>CBDICY010000053.1:0-7817 GCA_965277445.1 Saprospiraceae bacterium | reverse complement strand
CTGAATAATTAAGATTTGTTTCTTTTTTTTTATTTTGTTTAATATATTGCTTACACAATTCGCCGTGATCAATAACTGGTTCTAATTGAAAACCTATGTCGCCCAAGAATATAATTTTTTTATTTGGAATACTGAGTAATTTTCTTTTAACGTGTTCTGTTAATTGTGATGCCTCGTCGCATAGAATGACATTATACTTGGATTGAAGTTTATATTCGTGATCTTGCTTTAGAAATCTATGATAGACTGCTACATCTATGTCTTGATTAAACATATCTGCTTTTAATGTATCATCTGCATACGTTGTCAATTTCCACGATGGTGCAAGGTATAGGCATCTAACGTGTCCTTTATCAACAAATTCAGTAGTAGATTTACCGTTGCCTCCTCCGCCGATTATTGCTTCGGATTTATAGAATTCTCTTTCTTTACCTATTTTAATATTACTAATTGATGACTCGCCGTCTTTAAAAATATTGCTTAAATAATCGGTGCTTGGTGAATTGCGTAATGTCATTTCTGATGTCTTATCTTGAAATATATTATTAGTGTCAAATACGTGGTCGTTATAATAAATACCATCTACACAAATGCGTAATATTTTAGTATGATCCATTTTCATTAGTTGTTCAATAATGTTAAGTCTTTGATATGCTAATACCTGACTTGCTATGTGTTTATGGTGGTATACGTTTTGTCTTTTATAAAGAATAGTTGCCTCCCCTAGGTCATCATCGTAGTATATACTATTACCGTCATCTTTCATAGCAGTAAAATATTTAGATTCACCTAACATATGAATCTGCTTATTCTTCTTAATCATCGCACATCGTCCGATAAATTTTGAATAATATGGTATTTTTAAATCAATTATTTTTGCTTCATCGTATGATTTTGTGTGTCCATTCCATCTTTTTGGTTTATTAACTAATCCAATTGTTTCTTTATTATTTAGCATATCTTCATTAAATTTAAAATCGGTTCTGATGCCGTATGCTCCATATTTGACATTAAAAGATGCATTCATATCTTTTAGAAAGTGTAGTTCTGCTTTGGTATAAATATTTTTATCTACATACCAATTTGTTTTATTATTGTAAAATATAAATTTAGAATTACATAGGGATAAATCTAATTCATCAATATAATAAAGTCCGTGTTGTGTAAAATTATCAACTTCGCGGAAATCTGTTATTGACCCAACGAATCCTGTATAATAGCTACACTCTTGAAATTGTGAGTATGCTTTAATAATATCTATGTGTTTGATCGTATTGTCATTTTCTAATAGTTTATTATCTATCGGTACAAAATCAACACAACAATTAAAATGTGTTCCATTATTAATGAATTGTGTTAAGTCAGGTTGTCGTATCGCATCAATCTTAAAGTGTTCAAAATTATTTTCCTTACAAAATTTATTTACGATATTATTGAATCCACTTTCTAGTCTATAAAATTTATCGTATGTTTGAATCCACGTAATACCATATCTTGATCTTCCAAATATAAAATAGGTTTCGCTTTTCTTTAGTGTATCAAACATTTCATTTATTTCTGATTGTATCATATCATCGCCAAGCAAATCTTCTTTAGACATAGTCGTTAGGTGTTCTACGTGATTATATCGCGTATTGGTATATACAAATTTTTTAATGGGTTTCTTAGAACAAGACCAATTCTTTTGTTTTATGGTTCTAAATGGATATTCAACTGTGATAGATATACCTAAGTCTTCAACTAACGAATCAATTTCTGTTTCAGGAACTCCATAAATATATTTATGAGCATATCCCTTTTTTACAACTCCTGATTTAAGGGTCTTACCATTAATTTTATTAAGAATACTTTCATATTTGTTTTTTTGTTTAGTATCGGTATTATTTAATTGCGTAGTAACCCATTCTACTATTGGTGTCAACAAACAGTTAGACTCACCATCAGCAAATTTTTGAACAATTTGATTTTCGGTAAGTTGTGTCTGTTCCGTAATAACTAATCTACAAGAAATATCATTTTCTAATAAATATCCAATAATATTTTCATATTCACTATTATAGTATAATAAATATTGTAGTGTATCAAATTCTCCAATTGAATCAGGAACAAATGTAGTTTCGTTGATAATTATATTTTTACCAAGATTAATGCCCTTTTTACTATATTTTTTTATTAAAAGGGTTTTGTCTTCTATATCAATATCACCAGCAACGGTTAAAATAATTCTTACAAATGATTTATTTTTAAATTTTTTCAATAGGTCAAACAGATAATTTTTATACATTATTTGCTCTCCGTTATATTCGCCACTAATATCAAATTTACTTGGTACAAAGGTAGTATCAAGTTTATTGGTATTAATAACATTACCACTAATGTTTTGGTATTTATTAGTAAATGATTTTAATAGACGAGTGCCCTTTTTGTTAAATTGTCCTTTAATAAAACGCCCAGTAGATGCATTATAAAATGTATTTGGAATAATATATTTATCGGTTTTGCCCTCACGTAGTTGTCGCTTATTCCATTCCTTAAATGCGGTAGAAAATTCACCCTTTTTATTAAATGGTTTGGGTTTTTTGCCTGATAGTTTAAGCAGGTCATTAAGGTTTTCCATACTATTATAATCAGTTTTATTTTCTGACATTTTTTAATTTTAATATGTAATTAACTTTTAAATAGTTTTATTCAATTTTTTTTTTTGATTTTTAATTTTCACACAAACATATATGTTTTGATATATATGCAAAACTATATGTTTTCTTACAATCATTACATATTACTCGCTTACGATTTCGTTCTGAAATTTTATCACAATTTCTTAAATAATGCACCCTTGAGTATCCTTGTTGTTTCGTTTCTAACACCATTTAAAAATAAATAGTTATTTACTTTTTAAATACTTAAATATTAAAATACTATTCAATTTAAAAGATGCCTGAAAGTAAATATTATTTTAAATTTCATATTGTAGGAAAGGATAAATTTGACGATCCTATAGATAAAAAATATAAATCAATTCGTTTTATGATTGATGATATTGGTGATCGGTGTCATATATATAATAGACAAACCGTATATAAAATTATTAATGGATATTTTAAAGTATCGCATAATGAAATACGTATATATAAAATTAGAGAACCTATCGCTAAGCGCCCTACTAATTGGCCAGTGAAATAGCATTTCTACCGGTATTGCTGGACTGACTGAGAATACACGAGGTTAGTTCTTGACAGTAGCAAGTAAATTTTTTATTAGCATCACCCGCGGCAAAGTCGCAGAATACCTCTACGATAATATTGTTCATTTCCCTTAAACTAAATCCATTAGTCCATACATTTTTATCGTAAGTCCATAATCCAGTTTGAATCTTCGCAACATTATTCACCAATAATGGGTCTTCCAACTGAGATGCTAAATAACTACAATTAACTGGCCACCCATTCTCGGTAATTTTCATATAAAGCAACTGATTTTCCGTTAAATCGCAAATCTCCTGTCCACTTGCCGATAAACGAACTCGTTTAATTTTATGTAATTGATTTTGATTTACTCCATTTGCTAATCCACTGGGTGGTCTGACCATCAAATAGAAATTCTCTACTACATCTACATTTTTAAGTTCAAGTGTAAATTTGTAATCCGTTTCAGCACCCACCGGCGTATAACTGACCGGGTTTTCCCTGTAATTTCGTGAAATTAACATATTCAAACTTTCCTCTTGGTAGTTAGACGCTAATAGTTCAGCATTATCGCTTTCACTATACATTTTATAGCGTAGCATTACTTTAGTATTGACAACACTAGATATATTAGTGGGGGGTGTACCAGCAACGGTGCGTAATCCTAGTGTATCTCGGTATACAATTCTTAACTGACACGGTTCTGAAAAACTTAAATTGGGACACGTATTTTTATTCTGGAAAAATGGAAATACTATCGGAATAGACGCCGATTTAGTTAAAGTGGTTGCTCCTGCTCCAATTGCAGAAGTTGCTGATTCTCCTAGGAAATTTGAAACAGTTGAATATTCGTCGGTTGTTAAATCCTTTAACTGTGCTAGTATATCTTCTGCGTAAAGAGTAGATATTATACGACTAGACGATAGGAATTCCACCCTATCAACCATATTAAATAAATCTCCAGCAGGAATGGCCGCTTGAGTATCCCCTGCTTGAGTGAATGAACAGATTTTATCGTAATTAAAAACGATTTGTTGTAAAATACCATACTTCGCTAAGTCCCAACTTTCCGATTGGCCCGATGTAGCACTACCCGTTTTGGCGGTAATGGTATACCAACTAGTAGCAGATGGTGCATAGATCTCCTTAGTACTGTAAATAGATGGAATTACTTTACTTTCCGATTGGTTCAGGGTTTGTAAAAGACTAGAATTTTCTGCAGATGATAGGATAATGTTTGACATTTTATAACATATCCTTAGAAAATAATTCTAGGAGAAATAAAAACGCAAACTTTTTAAAAAAGTTTAAATCAAAATGATCTATCTTTTGGACTAACCTTTTCCTAAAAGGTTTAGGCAAAAAAGGGCATCTGTGTGAGCGTAACACGGACATCCGCTGTCTCATTATTACTCACCTGTGGAAATGTACAATGTACCGCCCAAGTTAAACCGCCTGGTTTCATAGTTATAATAGGCGCTATTCCATCATATAATTCATAACTATAAGCGGTTGGTTGTGCTAATTCAACAATTGGTGCTGGGTCATTAGGACGAGATAGGACGATGTCACTCATTATGCGCATTCCATTAATTTCATTTTGAGATCCGTTAGTTGTTTGTCTAATAGTAATTTTATATGCTCCTGGATTATTAATTAAATCTATTGGTTGACTACCAACCCCAGTATTAACATTCGTCCATTCAGCAACCGCTGGATTACCAGTATTAAACAATAAATTAGTAGCACCTATTGCTGAGTGGTTAAAACTAAAATTGGTTATATCCTTATAAAATTGTTGAGGTCTGAATGAATAAGCACCAAATAATAAACTATTAGTATTTCCTAAAGTAGTATCACCATTTACATTAAGAGTATTATTAATAGTGGTTGGTTTCGGTAGTGTTGTTCCTGTACTACCAAACTGCGCCCAAGGACTAGAAGCACTATCAAAAATATTAAATGACCCTAATGTATTAGGACTTCTTGCGATTAGTGTTCCTTCGGCAACGTCACCTGCTGGTGGTTGAGATATACTCCAATTATCAACGGCATTTTTCCTAAAATTTACTTGTGGAGCATCAAAAGATGTAGTGGTTTTAACGTGTCCGTTTTGAGGGTCTAGTATAATATCAAATGGTGTTGGATTATTAGGGTCAAATGTAGATTTAACTAGATTTAATGAACCAGTTGCTTGTGTATTTTGAAGCATTAAATAATTATCCTCTGGTGATCCACCTGGGTCAGGTGGTTTTTGTGAAAATACCCAACCTGTAGTTTCTAATGAATTTGGTCTAAAATGGTATTGTCTAGCCATTACTTTTTGAGATTCAGGAGCGCCATTTTCGCAAATTATACTATTACTTTTGAGTAGTGTATTGTTATTAATTTCATTACAATTTATATTTCCGTCGGTATTTAATGTTATTTTATCTACAAATACTGCTGGGACATCGGTATTTAATGCCTGAACAGATACGGCATTATTTCTAAATTTATTAGTTCCTGTAAAAGTATTATTATCTGCTTCAGCTATTAATCCTTTATAATCCTTATAAGTTTTATTAGCTGGTTGTGGGACTATTCCTTCGTATGTTTTATATATATCTTGACCATTAAAATAAAAATCACGTCCACTTTTTAAATCTCCTCCTGCTAGGGTTTTAATATCACCTACTGATTCAACCCCACCTACTCCACTATTGATTTTCTTTTCAGCAGAAATGATGCCCTTTGCTCCCCCTCCTGCTACATCATTACAATTTAAATTACCGATAAAATCAATATCCCCAACAGCAGGCACTCCTCCACCACCGGCAGACGGTACAACCCCATTAATTTTAATATCTGTTCCATTTTTAGATACAATATTGACTTCAGAGTCGCCTTCCCCCAATAGTAGTTTATTTGCTCCAATACTAAAACTCATATATACTTTTTTTAGAAAAAAAACTAAGTCAAAAAAAGATACATCATATCATTTTTGTCAAACCTTTTTCTAAAAGGTTCAGTAAAGATACTTGAGTTTCATAGTTTTCTGTGGAACTCTAAATGGATTGTTTAGATTCATTCGTATGGCAGTTGTACGTTCATTATTTAATTTAGGTTTTGGTAATGCTAATCGTTTTGGTTTTCGTTTTTGAAATTTACTTAATCCTTGTTCGCCCACTGTCTTCGTCATTTTCACTAGGCATATATCTATATACTGCTTCACGCTTACTAGCCAAACCACCATCAATAGTCCTTTTAATTTCAAAATCACCAAAGTCCTTGGTATTGCTTTCTGCTTCTTTTGAACCAACGTCAATAACGACGTCTTGGGGTCTTAGACTGCTAAAGGTCTGTTCCTGAAGTATACGTTTCATTTGTTCCCTGATATAGTCATCTGCATTTACTACAATACCAACACGTTTTCCCTCATCTTTGCTTTTCTGTTTTGGTGCTAATTTTGCAACTATTCTATCGTGTAGTTCTCTAACCTGTGATAAATTTGTTTTATCAATTTGTTTAAAAAAATCTCCTTCCCTTTTTAATTGAGTTTTAAAGTTTTTCATAAAAAAAGAAATATCGTCTAGCAGTTCCCTAATATCTTTCCCCCGTGTACCCAATCGCATAGGTGGTATAAAATCAGATTTACTAGGTAATGGCTGTAGGTCGTCTATTTCAGTCTTTCGGTCTTGTTTCTCAACTTTCATTTCAACTCCTTTTTGTGGTTCAGGTATATCTAGTAACTCCGCCTCCGCTTCAGCAGTCATACCACTAGTCGGTCGTGACGCTCTAGCCTCTGCCTGTGCTTTGCGTTCTTCAGCAATATCTTCTGCAGTAGACATCATTTCATCTGGACTAAACGTTGGCGGTTCCATCGTTTCCATTCCAGCGCCAGCACCCATACCAGCACCTGCACCCATTTCTTTTTCAATTTCCGATTTTCCCTTATCTAATGCCTGTTGACGTTCTTTTTCAAATTGTTTAAATTGTTCTGTTGACATTTTTTTACCACCTGATTTTTCAGATTCTTTTTCTTCTTCCTCAACAGAAGCGGTACTTGCACCTGACCCCTTAGTTGGTTGTACACCGACTACTTCTTTTATCTTTTCTATTTCAGATGGCGTCGGAGAACGAATAACACCTAATGTTTTTAATGCTTTGTCCTCTGAGTATTTTAAACCTTCTATTAAAAACACTTTGCGCTTTACTTGACTTTCAGGTTCTCTAGAAAGATTACCCAACGTTTTGATGAATTTTGCTCTTCGCGTTTTATCGCTATATTTAAAAATTTCATTTATATTTTCAGTTTCGCCGAAAACGTCTTCATTATCTTTAATAAATGTTTTATAAATTTCAATAAGTCTATTAATACCATTTGGTGTTTCGCTAGTTTTTTTTATAAAATTCATTTCAAAACCACTTCCACTAGTCGGATCCTTACTTTGAAAAACTTCGTTAAAATCATCTTTTGCTTTATTAATCCGAACTTGAGTTGTGCCTCTTAGTTTTACCATTTCTAAAGATTTAGAAAATCTTTTGAGCAAACAGAAAAAAAGATTCATTAAAAACAAAACTTTAAAAAAGTTTTTAATCAAAAATGATATGATGAATCTTTTTGTCTAACTTTTTAATAAAAAGTTATTT
>CBDICY010000052.1:0-23931 GCA_965277445.1 Saprospiraceae bacterium | reverse complement strand
TAACACTATCTTAGTATGCAATTTCCTAGCCATGTTTTCTGAGAAATATTATGAGTATTCATCCTTAAAGTTATTACCTTTACCGTATTTATAACTAATATCTGTAAATGAAAACAGGAAGAGTAAAATTTTTTAGTAATGAGAAAGGTTATGGTTTCATTATAATTGATGGTGGAGAAGGTGATTTGTTTGTAGATATATCAGAAGTAAAGGAAACCATAAAAGAACGTGATAGGGTTTCTTTTGAAATAGTGGAAGAGAAAAATAGAAAAAAAGCTGTAAACGTAACATTACTTTAGCCTTTTATTCTTCTGAAATACTTTCATAATAAAGTCATCTAACAATAAGGTATAATAATTGATATTACCAAAACATTAAAAAGTAGTTTTTGTGTTTATTTGTTTGGGTTAGAGAGGCTATCTTAAAAGATAAGCCTCTTTTTTATTTTGAAACAATCCACAGATAGTTTGTTCAACGATAAAAGAAAGTATACAGCCAATTACAATAGAATCTAAAATAGGTTAAGACGGATTCTCTCCATGTAATAGTTGTATCCTAAAAGGGTGTATTTCTAGTTAGCCAATAGTTTAGAACGCAGGAGGTCTTTTGAAAGTAGCTAAACTCTCCAGAATTATATAGGATTATTCTATACCATATTTTGCCAACTGCCTATTCATAATCGGATGAAAAACAAAAGGAATATAAGATAAAATAAGCATCACAGGATAGCCATAAGGCAAATTAGGTCCTTCTTCTCTTGAATCCAGCACTTGATAAGTTTTAGCCCCTACATGATGATGGTCAGAATGCCTAGTCAATTCAAATAATAAAACTCTACCGATTACATGGTCAGAATTCCAAGAATGTTGAGCATTCACCCGCTCATAAGTACCATCAGGGCGTTGTTTGCGACGTAGTCCATAATGGGCAAAATAATTCTGTGACTCTAACATAGAGATGCCGAAGACAGCCGCAGCAAAATAGTATAGCATAATAGTCAAACCGAAAAAATAATAGATGCCTGCTAATAACAATAAAGGAAGTAAGGTATAAATAATCATAGGATTAAGCTTAGGGTTTTTACCCATAGCTTTTAACCTTTTAGTTTCCAATCCCCATGTTTTGAAGTAACCGCCAATTTGAGATTTTACCGCAAACAAGTAATAATTATCTCCTTTTCGAGCAGATGTTAAATCCTTAGGTGTGCCAACATCTTTATGATGTCCACCATTATGATAAGGCATAAAATGGTTTTGAATGGAAGTAGTTAGCATGATTTGAGCCAAAATTTGTTTGAAGGCATTATTCGTTTTATGCCCTAATTCATGTCCCATATTAATCCCTAAAAAAGCAAGTGCAACTCCCATCATTATTATTCTTGCGACCAAATCAGAAGTGGTCAATAAAGGGTCTCCAATAGTCGTCAGAAAGTAATAAATAACGTAAAGATGAACAGGTACTAATAAATGAATAATAAAATCATAAATGCTATCTTCTTTAGCCAATTCTTTTTCCGTTTTACTAAGATTATAAGCATCAGGAGGGAGTAATATCTCTAAAACAGGTATAACTACAAAAAGAACGATGATACCAAAATAGGCATAAATACCTGTTACATTAAAAGTAATTAAAGCTAGTAGGGGTATTATGTAAGCTGCGAAGTATTTAATTTTTCCCATGAGGAACGTTTTAATGATATGATTGAAAATAAATGATGGACAATTTATAGTATCTCTATAAATCTTAGGATTAATTTAATTAGAATAACTATTAGTTAAAACAGGTTTGTGGTGAAGGGTATTTAAAAAAGGGTGTAGGCTATTTTTTAGAAGGAGAAAATTTTAGGTAGGTTCAATAAATTACCTTCCTTTTATTCCTAAGCGTTTTTTCAAAATAGGCGCATAATTCCGACTAACAGGAATACTCATTTTAGGTAAGTCTTTTAAAAAGGCATGATAACTTCCTCCAGCATAATATTTTACCGTTGAAACTTCTTTAATATTAATGATGTAACTTCGATGAATCTGCTGAAAATCTGGTGACAATTTTTTAATTAACGCTTTAAGCGTAGAACGGGTGTTATAGGTTTCTCGTTTAGTTTTGATACATACATCATTATTTTTGATGGATAGATAATAAATGTCATTGAGGTCAATGACTTTGTGAATGCCATCTTGTCGAATGGACAGCATGCCAGTAGGAAAGGAGTCCATTTTTGCTCGTTCCAATAACCAATTTTCAGCCGAAGGATAATCTTCAAAAGCTTGGGCTACATATTGGTCATTCACCTCCAGTAGCCGATTAAGAGAATATTGTGCCGCCATTTGTCGAGAATAAATAAAGGCGATTTTGATATTTCTCGTATTGACTAACCGTGGCAGGTAATCTGTTTCCATCCACCGCAATGCTTGCGACCAGGTACCCTTGACTTCTAATTGGTCGCTCACTATCAGGTAGCAAGATTTTTGAATGACCGCAGCTAGGATAGCCTCACAACCTACTTTAATTTCAGAAACAGGTATGTATCCTCGCCATTGATGGTAAATAAAATGGTGAATAGTATCATATTCAATGAGTAGAAAAGAGCGATTAAATAAGGTTTCTTTAGCCATAGAAATATTTTTTAATACCTGTCGAAGGTAATTATTTTTTATAAAGGGTACTAGAAAATAGGGTAAAATCGAACAAACGGCTATGAGGTCATCTTTAGTTCATTCAATCTCATACAAGGAAATCCAGACCTTATCTTTAACTTTTCTACCTAAACCAAACCCATCAGTTAACGATTTCAATAACTGCTCTATCTATTTCCCGCTTGCACCAATCGGAATACCTCACCATAAAATTCTACCTGAATATTCTAAATTTAATAAAATAGGACTTAAGTCCTATTTTATTAGGATTAATATCCTATCTTTGATGTTATTATGAATAGTACCAAACAAAAAATAATTGATGTTGCCATTCAACTGTTTAATCAACATGGTTTTAAGAACGTTGGATTAAAACAAATTGCGGAGCAACTAAGTATCAGTAATGGTCATTTGAATTACCATTTTAAAAAGAAGGATGACCTCATCTTTTGTTGTTATCAACAACTAAATACCGAACTAATTCAAATTCTAGCTCGCTTTAAAAGCTTTCCTGACTTAGCAGCTATTTTGGAGCAAACAACCATCTTTTATCACTTCCAATCAAAATATGGCTTTTTCTATCTCGACATTTTAGAAATCTGTCGAGCGTACCCTTCTATTGGGTCAATTTTTAAAGAGCATTTTGAGCATTCCCGTCAACACATAGAAGCCACTTTTAGCTATTGTGTTACTAGGGATATATTCCAATTAGAACCTTTCCCCAAAGCTTATCATCAGTTAGCACAAACGATTTGGCAACAAGGCGTTTTTTGGTTAACCAGACAAGTAATTTTAGAAAAAGATACAAAAGACAGTAAAGATTTTATTCAAGGTATTATTGGACTTTGTTATCCTTATTTAACCGAAAAGGGGCTATTAGAATTAAAAAAAGCGCAAAAGGAATTAGCCATTTATATAAAATCAACAAAATGAGAGAAGAACTACCCGTTCCTAATAAATTATTCAAAATGATGATGGAACAAAGTATCCCATTACATAAATTTTTGGGTATAGAATTACTCGAAATGCGTAAAGGTTATGGAAAGGTAAGAGTGCCTTTTCGAGAAGAAGTAATGGGCGATATCCGTATTCGTCGCTGGCATGGGGGGATTATTGCTACTGTTATGGATTCAGTTGGAGGATTTGCAACGGGCACACATTTGACTTCCTTTAAAGACAAGATTTCTACTATCGATATGCGGATTGATTATTATCGTGGTGCAAAAGATACTGCCATTATAGTTGATGGGACGGTTCAGCGAATAGGGAGTAGAACTGTTTTTACAAAAATGTGTGCTTGGCAAGAAGGGTCGGATGAATTATTAGCGGAAGCTAAAGGGGTTTATAGCATTAGAAAATTCAAAGAACCTTCAAATGATACTATTTAAACGACACTTGTTTTTTTTGATGCTGTTCTTTTCGACCACTTGTTTATTGGCGCAAAGTAAATCCAGAATACCGCTAAATTTAAAAAGCTGCCTGAATTATGCTTTGCAGAATAGTTTTCAACTGAATAAGGCGGAACTAGAGGTGGATAAAACTAGGCATAAGGCAAGAGAATTTTTAAGTTTGGGTTTACCGCAAGCTAAGTTCAATTTTGATGTTAATTATAATTTCATTTTGCCGACTCAGCAATTACCTGGCGAATTTTTCGGAATGCCAGATGTCAGAGTGCCTATTCAATTTGGAACAGATTTGAGTATTGGAGGCAATGTGCAATTTTCGCAAGGACTTTATAATCGAGTTTATAACATTGGGAAAAAGGGGACTCAAAAATTAGTGGAAGCCAGCGAATTGGTTTTTCAAAAAGAAAAAGAAGAATTGGCTTTTGAACTTGTTCAATTATACTACCAAGCACTTATTACCAAAAGGCAAAAAGGTTTATTAATTGCCAATTTGAACCAAGTTAGTCGGCTTTGGCAGCTAACAGACAATCAATATAAAAATGACTTAGCACGAAAAATAGACGTTGACCGAATATATGTTTCTAAAGTGAATTTGGAAACGAAAATTAAGAACTTGGACTTACAGTATGAACAGTTATTAGTGGTCTTAAAACATCGAATGTCTATGCCTTTGGAAAGAAATATCGTCCTAACCGATACGCTTTCCGAAAATGAATATGTCTTTTCAAGTAATGTGGCGTTAAAACCTAATTTTTCTAATAAAACGGAAATGCAATTATTGGAGGTGCAAAATTCCCTGAATAGTATTAATGTGGAACAAATCGAAGCAGGGGCTTTTCCTTTTTTTGCCCTAATTGCAGGCTATGGATTACAAGGGCAAGGAGATAATTTTGGGGAAGTTGTGAATGGAGACAATTGGTTTTCATCTGGTGTCATTGGACTTAAAATTGACGTTCCTATTTACGATGGGGGCAAACGAAAAGCACAAGTTGAACAAGCTAGAATACAGCAATTACAATGGAAAGAAGATAAGGCTATAACTGCTTTATCTCTTGAATTACAGCATAAAAATGCGCTGCAAAAACTACAACTTCATTATAATAACTTACAAGCTATAAAAGGCAATAAATCAATCGCCGAAGAAGTCTATCGGGTTAGTCAAAAACGATTTACTGAAGGTATTGCGCCTATAACAGAGGTATTATCCGCAGAAACGGCAATGCGAGAAGTACAAGGCAATTTTCTCACGACTTTATTGCAGTTGAAACTGGCAGAATTAGAAATAATGCAAGCTAAAGGCAGTTTATTGGATTTGCTAAAATAATAAGCAACTATGAAAAAAATTCTATACTTACTATTCATCTTTAGCGTAATTGGACTGAGTGCTTATGGCATCCAATGGAAACTAAGCCAAAATAAAATTAAGATGGAGGAGGAGCTCTTACTGGCTGAGCCTCCCTCTAAACAAACAGCCGTAAATGTAGCAACTATCAATCGACAATTTTTTTCTGATAATTTTTCAGTAAATGGTACTTTCCAGCCTTCCAAAAAACTAACAGTCGCTGCTAATGCTGCTGGTCAAATTACTAGACTTCGTTTTGAAGATGGGAGTTATGTCAAAAGAAAACAAGAATTACTGAGAGTTGATAATACTTTACTCCGAAATGAGTTGAAAATGACGATTCAAAGTATGGAAAAAGCCAAAAAAGATTATGACAGAATGAAAAATCTATTGAAAGATGGTGGGGTAACAGCAGTCCAAGTAGAAGATGCAGCATTAGGCGTTGACCAGTTAGAAAGTAAAGTCAGAGCTTTAAAAAAACGAGTGAGTGACACCTATTTATATGCGCCCATTTCAGGAATTATTTCTGGTAAAAAAGTGGAACAAGGTTCTTTTGTCGCACCGGGAACGCCTATAGCTACTATAGTGAATATTCGTACTATTCATTTAGTGGTTTATTTAACCGAAAGACAAGTTGTTCCACTTCAAAAAGGTCAAAAAATAAAAATGACAGCAGATGTTTATCCTAATCAGGAATTAATAGGAAAGGTGCATTTCATTGATGTGATGGCAGATAATAATAAACGATTTAAAGTAGAAATTGCTTTAGCTAATCCTAAGAAAACACCACTTAAAGCAGGGATGAATGGCAAAGCACATTTTGAATTAGGAACATCCGCTGATTTGTTAGTTATTCCTCGACAAGCTTTTGCTGGAAGTGTGGAAGAGGGGCAAGTTTTTGTAGTAGAAAATCAAACGGCAATATTGAAAACAGTAATTACAGGAAATACTTTTGGCAACCAGATAGAAATTCTAGAAGGGTTGGAAGAAGGAGAACAAATAGTTTTAACAGGGCATATCCATTTGAAAGATGGTGCGATGGTTGAAAATATTTTAGAATAAAAAATCGTCTAAATGATAAAATTATCCATCAATCGCCCGTCCTTATTAGTGGTGCTTTTTGCCGTTTTGGGCGTACTGGCATATACCAGTTATACTCGATTGAGCTATGAAATGATGCCCAGTTTTTCCTCTGATATTATTGCTATTTCTGTTATTTATCCTGGGGCTGCACCTTCAGAAGTAGAAAGTTCTGTAACCAAAAAAATAGAGGATGCTGTGTCCTCTATGGAGAAAATAACAGATATAGAATCTTCTGCGGTAGAAAGTTTTTCGATGACCATTGTTCGCTTTGACCAAAGTGCAGATATAGACCAAGCTCTTCAAGATGCAAAAATTAGACTAGATGGCATTGCCTCCACTTTGCCAGATAATATCAAAACGCCTACTTTATCAAAATTCTCTACGGGTGATTTGCCTATTTTAAATATTAGCACTACTTCCAATTTAGCAGCTACTGCTTTTTATGACTTAGTAAAAAACAGAATTCAACCTGCTCTTGCAAGAATTGATGGTGTTGGGCAAATTCAATTATTGGGCGGACAGGAAAGAGAGATAAGGGTAAATGTCAAAAAGGATGCTTTAGAGCAATATGGTTTGTCCATATTGCAAGTAGTTCAAGCAGTACAAAAAGCAAATTTAGAATTTCCAACTGGAAAAGTAGTCAATGCAGAAGAAGAAATGACCCTTAGGTTAAAAGGAAAATTTCAATCCCTAGAAGACCTGCGGCAGTTAGTAGTTAGTACCAATCAACAAGGTGCAGCTATTCGACTTTATGAATTGGCAGAAGTACAGGATACTCAGAAAAAAGCAACAGATATTAGCCGATTAAACGGCAAAAGCTCTATTGCTTTGTCTATCACTAAACGAAATGATGCCAACTCTGTAGAAGTTAGTAAAAAGGTAAGAGCCGAACTAGCCGAATTATCGGAACAATATAAAAATGAAGCTTTACAATTTACTGTTGCTAGAGATGCCTCTGAATTTACCCTCGAAGCAGTAGGGGCTGTTTTTACGGATATTTTAATTGCTATTGTCTTAGTGGCATTGGTCATGATTTTGTTTTTGCATAGCTTTCGCAATGCCTTGATTGTGATGTTGTCGATTCCGCTTTCTTTGATGGCATCGGTTATTGCAATGTTTGCCTTAGACTATTCTTTTAATATGATGACCTTATTAGGAATGTCTTTGGTAATTGGAATTCTAGTGGATGATTCTATTGTTGTCTTGGAAAATATTTTTAGGCATCAAGAAATGGGGAAAGATAGTAAACAAGCAGCTTTGGACGGCAGCAAAGAAATATTTTTAACAGCATTATCCATTACCTTAGTCCTGGTTATTGTCTTTGTTCCACTTTCCTTGGCAGAAGGATTGGCAGGAAATATATTGAGACAATTCTCAATGGTCGTTGCGATTTCAACTTTAATGAGTCTATTTGTATCTTATACTGTTGCTCCTGCTTTAGCTGCACGATATTCCAAAGTAGAACATTTTAAACCAGATTCTTTTGGCGACTTTGTTTTTGGCAATTTTGAAAGATTAATTCAATGGCTTGCAGAATTATACGCAGGCGTATTAGCTTGGTGTTTGCGTTGGTGGCTAGTACCGATGCTTGTGATTGGAGGACTTTTTTATGGGTCTATTCTATTGGTTAGCAAAGGCTACATTGGTTCTGCTTTTTATAATTCGGGAGATGCAGGAGAATTTTTGATTCAACTAGAATTGCCTAAAGAGGCTACCTTAAAGGCAACCAATCAAGCAGTACAGGAAATAGAACAATATTTATTAGCAAAAAAAGAAGTAATTCAAATTTTTGCTACAGTTGGCAGTCAAACTGGGCTGATGTTTAGTGGTCAAGCTAGTGGAAATGTAGCTGAAATTAATGGCAAATTGATTGACAAACAATTAAGAACGGAATCTGCTCTAGTTTATGGGGTTAAGATGCGAAATGAATTACAAAAATTATATCCAACTATAAAAATTCAATCCAATCAAGTCTCTATGATTGGAGGAGCAAATGATAATCCAATTCAAATAATAATCGGAAATGTAGATTTTAAAGTAGGAATGGACTATGCTCAAAAGATGTTGGACAAATTAGTCACTATTCCTGGCGTGTTAGAGCCAGAATTATCCATCGAAGAAAGCAATCCTGAATTGACCGTTGAAACAGACCGTTCAGAGATGGCAACGCTTGGTTTGGATTTACAAATTGTGGGTGCGACTTTACAAACTGCCTTTGCAGGGAATACGGATGCTAAATATCGAGAAGGTGGCGAAGAATATGATATTAATATTGTTTTGGATGCCTTTGACCGAAAGGACCAAAATGATGTGAGCAATCTAACTTTTAGGAATCGCTTTGGACAACTTATTCGTTTGAACCAGTTTGGCAGTATTCAGCAAACAGTCTCTACGGCTAGAATTGAAAGATTAAATCGAACGCCATCCGTTACTGTTCAATCCAAAGTATTAGGCAGACCGTCGGGTTCAGTAGGAGCAGATATTCAGCAATGGATAGCAGATAACCCTCCACCTACGGGAACAGATATATCCTATGATGGCGATTTGCGCCGACAATCGGAATCTTTTTCCAGTTTGGGGACGGCTTTTCTAATCTCCTTTATTTTTATTTACCTAATCATGGTTGCCCTTTACGATTCTTATTTATATCCCTTGACCGTTATGTTTTCTATTCCTGTTGGGATTATAGGTGCCTTATTGGCATTGGCATTGGTGATGGAAACGCTCAATTTATTTACCATTTTAGGAATTATTTTATTGAATGGCATGGTAGCTAAAAACGCTATTCTATTAGTTGATTTTGCAAACCAAGCAAAGGGGGAAGGTATGAATACCAGAGATGCCCTAATTGCATCTGGAAAAACCCGTTTGCGACCTATATTAATGACTACCGTCTCGCTGGTTATTGGAATGATTCCTCTGGCGACCGCTGCTGGCGCAGCATCGGAATGGAAAAACGGCTTGGCTTGGGTAATTATTGGTGGGCTGATGAGTTCGCTGTTTTTATCCCTCATTTTAGTACCCATTTTATATCAAGGAGTGGATTGGATGAAGTTGTTTTTTAGGCAAATAGTGGCAAGTAGTCGCTTAACTGTAAAACCAAGTCAAAGCGGAGAATAAAAAGAACTAGGTGAAAAAGGGGGCAGTTGTACCTGTAATTTTGCTATCAAATTAAAAATAAAGGACAAAATACCTATAAGTACCTGAACCTAAATAAAGAGCTATTTTAATCAGTTTTTCTAATTAATAAAACAATCACTAGCATGAAAAATTTACTATTCTCTTTTGTTTTCTTGTTTGCTTTTAGTCTATCCAATAATTTAAAAGCCCAAGATGTTACTAACATAAACGAGGTTGAAATATTAACTAATTTTCAAGCCTCTAAAAAGCAAAAAAAGCTTATCAAAAAAATAAAAAAACATGTAAGCTACCGATTTTTGAAAAAGAATACTCGTGCAGAAGCCTTGATGGGCAAAACCGTAAAAGTTCAAATAAATATTGATGAAAATGGTCTTATCTCCGCAATTTCAGTTATCAAGGGACAGGGAGTTAAAATTGATAATCGAGTTGTTGAATTGATAAAAGCATACGATGCTGAAAAACCAATTTCCAATACAAATATTGAAAAACCATCAATCCTACAATTGGAGATTCCTTTGGTTGTAAAACAATACTTTAATTAGGAAGAAATCATCAATATCGTGAGTTTTTATAAGGCATCATCATTGTTTTGGTGGTGCTTATTTTTTAAGAAAAAAAAGTGATAGTCGAGGTTTTATAATTAAGACATGATAAATAAAGTAACTGAAACAAATTTCAAAAAAGATTCAAATAAATCGTAAAATACTACGATTTAAAAGGTCTATATAATCAATTTATCGTATTCCAAATTGAACGTTTTGTTACCATCTGTTTCATTATAATTGGACTGATATTTTAATAGATAGCATTGAATACTGAAGAAAAAAATGTATATTTTTTTCTTCAGTATTCAATGCTATCCAAAATTTTCAACATTCTAAGGCCACAAAAAAGCCCCTAAATTTTATTTGAAAATTTTTCTGCATCACGTTAGGCTGTATTATTTAGTGGCTAATGGAGGTGAGCGGCTTAGAAACTTGAGATTTGATTTTGAAAAAATCAGTACGCAGTACCAAGGCGAATGCCGAGAATCGAAAACTTCGACTCGAAGAGTAAGCCTCTAAAACAACTCCTCTATCCGTATTATTTATCGCCCTAAATTATGCTGTCTTTGATTTCTTGCTTGATTTATTTGATACTGCTTTTGTAAATAGTCATCTATCTCATGCCCTGCCATTGCCTTGAATAATTGTTTTTCATTTGGTAATTCAATCTTTTCCATTTGCTCTGAATGCCCATTATACATTCTTGCTAAGTCTATGGCTTCCTTTCCTCCTAACTCACTTAATCCTTTTGCTAAATCATTATTTGAACTACTATATTCTACTCGCTTACCATTATATTTCATTTCTATCTTTGCCCCACTTCCCAATGAGTTTTTCAACGCTTGCCTTAATTCCATATGGTCTGGTACATCTAAATAACCTTTCAATTTATTCCATGACAAATTCCTATGGACATCCGATGCTTTAAATAATTTATCCTTATACTTAAAACTTAAGCCATATATTCCTTTCTCATTTATCGCATATTTTGGTTGAATTCCATGTTTACTTAGCGCTCGCTCCAATGATAATAAGGGTATTTTTTGCTGCTTATTTGTTGGTACTTCTTTTAAACTCGATACTACGGCGGCTCTTATCTCTTCTCTATATTCCCTATGTAATTTAAAATTACTGGCTAGTCCTTTTTTATCAAAACCAACATCTTTAAAATCTGAACTCTTCCAACTCTTGCTTTTCCGTTTTTCATCTTCTCCTACTTTATAATATACCACTCCCCTACCCGATTGCTTAACTCGATAATCTGAACCTACCTTACCCATAGCTTTATTCAAACTTTTATTATCTACTGGCCCACGACGCATTGCTCCTTTTAAATCTTCCTTTATTGCCGTATGATTTTTATTCCGATGATAAGATACCTCTAAACCATGCTTTAATTCTAATTCATACACTATATCCCGTGAACGGTATCTTTCATGGCTATCATTTATCTTCGCTTTACTTTGAATATCTACCCTGGTACTTAAGATATGTACATGCGGATGCGCTGTATCATCATGCCGATATATTATATAAGGCTGCTTGCCATACCCCATCCGCTCCATATACTCCTTACTTATCTCCACTAATTTTTCATTATTTAACTTACTCTTTTCCTCTGCAGCAAAACTTAAGGAGACATGAAATACTGGTTTTGTAACCCGACTATTATTCGATAATACCTTTAAATTTTTATCTACTTGTTTGGGCGAAGTATTCGCTATCAATCGTTTTCCTATTATTTCTCCTTCCCCTTTGTCCACTTTTTTCTGATTATATAACGCTGCCCCATAAAAATTACCCCCACTTTTTGAGATATTTGATATCATTACTTATCGTTTTTACCTATTAAATAAACCACCTTATAGCTCCGCAGTATCCAATCGCTTTAACAATTTTTGTATTAATAGACCTGTCGCTAATATCACTTTCCTATCTTGTTCATTGAAATTTATATGCTTATACGTATTAACTGCCTTCACTAATTGATTATGATTAACCCCTATTTTATTCACACTTTCCGACAACTCACCTGCCGCTACAAACGCCTTTTGCTCCAATATATGACTCGCTGATATATCCCGTTTAAATAACTTCTCTCGGATAAAATCCCCTTTGGTTCGATTTGTTGTCTTTTCCATTTCATTCATTAACAATTCATATTCCGCATCCGTAAACCGCACATCTATCCGATTTCGACGCTTTTCACTTTCCTCCTTTTTTGGTCTCATTTCTTATTTCCTGTTTTTATTTTTGGTACAAAAATTTTATTGCGACTTCGGAGCAAAACCCTTTGGGGTGGAAAATATTCGAGAATTTTTCACCCCGTAGGGCAAGTGGTTTATTTCCGCCAATAACTATTTAACGATTCGGAACGAATTTGGTAAATAGTTATTGGCGGAAATAAACACTACTTGCTCTGAATCACGTATGCCGCCAGCGCTCGATGCCTATGACAAAAACAAGTTACAAATTATCAACCACACTTCCCAATCTCCAAATCACATCTTTTTTTTTAGTTATTGTCCGACATTTTATTTTTGGGTTAAGATTTGGCAAAAAACACCCTATCCTTTTTCACATTTCTATTTTCATCCAGTTTGATTTTTTTCTACTCCGTTTGCTCTATTCTCTAAAGCAATCTTGTAAAAATCTATTTTAAGCGTTTTTAAGCCCTCTTTTAAAATTCATACAATTGGTATGTAATTTTCAAAAAAATGGCTTAAACACTATATTATCGACCTTAGACGCCTTTTTATAATAAATCTTTATTCTACATTTTGAAATACTTTCTTTCTTGAGTAAAATAATTACTTCACGAAACTTATCCTCTTCCTTTTTTTGCATCAGTTGCTTATCTGCTTATCTGCTTATCTGCTTATCTGCCTTTCAACGAAACTTATCCCCTAATACAATTTCTAAAGTGATATCACTTTATCACTTTATCACTTTATCACTTTATCACTTTATCACTTTATCACTTTATCACTTTATCACTTTATCACTTTATCACTTTATCACTTTATCACTTTATCGAAACTTATTTCCTCCATCTTTATCTACTCCAGACATGGCAACATGGCAACATGGCAACATGGCAACATGGCAACATGGCAACATGGCAACATGGCAACATGGCAACATGGCAACATGGCAACATGGCAACATGGCAACATGGCAACATGGCAACATGGCAACATGGCAACATGGCAACATGGCAACATGGCAATTAAACTTTAAACAGAAAATCAATAAATTATTATTCCATTGTAAATCAATTATTTATGAGTAAAAATAAGTATTGAATTCATTACTTCATTATTTGTATAATTCATTATTTAATTATAACTTTACTTCATTATTTATATAATTCATTACTATGGCTTTAAAAATAGGAGTTCTATCTCAAAAGGGAGGTGTTGGTAAATCAACACTTGTACGTGCATTAGCAGTAGAGTACGCTCGGAATGATTGGTCTGTTAAAATAGCTGATATGGATTTAAAGCAAAAGACTGTTACTGAATGGAATTGCATTCGTATGTCGAATGATGTTTCTCCATCACTTGCAGTTGAACCTTTTGCTAAAGTTCGTGAGGTTCTCAAACATGACCCATATTTTGACCTTATCATTTTTGATGGAGCAGGACAAGCTGATGCTCAAACCTTGGCTATAAGTCAAGCATGTGATTTTATTATCTTACCAACTGGTGTTACTCGTGATGACCTCATGCCGCAAGTAAAACTTGCTCATGAATTTAGAAAGAAAGGAATAGGTAAAGATAGAATTGCATTTGCTCTAAGTAGGGTAGGAACAAGTAGAGGAGAAAAAGAAGCAGCAGCAGAATTCATAAATGATGCAGGATATTATTGTGCGGGCTTAGTCCAAGAAAGAATCTCTATTGGGCAATGTCATGATAATGGACTAGCAGCAAACGAAACTAAATATCCTTCGGTCAATGAAATAATTGACGAGTTAATTCAAAACATTGGTGATAAACTAAATCAAATAGAAGAAAAATATGGCGAAATTGCAAAAACGTAACAAGGGAGTAGTTCCTACAATTGATGATGCAAGTGATAACTTAGGTAAAGTTCACGAATCTACTAGACCAATGAGCTTTAAAGTTCCCGAAAGCTTTAACAAGGAGTTCAAGCAATTTGCTCTAGATAATGATATGTCTTTAACCGATTTATTTAAAAAAAGCTTTTATCACTATAAAATAGCAAGTGGTGCGTAATGAATTATGGAAATAATGAATTCATTACTTATATAATTCATTACCTAAATGAATAGTTATCAAGCTAAACAGCTTAATTTACCAGATTTGATGGGGAGGTTAGGCTATGAACCAACAAGCATAAAAAAAGAAGGAAAAGAATATTGGTATCTTTCACCATTCAGAAAAGAAAAAGATGCATCATTCCATACTTCCTTTCTGGGAGGAAAATGGATATGGAATGACTTTGGGGATAGGGGAGGTACAGTAATAGATTTTGTGATGCGTCATGAAAGCTATCATAGGGTCTCAGATGCTTTATTCTTTTTAGATAACGTTTTCAATCAAAAAGCGCTCTCCACTACTTTAAATTCCAAAAAAAGAAAAAATCAACAAATCCCATTAACAGAAAAGACTCTTCGTCTTAAAAAAGTAAATATTCTTAAAAACAATTCTTTGATTGAGTATTTAACTAAAGAGAGAGCTATCAATTTTTCAATTGCCAATCTATATTTAAAAGAAATCCATTTCACGAATACAGGTAACAAAAAGATATATTATGCTCTAGGCATGGAAAACATGTCTGGTGGGTATGAAATCCGAAATCCATTTTTTAAAAGTTCTCTTGGCAAAAAGGATATAACTATCGTACATGGACAGGATAGGGGAGAGGTTTCTATTTTTGAAGGGTATTTAGATTTTCTAAGTTACTTGACTGACCAGAATAAAAATAAACTTAAAGGAGATGTATTAATTCTAAATTCTGTCGTATTTTCTGAAAAAGCTGCCAATTTAATTCTTGCCCAAAGTTATTCTAAAGTTTTCACCTTTTTTGATAATGATAAAAGGGGGGCGGAAGCCTTTGCCTTTTTTCAAAAATTCCCAATTAAAGTTATTTCATGCAATCATCTTTATTCTAATCATAAAGACTACAATCAATTTTTGCAGCAAAAGAAAAAATAACAGGTCTTTAAAAAAGTCGGTATATTTTTCTTTTCAACAGCAAAATCCACATTTTTTCTAGTTCTGATATAGGTAAATAAAGATATAGGTTATTAAATATAGGTTTGTGGGACAAAGTGTACGTACTTTTTCGGGATAAAGTGTACGTTGATAACTTTAAAAAGAGGGACAAAGTGTACGTGGATAACGACTTACCAACATATAGAATTTAAAAGAGGGACAAAGTGTACGTGGATAACTCTAAAATCAGGTCAATACTCATGTAAACACATTACTTAATTTATAGAAATTTAGATATAATCGCTAAAAACGACAAAGTGTACGTACTTTTTTATCAAAAAGAGGGACAAAGTGTACGTGGATAACTCCGCTTTATTCTATTTTTTTGGCATTTCTAGAAAATGATGAGTCTTTTGCTTAGGAACAGGTGATGGTGAATTTAGAAGCTGAAAACCTTTATTTTTAACTTCAGCTATCTTAGCATCTCGATATACGAGCTTAACTATAGTGAGTACCTTTCTAAATTGTTTTTTAAAATCTGCCATTCTAGCATAACCTTCTCCAAACTGGTCTTTCATCGCTTTCCAAGTTATAAACTGAATATCTTTTACTCTATGTAATCGTTGAGCAAGCCACATATATGTATCTAGTGCCATTGCATTATGAGAGAGTGCTGCTAATGCTCGTTCATCTAACGGAATAGCATGTTCCATCAAACTACCAAAATATTCTTGTGTAAGCTCAATTTCCGAATTCCATAAAACTCGTTGTTGCTTATTTTTGGGAAACCATAAATCATAGGTTTTAATTAATTTAAAATCTGCATTTAGAGTTCTAGTATCTGAAACCTTATAAGTAAGACTTAAAACCGATGATGCAATTCTAGCTAATTGATTTTTAACCTCTTTAATATTTCTTCCAGTATTAGCAATACCTATTCTTTCAATAAAGGCTGTCATACTATCTGTTACATCAACTCGTGGATTTTGAGTTATTATAGACTGACTATTTATAAAAGCTAAAATAAGCCTAGCTTTTGTTCCATAAGGCAAACCAATTGTTACGAAGTCACCCGACTCTGGATGTTCTTTTTGTAAGCATTGTATGATAAGACTAGCATTACCTTGTTTTCTTTTCCATATAGATATATCGTCTCCAGGGTTTCTATAAGGAAGAAATGCCTGACATAGTACAGAATGCTGAAACATAGCATTTTCTATCTGTGCCAAATTAGTACGAATTTCTACAGCACTTGTAACAATCTTATTTTCTATTGGCTTGTTACTGTATTTCCCTTGATATTTCTTTGGTTGTTTTCCCATAGGAAGATATTGATATTATATAGTATGCTTTATTTTCCACAAAGGTAATGAATTATTGAATTAATTATTTCATTACTTAATTATTTCATTACCAACTATTCATTTTTATTCTTAGCTGCTTTTCTCTCTAATTTCTTCTTTTTCTTAGCTGCTTTGATTTGGTCAAGAAAATTATCAGGTGATTTAACTCTGTCACCAGTTCGCTTTTCAAAAGCATCTAAAGCATCACCTGCCGCCTCTCCACCTTTAACAGCAGAATATTTATTTTCTTCAAATCCTTGTGCATCATCCTTAATTGCCTCAAGTCTTGTTTGTTCTTCACCAAGCATTGTAAAGATTAACTCCCGATTATTCATATGGTCTCGCAAATTCTCTCGATTCAATCCTTTATAATTCTTATAATCAGAAGGCTTTACTCCAAAAGTGGCCTTACTTATTTCAGAGGTAAGTATAGCATATTCCATCCCCTCTTTTACGTCTCTATTTTTCCATTCATCAGTAAGCATACCTCGTACCTCAATGGACTTTAAACGAGCAGCAATCCAATCATCACTATAGCCAAGTTCTCTATAGTATTGTCTAATTCTTTCTACTCCTAATTCTGGGTTCTCTATTTCTTGAACACGCTCGTAACCAACTCTTGCAAGCCATTGTTTAAATGGTTCTGCTTTAGAAGAAGGAATGGATTGAATTATTCTAAAGATACCTTCTATATTAGCACAATTCATTCGCTGCTTACCACCTTGAGTTTCAACAGAAAGGAGGTTAGTTATTCCACCCCATATATTAGAAAGTTCAGAATCTCTGCGCCTTATATCTTTTAAATAGCTACTTGGATTACTGCTATCAGTCAATACTTCTACAATATCAACTACCACAAACCACCATTCTTCATTATGCCATGTACGGCGTATCTCTGTTGATTCAAATACAATTAATTCATTGTTTATATTACTCATAAGTAATGCTTTAGTTTATTTAAAAATCAAGTTTTGATAAGGGGGGGGGGGCATCTTGCCCCCCCCCTTATCAAAACATTTCTACCTTACTAAATTAGCTAATATTATTGCTGTTGAAAAGAAAAATACGTCTTTGATAACAAGGTAGTTAAAGTTATTTAAAAATCCAATATTTATGTATCGTATTATACAATTTATATCAATTATAAAGCAACATTTAAAAGCTTTTCCAGTTTCCCTTTTTCAATAAGAAATCATACATTTGTTGTCTTGTCTTTCACCTAGATTACTTACGTTTAACTATAATCAGAATGGAAAAAAATATAAATCTAAATGGTGTAATGGTTCGCTTGCGCCAAACTGATAAACATTACTATGTTTCCTTACAAGATATTGCAAAAGGCTATAGCCCTGACGATTGGCACGGTATAATTAATGATTGGATAAAAAGATATTCAACTATTGAATACATGGGGTTATGGGAAAAATTGGAGAATGATAATTTTAATTATGCAGAATTCGACATAATTAAAAATCAATCAGGTAAAAACTCTTATCGACTTTCTCCAACTAAGTGGGTACAAAAAACAGGGGCAATAGGAATTATACCAGGCGCAAGAGGAAAATATTCTAAAGGTGCTTATGCTCAAAAAGATATTGCATTACATTTCTGTTATTGGTTAGAACCTCAATTTCAATTATATCTGACTAGAGAATTTGACCGATTGAAACGAGCAGAACAGGATAAGTTAGGAGACCCCTTTAATTTAAAGCGGCATTTAGTAGCAGGTAATTTCCAATTTATGATGGATGCCATTAGAGACCAATTACCAGAGCGACTATTAACACATCCTGAAACCTATAATCAACTTCCATCAAGAAGTTCCGAGGCAGATATGTTAAATCAAATAGTCTTTGGACAAACAGCGAAAGAATGGCGGAAAAAAAATCCAGATAAACTACATAATCGCAATCAAAGAGATTATGCAAGTATTGTTGATTTAGCCGTTATGAATAATCTAGAATTTTGTAATGCTATGCTAATTGGTTGGGAAATGTCTAGAGAAGAAAGAGAACCAATCTTATTTGGAATGTATGAATGGATGCATCCTAAATTCAGTCGATACAAAACAATGAAAGACTTGCAAAAACTGGCTAATAAATATAAAATAGGTAAGTAAAATTATGTTTGCTCAGCAAGCCAGCATTTAATTGCTACGAAATCGTAGCAATTAAAATATATCAATCATTAGGTAACATCTCAAAATTTTCAATCGCTCCTGTTTTTAGCTCTCCATGAAAACCTATATGCTCCATTACGCACGTTTTACAAAGTAACTCTAAGTTGGGTTTCCCCCATGCATTAGCCTCGCAGTTAGGGCAAGTATATTTAATCTTGTTTTTCTTTTTGGGTTGGAGTAGGGGAGTTAATCCTTCTGCTCCCTTAGCTGTACCTCCTTCTTTTATCAAAGCATCCAAAAAAGATAAGTCCGTTGTAAACTCTGATGATTTAAAAGGGAGTAGTATATCCTTTGGCATCTTTTTAAAAGCCTTTTCAAATTTTCCTTTTTCAATAGGATAGTCGTCCATTTGCTGTCCTGTCTTTTTCCCTCCAGGCTTTCCTGTATCACTTGGCATTAAACCAACTACCTCCATTTTTGCTGCCCATTCTTTATTATGATACCCTGCTCTGGATGGCTTACCAAATTCATACTGCCACAAGTGCACCATTTCATGTACCAATGTTTGACAAATATTTAAATCTGTTGCCATTGCCATATAAACAGGATTGATATTAATTTCGTGGGTTGTATTCCCTTCTCTATCTTTCCATCTATCTTTTGAAAAATGACCGCAGACCCTAGCTGCATTCCTTGATAATATTAATAGACAAAAAGGAAGCTCTCCTTTAAATAATTGCTTATTAAAGTAATTATAGAGTCTTTGGTATTTAGTGAATTGATGCGTTGTTGGACTGACCATAATAGCATTTTATAATTGTATCGTATTATACAACAATATTACAAAAAATAACCTATTAATCAAATAGTAAAGTTAGTGAGAATATTTGCTCTGTTCGTTCTGATACGAATTTATAATCCAGCCTCTTGATTTAATTTCCTAATTATTTCAGCATCTGTTATCTGGGAATCAAGATAAATATTAAAATCACGAAGTAATATCCTTCTTGCTAATTCAACTTTTACTTTTTCCGCATAACCTTCAGTTTTCGCATCTGCAACTTTAAATAGAGTTATCTTACTTTTTTTATCAGGCAAAGTACCATATAAAATATCGGCGGTGTATCAAAAGTAAGGCTAGCCTTACTTTTGATACACCGCCAAATTTTAATCCATCTCAATATAAATAATGACTGGTAAGGGGTACGAGTATTGTTAGTGCAGAAAATGCCGCTAAGGAATTGATTATTTTAAGTTTTATAGCTCTCTATTTTTTATAAATCTTTGATAATCAATGATTAAGTTTACAAAACAATTCAATTTCATAGAGTTCAATAAAAGGTATAAAATTATTTAATTTTTTGAACTATGTTGCCAGTAACATTATTTTCGATAAATAAGCTCAATGCCTTATTTATCAGTATTTGGGAATATAATTATCGTTCAATAAAACGGTTTATTTTAGTTAAAGTGAATTTTGAATAAACTAACTAGTTTATCGAACACCTAAATCAGGCAGTTATATCAAATTTCTCAATACCATATCGTTCAACCAAACGCTCGTTTCTATGAACAAACCATTGATAACCAAATTGATAGGGTCTAATGATTTTTGATTTTGTGTATTCGGTCAAAACAATTTTTTTAATATTAGATAAAATCCTTAACGGCAGAAAATATTTCAACATTACTCGTACCCCGGTAACAGGGCGGGCATTTACTAAAAATTCTGTTTCTCCTTCTTTAATCGCAAAATCTATTATCTCCAGAACAGCGGTAGATAATAAAGAATCATCGCCTGTATGAATATCAAAGTCAAAAAAGACTGCTACCACTCTAGATACTATGGTATCAACGAATAAAACCGCAGCACTATTTACTTTCATATGTCCGTGGTCATAGGGCTGCCCTCGTTCATCTTCTATATCACCAAATTTGTGAGCAATTGTTCTCATTGTCTTTGTCATTGGTGTTCCTGTCAAGCGGTACAATTTCTCTACCACCTTTTTATCTGAAACGGCATAAGCCGAAAACTTATAAGGTCGATTGATTCTAGTTTTTCCTTTGAATAATCCTTTAAACCAAATACCTTCTGCCTCTGTCGTTTCATTCAATAAATCCAATTCATGTACTGGTTTTAAATCTAAGCCTAAATGTTCTAATAGAGGAAAACCATCGTCATCATATCGGTCTGTCCAGAGTTTCAAAAAGGAGCTTTGTTTAAAATCAGCCAATTCCTTTTTTAGATAACTATTTGTAAAATCTAATATCCCCTTAATATGAATATGCTGCTGCCTTTCTGCATAGACTTTAAAAAATACCATTAGTCGCCTTGCTCCCCAACCTTCCACCGTTCCATGCTCTTTCTTAACATGCTTTAAAAAAGCTTGCACTAATCGTTCGATATCTTCGTCCGTGCCTTTGTCTTCAAAGTAAAAGGTATATTGTTTCTCTCTTTCTTCTGTCCAATTATCTGCTATCACAAAAAAGCGGCGGTCTGGTATTTTTTCTAATCTCATAACTCATAATTTAGTTTTTGCGAAAATAAGCATTCGACCCAAAATAAACGGTGGATTTCTTACCACGGGTATTTTACACCTATATATAAGGTGTGGGAATACTCAAAATTCACAAAATAATGCATTATGACGTAATAAACGATGCGTTATAGCTATTTGGGTAATACCAAATTAAAAATTGTATCATTGTTTTGTTATTACTAAATCCATATTAAAAAAGACATAGTGCTTGTTTTCGGAACAAAATACAATAGAGGTTTATCTCATAAATGGATATACATAGAGGATGCCCTGCAAGGAGCTATCAAAGGCTTACGCTGCCCTTTCTGCGATACGGCATTAGTAGCGAAAAAGCCAACAAAAGATAAGTCTGCTCACTTCAGCCACAAAAAAAGAGCTTGCCCTCATGCAAGATTTCTAAGACGGTCAATTAAATACCTCCCTGCTCCGCAGTATTGGCTGTATGGTATTTCTTTAGGAGAAAAAAGACTATTCAATAAACTGCATCGGCAAAGACGGTATATGGATAATGATAAGTTTATCTCTGACCATAGGTACCAAAAAACAACAAATTTACTGGGGAAACCGCATCCATATTTAGGGTATGAGGATTTAGGTAAAGCCAAAAAAGATACTTTGGAAAAATTGCTAGAGCGAAAATTAGTACAAATCGCTTATCATGAATTTGGTTTAGATGTGTTTGAACTAAGTTGGAAAACAAAGCTACTTTGGGATGAAAATCAGCCCCTCAAAAATATATATCTAACGGTCAAAGAGGAATGGGAGCATTGGCAAGAACGTAGCAGGTGGGAAGATTGGACTGTTACTAATTTATTCTCTCAAGCTAGCAAACGGATTAAAAAAGCATTTTTCTATCTCCTTAAAATCACCATAGATAATAAGGTCATTTACAAAACGGGAACAACTGTTTTATCCTATGAAGAAATAGAAAAGTGGGAATACCAACAGTTAAAAAATAAAAGAAATCAAATCGACATAGAGAAAATTTACTATACCGATAGCATCGCACTTATTGAGCCATTTATCCAATATAAGTACAAAAAATATCGGCATAAAATAGGTTATCAAACAGGGTACTTTGACTTAAAAAAGAAGTTCCCAGACTTTAAACAAGACCTCCACCAAGTCACCTTACTCTCCAAACAGCATCGAGAGAAAATAAAAGAAGGATTGAAAAAAGCTAAGAATGTAGGAAAAAGGGGTAAAGAGACCCTTACCGATTTTTTAGCTAAACCAAAAAGCAAAGACATTATTGCCTTCCTAGAAGATACAGCCAAAAATTGGTCTTTACGCAGTATCGCCTTCAACTGTGATTGCTCTGTTAATACCGTCCAAAAAGTAAAACGTTTATGGAAAAATCAAGCAAAAAAATATCCAGAATAACTTAATTTCAACAGGGGGTATCTTTTTTTTGACACGATTATTGGGTCACAACGCTATTTAGTGTGCGGCTTGTTGATTAATTTATACGCATAAGACATTGATTTAATTGAAAATAACGAAATTAATTTGTAATTTTTTTGGTTACATTTTAGACAACAAAAGTTGTTTTCAACCGACAAAATGGCATAATTGCGTATTTTTAGCCTCATTAAAAACAAAATGTTTTCAAAAAGAGGATTTTTTGCCCCAAAACACCAGCTTTTGAGCCTAGATTTAGGGCTACAGAAAGATTTCGTAGCAAAAGGAATATTTCAGGGTACTTTCCGCCCGTAAAAAGGGTATTATCAACAATAAAAGATAGATATGCTGTGTAATTGGGTATATACCGCCATTAATTACCAGATACCCTCAGCGAGGTCTCGCTCTTCTGCTCCTAAGGCTTTACCATAGACAGCAAGCATTTCGGTAGAAGTCCATCCTGCCCATTGCTGTATCATGTGGGGTGGGGTTTTGATTTGTTGATGGGCAATGACAAAGCTATGGCGCAATCCATGAGCGGTCGCCTGTGCGCCCTCGATGGCGGCGTGGCTCATTATATCCTTGATGGCTCTCCATGCAGTCGTTCGACCAAACGCCCATAGGTTTTTATTGGACTGCTTTTTCACTACATCCTGGACATGGTGAACATCATCCAATTTTTCCAAAAAGCTATCAGGCAAGGGAATAAACCGATAGCGTTTTTTCTCCTTCTTTCCTTTGAGTGTTCGGATGACTACGCCCTTACGAGTATAGTCTATATTTTTATGAGTGATATTTAGCCCTTCAGTTATCCGACATCCAGTATAATAAAGCATTAAGGCAAAGGTGCGTTTTGTTCGTCCCACCGCATGGGGTAGGGCAGGAGCAATACTTTCAAAGAATGCCTTGCGCTCGATGGCAGTTAAGTATTTACGATTGCCTTGGTTATCATATAAGTCCCAATCTTGCATATTTTGACTTGAAACGTTTTTCAGTAAAAGGTTTCAATTTAGAGCAATTTTGCAAAAAATGCAAATATGGTCAAAATGATAAAGGCTTGAAATTCAGTAGAGTAGGAAGAAAGAGGAAAGCTGGATTTCTGGCCAGAATGCAACACTTTGGGCAAGTTTGTTCAACGACAAATAGAATAGGAAAAAAGGTCTCACTATAGAAAATAAAACCCTTAATCCATTTCTAA
>CBDICY010000051.1:0-6620 GCA_965277445.1 Saprospiraceae bacterium | reverse complement strand
AATAATCAATGTGTTCTATACCTCCAACAGTTACGCCTACTTTTACATAAGCAGTGTTCCCGTCTGTGAAGTAATTTAAACCCGTGTGTTCTGACTCATATACTTTTCTGTTTGCATCAGAATACTTGTCTTTAATTATTGCCCAGGCATACGCCCAAGATAAATAATCGAATCTTCCTTTTTTCTCTATCTTGTCTTTTACATTAATAGAGGCTAATGTTTTGAATGTTGATTTAATTTCGCTCATAATTTTTGTTGTTTAATGATTTGTGTGTATTTATTTAAAATGTTATCTCTTTTAAGCTTGAGATAGTCGTAATGTTTCTTATTGTTCCTCTGATTGACTTCGCTCTGTATCTTTGTATTAATGATTTCAATCTGATCTTTGTAGGTTCTTTTAAGTATGTGGTATACCCCATTCCTAAATCCCTTATCTAAAAAATATAAGTAGTCATCATAGTCTATTTCCTTATAATCTAAAGTTCCTTTCTTTGTGTTGTAAATTTTTATTCCCTCCTTATTACTTACTATCTTTATTCCTTTATAAAGTACAGACTCATCTTTTTCAGTAACCATTTTTATGGCTTTTGAATCATTACAAGCTTGATCCCATATTTTATATAAGTGATCTAAAGGGCTTAACAACATAGTTGTGCTTTTTTTAAGCAGTAATCAAAAAAATCACTCAAGTCTTTATCTTTATCTTCCTCTAAAACTTTTGTTATTTTTATAATAGCTCTACGTACAGTTTCGTATTTTACATCAAACCCTCTGCCGTACATCAATGATACAATTTGATTTATTGTCATTGGTCTTTCGTGACATAGCTTGTATAATAAATATCTTGGTCTGGCGATCTCTCTACTTCTTACATCAGAAAATAATTCCTCTTGCGTTATATCAGATCCATCACATATAAGTTTCACGTATTCATTGAAAATTCCTTTTTTCATTATTTTGTTGTTTTTTTAAATTCATAATTGTACTGTGTTCCCAACATCGTGAAGTATTCTTTCCAGGTAAATTCTGTTGGTGTTGGAGGTAAAGGAAGTTCATCTTGTTCCGCCTCTCTTTGTTCGATAAATTTTTCGCTTGATTTTCCCATTTGATTTAATTGTTTTGTGAGTGTAAAGTTAACTATTTTAAAATTAACATACAACTTATTCCCACTATTATTCCTACTATTCCTATAAAAACTACTACATAAGAATACTTCATTTTTTCGGGGTTTCTCCCCTGGTTACTTCTGTACTGTCTAAATTTTTTCATATCTATTCTTTTACTAAATTAAAGTCCGCGTGTTCTTTACAATCTGAACACAAATCTGTTTCCCAAAGTGGTGATGCACCACAACAATTACTTTCTAAATTCATTCTATTAGCTTTATAATTACATTGTTCCATTTACCTCCCTTACGAGTTTTGTTTACAAGAAAATCTATTCTTTGTGTCCATCTCTTGTTCATACGATCTTGTATTGTCCAGACTCCAGACAAATCATCTGCTCCCTCGATCATTACTTTTTCGCCCATCTTAAATCCTAACTGCTCAAGATCTCTGCTCACTGCAATCCATCTATGTCCAATAGGGTTTGATTCGTTTATTTTCTTTCCACTTGCAGTCGTTAGAAAATCTGCATTACATTGTTCAGCAGTTGCGTGGTATATTGTTGCAGTAACAAAAAAACCATCTTGCTCTAATTCAAATAAAAACAGTGCCATAACTAATAGTATTAATTTCATATTTCTGCCGTAAAATTAAGTTCAGTATAACCTGGGTTTTTATCAAAAAAATCTTTCATTTGCTTCCCCATTCTATGATCAGCATATTCAGACATATCGTTGCTACTTACCCCAAACTTTTTCATTTTTTCGTCATTCCAAAGCCAATCATCTTTAAACATTTTGTTTACTCTGTCTACTGCTCCACTTTTTTCAATTTGTTTCAACTCTTCTACTATTGCTTCGTAACTATCTTCTCTATAAACTACATAATCAATGTATCCAGAATTTTCCTCTATTGCACCAAATCTTTCTCCCGCATCTCCTCCTTGTACTGCGAACATAAATTTTCCATCTATGTCTCCACTATAATATCTTCCCATAATTTCTATTTATTTAATTGTGTTTATTTTCTTGTGCGTATTCCCAAACCCTGGTATTGAGATCATCGTTTACCCAATCCCAAAAAAAGTCTGTTATATCTACTCCGTTTAATTCTACTTCCAGAATTTCTAAATCATTCTCTGGAGCATTTTCGTAATCTCCATCGTCCCAATAATATTCATACGAAATGTTTAGATCATAGTTCTCTTCATCTATGGTATAATTTCCTCGTGTTTTCATAAGTGTCCGCCCGTTTTTAATTCTTCGCATTCAAATCTCCATTCTGTTTCTGACTCAGACTCATTCATTCCTTTATAGTCATCTAATCCATTACCATAAACAAACTCAGATTCATTTAACTTATTTTCAATATCATCAATCCATAAATGTTCGTTGTCGTTGACATAATCTTGAATGTCAAACTCATCGACATCGTTAGGTATTTCTATTTCGATCTCTGCAAATTTATGATAGACTTGTCTTTGTTGTATCTTTACTTTCATATCTATTGTGTTAATTGTTTTCTATTAAGTGTAAAACATCGTGTATCTCTGCTCCTTGAATCTTTCTATCGTTCCACATAAAGTTTTTTAAACGTGTTTCAAATCCTGGTATGCTTCTAAAAATTTCTCTTACCCAATAATTTGAAGTAAAATAAACTTTTATATCTTCTCCCATTTTGATCTCTTTAAGACTTAATGATTTTTTATCTTCATCACTCCAGGATTTTTTCTTTTTATCATAACCAATTAATTCAATCAACATTTCTTTTTTATCTTCCATAGTTAAATTATTGAATGCTTTTGGATATTTCGTATAAATTATTTCCTGGCAAGTGTCCTCAATCTTTTGAATTAACTTTGTGTGTTGTTCAATTCCATATAAGGTTTTATAAAATTCGTAAAACTTACGATAATCTGTGTATTCTCCAAAAACTTTAAATTCAGTTTCAAAATCCATATCTTCAATATTGATAAATGAAAACTTACCAATTTTGTTTTTGGTAATTCCTCCACAAACTTGTGTTTTGAATTCTAAACCTTTTCCGTTCTCTATGTCAATCGTAAAACTGAATCTTACGTAATCATCGTGCTTTTTAATCTTTACTACTTTCATATCTATTGTATTAAAATGTTATTTTGGTTTTCTATTGTTCCGTGTTCTGCTTCACTTACCCATTTCCTCGCCTCTTGTATATTTGGCGTGTAACGTTGTTCGTTTGGCATTTCGCCTCCATAGTAGAGGCATACTTTAAAAATTTGTGCTTTCATATTGTTTTCTTTTAGGTGTTTGTTCTATTGGTTCCCCATATTCATCTAATTCTGTTATATGAGACATAAATAACGTAATGCTTTCGTCTCCATCTTCCCATACTTCTATGTTGTTGAAGAAAATATCAAAATCTTCGTCTTCTCCATTAGTATGATTTCCTAACAAGTGTATAGAACTATCTTGATCATCTACACGTTGTAATTCCTTTATCAAATCTTTTACTTTCATTTTATATAGTTTTATTGTATTCGTTAATAAATTCTACTACTATATTGTACAATGAATCAAGGTTTGTTTCCAAAAGAGTATCGTTTAACCTAAAACTTAGGTCATCTGCACCATCAAACTCATTGTATTGAATTACGTCAAACAATTTCACTACTACGGGCATCAGCCAATCCCAAGAGGTGTGGTATTCAAGCTCAATATCTTCATAGTAATAATCACTACTTTTGTGGGAGTTTCGGTTTTCAGCATATTTTATCCCCATAAATTCTGCTATTAATTTATTGCTTTTCATATTTATTTAATTAAATTTTGAATTGCCGAAACGTCTATCGTTCCGTACTGTCTATGCACCTTGTTTAAGTGTTTTTCTGCCTTAGTAAAATCCTTGTCATTACCTGGATTTTTGTAAGTGTAAATCATTCTTCTTAAAAATGTAATTTCGTCGATCATAATATTAATTTAATGCAATGTAATGTTTTTACTCTTAATATGCAACATTAATCCTCTTTTATTACTCCTTCGTACTGATCAATTAAATTTTCCATCTCCTCTTCTGTCATTTCATCATAGTCTTTTGTGTACGGATAGTAAGGAGCAATGTATGTTCCACCACCATTTCCATCGTTCCAAATAAATACATTTAATTTATTGGTTTTACATTCATATCCCGTTCCTCTGCGGGTTTCAAAATATCTTACTTTAATTACTTTTAAATTATTTTCCATCTCTTTAATTTTTAGTCTTGGTATGCGATCATATCAAAAGTTGGGGAGTATGCTTTTTGATCTCCTTTTTTTCCTGGTATCATCTCTATTTTTGCCGTTAATATTATTTTGTTTCTATAATCCCAATCTAATAACTTTCTTTTGTCTTCGCTTGAATTTATAATTGCAGAAACTAAATTGTGTCTTAGATCTGCCGAATTGTAATACGTGTGTATTTCTTCACTTATTACATTCATTACTTTTGTAGTTTTATTTTTATCCATCTCTTTAATTGTTAGTTCTTACAATACATTTATAATAATCTTTTCCATATATTGAAGTAAATTCATTTGAAATTTCTTCGTCGCTTGGGAATTCTATATGATCAATACAAAAATTACTACTATTGTACGGATCAGATTTAAATATTTTTCCGTCTATTTCTATTTGATCAAATGATTCAGCTATATAATCGTTTTGATGCGTGAAAGTTCTTTCCAGGTGCTTAACAAGATCGTTAAAACACGCTTTGTCTTGTGGTGTAGTTATTTCTTCCTCATTGTAGTATAAAACATAATCTTGCCAATCAGATTGGCTATAACCTTTCGCATTAATTATTAATTTATTTTTATAATCTTCCTTTTCGCTATGGTATCGTTTTTCTTGTTCTACTATGTTTGTGTAGTTGTGGTTTTTTATTTCACAAAAAACATTTATCTCATTTGCCAGGTAATTTATATCTTCAACTTTTGATTCGTAAGCAAAACTAAATCCGTAATCGTTTGATATTTTTACTATTGTTTTTAAATTTTCCATCTCCTTAATTATATTTTTTAGTTAGTATAAATTTATTTGCAAAATCATCTGTTGTAATAAAATGCTTTAAATATCCTTTGTTTAACAAAGCGTTAAAACTTCCGTCAAAACTTTTAAAATCGCATATTGTTTTCATATCATCGTAAGTAAAAATTCCGTTACTGTTTTTTATGTACTTATATAAATTGATCTTTTCAATTAATATTTTTTGGCTTTGTGTTAAATTTTCCATCTCCTTATCTATTTATATAATATCCTCCGCTTCTGTTCGTGGCTTTTGTGGTGCATTGCGAAGATCCGCAAGACAACAAAGAAATTATAATTATTATTGCGAATGATATCGCCATTATTTTACTGAATACTTTAAATGATTTCTTCATCTGTTTAAAATTTAATGTTAATATATTTTTCTTTGTTCTCTTTTCTTTTCTTGAAATAAATCTTTTTATTAAAATTAAAACGTTCACTCTGTATGTATAAAACAGAATTACCGTTATTAAATCTGTTGTATGATATTAGTAAATTCATCTTTTGTGGTATTGTGGGAGCGTTTCCGCTCCCTGGTTTATATCCCTTTATTTAGTTGTTAACGTGTATATTGAAGAATTTTTTGTCTCCTGGACGAATGGCATTTTAAAACCGATCTTCAAAAGTATGTCAACCATACAATTAAAACCGCAACCGCCGTCTACATAGCTACGCGTATTTTTGGAAGCATATTTTAAAAATCTTCTTTTACTGCTTTTTGCATTCTTATTGTAGTGACTTAATCCGTAAAATTTAGAAGAGTCTAACTTTTTTAATTCTTCGCTGAAATGAGTATTTATAAAATCACCCAATACAGTTCCTTTTTTGTCGTAACCATAGCCACCCGCATAAAATTTTGTTTGATCGCCTCGCCTATCATATAACCGACAGACTCCAGATCTTGACCATTTAAACGCCATTGTTGAAAATTTCCAATTTGTATTTAAAAATTCTTCTCTTGCTTCTTTGTTTAGTGTTGCTCTCATAATGTTATAAATTAAATTTTATTAATAGTTTTTTAATGAATGATAAATTTTTGTACTTTTCAGCAGTATAAACGTAAACGTGTCCTTTTCTGATGTGGGTATAAATACCCGTTTTTAACTTTGTCATAATAAATAAAATTAAATTGTGTGTCTCATTGACTTTGTAAATATACAAATAAATACTACAATAATACTACAAAAATACTCTTTTATTTAGTTTATTTTATAAAATGCTTTGTTTACTGGTGTTGTAGTGATCCCACAGTAAAAAAATAAATGTTTTCTTCTTGGTGTGCGCGTGCTGATCTATGTTTAAAATATAGTATTAATTAAATTCTTTTTAAATGTGGGGATCTAATAACCCTTTTCTTTTGTGTACGTGACAAAATAAAAAAGGATCAAAGAACAAGCAAGAAGAAACAAGAACAACGGCAAAGGATCAACGGCAAGCGCTCCAGCTGGTGCGCTTGGATCTTGTGCGGG
>CBDICY010000050.1:0-1163320 GCA_965277445.1 Saprospiraceae bacterium | reverse complement strand
GGTTTATTAGGAAAACGATTCGATTTTTAAAGGTAAAAAATTATGAGCTATTTATAAAATATTGTATGTTAGTTATTTATATTTCGATTGGTCACAAATGTACTTTTAAATATTTACAAAATTTATCCTTTATAATGTGTATTTTACCTACTTATAAATGAGTAACGAAAAAATACATGGAAGTTCGTTCAAGTAGCTTTTGAGAGTAGACACTCCTTATTTTTTACTATTTCTAAATACTTACTTCTAAGTATATAGAATTATCTATAAAATTAGAACTTTGTTAAAAAATAAAAACAACATAACTATGCAAAAAGCACATGCGCTTCATATTGGCCTCAATTCTCTCGACCCCGATAAGTACCGAGACTGGGATGGCGCCTTATCTTACTGTGAGAACGATGCAAAAGCAATGCTGAAAATTTCGACTAGTTTAAACTATGCTTCCACTAAATTACTCTTGACCAAAGCCGCAACTACAACTAATTTTCGTGCGGCCTTCGATGCCATTAATCAACAACTTAATCCTGGCGATCTTTTTTTACTAACTTTTTCTGGACATGGTGGCCAAAAAAAAGATATTAGTGGAGATGAACCTAGTGGATACGACCAGACTTGGTGTTTTTATGATGGTGAAATTATAGATGACAGCATTCACGATTTATTGAAAACAGTTGCGAGAGGTGTTCGGGTCTTAATCATCTCCGATAGCTGTTTTAGTGGCTCGATAATAAAAGATATCAGCGAAGACGTATTAATGTGGGGCCAAACTAAAAGGATAGATTTAGCTGAGGTGAAAGCGTCTGTTCGTTTGATTGCAAGTTGCCAAGATACCCAAGAATCAGTAGAAGTTAGTAAAAATGGCTTGTTTACTACGGCCTTATTAGCCGCTTGGGAAGATGGCGATTTTGAGGGCAATTATACTAAATTCTATGATACTATTGTGGAGCATATTCCCTTTGGGTATAAACAAATGCCCAATCATTTGATGGCAGGAGCAGTTGATGAGGTATTTGATGAAAGTCGGCCTTTTGTGGTGTCTGGGTGTGGGGAAAAAAGCTAATTTTTTGCAGATAATAAATAAAAGTGAATTAACACTATAAAATTCAAGTAGTTATGTATTATATTTGGTAATTGTGTATTTTATTTTTTGTTTTGAATGAATAACGAGAAAGCTAATCCTTCCTATTTTTCTACTATGACTAAAGGTGTAAATTATCTTTTGCTGATTGCTATTGATAAGTATGATTCAAGGCATTTTCCGCCATTATGGAACTGTGTAAAAGATGCCCAAGATATACGGCAAATATTGGTCGAGCAATATGATTTTGAGAAAGAAAATGTTATTACTTTATTTGATAAAGAAGCAACTAGAAATAGAATTATAAATACCTTTGGCGACTTATATAGTAAATTAAGAAAACAAGATAACCTTATCTTTTTATTCTCAGGGCATGGCGTATTTGAACAGGATAGTGGTCATTGGATACCTGTAGATGCTAAAAAAAAGGATTATTCAAGTTACATAAGGAATGGACAGATTACTGGTAGATTTAAAGGAATGAAAGCTAGGCATATCGTTGGTATGGTGGACTCCTGTTTTGCTGGTTCGTTGTTTAAAGGAATTAGGGGAGCTATTTCCCCTGAACCTAATCTGATGAAATCTCGATCTAGATATTTAATGACAGCAGGTCGAATGGAAGTTGTTTCAAGTGGCCCTAAGGGAAAAAATAGCCCATTTGCTGCTAGTATCATTGATATATTGGAAAGTAATAAAGATAAATTATTATGGGCTCCAACTATAGGTATACATGTTGTGAATAACGTGCCTTTTAATGCTAATCAAACGCCCCATGCAAACACCTTAGGAAAACCTAATGGACATGATGGTGGTGCTTTTCCTTTTCCAAGAAGAGATACACCAATTAAAGTTACTTTTAATGATATTAAAGTTTATCCCTCGTATTTTAAAATGTTCTTAATAGACATAACTAGTAAGTTATTAAAGCTTCAAAGGACAGGATTTTCTCTATTGATTGGATTAAGTATTTTTCTAGGTGCTTATAATGTTAGGTCGCAGCTTAAAGCGATTTTTTTTGATGATCCCCTCCTTTTTGTCGCTCCACAAAGGCCACTAATGGTCGTTCCTGATACTATCAATTTTGGCGATGTTGAAAAAGGGCGTGAGAAAAAAGATACTTGTGTGATTAGAAATGATGGAGATACTACTTTGGTTATTTCAAATATTAAACCTTCTAGTGGATGGTTAAAAGTAATTGATACACAACATGTTATTAAAGCAGGAGATTCTGTTTTTTTAGAGTTAGAAGTAGATGCTTCAAATCTTGAGGTTAAAAAATATAGTGATTCTTTAAAGGTGTTTTATAATGATACTTTGAAGATAGTATATTACTCTTTGAATATTTTTGAAAAACATATTCCGCCAGAAATTAAAATAAATAAGGTTACTAGGGATTTAGACACTATATATGATTATGACACAAGCAGTACCACCTTATTCAAAGTCACCAATAGTGGAGGAGAAGAATTAAAAATTATTGGAATTACTTCTAATAGTAATTGGCTTAAGGTTTTACCATTTGATAATAGATTGATGCCTAATGAAATAATAGCTGTGACTTTGAGTATTCAGCCAAAAGGATTTAAAAAAAATAATGAAGCTAGAATCAAAATTAAAAGCAATGCTTCTAATATAGTTTCTGCAATTAGTTATAAGGTAAATATTATTAATTTTATAGAGAAAAAGATTTGTACTAAAGGGTTAAACCGTGTAAAAGTTTCATATGTGGATAAAAATGGAAAAACTCATGAATCATACTCGAAACAAGGAAATTTATATATCAAGATACCTGAACAAAAGGTTATTAATAATGATGATTTAACGATGAAATTTTCACTCGGTGATAGAACGGAAGATGAAAATCAACGGCTTTATCTCGAAGAATGTATTAAAATTCCAATTAGTCTTTAAAAAAAATCAATGGATAAGCTGCTAGTGTTAACTTTTATGGTATTATTTTCTGTAAAACCTTCATTTAGTCAAAATTTAATGGTGAAAATTAAATTAATAGACTCTGACGGTAACTTCCTCAAACATATAAATGAGGGGATACTTTATTCTGTAAAGAAAAACAAGGATGATAAAAAAGATAAATATACAAGAGAAAGAGACATCCTTGATGGAGAAGTAGTATTTCCAACTAAATTGAAGCCTGGAAAAAAAATATATATTGATATAAGCTTTAAAGGGGAAAAAAATACACCTAGAGAATACACGATCCAGAACCCGTCGGAATCTGATGCAAATACTTTTGAATACGTTTTGATTAAATATATTAGCGGTCTAGTATTTGATGAAATCAATCAAATAAATCTTAGTAAGGTAAAAGTTTCGATTAGAGATATAAAAACTGAAAAAGGATACCAAGGATTTACTAATGAAAATGGTCAATTTTTAGTAGAAACAAAAATAGATAATAGAGAATCTTTTATTGTATCTTTTAGTAAGGAGGGATACAAAACAACTAATACTGGTATTTTAAATGGTTCTAAACTTGGTATCATAAAGCTTCCTCCAAAGAAAAATCCAATTTTAGTAGAGAAAGATATGAATCTAAAGAAGCCATTTTTAGAAATGGCTTTTACAGGTACAACTTTTTTTAAAAAGAAAAAGAAAAAAATGCTTCCTAATATCTGGATTTATGAAAAAGATTTTGCAGATAAAGATGGTTTCGTAGTAGCCACAGATTCTTTAGGAGAATTTAATGCAGAATTGAATTTTTCAGAATTACTTGCTTTAAATAGAGACCTATTTGTTTATTCACCAAACTATCTTTTGAAAAAGCCTAGAAAAGTAAAAAGTCCAGAAAATGTAGAATTATTTTTTAAGAAGAATAATTTTTTTAATCGCTTAGATCAACCGAAATGGTATGTTACTTTGGGACTTTTAGCAGGTTCTATTACTTCTTTTATTATAGCGGATAATAAATATAATAATTATGTAGATGATTTTAGAGATTCTAAATTACTTAAATCTTCTAAGGGGTTCCAGTGTCTAGGATATGGTCTTTCTGCCCTAACAGGTGCATCCATTACATTAAATCTATTAGACATAATTCCGAATAAGAGAAATAAACTTAAACTTAAGTTTACTGATAATAACAGATAACTCACCAAATATGATGACTAAGCAATTAATTCAAATATTCCTAGTTTTAAACCTTTTCTCTTGTAGATTTGAGTTTCCAGAAATCTGTATAGAAGAACTAACTGTTATACCAATAGCAGCCAAGGCAGGAGAGATTATTACTATTAAGGGCGATAAACTAGATGCTTTTGACCCAAGTAAAGGGGATAAAATCATCATAAATAATCAACTAATAAACCTTTTAGATGCAAATCCTAATAACAGTAATAACGAATTACAGATTCTAATACCTGAAGGACTAAATACTTTAAATGCAACAGTTAAAATAGAAGTTCAATTTAAAAATGATAAACATGTTTCAGAAGGTTGTAATTCTGCTTTTGTAGAATTAGGGATTAATTCAGGAATAGAACGAGTTACTCCTAATACAGGGAAATGTGGAGATAAAATTATTATTGAAGGAGATTTTCGGACTAATATAGATGAGTATGAAGTGTGGTTTTGGGGGGATGGAATAAGCGGAAATTCAATAGAGGGAACAATAAATAGATTTGCCTCAACTGGCGAAATGGAAGTAGTTGTACCTTATAGACCAAAAGAGAATTCTTCTAATGCGATTTTTATTTTAGATAAAAGAACGAATGAAATACTTGTGAAACATGATGCCTTATCATATGAGTATATTCAAATAGAATCTTTAGTAGATTCTGTTGGACAACAAGGAAACTTTGTCATGTTAAAAGGGAAAAATTTTAGAAAATCAGAGGAAAGTAATTATAAGATACTTCTTTTTGAGCATAAAGAGGCTAATTTAGTCGTCGTGAACGATAGTATAATGGAGATTGAAATTCCAATTAAACCAATAGATGCTTGCTTAGTCTCTAAGATTAAATTTATTAACGACTGCGAAGAGCTTATACCTAATAATGTAACTTTTAATTATCAATATAAAATTTTAGAAAAGCTATCAATAACTCACTCAAATTTTAAATTTTTGAAAGGACTTACTATTGATAAACATGGTGTCGATGTTGCGGATTTATATGTAACAGATTCTGAGAATTATATTGTTCATAAAATTAAAGAGAATTATACTAATTTTTCTACGGATATTAGTAAATATGCAGGTATTCAAGGTATTCAAGGACATAATATTATCTCTAAACAATTAGATAAAGCTCGATTTTCTATACCTAATGATATTGCTTTTTTACAAGGAAGTGATGATTTATTTGTGGTAGATCAAGGTAGTCGACAAATCAGGAGAATTGGTAAATTTGATGGTATTGATGGTAAGGGATTAGTTCACAATTGCGCAGGAAATCGAAATTTCGAACCATTCATAAATACTATAAACTCTACCTGTGCTAGTTCATTTACTGCTCCAGAAGGGATTACTATAGCTAACGATGGGACAATTTATTTTTCAGATTTATTATTAGGTGTTTTTAAAATTGAGCTTAACAAATCTGATCCTAATTGTTCTTTTATTGGACCAGAAGAGAATCGCAATAAAAGTGATTCTGGGCAAGTTACACTTCTTCTTAATCAACTTGATTTGAAGGGATTGCCTCACGGAATAGATATAAGTGATAATGGTCGACAACTTTTTATTGCTTTACCTTTTAATCAACAAATTATTGTTTACGATTTAACTATTAATGAAATTGAAACAATTATAGAACTCGGCGTAGATAACAATCCTAAAGACCTAATATTTGAGGAAAAATCAAAAACTCTTTTCTTCATCGATAATTTGAAAAATAGACTCGGATACATATCTTTACAGCAATCTTCAGATACTAGAATTGTAACCATAATAAGCGGTTTAGATAATGTGCAAGGTATAACACTAACCAATCGTAATAACAACTTAATTCTATATACTACTCAAGGGGTTAATGGTGTTCTTAAAAAATTGATCTTGGAATAGATTTAATCAAGTTTTATCAAAGAAACCCCGATTCCTATTATATAGGATTCGGGGTGATTTATATTTTATGGACAATCTGTATCAACTCCAAGCGAGGCCCCATTATTACAATTATTTAAAGTTATATCAAATAGACTTTTGTAATTACAACTTGTATTAGTGTCTTTGAACCTGTTTATTGTGAAAGTACCACCATTAAATGATAAAGGCATAAAAGGACTAAGTGAGCTATTTGAATTAAGATTTTGCCTAATAAGCGTATTAAGTGAGAAAATTACATTATTATTATAATAAAGTTTAAATTCTATTTGTTTACCAGGTACAATCATAAATCCATCAAAATTAATTTTTCCTTCATGAAAAGTGCCAACATAATTATAGGATAAACCTTGATTTAACTTGATATGCAAGGCTATATCATCAGGATGATAACATTCAACACCACAATTGATTACAAATTCTATTTGTTCACAGAGTTGATTTGTTTTTTGTATGGAATCAATATTAAATTTTAATGTATTTATACAAGGATTAAAACTGGTCGTTCTTAAAGGGGGAGAATTATGATAAGAGCTACTTAGTAATGTTAAATCAACATTAGATGATTGAGGAACTTCTAAACCAAAATTAAGGTCAGCTGGTAGATTCAGCATATAGTTAGCCATTCCTCCTCCATAATTCATTCTCAAAGTTCTTGTGCCGTGGTTTGTATTATGTACATTAGTAAAATCTACATTTAAAGGGCTAGAGCATTTTGGCAAAGTACCAGCAAATGCCAATATAGATAAATGATCAATTTCAAACTCAATCTCTAATCCATTATTTCTTGAAATGACTTCGGTTGTTTCCTCCCTAATCCATATACCAGTATCCTCATCCAAGTACCAAATAGAGATTGACTGCCCTTCTTTGAAGGGAAACTGTTCCTTATTAATAGGAGTAACATTAGCCCGAATTTTAGCAGGTTTGGATAATTGTTTTACTTCGGAATTCCCTAAATGAACATTTAAATCTATGTAACCAAAAACGCTAAAGAAAAATGGCGTTTTAGTATCCCTAATATCCCTTACTCCCCCTTCAACTCTTTCAAGAGCTTCTGGTACATAATAACCATTAGGGAAGGTCTGTAATGGTACTTCATGTTGAGGGTCAAAAGTGTATAGTTTAGCTGTACCAGTACCAGAATTAATTGGGGTATTAGACTTATCTCTAAATATGGTTTGAGGTTGAAAATCAACTGCTACAGTAAGATTATTTTGCCTAGTAGGTACAGCTTGTTCTTTATTATTATTATTTATTACTATTCTTCCTTGCGTTCCCTTATTTTTTCTATATCTAAAATTACGCTTACTAGCTACGATTCCATTAGGGAGACTCTTTACAAACTTGCCTTCTTCCCCTTCTATATCGGGAGTCATATAGATAGGTTGATAAATGCCCTTATTATCTTTTATTATGATTCTATGAATAATGTCTAAGAAATTATTAGCGCTGGCTTTTATCGTAAAGGCATATCTATTATCTGGTAATTCCTTTAGTATAGCCGTTGGAATTTTTAGATTTAGTATAGTGCCTGATAATTTGAAATCTTGTTGATTAAGAATAGAGGTATTTCCAGCGGTTATTAATTGTTTATATTGATCAATGATTGTTATAACTAAATCCTTGGGTTGAACACTTTTTCGACGGATATCTGTACTAATGAATTGTATGGCAATTGGAATGTACTCCGTATTTTTATTTCTAGAGTCGGCAGAACCTGTTTCTGTTTCTACATCTATTGGTTTATCTGTTTGACTAAGAGAATTAGTACAATTAATATTTAAAAACATCAACCCAAAACTCAAAAAAACAGCAGCTAAAATGTTTAAGTGTTTATTTTTCATAAGAGAGAATTTTACTTTATTTTGAACAAATATAACTTTTTAGTTAGGAAATTAATAATAGTTTTTAAATAAAAACACATATTATATTATTGTAAATGAGTGCTTTACACATAACGAGTTGTCAATCCCAGTCGATCCAAATAGGTACTAGAAAAAGCCTTACCCACCTCAACCGATAAAAAAGAAGCGCGCTGTGCTCGCCAAACCTCCAAGCGATTGCCATACATTTTTTTGACAAAAGCGGCATCCATATCATGTCGTTTGCCCCAATGCCACGTATGTTGGATACCCGTTGCGGATAGTATTTCGGTAATAACTTTTAAATATTTTTTAGTTGGATTATTTTCGATGCCGTCAATACCGATAATGCAATTCTTCTCAAATTGGGTATAAGCTATAGTGGCTTTAGATTGCTTGACAAAACGATAGGAAAATAGGGCAGGAATTTTTTTGACCCCTTTCTTTTTAAAATGCGCTATCATTATTTGGGTAACCCTTTCCGTATCGACTGCATTAACCGCCAAGGCACAGGAAAATTGCCCCGCTCGTAGATTGGTGGTGTCTCCAAATATTTCTCCAAGTGTACCTATTTCTTCTTCTCCGGCTTTAGGGAGTCGCATATCTATAAATGGAGGAATTAAATCATCCGCAATGGTTGTTAGACTTTTGACCACCTTGAACAAAAAATCTTTACCGTATTGTAATAACTTCCCAAAAATCTTTTGCCCTGGTGGAATCTTATAAATAATCTCCGCTCGAAGATTATTATGGAGATTGTATTGATTCAAATAGAATTTTAGATGGTATAAGTCCTCTGGAATCATGGAGGCTATATCCATAGGCGTTCCTTGGATATTTCCATTTTGGGTATATTGATAGGCATCTTTTATATCTACCTTTCGAATAAAATTATGTAATTCAAAGAGTGGCTCTGTTTGAATCATGACACCATGGATGTAACCAAAAGCACCTAAGCTGACTAAGGCAGCATAGAATAAGTCATCGTCTCGAATAAGGGTGGCATTAATTTTATCGGCGAATTGCTGGTTAATGATTGGCGCACTTTCGGGTTCTAGGTATACCGAATCATTTGGCCCCTCGCCTTTGATAATATGTAGCCCAACTACGGTGTCTTGGATGCAACCAACGTCAATAGCAGAACCATTGACACCTGTACTAATCGCCCCAGCAATCGTTTGACCGTTACTAGCGCCTGAGGTAGCTAAGGAACGATCCGATAGGGTGCAATAGGTATTTAAGTCCTTAATAGTATTTCCACATTGGGCAAATAAAAATTCATTGGTATCGCCTTCCTTTTGTAGATAATTGGCATTAAGGAAGCCTTTGAATTTCATTGCAGGCTTATTTTGTGCATTTACATTAAACACCAAAATGCCATCTGTATGCGGTGCTTCAGACAAAGACCAAATACTGCCACAAGCTCTAATCCTCGTCTTTTCTAAAAGACTTAATTGGATGAGTTTTTTTATATCCTCCGTCGTATCATTATAAGCGGCAAAATTCTTTTTCTCTGGATGATTAAACAGCTTTACCTTCGCTTGATAGGGTAGGGAATAATTCCCATGAATATTCTTGAAGCGATGCCTGCGGTCTTTTTTTTCGATGATGTAGGACATAAGTAGCGTTTCTTGAACGTAATTAATTAGGGGTTATACAGGGTTTTGTACGGCATTAATAGCTGATAGAAAGGTATCTCCTAATGCTTTAAAACCTTCATCATTTGGATGAATTTCATCAAACCATTGATCTTTAGTTACCTGCGTTCTAAGGTCTAAATAAGTTACAAATGGATCATCTTGACTTAAATCTGCCAAAAGTTGATTGAATCCGTCAATTAGAAATCGAATTACTTTTTCCCGATCACTTGCTTGATGAATGCCTTTTTCCAACATATACTTATTGACCCATCCGTCTTCCGTAAATTTCTTGGAATGATCGGTTCGAATATAATCATAGCCATGTAAAAATACTTGTTGGACGGACTTGTGTTTTTTTAATTCGCCGATGAAATATTCGTATAATGCTTTTAATTTAGCCATTTGACTAGTATAAGTATCGTTTAGATAATAGGTCGGAATTTGGTTAGGAGAGGCGTTTTCTGTAAGGATTTTTTTTATGTCTGGCCCAATAATATCATTTCCGCCACCACTAATTAGTACGTATTTAGGTTGAATTTCTACGACTTCTTTTAATAATTGCCCTTCTTTTTTATAATTTTCTAAAGTATCTCCAGCTGCCGCTAAACTTCTGACTGGAAAGTGATCCATTAAATGATCGATGATGTCTTTAACCAAAAAGGGGTATAAAAACCAAGAGTCTCCTTCTGCAACCAGAATAGGTTTATCAGGCATTCTTTGTTTTGCTCTTTTGAATTTTCTCTTTCTTCGTAAATTATCTAAGAAATTGCCTAAGTCCTTTTTAATCCCCCCTAGATTCTTTTCATTTTCCACTTCGCCTGTCCGATTAGGCAAACCTGTACTTTCTGCAATTAGGCCTCGAAGCTCATTTTTAAAATAAAGCTGTTTTAAGAAAGGAGCAATTTCTTCTGATTGCTGATAATGTTCCCAATCGGTTGCTAAATCTCCGCTTATGAGATTAAATTCAGGATTTTTTAAGCGGATGGTTGATGTAAGCGTTCCCCATGTATTTTTTATATACGCCCTTTCTCGAATTCCTCTTTCTCCCTTGCTGTTATCTCCTTTCTCCCCTTTTAATGTCAGCGGCTGGTCTAAACCAGGTTGTAAATATTCTCTAAGAGCAGGCGTGAAATCTTCATAATTATTGATTATAAATTTGAAATGTAGCCATTCATTTTTCCAATTATAAATTTCTTTATAATTATCAAAGTAGATTTCGCTTTTGGACTCCTTATGGTCGTAAAATAACTTAGAAGCGCCTTTTTTGAGTTCAATGACTTCTTGATTCCATTGATTAGAGGAAATGCCTAAATCAGAATTGAGACTTAAGACTCCTATATGCAGTGTTTCTTTGCTTACGTTAGTTACCTTTATTTCAATTTTTTGTATCCAATCTCCTGCTGCTCTTTCCTTGATTGATGTTAAGGACAATTCCCTATTTGTAATATCTTTCCACTCTTTTTCTCCATCTATTCTTAATTCAACTTTGATAGGTGGTTTATCAAAAGCACTATCAGGGTTTTCAAGAGTTTTAAAATGATTCCACTTAATTAAGGCATTCACTTGGTCTTTTAATATATCGACTAATGGCGCGTTTTCTGCTAATAAGTCTATTTGTTGACCTAGTGGTCTAAAAGGTTGATTTGTAAGAGAAATATATACTAATTCATTAAAAATATTGATTTGAAATTCGGCTTCACTTGGTTGATCCGTAAAATGTAGGTTGCTTAATTTTTGTAAGCTATTTTCAATTTTTATTTTATCCGCTGCATATCCGTCTATGTTATTAATGAAAATGGTTAATGGGGTGTAAATGGTATTAACCGATACCTGATGCTGGGATACTCCCCTTGGGCGAGCAATCTTTGCTGAAAGGAAAGGATCTTCAATTAAAGCAGTTGTCAAGTTTACTTTTGTTACTTGAATAGTTACTGGTTTTCCTTTTAATGCTATCGTTAATTCACCTTCTTTAACGCCCATTAATTGTCCTATGGTTATATACCAACCTTTTTCTTGGTTATAGACAATAGCGGTTTGTTGTTGATTGATTTGGCTAGGATCAACTAGGTTTAACCAAGGTGAATAAGCAGTAACTTGTCCCTTTCCTAGGATACCAATAGTAGGATGCTGAGCCTTTCGAGTAATAGCTTTGATACTAATTTTAGCCCATCGAGTAATAGCTTGATAATTTAACTTGTTATGATTTGCATTTAATACTAGTAATAAATAATGCGTAAATACACCTCCTTTAATCGCTCTGCCATCTTCCCAAGCAGATTGGTGTGCACCACAGGCTGCAATGTGTACATGATTTTTAAAACCTATAATTTTTGCTAGGGCTTCTTTTTTTAGAACACTTTTTTTTATCGTTTTACTAAAAATAAATTCTTTATAAGTTCTGGCAGGAGCAATAGTACCCGTTCTTTTCATCAGATCCGCTTCTTCTGTTCCTTTAACCATATCACCAGCATGGCAACAATCAAAAACGGTTACTAAGTGCGGGTTATTAGGTAACTTAGAGAGTAAGAAGCGAATTTCTTTATCTGCTAATAAATAGCCAGCAGCAGTATCGACATTGTGATAACTTACGATGCATTCCAATAAACCATCATGTTCTTCTTGAAAAAGCCCTCCCGTTTCCTCGAAAGCACCATGACCACTATAATAAAATAAGGCAGTATCTTCGTCTTTCGCTTGAGCTAAAAAGGTTTGAATGCCATGGACGATTCCTTCTTTGGTAGCCGCTCCGTCTGTTAGTTTTAGTTTGTGAACGGTAACCTGTTCATTGGGTAGACCATCTAAGTAAGCTTCCATTTTTTCTACATCTTTGACACAGTATCTTAAAGGCCTTCCTGGATATTCATTGATGCCAACTAATAGCGCATAAATTGTTTTTTTCATAGTGGAGTGGTTTGTTTTTTGCGATTATTGTTGCTCTTGTCTCTATTGTTTCCATGAAATTGGGCAATTCATTGCAAAGTTATGTGATTTTTGAGGAGGGGGTATACTTAGATGTAGGTAGTTCCAACTACCTAAAAGTAGTTTTTGGAATAATGCCTTGAGAATGCATACAATAGATTTTCTAAGGTTTAATCACAATTTGCGTGACATTCTTTTACCTTACGGTCAAATTTTCTTACATCTTTTGTGATTGCTTTTAGAACAGTTTCATCTTGCGGTTTTATATGTTCTGTTTTTAATTTACTTTGTAACCACTTTGCCTCATGGATAGCTTTTTGAGATAATTCGCATTCACAATTACTACTCCATGTACTTGCTTGCCTAATTCGTTTTTCTATTTTTCTAATAATGTCATTTTGTGTTATAGAAATTTTCTCTTTTAACCAATCACTTTTCTCTTTTACTATTTGTTTTTTTACGATAGCTGCCAAACTATCATTGATGGCTATATTAGATAAGTAAGGTTCTAAAGTATCTGCTTGATAGGCCGAGATGTAATGATTATAAGCGGTTACTGGTTTTGTTTTAGCTTTTTCTGCTAATTCAATTTGATTATATAAATTCGTCCAATTTTTTTTGTAAGAGGCTATAATCTGCGGTAAAGCAACAGTAGTATCGGCAATGGTAATGGATTTAAGCGAGTCTAGTGAGATTAATGCTTGTTCGTACAATCCTCGATATTTAAAATTTTCAGCAGTTTTGATTGTGTTGATAATATTTGCTTCGGCTAATCGAATAGATACACTATCTGCAAATTCTTTTTTTTGTGTTGCAATTTTTTCCTGTGCTTTTGCTTCCTTAAAATTTTCCTGTGCTTGATTAAAGCTTGTAAAAGCTAAGAATGCAAGGAATGTAGCTATGCCTGCGAATATTGATGTACTCACAGCTAACTTTCTAATTTTTCCTGATTTCTTCTTTAATTGCACATTTTTAGCAGCTTCTAATTGACTTCTTTTTTCGGCTTCCTCTGCTTCTAGTTCTTTTCGTTTTAATTGTTCCTCCTTTTCTATTTTTTCTCTTTCTTGATGCTTCTCTTGTAATCGAATTGCTTTATGATGTGCCTTACTTTGCTTGATAAAATCTGCGAAATCCTCAATTTGAGCACTGGCAAGGTTTTTTTTGATTAGAATTAAATCTTCCGATGAAAGAAACTCGCCAGTTTTGTCATATAATAACTGGGTAGTTCTTAATTTTTGAAATACAGAATTTCTAATTTTTTGTTCATCTGTTCTTTGTTCTTCAATTAATTTAGCCAAGCTATCATGGGCAAGCTCTAGGATATAATCGTTATCTCTTATAATTCTATTTTCTTTTAAGGTCTTTATTGTTTCTGTAAATGCGGCCTCTGGAGTATCTGAGAATATATTCCTTATTCTTTGGTCAAGATGGATTTTTTTATTTTCTATTTTGTATTTGATAGGTCGTTTGGTGCCCTCATCTGTAACAAATTCATTCAGTAAGTCATGAACAAAACTGGACGAAAGTGCTGAATATTTTGAGGATAATTTTACTTGTAAATTATCTCGACTTTTTAATAGAAAATTTTCTAGTATATCATTTATAGTGCCTAATTTTTTAATAATTTTAGGATTTAGTGTTATTGGGGGTAACACTAAATATTTTAAATCTTTGTAGGCTTCTTTATAATGGGCACGGTAAAGGCTGTCTAAATATATTTGTAAATACGGTAGGTGAATTCTTGACTCTTTTCCACTTATATTATCAATAAGATTGTCTACTAAATTAGTATCATTTGGTTCTATATGAATATTAAATTCTTTAAAGGATTGCTTGACAACTTCTGTTACATCTGCTCTATTCATTTGTTCTACTCGAAGTCGATAATCAAAAAGAGCTGGGATAATTTTTTCAAATTCATAAAGATGCCCAATATATTCTTCTCGCATGACAAAAAGTACTTTACACACTAGTTTTGCATCGATTAGTTGTTTTATTTGTTGAATAAAATCATCTTTTTCTTTTCTTTTACCAAGAATGAAAAGTTCTTCAAATTGATCAAATATAAGATATACTGGACGAAAATATTGTGTATTTAATTTTGCTACTTTTTCAATTAGTTCTCCTTTCTTTTCGTTCTCTTTTTTTAGATAGGCATCTAATGTGTTATGTAGGGAAGTATTAATATTTCCCCGTCTACGGATATAGAACGGCAACCAGTCTGGCCCTTCAAACCTACTAGCAAGGCCACATTGAATCAGGCTTGTTTTTCCTGTTCCTGATTCTCCATAGATTAACATTAATTTGGTTTTATAAACCATTTCATGTAATTCGTCCGTTTCTTTCTTTCTACCAAAAAAAACTTTATTGTCTTTTAATTCATAGGCATCCAAAAATTTAAATGGACTGTTGATGTAATCGTTGTTATAATGAGTGCTCATATTTATTATTTTCGATTGAAGATAGTAGCCGCAAAACTGTCTACTTGCTCCTTTATCATTTTGAATCGGTTCAACTCTGCTCGCTCTTTGATCTCTATTTTTTCTTTGGGTTGGTATACATGTCTAAATTGATAATCTTTCAGGTTGGTAAAAGAACAAATCTTAGCAATTGTCGCATTATTGCTTTTTTGTTTACCATCCAATTTCTTTCTTGCTGGAAAAGCATTCTCATCTATGATGAAAGGGGTTAAATTGAGAGGCTGTTTATCTTTTAGTTTATATGTTAAAAATACAGAACGTGTATTACTGGTTTTTTTTCTTGGAACATTGATGCGTTTAACTCTTGCTAAATTTTGTATTAAGGCTACTCGAGCAAAATTGTACTCTAAATCTTCTAAATGGCGATAACTCATGACTTGGATTGATTGTATAGATTCCATCTGATAAGCTACTATAAAAGCAAGTTCGCTAAAAATGATGGCTAACATTTTTTCAGCTTCCATACACATAACCATTGCTTTATTTTCTGTAATACTTCCTTTTTGTAATATTTCTTGATTAATCTCCTGAAAAAACGTTAATGCATCTTGAAAATGCTTTTTACTTGATAAATCATCAATCTTCAATTCTTCCAAAAAATTATTGATCGTATGTTTATTGAAAATTGTATTGGTTGCCTGTAGTAATTTGAAAATTGAAATAATTTGCTTTTCCTCACTTACTTCTTTAAATAATGCCAAAAGTATACTTTGCTCATCAGCGGTAAGTACTACGTTTCCTTGTTCTACTTCATCCCATAATTGAGACAGGTGTATGAAGGCTATTAATTCTAGAAAGGTGAAGCAGGTGTAAGCCATCTGCTTTAAACGACCAAATCCTAGTTTGTCAAAAAAAACATTCTCCTTGTGCTGTTCGCTACTTGCATTAGCCAAACGGATAGCAAATAACTTCCTTAACTGTTCGCTAATTGGCCTGGGAAGTGCTTTAAGAATCTCTCCTTGAATGGTTACTAGATTGTTATGGTCCTCCGATTCGTATAGTTGGCGTACATTTTCATCATAAGCTTCATAGGTTTCGAATAACTCTTTTGTTAAAATAGAATTGACTGTAAACTGAATAGGGGCTTCTTCTAAAATGTCGCTAAACGTTTCTAAAAGTAAATTTTGATCTTCGCAAGACAATACATACATCCCTTTTTCTGATCTATTTCCCATACCCCTATGAGGTGTTACTACTCCATTATCTGAAACTGTTTTAACGGCTGAGTCTGCTGCGGTGAATGCCGTTTGAATGCTATTATTCTTTTGACATAGTGCTTGATAGAAAGTTTTAGAAAACCGCAAAGCTACTTCATCGGGTACTTTGGCTGTAGTAAAAATTACGGCAGGTTTGGAAGGTAAACCTAAAAGTTGGGAGGCCAAACCGTGTGTCTCGCAGCCATTCAGTATGATTAATTTTAAATTGGGGGCAAGTCCTAAGAAACTTGTTAGCCCTTCCCTGTGGGCTTGCTCATTTTCGAGAAATAGCGTTTTTTCATTAGCGTGACCACTATAATGAAAAAGCAGCAATTGTTCTTTTTTGTCGTTTAGATGTTCTAATATACTACCTGTCGTACAAAAAGAATCTCTGTGTATGGTTGCTTCGGTTCCTTTTCTACGTTGATCAACGTAACCATACACAATCTTATCTTCTTCCTTCAAGGCATTAAGCGGAGCATCCGAATTATTGGCAAAAGTTAAAAATATGGTTTTAGGCATCGTCTTTATATTTTAATCTTGTCGTTGTATATCTTCTAATTCTTTTTTGAGTTGGGGGCTAAGAGATTGTTTAATAATAGGCATTATTGATTGTTGATAAACCATCTCTGGAAAAGGCACACTATACAATCTTCCGCTTGAAGTATGAGCTATAATGCAATCACCTACAAGCGTTGCACCTATTACAGGGCTGTCCATCCGCATATCCATTAATTTTTTTCCATCAAGCGACCAAATTTCCGTACTGCCTACTTTAGCTTTTTCTATGGTAACAAGCAGGGCTTCTTGATTTACTATTTTGAAGTCAGTCGTATAGATTAAACTCTTCACTTTTATGTGCTCATTGATTGTGACAAGTGTATCCCTTTTGGAATGATTATGAATATTGATTGCTTTGTTACTTCTAGCTATAATTATATTGCCTTTACCTTTTTGGGATCTAATTACTTGTAATATCGGATGTTGATAATTTCTTACCACTTCATTTCCATCCTTGGGAGATGATAAAAAACCTGTTTTCGTTCCTAAGACTAAATTATTCATTTCAGAAGCATACATAATTGCTGCATAAATAGTACTACTATCAAAACTAGTATATTTATTAATGTTTTTCTTCTTGTTAATATCCCATACGTTTGCTTGGTATTTGGATGTTGTAAGTATTTCTTTGCCGTTGGACGAGTAGCAAGCATTGATAATCAAATCGTTCTCCTTGTGTTGTTTGATGTTGGTAGGGACATTTTCTAAGCTATCTAGTGCATATAAATAAATAGCATCAATCGTATGTAATAATACGTTTTTACCATTTGGATTGAGCGTTATATTAATAAGCGGTTTTGGACTTTTCCAAGACATCGCTTCATTTTCTAGTTCTCCTTTTTCATTCCACACTTTTACTAATCCTGCTCTATCAATTGTAATAACTTTTTGTCCATTTTTCAAAAAAAGCCCTTTGACAACAGCTCCTTGATGACCTAATAGTGGAATATTTTCATTGGTATCAATATTCCAAAGGTGCGCTATATTATTTTTAGAAGTGGTTAATAAAAAATGTCCATCTGGTGATAAATCCGCAGATAAAAAGAAATGCTTTGATTTTTTTGTTGAGAAAATGAGGTTTAATTGGGTATCCCATACTTTTACAAAACCATCTCTCCCAACAGTTACAAAACGGCTGGAAGAATTAGCAAAAGCTAAGTGCATGATACTGGAATTATGAGCAAGCGTATCTTTTTTTTTGTGTTGGAAAACAGCATTATTAAAAGAAAGGGACACATCTGTTGGCAAAACTATAGGCGTTTTAGGGTGCTGTTGGTTATATCGCTCAATTGTGTCTCTCGCTAAAAAAGCGGCGTGGTAAGCATCTTTTCCATTAGTTGCTCTATTAGATATTCCTGCCAAAAAATAACTGCGGATGATTACGGCTGCTTTTTCGGCTGCTATTTTTGCTTCAGTAGCTATATTTTCTTGTTCAATCGCCTTTTTTTTGCGGTTTTCAGAATCTTGTGTCCATTCTTTGCTTGTCATACTGACTAGTACTTCACTTACCTGTTTCAATGCCTCTGAAACATCGCAGGCTCCAGCAGAGAAAAATTTATTTAAGGCTGCTTTATAAGCTCCCTTCGCATGTAAAACGTGCCCTTCATTTATAAGGCGTTGGTAGAGTGAATCTTGCTGTGCATTGGTTCTATTTGTTAAACAACAAAAGAAGGATATGGCTATTGCTGTAAATATTATTTTCATCGTTTTTATTTAAAAGTATAAGTAAGAGATAATCCGATAGTGGATGTTGATGACCGCAGACTATTGGTTTCTATGAATGGCTTAAATGAAACACTATTTCGCTCTTCTATACAAGGTTGTGCATGGTATAATTTTTTTCGCTTTTTATGAGTCGAAAAACGATGAATACTCCACAAGGCATCAATTGCTAACAAGGCAATACCAAAATTTATTTTATCTGTCCCTTCATCATCTTGGGCAATAAGTTTGTCCCTAAATTCTTCTTGATTCTCTCTGAAATCATTATCTATACCACCTGAAGGGACAATCGGATTTAGATAGTTATTTTGAAAATTTTCTTGAACTTCATTTTTTTCATATATTCCCTTTCCTATAAGATAACCACCAGAAGCTAAAGCTATTCCTTGGACTATGGTCCAACCAAGTTCTAGTTTTGGTTCATCGAAACAAGTTACTTGAGTTGTAAAAAGCTCTAGAATTTTCCCGGAGTAAGATTTGTAAGGAAATCTTTCAATAGTAAATTTAAATAGTACTTTGTCTACAAGAAATTTTAAATTAGCATTATCCGCTCCATTAATAAGTCTAATAGTCACCTCTTTGTTTTTTTGTCTGCCTAACCCTTCTACTAATTCTGGAAATACTTGATATTGTTGGTATTGATTAATGACCTCTAAATTTGAAATTGCATAATATCCTTTTTCTTCCTCGTTTATTGGATTTTTGTACTTAGCTAATTTGAAAGTGATTAATACATCACCATCCTCGGTTGTTATTTTTGGAGTGCCATTTATCCATTTCATTTTATTTTGATGGGATAAGTCTATAGTGCTCTCTTGTATATAGGAAATATTGCCTATAAAGGAGATCTGAGAAGAACTTGAGGTTTGATTTTGGGAAAATCCTTTAAGATGGAAAAAAAGTAAGAAAACAATAGTGATTGGTATTATTATTCTCATGATAAGAAAATTTTATTCAGTTTATTTTATTTTTTGGGAATATACATCCAAAATTCATTAGAGGTAGTTAATGATTCTGGGGGACCAATTCCAACTTTTCCAAAACCTGCATAACCTCTACCATTGAGGGAAAAACTAATGCCTCTTGTTAAGCCATCCAAGCCACATCCTTGTCTCGAGATGAAATCTTCAGTTTCATTTGAGTTTGGAAGCATCCATAAATCAAACCCTACACTAAAGCTATTATTATTACTGATTTTTTCACCTGCGCCAATGTAAAAATCATTGCCAATTTTAAAACTTACAGGATAATTTCTGATAGAAACTAAATCACTATTTTTTTTGTTTTCAGATTTACTCCAAACGCTTCCACCACTAACATAAATTTGATCATTCAAAATTGGATTATTTGGTAATGTTCCTCCATGAAGTAGAATCGCTTTATCTGTTTGCTCTAGAATTACTGACCCGTATTTAGCTCCTAAGGCATTAGTTAATTGGGGGTCAAATTGACTTCCATTAAATTTAAATAAATCGCTTCTTGTAGATAGTTTATAGGTAAACTCATTTGAATCTGGTTGATCTGGGTTTAAATTATCAATCCATTCTTGCTTAGTGCTAACTTGTCCTGTTTTATTAATGGTAGTATCTAGTAGCCATTCTCCCATGTGAAATATGGTTTCTATCTCATTGGCTGCGGCTTGACTATCCCATTCTCCCATATCGAAATCAACTTTCCCGTTTCCCGTACTGTCTGTCCAATTACCCGCATTTAAGTAGCCGTCAGGCATTGGACCACTATCTACCCATTCTCCAATGTCTAGAATACCATTACCATTAAAATCTGTCCACTCGCCCACTTCAAATAAACCGACCACACCACCATCAACCCACTCGCCTTCATTTATATCTACGTAACGATCTATTTTTCCATTTCTGTTAAAGTCAATCCATTCTCTATCAGATATATCCATATCTCCATTTAAGTCCCCTTCTAAAACAGATGCTCCTATTCCTCCCCCTAAGTAAATATCTGTTCCTATTTTAAATATATAAGCACTTCCTCTACTTGATGTATCAATAGGATAGTTTTGAGAATCATGAGTAATGTAGATTGAAGTGTTTGTTGGGAATAAGTCTCCATTATCAGAAATATTGAATATTTGAAAGTCCTTCAAAAAGTTTGCGTCTCCAAAATTAAATTTATTATAAGTAAAATCATTTTTATCCTCTGGACATTTATCACAACCTAAGCCCACATATAATTTTTTATCATATTGAAAACTTTGACCATGCATCCGTTCTTTAATGCAAGTCTCACAAACTTGTGACCATTGATTAATTTCTGGGTCATATTTCCAAAGGTCGGTTAAATACAATGGCGTCCCGTCACCATTCTTTTCATTACTTTTTCCTGCCCCTATATATCCATATTCTTTTCCACTATTGGTTATAATACTAAAACTTATTGCCCCTTCTCTAGGAGGAGGAGCATTTCGATATTCGGGGAGTGCTGCCATATTTACCCAATAGTTCCCATCCGAGGTAGGTATATAAGTAATGGTAGTATTGGTACTGAATATAGTATCAGTGGCATCACTGAGTAGATAAAATGCCCGAGTATTGTAGAATTTATTTAAATCATAAAAGCTAAATTCTGTTGAATAACTTCCATCTAAATTAAGTTGATTTATATCTGCGACTATTACTCTTTTCCTGAGTGTATCTGGATTATCTGAGTTATCGGATAACTCATACCAGATATGTCCAAAAGAGGTAAGCCTCATTCTGGTACTATTATCCAACTCTTCGAATTTTCCTTCTACTTTTAACCTTAAAGTACTTGGAAATTCTTGCCCAATCTTTGCTGTATTTATAGTAACCTTGGGCGTAGAAAAGCATACCATACCCATTTCATTGGGATAATAAAACTTGTTGGATGCTGGTTCGGATTCATTATTATCTGTTTCAATAATTATTCTAAAGCAATAAGTAGAATCTGCCAATAAACCTGTTATGGTAACACTATCAATATCTAATTGTATAGGATAACTACCTTGAAAGGAGGTATCCTCAATTAAACTATTTACATTATATAATTCTACACTTTTTTTAACTACAGGGTCATTAGCTAGATTACCTTCAATTGTAAAGTAAATATCTATTTTTTCTGAATTTACTTTCATTTCCACATCTTCAATACTAACATAACTCTTCTTAGGAAATTCCTCCTTCTTACAAGCTAAAAACAAGACAATTACCAAAGCCAAAAGCAATGGAATAACTAAATAGAGGTTCTTCATAGTCAATATATTTTTATCAAAAAACAGAGAATACTGTTTAGTTGTTATTTTCCAACAAAAAGCGAAACCAAATTAAATAAGATAGGTATTCATTTTCTTGACTAAACGTAAGGTATTAAAAATGAATGAATTATAATAAAATTAGCTGACCTTTTCTTGTTTTTTTTGATAAATGAACCAAAATAGTTCATAAGTCGCACAATTTACCTTTATATTGTTATTTTAAAAATAATTTTTAATTTTCTATTAAAGCCCCATTCTTCTCCGTAACAGGAGCCGTTGGTGCTGCAAGCAACTCTTCCAACACTTGAACCGCACCACTTATGCGCAACATGGCTGCTCGGATAGTCGTTGTTTCTTGTTCTAGTTCAGTTAAGCGATCTTGGCCTTTTTGGTATTCGACTTTAAGGACTTCTAATCTAGTGACTAATTCCTTTTTCATAAGTTGTTATTTTTAAGCAATTAATTGATTGATTGTTTTTTGGTGATCTTGTACGACTTTGCACAAAATGGTAATGATGTCCATTGGATCGATACTTGCTTTGTCTTTTGCTGCAATTTCATCTGGTATTTCCTCTGCAATAAAACCTAATTGTAGTTTTTGTTCCGGATCTGTTTTATAAATATATTTCACCGGTTTTAATTGATCCAGCAACTGACGCGCATTAATGGTCGTTAAAGCCTCAATGGCTTTTTTAAATTTTCGGGAAGATACTTTCTCCATTTTTCTATAGAGTACCTTATTGCCATTATTATTAAGGTATAGATTTTTGGACGTTTCGATATCAAGTGCTGCTCCGTCTGCCCTTATATCAATGTGGTGATTGGGAACAGTAGGATGAGAAACCCGAATTCGATTTCCTTGAACATGGAGCTTTGTTTTAGGAGCATTTGTCCCTATGCCTACATTACCATTGTTTATTTTTATACGGAGCCTTTCCGTATCTTTGGTTTTAAGCACCAAATCTTCATCATAACTACCAATCATTCCTGAATTGACCCTTACTTCTTTATTAAAATAATATTTAGGTAAATTGGTGTAAAAATGTGCCCAAGCGCTATTTCGTGCACCAATATGCATGTATCCAAAATTGGTCTGGACATTTAAGGGGGAAGGTCCATTAGGCTCAATTTGACTGGATATGACTAACTTTTTTCCGCTTATGGTGCCTGTTATATCTAAACCTCCATAGACAAAAGCGTTACCATTTACTTGTAAATTCTTTTGGGTATCTAAGCTACCTTTGATTGTTAAACTACTATTAATTGTTTCCATAATTTAAACTATAATTGATTTGTTTAGGAATGAGGGACTAGTAAAGTGTACATCTTCAGCTTTAAATTTTTTGTTCCAATTGGCGACTAAAAAAGAGCGTTACCTTGATATAATAACCGTTTTTTAGCTGTCAAGTGGGGCAGAAAGATAAAATTTAGTTGTACACTTTATTTGTGCATCGTTCCTTAAAAATGCGCTGGTGAATAAGTATATCCTTCCAGAAAATTTTCTTCCATACGGTTGCGTTGGCCAAATAATTGAGGCGTCTGGCGAACCCCTGGAAAATCTGGTCGAATTGCGTCGATTATTTTGTGCTCCACTTTAGTTCTTACTTCTCCGAGTATATCTAAATAATTTAGACCACTTTGATTGATGATTTCCAATAGAGACTTGGTAAAAAGCCCATTGTGATAAGTACTGCTTTCCCAAGAAAGTTCATCATACCGACAAGCGGAAAGTAAGGTTGCTTTAGAAGCTGCGATCAAGGTTAAGTCGGGATCAGGGTCTAAGTCAATGGCCCCATTAGTGGCGTTAATCGCTGCCTGTACATTCGATACATTTCCATTTAGTAAATTTGAACCAGCTTGTAAGCAAAGACCACAAGGAATTAGCGTTTGTAAAAATTGTACAATGGTGTTTACTAGAGCTGTGGCATATAATGGCGTACGGCATTTGAGATTTGCGTCTGCCGTATGTAATCCACCAGAATGGCAAGCATCGGTAATAATAGTGAAATTAACCGCATCAGGGTATAATGGTTCTGCTATCTCCATTAAATCTCGATCTGTGATAAATGCACCTGAAGCTGGTACTAGTGCTTCATAATACATATCGCAATCTGCTTGACTTAAGTCTGCTCGAATTCGAGAACCATGACCTGAAAAATAAAAACAAATCGTGTCGCCTGCTTCAGAAAGGGATATTACATGGCGGAGTGCGCGTAAGATGTTCGTTCTACTGGCTCTTAAATCCTCGTAATGCCATATATCCGTAAATCCTAAAGTACTACGGAGCATGTGGTTCATGCTTCTGGCATCGCTCACACATTGACTTAAATTTGAGTTACCAGAGGGATCAAGAATGCTATAATTATTGATCCCTACAACTATTGCTCTTTTTTTCATTATATTTTTTGTTAGACTTGTTACTGAAAATAGGTGCACTTAGATATGCCTTTGCTAGGACATAATACCTATTGAATCTACAACCTTACATCGAAGATCGCCACCCAGCTAAAAAGGTTTCACTCGCTCGACCTAATTGCCCCCTAAGTTGAGGTGTTTGTGTATTTCCTGAAAAAGCCTTGACTTTGGTAATTAGGCGATCTATTAAATCTGAATAAGACATTTGGAAATTGCTACTATTTACGATTTCTAAGAAAGCTTGACTTAAATAACCATGCTGGTAGGTTGAACTTTCACCAGCTAATTCATAATATTTACAAGCGGCTATCAAGGTAGCTCGAGCATCCTGTACTAACGTTTTATTGGGGTCTTCTGATAAGTCGATCAGCCTATTATTTTCTAGGTTAGGCTGATTAACATTCATTAAAATTTGATCAGAACCATTAGGCAAACATATTCCTAGTGGCCACCAAGTTTGAATGTTTTGAATGTTTTGCCAAACAAGTGGGTCAAAAGGAACGGATCTTGGAATACTTTGCTCAATGGCATCTGTCGTATGCAAACCACCTGCATGGCAACTATCTAAAATAATAGTTAAGTTGATTTGGGTCAAGTCAACTCCAGAATTTCTGATAGCTGCATCTAAATCTAAATCCATTATAGATATCCCTTTGTAAGGAACAATTCCTTCGTAGTACAAAGTATTATCTGGATTACTAGTTGCTGGCATGATATCCCCGTGCCCAGCATAAAAAAAGCAAACAACGTCTCCTGGTTGCGTATTTGAAAGAAGATAAGTCAAGGCACTTAGAATGTTTCGTCTGGTCGCTCGACTATCTCTAAGTAGAATCATATTTTCTTCCTCGAAGTTGAAGGCATGTCTTAATAAATGGTACATACTATTGGCATCATTAACGCAATAAGACAGATTACCAGCTCCTTGAACACTATAATCGTTGATTCCTACTACTAAAGCACTTTTTGTCATAATTATTAATTTCTTTAATGGAGTAATCAATTAATAACCCTTCCATTCTGTTGAAAAAATATAGGTTAGTTTCCTAAATTAGGAAGTAGGCAATTGGACCCCAATTAATGTTTCTTTTGTGGTAATAAAAGCACCTCTTTTTAATCCTGTATTGCCAACAAAGGTTAAGCGATAGCGAAACTGTTGCTTAGCGAAATCAATAATAGGTAGTTTAGCAATAGCGGATTCCATGCTATTGCCGTTAAGCCGCAGTCGTTTGACTACCTTATGATTATTGTCGGTATCCTCATATTCTAGGTCAATAAATACCATGCGAACTTCACCTGGTAAATAAAATGGAATAAACTCAACATCCAACATGTGAAAAGGATTGGGAATAATGACCTTACTTGCTTCCGTTTGCTGCCAATCTATTAATTGGGTTGTTCCGTCCTTTAAATGATATTTGATACGGTAAGTATAACTACGGGCTTCAGGGTCACTAATTCGTAACTTCCAATTTTGCGGAGCGTTTACCTGTTTAGTAAAAAACATGGTTTCCCTTTTAATCCAACCTGACGGGGCACTATACAGTAATTCGACTTCTGCATCTGCAACTAACTCCCAATCTATAGGGGTAGTAGAGACTTCAATGTTTAAAAAACCAATTTTATCAAAAGGGTGAATTAATAAAGTACGATCTTGTGTAATCTTTTCAGGAAATTCATAACTGCTTTGTTCCCCATGCCAACCAGAATCTGGTTTGAAATGATGTTGTATTTGATAAGCGTAATGGGTATGACCAGGAATCGTTTTAACTAACCAATTTAACTGATCTTCATTGTCTTTGTCGATGATAAAATCGCCATGTTTTTCCTCATCGGTATCTGGTGTTCCATACTTGAGTTTAATATGAGTAGAAGCTAAGCCAATTGCTTCTTTATCGAAAGGGGATTCGATAGATACGCTAAATTCTCTGAAGAAAGCATCATCTCCGTCTATTTCAAAAAAGTGCCCTTCTTTGGCTAAATCTTTTACTAATAGGCCAAAAAAGCCTTGAGGGGCGTAGGTTCTTTGTACTGCTTCCGAGCGATTTAATTTTAGCGTTAAACTTTTGTCTTCAATTTGTTTAATATATTTCAATTTGAAAGAAACCAAGGCATTATCAACAACTGAATTGGCCGTATTTGGTAAATTTTGTGGCCTAAACCCTAATCCGGCATCTTGTACAGCACTTGGCGCACCTGAAACTGGAGGCATGTTATTGGTGGCTGATTGTATAGCCTGAGTAGCCTGATTTCCACTAGAAACAGGCGGGTTCTCTATTTGGGCAACTTCCTCGGGTACCCCTCGACGGACTACCTGAATGGGACGAGCTGTATTATTGGTATTGCTGGTATTTCCACTATTCTCGCTTGACGTAGTGGTAGTAGCCGCTGCTTGCGCTTGAGGTCTTGGTGGAGGGGGGCTTGGTCTTGGCCGAAAACTTTCTACTCGTTTTTGAACAGCTGTTAAATTTTCAGCAACTGCCAAACCTCCAGCTAATTGCCCAGGGGTGAGCGTAGGCTTAAACCACTCATTTAATAACTTTTCCTTGAAAAAATCCAAGGCCCATTTCTCCTGCTCCATTCGATCGTCTGCGGTAGAATAGTTGATAACCTTTATCTTAATAATGCCATCTTGCACCAATTTTTCAAAACCTGCTTCTATTCCTGCTTTGACAAAATAAACCTGTCCTTCTAAGTTGGCACTAAAATGATCATAGACTCGTTTGAAATTTGCGGTTATTTCTACCTCTAGGGCAGGGCGGAGTGCTGTATATTTTAAGTTGTAAACCACTCCGATTGGTGAGCCTCCTCCTTTGAAAACACCATCTAAAATAGTGGCTCCTTCTTGACTAAGAGATAGGCTAAAAGCAGCGGAATTGTCACCATGAAGAGAGGGAACAGTTGCTCCTAATATAGATTCTACTGCTTGGAAGGTGCCTTCATTGGATAATTGAGCAGTAGTCCCTCCTCCTCCCTGTAAATCTAATGCAATGCACTCTACTGTTCCTTCGTCAAAAGGAACGGCAGCTAATTTAGGCTTTCCTTCTGCTATAGAAGATAGCCTGGCAAGAATGCTTCGTTTAATATGCGGATTCAAATGAAGATTAACTTCAAATGTTAAAAACCCTTTGCCTTCCACTTTATCATCTACTACATTACCATATTTAATAAAAGTGAAGGCAGCACGGTTATCCTCTAGTCTTCTTGCTAAGCCAACGGGAGTCGGTAAATACCAAAATTGATTAGGGTCTGCATGGTCGGCGAAGACGGTGACACCTTCTACCGTTATCGTTTTACTACCTATTTCTAACATTATTTTCTTTTTTAAGTGTTAACTATGAATTCAATAATCTGGCTTCTGTGAAACCTTTGTGGATTACTTCTTAAGGTATTCCCTATTTTGTAACCCTTTTGCCAGCCTTCTGAAATTTCAAATTCAAACAGCTTCTATGCGTAAATTATTTGCTTTAGTTTGCTTCCAACCAGAAGTGCTCTGCAAGCCGTTTTTATGGGTATAAATCAATTGATAACTGAAAGTCGATTTTTGCGTATCGGCGTAATCAAATTCAAAATAACGTGGTCGATCTTCAACAGAACGGAAATTAAAACTGTCCATATAACTCAATCCCGCTTGACTATCTTCATATTTTAGAATGATTTCTACTTCCTTTAACCCATTGTCAAAAAAGTCTGCTTCAGGCTTTACCGTGATGATGCGATGCCCTTTAGTTTGTGCCGTAATGATGATCCGATCTGAAATGGTCGTAGAAGGGGGAGATTCCCGCATTCTGCCATCATTATAAATAGTGGTCACCTTGTAATCTAAAAATCGATGTTCAGGATTGACAAACTGGTTGATAATAATGGATTTTGGCCGTTTATTTTCTGAAGAAAATTCAATGGATTGATTTTCCCTAATCCCATTTGCTTCATCTATATATTGAATATCAACGAATACCATACTGATCTCACTCCAATTATAAGCAGGAACTATTTGAAGTTTTCGTTTGCTGGGATAAGGGTCTCGAATGACTACTTTTTCTTCGGTAGTAGTTTCCCACGGCATCTCTATGTCCTTATGGTTGGCAGCACGATAAGTTAATTTATATTGGAATGTATCCTTTTCTGGATTTAGGCTAAATAATTTCCATATCGTTGTGGTTGTTTGAGCATCAAGCCTAAAATGATCTTCTATTTTGATACCATTATCTATATCTTCATAGCGGACTTCAATTTCTACATGAGGAAATACTTCCCATGGAAAGTCTAAAGCCATGATAGATATGGGTACTAAACTATACAATTCATGTGGACGGACTTCGTAATTGTCTACTTCTACCAGCGTTTCTGGAGAAATTAGTTTCACGGGGCGTTCCCCTCGATCGATATTTTTAAAAGCTACTTCGTAACTTGCTTTTACCGATCTTACCATTTTATTGTTATTCAAATGGCTATTCCAAGTAAAATTATCTTGAGCTTTGGTGGCATCTAATAAGGTGTTTTTGGGAATTCCCCCATAATTGAGTTTCACATTTAGAGATTCTATTTCATCTTTGGCGAAATTAGCACGAGAAATAACTCGGACTTGTCGCTTTTTAAACCAAGGGTCATCTATATCAACTCCTAAAACAAATCGACTTAAATCTATTCCTTCTTCTCGTACTACTTTGAATAATCCTTGAAGATGGGCTTGGGGATAAATACTCCGTTTTACAGTAGTTCGTTCTGTCATGTTAACATCTAATCGTTTTTTATCAATACGGGTGAGGTCATTTTTTTTCAGACTGAAACCAGCTTCACTTGCCCCACCCGTGGCATGTATGGCCGTTATGCGACCGAAGGCATTGACTGCTTTATCCCATCCACTTTCTTCTGGTTTAGGTACTGGATCTAAGGATGGTTCAAAGAAATTTTCTAAGACCATCTCTTTTACTTCTACCACCGCCTGATCTAGCCTAGCTTTGATATCAGAAGCGTCTTCTCCTAGTTGAATAAAACTATCTATTTGTAGTTCGATCACTCGATCCTCAATTAATTTATCGACTACCTTATCAATTTGGGCAGAAAAAATAAAAGAATCGAATCCAAAAGATTCTTGTAAATGATGTTGTGTTCTATCCCAATCTACATTGAGTTTTACAGAGTAGGCAGGTCGTAAAGCCAAATAGTCTAACGAATAAATGATACCAATGGGTAGTAATGCTCCTTCCATTGCTTTTTCCACGACAACTATACCCGCTTCGTCTAAGGCTACGGAGAAAGAAGCTTGGTTACTTCCAAATAGCGCTGGTTTGGCAGCATGATTCATTTGGATGACAAATTGAGGTTGATTATTTTCTGAAGTGGTAGTTTGATTGCCTGATTCTTTTCCAAGCATCATCAACTTGACTGTTCCATCTAAAAGTGGGACAGGAGCAATCCTTGGCAATTCATCTAAACGATGTATTTGACGTAATTCTTGGCGAATTTCTTCTAAGCGATCTTGGTCGATGCCCAAGTTAACATCAAAGTTTAAGAAACCACCACCACCAGCCGCTCCTCTGTATTTAATTAACTGAATCTGGGGTATCGCTTGTCCTGTCAATTCATCCTCCTTGGTGGTCAAGTGAGGCATCATCGGCAAATAATAAAATTGTAAAGGGTCAGCATGATCTGAAAAGATGGTTACTCCTTGTATTAGATGAAATGGTGGTTCTAAATATATCATTTTTATAGTTTAAGTAACTACTTAGCATCTTATTAGCAAAACACTTGGAAGCCTGCTATGCGCTCCAAGGTTTTCAGAGGCAGCAGATATTGGAGTGTTTGTAAAACCTCCGAGCGTCTAATAATGGATTATGCTAAATAGTTATTAATTCAAAAGAAATGGAAAGGAGTGTGTAGAAAATGACGACTTTCTACACATCCCCCAAAACGGTTTAGACGGTTACAGGAACATCTAGCACCAAACTCAATTCTTCGGATTGGTGAGGTCCATCGGTTACTTTGGTCCCATCTGTCATGTAGTAGGTAGCAGTCCATTCAAAATCTATCTTATCTTTATCTGCCAGCTTGAGACTCCAACTTTGCTCCATTTCTCGATTGCCAGCAAATATGAAATCTTTTCTTTCCACAATGCCATTGTCTATGTCCGTATATTTTAGCTGAATCCGAGCCATTCGAACGGTGCTAACAAAATCGATTAGATAAGCCAAGACTTCAATAGTCATCAAGTCTTGTATCTTTTCCCCAATCATCGGTGTTTTACTCTGGGCTACGGTTTCGCTTATTTGACTGATAGTGCCATCTCGATAGACGATGCTACCACTATAGGTAATAACTCCTGCACTTTCATCAATTACAGGAAACTTCCAATCAAAAAAGTGCTGTCGATTATTCAATACAATCGAAGTGGTTTGGATATAATCATTCCCTTGATCTTCGTATTTAAAGTCAACAAAAATGTTTTCTATGTCATTATCTAAATCTCCTATGGCACGAGCACTAATGACTTCTGTACTACTAAAAGGGTCGTTGACGTATAAATTATTCGATTCTCCTGTTTTCCAGTCTCCCAAATATTCTTTGCCATCTGTCATAAAGTATTTACAACGATAAGTATATGGCTTAGAGCGTTTAGTATAGATAATGTCTTGGAATCTATGATAGGCATTGTCTCCATCTAGGATAAATTGTTGCTCAATCAAATCTATTCCATTACTAGTATCTTCGTATCTCATCGTTAATTGCACCTGCTTAACTTGATCAAAATTCAAATCTCCAGGACCAATCTCCACCAATAAGACACCAACTTCATCGATATTGATGGTTAATTGAGAATCATCTGCAACTATTTTATCCGATTGGAAGGTCTTGCTGGCATTCAAGTAGTTGACTTGATAGCTATAAGTATATTTCCAGTCGTTATCTTCTATGTAACTTGCAAATACAGCTATATCATTGGGACTACTAAAACGGAATTCTCCTTCCATTTCACTACCTAGGACATTCATTGGTTTGCCTTTGTAAGCTAGTTTTACTTCCACACTATGAATGGGTAAATCATCGAAGGGTGCATTTACCTGAACGCCTACATTTAAGGTTCTAAAAAATGGATCATCGGCATCTACTTCTGCGAAATAGTCTTTCCATGCTAAATTTTTGCCCTTATTATCTTTTAAGGTTGGAATGGGCGGAAGCGGTACTACAGGATTCCAATTTTTTTCTATTACCGCATATTCTGTATAGTTAAAAGAATAATCGCTCACTTGACTTCTCATAACCGAACGCCTGACATTTTCAATATCATTTTCTTTATACCACTTTCTAGCTTCTTCTGGATCTTCAATTGGTAATTGTTGAATCATTAACCGTTCAACTGCATCATCTACTGATTGATTGGCCCAATTTCTTAATTCTTTTAATACTTTGGGATCAATGGCCGCTCCTGATTCACTAGGATCAACAATTACTCCTTTACTCTCTGATCTTCTTATTACTTCACTTAAGGATTCTTTATAACTATCAGCTCTACATAACCTTTCATCTACTTTTACGGTTTGTACAAAGCTATAAAAAGCACTTGCGTGAAACCATCCTCTAATCCTTAGAGGGGGAAGCTTGGCATTAAAATAAAGCACATATTCTACTGTCACCATGGCGGAGCCGCTCGTACCAGAAAAAGTTTGTTCAAAAAATGTAGCTCCTTCTGGGGTGAATTCTATTAAAAACGCAGCAACGTTGTCTCCGAATAGAGAAGGTCTTCCTGCATTGTGAATTTTTTCTACAAAAGCCCCGTCTTTGCCAACAATAGCTAGGTTGACTGTTCCTTTGGTATAATGCAATTTGCCTATTTCTACTTTAGGCGGATTCCTTATGCCTCTTTTTTTAGCTTTGGCATTAACTTTTTCTTGCAATTGCTCTCTAATTTTTCTTTCTTTTTCGGCAGGAACCGTTATTCCAACAACCATAGATGCTGCACCACCAATTTGGGTGCCATCAGGCTTATCTAATGGTTTTTTATATTTAACAAAATTGAATCTGGGTTTTCCATTATCGTATCGTTGAAACTCACCGTAATTTGGGATTAAATAATACTTATTGTACTTTTTGTCGTCCCCATAGACCACTACACCTTCAATGGTGTCTTGTTCATTTAGATAAATCATAAGTTTTCTTTTTAGCTAAAGTTAAAAATAAGTTGATTAGAAAAATTTAATAAAATCATCCCCTTCTATGCCTGAAAACCAAGTGCTTATGTCCGTAGTTACGTAGAATGAAAGGGGCTTTTCTTCGCCTTTGATAACTTCTATTGATAAGGCGGATTCGTTCGGTAGTGGCTGCTCCTGAATAAATCGTTGAACATAATTCGCTGCAGCTTCAAGCGCTGCTTGTTCTGCGGATTGCTTTAAGGAGGTAGCAAGACTAGTTGCGGCGATTTGCGTATTGGATAGTATGGCTTCTTCTATGGCTTGTTGTACCCATTCTTTGCAGGCTGTTAAACTTGCTTCTGGCGGTAAAAAGACCTTAGAGGAAGTAATGTCTCCCGCTATTTGAATGCTTATCGTTGCGTCTATATTTCTAGTGGCATGGTATCGAACCAATAAATTATTGGCTTGCTCATGGAAGGCGGCAATAACTTGATCTTGTTGATCTTTGGTTAATTCCGCGTTAAAGATGGTACTGTAAGGAGGAAAACCAGAAGTATTTGAATCTGCCAATACAACGTGGTGATTATCCTTGGCGATTATTAATTCCGCTTTTTCTATTTTAATGGGAGCGAATGCTAATTGTATGGATGCTGCTGTTGTTCCATTTGTTGTAGCAATCCTTTTTCTCAGTAGTTCCAGACTATTTTGATTAGCAGCCCATTCTGAACTAATTTGCAAAATTCCTTTATCTCCAATAATTATTAGAGATACACTAGGACGATTGTTTTGATCTGTTTTGGGGCGAGGCCGTATTGGGAGATAATACCATAATCCCTCTTGTGCTGAACTTTTATAGTATAAAAGGTCTTCAAATGCTTTATCACCTTCTATTTTTTCTAACTCCATGAGTTGTTCATTTTTGTCTTTCGGGTTTCCTATTGCTAAGATTCCTTTAAAAGGGGATTGAATTTCAGACCAAGCGAGCGCTTCTTGAATACTTCCTTTATGTACTCGGTAGCGAAAACCAGGTTGAAAAATAGAATTAGCAAACCAAGTCCAAGAACGTTGTGGTTGAGTTGGGGTAAACGAAAAGGTAGTGATGTTTTCGGCTGTTGCTGTTTTATCTTCTGGTAATAATTCTAGTATATAAAATGGTTCGTTCTCCTCAAAATTGCATTGAATATCAATCGTATGTGAACCATATTCTGGAAAAGACAATCGACTTAATTTAAAACTATTAGTGGCTGGAACAGCTAACTCAATTTCTTTATTGAAAGATTTAGCCATTGCTTTGAAATGACCACTAGAGGTTGCAAATTCAGTTTTAGGTAACCCTATAACTTGATTGGGTTGTTCTGTTGTTAATTCAAAATCAGTCGTTAATTTTTTATTGTTTTCATACCATTGCCAACTTCCTTCAATAGTTGCGTTTGCTAGGATTGTAGGCGTAACTTCTATGGGTATTAAACTAATTGGAAAATCATTAAAACCTAAGTGAATAACTGGAGCTGTGGCTGTAATAATATCTCCTTTTATTTCTCGTACACCTGTTGAACTTTTAAGTACGACAAAAGGCTGATAAGTATAAATTTTTTCTTCTTTGGGCGAAAATTTTAATTCTATAGTACTAATATCTTCTGCCGAATCTAGATAGACGGTTTCATTGATAGCACGATACCGAAAACCTGGGTTTTTAGGTACGTGTATTTTTATACCAATTTTTCTGACGTTTTCGGGTAATGTTTTAAATAAATGAGTAATCACTAACCTAAAAAAGCCTGTATTTATTGGGCGAATAGTGGTTTCTTTGAAAACCCTATCTATTCCTTTGGTTGCTACTAGTTTTCTTGCCAAATCGAAGGCATCGAACTGAAACGAGAAGGACCTTGTAGTTACCAAGGGATCAGAAAAATCCCATTGAAAAGTTCCTCCACGTTCGCCGGGTTCTTGTAGCCTAATATGTGGCTCCAACAAAGACAAGGGAGCAGGAACAAATGTTCCAAATTTGCTGCTAATCCAATCTGTAAAGGTGATTGCCAACTCCTTGGGTTGAATCGAATGGTCTTTTGTTATAAACTTTACGGGAACACTAGACAAGTTTTCTGCAAGGTAATTAATTAGTTTACTTATTGTTATTAATCCGTCCTCATTAGCTAATTTTTGAAGATGTTCTAATAATGTTGCAGGATCAAATTCAATAGTGGTTGATAGTCTAGGTGCTAAACCTTGTAAACTTAATTCGGCATAAGCATCTACTAAAAGAAATTCTTCTTGTAACGCATTTTTGATTGTAGTTATCGCTTGGTCGGATAGTTGCTTGGCAAACCTAATCCTAGAAACGGGCAAGCCATCTAAATTAGTGATTTTTGCAAACTCTTTTTTAATGGTTTCTTCGAAAAAACCTTCAGCGTTGGCCATTAAGCGAATAAATCCTTGATAAAAATGTGGTTGCTGGATTGCTTTATTTGACCATTTTGCTCGTACTTGTGTTAGCATGGGTTCACTAATTTCTTCAATTGCTAACCCCATGAATAAAAAACCATGAGCTTCAACTGGAGAAAAAGGATTGGACGGTCGGACAGATTCTAACTGAAATGCAAGTTGTCCATTCATTGATTGAGCCACTTTCATTCCCTTTGGTATAACCGTTATGGCTGTACCATCTTGATAAGGGGCAAAGGCGATAAAATCTTCACCTTCTATGATTTGGCTAAAATCTGGGAGGCCTTTTAGCATACTTTTTTGTTTATAGGTTTTTAAGGGGATGAGTAATACTCAACCCATTATAATAGGTTTATCTCTGCTAAGTACAAGGACAGAATTATATAAGGATCGAAAATGTGCTAAAAATCAACGTTTTATCTTTAATTCAAACTTAATATAAATATGCCCAATGAACTACGCAGGATTTAAGAAGGTAGTGGCATTAATAATCAGATCCCCTCTTTCTGCTAACCAGTCGCTGGTCAATTTTCCATTTAATGTTTGAACAGTTACTTGATACCAGTAATTATCTTCAAATTGGTGAAGAATATAGTCTCTAATCGGTGGTGTTAATGTGATGACTTTACTTACTTCGCCATCTCCATTCGTTATTTCTGATTTTTTAAAGGTTTCGTTTCCGGTTAGAAAGGCACCTTTATCTGAATTGCTAAAATTTACTTCAATCGCTAAAATAGATGGATCATTGGCGAAAACAGTTACTTCAATATCTTCTCGGTAGGTTTCTTGGATAGATTCACTAATTACGGCATCATATAAGGCCATTTTGTCCAATTGAATCTCCATTCCTTCCCATTCTATTACAGTATCAGCTTGTTCCATGTTTGGTAACGTATCCTCTGGAATCAATTTAAATGGAACCGATTCACCTGGTGCTACCAATAATGGGAAAGTCAAACCTTGTACTTGAGTTGTCACCTGTGTTGTTTCATCCTGTAAGAATGCCTTTAAGCCAGCGTTAACTAATACAGGACTTTCAATAACATTGGTCAGCTTGACCTGAAATTGTTTGGTACTAGCATCAAAGGTTTCTTCTATAGCAAAGACCTGCCCTAAAAGATTATCGAATCTAATGGATACTGGGATAGATGGTATCGCCATGCCCGGTAATCGTATTTCTACTTCTCCTGTGAGTATATTGCCACTTCTTCTATCCATTAATTTATCAAAAATAGTGGCAAATGCTTCTATTGGAATGGGAGGCAAAATATCCTTGATTCCTTCCTCATTTAATTGAACAGAGGCATTTGGTCGTTCTGAAAAGCCATTACCTTCAGGTAGTGCTAACTTGTAGGTTAATTGATCTTTGGAAACGATTAATGATTCTAACATCAATTTATCTGCTAGGGCCGTTTCCACTTTTTCTTTGAGTGCTTGGAAAGCTGCTGCTAACCTTTCGGAATCTACAAATTTTGATAAATTGTATTCAACAATCGTATGGAGTTCATTCCTACTATTGCCACGATACTCTATCAGCATGTTGGGCTCCTTTGGAAAACCATCGACTCTTGCTAATCTAAATTCATCTGGAAGGAACAAAAAACGTTCTTTTCTAACTTCGTCTTGCAAATAGAAATGTTCTTTGCCTTTCCAGGTAATTCGATGCGCTATAAATCCACCCATTTGCGTATTATCCCCAGTAAGCTCTCTGTAAATGTAGGCATGAAATGCTTTAGGGAATAGGCAGGTTAATTTGGTCGTTAACGTTTTATTTTTAACTTGATAAAGTGGGGAACTAGAAATAGGTCGACCACTAAGACTTACAAAAGTAGAAGTATAACTTTGTTTTTTTCTTCTGTCTTGTAAAACAATATACACTTTATCAAAATCTAATTTTTCTCCCCTGGGTAAAGCAAACCATAGATTTTGCAATTGCTCATTTTTTGAAAGCGCACAAAACCCATACAATCTTTTTCGCTTTTCAGAATAAATGTCCACCCAAGTTCTGGAAGCCTTTTTGTTTCCTCCACATGGAGGTAAATCAGGGGAAGCAGCAAATAATTGATTAGGGTAGGTTTCGTAATTTTGAACAGCAAGCTTATATCTTGTAAATTCTTTACCCCTGACTTCATAATCTTCTTTGCCATTCAATACTAAAATAGGCTTATGTTTATTGGGGTTTAATTGATCTAATTTTTGACGCCCATATATTGGCGTCGCCACTTGAAAATGTCGCTGAATCAATAATTCAGCTTTGCTACTAGCTTCATTAAGTGCCGTAGCTAATTGATTTAATTCTCCCAAACCTGGAACCTTTAAAACTGCTTTTACTAAAGCTTGTTCTTGGCTTATTTCTTGGAAGCGCAATGATTTGGTAATACCTCCAAAGGCTTGAAAATTTAAGGATAGTTGAACCCTATGAGGCAAATGAGTGGCATTGGTCACTAAGGTTTCAATTTCGGGAGCAGGGAATTTTTCTAAGTAAACAATCAATTGTCCACCACTATCGACCGAATTTTGCGCTAAAGCAATGCGGAATTGTGCTTTACCCGAAACTCGTTGTGTCGCCACTTTATAGCGTGGCAGGTATAATTTTTTAGTAGCATCTTTAGAATCTTCATAGAGAATGGTGTCAGAAATACTAGTGTTTGGTGCGAGGGGGACTTTTATTTTTTCTCGTGGAATCCCTTTACTCCTTGGATTGATTATGGCTAAATCGAGCAGATCAATCGCTGGCCTTACTGGCATAAATGCTGAAGGGATCGTCGTTTTAACGTCCAAAGGATTGATTAAAACGGCGGTTGCTGGTTTAACCGAAATTTGTGCAGGGTTTAAAAGAATCGGATTAATTTTTCTGTTTAATTTAGCCATAATGAAAAGGGGTTAATACTTTTGTTATAGGTTTTTAAAGATATTTGTAACTTAGGTTAAGGTGCTATTCCTTTGTATTAAATAGTTGATGAAAACTTTTCATGATGCTATACTTTAAATGAGGTAATTGTTCTGCAAAGCAGGAATAGGCGACTTATGATAATTAGTGCTTTAGTCAGATTGAGTATACATATGCTACCCTCCAAGCTCCCCCACCGCCAGAGCTGCAAACTTGCATCGCTAAAAGGAAACTTTAGTTGATAGCAGCGAAGGCGGGGATGCTCTTTTTTGTAGGGTAGGGTACTCTCCTAATACCCTCTACCAATAGAACTTGGATTGATGCCACAAGAAGCGGCAGTTGAGTAAATATTGCCCATGGCAGCTTCATGGCGCATATCACTAATTCTGTTCGCCTGATTTAGTTGATTAGAGGCTGCCATGATTTTACCCATGATGTCCAACATTTTTACTTGGGAATTTGAATCAAGCTTCGTGATACCAGTTTTAGCTGATCTTTTTTGTTGGGCGAGCAATTTATAGATGGCTTTAAATTGATCATCTGTTTGATGAAAATCAGCATCTTTATGAATAATGTGCTCTAATTGTTTTAACTCTTTAGTTAACGTAGTTAAATCTTGCACGCGTACTTGGTAAGGATTGTGTTGATCAAAAAAAGTCGTTTTATTAACCACTTTTTTAACTACCCAACCAATGAGAAAAACTTTAAGGCCTAAGCCTAATAAGGAAAGTAAACCGATAATCAAGAATAAAATCGTGAAGTCATCCATAGTATTGTTTTTAGGTAATGAACTATATTGACAAAATCATTTACATACATAGCTGATTGTCAATTAATACTTTACTACAAAGTTACCTATGAACACCTCATCATAAAATCACTAGATAATAGTAATTTACGCTACCTATTTATGTGTACTAGTCAGTCCTTATTTCTTACCATATTCTAAAATCATTGCTAATGTTTTCAAGCCTTGACGTTGGTTGTTGCAAACCATTTGTTAATGTGGCAACAAGCTCAGCAACATATTTTTGGAGATCAGAAATAGTAATTGTACCGTCTTTATTTAAATTGGCCTTTTTTTCTTGTAAACCGTTGAGTATGGCATAAGTGAAAACGCCATTATTCCATCGAACAGATTCTTGCGCTAGTTCTACGCCTTGAGCGGCAGAAATAATGGTGGCTCCTGTGCCCCTCCTCAAGTCAACAAATAACTCCTTCATTAATTCAAAACCATTACTATTACTGAAGTTGCTCCTTCTAACTCCCATTCCTTTGGTCGTTTCTTTAATAGCCTCTTGTGAACTTATTCTTAGCTGTTTATTTTCTTGATCAATTTCACCAGAATGACAGGCATCAATGAAAACTAGTTTCTGCCGCGCTGGAATGCCATCTAATAAATTTTCTACGCTTTCATAAGGAATAGCCGTTTGATTGGGATTATCAACATTTGCTATTTTAGTTGATAAAAAGAGATTTCCCTTCGTGTCAAGAAAACCATGACCTGAGTAGAATAGTATCACCACATCATCTACATTGGTTTGTTTTAAATCCGTTTTTAATTGGCTCAATTTACTTAGAGAAAGTTGATTACCTAAAAGAGGATATGCTTTTGTTTGATGATAATTTAATGGACTGTGTTGAAATAATTTGATGATGTCTGTGGCATCTTTTTCCGGAAAATTGAGGTTTTGTAAATGATCGTATTCGTCTACTCCGATAGCTATTATATGTAAATTTGATTTTTTAGGGACACCTTCATAAGTTAGGTGAAAAGTTGCTTTCAAAGATTCAATTCCTGATTCGTTGTGCGCAGAGACTTGGATCTTATTTTTCCCATTAGACAGTTCAATATTTATTCTTTCTTGGATTTCTACTTGTTGTTTGGTAGTGTAATCCAATCCTTTGCGACCATAAATAGGCACATCATTGACGTAGACATGAATTTTTGTAATGGGCGTATTTCTACCATTGACTACACAGTTAAAGGAGTAAGAAGCTGCTTTTACAAAATCTTTTAAATCAGGTCGCTGAATCTGCACTATTGGAATATTGGCAAAATCTAATTTTAAATCTTCTGCTTTTATATTCATTTTTTGCAACCGCTTCAGATAGGCATTTCGATAAGCAATGACCTGTTCTTTTTGGGCATATCCAAATCGCTCCAAAATTATATCTGGACGATTTAGTAATAAGTCAAATTGCTCAAAAGGTATGAGCTGGTTGTCCAGTTTAAAAGCAAGTTCTTTTGCATTTGATTTATTGGAATAAAAATAACCTTCGGGAGTACTCCATGTAAAATTTTTGCCGTCATGGGTATTTAAAGAACCAACCAATTGAGGTGTTTGCCAATCCCAAATTTTTAAACTTCCATCATGACTGACAGAAAATAACTGTTTACCCGATGGACTAAATGCTAAATCAGCAACATTCTCTTGATGCCCCACCAAAGTATGCAAGACTGCTCTGGTATTAACGTCTAGAACAGAAATATTAAAGGGATTATTTGTTCCTGCTAATAGATATTGGTTGCTGGGATCAAAAGAGAGGCTAGTAATTTTTTGAGCAAAATTAAAAGCTATTTTACAGTATAAACTCCAGTTATTAGCATTAAATGCCCATTCATATATGGTTCCTTGGTTAAAAGCTTCTCCTGCAATAAGAATAGAATGACCATCTGGGGCAAAAACCAAGCTTATTTTTTCTGTGAAACTATATTCTTTTAAGACAAATGCTGTTTTTTGTAGGGAAGACGTTGGGAGTGGGAACATACTTTGAAAGCCAGTCTCTACTTGTTTGACGACCACTTGATTTTTCCAATCCCATAATTTAATTTCATCAAAATTACCACCAGCCAGTAATTGATTGTCAGGACTAAAGACAATAGCTGAAATGCCTCTTTGGTATCCTGTTAAGGTGGCTATGCACGTTCCAGTTGCCGCTTCCCAAATTTTTATTGTACGGTCAACAGACGCACTTGCTAAAAATTTTCCATCACTTGTAAAAGTTAAATCATTGATATCTTCTTGATGGGGTAACTCCTGCGTTTTGCTAAATTGCTTGGCTTGAATTTTCCACAAAAATACTTTTTTATCGCAACCAGCTGTTGCCATCAATTTTCCATCTTGACTCGTTGCTATGACGTTGATGCCTCTGGCTGCTAAGTAACAATTTTCATGTACTTGTTCAATTGCTATTTTTTGGCCTAATTCAAAATCCCAGCCATATAGTAATGCATCTATTCCACCAAAAATAATCATGGAACTATTTGGAATATATTTGATGGCATTAATGGCAGAAACTACATGACCTAACTTATAAGTCTCTTTTTGTCCTGTAAGGTGATGAATATTGATTCCTGCTAACCTCAATATTCCCTCAGCACTAGCAACGTATTTTCCGTCGCTGCTGATGGCTAATGACTGGAATTGTTTGGATACAGCCCCTATATTTTTATGGTAATTCCCTGTGCTTATATCCCAAACTTTGATGGGAACTTCTAATCCACCAATTAATAACTGATGTTCATTTGCCACAAAAGCGATGTCCATTAATGCGGTAACGGCATCAAAATGAATAAGTTGAATCTGTTTTCCATTGTCCATTTGGAAAATATGCAAACATTTAGCTTGACTGCTGCCTGCGACTAAATATTGACCATCTTGACTTATTTTTAAGAAAAAATTATTGAAGGAATTCTTTGTTGTCGGTAGGTCAAGCGCTATGGTTTTTATTACATTATTGCTGATTAAATCCCAGAAAGTAATTTGTCCATTTGAGTCTAATGTGTATAAGGTTTCATTATTCGGATGTAAGGCTATTTTCTTTATTTCATTGGTAGAGTTTGTTAATTTATGGACAACTTTTCTTGTTGCTATAGACCATAGTTTCATATGTCCTTCAGTATCTCCCGTTAGGATATATTTTTCTTCCTTAGTAAATAAAAGATCATTTAAGTAATAATCTATTTTTAAACCGTCATGCAAGGTCTGCTTTAAATGTCCAGTTTCGGTGTCATATAGAGTTATTTGTTGACTACCATTTGTAGACAATAGTGTGCTACTGTCTTTACTAAAATGTAGCGTATAAATGCCTATTCCTCCACCAGCATTATTAATATTTGCTTGGATAGAAAATTTTAATCGTTGGGTAGGTATCTCCCAAATCTTGATGACATTATCCAGACTTCCCGTTGCCAATAATTTATTATTAGGACTAAATGCCATCACCTTTACGGCCGTTGCATGCCCTGTTGATAATACTAATTCAGGTTTAGGCTGATAGGGTATTTTACACGCTTTTACCTTTTGCTGCCCTGCTTGGTTTTCGACGGTTAATTCAAACTGATTGACTCCTATTTTTAAATTAACTGTTTCCTGCACAATGAATCTTGGTACAGTTGCTGAAAAATCGCTTGTTAGGTTAATTGGTTGTTGATTATGAAATAATTGGACTCTGGTGAGCGGACTGTCAGATTCAATAATCCCTCTGAAGGAATAATTTTTTGTGCTAGTTATTGCTGTTGCTGAGCTTATTTCAATGGATAAAGCTTTAGCTGGTTGCGATTGTACTATTTTTGAGGCGCTGCCCGAGGCAATAATTTGTTTTAAGCTATTAGGACGATGATAATATTGGTAATATTTTTCGTGGGTAACCAAAAAAGGTACTTGGTCGGAGGTTATTTTTTCAAAAAAGCTGATTAAATCTTTTCCTTTGGGAGATGTTTCATAAAATCCTTCAGGAGACCAACAGACCCATTCTTCATCATTTTGGACATAGAGGGAAGCCAATAATTCTCTAGTGCTACTATTCCATAACTTTAATTGATGATCGGTTCCTGCCGAAACGAGATATTGTCCATCCTGAGTTAAAGAGAAGCCTCTAATTTCTCCTGTATATCCAATATATTCGCCTAAAAAATTTCCCTGAATGTCATATTTTTTAATCGTAAAGTCGGCTGCTATAATAATATTACCATTAGCTGTAAAACCAAAATCTTGTAGCTTTCCATCTTTTAGATCTTCTAATAGTATTTTATGCCCATTGCTAATTTGTAAATGATGAGCAGTAAGCTGAGAGATACTAACGTTTTTAAAAGAGCGTGCTTGATTTTGGCTATAGGCTTTATTTCGTGACAAACCTTTTTGAAAGGTAAGCTCAGACCAATTAAAAGAATGAGTAAGTGGATAAGGTCTTCTGCCAATCATTGAATGCCCAAATCCTGATTCTAGTTCGTTGGTTGCCAGCCCGACAGCTGTAATTGGTTGACTATCGTTCGGTGATTGATAGTGGATTTTGCCATCATAGATATTTTGTATGATGACGGTACCGTTTCCTGCTGCGGAGGCGATTTTATCTTCTTCAATAAAACAACTGGATAGAATTGTATTAGTGTGATCGGTTAAAGTGGCTATGAATTGTTGTTCTATAAAGTCAAAAACTTGCAATCTAAATTCGGACTTGGGCGTTGCTTTCCAAAAATTCATTTTGATCTGTTCTTCTTTGAAAGCTAAAAATCGGCCTGCTTTAGAGAAACTAATCGCTCCAATTGCCTGCGTCTCTCTTTGAACGACAATCGGTTGCCAGTTTTTGTTGATCTCCCAAAATATTAAATTGGCTTCTTGCCCTCCTGATACCAATAGATTACCTTGTGGCGCAAAAGCGAGAGAGAAAACAGGACCTGAATGCCCTTTTAAAGATTGATGCAATTGCCACTTATTCTCTATTTGCTTCCAAATATTGATGCTGCTGTCTAAAGAACCACTTGCAAAAAAATGACCGCTTGGTGCATAGGCAATTGCTTCAATACCCCCTCGGTGTCCTTCTAAGGTCGCTGTTGGTTGCCAATTCTTAGTATCCCACACTTTAACTAAATTGTCCCTACCTCCCGAAACGAACCATTGGTCATCAGGTGAAAAAGCCAATCCTCGAACTCCTCCAATATGCCCTTTGATTTGTGTAACGATTTTGTGTTCTTGCCAGTTGAGGACTATGATTTCCGATTTGTCTGTACCAATATTTCCACCTATGGCTAATAGGGTTTCATCATGAGACAAAGCACCCGTCATTAAAATTCCCTCTTTTTCTAACCCAATTAATGGATGAAGGATGGCTACCAATTCAAATGATACCGTATCAATTATTCGGATGGTTTGATCCGCCGAGATAGAAATCAGTCGTTGAGCTTTTGGGGCATAGAGTAATTGGTCGACTCTGCCTATATGACGAGTAAGGTTGGTTTTTGGCGTGATATTTTTGGAAAACATTTCTTATTTTTTAGGGGTGATGAGTTGTAGTTTTGAGCCTTTTTCAATTCAGGAGGTGTATTAGTTTTTCATTTTAGGTTTAGTAGAAGGTAGTTTTGATATTTTCTTTAGGTAGGGATAATTTATGTTATTTAGATATGAAGGGTACTCAACCTATTTCATTAGTGCTAGCGAAAAGACTTCTTTGCTAGAAAGTTAGGATAGAGCGTCAGCTAAAAAAGTAATAGTAATCCCTGCCTGCGGCAGACTAAAACTAATCCGTGGCTTTCTTTTTGAGCAGCCGATTAATATTAGCAACAGATTTGACGAATAAAAGAATATTTTAACTATTTTCTTAATATTAATTTATTATCTGATTATTTAGAAATGTAAATGGTTCTTATTAAGTGGCGCTTATGTATTACTACAACTTCACATACCCATGCTTAATCGCGTAGCGGACTAAATGGACAGCACTTGGCAATTCCAATTTAGCCATGATATTTCTGCGATGGGTGTTTATGGTCGTTTCCGAGATATTGAGAATTCCAGCCGCTTCTTTAGAAGAATGCCCCTCTGCTATTTTTTGCATGACTTCTATTTCTCTTTCCGTCAATTGAACTTCCTCATCCTTGTCTATCCGAGAGACAGAAACGGCATATTTCATTATTTCTAATCCATAATGTGTGCCTCCAGCGGCAATACTATTAATAGCAGCTAATAACTCTTCTTTGCTCTTATTTTTAAGAATATATCCAGAAGCACCATATTGCATTAATTTGATAATAAATTCCTTTTTATCAAACATTGAAAGAATTAATACTTTAGTCTTTGGGTATTTTATAGTAGTTTGTTTTGTTACTTGAATGCCATCTAATTCTGGCATATCAATATCTAAGACAATGATATCAATCGGTTGATTTTCTAAAATATCAAGCACTTGATTTCCGTTATTTGCTTCTGCTACAACTTCAATATGGTCATATTTTTCTAGAAAGACTTTCATTCCATCAATGAACATCTGATGGTCGTCGGCTAATAATACTTTTATTTTATTCATTTTGTGTTAGTTTCTGATAAGCAATGTTTAGGAATCGCTTTTTAGGGGAATATCAATAATCACATTGGTACCTCTGTCTTTTACGGAGTCAAAATGACAAGTGCCACTTAATTCTGTTACTCGGAAAGTAACGTTTTTTAAACCCATTCCGCCTTTTTCCGCTACTTCACTTGGGTTGAAGCCTATTCCATCGTCTTCTACCATTAAATTTAATAAGTTTTCTTGCTTACTCAAGGAAATAGTGAGCTGGCTGGCTCTGCCATGCTTTAAAGCATTGCTCACTAATTCTTGTATGATTTTAAATAACTTATATTCTAGTTCATTTGGAATTCTTTCTTTTAAGCCGTAAGTATAGACCTTTACTACTAATTGCCCCGAATCTGTAATGGTGTTCCCCAAATCTTTGACTGCTTCTGCTAAGCCAAACTTTTTGAGTATGCCTGATTGCATATTATGGGCAATACGTCGAACTTCCTGTACCGCTTCATCTAGTAGTTCAAAAGTTTTATCTCTCTTCTGTTGATTATCAGTTTTTAATTCCTTGACCTGCTCACTAAATTCATTAAAGTATAATTTAATGGTTGAAAGCATCATACCCAACCGATCGTGTAAATCCTGCCCTATCTGTTTTTGGGTAGCATCTTTTTCCTCCAAACGGGCATAGGCGATATTCAGTTCTTGTTCTTGTAAGATATCATCAATTTCTAAGTAAGCTTCCTTGGTCTTTTGGCGATTTCTGTAAGCGTAAAACATAGCGGTTAAGATTAAAATTGCAGCAATTAAAAGTGCCATGAGAAAATAATTTCTTTGATTGATTTTTTCTTTTGCTAAATTGTTGGCCTTTAATTGTGCTATCTCTTTTTGTTTTGCTTCTTGGTTTGTTTGGTAGTTGATGGCATCTATTTGATTATAATAGATGCTATCTCGCAGGTCATTATATTGTTGACTATATTGTATGGCAAGATCATTTTTTCCAAGTTTGCTATATACTTCTGCTAAGTTAAAAGTCGTTTGTGCTTTAAGGTAGTTATCTGAGTCTTCTTTGAAATAACTTAGGCTCTTTAGGTAAGCATTTTTAGCTGATAAAAAATCGCCGCTTATTTTATTTAAGTTCCCTATTTCATAATAAGCTGAGATAATGTCATCATTAGCTTTTAATTGTTTAAATATATTTAAGCTAATTTGGTGATCTTTTAGAGATTGTTTATACTGTTTTTTTTCTTTATGTATTACTCCAAAATTAGAGAATAAATAAGCTTGATCGTTTAAATTTAAATATTTTTTAAGATTACTAGCTTTATTATAATAACTAAGCGCTAATTCATAGTCTTTAACATCAAAATAAATATTCCCAAGGCTTATAAAACATCTGGCTTGACCATTTTTATCTTCTTCTCTTGTAAAAAATTTTAAACTTTCTTGAAGTATAATTAGAGCACTTGGCAAATTATCTAATTTTAATAATAAATCGCTTTTGCTTAATAAAGTATTGGCTCTATCAATATTATTTTTGGTTTTGTTCCAAATATAGAGGCTACTATCCAGATGTATTACCGCTAATTTGAGCGCCCCCATATATTTATAGGTATCACTTAAATTATTATAAAGACTTCCTTTAATTCTGTTGATATAAACTCCTTTTTCATTTAAGACTAAAATACCATTATTGAAGTATTCTAATGCTTTAGCATAATTGTCTTGATATAGGTGACATATTCCAATATTATTATAAGTACTAGCAATAGGTACTACATCAGCATAATTCTTTCTAATTTCTAAAGCTTCTTTATGATAAATTATAGCTCTAGAAAAATCCCCTTCATTTTGAGATAAGATTCCTAATCTAACTTTGCAATCACCTATTCCTTTTAAATAGCTGAGATTTTCTGCTAAAGAACAAGCTTCTGTCGCATATTTTTTAGATTCAATATTATTTGAATAAATAGTTAAAAATGAAAGCTCATTTAGGGTTTCAACTCGATTGGTATCAGATTTTGAATTAACTAAAAGATTTAAAAGACTATCAACTTCAGGATTAGCTGATAAAGAAATTATGTAGACAACAAATAATATAGGAATTAATGTAATCTTAATTTTGAAACTATAGAATGCTCCTTGAACCATGTTAAAATCTGGTGATATACTTAAACGAAAGAAAATAATAATGGGGCATTTAGATGTTCTTATGATGTATTATTTAGTTTTTATTTGGATTTGGTCTAGTATTGCTTCCAGTAGTTGGACTTCTAACTGTACTAGATCCTGCTTTTCTTCTATTTCTATCAGATCTAGATTTAGCAGCATTTCTATCAGGTAAAATATAAACCGTCGCCTCCACACTACCATTTAAATTTCCTTCTTCATCAACTTCCAAAATATTCCCCAAATCCACATGATGAACAACCGCATTAACATAGTTGATATCAGCAGGTAAAGAATTATCAGCAATGGCAAATAATTCTACTTTTAGTACGCCTTTTTTGGTTACCTTTTTCTTAACTAGATGTCCTTTGGGCAACATATTGATGGTGTCGAAAAAAGTAGTACTATGTAAAAATAAACTACCATCTTCTTTAAGAACGAGTAATAATTGTGGTTGGTAAAGTTTCATATTGTTTGTTTTTATGAATTTTAAAAGTAAATAAAATCATTGATAACCAGAAATTTAGAAAAACATTTAATTTTCTTTAAATTATCAATTCGTTTTATTAGATTAAGTTTACTGCAAAGAACGACCTTATTATCCTTGGTGAAAATCCTAAGAAGTAGGGGGATTTATCTACTTAGAAATGAGTAGATGATTTTTTTCCTTTTTTTTAAAGTAAAATCAAAACTGGTTCGTCTACTATATTAATGAAAGAACCACCAGATATATCAATGACAGACAAACGAAATCAGACCGTTGGCGGGGCTATACAAAAATATAGTCAGCGATTGTTCCAGTTTATTCGAGGAAAGGTAGCCACCAATGCCGATGCAGAAGATATATTGCAAGAGGTCTGGTATCAGTTTAGCAGAGTCATTGACACCGAACCAGTAGAACAGGCGAGTGGCTGGTTATTTAAGGTGGCTCGCAATAGAATAACTGATTCCTATAGAAAAAAGAAAAATGAAGCTTTAGAAGACTATGCCTACGAAGATGAAGAAGGCGATACCGTATTTAGAGAAATATTATTAGCAGATAATCATACGCCCGAAACAGAAATGCTACGGGAGGTTTTCTGGGAAGAATTATTTGCCGCTTTAGAAGAATTACCCGAAGCTCAACGGAATGTCTTTATTTGGAATGAAATAGATGGGCAAACTTTTCAAGAAATTTCTGATGAGACGGGTGTTAATATTAAAACTTTAATTTCTCGAAAAGGCTATGCCGTTAAATTTTTGAGAACTCGATTGGCTACTTTGTATGCCGAGTTTTTTGAGTAATAATTTTAAGAAGTCAGAAGTCAGATTAACCTAATCGAAAATCTGACTTCTGACAGTTTATGAAATAAACGGTCTGACTTCTGACTTCTTTAAAAAAAGAATATGTATAAAAAAGGATTTCCTAGATTTTTAAGATTCGGCTTTGCCAAATTTGTCTTTTTTGCTGCGATGGCCATTGTTTTTGTCTTTGCGATGGGGAATATTGTAATGTACCTCTGGAATTGGATTTTGCCAGATGTCATTGGCGCAAACGAAATTACCTTTTGGAAAGCCGTTGGTTTATTTGTCTTAACCAGAATTCTATTTGGTGGTTTTAAGTCTGGTAGATCTGGACATCGACGCCAGAAAAGAAGAGAGTGGAAAGAAAAATGGATGAATTTATCAGAAGAAGATCGTATGGAGTTTAAGCAAAAATGGAAAGGGGGGTGGAAGGATATGACACATGAGGAGCGAACTGCCTTTAAACAGAAATGGAAAGAGGAATTTAGAAAGAAATGGAAATGAATTTAGTAGGCAATGTTACAGTAGGCAGTTTAACACTGTAGACTGCCTACTGTAATACTGTTAACTCGGATTACGTTTAACATTATAACTATTCACACCTGCTGAAATTTCATACCCCAATCGTAAGCCTTCTGTACAGTCCATTCGAATATGGACGCCTAATGGAATCCTAGAATTGCCATTTTCTGCTGCCATTTCTTCAAAACTGCTAAACGTTCTTGCGGCGCCTCTAAACTCAGTTCTCCCCTCATGCGATCGGTCGGTAAAATTGGTTTCATTACCAAAGAAATCAATGAATACACCAGCGGCTGCCGAAGCGAAACAAGAGTGACCAGAAGGATACCCTGGAAAAGTGGGATTTGGCCAAGGAATCAATCGGTATAAATTTGTTTGATAACTAGCATCCATGAATTCTTGGATGAAAACACTTGGTCGCATCACCATGTGTTCATACTTATATTTCCAAGTAGAAACTGCTGCATCGTTGAGCGAAAAACCTAATTTTAATAATAAATGCAAGCCTTCTTCTAAATTTAAATCTTGAGTAGCAATTAATTGATTGGCAATAGAAACCTGTCGAGCAGGTGGACTAAACATCATGCCTTCTATATCATCACTCCAAAATTCTGCTATCCAAAGTTGTTCGCCATCTGCTGCTCTTGCTTCATTATTGGCGTTATATACTTCTACCATTTCTTGATAATATGGACTGTTTTCATCTTCACTATAAGTTAACGGAGCAACAGTAGTCGTTTGATTGGGTGCAATGGCAAAGGTTCTAACTCGTTCCCAATAAGGAAATAAAGCTCGTTCTTCTTCGGCAGAATAGGTCCAATAGCCTTCGCCTGTTGGTGGCTCATAAGATAATGGTTGCGGTTCTAAAACTTGTGCTTCTGCTGCTCTATCAGATTGGCTATATCGAATGACTTGTCTAGCTACTGCTTCCCCCCAGTTTTTAGATTGATTGAATGCTTGTCTAGAGATGTCGTTATTTAATTCTTCTTCAAAATCGGCTTCTAGGGCGGCTATTTTTGGGGTTAATTCGTCGGGAACATTGAGTAAGAAATGACTCAATACAGCTGCATAACAGGCATTTAAAGCAACTGCCCAGTTAATATTTCTTAAATTATTATCGCCTTGAATATTTAAGCCTTGTAGTTGCCTGCTATTCGATACATAATCTGGCATGCCAGGAACTGCCGTTTCATAAGCTGCTAAATTGATGTATGCGATGGCTCTAGCAGAGGCATTTGGTCGCATACCGCCCGCATATCGTTCTAATTCTAGGAATAAATTCATCCATTCTACCGTCAAATTATTATCAATTTCCGCAACTACATTTGCGTTAGGATTATTTCCTTGCCCATCTCCATTATTATTGCCGGGTCTATTAGGCGGTGGTGGATTATTTTGTTGCTGATTGGTGGTAACGGAATTTTCCGTAACAATGGTTTCATTGTCTTTGGAACAAGACACGACTAAAAAGGAGACAAAACCGAAGAGGACAAAAACTTTTAATTTTCTATACAACATAACTTTATTTTTTTGGATGGTCAATGAATAATTAGATAATTTGAATCTAAATTCAACAAGCGCTAAAAGTGAATAAAGTGTAAATTGTATAGTCTATATAAAGTGTGATTGAAGTGAATAAATAAGTGTCGAAAATAAGAAGATGCTTTGTTTGTAAAACTTGCGCTGAGACTAAAAAAATAAAAAAAAGGCCTTAAAGAACTAGTGAATAAAACTGGATTTTTAATTTCAAAAAAAACACTATAACTAATTGAAAATCAATAGACTTTATTGAATAAAGTAAATGGCTCAATAAAAAAATAAAAAACTTCAATTATTTTAAAGTAAAATCTAGAATCATTCGCCTTCCTTAGTATAAAGCAATTGATTAGGCCTAATAATATTGTTTTTTAAACCCGATTGTTTCACCTTTAAAAATTAAGATTATGCGACGATTTAAATTGTTTTTTGCACTCGCTTTGGGAATGATCCTTTTCTTGGTTTTAGCAAAGGTCGTTTTGATAGCTGTAGTGATTGCCTTACTGATGAGTGTGATGTTTGGTGTTTTTAATAAAGCAAAGCGATTCTTTAAACGAATGCTTTCTGAAGAATACGACGAAGCTTATTATATGGATTATGCTAAGGAAGATAAACGCCCTATTTGGAAGGAGGATTTATTTACAGAGACACCGATTAGAGGCGTGGTATATTTAGATAATCATAGACGGATTATTGTAAATTAGGTTGGAATCTAATTGTTTAATATTATATTTATCGTATAATTATTAACAATAAAAATGTAAAATGGGATTAGGTAATCAACTAAATCTCCCTTGGTGGAGAAGTAAATTTGTTCTTTGGGCTTTTATCATGCTTCCTGGATTGATGTTCACTATTGGCTTATTGAATGGCAGGATGGATTATGAAAAATTGATGCATGCAACGGGAGAATTTAGTGCTAGATTTTTAATCTTTTCTTTAATAGCCACGCCTTTAGTAATGTTACTGCCCAAATACAAATTTCCTAAATGGCTCAACCGAAATAAACGATATTTTGGCGTCGCTGCTTTTGCTTATGGATTGTATCATACCATCGCTTATTTGGTAGAAGTTCCAACTAACCAGGTACTTAGGGAGTTTTTTGAGGTGGGTTTACTTACGGCTTGGATCGCTTTCATTATCTGGATTCCTATGGCCATTACCAGTACAGATGGTTGGGTGAAACGCCTAAAGGGAACATGGAAGAAAATTCATTCCTGGGGCTATTTAGCTGCCTTATTAGCCTTCCTTCATTGGGCATTTATTCATTATCATTGGAAACCTGCATTAGTTCATGCAGCTCCTATATTATTATTACAAGGGTATCGTTGGGGAAAAGTGTTGTATAAAAAATCAGCTTAGCGATAAAAACATCTCTTTGGAGAGAATGTCTTGTATTTTTCAGGGAATTGAATCTACCTGTACCATTCAGGTGGGGCTACCCTTTATTTTTAAAAATTAAATAACATGTATCACAAACAAGCATATTGCGTAGATAGCGCACAACATCCAAGATATCATTTTAAAAGAAAATTTAAAAAAATGATGGCACATAAATTTGCAGAACATCATGGAAGAAGACACGGTCGAGGCCGTTTTCCAAAAATAAACGTGCAAGAATTAGATGATCGTTACGAACTTTTTGTTTATGCGGCAGGCTATTCCAAAAGCGATTTTAAAATACATTTGAGCGATAATACTTTAACGATTGCAGTAGATAAAATTGCGAATGATTTAGCTGATTATGATTGGCGACGACAAGAGTTTCGACCTCGAAAATTTGAACGACAGTTTGAATTAAATGATAAAATCGATAAAGCTTCTATTGCGGCTAAATATGAAGATGGAGTTTTGAAAGTGACCTTGGCTAAGTTGGAAGGGTTTGAGAGAGCTCGAAGAGAGGTGGAAATTGATTGATTGATTGATTGATTGATTGATTGATTGATTGATTGATCGGCGATTCTTTTTCCCAACGGATTGAATTGCCCAATTGATTAATCGCATATAGTTTGTAATCAGTTATGCTTTAATACTAAATTGGCGCATAACGTCCTTATAATTACCATCAACCTTCGTACTTAATTGGATATTCATTTTATGCTATTTATGATTTATTGAACTAATGAGGTTGTCTCATAAGTAAAAGCTGAATTTTAGAAGCCGAATAAAATATCGAAATTCTCCTCCTAACAGCCCTGCCTCCAAAAGGAGAAAGCATTGTGCAAAAAAGGGGGGGACTTTATTTGGGACACTTTTTCAAGAACAGACTTTTGAGACAGTCTCATCAATTGCTCGTGTTCTCGTAATTACTCCCTCATTAAATGGTAGATGACCTTTGCAGTTTAAGGAAAAGTGAAAAAATAAACGTACAAGGTCAGCCTACTAATTTATTTAATTACAGTTTGTTAAGAAGTTCATCATTCATCGTTTCCTAACATAGTTGATGAAAATAAAAAATCCTTTGTGCTAATACTAGCGCAAAGGATTTTATGATGTAGTGTTAAAAGGTTAATTATTGTCGAACTACTCGTTGCCTTACAAAAGCATTGCCTTCTTGCACTTCAATTAGATAAACGCCACTAGCAAATTTACCTAAACTGAGTTGAGTTTGCTGAAGCCCTTTTTCGATAGGCGTTGTTTGCAATAATTTACCCCAAATATTGTATAATCTAAGCTCGCCATTTTGTTGTAATGGATTTTCTAAGGTAAGATTCAAATAATTCGTAGTTGGATTAGGATATAATTGAATAGTACCTAATTCATTTTTTGCTTTACCAAATACGGTGCCACTTGGCGGTAAATTATTTGGATTTTCATTGCTAGTAGCAATCGATGGAGTATTGGTTTCGCCCATAATGATATTAGAACAATTGGTAATACTCACTTCACCATCGACGAAATTGGTGGTGACTTCATTACTTTCTTTATCAATAACTTCTATAGGAATAGGACTATTAGAAAATTGAACAGTCGTCGTCGTCGCTCCATTACTAATCACATCAAAACAAATTTGGAAAATGACCTGGTCATCTGCTGCTGAAACACCTCTGACTTGGGTATCAAACCAACTAACTCGCATCATACCATTTTGAGGCGTGAAGAAGGCAGAATTATTTAACCCTTCTAATGTATAGTTTTGAGTACTTACATTCGTTAATACCGTTGTGTCCCAATTTAAAGAATATTGGAAAGAAATAAGATCATTGAAATTGCCTACAGTTGCATCTAAACAGATTTGACCACCACAAGTAGTGGTTACATCCGCTAATTGAATGGTTACCGCATTAGGATCTGCTTCTATTAGATCTTCTCCATCACAGTCTTCATCAATGCCATTATTCGGAATTTCTGTTGCGTCAGGATTGATATTCGGATTATTATCATCACAATCAGCATCACTATCAAAACCATCGTTATCGGCATCAACGGCAACGTTTTGAATTAAGTCCACACCGTTACAATCTTCATCAATGCCATTATTTGGAATTTCAGTCGCACCAGGATTAATGTTCGGATTATTATCATCACAATCAGCATCACTATTAAAACCATCGTTATCGGCATCAACGGCAACGTTTTGAATTAAGTCCACACCGTTACAATCTTCATCAATGCCATTATTTGGAATTTCAGTCGCACCAGGATTAATGTTCGGATTATTATCATCACAATCAGCATCACTATTAAAACCATCGTTATCGGCATCAACGGCAACGTTTTGAATTAAGTCCGCACCGTTACAATCTTCATCAATGCCATTATTTGGAATTTCAGTCGCACCAGGATTAATGTTCGGATTATTATCATCACAATCAGCATCACTATCAAAACCATCGTTATCAGCATCAACGGCAACGTTTTGAATTAAGTCCGCACCGTTACAATCTTCGTCAATGCCATTATTTGGAATTTCAGTCGCACCAGGATTGATATTTGGATTATTATCATCACAATCAGCATCACTATCAAAACCATCGTTATCAGCATCAACGGCAACGTTTTGAATTAAGTCCGCACCGTTACAATCTTCGTCAATACCGTTATTCGGAATTTCTATTGCATTGCCATTAATGTTGGGATTATTATCATCGCAATCAATGCTAGAGTTAAATCCATCATTATCAGCGTCAATAAATTGGGCGATACCATCACAATCTTCATCTACATTATTATTCGGGAATTCAGTTGCTCCTGGGAAGACAATTGGGTTATTATCATCACAATCAACATCGCTGGTGAAGCCGTCGCCATCATTATCAGGGAAGGTTGTTACGGTTACTAAATCTTGTCCATCACAATCCTCATCAATCCCATTATTCGGAATTTCTGTAGCTCGCCCATTAATATTCGGATTATTATCATCGCAATCTATACTTGAATTAAATCCATCTCCGTCTTCATCAATAAACTGAGCAATGCCATCACAATCTTCGTCGTCATTATTGTTTGGAAACTCGGTTGCGCCAGGATAAATAATTGGATTATTATCATCACAATCGACATCACTTGTAAACCCATCGCCATCATTATCAGGGAAGGTTGTTACGGTTACTAAATCTTGCCCATCACAATCTTCATCAATGCCATTATCGGGTATTTCAGTAGCTCGGGCATTAATATTAGCATTATTATCATCACAATCAATACTAGAATTAAAGCCATCTCCATCTGCATCTATAAATAAGGCTACTCCATCACAATCTTCGTCCACGCCATTATTCGGAAATTCCATTGCGCCAGGATAAATGATTGGATTATTATCATCGCAATCTACATCGCTGGTAAATCCATCTCCGTCATTATCTGGAAATACAGTTGTTACTAAATCAACGCCATCACAATTTTCATCAATCCCATTATCGGCAATTTCTACCGCATTAGGATTAATAGCAGCATTATTATCATCGCAATCTACATCATTGGTAAATCCGTCATTATCGGCGTCAATTGCTACGTTTTCAATTAAATCAACCCCATCACAGTTCTCATCAATGCCATTATTAGGAATCTCAGTTGCGCCTGTATTGATGTTTGGATTATTATCATCGCAATCTACAATACTATCGAAACCATCGTTATCGGCATCGATCAAGTCAACGCCATCACAATTTTCATCGATCCCATTATTGGCAATTTCTACGCCATTAGGATTAATAGTTGCATTATTATCATCACAGTCTACATCGCTAGCAAATCCATCATTATCCGCATCTACGGAATCAGTCATATCACAATTTACAGTAATTGATCCATTTTGGAACATTGGTGTAACTAATTGTCCATTTCTATCGACTACTTCAATAGAGGTTGGGGTGTCAGAAAAAGCTAAATTTACATTATCAATACCTTCCTCAACAGGATCGAAGCATACTTGAAATAAAACGCGATCATCTGGTATCGTGACCCCCGTAACAAAGGTATCATCCCAGCCGATTCTTAAAATGCCTGCTGTATTATTATTAAAATTGCTAGCATTAATATCTGGTATGCCAAAAGAGTGTACCGTCGCAGTACCTAATGTTGCGGCATCCCAAAGAATAGAATATTGGAAAGATAGGATATCCTTAAATCCACTCACTTGTACATCTGTACATATTTGTTCGCCACAAGTAGCCGTGACAGGAGATAATTTGAAAGTTAAGTCTCCTTCAGTTGTTCCTTCTCCGTTGTTTTCTCCACCACATTCGATACTTAAACTGCCATTAATAAATTCAGGATTAATCAAATTATCTTGATCATCAACTACTTCAATAGAAGTAGGTGTGCCAGAAAAAGTAATGGGTAAATTTTCAATAGCTGCATCAATATTATTAAAACAAATCTGGTAAATCACTTGGTTGTCAGGTAAACTAACGCCTGTAATAAAGGCATCATCCCAACCGACTCTGATGACCCCAGGCGTAGCGGTATTAAAATTAGTGGCCTCTAAACTTGGCATATTAAACCCTTGGACACTTGCTTGACCTAATACGGAAGCATCCCAATTAACAGAATATTGATAGGTTAAAATATCATTGAAATTGGCTACACTTACGTCTAAACAAACTTGATTCTCGCAATTGCCAGTTGTCTGCGATAAAATAAAAGTTAACTCGTTACCGATATTTGTTGGCATGGTATCTACTGGAGGTTCAACAATCGCACAATCTACCGTAACCGTTCCATTTTGTAAGGTTGCTTCTAAAGTCGTTGCGTCTTCGTCTAATATTTCAATAGCTAATGGAATATTAGAAAATTGAATAGCTGTACTGCCAGTTTCATCGCCAATGGCATCAAAACAAATTTGGTATAAAACAGCGTCTTCTTGCATGGTAATGCCTGCAAGACTAAGGTCCGTCCAACCTGCTCGTAAAATACCTGGTGCTTCTGCATTAAAATTACCTGCACCAAGGCCAGAAAGATTAAATTGTTGTACAGAAGCGTTTCCAAGGACATTTGCATCCCAAAGAATGGAATATTGAAAAGATAAAATGTTATTAAACGCTTTGGCGGTTACATCCACACAAATTTGCTCGCCACAACTAACAACTCCATCCGCAATGGATAATTGTAGGGTTTCTGGCGTAACCATTGTATCTACAGGGGTAATCATCGTATCTATTGGTGGGGGAGGCGCATCTTCACAAGTGATAATTAAGGCACCACCAAGTAAACTAGGGCTTAAAATATTACCATCTACATCAACGGCTTCTATTGCTAGGGGAGTGCCAGAAAAATCAACTTCAAAACTACCTGCTGTATTTGCTGCCACATCAAAACATAAATCAAATAGTACTTGGTCATCTGGTAGGGATACGCCCATTAAAGTAGCATCATCCCAACCGACTCTAACAGTGCCAGCTTCGGCTAAATTAAAGTTGTTTTCAGTTAGCCCTTCCAAACCAAAATTTTGCACGCTCGCTGCACCTAAATCGGCATTATAACCAATAGAATATTGGAAAGAAAAGATGTCGTTAAAATCTTGAGCCGTAACAGATAAACAGGCTTGTTCTTCACAATTTCCATTTACATTATTAATTGCAAAGACTAGAGAATCAGCGGTGTCGTTAATTACCGTATCTATGACTACTGGATTACAGGTGATAAATACTTCTCCTGAATTTAATGCTGGTTGTAGGTTCCTGTTACTAGTTGATTCTGTTACTCGAACTGGAATAGGTACACTAGTAAAAGAGATAGGGACGGTTCTTTCTGCACTTGTAAAACGATCAAAACAAAGCGTATAAATAATTGAATTATCTGGTAAGGTTAACCCTTCTCCACTTAAATCTATCCATTCGGTAAAGAAAACACCCGGTGCTAAGTCACCAAACCTAATACCTGGTAAACTGGTTTCGCCAATTTCGTTTCCTCCTAATAATTGGGAATTCCAATTGGTAGAATAACGGAAAGAGGTAATATCTATAAATCCTTGAACACTTACATCTAAACAAACTTGCTCGCCACAATTAGAAGTATCTGCGGAGATAGTAAACCCTAAAGGAAGGGTCGGTAATGGTGGGATGCTATCCGTCATTGTCGAATCTTCACAAGTAACAGCAATCGTCCCATTTTGTAGAACAGGCGTTAGGATATTACTTTGAACATTGACTACTTCAATAGCGATTGGATTGGCAGAAAATTGGAGATCGGAAGTCCCTGTTGCGTCTGCTGCTACATCAAAACAAAGTTGGTATAATACGGTGCCATCTGCCACACTTCTTCCTTGTAAACTGGAATCATCATAGCCTACTCTTAGTATACCCGGTGTGGCCGTATTAAATTGACTAGCATCCATGTCTGGTAAACCAAACTGTTGAAGCGTAGGCGTACCTAATAAAGCAGCGTCCCAATTCATAGAATATTGAAAAGAAACAATATCTGCGAAACCACTTGCGGTTACATCTACACAAATTTGTTCGCCGCAATTAGCGGTGGCTTGATTTGCGGAGAAAGTTAGGGAATTTGAGGTATTCTCATCTTCTCCTCCTGTGTTTCCATCGTCGCCCATTGTTTCACAATTGACGGCAATTGAGCCATCATTAAAATTAGTGGTTACTATTTCTCCTTGGGCATTGATGACTTCTATGGCAATTGGATTATCCGAAAACCCTACTACAGAGGTAGCCGTACTTCCTCCGACTTCATCAAAACAGATTTCAAAAATAACGGTATTATCAATAAGAGATATTCCAGTTGTATTGGAATCATCCCAACCAATTCTGGCAATGCCTGGGTTGGCTAAATTAAAGTTAGCAGCGGATAAATCATCAATACCAAAAGATTGAGTTGTTGCATTTCCTAGAATTGCAGCATCCCAATTCATCGAATACTGAAAAGCTAGAATATCTGTAAAACCCTGTACGCTGACTTGTAAACAAGTTTGTTCCCCACAAGCGATTTCTGATTGGGAGAGGAAAAAGGTGGTTTGGGTAAATGCATTGGTCCAAATTACTGTAAAAAAGAGAAAAAGTACAGTTTTAAGGTTTCTCATAATAGCTAATTGTTAATAGGTTCTTATACAGTAGATTATGAAAAAATAGTAGCTTGTTGTTAATTTAATTTATTGATAATCAATTGATTATGTAAATTGTAAGGACTGTTACTAATTTAAAGTCTACTGTAAGAGGTCAAAGATTATGTTAAATCAATTGTAAAACCATCCGCCAAATCAATAGCATATTTTCTTTTTGATTGGGAATGATTATTCGTTTTATTGTTGATAGATAATAAGGATGATGTGTTGCTTTTTAGGTTGGTGCTTAAGAATACTTATTATAACTGATTAGTAGTCTTGGTTACTAAGTATCAGATAACGTATTGCCAATTATAGCACGATTATACTTAAAAAGGGGGATGCGATTTTGAGAGATTCCGTACTTAATGCTTAAGTGGATTGCTTATTGCTAAAATGCAAAAACAATACCGATAAAATATATGGATTGTTACTAATTGCCCAGAAGTAGTCAAATTGGGCTAGATGGTAATAGACTTTCATAAAATTACCTATTTTTTGCCCATTCTCAAAATTTCAAGGTAGGAATTAACAGTTTGACGACTAAAATGTGGAAGATTGAGAATGGTATGGTGATTAGTTATTATATCAGTTGGCAGTTGATATTATAGTAGGAGATAAGTTTCGTTTAGCTTTTTCTTTTTTCTTTAATTATTACACCAAATTTCTGAGGATTTCTCATTATATTGCCTACTAAATTGCCAACTTCTAATGAAAGACCGTGTAGATGTAAATATTTTGGACGTTCTAAATAGTTGCAAGCGTAGGCAAAAGCTAACTAAACTTGCGTTTCTGAATTTTCAGCATCGCCATCATTTAATTTACTCAAATAATGCCTTGAATACTGTCTTTTTCTGTAAGCTTCGGCAATTTGTGCACAAGGAGAGCGAGAAGAACGTCTTATTTGGTCAGTAAGGGAATACATTTCTGCTTTTGGAAAAGTTTTGGATACCTCAAATTGAAAAGCTTTTTATAAGCTAACAAATCTGCAAAATTCATTGATTTAAGGGTATGAGTATAAACTAAAAATTGCCTATTGTAATACTGTCTACTGCAAACTGTAATACTACCCCTTAGCAACGTCCCTACCACCATCTAAGCGATCTTGCAAAGTTTGCAAGGCATCCCAATCACCTGCTGCGGCCAACGCTGCTTGTTGTGGCCAAGTTTGAGGATTGTGCAATTTATAACGATTGCCTGCGTCTGCTAGAATACCTTTTAGTCTATCGACAGGTGTTTGAGCAAGGTTCGTAAAAGTATAAATACCTGCTTTATTTAAAATTTCAGCGATTTTTGGACCAATGCCTTCTATTTTTTTTAGATTATCAGGAGTTGCACTTGCACTAGCCTTAATGGATCGACTAGTTGCTGGAGCGGTACTTAGCTCAATTCTTTCGGTAGCCGTCGCATATCTTCTAGTCGTAATTTTAGTAGGGGTATCATTCATTTCTTGTGGGGTGCTACCTTTTGTATAAAACAAACGATCTGCTTGACCGACCCAATCATCTCGCTCAATTCTTCCTGGGAAAAACTCAATGGCATTGGTCAAGGTATCTATCAATTCTTCGTCTAATTGACTGACTTGTTCAAAAGTATAAATACCTAAGTCATTTAATTTTTCTTCGATGAATGGTCCGATGCCATTGATTTGCTTTAAGTCATCTCTCTCTTCTGCAGAAGCTTTTGCTATTTGCTCTCCAATAGCTGCTTTAAATTTGATTTTAGCTTCCTCGACATCCATTGCTTCCGCTTCTTCTGTCTCAATCGCTAGTGTATCCGACTCATCAACAGACCATTCTATTTGTGTGTTAGATTGATTGGACAACTGAGCTTCTAATGCTTCATTCTTTTCTATTAATTCGGTGATGGTTGCATTTAAAATGGCATTACCCGCCTCGTACTGTACGATTTCTTCTGCACTTCGATTTAGGTCTTCATTTTCCGTTAATAGAGTTTGCATACTATTGTTCAACACCTCATTTCCTGATTCATATTGTGGAAGTGCTTCTACTTGTTCTTTTAATTGTTCATTTTCTTCAATCAAGCTATTAATCGTGTTGTTTAAAGCTTCATTTCCATCTTCTAATTGAGTGATTTCTGCTAAAGAATCTTCCAATTTCTCCTTTTCTGTTGCTAAGGCGGCTAATTGGGCTTGTAATTCTGCGGTTTCAGATGTTGCGGTTGCAGTACTACTAGTCGCTATTTGAGTTTTTAAAGTTTCGTTTTCCTGTTCTAATTCACTAATCCGTAAAGTTGCACCAGCCGTGCCTACTGATCCTAGATTAGCTTTTAAGGCAGCTATGCTATTTTTTAATAAAGTATTTTCTGACGCTAAATCAGCCACTTCTTGCTCGTATTTAGAAGAATCTTGCGCAATGGCATATTGACCAGCAACCGTAGCATTTTCTTCTATGGCAGCACTTAATTGGGAATTTTTAGTTCTTAGGCCTAATATCTGGTCATTTAAATCTTCTACTCTGCCAGCCGTTTCTTGGAGTTCTTCCTTTGATTTATCTAAATCTAGCAAGGAGGCATTTAATCTAGAGTTTAAAGTGCGCTTTTCGGCATCAGCTGTTTCCAAACTAGCCGATTTATTGGTTAATTCTAAGTTGACTTTTTTTAAATCTGCTTCTTGTAGCGCATATTTATCTTGGAGTTTCTCCCATTGACTTTTGAAATGATTCTTTTCTTGTTCTCCTTTTATTAAGGATTCTTGGAGCGCTTTCATTTTTCTCCTTTCCCATAAATAACCCATTAACCAGCCAATGAAGGCAGTTGCAAGAAAAGCAGTCCAGATAGTAAAACTATCTTCTGAAGAAAATGCTGCTAATAATTCTGAGAGATTGGTTTTAATAGAATCCATAATAATATATTAAGTATGTGTAGTTTTTAAAATTGATGCTTTAGCTCTTACTATTTATTGAATGATGAAATTAACTCTACGATTTTTTTGTCTGCCAAGATCTGTTTTATTCGTAGCAATTGGCGCTTTTTCGCCTTTTGTCGTCGTGCTAATAGCTGTGGTTAACCCCGCTTTTTCAAAAAAAGCTTTGGCAGATTGTGCTCTCCGCAAACCTAAATCTTGATTATATTGAATCGTTCCTAAGTTATCGGTATGCCCAATAATAGTCAATGATTTGTCTATATTATCACCGAAATAAATAAGTACGGAATCAGCCCATGTATTGAACGCATTACCTGGTTTAAAAACATCGGAGTTGAATTCAAAATTAGCATCCGAAAAGGTCATATTGTCAAATCGGAATTGTGTTTTGACTAAATCACCTGCCTTTTCATAACCTGCTGGTTTAGGTTCAAATAAATCAAATTTCAGCGATGGCTTTAACGTTTCTGTTGCTGTAGCTGCATGATCTAGAGAGATGCGTTCCACAGGAATACCTCTTTGCACTAAAAAATCTCTGATGATGTTCGCTCTAGCAATACCTAAATTTTCGTAGATACCAGAACTTTGACCCGCTTCGGATTTTCTATACAAACCCGTTATGGTTAAATTTTTAGTTGGATTTGCTTTAAGATGGCTTGCTATTTTATCTAAAAAATCTTGATTGTTCAACGATAAATCGGGTGTGATATTACCCGAATCAAAAGTGAAATGATCGAACCCTTTGAGCAACATCGAATCACCGTCCATTAAACGTAAGGTAGTTGACCAATCAGTTGGAATAACGCTAGCCGGAGCGCAATTATTCATAATCTTGCAAACATATACATATCTTGCAGGTAGAATAAATAGTAAGGAAGAGAGGAGACCCAATCCTAGTATCAATATTTTTCTCATAGTAATATTGTTGTTTAAAGTACAACTTGGCTAAAAGTACATAGTTTTAAGTAACTATACAAATTTGCTTTTCATTTTTATAGTAGCGTAAAAAATAGATTAACTTCTCTGCATTTTTATAATTTGTTAGCTACTGATTAACAGATTAGTACAAATAATTATTTACTAATATGGAAAATAGGTCATTATTAGGCAATTCATAATTTATTACTTGTTTTTACTTTGTGACTTCCTTTAGATTTTTTATCTTTGAGGAACTTACACAAACCCGATTTAAAAAACTGCTATAATCATAGCCGGAATTAATCCCATAATTTGCATTGCAATTATGGGATTTCTTTTGTTTTAACCAAAACGAAGGTGAAATAACTGAAATAATGTGGGACATAAAGTCGATTGGTATCAAAATTGAGCTAGTTCTATACATTGATTTTTTTATTTTACCTACACACACGAGCACATAAATGAAGAACGTACCTACGTGGTCCTACCACAACAAAGAATTTAGGAGTGTCCATAATTCTCAAAGCGGAGAAGTATCTAATGAAACTACTTTTTATTACGAACAAAAAGGTGCTGTTATTAGTGCGAGTTATCACGGAGGGAACATTAAAAAAGGAAATATACTAGGAAGAGTTGAACAAGACGGTACCATTCAAATGAGTTACCAGCATTGGAATAACGAAAATGAATTTAGAGCAGGTATTTGTACTTCTAAGCCTGAAAGATTACCCAATGGGAAAATAAGATTGTATGAATCTTGGGAATGGACAAATGGTATCCAAGGACACGGAGAGTCTATCATTGAAGAAGTTTAAAGAAGAATTTTCTTATTTTTAAAATTTTATTTTTAATTTGCTTGCTAATTAAAAAGAATTTGACAATTAATATTAGATTTCGTTTTACTTATATGTTTTTATCTTTTTTATAAATCTCTCTCTGGTAGTTTTTTATAAAGTAAATTGAAAATATTTTTACTTTGTTTGAACTCAATTTTATGGTTGTATTATGATAGGTAGCTTTTTAGCGTCGTCTATTTTAATCGTTTTCTAAATTTTTAATCGTTTTCTTTTTTTGTGAAAACACGTCTAACTCAATGAGCCAAACAACTAAAAATATTTCCTCCTTTGGCGGATTATACCAACAAATTTTTAAGTATAAGACAGCCATTCTCCAAGTACTAGCCCTGCAACTACTCTGGGTATTATTTGAATTAATTTTCCCCTTTTTAACGCAAGCTTTAGTCGACCAAGGAATCAATCATCAAGATATAGACTTCATCTATTTATTATTGATGGGGCAACTGGCTTTATTTGTTGGTATTATTACTTCTGATTTTTTGCGACTTTGGTTGTTGCGTCATATTGGTATTCGGATCAATATTAAGCTGGTTAACGCTTACCTTCATAACCTCCTTTTTAAACAGTATCTATTTTTTAGTAATAAAAAGCAAGGGGATCTTATTCAGCACATTAATGACAATTTACGGATAGAAACTTTTATGACGGGGAGTTCCGTCAATTTTGTGAGTGCTATCTTTAAAATACTGGTCTTTGGCCTAGTCATGTTTATTTTCAGTTGGAAGATTGGACTCGTTTTTATCATCTCCTTTTTTCTAGTTATATTTTGGGATTTTTTCTTTTTGCGTTACAGAGAAAAAATTGATAACAAACGCTTTAAAGTGGGCTCCAAAATGAGGAGTCAACTAATGGAGGTATTAGAGGGTTTAGTGGACATAAAAGTAAATAACCTAGAGCGATACAAAGTAGATGAGTGGCATGAGGTGCAAGATCAATTTGCAGAGAATAGGCTTGAAATTCTACGCATCTATCAAATATATCAGGGCTTTAATTTTATCATAGGTCAATTACGAGATATCTTCATTCTTTTTTTTGCAGCAACTTCTGTTATTGATGGTACGATGACGCTTGGAGCGATGTTAGCCATTCAGTATATCTTAGGTCAATTGACAAAGCCCACTACGGACATTATGCAATTTGTGCAAGATTGGCAGGATGCTAAATTAAGTTTAGGTCGATTACAAGAAGTCTTCTTAGAATCAGAAAAAGAATATGAACCTGAGGCATTTAGTCCTTCGATCAATTACCAACAAAAAATTTCCTTTGATAATGTGAAATTTACGTATAAAGATGTGCCAACGATTAAAGAAATTTCTTTTGAAGTAGCCTACGGCCAAAAAATTGCTTTAGTCGGTAAAAGTGGAAGTGGAAAATCGACGATTATTAAAATCATTTTAAAGTTATTGCAAGGAGAAGAAGGGGAGGTAAAAGTCGGTGAACATCGTATTCAACATATCAACTATAAACCTTGGCGAGAAAACTGTAGTTTCGTTTCCCAAGATGGGTTTATTTTTAGCAATACTTTAGGCTATAATATTACGTTGGCAGAAGATGCTTCAACCATTGATTATGATCGCATGAATGAAGCCATTAGATTGAGTTGTCTAGATCAAATTATGGCGGGATTAGAAAAAGGCGTAGAAACGATGGTGGGGCGAGGAGGAAAACAATTTAGTAAGGGACAAGTGCAGCGTATTTTACTAGCAAGAGCTATTTATAAAAATGCGAATTATTTGATTATGGATGAACCAACAAGTGCGCTAGATAATATTACTGCCAAAAAAGTCATTCAGAATATAGAACAGCATTTTGCGGGAAAAACGATTATTACAGCTACTCATAAATTAAAGCTTTTTGAACATGTGGACAAGATTGTGATGATTGATGCAGGAGCAATTGTAGAACAAGGGAGTTTTGAGGAATTGATACAATTAAAAGGGGCTTATCATCAGCAATGGATGGGATTGGACTAGATAACGATGAATGATGAACTAATAAAAAGCTCAAATTCAACTTCAACCTCAATGGATATAGCTAATTTTGAGATGGGGGATTAAATTTAAACATACGCTTTAATCAAATGACCGAACCAAAAAGAAAGATGAAGATTACGGAAAAATTGCCAAGAGGCTTGATGATAAGTAGCTTATTAGCTATCTTTTTTGTCTTGGCGTTATTACCCTTCATTGCTTGGCTTTTAGAATATAAAGATACGATTAGCGCGCCTTTAACGATTACGACCGAAGTAACGCCTGTGGATATTTATGCTAGATCGGCTGGCGAATTGAGGTTATTAGTGACCAATAATGCCTTTGTGGAAAAAGATGCTCCATTGGCAGTTATTCGGAATACAGCGATTTATGAAGATGTGCAAATTTTGAAAAATAAATTGGCGATAAAAGATCGAAGCGCTATTGAGATTGCTAAAAACCTTTGTCTACCAAAGGATTTAGCAATTGGGGAATTAAAGCCCGCTTTGGTAAAAGTGAATGCAGTAGTAGAGAATTATTTAACTTTTGAAAAAACAGACAAGCATCGAGCTTTAATGGCCTCTAGAGAAACTCAAATTGCTCAATATCGAAAACGAAAAGATTTATTAAGCAAAAAGGCGAATATCTTAAAAAAGGATAGGGCTTATGACAATAGAAATATTGCTAGAAATGAAAAACTTTATGCTGATAGCGTTATCTCTGCATCAGAATTTGATAAAGTTGATAGAAAGATTGTGATTCAAGATTTAGCTAGTTTGGAAATTGAAACAGATCTAAATACATTAGATTTAAATATAGAAACATTAGAACGAGAAAAATTAGAGCTTTCAAGCCGATTTGACCTCGACCAACTTAATTTTATTAATCCGATTAAAGAAGCCCTCCTACTATTAGAGCATGAAATAAATGCTTGGGAATTAAAGTACTTACTTAAAGCAAATGTGGCAGGACGCTGTGTGTTTAAAGAACATTTTAATGACTATCGATTTGCTCGGCAAGATGAAAAAATATTTAGCTTGATTCCGCAAGAAACAACGCCTTACTTTGCCCTCTTACAATTGCCTATTCAAGGGGCGGGAAAAGTAGCAGCAGCGCAAGAAGTGTATGTTAAATTGAATAATTATCCTTTTATGGAGTTTGGCGTATTGAAGGGAACCGTCAGAGATATTTCTTCCTTGCCTTTTGATAAACATTATAATGTTAAAGTTGATTTTGCTACTGAATTAATTACGACTTATGGATATACAATTGAACCACAAGCTTTAATGCATGGAATAGGGGAGGTTATCGTTGAACGAAAAAGCCTTTACGAACGAATTTCAGAGCAAATAAAATCTGCCCGACTCAATCGGTGATTTTGTTTTTTGTAGATAAAGAGTAATTTTTTTCTGACTACAGGACAAAAACAAAACTTGCCATCCCGCACCTTTTATTCCTAAAGGAACGCCTACCTGCGGGGAGATTTCTCCTTTAGGAGCGAGGAGAATTTGAACTTTCTAAAATTTTACCCTTTATTTAAGTTTTTTTCACTAAATACAGTAGAACTAATTCAAAATGTTATATCTTCGTTTACAGTACATAGAAAAATGATTTGCCTTATTTGAGGTAATACATTTTCTTTTCTAAACACGAGGCTTTTATAGCCGGATTCTCTCTACCTAGGAAGTGCCGATTGTCGGTGCTTCTCTGGGGATTATTTCAAATAATCTTTTTCTACTATTATACCTGCTCAAGCTTCTATTTACCTTGCTTTATTTTCCAACAATTCTAAGACCATTTCCCATTGATCTTCATAAGGGATAATTTCTACAAAATGTGCATTTAAGTAATTTCTAGCTGGATTGGCAACCAATTTAGCATGGTATTTTTTAGCGGCACGAATGGTCGCATTTTTATGAAAATTAGCTTTGGTCATACATTCTAGCATTTTAATAAAACAATTACTTCTTAGGGTTTGATCATTGCGTAAATAACGCCAAGAATATTGCTGTAAAGCATCTTGTTTGTCAATAATCGCTGCTTTTTTGTTTTGTGCTAATAAAATTAATAGTTGTACTATGAGTATGGGAATGTTGATTCCTCTTTTTTCTTGGGAGTAGAGGGGGACTTCATTTAGGAATTTATGGAGCCTGAATTGTTTCTTGGGAAAGTTAGTATCTATTTTTTGGATGAGGAATAGTAAATAAAGGTAAGCACGGATGATGTTGAAGCGTTCTTCTTTTCGTTGGTCTAGTCTTTTTAGGAATTTATGATTTATATTAGAATAATAAAATTCGCATGCTTCATTCCATTTTTTCGTATGTAGGCATAATAATTCACGTTTCGCTGAAATGAAAAAATAAAAAATAAATTCGTAAACTCGCAGCATGCAAACAAAAACAGAGCGAGTAGACGATATTCCCGTATTGGTAAGAAAATTTGAAGAGAGTGATTTAATCAAATATCTAGACCAATATTTTCCAGACCATGGGAACTGGAAAGGGATAAGCGGTGGGAAAGTCACCGTTGGATTTTTGACATATGTGTTGTCTTGTAGTGACCACCGAATCAGTCATGTAGAAACATGGGCGGCTCAGCGACTAATCACGTTGCAATATTGCATGAATAGTCCAAGTATGACCAGTAAAGATTTTACGGATGATAAATTAGGCGCTTTATTAGACAGATATTCAGACGATGATAAGTGGGTTAAGTTTGAACATGCTCATAATCAACGACTAATTAACGTGTACGATCTTAATTTAACATCCGAAGCTATTCGATTAGATGCGATGATTACTCAATCGCATCGAAAAGCATCGGGAAACTTTCAATTCGGACATTCAAAACAACATCGGTCGGATTTACCTCAATTGAAAACGATGGTAGCTACTTTAGATCCTTTAGCCATGCCCTTGTTTTCAGTTACGGTTCCAGGCAATACAGCCGATGATGTATTGTATTTACCAGTTATCAAGGAGTTAATGACTAATTTACATTTGTTACATCAATTATTTGTAGGAGATGCAAAAATGGGAAGTTTAGTCATAAGGAGTTTTTTACAGCTTAACAATCAGTATTATTTGACGCCTTTGAGTAAAAAACAATGTACTCCAAGTCAACTAGCTGATTATCTAGCGCAAAAACCTAAAAAATTAATTCCAATAACGACAAAAGATAAACAAGGACAGGTAATTCTTAGAGCTCAAGCCTTTGAGCAAATAGAACAAATCGAAGATGAAATCAATGGTATTTGCTGGGAAGAAAGACGAATTATTGTTTATTCTCCAACTTATGCCAAAAGTCAGCAAGTCAGTTTTGAAAATCGCTTAAGCAAGGCACAAAATGAGTTATCACTTATTTTAGAAGCTTCCCAAGGGCGAAAAAAACTAAATACTAAAGAAGCCGTTCAAACCGCTGTTACTAAAATCTTGACGAAGTATCGAGTTAACGACTTCATTAGCGTCAAAATTAAGGAGCATATAGAAACTAAAAATGTAAGAAAATATAAAGATAAACCTGAACGAATCAAAGAAATCAGTCATTTTGACCTTGAAATTTCACTAAATGAAGCACTTAAGGAGGAACATTTACAAAAATTAGGCTGGCGAGCCTATGCCTGTAATGCACCCAAAGAAAGATTAAATACTATTCAAGTAGTAGAATGTTATCGAGACGAATATAAAATCGAACATAAATTCGATGAACTACTCAATAAAATAACCGCATTGATGCCTGTTTATTTAGGTAAACCAAATAGAATAAAGGCGTTAATTCGACTTTTACTATTAGCCTTAAAATATGTTAGTCTAATTCAGTACCAAGTACGGTCGGAATTGAAAACTACAAAACAATCACTCAAAGAACTTTATCCAGGTAACCCTGGAAGAACTACTGATAAACCGACAACGAATATGATTTTAAGTGCTTTTAAAAATATTCATTTAACAATTGTATCAATAGAAGATAAAATTTATGTCAAAATAGAGGATTTAAAGCCAATTCAGCAGAAAATCCTTGATTTACTAAAAGTTCCGCCTGAATCTTACTTGGGAATGAACCAATTGTTTTTTTCTCATTTTGATTTCAGCGAAACATGAATTCCTATGGATAGATAACCAAGAATTGTTTATTTTTTATTTATCTCTAATAATCATCCGTGGTATTATTTATCCGTGGTAAAAAACATTTAAAATAAAAATCAAAAAAAATGAAAACAGTAAAAATCTTAAGCTTAATTTGTTGCCTGAGCATTAGCCTAATCAGCCAGGCCCAAAGAAACGACCTCCTGCTAACCAATAGCCAATCAGTAGATGAAAACCTCTATGAAGGTATCGAAGGCTCCCCCTTTTATTTTGACCAATGGCAAAAAGGAAAAATATTTCCGAAAAAAGAAACTGAAGCCATAGAAGAAGTATGGTTAAATTATAACGGCTATACCAAAAGTTTTGAAGTCAAAAAAGACAATAGGTACATTGCTCTAGATGAAAATTGGTACAATAGAGTAGAAATACCAAAAGGCGAAGAAACCATTATTTTTGCAACAGGACTATTGCCTAAAAGAGCCAAGCAATTTGTACAATTAGTCTATCGTGGAACGGATTTTTATGTCTTACAAGATTTTCATATAAGTTTAATCAAAACAGAAAAAAAGCGGTATGCAGGTGATATCGAAGTGCAAGAATTTGCCCAAAAACCAAGCTATTATTTTGTGGAAAATGGAAAAGCAAATTTCTTTAAACTAAAAAAGAAAAATGTCCTAACTCTTTTACATACCCACAAATCAGCTATGGAAGAATATGTAAAAAGCCATCGGCTTAAATTGAACAAAACAACAGATTTAGTGAAAATAATGACATACTATGACGAGTTATCTAAACCAGCAACGTTCGTCAATACAGGGGAGCGGGAACGGAAGTAGGCAGTTTGCAGTAGCAGTAGGCAGAAAGTAGCCTATTCTTACCTTTCTGTCCCTCGACCTTTGAACCTCATAACCTTATGATCTCATTACCTCACAACCTCATCAACCCACAATCAAATGTCACTAAACAATAAAATAGAAAGAATCAAACGCATGCACGATTTAATCCGTTATAAGCGAACAGGCAAACCAGACCAATTTGCTAGAAAAATGGGTTTATCCGAGAGCATGTTATATAATGTCTTAAAAGAATTGAAAGCCTTAGGCGCACCAATTGCCTATTGTCGGTATCGAGAATCCTACGAATATATGCACCCCGTAGAATTTCGAGTAGGTTTTATTCCACCGTCTATTGCGACCCAAGAATTGCAAGCCATTAATGGTGGCGCAATCATTCGGCAATTGCCAATATTTTTTGTGCAAGTAGCGTAGAGCAGTAGGCACCTCTCTACTTTTTGACCCTTACACCTTTGCGCCTTTAAAGAAAAATAAGTTGGGTGTATTCAAAGTCTCAATCTATATTGATAGATTGGGACTTTTTGCTTACTAGGATTTGGATAGCTCGCTGGAAGTGCTTATTTTTACCTACTTTCAGCGAGCTATCAAAATATAATATGGACAAGAAATTTATTGGCAGAGAGAAAGAACAAGCTACTTTAAACGAAGCCATACAATCAGATGAAGCTGAAATGATTGCGGTCATTGGGCGTAGAAGAGTTGGAAAAACCTTTTTAATTCGTTCTGTTTATAAAGGCAAAGTTGATATAGAATTCACAGGTGTGCAAAATGCTACCCGTGTAGAACAATTAGCTTCTTTTCATTTTTTATTACAGAGATATGCCAAGACTACTGACTTGCCAATGCCTAAAAATTGGCTAACTGCTTTTCATCAGCTAATTACTGTTTTGGAAGCTCAACCATCCACTAAGAAAAAAATCTTATTTTTTGACGAGTTGCCTTGGTTAGCAACCAAAAAATCGGGTTTTCTAAAAGCTTTGGGTTTTTTTTGGAATAATTGGGCCTCTAAGCAACCAATTATTGTGGTGATTTGTGGGTCGGCAGCATCTTGGATGCTACAAAAAGTAGTTAAAGATAAAGGCGGATTACATAATAGAATTACCAGAAGAATTAATTTAAAACCTTTTACGCTTGCCGAAACTGAAACATTTTTGAAAAGCAGGCAGTTGAAATTAAACCGCTACCATACCGTTTTAATTTATATGATAATGGGAGGAATTCCTCATTATTTAAAAGAAATAAAAGCAGGAAAGAGTGCTATTCAAAATATAGATACTATTTGTTTTTCGGAGGACGGTTTACTATTTGATGAATTCGCCAATTTATATCCAGCCTTATTTGAACATGCTGAAAATCATATTGCGATCGTTCGTGCTTTAGCCACCAAATGGAAAGGTTTGACTAGACCTGCCATTATCCAATTAACTAAATTAGCAGATGGTGGAGGATTTACGAAAGTACTTAATGAACTAAAGCATTCTGGATTTATTACAGATTATTATCCTTTTGGTAAAAAGCATAGAAACAAACTCTATCGACTAACGGATGAATATTCCTTATTCTACATCAATTTTATTGAAAAAAGAAAAAGGAACCTGGATGGTCAATGGAAAGCTTTAAGCCAAACCCCAACTTTTACAGCTTGGAGTGGTTATGCTTTTGAAAGCCTTAGTCTAAAACACATTCAACAAATTAAGAAAGGCTTAGATATTGGCGGTATTTATACGGAAGCTTCTAGTTTTATTTTTCAAGGAAATGATGTTTTACCCGGTGTGCAGATTGATTTATTGATTGACCGAAACGACCAAGTCATTAATTTATGTGAAATGAAATTTCAACGGACTACTTTTAATATTTCTAAAGCTTACGCCGAACAATTGCGCAAAAAGATAATGGTGTTTTCCGAGGTAAGTAAAACTAAAAAACAACTTTTTTTGACCATGATTACTTCCTTTGGTACGGAAGCCAACAAATATAGCCAAGAATTAGTTGATAACGATTTAACAATGGATGTTTTATTTGAGTAATTTTTATGTTGCCCTCTCACCCACGGTTCACAAATAATAAAGGTCGCTCTAGGATCTTTATTAATTATTCCTCCACCCGCTTTGCGGTTCGCTCCCTTGAGCATCCCGTCCGTTTCACGGTTCACAAACGGTGTTTGCTCATCCCAGACATTCACCCTGCGGGTTCGCTCGCTCATCCTGTAAATCCTGCATAATCCTGTCATCATGTAGCCCTTTTAACAAAACTCCAATTATACTAGAGTTAGCCCCCATATATATGTAAGGTATTTAGAAGGAAGCGATGATACAGCTTGCTTTTAAGAAACATTTGCTCATTGAAAAAACCATTATTTTATGAAAACTTTAGCAGTAACTCAATTAAGAAAAATTGCTGGTGGTAAACATTTTGGCTTTAATGCGGTGCAAGACCCAATGATGTTAACTATTGGTCCAGGTATTACGAATCCTGAGCCACCAATTGATGAGGTAACACCTGGCATTTTGCAAAAGATTGTACCTTTAGTAAGAATGAATATTGTGACATTCAATTCCTAAAGCACTTTTAATTGATAGGTGATTGTATAAAATAATTACCTATCAATTTACTCACTTTAACGTAACTCTACAAATAATAGAGTGATGAATTTTATCTTTGTAAGGTATTAAAAAAGTAGCAAAAGTAGTTACTAAAAAACTTTGAAAAGAATTGTAAGCTTTAACTAAACTCCAAAGATACTAGAGTAAGCGTTTATATCTTTGTTGAGAGATAAAAAAGGAAAGAGTTGGATATTTTACCCATCTTGTAAATCCTGAAAAATCTTGTTACCCTGTAGCATTTTAACAGGACTCCAAAGAAATTAGAGTAACGAACTTTACCTTTGTAGGGTAATAAAAAGTAACAAAAGTAGTTGCTGAAAACTTTGAAAAGAATTGGTAATTTTAACAGGACTCCAAAGAAATTAGAGTGGCGACTTTTACCTTTGTAGGGTAATAAAAAGTAACGAAAGTAGTTACTAAAAACTTTGAAAAGAATTGTAAACTTTAACACAATTCTAAAGAAATTAGAGTGATGAATACTACCTTTGTAGAGAAATAAAGAGCAACAAAAGTAGCTATTAAAAAAATAAAAATAATTAAAAATTTGGCTCTTTGACAATTTTTGCATTTTATCGGATGGTTGACCTTCAGTCAACCCGTTAGTCTTTTGATAGTCAATGTTTTAGGTTGACTGAAGGTCAACCATCCTATTCGATTTGGCAAAAACTGTCAAAGAACCAAAAATTTAAATAGACTCTAAAAATAGTAGAGTAAGTTACTTTAACTTTGTAAAGGGATGAAAATAAAAAATAAGATACTTTACGTTCTTGTTAATTTTGAAAGAACCCAGGCACTCTGTAGTATTTTTATAAGACCCCAAAGAGTGTAGAGTTATTGACTTTATATTTTGTACTATCTTAAAAACACAAAGAAATAGAAACGATTATACTTTGATATAACACTTTTAATACGTGATAGTTACATAGTCAAATAGTGGGATTATTGAACAGGAATATATAAAGATGGAAACAAATAAATTGATTATTATAGATATAGACGAAATTGATGATGAAGTTGATAATAACACATTTTAGATGATATACACGACTATTTGAATTTTCTATAGCTAGAAAGAAGAATCCTGAAATACTTTACCTTTTAAACCCAAAAAATGAGGACATTATCTTTAACTGAATTAGGTGTAATTAATGGTGGCTATAACGCTTATATATATTGTATCCCCTTATTAATTCCTATTCTTTTACCTAAGAAAAGGAACCCAATTATTCTGTTGAACCCTAGACCTGACCCTATTGAGAATGCCCCTATTATTTTTCCTAAATAATGATGCAAACTTTAATTGAATTATTAATTTCTTAACTTATAAAAAACTAATTATGAAAACTTTAAAACGAAAAGAAGCCATGTCTATCAATGGAGGATTCTATAATATCGAATTGGATATTAGGCATTTTTTTGACAAATTAAAAGGTATTTGCGATACCATTTGGGGCTGTCAAGGACCTCCACAAGTAAACTAAGGAAAGAACGACTCGTTTATATTTTAATAAGCTTAAAACCATAAAATGAAAACAATTATTACTTTACAAAATTTGCAAGAGATAAATGGTGGATTTATTGGCGGTAACTGTATCGTTGATTATAGAAACCCTTATGCTAATCTTTTTAACATTTCTAAGCTGTTTTATGCTCTATTTTAAAATGAATGTTGAATAAGCTGGAAATTTTAATCTTTATACAATTAATTTATTAATCATTTAAAACTTTTGAAAATGAAAAATTTAAAAACTATTGAATTGTTAGATTTAGAAAGAATCAATGGTGGTGGCGTTTTGTGTCCAACTTTATCGCCTGTTCCAAGTACAGCACCTATTATTCATTATCCTTACCCATACATTCCCCCAAATGGCCCTATTATTTCTGCTAATTACATTAAAAAACAAATTGGCTATTATCAAAATGGTTAAATATATCGTTAAAGGAGTTTTTACGAACGATATTGACTTATTATACAAGTATTTTAACTAGTTATTTTTTATTCTTAACCCATTCTTGAATGCTTAAAACCAAGTTATTCAAGAATAAAAACAATTTATTATGAATTCAGTAAAATTTATGAATGATTTTGAAGTTAAAGGTCTTAAAGAAGTTTCTAAGAGTGAAATGAAAGAGATAGAAGGAGGTGCTTTTGTTTTTTGTGCTGTTGGATGGGTGGTTGCTGTTGGTGTAGCTGCTACTGCGTGGACGGTAGGACAAATAGCAGGAGCTTTTGGTGCTGACGGTGCAGCAGATGCTGCTCAAGGAGTTGCTAATGGAGCATGGGTAGCAAGTGGAGTTTTAGCTGTAGGGTCAGTAATTTGGCCTAAATAAGGAATGCCTATTATGTAATTGTAGGGGGTTTAGTAAATGATGACTGATTAATTTATTTTGGTTCTTTGACAATTTTTGCAAAAGCGGAAAAAAAGCTTAAATTTCTCTTCTAAAAAATAGAGAAATGAGTCAAGATTTAAGCTTTTATTCAATGCTACTTAATATTCCAAATTTGGAGGTAGAACAAGTTTCTATTAAAAAAAATGCAATTCATATTTTCTGTAAAATAAAAAAAATAGAAGGAGAAATATGCCCAGATTGCGCTCAATTAGTCGATAGTAAAACCCCAAAATATCGCCGTCAAGTTCGAGACCTAGATATTAGTGGTCGAAAAGTGATATTACATATTCAAGTTCATCAATATCGGTGTAAATGTGGTCGCACTTTTAGTGAATCCTTTGACTTCGTTTCTTCTGGAAAAAGCTATACCAAAAGACAAGCTAAATATATCTTTGAAATGAGTGCTAAACAAAGTCATTTACAAGTAGCTGCTATAGTTGATATGTGCCATAAAACGGTAGAACGAATCTGCTATGACCAAGTGCTTGAAAGATCAATTGATTGGTCTAAAATTAAGCGTATTGGTATTGACGAATTTGCTTTCAAAAAAGGGCACAAAGACTTCATAGTCATCTTGATTAACTTGGATACTCATGAAATTATTGATATATTAGAGCAAAGAGATAAAAGTTTCTTACGTGCTTATTTTCAAGGACTTGGAGAAAGTTTTTGTGCACAAATCGAGGATTTTTGTTCTGACATGTGGGGACCATTCCAAGATTTAGGACAGGAACTTTTTCCTAATGCCCGAATACATGTTGACCGCTTTCATTGGACAACTCATTTAAATGATGTTTTAGATAATATGCGCAAAAAACTTCGTCGAACCGACAAAGAAGAAGAAGTTTTTAAAAGGCTCAAATGGAAACTTACAAAGCGACCTGAAAATCTTAGCAAGCAAGACAAAGAAGATTTGCGAAAAGCATTTGATAAAGCACCAGATTTAGAAGATGCTTATCAACTACGAAATACCTTGCAGTCTATTTTCGATACAGATTATTCGTATGACTTTGCTGTTCAACAAATAGACCATTGGTTAGCTTATGCCGCCGAATGGAAAAACAAGTATCTTGATAAATTTATTGCACTTTTTCAACGTCACCAAAAAAACATCCTCAATTATTTTAAAACTAAGGTATCAAGCGGTGCAGTTGAAGGAACTAATAATTTACTTAGAACCGTCAAACGATTCACTTTTAACATGACTAATTTTGAAAATTTCAAATTTAGAGTTTTCGCCTTTAAGCAGTAATTTGCAAAAATTGTCAAAGAACCTTTATTTTAATGATTGCCTATCTGGCTTTAATAATTATGAAAACCAAATTAATTTATTTCTAGACCCCCAACCTGAATTTTATAACAACTAAAATAGTTGATGATGGTACGTGTTTTTTTGGTGGTATTCTCTTTTTTTTCAATACAATTAGTAGCACAAATAAATATTTCGGGGGTAGTGACTAATTCAGACACAAAAGAGCCTCTTGTTTATACTAATATAGTTATAGAAGGGACAAGTATTGGAACAATTACTAACAAGGATGGATATTTTAAATTAAAAATAAAAGAGCCCCGAAAAAGAAATTTAATAATAGGTTTTATAGGTTTTGAACAAAAAATATTTGCTTCAAGCGATATAATTCCTGACACTATTTATCTACATCCCAAAACACATATACTGAATGAAGTTGCTGTTGTCGGAGATGGAAATGCACTTAATATACTGACCAAAGCATATAAGAATATTGAAAAAAATTACCCGCAAAAAACGACTCAGTTAGTTGGATATTATAGAGAAATTACAAAGGATGACTTTGACCATTATTTAAATTTATCCGAAGGTGTTCTTGATTTTGTAAAGAGTAAGTATAATAAAGGATATAAAGGTGATATAGGACAGTTGAAAATTAATAAAGCACGAACTTATTTTTTCCCAGCAGCAGATTCTATTAGTAGTTTAGAATTTATAGGGTCTCATTTTGTAGCAGGAAATACAGATTTTGTAAAAAAGAGAAGTGAATTTATCAATCCGAAATTTTTTGACCACTATAAATATAGCCTAACTAGAATTTTACTGGATGGAGACAAAGAAGTATATGAAATTCATTTTTCAACAGAAAATGGAAAATTAAAAGGTATTGTGGAAGGAAAATTACTCATTGATAGTGAGACTTATGCTTATAAAGGAGCTGATATTCAATTTAATGAGAAGGGCATCAAAAAAAGAAATGCTTTACGTTTTCTAGGAACGCCCTATAAAAGTTTAGAAATTAGTCATAAAATTCGATTTCAAAGATTAGGAGACAAATGGCATCTTAAATATGCTACTTTTAAAGGAAAAGGCCTTGATAAATCAACGAAAAAAGAATTAATATTTTTAGATGATTTTGTTGTAAATGAGGTAGTCGTGGACCATGTTAAACCTATTCCATTAGAGGAAAGAATTTTATTTGGAGAAGTGTTTACAAGGCGAGAAAATAATGATTTTAATTTTTTTAAAGAATATTCAATATTGGAGAAAGACGAATCTTTAGATTCAGAAATTAACTTAATAAATAAGAAGTTGGAGAACGAAAAAAATAAGAAGAAACAATTAATAAAGGAATTCTATAAATTGATTCCCAAACTAGAATTTGGATATGAAGCTGGGTATTTTCCCATTTCTATGCAGGCACAACTTTTACAAATAAATGGCTGGGGAGAAGGAAATATTCCTATTGAAATTGAAAAATATTCCCCAGGATTTTCAAGACTATTTAGTAGTTACTTCTATACAGGATTTAAAATAAATAAAAGATGGGCAATAAATATTGGCACCCACAAAAATTATGATAAAAAAAGATTGTTAAGAGAGAATGAAATTGGTGGAAGTTATACTATGGTTTTAAAAAAAATAGGACGACCTCTACTCTTACGTCCTGGAATTTATTTATCTACTTCTAATATTAACATACGACTTGAAAAAACTGATTTTGGTGAAGAAAATTATAATTGGAGAATAGGTGAGGATGTATTCAATATACAAAATATAGGACTTGAAATTAGTAGTTATTTTATTAAAGCGAAACCTTCTTTAAATTTAAGTTATTCGATAAGGAATAGAATTTGGTTAAATTTAGGAGTGGATTTTAATTTACCATTAAAAGAAAAGTCAAGACTGATTATTAAGAGTCAGAATTTTGATGGGGCGCTATCAGAATTGACGGAGAAAGGAGTTTATGATTTAACGAATGATTTTTTTGCTATTAAAAGCGATGGTGAAATTCTTGAGAATTTGCCAATCAAAAAAAGAAAACCGACTTTTAGATTAGGGATAAGATTTCATTTGTAGTTAAGCTTAAAGATATTAAAGCCATAAAATTAGTTCTATTCTTTAATGGAATTTTATTATCATATAATTAATTTAGATTTTTTATTTTGTAACAAGCTGATTAATAAATAATTGTGTTTAATTTTTTAATTAAAATGACATTTTTTGAATAAGTACAATTAGTTATTTTTGTCCTATTTTAATTTTGGTTTTATGAATAGTTTTGCATTGTAATATTTTTTTAATACTAAAAATTTAATCATGAAAACATTCATTTTTACGATGAGTTTCTTACTCGTTAATATTTTACTTTTTTCTCAATCAAAAACATATAAAAGTTTTGAAGTAGAATTAATGACAGGATTATTTACTTCTAACCAGAAAATTGGCATGTCAGGAGGTCTAGAAATGAGATATAATTTCAATGATAAAATAGCTCTTGGCATCAAATATGAATCAATTGCTCTAGTCAACAAAGATGAAATAGATACTTCTAGCGATGAAGTAGAAATAGAAAGTATTTATGGTTTACAGAATTTTGCAATTACTGGAGAATATTATTTGATTAATGGGAAAAAAAAGAAGAAAGTATTTGCTGGATTAACACTTGGTTTATATAATGCTAGGCATGTTTTGGTAGATAACGATACTTCAACAAATTTAGGAACTAAATTCGGAGTAGCCCCAAGAATAGGCGCAGAATTAGGCTGGTTTCGTCCAGCACTAAAATACCATATTATCCCCAAATTTGGGGAAGAAAGTTTATCCTCTTTTGATTTAAGCTTAGGGATTGTTTTTGGCGGTGGAAGACGCTAAGATTAGAAACACCCAACTCATTACAAAATAACAATTTAATTTTATCACTTTAAAACCAAATAATCATGAAAGCAATTAATCTTTCGCAAGCTATTGTTTACCCTAAATCTTTACCATTCTTATTACTTTTTTTTATTGCTATTAACTTTGGGTGTAAAGAAAATGAGCAAGTCGAGCCTGTAACACTTGAAGCAATAGAACCTACTTATTCTATTAATTATGATGGAGATAACTATGCAGCACCTTTATTTCCAGAAGGTGTTTATGAAGTAGGTGTTAAATTGACTAAACCTATGATGAGACCACATATAGGGGAGGTAATAAAAAAAGTCAATTTTTATATGGCAGGAACGCCTCTTGCTTGTCAAGTAAAGATTTATGAAGTAGGAACAGATTCCTTACCAGGCGAACTAATATATGACAATAAAATAGTAGCCCCTATTGAGGCATTCGCTTGGCATGAGCATGAATTAGAAGAATCATTATTAGTTTCAGGAGAAGAAATTTGGGTATCCGTAGAAGTAACTGTTTCAGGGGAGAATCCAACTATTGGTTGTGATGATGGACCAAGAAGGCCTCATGGAGATTGGGTATTTGTATCAGAAGTTGAGGAATGGGGAACATTTCAAGATTTGACACAAGGTGCTAGTATTAATTGGAATATTAGGACTTTAGTCACTAAATAGTTTTCATCGAAGTTGATAAAATAGAACGCTATGTTAAGATTAAGATAGCTTTCTATTACTCATTTATCGAATCTAAAATAACCATTATGTCTTCAAAAATATCGTTTTTGCTATTGATGCTACTGTCGTTTCTTAATGGATATGCTCAAAATTTCACTATTAGTGGTTACATCAATGATGCGAATTCAGGAGAAGAGCTGATTGGTGCAAATATAGCGAGTAATCAAACTAAAGAAATTGGTACCATAAGTAATTTGTATGGATTTTATAGTTTGACTTTACCTAAAGATTCATTGACTTTAATATTTTCGTATGTTGGATATGAGCCTCAAATAGTAAAATTAGATTTGCAAAAAGATATTGAATTAGACGTTAAGCTACAACCAGCTTTACAGTTAGAAACAGTAGAAGTGGTTAGTGGACGACTCGAAAATAATAAGGAATCTAGCCAGATGAGTCAAATTGAAGTACCGATTGACCAAATAAGAAAAATACCCACTTTATTAGGGGAATCTGATGTGTTGAAGGCAATGCAACTATTACCAGGGGTACAATCTGGTGGAGAAGGGCAGACTGGCTTATATATAAGAGGCGGAAGCCCTGACCAGAATCTAGTATTATTAGATGGGGTACCCGTCTATAATTTATCTCATTTATTGGGCTTTTATTCCGTTTTAATTCTGATGCCCTTAAAAATGTAACGTTGACGAAAGGCGGAATTCCAGCGCGATATGGAGGAAGGTTATCTGCTGTTTTAGATATTGCTATGAAAGAAGGGAATATGCAAAAATTTCAAATGAAAGGCGATGTAGGCATGATTTCTTCAAAGTTGACCCTTGAAGGCCCCATTCAAAAAGATAAAAGTTCTTTTATTATTTCGGGAAGGCGAACGTATATTGATTTTTTGATAAAACCTCTAATTAAGAAAAGCACGAAAGAATCAGGGGAAGATATTTCTTTAGCGCTTTATTTTTATGACTTGAACGCCAAATTAAATTATAAAATAAATAATAAACATCGTCTATACTTAAGTGCATATACTGGTTCTGATGTATTTGGATTTGATGTAAAGAAGCAATTTGACCTGACTGATTTCACGCAATTTAACAGTCAGATTGATTGGGGGAATATTACAACTGCCTTTCGTTGGAATTATATGATAAATAACAAGTTATTTGCTAATACGACCGTGACACATAGCCGTTTTAGATTTAATTTAGGTGCAGAGAATCAAAGTAAGATTAATGGGCAACAAAATAGTTTTACGAACCAATATTTTTCTGGTATCTATGATTGGTCTGGGAAAATAGACCTTGATTATATTCCTAACCCTACTCATTATATACGTTTTGGTAGCAGCTTAACTAGACATAGTTATGACCCTGGTGTTTTGCAATATAAAATTAGTAGCGATGCGACTACTTCGATTGAATCTACTTTAGGTTCTGACCGCTTGAATTCATTGGAAGCTCATTTTTATGTAGAGGACGATTTTAAATTTGGCGCATTTAAAGCGAATATAGGGCTTCATGCGAATACTTTTCAGGTGCGGAAACAAACTTATGCTTCCTGGCAACCTAGACTTAGTTTACGCTATCTAGCCGATGATAAATGGGCAATAAAAGCTTCGTATACTAAAATGGCGCAATACATTAATTTACTAACCAATGAATCACTTGGTTTACCAACAGATTTGTGGGTACCTAGTACAGACCGAATTAAACCTCAAGATGCTTGGCAGACCGCAATAGGGGTATCTACAACCCTTTTTAAAAGTATTGAATTAAATATAGAAGGATATTACAAAAAAATGAATAATGTGGTTTCTTATAAAGAGGGGACTACCTTTATTGGGGCTGAAAATAATTGGGAAGATAAAATTACCCAAGGTATCGGTAAAGCTTATGGTGCAGAAATATTTTTACAAAAAAAACAAGGTAAAACTACAGGCTGGATAGGGTATACCTTTAGTTGGAACTGGCGACAATTTGATGAAATTAATGATGGAAAAACTTTTCCTTTTCGCTACGACCGAAGGCATGATATTTCATTGGTGTTAAATCATCAAATTAACAAACGATTATCTATTTCTGGAGTTTGGGTCTACGGTACTGGAAATGCAATTACTTTACCACAGTATAGGTATACAACGACTACCTTAGATAGGGATGGTGATTTAATTTTTCAGGAAGTTGAAAATATTGAAGCAAAGAATAGTTTTAGAATGCCTGCCTATCATCGCATGGATATAAATGTAGAATTGGCAAGCAAAAAGAATATAAATAGAAGATGGAAAGGGTATTGGGCTTTTGGGGTATATAACCTTTATAATCGAAAAAATCCATATTACATATCTACTGAACGAAATGCTAGTGGAGAACGTACGTTTCAACAAACAAGCTTACTCGGTTTAACACCTTCAATAGTTTATCGGTTTGAATTTTAGATAATCTTAATTTCTCACCTTAAAATAATTACGATGCAATTTAAATATATAATTTACCTAATTCTTTTTGGTTTTCTAACTGGATGTGAAAGTGGTTTTTTTGATCCAGTAGTCGAGCTTGAATTACCTGAATATGATAATAATTTAGCTATTACGACTCATTTTAGTGATTTAGATGCTACTCCTTTAGTATATTTAACAACTACAAGTGGTATTTTAGAGACTGATAGTCCATTATCTTTAATAGACCTCAAAGTTGAAATTTTTGAAGAAAATGAATTGATGCAAATATTTAGTTATGAGCAAACATTGATAGATACTGCTGAAAATGGACAATTGCTTGCTCGTAATATTTTTTTTGGAGAAAAAATGGATTTTAAAGAGGACTTGACTTACAAACTTCAAGTCGAAGCCTCACAATTTGAGAAAATCGAAACGATTCAAAAATTTCCTGCTACTGTGCCAATCATTGCAGGTGATTTCAAGAAAAATGCAATTGCAGACATTAATGGAGATTTAGTAGATGAAGTTACGGTGAGGTTTAAAGATATTCCGAATGAAGAGAATTACTATGTGGTTAATGTTGCCATTTTGACTAACGAGGAAAATTTAGAAGTAATTAGAAACTATCCTACTATTTCCTCCATTAATCCTATTGTTAAAAAAATAGAAGAAGGACTAATGATTTCAGATATTACCTTTGATGGTCAAGAATATGAATTACATATTGCTGTATCTGATTTAGAGGTAACATCTGGGGACGATCTTGAAATAAGTTTAACCTCCATTTCAAAAGATCGCTTTTTATTTGAAGAAGCTTTGACTACATATAATGATAATATTGGCAATCCTTTTGCTGAACCAATTATTTTGCATGAAAATGTAATTGGAGGTAATGGTATTTTTACTTTGGGTAATGGGGAACGGTTCATTATTGCTATAGAGTGAATTTACTTTAACTAGATTTGATGTTGTAAAATGTCCTTTAAAAGAAATTTAAAAGATGTAAATAAAAATTTCACCTATATTGTCATTAGTCTCTATTTCCTAGTCATTCATCTAAATAATGCACAATGGAAAGAGCTAAAGTATATATTGGAAAGCATACAGCTTTTGTTTATTAGCTTAGGAATAAGGTATGGCTATTTAGCTTTTAAAGCCTATTTCCCGAAAACGAAAAAGAAAACAAGTACTCGTAAGCAATCACCCGCTTATTTCATCACATCAAAACCAGTCAAATCATGGAAATCAACAACACCTTAACCGCAGAAAACCTAGAACAACAAGCTATATTTGAAGCCAAAGACACTTCGCTTTCTTTTTGGGGTGGACTGGGCTTAGGTATATTATTTTTAGCGATTCAGATAATAGTCTTTATTCCAGTTATGCTGATTGCTATGCCTGTATTGGGAATATCAGAAATGGAAGAAGCGCAAGCCATCGTAATGCCAATTGGATTGATTTTAGCTTTTGTAATTGGGGCTTGGATCTATTATAAAATGAGAGGATTATCGACTACCGCTTTTCAGTGGAAATCCATTTTTGTTAAATTAATACCTTTAGGTTTTTTATTCCTATTCGGCATACAATACATAATTGGAGAACTTATGACTTATTTGCCCGGGTATGAAGCAATGTTAGAGTCATACAAAGAGATATTTGAAGGATTAAATCCTATCGCTATGCTAATTGCAGGTGGATTAATAGGACCTATTTGTGAAGAAATTATTTTCAGAGGCGTTATATTAGAAGGATTGCTGAAAAAATATAATCCAACTAAGGCGATTATCTTTTCTGCACTTATCTTTGGTTTAATTCACATGCAACCTCTGCAAGTAATGGGTACTTTTTTTGCAGGCTTAATCTTAGGTTGGATTTATGTGAAAACCCAATCTCTTTGGGGCGTAATTGTCTTGCATGTAATTAATAACGTTATCGCTTTTAGTATGGGGGAGGCAAGTACGGAGTCTACTCGAATTATGATTGGCAATGACCTATTATACATCGCTTCCTTCGCTGCTGCTGCCATAGTTGCTTACCTAGCTTATCGAGGCTTTCAAAAAGTGAATGAATCTGCTATTACTATTGAAGAAAGTATTCAAGCTTAACCAGTTACCAGTTACCAGTTACGAGTTGCCAGTTGCCAGTTACGAGTTGCCAGTTGTTAACACGTAACGGGCAACTCGCAACTGGCAACCCGCAACTGGCAACAACAAAATAAATTATCATGAAAACATGGCAAAAAGTCCTTTTAGGCATCATTAGCACAGGCGTTATCGCCTTCGTAGGTTTAGTGATCTACATGTTCAACATTTTCAAAGTACTCGACCGAGTAGAATTGGTGAGCGAAAATGTAAAGGAGACGATTCCTTTTTATTACAGCCCGTCCAGACATATGATAGTAGAAGTACGGATTAATGGGAGTAAAGAAAAATACCCCTTTATTTTAGATTCAGGGGCGACTACTTATGTTTTTAAAAATATGCTAGACCAGCAAGATTTGCCCGATATTGGAAATGGTTTTGCGATTGGTGCAGGTGGCGGGATGTTATTTCCTGATATTCACCAAATTGACCAATTGGTGCTGGGGAATATTGAATTTAAAAATGTCTCGGCTGAAAGTATTGAGAAATTACCCATTTCTTGTACCGATGATATTTATGGCATTTTAGGTAAAGAAGCCATGCAGCATTTAGTCTGGCAAATAGATTTTGAAAAAGAGGAAATTCAAGTAGTTTCGGAATTAGACCAACTCACTTTTGAGGAAACGGTAGATACCATCAAATTAAGCGAAAACCCTTATGGGCATCAATTATATGTAACGGCCAAATTAGACGCAGATTCTTTGAAAACGCGCTTTACGGTTGATTTGGGTAATAGTGGTTATGCGAGTACCAATATTAAAGAAGTGGAAAAAGTGAAAGGTAGACGTATTGATATGATAGGGAATGCGAGTGTTGGTTTAGATGGCGAAAATAAATCTAAAGCCATGATTCAAGAAGTTGAACACTTTCAGATAGGTAATATTAGTTTGCCTCATTTTTCCGTTTCTGCAAGTGATACACCGATGGGGTTATTAGGTTTAGGTTTTCTGAAAAACTATAAAACCACCATCAGTTGGAAAGATGATGTTTTAATTTTAGCACCTTATGCTCAGCAATATTTTGGTCGCAAGGGTTTTGGTTTTGGTGCCCGATATGACGAAAAAGCGGATGCCTTGCTGATTAAGTCTATTTATACGGGTTTTGCAGCGAATAAGGTAGGTATCTTACCTGGGGCAAAAGTGATTTCATTGAATGGACAATTGATGGATACCGCAGATAAATATTGCGCTTTTAGTTTTAAAGGACTTGATGAATTGACGATGACTTTTGAACAGGATGGCGTAGAACAGACGGTGGTATTGGATAAATTGGATTATTTTCCTTTGGAGGAAACAGAAGTATTATTGAGTGAACGGGGACTATTTTGATAAAGCTTCATTTTGAATAATTAGGTAAAAACTGTATTTTTATAAAAAATTTAATTATGGCGATTGCTAAAATTGATGCTAATAAAAACAGTAAAATTGAACAATTATTGAGAGATGTAACTCAATTAAAGATGCCTGATCTAGAGGGATTTATTGAACAGGCATTGAAAATTCTTGAAAAACGAAAATCTCCTGATTTTAAAAAGAAAGAACGGGAATTGATTGATAAAATAAAGAAGGGAGGGCCATCAGCTGAATTTTGGAAAAAATTTGATGCTTTATCTTCGAAATTAGAACGAGAAGTACTAACAGAGGTGGAGCGTAAAGAATCTGAGAAACTTGTCAAAATAATGGAACAATGGACTTATGAAAGATTGCTCTTGATGAAAGAATTGGCTAAACATTGGGATACTAGTTTAGAAGAAATACCTAAACGATTAAAACTAAAGCCAAGAGCAAGACAATATGCCTAAAAAATATATACCTAAAACTACACAAAAGCAATTAGATAAATTGGCAAAGGGCTGTTGTGAATATTGTAAGTTGTTACAAATGTATTTTGCACCTACTTTCACCAATGAACACATTATTCCTAGCGTATTAGGCGGAACAGATGAATTAGCTAATTTAGCCAAAGCTTGTCATGCTTGTAATTTATCAAAAGGAGTTGCCATAACTGCTTTTGATACGCTATCTAAACAAACTGTTTCTTTATTTCATCCAAGGAAAGATAAATGGCAGGATCATTTTATCTGGAGTGAGGATTTTTTAACAATAATAGGACTTACACCTACTGGAAGAGTTACTGTTGAACGATTGAAGATGAATCGTTTTGCGTCAATTAATATTAGAAGAGTAACTTATGGGCATGGTCACCCTCCTGATTAACCTTAGTGCTTTTACTTTTAAACCCATTATAAAAAACCAATGAAAATGAAACAGACCTTATTAATATTCCTTTGTGGAGCAGCTTTTGCTTTTAACGGAATTAGCCAAACAACTTGGTCGCTACCCCAATGCATTCAACACGCCAAAGCCAATAGCCTCAACCTAAAACAAACCGAAATTGGTATCCGACAAGCAGAATTAGCAAAAAAATCAGCTCAATATGCCCGTCTGCCAAGCGTGAATGCGAATGTAGATGGTGGTTTTAACTTTGGGCGAACGATAGACCCAACCACCAATGGATTTAGAAATCAGCGAGTAGGCTTTAATTCTTTTGGTATTCAAACGAGTGCGGTGGTTTATAATGGTGGACGAATTACGAATTCCATTAAACAAAGTCAATTTAATATCGCGGCGGCAAGAGCGGAATCGGAGGATTATATTCAGACCTTAACTTTGGATATTACTGCCGCTTATTTGGATATTTTATTGGCGAAAGAGCAAGTGGAGATTGCTAATCGACAAGTGGCACAGGCAAAAGAACAATTATTATACATTGATCGGCAGATTACCGCAGGTGTGCTGCCGCAAAACGACCGTTTAGAAATGGTTGCTCAAATTGCTCGAAATCGCCAGACTTTGGTCAATGCACAAAATGCTTTGGATGTGAATTATTTGCGCCTGAAAAATTTAATGGAATTGCTCCCAGATTATCAGTTGGTAATTGAAGTGCCAACTATGGTGACCAATCCAATTTCGTCGACCCCCTTTGATCTAACAAATATCTATACCCAAGCAATTAATACGCAGCCAAGCATTAAAGCAGCAGCTTTGCGGATGGAAAGTGCTGCTTTGGGGATTCCGATTGCTAAAGCGAACAGTTTGCCAAGTATCGCCCTTTCTGCCGCTATAAATTCGAGTTATTCCAATGTTTCTGATTTTACCGATAGCCCCTTTTTCAATCAAATTGATAATAACTTAGGACAAAGTGTTGGCATTCGGGTGAGTATTCCGATTTATAATAATCACCAAACCAGAATTGGTATGGAACAGGCTCGCTTGGAATTAATCAACGCAGAAGTGCGCCAACGGCAAGTAGAACAACAATTAAAATCGGCGATTCAAAATGCTATTGCGAATGCCAATGGTGCTAAGTCTGCTTTGGAAGCGACGGAATCTGCTTTAAATGCGGCTAAAGCTTCTTTTCAAAACGCACAGAAAAAACATCAGTTAGGGGCAATCAATACTTTGGAATACACGACGACTAAAACGAATTTGGATACTGCGGAATTGGATGTGGTGCGAGCGAAGTATGATTATTTATTTCGATTGAAGTTGATTGATGTTTATTTAGGGGAGGCGTTTTAGTCTACTGATTTTTTGTAGTGCCATGCTATGCTTGGTAGATGCTCTCGAATAAAGAGTACCACAGATAAAATAATATCTCGGATGAATAAATACTACGCAATGATGTGAATTACTAATTCCCAATCCAGATTTTGTGCCTTTGCGTGCATTAAAAAAATATAATTTTAAACTGATATATCTATAGAGCATAAAACAAAACAGGCGTTACAATTGATTTTGTAACGCCTGTTTTATATTGTATATCTGACATCTGACAGAAAATTTTAATTTTCGGTCTGACTTCTGACTTCTTTTTACGCCGCCTTCAACTGCGCCAACTTCGACTTCCGCAATTTCGACTCAGCATAAATACGATCCACTACAAAAGATTGTACATCTTTTTGCGAAGGCAATTCATACATCGCATCCGTCATAATGGCTTCACAAATAGAACGCAAACCTCTAGCACCTAATTGATAATCTAAAGCAGTTTCTGCAATAAAATCTAAAGCTTCTGCTGTAAAAGATAACTCAATGTTTTCTAACTCGAATAACCTAGAATATTGTTTGACTAATGAATTTTTAGGCTCCGTTAGAATAGCGGTTAGAGCAGGTAAATCCAATGGCTTTAAATACGTCAAGACAGGTAATCGACCAATTAATTCAGGAATTAAACCGAACGTCTTTAAATCGACGTGAGAAATGTATTGCAATAAATTTTCTCGGTCTACCAATTCTTTCTCATCGGCATTAAAACCAATCACTTGAGTGTTCATTCGACGAGCAATGATTTTTTCAATGCCATCAAAAGCGCCACCACAGATGAATAAAATATTATTGGTATTTACTTTGACTAATTTTTGCTCTGGATGCTTTCTGCCGCCTTGTGGTGGTACATTTACTTCTGTGCCTTCCAACATCTTTAGCATGGCTTGCTGAACACCTTCACCTGATACATCTCTAGTGATAGATGGATTATCTGACTTTCTAGAAATTTTATCTATTTCATCAATATACACAATCCCTCTTTCCGCAGCAGCTACATTATAATCGCACGCTTGTAGCAAACGACTTAACATACTTTCAACATCTTCTCCAACATAGCCTGCTTCTGTAAATACAGTCGCATCTACAATCGCAAAAGGTACTTTCAACATTCTAGCAATGGTTTTTGCTAATAATGTTTTTCCAGTACCTGTTCTTCCGACTAATAAAATATTGGATTTTTCGATCTCGATCTCATCATCGGCTGGTTGCTTCAAACGTTTATAGTGGTTATAAACCGCAACAGATAGGAACTTTTTGGCATCATCTTGACCAATCACATATTTATCAAGATGCCCTTTAATATCTCTAGGCGTTAATTTACTAGCTAAATCTGTTCCTTCTCCTTCCCATGCTATCTTTCCTGTTTCGCTACCAGCGCCACCAGTCGCAGCTCCGACAGCAGCCCCCTTATCTCCTTTTTTATTGCCATACAATTCCTCTTGGATGATTTCTTCTGCTTGCTCTACACATACTTCACAGATATGTCCATCAATCCCTGCAATTAGAATCAGGGCTTCTGATTTATCTCTGCCACAAAAAGAACACCTAAAATTTTGTTTGCCTCTGCGCATATTGTTTTGTTTGGGGTGTAAAGGTACAAAGGTATAAAGGTATAAAGGTACAAAGGGGTTTATCCTCTATACCTTTGTACCTCTACACCTTTACACCTCTAAACCTATTTAACTTGCTTGTTCTCTTGTCAATACTTCGTCAATTAAACCAAATTCTTTAGCGATTGGCGCTTTCATCCAGTTATCTCTATCTGAACCTTTTTCAATTTCTTCAAAGGTTTTTCCACAATGTGTCGCTAAAATCGTATATAATTCATGTCTTAATTGCTTAGACAAGTTATAGTTGATTTCCATGTCACTAAAGGTACCTCGCATGCCGCCAGATAATTGGTGAATCATGACTCTTGCATGTGGTAAAGCAGAACGCTTACCCGCAGCACCTGCTGATAATAAAACAGCTCCCATAGAAGCTGCTAAACCAGTACAGATAGTCGCTACATCCGGGCTGATGTATTGCATGACATCATAGATGCCCATGCCATCAATCACAGACCCTCCTGGGCTATTGATGAATAACTGCACATCTCTTTTTGGATCAACTGATTCCAAAAATAATAACTGTGCGGTTAAAATATTCGCTACTTGGAAATTAACATCTGTGCCTAGAAATAAAATTCTATCCATCATTAAACGAGAGAATACATCTAGTACTGTTGCATTCATTCTTCGTTCTTCAATGATATAAGGTGTCAAACTGTTTTGAAAAGCTTGTGCACTAATTTCGGCATATTTATCAACATGAATACCGCCAACTCCTCGGTCTTTAACGGCAAACTTTCTGAATTCTTTTTGAAAATCCATATCCATAATCTATTGGTTTGAGATTTGATAGTTTTAGTGAAATTGAAATTTTAAAACTACAAATTTAGTTTTTTCTCATTTCTTATTCTAAATACTATACAAAAGCTGATTAAAATTAACTTTACGCTTATTTATAACAAAATAACTCGTTTTAGTTTCAATCAGACTTAAAATTTATTTCGGTTGTCAGTTTTCGGTTATCTGTTATCTGTTGAACTAAGTAAACGGATAACTGATTTTACTCTTCTACAACCTCCGCTTCTTCAATACCTTCTTCTGCTGTTTCTACTGCTGCTTCCTCTGTCACAGGTTCTGGTGCTGGCAGTTGGTTTTTAGCATTTTCTGCTGCGACTAATTTTTCTAATTCCTCGGTCGTAATCTCCACTTTATTTAAAGTAACGACTTCTTTCATGGAAGTAAACAATTTATCAGACAAAACTTGAGTATAAGCATTATGATATTGCTGCTCTTCTTCATACATCTTGTTCACGTAATCATCCAACATTGCCCCAAAATCTTGTCCACCAAACATTTGGATTAATTGCATTCTTAATCTTTGCTTGATTTCCGCTTCGTTGACGGTGATTTCAAATCGCTTAGCTAATTTCCCTCTAATCAAAGTCCATGTTAAGCCTTCGGTTAAATTTCCGATTTCTTCGTCTGCCGTTTTACCTTTTGGTAAATTGCCACTAGCTACCATCCATCGCTTTAAGAATTCTTGCGGAAATGCTAATTCGTTCTCTTTTTCTAAATGCTCTTTGATGTCTCTAAATAAGAAAGAATCTGCTTGTCTATCAAAATACATTTTAGTACGCTTCTTCAACTCGTCCATAAGTTCTTCTTCTGAACTTACTTTGCCTGGTCCCATGTACTTATCAAAGAATTCTTGATTCATCTCTGCTGGAATCACTCGCGTTACTTCCGTAATCAAGCCTTGGAACATCTTGCCAATTTCTGGATTGTCTTCTGCATCTTCGTTTACATCTAAGAAATATTTTCTCACAAAATCTTCGTCTCTACCTTCCTCTAAGTTGAAGATATCAAATTGTACCAAATCTCCTTTTTTCTTTCCTGCAAATGCAGCTTTCCCTTCGTCGGTCAATAAATTATAACCTACAGAAAATTCATTCGCAAAGCCATTTTCTTTGATGCCGCCTTCTGGTAACAACTCATCTGCTTGAATCTTGATGACATCTTCTTCTTGAATTTCATCTTCTACAGGGCCTTGTGTACCTAACTGCTTTTGCGCATTTGCCAAGTCTCCTTCTACCATTGCATCAGGAATAATAGCATCATGGTAATCAAAAGTCGTTCCGTCTAAGCCGGTGACCTCAAAGGCTGGCGCTATACCGATATCAAATTTGAAATTAAAGTCTTCTAAATCTTTAGTGTCAAATTCATAATTTGCTTGATCTTCAGCAGGAATTGGGTGACCTAATAAATCAAGATTTTCTTCCTTGATGTATTTGTCCAATTCTTCCCCAACCATTTTATTGATTAAATCTACCAAAGTGCCTTTACCGTACATTTTTCGGATCACAGAAAAAGGCGTTTTCCCTTTTCTAAACCCCTTCATGTGGGCTGTCTTTTTGTACTCGTTCAATTTTGCTTTAAATGTTGGTTGGTAATCGGAGACAGGAATGCTTAAAGTAATGGTTGCATTCATATTGTCATGGTCTTCTCTGACAATGGTTGGCATGGTAATGATATTAAGTAGCATTTATTGGAGTTGAGATCCATAGAGGTATTCCTCCTAAAAATAAATGCTAATGATTAGTTGATTGGTTATTAATAAGAAGCAATCAACCTTGAAACATTTGTTGTTACTACTATTTTTTAAGAACAAAGAAAAGTGAATTGACACTTTTAAAATACTAAAATAATTGCTTGACAAGCATTTTGAATTTTATTCTTGGCCCTACTCAATTTTCAATTTCTTTTAATAACCTTGTTTTTGTAAGAATCAAAAAAAAAATCCGACTCGAAAGTCAGATTCTTTTTGTCTGGTGCGGGTGGAGGGACTCGAACCCCCAAGCCGTGAAGCACTAGATCCTAAGTCTAGCGTGTCTACCAATTTCACCACACCCGCATTTGTAATGACTGAAATTTATAAACATTTCAGCTTACTTTATATTTAATCATTAAAAAATGTATAAATATACTGCTTTTTCCAAAGCGAGTGCAAAGATAAAACCTTTTTTAAAAACATGTAAGGATTTCTGATAAAAAAATAACTATATTTTTAAATTTCAAAATTATGACAATAGTCAGGCAGCAAGTGTCTTTTTTTTATAGTTTTGTAAGTAATATTAGTGGTTTAGGAGTCACTTACTAATAGAACGAGATGAAGAATATTGATTTAAAATAGACTAGTTGCGGATTATGTGTTGCGAGTTGGATAGAAGTTGTGTTTACTATTTAATCAAAGTTGTGTTAAATTGTTGTCTTGTTAAAGGGCTATATTGTTCTATATTGAAATCTAACTTGAATCAACATTTTTGATCGTTTTAACAATATAATTATAAAACAATATAGCTATTTGGATTTTTCCACAACTTAGATTATTTTAAATAACAACTATTTGCAATTTTGAACTCGCAACCCGCATCTCGCAACCCGATTTAACTACTTTTTAATAAGGAAAATAGCGGATAATTAACCGCCAAAATACAAAGTGTAATGAGTGAAACATTGATAAAAGAGACTAGAGAAGAACAAGATAAAAGACTCATTACGAGAGCTTACCGAAACCTTCTGCGTTCTATTAAAACCAAAATAGATAAAACGGATAAGGTAAATATTCGGGCAGCTTATGAACTATCGGTGGATGCACATAAAACGCAACGTCGAAAAACTGGAGAACCTTATGTCTTGCATCCGATTGAAGTGGCTCGTATTTGTACCGCAGAAATTGGCTTAGGCGCAACTGCGGTTATTTGCGCATTATTACACGATGTAGTAGAAGATACGCCAGTTTCTTTAAACGAACTAAAAGAACAGTTTGGGGAACGAGTAGCGTTAATTGTCAATGGTTTAACAAAATTAGATTTTAAGAGCGAAGATAGTCTGGATGTAGAAAGTCCACAAGCAGAAAATTTCAAAAAAGTATTATCGACTTTAACAGTAGATGTGCGGGTGGTTTTAATAAAAATGGCGGACCGTTTGCATAATATGCGGACTTTGGGTGCTATGCCACCGCATAAACAAGTTAAAATAGCGGCGGAAACTACTTTTATTTATAGCCCATTAGCACACCGATTGGGTCTATACAAAATGAAGACGGAATTTGAAGACCTCTCGATGAAAATCACCAATCGAGATGTTTACGCAGATATTTCCCAAAAACTACAGGCGACTAAAAAAGAAAGAAATCGCTATATTAAAGAATTCATTGAGCCATTAGAAAAGGAATTAAAAGAAAACATGATTCCTTATCGAACGACTGGGCGACCCAAATCAATCTATTCGATTTGGAACAAATTGAAAACGAAAAAAGTCCCTTTTGAAGAAATATATGATTTATTTGCTGTTCGAATTATTGTAGATGTACCACCAAGTAAAGAAAAATCCATTTGTTGGCAAGTCTATTCTATTATTACGGATGTTTACTTACCAATTCCAGAACGACTAAAAGATTGGGTGACCGTCCCAAAGGCGAATGGATATGAATCTTTGCACACTACGGTCGTTGGTCCTAAAGGTCGCTTTGTGGAAGTACAGATTAGGAGTGAACGCATGGATGATATTGCAGAACGTGGATTTGCGGCGCATTGGAAATACAAAAAAGTCTCTAAATCACCCAATGTATATGATGCTTGGTTGAATAATGTTCGAGAAATTTTGGATAATTCTTCGATGGATGCCATTGACTTTTTGAATGATTTCAAAACTAATCTATTCAACGAAGAAGTTTATGTCTATACGCCAAAAGGGGATATGCGGGTCTTACCCAAAGGAGGAACGGCATTAGATTTTGCTTTTAGCATTCATTCCGACGTGGGGTATCATGCAACGGCGATCAAAGTCAATAATAAGTTAGTACCGATGGGACATGTCTTGAAAAATGGTGACCAAGTACATATTACGACAAACAAAAGCCAAAAACCATCGGAGAGTTGGTTGAAAATGGTAGCAACGGGTAAGGCTCGTAACAAGATTCGTTCTGCCATGAAAGAGGAACGGAAGAAAGAAGGGCAGCTTGGTAGAGAAACTTTGGAACGGAAATTTAAGAATATTAAAGCTGATTTTGTAGAATCGAATATTGAAATATTTGCCAAGTTTTTGAAATATAAATCACACGTTGACTTGTATTTTGATATTTCAAAGGAGAAACTGAATCCAACAGAATTACTTAAAAACTTTACGGTAGAAGGCGGAAAATTAAAGTTAATCGTCGTTAAAGAAGATAAATTACCAGAAAAGTCGGGTGCTGCGACCAAACCAATAGACCTTACTCTTCCGAGGTCTGGTTTGCATATTAACGGAGAACCTGCCGATAATCTAGATTACGCTTTTGCCACTTGCTGTCATCCTGTACCAGGGGATGCCGTTTTTGCTTATTTAAGTACTAACGGACTGAAAATTCATCGGTCTAATTGCCCCAATGCAACCAACCTAGCTGCTAAATATGGTTATCGAATTTTAAGAGCCGATTGGGATAGTGTAAGTGCGACTAATTTTGCGGCTACTTTAGTCATTACAGGGGTAGATACCGGCATTGGAGTTATAGAAGCGATTACACACATGATTTCTTCTGATTTGGGATTGAATATTCGTTCTTTTCAAATCGCCAGTAATGAAGGAATTTATGAATGTCAGATTAGTTTGCAAGTAAAAGATACCGCACAATTAGGTTTGGTCGTTAAATCGCTAAAGAATATTAGTGGGGTGGATATGGTGACTAGAATGGAGTAGGTAGAAGCAACGTTATGGTGATGATAATCACTTTAATGAATGAGTAAGGTCATTTTTTTGAGCGAAAAAATAATACATCTTTGTAGTGTAAAAACAAAGAAAATATTTGTTCACTCAAAAAAATAAGAACCATGAAAGTTAAATTATTTGAAGCCACAATAGCTACCGTAACCATGCGTTTCTTTTTAATGATGTTGGTTGCTGGTCTTGCATTAACTACAAGTGTTGTTCCTTTAATATTTATTGCCTTACCCATTTTTATAACTGCTATTTTGGGCATTAAATTTGAATGGACTCCGAAGGTGAAAGTGAATACTAAATTAGTGGCATTTAATCAAAAAAATGTCATTCAAAAAGCCGCTTAGATTCTCTCAATAAACGGAGTGTTTTTTATAAAGCACTTTAGAACCGAAATTTGGTCCTCTGACTATCTTTCGGTTTTTTTAGGTACTATTTGCCCATCTGTAAAGCCATTATATAAGATTACTTGTGAAAACACGGCATTGCTATCTTGAACAAATCGAATGGCTGGATCGAAGTCCTGATAATAAAATTGATTAGCGGATTGAGGGATTAAATGAGTTACTTGCCCATTCATTACGGTAAATAAACTATCCTTTCTTTGAATGACTTCAAATTGAAAATTAGGATTTACTTCATAAGTCCCTTCATAATTGACATATAACTTAGAGTCGATAGTAACAGGTTGTCTAAATAAAGGGAGTTCGTAAGATTCTTTACGGTAAATCGCCTCAATGCTTTTAGCCATTTCTTCACTCACAGGATGTCGATCAATATAGTTCCACTAAATCGCCCCAATGCTAAATAACGATTGGCTAACTGGTCAACCTTTTTAGTTAAAGAATCCGATACTGGTTTTTCTTGTTGACATGCAATAAATAAGGAATAGCAGATAAAGGAGTTGGTTTTTCATTTTATTAAAGCTTTGTTTTAGCAGATGCTTTTATGATGCAATGTGGTGTTTATTCATTATCCTTAATTTGTACTAATTTACCATCTCTCGTTTCATAAAATCGAATTGGATTTGGTTTTATATATACCCTTTCATGAATTTGATAACGACGATATTCAGGAAGCCAAGATTTTAAAACATATTCAAAGACTTCTTCTCTATTTACTATTTTGATGCCTTCAAATCTGAGCCTAAGATCAACTAAACTATCGTTTTTTATAGCTTTTTTGCGCGCCTTTTTAAAAAGATGGAAATCTTCTATGATAGCAATATTCGATAATGTTTCATGAAATTTCTCTTTATAAATTTTTGCATAATTTTCTTGGGTGTCGCAGTAATAATTATTCCAGAAGTCTCTCAAGCAATTATTATCTATAATTTTTAATCTTTTGGTTTCAAATTCCCCGAAATATTCTGTATCATTTAATAATACAATTGTACTGTCACAAATAAAATATCTACCTTTTCTTAAGCTATTTCCTATATGCCCTTCAAATTTTAATTGATAATCATTATTTGTGAAAAAGAAGAACGTCCATTTTGTTTCTGCGTAAAAGCCAGTATATGTCGATTTTAATTGGATAACTTGCTCTTGTTGACAGGAAAAGAAGAGTAATAATGGCAACGAATATTTTAGAAAGGTACTTTTAGATAGCATTGGATTCGATTTTGCTTTGAAGCATTATCTTGATAGATGCTATTTTAAGACTAATTGACGTTTCATTTGCTTAATCCTATCATAAGACTCTTGAATTCGCTCCTTAGAAATTGCCCCTTTTTCCACCATCTTAGTAATCGCTTCAATAGCCTTTGTCGGAATCATTTCATCATACTCCAAATTATTACCAAAAACCAATACATCCACCCCTGCATTAATCGACTTCTCTAAAAGTGTTTCAAATCCAAATTGCGCATTTACCGCTTTCATTTGCATATCATCTGAGAAAACCAAACCTTGAAAGCCTAACTTTTCTCGCAAAATGCCCGTGATGATTTTTTTAGAAAGGGTCGCAGGATAATCCGCATCTAAATTTTGGTTGGCAACATGAGCGGTCATAATGGCTACGTTATTGGTTGATTGACCCAATTTTTCAAAAGGAATGAGTTCGTTTTCTTGCCAATAATTGGTTACATCTGTTACCCCATAATGCGAATCTGCTTGTGCACTTCCATGTCCAGGGAAATGCTTTAAGGTGGATAAAACCCCTTTATTATGTTGTGCTTCAATTAATATACCCGCATGCTTGATCACCATGGCTGGATCAGCAGAAAAACTTCGTTCAATTTTACCAATGGCAGGGCTTTCTGGATTAAAATTGACATCTACTGCTGGCGCAAAATTGACATTAAAACCTAGTTCACGGCAAGTAGTCGCCGTACGATTGGCATAAAAAGCGGTAGAATCAATATTGTCTAAAGTACCTAAATATTGTGCAGAAACACTAGTAGGAAAACCATATTTGGACTTTAAGCGATTTACTCGCCCACCTTCTTGGTCAACTGCCATAAAGAGTGGAGTAGGAGCGTCTTTTTGTAATCCCGTAATTAAGGCTTTGACTTGTGCGGGTGATTGAATATTTCGATAGGCTACTTTTTTGACCACATCATAATCGAATAATATAACGCCGCCTATTTTGCCTGTTTTTATCTGTGCTTTAAATTGTGGGCTGACTTCTTCAATAGTCATGCCTCTTGTACCAACCATAATCATTTGACCTATCATGGTTTGGAGGCTGGATTCTGATTTGATAGGGGTTGTTTCTTTTTGGGTGGATGTAACTTCTCCGCAAGCAAAAAAACTAAAAATTGGTAAGACTAGGAAAATAAAGAATTTGACTTTCATATGTTGAATGTTTTATCTTGGCGAAACTACGATTTTTTTGATAAAACAGCCTATTCAAACTAAAGAGTAAGGATTATTTCTAAGTGGTAGCTTTAATGATTTTCTTATTTAACTGAGCAATTCGTTTAGCAACATTTCCTCGTTCGCCTAATCGAATAATACCAAAAACAAGCACTTCAATAAAACCAGGAGGATCAATTATTCTGTCTAATTTAGCGACTGCGGTATCTTTTTCTTGGATGGCGTTCGCCAATTCACCTCCACTTTTGTTAGCTATACTTTTAGCAAAAGCCCAAGCTTGATCTCTAGCAATTTTCATACTAAAATTCACTAAAAAATCATCTATCTTTTTTGTCTTCTTTAAAATCCAGACCAATCGTGGCCAAATTGCTGCTAAATCATCCTGTACTTCTGTTACTAAGGCGGCTAAAACCTCATTTATTTTATTAAAATCATTTTGCAAATCATCAATATCTTGCCCTTTAGAAACTGCTGCTGCAGCTATTCCTAAATCTAGATTGATATGGGCATTCATTCCGATTAATAAATGCTGCAAGACAATCGGCCAAAATTTTCCCCCCATTTTAAAAGCTTTGAGCCAAGAAGCCGTTACTTCTTTTTTTTCTTGATAATCAAAATAGGCTTTGATGTATCTATTGGCAAAAATGACATCTAGTTTTTCCGTTCGCTCATTATCCTCAAATTTTTCTTCTTGAATCCCTGTTTTAACAGATTCAGTTACTTTTTTGTAGAGTGCAGCGAAATAGCCTAAAGGGTCTTTGTTTTTTATGGAAGTCTGTATGATACCTTCTAATATCTCAATAACTTCGTCGATGTTGGTTGCTTGTGGGGCCATAAAAGGGTTTTTATAGAGAATATTGGTAATTGATTTGTGATTTCTGACAGCTAAATCCAGCTACTTACGTTTCCTTTAACATTTTCATGGTAAACCAACCTAAAACTAAGATGATGAACCCCATTAATCCCCACAACCACCATTTATTCCCAAATAAAGGGGAAGTAATTGGGGTAGTTATTTTTGGAATTAGTTGTTCTTCGCTTAAAGATAAAGCCGTTAAGGTTGTTGGTATTTTATCTGAAAATTGAGCTAAATCATAACGAGGCGAAGGCGATTTTTTTCTACCATATGTCAAATAATAAGTAGCGGGTTGTGTAAAACGAGCAATTAGCTGATGGGTATAACTTTTAACCAATACAGAGTCTATAGTCAATGGTGGATTATCCTGATTTTGGATAATGATTCTTAGCTTTTTAATCAACGTACTTTTAAAGGAATAGGCATTGCTTTCTAAAGAACTTAATATGGACTGATGTAGACTTTGGTATTGATAATGCCAACCTTTTTCTGTTTCAATGCTATCTATTAAATATTGGATGTTGATGGAGCGATAAAAATCGAAATTATCTTTAATGCCTATTTTTAAAAAACTAAGCGGAACAGCATGTACTAATTCTAACTCAATTAGCGTAGTTTTTTGTTGTTTATTATTGCTTATTTTTTGCTGCATGATTGGATACCCTATATAGTCGGCAACTGCTTTATTTTGTAAATTTAATTGTGCATTTTTCAAAGTAACGACTTGAGAAGTTTTTACCAATATTCTAAAAAAATGATATTTAGCAGCAGCAAAATTTAAGGTAGTAAATTGATAATTAGTTGCGGAATTATTAATAGAAATAATCCGATAGTCATCTTCAATGGTAAACCAATCTTGTTGATTTTGACTGCCTGCTAATTTTATTTTCCAATCAAAATTTTGCTCGCTGATATCTAAGCGTATTTGGTTAATGGTGGCTGGATTGGTTAATTCAAAAGTGAAATAATGACCATCTTTGGTCAAGGTTTTATTGATAATGTTAAAAGGAGTCGGTTCTTTTTTAGTTAGAGATTTTCCGATTTTTAATAAATAGGGTGCTTCTACAGTATCTTTTTCATTGGTAATGCCAAAAATTCTTATATCGGAAAAAGAGGAGTTGACCTTTTCATACATTACCTCAGGTACATCAATTTGATGCCATTGATTATTAATGCCATTAATTGACCGTTGATATTGATATTGCTCGATTTGTCCAAAGGCAATTATACAAACCAGTAGATTAAAAGAGAGTAATAATTTAACTTTTAGATTCATCGACAATTAGGTGTTTATATTTATTATACAAAAATGAAATGATTAATAATAAAAGTCCTAAAGAAACAAGGACAATGGTTTTAGCAATCGTTTCTAAATGACTTAAATCGTAGAAAAATAATTTGAATAGGGTGATAGCAAATAAAGCCATCGCAGCAATTCGTAAATGCTGTTTCTGTTTCCAAATGCCTAAACTAATTAATAATAAGGCATAAAGCCCCCATAAGATGCTTAGTCCGAGTTTATCTGCTTGGGGAAGAATGTCCATTTCCATCCAATAAATCAATTCACTACTAGCTAAAACTAAGATAGCTGAATGTAGAATTAAATCGAAAATGACGGTTAAATTGAAGTTTTGGAAAGTATCCTTGAGATACCGATAAGCGATGCTTAAAAAGCCAATAAAAAAAGCAAAGGCGATATACCGAATAGTGATATTGAAATTACTGACGGTATAATAAGCGGCTAATTCTTGCGATAGATAACTTTGTTGTAACTCTCTTAAAAGATAAAGTCCTTGTGTTAAAAACACTAGAATACCAAAGGCACTTAGTGCTAAGGTGACTTTTTTTAAGGTAGCATTTTGTAGCCATTTGTGATTGACGATTATTAAAACAGCTAAAAAGAATAAGCTATAGATGAACTGCCAAATTATTTTGAAATTCCATAAATCTTCGTTGCCTTGACTGCTTGAAAAACTAGCCCCTTCTGGTGTTAAGATGTTCTCCAATGTTGATGCTAGGTGGGGTAAACTTTGATTTTTCTTCAGATGGTGGCTGTGGTGGTTGATAATCGAGCAATAATTCTCCCGTCTTTGGCTTATTGACTGTCCTTAATGCTTTAGCTTCGACTGTTTTCTCTGGTGCTGTATTATCTGCTGCTCTAAGTTCGATAATCTCGTTTCGCAATGCTTTTATTTCCACAGAAAAAGTATTGTGTCGCTCAATGAGTAACTTTAGTTTTTCGGCGAGCCTATTTATTTGGTCTTGATTATCGGACATAGTTGGTATATATAGTTGGCTGAAATTTCGAAAGAATAAAGATTAAGTTACTGGAAATGAGGGAGAAATGAAAACTAAATAACAGATAAAAAATAACTTGGACAATTATTATTTGATTTTCCCACGGATTTAAAGCCCCCACGGATAATACGTATTTCGTTATTGCTAAGCGTTTTCATGCGCTAAAAAATTTAGAAGAGCTTTCTCACATAAAATTTTATCATAATGCCATTTACTAAAAGACAAATAGAAAATTCGTAAACCGACCCGTTCTAACATTCGCCATCGTTCTAAAGAAAGGGCTTCTTCAAAAACACCTGGGAACCCAATTAAGTCTATACAGTAAGTTTGATGATTTTTAATAACCACAATATCTATTTCAATACCTGCTATTGGAAAGGCAAATAAAATTTCATCAGGCGCTATTGATTCAACAATGGTCAAGACCTCTTTTAAAAATGGATTACTGGCAGTCGAGTTTTGACTAGTTTTTTTGTTTTCAGAAAAATGAGTGAGGCGTTGCAAATAGCGAGCAGTTAAACTAGTTGGATTTGGTTTTTCTAGGCTGAAGGAATGAAAAACATGTTGTTTATTTCTTGCTCTAGTAATACTTACATTAAAAACATCTTCTTTATTCAAATAATGGAAAGCAGCAGTATGACTGTTGTCATCTAATGTGAATGAAATTAACATAATGTCTCTTTCTTCTCCTTGAAAATGATGCGGCGTCCCAACCAAAATTTGATGCCTTTCTATAACTTCTGCGGAGAATGATTTAGTTAATTGTCGTTGGAGATGATTTGCCTGCGCACTAAAAGGAGAAAGGAGACCAATAGAAAGTGGCTCATTTAGCGGTGGTTGATTCTTTAAAATTCCCCTTAAAAAAACTAGTATGGATTGGGCTTCGATTTTATTATAGCCACTCTTATAACGTTTGCCCGCCACTTTATGTAAAAAAGCATGCTGTTTATTGAGTGTTTTGGGTTGAGCGGTCATAATATGCAATTGTTCATCATAAAAATATTGATTGCTGAAATCAATAATATCAGGCATACTGCGAAAATGCTCATTTAAAAAATGAATTTGTTTTTGGGCTGGAATATTATGAGACACAATGTCCAAAATACTATTATTTCGATAGTCTAATTGGTCAAATGGTATTGTTCCTAATTGATGTTGTTGGATTAAATGCTGTTGTTGTTTGATGGATAGAAAAGAAATATGCCGTAACTGTTTTGGATCACCAACAATGACCGCTGTTTTACCTCTTTGCAAAATTGGTAACGAACTAGCAATATCACATTGGGTTGCTTCATCAATAATTACTAAATCAAATAATTCTTTAGTCAATGGTAAGACTTTTTGAATGTCCGTTGAATTGGCAATCCATATTGGCAATGCTTTTAAGACTTTTCGGAAATTAATTTTATCAAAAATAGCTGCTTTTTTATTGCCTGTTCTAGCCATTAAAGCACTTACTAGTTTTTTGATTTCTGGACGAGAATAGTTTAACGCTTGATATAATAATCTAGCAAAATTGAGTTTGATGGATTGTTTTAATAACTGATTCTTTTGACTTAAAGCTAAATCTAATCCAAATTTTTGTTGCCATAATGGTGCTTCATTAGTAATAGTTCTCGTTAGAAAATATTTTTTTATTTTAGTAAGGAACCCTTCATTTGAGCCTACTAATAAATTGCCTCGATATTGCTCATTTGATAATCTATTTAATAATTTTATTTCTTCTTGCTGAATCCATTTTGATTGTTTAAAAATCTTATTCTTTAATTTTTTAAACGCATACTTATCAGGTTTTGTAACTCCAATTCCACTTAACCAATTTTTGAGCCTCTTCTGTAGGATTTGTTTGTAATCCTTTTTTCCAGCCCGAACGACAATGCCCGCTAAATCAAAGTCTTTCTCAATTTTATCTGCCACTACTTTACCTGCCTGATTATTTTTAGAAGCGATCAATACTGTTTTACCTTTACTCAGAAATTCGACGGCTAATGCAGCAATTGTAAATGATTTACCTGTTCCCGGTGGACCAATGACTAAAGATAAATTATGTGTTGTTGCTGAATGTATAATCGCTTGTTGATTTTCACTAAGAATGATTGGTACCGTAATTTTGCTTGCTGCGCTTCTAGAATTGGATTGTTTTTGACCGAATACTTCATGAATCGGCGTAGAAAATTGATGACCTTGTGCAAGCGTTTTTAATTCATTTAAAATACCTCTAGAACCAGTTGGTTTATTCAATAAGCATAAGCCACAAGCAGGAACTAAACTAAATCCATCTTTTTCTCGATGGGTTGCTTGATAATTTTTTAATTCGACTTCCTTAAAAAGGATAGGGAAATGGTCAATTTTAGTAAGATTTAAGGCGGGTAAATGTTCCTGTAATAGGTTGATTAACTGATATTTCTCATCAAACTTAATAAAGCCTTTTGGTAAGACATTATTCAATAATTCCCATAAACCAGTTTGCCCTTCTCCTGCTGTTTGTACAATTGCAGGATTGACTATCGGGTTTTCAGCGTCAATGGACACATAAAATATCTCTTTTTCTTCTTTTAAAACGGTTGGATAAAGAAATAATGGTGCAGCTACCTCTAATTTTCGTCCGCCAACCATCATAGAACCGAACAAGAAAAATGCACCGCAGTACAATTCTTTTTCTTGTGCGTAGATGGCTAATTTTTTGGTAATTGCTATTCCCCATTTGGTAGATACAGGATATTGTAAAAGTTTACCAGACAATAAATCTGCATTGTCTAGAATTAACCTATTTTCTGCCTTATTGCCAAAGAAATTAGAGAGACTAATGGCGCGATAATCAGATTGGTAACAACTGCGATAATAGGAAATTAAGTTTTTTAGCATTTGGTTGTTTATGATGATTTGCTTGATATTTATAACTCTTTAGACTTTGCTATCTAGATACTTTTTAATAGCCAAACCTATTGCTTTAGCTAATAACGGCGGCACCGCATTTCCCGTCTGAACCCTAGCCTGAACCGTCCCACCTTTAACTTCAAAATGATCTGGAAAACTTTGAATCCGACAACGTTCTCTAATCGACAAACCTCGATTATCCGAAGGATGACCTAATTGGAACTGAGGGCGAATCCCACCAGAAACCTGAGTGGGGCTCAAAATATCCCAAGCTAATCGGATACGCTGTTTAAATCGGGGATACATGGGTTGTCCTGGCGTGGTTGCTTTTATTCTTTCAATGGTTGATTTAGGATGTTTGGGCGATTTATGATTGGTTAATTGATGATCAGCGGTATGTTGTCGCATTAATTGTTGATACCTAGAAATAGGCAGTTGATGGTATTTATTTTTTTCTTCCCCATTTGTTAAACTAGGCAAATCTCCGATGGCATCTTTAATGGTCACATAAGTCTGTTCGGTGTCTGGACCATGCGTTTTAATAATGGAGTTGAAATCAAAATTATGATCTTTAACACCTATAAAAAACAACCTAGACCTTTTTTGAGGAACGCCATAATCAGGTGCATATAATAGTTGGCTACTTACGGTCATTCTTCCTACTTGACTTAAATCTTCTGTTATAGTTTTAACAAAGTCACCAACACTTCTCATGCCCGAAACATTTTCTAAGACGATGGCTTTAGGTTGCAGTATTTTAACAAACCTTAAAAACTCTTGGTACATAAAATTCCTTTCATCTCCTTCATTTCTTTTTCGATTATTAATAGAAAAACCTTGGCAGGGAACGCCACCAATTAACACATCGACTTGTTGAGTACCTAATAATTGTTGAATGTTTTCGGGAGTAACTTTTTTAATATCGCCCAAAATAGTGGCTGCATGGGGGTGATTGTACTGGAAGGTCATAATTGCAGGAGCTAAAATATCACAACCAAGTGCGACTTTAAAACCAGCCAGTTCAAAACCTACGGACGTACCGCCACAACCACAAAATAATTCGACAATAACTGGTTTTTTCTCATTGGTAGGCTTACCTGCGGTCAATACAGGGGCAGTATTCCAATAATAACTACTTTGCTCCACTTTAACAGATTTATCCCAGACATTTTTTGTCGGATTGTCTTTCAAGTCGATGTTGCTATCTGTTGAATTTATGGGCATAAGATTTAATCATTTATTCAGTTACTCATTTTGGAATTGCTAATTTACGAGTTAGGGTAAAGGTAAAAAACTTTTTTGAAGACTATTATACAAAATGTTTGAGTTTAAGCTAAATATTCCTCATTTTTGTATTAATATTTTTTACGGACTTATTTATCACAAAATAATGGCATTACGAGATGGTTTTCCTCCAGAAGGATTAGAATATGTCGGTGGCGAAAGCGACGGCTGGGAGTATAAGACAGTATTTTCAGGAATGAACCTGAAATATAGTTATGATATGATTAAAGCCTTTTTGGAAGAAGAAGGGTATGGAGATGTGCCGATTCCTAAAAATGCGGAGGAGCTAGAATGCTTTAGGTTGCCTACTCGCAATCGACAGATTTTATTATTTGAAGATAATGGGTACATCCATTTTCCAATTAAAATATTATTTCCTGTCGATGGTCGAAATAAAAGAAAATTAACCTTATCTGTTTATAATGAAAATGTAGAAGATGCCCTTTTGCGATTTCATAGAAAAGGAAAATATCAGACGGATGTATTTGGGCAGGTGATTTGAGTTTGGGCTATCTCACAAGACCTGATTTGTTAAAACTTCAAGTTAGGCTACTATACAAAAGAAGTCAGTTACCTTAAAACAAGGCGGTTGTGGGAAACAACCGCCTTGTACTTAGATTAATTATTCAACCTTGCTATCTTCCGAAGATTAATATCATCTACTGCATTGCGCATTTGTCTTTCCGAAACGCCTTTTCCTTTAATACTAATAATAAAACGATCGTTTACCAAAATACTAGTTTCTCCTCTCTCTCGGCGGGAATCATATTTTTCTAAAGCAGGATGCCCTTCTATTTCTGTTGTTCTTTCATAACCGTTTCGAGTTTCTTTATCCACCTCGAATTCTGTCCATTTCGCCATACTTTTAACTAATTTACCGACACCAGCTACATCTACAATGGTAACGTCAAACTTAACATCATCTTCTTTATAAGTAGCTTCCACTGTAGAAATTTTGATGCCTAGCACACCTGTGGTTTGACCTTCACTTTCTTCAAAGTCTACTCCTGCTAGCTTCCTAGGTAACGCTTTTTTGAGATCTCGGAAGTTAATAGGTTCTTTACCTTCAATATTATGCTTTTTTTTCAGTCCTTCAAATGCCTCTCCTAAATTGTCTAAAGCGTCGCTGATGTCATCTTTTGCTTCTGCTAAATCTTCGTCAATTTCACTTTGTATATCGTCTTTTAGACGTGCTTCTTTCTGTTCTTCTGAATCTAAACTAATACAGGAAGTCATTAGGTAGCTTGAAAAAATAAGGAATCCAAAAACAAATAAGTTTTTCATTAAAGATTGGTGGTTTTAAGTTGATAAATAAATATAGGGTCAAGTTATTCGGATTGAGTGATGTCGGCAAAGAAATTACGATAAACCTAGTAGAATTATCGAAATGTGGAAGAAACGGAGCAATTTGTAGGTGATATTATCAATAAACCGAATTGCTGTCACAAAAAACAAAATAAAATTATTTTTAATATTTAGAGGTAATTTGTTTTCTGGCACACATTTTGATAAGTTATATGTATTGAGTTTTGGTTAAAAGATTGTTTATGCCCGCACATGCGGGCTTTTTTTATTTTAGGCTGTTCCTTTTATTATTTACCTATCACTTATCCTTCTTTTAATCTTGTCACAAACTATCTTCTTTTTTAGTTAAAACCCTAAAGAACAAGTCGGATGTTTTGTATTTGATTTCCCTACGGATTATGGCTTTTCAATTTTACTTATGCTGTAAAAGTAATACGGATTTGTGATTATGGGAGTATTGGATAAAAAATCTGTACTAGCATCTATCCGTGGGGAAAATAAATCTTTAGGGAAATCTATGCTAAGGTTTATCTGAAATAAAAATAATACTTCCTTCGCAAGTTTTTCCAAACCTCATCTTCTAACCCATATCCTTTGAAATTATTTACTCATCTGGAGATTCCATTTATCTCTTCTAAAATCAGTATTATAAAGCATCATCTACACTACAATAAAGTGGGGTATTTATAAATCACCCCAAATTTTCAACATTAAAAAATAGATACTTATGAAAAATTTGATGTGGTGTTTTATAATGATAGCTTTTACGACACTTTTAGTGCAATGTAAAGCAGATGAACAAAATGATGAAATTGCGAATTTGGTCGATACGCCTCCTCCTGGTGGTAATAATTTAAATCCTCCTCCTCCTGGTGGTGGCGGTGGAAATAATGGAGGCGGGAACAATGGTGGCGGGAACAATGGCGGTGGAAATAATGGAGGCGGAGGTAATAACGGCGGCGGTGGCAATGCTGGTGGTGGTGTAGATAATAATGTACTGGACGATAGAGGGTTACCTCAGAATATTGTTTCTCCCAATGATAATGGATTAACCCCTGCAAAAGCAGAACTGGGGCGGTTGTTATTTTGGGATCCTATACTTTCGGGAGAGCAGGACGTGTCTTGTGCAACTTGTCATCATCCAGATTTTGGCTATGCAGATGGTAGAGCATTACCCATTGGAGTAGGCGGTATAGGTTTGGGGCCAGCTAGAAGAGATGGGGTGAATGACGATATCGGATTGGTGCAAAGAAATTCTCCTACTATTATTAATACTGCTTTTAATGGGATTGATGATCAAGGAAATGTCAATCCTAATCAAGCGCCTATGTTTTGGGACAATCGAGCCAATGGCTTAGAAGAACAAGCATTATTACCCTTACATTCCTTTGAAGAAATGCGAGGACATGCATTTTCGGAGGACGAAACTTTAGAAGTGATTGTAGATAGAATTAATGCAATTGCTGCTTACCGAACTCAATTTCAACAGGTTTTTGGTGGTAATAATGCGGTAACTTCCGTTAATATTGGCAAGGCGATAGCTGCATTTGAAAGATCAATTGTGGCCAATAATAGCCCTTTTGACCGTTATGCTAGAGGGGATCAGAATGCTTTAACGCAACAACAAATTCAAGGCTTGAATAGATTTGATGCGGTTGGTTGTGCAGATTGTCATAGTGGATCTATGTTTTCAGATTTTGACTTACATACTTTAGGTGTACCAGATAGCCCCTTATTAGATTTTTCTGATGCTGGAGCAAACGGTCGCTATGATTTTAGAACGCCAAGTTTAAGAAATTTAAATACGACTGGCCCTTATTTTCATAATGGCGTTGCAGGTAATTTAACCGATGTCCTTAACTTTTATAGAAGAATTCAAGGAAATGGTGGTGGACCAGGTGGCGGTGGTCCAGGTAATTTAAACCGTAATCCTAATGTGACGCCAAACCAATTAGATGCAGATATTAGAGATTTGCGCATGAATAATAATGACGTACAAGCAATTGCTGCTTTTCTACAATCTTTGAATGATGAAAGTTTTGATCGACAGATTCCTGCAAGTGTGCCAAGTGGATTGCCTGTAGGTGGGAATATTCGGTAGAAGCAGTTGTCAGTTATCAGTTGTCGGATAAAGGTAGAACCGACAACTGATAACTGATTTTTTAAAGGAAATAAGAAAAAACAGCAGAGCGCTTTAATAAACGCTTCACATTGACCCAACCTAATTTGACTCTATTCGCAAGTTTATTGACGGGAAATTGTTTTAACTGCTTACGGAAATGATTGCTCATCATTTCTTTATAATCTGATAAGTCGTAAAGACTATTGAAATAAGTATCGTATTTCGTATTAAATTGCTCCAATAAGCCTTCTTGCAAGAAAATATGCAAATCTTCAAAGCGTTTGATAATCTTATCGCTTAAGCCTTCCTCATGAAAGAAACTATTCAGAATACTAAATTCCAAAAGATGCTCTAATTTAGGAATAAATAATCCTTTTTCTGATTGTTTTTTATTCGCTAAGACTTCCTCTATATTCAAATAAATCAACCGATCTTCGTGGAAAAAGTGATACAATTCTATCGTTAAAAACTGATCTGTTTCTAAATCAACGGTTAGAATAGTCGTATCCAATTTACTTTGGACAATATGGAAATCTACTTTTTCGGCTAACTTCTGCTGGAAAACGTCTCTTTCTTTAGAACGAATGGCTAGTTTAATGACAGGCATAAAATGACTCGTAATGCCTGGTGTAAGCAAGGTATAATCGAAAAAATCAAGTGTTGTAGTTAGCTCTTTTACAAGCTGTAAATAGTTTTGTTGTAACATGAGTTTTATGAAATCAATTTTATTGTTCCAAGATACAAATTTAACAAGACATAGTCAAATATAAAAAATACTATATATTTGATAGTCAAGGGAATTGCTTCTAATAACGTACTTTGCCCCTGCTTATTATAGTTGTATGTATATAGTACGTTTGGATGGAGGTATTCGATGCCTAATAATTTGTTAATTAGCTGACTTTTTTCAAAAAATATGTAAATTGCATTTTTACAAATAAATTACTAAACGATATGAAGCGATTCCTACCATATATTTGTTTATTTTTTAGTGCTTTTCTGTTTTCTTCAAATGCTATTGCTCAGATTCAATTGGGTGGCGGACTAACCTTTGCTACAGGTATTTCTAGTTTAGGGTTTAATTTGAGAGGTACCTATGAAATTAATGAAAAATTGCTAGCTGCACCTGGTGTTAATTTCTTTTTTAAAGACAAATCTTTGAGTGATGCGACCTTTAAGGATTTCTCTATTGATATAGATGGACGCTATCAACTTATTACTATTGGTGATGATATTAATATTTACCCTGTAGGAGGATTGAATATTTTCAATACAAAAATAGAAGGGACGACTACTGGTGTGAGAACTAGAGAGGCGGGCTTAAAGGTGGGGCTAAATTTAGGGGTAGGGGTTCAAATAGCTACTTTGACTAGCCTGAATTATTTTGGAGAATTTAAAGTAACGGTGGGTGGGATTGACCAATCGACCATTACGGCTGGTGTTTTATACGGATTTTAATATCTTTGCAAGCGATTTGGCACAAGGTATTCAATCTATTTGATTTTTAAATAAATGGTTTTGTTAATAACTATTTGATTATCAATTTATTAATATTTTGTTACCAATAATTTTTTATCGCAACACTATTTATTGGGCTACTAACTAGTAGATAAATAAATAGCGTTTGTGTCCCTTTTTTAGGGAAATTACTCATTTTTAAAATTGACCTAACTAATTATGGCGAATACTTCGGATATTAAAAACGGTTTGTGTATTGATTTTAATAAAGATGTTTATTCTATCGTCTCTTTTCAACACGTTAAACCAGGAAAAGGGAATGCTTTTGTACGGACGAAATTGAAGAGTTTTGCTACTGGGAAAATGGTAGATCATACTTTTCCTGCTGGACATAAGATTTCTGTAGTGAGAGTAGAGCGTAGAAAGTTTCAGTTTTTGTACAAGGATGATTATGCTTTTCATTTTATGGACAATGAGACGTACGAACAAGTAGCATTAGAGGAAAAGATGATTGAGCAACCAAAATTTATTAAGGAAGGAGCTGAAATTGAAATTTTATTTGATGCTGCTAGAGAAACTCCATTGACTATTGATTTGCCTCAATATATTAATTTAAAGATTACCTATACCGAACCTGGGGTGCAAGGTAACACGGCTACGAATGCTAATAAGCCTGCCACTACGGAAACAGGGGCAGAAGTAAGAGTTCCATTATTTATCAATGAAGGTGATATAATAAAAGTAGATACTAAAACTGGTTCTTATATTGAGCGCGTAAAATCCTAATAATTGTTTATGTAACAAGGAGAGGTGCTGAAATAGTAGACTTGCTATTTAATTAGGCGATTATATAAAATGAAAGGATTAACTTTTTTATAAATATCCAACCTCAATTCTTATATTGCAGTTTTTTAAATTTAGATACTAACACCCGTTACCTACATCAATAACAAAAAAGATGAATTTTAAAGAAATACAAGACCTCATTAAACTGATTAATAAAACCAATCTTTCAGAATTTAAATTGAAAGATGGTGAATTTGAAATGACTATTCGCACTGACGAATATCATAAAATGAAAGCAACTCCTGCTACACAACAGGTAATTTCGGTGCCGACAGCTATGCCATCTGCTTATCCTGCACCTCCTGCTCCTGAAGTAGCAGCCCCTGCTCCTGTGAGTACTCCTCCAGCTGCAGCGCCAGCAAAAGAAGAAACGAATAACTACCTAGAGGTAAAATCTCCAATTGTTGGTACTTTTTACCGTTCTTCCTCTCCAGAAAAACCAGCTTATGTTAAAGTAGGAGATGTAATTGAAGTTGGCAGCGTTGTTTGTATTGTGGAGGCAATGAAGTTATTCAATGAGATTGAATCTGAAATAAGCGGAAAAGTAGTGAAGGTACTATTGGAAGATTCTTCTCCTGTAGAATATGATCAACCTTTGTTTTTAGTTGACCCTAATGGCTAATTAATTAGGGATGAAATGAATGCTTAATGATGGACCTATTGATTATTCAATCATTAGGTGCTAGCATTAATTAACAGCAAACTTTAAACAAACCAAAATTTATGTTCAAAAAAATTCTCATAGCTAATAGAGGAGAAATTGCCCTTCGTATTATTCGAACTTGTAAAGAAATGGGGATAAAGACGGTAGCTGTTTATTCTACAGCTGATCGGGAAAGCTTGCACGTACGATTTGCAGACGAAGCCGTTTGTATCGGGCCTCCTGCCTCTAAAGATTCTTATTTAAGTGTATCTAAAATTATGGCTGCGGTAGAAATAACCAATGCGGATGCTATACATCCTGGATATGGATTTTTATCAGAAAATGCTGATTTTGCCGAAGTTTGTTCAGAATACGGTATTAAATTTATTGGCCCAGATCCTGCCATGATTCGGCAAATGGGAGATAAAATTACCGCTAAAGAAACCATGATTAAAGCAGGGGTACCTGTTGTGCCTGGTTCTGGTGGCTTGTTAAAAGATATAGAACACGGATTGAAGCTAGCAGAAGAAGTAGGGTATCCTATTATCTTAAAGGCTACTGCTGGTGGTGGTGGAAAAGGAATGAGAGAAGTATGGAAACCAGAAGACTTTGAAGGCGCCTGGAATATGGCGACGAATGAAGCGCAGTCGTCTTTTGGCAACGCAGGTATGTATCTGGAGAAATTTATCGAAGAACCTAGGCATATAGAGTTCCAAATTATTGGAGACCAGCACGGAAATGTTGCACACCTTTCAGAAAGAGATTGTTCTATCCAAAGACGACACCAAAAATTAGTGGAAGAATGTCCTTCTCCTTTTATGACGGATGAATTAAGAGAGAAAATGGGGGAGTCTGCTGTCAAAGCAGCTAAGTTTATCAATTATGAAGGAGTAGGAACGGTAGAGTTTCTAGTAGATAAATATCGGAACTATTATTTCATGGAAATGAATACCCGTATTCAGGTAGAACATCCTGTAACGGAAGAAGTAATCGACCATGATTTAATTAAGGAACAAATTAAAGTAGCTGCTGGGGAAGAATTAACGGGTGAAAATTATTATCCGACCATGCACGCCATTGAATGTCGGATCAATGCTGAAGATCCCTTCAATAACTTTAGACCTAGCCCTGGAAAAATTACTTCTTTTCATAGTTCTAAAGGACATGGAGTTCGAGTAGATACGCATGTATATGCAGGCTATTCTATTCCTCCTTACTACGATTCAATGATTGCCAAGTTGATCTGTAAAGCGCAGACGAGAGAAGAGTGTATTAAGAAAATGTCGAGGGCTTTAGATGAATTTATTATAGAAGGCGTAAAAACGACCGTTCCGTTTCATCAGCGATTGATGAAAGACGAGAATTTTAAAGCAGGTAATTTTCATACTGGCTTTTTAAATGATTTTGATTTAACAGACGACTAATTTTACTGGATAACCTGCCTGTCAGGTAGTCAGGCTTCCCGTTATCCAATAAATTTAAGATATTAATTACTATTGAAATTACTGGATGGCTTCCCGCCATCCAGTAATAATGCTAAGCTAACCAAACACCTTTAAAGACCCATTCTTCTTTTCTTTCCTTTATTTTTACCACATATTCGTCTCCTACTTCATCGTCATTAAGATAAAAAATAAATTCTATATCTCTAAAATCTTCATGATCAGAGGGATCAATTAAAAAAGGGATTTGAACCCCATCTGGGGTATAAACATTCATGAATTTGATGTTGTATTCCTCAGGTGTCTCGGATTTGTAAACGCCCCCAGTTACCCAAAAACCATCATCGAAAGCAGCGGTCGCCATGACAATTGGTTGTCCTGTTAAGACGTTTTCAACATAATCCGAACTAATGCCTTCCATTATTTTTGTCCATTTTTCTTTGCCGTTTTTTGGAAGGTAAAGTGTTGTTTCTTTTCTCATAGTTTCTTAATAAATAGCTTTTAAATTTATATTTCTTCCTGTTCTTCCATTCCTGAATTCCTTTTTATTATTTTATAAAACTACTAAAATAGCACTATTATTTTAATAAGTTTACTACTGTTGTGTAACAAAATTTTGTGCTCCCTTAATACTATTTTAGTAGCAGCATAGCTGCGCTTGGGAGACACGTTAAAAGGTCAACTTATTTTTGTTGCAATGTACTACGGTCTATCTTTTAAATTACTCTTAAAAAGAATATTAAAAGAGGAGAAAATGCTAATTCCAGTATGATTTAGTCCAGAAATTGTTCAAAAAATCCAGATTTTTGATAGAATTGTCCAGATGCCTCTTTGTTATCCCTACTATATTTGTTGTTATATAATAGTGTTTAAAATTTTAAATCTATTTAATTGCAATTTTGCAAAGTAACCCCAATTAAAGATTTTATTTATGAACAAGATTAGGTTTATCAAGAGCTGTCTGCTATTTCTTTTTAGCTCTTCTTTGCTCTTAGGGCAAAGTAAGGAGCATCATCATACTCCCCATGTTTCTGGTATGATAGCTACCAATTTATTAACTATGGGAGGAAACTTACAGAGCCAATATTTAAAGAAAGAAGAAGGTGCTAATGTATTGTCGAAACTTTTAGATAAAGCTTTTTTAGAACAACCCGATTGGGATGCTGGAAAATCTTCTTGTACTCATAAGGAGTGTACAGGAGGTGTTGATGCTAAACATATTTTAGATACTCAACCAAAGTATGCTAATTCTAAAATACCTTGGAGTAGAGTAGCGGACTGCCCTTCAGGTTACACTAATAATGGCTTAACTTGTGGTAGGGGGGCGCATAGTATTAGTGCGCCTTCAAGAGTTGCTAATTGTCCATCTGGCTATACCAATATGGGGGCTAGTTGTTTTAGAGGAGCTAGTACTCATTCTGACGGATGTTTCTCTTCAAATTGTAGGAGTGGCTATACAGACATGGGATGTTTTTGTGCAAGGGGAGCTAGTTCCAAAGGGATGAGCAGTATGTCTTGTCCAAGTGGATATTTTAGAACAGGGGGTAGATGTTATAAAAATTGTCCTTCTGGTTATACCAATATGGGAGAAACTTGCTTTAGAGGTGTTTCTACGAAGGGGATTGGTTCTATGACCTGTAAACCTAACGAAAAAAAAGAAGGCCCTAGGTGTTTTAAAAAACAGATCTGCCCTAGTAATAGAGAATATTATGGTGGTTTATGTTATAAAAAATGTCCTGATGGTTCAGAAAGAACAGCCGTTAGTACTTGTAGACATACGATCAAATTAAGTGGAAATACGCACTTATGGGTTATTAATAGGGGATTAGATTTATTAAAAAAATCTACAGATCCAATTGCTAAAAAAGCCGTTAAGAGGATGAATACTGCTAGTTGTAGAACAAAATGGGAACAAGGACTTTGGGACGGAGATGGGGATGAATTAAAGGACGTTCCTACAAGTAGTAGGAGAGGTAGCCATTTTTATAATGGTGCGGGCAAAGATGCGTGGGGAAAGCCTAGTTCTGTTAAAACTTATTTTCTAGCTGGGGTGGATGTAACTGCGAATGTAGATGGTACTTTTCAGCCAAATGCTAGAGAATCCGCAAATGCCAGAATTAATCGGATAAATAATATTAATTCTGATGACGGTTGCTATCAGTTGGGATTAGCCCTACACTATCTTTCTGATATGACTCAACCCATGCATTCGACAGGTTTTAGTGGTGTCAGTATTCCCACAATGTTGCACCCAATGTTTGAATTTTATGTCCCTTCTGTTCAGGCTAGATACCCCGCTCCTAGGGTTTGGGATGAAAGATGGAAAGGTCTTAGTCCTGATGTAACTTTCCATAATGCTGCGGTTAAATCTAGTAGTTTATCTCCAGATTTAATGAAATCTTTAGAATGGGATGGGACTATTTGTACAATGAGCTATTCATCAGATATTACATATACTGGATTTTGTTTTATACGAGTCCCTAAAGTTGATAAACAGATTGGTAAAGTATTGACAGATGGATACCAATCTGCAGCTAGCTATATTTATAATGTTTTTAAGAGCATATAGCGAAACCTGAAAAAACTTAAGAACGCTGTATAAATGAGGTTACATTTTAGGGTAGCTTATTTTGTGCCTAGTTTTGGTTTTGAAAATGGGAGTTATACTATTTTCAAAGCTAAAAATAGGCGCAAAAGAAGCAGCCTAAAGTGTAAAATTATTTTTAGAGGATTCCTTAAAAGGATTATTGAATTTTTAAATTTATAAGCGGCTGTTTCAATGGCCTATTGAGGCAGTTGCTTAATTATCAATAATATAAATTGATTGGCACATTTGGTGCAATTATTTAAAATATCATAAAAATAAAATTTAACAATGAAGCTATTTAGTACTGAAAAAAATCGCAAACTTGGCATTTTCTTCTTATTGATAGGCATACTTATAATAGGTATAAGCGCTCAAAAAACGAATACCAACGAAGAAAATCAACTTGATTCAGTTTATTTTAAGCATAATTTAAATTTAAACTATAACGAATATGCTATTCTCAATGCTACTTTTATTGCTGGATTAACGAAATATGGTGGACAAATTGACTATACTGTAGAAATGTCTAATCAAGGCAATCAAATAATCTGGGATATTGAGATCGATAATAAAAAACAAATGAAAATTTTAACAGGTTTGCTGCAAGAAAGAGCAATAGAATGGACAAATAGTATTAGTGAAGGTGGATACAATGAAAATAGCAAGGCAGCTATGGAAACTTTAAAAAATTTACAAGACAAAGTAAGTTTTGCTCAAAAAAATCCAGCAACTAATTTTGTTCAACTAAATGGACTCGTTCTCCAAGTTGGAAAAGACTGGTATCTACAGGAAAAGGGTAAAAAGTATCAGATTATTGGACCTATTTTAGATAAAATTGTCAATATGGAAGGGAAAGCAATTATAGGTAAGGGGGTTCTTAATAATAAGGCTCAATTTCAAATGTTTTCTTCTTTGGAAAAAAGAGAAAATACACTTGAATTATTTGTGATGAGTTTATGTCCTTTTGGGCAAAGAGCGGTTGGTGGATTGATTAATTATTTAGATGATTTACCAATTGATACAAGACCTAAATTGGACATTCGATATATATTTTATCCATCAGAAGGAGATAGTACAGGTTTTACAACTTTGCATGGAGCTGAAGAAACAAAAGAGAACCTTGTGCAAATGATTATCAGAGATCGTTATGCTAATTATTTTTATGACTATCTATTAAGAAGGAATGAAGATGCTGAGAGTACATGGAAAAAAATAGCACAGGAACTTGGTATGGATAAAGAGGCTATTGATTCTATAACTGTTAGTTTAATTAAAGATAAGCAACAACTTATTGAGCAAGAATTTGCATACGTTTTTGGTTTACATCAAATTGATGATGGTAGCCCAAGTTATGTTTGGGAAAGTGAAAAAGTAGAAGATATACGAAAGATGGAAACCTTTGCTAAACTAACATTTCCTACTGCTCCTGCTGAGAGTTGTTCTAACTAGATCTAAGTTTACCAACTAAAATATAAGCTTAAATAGACATTATTGAATTAAGTTGGGGTATTAAAAGAGCTTTACAAACATGTGGGGAACGATTAAATTGTTTACGTTATACTTAAACAATCAATTCTTGCTAAATGATGACTTAAACAAATCCAGTCGTCCCCATTATTTTCTGATAAATATAAATTACCTGTAGTAGTACCAAAAGCTAGGGTGTTTTTGTGGATGGCCAAAGCATGCCTAAAAACAATATCAAAGCAATTTTCTTGAGGTAACCCACTAGTCAAGGTTTGCCAAGTTTTCCCACCATTTATAGTTCGACAAACACTTAATGCTTGATTCGGTGCAATTCTTAATTCATCACTAACGGCAGGAATGACCCATGCTTTTTGATCGTCTTGATGATCAATAGCCAAAGCAAAACCATAATTGGCGATGCCATTTTTATCGCTAACGTCTTTCCACGTTTTAGCACCATCTATACTTCTAAAAATACCACAATGATTTTGTTGCCAGAGAACCTTCGGGTTACTTTCGCAAGCAAATAAACGATGTGGATCATGCCCAATTTCTGCATTGGGATTGGGTAGATAAGCGGCAATTAATCCTTTGTTTCTTGGCAACCAATGCTTTCCACTATCGGTTGTTTCAAAAATTCCTGCACAACTTACTGCTATATATACTTGGTCATTATTCGTTGGATTGACGACAATAGAATGTATAAAAGGCTCACTCCGTCCTGTTCCAAACCATTGTAATTGATTCATACGACTCGGATGATTCCATAATGTGTCCACTAATTCAAAATGCTGCCCATTGTCTTCACTAAGGAATAAAGCCCCTGGTTCTGTACCTACCCAAAGTCGATTTGGATAAACTTTGCCGCCATGTTGTATACTCCATATTTTTTTTAATGTGGCTGATTTGCCAGATGCCATTTTTGCAGTTAATGGATAAAAAGGTGGAGCAACTGCTAACCAAGTTTGACCTTCATCGGTAGAGTAATGTAATTTTTGCCCCCAATGATGATGCGCAATGCCTGCCCACCAAGTATTGGTTAATTCATTGATATAAATAATGGACACAGGCATTCCTAGGAAATGTGTTTGCTGAATTTGCCATTGCTGATTTAATTTTTCAAAAACAACCAAGCCTTTAGTTGTTCCAACGAGTAGTTTTTGTGGCATAGAAGAAGAAAAGATATGGAAATAAGTAACAATGAAATGATAAGTTACTTGTTTGGACTAAGGCAGGTTGTTTAGAATAATGGAGGTATTGAACTGTTTTCTCCCTATGTTTTTTGAACAGATAATAATGTTGGATTGGGGTTGACAAATCATAAATCATAAATCTTAAATCTTACATCATAAATCTGTCACGTAAAAACTAGATGGACTTATGATTTGTGATGTATGATTTAAGATTTATGATTTTGCCATTCACTCAAAAAACAAAGGAACTTTATTCCATATTCTGAACAACCTAGCTTGGAGGTCGGCAAGTATGACCAATTTTAAAAACTGAAAATCACCCTCCAGATAATGCTTGAAAAATAACTATTTCATCATTTTCTGCTAAAGCATCCTGTAAAGTCTCTCTGTCTTCAATCAATTCTCCTCGTACAAAAATATTCATATGTTGTCGAACAGCGCCTCTTTCATCTAATAAATAGCCACTAATACCGGGATATTTGATTTCCGTTGCTTGGATAACTTCTGCTACTGTATTGCCGTCGATTTCTAATTCTTCCAAATTTGGAAAAAATCTTTTTAGTGCCGCAGTAAACCTTATTTTTGCCATGAACAATTTGCTAATTTAGATGATTATAGAATCATTGTCTATTTTTGCTTAAAAATAGGATAATTTTTAAAAAAGTTCTCAAATGAAAGAATTATTAGCGACAATCAATGATTGGACGACCGAAAATAAGCCCTTTGCCATTGCTACGGTGATAAAAACTTGGGGATCTTCTCCTCGTCCAGTTGGCTCTACTTTATTAATTTCTGAAGAGATGGAAATGTCAGGTTCAGTTAGTGGAGGTTGTGTAGAAGGCGCAGTTGTTAAAGCTGCTTTGCCTTTGATTGCTACAGATGAAGGTCGACAACTAGATTTTGGCGTAACAGATGAAGAAGCTTGGGAAGTAGGTTTAAGTTGTGGTGGAAAACTCCAGGTATATGCGGAAAAATTCCTAGCCTTTGATGAACGACCCGCAGAACAAGCGGTGTGGAAAAGATTGCAAGCCAATCTCAATAATAATGAACCTTGTGTCTTAATGACGCGCTTACAAGCGGGCGAAAGCCAGCATTTACTAATTATGCCTGATCGTTCTGCCTTAGGGCAACAACTACCCGCTTTTCTAATAGCAGAAGGGATTCGAGTGTATCAAGAGCGAAAAAATCAAATTGTTGAAAACGAAGGCGTTCAATATTTTGCTCAAGTTTTTCCCCGTCGTAGCCAATTATTAATTATCGGAGCCGCACATATCACCGTTGATCTAGTGACTTTAGGCAAAATGTATGGTTTTGAAACAGTTGTCATTGACCCGAGAGGTATTTTTACGAACAAAACGCAATTTGCAACAGCACCTGATCATATTTTTGAAAAATATCCAACAGAAGTCCTGCCTGATTATACTTTAGATGCTTATACTTATGCTGTTGTTTTATCGCATGACCCTAAAATTGATGATAATGCTTTGCATATTTTATTGAAATCGGAGGTAGGTTATATTGGTGCTTTGGGTAGTCGAAAGACACAAGCTAAAAGAGTAGCTAGATTGGAAGCGGCTGGCTTTTCTGAAGCGGAAATTGGCAGAATTCATTCGCCAGTTGGGATTTCAATTAAGGCGAAAACACCTAAAGAGATTGCTTTGAGTATTATGGGCGAGCTGATTATGGTGCAGAATGAGTTTAAATAGAAATGAGAAGTCAGAAGTCAGACCATCCATTGCATGGATTGTCAGAAGTCAGATTCATATAGAATCTATCTGACCTCTGACAGTTATCGAAGATAACGGTCTGACTTCTGACAGAAAATTTTAATTTTCGATCTGACTTCTATTTACGGCGCAGGATTAGAAATCTCACTATGCACCCCGCCAATTTCTTTCAAAACTTCAGCTGATAACTCGACATTAATACTTTCAATATTTTCTTTCAATTGCTCCATTGTTGTCGCACCGATGATATTGGCGGTTAAGAATGGTTGTTGATTGATAAATGCTAATGCCATTTGTGTCAAAGACAAACCATGTTTTTCTGCGATGGCTAAATACCTTTTAGTGGCTTCTGTTGCTTGTGGTCCACTATATCGGCTGTAATTTTTACCGAATACATTTAATCTTGCTTTAGGTCTAGCTGTTCCTTTGATGTATTTACCAGAAAGTACCCCAAAACCTAAAGGAGAATAAGCTAATAAACCTGCCTTTTCTCGAATAGACATTTCTGCCATGCCTATTTCATAAGTTCTATTTAATAAACTATATGGATTTTGTACACTAGCAATTCTCGGTAAATTATGTTGTTCGGATAGTTTTAAGAAGTTATGAAAACCCCAAGGTGTTTCATTAGAGATACCAAAATACCTGATTTTACCTTGTTTTACTAAATCTTGCATAGCGCCTAATAATTCCAAGAAATTATCTTGCCATTGGTCGCTTTTAGAATGTCTATATTCTTTAACCCCAAAGAAATTGGTCTTTCTTGTTGGCCAATGTAATTGGTACAAATCGACATAATCTGTTTGTAATCGAGTTAAACTTTTTTCAATGGCTTGAAAAATGGCTCTTCGACTAAAGTCTTCTGCCCCTCTAATCCAAGTTAAATTTGGGGAAGCCCCACCGATTTTCGTAGCCAATACTACTTTATCTCTATTGCCGTTTTTTTTGAACCAAGTGCCAATAATTTTCTCTGTTGATCCATAAGTTTCTGCTTTGCCAGGTACAGAATATAACTCCGCCGTATCCCAAAAATTAACGCCTTGGTCTAAAGCATAAGACATTTGTTCGTGCCCTTCTGCTTCGGTATTTTGTTCGCCCCAAGTCATGGTACCGAGGCATATTTTACTTACTTTTAAATTTGTTTTTCCGAGTGTTGAGTACTTCATATTTTTTAGATTAGAGAGTAGAGAAGTGAGAATAGAGATAACGCTACCCTTAATTTTTGCAAAGGGGCAAATATAAGCATTCTCCTGCTATCCTTTTTTACCTAGAAAAGCACGTTCTTTGTAGTTTTTAGTTTAACTATTTAAGGAGAGTAGAGAATAGAGATAATCACAGCTATAATCAGACAGTCCTTTGATTCAATTTTAGCCTTTTGTCGCTGCGCCCTATTCTGAGTAACTATTCAGTAGGGTGGAGAGAGAATACAGATTTTATCCTAATAACGACGAAAAATTAGGCAATTTAGCACTAGGCTATCTCTATTCTCGCCTCTCTCATCTCTACTCTAAATATATACATCCTATGCTTATAGTAATTACAGGCGGCACAAAAGGAATTGGCAGAGCAATTGCTGAAAAATTTGCTAAAGAAGATTTCGACATAGCGATTTGTGCTCGAACAACTGCCGATTTAAAAGCTACTAAAAAGGAATTATTAAAATTGAATCCTTTGAATGAAATAGTGGCGGAAAAAGTGGATATGCAATCCAAAAAGCAAGTTGAAAAATTTGCTAAAAAAATATTGGATAAATGGGGAGGTGTCGATATTTTGGTGAATAATGCCGCTGCTTTTTTACAAGGTACGTTATTAGAAGAACCCGACGGTTTTTTAGAAAATATGATGGCGACAAATGTTTATGGTTCGTATTATTTAACTAGAAAATTATTACCTACTTTAATAAATCAGAAAAAAGGGCATATCTTTAATATCTGTAGCGTCGCCAGCCAAAAAGTTTATCCTAATTGTAGTAGCTATGTGATTTCTAAGTTTGCCTTATTAGGATTTTCTAAAGTGCTTCGACACGAATTAATGGATAAAAATATCAAAGTAACCTCGGTTATTCCAGGCGCAACTTTAACCAATTCTTGGGTAGGTGTGGAATTACCAGCAGGACGAATTATGCCACCTGAAGATGTAGCCCATTCGATTTGGGCTGCGTATAATTTAGGACCTAGTTCGACGATTGAGGAAATAGTGATGCGCCCTCAACTAGGTGACCTTTGAAAATTGAAAATTATAAATTGAAAATTGCAAAGTAATGACAAACGAAAAACCGTATGTGTTAACTCGTTGGTACGAATACATGGACAAGCATGATTTTAATATTTTAGATGAATTATTGGCAGAGGAAGTCGTTTTTCATTCGCCAGTAGTCCACACGCCACAGAGAGGGAAAAAAATCACCAAGATTTACCTCATGGCTGCCGAAAAAGTATTGGGGGCTGGAGACTTTAACTATACCAAAGAAATTACCAGTAATCAGCAAATTATGCTAGAGTTTACAACGGTCATTGATGGCGTGACCATTAACGGTGTAGATATTGTCACGTATAATGACGACAACCAAATTACTGAATTTAAAGTAATGGTTCGACCGCTGCAAGGCATGCAAAAACTGCATCAGAAAATGATGGAGATGTTAGAAAATTTTAAAAAATGATCGAGTTGCGAGTTACGGGATGCGAGTTATACTTGTAGAATTATTTACTATTTGAATAGATTTCTAAAAGATTAGTTTTTAATTCAAATAGTAAATCAAGTTACTTGACTAACTCGCAACTCGCAACTCGCAACCCGCAACTCAAAAATATGAAACTAAGATGTGTGCACAATAGCATCCGAATTAGAATTAAAAAATCGGAATTGCTAAAATTAGATAGTGTTGGAGTACTTACTGAAACGGTATCATTTGGAGGAGGTACTCAGTTGGCTTACGGGATAGTTATTGATGCTCAACACGAAAAGGGTTGTGCTACTTTTGAAAATAGTTTAATAACTATTCATATTCCTATAGCAATTGCAGAAAACTGGATGCATTCTAATGAAGTAGGTATTGAATTTTATGATGCAATAGATGATGGAGAATTGCTTCACATCCTAATTGAAAAAGATTTTCCTTGTGTAGATAGGGAAGATGAAGATAAATCAGATACTTTTACGGAATTGGCAACTAAAAAGCCTGATGTTTGTTGAAAACGAGATGCGAGATGCGGGTTACGAGTTGATTGTAGTGTTTTTGCTTAATATTGGAGTAAAAAAACCAATTTTAAGTATCGTTCAAATAATAAACCTGTGCAGTTTTTTAACCCGCAACTCGCAACCCGCAACAAATAACTAAATTCCTAAAATGAGAGATACCCAACTAATAACCCTTCGTCCACTCATTCCTACCATCATCGACAAAAATGCGATTAATCCTGCCGAATTATTCCAAAATAGAACTTTGCGACCGATTCTAAAGTTGCAAAATGATTTATTGGATGCTATTTTTAAAAATTATATTATCAAAAGAAAAGGCGTTTTTCATAAATTGGATGCCGCAAAAAGAGTGCAATACATTGAAGACAGTATTCGAAAGGATTTAAAATTTAAGAACCTCTTGGTGGGCGTGATTACAGGACATTTTACGCTTGAAGAATGGGAACGATTTATTGCGGATGAAAGAGAGCTGACTAAGCGGACGACTAATTTGTTGGTGCAGCGATTGACGAGTCAGATGGAGATTTTTAACGTATAAAAGTAGCTCGGACATTCTTGTGGGAGTCACATAACGTGGCATACTCCGACAAGCATGTCCGAGCTACTTTAAGCTTACAAATCCTTCAAAATCTCTTGCTGTCGTTGTCCAAAGTTAAAAGCTTCCATCAACGTCATAGACATCACTTCCTCTAAATTTCCGTAAGCTTTATTATAATCTATTTGACTTCTTCGGATGACTTCTTGTGCTTCTGCTCGACCATAAGTATGCGTAATTTCACACTTTGGTTTGTCGCCTGGCAATTGTTTATAGGTCAAAAAATAATGTTGCAAACGATTAATGATAGAAGGGGGTAATTCTGATACATCATCCCATTTACCATAAACTTCATCATTTTCTAAAACGGCGATGATTTTATCATCTGCTTCTCCACCATCGAGCATTCTAAAACCACCAATTGGTTTAGCTTTTACGATGATATTTCCATGCGTTACCTCTCGTTCGGTCAATACACAAATATCTAGCGGGTCATCATCTCCAACAATATCTGTTTTACCTGTTTGTTCCATACAGTAGGCGGCAACTTGATCTTTGCAGTACGTCTGTGGAATAAAACCATAAAGGGCAGGAACGATATTAGAAAATTTTTGCGGACGGTCAATTTTTAAATAACCGGTCTTTTTATCAACTTCATATTTTACTGTATCAGAAGGAATTACTTCAATGAAAGAAGTAACGACTCTTGGTGTTCTGCTACCTATTTCGATACCATGCCAAGGATGCGATTTATAACGCAGACCAATTAACTTCCACAACTTATCATAAGCTTCTTGTCCCATTTTTTAACAGTTTATAGAACACGATTCATCGGAACGGTGCCCAAGGGTGATTAATTAATGCAAAATTACAGGGATTTATGATTAGATGCTGTAAAAATTACACTAACTGTAAAATTATATTTTGAAACGTTGTTTTGTTAGGAAAGGTTTGCAAATATTGTTTGGAATTTCAACTAAAAGCATGCTCTAAAATAGCTTTTACATGAATAGCGGTCGTATCAAAAACAGGTAAATTGGTATCTGCTTGTTTGATGAGTAAAGGAATTTCTGTACAACCTAAAATAGCCCCTTCTACTGTGTCTTCTTTTTGCATTCTATGGATGACTTTAAGATAAGTTGCTTTACTTTTTGATGTAAAAATAGCCTTGGCTAATTCGGTCATGATAATCTCATGTGTTTCGGTCATTTCTTCGTTGTTGGGGATAATGGTTTCGATACCAAATTTTGCTAAAGCCTTGGCATAAACATCATCTTTCATCGTAAAAGCAACCCCTAATAATGCTACTTTTTGCAGTTGTTTTTTAGCAATGGCTTGTGCCGTAGCTTCGTAAATGTCTACATAAGGTAAACCTGTATTTTTGGAAACTTGATGTCCGACCTTAGATATTGTATTGGAACCAATGGCAAAAAACTCCGCACCCGCTTTTTTTAATTCCAATGCTTTGATGGTGATATAATCGGCTAATCCATCCCAATCTCCAATTGGTAAAAAAGGATAAATTTCTCCCATATCAACGGAATTAATCAACATGTTAGCGGAATGAAAACCACCTAGTTTTTGGTTGACGGCCTGATTTATTTGCTTATAGTATTCTTGAGTAGAAACCCAGGTGACGCCGCCGATGATGCCTATTTTTTTCATGTTGTTTTTTGAAAATTAAGAAGAAAAGGGGGAATATTTATATACCACTGTACCTTTTAGATTTTGTATTTAAAATAAGGCGGCAATGGGAAATTACCGCCTTATGCTGAGTAGCACAAGGCGGTTGTTTCCCACAACTGCTTTGTTTTAGACGGACTGATTTTTGTAGAATAGTGTAAAATTTTTAACACTTAATTCTTGAATCATTAGCTCAAAAGACATACAGAACTCATTAGCCGATTAGCTATTATGATTGCTGATAAGCCTCATACAAAAACTCCCCAAAATCCTGCACCGCCATAAAATGCTCCATACAAATATCGATGATGTTCTCTTGTAAAATAGTGTCCGCAGTAAAAACATGATTAACATAAAACGATTTTTTGATAAGAAGGGGTTGTTGTTCATACTCAGCGGCAAATTCTTTCGGAATTCGTTTATGACTTTCCCCTTTCACTTCTCCAAATTTGGCTTGGAAATTTTTATCAGCTATTATTGCTTTAAAACCATCCATGTCTGAAACAATAGCTTCTCGGATCAACTTTACTTCTTTTGGCTGCGGTCGAAAAGCACCTGCAAAAATACCAAAACTATCAAAACCTGATTGGATATAAATACCATTCGGTTTCATGCCTTTTCGTCCGCCTTCTCCGACAATGGCTGCCATATGTGTTTTATAAGGCGTTTTATCTTTGGAAAAACGAGTGTCTTTATAAATACGAAATAGCGCTTCTTTAGGCGTAATAGAAATTCTAGTATCTGCCGCACTTGCTGTATCAATTAGGTCTTGCAAAAATGCTTTGAAAGGCGCTTCTACATTTTCTTTAAAACGCTTTTTATGATCGTTGAACCAGTCTCGATTATTATTGCTGTCTAGCTCGGTAAGGAAATTTAAATAGTCTTGGGTGAAATAGGACATAATTATTTTAATTGTGTAGTATAAAAGATTCAGTATATTTGATGCTAATTTACGATATTTTAAAAAGAAGGAACACTCTTTTTTATAAACTCGAAGGGTTTTCTTATAAAAACTTTCGCAGCTAAAAATTAAGCCAAAGACTTGAAAAATATCGATTCGAAGATAGAATCCATAGCCGTCAGGTTAAGCAAAAAATGCCGTCTCTACGAGACTATGAAGATTAAAAATAATATCTGGTCATCGTATTTTTACCGATATGCCGTCTCTATGAGACTAGGATTTTCAAAATTTTAGTGCCTTTAGGTACGGCATATCGGTAAAAAGCTAAAAATGACGACTTTCTATAATTTTCGAGTCTCGTAGAGACGGTATTTCCCAAACCATTTTAAGCGAAAATTCTTTAGCCTGACGGCTATGGATACAATCTTCGAATATCGGCTTCAGAGTCTAACTAAAATTCGTTGTCGATGGTCGAAGATTGCATCTTCGACCCAATATCATTCATGTTTTCAACATGATTTTCAGTAAAATCATTTTTATATGAAAACCCTATATAAACTCGTAGGTTCAAGCGTTTTGTGAAATAATTTTAAATCTGTTGTCCTTTAATTATCCGTTGTATAAATTTTTCGACAACGGATAATTAAAGGATAATGGATTTAGATGGTGAAGATACTTATCATTTAATCCAAGTTGCGGAGAATAGAGAACAGAGAGTAGAGAAGCGAGATAAACTTATCAAATCACCAAATTTTAGGTGAATTTTCTAAGAATTTATGTTTTGCAGGTAGTTTTAGCCTCTTTTCTCTGCTCTCTAATATCTACTCTTCATTGTCCGCAACTTAAGTTATCATTTATTCTAAGAAACTAAAGGCAGATGAGCAGATTATTAATCGCTTGCCGTAAACCGTGAACTAACTTTTTCATGCAAAGACAATCATACCAACTCAAAGCAGGCAGTATCGCCAATTTAAAATTAGTTACTTCCGAATTGCCCGATCCTGTCGGTGACGAAGTAACGATTGCTGTTAAAGCGATCGGACTCAATTTTGCCGACATTTTTGCCATGTTTGGCTTGTATAGTGCGACGCCTAAAGGGACTTTTATTCCTGGTTTAGAATATGCAGGCGAAGTTATTAAAGTTGGACCTGATACTAAAACTTATAAGGTAGGCGATAAAATCATGGGCGTGACCCGATTTGGCGGATATACTTCTCATCTGAATATGGATGAAGGACATATTATGCCTTTGCCCGATGATTGGACTTTTGAAGAAGGGGCTGCTTATTTGGTGCAAGTGTTAACGGCTTTTTATGGCTTGAAAAACTTAGGAGCAATTCGAGAAAATTACACTATTTTAGTGCATAGTGCCGCAGGAGGGGTTGGGATTTTAGCGAATCGAATTGCCAAAAAATATGGTGCTTATACTATTGGTACAGTCGGTAGTAGTAAAAAAATAGATTTTGTTAAAAAAGAAGGCTATGATGAAGTGATTGTTCGGAATAAATCGACCTTTAAAAAAGACTTAACCAAAGCATTAGATGGTAGAGAATTGAATATCGTGATGGAATGTATTGGTGGTTCTTTTTTTAAGAATGCTTATGACATCATGGCGCCCGAAGGTCGAGTCATTTTTTATGGGGCTGCTCGATATGCTTCTCCTGGTAGTCGCCCGAACTATTTTAAAGTGCTATGGGAACACCTCACTCGACCCATGATTGACCCACAATCTATGAGCGAAATTAACAAAGGTATTCTAGGCTTTAACCTCATTTATTTATACGAACGAACCGCTTTAATGCACTCGTTAATTGAGGAGTTAAAAGACTTGGATATTGGAAAACCGCACGTAGGACATGTTTTTGATTTCCCGAACTTGAAGGAGGCGATTAAGCTGTTTCAGACGGGACAGACGATTGGGAAGGTGGTAGTTAAGGTGTGATGTTTTGACGCTTAAAAAACTGAATGATGAATGAAAAAATGATTGCACCATTTCTTATAATTGTTCTTTTTTTACTAATTGGTTTTAGTTGTAAATCAGATAAAATAAATTCTGCTACTGAATCCAAGAAATCATTGACGGTTGATAGTGTTCTTCAACAGAAGGAAGTAAGACTTATAGACTTAACGAGTTCTTTTTATAGACTAGAGGTAGATTCTTTTTGGCAAATCTATTCCCAAATTAAATCAGATTCTACTTTAATCAAGACAGTTGAAGATGAAGAGCAATTTAAAAAAGCTTCTAGGGCTTATTTTTCATACTTTCAAAATAATACTTCTAAACTTCATGGAGTTGAAACTGCAATAACAAATAATGTTTTGCCTACGGAACTTGAACCCTATGCTTTATTAGAGTTAAGTAGATATTATTTAGAATTGTATAACACTACTATGTTTAAATTCTTTTCGAGTAAATTCTTTTCGAAATACCCTAATTTTAATGGAGATTGGTATCAAGAGGTTATCGAATGTTCAAGCAGAATCATCACAAAAATAGATAGTCTTGCAAAATTAGATATACCTAAAGATGAATGGTTATATAAAGAAACTCAGTTGAAAACAAATTTGGTACATTGTGGTGTCTTTGGAGATACTTATTATGACTATTCCATTGTCTATGATAATTATAAGGAATTATTATCAAAATTTCCAAATAGCCAATATGCCGATAATGCTGCATTTTATTTTATTCAAAATTATTTTGACGGAGATGGGGACTGGATTTATTCAGCAGAATTAGTAAATAAAATTCAAAACTTTATACTGAAATATCCAAACTCAGAACTTAAAGTTAATGCTCAAAGACAGCTCGCTTCACAATACAGATTCTATGAAGGTAATCAAAGTCAAAAAATTAAATTCAAAGAAAAAGGATTAGCTGAATTAGAAAAAATTGACTTGCAAAAGGTAGGAGATTCTCTTTTAATCAGTAACATAGAACATGAAAAACGAACCCTTCAGATAGAAATAACTAAAGAATTTTTTGATATTGAAGTATTTCCTATGAAAAACTATAAATTAGAAGATAAGGATATGATGTTTAAAATAATTGTAACGAATAAAACTCCTGAAACTCGTCCACTTAATTTATTCTCCGATAATACGCCCTTTGGTATTAATTTTTATTCTAAAAATAAGTATCAATTTGAAGAAGATTCTATGGATGGAGATACTATTGCAATGACAAAACTGATTCCTCCTAATGATTCTATTGTTCATTTTGTTAATTTGCACTCAAATGTTAGAAATATGAAATATAATAATGGACAAAACAAAGGAAGTTTTTCTTTTAATACACCGGGATTTTATTATATATCGGTCTCTTCTGCTGATAAACTTTTGAGGTCAAAACAAATGGAATTTTATATACATGAAAATTGATAAGACAAAACTGTGTCTCGAAATAAATATTTTAAACCTAACCATAATTAAAAATGAAATTAAGACTGTTATTATCCCTACTCATTCTACCTATGTGCTTAATGGCACAAGTCAACCCACAATGGGTTCGTTCCGCTACGATTTCACCAGACGGAACACAAATCGTTTTTACCTACAAAGGAGACCTCTACAAAGTGCCTACTGCTGGCGGAAATGCCACACAACTGACCTATCATGATGCCCATGATTATATGGGAATTTGGAGTAAAGATGGTAGCAAAATAGCGTTTGCGTCTGACCGTTACGGCAATTTTGATGTATTTGTCATGGATGCTATGGGCGGACCAGCGAATAGATTGACTTTCCATTCTAATAATGAACAACCTTTTACCTTTTCTGCGGATGATTCCAATGTTCTTTTTGGCGCATTGCGTCAAGATGAAGTGAAGCATCGACAATATCCACATCGGTCGCAATCGGAATTATATAGTGTTCCTGTAAAAGGCGGAAGAGTGAACCAAGTATTTACCTTTCCTGCTGAATACGTGCAAGTCAGTAAGGATGGACAAAAGATGTATTATCATGATAAAAAAGGAGGAGAAAATGAATGGCGAAAACACCATACTTCTTCTATTGCTAGAGATATTTGGAGCTATGATGTGGCAACGGATACGCATAAAATGATAACGACCTACGAGGGTGAAGATAGACAACCCATTTTAAGTGCGGATGAAAAAAGTATCTATTACTTGAGTGAGGCGAGTGGTACTTTTAATGTCCATAAAATGGCGATTGATAATCCAACGCAAAAGGAACAATTGACGGATTTTAAATTGCACCCTGTTCGATTTTTGAGTATGGGGAATGGTATCCTAAGTTTTGGTTTTGATGGGGAGTTGTATACGATGAAAGAAGGCGAGCAACCTAAAAAAGTGGCGATTACCATTAGAACGCAAGACAAAAACAATAATGATAAATTTATTTCTATCAACGGTGGGATTCGGGAAATGTCGGTTTCGCCAAATGGAAAAGAAATTGCTTTCATTGCTAGAGGAGAGGTTTTTGTAACGTCCGTTGGAGAATCCTTTACTAAAAGATTGACGAATACCCCTGAACAGGAACGATTTGTGACTTGGGGACCAGAAGGGAAATCTATTGTGTATAGTAGTGAGCGAGATGGAAAATGGAGTATTTATAAAACGGAAAAAACAAGAAAAGAAGAGCCATTTTTTTATGCAGCTACCTTGGTGAAAGAATCGCCTGTCATTGAAAATAAAACGGATAATTATTTAGCGAAATACTCACCTGATGGAAAAAAACTAGCTTTTATTGAAGGTAGACGGACGTTGAAAATAATGGATATTGCGACTAAAAAAGAGGTGACTTTATTGACACCTAAAGACCTTTTCCATATGCGAGATGGAGACAAGTATTTTACTTGGAGTCCAGATAGTAAGTGGTTGTTGGTCGATTGGGGTTTGTCTTTGAATAATACGGAAGTATTACTAATGGCTGCGGACGGTTCCAAAAGAGTGAATTTAAATGAAAGTGGTTATTATGATTCTAGCCCAAAATGGGTGAACGAAGGAAAGCAGATGATTTGGTTTAGTAATAGAAACGGATTAAAATCTTATGCAACGAGTGGTCGTTCTGAAAATGATGTTTACAGCATGTTCTTTACGCAAGAAGCATGGGATAAATATAATTTGGACGAAGAAGATTATAAATTGCAAAAAGCGATAGAGGAAGTGGAGAAAGAAGAAAAGGAGAAGGCGGAAAAAGAGAAAAAGGAGAAGGAAAAGAAAGCAAAAGAAGCTGCTGCAAAAAGTAGCAAGAAAAAAGGAAAGAAGAAGTCGAAGGCTACTGATGAAAAGGAAGCGGATAAGGACGAAAAAGAAGACAAGGATAAAGTAAAAGACTTGACTTTTGACTGGGAGAATATGAAAGACCGAACCAGTCGATTGACCATTCATTCTTCTCGATTGGGAGACGCAGTATTGTCAAAGGATGGAGAAAAATTATACTACTTGTCTCAATTTGAAAAAGGGATGAATTTATGGAGTACTAATTTGCGTACAAAGGAAACGAAAATGGTGCTGAAATTAGGGGCTAATTTTGGTAGATTGGAATGGGATAAAGATCGAAAAAACCTCTTTTTATTAAGTAGTGGAAAAATCTCTAAAATTGATCCTGAAAAAGCGAAGAAGGAAGGAGTAAAGATCAAAGGCGAAATGGAATTTGATGCAGCGGCAGAAAGACAAGCGATGTTCGATCATGTTTGGATTAGAACGAATGCTATTTTTTACCATTCTAATTTTCATGGCATTGACTGGAATCAAATGAAGACGGAATATGAAAAATACATTCCTCATTTAGGCAATTCCTTTGAAGTAACAGAGATGTTATCAGAAATGTTGGGCGAATTAAATGTGTCTCATGCAGGGGCAAGATATAGAGGTAATCAAGTTTCCAATGCCGATGCAACGGCGTCTTTAGGTATCTTTATGAATTATAAGCATACGGGAGATGGAATATTAATTGATGAAATTATTAAAGGTGGTCCACTAGACAAAGCGAAGATTAAGGCAAAGGCGGGAATGATTATTGAGAAAATTGATGGAGAAACGATTAGTCAAAACCAAGATGTTGCTAAATACTTAAACCGGAAAGCAGGCGATTTTACTTTATTAGAAATTGTTGACCCTACTACCAAAAAACGAGAAATGGTTCGGGTAAAACCGATTTCTTTAAGAAATGAAAATCGGCTATTGTATAAGCGTTGGGTGAAAATGAATGAAAAAGAAGTAGCGGAAAAGAGTAATGGACAATTGGGGTATGTGCATATTCCTGGTATGGGAGATGGCCCTTATCGAAGTATTTACCAAGATATGATGGGTAAATATTTTGACAAAAAAGGAATGGTGATTGACACTCGATTTAATGGGGGCGGTGATTTAGTAGCAGATTTGGCAATGTTTTTCACGGGCGTACCGTTTATTACCTATGAAACAGAAGCGAAAGTAGTCGGCGGAGAGCCAACTTCTCGTTGGACAAAACCAACTTTAGCTATTTTGAATGAAAGTATGTATTCTGATGGGCATTGTTTTGCTTGTGGTTATACGGATTTGAAAATTGGTAAAACCGTTGGAATGCCTGTCCCTGGAACCTGTAGTTTTGCAGGTTGGGAAAGATTGCCTGACGGCTCTGTTTGGGGCGTCGTTCCTGTAAGTGCAAAAGACATCAACGGAAATTGGATGGAAAATAATCAAACTGAACCGACGATTAAGGTGAAAAATATGCCTGGGAAAGTTGATAAAGGTATTGACGAACAATTAGAACGGGCAATTGAAGAAATGTTGAAGGATGTGAAGGAATAATTGGTATCAGGTACTGGGTGTCAGGTATCGGGAGTACATCTGACCTGACACCCGATACCTAATACCTGCAACCTTCAAGTAACTATCCTGTCTTTAAAGCAGGCAAACAAGTATTCATCAATCAAAATCAAAAAAATATGAAAAAATACAGCTTATTTTTTAGCGTATTGTTTTTAAGCTTAATGGTTTCTTTTACGGCGGATGCCCAATGGAATAAATGGGGAAATGGAGTATCAGGAGAAGGCAAAAAAGTAACGAAGACCTTAGATATAGATGATTTCACGGGGATTGGAGTGTCTATTGGGGCAGAAGTACATTTGCGTCAAGGCAATAAACAAAAAGTAGAAATCAAAGCGCAGCAAAATATCATTGATTTAATTGACCGAGAGGTTAGAAACGGTAAATGGCGAGTTCGATTGGAAAAAGGGACGAACTTGAAGCGACACGATGGAATTGATGTTTATATTACTGTGCCAATGATTGATGAATTATCCGTTGCGGGTGCAGGAAGTATTACAGGGGAAACAGATTTTAAAAATGTGGATGATTTAGAAGTAAGCATTGCAGGTTCTGGCGAAGTTACCTTAAGTGGTTCTGGCGAAGATTTAGAAATAAGCATTGCAGGTTCTGGCGATGTTGAATTAGCTGACTTTAAAGTAGATGATTGCGAAGTGAGTATTGCAGGTTCTGGAGATTGTGAAATTAATGTAACTGGTAGCTTACAGGTGAGTATTGCAGGGAGCGGAGATGTGAAATATAAAGGAGATCCTGATAAAGTGAAGTCTAGTATTGCAGGTTCTGGCGATGTGAGGAGCTTTTAAATTTTCAATGTAAAACTTTCAATTTTCAATTTTCAAAAAATATAGTTTGAAAATTGAAAATTGAAAATTGATTTACGCTTCTACGCCCACCAACATACTCATAATTTTAGCATATAAATCGGTTGGCTTAAACGGCTTACCTAAATAATCGTTGATACCTACCGAAATACAACGATCTGCTTCTTGTTTGGACGCATTTGCGGTTAAGGCGATAATAGGCACTTCACTAAATTTCCTTATCTTTTTAGCGGAATCAATACCATTCATTACAGGCATTTGAATGTCCATTAGAATGATGTCGTAGCTTTTTTCTTTTTGTTTTTGCGCACCAATCAAACCATTTTCGGCAATATCTACTTTGACGAAATCCGACCAAGTAGTTAAGACCTTTTTAGTAGCAATTTGATTTAAGAAATGATCTTCGACTAACAATATCTTAATCGGTACATCAGGTGCATCTCCATGACTAATTTTGCTAGATTGACCAACCTTTACAGGAATTTCTACTCTGTAACTGGTTCCTTGTTCCACTTCACTATTGATAGTAAAAGTACCTGATAGTACTTTGGTTAATTTAGAAACCATAGCGATACTCAAAAACTCTTGTTGATTTTCATCATCAAATTCTTCTGAGTAAACTTCTAATAATTTCTCAGACTCTTCAAATTTAGTTAGTTTTTCTTCCGATAATAAAGTGGCGTTATCTATGATATTAAAAATAAAAGAAGAACCTGTCTGATTATCTTTGCTGACAAAAGCCGCAATCGTTAAACTATCTTTTTCTTTGGTGTTTCTGATAGCAGTATCCATTAGGTTGTATAAAATCTGCGTAATCTTAATGGAATCACTAAAAATAGTAGCGGGTAACCCTTTTGCGATGTTGAAATCAAGTTTTAACTTGGCATTATCCGTTTTAATTTGGACAATCTTTTTGATGCTCTGTAGGAAATCTTTGATTTTAAATTCTTCTTCTTCTATTTTAACCTGATCTGTCACTAACATGGAGAAATTTAATAAGTTATTCACCATAATAGATAGGTCGTCTACAGAGGTTTTTAAACCATCTAAAAATTCTTTTTGTTGACTATTTAACCGAGATTTTTCTAATAAATAGACTAAATTGACTACAGATGCTAAGGGCGTTCTAATATGAAAACTCATATTCATCAATGCTTCCTCTTTTACTTTGGACGCTTTAGTATTGATGTTTTTTTCGATGATGAGTCGCTCGGATACTTTACGTTCCGTAATATCTTGAATGCCACCAACTAAGAGTACTTTCTCTGCAATTTCATCATAAAATAGCTTGGCATTCAAGGCAACATACTTAATCGTATGGTCATCCTGTACAATTCGATGTTCAATGTTTCCTTGTTGACCACTTTTAGCTATTTCATCAAAGAAATCTTCAACGACTTGTTTGTCTTCTAAGTGAACAAAATTTAAATAATCAGTTAAGGTAGGTTTGATGCTATTGAGATGTAAGCCTAATATCTTGAAAATTTCCTCTGTCCAATGCATCTCATTATTGACAATATCCATTTCAAAATTGCCAAAATGTGCTAGTGACTGCGCTTGGATGTATCTTTTTTCACTAACAGATAAATTACGAGCCGTTATTTCTAATTTTTGTTGGGCACTATGTCGTTGCAAAGAATACCTGATAGAACGACCTAATAATTTTCCATCAAACTGACCTTTTACTAGAAAATCTTGTGCACCTGCTTTTACCGATTGATTGCCAATAATTTCATTATTGGTGGCTGTTACTACAATTACAGGGACAAAAGGGCCTTTTTCTAAAAAAGTTGTAAGTGTTTTAAAACCAGTACTATCCAATAAATTTAAATCAAGGAGGACAACTGACACTTGCTGTTGATGCGCTAATTCTATGCCTTGCCTTAAACTGGAGACACTTGTATAATCATATCTAATGGAGGAATCGTCTAACAGTTTTTTCATCAAAGTAACATCCGCCTTATTATCTTCAAGGTGGAGTATTGGTATCTTCTTTTTACCATTCATAAACTTCCGTTTCTCTAAGTGTAAGATTTGGTTATAAAATTTACTTTAATGCTTCTTCTATAAGAAGAAAAATTAAATTGTTAGCATTCCTAAATTTTGTGTAAGTGATAGGAAGGCCAATGACTGATTTTTTTGAGTTTTGATTTAAATCGGAGAATGGGGGAGTTCATGCTATTTTTGAGTAGTTGACTATTGTAGTAAGCAGTAAACAGTTGACAATAGGCAGTTGATTTATTTTTTTGGTCACCAATTACCTGAACTACGATTAAATTGTCAATTATTTAGGAAACTTCCTACAATGTTTTTTAATTAAAAAAAACTTTCAGCTACACTTATTAAACATTTGCTAGATTTGTATCTTTATAGGTAGCCCCTTTTGTAAATACTTTTATGGAAAAAACTCACAAAAAGTGCTTATTTCTCAATAATATTCAAATATGATGCCCAAATGGTCAAAAAAGAAATTTGTGACAGGAGTTTTGGCATTAAACTATAAATTTACTTTATGTATTCCGTTGCCCAGTTAAAAGATACGTTCCTAGATTACCTAGCAGAAAACCTCTTTACTAAAAATCCTACAAAGCTCTTTGAACCAGTTGATTACATTATGCAATTGGGTGGAAAAAGGTTGCGCCCGATCCTAGTTTTAATGGCTTATAACCTCTATGAAACCGACATAAAGGCGGCACTTCCAATAGCGCAAGCTGTTGAAATTTTTCATAATTTTTCTTTAGTGCATGATGATATAATGGATGAGGCGCCTTTGAGAAGGGGGAAGCCAACCGTGCATTATAAATATGACACCAACACGGGAATTCTTTCAGGAGATGTTATGCTGATCTATGCTTATCATTATTTATTGAAGATTGAGGAGAAAGAACTAATTCCAGAAATTATTAAAATTTTTACAGAAGTAGCAGAAGCAGTCTGTATCGGACAACAATATGATATGGATTTTGAGACAAGTAATGAAGTCACAATTCCTGAATATTTAATGATGGTTGAACATAAAACGGCTTTACTATTAGTTGGCGCTTTGAAAATGGGCGCAATTTTGGCAAAAGCCACGGCTGAAGATGTTTTTAATTTAGGGGAATTTGGAAGAAATATAGGCATTGCTTTTCAATTGCAAGATGATATTTTAGATACTTTTGGAGATCCCGCTAAATTTGGTAAAAGAGTTGGTGGAGATATTCTACAGAATAAGAAAACTTTCCTTGTTTTAAAAACGATTGAAGTAGCAAATGAACTAGACAAAAAACAATTACACTTATTGATGAGTAGTTATCCTAAAGATGAAGAAAAAAAGATAAGAGATGTTCGAACGATCTTCCAAAAAAACAACATTAAGTTATTAGCAAATCAAATCAAAAATGAATACCAAGATAAAGCTATGATGCATCTGAAGAAAGTGGAGGTAGGCGAAAATAAAAAAAACGAGTTAATGTCTCTGGCAGCTGTTTTATTGGAGCGAAAAGTGTAATTAATTCATAAAAAAGGAGCAACCACTTAAGCGGTTACCCCTCACACTATGAAACACTATATCTTAAAAAAATATTTTTTTTTGTTATTATTATCTATGCTTATAGGCGCAATTATACTATAAAATTTGGTGCTATCCAAAGATTTTACGGACAAAAACACGTCATATGACTAATTTTGACCTTTTTGTCCCCCTAAATCTTTTGTTTAGCCTTTTATCAGAATTATGTCATTTTTAGAGAATAAGAGCAGTCGATTGCTTTATTTTGGCGATTCAGATTTGAATAATGATATGTTTTTTTGATTATAGATTAAATATATATGTATAACTAATTATTTTGTAATTTTTTATAAAAAAACAATTATATATATGTGTTGAATTGATTAAAATAGTCAATTTAATTGCTAGAAAGTCAATTATTTCTTCTTGTCTTGATAACATCGGATTCTCGCCTTGATTTAGAATTTTTTATATAAAATATTTTTGAGTGTTTTTTTATTAAAATAACGATTGTTTAATTACTTTTTGTTAGCTAAAATACCGTGTAATTCTTATAAATATTGTAAATTTGCAGACCGTTGAAAAACGGATTGAAAATTACACTTTGTATTAGTAAGCGAAGGAAAAAATAACCTTGGTATTTCTAATACATTACTTATTTTCTCGTCCCTAAAAAATGCTTGTTTTAATAGATTTAGGTAGAAGCGTTTTTTATGAATATGTTAAACTATTTGCAAATTATTGATTTAAAACATTCAATAATTGAGAGGTTTAATCATAAAGATAACTTTTCTATTTTTTCTTTCCACTTTTAAAGCTTTTCAATGTCTAATAGTAGCCAGAGAATAATTCCCATCAAGATTGATGACCATATGAAATCTGCATACATCGACTATTCGATGTCTGTTATCGTATCTAGAGCTTTGCCTGATGTACGAGATGGTTTAAAACCTGTACATCGACGAGTACTCTTCGGTATGTCAGAATTAGGATTGGTTTATAATAAAGCACATAAAAAATCCGCAAGAATTGTTGGAGAGGTCTTGGGTAAATACCACCCACATGGAGATACCTCTGTTTATGACTCTATGGTTCGGATGGCACAAGATTGGTCTTTGCGGTATCCATTAGTAGACGGACAAGGAAACTTCGGTTCTATGGATGGTGATAGCCCTGCGGCTATGAGGTATACTGAGGCTAGGTTGCGTAAAATTAGTGATGAAATTTTAGCAGACTTAGGTAAAGAAACAGTTGATTTTTCCTTAAACTTTGATGATACGTTAAAGGAACCAACGGTCTTGCCTACCAAAGTCCCCAATTTATTGGTGAATGGTGCTTCAGGAATTGCCGTAGGTATGGCAACTAACATGATGCCACATAACTTAACAGAAGTGATTGATGGGATCGTGGCGACGATTAATGATCCTGAAATAGATTTAGATGGCTTGATGGAATTCATTAAAGCGCCAGATTTCCCTACAGGTGGCATCATTTACGGAATGACAGGTGTAAAAGAAGCTTTTGCAACTGGTCGAGGAAGAGTTGTCGTGAGAGCAAAAGCGGAGATACAAGATAATAATGGTCGGGAGAAGATTGTCGTGAATGAAATTCCTTACCAAGTCAATAAAGCGAATCTTATTGTTAAGATTGCCGAATTGGTTAATACCGAAAAGATAACAGGAATTAGTGGGGTTAGAGACGAATCAGATAGAAATGGTTTACGGATTGTGGTGGATGTGAAGCGAGATGCCATGGCGAATGTCATCTTAAGTCAATTATTCAAATATACACCGCTTCAGAGTTCTTACGGCGTTAATAATGTATGTTTAGTTGATGGGCGTCCAAGAATCTTAAACTTAAAACAACAGATTGAAGAATTTATTAAATTCCGTATTGAAGTAGTTGTTCGTCGTACGCAATACGAACTGAGAAAAGCAGAAGAAAGAGCGCATATTTTAGAAGGCTTATTGATTGCCTTAGATAATTTAGATGCGGTTATTGCTTTAATTCGGGCTTCTAGAACCGTAGAAATTGCACGAAATGGCTTAATGGAGAAATTTGGTCTATCCGAAATTCAAGCAAGAGCTATTTTAGAGATGCGTTTATCTAAGTTGACTGGCTTAGAAATTGATAAAGTGCAAGAAGAATACGACGCGTTACAAAAATTAATTACGCATTTGAATGCTATCTTAGCTAGCGATGAAATGCAAAAAGATATTGTAAAAGAGGAATTAGCAGAAGTAAGAGAAAAGTTTGGAGATGATCGTCGTTCTGAAATCAGTTATTCTGATGGTGAAATTAGTATCGAAGATTTAATCAAAAATGAAGAAGTAGTTATTACTATTTCTAACTTGGGGTATATCAAACGAACACCTGTAACAGAGTATCGCAGACAGAGTAGAGGAGGTCGGGGTTCTAGAGGGACTAAGACTAGGGATAGCGATTTTGTAGAACACTTATTTACTGCCAAAACCCATAATTATTTACTCCTCTTTTCGGAGCAGGGGCGCTGTCATTGGTTAAGGGTTTATGAAATACCAGAAGCAGGTAAAAACTCTGCGGGGCGTGTTTTACAAAATATTGTTGCCTTGCCTAAAGATGATAAGGTTAAGGCTTATATTAAAATTGAAGATTTAAAAGATGAAACATTTATTAAAAATAATTACCTCATCTTATGTACTAAAAAAGGAATTATAAAGAAAACTTCAGTAGAAGCCTTCTCTCGACCAAGGGCCAATGGAATTAATGCCATTACCATTCGAGAAGGGGATACCTTATTCGAAGCAAGATTAACGAATGGAGAGAATGAAATCCTAATGGGAGTTAGAAGTGGTCGGGCGATTCGATTCCCCGAAGCTAAGGTTCGCCCAATGGGTAGAAATGCAAGTGGTGTGAGAGGTATCATCTTAGATGATGAAGATGATGCGGTAGTAGGAATGATTAGTGTAGATCCAAGTGATGAAAGTAGAACGGTCTTAATGGTTTCTGAAAAAGGATATGGTAAGCGTTCTAAATTGGAAGAATACAGAATGACGAATAGAGGTGGTAAAGGAGTGAAGACCTTGCAAGTAACACCTAAGACTGGATATTTGGCAACTATTAAATCAGTTAGCGAAGAAGAAGATTTAATGATTACTAATAAATCAGGGATCACTATTCGAATTTCTGCATCAGCTATGCGAGTGATGGGGCGAGCAACCCAAGGGGTGAAAGTGATTAGAATTGATGATGGAGATGCGATTGCAGATATTGCGGTTATCCCTAAATCGGACGAGCCAGAAATTATTGAAGATGCAGAAAACCCAACTGCGGAAGATGGTATTAGCGAAACGCCAACTACTGATGAAGATACGACTGAAAATAACGACGAAACAGATACTACTGCAAATTCAGATGAGACGGACGATTCAGAAGAATAGCTAGTGACTTATATAAAAAAGTGAATGGTAGTATCGCTACTGTTCACTTTTTTTATTTTTTTAGTATAAAATTCCCCTCCCGACTGACCTAATATTTTTTGTGTTGTGTTTTAAACCACCTATTCGTAACATTCTTTAACGAAATTTAACATCCCAATCAAAGGCTTTAACGTCTTTACAACACCAAAAAGAGATTTCCTAACGTCTTAATAGCGAACCTTTATAAAAAAAACTACGAAAGTTGTAGTTTTGTACCTGCAAGTATGAAAACAGGTTATTTTGTAAACATTTCAATTTTTGATTTAAAAAAACTTTCAAACTAAAAATTAATACAATGAAGAAGTTAGTGCTCGGATTCTTATCTTTATTACTAGTTGCTGGTACTTTAACCGCACAAGAAGGAAAGAAAGCTTTGAAAAAAGCTGCTAATGCTCAAAGAGCTTACGATTTAGATCCCTCTAAGAATGGAGATAAATTAGAAGAAGCAATGGCTGCTATTGAAACAGCTACTACTGCAGAAGATACAAAAGGTACTGCGAAGGCTTGGATTACTAAAGGAAATATTTACGCAGGAATTTGTTCTTCTCACCAGTTGTTAAGTTCACTTGATCCTACTGCTGAAAAGGCAGTAGCAAATGCAGCTATGATTGCTTTTGAAGCTTATAATGCAGCAATACCATTTGCTGAAAAAAGAGATCCAAAATTAATCCAAAAAGGTATTGGTGAAGTACAAGGTCACCTAGTGAGTGAAGGTGCTGCTTATTATGAAAAGCAAGAATATGAAACAGCTTATACTGCTTTTCAGTATGCTTTGGATGCACATAAATACTTACAAGAAAATGGAAAAGAGAGTATTTTTGCCGATGATGCAGCAGTAAACGATCAAATGTACTATACTGGATTAGCTGCCTTAAATGCACAGAAATTAGAAAATGCTAAGCCAATCTTTATGGCTTTAAAAGATGCAGGTTTTGATAAGCCAGCAGTTTACGAAGCTTTATATAAGATGGAAGTAGAAGGTGATAGAGCAGCAGGTTTAGCTATCTTAGAAGAAGGTAGAGCTAAATTTCCTGATGATGTATCTTTATTATTCAATGAGATTAATCATTACTTAGCAGATGGTAAATTGAATGCCTTAACTGGTAAATTACAAGCTGCGATTGCTAAAGAACCAGACAATATCACATTGTACACCACTTTAGGTAGTATCTATGATAACCTTTACCAAAAAGCATTGGAAGAAGGAAATGCAGATGCTGCACAGGAAAATTTTGATAACGCTTATAAAGCGTATAATGAAGCATTAGCGAAAGATGCAAAATTTTTCGATGCGATTTATAGTATCGGTGCTTTATACTATAACCGTGCAGCAGCAACCACTAAAGATATGAATGCTTTGGCAGATGATTATTCTAAGGCAGGATTAAAGAAATATGACGAATTAAGAAAGTTAGTTTTAACACAATTCGATGAAGCTTTACCTTTCTTTAAGCAAGCAGAAGCGTTAAATGCTAATGATAGAAATACTTTAATTGCCTTAAAAGAAATCTTTGCAAGAAAAGACGACTTACCAACTTCTACTGAATTCAAAAACAGATTAGATAAATTAGAGGCAGGTGGGCAAAATGAGGCTTCTTACTTTAATGAGTAAGCGATCAACAAGCAATTTTAATAGCAATGTTTGATTATTGCTACTATAAAAAAGGGCTGAGTCTTCTACAAGATTCAGCCCTTTTTCTATTTATTCATTTAAGCTATAGGGTACACCAAGGAGTTCCGATAGCTATCGGAATGGCACTATAGAAAATATCAAAGCTGTTTTTCCCGATAATTTCGATAAGATCGAGCCGCCATCACCAATAGAAAAGCAAAGACTAAAATTCCAATAAAGGCATATAAAAAATTTAGTGTATTTCGATAAACTGCCAATAAAGCAATGCTTAGTAGAAATAGCGTAGGCAATTCATTCCATAATCTAAACTGAAAAGAAGTAAAATAACCTTCTCCATTTTCTAATTTTTGAATCACCTTTTTAGCGTGTAAATGGTAAACCAATAAAGCAAAAAGTAAGACCAATTTCACATGCATCCACGTATTAACTTTTAACCATTCTAACCCATGGATATACAACATGGCTAATCCACAAACCCAAGTAATCATCATTCCTGGGTTACAGATGATTTTATAGACTCGCCATTGCATGGCATTGAATTCCTTGATTAAAATACTACGTTCTGGTTCTGGACGAGTCATTGCTTCGGTGTGATAGACAAAAATACGCACTAGGTAAAATAGTCCAGCAAACCAAGACACGAAACCAAAGACATGTAAAGCTTTAAAGAGTAATATGGATGGCATTATTATGAAATTTAGATTAGAGAATAGAGACTATCTGCTGGCAGACGGATTGAAGGCTAAGGATTTTTTGTAGACACTTGGAGGTCTTGAAGACGCTCCAAGGTCAGGCAGCACAAACCTTGGAGCGTCTTCAAGACCTCCAAGCGATTTGACTACCAAACCTTTCATTTCTTACTTGACAGAACATTAGCAAAATTATACTTTTTCTGAAAAATAAAGGAATACTCTTTTACATCTTTTAATCATTTTTAATTCCTTGGTAATTCTACGGGAACAAATCGACTACCTCGTTTTGTAGCCTTTCGATTAACTAAATCAAAACGGTCGCCTGCCTCCAATAAATAAAAGGGTGTTTTATCCGTCATAATTGTAGGATCATAAATAGCGACAAAAGAAACACCGATTACTTCAAAACGGTCGCCTTGCACGACTATTGCTGTTCCTTCGTCCAAACCAATTCCTAATAAATCCGGTTTTGCTTTCATAATTTCTATTAAATCAAATTGGCGATTTCGACGCAATAAATGCTGGTCAATAGCGGACTTTTTTAAGAATCCAAATCCTTCTTCGTGGTCGCCCATCATAATAGTATTGGTCTTTGTATCGCCTCTAGCTAAGTAGGAACCTTGAATGGTAGCACCTGCGGAAGAACCTCCAATTACACCGCCTCTATTCAATAAATCCCAAAATGCTGTCTCTGTTTTGGTGCCTAAATACGAATCTGCTATTCGCCATTGCCGACCGCCCATAAACCAAACACCCGTTGCTGCTTCAATTGTTTTTACAAATTCATCTGAATTAGCAATGGCTCGATTATCCGTGTGCAAAATTTGTAAATTCATTGCGCCATGTTGTTGAAAATTCGGAAAAACCCGACCTTCATAAGCTGGACCAAAGTCTCTAGTGCCATTGGCGGTTGGAATGATAATAATTTTGGCTGTTGGCCCACCTGCTAAATCAATAAATTTTTTGAATACTTCTGGGGCAATCCTAGCATTTCCCCCGACGATGACTAGGCTGCCCTTTTTAGGACCGATGGTTTGGGCAATACTGCTATTTGAAAAAGTAAAAGCTAAGAATAGTAAGAAAATATATTTTTTCATGATGTTAATTTTATAGTTCTTATTGTCCAGTAACTTCCTGTTACTGGACAATTTTAGAACAATTTATTTCTTAAATCTTCTAGCAAGATTAATTGTTAATGTTGGGAAGTTACTAGAAGATTTTATCGTCGTTTTCCTTTAATAAAAACTGCAATATTATCAGGTCTATCATTTACATATCGCAATCTAGGTTGCCCTGTTTCCGTTTGGTCGATAATAGCTGGAATAGCATTCGTCGTTAGATACCAACCTTCGGGTAGAATCACCGTATTTCTATTTCTACCAAAACTTCTATCCCAAATTAATTCGTCTTGATACAGTAAATAGCGATTGGCATCGGTGTAAGTTTCCTCTATTCTTAATCGCACAGATTCGCCTTTTTTGACGGCATCAAACCAAATAACCACCACCTCAGTTTCAGGGGTGATTTCCCCACCAATATCAATGCCTTTGTCCGAAACAGCTTGTCCTTTCAGCGTTTCTACTTTTAATATTTCTCCTGTATCTAAAATTTTTGCGGATGGATTAGAGGCTTTACTGCCTTTTCGTACGACATTAACGTATTTATCAACCCCTTCTCGAAATTCGGTATAATCGTGATATAGTCGAAAATCATGCGTTTCTGGTTGCTGTAAAAAATAAACAATATCCCTATTTTGATAGGCTCTTTCGTTGATTTTATAATTTAAGCGAGCATGACTTTGGTCTCTGCCTGAAGGTTTTGGTTCGTAGGCTTTCCAAGGTAATTCATCCGTTTTAGCAATAGCTTCTTGCTTATTTTCTGGTAATGATTTAGCTACTATTTTATAAGGAACAGCCACCGCACCTCTATTCATAAAGCTCAATTTCAATCGCCCCGAATCTTCCAAATCAACTTGAGAAGGATAATTACAAGACACCAATTCATAACCCGCTGGTAGTACAACCGAATTGCGTTTGATGCCTAAAGAACGGTCAAAAACAATCTGTCCATCTTTAGCATAATAACTTTTAGCATCCTTATAGGTTTTATCAATCCTAATTCTAGCAGCACCTCCTTCTGGAACTGGTCTTGCTAATACCACTTTTAAATATTCATAATCGTCACTTGCCCTTGGATGCCCATTTGCTTTAGCATGAGCGCCGTCTACAATTGACCATTTTAATGCCGTTCCCGTCATACTGTCATATACCGCATCAATGTGGTGTTCGCTTCCTTTTCTTAAGGTATTATAATAATAAATGGCATCGCTAGTGGTCGCACTTACATCGTAGATAATGCGAAAACTATTGGTTGCTGGTGCTAATAATTCATATCGAGTGTAACTGTCTCTTTGCGTTTGTGGTTGGGCAAATAATACGATGCTACCGCTGATAAATAGGAGGATTAAAGAATACCTATAGGCTAATAGTATTGAGCGATTTTTAATAGTCATAACTGATACTTGATTAGGATGGAGGAAAAATAGGGCAGGAATGTACACAAATATTTGCCTTTATGCTAGTAATTGGTGGATTGACTGTTGAAATGCCTTTTGGATACAATAGTACCACGGATAGATTATACCACTGATACGGTTGTAAGGTGGATGGAATAATACCACGGATAGATTATACCACGGATGGGGAAGTTATTAGGTTTGCTTAATAATATTTTTCCCAACAGATTTAGTTTCCCAACGGATTAAAAAAAAATAGGCTAAAGATTTTCTATCCTTACCCTATTTTTAAAGAATATTCTATTTATAGACTGATGTCTACTTACTGACTTCGAAATAAACCCATTTCCATCCGTGGTATAACTGAATCCGTGGGCATCACTATTCTCTTAACTTCACTATTTTATCCGTATAAACCGCACCATCTGCCGCCTGTATCGACAATAAATAATGCCCATCTGGAAAGGCAGTCAAATCTACCGTTTCTTGAAAAGAAGTTGTTTGCCCTAAATTCCTTTCTAGTATAGTTTGCCCTAAAAGATTAGCCACTTTAAGCTGCATATTTTGCGCCGTTTCCAATTCCCCTTTTACAAAAAACAAATCCGTAGTGGGGTTTGGAAATAATTGCAAATCTGAAAATTCAACCTCTTTTACATTGGTTAAAAAAGAGAATTCAAACCAGTTGATATTAAATGGAGCCGCAATAATAAGGATTCTAAGTTGTAATTGACCTGCTGGTAAAGTAATGGATGTCGTTGTATTGGTCCATGTTTGCCAACCACCTGTAACTGGAAAAGTAAGGTTTTTTAAAGAGGTAGCATTGCCATTCGCATCAATTAATTGCAACTCGATTTCTCCTATGTCGCTTAATGCGGCAGTTCTAAAATCGACTTGGTAGGTACCTGCTTGTGCAACGTTGATAAAATAATCTAAATAATCGTTCGGATCTAAAAAACCAATATTTTGCCCACCACCAGTATCTGTTGTATTTTCTAGTTCTACACCAACTTGCGTTTCATAAGCCTCCGCTTCTATTTTTCCAGGAACAGGAAGGTATTGAATGGCTGGGGGAGCAGATAAATAAGTAAACTCGAACCAATTGATATTAAAAAGTGGTCGTTTGATGACGACTCTCAATTGTAATTGACCTGCTGGTAAACTAACGGATCCAGCCGTAGTCGCCCATGTTTGCCAACCGCCTGTCGCTGGAAAAATAAGATTTTCTAAAGAAGTAGCATTGCCATTGTCATCAATCAATTGTAACTCAACTTGCCCCATTTCACTTTCTGCGGCAGTTCTAAAATCAACTTGATAAATACCTGCTTCCGTTACATTGATAAAATAATCTAAATAATCATCATTATCTAAAAATCCAATATTTTGGCCACCACCAGTATCGGTTGTATTTTCTAATTGGATACCTGATTGTGCAAAGTAGTCTTCTGCTTCTACTCGCCCTGGAACGCTATGAATAATGGCTACTGAATTTTGAACAGGTCGTCGAGAAAAACCACCTAAAGCCGTTCCATCTTCTGCCGTCACTTGGTCGCCGATATAAGAAATCGTTACGACATCTTCTGAACGGAGACTTTGATTCAGTGCAAATGTCAATACTCTTGGATTGTCTGGGCTGACAACGATATTATTGATGGAGATCAAACTACCATTTACAAAAATCTGAAATACGGTCGTCGCATTTGCTAAAGGCGTAACCAAGCGTTTATTTAAGTTTAATTGAATGGTGTTTTCGTCTAAAGTTGCTGCGGAAACAAATTGTGTAGGTACTAATTCACTTTCGCCTACTTTGACAAATTCAAAACTATTTAAGTTAAAACCTGATGCATCTGCGTAAAAACGAATTTTTTTGTCATTCGGTGTTAGCACTACATTAGGAACGGTTACGGTCTGCCAACTTTGCCAACCACTCGTATTAGGTGCCTTTGTCGCCGCAGAAATAGCCCCATCACCGATAGCAAAATGGAATTCTCCGCCATCTCCATCTGCTGCCACTCGAACATTTACCGCATAAACGCCACTTTCTTTTACATCAACATCGTATTGCATCCATTCGTCCGATGAAATCCAACCTACATTATACCCATTGGAATTGACTAAATCTTCACATTTTTCAATATCAACTCCATCATTTCGATACGACCAACCACTATTCCAAGCGGTAAAATTACCCGTAGAAACCCTGAAATCTGCAATATCAGTATCAAAATAAGCTTGTCCAACTACGCCCATATCATAATCGGTCGCATAAACGACGCCTGGAATAGTCTGCGTATTAAAAGGAATCGTTTCATTGGATGTTTGCTGCCGAAACATCGCATCAATTACATCTTTTTGATAGATACAATTTTCTATTTTTAAGCCTTCTGTAATTTCCATCAAAGCGGCTTTTGCAAAAGCGGCAGAAGGTTTGGTGCCATTTCCATTCCAATAATCTAATAAACTTTGATATTCTGGTGTTTTCACAATGGAGAGTGGTCCTGCAATGGATTCAATTTTTTTCATTGGCCAAACTGCCCAGCCAATGCCATTTCCCTCAAATAGCTCGATGGCATCCTTAAACCAAGGGTTAGAATTTTCCCCCCATTCCCCAAAATATAGTGGAACATTATGTTGATTCTGCAAATCTAATACCCATTGAATAGATGCTTGGTCATTAATCGACCAATATTTATGTGGACTGTAAACTAGATTGTCATCCCAAGGCGGGGTTAAATTCGTAAAATCATTGGCGAACCAATTACCTTCGATAAAGATAATATGTTTGGTATCTACCTCTCGAATAGCAGCCGTCAAGTCTAAATATATTTGCTTTAAGGGCGCATTATTCGTCATCTCCCAATTCGTCTCATTAATTAAATCATATCCGCCTACCCATGGTTCATCAACATAGGTTTCTGCTAATTTTTTCCATAAAGCAACTGTTTTGGCTTGATTCGCAGGGCTTTCCCAAAGAGAAGGTTTAGTGGTATCATAGTCCGAAATTCCTTCATCTCGACCTTGACCGCCTGGTGCTGCGTGTAAATCGAAAATGACATACATTTCATTGGCTTTACACCAAGTAATCAAACTATCGGTCAATTCAAATCCCTTGGTTAGCCAAGTATTTTCACCTGCTACAGGTTCATCCTCAATCGGTAAAGTGAATAAATTATAATGCATCGGCAATCGGACTGAATTAAAGCCCCATGCTTTTAAGGAATCAATATCTGCCTTTCGTACATGATTGGCTAACCATGCTTCATAAAATAAATCGGTGTCTGCTTTGCCGATTAATTCTTCTACGCTATTGCGAATTTTATATTGGGCATTGGCAAAACCTGCGGTTTGTAGCATATAGCCTTCTTGCAACATCCATCCTCCTAAGCCCATGCCTCGAAGGATGACCGTTTCGCCGTTTTCATTGACAATATTTTTACCATCTGCTTTTAAATATCCTTGGGCATTTGCAAGACTGGTTATTAGCACCAAACAGATGCTTAGTAAAAAGTAGGTGTTTTTCATAATTCTTGTTTTAATTTATCCTTGATTATTTATTTTAAATACTGGTGTAACGGATTTTTTTTACTATTCTAGATTACCCCTGCCTAAGACGCAGCACTCCCATCCGTTTCACGGTTCATTCACTTGAAGGTTATCAACCTTCACCCTACGGGAACGTTCATTCATGCTCAAAAATACAATGCAATATTTGTTTAAAGTATTTTTTTACCCATACAACATATCAACAATGTATTAATTTGATTGAAAACGCTACAACATTACCACAACATTATGACTAAAAGTATATTTTATACCTTTACGTCTTCCTACTCAAGTAAGTAGGTGGATAAAATTTAAGTTAATAAAAAATGGTATCAGGTATCAGGTACTAGGTGTCAGGCGTGACGTATTTGCGTCACGCCTGACACCTAGTACCTGATACCTGATACCAAATAATAACCTGAAGTCATTCTTGTTAAAGATATTTTAAGGAGAACTTATAATATGGAGAAACCTTTTTTATTAATTATTGCATTATTGCTTGGCAACTGTTTTATTAGTATTGCACAATCTAGTAATATTGGCACGCCATTTATTTCCAATTTTTTAAAAAAGGATTATAAGGGGAGTCCTCAGAATTGGGATATTGACCAAGACAAACGAGGAGTCCTATATTTTGCCAATAATGATGGATTATTAGAATTTGATGGCATCAATTGGAAATGCTATAAGGTCAGTAATCAAACGATTGTGCGCTCTTTGAAAGTAGCTCCTGATGGAAAAATTTTCGTTGGTGCGCAAGGAGAAATGGGTTATTTTGAGGGGAATAAAAATGGCATATTAACCTATCATTCTCTTAATCATTTACTGCCTTCGGAAGCTCAGCATTTTGCGGATATTTGGGATATTGAAATAATAGCCGATAGTATTTTCTTTAGTTCAGGGAATACTATTTTTTTATACCAAAACAATAAATTTGAAGCCATTTATACGGCTCAAAAATCGCTAAATCATTTAGCGAAAATTGGGAAGGTACTGTTTGTAAATGATGAAGAAAAAGGATTATTAACCTATCATGAAGGGGTTTTCCAACCTTTTCTTAAACAAGCTTTTTTTACCAATAAAGAATTGAGTGGCCTCTTCTCTTTTGGGAAAGATACGCTCTTAGTTAGTACGGTGAAAGATGGTTTATTTTTGGCTACCCACAGCAAGGTGATTCCATGGGAAATTAATGATAATGACGTTTTAAAAAATAGTCAGATTTATTGTTCCGCAAAGATTGACTCCGCCACCTTTGTAGTTGGCACGCCAACTAAAGGTTTATTTCTCCTCGATAAAAGTGGGCGCATCCTCCGAAATATCAACCGAGCAGTCGGTTTGCAGGTAAATAATGTACTTTGTCTTTTTACGGATGCTGCCAAAAATCTCTGGGTTGGGTTGGATAATGGAATTGATTTTATTGAAACCAATTCTCCTTTTACAAATGTTTTTCCGGACCGAGATTTGATGTCTATGGGATATGCTATTCAAATTCACGAAGGACAAATCTATTTTGGTACTGCCAATGGGGTTTATAGTAATCAATGGAGATCTTATTATAATCCTACCTTGAGTACCGCTTACGAAAAGGTAATTAATTCAGATGGACAGGTTTGGAATTTATCGGTTCTCGCAGGCGATTTATTACTCAATCATCATGAAGGGACTTATATCATTGAGCATAATAGTGCAGCAAAAATTCCTTCTAAGCTTGGTGCTTGGTTGCAAGTTCCTGTTGGTGTCAATAAATTTTTAAGTGGCCATTATAATGGATTGTTCTTATTGGAAAAGGAAAAAGAATGGCAGTTAACTGCAGATTTCCAAAATGATTGGAGAGCATCTTGTCGATTTATTGTTCCTGATGAAAACGCAATTATTTGGGTGTCTCATCCCTATCGAGGTTTATTTAAATTACAGTTTAATACTGATTTTTCTAAACTTATAAAAGTAGATGCCTATAATTCAAAACAAGGATTTCCATCTGATTTACGCATCAATGTGTTTAAAATTGGTGCAGCACCTGTTTTTTGTGCAGAGCATGGCGTATATGCATATAATGAAACAACCAATAGATTTGAGCCTGATGAAAAATGGAATCAAATATTTGGAAAGAATACCGAAGTAAAACGACTAATCGAAGCGCCTAATGGCGATATTTGGTATGTTACGAGTGAGGAAGTAGGTGTATTACTGGTACAAGATAAGGGGATTTATAAAAATGTAATCAAGCAACCTTTACCCCAATTAAAAGATAAATTAGTCAATAACTTTGAAACGATCTATCCTTATGATGCCGAAAATGTATTTTTTGCACACGAATCAGGATTCATCCATTATAACCCTCAAAAGGGAAATATGGATATGACGATTCACGCTTTAATTAGGCAAGTACAGTTGATTAATAATGATAGCATTATATATGGAGGTAGTGTATTTTCTGACCATCCACTTCCATCCATTCCTTACGTTCATAATTCCTTGCGCTTTGCCTTTTCTACCACTCATTTTGCCAATTCCGAATACAATCAATTTCAATATTTTTTAGAAGGACAGGAGACCAAATGGTCATCTTGGGCTACTAAATCTCAGGTAGAGTATACCAACTTAAAAGCAGGAAAATATAGTTTTCAGGTTCGGGCAAAAAACATTCATGGAAATATAAGTTCGATTACTACTTACCCTTTCGAAATACAAGCTCCTTGGTATACTAGTACTTTGGCATTAATTATTTACACCCTATTATTGTTAGGAATTTTACTAGCTTCTATTCTGATTCCAAAACAAAAATTTGAACGAGAAAAAGCAGCCTTACAATCCAAACAAGAAAAAACCTTACTTCAGAAAGAACTAGAACATCAGTTAATCGAGGAAAAAAGCCAACAAGAAATCATCCAACTTGAAAAAGAAAAATTTCAACTACAAATTCAAGCAAAGAACCAAGAATTGGCAGGTAATACCATGCATTTGGTGCAAAAGAGTGAAATGCTCCAAAAGATTAAAGAAGATATTCAAAAAATCACCAAAACAGTCTCTGACACGCCCTTAAAAAAACAATTGGAGCAGATTATTAAAAATATTACCACAGATGAACGATTAGATGCCGATTGGGAACAATTCGCTAAACATTTTGACCAAGTACATAGTCAATTCCTACAAAAAGTAAGTACGCAATACCCGCAATTAACGGTGAAAGACCATCGCCTTTGTGCCTACTTAAGAATGAATTTATCTTCCAAAGAAATGGCTTCTTTAATGAATATTTCAGTCAGAAGTGTGGAGGTTGCTCGCTATCGACTCCGAAAGAAATTGGCATTAGGGAGTGATGTTAATCTAGTGGAGTTTATGTTACAAGTTTAATTTATGACTTCACCCTATTAAAAACAAATCGCTCCTCAATCATTTTTCCTGCTAATAGGTCTACTAAATTCTGAACAGTAACGACACACATTTCATTAAAAGTAGTCGCTGTTAAACTAGCCGTATGAGGAGTAACCAACACATTGGGTAATCGCAGCAAAGGATGATTCTCAATAGGCGGCTCCTCATGTAAAACATCTGCTGCAAAGCCATTTATTATTTTATTTTGTAAGGCATGGAGTAATGCTTTCTCGTCAATGATCGTTCCTCTTGCGGTATTGACGAGTAAGGCAGATGGTTTCATTTTTTGCAAAGCATCAGCATTGATTAAGTGTTGAGTCGCGGCTACTTTCGGAAGGTGTAAACTGATGATATCCGAAGTAGTTAATAACGTATCAAAGTCGACTTGTTGATACCGTGTTTTTCGAGGAGTTCTATTCCAATATTGTACCTGCATCCCAAAGGCAGTCGCCAATTGAGCCACCTTTTTACCAATATTTCCCAACCCTAAAATGCCTAGTGTTTTACCCCGAATTTCATCTCCACCATATTGACTTCGATGCATCCAGTTATTGTTTTTGGCAGCCTTGGCATAGACGGGAATTTGTCTTTTAGCAGCTAACATTAAGGCAAGTGTATGTTCGGCTACTGTATCGGCATTACTACCTGGTGCATTGATTACCTTTATGCCTAATTTGCTTGCAGTAGAGATAGCCACATTGTCCAAACCTACCCCGCAACGAGCGATAAATTTTAAGCTTTTACAATTTTTTATTAGTTGCTCATTTACTTCACCACTTCCTCTAGTAACAATAGCACTAATAGGCATTTTATCGGTAATATCCATTGCAGATGCAGGCGAAGTTGCTACCTGTACATTTGTATGTTTTTCGAGAATGCTTAAGGCTTCTTCGGAGATATATTCTAAAAGTAGACAGTTAGGTTTCATTAAAAATAGTATTGATACGGTTCGGACGAAAGGTACGAAGCGGAATACTATTTTTATAAGAAAATCCTTTTATTTCGTTTCAATCAGAATAACACCATTATTTCCCTGAAGGGTATAAAGTCCCCTTGTCTCAAAATAAGGCAGCACTTTAACTGATTTAATCTGCTGATGTCGAACATAATCAGCCGCTATCTGAAAATTATAACCAATTTGATTTCCATTAATAATGAATAAAGGTTTGGGACCTCTAACAGAAACACAAGGATTAGCAGCTGTTCCTAGTACACGAACTCCTGGGATTTTATTCAGATGAGTTGCCAAATCAGTATGCACACTCACTTCCTCCCCTGTCATCGAAGTATCTGAGATTAAAGGCGTTATTTCAGTTGTCTTACTTGTTTTAACTGTTGTTTTATTGATAGCTGTTGGCGTACAAGCAAGATAAAAACAGCAGGCTAATAAAAGAAATGGTATCTTTTTCATAGTGTGTTTTGATTTAAAAGGGTATATTTTCATAATATAAAAGCTTAGAATGGCTTAATATAAATAGTAGTAGTAATAATAACAATTATAAATTTCCCTATTGTGGAATAAGAGGAATCGTTGATTAAATCAATTACAACTATCACTACTATCAAAATCATCAATCAAAAAATAATCATCATTAGATTTTTCTCGAACTACATTTGGATCTGTAAATAATAAAAGCGCAACACCTATTTTCAGACTAGTAGAGTGTAAGGCTCGTTGTTTAAACTGATAACTTTGAGAGGTATTGTGTCGCCCATTTTCTAAAGCGATTGGGCTATAACCTTTTGTTAAATGAGCTAATGGACTGGTTAAAATACCACCTATGCCAATATTTAAACTTGCTTTACCCGATAGAGCAAAATTTAGTCCTGCTTCAACATCTACCGCCAACCGATTTTGCGCACGAATAAGTCTTGTCTCTCGCAAATATTCGTCAGCACCATCTGGACAACTATGATTAGGATCGTAAGCTGAATTAAGCGGTCTATCTACAAATCTATCTGTTATCAGTAACCAACCACCACCTAATTCTGCATAAGGTCGTATTTTTCTTTGACCTTGCATCACTTTATACCGAACAGATAGGTAGTTGTATAAATAAGATAATTCATTGCCCACTAAACCATCAATAGAAAAGTTGGTGTTACGTTTCGCATAACCTTCATTAAAGCCCATTTGCCAACCAAATCCTAAACTGTTTTTTAGATGGGGTGATTTATTCAACCAATACTTCATTTCAAAAGCAAGATGGTTTGGAACAGGTGCTTTTTTCAAAGGGATTAAGCCAGTCAACTCTAAATGTCCAAAATAACGAAGGGGTAAGTTTTCTGAGGAATCTGGTAAATCGCTTGCGCCTATTTGCGTAAAAATAGTTTGCGTAAACATAAAAAAGGAAAGGAATAGTAAAGGTACTCTCATAACGTCTGGTTTTGAATGTGTGTGAATAAAAGGGTGTTTAAAAACAGTCGGATATTTCTATCGGGTATACATTGAAAATAGAGACTAGCGAACCAAACAGTAATCATAAGGGGTGTAAAAGCATTTGATTTTTCGATTTAACGGATTGTTTGGTTGCTAACCTGCGTGTTATTATTAGGTTGAAATGCATCTTTGAATTTCGCTACAACTGCCTACTGCAACTGCTTCCTGCCTACTTTTCATTTGTTCTGATTAAAAAATGTTTCCAATGGTTTTTTATTATAAATGATTATTTTAGCTATCTTGGGAATTCCTTGTTTGGTTGATTATTCTTATTGTCTTTAACCATAATTATTACTGCCAAATTAGTGACAAAAGCATCGACAAGTCACAGACAAGCACCGACATCGAATAGCCAAACGATAGAAAATCAGCATTTTAGCTTAGAATCGAAGAGGTTTTTAAAACGAGACGATGAAAATCCATTTTATTAAAGAATACTTATTGAATGCGGCTTTGAAAAAAGCTGGGCTTAAGGAAATCAATGCACCTTATGCAGACGCTAAGTTTTTGGCGAATAGAATGGCAGAACAATTGGGCGAAGCTGGAAGAGTAAGTGATAGGACATTGGTTCGTTGTTTTGAAGATAAGGAGAAATGGACGGATACATGGGGCTATTTAGCGGCTTTTGTATTAGATAAAGGTGCGGACTTTCAAGCTTTAAAACCGAATGATAAGGAAGGGCGGAATTTTTTATTAAGAACCTATTTAGAAACTTATAAGGCGGAATTAGCACAAGAAACAATTGCTGCTAATAGTGTAAGGACTAATACTTCCCAAAATTCGATAATTCCTAATGCTTCGCCAAGAAGAAGCTTTTTAAAAAATGTACTTTATACAGGTATTGGTACTGTTTTAGGGGCTTCGTTATTTTCTAGTTATCAATTTTTGACTAAAAAGGCTGCTTTGCCGCCTTTAAATATGCTTGTCAATACCCATCCAGGGAATGAACTTTTTTGGCAGTATCTCCAAAAGTGGTCGGCTTTATTAAGTGAAAATAGTGGTGGTCGAATTAATATTACGCCACGGAATTTAGAACCAGAAGAAAAAGAACGCAAAGAAAATTTATTACAACGACTGATTCTTGGGGAAGACTTTAGTCAACGCTCCTTTGATTTATACTGCTCTGTAAATTATCACGACCAATCAGATAATAGTAGTTTAAATTTTTATGGCTCTATTCCCTTTGGGATGACGAGTCAAGAATTCAATGCTTGGTATTTACACGAGGGCGAACAATTATTGAATGGTCTTAAAGATGCTTATAAAATTTATCTATTTGGTAATTCTGGGCAACAGATGGGCGGTTGGTTTTTAAAATCGGTAGATGAGGTATCCGATTTAGAAAATATGACTATTCGGATGCACGGATTAGGGGCGAATGTTTTGCAGCGATCGGCTAATAACTTAACCGTTTTTAGGACGTTTCACGATGCGGATGGTTTTGTGCAAAAAATAAAAAAGGAGCAAGGAGATCCTGCCCAATATGCCATCGAATATATGAATGCGCACACCGATCAATTATTAGATTATCCAAAGTTATTAGACAAATTAGCGCAAGCAGGTTTACCACATAAAGACTTGTATCTATACGAAAAAGGTTGGCATGAGCGAGGGTCTATTTGGACGCTCAAAATGAATCGAAATATTTACGAATTATTAAAAGCAGACAAAGAATTACTCAATATTTTTGAATATACGACCAAAGAAATTAACTACCAAATCATCCAAGCTTTTGAAACATCAGGTCGGGAGGCGCTTAGAAAATTAAAATTAGAACAAGCCAATTTGCCTTTCCAAATCAAAAAGTTCAATCGAACTTTGGGCAATCATTTCTTACAAAAGACCAAACAAGTATTGAATGAGAAATATGCAGGGCATAAAATTTATCAGAGTTATGCCGACTTTCATAAAAATTGGAGTGGGATTGATTTGCAAAATGGGCAGATTTTAGATGCACATGTTTGGGAAGAATTGTTTGAATTGTGATTTTGAGAATTTAAGCCGTTGCTACTTTAAATGATTATTTAGTAAGGGATAAAATAACTTAGATCCTTGTTTTAAATGCCCCACGAATTTAAGTTTTCTATATTATTTTTCCGTTGTTCCTTAACAAAATTTAACAGCAGCTCTTCCATCTTTTTATTATTTTGCTCTAGTATAAGGGAACTTCAGTTCCCTGTAACTTTTCGGGAAACTGAAGTTTCCCTATACTTTTGCAAATTACGTTTTATGAAAAAATACATCCTCTTTTTATTTTTATGCTGTTCCTTTTCCATATTCGCGCAAGATGACCTTGATTATATTGACGAAGAGGAGGAATCCATTCCCATCAAATACCCCATGTTTGGCGGCATTTCCTTTCAAACCTTATTACCCATCAGTACTTTTGGCGAAAAAATGAATCAGCCTGGTTTTGGTGGACAGCTTGAATTTTTAGTCAACCTCAATCAAACGCCTTTTTACACAGGATTTGCTTCTGCTATTGCCAATTTTGGTAATGAAGTTTATGATTTCACGGATGCTGAAGGCTTTGATTTAAAATGGAAAACCAATTCTAGTCTCTGGAGTAGCTATCTATTGCTACATTTAGAACCTAAAATGAACCTACCTTTCCAACCTTATTTTAGAGGACAATTAGGCTTTAATCATTTCTTTACCGTCTCTCGTTTAGTAGACCCTGAAATTGATGACAATCCACTAGAGCGATTTGTAGATGATAAATCTTGGGGCATTAGTTATGGCGGTTCGGTTGGGTTTTTGATTCCGTTGGATAAAGATTGGTTGTATATGCTGGATATAAAAGGCACTTATTTGCGAGGCAGTCGCAGTTCTTATTATTCCAAATTATCGGATATAGCCGTGATGGAAGATAGTATTGAGGCTTTTGAATTGCAGGAATCGGTGGTGGATATGGTAGGGTTGAGTATTGGTGTTTTGATTTTTATTGAGTGAAGAGGGCAATTGTCAGTTGTCAGTTGCTGGTTGATTTGCTGAATTTTCATGTTAGTAAATTTCTAAAACCTTTAATTTCAAAAGAATCAAGATTTACTAAATCTGCTAGATTTAACGTGAGTTTTGGATAAAAAAAAGGTCTAGAAGACCGTATCTGTTTGTAGAAAATGTTTGGTAAACCCCTCTTAATCAAAGGCCTGGAAGACCGACCCTGTTAAAAAATAACCCAACTTGGGGCCGGTCTTCCAGACCTTAAGCGCATTTTTAAATCGTTTTCTACAAACAGCATCGCTCCTCTGGAGCTAATTCATTGATTTTTAGATAGTATTATCCAAAACTCACGTTAGATTTAGCAAATCGGTAGTTTCTCGGTTTTCTGTGAATAATTCACGGGTTTAAAATGGGTGGTTCACGCTTAGAGTAGCCAGTTCATCGGAAAGTAATGGATTTAGGCTTGGTTTAGGTATTTCTTTGTGGCTGTAAAAGGTAATCAGTTTTTGGTTGCTATTTTTTTGGAGAATGCCTTAAATTCGTGTTATGAAAATGAAAAATCTTCTTTTATGGGGTGTTATGATTTTGACACCTCTACTTATGAGTCTAGTCAGAAATCAATATTGTCCAGATATAAGTATATTTAGAATTTATGAAGATGCTAGCCTCTATGCCAAACAACCAGAAATCAATGATTTATATATTAATACGGATAATGATATAGCGACCTATTTTAAAATAGCAGGCAAAAATGCTGAAGCTAACTCTTTTATTATCTTAACAGGAAAAGATACTTTAAATAATCTTGATAATGATGCGACTAGACAAAAAGAACTGATTGAACAAAATGAAGGTTTTTTAAATACCCTTTCTTTTTGGTCTATTGGACAAGTTCAAGCATTAGTAGAGGCAAATGGAGAGAAAACAAAAATATATCGAATGTACGGGAAACCACCTTTCATTTGGTGGGATTACTATCGAACCCCAATTAGTTATTTTACATTTTTTCTATTCACTTGCTTATTGCTATTGGTCTTAAATAGAATCAGTAAATTCTTTTTTGGGAATAAATACTCAACTAGAAATATTGAATTTATCCTTTATTTAGGGATTTTTATTACTGTCGTACATTTCTACAAGTTTGCTGATTATCCATTGCTTACCTTGTTTTTATTAAGTACACTTCCTCTCAGTATTTTGTTCCATAGATTGAATAAACGGTATTTTCAATATCAACATCCTGTTTCGGCTGAATTTAACAAATTTGTTTTACTTTACTCAGGAGGCGTTATTTTACAATTATTAGCGGCTACAATTATCTCCTTATTCTACACCAAACCATATACAAGTTTTTATGCACATGCTTTGAGTACGTTTCATTATGCAGACCAATTAGGCTTTCTTCCTATGATGAGTACTTTTCTAATTGGATGGTTATTATTCGCAGTTGGTAACTTTTTAAATAATTTAGTAAAACACATCATTCAACTTCGTCAAAAAGAAAAAGAGTTAATTATCTCCAAACAAAAAGAACTCCAATCTCAAGCCGAACTAGACGCCCTCCAAGCAAGAGTTAATCCTCATTTTCTCTATAATTCCCTAAATTCTATAGCAGGTTTAGCCCAAGAAGATCCTGCAAAAACCGAAGAAATGGCAATTGCCCTCTCGCATTTTTTTAAATACAGCACTAATCGGCAAACAGAGAATTGGAGTACGATAGAAAAAGAAATTGAAATATTAGAAACGTATTTGGAGATAGAAAAAATTCGTTTTGGCGATAGATTACAATTTCAATTAACTTGCCCTGACGAACTGCTAGCTATCAAAATACCCCGTTTCTTATTACAACCAATAGTAGAGAACGCAATTAAATACGGGTATGATCAAACAACAAATAGCATAGCCATTCAAATAAATATACAGCAAAATGATAATCAATTGATCTTCCAAATTTATGATGGCGGCAAACCGTTTCCAGATGATATGCCTTCTGGTTATGGCTTGCAAAGTATTCGTAAAAAATTAGCTTTATTATATCCCAATAAACATGAATTAGCTTTTATTAATGAACCTAAAAAGCATGTTTCGATTACTATATTTCTATAATTTTGTAGCGCTAAGTTAGATTGTTCAGAATAGAGGAGTTTACCCCATATTTTTGAATGCTATGCTGCACAACTCAGAGAGTTGTGTTACTTTCGAGCTGTCAACTGTAACACAACTCTCTGAGTTGTGCCAGTATAATTTAAAATATAACCCAAGGAATTTCCAATACGATTTATCCTGTAAATCCTGAAAAATCCTGTCATCCTGTAGCCATGTTTACCACCATCATCATAGACGACGAAAATCCAGCTCGCATCCGCCTAAAGCGTTTATTAAGTTCCTTTGCGGATAAAATAACTATTCTTGCCGAAGCAGATTGTGGCATTGATGCCTTACATAAAATAGAAGAATTACGCCCCGATGTCCTGTTTTTAGATGTACAAATGCCCGATATGACAGGTTTTGAAGTCTTGGCTAAATTGACCTATCAACCGTTGGTCATTTTTACGACGGCTTACGAGCAATATGCCATTAAAGCTTTCGAAAATTATTCGGTCGATTACTTAGTCAAACCTTTTGGCGCAGCTCGATTTGAACGAGCGATTCAAAAACTAGAAAAATTTGGTGGCGATCATAAATCCCAACAAACGCCTACTGATTTTAAAAAACTAGAAGAACTTTTTGAATCACTTAAACCCACTAAAAAATCCTTTACCTTTCCTGTCAAAGTGGGCGATAAAATATTATTGATTGATTATCAAAACATCCATTATTTTCAAGCAGAGGACAAACATGTTCGAGTTTTTACCAATACGGGCAAAACTTATTTAGGCGATTGGAGCCTAGGTAAATTAGCAGAAGAATTGCCCGATGATTTTGTGCGAGTGCATCGCTCTTATATCGTACATAAAGGAAGTATTGGCAGTATTCAGAAGTATTTTAAAGGGAAATTCGTCTTGACTTTGACTGATGCTAAAAAGACGGCGATTACTACGGGGAGTACCTATTCGGAGGTGGTGGGGAAGCTATTGGAGTTGGGGTAGGGGAGAGCTGCTACTTTGATGGGGCAAAAAATCATAAATCATAAATCATAGTTCATAAATCATAAATCATAGTTCATAAATCATAAATCATAGTTCATAAATCATAAATCTGTCACGTAAAAATTAGATGGATTTATGATTTATGATGTAAGATGTATGATTTATGATTTTTCGCACACTCAATAGAGCAGTAACACTAAAAAAGGCGACCCAACTAAAGTTGAATCGCCTTTTTATTTATAAGCACTTCTACATCTCTATTCTCGACTCTCTGCGCTCTATTCTAATCAAATTAATTCAACGAAAACCGAACCGTCAACCCACCTCGAACATTCGTTTGTCCAATAGAGCCACCCAATAATGTTTTTGGAATGTCTTTACTGAAGTCTACAAATAACCGAAGATTAAGTTGACTATTAACCGTGTAGTCAATCGAAGGAGATACCTTAATTTGTGTAGATCCTCTCGTTGGAACCGGTGCTTTTAATTCATCTAAAGTATGTTTAATTGTTACGTCATCTCTAAAAGAGAAGTCGAATTTGATATTTAAATCATTTGCTTGTGCTTGTCCTTGACCTTGCCTGCCGCCGCCCGGTAAAGCACTTGGTGGTTCTTGCTGATCGTCTCCTTTTTTCTTCTTTTTCTTTTTAGTAACACCAAATTGTAAGAATGGAATGCTCACGTCTTTTAAGCGATGTCCAAATCCAACAATGTATTCTGTAGTATTTTCTTCATCCAATTCTCCATTTAATAAAGAGAAAGACAATCTTCTAGATCTTTTGAAATCTAAGCGCATATTCATGCCATTCTTCATGCGCATGTCTACCCCTAATAATGGCGTAAAGGCTTCATCAATGACGATGGCTGGAATTTCAAATCTAGCATAATAATTATTCGTTTGGGAATTAATATTACTTAAGCCCAATGGATTGGCATTATCATATTGGAAGTTCGTGTTGAAAGAGTTAATGGTTAGGGTGGATTTATAACCATGGGTGATACTTACATTTTGGAAGATTTCATTTAATCCTTTCACTTTTGCCAAACCATTATAAGTCAAACGCCAATTTGGTTTAGGGATAATATTCTGGAATTTCCGAGCATCTTGATATAGCTCCGTTGTATTTGGATTCTTTCCTGTATAAGCCGCTAAAAATGCTGGAATTAACACTTCTTGATGGGTTTGGCCATAACCAAACCTATATCCACTATCATCTGTTGGATGCGGAAGCCCTGTTTCATCTAAACGGGCAGAAATAATTTGACGATATTCTTCAAAGGTGGCAAAAAGTCCATCCAAATCTTTTTCAAATAAAGTATTTAAAGCAAAATAGGAAACGGATAAAGAACCTATATCCCGCTCATTAATTCGTTGAACATCCGCTACGTGATTGGCGCCTCTTACTGCAGTCGAATCTTTAAAAAACGCAGTATGATTTTCTTGGTATTTTCTATTTGCTTCTATTTCAATTCTAAAATCTTTGACAGGTTCTAGGGTAACTCTCGCATCAACCGTTTGTTGATAATCCTTAATGACCTGTTGATTTAGATAGACATTATCCGTAATCCAAGGCCCTTGTCCGCCATTATTACCAGCAGCTCGATCAAACCAAGCATCATTAGGTGAAACACCCAAAACATAATCCCATCCTGGAGAAGAGAAATCTCGCTGACCAAAAAATTCAGTTTGCGGCATAAACCCAGGAATGACGGATCCATAAGACTCTGAATAATTTAACCTAGCTTTTTTCAATAGTAAGAGCGGTCGAATTAAGGCTTTTTCTAGACCAGTTACTTCTCGTTCTTTTTTCTCCTTTTTCTCTTTCTTACCATCCTTTTTTTCTTCTCCTTTTTTAGATTTTTTCTTAGGGGTAGGTTTTTTTCTAGTACTTCTTTTTCGCCCACCTTTTCCATTAATTTCTTTTAAATAGGTAGACTTATTATAGAGTTTATCAAAATTGATGTCTAAATTAACCTGACGGTTAGAGCTATTCTGAATGACATTTCCTAAAGAATCCGCATTGATAGCCGATCGACTCCAATCGTAAGTTGCACTATATTGTCCTTTTAAGGTAATGAAATCGAGGAAAGGGAAATTTTTCAATGGCACATTAATACTTGCATTAATGTTATGGTAGTAATTTTTATTTCGACCAAAATTACCAATATTCTCTCTGATATAATCTCGATTCGTTCCATCATAGCGTTCGCCAAATGGCGTATTGCCTTCTGTATCTAATTCATCAATAACTCCTAAGTTTTCTGCTTGGAAATTTAATTTCAAGGCTTTCATAATGTCCCATTTGACATCATAATTTCTACTCCATAAAAACTTTCGAATAAAGTAAGTATTAAACTCCTCTTCTACAAAACGATAGGTTGTTGCTTGTTGATGACGGTCTAATAAGGTGCTGAAAGTAAAGGAATTAGGCAACGGATTTAGATTCAGTTCCTTGATAAACTTTAAATTCTTATTCTTTATCTTTTTAAAAGGCTGAATATATTTTGGTCGCCAAGAAAAACTATAATCTATGCCTCCACGATGATTGTCTGTTTGATCATTTTGGATCAAGGCATTTCGATTGATGGTCTTGGTATGATTATAGGAGGCACTAAAATTGGAAATATCCCAAGGCATGGGTTTCGAGTCCCCCGTCTTCTCTTTTCGGACATTACTAAAGTTAATCGTACTAATTGAATTAAACTCTTGTGCTTGTTCCTTGATCGAATCTCTGGTAGCCGCAGGAGCGTCATCCAACTTCTCTTTTAGTGGAATATCTAAATCGTAAGGATCATATTCTGGTGTATAAGTCGTCACCGAATGTTGCGCATAAAAAGGTATTTTTAACCCCCACTTCTCAGGTAAAAATTTATCTAATGCTAAATTAGTCGATAAATCGTATTGTAAATAGCGCTCTCTCGCTCGCTCGTTTACTTTATCTTCTAATTGCCCCCAACCAATTGTACTAAAATTGCCAGCAACGGTGGCATTTCCTAAATCGGCTAATTGGACATCCACTCTAGCCAAACCAGCAGAACCACCACCTTCATCAAAACCACTCAAACGCAATTCGTTTAACCAGACTTCTGTACAAATCGGTACACCATTATCCCTTTTATTTCTAATACCAATCATGATACCTTTGACCAAGCCCATATTCGGATTACCGACAACGGTTATATTCGCCCCATTTTCGCCACTAGGTCTGGTAAACGGTACATTTATATTGGCATTGACATCTCTATTTCTTAATTGCTTGATGGCAATAAAAGAGTCTAAGGCGACGTCTATTTCGTTTTGGTCTAACCAAACTTCGCTGACGTATCCCTCATTTACGGTATTGGCGCCACCATTCGCAACGGGTAGATTATCTACATTAGACATGGTTAGTGGCAACTCATATTCATAATAATTTTCTTCGTAATCACTTCCCAATCGCATAAATAACTGAACTTCGCCAGGTTCATAAAGAGCTTCCCCATCTATATCCTCTGCGTGGACAAACATTTTTAATCGTTCATATACCCGCATATCTACGTCCAGCGGTTTGAATAAGGCACGGGCATCTCCGTCCGCCAAATCACAGACACTAATAGAGAGCGACTGTTCATTTTGTAAGGCATTCGGGAAATTACCTAAAGAGTTTTCTCGAACAATTCTTGGAGGAAGTACATAGGCGAATGGCTCTCTTCGGCCGTTTTCGTTAATATTTACGGTATTCACATCAAAATCTGCATCTAAAGGCGGATTGGTTGGGATACCAAATAAAGTACCTAATTCTCTAGTATATCTTCTCCAACGATTACTAACCAATTCTAATCTCGCAAAACGGAAAGTTCTGGCAGCTCTAAAACCAGTCATATACATTCTGATAAAACGAATCGCTCGGAAATCACTTATACCACCGACTGTTCCTGTTGGTTGATTTAATGGAATTTTAAACCTGTACCATTTTTCTGGTGTACCATCTATAGTTCTTGGAATCTGCTCATCCGTAATGAATTCATTCGCTTCTATACCACCCAATCCATCTCCTTGAATTGGAATTCGATATTCGTAATAAGCTTCCGTTTCATTTAAACTATTATTTCGATCTAAATCCTCATCATCTGGGTTTCCTCTATTACTTTCTGAACTAAAACCGTTTGTTTGACCAGGTGTATTACTATCATTTTGATCTCTAGAATTACCCTGCGTACCATTAAATCTTTCATACCGTTCTCTTACGGGTGTACCGTTTGGATAATCTCGATGATGGGTAAAGTTATCATTAGAAACATCTTCAAAGATTTGATCAAAAGCACTTTGATTTAAAGTACCTGCATCAACTGCACTTTCTAGAGCCTCGACATATTGACTATAATGTTCCCGTTCTCCCTCATCATCAAACCCATCAAATCCTAAATCTTGTTCATTTCTAGAACCACCTTCTTGATTAAAGGCACGAATTCTATTCACCAATCTTGGTACTCTTCCCCAATTGGTCGTTGCCACTAATTGTTCTGCCACATTATCACAAGAATCTCTTTGATTTCTAGCATTTTCTTCATCTTGTGAGGTATTTAAACCGTTTTCATAAAAACGCTTGGAATCTCTTAATAAATCCTCTGATACATTACCTAAATTAAAAACGATTTCACCACCACCTCCTTGATTTTCAATAAAAGGACTCAACATCCAGAATTCTATAAATTCTACATTACTAGACTGGAAATCGGTATTGTTTTGAATGGCTTGCGTAATTCCTGCCCATCTACTTTCTGGATCTCTTAACCGACCATTGGCATTCATACCAGCGGAAAACTGTGTCCCATTAGGTGGTTCAAAGTTATAAGGACCCCTTGCTGTTGGGTCGTAAAAAACATCTAATAATCGCTCAGAATTATTCCCTAGACCTGTGTTAAAAGATTGTTCATTTTCGAAAATATCTGTAATCGGAACTCTTCTTGTATAGGGGTCATCCGATGGACCTGCTACACCAAATTCTAAGTTGTACCAGTTTAATTTTGCTCTATTTACTCCACCTCGAATATCATCAATTAAACGGGATTCCGGAAAATCTCTACCGCCATTTTCTCCTGCACCTTGCGGAACAGAAGCTAAGTTCCAATTTAAAATTTGCGTTCCTAGATTTATAGAACTAGTCGTTCCTTCAAAATCATCTAAATAGACTGCACCTTCATCATCTGCTTGATTGACCCCCCTTGCGTGCCCTGGACGTAAAGCCGCTACCTCTGCACTCACAGAAATAGAAGACTCTGTTTTTGTACTATAAAAAGGAAGGGCATCTAATGCTTTGGTTAACCAGGGTGCATCTTTTTGGAAGGAGAAGTCTAAACCATAGACCTTATTATTAATTGGGTCTTCTCCAAAGTTTACTTTTTGGGTAAAGGGGCGTTCAAATAATTGCATAAACGTACCTCCAATGGTGGCATTTTTACCCAATTCATAATCTGCTCGAATGCCTAACATCGTTCTAGATTGAAACCCAAAGAGTGAATTATCTTCAAAAGATACATTAATGGGAACACCTGAATTTAAGATGGCGTCATTCAATATTTTTACTCGGCCAATATTATAATCTATCGTATAATCTGACCCTCGAACTAAGCGCTGTCCACCAGCGGTAATTCTTTCTGAACCTTCGGGTATGTTAAAAGAACCTAATGAAATCTCAGAACTTACCGTTGATTTATACTCTCCCTTTAGGATAAATCTATTCAATTCAGGATATTCTTTAACTCGGAAAAGGGTAGAATCGTATAATTGTGGAAAGGTGTATTGTCTAACCAATTGGTCAGCTCTAGCTGAATTGTCTACTCGTTCTCTAATTTCTCTTTCTAAAGAACTACCAAATGGTTCTAAAACAGGAAACATAATCCGTCCATTTCTAGAATTGATCGTTAAATCTGGCACAAAATCAAACACCCCATCTGGTTGCGGATCTCTGAGGATATTCAGGTTATCCAAATTTAATAAACGCAATAATGGAAATCTAGATAATTCTGGTTGTGGGATGAATCGTTTATCTCCTTTTCCTGGGTCTTGATACAAAACCTCCATTCTAAACTCTTGCTCGTCTACTTGATAAGCACCAATATTATAAATGTTCTTCATCATCAAATCCCACATTGGTAGGTCAATTCGATTTGCTGAACTTTTTAACATTTTTACGAATAGTACATTCGATGGATCTTGGGTACATTCTTCTCCATCTGAACTTTTCTCTGAAATATCGTTGGCAAATTCTCCAACTCTAAATACTTTTCCGTTATAAGTATATTCATAAGCGACCCCTAACACTTGATTGGGGCGAACATTGACATTAACAGAAACAAACCCTAAATCGGCATTATAAGAAAATTCCGAAGGAGAAAGCATTCTTGCTCTTACCTTTTCGTAATCTCTAATTTGTTGGAAATTAAATGGCGAACTTTCTACCACTTGCACCACATTGTCAATAATATGGGCGTCTCTATCTTCCAATAACTCTCGTTCTAAGAAATTAGAATTATTGGCTGGTAAGCTTCTTCCAGAAATATCTCTATTAGGTGGAGCTGTTGCAGGAACAGATTGCGTTCTTTCGGATTCTCCTAAATCGGCAATGGCAACAATTTCTCGAATATTATCCGTTGCATCTACGGCGTTTCTATCATTGGTAATCCAAACTTGAATTTTAGAGATTCTAAAAAGACTTTGAATTTGTGGTAAATTTCTCAACGCTCCTTCAAAGGTTTGTTGATTATAGTGTGACAAGAAGAAGTTTCTGTTTTCATCATAATCATCTGCAAATACTTCAAACTCTCTGACTTGTGCGCCGCCTTCTAATTGAATATTGTCTCGCTGAGATTTTTGTTGTGCGGCTAATAAACTTAATTTTAAGTAACCGAATTGTAAATCTGTTCTTAAACCAAAAAGGTTTTGACTCCCTTGTATTAACGTTCCTGGTAAAGGTAAACTTACATTACCCGCCTCAATATTTTTTATAATGTCATCTTCACTAAAGGCGTCGCTCGCATACCCCAAATTCAACTGATTTTCAAAATCGAAAGTCGCTTGTGTATTATAATTTGTGGATAAATTTAGCTTATCTCCAATTTTTCCTTCCACATTCATTTGAATATCCATGTCAAAGTCAAAACCCGCTTGTCGCCTTCTTTGTCGATCTAAATTAACAATTCCATTATCTGAGAAGAAACCGCCGAAGGTAATATCAATATTTCCTTGTGGTTTAATAGAAACCTCTGTGCCACCAAAAAGTCGATTGACTAAATTATTTTCTATCTCTGATGATAACTTAGAAATGGGGTCAATTTTACCACTAATGTTATCATCATTGGTATTCACACCTGCTAGATTGTTAAAATAGGTTTGTTCCTGTTCTTTCGCTCGATAATCCAGATACTCTTGGAAAGACATATAGGTTGGTGCTCGAAAGTAATCATCTCCTAATTTTTCTGTGATAATATATTGGCCAGTCTCCACATCATATTCCACATTTTTTTCTATGACCGCAGGATCTTTTAAATCGAATGGATTGGTATTAGGATTGGTGATGAAATCTTCCGTCCGATCTTGGATAGGTGGTATCGTATCTTGAGAGACGATTATGCTTGGTGCTTCGACTTTCATGGACGTAGTAATACCAAAGTCAGGCCCGGTAGCAAATAAATAAAAACTGGATACGAAGAAAATACTAAAAAGTAAAAATGTTTTGCTCATGGTAAACATTGCGAAAATCCTAGGATTGAGAGGTAAGGGAATGAGTAAATGAGTAAATGAGAGAATGGGTAAATAATGGTGTTTTCTGTAGTCACTTTGATTGATCGACTGTAGAATTATTCCTTATTTATTCATTCCTTGACTCATTTTGTCATCTGCTTATTGATTATTTACCTATTTGTTGATTTATAAACTGATTAATAGTTTTTTAAATATTAAATAATTCAAAATCTATTCCATCTTTTACAAACAACAACATTTACTCAATCAATTTTAAAGTAAAGATGTCTAAAAACGTTCTAATTCGACTGCAAGTTTCAACTTCCAGTCATTCTGTAAGTACCTAGTGCTATCATTTATAAGTAATTGACAAGGTAATCGAGTGTATTTTTTTGTTAGGCAAGGCATTTATTTTTTTAATAGCCGTAGCTATTCAACAAATAAATAACGCAGCATAACGGAAAAAGACGCCGATTTAAGTGTCAAAGATTTATGAATGATAGCACTAGTGTTAAATAAGCGCCACTTTTGATTTAGACTATTTTTTCGCTAGACGAGGCAAAAAATATTTGCATAGCCTAGTTCTGGAAATATTTTTTAACGATGTATAGCGGAAAAAGAGTCCATTATAAAGAGTCGATTATTTGATAGTAGGTACTTTTGGCTTATTTTAATTAGCCTAAATCATAAATCTTCAACTTAATTTTTCAAGTAGGCGTACTTGAAGTTTACCAGAAAGGGTAAAGTAGGTGTAGATTTTACAATTTAGTTGCTAACGTTTTTATAAGCGTTGTCTATCAAACGTAAAAGGGTGATTTAATTGCCTGTTAAGGATAAATTTTAACACTGTAAGTTCCTTAACAAGTATAAAAGGCTTGATTTCAGTCGTTTATATTTGGAGAATTCTTTCGGAGTTTTACGGGGTTTATGAGTTGTGAGTTGCAGGTTGCAAGTTGTCTTCGTTTTTTATTCAACGAATGCTTTGCTTTTAGACCCATTATCCCATTATTCCTTCTAAGAAATAACGAAAGAATAAGTTAAACAGTATTCTCTGTGGGGTTTTTAATCCGTGGGGACATCCAACATTAATTGTTTAAATTATTTTATCCGTTACTAAGAAAACTGTCGAAGGGATAACCGAATTAATTCTTCCACCGTTTTTATTTGCGGTTGCTCCTTTAAGATTTTACTCAAGACTTTTTGTGATTGAATTTTGTTAAATCCTAAAGAAACTAATGCAGATAACGCCTCTTTTCGCAATGTATTGTCCACACCTACTGCAACTAATGCCGTATCGCCTCCATCCTTTAATAATTTGTCTTTTAAATCCAAAATTAATCGTTTGGCCGTCTTTGGTCCAATGCCTTTTACCGTCTTAAAAGCAGCTACATTCTCTCCAATAATAGCCCCTCTAGCCTCTTCTGGGCTCATGGAAGAAAGCATGGTCTGGGCAGTACTTGGCCCAATCCCAGAAACAGAAATAAGGTGTCGAAATAATTTTCGTTCTGCTGCATCGGCAAATCCATATAAAGTATGACTGTCTTCCTTTACCTGTAAATGGGTGAGAATTTTTATGGTTTCTGATTTTTCGATTTTACCATAAGTATGGAGACTAATATTTACCCTATAACCAATGCCACCTACTTCTACTACAATAAATGTTGGATTTTTGAAAGTAATGAGCCCTTTTAGGTAGGAAATCATAGTTTGTATCTCAGTTGCGAGTTGCGAGTTTCGGGTTGCGGGTTATATACGATGCTATTGAAGTTTTGAGAAATTCCTTAAATTTTGGCTATTTGATACTCAAATTTAATTCGTATTTTAACTTACAATCCATAACTAGCAAATCGGATTATTTAATTAGGTAGTGCTAGGTAGCGTATCCACACTAGCTGGTTAATTTTTTGCGAAAGTACGGTAAAATTTAGAAAATTGGATAATGTAAAGAAAGCTAATAAGAGGAGGTTTATAAAAATTGAAAAATTTCTATTTTATCAATTTTAAATTTTTTAAAAATGGACAGATTTCAAATTTTAAAACAGAAAATACCATTACAGAGAGTAATATTTGAATAGTTAGGAGTCCAACTAATCATAAATCTGAAATCATAGTTCATTAATCATAAATCTGTCTGTTAAAAACTAAGGCTCAAAGTGATTTAGGTAGAGTTAAAGATACCTTAGACCTCTGGACTGAGGAAAAAAGAATACACCACTTTAATCAAATTTACTCAGACTAGGTTTAAGCTACAAATCTCCATCCATATCATTTTGAGCTAAAAATAAATGGATTTATGATGTAAGATTTGATTAAGCTGAAAAATAAAGGAAGCTTTATCCCATATACTGAACATTCTATTACCTAGCTTACTACGCCAACAAATCCTTCACCACTTTCCCATGCACATCGGTCAATCTAAATCGCCGCCCTTGAAATTTATGCGTAAACTTTTCGTGATTAATCCCCATTAAATGCAATAAAGTAGCTTGGAAATCATGGACATGGACAGGATCACTCACGATATTATACCCAAAATCATCGGTCTGACCAATGGTAATTCCTTTCTTAATGCCTGCACCTGCCATCCAAATGGTAAAACATCTTGGATGATGATCTCGACCGTATATTTCTTTCGTTAATTTACCCTGAGAATAGCAGCCTCTACCAAATTCACCACCCCAGATGACGAGGGTATCTTCTAACATCCCTCTTTGTTCTAGATCTTCTACTAATGCCGCAGAAGGTTGGTCTACCGTCTTCGCAATTTTACGAATTTGATTGGGTAAATCTCCATGAAAATCCCAACCCATTTGATATAATTGCACAAAACGGACGCCATTTTCGGCTAATTTTCTAGCTAAAATACAATTATAAGCAAAAGACCCTGGCGTTTTAGCATCTGGGCCATATTGGTCAAAAATGTAATCGGGTTCTTTGGAAATGTCTAATGTTTTAGGCACAGACATTTGCATCCGAAACGCCATTTCATATTGTGCTATTTTTGCTTGGACACTTTCATCCTGTGTTTTATCATATTGGTGTTGATGTAATTTTTCTAAATAATTCAACATTCGCCGCCGACTATCTCGACCAACACCTTTGGGGTCATTTAAATACAAGACAGGCTCATCACCAGATCGAAATAGTACACCTTGATGCTGAGAAGGTAAAAAGCCGTTGCCCCATAATTTTGCATAAAGCGGCTGTCCCCCAGGAACACCTCTAGATAACAAAACGACAAAATCAGGTAAATTTTTATTTTCACTCCCTAATCCATAACTTAGCCAAGAACCAATACTCGGACGACCTGCTTGTTGCGACCCTGTTTGCATAAAAGTTACGGCGGGATCGTGGTTAATGGCCTCCGTATGCATGGTTTTAATAAAGGAAATCTTGTCTGCTATTTTTTGATGATAGGGTAAAATATCACTTATCCAAGCACCACTTTCTCCATACTGTTTAAAACTAAAATCCCCCATTGCTAAAGGAAAAGATCGCTGATTAGCGGTCATGCCTGTTACCCGTTGATTGCCTCTTATGGAAGCAGGTAACTCTTGTCCAAACAGCTCTTTTAATTTAGGCTTATGCTCAAATAGTTCAAATTGAGAAGGAGCACCACTTTGAAATAGATAAATAACTCGTTTGACTTTCGGGGAAAAATGAGGTAAGCCCAAATCATTATTTAAGATACTTTCTACACTATTGCCGCCGAGTAAAGAAGCTAAGGCAATTGAACCAAGGCTATAAAGGCTATTCTTCATGAATACCCTACGGTTCATGTTGGCAACGAGTTGGTCAAATTTATTGGTCATTTTTTATAGAATTATTTGATCCTTTGACAATTCTTGTATTATTTCCATCGGACGGCGCAGCCATCCGACGGAAACGCTCATCTCGTTGGATGACAACGCCGTCCGATGAGATAGAAAAGGTATCTTTCGCATAAATTGTCAAAGAGTCAATTATTTTTTACTTAGAAGCCTAACTGTAACGCTACATAATTTTTTGTACTTTCTGACAGTATAACTAGGTTAAGTATGGCTAATTTATATAATTTTAATCAATAATTATTAGAAAGACCCAAATAAACTTCAACTTCAAGCGCAACTCCAACCCCAACCACATGAACGTCGTTAAGTTAGTTCAATTTTAAGTCCAAACTACTTATGGTAGGGAATCGAAACCTCTATATACGAAGTATATTAACTTTGAGTTTAATTTTGAAGTTGAAGTTGAGTTGAGTTTGAAAATCACCAATAATAATACGTGATAGATAAAACTAAGAAATATGAAAATATACAGAGAAATAACCCCCTTAAATCCAGGAGACGTTTACGCTATCTTTAATTATCCGAAAGCAACATTTGATTACCCTTTACACAATCATCCCGAATATGAGATAAATTTAATAATGAGAGCGTCAGGGAATCGAATTGTGGGAGATAAGATGGAAAAATATAAGGAGTTTGACTTGGTTTTACTCGGACCTTATCTAAATCACGCTTGGGATGGTGCCGATACCGATAAACAGAAATATCCTACGACTCATACAATAGTCTTACAATTTGGAGAAAAATTGTTTCAAAATACTTTTTTATCAAAAAGAGTTTTTCAACCAATCAAGACCATGTTAAACTATTCAGTTAGGGGGATAGAATTTTATGGAAAAACAAGATCGGTAGTAATGGAGAAAATGTTGGATTTAGTTAATTTAGGAGAATTTGAAGGGGCTATTGCTTTTTTGAATATTCTACAGATTTTAGCGACTTCTAATGAAAACCGTTTTGTGGCAAGTGCAGGATACTCTTCTAAAATACTCTCTCCCGAAAATAAACGAATGGATAGAGTGTATGAATTTATTATGAATAATTACCAAGAAAAAATTACCTTACATAAAGTTGCTAGTATGGTAAATATGAGTGACTCTGCCTTTAGCCATTTTTTTAAAAAATCTACTAAACGAAGCTTTTCTACCTTTTTAACAGATGCTCGATTAGCGCATGCCTGTAAACAATTATTAGAAACGCAAGATAGTGTGAGCGAGATCTGCTTTCAATGCGGCTATACCAATCTATCCAATTTTAATCGGCTTTTTAAGAAATATAAAGGGATGACGCCTGTGGCCTATAGGCAGCAATTGAGATATGAGCTACCTGTGGTAGCTGAGCGGTTCGTGTAGTTTTGACACTAATGGACTTTGTAATAATAAAATTATGATACTATTATGTTAAAAACTAATACTTTTACTTAAAATAATATAATATTTTGTTAATTGTTCCTACATTGAGCCTATTAAAAGAAAATTATATTTGATTATATTTTTTTTGATAATGTTCCTAATTGGTCAAATAGACTTAAAACCTTTTTGATTTTGAATTAGCAAAACAACTTTTAGTTTCATACAATACGAACCTGCTAACTTTATGTTAGTAGGTTTTTCAGCGACTAATCACAATGGCATTTAGAAAAAATTTGATTGAACTAGCAATTCAAATGCTAATTGGAAAGAAAGAGATTTCTTCTCTCCCTGCTTTACACCAATATTTATAAACCAAAATAAGTAGATTTTGCTATAGCAAATCCTGCTCTTTGTATGCCTATATTGTTCTTTGATTTATTGATTATAATTAAATGATAATGAATTTTTAACATTTAATTATATTAAAAAAAATATTTTTTGAGGAAGCGGAATTATATTTTCTGCCGTTCAAAGAAATGGTATTTCAAATATTATTCTGGATTATCCCAAATACTACGATGAAACTATTGACTAAAAGTTAAAAACGAAAAAAAAAGCATATTTATATTTTGCCTATAAAAAATTTTATTACATTTGACTGCTTTATTTATTTAACATTTTCTTAAGGTTGTCAAAAAAATAAGACCCTACCAAATTAATATACTAAAGAAACTATATAGTTTGTGTTTTGATAGAGAAGTTAAAACAACTAATTCAACCTTTTTTTTCATCATACGAACTAGAGTATTGTTTAATTAAAAACTTAATTCGATAGCCGTTTCTATTATAAGAAAATACTAAATGTAAAATATTGGTATTTGTTTAAAATGGAAACCTAAAAATTGAGTTTTTTTATTTATTAAAATCACTAGTTTAATTTAAAATCAGCTTATGAGACAAAAAGCATTACGTATGTCTTTAAAATGGCTATCAACTAGCCTTGTCGCACTATGTTTGATGTTGTCTTCAACGATGTTTGCACAGATAACAGGAACTATAGTTGACGACTCTTCTGATGAACCACTTATTGGTGCATCTATTTTAATTGCGGGTACTGGAAACGGTACGGTTACCGATATTGATGGTAACTTTAGTATTGCTGCCAATACTGGCGATGTTTTGGAGGTTTCCTATACAGGATACGCTACTCAAAACATAACTGTTGGTGCAGAAACAAATCTTTCTATTAGATTAGCACAAGGCGCTGTTCTTGATGAAGTTGTTGTAACTGGTTACACAGCTCAATCTAAGAAAAACATTACTGGAGCCGTTTCTTCTGTTGAAGTATCAGAAATCACCGATTTACCTGTAAATAGTGTTCAACAAGCTATGCAAGGACGGGTAGCAGGCGTGAATATTACTTCTTCTGGTGCACCTGGTTCTGGTTCGAACGTTAGAATTAGAGGGTATGGTACGATTAATAATAATGACCCATTATACATTATTGATGGGGTACCTGTAAAAGGTGGATTGAATGAAATTAATCCTAATGACATTAAGTCTATCCAAGTATTGAAAGATGCTTCTGCTGCTTCTATCTATGGAGCAAGAGCGGGTAACGGGGTAGTTGTTATTACGACTAAAAATGGTAGTGTAGGTGGGAAATCAAGAGTAACAGTAGATTTTTCTGTTGGTAATCAAGTACCAAATAGCACACCTGACCAATTAAATCCGCAGCAATTAGCAGAATATATTTGGGAATTACAGAGAAATGCAGGTCAGCCATTTAGTCATGGGCAGTATGGTACAGGTAATACCCCTGTTTTACCAGAATATATCAATGGTGACCCTAGTCAACCTTACGATAAAGTAAATAATGCAGTTACGCGAGCAGCTACTGGAGCGGGAACAAATTGGTTAGATGAAATTTTCCAAAATGCACCTATTTATAATGTAAATGTTGGTGCTTCTGGTGGTAGCGAAGCTGGTCAATATGCGCTTTCTGTTGGTTACTTAAACCAAGAAGGAACGGTTATTCATACTAGCTATGAAAGATATTCACTTCGGGCAAACACCGTTTTTAGGCCAAAAGACTGGTTGAGAGTTGGAGAAAACTTTACTGTATCTTATGGTGACAGAGTTGGTATCCCTGGTGGTGTTAGAGGAACAGGTAATGCTATTTCTCAAGCTTTCCGTTCTCCATCTATCATTCCTGTTTTTGATGAAGCAGGTAATTTTGCGGGTTCTAAAGGAGGAAACTTAACCAATGCTTCTAACCCTGTTGCACAATTATTCAGAAACAAAGATAATCACTCTACGAATTTAAGAGCATTTGGTAATGCTTTCTTAGAAGTAGATATTATTGAAGGCTTAACAGCAAAGACTAGTTTTAATATTGATTATAATAACTGGCGTTTTAAGGGCTTTTCTTTCCCTAATCCAGAAGATATTGAAGGAGATCCTAATCGTAATATCTTAGGTCAAAGTACAGGGAATACTTTTAACTGGACTTGGTATAATACCTTAAATTATAAGACGACAGTAGGTGACGATCACAATATTGACCTTTTAGTAGGGACAGAAGCGATTGATGAAACTTATGAGCAAATTAGAATCACCAATAGTGGATTTGCTTCTTTTGATCAATCTTACTGGTATTTAGATGCGGCAACTGGCACGCCTTTAATTGATGCTGGACAAACATTTGGTAACTCAAGTTCAATTTTCTCTGTATTTGGAAAAATTGATTATAACTACCAAGGAAAATACTTATTTGGTGCTACTATTAGACGAGATGGTTCGTCTCGATTTGGTAGAGATAATCGTTTTGCAGTTTTCCCTGCATTTAACGTAGGTTGGAGACTTTCTGACGAAGCATTTATGGCAGGAAATGCTATTTTCTCTGATTTGAAATTAAGAGCTGGATGGGGTAAAACAGGAAACCAAGATATTGGTGATTACCGATTTGTGCCTCAATTTGGTTTCTCTGCTGCTGGTACAACTTATGATATTGGAGGTACGAATAATTCTGTGCAAGCAGGTTTTGCACAAAATGTAAATGCTAACCCTGATATTAAATGGGAGGAAACTACTTCTTTAAATATTGGTTTTGATGCTGAATTGAATAATGGTTTTAGCGTTTCTTTTGACTGGTACAACCGAGAAACTACAGATATGTTAGTGGCAGTACCTGCGCCTTCTACAGGTGCGATATCTTCTGATCCAATTAGAAATATTGGTGATGTTGAAAATACAGGTATTGACTTAGTTTTAAGCTACGATAAGCAGATTAATAATGACTTCAATGTTGGTGTGAGTTTTAACTTAGGTACTTATAAGAATGAGGTTACGAACTTGGGAGGAGCTGACGTTAACTTTAATAGTGGTAATGTTCGGGAATTTTCTGCTAGTAGAATCCAAGAAGGATTCCCTATCGCTTATTTCTACGGATATGATATTAATGGATTAGATGATGCTGGTCGATTTAATTTTGTAGATACAGATGGCGATGGTGAAATCACAGGTGCAGATAGAACATTTATTGGTTCTCCACACCCTGATTTTACTTATGGTATTAATGTTAATTTAAGCTATAAGCAATTTGATTTATCCATTTTTGCGAATGGTACGCAAGGAAATGATTTGTTCAATGCGAATAAATATTTCACCCACTTCAATTCTTTTCAAGGTGGTCGTTCTACAGATGTGTTAAACTCTTTCGGTTATCCAGGTGCTACTGGTACACCTGAATTACCATTGGTTAGTTTAAGTGCGCCTGCATTAGAATTTAACTCTACTTCTTTCTTTGTAGAAGATGGATCTTATTTTAGAATAAAGAATGTTCAATTAGGATATACTTTAGATAATGATATATTAGCAAGTACAGGACTAGAGTCGGTGAAAGTATTTGTACAGGCAACTAACTTATTAACAATAACTAAATATACAGGTTTAGATCCTGAAGTTGGTCGATCAACATTCTTCCAAAACTTTGGTAGTGATTGGGGTATTGGTATTGATTCTGGTTTTTATCCAGTTACACAGACCTTTACTTTTGGTATCAAGGCAGGGTTTTAATATTTCTCTTCATCTTAATTGTCTAGAACATTACTTTTTATACAGTTAAGTTTGACTTGTCTAGAACAAGTTGGTTAAAATTGAGATTTAGATGACATTTATAATTTTAATCAGTTTTATATTTGTTATCCAACCTTTTTAGAAAATAATTTACGTTTTTTGAAAAAAACGTGGTCGATTTGATTTTAAAATTTTTCTGACCAGCAGGAAAGAAAAGCCTTAAAATTGAAACGATTTTATAGCGGTACTTATCAAAAAACATAGTTTAAAATTTAAATTTTATTATGAAAAAAATAATATCATTAGCCGTTCTGGCATTGGGACTTATTATAGTTTCTTGTTCGGATGACTTTTTAGACAAAGATCCACAAGGAACATTGAATCCAGCTACATTGGCAAATGCAGATGGTGTAGAAGCACTTTTGATCTCTGCTTATTCCCTATTAGATGGATGGGAAGGTGGATGGAGTACTGGTGGTGGTGCGCCTTGGAATGCCGCCGCTTCTAACTGGACTTATGGCGATGTTTATTCTGATGATGCCTATAAAGGTACAGAAGCAGGTGATCAGCCAGCTTTAGAGTTGTTAGAAAATTATACGATTGATGCTTCTAATCCTTATATGATTGGTCGCTGGGCTAGATTATATGATGGTATTGCTAGAGCAAATGATGTCATCAATGTAGCGGAAATAGCAGAAGATATTGATGCGGCTACTAAGGCTATCATTATCGGAGAAGCTAGATTTTTAAGAGGACATTACCACTTCGAAGCGCAAAGATTATGGGATAATGTACCTTATGTGAGCGAAGCAGATTCTGATGTAAGAGTTGCTAATAGTGGCCCGATTTGGTCAGAAATTGAAGCAGATATGGCAGCAGCAGTAAGTGCTTTACCTGTTGACCCTAGAAATGGTCAGATTGGTAGAGTTAATAAAATGTCTGCTACTGCTTATTTAGGAAAAGTACAATTATACCAACAAAATTATAGTGCTGCTCTGGGTAACTTCAATACGGTTATCAATAGTGGTCGATATGATTTAAATGATAATTACCATACAAACTTCCGTTTAGAAGGTAATAATGGTGTTGAAGCGGTTTTCCAAATCCAAGCTTCTGTAAATGATGGCGCTGGTGCTGCAAATGCTAACCAAGGTGACCAGTTAAACCACTTACAAGGTGGTCCTGGTGGAGGATGCTGTGGATTTCACCAACCTTCTCAGAACTTGGTGAACCAATTCAAAACAGATGGTGGTTTACCAGTTGCTAATTTCAACGCTGTTGATGTAGCAAATGATGATGGATTGACTTCTGGTGATGCATTTACGCCTCACGCTGGTACTTTAGACCCTAGATTAGATCGTACTGTTGGTCGTAGAGGTATTCCTTACTTGGATTGGGGGGTTCACCCTGGTGCACAGTGGGTAAGAAACCAAGCTTATGCAGGACCTTATAGCCCAATCAAGAAGATGTACTATGCTTCTGAGCAAGGTACAGGTTCTGATACACAAGCTGGATGGCACGGTGCTGGTAATACAGCGATTAACCATAGCATTATCCGATATGCAGATGTTTTATTGATGGCTGCTGAGTGTGAAGTAGAAGCAGGAAGCTTAGAGAATGCAAGAGCATTGGTTAATCAAGTTCGTGCAAGAGCTGCTAATGAATCTACTTGGTTGAAAAACGATGGAGGCGCTAATGCGGCTAATTACGAAATTGTTACTTACGACGATTCTTGGACGAATCAAGGTGCTGCAAGAGATGCTGTAAGAACAGAAAGAAGATTAGAATTAGCTATGGAAGGACACCGTTTCTTTGATTTGAAGCGTTGGGGCGTTGCTCAGTCTGTAATCAATGATTACCTAGCCGTTGAGTCTACTAAGCGTTCTTACTTGATTGGTGCGACTTTTCAAGCTAAAAATATTAGATTCCCAATTCCTCAAGAGGCTATTGATGAATCTTCTAATGATGATGGTGCTGCGACTTTAACTCAAAATGAAGGATTTTAAATTGAGATGCGAGATTAGAGACCATTTCATTCAGAGATTAGAGATTTTATAGTAAATGAATTTTGCTGAAAATATTCTGGAAACTTAGTAAATGGCTTTATATCTTTGAAATATAAAATTTACCTAACCGCCAATCTTTCAAAGAGGTTGGCGGTTTTTTTATGGGTTTTAATTAGTATTTTTACAATTGTTATTAAATCATGGTGATTTTAAAAATCACCACGATTTCTACGATTTTATCATGATTTTAATATACAGAAAAGGCTAAAATATTATGAGGTATAGCAATTTTCGCTATCTAGTTTTTCTTCCCTTACTTTATTTATTAAGTTGTGCCCAACAATCAGAGGAGGTTTTTCAATTATTAGATACTGCAAGAACCAATATTACTTTCAATAACGAAATTCCCGAAAGTGATAGTTTGAATATCATTATTAATAACTATATCTATAATGGTGGGGGTATAGGCATTGCAGATTTTGATAATGATAGTTTGCCTGATGTATTCTTTGCGGGCAACCTTGTAGATAATCAACTCTATTTAAACCGTGGAACCTTAAAATTTAAAGATATTTCAACGGCCGCTGGAATTGCTACAACTGGAAAGTGGGTGTCAGGAGTCAATGTAGTGGATATTAATAATGATGGTTGGCAGGATATATATTTAGCTTGTACTTTTCATGAAGATAGCGTTAAACGGGAAAATGTACTCTATATTAATCAAGGCTTAGATGCGAATGGTCAGCCTACTTTTAAGGATGAGGCGGCAAAATATGGTTTAGCTGATAATCGCTTTACGACCCATAGTATTTTTCTAGATTATGACCTAGATGGAGATTTAGATTTATTTGTAATTACCAATAAATTGGACTTACCTAAAACGATGGGCTTGCATAAAAAAGTGAATGATGGAAGTAGCCCTTCTACTGATCGTTTATACCGAAATAATGGAGATGAATCCTTTACAAATGTGTCTACGGAAGCGGGCATTACTTATCATGGATTTGGTTTGGGAGTAGCTGTTTTAGATGTCAATGAAGATGCTTATCCAGATATTTACGTTTCTAATGATTTCGTGAGTAATGATATTCTTTGGGTCAACCAGCAAAATGGAACCTTCAAGAATGAAATCATGCATTATTTAGATCATCAAAGTTTTTCTTCGATGGGCAATAATGTCGGTGATTTAAATAATGATGGGCTGCAAGAAATTGTGACGCTGGATATGTTACCAGAAGAAGATGCTCGTTTGAAAATGATGTTCGGTGGAGCAAATCATTACTATTATGACATTATGCAGAAAAAGAACTACGAGATTCAATACCCTAGAAATACGGTGCAACTCAATCAGGGAAATGGGCATTTTGGAGATATTTCGATGTTGGTAGATATTGATGCTACCGATTGGAGTTGGAGCCCTATCATTAGTGATTTTGATAATAATGGGAAAAATGATTTATTTATTACCAACGGCTTTCCTAGAGATATTACTGACTTAGATTTCTCTGATTTTCATTCTGGTATGAACGTATTAATGAGTGCAAATGAGCGACTACTGAGCAAAATTCCAATAGTAAAAATTGACAATCATTTATATTTACAAAAAGAAAATTTACAATTTGAAAAAACGCATCGAGGTGCTAGTTTTAGTCAACCTTCTTTTTCTAATGGGGCTGCTTTGAGTGATTTGGATAGAGATGGCGATATGGATTTAGTGGTTAATAATATTAATGATGCAGCTTTTGTTTATGAAAATAAAACAGCAGACCATTCGGAAATAACTACTAATAATTATGTCCAAATTGCCTTGAACGGAAACAAACAGAATCAGGGAGCTATTGGGGCAAAAGTAACAGTTTATGCGGCTGGCATCCCTTATACACAAATGGTTCAATTCAACCGTGGCTACTGCTCTACTTCTGAAAATTTATTGCATTTTGGTTTAGGCGAAGCTGAAAAAATAGATTCGATGGTGATTACTTGGCCTGATAGAACAGAGACTGTTTATCAAAATGTAGCCTTAAATCAACGCCATATTTTTGCTTATGAAAATGCGACAAAACGACGGGCTACCATTCCTAAAAACGTTCAGCCATTATTTAGCCAACTACAAAATGATTTAACAGCAAGTGCACATACTTTTACTAAATTTTACGATTTTAATGTTCAGCCACAAATACAAAAATTAAGTTCAGAAGAAGGACCTGCTTTAATTATTGCAGATATGAATAATGATGGCTTGGATGATGTTTTGATGGACGTAGGCGAAAAGAAACCCTTGCATGTTTTTTATCAACAAGCAACTGGAGGATTTATAGGAGAAAAAATAACTTCGATAGATTCACTAGGGGAAAAAAACACCCTTTTAGCGGTGGACTTAAATGGGGATAATTATAAAGATATTTATTTAGCAAAAGGCGCTTTGCCTTATATGAATCAGCCAGAAAAACAATGGGATGAAATTTACCTCAATCAACAAGGAACTGGCTTTGTAAAAGACGAGACTTTTGTTGGTGAAAACTCCGTTTCTTCTAGCGTGGTTGCTGTCGATTTTGATAAAGATGGGGATTTAGATTTATTTGTAGGTAGTAGAGTTTCTGCAGGGAATTGGCCCATGACCCCAAGTTCTAAATTATATCTCAATGAAAATGGTCGGATGGTCAATCAAACGACTACTTACTCAGAAGATTTAGAAAAGGTAGGCATGGTAACTTCTGCTATCTGGACGGATGTAGATAAAGATGATTGGTTAGATTTAGTGGTGGTAGGTAAATGGATGACACCGACTATTTTTAAGAATATAGAAGGTAAGCTATTGGAAAAAATGGATGTTCCTGCTTTAGCAGAGTTAAGTGGACTTTGGAACAGTATTGTGGCGGCAGATTTGGATAATGATGGTTTTGTCGATTATGTATTGGGGAATCAAGGACTCAATAATAAATATAGATTAGATGCGGCTCATCCAATGCGATTATATGCTAAAGATTTTGATGGAAATGGAAGCGTAGACCCTATTTTAAGCCACTATATTGACGGTGCTTACAAACCTTATCAGTTGAGGAAACCATTGATGAAACAGCTTAGAAGTTTGTCGAAAGACTATAAGAACTACACCAGCTACTCTATCACGACAACTGACGAAATTTTAGAAAAATTAGACACTAAGGCAATGTATACTTTTGAAGTGAATACCCTACAGCACATTATTCTTTGGAATGAGGCAGGGAAAGGATTTACAATAGATCCTTTACCAATTGAAACGCAAATTTCTGCGGGTAATGGAATATTATTAGAGGATATCAATGGAGACCATGAATTAGATATTCTATTTACAGGAAATGATTTTGGAACGGAAGTGTTTAATGGCATTAATGATGCTGGAACAGGAATGGTTATTTTAAATCAAGGTCAACGGCAATGGAAAATGATTCCTTCTGTTGAGAGTCATTTTTATAATGAAAAAAATACCAGAGGATTAGTGAAGTATTTTGATGAGCGTAAAAAACAATTCCAGTACATCGTAGCAAGACACGGCAGTACACCTATTTTGCATCAATTAACTAATTCGCCTTCGATCGATAAAACGATTAGTATTCCACAAAATATCTTCAAGCTAACTATTGAATATCAAGATGGAACAACTAGGGAACAGGAATTGTATTTGGGAGAAGGGTATAAGCAACAAAGTAGTCGAGTAATAGAAATTACTCAAGATATAAAAGCAATTCGAGGAATTACGTTTACAGGAGAAGAGATAGCGTTATTTGGTGACAGTATTTAAGTAGTTTGGGCTTTCAACGATGAATTGAAAACTGACAATCCGTATGAATAAACAATTTAGCACTCTATATTTACTCTTTTTCATTATACTATTTTGGAGCTGTAGCGACCAAAAAGGTTTTGAATTTATTCCTACTAAAGCATCAAAATTAGCCTTTAATAATATCATCCCCGAAGATAAAAATATTAATATCTTAAATTTTGAATACCTCTACAATGGCGGTGGAGTAGGAGCAGCTGATTTTAATAAAGATGGACAAATCGACTTATATTTTGCTGGAAATATGGTTAATAATCACCTCTTTTTGAATAAAGAGGGGTTTGAATTTACAGATATTACAGAAATAAGTAGAACAGCAGCAACTAATAAATGGTCCAATGGGGTGTCGATCGTGGATATTAATAATGATACTTGGCCAGATATTTATGTGTCTGTAAGTGCGCTAAGTGGAAGCTCGCAACCCAAAAATTTATTATTTGTCAACCAAGGAAATAACGAACAAGGCGTACCTACTTTTATCGAAGCCGCAGAAAAATATGGGATTGCTTCTACCAAACATTCTCGCCATGCCGCATTTTTTGATTATGACCGAGATGGAGACTTAGATCTATATGTGTTGAATAATATTATTGATTTGGCGGACCCGACTTCTTATCGTCGAAAAGTCACGAATGGTTCAGCTTCTAATAATGACCAACTCTACGAAAATAAGGGGGATAACCAATTTGTAGAAGTGACTAAAGCCGCAGGTATTCTAATCGAAGGCTATGGTCTAGGCGTAGCGATTGGAGATGTGAATCAAGATGGCTGGTCCGATATTTATGTGGCTAATGATTATATCAGTAACGATTTATTATATATTAATCAGCAAGACGGCACTTTTAAAAATGAGATAGCAGAGAGAACGAAATTGCAAAGTAAGTTCTCTATGGGGGTTTCGTTGTCTGATTTTAATAATGATGGCGCTTCCGATATTTTAGTCTTAGATATGTTGTCTGCGACCAATGACCGCTTAAAAAGGCATGTGAAAGAAAGTAATTATAATAACCGTAGAAATAACCAAAATTATAACTATCAAGAACAAGTTGCCAGGAATACGTTTCAACAAAATGATGGAAGCGGGTATTTTGGAGAAATAGGTTTTCATGCAGGGATTTATGCTTCGGATTGGAGTTGGTCGCCTTTAACGGCTGATTTTAATAATGATGGCTTATTAGATGTTTATGTTACCAATGGTTATCCGAAAGATATTACGGAATTGGATTTTGTCGATTATCGAGCAGGCGCAAATCTAGCCCTAAATAAAAAGAAACTTTTTGATAAATTGACTGCCGAAAAAGTACCCAATTGCCTTTTTTTGAATCAAGGTGATATGCGTTTCAAAGAACAAGCCAAAACTTGGCAATTAGACAAACCTTCTTTTTCCAATGGCGCTATCTATGCAGACTTTGACCAAAATGGACAATTAGATATAGTCGTCAATAACATTAATGAAAATGCCTACTTGCTAAAAAACAACGGTTTTGACCAGCAAAACTACTTACAAATTCAATTTTCTGAGGAAACTAGATACAGTAAAGCAATTGGTGCAAAAGTATCTGTCTATGCTGATGAACAACAACAATTTCAGGAATATCACTTAAACAAATCTTATTTATCCTCCGTTAGCCCATTCTTACATTTTGGATTAGGACAAGCAACAACAATAGATTCAATAGTAGTCGAATGGCCACAAGGCGCAAGAACCGTTCTACCAACTATTCCAACCAACCAACTCTACACAATTCCTACCCCAACGACCCGCAACCCACAACCCGCAACTCGCAACCCGCAACTCGCAACCCTAAAACCAACGAAACTAAAAGCTAAAGGCAACAACCAAAATGACTTTTCCTACCAAAGAACCTTGCCTTTTTCCTACAGTAATTTAGGCCCTGTTACCGCTTTAGCAGACTTGGATAATAATCGGCATGAAGAAATAATTTCCATTGACGGAAGCGAAGATTTTATAAAAATATTTTACCCAGAAAGTGAGCGAATAGATACGCTAAAAGAGCTTATTACAAAGGGCGTTAATGGTCTACTAGTGGCGGATATGAATCAAGATGGCTTACAAGATATCGTCGTTACTTACGGCGGATACAATGTAGGCAAATCAATGGAATCAACTTTGCAACATCATTTTGAAGTGTTTCTGAATAAAGGAAAGCTAGATTTTGAGTCTGAGCTTAAAGTGATGTTTAGTAGTAGTGATAACCCTTCTTTAGGCGTTATTAGAGGTATTGATATAGACGATGATGGAGATATTGATTTATTTTTAGGCGGAACAGTCAGTCAAAATAATTTTCCAATTGCTAGCCATTCTTACCTGTGGCTCAATGATTTGGATAAAGCCGAGGAAAGTAAGGTGGAAGACGGAACGATTGACTTGCTAGATTTAGGCATCGTAATGGACGCTTTATGGACGGATATAAATAATGATGGTCAAAAAGAATTAATGGTTGCGGCTCATTTAAAACCTATTCAAATTATAGCCTTTGAAAAAGGGCAGTTAAGTACTTATAATTATCCTAAAGTGACGCTTACAGGATTTTGGAATAGCATTCATTCCTTGGATTATGATAATGATGGCGACACCGATTATCTTCTAGGTAATTTAGGCATCAATACGCCTTTGTCAAATGGCGACACACCAATTTCTATTGCTTATCAAGACCAAGATGAAAATGGGAGTGTAGATGGATTTGTCGGTTTTTATTTTAATAAGGAAGGAAAAGAAGTACCTTTTGAATTTAGAAACGAAGTGATTGCGCAACTGCCTGGTTTAAAAAAACAGTTTACGGATTACAAATCTTATGCGACTATCGGGTATGAAAACTTTCTGAAAATGCAAGGAGAGGAGAAAATTAAAAAAGTCGTAATAACCGAAGTAAAACATCAATTATTGGTCAACGAATCAGGAGCCTTAGTAGCCAAAGACTTGCCTTTGGCAGCACAAATGAGCCCAATTTTTGGTTGGACAACGACTGATTTGAATCAGGATAATTTATTAGATGTAATTGGAGCGACTAACTTATCGAGTAGTAGAGAATTTTGGGGAACTTATAATGCCTTGAATGGAGTATACCTGACTAATTCAGGTGAGGAGAAAGCGTTTCGTTTTCAAAAGAATATGCCTAGAATTACAGGAGATAGTCGGTCTGTTATTTCTGCTATTAACGAAGGAAAACTCACCCATTACATCACCAGAGAAAATGATGTAACTCTAGCCTTAACTCAGGCTTGTGAAAATTGCTTTAAATATATTGCACAACCCAATGAGGAGTATGCTTTGATTACCTTCAAAAATGGGACGACTCGAAAGGTAGAATTTTATTATGGTGATGGATTTAGAAGCCAAGGGTTTTATGGTTTTTGGCTGTCAAATAGGACTACTGTGGATAAAATTCAAGTAAAAGATAAAAAGGGATTGGAAGTATTAGAGATGAATGAAATACATTCTAAATAACGTGGGAATGTAGCTTGATGACTATTAGAACTAAGAAAATAGCGTAGGATTTCTAAATCCACTAATCCCGAAGGGATTGAACATGAATAACACCGTATGAAATGCGGTGGAAGTGATGGCAGATGATGCTCCAACCCTTAAAGGGTTGAACGTAAATTTCCTGTGTTTTTCAGGTTCAACTCTTTCAGAGTTGAGACTCATTTAAAACATCAAATCCCCCAGTTTTACTGGGGGCTATTCATGTTTAATCCTTTCAGGATTAGCTATAAAGCGACACTTTATTTTATGAATTAAAATAGAACCGTCAAATATAATAAGCTAACTCCGATGACTATTGGAGATGCACCAGCAAAAAAGATTTATAAAAATATATGCTCAAACAATACCATTGGATATTGCTGTTATTTTGTCTCTTTAGTTGTCAACCACAACAGCAGGATGAACCTACTAAAAAGATGGCAGCTGACTTACATGACTTGTATGTCCGCTCTTTCTCCAACACTAAATACCCTTATCATAATGGCCTGCGAGCAGATGGGTATGCGAAGCAACTAAAAGGTATTCCTGAATCAGTAGACATCAAAGTACGACACCAATATTTTGAACAATTAATCAATGCGGGAAGGTTAGCAGAAGGGATTGCCAAAATAGAAACATTTTTAGGGGAACAAGCTTGTACCCGCAAAACTTTAAAATATTATCAGTTGTTAGGGACGGCTTACATGCAACTGGCGGAAGAAGAAAACTGTGTAGAACATTCAGGCGACTTTGCTTGTGTGATGCCGATGACGGCGGATGCGATTCATCAAAAAACGTCGGGTTCGGAAGCGGCTATTCTTGTTTTTGAAAAAATATTAACGGCTTTTCCTAGAGAACATGGTGTTCAATGGCTTTTAAATATTGCCTATATGACTTTGGGAAAATACCCCGAAGGAGTACCGACGAAATGGTTGATTGAACTAGAAAAAGATACGGCGACCACCACCAAAAATAGCTTACCCAACTATAATAATTTGGCGAAAAAATATGGTATTGATGTCATGGGACATGCAGGTAGTTGTGCGATGGAAGACTTTGATAAAGATGGTTATTTAGATATTATCGCATCCTCTTACTACTTGAATGAGCAATTGACCTATTTTAGAAATAAAGAAGGAAAAGGATTTGAAGATGTCACTCGAAAAGCTGGATTATATGGAATCACAGGTGGACTAAATTTTATTCATGGGGATGTCAATAATGATGGGTATCCTGATTTATATGTAACGAGAGGAGGCTGGTTAAGAAATTTTGGCGCATTTCCAAACTCTCTGTTACTCAACGACGGAAAAGGAAACTTTGTTGATAGAACGGAAGCATTCGGTTTATTAGAATCCTTCCCTTCTCAAACGGCCGTTTTTGCAGATTTTAATTTAGATGGATGGTTAGACTTATTTGTAGGCTACGAAGCTATGGGCGGGTTGCGTTTTCCAAGTAAATTGTACTTGAATCAACAAGGAGCTGGATTTGTAGATTTTACCGAAAAGGCAGGAATTGATCTTATTAAATACGTTAAAGGCGTGACGGTAGGAGATGTAGATAATGATGGTTGGCCTGATATTTTTTGTTCTGTTTTTGAAGGCGAAAATATTCTACTAAAGAATAATGGTGGTACTGGAGATGAGTTAACTTTCTCCAATGTAACCACGGAATATGGCGTTGCCGAACCTATAAATAGTTTTCCCTGTGTATTCTTCGATTTCGACAATGATGGCTGGCAAGACCTTTTTGTATCAGGCTATTACACGAAAAAACAAGCTCATATTTTTAATTCGGTCGCCATGGATTTTATGGGTATGGAAACGAATCGCTCTAAACCTATTTTATATAAAAACATAGACGGAAAACACTTTGAACCAATCACCGAACAAGTTGGCTTAGATAAAGAATTATATACTATGGGTTTCAATGTGGGAGACTTGAATGGCGATGGATTTTTAGATTTATTTTTAGGTACAGGAGAGTTTAACCTAACGTCTGTCATGCCGAATCGAGTCTTCTTAAATCAAGCAGGAAAAAACTTTCAAGACGTAACTTTTGACCAAAAATTTGGACAGATTCAAAAAGGACATGGTGTATCCTTTGGGGACTTTGATAACGATGGAGATGAAGATATTTACCACGTAGTTGGTGGAGCAATGCAAGGAGATGTTTTTCATAATATGCTTTATGAAAACGAAGGGAATGAAAATAATTGGATTACTTTGGAATTGATTGGTAAACAAGCAAATCGTACGGCAATTGGTACAAAAGTTACCTTGTTTATTGACAATCAACAAATTCATCGAGTAGTGAACACGGGGGGGAGTTTTGGGAACAATAGTTTACAACAGGAGATAGGAATGGGGGCTGCTAACAGAATAGATTCGCTGATAGTTGATTGGACGGTGATGCCTCAGAAGACGACTCGGTTTTATGATTTGGAGGGGAATCAAAAATATATAATTCAAGAAGAAAATAATTTGATCAAAAAGTTATAAGTAATATCTTTATTTGGCGAAAGGTCATCTTAACTCTAAATTTTACCCGATTAATCAATCCGCATTACTTAATACAGAAATAAGGGTCAAATTATGAATGACTTGATAAAACTAACTTGACTAACCACTTAGCTGTTAATTTTTTATAAAAATAGAAATTGAAATTTTATATAATATTTATTTATTATATATTGCAACCTACCACAAACAAAACTTCTTTTTTGTAAAACAAATTTTTAATAGACCTTAAATGTTTCACTAATTTGATTCTTCAATTTAGTGTATCTTATTTTAGGTATTAAAAAAACCAGAATGAAGCCTTCTTTAAAAGTATTCCTTGTTTTGTCCCCTTTGTTATTTTTTTTGACTTGCCTAGACAATATCGACCTAAACATTCCACCAACCAAACCATCGTTAGTTATTAGCGGAACAATTTACAATACACCTGGTCCATACTATGTGACTTTGACAGAAAGCGCTCCATTTGTTAGCGGTCCCGAAGGAGACCCAGATCGAGTAACAGGTGCAATTGTGAAAATTTTAGACAACCTTGGAAATGTAGCAATTTTAACAGAAATAGAAGAAGGGAAATATAGTACAAGTGCAGACGGTATTAGAGGGCAAGTCGGCAATTCTTATTGGGTAGAAATTGAAGTAAATGAAAAACAGTATCAATCTAGACCAGAAAAAATGCCAGCCCTTATAAGTGCAGAAAGTTTAGAAATTGAATTGAGTTCCGAAGAACAATTTAATCGGGCAGGTAATTTGGAAACAATCAATTTTGTAAATCTTTTGGTCAATACTCAATTTCCGAATACAGAGCCATCTTCTTTTTTGAAATGGAATATTTCTGGCGTTTATCAATTTCCAGATAGAAATACATTTGACCCAAGAACCTGTTACATCACAGAAAATCTTAATTTTGATAATGTAACCGTAGCAGCTTCTACAGATATAGCTAATAATTTTTTGCAAAAACAGGAAATATTAACAACCGAAGCTGACTTTCGCTTTGCATTCCGCTATTGCTTTAAAGTCGCCCAACAAGCTATTACTGTTGAAGCTTATAACTTTTGGTCAGGCGTAGCCGAAGAAAAGGAACGTTCTGGCAGTATTTTAGAAACCATACCAGGAAAAATTAAGGGGAATGTGTTTAACACTCAAGATAACGAAGAAGAAGTATTGGGCTTTTTTGCAGCGGCAGCAGTAGATACAATAGAATTATTAGTGTCAAAAGAGGAAGTGGGAAGTCCACGACAGAAGTGTACAGAACTTTCTCGTTTTTTGCAAGTTTGTTCAAGTTGCCTTAGTGCACCTAATAGTTCTTTAGTCAAACCTGCTTGCTTTGATTAGTGATAAATTCTTCACAAGGCTTTTTTCTTAGTAATCGACAACTTTATGCTAAAAAAATAGTTAGTTTTGAGCAGACAGATAGGATGATAAAATTATGACCAAAACAATACCTCTTTTTTTATACTTAATAGCATTTATTGCTTGCCAACCTTCAAAACCTGATAGGTGGGAAATGGCGATTCCTGTCATTGGTTCTAATTCCTCGCCTCGGGCAACAGACCTTAATCAAGACGGTATCAAAGACATTATAGTTGGTGCTGGAAGAAATGAGTTTCAAGCATCCAAATATGGGGTGATTGCCATCAATGGCGCTACTGGAGATACCTTGTGGACCTACCCTTGTGTGGATCAAGTATATGGTGCTGCGGTATTTTTGGACATTTCTAAAGATGGCATTGACGATGTCATTATGGTGGGCAGAGACCGACAACTATATGCTTTAAATGGGAAAAATGGCGACTTAATTTGGAAATACGAACTGCAATCTAATGAATATGACAAATTAGGATTGGTTCGATTTAACTTTTATAATCCTATTTTGGTCGATGATTATACGAATGATAATATTCAAGATTTATTAATTGTAAATGGCGGAAATGTTCGAGCCGCTCCTGGCGATTCCCTCAATCGTTACCCAGGCACTTTGATGATTATGGATGGTGCGAATGGAAACATCATTGCTCTAGATACTATGCCTGATGGTAGAGAAACTTATTTAACTCCCACTTATTACGATTTTGATGGAGATGGTATCAAAGAAATTCTTTTTGGAACAGGAGGGGAAACCATTACTGGTGCATTTTATCTGACTAATGAGAAAGCCCTCTTAGCAAATGATATTTCTCAGGCTACAAAACTACTAGAAATCAATAATGGACATGGTTTTATTGCTCCACCCGTTATAACTGATTTGAATAAAGATGGGGCCAAAGATATTATTGCCCTTGACCACGGTGGCGTCGTTGCTGCTTTTGATGGGAATAGTTATCAACAAATGTGGACAACTACTGTTGATAACGTGGAATTAAATGCACAGCCGAGTGTGGGCAATTATAATGGAGATGAAATACTTGATGTTTTTATCAATGGAGCAAAAGGAAAATGGCCTAAAAACACAGGGTCTGAGCAATTCTTTCTCGATGGTAGCAATGGCGAACTTATCGCTAAATATAATATTGGTTGTGCAGGATTTGCTAGTTCAGTTTCTTTAGACATTGACCAAGATGGTATCGAAGAGGTTTTATTACCCATCAATGAGTATGATTGCCGAAGAAATAATACGTTTTATACAACCACTTGGCTGCATCTTTTTGAGGTAGATACGGCCTACCAACTGACCCAAACTTTGATTGCTGGAAAAAATATTAGTGCTACACCCTTTATTGGTGACTTAGATGCCGATGAAAGAATAGATTTAGTGTATATTGTGAACGAAAATGTAAGATTAATATATGAATTTTTAGGATTAAGAGTTAAACGATTAGAACTCAATATTCGGATGCCCAAAGAAAAGTGTTGGAACCAATATTTAGGACCTACTGCGAATAATGTTTATTAGAAAAAATAAAAATGAAATACCAACTGCTCGCTTTATTATTGTTCTTTTTAACAAATGGAAATCTCTTTGCACAGGACGAGAACAAAAAACTCGTAATTTCTGCGAATTATCAAGATCAACCTTTATCAGCAATCTTACAAGATTTAGAAACACGCTATGGGGTATATTTTTATTATGATGCGAATTTCCCCATTACTAAAAAAATAACGGCTCAATTAACGGAAGTTGATTTATCAACGGCGATTTTAGCTATCTTAGACGATTCTGCCTTAAGTTTCGAGCAATATGACGCCCAATCTATTGTCTTAGGTACTGCTGCTAAATTAGGAAACCAATATAATCAGGATTTTTATCAAGCTCGCCGATCAGAAAGAGACAGGGCTTTATTAGGCGATGAAGAAACACAACAAACGGTTTTTGTAGTCGGTGATGCGAGTAATCCTAGCCCTAGTGGAACCGTCAAAATAAAAGGATTTGTGAATGATGACAAAACGGGGGAAACCTTGATTGGAGCAACTATTTTGATCGCAGGAACAGGTCAAGGAACGGTTTCAGATGAAACGGGACAATATGAATTAGACTTACCTATAGGAGAACATAAAATTACAATCAGTTCTATTGGTTATGAAGATATTGAAACGATTTTGCAAGTATATTCCGATGATGGACTAGATTTAAAATTGACCAAAGAAGCGGTACAGTTAGGCGAAGTCGTAGTAGAAGCCAAAGCTTTGGATCAAAATGTAAAATCAACCAATGTCGGCTTAGAAGTATTAAGTGCCAAAGAAATCAAAAAATTACCTGCTTTTTTAGGAGAAGTTGATATTATTAAAAGTATTCAATTATTACCCGGTGTAAGTACAGTAGGAGAGGGGGCGAGTGGTTTCAATGTCCGTGGTGGAAATGTAGATCAAAACTTAACTTTACAAGATGGCATGCTATTCTTCAATACTGCTCACGCCCTTGGTTTATTCTCTTTATTCAATCCAGATTTTGTTAAAAATGTGAACTTATATAAAGGGAGTATGCCTGCTAAATATGGTGGTCGTTTGTCTTCTATTTTAGATGTGGAATTGAAAGATGGTAATTATCAGAAATTTACAGGAAAAGGAGGAATTGGCTTAGTTTCTAGTCGTTTAAGTTTGGAAATGCCTATTGTAAAAGGAAAAAGTTCTGTCATTTTAGGTGGGAGAACTTCCTATTCCGATTGGATTTTTAATGTTATAAAAGTAGAAGAAGTAAGAGAAAGTGCGGCTTCTTTTTACGATGCCAATGTGAAAATTGCTCAACGTTTTGGAGGAAATGGAAAATTGACTTTATCCTTATATGGTAGTAATGATAATTTTAAATATTCCACAGAATCCGATTTTAATTGGGGGACAAGAGGGGCCAATGTTGAATTTAGTTACCTATTACAAGATAATTTATCCATGTCCGTCGAAGCGGTAGTAAGTGACTATCAAAGTTCTTTAGCCGACCCTGACGGCAATGATGCTTTCGATTTAGAAAATGGGATTTTATATTATGGAGTACAGCCAGATTTTTTGTTGACCTTAAATCAACATACCATTAATTTTGGTGGGCAATGGCGAAGATATGAGGTAGCGCAAGGAGAATTAACGCCAGGTAATGATTTTTCTACCGTCATGCCTAAAAAATTACCAACTGAATTAGGTCGAGAAATGGCGGTCTATATACAAGATGATTTTGAAATTAATGACCGATTGTCCTTATCCGCAGGTTTGCGCTACAGTCTATACCAAAGCTTAGGCCCTGATGAAGTCTTTACGTATCAAGAAGGCGTGCCAAGAACGGGCGAATCTATTACGGGAAGTTTAACTTTTGGAAAGGGAGAAATAATTAAAACGTACTCAGGTTTAGAGCCGAGGATTTCGCTGAACATTGGTATTGATGAATTAACTTCTTTTAAGGTGAGTTATAATAAAACACAGCAATTTATCAATCAAATTACGAATACAACGGCTGTTTCGCCAGTAGATTTATGGCAGTTGAGCAATTTGAATATAGCACCAACCACCGCAGATAATTATTCGGCAGGGTTCTTTAAAAATTTTGCAGACAATAAATGGGTCACTTCGGTCGAAGTATTTTATCGAGACATCGACAATCTAATCGAATACAAAGAAAGAGCCGATATTTTGGTGAATGAAAATGTGGAAACCGAGTTATTAACAGGTATTGGTCGAGCCTACGGCTTAGAATTATCCATTCGCAAGGCAATTGGTCGTTGGAATGGTTGGTTGGGTTATACGCTTTCTAGAAGTGAGCGCCAAGTATTAGGACCGACAGTAGAAGAGACGATTAATAATGGTAATTGGTTTCCTGCTAATTTTGACCAATTGCACAATTTAAGTTTGGTTTGGAGCTATCAGATTTCTAAGCGTAGTAATTTTTCCTTTAATTTTATCTGGAGTTCTGGTAGACCTATTACCGCCCCTATTGGTAAATTTGGCGTTGAAAATGTGCAGAACATCGCCAATTATTCGGATAGAAACCAATTTAGAATTCCAGATTATCACCGCTTAGATATTTCTTATACTTTAGATACCAATCATAAAAAAGACAAAAAATGGGAAGGTAGTTGGACCCTATCTTTATTTAATGTATATGGTCGCAGAAATCCATTTACGGTTTATTTCAGTCAGCGTTCATTCCAAGCACCAAAAGCAAATCGTTTAGCCATTTTAGGTGCGCCATTTCCTTCTTTAACTTACAATTTTAAGTTTTTGTAAATAACTCTGTACCCAGCGTATATCGACAATAATAGTTCACAAAGTTGTGTTACTGACTTATTAAATTTTAGCTTTTTATAAATGATTTCATTCCGAGAATTAAGTTTTTTATTACTGGTAGTTTTTTTATTTTCGACTTGCTTAGACGAAATTGATTTGGCTGCGCCTCCTGCTCTTCCCATACTAACCGTTAGTGGTAACATCTATTCCGCTCCAGGGCCTTATAGTGTCTTCTTGACCGAAAGTGCTCAGTTTGCGGCGGGTTCCATAGGTGTACCAGATGCCGTATCAGGAGCAATTGTAAAAATCATGGATGACCAAGGCAATGAAGAGACATTACAAGAATTTGAAAACGGCGAATATCGAACTGCAGCGAATGGTATTAGGGGAACGATCGGGCGAAGCTATCAAACAGAAATTCAATTAAATGGACAAACCTATCGCTCCAGACCAGAAGAAATGTTGCCAGTCATAAGTGCAGAAAGTTTAGATTTTGAGGTCAATACAGGGGAACGCTTAAATGAGGCAGGCAATTTTGTTACTTCTACAGAAGTAACCGTGAAGGTAAATACTTTTTTCCCACCAAGTGAAAATGGTTCTTTTTTAAGATGGACAGCATTTGGTGTGTACGAATATGCAGAAATTGGTTCACAAGGCAACTTGAATCCACAAATTTGCTATGTTACAGAAGATATTGATTTTGATAATGTATCGGTTGCTAGCTCTGAAACAATAGAAGGCAACTTTCTACAACAACAACCCGTCATTAGCAGAGTTATTGATTATAGGTTTACAGCTCGCTACTGTTTCAATGTTATTCAACAGTCAATTACTGAAAGTGCTTATAATTTTTGGTCTGCCGTAGGCGCTGAATTTGAACGCTCGGGTAATATTTTTGAAACACCTCCAGGAAAAATCAGGGGTAATATCTTTAATGCGGCAAATGAAAGAGAGGAAGTATTAGGATATTTTAGTGCAGCTGCAGTAGATACTATTAATATCCTAATAGAAGGGAAAGCCGTTGGTAATCCAACTCCGCAATGTCGCCCTTTCCCAAGGGGCCCAGAATCCTGCACTAACTGCTTGTTAATTGAGAATAGTACTAGAACAAAACCTGCTTGCTGGAATTAAGTTCGTAAAAGCTGAAGTAAATATACTTTGATTGGCATAAAAAAGTAATTCTGAGACTATACGGGCAATCCCTTGTGGTTGCCCTCAAACCGTTGAATTGGCGCAACCACAAGGGATTGCCTTTACTAAATATTGGGATTTAAAATCATTTTTTTACCCCGTGAGGAGTATAGATAGTCTGCTAAAAAATAAATATTATTTAAATTTTCAATATTCATGTCTCTTCAATAATCTATGATAAAAACACGACTATTACTGAAGGGACAAAGGTATTTATCTATTATTTCTTATGAAAAATCTGTTATTCCTATTCTTAATTTATTCCTCATTTTCGCTAAGTGCCCAAGAAAATATCAACTTACATTTTGATAAAAATTTTTACGTATTAGGAGAAACAATTTGGTATACTACCTATCTTATACCTGAGCATACGGATGCAAAAAAAGCAGCGATGCTTCGAGTAGAATTGGTAGATAAATCGGGGGCTATTCAGCAACGACAAAATTTACGAATAGAAAATGGAAGGGCAACGGGTAGCCTATCTATTCCATTAGATTGGAAAGAAGGCTGGTATACCTTTCATGCTTATACCATATGGAATCCAGAACCAACCATCAGGAATAGTACAACTGTAAATATTCCAATTTATGATGATTTTAAGAATTATGAGGAAAATATCTCGATCACTAGTGATAGGCCAAATAGTTTAAAAAATGGCTTGATTAGTAGCGTTAAAACAGATAAGGAAAAATATGAAAGAAGGTCAATCATAACGGTTGACTTAGCGTTACCAACAAATACAAAAACAGGAAGTATTTCTATAGCTGTAGTACCCAAAACAATTGAAGCTGCAACGAATAATTTATCAATTAATCAAGCTAATTTTACGACTACTGCCAATCAAAAACCAGAAGCCTTACATACTGTTTACCGGCAAATTAAACCCCTAGAAAATAACAAAAAACCTTTAGGCATAGGCGTACATTATCTAGTAGACAATCAATTACAATGGACAGCGGCCAATGAAAATGGTGTTTTTTCCACAATAAATAGATTAGGAATAGAGCAACCAAGCCAGTCTTTTGCTTTATTCAATAATCAAAATAAAACCTATACTGCTGCTTTACCCACGCAAGCGTTAAATCTGACAGAAACGCTAAGTATTAAACACCGTTCAACCCAAAAACTACCTTTTAATTCATCCATAAAAAAGTATTTAATCCAAAGTCAACAACGGAAAAAATATCAAGAAATATTTGGTTTAGCACAAGCAATATTAACAAGTGTAGAAAGTACAGAAAAGCAAAATTTCCAACCCGATGTAAGTTATAATTTAGTGGACTATGCCAGCATGACTTCATTAGAAGAGTTTTTGATTGAAGTGGTACCTTTTGTCAGAGTCAAAACAAAAAAGGGAAAGCCAAATGTTAGAATGTTCAATGAATTGAAAGAATTCACCAATGCCAACCCTGTATATCTAATCAACGATTGGTTAACTTATAATCAAGAAGCCGTTTTAAATATACCAATTGCTGCTATTGAAACTATTAGTATTTACAGAACAACTAATACGCTAAAAAATCAATTTGGCATTTTAGGAAACGAAGGAGTAATAGGTATTAAAACAAGCGCCAAGGAAGCTACAAAAATTGCCGAATCATTAACAAATACAACTTTCGTTCAAGGCATCACCCAAACAGCTACCTTCGCTACACCCAAAGCTACGTTTAATCGACTGCCCGACCTTCGACCGCTAATTTATTGGAATAGTAAGGTACTAATAGTAGACGGAAAAGCACAGATTTATTTTCCACATTCAGATGATCTAGGTGAATTTATGATTAACATTAAAGGAATGACAAATGATGGGCAATTGATTGAGGGAAGCGGACAGTACGAAGTTAAATAGTAGGAGAAGCTATACCAAACCGCAGAGATTTGGCATAGCTTCTCCTATATATCCTATTGAAAAACCCTTACGTAATCAATTTCCATTTTTTGTGGAAAAGTAGTAGAAGCATTGGGATTACCAGGCCAATTTCCACCAACAGCAACATTAAAAATCATATAAAAAGGTGCATTAAATCTATAAGCAGCACCCTGCATATTGCCAAGATTGATAGTGTGAAAATGCGTTTCATCCATATACCATTTGATTTCGTTCTGTTCCCATACAAGGGTGAAAACATGGAACTGTTCACTAAATTTTTTATCCGAAGTAATGGAAGAACCTACAAAAGTACTTGGATCACCAGGATTTCCCCAATGCGCTGTACCATGTGCTACTTCGGGTTTATGACCAACTAATTCCATAATGTCAATTTCACCACAAGCAGGCCACCCTACTTCGTCTATATTGCTACCCAGCATCCAAATTGCAGGCCATATACCTTGCCCTTCTGGCAATTTTGCACGTACATCAATTCGCCCAAATTTAAACTCTTTCTTTCCTTTGGTATGAATTTTAGCCGAACGATAGCCTTGCGTCCCCAATTGAGTGGCCGTTATCGTCAATTTTCCGTCTCCAACACTAATATTTTCTGGTTCATCTGTATAAAATTCTAATTCATTATTTCCCCAACCACATAAATTAGGACAACCGTCCCCTAAATCAAAATTATAATTATCCATATTCAGTACATCTCCTGAAAATTCATCAGCCCAACTTAAGTCATAGCCAAAATATTCGCTAGGCGTCACGTAGCCTTCTGAATCAAAATTAGAAGGCTGGTCATTATCTTTAATAATACCTACAGCAAGTGCCGTTCCGATAGTCGCATTGCTTACAGAAGTTAAGGTAACGCTGATTTTTTCTTCAACTTCATTTATTTCGTCATCTATAATTGGAATAGCAATCATCGCTGAATTACTACCAGCTGCCATAGTAATACTACCTGCAGGTTCTGTAAAATCTGTTCCTGGAGTAGCCGTTAATCCTGTAACGGTATACTCTATATCAACACTACTTTCTAATATAACTGTAGCCTTGACCTCAAATTGTAGCATAGAAGCGCCCGCACCTTCGACTATGGTACTACTACTAATATTTATGGTGGCAAGATTAGCCGTAGGTTCTGGTGTTCTTGTTTCACTATCGCCACAAGCGGTAAAAAAAAGAAATGCAATAAAGATCAAAAAATTGAATTTAGTCATATTAATTATTTTAGGAATTTTGAATTTTAGTAAAGATATTAGGATAACGAGGAGCATGCCTAAAATTGCTTGCGTTAAACCTTTTTTGACTAAAATATTACAAAAATAATAAATTATAAATTGAAGGCATGTGAATTGTCTACTAATACATCAAATCTTTCCAACAACTTGTCTTTGGATTAACAAAATCTAAGAATATTACTTGAAAATTAGAAATAAATACTATTTTTAGTCAAAAATGAATATGCAAAAAAAATGGAAAAGAATAATAGGTAGTATACTCATTTACCTGATAGTTTTTACGACCGTTACTTTTGCTCAAGGGAAACGAAAACAATATATTCCAAATAATGAAAGATTTAATGCAGGGTTAATAATCGGCATGAATGCCAGTCAAATTGATGGTGATTATTATAAAGGTTTTAACAAATATGGTTTGACAGGCGGTATTCGGGGCATTACTCGCTTAACGCCTAATTTTGATTTCAATATTGAAATTTTGTATAGTAAAAAGGGAAGTAAAATTTTCCATAATCGTTATGCCTCTCCAGGGAGAGCGATGGAAAGGCGATTCATTGATCTAACTTATATTGATGTTCCCGTTTTTTTAAAATTGATGTCTCCCAGTAAAGCAAATAGTTTTCACATAGAGTTCGGTGCTGTTTATTCTCGCTTATTCAATACCACGATACAAGAAAATGTCATTAATAACCCTTCCGAGTTTGTCTATCGAACAATCATTGATGATTTTAAAAATAGTGAAATTTCCGTTTTAGGGGGTATTGGATACACTTGGCAAAATGGTTTTTCTGTTAATTATAGATACACTTTTAGTGCTCAAAATTTTTATAGGGGGGATCCGTTTGGATCCGCATCTTATGATGAGATTATTGATCAACCTGTTACTTTTCTTCGTAACTATTATTATTCCTTTACTTTATCATATAGCTTGTTTGATAATAAGACCCGAAAGAAAGCAAATAAGCGTAAATAGCTTCGGATATTCCAAAATACATGCTTTAAACTATGGTCAAAAATATCTGCAAAAACTGATGTAAAAATTTAGTTTTTTTATAAAAATGAGTACTTTAGATTTCCTATCATTAACTGTTCGGTTTTCTGAAAAATAATAGTTAATTAATCAGTCATTACAAACTTATGAAAAGAAGAGAAGCCATCCAAAATATCTTTTTGTTATCCGCAGGTTTAGCTTTATTGCCTAGTTGCGAAATGGAAGAACAAGGCCCTGTTTATGCCAATGTGCCATTAGAAAAAGGGCAAAGGACTTTGATGAATCTACTAACGAATGCTATCCTACCAAGAGCAGGCACAGAAGTGACCACCCCAGAGAGTACCACAGATTTTATCCTAACTATGCTGAATGATTGTACCGCCCCCGAAGATATTCAAACTTACCTTTTAGGTATGAAAGAATTCCAACAAGGCATCAAAGAACTGCATAATACCGCATTCAAAAAATTAACAGTAGAGCAGCAATTAGCCTTATTTGAAGGAATAGGCGAATCGGAAAAAATGACAGAAGCAGCAAAAGCCTTTTTTAATAAGACAGCAAGTTTAACCCGTAGACATTTTACGAGTTCTGAATATTTTATGAAAAATCGACTGGATTTTGAATTTGCGCCTGGGCGTTATTTGGGGTGTGAACCTGTGTAATTCTTGTAGCGCCTAGCTTAGCTTGGTGTAAAACCAATTAAAAAACGAAATATGGAAAAGATAAATATTCCTTATGAAGAATGGCCAGAATGGATGAAACTGATGACTGCTTTTCGGATTAAATCTATCACTATAAGAGACCCTGGTGCTATAGTTGGTTTATCAATCGTCAATATTGTCGCAGGTCTACTCTTGCTATTCACCATATATAAATATAATGAAGATGCCGCAGATGGAGTGAGTGCTATTTGTTCAGATTTTTGGTCAATTTATCTTATTTTACTCAATTTTATTATTGCTTTTTTTAATTTAGCTTTTACAAAAAATGCCATCGTCTGGATTAGAAATAATAGTTCTTGGGAAGAAAGAGATGAACACAAATCCGAAAGCAAATACCAATTCCAATATTTTTTAATGTGGGCAGTTATAGCAGTCATATCTTGGGGAGTAGCTTGCCTATTTTGCTGCTAGTTTAAAAATTTGACCAAGCAGATTTTGGGACTACAAAATATAACTATGTCGAATAATAATACCGATCACCATTACGACGTCATCGTCATCGGCGCAGGCATGACTGGCGCGTATGCTGCCAAAGAATTATGTGATAAGGGCTTAAAAACCCTAATACTAGAACGAGGTAGAAATGTCGAACATATCAAAGACTATCCAACGACGAGTATGCAGCCGTGGGAATTTCCTCATCGTGGACAGATTCCGCATGACGTAAAAAAAGAGAATCCAGTAATTAGTCGTTGCTATGCCTACAAAGAAGATGCGATGCACTTTTTTGTGAAAGATACCGAGCATCCGTATATTCAAGAAAAACCGTTTGACTGGATTAGAGGCTATCAAGTTGGCGGAAAATCTATTATGTGGGCAAGGCAAGTACAGCGTTGGAGTGACTACGATTTTGAGGGCCCTGCAAGAGATGGTTTTGCAGTAGATTGGCCAATTCGGTATAAAGATTTAGAAAAATGGTACACTAAAGTAGAAGGTTTTATTGGGGTGTCTGGCAATAAAGATGGTTTAGATATGTTGCCTGATGGCGATTTTCTAAAAGCTTTTGATTTAAATTGTGTGGAATCTTATTTCCAAGATAAAGTCAAAGAAAACTATAAAAATAGACATGTCATTTATGCTCGTTGTGCGCATTTGACGGAAAACCGTCCTATTTTTAAAGAGCAGGGTAGAGTGCTTTGTCAAGGTCGAAATATTTGCCAAAGAGGTTGCCCTTATGGTGGTTATTTTAATGCCAATTCGACCCTAATTCCTTGGGCAAATCGAACGGGTAATTTGACTTTAAAACCGCATTCTGTTGTGCATTCTATTATTTTTGACGACCAACAAAATAAAGCAACAGGTGTCAGAGTAATTGATGCCAATACCAAGGAAACAACGGAATATTTTGCGGATATTATTTTTGTCAATGCCGCTACGTTTAATACCAATGCTGTTTTAATGAATTCCAAATCGGAGCGATTCCCCGACGGTTTAGGAAATGATAGCGGTGTATTAGGTAAATACGTCGCATTCCATAATTATCGAGCAAGGATTAGCGCTACGCATACGGGACATCAAGATTTTAGAGCAGTTGGCGGTCGCCCAACAAGTGCCTACCTGCCAAGATTTAGAAATGTTTACAAACAAGAGACGGACTTCTTAAGAGGATATGCGGCTGGTTTTGGTGCTAATCGGTACCGAAATGTAGAAGCGGAAGGTTTTGGAAAGGGATTAACCCAAGGTTTATTAAAAAATCATGAATTAGGCCCTTGGCGAGTTGGTTCTCACATGATGGGAGAGACCATTCCAAAGGAAAGCAATCATTTATCCTTAGATACCGAGAAAGTAGATGAATGGGGCATCCCATTATTAAAAGTAGATATTGATTATGATAATAATGATGAAATGATGATTCAAGACTTTTTTGAACAACTCACAGATATGTACAAAAAAGCAGGATTTACAGATATTAAAACCTTAGATGATCAACGAGTGCCAGGTTTAGATATTCACGAAATGGGCGGCGTAAGAATGGGACATGATCCTAAAACGTCTATGCTCAATAAGTGGAATCAATTACACGCTTGCAAAAATGTTTTTGTCACGGATGGTGCTTGTATGACCTCTGTTTCGACGCAAAATCCTTCTTTGACTTTTTGTGCTTTGACGGCTAGAGCAGCGAACTATGCGGTGGAGCAATTGAAAAAGGGGGAGTTGATTTAATAAACTTGGTTCCAAAGAGCTTAGGACAGCACTAAAGCTCTTTGGAACTAATTAGCCTAATTTTGGTATAAAAAAGGACTTTAGCCCTGACTCTATTTGTAAGTTAAAGACCAATTTCTATTATTTTAAAGCGGCATCGTTCCGTTACCAACTTTGGTAGATTTTAAAAACAGGCCATATCTATCCATATCATTCTTCTATTCGAGTAGCAGGATGCTCTCCATTTTGAAATAAAGTCAAACTAGCTGATTTCCCCGTATCATCAATGTGAAAAAGCAATTGAGCATCCACATTGACCAAAGCAAATTTATGTTCCGAGACAGGAATAATTTTTATTTTTGGTTGTCCTGTTGCCTGTGCCATTAAACCGTCTCCTTCTTTCATAATCGTTAAAATGAAATTAGGGGCTAATTGATATTTCCCTACATATTTTTCTAATAAATCAGCAGTTACGGCAATTTCTTTAATAGTAGGAATTTCTTTATCGGTACGCTGCCAAATTATTGGTAAATATCTGCCTGTTCTAGTAGCGGATTGAATTTGTCCATTAGCATCTCTATTGATTTCTAAAGTTCCTAATACTCCATACGCAAAGAATTTATCTTTTGCAAAAGGGTAAATTTCCGTTTTTTCTCCTCCACTTTGTTGATAATATAATTGTCCTTTGTCAAAACTAAGCGTTACCGTTCCATTATCATCAGATTCATAAACGCCTGCATAATCGGCTAATACTTTATCTTTTAACTTTATCTTCTTCCATTCATAAGGTTTACCTATCGCAGTAGCTGCTAATTTAAGCGCAGTATCACTAGGCCCATTACAAGTACAATTAGAAAAAACAGCGACAAATACTTCTTCTTTAGGTAAGAAAATAGAAGCGGTCAAATAGCCATGAATTCCGCCACCATGGTCATACATCGGACTACCTTGCACATTACCTAAAAACCAGCCGTAACCATAAATCGTAGGATCGCCATTATTCAATTTAAAATTGGTATGTGCTTTCTCCAAACTGCTTTTACTGATAACTTTGCCACTATTTACCGCATGGTACCAAATAGACAAATCTTCGACATTGGACAATAAAGAACCTGCACCATAAGGTTGGGTCATACTTAAAAAGTCTGCGTTTTTATAAGTCTCTAATTTCTGATAACCCGCGGCTCGATTTTTAACAATTTGGAGACTCCCTCCATAAGAAGAATTTTTCATACCTAAGGGCTGAAAGAAGGTATCATTGATGTATTCCGCGTACGTTTTACCAGAAACCTGTTCGATAATATACCCCAACAAAAAGTAAGCAGAATTATTATAATTAAACTTTGTACCTGGGGCAAATTCCATCGGTTCATTTTTAAACCAATCTATCATTTCTTCAGGTGTAAAATCTCGTTTGTGTGCTTCTAAATCCCATTTTTCAATATTCGTATAGCTTTTAATGCCTGAGGTATGCGTCAATAGGTGCTCAATCGTAATCGTATGTCCGTGCGTTGGATAATCTTCCACATATTTGGTAAAATCATCTTGTAAGGATAATTTCCCTGCTTCCGCTAATTTCAAAATAGCACAAGCCGTAAACTGTTTAGTAATCGAACCAATGCGAAAAATATGATTGGTTTCCATCGGTACATCCAACTCTAGATTGGCTTTACCAAAAGCTTTTTTATAAATGGTTTTACCATTTTTGATAACTAGTGCGGTACCACCTGGACCATCTTGGTCCGCAAATAATTCTTTTAGAATGTTATCAAAGGCTTTTTCTTGATTTTGGGCGAATGTATTGATGGCCAAGCCATTGATGAATAAAAAACATAGGGTTAGTAGTAAGGTCTTTTTCATGAAGGATGTTTATTATTAAAAGATAAAAACGAATGTAAGGCAGTCTTTCATGTAAACTATATTTTTTCGACAAACGGTTAAATATTTTACTTTACTGGCTCAAATAATAGCTATTAACTACCATAAGTTGCAGAGAATTGAAACTGGTAGTAAAGCCTTTAGGTTTTCTCGGCACCGACCTCCAGGTCGGAAGTATTCTAACCTAAAATACTAAATTATTCGCATAAAAACAGGCCTAAAGGCTTTTCTACCAGTTGTCGGCACCTTGAATGACCTATTTATTTTTACGCTTTTTCAATTTCTTTAATTTATCTATCTTTAATCAATGGCATTCCGATCGTAGGCATAATAGCGGTTTTGTTAGGCATGGTAGGCATCTCTTATTTTGGAGAAAGACTTTATTTAAGTGATTTAAGATTGGTTTATGGTGGCTTATTAGACAAGTTGGCGCGATTGATTGAAGATATGGAGCTTTTGCGGAAAACATAAAATAAAACATCCGTTGCTTGCTAAGTCTGTTGTTCAAAAAATAAACAGCGGATTTAGAAACAACGGATGTTGATAATTTTAAATTTCAACGGTAAAATTCCCTACAAGGAAGGTTCAAAATTGAAAATTGAAAATTTCATCTAACTGGCTAATTTCGCTTAATCACCTCTCGCTTCTCCACATTCGCCTCCACCTCTACTCGTTCATACCAAACAGGACGTAGTTTTTTCTGTGAAAACAGCTCCAATTGGTCACCAATATGTGGATTGCCTTTTTGCGTAGCATTGCCATAAGTCAACAATGCCTTAGCTTTCGGTCTATCGCCAAACTCAATAATTGCCACATAAGTATCTCCCGCAACGGCTCGACTTTTTAATCCTTCAGCCGTACCAGGTTTGCCCAAAGGTTGATAATACATGGTACGGAATTGTCCCAACCAACCAAAGCCACCATTTCCAGCCACATCATGTTCGCCAAAACTCACTCGATTTACTTGTCCCCAAGGCACATTTAATTTTCCGTAGCCCATTTTAATTTCAGTAGCGGCTATTTCTAATGCTTTCAAAGCAGCGACTTTATCTTTTAAGCCATCAGGTGTATTGGATGGATTTTCAATAGACCATTTCTCCGCAAAAAAGGCAGTACTATTTGGATTGCCACCTGTTAGTTTTAAATGCCAATTGGCAAATAATAAAGCTGCTTCTGCATCCGCTTCCGTTCGACCATCCCAACTTTTCAATAAGGTAAAGGCTTCCTTCTGTAAATCACTTGCTTCGGGTGTTTCTAAAGCTAATAAATCATCCAAAAGTCGAGTGGCCATTTCCATTTTAGTATCATGTTTATACGCTTCAAATTCTTCAAAGGAAATTTTATCATCGGCTAGCATAATATTAGCCGCTCGTTGTGGACGGAAGCCCATTTCGATAGGCGCCATATAAGCAGGATAATCCGCAGGGTTTAATTCTGCGGGAACAGTACAAGTATAAGGTGGGTCATTGGCATTTTGTAACCAACCAGATTTTGGATTTAATAACTTAGGCAAGTCTTCGTAAGAATGATAAGAATCCCAGATATACTTAGAATCATCTCCCGGTACGATGCCCGACCAAAAATCCCAATCTCCTTCTGGTCTTTCTGGTGTATACCCTGCAAAATGATAAAAGATATTCCCCGCTTTGTCGGCATACATCACATTAAACATAGGTAAATCATTTTGGGCTAAAGCGGTCTGAAATTCTTCTAAAGAAGTGGCTTCTCCCATTTTTTTCCATTGGTCTAGCATATTTCCAGGGTTATCCAATCGAGCAATACGCAGCGCAATCGCTTCTTTTTCTCCCATTTTAACAATTGGACCATGAACGGAATTTTTAACCAGCAATTTTTCGGTACGCATCGTCCCATCTTCTTGTAAAACGGGAATATTGTACAAGTTCAATTTAAAATCTTTTCTTTTGCCATCTAATAAATATCCTTCTCCATCTAATGTTAAACGATAAAGGTCAGCAGCATCCAAGGTATTTACCGTATGACTCCAACCCAAATGCTCATTAAACGCAATACTAATCGTTGGAGAACCCACCAAAGTCGAACCGTACAAATTTGTTTTATCGGTAATCGTATGTGCTTCATAAAATAACCATAAATCATCGTAGCGTAAGTGCGGATTCGCTAATAATAAAGCCTTCCCCGACTCGGAACGTTGTGGACTCACCGCCCAAGTATTCGATCCAATTTCTGCACTTTCCGCTTTGCCCATTTCTCGATTTCCAATAAACTCTATAAATAAATTCCGTAGCGAATGCGCATTGACATCAGACGATTTGATAGGTAATATACCTCGAAGGTTTTCAGCAATATGATTCGGATGCGCCGCTGCATAAGCATTGATACCTGCTACAAAAGCATCCATTACCATTTTCTCCTCCTCCGTCAACAGGTCTAGGTATTTTTTGCCTAAATGTGGAATGCCAAATGTATATAAATTCTTAGTTAATGCTAAAGCACTTTCGCCAAAATATTTAGCGCCTTCTCCTCTCGCTTCGGCATATAGTTTCATCAATAAATCGCCGTGGCTATGCATTTGTGCCCAGCCCATGCCATAGTATAGGTCCTTTTCGTTTTTGGCATAAATATGAGGGACGCCCCAAGTATCCCAGAGGATTTCGGAGGTTTCTATTTTGGCGTTTGCTTTAGCTATGTTATCTGTATTTTGAGGGATAACGGGCTGCTGTTGGGTTACTTTTGTGGGTGTGGTGCAGGTTAGTAGAGATACTACAAGTAGGCAGATAAAGATTAGGTTTTTCATTGTTTTGTTTTTGACAGATAGCTGGTAGATTTTTTACCAACGGATGAATGAAGACAACGGGTTTTAAAATCAAAAAATAAAATCCGCTATACAAACCACAAGGTACAAAATTACCCCGTTTTCCCTAAACTCCTACACTATTCACATAATACATCTCAATCTCCCCTTTATTTTTCGCCGCTACTTTCCCCCGAGCTTCAAAAGTAAATAGCGGATTATCCTGAACCAGTTGATAAGTGTCTTTACTTAGATTAACCTTGCCAACTGCGCTATTAGATTCCATTCTGGAGGCAACATTAACTGTATCGCCCCAAATATCGTATTGAAATTTTTTAACCCCGACAATGCCTGCCACCACAGGTCCCGTATGGATACCACAACGCATTTCAAATCCAGGCAAGTCCATTGCCGTTCTTTCCTTTTTTCTTTTTTGAATAAAAGTCTGCATCTCTAAAGCAGCCTTGATGACATCACCAGGACTTGTTTTATGTTTAAGTTGCAAGCCACCTGCGGCTAAATAGGCATCGCCAATGGTCTTTATTTTTTCAATACCATAGCGAGTAATAATCTCATCAAAAGCTTTAAAACAAACATTGATTTCAGCCACTAAATCTCGGGCGGATAATTGCTCGGAGACAATGGTAAATGCTTTAAAATCTGTAAAAAGTACCGTTACGTTATTAAAATCACGAGCAGGGGATACGCCATCTCTTTTTAACTCCGTAGCTATTTCGGAAGGTAGAATATTTAGCAATAATTCTTCTGATTTATTTTTCTCTGCTACGACTTCTTTCGTCCGTTCCATAACGGTTTCTTCTAGTAGGAATTGCCGCTTTTTTAAGGCGGTAGTACGCCATTTATTATAACCCACGATGGCAGCAATACCAGCTAAGGCATACAACATTTTCGCCCACCAAGTCAACCACCAAGGCGGAAGAATAGTAAAAGGATAATCAAAAGAGTCACTCCAAGTATGTGCGATGCCTTTGGCTTTTACTTTAAAAGTAAAATTACCTGCGGGTAAGTTTCGATAATCTACTTTTGGTTCTGCATTTGGGGGACTCCATTCCTTGTCGAGTCCTTCTATCTTATAGCTATATTGTATTTGGTGTGGAGCCGTCCAATCTATGGCAGAAAAATGGAAGGTTAAATGATTTAATTGATGAGGTAAAACTAAGCCAACTGGATAATTGTATAAGGGAAGAATGGAGTCAAAAGCAGTTGTTAATTGTGGTCCAAAAGCAAGGGTATTTTGATAAGCCGTATCTGTTAGATTAGGAAAATTGATAAATTCATTATTTACATCTAATTGGGTTAATTGAATGTGCTGTGGGGCTTGGTTGGGCAATTCGAAATCGTCTAAATCTAAGTACATCAACCCTTCTAAATTTCCCCACCACATTCGATTATTTTTATCCAAATAATTACTGATTAAACTGGTGGCGCGCATCCCTTCCTTTTTCCCATATTTAAAAATTTGGTAACTATCTATTCCTACTTTTACTACATCTTCGGTCGTTTCATTGGCATTTATTACTGGACGTAATATGGTTAGTCCTTTTGACGAGCTCAACCATATATTTTGCTGATGGTCTTCCACTATAGCGGCTGTCCTATCAACGACTACCCCATCTGCTGTGGCTAAAACTTCAAATTGAACTAGTTGCTCATTAAGGGAGTTGTTCTGTCCATCTTTTTTATTGATGGGTGTGTGGTAAACGATTCCTTCATCTGTTCCTATCCAAATTCGCTGCTTACTATCTTCCAAAAAGAATCTAAACATATTAGGCTTAATAGATTCCTGTGCAATTGGGTAATGTATTATTTGTCCCTCAACACCAGCAACAGTTGTATCAAATGTGATGCAACTAATCGTACCATCAATGCCAAACCAGAGTTTTCCTTTGCTATCAAGGAAGAGACCATGAGGATTATTTTTTAACCCTTCCTTGGTGGTGAGGTGCGTAAACTGTTCAGTTTGAGGGTTATAATGCGTTATTCCTCCTTTATCTCCCCCTCGATGATCTACAGAAGTAAACCAAAGATTATTTTGCTTATCCTGAACAATATCTAAAATAATTATTCCTTTTATGCCAGTTTCTTCTTTATAAAAATGTTTTCCAATGGGATTGGTTGCTAGATTTTTCAATTGAACAGCGCCATATCCAGTATGCCCCACCCACAAATCCCCTCCTTCATCTGCTAATAATGGGACACTAGGTGCACCAAATGGGATAGATTTTGTAAAATTTTTTCCATCGTAGTATAACAATCCGTATGGTTGAGATAAAAAGGTAAGGTGCTCCTCCTTATCTTCAATTATCTCCATAATGTGACCATCAAGGACACCCTCCTTTTCGGTATAATGCCTAAACTTCAGGTTTTCTATTTTGTAAAGCCCATCATTGTCTCCACTAACCCAAATATTCCCATGACTACTTTCTATAATGGCATAAATTTCTCTACCTGTCATTCCTGCTTGAGGGCCATATTCAATAAAAGTTGCAGGAAGGGAAGCTTTTTGGTCAACAGGTAATTTAAAAAGACCATTTGCATGCGTTCCAAACCATAAGTTTCCTGCTTTATCTTCCAAAAGGGAATAGTTATTTGCGTCCCCCCAACCTGTTTTTTTAAACTTTAATGGATAGAAGTTGATAGCATCTTCATTTATTTTATATAACCCTTCTTTACCACAGCAAAGAGACAACCATAGGTTTCCTTGTTTATCTAATTTAGGGTAATATAGGGCACCAGAATTATCTAGTTCAAAGTGGGTAAATGTTCTGCCATTAAATCTAGCAATCCCTTTTTCGGTTGCATACCAAAACTGTTTTTGCTTATCTATTCCGATTAATCGACTATTTTCCTTAGAAGTACTTATAGGCTGTAATACTGGATATTTGACAAAATTAGCGCCATCAAAAAGTACATACCCTCCTCCATCCTTGGCCTTAAATAAATAATCTAAACGACTATTGTCGCTAAAAGACCAAACAACCTTTGAGAATTCACTAGCAGAATAACGAAAGGACATTAGCTCTTTAGAGGTATCAAAAAAGGTAAAATACTTCCCGTCGTATTTTTCAATTCCTGTTGGCGAAATAAACCATAAAACACCCAAATCATCGGCTATTATCTTATATATTCGATTATTAGTCAAGCCTTCTTTTTTTGTGAAATGAAAAAAGTTGACTCCATCGTATCGGATTATCCCACCTAGCGTAGCAATCCAAAGATTGCCCAAGTTATCTTCGTAAAGGTCATTAATTCTTTTTTTAGGTAATCCATGTGTTTCTTGGATAAGGCTAAAATTTTCCAAGGCAGCTTCTTTTCTACCTACCCCAAGCGCAGGAATGGGTTTCGGTTGCTTGACTAGGGTGATGGTAACAGGTATATCCAAGGTATCTCTGGAAAAATTATTTAGATAGGCTAATTGTTCTGGACTTGCCGAAATAGTAGAAATTTTAGTGTTTATCCGTTCTCCTACTGTCTGCACATTCGGATGGGCTAGGATATTTTGTGGTTTTATCTTTATAGGGTCATAATCACTTGGTGGTTGTACACTATCTGGGGATATTAATTGGCCTTTAATCGGTAAAGGTACTCCATAAGGGATGGTATCTCCAAGGGCATTGATGAAGTAGGTAGGTGTTTTGGTTGCTACTATTTTATTACCAGTTTGAGCAGATTGTGCTTGACTATTGACACAAATAAACGAGCAGATTACTAGTAGGCAGTAATAAGTAATGGGGCTGGTTTTTAGCATAATAGGGCATTCTGGTTCGTCAAAATGACGATTGGGGTTATGTGATTTTAGGCCTTGCTACTTTTACTGGCAGTAAAACTACAAAACACTTTATAAAGTAAAATATACATTTCAAGAAAAGAAATCCGTTGATCAAAAAAGAATCCGCTTATAAATCATCCCACCAAAAACTCCTCCACCACCTCCACAAACTGCGTCATGTGCTGCGGTTCACTAATACTAATCCGAATATGGTCCACCATATCAGGCCATTTAGTAATCAGAATATTTTTAGCCTTTAATTTATCCCGCACATCAGCTACAAAATGCTTGGACTCCACATACAAAAAATTGGTAGAAGAAGCACTATACCCAACGCCCCATTTATCAAAAGCCTGATAAACAATATCCCGTCCTTCTTGATTTTTTTGAACGCCCTTGGTCATAAAATCCACATCTTCCATCGTCGCTTTGGCAGCAACTAAAGCAGGCCAGCCTGTAGCAAATTCTGCCCCGACATATCTTGCTTTTAGTTTATCAATCTGAACTTTACTAGAAATCGCATAGCCTAATCGAAGTCCTGCCATACCATAAGCCTTAGAAAAAGTGCGACAAATCATCAAATTAGGCAATTCATTCACCAAAGGAATCATACTGCCTGCTGCACCCAATTGGGAATACTCAATATAGGCTTCATCCACAAAGACCAACACCTCTTTAGGAACGGCTCGACAAAATGCTTTTAATGCCCCATTATCCACTTCGGTACTCGTCGGATTATTCGGATTACAAATAAACACCACCTTCGTTTTATCCGAAATAGCCGCCAAAGTTTGGTCTAAATTAATGCGATTATTTTTATCTAAAGGTACTTTTTTAATCGTTGCCCCACTACCAGCGGCAAACATCGCCATCGTAGGGAAAGAAGGGAAAGGAATCACCAACTCTCCTTTATTAAACCCGATTTGTTGACCGACTAAACCTAGAATTTCGGTAGAGCCATTGGTCAATAAAACTTGTGAATTATCGACAGCATATTTTTGAGCTAAAATGCCCTTTAAGTCCGTTACCATATCATCGGGATAACGATTGGCTTTTGCCATTATTTCTGCTACAGCTTGTACTGCTTTTTGGGAAGGACCAAAAGGGTTTTCGTTCCAATGTAAGGGCAAGGGAGTTGCTTGAATAAAGCCGTTTTGGATGGGTTTAGCCGCAGCTTCAAAGTTGGTGCGGCAACCTAAGGCAAGGAGGGAAGCGGTAAAGGCGCTTTTTTGTAGCCATTGGCGTCGGTTGAGATTGGACATGAGCTTAGTTTTTTGATTTATAGTTGGCTAAATCTACTAAAAAAAAGGACATTTAGCCAACTATAAAAATTTATTCGTGGCTAAATGTGTTAAAAAAGGACACATTTAGCCAACTATAGTCCTAAGTAGCTTGGACATTTCTGTCTGAGAAGCAATATTTACCTTACTGCTCAAACAGGAATGTCCAAGTTACTTTATACTAAGCACGTCCCATTTTCTTCCGTTCTGTAATCCGAACTTCTTTTTTAGCCTTCTTTAGAAGTCGATTAATCTCCCCAATTTCTTTGGTCAACAAGTTTCGATACAACTGACTTTGTTTATTCAATCGACCATTCAAAATTTTAGCCACTTCAGCCTGTTGATCCGTTGGTGGATAATCTGCACTAGCCGTACCTAATTCATGTGCCAATGCTAAAATACGTCCATATAATTTGTTCGGGTTTCGGAAAGCATCTTCTCTTGCTCCTGTTAAATTAATGTCGTATAATTCGCTTTCCACGGCAATCAATTGCTTTTCTAGACTTGTTACTTTTGTAGCTAAAGCACTCTTCAAATCTACCCCTTTTAAAGTTTGAATATCTTGTCGCATCCATTCAATATTATTAATCATATCAACTGTTTGATTAATCATCTTATAAAGATTTAGAGACAAATTGACTTGGGCAGCAATATCTGCTGCTGTTCCTTCACCAGATGGATCTTTTAAGACAACTAACTTCTCTGTTAAGGTTTGCCCCTTTGCTTTTAATCTTAGCGTATATTCACCTGGAATGGCACGAGGGCCTCTTTTTCCACCATTCAAATCCAAATCCCATGCATATAATATCCGTTCTCCTTTATCATTGAGCGGCACCCAAGGCATATTTGGAGGCGCATTTCGTAGGACAGGAACAGTCGTTGGTTCATAACGAAAATCCCAAACTAGGCGATTGACTCCCGCTTCCTTTTTTCCTTTAATGGTACGCACCAATTGTCCTTCTTGGTTAACCACTTCTAGCACTACTGATTCGGCAGTTGTATCTTTTAAATGATAATTAATCAATGCGCCATTGGAAGGATTTCGTCCCCAAACATTGCTACCACTTTCGGCGTGAATATGTGCTTTTTGATTAAACCGATAAGCATTTCTAGGTTTAAATAAATGCACATCTTTGTCGGCAATATCTGCACTCATTTGCCGCAAGGCAGAAATATCATCTAAGATATAAAAACCACGTCCATAAGTAGCCACGACCAAATCGTCAAAATGTTCTTGAATTTCTAACCAGTAAACAGGTGCTGGCGGCATATTATTTCTTAAACTATGCCAGTCTTTGCCATCATTCGGCGAGAAATAAAGATGGTTATCTGTCCCTGCAAATAAAAGGTCTTTTTGTTGATAATCTTGTTTGACCACATGGACAAAACTAGAGGAAGATTCAGGAATATCGGTACTTATTTTTGTCCATGTTTTACCGTAATCGGTGGTCTTATAAATATAAGGTTTGAAATCTGCCATTTGGTGCATATCGTAGGAGAAGTACGCCGTTCCTGCATCAAATTTGGAAGGTTCTATATTGGCCACCGTTCCCCACTCTGGGAAGTCTTTGATATTCTTGGTTAAATTATTCCACGTCTTGCCACCATCATCGGTTAGTTGAATTTGCCCATCATTTGTACCCACCCAAATCAAATCTTTTTGCACAGGTGATTCTGCAATGGCAAAAATGACGGAGCCATCGAAGGTCATTAAATTATCAATTGCCACGCCTCCAGAATTTTGTTGATGGCTTTCCAAATCCAAGGTCAAATCAGGAGAAATTTCATCCCATTTTTGCCCTTTGGAAGTGGTCGCATGCACGTATTGGCTACCGACATAGACTTTAGTATGGTCATGCGGAGAAATATGTAGTGGAAAATTCCAATGCCATCGGTATCTCATATCTTTTGGTGTCACACCATAACCAGCTTCTGGAAAAACGCGGACATCTCGAATTTGCTTGCTTTTTTCGTCATAAACTTGCAAGCCACCATCGTAACAACCCGACCAAACGATGTTATTATCTACAGGGTCAGGCTGCGCAAAACCACATTCGCAACCACCGACATATTGCCACATACCCAAAGGAATCCCTCTAGCTTGGGAGTTTGACGGTCCACGATAAGAATAACCATCTTGCCGATTGCCGTACACATTATAAGGCACTTGATTATCAACTGCTACGTGATACATTTGTGCAATCGGCAAAGTAATTCGTTTGAAGGTTTTGCCATGATTTAAAGTAAAAGTTGCCCCTGCATCATCGGCTACCATAAAACGGTCAGGATTTAATGGATCCATCCAAATATCATGCGTATCGCCGCCACCTCTAGGAGGTCGAGCAACTAAAGTTTTACCACCATCTACAGACATCGCAAATCGAACGCTTAAAAAATAGATGCGGTCAGGATCTTCAATATCCAATCCAATTCTGGTATAATAAGACGCTCTTTCTGCCATCGTATGGTTAGTGCTGCGTTTCTCCCAAGTTTTGCCACTATCTTCACTTCTATAAAGCGAAGTATGATCTTGTTCCATTAAAGCATAAAAGATATTGGGATGACTTGGAGAAATCGCCACCGCTACTTTCCCTGCATTTGGGTCTTTTTCTCCGCCAGGCAAACCATTCTCTGACATCGCTTTCCAAGTTTCTCCACCATCAGTCGTATGAAAAACACCACTTCCTTTACCTCCACTAGTTAAGCCCCAAGTATTGATATGCAATTGCCAAGTAGCTGCAATTAATTCGTCTGGATTTTTTGGATTGATGGCTATATCTGCACCACCCGTATTTTCATCAACAAATAGTACTTGTTTCCAAGTTTTACCTCCATCTACCGTTTTATAAATCCCTCTTTCCTTTTGTGGGCCGAAAGAATGCCCCATTGCAGCAACATAAACAATATCTTGATTATGTGGATGGACGACTATTCTTGCAATTCGATAAGTGGATTCCAAACCCATGTTTTTCCACGTCTTGCCACCGTCCGTTGATTTATAAATACCATCGCCTATGGCATGTGCAGGTCGAATTAGAAAAGTCTCCCCCGTTCCTGCCCATATTTGTTGAGGGTTACTCGGCGCCATTGCCAAAGCACTAACGGAAGATACGTCTTGGTCGTCAAAAATGGGTTGCCATCTATTACCGCCATCTTCTGTTTTAAATAAACCTCCTGATGCTGCGCCTACGTACATCACTAAAGGATTACCTGGCTCACCAACTACAGAAATGGCTCGGTTGCCGTCTGGCCCAATGAAACGATACTTTAATTGTTCGTAGGTTTTACCCTGAGCTACTAATAAAAAGGGTAAGATTAAATAGAGTAAGGTAGGGATGAATTTTCGCATATCCGACAAGTTTATTTTTAAAAACTTAAACATACGGATTCCTTTGATCATTCAATAATTTGAACGGTATCAAATCATTTTAACCTTGTCTAATTTACGGATACTGAGTTATTTGTTCTCAGTAAAAATAATAGCATATTCCCATTGTTGCATTCCTTTTGATACGATTCTTGATTTAGGTTAAAGATATGTCTGATTTTGAAAATTTTGGCATATCTTAATTTATCTAAAACTGATTATTCGTATAACATACTAGCAAATCGCTGTTGAAACTGTTTCGATTTAGTCGCTTTGTGCATCATCTCCTCAATAACCTCTTTATAAGCTTTCAGATAACTACGATTCCATTTTTTGATTTTTGCTACTACTTGTCGAGCTGCATTTTTGTGCGTTATTTCTTGATAAACATAAGTTTGCCCATCAACTATTTTTATCCCTACTGTTTGTTGAAGTATTGGTAAATTTTCTGCCTTTGATCCGTGGACGGTCGTTGTATAACTTTTATTTCCTGCATCATAAGCAGTAATCGACTCTTGAAAAGATTGGGTTTTATTAATTTGACTATAGCGGACTGCACCATAATAAATAGGTAGTTGCTCTTTTATTGCATACCCGTATTTGATCCCTTTATGGTGATTGCCAACATGCCCATAATTTTCATTGATGGCTTTCCATGCTGTTTCGGGGCTAGCATTGACGGCTAATTGCCCATAAATACTGGCTTCAGCTTTAGTGTCCTCTTTTGATTGGGCAAATAATAAACTAGCACTTAATAATAGGGATAATAGTAATAGTATATTTCTCATCATCTTCCTTTTAATTTATTTTAAATTTTTTCTACAAAAGTCTAGATAAATTAAAGGCCTCTGTTGGCAATTTAGTTCAATTTATAGTTCGTTTAGCTCATCAAAATCCGTGAATTTCGACGAACCCATTAGGAATAAAGATGTATGAACCAGTAAATATTGCCCACAAAATATTCATTAGGAAGGCATCCAAAAAATCATTGCTGCCATAAAGATTCCAACACCTAATATTCCACTTAATAGAAATAAAAAAATTGCCGTCGCATATTTGATTATTGAACTATTTTTTTGTTTTGCATAGAAATAAAATTCTAAAATAGCCAAAGGTAGCAAAGAGTGTGCAAAAGTCAGAAAAACATCAAATGGACCACCTAAATCCTCACTAGAACCTGGTGCAGTACCAAAGTTAAAGGCTATCCATATGCCAAAACCAATGCGAAAAAACCAGACACCACTTGCTGCTAAAAAAGTACGTAATGCCCAACGTTTATGGGCGATGAAATCTTTTAACATGGCTGTTCTCCAAGCCATTAGGGCAAAGGTTATAATTAACGAAGCGTTTAAGGTATTCCCCATCGCCATTATTTGCCCGCCAATGACACCACGCATGAAGACCATGTACAATCCTGCCAAGCTAATGACAATAGCGGTTAGGATATAAATTCGCCCATTCCATCTATGAAAAGTAGGGAATTTTGAACGCACTTTAGGGATAAATTGTAAAGGCCCACCAAAGGTGATAACTGCTGCTAAAAATAGATGAACGATCAATGCTATATTGCCAATGATGTCTCCTTCGATCAATCCATTATAGAGTACCGTATTCCATTTTTCATAATCCCCTGTAAAAAAGGAGCTGCCATAAAAAGACACAATATGTAAGACAAAAAGTAGCTGCCCAATCACTGCTACCATAAACAATAGTTGGGTGGCTTTTTTCATTAATTGATTGGCCTTGGCTGCGCTAGTTGGTGTTAAATTGGTGGATTGATAAGTCGAGTTCATGCTTTTTTATTTGAATATAAAGAGTGTTATTATCCAAACAAAGGTCTAGGTAGGGGAGTGGTTTTACAATTTTGATAGGCAAACTAGGGGATGGTGTCTGCAAGTTGGGGGTTCTAATCTGCAAAGACAGTAAATAAATTTCAACCTCAACCTCAATTTCAAGTGCAACTTCAACTTTAAACTATCTTTGCTGAAAATTTTGCTATTATCCCTGAAATTATTATTACCATTAAAGTTAAAGAATATCAACATTTCAAAACGGATGTAAATCCCTACATCCCATTATTAATCTGCTGATAAAACAAGGCTTTATAAGTGTCTGAAATAGGAATTAGTTGATTGCCTAATTTGATCCGATTTCGTTCAATGGCTTCTATTTTATGAAGGGCAACCATATAGGATTTATGTACTCTACAAATTATGGACGCAGGTATTAATTGTTCCAATTCCTTAAAGTTTTGCAGCGTCATAATGCTTTTAGAAGTGGTATGAATTCGACGATAGTCTCGCATGCCTTCAATGTAAAGTACTTCGCTAAAAAGGATTTTTTCCAATCTGTTTTCGGTTTTTACAAAAATAAACTCAGTTGGCGTTGCTGTCTTTTGTTGAATTAAATTTGCTTGTGCTTTATTAACAGCTTGCAAAAAACGATGGAAAGTAAAAGGCTTTAATAAGTAATCGGTCACATTTAATTCATAGCCTTTTAAAGCATATTCTTGATAAGCTGTGGTAATGATTACTTGACTATCAATTTTAGAACTTTCGAGCAACTCTACGCCCGTCAATTCATCCATATTGATGTCTAAGAAAAGGATATCGACCTTATTGGTTTTTAAATAGGCTAAGCCCATTAAGGCATTATCGAAGGTGGCAGATAAATGTAAAAAAGGTATTTTCTCTACAAAAAATTTAGTCCGTTCTAATGCCAAAGGCTCATCTTCGATGATAATACAATTATGCTGATTCATGATCAATTATTGATAGACTGTTTAATGGTTAAATTGTTTACGTTGTATAGACTACTACTCAAAAGAAATTAGTCCTCTTGAAAACAAGGCGGTTGTGGGAAACAACCGCCTTGTACTGCTCAATATAAGGCGGCAATGGGAAATTGCCGCCTTATTTTAAATGGGAAACCTTAGTGGCTATATATTGCTTAGTATTTTGCCTTAAATTGCTGCGATACAACAATATATCAATACAACAATAAAGCAATTCTTACACTAATTCAATATGGTTAAAGTAACGGTATAAAGATTATTTTCATTCGTCACGCTTAGGCCATGTCGATTGGGATAAATTAGGTGAAGACGTTTTTGGATGAGTTCATTCCCTAGCCCATTACTTTCTATTTTGTTTTTTCTAGTAGGGTCAAATTTATTCCTACATACCATTTTGATAGCTGTTTTGGTTATCTCCATTTCAACTGTTATCGCATCTTCCAACTTTTTATTATTGGTATGCTTAAAAGCATTTTCAATAAAAGGAATAAAAACCATTGGCGCAATCGTTTGACCATTCAGTTGACCAACTACGGAATAGTTAACATAGCTTTTATTTGCCGTTCTGATCTTCTGTAATTCAATATATTTTTCGATGTATGCTAATTCTTTGACTAATAGAATTTCGCTTGTTTTGGTTTCAAATAACATAAACCGCATAATATCTGATAACTTATTCAAATAGTCCGATGCTTCATTGGCATCTTTTAAAATGAGGACATCTATGTTGTTAATGGTATTGAATAAAAAATGAGGATCTAATTGAGCTTTGACCAATGCCATTTCCATTTCATGGTTTTTCTTTTGGAGCGCTTCCTTGAGTTTTATTTCTTTAAACCAAGTCAAAAAACCTTTGATTAATAAGGCGATTACTTCCGAGATAAAAGCAATCAGCGTCATGAAAATCATCGGTAGGATAAAACAATCCCAAGTATATTCCTCTGTTTCGCTGAAATTATGATACAAGATACTAATACCTGTTAAGGCTGAACCTATGGCTATTAAACTACCAAATAAAAGCGATAAAAATATTTTTTTAAAACGAAGGAATTTAGGGAATAACCAAAAATAACAGGCGTAAAAACCGATGAAGGCAGGAATAATCGCCAAACCAAATATAATTTTTAGATAATAGTCAAACCTTTCCTCTGGAACATCTCCTTGAAAATAAATGCCCAGTATTAAGAGCCACACAAATATATAACAAACCCAAAATCCGATGTGCAAGACAACAACTATCGACTTATTCATGAAGCATTAGTGTTTATTCCAAAATAAATCAGAGGGGTAGGTGCTTCCAGAACTTGGAGTTCTGGAAGTACTAAGTTTTTTAGAATAAAGTTTATTCAATATTGATGAAGGTCAAAAGTTAATGAATTTTGGATAAGTCGCAAGTTTGTTCTGCAAAATGGGGGTATTTATCTGCAAGTCAGCGCTTAACCTCATTATCTGTCCGATTTGTATCCGATTTCAAAAATATAGACTATTGCTAAATAAATAGAATAGGTTGGCCAAAATGACCAACCTATATTGCAATAGGGAGAAAGTTGAGGAGTTGCAATTGCACTCAAGTTAAGCATTCATTCGGTTTTATTTCTGGATTATTTGTACAAAAACTAGCATACAATTGACTTTTGTTGATTTAATGCGATAATCCCGAAAACTCAGTTCTACCAATTACAGTCGGCGAGATGGTGGTTATGTGGTGATGTCGGACAAACAGCAAATTCCTGTAGCTCGAAATCGGAAGGATGCTTTGCAAGTCGCTTTGCAGAATTTAGTCAAAAAGTAAACGGCTTAACTTTTACGTACTGACGAATTCGTCGGTGCGCTCAGTCGGCACTAGACTGCTAAAAAAAGATAAAACTGCATCTGTTTTTTAAAGTTTAAAAATAAGACCTTTGTTTGCGTAATGATTTTAATAACTTCCAATAACCGCTAATAACTTCCACTTAATGTCTAAGCAATTAAAGTTCGAGACCCTTGCCATCCAAAGCACCCAAGTACCAGATCATACGACAGGCGCAGTTACGACGCCTATCAATTTATCCACAACTTTTGAGCGAGAAGTAGATGGTTCTTATAAAAGCGGGTACATCTATGCTAGAATAGAAAACCCCAATCGGCGATTATTAGAAGATAGCTTGGCGGTTTTAGAAAAAGGGGCGGTTGGGTTTGCCTTTTCTTCTGGAATGGCGGCTACTACGGCTTTGTTTAATACGTTAAAGTTGGGGGATCATTTATTATTGCCGCATGATGTGTATTATGCCACGAAAGTCATGGCAGAAGATTTATTTGGTGCAAAAGGAGTTGAAATTAGTACGGTGGTCATGTCGGATTTAAAAGCGGTCAAAAAAGCGATTCGAAAAAATACAGTTATCGTTTGGTTGGAAACACCTTCCAATCCACAATTAAATGTGAGTGATATTGCCAAAATTAGTAAACTGGCGCATAAAGTTGGAGCCATTTGTGCGGTAGATAATACTTGGCCTAGCCCAGTTTTGCAACGGCCAATCGAGCATGGTGCAGATATAGCGATGCATTCTACCTCTAAATATTTCGGTGGACATAGTGATGTGTTGGGCGGTTGTTTGGTTTTAAAAGAAAAAGGAGCATTAGCCGACCAACTTAAAAGTATTCAAACTTTAACGGGCGCTGTTCCTTCCCCATTTGAATGTTGGTTGGTGACTAGAGGGATTAAAACGTTGCACCTTCGGGTGATGCAACAGACTAAGAATGCCGCAAAATTGGCTCAATTTTTAGAAAAACATCCAAAAATTGAACGAGTAAATTACCCAGGATTAAAAAGTCATCCACAGCATAAAATTGCAAAAAAGCAAATGAAAGAAGGGTTTGGTGCCATGCTTTCTGTAGAGGTCAAAGGAAGTGCTAAAAATGCCATGGAATTGACAGGTCGATTAAAATTATTTACAACGGCTACTAGTTTAGGTGGGGTGGAAAGTTTAGTAGAGCATCGAAAATCTATAGAAGGCGTAGATAGTCCAACGCCCGATAATTTATTGCGGATTTCTGTTGGTTTGGAAAATGTGAAGGATTTGATTGCGGACTGGGAGCAAGCTTTAGGTTAGTATTCAATAAAGAATAGCAGTTACGATAATAAATTTTATTCGACGAAAGGCTAATGGCGAAGGGCAGACAAAGGTTATCAGGTTAACGATTCAAAATCTGGATTTTGTAAGCAAATTACATTAAAAACGTAAGGAATATTGATTTTAAGATGCAATCCATAACCGTCAGACTAAGGAAATTTGCTTAAAGCATTCTTGTAAATGTCGTCTCTACGAGACTCTTATTTTTAAGAAAGTAGGCATTTGTAATTTTTATCGATATGCCGTCCCTAAAGGGACTAATTTTTCCAAAACCAAGTCTCATAGAGACGAGATATTGGAAAAAAGTGATGACCAGTCCATATTTTAATCTTCAAAGTCTCGTAGAGACGGCATTTTTGTGCGCCGAGCATGACATACCTCTAACGGGTGCAAGTCCCAAAAGAGCCTAAACGACAAGGAATCTTAGCTGAAGGTAAGGGTGTCCACCGTGAGGAGGAATCTGAAGGAAACCGTAGGCAAAATTAGGTTTTGACGAACAGAAATCAGATAGTAGGCTTTCGCAAAAGGGCAACCGATCATTGAATTGGGACACCCAAAAGTCGTTCGGAAACTTGCGGGGGTAAATCTGGCAGAGCCTAATGAAAGAGTTATGTCTTACCTCGGGAGGTCTTGGACTAGTTTCGTTATACTAGTGTCCAAGAAGTCAGCAGAGGTCATAGTAGGAAAGCAAACCTTGTCAAATACACCTTCTGTGTTGAAGGAAAAAAAAAAGGAGAATAGGACAAGAGAGGCTAACTTCGAAGGACTGAATTTTCTAACAAAAGGAGCAGACTTGAAGATGCGTAAAAAGCAAGGACAGCAAAGTAAAGGCGAACAACTCAGCTTATTTCCAAAGCAGATAGTATCGCTACGCCCTAAACCCAAAGCAGATAGCGGAACTATCGAAAGGGGATTGAGGGAGTCCAATTACTTTTCGCTACTCACAAGGAATCGAGCCTTTACCGAGACATTGCTAGAACAAGTAATGTCACCGACAAATCTAAACAAAGCGTATGAAACAGTAAGGCGCAATGGCGGCACATCAGGCGTTGATTCGATGGATATACTGAACTTGAAAGCGTATCTAAAAGAAAATGGGAAAAGACTAATCCAAGAGGTACTAAAGGAGCAATATGCCCCTTCAATGGTACTAGGAGTGGAAATACCAAAATCGAGCGGAGGAGTACGTCTATTAGGCATACCTACCGTATTAGACCGATTAATTCAACAGGCAATCCATCAAGAATTAAGACTATTGTACGAGCCATTATTTAGTGAACACAGCTATGGATTCCGACCAAAGAGAAGTGCGTTGCAAGCCATAGAACAATCGAGTAAATATATATCTCAAGGCTACCATTGGGTAGTAGATATAGATTTAAAGAACTTCTTTGACTTGATAAACCAAGACCGCTTAATGCAGAGACTGTCAAAAGGGATAGGGGATAAACGGCTACTGCGCCTAATCCGAAAATACCTAAGAACAGGAATGCTGCTAGGGGGACTGGAACAACAAAGGACAAGTGGCACGCCACAAGGTGGACCGTTGTCTCCACTACTATCCAACATAGTACTAGACGAACTAGATAAAGAGTTGGAGAAAAGAGGGCATCTGTTTGTACGGTATGCGGACGACTGCAACATCTACGTAAAAAGTAGAGCAGCAGGAGGACGGGTACTCCAATCAATTACCAAATTCATAGAGAGTCGATTAAAGCTCAAAGTGAATAAGGAAAAGAGTGGCGTTCGACGATGTGATCAGGTGAAATTCTTGGGCTATACGATACAACCAAATGGTGGTATACGGATAGCAGACAAAAGCCTAATCCGTTTCAAAGAGAAAGTGATAAAAGTGACAAAAAGAAACAGAGGGGTAAGCTTTTCCAGGGTAATCGCTGAACTCAACGCCATTCACCAAGGCTGGGTAAACTATTTCAAACTAGCAAACTGTTGGCTGCCATGGCGACAATTAGACAGTTGGATAAGACATCGCTTGCGTACTTATCGACTTAAACAATGTGGCAGAAGACACACTATCTTCAAATTCCTCCGAAAACTAGGAGCGCAACCAAGAGAATCTTGGGCAGCGACCTTATACGGAGGAGGTTGGTGGAATCTTTCAACTAAGATTGTATGTCAAAGAACGATGAATAAGAGATGGTTTGACCAAAAGGGGCTACACTCTCTTACTGATTTGGTTACTCGGAAACGGTTCAACTGTTAGAAGAAACCGCCGTGATACGTTAAAGCGTACGTCCGGTGGTGTGAGAGGTCGGAAATAAAGATAAACACCTTTGCGGAGTCCGCAGGTCTAAATGGGTATCTTTATTTCCTTCTACTCGATTTCTTAGCCTGATGGCTATGGATGTAATCTTAAAGTATCGAAAAAAAAGGTTAAATTATGTCTCTTAATAGCCCTAATTATATATCATACATCTGTTTAATTAGGCAAAACTAAACAGATGTATGATTTATGAATTTAGATTTATGATTTTCATCAAAACCATTCACCAATCACTAGATTAATTCATCACTACAATTTTCTCAATTAAGACTTCTCCATCAATTTGAAGTGCCACATAGTACATTCCCGACAACAAATTATCTGCTTGCAAATCTACTATATAGACTCCTTTTGTTTGTTCCTGTTCTCGAATAGGATTTTGAATAATTTGCCCTGTCATATCATAAATAAACAAACTAATGTTTTGGATTTGATTAGGTAATTGATATTGAATCCGAGTGTTCCCTTTAAAAGGATTAGGGGCAATTTTTAAAAATTTATTAGAATCTATAGTATTCGCATGATCAGTACTTCTACTAGTAACAACAGGTGCAGTAAAATTATTACTACAATTATCAATCATTGCAGTAAAAGAACTTCCTGCACTAGCTTGAAAACCAGCACTCAGCGTAATAGAATTAGATGCCGCAAAAGTAACTATGGTATCTTCCATTACTTGCCCACTCGACATAATTGAATTTTCAGCTTGATACATACCTGTTTCTAAAATGCCAAAAAAGTGCGTCATATTATCGGAATAGCAATTATTGCTACCAACAATGACGGTCTGTAAAAAATTACAAACTTCCTCATCAAAATCAGTAGTGTAGGTTTGGACTTTTACTACATAGGCACCTGCTGCTAGTCCTGTTAAAGTTTTAAAAGGCGGGCAATCTCCATAATCACAATGAAATAGGGTAGTGTGGTAGTCCCCTGAAAAGATAAATATGCTAACTAAGGGTTCATCTAAATTAGTAACCGAAATATAATCATTGCCTGTAACAATTGCTACATCACATACGCTAGGCGCCATCATACCAATTTCTACATCTATAATGGTATCACAAATCCTTTGGGCAAAATCATTAGCCGTCCAAGATTGCACTTTTACATGGTATCGACCGTCCGCTAAATTAGGAATGACTTCGTTAATGCTACAATCTTCATTGCCACAGCTATAAACGGTTTGCGAGTAATCGTCATTAAAGATGTCTAATCGAGTAATTGGCTGAGTCAGGTTATTTACTTTGATGCTGTTGCCATCTACTTCTACTTCAACATCACAAGTTGTTGAAGGTGGCACAACGTTAATATCTACATCTATGATAGTATCACAAATCCTTTGGGCAAAATCATTAGCTGTCCACGATTGTACTTTTACATGGTATCTACCATTCGCTAAATCGGGAATGACTTTGTTCAGATTACAATCTTCATTGCCACAGCTATAAACTGTTTGCGAATAATCGTCATTAAAGACGTCCAATCTGGTAATCGGTTGAGTCAGATTATTTACTTTGATGCTATTGCCATCTACTTCCACCTCAACATCACAAGTGGTAGAAGGCGAGACAACATTAATGTCCACATCTATGATGGTATCACAAACCCTATGGGCAAAATCATTAGCTGTCCAAGATTGCACTTTTACGTGGTATCTACCATTGGCTAAATCAGGAATGACCTCGTTTAGATTACAATCTTCATTGCCACAGCTATAAACCGTTTGCGAATAATCGTCATTAAAGACGTCCAATCTAGTAATTGGTTGAGTCAGATTATTTACCTTGATGGTGTTGCCATCTACTTCCACCTCAACGTCACAAGTCGTAGAAGGTGGTACGACGTTAATGTCTACATCTATAATGGTATCACAAACCCTTTGGGCAAAATCATTAGCTGTCCACGATTGTACTTTTACATGGTATCGACCATTAGCTAAATCGGGAATGACCTCGTTTAGATTACAATCCTCATTGCCACAAGTATAAACCGTTTGTGAATAATCGTCATTAAAGACGTCCAATCGGGTAATCGGTTGGGTTAAGTTATTGACCTTGATTGTATCTTCATTTACTTCCACCTCGACATCACAAGTCGTAGATGGAGGAACAACATTAACCTCAATATCCACCTCTATAATGGTATCACAAACTCTTTGGGCAAAATTATTAGCCGTCCAAGATTGTACTTTTACATGGTATCTACCATTGGCTAAATCAGGAATGACTTCATTCAGATTACAATCTTCATTGCCACAGCTATAAACCGTTTGCGAATAATCATCATTAAAAATATCCAATCTGGTAATCGGTTGGGTTAGATTATTGACCTTGATGGTATCCTCATTTACTTCCACTTCGACATCACAAGTGGCAGTAGTAACTATTTCTCCCACACAATTACAATTATGGTCTATTTTATCATTTATAGTATTAGAATTACCATCATCACAATCGTCTCCATCGACTAAAATACTAAGCGCTAAAACAATAAAACTATCACAAGTATTCACCGCTACTAAGGTATCTCGATAAATTCCTGCGGTTGCTAAATCTTGTCCGTTGAAATGATACGTATCTCCTTGACAAATTGCGGCTTCTATTTCTGTCCGAGCTGTATCTAACACATTTAACGTCAATACGACAAAGCTATCACAGGTATTGATTGCGGTAAAAGTATCTCGATAAGCCCCCGCAGTCGTTAAATTTTGGTTATTAAAATAATAGGCTTCTCCTTGGCAAATAGTTTCGACCATTTCTGTCCGAGCTGTATCTAAAAGGTTTAGCGTCAATACCACAAAACTATCACAAGTATTGGCAGCCACTAAAGTATCTCGATAAGTCCCTGCACCCGTTAAGTTTTGGTCATTAAAATAGTAAGTATCTCCTTGGCAAATGGTCTCTTCTATTTCTGTTCGTACAGTATTAAAAACACTTAAATTTAAAACGATAAAACTATCACAAGCATCGACCGTTTGCAAAGTATCAAAATAAACTCCTGAAGTGTTTAAAGTTAGGTCGTTGAATACAATAGATTGACCTTGACAAAGCGTATCAAAAAGCTCGGTTGTTATGGTTTCGGTACAGAGTGGGTAGCCACAAATGGCAATTTCATTAACCCTTGCGCCATTATTTAGATCACTAATCCGAAGATACCGAGCAGCAACATTTAAATTATCGATAAGCACCCAACTGTTAAAAGAGATGGTAACTAAGTCAAATAATTCCACCCAATTTCCTTGATCATCTTTATATGCTACTTTAAAGTTATCTGTTCCATTAGAATCATAAAACCGAAAAGATTCCAGTTGGTAAACTTGCTGTAAGTCTAGGATGGCAACGGGCAAAACACTACCAAAATCATATCCCCAACCTGTAGTAGGTGTTGTTCCTACTTGTCCACAGATATTTACCGTATGTTGTTCATCAACTAAATTAGAAACTGGGACAGTATTACCTGGTGTTTCTGCACTAATCCAACTTGGATTTAAGCAGATTTGGCAAGGACAACTTGGATTACAACCCAAATCACAGCTTCCTTCGGGTAATGTACTGACATTCACAGTTAAAGTATCTGATGCTTGTCCGATCGAATCAATGGTCACTAGTTGAAAATTATAAGTAATCCCTGGTTCTAAATCAGTAATACTAACTGCTTGACTACCCGCAGTATAGGGAAACAACTGCATTTCGTTGCCATAAATAACTTTATAATGACTAATGTCTTCATCAAAAGGATGCTCCCAAGTTAGATCTGCGGAGAAGCAATTAATACCCTCTACCATAACATTTCTAGGCATACCGGGCGCAATGTCTGTGGTGAAATCAGACAAGCGACCACATAAAGATAGTTCCCCAATTTGTGCTCGGTCATCATCGCTGGCCACCAATCTTAAATATCGGATGGGCTTATCCGCCGCTATGGAATTGGTAAAGGTGATCCATTTGTTAAGGTCAATTGTTTGGTAGATTTCAACGGTGGTCCAAGGGCCATTAGGAGAATCTGCTATTTGAACGGTTAAAACACCGATAGCAGAAGCATCATAAATGGAAATAGCATCTATATAATAATAGGCTTGTAAGTCAAAACTGGCCTGTTCCATACCATCATCGTTAAAATTGACACCCCATAGCGTACTAGGAAAAACGGCTGGTTGACAAATCGGATCAAGGCTCGCTTGTTCGTCCACTAAGTTAGCCGCATTGATTGGGCTTGTATTGGCATCAAAAATCATACTGGCGTCCAAAGGGATTTGGCAAGTCGAGTTCCCTGTGTCTGTAGTTAGTTGGATCGAACAATAATTATCGGTATCAGAAATCCCTACCCCTTGTGGAATCAAGAAAAAAGTATAATCAGTAGCTGGTTCTAAATTAGCGACTGTATACGTTCCCGTAGTTGCATCAATTTCATCATCTATAATGTTGGCTACTCGATGAGAAAAATCAGCTTTTGTGATATGCCCATTTTGTCTCCATAATTGAAATTGTTGTGCCCCTCCAGCATCGTCCCAATTTAGTGTGGTGGTACTACAAGTAGTATTATCGGTGGTTAAATTTGCAATACAAGGAGACGGCGTAAAATAAGTATCACCAACGACCACAAAAACAGGTCTTTCGCCTACCGTTATCATTGGATCTGTTTCTGAAATGGCAGAAGGTACACCATAAATACTCGGTAATTCCAATTCTACTAAAGTTCCAGTAGTTGCGCCTTCTAAAGATAATTGGTATTGGTAAGTCGTATCCGTTGCCGTAGGACTCCAAACCGCATAGACTTTTTTATTATTATTTTGTGGATCAGTAAAACGGTATACTTTGGTACAAGTGGTATCTTGGCAAGCTGATAAATCTGCATCGAAATTCATCCCTTTTAGCACATTTTTCATCGTATAGGTGTAATACCAAGAATTTTTAGGTCGATATAAACTATCCAAATTTTCTAATAAACCACTACTTTGAAATAGGGCGCAAGCAGGCTGGGTACAAATATCCCTTAAATCAAAAAGCACCGCTCGATCAAATCCTGCGGCAATCGTTTCTAGATAAAATCGAATAATCCATTGTCCTTGCACTTCATAATTATCATTATCGCCAATAGCGGGTACACTAATTGGCGAATTATCATTGGTATCATAGCCAAATTCGGATAACCATAATTCTATCCCAGGCATTAAGGAATCTCGATACTCCACAAATTCGTTTAAAATTTGTTTAATACCTGCCGACTCTGGAGAGATACCAAAAGTGGACGCTAATACCTGTGGATTGTCTCCTACATAAATATGAATATTGATCGCATCTAAAGGCAATTGACCAAAAGTACTATTGGCGCTTCTATTGGCTTTAAACCAAGTAACCATATCTCGAACATACTGCAAATCAGCATCTGTCAATCCACCCATAACGACCTGCATATTCGGGTCTGCATTTTTTATCCCTACGGTCGAAATCATATTATTGGGACTATCGGGATCACTCATTAAGCCAAGACTTTGTTGATGACCGTCAAAATCTGCACTTAACATGGCTGCATAAGCGTCTGGTTCAAAAAAAGTTTTGGGGAAGTTGGGATAATAGGTTTTATCCTGTTCATTCCAATCTTCTAAGTAAGTGATATTCCCTAAACCCGTTTTCAGCGTTTCATTGGGATGCAATTTGGGTGCAATGATGGCATTCGCTCTAGCAGGAGAAAAGGTGGTACTACCATATCTAGCGGCATAATGGTATAAATATTCGGCATGAGCGATATAGGCTGAGGGGTTCAAAGAATCTGCCCCTGGTGCAATTGGTTTTTGTTCTAGTATCTGACCAATGCTAGGATCATTAAAAGCAATATTTCCTGAGGGGTCAATGATTTGCAAAATATTTCCTAAAGTGGTGGGACAGATAATAATATTACTATCTTGAATTTCTTGGTAAAAATCATCGTAACGGGTGTACGTCAATTCTTGATAGGCTTCATTCCATCGATACTGGCTATTTGGATACCCTGGTGAACCATTTTCATTAAACGGAATTTCAGGAAACCCTTCGTTCAAATACCAATCGTGGTATTCTCGAATAAACCCTACGGCTTGCATTCGATCAATCGGATCTTGGCGTCTAGTGTTAATGCCCATAAATTCGTCGACAGGCACTTGAGCAGTTAATGCCGTACTCAATAGAATCAAAAAGAAAAGAAAAAACTGGATCTTGTTGTTCATGGTTATGTTGTTCATTGTCTTGTTGGTGTCTTGTCAGTTGACAATCAAGTGTTTGTAAGAGAATTGTTCAAAAAGTGTAAGAAGTTAATATAGAATGATCCCGAAGTGGTTGGTTGTAGCGTAAAACAGGCTAACCGCAAATGTTGATTTCCCGACCTGCAAAGGTTTTTAAAACTTTGTAAGTCTCTGTTTATCATCGAAATAAAACTTCCTAAGTCTTGGAAACTTTGTAAGTTATCTCATTTGTGGTCGGTCTGAAAAGCCATTTGCAAAACAAGCATTCAGGTATTCTCCAAACTTCTTTTATCGTGTTTCTTAAATAAGTGGTAGTATCGATTTACGTGGGATGAGTAGTGAAATTGGTAAACAAAATTTCTACTAAAAACTAGTTAGTTTTAGTTGTTAAAACAACAACTAAAAAGCTATTTAAACTATTAATGAAAGTGATGGAAAGGGGTATAAACAGGGGGTATTTATGGTGTGTAGTAATTCTCGACAATAAAATTACGAAATTTATTCAGAAAAAGTAATATTTGTTTTTTTTATTTTTAAGATTGTGCGAAAAGTAAGTACCATCGAATTGATTATTGTTGCAACTTCCAACCAAAACCAATTTTAAAATCAGGAAAAAATTTAGTGCCTATTTCGACTTTTACAACTGCCCCATTTTTAAAATCATATAAAGTACCGAGACCAAAATTAAACAGGGCAAAAAGGTTAGGGTTAGTTTGGAAATTATTTCCATCAATAAGTCGATAAGTGGCTTTTCCTTTAGCTGCGTAAGTAGCTTTTATTCCACCAAAAAAGAAAGGTTTTAGTTGATTTTGAATGTTAAGGTAGGAATTCGCCCTTAAATAAAATTGACTCATACGAATAGCTGTAAAATCTTCAGGCAAAGCATTGGGTAAGTCAATTTTTTCCTTTCCAACTTTTGCTCGATGCACTAGGCCAAGGCTTAAAGTAGTTCTTTTTCTTTCCGAGTTAAATAAAAACTCAATTTCCTCTCCGATGGTACCCGTTGAATGGGTTCTATCTTTGTTAATAGCAAAATAATTACCCGTTAAAAATACTCGGAATCCAACCTTTTGATTGAAATAACTTTTAGGGTATCGTCCTTTATAATTATGATTATAACTTTTTACAAATTTCCTAACAAATTTAACGGCTAAATCATTGGGAATTTTCAAATTAGGTAGTTCCTTAGTGGCATTTCGCAAAACGATTTTAAATTTCTTTTCAAATCGAAACAGTCCAGCGTCAGGAGAAAGAGTGGTCGCTATCGTATCTACTTTGATGGGAATTTGGTCTCTTTCTTCCGAGGCAAAGTCTTTACGAATCACATATAGTTTTTGTAACGCTTGCTTATTTTTTTGAAGGTATAGCCATTTGGTATTTTCTGAATTAGAAAATTCATACAAGTTTAATGCTCCCTGTTCCAGTTGTTTTAGAAAAATGCTCAACGTTGTAGGCGTAGTGGTCGTTGGCAATATCTGTCTAATTTGAAAAGCAACGTACTTTTGGTTTTTTCCTACTTCAAAACCTTTCAAGTCCGCATATCCAGCATTCTTTAATCTATCCTGCTTCGCCGTTTTGTAAGTAACTCCATTCGCATAATTTTTATAGCTATCCTCTAAAATATCCACTTCAAGTGTTTGTCCATCTCGAAAATAAAGTGTCCCCTTTTGGAAAATTTGTTGGGCGAGAAGCGGGTTTATTAGCCCTATGATGCCCCCTAATACGATATAAATTGATTTTCTCATTGTTCTTTTTATGTTTTTAAAGAGGGGGAGGTTACAAATATAATGTTTATACAGTAGAACTTCCATCTACGCAACCCATAGAAGCCCTTCAGAATGGTAGCATAGCTGTGCTCGGGGAACAGGTAAAAGGGGCTGCTTATTTAATTTACAGCAGACTAAGTCACTTTCAAAATTAAAACTCACCTTTAGCCAATAAATTATTCTTTACCCTAAAAATAAAGTTATGAGAAATCTACTAAAGCTAACCTTTGTTAGCACCTTATTCCTCCTTGCAACTGCCTTTACCACTTCCACCACCACGACCGAGCCTGGCATCTTCAAAATCATGGAAGTCACCCATTTATGGGATTTATTAGCCGCCAATTATGAGCCTGATCGAGACCGAGATGATACTTGGTTAGATGTTGGCTTACGCTCCAAATATGCGAAGGCAAAAAACTATGCTTCGTTGAGTATTTTGGAAGAAACGTTTGATGAAGATGTATTTTTAAGAGGCCCACATCAAGGAGAAATGGATTTTAATTCGACAACTTCATTTGGGTATTATAATCCACAATTTATTGCCAAGGCGCATGATGCGATCGCTGCTGCTTTAAAGAATCCCGTTTTTAGCAAAGTTGCTAAAGGATTTTATCAAAAGCATTTGCGGAGTATGGCACATACTTATTATTCTGGATTTTTATATCTGGAGCAAAATCCAGAAATCAGAGCAGCTTTAATTAACGAATATATTACCATGGTCGCTCAACCTGGTGGAACAGGAGAGGGCTCTTTACAAGAACATTTTAGAGAATTCGCGGAAGAATTAGAAAAAGGGCCAGAAAAAGCAGATGTTTATGAAGGGTTCACCACTCCTTCTTTTTGGGTTCGCCGCCATATTGATGGAACAGCGGATGATTTTATTAAGTTATTGGACTTAGTTATTGGGCATTTTGAAGGAGCGAAGTAGCCGATTTATAGCAAATAAAATATCCGTGGAAGCTATCCGTGGAGAATTAAGCTTGACTTAGTCTCCTACTAATAACTTCCACGGATAGTTTCCACGGATAAAAACTTCTATATTTTATTTATAGATCATTACTTAGACAGCTACTTACTACCCAAAAAAGCTCGAATATCCGCACATAGTTGCTGCAAAGCAGGCTGATGCGTATACATCATATGCCCGCCCTCATAATATTTAAAATCCACTCGATCCGTCACAATCCCATTTCTGCTAAAAGTATATTCTGCATCAAAGAAAGGCGTAATTAAATCGTAATAGCCGCTCGCCACCAATACTTTCATTCCTTCATTTTTACGCATCGCTTTCGCCAATCGACGAGTGGTGTTGACATACATCGGTTCCCATCCCCTATTTTTAGGCACAGGTTTCCAATTCCATTTTGGATAAATCGCTCTATTGGAAGTCAGATAAGGACGTTCCATTTGAATGTTTAAATCGCTGGCATAATAACTTTGTAAAGCTGCGGTGTAGGCACTAGAAATTTTATAACTAGACGCATCTCCTAAAGTAGGTCGTTCTGCAATTTGGTCAGACTCATTGCCATAATATCGTCCGTCTAATCTACCCAATGTTTTGTTCTCTTCACGTAATAACTCCTTTTGAAAACGAGGCATTAAAATTCGTAAATTAGACTGCTCAATATAGGTTTTATCTAAGCCTGTGAAATAGGCTAATTGGTTAATGATATTTGTTTTATCTGCTGCTGCTAAAAAGTTACCTCGGTATAAGGCTGGCGCATAGACATCATAAGTAAATTGTCTAGCTTCTTCTACAAAAGCTTCTAGAGTTTTACCTTGTCCTGCTTTTTTGTGATACCAAGCGGTGGCTGCCATACTTGGCAAATAGGTCAAATAAGAGGTGATATTATCATGCATGGAAGTAGAACCCGCATAATCCAAAGCTTGCGAAATCATCACCAACCCGTTTAGTGCCATGTCTTGCCCGCCGCCCATTAATTCATCGGCAATAGCAGCAGCACGAGTCGTACCAAAACTTTCTCCAATCAGATATTTAGGTGCATTCCAACGCTGGTGCTTTGTTGTCCACAATCGAATAAACGCAGCTACCGATTTAGCATCTTCATTCAGTCCCCAATAATTTTCTACTTTTCCTTTACCGACTACTTTACTATACCCTGTCCCAACAGGATCAATGAAAACCAAATCGGTGATGTCCAATAAAGCATAAGGATTATCAATGATCGTAAAAGGGGCAGCGCCATCATCTTTCTTCGCATCACTATCCACTTGTACCAATCTAGGACCTAATAACCCCATGTGCAACCAAATTGAGGCAGAACCTGGGCCACCATTGAAAACAAAACAAACGGGTCTTGCGGGGGTGTTGCTTTTAGCTATTTTACCCTTCGGCAAAGTATAAGCAGTTGACCAAAAGGAAGCGACGGGTTTGCCACCTTTGTCTTTTAGATAGAGTTCTTCCCCTGTTACTTGATACGTTAACATTTCGCCGTTTACTTTTAGACTATGCTTAGAAGTAAAACTTTTAGGTGATGGAATCGGTGAGGTCTTTTCAGTAGTTTTATTGCTTTGTGCTTGTAATTGTGTAAAGACACAAAGCGTAAACAGAAAAATAAAAGTTCTTAATTTCATTATTTTTTTGATTTAGAAAAAGTATAAATTGAACAGTTAATATCCGTTGGTATTCATTAATTGTTGGTGTTAAAATACCACTTGTCCAAGTTATTTTTTACCCGTTCCAAATAGGGTGAATTTATATTGAAGGAGTCCTTGCCTAAAGGTTATCACACTAAATTTGACAGGTTGATAAAAACGCCCTTTCGTTGGTAGTTAATGTAAGTTCCCTTTATCCTCTCGGCGGTGTAACCATAATATGTGCCCGATGCGTACCAGGGTTCATAATCCAAGCACCTCCAGGAGTCATAGGCTTAGTTGGCAAACCAGTAGATTCAGCTGTTGCCCAAGGAATATACACCACATAGCGATAAAAAGCTTTATTTACTTTTCCAGAAGTAGGATCATACTCCCCTGGTCCTTCGTAAACATGTAAAGTAGAAGGTGTTTTAGGTAGTACTAAAGCCCCTGATTTGGCTTCTTTTTCTCGAATATCAAAACTCTCTTGTCCATTTTTTCCTTCTGCTTTTAACACTCGACCTCTTTCCATATAGGGTTCCATGTTTTTATGATAACAAACCGACTTGAAACCTTCATTATTGGGGTCATCGGTAATACAAATTAAATTGCCCGTGCCTGCTCTCAAAGAAATTAATTGACCTTGACTATCATACCCTAAGACGGTAGCATCGGCTCGCATATCTTCAGGTGCGGCTAAGACAGCCGCATTGATTTGATCGTCCTTATTAGGAATATTTTGAGCACAACTGCCCATACAAAAACTACAAAAAAGGATAAAGAAGAAAAATTTGGAAGGTTGCATAATTGAATTTTTATGGCTAAGATAACTTTTTATTTAAGATTAAAATCAAAAATGACCTAAAAATCGATTTTTTCCAAGGTCAAGCTAAACTGTCAAAAAAATCCAGCTATTTGAATAAAAAAGGCTAGTGTAATACTTTAGGATAAAATAAATTTGACTGCTCTGATTAACCGATCAACTCCTAATTCCAATAGTTTTTGTAACTTGTTGAAAAATAAAAACTACACAATATTTAACACCTTATTTACTACATGGCTCGCTCAAAAAATCAGAAGCTTGTAACTATTTTATTTGCCGACATCGTCGGCTATACCGCCCTCATGGAAAAAGGCGAAACTGCTGCGATGTCCACGCTCTATCGATTTGAAACGATTACCCAAAAAACAGTCGAAAAACATCAAGGAGAGATCATCAAAACCTATGGTGATGGGAGTTTAATTCTTTTTCAAAATATTGGCAATGCTGCTCAATGTGCTTATGAGATGCAATTAGCCTTTCGAGAAAACCCAAAAGTCCCTTTACGCATAGGGATTCATTTAGGCGAGATTATCCGAAAAGGAAAAGATATTTTTGGGACTAGTGTCAATATTACTTCCAGAATTGAATCTATGGGCATAGCAGGTAGTGTTCTACTATCTAAAAATGCTCAGGAGGAAATAAAAGATCAGGCAAATTTTCCATCACAATCTTTAGGTGTCTTTGAATTTAAAAATATAGCTCAATCAATGGAAGTTTTTGCTTTGGCAAAGGAAGGATTAGTTATTCCGAAGCAAGCAGAAATGCAGGGAAAAGGGCATCAAGTATCGTCCAGCAAAAAAGATTTTCAAAAGAAAATAAATGCAATAGCAGGTATTTTGATTTTGGTAATATCGGGTATTTTTGTCTGGAATTTATGGAATTCCAAAGTGGGCGATACTTTCAACGTATCGCCCACTTTGGATAAATCTATAGCTGTACTCCCTTTTGATAATTTCAATAAAGATCCAGAACAGCAATATTTTAGCGATGGAATTTCCCAAGATATTTTAACCCATTTATCGGGTATCAAAGATTTGCAAGTTATCTCTTTTAATTCCTCCAGAAAATATCGAACAAGTGAGCAATCAACCCAAGAAATTGGTCAGGCATTAGGTGTACAGCATTTATTAAGTGGAAGTGTCCAGCAAAGTGGCAAACAATTTCGGATTCGTGCGAGATTAATTAATGCCGTAACAGACCAACAATTATGGGCGAATAGTTTTGATGGAGAACTAGCAGATATTTTTCAAGTACAATCAGAGGTATCCAGTAAAATTGCTGAAGTTTTAAAAGCAGAATTATTGCCTACGGTAGCAGCAAGAATTAATGCCAAACCAACAGAGAACATTGCCGCTTGGCAGGAGTACAGTCAGGGTAAACATCTTTGGCGAAAAAGAGGAATAGAGAATTTACTGACTGCGGAAAAGCATTTTAAAAAAGCGATTACTATAGATGCTAATTTTGCTTTGGCTTATGCAGGTTTGGCACAAGTTTATGCGACTATTGGTATTGAAAATCTTCAATATTTAGATGATTGTAAACAGGCGGCAGAAAAAGCAATTCGACTAAATCCAACCATTGCCGATGCCTATGCTGCTTTAGGATATTATTATAGAGTCAAATCAGATTATGCTAATGTCATCGTTAATTTTGAAAAAGCATTAGAATTAGAACCTGGGAATGCTACCACCCACCAATGGTATTCGGAAGCCTTAATTAGCAAGGGAGACATTTCCGCAGGACGAGCCCATATTGAAGTAGCTAAAAAATTAGATCCCGAATCTAAAATTATGCAAATAATGAGTGCCGTTTATCTTTTCACAGAAGATAAATATACTGAGGGCAAAAACCAATTAGAAGCTTTTTATCAAGAATCCCCAGCCATCCCACCCATCGGTTACTTTTTAGGCGTCTATTATGCCAAAATTGGGAATTATCAAAAAATGAACGCAATTCCCGCCAAGCATTTATGGATTTCAGAAGCTGAAAAGCAACTCCTTTTATATACCAATCAACAACAGTTATCTCCGTTAAAGCAATTAAAATCACAAACCATTCAGCAGCAGAATATTACCGATAAAAACGCCGTATTATATAAAATAGACAACGAAATTATGCTGCTAAGCGGAGAAATGGAACGATATATTAGTCGGTTAGATTCTTCTGTATTTATTTTAGGTTATGAAACGATAGATGAATTACAATGTTTTCCACCTCCAGATTCCATTCGCTTGCATCCTAAGTTTCAGGAAATGATGGTGCGGCGAGGGTTTACTATTCGTCCTCAATCAGCGATCTTAGAAGCTAATAAAAGATAAGTAACGAATAAAAAATAAATCGGACATCTAGTATTAAATTCCCCACGAATTTATTATCCCCACGAATTATAGTTGTTCAAGTTATTTTGTCAGTACTACTAAGTTTTAATCGAAAGTTAGCTTTAAACAAAAAATACAAATAACTTGCAAGTTATTTTTTATTAAAAACAAAAAACAAACTATGAAAAATAAGACCCTGATCTTACTCTGTCTTTTTTGTCTTCCTATCTTTCTTTCCGCTCAATCTAAAACAAGAACTTTAGTCCTTTTAAAAAAATACAACCCAGAAGGCTACCAAATTATTAAAACCTATCTAAATGCACCTACGGAATTTAAAATAGGACCATTGACCACCAGCAGTTCAAAAACTGATTTTGGCATCTATATTATGGGCGCAGATGAGATGAGCATTGTTGCTAGTTTGGGAACCGTTGTTCATGAAATCAATCATGGTTATACTAATTTATTGGCCCTTAACGAAAAAGCCAGCAAGAATCTAACAAAGTTAGTGGACAAACGTGCTTCTTTCTTTTTTATCAATGCGAGTCAACAAATTTTAGTACCACATACCACTACTTTCCCCTCAAAACTAATTGCGAATAATGTTAAATTGGCCTTTAGAAAATTTCGATATGACGAGTATATCACTTCCACTAATTCCATATTAGGGACTCAGCAAAGTGGCATTTATGGTTTAATGGATGAATGGAATGCCTATTATCAGGATACGAGAACCAATTACGAATTGTACGATTACTTTGTCGCTGAAACGAAACAAACCCCCGAAGATTGGGCACGTTATTTAGGTCAAGTAAACGGTGTTTTTTATGCTTATGCAGAATTCAAATACTTTATCTTGGAATACTTAAAATATGCACAAAAAAATCAGCCAGCCATTTATAAAGATATTATCAACAATACTGCATTTAAGGAAAGTTTTCAAGCGATTGACCAAGGATACGCCAATTTAATCGAACAATATTTTGAACGCAGAAGAGGAATCTTAGCCAGTTTAAAAGAGAAAGGACTCAAAGTAAGCATGGATGGCCAATTTACTTTTATTGGTACAAAAGGACATGGTAATTTTATGAAGGAATATCAGGGATTGATGGCGGCAATGGAAGAGGCTAGTTTTAAGAAAATATTGCTTGAATTGAGTAAGTAATTTAAGCCATGGAAACTGGTAGCAAAACCTTTAAACCGACCTTTAGACCGGTTTTATCTAAACGAACAGACCTAATTAGAATTAAATAAATAATGTATGGTTTAGATGTCTCCAGACTTGACTACATGCGGGCAGGTCTGGAGACGAAAGGCCGTCAGATTAACGATTAAAAATGCCTGTTTTTACAAGCCAATTACGTTAAAAACGTAAAAATATTGATTTTAAGATGCAATCTTAAAATATCGACATCATCGTAAGTTGCTGATTATCAATGATTATATTCTTAGCCTGACGGCTATGGATACAATCTTAAAATATCGACCCAATCGTTGTTTTATGATTAAATTGCTGTATGACAAAACGTTACGAAAATAATTTAACAATCCTAACAATCAAACCATCCCTTAAGTTATTTAGTTACGAATTAGAATTTATTAGAATGTGAGACTTTTTATACAACCCTTTATCTATTCACCTACTTTAACAACTCCTCTAACTTCGCCTTCAAAGCTTTACTGTGCAAGTTCTTCGCAATAATCTTCCCCTCTTCATCAATCAACACATTAAAAGGAATGAAAGTCACATTATAGTCTGCAGCAGCGGCAGCTCCCCAACCTTTTAAGTCCGATATTTGCGGCCAAGTCATATCGTATTTTACAATAGAATTTTTCCAACGCTTCCCTTTAGAATCTACAGAAACCCCTAAAATTTCAAAGCCTTTTGACTGAAATTCAGCATAGGCTTCTTTTAAATCAGGAATTTGTAACAAACAAGGTGTACACCAAGAAGCCCAAAAATCAATTAAGGTGTATTTTCCTTTTAGATCCATTAAACTCAATGTATTTCCAGAAGTATCTGGCAAAACAATAGCGGGTGTAGTGACGCCCATCGCTATTTTCTTAAACCGATTCACTTTAGCCTCCATCACTTTCGTCATTTTCAAGTTGGGATGCACCGCTTTAAAATCTTGTACTAATTTATCCAACCGATCGACTTCCTCATCTCCTGTCCAACGCAACATCGAACCAAATAGGGCAATGGATGTACCAATTTCTTTAGCCGTAAAATCTAATAATTCTACTCGATGTGTTTCACTCGCATGCGCATAATTTTGTACAGCGGTAATTTCTGCTTCGTGGTCATTTTCTTTGGAAGCGGCTCGCATTGCATCATAGGTAGGCTTGACAAGTCTTGCATTAGATTCAGCTTTAAAAACATCGTATGCCAATAATTTTTCAGAATCCGCTGAGCCTTTTATACTTGCCCTGCCTTTAGAAACTCCTTCTACGTCCAATTGGATATTGTTTTGCCCTTCAGCAATCACCAACATCACGTATTGTTTCTTTTGAAAGTCTACTCTATATAAATCAGGTTCATCAAATTTAAACGTCAATTGATAACTGCCATCCGCTGCAATAGCCGACGTATCCAAAGGCGTTTTTACTTGGGAAACTGGATTAAAAAGAGATAAAATAGCGGTACCATTGGTTCTGACGGTATCCACCTTTCCACTTATTGTATAATCCGTAATTGGCTGATTCGTAGCGGACGATTCAGAAGTCTGGCAAGCTGTTAAGCCTATGCAAACTATAGAAAAAATTAGTAATAAGGTCTTGTTAAAAATAGACATTAATATGGTTTTAATTAGTATTTTGAAAAAGTACACAAGAAGAACGTTGTTTATTTTCAGATTGTTCTCCTGATAGCTAAAGTGTCTTTTAATCTTTTGCTATCTTAGGCATTTTTCCTAGCCCTAATACAGCATTAATGACCTATCATATCGCTCAAATCAATATAGTAGAAGCCCGTTACCCTTTAACTGACCCTAGAATGAAAGGGTTTGTTGACCAATTACCCAAAGTAAATGCAGAAGGCGAAAATAGTCCTGGTTTTGTTTGGATTTTAAAAGACGAAACGGAAACAGCCGTTAACTTTGTAATATTTAATAATCCTGATATTCTAGTTAACTTATCAGTTTGGGAAACGATAGCTGCTTTAAAAGATTTTATCTATAAAGGAGACCATTTAAAAGCTTTTATTCGGCGGAAGGAATGGTTTTTACCTATGAAAAAAAGTCATTTAGCCTTGTGGTGGATTCCCAAAGGGTATATTCCAACCTTAGCAGAAGCTGAACAGAAGTTGGAAAAATTGTGGACAGAAGGCCCGTCTGCTGAGGCTTTCACTTTTAGAAAAATGTTTCCACCACCTGCTTAATAGCAAGACAATTTGGAACACTAGAAAGCAAATGTTTATTATTTAAAATACTGGTATACAATATGTTAGGCATTGCGTTTAGGTGTAAATATCTTTCCTTTTTAGAATTATCTCTTTTTTTTGTCTTTTTTTTCCGTCCCAATTGTTTATAAATTGCATAAAATCACTTATAAGTGGTGCATATCTCTCTATAAAAGACCTTACTAACCCATCTAATATAACTTAAAAATAAAAGGTATATCTTTTTAAACATTGTGTATCTAAATAATTATTAGGAAGTTATTATCGCAACCATTTTGTTAACATTTCATGGAGTTTTGACAGTCGTTGATTTAGCGAAAAATTTTGTTTAAGTCCCTTTATTTATACCCAAAAAATTAGGTACTTTTGATCAGAATCATATAAAAAACCTCAACCAATACTATGAGAGAATTAACACTCCTGGGCATTTTATGCCTATGTTTCAACATTCTACCTACCCATGCCCAGCGAACTATTTCGGGCACCATTTCTGACGAACAAGGCGAATTATTAATCGGTGCAACGGTACTTGCTAAAGGTACTTCTATTGGTACGACGACCGATATTGACGGTCAATATACATTAGCAGTTCCTGAGGAAGTCAATATCCTACAATTCAGCTATTTAGGCTTTTTACCCTTAGAAATCGAATTAGGTGCAGAAAACCTGATCAACGCTGTATTAAAATCTAGTGCCGTTGTTTTTGATGAAGTCATCGTTACGGGGTATTCGACAGAACTCAAAAGAGAAATCACGGCTTCCATTACGAGTATCAAGAATCGGGAAATAGAAGGTTTGCCCGTTCAATCTTTTGATCGAGCGATTCAGGGAAAAGCATCGGGGGTACAAATCGCCTCAGAAAGTGGCGCGCCAGGAGGTGCAGCGACTATTCGAATTAGAGGCGTAGGATCTATCTCCGCAGGTTCTGAACCGTTAATCATTATTGATGGCGTACAAGTCGGTCGGCAAGGGCAATCTGGACAAGGTTCTGCCAATCCTTTGAATGGGATTAATCCCAATGATATTGCGTCTATAGAGATTTTAAAAGATGCTTCTTCTACTGCTATTTACGGGGCACAAGGAGCGAACGGAATTATTTTAGTAACCACCAAAACGGGGGCAAAAGGCGATAAAGCTACTTTTAATGTTTCCTATCAAGAAGGAGTGGTTCAACCCATGAATTTATATGAAGTAATGAATAGTCAGCAATATGCGGATATTCGGCAAGCGGCTTTCGTTAACTCAGGTCAAAGTATCGAAGCAGCCCAGGAATTATATGGAGATCCAAATGATCCTAATTTACCTTACTACGATTGGAAAAACGCCATCTGGCAAGATGCAACTTTAAGAACCTTAGATTTCTCCTTTAGTGGCGGTTCAGACAAAGTAGATTATTACACTTCTTTCTCTTATAATTTACAAGAAGGACAAATCTTAACCAATGAATGGGAACGGATCACAGGGCGTTTTAATTTAAATGCCGATTTATTAGACAATTTTTCTTTAAATCTACGGACTTCGCTCGCTTTTATCGAACAAGAAGGACAACCTTGTGATGGTGGATTTTGGGTCAACTGTCCTTTTGCGCCTTCTTTCTGGTCAATTCCTAGTTCACCAGCCTTTGATGAAAATGGTAATTATAATGCATATCCAACCAATGGAGAAGGACATAATTTCAATTTTAATGAGATTCAAAATGCCCAAGAGGTCACTCGGTTGGGGCAGACTTTACAAAATATTAGTGCTTTAACCTTGAATTATGAGCCTATTAAAAACCTAAGAGCCAGAGCATCTATTGGCATTGATTACATTAATAACAGAGACAAGCAAGTTCGACCAATTAGTATTCCTTTTTTCCGAGATGCTTGGGGTGGGCAGATTCTAAATGAAGATAGGATTTCCGTCAACTGGAATACCTTTGGAACGCTACAATACAATTTTGATATTAAAGAAGTCAATCGGTTTTCCGCTTTATTAGGGTTTGAATATAAGCAAGAAGATTGGACCAATTTTAGTGCGACTGGTCGAGGATTAGCAGATCCTTCTTTCCAGAATTTAAATAGTGCTTCTACGCCATTTGCCATAGCAGGCACTTCTTCTACCAATCGCCGACAAGGGGTATTTAGCTCCGTCAAATATAGTTTTAATGAAAAGTATTTTGCGAATGCGACCGTTCGGTATGATGGTTCTTCTCGTTTTGGTCGAGACAATCGTTGGGGGCTGTTTTATTCTGGTTCGCTAGGTTGGCGATTAAGTGCCGAACCATTTTTACAAAGTGCGACTTGGATAGAAGAGTTGAAAATTAGGCTCTCTTATGGCATCACAGGAAACTCTGAAATTGCAGACTTTGCCGCACTCCCTCAATTTAGTACCAGAGGACAATATTTAGGTGCGCCAGGCTTAGCCCCTACAAAATTAGCCAATAACCTTTTGGGCTGGGAAGAGGCCGAACAATTCGATTTAGGGATTGACTTTTCTTTCTTTGAAAATCGTTTGTATGGTAGTGTTGATTTATGGAATAAAAATAATCGAAATTTACTTTTAGCGACTCAAATTCCAGCCGCCGCAGGGATTGAAGAAGCGACCTTTGTAGAAAATGTAGGGCAAGTCAATAATAAAGGGATTGATTTTGAATTAACCACCGTCGTTTTTAACAAGGGTGGTTTCAATTGGCGAGTAGGCGGAAGTTTATCTTTTCAAAGAAATGAAGTCCTTGAATTAAACGGTGGTAGAGATACTATTTTTGCTGACGGTTTCCCGCAGTTAATTGTTGGGCAACCAATTCATTTTTTCAACCTCTTACCCTTTGCAGGCGTGAATCCAGCAAATGGACGAGCCACCGTTTATGATCGAAATGGTTATCCAACTTATTCCCCCTCTGCCGAAGATGTACAAGTATTTAAGGGCGCTATTCCTGATTTTTTTGGTGGTTTCCGTACCGAATTTAGTTATAAAGGGTTGTCATTGGGAGCTTTCTTCCAATTTCAGGGTGGGCATTATGTCTATAATAACGACTTGGAAGCTTTAGCAGAAGCAGGTGGTTCCCCTAATAATCAGCTAATTTCTCAAACCAATTATTGGAGAAATCCTGGCGACATTACCAATGTGCATCAACCCACTCAGGGCAATGTCATTCGAGGTATTGATCAAATCACTTTTGGCTTGCCTGGTACGACTCGTTTTTACTCTGATGCGTCTTACATTCGATTAAAAGAAATCAAGTTGGCCTATACTTTTCCTAAGACCAGTTTATCCTTTATGAAAGTGTCCAACTTGACGGTTTTCGCCCAAGGCTTAAACTTGGTTACTTGGACTCGTTTTGATGGTATTGATCCCGAAGTTGTCGCTACTCGACATGCCTATAGTGAACGTTTTCCTTTTGCTTTTCCTTTGGGCCGACAATTTTCTTTTGGGTTGAATATGTCGTTTTAGAAAATCATAAATCATAGTTCATATATCTTAAATCATAAATCTGTTTTAATTAAAACTAAGAAAATTGATAATGTATGATTGCTGACTTAAGATTTCTGATTTTGACAATACTAAAAAAATAAACATGAATTTTTATAATAAATTATTCTTTATTGTCCTACTAGGCTTCCTATCCTGCACCAAAGCCCTAGATGTCACCGATCCAGAATCCCTTTCTCCAGAACAAGTCTTCGCAGAAGTAGGCGGTTTTGAGTCCATCCTTTTTTCTGCATATAATCGAGTCCACAATTTTGAGTGGATGGGACAAAACGGCATTATTGCACCCGATGTCTTAGCCGATAATTTAGATTTTAATAATCGAACCTTTAATTACGAATCGGAATATGTAAATGCCGTTCGAGCGCACATGGGACGGTGGGAATTATATGTCGGCATCAATGATTTAAACCTAATCTTTAGTAAAATTGATGATTTGACCGATTTAACGGCAGATGATGAAGCATTGAGAAAACAAATAAAAGGAGAAGCCTATTTTTTAAGAGCCTTATATTATCATGACTTAGCCAAAGTCTATGGATATGAACCAGGCAAAGAAGTCAATGGTTTTAACTTAACGGTCCCAATTCGAACAACCCCAACCGAAGATGTATCGGACGCCTTGGTCACGAATACCAGAGCAACGAATACCGAAATTTACGAATTAATTGAATCCGATTTAAATCAAGCGATTGGCCTTTTAGCAGAAAATACGAGCGCCCCTTTAAGAGTTAGTAAATCGACTGCCCATGCTTTAATGGCGAGAGTCCAGTTATATAAAAGTAATTTTGCAGCAGCAGCACAGCAAGCTGATTTGGCTTTAGCTCAAACTACTGCGACATTGACTACCGTTGAGAATTTTGAAGCTTCTTGGGAAATGATTCCACATCCAGAATCCCTATTTGAAGCAGAAATCCGACCAACCGATTGGTCCACCGTAGATGGTGCCAATCGAAGTATCTGTACCATGACGAATAATACCAGTTCTAGTTCTCAATACATTTTAGTCGGCAGCCCTGAGTTATTAACTATTTTGGATAGCGAACCCAATGACATTCGACATAGTATTTGGACCGTTGAAGCAGACATTCCCAATGGGACTCGAAAATGCAATAAGTGGCGAGGCGAACAAGGCGATTTTAGAGAAAACATTCCCATTATTCGCTATGCCGAAGTACTCTTAATTGCGGCGGAGGGCTATGCCAGAAGTGGCGATGATACCAAAGCCCAAAATAGCATCAATGAATTGAGAGTTGCCAGAGGTTTAGCCACAACAGCCCTTACAGGCAATGCTTTAATCGACCTGATTATGCAAGAAAGAAGAATTGAATTAGCATTAGAAGGACATCGTTGGTTTGACCTCAAAAGATTGGGTATGGATATTCCGAAAACCGCTACTTCTAATGCGCCCACTTTAAGTTATACCGACTTTAGAATTTTATCCGATATTCCACAAAGTGAGTTGAGTTTGAATCAATTATTAGAACAAAATCCGGGGTATTGAATGAGAAGTCAGAAGTCAGACCGTCCATTTCATGGACTGTCAGAGGTCAGATAATTCAGGAGTAGCCCTAAGGACTTCAATTGACTTCCGGTATCAACAATAATCATAAAATAAACAATAATGAAATCTCAATTAATATTTATTCCGCTCTTAGTTTTAGGTCTTTTTGCCTGCGATGCACCAGGTACGGATATTTTATTCCTAGATGCTTTTTTAGAATTAGATGCCGCTACAACGGTGACGGGCGAGCAAACATTTACCTATCAAAAAGTAGCAGATGGACAAGGCATACCGAGTGGTTTTATGGTCAATTTAGCCGCTGCCCAACAAGCAACTCCAATTACGGTTAGTTTTGAAATTGATACCAATAGTACGGCTATAGCAGGAGAACATTATCAGGTGACGGGAAACTCAGCTACTATCGTCGCCAATAGTAGTGTGACAGAATTACCCATTGAAATTTTAGATGATAATTTAGTAGCAGGAGAAGATTGGACGATTATCATAAAAATTGCAAGTACCGATATTCCTGTGAATCCTAACTATGAGGTAGGTACACATATTATTGAAATAAGCGAATAGCCAAGACCATAGCGTAACTAAACAAGGCATAATTTCCAAGAGCCAGGAATATTTTATATCTTTATCGTTCCTATGAGACAAAACCTGATAACTAACCGTTATTAGGTTTTGTTTTTATTTGTATTATGAACTAGCCGTACATAAATTTTTAAATGTCAAACCCGCAAGAAAGACAATTCTTAGCCGTTTTATTCGCTGATATTCAGGGATATACGGCTTTGATGCAACGTGATGAAGAACAGGGCCGCTTAGTCTTACGAAACTTTAAAGAAGCGCTTACGGAGAGTGTCACACAGTTTCAAGGAGAAATCATCAATTTTTACGGAGATGGTTGTTTATGCACTTTTGAAGACCCTACCAATGCTGCCAACTGCGCCGCCAATCTTCAAAAATACTTTCTATCGGCTACTCCAGCTACTCCTGTTAGAATAGGCTTACATCAAGGAAATGTGGGATTCGAAGACGGAAACGCTTATGGAGATGCAGTAAATATTACTTCTCGTATTGAGTCTTTTGGAGTCCCTGGTTCTGTCCTGATTTCCAGTAAATTTCGAGAAGGAATTGCTCATCAAACAGTTTATAAAACCGTTCAATTAGGTGCATTTAAGTTTAAAAATGTCGCCCAACCCATGCAAATTTATGCCCTACAAGGAGAAGGGTTAATTATCCCTAAAAAAGAAGAATTAACGGGTAAGGGGAAATTGATTCCATCTGCGGCTTCCAAAGTAAAAAAATGGGTATTGGGAGGCGTAGCGATACTTATGTTAGGATTAATTCGCTTTTTTAGTCCTTTTGGAGATATAGATAGCACCGTTCCTAAAAATCTGCGAGACGCTAGAATAGCCGTCTTACCTTTTGAGAATATGACAGGCGATAGAGAATTAGACATTGTGGGAGATATGGCATCTGACTGGGTGATTCAAGGTTTGATGTATTTGGATGATATTCAATTGGTCGGTTTTGAAAGCATTCAAGAAAATATTAAATATGCAAGCGTGGGAGATTCTAGCAAAAATTTTGCTCGGAGAACAGGCGCTCAGAAAATAGTCAAAGGTCGATATTATATAGACAAGGACGCATTGATTTTTAAAAGTCAAATCATTGATATCGAATCAGGTAAAATTGAATTAACCTTGCCTGATGTTAAAGGGCCTAAAGGGGATAATGCCGCTTTGGTAAGTGAACTACAAGCTAAATTTGTAACTGCTTTTGATGCACAAAACCATAATTTCTCTCCTGGAATTGCCCAAAATCCACCACCTCATAAAGCTTATCAATTATTCCGAGAAGGGATTGATATTTATAGCGAAGATACCGAAGAATCTCGAAATCTTTTTGCCCAAGCCATTGAAATGGATAGCAGTTTTTTCTGGCCTTATATTTGGGCAACGGCTTCGTATTTTAATGCAGGTATGGGGAGTCATGCCGATTCAACTTTTGCCCTCATCAAACAAAATATTGACTTTAAAAGCCTCAATAGTTTTGATCGGCAATGGTATGTACATTGGCAAGCCTTATTGGATAAAGATTTACCAAAAGCATTTAAAGCAAGTTTAAAAATTTTGGAGAAAGATCCTAAACAATGGTTTTCTAATGTAGAGGCAGGCATCATTGCCAATAATTTAAACCTACCTAAAAAAGCAGTCGAAATCTTTGAATATTTAGATCCCGAATTTGCCCCCCAAGACATAGAACTAGATACTTGGTGGCATAATTATTACGTCCATAATTTGTACCGAGAAGGCAGATATGAAGATGCAGAAGAAATAGCCAAAACGATTCAACCAAAGTTTAGAAAACATTGGAATTACTACGATAGATTAGCAGAAATTTACGTAGCGCAGGATAAAGCAACAGACTTGCAAACCTTGATTAAAGAAATGCAAGACAATCAAATGGCCAACATAGAAATTCTCAATGCCTTTGTTTTTATTTCCGAGCGATATGGTGTAAAAGGCAATAAAGAAAAGCAGCAAGAATGGGCACAAACGGGCATAGATTGGGCAAACCAGCAAGGTACAAACCTCGATCCTTTTGCTTTGGGCAATCTCTATTATGCCACCAATCAATTTGCTATTGCCAAACCGCTTTTCCAAGAAGCCATTGACCAAACTGGTACTAGTTGGCTCAATTTGTCTAGAGCAGGCAATACTTGTCAGCAATTAGGACAAAGAAAATCCGTAACCGCTACCCTTAAACAATTAGAAGATCTATATACAAGCACCCAAGATGCTGGCTATTTAGTAGCCCAAGCTCATATTTATAGCAATACCGATGATAAAGATAAAGCTATTACCCTACTCAATCGGGCCATCAAAAAGGGCTTCGCTTATAGCCCAACTACTTTTGGGAATGATATAATGTTGGCGAATTTACAAGGTTATCCTCCTTTTGAAGCTTTGGTTAAGGCAAAGGGATAAAATTTCTGATATATTGTATTGTTGGTGGAGTTGGACAACTAAAGATAAACTGTGGGATAAACTTAGTAAGAAAATCCTTATTTTTGATGTATGAAGCAAAAGTTACCAATCGGCATACAAAGTTTTAAGAAACTTAGAAAGGGAAACTTACTCTATGTGGACAAAACAGAACTTATTTATAAACTAACAACGAGTAGTGATTATAATTTCCTGTTCAGGCCTCGTCGTTTTGGTAAATCATTGACCCTTTCTACTATAAAAGCTTTATTTCAGGGAGAAAAAGAGCTATTTGATGGACTCTGGATTCAAGACCATTGGGATTAGACGAAGCAGCATCCCGTTATCTATATTTCTTTTAGTAGTATTGGATATAAAACCATGGGGTTAGAAAATGCTCATCCAACAAATTCAAACTAAAGGCTATATCGATAAATATCAAAACGTAGAAAAGCAAATAGTTGGATTTGGTATTAATTTTAGCAGTATTAGCAAAAGTGTGGATGGATGGAAAACAAAAAACTACTAACTAAAATGCCATAGTTTTTGTATCTTGCCAATTATTAACTACTACACAAAATAACATTAAACATACTATGGTTACCTCAAAAAGTCGGCAGTTGGCGGCTATTTTATTCGCCGACATTGTTGGGTATACTGCTTTGATGCAAAAAGATGAAGCGGATGCCATAGTCATTTTGAGTCGTTTTCAAGAGGTTATTAAAACCAATGCCGAGTCTTTTGATGGAGAAATTATCAAAACTTATGGAGATGGTACCCTCCTTTTATTTTCCAGTACGGTCGATGCCGTTGAGTGTGCGCAGGACATACAAATCGCCTTCCAAGAAGCTCCTAAAGTGCCTTTACGCATAGGTATACACGTCGGAGAATTTGTCCGAAAAGGAAATGATATTTTTGGGAATGGCATTAATATCGCTGCTCGAATAGAATCTATTGGTGTAGCAGGAAGTGTTTTATTTTCTCAGGATGTTGCCAAACGAATTAAAAACCACCCCGAATTTGAGACGCTTAGTTTAGGCGAATTTCAATTTAAACATGTCGATGAAATAATAGAAGTTTTTGCTTTAACGAATGATAACTTTGCCATTCCCAATCAAGCGAATATAAAAGGTAAAATTAAGCCACCAATTACTGAGCATTTAAAATGGTTGATTCCTGCCATTATGGGGACTTTTTTATTGGGTCTATTCGCTTTTTGGCAATTTAATACTCCTAAAAAAGTAGCCCCTAAAACAGTACATAAGGAGTTAATAACCTCGCCAAAAATTCAAGATAATTCCATTGCTGTACTGCCTTTTGCCAATATGAGTTTTCAAAAGGAAAAAGATTATTTCTCAGAAGGGATACATGATGATGTCTTGTCGAAATTGTCTAAGATAGGCAATATGAAGGTCATTTCTCGAACGTCTGTTCTTCGATTTAAAGATACCAAACAACCTCTGTTTGAAGTAGCGAATATGTTAGGCGTTGCCAATATTTTGGAAGGAAGTGTGCGCCGAGCAGGGAATCAATTACGCATCAATGTGCAATTAATAAAAGCCAAAACAGGTAATAGTATCTGGTCAGAAAGTTATGATCGAGCCTTAACAACCGATAATATTTTCAACATTCAAGCAGAAATTGCACAAGAAATTGCGGCGGCATTAGAAACTTCTATTTCTAGCAGTCAACAAGTAGCCTTAACCGATAGACCTACCCAAAATTTAGCCGCCTATGAAGCCTATTTAAAAGGCCGCCATTTGGTAGAAGAAAGAACAGGCAAAGCTATTTTAGAAGCGAAACAATATCTAGAAGAAGCTATTAAATTAGACCCTAACTTTGCTCAAGCGTACATTAAATTAGGCGAAGTAGCTTATTTATCGGTGGAATACGCTTCCGCAGATTCTAAAACCAATTATGCCTTGGCTTGGGATTATTTGGAAAAAGCAAAAAATATCAATCCGAATTTAGCTGAAATTTATGGCTTGGAATGCACCCTTTATCATTATGATAAAGGCGATATTGAAAATGCTAGAAGGGCTTATGTTCAAGCTATTACCATTAACCCGAATTACGCAGATGTTTACTTTTGGTATTCTCACGCAGAAATAGAAATAGAGAAGGACTTTGAATTATCCTTAGCTATTTTGGAAAATGCCATGCGCCTAAATCCATTATCCCCTAAATTTATCAATCGCTTGGCACAAACGTATATGGACAATGGCAAAAATGATTTGGCAATTAAAGCTTATGCAAAAGGCATCGAATTAGCCCCTAATCATATTTTCCTACCTAGAAATCTAACGTTTTTATATGCCCATCATAGTCAACTAGATTCTGCAGCTATCACAGCTTATGAAACCGTACAACGTATTTCCAATGAACCTAAATACTTAAGAACTTATATTTATACTTTAGCGCAGCTAAACCTGCAAGAAGAAGTAGCCGCAGAAATGGAAAACTTTAGGATGGAATCTAGGCAGGATAGTTTGTTTTATTACAAACGACAAGAAAATTATGCCTTGCTGCAAGGAGATTTTGAAACGGCGGAAAAATACCTCCAGTTATTAACGGTCATGGATAAAGATGCCCAAAATAACGATCCAGCTTTGGCTGCTAATATTTATTATTATAAAAAGGATTTTCAAAAAGTAGTTACGCTTTTTGAACAGCAATACCCCGACGTACTAACAACTGATTACTTTAAAAATACGATGTTTTCAGGATATAACCGTCAACTTGGACTGCAAGAAAAAATACAGCAATATATTTATAGCCTTCAACAAATTGGTCAAACAACTAAAGCCAATCAGTTATTTGAAAAATATGCCTCTCAAATTATTGCGAATGTCAATCCAAAAGGCGATCAAATTTGGGAGGCTAGAAAACGGGAATTCTTTAAAGTACGGAATGCACTCTTCAATGGAGAAATAGATTTGGCAATGGAGCAATTGGCTAATTATTATCACGGAAAAGTCATGCCGGATTGGCATTATTTATCAATTGACCCCATTTTTGAGACCGTTAAAAATGATGCTCGTTATGTCGCTGTTGTTGATAATATACAGGCAGATGTGGCGCAACAACGGGATGTTTTTAGAAATTATTTGATGGCCCGTAAATAATAAATGTGTCTTAAAAGTCCTGTAGGGACTAAACCTGCCTAGCGGCAGGCAGGGATAGGTAGCAATTGATGAGTCTACCTCCTCCAATTCTCGTGCCGTAGGTACGTAAGGTAGATAACAGAGCAATAAATCTATGACGATTAAAACAACTTCCTACAAAATGAAAAAACTCCTTTTATTACTCTTCCTGTCAAGTAACCTATTTTCCTGCAAAAGCCCAAGTAATTTATCCTCCACGTTACCTCAAAATCTAAAGGAACAACTCCATATTCAAATCTTCCCAACTAATTGCAGCATCCGAGCCATTACTGCAACCGATAAAAATACGTTGTGGTACGGTGGTTCAAAAGGACAATTTGGTTATACCGAAGATGGCGGTACTACTTGGACAATTGATTCCATTCAACATCCAAACCAAGCAACTTTAGAATTTAGAGGTATTGCCCAAACAAGCAATGCTATCTTTTTATTAGCAGTTGGATCGCCTGCCTTACTATTCAAATCTATCGATAAAGGTAAAAATTGGACGGTTGTGTATGAAGAAAATCATCCGACTGCTTTTTATGATGCCATTGCCTTTTGGGATGATCAAACAGGCATTGCTATGGGCGATCCTACAGATGGTTGTCTATCCATTATTTTAACCAATGATGGTGGTAATACTTGGGCTAAAATTCCATGTAGCCAGTTACCCGGAGCAGCGGAAGGAGAAGCAGCTTTTGCCGCTTCTAACTCCAATATTGCTTTAGTGGACAATCACGTTTGGATAGTCAGCGGTGGCAAAAAAGCTAGGGTCTTTCACAGCCCCAATAAAGGTAAAACATGGAAAGTATTTGATACGCCAATTGTGCAAGGGGAACAAATGACGGGTATTTTTACGGTTGATTTTTATGATAAAAACAATGGAATTATCTTTGGTGGAGATTGGGAAAATCAAGATCAAAATAGGAATAATAAAGCCATCACTAAAGATGGTGGCAAAACGTGGCAACTAATAGCCAATGGACAATATCCGGGTTATCGTTCTTCTGTTCGATATGTACCGAATAGTAATGGGCAAGCTATTTTTGCAACAGGCATTCCTGGTATTTCTTATTCTGCGAATGGTGGAGAAAATTGGGAATCTTTGAGTAAAACTTCTTTTTATACGATGCAAATTTGTGCGAATAGGCAAACTATATGGTTGGCAGGACGGAATAAGATTGGGAAAATGACTTGGAAGGAGTAGTGATTTTTAATTTCAAATTTCTTCCTACCTTAGTGCTGTATTTTCTAATAACAAAATTATGAAAAAAATAAGCAGTTTTTTACTCCTCGCCTTATCCATTTTAGCTTGTTCTGCTCCGACTGCGACTTCAGAAATTGGGACAGTCTCCATTATTCCAATGCCTACCCATCAGCTTATTGGAGATGGTTTCTTTGAAATAAAAAAAGGAGCTAATGTTGATGTCGAAGAGGAAGCACAAGCGAAAATAATGCAATTAGTATTTCCATCGCTCCAAACAACGGTTGGTGGAAAGTCTAGTGCTATTAAAATGATGACAGATTCCGCTATTCCAGCAGAAGGGTATCATTTGCAAGTGACGACAGAAGGTATCTTGTTAAAAGCTAATTCAGATGCAGGATTTTTTTACGGGCTACAAAGTTTAAAACAATTAATGCCGCTTTCTTTTTTTACAGAAGCAGCAAATGAAATGGATGCTTGGAAAGTCCCCGCAGTTGTCATTGAAGATGCACCTGCTTTTGGTTGGCGGGGCTATATGTTGGATGTATCTAGGCATTTTTTCGAGGTAGCAGAGGTGAAAAAAGTAATAGATTTCATGGCGGAATCAAAACTCAATCGTTTTCATTGGCATTTAACAGACGATCAAGGTTGGCGAGTAGAAATAAAGAGTTTCCCAAAACTGACAACAGTTGGTGCTTGGCGAGTAGATTATACAAATCGAATAGAAACAAAATCAGATTGGTGGGGCAGACCGTTTCAAAAAGAAGGGGAACAAGCCACTTATGGTGGTTTTTATACCCAAGAAGACATCAAAGAAATCATTGCTTATGCGAAAGAACGCTTTATTGAGGTGATTCCAGAAATTGATATGCCCGGTCATGCGCAAGCGACTATCGCTGCTTATCCCGAAATTGGTTGTGTCAATGCAGCGCCTTTTGTGGCAACAGGTGGAGCCTATCAAAACAATACTTATAATCCAGGAAAGGAAGCCACTTTTGAATTTTCGGAAAAGATGTTGAATGAAATCATGGATTTATTTCCTTATGATTATATCCATATTGGAGGAGATGAATGTAATAAAAACCAATGGAAAATTGATCCTTATGCACAGCAGCGAATGAAAGCAGAGGGTTTGTCAAATGTAGAAGAATTGCAAAGTTATTTTATTAGACGAATTGAAAAAATTATCAATGCTAGAGGTCGAATAATGATTGGCTGGGATGAGATTTTGGAAGGTGGTTTAGCCCCTAATGCGGTGGTAATGTCTTGGAGAGGTGCGCAAGGTGGTATTACTTCGGCAAAAGCAGGACATGAAGTGATTATGACCCCAAGTGAATATTGTTACCTAGATTTAAAACAAGGACATGATGATTTAGAACCGAATTTGGGCTATTCCGAATCCCTCTTATCTGCCGCTTATCATTACCAAATCATCCCTGATAGTTTGACGGAAGTCGAGGGCAAACTGATAAAAGGTATCCAAGGAAATTTATGGACAGAATCTATTAGCGATTGGGGGAAATTGACCTATATGACCTTTCCTCGATTATATGCCATTGCTGAAAATGGATGGACGACTCAAAAAGATAAGGATTGGGATCATTTTACCAACCGCTTATCCACTCAATTTGACCGTTTGGATGCTCAAAATATTCGTTACGCTGTAAGTGCTTTTAGCCCTTGGATTGACCATAAAGGAGATGATGGAAAAATTGAAATTAGTTTAAAAACAGAAGTCAATAATTTGAGGATTCATTACACCTTGGACGGTACAACACCAAGCTTAGAATCCACAATTTACAAAACGCCCTTTACCGTTAAGGAAAGTGTTCAACTCCGAGCAAGGGCATTCCAAGCAGAACAAGCAGTAGGCTATATTTCAGCACTAGATTTTCCCATTCATTTGGCAGCTAATAAAAGAGTCATTGATAAAAATGGGGAATCTCTTCCGAAATTAACTGATTTGAATTACGGGAAGTTAACAACAAACGATAAGGCTTGGCAGCGATTTGCCGACGAAATGGAAGTGATTATTGCTTTTGAGGAAAGGACCGAAGTAAAAGCTATTCATTTTGATGCGCTTCGGTTTACTATTTCTGGCATATATCCGCCTAAAAAAGTAGCCATTTTTGGTAGTATGGATGGAAAAGAATTCAATTTACTAGGAGAGCTTGACCAACTGAAAGAAAGTTTAGAACAGGGTAGAAATAAAGTAAAAAGCAAGATTTCTTTTACACCTATAGAGGTGAAATTTCTAAAAATAAAAGGATATTCACATCAGCCTTTAAAAGAGGGACATCATCGAGCAGGACAAAATAGTGTAATTGCTATTGATGAGTTGGTTGTACTGTAATATAATCCCCACAATTAAAAAACGAAGCACCCTACATTTATGAAGTATCTATCTGTATTTATTTTTTCTGCGCTAATCATTAGTTGCCAATCAAGCGAATCCGATGATAATACAACCAATCAGCAGGCCTATGAATTGGGTGTAGTTGGTGGATTTAGTGAATTGATAGCTGCGGGTGTTAAACAATTAGGATTAAGCGCAACCATGTCGCCTAAAGAAATGGATGCCTTTATGATAGATGCCGAAAAAGTAGCTGCAAAACATGGTGTATCTGTCTTCCGAGAATCCGATTTGCTAATCACGAATCTTTTTCCAGCCGATGTGGCTAAGGGAAAGGAGGTACTTTTATTATTTACAGGCAATACCAAGGATGCTTACCTACAACTAAAAGCAGATAAAGCGAAGTTAGAAAAAGCAGGAACGTATGATACAAAAGCCAGTATAGAAATTGCTAGAAGATTCGGTCGATTATTAAGCTATAGCCCTAAAAAAATCAATCAGTTACTAGCGCAAAACACGGACTTCCGAACGATGGCTGATTTTGGGATTAAGGCAACCAATTTATTCCTTTATTATAAGGATTTAAAAGCAGCAGGTGAATTCTATACCAATACTTTAGGAATGGAATTGGTGGCAGATTATGGTATGGCTTTAATTATAAGAATGACCGTTGATTCCTACTTAATTCTAGTCGATGCCACCAAAGGCATGCACACCGCAGAAGAACCTAAAACAGTTGCCCTAGCCCTATTGACGGAGCAATTAAAAGAATGGTATGAATACCTAGAAAGTAAGAAAGTACCGATAAAATATACTTACAAAGAAGGGGCAGCACATGATGGATTTGTCGCCATTGATCCCGAAGGTTATTTACTAGAATTTGAGCGATTTAATCAGCACGCAGAAAATGAAAAATTCATCCCTATTCTCCAGAAAAATAAGGCAAAAGTTATCCCTGCTAATCCTAAAAGTGAGAAGCCAGCGGCATTAACCATTCATTCGACGATCACTTGGTTATATAATAAAGATGTCTTGGGGATGCAAGATTATTACCAAGATGTGTTAGGGTTAGAACTAGTCGCTGACCAAGGGTGGACAAAGATTTATCAAGCGACCAATACTGGATTTCTAGCGATTGTCGATGAGAAAAGAGGCATGCACGATTTTACCGAAAAGAAAGCGGTGAATGTAGGATTTATTATCGACGAATTAATCCCTTGGTTTGACTATGTTAAAACCAATAAGTTACTGGAACTTAGAGACACCACCTTAAATATTGGTCCAGAAACAAGGTATAAATCTTTTGTTGGCTATGGCCCAGAAGCCTATTATTGGGAATTTGATGCTTTTTTTCCGCATAATGATAATACGCTTTTGTTACAATATTTAGACGACTAATAGTTAAAGTTACGATGTTGCCATGTTTTATCGACAACATGGCAACATCGAACAATATAGATTAACCTATTTAAATTATTGGCTTCGTTTTTCCTTGATTCATCGACTTTTAAAAAGTTTCTTACAGGAAAAGTGACCTTTCTAGAAAATAATAGTCTTAATAGCGTAAGAGGTTATAATTTAACTGTCCTTACATCGAATTTCACAGGTTCTAGGGTTTTCTTCTGCCTTTTAGGTTTTTTTCTCCTTTCCTTCTGTTTTTCATTTCACATTTTTTTTTTTACTATCCGTTTTTAACGGCTAGTTAACTTTTATTTTTATGAATATTTTCGTTGCTAAATTAAATTTCGACACACAAGAGAGAGATTTACAAGATGCATTCGCTGAACATGGCGCAGTTGATACTGTTAAAATCATTATGGACAAATTTACAGGCAAATCAAAAGGGTTTGGTTTTGTAGAAATGCCAAACGATGATGAAGCACAAGATGCTATTGACGCGTTAAATGACAAAGAATTTGACGGTCGTACGATCGTTGTTAAAAAAGCAGAACCTCGTGAAAGTCGTGGCGGCGGCGGTTACAACCGTGGCGGTGGCGGCGGTGGTGGTTACGGCGGTGGCCGAGGCGGCTACGGTGGTGGCGGTGGTAGATATTAATAGAAGCATCTTCGGATGTAATCTTTAATACAAGTTATAGCACAGGAGCTCCGAGTAATCGGGGCTCTTTGTGTTTGTGGTAACTACCTAATAAAAAAACTAAACTCTCTATCCAAATATGCCCTTCTTTTTAAAAGATTTATTACATTTAGATTTTAGTAATAAAACTGAAAATCAACCCATTATTTTGCACAAATGCCCATCATTAATTATAAAGTAGAAAATCGAATCGCTATCGTCACCCTCAATCGACCTGACGACATGAATACTTTTACGCCTGCGATGTATCAGGCTTTTAATGAAGCAATGGCAAACTTTCGGCAAGACAAGGAAGCATGGGTTTGTGTGATTCATGCCAATGGAAAAAAAGCCTTTTCTGCGGGAGTCGATATTACGACGATTCCAATAGATATGGAAAACCAAACACCGCAAGAACAGGCAGCTATCTTAAATCAGTTTTCCATAGATTTAGAAGGGGAATATTATTGTGATAAGCCTATTATCGCTGCCCTGCATGGCTATTGTATTGGAGAGGGATTGAGTATCGCTTTAGGTTGTGATTTGCGGATTGCCGAAGAGACTTGTGTTTTTAGTTTGCCTGAAGCAAAAATGGGCATTCCTGCGGTAAATGCGGCTATCCATGGCGCTACTAAAATGGGCGTTTCTAATGTTCTTGAATTATTATTATTAGGGGAAAAACGAGATGCAGCTTGGGCGTATCGAACGGGCTTGGTCAATAAAGTAGTACCTACAGGAAAAGCATTAGAAGCTGCACTTAAATGGGCAAATAAAATCAATGAATCTAGCCCATTAGCCGTTAGAATTACCAAGGAAGTGGCAGTTCGAAGTCGATATAGAAGCTTTCAAGAAGGTGAAGCCGTAGCTTCACCAAAAAGAAAAGCCTTGCTAGAAACAGAGGATGCCAAAGAGGCTATTCAAGCATTTCTAGAAAAAAGAAACCCTGTTTTTAAAGGGGAATAATTTAAAAGGTGTCAGGTTTTAGGAGTCAGGTGTCAGGTTTACATAGAACAAATCTGACACCTGACTCCTGAAACCTGACACCTAAAACTTCAATAATGACTGCCACAGAACTAAAAGCCTTACAAGAATTATTAGACCTCAATAATCCAACCATCAAGGCATTACAATTAAAAAAGCTGAAAAAACAGTTGATTTATGTCTATGATAATTCCCCTTATTATAAGACTAAATTTGACGCAGCAGGCGTCAATCCTCATCAATTACAATCCTTAAAAGAATTTGAACAATATCCTACTTTTGATAAGTACGAAGAGCGAGAAAGTCAGGCACAATCTCTAGCAAAACACAACCATCCACTAGGGATGCACTTGACTTGTGATATTAAATCTGTCAACCGAATGAGTGCTTCTTCTGGTACAACGGGTACGCCAAGCTTTCAAGGACATACTGCTTTTGATCGATCGATTATGTTTAAAAATTTTGCTCGCATGGCGCAAATGACGGGTTTAAAAAAGGGAGATAAAGTGTTAATGGCAGGCGTCATGAGTATGTGGGTAGCAGGGATTCCGACGATTGATTGCCTACAAAATTTTGGAGCAAATGTTATTCCAATTGGCGGATTAGTAGGAGCTGCTAAAGTGGTAGAGATGATTAGTGTAACTTACCCCGATGCGATTGTTTGTACTCCGTCTTTTGCTAGATTATTGATTAAGAAAGCAAAGACGGAAATGAACGTGGATTTGACCAATAAAGGCGTGCGTTCTATCTCCGTTTATGGAGAACCAGGAGGCAGTATTCCAGAAATAGCCAAAGAAATTTCCGATGGTTTTGGTGGTGCTGATGTTTTTGATATGTCAGGCGGAACAGGTTGTTTAAATCCAATTTTTACTTCTTGTAAGGCACATAGTGGGATGCATTTTATAGCGCCGGACCATGCTTATATGGAATTATATGATCGTTCGACTAAGACCGTTTTGCCGATGGTACATGGCGCAGAAGGGGAATTGGTCTATACTGCTTTGGAAAGAGAATGTGGACCGCTCATTCGTTTTATGGATGGCGATAATGTACGGATTAATTTAGACCCTTGTTCTTGTGGATTACCCGGTATTCGTCTTAGCATTTTAGGGCGAGTCGATGATATGTTATTAATCAAAGGGGTGAATGTTTTTCCTTCTGCAGTTCGAGATGTTATTATAGGTTTTCAAGGGGAAGTGACGGGTAATGTACGCATCGTTAAGCATTCCACTTCTCCTGTGATTGAGCCACCATTAAAAGTGAAAGTAGAATGTGTAGGTAATCCAACTGCTACAATGAAAGCAGCTTTAAAGTCAAGATTGGAAGAGACGATAAAACGTAAATTAAGATTTAAATCGGCGATTACTTTATTTGAGGAGGGTACTTTAAAAATGGAATATGGAGCAACAGGGAAAATGAAGTTGATGGAGATGATTGATAACAGTTAGACACTTGGAGGTCTTGAAGACACCCAAGGTCAAGAGAAAAAACCTTGGAGTGTCCCTAAGACCTCCAAGCGTTTCTGTGCAAAAAGTCTCAAAACCCTTATAATAATGTTAGAAAAAAACAAAACGAAAAACGCCTTTTATGTAAGTCCTTGGATGGCAAGCATTCCATTGCTCGTAATGGTCATTCCTGCTGTAATACTCGTTTTTCTAGGCGTGTTTTCTGCAAAAGTGATGATTATGGGAGGCGTTATTGGCATTATGCTAGGGTCTCTTTTCGCACGTAATAAAAAAGAATATTGGGAAGTAGTTATCAATTCGTTGGGAGATCCGACTGGCTTATTAGCCTTTGCCCTTTTTTTAATAGTTGGAGTGTATGCCGAATTATTGACGGTTTCTAATTTGGGCGAGGGCGTTATATGGTTAGCGAATATCTTAAATACAGGTCCTGTTATTTTTACTTTATTTACCTATGTCATTTGCTCTGTTTTAGGTACAGCAATGGGGACTTCAGTTGGCGTAATTTTTATTCTAACGCCCATTTTATATCCTGTGGCACTACAATTGGGCGTATCACCAGGCTTGGCAGCGGGGGCTATTTTAAGTGGAGCCGCAACGGGCGATCATTTCTCACCAGTTTCTGATACTACCTTGATTAGTAGCATGACCCAACGCTATAAATTTAAAGAAGGCGCAGCAGAAGTTGGAGAAGTGGTACGAGCACGAATGAAATATGTCATTCCAGCTTTTTTGATTACTTGCTTTTTTTATTTAATTGCAGGTTTTTGGTCAGGAAAAACAAGTTTGGTAACGATTCCTACCAATGAAGCAGCACTTGACCCAAAAGGATTGGTTATGGTTTTACCGATGATTGTGGTTATTTGGACAGCGGTTAAAGGTGGTTCTGTTTTTCAATCTATTACTTATGGCGTTTTGTCTGGTTTGGTTATCGCTTTAGCAGCCCAATTAATTACTTTAGATCAAGTATTTGCTATAAAAAATAGAGAAATTACAGGTATCTTATCGGAGGGCGCTCAATCTAATATTGATACAGTAATGCTCATTGTATTAATGATGGGGGCCTATGGTTTATTGAGAGAATATGGGCTGATAGATTTAATGGTCTCTAAATTAGCCAATTCTATGACTAATACGCCTCGGAATACGGAATTGACGATGCTAGGATTGGGTTCAATATTAAGTTTTATTTTAGTCGGTTTGGTCACTCGAATAACCGTCATTGCTGGCCCTGTCATTAATGAGTTAGGACAAAAGCATAATATTCATCCTTGTCGTCGAGCGAACCTTTTAGATGCGGTCGCCAATGGTTTGAGCTATGTAATTCCTTGGCACGTTTGGCCAATGTTGATGATTATGACGATTACCCCTTTGCAAAAAAGTTATGAGTTTGTAGTTGTGCCAAATCCTGTGGCTCTTACATCTATGGCTTTTTATCCGATCATTATTTGGATAATTATATTATTGGCTGTTTTTACTGGATATGGACGTAAATTTGAGAGGGAACACTAAAACTTCAACCTCAATCTTAAGCAAAACTAAAAACCTAATCTAATGATGAACCGAAGAAATTTTATCGCCAGAACAGGAGCTAGTGCTTTATTAGCGACTGTCGGTAACTCTTTATCGGCAACTACTCCCAAACCACTAGAAGAATGGGCAGCCGTAAGAGCTGACTTTAAACTGGATACGTCCAAAATTCAGATGGCGCAATTTTTATTGGCATCTCATCCTTCAAGTGTTCGGGCAGCCATAGAAAAATATCGAAAAAGCTTAGATGACAATCCAGTAGAATATTATGAATCCAATTTTGTTACGCATACTAGAGGAGTATTAAAAGCAGCCGAAACTTATTTAGGGGCAAAGCCAGGAGAAATAGCTTTGACAGATAGTACGACGATGGGTTTGTCTTTACTCTATACAGGTTTAAAATTAAAAGCAGGAGAAGAGATTTTAAGTACCACCCATTGTCATTATTCTACCGAAAAATCTTTAGAATTTGCGACTCAGCGAACAGGGGCAACAATTAGAAGAATTAGCCTTTATGAGGAAGCCAATCAAACAATGGTTGCCGATATAGTCAGTCGTTTAAAAGCAGCGATACAAGCTAAAACTAGAATTGTCGCCGTCACTTTTGTACATTCCAATGCTGGTGTAAAATTGCCGATCAAAGAAATGTCTGCGGTTATTAAAGAGGCAAATAAAAATAGAGATGAAACTAACCGCATTTATTTCTGTGTAGATGGCGTGCATGGTTTTGGCGTAGAAGACATAACGGTGGAAGATTTAGGTTGCGATTTCTTGGTAGCAGGTACGCATAAATGGCTATATGGCCCAAGAGGAACGGGTATTATTTGGGCAAAAGAGGATGCTTGGGAGATGGTTCAACCAACCATTCCACCTTTTAGTGTGGCGTATTATATGTGGATGAATGTGATGCCCGAAGCACCGCTTAATTTTTATTCTAAAATAACGCCAGGCGGCTTTCATTCTTTTGAACATCGTTGGGCATTAAAAGAAGCTTTTGAGTTCCATCAGAATATTGGCAAAGCAAAAATTCAACATCGGACGCATCAATTAAGTACGATGCTAAAAGAAGGGATGCAAAACATCCAACATATTAAATTGCATACCCCAATGTCTACTACGGTTTCTTCTGGTATTAATAGTTTTGAAGTAGAAGGAATGAAGCCCAAAGCTGTTGTAGAAAAATTGCATAAAATGAATATTATTGCTAGTACGACGCCTTATAAAACGGTTTATGCTCGCTTGACACCTTGTGTTATTAATATGGAAGAAGAGGTGATGGCTTGTATAAAAGCATTAGAAAAAATTAGAGAATAGTAAAATCAACGTGCTAAAATAAGGCAGCAATGGGAAACGCTCGCTTTATAATAGACTTTATTCGGCGAAAGGCAAAGGGTGAAAGGCGAGAGGGCTGCCATACGAATAATTTCAGCATAAACACTAATATGCAGAATAAGTAACGCTGGAAAAATTCGTGGGAAATTAAATACAAAATGTCCAACTTATTTTTTATCCGTTGCTAAGGCAGTTGTTTCCTGTTTTTTAAAAAGTCAATTTATTTTGCAGAATAACCTCTAGCAATTTAGTAACTTTGACCATCCCCTTTATTTATCAATCGTTAAGATTATGTTAAAGAAATAATCTCTTGCTTTATACATAGGACTCTTATGTATGTTTGCAATCGACTGCGGAATTATAGCCTATTTTTACACAAAAGATTACTTGGGAATTATGCCTACGGATAAACATTTGAAATTTTTTTTCAATTTATGTATTGCTTTGTTGATTAATGGTTTTATTTATGGTCAAGCTGAAGAACCACAATTAGTCAGTAAAGGTGCTTCGGAAGTTTCGTTTACAAAAGTGATGCTAGACGGCAAGCTATTTTATCGAAATGAAACAACAAAGGAATTTATAAGTTCCTCAGCATATAACTATATATCTGAAGCTAGAAATGGAAAAAATATTCCTGATACCAACCGAATAGCACACGGCTCCGCTGATGAATATTGGCAAACTGATAAAGTTAACCCTTACAGAGGTAAAGTCGTCCTTCCAACACCTTATAAAATAAATTTTGACCAAACCACCTTTACCCATCCCGTTAATGGAGATATTGTCGTTACCTCAAGGTTTGGAAGAAGGAGAAGAGGCCCTCATAGAGGTTTAGACCTCGACCTGGTTACGGGCGATACGGTGCGTTCCGTTCTGCCTGGGATTGTTCGATTTGTGGGGTACAGTAGCGGTCATGGTAAAACCGTTATCGTTCGCCATGCCAATGATGTAGAAACTTTATATGCTCATTTGTCTGACTATTCAGTAGAAGTAAATGACCTTATCTATGAAGGGCAATTACTTGGCTTTGGTGGAAATACAGGCAATAGTAGAGGCAGTCATTTACATCTAGAAGTCCGTTATAAAGGTGTCTGTATTCATCCACAATATGTCTTCAATTTTGATGGCAGTCAGGCGATTCGAGGGCTAGAATTATGGGTGACCAATGAATGGAAGACGCCAAGATTCCATAGTTCCTATCGTACTAGTGAAGTAACCCCTCTTTTCACAGAACAAGAAGCTATAGCCGCCCAAAAAGCAGAGCCTCGATACCATAGAGTCCGCAAAGGAGAAACCCTTTCTCATATTGCGGGAAGGTATAGCCTCCGATTAAGAGAGATTTATAAACTCAACACTATTTCCAAAAATGCGGTGCTCAATATTGGGCAAGTCATACAAGTGAGGTAATGAATTTTAATTGGCGAAAGGCTAATGGCCAAGGGCAAAGAGGCTGTCTTACGAAATAATTTCAGCATAAATACTAATAGTCAAAAGGGCTTCACAAAAGACTAACTTTCCTTTTGTGAAGCCCATTTGATTTCTATTGTATCTTTTGTGGTTCAAAAAAGCGACTAATTTTGTCTCCTCACTTTATTTAAAGAACAAGCTAAAAATAATACATTTAATCCTTACCTTAGGCGCTTATTTCCTAATAGCTAAAACCAATAAGCGTATGAAAAGGCATTCCTTTCCTTTCTTATTCCTCCTAAGTTTTTTAATGAGTTACTTTGTTCACTTACCAATAGGACTAAGTCAAACCCTTGAAAAAGAACAAATTGCCCAACTAAAATACCGACACGTTGGTCCTGTCGGCAATAGAATCATTTCTGTGGCAGGCATTCCAGGTGATCCTTTGACTTACTATGTCGGTGCAGCTACAGGTGGAATTTGGAAATCTGTAGATGGAGGCATTGCTTGGAAACCTATTTTTGATGATAAACCAGTACACGCTATCGGTGCTTTGGCAATTGCCCCTTCCGACTCAGAAATCATTTATGCGGGAACGGGTGAGAGTTTTATTCGCTCCAATGTTTCTTTGGGTAATGGGATGTGGAAATCTATGGATGGTGGCGACACTTGGGAACAAATTGGTCTAGAAAAAACGGGAAGAATCAGTAGAATTGTGATACATCCTGACAATCCAAATATTGTTTATGTAGCCGCAGTTGGGCATGCCTACTCACCACAAAAAGAAAGAGGCATTTTTATGACCGAAGATGGTGGTAAAACTTGGCAACATACGCTATTTGTAGACGAAAATACAGGCGCTTCTGATATTGTCATGAGTCCACATAATCCAAGAATTCTATTTGCGGGTACTTGGGAATTAAAATTAGCTACTTGGAATAGAACGAGTGGTGGCCCTGGAAGCGGGGTACATAAATCAACAGATAGCGGTAAAACTTGGAAAAAAATGACCAAAGGTTTACCTAAATTACCTGTTGGTAAAATTGCTTTGGCGATGACTCCTGCGCAAAAAGGGCGAGTCTATGCGCAGATTGAAACAGGCGATGGCGTTCCTTTAAATGGTAAACCAACCGAAAGTGGCGAATTATGGCGATCGGATGATGATGGAAAAACATGGAAATTAGTGAATTCTAATCGAGATATGGGTGGTAGACAAGCTTATTACACCCGTTGCGCTGCGTCTCCTGATAATCCACACGAAATTTATTTTATCTGGGCGGGTTTTTCTAGAAGTATTGATGCTGGAAAAACGTTAGAACCTAGTGTCCCTGGTAGCCAACCGAATTGGGATCATCACGAAATGTGGATTGACCCTACAGATGGCAATCGCATGATAGTTGTTGGAGATGGTGGTTTATCTATTTCTCAAAACAGAGGAAAAAATTGGGATAGAACACAATTAGGAGTAGCCCAACTTTATCACGTAACGACCGATAATGCCATTCCTTATAATGTCTTAACCAATCGACAGGATGGTCCAGCTATGAGAGGCCCAAGTAATACTAGAACAGGTGGCTTTTTTGGTGCAGGCATGATTCCTACAGGAGCATGGAGGGATATAGGTGGTGGAGAAAGTGGCTTTGCTACACCTGATCCAACGAATCCTGATATTGTTTGGTCAAGTGCTTCTGGAATGGGCCCTCTAGGCGGTATTGTTACTCGCTATAATGTGAATACAGGACAGTATCGACAAGTAGAAGTTTGGCCTGAATTTCCAGTAGGTCATCCTGCTTCAGATGCTAAATTTCGGTTTCAATGGACGTTCCCCTTATTGATTTCTCCCCATGATAATAATACCGTTTACGTAACTAGTCAACATGTACATAGAACGACGAATAAAGGGCAAACTTGGGAAGTCATCAGCCCCGACTTAACCTTAAATGATAAAAGCAAACAAGGCTTTTCTGGTGGATTAACAGGCGATAATATCAATGTAGAATATGCCAATGTGATTTATGCTTTTGATGAATCCCCTGTGCAAAAAGGGGTGTTTTGGGCTGGTACTAATGATGGTTTAGTACAAGTGAGTAAAGATGGTGGCGCTACTTGGACAAATGTGACGAAGAACATTCCGAATTTACCAAAAAATGGGGTCGTTAGAAATATTGATGCCTCCAAATGGGATGCAGGGAAAGCTTATTTGACGATAGAATTTCATCAAGTTGGTAATTTTAAACCCTACGTTTATAAAACGAGTAATTATGGGCAAACTTGGCAGAAAATCACCAATGGTATTGAAGATACTGGTTTGAATTATACCCGTTGCATCAGAGAAGATCCAGTCAAAAAAGGACTACTTTATTTAGGTACAGAAACCAAATTATTTGTCTCTTTTAATGATGGCCAAACTTGGCAATCCCTCATGAGTAATCTGCCCCATACACCAATGTATTGGTTAGATATTCCAGAACATTATAATGATTTGGTGATTGGCACTTATGGCAGAGGGATTTGGATTTTGGATGACATTACCCCTTTACAGCAATTGACGGAAGATTTAACCAAAGCAAAAGCCCATTTATTTGCACCCAAGCCTGCCTATCGTTTCCGTCCAGTTACGTCTAATATGCAATTTTTTCCAGAACCTTCTTTTGGCAAAGATCCTGCTTATGGTGCTAGTTTGAATTATTGGTTAAGCGAAAAAAATGATAGTGTTAAAATTCATCTTGTAGATACTGATGGAGATACCGTCCGCACTTTAAAACATAAAGGAAAATCGGGCATCAATCGAGTGATGTGGGATTTAAAAGACGAACCGAATGAGCCTATTGTCTTGCGTAACAAACCCTTATACGCAGATTGGTTTGTCGTTAGCAAAAAAGGCAATCATAATCCATTGATTCAACCATTTAGTGTTTTAGTACCGCCAGGCAAATATAAAGTACATTTAGAAGCAGGCGCTGCTACCGAAATCCAAGAAGTAGCCATCTTAAAAGACCCACATTCAGAAGGAAGCCTCGCAGACATCGAAGCGCAAACAGCTATTCTCAAAGATTTGCAAAAAGACATGACCACCGTTGCTAAAATAGTCAATGAAATAGAAATTATGCGGGTACAATTAGGCAATTTAAAAGCAACGATGACCGCTTTGAAAAAGCCAGCTGATTTGATTAAAGTGACCGCTAATATGGATACGACTTTAATTAATATAGAAAGTAAATTGATTCAGTTAAAATATACAGGTACTGGACAAGATGAAGTGCGCTATCCAGTCCGATTGGCGGAACGAATTAATTATTTGGGCGGTACGATTGCTATTGCTGATTTTCCGCCAGCTGATCCACATCGGGAAGTGCACCAAGTTTTAAAAGAGCGATTGGTAGCTGTTCAGCAGGAATATGAGGCGCTAAAGGAAGGAGAATTAGTAGAGTTCACAAAAATGCTTACAGAAAATGGAGTTGGTTTAATGCTTCGATAAAAGCATTAAATCGTATTATGTTGCCATACATCAGTTGCCTAAAAGTTTAGTCTTGACAACAGATGCATGGCAACGGATTTTGACGTTGATATATAATTATTAATAAGGTCGCTCTCCAAGTAACGGATGATAAATAAAGTGTACAACTACAAAATATATCTACACTATAAAAATCATCCGTGGAGGCTATCCGTGGGAAAAAGCGTACTAATTTCCCACGGATAGCCTCCACGGATGAAAACTTGTACATTTTATTTTTTAATCAATGCCAAGCAACAAATTTTAATTGAAAAATTTGGTTAATCTTAAATTCTTGTAAGAATGGGAAAACATACTACTATTAAACAGCATATAACTCAAGTTGTCCTAATTGTATTTAGCGTAGTACTTGGTCTATATTTAAGTGAAAGAATAGAGGAAAGAAAAAATAAACAAGCATCAGAGAATTTATTAGCGAAGGTGAAATCAGAGGTAAACGATAATATAAAACTTATGGAAGAGTGGGCATTATACCACCAAGAGATTCATAAGAATCTAGACAGTCTTTCTACGAATGAAGTATTTATAGCCGAATTCATTAAGGATAAATCTATCTTTTATGAAAAGCTATTTACTAGAGGACATTTTATCGGTATATACCCAGCTAATGATGCGTGGGATATTGCTAAAGCTCATCCGCTGATTGTGAATTTTGATTACGATAAATTGGTAATTCTATCTAAAATATACAACCAACAGAAAGCAACATTTGAACCTGGATTGGAGATGTTCGAAATACTTAATTCAAAAGATGTAAATACAGAGAAAGATGCAAAATCAAATCTGAAATCTATATCAAAAAAGATGCATGAACTAGTTGCACGAGAAAAACAGTTGATGCATTACTATAACAAAGCAAAAGAACCACTTGATTTGCCTGACAATAGAGACATAGGTAATTAATGCTACAGGAGGAATAACCAATGAATTATTTGTTGCTAAATACCAAATTTACCTACCTGATAGGGCATTACTAGAACAACAAGTAATAGCTATTTTGGACCAAGAATAAATTTAAATGCGCATTATCTTCAGACAAAAACGATGAACCAACCAATGACTAAACCCAATCTCTCCAGAAAATTAGGTCTAATAAGCCTAGCTGCCACAGGAATATGCTCTATGCTTGGTGCATCTGTATACGTCGTGCCCATCATGATACAACGCAATGTCCCAGGCATTGGACTGTATGTATTACCCGCTTTTTTACTAGCAGCGATTCCTGCATTATTAGCCGCCTTTGCTTATGCTAGTTTATCTTCTGCTATGCCAAGAGCAGGCGGGAGCTACATCTTTGCCAGTCGAGGTTTACATCCTTATTGGGGATTTGTAGCAAGTTTTGCGCAATGGTTTGGTTTAACGATAGTGATTGGCGTGATTTGTTATATTATCATTCCTTTTTTTAGAGATATAGCAACTGCTTTGGATTGGGAAAGTACTGCTACTTTGTTAGATACGGGATGGATAAGAGTCACCTTAGCCTTGGCTTTATTGTGGACTTTTGTGGGCATCAATATGCGAGGCTTAAAATTTTATGAGCGTATTTTGATTCCTTTGATGTTGTTAATGTTTGGTTTGGGCACTATTGTTATTTTCGCAGGTTTCAGTTTTAACCATGCTGATTTTGCCATCGCTTTACAAGCAAAAGAAGGGCGTTCCATTCCTACGGCAAGTATTGCTACATTTGATTTTAGTACTTTCCTAGCAGCGGCGGCAGTCTTATTTTCTAGTTTTATTGGCTTTGATTCGATTGCACAAGCAGGCGGAGAAGCTAAAAATCCTGCGAAATTATTGCCTAGAGCGATTGCATTAGCCGTATTAACGGTCGGTGGTTTTTACTTCATTTTTACAGCGGCTGTTTATCATGCCGTGCCTTGGCAATTTATTGCAGTAGAAGCGATGGAAAAAGATATTTCTGCCCCAGGTTTATTTGGTTATTTATTATCGCCAGGTTGGGGAGTCGCCATTATTTTTGGTGCGGCGATTGCATTAATTAATGATTTACCAGCCATGTTATTATCTGTTTCTAGGTTATTATTTGCTTGGGCGGCAGATGGCATTTTTCCCAAAAGAATCGCTGCAATTAATCCAACCACACAGACACCTCAAATTGCTTTGTTTTTAAGTGGCATTATGGCAACGATTGGTATTTTAGGTAGTCATTTTGCAGGCGACTTTTTCTTAGGTATTGATATTATGGTGACGAGCATGTTGGTCAATTTTTTATTGATGTGTTTGACTTTGATTTATTTACCAAAAAAAAATCCTACTATTGCCGCTAATATTAAAGTATTGACTTCAGCTAATTTAAGGTCAGCTTTAGCATGGTTAGGGGTATTTTTTCTTACTGGCTTTTTAATCATTCATGTTTGGAAAGATTTGCAGGCAGATGTTGCCGCTTGGTATTTTCATTCTACGCCTGTTTGGTTGATGGTGATGGGACTGGCTTCTTTGATTTATTTTTGGCGATTGAGACAACTTCGAGCTAAAGGTGTTGATTTGAATGATTTGTTTAGTCTATTACCGAAAGAATAATCCTACTAACTTTTATTCCACACAACCATTTTATTTTACTTAGTCGTATCTTTTAGTAAACGCCAGTTCCAATAAAATAGAGCTGGTTTTACTAAAAGAAAATATGCAACCAAATCCATCCAGCTTAATACAGCTCTTAGAAGAATGTCAACGTGGAGAACGTTTGGCTCAGCGGATGCTATTCAAAGAATTCTACAATTTTGGAATCAACTTATGCTTAAGATATGCGACTAATAAGCAAGAAGCACAAGAAATGTTAAATGATGGTTTTTTTAAAGTATTGACAAAAATTGACCAGTTTGACCTCAATTTCCCCTTCCGACCTTGGCTAAAAACAGTCTTAATACATGCTGCTATTGATTATCATCGACGAAAAAAAGTGTTGCTGTTTAAAGCAATTGAAACTGCAACAGAAGTCGTGATAGAAGAAGATATATTAGATGAATTAGCTTATGAAGATGTGCTAAAAGTTGTCCAACAATTATCTCCTGCTTATCGAACAGTTTTTAATTTGTATGTTATTGAAGGATTTAAACATCGAGAAATTGCAGAACATTTCATCATTTTTTTACGGACTATCTTTAATTGAGCGAAGTTACTTATATTGTGCATTCCAATAAGATACCTTAAAATATGAACAAAACACACAACCAACTAGCGCCAAATCTAAAAACTTCCAAAATCCTAACAGGTCTCTGGCAAGTAGCAGATATGGAAAGAGGCGGAAAACAGTTGGATTTAGATGCAGCAGCAAAAGCCTTAATCCCTTATGTCGAAGCAGGATTGACTACCTTTGATATGGCAGACCACTATGGTTCGTCTGAATTGATTACAGGTATTTTACATAAAAAATACATCGCCAAAGATAAATTACAATTACTGACGAAGTGGGTACCACCTCCAGGAAAGGTCTCTAAAAAAGCAGTTAGAGAAGCGGTGCAAATTTCTTTGGACAGGATGCAATTGGAAAGGCTGGATGTTTTACAATACCACGCTTGGAATTATGCCGACGCAGCTTGGCTCGACCAATTATACTACCTACAAGAATTACGCGAAGAAGGCTTAATTCATCATTTGGGCTTAACCAATTTTGATACGACACATTTAAAAATGGTCTTGGATAGTGGCATAAAAGTAGTCTCCAATCAAATTTGTTTTTCCCTTTTAGACCAGCGAGCCAATCATGGAATGTTGGCTTTATGCCAAACTTATGGTGTTAAAACTTTAGCTTTTGGTACGTTAGCAGGTGGTTTTTTAAGTGAAAAATGGTTGAATCAACCAGAACCTGACATTGATAAATTAACCACTTGGTCACAGATGAAATACAAACGCTTTATTGACCAAACGGGTAGTTGGGACAATTTCCAACAATTACTCCAAACGATTCATCAAATTGCTATTGAAAAAGCCGTCAGTATCGCCAATATTGCAAGTCGCTATATCATGGAGCATGAAGGGGTCGGTGGAGTCGTTATTGGTGCTAGACCAGGAAAAAATGAACATATTGGTAGTAATTTACGCTTATTTAACTTGCAATTGTCCGTTACTGAAAAAGCGACTATCCAACAAGGATTAACACAACTAACTCCTATTCCAGGAGATTGTGGAGATGAATACCGCAAAACGCCCTTTTTAACTGCTTCAGGAGATTTAAGCCACCATTTAGATAATTTCCCAGTAGCTTATGCGACTAAAACAGGGTCAGATGGACGTACACAAGTTTTGAGCGGGACTATTTGGGAAGACTTAGCAGGATTCAGTCGAGCGGTTAAAAAAGGCAATCGAATTTTAGTTTCAGGAACAACTGCTACGCATGGGGATAAGGCTATTGGCGGGAATGATCCTGCTTCTCAAATGCACTTTATTATTGATAAAATTGAAGGCGCTTTGCAATCTTTAGGGGCACGCTTAGAAGATGTCGTTCGCACTCGTATTTTTATCCGAAATGTATCTGATTGGGAACTGATTTCTAGAGCACATGGAGCTAGATTTAAAGCTATTCAACCTGCGAATACTTTGGTGCAGGCGAATTTAATTGGGGAGGAATATTTGGTAGAGATGGAAGCAGAGGCGATTATTTAATGATGAATGATGAACGATAAATGATAAATTTGTCAACGATATATCAACTTATCAAATCTAGAAAGATAAACCTACCTAAATCTGTTGTTCTTTAATTATCCCTTGTGAAAAATAATATACAACGGATAATTAAAGAACAACGGATTGGAGTGAGTTTATAAAATTACAGTATTAATAAAAACAGTTAACGATGAAAAACCACTTTATCTTACTATGCTTATTCCTTGCGGTAAGCTTATTAACAAATTGCCAGCAAGCTGAAGAACAAAAACAAGCAGCAGTTTCCATTGCTGTCCCTATCTCCAAAAAATATGAGGATTTAACCGCTCTATTCCAAGAATGGCGAACGTTTGAAAACCCACCAAAAAAAGACGGTGCACCAGATTATACTACCGAAACTTTCCAAAAAAGATGGCCTGCATTCCAACAATTACAAGCTAATTTATTAGCCATCGATACCACAGGTTGGCCAATTGCTCAACAAGTTGATTGGCATATCGTTTGGGCAGAAATGAATGGGTATGACTTTAATCAGCGCATTCTAAAACCTTGGGAAAGAGATCCTGCTTTTTATAAATCATTGTGGATGAGTCGAAGCGATGTACCTGCTCATGAGGGACCGACACATCATGGGACAACAGAGATTTGGATGTATGAATTTCCTTTAAGTCCTGCTGCAAAAACTAAATTATTAAACGATTTTAAAGTTATTCCAGCTTTAAATGAACAAGCTAAATTGAATCTAACGGGTAACGCTAAAGACCTTTGGACAGCAGGGATTCGAGATATTCGGAGGCAAAGTGCTAACCTCAAACAAGTTATGGAAAAGGAAGGTATCAAAGGAGATGGAGAACTGGAAGCTGCCATTCAAACAGCTATTACTTCAACCGACGATTTGGCTATTTGGTTAGAAAAAGAAAGTGCATCTAAAACAGGGCCTTCTGGTATTGGCAAAGATAATTATACTTGGTATTTGCAAAATGTTCATTTAGTGCCGTTGACATGGGAAGATGAAGTAATGATTTTAAAAAGAGAATTGGCTAGGGCTTGGGCTTCTTTAAAATTAGAAGAACATCGGAATCGAAAATTACCACCAATGGTCGATGCTGATTCGCCTAAGGCTTATGACGAACTAGCAGAAAAATCGGCGCAAAGTTTAATTCGTTTTTTAGAAGATCAAGATATTGTAACCGTCAAGGATTATTTTGATCCTGCTTTACGAGAGCACTTAGGCGGATTTGTTCCAAAAGAAACGCGTAATTTTTTCTGGATTACGGCGCATTATGATCCTCGACCATTGTATTCTCATTTTTACCATTGGTTTGAATTGGCTCGTATGGATTTAACGCCGCACCAAAGCGAAATCCGTAAAAATCCGCTCTTGTATAATATTTTTGATTCTAGAAATGAAGGAATGGCAACTGCGGTAGAAGAAATGTTTATGCAAGCAGGTTTATATGATGATAATCCTAGAGTGAAAGAGATTGTTTACATTATGATTGCTCAACGGGCTGCCAGAGGATTGGGCTCACTTTATGCCCATGCGAATGAAATGACGATGGAAGCAGCAGGAGGTATTCACTCTGAATATACGCCTAGAGGTTGGATGAAAACAGAGAAGGAATTGCTGCTTTTTGAACAGCATTTGTACCTCCGTCAGCCAGGATATGGTACGAGTTATATTACAGGAAAACATTTAGTTGAAGAAACTTTAGCCGATTTTGCTAGATTGCAAGAAGACACCAATAAACCATTTGAATTAAAGATCTTTTTTGATGGATTGAATAGTATGGGAAATATTCCAATTTCACTTGGGCGTTGGGAAATGACGGGGATTGATGCGGATGTTAGGGAAATTGTTAAGGATTAACTGGTAACTTAAGAAACCAATGATTTAGCATAAAACAGCATGTTATTCCTATTTCGTGGGACTAACATGCTTCGCCAATTTTGTTGAACGACTTTTTTTATTAAATTAATTATGTTAGGCCAATTCATTGGTGCAATAGTGATTAGCCCATATCTTCTTTCAAATTGTGGATTAATTTCTGAGAAAAAACGAATATTTGGGTCTTCTTTAAATTTAAGACAAATTTGATCAGAATTATCTTGTAATGGGTGTTGGTGATTTTTAACGATTCCATGATGTTGTTCATAATTCTTTGAGAAATAATGATGACCAATAAAATCTATCATATCTTTTAGTGCATAAGGAGTGACTTGTTGATAATTAGGATAAAAATGTGCTGCCGTTTTAGCAAATGTCAGATAGGATTTATAAGTGAAAGTATTGCCCCAACAAAGTACTCGACCTGTTAGTACATCACTCCAAAACAAACGACTTAATTTTAAAACTGCTAGTTGTAATAAGCCTTTTCCTCTATATTTTTCTAAAATAATGGCTGATCCAAGTCTGATAAGTAAATAAGTACGTTGTTGCAAAATGGGTCGTTGAATTTGTATCCCCATAAAACCAATGATGCGATCAGCTTTGCGAAAAAAAGCAAAATAATCGTATAGCGCTAACTGTTGGTAAAAATCAATGTAAGTTGCTGTATAGCATTGTTGGTAAAGCAACCACATTTCTTTCTTAGTGGCAGTTGATAATTGATTGGAGAGGATATTTGTTTTAATTCTTAGCGTGTTAATTTCCATTTTAATTTTATTTTGGATTAGAAGTAAATACCTTTATATTTTCAATATTTTAACTTTTGCTATTCGGAATGTAGGATGAAATTCTCCTGATTTTTGAGTAAAAGGCAAATCATAAACCCATCTAGTTTTTATGTGACAAACCAGTCCGTTTCAGCCTGGCGGGTATATGAACTATGATTTGGATAAACTCTGTCCAATCTGACCATCCACCTCTAACCTTCTATCTTCCACCATAATTACATTGATTCAAAGATAAGGGCAGCATTCTGTTAAAATAAATAGATAACTGGTAAGTGGTCAATTATAACTTGTAATGTACAAGAAATGATTGGTAGGTGGAAATATTAAAAATTGAACATTTTAAATTAAAAATTGCCAAAATCCTTTCTTACTTTTGGGGCTTCCGAGGGTTGACCTTGGAGCGTTTGGAAAACCTCCAAGCGTCTTAATAATATGAACATCTAGACACTTGGAGGTCTAAAAGACGCTCCAAGGTCAGGTAGACCAACATAAAAATGTCCGACTACAAAAATATTGCATATCATCAACTAGGCTCAATTGCTGCGATTATTCTGAATCGACCAGAAGCAATGAACGCTTTGAGCCCTTTGTTAATCACAGAACTAAGAGCTGCGATGGAGGCGGCAGCTAAGAATACGGAAGTAGAAGTAGTCATCGTAACTGGTGCAGGACGAGCTTGGTCTGCAGGGATTGATTTGAAAGCATTAAATGCAGGAATTGAAAATGGTACTTTTACATCTGACAAAGTATTAAAAGATGGAGAAGCGATCATCCATTTAATCCAAACGATGCCAAAAGCAACGATTGCAGCGGTTAATGGCTTTTGCTATACAGGGGCACTAGAATTAATGATGGCTTTTGACATTGTTATTGCTGCGGAAGAAGCACAAATTGGAGATACCCACGCCAAATGGGGCGTGATTCCTAAATGGGGTATGAGTCAACGATTAAGCCAATTGGTTGGCCCAATGAAAGCTAGAGAGTTATCTTTTACTTGTGAACCTATTTCTGGAAAGGAAGCAGTTAGAATTGGTTTGGTGAATAAGGCTGTTCCCTTAGCCGATTTAGATGATACCGTCAATGAAATGGCGAATAAAATATTAGGTAATAGTCGGCAAACTATTGCTGCTATGAAGCACTTATATTTACAAGGAGAATTAGCGACTTTAAAAGAAGGGCTCGCAATAGAGTTGGCTTATGAAAAGCAAATTACCGATAGAACGGAATTTTTAAGAGATTTTGTTAATAATAAATAATCGAGTTGCGAGTTACGGGTTGCGAGTTGGATACGATAACAACCTGCAACTCGCAACTCGTAACTCGCAATATTAAAAACATGAAACTAGTACCATTTCATTTAGCATTTCCAGTCTACGATTTAAAAGCAACGCGTGATTTTTACGAAGGATTACTAGGTTGTGGCGTAGGTAGAACCTCTGATCGATGGATAGATTTTAATTTTCATGGTTCCCAAATTTCTGCTCATTTAGTGGATAATAAAGAAATTGAAGTGAATACGAATCACGTAGATGGCAAAGATGTGCCCGTAAAGCACTTTGGTGCCATTTTAGAAATGCCTGTTTGGGAAGCTTTAGCCGAAAAATTAAAAGCAGCTAATATAGAATTTATCATAGAACCTTATGTTCGTTTCAAAGGAGAAGTAGGAGAACAAGCGACGATGTTCTTTTTAGACCCTTCTGGTAATGCAGTCGAATTCAAAGCTTTTCAAAATTTTGATCAGATTTTTGCATCCTAAATTAAATTAAATTGAGTTGATGAGATGCCTCATTACCTTCTTCAACAACCAACTATTGTCCACTTTTATTTACATCATCTGTGTGCTAACGATTTTGTTATTGGTACTTTTCCAAGTAGCAAGTGTAACGTATACCTTACGTAGGGCGTACTTAGCTATGAAGGCAGATATGGGCCAGCAGAAAAAGATGCTGCAATTGGTAGCTACTGGTTTTGGTTTTTGGTTATTGATTACCGCCCTCTTGTCGATAGGTGGATATTATAGCAATTTTAGGTGGCTGCCACCTAGAGTCTTCCTATTTGGGCTATTTCCGCCTTTGGTGATCACTATTGTTTTATGTTGTTCTAAATCCTTTGTGAATATTCTGCGGCATGTTCCATCTACTTGGTTAATCAAAGTGCAAACTTTTAGAATCGTGATGGAACTGATGCTTTTTTTAGCTTTTTTAGGCGATCTTTTTCCTTTCCAAATGACTTTTGTTGGCTTTAACATGGACATTATTGCAGGCATCACCGCAATTTTTGCTGGTCGAGTCTTTTTTAGAAAAGGCCGAATTTTTAAACCAGAGGTGGTGATTTGGAATGTTTTTGGTATTTTACTCTTGGTCAACATTGTATTCGTTACCGTTATATCGACTCCTTCTATTTTTAGAGTTTTTATGAATGAACCTTCTAGTGCTTTAATTGCTTCCTTTCCTTTTATCTGGATTCCCACATTTATCGTACCTTACGCTTTAGCCATGCACTTTTTCTCTATTCGACAGGTTTTTATTAAGGATTTAACGCCTTTCAAATGATAAGATGACACGATTTTTCAAGATTAACAGGATAGGGGAAAGTATGCATATTGCTTTCATTATTTAACTAGAATTCCAAGCTTTGAAATACTTGTTTCTATTTTTATTATTCCTTTCTACTCATCTTACAGCGCAGGAAGATAGCTTAATTCAATTTAAACTGCTCTTTGTGGGTGATGTCATGCAGCATAAACCACAAATTAAAGCGGCGGAAATTGTTCCTAATAAGTCTTACAACTACGAATCCTGTTTTAAATATGTTAGCCCGATTATTAAAAAAGCAGATTTAGCGGTCGGTAATTTAGAAGTCACTTTACCAGGAAAACCACCTTATCAAGGCTACCCACAATTTAGGAGCCCAGACGATTTAGCAAAAGGTCTGAGATATTCAGGTTTTGATATGATGGTCACTTCCAATAATCACTCTAATGATGCGGGTAAAACGGGGGTGATTAATACAATTGAGACCTTGAAAAACTATGGATTTTACCAAACAGGCACTTTTAAAAATCAAGAAGAACGGGATTTGTTCTATCCATTGATTGTCCATAAAAATAATTTTCAACTGGGTTTTTTGAATTATACTTATGGAACAAACGGTTTAAAAACAAAATATCCGACTGTTGTCAACTATATTGATACAGCTATCATTAAAAAAGATTTGGCGTTGACCAATTTAATCAATCCTGATTTTACGATTGTGATCATGCATTGGGGGAAAGAATATAAATTAATAGAAAGTCAAGAACAAAGAGATTTAACGGCGTGGTTATTTAAGAACGGAGCAGATCTGGTCATTGGCGCACATCCACACGTCGTACAACCCATTAAACTTCATAAAAATGATAAGGCTTTAACTGATAATTTAGTCGTCTATTCTATGGGGAATTTTATTTCTAATCAAACGAAATTGAATACGGATGGTGGCATTATGGTGGAAATAGATTTGACAAAAAAATTGTCAACGCAGCAAACTTGGTTAGCACGCCATGCCTATATTCCTGTCTGGCGCTATATTCAAAAAGATAAAAAAGGCAAGCGGCATTATTTTGCTGTACCTGTATCTGCTTTTGAAAATGGGAATGAAAGGCTACTGAAAATGCGGACGGCTGATAGAATTGCCATGAAAGCTTTTGCGAAAAAGACCCGAACTCATTTGGGAAAGTATGATGGTATAGAACGAATTATTGATTTGAGTGAGGTGATCGAAAACTAATTATCGGTACTAGAAGGATGGTTAAACGGATTAAGACGGATTCAACTGATCAGAACGGATTTTACCTTATCATGTAAACGGAAATCCGTCTTAATCCCTTCAATCTGTTCAGATCCGTTTGACTATCCTATACTATCGTAACTACCTATTAGCCTAGCGCTTTTTTCCAATCAGCAATTAAACCTTCGATATTTTAAGATACGATGTTAAAATCAATATCTTCTACGTTTTAACATGATTTTCAGTAAAGTTCTTTTTATAAGAAAACCCTTTTTACAACTTAAATTAATTCATAAAATATCCCTACTTTTCCCTACATTTACTGCTTTCCTAATCAAATTAGTAGTGCAGTATGAAAAAAGTAACAAACCTAACTTTCCTACTCGTATGTAGTCTCTTCCTTTTTACAGGTTGTGCGAGTTTAAATGCTCAAAAAAATAAAGGTAAAACCGTAGCAACTCAGACCTTTGACGAAAGCTTATACAGCGGACTCAAATATCGTTTAGTGGGCCCATTTCGAGGCGGTCGATCTTGTACAGCAACAGGGGTACCAGGTAAACCCAATTTATATTATTTCGGTTCTGTTGGCGGCGGTGTTTGGAAAACAACGGATGCAGGGGCGACTTGGAAAAATATTAGCGATGGATATTTTGGCGGTTCGATTGGCTCAGTTGCCGTATCTGAATCAGACCCAAATGTGATTTATGTCGGACAAGGCGAAAAGACGGTGAGAGGAAATGTTACCTCTGGTTTTGGTGTTTGGAAATCGGTGGATGCAGGTAAAACTTGGACTTTTATTGGTTTAAAAAATACCCGTCACATTGGACGGATTAGAATTCATCCAACAGATCCAAATATTGTTTATGTAGGAGCAATGGGAGATTTGTGGAAAAGCTCAGAAGATCGAGGGATTTATAAAACAATTGATGGTGGCAAAACTTGGAAAAAGGTCTTATTTGCCAACAAAGATGCAGGAGCGGTAGATTTAATTTTAGAACCAGGTAATCCAAGAGTGATTTATGCGAGTACTTGGAATGTACGTCGAACCCCTTATAGTTTTTCAAGTGGTGGTGAAGGATCTGATCTTTGGAAAAGTACTGATTCAGGAGAGAATTGGACGAAGTTATCGGGTAATGCAGGTTTGCCAAAAGAAACTTTGGGGATTATTGGCGTAACTGTTTCACCCGTCAATCCGAATCGAGTCTATGCTTTAATAGAAGCCAAAGAAGGTGGTGTTTTCCGTTCTGATGATGCAGGAAAAACTTGGACAAAAGTAAGTCGAAATCGAGCCTTGCGTTCCAGAGCTTGGTATTATACTCGAATTTATGCCGATTCGCAGAATGAAGATAAAGTTTGGGTGATGAATGTATCTTATGGGGTGTCTAAAGATGGCGGGAAAACGTGGAAATTGAAAAATGCTCCTCATGGCGATCATCATGATCTTTGGATAGACCCTAATAACAACCAACGGATGATTATTGCGGATGATGGTGGCGCACAAATTTCTAATGACGCTGGTAATAATTGGACGACTTATTATAATCAACCAACTTCTCAATTTTATCGGATTGCTACAGATGACCATTTCCCTTATCGGATTTATGGCGCACAGCAGGACAATACTTCCATTAGAATCTCGCATCGGTCAGATGGTCGAGGGATTACAGAAAATGATTGGGAAGTAACTGGTGGTGGAGAAAGTGCTTCGCATGCCATTGATGCCAGCGATAATGACATTGTTTATGGTGGAACTTATAAGGGCTATATGTACCGCTATAATCATAAAAATAAACAGCGGCGGTCGATTAATGTTTGGCCTTTAAATCCAGCAGGTTCGGGGGTAGAAGTAATGAAATATCGCTTTAATTGGAATACGCCTGTGATGTTCTCGAAGCATGAACCAGAGAAATTATATGTCTTTTCCAACCATGTGCATATGACGACCAATGAGGGACAATCCTATGAAGTGATGAGTCCTGATTTAACTCGTAATGACCCTACTACTTTAAAATCTTCGGGCGGACCCATTACCCAAGACAATACAGGCGTAGAGTTTTATGCCAATATTTTTGCCGTTATGGAAAGTCCACACGAAAAAGGCGTCATGTGGACAGGTTCAGATGATGGTTTAATTCATTTGACGACGGATAATTGTGGCAATTGGAAAAACGTAACGCCACCAAATGCACCTAAATGGATTATGTGGAATTCAATTGATCCACATCCAAGTATTAAAGGTGGTGCGTATCTAGCGGGAACGAGTTATAAATCTGGCGATTATCGCCCGTATTTATATAAAACAGTTGATTATGGTAAGACTTGGCAGAAAATCACGAATGGTATTGATGATTTACATTTTACCAGAGTTGTTCGAGCAGACCCCAAGAAAGAAGGATTGCTTTATGCGGGTACAGAATTTGGCATGTATATTTCTTTTGATGATGGTGCAAGTTGGAAGCCGTTCCAGTTAAATTTACCGCTCGTTTCCATTACTGATTTAAAATTAAAAGATGATAATTTAATTGTAGCCACGAAAGGAAGAAGTTTTTGGCTTATTGATGACGTGACACCATTACACCAGTTGGATGAAACCATTGCGAAAAAAGCACATCATGTTTTCCAGCCGATGCCTAGTTACCGTATGCGCCAGTCAGGGTGGGGCGGTTCTAACAAATTACTAGAAGGGGAGAATCGACCCAATGGTGCAATTATCCATTATTATTTCAAAGAAAAACCAGCAAAAGAAAGTAAAGTCAAATTGGAAATTTTAGAAGCGAATGGGAAATTAATCAAAACCTATGCGTCTGATGCCAAAGAGAAAAAACACAAATTTTCTCCTAAAAAAGGGATGAATCGTTTTATTTGGGATATGCGCTATCCCGATGCGGTTTCTTTTAAAGGTTTAGTGTTATATTCTGCCAGTACTAAAGGACCAGTTGCCGTACCTGGCAATTATAAAGTTCGATTGACGGTAGATGATCAAGCGGTAGAACAAGATTTTGAAATTAAAATTGACCCTAGAATTGAAAGTAGTGTGGAAGATTTACAAGCCCAATTTGATTTCTTGATTGATATTCGCAATAAATTATCGGAGGCTAACCAAGCGGTGATTGATATTCGTAGTTTAAGAAAAGACTTAGAGTATTTAAAAGAAAAATTAGGCGATAAAGCATACTATGCGGACATCCGAACTGCTATTAAAACCTTTGATGAGGAAATGACGGTTATCGAAAATAATATTCATGAAACAAGAAATGAAGCTCGTCAAGATCCGCTTAATTTTGGTATCAAACTCAATAATCATTTAGCGTATTTGGGAACCCATGCTGCTGGTGGAGATTTCCGACCGACCGATCAGGGTATTGCTTTCAAAAAAGAAGTGTCTGCACAAATTGATAAAGAATTGACTGATTTAAAGACGGTGATGGAGACGCAGATTCCGAAGCTAAATGAGATGATGAAGGAAAAGGGCGTGCAGTTTTTGATGGGTGGAGTAGAGCGCCCGTAAATTACGTATCGAACCATCAAATTTGTAAAAGGTTTTTAAAGGGGCAGCAAAATTATTTTGCTACCTCTTTAAAAACCTTTTTTGTTTGTAGTAAACTCGATGTTTAATGTACTTCCTTCACCAAGCGATACACTTGAATTCGTTGCTTTACATGTACCTTATTGATTGCTGTCATATCTGGATAAGTAGGTGCTGTTTTATAACTAGTCCTAGGCATAATGGCCTCACTTAATTTATTGAAAGCATCTACAGATACGGCATTAAAAGGAAAGTCCTCACCAAATGGCATTATCTTTACTGCTGAGAACCAAGATACTTGGGAAGTATTGCCAGATTCCATTTGTCCTTTGATAAAAGGCTGCCACATGGTCTTTTCCAATTCTAAATATTTATTCAAATCAGAGGCCTTCGAGTAATTAACTCTAATAAACGGAGCTACTTCATTTGACCCAGCAAAAGCATTGCCTGTAAATACCAATTGATGCTTAAGTGTACTCAATCCTCTAGTCCCCATATCTTTCATTCTCCCATTTGGAAAAACTTTGATAGGATTCCAAACATCGTTTAAATTATTCATATCTTCTACTTTCGCAAATCCATTCACAAAAATAAAATTAGGGCTATTGTCTATATTCCAGCCACCTACTTTTTCCCAAAGTTGCCAATTCCCCATTTTTCCTTCTTTGATGGCTGCTTTGGCAATTTCTGCCCAATAGGTGGTTTCTCGATGAATAAACTCTGCTCGATTTTCGGCGTCTACATGATGATATTGTACCATAGTAGCATTTTGCCCTTGCATTAAAGGTAATAAAAAGAGCATGAATAAACTGCTCATTAATAAGTGCTTAATTGATTTTCTCATGATAAAATTGATTTGAGGTTTAAAATTAAGCACAAGATAGAGGTGATTTTGGGATCAAATCTGGACTTTTTTGACAAAAATCTGGACTTTTTAAATGATTTCTGGACTTTTTTGACAGATTGGAGGAATTTTTATGACATTAAGAGAAAATTGTGTGATTTTAAAAATAGTGTACAATTCAGAAGAGTCGTGTTACTCTTCTATCCCAACAGTAACATGATTCTCCTGAGTCGTACGCTTTTTGACTTCTAAAATCTAATTGAATTACCTAATCAACTGCTGCAATATCGTAGGATCTTGAATTCGCTGGTCTTCGGCTAATAATAACACCTTAGATAAAATCTCCGCAGACTTCGGGTCATCATCCATAAAAGGTAAAAATAACCGACCTCGATGTTGACTATGAACTGGAATGATGGATAAATCACCACCTGGTTATCGATGAATGACACTACTTCCTAAATGAATGGAATAATCCCCTAATTGGCCTTTGATTAAGAGGTGATTGCGATTGGTTTTTATATTAGAGAGGCTTAATAAGTTAGCCGTTTCTTCGACCAATACTTTCCGCATTTCAATCGTAGAATGACTCGCTTCGGGGTCAACACCACCAACGTGGGCAACACTTACCACCAAATCTACACCTCGCATCACTTCGCTAAATGAATGGGGAGGAATCGTAGCAAACGGCGCTCTTTTATAAGAATTTCGATACTCAAAAGTAAGGATTTCCAAAGTTGGTACTTCTACATCTGAAGGCGTAAACCAATCAGCCATTGCATACAAACGAACAATCAGATTATTGTCATGATACACTTTTTGCAAACCCATTTCCCTATCTACTGTCCAACCTCTAGTTTTTAATAAAGCAACGGTCTTTTTGGGTTGTACTTGATGTCCTGCATAACGTCGAGAAATGGTTTTCTCTTGTAATTCATCGGGTGTAGGTAAATATAATTCTCGGAAGATTTGTTTGAAGGGTTGTACCTTCTTGTGGGTAAAACAACCTCGTTGAAAAGCAGACCAACTACCCGATTGCAAGTCCGTACAATGCGCAATAACGATTTCGTCTTTGGTAGAAAGCGGTTGTTTTCAGTATAACCTGCGGTTCTAGCCATTCTAATTGATGCCAAGAATACCCTTGTTTATCCTTAACTGCTTCGACATCATTTAAGATGAGCCGACCTAAAAGTTATGCCTTTCCTTCGAGTTGCATCACTTTAGCAAGTCGCTTTTTTTGAATGTCTTTTTGTTCTTTTTTTTGTAAAAAGTCTTGGGCGATTTCTCTTTTAATCATTTTGTGGGTTTTAAGTGTGGTCGGTTGTCAGTTATCAGTTGTCGGTTGTCCGTTTCATCGACAAACTGATATAGGCCAACTGATAACCGATAACTGGTATTAAAAATATCCTCCTGCCAAGGCAACGAGCCTTAGAAAAACGACTTCAGAATGTTCTCTCAATTGAATTTTTTGCTTTAACTGCCTACAGTTGGCACCATCAATTAAGACCATAAAAAGCCCATCTTCAAAGGCTTGCAAGGCGGTGTTAATGGCTTCTGTGATAATCGCAGGTTCGGTATGATAAGTGGTATTAAAATCGACTTTCCCATGTGCTGCCATTTTGGATAAAGTGATTTTATCTAAATAGGGTATGAGACTTTGATTAGTGATTTTTTCATTATACCTACTTACTTCTTTTGTAACGACTAATTGGATGAAATTTTGTAAAGTAGGGTTCTCTAAAAATGATTGCGTTAGTGGAAATGCTTGTTTTTCTATGATTGGTTGGCGTTTGCCTAATCTTTTAATAGAAATATAAATGGAAGTATTAGTCATATACTGCGAACGGGATAAATTTGTGAAATCAAAAAGTCTGAAATTTGAGATTTAACAAAGATTCTAGTTCAGATTGAAATTCGGAGTTTGCCTTTTTCAATGTCTGATTAATGGTTTGTTGAAATTGATTAAAGTCTTCGTAGTACTTAGCATACAGACATTTTTTCTTTAACCATTTCCACAATCGCTCAATGATATTGAGGTTTGGTGAATAAGAAGGTAAATACACCAAATGTATATTGAGTTGCCATGCTATATATCTAACCAAATCGCATTTCTGATAGCGAGCATTGTCTAGAACAATAAAGATCGGCTTCATATCAAAATAATAGATTCTAAGTTGATGCAAAAACTCTACTATAGAATTGGCATTGATATAAGTCTGGTTGGTAAAAAAGTGTATTTGTTGATTAACGGCATTGACTGCACCAAGTACATTATGTCGTTTTCGTCCAGAAGAACTTTTAATAAATACCCTTTTGACTGACCATAAAAAGCATAAAAATACCCCCATGACTATATGGGCAGCATCCATAAATAATAAATGAATTTGACCCAATTTTGCCTGATTAATCAAAGGATTAAGCGTATTTTCAACAAAATCAGCTTGCTTTTCAGGATTTGCTTTTGAAGGAATTTGACCTGTTTTTCGATATTTTAATTCATGTCGCTTCATCCACTCTCGAACTTGAGTAGGGCTTCTATTTAAGCCCGTCAGCTCTTTTATTCGGTAAACAGCTTCATTAGCTGTATGGGGTGGATGCTTTTCAAAATAGGTCAATAAACTTTCATTATGAGCTTCCAATTCACTTTTATTGGTGCCATATCCTACTTTTAGGATACCTTCATAACCTTCTTTATTCCATAAGTGGATATAATTGGTTACACTATTCAAGCTAATATCAGATAGTTGAGCTATTTCTTTATGACTATATGTTGTAGTAGCCTTTATTAAAATAGCTGTTAAGCGTTTTTGTACGAGCATACATGGATAAGAATATCTTTCGTATCTTAGTTGCTCAATGTCAGTTTTGCTGATGTTGAGGGTAAGCATATCTTTTTTAGTTTCGTCACTTAAAGATAGCTTACCTTTTCTTTTTTACAAATTCACAAATTTATCCCGTTTCTAGTATAATTTGCGAATATTTATCACAAATGTAATCAAATTAATAATTAAAAATAATTTGTAAAGCAAAAAAGTTATAAAAATTGAAGATGCAAAAAAAGATCCTTCTTTATTTTTATCCGACAAGATAGATGATTACCTTAGCTACTAGCTAAAAGACAGTTTTAAGAAATCTAACTATAAAATCATTTTAATATGACTAAAAAACGAAAAATTGACCCGCTAACTACTTCTCGTCGTTCCTTTATTAAAAATGCGGCAGTAGCTTCGTCTATTTTTATTGTACCCAGACATGTACTAGGCGGGGTAGGCTATACACCTCCAAGTGACCGCTTAAATTTAGCGGCTATCGGTGCAGGTGGAAAAGGGAGTAGTGACATTAAAAATGCTTCGGTGAATGGCAGAGAGAATGTGGTGGCTTTATGTGATGTAGATTTTTCTGGATCTGCTAAGCGGTCTATCAAAAATTTTCCAAAGGCGACTTTGTATAATGACTATCGGGAGATGTTGGATAAAGAAAAAATTGATGCGGTTACGATTTCAACTCCTGATCATGTGCATGGCCCTGCGGCTAAATATGCAATGGAAAGGGGAGTACATGTCTATGTGCAAAAACCGATGACGCATAATATCCGGGAAGCTCGAATTTTAACAGAACTGGCCAGAGAAAAGCAAGTGGTCACCCAAATGGGCAATCAAGGCGGTTCGAATCCATTATTGAAAATGGTACAGAACTGGGTGGATAAACGCATGATTGGTAAAATATCTAAAGTACAAGTTTGGACTAATCGACCCGTTTGGCCACAAGGTGGAGCGATGCAGCCATCAGACGCCAGTCAGAAACCGAAAGATTTGTACTGGGATTTATGGCTAGGGCCAGCACCTTCTATGCCTTTTACGCCCAAATTGCATCCCTTTAATTGGAGAGGGTGGTGGAATTATGGAACAGGTGCTTTAGGTGATGTGGGTTGTCATTTAATTGATATTCCTTTTAGAACTTTAGGACTGAAATATCCGACTTCTGCGGAATGTAGTGTAGGATCTGTTTATACCAAAATGTGGAATCCAGATTACCACCCAGAGGGTTGTCCAGCGTCTTCCTTTATTACCCTCAATTTTGATAAAACTAAAAAGACTAGATCGCCGATAGAAATGACTTGGAGTGATGGTGGCATTCGACCAGCCCATCCAGCTATTATTCCCGCTAATAATGACATTGGCGGTAAAGACAGTAAAAATGGGGTCTTAATTATCGGGTCAAAAGGTATTATTTCTACGAATATTAACGATAGTTCGCCTTTGATGCCAAAATTATACCTCAATAATGGAAAAACCATCTTTGGTCCTGAAACGGAGAAAATGGCAGAACCAGAATATGGTCACCAACGCAAATGGGTAGATGCTTGTAAAGCAGGATTTGGCAGCACCGAACATCAAGGATTAACCTCTTCTTTTGATTATGCAGGGCCAATGACGGAAACGGTTTTAATGGGGAATTTGGCGATTAGAAGTTATATGCTCCGAAAAGAAAATAGCAAAGGACAAATGGAATTTTTTGCGCGTAAGAAATTGCTTTGGGATGGAGAAAATACACGAATTACGAATTTAGAAGAAGCGAACCAATTTGTGGGGCGGACTTATCGGAAAGGATTCGAGGTGTAAGGGAAAATCAATTTCAGCTTTAACTTGGATTCAAAACCTTAAATTAGGGGCGTTAAGAGAAATAATTTAATATCTTTTTTTTAAGGTTTTTTAAGGTTTGTACGAGCTTTCTCCCCCATTGGATACGACTTTTGCACCGCAAAAAAGAGTGAAATATTCGCTTCGAAATAGCTAAAAATGCTATATTTTGCTAAAAAAGGGGCTTATTGCCCAAAAGTTGTTTGACATTTTTGGATAACTAAATCTGTTTCCCGACCAACCCCTTTAAACTTAGTGCCTTCGTTTTTTTGAAGCATCGAAAGGAGAACTTGGTTGATTTGATTTAGATTAAAGTTTTGTCGATTGAAAAAATTGTTAAAACTACTTTGATTGCGAGGAGACAATAGATACAAGCAATTAATCGCTTCTATGGTCTTGTTCTCACTCACTATAAAACCTGAAATAGCTTTTTGAAAATACTCATAGCCTGTTGGGCTAAAGCATCTTTCAAACGATGGAACATACTTTTTTACGATGCTTGGAAAGTCTGTTAGGAGTATCATAAGCCGTTTGTTTATTAAACAGCCTAAAAAACTACTATGTTAATAGGTTATCCAAATTTGTCAAGGAACTTTTAGTCCGAAAAGGACTGATTTTAGTGCAAAAGTCGTATCCAAAGGGGGAAAAATTTTGTGCAATTTGAGAAATCAGAATTTTTAATGATGAGTTTTTTCAAAACGGGTCTTTTGATACAGTTTCCAGTATCTCTATTCTCACATCTATAAAGCTGCAGCATGTCGATAATTCGTCATTTTACTTAACAAAGCAGTATTGACACTAGAAGCAAATAAGTTGCCACTATCTTTATCATCATACACATCCAATTCAAGTTCTTTAGCAAATAATCGTGCCATATCGCCTAACTTGATGGCATGCTGCTCATTTTTTCCACTAGCCATGAATAAGTCAATAACAGCTGTCCGAATCATTTCGGGCTTATTATTTAGGTGCAGTAGCATCTGTCGTTGCGTTTTACCTTTATATTTCTTGTTCTGCGCTTCCATTTGCTTGCGCAGGTAATCAGCAGAGTAACCGAGGAGATGAGCGCGATATTTCCACCAATTAGCACCGCTACCTCCATTTCGAGATGTGTAGATTTCTTGATGTTTGCGCTCTGCCGATTCCTGACAAGACATTCTAGTCATCGTTTTAGCGACTTCCAGCACGGTTTCAATTTGTTCCTGTGTCAGTATTTCTACTGCTTCTTCCCTATGTTGTAAAGCATGTAATTGCTTTGCAAATTTTCTTTTAAGTTTACTTTTAGATCGTAATACAATCTTTTTAGCCATTTCTAGAGATAAGTAATAATCCTTTAAGATGGGATTATTGGCAATCTTTCGTTTGGCATAATCTTGCAATCGAACAGGTTTGCGAATACCATCTGTGAATTCATAAAAGTCATCAATCCACTTTAATAATATAGTGCTATAATGTTGTTCTGGTAATTCTAGTGCACCATACAGGTTGCTTGCCGTTACAACTTTTGTTCCTTTTTTGCTTATTAAAATCTGTAATTCCATTGTATTGTGTTTTAATTACACAACAAATATAAACAAATATTTTTATTAAAACAAATTTTTGAAAAAAATAATTAAATTAAAACAAAAAGTGTGTTTATTTGGCTTAGGGCTTAGGGTTTGAGGAGGAGGGGTTTAAAATAGGTAGTAAGTACTTAATATACAGGGTTAGTCGATACTTATTAAATAGTTGCGAATTAGGGGTTGAAAAGGTAGAACTTTGAATCTAAAGTTGAATGAAGATGAATTATACTAGGTCATTCAACTAGAACTATTAGGTATTTGATTGAATTTAATTCGCAACAAATTAATTGTTGTAAACTTATTTTTGTTCGACGACTTATATTTAGTTGAGTTAACTTTTGGGTTTTACATAGACATTTAGAAGCATACCAAAAATGATTAATCCAATGCCTATTAAACCTAAGATGGTATAACCTTCTCCAAACCAAATCCAACCAACTAATAAAGCAAAGACAGCCTCTAAATATTTCATGGGTGCAACTGTACCAATGGATGCCATTTGATAGGCTTTGGTCATAAAAAATTGACCAAAGAAGCCGAAAAAGCCCATACTTAATAGAATAAGCCATTCTATGCCGACAGGAGATTGCCAATTAAAAATAGCGCATAAGCCACCTACGCAAGTGGCCGTAAACATGAAATAGTTAACGACTACTAAAGGGTGATCTTGTTGACCAATTTTGCGAATAATAATATAGACCATACCGCTAAAAAGAGCAGACAATAGGATTAAGCTCAATCCTATGAAGCTTACACGCGTATCTACTCCTTTAATGAGCAATACGCCAATAAAAGCAATAAGGAAGCAAGCCCATTGTAAAGGGCTAATTTTTTCTTTTAGTATAAAAATAGCCAGAATACCAGCAAAGATAGGAGAGACATAGCGGAGCGAAACCGCAGAACCAAAAGGAATTAATTTGATAACTGCAAAAAACAAAAACATTGCCATTACCCCAACTAAACCTCTGGTGGCTAATAATCGACGTTGATTGCCCAAAATAGGAATACCATTTTTGATTAATAAAAAGAAACAAATAGCGGAAGAACCAATAGAACGAAAAAAGACCAATTCAAATGCGGGTAAATGCTGTAAGTATTTGACAAAAGTATTCATGATGGTAAAAGCGATGACGCTAATCAACATGAATTGTAAAGCTTTTATCGTCGTGGCATGTGTAGCATTTTCAGATAGGGCAACAACTGTATTTTTTTTCATTTAGTGAGAATGTTTTTATCGGCGCAAAAGTTCCGAATTAGCAGCAGAAAAGTAATCTAAGTTGTGTTAAACTAGTCCGTTCCAGTCTGGCGGACTGCTATATTGTTCTATCTTGAAACCATAAGACAATATAGACATTTGAATTTTCCACAACCAATTAATAGAACTTATGTATATCCTCTTAATCCAGCATAATCTTGCTTCCCGTCCGCTTTGAGGTCCACTCCCTTGAAACCGAAGATTTCATCCTGCGGAATCGGTTGTTCATCTTCTAAATTAAAAGAGGGCAGTAGTATCGAAATACTACATGCCCTCTACACACTATGAAACACTATATTATTAAGAGATTAAAAAAATCTCATTTTTTTTGGTAATCAGTAATTGGATGTAAAATAATTAGTATAATCCTACTAATTGTAGAATTATATGAGATTGCACTAGGTTGGTAATAGTAGGTTAGAAACGGCATATTTTTAGTAATATTTGCCATAAAGTATTGATTTAATGGATTTTTCTATTTTTAAACCAATACTATTTGTTTACAATATACATTATATTAACGATATATTCTATCTTTTAGTTCGTTTTTAGGGAAAAAGTTACACAGGCTTAACATAACGCTTGCAAAGTGTTTCTGATGTAGGGAATATTATTGAGCGTATGTATTGGATGGAAGGATCGTATTTATTAGCCATTTTTAACCGCCTTAATGATATTACTTAAAAAACGATTAGCATCATATTCTTGACCTTGATTTAAGCCCATGCGAACAATGACTAAATCCTTGGAAGGAATGATATAGACATATTGTCCTTCAAAACCATTGCAAGAATAAATATCGGCGGGTACATCTTTATACGCTGCATGGTCGTGATTATGCCAAAAATGACCACCATAAATACCTCCGCTATGTTCGGCAGGTTGGCGAGTAAAATTAACCCAAGAAGTATCAATTATTTGTTCGCCGTACCAATTTCCTTCATTTAAATAAAGCAGTCCCAATTTTGCCCAGTCTCTTGGTGTGGCATATCCATAAGAAGAACCAATATAATTACCAGATTCGTCCGTTTCTAAAACCATCGAATGCATCCCAATTTTTCTAAATAATTGTTCGTGTGGAAATTTTAGATAATCTTGCGGGTTATCAAATTGTTTTTTAATCAATCCTGCTACTAAATTGGTCGTACCACTAGAGTAATACCATTTTGTGCCAATGGGATGTGCTAATGGATTAGCGGCTACTTCTTTCACTATATCTTCATTCATAAATAACATCTTGGTGACATCAGATACCTCCGCATAGTTTTCCTCAAAAGCCAATCCACTTTGCATTTGTAGCAAATCATTAATAGTAATTTTACTACGCTCATCTGTCCATTCTTCGTAAAGATGATCGTCCGTTAATTTCATTTTGCCTGCTTTGACTAAAATACCGATTAAGGTACTCGTAATACTCTTATTCATCGACCAGCCCAAAATCTCTGTATCTTTATCAAATCCATTGGCATACTTTTCCGCAATCAAGCTGTCTTTATGAATCACTACGACTGCTCTTGTCTTGATACTATCCATATTCAAAGAAGGATCAAAAACGCTATTGATCGCTTGGTCTAAAGCAGCATAATCGACGCTAGCCATTTTTCGTTGACTGACCGTTTCTCCTATTGGCCACTCCGCAACCATATTTCGTCTAACTTTTGGCAACTTCAACTGTACATTATAATCATCTTTGCCATCCAGTAAAATACAACCCAAATTTTCCCGATAAACTGCCGTTTTTGTACCTAAACCAAAAATGGAAGCAGTAGCTGTTTTAGCGGTTTTATCTATAACCGTACTCGTTAAATTTAAAGGCGACATCGCCAAGTCATCTTTTTGAATACTTGCTTGCGTACGACCAGCGATAAAATGACAACTGCACATTTTTTTGGCAGCATATCCTGTTCCTATTGGAAACATTGGGTAAACAGCTAGATAAAAATACAGGGCAACTAAGCCAATTATGATACCGAGGAGTAAAGGTATTTTTTTGAGCATGGAAGGAATGATAAATGGTTAGTGAAATAAATGCTCAAAATAAGGAAAAATTATCGATTTTTAGTTACCAGTTGCCAGTTCAGGCTGACCGTAAATGTGAATTCGTAACCGCCAATTTGTGTGGCTGTTTGAAAATCAGCACTTTACGTAGAACTAGCCAAATGAATTTGGCTGTTACAAGTTATTTGCGGTCAGCCTGAGTTACCAGTTGCCAGTTTAGTACGTCAAAACTTGCAACTGGTAACCGCCAACTGCTTTACTTCACCAAAATCTCATTATGTGGCAAAGCATAAGTATTATCAATCGTTAATAACCGAATGACATCTCCTTTTTTACATTTAGCCAATACTTCTTCTACTGGAATTTTCTTGTAAGTTTTTTCCGAAAATAACCATAAGGTTTTAGTAGCAGCATCTTCAATGGCAATTTTAAATTCGATATGCTTTTTAGGGGTAATGGCAGTTTCAGAAAGTTCAACCGTATAAGCCGTTAAGATTCCCTTGGCAGTTAGCTCAATTTCGCAAGCACCTCTAGGGGAATAATCGTTGACCAATGCGACTTTGTCCAAACAAATAGCGGCACAGTCATTAAAGGCAGTCTGACCAAATAGGGTAGTGGTAGCAAAACATAAAGCAATTAAAAATAATAACTTGTTCATAAAAATAATTTTGAATAATTGTAACTACTTGGCAAAGGGCGAAAGACAAATGGTTGAAACCAATAAAAATGATCTTAATTTTGGTTTAATTAATTCTAAAAATCATACTAAAGGCAGTATTCTCCCTTTGCTGTTCGTCTGTTGCCTTTGGCCAAATAGCAACAAATAACTGAATAGTGAATGAATTAAATCAACGCTCCAAAGGTCAAGTAAATCAATTGCTCAAAGTTGAACAGCCTGTAAAAGGATGTAAACGAAATGTAAAAGTGCTTATTTAGGACAAAAATACCTGTATTTAAAAAGAAATGCCTTTATTTTTAACCCATGAAGATAAAGTGGACGCTATTTTTATTATGGTTGACTATTGGATTGGCTGCTAAGAACGAGCAACCCGTTTCCCAAATTAAGACTATTGGGAATCCGAAATACTTAACGGAGCAGACCAATTTAGCGCTAAGACAAGTTGGGCATCAGTTGTTGCTATCGGCTGGAAATGATACAACTAGTATTTCACCTGTACAACAGCACAATAGCCAGACTTTTTTATTACCCATCGTTCAATCGTTTAATTACGATACTTTACCATTTCTACTGCATGTTGCCTTGACCGATTTGGGAATGGGTAAAGAATCCTATTTTGTAGCAATTAAAGATTGTGGTACAGACACCCTAATTTTAGGTTACGATGTAAGACAATTTCAAAAAGGGAGAGTGCCTTGTATTGGTAGACATCAATATGCCAATTGTAACCATATTTTTGTGACCTTTCCGAATCGACAGCAAGTTATAGCGACTAGTTTTAATTGGATGTATGGATTACTAATGGCTAGTTTTTTAGGAATAGGGCTTTATTATTTTTTTAGGCACAAGAAGGTAGCTTCAATTGATAAAACTACTAAAAGAGAACCTATTCTGAATGTCTCTAATAATCAATTAATCTCCATAGGAAATAGCCAATTGGATGTAGCAAACCAATTAATTTACATTCATAAACATCCAGTTACGCTTACTTTTCGAGAAACTAAATTGCTACATTATTTTGTCAGCCATGTCGGACAATTATTAGACCGAGAGCAGTTGTTGGAAAAGGTTTGGGCGGACGAAGGCGTGATTGTTGGACGTAGTTTAGATGTGTTTGTTTCTCGTTTGCGGAAAATACTGAAGGCGGATGGTTCTTTGATTATTAAGACGGTGCATGGGGTAGGGTATCGATTGGAGGTGATAGTCTAATCTTTCTTTGTTTTTTCTAAAGCTAACATTATCAATATTTCCCATTTTTCTAAATAGAAATCTCGTATTAGTACCCAATTTTCTTTTGATGGAATTTTATAATCAGGATAGTACCATGTATCTATACCATAGGGGGTACCGTCAAAACTCCTTCCCAGGTTTAAAACTATATTTCTTCCATGAAGAAATGTAAATGTTTCATTTTTATATTCAATAGAAGAATCAGACTTCATTTTACCTCTTGTAACATTGTCTATTTTTGTAAATTTAATAATAAGTTCTTCAAACTTTTCCTTACTCATTGACATTATTTTTTTGTCGTTCGTTTTGAAGCATAAGGCACCGTATCATCCAACCAAATAGCTTCTTGAATCACCTCTATCAAAGTATCTATAGGAATATCTGTGATTGTAGAAAAAGTAACACCTCGAACCTGTTTTCGACCTTTTGCTTCTAATAAACCTTGTTCATTAGATAATTCATTCCCTCTTAGAAAAACCATTTCTACCGCACCTGTTTTTTTATTCGGATTCAAATAACAAATCCAACTTTTACGATAATAAAAAGGTACTTTATAACGAATTTTTTGAATAATTTCTGGGTTAGACATCATCAAATCATTCAAAAATTGTAGGACTGCTTGTTGATCTCCTTCTTTTTCTAGGATAAATAAATCTACTTCGTTCATGCAAAAATGGTTTATAAATTCTTTAAAAAAGTAGCTAACTTTTCTCGCCCTTTTTCATCTGGTAGATTTCCTAATCCAGCCCCCATGTTATCTTGTAAATGGGTTAGTTTAGAAGTACCTGGGATGACACAAGTAATAGCAGGATGAGACAAAATAAACTTTAAAAAGTATTGTCCCCAGCTATTAATGTCATACTCTTTAGCCCAAGAGGGGAGTGTCACATTTTTTGTTTTGCTAAACAATTGACCACCTTCATAGGGGCGATTGACTAAGACCGCCACCCCTTTATCTTTTGCGGTTGGAAATAAGCGTTTTTCTGCATGCCTAGATTGAATAGAATAGTTAATTTGAATAAAATCTAACGGATATTTTTTAATGAGTTCCGCCATTTCATTATGTCGATTATCGAGATAATGGGTAATGCCGATATATCGAGTTTTTCCTTCTGCTTTCCATTTTTGCAAAGTTTGAATATGCGTTTTAAAATCCAATAAATTATGCACCTGCATTAAATCCATCGGTTGCCGACGCATTTTTTGCATGGAATCTTGCATTTGGGCAATACCAGCAGATTTGCCACTTGTCCAAACTTTGGTCGCCATAAATAACTGATCTAGAATGCCTAAGTTGGCGGCTAAATCCCCCACCACTTTTTCTGAAGTGCCATACATCGGAGAAGAATCCATAACTTGTCCTCCTAGTTTAATAAAGGCTTGTAAAACTTTTTTCAATTCAGTTCGCTGAGCCAGATTATTACCTACATCAAAAGTCTGCCAAGTACCAATACCAACGATCGGCAATTGTTCACCTGTAGAAGGAATGGGGCGAGTATTTATTTTTTGGAGAGGTACTACCATATCTGAGTTGTCAAATAGATTGGGCAATAAAGTACTAGTGCTAGTTGCCATTGACCACTTTAAAAGCGCCCTACGAGACAATTTTGTCAGTTGGAAGTGATTTTTCATATCGGGTGAAATTAGGGACGAATTCACCATTTCTACCTGTTGATAGGCAGGCATCGTTTAGATCTAGTCGTTTCTTTAAAAATTAAATCTTTATAAAGATACGATGTTTATACAAAAAATAGCAGAGATACCACATCAAACCTAGTACTAAAAAACCATTAAAAACAGCAATCAAAGGCGCACTAAAACCTAGAGGTTGCAAGACGCCAGTCGCCCAAATACTGCCAAAATTTCGCAACCATTGTACCCCAATCGTTTCTGCAAAAAGGTAAATAAAAATAGAATTAGCCCCTACAATCATAAAAAAGGTCGTCCAACTTTTAACTCCTTTAATATCCACCAACCAATAGAAAAAAGCAAGTGCCAGTAATGCCCATCCTCCTGAAGCAAAAACAAAAGCAGAAGTGGAGATACGTTTAATAATAGGCGTAATTTGCAGCCAATCCAGCCCATAGCCAATGATTAATCCGATGAAACCAGCTATTAGAAAAGCTTTTATTTTTTCATGTGGTGCATTGTCTTTTAATAAAAGCTGACCAGCCATCACGCCCCAAATCGTATGTGCCGCTGTGGGCAAACAATTGATGGTTACCCAACCACCACCGCCATTGATTTTGCCCATTAATAATAGATCCATCCAAGACCCAAAATTTTGGTCTTTGACAAATGGCGCTGCAGGATCGTAACTGCGATATAAAATTTCGGTAAGTATTAAAAAAAGGAGGGAAGCACTTAATTGTGTTGTCCAAGAAAACCGCATTAAGAGAAAAGCGACTAGAATGGTAAAAGATAATTGGGTTAACACATTCCATAATTCCCAAACGATTTTGCCACTATAGACACAATGTAAACCTGTACCAAATAAGAATAGTAGGAAACAACGACGAAGAATATGTTTAAAAACGGTATTCCAATCAGCTCCTTTATTGAGCCGACTTTTTAAAGAAAAAGGCATTGCCACCCCTACAATAAACATGAAAAAAGGCTGAATTAAATCCCAAAACCGTAAACCATTCCAAGGATGATGGTGAAATTGGTGGATGAGATGTCCGCCCATACTATCGGCTGGGAAATAATCGGTTAAAGCTTGATAGACAAAAGCAGCTTCTGCCATTAATAGAAACATCGTTAGACCTCTATAAGCGTCCAACGATAGAAGCCTTCCTGAAGGGAGATTGGTTTGGTTTTTCATGTTTTGAGTACTTGTTTGGTGCTGCCAACTGCCAACTGTAATACTGCTAACTGCCTACTGCCACGGCTTCTTGCTTCACTACTTTCTCTGGTTTAGAAAAGGTCAAAACCCCATCATTTATATCCGCCTTACCGATTAATTTTCGATCAACCATATAATTTTGATCTAAACGCCAAGGTTTTTTAATGCCTTGTTTGGGTAAAGTATGAATAACTCGACGAATATAGCCCGAACTAAAATCTAACCAATCTTCCAATTCTAAACTAGGGTCATTTTGTACAGGCATACATTTTCGATAGCCCTTTTCGTCCATGTAATTGAGTAATCGACAAACATATTGGTTGGATAAATCACATTTCAATGTCCAAGAAGCATTGGTATAGCCAAAAGCCAAAACCAAATTAGGGATGTTGCTAAACATCATGGCTCGGTAAGAAATAGTTTTGGATAAATCAATTGGCTGACCATCTACGGTGAAGTTAATACCACCCATTAATTTTAAATTTAAACCAGTAGCCGTTACGATAATATTAGCTTCTAAGGTTTCTCCAGATTTTAACTGAATACCATTGGCTGTAAAAGTGTCAATATGATTGGTGACGACGGAGGACTTATTTGCCTTGATACTCTCAAACATATCGCCATTAGGCACTAAGCAAATTCTTTGGTCCCATGGGTTATAGCTAGGTGTAAAGTGTTTTTTTACATCATAATCTTCCCCTAATTCTTTTTGAACGCCACCAATCAATAATTTTTTCATGGTTTTTGGGTACTTTCGAGCAGCCCAAAAAGAAAGCCGACCCATCAGAATTTTACGCCAGCGATTCATCGCATAAGCCATTTTAGAAGGGAAAACTTTATTAGTGAAAACGGCTAGTTTATCAACATCTGGTGCAGAGACCACAAAAGTAGGAGAGCGTTGCAACATAGTGACATGTGCTGCTTTTTTAGCCAACTCAGGAACTAAAGTTACAGCAGTTGCGCCACTACCAATCACGACTATTTTTTGATTATCGTAATTTAAGTCTTCTGGCCATTTTTGTGGGTGAAGGACTTTTCCTTGAAATTGGTCAATGCCTTCAAAATTCGGTGTATATCCTTCGTCATAATTATAATAACCAGAACACATGGAAAGGAAATTACAAGTATAGGTCAAGGACTGTTGATTCGCCTTGTCATTTATTTCTAAAGTCCAAAGTGCCGTTTCTGAAGACCAAGACGCATTGAGCACCATTTTATGATATTGAATATGCTGTCTGATGCCAAATTCATCGACCGTTTCATTTAAATAGTCCATGATAGCAGGCCCATCCGCAATGGCTTTTGGATTCGTCCAAGGTTTGAAGGCAAAACCCAAGGTATACATATCCGAGTCTGATCGAATGCCAGGATATTTAAACAAATCCCAAGTCCCACCCAAGGTGTGTCTACCTTCTAAAATAGCATAACTTTTGGTTGGGCATTCTGTTTGCAAGTAATAAGCAGCACTAATTCCAGAGATACCAGCACCAATAATCAAGACGTCGAAATGTGTATTTTGCATGAGAATATTATGTGACAGATTTTTCGTTAATATTAATTAATCTCTAAGATGAGAAATATTCGTTAATAATTCAAAATTATAGGGCTGACTTGTACTTTTATTACGCTAATCTGTTAGAAAAGGCATTTATCTAGGAGGTTTTAAGCTTACTGTGTAAATTTTGCAATATATTTTAAATACCCTTTTGATCCGTTTTCTTTCCGCCAGAATCTAGCGGAGTTTTTTAGTTGTTTAAAAGCTAAAGTATATAATAATTCCAAAGAACGAATGGTATGTTCTCCATGCCGAAAAGCTGGATTTTTGATATAGTTAATATCAGCGTCGATGGCTTCTCTAGCATCAATGAGATTTAAAATTTCATCCATTAAATCTTGTCGTCTTTGCAAAGAAGATTCGGGTTCTTCGGCGGCTTTACCACTAACTTTGGTTTTATAAAATTTCATTAATTGTTCATACGCCCATTCTACATCCACATCTTTGAGTTGCAGAAATTCTTTATGTAGATCGGTTACAACTTGTTCGATATTTTGTAATAGAGGCATAAGGTACTCTGGTGGCATTTTCATGATTGCTTATTTTTGATAATTGATGAATTAATCTGAGGTGAATTGGCGACAAAAATAAATAGATGTAGATAATATTTTTGAGAACAGCAATCAAAACTTAAAAATGTGTTTATCTTTGGGAAAAGCGACTAAATCCTTAAATTAGTAACGACCAAAACCTTAAAAAACGCATATTATGGCAGCAATTACCAAACCCGCACTTTATGCCTTGCTAATCGGCATCAACGAATACCATCCAAAGTCTGGCGTAACCCCACTCGATGGTTGTGTGAATGACGTCAAAGCGATGAACAGTTTTTTGAGGAAACATTACAAAGATTTAATACCGAGTAGAGGGATTAAAAAATTATTGAATGAGAAAGCGACTCGGGAAAATATCATCAAAGCTTTTCAAAGTCAATTAATCAATAAGGCAGAACCTGGAGATACGGTATTATTATATTATGCAGGTCATGGTTCTTTCAATGAATCTTCGGAAATTTTCAAGCAATTTGATGGAAAAGAGCAAGACGAAACGTTTGTTTGTTACGATAGTCGGTTGGAAGGCCATTATGATTTAGCAGATAAGGAAATAGCGGTCTTGTTATCTCGGATTAATCCAGAAGTAGATATTGTGGTCATTGCGGATTCGTGTCATTCGGGGTCAATTACTAGAGATGTGGTAAAACCACCCTTAAAAACGCGTTTTTATAGAGGACGAAAGGGGGAAAGAGCCCTAAATAGTTATTTGTTAAAAAAGGACAATCCTTATGAGGAAATGTTAAATACTACAGGAGAACTTAGCATTCCTAATGCTCGCCATTTATTATTGTCGGGTTGTGATAGAGGAGAAGAATCCTTGGAGACTTTTGATCAAAGCGGTTTGTTCACCACTACTTTATTAAAGGAGTTAACAGAAAATCAAGACATTAGTTATAGTCATCTTTTTGAATCGGTCAGAGCGGAAGTATTGGCAGATTCTGATGGAGAGCAACAACCTACTTTAAATGCCTGGGAGGGCTTTAACCCCAATGCCGTTTTCTTAAGAAAGAATACCCAACCAAATACCCGACATTTAATCGAGTTTAAAGAGGGCAAATGGACGATGGCTTATGGTGCCATTTATGGCTTGCCGTCACATCCAGACAAGGCAGAAAAAATTACTATTGGAGTCTATAAAGGACAAGGGCCAACGGTTAGATTTATGGAGCAAGTAAAAGTGGAGAAGGTTAATTTAGGGACAACTATCTTGGGGGGAACTCAGGAATTAGAAGTAGGCGAAAAATATTGGGGCGAAATTCAAAATTTTCCTTCTGCTTTAACTGTTAACTTGCAAGGATCCGCCGATTCGATTGCGGCATTTAATGAACATTTTAAAAAAACACCGACTGTTTTTGTGCGGTTGAGAAAAGACGCCACAACTGCTAAATATACATTGACACTAACCGCCGATAAGATGACCATTACCGCCAAAGAAAGCGGGAAAATAGTCAATTCAGCGAAAGCGATTAATCAGGACAATGTAGCGAAAATCAAGGAAGGTTTAGAACACATTGCTAAATGGGAAACAACGGCTACCTTGAAAAATGAAGAAGCGATCTTAGAAGATGATGTAGCAGTAGCTTTTAAAATCAGAAATGATAAAGGGAAATGGGAATCGCTCGACAATACTAATATTACCTTAAATTTAAAAGACGATGGCAATGGCCAATCCATTCCTGTTGCGTATCAAATTGAAGCAAATAATATTGGCGATGAGCCTTTATTTGTAACCTTACTACATTTAAGTGCTGATTTTGGCATCAATGCTTATTTTCAAAGTCAAATTTTAGAAAAAGAGTCGGGCTGGAAAATATTAGATACGGGTAAAGGCTTTTTTATAGAACGGTCAGACGGAAATCAAGTAACAGATGTCTTTAAGGTGATTATTAGCAATAAGCGGTTTGATGAACGAAAGTTTTTGTTGCCGAAATTACCAGCTTCCAGAAAGGTTATGAGGATGGAAGATTTTAATAAACACTTAAGCGCAGAAGCGAAAGAGTATTGGTTTGCACATACCTTTACGGTCAATTTACAATGGGAAGAAAGTAAGATTGGAGACAAAAAGATAGCTTTATCGAAACAGAAAATAACAGTTGAGCAACACGAAAAATTTGAAGCAGATATTTCTTTTGGGGTAGCTACAAAAAAGGCAACTAGGAGTGTACATGGGCAACCTTGGAGTAAATTACAACAGAGATTAGCACAGAATGGAGGAACATTAGTCTCTTTAGGGAAAAAAAGCCGTTCTACTGCCCCAGTTAACAATATTATTGAATTAAGTAATATAAAAAACCAGGAAGCGCTCCAAGAAAATCCATTAGCACTAAATATCCAGCAAGATTTAACCGACGCTGAAACGATCATACCCGTAACTTTTGATGGGGAATTTATCATTCCTGTGGGAACGTCGGAAAAATTAGCAGATGGATCCGTTGATTTAAAGATTAATCACCTACCTACTTATGAAGATACCAATAGAGCAAAGAAAAGTCGTAGCCTTGGCAGAGCCGCTTGGTTTGGGTTATTAAAATTAGCTCGCTTTGACGATGATGCTTATTTTAAATTAAGAAAGGTATACTACAAAAAAGGTAAAGCGAAACGAACTCGATTAAGAAAATCACATGTTCGCAATGCCGATAAGATTTTACTAGTCATTCATGGCATTATAGGAGATACAAAGGGGATGATTAAAAATTTAGAATTTTTAGAAGATACCAAAAAATATGACTTGATTCTTACCTTCGATTATGAAAATTTAAATACTAAAATCGAAGATATTGCAGCAGCATTAAATGAACGCTTAGAGAAAATTGGATTAGGTACTAATGATGGAAAAACGTTTGATATTTTAGCGCATTCAATGGGTGGTTTAGTGAGTCGTTATATGATTGAATACATTCGAAAAGGAGATGACTTAGTCGATAACTTATTTATGTTTGGTACACCAAACGGTGGCTCTGTTTTTGGGGATATTCCTGCCTTTAGAGATAAATTAACGGCTATTCTCACAATTGGCTTAAATTATGGGAAACTATGGTTAGGAACAATTGGTATTGCTTTAGATTATTTTAATAAATTTTTAATTGGTACTAGACCTTTAACGGTTACTTTAGCGCAAATGAGTACGGAAGGAGATTTTATTGATAAATTGGTGAATAGCGAAGTAAAAGTACAAACAAAATATACGGTTGTAGCAGGAGACATTACGGATTACCAAAGCTTAGATGATGCCTTTTTTACCAAATTAATGGATGCTATTTTATTGAAAATTGGTAATGTCGCTAACGATGAAGCGAATGATATAGCCGTAATGGTAGAAGATATTCGAGCGGTGCCTGAATCAATTGGTGCTTTAAAATATGATGCTTGTTGCCACCATATGAATTACTTTGAAGAAGGTGAAGGCTTGCGGATTTTGAAAGAAATTATGGGATAAAGCAAATAAAACAAACGGCAACTATTCCCAAAGGGATCAGTTGCCGTGTCAAAAGCCTCATTAAAACCTGTCTGTAATCTTATGAAAGATTTAGACAGTTGTTTTAAATACGGTTTATAGTATTGTTTTGGATTTTTTTAATCAAGATACTTTACTCAATTATTAGGCGTATCGCTCATCTAAAGAAAAATACTCAGGATATTTCCCTTCAATATTTTTATAAAAAGTCATAATTTTTTTCATGTCTACTGCGACATCGTCAGTTGGATAAATTGCGCCGCCAACACCCGCTTCTTTTTTAGTATAGTCTAAATACCCAAAAGTAATGGGGACGTTCGCCTTTTTTGCTACGTGATAAAAGCCCATTTTCCATTCTTTGCGCAAAGCACGTGTTCCTTCAGGGGCAATAACTAAAGCTATTTCCTCATGCTTGCCAAAAAAGTCAGCCATTTGTTCTATCTGACTTTTACGAGGTTTATTAGGGTCTTTTTTGCTCCGATCAATGCCTAATCCGCCCATTGGTTTAACAATTAGTCCCATTGGAAATTTTGTCCAAAAATCTTTAATGGCAATTTTTACAGGAATGCCTAATATAGAAAAAGCTACTCGAACCATAATGCCATCCCAATTTGTGGTATGTGGAGCAGCAATCATCACACTCCGGTTTGCTTCTTTTGGAATGTTCATGTTGACTGTCCATCCAACACACCATAATATAAATCTAGCTATTAATTTACCCATAGCGCAAAAATACACATTGATTATAAAAATTGATTATTTATGATTGATTATTTATAGCTAAACATAAAGTTTAAATAAATATGATTGTTTTGACCGAATAGGCTTTGGAAGAAATTTAAGGATAAGTCGTTTCAAAATCAGAAGATTCGGCTTCAGTTTGAGGCAACATTGATTCATTTTCTCATATACTCATTTTAGCAAAAATAATTTTCGTAGGATAGAGTAGGTGCTCTGTATGTTACATGAAATAATTCAACAGAAATACCATTAGAGAATAGTGTTTATTCTGAAATTATTCGTAGGCAGCCCTCTCGCCATTAGCTCTTAGCACTTCGCTGAATAAAATCTAATAAAGTACTAAAATGTTTTCAAAAACCGAGTCCCGTACCAAGAGAATGCTTCACCATCTACTAATTGAATGGGGACATCAGGAAAGGACTGCTTTAGCTCATTAATGTGTGATTGTTTAAAAGGAAATGGCTCAGAGGAAAGTAAAATGATTTCAGGTTGGCGTGCCTTAAGTTCGGCTAATGTAAAAGAGGGATAACGGGTTTGTTCTCCGAAAACATTCTCATAGCCCGCATGTTTCAACATATCGTGAATATAGGTATCCTTACCAATAGTCATATAAGGTTTTTGCCAAATTAAATAGGCGGCTCTTTGTTTTTTTGCAGGCGTCAACTGTTTTAATAAGGAAAGGGAATCGGTAATGATTTTATTAGCTGCATCTTGTTTTTCTACAATGATTCCTATGGTTTTTATCATTTCCATTGCCTCTGAAAAGTTGGAAATATCACTTATCCAAACGGAGAATTGTTGACTCAATTGCTCAATCTGTTCCTGTTGATTTTCTTCTTTATTGGCAATGATTAAATCGGGGTGCAATGCAATTACCCGCTCAATATTGACATTTTTTGTACCGCCTATTTTAGGAACAATTCGCAATGCTTCTTCAGGATGTACACAGAATTTGGTTCTACCAACAATATTTTCAAACAAACCTAAGTCATAGAGCAATTCCGTAATAGAAGGAACTAATGAAATAATGCGCTTTGGTGATTGAGGAAGAATTATTCTTCTATCCAATTGATCAATAAATTCAGTTGGCAAAATTTAATGGATTTAGTACATAGCGATCAGGCTAAGCGTTGAAAACTAAAATAGAGGAGCTTTTGCTTCTAGTCTGTCTGTAAAAAATGTTGATTATTCAGTTATTTAAGGGGCGTAGCCTTGTCCCTAGTGCTGAGGTCGGTGCGATGCTCCTTTTGGAACATACATTATTGATTATTTTACTACAGACAATTACAGAACGATGCTCTTTTTCCTTAGCCTAACGGACATGGGGTTTAGTATGAAAAGTGTGATTACTCAATTCAGCAAATTATTTATTTGATACTGCTTACTGCCTATTGTAAAACTGCAAACTGCTACCTTGCTGTCCAAACCACTTCGTCTACACCCAATTCCTTTCCAACAAACCGAGCCAAGACAAAAAAGTAATCTGACAAACGATTTAAATATTGGCTTAAGATAGGTTCGACTTTTTCAAGTTCGCCCAAAGCAACGACATTCCGTTCTGCTCGCCGACAAACACAACGCACGACATGACAATGAGAAACAACGGGGTGACCACCAGGTAAGATAAAATTTTTCAAAGGTTCAAGACTTTCCTCCATGCGATCAATTCCTTTTTCTAATAGGGTTACTTCTGCGGCTTTAATTTCTGGTATCCAAAGATTTTCTTTAGAAGGATCCGCAGCTAAGTGAGAACCAACAGTAAACAACACTTCTTGAATTGATTTTAATTCTGTCCGTAAGGTTTCATTGGTTAAATGATCTCTGACCAAACCAATAAAAGAATTCAATTCATCGACTGTACCATAAGCTTCAATACGGATATGATGTTTAGGTAAACGAGCGCCTCCGAATAATGCGGTAGTGCCTTTATCTCCAGTTTTAGTGTAAATTTTCATGATTGTGAGGTGATGAGGTGATGAGGTTGTAAGGTGATGAGATCGTAAGGTGAAACTCATTTACTCATTACCTTATTCAACTCATTAACTCTATGCTATATAAAATCAAAAGGGGCAACAAAAAATGGATTTTCTGAAAATCTATTCTTTGTGCCCCTTTTTTTACGCTTAGTATTTTTTATTAATTTCTGTGATTTCTACGTCTATGGCCACCGCCGCCGCCTTTTCTTTCGAAACGGTCACCAGCATTGACTCTCAAAGTACGACCTTCAAAGTCGGCATCTTTCAATTCGCTAATTACTTGTTCAGCTGCATTTTCTGCTACTTCAAAGAAAGTGAATTTTTCTTGCATATCAATTCGACCAATCGACTCTCCAGAAATACGGGCCTCTTTACAAATCATGTTAATAAAAGGGCCTTTTCCACCAACATCCATAGAGCCAATATTGATAAATAGTCGTTGTCTTCTTTCTCGACGACCACCTCCAGCACCTCTTTCTTCTCTTCCACCGTCTCTACCTCTACCTCTTCCACCGTCTCTACCTCTACCTCTTCCACCGTCTCTGCCATTATTTCGACTTCTGCGTTCTCTAGGCTCTCGCACATTCATATCTCTAGCATTGCTATAAGTCTTCAAGAATCTAGCGAAAGAAATTGTTGCAATTTTAGCCAATAATTCTTCTTTGGTTAACTCTTCTCCTAATTGCTCGACCAACTTAGGTAGTAACTCAGCAACTTGTTCGTTTACTTCCGCTTCTTTGATATTATTAACTTGCTTTAATAAACGTTGCTCACAAATTTCTGCACCTGTAGGAATTTTAACCGACGAAAATTCAACTTTAAGCGAACGTTCCAACCTTCTTAGAATACTAACATCTCTTGGATGTGCTAAAACCAAAGAAATTCCTTTGTTTCCCGCACGACCAGTTCGACCACTTCTATGTGTATAGAAAGAAAGGTCTTCTGGAATATTATAATGGAAAACGTGGGTAATATCATTGACATCAATCCCTCTAGCAGCTACATCTGTTGCCACTAAGATTTGTAATCTTCGATCTCTAAAGCGTGCCATTACTCTATCTCGCTGTGCTTGCGTCAAATCACCATGTAAGGCATCTGCTCGATAGCCATCTCTACCTAAAGTATCTGCTACTTCTCTTGCATCTCTTCGAGTACGTGTAAATACTAGCCCAAAACAATCTTCGTTAAAATCTAAGAACCGACGCAATACTTCATACCTATCTGAAGGATATACAGAGACAAATTGGTGGTCAATATCTTGGTTAGAAGAATTGGCATGTCCAACCTTGATTTCTACAGGATTAGACATGTAATTACTCGAAATTCGACGAACTTCTCTAGGCATGGTTGCAGAAAATAACCAAGTCAATTTATCCTCTGGCGTATTTTCTAAAATTTCATCAATTTCTTCTTTGAAGCCCATGTTCAACATCTCATCCGCTTCATCTAATACTACGTATTCAATTTCTGCGATATTAATCGCTTTCCGCTTAATCAAATCTCTAAGTCTACCTGGAGTAGCTACCACAATCTGAACGCCTCTTTTAATCGCCTTCATTTGCTGGTAAATATCCGTACCACCGTATACCGCTAAGATATTCAAGGCTCGAACATGTTTGCCAAACTGATCTAACTCTTTGGCAATCTGTAAACATAACTCTCTAGTCGGTGCCAAAACCAACGCTTGGGTATACTTTTCATTCGAATCAACTAAGTCGATTAGAGGTAAACCAAAAGCAGCCGTTTTTCCTGTTCCTGTTTGTGCCAATCCAATCATATCAGATTCATCTTCTAATAAAACAGGAATAGCCTGTTCTTGGATGGCAGTAGGTGTGACAAAACCTAATTTTCCAATAGCATCTACTAACGGTTGGGTCAACCCCAACGAAGCAAAATCACTCATATGTTTTTTTTAACGTAACTATCCAGGAATTCTTTGTCTCAGGGGAGAGCGGTGGTGGTTTGTGTCTAACTTAACTCAAGAGGAAACCGACGACCTAATTTTAAATGTTACCTTTTGTCGGTGCTTACAAACCTTCTTAGACAATTACTTTTTCTAATTAGGCTGCAAAGGTACGACATTCTAAGACATATAATCAAAGTTTTTATCAATAAATATGATAGAAGATTTACAAATGTGGGCTAAGTAGGGGGTGATTTTCAATTTTCAACCACTTTTATTGGGAGTTTGAGACTGAAGTTGAGGTTGCAGTTGCAGTTGAGATTGCTACTTAACGGAAATCCAAGTCCCTTTTGCATAAGCACAAATTTTGCCCTGTTCATCATAAATAGCCGTTCCAGTCCATGTTTTTCGACCTTGTGTCTCTATGACCCAGCCCATGATAATATATTTGTTCCTAACCATTATGGGATGCACTATTTTAGTAGCCATTCTGCCTAGTAAATAAAACTGGGTTACATCTTGAATGGCCCAAGCACCCGGACAATCCAATGCTGCCCAAATAAATGCTTCTTTTACGACACCATTATCTTCACCGAGACTAGCATAAGGAATCCACGGAGCTGCCACCTTTTGATGCCCTATAGTTCTTGAGCGAATGTGTAAACCATCTCCTTCGGCTCGATCCATTCCACAGACAAAACATTTTTGAAAGGGAGAAGATTCATAAACATTAGCGGCTATACCTGCCTGATTCGCTTGTTCAAAAGAAATAGCAGGTGGTATAGTTAATTGTAAATCAATTACTTTTGCCTCCGCTATTAAAGCTTCCCCATTTAAAAGGGTAGCCGATTCCTCTTTTATTAGTAAATGCATAGGCTGGTCTAATGGTGGAGGAAATCGAAGTGTAACCTCTGCTGGAAAAGGTAGATTAGCGGCAATAATGCCTGCCGTATAGCCGCCATTACCAGAATTAGGCGGGCCATTAAATCTACTATTGATGGTAATTCGTATCATAGAATTATATTATAGAGTGATTAAAATCATAAAATATTTAGCATTGTGTGTTGGGCAAAGGGCAGAAGGTTTAGTACTGAAAATAGACAATTAAATTTCAATTTCAATGACAATAACAATAACCCTGATCCTGCAAAATAAGGGTTTTCTTAAAAAAAATATTTTACCAATTTTCAATTGAAAATTGCCAAAACGGGAGCTTTTACATTTTTATAAGAAAACCCTTCCTGCAAAATTGAATAAGTCAACGATTATTCTAATTTTTCAGGCAACTTGACATTGACATTGCTATTAAAAGTCTATACCAGAGGGAGATATATTAGTATTTGAAGAATTTTCAGATGTACCTCTAGAAAATTTCAATTATTTGCTGTTTTACCTTTCTTTGCCCTATGTTTTAAGCCCTTTTAAGGAGCGCATTTTAAATTACTCAAATTATAGTCCACTAAACCTTTTACGAGGTTGTGACGTTTATAATCCTTGGGTCGCTTTAAAAAATGGGAAATATAAGTACCAACACACAATTATTATTAATTTTCAGCGGCTTCTTTTTCCGCTATTTTCCTCTAAAAAATCAAGCCGTAGCGGTGCTATGACTGGATTTTTTAAAGAAAACTATCGAAAAAATAATCTCCCTGAAATTTTAAACTAATTATGAGTTGGTACTTAGACTTTTTAAAGTTAATTGAACACACCTATTTCTAAAAACTATACAAAGAAACATTAATTTTTATTTATGAAAAAAGACGAAAAAATAACTAGTGTCAACCAGAAAATGAAGCAATGGACTAAAATCAAAGGAGAAAATGCTTGGACGATGTTCAAAGTAATTTCGGAAATGGTAGAAGGATTTGAACGCTTGAACGAAATTGGCCCATGCGTGTCTGTTTTTGGTTCTGCTCGGACGAAGCCAGATCATCCTTATTATAAACTAGCCATAGACGTAGCTCGGAAATTAACCGAAGAGGGATTTGGGGTCATTACTGGCGGTGGTCCAGGTATTATGGAAGCAGGTAACAAAGGCGCCAAATTATACGATGGTATTTCCGTAGGATTAGGAATTGACTTACCCTTTGAAACAGGCGTCAATGATTTTGTAGACAATGATAAAATTTTAAATCATCGTTTTTTCTTTGTCAGAAAGGTAATGTTTGTTAAATATGCGCAGGGTTTTGTGGTACTACCTGGCGGAATGGGCACTTTAGATGAACTTTTTGAGGTATTAACACTCATTCAAACTAAAAAAATAACCAAAGTACCGATTGTATTAGTTGGTAAAGATTATTGGTCAGGATTAAAAGATTGGATCACGAATGTCATGTTTAAAGAAGCAGGCAATATCAATGAAAAAGATTTAGATTTAATCCCTATTGTCGATAATGCAGAAGATGCAGTTGCCATTATCCGTAATTTCTATCAAGGAAAAGATCCAGGAGAATTATCCCCTAATTTTCAATTGAAGTAGTTTTGTCATAAATTGAGATTTAACAAAAAAAATACGAAGATGAATTTTAAAGGAAAAACCGTTTTAATTACAGGGGCTGGTTCTGGAATAGGGCGAGCCGCAGCCATTATGTTTGCCGAAAAAGGAGCAGGCATAATGGTTGCTGATATCAATGAAAAAGGAGGACTAGAGACCGTAAGAATGGTAGAGACTAAAGGGCAACGGGCAGTTTTTTTTAAAGTAGATGTCTCTAATTTAGCCCAAGTCAAAAATCTAGTACAGGCAACTGTTGATCATTTTGGTCAGTTAGATATTGCTGTTAATAATGCAGGGATTGGTGGTGATTTTAAAATTACCCACGAGTATGCCCCTAAGAATTGGGACAAAGTCATTGCCATCAACCAAACAGGTGTATTCTATTGCATGCAAGCAGAATTGGCACAAATGGTGAAGCAAGGTACAGGCGGAGCCATTGTCAACATTGCCTCTATTGCTGGTTTAAAAGCACAACCCTATACGTCTGCATATACTGCAGCTAAACATGCGGTAGTAGGTTTAACTAAAACGGCGGCGCACGAATACGCTCGTCACAAAATCCGAGTAAACGCCGTTTGTCCGGTATTTACTATGACACCGATGGTGAAAGATATGTTGACGATTGATCCTACCTTTGAAAAAAAATTATTGCGTAATATCCCCTTACGACGCTATGGGCAACCCACTGATATTGCTAACGCCATAGTTTGGTTGTGCGCAGACGAAACAGGATTTGTGACAGGGCATAGTATGCCTGTGGATGGCGGGATGACGGCATAAATGAACCAAAAAACTATTAAAAATGCCTTTTTATCCCTTTAAATCCATTTTTGATAAGTATTATTATTATATTTGAAGTATCTAAATATGTGTCTTCCGAAATACTCAATTAATTAAACACAAAACAAAAACCGAGAAGACTTGTATTGGATGATGCTAGTGAGTTTTTACTTGCTTTATTTTTCCACCAATTCAAGAAATTCTATTTATGAAATTCTGTTCCCAAAAAATACTTTCACTCTATACAATTATTACGCTTTTTTGTATTTCTACTACTTTAGCACAAGACACTTCAATTGAAACGCCGCCTTTTACGGGTTGTTTTTTTGATGAAAAACATCAAGAGACATTTAAAAACGATGAGAAATATCGAGAAAATGTGCTGAATTTTGAAAATTTTTATCAACAAAGACTCAATGCCATCGCTAGTGGAGAGTTCACTAATTTTGCTACAGAAGTAACAATTCCTGTTGTGGTGCATATTATTCATCTGCCTGGCACCCCTGTAGGAACTGCCGAAAATTTATCTCTTGCCCAAATTGAAGCAGGTATTGAGCACCTCAATCAAGGCTTTAGAAATACTGGTGATTATGCCGGAGATAGCCGACTTGCTGCAGCTAATGCAGCTCTAGCAAGCGCAGATATTCAGTTAAATTTTTGTTTAGCCAAAAGAGATCCGAATGGCAATGCGACCAATGGTATTAATAGAGTCGCATCTTCTTTATCCAATGTAAATCCCGAATTGTCCTCATCTAGTTCCTGTCGGGAAGATCAAGATGGAGAATTAAAGGACTTAAGTAGATGGGATCCAACTAAATATTTAAATGTCTGGTTAGTTAAAGGAATTTGTACTACTTCTTCTGGATGTGGTGTCGCTGGTTACGCCTATCTATCTGGAGCACATGGACAATGCTATGACGGAGTAGTCAATGAAGCTAGTTATTGGGGAAGTTCAACAGATGCTTCTAAAGTACACATTCATGAGGTAGGTCATTATTTCAATCTATCTCATACCTTTAATGTCCCTTCAGGAGAGAGCAGTTGCCAAAATAATGATTGTTCATCCGATGGTGATTTTGTTTGTGACACTCCACCAGATAGTAGTACTTCAGGTGTGAGTTGTGGCGATCCTCAAAATTCTTGTAGTACTGATGCTAATTCTGGTTTTTCAAGTGATGTGGAAGATATGTATGAAAACTATATGGATTACAGTCGTCAAAGTTGTCAAAACACTTTTACTGAGGGGCAAAAAACAAGAATGAGGGCTGCGCTTGATGGTTCCAGAGCTTCCTTAAAAACAAGTGATGGTTGTACGGAAGTAACTGGCAACTTTGCATTCTTTAAAGATGTTAGCACAGGTGCTTATGAATCAAATGCAACAACTGTAAGTGGTTGTAGAAAATATTATGATTTAACCATTCCAATTGCCCTATATAAAACAGCCGGTAGTGCTTCTACGGTAACAATTACTATTGATGGAGCTAGTACTGCAAATACCCCAGGAGATGTTGAATTGATAAGCAGTACAACTGTAAATTTTGCAACTAGTGAATCTTCTAAAGATATTACGGTAAGGGTTTATAATGATGAAATTTCTGAAAGTACAGAGACCTTTATTTTAACTATTTCTAATGTAACAGGTGAAGCAAGTGCTGCAGCATTTAATCAAACCCACACCGTAGAGATTATAAATAATAGTTCAGGAGGGGCTTCTTTTTCGGGTAGTGGCAATGTTACTGCGGAAGCAGGTAATGCAGCCCTTAATTTATCGCTTAGTCCTGTATATGGAAGCGTTATCAGTAATTTTTCAGGAAGCGTTACTTCTTCGGATCCAGGTAGTAATCTTGCATTTGAAAACGGTAATCCCTCTTCTTGTGCTGGACCTAGTAATAGCAATTATTATGATACTTACACATTTACTGCAGGTGTGACAGGAAATCATACCTTCACGATAAGTCCATATTCTGGCTTAGTAGTAAATATATACGAGGGAACATTTGATCCTTCAAATATTTGTACTGGATTTATTGGCAGTACTGGAACCCGACCATCTGGATCAGGTAATGTTAACCTAAGTAATCAAACCACGGTAAGTTTAGTAGCAAATACTAGTTATTCTATTGCTATTACAAGTTTTAGTACATCTTATCCAACTTTGCCCCAAAGTTATACTGTTACTTCAGGAGAAACAATTTATGACGGTGTACCTGATCCTGGTGCTTCCTATACTTATACCTATATGGCTGTTAATGCTAGTGGTGTGATAAGTGCCATATCAGCAAGTGCTGATTTTACAGGCTTATCAGCAGGCACTTATACTGTATATGGAGTCACGTTATTAACTTCTGATGTATCAAATTTTAATAGTTACTTAAATACAAATATTTCTGCTATCTATAGCGGTAGTGTTTGCCCAACCTTAAGTGTCAATACGATTACGCTAACGGTTACTGCTCCAGCCTGCACTAACCCAACCCCTACACTAGGCACACCAACCAACCCCACAACCTGCGGAGGCAATCAAGGCAGCATCCCAATAAATAATCTAACAGCTAATACAGCTTACACCCTGAGTTATAAAAAAGATGGAGGAACAGCAATAACTGGGCCTATTACAACAAATGGTTCAGGTAGTTATACCCTAGCTAATTTAGAAGCGGGTGTTTATAGTGAAATTAAGGTAACTATCTCTACTTGTACGTCTGCTAATTTATCTACAACTCTTACCGGTCCAACTGGAAGTACGGCAGCGGTAATGAGTGGAGGCACGACCATTTGCAATGGAGCAAGTGCGAATATCTCCGTAGCGATTACAGGAGGGACGTCTCCCTATACTTTAGTCCATAGCGGCGGTACAGTTAATAATTACGTTTCGGGAACGGCAATTGTAGTGAGTCCTAGTTCAACGACTAGCTTTACGATTACCTCCGTTACCGATGCAAACGGTTGTGTTGGGACAAATAATTCTGGAACAGCAACAATTACGGTAAATCAAGCAAGTACGGCAGCGGTAATGAGTGGCAGTACGACCATTTGTAATGGGGAAAGTGCGAATATCTCCGTAGCGATTACAGGAGGGACGTCTCCCTATACTTTAGTTCATAGCGGCGGTACAGTTAATAATTACGTTTCGGGGACGGCAATTGCAGTAAGTCCTAGTTCAATGACTAGTTATACAATTACTTCTGTTACAGATGCGAATGGTTGTGTCGGGACAAATAACTCAGGAACGGCAACGATTACTGTCCAAGATTTACCAAATGTAAATGCAATTACCAGTCAAACAGTTACTACTGGAAGTATGACTACAGCTATTACTTTTAGCGGGACAGGATCATCTTATACTTGGACGAACGATAATACCAATATTGGGTTAGGAGACGCTAGTGGAATGGGAAATATTCCTGCTTTTGAAGCAATGAATGCTGGCGTTGCTACCATTACCGTTACCCCAGTCTTAAATGGATGTAACGGAGCGACTAAAACATTTACGATTACAGTAAGTGCATCTGCCACCTGTACCAATGATATGCTTAATGTAGACACTTCAAATGATAATGCCACCTATAGTTGTGATACCGTTAGTTCAGCAGAAGTCATACCGTCAACGCATACGGTTACTTATGAAGGTTGTAAAGAAGTTATCTTAAAAACTGGATTTCATGCAGCCCCTACTAGTTCGGCTACTTTTACTGCACGAATTGTTAGTTGTAATCCTTTGACGAATCCCGAGAATAACGTCAGTCAAGCTAGAATTAATACTCAATATACGCCAATTGCTAGTAATTTAACCATGACTATTAGACCAAATCCCGCCAAGGAATACACAACCATTGATTATCAATTAAAAGAGGCGGCAACGGTTTCTATTCGTTTATTTGATATGACAGGGAAAGAGTTGGCCATTATTACCTCTCAACAAGCAAAAGCACAAGGTACTTACCAACAAGAGGTTGCATTGAGTGGTTTTAATGCAGGTATGTATTTTGTGGTATTGCAAACCGAAAAAGAACAAATTTCCAAGAAAATGATTCTGATACGATAGTTTTGAAGTAACATTGTTATAGCACCTAAAAATAAAGCAATTATAAAATCCGCTTAGCCCTAAAAAGTTAAGCGGATTTTTTAGTAGTAAGCGTAGATTATTTTCCTGCCAGTCGTTCGTAAAAAACTAAAAATTAGGGTTTTATAACGTATTTTTTGCGAGTGTGGTAAAAGTTTCCTTATCTTTCCGATAGAATCAAAAGGTATACTTAGAAGGAATAGAAGAATAAGGAGTTCGCCATTGATTATTTTGGAGTAGGATAACGCATTAACCAATGAACCAATTCATCCATTAAAATCAAGACAAACAAATAGTTACTACGAGAAAATTTACTTTCCTAAGTTAGCTTTTCCGCTATCCTTTTTCTTTGCTTATTAATCGTTGATGGACAACTTCCTACCCCTGTTGGTTAGGTCAGAAAATGAAGAACCCGAAGAAAATAACTTGAATTAAATAAATATGTCAATACCAAAAATATTTATCTCTTACGCCCGAGAAGACGTAGCGTTTAAAGAGGAATTAACCACCATTATTGTACCAATGGAAAGAGATGGATTAATTGAATCGTGGAATGATGGACTCATTCAACCGGGAGCATTATGGGATGATGCCATCAAAACGAATTTACATGCAGCTGATATTGTCATCTGTCTATTAAGCCGCCATTTTATCGCTTCTAAATATATCTATCAGGAAGAAATGCCACCCGTTTTTAAACGAGTACAACAAGGAACTGCCAAAATAATACCGATTGTAGTACGGTCTATCAATTTAGGAGCAACCGCTTTTGGCAAGTATCAATGTTTACCACAAGATAATCATGGACGCTTGAAAGCCATCAATGAATGGCAACCCGTTGATCCAGCTTGGGCACAGATTGATGCAAAGATTCGGGCCATTGTGAATAGTTTTTCAGTTCAGCCAAATCAGAATCCACGAATAATATCACCTCCACCTCCAGTAATTAGTCCGCCGCCAACACAAAAAGATTTAAGCAAAACAAAGCGGGAATTAAAAAAAGCCCTGATTAAAGATTTGGGTAAAGCATTAGATAAACTGGATGCTGTATTGTTGGAAGATTCGCAATTTGCTAATAGTTTGCTACAGTTACAGGCGCAGCACAATCAGTATAAGCGAGACAGTAGAATGAACATTATCTCTCACGAAAATGCGAACATTCGGCGGAATAGACTAGTGTATGCTTTTCAGTCTCTGGTAGATGATTTGGAGGAGGAGGATTTAGTGTAATTGAATAATGAAAAATAGCAACGATCACACACGATATATTTTAAGCAATTCTCGAAAAGATAAGCATAGGGAGGGAAAGCATTCAACAAAAAATACCATGCATACTAAAAATAAAGAAAACCACCTAACGCAAAAAGAAATGCTGCAATTACTGCGACCCATTTTAAAAACCAAAGGAAAAACGTATCAAAAAGACAAAAAAATAATAGCACGCCGAGGCATAAAAGGAGAACAGATAGTGACCATCACTAGTGATGGCAAAGAAACAGTAAATACCGTAGTGGACGATAATAGTTTTATCGTCCAAAATCAAACAGATGCGAAAGAGGAATACATTGTTTTAGGCGAAAAATTTGAACAGAAATATGATTATCTAGGCGGCGATACAGCAAGCAATCAACTCTATTTAGCCAAAGGAAAAATCAAAGCGGTAAAATTGACAAGCGCCTTATGGGCAACCTTAAGTTTTCCAGCAAAACAATTTTATTACGAACCTGCTTGGGGCGGCAATATGGTCGTAAAATTATACGATTATTTGGCTTGCCCCTTGGATTATTCGGAAGTCTATCGGATTGCTCGGAAGGAATTTTGGGAGACATATAAAGAAATTGAAAACTGGAATGGGTAATATAGGGTTCAGCCTTACTGATTATCCATATCTTTTTTCATCGGTAAAGTTAAATCTATCACCTTGACCTTATTGGGATCATGGAGTCGAAGCGATGCTCCTTTAGAAATTTTATCGGTTATGCTACAATACTACAGACAGAGCCAGAGCTAAAACCCTTACTTTCAATCTTATGAGTATTCAATATGGCGGAAGTCAGTATTCCCACTTAATACTCCAAAAACACCCGATTCGCATTCATCACCAACTGCTCCCCATCGACCTCATTCTTAAAGACCACATATAAATCTCCTTTAGAAATAGTCGGTTTAAGAGGGATATCGTAGGTAGTTCGAGTACTTTTTTCCTCGTTAAAATTCTCCACAGCGGTGGTGCCAATGACTGTACCAGTCGGACTACCTTCTCTTATTTCTACTTTGCCTTTATAATGATAGCCTTTAGTATAATAGGCCGCTAATTGGAGGTGTTTTAAATTGGCTAAATCAAGGTTTTTGAATGTTAAAAAAGCATTATGTTTAAGCCCTCTGACGACGACTCTTTTGCCTCGTTTCCAGACATTCGCGCCTCCCGAAAGTTCGTCGGCATCCTCTGCTTCAATGACGGCTGGTCTGAAAATAAATTGTTCTTGTGCTGCCAATTTCGAACCTTCTACTTCTGGATGTCCTTTATCTAAATAAGAAGCCATTAATACATAGATGCCATCATTGGATTTTGCTTGCAAATGTTCTTTAAAATCTAATGTGCCTGCCAGAGGAAGATCTTTTGCCATTTTATCTTGATCGGGCTTGAGGGATAAAATATAATTGACTATTTTTTCAACGTCAGGAACAGCTAATTGTGGATGCGCCGCCATCATTGTTTCGCCCCAGATGCCCGAACTGCCTTTAATAATATTACTAACCAATTGATTTTTGTCTTTCTTAGAATATTTACCGGCAATGTCCATATAACTCGGTCCAGCCACTTTTTCGTTGATGGCATGGCAGGCTTTACAATCACTTTCATTGATGAGTTGTAGGCCTATAGGAACGGTATTTTGTTGATGTCCAATAGCGGCAACGACCAAATCTTCTCCTTCTGGAATATAATTGAGTGTCACTTTTACATTTTCGGCGGTAATGCCTTGGTTCTCTGTACTGCCATCTTCCGTATCATTAACGACAATTTTATAATCCACTTTTTGACCATCATAAAAGAATCTATCCGTTTCATCTAAGACAATTTTTAAAGCAGGCGGATCATTGCCAACGATAATTTTTTGGTAAGTCGTGGCATTTTCGCCCGCTGGATCAGTTACAGTCAATTCAACTTCATAAATGCCTGCTTCGGTAAAGATAAAAGATGGTTTAGCTTCGGTAGATTGCACGGTTTCTTCTGTGAAAAACCAAGCATACTCTAGTGCCTCTTCATCATAATCTTTAGAATTAGCCGCAGAAAACTGTACGGTTAACGGCGCTGCACCAACGGTTTTATCCGCAGTTACCGCAGCAATTGGTTGACGATTGCCTTCGATGTATCGAATTCTATCTAGTCGAGCATCCATATTCCGGCTATTCCATTTTTGTCCATATTCTAAGACATATAAATGCCCATCCGAACCGAATATCATATCCATTGGGTGAGAAAATTCGGTACTAGGCATAAAGGATTCGGCTTTGACATAGTTATAGTCGTCGTCCAAAGTAAGCACATATACCCAATCTCGCATCCATTCATACACAAAGAGTTTGTCTTCAAAATAACTAGGATAAAGTTGTTCCGAATTAGGATAATCAGCCGCATGATAAACCATGCCGCCCATAGGGTTGACACCACCGTCGCCCAACCAAGGAAACTCTTCCGAAGCAGCATAAGAAAACCAAACCATTGACTCTTGAACAGGTGGTAAATTTTGGAGACCTGTATTATGAGGGGAATTGTTCACCAATTTGGCAGGATTAAATTTTTCTCCTGTTTGTCCCGTCGCAAAATTATGATCACCATAAGCTTGATTATTACCACGAGTGAAAGGCCAACCGAAAAAACCTGCTTGTCGAGCTTGGTCAAATTCGCCCATACCAGCTGGACCACGCAAACTATCTGACTTTCCCGCATCGGGGCCAACATCGCCCCAATAAACAAAACCCGTTTTACTATCAATAGAAAATCGGAAGGGATTTCGACAACCCATGACATAAATTTCAGGTCGAGTATTTGCCGTTCCTTCAGGAAATAGATTTCCTTCAGGAATGGAATAAGTCCCATCCGCCTCGGGTTTAATTCTTAAAATTTTACCTCGTAAATCATTGGTATTAGCCGCCGATTTTTGGGCATCCCATAAAGCTCGATTTGGTCGTTCATCCATCGGTGCATAACCTTGTGATTCAAAAGGATTGGTATTGTCACCGACACCAATATAGAGCAAACCATCTTTTCCAAATTCCAAACTCCCTCCACTATGACAACACTTTCGAATAATTGGAATGTCAAATAATACTTTTTCAGAAGCCATTAATAAAGAATCGCCGACTAAGTCAAACCTTGAAATATATTGTTTCCCAAATTCTTTATCTGACTCATCTATCACAGAATAAAATAAATAAATCCAGTTGTTTTCGGTATAATTCGGATCGACTGCAATACCCATCAAACCATCTTCATTTTCGTAACGCACAGGCAATTGGGCAATCGTTTTAGTCGTCGCATACTCAAAATCATACAATTTTATCGCACCTCGGCGTTCCACAAAAAGCAAGCCTCGACCGGGCAGTTCGTCCAATTCCATCGGTTCATCTAAATTAAAATCCAAAACCTCTTTGACAAAGCGATTCTCTTCTGGAACCGATTGCGTATGTGCTAATTGATAATCTAATTGTCCACCTCCCATAGCATATTGAATACCGCCCAATAAATGCTGTAAAAATAAGGGTTCTTGATAAGTTTCCTTTGTATGTCCCAGGCCTGTATAAAAAGCCCGTCCGCCATCATACTCATGATACCAAGCCATTGGGTGACTAGCCGTTCCATGTGTACCGCCTTCATAACTCGTTTCATCGATGGTTAAGAGTACATTCACATCGGGATTGATGCTTTTAAAATTATACCACTCGTCTGTTTTAGTCCAAGTTTTTTCTAGAAAAGCAGTTGCTGGATGTGTTTGGTTCAAGCAGTTCAGCGTAGCTTCTTGTATCTTCGGATGCCCGTTGAAATAAGCACCGACTAGGTCGTTATACCATTTCCAATCGTACTCCGTATCTGTAGCGGCGTGTACGCCAAGAAAGCCACCGCCTGCTTGGATATAGCGTTCTAAGCTCGCTTGTTGTGGATAATCCAATACGTCTCCTGTAGTATTTAGAAAAATAATAGCCGCATACTGTTGCAATTTTTCTTCTTTGAAAGTATCCGCATTTTCTGTAGTATCTACTTGGAAACCATTTTCCACACCTAATTTTAGAATAGCGGTTTTCCCTGCATCAATGGCCGAATGTCGAAATTTAGCGGTTTTGGAAAAGACTAAAATTTTAGGTGTTTGTTTGGTACAAGAAGAACCAAAGAGAATAACGATTAAAGCAATGAAGGCGACGAGTAGGTTTTTCATTAGTAGACTAGGAATTTATGATATTTTTGATTGGTGGTGAAAATACGAAAAAAGGTTGGATTTTAGAAACTGAGTTAAACGGTGCTTGTTTTATGAGAATGCATGGTACGCTATAAACGATTTATTAGGAACTTGGCGTTGTTAAATTTAATGTATATCGAATGTGAATGATGGCTTAATTGTTGGTGAAATAACCATCAAACCATCAGACAATTTAGCCATCAAAAATCAAAGATGCTAAATTTCAAATAGTCTCATATTGTAAAACAAGCTAGTTTAATAGTGTCAAGTTAAAATAAATCAGATAATGGATGACAAACAAGTGTATCCAACAAGTCTATTGTTTTAGCCACAGTATCTTACTTTTACAAGTAAAATATAAAAATCACTATGAAACGTATCATACCCCAACTGCTTTTTTTACTACTCCTTTTCAGCACTAGCTGTACTTCGACCAAACCAGTTACGAACAATGGTGGATTACCCACATCCGAAATAATTCAAAAGGCTGACAAAATCAATAATATAGAAAAAATTGATAACGCCAATTTTTTCTAAAGATTGGCATTTTAGTGGGACAAAACGGAATAGAGCAACAACTGCTTGCAAATATAGGGAGATAAATGTGGTTTGGGGACTATACGGATGCTAACCAATAGGAAATGTTAATAAGGATTTTTTTTATTAATGATTGATTAAGTATATTCACCGATGAATTTTAACCAAGTTGAAAAACTATCCAACCTAAATTTTTTCAAAACCTACCATGATGAATATGGGTTTAACAAACCTACCGAGCGAGATGAACTAATGAATGCCATTTGATAAGATAGGAGATGATAGCAAGACTAAAAAAAACAGTTAAATGATTATTATGCTAAACTAGCTGAATATATTGATACTGCTGCTGTTAATTTTTTTGAAAGGTAAAGAAGTATTATATAAGAATATTGTCGATCTATTTAAATATTTCTTAACTATTCCTTATTCAATTCTTTCCATTTTTTAAGAAATAGGAGATTATTGAATCTATTTCCCAATACAGGAGATATGATTTACTTATAAATAATTGATTAATAATTAGTTATGATTTATGCATAAGTTGTGAGGTACAAATAGGGTACATTTTTTCCGTGAAATAAATTTTATAAAGGTTTTAAAATGAAAGTATTGCTAAAAAACAAACAATAATTTGACTGCTATCAAATAGGTTATAAAAACAAACTGTACTATTTTAATTTTATTCTTTCTAAGATGAATACAGTTAAAGTTATTTCGGATATATGCTAATTAACGATTAAATTAATTGTTTAAGAACTAATTTTTAAATTAAATATAAAGTAATTATTAAATATTAAAAATTAATATTATTTTCACGTCACTACACTTTAAAAACCAATTGGGAAAACCTACCACTCAAAATTCACACACAAAAAACTACTATAAAAATATATAAACGCTAGTAGCTATTAGTAAGGGGAGTACTAAAGCCTAAAAACTAATTAGACACTAATGCTTCAACCCAAAGATGAAAATATAAGGGAAACGAAAACAACTAATGAATCTTCATTTGGTAATAGAGGTAGTCAATCCAATACTGCTCAAGACCAAGATAATGGCAATGGACAATCCCAACCCTCCTTCCAACCACCAGTCATCAACCTACCCAAAGGCGGCGGCGTCATCATCCAAGGCATTAATGAGAAATTTCAAGCTAATCCAGTAACAGGTACAGGGTCAATAACTGTTCCTCTTGCTTTGAGTCCAAGCAGAGGCGGCTTTACCCTACAATTGGCATTAAGTTATGATAGTGGTGCAGGAAATAGTCCTTTTGGGTTAGGATGGAATATTGGTTTACCTGCCATCTCACGAAAAATTCAATCAGGGCTACCTCAATATGCTGGTTTACCACAATATTATGATGCTTGTAAAAGTGATTTTTTTGTTCTGTCGGGAGCAGAGGATTTAGTGGATAGGACTGAGCATCTTGATAAATGCGAGATTCTTCCAATTGATGGGTTAAACGAGGTAATTTTGGGTGCCTGTATCATAGCGTAGTTGATTTGGATACTATTTTGATGCCTAATAAAGGTGCAGAAGATGTTGGTATTTTGATGTTTCCTGAAACATTGGGTTGTTTGGATAAGGTTTATTGGTTGGTGGGATATGAGGTTAAACGGAAAGAGAAATGTAAATCTAAATATTAAAAAACGATGTAAAATGACCTTTGATTTTTTACAAGTTAGAAATGGAGATGCAATTCATATTGAGTTTAAGGACAAAAAAGGAATGGATAGGAATATTCTAATTGATAGCGGACCTAAAAATTCCTATGAAACAATCGATCCTATTACAAAACAACGGATTCCAGGTGCTTTTCAAAAAAAGCTTAAAGAAATAATTGATTCGAAGCAAAAAATAGATTTATTGATAATCACCCACGTAGATGATGATCATATAGGAGGTGTTATTAAATGGTTTGAGGATAAAAGGTTTTCGGTCAAACATATTAAGCAAGTCTGGTTTAATTCGGGTCAATTGATTGCAGAATATTTTAATACCAAGGATTATAAAGAGAATCATATTGCCTTAAACCCTGAAGATGACAGCCTTGATACTGGAATTGGGCAAGGTGTCACTTTTGAAAAAATTATCACGGAAGCCAATATTTGGCATAGAAAAATTATTAAGGCAGAAGATAAATTAGAATTTTTGGGAATAAAGTTTAATATTCTATCTCCCAGTAAGAATGGGCTAAATGGGCTTAAGAATAAATGGGAAAAAGAAAGACCTGATACCTTTACTTCTGGTGGAGACGATGATTATTATTTGACTTTATTAGAACATCTTTCAGAAGATAAATTTGAAAAAGATAGCGCTCCGCATAATGGTAGTTCCATTGCTTTCATAATGACGTATGAAGGCAAAGATTATCTATTCTTAGCAGACGCCCATTCTGGTGTCGTTATTAATAGTTTGGAAAAATTAGGATATTCAACAAAGAAACCTTTAGAAGTAGAATTTGTGAAAGTAGCGCATCATGGTAGTAAAAAGAATACGAGTAATGAACTTTTAAGATTGATTGATAGTAAAAAATATATAATCAGTTCTAATGGGGATATACATGATTTACCCAATAAACAATGTCTAGCTAGAATTATAAATATTCACCCTGATGCAGGCTTATATTTTAATTATAAAGAACTGGATGAGCGTATTTTTTTGAACCAAGATTTTAAAGATTTTCCTTATTTTAAAATACTAGATACTAAAGATTTGTCCTATGATTCCAAATGATAGTTTAAAAAAATTTGCAGTAATTGTAAATGGAGGGAGTGGTTGTATTTTTCAACCTCAAACGAAGCAATATTCCTATGTATTAACAGCAAAGCACTTGGTACAAACAAGAGATTTAATTAGCATTCAAGGGATATTGATAGAAGATGAGGGAATTAAACTTTCAAAAAAAACAAATTGTTTTCAGCATCCGACAAAAGATGCAGTAATCATTAAAATACCAAAAGTTAAAGTAACTGATAGTTTAGGAAGGGTTAAATGGGATGCTCATCAAAATTTGACAGGTAATCTATTAATAGGATTTCCCAAGGAAAGAAGGGGAGATGAAGAACAAATTCGTTTAGATAAAATCGAAGTTTATAATACTCGCGAAAATAATTGCATTGAGGCGGAAATTCATAATCGGCCTAGATATATGGAAGTTAAAGGAATGTCAGGAGGAGGAATAATTAAAAAAGTAGATGAAAATTATTTTTTATTAACTGGTATTCAGTCAAGAATGGTTGCTCCAGATGAGAAAGAATTATTAGGAAGAGTAGAATTTATGCCCTTGTCTTTTTTTGATGAGATAGTATCATTAAACAGGCAATTGGCATCATTGATACCTTCTGTCCCTACTGAAAAAGTCATCTTAATTAAATTGAGACAATTGTTTAATAGATCAAATATTCGTCCTTTTCATTGCGATGCTGCTCTTTCTTATTTGTCCATATTGAAGGAATTACAACCCTTTTATTCTACCTGTAATCCTATTCATATGAAAAAAAATAAAATAGATATTTTAGTACCTAAAATTAATTCCTTTAGATCAATCAGTCCAGAAGGGGCAGTCCCCAATGACAAACTAAAAATAGAAATTCAAAAAATAATTAGTGAATTGCTTTGAAATAGTTAAAAAATGACAAAGTTTTTTAGGCTTAGAAGGACTTAATGTTAAGTTTCAGTTGATTGTAATAGTTTCATTTCCTTATATTTATATTTAATTAAGGACTAAAACAATTTATCTACATCAATCTGAGCATAACTAATTGAAGGAAGACACTTCATATAAATCATTCTATCAAGTTTTTAGGGAAGTTTGTAAAGAGGATAATATAACTATTCCTAAGAATACTAAAGAAGAAGATAACTTTCTTTCTTTAATCAATAATCCTTTGTTGGAGAGAAAAATATATCGAAGAGTTATTGGTTCAATGATGAAAATTTGGGAAGATGGAACAATAAAAATTGAAATACAATTGAGTCTAATATACGAAGTTTTATTAAAAGACTTTGCTTTGCTTATTACTTCTTTAGGTAAATTTCACCTTAAGTATCCAAAGTTTGATGATAAGGGATTCAAGGAGTCTAGAAAAAATATGCGCAAAGCACAAAATAAATTAATGTTAGCATGGAAATTATTTGACCCTAGCATAGACTCAGACGGTATTAAGAGGTTTGAAAGGCAATTGGACGCTTTTGATGAATGTGAAGAGTATCTAAATATAGCGAGGGATTTTTTACCAAAAAAGATAGAATAGATAAACAAAATGCTTTTTATTTAAAACATTTTGTTTATTTTTGTATTCTGTAAACAATTTAAAATATGTATAAACAATTTAAATCTAATTCTAGAATTAGTGTTGATATAAATTTAATGAATCAATTTTTGAGAATTGAAAAATATAGTCAGGCAATTACGAAAGAGGAAGGAGGATTTAGAAATATAAATCAAATCCGACCAGTAAATTGTGATAGGCTGTCGCATTATTCAAACAAACTAGAATTTTGTTCAAAGGAACTATGCGAAAAATTTAATAATCCCTTATTTTTAAATTCCTCCATTAACACGAATCGCTATCATTTCCTAAACGATTTATATAGTGTTCAATCACGAACAACAAAAATTGAAGAACTATTAAATGAGTTTCGTCCCATTTGTTTTTCTAAAACCACACAAAAACAAAGATTATTTAAGAGAATAAAAGTTGAATTATCCACTTTGATTAAAATACTAATTAGACTTAATCTAAAAATGGACGGCATGAAAGGTTACTATAATATTAAAAAGTATTGATTAAAATTTAAGAATGTATAATTTTTTATCATTCTACCCCTCAAACTCAAAATCTCTATAAGACCCAGCATCCAATTCTTTATAAAGCACAGAAAACTCCTCACACCTCTTTTCTATAATATTCAAAGTATTCTGATCAGGAACTTTATTATACTGATTTTCAAAAGTAGATACTACTGCTGTCCTTTTTTTAGCTGTAGGTTTAATTGGCGGAAAAACCTTATCAAAAATTTCATCCTCAGGAGTACCATTATGGCTACCATGATGACTTACCTTTAGAAAATCTACAGATTTAATAACGCCTTCTCGATTCATAATTCGCCAACTTCTTTCTTCTGCATCACCTGCAAAAAGCAATCGCCAATCTCTCCATTCTATATTAAGTACAATAGAGGTATTATTACGAGCTTTATCAATCGTTAGTAAATTTTCTGAAAACCGTTTTCTATTATCAAGCATTTTATAAAATGTGCCAGCATCTACACCAGCAGGGGGAATGTGTTCAATCAAAGAAGGAGGTACACCTACTTGCCCATCGCCATTTAAGCCCAGATTCATTTTTGGTAAAGCTCTATAATATATGGAGGTATCCTCTTCTGGACCCCAGATTTCAAAGTTTATCTCATTAAAATTATGGTGGATTCCTTTTTCTAGTGGAAACTCTCTGTGCACATAAAATGTCTGGTTGGCTGGAGCTAAATTTTTTAATAGATGGACACAGTCTCTTGTTCTTCTAGTATCATTATTGGCTAAGATAATTTGGAATAAATCAGAAAAATTATCTAATCCAACTGCTTCGGTATACTGAGCTATCTTATTATATGCTTCTTGATAAAGGTCAAACGCTTTTTTTGCTTCAGGATGAGTGTCGTAATAATCTGTTTTGGAAGAAGCAGTTAACCATGCAAATTGAGTATCTAATAGGTCTTTTAAATCTGAGAAATGTTTCTTTTGTGAGTAAAGCATTCCTTGCACATGATCCATATGCTCGTGAGTCATTATATACAGATCTAAAGGTTTTCCTTTCAATTCCTTTATAATATCTTTTATGACAGGTTCAAATACTTTGTTGTTTCCTCCTGCTTTTGTAGCAGCATTTCCAAAATCTATTAAAATATGTTTTGTCTCAATATTTCCACAAGGAGATCTATCTGGTATTTTAATTAGGTAGGCGTCTCCAAATAAAACATTATAAGCTCTAATAATTAGTTTGTCCATTTTTTATTAGTTGCAAAGGTGAAGGGCATTGAAAGAGCCTTGAATTTGAAGGGCATTATCTACAACATTTCCATGAACGCCATTTGATAAAGGCTTATCATCAGCATCAAAAAGGTCTCTCCCTAATTTTAGATTTTCCTCTGCTATTAGGTGTTGTAGATAATTAGTTCTTAAGTTTGCTGTATTTTGATATTCTTTCTTTCTTCTTTCATAATCAAAGTTTTTTTGATTGCGAAATTCCTCACAAGGGGCAGCGTTACTAAGTAACCCTACGAGTTTTTTAGTAGCGATTTCAATAACCATAGTCGTTCCTTGTTGAATCCAACGTTCATTAGGCAATCTTCTATCATTTAAAGGATTAGCTTCCTTAATATTCCAAGCTATTTTAAGGATACAAACTTTCTTGCCTGTTTTTTTATAACTATCAGGATATTCGGCAATATAGCAATCTCGAATTTCAAAATTGGAAACCGTAGCAGGTAGGTAGATTAACGCACGATTATCCAATATGAAATTATATGCATATAGTCTTTTTTGTAATAGCTGAGGAATGTCTAATGCTTTAAAAATTTTTGTTGGCTTTTTTTTGCGCATTAATAGCGCCTCTTTTGAATTCGTAATCCCTCTAGCCATAAATTCTTTAGCAAACCATTCTCTAACAAAACTTAACTTATTTTCCAAGCGATCCGCTACGACAATTGCTCTCCCATAATCAGCAAAAGTAATTTCACCTGGAGGTAAATAATCTAAACCTCGAAATAAGACTTTCTTAATTTCTTGTGTAGTAGAGACTAAGGCATATCCAGAAGCAGAATATAAAGAATTGGGTTTTTTAGCATATCTTTTAGTTGTTGCTAATCGCTTCTTTTCTGATTCATGTTTTTTTATAAGTAATTTATAAATCGTTCCAGATAATACCTCACTTAGCTTGTGAGGTTCAAAAGAACCTATATAATCTTCATCGCCAATTTTAAGGTTTTTGTCATTTAAAAAATTTCTTAGCCCATCTTCATAACCCCGAGCATCTCCAAATTCTTCTGCCAACCTAGTAAAATGAGATTGCTCTCGAATAGATCCTGTATTTTCTTCAAGAATTAATTTTGTTAACTTATTACTACCAAAGGAAAGGAAAAGGGCGACAACATCTGCTAACGCTTCATGGATAGCTAATGAATCTGGTGTGTATGCATTCATTAAATCAGGGGCGATACCATCAATTATGGCGTGTCCAGCTTCATGTGCAACTATTTCTCTAGATAAACAGGAATAAATGGTCTGGTTCGAGCTTATACTATCAAAGTAGAAAAATTCGAGGGTGTTAGTATCTCTATTATAAAAAGCATTGGCCATTTTACCTGCTCTTGGAATAACAACTAGTTGTTTAGCTGGAAAAGCCCATTTTATAGGCCGACCTAACGTATTATGCTTTTCAAATAATTCAATAGTTTTGAGGACAGTAGCGAAGGTGCTTATTTGCATAAATTCTGGTGAGTAGAGCTCGTCTCCTTTATACTGATTCACATCTTTTCCATCTTTATCACAATAGCAATATCCTTTTTTTTCGTCTCCTTTTTTTCCAAATTTGAGTTTCGACTCAATCGTTCCAGTTTTTGGGTCAAAATCAATTACTGCAACTTTTTCAGAAACGGGACCATCTAAAAAGAATTCTTGTTCAACCTCATATCCCTCTTTTCCGCTATCAAGTCGTTCATCCTGTGCCGTTTTATGATCTTGTATCATTAGTGGAATACGTACTTTTTTCATTAGTTTTATTTATTGGATTTAGGAAAACTTGCTTCTAAAAGCTAGCCATTCAGATTGTTCAGAATACCATTTAGTAACCATTTTTCGTTCTTTTTAAACTTAGCTAAACAATCAATAAGTTCCGCATGAAGTAGATTAATGGCATCTAAATGAGGTGCAAATAATTCTTCATACTTTGGTGATGATTTCTTTTTATCAATAAATGCCATTAATTTATAACAAGTAGTCAATTGACCTGTAATGATTAAAGCATTTAACATCTCCTCTTTTCTGTTTTTTGAACTGAACCATAAGGTAGTATCCATTTCATTGGCTAGGTTAATTATATCAAGGCATTCATCTGATAAATCGAGGTTGGAGTCTTTCATACTATAGATGAAATTGCCTATCAATTTAAATTTCCAATTTTCTTCTTCATACAAATCATTATAGGACATTCTACGAATTCGACCTAAAAAAATATCATTGACCATTTTAAAACCACTTGTTCCTCGGGCTTTAATAAAATTATACAAATCTTTAATGGGGGCTTTCTTTAATGACTGAACTTTTGTCAAAGCTGTTGGTCGCCCCTGGCCAAGCATTTTCTCCATAGTCTGGTTAATCCATCTAAGAGATTTATTTATAAGAAACAAACCAGTTAATCCTATAAGTAATAAGAGCGGAAAAAGAATAAGGCCAATAGTCCACCAAAAAGAATAGCCCATGAATAGGCAGAAAAAAGAGGTTAAGAGTCCCGAGAAACTAATAATTGAAAGGATTATAAGTAGGATATTAAGCCTTCTTAAAGTTAACCAAGATTTACTTTGTTTAAATTTATTTGCTTGTAATGGGGACATAGATTGCCCAGCTACATCTGAAATAATGTAAGTATCAATAGAAGTATTAGTCTTTTCTAATCTTTTGACGGCTTTTTTAATCCCATCAAATCCTTGATTGTCAGTAATTCCTCCATCCATTAGCGCTACAATTGGTTTATTATTACTTTTCCAATCTGTTGCCAAAGCGCCCTTATTGTTTTGAATAAAATCAGTAGGAAAAAGAATTGGTTCAAAACCAAATGGAAAACAACTGGAAGCAGCAACAATATCGCCTAACTTAATTTCTTCGACGGCGGTCTTAATGGTGGTAATATCATGGTTACCGAATCTTCCATTATTTTGAAATCTGAAGGGGCGTCCATTTATAAATTCGGTAGCACCAAAGACTAAGGTAGGTAGCTCAATTTCTTTTTTTACATCTAAAAAGGAATTAAAGTCAGCATTATCAAAAAAATATTCATTATAAACCTCTGCAAAAGCATTGATTAGATTCTTAGATTTATGGGGATTTTGCCAATCATCTGTTTTTGTTAATTTATCAAAGGCGAGATCCATTAATTCTTTTTCATCCATTAATTCATATAGGTCATTGAAAAAAGTAGCAAAAGATTCTTGCTTAATTTTACTATATGCCCACATTAATCCTGTAATAGTACCTCCGGAAATAGTAGATAAAATTCTTACATTATCTAGTAATGGTTTGGCTTCCTTACCTTTTGTTGGAAATTTGATATAATTTAGAAAGGAAAGCGTACCTAAATGAAAAGCGGCAGCTCTGTACCCTCCACCTGAAAGAGAGAGTGCTATATCAGAGAATGGTACTTTAGCATTTTTGGAAGGTGTTTCTTTATTAATCATTTGATTAAGAGTTAATTAAATAGATTGTATTCTTAGCCTAAGATACAATAAACTATTAAATAAGCCAACTGAAGCCCTTTAAATAATCAGTATAAAAGACAAAAAAATATTTTTTATTTACCAATATTTAAAAAACTAAGCACTTCATTCAGTTATTAATTAAAAAATTCTTATTATAGCTCCCACTATTATTACAAAACTCAAAACAGGCTAATCAATAAGAATTTGATGAAGGAAATTCAGAAATCCAACAAAAACAAAACATCGAAAAAGATTTATTTTCTTTGTAATCCAGAAGTTGCTGTTGTCTTACCTGATTATTTTGAGGCAATTACTGATTTAGATACCTTTAATCAGCTTCGAGCGGAAAACGAATTTTTACCAAATGGTGTACTAGGATTAATCATTCAAGCTGAAATAGTTTGGGAAGAGAACAGGTATTATACGGACTTTTGGGCCATGGATTTTGTTTATCGACTACGAGTAGAATGGTCTATGAAATATCCTATGATTTTAACTTCTACTTACCCTTCCATCTCTATGGCGGGTTTAGAAAATGCACTCAATAGAATGGATGATTTTCACCATTTACAAGACCCAGCGATTCAATTTATACCCTTGATTGAATTGTTAGAAACTTCAGAAACTGAAATAGATACCTCTTTTCCTAAGCCCATTAGAAGTGATATGCTTTTGGAAGATTTAAAAGAACACTTGTATAAGAAAATAGGTTTTTTGTTTAATTTTTTCAATGATTTGCAAAATGAGATTTATGGGACAAATCCACCTACTACTAATACCACTATTCAAACCTTTTTTGACCATAAAATAGATGCCCTGGAAAAGGTACTCAATAAACCTACCCTTATTCAGGAAGTGAGGAGTTTATTTCAAAAGCGATTTCAATCCGAAAGCGCCATTGATGCCGAAGAATTATCTAATTTAGTTTATCGCTTTAAACGAACTGTCTTTAATAATCAAGCAGCCGCTGGCTCGGCTCGGGAGGAATTACCTGACGAATTAGTCATTCTTTATGTTTCCAGTTTACCTAATCCAGAAGTAGGTAAATTTGAACAACAATTAAAAAGACATTGTAGATTAACATTTGTTTCAAATAGTGCGGCGGCTGTAGACTATTTGAAAAACGATAAGGAAGGTACTAATATAATTCTATGTGACTTTCGATTTCTGCAAGAGAATGGACAATGGTGTGAAGAACAAGGGTACGATATTCTAGAAACGATTTATGAGGCGATACCTAATATTTATTATCCCGTTATATTATCCAATTTGGAAGATGCGGGTATTTATCAAATAGTGTCAGGTAAGTTGCAGCCTAGAGTATTTAGTAAACGAAAAATGGAGCGGAACAACCCTCGCTTTGACCGTTTTCTTCGTTTAATAATGGAAAGTGATACTCAAATTAAAAAGGAAAAAGAAAAACTACCCAATTTCGGACAGGGGTTAAAAGTATATATCCAACATTTGCAAAGTAAAGATTATGAGGTTGCAGAAGCAGCTATTACTCAGCAGGCTATGGATTTTTTAAAATTGGTATTGATAAAGCCTGATAAAGTTGTTCCCCTTCAAAACTTAAGAGGGCGGTTAACAGGGAGTGATACCAATAGAAATATTAAAAACTTACGAAATCTTTTGCTATGTAGACGTATTGCACTCGGCTTATATCAAATGGGAGGGTCTGTGTTAGATTATCCTGAGAAAAAAGAAAATGCTAAAAGATGGTCAGCTATTTATGCTTGGTTGAAATTTGGCTATACGAATAAGCATTTAGGACAGACCGACGTAGAGACTTTTATGAGACATAGTTTGATGAAAATGAGTAAAAAAATAGATTATAGTTGGCGAAACATCAACGCTTTAAAATTGACTCCTAAGGAAAAAGAATGGCTACAATTGTATGGTCCAGGTCTGGAAAGTCATAACATTTAAATCAAGGCTCAGAACTTTTTGTACAGACTCGAAGTTACATTAGTAGTTTTTTTAATCACCGAAAAAATCCAACTTGCGCGCCCAATCCCTCTATATTATCTTTACACAATTTGACCCTTATACCTTGGAGTATCTAAGGCTTTTTGATACGTTCAATATCAATCAAACGACTGCCAAGATAATAGGATTTAAAAATTGCTGTACGGATTGGATAGCATTACCACCTATCGAAAAAATAGATGTGGTATTGTTCTCGGAAAATCATTTTACTACCCGAGATGAGCAAATGCTGCAAAGTATTATAACTCAAAAAGACCAAGTTTATTTGACTTTACGCCAAAACGCTAAACTTGCTCTAAAACGTGAACTAGAAGAAAAATTACTAACCATCGTCCAGCATAAATTATGCCTACCCATTAAAGAAGAAAAACATACTTCTGGTGAAGCTTTTGATTTTTTATGCCAAGTGGGAGAAACCTACCTATACAACAAGGTAGCCTATAGAAATACCATTAGGGATTTTCATAAGCAATTTCAGTTAGATATAGCCTTGGAAGCAAAGTTATTTTTGATGCACCATCCTACTATATTAAAGAATGAGGAGAAAATTTTGACAACCAATTCTATTGGTCTCCCTTTACAGAACCATCTTCAAACCTTATTGAATAGACCTGATATACAAGAATTACTTCAACAAAAAGAAACCTCCTATTTTTCTAATATTCAATTATTAGCCTTACAGCAACTATTATTTAAGCGTACGCTTTAATCTTACCTGTCCTCTTTTTTCCAAAAAATAAGCCCATTTTTAAATTGGTCGGTTTTGGTCGGTTTTCCAAGCCTACCTTTGTACTATAACAAACAGCAAGAGAAAATTATTCCTCGCTAACCATTTTTAAACCTAGTGTTTGCTTGAGTTTTGTTCCTCAGGCAAATACTACAAAACCTTAAAATTATGTTTGGTGTACTTTTAATTGGATGTATTGTATTATTGATTGTCGTAAATAATGTTTCTCCTCGTTCCTATTATAGACGACCACATCGACATTATCGAAGAAGGGGCTACTACCATGAATCTGATTATATTCCCCCCGATTATGAGGACCACTATGACTACGAAGAAGAACACCGCAGCCGCTATAACAATTCCCGTTTATTAAATACCTTAATGTTTGCTTTTTTATTAATCTTTGGCATTATGTATATGGAAGGTCAATACAAAGCACAACAAGCAACTAATCAAGATAATCGAACTTTTGATAACTTAGAATTAGTAAATGATGCGCCGTCCCAACGAACCTATTGAAAATATATTCAGGCTTTATGCCTCCATTCTAAAGGAGAACCGAGTAACCAAAGGAAGAAAACGCTGCAACGTTGATATTGGAATTTCCAGCGTTTTGATTGGTTCTGGTTCTGTTTTTTGACTAATTCCTTGTAATTTATCCCAAAGTTCTTGTGTGGTGGGTGGCATGTCAGGAGGGATTTGTTTTAATAGTTTGATGAATTTAGTTTCGGTAGATGTTTCTGTAGTTGCTATTTGGTGGAATACACTTTGACTGGCATTTGGGAAACCAATCATTATAGCTAACAACAGTAATGTTCCTTGGTATTCGTCTATGTTTTCGGGGCCTTCTTGATGTACCCGTACTATCCGATAAGTGTTAATAAAACGTTTAATAGCTCTGGGTGATTTATTTAAAATAGGGGCTAGTTCATGTATATAATCTTTTTCAGCTTTAGTAATTTGGAGCTTTTTCCCTTTGAAAATCGGAGAAGTGGTAATTACTTCTTCTTTGCTGTCTTGGTCTTGCGAGTTTGTTGCTGATACCGTTTTTAGCGTATCTGTTTGTATCGTGTTTTCTTTTTCTGTTTTTTCTATAAGCAAATCTTTTATTAGCAAATTATCTAGTAATTTTTTAATACCTACTTCATCCATAGGTCTCAAGGAATAAGGGATTTGAAATATTTTTTCTAAATAATCCAAGGATGTAGCTATTTTTTTACCTTTTTTGTTATTAGTTGGGTTTAGATTAGGATAAACTTCTTCAATGGCGTGTGATACCCATCGTTTGTCAACGCCTACTACCACTACAAAAAGTGGAAAAGCTAATAACAGATGAATGGCTTGGAGTACTTCTACTACTCTTTTAGGTGGACAGCGGTCTAAATCATCTATGTAGAGAACGATACGGTCTATTTTATATTTGCCGTTGGCTAAGCCTTGGTTTTTTGTGAATTGCTCGTTGATATTTTCTAATTCCTTCCGAATAAATTGAACAATTCCAAACCGTTCTAATAATTTGTTTATTAATTTGGGAAATCTTTTTTTAGGAATATGTTCTTCTTTTAATTGCTCTACCTTTTTGTTTAGATTATTTATTTTAGTTTTCTTAGAGACTTTTCCAGTCTTAGGAATATGCGCAGGTGATTTCTCTACTTTTTCTAGAATTTCATCTACACCGCTTTCAAACTCTTCTAACATATCCTCTTCATAAGAACGTAATGCATTATAAAGTTCGATTTCAGCTTGTTTGCCATATTTAATTTTAAGCCCTTCTGCCGTATTTTTAATAATATGGTCTAGAAGGGAACTCCATAAATCACTATCTAAGTAATGCCAAGCGTTAAAATGAATAGAGAGGACATTTTCTACAAATATATTATTTACATCAGTTGTATTCTTTTAATATTCAACTAACTCCTTCACTCTTTCATCTATTTTTTGCATGAAAAAACTTTTACCGCTTCCCCAATCAGCAAAAATTCCTATGGAAAGAGGGGGGCTCAGTCCTTTATTGGTAATTAGATTGGCTAGTGCGTGACTGTCTTTTGAAATGTTGAGTTGGTCTGAACCTAGGATAGTTTCACCATCAAAGGAAGGAGTATAGATATGATTTTTCTTTGACTTTTTTAAATTTGAAGTTTCTACTAATTTCCTTTTTATTTCATGAGGAGTTAAAAAAAAGTTCTTTGTTAGAGATAAGATTTGTTCATAATTTTCTTTATGATGCCCTTTTTTGATAAGTGCATCAACCCTGTTTTTCGTTTCATCAATTAGATCAGTATTTGCAGAATAGACTACAATCTGATAATCTAAATCTTTCATTCCATTTAAAATTGAAATGATTTCGAGTCCCTCTGTTTCTCTACGATTTCCAAGATTTAAATCAATAATAAAAAGTACTTTTTGAAAATTATTATAAAAAACTCTTTCTTTAAAATGGTCTATATTATGCAATAATATAAATTCCATTAAATTTTCTTCATTAGATAAAAGAGATACCATATTCTTTTCTAGAAAATCTCTTAAATGATTAGCTGTTTCTAGAATATCTTCAATAATTACTATCTTAAAATCTACTGATTTTGATAAATTTTCAACCATTCAAATTTAATTTACTTTTTACAATTTTTAGTTAAACCCTCTAATTTCATAATTACTATATTTAATTCATTTTGTTTTTCGTTTAATTGGGTACTAAATTGTACCTGTGTAATTGGATTAGGATGAGGCATTAAGGCTTCAATTTTATTAATTAAATTTTGTAACATGTCTATTCGATTAATCAGTTGTTGTTTTCTTTTTTTACAATATTCAAGTGTGTATAAGGAAGCTTTTTTTTTAGGTGTAATTACTTTAATTACAGAATAATTAGGAAAACAATGTTGCAGATAAGAGAAAGGATTCAACCCCACAAAAGTCTTTAAATGCTCTCCTTTATAACTAGTAATAATTCCAATTAACGCTAATTTTTCATGGTTTAATTCTATAAATATACCACAGCCAGAAACCCCTCTAATTGCTTCAATGTCCCCAACACTATGTACTTCTACATCAAAAAAATGATTTGTTTTTTTTACGAATGCTGTTTTGCAATTCATAAAAGCGTGAGCTGGCTCAATACCAAGTAGTTTATTTGTCACTTCTGGATAGCCAATAAAATAACAGGATAAATTATGTTGTAATTGATTAGTTACTAAGCCTGTAACTTTGTTCTGTAAAATATCCATAATTTCCTGTGATAGATTAGGTTCAATTTGAATAAAAGCAACATCGGATTGTGTGCTAATGAAAAAATGCTGGGTTTTAAGTGTATTTTTTTGATGAATTAAATTGATAGCTTCGGATTTAGCTAAATGTTTGCAAGTGTTACCACAATTTTCTGAGCAAACTTGATTACTGGTGCATAAATTATGCTTACAGGTTAATACACCTAAAGTCTCTTCGTAAATATACCATAAAAGACCACTTCCTACAATGCCTTCATCATCATTGCTAACCTTTACTAGTAAGTTGTCTAAAATATAAGAAATATCCATGTTTATATATTAATTTCTAAGCCATTACAATCTTGCTGAGGGTAAATACATTCAAATTTATAGCGATTATCTAAATGCCTTTCTTGCTCTATTTTAAAAATACTTCTTAGTTTTGGATTATCGTAATTAAAATAAAAATATAACATTTCATTTTTTCTTCTATATGGGCTTAGTATTATTTTTGCTAAGGTTGATTTATTGGGTAAAGCATACCTAGAACCATCAGTACTAATAATAAAGTGTTGACAATCAATCATTTTCAATAATTCTGAATGAAAACTATATTTGCTACCATGATGGGAAAGTTTTACAAAATCGACTTTTAATTTTTGAATACCTCTAGTTTCAATTAATTTTTGAATAGCTGATAAATATATTTCTGGCGTAGCATCTGCTAAGAATAAAACGCTTTTATCTTTGTATTCCAATAAAAAAGCAATACTACTAGCATTGAATAATGAAGCATCTTTTTTTTGAGGAAAATCAATTAATTGCTCTATTGGAAAACCATAATCAGGTCGAACTGCTTTTACCTGCGGACTCTGCTCTAGCTGTAGAAATTTATGCCAATTTTTGGCTAATTTATTCAAAGTAATTAAATCTGGAGAGAGGAAGTGAATAATAGCTTCACCGATTTTAACAGGTTTTAGTTCATTACTAATTGGGTGTGACTGATATCCCTGAACAGAAGTTAAAAAATCTTCTAAAGTTGCGCCTTGCCGAAGGCTCACCAATGGATTTTGGCTAGTTTGATTAGGTAAGGCTAGGGCTTTTAAGTTATCTTTAGGCAAATGGAAGTATTGGTCTAATAAGATGCCGCCATTAAACCACCATTTTTTAACTATATCTAAGGGAAGTTCTTTATTCTTAATAGCATTAACCAGTTTTAAGACCCCAGTAATATGGTCATAATCTATATGGGTAGTGACTAGAAGATTAATTTTAGCGTTTTGTAGAATAATTTGCTTTATTTCAGGCAAGATAGCGTTGGTATAAGTATTTTGAATCCCTCCATCAATCAAAATATTGAAAGGTTTCTCCTTAGATTTCCATTGAACCAAAATAGCATCGCCATAACCTGCTGGAAGGATTTTTATTTTCATTTTTAAAGTAAGTTCTCAAGTGATTGATTGAGTTTTAGGATTTCTTGATAGATTGCTTCAACCTGTTGATTTAATTCTTCAATTTCAGATTTTAGCTCAGCTTCTGCTTTCTCATTTGAGAAATTGGTTTGAACGTTTTCTTTTATTGCTTTAGCATTTGCCTTCATTAAAACACCCAACTTTTCTTGTTTTATTTTTCTTACATCTATTAGGGTGTCATAATCTATTTTTAATTTATCAATTTGATTTTGAGTATTTTTTTTTATGAATTTATTTTGAAATAGTGCTATTTCACTAAGTTTTTTATCCATTGCTCCCATTTTTCTGGAAGGTTCTTTGATAATCTCTTCTACTTCTTCAAAATATTCTAATAGTATTTTGTTGATAATAGTAAAATCTCTTTCAATATAATCTGGTTCTTTTAAAAAAAAATAATTGGCACCGACTTCGAGGGCTTTTCGTTTTAATGACCTTGCTGAGTAAGCAATTACTAGTGTTTCAGGTAAGTTCTCTTTAATATTTTTAATATGATTTAAGCCTTCCTCGTCCTCTTTTCTTAATTCATTGAGATTAATGTCTACTAAGAAAGCCTGTTTTTTATCTTTTTTTAGGTTGAGTTTAAGGCTCGCAATACCTGTATTGACTATAATTGTATTTACTCTAATCTCTTTATTTAAATTTAATAACTCTCTGTAATACTGAGCCAAATCAGGTTGGTCTTCAATAATGGTAAGTTCTTTAATCATAGTTAATATTTTCTGGAATACAAATTTTAAAATGAGTAGATTTTCCTACTTTTGATTGTACATTAATTGTTCCTGCAAATTTTTTTTCAATTATATTTTTTACAAAAAATAAACCTATTCCATGTCCTTCTTTTTTCTTACTAGTAACACCAAGTTCAAATATCGTATTGAATAATTCTTTTTTTATTCCTTTTCCATTATCTATTATGCTAATTTCAAATTCCTTATTTCTACAATTTGTCTCTAGCTTAATTTCTCCTTTAAACTTCTTTCCTTTTGATTTAATAGCATCAATACTATTATTGATTAGATTATATATTATCATTGAGAATTCCGTTTTATGACAATATAAATTTGGTAATTCTTTTTCAGTATGAATTTTAAATTCTATCCCTTGATTAGAGTTTTGAAAGAATAGAATTACTTGATTAATAGTTTCATTAATACATATAGCTTCTTTTTTATTATTTTCATCGATTCTAAATAATCTTAAAAGATTAGAAATATACTTAACTCTATTTTCAATTTCTGTATTTAATTCTTGAAAAGGATTTTTTTCTTCCAAGCGAAGTTCTTTACTATATTGAAATAATTTTGCTTTTATTTTAATTAAATGATTTCGTATATCATGATTTACTCCTTGTAGCACTTGAAAATAGGATGCACTAGTTGCCCGAGGTAATATCTCTTCCATTTTATCATAAATTTTTTCGTATTCAAATTGTATCGCTTCTTTCTCTTCTTTTAATTTCTCTTGTCTCCGTTGATAAAAATTTAAGATAATTATACCTCCTAACCCCATAAATCCTAACATGAAAATATTCCTCCAAGACCAAAAATATCTATCAAAATTAATAAATTCTGCATCTTGCCAATTACTGGAAGCTGTACGGTATTGAAGGCGCAGATAGTTATTACCGAAAATTTTAAAATTATTTTGGCTAAAGAAAAATTCTCCTTGTCCATCAGGCCAATAATAATCAATTTGATTATCATTTGTTATTTGAATCCTGAATTGATTGTTGAGAACATTTTGGTATCGAGGAAGAGTAGGTTTTAGAGAAATAAATCCAAACTCATTTGGCAGATTTATGTTAGATGGCAGGTTTTTAAAATCAATAAACCCTTCCTGTACAGGAACAAACCAATCTATAGCACCGAGTTTATAGGATACTAATGAAGTGTTTTCTATATCTTACTCAAGAGGAAAAGGTTTAGGCTCAATCCTATTAATCCCATCAACTCCACCAAAAAAAAGAATGCAGCCTTCCCCGTTAGCATAAGTACCAAAATTAAATTGATTGTCCTGTAAGCTACGCGTTTCTTGGTAAGTATAACGATTAACCAATTTAACATTAGGATTTATGCTGTAAATACCATGATTGGTGGAACACCAATAGTTGCCATATTGATCTGGTAACAAGGAGTATATTATTTCTGGTGGCAATCCTTCTTTTCTACAAATGGAGTCTGAGAGGATTTTATTTTTAAAATCATATTTAAAGATACCACTACCATCAGTTCCAAACCAAAGTACATTATCCTTTTTTCGATAATGGGCAGATAGAATATGTAAAGGACCCTTAATTAATTGGGTTAATGCTCCCTTGTTCTTTTTTGAGAACAAACCATTATCTGTCCCAATCAGGGTGATGGTATCTTGATTAATAACCTGAGTTAAAATAGTACTTACTTTTCCTTTTCTAGGGATAATTAATGGTTCTTTAGCATCAAAATTTTCATCAAAGATAAAAATGGTATCACTCATTTTATGGGCAGCCCACAATTGCTGAAGTAAAGTATCTTTGTATAAAATGGAAATGTTTTTACCTTGTAGTGCCACAGATTCATATACAATATCTGCTCTAGGGGCCTTAAGAACGGCCTGTTTATTCAAAGTATAAATACCATCATTAGTACCTAAAATCAAATTTTTATCAAACCCTCTACTAATTGTCCATACTTCTTTTGCTGTTCGACTTTTATTTATAGGTAAATAATTATTAATTATTTCTTTATTTATTAAATCATAACAATAAACACCTTTATCTTTTGACCCAATTAAAATAGTATCTTTTCGCAAGGCATGTATTCCTAGGGCATGATTGTCATAAACAATTAAGGAATCTTTGCCTACTTTTCTAATAAAATCCTCTCCTGTAAAGTAATATTGGAAATCTTGCTTTTCAGGCTGATAAACATTAAGCCCTCCTGCATCTAACCCAATATCAATTACCCCGTCTTTAGTCGCAACTATAGTTAAGATTTTATTATTATTAACCTTAGGAGCTGTATGCTGCGTACAATTGGCATGACTAATTATTGTTTGGTTAGAGACTAAATTATAGATATAGAGTCCAGAGGCTTCGGTTCCAATCCATAAATTTTGGCTCTTGTCTAAATAAAGTGCGTTAACTTTAGAAGGTAAAATAGCTATATCTTCAGTTTCGATGTTATCAATACTGCTTAGTTCCCAGTCTAAATTAGCAATTTTTTCTTGAGTAATATATTTAACATCGATATTGTCTCCACCAAGGAATAATATATTTTGGTCGTGAGAATAATGTAGGGCAGTTACAGAATGGTCGATAGGGTGATTGCTGAGTGGAAATTCTCGGTTGCTTTGGGGATAATATCTAAAACTAAATAAACCTTCATTCGTGCCCAGAAAAATAGTATTACCTTCCCCTTTGGCAATTGTTTGAATTGGGGAGTCAAAACTTCCCTTTTCCAAAAGAGTGTTATTGTCATCATTCCAAAGAAGTATTTTCAAGGGAGTAATTAGTAAGAAAAGATTATGTTGAGTCGAGTTGAGTGACTGTATATGTAAAATATTGGTAGGTAGATTCGGGTTGTTTTTTTTATGAACTTCTGAAATCTTCTTTTTTTCTACCCAAAAATTATGTTTTTCCGTAGCTACCCATAAATAAGTCTCATTGTAATCATAAAGAAAGGTGATATTGTCTGTTAGTTCTTTTCTTAGTTCAACTACATTATTAATTTGATTGCCCAAATATTGGTCTATTCCTACTTGATTGCCTAACCAAACGCTACCATCTCTATCTTGTAAAATATGCGAAACTGAATTTTGAGAAAGCCCTTCCGAAGTAGTAATAGAAGAAAAAGTAAAGTCTTCTTGTGCATGACTCACTAAACTTACCAAAGGTAAGTAGCAGAATAGTAAGTATTTTTGCCAATTTCTCATAGATTTGGGGTTGGTTTTTAAATCATCGTGCCATCAGTTTTCGAACCTTTACAGTTTTATCATTTGCTGGAAATTCAAAATGATACCCAAGGAATTGTTTATGATGTAACCTCAGGTACTTCTTAGCTTCTTCTGGGTTCTTAAATGATTCTGTAGTGAATAATGATCTTTCAGTTTGGTTGATTGATTTTTTCTCTTTATCTGTTGATTGATTTTTCCAATAAAGGGGATAGATTTCCTCTTCATCAGCTAAGTGGTTTAACTTTTCTTGCTGCAATTGTAAGTCATCTATATTCGTAGCATAAATAGAAGTCTCACTTTTATGCTGGTTGATCTCTTTTAAAGTTTTTAAATTAGGGTGTTTATATCTTTTATTTTTACCCGCAGAAAAAGCAATAATTGATGGAATATCGTCATCTAGAAAGGCTTGCCAGATAGCTGCACTAGATGATTTTTTTGCTCCGTGATGAAAACCTTTGATGAAATTGGAGGATAGGTTTATTTTATGTTGTTGTTGCTGTGCTGGAGGAAAATCATTGATAAAGCCTTCTAAACCAGCTATTTCTGCATCTCCTCCAAAGATTAATCTGTGTGAGCCATACTGCATTTGCAAGACTACAGAGATGTTGTTTTGCTCAAAAGCCGGATCGTCTTTCTCGCAAAGAATAGCTTTTAGCGACTTTTCATTAATACTTTGTGTAAACTGTCTAGCAATAGCGACACTTGGGTGAATACAAAAGGCCTTTAATTTTAAACTTTTATCTTTTGGATTAGGGAAAACCCAATCAAATTCCCTAATATATCTAATATTAATACCTTTTAAATGCTCTAAAAAATATTTGAAAGGATATAATGGATACTTTTTCAATTTTAAAGCAAATTCAGCATAAGACCGTTTTAATGCTTTAGATAAAACAGTAATTCTAGACTTATTATCTGTTTCTTCAATGATTTGCCTAATTTTTAAAGCGGTATCTTTTGGGTCTAAGGTATCTGGAAGCCAAATATTATCTACTTGAATGTTTTCTTGCCTAATCCATTTTATCCAATCTTCTAAGCCAGTAATATGGTCTTTGTGAAAATGAGAAATATGAATAAATGACAATTGTATTGGGTCTGCATTGGATTGTCGTCTTCGATTTTCCTGTAAGTATTTAAGATGAGTAAGTCCTGGTGGTTCTCTTGGTTTGTTAATTGACTTATTATAAAAAAAATCAATTACCCCATACTTTCCATCTGGTAAACGAAGTAATATGTGGTCGCCCTGACCTACTTTGAATACAAATACTTCTAGTTTATCGTGATTGTTCAAGTTGTTTTAATTTTGTTGTTGGACTAAAGTTAAGTTTAATGAATCAAATCCCTATAATTTCATCATATTCCACTATAGACATTGGTTCTACAATAAGGTTTTGATTAGTAAAAGTAGTTTGATTCTCTTCAGGAAAATAAATAATTAATTTAAAATAGGCGCCTTTTTGAGTTACTTCAGATTTTGCCAATAAATCATAATTTAATTCTCTTGAGAAGTAGTTATGGATGTCTGATATACTACTTAAGGTGGCTTCTACTATACCCTCTTCTTGATCACTAAATTCTACTTTACCATAAACTATATTTTGAATTTCGAAGGGACAGTACTCGTAGAGTGATTGAAGGTTTTGATTGGTGGTTTTTATATCCTCTGTATCTTTGAGGGTGGTCCATTCCCAAATTTTTGTCACAAAAAATGGAATGCCAATTTTGGGATGTAATTTATTTAGACTTTGGAGTAATCGAGGAACATCTTGGTTTTCTTCATTATAATAAAATTGAGCCAATCGTTGAGCTATAAAGTATTGTACTAGATCTCTTCCTAAAATGGTAGTAGAAAACGATTTTTTTGTCTTTTTTTGTTGTAAAAAAGATTCAATGGCCTCTATATTTTTGAATGCGAACTGTTCTGAAGTATCTCCAATATCTTCCAAAGTAATAACTTCGAGCATATCTGTATCTACTTGCCAATGTTGAATAATATGTCCACTTAATTCTTCCGATTCCGTATCGTCTGTAAATAGATCCCAGTCTAAATCGTCTAAAAGAACAGAAGTTAATTCTAATGAAGGGCGCTGAAGCAGATTTTGACAAATAAATCGCTTTTGAATAAAATTTAACTCATCGTAAGGTTTATTATTTTTTAATATAGATAGGGTATGTGTTTGAAATCGAGGTATTTGTAATAATGGATTCATAGGCGGATTATTTTCAGAATCTGAATTATTTTGGCCTATTTCATCATCAATTTGAACAATGGGTTGTCCAGTAAAGTAATTTTCTAAAGCTTTAAGGATTTCATTATAATTTTCCCTATAATTACTTTTTTTTATTATTTTATCTACTTTAGATTTTAGATCATTACTAATTATATCCGTATTTGCAGAATAAACAATTTTTGCAGCGTTTAGATTTTTCTTTTTATGAAGCAATTCGATAAATTCGAGCCCTTCTGTTTCTCGTCTTGCTCCTAAGTTGATATCTATAATAAATAACCTTTTTTCACTATTTAGATGAAAGACCTTTTCGTCTATTTCTTCAATTTCACTTATTAAGACAAATTCAACAAGTTCACATTCTTGGTAAGGCAAAAAAGATACCATATTCTTTTTTAAAAAATTCCTCAAATGTTCTGCTGTTTCTAGAATGTCCTCAACGATTACTACTTGATATGCTACTGCTTCGATTACGTTAGCGCTCATGTTTATTTTATAGGTATTTTAATTAAAAATTTTGTGCCTTTATTTTTGTTTGAGGTGACCTCTATTGTGCCTTTAAAAGTAAGTTCAAACACTTCTTTCACGAAAAATAAACCAATTCCTATTCCTTCATTTTTAGTGGTATATCCCAATGTAAATATATCTTCTAGTTTTTCTTTTGGGATTCCAATACCATTATCCCCAATGGTAATTTCAAAAATTGAACTATTGCAATGAACCCTAATATTAATATTCCCTAGAAATTTTTTCCCTTGAGCTTGAATTGCTTGCACAGCGTTATTAATAAGATTATATATTGCCATAGAAAATTCCTCTTTCAATCCAAAAATTGTCTTCTTTTTACAGGTGTAAACAAAATCAAAAGATATTAATTTATCTCTTCTACTGAAAAAGAATACAATCTTTTCAATTAATTCTTTTACCTCGATTACTTCTTTTTGCTGCCCTTTTTTATAAGCAAATAAATCTAATAAATTATTTATGGAATCAATTGCAAAATTTAAGTCATTGGTTCTTTTAGTAAGTACTCTCTCCAAGTTTGCAGAAATATCCTCGTCTTGGATAGCATCTATCGCTCTTTGCATACTTTGTAGAAAATTTCTAATATCATGGTTAATCCCTTGTAATATCATGTAATAAGATGCTTTTGTAACCATAGGCATCATTTCTAATACTTTCTCGTAAACTTTTTCATATTCAAATTGAATAGAATTCTTTTCTTGCTCCAACTTTTTTCGTTCTTCTTTTATTCGCTTAATAAAATTTTCACTCAATAAAGTAGCTGTAGCCAAATTTGTAAATGCATTAAAATACCTTTGGTCTTCTTCATCAAAGGCTAATTCTTTTTGGTAATTGAAGAACATAACCCCAATCGGCTCTTTTTGATACTCTAACCGAACAGCAGCTACTGCTTTTAATTTATTTCGATGCCAAAAGAAATCTGACTTATCGGTTCGTTGAATTGGTGGTAACTGTTCTGCAATCTGGTCAAAATTGTGCTCCGAAATATATCGAGAACCATTTTTGATTATCCAATTAGCTAAACTCGCACTTCGTTTAGATTTTTTTTTGCCAGCCTCAATATAATTACCCGCAATAACTCTTTCTGCCATTGTTATAGTTTTTCCCTTCTTATAGGGAAATAACACTATTGAATCGGTGGAAGGTAGTAATTCAAAGGCCTGTTCTACTAATTTCTGCAAAGTATCTTTAGTTTCCTTTTCTTTATAGGTCTGAGAAAATTCTTCTATTAGTTTGAACAAACGAATCCCTTGAATCGCATTGGCAACTTTTTTGTGAATTTGTTCTAAAAATTTTTTAGAGTACTCAGTAATCTCCCTCTCTTCAATTTTACGTTTTGAGAAAATATTAATGAAAGCTTGATATTTAGAATCTATAACTATTTTTAGAATAAGATAGGATTTAAATTTCTGCTGGATGCAAAATTGGTATATTTTGGCAGTTTTATTTGGATAGGCTTCAACTTGTTGCAGCTGAATAATTTCTTCAGGATTGCTATATTCTGAATGATTTTTGGTTATTCTGGAAGTTTCAAATTTATTTTCTCTAAATAAGGTAATAAAATCTTTAGTAGTAGCACGAGAGATCCTAAAGTCGTATTTAGTCAGTAATATTCTTTCCCACACACAAATATATTCCGCATCAAAATAATCTTGTAAAGATTGAACTGCATTTCTATAAATATCTGTTTCCGTAGCTGTATAAACATCATAAGGCTCTACCAATCTTTTAATGGTATTATAACGTTTTTGTTTGAGAAACATTTCTGTTAAACGAACTACTACCCTTCGAAAAATATTAGCAAAAACTTTATTGAATCTTATATTATCTGTATTGGTCTGGAAGTTTAAAACTCCAATTAATTGATTATATTCGTTAGTTAATGGTATAGCAATTTCTGATTCAATATCATCGTGAATTTTAATGTAAAGTTTGTCTATATTTACATCTTTAGCATAGTATGGTTTTTTGTTTTCAGCTACCCAATTAGTAATCCCTTTTTTACCATCGTTATCTTCTTTAAATTTATTGTAGCCATTTTCAAGGGCATCAGCAGGATAACCACAATAGGTTTTTTTATCCTTAAAATCAAACTTAGTTTTATTGAAATTATGAAATGCTATACCTCCACATTTGGCATTGGTCCATTCAATTATACAGGCTATGGCAGCATTCATAAATTGGAAGTGATCTTCATGATTTTTTTCTTCCACTTTTCTAAGAAGGTCATATAAATCTTGTCTTTTCTTTTTGATATAAGCGCGATAGTATGGTTGTGCAAAATTATCCGTGTATAAGGAAATATTTGTTTGTTCATTTTGGAGGTGTTGTAAAATACCTCTCTCTTTATCGGGGAATATTTTAGAAAAAGGTTCGGATATATCTGATTTAAAACCAACCTCCATCACTCCCATAACTACGTCTTCTTCTTTAGCTCCAAATTCATTTTGCGCTAAATAAACATCTTCTAAAGTAGTTCTATGTTTTATGGGGACAAATATTCGAGATAATTTGTCATGTCCTTCCTGCGTGATATTTGGATTAAATAATAACGGATTTCTTTTTATTTTTGGATTAGATATATAATCATTGTTAATAACAATTACACTCTCTCCTAATTTGGCAGTTTGGGCTAGAATGTCTAAATGATTTAAGGGGTAATCTGACATATCCTTCCATTCTTCAGGATTAGTAATACCAGTAATTTTACTTTTGCCTTTTTTAGTCCTAATTTTCCCTTCTTCAAAATCAATTAGAGAAATAATTGCATAATCGTAGCCTAAATCTTCTGTATAATGTATAAGTGCCTTTTGACACAACGCCTCTATATCTTCTAAACGAGAAATTTCATTAATCTTTTTTTGTAAAACATTGATTTTCGTTTGTTGGGAGAAAACTTGTTGTTGTTGTGCATTTAATTCTTGTTGCCGTATATTAATTTCTCTTTGACGAATTTTTTCCTGCTCAATTTTTTTATTTTTTCTAAGGAAATACAAGATAATTAAACTCAATAAAAGAATAGCTAAAATTATACTAAGAATATATCTCCAAGCTAAAAAGAATCTATTGAAATTGATAGGCTTAGCGTCTTGCCAATGAGAATAAGCTGTTCGATACTGAAAGCGTATATAGTTATTACCAAAAATCTTAAACTTATACTGATCAAAAACAATTTCACCTTTTTCATTAGGCCAAATATAATCTACATCAATACCTTCACCTACTTTTATCCTAAATTGATTGTTAAGTATATTTTGATAGTGTGGTAGGGTTGGTGTTAAGCTTATGAAACCAAATTCACTCGGTAATTCAATAATAGGTAGCGTCTTTTGTTTAAAGTCAATAAAATCTTCTTTAGTTGATGCAAATACATCAGTCGCCCCAAGTTTATAATGAACAAGTGTAGTATTTTCTAAAGTATCAATGATTGGAAAAGGATTAGGCCGAATTTCATTAAACCCATTAATTCCACCCAGAAATAAAATCGAATCTCCCCAACAAGCATAAGCACCAAAATTAAATTCATTATCTTGTAAATTACGAGTTTCTTGATAAGTATAATGATTAACTAATTTATTGTCAGGATTAATACTGTATACACCATGATTAGTTGAACACCAATAATTGCCATATTGGTCTGGTAATAAAGAGTAAATTACTTCAGGAGTTAAACCTTCTTTCCTACAAAGGGAATCTTGAATTATTTTTTTATTAAAATCATATTCAAAAACACCATTGCCAGCAGTTCCAAACCAAAGTACATTTTCTTTTTCTCGATAATGAACAGAAAGAATATGTAGAGGTCGTTCAATTATAGGTTCAATTAACCCATTGGTTCTTTTAGAAAATAAGCCAATATCTGTCCCAATTAAAGTAATAGTATCTTCCTTAATAATTTGGGTTAAAATGGTGCTTACTTTTCCTTCTTTAGGAACAGTAAGAATTTCTTTAAAATTAAAATTTTCATCAAAAATAAAAATAGTATCACTCATTTTATGAGCTGCCCAGAATTGCTTCAGAAGGACATCTTTGTATAGAATGGATATACTATTTCCTTCTAAAGTTATAGTTTCATATAAAATATCTTCTTTTGGGAATTTAAGCAATGTTTGTTTATCCAAATTATAAATACCATCACTAGTTCCTATAATCAGCCTTTGGTCGAATCCACTACTTATCGCCAAAACTTCTTTTGCGGGTCTATTGTCTTTTTCTGGTAAGTAATTATTAATTATTTCTCTATTTTTTAGGTCATAACTATAAATTCCATTATCTTTTGAACCAATTAAAATAGTATCTTTCTTTAAAGCATAAATAGATAAAGTTTGATTATTATAGGCAATTAAGGAATCTTTACCTACTTTTCTAATAAAGTCTTCGCCAGTAAAATGATATTGGAAATTTTGTTTTTCAGGTTGATAAATATTAAGCCCTTCCAGATCTAACCCAATACCTATTACTCCGTCTTTTGTAGCGTTTATGGTTAAGATTTTATTATTATCAATCTTAGGGGTGGTATGTTGAGTACAATTAGCATGACTGATAGTAGTTTGCTTGGATGCCAAATTGTAAATATAGAGTCCAGAAGCCTCTGTCCCAATCCATAGATTTTGATTATTATCAAAATAAAGAGCATTAACTTTTGAAGTCGGAATTGCTATATCTTTGGTTTCAATATTCTCAATATTAGTGAGTTCCCAGTCTAGATTAGCAATTTTTTCTTGAGTTATATATTTAACATCAATATTGTCTCCACCAAGGAATAGTATATGTTGGTCATGGGAATAATGTAGAGCAGTTACAGAGTGCTCAATAGGGTGATTGCTGAGCGGAAATTCTCTGTTGCTTTGGGGATAATATCTAAAACTAAATAAACCTTCTTTTCTTCCCAGAAAAATGGTGTTGTCTTTCCCTTTGGTAATTGTTTGAATAGGGGAATCAAAACTTCCTTTTTCCGAAAGGGTATTATTGTCATCATTCCAAAGAAATATCTTTAAAGGAGTAATTAATAGAAAAATGTTATGTGGAGTTGAGCTAAGGTGTTGTATATATATAATATTCGTTGGAAGATCAGAGTTGTTTTTTTCTTGAACCTCTGAAATCTTCTTCTTATTTATTAAATAATTATGCTTTTCAGTAGCTACCCATAAATAAGTATCATTATAATCATAAAGGCAAGTAATAATATCCGTTAGTTCTTTCTTTAGTTTATCTATACTATTAATTTGATTGCCTAAATACCTATCGACTCCAACTTGATTGCCTAACCAAATGGTGCCATCTCTATCTTGTAAAATATGAGAAATTGAATTTTGGGAAAGGCCATCTTTAGTAGAAACAGAGGAGAAATAAAAGTCTGTCTGTGAAAAGGCATCACAGAAAAATAGAGAGAGAAAGGATAATATGATTAGTCTCAGATTCAATAGATGGTTTTGGGTATTTGGTTTGCTCAATGCGCTAATTTAACGAAAAACAATTATTTTATTGAATAATATTAGTTTTTTTTTCTATTGTGTGTGATTTTTAGATGGATTAGGTGCAAATTTAGATATAATCCAATTTTCTGCTGTTCCTATTTAGAAAAAGAGCAGCTTGATACTTAATTAATTGATTGATAATCAGTTATATTGATGTTGTTTCAGATTTTCTGTTAAAATCAACCAATTATAAAGAAATAACATCCAAGCACAAAAAAAATGATACTTCTCCTCTTTTTTTGCAATTAACTTCTTAGATTTAGTGTTATTAATTTCAACGGGCATTAATTTATAACTATACCTTCTTGGGAAGTAGGCCTTAAATGAATTAAAAAAAAGAAAAGAAATTATAACTACCTTCCAACAGAGAGTGAAATCAGAGAGGGTAAAGAATGTTCTAGGGTAGAAATAGAAACTCTAAAGTATTTTTGACCTCCAAATTAGATTAGTTGTTGATGAATGCTGGGGATAATTATTAATTTTTTGCTAACTCTAAATGATAATATATGGCAAAGCTTGTAACAAAGAAACTTAAGACGGATTACCCGATAAGATGGCGGTGGCCCATTCAAGTTGGATTTTTGCCTAACACAAAAGCCCAATCAACCATTGAAGATATAGGAAAAACACAGCACGCATCTTACTTAACACAATCTTACACATTGAATCGTGCTAGGTTGTCTTGTAATATGTTATTTGTTGAAGGTACAATTGAATACGTAATCGAGCAAATTTCTAAATTCCCTTATCAAATAGAGGCAGATGTAATTGTTATTGGTTTTCCTAAGGAGGGTAAGATTAATGAAATCAATTTGAGTAATCTAGAAATACTGGTTCATAAAACGCAAGGGAGTGGAGTAATAATTGTTCCAGAATTAAAATACTTAAAGGATATTTCTACAGTTGCAAAAAATACTAACTCGGATGATTTAACTTCTGAAAAAAAAGTACCAAAAAAACGCTTTACTCCTCCAAAATTTAATCTTAAACCAACGAGGAATATAAATGAGGACTTAGGACCAAAAAAAAAGTTAAGTAAATGGGCATTAGAGATTCTCAGAAGTTTGGTAAGTGCACCAATTGTTCATTTTGATAATTGGATTCAAGAATTCTCGGTTCATCTTTCTCATAATTATAATATTGAAGAAGCTGCAAAGGAAGTTAATGAGGGGTCCTCTGTTTTTGTTACGGAAAAATTTTTAACAAACTGTAAATTAAAAGAATACGCCCAATCAATATTAAAAAGAGATAAAGAGTTGCCTAAACATTTTGAATGGGACATAAGACATATTGATAACCTGATTAATAGCACTATGAGGTCTATTAGCGATGATGACGTTAAGTTTGATGGAGAGAGCGATGTAGCGAGACCAGTTATTGAGATGGGAAGGGTCTTAAATAATGCTAAACCAGGGGTCTCGTTAACTGAGGAAAATTATGAAGAAGCAAGTGCTAAGTCTCTTGAGGAAGCTCGGTATTTACAATGTCAAATTTTACAGAATAAAAAACAGGTTAGTGATTATCTGATTGCCAAACAAAAATATCAGTTAGCAGTTCGGATTGGTCCAGTAGATGAAAAATGGCTTCACACAGGCAAAAAGAATCCTTTAAAATCTGAATTTGAAAATAAAGATAAGAAACCAGAAACATTATTTGTTTTCTTCAAATCAGATCCATTAGAAAAAAAATCAAAAGGTAAGAAAATTAGCATAGATAAATATGGATCCAGTAGTATTGCTAAATTTGACTTTATACCAGAGCATAATCAAAAGGAATTTATAGGGGAAATTGCAATTTATCATAATAATAGACTACTTCAGAAAGCGGCAATTAGTGCATTTATTGTAAATGATGAATATGTTAATCCCATTCCACCACCAATTAATATAGAAACGCATTTTGTCGCAAGAACTCAGTCCGCCAATTTAAGTCATCGAATCAAGGGAGGCGCCTCTATTATAGTGGATGAAGACCAAGGACTAATTAGGATGGTTCACGGAAAAAAGGAAAAAATTATAGGCGAAATCGACCAAGGATTTAAAAGAATTGCAGGAGGACTTAAAGACATAATTGAAACCGCTGTAGACCATGTAAAACAATATCCTCAAGATTTAAAAAATAAAAAAACTGCTGGGTTATTTTATGAATTAGCTGAAATAGGTAGTTCTTTAAATGAATATCAAAATTTTAAAGAGGTTAGTAAAATTGAGGGGCCATTACAAATAGTTTCAAGAAAAGGTGCACAGTTTCCTATTGAGTTTTTATATACTAGGGAAAGGCCAGAATTTGGAGCCCCTCTTTGCCCAAATGCGGCAGAAGCATTGAAAAAAGGACAATGCCTAGAATGTGGTAAAAAATCCCCAAAAGAACAAGCGAAATATGTTTGCCCTTTAGGTTTTTTGTTTCTAACAAAAATAATTGAAAGACAACATAGTGATTACAAGTCTGAAAAAATTGTAGGGAATCAATTGTATACTACGGAGCCTACTGAAGAAAGAGCAACAATTCAATTATTGAAAAATACCATAGTCGGTATTAGCAAGAAAATAAAGGATAAATCGGTTATTTTATCTAAAATTGGAGATGTTTCCAATTTGAAAGAGGCGGATAATTGGACAGAATGGACTGATTTGATTAAAAAGAGTACGGAAAGCTACAGTTTGGTTTTAATAACGCATACTGAAGATAAATCTACTAATAAGAGAATAATGGAGATAGGAGGAGATAAAACACTTTCTGAGTATCGACTAAATAAAAATTTTGTGAAGTCGGTTGAAAGCTTACCAGACCCTGTAGTAATTTTAATAGGTTGTAAAACGAAGGCGGCTGAACTTGGCTTTCTAGATTTTACAAATCTTTTTAAGGACAAAGGTGCGGCAATCGTATTATCTAATTTTTCTTACATTAGAACCAATCAAGCCACTAATATTGTTGAAAGTTTATTTCAATTCTTTAAGGAATTTAGAGATGGAAAGAATGAAGGAGCGCTCTATTTTGGTAAAATCATGTTAAAACTTAGGCAAAAATTAGTAAGTGAAGGTAATATTGTCTCGATGGCTCTTTTAGCACATGGTGATGCAGATTGGAAAATCAATTTCTATAAAGGCAAGTAACCAATTTCTTTTGAAAAAATAAAACAATGTATAATATTCATTTATTACCCGCTCGTTTTGGTGATGCCATTCTCATTGAATATGGCTTAAAAAGTAATCCTAAATATATCTTAATCGATGGAGGGCCTTATTTTGGATATGAAGAAACTTTTTCTGCACTTAAAAAAGTAGCTAAAAATATTAAAAAATTAGAACTGCTAGTCGTCACGCATATCGATATAGACCATATTGATGGGATTATCAAATTTCTAAATCAAGATGAAATACCTTTAGCAATTGAGGATATTTGGTTTAATGGCTGGGGGCAAATAAATGACTTGGAAAAGGATAAACTTGGAGGTGTTCAAGGAGAGTATTTATCCGCATTATTAAAACATAAAAAATTACCTCACAATAAATCCTTTAATGGTGAAGTCATCATGTTGGAAGAGGAGGTAACTATTATTTCCTTAGATGGGGGCATGAATTTGACCCTATTGTCGCCGATGAAATCATCTTTAGAAAGATTGAAAAAGAAATGGGAAAAAACAGTTAAAGCCGCTAAATTAACTCCTGGAATGAATGGCGAAAATTGGATTAAACTAAAAGAAGATGGTAGGTATGCTATAAAAGAAGAAGAAACCTATCCGCTTCTAGGCGACCCCAAGGTAGAAAAATTAGCTAAAGCTAAAGTTACTGGAGATAGTAGTCCTGCGAATGCAAGTAGTATTGCATTTATTGCAGAATATGAAGGGAAAAACTGTCTTTTTGCAGGAGACGCCCAATCTAAAACACTTAAATACGTCTTGAAAAAATATAATTTATTAAAGGATGGTAAGTTGTCTGTTGATGCTTGGAAATTATCCCATCATGGAAGTAAAAAAAGTACGCTTCTTTATTTAATGGAAATGATAGAAAGTAAGCGACTGCTTGTAAGTTCTAATGGGGAACGATTTGAACATCCTGACCCTGAAACTATAGCTAAATTTTTGTCTTTAAAACGGTCAGATTTGAAGTTCTACTTTAATTATAAAACGGATTTTAATGAGAGTTGGGATAGTGAATATTTAAAGGGAATTTATGATTATGAAACTTTTTACCCTGATGGGAATGGAAAAGGTATTTCAGTTAGCTTATAATTAAAAGTGATACAGGTGGCACGGTTTCGTTGATATACATCGTCAACGAAGAACATTCAGTTGTTGCTTGCCTTGTACTAAAGAAACTTAGCCGTTTTTGCTTTTCTTTTCCATCAAAATTATCTAGACCAACCTGAACAAAATCGGAATGGGCGAGAGCGTACGGAAGACTTAAAAATTGAAATCATATCAAAACTGATTGAACAATTATAACTTTAATCACAATCAGGAGGAACTAATGGTCTAATAGCTCTACCTTCATAATGATTCACATTAATTTTCCAATCTCCATTTTCTTTTTTTAAGTAATAATCTTGTTCATTTAATTCATCATAAAGCATTCCTAAGCTATCTCTAGGATAACACCATAGCAATTTCCATTTTTCTTTAGTGTGTATTTTTATTTCATTATTGGTTTCATGTTCTAATTGGAATTCAAGAATGCTAAAGGAAGAAGGTGGGGTTAATAAGGTAGCTCCTCGTTCACTTAGAGAGTAAAGAGAACCTGTAATATCTATCCTTGCCATACCATTACTAGTAAAAAAACTATCTAATTTAGACGTGTCAATTCTTGGTGAAGCTTGGTAGGCATCAAATTCGACTTGGTTAGCGTTTTCAATTAGGCTTCTAAAATCAACTTTTTCTTCTTTTTTACAAAATTTGAATAACAGCCCGATTAAAAATATAATTGCGATAGCTGATAAAGGTGCTTTAAGCCATTTGTTTTTTGAGATTTGTTTTTGTACTGTTATGTTAGGATTGGTTTGATTATTGGCATTTTGCAATTGGCTTTCAATCTTCTTTTGATTTAGTTGTTGAAAATTTCCCCAGCTTTTATATCCTAAATATTTACTCAACATCTCTAAGGTATAATCCTTAGCATGAGAGATTTCCTTTTGCTTAAAATACCGATAGATTGATTCTGGTCCTACGATTTTTATTTTTTCTCCTTTATTTTCAAAAAAGGTTCTAATATCTTTATGAATGCGCTTAGAAAAATTAGTTAGATTTTTTACTTCTGAAAGGCTGCGGCCGTGTTTCCCATATTTTTTGACCTCCCAATTTTTTTCTAGTGCTTCTTCGAATTGAAACCATAGTTCTTTTATAAAGTGTTTTTTGTCAAGATTCATTTTGGGTTAATGTTTAGAAAACTGGTCTGCAAAGATTTATAAATGTATATACAAATATATTTATAAATAGCGAGAATTAGGTAGGAATTACTTAGAAATAGGTTAATATATTAATAAATCCTATTTTTTAGTTATAAATAACTTTATCCTTGGTTAAAAAATAGGAACTTCGTGGTATGCTGAATCAGCTAATGAGTTAAACTAATAATTACATACTTTAGATACTATGAATAACACTTTCCGACAAGAAGATTTACATTATTAAAAAATATTGAAATAGAAGATTCAATTTACTGAAATTTATAAGGAAAACTACACACGAATTAGAAGCCTACCATATTGAATTTTTAGATTTTATCTACTGCTAATTGATACCAAATATATTACTCAACTGAATAAGCTAGCAATAATTTTCCAAACCTCTATAAACTTAAAAAATTTAGAATGAATCATCCCTTCATTTTTTCAACCTTCCTTTTGAAAAAAAATAAAATTGCTTTGTTTATAATATTTATTATTACGAACTCTGGAATTACCCAAAATAATAATTTTTTTACACATATTAATGGGGAAGGACAATTAGAATTACCAACTGTTTTTAGCATGTGTGAGGAAGATTTTAGTTTTTGCTACGATGAAAATTGTACAAAAACAGGACTTAATCGTCCTACAAATGGCTTAGCACCTAGTTATGGAATTATTAGACCAAGTGTAACTATTCCTGTAAATTCGACAGCATGTGGACATAATTGTGGTTACCATAATGGTGATGATTATTACGCTCAAGATTGGAATTGGATAGCGGTAGATGAAGAAATGGAAAGAGATGTAAGATATGATGATTTAGGAATGCCTGTAAATACACCAATTGGCGCAAAAGTACTGTTTGCATCGGATTCGGATGATTTTCCAACCTATGGTAAAAGGGTTACTCTTCTGCTTGATTTTGAAACCACAAATCATTATTTTTTCCTCCTCTATACTCATTTAAATAATATCAATCCGGCCCTTACTAAGATTGTTAATCAAAATTTAAAATTTAACCACCCATTAAGGAGTATTGAGGGAAAAACTATTATTGGAGAAATAGGAAATACTGGTGGCAATTTTTCTCCACACTTACATTTAGTAGCATACAAGATTGCAAAAGATGATGATGAGTTTAACACAAAAATAAAAAGGTTATTAGAAGGAAGGCCTCCAAATAATACAGTATCAGGGACTGCAACTGAAGATGCCCAAGAATTTAAATTAACTGTTGACAGAAGAGCAGATTATACACAACAAATCAATGGTGGTATTCCTTTTGTTGTAGGATTAGGAACAAATGAATTAGAAGTTAACTTAAAACCTGCATTCAATAATACTTTTAATAATATAATCAGTAATGATTGTACGGTAAAGATTGACAATAAAGAGCAGGAAATTAGCGATTTCCAGATTTCTTCTACTAATATTACTTTTGATGTTCCAATAGATTTTGATGATTTTACTACAACTATTAATGCTCATGAAAAGGACAGTTTGCAAATTGTAATTGAAGGATTAGAAGATACTCTTTTTTATCGTGGAGATATAAAATTTACAGGGCAGTTTACGGATGCTACAGATTTATTTGATGCTTATTATGAATATATCTATAGAGGAACTACAATAGGGCTTTTTTCGGGTGTAGGAAATGAATTTAAAAGGAACGATTACTTGACTAAAGGACAGGCAGCGAAGGTATTGATAAACGCTGCCTATCTTTTGGGTATAACGGAAATTGATTATAACGCTACCTACTATTATCCTGATGTACCCCCTTGTCATGAATTTTATCCTTATGTACAAACGCTTTATAATTTAATAGGTGAGCATATAAATAATACTGGAATATTAGAACAAAATGGCACAAATGAATTTGATGTAAATAGTGATATATCAATAGGTGTTTTAGCTGGGTGGATGGCTGAAATATTCTCATTACCTCCAAATAACAATGAAGTAACGAGGTTGAATAATGTTATTTTTCCTGATTTCTCCAATAGTTATGCATTAAATGGTGTTGGTGCGGTTTATAATACTTTCTATGAAGAAGGAGAGCATAATATTGAATGTATTTTTTCTTTTGGGGACTATAATATAAATAATCCTTACCAATGGACATGTGATTATAATCGGTTTGTTTCTAGAGCGGAAATGGCAAAAGCAATAGTTAATACTTATAGGTTTAAGAAAAATGAACTTAACAATTCTTTCGCTCGAAATTCAAATACCTTATCAAACTATACAGTTATTGGAGATAAATTAGAATTAGCTTATGAAGCACAAGGGACTGCACCAAGTCAATCAATATTCTTAAAAAGGATAATAAATGATGAGGAATCTTTAATATTGGGAGAAGATTTTGATGAATTTGACTCACAAGGCAAACCTTATGTATATTATTGGACTTGCGATGGAGGAACGTTTACTTCTAAGCACATTTCTAATAAGAAAGTAGAATTTGATCCTCCAAAAGTAAACGTACCAACAATTTATAATATTTATTTTTGGGTAGCTAAATCTAATGGGAAATTTGCAGAAGCAAATATTGAGGTGACAGTAAATCCTGCAATAGAGGGAGATTGTAACAGTCCTATTAATATGCAGGTTCATTTGCTAGACGCTAGAAATGTAAGAATTGATTGGACTCCTAGCTCAAATGTAGAAAATTACATTTTGGAATATCGTCCTTTAAATAGTAGTAATTGGTACACCAAAATGGTAAATTCAAATAGTCAATCATTAACGAATCTCACCCCCAACACTACCTACGAATACCAAATAAAATCCAATTGCGGCAACACCTCTAGCAATTATTCAACTATCCAGACTTTCACTACAGAAAATGAGGTAGCTATTCCAGAAGGATATTTCCTGCAAATGACGACGGCTATTACACTTAATCCCTTTCCTATAGCATTAGGAAATGCGGCAATGATTACGGTTGGGGTAGAAAATATTGGAGCAGACCTTTTTCCTGGAAGTTTCAAAATGGTTCTAGTTCAACAGAACAATACCTTAAGTGTTTTAGGTACCTCTCAAACGCAGGTAGTAGACAATATACATGGTGCAGATAACACAATAAATTTATCTTTCCCTGTTGATGAAATACCCGATTTAGGTGGTGCTAGCGATTACTATTTGGCTCTAATTTATGATGAATTAGGATCTAGTATTACAGGGTTAGTGGAAGAAAGAATATTTGAAAACCCTAGATTGGTAAGTGAAGGGACGAGTACTGGTCAACCAGACTGGATAATCACAGACATTGACCCTTCAGATATTATTGTACCTCCAGGCGGCGGATTTAATGTTTTTTGTCAGGTGTTAAACCAAGGAGATGCTGCGCCTTCTACCAGTATTTCTTTTTATTTAACAGATAATGATACCAGAAATCATTTCTTAGGTAAGGTAAGTGTGCCTGAAATGGGAGCAAATAGCAGCCAAGTCATCAACGCTTATCTAAATATTAATCAAAATATAGAAAGAGATATTTGGACTTTAAAGGCAGTTATTGATGAAAATAATTCAGTTGATGAAACTCGGGATGCTAATAATATTTACGACCATACGACTGTTCGAGTAACCAGTTATTCCAATTGTGCAAGCCTTACTAGATTAAATCATGTCCCAGAACCAGAGCCCTTATTTCCTTATTTAACAAGAATGTATTGGGATAATGGAAATGATGTAGATTTTTACAATTTCCAACTTTCTGATGAAGATGGTACAGAATTATTCAATGTACCAACCACCAATACTTATGCTACACTTTACAATTTACAACCTTGTACGGATTATACTTTCCAAGTAAGAACTCGTTGTATAAATGGACTTTATAGCCCATTTAAAACTTATTACTTTACAACGCCCGCAGAAACTGGAAAGCCAGATTTGGGGATAGCCAATGAAATGACTGACCAAACTAACGGTCAAGTTGGAGAAGAAATTACGATTAGTTATGATGCAATCAATCCTGTAGGTGATTATTGTGGAAACTTCAAATGCTATACCTTTTTTGATGATGATGCTGACTTAACCAATGGATTTATTAATCAAATTGCAATTCATAATATTACGACGCCTCTTGTCTTTCCAAATACAGCTTCTTCTCAAAGTACCTCTTTTGTCATACCTAATGTTTCAGATGGAGATTATTCCATCATTATTTGTGCGGACTATGAAAATGAGATAATAGAAAGAGAAAATAGTGATAATCTTGAAGATAACTGCGAAGTAATTTCTTTTAATGTATACTCACAAGATAATCTTCCAGATTTAGTAGCTAGGGAGGCAAGTATTTTGGAAGGAAATGTGCTCAATCCTAATCAAGAGATAGAAATTATTAGCCGTGTGTATAATGATGGTCCGCTTGAAACTACCCATAATGCAAGGGCAAGTCTTTATTTTGATGATAATGACAATCCCGATGATGGATTTATTGATAGACTTAGCTCTTATACCATTCCCTCAGGCTTACAAATGGGGCAATTCAGGGAGAATACTAAAACTGGAATTGTCCCTGATGTACCAGATGGTAGTTATGAAGTGGTTATTTGTGCAGACAATGACCCTAATGCTTCTATTAGCAATTTGATTCTAGAAACGAATGAAGTAAATAACTGTACCTCAATATCCGTTACCGTTAGTTTTAGTGGAACACCTTTTGTGATTACCGCACCTATAGAAAGCCAATGCCTTGAACCAAATACAATCTTTCCCATTAATTGGACAGCGCCTAATTCCGTTAACGGAGTTAATTTGGCCTACTCCTCAGACAATGGAGAATCTTGGAATACAATAATAAATAATACGGAGAATGATAGTGTTTATAATTGGATGATACCAGATATAATAGCCCCCAATGTTACGCTTAGAATGACGGATGTGGATAATGCATTCATTTATTATACGCCTTCTTTTACTATTCAAGCGAATTGTATACCTTCAGTAAATGATGAAGCCTGTGATGCTATAGAAATTTCGGTCAATAATACTTGTGGTTTTGAATTACAATCAATGATTGGGGCGACAGCCTCCTCAGATAACACAACTACCTGTGGAATTGCTTCCAATGATGTTTGGTTTAAAGTAATAGTGCCGTCTTCTGGAGATATTGTAATCCACACAACAGCTTCCTCTGTGGAAGATGCTAAGATGGCATTATATACGGGTACTTGTAATAGTTTAACTTATTTAACTTGTAATGATGACCATTTTAGTAATGGTTTAATGCCATTTATAAGCCAAGATGGATTAACTCCTGGCTCAACCGTCTTTATCAGAATTTGGGATGGCGCTATTGGAGGGTATTTTAATCTATGTGTTTATGATGGCGCATTTGAGGTTCAAGGCCCTGATTTAGTAGTTAGGGAGGTAGAAATTTTACCTCAAACTACTTTTCCTTCTGGGGCGCCAATAGAAATTAATTCTAATACAGTTAATATAGGAAATCTAAGTGCGGCTCGGTCAAAGGTCGGTTACTTTTTATCCGATAAATCTTTCCCTGATAATACAATGGTTGCTCTTGACGAAAATGGTAATAGCGCACTAGACCCTGGACAAAATGATGCTGAATCCATAAGGATTCCTATTTCTGGTACGCCTGGAATTCATTATTTACATATTTGTGCGGATGCTGACCTACAGGAAGAAGATGTGGTTGAAACTGATGAAACAAATAATTGCTTTACCGTCCAATTGGAATTATTAGAGGCTGTTCCTCCAATGACGATTGTCTATCCAAATGGTGGAGAGTTTGGTTTAGAGAGAAATAGTTCCGTTTATCATATAGGCCCTGATGCAGAGACCTTTAAAGTATACTGGGTGCCAGGAGGATGTAGTGATAGAATAAGAATCTTATTTTCTGAAGATGATGGAGTCAATTGGACATTTATCAGAGAAGGTGAAAGAGATGATGGTGTGAGTGGATCAATTTTTGATACGGATGTTCTTAAGACCAAAACGGGTAAATTCAGGATTGAGTGTATGGCTGATGCCAATATTTTTGATGAGAGTGATAACACCTTCCATGTTGTAAACGGATTGCCTTTAGTAGATAATGATGGACCTTGTGAGGCTACTTTATTGAATGTCTATCAAAACTGTAGTTTTAATACGTATCAAAATCTAGGTACTTTTCTATCAGACGTTCCTTTACCTGGTTGTCAAGACGAATTATTGTCTGATATGTGGTATAAAATGGAAGTTCCAAGCACGGGGATTTTGGAAGTGAAATCAGAGAGGGTAAATAATGCTAAGATAGGATTAGCATTATACACAGGTGCTTGTTCGAATTTAAATTTGGCTTCTTGTGCTATAGATTCTCTAAGGCAAACTAACTTGACACCTGGAGATGTCGTTTACTTAAGAGTATGGGAAGACAGTTATAACTTTACAAGTTTTGGGCTTTGCGCTTTAGATCCAGGTTTTGACTGTCAATTAAAAATTGATGGCTTTACCATAGAGCAGGAAACTTGTGAACAAGCTAATGGAGGAGTATCCAATTTAACTTTTTTGAATGCCTCTGAAAATTTATCCTTTATTTGGAAAAATGAGGCAGGTGATACCATAAGTATTAATTCAGCTTTAGCTAATCAGAAAACGGGATACTTTACGCTGATAGTTCAAGATATCAATGGTTGTAGTGACTTAAAAACTTTCTTTATCGAAGGATATGCAGCTCCTAAAATTATCAATGCTACGGTTTACAATGCAGATTGTAATCTAAATAATGGGGTCATTAATAACATTGAAACCCAAGGAGGATTTGGGAACATAACTTACTTATGGAGGAAGTTGGATGGTCAAGAGATAGGGACAAATCCATATGTAGGAGATTTAGATGCAGGGACTTATACATTGACTATTAAGGATGAGCAGGATTGTTCATATGATACGACCTTTATTGTGACAAAACCTATCTCAAACACAACCTACTATCGAGACAATGATGGCGACGGAAAAGGAGACCCCACGGCTAGCTACCTTGGTTGTGCAGATGACCCGATTAATAACTATGTAACGAATGCGCTTGATTGTGATGATGATAATCGATTCATTTACCAAGATGCACCTGAACTTTGTGATGGAATCGATAATAATTGCAATGGATTGGAAGATGAACCTATTGAAGATGCCTGTTCCAATTGCCTTTCTATTTCAGAAGCTACACCCATAATTCATCAAAATGACCAAACTTTTTGCCCAGGTAATGAACTTACTTTAAGTGTTGCCATTCCAGGAGAGTACGCTATGGATTTTACGGAGAATAATAATTACTTATTTGTTGGAAATCCTGAAGCCTTACAAATGACTGGAGACCAAACTATAGAAATGTGGCTATATCCTACTAATTTTGAGGAGCGTTACAATCCCTATAATAAAGCTTATGGAGGAGAAGGGACTATTACGCAAGAATTAAATGGTAGACTCACCTACTATTTTGGAGCCACAGGAGCCAATACTGAGCCACACGAATCCTTTAGAACAAGTAAGTCTTTAACTTTAAATAGATGGAATCATATAGTTTTAATTCGAGATTTAGCTAATGGCACTTTAACTTGGATAATTGATGGGCAATTAGATAATACGACGACGACTACCTTAACAGCAGCAGCTGTTAGTACAGAAAATGTTTTAATTGGAGAAGGGTATGTTGATGGGTACAAAGGCAAAATAGATGAAGTCAGAATCTGGGATGTAGCTATAGATAAAGCGGTGGTTGGTGAATGGATGAATGCTAAAATAGATGACCTACATCCAAATATCAATAATTTGGTCGCAAATTGGCGATTTAATGAAAATGGAGGAAATATCGTTTATGATCATAGTCCAAATGGTTTGGATGCAACAGTAATTGGTAATGTAACATGGGGTAATTATACACCTGATTTTTCAGGCGACAAATATTTGTGGAACACGGGGCAAATAGGCTCAACTATTAAGGTGATACCTTGGACCAATCAGATGTATTGGGTAAAGAATATAAACAATCCTAACAACTGTGCGGATTCTATTAACATTACTGTTGACTATATTAAAGTAGAAAGCATAGTTGAAAATATATCTTGTGGAAATCAGAACGATGGTTCTATAGCCTTAAATGTAGAAAATGCTAATGCATTGATACAGTATGAGTGGTCTAATGGTGCCACAACATCAACTATTGAAAACCTTGAAGCGGGGAAATATTTGGTTACCATCACTAGCCCTACTTCTTGTGCTATAATAAAGTCATTCACTATTTCTGAGCTTAAAATAGAGCAAAATGATACCTCAATTTGTAATGGAGAAATTATTCAACTTAGCGTGAATGATAGGAATAGAACCGTAGCTGAATTAGGAGGAGGGAATGGATACCTTAATTTAGGTAATCCTAAAAGTCTTCAATTAATAGGCAATCAAACTATTGAATTTTGGGTAAAACCTTTTAGTTTCAATACCCGACGAAACCCTATTAGTAAATCCTATGGGGGAGAATTTGCCATTACTCAAGAAATAGATGGTCGTTTGACGTATTATTTTGGAGCGGTAGGGGAAAATGCCGAACCGCATGAAACCTTTAGAACTATTGGTCAATTGGGTGGTAATGCAGAAATTGGATTTAAATGGCATCATGTGGTCTTGGTAAGAGATTTAACAAATGGCTTATTAAAGTGGTATATAAATGGCGTTTTAGATAAGACACAAGCGACCGATTTAGCGCAAGCCAAAGTTAGTGATTTACCAGTATTGATTGGAAATGGTTATGCAGGGGAATATCACGGACAACTGGACGAAATAAGGATATGGAATGAAGCACTTTCAGAAGCGACTATTCAAACTTGGTGGCAAAAAATATTGGATAAATCACATCCTGATTATACAAGTTTGGTAGGATATTGGAATTTTGAAGAAACTGATGAAAACTTTGTTTATGACGAGAGTCCAAATGTCAATCATGGAGAAATTGTTGAGTTAATTAATTATAATCACTCCATACCCCTCTTTGACTATAACCACTACCAATGGAGTGATGGACAGACTGGGCAAAGTATTTTTGTTAGTCCTACTAGCCCTACTTTATATACTGTAAGAAATTTATTAAATATTACGATGGTATGTGAAGATTCAATAAATATTGGAATGAAAGGAAGTATTTTTTATCCAGATGAAGATGAGGATGGTTTTGGTATTGCGACGGATACTATTTATTCCTGTGATGAATTGGGGGTAGGATATTCGCAAACTAAAGGCGATTGCGATGATGCCAATCCTGATATTCATCCAGATGCCATTGAACTTTGTGATGATATAGATAATAATTGTAATGGTAATCAAGATGAGCAACAGTTATGCAATGCTTCACCAATTAGATTTGTAGGCGAAGATATTCAAGTTTTTCCAGGGGATATAGGTTGTATCTCTGTAATTACTGAAAATTTTGTTAATGTTTCAATGTTTGAATTTTCTCTTTTTTGGAATCCAGATACGCTTGATTTTGTTTCCGTTAAATTGATAGCTTTTCCAGGGCTTGTAGAATTGAATACTATCAATATAGAGTCAGGAGAGTTAAAAGTTGTTTGGAATGAAACCGATGAAGACAATTTAACGACAATGGATGGTTCACAGATTTTTGAAATTTGTTTTAAGGTTTTGGGAGCAAGCCAAGGTGGTGCTTTAGTAACTTTTACGGATGGGAATAATAATCAAATTCAGGTCTTGGGAGATAAGGGACAAGCTTTACCTGCAACATACAAAGCGGCTACAATTTACTTTGGAGACCCTTGTCAAGCTGAAAAATTAATGATAGACTTTCCTCCTTTAGATAAAGCTGTCTATATAGCAAGGGAGGAAATTATAGGGAATAGTGTAATCGAAGGAAATAGCACGGTAGTTTTTGAAGCTGGCACGATTTTACTTAAACCTGGCTTTCATGTTAAACCTGGTTCCAATTTTACTGCTATATCGAAGACTTGTGAAAATTTAATTCCCATTAGCCCCTCAGCTAAAAGTAGAGTTGATACTTTCGTAAATAAAGAAAATCCGATGAAGGATCTTGATTTATTGGTTTATCCTAATCCGTTTTCAAAGATAGCAATGATAGAATATAACCTACAAGAATCTAGAAAGGTTAATTTATTGTTTCTATCAAACAAAGGAGAAGTTGTTAAATTTTTAGAGAAAGGTATGATAAAAGCGGCTGGCTTTAATCAAGTTACCTTAAACCTAACGGAAGTTCCATCGGGGCTCTATTTCCTTAAATTAATGGGTAAAGATTTTCAGATAATTAAGAAAGTAGTGAAAATTCAATGATGAATTAAGAGAATCGATAATTCATATTGTCGGTTCTCTTTTTAATAATAATCCCAATTCCGTGCGAAATGCTTCTACTTTTTATACCTATTAATATTCAGTCTAAACCTATAATTAATCCGCATTAATCCAAATCAACCCAAATAAATCCGCATTAAAACATATTACCAGCTATTCTCCTACCGCTTTTACTTTCATATATTTGTGCAATCACTCTTTTAAAGTATAAATAGTTAATGATTGACCAATCCTTAGAAAAAACCCTTTGGGCTGCTGCTGATAAAATGCGTTCTAATATGGACGCAGCGGAATATAAGCATGTCGTATTGGGACTGATATTTTTGAAATATATTTCTGATGCTTTTATTGGGGAATATACCTTGATGAAAGCCTATGCTACTTTTGAGGAAGTTTCCTTAGAGGGATTGACGGAAAAGGAGATAGCGGAAATTAAAGCACTACAAGAAAAATATGAAGGAGCTGACCCTGAAGACCCAGACGAGTATTTAGCAAACAACATATTCTTTGTACCAGAAAAGGCACGTTGGCAATTTTTACAGGATAATGCCAAAAATCCTGAAGTGGGAACTTATATCGATGAAGCGATGGATGCCATAGAGAAGCAAAATGTCAAATTAAAAGGGGTGTTGCCGAAAGATTATGCCCGTCCTGACCTTAATAAACAACGCCTTGGGGAATTGATTGACTTGATTGGCACGATTGGCTTTAATGTGGAAGGACATAAAGCTAAAGATCTATTAGGTCGAGTATATGAATATTTTTTGGGACAATTTGCGGATGCAGAGGGCAAAAAAGGAGGTCAGTTTTATACACCTCAATCCATTGTGCGTCTATTGGTGCGGATGCTCGAACCTTATGAGGGACGTATTTACGATGGTTGTTGTGGAAGTGGAGGTATGTTTATTCAGTCCGAAAAATTTATTGATGCACATGGAGGAAATATTGGTAATGTATCGGTCTATGGACAGGAAAGTAATCCGACGACGCTACGACTTTGTAAGATGAATTTGGCGATTCGAGGCATTGATGGGCAGATAGAATTGGGCGATACCTTTACGAATGATAAGCACCCTGACCTAAAAGCAGATTATATTATCGCCAATCCACCTTTTAATATTAGTGATTGGAGTGGGGAATATCTTCGGGACGATGCCCGTTGGCAATATGGTGTACCACCTGTAGGGAATGCCAATTATGCTTGGCTGCAACATTTTATAGCTAAATTAAGTCCAACGGGGACAGCAGGGATAGTTTTAGCAAATGGTTCGATGACTTCTAATTCTGGTGGAGAAGGAGATATTCGGCGTAATTTGATAGAAGCAGGTTTAGTGGATTGTATGGTTGCTTTACCTTCTCAATTATTTTACAACACGATGATACCCGCCTGTCTTTGGTTTTTAGCACGTAATAAAACCAATCATAAATATCGTAATCGAAAAGGAAAAATTCTTTTTATCGATGCACGAAATATGGGACAAATGATTAGTCGCCGTAATCGAGAATTGAATGAAGAAGACCTCCAAAAGATAGCAACAACCTATCATAATTGGCGGAATGTAGGTGGAACTTACGAAGATATGGCTGGCTTTTGCAAAGCGGCTACCATAGAAGAAGTAAAAGCTGCGAATTATGTATTGACGCCTGGCCGCTATGTAGGAACGCCAGCAGTAGAAGATGATGGGATTCCTTTTGCAGAAAAAATGGATAAATTAACCAAGGAATTAAGTGAACAGTTTGCCCAATCGGCAGTTTTGGAACAACGAATTCGGAAAAATTTAAAAGGATTGGGGTATGAGTTATAGCGGAGGTTTTATTAAATTAAATGAAGTTGCAAATGTGATTGATAGCCTTCACAAAACTCCTAAGTATTCACAAGAAGGCTATTCGATGGTACGGGTTACAGATATCAAGGGAGGTTATCTGAATTTAAAAAACACTTTAAAGGTATCAAAAGAAGTATTTGAGGAGTTTTCGAAAAAATATAAACCAACAATGGGTGATATTGTGTTTTCTAGAGTAGGTTCCTATGGTATTTCATCTCTTGTTGTTAATAATGAGTCATTTTGTTTAGGACAAAATACAGTTGTTATTGTACCCAAGAATATTAATGGTAAATTTCTTTATTATGTTTTAAATTCCCCTTATACAAAATCATTAATAGAAGAGCGAGTTACAGGTTCTACCCAAAAGACGATTAGCTTAAAAAATATACGAAGTTTACTTATTCCAATAGTGGATGAAAAAACTCAAATTCGTATCGCTTCAGTTCTTTCTTCATTTGATGAGAAAATTCATGTTAATCGGCAAATAAACATATTATTAGAAGGAATTACACAAATATTATTTGGAAAATATTTTATTAAGAATAACAATCGAACATTAGTGAATATTGAAGAGTATATTGAATTTAATCCCAAATTGAGTATTAAAAAGGGACAAATGGCAACTTTTTTGGAAATGAAGGCAGTACCAAACTCTAGTATGAACGTAAAGTACACTTTTTTGAAAGCATTTAAATCAGGGATGAAATTTCAGAATTACGATACACTATTAGCCAGAATTACCCCTTGCTTGGAAAATGGTAAAACTGCATTTGTGAATTTTTTGGAAGAAGGGGAAATAGGTTTTGGTTCGACAGAGTTTGTTGTAATGCATCCCAAAGCTGATGTTTCGCCTCAATTTGTTTACTGTTTAGCTAGGAATAAAGATTTGAGGCAGCATGCAATTAATAGTATGGTTGGGTCATCAGGGCGTCAACGTGTTCAGTTGCCAATGTTGAAAAGGTACAAAATTAAAAAGGTAGATTTCCGATTAATGAAGAATTTTGATGAAATAACCAAACCAATATTTGAGAGAATAAAAATAAATGGAGAAGAAATCCAAAGATTAGCTAGAACCCGTGATTTACTATTACCCAAACTAATGAGTGGAGAAATAGAAGTATAACCCAAAATGAATATACATGAAATACGCTGAATTTTACATAAAAAATTATAAAGGGATAAAGGAATTGACTTTAAGATTGGATAAAGACCCAAAGTCAAATGTTACTACGCTTGTTGGCTTGAACGAAAGTGGTAAGACAACTATTTTAGAAGCAATAAGCTTGCTGCAAAATGGGGTGCAAGAAGATAAACGATATACACTTATACCAAAATCAAAAAAGCGTCAATTTTCAGAATCAATTGAAATTCATGCAAAACTAAAGTTAGATGATTCCGATGAAGAAAAAATAAAGAACTGGTGTTGGGAGTATTTTAAGGTAAAAGGAGTAATTCCCGTTAAGGAGGTAAAACATAAACTAATTTACAATTTCAAGAATTCAGAATTTATTCAAGATAGGTCAGTCAATGAATTTGAGCTAAAAATATTTGGAAAACCTAAAAGACATTCTAACCCAAAATTACTTCCAATAAAACAACGACATAGAATAATTGAATTGCTCAAAAGCGAGTTGCTACCATCTATAATATATTATCCTAATTTTCTATTTAATTTTCCAGAAAAGCTATACTTAGAAGATTTTGAGAATGCAGCGGAAGAACAAGTTATCTATAGAGAAGTATTGAATTTAAAGTTTGGACGAAAAGTCGTCTGAAAAAAAAAGGCAAAACTATTGCAGGTATAAATGTGTGAAAAAATCTACCAGCGAACAGTTCTGCCATGACTTATTAAACCTTGACATAAAATATGCCAAAGCTTTTACTAATACGTCATTGGCACTAGCGAGTTACGATTCCGCTCAAAGCATAGTCGAATTGAGCGAGAGTCCCTTGTTTCATCATCAGTATTCTTCTATACGAGACGGCATTCATGGCGTTGGACAAAGTCAAGAAAATCAATCGAAGACGATGTCCGCTCTTCGGAATTTAGGGCTAAGCCAAATAAACTATAGCAAAGAAGAATGGTTATTACTTCAAACAGATGCTAGTGGGGTGACAAAAGCTCATTCTGAATGTTTGGAAGATCGCCAATACATCAAGATTTCCAACAATGTGATAAAAAGTAATAAACCTATCAGTATTGGTTATCCGATCTCTTTAGTAAATGTAAGTATTCCACCTTTGAATAATAAATGGAGCGTTCCGATAAGTATCAAACGCATACCATCAACTCAAAGTGCTGTTGATTGTGCGGTTGAACAGATGGAAGAATTACAGCAACAAGAAAATCTTGAATTAGTTGAGCAATCCATTATCAATACCTTAGATAGTGGCTATGGCTGTCCGAATTATATTGAACCGACCTATAAACACAAGAATTTAGTGAATATTATTCGGTTTCGATATGGTAAAAAGGTATGGCTGCCAGCCGAGTGTTCCAATTCAGAGCAAGGTGCGCCTTTGGTTTATGGCGAAAAATACTACTTGATTGATTTTTCTCAAACCAAGACCTATACTAGAGAAGGAAAAACTTATGATGTTTACCAAAGAAGTGTTTTTGAATTAGCCCATCAAGATTATATCGAATTAGATGGACAAACAAATAAGGGCAGAAAACTCAAAATTATGATATGGAAATGGACCAATTTATTAGTCCGCACCAAAAATGGTCATAATATGAAAGATAAAGCCTTTGATTTAGTTGCCTCTAAAGTAATTGATGCGGATACAGGTCAGTTAGTTTTTCAAAAAAGCATGTTTACCACGATTCATGGTCAGCGAAAAGATGAAATTACCACGAGGCAAGCTTTTGAAAGTTATCGACATCGGTACGATATTGAGCCATCCATCAAGTTTTGTAAGCAAAAACTTATGTTGGAAAAATATCAGACACCTGACAAGCAGCATTTTGATAATTGGTTGGTAGTAGTAATGGCTGCGTTTTGGTTACTTTTTACTGCTGCATCTAGTGCCAGCTATAAACCCAAAAAATGGCAACAGTACAAGGAAGTCAATAAGAACACAGCAGAACCGAACACAATTTTGACCCCATGTCAGGTACGACAAGCGGCTCAAAACTTTTTTTTGACTTTTGATAAAACCCCATTTCTACCTGTAAAGTGTAAAAATGGTCCTGGAAGACAAAAAGGAACTCCAATAAATCAAAGAACTCGGTATAAAGTGGTGAAAAAATCAGCACAAACACCAGATACCAGTTAAATTTCACTAAAAATGAATAGCAAAAAACAACACATAAGTTTTATTTAAAATGTATGGCATAAAGGCTAATAACTTTTTGCTGTCCAAACTTTAATATTGAATGATATTTTGAATACAACAGATGGAGCATTAAATATCGACGACCATATTGTTAAAAGGCTTAGAAACGACAATCCAGCTAATGAGGAAGCATTAATGCATGTGATTGATACAATGGCATCTAAAATTACAGAAGTCGTTTTTAGTGCTTGGGGGGAATTATTTGATGCAAAAGGAAAGGAGATTCGGATTAATTCAAAATTTGACCGTATCAAAGATAAATATTATCTAGATATAAAAATAAAAGAGAATAATATTCAATATCAAGTATCAGAAAGAAGTATGGGGTTTAAATGGTTCTTTACTTTTTTGTTATTTACAGAATTTCGTAAAAATCGCAGTAGCGAACGAGGAGAAATTTTATTTTTATTGGATGAACCTGCCTCAAATTTACATTCAACTGCACAGAAAAAATTACTGAAAACTTTTGAAAGGCTTGCTACAAATTGTCGACTAATTTATACGACACATAGTCATCATTTAATTCATCCTGATTGGTTATCTTCTGCTTATGTAATTAGAAATAAAGCATTAGACTACGAAGATGATTTCAATTATAATAGTACAAATACGGATATTGATGCTATTTTGTATAAACAATTTGTCGTTGACCACCCAAGCCAGCATACTTACTTTCAACCAATTTTAGATGCCTTAGATTATCAACCAGGGAACTTAGAAGTCGTCCCTAGCATTGTATTAACAGAAGGTAAAAATGATTATTATACTTTTAGATACGTTAATGACATTATTTTGAATGGGAAATATGATATAAATCTGTATCCAGGAATGAGTTCTTCGAAGAGTGACCAGATTATCGCTATGTATATAGCTTGGGGTAGAGATTTTACTATTTTGCTAGATGGTGATGTAGCTGGTAAGAAAGGGAAAGCGAGGTACTTGGAAAATTTTGGATTGGCTGTTAAAGATAGAATTTTCACCTTGGAAGATATAGATGCTTTATTTATTTTTCCTACAGAAAAACTATTTTCGGCAGACGAACTACTGAATATTACTAAATATCATAACCCTAGGGCGACTAAGTTTGAGAAAAAATCATTTAATAAAGCCCTACAGACTATGTTAATTGAACAATACCATTTTGAATTAGAAGCATCTACGATTGCCAAATTTGAAAAAATATTTGAGTTTATAAAATAATGCACATCACCGAAGCTGACATAGAAAACATTGTCCTTACTCAACTCCAATCTTTGGGGTATCACTATTTTAATAGTACGAAATTAATAGAGCAAGGTGAACGGAATTCTTCCGATGTGTTATTATTTGGTCGTTTACAAAAAGCAATAGAAAAATTAAATTCAAAACTTCCCGTCTCTGCTAAAGAAGAAGCTTTTCGTAAAATAATTCGCACAGATTCTATTGATTTACTAACTCAAAACGAACAATGGCATCGGTATCTAACTGAAGGTGTAGATGTTACTTTCCGTACGTCAGAGGGTATGAAAAGTGATAAAGTATGGCTAGTCAATTATGAATCTCCAGACAAAAATGAATGGCTAGTAGTTAATCAACTAGATATAACAGAGGGGCATCATCGACGACGACCAGATATAGTCCTATTCTTAAATGGTATCCCCATTGTAGTAATAGAATTAAAAAATGCTACCGACGAGAAAGCAGATACCAAAGCCGCTTTTAATCAAATTGAAACTTATAAAAAACAAATCCCTTCCTTATTTTCCACCAATGCCTTTTCGGTAATTAGCGATTATTGGTTTGCCAAAGCAGGTACTTTGAGTAGCGGTTGGTCTCGATTTATGGAATGGAAAAGTAAAGATGGAGATTGGACGGTACAAGTAGATGAAAATCGACAAGACCGAAATAAAGCAGAAATGCCCTATTTAATAGAGGGGATGTTAGCACCCGCTCGCTTATTGGATTTGCTGCGACATTTTATTGTCTTTGAAAAAACACGTACGAAAACTATCAAAAAGTTAGCCGCTTATCACCAATACTTTGCGGTAAATATGGCTATAGAGACAACGATTACCGCAGCTCAACCTAATGGAGACAAACGAGCAGGAGTGGTTTGGCATACCCAAGGTTCAGGCAAAAGCTTAAGTATGGTTTTCTATACAGGCAAATTGGTGTTGAACCCTAAGATGAACAACCCTACCATTTTGGTATTAACTGACAGAAATGACTTAGACCAACAGTTATTTGAAACCTTTAGTGGTTCACAGGGCTTAATTCGGCAACAACCCGTACAAGCTGAGAGTAGAGCACATTTGCGAAAATTATTGGCAGTAGCATCAGGTGGTGTAGTGTTTACAACTATTCAAAAATTTCTACCAGAAGAAAAAGGAGATACCTATCCAACTTTGACCGAACGGGATAATGTGGTCGTAATTGCTGATGAAGCACACCGAAGTCAGTACGATTTTATTGATGGGTTTGCTCGAAATATGCGAGACGCCTTACCAAGTGCTTCTTTTATAGGTTTTACAGGCACACCTATTGAACGAGATGATGCTAATACCCAAGCAGTTTTTGGTGATTATGTTCATGTTTATGATATTCAACAAGCGGTAGAAGATGGCGCTACCGTAAGAATTTTTTATGAAAGTCGGCTAGCACAAATAAAATTCAATGAAGAAGTATTGATGGTGATGGATGCCGAGGTGGAATACGTTACAGAGCATCAAGAACAAAATGAACGGGCTAAAAAATATGCGGAATGGACTAGTAAAGAAGCGATTATCGGTAATGAAAAACGACTGGCAAAAGTCGCCGAGGATTTGGTCAATCATTATGAGAAACGTTCTGAGGCAATGGAAGGGAAGGCAATGATAGTTGGGATGAGTCGGCGAATTTGCTTGGCTTTACATGATGCTATTATTAAAGTTCGTCCAGAATGGTATAGCCCACATGATAGTGAGGGGGTGATAAAAGTGATTATGACAGGTTCTGCTTCCGACCCTATCGAATGGCAAGAACATATTCGTAATAAATCTCGTCGTAAAGCTATTGGTGACCGTTTAAAAGACCCTACTAATCCACTTAAACTAGTGATTGTCCGAGATATGTGGCTGACAGGTTTTGACGCACCTTGTTTGCATACACTTTATGTGGATAAGCCCATGAGTGGACATAATCTGATGCAAGCCATTGCACGGGTTAATCGAGTATTCAAGGACAAACAAGGAGGGTTGATAGTGGATTATATTGGCATTGCTCAAGATTTAAAGCAGGCACTTGCTATTTATACCGAATCTGGTGGAAAAGGTAAACCGACATATGACAAAGAAGATGCGGTAGCACAGATGCTTAAATACTATGAAATTCTGGTTGGAATGTTTGGTAATGATTTTAATTATCGACAATACTTTGAGTTAAGGACACCAAAGGAAAGGCTGGATTTTATGTTGGATGCGACCAATTATATTATGAGTTTAACGGATGGAATCGCTCGATTTAAACAGCATGCGACTCGCTTATCTCAAACTTTCGGTTTAGCGAACCCACACCTCGAAGCGAATATGATTCGAGATGAAGTAGCCTTATTCCAAGCGATTAAAGCAAGGATAGTCAAAATAACGCAAAAGGAACGGCAGAGAAAAGATGAAGATATGGAGAGTGCAGTTCGACAAATTGTTTCTAGAGCGTTAATTTCTGAAAATGTTGTGGATGTATTTGATGCAGTTGGACTAGAAAAACCAGAAATTTCGATATTATCAGATGATTTCTTGTCGGAGATTCGAAGCATGAAGCGCAAAAACATGGCATTGGAATTGCTCAAGCGTCTGCTTAATGATGAACTGAAAGTGCGTTCCAAAACTAATATTGTACAAGCCAAGAAATTCTCTGAACGATTAAAGGAAGCGGTCATTAAATATCAAAATAATCTTCTTTCTACTGCTGAAATCATAGAAGAATTAATGACCATTTCCAAAGAAATGCGAGCAGCGGACCAAAGAGGAGAACAACTCAACTTAGCTCCAGAAGAATTAGCCTTTTTTGATGCTTTAGCAGATAATGAAAGTGCAAGAGAGGTGATGGGAAATGAGATTTTGCGGGATTTGGCGCTAGTATTGGCTGATAAAATAAGAAAAAATACCACTATTGATTGGACAAAAAAGGAAAGTGTTCGAGCGAAACTACGAGTTATCGTTAAGCGCACTTTACGTAAATATGGTTACCCGCCTAAATTTCAACAAGCGGCAGTAGAACAAATCCTAAAGCAATCTGAATTGATGTCAGATGGAATTTTTTAATCTTTGAAAAACGAACCCCGCAAACGAATCAAATTAACCCTTCTTACCCCGCAAACGAACCTTTTGCGCTAAACGAACCCCTGAGATTAACCTTTCTAACCCTTCCAATAGCTTCTAATAGTTGAATATAATTTATTTGCATTGTCAATTGATAGACAGCTAATTAAATGTGAATAAATCGTATTAACCATGAATATAGACATATCAAAACTGCCACCCAACTTTAGAATAGAGGTAACAAAGCAAGATTTAATTGCTTTTGCCATGGTCTTGAAAGGACCTGTCAGTAATATTCTGACATCGGATGTAGAAAAAGAAGACATTATTGATTTTGAGGGAGCACTTCAATTAACAGGTTATGCAGCTCCAACGCTTTATGCAAAAACAGGAAAAGGAGAAATTCCACATTTCAAAAAAGGTAGAAAATTATTTTTTAAGCGGAGTGAATTAATTAAATGGATTGAGGCAGGAAGGTGTAAAACTAAAAAAGATTTGGATGATTTAGCAAAGCAGTATTTGAAAAATACTAAAAGGTAAATGTTAATTGATATGAAGAAGGAAAAAATAGTCAATGGATTTACCCAACTATCTAATGCCTTTATTTTTGACGCTTCTATTTCCTTTAAAGCAAAAGGCATTTTTTCGCTAATGGTATCCCGTCCTCCAAATTGGAAATTTAATGTAAATGAATTGGCGAGTAATTCTAATAAAGATGGTATGAATGCCCTTAGGAGTGGGTTAAAGGAATTACGGTTAGCAGGTTATATCCTATTAAAGAAGGAATATGACAGAGAATCAAAACAATTAAAAGGCGCTCGCTACACTTTGACAGATAAGCACCTCATTAAGAATGAAAATAACAGAGATGCCGAAAAACTGAATGTCGGAAAACCAGAGATTCTAAAATCTAGAGGTTCAAAAGAATTGGAAATCATGAATCCAGAAGGACAGCTAAAGCCAATGCTTAATAATAAAGAAAATAGTAATACTGATTTTAATAAAAAAACTCAACAACAGACTCATTCTTACAATAATCACAGGTCTTGGTCATACTAATCTTAGTGGGCATTTTTTAGAATTTCAGAAAAGGTAGCATTTGATGACTCTAAATGAAATAAGCTGTCATTTACTGCCATAATTTCCCTAGTTTGTACCTTTTGATATTTAGAAATACAATATTATAGTGGCAAGATACAATTAAGGTACAAGAAAGGCAATTGTTAGATATAATTAATAATAAACTGAATGAAGTGAAATTAGATAATCAGATAGAAAATTGATAACAAGCCATGTCTGGATGTTTGAAAAAACTCTTGATAAGTTCCGTGTCATTTTTCATTTCATTTAGCGTTTTTGTGACAAGTTCTTTGAGTTCGCTGGTTGTTTTTACAAATTGATTGGCTAATTTCTTTTTCAAATAGCCCCAAACTTGTTCAATTGGGTTAAATTCGGGGCTATATGGTGGGATATTGCTTAACCATACAATCGGATTATCTTGATTTTGATTCATCAAATAGGCTTTCATTGTTTTTGAATGATGAGCAGGCGCATTATCCCATATCATGGATATTTTATCTCTACAATCCGCTACTACATTATCTATAAATCGAGTAAGTCCTAGTTGTTTAAAGCCTTCGCTTTCCCTGATTTCAAAATAAGAATAGCCATCAGGTGAAATTCCTCCTGATATACTAACAAATGCTTTGTTTTTTGAATCGCATTCTAATTCGGGCGTTTCACCTTTTGGCGCATAAGTCTTTGCTATACAAGGTAGTAAACGTACTGCTGATTCATCTTGAAAAATTATTCGCCTATTTTCATCTTCGGCTTTTTTTTATATCAACTGCCGTTTTTGATTTGAAAACCTCTACTTTTTCAGCATCTTTTCGGTAATCTTTCACTTGCGGTTTCTGAGAAGTATAATTTATACATTTCATTAAGTACCATATATAATTTTCGTGGTAATCGACCTCAAATTCTTGTTTAATCAAAGATTTTATACTCCATTTATCCCATGTGAAAAAACCATAATCTTTTGGTGATTCTAATAAAAGTGATTTTAATTGTTCTTTTTCTGTATTCGTTAGCCTTGATTTGGGGCCTGTTTTTGTTGTTTCTTCTTCTAAACCTCCATTTTTTATGGCTGTAATTATCTGACTAACAGCACTTTGTCCAATAAAGAATATTTCGCCAATCTCTGTTTGGGACATACCTTTCTTGTGACATTCATAAATCGATTTGTTTCTTTCTAATTTAGTCATATAATTTTTTATATAACTAGTTCAACAACCGTGCGAATTATTAATTCTTTATCTGATTATCTAATGAAGATATTTGTATTGATTATCAGTATTTTAAATAATATGAATTTATATTAAGTAATGATGAATTATCGAATCTATTTGCCAATACAAAAATTACTAAAAATATTACCCAACAAATCATCTGTACTCACCTCGCCAACTATCTCCCCAAGAAAATAAAGCGCCCGTCGAATATCCATCGCCACAAAATCAGAAGTTACTTCCGTTTCCATACTCTGCAAAACCTCCGTCAAAGAATGATGCGCATTTTGCAAAGCTTCTAAGTGTCGAGTATTAGAAACAATAGGGTTATCTAGATTAATTTGTTCGGTAATCACCGTTTGATAAAGTTTTTCTTTCAGGTAAGGAACATTCATGTTATTTAAAGCCGAGGTGGTCACAATATTTTTAGCAGGGACTAAATCAGAGACATACTCGTCGGGGCGGAGATAAGGATTTAAATCCATTTTATTAGGGACGAGTAAAATCGCTTGATTGGGTTCTTGTAAGGCTTCTAGGTCTTTTTGGACTTCTTCGGGTAGAAGTTTCATTGCATCAAACACATAGACTAGAATGGCTGATTGCTGGACTTTTTCCATGGTTTTTCGCACCCCAACTGCTTCTATTTGGTCTTGGGCATCTCGGATACCAGCGGTATCAATGAGGCGAAATTCGATGCCTTGAATATTTAAGATTTCTTCGATGGTATCTCTGGTCGTACCCGCTATATCGGATACGATGGCCCGTTCTTCTTGGAGTAAGGCATTTAATAAAGTGGATTTACCAGCATTGGGACGACCTGCTATCACCGTATTGACCCCTTTTTTAATCACATTTCCTAACTGAAAAGAATCAATGAGCGATTTAATGAGCGATTGAATTTTAGCGACTAAAGCTTTTAATTCTGTCCGATCGGCAAATTCTACATCTTCTTCAGAGAAATCCAATTCTAATTCTATGAGACTGGCAAAATCTAATAATTCTTGCCTTAATTTTTGAATTTCATTAGAAAAACCCCCTCGCATTTGTTGCATGGCGATGGCATGGGCGGAAGCAGAGTTAGAGGCAATTAAATCAGCTACGGCTTCGGCTTGGGATAAGTCCATTTGCCCATTTAAAAAAGCACGGAGGGTGAATTCGCCTGGTTGCGCCATTCGAGCGCCTTTGGCAATAAATAACTGGATTAATTGTTGAATAATATAACTTGAACCGTGGCAAGATACTTCCACCACGTTTTCTTTAGTGTAGGACTTAGGTGCAACAAATAAAGCCATCAATACTTCGTCTATGATATGTTGATCGTTATTTTTGACCGTACCTAAATGAATGGTGTGGCTGGCTTGTTTAGTTAAATTCTTACCAGAAAAAACAGAATTGGCGATATTAATGGCCTCTTTGCCAGACAGTCGAATCACACCAATCGCACCAACTCCCGGAGGAGTAGCTAAAGCGACAATGGTATCTTGTAGATCGTAATTGGTATATTGCATTTTACCCTAAGTTTTTGAACTGCGAAGGTAAGTACAAGGATTGAATAAAGGAAGGAAGCATCCGTAATAATACCCTAGTCAAATGAGGAAAGCTAAGTTAGGTGTTAAATCTTTCAATTAAACCCATTTTTATAAGGTAAAAATAAATAAGCGGTAGTTGTAAGGAGGAGCTTTCTTTTTGTTTTTGAAACAAAAAGTTGTCAAATTTAATTAAATAAAATATTTTTGTAAAAGAGGGGTAAATATGTAATTTTTTTGTTGATAAAAAAGGATTATTTTTATATGTTTTTAATTTAAATACAAAAACATTTCCACTAATTATTGAAGATGTCCACATCTTTTCCACAGTCTTTTTAGATAGGTGAATTTAATGCATTTATACATCTAGTTATGTTTTATATTAGGAGCTATTAATGGCTAAAATGCGGTAATTTTGCAGGTAATTGGGCTGTTTTTTTAATAATGTGTAATTTTTTAAATGTGTATTTGTTTTTCATCAGATTGTGGAGAAGTCTCTATTTTGTATGAGTTATTAACATTAAAAAGTATACTTATTAACATTTTTTGTAACATATATTTATTTTGCTAATTGGATAAAGTAGGTTTTAGGTTGTATTTTTGTAAACTACTACTACACAAATAATTTTTATAACACTATGGCAGATAAGGATAATAATAAACCAGGTAAATGGAATCCAAAACTTCGTCCTCAAAAGAACGATGGAGATTTGTCGAGCTTTGTATTGGGTAAGGTGCAGCCGCAGGCGTTACCCTTGGAAGAAGCGGTATTGGGTGCACTGATGCTCGATAAGGATTCGATTGCTATAGTGATAGATATTCTGCGTGCAGAAAGTTTTTATTCAGATGCTCACCAAGCTATTTACAAAGCGATCCTTCGATTATTTGAACGTTCTCAGCCTGTAGATTTATTAACGGTAACAGAAGAATTAAAAAAGGGTGGCGAATTAGAAGTTGCGGGCGGTCCTTATTATTTAGTGGGTTTAACCAATCGAGTGGCCTCTGCTGCGAATATTGAGTACCATGCTCGGTTGATTGCGCAAAAACACATCCAACGGGAATTGATACGGGTTTCTACCAAAATTATTCGAGATGCCTATGAAGATACCACCGATGTTTTCCAGTTATTAGATGATGCGGAACAAGGTTTATTTGATATTACTCAGCAAAACCTAAGTCGTAGTTACGAAAGTATGGGAACGTTGGCAGGGAAGGCTTTAAAGGCTTTAGAGGAATTATCGAAGCGAGAGGCTGGCTTGACAGGCGTCCCTACTGGATTTGCTGATTTAGACCGAATGACCTCTGGTTGGCAACCTTCGGATTTGATTATTATGGCAGCCAGGCCCGGGATGGGAAAAACGAGTTTGGTATTAGCACTAACCAAAAACGCCGCTATGGACTTCGGAAAAGGCGTCGCTTTTTTCTCGCTGGAAATGTCCAATGTTCAACTAGTCAACAGACTTATTTCTTTAGAAGCAGAAATTTCTGGTAGTAAATTAAGAAGTGGGCAATTAGAGGATTTTGAATGGCAGCAATTACAAGGAGTCATTGAAAAAATGAGTGAAGTACCTATTTTTATTGACGATACCCCAGGGATTAATATTTTCGAATTACGTGCGAAATGTCGGCGATTGAAAATGCAGCACGATATTCAAATGGTCATTATTGATTATTTACAACTGATGACTGGAGGAGGGGAGAATAAAGGAAATCGGGAACAAGAAATTTCATCAATCTCACGGGGATTGAAGGGGTTAGCAAAGGAATTAAATGTACCAGTAATTGCCTTGTCGCAGTTGAGCCGGGCAGTGGAAACTAGAGGGGGCATGAAGCGACCGCAGCTATCGGATTTACGTGAAAGTGGAGCAATTGAGCAGGATGCGGATATCGTGTCCTTCATCTACCGACCAGAATATTACCAAATTTTAGAAGATGAAGAAGGGCAGTCCCTAAAAGGGATTGGCGAGGTCATTATTGCTAAGCACAGAAACGGTGCATTGGGAACGGTTAAATTAAGATTTGTGGATAAATATGCTAAATTTATGGAATTAGAAGATATGGGCTTTGGCGATTTACCGGGCGAAAGTGGAGGTGGGCCCCCTTCTCCAGACCAAAATATTATCAGCTTGCCTTCTCGAATGAATGATGAGGATATTCCGTTTTAAGATGAGTAAATGAGGTGATGAGAGAATGAGGTTACTTGAATAGGCTCGTATAAAAAATAAGAAAGCCCAAGATGATTTGCATCTTGGGCTTTCTTATTTTACAATTGATTGTAGCAACGAGTAAAGAAAAACGTAAAGGTTTTGGAATAAATCCTATAGTGGATTGTCAATTGAATTACCGTTGAGGCTATTCCAACAACTATGTTTACACACATATAAATTCATAGTTTACAGTCAGCCGTGTACCGTTAACCGTACACCGTTTTATCGTTTATTCTTAATACTCTCCAAAAAAATCTCTAATTCTCGTTCGTCGTACATTAAAACTTCTCTGGGCTTACTACCTTCACTTGGGCCAACAATACCCAATTGTTCCATTTGATCCATAATCCGACCAGCTCGATTATAGCCTAATTTTAAACGTCTTTGTATCATAGAGGTAGATCCATGTTGATTAGAGACGACCAAACGAGCACCATCTTCAAACATATCATCTAATTCTGATAATTTGAATTGCCCTGGTTTAGCATGTTCTTCGTCATCCCCATGAAATTCTGGTAAAAAGTGAGGGACAGGATAACCTGGTTGACTGGCAATAAAATCAATCACTCGTTCTACCTCTGGCGTATCCACAAAAGCACATTGCAATCGAATAGTATCGCCACCAACAGATAATAACATATCTCCACGACCAATTAATTGGTCTGCTCCACCACCATCTAGAATGGTCCGAGAGTCAATTTTTGAAGTTACTTTAAAAGCTAACCTCGCAGGGAAATTCGCTTTAATGACCCCTGTAATAATATTCACCGATGGTCTTTGTGTGGCGATAATTAAGTGAATGCCAATCGCCCGTGCTAATTGGGCCAATCGACCAATCGGCAATTCAATTTCTTTACCCGCAGTCATAATTAAATCCGCAAACTCATCAATAATCAATACGATAAAAGGCAAAAAGCGGTGCCCTTTTTCAGGATTTAATCGTCGATTAACAAATTTGTCGTTATATTCTCGAATATTTCTAGCATGTGCTTTTTTCAATAAATCATACCGCTGATCCATTTCGATACACAACGAATTTAAGGTATGCACTACCTTATTCGTCTCGGTCGTAATTGGTTCATCTTGATTCGGCAAGTAGGCTAAAAAGTGATTTTCTAATTTTGAATAAGGGAATAATTCTACCTTTTTAGGATCCACCAAAACTAGCTTAACCTGAGAGGGGTGCTTTTTATATAAAAGCGAATTAATGATGGTATTGATACCAACAGATTTACCTTGACCTGTTGCGCCCGCAACTAATAAGTGAGGCATCTTGGCTAAGTCGGCCACAAAAACTTCATTATTAATGGTCTTCCCAAGGGCAATTGGTAAGTCCATTTTTGCTCGCTTAAATTTCTCTGAAATCAAGACTTCTTTTAAGGAAACGATTTGTTTTTTCTTATTGGGTACTTCAATACCAATAGTTCCTCGACCAGGAATAGGGGCTATAATCCGAATCCCCAAAGCAGATAAACTTAAGGCAATATCGTCTTCTAAGTTTTTAATTTTAGAAATTCTTACTCCAGGTGCAGGGACAATTTCGTAAAGCGTAACGGTAGGGCCTACCGTTGCCCGAATTTTAGTGATCTCAATTTTATAATTAAGTAAGGTCTCTATAATCTGATCCTTATTCTGTTCTAGTTCAGCTCTATCAATTTCTATTTTCTGGTCATCATAATCTTTTAATAAGGCTAGTACTGGATTTTCATAAGAAGATAAATCTAGGGTAGGATCATAAGGTTCTAAATGCTGTTTATTCTCTTTCTCAACGGAAAGGATGGGTTTGGGTACTGCATTTGGATTAATCTCAGGATCTTTGAGCAAAGGTGTTTTTGGAACTGCTGCTTCTGGTTGAGGTGTGGGTGTCGGGGTAGTTGGCATTTGAATCTCTAATTCTGAATCAGTTGTTAGAGAAGCGGGTTTTTGTCGTTTTTTATCTTTTAATCCAAAAGCCAATTGGCTTCCTTTAGGAACAATTTCCCCTGATGGTTTTAACGTTGGTGTTTTAGGAGCATCAAGTCCTAATTTTCCACCATCTTTTGCTTGTTGATGATCTGATTTATGTTTAGCAAAATCTGGTTTATCTTTTTTAGGTCTTAGTCCAACAGGTGGTTCTAAAGTTGCTTCCGAAGGGTCAATATTTGGACGTCTTCTAACATCCTTGTTCATTATTTCTTTGGCATATAGTTTCGTCTCATAAACTGCTTTTTCATAAGTTAATTCATTATAATTAGGATTAAACATCCAAGTAATAATACCAAAAATAGCAAATAAGAAAATCAGAATCATCCCTGCTGTACCTACAAATCCTACTAACCAAGAGTTAATTCCTTCTCCGAATGCACCACCCCAAGGAAATTGAGAGGGAGGCATCACAAATTCAAATAATACAGATAATAACAATAAAATAACTAGAGAGTATTTGAAAGTGCTATAGAATCTAGTAAGCGGAATATTTTTAATCAATGCTTTTCCTGCGCTATACATCAAAAAGATGAAAATAAAGGAAGGAATCCCAAAGCCCCAATAGAAAAACATATTAGAGATAATGGCGCCTAATCGACCCAACCAATTGGCCATTTGCAAATCACTTTGGGTAAATAGTGACCAAGAGAAGCGCAAGACTCGGTCTTGGTCCTCTTGCCAAGTAAATAGATACGAGGTAAAAGCAATGAAGAGATAAAAAGCGATGAACCAGCAGAATATCCCCATTATTTTGGGCACTCGTTCATCTATGACGTCGAATTTGAAGGTTCTTTTTGGTGGTCCCTTCTTTTTCTGTTTGTTTGTAGCCATTTAAAAGGTTGTGTCCAGCCTTTTACTATTTTAAGAAATTTGATAAAACGGAAAAATTAGCACCCGATTTAATCAAGCTCTTAGTAAAAATGCTGATGTAGTTATATAGTAGCTGTTAATTAGTAAGAAAAGCTTTGTATTATTAATTGTTGACTGTGTAAGGTCAATCGTTGATCGCTCTTCTTTTGAACACTACCATTCTCATTAGTTCTATTCTAGCAAGAAAGATACCTAAAAAAGTTGAAAATTAAAATTCTTGCCTAGTCCAGCTACAAAAGTACTTAAAAATAAAAGGAAAATCGAATTTTTATGACGAGAACTTATGATTAAAATAAACAATATGTGTTTTAAATATGAATTATATGATTTTGATAAACAAATTGTGTTTATTATATTTGTATCTAGAAAATTAACACAAATGACAAAAAGAACCAAAATAAGTAATAAAGAAGAAGGGAATCAATATGATAAAATTATCAAAGAAAACATCTTAAGTTTGATACCAGCCTTATTAAAAAAGGTATTAGGGCTTAAAAAATTTACGATGGAAGATTTACCCATTATCAAATTGCAAACGACTTTAGAAAGAGAACCTGATTTTTTAAAATTAATCTATGATGTCAATTTTCCCGAAGGACGAATTATGCAGCTTGAATTTGAAAGTAGTAATGAAACCTATATGAATATGCGAATGCTAGAATATTGTAGCATCATTTATAGAAAGTTTAGAAAACCAGTTGAGCAACACTTAATTTTCCTTGGAAATAAGCCCTCGACTATGAAAACAACGATTAAATTTTTGGATTTATCCTATGCGTTTAAAATTCATAATCTATCAGAAATTAGCTATAAAATTTTTATTAATTCAGACCAACCAGAAGAAGTATTATTAAGTATTTTGGCTAATAGAGATGATTTACAGTCAGAAAAAATTATTCAATTAATTCTCAAAAGATTAATCCAACTAAAAGGAGATACTTTAGCTACACAGAAATTTATTAGGCAGTTGGAGATTATCTCTAAATTGCGTGTTGCAAGAACTAACTACTAAAACTATTGACAATATGAGTATTTCTTATGACATAACTACAGATGTACGATTTAAGCAGGGTTTAGAACAAGGTGTAGAGCAAGGGTTAGAACAGGGGGCTGCCATAAAAGCGATTATTGCCATCAGAAATATATTGAAAGAAAAAATTATAACAGACTCCAAGAAAATAGCCTTGATTTTAGATATTTCTGTACCGTTTGTGGAATCTACTAAAGCAGCACTCAAACAAGAGGTAGTTATTACTAAAGCTTTGAGTGTAAAGCGGGCAAGAATTGATACCGTCGCCAAAAAATATAAAGTTTCTAAGCTTTTTGTGAAAGCACTTAGAGAAATTTTGAAAAAGAAGCGGAAATAAATACTAAGAAGTAATAGACAAATTATAAATACATTGTTCTCTAATCTTCCAAACCTCCTCAAAAGTTCGATGATGCTCGTTTGTTTCCAACCAAGATCTAAGGTAAGCTTGGTGATAATCCACTTTGAATTGAGTAATCTGTTCAGGCGTGATAGCTATTTCTTCTAGTATATCCCCTTGTATTTTTTCAAAAGAAGCATCGGTCGCTGTATAATCGGTTGGCTTGCCGTCTACTTTTAAGTAACAATGAGCTTCGGGAATATAAGACAAACCATTTTGGGATAATTCGTTCCCAATGCCAGGCGTATTGGTTTCACTCATTTTATAGATGCCAATGACTAAATCTATACCTTTTATTTCATTCAAATCTGCTACTTTTTTTAGTAAAGCATGTTTGGAACTACAAGTTCCTTTTTGTTCTGTAATCACCAAGCTTAAATCTGTTCGATTAGATGTTCTGCCATAAGGCAATTGTTGAATGTAGGCAATTAATTGCGACCAATTTGAAATGCTAAGGTCTCTTAACTGTTGAGTAAATGTATCCTTGGCGTTTAATTTTTTGCTCATCTTCTTATTTTTTCCTTGATAATTGAATTAAATTTTACAGGTTCATCTACAAATGGAGAATGCGCAGAGTTATCAAAACGATAAAACCTTTTTTGTGGAGCTTTCAATTGATCAAAAAAAGCTTTAGCAGGGGCATAAGGCGTTTGGTAATCATGCACCCCTTGCATAATATGCACAGGAATAGCTAAGCTATCTACAGCGACGGAAAGATTGGTTTGTAGTACATCATCCCAAAGGTTTTCAATAGAAAAAGTAGCCCCTTTTATAATATTGAGCTTATCAGCAATCGTATATTCTGGTGTATCAAAGATATAGGTTTTATAAACGGCCATCATATCGGCATCTTTCCGCTTCATACCACCACCATATTTATTGACTAAATCTCGTTCGGGTATCAAAAAGTCCGTCCAAATTTTGTTGTCCGCTAGAGAGTCAGGGAAGGTTAAATTTGCTAAAAGGGCTAAATCAGCAGAATTATTCGCTTTTGTCGCCTGAGTTTTGACCCATTCATAGGATAAGCGTTCGCCTAAATATTGATGGCTAACTTGACCAATACCTGTATAACTATGAAATAAATCAGGATGTTGGTGTGCCAATAAAACCCCTAAAAAAGAACCCCATGAATGCCCCATTAAATAGACCTTTTCTTGCTGAAAGCGCTTACGTAAATATTCAGAAACGACTGCTCCATCTTCAACAAATTGCTGAACGGTCATACTTTCTTTAGGGATACTATCAGTATAAGACTTTCCTGCCCCTCGTTGTTCCCAATGAACAACCACAAACACTTCTTCTAAATTTAAAGCTTTGTCTTTAAAAAAAGGGAATTCTGGCGAGCCTGGACCTCCATGCAATACTAATAAAATAGGCTTATTCACATTTTGACCTCTAATAATCAGGTGTTGATCCAGCCCGTTAACGGGTATTGTCGTAATTTCCGAAATACTATTTGATAGTTTGTTCCCATGCTGATCTAATATCTCCTCTGGAGTGCCTGGGCTTTTAATCCAGATATAAAATAAGGTAACCAGCGTCAACAAGAGGATAATACTAAAAAGAACTAAAAATAGATTTTTGACTTTTTGCATAATGACAGTTAAATAGGAGGAATCATCAAAATGGTAGTAGCACCGACCATAAAAGTAGCGAATAGACTCGGCATTACCCAATTTACTTGGATCGTTAAATCTTGAATTCGATTAAACATCCAACCACCAATTAGTAAACTCATAAAACCAATAAATGACCAAGCGGCTAAAACAATCGTATTGGTATGAAAAACTTGCATGATATCGCTTGTTGTCTGAATTTGTAAAGTCGCTCCGTTTCTAGTTACACATACCACATAGATGACTAACAAAAAGAAAGGGATAATATCCGAATCGACCAATTGTTGCGTCCACTTAGAATGAGGGCGTAATAACATCAATAACCATTGAGGTAAGATAATTAAAGCGACGGTTAAAAAAGCGATATTTGGTGTCATGATAAATGGGTTTTATGGTTAAGGGTAGATGGTAGAGTTGTTAAATTCTAAGATTGCTGGTTAGGACTTGTAGCCCGACACCTTTATTTACTCGCCTCTAGCGAGTGTTTTTGGTAAAAATACTTGCCAGAGGCAAGAAAAATAGAGATGTCGGATTGAAAATTCTAACCAGCAACATTTGAAAAAAAGACCTCCAAATGTCTTTTAGACTTTGAAGCGTCTACGGAATATCCGAATTAGAAAGCTTGAGGTTCTTTCTGGACAGGCTGCAAATTGCCCCTCTGTCGTCACTTCATAAGTCGTATCATAATCTTCTCGAATGGTCCCCATCCATCTATCCCAAATCAAAAAATATAAACCATAGTTGCCATGAAATTTATCGTGATGTAAATTATGTGCGACAGAAGTACTAAAATATTTACCAATTCGAGTTTTATGAAAGCCTTTTGGAAAAAGCTCAAAGCCTAAATGGGCATAGACATTATAGCCAATAGATGCTAAAAAGTACAAACCAATCGCAGACCCATGAACAGGTAAGGTGAAAGCAATTAATGGCAAAATAGCTATTTCTAAAACGGCTTCTAATGGATGAAAAGCATAAGCCGTCCAAGGCGAAGGGTTATGGGATTTGTGGTGTACTAAGTGCACATATTTGAAAAGGGTAGGGTGGTGCATCATTCGATGCGTCCAATAGAAAAGGGTGTCGTGCAAAAAGAACATCCAAACCCAGGTGAAGACATAATAAGTCATACTATAATCACTAATATTATTATAAACATTCGTGTAGTCAATTAAATAATAAAAGGTGATCGTATTGATAATTGCAAAAATAGCGACGGAAGTAATCGAATAAAATATATCTCGACCATAGTCCGTCAGCTTAGGCATTTTTTTCTGAATCTTTCTAAACCACAAAGGTCTTTTTAGAATAACATAAAAAAGGATAAAAGCCATGGTGGCGAATCGGATATAATCCCATAAGATGAATTTGATGCTGCTAAAAAATTCTTGAAATACTGCCATTTCCATAATTGCTAATTTTTTAATGAAGGAATAGTTGAATCTTAAATACACCACAATATTCCATCAAAAAAGGCTTGACATCGTGTAAATAGCTGGAATAGCAGGGATTTGGACGAATTATAGAGGTACGAATGGATGAATTAGAGGTAGCTGGACTTTTATTTAGTGATGAGTTAGGACTGATAAGTGATGAATAGACCTACTCATCATTCATCACTAGTTTAGGCTTTTCTTATAAGCACTTGGGGTCATGCCTGTCATTTTTTTAAACACGGCATTAAAGGTAGATTTGGATTTAAAGCCTGCTTCTAAACCGATACCAAATATGCTATAATGGGCATAATCTGGATGCGTGAGATTGGTCTTAACTTCTTTTACGCGATAACTATTAATAAAATCGTAGAAATTTTTTCCTTCTTTTTGATTGATGATTTTAGATAAATACCCATTACTTAAGTCAGTTTTTTCGGCGAGGGTGTCCATATTTAATTGCGGATCTTGATATAGTTTTTCTTCTTGTAATAATTGTAATAATTTTCGATAATGCTCCTCTGTTTTATCCGAAAGCGTTGATTTCTCACTTTGCTGATTGGTTGATTTAAAAACAGGAATAGCAAAAACATCTCGTCTGAGTACTACAAAATAAGCCAACCAAGATATGATCAAACTAACGGCTATCCAGATAAGATAGAATGGCCAAATGCGGTCTTGATAAAAGAAGAGCATACTGATAATGACGAACCAGACAATGCTAAAGACAATCATCACATAAATAAAATTCCTTAGCCAATAGAGGTCTTTTCCTTCGGTCTCCGAAAAGTTATTAAATAGTTGGTAATGATATTTATTGACTTTTTTTAGTAAATCTTGGAGCACCCACATCGAATAGAAAATGGGTAAATAATTAGTGAGGAGACTAAATGAAAGTGTTAAATCTTGATGTTTAGCTAATAGCGTCGGGTGGGCTAAGTCAATACCATAAAAAATAAATTTCAGTAAAAAAATAACCGCAAAAGGAGCAATAAACAGATAATCTTTTTTGCTAAATTTATAAATGGGATTTAATAGAAAAATGATAAAATAATATAAACCAATATTGGTTAGAGAAATGTTAGAAATGGGCAAATATCTTAACGCATGATATTGCTTGTCTAATTCAAGGTCTTGTATAATCTCCCAAATACCTGCAATAGATAACGTTATTAAGCCAATGGATAAAGCAATACTTGACTTTTTTCTAAAGCTTTTATTGAACAGAAATATATAAGCCAACAGGAAGCCTTGAAAGGTACAGATAAAGATAATGACATGGTAAAAGCTGAAATAAATTTCTCTCACGAAGTAATTTTGACTAGTAATGAGTTGGCAACCAAGTTAAGTAGAAAAAGTGAAAGGATGAAATTAAATAAGTTCCAGTACTTAATTAAATGACCTCTTTTGGTTAGTTGCGAGTTACGGGTTGCGAGTTCTATTATAGTAATTTTCATCAAAGTAGCAGTTTTAAGCCTTATGAATTGGAATATTAATCCTATGTCCTATTTAACCCGTAACTCGCAACCCGCAACAATAACCATTATTAGAGTTGTATACTTTCTTTAAAAGTGTTCATTTTATCTGTAGATAGCATTCCTTCTTACCTTTTCAATTTTAATAATTCCTCAATCGCCACTTGCGTAATTTCAGAAGGTTCTCCTTTCGGAATCGTCAACAAAACTTCTGTAAACAAGTCGATTTTTGCTAAAGGATAAAAACGAACTTCCTCATAATCATAATTCTCCGCAATAGAAGCAGGTAAAATCGAAACACCCAAACCTTTTTTGACCAATTGGATAATAGAATTGATATTATTCGCCTCATGTACTACATTTGGGACAAACCCATATTTAACGCAAATTTCTAAAAGCGATTGATAATATTGAGGAGCATAATTCTTATTAAAAAAGACAAAAGTAGCAGTCGATAAGTTGCTTATAGCTGATTCTTTATCAATGGTTTGTAGTTGTGGATTATAGACTAAAGCATAGCCGTCTTTAAACCAGCGAATCGTTTCAATTTTTGGAGAGACGAGCGGCCCACGCAAAATGCCTACATCTAAACTGCCTTTTTCCAGAGCTATAATTTGCTTGATGGTGGGTAGTTCAAATAATTTGAAATTGACATAAGGATAGCGGATAGTTAGCTGCGCCAATAAAGTGGTAATCGTTCCTGAAAAAGTAGAACTGATATAGCCAATTCTAAATTCTCCACTAGTATGTGTTGCTATTTTATGGGTCGTTATTTTTATCTTTTCTAATTGTTGGAGTACTTCTTCTACTTCTTTTTTAAAATATTTTCCCGCATCCGTAAGTAGGACTCTTTTATTATTTCGGTCAAATAAACGAGCACCTAGAGCCAATTCTAATTCTTTGATTTGCCGACTTAAGGGCGGTTGCGAAATGTATAATTTTTCTGCTGCTTTAGTAAAATTCAATTCTTCGGCAACCGCCATGAAATATTTAAGATGTCGAATTTCCATAATCTATGATACTTTAAAAGTATTAATAATTGCCAAAATAAGTATTTTTAAGTCATGTATCAATGAACTAATTTTGTATTTATTCATAAAGCGGTGCGCAGAGAGATTGGAGCAAAGAAATATTTGGTAAGTATTTTTATTATCAATCTCTTCTGCAAACTGCTACCAGTTGCTAAATACAAAAAAATGAGTCAACATTGGAATGCTAATTTGTATGATGCCAGCCATGATTTTGTCGCTAAATTTGGCGAAGGTATTTTTTCTTGGTTACAACCAAAAGCAGGGGAACATATTCTCGATTTAGGCTGTGGAACGGGCGATTTAACGCCTAAAATACAAGAGAATGGAGCAAAAGTACTTGGAGTCGATAGTTCTGCGGAGATGATTGTCACTGCAAAAGGGAAATTTCCAACGATTGAATTTCAGCAAGCCGATGCTAGAAATTTACCTTTTTCTAATCAATTCGATGCCATCTTTTCTAATGCCGTTTTGCATTGGGTGCCTGAAAAAGAAAAAGCCATTGCCAGTATGTATCAATCTTTGAAAAAAGGTGGACGAATCGTCGTAGAATTTGGTGGTAAAGATAATATCCAGCAAATATGGACGGTTTTAAAAATGGCGCTGCAAAAAAGAGGCTATGCAGAAAATGCCAATTTCTCTTTTTGGTATTATCCATCTATTGGGGAATATGCGACCTTATTAGAACAACAAGGATTTAGAGTTGTTCGAGCAGCGCATTTTGATAGGCCAACGCCCTTAAAAGGAGAAAATGGGTTAAAAGACTGGCTGTTGATGTTTTGCGATAACTTTTTTATAGGTATTTCTGCGATAGAAAAAGAAGTCATTATAGAAGAGATAGAGAAAGCATTAAAGCCGACTCATTTTGTGGATGGTCAATGGGTGGCAGATTATAAGCGGATTCGAGTGATGGCGGTAAAATGATTTTCTCATCGGACGACGATAGTCATCCGACGAGAAAATAACAAATTCAAGGTCTAAATCCGTTGGGAATACATTCCTTTAAACCCCAACGGATTGAATTTTCCAACGGATTTTATCAATTTATTAGTTGACGCTCTATCCTTATTTATCTCCTTCGATTTCAACAGAAAAGACATTATCCATCGTTGCGTACATGGCGTTATTGTACCAAGTTCCGCCCTCAAGATAAGTATTATTAGGTTCGATAGTAGCTGCTTGAATCAATACGCCCGCAGTAGCATCTTTTTGTAAATACCAAGTATAAGTTTCTCCTTTTTTTACTAAAAATGGTTTAGTTAATTGGATAGTTGTGCTTGCGCCTGCTCCAGAAATAGCTGTTGTTTGTTGGTAATCAGCTTTGCCTAGTTCATCATTAGTCGCATCTCCTACGCCTACTTCCAAAAATAAGGTGGCATTGGGTTGGAAAGTAGATTCGTCGTGAACTTTCAGGGTGATAGCCGTTAGTATGCCTGTCTCACAAGCGATAAAAGTAGAGCCACCAAAATCAGTATCTGTTTTTAAAGTAGACCAACCGTCAACGGTGGCTAAATCTGTATCAATGGTACAATTTTGCGCAAAAACGCCTGTGAAACTTAAGGTAAATAAAGAGAGCACAGCTATTTTTTTAAATATAGAGGGAGCTGAAATTTTTCCTAATTTTGCTTGAAAATTAGCAGAAAGTGGTACGATAATCATACTGTTTGTTTAATGTATTAAATGAAGTAACAGTTGTCCTAAGGACAATGTTTTTTTAGAATCGATTTAGAAATGTAGGTGTATTAGTGTGGGAAGAAAGGTTGCTTATTTAATGAAAGCAATAATGAGGTGTTCCAAGTTGTCTCTTATATATCGTAGTTCCTATTATTGGTTGGTTTATTTTCCATTACTTAAGCGTTTTAACTAAAAAAATAAGATTTACAGATACTTATATATTTTTTATTGGTTAAATTATGATAGGAAAATAATTAGTCTATATAGACACACTAGGAGGATGCTTAACAAATTACAACAGATTTGAGTGATGTTGATAAAATAAAACCCCTAATAAATATCCGTGGGAGAAACTAAGTTCTTTTTCCACGGATAGCCTCCACGGATACTTGCTTTTCTACTTCACATTCATCCGATTATCCTTCCCATCCCTATCAATCATTTTAACATAAGGGTCGATGCCAACTTCAACAGGTTGTTTATTTACAATGATACTTATCCGATTATCAATTTGGCTAATTTTATGCTTTTGTAAATATATCTCTTTATCATCTGCCCCAAAAATGCCAATATCCAAATAATCTGCAAGCGGAAAAGATTGTTTCGCTTGTTCCATATCCGCAGCCTGATACCTTAAGGCAGTATTTGGAACATCTTCATAAAGCCAATTCCCTTTTTTTTCCTTGCGATATTTACTAACCAAAAATTCCATATCCACTTGATATTGCCCATTCGCTAAAGGTGTCGTCTTTGCTTGAATCATTTGATTATCATACAAAGTAATGGTCTCAAATAAATCTTTAATTAAATATTGCAAAGAATCGGGCGTAGCCGCTTTAATATGGTTAACCATTTCTATAGAAGTCGTATAAGGAGCAGTTTTAAAACGAACATCTTTTATAAATGCTCGAATCGCTTGATGGAAACGGTCTTCTCCTAAATAATCACTCATGGCATAAAAAACCAAAGATCCTTTTTGATATGGAATATATCCTTGACTTTGCCCTTTATTATACATCAAAGGTTGTTCATCATCATCACTAGCGGCACTTCTTAAATAGCCTAATCGAGATTTTTCTAAGAAAGTATACAATTGTTTTTTATCTCGATAATGTTCTAAGGTTTTGGCTTTGACATATTCTGCCATTCCTTCGGTTAGCATCGTTGCCCCCAAGGCATTGGCAGGAATTACTTGGTGTCCCCACCATTGATGCGCTACTTCGTGGGCAGTTCCAGAAAATAAATCTGCCATAATTTCTTCTTCTGGATTGGCAACAGCTCTTAAAAAAGCAGTTTCGGAAAAAGGCATGGTATTGGCAAAAGATTGAGCAAATCCACCTAAACTTCGGGCAAACTCTACGATGGTTAATTTATCATGTTGATAAGGGGCAAAATTTTCAGAACAATAAGCCAAGCCTGATTTCATGCCTTCCATCATCACATCAATATTATAATCATGGTCTTTATGGTAATAAATGGCTAAATCTACACCTTTCCATTTATCTTTAGCCACGGCAAATTCGCCTGAATTAATAATAAAATCGTTGGTTACTTTTTCCTTTGATTGATAGGTAAAATACCGTCGATTACCTTCCTTCCATTCTTTTTGTAAATACCCTGGCGTAATAGCAGTCTGTTCTAAAGAAGTACTAACAGTTGCTTTAAAGTTGACAAAATCAGCATCTTTAGAACGGTACATATTGCCTAACCCTGCACTATCCGTTGGCATCGTGGCATTTCGCCACCAACCAATACTCGGAAAATTTAAAGAGTGTAAATAAGTACCGTTTGCTTCGACGATGTTATTTTTTCTAAAAATGGTATTCTCTTTAGTTTGAATGGTAAAAGATAATTGGATACTATCATTGGGGGCTAAACCTTGGTCAAAAGTCCAGATATCAAAATAGTTGACGGTATCTTTACTCACCAAAGTAAGGGCTTTGTTTAGCTGATATTTGGTGATAATGTCTTCGGCATACTCAATTAATAAAGTATCTAGGATTTGATTGGTTTTATTGACCAAAGTATAAACGCCTTCCGCTTCAAATCGGTGTTGATGTGGATAGATATGCATATTGAGATTCATATCAACCATCCGAGGTTGTAAGGTATTGGCGAAGTGTTGGTATTTGTTATTTCGTTCGGTTGTTAAAGCTGCTTTTTCTTTTTTGGTATAAAAAGTATTAACGACATTTTCTTCATAATAAATGCGACTGCCTAAAGCCATGAATGCGAATAGGAAAGTCAACATGCCCATTGCCGTTCTTCCTTTAAATCGAGTTATCATTGTTTGTAAACGTTCTTTAAAAGAGTAGGGGAGTCCTCTTGTCCACAACAATAATGCCCAGCACAACATAAAAAAGCCAAACAATAACCAGTAAAATTTATAGACAAAGAAAGGGGCTAAACTAGCTCCATAGCCGACTAAATCCGAATAGTTTAGAATAATCGTGCCATCAGGATTGTCATTAAAATGGAAAATGGTTTGCTCCATTCCATTATCTTTTAATGCCCCAATCGCAAAACTGCCCATAATTAATAAAAATGTCCCTAAATAAGGATTTTTTAAAAGGGTTTGTACCCAAAGGGCCACCAATGCCCAGATAATAAAACTTGGTAAATACAAGCCATATAAAGTGCCCAAATAATGACCGATTTCGTAATTATAATAGCCATTAAAAGTTTGAACTGCTATTCCCCCCAACATGACCAATAGCAGCAAAAGCATTTGCATTTTTACCAAAGCGATAAATTTGGAAAAAAGGAGTACCCAATTTGGAATCGGTGTTACATCCACGAAGTGATTGACCCCTGCAATTCTTGAGCGATGCACCAACATCCCTGCGTATAAAAAAGTCAATAAGTTAACCACCATCGAAAAGAAGAAAACGGGGAAGGCGAGCATCAACCAAGTAACGGGCAATAGTTTTCCACCAGACTGCCGATTCATTTGTGACGTCATAAAAATGACCAATAATAACCCTGCTAAAAAGAGAATAATAAATGCCCAACTCTTGACGATGTATCGAAAATCCGCATTGGATAAACGCCAAGTATTTTTAAGATTTTGCCCCAGCGAATAATCATAAACAACATTGGTTAACTTCACCTTTTCAATACTACCAAAATTATTTTTGGCCATTGCTTTTCCTTGCTTTTTAAAGAAAGAAAAAACGGGTTTGGCTTGACTAAAATTAAATTTTCGATAAAGAAATCCACCAATTAAGGTCGCCACCAATAACCATAATGCTCGATTGACTAATAAACCGCTAGTCATTGGAATGGCTAATAGATTTTTTTCTTCTGCCGTCCAGAATCGGGTGGCAATGCTTAAAGCTACTTCTCCAAAAGGTTCTAAAATTGATACGATAAATAAGTTGTCAATACCAGGCAAGACCCGCATTAAAATTTGTTGTAAAAACAGCACTAAAATAACGGCAATAAATCCCGAATAAATATTCCGACTCAAGGTGACGACGGCAAAAACTAAGCTACCAAACAAGAACAAATTGGGTAGTAAATACAATAAATAGCCTTTCAAATAAGGCACAAAACTAAAGGCTGTTACTTTTTCTAAAGGTGCTCCTAAAAAATGGGCACTAATAATAAACCCAATTCCAATTGTGCTGATAATGATTGCCATTACGGTAAAAGCACTTAAAAATTTAGCTAATAAATAATCTCGTTTATTGAAAGGAAAAGAGTATAAAACACTATGCATTTTAGTCTTAAAATCTCGATAAATAGCCGTCCCAAAAATGATGGGTAATAAGAATAAAATGAATTTGCTGAAAAACTTCATACCATCATAAATTCGATAAGGTGAATTACCGATACTTCCTGCTGTACTTGATTCCTCGAATACATCGGTATTCACCACCATTAGCAACGTAGCTAAGCCTAAAAAGATTGCAGCATATAAGTAAACAGAAATCTGTTTTGCCCAATATTTGAGTTCGTATTTATAGATGGTTTTGAACATTTTTTTAGTTTTTATTGATGCGTAGCTTAGACCTCTGGTCTGAGTAGTAGTAAGTTCAGTCTACTCAGACCAGAGGTCTAAGTTACGGAGCTAATTATCCTCAATATTGCGTTCTAATAGTTTAAAATAAGGGTCAATCATCACCTTGGCAGGTACTTGATTCAGCTGTAATTTTAGTTGATTATGAATTTCAGTAACCTTATGTTTTTGTAGATAGATTTCATTGCCAGCTTCATCAAAAGCACCAATTTCTACATAATCTTGTAAGGGCAAAGAATGGACTATTTCGCCATCCTCATTGAGTGGATAACTAATAGTTTTTCCGTTTTTATCTAAATAGATTTTCTCTTCTTTTGCTCCGATTCGATGTTTGCTAATCAAAAATTGTAGGTTGATCTCATACCCTCTATTTTCCGATTGATTTATTATAACAGCAAGCAGTCGATTATCATAAAAAGTAACTGCTTCCAATAAATCGGTAACCAAATATTGCAACGAATCGGGAGTCACTTGCTGGATGGCTTGCATCAAATCTACCGCCGTTCCAAAAGGAGCAGATTTTAATCGGAATTTATCATAGAAATTTTTAATGCCCTTGTTTAAAGTGCTTTCTCCAATATATTCACTTAGGGTATAAAAGGCCAGACTACCTTTGGCATAATTCAAATGCGCTGCTCTATCTGCTAATAATAAACAAGGTTCTTGCTGGTGTTGATGCCTTCTACCTTCTAAATACCATGCTCTTTCGTTGGCTAAAAAAGCACGCATTTTTGCTTTACCAAATTCCTTTTCGATGCACTTCATTGCCGTATATTGACATAAAGCTTCCATCAACATATCCGAACCTTTGGCAGCTGCAGGATTCAATTGTAACTTCCACCATTGGTGACTGAATTCGTGGACGGCTACAAAAAAAGGCGTGTTGGCACCTTTTCCATTGGTGGTATCTGCTTTGGCGATAAACCCTGCTGTTTCTGCAACTAGCATTGTGCCAGCAAAGGCCGCCCCGCCATGGCCATAAATACTTGGTGTTTCTACAATTTTTGCTTGTTTCAAAGGATATTCACCAAAATTTTCGGTATTATAAGTTAAGGCAGCTTTTAAACCTCGTAGCATTTCTTTAGTATTATAATCATGTTGCGGATAATGATAAACCGTTAAATCGACGTCTTGCCATTTATCTTTTAGAAGTGCATATTCTGCAGAAAAATAAGCGCCGTATAAAGGGATTTTTTGTGGTGTTTTATAATGAAAATAAGCCCGATCATCTTTTGTCCATTTTTGTTGTAAATCACCTGGGGCAATGGCAATTTGGTTATTATCGGTACTAACGATGGTTTCAAAATTAACCCAATCAGCGTCTTGCGACTCGTGCATGTTTAAATTAGCGGTACTATCATAAGGTGATGGTAAAGTTTCATTTGCCCAATAGCCGATTCTTGGAAATAAAGGCGATTGTATGGTTGTGCCATTTGGCAAAACAGGGCTACGTCTTCTCCAAAAAGTATTCGGCGGATTGGTTATTTCAAAATGGCAAAGTAAAGTATCTCCAGATTGTATTTGCTGGTTCAAATGAAATAATTTAAACTGGACAGGTATACCATAAATAATGATAGCGGTATCAGTTAAAAGTAGGTTAGTGGGTTGATTAAACCTATATTTAGCTTGATTGCCTAGGACAGAAAAAACAAGCAATGAATCTATTGTTTTATCTGTTGTATTAACCAATGTATGCGTGCCTTTGAGCTGAAAATCATTGCTTGCTGGAAAGAGGTTCATTTCCGCAAATATCGATTTGATTTTAGGCTGAGTTAACTGCTTGAAGGCATCAAATTGAGTGGCCATTTTATGCTCAATTCGTTCCCTAGTTTCGGTTGTCCATCCTTTAGTTAACATTTGGTCTTCATACCAAATAAAACTACCTAAACTGAAAAAGATGATTAATAAACCTGCCATTCCTATTCCTGTCTTTCCTTTGGCTTGTTCGATAGCTAATTGGAATCGTTCTTTAAAAGAAGCGGTAACTCCTCGATTCCACCAGCAATAAGTACCTAAAAACAAAAAGCTACCAAAAATCAACCAATAGCCTTTATACAATAAATACAAAGGCAAAGAAGTAGCATAACCAGTCATATCCGAATAATGAAAAGCAGAGCCCCAATTATATTTGAAAATATTATGGTCAATGTCAATTAAATGCAGGTGGGCAATGCCTGTCATGCCCATAAATAACAGAAAAAAACCGAGGTAAGCATTGGAGAATAACGTCTGTATAAAAATGGCAACGAATGCCCAAATAATAAAAGTGAGCCATTGCAAACCAAATAATTCAAAAAAGTAATGTCCAATTTCAAAATCGTAAAAACCATTGACTGCTTGTACTATAATACCTCCGATTAATACCAATAGTAATAATAAGGCTTGCATTTTCAACAAGGCTAAAAATTTGGAACTTAGTAAAACCCAATTGGGAACAGGCGTACTATCTACCAAACCAAAAACATTGCTGACTTTAGCCCGATGAACCAATAAGCCTGCATATAAAAAGGTCAAAATAATAATCGTAATGGAGGCATAATGCATCGGAAAACCTAACATTTTCCAAGTCATGGGCAAAGTGGCTGCGCCATAACTAGGATTAAGTTCTGCTTGTTTAAAAATAATGACACCAATTCCTGCAATTAATACGCTAAAAAAAAGACCACCCGTTAAGATGTATTTTAAGTCAAAGATGGATAATTGCCAAACGGTTTTTAATTGTTGTTTAAAGGAATAATCAAAATGGACGGTTGGTAATTTTACTTTAAGCACATGCCGAAAAATATTTTTGGTTTGCAATGGGACGCTCCCCTTTTGGAGGGATTTGGGGGGAGGAAATATGCCTAAATTGAAACTTTTAAAACTAAGATTAGCCTGCTGAAATTGGAATTTCCGATACAGCCAAGTACCTAAGATAGCCGTTACACCTAACCAGATTAAGCGATTATAAATAATCAGTTTTCCGAGCGGTAACATTAGTTGATTTCGTTCGGTAATTGTCCAATTTTTGGTGTAATAATTAGTCGCATATTGCCCAAAAGGGTCTAATAAAGCAGCCCAGAAATCATTATAACCATTGCCTAAACTGCTACTAATGCCCATTTGAAAAAAGTAAATGAATAGCACACTAATAAATCCGGCATAAGTATTTCGAGTAAATAAAACGATAGCAAAGACGATTAAGCCGAATAGCAATATATTGGGAACTAATAAAACACCATAAATATAACCATAGGCTAGAAGACTAAACTCCGTTACTAAATTTGGGTCATGATCTGGAAATCTTGCGCCTAAAAAAATACCTATCCCACAGAAACCAATAATGAATAATGCCAAAAGAAAGGCAATGCTAAATTTTGCGCCGAGAAAATGACTTTTTTTAATAGGAAAAGAATACAATAAAGCATGTGCCTTTTGATGAAAATCTCTCGCTAACGTTCGACCAAAAATAGTGGGTAATAAGAATAAAATAAAAATTAAAAACTTATTGATAATGGTCAAGATACTAATAGGAGCATTGGCAATTCTAACCACTTCATCGCTACTAGTTTTTGCGGCAAATACGCCTGCCCATTCTGCTGTCTGCAACATAGGCAACAGGCAGAGAAAAAAGGCATAAACATAGGTCGATGGTTGTTTTAGCCAGTACTTAAGTTCATATTTTAAGATGGTATAATACAATTTTAAAAAATTTGTTTTTTATTTTTAAATTTAAAATATTTTGTTAATTTTGTGCTGTAAATCACAATAAACTATTAGAAAACTAAACCTACCCAAAATGGACAAGCCTATAAAAGCTGCTCTTAAACAGTTAAATTTTCGTTGGAAAGCCAAACATCTAAACCATATTACAGAAAATATTGTGTTTAAAAAGCGGAACATTTCCTTTTTAGCCATTAATGCTTTGTTTCGGCAGAAAGAAATAACCGTTGTAAATTCTCCGTTACCTTTTAAAGGTAGTTATATCATTAGAGGGTTTGTTCCCATTCAAAAAAATGATAATTTGCGAAAGAAAGCAGAAATTCTGTTTGTTGCTTTTAGTTTAGATAGAGATTTTAATATTATTGTTTCAACTGCATACTCAGAAAATGATGACTGAAAAAGAAATAGAAGCAATGGAAGATAAAATCCATGCCATGAGTGTCACAGAACTTAAAGACATGTTTGCAACTGGCACTCCTATCCCTATTGAACGGAATATAACGGAACTTCCAAAAGAAGAACCAGAACCTGAATGGGTAGATTTGATACAATCCATGTCTGCCACTCAATTAAGGACATTCCATAAAAATGGCACTTTTGTCAATATGACTGATAAGCAACAAAAAATGCTTGACAAAGAGTTACGGAAACAAAAAGCAGCTAAAACAGGCTTGTCTAAAAAAGTCATCAAAAAAATTGAAACCAATAAACAAAAAGCAACTTTAGAAGAAATCATTGCTTATTGCAAAGGCTTACAAATTAGTTTTAAGGATTTTTTGCCAGAACTATTTAGTGCTTCTAACTAACTCAAATCCTCCTTCAAAGCAATAAAATAAACATCTTCCAAATTTGACTCAACCATCGCAAAATCATCAGCAGGCTGCACTTCTGCATGTACTCTAATATTAATCGAGTTATCTTGATTATAAGTAGAAGACAATACTTCAAATTGTGCCTCTGCTTGCTCTAAAGTATCCCGACTTACATTCTTGGTCCAAATTTGTCCCTCAATTTCTTTGGTTGCTGCCATTGGTGTCATCTGTTTTAACACGCTCCCTCCGTTCATAATCGCTAAATCAGTACAGAGTTCTTTAACATCATCGACAATATGGGTAGAGAAAATAACGGTATTATGTGTGCCGACTTCTCGTAAAATATTTAAAAAACGATTCCTTTCCGCAGGGTCTAATCCAGCCGTTGGTTCGTCTACTATAATCAACTGTGGGTTATTGAGCAATAATTGCGCAATACCAAATCGTTGTTTCATACCACCTGAATACCCACTTACATGCTTTTTGCGCACTTCCCATAAATTGGTTAACTCTAAGACTTCTTGAATCAACTTTTTTCTATCTGTTTTGGAAGCTACGCCTTTTAAAGTGGCAAAATAATCCAGTAAACTTTCTGCCGATTCTTTTGGATAGACCCCAAATTCTTGTGGTAAATACCCTAATATTTTTCGTAGACTCATTTGGTCTTTAAAAACATCAATGCCTTTAAAAGTAATACTACCAGCATCGGCACTTTGTAAAGTGGCAATCGTGCGCATCAAGGTTGATTTACCAGCACCATTTGGCCCTAATAAACCAAACATCCCTGTGCCGATTTCAAGATTTAAATTGTCCACAGCTTTGACACCATTATTATATACTTTGGTGAGATTGGAAATACTTAGACTCATATTTTGTTTTTTTTGAAGACGATTGAATTTGGTTAACGTATCTGATAACTCCAAGTTATCTGATACGGTTGGTGTAAATTTCGTCGAGTGATTGCTATGCTACAAAGTTAAGTGGAAAGGCTGTTTTTATCTATTTTTAATGGTGAAGGGCTATAAAAACGTGGTAAAGCTACAGGATAACAGGATTATGCAGGATTTACGAACTGGACGAGCGGTAAATTTTCAGGGTGAGCAAATGCAATTTGTGAATCGCTTGCATATAGGTAGGCTATATAGCGGACGTACTAGGAGGATGGTTGTACGGATCTAACGGATTGGGCGGATTAGGACGGATTTTTTTACAAGGTATACCTCAAACAAAACTTGAGGTTACAGAAAATATCTGTGGTAAAAAAACATCCGTGGTAGTATCTTATTCCTAAACCAATCCGTATTCCTATTAGCATAAGATTCAATTCCCCTCATCGAAAAGTTACCAAGAAAAATGGCCACAAAGAAAGTGAAATCTAAAAAACGAAAGACAATAAAAAAGGACAGCACAAAAACAGGATTTTGGAATAATCGCCAACTATTATTACCAATCTTAGGCATTCTATTGCTTACTGGAGGTTTATTTAGTACTACTTTACAATACGACTTTGTAAATTGGGATGACCCACTAAATATCCTCGAAAACCCACATTTACAAACGTTCGATTGGCAAAGTATTCAAGGCATTTTTTCTAGTACCGTCATTGGTAATTATAATCCTTTGACGATACTAACCTTTGCAATAGAAAAAGCCATCTTTGGTTTAAATCCAATGGTTTTTCATTTCAATAATGTATTGCTACACTTAGTTTGCGTCTTTTTAGTTTATCGGATTGCTTTATTATTAAATTTATCGCCAATAGCAGCAGCAATAGTTGCGGTACTTTTTGGCATTCATCCCATGAGAGTAGAGTCGGTAGCTTGGATTACGGAACGGAAGGATGTTTTATTTGGTGCTTTTTATTTGGGGGCTATTTTTCAATATATTCGATACTTAAATACGGGTAGAACTAATAAAAAAATATACACATCGATTATCCTTTTATTTGTCTTGTCCTTATTTTCAAAAATACAGGCAGTTGCTTTACCGCTTTCTTTCTTAGCGATAGATTATTGGTTTAAGCGACCAATTAATTGGCAGTTGATAAGAGAGAAAATACCTTACTTTCTCTTGTCTCTATTCGTGGGTGTATTGGGAATAGTTTTATTATCGAATGAAGGCTCTTTAGAAGAAATTGCGACCTTTACCTTTGTAGATAGATTATTTATTGGTGGTTATTCTTACCTAATTTACTTAGCAAAATTTGTATATCCTTATGCGATGTCTCCCATTTATGCCTATCCATCTAACTTGAATTGGGTATTTTACGCAGGAACGGCTGTCTCCTTGGGAATAGTTGGTGGGGTATATTATGCATTTACAAAAGGATATCGGGTATTCGTATTTGCGGTTGTTTTTTTTACGGTGAATGTATTTTTTATGCTACAAATTATTGGGGCAGGACAAGGCTTCTTAGCAGACCGATTCACGTATATTCCTTATTTGGGCTTATTTATTGGACTCGCTTACGCTTATGAAAAAGGAATGGCAAATAAATCATTAGCAACTTTCTTACCTATTGGGATCGGGGCTTATTTATTTCTTTTTGCCTATCTGACTTGGCAGCAAAACAAAATCTGGCAAAATGGGGAAACGCTTTGGACTGCTGCCATTAATTACGATGAAAGAGCGATCACTCCATGGACCAATCGAGCCGATTATTACCAAGATACCAAACAACTGGATTTAGCTTTAAGGGATTATGAAAAGGCCGTAACGATTGAACCAGAGAAAATGACCATTTATAATAGTTGGGGCAAGACCTTATTTGATAAAGGACAAATTGCGCCCGCTATTGAAAAATATAACATTGGGATTAATTTGCCCAATCCCAATGGAGAAATTTATGTAAATAGAGGCGTAGCCTACGCAGCACAAAGTAATTTTTCGCAAGCATTACAAGACATTAATAAAGGGCTGGAATTAGACGAAAATAATGCTAATGGTTATTTAAATCGAGGGTTAATTAATTACAGTACCAATCAATTAGCGAAAGTCATTCCTGATTTGACGAAGTATTTTTCCATGAAGGCTGGTACTGCTGAACAATGGTATATTTTAGGATTAAGTTACCGAAATACAGGAGATGCTAAGTCTGCTGTGACTGCTTATAATAATGCCATACAACTTAATCCTGCGGACAAACGGCTATATAATAGTCGGGCGAATGCCTATCAGGCGTTAGGTCAGCAAGCGGAAGCAGCACAAGATTTGGAAATGGCGAAGCGACTTTGATTGATTAAAAAAGGATTATTGACCTCAAGCGGTGGATAATTATTAAATGGCTAAATTGTTATATTGTCGAGGGAGCAATAGCATCAAAATTAGTTATTCTACGCCCCAGAACAATACAACAATATAGTCATTTTAAATTAGATTATTTAAGAATTTTTGGAGTAGCGCAAATACATGAAATTTGCCCTACTCCATAATATTTTAATACCATTGATTAACCACTACTTTCCTAGTAAAAGCAGGTTGGTTTCCAACTTTTATTACTAAATAATACAATCCATTATTTAATTGGTGAATCGGGATTTGTAATATCGCTCCCGATAATTTTTCAATTGATTGCTCCATGTATTGTTTGCCCAATCCATCCATGATTTGAATAGTCGCCTTTTCATTGGCGTATTTTGTCAAATTAATGTGAATAAGCGCCTTTGCAGGGTTGGGGAATACGCTAATATCTTGCACATTCCAATCAAATTGGACTTGTTGAACGGGCGTATAATCAAAAGAGCCATCTTGATAGGTTTGCTTGATGCGATAGTAGTTTATGCCCATTTTAGGATTTTCATCAACCTCTTTAAAAGATTGGACGGTTAAGTCGTGGGCATTATTCTGTATGGTTTTTAATGGCTCAAAGTCAATGCCATTTGTTGATTTTTCAATAACATATTGTGTGTTTTTATAGCTAGTATTGGTCAGCCATTGTAAGTCAACTGTTCTATTATTTTTGTAGGCCGAAAATGCTAGTAATTGAACGGAACGACTACTTGCTTGACTATTTAAGGCACCTCCGAGTGTAACCATTTGATTTAAACCACAAATTCGTTCAGCATAATTGGCAGTATACAAGACCACATCAATAATATAATTCCCAGCAGCTAAGCCTGTAAAGGTTTGTTCATTACCACAGTCGCCATTACAGCGATTGACTAAATCCCAACCACTATTACCATTAATTTGGTATAAATTAACTTGTGCTACAGGTGCATTAATTCCTGCGACCTTTATGCGTTGACTAGTAGTAGTAAAAGTAAGGTCATCGCAACTTGGATTGTTCCCATTAGTAGGTTCTCCTACTATAATTTCCAGTTGGCTACCACAAATTCGTTCGGTATAATTAGCTGTGTAAAAATCGAAAACTACTAGATATTTACCATTGGGTAAACCGCCAAAAGTAGTATTCTCTCCACAGTCTCCATTACATTGTCCATTTAGTTGCCAACTACCATTAGGTTGAACTAAATAGAGTTTTAAATTGGTTACAGGCGCAAGGTTATTGACTGTAATTTCGCTGCCCGTTGAGCTAACTAAGACGTTGCCACAAGACATATTAGGGCCACCACCGCCACTTCCACTTCCTCCACCAGCAGGGCCACCGCCTCCACTACTACCTCCAACACCACCACCATCTCCACCAATTGGAGGAGCGCCATTTTCTATACAATCGCAGCCATTTTGACCAATTTGTCCATTGAATTCCTGATTGTTTTCATCTACAAGTGTACAAGGAGTCCCTGGCGGTGCTTGTGCTGTGCCATCTGGGCAAGTATTAGCTGCCATCACCTCACAATCACAACTATTCTGTCCAATTTGACCATTCATAACTTGACCATTACCGTCTGTAAGTGTACAAGGAGTCCCTGGCGGTGCTTGTGCTGTGCCATCTGGACAAGTATTAGCTGCCATTACCTCACAATCACAACCATTTTGACCAATTTGGCCATTCATAACTTGACCATTGCCATCTGTAAGCGTACAAGGAGTACCCGGTGGTGCTTGTGCTGTGCCATCTGGACATTGATTAGTCTGTATAGGGGTTCCCGCACAAGTACAACCATCTCTTTGAATAACATCATTATTAGTATTCGCATTGCCGTCATCACATCCCGTTCCTGGCATTTGGAGTGCTTGTCCATTGGCACACAGGTTGGGAGTGGCGGTTCCTGCACAGGTACAACCATCCGCTTGTATTCTATCATTCCTTGTATTGGCGTTGCCATCATCACAAGCTGTACCGGGAGCTTGGGTAGCTTGACCATTAGGGCAAGTTTGCGGATTATTAGCATCCATAAACACATTGGGTTTTACATTATTATCAGGATGTCTAGCTCTATTTCGAATTTGGTTGGCTTGCATAGTGGAAAAGCAGGTCATACATCTATCATCAACATAGTCCATGAAATTATTATAAGAGTAGTTTGTTCCCGTAATTGGATTTGGTAAGACCCCACCCTGGCTATCACAAGGAGTTGTATGTTCTGCATAAGCTTGGGGAGGTGTATCTGCGAAGCCATCGCAATCACAATTATTAGTAGGACAGTCGGGCAGTTGGCCAGTTATTCCACTATTGCTAGGCATACCATTTTGGTCAGAACAAAAAGTATGAGGTAAACCGAAAAAATGTCCCAATTCATGGGTTACTGTAGTACCTCCAATATTAGTCGCATAATTAGTAGTACAATTCATTGAACCAGGAAAATCAGGCGCACAATTAGTTGTCCCTACACCAAAGGCACAAGAACTAATAATCATAGTATTGACCGTACCCTGAGCAGGTAAATCAAGGGTGGAGGCATTGCCAGTAGAAGCAATTCCTAAGGTCTGATTAGGAATTGGCGCCTTGACCACGATATTCAAGTAACCTTTCCACGCTGGAAGTGCACAAAGGTTATAGTCAGGTTGATTTGGATTCCTTGCATCTTGACCATTCGGACAAGCATTTCCTCCAAATAAAATAGCGGGTTGTCCATCCATTAAACCTGAACCTGCTGGATGGTTTTGGTTAGCAATTACAAAATTTAGACAGCCACCACTAGAAGAAGTAGTTCCCGATGCTTCCATGCAAAGTTGTCCAGTAAAAGCTTGATTTAAATGGGCAATTTGAGAATTGGCGAGATTAATTAAACAAGTTCTTTCGGTAGCATTTGCAGGATTATAATCATAATGAATCGCCACAGGAATGGTCTTAATGCCACCTTGGCAAGTCGTACCATCTGTTCTAGATTGGGCTTGATTCATCCACTCAATCCGTTGCCGTTGAAATTGCTCCCAACTCTTGGCATATTCGGGCTCATTATAAAGTCTATTTTCGTGTAATCGTTGCGAGCCACATTTGGGTTGCGCAAAACTATTTCCTATAAAAATAAATAGGAAAAATACCGATAGGAAGTAAATTTTTGTCATAGTTCTTATTTTATGGTTTATAAAAATGGGGGATTTGTTCTGTACTAAGATAGTGCAGCTAACTGGGTAAATAGCTTAAAAATAAGTGAAGGGAAGGTTTTAGAATATGAATGACGGTATTTTTAAGTAAGCGAATTGACTTGACGACCTAATTGGTAGCGACTAAAAACGATATGGGTTTTGTAACCTTGTGCTACCGTACTGTTTTGAATTTTGCCTTTTAATTTTTTACATAAAATTTGTACAATTTTAGTACCGAATTTTGTACTAGCAATAGCATGGGCACTAAATCCTTTGCCATCATCTTCTACGATTAAGTGTAGGTCTTTTTGATTATCAATAAATAGTTGGATATTTATTTGTCCAGCATCCTTATCCTCAAAAGCATATTTTAAACTATTGGTCAGTAATTCATTGATAATCAATCCTAAAGGAATGGCTGTGTCCACATCTAACGGTGGTAAATCAATGATCGATTGAATAACAACCCGCCCATCTTCTCTACCAAAAGAATGCAGTAAATGATTGGATAAATCCGCCAAATAAGCCTTCATATCAATGGAGGCAATATTGTCGCCCATGTACAATTTTTGATGAATCAAACTCATGGACTGTACCCTGTTTCGTCCTTCTATGACGGCATGTTTAGCGCTAGTATTTTCAATTGATGAGGTTTGTAAATTGAGTAAACTAGAAATGATTTGTAAGTTATTCTTTACCCGATGATGAATTTCTTTGAGTAAAAATTCTTTTTCTTCGTTTTTTTCTGCTAGTAACTTATTGGCTTTATTTTTTTGTAATAATGCCCACAAAGTAGCTAGACCGGCAAGGAGTAATAGTCCTAAAACAATGTAAAACTGTTGTTGTTCCTTTTCTTTTTGTTGTAATTGGAGTTCTTTCTTTTCGTTTTGATAACTAGCCTCGGTTTCTGCGGCAATTCTTTTGGCCTCATTTTGATAGACCGTATCTTGTATTTCCGCATATCTTTTCATGAATTTATAAGCCTCTTCATGATTAGATAATTGTGCATGGGTATTGGCTAAATCTATGTTAATTCCATTCCGAAAAAATTTATTCATAGGATTTTTAAGAATAATGGCTGCTTGTTCAAATTCTTTCAAGGCTTGTGTATGATCTCCAATTTTGGAAAAATAGGCACCTCTTCCACTTCTGGCATAAGATTTAAAGTAAGGATGATCTAAATTAGTCGAACTTTCTAAGGCTGCATCATAATAAAATTTGGCCTTTTCCATTTGCTCCAATCCAAGATAGTGGTCTCCTAATCGAACCCCAGTAGTGGTTACATCATTTAAAAAGCTGTGTTCTTGAGCCATTTTAAAAAGCTGTTCCGTATCTTTTACATAGTCTTCCGTTCTATTTAATACATTGTAAACCCCAGACCTAACCAAGTAAAAATAACAAACCTCATAAGGGTCTTTTTCTTCAGTCATAAAATAGTTTTCGGCTCTTTCGATATATTTTAGTGCATCAATTCCATTCTTCATGGATGCCAATATTCCTGCAATAACCAAGTAATTATTATGAATTTTAAATCTATCATTAATATCTTCATATATCTTTTGGGCTTTGAAAGCATAACCCATCGCCTCATCTAATTGCCCTTCTGTTTCCTTATTTTGAGCGATGACTATCAAAATATCTGCTTGCCCTCTGAAATCGTCAGCTTTTTTATAGGCACTAAGCGCAGCATCTAATAGGAAATTTAAGGAATCTTTAGGCAATCCCCTAGTAGTTTCATTATCGTGATAGGCTTGTAAGGCAAGGCCTAAATATTTGTCGTTTTTTAAGGTTTTAGCTAAATCTAGAGCCTCTTGGATAAAAGGGCTGGCTCGTTTCCAATCATCCCAATTTAAGGTGTTCGCTATCTCTACTAAAATTTCCAATTTTTCCTGATTATCAGGTAAGCTATTAGCAACGTTTATTAGACTGTCCGCATTGGAAAATTGTCCAAAAAGATTACTAATGGAGCAATACAATACAATGAGTATACCTACCTTTTTAATCATGTTTGTCTCAACTTAAAATCTCCTAAATAATTTTTGCACCTCCCCTTTATAACTCCTACCAATTGGGATAGCTTTTTCGCCAATCGCCAAATAGCCTTCACTAATCTTATCGACGGCATCTAAATTAACCATAAAAGACCGATGAATGCGTTTTAGGTATCGGTGTTGAATAATAGATTCAAATTTTTTTAATGTACTGACAATGGTGTAAGACTTATTTAAAGTTTGGAGGTTACAATAACAACCTTCTGCCTCTATCCATAATAACTCTTCTACTTTTATTCGAATCATCCAATCTTTCGTTTTAACAAATAATCTGTCTTCAAACCACACTTCATCTTCGGGAATATTGTCGGTGTTGGTTTCTTCTAATGCTAAAGCAATACTAAATTTCAAGTCAGATAATCGGTAAGGTTTAGACAAAAAAGCGGCAGGTTTGGTCATTTTTGCTCTAGCAAAACTTTTTTCATCCGTATTACTTGTTAAAAAAACAATAGGTACTTGTGAGAATTTGGAAATGGCTTGTGCCGTGTCAATTCCATCCAAATGCCCTTCTAATCGAATGTCCATCAAGATGAGGTGAATGGTATTTGCTTTGATTAATTCAATCGCCTCTTCTCCTGATTCTACGCAATCAATAACCGAATAGCCTAGTTTTTCCAACTCGTTGGCTAAGTCTGCTGCGATGATGGGTTCGTCTTCTACGATTAGGATTTTTTTATTTGGGGTCATTTTTATAGGTTCTTATAGTCGTTGTTTTTTAGGGAAATGGGTAAACTAGGTTCAATGTACAAAATTAATTCTACATGGAACTTACAAGAGCAATAGTTCTTCCTATATAAATAGGTAGCCAGATTGAAAAGAAATAAAGATTCGTTGTTCCTTAAATTCGCTGTTTAAAATTACTTTAATAACGAATTTAAGGAACAACGAATTTTTATTAAATAAATGTTTTACAATCGAGTCAGCATAAAAGTCTTCGATTGCAAAGCCTTTCCTTTGACCTTCACCGTCAAAGCATAAAGCCCAGACTCATAATCCTTCAATTGTATTTTAATAGACGCATCTGGTATTGCTGCTAAATCAAACTGTAGCATCTGCTGCCCCAAACTATTGTGAATCATTACATTGACGGCAAGCCCTTCGTATTCCTTTAAATTAAGCGATAATTCGCCATTTTGCGGTATTGGATTTGGGAATAAACTAAAATGCTTTAATTTCTTGTAAGGCACATTGACTATTGCTGAATACGTGGACATTCCATCTTCAAATTGGGTAAACACTCGATAAAAATTATCCCCATCATTGGGATTTTTATCCAAATCATTGTGTACTTCCAAATTTGCTGTTTCTGCTTTTTTAATGACTACTTGCTCAAAATGTTGTCCATCAATAGATTTTTCTAAGACGTAATATCGTTTTTTCAAATCAGTAGCATGCACCCATTGTACTTCAATAGCTTGTTCTTTTTCAAAACCTGTGAGGCGAATATTTTGGGAGATTCGACTGGAATTTGGTGGCGCTACGTTACCCGCTGTCACTTGCACCGTTTCTTGTCGGTAACAGGCAGAACCATCATTATCGACCATCGTCAATTTGACTTCGTAACTACCTGCTCCTAAATTATTGATAACTTGTGGGTCGTTGCAATCATTGAAACAAATTGGAATGACTTCCCAATCCGTACCTCTTCCTAAGATTTCTATTTTTTCATATTGTGCCGTCAAATTGGACAAGGTAATTTGCCCTTCACTTCCTGAAAATTGCACGCCGTCACAATTGATTGTACCGCCATCTCCCGCAATTGGTGGATTGCCATTACCGTCACCCGTTGCCCCTACGACTACCTCTTCTTCTCTATAGCAATAAGAACCATCATCGCCCCACATTTGTAATTTTACGGTATAAACCCCTGCGGCCAAGTTATTGATAAGGTGTGAATCGTCGCAATTATCTTCACAGATTGGGACAACTTGCCAATTGGTACCTTGGCCTAAAATTTCAATTTTTTCTCGCTGAGCGGTTAAATTATTGAGCAAAATCTGTCCATTTCCGCCCAAAAATTGTATATCATTACAATTGGCTACGCCATTTCTAGGAGGCGCATTATCTCCAAATACTTCTAAAGTCACTTCCCTAAAACAATAAGAATCATCGCTACTATCAAACATTTGTAATTTTACTTGATAACTGCCAGGAGTTAGATTATTAATGATTTGACTCTCTGCACAATCTCCGTCACATATTTTTACAACTTGCCAATTCGTTCCCGCACCGATGATTTCGATGATTTCCCTTTCTGCTATTAAATTTCTAACCGCAATCTGGCCTGGTCCAATAGAAAATCTGGCCTCATCGACACACCAACTCTCTGCACCACCTATACCTCCGTCTCCTGCAATTGGAGGCGCACCTCCATCACAATCAACTGGAACTGTTTCCCCTAAAGTTGTTGGACTGAATACTGTATTATCCATATTACAAACACATCTAGTATCTACAAACTGATTGGTCGTTGGGTCATAATTCGGCAAGGTATTAGACCAAGTTACTTCTTGGTCAGTAGTATATTGAATAGTTGTACCAGGTGGACAACCCATAGGTGCGGTAATAGAACCATTCTGTGCTGGCGTTTGACCAGTTGCACAAGTATTATTAGTAATCATGACTTGAGGAGCAGCAAAATTAACTAAATTCGGCGGACAAGCTGGAGGCGCTGCACAAGCACCAGGCGTAGTAGCAGCCGTAGCACTTTGACTGGAGATACCATTATCTGCATTACAATTACATCTAGTTAAGACAGTCATCACCGTAGTTTGATTATAGGCAGGCAGCGTAGGATTCCAATTTGCTCCATTATCCGTAGAAAATTGCAAGGTAGTACCTGGTACACAACCATTGGGTGTAACCAATCTGCCTCCGCTTGGAACAGTCTGACCTGCTGCACAAGTACTATTTACAATTTGAATAACAGGAGCTATTGAAGTTGCCAAACCTGCAGGACAAGGAGTAGGTACGTTGGCGGGCGGCCCAACGACTTCTTGAATCGCCATTGCTGAAACATTCATTTCTCCTCCTGCTGCGTTGGGCGTAATGTTGACCATGATCGTACCATTATTGGTGGAAGTAACCATTTTACCAAAAGTTAATAAAGGTTGTGTGGTACTCAATTGGTCATTGATTCTGAGTTCATTAGGGGCGGCTGTTTGGACAAAAGGTGCTGGATTATCTGTTCCATTTCCCAAAATGGTAACGGTCTGATTAATCGTACCAAAAGCTCCCGTCATAAAGACAAAAATCCGATACCTTGTATTGGGTTTTAAACTACTCCAAGTACTTTGAAAATTGCCTCTTGCTACCGTTACTCCTCCGAAGTTGGCTAAAGACTGAATATGCCGAGGGAGCGCAGGGCTTGGTGCCCAAGCAAAGGCACATCCACCGACGCCACAATCGGCAATGGATACCGAAAAATCAATGTTTGTTGGTGTGCCGTCGTCTAGTGGAATATCATTTTCAACGGTTGGGTTTTGTCCTCTAGTCAAGGACATTCGTCGCCAGTTGGCAGGTACATTGCCAGCATTAGGTACATCAAAGTCTATTGCTACTACGGGGGGAACTTGAGCATCCGAAATATTCACGGTTACGGGTTCGCCCAATAAACCGACGGGGTAATTAGCATTATCTCCTGTAGCGGTGACTATTTGAGTGACCGTCCCCAAATGCGGCCCTTCTGTAACGTTGTCGTATCGTCCTCTCACCGTCACCGTTTGTGGCGTAGTATTATTTAAAACAACTACTCGATTTGGGGCAAAGGTAGTGCCGTCTGTACTAATTTCCGTTTGCGCATCTGCGGTTATTGCGATAGTGACTGGTCCAGTTGGATTGGACAGCAAAGTAAGCGTATAAGTATCTGTTTGTCCTGTTTCGTTGACGATCGTTGTATTTCCCGTAGTAGTTACATTTATTCCTGCAATCGCTGGATTCTGATTAATGGTAAAATTTTGGTTAGAAATATCAAAATAAATATTCCCAACTGCCTCTATCTTTATTATAGCAGTAGTTGTGTTAATATTAGGCATTCTCAAATTTTCAGTACCATCATTTGGCGTACTATTCGCTAATACAATCGGGAATGTTTGTCCACCATCCGTCGATAAACTAATTTTCACATTAGCAGTATTAATCGGCGCTTGATCTGTTCCTGCCACATTCCACGAAATGGCTGGCACACTTCCCCCTTGAAAAATTACGGCGGTATTGGGGCTAGTTACCGAAAAAGCCCCACCATTGTTCACTATCGTCACTCTGACATCGTCCGAATTAATTCCACTTGCATTGACTTGGTTGCCTTGATAAGTAATTTTGTGATTGTCATTGACCGTTACTCTAAAATTAAGGCCTCTCGCTTGAGTTGGCAAATGTTCTAAAGTATTAGAATAGTTATTGGCGAGGACATTAGCCAAACTTGGAAAAGTTCTACTAGCATTAGGGGTCGGCAAAAATCTAGAAAAAAGCGCTCCTTGACGATCATCGGGAGGTGGTAAATTATGCATGGTTGCACCATCCATTTGATCCCAAACATAGGTTAAGTTATCCCCAGCATCTGGGTCAATCGCTACTGCCGTCATGGTAAAGGGAGTGCTTACGGGGATGAACCTATCTACTCCTGCATTGACAGTTGGAATGGTATTATTAGTAGGTACTTGACGTCCAATATTTGGGGTGTTTAGAATCGTATTAGCTAAATGTTGGAAAGAGGTAGCATGTCCATGCGGTGCTACATTACTACCTTGGATAGTTCTACCAGCATTTTCTGGTTCATAATTAGTAGCATTTCCATTATTGATGGTATGAGGTTGTGAGAACTGATGTCCCATTTCGTGCCTGGTAATCGGGATATTAAATGTACCAGAAACACCAAATTTATAGCGACCAGCGCATCCTCCTTCTAAGGTACCACTCGTAATAATATGGCTAAAATCGTAGTTCGCAGCTCCGATAACATTATCGATAACCGTCGCTTGTAAGTCTGAGAAAACTCTAGTTCTTTGGCAAGCATCTCCAACTGGTCCATGAGCTGGCCAAGGGTCAGTAGTAGGATCGGGAAAAATAAGCTGGTCATTATTGGGAATCAATTCAAAGCGTACACTATACTCTCGACCGTAAGTTTCATTAATTGTGTTTAACCAAGCAGTCATGTTGGCTTTAGCTTGTGCTGCACCGCCTACGGATTGCGTATACTCTCCTGTACAAGAAACGGCTAATCGAAGGATTAATAAATTATCTCCTCTAGTCAGATTTGTTCCAATAAAAGGAGAAGGCACATTTTGAGCATTTAAGCTCATCAATAGCAGAAAGAAAAATAGAAAGGTTGAAGTCTTTTTCATTGTTTATAGTTTTGTTTTTATCAAAAATGAATTCATAGAAACATAAGCGTGTTTGCAATGCCAAAGTGATTTTGATATTGAAAAAGTGCCTGACTGTCGTCAAGCGTAGGGAGCGAATAAGAAGAAAGACTTTCTATAATTGCAAGGTAGGAAGACTAAGAGGATAAGTAGTACAGAAGTAAGTGAAGGGAGATGATGACTATTTGAATGACGGTATTTTTAAGTAAAGTCAAAGGAGAGGAATATATGGCAAAGTCAGCTTTCATCACGAAAAAATAGCCTTTGATAAGTAAAATTCGCTTGTCAAAGGCTTTTTTTGTTATTTGCGATTGAATTTAAAAATAAACTTAAAATGAATTGGTATTTAAAAAATATAACTTCCTTTTTTGTAAACCATACGGTTTGGATATACCTGACGCTGTTTCTTTTTTTTAGCCACTTACTGCATGTATCAATGGTTAAGGAAACTTGGGGGAATTATATTTATTATTTTTCAGCAATTGCTGGTCTTTACTTCCCTGTAGTATTATATGCTTTTTTTAGAAAACAGTTAAGCGAAAAACTACCTAATTGGTTGAATAGTCTACTTTGGATGTATTGTTTTATCCTGCATCCTATGTTGCTTAGTGTCTTTAGGAATAATTATTTTGAGGGACTGTTTCCTGTAGATAATTATATGTACGGAACCGAAGACAAAGCTGCTTTTAAGGTGTCTTTTGGGTATACGATTTGGCTGAGTGTTTTGGCTACAGAAATTGGGATTCAATTTAATGGGAGTTTACGACAATGGTTTAATCGTAAAAAATGGTCACAACGATTAGGGTTAGACGAGTTATTATTTATTTTGGTTATTTTTTTTAGTTGTGCTTTTGGATTAGCTGCTAATGTAGAAATGATAGAAAGACTTCATCCTGTAGAACTATCTGGCTTTTTTAGAAGTATTCCTCGTTGGCTTTATTATAGTGGACAATGTTTTTTAGCACTTATGGGCTATTACGGTTTTTATTACATCAATAAACATTATTTAATTCCTCAAATTTTAAGTAAAAAAGGGATGGTGTATTATGGATTCATGATGGTCTTAACCATTTTAATAGGCTATCCCATTTTAACCCAATTGATTCGATTACTGCCAATTGTACACGAAATACCAGCAGCTGCTTATACGGATTTACATCCTTTTGCTAAAGACAGAGGTCTTTTTCCTGCTTTTATTATATTGATGAGTTTACCCGTAATAGTCGCTATGCAATGGTTTGAGCAAAACAGTCAAATTGCCAATTTAGAAAAAGAAAAATCCGCTACCGAACTCAATTTACTAAAACAACAAATCAATCCACACTTCTTTTTTAATACCTTAAATAATCTCTATGCTTTGAGCATTGTCAAGGATAAACAAACGCCCGAGGTGATTATGCAATTATCGGAGTTGATGCGTTATGTCATTTATAAAGGAAAAGAAGAAACGGTCTTATTAAAAGAAGAAATAAAATACATTGAAGACTACATTCAATTACAGCAAATTCGTTTGCACAAAAAATTAGATTTTAGATTTGATAAACAGATAGAAAATGAAGAGCTAGCCATCCCTCCTTTACTATTTATCACCTTTGTAGAAAACGCTTTTAAACATGGTATTGAACCTGCCGAGAAAGATTGTTTTTTGCATCTTTCTTTAAAAAGTGATGGTCAACAATTGGTATTTACTTGTGAGAATTCAATGGAGGAAAAAAATAACGCACCTGCGGGTATTGGTTTGCAAAATTTAAAGCGACGGATGGCATTGCGATTTCCGCAGCAACATGAAATAAATGTTATGGAAACCGCTAATCATTTTAAAACGACTTTGCGTATACATGATTTTACCGTTTAAAATGATGCGATGCACAACTATATTAAAAACCTAAGAAAACTAATTGGACACCGAAAATTTATTCACCCGGGCGCAAGAATTATTGTAGAAAATGAGCAGGGACAAATTTTGATGATTCGACGAAGAGATAATGGCAAATGGGGGCTTCCAGCAGGGGGGGTAGAAGAAAAGGAGACGATTCGGGAATGTATCATTCGAGAAGTCAAAGAAGAAACTGGGTTGGATATTTTAGACTTGCAAGTAATTGGTATTGGTTCTAATCCTAATAGAGAAACCGTTCAATATCCTAATCAAGATGTCGTTCAATATTTTAATATAGAATTTTATAGCAATCAATTTAGTGGCGAAATTGCGGTATTGGATGAAGAAGAAGTCTTATCGGCGCAGTTTGTAGACAAAATAATGATAAACCAATTGCCAGAAAATGAACTGCATACCTTTGAAAGCTTAGCCTATTTTAAAAAGCATGGACAAATTCATTTAACGTAATTCCTTAGGTAGAGGGTATTAGGTAAAGGGTTGGAGGGGCAAAACGGGAAATAAACTAGTTAAAAACGACCTAATAGAGCATTGCCCAATTTTGAAGTGGTGTTCACCTTTTACCTAATAAGTAATTACCATTTAACCTAATTTTATCAGTATGAATCAAACAACCTTAAAAGCCTTAATTATAGACGATGAGCCATTGGCACACATGGTCATTTTGGAATACGTCAAAGATGTATCTTTTATAGAAATAGTGGGACAATGTAATTTGGCAACAGAAGCAATTACTTTTTTACAAAACCAAGCAGTAGACTTACTTTTTTTGGATATAAATATGCCTAAAATAAAAGGACTAGATTTTCTACGGACTTTGAAAAATCCGCCTTTGGCAATTATCACTTCCGCCTATCAAGAATATGCTTTAGAGAGTTTTGAGTTAGATGTTTGTGATTATTTATTAAAACCTTTTCGGTTTGATCGATTTTTGAAGTCAGTAAATAAGGCACAGGAAATGCATCAGTTACGGCAAGTTAATTCGGTAGGGAATGATACCAAGCAGGAGTTGGGCACTACAGAAACCCAGTTGTTTATCAAGGCAGATAAACGGTTGATTAATATTGACTTGTCAGAGATTTATTATTTTGAAAGTTATGGTAATTATGTGAAAGTTTGGTTAAAAGACCAATTTCACTTGACGCCTAGAACCTTGACAAGTTTTGTCGAACAAGTACCCGAAAATGATTTTTACAGAATCCATAAATCCTTTTTGATTAATCGGAAATACATCGACTATGTGGAAGGAAATTTTTTATTAATGAAAAATGGAAAACAATTGCCGATTGGGAAAAATCATCGCTCGGATTTTAAGCAGTTTCTGAAGTGATTTTCCCAACGGATTTTATTACCCCACTGATTATTGTTAAACTATTAGCGCATTATAAATATAGCAATGTAGCCGTTTAGCAATAAAGCAATTTAACATTTTATTGCACGACTGTCGATAATTCTTTACCTAATGATTTAATAAAAAACTGATTTCCAATCTTTTCGATTTGCGTAATCGAACAATAATTTGGGTAATAACTTACGACTCGTTCATCACCTGTGATCCAACCAACAATTGCATTAATCGTCATGAAGTGAGAGAAGATTAAGGTATTTTTTTCAATCGTCGAAATTGACTCAATGATATTGTTTCGCCAATCTAATTGAGGTTGTTCTAATTCATTTATTTTTTTTGTAAAAAGCGCTTTTAACCAATTTCTTCTATCTTTTAAAGCAACGCCCGGCGAGGGGATTTCTGCAATATTAGGATTAATTATTGGTGGATGACCAAATGCTAACTGGAAAGGGAATGCAGTTTGTTTGGCTCTCAACAAAGGACTTGACACCAATTGAAAATCACCTCCTACTACACTTGGTAAGTATTCATTTGCCAAAGAAACAGCTTGATGTTGTCCATTTTCGCTTAAGCCTGGATTTGGTGCTTCATCCCAAGCTTGTGCCGCTTCTCCGTGTCTGATTAGGTAAATAGTCATATTAGTAAGTTGATGAGTAAATAAGGTAATGCGTTCAGGAGGTTATAAGTGAATAGAGCGTACCTTATCAGCTCATTAACTTATAACCTCATTTATCCTAATTACTTAATTCGGCAAAATAATCAATCCATTATTATAAACAGCCTCTTTTTCTATCAAGACCTGAACTTGATACCTACCAGCGACTAAATTCAAAGCTGTAAAATCTATCCAATTAGTACTGCCGTCTAAAGCTTTGATAAATAAGGTTCGACCATTACTATCCATTAATTGTAAACGATAAGTTTCGTTGCCGACTATTTGTCCCAAGGCAATGTGAATGCCATATTTAGTTGGATTAGGATAAATTTTAACGGTAGTTTTACTCTTAGAACTAGGAATAATAGGTTGTGTTAGTACGATCGTTTCTGCTGATTCCTCGGCTACTTTATTAAGGGACATTGCACAACCACTCACGCAATTTCGATCAATTTCCTGCCAAATACCATTTCCTAAAGAAAGTAATTTTAAGGTACTGTAGGTTTCAGAAACATAATTCACAGCGCCTAATAATTTGAGTTTAGTATCGTCGTGTGTTACGGTTAAATCGCTACTTTCAAATAACAAAGTAATTAGCGTTCCTTGCGGAAAAATGGCTGTGTTTTGATTGATGCTACTAATCCCATTTGTGCCAGTAATTTGAAATAAATTGGCATCCGCCGTTAATTGCAAAGCATTCGTTGCGGGCGAAGCAACGGTCATCATGGAAGTAGTTAAAGTACCTGTCATAATGCCACCTGCGGTAGTAATTAGGCCTGCGTCCAAAGCGGGTTTTTCTCCTCTGTTAAAGACAAAAGAAGGCGTGGTAATGTAAACGGTTGCTGCATTTCCACCTGTCGTATTATCGAAAACAAATTGGGGATTGGGTTGGCAAGTATTATCGGTATCTAGCTCGGCAGGCTTGCCAATGAAATGCCATTTACCATCATTGGGGTGAGATGAACCACTAGAAAAAGAACCGCCACCACAAGCTTGATAAGCTGGAAGCACTTTTACATTCGCCGCATCCGATTTGACCATTGCCCCAAAAAGACATTCTCTGTGTTGGTAAGCATCCGTAAAATAAGTACCGATTTGACCTAATCTAGTTTTTTTACCTGCACCGATAGTTAGTTTTAGGACATTTTGATTATCTTTAATTGCTGCCGTTTCAATTTCGATAGCATCTGGTGGGGTACATCCTGTACAATCTTCAAATTCCCAATAGGGGAGGGTGTTATTGGCTAAGCCTTTAAAACCGGAATTTTGAAATAAGTTATTTCCAGAAGGTCTAACACCTACATCGCTTGCACCCTGTAGATCAATAAAGCTACTCCCATAATCTAAAATCCTACCTTTACCTGCATTACCATGAATGTAGCTGCCCCTTGTTCCTTCATTTAATTGCACTAAAACTGTTTCGTCTGAACAAGCGGTATCGTCTGATTCAATCTGGATGCCATAAATATTAACAGCGCCATTGGTGTCCAAAACGATATGCCCAAAATTGGGACAATCTGCTTGCATCGCCACGCTATACCAATCGGTCGTAGATAGCGGTCCTTCTACTAATAAGCCATAATCAAATCCAGTTCCCGATATATTAATCGAACGAAAAGTAACCAAATTGATAAAAGAACCATCGGCTTCGGCTTCGATGTGAATGCCTTTTTTAGCGTTGCGAATATGAATATTTTCAAAAGAACTCCAAGCAATACCAGATGCACCCATTGCAGATAATTTTAAGCTGGAACCATTGGTGAAATTCAATAAGAATAAATCATTAAAAGAAGCGCCTACGCCAAATTTGTGGTCTGCTACAGCAAAATGAATTCCGCCTGCTGCCTGACCACCAACATCTACCAACGTTAACTGATGACAACCTACATAATCGCCTAAAAATTCAAGCGCAAATTGATTGTTCCCATAAAAACTAATGCGACTTCCTGAGGTACTATTGATATTGGCATCCATGCTATTCCCCAAACCATTTCCATTTAATTGTACGCCTGCTGGTACCGTCAAAGTTTGCGTGATTTTATAATTGCCTACAGGAATATAAACGGTATTACCTTGTATAGCCGCACTATCAATCGCCATTTGAAAAGCATTGGTATCATCTGTTGTGCCATCTCCCTTTGCCCCAAAATCAGTCACAAATATTTGTTTTCTGTCCGCATCTGCTGGTAGAGTCCAAGTAGCGACACCGTTTGCATCTGATTTTAAAATATACCCTGCTTGCGCACCTTGGGTCAATTTAATAGTGCCGTCTACTTCCACATTTTGTGCTATGAGCAATTGAGGGATAAAAAGTAAAGCGATAAAAAGTGATTTTTTCATAAGTTTTGATTTTTCGTTCAGGTTATTCTATTTGTTAATAGTCGTATATCGGGATAGCCTGTGGTTTCATAATCTCATATCCTTATAACCCCATAACCTTGTAACCTCACTTCCCTACAAATTCCGTCCAATTTCTCGCCAAACCCCGCCAGTTAAAGACACTAAAGTGAGACTACTCCCAGCCGCAGAGACATAATTTCCTGTTCCTAATAAATTGATATATCCTGAATTTTTAACTGTTGCCCCCGCCGATTCGAACAGCAAAGTAATTACCGTCCCAACAGGGAAACGATACCCCAAACTGACATTATTATTTAAGCGATTAATGGGATTGACGCCTGTCAATAAAAACGTGTTACCGTCTGGAGGCAAGGTCAATTCAAAAGTACCAGAACTGACGACTATCGGAAAAATAATCATACCATTCGTTAGCGTTCCATCCATTTTACCGCCACTCGTTAATAAAGGTTTGGCGGCAATAGCAGGGCGCACATTTCCAAAGACAAAAGAAGGAGTTGTAATGGAGACTATTGCACTACTACCATTTCCAGAATTATCAAAAATGAATTGTGGATTAATCGAACAAACCATTCCATTTACATTGGCAGGTAAACCGATGTATTGCCATTTGTCATCTCCTGAATGAAAAGAGGAGTTAATAGGTACACAAGTATTAGTACTATTTGAGTAGGTATGAAGACGACCAAAAGCGACATTGGCAGCAGTCGTTTTTATATAAGCGCCAAAGTTGCCAAACTGATGATTTAAGGCTTTTGGAATAGTGGTTGTACTAGGCGTAAGACTGACAATTTCTCCTGCTGGAATAGTTAAATTGAGGACTTGATGATTATTTTCAGAAGCAGGTGCGCTTACATTAATAGCAGTCGTAGTGCCTATAATTTCCCAATCGGGTAAGGTGGTATTTTGAAAACCTCTAAAGGCACTATTTTGTAACTCATTATACCCAGAAGGACGTCGTTCTAAGTTTCGACCACTAACATCTAAGTGATTAGCACCTTCGTCCAACACTCTGCCATCGCCTGTTAGACCTTGAATATAAGACCCTTTAGTATTTGGATGGAAATGGGCGATAATAACTTCGCCTTCATCACAAGTGCCTTTTGGGTCGGTTGATTCTATCCGAAAACCATAAGCATTCAATTGTCCACTTTCAACGACTAAATGTCCTACACTTCCGCAACCGATGCCTTCAAAGGTGGTACCATAAGCGTTGATATTCGTGCCTCCTTGATTCCGTAAACCATAACTTTTTCCGCCACTAATTTTACCATTTTGGATAGTAATATGTTCAATAGTCGAACCAGATGCTTCTGCAATATGCATACCTATGTCGGGGAATCTAAATAAAACGTCCTCCACCATAACATGGGCAATTTTGCTATTATTAGTCGCTTCTATTTTAAGGCAAGTTCCCTCGAAAAAATTATACATATAAAGATTAGAAAAAGTATTGTGTCCTGTACTAAAGCTACCATCATTCGCAATCAATTTTAGACAACCTGCTGCTTTTGTGCTAGCTGTTCCACTATTATAAAAATACAAATCCTTTGCACCTGAGAAGAGGCCACTAAATTCTGCTACATAATCTAGCCCTAGATAAATGATAGAACTGCCTCGAACGGGACTGGAAAAACTATGATAATCTCCACCCTCTGATGCTCCTTGTAGGAATACACCCCCTGGTACTTTTAACTCATTTTGTAAGACATAATTTCCACCTGGAATAAAAACTGTACCACCAAATTGGGCAGCACTATCAATAGCCGCTTGAAAGGCAGCCGTATTATCTGTAAGAAAATCTCCTTTCGCACCAAAATCGGTGACATCAATAATTTTGCGTTGTTGATTTAGCGGTTTAACCCAAGTTCCCCAACCTGTTGCATCAGATTGTAGGATTCGGTTTTCGCCCGCTTCTTTTTTGATTTGTAAATTGCCGTCTATGGTTAATTTAATGTCTTGTGCGGTAAGGGTAGGTAAGAGAAAAAAAAGAAGTAAGAATAGACAACAGGTTTGGAGGGGTGTGGTATTCATTTTTGGGTATCTGTTTAGGTGATTTTGTGGCGTTTGTTGAATTCGCAAATAGCAAAGATAAAAAATTGAGTTTAGATTAATACTATTTGTATTGAATGGGTCAAAATTTACTATAAAATAAGATGATTAGTTTATATATTTGTTTTTCATTATTTGTTTTTGTGTTTAGGAATAAGCATTTGATACTTCACAGTATATCTGATTTTGCTAAGTTACCTAACAAATTATTACAAAAAAGATTAATCACTTTCCTTTATTTCACCTAATAACGATATGCAAACATTAGTAACTGACTAAAGTCGGTGAGCTATTTCTATGATGCATTCTTTTTTTATTATACTCCCATTTTTTAAGTCACATTCCATTAACTTTTAACTACTTTTTACACATTATTAAAATGATGAAAAAAATTACCACATTAGCCTATTTGTCACTTATTACTTTTTTATTATTTGCGCAAGGAAATCAAGGAACTTTAATAGAACTAGATATTGCGAATATGCAAGAAGTAATAGAACAAGTTCCTGAGAAAGGGACAAGTAGTTTTACCAGCACCTTTCTCATTATTACCCTACCTATGCCAGACGGGGCGGAAATTGACTTTTTTGTAACTCACGCTCCTATGACGAATGAAAAAAGTCCATTATACACTACAATCGCAGGGAATACCTATAATCTTAATGCAGTAGATGTGGCGGGTTATAGTGGAACAATGGTTGTTTATGCAGACGGCATCCATGCGACTTTAAACACCCCTCAAGGTTTACTTTTTATCAGGAGAACAGCAGAGGTAAATAAACATGAATACATTTACTTTAAAGACACCAATGGTTTTCCGCATAGTCCTGATGATGCTAAACGACTGGATAATTACGAACAAGATCAGACAGTTATTGAACACCGACACAGTATAGAGGAAGATGATCATAGCCATGCTATGCCTAGGTTTGCGAATAATAATTTTTATACAGTAGGAAATCAGGATAGAAGGGTATTGGATTTATTTATCCTTTCGGAAAAAAGTTTTGTAGATCAATTTACAACGGATATGACGAGTACTGCTGCTCAAAAAGCAGATGCTAGAGTAGTAGAAATTGTTAATGGAGTGAGAGCGATATGGGAAAAAGATTTCAATTTAACAGTAAATTATATGGGAGTTTATTTTCACGCAAGTCAGGTTGCAGGTGATGGAACTGCTGCCCAAAATCTATTTGATAATACGGTGACAGATGGAAATGTTACAGGAGGAACTAAAGCAGATGTAGATTTAGCCCACCTATTTGCGGGGAATGGAGGAGGAGGATCGGCAGTATTATGGTCGGCTTGTGGCAATTCAAAAGCGAGCGGCTATTCCGGTACAAGTGATGTTAAAGATGTTTCTTATATTGCATTGGTAGCTCATGAGATGGCACATCATTTAGGGGCAGATCATACTTGGACAGGTAGTGATGCTAATTGTACGGCTGCTCAATTTGGGGAAGGAAGTGGCGTCGAGCCAGGCTCTGGATCGTCATTAGCTGGTTATGCAGGCATCTGTGGTACAGATGATATTCCAAACATTGCTAAAGGAAGTTTCCACCATATTGAATCTATTAGAGAAATTGTAGAATTTGTGAATAATGAAAAAAGAAAGCCAGCTGGAGGGACGAATGGTGCATTCTTTAATGCTTTTCCTACAGGGGTAAACGTTATTCCACCATTTACTACTTCTATTGCAGGAGGTTGTTTTGCTACGACTTCTAATAATGGGAATGTCATACCTGTTGCTAACGCAAATGCTAATAATTTAAGTAACCTAAATTTACCTGCTCGCACACCATTTGAATTGACAGGTAGTGGAACGGATACAGATCCTGTTACCTATCAATGGGATCAATTAGATTTTGCCTTAGCACAACAACCTTTAGATGGTTATACGACTCGAACAGATGGTCCCTTATTTAAAAGTAATGGCCCTTCGGCTAGTCCAACTAGAATTTACCCTCAATTGAGTGATATACTAAGCGGGACAGAAAGCAAAGGAGAAATGACTGCTAAAACCAACAGAAGAATGCGATTTGCTTTGATGGTTCAAGATGGAAAAGGCGGAATCGGTGTAGATACAATTTCTTTTAATGTAGTAGATAGTGGAGTAGGTTTTGCGATTACAGAATCCATCAATACGAATACTCCAAGTAGTGTTACCATTAATTGGAATGTTGCGAATACAACTGCCAGCCCCATTAGCTGTAATACGGTAGATATTCTATATTCTACCGATGGAGGACAGACTTTCCCCAATGTACTAAAAACAAATACGGCAAATGATGGAAGCGAAACGGTAGATATTTCAACGTTTAATACGACTACAGGTAGGATTAAAATTAAATGTTCGACTAGTATATTTTTTGATATTAATAATACCAATCTGACCATAACTGGGGGAACCTGTAATGCACAAGCAAGTACTATCTGTCCCGTTTCTACCATAACTGCAAATAGTGGAGACAATACCCTTGATTTAGATGAAACTAAAAGGATAGTTGGTGCTACGTTTACGACTAAAAGTCTAACTATTTCAGGGAATCAGGGGGCAAGCCCAACTGGTACTCCAGGAACTTGTGCAGCTACTAATTTTAATGAATACCATAGTTTTTTTACGTTTACCGTTACCCAAACAGGTACTTATGCCTTCAGTCAACCGCCTGCTCAAGGCGTTTTAGCTTTATTTCAAACAGATGCGTATACCTATAATGCAGCTAACCCTTGTACTGCTACTTTTATAGATGCGAACTTTGTCCAAGGAGGAAATAGTGGAAGTGCGGTGAGCGCTACTTTACAAGCTTGTACAAAATACACCGTAGTTGTTAGTAATGCGACCAATAATACAACGGTAGATGTGACCATTTCTGGACCAGGTGGAGTATTGGAAGAAATACCACTTAATGGTGGTACTAGCTATACTTATATCGCTGTAAATACTGCTAATGACCAAATAGCAAAAGCGGATGCTAATGCAGATTTTCGTTCTTTAAGCAGCGGGACCTATCGAGTATTTGGAGTCTCTTATCTATCCTCGATCAATACCTCTACTTGGGTAGGGATGACAAGTGCAGCTGTATTTACTATCTCTACTTGTGCTATTAAAACAGATAACTACCATACCCTTAATGTTTCAGGAACTTCGACCCCGGCGGGCTTTGGTGTGGCAGGTTGTGGGGGGGCTAGCAATTTTACCATAATGGATGCGAATGTACCAGGTACTACAGGTATATTCCAAACCAATGGTACTATTGAAACGAGTGGTACGGTAAATGTAGCATCAAGTGATGGTTCGATAGAATTTAAAGCAGCCACTTCCGTGACCTTACAAACAGGATTTCATGCCATGGCAGGCAGTACTTTTAAAGCATCCATAGCTACTTGTACGCCACTCTTGGAAACACCGGAGACAGAAACGGCTTATGTTAATCCGACAAATGAAGCCATACTTCCAGTTGAAACAACAACTCAGCCTATAGAAAAAGCACGTGATAATGTGAAAATAGCGGTATCTGATTTCAAAATTGTTCCAAATCCATTAAGTCAAGAAGCTAATTTTTTATTCAATTTAAAAGAAACTGCCGCAGTAGATATAGCGATTTATGATATGAGTGGACAATTGGTTTCAAAAGTAGCCCAGCATACAACAATGCAGCAAGGGCTTAATAAAGTCGGCCATAATGTGCAGAATCTTAAAGATGGAATGTTCTTAGTAGTGTTAAGAACTGGGCAACAAATTACCACAAAGAAGATGGTCGTAATCAAATAAGGTTCGTATAAAGATTAGCCCCATATCTAATTTTGTAAGATATGGGGCTAATTTTATTAGTCGTTTTTACCAATTTAATATCCAGTTGAAAAATAATCTGTTTCTCCAAACAAAGGCTATTCATCTATACAATCCAATCGTTCATCCAACTTTTTTTAATATTCATCCTTTTTTGTAGTCTTTTGTCAACTCAATTACAACTCTTACCAAAATATAGTTGTCCTTGTAAATAAGTGAAGAGTCTACGATGAACGTTAAAAAATAGTGAATGGAAGGATAAATGATAAACCGACCAGTCGCAGTAGGTCATGCTAGTTAGTAGTGTAAGCTTAATTAATTATACAAAAACTAGGAAAGGACTACGTGACTTGTACTATCTATTTGTCGTATATTCGTATCCGATTTAAACACTATAAAACCCGACTAAAATAATGATTCATCTGAAAGGCATCCGTAAGTCTTACAAAACGGAATTTACCAATTTAGAAGTGCTGAAAGGCATTGATTTGCATATCGAAAAAGGGGACTTTGTGTCCATTATGGGCTCTTCTGGTTCAGGGAAATCCACCTTGTTGAATATCCTCGGTTTATTGGATGAATACGATACAGGAGAATATACCCTAGATAGTGTACTAATGAAAGATTTGAGCCAAACCCAAGCGGCTCAATATCGAAACCAATTCCTTGGTTTTGTTTTCCAATCCTTTAATTTATTACCTTTTAAGTCTGCCAAAGAGAACGTAGCCTTACCGCTTTATTACAAGAAAATTCCTCGAAAAGTACGACAATCCAAAGCTTTAGAATACCTAGAAATGGTAGGCTTAAAAGAATGGGCAGATCATTTACCCACTCAAATGTCTGGTGGTCAGCAACAAAGAGTGGCCATTGCCAGAGCCTTAATTTCTGAACCCAAAGTTATTCTAGCAGATGAACCGACAGGTGCTTTAGATACCCAAACTTCTCATGATGTAATGGAAATTTTTAAGAAGGTGAATGATCAAGGAATCACGGTTATCATTGTCACCCACGAAGAAGACATTGCAGATTTGACCAAGCGCGTTATTCGTTTGAAGGATGGAAACATAGAGACAGGATGAACGACCGATTCCGAAGGATGAATGTTTGGGAAACATTCAAGGGAGAGAACCGCAAAGCGGTTGGGATAGCAGAGTTACCAATCACCAATTACTAATCACTAATCACCAACCCATGTTTGACTACGATAAATGGCAAGAAATATTTGATTCGCTGAAGCGACATAAACTGCGAACTTTTGCAACAGCCTTAGCTGTTTGGTGGGGCATTTTTATGCTTGTTATCTTACTCGGTGCAGGAAATGGCTTGCGAAATAGTGCGGAAAGAGATTTTGCGGATGATGCGATTAATAGTTTATTTGTTTGGACTTCCAGAACCTCTAAACCTTATAAAGGCTATAAAGCAGGACGTAGAATTAAATTCCATAACAAGGATCTCAAAGCCATAAAAACGAACGTGGAAGGGGTAGAATATATGAGTGGACGGTATTTCCCGTCTAGTCGATATATGACTGAATACAATGGCAAAGCCCTTAATTTTAGAATGCGAGCCGTTGAACCTGAATACCAAAAAATTGAATACTCTCAAATGACGAAAGGGCGCTATATCAATCAAGTCGATATGCGGCAAAAGCGGAAAGTGGCGATTATAGGAGATATTGCAAAAGACAAATTATTTGGGGAAGATGTTACTGCATTAGGAGAATATGTCAAGATTAATGGCACTAAATTTCAAATTGTAGGGGTGTTTACGGATGCGAGCAGCAAAAGAGAAAGAGAATATATTTATATGCCCTTGGCAACGGCTCAAAGTGTTTTTGATAAAGAAGATAGAGTACATGGCATGGTCATTACGGTCACGGATGAAACTTTGGAAGGTTCTAATGCCATTGCGGATAATGTTCGACGAGAACTAGCTGCGGTGAATCATTTTGACCCCGAAGATACTCAAGCAGTCGGTATTTGGAATAATATTGAAGGTTATCGAGAATTTAAAATGATTTTCTCAGGCTTTTCCTTTTTTATCTGGTTTGTCGGTATTGGGAGTATCATTGCGGGGGTTGTTGGTGTGAGTAACATCATGTTAATTACGGTAAAAGATAGAACGAAAGAAATAGGCATTCGGAAAGCCTTAGGTGCAACGCCTTGGTCAATCGTCAGCATGATTATGCAAGAATCTATTTTCCTGACAGCGATTGCAGGTTACTTAGGTTTGATTATGGGCTTCTCCATTATTTATGGTGTCGATTACTTGATGACGACTTATGAAATAGACGATTTAGAATTTTTCTATAATCCAGAAGTTGATTTTGCTAGTGTGATGATGGCGCTCGTTTTCTTGATTGTTTGCGGCACTTTAGCAGGATTAGTCCCTGCATTGCAAGCAGCAAGAGTGAATCCCGTAGTAGCGATGAAAAGCTAATACAAGATGACAGGGTTTTTCAAGATTGACAGGATGGTTAACGAAGAAGGATAAGCTAAATAATTTAAAAATATCAACTTTCAATGCTTAATGCTCAAACTACTTTTAATTGTATTTGAAAATTGAATATTGAAAACTGAAAATTGAAAATTACTCATGTTTGATTACGATAAGTGGCAAGAAATATTTAATACCATTAGCAAAAACAAGTTACGGACTTTTTTGACTGCCTTGGGCGTTTTTTGGGGCATCTTTATGTTGGTGGTGTTAATGGGCGCTGGAACAGGTTTCCAAAATGGCGTCTTTTCGATGATGGGCGGACATGCTCGGAATGCGATGTATGTCTGGACAAATCAGACGACGATGGCTTATGATGGCTTACAGGCAGGACGATTTAATTGGATTACAGATGACGATATTGAGGCAATTGAAAATGATTTAGGCGATATATTGCAGCATGTCTCTTGTCGATTAGGTTTGCCTTCAGGAGAAGTGGCTTATAAAGATAAAAGAGAAGCTTTTGAGGTGAGAGGCGATACCCCACACATGTTGAAAATTGATGCTTTTGACCTGATAGAAGGTCGATTTATCAATGAAAAAGACATGGAAGACCGTCGGAAGATTGTCGTGATCGGTAAATCTGTCAGCGAACAATTTTTTGGCAAAGGAAAAGAAGCCATTCCTGCAATTGGGGAATTTATTAAAATACAAGGCGTCGATTATTTAGTAGTTGGGGTGGTTGCTTCTGACCGTAAAGGGGAAAATGCGACGGAAGACAATAAGTCGATTTTTATGCCGCTGACCACGGCACAGCAAGTGACCAATCGACATGGCAAAATAGGTTGGTTTGTTTGTACAATTAATACGGATTATCCTGTATCGGAAGCGGAAGATCGGATTAAAGCTTTAATAAAAAAACGAAAAAGAATACATCCCGATGACCCAAGAGGAGTCGGAACAGATAATATCGAAGAGGAGATGAAAGAAATCATGGGTTTATTTAATGGTATTAGTTTTCTAATTTGGTTTGTGGGGATTGGTAGTTTGTTATTTGGGATTATCGGTGTGGGCAATATCATGTTGATTATTGTAAAAGATAGAACCAAAGAAATTGGGATAAGAAAGGCATTAGGGGCGACGCCTCGATCTATTGTTAGTATGATTTTACTGGAGTCGGTATTTATTACCACTTTAGCAGGATATATTGGTTTGGTGGTGAGTATTGGGGTGGTCTATTTAATGAAATTAGCTGCAGGTACGGATGTCCAATTTTTCACCAACCCTCAAATAGATATGCAAGTGAGTATTGGTGCTTTAGTGATGTTGATCATTGCAGGCGCTTTGACGGGATTGGTTCCTGCATTGCAGGCAGCAAATGTGAATCCTGTAATTGCTTTGAAAGATGAGTAATACGTATCGACGAATTCATTCGTCGCTTGCTTATCATGAATATCCAATTTATTCATAAACATAGTGCTTTTAAAATGAAGGAAAGACCAGCAGAGACTCGGACATATACCCTAGAATTAGTCCCTATCTTCTGGAATTTTATAGCACTATTGACTATAATTATTGGCTTAATGATATTATGCGTTGGAGTAAGCCTACTATTTCTTATTCCATTTGGACTATTCTTTTTAGGCATTACTTTTTATCCAGAGAAAGCCATTATTTTAAAAAGAAGAAGAACTATTCAACTCTTTTCTGATTATCTGAAGATAGTAGAAACAAATAAAAAAATAGCTTTTGAAAAGATAATTTGGTTTAGAGTCGATAAAAACGCTAGAAGTCCCGTTATTAATTTTTTTTTAAAAGAAGAAGGCGTGCTGTTTCCAGCTAGTTTTGCTTCTTTTGAGAAAAGTGAATTTTTTCAAAATTGGGTTGGTTTTAAAACGACGAGTATTCGAAGAATTAAGCGAACTAATCCTGATAGTCTACCTTATTTTGAAACGAAAAGAGGTAAGCTGGTCAATAAGGTGTTATGGATTTTGGTAGCATTACTTTTTAGTACCATGTTCTATAAACATCCTTGGCTAATGTTTGGAATCCTTTTAGTTTTAGTCACGACGATTATTTGGATTTTAAAAGAATAAAATAGTTGCGTTTTTGTGAGTGCAACTAAGAAATCACCCATTAAAAAATAAAAACTTTAGACAATGAATAAAGGTTGTGTTATCTCGTTAGCTGCCGTATTGGTGCTATTTTCTATTTTTTTAGGCGTTTATTTTTATCAACAAAACGCCAAAGACCCTGTGGTTTATGATACCAATAAACCAGAAATTACGGACATTATTAAAAAGACCGTTGCAACGGGATCTATCAAACCTCGAAGAGAGGTGATGGTAAAACCACAAGTTTCTGGCGTAGTGGATGAATTGTATATAGAAGCGGGCGAAATTGCGACAAAAGGACAAAGAATTGCCAAAATTAAGTTAATTCCTAGTCAAATCAGCATTAATAATGCCCAAAGTCAAGTAGAATTGTCTCGCATTAGATATGACGAAGCACAACGAGAGTTGAAGCGCCAAAAAGAAGTTTTTGGTAAAAAACTAGATGTAGAAAGTGCTCGATCTAATTATGAAAATGCAGAAAAAGAAGAAGTTAGAAATCGACAATTATTTGAAGAAGGGGTTGTAAGTGAATTGGATTATAACCGATTCAAAAGAGATATGGAGGTGGCAAAAGCGGCTTTTGAAAATGCACAACTATTAGCAGGAAACACCTTGCAACAATTTGAAGCCAATGTAGACATTGCTAAACAAGAAATGAATGCAGCGATTAATAATTTGCAGTTATTGAAAGAAGGCGCTTCTAAAAATTCTCGTCAGGTTAACAACATTGTGGTCTCAACCGTAGCGGGAATGATATTAGATGTGCCTGTAGAAGAAGGTTCTTCCGTCATTGAAAGAAACAATTTTAATGAAGGTACGAGTATCGCGATTGTAGCGGATATGACCTCTTTAATTTTTGAAGGAAAAGTAGATGAGTCAGACGTTGGTAAATTAAAAGAAGGGATGCCTTTAGAATTGACGATTGGGGCAATTGAAGACGAAAAATTTGATGCGACCTTAGAATTTATTTCTCCCAAAGGTATAGAAGAAGAAGGAACAGTTAAATTTGAAGTGCGAGCTGCCATCAAACCAACCGAAGGCGTTTTTTTAAGAGCGGGTTATTCAGCTAATGGAGACATCATTTTGGACAAAAGAGAACAAGTGATAGCCTTACAAGAACGAGATGTCATTTTTAGCAATGATTCAACTTTTATAGAAGTGTCGGTTGGCGACCAAGAATTTGAAAAGCGAGAAATTAAAACGGGTTTGTCGGATGGGTTGAAAATTGAAGTATTGAGTAGTGATATTGATACAACTACGCAAGTGAAGGTGCAGAAACAGATATAATTGATAATTGGTTGATTAATTATTAGGTGTAAGTTTGAACCAGTCAATAATTAATCAACCAATCAACAATATTTAATAATTCCACCGCACATACCCTTTTAGGGTAACACCCTGCCGTTGGAAAAAAGTCACGGCATCTGCATAATAATTAGGATGTACAATACTCGGTAAAATGGCAGCTTTGGAAGTCGCATAATCCTTCCAAGCAATATTAGCAAAAGTATAGTCATTAGCAGTTTCCTTACCTGTAGTATATAATTGAGGAGATAAAAAATTGATATTTCCGTCCGCAAAAAAAGAATGCATTAGCGTAGCCGCATCATGAATACCGAAAGGAGCAGAATGACTGACGGTTACTAAGACTTTCAGGCCTTTTGCTTGTGCAGCTGCAAAAGAAGCTTGAAACTCAGTAGCCAAACCAGTTGCACCAGATTCTACATCATAAGCAATACCCTGATAGGCAGCAAATTGACCTTGATTAATGGCAGTAGTTACCGCTTGTAAACTTGTTGCATCGAATCGACCTGATTTTCCACCACCACCTAAGCAAATATACTTATCGCCAGCAAGTCGATTGTAAACTCGCTTTGATTGTGCTAGAGCAGTCGCCACATCTGTCCAACCACTAAAAGCTAAGCCAATAGTAGTACCCGCAGAAGCGGGTTTATCATGCCATGTCCAATCCCAATAGCCGATATTTTCAGCAGGTGTTGGTGGTATTGGTGTCGTTGTGGCTTTATGTATGATTGTTGTGGCAGGTGATTCCTGCGTAGATGGAATTGCAATTACTTGACCAATTTGAATTAAGTTTGGATTGATATGTGGGTTGGCAGCTTCGATTTGAGCTAAGGTAACACCATTAATATGTGTAGCAATTTTAGATAAGGTATCACCTGCTTTCACAGTATAATTAAACGTGCGTGTCATGATTTTTGTAATTGGGGTTAATGAATCACCTAATTTACAAAAGAAAAATAGCTACGCCAAGTATTTTATTTGTTTTATCGTAATTTTTTAGAGCAGATCATTTCCGATTTAATTAGCCTTTTATACCTAAATAGATTATTCGTTTGAGGCCAATTTACCTTCTCTGAATAAAATCCGTCTGCTCGACGGCCATCAGGTAGGTAGTTTTTTCTCTCTATTCCGCTGAATAATACTGCGACTCAAAATCGCTCCCCTTCTCGATCCATAAATTTCTTAAACCGAACAGGTGGATCTATTCCTAAGTTCATCGTTTTGCCACTAACAGGATGTGTGAAAATCAATTGGCAAGCCGCCAAAAATAAACCTTTCCCTAAGACCGTTCGAGTACGTCCAGCATATTGTTTATCTCCTACAATTAAATGCCTCGCATCATTTAAATGAATCCGCAATTGATGGGTTCTGCCCGTTACAGGAGATAATTTAACTAAAGACAAATGTCTGAAAACTCTAGAAGGCACAACTTTAATGGTTTCAAAATTGGTAATTGCTGATTTTCCTTGTAAGGCTTGATCAATCCGACCTTTAGGCGCCGTTTTACCATGTACAATCGCCCAATAAGTCTTTTTAACTTGGTTGTTTTGAAAGGCTTTACTGAGTTGAATTAAAGCAGATTTGGTCTTAGCCAATAAAACCAACCCTTTGGTAGGCACATCAATTCTATGAACCGCAACAGGACTAGGCAAGGCATCGGCTTGATGACTTTGTTTAGCAATTCCAATGACTGCATTTTCTACCGTCTTATTTCGATTTCCATTCACGGCTATTCCTGCTGGCTTATTAATGACAATTAAATGCTCATCTTCAAAAACAATAGGTAAGTCAATATCGACTTTAGGTTTTTTAACGGCCTTAATTTTTAAAACTAACACATCTCCTTTCTTAACAAACATTCCTTCATCTGCCAAATTATCATTTACTAGCAAAGTACCTGCGGCAATGACTTTTTTAGCCGCTGTTCGACTGCCTAAAATGGGGAAAATTTGTGCCGCATAATCAGTTAATCGAGTATTAGGCTTAACAGATTTGATGCGGTGCGCTTGTTTATTGGATTTTGCCATGTAAGGAGTTCCTGTTTTAAAATTCATAAAAGATTGCAAAAGTAGTATTTTTATTAATTTTGGTGGTAGAGTTGCGGGTTGCGAGTTGCCAGTTCCGGGTTGAATACGATTTCATATAAATTTAGAAGCATAATTGAATTTTGGATATGCTCCTATTTTATGCCCAAATTCTACTAGTTTGAACCCGCATCTCGCAACCCGCATCTCGAATTAAATACAAAACGAAAACTCATGAAAATCATTAGAAATATCCTGCTCATGCTATTGCTATTCCTTTTCCTAGCAATAGGCATTGGCATATTCCTTATCAAACAAAATACCTTTCAATTAACGAAATGGGATTCCCCAACGACTCATACACTAGCAGCCAAGGTAGACCGACCAAATATTTTATTATTAGTGGCAGAAGACATGAGTGCTTTAGTAGGCGCTTTTGGGGATAAAGTGGCGCATACACCCAATATTGATAAACTAGCCAAAATAGGCGTTCGATATCCAAATACATTTACTACAGCGGGTGTCTGTTCTCCAAGTCGAGCCGCCTTAATAACTGGGATGCATCAAATATCCATGGGCGGACAACACATGCGTACAGCTACTCGGCCAGCAGGTGCTTACCAATGTGTGCCACCAGCGGAGGTCAAAGCCTTTCCAGAATTATTGCGACAAGCAGGTTATTTTACGTTTAATACCGCTAAACAAGATTATCAATTTAGTGGAGCAATGCCAGGTTCTGGCCCTTTTACCATTTGGGATGAAGAAAATAATACCAAATTATGGCGGAATAGAGCAAAAGGACAACCTTTTTTTGGGATGATGAATTTTTTAGAAACGCATGAAAGCGGAATTTTTACCCCACTTGGATATCGACCTAATAGTTTGATGCATTTTATCTTGCAAGTTGTTAGAAAAATAAGCGGAATACAAAAGAAGGTAGTCACCATTAATCCAGAAGAAATCGAATTGCCGCCGTATTATCCTGAGTCTCCAATTATCCGAAAAGATATAGCTCGGCATTATGAAAATATAGCGGTGATGGATGCTTTAGTCGGGGGTATATTTAATAAACTAGAACAGGATAATTTACTAGAAAGTACCATTATTATTTGGACAACAGACCATGGGAATGGATTACCAAGAGCCAAAAGAGAATTATATGATTCGGGCATTAAAGTACCGATGGTTATTTATTATCCAGTCGCTTTTCACCCCGAAGGAGTGGAAATAGGAACGGTTGATGAACAATTAATTAGCTTTATTGATTTTGCCCCCACTTTTTTAGCTTTAGCCAAAGCACCACAACCCACTTATTTACAAGGACAAAATTTCTTGGAGCAAGACAGCATTAATCGTTCCTATATTTTTGCATCCAGAGATAGAATTGATGAAATTAATGACCGCCAAAGAGCGGTTAGAAATGAGCATTTTAAGTACATCAAAAGCTGGTATCCTGACCAACCAGGTGGACATCCATTGGATTTCAGAGATAATATGGAAATGATGAAAGAATTATGGCGAATGAAAGAAGCAAATCAGCTAACCGTCGAACAATTACTTTGGTTTCAATCACCTATTAAAGAACGGTTATTTGATATTCAAAACGACCCTTTTGAGCTACACGATTTAAGTGCAGACACGGCTTATGCAGCAGATTTAAAGACGATGCAAATGGCAATGGATAATTGGTTGACAAAAATAGAAGATTGGAGTGAGGAAGCCGAAAACGAAATGGTCAACCGTTTTCAACCAAATGGAGTGACTGAAAAAACACCAGTTCCTACTATTAAAGAGAATAACGGATTAGTAGAAATCACAGCAGTCAAAGGTGCTTCTATAGGTTATCAAATAGCGGAAAGGCGTTGGCAATTATATCAAACGCCCATTGCAATGAAGGAATTTAAATCACTCAAAGTAAAAGCCATTCGTTATGGTTGGGAAGAGAGCGAGGTAGTGGTTTTGAAAAAATAATCTACAGAAAATGGAGAATACATAACATGGATAAATCAGTTTAAATCCGCCAAATCAGTTTAATCCGTACAACCCATCCTCCTAATTTGTCTATTTAGTTGTGAATTTTCCAAAATAGCTCAAGCAACTTTATAGACTTCTTGAGTACTTATAGAGCAACCAATAAAATTTTAAAAAATCCAAGAATAAAACATGAACCTAATCACTCAAAAATATCCGTTTTACCAGTTTCGACCTTACTTTCCATTAGCGTTAATTACTTGCGGCTATTTTATCGCCATGAACCTCTTTGAAGCAGGACAACAATTATATTATATCAACCGCTTTAGTTTGGCACAAGATACGGTTACTTACTTTGGTTTATTAAAAACGCATGCTTTGAGGTGGATGATTTGGTTGATTATTACGATACCATTTATCCATTTTTGTCTAAAAAATAGGATTACCCAAAGCACTTTTACCCTTTCTTTTTTAGCCAAGTATTTATTGGCTATTATCGGTAGTTTGGTAGTCACTATTAGTAGTATTACGTTCCTGCAAATCATGCAAGATGGTGCAGTATTGGCAGAATTTAGCGAATATTTTCAATTTTTTATAGCACAGAAATTTCCGTTGTTTTTTAGCAGTTATTTAGGTGTCGTCATTTTGGTACACTTGTATTTAAAACAACGAGAACTAGAAGGACAAACTTATGAGTTTATCGCTTTAAAAGAGAAATATGAAGCAGCAACAACTGCGTTAATAGCACAAAAAGAGGCTTTGCCAGTTACTTCTATTTCAATCAAAATTGGTGATAAAATTAAGTTGATTGCTTTAACAGAAATTACCTATATCCAATCCGCAGATTATTGTGTGCAAATTTATACCAAAGACGAACGGGCATACTTTTTAAGACAATCCATGAAGGCGATGGAAAAGCAATTGGCAGCTAAAGGCTTTATCAGAATTCATCGACATACGATTATTAATTTATCGGAAGTAGCGACCTTGCGTTTTAATCCTAAAGCAGAAGTGATTTTAAATTCCGGTAAAACGCTACCGATTGCGAATAGTAGAGTAGGGGAAGTGAGAGAAATTATTAAAAACTATTAGCGAAAAGAAAGCAACAACTCTGAAAAGATTACACGAATTAAATAAGTCCTAATAGGGCGAACGAAAAGTAAAAATCGCAATATTATAATTCGCTAAAAAATTGGTGGTCGATGATTGAAGATGCAATCTTTAATCCTGTATTTTAAAAATTTTTAACTTTTATTAGTTGATTACATATCATAAAAACGACTTTTCGTTTGCCTTATAAGTTCTAAGGAAAAATCTGTTAAAACCCGTTCAATCTGTCAAAATCCGTTGACCATCCTCCTAGCTTGTTTGAGTAAATTATATTCTGCGACCGCTAAACTTAATAAGAACATCCGAGGAAGTTATCCTTGGGAGAAAACTATCTTCATTAATCTCCCTTCTCCCTGCAAAAACACCATCCTTCCCTGCAAAACAGTAGAAAAATAATCGTAACGACTGTAATATTGAGTATTTAACCATCAAAATTAAGCACAATGTCTAAACTCACTCGATGCTGTTTTTTCGTTTTAATACTGCTAACTTATAGCAATCTATCTGCACAAATCAATTATAAATACACTGCTTCCGAAGCCCATCCCTTCGGTCTACCCAATCCCGAAGCACCACCACAAATTTTAGATTACGCACCCATGATTGGCGAATGTGATTGCAAATCAACTGCTCGGAATCCAGATCAAACTTGGCAAACAGAGCCTGTGGATATGATTTGGCGCTTTAAGTATATTATGAATGGTTTTGGCGTACAAGATGAAACGTTAAAATCGGATAATAGCCACTCAGGTAGTATTCGCCAATTTGACCAAGATAGCTCCAAATGGTTTGTGCATTATTATACCAATAGAGGTGTAACGCCCGTTTTGTCTGCTTGGAGTGGAAATAAAACAGCAAATGGAGATATTGTTTTATACAAACCACAAAAAGCACCGAATGATATGGATGGGTTTTTTAAAATTACCTTCCATGATATTTCAGAAGATGGTTTCAAATGGTTAGGAGAATGGGTCAATACCGCAGAGACTTTTTCTTTTCCTACTTGGAAGATTGATTGTAAGAAGCGGAAAAGTAGCGACTAATCAATACGTCCAATTTTGAACAGCAAGTGACCAAATTCGGACAGATTAAAACTTTAAATTCAAAAATAATTTTTGTAAAATACTGATTATTAATAAGTTGTGATTTTGGCATAGGCATTGGATTAATTAGGGTAAGGTAATAGTATTACTAAGCTTAAAACCCTATGCTTATGCTAAATCATAACTTCCGTTTCATCTTAAGACGATTAAATCGACAACGTTTAAATACCTTTTTGCATTTAACAGGTTTGACTTTAGGCATTTCCGTTTGTTTGTTAATCGGTTTATTTATTCGCCATGAATTGAGTTATGATAATTACCATCAAAAGGCAGATAGGATTTATCGGTTTAATCAAGTTTGGTCATTGCCAAATGGAGAAATGGAATTTGATTATGGCGCTCCTGCTCCTTTGGGAAATGCACTAAGAAGTGAAATTCCAGAAATAGAAACGGTGGTAAGTGTTTATCCAAGACCAGAGAAAGCCATTGAAATTACGCCTCAAAAAAGATTTAATCAGAAAGGGGTATTAATGGTCGAACCTCAATTTTTGGATGTCTTTGATATAGAAGTAATAGAGGGGAATGGTCATGAAGCTTTGCGAAAGCCTTGGCATACTTTATTGACGGAATCCACCGCTGAAAAATTCTTTGGACGAGAAAATCCAATAGGTAAGACTTTTTTGTACGATAATAAACATACCCTAACCGTTGCAGGAATTATCAAGGATTTACCAGAAAACACCCATTTACCTGCGACTATGTTAGTTTCGTATTTAATAGGTAAAGATTTTTTAGGATGGGCAGCAAAAAATTGGGGGTCTACCTTTGGTGCTTCTACTTATGGGGTTTTAAAAGAAGAGGCAAATCCAAACGATTTATTAGCCCCTATTAATGCGATGTATGATTTACATGTGAATACAGACCCTGAAGACCCTGAAAAAGCGAGCATTGCCATTCAACCTTTGGCTAAAATACATTTAGAACCTAAATATGAAGGTGGTGGCGAATGGGTGAAAGCGATTAACCCTTCATGGTTATGGTTTTTTGGGGCTATCGGAATGATCGTCTTATTATTAGCTTGTATCAATTTCGTGAATCTTTCTACTGCTCAATCTCTAACTAGAGCCAAAGAAGTAGGCGTCCGAAAAGCAATTGGTGCTGGTAGAGTACATCTTGTTCAACAATTCATTGCAGAAGCACTTTTATTAGTAAGTGTAGCAGCCATTTTTGCGATTATTACGGCGCAATTCGCCCTACCGTTTGTCAATCAATTACTCGATAAAAATATAATTTTTGATTACTTGTTTACTCCGGAAATCTTAGCAGTCTTTTTAAGCGGTATTTTATTAACTGGCTTATTAACAGGTATTTATCCAGCCTGGTTAATTGCTAAATTTCAACCGGCAACTGCCCTTAAATCAAGGACAGTTGCTGGTAATAGGAGTGCTTCCTTTATGAGAAAAGGATTGGTTGTTACTCAATTTGCCATTTCTGGCGCCTTATTGATTGCCTTAATGCTTATTTCTCAACAGATGGAATTATTTTATAATAAAAATTTAGGTTTCGATAAGGACAATATAGTTGCAGTAAGCATTCCAGATAAAGAAAAGAGAGCCATTTTTGCAGATGAACTAAATAAAATAGCGGGTATAAAAGACTTTACTTTTACCAGTACCGCCCCAAGTGACGATGACCATAATGGGACGAATATGCATTTGTCTGATTTAAAGGCAGCAGATAGAAAACATGTGAGCATTATTTTTGGGGATGACCATTACCCTGAATTATTTGGTCTTCAGTTGAAAGCAGGTCGTTTTTTTAATATTACAGATACGAGTGCCACTTCTGCGTCTTTGGCTAAAGACCAGCGGTTTCCAAAAGTAATTGTTAATGAGCAACTTATCAAAGAATTGGGTTTTGCCTCGGAAGAAGCTGCTTTAGGACAACGGTTTAAAATTGGTTGGAATGGGTGGCAACCCGAAATAGTTGGAGTTGTAGAAAATTTTGTGACTACTTCTTTGCATGAAACGATTGAGCCTGCTTTAATTTTTCAATATCCCCGATTTTATTATAATGTAGGGATTAAAATTGAAGCCAATAGTGATATGGCGGCTACTCTAGCCAGTATTCAGAAAGCTTGGCAGCAAACTTTTCCTAAAGCTTTTTACAGTTATTCCTTTTTAGATGACCGAATTGCCCAATTTTACGATGCAGAAAGCCGTTTATTAAACTTCTTTAAAATCTTTGCAGGCTTAGCCATGCTTATCTCCTGCTTAGGTTTGTGGGGATTAGCGACCTTCGCTGCGGTACAAAGAACCAAAGAAATTGGTATCCGAAAAGTTCTCGGCGCAACGACAGAAAATTTAGTGACTTTATTGTCCAAAGATTTCTTAAAACTAGTAGGCATTGCCCTAATTATTGCTATGCCAATTGCTTGGTATGGAATGAACGAATGGTTGAATAATTTTGCCTTTAGAATTGATATGGAGTGGTGGGTATTTGCTGCCGCAGGATTGGCTGCCATTATCGTTGCCTTTTTGACGGTTAGCTTTCAGAGTGTACGAACCGCTTTGTTGAATCCTGTAGATAGTTTACGAGGAGAATAAAGTAACACAACTCAGAGAGTTGTGCCCCTTTAAAGTAACACAATTCTCTGAGTTGTGCCCCTTTGAGTATCATTTAGAATAGAGATAAAAATACACACCTAAAACCCTTTGGACTTTCTGAATCTAATGTTTGGAAAGTCCTTTTTTGTAAATTCTCAATGCTGGTCAGCAGACCAGCCGATATAGCGTTCAAGTCTAGAGTACAACTAAGGGGAGTTGTGTTACCTTTACCATTGCGATAGAAGTAACACGACTCTCCCGAGTCGTATGCTTTAACAAAAGTAACTTTTCTGCAACTCCTAACACTATTATTTTAGAAATCACCCACTTTTAAAACTTGCTGTTATGAAAAGTACATCTTATTGCTGTCTATTAATTTTCTGCTTTTTTGTAGAAACCACCCTGATAAGTCAAAATCTAGAAAAAGAATTGACCAATGAATTGACCCAGCATTTTGAAAAATCCAACTTGCCAGGTTTTGCCGTCGCTATTGTCAAAGAAAAAGAAATTGTGTACCAACATGGATTTGGTCATGCCGACAAAACAACTCAAAAACCTTTTACCGTTCACACCATACAAAACATAGGTTCTGTAACTAAAACGGTTGTCGGGGTAGCGGTAGTTCAAGCAATTGCGGCAGGTAAATTATCTATGGATACTAAAATCAATGATGTTTTACCTTTTAAGGTTGAAAACCCTTATTTCAAAGACCAGCCTATCTTAATGCGACATTTAGTGACCCACACTTCTTCTATTTTGGACACCAAATTTTATGGGCATACTTATGTGGCAAGTGACTATCAGTCAACCGCAGAAAACATTCATGAAGATTTTTTGGACTATATCAAAAGTCACGAAAAAATGGAGTTGGGAGGTTTTTTGAAGTTGATTTTGCATAAAAATGGAAAGTGGTATAAAAAGAAAAATTTTTTAAAAGCAAGACCTGGTGCAACCAATGAATATAGCAACTTAAATGCGGCATTAGCTGCTTATATTGTTGAATTGATAATGGAGATGCCTTTTCAGGAATATGCTAAAAAAGAGATTCTATCCCCTTTAAAAATGACCAATTCAGCTTGGATTTATCAAAATAGTATTGCGGATAAATATGCAACGGTCTATTTTCCAAAAGGCAAAACAGTACCTTATTATACTTTAAATACTTATCCTGATGGCGGTTTATTGTCTAGTGTAGCCGATTTGAGTTTATTTTTACAGATGCTTATAAAGGCTTATAACGGAGACAGTTCATTTTTAAGCAAAGAAAGTGCAGCTTTATTATTGCCGGGAGATGAGGATCAAGAAAGAGCATTTATTGGTATGGGGCAGAAAAGTAGAAATATAGGGCATAGTGGTGGAGGTCCTGGCATACAAACAGATCTGCAATTTAATGCGGATAGCAAAATTGGGCGGATTATTTTTGCTAATGTAAATGCTGACGAAGATGAAGCCTTATTGAAGGAATATAGAATGATTCATACAATTTTGGCTAAGTATGAAACTAAATGGAAAACTCATCCTTAGCTAATGTTAAAATCTTTTCAATAAATGGAGTTGCCACACTTTCTTTTAGCAAGGAATAAGCTGCTTTGTCTTGCTGGGTTTGGGCGGCTATATCCATTTTTATAGCGGTATATTTGGTTCTTGCCCATTCGTGTTTTCTTAGAAAATCTCGTAATAATAAATGTCGTTTTAATTCTAAACTATCTTTTGGGCAAGCATATAAATGATGAGGAATGGTATTTAAAACAGGATGAAGTGCTATGCCTTTTGTTCTTTTAAAAGCTTCTCGTTGTGGAATGCCTTGGTTGCCATTATGAAAATATCCAAGGGTAGCTAATCTTTTCCTGATTTGAGGAAAAATAGCATCATTTTCGTAAACGATGTCGATGTCAATAATTGCCTTGGCTGCCAAGTCAGGTACGGAGGTACTACCGACATGTTCGATGCCTACTATTTGTTCCGTTAATTGTTGTTGAAGGATTGATTGAATTTGCTGAAATTGACGAATCCATTCGGATTGATAAGCTACAATAAGTTTCATTTTTCTTGATTGACGAGTCTATTTAATAATTGCTTGTTTTTATCAATGTGTACGGCCAGCTTCTTTGCCGTTTGCCCTTAGCCGCTCGCCGACTAAAATCTAATATAACTTTCAATGCTGTCTACATTTTACTAAAAAAACAAGTCATCGACATCAATTTAAAGAATTAATTGTTTAGTTTGAGGAAATTAGGCAGATGCTTAAGTTTTTTTTAATTAAAATACCACCATTGAGACTCTATTGCTATTTACTATTCCTTACTTTAGAGGGAATGCCCTTTATCAGTTTTGCTCAAGAAGTAGCTTGTGATAATTCGGTATACCTAACAACCTATAGTGCTTCTGGGAGTAATTTATACCGAATGCAAGTAACCGCTGCAAAAGGCATCCATGATTTTGAAGAAATATTTGTGGATAACCGCTTGTATCGAATTGGCTGTATTGGGTATAGTGTAGTCGATAAAATGATTTATGGATTAGCATTTAATACCAATGAATTACTGAGGATTAATGCTTTTGGCGAAATCACTAGTTTAGGTGTTCCAACTGGATTAGATACTTCGCTGGAATATTACGCAGGCAACGTTTTTCCTAATGGTACCGAATTATTTGTGATTGGTAGAGATAAAGATACGCAGTTAGATGTGGGGTATTATGTCATTGATGTTTTTAATCAAGAGGCTACTACCTTAGACTTTGAAGAAAGTGGTAACGTCATTCTTCAAGATATGGCTATTAACCCTAGAGACGGTGCTGTTTTTGCCTACGATAGTCGTCAAAATAAGATTGTTAATATAGATTTTGGGATTGTCAGTAACTTTCTATTCCCTGCTTTGCCCGAAGAATTCACCGCTTTATTTTTTGATGCATCTTTTAATTTGTATGGTTTTGGAGCGAAAGGGAGTACCGTTAGTCAAGAATTTTATTCAATTAATAAAGCAACTAGCGAAGTTACTTTTTTGCAAGATGGACCACTAGCAATTGATTCGGATGCTTGTGCCTGCCCTTACCGAATGGATTTTTTTAAAAAAATGACTCCTAATAGAGCTATTCCTTGCCAAGAAGTGACCATTGAATATTCTTTTGTCAATCAAAGTGGAATGGCTAGAACAGGTTTAAGTATTATTGATACCCTTCCTGATGCTTTAACCATTACCGATATTGATTTAGGACACGCCTTTAACAAATTTGATGCAGCAATCAATAGTGGAGTAGGCAGCCATATTCTAAATTTATCCAACCTACAGGTTTTAATTGGCGATATTCATGTTATTACGGTTACGGCTGTAGTCAATGCGGATGGAAAAGGCATATTTGAGTCTCAGGGAGTGCTAAAAAACTTGCCCCTTGCTTTAAATCCAACCATCATTTCTGATGATTTAGGGACTAGTGATGTCGATGACCCCAATACTTTTAGTGTTATTTCTGCGGATGATCCAGACTTTAGAGATAGTATTTCTTATAGCTGTGATAATGAGGTAGCGACCCTTTATACGCCTATTCCTGATGCCAATGCTTTTCTTTGGAATGATGAATCTACGGGGGCAACTTTGGAAGTGACGGAAGCTGGAATTTATACCGTTAGCATGGAAACCGACTGTGAAACGTATATTGATACCTTAGTCGTTGATTTTGATCGAGTGACTCCTTTTGTTGATTTAGGCATGGATGTCAGTCAAACTTTAGGCGTCCCTTTTACCTTACCCTTCGAGATGCACACAGAAGCAATTGCCCAGTATGATTGGCAAGCCGCTTTGGGGGCTACTTTTAGTTGTAGTGATTGCCCAGATCCTACTATTAGGGTAACGGAACCGACCACTATTTCTTTAACTATTACAGATGCAGCCGGCTGTCAAGTAACAGATGAGATTTTTATTGAGGTAATGAATGCCAAAAATATTTACGCACCAACCGTATTTAGTCCAAATGGAGATGGTATCAATGACGTATTCTTTTTACAAGGTACTGCTGCTAAAATTCTTGTTTTTCAAATTTTTGACCGCTGGGGAAATTTAATTTTTGACCAACGGAATGTGGAAGTTAATCAACCTACTGCTGGTTGGGAAGGACGGCATCAAGGGAAATTGTTGGATTCGGGCGTTTTTATTTGGATGGCTCAATTAGAATTTTTGGATGGTACGATGGATAACTTATCGGGGCGTGTATCCAGTATTCGATAAAATAAAAAAGGGCTGATTTGTACAAACCAGCCCCCTATTTTTTAATCAGGTATTGTCTATCCTAATCCGAGTTGCGTATAATGGTTGAATTGCTATATTGTTTTATTCTTACAGCGCAGAATAATCCTTAGCCCGCCAGATTGCTAGCGGGCTGGTTTGAGATTTTTTAATCCCACAAACAATATAACCATACAACAATATAACCATTTTGAAGCATTTCAACTTTCCCCGCAACTTGGTTTATCCTAACAATCCGCCAAGTCCACCTAATTTATCTTTTAAAGCATCTTTAGCTTTATCTGCTACATCGTCTCCGCCGCCGCCCATCAAGCCACCTAAAGCACCTTTAGCCGCATCTAACGGATTGTCTCCGCCACCGCCCATCAGGCTACCTAGCATACCAGCAGCGCCACCGCCGCCACCTAAAACTTTCATTAAACCAGCTGCATTGATCCCTTCTCCTTCAGAAGCATCATTTGCCGCACCACTTATTTTGCTCATAATCATTGGCAAAGCCATGGTAGAAACCGTATTAGCAATACCTGAAGGAATACCTAATTGACTAGTTAATTTGCCTACAAAATTTTTAGCGATACCTGCAAAAACCATATTCTTCATCATTCCACCTACGCCGCCGCCACCGCCGCCAGCTAATCCTGCTAAAGCGCCCATAGCGCCACCACCGCCTCCACCAGTCAAGCCAGAAAGCATACTCATCACATCACCTGTATTACCACCTGTAACTGCACCCATAATCCCTTCTTTGATACTATCACCCGCTAATGGAACGGTTTTTTCAGCTTGTCCTAAATCAAGGCCCGTTTTTTCGGCAATTGCACCTGCTACTTGTCCTTTTAAGCCATCTAATAAACTGTCTAACATTATTTTATTGTTTTAATTAAAGAAAATAGGTTGTTTTTTACTACAACGAGTCGTCCTCGGCAATATATTATATTTGTAGGACTTTTTATTGTTAAGACGGACAACTTAACGATAATAGGTACATTTAGGCGATTATTTTTAAAGATTTTTTTATAAAGAGATTGCAATCAAAATTACCCAATTTAATTATAGGGGAATGCTTCTACTTTTTGACTTTACTTCCCAATTTGTTTATTGCTTATTTCGGCTTTTGGTATAGATTATCTGCTTGTAGAGTAGATGAAAAATGGAATTTGATTGGTTAAGTAATGCCTTTTAGAAGAATACCCTTATTTTTTCTACCAAATTTTACACAACATACGTACAGAACCATTATTTTGCAGATTCAATTTCAGGCAAGCTACTGTCTCCAACTAATAATTCCCGATAGCTATCGGGACTGACAACCGACAACTGATTAAATATGACATACGACAATTTCACGATAAAGGCGCAAGAGTGTATTCTAAAAGCGCAAAAGATAGCGGCAGGCTACGAGCAACAAACTGTAGATACGCCCCACTTGATAAAAGGTATTTTGGAACAAGCAGAAGATGTGTCTACTTTTTTATTAGGTAAGATGAATGTTAATATACCTAAGTTAAAAGATGAGTTGACCAAGGTTTGTAAAAATTATCCGAGAGTCATTGGTTCAGAAAAACAATATTTGACCAATGATGCGAATCAAGCATTGGCTAGAGCCAAAAAAGTATTGAAAGAATTTGGTGACGAATATATTTCAGTAGAATTAATGTTGTTGGGTGTTTTGCAAGGAAAGGGAAAAGGGGGCAATATGCTCAAAGCAATGGGCGCTACGGAAAAAGCCTTGAAAGCAGCCATCAAAGAATTGCGTCAAGGCAAGAAAGTGACTGATCCAAGTACGGATAATCAATACAATGCGCTTAGTAAATTTGGGATTAACCTCAATGAAAGAGCGGAGACAGGAAAATTAGATCCGATTATTGGAAGAGATGAAGAAATCCGAAGAGTACTGCACATTATTTCGAGAAGAAAGAAAAATAATCCAATTTTGATTGGAGAAGCAGGGGTAGGCAAAACAGCAATAGTAGAAGGTATCGCATGGCGAATTGTCAATCAAGATGTACCTGAGAATTTACGAAGTAAAAAGATATTTACGTTGGATATTGCTAGTTTGATTGCTGGAGCAAAATACAAAGGAGAATTTGAAGAACGCCTAAAAGCAGTTATCAAAGAAGTAACCGATTCTAATGGCGAAATTATTTTATTTATTGATGAAATCCACACCTTAATTGGTGCAGGTGGCGGTGGTGGTGCAATGGATGCAGCTAATATTTTAAAACCTGCTTTGGCGAGAGGAGAATTGCATACGATTGGGGCAACTACTTTGGATGAATACCAAAAATATTTTGAAAAAGACAAAGCTTTAGTGCGTCGATTCCAGACCGTTTTAATTGAAGAACCAAGTGTAGAAGATACCATTTCTATTCTTCGAGGGTTGCAAGAACGATATGAAGTGTATCATAAAATAGAGATTTTAGATGAGGCATTAATTGCCGCAGCAGAATTATCCCACCGATATATTGCCGACCGTCATTTGCCAGATAAAGCGATTGATTTAATTGATGAAGCAGCGGCAAAATTACGCTTAGAATTAGATTCTGTACCCGAAGAAATTGATGAATGGGACAGAAAAGTGCGGCAATTAGAAATTGAAAGGGAAGCCATTAAACGAGAGAATAGCCCTAAAAAGATGGCAAGGATTGTCGAACAAATTGCCAATGCAAGAGAAAAATTAGATGGCTTAAGAGCGGCGTGGAAAAGCGAAAAGGAAATTGTAGACACGGCGCAGAATATTAAAAAAGAAATTGAAGAATTAGAGTTGCAAGCGGCTAAAGCAGAAAGAGAAAGTGATTATGAGACGGTTGCTAAAATACGGTATGGACAGATTAAAGAACTGGAGATCAAACTAAAAGTAGCGGAAGAGAGACTAGATAAATTAGCAGACGAGGCTCGTTTTACCAATGAAGAAGTGACGGCGAATGATATTGCCGAAGTAGTCGCCAGAGCAACGGGTATTCCTGTGACCAAAATGGTGCAGAGCGAAAAAGATAAATTATTAAAATTAGAAGCAGAAATCGGGCAACGATTAATTGGACAACACGAGGCGGTAAAAGCCGTTTCGGATGCGGTGCGTAGGAGTCGATCTGGTTTACAAGATGAAGGGCGACCCATTGGTTCGTTTATCTTTTTAGGCCCAACGGGCGTTGGTAAAACGGAATTAGCAAAGTCTTTAGCTGTTGTCTTGTTTGATGATGAAAAAGCGATTACTCGAATTGATATGTCGGAGTATCAAGAACGACATTCGGTTTCTCGATTAGTCGGCGCGCCTCCTGGGTATGTGGGCTATGATGAAGGTGGACAATTGACGGAAGCGGTGCGTAGAAGACCTTATTCTATTATCCTCTTGGATGAAATCGAAAAGGCACACCCTGATACCTTTAACATTCTTTTGCAAGTATTAGACGATGGTCGGTTGACGGATAATCGTGGGCGAGTCGCCAACTTTAAAAATACCATTATCATCATGACATCCAATATGGGGGCAGAAGTGATTTTGGAAAATTTTGAAGATTTGGTAGACGTCGAAGAAGAAGAACACCGCGAAGATATTCTAGCTAACACTAGAGACGAGGTTTTTGAATTATTGATGGAAAATCTACGTCCAGAATTCCTCAATCGGATTGATGAAAAAATCATGTTCTTGCCGTTGACTTTAGCAGAAATCAAGCAAATCTTGAATCTCTTGCTAAAGAAAACGAGAAAGATGTTAAAAAAGCAGGAGTTAGGTTTAGAAATCAGCGAACCAGCAATGGATTTTTTAGCAGACTTGGGCTATGATCCACAATTTGGCGCAAGACCAATGAAACGGGTGCTACAAAAAGAAATCGTTGATCATTTATCCAAGTTATTAATTGGCGGAAAATTTGCAGCAGGTGAAACTATTTTTGTTGATTTAGAAGGGGATAATTTGTCGTTTAAAAATAAAAAATCTGGTAAGACGGCAGTGAAAGCAGCGATTACAACTAAAAAGAAACCAACTAAATCTAAAGAAGAAGTAGCTGCTGCCAAGCGGAAAAAACAGTTGAAGGAATTGGATAAGGCGACTAAAGCGGTGCAGGATGCTACTAAGGCGGTTAAGCCTAAGAAGAAGACTGATCCTAAGTAGGAAATTGGAGATTGAATAAATAAATAATGTTTTCTTTGATATATGGTTTTGCTTCTATCGTATTGTCTATTTTGATTATCCCATCAGTATGTTCAATTCGACTAACTAGTGGTTTAACACATTTCCAGTAGTCTTTTGTGTCAATAGACCTTGATTCAAAAATCGACTAATCTAGTCATAAGACTCCGTTCAACATTTTGGACATATCTGTAGTATAGTCAAACGATGCTATCAGATATGTCTAAAATGTGAGGCTTTTTTATTAATTGTTTGCGCAAATGTTCTTGCTTTTCTACTGCACTCGGGCGAGTATCGCTTAGGATAGCCTTTGCACTTCTGCTAATTTTGCTTAGATAACAAATTCTCTTATTTCTACTGGCATAATAAATTTGTTAAAATGAATACATCCCAATTTTTAGAACATATTTTGTGAAAAACCTTCTTGGTCTCGCTGGTCTCTTGCCGCTTGTTATATTGATTTTACCGAAAAATAGCTATAAGCCAATTCAAGGGTCTCAATTATGATACTGTTATTTTGGGCATCAACTCCACTAATTTTCCAAGAGGCTGGATATGCATCGAAAATAGTCCAGGCAAAAGTGAATTCTTTTCGATCATTCAATAATTTCAAGTTGACAACTTTCGACTTTATTTTACCATAGTTATTATTGCCTAAAGTATTAAGACACCATTTGGTCAAATTCGATTGGATAGGGCTTAATCCTAAATTTAATTTTAAATTAGGGTAAGTAGGTGATTTTTGATGGAGAGGATTTTGTCCATCTTCATGTAAAAGGGGCGTTTCTAATTCCATGCTAATCCCTTCCACCTTTCTAAATACAGCATCTACGTTATCTGCATTATTCGCATCAATACTTACTCGAAAATAAAACCCTGATAAGGAATCGTAAAACGGACTCATCTCAATATAAATTTTGTTTAGTCTAACGAATAGTTGATTAATTCAAGTTATGAACAACTGGTAGTATTTTGAGGGATTTCTTAACCATAAGAGCCTCATTTTACACATGAAACGTAGCGAAATGCGTGGTTCAATAAAATTTTTAGTTTAAATTCTAATCCAAGATACTAATAAATAACTGATTTTTCCGTAAAACAATTACGTTAAAATGAAATTTAAACTTACTTAGTAGTAGGGCAAAAATAAAGTGTACAACTTTTTTGAGCAATTGTCTTAGTACTCCAAAAATTTCCTTGCAGCCAATATTTTAGAGAACTAAAACAATTGCAAGTTGTATATTTTATTTTTCTTTCGCCCCTTACGGGCAATAATTAGGAAAGAATAACTCAAACAATCCTATCTTTACTAGCAAAAAACGCCATCTAATCTACTATGAAATATTACGATCTAATCCTAAAAAACATAGCCAAGCATATCATCTTAGAAAAAGAAGAAATAACCTATTTTCTCTCCCTTCTTGAACCAAAAACAATCAACGCCAAAACATACATTCTAAAAGAAAACCAGCCTTGCCATTATCTAAATTTCGTCAATTCAGGCACGCTAAGAGCCTACTTTTTAAACAAAGAAGGCAAAGAATCAACCATTATGTTTGCATTAAAAGATTGGTGGGTAACGGACATGCATTGTTTTGTAAAGGAACAGCCTGCTATGTTAAATATCGTAGCGACAGAGAAAACGGAAATCCTTCGAATTAGCAAAACGAATTTAGAATTACTATTTGCGGAAGTCCCTAAGTTTGAACGATTTTTTAGAATTCTATTTCAGAATGCCTATATCAGAGAACAAGTAAGAGTCCTCGAAAACCTATCCTTAACGGCTGCGGAACGCTATGAAAATTTTCTTATAAAATATCCACAAACCATCCAACAAGTCACTCAAAAGCAAATTGCTTCTTACCTTGGTATCACACCCGAATTTTTAAGTAGTATCCGAAATAAAAAAGCAAAATACTGATTTCTTAATCTACCTTAAGGGTTTTGAATTGAATATGCTGTTTCTTTGAGGTTTTTAATAGAAGTCAGAAGTCAGAAGTCAGAAGTCAGATTTATTCTTTGTAAATTCTTGAATATTAGTATTTGATTCTAAACCCTCTGACTTCTGACAGTCAATGAAATTGACGGTCTGACCTCTGACTTCTATTTACACTTAAATATTCACCTTATGTTCATCCTAATCTCAGGCCCTTACCGAAGTGGCACCAACGACGACCCACAAAAAATGCAACAAAATTTAGACAACATGCAAGCAATGGCATTACCAATTTTCCGCAAAGGACATGTACCCATTATAGGAGAGTGGTTGGCGATGCCTTTATTAAAATTAGCAGGGTCAACGAAACCGGGAGATGCGGCTTATGAAGAAATTTCTTACCCGATTGCGCATCGAGTATTAACAAAATGTGATGCGGTACTACGGATCAAAGGCGCTTCAAAAGGAGCAGATATAGAAACGGCAAAAGCGAAAGAAATGGGTCTGGCGATCTATTATTTCTTAGAGGCTATTCCAGATATAAGTTAAGAAATGTATTTTTGTGCGAAAATTGCATAAAAATAAAAAAATGAAAGGAAATCCGAATTTAATCCACCCAGAAATAGGCGCATTATATGAGCATGACTTTAGTATTCCTAGAGCGTCAATCGAAAAAATACTAGCCTTACCACATCCTTCGCTTATCAAAGATTTGGAAGAAGTATTGGATGAAGCGACTCGGAATTTTAAAGATTACGATGGATTTTATGAAGAAGCCCCCGAAGAATCCCTTTTTTTAGCGCCAGCACATGCTATTTTTTTATTGGGAGAATTAGGAGCGATAAACGCTTTACCTTCAATCAATAAATTTTTATCCCAAGATATGGCGTTTATAGATTTTTGGTTGGGAGATTTAGTAACTGAAGAAATTTGGCAGCCTATCTATAAGATAGCAGAGGCTGATATTGTCCAATTATTACCTTTTGTGAGTCAACCTGTTCCCTATATTTTTGCTAAAGCGCCACATCTAAGAGCAGCCTTACTATACCTAGGTTCAAATAGAGAGGAGCGCCAACTCATTCCTAGTTATAGTAAAACATTTCAAGAATTAACTAGACAAGCTAAACTAACACCATCTTATACAGAGGAGAATAGTAATTTAACCAATGCCGTTTTTTTTGCATTAGATTATGGTTTAGTAGAGTTAATGGACGAGATTGAACCAGCAATTAAAGAAGCGTTAATTGATGACTATGGTCCAGAATCATGGGAAAAAATTCAAAAAGAATTAATGGATAATGAACCAGAGGAAACTCTACAGGATATTTATGAACACTATGAAGCCATTACAGAATGGTATAATTTTGAAGAACCTGCTGTGGCTGATTCGAATTTTAAAGCGAATAAGGAGTATAATAGCCAAGAATTTGATTACAGCCCTCCAAAAGAAAAAAATATTGACCCAAGACTAGCGCCGAAAACAGTCTATAATGACACAACGCCATTTAAAAAATCAACGCCAGACGTAGGCAGAAACGAGCCATGCCCTTGTGGAAGCGGAAAAAAGTATAAAAAGTGCTGTTTAAGGAAGTAAACCGTCAATTTTAACAAAATTAAACAATAAAAATTCAAGCTATTTCCCCTATTGTTTGCTACATTTGCGCCGCTAAAAAATATGTATGTTTATTTATGGGATATTTTTTGTAGAAATGACCTTTAGCGTCTTTAGTACAACTCTAAACCTCAAATTTCCCACCTTAAAAAATAATTAGTATGAACAAATTAAGTTTATTAATGGTCAGCATGTTGTTCGTTATGACTTCATGTGTGAAAAAGAAAGATTTCTTGGCTTTACAAGAAAGCAAAGATTTAGTACAATCTACTTTAGAAAAAACTAAAGGAGAATTAGATACTTGTAATGATGAGAAATCAGGATTGATGGGTAAAATTGCTGAATTAGAAGCAACAGTTGCCAAGCAGCAATCTGACTTGACTAGCAAAGATGGTCAAATCACTACCTTAAAAGGAGATGTAGCAGCAGAACAAGCAAAGCAAGCAACGATTTACTCTTCTTTATCTGGAACTTCTGTGATGACAGAAGCGGAAGTAAAGCAATTTAAAGCTGCTTTAGAAACAATTAATGGAATGCCAGAAGGAGCTAGAAATGCTGCTTTAACGAAAGCATTAACAGATAAATTGACATCTTCTTTAACGGAAGCAGAAGCACAAGGCATGGAAATCACGACCAAAGGTGGTGCGGTGATGTTGTCTTTATCTGATAAAGTATTATACAACTCTGGTCGATCTGCTTTAACGAAAGAAGCAAAGGCTATTTTAGATGCAGTTGTAAAAGTGATTCAAGCAAATGGTGGTATTGACGTATTAGTAGAAGGTCACGCTGATGCAGATCCTATCAAATTTACATCTAATAAAGATAACTGGAACTTAAGTGTTAAGCGAGCTATGAAAGTAGCGAACTACTTAGAAAAAGTAGGCGAAGTTGCTCCAACTAGATTAACTGTTGCTGGTAGAGGAGAGCATGATCCTAAGGCAGACAACGAAACGGAAGAAGGAAAAGCAATGAATAGAAGAACAGAAATTATGTTAGTACCAGGATTGGATGAATATTTCCGATTGGTTACTGGTAAGTAAATAGTGATTGGTGACTGGTTGATTAGTGACTAGTTACCTCATATCTTCTAATAAAAAATCATCGTTATCTGTGTGATAACGGTGATTTTTTTTGAATATAGGTTTTATCTGCTCCATGTGTTAAAATTAATATTGGATTTGCTTTTATGTTATTTAATATGTATTTTTATTACTATATGATTTAAATCAAAACCCTACTGTATTTTCGATAATAATAATTTTACACCGCTATTACAACTATTACCGATTTGAAAGCTTGATATTTTCCTACCTGTATTTTACCGAAATTCATTCTGTTATTTTTATTTACTTAGCAAAGTATGCTAGATTTACTTAAACTGTTAAAGTTAAGGGTGGTATGCTTTTGTTTAAACCAAAACATCATGAAACGAATTTATTCTATTCTATTCTATTCGCCACAACAGCCTACTCACAAGAAACGCTCTTTAGAATTGTAGAATTATCCGAAACAATCACTTCTGAGGATGCGGCTACTATTAACAAATTGATAGATACTAAAGAACAACCTCAAATTGTCGAGGGATGGGTAATTAATTTTAATGATTTTAAGACGACTGATCAGATTGAATTACAATTTGATTTACCTGATGTAAGGTCAACATTAAAATTGAAATCTGAACATATCACAGAGATAAAAGGGACACTTTTCGGGAAGGTTAATTATACACTTTGGGGAGGTACTATTTACGGTCCTCGCAAGGAAGGGAATTTTTTTTTACTGAAAGATGATGATGGAGCAATCGGTGGTTTTTTTCAATTTAACGGACAAGGCTATGATATTCTACCTGTTAACAAAGAATATGGTGTATTAAGAAAATCTAATTTTGATTATTTTTCAGAAACTTCTTGTGCGGCAATAAGTAAATCAAACCAAGAAGGAGAAACAAATTCAGACTTTAATAATTTTAGTGCAACTGGTATTTGCGATAGTCCTCCTTCAAGTTGTTCTAATGCTTGGAAGATTATTAATGCCTACCCTCAGGCAGATATTGATATGATTTTGGCATTAAATAATGGGAATACGATTGCTGCAGGTTTTTTTGTGGCAATTGTTAGAGCCACTTTTATTAATACGCTGCAAAATAGTGGTATTGGAGCTCCAAATCTAACGATTGTTGATGAAAATATAGGGAATTATACCCCTACTAGTTCCAATATAAGCGTTGCTGCGGATGATTTTAATGATTACGCTAAAGCTAACTTAGCAAGAAGAGGTTATGACAAGATAGTTTTATGTACTTATTTTTCTTTTGGCTCTGCCAATGGCACGGTTAACTGTACACCTTATAACGCTAATGGTGGACTACAGCCTGATTGTAACGTGGCTGTTGTTAATCTTGCTGCGATTTGGGTACCAAGATTAGTTTATGCTCATGAAGTTGGGCATTTGTTTGGAGCGAGACATGATGCTGCTCAAGATCCTGAACCTATATGCGGTAAAGGTAAGATTTTTACCCTCGGAAATGAGGATAAAACTGTAATGGCTACCTTTTTACAAGGAGGTTCAAATCCAAATGCAAATGCAACATCCTCTAGAATTTTACGATTCTCAGAATTTTTGGCTTACTATAATGGGTTTCATATTGGTGGCTCTAATGTTGATAATAAACGATTAGTTCAAAATTTTATCTGCGAAAATTATAACCTATTGAATCAAGAACCTCCAGTTGATCTTCGTTTGGATTTAAAAAGCGATATTGGTAGATTAAAGTTATATCCAAATCCTGTAGATAACGAGATAAATTTAAATCTATTGAAACATCAAGTTCAAAAAGTTGAGTTGCTTAGTGGAAGCGGATATAAATTAGCGATTAATAATTTACTAGGAAATGAAGATAAAGTTACCATAGATGTATCTAAATTAACGGTTGGAATATACTACCTTAAATTAACAACTTCAAATAAAACTGAAACTATAAAATTTATAAAAATATGAGGTTATTACAACTGTTTTTTATTGGTTTTATTGTTATTAATTTAAATTTTAGTTGTTCCAAAGAGCCTGTCAAACTTCTTCTTTTTAGCGAATCAATCATAGGAAAATGGGAATGGAGAGAAGCAGTTGATCGAGTGAGGTTTCAGGACTTAGAGTGGCACAATTTAACCCCTCCTTATCAAAGTTTAAATTTTGAGGAAGATGGAAGTTATACGCTTATTAGAGATTGTTCAATTATTTTAGACGAAGGAACTTTTACTGTTTCAGACACAGATAGTACCATTACCATTACTACCGTTTTTACACAAATTCTGAAACCAGAAGCGTTCACAAATGATTCATTTACCCTAACTTTTATTGGGAATGATGAAGGAGTATTAAGACATAAATACTACAAGGTTAATTGATCGTATATGAAAAGAACAAAATTACTTATTAGTTGCATTATTTTATTGCCTCTCAGTTACAGTTGCTCTAAAGAAGAAGTAAACCCACTAACGTTTCGGGAAGCGATTATAGGTAAATGGGAATTAAGGGAAACCTTTGATGCAATCAATAATGTGGAGGAGGAATGGCGTTTTATTACTCCTCCTTTTCTAAGTATGAATTTTAATTCAGATAGTACATTTGTTCAAGTTTGGGATTGTAAAGACCTATTTTCTTCTGATACCTATAATATTTTAAATCAAGATAGTATTATTGAAATATACGACCCTATTTGGAGAACTATAAAGCCAGTAGAATTCAATAATGCTTCATTCATTAATGAATTCCTAACAGATGAAGGGATTGTAAAACATAAATATTTTAAGGTAGAATAAATACTTTTACTAGTAAGAAAGGTTAGTTTAAATCAATGTTTAGACTAGCCTTTCTTACGCTTTAATAACTCCACTTCACCCGCAAAAAATAAGCTTGAAGATCACTCCCATATCTTTCCGCAGTATCTTGTAAAATAATTTGACTCACAAAATCCACATCTAAATTTTGTCCTAAAGAGTAAGTAAATGTAGGCGTTAAAAACAATGGATGGCCACTAATGGGTGAATAAATGAGGGCAATATTGGCGGTGAACAAAGGCGTGATTGGAAAACCTGCGGAAGTGAAAATCGACCATTTATAAGGATATAAATTCCGAGCAGACAATTCAAAATTAAAGATGTTGCCAGCATTGGTACTTGTCCCTGCTTCATTATACAACAAACCGCTGGAAACAAATAAACTATTTTCAAAAGCATAATCGACGCTCAAAGTGGCCGCAAAATTATTAGCGACCTCATCAATAGTCGAATTAAACCAACTAAATTCTCCTTTAAAGCCCCAATCTTTAATACTGCCTGCCCAACCACCACCTAATACCATATCTTTCTGACTCCAACCTGCCAAGATTTGAAAATCATAATTCCATTTATTGAATTTATACAAACTGGCAACGACTATTTCATTAGTATTATCAAAAGCTTTAATGGCCAATTCAATACTACCAGCATAGCCAATATAATACTGAATCCGCAAAGCATCTGACCCCGGACGTTCTTCATAATCGAAATCTGTGAAAGTAAACGCATTGAATAAATCATTGGGATTCCATACAGTATTGATGCCCCAATTAATGCGCTGTCGCCCAAACCGTATCTCTAACTTGTCCTTATTGTATTGAAAATAGGCTCGATCTAAATAGCTATGTAGAATAGCTTTTTCGCCAACGTTTAGTAGGGTTAAATTTAAAACGTCATTGCCACCTTCATCCAAATTGGTTTTAAAATTGGGTTGATTCCTTGAAAATTCCCCAAAGAAAAAACGGGTTCTTAAGCCTGCTTTAAACGTCCAATTATCAGATGGATACCAGTTGAAATTAAGGCGATTGTGCAAGAAATTATCGGAGATGCTTTGCTTGCCCAAACCAGGTACGTTGATTTGAAATAAGCTTTGTAAGGACTTAGTATAGCCTTGGATAGTCCAATTTTTTTCTTTGGTGTCTTGGGCGGATAGGGTAGTGGCTAAGATTAAGGTCAACAAAATTCCCCCCCCCAGCTCCCGCCAGCGGGGGAGAAGACCTTGCAAAAATTGAAGCCTTTTAGCAGGTTTTGAAATTTTGGTAAACTGTTGATAAATGGCTAACTGGCAACTGACAACCGACAACCGACAACCGACAACTGGCAACTGTAACCTACCTTCGTTCATCACTCATAATTTTACCATCTACTAAAGTCACCACTCGTCTAGCACGGTCAATCACACGTTGGTCATGGGTAGAAAAAACAAAAGTGATGTTTTCTTCTTGATTCATGGTAGCCATCATATCCAATAAACCAGCGGTAGATTCGGAATCTAGATTCGCAGTCGGTTCATCTGCTAAGATAAAAGCAGGTTTAGAAGCTAAGGCTCTAGCAACGGCGACTCTTTGCTGCTGCCCACCAGATAACTCACTTGGTCGCTTGTCCATTTTGTCGGCGATGCCAACAGCCGTTAACAAGGATTCCGCTCGTTTATCTCGTTCTGCTTTTGGTCGATTTTGTAAGACCATGACAAATTCTACATTTTCTTTTGCGGTTAATACAGGAATCAAATTATAAGCTTGAAAGACAAAACCAATATTATCTTTTCTGAAATCAATTAACTGATTATCAGATAACTGAGAGATGTCTTTACCTCCGACTGCTACTTCCCCTGCAGTTGGTCGGTCTAAGCCACCAATGATATTTAATAAAGTCGTTTTACCAGAACCTGATGGGCCAACAATGGCGGTAAATTCTCCTTTTTTAATTGCCAAATCAACACCTCTTAAGGCACGAACAGGAATTTTATCAGGGTTGTATGTTTTAGTTAAATTGCTTGCTTTTATGACGGTCATAATGTTGATGTTATTAAAAGTTATTTGATGTTATTAGAGGTTATTAATAATTTCTAATAACACGAAGTAATTACCTCCCATTTCTTCTTCCTTATATCTTCCGAATAGCCTCCACAGGTCTCAGTCCAATTGCCTTCCAAGCTGGATACAAAGACCCAATCAAAGCGGTAATCAAAACAGAGATAGCTAAAGACCAATAATATTTAGTTGGTAATTCGGTATATATTTTTGTGGATAAACCAAACTGTTCCATACTCGCAGAGAAAGCGCCTAAATCTATGCCTTGTCCACCAAAATATTGGATAGTTGCCCAACCTAGGAATAAACCAATTGGGGCGGCAATGATACCTAATAATAAAGTTTCTAAGACAATCATTGTAAAGACTTTGCTTTTATTCATACCGACTGCCATCAGCATACCTAATTCTCGATTTCTTTCTAAGACTGCCATTAGCATGGTATTAATAATTCCGAAGATGAGTGCCAACATAAAAATGGTCGTAAAAATGGTGGCGGAAATATCAATTTGAGATTCGTATAATTGGGTTTCTGGTGAAATCTCGCGATAGTTTTCTACGAGCAGATTGGGAAAACTAGCTTCCAACGCATCGCCAGTTGATACCAAATCTTCTTTTTTATCCAATAGAACGGCGACTTCGTGGGCAATGCCTTCTTTTGCCATCAATTTATTTAAGTCTGTTCTTTTGACTGCCACCATACTTTCATCAAAAATAGTATTCCCCGTTTTATAAATTCCGACAATTCTAAAAGCCCCTGCGACAATATCTTTATTTAAATCTTGAAATTGTAAGACGACCTTTTTACGCAGTTTTAATTTTAGTTTCTCAGCAATTTTTTGACTGATAATAATTTCATTCTTTCGACCTTCCGTAAAATATTTGCCTTCTATCATTTTACTATCAAAACTAGTGACCAAACTTTCTTGTGCTGGATCAACTCCTCGAATGGTAATGCCTCTAGCGCCTCTAGAACTGCGCACCATTCCACTCACTACTGTTCGTAAAGTAGCCGCTTTGACGGATTCAGTTTCCTTCACTTTGGCTAAAACGGCAGTCGGATCATCAATAGTAAATTTTACATCCTTATCTTCTACAAAACTAGGATGATGCAATTGATAATGAGACGTTTCATTCTGAATGGCATTTTTGACATAGCCACCAACCATAGCAGATGAAAAAGCCACTATAAAGAGAATAGACCAAACGCCAATTAAGACCGAGCCAATTACGACTAAGCTTCGGATTTTATTTCGCCAGATATTTCGCCACGCTATTTGAAAAAGCATATTTATGAGTTTATAAGGTGATAAGCTTGTGAGTGAATGAGATGATGGGAATTATGAGGTGATGAGAATTTCGGTTGCTTGTTTACCTCATTAACTCAAATACTCATTAATCTCATTGACTTACCCTCTCATTGCGTCTATAGGTTTTAATTTCATAATCGTTGTCCAAGGATATATCGCCAATATACTAGTGATCAAAAAAATAATTATTGCTTGAAGGAAAAAAGTAGGCATGTCAAAAGCGGTGGGTAAATCGCCACTAATGCCAAATTTTTCAAAGGCTTCTGCGGCTTCTGCGCCCATTGCTGCTGCTGGAATTGGGTTGACATGTAAATAATAGACAATTGGGATACTCATTAAAATGCCAACAATTGCACCTAGCATGGCGACGATAATTGTTTCGAACCAAATGACGCCAAATAACTTCCCTCTGCGCATGCCGATAGCCGTTAATACCCCAAATTCATAGCTCCGTTCTTTGGTCATCATCAAGATAGTTCCAAAAATGGCGAAGGTAATGAGTAAATATAAAATGCCAATGATTATGAAACCGCCAGCTTCGTCTAATAAGCGAGCTTCTACCAATTCGGGCATCAATTCTTGCCATTCTAAGATTTCATATTTATCAGTTGGTAATTGTTGAGTTGTAGCAGCGATAACTGCGGAAACATCTTTTCGATCATTTATTTTTAAAATTAAAGTAGTGGCTCGACCTTCTGCACCATAAAGAGATTCAGCTGCTTTAATAGGTAATAGTAATAAGCGTTTATTTAAGTCAGGAATACCTAATTCAAAAATGCCTTTGATGGGATATTTGCCTGCTGCATTCATGCCATGGTAGCCTTGAGAAATCAAGATAATGGTATCGTTTAAGGCTAGTCCTAGTTTTTTGGCGACACCACTTGCGACTACCACGGCTTCATCCATTGGATTTAAATAAGAACCCATAATAATTTTATCGGCAATTTGTGTCATCGCATTTTCCTTCACAGGATCAATACCCAAAACAAAAACACCTGCCGTCAAATCGCCACTAGAAGCCAAAGCAAAAGATTCAATTCTGGGGACTACATCTTCTATTAAATTAACCGATTGAGGCAAAGCATTTAATTGCGTATCTAACTCCATGGAGTTATCTAACGTCTGGTCATCCCAATACCCATCGGCATGTACTTGTGCGTACCCATAGAATTGATTAACCGCCCCATCTATCACCGAATCCCAAATGCCCTTTTGGAAAGAGCGCATAAAAGACGCTAAGAAGACTGCAAAGGCGACTGCACCAATGGTGATAAGCGTTCTTCTTTTATTCCGCCAAATATTTCGCCATGCTAGTTGTAGTATCATTATTTATAGGTTACAAGGTTACAAGGTTACAAGGTTACAAGGTAACAAGGTAACAAGGCCTTATGAAACCTCGTAACCTTTAAACCTTTGTACCTTTTCTCCTCAATTTCTCATCGCTTCCACCGGCTTCAAACGCATAATTTTAAACAAAGGATAAATAGCTAAAACGCTTGTAATCAAAAAGATAATCAAAGCTTGATATAAAAAAATGGATAATTCAAAAGTTGCGGGTAAGGCATTTTGTAAGCCAAATTTCTCATAAGCGGCGGCGGCTTCTTTCCCCATCATCTCAACGGTTAAAGGTTGGACTTTGAGGTAGTACACCAAGGGCATACTCATTAGAATACCAGCGATGGTACCAACAATTGCGACCATCACCGTTTCTAACCAGACTACAGCAAAGAGTTTTTTACGGCGCATCCCAATCGCTGTTAAGACCCCAAATTCATAACTTCGTTCTTTGGTCATCATGAGGATAGTACCGAAAATAGCAAACGAAATGAGCAAGTATAAAATACCTATAAATATATAATTGCCTCCTTCTTTTAATTGCCTTGTTTCTACTAATTCAGGCATTAATTCTTGCCAACTTTTTAAGGCATATTTTTGGTCTATAGGTATATATTTTTGGACATTGGCGATTGCCTGCGGAACAATCTTTGGATGATCTATCTTTAAAACTAAAGTCGTTGCTCGACCTTCTGCACCTAGAAAATAAGCTGCCGTTTTAATAGGCATATAGACTAGGGATTTATTCAAATCTGGCAAACCCATTTTAAAAATGCCTTGAATCGGATATTTTCCTGCGGCATTGACGCCATGATAACCTTGAGAGAGTAAGACCAGCGTATCGTTTAATTGCAATTTTAATTTTTCGGCTAAGCCTTCTGCAATAATGACCGAATTTTGATTGGTTTTTAAATAAGTGCCTTGGACTAATTTTGCTTCAATGTTGGTTAATGTATTTTCCTTTACTGGGTCAATGCCAATGACAAAAGCACCAGCAGTTAACTCCTTTGCAGAGGCTAAGGCAAAAGATTCTATTCTAGGAATAATGTCTTCTACTTCGGTTACTTTTTTAGGAATGGCTTGTAAGACTTCATTAAATTCAATAGAGTTATCAATCACTTTATCTTCCCAATAATCTATTCCATGAATTTGCGCATAACCAAAATATTGCTCGATCGCTCCATTTAGCATTGAATCAAAAATACCTTTGTTTAAAGAAATCATGAACGCAGACAGAAAGACACTAAAAGCAATTGCGCTAATTGTAATGAGCGTTCTTCGTTTGTTTCGCCAAATATTTCGCCAAGCTAGTTGTAGGAGCATTGTTTTGTTTTAATGTGAGGTGACGAGGTAACAGGGTAATGAGGTGATGAAGCTTCCTTTTAACCTTGTAACCTTTTAGCCTCGTTACCTTACCCTCTTCATATTCTGCACAGAAAAGAAACTAGATTTAATCGTTTTGTCAAAAGACATCGAAAGATACTCAATTTTGGTGGAATGTCCTTCCTCGTCTGCTGGAATAACCTCCATGGTTTTAGGTAAAATTCTACCACCTAATTCGCCAATATCTTTTCCATAAATGGTTTGTACCAAATAATCATCTTCATCATAAAACTCAGATTTCAATTGGAGAAAATCTTTTTGGTCTACCCATATTTTTACTTTGCCCCAAACAACTGCCGCTTCTTCTTTAGGCATCAAGGTGATTTCCCAACAAGTCCGATCTTCTAATTCCATTTTGCCCGTAATTTCTTGAGTATAATCGTCTACGATAGAAGACTGTTTAACCAAATCATCATTCGTGAAATCAGAGCCCATCCAACTTTGCGACATCATACTCGGTGGCATTTTAATCACTCGGTCAATCGTCGGTTGCCAATTCCATAATTCTTTATCTCTTTTTAAAAAAGCAGCGCCTTTGTCTCTTGCTGGAGCAGTTACCAGAATCAATGAAAAATCATCACCACTTGCCCAAGACTTCATTTTCATTTCTCTTTTCCAATCTGGTCGGATAATCGACATTTTGATTTCCCCTTGGTGATAATTTCCTTGTTGTTTTTGATTGGCTTTGTCAATAATAGCTTTAGCAGACAGGTCTTGTGCAAAACTTGAATTGCTAATTAAAAACATTGTGAACAAAAGAAAGAGTGTATTTTTCATAATTTGTTAATTGTTGAGAGTTGTCGGTTGTCGGTTGTCGGTTGTCGGTTACGTATAGTACGTAAAACTGACAACTGATAACCGACAACCGATATTACCCCAAATGAATACTATCAGGATGCGTAAAAGTCTCAATCAAATTTTTCGCCATGGCATCAATTGGATAGTCATCGCCCATGTGAATATAATGTAGCATAATCCCATCCATTGCAGCGCCCAATAAAAAAGCAGATTGCATTGGATTAGGGGCTTTTAATTTAGTAAATAGTTCAATGCCTTTTTGGATGCTCCAACTTTTCTCTTTTTCTATTAAATCTTGCACAGAGGTCATAATGTCTTGTTGGTGCGTCAAAGAAGTTAATAGTTTCCAGAATTGAAAATTTTTTTTCACATGCTCAAAAGTATCTAAAACTAGGTGTTCTAATTCTAAAATAGGGGAAGCATAATCATCCATAGCATGTTGGACTAGATTATGTCCTTCCGTTATAGCTTTGGTAACAATGGCTCGCAATAAGGCTTTTTTACTGTCAAAGTAATTATACATCAAACCTTTAGAAATTTCGGCTTTCTTGGCAATCTCACTAATAGCCGTATTTTTATAGCCATTGGTGGCAAATAATTCTAATGCAGCATTAAGGATTTTTTCCTCGCTACGCTGCCGCATTTCCTTAAATCGCTTTTTTGCTTTAGTTGCCATAATTAAAGTTATTGACCAAACGGTCAGTCAAAAATAAAAGATAGTAAAGAAAATTACAAGGGGAATCGACGAAAAGTTGATTTTTGCTGATGAATGGAGTTATTTTAAAACAAAAAGAGGGCTTACCATTTAAATGATAAGCCCTCTTTTTGTAAAAGATAAAAGGTAGTATTATATTACTCTCCAGTCTGTTCTATGGTTGAATTTCCTTTCCCAAGTCGATTAACCATACAGTCTTCGGGAACATAAATTTTGATATTAATAGTCTCGGTTGCTTCTCCATTTTTAGTTCGGATAGGTCGCCGATCTACTTCTTTTAAAGACAATTCAATAGCACTATCAGAATTATTTTCTACGATTTCGTACCGACCTTGATTAATGAAATGCTTCAAAATTTTCGGTGGAATATTTTCCATTTTCACCTTCGTTTCCGTAAGGATGGTATTACCCGCCCACGTTTCAACCTCATAAGGAATATCCAAACTTAAGGTAAGAGCTTTGCGTTCGCCCATCTCGAAAGACTGATGAATTACTTGTGCAGAGGCTGGTATTGGAGAAGTGTATAAAGATAAAATATACACACAAGTGTAGAGCAGGGTAGTCATTATTGTCCTAGTTTTTGTTGATAGACTGCTCAATGGGGGGATAATTGTTGTGTTGCAGTCGGGAGTATTTTTACTAGCACCAAAGTTAACGGAAATATTATAATTATTCATGTTACGGGGGATTAATAGTTTAAAAAGTTTTGACTATCGTCGGCTTAAACTCTTTTTATTTGTTGTAAATTGCTAATGATTGACATTTTTTTACTATATGTCAATTTATTGGCAAATAGGGGATTTTTACAGCATTTGTATAATAAATACAATTTTGTTGCCAGAATAGGGGATGGTAAGTAGGTGGTATAAAAGAATTATACTTTATTACTAACTTTCTGTTACTTTAAATCGGAGGGTAATCTAATAATAGGAACTTGCAAGTTATGACTTCACTTTGTTTTTTGCAAATATCCATGTCACAAACCATTATTTTTTATTAAAAAATACATTTATTTTAAATGTATTAAGCCATAACTTTGTGAGAGGAAGTTGGATATAAGATGCGTAAATGAATTTATTCGTTTTTATCATCATTTTCATACTATCTACTTATCGGATACTACTTTGACTAAACTTAATCTATTAGAGAATGACCGAATTAACTATTGAATTTCAAACCCAATTAGAAAGAAAACCTTCTAGTCTTTCTTGGAATTATACCATTGATGTTCCCATAGAAATAGCCAATCAATTTGTCGAAAAGGATAATCGACGAATTATTTGTACACTAAATGAAGCACAAACATTTCATGCTGCCTTAATGCCAAATGGCAATGGTGGCTTTTTTATTACAATTAATAGCGAAATTCGCAAAAAACTAAAATTGGGAGAAGCAGCTGAATTACACGTACAACTGAAAAACGATAAGAGTAAGTATGGAATTCATTTGCCAGAAGAGATGGAAGAATTATTATTAGTTGATGAAGAAGGGAGTGATTTATTTCATCAGTTAACACCCGGTAAACAGCGTAGTTTATTGCATCTTATTGGGAAGCCTAAAAGCTCGGCTATTCGTTTAAAAAAGGCGGTGGTGGTTTTAGATTTTTTAAAAACGAATAATGGGAAATTAGATTTTAAGTTGTTAAATATTGCTTTTAAGGAAAGCAATCAGCGGGGATAAAACACCTTCAATTAGCGGAATAAAAAGCTAGCGTGTTTAGAAATTATAGTGGATGAATAGATAGTCGTTCTGAGATAGTAATAATTATGGGGAGCTGTTGGGTTTTATGTCTACTAGCAAAAACATACTAAGTAGACCATCAAATGAACGATCGTCTCTTAGTATGCTTGGTTGCTGAGTAAAACCACAATAAAGTAGTTCTAGCGCTGAGTATAAAGAGAATCTAAGACCTTTCATTTGGACCCATGGAAATGTAAAACAAAGATACTAGCTTAAATTATTTTTACCCATAACACTTTACAAGAAAAAAGGAGGTGACTTTGAGCCGTTATTTAATTGAAACTATTGGTAAGTATTTGATAATTAGTGTTTTAAAAAAATAGATATTGGCGAGAAAAGGAATAATTAGTTTAAAAGAGATATGGAAGAACTGAAAGAATTAATCAAGATTGTTTCCAAAGTAAAGGTACAAAAAATTGAGATAATAGGACAGAACGCTAATAATAATAGCCCTAAATCTCAAAAACTATATGATGGAATCATTAATGGTGATTTTGAGAACGACGAGGCGGCGGCAGTTGCTATTTATGGAAATGATTATAAAAAGGATACCTATCAAAAATTGAAGCAGCATTTAGAAAAGAAATTGTTAAATACTCTTTTTTTTATAGATGTTACGGGAGAAGCATTGACAGATATACAAGTGAGTATCTATCAGGGAGAAAGGATGCTCACTTCCGTACGATTATTAAGAAGAAGAGGTGCCTTTCAAATGGCTGCCAAATTAGCTAAAAAAGCACTAAAAAAGTCATTAGAATACGGTTTTACCGAGCTGGTAATTGGTTTTGCACGAATTCTGGAAGAGTACCATATCAGTTTTACAAGGAATCAACAAAAAAGCCAATATTATTTCGATTTAAAAGATAAGTATTATAAGATACTGGGACATGAATTATATATAGAACAAAAGCATTATCACCTGATAGCAAGTCTTACTGCCAATAATATCCCGAGTCCAGCTTTATTAAAAGAGTTTGAAGCAGTAAGTAAAAGGATCATGCCACTTTTTGAAGAACATATAAGTTTCAAATTATTAAATTTAGGATTCAATGTGATTCTATCAAACCTTCAACTTCAAAATAACTACGAAAAAGTACTTCAACAGAGTGATCATTTCCTAGCTTTTTTAGATAAACGGGTAAAAAAGCCTGCCTACTCTACGGTTTCAATTATTACAAATCATGCTTTAGAAGCCTGTATTCACCTTAAGAAAATTAAGAAAGGAGAGGCGATTCTCAAAATTCAGAAAAAAAGTATTCCTCCAAAGTCTTTGAGTTGGTTAGGTGGAGTGGAGTTATTTATATTAATATGTCTGCATACTAAAAATTGGAAAAGGGCTTATCAATTTTTTTCTGCGAAAGAATCTGACGCTATGAGTTTAAAAGGGAAAGCGTTTGAATTACCACAAGAGCGATTGATGATATACAAATGTTATTTGCTATTTTTAGTAAAGTATGGTCAAATTAAATTGCCAGCTAAAAAAATGGAATTAATAAAATTGGGTAAAATTATCAATCAAATACCACACTACGCTAAAAATAAGAGAGGGGTTAATATTCCGATACTAATTGTTCAATTTTTAATGCTACTAAAGAAAGGGGATCGAGTAGCATTACAAAAAAGAATGGATGCTTTGAATCAATATGCTTGGAGGTATTTGAAAAACGATTTTACCATTAGGAGCAACTGTTTTATTAAGATGTTGGGGTGTGTGCTAAAAGCAAATTTTCATAGAAATGCAACTAGTCGGACGGCTAAAAATTATTATAAAAAATTATTAGCGCATCCTGCCCGTAATTATTTAAATGCCCATTTTATTGAAATCATTCCTTATGAAGATCAATGGGAGTTAGTCTTATCATTATTAGAGAATAAAGCAAGGTAGTTTTTTAGTAGGAATGTTATAGTAGCTAGTAGCGGTAGGCAGACCTTCAGCCGTGTACCGTCAACCATTAGTTTATTTCCTCAATCGTTTCTCCACTCCTGCATACAATAACAGCTTAAATTCCTCTGGTGTAATGGCGATGCTATTAGAAAAACCTGTGCGGACATCGGTCAAAGTAGTTTCGCTATAGATTCGGACGACCTTTAACGTTTGATGTTTAACTGTTTTTGGTCCGACTTTTTCGACCATTAGTTTAATAGGAATCATGCTGCCTTGAATGGCTCGAAACATATGAATGCCTTGTTCCTCTTTGAATAAATCAAAAAGAGAATAGCCTTCTATCGTTAGCGTACTAGCCTGTTCATCTTTGGTAGATCGAATGTCTAAAAATTCAAAGACTTTTTCATAATGCGCAAATAAATAAGCTATTTCCTTTTTTCCTAATCCAATAATGCCTGTTTCAATATGAAAAACGACTTGTTCGATCGTTCCTTTCATAAAACCTTTGGCGGCTAGCTTTAGTAAAAAGACATTGAGGAAATTGTCTAAAAATTCGGTACTTAAACTATCAAATTGAGCGGCAGCATGGCGATAATATTCAATGATTTCTTGCATGCCTTCTTGTTGGAAAAGTTGATCTTTAACCATTTTCCGATAGGCTCTGTCTCCACTATTATTGGAATAATTAAAGCTACTATTTTTGATCCGCTTTAATCTAAAAGGGATGGCAGGTGCTTCGTCAAAATTACGATCTCTATATCCCAACAGCATTGTTTGCACCCTTTCTTTTACTTCAACCAATCTATTTTTAAAATCGTAATGTTGCCAATTCAATTGGTCGCCTTTATTATTCCCTACGACTATTAAATCACTCTGTTCTTCCGCTTGTTCTTTGCGACTAATCTGTTGTTCGATGCGTTCTATACTACGTAATAATTGACCATAAAACCGCCTACCTTGGCGTTCATCGGGCGTTTCGGGCAACCAATCATCTTCAATGGTATCCACAAATTCAAGTGTGGCTATTTTGGGGACTAATTTTTCCCCATCATAAAAAATATCGAATAAAATAGGTTGGTCACTATAAGTTGTTACTAATTGCTCCGCAGAAAGTGCCGTTAAATCCCGTTCTATTTGTCGCTTAAGTGCTCGTCCGCCCATCCGTGCGTCATACCCACGTTTGGCGACCCATTCTAATGCTTCTTGAGAAATATTTAAAATAGTAGATCGCCTGACAAAACCATCTCTTTGTAATAATTCTTTAATTTGCAGGCGAGCAATATTGAGGATATGCGCTAGTTCAAGTGGCTTGAAAATAACAATACGGTCAATTCGATTGACAAATTCAGGGCGAAACATATCCGCTACCGATTTTCGATAAATAGCGGCATCATTATCTAGACTTTGTCCAAAACCTAATTGAGCAGAAACAGCTCTAGCACCGACGTTAGAGGTCATAATAATGATCGTATTCGTAAAATCTACTGTACGACCAATACTATCGGTCAATCGACCATCGTCTAAGACTTGGAGGAGTAAATCATGGACTTTTGGATGTGCTTTTTCAATCTCATCTAATAATAAAATACCAAAGGGATTATATCGCACTTTACCTGTTAATTGTCCTTCTGGATTATAATAATCCCCAATCAGTCGATGGACGGCACTTTCGTCGATGTACTCGTTCATATCGAAGCGCATCAAGTGTTTTTCGTCGCCCATCAAATATTTACAAAGCACTTTTGCTGCTTGGGTTTTTCCAACACCAGTAGGTCCAATAAACATAAAAGAACCTAAGGGTTTAGTCGGGTTCGACAGTTTAGCTTTGATGGTATGAATGACATTGGCTAAAGTGTCTACCACTTCGGGTTGCCCAACTAAGGATGCGCTTATTTTCTTTCTAACTTCTTCTTTTTCAAAGGAATAAGATGCATCAAAAATAGATTCTTCTAAGCCACTAAAGTTTTGAAACTCTTCCCTTACTTCAGGCAAATCTATCGGAATAGACTTAAATTTAGTAACTAGTTGCTTTAGCAATTTCATGACACTACCCGGTAATGCTTTATTTTTTAGGTAATTCCGTTGAATGGTAAATAAACGATGAATGGCTTGGATAGAGATATTGCCATCATAGGTTAACTCTAATTGTTTGCGTTGTTCCAAGACAATTTTTACCGCTGTTTCATAATTTACTTCTGGAATACGTAAGACTTGAAATAAATCGGTGAAACTCCGATCTTTTTCTTGCACAATTTTCCATTCTTCGGGAGTAGCAATTAGGACAACTTGCAGCTTTCTTTTTTCCAAATAAGGCTTTAAGACATCACTTAAAGTCATATTATTTTGAGCAGATTTGCCGATACGCTGTAACGCAACAATATTGTCAAAGACCAATTTATCTGCGGTATAATTTTTAACGATGTCTTTGCGACGCTCTTGCGCAAATTTTATAATGGCTTCAAAGCGTTTTTGCCACCACCCCACAATACTCATACCTGCAATAATACGAGTAGGGTCAATATGCCAAATACTTTGTAATTGTTCGATATTTCTATTTTTGTGCTGATCTCGATAGCGAAAGATGGCCTCATTTAATAAACTATGCTTTCCAACACCTTCTGTTCCTACTAAAACGATGGGCGTATTTTCAGCGCGATAAAGGGTGTTAGAGAGTCGTTCGACTAGATCTTCTCGATGGAAAGCCCGCAATAATTTATCTGGATATTTCCGTAATAAATCAGTCCCTACCTTTTCAATTTCTGTACCGCCATCAAAATCCGAACTAGGTGCAAGGCTATCAAAGAATAAATTATCAGTCGCTGATGCTATTCTAAACCCACCTTGTTTGACTTTTACACTTTGAGTAATGGAGGTTACAAATGCACCTTTCGTTGCATAGTAATCGGTGAAATCAAGGTCTTCTTGAAGTTCTGCTCTTTCCGTTTTTAAATATTTAATAAGGGCACTTTCTATCGCATTTTTAATATTGGTTTTATCTGTAGCATTCGCTTTGACGATAAACATAAAGTGTTGGAAGGAAGGTAAGCAAATAAAAGTCATGCCTTTTAAGTCAAATTCAACGACACAGACTGGACCTTCGAAGTATTGTCGGCCAATGGGGAAACGAAAAGTTGGGGTAGAGAATTCTAGTGTAGGATTAAAGGCATACCAAAGTAATTGCTCGGTACTTTCTGCATTGAGTTCAAAGCCTTTGAGGCGATTGGTTAAAGCATCTCGCAATTTTCTAGCGGCAGATTCAAACCGTCTATCAGAGACAACTGGACTGGGTACAAAAAGTGGTTTTAAATGATAATTTGGTTTACCATTTGTCGGGACATTTTGTACTAATATAGGATATTCCAGTTTTATATAACTCATTCAAATTTGGGTTCAAACTTTAAGTCGGTAAAACTAAAGAAAATGTTGGAATAATTGTTAAGTTAAACGAGGAACTATAAATGATGAACGATGAATTAGGAAATTTGACTGTTGAAGTAGCCTAATTGTTTATATTTATTAACGACAGAATAAATCCCCAATTTATAGTTCATCAATCATCGTTCAAAAAAAAATGGTCGTCCAAAAAAATTGGACGACCTTCAACAAAACTATAAAATTGAACACATTTCAACATCTTTGACAAACTGAAATAAGCTAGACCCGAAAAGATCTTAGTTAGAGGTGGTCCAGATAAAGTTATTTAGGCATTGAATAATGCTAATTGTTCAACTACCTACTGTTAACTACCAACGTTCTTTTGTTCCAGCTGTACTATATTTTTTAGCGCTGCTTGCGCTCTACTATTCTGTCTGCCTCTTTTTTAATACGCCGGGTTATTCTAAAAAGTGGCGTAATGATTCTCACTATTGAAGGTTTTGCTATTTTTTGACCTTAAACAATATAAAACCTATCTAAAATGTTGTTAGCCAACTGTTTAGAAATTTTTAAAAAAACGAACACCCCTAAGAAGCAAGCTTATATCTGCGGACTGCAATTTTATACACCGCTCCCTCGGAGTGTCGTTCGCCTTTGAAGTCTTGTGCTGTTGCCGTTCTATGAGGATCAAAGGCTTTTACTACTTTGAGGCAAATGAATCCTAAATAGTTATTTTCTTTCGTTACTCATAGTTCATTGAATGATCTGATACTAGATAAGTAGGAGAATGATAAAGTTGAATACCATTACTACTTTTAATCAATGAAATAAGAGTCGTCCAATTTGCAGAATAATCTTGTTGTTGAAAAGAAACTTTAGGGGAGGTCGTGGTTTGACACTCTTGTTTAGTTATAGGTAGAAGTTAGTTTTTATGGGGGTGCAAAGTTACACTATTTATACGCAGCTTTATAACAGAAGTCACATAATAATAGTTTAATCTATTTAGATATAGTTTGTTATAATTTTGTTAAGGTTGTTTTTAAAAGGTTTTTTTGGAATATTATTCTGAATTTAATAGTTTTTTAGAATATGTAATAAACGAATAATGGATACTTGAAATTATTTATTTTTATTTTTTTGTAAAAATAATTGCTGATTTTGCCAATTCTTTACATTCTTTATTGACTAAGTGATCGAATATAGGTGCTGAAAAGACATTCATGAAGGATAAATATCTTTTTTTGGTGGATAAAAGAAAGTTTTGTGATTATTTTTCGTTTCAATTAATCACAAATTCTACCTATCATCAAGTAATTTACTTGATGATTTTAGTTTCCCTCAGATTATATCTTGAAAATTAACCAGTAACGGGAAGTTACTGGTTAATAGGAAATATGTCCACTATTTCCCTAGCGTCCGTGAAATATCCGTATTCTTAGCCTGAATCGCAGGAATAATAGCCGCAATAAAGCCAATGCCCAAAGCACCAAATAATAGGTAAATTTCTTCTTTTAAAAAGATAGCACCAGAGAAGGAATAACGATAAGTATCGGACATATACTTCGCTAAAATTTCCATTCCAATATGACTTAACGCAATACCAATCAAATAACCCAGAACAGCTAATATCAATCCTTCCAAAACAATCAAGGCAAATATTTTAGTAGGAGAAGACCCCATGACGCGCATTAAAGCCAATTCATATTTTCGCTCTCTAAGCGAAGAAAATAGCGAAATAAAGATACTCAGCCCAGATACAAAAACAATTACATAAGCGAGCATTTGTAGGGCATCCGTACCAGTTCCCATCATAGAGTATAAACGATTGATTTCGAAAGCAGGCGTTGCTGCTTGCATCTCTGTATTTTCATTGATATTCCGCTGCATATTCAGCGTACGGTAATTATTCGATTTAAACTTAATCAGTAAAGAAGTAATGCTTTGATCGGCATTAGCGATTAAAGATTCATTAGTTGGTGCGACTGCAGGCGTGTCTTCTGCTGCATGATCATGCCCTTCATGGTCGCTATGGTCATGTCCTTCATGACTAGCATGATCATGTCCTTCGTGGTCATCATGGTCATGGTCGTCGTGGCCTCCGTGATCATGGTTCTCTTTTTTAGCCTCGTTAACTGCTGACTGCTGATTGCCAACTGCCGACTCTTCCTCGTGTTCATGCGAATCATGCACTTTCCAAATACTTTGGGTATTGGTTAAGATTAGTTGATCTAAAACTGAACCTGTAGGCTTAAAAATACCTGCGACTTTAAATTGAGGCGCATCATCATGGACTAAATTATCATCTATAATCAAACCATGAGAACTATAAAAACCATCTCCTAAACCTAAGCCTAATTTGTCTGCTACCGTTGCCCCAATGGTTACCTCCATATCTTTGGACCAAAGTTTACCTTGCCCTATTTCTCCCTCATATAATTCAAATAAATCATAAGTGCTACCAATGATTCTATAGCCTTGGTGACTATCGCCCATTGACAAAGGAATAGCTTGTCCAATCAGTGGATGTTTAGGATTCATCAATGCCTTCGCACTTTTAATTGGGATATTTCCTGTCGGTGAATCAATATGGTACATACTGGATAAAATCAGTTGTAGTGGACTTCCTTTAGCGCCAACGACTAGATTAATGCCCGCCAAATTTTTATCAAATTGATCATTCAACTGCTTATTCAGAATCAATAACAGTGAAATCAGCCCTACACCAAGTGCAAATAACACCAGACTTAAGGTCATAGATAGCGGATTATTGATGAGATTTTTCCAGCTTAGTTTAAAAAGATTCATAAGTTATAAATCTAAAATGTAAAATTAAAAATGTAAAATTGAAAAGTAGATGCATCGGTACATTTTCAATCAATCAAAATCTGCTTCTCAAACCGTTCCTTCAACCGCCCATCATGCGTTACCACCAATAAAGTAGCACCAACCGCCGCTGCTTGTTCTTCCAATAATTGAATCACTTCTTCACAATTTTCATCATCCAAAGCCGAAGTAGGTTCGTCGGCTAAGATAACTTCTGGCTGATTGACAATCGCTCTTGCAATGGCAACTCGTTGTTGTTCCCCTTGACTTAATTCGTTGGTCTTAGCGTGCAATTTATGTCCCACATTCAGGCGATTCAATAAGTCGGAAATTCTAGTTTTATCTACTGTTACCCCTGCTAATTGCTGTGCTAAAACTAAATTTTCTTGTACTGTCAAAGAGCGTACAAAATGCGCTTTTTGAAATATAATGCCAATATGCTTGCCTCTAAATTTATCCAAAGCAGCGGTAGACAACGATTTCAACGCCGTTTCACCAACTTGGACTGTTCCTTGGGTTGGCGATAATAAACCACCTAATAAATGGAGTAGGGTGGTCTTACCACTTCCTGATTGCCCTAATAGCAACCATTGTTCTCCTTTTTTGCAAGTAAAGTCAGGAAAGGTCATTATTTGTGCGCCGGTATAAGAAAATTGGAGTTGATTGGTTTGCAGCATTTTTGAAATGGTGATTGGTTGATTAGTGATTAGTTGATTGGTGATTTGCTGGATGATGCATTAAAGCCATCAATTCTCCTTAATTGTAAATCACCAATCTAATCCATTTTGACAAAGATACTAATTGCTGATAGGAGGAGATTGTTTTTTGAGTAATTTTTTGAGAAAGTGTCTTTTTGATTATCTCCAACGGATTTATTGCATATGGATATTTTCCTGTAGTGCCAAGCTCTGCTTGGTAAGTTACACTAAGGATATTTTGAAATAAGGCTACCCATTTTTGCTGCCAGCAAAAGCTCTGCGACTACAGAATATCTAATCTAAAAAAGCACACATTATTTTCTGAACCTCAATGAGGTAAAAATGTTAAGCAGAAGAGGACATTCACCCTTTGGGATCGCTCGTTCATCCAGTAAACCTTGAAAAATCCTGTCATCCTGTAATAAAAAAGCCGTTCCCATTGGAACGGCCTCATAAAAACTTTCAGTCGGATTAGTATGAAAAAACTTTTACACTAAAAAGTGATTTCTTTATTGGTATTTTACATTATTTGGTGTTGGTAGCTGTTTGTTTCAACGATAGTTCAAATATCTACTATTTTAACTATTTCTTAAACTAGATTCTACGAACGGAGGGATTTTATAGATAAACGGCGTAGATAATTTTCAATTTTCAATTCATAATTTTAAATTTAGAAAAAAATTGGTATTTATTACTGAAAACTAAGGAGTTATACCATTAAAAGTAGGTGCTTAAAATTTGCCTCATTTGAAAATTATTACTGAAAATTGAAAGTTTTAAATGGCCTACCGTATTCTTAAACTTCCATGCGATAATCTAGCTCGAATTTTTCCAGCGTTGCTACTACCGCCTCTTTTTCCTCTTACTTCATGGGCATTATTTTTATCTTTTTCATAAGAAATGTCCATATCCATGGGATAGCGAATACCTGCATGAGATGCATAAGCATCTAAATCAAAAGCTGCCGATTCGTCCATTCTGATTTTAAAACCGGTGTGATTTCCTGATAAAATGATTTCATCGAATCCTTTCTCCAGGTAATCAATATAAGCACCTCCATGTTGGCAATCAAAATCTCCGACAACGGATAATTTATCTATTTCGTAAGTAGTATGAGAAGATTCTGAAAAAACAGATTTGGCAGCATCAATTTCAAAATGGTCATGTCGGCTATCAACTCTTAATTCTTCAATATCTCCCATTTCAAAATTAGTATGTCTAGAATCTAGTCTTATTTTTTTAGCATTGCCTAAATCAATCTGACAATGGGCTGTTTCTAATTGAACATTACCCAATTTCTTGAAGCGAATATTGCTATGACTAATATCTGCATCCAAACTGTTTGCCATGATAATGGTGCCATTGCCATGTGCCATTTCAAACTCTAAGGAGCCGGTAAAGCCATCTGCAGTAATGTTTCCATGAGCTATGTCTAATTCTGCATTGCCTGACATTTCAGCGATATAGGTGTTACCGTGTCTATTTTCAATATCTAAAGCAACAGTTTTAGGAAGATATACTTCATAGTTGATGGCAAAATCAGCGTTATTATTCCCATTCCAGCCACCCCAGCCCCATTTGCTTTTTTGCGATTCAATTTCTGTAACGGCCTTCACGTAATCACTTCCATTGGAGAAGTCAACGTCAATTCTATCGAATATTTCTTGTGCCCTATCTTCTGAACTTGTTCTGACAGAGATAACTATTGAAAATTTTGCTCGGTCTTTATTCCATGTATTAATTTCTATTTTTCCAAATTGATTGGAGATGCCTATTTCTCCATTTTGACTAATGTCAAATTCTTTTTTGATAGTCTTGGTAAATTCTTCTCGCCCATCAGCGGCGAAGGTAGTGGTGCTGCCCAGTCCCACCAGGACTAGGACCAGCAGGTGTTTATATATCCACGGTTTCATGTTGAGTACTGTTTTTTTGATTACTTGATTGAATACTTTCTAATAATTTTCCTAAAATGGCCACTTTAGTTTTATAAAGATCGATGATGTCATTCACCACCGCTTCTTCCTTACTTTTGGGAACGATTGAGAGTTCCTTCTGCAAATCTTTCATCCATTGATCTAACTCTGCTAAATCTGCTTGCATCTCTGGAGTAGTTGCTTTATAACTAGCTAATCTTGCCAATTTACTATTGACTTGCGTTGCATAATATTCTTCTACTTCTGCATATTCTGGAGAAATATCACTAAGAGTAATTGCCTCTTCCCCTGAATTAGGCGATAGAGAAAACCCTATACCAATACCAAAGCTAATCAATACAGCTACTGCTGCTGCTATGCTCATAAACCGTCGGATAGAAATCCGTTTAGCTTCGGGCTTTTCTTGTGGTTGAGGTAATTTTTTGTCCAATTCCGCCCAAATCTTTAAACTTGGAACGGCGGTGTCAAATTCTTCTCGGTTGTCTCGTATGAATTGTTCGAGATTATCCATTTTCATCGCTGTTTGTCGTCCAGACATTGCTGCCTGAAACGGTTTTATATTTTTTGATTACTTGCTTTTATGGTGTCAGGTATCTGGTTTCGGGTATCAGGTGTAGTACAATTCGTTTGTCCTGATACCTGGTACCTATAACCCGTTACCTAGTATCTGCTTCAATTTCTTCTTTGCTCGACTATATTGAGATTTTGAAGTAGCTTCTGTTACATTCAAAATTTCACCAATTTCTTTATGGTCATACCCTTCGAATAAATAGAGTGTAAAAACGACTCGATAGCCATCAGGTAATAAATGTACCGCTTGATTAATTTGTTCAACTGACATTGGGCAATCTTCTGCATCATTGTCATTAGGACGTTCCTCGGTCACATTTATGTGATTGTCATTTAACTCCTCAATATCTAAACGTCGTTTTTTTAGAAAATTGATACAATTATTAATCACAATTCGTTTAATCCAAGCGCCGATAGCTGATTGATGTTGAAAAGTATGCAGTTTGGTAAAAACATCTACAAAAGAATTTTGTAAAATATCTTCCGCATCCATGTCGTCCTTCAGCATCCGCAAACAGATATTATACATCGCTTTCGAGTATAGTCGATACAATTCAAACTGAGCTTGGCGGTTGCCTTGCCTACAGTCATCTATAATGTCTTGGTGCGTTGCGGCGTAATTCAAAGAGTCAGGTGTTTTTCTCTGCTTTAATCTTGATTGCTGAGCAGGGTATTTCGAATGGACTAATTTTACCTTAGGCTTAGTACTTTTGCCCATTGGATTATGCAAAATTCCTTGATTCATACTACCAAAATTGAAAGTCGGGTTTTTTCTCAAAAAGCATATTCGGGTTTTGAATACGCTACTTTAAGAGACAGGAGACTTTCAAGAAGGGTTGCATATCTCTGCTAAAATTAATTTTTTTTTGAAAACTTTAAGGGTTTTGATCTAAGTTTTAATAAATTTTAGGATAAATCGTACCTTTCGGGTTTTAAAGTTACGAGTTACGAGTTACGAGTTGCGGGTCTATACAGTACGTAAAACCCGCAACTCGCAACTCGAAACTCGCAAACCCAACAACTTGCGACAAAAAAACAGACTTGGACTACTCTTACTCATCCTCTTTACGTGCATTGTTTTATATGTTCGATTTGGGCAGATATTAACGGCATCACCGAACCATGTGATTCAAGGCTATGGAGATGCATTTAATGCGTATAATCTCGTCACCTATCATGCTAAATACGATGAGACCTATACGGTATTTGAAGGAATGGGCTATCCTTATGGAGAACATGTGACAATTGCGTCTGCGATTCCTTTGGTTTCCAATGGATTGAAATTTTTAAAGTCTGTAGGTTTAGATTTAACGGATTATGCGATTCCTATTTTGCACTATTCGATGCTGTTTTCTTATTTGATTTGTGCGCTATTTTTATATTTGATATTTTCTAGGTTGGCGCTGCCTCCTTGGTTTAGTTTGATTTGTGCCATTGCATTGACTTTTATGTCGCCACAGACCGAGCGTTTATTTGGACATTATGGCTTAGCCCACTTATATGCCATTCCAGCGACGATTTATTTTCTGATGCGCTTTGATGAGCGTCCGAATTGGTGGACGAGTATCGGACTTTTCTTAACTGTCTTACTAACCTCTTTAATACAATTTTACTTTTTTGCGATTACCGCTTTCATGATTGGTTTTTTCTACTTTTTTTCTTTTATGAAAAAAGCTCGTCCATCTGGTAATGAAGCAGGTAAATGGATGTTCCCAAAAGCAGAATTTATCAAATATGCGGTACATTTTTCTTTTCAAGTACTATTACCTTATGCATTATTTTTGATATGGTTAGCCCAATATGACGTGCCCAACCGACCTGATAAACCTTATGGTTTTTTGTTGTTCGTTTCTCATTGGGAAGGCTTATTTCTATCCCTAAGAATGCCCTATTATGAATGGATTAATGAAAATATTATAGAAATTCGACGCGTCAATTTTGAAGGCAAAGCGTATGTTGGAATCGTTGCTTTTGGGGTGTTTCTTAGCATGTTATTCCATTGGGCCAGTCATTTATTTAAACGGTCTTTTTTCCAAAAAATGACTGTTTTAACGTCCAAAAAAGCGGGGAAGGTGGCAGAGAGTGAATTAATTATGATGCTAGGTTTGGAGAAGCTAGTCTATGATGATGCCGATTTTTTAAGGCGCTTGTTTGCGATGTCTTTTGTCCTATTCGTTTTTTCCTTTGGTTTCCCATTTATCTTGCCAGGACTAGAAGGACTGTTGGATTATTCTGGACCACTAAAGCAATTTCGATCGGTCGGTCGCTTTAATTGGATTTTCTATTTCGTCATTAATATCATCATCTTTACTTATTTATATCGAAAATTTAGACATAAAAAAATTTGGTTACTTCTTCCTTTAGCACTATTAGTCTATGAAGCTTGGCAGTATAATCATGCTCGAAAATATAGTATGGATACGGTACCTGAATTTCATATAGGCAAAACTTTCCAAGATAAAACAGGATTTGATTTTGAGCAATATCAAGCTATTTTACCCATTCCTTATTTCCATGTAGGGACGGATAATTTTAATGCCAAAGTACATGGACGAATTCAACAAAAAAGTTTGTCTTTATCTATGGAAACAGGCTTGCCATTATTAGCCTCTATGGGGAATCGGAGTTCTGTTTCCAGAGCTTATAACCTCTTTCAAACGACAACTGAACCTTACGATATTCCTAGTATTTTATCCGATTTTAAAAATGACAAGCCATTATTAGTAATGATAGATACCAGTCATCTTGAAAAATACCCTGATGTAGGCGTAGGCATGAAATTATTAAAAACAGTAGATGCCATGCGGTATTATGAATTGCCGTTATCAGGTTTCCAAACTCGGATTAATGCTAAAAAACAAGCCATTCAACAACGCTTGTTAGCAGATTCTACTTTATTTAATATCAATGGTTTTTTATCGACAGATAGTCTTGAAAATTTTGTCTATCAATCTTTTGACGACCAAGACCAATCAACTGCCTATCAAGGTAAAGGTGGTTTAAATTTAAATATCAGTAAGCCGCAAACTATTTTTAAAGGTGAAATCCCAAATACGAAAAAAGGAGATAACATTCAGCTTTCTTTTTGGGCACATGATTTACGAAAATTCCCCGTTGCGAATACCTTTTTACAGGTCAAATTAACCGATCCTGAAACGGGAGCTTTGCTCTGGCAATCTCGTCCACAAATTCGCTATCTTTTATCGGTGATGGCAAATGATGGTTGGGCTTTGGTGGAGTTTCCTTTTGAGTTGGCAGAGGCTGGGATTTTAGAAGTTTCTTTGCAAAATGTAGCTATGGAGGAGCAGATATTTTTGGTGGATGAGTTGTTGATTCGGAAGGCGGAGACGGATTTGTATAAGAATGGGGTTGATTTTAAGAATGGGCGGTATTATTGAAAAGCACCTCCCGAGCCTTCCCCAATCGAATCGCCTTCAATTTCTTACTCATAGCAATAACTCGCTGATTCAATGTCCAATCTGCTTTGAAATACGCAGGAGAGTGGGTTGTAATATTCGATTCAATACGAGGTAATAGGTTTTCAAAATTTCGTTCGTTGGCAATTAGTAATAAGTGCGTTTCTTTAGCTAATGGTGGCAAAGAGAGCAGATTTTTTAAAGTATAAAGATTCAATAAAAGTTGATCTCGTAGATTCGCTTCCCATTGATGTTCAATTGCTTGTCTTAATAACATGGCTTGGTAAGCTGTACCTACACAAATATCTTCAAGTGTTCTAAAGGGTTTGGTATACTCGTGATAACCATCTCCAACTAGGATTTGAGAATCTGTTATTTCGGTATCATTTAAGGTTAACTTCCCATGATTGACTTCCAGCATAAAAGGAATGTCAAAATTGGTCACTTCCATATTTGGAGTAGTCTTAGGAAGATGTATCATTTTAAATAGAGGGCGACCATCAACAACTGTTTCTGTTTTACATAGCACCAATAAATGAGCAGCGTCTGAACCAGCGGTAACATACGTTTTTACGCCACTTATTCGACGATTCACCAAGGTCGTATGAATGGCTTTTGGATGCCCGCCTTTTGCTTCGCTTACACATAAGGCTTTGAGTTCATTCGGTGCGATGGTCGGAAACATTTTTTCTAATGCTGCTTGATAGCCCGCCATAAAAGCAAAACTGAATTGCTGACAGGTGAAGCCTCCGATAAGGGCTTTATTAAAAAGTGTTTTATTAGCGGTTAACTGATAATAATCAGCCGACCAGTCTGTTATAGCAGTATATAGTTTTAAAGGATTTTTTTTGCTTACTTGAAGGAGTTGTTGAATCATATTAGAAATGTAGTCTGTATTTTCCTATTGTGAGACCGCTCATTTTTTTGCCTCACGCAGAGACTTCAGAGTCCGCAGAGAATTTGTAATCAGCACTTTGCGAACTTTTCCTCTGAGTGACACATTTTTTTGAACAGTCTCCCTATTATTTAACGTGAGTTTTGGATAAGCAAAAGGTCTGGAAGACCGAATCTGTTTGTAGAAAAAATTTGATAAACCCCTCTTGATCAAAGGTCTTCCAGACCTTTGGAACATTTTTGAATCATTTTCTACAAACAGTACCGCTCCTCTAGAGCTAAATCATTGATTATCAATTAGTATTATCCAAAATTCACGTTATTTAATAAATTTTTATTCCAATATCGCCACCGCCCGAGGATATTCCCCTGCCAAATAATCATATTTTGCTTTTTCTACGGTCAAAGCCTCTTGAAACCAATTCGTTGACTGATAAACCTTCAGTTGCCTATCCATAGAGAGGTCTAAATAAAGACTGTTTTGAGGAGGAGAATCTTGACGGGCATATTGTAGATAATCAGTAGTAGCTAATTCGTAAGCTTTGGCTGCTGGAACGCTATCTTGATAAAAAGAATGAATCGTAAAATTAAGATTAGGATTATTGTCCCTGAGTAGGACATCGATATAGGTTTTATTATTTTTCAACAAAGCAATTTCTAAATCGAGTCCTAATTTACTTGGAGCAACTGGATCAATTTGTTCCATTTTTTGTAAAGTAGCCAATGCGGTTGTTGTATCTTTTAATAGAAAAGAAGCTTTAAATAAATACTCCAGAGCAGTCATATTATTTGGGTCAATATCCAAAAAGGATTGACATTGATTGGCGGTTGCTTCTAAGTTGTTTAAAAAGAAGTTGCAGTAAATCTGCATGGTTAAGCCAGACCTAAACAAGGGGTCAATTTGGAGTGTTCTTTTGGCTAACTGCAGGGCATCATAATGTAAGCCCATATCAAAATATAGATTAGCTAAACCAATAATAGATTCTGGATTATTTGGACTGATTTGATAGCTTTTTAAGAAGTGATCAAAAGCGAATTTTTGCTGCCCCATATGGCTTAAGACATAGCCTCTAACTTGATTCGCATAAGCTAATTCACTATCTAATTTTAATGCCAAGGCACTTTCCAAATCCATCAATTCCATATATTTCTTTTTTCCTTCGGTATCTCCAATTGGAATCCGAACCCAATAAGAATCATATAAATCCGCCAAACCTGCGTGGGCAAGAGCATAATCAGGCGCTAAACTAATGGCTTCTAAAAATAATTTTTCACTCTTTTGAAAATCTGCTTGTAAATGACTGCTGTTATAAATGTTTTTATGAATATGCTTAGCTTTCAAAAAGAGTTCATAAATTTTACTACTTACACCAGCAGAGGCAGTTAATTTAGAAAGCTGTTCGGGCGCTAATTTTTTTAGTAAGATTTCCCCAATATTTTGTGCCAATTCATCTTGAACGGCAAAAACATCGTTCATATTTCGTTCGTATTTGTCCGACCAAATTTGGAAACCATCAGCTACATTAATTAATTGAGCGGTGACTCGAATCTTGTCATTTTGCTTGCGTACACTTCCTTCTAAAACATTCTTAACGTGTAAAGCTTCTCCAATTTCTGAAATGTTAGAATTTTTACCTTTAAAAGAAAAAGAAGACGTTCGACCTGCTACTTTTAAGGCTTTTAATTTGGATAGAGAATTTAAGATTTCTTCTGCAATGCCATCCCCGAAATATTCTTGGTCTTTGCTGACACTCATATCTTTAAAAGGTAAAACGGCAATAGATGGCGTAGTAGAAATAGGAGGAGTAGCATTATATTTTAGTCCCCAAAAAGCACCTACGGCAACTAATAATCCAAATGCAATAGGCAGCGCCCAATTCATTGTTGTATTTTTTGGCGTCTTTAATTTTCCTTTTATCTCTTTCTTGTTAGGAATAGGAAACCCTTCATTGGCGAGTGCAAAAACTTCTAGTGAATTGTCTACATTTTTGAAATCAAATTTACCTAGACTTTGCAAAGAAAATTGTGGTTGATTCTCAATCTCCTGCTGTACCTTGCTAGATAATAAGACGGCTCCTGGAATTCCCATGGACTCCACTCTAGAGGCAATGTTAACGGTATGTCCAAATACATTGCCTTCTTTGAGGATAATGTCACCCGCATTCAAGCCTATTCTAACGGGTACTTTAGGGGCATTTTGAAAAGTAGTCTGCAAGTTTTTTGCACATGTCAATGCATCTACAGAATTGTTGAAAGTACACAAACAACCGTCTCCATAAAATTGGATGATTTCTCCTTGGTTTTTGGGGACTTCTGCTTCCAAAGCTCGTTTGAATTTCTCCAAATGCGCCATCGCTTTTCCTTCGTCACTTTGCATTAAAGCCGTATAGCCAACAATGTCAGCAAAAAGTACCGCAGCGAGCTTTCTGTTTTTTGGAGCAGACATAATATGTTGATTAAAATATATTTACCATTTCTATTTGAAGGCAAAATACAAAAAGTTGACCTATACAAAGAATTTATTTCGGTATTGAATGACTTTTTACAATTACTGTCCTATTTCAAAGAAAACAAGGCGACTGGAGAACAGTCGCCTTGTTTTAATTAAACTTTTTTATGAACAGGATTGTAGCTAAATAGCCGCCTCAACAGGCATCAACCTAAATACAATACCTGGATTTTCTACCGTAAAATAAATATATCCATCATTACCCATTTTAACATCTCTCAATCGACCAATGTTTTCTACCAATCGTTCTTCGCCAACTACTTTTTGACCATCCATTTTCAAGCGAGAAATATATCTAAAACGTAAAGAACCCGCTAATAAATCTCCTTCCCAAGCAGGGTATTTATTGCCTCGGACAATCGTTAATCCGCAAGTTCCTGTAGAAGGCATATAATAAAATTCAGGTTGCTCCATGCCATCTTTATGCGTGGTATTCGTAAAGGTGGTTCCATTATAATTGATGCCATAAGAAATGACTCGCCAGCCGTAGTTTTTCCCTTTTCGGATAATATTTACTTCGTCGCCACCTCTTGGAGCATGTTCCGTTTCCCACATCGTATTAGTTGCTTGATCAAAGACCAATCCTTGTGGATTTCTATGTCCGTAAGACCAAATAGATGGAATAGCGCCTTCGGTATCGACAAAAGGATTATCCGCAGGAATACTTCCATCTGCGTTAAAACGGTGAATCTTTCCGGGGTATTTACTTAAATCTTGTGGATTTTCGTCTCTATTCGCTCGATCGCCAATCGTTACATATAAATGTCCTGCTTGATCAAATGCTAAACGAGCGCCAAAATGATATTTTTTGGTCGTATAAGGCTTAGCGTCCATAATGATTTTTTGCTCCACCAATTCATCATTGACCAACTTCGCCATCATAACTGCGGTATTGGATTCTTTTTTATTATTAGGTTTAGAATAAGAAATATATATGGTCTGATTGGTAGCAAAATTAGGATGGACTTTCACATCTAATAAACCACCTTGCCCATCATAATGCACTTTTGGCGTGCCTTTGATTAAGACTTTTTCTTTTCCTTCTGTCTGCCTATAAAAATTACCATTTCTATCCGTTACCAAAATATCTCCGTTTGGTAAAAAATCAATCCCCCAAGGAATTTCTAAGCCTTTTACAACGGTATCTAATTTAAAACTTAAATTTTCTGATTTGATTGTTCCTGAGTAATCTACATCGGTCGCAAAAGATTCGATGGTTTGTTGCTCCAAACTTACCAACATATAATCAGTTAATTTATTAAAAGCAGAATCAGGCCACGTCTTAACAAAATCTACTTTGTCCATAAAGGTGTGGGCATAACGAATAGAACGGTTGACTTCATTCCAAGAGTTGCCATGTAGAAAATCCTTTTGCATAAATTTAACTACGCTCTTTTCGTGGCAAGAAGTACAGTTTTCTTGGTATAAATTGCTAGCATAGCGGTATTGTTCGTCTATTTCTTCCTCTTCGGCTTCAGCAACTTCTTCTAGCGCAACAGTTGCTTTTGTAGTTGATTCATTTTTGCAGGCTATGATTAGGGCAAAAATAAAAAGGGTAAATAATAAGGTTGATTTTTTCATGTTTTTATGATTGTTCTGTATAAATTGAGTGTCTTAACTAGTAGCGCAGACTTTAGTCTGTTCGGGACGCTGACCTTTAGGTTAGCATGCGTATTAATAGAAAATATTGTATCTGACAGGCCTAATTGAGATTCAGAAAATAATGTGCGTTTTTTTAATATCGATATTTTAAGTCTCAGACTTGAAATGCTTCTCAACTTGTCTCCTGACAAGTATATCGACGGTCGTCAGGAGGTACTATCGTAAAATGCAAATTTTTTAAAAAGAAATCCTTCCCTGTTCAATATCTGCCAAAATTTTACGTGTCATTTTAGTATAAGTAGCTGCTTTTGGCAATAAAACATAAACAACATCAGACTCATTTTGGGGATAAACTCCTTCTTTCTTCAAAACTGACTTTTTAATTTTATGCGTAGCAGTTTTTTCAAAATCGGCTACAAATCTAAGAAAAATTGGCACAGCATAAGAAGGAAGCGCATTTTTAGTATTGAGCGTGAATTGTTGGAAGTCAAATTCATCCAAGGGAACCGCATTATTAATGGTTGCCATGCCCGCTTTTCCGTCTATTTTAGGTAACCCAACCCCATAAACCGCCGAATGAGCTACTTGTGGAAACTGATTCAAAATCGCTTCCAACTCTGCGGTAGAAACATTCTCCCCTTTCCATCTAAAAGTATCGCCCAAACGGTCTACAAATTGGGCATGATGAAAGCCTAAATCTCTAATTAAATCACCCGTATTAAACCATTGGTCACCTTTGACTAATACATTTTGCAGGATTTTCTCTTGGTTTTTAGCCTTATTGACATAACCCGGAAAAGGCGTCGCTTCCGTAATTTGTCCCAATAATAAGCCAGCCTCCCCAATGGTTACTTTCTCCATTAAACCTGCCTCATTCCGATAAGGGAGATCATTATCCACATCATACTTTACAATCGCATATTCCGAGCGACATAAACCAACCGTACAATTTAAATTGAAAACATTGGTGTAACTGACAATACCATCGGACGCACCGTATAATTCATAAACTTGCGGGATATTAAATCTCTTTTTAAAAGCTTTCCAAATATCAGGTCTAAGTCCATTACCCACTACCTTTTGAATGCGATGTGTAGTATCCGTTGCAGCAGGTGGTTTATTCATTAAATAGCGACAAATTTCACCGATATAAATAAAGGCAGAGACATTAAATTTAGCCACATCTTTCCAAAAATTAGAAATAGATAATTTTCGTCGAATCGCCAAGGCTGCACCACCTGAAGCGGCACTTGGCCAAGCTACTATCATAGCATTGGTATGAAAAAAAGGAATCGGTACGTAAAAAACATCGTCCGATTGAATGCCCATATTGACCTGCCCATACCAATGATAACAGAGATACCATTTTTTATGGGTCTGAATAGATGCTTTAGGCATACCCGTTGTGCCAGAAGTAAATACATTGGCAAATCGGTCACCTAAGGTAATCGTTTTGGTAATCGGTAAATTTTCGGTACTAGCAGTTTCGATTAATTCGGATAATGGTAGATAGTCGGGTGGAGTAGGAGTTAATCCATGATTCTTTAACTCAAAAAAAGTTGCAGTTGCTAAATTTTTTAAGGTAGGTCGAATAGCTTCAAAATCTGCGATTCGTTCCTCTCCGATAATAAAATAATCTCCTTGGTCTGTCTCAATACTATGTTTCAAAACCGCTCCCTTTTGATGGGCATTAATTAAAGAGGCAATAGCACCCAATTTGGTCAAAGCAGAAATTAATACCAATGTTTCTAGACGATTTTCTAAAAAAACAACCGCAACTGTTCCCTTTTGTATACCATGCTGTTGAAAAACATGTGCATAACGATTGACCAATGCATTAAACTCAAAATGGGTATAGCTTAAATCTTCGTAGAGAATAGCCGTTTTGTCTTTGTAGACAATGGCATTTTTTTCTAGAATACTACCAATCGAGATAGGATCACTATTGTCTAATTCGAGTAATTCAGTAACACTTTTAGTAACGGCGGCCTGCCTAGACGTTTTGACTGCTAAGCCTAATAAAAGGTCAATGATAGATAATTTATTTTGGGTTTTTGACATGTTTTGATGTATGAATTTATAAACGCAGAACTACAGTATTTTAGATTTATTTGAGGTAAGTGCTCAATGTAGTAGTTTTTTAGGACACCGAGAGCACTAAGAAGACACAAAGAGCACAGAGACTCTTTGTGTCCTCTGTGCCTTCTCGGTGAACTTTGTGTCCTTTAATTTCTCTATTGAGAATTTACTATTTGAGGTAGTTTTTACAGGGCTGTTAAAATAACTTAGACTTTAAACTATGTTTCCTTATTGTGTTTCAACTATGTGACTATGTGTTAATCAAAAAGTGTGTCCTAGTTTTTATTTGTTAATTATTCATCGTTAAATTTTACTATATAAGTACCAACTCATAATTAGTTTAAAATTTCAGGGAGATTATTTTTTCGATAGTTTTCTTTAAAAAATCCAGTCATAGCACCGCTACGGCTTGATTTTTTAGAGGAAAATAGTGGAAAAAGAAGCCGCTGAAAATTAATAATAATTGTATGTTGGTACTTAATAAGGCATAATTGGCTAAATTTACAATTTTTCATCAAAACAACTAACGAATGGATACCAGTAGGAGAAAAACAATAAAACAACTGAGTACAGGTCTAGCTGCAACGGGATTATTTGGCTTATCTGCGGGCACATTTTCTGCCTGTGCAGGCGACGCTAAAAAAACAACTGAGAAAATGGCAAAAACAGTAACTGCACCCAAAGAACCTTTCTTTAAAATTTCCTTAGCGCAATGGTCATTACATAATTCCTTTTTTGGCGATTTTCTAAAAAGTGGTGATTTTGGCGCATTTGGTAGAGCCTTAATGACCGACCCTGATTCAGTTTTACAAGGCGAATTAAATCCAATAGATTTTCCAGCCATTGCCAAAAAAGAGTATGGGATAGATGCGGTAGAATTTGTCAATACCTTCTATTTTAATAAGGCAAAAAATATGGAATACCTAAAAGATTTAAAAGGTCGATGTGATGGAGAAGGCGTGCAACCCGTTTTAATTATGTGTGATGCGTTGGGTAATTTGGGTGACTTGGATGAGGCAAAACGAAAAGCTGCGGTAGAAAATCATTACCAATGGGTAGAAGCCGCTAAGTTTTTAGGCTGCCATGCGATTCGAGTAAATGCCGCTGGAACAGGCACCGCCGACGAAGTAAAAGCTGCTGCTGTCAATGGTTTAGGTTCACTAACAGAGTTTGGCAAAGCCAATGGCATTAATATTATCGTTGAAAACCATGGCGGATATTCTTCTAATGGTGCTTGGTTGGCTTCTGTCATGGAGCAAGTCAATAGCCCCTTTTGTGGAACCTTACCTGATTTTGGGAATTTTTGTATTACTAGAGATACCAAAGATTATAGAAAATGCCTAGAAGAATATGACCGCTATAAAGGAATGGCAGAATTGATGCCGTATGCGAAAGGTATTAGTGCTAAAACGCATGATTTTGATGAAAATGGGGATGAAGTTCATACCGACTTTAGACGGATGCTAAAAATTGCTAAAGATGCTGGGTATACGGGATATGTTGATATTGAGTACGAAGGCACTAGTTTGAGTGAACCAGATGGCATTCGGGCGACTAAGGCTTTATTGGAGAAGGTGGGGAAGGAATTGGCGTAGTTGATTTTGACAACATTTAGCCCGCTAATATAAATGACTCCCTATTATAAATGCTAGGTTTTATAATAGGGAGTATTGATAAATGTAAAAATTACGGTGAAACAGACCGTTTAAAGCGTAATGATTTAAGGGGTAAAATTTAGCTGTCTTAAAAAGGGTATGCCAGATGGCTAAAAAGCTGAGAAACAGTATTTTAGTCCTATTTTGCTTCCTGTCTTGAAAACCCTATTTTTTAAGACAGGAGAGAATTAAAGGGAGATAAAGGTTCACAACAGCGTATAGATAAAGTTTAAAATTGGACATTTCTATTCCAAGTGTCCAATAATTCTATTTAGTTAAGGCTGATTTTATTGAAATGTGGCATTATAGTTCTTGAGATATATAGAGGTATAACCAATCTCGGAATTTTGCAGTTGTTGAGGCGTTCCCTCAAAAAGAACTTCTCCACCTGCTATCCCGCCTTCAAGCCCTATATCAATTACCCAATCGGCATTATTGATTATATCTAAATTGTGTTCAATTACTATAAGTGTGTTTCCTCTATCAACCAGCTTATTCATTAGTTCAATAATCTTGGCTATATCCGACATATGCAAGCCTGTTGTCGGTTCATCAAGGATATAAACCAGTCCTTCTTTATGTAATTCCCTTCCTAATTTCACTCTTTGACATTCACCGCCTGAAAGTGTGGATAGAGATTGACCTAATTTGAGATAACCCAATCCAACCTCCTGTAAAACAGTCAGTTTTTTAATGATTGCTCTGTCATCAAACAAAGAAGTCGCTTGATTAATGGTAAGACTAAGGACATCTACTATTGTGTAATTTTTATATAGATACTGATGTACATCTTCCTTATATCTGCTACCTTGGCATATTTGACAAGTAGATTTAATAGGGTCAAGAAACGCTAAATCCATCACGGTGAAACCTAAGCCTTTGCAATTGGTACAAGCGCCATCTGCATTAAAACTAAATAAGGAAGGATTAACATTATTATTGGTTTTAGAAAATTCACTCCTGATTAAATCGAAAACCCCTGTATAAGTTGCTGGATTAGAACGAATAGATTTTCCAACGGGTTTTTGGTCAATAATGATGGCTTCGGGATATTTTTTCAAAAATGCTTTATGTATCAATGAACTTTTACCACTTCCAGCTACTCCCGTAATGCAAGTAAGCACCTGTTTGGGAATACTTACAGATACATTTTTTAAATTATTGTCATTTGCATTTTCGATTAAAAAATAGCTTTTATGTGGTCTGAAGTTTTCTTTTGCAGGTATTTTCCTTTTCAAAAATTTACCTGTTAAGGTATCTGCTTCTTTAAGCTCTTTGAAAGTACCTTGAAAAACAATATTGCCACCATGTTCGCCAGCTCCGTGACCAACATCAATGATGTAATCAGCAATCTTAATCACATCGGGGTCATGCTCAACTACCAAGACTGTATTGCCTGCATCTCTTAATCTTATAAGAAGGTCATTTACCAAGTGTACATCTCTTGGGTGCAGACCTACTGAGGGTTCATCGAGAACATATATCATTTCAGTTAGACTGTTACCCAACTGTTTAGCTAATTGAACCCTTTGGGATTCTCCACCTGATAATGTTCTTGTTACTCTTGCAAGGTTGAGGTAGCCAACTCCTATATTGATAAGATTTGTTAATCGTTGACGTAGCTGTTCAAGAACAGTTTTTACAGTTTCATTCTCAATATCATTGATGAATAAAATTAGCTGGTTTAACTGTAATTGAGAAAGTTCATGAATGTTTTTACCGTTTATTTTTGAGGCAAGTGCTTCTTTCTTTAATCTCGCACCCTTACACGCTGAACACTTATTTGACGTGATAAATTTTTGAATAACTTTCTTTCTTTTCTCTGTCAGACTTGAGATGTCTTTATTCAAATATCCTTTCTTAATTTTTAAGACGATACCGTTAAAATTGGCATTAAAACCAGTTTCGCCTTCACCATAATTAAAGCGTTCTCCATCTGCATGGAGTAACTTATTTAGCTCTGTTTCTGAAAAGTTATTAAGTGACTTGTCGAGGTCAAAGAACCCAGAGTTGGCTATTATTTTCCATGCCAGAGAGTTGACCTTAAAATCAGGAAATAGAATAGCTCCTTGCTTTAAAGATTTGCCCCAATCAATGACCTTATCAATATCCAGCTTATTAATATTTCCAATTCCTCCACATTCTTTACACATCCCTTCTGGTGAATTGAAGGAAAAATTATTTGAAGTCATTCCTGCTGAGGGATGGCCAATGCGAGAAAATAACAATCTTAAAAAAGCTGATATTTCAGAAACCGTACCCACGTTTGAACGAGAATTGCCTGTCATCCTCTTTTGCTCTAATACAATGACTGGGGAAAGATTATGTATAGCATCATATTCCGCTTGCTCATACTTAGGTAAACGACTTCTAGCAAAAGTGCTAAAAGTATCATATAGCTGTCTTTGAGCTTCGGCAGTAATGGTTTCAAAAACGAGAGAGGATTTCCCTGAGCCTGAAACACCAGTAAACACCACAATTTTATTACGGGGGATTTCAACTGAAATGTTTTTGAGATTATTTTGCTTTGCTCCCTTTACAATAATTTTCTTCATTTAATTATGCTTTAACATAGTGTAGTTGAACCACTCCTGTATCGTACTGTTGGCAAGGCAATGCTTTGAGGTTGATAGTTGGCGTTTCGCCTCGGAACAGTTGTTTGCCATCTCCTAAAATGATAGGAATAACGGATATTCGGTATTCGTCAATTAAGTTTTTGTCCATTAGCATTTTTACAATCTGGCTACCACCGTCACGGTAAATATGCTTGCCAGTTTTTTGCTTTAGCTGGTTTATCAAGTTTTCAATGTTTCCGTTAAAGAAAGTAATACCATTTTCATTGTTACGCTCTTGTCGTGTTATAATGAAACATTGATGTTGAGTAGCAGGAGGGAAACTCCCGCCAGTCATTTCAAGAACCTTATCATAGGTTTTCCTGCCTACAATATATGTATCTACTGTTTCATTAAAACTCGCATACCCATAATCTTCGCCTTCTTTTTCTACAATTGAAAGCCAAGACAAATCATCATCTTTTGTTGCTAAAAAACCATCAAGGCTCATGCTGATGTATAGTATCAATTTTCTGTTATTCATAAATATGTCTTTAATGCCACTTGTACGTTAATTATAGTGCAAATGTCATTGAAAACAATCACTTAAAATAGTATAGAATTTACCCTTTCTGATTGGTATGGAATTGTTTAGGTGTTACACCACAGAATTTTTTAAACACTTTAATGAAATGGGATTGGTCATAAAAACCAGCTTCAAGACCTACTTGTGTGAGTTCTCCTGATTTAGAATTGTTCATTAAGTGATGAATAGCATAGTTTACTTGCTTTAATTTTACATATTGGCTGGGAGTCAGCGTATAATGTTTTTTAAACTTTTGAATAAAGCTCTTTTGAGAAATGGATAGTAAATAATTAAACTTTCTTAAAGCACCTTTTTGAAGTAATTCAGCAGATATATCATTTTCAAACTTTTGTAAGTCTGTATCAATATTTACATCTTCAAACAATTTAAGAAGATACATTTCGATAAGCTCAAATTGAGGTGTTTCAGGCTCAAAAAGGTATTCATATAAGATGTCCGAAACAGTCTTCATTGCTTTTGTTCCAAACTTACGAATTAGCATTCCATAGCAAAAAGGTTTAAGGATAAGCCCAATATTATTATACGTTCCAAGCACTTTGGTCTGAAAGGGTTCAGTCTTTAATCCTGAAATGATATGATGACTTTTGTAGTCTGTAAAGTTTTCAATGTTTTGCCCGCTTACTTGAAACTGGTCACCATAATTAAAAATCAATTCGGTAAATAAAGCAGCATGATGCGAAGACTGTAAATCCACATCTTGCCCCTTACCAATCCAAATTAGATTGACAAATTGGTTTAGAGGAAAATTTGGTGTATATGTTTCTGCGAACATTTAGAATTATTAATCTTTAAATTTTACCACAATCTAAATTATTACTTGGACATTTCTCTAAAAACATCCAAGTAATTTTTTGGTCTCTTTTAAAATTCAACTATTCACTTGCAAGAGCAGGAAATCACCATAGAATTCATACCTCAAAACCAGTTCTTTTAAAGACACTAAAATCACAACAACAAAAAGACTGATTTTTAATCTTTTACCAATTCCATTCGGCAGCCCCTTTTTAAGACACCCTTTTGTGATGTGACATTGTTTCGACAAGTCAATGATTTGAAACGGGTAATAAGCATTAACAGAAAAATCATCTACACAGAGTAATACCTCACTTCCCTTTCCACACAGGCTTCCGCTTCTCCACAAAAGCCAAAGGGCCTTCCTTGGCATCAGCCGTATGATGAATTCGTAAATTAGCTGCTTTGGTTAGTTCAATGAGTTCCGCATCTTCCAAGTCAAAAGCTTGACGAGCAATGGTCAAACTTTCTCGAACGGCAATGGGAGCATTTTTAATAATAGATTCCGCTAATTCAATAGCACCTGCTAAATGTGCTCCATTGGGAACGAGTCGATTAATCATGCCAAATTGTAAAGCTTGTTCGACAGGAATATGTTTACCTGTTGCTAAATATTCCATCGCAATCGCTTTGGGCATAACTCTTGGCAATCGAAACATACCGCCCGCAGCGGCAATAATCCCTCTCGTTACTTCGGGTAAACCAAATTTAGATTTTTCGGAAGCCACAATCATATCGCAAGACAAGGCTAATTCCGTTCCACCAGCCAAAGCAAAGCCACCAACAGCAGCAATCCAAGGCTTGGTTCTTTTGGCATAGACCAACCCACCAAATCCTTTTTCAGGAACAGATAAACTGCGGGCATTTCCTTTGCTAATTTCTTTTAGATCTGCTCCTGCACAAAAAGCACGATCGCCTGCACCCGTTAGGATAACGACCCAGATATCATCATCGGCTTCGGTTTGGTCCACTAAGGTAGCAATGCCTTGGGCAACTTCGCCATTGACTGCATTCATAGCTTTGGGACGATTGATGGTTACTAGACCAATATGTTGATTGATTTTTTCGAATAAGACACTCACAGGATGACAGGATTTTGCAGGATGAACAAGATTTTTTATCGAGGATGAAGGTACTGAAAAATGACCAAATTTTATAAATAGAGAGGGATTATAACACGGATAATTCTATAATACGGATATTGGCATCACAGATGGAGAGGTAATAAGGTGATTTTATAAAGAGATAGTGTTCAGAAAAATGAGACAGTACAAAGTACAAATTTAAAGGTTTGATTGATAAGGAATTAACACACATCATGTACCATATATAGCCGCCTTCTCGATCCTGTAAATCCAGTATAATTCTGTCATCCTGTAGCAATAAAAGAAGGGTAACTCAAACTGAATCAAGCTACCCTTTTTCGCACATGAGATTAAAAAAATGTTTGGCCAAGATCATTAAACGATCTTGTATTTTGGTATAAAAAAAATTGGATATTTACTTGTCCATTGCAGAAAAATGGGTGTTCGTCAAACTAGAGCAACCCGTAACCCGCAACTGGATATATTTTTTCGAGATTTGTCAATTCCGTTATTGCCTTAAAAGTTAGCTCCGTTTTAAAATCCAATTACCAAGATGGGCACTTTAGTCCACCAAACTTAAAAACCAAATGCACTTTTGGTGTCAAATAGATGGACTTGTGTTTAAATAAGAATTTGTGTTATGAAATTTAGATTTTTGCTTTAAATGAGGCTCTTTTTTGCTTGCATAGCCGAGCTATGGAAGTAAAAAAAACTAAAATATGAATAAAGCAAAAAGTCAATTTTGCTGACGTGAACCGCTTTCGGTTGGGCAGCAAAGATATTTTCATAGCCAAATTTATTATTTGGATCACAAGTCTATTATACTTAAATCGCCTCAGTAGCTGCCTGAGTTCTTAAAATGTTTAAAAGATATACTATGGTCATGAATATCATTGATTCCAGCATTTTATAAAGGTTTAGGTTTTGTTTTAAAGTTGTTTTTCTACTGTGATTGAGAAAGGGAGACGGACGATTGAGTGGGAAGAACTCTCTTCAATCCCTACAAATTAGAACCGCATAGCAACCGCATACTTATTAGATCGCTTTAAGTGGCTGCTTAATTGATAGCTGCTAACAGAAGGAAGAATAACATAATTTCCTTTTTTGTTAGAAGGTACATACCCTTTCGGATAAGAAGGATTTAGCTTTTGTACCGTAGCTACAGGGGTATTGGTAATGGTAGAAATTTCTGCAAAAGTCAATTTATCAAAAACCTTTACAGTATTTGTAAACCTTAAAGTGTAAGGCGTATTTGCTGGAACTACGCCATAAGCTGCGTAATTATCAACAGAATAACCTGCTGCTAAAATAGCTGGAATATATTTTTGCGTTTGCTTAGGAAGCAAATGTTTGATTTTATCATAATCGTAACTGTTCGCCGTTCGGATAGCTTTTCTCACTCTCCCTTCGCCACAGTTATAAGCAGCAATAGCCAAAGTCCAATCTTTATTCAAGAAGTTGTATAAGTAAGATAAATAACGAAGGGCTGCTTCAGTCGCTTTTCGAGGATCTTTACGATCATCTTGGTTAGCGTTGACCACTAAACCATATCTTCTAGCTGTTTCTGGCATCATTTGCCATAAGCCCTTTGCACCACAATGAGAGGTAGCATGCGGGTTAGCGTGAGACTCAACAATGACCACATGCTTCAAATCATCAGGCATGTTATACATTTTTAAGTACTCCTCGATGATAGGAAAATACATCATTGTTCTGCCAATAGTTTTAGCAAAACCTTTTCTACCATAATATAAATTATCTTTAACGAAATACTGGACGGAAGCGTCGTAATGGTTGGCCAATACGTGATTACTATTCATCACGCTAGACTTAATTTCTGATTCAGAGTAAGATGCGTAGAATGCTTTTTCAGCAGCATAATCATAAGAGAATGCATCAGAAACATTTGCTGTCATTGTTGTGGATGACAACAGCACCCCTATACTCAATAGGAGCAATACTTTAACCTTGTTCATGTCAATAATTTTGGATACGTTAGTTCACGGAAAAAATGTTCAAATAAACTTAATTGACTGATTTTAAGTAGTTTATCGGTGCATTAAAGAATCGATGTGGGATTGATTCCGCTGTGGGTCAGCAATAATACATAAGATAAATACGTCAAAACCAACGTTTTAAGTTGGGATGTTTTTGGAAACAATAATGAACGACTTTCAGGTACATTTTAGTATGTACTTAAAGACATCAATTATATTTTCCTTTTTTTAAATTGGGAAATTATAAACTTTTTAGTCTGCTAGGATTTTCTTTTGTTTAAATAGTCTGCGATAGGAATTCATTAAATATGGGACTTCAAAGATATGACCTTTCAATATATAAGTCAAATCCTTTGCAATACAAATATTTTTTTCAAATATAAGTAACAAAGCATTTGTAGGATGTGGGAATCTTGACTTACACTATACTTAAATTGTTCCGATTTTTGATCTATTCAAAATTTATAATTCATAACCTTAAGACAATCAATATGAATTATTAAAAAAATTAATGGCAAAAGTAGCTAAATTATAGTTACCATACCGAAAGAAAAAATGTTAAAATTTCACTATATGACAAAAAATAGACATTTTATAGACTAAAAAATAATTTTAAAAAATATATACGAGTAGGGAAATAAATTGATTTTTTTGATATTTTATAAAAAATAGGAAGCAATTACGATGAATTGCCTCCTATTTTTAGCTATAAAAACTACAGGATTCTTTTCTCTATCCTTCACCACCACTACACCATTTCCACCTCGAACCCTATAAAGAGAAGTATCAGATCCTTTAAGAACTCGTACTGAAACAATTAATTTAATAATCAAAATTTTAATAGAATGATAAACAATTCATTATCAGTAATATAAAAATTTAAACATACTTTAAATGACTACTACAAGCCTTTAAATTTAAATGTTTTTTAATTTAAAAGAAAAGAGAATTTAAGGGTTTCTAAGTTTTAATGCTTATAATAAAGGTATTGAGCCCTTTATTATAGATATTGAGACCTCAAAAGTCATTTGACTATTTAAGAATTGGCGTTAAGAACGATATTGGTAGAATGTCGGAGCGCCCAAGAAGCGTACAAATATGTTTGGACAAAAAAAAGTAGAGACTCCCGCAAAAAAATATTTAGATCAGTTATTTGAGATAAAACCATCGTTCGAGCGATTCAATCAGAAAAACGATATTTTTAATCGCTCCATGTGGGATGACAAGGTGAATCCTAAAAATTTTTACGTGAGTTATGATATTACCAATTATAAACCTAAAAAATCTAAGGGGTTTGATCATTGGGATTATGCCTTACGAAATGCAAGTTGGCACTTGACGGATGTTGTAGGAGAAATGACGTTTCCCGAAACGGGGAGGGTAGAGGGCTTTACGGATTATTATACGACCCAGACCCAAGGGCCAGCAACTAAAGTAGATTTGCCCGATATAGCAGAGACTACCCACCGAATAAAAAAAGCAGCGACGATGCTAGGGGCAGGAATGGTAGGGATTTGTGAATTAGATGAAAGATGGGTTTATTCTCATAACTTTAGTCGAAAAACTCAGTCTGCGAAAAAACTAGATTTACCCGAAAATATCACGCATGCCATTTTATTGATTTTACCAATGGATTATGAATTGAGTAAAACTATCCCGTCGGCATTAGGTGGATCTACTACGGGGCTAGGGTATGCTTCCAGTTTGAATGTGGCGACCGCTCTGGCTCAATTTATTACTAATCTGGGTTATGAGGCGGTTGCCTCTTTAAACGATACGGCGCAAAGCATTCCGATGGCGATTCAGGCTGGTTTAGGGGAATATGGTAGAAATGGTTTATTAATAACCCCCAAATATGGACCAAATGTAAGAATAGCCAAAGTTTTTACTGACTTACCATTAACGGCAGATCAACCAATTGAATTTGGGGTACGGGAATTTTGTGAAACTTGTCGAAAATGTGCCAATGCCTGCCCTGTGAAAGCGATTGCTAAAGATGCACCTATAGAAACGCCCCCTAATTTTTCTAGTCACTCCTTCATTAAAAAATGGACCGTTAATGCAGAGAAGTGTTTTAAATTTTGGGTAGGGATGAATACTGATTGTGCTATTTGTATTCGAGTATGTCCTTATAATAAAGATTATACGAAGTGGTGGAATCGAGTAGGCATAAAACTAGCGAATAGTCGGTTGCGCAAATTAATGCTTTGGTTGGATGATAAATGGCAATTTGGTAAAAGAGAATCAGCGAAATGGTGGTGGGCTTGAGGTCCTTGTAAGACTTGTATCTAATAGTGTTTATTCTAAATAAAATCGTATGGCAAAATTTGAATACTGGTAATCAATGAGTTAGCATAATTCAAAATTTATCATTCAGAATTAAGTCTAATTAGTATGTAGTTAGATGGAAATAATTTTAAATATATTTTAGTGTCAGCACAGTTTGGCATAATTATTTCTATAAATGGAGCTATTCTTTTCTGCTAATACCTGACAAAACTTGTAATTTATCCACAAAACAAGGTTTTTTCGTAAAAAAAATTGCTTTTCTAGATACTATCTCCTAATTTTACCAAAAATATTACAAGAATTATTGTAGTGCTATATCCCAAGCAACCAATAATTTAAATATTTTAGAATCGTCAAAATTGCTTGTAAAATACTAACAATTTTGATAGTCAATTTTTCCCAGAACAACGACATATCCATGAACGACACAATCTTTACCCTGTATTCCTGTTCCAGGAATTCCACCCCTAGGATTCATCCTAGCAACAATCAACCAATCTTAGTAGAGCACCCAATTTACGCTTCTGTTCGCAACAGAAAAGTTGCTCCTATTTGGCTTGATGCCTTCCATTCCCCCTGTAATTTAGGCGCCAATCTAGTTTATTATAATAAATAATAATATTTATTTGCATCAATGTGAGGTAGTTACACGTAAATGTACCCTGATTTGGCTCAATATTTGCTAAAATCAATTACATTTGCACTTTGTGTTACTAAGCAACTGATAATTAAGGACTTTTACATAATTATGTGTAATATATTTTACCCAGTTACCGATCGATTTAAAACCTACCCGCATAATATGGCAATGTATCCCTATTGCCCAAGAACAGATATTCCATTAAAAATTTAAAGATTATTTCACTCTTCCGATGATAATAGTGAATACCAAAAACCGTAATATGCCGCACCCATTACATAATTTTAAAATAAAAGGTAAAATGAATCTATATTCATTACAAAGCCTATTCAAGAATTGCTTGAGTATAGGTCTGATGTGCTTGTCATTCCTAATATTGAGTCAGGAGCATAGTATTGCACAAAGTATCATCCAGAAAGATACGATTAATGTAGTCATTCCATCAAATAGCAATAAAGGTGTAATAACTGGACAACAATTACATGATGAATTAAATCCTAGTGGTTTATTATGTTTTGATAACATTGATAGTATTAGTACTGTACCTGGTATAGATATAATTTATAGGGATACTACTTTTATCCCAGATGATAATACTCCAATCTTTTATGTAAGTTGTGATACCTTCTCTACGTATAAAAACGATAGCCCTCCTGATTCTTCATATTATGGAGTCGAAACTACATTAGATACGCTAGCGAATCTATCTGAAGTAACTTTCTTTTCTTATTTTGATGGACCTACAAGACGGAATCAACAAATGAGATCTGGCTCTAACTCAAGAATAATGGATCCGCCTCTTTCTGGTTCAGGAACATCAATTACTACTTTTTTAAGAGTTATTGATAATACTGCTCCCGTAGCTATATGTAAAGGTGGAACGACTTCTGATCCAACGCTTGTCCAATTGGACTCATTGGGAATGATTACTGCAATGCAACTGGATTCGCTGAGTTCAGATAATTGTACGCCTAGTTCAGAGTTAATATTTACCATTGATCCAGATACCATACATTGTGATTCTTTTGGAGTGACTTTCCCTATTACGTTGATGGTAACAGATGCCGCTGGAAATACAGGAACCTGCGTAGATACAGTACGAGTAGAAGATATACAAGGACCAATTATCCAAAATGTGCCAGCAGATGACACGCTTACTTGTACAGATGCTATTCCTGCGCAAATGGTATTAACCGCTACAGATAATTGTTCAGCTATCCCAATGGATTCTATTCGGATGTTTGCCGATACACTAAGACCTGATACTTCTAGTATGGTTTCTATGGATTCCTTACTAAGAGATAGTGCGTTTTATAATTATGATGTTGTTTATAAATGGGTCGCAACGGATACGCTTGGTAATGTAGGAGATACAGCAACACAAGTCATCAGAGTAAGAGATACCGCACCTCCTGTAATTAATTTTGATACTTTATTATTAGTACAAACAAGTGCTAATTCGACAACTTGTAGTGGCGATACCACCTTAAATCTGTTGGCTAATATTAAGGATTTATGTTCAGATACGCTTAAACGAATAGCTGTTGCCTCTCAAGACACCGTAATTAGACATGATACTTTAGAGATTATTTCCCTAAATATCCCAATGGGAGATACAACAATTTTCATCATAGCACAAGATTTTTCCAATAATATAGATACCCACAAAATAGAAATAAGAGTTGATGATAGAACAGAACCCGTACCAAGATGTAATAACTCAGTAGCTGTTACGATTAACGCTTTTGGTTTTGCAGCGATTGATAGTTCTGTCATCAATTTAAACTCTATTGATAATTGTACAAGTCCTGGCGATTTACGCTTTGAATTAAGCCGAGATACTTTCCGTTGTCCAGATATTGGAAAAACAATTACCATCTTTATGAATGTGATTGACAAAGCGGGTAATAGTGCGCCTTGTCAATCTAATGTTACGGTAAATGATTTTGCTGGAACAGGTTCTTTTGCTTGTCCTGCGGATGTAACGATTGCTTGTGATGCATCTATTGACCCAGATAGTACAGGATTCCCTACTTTGATGGATGTTTGTGGAGGAGGTAGTGGCCTGGCAATGAGTGATAAAATTATAGCTGGACCTGGCGGAACGGGTAATATTTGTCAAATTATCGAAAGAACTTGGACTTTTACGGATTCTGTATCAGGAACAGTAACGACTTGTTTGCAGAAAATTAATTTGGTGGATGCTATTGCACCTGTTTTAACAGAAAGCTTTAACGATACCATTGTAGCTTGTATCATGGATGCGGATACTAGAGATTCTATTTTAGCGACTGATAATTGTGTAGATAACGCTTATGTACATGCAGTTGATTCCTTTACCATGGGAATGGATACTATTACTTTAAGAAGAATTTGGACGGCTTTTGATAGTTGTACTATTACAGCAGATACGCAGTACATTAAAATTATAGATGACATCGCACCATTAGTTAATTTACCAGCAGATACAATCTTTAACACAGGTGATTTTAACCCAGATTCTTGTGGTGTTTTTGTCAATATAGATTTTACACCTTATATAACGGATTGTAATGCCTCTTTAGGTTTGCGATTAGGATACCAAGTACAAGATAGTTTGGCACAAGATACAACTGCCATCCTAGCACAATACTTCCCAATTGGAGAATATAGCGTCATCGTAACAGCAAGAGATTCTAGTAATAATATTGGAAGAGATACCATTATGATTGATGTCAATGATACTTCTATTCCGACAGTAGTTTGCGTAGAAAACATTGTCGTTTCTTTAGGATCAGGTGGAACTGGTGTATTAGAAGTAGCGGATGTCTTGATTAGAGCAAGCGATAATTGTGGTGCAACTTTACCGGACAGCTTAGCTGCTTTAAGTCAATCCGTTTTTGATTGTTCTGATTTAGGCTCTAAGCCAATAACCTTGACGGTAACCGATACTTCTGGTAATGTAGGGATGTGTTTGGTAAATGTATCTGTTGTTAATCAAGGAAATACTAATTTTATTTCCATTGAAACCGATAGTATAGACGAATCATTAACGGGCTTAAGCGATGGACAAGCATGGGTAACTGTAACAGGAGGTTCAGGTAATTACACCGTACAATGGAATGACCCAGCTAATTCTACGACAGATACCATCACTAACTTAGCACCAGGTTTATACATGGTGACCGTTGATGATGCCACTAATGGCTGTAGATTAACTGATACTATTAGAGTAAATGCAGGAAGTACAGTTTCCTATGTAATTGGAGACGTATCAGGAGCACCAGGAACAGTTGTGCAAGTGCCCGTAACGGTAACGAATTTCAGAAATGTAACGAGTATAGATATGGCATTGATCACTTCAAATCCTATGGTTGGTCAATTTATACCAAATAACCCAGCAGGAGGCTTTAATGTGAATATTGATGTTAATGAAATTATTATAGATACAAACGACCCTAATCGTTTGCGAATTGTTCCGCAGCTAACAAATGCTAATGGAGAAACGGTAGCAGACGGAACGGCTATTTTCTATATAAATATTCAGATACCTGCTACTGCAACAATTGGTAGTACAACAATGATTACGGCCGCAGGAGATGAAGTGGCAGATATCAAAACAGGTTTGATTATCAATGGGATGGCAATGGACTTGACTTCTACTAGTACTGCTGGTACGATAACGGTTATTGATCCAGGTATTGGTGTTATAAACGTTGGTGGAAAAATTAATTTAATTAATGGTGATCCATTATTCGATGCTACCGTTATGGTAAGCGGAGATGTGTCAAGTGAAGATTCTACGAAAGCTGATGGTACTTATAGCGTTATGGTGAATGAAGGGCAGAGTATAACGATTACACCAACTGAGAACGAGAATGCTAGAAATGGATTGAGTACGTTCGATTTAGTCTTAATTCAAGATCATATCAATGGACGTTTATTAGATTCTCCTTATAAGCGTTTAGCAGCAGATATTAATAAATCAGGATCTATTACAATTTTTGATATTATTGAAATCCAAGATGTTATCTTAAGAAGACTTACTTCTTTTACTACTGTACCTTCTTGGACATTTGTACCCGCAGACCATACTTTTACGAATCAAGCCAATCCTTGGGGAGGAACCGTACCTACTTCCATTACAACTACCGCTAGTGCAGCCGATAGCGCACTTAATTTTATAGCGATTAAAACAGGAGATGTAAGTTTGGATGCGGATGAAGTGAGGTTCCAAGGTAATGTTGCGGCAACAGATCGGAATAAAGATTTTGCTTTTAAAATAACGGATCAATTAGTGGAAGCAGGGACTTATGTGGAGATTCCATTTAGAGCAGATAACTTTGAGGAGATGAGAGGCTACCAAATGACTTTGGATGTAGCCACAGATTGGTTGACATTTGAAGCTGTGAAACCAGGCGCTTTAACTGATGTAACGACGAATAATTTCAGCTTAACAAATATTGCCAAAGGTCAAATTGCGACGAACTGGTTTAATAATGCAGCAAAGACGGTTGACGCAGATGAAACGTTATTTACATTAGTTTTCAAAGTAGAAAAAACGGGTAAACAATTAAGCGATTTATTGCAAATTACTTCTGATATGATTCAAGCAGAAGCGTATACCGATGAATTGTTTTATAATGGAATAGATCTAGTTTTTGAAGACCATCCAGCAGTAGCGGGAACTTATGAATTATTCCAAAACAAGCCAAATCCGTTTAGAAATGAAACAACGGTTAGCTTTAACTTACCAGAAAAAGCACCTGTAACGCTTAGATTCTTCGACTTTAGTGGCCGATTGGCGCACCAAGTAAAAGGAGATTTTGTGCAGGGAATGAATAATATTACAATCAGTAAAAATGAGCTTGCTACAAATGGTGTCTTGTATTATGAATTATCAACACCAGGTTTTACTGCAAGAAAGAAAATGATAGTATTAGAATAAAGTAGAATGATCAGTTATTCGGTTGTCCGTTGTCAGTTTGAACTGCTAACGGATAACCGACAACTGATTATTGTCTATTTTTAGCTGAATACCAGCTTTTTATAGCCGCTCTAAAGACTAATCACTAACTTTGCCGAAAATCGATTAAATGAAGTATCCAATAGTATCCATAAAGGATAAGAACCTTACCTCAGTCATTTATAATAATGACCAACGACTTCCTCGATTTTTTCTAAGCTTTATTAATCATTTACCGATAGGTCTATATCTCTAGTGGTTGAAATACCAAATTATATGCATAAGAAAATATACCTTCTCAGTACGATATTTCTTATTGGTTTTTTGAGCTTACAAGCTCAGATTACTTTAAGATTTCCAGATCAAGACATCCAATGTCAAGAATCTGTTACCTTTCCATTTATTGTTGAAGATTATGTGGACGTTAGAGGTGGACAGTTTTCTATTAATTGGGATACTACCGCCTTAGAATATCAAGGTAGTTCAAATATCAATATTACACCGAATCCTAATATTAACGAAGACTCCATAGCTAACGGAAAATTAGCCCTTTCTTGGTTTAGTGCAGATTTTGAAACTTTACAAGATGGAGACACATTATTTACATTAGAACTGTTTGTTAAAAATGGTAATCTAGGTAATCTTCCACTCGCTTTATCAGATGATTTTGTGCCAAACTTAATCACCTTAACTATTGATAATAGATTACAAGAAGTACCTGCTAATACTTCAAATGGCACGCTTACTTTAATTGATACGACCCCTCCAACAATTACCTGTCCTAGTGATCAAAATGTAGTGAATATAGGAGGAAATGCAACCGTTACGGTTAATAATTTAAGCCCGACGAGTGTAATGGATAATTGCGGTACTATAGATTCCCTATTATATGCGTTTTCAGGAGCAACAATGGGAAATGGCACAGACGATGCGAGTGGAATAGCTTTTGAAGTCGGTACGACAACTGTAACCTATACTGCAAAAGATACCAAAGGAAATGCGGAAACTTGTACCGTAGAAGTGGTTGTCAATAGTGCAGGAGCAGTTAATTCTACAGGAGTAGCATTAAATTCCGTAACGGCGGCTTGTACAGACACGGTTGTCATGCCAGTTAGTGTAAGTGATTTTGATAGCATTACAAGTTTTGGATTTTCTCTAGGATGGGATGCCACTACTTTTACATTTGTCGAAGTAAGTGACTTTGCCATAACTAGTATGAGTAGTACGAATGTAGATGTTACGCAAGCCGCAACTGGGAATATTACGCTAGCATGGACAGATGCCATGCCACAAACGCTTGCTAATCAAGCTACTTTGTTCAATTTGAAATTAGTACCAACTACGGTTGTAAATGATGCAGCGATTACGCTAGACAATGGAACAGCAGCCAAAAATAGTACAGCTATTCCGCTTAGTATTACTAATCAAGGAAGCATCACCGCTACTGCTAATAACTTTCAAGTTGCTTGTCCCGCTAATGTTGCGGCTCAAGTTTCAGCAGAAGAGACACAAGCAACGGTTGCGAATTTAAGTGTCGGTGCAATCACGGGTAATTGTGGAAATACAACTACTACGTATGCCTTATCTGGTGCGACTGTAGGTAGTGGTGCGAATGACGCAAGTGGCGCATTATTTAATATTGGCACAACAACGGTTACTTATACCGTAGAAAATACGATTGGTCAAACGACAACTTGTTCTTTTGAGGTAGAAGTAACCAACCAAGCGGCAACCAATTTTACTTTAATTGCCCAAAGTAAAGATGTTGCTTGTGATGACACCAATATTGATATAGACGTTAATGTAGCGGCTTTTAAAAATATTAGTGGAACAGAGTTTTCTATTAATTGGGACCCTGCGGTTTTAAGTTATGTCGCTTCTGATAATAAATTATTCACAAATGGTAATTTTGGACCAATTGACAATACTAACGGTCGTATTAATTATTCTTGGTTCGATACCTCACTTGATGGAATAACTTTAGTTGATGGGACAACTTTGTTCACCATGCGTTTTACTCTTATTGGAGGTGGCATGTCGAGCATTGAATTTTCAGATAATCCAAATCCGATAGAAATAACCCAACGAGATAATGGCGCACCTGTAATTGTTGATAGAGATTCTATTATCTTAATGGCAGGAAAAGTGGCGGTTATTGATACTGTTCCACCAACGATTACTTGTCCTAATGATGTAGTGATAGACATTGCGGTAGGCGAAGATGACGCAGTTGTAAATAATATTGATTTTAGTAACCCTTCTGATAATTGTGGAGTTGATTCGATTTATTATACCCTAAGTGGCGCGACTATTGGTAGCGGAGAAGGATCAGCTAGTGGAGTAACGTTCAATGCAGGTACGACAACAGTTACTTATACCATTTTAGATGAAGCTGGTTTGGAAGGAACTTGTGAATTTCAAGTAAATATTAATGCGCCAAATGCGATTACAGTTACGCCAACGGTAGCAGATGCAGCCTGTGGAGAAGAACTATATCGAGTAGATTTATTGGTGGATAGCTTCACCAACGCAGCGGCTTTACAATTTACCTTTGAATGGGATCCGACCATTTTAGCATATGATAGTAGAGGAAATTTTGGTTTACCTGAATTTGATGCAGGAGATTTTAATGGAGATTTCTTACAAGCTGGCCGAATTGGTTTTGCTTGGGCTGATGATGGATCAGCAGGAGAAACCTTGCCTTCGGGAGCTGTTTTGTTTAGTCTTTTCTTCAAAGTAAACGGAGCAGTAGGAAGTGAAACTAACTTTATTTTTACCGATGTTATCGCAGAACGAGAAGCCAGTATCAGACTAAGCGGCACACCAACAATTGTTCCTTTTATTGGTAATTCAAACCAGATAAACATTGTAGACACAGAAGCTCCAGTACTAATGGCAGGCTTACCAGATACCCTCTTTAGATTTGTAATAGATACTTGTGGGGTTTTTAGAGACTGGAACGTGCCTACTTTTATGGATATCTGTACGAATAACCTGACCCTAACAGTAAATCCACCAGAAGGTACTTTTTATGAGGTTGGCGATCATGTAATTACCTATACGGCAAGTGACGATTCAGGAAATAGCACAACAGAAAGTACCTTATTAATAGTTAGAGATACGACAGCGCCTACTTTAGTAAACTGTCCAGGAGACCTAACGGTTGCGGTCGATGCCAATTGTCAAGCAGTTGCAACGTGGACAGAACCTACTGCAATAGATAATTGCTCGGATGCAATCATTATCGTTTCTAGTACGCATAATCCAGGAGAAACTTTTACCGAAACAACTACGGTGACTTACACCGCAGAAGATAGTTTTGGAAACAGATCAACTTGTTCTTTTGTAGTAACACTCGATGGGGTAACCCCTTTAGCCTTTGATGATAATACCTTTCCTGGTAATATTATTTCCAACGAAGCACCAGAAGGAACTTGTGGAGTTGTATTAGGATGGCTAGAACCGACCGTTTCTGGAGGATGTAATAGCAGCAGTACGGATTCTATTACGTTGACTAGCACGCATCAACCTAGTGATTTCTTTCCTGTCGGTAAAACAACGGTGACTTATACTGCAACGAATCATACCACAGGACAAATGATAGATCGATCTTTTATGATTACGGTCAATCGGTCAGTAGATCCACTTACTTTATGCCCACAAGATATAGAGATACAAGCGGACGGAACGGTGATGAATGATCCACTTAATTTTATCAACGAAGTGAGAACAGATACTTGTGGTAGTTATATTATTACATTTAATAATATTCAAGTACAAAATGATTGTGGTATTATCAGACAGCAAATTGGCGGCCCTACTAGTGGGAGTGAATTTACTTTTGGTATGACTATGATGGAATTTTTAGTAATAGATACCATTAATGACGATAGTACGACTTGTACCTTCCAAATAAAAATTAATGAGACTGGAGATTTAGAGGCTACCACTTTAGATGATCCAACTTGTGCAGGTTCTGATTTACGTTTATCGGTCAATGAATTAATTGGCGGTACCTATCAATGGTCTGGTCCAGGCGGTTTTATAGCCAATATCCAAGCACCAACTATCCCTAATGCGATGACGCAAAATTCGGGAGAGTATATCGTAAAAGTAATTTCTACAAATGGTTGCACTATCAAGGATTCTATTATGGTAGGGATTTTCTCTGGACCGGAAATCTCTGCTATGGGCGATGGCTTAACTTGTTCTGGTGAAAATGATACCATCCGCTTATTTGCTACTGTGACCAATGGCATTCCGGTTCAAACGTATACTTGGACGGGACCGAATGGATTTAGTACAGATTTTCAAAATCCAATTATTCCTGATGCGACGACTTCCAATGCTGGATTATATATTGTAACAGGTACTTCGAGCAATGGATGCGCAGATGCAGACACAGTAGTGGTTGGTCCAGCAGGGATGCTTGCCCCTGAAATTATGAAAGATATAACAGCGGATACTATTTGCGGGAATACTTCAGTTACTTTAACGGGAACAGCTTATGAAGGAATTGTAACTTATAATTGGATAGCCGCACCAGAGGCAGGTTTGCCAGCAAATGTAGATACCAATGTGATTATGGTCACGCCAACTGCGGCAGGTACTTATACTTATGCTTATACGGCCAATTTAGATGGAAACTGTGTTTCGGATACGGCAAGGATTACTTTAGTCGTCAGAGAAGGAACAGGCGCTATCACTTTAGCGAGTAACGGGCCTTTTGAGTGTGCAGATCCTAGCAGTACGATTAATCTAACGACAACAGGCGGCACGAACGTGGAAACTTATGCGTGGACAGGCCCTAATAACTTTACCTCAAGCGATCAAAATCCAATTATTCCAATATCGAATGAAGCGGCAGGAACGTACTTCCTAACGGCGACTTCGCCAGAAGGCTGTGCTACTATAGATAGCATTAGTGTGACTATTTCCACACAAGGAGCAGAACCTGTTATTACCGCTTCTACAGGAATGATCAATGCTGGAAATTTGAATGCTTGTGAAGGCGATGCCTTAACCTTAACGGGAGAGGCTATTACGGATGCCATTTATGTTTGGACAGGGCCAAATGGTTTTGCTTCAACCGATGCGGCTATCACCATTCCTAATGTTATGGCGGATGATGCTGGCGTTTACCAGTTAAGAGTAACGGTAAATGATTGTACAGCACCTACTGCCAATGTTTTGCTGAATTTATTAACAGATCCAGTTGCCAATAATGATAGTGTTTTTGTCATTAGGAATCAATCTCTACTATTTAATGTAACAGACAATGATGACTTATTGCCAGGTGCTACCTTCACCGTCAATTTAGTATCGGGTGCAGATAATGGAACCTTAGTCAATAATAACGACGGGACGTTTAACTACACACCAGACAACAATTTTGTCGGGATGGATCAAATAGCTTATGAAGTTTGTTACACGGATTGTCCAGCATTATGTGATATGGGAATCATGACAATACGAACAGATTTTGATCCAGGTACTTGTATTCCACCAACTTTTATTTCTCCAAATAATGATGGCTTCAATGATGCTTTTGTAATCAATTGTATTCCATCTGTACCAAAAGTAGGGAGTGAATTAATCGTGTTCAATGAATGGGGATCTGAAGTTTTCCGAGAATCGCCTTACCAAAATAACTGGCAAGGAACGTATAATGGTCAAGACTTACCTGATGGCACTTATTATTATATTTTTAAAGAAGATAATGACGATAACGACCCTAAAAAAGGGTATGTCACTATATTTAGATAATTAGTAAAGTAGCCCAGACATTCCTGCCTGGGACATCATTTCCCAGACAGGAATGCCTGGGCTACTTTACCAATGACCAATAACTATCCCAATTATGAAAAGATTTTTGTACCTTTTCTTATTCGTATCCTTTGTTTGGACAACTGGCAATGCGCAACATGAAGCACATTACACCCACTTTATGTATACCAAACAATTAATCAATCCCGGTTATGTAGGATCTAGTGGTATGCCTAGTTTTTTAGGTCTTTACCGAAAGCAATGGATTGGTTTTACGGGCGCACCAGAATCTCAATTATTAACTTTTAATGCGCCTTTTCTCGACAAAAGAGTAGGTTTTGGCGTAGCGGTATCTCGTCAAGTAACGGGTGATTTTGAAGAATTTTTTGGTAATCTATCTTATAGTTATGATATGATTAACCAAGACGATTTAAATTTGCGGTTTGGGATTATGGGGACTTTGAAACGCCTTGGCTTAAATATTAATGGACCAAATTCGGTGATTCGGAATCCATCTGATCCAGTAGCTGGATTTATTCAAGGAGATAATTTTTCTAAAATTGGCGGAAATGTAGGCGCTGGTTTATATTTAAATATCAAAGATGCCTATATTGGTATTTCTGCGCCGAATATCCTGACCAGACAATTAGGACCAGATGCTAGTGGCAGACCAGCCGAAGAGAAACCACACTTTTACGGAATGGCAGGGGCGATTATCCCTGTACCTGAATCTCAATTTAGCATTTATCCGAATGTACTTTTTAAGTATGTAGAGAATGCGCCTTTTTCATTAGATATAAATTTAAGTGCCATTTACAATAATGTTTTTACATTTGGAGCGTCTTATAGATATGGAGAAGTGAATGGAGATTCTGTAGACTTCTTAGCCCGCTATCAAATTTCCCCTCAATTTGGCATAGGCGTAGCATACGATTTACCAATTTCTGATATTCGAGATTATAATAGTGGCAGTATTGAATTAATGATGTCCTATAATCTAGGAAAAGGAGGTAATAATCCAGACATGACAAATCCAAGATTTTTCTTTTAGGCATTAGTGGCTAGTCACCAGTACATTAAGAAAAATATTTTAATGACTACTGTACGAATGACCAATGACTAATTTACCAATGACTAATTTCAATTGAACTATCCATGAAAAAAATAATTATACTTTTTAATGTATGTTGGTTAGCAGCAAACTGCTTAATAGCTCAAAATTCCTTGAGTCCAGATATAAAGGTAGAAGTTAAAAATGAAAAAACGGTCAATACTGAGGCCTTAGAATTTAGCCCTGCTTTTTATGAGAATGGTATTGTTTTTATTTCAGATAACAAAGTAGGCGAACAAGACGATCGGTACACCGACGAAGATATTGCTCGAAAAACCGTTTCTATTTTCTTAGCTCGAAGGAATGAAGAAGGTGTGCTAAAAGCTGCCGTACCATTCGCACAAGAATTGACGACCAAATGGCATGAGGGCCCACTCACCTTTAATAAAACCAACGATAAAGTATTCTTTAGTCGGAATGATTTTTTAGATGGAAATGTAGAGAAAGCTAAAGATGGTGTAGTCAAGCAGATGATCATTTCAGCAGATATGGTTAATGGTAAATGGGGGAATCCTCAACGCTTGCCTTTTAATGATAAAGAATACGATTTTGTCCATCCTTCTATCAATGTCGATGATGACGTATTATACTTTTCTTCTGATCGCCCTGGTGGTTTTGGAGGAATGGATATTTGGAAAGTTGAAAAAAACGGTACGACTTGGGGAACACCTGTTAACTTAGGTGCGGGCGTGAATACGGCTAGTAATGAAGTATTCCCTTTTATTCATGCTGATGGGACTTTGTTCTTTTCTTCTAACGGACACGGAGCAACTGGAGGCGGAGACATCTTTTTTAGCAAACCATTTAACGGTGAATATGTAAGCCCAGTAAACTTGGGCCCTAAATTTAATACCAATTCAGATGATTTTGGCTTTATTATAGACCGAGATAAAAAGAATGGCTATTTTTCTTCCAACCGAGATGGAGGCAATGGACAAGATGATATTTATAGCTTTTTTATTGATGAAGCCTTAGGAGAAGATATTTTTCAATATCCAGAAAACCATCCTGCTTTTTTAGCATCTAATGGCGGAATTAACCAAGGTGCAGGTGGCAGTAATCTTGGTGGACCAAATGGTAACGGCACCAATGGCAATGGGCTAAATGCGAATGGAGATGGTTTTGGCGATCAAGTCTTAGCCTTATTTGTAGCTGATCGGTCAACTGGGGCAGAAATAAATAATGCTATTATTGAATATGTAGACTTAGCGCAATTAACCAACACGGAAATTGTAACCGATGAAAATGGAAATGTGATTCAACTATTATCTTCCGATGATGGATCCGTTGTGACTTTATCCACTTTAGGAAATACGGCAAAAGGGACCACGAATGCAGAAGGAGCTTACGACTTAAAACTAGGAGATGGCAATTACTTAGTGAATATTACGAAGTCTGGCTATCAACCCAAACAAATACTAGTTAGTATCGCAGCGAATCAAGGAGATGTATTAGCTCTATTGGATAAAGCAGATGGTTGTGCTTCTATTAATGGAATCGTAGTAAACCAAGGTAACAATCCTGTTCCAGGTGCTAAAATTACTGTTCAAGAACAAGGAGACTTAACTTTATTAGATGTAACAACGGATGCCAATGGCAATTTCTCTGTCTGTTTGGAATGTAATAAGTCTTATATCGTTACGGTATCTAAAGATGGTAAAACGACTTCTCAAAATATTGTATTAGATTCAGATTGTAATGGTGGCCAAGCACAAACGATGAATTTCAATTTAGACGTTGGTGGTTTAGCTGATGGAACAACCATTCGATTAGAGCGAATCTACTACAACTTTAATGATGCCTCCATTCGACCTGATGCCAGAGATGAATTAAATACTTTAGTTGCTATCTTGAATGCGTACCCAACGCTTTCTATAGAAATAGCCTCTCATACAGATTCCAGAGGTGGTACTTCCTACAACCGACAATTATCACAAAGACGAGCCGATAAAGTAGTTGCTTATTTAGTGAGACAAGGTATTAGTGCTAGTAGATTGACACCAAGAGGATATGGAGAATCTAACTTGCTCAATCAATGTTATGATGGAACGGAATGTAGTGAATTAGATCACCAGTATAATCGAAGAACAGAAATCATGGTGAAAGAATTGGATAATCCAGTTGGGGTAGAGTACATTTCTAATGCACCAGAACGTGTTGATAATGCACCAAGTAGCGTTAGAAATGGAAGTAGTTCTGGTAGTAGTTATAGCAGCGGAGGAGGAGGTCGTTACCAAGTGGTAGCAGGTTCTTTTTCTAGCCGAACCAATGCAAATAACAGATTGTCAAGAGTCCAGCAACTAGGTTTTGATGACGCCAAAGTCATTCGAGGAAGTGGTGCTGCTAGAAATGTAGTCCTTGTTAAATCTTTTTCGGATTATAACCAAGCAAGGGACTTAGCCGACGAAATAGAAAATGTACATAATATTAATACCTATGTAAAACGGAATTAGAAGTCGCTTGATGAATAAAAAAAGCCTTTGAGATTTGATATTTCAGAGGCTTTTTTACGTTAATCGAACAGGATGAGGCTGTACCAAAAGACCCGTTTTAAAAAAATCCACCATTAAAAATTCCTGATTCTAACGGATTCCGTGGTTTTCCAAGAAATTAGCTAGCTGGTAAGGACTTATAGTCCGATACCCTTATGTAACTTGCCTCTGGCGAGTATTTTAAATAAAATTTTAGCCCTAAATCTCGCCAGAGGCGAGCCTAATAATGGTGTCGGATTGAAAATCCTAACCAGTAATCACGGAAAAAGTTAGAATCAGAATGTTTTGATACAGCCCCATCCAATAAAGTGCAAAAATTCTCAGAGAACTAGATTTTATATCAATTTACTTTTACTTTTCGTAATTAAATATAATTGAAATTTCTGCCGCTGATGTGACAGAACAATTAGAATTAAAATTAGAACTCCCTTAGAGTTGTATATTGGCAATCAAAAGAATCAATGCATTTCCATAAAATAGCCTTTTTAATGTTCTGTTTGTTGTGTAGCGGCACGTTTGTAACTGCGCAAATCAGGCTATCAGAAATTGTTTCAAAAAACAAAAATAGCCTGCTAGTCAATGACAAATCTCCTGATTGGATTGAACTATACAATCCTACTGAAAATGCCATTAATTTAGCGGGTTATTTCTTAAGTGATGAACAAGAAAATTCAATGAAATGGGCTTTCCCAAATTGTGAAATTGTACCAAAGTCATTTCTATTAATTCTCGCCGATGAACAGGAAAAGAAGGATAATTATTTACATACAAATTTTAAGGTGTCAAGTAGTGGAGAAACAATTATTTTATCCAACCCGAGCCTTGATTTCGTAGAGAAGGTAGCAGTCCCATCTTTGGCAACAGATATTAGTTTTTCTAAAATAGAAAACGGTTGGACAACTGCCGAACCAAGTCCACTAATGGCGAATGAAGGATTTAATAAAGCTCCATTAGCAATCCCTGTATTTAGTCATAAAAGCGGCGTTTACCAAAATGATTTTGAGCTACAAATATCACATACTGATTCCGATATTACCTTAACTTATTTTCAAAATGATTTGGCAAGACCGATTGAAACTAAAACGGCAAGGTTACAACTTCCAATAACTGAATCAACGATTATTTGTATACAAGCAAGTAAAAAAGGGCATCCTTCTTCTGTGGTAGGCTGCGAAAGTTTTATCTTGCAGACAGCGCACGATTTACCCATACTCAGTTTGATGGCGGATGAAACAGCCCTTTTTGATACAGCAAAAGGTATGTTTGAATTAGGACCAAATGCTGAAAAGCAATGGCCATTTTTGGGCGCTAATTTTTGGGAAGATTTGGATACAGAAGCTTATTTTCAATATTTTAATACTTTAGTAGATGGCACATTTTATGGTCATGCGGACTTAGAAATGCATGGCGGGAGAGAATCTAGAACCAATCTTCAGAAGACATTTCGGCTAAAAGCGAAAGCAAAATATCAGCAACCTTTTTTTGACCATCCATTTTTTTTAAGCCAACGAGTGATTACCCAATACAAAAGATTAGTCATTAGAAATGCGAGTGGAGATTTTAATGCGGGACATTGCAGAGATGGATTTTTGCAAGATTATTTGGTCCATTCAGGTTTAGATTTAGATGCCAATAGTTACCAACCAATTGCCGTTTATATCAACGGACAATATTATGGGCTAATGGGCTTGCGAGAGAAAATGGATAAATACTACACGTGGTCTAATTACCAAACGACTGACATAGATTTATTTGAAAACAATGGACTTTTACAAGAGGGGGATACTATTGCATTCAGGCAACAGTACCAATATATTTTAGCCGAAGATTTGCGTCAAGCTGAGCATTACGAACAAGCGAAAAAATATTTTGATGTAGCGAACTTAACCGATTATTTTATCGCCCAAATAGGGAATGTCAGTACTGCATGGCCACAAAACAATATCAAATACTGGCGTCCCAAGACAGTTGACGGTAAGTGGCGCTATTTATTATACGATATGGATATTGCCCTTGGTCGGCATAAATGGACTTTGCCCTCCGAAGATGCCTTATTGAATAAAATGACCGCATTTGGGGACCAAAATATTTTTATCAATACCGTCAATGCTTTTTTAGCAAATGAGACTTTTCGTAATTACTTTTTTAATCGGCATCAAGATTTATACAATACCGTACTATCGACCGAGGAGATGCTGCCTGCATTTGATGGCTTCATCCCCAAAATTGAAACAGAGATGCAGCGGCATTTTAAGCGTTGGTCAACTAATAATTTTACTAATTGGCAAAAGGAAGAACAAACAAAAATTAGAAACTTTATCAGCAACCGTCCAGCCTATACGATGCAATATTTTGACGATTATTTTGAACTAGGCGGTCTCTATGAACTAGTACTTGATTCTAATCAACCTGATGTGACTAATTTTGAGTTGAATTCTTTGAAAAATCTTTCCACAAATTTTAAAGGAAAATATTTTAAGAACATTCCGATTGTACTTACTGCGAATACTACAGGCAACCTTTATTTCAGTCATTGGGAAATAGAACAGAGTGGGGAGTTGACTAAAAATTATAGTAATTTACTACAAAGTAAATTTAATCAGGATACTAAAATAACCGCTATTTATACCAAAAATCAACCCAGTTTGAGTGCCAAAATGGTAGCAAAGAATGAGCAAAGTATTACCTTTAGGCTCAGCAGCCCGAAGGCGGAAATGATTCAATATACCATAGTTGATTTATTAGGAAGGCAAGTACAAAACGGTACTTTTACTAATCTTGAAATTGGGAATAATGAAATGGAGTTACCTTTGCCTAAAGGACTTCATGGAATTTATTTTTTAAACTTGCAGCAAGGGAACAATAGTTTTACGTTGAAAATGCCTTTTCTAAGATAAGCTAATGAAATTAATGAAACACAGCAGCCTTTATTTTAGAGTAAAACAGACAGAAAGTGTTTTCAGAACTCCAAGTTCTATTGATTATCCACAGAATGATTTGGGGACTGCCGAAGCTACGCTCCTTTGGAAAAAAAGGATTAAAAGGGTGCTTCTACAGACAGTTTCGGAGCGATGCTCCTTAAAAAGATCCAAAGAGCATCGCTCTGTCTCTGTCTGTAGCAAAAAGATACCAAAAGAGATACAAAGGAGCGTAGCTTCGACCCTTTTGTGCGCCGAGCATGACATACCTCTAACGGGTGCAAGTCCCAAAAGAGCCTAAACGACAAGGAATCTTAGCTGAAGGTAAGGGTGTCCACCGTGAGGAGGAATCTGAAGGAAACCGTAGGCAAAATTAGGTTTTGACGAACAGAAATCAGATAGTAGGCTTTCGCAAAAGGGCAACCGATCATTGAATCGGGACTCCCAAAAGTCGTTCGGAAATTTGCGGGGGTAAATCTGGCAGAGCCTAATGAAAGAGTTATGTCTTACCTCGGGAGGTCTTGGACTAGTTTCGTTATACTAGTGTCCAAGAAGTCAGCAGAGGTCATAGTAGGAAAGCAAACCTTGTCAAATACACCTTCTGTGTTGAAGGAAAAAAAAAAAAGGAGAATAGGACAAGAGAGGCTAACTTCGAAGGACTGAATTTTCTAACAAAAGGAGCAGACTTGAAGATGCGTAAAAAGCAAGGACAGCAAAGTAAAGGCGAACAACTCAGCTTATTTCCAAAGCAGATAGTATCGCTACGCCCTAAACCCAAAGCAGATAGCGGAACTATCGAAAGGGGATTGAGGGAGTCCAATTACTTTTCGCTACTCACAAGGAATCGAGCCTTTACCGAGACATTGCTAGAACAAGTAATGTCACCGACAAATCTAAACAAAGCGTATGAAACAGTAAGGTGCAATGGCGGCACATCAGGCGTTGATTCGATGGATATACTGAACTTGAAAGCGTATCTAAAAGAAAATGGGAAAAGACTAATCCAAGAGGTACTAAAGGAGCAATATGCCCCTTCAATGGTACTAGGAGTGGAAATACCAAAATCGAGCGGAGGAGTACGTCTATTAGGCATACCTACCGTATTAGACCGATTAATTCAACAGGCAATCCATCAAGAATTAAGACTATTGTACGAGCCATTATTTAGTGAACACAGCTATGGATTCCGACCAAAGAGAAGTGCGTTGCAAGCCATAGAACAATCGAGTAAATATATATCTCAAGGCTACCATTGGGTAGTAGATATAGATTTAAAGAACTTCTTTGACTTGATAAACCAAGACCGCTTAATGCAGAGACTGTCAAAAGGGATAGGGGATAAACGGCTACTGCGCCTAATCCGAAAATACCTAAGAACAGGAATGCTGCTAGGGGGACTGGAACAACAAAGGACAAGTGGCACGCCACAAGGTGGACCGTTGTCTCCACTACTATCCAACATAGTACTAGACGAACTAGATAAAGAGTTGGAGAAAAGAGGGCATCTGTTTGTACGGTATGCGGACGACTGCAACATCTACGTAAAAAGTAGAGCAGCAGGAGAACGGGTACTCCAATCAATTACCAAATTCATAGAGAGTCGATTAAAGCTCAAAGTGAATAAGGAAAAGAGTGGCGTTCGACGATGTGATCAGGTGAAATTCTTGGGCTATACGATACAACCAAATGGTGGTATACGGATAGCAGACAAAAGCCTAATCCGTTTCAAAGAGAAAGTCATAAAAGTGACAAAAAGAAACAGAGGGGTAAGCTTTTCCAGGGTAATCGCTGAACTCAACGCCATTCACCAAGGCTGGGTAAACTATTTCAAACTAGCAAACTGTTGGCTGCCATGGCGACAATTAGACAGTTGGATAAGACATCGCTTGCGTACTTATCGACTTAAACAATGTGGCAGAAGACACACTATCTTCAAATTCCTCCGAAAACTAGGAGCGCAACCAAGAGAATCTTGGGCAGCGACCTTATACGGAGGAGGTTGGTGGAATCTTTCAACTAAGATTGTATGTCAAAGAACGATGAATAAGAGATGGTTTGACCAAAAGGGGCTACACTCTCTTACTGATTTGGTTACTCGGAAACGGTTCAACTGTTAGAAGAAACCGCCGTGATACGTTAAAGCGTACGTCCGGTGGTGTGAGAGGTCGGAAATAAAGATAAACACCTTTGCGGAGTCCGCAGGTCTAAATGGGTATCTTTATTTCCTCCTACTCGATTTGTCTTTTTATTCTGTGGGTAATAGGCAGAACCACAAGTTTTGGAAGAATTAAGCCTTTTTTAACTGCGTCTATTTATAGTCAAATAATGCTCTGTCTCTGTTTAGGGGTACTAATCAGTAATTGCAAAAAAACGCCAATTATACTTCCTTCGCCAGTAGCAACCGACTTAACATTAAGTATAAAGAAGATCGGAACATTAAGGGATGTTATCAATGAATGTTCAGGCTTCTTTTACCAACAAGCACAACTTTTTATCATCAATGATAGTGGGGGAGAAGCGGCTTTATATCAAACGAGTTTGGATAATTTAGCACTAGTAGAAAAGATTCCCTTAAAGAACATGCGCAATGTTGATTGGGAAGCGATCACCACCACCGAAACAGAAATAATCATTGGGGATATTGGAAATAATGCGGGAAAAAGAAAGGATTTAAATTTGCTTCATTTTGATAAAGTAAGCTATAAATTTACCAATAAAGTAGACGTGGTTTATCCTAATCAGTCAGATTTTACCAATAAAGAGACCCATAATTTTGATTGTGAAGCGCTGATTATCAAAGATAATCAATACCATCTTTTTACAAAAAATAGAGGGAATACGAAAACCAATTTATACACCGCTGCTTTAAATACAGATAATTTTATATTGGTAGATTCCATCGAAACGCCTGCTTTGGTAACAGATGCCTATTATATCGCCGCTAAACAAATTTTGCTTTTGTTGGGTAATCAATTTGACAACAATCGTTTTCAGAGTTTTATTTCTGTGGTTCAATTAAAAGAGAATTCCACCTTAGCATTAATCACTAATTTACCTTTAGAGATTAATGAACAATTAGAAGCCATCACCCTTAAAGAAGGGAATGTATTTTTGCTAGGTTCAGAAAGGGAACAAACGAATGGTGGTAATATTTATGAGGTGACGATCAATGGACTCTAATAAATGCTACTGCTGCCAAGGAACAGCACCAGACTTTCGTATATGTTCCTGTAGCATCATTCGTGATTTTTTGAAATCCTCATCATTGTCAGTTGATAGCGGTGTTGTTTCCAACATATCCATTTTCATATTGAAAAATTGTAACGGCTCATAAGCTGAATTTTGTAATAATTTATGTTCTTTATAACGGGCAGCATAATAAAAAATGGGAGGGATAAAAAGGCAATTACAAGAAGGAAAAATGTATTTTTCATACTGCCTGAGAGTGATTTTTAGTTTTTCGTAAATAGTATTGTTTGTCGTAAAGGTAAGAAATGCTTTAAGATTTATTAGAAAAAGAATTGGAAATAGGGTTTTTCTTAAAGGGGGGGAATATTGTATTTTTATATTGTTAGGAAAGTTGTAATTTGACAGCGGAGCTGGCGATTCTATTGAAAACGCGAGATATGCGTAAAGTGCCGTGCCTAGGTGATTTGATTAGATAATGTCATTGGATTAGAGGTAATGTAAATCAGAAATTTTAAATCATACATCTTACATCATAAATCCATCTGGTTTTACGTGACAGATTTATGATTTAAGCATCACCATCTAACTTATTCCTAGCTTACTTAGCATCTTACTGCGCTACAGGCACCAACTTCACCGCTTCTCCAGGCTGAATAAATCGCCCAGTTTCAGAAGTCGAATTAGTCCCAACGCCACTACCTTGCAAAATATCATAAACTTCAGCGGTATTTAAAGCAGGATTGATACTTTTAAGCACACCAACTAAGCCCGCTACATAAGGCGTTGCCATAGAAGTTCCGTTAAGCGTTTTATATTCATTTTTAGGAAAAGTAGAATAGATATTGACTCCTGGTGCAGCGACACCCATTGCCACATCATTGACATAATTAGAAAAAGTAGCTCGTTTTAGTTGCTCGTCAATGGCACTTACTGTAATCACGCCTTTTACATTGGCAGGTGCATAATTTTTAGCATTATCATTAGAATTTCCAGCCGCTACAACCACAATCGCTCCAGCATCATTGGCGTATTTAATCGCCTTTTCATAGGACTTTTGTTTCGCAGGATTAGACCGACCACCTAAAGACATAGAGATCACATCTACCTTATTATCCGCTGCTTCGATGATGCCATCAATAATGCTTTTTTGTGTGCCCATCCCAAAATTATTTAAGACAGGAATACTCGTAATTTGTACAAATTCATTGTTTTGAGAAAAGGATGCACCACCAATGGCATTATTAGATACTGCCCCTGCAATACCTGCACAATGTGTCCCGTGTCCTTGTACATCTTTATCGTATTTGCTTTTGATAGATTTATAATTACCTGCTAAATCTTCGTGCTTGGCATCTACGCCTGTATCTAAAATAGCAATCGTTGCCTTTCGTTGCGGTTGGATATTGCCTTCTGCAATACTTTTATAAAATTGGTCGATACCCATCGCATCAAATCCCCACATTTGTTCTAAACCAGGATCATTAATGCCAAATCTCTTTTCAATTGGCTTTGGCAATTTAGTCGATTCAATCGGTGCAATGGTAATCACTTCGTTTTCTTCTACCCAATCCACCATAATGGTTTTGTATAATTGTTGTTCAATTTCCGCTAAATTACCCAATTGATCATTTGGAATATTCAATACATAAAAATCATCTAAATCAGTAAAGTCCGCATTGTTGGGATGAAAAGCCCTTTTATAAGTGATATTGTAACGGTCTAATGTCGAGGCAATATCTTCAATGGTATTTCCTTCATAAATTTCAATCAAGAGTTCCCCATCTTCATCTAATTTCGGCGTATTATCATTTTTGGTTGGTGATGCTGTAGATTCGATAGCACCTGTTGGTAGCTCTGCTTCTGATGCATTATTAGTACTTGCTTTTTCGGGAAAAGTGGCTTGTAAAATATCCATTCCTTTGGTGCCAATCATGCCGTAAAGCGCAAAAAGCATCCCAAAAAATAGAATTTTATATTTTCTAAAAAAGCTAAAAAATTGAGAGACCACTCCTAAAACAACTAAGTCTCTAAATAGAACAAATAGCTTATAAGGTAACTCCCCTTGAGCCATGCCAAGGGAAATCAAGTAGGCAAAAAAGCCACCTAGAAATAGCTTGCTCATTTGGCGACTGCGCCGTTTATTATCTTGGAGATAAAACCAGCCAATCAAACCACTCAGGCTCACAAGGTAACTCACCGGATATAATAAATCTAACATAAATTTTACTTTTTCAGACCTAAGAAAAATCAATTACTTAGATGGTTTTTATTACTGAATTTTTACTTATCTCAGTAATATGACTAATGCTATTTACAAAGAAACGCAATTTCCGCTATTGTAAATTACCTTTTTCCAGTTTACCTTCGTAAAATATCGGACGAATGGGGTGAAAAAATAGGCGAAATAAAGTTTATTTTAACTTTACGCTCCTAAACTCCAAACCCAATAACGTACTACTATGTTTAATTATTCTTATTTATTGCCATTTTTACTTTGTTTTATGTGTGTATTTAGTTGTACCAATTCCGCCAAAAAAGCGTCGACTATTGATCCGACTTCTTTTCATTTAGGCGTTATTAGTGCTTTCTCGGAAGTGGTCAATGCAGAGGTAAAACCATTGGCATTAAGTCATCCATTAAGTAGTGAAGAAATGGCGTTGTTTCTACCTGAAGCGACCAAAGTAGCGGCTAAATATAACGTACAATTATACCTAGAAAAAGACTTAATTATCACTAAATTATTTCCTGTGGACGTTGCCAAAGACAAAGAAGTTTTGCTCTTATATCAAGGGCGTACCTTAGACCGATACTTAGCCATCAAAAGAGATAAAGCAGATCTAACGCATCATGGCATTTATAATGAACAAGAAGCTTTAGATGTTGCCGTTCGATTTGGTAAATTATTGGGCTATTCCTCCAAAGGCATTCAAAAACTAATTCAGGAAAATAGGTGAGTGAGATTATGAGGTAATGAGAAAATGAGTTTATGAGGGGAGCCTTCTCATTTACTCATCACCTCATTTACTCATCACCTCATTCACTCATCACCTCACAACCTTGTCACTTCTTAACCTTCGCACTCATGAAAAAATTATTCAATAACCTAAAAATAGTCGAATTAGCAAGTGTCTTAGCAGGTCCAGCCGTAGGTCAATTTTTTGCAGAATTAGGCGCAACTATTATCAAAATAGAGAACAAAAAAACGGGTGGTGATGTCACTCGAAAATGGCGATTGCCCAAAGAGGATAAATTAAAACCAGCGTCTGCCTATTTCCATAGTGTAAATTGGGGAAAGGAATGTATTTTCTTAGATTTAAAAGCAGCCGAAGATCATCAACTAGCGATGGACTATATCCAGACAGCAGATGTTGTCATTGCCAATTTTAAAATGGGTTCTGCCAAACCCTTAGGAATGGATTATGAAAGTTTAAGTGCTTTAAATCCAAGGTTGATTTACGCTAATCTAACCGCTTATGGAGAAGATAATCCTAGCCCTGGATTTGATGTGTTACTACAAGCCGAAACAGGCTTTTTATATATGAATGGCGCACCCAATCAACCATCTGTAAAAATGCCAGTTGCTCTAATAGATTTATTGGCCGCCCATCAATTAAAAGAAGCGATTTTGATTGCTTTATGGCAAAGGGACGAAACAGGGAAAGGCGATTTTATTACCGTTTCTTTAGCAGAGGCAGCCATAGCTTCATTAGCTAATCAAGCATCCAATTGGTTGAATGAAGGGTATATCCCACAAAAAATGGGCACGCAACATCCCAATATTGCTCCATACGGGGAAATTTTTAAGACAAAAGATAACAAAGAAATAATCCTAGCGATAGGAACAGAAAAGCAATTTGTCGAATTATGTAATTGCTTGAACGCAGGTGAATTAGGTGAAGACGAACGATTTGTGACAAATGCAAAAAGAGTGGTGCATCGAACAGCTTTGCAAGAAGTATTAGCCCCTTTATTTTTACAAACTGACCAAGCAACTTTATTGGCTCGTTTTCGGACGTCCAAAGTACCTGCAGGCGTCATCCGAAACATGCAAGAAGTATTTGAGTGGTCAATTGCGCAAGGAATGGTATTAGAATCCGTGAAAAATGGGGTAGTTAGTAAACGAGTGAAGACGGTAGCGTTCAGCCTTAGGTCGTCAGATGAAAAATGATAAATATTCGTGTTCCTTCAATAATCCGTGGTATAAATCACTACCACAGATTATTGAAGGAACAGGGATATGATATAAGGTATGTTAGTAACTTGTAATGTCAATTTTACCTGATTTTTTAAAACATAAAAAATTATAATAATCAGCGAGATCAGCGTCAAAAAAAGTCTTCACAAAGCCTCATAAACCCAAGCCAAAACCCGTTCCATTTCCTCCGTCCAAGGTCGAGAACTACTTGGAATATGATTGTTCATAAAACTAAAAATCAAAAGCTGACCACTTCGAGTATAGATAAAACCACTCAAACAACGGACATTCCGCATTGAGCCCGTTTTAGCATAAATATAAGGTTCGGTCGCACTACTAAAATGATTTTTGATCGTACCAGAAACACCGCCTACAGGAAAAATAGCCTGCCATCGTTCCTTAGGCAATTCTTGATAAATTTTTTCTAAAACATAGACCATTGAACGAGGGGTAAACTGATTATAGCGAGTTAACCCAGAACCATCATACCAACCTAAGTGATCAGGGGAGTCCTTCAATAAAGCATCTTTAGCAAATTGGATACCTTTGGCAACATTCATCGTATCAAAAATGGCATTTGATGCCAATAGCATCAATTGTTCCGCTAAAAAATTATCGCTCACTTGCATCATGCGTTGCAAGATACTATCGGTGGGAATACTATAAATAATGGAATGATCGGTAGTAGAAGGGCCAAAGTCAGGCAGTAATTGGACAGGCCGATTAAGCGAATCTTGTAGTATTTGTATCGCCAATGAATCCGAATAAATGAAAGGCAATTTTTTATCTAAATCTTGTTGACCAATGGGGCGTTGGTTATAGTCAATCAAGTTCTGTTTTTCTTGCCTATAAAAACGAGCGGTAGATCCACCTGCATCGGGATTACCTTTAATTTTTGTCGTAAAATAAATAGGGGTTATATTAAAATTGCTACTTTTTTTAGCGCCTTTGATTTGAATAAAATTTCCATGAATTGGTAAACCTGCCAATTCGGGCTGAAAATAATAGGGGTAATCATCCCACATCCAACCTGCACCATAGCGAGCATCCATAAAATTATCAGGACAGTAAAATAATTGCTCTGTTCGACTATTTAAAAAGTCAATGACATTACGATTAGTAGGTAATAATGGATTAAAAAGCGAAGGGTCACCTGTTCCCCAAAAAATAAGTGAATCGCCTTGAATTCGATATTTAATTGCAGGAATAGAATCGCCTAAAATTTTAGCAGCCGTATAAAAAGTGAAGATTTTAGTATTAGAAGCAGGCGTAAAATATTTATCGGCAAATTGTTCGTATAAGACCGTTTTGGAATTTGGGTCATATATTTGGAAGCCAGTAAAACCTTGATTGAAAATAGGGGAGTTGGCAATTTGCTGATGGAGGTTTTTCTGTTCTTTTTTGGTGATTAATTTGGGGCTACACGCTGAAATACTAAAAAATAATCCTACAAAAAATAGGAAACAGGTATTGTGAAGAAGAGGTTTCATAGCTGCAAGAAATATAAAAAATCCGTGTCCTTTCACTTATCCATGGTATAAAAAAGTACCATAGATTTTGAAAGAACACGGATTATTATTTTAACAAAAATTAAAGCTAATCTTGTACTATTGGCTGTACAACGATTACCGTTAATATTTATTCATTATTTTACAAAGTCGTCTAAACACAGCCAATAGTGTACCGACACCATTAACCTTCACAGATTTACCTGCTTTTTCATAATAATCATAAACAGGGGTTGTTTCGCTATAGTAAACTTTAAGTCGATTTCTGATAATAGATTCATCAGAATCATCTTTTCTACCAGAAGTCTTACCTCTTTCTAATAATCGCTTGACTAATTCTTCATCGTCTACATCTAAGGCAATTAAGGCAGAAACTGCTGATCCTTTACTAGTTAATAAAGCATCCAAAGCTTCGGACTGATGCACATTTCTAGGAAAACCATCAAAAATAAAGCCTTTCGCATCAGGATGCTCATTGACTTTTTCGGTCAACATATTAATCGTTACACTATCTGGCACTAAATCTCCTTTATCAATATATTTTTTAGCCTCTAAACCAAGCGGCGTATTATTTTTCAAATTGAAGCGAAATAAATCCCCAGTTGAAATGTGGATTAATTTATATTTCTTCAATAATTTGGCAGCTTGTGTTCCTTTTCCAGAGCCAGGAGGGCCAAAAAGTATTAGATTAATCATATTTGAAACGATTGAATATTTATTGTTTTTGATAATTTTAGTGGACAAAAGTAAGTAAAATGGTTAAACTTAAGAAATACTTTCCAACATATCAACGTAAACATTTTTCCATTCGTTCCAACTTTCCAGTTCTGAAAAAGAACTATTATGCCATAAACTACAGAAAATACCATTGACCGATTTGATATTTTGGATGAGTTCTTGAATAGCTAATGTCGCTTCTTCAGGGCTTAGTTTTAAGTATTCTTTTAACGTAACTTCCATCACTTGGAAAGGGTTAAGTAATAACTCAGTACTCGTTTCTGCTGTTAAATCATACCAGTAAAAGGGGAGAGAAGTACCTGCTCTAAATCCAATATCCATCGCATAGCCCATCGAATAATCCGCTTGAATACCTGCTTGAATTAATTGTCGATACGTTTGAGGTAGATTTAATTTTAGGTAATGTTGTCTACTTCTTTGAATTGTTTGTTGGGTAATTTGTGCCAACCGTTCTTTTTCTTTTTCCATAACTAATGGATGACCAGCAGCTTGATAAGAAGGATGAATGCCTATTTTATATAAATTGGCAATGGTCTTAATTAAAGCTTGAAAAGGTTTAGCCGTTACTAAATTATTTTTATCATATGGGCCATAATCGCCCATTAGAAAAAAATAAGTAGGGGCTAAGTTAAATTTTCGATGAAGTCCATCTAACCAATCAAAAACTTGAAAAGGGTCTTTTCGAAAAAGAAAATGGGTTTTAAATCTACTTTTTAAAGAAGTTAATTGCCCTTTTTTTATATCATTAAAATAACCACCAATCGCCCGTTTCCAACCTTTATGCTGAAAAGCCCAAGCCATATCTATATCATAAGTCGGTGAAAATTGGAATCGTTGGGGCTTAAAAACGATAGTTGGGAATTTTTTTATCAATGCTTTTTTTAATTCAACGACCAATAAATCAACGATAGGTATTTGCAAACAATTATTCTGGTAAGCCCAGCTTTCAGAAGCAGGAAAACGACCATGTGCATCTGCTTGATAGGGAAGGTGCTCTTCATATCGACTTAAATGAAAGAAGATGGTAGCCAATAAGTCAAAAGGAAACCTTGCATTGGGGACGGACACAGCGAAAAGGGCAGGGATTTTGTTATACCAAAGAGGAAAGAGCGGGTATTTTTTTAAGCTATTTTCAAATAATAACGTACTTTTAGGGAGCAGAAAATCATTAACCACTAGCGGTTCATCACCATAATTGAGCTTAAAGCCAATATGATTCTTGTATTGTTCGATGTTTTTTGTCCAATCAATTTGCAAACCTAACCAATGTTCAAATATTTGTTGGCAAACATACTGTAATCGAGGAGGATAAGTGGTTGTATATAATAGAACCTTCATTATCAGTATTTTAAGTTTGATAACAACTAGAATTTATTGTTATTATTGTTTTTAATTTATAACTTGCCCGATACTAGTTATTATCCAAAATTAAGTAATCATAAAATATAAGTAGCTACCTATAAAACTTAAAAGTAAGTACTTATTTTTTATTAGCACGAATTAATCATGGCGAATAAAGAACAGAATAATACCATTAACCCTGGAGAAATTACTACGATTCGTAATATTCTGATGGGGCAACAAATGCAAGAATATGATGGTCGTTTTGAAACGGTTCAAGAAAATATGCATGCCTTAGAAGCGGCTTTGAATGAAAAATTGAATGGGTTGGAAAAGCAGACAGAAGTTCGGTTGCAAGAATTGCAAAATGATATTTCGGAACGTTTTGATAAATTAGAACGCCTTTTGATTGGTAATATTGAGGATTTACACCAGAAAGTAGATAAGATAACTGGGGATGATAGACAGAAAATGGGTCAATTATTTGCCGAGATGAGTAAACGTTTATTAGGATAAAGAGAAGGTACATAGGTATAGAGGACTTTCCTCTAAATCTTTCAACCTCTATACCTTTACGCCTTTTAACCTCTACACCTTTATAATATAATGGTCGCAACTTCACACAATCAACAAGATGAAGCATTGCTGCATCAACTTCAAAATATACTTTTGAAAGATGATCGGGTAGCAATTGAACGCCTCCAAGAGACGATTGACGACCCTGCGCTTTTATCTGAAAAAATTCGACCGATTATTGAGGAAAGAATGCAATTCTTTAAAGAAGCCTTTCCAAAAGAATTTAAAGCGACGGTGGATAAGATGATAGAGGTTAAATTGAAAGCTTCGCAAGAGGAAATTTTAGATGTGATTTATCCAGTAATGGGTAAAATGATCAAAAAATATGTGAATCATCAGATCCAAATGCTGAAAGATAGCATTGATGAAAGTATTAAGAAGACTTTTTTTAGCAAGGGGATTTTATGGCGAATAAAGAATTCCCTTTTTGGAATTAAGGTAAGTGACCAAGTGATTCATGATTTAAAAGATTACCAAATTGAAGAAATTTATGTAATTCAGCGAAATTCAGGCTTGTTATTTGGTAGTGCTTCTACGGAAAATACGATTGATCAAGATGTGATTGCGGGCATGTTGACCGCTATTAAATCTTTTGTGGAAGATGCCTTCAAACGAGAGCGAGAGGATTTAGAAATGATTCAGTATGGAACGTACAAGATTTTATTACAGAATTTTTATTCGTATTATGTCGCAATAGCGATTAGTGGTAGTATGTCTTCGACGGAGCGAGAAAATTTAGCCAATGAATTATTAACCTTTGCGGAAGAACATTTAAATACATTACCAGCCGAGCCAGATAATCCAATTTTTAAAAAGGTATCAAATGCCTTATTAGATGGATTTATCAGGAAAGAAATTATTGTGCCGGAATAGTTTGTATGGAAAAGAATAGAAGAATAGCTGGAAATTGGAGGTGAAAATCCATTATTTTGCCTAAATTCGTAAGATTATATGCTAATGGTACAATTTAGAAATCTTTGACATGTTAATCCATATTTATTGTTGCGATGTTACGGTGTAGCCTTGTTGTTAATAAAACATGGCAACAACACAACTTTAAATATTAGTTGTCAATTATTTATAAATCAAATCATTAATCGCTCAATGAAAAGGTCTCTCTTCTTTAATCTACAATAGAAATAGCAGTTCGACAAAACATATATTTAACCACTTATGACAAGTAATTGTTGATGGTTTCATCAACAGTTCAACGAAATTTAACAATCTAATGATTAGCAGAAAAGTAATTCTGACAGGAAGTTTTGGTGTAGGTAAAACCTCCCTATTTCGACGATTTATCAAAAATTCATTTAGTGAAAAATACATTACCACTATCGGCGTAAAAGTGGATAAAAAAGTAGTGGAAATAAGAGGGGAAGAAGTCTCTATTTTATTGTGGGATATTGCAGGAGAGGTGAAACAAGACAAAGTGCCAAAATCTTTCTTTTTGGGAGCGAGTGCCGTTATTTATGTCTTTGATTTAACTAGACCTTCCACCTATAAAAATATAGAAGTCGATTTGAATATATTAGATGGGATTTTACCAGATGCTATTCTAAAAGTGGTGGGAAATAAAGAAGATTTAATAGAGGATAGGGCTAAATTAGCTGCAATTAAGGCAGAGGTAAATGCAACCATAGATGTCATAACTAGTGCGAAGTCAGGTCATAATGTAGAACAGTTATTCCTTGATTTAGCAGCCAATTTTGTTGATTAGCATAGGGCTTGCCGCAAAAAAAGGAGATTCATATTAAGTAGGCATTAGTGGTTTGGTTTATGAATAATTGACGACTACTATTTAAAATTTCCATGTTCCGTTGTTGCCATGTTTTATCGACAACAGGGCAACATCGTAACAATTTAGGGTAATCTGTCAAAGACTTGTAATTTTTACGACCAAACGCATTTGCGTTAGCCTTGACACTTTAAATGAATGCACTAATTTAGTTTTGGCATCAAATTAGATTCATATTAATTTAACTAATTATAATATTTTTTGTTATTTGTAGTAAAGTAGCTTACTTAGTGAAATAATAACCCCAATCAAGTAATAACTGAGCGCTCAAAATGATACTAACCAAACAAATTTTATTAATCAATAAACATGCAGTGCTATTGCATAGCTGTGATAGTTTGTTTGCGACCGATAATTTAAGGAATAGAAATATCATTCCTTATTTTCCTTTCCTCGAAAGTGTTTTTGATGATTTATTTAACCACCTTCGGCTGGACGGTAGAATTACTTTTAGTGGTATAGAAACGAAGCATTCTTTTTTGCCAGGATATTATGATTATATTTTTAATCTAGTTTATAAAAATAAGAAAGAAGTCATTGAGTGGCAGATTTTAGATACAACGAATGCTTATAATGACCTTAAAGTTCAGCAGCAAAGACATCATAATCAAAAGGCTTTCCCTAATCGAAATATTTCTGATGCTTATTAAGCACATCTACTCATTTCGACTTACCGAATAAGCCATTTCTCCCATTCTCTTTTTAACAAAAAAATTAATGCCCGTTTTGTGGGAATCAATCCAGTTTGTTGTACTTTCGCAACTACTATAAAGGAATTATAGTAAGGGAACTGGAAAAATTAAATCTACCTGTAGTTGATGATTTTGCCATAAAATACCTTTTAGTAAAAGTGATTGGTAACTGGTTATTAGTGATTGGATTAGCCATTGAGACTCAATGTTTAATCCAATCACTAGTCACTTTTCTACCTAAGTTCTAAAGTAACATGGACTGATTTATTTTGGGTAGTTTATTTTCCCTACTTCCTAATATTAATAATTATAAATAACTGAAAATGAGATTTTTAGCATTTATTGCCGTTTTAGCTTTTACTGTTTTTGCCTGTGGAGGTGAATCTCCTAAAGAACAAAAGACCACAAAGAAAGCGGCTGCCAAGAAAAAGAAAAAAGTAGATGGCGAAAAGGTTTATAAGCAATACTGCGTTACCTGCCATGGAGTATATGGCGATATGGGCGCAAGTGGGGCATTCAACTTAACAGAGTCAAAGTTGACGGTAGATGAGAAAATAGCGGTAGTTACTAATGGAAGAAATACCATGACCCCTTTTAAAGGCTTATTGAGTGAGGCAAAGATTAAAGCAGTAGTAGAGTATACGGAGAAATTGAAGAAATAAATTTTAGATAACTGATTCGGGTTACGAGTTGCGTGTTGCGGGGTGTATAAGAATTTAATTAGAATATTGAGCAATCAATAGAATATTTTAAGCTCAAATTCTACTCGTTTTTGAACTCGCATCTCGTAACCCGCAACTCAGAAAATAATAAACCCTTACCTGTGTCCAGAAAAACCTATAAAGCCATCGGCCTAATGTCGGGAAGTTCCTTAGATGGATTAGATGTAGCTTATTGTGCTTTTGAGGTGGAAAAAAATGCAACGGACCAATTAGTCGTGCATGATTGGAAAATTCTAGAGGCAGAGACCATTGCTTTCTCCGAAGCCTGGCAAGCTAGATTAAAGGAATTACCCCACCAAAATGCGCTCATTCTCGCCAAAACCCATACTTATCTCGGTCATTATTTAGGAGCTATGGTAGCTGATTTTATCGAACGGTATAAAATCGAACCCCATTTTATTGCGTCTCATGGACACACTATCTTTCATGACCCGCAAGGTCGGATGACGCTACAAATTGGAGATGGGGCAGCAATGGCAGCTATTACAGGGTACCCCGTTATTGCTAATTTTAGAAATCAAGATATTGCCATTGATGGAGAAGGCGCTCCCGTTGCACCAATCGTAGATAAATATTTATTACGAGGACATGATTTTTATTTAAACCTTGGCGGTATTGCCAATATTACAGCAGTTTTATTCAATAAAGTATTGGCCTTTGATATTTGTCCTGCCAATCAGTTATTAAATTTTCTAGCCAATCAAGTAAATTTAGAATATGATGAAGGTGGGCAAATTGCAGCTTCTGGCGAAGTCCTACTAGACTTATTAAAGGTAATCAATCGAGCGGATTTTTATTGGAAATCTTATCCTAAATCATTAGATAACGAATGGAGTAAGACTGCTATATTAAGTCAATTAGAGGATGATAAAAAGTTGATCCCTAATCAACTATGTACGTTGATAGAGCATATTGCGCACCAAATCGCCTTTGCGATTAAACAAGTGATTCGGAAAGAAAATGTGCAAAAAGAAAAATTTTCTTTATTAGCAACAGGCGGCGGTGCATTTAATGTTTATTTGATGGAACGACTACAAGCAAAATGTAGTGAAGTTGCCAACATAGAAGTGGTGATCCCAAATCCAGACATTATTCAATTCAAAGAGGCCGTATTAATGGCTTGGATGGGGGTGATGCGTGTAGAGAATGTGCCGAATGTTTTGAAAACGGTAACGGGCGCTAGACGAGATACGATTAATGGCGCTATTCATCAGGGATGGAAGCGGGTGATTTGAGGTTAGGGTAAAATCTTACATCATACATCGCAATGTACGATGTATGATTTAAAATTTATGATTTACGATTTGCAACTATACCATTGACGACTTACAACTCCGACGGATTATAAGCAGGCAACTCCGCCAATAAATCAACTCCATTTCGACCCAAAGAAGTAACCATCCGTTTAGCCTTTACAAAAGAATCCAAGCGTTTTTGATTAAAATTAGCAGCGCCTGGAATCAAGCTTTCAATTTTAACACCAGCATCTCCAGAGGCATGAATCATTTCTCCTTTACCCATATAGATACCGACATGCGTAATACGTTCCTTTTTGTCATCAGTCGTTTTTCGACCAAAAAATAATAAATCACCAGGCACCAAATTTTTTAGCGTTTCATCGGTTTCGATTAGATTCCCTGTATGAACTTGCTGAGAAGCATCTCTGGCTAGTTGAATCCCATTCAGATAAAATACTGTTTTCGTAAAACCACTACAATCCATACCCTTACCCGAAGTGCCACCCCATAAATAAGGCCGGCCCAAATATTCTTGGGCAGTCGCTAAAATATTCGTCGCATCTGGTGCTCTAGAAGCGAGCCAAGTATCATAATTAACCACCGCATCTGCTGGAACAAAGGCCGTTCGACCATCTGGATACCCTACTTGAATAAATCCATTTTCTTGACCAATAGATTTTAAAATGTTACCTGCGACCAGATCCGTAATTTTTTGTGCTTGCAGACTAGGCGTTTCGTAACTAAAACCAAAATCATTGATGTAGATAACTTTTGGCGCACTAATCCATTCTTTATAAGTAGCTTCATCGACTTGGACAAAACCACCATGATCTAGCCAAGCAATGTATTTGTCAGGTGTTTGAATCAAGAACCAATTGTCTTTTTGATCTAATACTTTGATAGGCGTACCTAACAAAGATTGCGTGGCTAATTCCTGCGAGTGTCCATTTTTGGAGCGAATATTACAGACCGAAACATTGACAATACCAAAGGTTTTTGCACCTAATGTTTTAGTAGGAAAGACCTCAATACTGTCAATAATAGTTATATTTTTAGCAGCTAATTGTTGAAAGAAATCAGCTTTGGCGGCAGGTAAATTGGTTCGCCCTTTCAGCATAACTTTTTTTCCAGATGGACTTAAATTAATATTCCATAGCGCCACCCTTTTATCAGGAGCATAGCTGTTTTTAATAGTTGTCGAAACAGTGGTCGCCTCCTTTAATGCCGCTTGATTATTGCAGGCAACCGTCAAAATGCCGATAAAAAATATAAAAAGAAACAATCTAGCAAACATATTTTTGGTAATTTAGCTTTTAGTAACGACGAAATAATAAGTTGGTCATCTGGACGAGGTTATTTTGGTTCTAGTTTTTCTTTAAAAGAAGGAATATTGTTGATACTATGACTGATTTTAAAGTAAAAATAGGAGCAAAAGAAGCCGTCCTAGATGTTCAAGTTATTGTTTTGCCGTTACTTAATTAGGACGAAGGTAATCATTTTTTGATTCTAAATGATTTCATTTGGTTAACGTAACTTGGAAATTCATTTCCAATAAAAATATACCTAGAATTGCTTTCTTGGAAATGAATTTCCAAGTCACGATTCGAATGATGACAAACCTTAACTAAATGAAATTATCTAGTACCCATTTCTTGAATTGTAAGAAAAAGCACTTGGGGGTTAATGAGACAAATGAGCTAATGAGTGAGTAAGAACCCTTCGCCCTTTGCCTAATAAAGTATAATAAATGAAAAAGAACATTGTTTTTATCGCAAAAAGTTTAGATGGATATATTGCTGGAAAAAACGGGGAATTAGACTGGTTGCATGCTATCCCCAATCCAACCAATAATGATATGGGCTATACTGCTTTAATGGAAGAAATAGATGCAATTGTTATGGGGCGAACTACCTTCGAGACGGTACTTGGTTTTGGCATAGAATGGCCCTACCATAAGCACGTATTTGTGTTAAGTAATACTCTAAAGGAAGTTCCTGAAGAATTGAATAAAAAAGTAAGTTTGACTAATGGAACGCCGCATAAAATTCTAAATAAGATTCACAAAGAAGGATATTTTAAATTATATATTGATGGTGGCAGAACGATTCAAGATTTCCTAAAAGCAGATTTGATTGATGAACTAAGAATAACAACCATTCCTATATTATTAGGTGGTGGGTTTTCCTTATTTGGAGATTTACCGAAACCGATGGAATTAGAACATATTGCATCTAAAGTGTTTTTAAATCAGATCGTGCAAGACTGTTATCGACGAAAAAGGAAATAGAAGCCAATATAAACCTCATTAACTCATCATCTCATTACCTTACAAAAAAAATAAGCGACATGAAATCTAAACTGTTATCCATTGGAATCTTGTTAGCCGTTATCTTTTTAACGAGCTTTATTATAAAAGGAACGAAAAGTAAGCCAACCGTTGAACTCGATAATATAACCTTACCTGATGGGTTTAAAATTGACATTTTTGCAGAAAATGTAAAGAATGCTCGGACAATGGTGCGGTCGCCAAAGGGAATTATTTTTGTCGGTACTAGAGGAGAGGGAAAGGTTTATGCACTAAGGGATAACGATGGCGATAATAAAGCAGATGAACAATTTTTGATTGATAAAAAATTAGAAATGCCGAATGGTGTTGCTTTTAGAGACGGCGCCTTGTATGTGGCAGAGTATAATCGAATTTTGCGCTACGATAATATTGAAGATAACCTCGCCAATCCACCAGAACCAGTAGTGATTAATGATACTTACCCTTCTAAAAAGCATCATGGATGGAAATATATTGAATTTGGACCAGACGGAAAATTATACGTCCCAGTAGGCGCGCCTTGTAATATTTGTGAATCAGAAGACGAAATTTTTAATACGATTACTCGAATTGACGCAGATGGTAAAAATCGAGAAATTGTGCATAAAGGAATTCGGAATACCGTAGGGTTTACGTGGCATCCAGACACCAAAGAATTATGGTTTACCGACAATGGTAGAGATTGGTTTGGCGATGATTTGCCTGCTTGTGAATTGAATCATGCGCCTAAAGATGGGATGCACTTTGGGTATCCATATTGTCATCAAGGAGATACACCAGATGATAAATTGGCAGGGAATCATACTTGTGATGAATTTACCCCACCTAATGTGAAGATGGGCGCACATACTGCACCTCTAGGATTACGTTTTTATACAGGTAATCAATTTCCAGCAAGCTATAAAAATCGACTTATCATAGCAGAACATGGTTCCTGGAATCGAAGTTCCCCCGTTGGCTATCAATTGTCTATGGTAAATGTAGATGGAGGAGCGACGACCAAAGAAATATTTGCGAGTGGCTGGTTGGATGAAGATGGAGAAGCTTGGGGAAGACCTGTGGATATTGAACCAATGCCAGATGGTTCTATTCTCGTATCCGATGATTTTGCGGATGTGATTTATCGGATTTCTTATGGAGAGTAATTCGAGTTGCGGGTTACGAGTTGCGGGTTAAACTCGCAACTCGTAACCCGCAACTCGTCTATGCAAAAGCAGGATTTTGTCGCTTCACCAATTCATAGCCACCAAATAAAACGGCAGTAAAGAATAAGTTACTAAGAATCGTACTTAAAAAGAAAGGTAATCCAGCCGTGTAAGCTGCAATGATACCTACCAAATCTTTTGAATAAGCAGGAATCGCCCACCAACTTCCTAAATTCGTAATCAAAAAGAAAACTAAAGAAGTTAATAAACTAGCTATCAATAAATTTTTAACTTTTATTTGCTTTAATAATTTAGTACCCATCAAAGCAATCACAATAATACTCAAATAAACAACAGGTACACCAAACCAAGAAAAGCCTTCATAATAAGCGGCATAAATCGTATTGTTTAAAGCGACATCACTTATCCATAAAGCTAATAATGGAATCAGTACCGCCAAATATCGCTTAGAGAAATAAGCACCACCAAATAATGCCATGGCGCCAAGTGGTGAAACGTTAGGTAATTCTGTCATTGCCAAACGACTTAAAGCGGCAACTAAGACAATGGTAGAAATAATGCCGAAACGAAGGTTCATTTTATCTTTCATACTATACTTTTAATAGATTAAAAAATGATGTTAATCATTTTGCGGAGTTTTATTATCAGTACCGCTTGACCTATAATTTACGCTTACAAAACAAGAAAGGTTTTACCTGATAGGGCAAAGGTAAGGAGAAAACTACTCGAATGGTAAAAATGAAAATGAAATATTTGAATTTTGGGAAGATTAGACTTTATTAGGTGAAAGGTTAATGGCTAACAGCGAAGGGATTGATTGATGTACAAATAATTTCAGTACTCGACTTTGAGGCTTTGGGGTTACTGTCTATAATCGGACGACACTAGTCATCTGACTGGAAGTATTTGCTCGACGGGTGACTGCGTCGTCCGATGAAAAAATGCTAAAATCCCAAAGGAGAACTAATAACTTACCCGCTTCCCTTCTAAATAATCTACATAATCCACACTTCCCAAGCGAAATTTGACGGGTAATTTAACTGCTTTTTCTAATTTTACTTCTATTTTACAGAAAAAAGCCAAGTCTTTATAGGCATAGGCGGCAGGCATTTGTTGCTGTTCTTGTTGCATCAAATTAACTGCATGTTTGCGACTTTCTTGAATAGTGTATTGCTGGATTTGTTCAGAAAAATTCAAATCAATGGATAGAGTAGTTAGTTGTGTTTTTAACTGATGATAGCTTTGCGAACTATTGACCGTTGTAATTTGTGCTACAAGCAATTGACTAAACAGACAACAAAAAATAAGACCTGATAATTTTTTCATAAAAAATAGTATTCAAGTTTGAGCCATCAAGTTAAGGTAAAAAATTAACTAAAATTGATTAATTTTGAAAGAATAAGAACTAATTGTCAACAAGAAAACCATAATTATGAATATTCCTTTCCCAGGCATGGATCCTTTTTTAGAAGGCGCTAAATGGCCAGATGTTCACCATAAATTGATGACAATATTTAGTGAATTGATTACCCCTTTAATCAGCCCAAAATATTTTGCAAGTGTAGAGACGTATACCATAGAGGATGATGCTACGAGTTCAGAATTAGGAATTATTTATCCAGATGTAGCCATTTTACAAACTAAAATATCAGAACCTACCACAGCTTACGCAGCTGCTTCCGCTGAAAAGCCAACAATTACTCCTGCTTCGGTAACCATTCCTAAGTTAACTACGGTGACCGTTCGAAAACCGCAAATAGAAATTAGAGATGTCGAAAAGAATAGGTTAATTACGGTAATTGAGATTCTTTCACCCGTTAACAAAAGAAACCCTGGGTTAATCCCTTATCGAAAAAAGCGACAGCAATTATATCAATCGGGGATACATTTATTAGAAATTGATTTATTGAGGAGAGGTATCCGCCCTTTTAAACATTCCTTAATTAGCGCTTCTGATTATTGTGTTCAGTTAGTTAAAGGAGGTGGAGAAACAGCGGTTTGGAGTTTTAATTTAGCCGATTTATTGCCAGTTGTACCTGTTCCTTTACTACCAATGGATGAAGCAATTCCATTAGATTTGAGAACTGCTATTGAGTTAGTTTATCAAAGAAGCTATTATCGGAATTCAATTGATTATACTAAAACCCCGCCTATACCTTCTTTTTCTTCCGAAGAACTAAATTGGATTGAAAATCAATTAAAAACCGCCAATATTATTTAACTTTAGCCTTTTTCCTAATTCTACAGTTATACGTTGCACGGGATAAGTTTGTGATCCGGGAACTGTACGGGCAATCCCTTGTGGTTGCCCTGCGACAAGGACAAACATAAGGGAAAAACTAATATTTTTTGCTCCCAGCAAAAGCTAGACGTATACAAATCATCAATTTTAAAATCACTTTTTTACCCCGTTTGGAGTATATTATCAATTTATGACAAGACGAAATTCATCAAAAACAAGAAATGCAACAACTCTTAAAAGGCTATAAAGTATTAGATTTTGGTCGATACATCGCCGCACCCTATTGTGCTTCTTTACTCGGACAAATGGGCGCAGAAGTAATTCGGATTGAACGACCAGGCGGTAGCGAAGACCGTTTTCTAGCACCTGTAACAGAACAAGGAGATGGGGCAATGTACTTACAAATGAATGCTCATAAAAAAGGCATTACTTTAGATATTGCCAAACCAGCAGGAAAAGCCATTGCTAAAAAACTGATTGCGACGGCGGATATAGTCATTGCCAATTTGCCCCCCAAAACCTTGCAATATTTGGAATTGGATTACGATAGTTTAACCGCTATCAATAAAGACATTATTCTAGTAGCCAATACCGCTTTTGGGAACACAGGCCCTTATGCCAATTACATTGGTTTTGACGGCATGGCACAAGCGATTACAGGTGGCAATTATTATTCAGGTTTTCCAGACCAACCGATTCGATGTACCGTGAATTTTGTGGATTTTTCGACAGCTTTGGCTGCTGCTTTAGGTACTTTAGCAGCAATCATGCACAAAGAAAGAAGTGGAGAAGGACAAATTGTAGAGACTTCTTTGCTAAGTACGGCTTTGACTTTGAATAATTCCATGTTATTAGAGCAAGCGGCTACAAATATTAATCGCCCACCAAAAGGCAATCGAGGGCAATTGGCAGGGCCCGCAGATTTGTTTAAAACCAAAGACGGACATATTGTGATGTCAGTAGTCGGTCCATATATGTATAAACGTTGGATTCGATTAATTGGTAAGCCAGAATGGTTAACCGATGAACGCTTTAAAGACGATATGGCTAGAGGCGATAATAATGATATTTTATGTGCAGCAATGAGCAAATGGTGTTTAGTGAGAACGACTGCCGAAGCATTAGCGGATTTAAAAGAAGCCAAATTACCAGCAGGCCCAGTTTTATCTTTTCAAGGAGCTTTGGATAATCCGATGGTGCAATCCATTAATCACCTAAATCCTTTGCCTTTTCCTGGGGCAGTCAAAGACCCTTTGGTGACGAATGCGCCTTTTAAATTATCAAAAACGCCTTTGGAAAAATTACGACGAGCGCCTTTATTGGGCGAACATAATGAAGAGATTTATAGTGAATTGGGCTATTCCGCTAAAGAAATAGCTGAATTTAAAGCAACAGCAATTATTTAATATGGACAATATAGATTGGCAGAAAGTAGCTAAGATTTTTATGGCATTTGCTTTGGCAAATCTTGTTTATGATTATTTGAGTGTTGGAATTGTGGATATTTATAAGACGCTTGGGATTCCCTTTATTGCTTTGGTCTTGATTTATTTGGTGGATCGGCAGCGGTTGATGAAGGAGGTGGGGTGAGTGAAATATTAGTGTATATTTTTTCATTATTTTTGAGAATAAAAATATCAGGTAATTAGAGCATTCGATTCAAATAATAGAGCATAATAAATTGATTGATTAAAATGAAAAAAATATTGATAACAGGTGGCGCAGGTAAAATTGGAGCCCACTTTGTCCGTAAACATGCGGGGGAATAAGCTATTACAGTCGTTGACCTCAAAGCGAGTCATATAGATTTTCCAGAAAATGTTCGAGTTATTGAAGCAGACCTTTGTAATTATAAAAAATGTGAGGAAGTAGCTAAAGGAATGGATTCATTAATCGGGAATTATTGGAATGATGAACTAGATTTTCGATTTAGTCATTTCCATCAAAGAACCATACATTTTACCCCATAAATCAATTAAACCAAGTTAGGGACGAGGCAATAAATAACCTACCAGAAATGATGAGGTTATTTTTTCTTTTAGCTGCATTAAAATTTTTCAGCATAGCCTTTGCTACGTTGAAAAATTTTAATGCAGCTAAATGGAAAAAGAATCCATCAGGCTGGTAGGTTATTATTTTCCTCGTCCCTTAAATACATATATGATTTAAAATGCATGTATGAAGACTTAAGTTTTTGAACTGCTAGCATTCCGCTTCCTCCTACTTTGAGAAAGAGCGCATAAGTCGGAATCAGTAATTAAGACTCCTGTTCTCTATTAATGAGGGATTCTGACGTAATGCGACTTGGACCCATCACTCCATGCATAGTTCATTGCTTGCTGGACATCAAAATGGTTTAACTTGCTTCCTTCAAAATAAACTTTGACATTATGCGTCCCCCGAGCTTCATTATTTTTACTGGTTTTAAACGCAAAATCCCTAAATGTCCTACCATCACAATTCGAAACTTTCGCCATGATTACATTTGCGATTTCCTCATAAGGAATAGACTTAGGTAAATTCAGGTATTCTAATTGTACTGTCATTTTAAAATTTTGATGTAATTAAATATGGTTTAAGTCTTATTTAGTTTTTGTTAAAAAACGCAATTAGGTTCTTACGTAAATTTTAAAACCAACAAATTGTCGATATTTTAAAATGTCGACAATTTTTAACTTCAACCTCAAACCCGCACGCATGACGCAGTCGGGCTGGTTCAACCTCAATTGCAATTCCCACCGAAGGTGGTTTAAAATTGAAAATTAAATTGGAGTATGGTAAAATTAATTAATTTTTATTTTTTTAAAAAAGAAAAAAATAAGAATTGTGGATGAGAAAATAAGATTTTAAGAAAAAATATACGTTTATAAAGTATTGACTTTTAATAACTTAAATCAAAAAAAGTTGCCTGAAATTGTGGGCCTAAAACAATAAATATACGAAGTTAAAAAAATAAAAAAGAGGTAGTTTAAGGGTATGTTTAAAAATTTTATCTGTTAATTTTAAAGAATATTGAAATATTCTTTGGTATTGATGGCTTGACCCGCCCGACCGTGTCATACGGGCTGGGCAAACAATCCTTGCAATCAGACACTTGATGCCTAAGAAAATGATAGAACACTAATAATTTTAAACATATTCTTACACGTTACCAAAAAAAGTTGGTTTTACCCAAGAATATCCAAACTACGTCGCCAATAAAAATACCACCCCAACCCAAAAGTCCCCACCAAACTAATCCCCACCAACCAAATCGGCACCGTCTCCACTTCATTCAAATCAATACCCAAAACACCCTGCTGATGCCCATATTGCAATAAAATCTGCCCACCATTATAAGCCAAATGCGCAATAATCGGTATCCACAAATTTCGAGTCCAGACAAATAAATAACCTAAGCCTGCGCCTAAAAAGACCCTAGGGAAAAAGCCTTGAAATTGAAAATGAATAAAACTAAAAATCAAAGCGGTCAGCCAAATAGCGATATGTGGATTCTTAGTCCCTTTTTCTATATTTTGTTGGACAATCCCTCGAAACAATAATTCTTCACCGATGGCAGGTAATACCGCAATCGTAAATAGGTTAAAGATTAATTCAGCAGGCGCATTGACCAAAAGGAGTTGTTGAATAGTATTATTAATAAGATTTTCTTGGTCGATTGCCCATTGAGGAATCGGCAATTGTTTATTCAGCGAAAAAATAAATTGGACTAAAGGGAAAGCCATTAATAATAAAGCAGCACCTACCAGACTAGGCATTAATTTTGGCGCTTGCTGCAAGTTAATGGGGCGTCGCCAATCTTTTTTATAAGTCATCCAAAGGAAAGCCAAAGAAGGGATGATAAAGGTGCAAAAATGACTAATACATAAAGCAGTTTTGATGAAGTTCTTTTCTCTGGTTGTTGCATTATCGGATAATCCTTGCACCGTTTCCATATAATCCATACCCATTACCTGTCCTAAAAATTGGACCAATAAGCCAGCCACAAAAGTACCGAGCAATGCTAAAAATAGGATAAGCACCAAGCGCATAAAAATGGCATGACTAGAATTATCGTCAGGAGCTATCTGGAAAGTATCCATTAAGGAATAATTTTAAAGTTATGGAGAATCTAGTATCGGTAGAATCACAAAAATCAACAATTCTATATAGTTTTTAAATCTCTTTTCTCTACACGCTCCGCTCTATTCTGAAAAGACAACCTTAAAAGTATAATATTTCTAGTATACTCAAGACATTTCTTTATGGTTTGACTAGCATTTACGCCCATTATCCTTTAAATTTGTAGGGACTAGGCAAACCCAAATTCTATTGACACTTACAAGGCCAAAACTGTGGATAAAAAACACGAGTCCTTAGAAAACTATTTAGAGCGTTTAGAGCTAGAGGCTACTAATGAACTGCAAGAATTTGTGGAATTGCATCCGTCGTATTATTCAACAGACCATTTATTAGATTTACGCCGACAATGGTTGAGTGAAATGCAATTATTTCGGCAAATGCAAAAAATGAACTTGACCATTGGAGCATGTGCGCCAATATGGTTAGGCGTCGGTATTTTATTTGCCACTTTGGATATGGAAATCTTAACCGTTATTGCTTTCTGTTTATTCTCCGTATTTTTATTTACTTTCCTAGTTGCTTCCTTTGTCGTAAAAAAGAAATTCAAAAGCCGAGGTTACTTAGAATATATTGGCGATTTATTAAAAGATGAATTGCAATTAAGAGGTATTCGAGTACAGAAGTTTGATTATAAGAAGAATGGTTGAATGCGGTATACGGTTTCCTATTGCTATAATCTTGCTCTTTGCTGATGAAAACTTTCTTAAATTAGAATATCTTTCCTATTTTCCTTTTAATTTCCCTTTTTGACCCTATTTTTGTGAAAAGCTATTATTTTTGGGCAGTACCCCTTAAGGTTAATGTGCGATTTGCTAAATTTTCAGAATTTAGTAAATCTAAAGTAGGAATAGATTAAGATTTACTAAATCTGCTAGATTTAGCAAACCGGGAGTTCTCGGTCAATCTACTAAGCTACAACTACACAAAACGATCAATAGGCAATGAGTCAAGAACAATTTTTACAAGACATCGAAAAAGGCTATACTTTTAAAGGGAAATCTATCACCTTAGGCGCAGCCATGCTCAATGGGGAAACACAAGCCAATTCCTTAGTCAAATTACCTTTACGCACCTTAAATCGACATGGATTAATTGCAGGGGCAACAGGTTCTGGAAAAACAAAAACTTTACAAATTATAGCAGAGCAATTATCTGCCAATAGTGTACCTGTTTTATTGATGGATGTGAAAGGAGATTTAAGTGGCATTGGGGTGGCAAGTGATGGACATTCAAAAATTGACGAAAGACATGCAGCGATAGGTATTCCTTTTAAGGCAGGTAATAGTCCGATTGAGTTTTTATCACTGTCTGACGAGCCTGGTGCTAAATTAAGAGGGACCGTTTCTGAATTTGGCCCTGTTTTATTTTCTAAAATCTTAGCCTTAAATGCTACTCAAAGTAGCATTGTCTCCGTTGTTTTTAAGTATTGTGATGATAAGAGTTTGCCTTTATTGGATTTAAAGGATATGAAAAAGACCTTGAGTTTTGTGATGGATGAAGGCAAAGAGGAATTTCAAGATTTATATGGTAGAATGTCTTCGGCTTCTATCGGTGCGATTATGCGAAAAATTATAGAATTGGAACAGCAAGGGGCGGAACAATTCTTTGGCGAGCGTTCTTTTGAAGTAGATGATTTATGTCGCTTGGATGAAAATGGAAAAGGAATCGTGTCGATTATTCGACTGACCGATATACAGGATAGACCTAAATTGTTTTCGACGTTTATGCTACAAATATTAGCAGAAATTTATGCGACTTTCCCCGAAGAAGGAGATATAGAGCAACCGAAATTAGCTATTTTTATCGATGAAGCGCATTTAGTTTTCAAGAAAGCATCTGATGCCTTATTGGAACAGATTGAGTCGATTATTAAATTAATTCGGTCTAAAGGCGTAGGGATTTTCTTTGTGACCCAAAATCCAACGGATGTGCCTGATGAAGTATTAGGGCAATTGGGACTAAAAATTCAGCATTCCTTAAGAGCGTTCACCGCAAAGGATAGAAAAGCGATTAAATTAGCCGCACAAAACTATCCACTTACGGAGTATTATAAAGTCGAAAAGTTATTAACAAAACTAGGCATTGGAGAAGCTTTGGTAACGGTATTGAATGAAAAAGGGATTCCAACGCCATTGGCACATACGATGCTAAGAGCGCCACAATCTCGGATGGATGTCTTATCAGAAATGGAAATTAGTGGCATTTTAGGCAAATCCAAATTGATCAAAAAGTATAATGAAGTGATTGATAGAGAAAGTGCTTATGAAATACTAAATGAAAAAATTGAGGAATTTCATAAAGAGGAGCATCAAGCAGAATTGAAAAAGCAGCAAGAAAAAGCGAAAAAATCTAGGTCAAGAGGTCGAAGACGGTCAGAAAAATCTACCTTTGAAAAAATAGTTAATAATACAACGACTCGTCAAATCGGTCGAACGGTTGCTAGAGAATTAACTAGAGGTTTATTAGGCGTTTTAGGTATTAAAACAACTCGTCGTAGAAGCCGAAAGTCTAGTTGGTTCTAGCTTAAAACCAGTTAAAAAAGTTTTAAGTAAGCAGTTATATCAATTTTTAGTTGCTACTTAACGTGAGTTTTGGATAATACTGATTGATAATCAATAAATTAGCTCCAGAGGAGCGGTGCTATTTGTAGAAAATGATTCAAAAATGTTCTAAAGGTCTGGAAGACCGTCCCTGCTGTTGGCTAATTTTCAACAGGGACGGTCTTCCAGACCTTTGATTAAGAGGGGTTTATCAACTGTTTTCTACAAACCGATTCGGTCTTCCAGACCTTTTTGTTTATCCAAAACTCACGTTACTTATTAAATCGTTGCGAGTTACGGGTTGCGAGTTAAAAAAATAGGAATTTGAAACTAAAATCGAATTAACTTGATAACTAATTGAAGTATTCATTAATCCTCCAATCCCTAACCCGTAACTTGCAACCCGCAACAAATATTTTATTTCTTTTTGGATGATGAAATTCATTCCCAACTAATCACAAGTCACCAATCACTAATAAGACTCCTTCTCATTCGGGAAATTACCAGCCTTCACATCTTTGATATAATCTTCTGTTGCTCCTTTAATTACATCAAACAGTTCCACGTATCTTCTTAAAAAACGAGGTTTAAATTCTTTGGTAATGCCTAGCATATCATGCGTTACCAATACTTGCCCATCCGTTCCCTGACCAGCACCAATACCAATGGTTGGAATTTGAATACTTTGAGAAACTTCGGTGGCTAAATGTGCGGGAATCTTTTCCAAAACCAAACCAAAACAGCCTAATTCTTGCAATAATAGCGCATCTGATTTTAGTCGAGCGGCTTCTTCCTCCTTTTTGGCTCGTACCGTATAAGTACCAAATTTATAAATAGATTGAGGGGTTAACCCTAAATGTCCCATAACAGGTACACCCGCAGATAAAATTCGTTTTATAGAATCCGCAATTTCCTCTCCTCCTTCCAATTTGACGGCATGGGCACCAGATTCTTTCATAATTCGAATCGCAGAATCCAAGGCCTTCATAGAATTTCCTTGATAAGAACCAAAAGGCAAATCCACCACAATTAACGCTCTTTTGACCGCTCGTACCACCGATTGGGCATGATAAATCATTTGGTCGAGGGTAATTGGCAAAGTCGTTTCGTGACCAGCCATTACATTCGAGGCGGAATCTCCTACCAATAAGACATCAATGCCACCTTCATCTAATATTTTAGCGGAAGAATAATCATAAGCCGTTAGCATGGCAATTTTTTCGCCTTGTTCTTTCATAGACCGCAAAACGTGGGTCGTAATTCTTTTAACATCTTTTTTGTGTATCGACATTATTTTTGAGTTGGGAGTTGTAAGTTGTATTAGCCATCTTATAAAAAGTAGCAGCTTTAACTAGCATCTCCAATGAGTGATTTAAAAATTTTGCGGGAGTCATTTAAAATTAGGACGAAAGTAGGAAAAGAAAGTGACTCTGTAATAAGATAAAATTGAAAATAAAATAGAAAAGGAGGATAAAAAGGGGAAACCACCAGAACTGTCGGGAAAGCATTCTACATTTTTGTAAATTTGTGGACGAAGATGGGGCGTTATTTTTTACTATCTTAAACAATAATTGGCGAACTTCGTGGTTGGATTGAAAAGGCAATTTTAAATAACCTCTGGTAAATTATAATGATTGAACGGTTGAGTAATTCATAATCGCTAAATTCATTACGGAGGGAATTTATCCGTTACTAGCCTCAAACAGGCGACATATCATAACTTAGGACGGAAGTCCTAAGGAATTTAAAGCCATCAATAATATTTATGAAATATACTTTAATCACCTGCTGTCTACTGTTTCTTTTTTCCTGTTCCAATGAATTTGAACTAAATGCACCCGCTAAAGAAATTCCAATTGTCTACGGCCTATTATCTAGATCGGATGAGGTGCATTATATTCGAGTTGAAAAGGCATTTATTGCGGAGAATACATCTGCTTTAGAATTAGCACAAGATCCCAATGCTTTATATTTTGAAGAGGTGCAAGTAGAATTGGTGAGAGAAAGTAGTGGCGACGCTTTTTTATTAGAGAGAGTAGATGCGAGTCAGTTAGGTTTGGAAAGAGAAACTGGGGTTTTTGCGACAACCCCTAATATTCTCTATAAGATTGACGCCAATGAGTTGAATTTGCAAGAAGAAGAAATTTACCGTTTAAATATTCGTAGAGCAGCAGATGAGTTATTAACCACAGCGATTACGCCAATCGTGGGAGATGTGCGGCTTAATCGACCAATCCCTGGAGATCAGAAACCACCATTACGAATAGTAGTAGACGACGAATTAACGATTGTTTGGGCGGCGGATGAGACAGCCAAGTTATTTGATGTGACGATGAGAATCAATTACGAAGAATTTAATCCAAACGAACCGAATTCTGTGGTACAAAAATCATTAGCATGGCCTTTAGCCAAAAGTGTAGAAAGCATAGATGGCCCGAATCGAGTAGAACCAGAAGGACTAGCATTTTATCAATTTTTAAATACGAATATATCCGTTGATGCTAATTTACAAAGAGTACTAAAGACAATTGATATCAGCATTGATGCAGGAGGAGAAGAATTATTCAATTATATTAATGTAGGACAAGCAAATACAGGTATTACAAGTGCACAAGTAATTCCTAATTACACCAACTTATCTAGTGGTTTAGGAATTTTTGCTTCTAGAAATACGCTTTTGGAAACGGGCTTCGTTCTAGATGCACAGACCAAACAAGAATTACGAGATAATGATTTGACGAAGGATTTGAACTTTCGATAAGGTAAATGGTTTGAGCAATGGATTGTGGCTAGTACAAAATATTGTCTAATTATTTATTGTCTAGCAATGAATAATCCGCAATCAACAACTGATATTTTATCATAATAATCTACTTACATCCATAATTACAATGAAAAGAGATATTTCTATGATAATCAGTTGGTTAATTTGTTTTTAATATATATATTCGGCAAATTTATTTGGCGAAATTTAAATAAAAGAGTGGCTATTTTGTTTTCTAAATATACTTGCTATATTTGCGCCCCTTTAGAAAACAGGATAGATACGCTATCATAGTAGATAATTCTTTTGGGAATTAAAACTGAGAATGAATAATCAATTAACACCAGAAATAATAATCGGGATTATTACAGTCTATTTTGTGCTGTTAATGGTCATTTCTTATTTCACGGGTAGAAATTCAAATAATGCAGACTTTTTTGTTGCTGGCCGCCAATCTCCTTGGTATTTAGTGGCATTTGGTATGGTAGGCGCTTCCTTATCGGGGGTGACCTTTATTTCTGTGCCAGGTTGGGTAGAGGCAAGTCAGTTTTCCTATATGCAAATGGTTTTCGGTTATTTGTTGGGATATGTGGTGATTGCTGCGGTGTTAATGCCGATGTATTATCGGATGAATTTAACCTCCATTTACACTTATTTAGAAGATAGATTTGGGGTATCTGCTTATAAAACAGGTGCTGGTTTTTTCTTACTTTCCCGAACGGTACAAGCTTCTTTCAGATTATATTTAGTGGCTATTGTCTTACAGCAATTTGTGATGGCTGCCTTTGGTATTCCATTTTGGGGAACGGTAATGATAACGATTATTCTTATTTGGATTTATACTTTTCAAGGAGGTATCAAGACAATTGTAGTGACGGACACGCTACAGACTTTCTGTATGTTAGCGGCGGTATCATTAACTGTATGGGCAATTAGCGACAAGTTAAGTCTTTCTTTTGGTGAAATTTTTAGTACGGTTAACGAAAGTCAATACGGACAACTCTTCTTTTTTGAAGGTGGTTGGAGTGATCCTAAAAATTTCTTTAAACAGTTTTTAGCGGGAGCATCTATAGCAATTGTGATGACAGGATTAGACCAAGATATGATGCAGAAGAATCTGAGTTGTAAAAATATTGGGGAGGCACAAAAGAATATGTTTTGGTTTAGTATAATTTTAGTTTTAGCTAACTTATTATTCTTGACTTTAGGCGTATTATTATTCACTTATGCCAACCAAGTGGGGATAGATATTCCCGAAAAGAAAGATTTATTATACCCAACGATAGCCTTACAACATTTATCTCCAACAATAGGCATTATCTTTATTCTAGGTTTAATCGCAGCCGCTTATTCTAGTGCCGATTCTGCTTTAACTGCGTTGACGACTTCGTTCTGTGTAGATTTCTTAGGTTTTGAAAAGAGTGAAGAATCAGAAGCAGACAAAAAACAAACTCGTTTTAAAGTACATATCGGTTTTTCGGTCATCCTATTCTTTGTCATTCTTGCCTTTTGGTTCATTAATGACGACTCTGTTATCTCTGCCATTTTTACGGCAGCAGGCTATACTTATGGCCCATTATTAGGTTTGTATAGTTTTGGATTTTTTACAGAGCGTAAGATTGTAGATAAATTTGCTCCTGTAGTTTGTATTGTTGCTCCTATTTTAACTTACCTGATTAGTGCCAATTCAGAACTACTTTTATTTGGCTATAAATTTGGCTTTGAACTATTAATCTTGAATGGTTTATTGACCTTTTTAGGCTTGTTGGGAATTTCTTATGCGGTTGTTCCTGAACCAGAAAATACGCAAACTACAGAATAGCGCTAATCAATTCCTTTGTATAAGCTGATTGCGGATTTTTATAAATGGCATCAGCATTTCCAATTTCTATTGCTTTTCCATCTTTCATGACCATAATTCGATCACTAATAAATTGAACCACCGAAAGATCGTGAGAGATAAAAATATAAGTTAACTCAAATTTTTCCCGTAAATCAATCAGTAGATTTAGAATTTGTGCTTGGATAGAGACATCCAAAGAAGAGACACATTCATCGCAGATAATAAATTCAGGTTGCAAAGCTAAAGCACGAGCAATACAAATTCGTTGTCGCTGCCCGCCAGAGAATTCGTGCGGAAAACGCATAAATTGATCCGCACTTAAACCAACCGTTTCCAATAATTCAATCGTTTTTTCTTTATACTGTTTGTCATTTTTCCAAAGTCGATGAACTTGCATTGGTTCCATAATCGCTAAACCAATTGGTTGGGTAGGATTAAGGGAACTATAAGGGTCTTGGAAGATAATTTGCATCTTTTTGCGGAGGGTTTTCCAAGCATCGGCTTCTGCGGTCAATAGGTTTTGTTGATTATAAATAATTTGACCAGCACGGACTTTTTCTAAACCTAAAATAGTCCGTCCCAAAGTAGATTTCCCACAACCAGATTCACCGACTAAACCAAAAGTTTCTCCTTTAAAAACCTCAAAACTCACATCATCTACTGCTTTGACAAAACTAGTTGTTTTACCCCAAAAATTCTTTTTTTCGGGATACCAAGTAGCTAAATTTTGTACCCTTAGAATAGGTTTTCCTGTATATATTTTTTCTTTTCTAGCAATAAGACTTGCGGCATCGACTAGTGTAGGCGTTTCGATTGTTCCTGTTTCAAATCCTTCGACCGTTGGCAATCTCGTAAAGTGTTGATTGAGGGAAGGGCGACAAGCTAATAAACCTTGTGTATAAGGATGTTGCGGATGATTAAAGATGGCATCAACGGTTCCATTTTCTACTATCCTTCCTTTCTTCATCACTAAGACTCGGTCAGCGATGGATTTAATAACGCCTAAATCGTGAGAAATAAATAGAATGGATAATTGATAAATGGATTTTAATTCATTCAATAATTCTAAAATACCTTTTTGTACCGTGACATCCAAAGCGGTAGTTGGTTCATCTGCAATCAATAGGGTAGGGCGGCAAGAAAGCGCCATCGCAATCATAATCCGCTGTTTTTGTCCGCCAGACAATTGATGCGGATAAGCTGAAAAAATCCGATTTACCTCAAGTAATTTTACTTGCTCAAAGAGCTGTAGGGTTTCCTTTTTAGCAGCAGCAAAAGTTATTTTTTGATGTAACTGAATGGCTTCGATAACTTGTTGCCCGCATGTCATCACAGGATTTAAAGAAGTCATCGGTTCTTGAAAAATCATGGCAATTTGACTGCCTCTGATTTGTTCAATTGTTCCTTTTTGTAATTGCGTGAGGTCTATAGGTTGACCACCCTTAGTGGTATGATTGGCATCGAATTGTATTTCTCCATTTGGTACATCTGCTATTTTAGGCAAAAGCTGCATAATCGACAAAGCGGTCACACTTTTACCAGAACCAGATTCGCCCACAATCCCAATTGTCTCGCCTTTTTTTAGGGTAAAACTATTATTATCTACTGCTTTTAACGTGCCATTTTCTGTTGGGAAATGAATGGATAGATTATTGACGGTTAGAAGGGAATCGCTCACGTTAGGATGTCTTTTAAATGAAGAGAAATGTTGGAAAGTATTTTCGCCTTATGCAGACTTTTTCAAAGTTACTGTTTTTTATAAACTATTATGTGCGCAATTACACTTTGTCCCCAAGAAAATAGTGCCGTAGGTACTTAAGATAGGTAGGAGATGTAATATTGAATATTCTCTCTTTGTTTCGTGCCGTAGGGACGTAAGATACTTTGCTATGGACGCTTTCTTACGTACCTACGGCACGAGAATGGGGAAGAAATTGCTTTATTTCCTTGCTACCCATCTTACGTACCTACGGCATGTTGGAGACAAATTTCGATTACCCTAATTGTTAACCGTCTCCCTTCAAATCAGCAGCCACCTCAATGATCTCCTCCAGTAACCCAAGAATATGTGATAAAGCCGTCAATGGATTAATGACCGTCAATCGCAAGTAACGAACACCTCGAACCTCTGAGGAGGTGATATAAAAATTACCTCGTTGTACGATTTTATTACGCAAAGCCAATTGGAAGGCATTCTCTGTTCCAAACTTGGTGTATTGAAAACAAAGAATATTGGACTCTGGAACATAAGGGCAATTAAAGTCAGGGTGTTGATTGATAAACTGCTGAAATTGACGAGTATGTTGATACTGCTTGTCAATAAAATTTGCTAGACCCTGTTCTCCTTCGGCGGCTAAGACCCAAAATAATTTAGTTCCAATGCCTGCCTTAGTACATTCCAAAGAATGCGTAATCGTATCTCGACCAATGGCCTCTTTGTCATGAAAAAGGTAGCTGCCTTTTTGTTGAAAAGTAGTATTTAAAGTTTGATAATCTTTAAACAAAACGGCAGCACAAAGGGTAGAAGTTTGCAGCATTTTATGTGTGTCCCAAACGAGGGAATTCGCTCTTTCTACTCCTTTTAATAAATGCCGTTCTGTCGGCGAAACCAAAGCACTTGCCCCATGTGCGCCATCCACATGAAACCACAAGCCATTTTCTTCGCAAAAATGCCCCATCTCATCTATTGGATCATATAAGCCTGTGGAAGTGGCACAAGCATTGGCGACGACCGCCATCACTCTTTTGCCTTCGTCCTTGGCGCGTTGATAAACAGGCAGTAAAGCTTCTGGTTTTAAGACTTCCCAATCATTGACCGCAACGGATAGCATTGCATTTTTGCCCATACCCATAATAGAAATAGATCTAGCAATACAATAATGAGCTACCTCTGATCCTAAGACCACTAAATCATTGGGTGTCCCTTCTGTCCAAGCATCGGGCGCAATAGCCGCTCTTGCAGCCAGTAAAGCGGTTAAATTAGCAGCGGAGCCACCATGCGTTAAGATACCTCCACCATTGCCTGTAACAATTTCCATATCCGACAACTTCGACCCTTTAAACCAACCCACTTTAGAGAGCATCCAGTTAACAACCACTTGTTCTATGGCAATAGTAGAAGGACTCATTTCATACATCGAGGCTGGCGTATTGAGCACACCATGAATTAAATCCGCCATTCCGGAAGCCACGTGTGGAGCAGCGACCTGATGACCGATATAATGAGGATGATGCAAGTGCTGCGTATTGGGTAAATAGGCATCTAAAAAATCACTAGCAGCTTGTGGCGTAAAACCACCGGTTTGAATCCATTGTTCTAACTGCATCAATTCTGCTAATTCTGCGATAGGTTTTTGTACCAAAACTTTACCTTCTCCTGCCTGACTACTTGCCAAATAGTCGCTTAACTTCTTAACGACGACCTTAGCTATAGCTTCAAAATCTTGCGGATTATTTTTCATTATAATTATTTATATTCATAATTAAAGCAATCTAAATTTGGAGGATACGGCTTCTTTTGCCTATCTTTATTTTATCAAAAATAGTTTAATCCCCTCTTATTCCATTTATTTGAACTTACCTACAACTTTGGATTAATCCCAAAAAAGAAAATATCCCATCATAATTTCCTACTTGATCCTTATATTTTAAAATAAACACCTAAACATGAAAAAGTTAAACATGTTTGCTATAGTTGCCATATTATTGGCAATAGTTTCCTTATTTTTAACCAATTGGGGGATGCAACTTTCTAAACAAAACCAAACCATTCTTGTAGAAAATCAACAACTATTTGGACAAATTAAAGAGCTAGATGATTTAAAAGAAAATTTACAAAAAGAAGTTGATAACCTAGTTGTTTCTTATGAAAAAGTAACGGAAGAAAAACAGGTTTTGGAAGAATTACTTCAACAAACAGCAACAAATTTAGCAAAAACAACGGCAAATTTTCAACAATTTAAAATAGCTTCCTCAGAAACAGTAAGCTCTTTGAAAGAAAATATTCAGCGCCTATTTCAAACGAAGACCGCCTTAGAAGTAACTATCAAAGAAACAAAGGAAGCAAATGATGTATTACTCTCAGAATCAGGTCTTGACCGAGCAACTTTTGAGGCTATTATGAACGGTACAGGTGATAAAGAGGCAGCCTTTCAAGAATTGGTTGCTGCCTACAAATTGGCACAGGAGAAAGCAATGGAGGAGGAAATGGTTGCGAGATTAAATAAAATGAAAGCGAATTTAAAACCTAGAGAAATTTATTTAACCGCTTTTAGTGCAACTGCGTTTAGAGTAGAATTAGAAAATAGAGCAGGAAAACCAATCACTAAAGGAAAAAGAGTGAAACAAGTAAAAGTAAGTTTTGATGTTAATAAATTACCTGCTAAGTATTTTGGAGCACAAGAGTTATATTTAGTCATCAAAGACGCACGAAATGAATTATTATCAAATGAGGAACAGCCAACTGAAATAGTAGTAGGTGATACTAAAGAAAAAGTAAAAATCTCTCAATCTAGAAAAGTTGACTTGGAGGTAAGTCAACGATTGCGATTTAATTATGAGGTAATGGAGAAACTAAAAGAAGGCTACTATTCTGTCTATGTTTATGCGAAAGCAGGACTATTAGGAAAAACGAGTTTTCGGGTTATTTAACCCAAATTGCGGAGGAAGTTGAAGTATACTAAAAACCGCATAAAAAAGTGATTTTGAAAAAGATGACTAGATTGTATGGTTGTCAACGTGATGTGAGCCATCAAGCAATCAAACCATCTAACAATTTTACACGGTTCACAGTATATTTCTAACTGGTAACAAAAATATTCAAAATGATACCACTAGTATCTTAGGAAAAGATATGATATTAAATTAAATAAAAATTATTTTTTTGATTTAAAAGCGTTTTCGTTTATATTTAGGAGATAAAACAAAGATAATCCCTCCAATTTTGTAAGCCCCCCTATTGTAAGTTTTAAACAATCACAGCAAACACACTACACAACATGAGAAAACTAAACCTTTTGTCTATCCTAGCCATAGGACTGCTTATCGCCGTTTTTTTACTAACAAATTGGGGCTTTAAACTCACCGAAGAAAAAAATCAAGTCTACGAAGAAAACCAAGTCTTAGCCCAACAAATTTCTGCTTTAGATGCATTAAAAAATGATCTCAAAGAAGAAGTCGATACCTTGATGAATACCTATAATAAAGCAACGCAAGAAAAGGAAGTGTTAGAAAGGTTATTGCGAAAGACCAAGCGTAAATTAGCTCATACGAATAACAATTTTCAGCAATTTAGAATGGAGTCTGCTACCGCTATCCAGTCCTTAAAAGAGAGTATTCAGCGTTTAATAAAAGCAAAATCTACTTTAGAAACAACGATTCAAACGACTGAAAAAGCGAATGATGCCTTATTAGATCAAGCAGGAATCGACCGAGCAGTTTTTAAGCAAATTATGTATGGTTCAGAAGACCAAACGGTTGCCTTTAAAGCTTTGCAACGGGAATTTGCAGTCGTACAAGAAAAAAGAGAAGAAGCGGCAAGAGCAAAAGCATTCAGCGCCATCAAAGTAAAATCAAATCAACGACCAAAAAGTATTGATAGAAAAGTATTAAGGGCAACTGCCTTTAGAACAGAAACCGAAATGAAAAGTGGTAAAATTACTGCCAAAGCAAAAAGAGTCAAACGCATAGTCGTTAGTTTTGATTTTCAAGACGTCCCAACTGATCAGCTTGGAGAACAAGCACTATATTTGGTGATTAAGGATAATAAAAATAAATTATTAGATAAAGATGCGCCAACAGTAAAAGTGAGAATCAGGGGATTATTACAAGAGATAAGAGTGATTAAAACTAAAAAAATCTTGTTAGAAAATCAAAAGCGAGTATTTTTTAAATTTGACGTACCAGAACGATTGGAGGCAGGATACCATAAGGTAGAAGTCTACGCAGCAAGTGGTTTGTTGGGGAAAACTAGTTTTAGAGTAGAATAGGAGAAAATTGGAGGTTAAGGGAAGTATTATAAGTTATTTGGTTGAGCGACTAAAATTGGGCGCAATCATAATAACTTCTAATAACACAAAGTAATTACCTCAATAACTTCTTCTTTACCGTTTCAAGTTAAAAAGAAGTGAAATAACATGAGAGTAAGTTTGATTGCGCTGTTCGCCCACATCGGTGAAAGCGTAATCAATCTTAAATTGCTGAATTTTTAAACCAACTCCTAAGTTAGGTTGAATGGTTAAGAAATTTTGGGTGTCAAAATTGCTTTCCTTTTGAAAATTATTGACGCCTAAGCGAAAGAAAACTAAATCTTTGAAATCCAATTCTGCCCCAATAGCTAGATCCAAACTGACTGGATCAGCACTAATTAAAGTATTTCTTTTGCCATCCGTTGTTGCAATCCAATCCATTTCTACCAACAAATTCCAATTCCCTTTCAACTCGAAAGGTCGAGCAATACCTAATGTGATTTGAGGGCTCGTTTTTTCTACAGAATTAATAGGGAGATCATTACCAGAAAGTGATAAAACACTTTTTTCAGCATCAGACAGGCTGAAAGACCAAGCATTAAAAGTATTGGTGGCATCTTTTACGACCATACCAAAGCGCCATTTTTTTCCAACATACAAGGCAGCCGCATCCAAACCAAAACCCCAAGAAGTGGCAAAAGGACCAATCTGCCGATAGACAATCTTCGCATTACCTCCAACGTATAAAGCTCCTTTTTTTGTCCTTAATTTTTGCGCATAACTACCTAAAAAGGCATAGTCAGCCGCAGAGAAAGGCACAATATTATCGTAATTAATCGTTCCATCTGCTTCAAAAAGACTCAGGGTATTTGGAATATCATCAATCCCAAAACGAATGAGTGATACACCAAATTTGCTATTTTTTTTTGCTAATGGCAAGACCGCACCCAAATAATCAAATTTGGCAACTCCTGCAAATTGTTCTGTATGCATCGCCCCAAACTGAGGCCCATCCAATTCCAATGCTCCTAAAGCCGCAGGGTTCCAATAACTGGCAAAAACAGAATTGGTACTAGCTACATTGGCATTCCCCATACCTCTAGCCCTTGCCCCAATGCCGATGGATAAAAATTCGTTGGAATATTTTTGACTATAAAGATCTGTTAAACCAGAAAAGGTTAGTAGTAGGAAAAAACTATATTTGATGAATTTCATTAAATGCAGTAGGTTTGTTACAATACATGGCATGTGATGATTTGAGATTTACCATGAATTTGTTTTAAAACGAAAATAATAAGGGCTTATTCTTAATAAATTGTCTTTAACAGCACAAATAAACGGAAAAATTTACAGGACGACCCGATTTAAATGATTAAAATAGTGGAAGCAGTTCCTAAACGACTCCTACTACTGCCAACTATAATACTGCCAACTGCCTACTACCTAAACATGTCGATCCTTAAAAACAATTCCATAATCTTCTAATTCTGTCAGTAATGGATCATAGACTGATTTTTGCATAGGCGTTTCCATCCCCATTTCTTTAACCTCTCCTGTCATTACTTTTTTGAGCATAATGGCCATAGGTAAACCGACTACTTTTGATAATGCAGTATTTTTACCATTTTCTCCCATTAATTCCAAAGTGGAAATTAAGGTTTTTCGTTCGCCTTCCAAGATATAGTCATATTCGTGCTGCATGATAATAAGGTCTTTTTCTTTGGGTTTTAAAGACCATTTATCTAATAAAACAGTTTCTAATAATAAGGCAGGAGTGGCTCTAGAGAATTTAATTCTTCTTTTAGAAAATAAACCAAGCCATTCTAATTGTTTCATGACTTTAGAGAAAGGCGTTACGCCTAATTTATTCGCCATTCTTTCTTTTACAGATCCTCCAGGTTCATCTTGCAAATAAGCTTCCATCCATTCGTGGAAAGACATTTTTTCAGAGTCTAGGATAGGGTAAGAGCCATCCGTCAATCCAATTTGAATTAAGGCATTCCATCCATCACAAAAACCAGGATACCGCAAAGTAGCTCTATAGATATTAGGGACATCGTTTAAGCCGTATGCTTTTTTATAGAGTAAAGAATCTCGATTGGCATAGGCTTCAAATTCACCGACACCTTCAATATCAATCGTTTTATAAGTTTGAAAGAGTCTATGATAAGGAATATATTTTTTCTTACCTTTTTCTAAATATTGAGCGGTTCCTTGGCCCATCAAGACTAAGTTTCTAGGATTCCAAGTGAATTTGAACTTCCAAGGATTGTCTTTTAAATATTCAGGAGCGACTAGGCCACCACCATAAGAACGGAAATTGACAATTTTTCCACCTTTGGCTCTAATATCGTCTAATCTTTTTTTAGCAGCAATATGTTCTAATCCTGGATCTAGGCCTCGTTCTCCCGTAAAGACCAATTCTCTATCCCTTGCTTCGTCGCCGAGTCGGTACATTTCTCTAGAAACGTAGGAAGAGGTAATAAAAGGTTTTTGAAATTTGATGCAATCGTGCGCTACTTCTAAGTGCAAATGAGCAGGCAATAAAGAAATGACTGCATCTGTACGTGCCAAATGGTCTTTTCGATCATTATTTTTAGAAACATCTAACCAAATAGCTCTGGCATTCGGATGATTTTTTACCTTTGCTTTCGCTAATTCTAAATTAGCATCGGCTATTGTAATAAACCAATTATGTATAATTGCTGCACGACATAAATAATCGATTAAAGCAGTAGAAGAACGACCTGCACCTATGACCAAAATATTATTCATTTTCTTTAGTTTAGTACTATATTAACATAAAGTTTGACCAGATTGATATAGAAAAGGAAATTCGTTTTGTAAAGGCTCAATATAAACACAAATAGTTAAGAATAACAAAATTTTGTTTGGTACTTTTACATTAAGTTTATGTAAATTAACTCAGGAATAGAAAAATAGTTGATAGATATGAAGGGAAAAAAACTAGTATTGACATGGGAAGAATTTCAGGAGGTGGCAGATTTAGTTCGGGTAGAAGCGGAGCTATTAACTTTAGCAGTAGCAAGTTTAAAAAATGCCTACGCGCCCTATTCTAATTTTCATGTCGGGGCAGCCATCTTATTAGAAAGTGGGGTAATGCTTGGCGGTAGCAATCAAGAAAATGCAGCTTATCCAATGTGTCTATGTGCAGAGCGAGTCGCTTTATCAGCGGTGGCATCTCAGTATCCAAATAGCATCATTAAAACAATGGCGATTACGGTAAAAGCACCTAATCAAATTATTGGGCAACCAGCAATGCCTTGTGGTTCTTGTAGACAAGCTTTGTGCGAGAAAGAATACCAACAAAAACAAGCCATTCGATTAGTGATTAGAGGAGAAAAGGGACCTATATTTTGCTTCAAATCGGCTAAGGATATTTTACCTTTTTCTTTTGATGCCAGTTTTCTCTAAAAAAAATGAACATCCTAGTTGCAATTCTCGTTACTATTATGCAACATTGACGTCATAAAAAAGCATTAAATAAATAAGATAAGCCTCGCTTATCTAGTTATATTAAAAAAAATACTAAACATTACTGTAAATATTGATTAATATTGAAAATAATTACTTCCCAATTTCTTATTACCCTTATATTTGCAATTCTTTTATCACTAGACTTGATGGCTTCCACAGGTTATCATAAAATGTACGAATAGCTTATCTAATTATTCCCTAATTATTAGGTCATTAAGTCACATCAAAAAATCTTTAAAAATTTATGTTAGAAGGTACTGTTAAATGGTTTTCTCTAGAGAAAGGATATGGATTCATCAAGCGCAAAGGTGGCGGAAAAGATGTGTTTGTACATATCAATGAAGTATTAGAATCAGGCTACAAAACGCTTTATGAAAAAGAAGAAGTAGAGTTTGAAATCGTCGAAAATGAAAGAGGACAGATTTGTGCGAAAAATATTGACGCATACGAATATGTTGATGAATAAGTAATTGTTTGTAAAACAACAGAGAGAAAGCGTATATAGAAAAATGCCTACTAAATGGTGTTGTTAAATTGTTGATTTGACTAGCTAAAGAGTTACAACAGTTTAACAATATTTGCTATGTCTATTAGTAATATATTGAATTTGCTACTACTGAGTTTATCACACCTCATATATCTTCTATCTACAGGATTAACATCTGATTAACAAAAATTCAAACTTTATAAGATACACTACTAATGTCTTGGTATTACCTTTGTAATAAATAATACAAAAACAACGTTTAACTTTCGATTTTTATCGAAGCAAAAATTGTTATTTTTGCATTTTTTGCAAATGTATTTTTTAAGACAGTAGGCGTAAATGAAAGAATAAGCGCAATTAAGGTATTATTGTTGAGATGGTTATATGATTGATAAACAGTACCATAAGGTATGTTTTTAGTTTTTAATCATCAAATCGCGTAACAATTTAGCCATAATTAGTATACTCTTTTGATTTATGTTGAGTATTTAAAAAATCAATATTTTATAATCACACAAATTAAGTTAAAATGAAATTAAGAATTGCTATTTTCAGCCTTATGGCAGCAAGTTTATTTATGGTTGCTTGTGGTGGCGGTGACGCTTCAGTAAGAGAAGAAGCTAAAAAAGCTATCCAAGCTAATCCAACACCAGCAACACCAGCTGCACCTACGGCTGCTCCAGCAACACCAGCTGCACCAGCAGGTCCTACTACTACTATGTCTTTTGAGAACTTAGAGTACGATTACGGTACAATCACTTCTGGTGAGAAAGTACAATATGCTTACAAGTTTAAGAATACAGGTTCTGAGCCATTAATCATTAGCAATGCTAAAGGTAGCTGTGGATGCACTGTTCCTGAGTGGCCAAAAGAGCCAATTGCACCAGGTGCATCTAGTGAAATTTTAGTTCAATTTGATTCTAGCAACAAGAGTGGTAACCAGTCTAAGCGAGTTACATTGACTTCTAACACTAATCCTGCTCAAACATTTTTGACGATCAAAGGTGTGGTAAACAAGGCAGAAGAAGCAAAGTAATTACTTGAAATTGTAAAATAATATGGATAGCCTATTATTTTTCAAAACAAGTTTGCTATAAAAAATACCGTATTCAAATGATTGAATACGGTATTTTTTTGTCCAAAACGACCGAATTCTAAAAAAAAGAACAGCTATCCTAAATAGGCACCCAACAATTTTGCTTTATTTTACATCTTTACATCACAAGCTTGGCTGAATCATTTATTAACTAAAGAGGGATAAATGATTTTGTCCATAAAAAAATAGCCAATAGAAATGCAACTAATAGATACGCATACGCACTTATATGTAGAGCAGTTTGAAAATGATCGAGCTGCAATTTTTGAAAGAGCCATAGCAGCAGGAGTAGAAAAATTCTATTTACCAGCAATTGATAGTGAAACACACGAAGCAATGTTGGCATTAGAGGCAACTTATCCTGAGCGCTGTTATGCTATGATGGGCTTACATCCATGTTCTGTAAAGGCAGATTATGAAAAAGAGTTGAGAATAGTGGAGGAATGGATAGGAAAAAGACATTTTTGTGCAATTGGAGAAATCGGCATTGATTTGCATTGGGATACTACTTTTTTTGAACAACAAAAAGAAGCGTTTATTCGGCAAATTAATTGGGCAAAAGATTTAGATGTGCCAATTGTTATTCATTCGAGAAAATCTACTAGAGAGGTCATAGAAATATTGCGAGTAGAAAAAGGTAATAAATTACGAGGCATTTTTCATTGTTTTGGTGGAACGGTAGAAGAAGCGCAAGCAATTATTGATTGTGGGTTTCATTTAGGAATAGGAGGAGTACTGACTTTTAAAAAAGCAGGCCTTGATAAAACGATGGAAGCAATTGATTTAGAACATGTTGTCTTAGAAACGGATTCTCCTTATTTAGCACCTTCTCCTTATCGAGGAAAACGAAATGAAAGTGCTTATGTAAAGTTAGTTGCCGAGAAATTGGCGTTGATAAAAGGAGTTGATATAACAGAAATTGCAAGGGTAACTAGCAAAAATGCACAAAATCTATTTATAGATTCAACAAAAGAAGCACTTTTGTTTAGGGAAGATTAGGTGGTTTAAAACAGAATTACTACTTTAGCGTCATATTTAAAGAAATCAATACTTTTCAAGTAGTTAAGTATTGCAAAAATGACTAATTATAGGGCATAAATAAAACTAACTAATTAAGTTTTTCAAATTTATTTTGTTTTATAATATTATTTTGCAATATTTACGCCCTGAAAAAAATGTATTTATTCTTTTTATATTTGAATGAATACTATTTTGCGGCTAAATAAAGATTTAGTATAGCAAAATAAGAAAAGAAAAGCGGCTAAATAAGTCAACGGAGAGGTGTCCGAGTGGCTTAAGGAGCACGCTTGGAAAGCGTGTGTATGTCAAAAGCGTACCGAGGGTTCGAATCCCTCTCTCTCCGCAAGAAATAGATACCAATCTATTTTTTATGGTTAAAAGCTGAAAAGTCAGCTACACCAGAAAATAAACATAAACACATAACCAAAACATAGTAGCCAAACACTACCATCCTTTAGGTTTTAGTATTTATTTTATTTTCGCCTTAAACTGAAAATCTGAAAGATGATGATATAGGTCGAAATTAGTATAGTTGTTTGTAAAAGAATGTGTAGAATATTGAAATGTAAAATATAGTAAATCTGCTATTTTTACATTTACAATTTTACATTTTAAGTTTTGCATATCCTTACCTTCCTTTAAGTTGTCTTTTTTATTTTGAATAAATCATTAACAAAATTTAACTTTAAACTTTAGCAAAATCTTACTGACTATGCGAAAATTTATTGCTCTTCTGCTGGTATTTGGTCTGTTTACAATTGATGCGATGGCACAAGCAGAACCAACTGGTTTTCAGATCCTAAAGGAAAAATTCATTGAAGGAGACTGGAGATTTATGAGTTTAGTATTAGTTTGTTTAATCTTAGGATTAGCATTCTGTATTGAGCGTATTATTACATTGAACGTTGCGACAACAAACACAGATGCGTTGTTGGCAAAAATCGATGACAACCTTAAGGAAGGTAACTTGGAAGGTGCTAAGGAAGTTTGTAAATCAACTCCTGGCCCGACTGCAAGTATTCTTTATGAAGGTCTTAAGAACGCAGGCGATGGTCCTGAAGCTGTTGAAAAGGCAGTTGTATCTTATGGTAGCGTACAAATGGGGCTTTTAGAAAAAGGCTTAGTTTGGATTGCTTTATTTATTGCCATTGCACCGATGCTTGGTTTCATGGGTACGGTAATTGGTATGATTCAAGCATTCGATCGTATTCAAGCGGTAGGAGATTTATCTCCATCAGTTGTTGCGGGGGGTATCAAGGTAGCCTTATTAACAACAGTATTTGGTTTGATCGTAGCGATTATTCTTCAGATTTTTTACAATTACATCGTATCTAAGGTAGATAGTATTGTAGGGAAGATGGAAGAAGCTTCTATTGCTTTAGTAGAAGTAATGGATAATAATAATGTATTTAAATAGTAGTAACTCTGCAATTATAAAAGATTGCTAGAATTATTGGACCGCTTAGTCGGTTTTGCTATCAAAGATATTGGTTATGTTAGTGTTTGTTTAGTCAAACACTAGCTCAACCATCTTTTTTCTATTCTAAGTAGAAAAAAGCATTATTTAAATCAATCATTTAAAAGATCAAATCATGTATAAATTTCTAGCCAAAAATGGCCAGTTAGTTGCATTTGGTGCTGGTGTTTTAATTACGGCTGGCTTTTTAGCAGGCGTATTAGGAGGCATCGAGAACTTTATGGCAACAGCTGAAGATCAGAGAAATCAATCCAATATTTTTAATTTTGGATTATATGCGGTTATAGGACTTACTATTTTAGGTTTTGTAGCAGCTTTAGGCTTTGGTTTATTTCAAACATTATCTAATCCAAAAGGAGCTATTAAAGGGATTGCAGGTTTAGCATTAATCGCTGCATTATTCTTTGTAGGACAAGGATTAGCTGGCGCTGACTCACAAGGTGTTACAGACGCATTAGCTGAATTTAATGTGACAGAAGGGCAAAGTGCTATCATCAATGGTTCAATCGTTGGTGGAGTTATCTTAGCTGGATTAACTGCTGTAGCCTTTGTAGGTGGCGAGTTAATGAGTTTCATTAGAAATGCGAGAAGTTAATTAATCCTTTTAGGTTTAAATAATTTAAAAAATAATAGACAATGGCAAAGAAAAGTGCAAAAGATAGAGTATCCAATGAAATCAATGCGGGCTCTATGGCAGACATCGCCTTCTTGCTGCTCATTTTCTTCTTAGTAACCACTACGATTGACGTAGATAAAGGGGTACTGGTAAAGTTGCCACCATGGTCTGACGAAGAGCCAGATATTACAAAATTGAATAAACGTAATGTATTTTCAGTTTTGGTAAATGCTCAAAACCAGTTATTGGTGAGAGGTGAGCCTACTAAGGTAGATGAATTAAAAGATCGAACGAAGGAATTTATTGCAAATCCTCAAAGAAGAGAAGATTTGTCAGAATCTCCAAATAAGGCGATTATTTCTTTAAAGAACGACCGAGGTACTAAATATGAGACCTATTTGGAAGTTTATAACGAAGTAAAAGCGGCTTATTCTGAGTTATGGGAAGAAGAATGTCAACGTAAATATGGACAAGCATATAGCGACGATCTTCCATTAGCCATCAGAAAGGAAATTAGATCTAAGTTCCCTTTAGTAATTTCTGAAGCAGAACCAACGAACTTCGGTGAAGAATAATTAGTGTTTGTCGAAAAACTACCATTATTTAACCACTGAAAAAAATTGTAAATTATGTCAAAATTTTCTGATAAGGGAGGGAAAGAACCACCTAAGGTATCGACGGCATCTTTACCAGATATCGTTTTCATGCTTTTATTCTTCTTTATGGTAACTACCGTATTAAGAGATGCAGAATTAAAAGTAGCGGTACAGGTACCTCAGGCAACGGAACTAACAAAGTTGGAGCAAAAATCTTTGGTGCATTACCTATACTTAGGAAAGCCAACCAAGAAATATCAAGCTTTGTATGGAACGAGCCCTTCATTACAACTTGGCGATAAAATTTCAAATATCAACGATATTCCAATTTTTATCGAAAAGCATAAAATCAAGGTGAATGAATCTCAGCATGGTAGAATTACTTCTTCTCTTAGAGTAGATGGTAGTGTTACGATGGGAATTGTGCAAGATGTGAAAACAAAATTGCGTAAATCCAATCAGTTGAGAGTCAATTATTCTGCAAAACCAAAGCAGCAATAAGACTAAACCAACTTGGTTTAAAAAGGGATAAGTATCAATGTACTTATCCCTTTTTGTATTTTAGGGAGCTGGAAAAATTAAATCTATCCAAATTCGATAATTTTGTAATAAAATCCCTTTTAATAAAAATGATTGATGATTAGTCATTGATAATCAACGTTTAATCCAATCACTAATCACCAATCACTAGTCACTTCTCTACCTAAGTTCCAAGAGGAGATGGAATTATTTATTTGGATAGGTTATTTTTTCGTACTACCTAACCTAAAATAGTTGTTTAATTTTTAATAATGACTTTATTTATTATAAGAAAACCCTTATCTTTGCAGTCGATTTTGAGAAATATTGAAAATAACTAGCAATTAAATAATAATAGATATGAAAAAGGATACACATCCAAAAGAATATAGAACAGTAATATTCAAAGACTTTTCTGCTGATTATGCTTTTTTAGCAAAATCTTGCGCTGAAACAAAGGATACTATTCAATGGGAAGATGGGAACGAATACCCATTAATCAAATTAGAAATCTCTAGTGCTTCTCACCCATTCTTTACTGGTAAAATGATGTTTGTAGATACAGCGGGTAGAATTGACAAGTTCAATAAGAAATTTGCGAAGTTTGCTAGTAAAGGTAAGTAATCCTTACTGCAAATATTTTTTTTTATAAAGGAAAGCGCCTCAGTTGATTCAACTGAGGCGCTTTTGTTTATCGTCGATTTCTTAGAGAAATTATTTTTGTTGATTTTAAAGGAATTCTAATAAACTAAAATTACTTTTTATTCGTATTTATAGGGTATCAAGGTTATTAGTTGTTTGATTTTTAGTCAAATAGCTATATTGTTACATTGTTTTATTGCTGAATAGTCATATAGCAATACAACCATTCAACATATTTGATTTCCACGAGAATGTAACAAATCCGAGTCAACAATTAATAACCAATCAACTTTCATTCAAAAGTACTATATCCCTACATGAAGAACATTATTTTATTTGATAATGAAGACAGAGAACAATTACTTCCTTTAACTTTTACTCGTCCAATGGGGGAGTTAAGAGTAGGCATTTTAACGATTAGAGAAAAATGGGAAAAAGGGTTAGGTGGAAAGGTGTCTTATTTAACGCAAGATTATCTAGCTGAAAAATATCCTATCAATATAGAAGCAGAAAATTTTGTCATTGACGGAAGTGTCATTCCAACTCCTGAGTTAATCAAATTGGTCTCGCAACTCGATTTGAATGAAGCCTTAATGGACGATGATGATTTTATTGCGGCGAAAGTGACAAATGACCAAATTATTCACCTGATGAATAATGAGCCGATAGCGGCATTAGTAGGGGTTGATATAGAAGGAACCCCTTTTTTAAAGATAAGACACACCTGGGATTTATTTCGATATAATAAAACAGCCATTCAATTAGATTTTGTTGCGTTGACCAAAAAGAGAAAATCTGCACCAATTAGTGCGACGAATACGGTTATCAATAAGCACCAAATCTTTGTTGAAGCAGGTGCTAAAGTAGAATGTAGCGTATTAAATGCGACAGATGGCCCCATTTATATAGGGAAAGATGCAGCCGTGATGGAGGGCTGTTTAATCAGAGGTGCTTTTGCTTTATGCAATAATTCGACTTTAAAAATGGGTGCTAAAATATATGGCCCTACGACAATTGGTCCACATTCTAAATTTGGAGGAGAGGTTAAAAATTCTGTTGTATTAGGGTATTCTAATAAAGCACATGATGGTTACTTAGGAAATTCTGTCATAGGAGAATGGTGTAACTTAGGAGCGAATACCAATAATTCCAATATGAAAAATAATTACTCTGCCGTAAAGGTTTGGAATTATGAAGTGGAAACTTTTACGAATTCAGGAGAACAATTCTGTGGCATAGTAATGGGCGATCATACCAAATGTGGGATTAATACCATGTTGAATACTGGAACTGTTACAGGGATATTTGGAAATATTTTCGGTGCTGGATTTCCAGCCAAGTTTATCCCTTCTTTCACTTGGGGGGGAGTAGATACCTCGGTTACTTACCAGCTAGAGAAAGCCTTAGAAGTAGCAGAAAAAGTATACCAACGGCGAAATATCCCTTTTGATAAGGTAGAACAAAATATTATTAAAGCTATCTTTGAGCAAACGCATAAATACCGTAATTGGGAAGCGGAGACCGCCTTAGTAGAGAACGAACAAACCATTACCTTTTCTAGAAGTTAGGAATGACGCATCAATAAAATGGACCAATTCAAAGGAAGCGTTTTATTAAATACCCATTCCTTAAAAGACTATCAACTTGAGGATTCCTATTTGGAAAAAATATTTAAGCTACTTTGTTGAATTGCATATTGAGAGTGCCCCTAGTGAAATCAATCCGCATTTATATGTAAGCCTGAGTCGTGGACGATATCAATTATCTACCGCCAATGCTATCTATTCCTATGCCGATCTATACGATAACTTCACGTTGACTTTTCAACAAATAAAATTAGCACCAACGATTAAGGACGTATTGATTCTAGGCTTTGGTTTGGGAAGTATTCCTTATATGCTGGAGAAAAAATTTGCTAAACAATACCATTATACGGCAGTAGAAATAGATGAAAACGTACTGTATTTAGCTAATAAATACACCTTACCTGAACTAAGTTCCCCGATTATGATGATGCCTGCCGATGCTTTTGCTTTTGCGCATTATTGTCATGAACGATTTGATCTTCTTTGTATGGACGTCTTTTTAGACGATGTCGTTCCCGATAATTTTGAGACGGAGCATTATTTACAACAGTTGGCGACTTTGTTGAACCCCAATGGCATCTTACTCTTCAATAAATTAGCGGCGACCAAAAAGGATAGAGATCAAGCAGCGGTATTTTTTGAGTTATTTAAAAAGGTCTTTCCCAATGGGACTTACTTAGAGGTGAATGGGAATTGGATGTTGATTAATGATAAGTGGTTTGTTAAGTGAGAAAGAAACAATAAATGTGATTATTTGAAGACTTAATTCGAGTTAAATGGAATATTATTCAGGCAAAATAAAATGGAGACAGATATTATATGGCATATTTTCCATCCTATTTATATATGCTGTATGGATAATAGACCATCGAACACTAGACACAGAATTAGAGATTCTAAAAAAAGGACAGATAACAAATGGGACATTAATTAAAAAAGGCACAAAAGGAAGAGGTACTTATCAGTATTTTATAAATGAAGTGAAATTTGAAATAATAGATAGATTTATATCTACAAGTACATTAGAGATAGGAGAGGTATACAATGTAAAATATTTAAGCAATGATTTATCAAATGGCATCGTAGATTTTTGTTATCCAGTTTTTGATGAACAGAATTATATACCCTTGACATGTTCTACCCTAGAATTTATTAGAAAGGATGAATTAGAAGATTATGCGTTATTTAAGTTCTCGTATCTTTTTGAAGATAATAAATACACAAGATTTCAATACATCCTGTATAAGGATGCTATGTTTTATGAATATAAAGCAGAATGTTCGATACTTATCAAGAAAGGTAGTCCCCAAATTGCTTATTTAAATAAAAAATGAATATCATATTTATCATCGATTCTACTAACCAACTCCATCAATTTTAATGGAAAAATATTTAATGTAGGAGCAAATTTCTTACTAAATAGACATAAGTGCATACCGATCCAATAAACTCACCTTTTCCTTCTTCATATACCAGTCATTAAATACCAAATCTATCGCATTAACAGTCATGGTGCCAAATGGAATAGTTTGCTGGTATTCCAAAAAATCAGCAAATAATTGTGGGGACACTAAAGGTTTTTTGAATCGTATCAAGGTCGAATGAGCAGCTTTTAAAACATAACGTTGATCAATAGTATGAACTAAGGACGTTCTTTTAAAAGCGCTTCTTAGTGCAGCTCGAATTTTATTTAAAGTCCCTGTCGGGTCATAGCCCTTGGCAACAATACCTGTATTAGATAATGTAATTCCTATATAGGATATAGGAAAAGTAGTAAAATTATTAAGCGTTTGTTGTATAATTTTTTGATAAGTTGCTAAGTCAATTTGCTTCCAATCAAAACTAGCTTTACAAGAAAAAATGGAAAGTGTAGTTAAGTGCAAATCGCTTGCTGGGTAGTAATATTGATTAGGTGCGAACGGAAAGGCTGCTCGTAAAAATTGTTCCATAGTATCAATAATTTGTGGTGACGGTCGAATTAATAAAGTCATGCCTCTTCTATTATCTACCTTATTATCTATTTGATTATCTGGAATAATCAAACCTGCTTTGATGATAGGATAAGCCGTTGCCCACATTTCTTGATAAATTTCCTCCATTTTATGTAAATGATAGGCTAATGTTAAAAATATAAAACTCTACGTATATAATTTGTTTTGAAATATGTTTACTTTACCTTAAGTATACGTTATCATTTTTTAAATAGCACCTATAGATGAAACAAATTCTTTTAATTGCCCTATTTTTTAGTTGCCAAATAGTTGTAGGCCAATCCATTAAAGAACGGTTAGCGCAGCATCAATCTGCCTACCCAATCGAAAAAATCTACATCAGCCATAACCAACCTTATTATGCGGCAGGAGATACCTTATATGGCAAAATTTTTCTAGTAGATGGTCGCAATCACCAATATTTTGATGGAACGCCTATTGTTTATGTAGATTGGATCAATGAAAGTGGCGAATTGCTAGAATCGTTGATTGTAAAAATTAAGGAAGGAACAGCAGATTTAAGTATTCCGATGCTTCGAGACTATGGGGAAGGACGATTTTTTCTTCGTGCGTATACTCAATACCAAAAGAATTTTGAGGAGGACTATATTTTTCAAAAAGAAATTAAGGTAATTGGAGAAACGCCATTAGTGGCAACCGAAAAAGCGCCAAATAAAAATAATTTTGCTATTCAATTTTTTCCAGAAGGCGGAAGATTGGTAGTAGGATTAAGAGGACGTGTTGCTTTTAAAGCAGTTGACGGGCAAGGGAAGCCTATTGATATAACAGGTAGCATTATCAATAAAAAGGAACAGGTAGTTACTTCCTTGAAGTCCTTGAATGAAGGAATTGGTATTTTTAATTTAACCCCAGAAAGAGGCGAAAAATATCAAGCAAAAGTCAGTTGGAAGGGCGTCGATAAGGTGTTTGAGTTACCAGCAATGTTAGAAAAGGGATATACTTTAAAAGTGAACAATCGAAAAGCAGAACATCTAACTTTGGTAGTAGATAGCAATACTAAGTCTGGTTTAAAAGGATGTACCTTAATTGGACATCTAAGAGGACAACCTTTTTTAAATCAGTTTTTTAAATCAGAAGAAACTCAACCATTATTATTGGATAAAAAGGAAATTCCTTCGGGCGTTTTACATTTTACGCTTTTTGATAACAAAGATCGACCCGTTTGTGAACGCTTGATTTTTAATTATAATCCGAGCACATCAGTTGCCGTAAATATTGAGGTACCTCGGACAGCCTATGGTACAAAGGACTTCGTTAATGGAGCTGTGGAAGCTACATTAAATAAAAAAAGAATAGCAGGAGATATGACCATTTCCGTTTTTAACAAAGATATTTTTGCAAGTAGTATGGTAGGCATCAATATTCAAAACTATTTACTCTTACAATCCGATTTAAAAGGAAAAATTAATAATATCAACCAATACTTCGAGCGGAACGATACCAAAAGTAGAACGCTTTTAGATTATGTTATGCTTACCCAAGGATGGCGTCACTTTAATTGGCAGGATGTTTTAGAAGCCAAGCCTGTACCTATCATCTATCCAACAGAGGAAAATATTTCCTTTGCGGGAAAAGTGACGAAAGACAATAAGCAAGGGACACCGATAAAAGCAGATGTATTTTTGTCTATTTTGGATGGACAAAACTTTGCTTCTACTAACTTGACGACGGAGGAGGATGGGCTATTTTATTTTAAAGGATTTGATTTGCCCGATAGTACAGAAATTTTGATTCAAGGTAACGTTCATAATCCCAAAAAGAAAGGAAAATTAAGCAAAGGGGAAGCTAAAAGAACGGGCAATAAAAATGTAAAGTTTGAGCTACTGAATTTACACGAACTAGCCTTTAATGATAGCATTACCCTCAAAGACTTTCCCTACAGTAGAAAGACACAAGCCGTTTTTGCGACCGAAGTCAATAGAATTAGAAAGGTTGATACCATTTATCACCCAGAATGGTCGATTAATTTAGATGCAGTTACGGTGAAAGCACAAAAAATTGAAAAAAAGAGAAAAAGGGCAATAGCTACTGAAAAATTATATAAAGAAAGAGGATTTTTTTATTCTGAGTTTTCTCAAAAAGTTTATATGGAAGATGTGACAGCCGGAGGAGCGATTTATACGAATATCTACGATTTAGTTCGAGATAGAGTAACAAACATACAAATTCGTACAACTCCAAATGGAAAAGAAATTTACTTAAGAGGGGAAAGTTCTATCAGCAATTCTACACCTGCTATATTTGAAGTAGACGGCGCAATCGTTTCTAGTATAACTGCTGCCTCATTAGTTCCGTCAGAAATTGCTATGATTGATGTGAAAAAAGGACTAGCCGCAACTTCAATTTATGGAAGCCAAGGAGTAGGAGGCGTCATTACGATAATCACCAAAGAACCAAAGAACCACAATCGCAAAATAAGAACGCCTGGCATCTTAACGATTAACCACCCTGGTTACCATCAAGCAAGAACCTTTTATGCGCCTAACTATGCAATGGATGATGTGGATCAAGAGAAACCAGATTATCGGACGACGTTATATTGGAATTCAACGGCTGGCATAGACGCAAAGCAAGCTACACCATTCTCTTTTTACACAGGCGATAAACTATCTGAATTTTTGATTTTTGTCGAAGGAATGACCAAAGATGGACAGCCTTTTGTGGGACAGGAAACGATTAGGGTAGCAGGGAATTCAAATTGATACAAAAAAATAGCCAGACGAAAATCGTCCAGCTATTTCTCAAATAAGTAGTTCGTACATTAGTGTTTGTTCATAGTGCTAACTTCAATCTCACAAAAGCAGCCCTAAATGTTTTAATATGTTTCAAGTGCTAGGAATCTTGCTCGCTAAGTTAGTCTATTCGGTCGTTCCAATTAGTGTTCCTCCTAATTGATTTCAATCGACTATTCTATCTTTACTTGACGAATTCCAATAGTGTTTCTACAGCTTTTAATTAACAAAAATGTACAACTATTTATATCATAAACTAATCTTTACTTTGGAATGGTGTACGGTCATGGTTTACGGTACACGGTAAAATTGCGAACTGCCTACTTAATTACTGCCAACTGCTACTGCACCTTCATCATTTTCTTAGTCATCACCCCAAAAGGCGTAGACAATTGATAATAATAAGTACCATCTGGCAAATGTCGAGTGTTTAAAGGTAATTCATTTCGGCCTTTTTGAAAGGCTGCTTCGCGTTTGATAACGATTTGCCCTTGGGAATTGACGAGTTGGAAAACAGCATTTCCTTTAGCAGGCAGATCGAAAGCAATGGTTGTTTGTTGATTAAACGGATTGGGGCTATTTTGATAGACCGCAAAGGGTATAGGTGATGGCTCGCTAAAAGCAAGCGAAACGTTTAAAAAGTTCCCGCTGAAGCTATAAGCTTCAGCAGGAGTGTGTTCGGAGGTGATGTTCAGCAACTCATCCAATGGTGCCGTCTTTGTTGCTTGAAAAGTCAAGGTAAACAACGGACTAGTAATTTCATGGGATTGCGACGAGTGCCAGCTTGTTGTTAAAACACTTCGATCTTCTAAAGTTCGACCGAAATGTTCGGTGTTTGCCACACCTCCTTCGATATGGATCAATTTTAAATATGGGAATGTTAACGTGAATTGATAACCATTGATTTGGTCAAAATCTTGACCATAAAAAGGAACGGAATAGGTTTTTCCTTTTTCTAATAATTGGTTATCGGTCAACAAGGTAAACGTACCTTGTTTATTTCTACCCGTTGCTTCGGCAGATCGGGTAGATACGGCACTTCCGTTGATGTCACCAATTTTGACACCTAAGAAGTCCATATCTAATCGATCTCCGGATAAATTACGGATAGTTTGTGCTTTATGTTCATTGGCTAATTGCATGGCGGTTTCCATGGCATCAAAAGTCATGGCCATATCCATAAATCGCCAGCTCGTATTATTTGGGAATGTTTGGATGGTGTTGAGAATCAATTGACGCAATTGAACGAGGTCAAAAGCGGTTACGGTACCCGATTGATTGACATCGGCTGCAATGTATTTATAAGGCGTATCAAATGGCGTAAGCCCTAGAATATGTTGGCTAATTAAAACCAAATCAAAGGTGCTAACGCCATTTAATGGATCATCATTTTTATAAGGTCGAACAGTATAATCTGCTCCTTCAGGCATCGTAAATTCAAACCCACCATTTCCATTAGACAGCATAGATAAGTTGGCATCTGTACTTTCAACAATTACTTCTACTGCTTCAATAGGTTGACCTGTATGGCTGATTATTTCTCCCGCAACACTTCGTCTAGAGCAAGATTGCATATTATTTTGTATGATTGCTCTAGTGGTACAATAATCAAAATTTCCTGCTTCGTCCATCACATAAAAGGCAATTTCTTGGGTGCCTAAGAATAAACAACCCAATTCGAGAAAGTCAGGCAAAGCCATTACCTCAGCAGCTGTTGTTGGTTGTGGGACATTTAAAACAGGATGCCATAACCTAATTTTTAAATTCGATTGGTCGCTGCAATTATCATAACTACCCAAGTCAAACATATCGGCGGTGAGGGTTACTAACCGATTATCAGAAGGAAGCTCGGCGACGATACCGCTATGGCAATAAGGAGTAGGTTGGAGACCATCCACGAAAGTATAGTATGCGTTAATCAAAGAGCTATTTGCAAAAACATCGGTGACGATCCAACGAACTTCATATTCAGGACCAGGATAAACAATTTGACTAAAAGTGTCCCCAGTTCCAGTTGCCATCATGGTGCCTTCCATTAAAAATTCCCATTGGTAGCTTAAGTTTTCAGAAATAGCTTCATTACAATCTCTTGCAAATACTTGGAAAATTTTAACAGCATCACATTCAAAGGGGGCAGCTCCTAAGGTTTGATCTTCTTCACCTAATGGTGCAACATCTCCTTTTCCTATGATAAGGGTATCGACTTTACCAATTAATAAGAAAGGGCTTTCTTCGTCTACTACTTTTAATACTTGCGTATATTGGATGAAACCGATGGTTGCTAGACTATCGCTGCCAATCATGCTCGGAGTCATTACATTTTTTTGGGCATTTTCTGCTCGACGAACGATAAAAGGTTGTGCTCCTGGTTGGTAAACACACCAATTAATAATAGAAAAAGTTCGCAGTATTTTTACAAAAATATCATTGGAAGATTCAAAGATTTCATCTTCGTATTCCCAACTTAATTGATCACAATTGCCGTTTTGAATAGGAGGTGTTTGAGGTGGACTAAACCGTGCATCACAATCACCGAATACATCTTCTGGAAACGTGATTTTCCAATTGGCTCGGTAACTTAGGTTGATGGTTTGCTCTTCCCACATAGATTGATTTTTACCGTAATCAATCACTCTATATCGTCTTTTAATGCTAACTTCTCCACAGTCTTTTCTAAGGAGTTGGTACTCCTGTTCCATCATCATTTCATTACATCGTAAGTTATCTTCACAACTCAGCGCAGGATTTCCAAAGGTTTGATTGTAAAATATTTCTAAGTCGCCGACTAATGGCGTCCATTCTCCCAAATCAAAGGCTTCATTATTATTAATATCTGTTTCCCCACCTAAATCCTCTTGATGATATTCATCACAAAAAGCGTTGACAGGAGGTAATGGTTGACAAATAGGTCGTACTTTATCTTCTACTCTTACAGACATCCAGCAAGTATTAAAATTACCTTTTTTATCAATAACCAATAATTCTGCAAAAATAGGATGATGTATATCACAACAAGTAAAACCTAGATAAGCATCCCAACCTACCGCATCTATATTTTGCCCTAATTTATCGACAATGTAAGCATTAACAGAACCTTGGTAAGCAGAAATATCTTCACAAAGGGTTCTTCTAACCAAGATGGTATCTATTTCGCACATATCCCAACTACCTCCATCAATAGCATCAGCATGAATAAAAGTAGTGTCTCGATTGCCTAAAGAAACAGATAAAGCATCTCCACAAATAGCATTGGGGCTAGCTACATCTCGAATAATAAAGTATCGGTAACAAGTATCTGCTTTAAGTTGGGCTACTTGACAATCATCAAAAGCTCGATAACCAACTCTAAAGGTATCACATTCTAAGGCGCCTGCTTCGACTAAAGAAGCGGCGAACATTGACCAATGATTATTTGTCAGTACTTCTACTGTAAATTCTTGCACCATAGGCGTGGTAGCACATTTATCCATCGCAATTGGCAATGGGAAACGAACATCCATCTGACAGGTTGTACTTGGTAAGTCCAAGTACTCAGCAGATGCTAAAGTCGTAAAGGCAGCGCATTCAATGATTGGCGCTAAGGTATCTCTGAATTCAATTAATTGTGTATGGATAGGGAAATGCTTTTCATTGGCACACCAATCAACCAATCGCCAATTTCGATAGCACTTATCGTTACAATCTGCCGGTATACGCGTGTCGGTATAGGATAGATTATAATTACAAACATTAATATTTTCAAATAATAAAATAGTATCGGTTGGAATGAAAACACCATTTTTTTGATAACCAATTTTAATACTAGGTTTTCCTACTTTATTGAAGTCTCTTAATACAGCTAGGTCGTCTTCTCCACAACTTAAAATGACATTAGGCGCTTGAATAATTTTATCCATCCCAGGTCGAAAAACCTTAAGCGTATCTTTTCGAGTAGCTGTATTTTGACAAGCATCCGTAGCATCCCATACGATCAAGTACGTCATGAGCGTATCGCAAGTAGTTGGGGGATTCAAGATTTCGAAGCCTTTAAAAGCGACATTAGTCGAATCGCAATTATCCATAACCATAGGCGTAGATAAGCCTAATGCTGTTGGAGTAATCATTTCTAGATCACAAGCGTAAATAGTATCACATTGAATAGGATCAGCAAAGAGGGGCATTATTTTGTCTTCAAATCGTAGAGAAGTCCAACAAACGTTACTTTGTGGTCCATCATTGCAAATAGTCAAATCTAGACCATCATAATAAACCCGCTTGATTTCAGCCGTATAAATAGCATCTCCACAGAACTGAACCATATCTTTAGTAATCATCGGATAATCACCATTACGACCTGTACCTTGTACGATTAAATGGCCATTGGCATCTCGAATAATAATTTGATAATATAAAGTATCCATCAGCGAATCACATTCCGCTTCTAATAATAAATCAGGGTGAATCCATACCCCACATAGCGCATCCATTCCTACATTGAGGGTATCATTACAGGCAAGAATTGGTGGTTGAATAGAAAAGGGAATTTGTTGAGTGACGGTAGTATCAACTTTCCATTTATATTCTACTAAATAACTACCGAACGCAAATGTATCAGTTAAGCTCATATTTCTGGCATTAGATAAACAAGTATCTATGCAAATTTGTCCTTGCGAATTTTTGATGCGGACGTAAGTTGTGTCGTTATAAATAGTATCACAATTGGTAGTTATTAAAGCGGCTGGAATTGTAACTAGTTGGTAAGAGCGATTACAATTTTCGACGGAGGTATTATGAATAGTAGGTGCTTGAATTTCAAAGTTTCGTTCTTGACAACTAACACTTGTTTGGAAGCCTGCTGAAGCAATATTATCTCCATTCGTTTTAAAAATAAAAGAAAGACAACCTGTTTGATTAGAATCAGGCGAACAATGTGCCGTGACCCAACTACCAAATGCCGCAGAAGTACCAAAACCACTACCAGAACCGATAACTATATCCGTGGAAGGAATTGGGCCATCATACGCAAAGAGGGTATCGCCCGCCGCTAAATCAAAGGACAAAAAGTTAACTTTAACTCTTTGGCTTTGACTTTGCGGGCAGATATTCATGGTGTCGCTTCGGGGGGTGCTGTCAGCATACTGACGATGGGTCGTCGTATCACTAACAAAGCTCGAAAGGCTATCACAGTCAAGTAGCGTGTTATTAGAAATTATACCATTGACAGGAATGGTGAATGTTTGTTGTGCTTGTAAGCACGAGAACGTTAGACAGAGCACCCAAAACGCTAGAAAAAACCCTTTGTTGAGTAGGCTGTTGATTGCCAAAAATACCTTGTTAATTTGCTGAGAAGCAAACATAGAAAGGAGCGTATTAGTAGAGTGTCTGTTACTAACGTTCATCGTAATAATGTTTCATAGTGTAGAAAGCATAACTTTCTTTGGGTAAAACCTCCTAGAAGGCTACCGATAAACGACCTAGTGTAATCGTCCAAAAGATATGCGTGTATAAAAATTAATGAGGAGTGACCAGCACTCGTTCATTTACTTAGTGTCAGTTAAAGAACCAAAGCATTAAAGCATAGCGAGGAACGAATAATTAAAATCGCCTTCAGCTAGTTTTAAATTTTTGATTTTTGCCTTTAATATTTTGCCTTAATAATTAAAATAATCTTGATAAGAACACGGAGTAATGGATAAAAATAAATTAGAGAAGTCTCATTTAATATATTGTGAATGAATAAAGTATCACAGTTATTAGATGAACAAGTTATTTTTAGCATTACTTAAACAAATCATTTTCTATTTTAGAAATAGTCGCTAATTTGTTCCTCCGACGGGTCGGAGCAGATTGATGTTGGTGTGTTTTAATTTAGAGAAGAGTAGTGACTACTCTACAGCCTTTTGATAACAATTTTTGAAAGGGTATTCTTGACATATATATCAAAAATATTTTGGGTAAAACAAGTAACCTTAAGATAAGGGTTGTTGTTTTTTAATCGGAAGTTGAGATAGATGAGAGTAATTTTAAAAAGTCAGCTAATTGACTTTAACCGTATTGATAACGCAAATATATATTTATTTTTATAATATGAAAAATTATTTTCAATTTTCTTTTAAAAAAACAAAAATAATTATGTGATATGCTAAAAAATAGATGATTTGCGTCCACCTTTAATCTAACGGGAGAGTCTATTTAATTGTTTGGTAAAAAATGAATTAATATTAAAAAAAAATCACAAGTGTATGGATGAGTAAGTTCATTCCTATAAAAGAGAAATAAAATGCAAAGATTATCGTGTTGGTTATTAATAGTTCTGTTTATTGAAATAAGATGTACTAGTCAGACTGATACGGACAAATCACCAAACTTTATAACTATTTAGGTGGAGGGTAGAAGGTGAAAAATGGATGGTTTGCAACCAAAATAAACTAGGCAAAAGTTAAACAAATCTGGAGGATTGACCAGTTTTAATGATGATAAACCTTCTACCAATTCACCTTATACCCAAATAATTACCAAACTTTTTAAATTTTAATCACAACACAGAAACCGCTTTCACATCCTGAACATTATTCAAATAATACTTAATCAGCCCTACACTACTTTTAACATTCAATTTTTTACGTAAATTTCGTTTGTGCGTATCAACGGTACGTGGAGAGATAAAGAGTTTTTCAGCTATTTCTTTATTGGTAAATTCTTTATATAAAAATTCTAAGATTTGTTGCTCTCTAGTGGTGATAAAAGGTTTTATTCTGGTAGAAGTAATACTGGCATTTGATCGACCAAATTGCACCATAACTTTTGCGGAAATATTGCTAGAGAAATAATTATTCCCTTTTGCCAACGCTTTAATACCAACTAATAATTCATCAATTGGTGCATCTTTAGTGACATAGCCGTGAGCACCATTTTTTAAGGCTTGTAAAATATAGGATTTCTCTGTTTCCTGAGAGAGAATCAAAATACTAATAGTTGGATTAATTTCTAAGATCTTGCGGGTCATTTCAAGCCCATCCGTAGTCGGTAAATTCATATCTAAAATGACGACCGCTACTTCATTTTTTCGCTTCAAGAATTGTAGGGCAGGCTCTCCATCGTCAAAGTCCCCAACCATTTCAAATTCGGGACGATTTCTTAGATACATACTTAAACTCTTCCGAAAAATAGATTCGTCTTCTATTATAATTGTTTTAATAGATTTCGTCATAGCATCAAATTATTCTGCGTTTTATATAGTTTCTTTGTTGTATAGAGATAAAAGACTACCGGCCCGAATGCTCAGGCGTGCGGGTTTTATCAAGAGAATAGAGACTGAACAGTTTATTAATATTTAACAAATAATGTCAATTTCAACCTAAGTTGGTTGAAAATTGAAAATTGAAAATTTGAAATTGAAAATTCAATTGTCTCTTTAGTCTGTAAAAAGAGGGATTTAGCCTAAAATTTGGCTAATAGGGGGAGATTAATGGGGGGAAAGTAGAACCTAATATTAATCAACTTGTTAAATTTGCTATTGAAAAATATTTAAGGAACGAGGTAGAAATAGATTTACCAATTTAGGGTAGCTTATTTTGTTCTTAGTTTTAGTCTTAAAAATAAGAGTTATGTTGATATAATGACTGTTTTTAAGGCTGAAAATAAGGGCGAAAGAAGCAGCATAAATGGTTAATTTATTTTTTCCTCGTTCCTAATGTTCTGGAAATATAAAGTTACACTATTTTTTTAGGAATCAAAACTGATTTTTTCAATTTTCAATTTTCAAAAGGGAATTACTTCTTACTGAACGGACAACGAAAAAGAATCCTAACATCAAAAATTGAGTATTTCTACAAAACTATCGCATGAAATGATTTTTATTCGGTAGTCAATCAACATAATGAATAATATCAACTTTCCTTGGCTGGTAAAAATGGCTTGGCGAGATAGCCGCCGCAATCGGAGTCGCCTATTTTTGTTTGTTTCTTCCATTATTTTGGGAATTGCTGCTTTAGTAGCGATTAGTTCCTTTGGGGAGAATTTGCAAACAGACATTAATAAAGAAGCAAAAAAATTATTAGGTGCAGATTTAGTGGTGGAAAGTAATCACCCTATGCCTGATTCTATCAATGAAAAAATTAAATACATAGAGGAAGAACGTTCAGATATGGCTTCCTTTGCCTCTATGATTTATTTGCCCAAAACGGATGATACCCGAATGGCACAAATCAATGCCTTGGAAGGTAATTATCCTTATTATGGAGAATTTTCTACGGAACCACTAAATGCCCATCAATCTTTTAAGCAAGGGCAAAAAGCCTTGGTGGAAAAGACTTTGATGATACAATTTGGGCTTGAAAAAGGGGATTCGATTAAGGTGGGCAATGTGACCTTTGAAATTGAAGGACAATTAAACACCGCTCCTGGTAGATCTGGTTTTGCTGGTGCCGTTATTCCAGTTGTCTATATACCAAAACAATATTTAGATGCGACGGGCTTAATCCAATTTGGGAGCCGAGTAGACTATAATTATTATTATAAACTTAAGCCAGAAACACCAATAGCTAGTATTATAGATACCTTAGACGCAACCCTTCGTCCAGCTGCTATGGGCTATGATACCATAGAAGAAAGAAAAGAAAATTTGGGACGAGCATTTAATACCTTAACCGACTTCTTGAATTTAGTAGGGTTCATTGCCTTAATTCTAGGTTGTATTGGCGTAGCGAGTGCCGTACATATTTACATCAAGAATAAGCTAAGTACCGTCGCTGTTTTGCGAACTTTAGGGGCGAGTGGCAAGCAAGCCTTTATTATCTATTTATTGCAGATTCTTGTGATGGGCTTCATCGGTGCGATACTGGGTGCGATACTCGGTAGCCTGTTGCAAAAACTATTGCCCATCGTTTTAGGGGAATTTTTACCATTAGAAAATGTAAGTACTACGGTTTCTTTAGAAGCTGTTTCCTTAGGTATTATTACGGGAGTTGCTGTTGCGGTGCTCTTTGCCTTAATTCCATTATTGGGTGTCCGAAAAATTTCTCCTTTAAAGACGCTTCGTGCTTCTTATGAGGCAGATGCAGGAGCAAGAGATCCTTTGCGCTGGTTGGTCATTGTTTTAATAGCCTTATTTATTGGTGGATTTACTTGGTTTCAAACAGGAAAAGTGACGACCGCAATTGGCTTTATTGTCGTTGTCGTAATTTCTTTTCTGCTCTTGGCAGGGATGGCAAAATTAGTGATGTGGGCGGTTAAAAAATTCTTTCCTGTTAATTGGAGTTATGTTTGGCGCCAAAGTATTGCCAATTTATATCGACCGAATAATCAGACCTTGATTTTAATGGTATCGATTGGATTGGGAACAGCCTTAATTTCTACCTTGTTTTTCACCCAAGATCTTTTATTAAGTCAAGTAGAATTTACGGGTAGAGGCGAGCAACCGAATATGATCATGTACGATATTCAGACTAATCAAAAAGAAGAAGTCATTGAATTGACTAAAGCATACGACTTACCTTTAATCCAAAACGTACCAATTGTAACGATGCGGATGGAAACGATTGATGGTATTGATAAGACGCAAAATAGAGCAGATACAACGGAAACGCATAAATCTAATTGGTCTTATAATCGAGAATATAGAGTAACCTATCGAGATTCATTGACTTCAAATGAGGAAATTACCGCTGGAACCTGGTTGGGAGATAGGCCCAAAGGCGATACAATTTGGGTATCTGTAGCAGATAATATCCAAGATAACTTAAAAGTAGAGGTGGGATCTCAATTAGTTTTTAATGTCCAAGGTGCTTTGTTAGAAACCTACGTGAGTGATATTCGGAAAATTGAATTTGGTCAATTGCAAACTAACTTTTTTGTCATTTTTCCAGAAGGGGTGTTAGAAAATGCACCACAATTTCATGTGGTGGTTACTCGAACCCCTGACGAAGAAGTCTCTGGGAAATTTCAACGAGAATTAGTCAAGAGTTTTGCCAATGTCTCGGTGATAGATTTAACACAAATCTTAAAGACGGTAGATACCATTTTAAACAAAGTTTCCTTTGTGATTAAATTCATGGCTTTATTCAGTATCTTAACAGGACTTTTGGTTTTAATTAGTTCGGTTGTGTTAAGCAAATACCAACGAGTAAAAGAAAGTGTCTTATTAAGAACCTTAGGGGCCAACCGAAGTCAAATCATACGCATCAATGGCTATGAATATTTTATGTTGGGTACTTTATCCACTTTGACGGGAATCTTCTTATCCTTAGGGATTAGTTGGTTGTTGGCTAAATTCCAATTTGAAATTCCCTTTTCGCCTAGATTTATACCGCCTTTTTTAGTGTTTATAAGCATTACTGCTTTGACGGTAATTATTGGGATGTTGAATAGTCGAGATGTGATTACTAAGCCACCGTTGGAAGTTTTGCGGAAGGAGGTTTAATGTAAAGGGTATCAGGTCTTGGGTGGCAGGTAAATACACCTAACTTGAAACCTGATATACTTAAATTCTGCAAGATTTCTGTGCGCTAACATTTACTTAGAGGTTAGATTTTTTTCTTTTTTACTAAAAAACAGAAAAGTTGTAAAAAAACTACCGCATTATTATTTGTCGTAAAAAACAGCCAAAACCCCAATAAATACAAGGGGTTTGACGGAAATTATCGAAAAAACAATCGCTTTAATATTTTATTTAGTATGACTGTTGATAACTTTTTTTGAGGTCAAAAATGTCACAAATATATTTACTCCAAATTAAAGACTGATTGAAAACAACCAAAAACTAGTAATTACACACCTTTTCCTAAATACCCTATCTTTTTGTGTTTTTCTAAATAAGAATAATGCAGTCACATGAAATAGCTTGTTAATTGATTATATATTTGTTTTTTTATAATATATAACTGATATTTGCACCATGTTACCGAAAGCTATGTTTTCGAGGCATAAAATACGGAATTATAATCTACAAAGAACAGAAAAGAAAAAGTTGATCGAAAGCGATCCTACTTAAATTATTGAGGTTGTTATTTATGCTTATTAGTAATAAAACTAAGAATAAATGATTAGCTATTTTTAATGATAGTTACTCAATAATTTTCTGACATTGTTGTATTATAATGGCGTTAAGATTTTTCCAATTTATAAATGAGGATTCGTTTGTAGTTGGAAATAAGTTGAAACACTATTTAATATAATCTCTGAATTACAGAAACATTATGGAATATTTTCTTCAATTGTCGGTCATGGCTATGATAATTTCGTCTATCTCCATCTTTTTGATAGACTATCAAAAACCAGAAACGGCGACCGATTCTGAAAATGATCAATCATCTTCTAATCCTACTGATTTAATAGATGATTCCACCGATGAATTTCTGATTGCTGAACATCAAGAGCAACTCCAAAATAGTGCAACTACAGATGCTAATTTAGAAGAAAATGCACTTACCAAGCTCCATTCCACCAAAACCATTCTAAAAGAAATTAAGAGAGCTTTTAGCATGCTGTGGACTACACAAAAATCTACGCTTTCTACCAATAATTTTTAGCCATTGGCTAAAAATATATAGTTTAAAAGTTTAGGCTTTCATTTGTTGCTAAACAAGGGAAAGTACACTATTATTGAAACATGAAACACTATAAAAGTAAGAAACTTCACCTAGGTATCCTTTGCCTTTTTGTAAGCTTTATTGCGCTCCACGCGCAAGGAGATAGCTTTTTTGTCTTTCATTCCTCCAAAAATAGTGAGACTCAAACTCAACAGCAACAAGATAATTACACTTCTAAAGAGATCATTACTTATAGGCACCATAAAAAATTGTCTGTAACACATTCTGGAATTGTACTAGAATTAATTACCAGCGATTTGCCTTTGAAAAGGAATAACCCCCTCTTCAAACAGTTTGGCAATGTCTATTATGACCGTTTGGATAAAGGAGGGTATGCCTACTGTATCCTAACTAATTTTAATAAGCTGAAGGAAGCAAAGCTTTACCTTCAGCAGATGATTCTACCACATGCACCAACTGCAAAAGTGGTAAAGTATCAATTGGGGAGGCGAAAAAAGATAGTAGGGTAAATTAGATAAAACAACAACAAATTAAAATATACAACAACAATTATAGTCCCTTGAATAAAAAAATGAATGTGCCTATTGCTGAACACAATAGCAGCATTTAAAACTTATTGGTGTAGTTTTCTTTTTTGAGACCTTTTTTGACAGATAGTTTTTCTTCCTTTTATAAGTAAAGCACGCACGCATACTTTCGGGAGAAGGAGCTATCTGTCTTTTTATTTACAGGATGAACGACCGATCCCGAAGGGTGAATGTTCGGGGAACATTCAAGGGCGAGAACCGCAAAGCGGGTGGGTAGGCTTCTAACTGAATTGACAATAGAACTTGTGGTAGAAATAGGAATTTCAATGGCAAACTCAATAAACCATTGGCTATTTTGAAGACTTTATGGTAGAAATATTATACCATAAGATTAACTATTAGTTCAGCTAACTAACAGCATCTGATGACTACCCAAAAATGATAAATCATTGCCAACTGAATAACTACCAACTAAACTAACTCCCCCAACGATTCTGTATTCCTTTCCACATTTCATTCTTAGTAAATCGCAGGACTGCTTGCCAGCCAGCATAATTTAAGTCAATCTTTTTTCCTACAGCGATTTGGGCAATTTGATAATCGTAGAACCCTGCGATGGCAGCATCAGCATAGCTTTTAATGGGCATTTTGATTTCAGGATCGACCACTTTAGGCAACGAACCTTCCAAAAATGCTTTGGCAAAATGATCATGTAGTAGAAAAGGACGACCAAATCCCACGATGTCCAATTCTTTATTTGCCAATACTTTATTGCAAAAATCTAAAGTTCGAAACCCTCCTGTTACCATAATTGGCGTTTGACTTTGTTTGCGGACATCTTTGGCAAAATCTAAAAAATAAGCTTCTCGTTCTTTGGTGGATTGTTTGATGCCTTTTTGGGTAAAGAAAGTGACTTCTTCATAAGTGCCACCAGATATTTCTAATAAATCTATCCCTCTATTTTCTAATTCCTTAATGACATATAAAGCATCTTTTTCTTCAAATCCACCTCGTTGAAAATCAGCGGAATTGAGCTTGACGGAAATGGGAAAAGTTGGGCCAACCGCTTTTCTAGTTTGTTGAACAATATCCAATAATAACCTCGCTCGATTTTCAATAGTACCGCCCCATTGATCGGTTCGAATATTGGTTTTAGGAGACAAAAATTGACTTAGTAAATACCCATGTGCAGCGTGGAATTGTATACCTGTAAAGCCTACTTTTTGGCAAAAAACGGCTGTTTGGACAAAGCGATTGGTTACGTCCAAAATTTCGCTAGCCTTTAATGCCCTAGGTTTAGCGAATAAACCCATTTTCTTCAATCGCACATTCGAAGCAGAAACAGGTTGGAAGGTCGAAAAAATATTCGATTGCCGTCCAGCATGATTGATTTGTGCCCAAAAATGGGTATTGGTATCTGTTACCGTTTTGGTCCATTTTCTGAATGGTGCTGCTGGTGTATTGGACTCAATAACTACATTTCCAGAAGATTCTAAATAGCGTCTATCAATTAAAATATTACCTGAGAGTAGCATACCTGCACCACCTTCTGCCCAAGTTTTGTAAAGCTGACAATGTTTTTCATTGGGTAAAAAATCTGGATTGCTTAGTCGTTCAGTCAATGCGGCTTTTACCATTCTATTTTGTAGTATTGCTCCACAAGGCAATTGGAAAGGTTCATTAATAGCAGCCATCTATTTTGTGTTTTGGTATCTGTTAATTTAGTTGGTTTTACGGTGAAAATTATGGGGGGGTGATACCTAAAACATACAACTCAGGAGGAGAGTCGTGTTACGTTTCGTTTATCCGTTGCAAAAGTAACACGACTTTCCTGAGTCATATGCTATTTTTAGATGCTCATGGTTTTACCGTAGAGCCCGTTTATTAGAAGCCCAAGATAGCGTTATTATCAGAAAATCAGAAAGTAGCGGCGTTTATTTTCCTAGAAAGAATTGTAAACTTACACCCAATAAGCCTTGTCATTCTTGAAAGAAGAAATCACTTTTATCCCATTCGTAACCAATCCTTGTTTCTAAAGTGATGCTGCGAGTCAAGAAATAATCTATTCCTAATCCAATGTTCCCTTTCTAAGTTGTATTGACACCAAACCGATTAAATCCAATATCTCCAGTTAAAAACAGCGCTTGTGATTCGATGACGCCAAAATAATACCTTGAATCTAATCGAAACCCTGCGATGTCTCCTTTATCAGGCACCGCACCAACTGTTATCTGTCCACCCAAAGCAAACTTATCTGAGAAAAAATATTCCTGTCTGAGAACGTAATGGTTTGATTATCAGGTAAGAATGTTTGAGTTGCGTTCTCTTAATAAAAAAAATATCAAAGAATCCTATAAGTTCTATGCTTTTTGAATAAACTACCTCTAAATAAAACGGTTTAGCTAGTATTAAATTATTCCTAATAACTAATGTTAAAATTACGTCCTTAGTTTGCTAAAGAAAGCACAGAAATAGTAGACGAACTAACAAAAAGTACTAGAGCGTAACATTATTAAATAGTTAACGATTAATTTAAAAGGCGTCACTTATTCGACTTCATTTACGTTCGACAAATATTGACAAATTAAAGACTTTATAAATAAAGAATTTTTGTAATTTTACGCTGACTTGCATAAGCTAAATAATTTCATTTCATTTTCGAAATCCTTATTCATTGGATAATTCAAAAAATATCCAATAAATAATTAATTAAACCTAACCGTCCTATGCAGTATTATGACCAATTTGTTAAGCGGCACATTGGCATTGGCCAAGCTGATTTGGCTAAGATGTTAACCGTTGTCAAAGCCATTTCGCTTGACCAATTGATTGAAGAAACCGTTCCTTCGGCTATTCGTATCCATCGTGATTTAGACTTACCAGAAGCACTTTCTGAATTCGACTATTTAAAAGCCCTTAAAAAAATAGCGGACAAAAATAAGGTTTTCGAATCTTTTATTGGAATGGGCTATCATGGAACGATTACACCTGCGGTTATTTTGCGAAATATTTTCCAAAATCCAGGATGGTACACGCAATATACACCTTACCAAGCAGAGATTGCACAAGGTCGTTTGGAGGCTCTGTTAAATTTCCAAACAACGGTGAGCGATTTAACAGGCATGCCCATTGCCAACGCTTCGTTACTAGATGAAGGAACTGCGGGGGCAGAGGCCATGGCGATGTTTTATAGCCTAAAAAATAAGCGGAATAAAGGAGAAGCGATTAATCAATTTTTTGTAGAAGATGGTGTTTTACCACAAACGGTAGATATTTTAACGACAAGAGCGGCGCCGCTTAATATCAAAATTGTTAGAGGAGATTGGCAAGCTTTTGAAGCAACAGATAAAACCTTTGGTGTTTTATTACAATATCCTACCAAAACAGGTTCAGTAGAAGACTATAGAGCATTTGCAGAAAACATGAAGGGGCAAGGTATTTATTTAACCGTCGCTGCGGATTTATTGAGTTTAAGTTTATTGACGCCTCCGGGCGAATGGGGCGCAGATGCAGTAGTTGGAAATACACAACGATTCGGAGTGCCAATGGGCTATGGTGGACCACATGCGGCTTATTTTGCGACCAAGGAAGATTTTAAGCGACAGTTACCAGGCAGAATTATTGGAGTTTCTATTGACCGATTAGGCAATCGAGCGCTTCGAATGGCATTGCAGACGAGAGAACAACATATCAAAAGGGAAAAAGCAACATCTAATATTTGTACCGCCCAAGCTTTATTGGCAATCATGGCAGGCATGTATGCGGTGTATCATGGGGCAGATGGTATTAAGGCAATTGCCCAGAGAACACATCAGGCAACGATGATGTTGGAAGCGCATTTAACGTCAATGGGCTATCAACAACAGAATGAATATTATTTTGACACCTTATCTATTGCTGTTGATACCGCAACTAAACGAACCATTAAACGATTAGCTGTTGCAAAGCAAATCAACTTCTATTATGGTGCGGATAATACCATCCAAATCAACTTAGACGAAACGATTAGCAACGAAACCTTACAAACGATCATTGGCATTTTTGCGAAAGCTAAAAATCAAAGTCCAATGATGATGGGGCTAGAAATGCATGAGTCTAAAATTCCTGCTGCACTAGCAAGAACAAGTTCATATTTGACCCACGAAGTCTTTAATTCCTATCGTTCTGAGACGCAAATGATGCGGTACATTAAGTCTTTAGAAAACAAAGATCTATCCTTAACGCATTCGATGATTGCATTGGGATCTTGTACGATGAAATTGAATGCAGCAGCAGAATTAATTCCTGTTAGTTGGCCTGAATTTGCGAACATTCATCCATTTGCGCCAGCCAATCAAGCCAAAGGATACCAGCAAATATTTGAAGAATTAGAAGCTTATTTATGTGAATGTACAGGCTTCGCAGCTTGTTCTTTACAGCCTAATTCTGGGGCACAAGGCGAATATGCTGGGTTAATGACCATCCGAGCTTATCACTTAGCGAATGGCGACAAACATAGAAATATTGCTTTGATTCCTTCTTCTGCCCACGGTACGAATCCAGCAAGTGCAGTTATGGCAGGTATGAAAGTGGTCGTTACAAAATGCGATGAACAAGGAAATATTGATTTAGATGACTTAAGAGCAAAGGCAGATAAATATAAAGATAATTTAGCTGCTTTGATGGTGACTTATCCATCTACCCACGGGGTTTTTGAAACAGAGATTAGAGAGATTTGCCAAATTATTCACGATAATGGCGGAAAGGTATATATGGATGGTGCGAATATGAATGCCCAAGTTGGTTTGACCAACCCTGGAATGATTGGCGCAGATGTTTGTCACTTAAATTTACATAAAACATTTGCGATTCCGCACGGTGGGGGAGGACCAGGCATGGGACCAATTTGTGTAAACGAAAGTCTAGCGTCATTTTTACCAAAACATACTTTAGTTAAAACAGGTGGTAAAAAAGGAATTTCTGCAGTAAGTGCAGCACCTTTTGGTAGTGCTAGTATTTTATTAATCTCTTACGGCTATATTAAAATGTTGGGTTATGAAGGCGTAACTGATGCCACTAAATATGCCATTTTAAATGCGAACTATATTAAAGCTCGTTTAGAAAACGATTACCAAGTTCTATTTACAGGCGAACATGGTCGAGCAGCCCACGAATTAATTTTGGATTTGCGCCCGTTCAAAAATCTAGTAACAGCAGAAGATGTGGCTAAGCGTTTAATGGATTATGGATTTCATGCGCCTACCTTATCTTTCCCCGTTGCTGGTACGATTATGATTGAGCCAACAGAAAGTGAAGATTTACCAGAGTTGGATCGTTTCTGCGATGCGATGTTGCAAATCAAAGCAGAGATTGATGAAATTGCCATAGGAGCAGCAGATGTCAAAGAAAATGTGTTGCATAATGCGCCGCATACTTTAGCACAATTAACGGCGAATGAATGGACATATCCTTATTCTAGAGAAAAAGCAGCTTATCCATTGCCTTACTTAAGAGCTAGTAGTAAATTCTGGGCGTCTGTAGCTAGAGTGGATAATGGATATGGGGATCGGAATTTAATTTGTACTTGTCCTAGTATTGAGGAGTATGCAGAAGAGGCGGTATAGTATTGTTGATTAATTATTGAATTATTGATTATTAAAACTTGTACTAAGCAATCAATTTCTAATAATATACTATTGTTTTCAAAAAGAGGCTTGAGCATTATTAAACATTGCTTAAGCCTTTTTCTTTTCTATTTATTCCTTATCTTGTCTACTAATCTTTTTAAAATTAACCCATCATGCAACAACAATTCACCAACTTCAAAGAATTTTTCAAATCCATCCAAATCCTACACGCAGCTATGTTCATGGGCGTCGTCATGATTTTAATTATCCTCAAATATGTTTTAGGCATAGAAGACCGTTCGGAAGACAGCAAACTATTTGCGATGATTGGTATTGGATTAGCCATTTCCAATTTAGTTTTAGGGCAATTTATTTATACCCAAAAAGTAGCAGCTATCAAAAAAGAACGATTACCCGTTATGGAGCGATTGGAACAATATCGAGGAGTTTTTATTATGCGATTGGCCTTTCTTGAAGGAGCGGCCCTCGTTTGTTTGATTTTGCATTTTTTGAATGGAGATCCGCTACTGTTTTATACTTGTCTTTTTATGGTAATGATGTTGGCTTTTGTCCGCCCTTTAGAAAGGAATATTATGGAGGAATTGGGATTAAGTAGAGAAGACATTCAATAGGGTTTGTAGAAGGGAATTTATTAAAATTCAATAAATAGCCGCAAATTTTATCTTTACCTAAATCTGGTAGGAGCGATGCCTTGTGCTCGTCCAAATTGCAATTGGAAGGGCAACCACAAGGGATTACCACTACAATTACCTCCACCATTTTCGGCGATTATTTAATAAAAATCAATCAGATCTCTGTAAAGTTAAAATGAATAAGGGAATCGAAATGTGCCTTTTAAAAGGGATTAATAATAAATTGAAATTGCGTAAAATACGTAGTTAATTAATGAAATTACGGTTTTTAAGTATTTTAAAAACAATTTGCTGCGCCTATCTTTGCTTTTGTAAGCAGCAATAAAGACTATTTTAATTCAAGTTGTGAGAAAACTAAAAAACTAAAAGCCTTACTTAGAAAGATTGCGATTCTAAAACTACTTTTGGTCACTTCCCCTCTTTAGCTTCTACAGCATTTAATTAATTTTCTCCTCCCTTATTGCATCCCCTCTATTTCCTTACATTAAAAATACCACTTACGAATTGACGAATATTTAAGCGGTTTGACTTCTTGAGTATTGGTATAAAGACAAAGTTTTACGAGACTGAAATTTCCCATCTATTGCGGTTAATTAAGTTAAAGAAACCTTTCTTTTGACTAATCATTCTTACGTCCAACCCTCTTAGTATATTAATCATTTTGCCGGGAGTGCGATGCATGTTCCTCCCGAAAAGACTATTCTTTAACTTTTTAACCGGTAAACTAATTCGTAATGAAAAAATTAACACTTTTAATGGCAATGTTTTGCCTAACCGTTGTAAGTGTAATTGCACAAAACAACAACGCCAATTCAACTATTGAAGGCAATGTAACGCAAGTTGACATTGTACAAACAGGTGGTGGTAACGATGTATTAAGTAATGCTAACGGAAACGATAATAACGTAGGCTTCCGTCAAGAAGGAGTAGATAATAATACGGCGGCTACTTTTATTGGAAACAATATTGGTAGTACTACTCGTCAGACAGAAGGGGACAGAAACGCAGCAACTCAAACGTTGACGGGTGACAATATCCAATCTGCACTTTTACACACCGGTAGCGATAATGTAACGAACCAGAATATTACTGGTAATGATAACGTAACGGAAATTTTGTTAACGGGTAATTCTAACACCGTTATTCAATCTCAGAATGGATTAGCAAATAATGCTATTTTAATTTCTACGGGTGATAATAACCGAATTACTTCTGACCAAACGGGTGACAACCAAGGTATCTTGGGCGAGCAAATTGGTAATAATAATACGGCTATCTTAGGACAAAGTACTTCTGTGAACTTCATTGATGCGATTCAAGAAGGAAACGGTAACACCGCTACTATTTTCCAAACTGGTGCGAATAATATCGCTGGTGACGGTGGTAATAGAACGACGCAAAGGGGAGATGATAACCAATTATCTATCACCCAAGATGGTAACCAGAACGGTGCTTTTAGTACGCAAATTGGCAACACCAATGCTACTTCTTTGAACCAAATTGGTACGGGTAATTTCATTATCTCTAATACAACGGGTAACGGAAATACACATAATATTACTCAGACAGGAGGTAACTAAAAATGATAGTTGTAACGTTTGTTCGCAAACGTTTTTATATAGTTTCAAATTAAGAGGGAAGCATTTTTGCTTCCCTACTCTTAATTTTTTTCTAGCAAATAAACCTGAATGAGCATGGCAATTAAGCAGATTTTAATAGCTGTATTAATGTGCTTCTTAATGCTTCATGAATTGAGTGCACAGCAATTATCTATAGAAGATATGCTGTTGGAGCCGAGTGCATTATTACAAAATGAATTAGGAACAGGGGGCAATGCTGCTTATCAAAAGACAGAAGGAAATAATAATAATTTACTTCTTAGTCAATTACAACAGAATGGACAGCAATTAAACCTTGTAAGAACGTTGCAAGTAGGTAATGATAATGAGGCTTTTTTAGAACAAATAGGTACTGGCAACCAATTGGTATTGATTCAGAATGGAACTGCCAACGTTTACAATATTGTACAAGAAGGTATCAATAATAAAACGGTTGCCATTCAGAATGGAGAGAATAACCTCATTACGCAGGAATTAATGAATGCGAATGGTGTTTATTCGGAATTTATTCAGAATGGAAATGGAAATGAAATTCTACATATTACCAACGGTTTTGTCGATCAGAATTTTATCATTCGACAAAATGGAAATGGCTTGAAAGCTACCGTAATACAGTCGAATTAAAAATAACTATTCAGCAAAGGGCATTGAGCGCAGGGCAAAGGGAGGTCGACTATTATTTGAAATGATTTTCTAGTGAAAATTCTGAAATTTTCGATTATTTCCAATCCTTCGCCCTATACCTAAGCCCTCTGCTAAATAGCATACAAATAGATTTAAAAGTGAGGTTTTACGGTTAGGATTATGGGTGGTATTGAACTTCATTTTACACTTTCAATTTTCTAAACCTATGAAACGACCACTATTTTTAAGTATTTGGCTACTTGTTTTTGTCATCATTAGTAAACCTATCGGCTATAGCAAAAACAGTAGACTAATCAAAGAAACAATTGAAACAACAAACAAAACCTACTTCACAGACGAAAAAGAGCAGCAGAAAGCTGATGCTTCCCACAACAAGTCAATTTGTTTCGATTTCCCTATCCGAAGCAATTATTCCCCACAGGTAGACACAACTAAAAAGAAAGTAATACAACCGAACAAAGGTCTCGGTCAGCCAATAACTAAAAATATAGTCGCTAACGAAATTGATGGACTATTAATAGATGCAACATTTAGCCCAGGCGGATATGATTTCTACGTTGATTTTTCTCAAAATTGGACACCTCCAATTAATGCAGTTAATTATAAAATTGTCGTCAAAGAATACCTAGGTAGAGGCACGAATATGGTCGTAGCCATAGAAGTAAATGACAAACAATTAGTGTATCGACGAATGCGGCCTATTTATCCAGCCATCCATGGATTATCTGTAGCAGCAGCCAATTATTTAAATGGTTATATTGCTAGAGGAGATCATTTAAGAGGGATAGATGCAGATGGTAATTTTATTGATGTGCAGCAGAATGATGTGACTAGAAAAATAAAGACCCCTTTTGATGTTTATTAGCCGGTTGATGGTACACGGTGTACGGTTGACCATTTTACGAAAAACAATAACACTAACTGGAGCTAATCCTGAAACATACCCCCGACAAGGCAACAACTAATGTTTTTCAAGATTAGAAATTCCCACCTCTGGTTAGTTTTTTAGGTACTGGCGAATTCACTCGCCGATATAATAGAAACGTTACAACTATTTTGAAATGAACAAACTACAACAACTCTTAACAGTACTCTTAGTCATAGGCGCAGGTTGTTTTTTGGAAGCAACAGCGCAGCAATTGGTCTATAAACCAGTTAACCCAGCATTTGGAGGAGATACCTTTAATTATAGCTGGTTATTGAGTTCTGCACAAGCACAAGATTCAACGGTTGATCCTAGTAAAAGTACCACTTCTTCTAGTTTTCAACGAGCAACAAGTATTGAGACTTTTCAACAACAATTGAATAGTCAATTATTAAGTCAACTATCCAGAAATCTAGTAACGAGCCAGTTTGGAGAAGAAGGTTTAGATGATGGCACGTATAATATTGGTAGCTTGGAAGTAGATGTAACAACCACTACGGAAGGCGTTAGTATCTCTATTTTGGATAGCAATACAGGCGAATCAACACAAGTTATTATACCGTTTTTTTAGCTTATACAGTTATCAGTTGTCGGTTTTCTGTTATCAGTTAACTACAGGAGCAACTGACAACCGACAACTCATAATTGATCAACAGAAAACAAAACAACAACTATTTTTGAAACTATTATAAAAACATCATGGGCAAGCGATTATTAAAAAGCTGGTTCGCCCTGGCAGGCATACTGCTCCTGTTACAAAGTTGTGGCACATTTATGCAACAACCTGTACAATCGGAAGCAGCCAGAATAGGCGAAGCTACACAAACTGCCATTAATTTAAAGAATTTACCTCCACCTAAGGAGAAAATTGTGGCAGCGGTCTATCAATTTAGAGACCAAACAGGGCAATACAAAACGGGGGGCGGTTTCTCAACTGCGGTTACCCAAGGAGGAACAAGCATTCTACTAAAAGCCTTAAAAGACTCAGGTTGGTTTATTCCAATTGAGCGAGAAAATGTAAATAACTTATTGAATGAGCGTAAAATTGTACGAAATACACGTGCGCAATTTAACGCCAAACAAGGCTTAAAACCACTTCTATATGCCAGCGTCCTGCTGGAAGGCGGAATTATTTCCTATGATCAGAATATTATTACGGGGGGAGCAGGTTTGCGCTACTTTGGAGCGGGTGGTTCCGAACAATATCGGCAAGACCGAGTGACGGTTTATTTACGAGCTATTTCTGTGCAGACAGGAGAAGTTTTAAAAGTGATTTATACCTCTAAAACGATCCTTTCCCAATCTGTTGATATTGGGCTTTTTCGATTTGTTAGTTTTGGAAAACTACTAGAAACAGAAACGGGCTTAACGTATAATGAACCCACACAAATTGCTGTTTCAGAAGCAATTAGTAAAGCTGTTCAAGGAATGATTATTGAAGGAATAGATGATAAATTATGGAATTTAGGGGAACGTAGATTTGAAGCAGATGAACAAATTAAGGCTTATAAAAAAGAAAAGGAGGAAGCGCCACAAATTGATTTATTAGGTAAGAAACAAGACAATCGTAGAAAAAAATATGCTGCTGGATTTAGTACGGCAAGTGTTTTATATGCAGGAGATTACCCGAATGCTAGAGTCAGAACAGGAGTAGAATTGAGTTTTAATTACGAATTAAATCCAACTATTGGTTTCCAAGCCAATTATGGGATTAGCAGTATGGAAGCAGAACGATTCTATTTTGCCAATGTCAGTTATCTAGAAGCGAATATGTTGTATCGAGCATTACCCTACGATTTATTTACGCCTTATGCTTTTGGCGGAGTTGGATTAATTACCGAAAATGACAAACATCCCTTAGATTTTGCCGTCAATACTTTTACGAAAGCCAATATAGGCGCAGGCGTAGAATTATTATTAAATGACCGTTTTAGTGTCAGAGCTTCTTTAGATTATAATGTCGTTTTTAGTGATAATTTGGATAGAATAGAACAAGGACGGTATAACGATTTTTATTGGAGAGGGAATATTGGCGTGAAATACTACTTTGGTACGCCCTTAAAAAGTAAGCGGAAATTTAAATTAAATGAAGCTTATAAACGGTAAAGGTGGAAAACTTCAATCTCAACCTCAACTTCAATCTCAAAATTCTACGGAACGTAGTTTGAAAATTTGAAATTGATTTTTTTTGTCGTATCTTATAAATTTATTTAGGAAAATTCCCCCCTTTAAAATAAGTCCTCCCACACCACTACAATTATAGGCTATTTTTTTATGGTTTTAAACAATTAAAACTATGCGTTCCTGTTGGTCGATAAATAGATTTAAATGCGTAATAACATAGCCTAATCAGAGAAAACAGCAAACCCATTGACTTAATGGGCATTGCGAAAAGAAAAAAGAAATGAAATTTTTAAATATACCCATTTTATTATTGGGGCTTTTATTCATAAGTAGTTGTCGAGAAGACAGAATTCAGCCAACATTATTTGGTTCGATGGTAGGGACAGTTATTAGAGATGCAGATAATGTGGCGGTAAATAATGCGATTATTTCCACCACGCCACCAACGAGTTTAATCTTAACCGATGAATTTGGACGTTTTGCACTAAATGATATAGAACCAGGTACTTATACAATTCGAGCAGAAAAAGAGGGGTTTTCCCCAGAAGTAGAATCTATCACCGTATTTGAAGAGAAGACAGCGAATGTCATTGTTAAATTATCACCAGATACGCTATCTAATGAAGCACCAAGTGCGCCTAATTCGCCGATGCCAGCAGATAACAGTTTAGACCAAGAGATAGCAATTACCTTAGAGTGGGTGGCAACTGATGGTGATCGAAATGACGAATTAAGTTATGATGTTTTATTGTGTACAGGCAATCAGACCAACTGCGAAATGGTAGCGATGGATATTACGGAGAACACTTTTGTGTTAAGAAATTTAGTCCATAATACCGTCTATTTTTGGCAAGTAGTGGCAAAAGATAAGGCAACAGAAGTTTATGGAAATATTTGGAGTTTTCAAACCAAGGCTTTTCCAAACCACCGCTTTGTTTATACCAAGCTGAAAGACGGGAAATACGATATTTATTCCGCCAACGAAGCAGGAGAAGAAATTCAATTGACCTTTGGCAGTGGCAGCAATTACCGCCCAAGAATTAGCCCTGACCGACAAAAAATTGCTTACATCAGTAATATTGGGATTGAGCCGCATTTATTTGTTATGAACAGAGATGGTTCCAATCAAACACAAGTAACTAGAGAAGTACCGATTGATGGCTTTAATAATTTTGATATAGATTTTGCCTGGTCGCCCGTTAGTAGCCAATTATTGTACATGAATAATACGATGCTATATATCGTCAATACGAATGGGACTGCCTTAAGAGAAATAGCAGAAGCTCCCGAAGGCTATACTTTTTCAGAAGTAGATTGGATGTTTACGGATTTGGGGAACAGAATTGTAGCAAGAGTAACGGGCACAACTATTTACGAATCGGATATTTTTATATTGGATATGCAGGGCAATTATTTACGACAAATTTTTACGGATATTCCTGGGAGAACAGGTGGGTTACAATTCTCCATAGACGGTAGATTTGTTTTGTATACCCATGATGTTTCTGAATTTGAAAATGCTGCAGGTCGACAATTAGATGCGCATGTTTTTGTGAAAAATTTAGAAAATAATGTCACTTTTGATTTGTCAGGAATTGACTTTAGAGGAAAAGAACCAGGCACCAATGATTTAGATCCAAGGTTTTCTCCAGATGGATCTAAAATTATCTTTGTCAATACTAATAACGATGGAATTTCTCCTAGAAATATTATGATAATGGATATTGATGGACGTAATAGAACGGTGCTTTTTGAAGGTGCAGAGATGCCAGATTGGCGATAGCATAAGCTTAAAATAATTATTTAGAAGAGAGAGTAGAGGTGCGAGCTTAGAGGCTAAGCTCAATTAAATGCGGCTTTTATATAAATATTGGCTATTTATTCGAGGTTAAGCTCTCTTCTCCCAATGAAATGGTTTCTCCTTTCTATTCTGCTGAATAGCATAAGTTTAAAATCAACGCTAATGAACAAACTTACAGGCTATATTCAAAGATTTAGTGTTTCCATTCCGATAACTATCTGGACAAATTATGGAAGCATTTTACCCCGTTTAAGCACTATTATTAAAATAATTAATCTACTAATCATTTGTGGCATAGCTATGAATTTATCTGCACGACCAGATTCAACCATCGTTGTGCCAACCCCTGTAATTACTGCGAATAATCCAGTTTGTGAAAATGCGACCTTAAAATTAGAAACGCCTTTTCAAGATGGCGTAATTTTTCATTGGTATGATTTAGCAGGAAAGGAAGTTTCTGTGGTAGCAACGGCAATTATTCCTGACATGCAATTAGATATGGCTGGCACTTATAGTTTAATTGCTGAAAAAGCAGGTTGTTTTTCTGAACCCGCAACCATTGAAATTAGTGTGACAACTCGCCCAGATACGCCGATGGTTTTTAATAATGGACCATTATGTGCAGGAGAAACTTTACAATTGAATGGACCTACTTTAGCCAATACCACTTATAAATGGATTGACCTTTTTGGAACAGTTATTTCCGATGAAGAAGACCCGATTATTCAGAATATTCCAAAAGAATTATCAGGAGATTATTTTTTAGAAATTACGCAATATGGTTGTGCTAGTCCATTAGGAGGAACAGAAGTGGGGGTGATTGATGTGAATGAAATCCCTGAATTAACGGTAAGTGGTGCTGCTTGTGATGGAGATAGTTTATTGATTCGTGGCCCACATATTGCGGATGTTACTTATAATTGGATAGGGCCTAACGGTTTTCAGTCTAATAATATAGATTCCCTTTTATTTGAAGAAATTAATACCAGTTTGGCAGGAAAATTCACCCTAGTTTTGGAAGCATCAGGTTGTAAAAGCCCAGCAGGTGAAGTAGAGGTCGAAGTATTTGCAAAACCCACCGCTACCTTGATGGGGGGGGGAATTATCTGTGAAGGAGATAGTACCGAAATAAGTATTGCACTAAGTGGAAGTGCTCCATTTGAAGCCTTATTTGCCAAAGATGGAATCGAACAAAGACCGATTAATACGGTCGTCAATAGACATACCATCCAAGTAAGTCCTTCGACAGCTGAAACCTATACCTTAATTAGCATGTCAGACCAAAATGGATGTCCCGCTATTCTAGCAGGAACGGCAACCATAGAGGTGCTAACGAAGCCAAAAATTGAACTAATTACAGATACGATTTGCGATGCCATTAATGAAAATTATCAGCTTCAAGTAAAGGTACTAGCAGGAACGATGCCCTATAATTTTCAAGGGGCGGAAGGGAATTTTAGTGATTCTATTTTTACGAGTAATTTGTTGGCTAATGAAACCAGTTATAGCCTACAAGTAATCGACGAGAATAATTGCCAATCCACTAAAATTACGGGACAATATATTTGCCCTTGCAGTACTAGTGCAGGTACAATTGATGGAGCAGCAATTGCCGTTTGTGGAGACGAAACTGCCAAGGTTTTACATTTAAACGATGCACAATTAGATGCCAATGACCAATTGATTTTTGCGCTACATGATGGAGCAAACGGTTTGGGCAATATTTTACTCACCTCTGAAGCAGGAGATTTTGCTTATTCTAATAATTTAGATCCTAATCAAACCTATTATGTCTCTCCAATTGCGGGGAATCGACAAAGCAATCAAATAGATTTGGCTGATCGCTGTTTATCGGTTGGGCAAGGCATTCCTATTCGGTTTTTGCCAATTCCTGAACAACCAGTAATTTCAGGAGAGCAAAGCATTTGCCCAGGCGCAGCCTTGGAATTATCCACAACGATTACTACAGGCAACGTTACTTATTATTGGGAAACCCCGATTGAAATTATAGAAACCAGTAGTCCACTACTATTAATTGATCCCGTAGATGCAGATTATTCGGGCGATTTTAGGGTGTCTATCATTAAAGATGGTTGTACTTCTGTTCCATCTATGGACTATCCAATAGAAGTAACAATTCCTTCCGGTCAAGCAGATGCAGGAATAGATACGATTTCTTGTGGCAATCCAACGTTTCAATTAAATGCCAAAGCGCCTAAATTTGGATTTGGTACTTGGCGCAATAATGGAGGTGCTTTTATAGAAGAACCCAATAATCCCAATACCATCATCCGAACTCTACAAGAAGGGCAAAATATGTTTTATTGGATATTGTCTACCGAAGATTGTCCAAATTATGAGATTGATTCGGTAAAGATTGCCTATCGGCCTAATGCTTTAGCGATTAATGATAATTTTATTTTAGCCGAAGAAGAAATAGTTTTAGATATAAATGTATTAAATAATGATGTAACGCCCGAAGGGCATATAATTTGGGTAGAACAATCTACCGCTCCACATCAAGGTACTTTAGAACAACTAGATGACGAAGGTGATTTTACTTATCGACGCCCTTTTAATGGTTTCGGAGGCAGAGTTGTTTTTGATTACTTACTTTGTTTTGAAACCCCCACTTGTCCAACCCTTTGTGATACGGGGGCTGTTATTATAGATGTGCTGCTAGACCCATTAGATCCAGGCGTTTATGTTCCTGATGGTATTACCCCGAATGGAGACGGCGTTAATGATCGCTTGATTATCGAAGGCATTGAAAATCACGAAAAGAATGAATTGCTAATATTTGATCGTTGGGGAAATTTAATCTTTCAAGCTAGCCCTTATAAAAACAGTTGGGACGGCAACTACAATAATGTAGGCTTACCCGAAGGCGCTTATTATTATGTATTAAAAACGGATGTTACCAATAAAAAGACCTTGAAAGGACGAGTGTATATTATTCGGTAAGGATATATCAAGGGCACTATTGGCCAAAGGCTAATGGCAAACGGCGAACGATAAAATTGAAGCACTTTAGATTATACAAATAAAATCCGCGGGGAAATCATCCACAAACAAAAATCTGTGGGGAAAATCATCCACAAACAAAAAACCGTGGGGCAACAAAATTCGTGGGGAAATCATCCGCAAACAAAAAATCGTGGGGAAATAAAATCCGCGGGGAAAGCATCCACAAACAAAAAATCGTGGGGAAATAAAATCCGTGGGAAAAATCATCCACAAACAAAAAACCGTGGGGCAACAAAATTCGTGGGGAAATCAGGAGACTGTTAAATAAAGTGTGTCAGTAGTAAATTTCAAAAAAAAGTAGAAATTTGCTAAAAAGACAAAACAGATGACGTTAAAAAAGAAGACTCAGAAAAAGAATCGTTACGAAGAATTGAGCGATTTTGAAAAAGATGCAGTTGAGCAGTTGCGAAATGGCGAGCAGTTAGGAGGCAAAGATGGTATTCTAGCACCGCTGATTAAAAGAATAGTAGAAGCGAGTTTGGAAGGGGAATTAAATGCTCATTTATATGAAGAAAAAGCTGCAGGCAATACCAATCGGAGGAATGGAAAAACGAACAAAACAGTAAAGACCGATTACGGTCAATTTGAACTGGAAACGAGCCGAGATAGAACTGGTAGTTTTGAACCAGAATTATTACCCAAACGGCAAACATTTTTAGGCAAAGGTCTAGATGATAAAATCATATCTATGTACGCCAAAGGGATGAGCTATGGCGATATAAGTGAACACTTAGAAGATCTTTATGGCTTGGAAATATCCAAGGGTAAAATGACTGCAATTACGGATCAAGTTTTGCCAGAAATGCAAGCCTGGCGTAGTCGTTCTTTGGAGGCAGTTTATCCTATCATTTGGATGGATTGTATTCATTATAAAATAAGAGAAGATGGTAGGACAGTTAGCCGTTCGATATATGTGATTTTAGGAGTCAGTTGTTCTGGACAAAAAGATCTTTTAGGTTTGTATGCTTCAGAAAATGAAGGGGCGCATTTTTGGCTTGGTGTGCTGTCAGATTTGCAAAACAGAGGCGTAAAAGACATACTAATAGCTTGTATTGACAACTTGACGGGCTTTGTAGAGGCAATTCATAGCACTTTTCCAAAAACAGAAGTTCAATTGTGCATTGTCCATCAAATCAGGAATAGCTTAAAATATGTGGCAAGTAAAGATCAAAAATCTTTCTTGAGAGACTTGAAAAAAGTATATCGAGCAAGTACTAAAGATGCAGCGGAAGGAATGCTAGATGAACTGGAGAAAAAATGGGGAGAGAAGTATCCAATTGTGCTTTTGAGTTGGCGAAATAATTGGGAAGAATTAAGTCAATATTTCAAGTATCCACCAGATATTCGCCGAATCATTTATACAACCAATACGGTAGAAGGATTTAATCGACAACTTCGTAAAGTTACTAAATCTAAAGGCGTATTTCCTAACGAACAGGCATTACTAAAAATGATATTTTTAGCTTCAAGGGATATTCAAAAAAAATGGACAACTTCTATTTCTAATTGGGCCTTATCTGCTCAACAGTTAGCCATTTATTTTGAGGATAGAATGAAGCTTGATTTAAATATTGGTTAAGCTAGACAGACGCTCTAACATAGGTTTTTTTAGGCATTGGCTAACACGCATATTTAGCCCCATTGAGTATGCCTAAAATGACAAAACCAACCATCATTTCTGACAGTTGGCTTTGATTTGACTTATGCTAGTCAGCACAGGTTATTCCTCGTATGGTTGCTCCTCAGCATCGCCATACTCCGCTTCGCCTGATGAGGTAAAGTTAGGATTCTAAAATCTGAAAATTGCTGATTTGATATATTTTTAAACTATTTTTTAATTTTTGACACAGTTTATTAAACAAACCCGGAAATCATCCGCAAACAAAAAGTAAAACTATGAAAATCAAAAAGCATAAACTAAAATCCACCATCCTCCCCATAATGGCACTATGCTTAAGTGTTATCCATACAGTATCTGCCCAACAATTACCCACCTTTATCAATTACACCAATAACTGGAGTTTATTAAATCCCGCAGCTGTTTCTCCTGACTTTCTAATAGACGATTATTACCGTTTGAGTGTACAAGCAACCTATCGACAACAATGGGTAGGCTTAAAAGACGCTCCTCAAACCCAAAGTTTAGCGGCTACTTGGATGCCAGAAAATAATCCAATTTTAGTAGGTGGACAGTTGTTAAATGACAAAACAGGCGCTATTGGTTTGACGGGGGCTTATGGACAATTTGCCTATCGACTAAAATTAAACCGGAAGCATTTTTTATCACTAGGCATTAATGGTGGATTGGTGCAATATCGAGTAAAAGCAAGTGAAATAAATTTATTAGAAAAGAATGATATTTTAACAACACAAGATGGGAATCGCTTATTTCCAGATTTTGGTTTAGGGTTGTTTTATCAATATGATGATTGGTTATATGGAGGATTATCCGTTCCGCAAACATTTGGCATTACCAATACTTTTGCGTCAGATAATCGAAAATATCAGCTAACCAGAGCGAGACATTATTATGCGATGATAGGGGCTAATTTTTATTTAAACAAAGAGAAAACGAGTTATTTTGCCTTATCTTCTTGGGCAAAATATTTAGCCAATGCACCTTTTACTTTAGACGTTAATGCAAAATATTATTTTCAGGATATTTTTTGGTTAGGTGTCGGTGGAGGTACCACAGATTTGGCACATTTAGAAGTTGGCTTTATCATTGGGAATGGCATTGGGTACTTAGACAATCGACTAATGCTTGGTTTTGGCTATGATTTTGCCTTAAGCTCAACTGCCCAATTATTAGGGAATACAATGGAAGTAACGATGCGGTATAGTATGGAGTATTAGTTCAGTTGGCAGTATTACAGTTGGCAGTTTTGTACCTAGATACTATGAAAGTAACACGATTCTCCTGAGTTGTTAGTTTTTAATTTACCACAATTTTACCGTAAAAAGAACAATTAATTGATTGAAAAAAAAAGCCCCACAAAAAGTGGAGCCAATAATTTTGGATAGGCACACGTCTACCCAAAACAACAAATTATATCCCATGAATATAGCGTAAATGTAAAATAATTTTATTTTAATATAAAATATTTTAAAACAAATATTGTTAAAAAATAAAATATGTTTTTTGTCAATCATTTTTTAAACCAAAAAAGGACTTTTAGGTAGCGCCTAAAAATCCTTTTTCAAGATTTACTATTTGTTAATACTAAGAACGTTAAAAGCCTAAATCTTTAAGAATCTATCAACATTTTAGCCCTCTACCAATTCTCGTCCAGCCATTGTAAAAGCTTCCAAATCTGCAAGTAATTCTTTTGCTTGTGCAGCAATTAGGTTTAATTCACCTACATTTTGCTCTAGTTTCTGACGAATAGAGCTAGCGACTAAAACCATGTGGAAATCATTACCCGCCTCTAAAACTTGGGTTACTTTTTCTATACTTACTGCCGCTTCTTGGTAAGATTTATCCCATTTTTGGCGCAAAACTTCATTTTTAGCCAATTCTGCATTACGTAGTGATTCCTTATTGATGTTATTCACCAACTCGTCTAATTTGGCAAAGTAGTCTTTAGAAGTAGTGCCCACTTTTTCAAAATCACTCTTAAAGCCTTTGTATCTTTTTTGAATGCCATTCCATTCTTTTTCAAAATCCTTAGATACCTTAGGTAAATCAGGATCTTCTTCGGTTAGTTTTTGTTCTGCTGTTTCTAAGCTAGAGACCAATTTTACGGATAGCTTTTGTCTATTGTCTTCAAAAGAATTGATAGAAGCTTTAAGGCGTTCGCCATGCTTCATGGCATTTTTTGTGGTATTTTGTTTACAAGCAGGAAGTATGATAGTAGCCATTAATAATAAAAAGCATAGATTTTTCATAAGCGGTAGTTTATATAATTGAAAATGATTGGTGCAAAAATAAGTAGTTTCAAGACACAAAAAAAGCGAAAGGAAATAAATCCCTTCGCTTCAAAACCACGTGTAAGGTTCGACTCGGCAAAAGTCATAAAATGACCCTCCTCATGCCTAAGCCTCCTCATTTTTTTATAATAGAGTTAACAAATGTTAACTAAAATGCTGTTTGTCACAAGATAGTGAATTAATACTTAAAAATTATAGGAAAGTTGGATTTATTTTCAAAAAAATAAATAGTTGAAAAATTAGTAGAAATTACTAAATTTTGAATATTAATTAACTGCTTGAAAACAGTGTGTGGTGCATAAAAAATAGAGATAAAAACAAATTTATATGGATAATACTTCCATCAATTAAACTGTTTAAATCTATATTTTTGTTATTTTATTCTCGACTACAAGTGAGAATGATGCTATATTTTTTGAATTTTAGTTATAATTAACACCCAATGCTTTTAACGTTTCCAAGTTAAAGTTACCGATAGGTAAGTTGTTATCTGTTTGGAATTGCTTTAACGCAGTTTGTGTTTGTACACCCATTACGCCATCAATAGCGCCTACATTATATCCTTTCTCTTGCAATGCTTTTTGTACACCTCTAACTGTTGAACTAGATGTTTTATTAGCACAAAGGATTTCTGTCCAAACAGAGTAACCACCTTTTTTTACCAATCTTCTTTCGTTAACTGTTTTATAAACAGCAGGAATAACAACTTCTGTTACAGCCTCTGGGCTAACTAAGCTTTTAGTGCTAATTTTTTTATAAACTGCATCTACAGGTACTTCCACCACTCTTGCTGGTTCCTTAATTACTCTTTTAGTAACTGTTTGGTATTTAGCAGGAATTACTTCTTCCGTAGTACTAGCAGCACGATCTAAAACTTGGTACTTTTCGTTTCTGTATTTAGCAGGCACTTCTTCGTAACAAGCAATATAGCAATCTTCTGGATTGTCAGAAAAACAATTAGGATCTTTTTTCTTCTTTACCCATTGACCTCTTGCTTCTGAGACTAATACACTTCTAGTTTCTGTTCTGTATTTAGCAGGAATAGTTCTAACTCTTTTTTGTTCTGGTTGAATCATTACTCGCTCCGTAACAGAGGTGTAAGTAGCAGGAATTATTTTGTAATCTGTTCTACCTTCCTTAATTAAAACGGTTTCTGTACCTTTTTCATAAACAGCCGCTACCTTCTTTAAAGAAGTAGAAGCTTCTTTTACTAAAACCTGCTGACTGATCGTTTCATAAACATCCGCTGCTTTACATTTAGCATAACATTTACCAAATTCATCGGTTGGAGGTAAATCACTAAAAGGGATGTCTTGGTCTGTTTGAGCCAAGATAGTAGTAGTGAAAAATAGAGCCAAGGCTAATGCTCCGAGTGTAGTAAAAAACTTCATAGATTGTTGATTTGTTTGTTGAATTAAAAAATAGTATTTGTATGGTCTTCTGACGACACTATTTTTACCAAGTCACAAATTTTATTTTTTAGTTTTTTTTTAGGTAGGAGAAAGTAAAAGAAGATAGTGTATGGTAGCTCAAAAAAAAAATCCGTTACTAAATGAAGAGCAACGGATATATTGTATAGTTTTAGAAATATTTAATTTTCATCTTCGAAAAAATTGACAGCTTTTCAATCTAAAATTTAAAAGTAAGCAGCATCGAATATTTATTTGATAACCAATTGATTATACTAGATAATTCACTTTTACATTTTGAATTTAAAAATTAAAAAAATGTCAATCATTTCGATAAATTTGTCAAGGAATTCAATTATATATATCTTTTAAGCCAAAATGAAATTTTGGCGTTAATGGGGAATCCCCAATGCTTTCAACGTTTCCATATTTAAATTACCAATAGGTAATTCATTATCAATTTGAAATTGCTTCAGCGAGACCTGCGTTCGAGTACCCAACACGCCATCAACAGCACCAATACTATAACCTTCTGCCCTTAGCGCACGCTGCAATTTTCGAATAGTAGAAGCAGAAGTTTTATTCGCACAAAGAATTTCTGTCCAAAAGGTATAGTCCCCTTTCTTGGCTAGCTTTTTTTCGGTGACTTCTTTATAAACAGCAGGAATCGTTTCTTCTTTTACCGTTTCAGTACTAACCATTACCTTTTCTTTGATGGTTTTATAAATCGGATCATAGGGCATTTCTACTATCTTTTCTGGTGTATCTACTACTTCTTTAGTAATGGTTTTATAAACGGCAGGAATAATTTTCTCTACTGTTTTTTCTGGCGTCAGCATGACATCATAGGTTTCGGTTTTATAAACGGCAGGAATTTTTTCGTAACAGGCAATCAAACAATCTTCGGGATTCTCAGAAAAACAGTTAGGATCTTTTTTCTTCTTGACCCATTTACCCGTTTCTTCTGAAACCAGTATTTGTCGAGTACGCGTTTCGTAAGTAGCAGGAATGATATTGACGATGGTTTGTTCTGCCTCCACCAATTCTTTTTCCGTAATGGTTTTATAAGTAGCAGGAATGGTTTTATAATTTACGCCACCTTCTGCCACCATTACTTCTTTTTCTACTTCTTCATATACCGCAGGAATAGGAGTTGTTTTTACATATGCTTCCTCCACTAGTACCTTTCTAGTAAAGGTCTCATAAATATCAGGGGTTTTGCATTTTGCATAGCATTTACCATATTCGGCATCGGGTGGAAGGTCATTGAATCGTATATCATCCTCAACTTGTCCAATCAAAAAAGTGCTCGCAATACACAATAAGAATAGGGTAGTGAAAAAAGATTTCATAGTTTAGACTTTTAGATTAATTCGCTAATAGTTAGAGGGTAATTAATGACAAAGATAAGAAATGTCAAAATAGGAGTGGAGAAAAACAACGGATATTGACCAATTACGACGTTAAAGCAGTTACTTAAACTCAAATAAGGTAGTAGAAATGATGAGTTATAGGTGTGTATCATTTATAACTCATCATTTCTACTTCCTCACGATTAAGCCTTTTTCAAAACAATCTGCTCCGCTTGTTTAGCGACGATAAGACCATAAAATTCTTTTAAGGCTTGATATTCTGTAGGCAGAAAAAGATGCTTATTGATTTTAAATTGGCTTAATACCATAATTTTACCTCCTTGTACTTTTACAGAATAACTAAATTGACCTCCTTTTTCTGGCAAGGCAATTATTGTTTTTTCTGGAATTTCTTCTACCACATACCCTTCAGGTATTTCATACTGAAAAGCATAGGTTCTACTTTGAGGAATATAGTAATCAATGGGATAGGTTCTATCGGCTAATTTAAACGGATTTTCAGCAATACCATAGGTCAGCATAGGGTTTAAATATAATAAATCACCTCCATCCATCACTTGATTGGCAAAGTTTACTTCATAGTTTTCTTTAACGCCTTTTCCTATTTTGTCAAGCCCTTCTATTTTATACTCATTAATGTCTAAACCATCATTTTCGGATAGGATGGTATTGAGGTAAGCCGTTTCATTTTCGGCTGCTTGATAGGCATAACGCATCCTGCTGGCTGCGTATTCCTTACAACGTGTTCGTACATTACCTGTCCATTCCATCTCCTCATTTAAGGCTAAGATCATTGATTGGGAAATTGTGCTTCTTCCAGTAGGCGTCAAATTGGCCCAGCCTATTCCATTATTATTAATAATTAATCCTTGCTCATTTAGACATCTAATAGGCAATAAATCAATAGGTAATCCTGCTTGTGTCGCATCAAGTAAAACGGATTTACCATCCCCAAAATTGACTTTAGCAATCACATAATTAAATTGAGAAAGAGAAGGGGAGGCTGGATTTAGGAAACCATGTTTTTTGGTACTTAATAACACAGGATCAGCCGAGAAACCTGCCTGACGCAACATAGCTACTAAAAGTAGATTAACTTCGGCTACATTCCCTTTTCCTTTATTATAGGCATCTTTTAAAGTGCCTCTCGTGAAAACGCCATTGTCTCCATCCCATGCCACTTTATTTTTTAAATGGTAATAAATAGCAGCGATTTTTTCAGCAGCCGTTGAAGTAGCCGCCGTTATTGTTTTAGCTTCATTGGTTAAAAATTTAATCCTGCCTTTTGTTAATTGTTTCCCAAAATTATCTGCACCTAATACTGTTTTACCGATGGCTGACCAACTCGTGACGTAAGATTTGAATGGACTACCAGGGAAATTAGTGGAACTTAGTTCAAAATTAACCTTGACCAAATAATTATCCAAAGAGGAAATGTATGCTTCATCTACGAAAGCAGGCATATTTTCAGCTACCCAACCGTATCTTAGTCTTCTGTAATCGACTTTGTCCGTTACATGTTGGGAATTGACCACATAATTTCCTGAACGTTGGATAGAATTGAAGGTAATACTTTGATTATCGGGATTGAGGTCTAAGGCTTGAATATATTGCAAACCGTAGCCTTTAAATTTGACATTATAATTAAACCATTCAGGATAATTGATACGATATTCACTATAACGGACAGGGATTTTATACTGATATTGCCAGTTCTGTAAATTCCAGTAAAAAGGAGACCGCATGGTGTATTTAATTTCAATAATAGACCCTACTTGTACCTTGGGCATCGCAATCGTTTCTTTAGAATAGTTGTCGCTAGTTTTTTCATTGAGTAAATCTCCTTTGTTAACAGCGTTTTTTTCTACCTTTCCATTGACTAGGGTATAGGTAATGGCATTAAATTTAACGACATTTTCTCTGCCATCACTATTTCGATAGAGAGGAATACTAAAGTTGGCTAAATCTAAGCTGTTTTTGTTGAGGATTTTGATACGTAAATGCCTGTCAAAAGTATATTGAAAACCAACACTAGTATTATAGGCTAATTCTGTATTCCCTTGATCATAGAGCATAACCGCTTTGGCATTCGTATCCGCTTCGTAGCGAGTCATAGCTAAATCGGCTTGATCAATTTTACCAAATTTAACTTTCTGTTGACCATACGAAAAGCTAAATAAGCATAACAAAAATGTAAAAGAGAGTAATAAACGTTTCATTGGATTTATAATTTAATGGTTCTATAAATTAAAGTAGCTTGGGTTATCTGTTTGAGTAGAAAAAGTAATTTAGTAACTAGTGTTCTGTCAAGTAAGATATTAAGCAGACCGTCGAACCAAGACTAATTTAGCCTTATCCATTTTAGCAATTTGTTGATAAAAAGCTCTAAGTTGTTCATATTCAGCGGCTGGAATGGAAACTGCGTTTAATTTGAGTAGTCTTTTGTAAATAATAGTATCATTTTTTTCAATGATTTCTATCGTATACTCACCATAGGGAGAAGTAATAGTATCTTTGTTTTTAGGTAAACTTTCCACCTTATAACTGGGAGGTAATTGGAAAATAATTTCATCTTCATCGGTATAAACTTGCTTAAACGCTACGGGCTGCTGCCGATTATCTACCTTGGGTAAGGAACGGTAAAATGGATTAACCAGATTAAGGGGCACAAATAGTCGTTTCCCCGCTTTTGAGGCATATCTATTGACTTGAATATTGTAAACACAACTAGCTTCTGGTTTATCTGGAGCTGCTGAAAAGTTAAGTTTTTCAATTTCTAACGTAGGAAAAGCTTGATTTTTGATGAACCATTTTTCTTGTTCTTCTGGTGATGCTTGCTCAATTAGCATGCGATAATAATCGTGTAATTTGCCAGTAAATTTGGTGTTACAAGTAACCTTTGCTCCACCGTTTTCTTGCAAGGTAATCTGGGTCTTGCCTTGTTGTATATTATTTGTAATAGCAGGTGTCTTCGTTAACACCCCTCCTTTTTCGGTAATAAGTAGGGTAGGTCGATCTTCATTATCTCCACCCAAATAATTGACGGGGTTACTATTACTCGTACATTCTAGCCAAATATCTTCTTTAGGGATATGGAGTATAACGTGATTAAATAAAGGGGCAGTAAAATCGGATTCAATAGCAATACTATAAGGTCCTCTGTGAATAAGTGAAGCATAAGCTTTGATGCCTGCCGTTTTTAACATGCCTTTCATAAAATTCGTCAATGCTTTGCAATCTCCATATTTATTTTCTTCCACATAGGTTGCATCAAAAGTTTGCCAACCACCGATACCTAATTGAACGCTGACATAACGCATATTTTCTTTTAAATAAGCGTAGAGAATATTAATTTTCTCTTCATCCGTTTGTGCCTTTGCAATTAATGATTTTACCTTCGTTGCCATTTTGGGAGAAAGCTCATCTCTATTATTGTTGAGTGCATACATAAATTGGCCATACGATTGCCAGTTTTCCATACTACCTCGATAGCCATCTACTTCAAATTCATTGGGGAAAGCATATAAAAAAGGAAGTGGTTGATAAGTGCTTGGTGCATTGGCTTCTTTGGCAACAACGACCCTATTCGATATTTGCCAAGCATGTGTGTGATGACCATTATTGGTGGTGATTTTGGGTGTCGTTTGTATATTTTTGGCTTTGAAGTGAAAATCTAAAGTAGTAGGTAAGGTTAGTTGAAAAATACTATTTTCTACACTTGTTTTATAATTCTGTGGATGCCAAAAAGCATAGTACATTAACCCATCGTGCGCAATGGAATATTCATATTCAATAGTATAAGGATAACTACCATAGGTAAAGTCGATGTGTTTAAGTCGGCTATCATTATAAACGGAAAACCCGTCAAAAGCGGCATAGTCTTTAATCTCATTCTTTTTTATCTCCCTTATTTTATTCCCATTAGCATCATAAATTAGCGCCTTTATTTTTCCAATTTTCTTAAACTGGTCATAAGCAATTTGTAAATCTTCATAACTACTTTTATTATTGAAGATCGTGATAGCTGTTTTTACTTTAGTTGTGGCATGCCCAATATCCGTCACGATAAATTTCTCTTGTGCCAAACGAACAACCGCATTGGCGTTTACCAATAGTGAATCTGGAATATTACCTACTGCATACGTAGGATTATTGGCAAAACTGACCTGGAAAGATGTCAATAAGCATAGAATGGAAAGGATGTTTTTCATTTGAATGAATCTTGAGATTAATAAATGGGCGTAGTTTGTGCTATTGAAAGAAGGGTCTAAAAGTTCTATTTATTATAACTGTATAGTGTTGAACAAGTTACAATTATTGTGTGAATGATGTTGAATATCCCCTATTATTAATAATGGTTTTGCTATTAATTAACATTTTGGGACGCTACAAAGCCTTAAAAAACGAAAAAACCTACTTCACTCCATCCTTTTCCCATTTCACTTCAACCGAGTGGAATCTATCCTTAATTACCCCTTATATTTGTATCATCAAAATGATTGTAAAGATTGCATGAGCTGATCAACGCGGTCTGGCTAAGAAACTTAAATCCTCTTAGAGGAGAAATCAAATTACGAAAAAGTTCGGATTTAAATTTCAAAAACCCTTAAGTATTCAAAATAAAAGAGCTTGTTTCTTTGTCAGACCGTTGTTTTAATTTTTGTTTTGACCTTGACATCGCGGGAAACTACACAAACACACACATTTCAGTAGGCAGTAAACAGTAGGCAATTAGCCGCCTAATAAACTGAAAATTTCGATATAAAAACTAATAAATAATAATTGCTATTTTATCCTATAAAAAGCAGTTTTTAAGATAAGGTAGAGATGGTAACATCGTTCACAACAAACCGTATACCATCCACCGTTTATATTTTATATTATAATCCACTTACATTTTAAATTTACAAACACCGATGAACAGTATCACTTATCAGACACAGTTAACCCAAGTAGGGGACAATTTAAATCAAGTTTTAAGAAGAGAAGGAACATTAAGTTCTGAAGAAATGACTTTGAACGCACGCATTAAAAGAACTTATCCAAAAGAAGGGTAATCCACCCTAAAAGAATTAAGAACCATTACGAGTCCCTATTTTTAGGCTTGTGAATAATTTAGTACCGATTTTTGATCGGTACTAAATTATCATGGGCAAGCAGGGGCAGGGTGTCCAAAAAGAAACAACCAAAACTCAATACAGACCTAGACGGAAGTAGCAACCCTACTTTCCGCTGGTCGTATTGCCAGCTAATCTAAAAAAAATCAATCTTTAATTTTATAAAATGATTTGCTTTAAACGCCAATGAAAGGTGTTTAATAAAAGAAGTATATCATTTTAATTCCTGGGCAAAAGTAGTCTTTATTGCATCGCAGTCAACTACCAACGGAGCATCGCCTCCGTTGGAGTTTTTTATTTTAGGCGATATAGTAAAACTAAAGAATATATATCTTTTTTGTAGTCAGTTTCCTCACTATTTAAAAGGCAAGAAAGCCGCAAGTTTCCTCCCAGCTTGCGGCTTTTCTTGTTTACAGCCGATTGTTGCCATCCTTAATTCTCCATTCTTACTTATTTCCGTCATTCCTACATCATATTTATACCAATACCTTACGGGTTTCTCTAATCTAGCCTATCTTTGCCCTCAAATGAGGTGCATATACTATTTATCATTCATCACTAATAACTCATCACTAAGAAATGGAATATATAGGCGAACATTTATTACCTGGACAAATAGGCAGATTTGCATTAGTTCTAGGCTTTGTTGCGAGTGTTATTGCTGCATTAGCTTATTGTTTTGCCACTCAACGCAGGGGGAATGAGGAAGAAGCAAGTGGTTGGCGAAAAATTGGTCGATCCGCTTTTGTGATACATGGGCTTGGTTTTTTTACGGTGATTGGGGTTTTGTTCTACGTTATGGTCAATCAGTACTATGAATACCAATACGTTCAACAACACGTTTCGGATAATTTGCCCTTTAAATACATTTTCTCTGCCTTTTGGCAAGCACAAGAAGGGAGTTTTTTACTCTGGATGTTTTGGCATATCGTTTTAGGATTTATTTTAATTAAAAAAGCGAAAAATTGGGAAGCACCTGTTTTAAGTATCTTATCCTTAGTGCAGGTCTTCATCGGGACGATGTTATTAGGGGTATACATTTATATAGGAGAGACGGAATTAAAAATAGGCAGTAATCCATTGATGTTAATTAGAGATATGGTGGATGCACCGATTTTTAGCAATATGGATTACGTGAGTTTAATCGAAGGCACAGGGATGAATCCATTACTGCAAAATTATTGGATGACGATTCACCCACCGACTTTGTTTTTAGGATTTGCCTCTACGGTTGTTCCTTTCTGTTATGCGATTGCAGGACTTTGGACAAATCAACATAAAGCGTGGTTAAAACCCGTTACCCCTTGGGCATTATTCTGTGGATTTATTTTAGGAACAGGTATTTTAATGGGAAGTGCATGGGCATATGAAGCCTTATCATTTGGTGGTTATTGGGCATGGGATCCTGTAGAAAACATGTCTTTAGTCCCTTGGATTGTATTATTAGCAGGGATTCATACCAACTTAATTGCTCGCAGTACAGGTTATTCTATCAAAAGTACTTATCTATTTTATCTCTTGTCTTTCCCGATGATCTTGTATTCTACTTTCTTAACTCGAAGTGGCATTTTGGGAGATACGTCTGCACATGCCTTTACAGAAATGGGGTTGGAATGGCAGTTAGTAGCATTCGTTGGCACCTTCATGGTGATGGGATTAGCCATGTATGCAGTTAAAGCGAAGACAATCCCTGCACCGATAAAAGAAGAAGGCGGCGCATCGAAAGAGTTCTGGATGTTTATAGGCGCTTTGGTCTTATTATTTTCAGCAGTATTAATTACAGTTGGAACTTCTTTACCTGTTTATAATGCGATAGCGTCCTTTTTTGATGCCAATCATGTTGATATAACGATAACCGATCAAGAAGAACACCATAATAAATATCAAATGTGGATAGCGGTATTTATTGGTTTTTTATCAGGATTAGCGCAATACTTCCGATTTAGAGAAATCAATTTTGCTAAAAATGCAAAGCGATTCTGGAAACATGTAGGAGGTGCAGCAGTCATAGCAGGTGTCTTAAGTTGGTTAACGACCCAATGGATAGAAGTGGTGGCGTGGCAATATTTATTATTGTTATTTAGTGGAATTTTTGCGGTCGTGACAAATATAGATTTCTTAGTCAATTTTGCGAAAGGCAACAGTAAGATTTTTGGCGCAGGAATGTCGCATATTGGTTTTGGTTTAATGGTCGTCGGAATTATCGCATCAGGTACCAATAAATTCCACATCTCGAAGAATGAATTTGCGATGCGTGGTTTTTTCAAAGATGAAGCAGGAAAAGAAGATCAGCAACGCCTGCAAGAAAACATCCTGTTGTTCAAGAATGAGCCGATGTATATGGAAGGCTTTATGGCAGAATGGAAAAGTGATACCGTCATTGGCAATATCCGAGAATACCACATTGATTTTAATAGAATAGATAGTGCAGGAAAAGTTTTAGAAACTTTTTCTTTATCGCCCAATGTCATATATGATCGAAATTTTGCTTTAGCAGCGGTCAATCCGTCTACTAAAAGAGCTTTAGATAAGGATATTTTTACGTCTTTGAGTACCGTACCACCTGAGCATAATAGCCCAGAAGCTGCCAAAGCAGTGGAAGATAGTTTGAAATGGGAAACCTATTCTGCTATTTTAGGAGATACGATTTTTGGAAATGACCATTATGCGGTGATTCAAGGTATCAATCGAAATGCCAGCCATCCAGAGTATCATGAGAAAGAGGGCGATATAGCGGTAGGTATTAAATTAGCCGTACGGAGAAAGACGAACGTAAATAAGAGAGAAAAAATAGATAGTACTTTTTTAATAGAACCCGTTCTAGTTTTAAGAGGGCAATTATTATATAGTTTTCCTGAGCAAATTAATCGTTTAAATCTTCGGGTTAAGTTACCAGAAGAAATATTTTCGGTTGTATTTACACCTGATACCGATTTAGTTTATGAGCAATTTGCTATCAAAGAGGGCGAAGGATTCCGCTATAAAGATTACACCGTTCAATTAGCAGGATTTAATCGATCGCCCAATCATCCACAATATCAAAAAGAAGAAAGGGACATTGCCGTTGGTGCCATTTTATCGGTTACGAAAGACAATAAATCCCCAAAAGCAGTAGAACCACTTTATTATATCAGAGACAGTCGTCCAATGAACCTGAAGGATCAAATTGGCGATTGGAACTTCCACGTTCGTTTTACGGGTATCGACCCAGCAACTGAACAAATGACTTTTGAAGTCGCACAAGGCGAACTAAAACAACCATTAATCCCTATAGAATTTGCCGAAAATTCTTACCGAACCGATTACGTTGTATTAGAAGCGATTGTCTTCCCCGGTATTAATTTTTTCTGGTTGGGTTCTGTGATGATGATGCTTGGTTTACTAGTTAGTTTTATTAAAAAGAGAAAGGACGGTAGCGTGATTGGTGCTTAATACTAAAAATAGAATGATGGAACAAGTAACCACAAATACAGTTGTAGAATTACTCAATTTTCAATTACAGTATTTGAATCGATTAGTTGAAAATATACCCAATGAAAGACTGTACGAAAAGCAACTAGAAGGCTATAATTCCGCTGGTTGGATTCTTGGACATATTTGTATAGAAGCGGAAGATGTTATCCAGCAATTGCCTACAAAAACAACCTTTGAAAAATTGGACATCAATTGGGAAAAATGCTTTAGGAATTCAACGGGAAAAATAGATACGCTTACCGATTTACCTAGCAAGGAGATGTTACTAAACACCCTTAATAGAAGATACAAAAAGTTGGGAGATGCTTATGCCAGTTTAAGTATCCTACAACGAAATGGACAGCATCCAAGTACCTCATTAAATAAAGTGCTAACAACTTTTGATGCTTGGTATGCCCACCATTTAACAACCCATATAGCCATGCATTGTGGCAATATTGTCGTTTGGAAAAAACTTATTGGACTGGAGGTAAATGGATTTTAAGTTAGCTATTATGTTCCTAGAGGGGCTATCTCTATACCTTTATACCCCTCAATACCTCTAAACCTTTATACCTCTAAACTTCTAAACCTCTACATTTTTATGACCATTTCCGCCATAGTCGCCATTTCCAACAACCGAGTAATCGGTAGCGATAATGATATTCCTTGGTATTTGCCAGCCGATTTAAAGTATTTCAAAAAGAGGACTTTAAATCACCATATCATTATGGGGCGCAAGACTTTCCAATCCATTGGGCGACCTTTGCCTAAGCGTACCAATGTGGTATTGACTAGAGATATGTTCTTTATTGCCACCAATTGTTTAGTGGCGCATTCTTTAGATCATGCCTTAAATTTAGCCAAAGACAATGGCGAAGAAGAAGCCTTTATCATCGGTGGTGGACAGATTTATGACTTAGCCATGCCGCTAATTGATAGATTATATTTGACCGAAGTGGATATTGATATTACAGAAGATAAACCCGTTGTGAAATTTCCTGAATTGCCAACAGACGAATGGAAAGAGGTTTCGGCGGAGGCGCATGCGCCCGATGAGAAGAATGAATATGGGTATGTTTTTAAGGTTTATGAAAGGATTTAAATGATGCAGGTCAGGAGACCTGAGGATAGTCATATCTAGTCTGGATACTAGACACATCCAGATAGGATAGAGTTGGAACAATTTTATTACCTAATAAGAAATCCGTTCCAACTCCGTTAAATCCGTAATAATCCGTTAACCCATCCTATCTAATTCGTCCTAAGCTATTACTTATCCTTTTTAATCAAGGCCAAAACAGCCGCCAATTCCGAATCCACTCCATTCGCAATATCCGCCACATTTGACTGCACCAACACCTCAGGCAGATACCCACGATTAGGCTTGTCACCAATTTGAAAATTACCCACCACAGGAATATCCAATTCAATATGCGAATTTGGCAAAGTCAAAAAATAAATCAAACCTCCATTAATCCCTTTTTGATTACCACCTGTTTCTTGTCCAACTAAAGTGGCAGCTTTAATTCGTTGAGCCGTTCCTGCCAAATAATAAGTAGCAGAACTATTAAAAGGGCTGACCAGTAAAAATACTTTTCCTTGATAATTATCTTTATAGGGTTTAAAGGTTTGAGCGGCACTAATTTTTCCACCCATCGAATAATATCCTTCCTCAATAGGTTTAAATTTTTTAATACCTTTGGTTTCAAACCATTTATCCCAAGTGTTTAGATAAGGCTTGACCGAAGCAGGAAATTCCGTAAATCGACTCATTTCTTTCCTCGCAGTAAAAACAATCGGTTGTTGACTGATATTTTTCAATAATTCTAAACCAACCATATCTGCACCACCACCATTTAAGCGAATATCAATAATTAAATTAGGAACTGCTTTTGTTTTTAACTGTTTAAATACATTATCAATGTATGCCTTCCAATCAAAATCCCAATTCCAGATAGAGAAAGAATGTAGCGTTAATAAAGCAGTCTGATCATCAATCATTTTAAATTGCCAAAGGTCGGGACCAACTTCTGGAATCATATCTGGAAATCGTTTTTTTATCCGATTGACCCGTTCTTTTTTACTCATAGCAGGCACTTTAATCGTTGTTTTTTCTTTGGTTGTTGTAAAATCAGCTACCGTTAATTCATATTCCCCATTAGTCGGTGGAAAAAGAATCGGAAAATACATATCAAAAGGTTCAAATTTATCTACTCCAAATAATTGTAAATTGACGACTTGTTGCCCCATATTTGAGCCATCTGTTCGCTGTAATGGTATTAAAGTAGCTAGAATTTCTTCGACGGTTTTGCCATTAATCGCCAATATTTCTGTGCCTAATTGTAGCACCGGATGTTCAAAAGCACTTTGGGTAACAATCATTCTATTTTCAGCGATTCGAAAATGAAAAGGCACTTTATCTGCTTGGTAAGTAACCGAACGTTTAACAACAGTTGGCTGATTCCAATAATTCGCATAAGTATGCCCACATTTGATGGTTGCGACAAATTTGGAAAAAGCAATATAGGCTTCTGGAATGGTTAAACCTTTAGCTAAATCTGCTTTCAAATCAGCCAAATTTTGCTCGACTTGTTCGGGGGTATTATAGCGATACAAACCAGGATGCATAGTGGTATAAGCAGTTTTAACCAATTCAAAATCCTCCAATAATTTTTCTTTGGAAATGGTCATCGCTTTAATTTCTGCTGGGGTAAAAGGTAAACTTTCGTTCCAAATATAAGTAGGTAGTTTTACCTCTTTTTGTGCTAAATCTACTACTCGATTTGTTTCTGTTGCCAATTCCCAAACAGTATCATCGTGAATAAATTTGAATTCTAAAATAGTCGCATCTGTTTCAAAATTGATCGTTCCTTCATAAATACCATCTTGATTATCATCGGATAGCAAATAGGTTGTTTCCCAATTGAGTGGCGAAATATTTCCTCGAACACCGATAGTACTTTTATCTTTTACCTCGGCTGTTCGCATATCTACTTGAAAATGTATTTCCCTAATGATTGTAGTGCTACCGAAAATAGACATAGAAATGGAAATGGTCATTAAACTAAATAACAGTATTTCAATAAAGGTAATTTTTTTCATGATGCAAATAATTTTAGGTTGATTAAATTCGATGACCCAAAATTGAAGGAAATAATTGATGGTATCGCTGCATAAGATAATTTGATACGTCTCAAATGATGATTTGAGGCATTTTTACACTAAATCAGATGAAAAATTAATTTTCTAATAAAGAAGGCGTAGTTGTTTCTAATATATCACCCTATATATCTGTGGAAGTTATCCGTGGAAAATCAAGCCTCAAGAGATAATTTACACGGATAGCCTCCACGGATTTTAAACTACAATTTTATTTTACCCATTTAATATACGTTTCGAAGTAACACGACTCTCCTTAGTCGTTAGCGTTAATTCTTTTGATTAAGTGTTCATAAAATCCCGAGGCGACATCCCCGTAAATTTCTTAAAAGCGCGATTAAAAGTAGCTTTGGAATTAAAGCCACATTCATAAGCAATAGCAGTCAATGTAAGGTGCTGTGCGTCAGGGTCTTTCATTTTTTGCTTAACGGCGTCTACTCGGAAGGAATTAACAAAATCATTAAAGTTTTGCGAAAAGCCAGTATTAATAATTTTAGATAAAACAGAAGCGTTCGTTTTTAATTGGAGAGCAGTTTCCTTTAAGGTCAAATCCGTTTGCAAATATAACTGTTGGTCGGTCATGAGTGCCAATACGCGAGTTTTATACCTGTCCAACTCTGGAATTTCAGTCACCACCTTATCCAATTCAGGAGAGTTATGTGGAACAAAATCTAATTTTTGAGCGGGCTTCCCCATCCGATTATAGCCTAAAATACTAATGGCATAGAGCATAACGGAATAACCGAAATAGGCATTCCATTTTCCTTTGTAAGCTTCATACTCAATGAAATTGCTTGAAATATCTATTACAAAATCAAAAATAAACCCTGCAATGACAATGTATAAAATATTCCTGATCCAATTAAATTGAATAGCGGCGGTATCTGAATAATTATCGTTGATATATTGTCGATATAGTTTGTAAATACGGAAGGTCAACACAAGATAAATGACAAAAGAAATGGTATTGAGATGCTGAAATACCGAGTCTATTGTGGATTGTCGGTAATCAGACCATACGCCCTGTGTGCCAAAATGATGAGGTAATTCGGCTTGTAAAAACCATTTGGTATAGCCAATATCTACTAAAAAAATGAATAGCATAATACTAAAGTAAATCATACCCGGTAGAAAATGCCATAAATCTTGTTTGCTAAAGGTAAAATCATCATTCGTCAAACTCCTAAAATAAAAATAGAAAACAGGTCCTATCCACAGGACATTATGAAAAGGAAAGTAAAACATAAAAGTAGAATACCAGCCATTGGCTTGCCCTTCCTCGTGATTATACCAGCCTGCAAAACCAAGCATATATTGAGCAATATGCCAGCTAATTAATAGTAATAAAGTCGCTAATAATTTGTCCGCTAATTTGTCTTCTCTAAAACCTCTAGAAAATAGTAGGATGGAATAAACAATGCCTTGTAGAAAACCAATTAGTAACAAGACACTATAGAAATGAAAATTAAAGGGCATGTAAAGTCGGGTGTTATTTTGTGAATATATTTTTTAGAATAGAGAGCAGAGACCATTCCATTGAGAGAGGAGAGCTAAAAACGGCTAAAATTAGTGAGTACTAGGCAGTATTTTGGCAAAATTCCAATTTAAGTATCTTTTCTCTAATCTCTATTCTGAATATTTCCTCCTCATTACTACAAAAGACTTTGGGTTTAGTTTAAAGTTGCCTACCCTTTCCTTTAACGATGAAATAATAAAACAGCTCGTTCGGATCCAATGGCACTAATCAAACAGCGTTCTTTTCGATTACTCACTAATTTCTGGGTCCAATCGGTAAACCCGCCATCTACTAAATTCAAAAAATCGCCCGATTCAGGTGCTGCATTGATATGAAAACAAAGGGTTTCATAGTAACCAATCCCCTTCTTTCTTTTGTCGTCAATTTGAAAAGTAACCGAAGGATAATTTGCTTTCAACTTAGGAAAGAGTTGGTCGGTTAAAAAAGGAATTAATCTTTTTTCAATAGGCGTAATTAAAACTTCCACTTTCGGAAAATGAAAAGGGGAATCCTTCGCAGTCATCAAATCAAGATAGAAAGTTAGGTGCTTCTCAAATTGTTGTTTTTCAAATTGATAACTTCCTGTATCACTACCTGCTGAACAGAGGGCAAATAATTTAAAATGTGCAAAAGAGTTCGGTTGATTCCAAAACTGAGCTCTCGTAACTCTTTGGCTGCAACATAAATTAACAACCGTTTTATCTTTTGGATGAGTCTTTAATGATTTTTCTCGTCGAATCGCCCCTTCTAAAGCCATCACATTAGTCGGATCAGACATGACCTCTACATTTCGACTAGTCGCTACGACTTTATTTTGATGCACACTAGCAATAGCCGAACAACTGCCTAAAGGCGCCAATGGGGCTAATTCGATAGGTTGAAAATTTGTTTTGGCAATAGCAAAAGCCAATTGGTCAAAAGCTATAAACCTGATTGGGTCAACCAAAGAAGATTTTACAAAACGATTCTTAAGGTACTGTTCTTTTAATTGGGCAGGATTAACCTTTTCGGCTTGTTGTTGATAAACCGCTAATAATAAAGATTGGAGATCACTTGGACTTAGTTTTTTGGATAATATTTCTATTAAATCGGGAATGCCTGCTGTTTGTAGGATGCGTTGAAGGCTAGGGTGCTGCATTGGGTTGCGTTTTGAAACTTTACTTGATTAAATGAATCAAGTATAAATTTAGGAATTTAGTTCCCAATTAAAAGAATTAATAAATGTGCTTTTTTTTCTTTAAATTTGTAGAACAGAAAACTACACTTTCTACAAAGAAGACCCAAAATAATTTATAAAAAGCGCAAAATGGTAGCAATATCAACAAAAAAGAAGCCTAAATTAGAGTATGTGGCGTTAAATATACCAGATGGTACATTTACGGAGGATGATTTTTTCGAATTTTGCCAGTTAAATGATGGGCTTAAAATAGAAAGACTATCTACTGGTGAAATTATTATTATGTCATTAACAGGAGGTAACTCAGGAATTCGAAATGCGGAATTAGGCGCAGAATTTGTTTTATGGAATCGACAAAAAAAACAAGGTAGAGTCTTTGATTCATCGACTGGTTTTAGAATACCAAATGGAGCAGTTTATTCTCCAGATGTATCATGGATTCCTTTGAAAAAATGGGAAAAACTAGCTGCTGCCCAAAAAGAGAAATTTGTTCCATTATGTCCAGATTTTATTTGTGAACTAGCTTCTAGTAAACGACAAGTAAATGAACTTAAAGAAAAAATGGAGGAGTTCATGGAAAATGGTTGTCGATTAGGATGGTTGATAGACCCTTATAATAAAGTTACTTATGTTTACTTACCAGATAAACCTACAGCCGAAGTACCTTTTTCTAAAAACTTAACAGGAAAAGGTGTTTTGAAAGGTTTGCGAATTAAGATGGAAGATTTAATGGAGGTTTAAATGAGGTTTGGTTACTTGTAATTTTTAAATCAGCTAAATTTATTTTTGACGCTGATTTTTATAACTAATCATAATAATCAGCGTCAAAAATATAAGTCTTACTTCTTCACAATCGGCAACCGAATTTGCGAAGGATATTCCGCCGAATGATGCACTTTATTATATGCAATAACCCCTTCCGATTCATTATAATTATCGCCTCCTGTATTTAGATTTCGAGTAAAACGAGGGAAGTTACTACTCGCAATTTCTACTCGAATACGATGTCCTTTTTTGAAAAAATTACTGGTAGACATCGGCGTTAAATCTACCTTGTAAACCTTCCCATTTTCCATAAATACTTCCTTATCATATCCTTCTCTATAACGTACTCTTTGAATCGTTTCATCTAAATTATAAGCACTTCCATCAGGATGCACATCAATCAATTTAATCGTAAAATCGGTGTCTTTTACATCTGAAGAAACATAAAGTGTCGATTCAATAAAACCACTTACTTCGATACCTTCGGTTAAAGGCTCGGTAGTGTAAACCAGAATATCCTGTCGAGCTTCCATTGGTCGTTGGTCAAAAGCCCCACCGTCAATGGCATTACCTGTACAACAAACATTTCCACCCAAAGAAGTAACTGGATTCATCGGGTCATAAAAGAAACCATCAGGATTATCGGTACTTGGTTTGGATGCACTTAATTGTCCATCCCCATACAAACTATTGGCTTCTCCACCACTATTTAAGTAGAAGGTAGTCATTTCTGCACTTGCTGGCGGCCAAGCATCCGCAGATTGCCACTCATTGCTACCCATCGTATAATATTGAACTCTAGGCGTCTTGCCTTTAAAATCATTCGTTTCTCCTTTCAAAAGCATATCATAAAAACCATAAATCTGTTCGTCATAATTCAATCGAGCATCGCCAACACTTCTTTCTCCGACAATAGTATTTTCCGTAGCTCTAGTATATCGGCAATGCAAAGTCGGGGCAATCACCAAATATTGATTATCTGCTTGTTTGCTTGTCTTCCGAACATGGTTAAATAAAGTCAAATTAGGCGTTGCAGAAACATCGTACCAACTCACAAACCAAAAAGCAGGTACATCAATCGGTTGGTCATCGTGATAAATGCCCCCTTCAAACCATGCAGGGTCATTGGGCTTTCGAGCAATCATTTTATCAAAAATTTCCTTCTTACCATCTATATTCTGAATGAATTCACTAAAAGGTAAATGACTTAAAGCCTTTTTCATATCTACTCTTGGATTTTCGGGCGCTAAATCATAAAATCGAGCAATCCGATTTAAATCTTCAGTAGTCGCGCCTGCTGGAATTCTTGGCTTAAATTTATCGTGCTCGACACCATATAACCACGCAGAAAATAAGGTTTGATGCGCACCACCACGATACCAATTTCCTTGTTCATATAAACCTCCAACTCGACCAACACCTGCCCCAAAACCTTGAGGCACCATTGCTGCCAAAGCAGGATGATTTTTCGTAGCGGCTTCCATTTGCCATTCAGCGGTAGAAGAACAGCCTTGCAAGCCAATTTTACCATTCGACCACGGTTGATTTTGCATCCAAGTAAAAGCATCGTAGGAATCTGATACAGGCGTGCCTAAAATATCCCATTCTCCTTCTGAAAAATATCGACCTCTTTCGTTTTGTACCACATAAGCATAGCCTCTTTTTACAGCTTCATAAGCACGTTTTCTAGTCCTCGTTTTTTCTTCGCCATCTCCCCAAGAGTTGAAATTATAAGGCGTTCTAGAAAAGATAATGGGTACCTTTTTATCGGTTTTTGGTCGATAAATATCCGTACATAAGCGAATGCCGTCACTCATTGGCATCATGACTCTGGTTTCTTTGATAGCAATGTCTTCTAACTTTTTGATGATGTCATTTTGAGCAAGGCCATTATTTTGAAAGAAAATAAAGACAGTAAGACTAATAAGTATGCCGAATGATTGAATAGTATTTTTCATAACTCTAGTTCAATTTGTTAAAAAAAAGGGCAGTTGATAAAAAAATGAAGGTACATTTTCTTTTTGATTTTTTTAGAAATATGACAGCAGAAATAGATAACTTGGTTTTTTGTATTAAATTCCCAACGGACCTGCCCGCATGCGCAGTCCTGCTGGTTCATGAAGGACAACGGATTATGTTTGTTAAAACGTTAGAGAAAGGAGTGCTAATTAAAATCATCAGTTAATGAAATTCCAATCCAATATCAACGAAGTTTTATTTATTTCGGAAATCACACCGACCAATAAATACATGTTTAATCAAGACCTCAAAACAGGTTTAAGTATTATTTGGAATGTGGGGTTACCTGCAAGGGTAGAGGTCGATGGACAAAAAATTAAAATTGACAATAATTGTGTGATTTTCTTAACTGAATATCATCGTTTAGAAGACCTTCAGTTTGACCGATTGAATGTCATTCAATTTAATAAGCCTTTTTATTGTGTGGAAAAACACGATAGCGAAGTAGGGTGTAGAGGCGTTTTATTTTTTGGTGCATCAGAAGTGCCAAAAATTAAAATTGAGGCAGAGCGATTGAAGCAATTGCAATTAATTTGGGAGGTATTTATGATGGAAATGGAAGATGAATCAGACAATTTGAAACAAGAGATGTTACAAATAATGCTCAAACGATTTTTAATCACTTGTGTTAGGATTTATAAACAAGATAGCCTCAATTTACCCTCAGAAGCCAATAATATTGGCATCATTAGAGAATTCAATTATTTAGTAGAAAAACATTTTAGAACCTTGACTAAGGTGGGAGATTATGCAAAATTGCTGCATAAATCTCCTAAAACATTAGCCAATACTTTTAATAAATTTATTGATAAAACACCCATAAAAATCATCAATGAACGGCGATTATTAGAAGCTAAAAGATTGTTAAAATACTCAGAGAAATCGGTGCAAGAAATTGCCTACGAATTAAGTTTTAATGATATACAATCCTTTAGCCATTTCTTTAGAACTCGCCTTGGTCAATCACCTTCTGCTTTTAAAAAGGGACTGAGTGAGTGATTATTATTGGGCTTTATAGGTGACTTTACATTTTGAACAAACATATCCGTCCCCTTCTGGATGAAGCTCAATACCAGCCAAATGTTTATCAGCATAATCCTGCACCCAACCTACTTTTTCACTAACGTTATTGACATTGATGCCTTCGTTTTTCATGGCTTCAAAAAATTGACCTTCATATTCTTGTCTTCCCCAACAGTTGGGGCAAAAACCTTCAGGTGCGGCTTGTTTTGCTTCTTTTTTAGTCACAAAATTAATAATGGATTGTAATAGACTCATTTTATCGTTTTTAATTGTTTAATTAATTCCATTGTAATTGCTTTCGTTCAGACCAATATTTTTGCGGTTTAATTTGCAATGCTTTCAAAGTTTGAAGGTCTTTTTTACTAAGCTTGAAATGGTTAGTTTTAAGATTTTCTGTTAAATGAGTAGCTTCGGAAGCACCACTTAATACTTTGTACGGAGACAAACTATCCATGCAAAAACGTAAAGCGATAGCATCAATTCCAACCTCATATTTATCGGCTAAACGTTGTAGCGTTTCGTAAGCAGCCTGATAATGTGGGTATTTTTCATGTGGAAATACCCGTCCATTTGCTAAGGCTTCTTTAATTACTACTCGTTTTCCAGAGAAGGCTAGTTGACTAAATAGCTTAGCAAGACTTTGGTCAAATATATTATAGGTTACTTGAAATAAGTCGAAAAGTGGCATTCCATTAAGCTTAATAGCTAAGGCTTTTTTTAAGACTTCATTCTGATTAGCACCGCTCGTGGTTAAACCTATGTGTAATTGATAAGTTGATTTCAAATCAGCTAATCGTTCTAAAATAGTTTGATTGTCTAAAACACCAGTATCCAAGGTAGCAGAATGAATTTGGTAACTAGTCAAGAAAGGTAGTAGTTGTTGAGAAACAGCCCATTGTTCATTTAATTTGGCCAAACTATGCTCCTTAATTTCATGTTTGGCGACATTCGGATCAAAGTTAGCCACATAAGTATAGCCCCATTTAGTGGCAACTTCAATAGAAGTATCTTGTTTCTCTTTCACCCATTCTAATAACAATTGTTCTGCCAAACCATAACCTGGAGCGGTATCGAAATACCTAATCCCCTTTTGATAGGCCATTTCTAAAATTTCTTTGCCTTTTGACTTAAAGTTGATTAAATTAAAAGGAGTAGCTGATTGTTGTTGCCGAATGTTAATATATTGAGGGCGACCAATGGCCGCAGTACCTAATCCTACTACCATAAATGTAATTTATAGACGAATAAAAGTTTGCCACGCTGGATTTCTGCTAACTAATCTGCGGATATAAGTACAAATAGCTTTTGCTTGTAAATTGTTCAGTTGTAAGTAATCAAATGTTTTTTGAACCAATTTTCTACCAATATCTTGACCTCTTAAATTCGTTGGAACTTCTGAATGTATTAAATAATAAACGCCATCTTTTAATTGGTATTCGATGAATGCCCTGTCCTTTTCATTTATAGCTAAGGTCAGAAGTTGTTTATTTGGATGGTGAATTATAGTTGAATTTTTCATGGTTATTTTATAAGAAAGAGACTACCCAAAAGATAGCCCCTTTTCAATATTTTTATAAGGACTTTAAATACTCAATAGCCTTCTCGGTGTTTAGATGAAAATCATTAAAAACCACTTTGTCGTTTTCATCAATTAAGATAAACCAAGGGGTGCCGCCCGTCCTATAGTGGTACATCGTACTACTGATATTCCGAGTGGCTGCATCGCCTATATCATGCCCAAATGGAATGGCTAAATCATATTCCTTTTGAATTTCGGCCATTCGCTCAAAAGTATTGGCATGTGCGCCTTCAAAGACCGTTTGGATAGCTAAAAAAGACACCTTATCACTATCTTGTAAAGCCGTCACCATTTTTTGAAGTGCAGGTAAACCTCGACTATGACAACCAGGACACCAAGCTTGAAAACAATAGATAACTTTAAATTGACCTTTTAAACTAGCTAAGGTCATTGGAGTAGATTTTTTCCCATCGGCATCTACCCATTGAGTAACGGTTAATTCTGGAGCGGTCAATCCAGCAATACCATAATCTCGACTTGTATTTTGCATAATAACTCCTTTTGATTAAGTAATGGTACAAAGTAATGGGTAAAGTGAAGATAGTAGATAGAAAATTCTTCCCTTTGATTTGTGAATTTTTCCCCTTTATCTATTTGTAGAGGTAAAATTTGCAAATTAATAATGATGATGAAAATGCCTGGTAATATTGCTAAAGTAATACTATTTATGACCTGGTTTGTTTTAAATTATTGATAATGAACGAGTTATTGTAGGTTAAGGAGATTTTGTTTTAATAAAGTAGTATTTATTTTTAAGGGAATTACTTTAGTAAATGGAATTAAAAATGAAATAAAGGGAATAATTTACAAATAGTAAGGAATTATTAGCTAACAACTAACTCGGCTTTGTCCCTATCTTTGCACTATCAATTAATGATTCCGAGTTGCGAGTTACGGGTTGCGAGTTCAAAAATGAGTAGAAATTGAAAATTGATTATTCAAGATTAGACTAATTCCTCAGAATTTGAACAAAATCGTATATAACCCGCAACACGAAACTCGTAACCCGCAACTTAATTTAATTAATTAAAAAAAGGAGCAATTATGATTTATTGGAAGGATGTAATCAATTTTGCTAAAAATGGTAATCCTACTCCTGAAAGACGAGTGGAAAAAACAGAAGTAGATTGGCTATTACTACTTTCTCCCGAAGCATTTAGAGTTACTAGAAAAAAAGGAACGGAGCGAAGTTTCACAGGTGAATTATGTAAAGTTTATGAACCAGGGAAGTATTCCTGTATCTGCTGCGATACTAAATTATTTGATTCGAGTGTCAAATATGATTCGGGAACAGGATGGCCTAGTTTTTCTCAACCGATTCAAGAGAATGCCATTAAATATGAACTAGATGAGTCATTAGGTATGACCAGAGTCGAAGTAATGTGTAATACTTGCGATGCCCATTTAGGACATGTATTTAAATATGGACCGAAGCCAAGCGGTTTACGATACTGTATTAATTCAGTAGCTTTAAAATATATTGATAACGATAAAAAATCTAGTAATGAAAAATAAACAAATAGCCACTTTTGGTGGAGGATGTTTTTGGTGTATAGAAGCCATTGTTCAGAGATTAAAAGGTGTAGAAACAGTAGTGTCAGGTTATACTGCTGGACAAACCGAAAATCCAACTTATCGAGCTATCTGTTCAGGCACAACAGGTCATGCAGAGGTTATACAAGTAACTTTTGATGCGGACCAAATTAGCTACGAAGACTTGATAACGATTTTTATGACGAGCCATGATCCAACTACGCTAAATCGACAAGGGGCAGATAGAGGGACGCAGTATCGGTCGATTATTTTGTACCATGATGCGGTGCAAAAGGCAACAGTAGTAAAGGTTTTGGATAGTTTAAAATCAACTTTTGGAGACCCTATTGTAACAGAGTTAGTACCTTTGGTTAAATTCTACCCAGCAGAAAAATACCATCAAAATTATTATAATCAAAATTCTAGCAAAGGGTATTGCCGAGTAGTTATTGACCCTAAAGTTAACAAACTAAGGGAGCGATATGCGGATAAATTAAAAGTGGAAAAATTAGTTTAATGAAAAATAAGCAGTCGGGTAATTATAAAGATAATATTCGGGTTTATGGCGCCGCAAGGTGTCATAAAACCCAATATTATCTCAATTTTCTCAAAGAAAGAAAGGTAGCTTTCACCTTTTTAGATGTGGAAAAGCAGGAAGCCTTTGCAACTGAATTGAGGAGTTTATATCAAACGGGGCGGTTGAATTTTCCAACATTAATGATTAAGGGTAAAAAATTGAGAAATCCTACAGATAAGGAATTGAAAAAATGGTTAGATAAGTAGAAATTATAAATTATCGAAAACAAAAGACGAGTTGAAATTGAATGGACGAAATTAATAACATATACTTGAGCTTCCTTTTTAACCTCGTACTAACCATTACTGAGCCGTTAATAAATATTATTAATAAAAAATAAAATTAAAAATGAACGAAATACAACTTTATGGAGCCGATTGGTGTCCTGACTGTCGAAGAGCCAAAGCCTATTTAAAAGAAAACAATATTCCATATGAATTTATTGATGTTGATTTAGATGAAAGTGCAACGAAGAGAGTAGAATCCATTAATAATGGGAAACGAATTATCCCAACCGTAATTATTAACGATAAGCCTTATACCAATCCAAATAATGACCAATTGGCATCGGTGTTAGGGATTAATGAAGATTTTCGAATTGTTTTATATGGGGCGGATTGGTGTCCAGATTGTAGAAAATCTAAAGCCTTTTTAAATGATAATCAAATAAATTATCAGTTTATAGATATTGATAAAAATGAGTGGTCCATACCGATTATCACTAAAATAAATAATGGCAAACGAAAAATACCTACTATTGTCATCAATGACGATATCGTATTAGTTGAACCAGAAAATGAAGAGCTGCGTCAAGCACTTAAGATTGATGAGGTAAAAGAAGAAAGAATATTTGACACCATAATCATTGGTGGAGGAGCTGCTGGACTCACGACTTCTATCTATGCTCAAAGGGACAGGTTTAATACCCTTATTCTAGAAAAGAAAACAATTGGAGGGAATGCTTTTTTAACTGAAAAAATTGAAAACTACCCAGGCTTTACTTCTATTTCAGGCCCTGCTTTAATGGATAAAATGGAAGAGCAAGCTCGAACTTATGGGGCTATCATAAAAACAGGGGAAGATGTAATTTCCATTGATAGAGATAAAGAATTGTTTACTATTAAAACAGCAACAAAAAGCTATTTAGGTAAATCCATTGTTTTATCAACGGGTTCTACCTATCGTCAACTGGGCATTCCGGGAGAGGCGGAATTAATTGGTTCTGGTGTACATTTCTGCGCCACCTGTGATGGCGCTTTTTACCGAGGAAGGGATATTATCGTTGTAGGTGGAGGCAATTCTGCCTTAGAAGAAGGCATTTTTCTTGCTGGTTTTTGCAAGAGTGTAAAAATTGTCCATATCCAACCAGAGTTTACTGCCTCAGAAACTTATATTGAAAAACTAAAATCCATAAAGAACATCACGACCTATATGAATAAGACTTCTTTGGAATTTGTATCCAATGAGCAAGGCTTATTTAAAGGCTTAAAAATAGAAGATAATAGTACCAAAGAACAATCGATGTTAACGGCTGATGGCGTTTTTATATTCATAGGACTTATCCCCAATACTAAACCTTTTAAAAACCTAGTCGAATTAGACAAAAGAGGTTTTATCAAAACAACAGGGCTCGCTCAAACTTCCCATAAAGGCATTTTTGCTGCTGGAGATTGTCGAGAAGGGGCGATTGCTCAAGTTGCTGCAGCTACAGGAGAAGGCGTATTAGCGAGTTATGGGATTAGAGAATATTTGAAGAATTAGTCATTTTTACTTTAAGGAACAGCTAAGATATAAGCTACCAAGTGAGTAGTTTACAGCTTAGCTGTTCCCTTAGATGAAAAAGTTGGAAGCCAGACTGAAAACAGACAATATTTCCATTTTTGCAAGTTCACCATTAGCCTAATTTCAAAGGGTAACTCATCGTCTATTGTATTCCATTATTTTGTTTAGGGACATATTTACAATTAGTTGGGAAGTCTAAATGCCTATCGGTATTGGTTTATTGTTGACATTGTGGGCAATTTATAATATACCTTGTATAACTTCAACTGTTAGACTTTAATGGAAGGGAATGATATTTTTTAATGAATATAACATTAGAACTGAGTGGGTTGACATATTTTTGAACTAGCAGAGGATTAAAACTAAATAAGTGGAAAACACCTTTGATAATGATTTTGCGAAATTCCGATTGTGTACCAATTTATCTATTGATTTCCCCAATTATAATAAAGGAAAACAAGAAGCTTACTTTATTATATGGGTGGTAGAAGGCATGGTTGATTTATTAGTAGATGGGATTTTAGTACCATTAGATACCCATCAAATGACCTTTTTGACACCTTTAAAAGAAGTGGAGGTAATGGAAAATCAGGGAGAGGTTATTATTTTACAATTTAATCGAGCGTTTTATTGTATTCGAGAAAACGATCATGAAGTTTCTTGTGAAGGTGTTTTGTATTTTGGTGCTAAAGGGATTCCAATTATTGACTTGAATAGTAGCAATCAAATCGAAAGTTTTGAACGCTTAATTGGTGTTTTGCAAGAAGAATTTGAGATATCCGATACGATTCAAGAAGAAATGTTAAGAGTTGTTCTCAAAAAATGGTTAATAAAATCCACTAGAATTATTAAAGAACAACAAACTTTTGTGGGCACATTCGAACCTAAAGCAGAGCTATTGCGCCAGTTTAATTTGTTCTTAGAAAAACATTACAGAAAGTACCACAAGGTGAGTGATTATGCGCAACTGTTAAATAAATCTCCGAAAACGATTGCCAATCAGTTTAAATTGCTAGGCTTAGATAGTCCTAGTAAGATGATACAGCAGCGGATATTAGTTGAGGCTAAAAGATATCTGATGTACTCGGATTTATCGATAAAAGAAATTGCGTTTCATTTAGGATTTGAGGATGCTTCTGCTTTTTCTAATTATTTTAAAAAGAGGGCGAGTATTACCCCCGGTCAATTTAGAACACTATATTTCAAAAAATAAAAAAAGGAAATATTTACAATTCATCGGGAAATCTAGATTAAGCCAGTAGTACCAAATAGTTCTAATATTGTCCTATTGTAAAAACCCTTTAAAATAATCATATATTTTCCTTTATGCCTAATGTTTGAACTGTTACTAGGTTACTCAATTTTGATTTGTCTTAGTTTTAGTTCAAACTTTTTCAGATACAGGAATGGTTTAAATAACAACTTGATTCGGTCGGATTGTTATTGGAACAATAAATCTAATTTAACTATGAAAAAGACCCTCATTATGTTCTTTATTGCCTTAATTGTATTGGGTGGTGGAACTTTTTTTTACTTATATACTGCGGAGACAACCCCTATTAGTTATCATTGGGAAGGATATAAGAACTGGTATAAAACAACTGGAAACACGCCAGTTACTGGAGATGAAACACGATTTTTAGGTGGAAAACATAGAGGTGACGAAGGTTATCGAGTAATATACATCAATGCGATTGGCGAACCGATTAATAAAGCAAAAGGACCCTATAATTACCCAGAAGGAACGGTAGTTGTCAAAGAGCAATACAAAACTAAAGATAGCTATGAATCAGGCAGTAAACCTGATTTAAGCATTATGATTAAATTGGCAAAAGGGGCTTCTCCTCCAACAGGAGATTGGGGATATGTAACCGATTTTAGACGGAAGATTCATTCGGGTAGAAGCAGTAATGCGGAATTCTGTGGAGGTTGTCATAGTGCAGCAAACCTTAAAAAGAATGATTATGTCTTTATGAATTCGACGACTTACTCATTGGAGAAATAATGCGTAAACCTATGTTTAAAAATATTTTATAACATTTCTTTATCAAAATTTATTAGTATGAAAAGAATGAACATCTATTTCACGCTAGTTATAGGATTATTACTAGCGTTTACAGCTTGTGATAATAATGTAGCTACATCAAAAGCCGCTGCATCCACAGCGACTACTAATGCTAAACCTGTACTGGCTAAATACAAATTTAATAGTCAGGATGAACTAATCCGATTGGATGCAGATAATTACCGAAGGTGGATTTATGTGGGTACACCTATAACCCCTAATGATATGAATCCACCGGAAGCAGCATTTCCAGACTTTCATAATGTTTACATCCACCCAGATGATTACGATTATTGGGCAAAGAATGGTAAATGGCAAGATGGAACTATCTTAGTGAAAGAATTAGTCTCGGTTGGGAAGAAGCAAGAGGTTAGTGGAAATGGCTATTTTATGGGAGATTTTACTGGATTAGAGGTAACGATAAAGGATAAAAAAAGATTTGCGGATGAACCAGGCAATTGGGCTTATTTTAGCTTTGGGCATAGCTATCCATTAGCGGAAACAGCGAAACCATTTCCTGCGGCTGCTTGTAATAGTTGCCACGCTGCTTCTGCTGCGGATGATTTTGTTTTTACTCAAGATTATCCTATTCTAAGAGCAGCAAAGAATTCTAAGAATAAATCTACAGGTTTTATTGAAGGGAATCCTTTTGAAAAAGGGGAGGATGGTTTAATAAAAGAAATGGAGCAAAAAAAGATATTAAGCTTTTTATCTAAAAATTAAAACGAATCACCTGATGTCAACATAGAGAACGTCTTTTGATAAGGTGTTTAAGGATAGGGTAAGTAGCTTAGTCGTGTGCTACGCCCTATACCTTCAAATTCTGATTGTCTATAAAAAAGCCTTTTACCAATTATAAAATTAAACAAATATGAGTAAGCAAAAAGAAGGTTCAAAAAAGCGCAAGGAAGAATCAAAGAAGTCAAAATCAAAGAAAAAGAAACAAGAGGCAGCTAAGCAAAAATTAAAGAAAAAAAATGCCAAAAAGAAAAACAAAAAGAAGAAATAGTATAGGTAACTTCTAAAGAGATAAGTAACGATTCATGGTAGTAAATATATCAAATTTACCCAAAATTCAAGATATAGAAGGAGGTAGTTTTGGATTCCTTAATTCGTACTCCAACTACACTTTCGAGAAAGGAGCTTGTATTAGGAAGGCAAAATCATTTACAACCCATATATGTTTTATAGTGAGTGGACAGGCAATTGTTTACAGTAGAGATAAAGTGCTTCGAAGAGATTTTGCTCACGATTATTTTTTAGCAGGAAACTTTTTAAACTTGTCTGTACTTCATTCAGATGCTCCAATAGATCAGTTCGCCTTAGCTATTACTGATGTAACAATAAAGATGATTCCAGTTGATAGATTCCAACAATTTTTAAGAAAAAACCATGAATTGCAGCAAATGGTTTTACAGGCAGTACTGAAAAATAGTCAAAGGACTCAATTATTATTAATCCAAAAAATGAAATTGAGTTCGAGGCAGTTAGTTATCTGTTTTCTAATAGACTATATGAAGAAAGCAGGGAAGAGAGTAGGCTATGAATGGTTTATTTCACATCCATTCTCTATGACACAAATTGGTCAGTTAACACATACAAGTCGCCAGACTTCTAGTACTTTAATGAATGAATTAAAAAAAGCAGGCATCATTCATTTTAATCGAAAATATTTAATTATTCGAGATTTAGAAAAGTTAAAACAATTAATCGAGCCTTCGATTTTTTGATTCTATTCTTAAAAAGGACAAAATAATCCATTCAATGAAGGGTAACTATTATAATACATTTTTATTAGTCTTCGGCATTTTAATGTTCCATTCTTGTGCCAATTATAAACTGAATTATTCCAAAGAAGGCAAACAATGGGAGCAAACACAAGTAACACCGACTAGCCCCTTATCCCATCGGATGTACTTAATTGGAGATGCAGGGAATGCACCAATGAACGAAACGACCAATGTGTTAAAATACTTGAAGACGAAGTTGGCAGAAGAACAAGTACAGAGTTCAATTTTCTTTTTAGGCGATAATATCTATCCTGGAGGTATGCCACCAAAAGGAAACACAGAAGATCGACAATTAGCAGAATATCGACTGAAAATCCAAATGGATATACTCGAAAATTTTGCAGGCACGCCTTATTTTTTACCAGGCAACCACGATTGGCGACAATGGGGCTTAAAAGGTTTGAAAAGAGAGGAGGAATTTATCGAAGATTATTTGAATAGAAATGTAGCGGATGAAGATGATTGGCAGAATTATTTTTTACCCGATAATGGCTGCCCTGGACCAGAGGTGATTGAAGTAAATGAAAACTTAGTCGTCTTGATTATTGATTCTCAATGGTGGATGGCGGATTGGGATAGAGAACCAACGATTCATGATGGCTGTGAAGTTAGAAATAGAGCACAACTGCAGTTTTTTGTAGAAAATGCAATGCGAAAACACCGTAGAAAAAATGTAGTGGTAGCCATGCATCATCCATTATTTACCAATGGACCACATGGGGGAAATTCTACTGCTAAGGAACACCTATTCCCATTGACTCAGTTCGATGATAATTTATATATTCCTTTACCCGGTATTGGAACAATCGGTGCCTTTTTAAGAGGGACAATTGGTTCAAAGCAAGATGTAGCGCACCAAACTTATAAAGACTTAAAAAGAAGGTTGTTGGTGAGTGCTAAAAAGAATGGCAGTTTCATTTTTGTTGCTGGACATGAGCATAACTTACAATACATGGAAAACGAGCAACAGACCTTTATTGTAAGTGGTGCAGGGAGTAAAGAAAGCCCTTCTCGAATTGGGAATGGCGCTCATTTTGCTTATGGAAAAAGAGGATATACAACTTTAGATTTCCATGAAGATGGTAGCTCTTGGACAAATTTCTGGATACCGAATGAAGCAGGAACGGAAGCTAAATTAGTTTTTCGAAAGAAACTAAAAGAGAAGAAAGTACCTAATGAAGAATCTATTCCAAGTCAATTTCCTATCTATGAAAAAGGCTTAGATTCCATTGAGGTGGCGGTGTCTCAGACCGAAGCTGGTGAAATTGGGTTCGTGCATAAAGTAATGTTGGGCGAACACCATCGAAAAGTGTATCAAAACGACTATAAATTCCCAGTTCTAGACCTCGCCACTTTTAGAGGGGGTATGACGCCTGTCAAGAGGGGAGGGGGGAATCAGACAAATAGTTTGAGGCTAAAAGATAAAGAAGGCAAACAATTTGTCATGAGAGCGATGACTAAAGATGCTTCTAGAACCCTCCCTTTTCCATTTAATAAAATGACAGCGGCGAAGTTTATAGCAGAAGATAATTTTTTATCAACACATCCTTTTGCGCCAACGGCCATTCCGCCTTTAGCAGAAGCAGCCAATGTTTATCATACCAATCCCGTGTTATATTTTGTACCTAAGCAACCAACTTTAGGAGTGTATAATGATGAATATGGGAATGATGTTTATTTAGTGGAAGAACGACCTGCTGGCAATTGGGAAGGTACAGGTAATTTTGGAGATTCTAAAAAAATAATTGGTACGCCAGACGTAGCAGCCAAAGTAGTGAAAAATCACAAACATTTTATAGATGGAGAATGGGTTTTGCGGTCCAGATTATTCGACATTATTATCGGCGATTGGGATAGACATGATGACCAATGGCGTTGGGCTAGATTTGATAGAGAAGATGTCGAAGATGGAGATAAACATCGGATGTATCGACCAATTCCGAGAGATAGAGACCAAGCTTTCTCCAAATATGATGGTGCTTTTATTCAGTTTGCCCGATTATTTATGCCATTTCTGCGACAACTTCGAGTCTATGGCCCCGATGTAAAAAAAGTAAAATGGGTGCATTGGAGTAGTCGAACTTTTGACCGTTCTTTTTTGAACGAAATGGATTGGGAAGATTGGCAAAATCAAATTAAATTTTTGCAAGAAAATATGACCGACGAAGTGATTGAGCATGCCTTTACTGCTTGGCCTGAAAAGGTACAAGCCTTAACTGCTGACCATCTTATTAAATCCGTAAAGGCAAGAAGAGATAACCTAGATAAAATTGCCCATAAATATTATCAACGACTTTCTCGTCGAGCAGATGTTTACGGTACGCATAAAAAGGAAATATTTGAAATTGACCGAGTGAGCGATTATCAAGTAAAAGTTACTGTTTGGGAATGTAATGGAAATGGAGAAAAAGCACATCTCTTCTTTGATCGGACTTATCAATGTAGTGGCACAGATGAAATTGCTATCTACGGAGAAGGAGATAATGATGTTTTCAAAGTGACAGGAGTGGTCAATAAGAGTATTTTAGTTCGTTTGATAGGCGGACAAGGTGCCGATATTTTTATTGATGAATCAGAAGTGAAAAAAGGGTCGGCAAAAACATTAATATATGATGATTTAGAAAAAAATAAAGTCACTTTAGGGAAAGAAGCGAAGGACAAACGAAGTCAACATCGAGAATTAAATATTTATGACCGTAAAGCGGCACATTATGAACACGATTTTTTCGTACCATTACCCATTATTGCTTCTAACCCAGATGATGGTTTTACTTTAGGCATGAATGCCCATTTGACTAAATATGCCTTTAAGAAATCACCTTATTCCGCACTACATAGTTTTGGATTGACCTACGCTTTTGACACTAAAGCTGTAGCTTTTAATTATGAAGGAGATTATTTAGATGTTTTTGGGCATAGCGATTTCTATTTAGAGACCAAATTAAATAGCCCTGCCTATGCCGCCAATTTCTATGGGTTGGGGAATGAAACTAGAATAAACAATAGTATCAATTATTATCGAACTAGACAAAGTCAAATTCATTTATTTCCTGCTTATAAAAAACGAGTAGCAGGCGGGGCAGGTAATTTTAAAATAGGTCCCTTATTTGAATTAAGAGATTTAGAAGCTACGGAAGATAGGTTTTTAATTACCGAATTTGAGGAATCCGTTGAGGCAGAATTATACCAACGGAAAATATTTGGTGGTGCTAAAATGAATTTTGAATTTATCAATTTAGATAATTACGTTACCCCACACAGAGGCATTCATTTAGATACGGACTTAGAGTTTTTAGGCAGCTTAAACAATGACGGAACTAAATTTGGAACGCTCCGAACTTCCTTAGCTTTTTACCAAAGTTTAGATCAAAAAGAGAATTGGGTATTCGCTTCCAAAATAGGTTTTGACCATAATATTGGTGATAATTTTAAATTTTACCATGCACCACATATCGGTGGAAAAGAAGGGCTTCGCGGCTATCGTTCCCAACGATTTTACGGAAAAACAACTTTTTATCAAAACATTGATTTAAGAGCGAGGTTATTTAGTAGTTATAATAAAACCTTGCCTTTTACCCTTGGTTTATATGCAGGCTTTGACCACGGAAGAGTATGGGCAGAAGAAGACGATTCCGAGCAATGGCATTATAATTATGGCGGTGGTTTTTGGTTTGCTCCTGTAGATGTGCTGACTTTTTCTTTTGGTGCTTTTCAGCCTAGAGAAGATTTTGAAGGAGGATTGCGCTATACTTTTAAACTGGGACTAGGTTTTTAAAGCAAATATAAAATTAGCACTCCTTCTAAATAAAATCAATTATAAAATGGATAAAGAAATCCTACAAAAATTAGGGAAGAAACAACGCAAAGCTTTAGAAGAATTAGAAGATATTACCTTAATGGAAGTATTAGAAATAGAGGCGACACAACTTAAAAGCCTCAAAAAGAAACTAGCTAAAGTAGAAGGGATTCCTGAAAGAGGTATAGAGACGTGGTATCGATTGGCTTCTAAAAACCTCTATACAAGAAGACAAATAGTAGATACCAAATCCAATATTTTAATTACGGTTAATGCCATTATGCTTTCTGCTGTTTTAGGAAGTTTATATCCAAGATTAGCAGAAGACCCACATTTAATTTATGGGATTACACCGATTGTGATTGGTAATCTATTGTCCATTGCTTACGCCATCTTTGCAACTCGACCAAATGTAGGAGAGGGAAGCTTTACAGAAGGAGCAGTTTATGGTAAAAAAGCTTCTTTAATGACTTTTGATGATTATTATAAAATGCCACTAGCTACTTATGAATTGGCTTTAGACGAAATGATGCAGGATAAGGATTTTTTATATGGAACGATTAAACGAGATTTACATAGATTAGGGGTGGAATTAAGTAGTAGGTACCAAAGTATTCGAATAGCCTATAATATTTTTTTAATAGGGATAACGTTAGGAGTCATTGCTTTTTTCTCTTGCCATATTTTGGTTACTTCTTTTTAAGAACGAAGAAAGAGAGAAATATCTTTTTTGGGAAAGAGAAGCAAATTATAAAAAGTAAATTATGAGACTGTTGTTTTTAGGAGTCTTACTATCTGTCGTTGTGAATGCGGAAAGTCAGACCAAACCCGTTTTTTTTCCTGAAGATATTCTAATTGAAGATTTTGAAGGAAAGTGTTATTGTAAACCTGGTGTAGCCAATAAATCTCGATCGAAGGGGCTTTCTATTACCTATGGTTTAGGTAATAGTGGCAATTATGAAGCAGAAGGAAATACGCCTACTTTTTCGGAACCCTTAAGTTCTTTAAATAGACTAAGTTTTCTAGAATTTAAATTGAAATTACCACTTATTTTAAAAGAGCGGACAAAATTATTATTGGGGTATAAATACTATACAGAATACTATGATTTTGATACGAATGGAATTGATTTTTCAGAAACCTTTAGGACGTTAGACAACCAAACCCTTAAAAGTAACAATTATAGCCTTATTCTTTCTCATTCGATAAGTGAGAAGAACTACTTGCTATTAAGCTATAAATATGCAACCAATGGCAATTATACTGGCTGGACCAACTTCGATAGCAAATATGCCATTCACAGTCTTTTTGGGATGTATGGTATTAAGAAAACGGATGATTTTGAATGGGGAGTAGGTCTGTTCTTTACTAGTAGTTTTAGACAGACAGGTGGTTTCCCTTTTATTCTTTACAATCGAAATTTTAGTGAGAAATGGGGAATAGAATCAATGTTTCCTGCTAATCTTTTTTTAAGACGCAATTTTGGACAAAAAACGATTGGAAATGTGGGGATAGAATACCAGAGTAAAAGCTTTCGATTGGATGTTCAAGATCCCATTTTAAATGAATTAGACTATGCATTTAATCACGCAGAATTTTTATTATCAACTAATTGGGAACGACATTTAACCTCTTGGGTATGGGCTAATTTTAGAGTAGGTTACCAACTTAATTTTAGTAGCGAATTTCAGGGAAAATCTCCCCAAACTATAGATTTTGAAGCAGATCCTAAAGGTGGATTATTTTTTAATATCGGTATTTTTATATCACCAGATTTTGATAAACATGATCATTAGACTATTGAATTCTATTTTCACCGATCAAAAAATAAATGGGGAAATAAGCAAATAATTTTGACTCCAGCCCTGGATATTGAGATGACTTTTCTACAGTCGCAGTATTAAACTAACCTTTATTAAAAATTAACAGATGAAAGAATTATTAAGCTTGTTATTACTCATTTTGCCAAGTATGATTTTTGCTCAACAAATAGATAATAATGAGCAAGATGGCTTTATGGCAAAAGGATACGACGTCGTAGCTTATTTTGAAGGAGGCGTTAAGAAAGGAAAAATGGACTATAAATTAGTACATGAAGGAGCAAATTATAAATTCAATACTGCCAAGAATTTAGCTGCTTTTCAAGCGAATCCAGCAAAATATATTCCCCAATTTGGTGGATGGTGTGCTTATGCCATGGCGAATGAACAGAAGGTTGAAATTGATCCTGAATCTTATGAAATTAGAGATGGAAAGTTATATCTTTTTTACAAATCCTATTTCAGTAGTGCCTTTAAAAAATGGAAAGCAGAAGGGCCAGCAGCGCTGGCAATTAAGGCAGGAGACTATTGGGAGCGAGTTAAATATAGGAAATAATGACTTTCTGGATGGATTAAATATTCATTGTGGATCATTCAGTACAATAGTATTTTTTTTTCGGACAATCCTACAAATTTAAACCCTGTATTCATCGGATATTTGCCTCAAAAAAATAATTATGAGACAAGTAAAATGGACAGGGGTTTATCCCGCAGTTACCACAAAGTTTAAAGCGAATGGCGATTTAGATTTGCCCGCTTTTTTAAAAAATATTGAGTATCAAGTAAAGGCTGGAGTGGATGGCGTCATTATTGGCGGTTCTTTGGGCGAGAGTAGTACGCTTACCCATAAAGAGCGATTAGCATTGGCTGAAGCAACCCTTGCTCGGTTTGGCGAGGAATTGGATGTCATCCTCAATATTGCAGAAGGTGCAACTCGAAATGCGATTCAGTTAGCACAAGATGCCGAAGCCATCGGCGTGCATGGAATAATGCTTTTACCGCCAATGATGTATAAGCCAACCGAGCAAGAAGTGGCCGATTATTTCATAACCGTTGCTCAAAGTACCAACCTACCTATTTTAGTGTATAATAATCCAGTAGATTATAAAATAGAAATTACCTTAAACATTTTTGACCAGTTTGTGAAGATTAAAAATATCCAAGCGGTAAAAGAAAGTACTAGAGATATTTCTAATGTCACCAGAATGAAAAACCGTTTTGGTGATCGATTTAAAATCCTTTGCGGGGTCGATACTTTAGCAATGGAAGAATTATTAATGGGAGCTGATGGTTGGGTAGCTGGTTTAGTAGATGCTTTCCCAAGAGAGACAGTAGCCATATTCAGATTGGTAAAAGCAGGACGAATAAACGAAGCTTTAACTATTTACCGTTGGTTTTTACCCATCTTAGAATTGGATATTAATCCTCAATTGGTGCAAAATATCAAATTAGCAGAAGTCATGACAGGTATTGGAACGGAGCACGTTCGAGCACCTCGACATATTTTAGTTGGAGCAGAAAGAGAAAGAGTTATTGCTATTCTAGAACAAGGTTTGGCGGTTCGTCCTGAATTACCTGATTATTTGTCGATTGGACAAGAAAGCGCTATGAGTGAATTAGTTTAAACGCTAATATTTTATAAGAAGTAACACCTTTCAATCAGCAAAAATCAGCTAAAAATATGACAATTACTGAAACTAATAGCATCGTAGCATCAAAGACTGGAAGTACTAAAACACTTCAATCTGTAAACCCTATTACTAGAAAACTTATTCCGGAAACGTTCAACGAAGCTACTACGGCAGAAATAAATGAAGCGGTTCAGTTGGCTACTGAAGCATGGCAAGTATTCAGAAAGACTAATGGAGCAAAAAGAGCTGAATTACTTAGAACTATCGCTCAAGAAATTGAAGACCTGGGGGGCGAACTTGTTCAAAAAGTACAAGAAGAATCTGGATTGCCTGAAGGTAGAGTAGTAGGAGAGCGAGGCAGAACGTGTAATCAATTGCGCCAGTTTGCGGATTTGGTAGAGGAAGGCAGTTGGGTGGAGGCGACTATACAACAATCAGATTCGGGTACTGGCATAAGGAAAATGTTATTGCCTTTAGGGCCTGTAGCGGTTTTTACCGCTAGTAATTTTCCATTGGCTTTTTCAACTGCTGGTGGTGATACAGCCTCTGTTTTAGCCGCAGGTTGTTCTGTGATTGTTAAGGCGCATCCATCTCATTTAGGTACGAATGCCTTAGTGGCGGATGCTATTGCTAGAGCTATTGAAAAATGCAATTTACCAAAGGGCATTTTTATTGCTTTAAATGGGGGAATTGGGGTAGGACAGGAATTAGTCCAGCATCCCTTAATTAAAGCAGTTGGCTTTACGGGGTCGCATAGAGGTGGAAAAGCTATTTTTGATTTAGCTAATAAAAGAGCAGAACCAATACCTGTCTATGCAGAAATGGGTAGCATTAATCCTGTGTTTTTTCTTCCCGATATACTAGCAAAAAAGCCGAAAGAATTAGCAATAATGTTAGCCAATTCTGTCAATTTAGGTGCAGGACAATTTTGTACCAACCCTGGAGTTTTGGTAATGGAAAAAGGCGAAGCCAGTAATCTTTTTTTGCAAGCACTAAAAACAGCTTTTGCTCAATTGCAGCCTGCACCGATGCTAAACGAAGGTATTTACCAAGCTTTTGAAAAAGGAAAAACCACTTGTCTGAATGAACCGAATGTTTTGGCCCACTTTCAATTGGAGAACAGAGTAGATAATTGGGAAGCATCTCCAGCCTTTGCCACCGTATCGGCTAAAAAATTCTTGCAAATGGAACAATTGCATCAAGAAGTTTTCGGGCCTTTTACCTTATTGGTGCTTTGTGACGATAATAAAGAATTTTTAGCAGTAGCTAAAAACCTTTCTGGACAATTAACAGCTACCCTAATGGGAGAAACGAAAGAATTACAAAATGCAGCAACCCTTGTTGAGTATCTTACTCAAAAAGCAGGTAGGATCATCTTCAATGAAGTACCAACAGGAGTAGCAGTTTGTCCTGCCATGCATCATGGAGGACCCTATCCTGCTACCACTAATGCATTTCATACTTCTGTTGGAATGGATGCAATAAAGCGATTTGTTTGCCCTGTGGCTTTTCAAAATACACCTGAATTTTTATTGCCTGCCGAATTAAAATCCGACAATCCTTTGAACATCTGGCGGAACATCAACGGTAAAAAAAGGCAGGCATGAGAAAAACTTTTTTCTGTATAGATGCACATACTTGTGGAAGCCCTGTAAGATTAGTAGCTGGTGGAGGGCCTATTTTGGAGGGAAAGACCATTATGGAAAAGCGGCTTCATTTTCTAAAAGAATACGATTGGATTAGAAAAGGATTGATGTTTGAACCTCGTGGACACGATATGATGTCAGGGTCTATTTTATATCCACCTGCCAATCCTCAAAACGATATTGGCATTTTGTTTATAGAAACAAGCGGCTGTTTACCCATGTGTGGACATGGCACAATTGGTACGGTAACCGTCATGTTGGAAGAAGGCTTAGTCCAACCAAAAACGCCTGGGCAACTGAGGTTGGAAACCCCAGCGGGCTTGGTAAAGGTGAGTTATAAAACAGCAGGGAGAAAAGTAAAATCAGTTCGATTAACAAATATTCCTTCTTTTTTGTACAAAGAAGCCTTGAAGGTAGCCTGTCCTGATTTGGGGCTTTTGACGGTTGATGTTGCTTATGGAGGCAATTTTTATGCAATTATTGACCCACAAGAAAATTTTGGGGGCATTCAAAATTACACGACTGACCAATTAATCCGTTGGAGTAGAATGCTTCGGCAACGCCTAAATGAGCAGCATGAATTTCAACATCCAACGGTATCAAATATATGTAGCCTAAGTCATGTACTATGGACTGGGGATACTATTTCACCTAATGCAGATGGACGAAATGCTGTTTTTTATGGAGACAAGGCAATTGACCGTTCTCCTTGTGGTACAGGTACTTCAGCAAGGATGGCTCAACTTTTTGCAAAAGGTAAATTAAAGATAGGCGATAGTTTTACCCATGAAAGTTATATTGGGTCAACATTTATTGGGAGGATTGAACAAGCAACACAAGTTGCCAATTTTCCTGCAATTATTCCAAGTATAGAAGGTTGGGCAAAGATTACGGGTCATAATAATATCATCATAGACGATGAAGATGATCCTTACGCTTATGGATTTCAAGTAATATGAAACAACAAAAAATACACATTATTGGTGGCGGAATCATCGGACTTTGTTCCGCTTGGTATTTGGTAAAAGAAGGTTATGAAGTAACGATTATTGATAAAAATGATTTTTCCGAAGGCACTTCTTTTGGTAATGCAGGTATGATTGTGCCAAGCCATTTTGTACCTATGGCTACTCCCGGAGTCATTACCCAGGGATTAAAATGGTTGCTTAATAGTAAAAGCCCTTTTTATGTAAAACCTCGTTTGAATATAGATTTGGTGCAATGGCTATGGCATTTCTATCGCTCTGCGAATGAAAGACAAGTCAATCAATCCATGCCTATTTTGTATGCTTTCAATGAACGAAGCAAAGAATTATATAGAGCAATAGCAACTGAAAATGAATTTAATTTTGGGTATGAGGAACGTGGTTTATTGATGCTTTATAAAACCGATAAACAAGCAAAAGAAGAAGAGGAATTGGCAGATAAAGCTTATCAATTAGGACTTAAAGCGGAAACTTTAGACCAACAAGGGTTAAAGAAATTAGAACCAGCAATGGAGTTGGATGTACGAGGTGGTATTTATTTCCCCGGTGATGCCCATCTTTATCCGAATCAATTCATGGCGCAAATGGTAACATCATTAAAGCAGCAAGGTGTCCATTTTTTAGCACATAAAGCAATCATTGATTTTAAAATTAAAGGGGCAAAAATTGAAGCATTAGTAGCTAATACAGGAGAGATGATTTCAGTTGAAAAGGTACTATTAGCTTCGGGTAGTTGGACAGGAGAAATATTAAAAAAAGCAGGCATTAAAATCCATTTGCAGGATGGAAAAGGATATAGCCTTACGCTGAAAAATCCAAAAATAAGACCTAATATTCCCACTATTTTATCAGAAGCAAAAGTCGCTATAACGCCTATGGGAGATGATTTGCGCATTGGTGGTACTCTAGAACTGAGTGGCTTATCTAATAAAATTAGCCAAAAACGAGTAGAAGGTATTATTGAATCTATTCCTGCTTATTATAAAAACTTAGAAGTGCCTTATGCTCCTTCAACAAAAATTTGGAAAGGTTACCGACCTTGTACCCCTGATGGAATGCCTTATATCGGAAAGTCAACTGCTATGACTAATCTAACTGTAGGAACAGGACACGGTATGATGGGCTTAAGTTTGGGTGCCGCTACAGGAAAATTATTGAGTGAAATCATTACCAAACAGCAGCCAATGTTGGATATTCGACCATTTAGACTTGATCGTTTTTAAACAACAGCACTACTTTACACCCCACGCTTTCCGATAATTAGAAGGCGTAACATTTTTCACTTTCTTAAACTGTCTAACAAAGTTAGAAACGTTTTGAAAACCAACTTCATAACAAATTTGTTCAATCGTAAAATTGCCATTTCTCAATAGTATACAAGCATTTTCTATGCGTAATTCATTGAGGAATTGAATATAAGTTTTACCAGTATGCAATTTAAAAAAGGAACTAAATTGGGAGCGACTTAGGTAGGCAATTTTTGCAACCTGCTCAATGGTGATTTCTTGTTTCACATGTTTAAAAGTATACGCTAAAACTTCATTTAATCGCCCACCTTCATTTTCATTCAGTAAGAGCTGATATTGCTGCTCGTTAATATAGGTTTTATCTGCCTGGTAAATGAGTGATAAGATTTCTAGAAAAGTAATAATCAACTGCTCCTTTTCTAGGCTAACAGTAGAAAGAATTTTATTGTTGATAACTGCTTTTAGGTCCCCTGTAATTTTTATTACTCGATTACTATCTAGCAAAAGTGATTTAATATTACTGAGTTCATTAATGTCAAAAAAATGCCTACCAAAAGAGAAATCATCAAAAAATAAAGAAATACCTTTTACCTCTTGATTAACTCCAATTGAATTTTTTAATAAATGGGGAACATTAGCGCCAATCATTAATACTTCTGTGTCCGTAAAATCTGACATATTATTGCCTGCATAAAAAAGCCCTTCTCCCTTGATGATTGCGGTTATCTGAAATTCTGGATGATAATGTAATTGGTCATAAAAATAAGGACCTTCATCCACTTGCACTAAGAGTGCATGGTTCTTCGATTTTTGAATTTTGAAAGGAATGGCCTTATTTAGTTTATTTTTCATTAAATTTACTAAAGTCAAGTAATTAGCAGGTTCTATTTATTGGTTACTTGCCAATGAAATTTCAAAAACTAAAACTAAACAAATAAATTCTAAAAGGAATAATTATACTTAAAAAAATCATAGGATTTCCCTAGCTTTGGGTTAATTAATTGACTGTAATTTTAATAAGTTTATTTTGTGCTCGGTGGCTTCATCGCCTTGCAAAGAATTTTTTAAGGGGAGACAAATTTTAAACAGTCTAAGCTGAATCCTTGATAATAAAGGGAAGTTTTTACAACTCTAAAGGAATTATCACCTAATGGAAAAACTATTTGAAAACAGGAAATCAAATTTAAATTTGCCAAAAGAGTTAGTAACGACGAAATAATAAGATCAGAATCCGTCCTAAATGGGGAGGTTATTGTTTCGCCGTTACTTAGGGAAATATTTATAATAATTTGGGAAATTTAACCTAGCTAGCGGCCTGAATAATGCTTTAATTTTACAAACGGAAATAATGTTATAAAGAATAATTATTCTAAAATGCTAAAAACATTCCAGCCTAAAATAAATGAATTTATTGCTTTTCCGTATCATGTGATGATTTGGATAAAGTCAGGGAATGGCATGATAGAAGTAGATTTTAAAAATTATTCCCAATTTCAAGACAAACTCATTTTCTTGTCTCCCAATCAGTCTATTAAATTTTTGTATGGCGAATTTGAAGCCGTTATTCTAGAATTCCCGAATGACTTAGTAGCAGAATCAACGGATTTTCGAGTACTATTCAAGCATTTAATAGCGATGGGTTATATAGAATTTTCTAATAAGAGTCAGCCTATATTAGCGACTTTATTTGATGAAAGTCCTTTAAAAGTATTGGATGTTTCGACCAATCAATGATATTGGCAAAATCCGTTCAATGCCAAAAAAGACGAGTATACCATTATTTTTGATTTAAAAGAAGTGATTGATGAACACTTTAAAGAAAATTGGAGTGTCCAGCAATTTGTGACGAATATTAACCACGAATATTATGCGATTCAAAAATTGGTTAAAAACAGATTAGGTTTAACGGTTAAAAATTTAGCCCAACGAAAAGTTATTATTGAAAGCCAAAAAGATATAGCCCTTACCGACAAACCGATTCAAGAAGTAGCGTATGATATGGGCTTTAAAGACCCTGCTTATTTTAATCGTTTTTTTAAAGGGCAGACCCAATTAACGCCTGCTAAATTTAGACAAAAATATGGGGTAGACCCAAGCAATTTTTTCCTCCAAGACTTGACTGCGCTAATTCAAGCCCATCACAAAAATCAGCATAGTACCGCCTTTTATGCAGATCAACTATTTATGAGCATTAAGACCCTTTCCCGTAAGGTTAAAGACCAATTAAATATGACAGTTGGCGATCTCCTTCGGACGGAACTGATAAATACCGCCAAAATACTATTAAAAGTAGCAACGATCAAAGCGACTGCAAGGGAATTAGGGTTTAAAGAAGCCAACCACTTTTCTGCTTATTTTAAGAAATATACAGGATTAACGCCTTCGGAGTATCAAGGGAAGTATGGATAAATAGATTAGAGAACAGAGAATAGAGACTTATAGAAGTTCTTATTCTCTATTCCTTAAATTCAATAAATAAACCTCGACCTTTCTAATTTTTTACCAATTTTATGATTGGGCTACCCTGCGTTTGCCCAACTAATTGAATAAAGTAAACACCTGAAGATAAATTAGTAGGAAGACTCACCAATTGATTGGTCGTTACTTTTTGTCGATGAATCGTTTTACCTAGCACATCATAAACAAAGACAGTAGGTGCTGCTGCCCATTGTTGTGGATTATATTGGAGGTGGACAATGTCTTGAATAGGATTAGGATATACACTAAAATTCAAATCTTCTTGAATAAAATCATTGATTCCGACGGATGTAGCATCCCAAACCACAAAATTATCTACGCCTGCTTTGATAGCGGAATTTTCATTGGTGGAGTTGATTTCAAAACTAATCCTCATTGTTTCAGAAGGACTAATAAAATCGGTTACTTGGATGCTCGAACTTCGCCATTTTGGAAGGGATAAATTTTCTATATCAAGGTCGGTGGTAATTTTATCAATAATTACTTTGTCTATTCCATTTTCCAAGTAGACATATAAAGTATCTTCCCCATTCAATAAATCATACCCAAAAATTGCGTTTCCAAAATTGGTATGATAGCCTATCTGCGGATTTTCCATCCCACTAAGATCAAAAGAAGGGGAAGTTAAAGTCGTTTTACCTATAAAAAGCAAACCTTCTTCAAAACTAGCTGCATTTGAGGTTACGTAACATTTATCTCCAATATCTCCATCCACATCACTTGTTAATAAAGGGAAATCTTCTAGTATTACAGGAACGCCAAACTCAAAGCCATCACCGCCAAAGAGTATATTTTCGTTGGTCACCGTCCAACCTAAATCCAAAGCAAAAGGGTCTTCAATGCCTTTTTCTAGTTGAATGGTTAGCGTATTATTACTTTCATTTAAATTTAAATCGCTTAATAATTGCGTTTTATAGCCCCATGCTCCTACCAAAATGCTATATACATTTTCAAATACGCCATCGAAAGCGAATTGTCCATTTTCATTGGATATAGCTTCGAGTGTTGTTTCATTGTCTATTAGTTGAACTTGTACGCCACCAACGGGCGTTCCCTGTTCATCTACTGTAACCATGCCAGCCAAATTAAAGGAAGGCGTTTCTTCTAAACTCACCATCAATAAAGTTAGCTCGCCATTCTTCAATTCCACCGTTGCTTGTTGGGTCTTAAATCCTCGCTTTGAAATACTTACCTCGTAAGTGCCCGCTTCGACTAAGCCTGTTTCAAATGCGCCTGTTAAATCAGACGTTACATTATTGGAGGTATTATTAATAGAAATAGTTACATTGGGAATGACTTCGTCATTCGCCGCATTGGTAATAATGCCTTCCAAATAGCAGGCTCTGGTATAGGTAGGTTCTAAAACAAAAAGGCCATTTTCAGAGTCGGACATTAAGATTAAACCAGAAGGTAAAAAAGGATAAGCGCCCCATGAACCCACAAATCCGCCAACTCCGTTTGGGGAGGTATCAAAATTGCCTACTTCCACTAAATTGTCTGGACGACTAGCATCCACAATAACACAGCCATCACCATAATGAGAGAGGATTAAAAAATCATTTAATACATGCACATTATGCGGAATAACGCTCTGTCCTTTAGTTGCTAGGGGAACAAATTGGTCTAATTCTTTAATATCATTTAAGTCGGAAATATCATAGGAGGTAGTTGGCGCATTGCCTCTCTCTTCAGTTGTAAAAACAGTTTTTCCATCATCTGAAATCCATGCGTTATGGGTGAAAGCAAAAGGCGTTTGTTGACTGGCTAATAATTGCACATTATTTTTATCAGATACATCATGAATGGTTAAATTACCTGATTCTATGTCTGAGCTATAAGCGATATTGTCTCTAACAAAAACATCATGAGAATAAACAGCTTGCCCTTGTCCTATCAATTTAGGTTGAGTCGGATCAGAAAAAAGATCAAGAATTAACAAGCCTCCCGAATTTAAGTTAGCACCTGATAGATAGCAATATCCATTTTCATCAATATATAAATTATGACAAGAACGTAAAGAGTCGGTTTCGCCTTCTAAAGTAGTACTCCAGAAATAATGACTGGTTGTATCTGGTAAATTCGATAAGTCAATGACTAAAAGTCCGTCACTAGCTTCCGTCGTAACATAAGCACGACTTCCAAAAGTTTTAATATCTCTCCAAGTAGAACTACTTCCTGCGATGAAGTCCACTTCGGTAGGGTTTACTATATCGGCTAAACTTACAATAGATACGCCCGTTTGGGTGCCGACCAAAGCGTATTCTGTACCATCTTCAGCTACATAACCCCATATATCGTTAACAAATTGATTATAAGGCAAGTTGGAAACAAGGTTCACATTGCTTTGAGCAGTTAAGGAGAAACTGGTCAGGAATAAAAAAACAATGGAGTAAATAATTCTCATTAATGGAGGTTTTAAAAGTTGCTAAAAATTATTTGGATGAATTAGTAGCAAATATATATTTAAAAAGAGAACGATAGTTTTTTTTTATACATCCTGTAGAAAAAATTATACTTTATGAAGGCTCAACGACTTAGTTATTTTTAAAAAGTACAATTTATGGAGAATATTTTGTACTAATTTAACGCTTGTTCCTACTTACCTTTGTAGTACAATTTAATCATAGATAAAAACGGAAACTAATAAATAAGTCTTCATGCGGCACGGAGTGCCAAGCATGAAGATAATGTTGTACAGAACCGATTTTTGGTTCAGCAGGATTTTTTGCTATTATGGCGATTGAATGAAATGAAGAAAGATTAAAGAGAAGAAGAAACGAAATATTTTTTAAGAAATGGCTTCCAAAATCAATGTTTATTCAGAAAGACTAGTCTTAAAAGGGCGAAAATTTATTGGTTTTGGGCAATTTTGTTAAGTATAGGCAAATCAATTTTAGCCTTCCAAAGGGAAGGATTAAAAATAACCTATGAAATAGTGGTCAACTTTAATTGCGGGATTTTCTCAGGAGGCGCTCTAGTTGGCGGTAAAATATCAATACGAACGATCGCTTTTGCACCACAATAAGTACAGATTTGCGGGTCAAAGCCTAATCGCTGTATACTGATTTGTTGCCAAACGACAGGCATTTTCGTTATCGGTGGATTTACTTTTAAACTAGCTCTAGCCTTGGCTAAATTTTCTTTTTTATACCGACTAGCCAAAAATCCATAATGTCGGATACGCCTAAAACCAGTAGGCAAAATGTGTAGTGCAAACCGACGGATAAACTCGGAAATAGGTAATTCCATTCGTTCCACTTTACCCGCTTTTCGGTAATCTTTATAGCGAAAAATAATGGAAGTACCGGTAATGTGTAGAATTCGATGATTAGTGATAGCGATTTTGTGAGTATATCGCCCTAGATATTCAATGACTTGTTTAGGTCCACCAAAAGGACGTTTAGCATAGATGACCCAATTTTTAGCAAAAAGTTGTTTAAAAATGGCGGGTTGGATAGTGATATGATTTTCAGCTGCTTGTTTTCGTAAATCGGCAACAAATTTGGCTCTAAAAACTTTGCTCATCGCTTTGACGGGAAAAAGAAACTTGCTGTTAGGATGCGCATTTTTCCAATCTCCATTCGGTGTCAAACCACCACCAGGGACGATACAATGTAAATGTGGGTGCAAACTCAGATTCTGCCCCCAAGTATGTAAAATGGCAGTCATTCCTGCTTTAGCCCCTAAATATTTAGGGTCATTCGCAAAGGAATGAATAGTTTTTTTTGCGGTTTTAAATAGCAAATCATACATCATTTTTGGGTGATGTAAACAAAGTTGATTGAGTTTGTCGGGAATGGTAAAAACAACATGAAAATAAGGAACAGGCAATAGTTCTGCTTCCCGTTTCATTATCCATTTTTCTCGTTGAATACTTTGACATTTAGGACAATGGCGATTGCGACAAGAATTGTAAGAAATGCGAATACAACCACAGTCGGTACAAGCATCCACATGACCGCCTAATGCTTTGGTACGGCATAAGGAAATAGCTCGAAGCATCCGTTTATGATGATTCGTTAATTTTGGATTATTTTCAATCCATTTCCAGTTATCCCGAAGGATTTTGCCAATATCAAATTTAGGCTTCATCCTTTTTGGGTACTATCTTGCTTGATGTTATAAAGGGTATCAAAAGGAGAATGTCCTCGTTGCTGAATGGTGTGGGCAACGTGTAAATAGACTAAAGTAGTGGAGATATGTTCGTGCCCTAAAAGATGTTGAATGGTATATAAATCCAGACCATCTTCGAGTAAATGAGTGGCATAAGAGTGCCGTAAGGTGTGCAAACTGGCTTTCTTTTGAATATCCGTTTTTTTGAGGGTGGTTCGCATTACCCAACCAATGCCACGTTTACTGATGGGGCTGCCAAAAGTTTTACCATTGAATACCCAATCTTTGGGCTGACAAGCATGGTAATATTTTTTAAGCCCTTTAGCCATTAAATCGGAGAGTGGTACGTAACGGTCTTTTTTGTATTTACTCTGTCGGATATGGATTTGTTTGCGGTCAAAATCAATATCTCTTTGGTGCAGATTACAGACTTCTGCAATCCTCAAACCAGCAGAATAGGTAAGGCTTAATAGGATACGGTGTTTGAGTAGTTTGGGTGTTTTAAATAAAAGGCGACATTCCTTTTTGCTAAAAACAACAGGCAGGTCTTTGATTCTTTTAATCGTAGGTAATCGAATAGCACGGTCTTCTCGGCCAACTAGTCGAAAAACATAGCGCAAACCATAAACGGTGTGTTTGAAATAAGAATAGGAAGGTTTTTGATGGTCTCGAAGTAGAAGTAAATAGTCGTTGATTTGAGCATCGGTAAGTTCGAGCGGAGTGCAGCCAAAATAGAGACTTAATTTGGCGATGCATTTGCCGTAGTTGGCTAAAGTTGATTCACTCTGACCGTTTAATCGAATTTTGGTCAAGAGTTTTTGATAGAGTTCAGAAAAACCGCTAACTTCGGCACAAGCCCTGCCGATTAAGGTGTTTTTTTTGCATGATAAAGCATTTTAATGATGAAATAGTATTATTTAACGAACTAAAGGTAGGGCTTTTTTTTGCCTTTAGCTACCGTAGGTTTAGTACAACAAATGTAATAAATAGCCAAATTTTTAAAAAGCGAAAATGCCAGAATGGATGGATATAAACTTGAGTGCAGTTGTGTGCAAGTTTTACGGAGCGGATTGGTTAGCGATGCTATTTACCATGTTACAATTACATTTATTGGGATGCAAAAAATTAAACGGATTTAAATACGGTATCATTAGTAATTTTTTCTGGATGATTTTTGCGGTCCAAGTCGGTAGCCTTGCTAATGTATTAGCTAATTGTATTTTTTTATGCATTAATCTAAAGGGATTTCGTTCCTGGAAAGCAGACCGTCCTATGTCCATTGAATCAAAAGAAAATTTGTAATAAACGAATAATTAATATTTTTTTAATCACTCATAATTTTATAAAAATGAATTTTAGAAGATCAGTTTTCATGACTGCCTTAGCCTTATTATTGTCTATTGGAACCATTTTCGGGCAAAAGACAAACACAGATGATAGTAAAATCGCCCTACAGGGATACAGTCCTGTATCTTATGTTGACATGAACTTAGCGCAAAGAGGAACAATTGCTCACAAATCAGAGCATGATGGGTTGAAGTATTACTTTACGGATGAGGACCAAAAAGCAAAATTCGATGCCAATCCAAGTAAATATCTTCCTGCTTATGGTGGCTGGTGTGCCACAGGTATTGCTGTAGGGGCAAAATTCCGAACAGACCCAAATAAGTTTTTGGTGAGCAATGACAAGTTATATCTTTTCTTATACGATTTGGAAGTAGATGCGAAGCAGTTATGGTTAAAAGACGAAAAAGGCATGGCAGAGAAAGCTGCTGCTAACTGGAAGAAAATGTAAGATTCACTAGTTTGTAATTAAGTATAACAATTAAATCCCTCATCTTTTATTCAGGGGAAATCACCCGTATTTATCAGGAATCTTAGTTAGTCTAAAAGAAGTTAATGCACGTAATGGTGCACTTCAAGTTATTAATCATTAACAAAAAAAATTAAGATGAATATAGAAAATCAAGTCCAAAAAATGGACGCTATGGTAGCGCAAGGAGATATAGTAAATGCCGTAAAAACCTTCTTTGCAGAAGATGCAGCTACCTCCGATTACGGTGCGGCTACAACTGCTGGTAAAGCAGCAATGGTCGCAAAAATGGAAGGTTTTTTAGGCGGTATAGCTAAAGTAAATGGCATTACGTTACATCATACCCTTGTAGGAGATGGTGTTACCGCTTCCGAATTTACTTTTGATTTTGATATGAAAGATGGCAGTAAAATCTACTGGCATGAAATTATTCGCCGAGTATGGAATGCAGATGGGTTGGTAGTGCAGGAAGAATATTTTAATGCGGAATAAGGAGTGGGGTGATGAATTTTATGAGGTAATGAGACTCATCACCTCATAAACTCATCGACTCATTACCCTATTAAACACACCATTTTAACAAACAAACTAAAAATGAGTGAATAATCTATTGCCGAATAGTCCTTCATTTTTAAACTAAAAAAATTAAAAATCATGAAATTTGTCACCAAAGAAATCCATGCTTATTTAGATTACCCCGTTGCCCTAGCATTAATCGGATTGCCTTTTTTACTAGGTTTAGGGGAATCTAATCCACTAGCTTTACAACTATCCGTAGCGACAGGAATAGCAGCGCTTATTTTAACTATATTAACAGACCATCATTTAGGTGTCATCCGAGTAATTCCTTACAAAATTCACTTAATCGTGGATTTCTTAGTAGGGGTAACATTCGCAATAGCACCTTTCTTACTAGCTTTTGAAGGATTAGATGCCTACTACTATTGGTTAAATGCCGCCGCTGTTCTTTTTGTGGTGAGCATGCATAAAGCCGCCTAGTGCCCCCCTCACACAAATAGCAAAGACTTATCGTTTTGTTTTGAAACTATTGACCATTTTCAACTTATGTTAGTTGAAGATGGTTTTTTGGTCAAGCGTATTTTGGAGTAATGGGTTTTATCTCAAATTTCCTGCTTCCTGTTTACTGCAGAAAAACGAATATCGAAAATGATATTAGAGCAATAAAACCCCGACCGCTCAATAGCTTTTCTAGAAGCTGTATTGTCCAAGGTAGTAGAACAAATAGGTTTTCTACCTTCTTTCAATACTCGATTGACTTGCATTTGCATTATTTTTGTAGCAATTCCTCGTCCTTGATAGTCCTTGTTTACAATAATTCCTACATCTGCTATCTCCGATTGGGTATCACTAATTCTACGTTCACTTGTAGCAATGATTATTCCTGATTCTTTTATCATAAATATTTCTTTCCTTGCAATAAGGTTCTCTGTGTAGCCAAAGGTATCGTCCATTCCTACTTGTTCTTTTAAAAATAATTTAATCGCCCGAATATTCTTAGTTGTAACCAATTCAATGTTTAACGGAGCGTGTACTTTCATCGGTTGATTCAAATGTTCAAAACAGAAAGTATTGGGTTTGATGGATGTTGAATGAAATAAACAGGCATTGAATGCCACAGGTTCATTAGAACTTAAAGCAGCAGAAGTAATTAATTTAGCGTCAATTAAGGCTTCGATTACCTTATTCGTTTTTGAGAGATATGCTGCTTCAATAAAGAGTTGAATCAAGCAACCTTCCTCATTGATACAACAGTATCCTAAAGTATTTTTGTCCTTTTCAATCAGGTAATGCTGCGACGAAGCAATGTAAAGTAGCTCCCACATGGCATCAATAGGGGCGGTCAATTGTTGATATAGTTTAGTTCTTAAGTCTTTGATAGTAGGGGTAATATCCGATTTTATAAAATTCATTGCTGGGTGTATTTTTTTAGGATAAGTGTTTTAATTTGTGCTAAAGGAAAATCGTCATAAATTCCTAAATAGTTGAGCGCTATTCCATCTAGTTCAGCTATAAACATATGGCTCTTTATGATTGAATTTTTTGAATCAATTTTATCAAAAATACTTCGCGTGGCTTCGAGGATAAATGAAGACCTTTCTTTTATCAGGTCGGACAGTATTTCCCTTGTATTTGGTTGAGCAATCATATTTAGGTTAAATTGAAATAATAATTTGTCCTCTGCTAATTGCGTAAAAAAGGATTCCAATAGTTCTTTTAATTGCTCCTGAGGAGACGAGTTCGTCTTATCTATATTATTTATCTCCACTATCAATTGCGTCGTCCTACTAAATATCTCTCTTAGTAATCCATTTTTTGATTTAAAATGATGAGAAATTAGCCCTTTGGATACATTAGCGGTCTCACATATCAACGAAAGAGGTGTATTCTCAAACCCTCTTTCGGAAAATAATTTGGTAGCTATTTCAATTAACTGTTCTCTTTTAGCCATAAATATTTTTTAAATTAAAACTGACTGTACGTGCAGTTAGTACAAAAATAGCATTTAAATTTGAATTTACATAGGGCTCAAAAAAATAGGACAGCTGTAAGTACAACTGTCCTATTCCAATAATAGATTTTTTAAAACAATTAGCCATCACTACTACAACTATCTTTCAATGCTTTTAAATCATCTTCGCTATCTACCGTTTGAGTCGTTCCACCTTCCAGTTCAACCGATAAGGGAAACGCTAACTGAGGACGACTTTCATTTTCTTGATTGTCCATTCGCCATGCTCTTACCGCTTGCTTTAGGTCAATATGTGTTTCATGCGTTTCGGAACTGCCATCTGGGTAATTGATGGTTACTGGATAGGATAATCTAAAACAAATGCCATCCATACAACCTGGTCTGCCGCCTGGAATTCCTTCTGGTCGTCCACCAAGACCATTTGGAGGACCGCCAAAACCGCCTGGTCTACCGCCGCCAACACCCGCTGGTCGTCCACTTCCTACGCCACTAGGTCTACCTCCACCAACACCTGCTGGTCTACCGCCTCCTATACCGTCAGGTCGTCCTTCGCCAATACCATCTGGTCGGCATCCTTTAATATCTTCCCAATTTACATTGGCTAAGAATTTTTTAGCGCATTCCATTCGCAAGGTACCCATCACCCTAAAATCTTCTACACTTGTAATCGTGCCGTCTTCTGCAATGACTTCTATTGGAAAAGCTAAATGTGGTCGTTCTTCGGTAGCTGTATTATTTTCTTTCCAAGCCATTACCGTAGTTCGCAAAGCTTCATAGGATTCAACGGAGGTAGTGGATTCATCTGGAAAGTCAATACTGATGGGGAAAACTATTTCATAGCAACCAAATTTTCCAAAGTTGCCCATCTTTTGCATTTCAAATACGGATTGGTTGACGAAGTTTTCCGTCAGACTAGCTTCGGCTGTTTCTATAATTTCCTTTTCACAAGAAACCATAAAAAGAGAAAAGCTAAATAATGCCATTACTAACATGGACTTTAAACAAATTTTACGCATGATAAAACATTTTAAATGGTTAATAAATGTATTGAAAACGCTTCGATGAATTAGTGTTTTTCATTAACAGGCTAATAATAATTATCTGTTAGTTACTAATGAAATGCAAAAAAGGACCTGTTTGTAATGAAGTTTTTATCGGTATTCAGCGAATGGAACCGTATAATCAGCGAATGGAATGAGAGGGATGAAAATAATTGAAAAGGATGCTGTAATTTTATAATAGAATAGAGCTATAACAGATGATAAAGAATAGAGCGTCAGATAAAAAAGTGATAAGCATCCGTGTCCCTTCATCTATCCGTGGTATTAATTGCTACCACGGATAGATGAAGGGACACGGATATTGGATATTCTTAAATCCTATTATAAATTTTCACAATATCATTTTTTAACCTGTTTATCTAAAAGTGTAAAACAAAATAGGGCTAAACCATAAAATCATCCGTGGAGGTTATCCGTGGAGAAAAGCGTACTTTAGTTTCCCACGGATAGCCTCCACGGATGAAAAATTGTGTATTTTATTTTTTAATCGGTACTTAGAGACTACCTGCTTGCTGGCAGGCAGTTTTCATGGTGCAGAAAGAGATAAAACTAAACAGAGAATACAAGCCTAAAATTTTGATACCTTTAAATTTTGATTTTATGCTAAAAAAAATAGAAAAAAAGAACTGGGTAGAACTAGTATTATGGACTTTATTATTCCTTAGTTCTTTTGCTTTTTATAGCAGAATGACCCATTGGACAAAAGCCTTTGGCATCGCTTTGACCTTTTTTGCAATATACTATGGCTTGGCCTTTTTGAATAGAAAGGTATTAATTCCTAAATTATTTAATCGATCAAAGTATTTTGCTTATGGAGGAAGTATTTTTATCCTATTGATTTTGGTAGCGAATTTAACGGTACGATTGGATTATCTATCCGTTTTTGATATAAAATTTGAACTGTATGCAAAAGACCCAGATGCGAAATTACCCGTTTTATCTAGAAGCTCCGAAAGGGTCAAATCTACGGGTATATTGGCGACAGCATTTGCGGTAATATTGCTTACTTTAATTTATCAACTCACTTTAGATTATTTAAAAAAACAAGCGGAACAATTACAATTAGAACGAGAAAAGGCACAAGCGGAAATGAGTTATCTAAAAGCGCAAATGCATCCTCATTTTTTTCTCAATGCCTTGAATGGTTTGTATGCGTTGGCTCGATTATCTCCACAAAAAACGGGCGTTTATATTACCAAGTTAGGAGAAATGTTAACCTATCTAACCTATGAGGCAAGCAAGGCGGAAGTACTATTAACCCAAGAAGTGAAATATTTAAAGAACTATATTTATTTCCAAGAATATAAAGACGATATTTTTGACATAACGATAAAGGAGGAAATTGAAAACCCTCAATATATTATTGAACCTTTTTTGTTGATTCCTTTTGTCGAAAATGCTTTTAAACATGGGTATAATGAGGAGGCATCAACACCTATTTATATTCGTATTCAACAAAAAGGGCAGGAATTAATTTTTGAATGTGAAAACCCGATGCCTGATAAAGTATTGAATCGAGAAAATGAACCTACGAATGGAATCGGTATAGATAATGTTACCAAGAGACTCCAACTAAAATATTCTAATCAATTTAAATTGGTGTATGGCCCTAAAAAGGATAAATATAAGGTGCTTTTAAAAATAACGACCAATGGATAATGCTTTAAACATACGATGTGCGATTGTAGACGATGAAAAGTTAGCTAGGGATCTATTAACAGATTTGATTCAATATGAACCAGCACTTACACTTGTAGGGATTTTTAAAAATACTACTGGCATTCGTACCTTTCTGGAAGCAGAAACCATTGACTTATTATTTTTGGATATTCAAATGCCTGGAGAAACAGGGATTGACTTTTTAAAATCATTAGACACACCCCCCAAAGTTATTTTCACTACTGCCTATGCGCAATTCGCTTTAGAAAGCTATGATTTAGAAGTACTAGATTATTTATTAAAACCAATAACAGAAGAACGGTTTCAAAAAAGTTTGCAGAAAGTAAAGCGATTATTAACGGTAGAAAAGAAAGCCATCGCTTATGAATTGAGTGCTGTTTCTAAAACTTCTCCTTACTTACACCTCAAATCGGGGGCGACGGAATATAAAATTGCCTATGAAGAAATTGAGTTACTCGAAGCGGCAAGTGAATATATTAAATACAGAACGAAAGATAATTTGTATATGGTTTTAGGATCATTAAAGAAATTAAAAGACCAGTTGCCAGCCGACCAATTTATGCAGGTGCATCGTTCTTATATTATACCTATAGCTGCCATCAAAGGTCGAGAAAAATATATACTCCTTTTAAAAAATGGAAAAAGGATTCCTATTGGAAAAACGTATCGGCAGGAAGTGATGGCAAGACTTACTTTTTAGCCCCCTTTAAAAGAACCATTTTAGGGATTGAGCCCAATATACATAGCTATAAAACCAAAATAATATTGTATACTTGTTCTGTAATGAAGCCACCTTTTATTTCAAAACCCTTCTACAATTTCAGATAAAACTAGTTGTTATGTTTAATAAATATGCACTTTTCCCTATTTTCTTACTTTTTGTAGGACTTCAATATGCTTGTAATTCAGCCGATAAGCAGCCTGCTCAAACGGCAAATGATGTTCCTACAACAACTGAAACGCAACCAACTAAGTCAAACGTCAATAAAGACGCCTACTTCGGAGATTTACATATTCACACCAGTTGGTCTTTTGATGCTTTTGTTTTTAATGTTAAAATTGATCCAGATGATGCTTACCGATTTGGGAAAGGAGAAGCGATTGACCACATAGGAGGCAAACAGATAAAAATTAAACGCCCTTTGGATTTTATGGCAGTCACGGAACATGCGGAATACATGGGTTTATACCTTCAATTAACCGATGAAAATGGAGGATTAGCCAATTCTGAATTAGCCAAAGATTTACGAAGCCCTGATCGCCAAAAATCTACAGATGGTTTTACCAAATTAGGGGCTTCTATGGGGAGAGGAAAGCAAATAGGAGAATTAGAGAATACACCTTTTAGACAAAACATCTGGAAACGAGTCGTGTCCATTGCTGATAAACATAATAACCCAGGTACTTTTACCACCTTTCCAGCTTATGAATGGACCGTAACTAAACGAAATCTAGAAAATGTGACGGTAGCTCGTAATTTACACCGAAATGTGATTTTTAGAAGTAGCAAAGTGCCAGAAATGCCCTTTTCAAATTTCGATTCTCAGAACCCAGAAGATTTATGGAAATGGATGGAGCAGCAAAGAGCTGCTGGCATTGACCTATTGGCAATTCCTCATAATGCCAACAAAAGTGATGGATTAATGTATCCTTCGACTTATTGGGATGGTCAAGCAATTGATGCCGAATATGCCAAATTGCGGATGCGAAACGAACCAATTAGTGAAGTCTCACAAATCAAAGGAACATCAATGACCCATCCAGCATTAAGCCCAGATGATGATTTTGCTAATTTTGAAGTAACCAACCTCACCTTTGGTACGGAACCAATACAAAGTAATCCGCAAGGAAGTTATGTTCGACAGGCACTAAAAGATGGATTAGCTTATCAAAAAACAATAGGTGCTAATCCCTACAAATTTGGTTTTATTGGGAGTACGGATAGTCATAATGGGTCTAGCCCAGCAGCCGAAAATAATTATAGTGGTAAAATAGGCATTGTAGATTTTTCAGAAAAGCAACGCAGAGACGGTAAGGAAAATGCTGCACGTTGGGATAGATGGAGTGCGGGTAGTTTGGCAGGTGTTTGGGCGGAAGCCAATACTAGAGCGGCGCTTTTTGATGCCATGCAAAGAAAAGAGACCTTTGCTACCTCTGGTCCTCGGATCAAGGTTCGATTTTATGGGAGTTGGGCTTTTCCAAAAGATGTATTAGCGCAAGAAGATTGGGTGACGACTGCCTCAAAAGTGGGCGTGCCTATGGGAAGTGATTTATCTCCAACGACCAAAAAAAACGAAGCGCCCTCTTTTTTAGTTTGGGCGATTAAAGATGCAGAAAGTGGAAATTTAGATAGAATTCAGGTCATAAAAGGTTGGACAGATAAGGAAGGCAAGACACAGGAAAAAGTTTTTGAGGTAGCTTGGTCAGGAAATCGCCAATTGGATACTTCGGGTAAATTAACAGCAATCGGAAACACGGTAGATATAGCCAATGCCACTTATGAGAATAGTATTGGAGCCGTTAACTTACAAACGATTTGGACTGACCCTGAATTTGATGCCGAACAGGAAGCCTTTTATTACGCTAGAGTTTTAGAAATACCTACCCCTCGTTGGAGTACGTATGATGCGAAAGCATTAGGCTTAGCCTTACCAGAAGATGTGCCTGCCTCCATCCAGGAACGAGCTTGGTCTTCGCCTATTTGGTATAGTCCTGCTGTGGTGGAATAATGTGGAAGACTTCGTAGTCTTTAAATGGAGAGTTTACCCTTTAACAGAACAAAACGAAAAATCATGACCAATCTATTAGCAAAAATTGCCAATTGGAAATTTATCATCCCTGCTTTATTGGCTTTTATGTATTGTATTTATCTTTTTCAAATCGCAGAAGGACAACTAAATGAATTAGCAGGAGAAAGCGCTCCAATAATTGACATGAGAAACAACTATGATGCAGCAGAAATAAACGACTTTTTTACAAAGATAAAAGCCGAGGGGCGTGCTATTCATAGACATACAACGGGTGTGGTAGATATGATTTTTCCATTTGCTTACGGCATATTATTTATCTTGCTCTCTGCCTTCTTTTTAAAGAAAATTACCAGTCCTGACTCCAAATGGATGTACCTTTCTTTAATACCCGTATTATTGATGATTGTTGATTACTTAGAGAATTTTAATACGTTGGATATGTTGGCTACTTTTCCTGATTTGACACCTGAAATGGTCAATAGTGCTTCTACCATAACAGGCATTAAAAGTAATTTGACCACTATTTCAATGGGCTTGCCTTTGGTTTTAGGGATTGTTTGGTTAGTTAAATGGGGGTTGAATAGGAAGAAGTAGGCTTTTTATAAAATTGAAAATGCTACTTTTTAATATTACAAATTTAGCCGTTAGGTACAGCTAAATTTGTTATACGCTTTAATGGCGAACTATGTCCAAGCATAGGCGAAGTTTGTCCATTCTAAAACCTTGTGCTTGCTGCTACCTTTGTGACATCATTTATTAATCACTAAAATTTTAAAAATCATGTTAACAGCAACCAGTCAAGAACAAGAAATTTTAACAAATGTAAAAGCAGTATTAGATTTATTAGCACAAGGACAATTTATACAAGCGATGGATACTTACTTGGATGAGGATGTAAGTCTTTGGGAAGGTAATAATGAAGCTAAAAAAGGGAAAGCGTTTTGCATTAAAGCAGAAGAAGATTTATTAGCAACGGTAACCGCATTTCATGGATATACGGTCAAAAGTGGACCAGCAGTAAGTGGAGATACTTCATTTTATGAAGCAGTTATGGAATTTGATACCAATGATGGAACGAAGCACCGTTTTGAGCAAGTGGTTCGGACTAAATGGAAAAATGGAAAAATTATCGATGAAAGATATTATCATGCATAATCAAATTTGATGGTTCAGCGCTATCAAATTTGTAAAACAAGGTTCAAAATCAAAAAACAGGGTTCTCCATTAGGGACCCTGTTTTTTTTAATAAAATAGCATCTTTAGATTCTCTAATACCTCAATTTAACTAATCAAAAAAACCGTATTTATAAATAATAAATACATCAAGAGGTTATTAATGCTACTAGAGAATGTCTTTATTTGTAAAGACATATTATATATCACCCCATTTTGTAACCTATTTTTATGAAAAAACACACTCGATTCCTACCCTTATTAGTTTGCTGATCTTTTATAGTCTCCTCTATTACTGCCCAGAAAGAATGGACAATTAGTTTGATAACGGAGAATCCACAGACAGACAGACAGACAGACAGACAGCAAATTTTCTCGGTTTGAAGAAAGAATACAGGAAGAAGTCACTTTATTGCTCAAAAATGCTCCACCTCCAAAAGACTCAGTCGAACAGAATCGCATCTGTTAAATTAAGAATGTTGCTCAGGATACTTCAAAGATTGATATCTACAAAGACGTACGGAAAGCCGCTCTGCGGTAGGCCAACTCCATTCTCTAAAACGCCCTCCTTTTTCTGGAGACTCGAATATATAAAGCATCGATTTGTTCGGATTTATATCATTGGCAGCCCAATAATATCCAAACTTACCCCTGTCAAGGAAAGTTTTTGTATTAGCATCTTGTCTTCCGCCATACAAAAAATTCATGCCTGAGCTTCCTCCATCCACAAGTTCAGCGGCGGAAAATTTATCTTGCAATAAGGTCCATCTTGGCCAACCAATTACTACCCAGCCTTTTGAAGCTGTCTTTAGTGCTGCCTGCCAGGTATATATTCGGCCATATTTCGCAGCATTACTACTATCATTATTATAATATCCACATCCTTCTCCCACATCGAGGTCCAGATTTTCTGTCATATAAGTATATCTGATTTGATTATCATCAAATGTTAGTGTTTTGTAGGTGCGTCCACCAATGTCTACCGTACCTGGTGTTAATTCCATTTTAAAATAATTTAAGTTTGAGCGGAATTTTTTAAAGGGGATTCTGTGTTTGAAAACCCTTTAAAACAGATCACTCGATTAAAAAATAAGGCTCTAATTTACGTTTACTAAAGTGTTGTAAATGGGAATTTTAATCCACTTTATTTCTCCTTCTTTTAGGATGAAATTTTGTTGTTATATTTATTCGTTTTTCTTTTCGATTTTTTTAAAATAGGAGGAGTTCACCTAGTGCATTTTTAAATATTCCATCCTCTTATTCTGTTTAAAGTTGAAAATAGTAGCTGTTAAAATTTTCTATTTTTCCTTTCTTTGAATTATGAAGTAAATATATATAATAATGAATTAATATTTTATTACAAATTTTGACGATTGTCCCTTATTTTTTATACTATTTACGCTTTATTTAATTGATAATCAGTATTTTGGTAACTCAATTTGTGACGTGATAATTGTAAAAATGAAAGAGGTAAAACGCATTTTTCTTAAAATAATCAAAAAAGTAATTTAAAAAATTTTAGACAGCGACTCTATCTCCAATTAATACCAGTAAATCTTTATTTGTCAAAACGTCACTTTTGGTAAATTAATTACAGTAAATATATTGTTGTAATTTACGATCCTTGGTCAGTCTAATTTAGCCCTTTAAAAACCTTTTGGCTCTTAATACCCAACGGGGGGGGACAAAATCCTTTGATATAAGCCCTTGCTTTTTACTCAAAAACCTTGTTCTATTGCCATTTTAGGCTTCAAAAACAATTTTATTGCTAAAAATTAGAGGTTTTATATCATCACCCCGTTGGGTATCATGAGCCAACCTTTTTTGATTTATTTGGGCTCGATGTCCAAATAAATCAAAGTACAGAGAGTGAATTCTTTTTTATAAGAAAATCCTTCTTTTTTAATAAAATAAACTACAATTAACGATTAAAATTGCGTATGCCGTTTAACTGCAAATTGTTTTGGAATACCTTCTTTTGATTCTCCCAAGTTTTGTCGTAAATCAATTTCAATGCCTCTAGCAATAGTAGAAATCGGCACATCATTAGCCGTCCCTTCAAAAGGATTCTCGCCTGTTCTACCAATTCGTTCCATGGTATGAAAAATCCAGGCAACAATCACGTAAAAAGGAATGCAAAGCCAAACAAAAAGATCACTTATCATTGGATGAGTATCTGCAAAACCTTGTCCGATTTCTGCGAATTGAGGGACAAGGGCAAGTGGGAGTAGCAAGACAAAAATCCACATAAAAAAATGATTCAAGGTAGCAAATTGTCTAGGATAAGGAAAGTTTTTAATCCGTTCACTTCTACCTTGTTGGGTAAATAATTCTTCTAATATACCTTCTAATTGCAGAAAAGAAAATTCCCAAACGATGCCTTGTTCTTTGAGTTTTCTTAAATGATGAGATTGCAAATATAATAAGGCAGTCTGCTTATTATTCTTACTCATTACATAGTCAAAATCTTTATCAGAAATATAGGGTTTTAAATCTACTTCAAGGGAAGATTCCATTTCTGGCGGTCTAGTGTTCCATTCTTGGTTAGTCTTGTGATTGAGGCTTGTTTCCCAAGGTTTAGGCATTCGCATCGCATGTCGTAAAGCAGTCATCCAAGCAATGTGCCGATAAGTAAGGGTTTTAATTTCCTTTTGAATTTCTGCGGTAGACAATGGTGTGGAGGCGTATTCATTAGTCAGCATATCCTGTAGAAACATGCCAAAGGTTCTGGAAGTATTGACAATGCCGCCCCAAATTTTTCGAGCTTCCCAAATTCGCCCATAGGCAGAGTTATTTTGAAAGCCAATCACAAATGCCACCGCTGTACCAATTAAAGCCAAAGGCGTCCAAGGAATTTTTAACCAACCTAGATCAAGGAAGTAATAAATAGCCACCCAAATTGTAATAATGACAAAAAATAGTAAGGTCTCAAAGCGAGTCCACCATGCCATTTCTAAGGTGGTATAGGTTTTCTTAATGTGCATAATTTATATTTAGAAGGTTAAAAATTAATTACTTATTTACCGCAACAGCAATTTTAGAATCAGCCGTGCCATAATACAAAAACCATTGGTTTTTAAAAGGAACCAATCCTTCTACAAAACAAACTTCGTTGACTTCTCCAATCTTTTCATAAGCCTTGTCAGGATATATAAAATAACTGTCCGTCCGATCAATTAGTTTATGCGGAGCATTTTTGTCAAACAAAGCTTGTCCTGCGGCATAGGTGAATTTCGATAAATTTGGATCATTAAAATTAGCGGCATTGCTTCCATTATAAATTAACAAAATCCCTTCGTCCTTATATAACGCATAAGGCCCAGGTTCAACGAGTCGGCTATCAAAGTAGCCCATTCGTGGATGCAAAACGGAAATCATCTGCTGATTCTCTTCATTTTCGCAGATTTCCCAATGAATTAAATCCGCTGAACTAGCTAAAAATAGATTAGTATCGCCAAAATACATCCAATATTTCCCATTTATTTTTTTTGCAATCTGTTGACCGTCCTTAGATTCGACCACAATAGCGCCAGATTTAGACCATTTATCTCTATATTTTTCACTTTTAAAAACCAATCCATGTTTCGTCCAATTGGTCAAGTTGGTTGAAGAAGCAATAGCCAATCGAGCAGTTTTTCCGTCATAAGCAGTATAGGTCATAATATACCGATTATCGGCACTTTCCACAATTCTCGGATCTTCCACCCCATCAAAATAACAGTTGGGGCAGTCGTCTACTAGAAAAGCATTATCGGCCGTTTTTTTATAATTCCACTCATAGACTTTCATCGAATCATTAGCAGGATAAAAAACAGGCGCAGGAGATTTCTTAAAATGAAGTCCATCTGAACTGATGGCTAAGCCAATTCTAGAAGTACCCTTTATATCTTGTGCTCGGTAAAATAAATACACTTTATCTCCTTTGACCACCGCAGATGGATTTAAGACATTTCGTTCTTCCCAATTGATTGGCTGTTTGGTTATAGGGCATTCAAAAGTTAAATTTGGGGAAGGCTTCAAAATAGGATTAAGGCTATCAATTTTTTCAAAAGCATTAAATGCCCAATTTTGGGTGGTGTCGGCTACTTGAGTAGTCGGTAATGCGCTGTCTTTACATCCCAATAGTAAAAATAGGAAGCTTGCAAATAGAATCTTTTTCATTTTATGATTTAGTTTAGCGTTCAATTTATCAAACGCCCCTCTAAAGTAAGCTTCTTTAGTAGCAAAAAGAATTTCGAGCGACTTCTTTTGATAATAGTACATGGAATCCGTTTAAAAACGTAGTAACAGGCACAACCCGAAGCAGTATAGCTTACCGTCTAAAATACCAATTACACAGTATATTCTCCCTATTTCACCAATTACATTTTTATCGGCTTGTCGAAGTGCCTATCTTTGAATCAATGAAGCGACAAATCATAACAGTTTTACATATAGGGTATTGGGTTTTTTATTTAGGAATGTTGTTGGTGCTATTTCTGATTGCTCAAATAGGTCAATTTACCCCACTTAATTATGTCTATATCATTGGGGTGATCTTTTCCTTTATCCTTTTACCTTCTATACTAGGATTTTATTTATCCTATTTTTTCCTTTTCGACGAATACTTGAAGCAGCGAAAATTAGGACGTTTATTCAGTTTTGGATTTATCGGAATATTATTAATTGCGTTGAGTAGTGGTGGGGTAGCATCCACTATTTATGGGCGTGATTTTATGTTTAAAGATGGTTATACCTCTTTTTTTAGCGAATTGCTGCTATTGACTATTATTGGATGTATCAATGGAATAGCAGGATTTATTTTAAAGGGATTTGTTTCTTGGTACAAGGAGTTGAAAATAAAAGAAGCACTACAACAATATACCGATCGGATGGAATTAGAATTGATAAAATCAAAATTGAATCCCCATTTTTTATTCAACTCTATTAATAATATTGATGGATTGATGCGCAGAGATGTGGAGGTCGCATCTAATTATTTGGATAAGTTGGCGTCGATGTTACGCTTTATGTTGTATGAATCAAAGGAAGAAAAAATTGCGATTGCTAGAGAACTTGCCTATATACAACAATACATCGACCTCCAAAAAATCAGAACGACCAATGCCGATTTTGTAAAGTATACTGTAACTGGGGTACAGTTTAACCATCGAATCCCACCGATGCTTTTTATTCCATTTATTGAAAATGCTTTTAAACATGTGACCTCCAAAAAAGCCTTTCAGGCGATAACTATTAATATTTCCATAGAAGCGGAAAAAATAGTTTTCTATTGTAAAAATGCCTTCAAAACAAGTCCGTCAATTTCCAATAAAAGTGGTGGTATTGGAAATGAATTAATAGAGAAACGATTACAAATTTTATATCCGAATCAACATCAAATAGAGCGAACAATAACAACCGACGCTTATGCTATTCAACTCACAATTTTGACCCATGCAAATTAAATGTATCATCGTTGAAGATGAACCTATTGCGCTAGAGCGAATCCAATATTTTATCGAAAAATTGCCCTTACTTAATTTAGTAGCTTCATTTGATAATGCAATAGAAGCGGTAACTTTTTTAAAGATAGAATCAGTCGATTTAATCTTTTTAGACATTGAAATGGAAGAATTGACAGGCATCGAATTCTTGGAAAGTACGACCATTACCGCCCAAGTAATCATCACGACCGCCTACGACCAATATGCCCTGAAAGGATACGAATTGAATGTGGTCGATTATTTATTAAAACCATTTTCCTTTGACCGATTTTTAAAAGCAGTTGATAAAGTGCAGTTGAGTTCCCCAAAGTCGCTGCCAAAAGAATTTATCTTTATCAAAACAGCGCATCGGCTCGAAAAAGTAATGGTCAATGAGATTATTCGGATTGAAGGCATGGGAGAATATCGAAGGATTTTTACCACAGCAAAACAAATTATGACCCTTCAAACTTTTACCGAATTAGCACAATTATTTGCACCCGAAGTAATCTGCCGAGTGCATAAATCACATATGGTGGCGCTGAATAAAATTGATGCGGTAGAACGAAATAGAATCAAAATAGGCTCGAAGTTGATTCCGATTTCAGAGACTTATAAAAGCACCTTTTTTCAACTCATTCATCCAAAATACTAATGACGTATTCCATAGAAACTAAAAATTTATCCCATCAGTTTTCGCCTGAAAATACCTTGCTTAAAAATATAAACTTAAAAGTACCACAAGGAAGTATATTTGGTTTTTTAGGAAAAAACGGCGCTGGAAAAACAACCACTTTAAAACTAATTTTAGGCTTACTAAAAATTCAGCAAGGGGACGTCTCTATTTTTGGACAAACGCTTGCTAAGCATAGAATTTCCATACTAAAAGAAATCGGTTCTTTGATAGAATCACCTTCTTTTTATGGTCATTTGAGTGCTAGAGATAATTTGATAATTCTTCAAAAAATTTACCAATGCCCTAAGGAGAGAATCGAAGAAGTATTGGCAGTTGTGGGGTTAGCAGACGTCGGAAAAAAGAAAGTCCATCAGTTTTCTTTAGGTATGAAACAACGCTTGAGTATTGGTATTGCCTTGCTGCATCAACCCAAATTATTAATACTGGATGAACCGACCAATGGATTAGATCCCAACGGAATTATCGAAATCCGAACCTTATTAAAAAATATTAATTCGAAATTTGGCACAACCATCATTATTTCCAGTCATCTCCTTTCCGAGATAGAAAAGATGGTGAGTCACTTGGCAATTATTAACGAAGGCGAACTCGTTTTTCAAGGTTCTTTTAATGCCTTGAAATTAAAGCAAAAGGAACTAGCGACCATTAGAATAGAAACAAATGATCTTCCCGAAACCTGCAAAATACTTATTGGACTTGGGTTAGAACCAGAGCTTAAGCAGGAGGTGGTTATTATTAAAAGTGTAGTCCCATCGGAATTGGCTAGGATAATCAAAGCCTTGGTTATTAAAGGATTAGAAGTGTATCAAGTTACTGGAGAAAAGATGGATTTAGAAGCGATGTTTATTAATTTAACAAAAAAATGAGTACCCGACAAAACTTTAAAAAGTCCAAATTTCCTTCGCTCACCTCTAGCACCTAAAGGAGAAATCTCCCTGCGAGTAAGCGTTCCTTTAGGAATAAAAGGTGCAGGATGGCAAGTTTTGATTTTTGTCGGGTACTCAGCAAAAAATAGAATATGGAATTTGTAAGAAGTTTTGAAAGTGAGCTATTAAAATTAAAAGGAAGCATCATTATTTTAGTAAGCATTTTTGGTGGATTATTATTGTCCACCGTTTTTACAATACGTGCGATTTATATCCAAAATCACATTAATTTAAGCAATAAAGAACATATTTGGGCGCAACTTTTTTCCCAAAATTCAAGAGCATTTGTTGGTTTTATGATTCCGATTGGGGTGATTCTAATTTGCATCTTAATCACGCAAATTGAATACAAAAACAATAATTGGAAGCAAGTGCATACCACTCCGCAAAGGTATGGGACTATTTTTTTAGCAAAATTTACCACCCTTTTTTTGCTGACTATTTTTGTCTTTATTTTATTGAATATTGGGATTCTCGCACATGGAATTTTGCCCTGTTTGCTCCTTGATGGTCAAATGCCCAAGCAGCCAATTCCGTTTAAGCTGTTCCTAATAGGCACGATAAAATGTTTTGTCCTGACGCTGCCCATTATTGGATTTCAGTACCTACTTAGTTTATATTATAAAAATTTCATGGTTGCAGTAGGCGTAGGACTAACGGTTTATGTTGGCTCCATGCCAGGCATAAAATTGGGGAGTATTGGTTACCTTAGCCCCTATAGCTATGTGCTCAATTATTTTGATCAAATCATTACAGAACAACATTATTGGATGGCGTTGGGCTATTTCGGGTTTCTCTTTATTTTGAGTTATGTGCTTTATGTGAATAAGGGCGAGAAGGGGTGATTTGGTGGCTAATTTATTGGCAATGATGGTTTTTCCTGCTCTGGATGTTCCGCTAATTAAATATAACATGATCGTTCTATTTTGTCCCTTTAGAAGATTGTTGGATTAAGTAGCGGATAATAAATAAAGTGTACAACTACAGCAAACTTATTTGGGGAAAACCATCCGTGGAAGTTATCCGTGGAAAACTAAATTATGTTTGATTCCCACGGATAACTTCCACGGATGAAAACTTGTACATTTTATTTTTATCTCAGTACTAAGACATAGCTGCTACTACAAAACCAAAGTTAAATTTAAATTTTTAAGTTTTGCTACATGAAACGCTAAGCGGACAAAATAGCGATATGTTTTTCCTGTTTTACAATAATTAACTCTTTATTGCTTAATCAACTTTTTAGAGACAAGTCCCTCTTCTGTAAAAATCTGTAGTTGATACACGCCATTTGCTAAAGCGGAAATATCTAAGCGGTTGGTAGATTGCCGCTGGTCTATTAATTGTTGACCCGTCATGGCATAAACTTGCAGGCGATGAATCGCCAATTCCATGGTGATTTGCACTTCCTGTGTAGCAGGATTAGGAAAGATGGTGACTGGATAAATTGATTCAAGCTCATTAACGCTTACGGTACCCATACAAGCAGTACTAAACATGGCTGTTTCGTCTTTTTTTGCCCACCATTCATCTGTCCAATTAGTGGTACTAAAAGCCGCATCATCTACTTGGATGCAAGAAAGATCGGGGTTGTTCTGCACATGTATATAAATAATGTTTTCATTCGTACCATTTTGCATATTTAGACTCGTCAGTTGATTATTATTACCCCCTAAATTTCTTAAAGCAGGATTTTTACTAACATCTAATTGGCTAAGTTGGTTATTATCACAATACAGATTTTCTAAGGCAGGGTGACCGCTAACATCTATGGAGGTTAGCTGATTTTCCGAACAAGATAATCCTTTTAAAGCGGTATTATTGCTGACATCTAGGCTTGTTAATTGGTTATTGTAACAAGATAATTGAGTCAGATTGATATTGTTGCTGACATCTAGGTTCGTCAAGTTCAAATATTGGCAGTCTACATCTTTTAAGTTAATATTGGCACTTATATCTAGACTCGTTAAGGCATTATGAGAACAATAAAATGTTGATAATTCAATGTTTTTACTGACATCAATACTGGTAAGGTTATTCCTAGAACAACCGAGCCTTGTTAGCGCAATATTGTTGCTTAAATCTAAATTTTGTAATTGATTTTCCGTACAAGATAGATTGGTTAAAGCAGTATTTTTACTTAAATCTAAACTGGTTAATTGATTCCTAAAGCAATTAATTTTCTGCAAGGCGACATTATTCGTAACCTCTAGCTGAGTTAGCTGATTGTCATCACATTCCAGTACCTCCAAAAGTGGATTATTGCTCAAATCCAAGCTGGTTAATAGATTGTCACCACAATCCAAGGTCGTCAAAGCAATGTTTTGGCTGAGGTCCAAACTGGTAATTTCATTTTGGGTACAAGATAATTTAACCAAAGCCGTATTCTTACTTAAATCAAGACTAGTGAGTTTATTTGCACTACAACTCAATTCAGTCAAAGCAGTAAAGGCTTCTATCCCCGTAAGGTCTGCAATATTTTTATTGGAACAAGCCAATCGACCTGAAAAAGCTTCCGCTTCGGCGACACTTATTTCGGCATCGTCATTGGTATTTAAGGCATGATTTATTAAAAAGGATTTAAATTGCGCATCCGAAATAGTGACATTTTGAGCTGTTAGGGTAGTTCCGAGTAGGGTAATGGCTAAAATGGAGTGTAGTAATTTTTTCATAATTTTTTATAATGATAAGTGATGCTAATTTTGAGTGTCTTTCAAAAATAGGGGCACTTGGCATTATTTGCTATTTACTTTTATTAATTGGTAGGTGGAGGTGATTAATTGGTTTGTTTGCTCGTTACAGATTCTAATTAATAGGGTAATCGGTAGTTTTTTTTGAGGTTTTTCTTCGTTAATGGGTGTATTTTGAATTGTATATCGTCACTTGAAATAAAATATTATAGTGCTTTATAAATAGGAAATAAGTGAGTTGAAATTTTTTGATAAACAGCTTCATAATCAATTTTTGATAGTCCATTTTTTTGTAAAAAGATAGACCATTGTTTAGCCCTTTGTTCATTTTGGTAGAAGTCCTTTTGAAAAATAGGATGATTTTTGGTTATTTTTGTCTTTCTTCTTTTGAAGGTATTTTTAATTGCTTCTTTTAAAATAGTCTTATCACATTTATCAACAAACAGATGTACATCATAAAAGTCTTTTAATCTAGAATTGAACTCCCCTAATTCAATCATTGCATTAAATTTTTCTGAGACAAGTGTTTCAATAGAGTAGGCATCTAGTATTGGTGAAGGAAGTTCCGCTAATATGGTAGGATATTCAATTTCTTGAGGACCAGGCGTGACATAATCACCGACACCAATATCAATTTGCATTTGTTGAGAGATTTTGCCAAGACTCGCTACAACTTTGATTCTAGTACCTGTGTAATTTCCTTCTTTTTGGATGGCTTCTATCTTGATACTATTAGCTTTAAATACAACGCCATCATCAGCTACAATTTTACAAATTTCTTTAAAGATAACGCTTAAATTTTCTTGTTCCGCTTCGAGTTTATCTATTAGAAAATCTATATCCTTTGTATGACGGCTATCTTCCCCACTAATGGAATAGGCAAGTGTCCCTCCTTTTAGCAAAAAATTCTTTTTATACTTCGACTTAGAAAGTCGATACAAAAACCTTTCTTGAAAATACTTTGTCAAGGTGTTTTGATGAATTTTTCGGTTTTTCTTCGAATAGTTCTTAAGTTTTGCTTTGATTGATTCAATATTCATAATAATATTTCCAGATAGTTATTTAAGACAGATTCAACTTTTAGGGCTTTCGAGTATTGCTTCAATTTAATTAAATCTCTTTCATCGTCTTTCAAGTAAGTTTTTATAACTTCTTTAACAACACTAGTAGTTAATTTTTTTCTAAACTTAAGGAAATCACAAACCGTTTTTTCTTTATCATAAATCCGAAGAATAGAACCATTTAGTAACATAGGAATGATACCTAATTCATATTGTTTTCTTCTCCAGTAATATAATTTTATGGGTGGATATACCGGTAAGGTTGGATGATAATTACTTTTTATGGATAAATGATATTTATTAGGAATATGCGTGGTGAAGTTGTAAATGGCAGCAGCAGATAGTAAACAAATGATGCCTGTGGGAATCATTTGTTGAACCAGATAATATTCATCTTCTTCTGATTCCGCATGTATGTATTTACCTCTTTTTATTCTTTCGAGAATACCATCTTTAATTAGTTGGTTAATGGAGTAACGAGTTAGCCCAAATGACTGTAATTCCTGAGCTGTTAAAACGCCTTTACTTTCTCTAAAACGTTTTTTAAGTATTATTGCTTTTTGCATAAAGGTAGGCTATTGTAATTAATAGCCTAAATTTAATTAAATTTTGAAGATATAAAAAATATTTTTTGTTTTTTTGTAGGCTATTAATTACAATAGCCTGCTTTTATGTAAATTTATTTTACTTTTAACATAAATTACGTTGAAAACGTACGAAATATTGACTTTAAGATGCGATCTTAAAATATCGATTTTTTTCCTTAATCTAACGTTTTCAATAAAAAAAAAGATAAAGAACAATTTCCAATTTAGACCATTATACTATGTACGCTTACAGTAGCGTATGGTCCTAAAAAAAATAATTTTATGAATATTCTTGTTCTCAACGCTGGCAGCTCGTCTATAAAAGCTGCGGTCATAAATCCTATTAGTGGAAAGCGTATTTTAGAAATGACGGCTGATAATTTGCTAGATCAGCCCACCCTGCAATTTTCTGACGGAACGACCACTCCATTAAGTAAAACGGGGCATGAACATGCGCTGAAAATCTGTCTGACGGCCATGGAAGAGAAACTATCCGCTACGAAATTAGCGGGTGTCGGTCATCGGGTCGTCCACGGTGGGGAGGCTTTTGACGGTCCAGTTAGAATCACCGATGAAGTAGCGGCACAAATTGCAGCACTTGCCCCTTTAGCTCCTTTGCACAATCCTGTCAATTTAAGTGGAATACGTGCTGCTAGGAAGCAATTTTCAGATTTAGACCACTTTGCCATTTTCGATACGGCTTTTCATCAAAGCCTGCCAAGGCGTGCTAAAACTTATGCGCTGCCGAAGGATTTGATGCAAGCGTATGGCATCCGAAGATACGGGTTTCACGGTACAAGTCATCAATACGTTGCGCAGCGTGCCGCCGAATATTTGCAAAATGACCTGCGCAACTTGCGAATAATTACTTGCCATTTGGGGAATGGTTGTAGCGTAGCGGCTATTGAGTTCGGTCGTTCCGTAGAAACCAGTATGGGCATGACGCCACTGGAAGGATTAGTCATGGGAACCCGTAGCGGCGATATAGACCCCGGTCTTTTTGCCTATCTTAGAAAACAAACTGGCAGGTCTACTGACCAGATCGAAACCATGCTCAACCGAGAAAGTGGTCTGTTAGGCTTATCTGGCAAAAGCAATGACATGCGCACCATCTTAACCGCAGCTACGAATGGAGACCCCGATTGTCAGTTAGCCCTACAAGTTTTTACGCACCGTTTGCGTAAGTACATTGGTGCGTACACCGCTGTGATGGGAGGCGTGGATGCCATCGTTTTTACGGGCGGCATTGGAGAACATAGCGCCGTGATTCGACATCGAGCCGTCCAACGGTTGGATTATTTAGGAGCCGTCATTTACGAAGATGGTAACGCTGCCATTCAGCTAACCGAGGAGCAACCCGCAGGCGAATTTCATGCTCGGCACAGTCGGGTAAGTCTTTTAGTTATAAAAACAGACGAACAATTGGCCATTGCTCGGGATTGTTACAAACTCCTCAAAAAAGCAGATGAGGTCAATACTTTACCCGTCATTCCCGTAGCTGTTTCGGCTCGCCACGCTCACTTGACCCGTGCCACTTTAGATGCACTCTTCGGTGTTGGCTATGAATTGACCGTCAGAAAATGGCTTTCGCAGCCTGGACAGTTTGCCGCCGAAGAAACGATTACAGTTGTTGGCCCACGCAATCGCCTTGAGCGAGTCAGAATTTTAGGCCCACTACGTAGCAAAGATCAAATAGAAGTGTCGAGAACGGATGAGTTTTTTCTTGGAATCGACGCACCCATTCGGGAGTCTGGTAAGGTAGCCAATACGCCCGGTTGCAAATTGATTGGCCCTGCTGGTTCGGTGACGATCAAAGATGGTTTGATTTGTGCTTGGCGTCACATCCACATGACGCCCGCCGAGGCGATACAATTTGGCGTCCAAGACCGTGATGTGGTAGAGGTAGCAGTAGGTAGTTCAGACCGTCCCGTAATTTTTGGGAATGTGCTAGTGCGGGTCTCGGATCAATATAAATTAGAAATGCATATCGACACCGATGAAGGCAACGCTGCGGAGATTAATACTGGTGACGAAGGAGTGCTTACGCTTACTGGTCGAACGGGGACACTTCGTAAGCGTCGAGTGGAGAATCGGGGTGTTTTCTGAAAAATGTATAATTGTAGTAAAAGAGAAAAGTAATAACTAAGATGCCGATGAAGGGTTTTCTTATAAAAATGTAAAAGCTCTTTTTTTGGCAATTTTCAATTTTCAATTTATAATTTTCAATTTTCAAAAATGGATAACTGCTAAATTTTGAACTAGAAAGCAGTATCATAGGAAGTAATGATCACTTTTACCCTTTTTCTTCCTTAGTACGTCCTTTTGAAAATTGAAAATTGATAAAACATTTTTTATAAGAAAACCCTAGATGCTGATGGATTAAGATAGTAGTTTAATCCAACTATTGTTTACATTGCTGCTTCCACTTATTGCAAATTAGTTATCTTTTCATACGCCCTAATCGAATCGGGTTTTATAATTTTGGCATTACAAATATTCTTAAAGGTTTCCAGGTTTTTAAATACCTATTCACATAATCTACCTCTTTTTCTAAATTTGATAAATCAACCTGCATGCTTGATAAAATATCCCTCAACTTATCATTGATGCCTTTTTTCTTTAATTCGTTGTTACTATTATTTAATGCTGTAAATAGCTGATACGCCTTTTTCATGCCTAATTCGGCGTTATTAATTAATTCCCTAATTAAAGCATCTGATACTTTTGGTTTCCGAAACCTTTTGTTTCGATATTTAATATATTCATTATAATTGTTCACGCCAAAGGTATGCACCTCATTGGCTTCATTGAATTGATAGACCCCTATGTTATAATAATTGTTTTCCACTTGTTCTTTAATTAAGCTATTGTTAATTCCTGATTTCACTAATCGGTTATTTGCTGTTTCCACTTGTTGCAATTTAGTCATCTTTTCATATGCCCTAATGGAATCGGGAAATTGGTAGGTTCCAGTACGCCTTAATTTTGAATAATTAGCTGATTTAAAATCGGCATTATCTATGGGGGTATTTAAAAATTGCCAAATTGGGTCAAATGGCATGTGGGTTTCAATAAATTCCTTCGGCGGTATTAGAAAATAAGCATCTCGAAATTCGTGAACATACTTATGCTTATAAACATATCCTGCTGCCCAAGTTAAGTCTAGTAAATAATAATTGGTATCGATTTTAACAGCATTCCAAGCATGGCTTTCACTTGCTATTGCTCCATTATTTTCCCTCGTATAGCCTGATATCATATAACTTTGAATGCCAATAGATTCGCTCATGGCTAAAAACAAATTTGCATAGTGCATGCACACGCCTTTTCTATCTTTCATCACTCCTTCAACTATTTCAGCGGTTGACGCATACTTTTTCTCAGTTGCTAATTGATCCAAATCATAGGCAATATTATGTGTTATCCAAATATATATCGCCCTTACTTTTTCTTCTGTTGTTGTTAAATCTTTCGTCAAATAATCAGCTACTGCTGGAAATTCAATGATACTATCTGGAAGCATTTTACTAGCTTCGTCAATTAGGTTATAGCTCGGTTGACTAATTAGATTTATTGTTAGTAATAGAAAAATTATCATTAACCTCACCCCTTTTAATTCGACTTTTTGATTCATTTTTTTGAAATAAGCTATATTGTATTTGGATTTAAGTAACTAGGTAAGTTAGTTTTGATTTTTATGTTTTTAGCATAATTCGCTTTATTTTTTAATTGAAAATCACGTTGGAAATGTACGAAATATTGATTTTAAGATGCAATCTTAAAATATCGACACCATCGTAAGTCGTTGATCATCAGTAGTTGTTTTCTTAGTCTGACGGTTGAATCCAAGCTTAAAATATCGGGTTGGAGGCTGCGTTCATTTTTCTTTATCTATTTGAAAGAGAATTTATTTTCTATTTATTTTTGTTCAGGCAAAATTGTGTCATAGGCTAAAAGTATTGTCAATCCATAGCCTATAACAAAACAAATACTTGGAAGTAAAATCACTACGTTTTCAGACTTTAATGATACAAACAGTATCTTTGTAAGTAGAAAGATTGCTATTGTGAAAATAATCATAAATAGTCTCATTCCCACTTTTGGTTGCTTTTGGACGATAGCTTTTAAACCAAGTGATAACCCTATTCCTACTAAAAAATTCACAACAGAAAAACTTATAAAACTGATACTTTTAAGATTATTTAAATCTACTCCATACAAGCTATTTATCAAGAGATTACTTAAACTTAGTCCTGGTACAGAATCAATTATTACAAAGATTGTCAACCCAATAATAACTGCTAAACCTCTCATACCCATTTCATTATTTTTTTTCCCCTCATTAACTACATAAAAGATTAATATTCCAAACATTAATAAAATGGCAAAGAGAATCGCACAAGTTACAGCTATGGAAAATGGTTCATTCAAGTGGTCGATATAGTTAGTTACATTTTGCTGAGAATTTCCACTCAAAGGAATCATCATAAACAGTAAACCTATTATCAAATATTTAATTATTTTATTTTTCATTTTCCTTTTGAAGTTAAATTTTTGGTTTTTCTTTTTTTTTTCATTGCCTCCAACGGTTCGGCTAAACGGCGTGACCAGCTTTTGCTGGGCATGAACGTTTTAGCCATTGTTGTACTAAACCTACGGTAGCTAAAGGCAAAAAAAAGCCCTACCTTTAGTTCGTTAAATAATACTATTTCATCATTAAAATGCTTTATCATGCAAAAAAAACACCTTAATCGGCAGGGCTTGTGCCGAAGTTAGCGGTTTTTCTGAACTCTATCAAAAACTCTTGACCAAAATTCGATTAAACGGTCAGAGTGAATCAACTTTAGCCAACTACGGCAAATGCATCGCCAAATTAAGTCTCTATTTTGGCTGCACTCCGCTCGAACTTACCGATGCTCAAATCAACGACTATTTACTTCTACTTCGAGACCATCAAAAACCTTCCTATTCTTATTTCAAACACACCGTTTATGGTTTGCGCTATGTTTTTCGACTAGTTGGCCGAGAAGACCGTGCTATTCGATTACCTACGATTAAAAGAATCAAAGACCTGCCTGTTGTTTTTAGCAAAAAGGAATGTCGCCTTTTATTTAAAACACCCAAACTACTCAAACACCGTATCCTATTAAGCCTTACCTATTCTGCTGGTTTGAGGATTGCAGAAGTCTGTAATCTGCACCAAAGAGATATTGATTTTGACCGCAAACAAATCCATATCCGACAGAGTAAATACAAAAAAGACCGTTACGTACCACTCTCCGATTTAATGGCTAAAGGGCTTAAAAAATATTACCATGCTTGTCAGCCCAAAGATTGGGTATTCAATGGTAAAACTTTTGGCAGCCCCATCAGTAAACGTGGCATTGGTTGGGTAATGCGAACCACCCTCAAAAAAACGGATATTCAAAAGAAAGCCAGTTTGCACACCTTACGGCACTCTTATGCCACTCATTTACTCGAAGATGGTCTGGATTTATATACCATTCAACATCTTTTAGGGCACGAACATATCTCCACTACTTTAGTCTATTTACACGTTGCCCACACCATTCAGCAACGAGGACATTCTCCTTTTGATACCCTTTATAACATCAAGCAAGATAGTACCCAAAAAGGATGAAGCCTAAATTTGATATTGGCAAAATCCTTCGGGATAACTGGAAATGGATTGAAAATAATCCAAAATTAACGAATCATCATAAACGGATGCTTCGAGCTATTTCCTTATGCCGTACCAAAGCATTAGGCGGTCATGTGGATGCTTGTACCGACTGTGGTTGTATTCGCATTTCTTACAATTCTTGTCGCAATCGCCATTGTCCTAAATGTCAAAGTATTCAACGAGAAAAATGGATAATGAAACGGGAAGCAGAACTATTGCCTGTTCCTTATTTTCATGTTGTTTTTACCATTCCCGACAAACTCAATCAACTTTGTTTACATCACCCAAAAATGATGTATGATTTGCTATTTAAAACCGCAAAAAAAACTATTCATTCCTTTGCGAATGACCCTAAATATTTAGGGGCTAAAGCAGGAATGACTGCCATTTTACATACTTGGGGGCAGAATCTGAGTTTGCACCCACATTTACATTGTATCGTCCCTGGTGGTGGTTTGACACCGAATGGAGATTGGAAAAATGCGCATCCTAACAGCAAGTTTCTTTTTCCCGTCAAAGCGATGAGCAAAGTTTTTAGAGCCAAATTTGTTGCCGATTTACGAAAACAAGCAGCTGAAAATCATATCACTATCCAACCCGCCATTTTTAAACAACTTTTTGCTAAAAATTGGGTCATCTATGCTAAACGTCCTTTTGGTGGACCTAAACAAGTCATTGAATATCTAGGGCGATATACTCACAAAATCGCTATCACTAATCATCGAATTCTACACATTACCGGTACTTCCATTATTTTTCGCTATAAAGATTACCGAAAAGCGGGTAAAGTGGAACGAATGGAATTACCTATTTCCGAGTTTATCCGTCGGTTTGCACTACACATTTTGCCTACTGGTTTTAGGCGTATCCGACATTATGGATTTTTGGCTAGTCGGTATAAAAAAGAAAATTTAGCCAAGGCTAGAGCTAGTTTAAAAGTAAATCCACCGATAACGAAAATGCCTGTCGTTTGGCAACAAATCAGTATACAGCGATTAGGCTTTGACCCGCAAATCTGTACTTATTGTGGTGCAAAAGCGATCGTTCGTATTGATATTTTACCGCCAACTAGAGCGCCTCCTGAGAAAATCCCGCAATTAAAGTTGACCACTATTTCATAGGTTATTTTTAATCCTTCCCTTTGGAAGGCTAAAATTGATTTGCCTATACTTAACAAAATTGCCCAAAACCAATAAATTTTCGCCCTTTTAAGACTAGTCTTTCTGAATAAACATTGATTTTGGAAGCCATTTCTTAAAAAATATTTCGTTTCTTCTTCTCTTTAATCTTTCTTCATTTCATTCAATCGCCATAATAGCAAAAAATCCTGCTGAACCAAAAATCGGTTCTGTACAACATTATCTTCATGTTTGGCACTCCGTGCCGCATGAAGACTTATTTATTGTCATCAGTTTTCTTTTTCTTTTAATATTTTTTGAATGAATTCATCGTTATTAAATTCATCCAAAATTTTAAACGCTTTTTCTCCTTCCAATTCAAAAATGCTTTCAACACTATTTTCCTTGGTTTCTTCATCTTCGATTTTGCACAAATCCAAAAGCATTTTTATTGTATTCGGGTGCTGAAATGTATAAAGTGATAAAGCTAAATTCCTAATCATTTCTTTATCTCTTTTTTCAAAGATGAATCTTAAAATTTCAGGATTTGCTTTTCGTTTCTTCCTTCTCAATTGCCAAAATAGACTTTCAATTTCTGAATCATTAGTTTCTATTTTCAGAGTTTCCACTATTTCTTTGAAAGACTTTTTCTCAATTGGAGGCTCAAACTTTTCCCTCTTTTTCTTTGATTTTATTCCGCCTCTTGAAATGCAAATCGGACAGCCACAATTTAGTTTTCTTTCGTGACTTGTTGGTGAATATCTCCAACCAACATTTTGTGGAAGTGATTTAATTTTAGAAATTTCATTTGATTCGATTTTCCTTTCTATCAAAAATTCAAAACCTAATTTATCTTCCACTTTTCTAAATGCCTTTAATGCTTTCCCTGCTTCTTCAAATCGATGATTTTCAAAATACTTTCCAAACCATACTTTTTCATTTGATTTTATCTTAAAGTAAACTCCAACCAAAGTTTTAGCTCCATTTCTTTTTAACTCTCTTAACCATTGATGAGAAATTGAAAAATCTTTGGTTACTGGCATACAAAAAATTCCATTTCTGCCTTTACCGATTTTAATCCCATTCTTCGCTATTCTTTTAGCATTTTTCTCATCAGCTATATGGACAAATCTTGGCATTTATTTTTTCTTTTTTTCTAATTGATGACAACGGTCTGCATATATTTTCGGTAGCCCGCATAGGGCTGCTGAAAATATATGCTTTGTTACCTTTTCGCCTTCTTTTTTCTCTTTATCTTTTATTTACTTCTTCCAATTCAATTACTAGGGTCTGATTTCCATAGTTTCTATAATCCATCTTTACAAACCCTAATGTTTCACTAAACCAATAGTCAAATTTAGATTCTCCAAACTCATATTTTGATTTTGATTCTATTTTCCAACAATCGTCAATTTGACCATAATTCGTTGTTATATTTTCTTTATCTACTATTTTGTATTCAAAATATCCGTTTGTGTTTTCCCAATCACCCCAACCCTCTTGGATACTTAAATTACCAGTCCAACTTTTTCCAATATGCAAAGGAAATTTCACTTCGGGAAACGGCGCAACTTCGGTAAAATTGAATTGATTATACCTAAATGGGTGCATCCAAACTTCTTCAACATTTTCAATTACCCCTTCAATTCCCTCTTTCATCCAACTATCTGTTAAAAAACCTTTATTTAATTGATTCTTCTGATTCTTTTCAAAATCTTCTTCTGTAAACTCATATTGAACAATAATTTCATCTTGTTTTTCTGGTTGAAATTCCCAACGCCTTCCTGTTGCCACCATCTTTATTCGACCATTTGAAATTAATTCTTTTTTATCAGATTTAAATTCAGCTCTATAAATCATTTCTCGACATGGTTTGAACACCGTTCTCCTTTTTTCAATCCCACCAAATATTGTGTCTTTTAGAGGATTTCCATTATCATCTAAAATCGTTACTTTATTTCCGTCAAACTCTGGCATTTTTTCGGGTGCACATTCTATAGAAGTAAATTCAGAATTATTTTTATGATTTTCTGAACAACCGATATTTAGGAGTAAAATCATCAAGATTAGCGTTTGAATTTTCATTTTTTCTTTTTTAGGTGAAAGGTAACTATCTGGCTACACGCCATATGGCGTATACCTAGGTTACTAAAGAAATATATATATTGTTGATTGAGTAATTGATTATCAGTAATTTATGGTTTGGAAAGAATGTCACGTATTAATAAAAAACATTCATAATAACCCACCTTTAATCATAAATAATCCAACCACAAAAAATTAAAAGTAACATTAATTGGAAGGCAAAAAAGAAAGGAAAATTGTACTACAAATTCATTCTCTTGCTTCAAATTGGTCAATGGCGTTAATGCATTCCTTAATTTTTTATAGATGTAATAAAAATTATAGAGTCAAATATAGTAAAATAAAAAGAATATGAAAAAATATTGTTAAATATTTTGAGGGAATGTAAAATAGCAGCAAAAAAAGAAAAGCAAAACCTTAAAACCCTAAACTCACTTAATACCTCTCTCAACATGAAAGTCCGTATCAAAATTTCGATAAACCAACTGATACCCCTTGGAAGGCCTAAGCTTAGCTTTAACCTTATTTGCTCCCGTAACCATTGCCCTAAACCGTTCTTTCTTGATTCTGGGCCGTTTGCCGATAGCGCCATATTCTGTTACCCAATAGCCGCTAGACAGATAGATCCGATAATATTTATGGCTTTTGTCGCTATGGTGTTCTAAATACCAATAAGGCCCTTGAAAATCACAAGTGGTGGTTTCCCAAACTTCGCCTGGGGTGATATGCTCCAACCATTTTTTGTCAGTTACTTTTAATTTGTAAGTCGCTTGTGGTAAATCCACTTCGTTCTCAAAAGTTTGGGTAGCTGGATCTAAGGCATGCCATAAATTTTCGTGTTCTAGGAATACGTGGTTGAGTGGAAAATTCTTAAAATCATAAACGGTCAATTCTTCGATGTACTTTTTAGCCCCTTCGTAATTTTCTATTAAGGCTTCTGTGACATCTTCGTAATCTTGCAGTAAGGCTTTATTGGTTTGTAAATCCTTATATAAAAGACTGTCTTTATAGTTATTGGATTCATTACACGAATCACAAAGCACCATTAAGCCAAATCCATGTGTTTTAGGAAGGGAACTAAAATCTATGTATAATAAATAGGTGGTAAAAAGGAGGGTTTTGTCCTTTTTGTCAAGGATGCGAATGCCATTTATCATTGTTGCCATGCGTCAATTGTCTAGTTTCTAAATACGGATAATTCATCTTTACAAAGATGCATTAAAAAAATACTAGAAGCCATACCAATTAATCAGTTGTACCGACCAATTAATAACTGAATAGATGCCAAATCTTAAACCATCCATTGAACCTGCATCCCAAAACAACGGAAGCACAATGATAAAAACGATACCTACAAATGTTATATTTGGTAGGAAATCAAAGCCATTCTTTTGTGCTTCCTAATAAAATCAGTATTATTAATGGATGAAAAAAATCATTGGCTACATCAATCAAATAAACCCTATTTCTGAACAAGCACAAGCAGCCCTTCTCCAATTATTTCACCCCATTTATTTAAAGGAAAACGACTATTTTATAAAAGAAGGACAATATGCCAAAACGATTGGTTTTTTAGAAGAAGGAGTTGTGCGGGCATTTTTTGTCAATGAGGCAGGTAAGGAATATACCAAACAGTTTTTTGTCGGGCCAAGTTTGGTTGGTGCCTATTCCTCTTTATTGACGAAACAAAAGAATAGGATTGCCCAACAAGCACTCACCGATTGTACAATTTGGACTGCGGCTTATGAAAAAATTGAGCAATTGTATACCCAACATCACGACCTTGAAAGATTGGGGCGAAAAATAGCAGAACATTATTTTTTGGATAAGGAGCAAAAGGAACTAGATATGGCATTATTGGACGCAGATAAACGATACCTGATTTTTCGAGCGGCGTTTCCGACCCTTGAATTGCAAATCAAACAATATCATATCGCTTCTTATTTAGGGATTAGTGCGACCCAATTAAGTAGAATAAGAAGGAAATTATTAGCAGGGTGATTATTTCTTTACCTATGTAAATGAATTGATTGAGTGTATAGGCTAATTTTGTGGTTATTAACGTAGCTTAGACCTCTGGTCTGAGTAGCAAAACATGCCTCCTACCAATTTGCGTATCCCTACTCAGACCAGAGGTCTAAGCTACAATAATCAATTATCCAACTATGAAATCACAATATGCCCATTATCTAGTCGCCATTTTTGCGGTCTTCTTAGGCAGTCAAATCACCGAAGGCGTCATTTTAGCGCCTTATTGGCAATCATTATCTGCACCTGAATTTTATGCTTTTTATCAAGATTTTGGTCCTTCCATTGGTCGATTTTATACTGTTTTGACCATTATTGCCGCCCTAATTCCTGTTGTTATTACGATATACTGCTTTTTGAAAAAGGCTAAAGCTTTTCGATATTCGGTCATCTCGACCATTTTTGCGATACTCTTTGTCGCTTGTTTTTACATTTATTTCAAAGGCGCTAATGAATTATTTTACCAGTCGGCACTTAGCGAAGTAGCCTTAAAAATGGAATTGATTCGTTGGAATAAATGGCATTGGGGAAGAATTGGATTAGAGTTTTTATCGCTCCTATTTTTGATTTTGACTTTTCAAAAAATCAAACACCATCCCTAATCAACTTCTTCAACAAAACAATTTGCCCTAAATGGTAATAACTATGTTCGGTCATGCCTATTATATTTCTAAAATAATTGCCGTATGCTTCCTTCACAAACCCTGCCTGTAATTGTGCGTCTGATAGTTGTTCCGCCAAGGAAGCAAACTGTTCCGCATCTGCCCATATCTTTGCCAAAAGTTGTTCCCAATCCGCTTGCGATTCAATGGGCGGGCGATCAAAACTAAATTTATCTCTAATGTCGAGGGAGCCACCTTTTAAAACTTGTACCACACCCGCTACATAATAATTCACATGAAAAGCTAAGTCGGCAATGGTATTTAAGGTGCCAATTTTGGTGGTTGCTTGTTGCCAAGTAACGTCGCTTAGTTCCTTTTTTAAATTGGTTGAAATCCATGTGCCGTTGAGTTGGACTTCTCGGAATTGGTTGGCTATTTGTTTGGAGAAATTCATGGTTAAAATGATTAATGAGGAACGATGAATGATAAACTATGAACGATGAATTGTACAATATGGATTTTTAAATAATTTTTGTGCTTTATTGGATTGTTGACTTTAGTCAACGTCATATCTGTTTAAAAATTAAGGTCACTCGTTGACTGAAGTCAACAATCCTAGCGTCGAAAGCCCTTTAAAAATATACTAGACAATCTCGATGGATTAGTTCGGTTATCCAATTGGGGTGCAGTAACTGCGCATTCCATCTTAAATCTAGTCTTTCTAAATTAGGTAACTCTAAAAGCTCAATAGGTAATTCTTTAATGTTATTCCCTCTTAAATCTATTCGGCGCAATTGCTGCAAATTAATAATTTCTTTGGGAATTTGCTGGATGTTATTATTCCTTAATTTTAGTTCTCGAATTTCTTTGATACCTGTTGGTAGGGTTTCCAATTGATTATTTTCTAGGTTGAGAACCCTTAATTTTGGATGATTCTTCAAACCAAGGGGGAGTGCTGTGAGTCGATTATCTTGCAGGTGCAATTCTTGTAATTTGGATAACTGCCCAAAGGAATTGGGCAAACTTTCGAGCTGATTATCTTCTAGTTTTAATTCCACCAATTGCGTTAAATTCCCCATACTTTCGGGTAAGGTATTTAGTTGATTCATACTTAGATTTAGATACCTCAACTTCCTCAATTGGCCAATGGATGCGGGAATTTGGGTCAATTTATTATTATGCAAATAAAGATAGGAATTCAAGGAGGTAAGTTGCCCAATTTCTTTAGGAATGGAACGGATTTGATTATGCCCCAGATCTATCATTTTTAGTTGGACTAAGTCTTCTATTTTACTAGAGATGACCCCAATCTGATTCATGGAAATATTCAGTACTCTTAATCCTTTTTGTTCCCATAAGGCTGCTGGAATGTCTACGATATGATTATTAAATAAGGAGAGTTCCGTCAATCCTGTTGGGAGTTTCGGAAATGTGGTGAGTCCTTTTTTGTTTTGAATTAATTTCATATTGGAGATTCTTTTGAGAAAACTAAGAAAAAATCCGTTGGGAAATTAAATCCGTTGGGGAAAACTATCTTTTAAGCCCAGCAGATTAAAATGCCCAACGGATTAGGGGATTGAATTAAATCTCGCCAGAGGCGAGTGAATAATGGTCTCGGATTAAAAATCCTAACCAGCAATACAGGGAGAGCGCAATCAAACTGCACTTTCCATTTCCTCCTTTCCTGAATCTTTCCGAGGCTTTATTAATAAACGCAAAGACTGGTCATAAGTCAAATAACTCCAAGCCCAATTGATAAACACAAATAAACGATTTTTAACACCCAAAATCGCCATCAAATGCACAAATAACCAAAGTACCCAAGCGGCAAAACCTTGGAAACTGACAAAAGGTAAATCCGCTACTGCCAAATTTCGCCCAACCGTTGCTAAAGACCCTTTATCTAAATATTTGAAAGCTTTTAAGGTCTGTCCTTTTTCCTTTCGTTTTAAATTCTTCGCTAATAAACCTGCTTGCTGAATAGCAACCTGCGCCACTTGTGGATGACCATTTTCATATTTCGTCGTCGTCATCAACGCAATATCACCAATGGCATAAATATTTGACTGGTTTTCCATTAGGTTATGCGCATCCACTTTCAATCGACCACCTCTGCCAATAATATCTGTGCCTAGCCCATGTACTGGATTTCCTTTAATCCCTGCTGCCCAAATTAAAGTATCCGTAGCCAAGGTTTGACCATCTGCCAACAGCACCGCTTTCCCATCATAATCTTTCACGAAGGTATTGGTCATTACTTGTACGCCCAATTTATCCAAATACTTTTTCCCTTTGATAGAAGCTACTTCCGAATAGCCATTTAGTACTTTAGAAGCCGCTTCTAGTAAGTAGATTTTCATGCGACTAAAGTCCAATTCAGGATAATCTTTGGGTAGGATGTAATTTTTCATTTCTGCCAAAGCACCTGCCAACTCTGTTCCTGTAGGCCCGCCACCGACAATAACAAAATTTAACAAGCTATCAATCACTTTAGGTTCGGTTTCATTCAATGCCTTTTCAAAATTGGTCAGTATCGTATTTCGGAGATGAATGGCCTCACCTAAGGACTTCATGGGCGTTGCATGACGTTGGATATTTTGATTGCCAAAATAATTGGTGTCGGCGCCAATTGCTAGCACCAAATAATCATAATTTAATCGACCAATATCCGTATGAATGGCTTGATTTTGAGCGTCCACTTTTTCCAAAGCCGCAATCCTAAAATGAATATGTTGTTGATTCTGAAAAGCCTTGCGCAAAGGAAAGGAAATAGCGCTCGGTTCTAGCCCCGCAGTTGCGACTTGATAAAAGAGTGGTTGAAACTGATGATAATTATTTTTATCAATCAAAACAATCTGAAACTCGCTCTTTTTCAAGGACTTAGCTAGTTTTAAACCTGCAAATCCGCCGCCAATAATAACGACTCTTTTTTTACCATTTTCTGGAATACCTGCTATGTTTTTCATACGCCTATTTTGATGAAGCAATAGATGGTATTAAAACACTTTTAGGGAAAGGTTAGTTCTTTTAAATATACCTTATTTTGTGGAATTTGTTGAGGGCTAAAATTTATTTTTTTGAGGATGCTTAGATTTGCCAAATTCTGAAAATCTACGACATGCACACAAATGCACAACAGACAGTGACGGAGCGATGCTCCTTAAGAAATTAGTATAAATTGTCCTGAAATCTACAGACGGTGGCAGGGCTAAAGCCCTTTTTTGAACCGAAAATTGGACGATTATGCGAAAAAGAGCTTTAGCTCTGTCCCTGTCTGTAGAAAAATATTCCGAAAAGATAATAAGGAGCATCGCTCCGACCCCATTTATACTTTTGGTACATTTGTGTGCATGTGGTAGATTCTGAAAATTTGGCATAGCTAAATTCTATCCCGAAATCATACTAGTCACCGCATCATACCCAGATTCCCCAGCCCCATGAACAGTTGAACTATCGGTAGGATGCAATGCTTCTCCTGCAAAAAAGACTTTATTGCCCAATGGTTCTCGAAGCGTATCCATATCTCCATAATTATCATAGTGGGAATAAGAACCACGAATAAACGGTTCTTTTGACCAATTTTGGATGATGTGTTTTTTATAGTATTTGGTCGCTTGTCCATCAAACATTTCATCTAATTCGCTCATGATTTTCTCAAAGGTAGCGGTATTGGATTCCAAGTTGGTATATTTTCCAGTCTCCTCGCTGACAGAGAATAAAGCTAATACATTAACATTGGTGTCTTTTCCAAAACCCGCATCATAATATAAGGTGTCTCCTCCGTTGATTAAGCCACCATCCGCAAAAGTTAAATCTGGATAAAATCGCTCCGAAAATTCTATAAAAGCTTTGATACCATCTGGGAAGCCTATGTTATTAACCGCCGCAATTTTTTCACTTGGAAGCGGTGGGTTAAACTGGATATAGTTACTTTGCAGGATGGGGAGTGGTACCGTTACCAAAACCTTATCTGCATTAAAATTGTCTCCTTGATTATTCTTTAAGGTGACTTTATCTCCTGTATAATCTATTTCCGTAATAGGACTATTATAAATAATTTTCTTGCTAAAATTAGGTACAATATGCTTTTCAAAAAAGCCATACCAAGTGGTACTCTTAAACTTGTATTCGCTGTAGAAATGGCTGGCTATATTGCGTTTTCTTAACTTCCCATCCTTCCAAACAGAAATGGTTTTAGGGTTATAAGGAATCACTTCTATATCCGCTTTTGAATTCGGTTCATTTAATAATTTTGCTAAAATGGAAGGATTGGTATGGATCCATTCCCCTCCTAAATCAATTGGGAAATCTGCAAAATCCGCTGCTTTCTTAACTCGACCACCATAGATGCTACTGGCTTCAATGATTTGAAAATCGATGTTTTTTTGTTGTAAAATATGTCCTGCAATTAAGCCTGCTGCCCCTGCGCCAACGATGATGATTTTTCCATTAAAATTAGCAGGTACTTCTTCAAAGAATTGGATATTTTCTTTTGAACAAGAAGTGAGTAAACTTGCCATAAATGGAGTGGCAATGCCTAAGGTTGCTATATTTTTGATGAAATCTTTCCTTGTCATTTTTATTGTTTTTTGTTGTTAACCGATATTCCAACGTCTCAGACGTGGAATCTATATCTGGTCGTCTCCAGACGACCATAAATAGAATGAGTTTGCTATCTTTCTGCGGTCGTCAGGAGACGACGAGATAGGCGTATCAAGTCTGGAGACCTGATACATCGTTAGTCGTTTATGGTATCTTGAATTTTAATCCGAGTTCAAACAAAACAGTAGTTGAAGCCGTAACATTGCCACCAAATCGTTGCCCTACACCAATTTTAGAATACCAATCAATTGCGGAACTTAGCCGACTTCCAAAAGCATAATTAAGGGTGGGTAAAAAATAGCTACGGCTTGTCCTGCTAGTTGATTGGTTGCCATCCCCTAATTGTATGGCGACGGTAGAAACCTGGAATTCGTGTAAATAACCTACTCCAAGCGATAAAACAGAGAAGGCGGATTTACCTTCCTTTTGTCTTTTAATCCCAATGTCTGCATTTAGCAATAAACTAGAATGATTATTAGGCCATGTAAAAAAGCCAACTTGTGGACTAACAAATAAATTCCTTTTTTTTGCTTTATGCGTTTCGGTAGCCAATTCCCTTAAACTAAATTCAGTCGCTATTTTAACGCCAGGTTGAAAGCCAAATTGACTAAAATAGGCTACATAAATAGGTGGTTTTTCCGTAGTGGCTTGCCCTTTTAACCAGTAATTTGGTAATACTAATAAGCAGATAAACAGGATGTTTTTCATGATAAAAATTTAGGGTGATTCGAATTCCCTACAATATTAACCCATTAACAAATAAGAAAAATAGTTAATCAATCAATGTACCATATTTTATCACAAACGGAAATAAAAAAAGGATAAGCGGGAAAAGGTAGTCCGCTTTCCGCTCATAGGAGGTAATTGCCCGCTGATAAGTTAGAGAGAGACACCAATGGAAAGTAATTGAAAAATTGATAGAAAGGTTGTATCCTTGAAGCGTTATGGAAAAATCCACTTTTCGACAATATCTAATTTGGGGGCAACTTGCAGCATGGACCATATTATTTATGATTAATTTCATGGAGCAATTGGAATATGAATCCATATTTAGTGCCTTTTTGTTTAGTTTAACGTATATGGCTTATTTGATGCCGACCGTATATATTCATTATTATTGGCTATTGCCTTTATTTTCTCAAGGAAAAAAACGGACTTATTTTATAGCTACTTTTCTATTAATCACTTTTTTTCTTTTGTTTTATGGATTCTTAGATGATTTTGTTCCTACAAATTACCCAGAGGAACCAGGTGTTGCGGGGGAATTTCTTTATTATTTTTTGTTGACCACTATTATTACAGGAGGTTTTAGTTTAATTTATTTTGCGGAAGCTTGGTACGAAAATTTTAAACGGGAAGCCTTATTGAAAAATGAAAAACTGGAAGCAGAACTCAATTTTTTGAAATCCCAAATTAATCCGCATTTTCTATTTAATACCTTGAATAATATATATTCGTATGCGCAAACGGGAAATGAAAAGACGGCGCCGATGTTAGAACGATTATCTGCAATTTTACGCTTTATGGTATATGATTGTAGTGAGGAAAGAGTCGGATTAAACAAAGAAATAATTGCGGTAGAAGATTTGTTAGAAATTCATAAAATGAAAAATTCTAGACAGCAAAACATTGATTTTGTTCAAACAGGGGTTAAAGGCTATCATTTAATTGCCCCGCTGATTATTGTTAATTTTGTAGAAAATGCTTGTAAACATAGTGATGCGGTGAGTAACCCAAATGGGTTTATAAAAATTAACCTCTCTGTGGATGAGTTAGATATTTGTGTATTTGAAATAACCAATTCTGTTAAGCAAAAAAATAGTATGGAGGCGAAATATCAGGGCGTTGGTTTACAAAATATTAAACAGCGATTGGCTTTGCAGTATGGGCAGAATTATGAGTTTTTAGAAGAGAAGAACGATAATATTTATCAGATGCGATTGGTTATTCCTTTGGAGCGGAAGCAATAGGAGGTGAGTTATTCGTAATTTGATTTTCTGACATAATAGTTTAGTTTTCTCGTTATATAAATATCACAATATACAAAAAAAACTTCGTGTATCTCTGTGAAAAACGCCGAGAAACGCTATGTAATAACGCTTAAAAATGATGAAATACAAAGTCCTAATAGTTGACGATGAAGAACCCGCCAGAGATTTAATGACCGCTTATGCAAAAAAAATAAATGAGCTGGAAATTGTGGGTGTCGTGAATAGTGCCTTAGCTGCAAAAAAGGTATTACAAAACAATACTGTCGATATTTTATTAACCGACATTCAGATGGATGATTTAACGGGTATAGATTTAGTGAGAATGCTTAAAAATCCGCCGATTACCATTTTTACCACCGCTTATTCTGAATATGCTTTGGAAGGATATAATTTGGATGTGATTGATTATTTGGTTAAACCGATTTCTTTTCAACGATTTTGTAAAGCCATTGATAAAGCAACGGAGTTGATTCATTATAATGTGGAAACCAAAGCAGCTGTTATGTCTACCCAATCACTAAAAGAAACAGTTGCAACAAATGATTATTTCTTTGTAAAAACCAATCGAAAAATAGTAAAAGTAGAATATGACCACTTGTTATTTGTCCAAAGTTTTGGAGAATATGTAAAATTATATACCCAAGATGATGTCTTATTGGCCTTACAAACGACCAATTTCATGGAGGAAATGCTACCTGCAACTGATTTTATAAGAATCCATCGATCGAGCATTATCAATATCAATCACATCAAAGAAATCATTGGCAATGAAGTAATAATTGACCAACATAGATTGACGATTAGTAAACGAATGAAAGAGGGGTTTATAAAATTAATACAGGAAAAAAAGATTATTTGAAGGACGATCAAAAAATAATTCAACAGCTCAGTTACCTGCTAAAAGATGGCTGCCTAAAGCCATAAATACTTCCCTTATATTTCTTACGTCGATTAATTCCCATAATAAGTCACAATTACCTCGAATAATTTCCCTCCATTTGCATTTTGTTTTTTAATTTAGCATCTTCACATTTGTGAACCAATTAAATTTACTAAAGATCGGTTAATGAGTAAACGCCAACGTCGATTAGCAGCTATCATGTTTACGGACATTGTGGGGTACTCTGCCATGATGCAGAAGGATGAGGTCATTACTAGTCGGCTAAGAAATCGCCATCGAGAGATTTTTACTCGGTTAACAGAGGCATATGAAGGCGAAATTCTACAATATTATGGAGACGGAACCTTGAGTATTTTTTACAGTACGGCAGCGGCGGTTGAATGTGCAGTGGAAATTCAGCGAGAATTAAAGCAAGACCCTAAGGTGCCTTTACGGATAGGCATTCATACGGGAGATATTACGTTTAGTGATGAAGATGTATTTGGAGATGGGGTAAATATTGCTTCCAGAGTAGAATCATTATGTGTACCTGGCGGTATTTTTGTGACGGGAAAAGTATACGATGACATTAAGAATCATCCAACCATTCGAGCAACCTCTGTAGGAGATTTTGGCTTAAAAAATATCAAAGATAATACAAGTATTTACGCAATCTCTAATCCAGGGATTACCGTCCCAAAGCGAAGATTAGCCAGCCCTTCTGCTAGTAGCGATACTTCATCAAATACAAAGGAAACTAAAAAGTCTAATAGAAAGAAAAATAAACTATCAGGGGTGGCAAAGAGTAAGGAGACTGCTACAAAACTAGCTTTTCCTTTTGGTTTGTTTGGGGTACATCGTTTTTATTTAGGTCAAAAACTATTAGGCATTCTGTATCCACTTTTGTTTATTATTGGAATTGCGGAAGGAGAAGCTTTGCTAATATGCGGTCCGCCAATTCTTAGTTTCTTAGACATGTTATTATTCAAATCCATGTCTAACGAAGAATTTGATGCTAAATATAATAAAAATGTAGCTGCAAGTACTCCAGAAAGAGCAACTGATACTGATCAAGAGAATGAAGCTTTCCAAAGAGAACAACTTAGTAGTCAGAAAAGCTTTTTGAAAGCCCAATTTGTTCGACATAAAAGAGCAGGCGAAAACTATTTGAATGAATATGATTATACAACTGCCATTGAAGAATTCGTCAAAGCAAATGAGCTGAAATATGACGATGCACCCGTTCATTTTTATTTAGCTCGTTGTTATTCGATGCAAGAAGATATAAAGAATGCTTTGATTCATCTAGATGCAGCCATTGCTTTTGGGATTCCCCCTCGGCAAATAAATGCAACCGACGATTTAGCTTTTTTGAGAATGCAACCTGAATTTAAAGCTTTTGCAGCAAGTAATTATCGCATAGAAGAAAAAGGTCGTCCAACGAGAAGGAGCAACTCTCCTAAAAAGGCAACGAAAGCACCTGTCAAAAAAGAGACGCCTCCTAAAGTGGTAGATTTAGATGCACCACCACCAGATTTTTTAGAAAAATTACAAAAATTAAGTGAGTTACGAGAGAAAGGATATTTAACGGAAGAGGAATTTGTGCAGCAGAAGGAAAAGTTACGGTTGAAATAAATATTAAAGTTTGGACGAAAAGTCGTCTGAAAAAAAAAGGCAAAACTATTGCAGGTATAAATGTGTGAAAAAATCTACCAGCGAACAGTTCTGCCATGACTTATTAAACCTTGACATAAAATATGCCAAAGCTTTTACTAATACGTCATTGGCACTAGCGAGTTACGATTCCGCTCAAAGCATAGTCGAATTGAGCGAGAGTCCCTTGTTTCATCATCAGTATTCTTCTATACGAGACGGCATTCATGGCGTTGGACAAAGTCAAGAAAATCAATCGAAGACGATGTCCGCTCTTCGGAATTTAGGGCTAAGCCAAATAAACTATAGCAAAGAAGAATGGTTATTACTTCAAACAGATGCTAGTGGGGTGACAAAAGCTCATTCTGAATGTTTGGAAGATCGCCAATACATCAAGATTTCCAACAATGTGATAAAAAGTAATAAACCTATCAGTATTGGTTATCCGATCTCTTTAGTAAATGTAAGTATTCCACCTTTGAATAATAAATGGAGCGTTCCGATAAGTATCAAACGCATACCATCAACTCAAAGTGCTGTTGATTGTGCGGTTGAACAGATGGAAGAATTACAGCAACAAGAAAATCTTGAATTAGTTGAGCAATCCATTATCAATACCTTAGATAGTGGCTATGGCTGTCCGAATTATATTGAACCGACCTATAAACACAAGAATTTAGTGAATATTATTCGGTTTCGATATGGTAAAAAGGTATGGCTGCCAGCCGAGTGTTCCAATTCAGAGCAAGGTGCGCCTTTGGTTTATGGCGAAAAATACTACTTGATTGATTTTTCTCAAACCAAGACCTATACTAGAGAAGGAAAAACTTATGATGTTTACCAAAGAAGTGTTTTTGAATTAGCCCATCAAGATTATATCGAATTAGATGGACAAACAAATAAGGGCAGAAAACTCAAAATTATGATATGGAAATGGACCAATTTATTAGTCCGCACCAAAAATGGTCATAATATGAAAGATAAAGCCTTTGATTTAGTTGCCTCTAAAGTAATTGATGCGGATACAGGTCAGTTAGTTTTTCAAAAAAGCATGTTTACCACGATTCATGGTCAGCGAAAAGATGAAATTACCACGAGGCAAGCTTTTGAAAGTTATCGACATCGGTACGATATTGAGCCATCCATCAAGTTTTGTAAGCAAAAACTTATGTTGGAAAAATATCAGACACCTGACAAGCAGCATTTTGATAATTGGTTGGTAGTAGTAATGGCTGCGTTTTGGTTACTTTTTACTGCTGCATCTAGTGCCAGCTATAAACCCAAAAAATGGCAACAGTACAAGGAAGTCAATAAGAACACAGCAGAACCGAACACAATTTTGACCCCATGTCAGGTACGACAAGCGGCTCAAAACTTTTTTTTGACTTTTGATAAAACCCCATTTCTACCTGTAAAGTGTAAAAATGGTCCTGGAAGACAAAAAGGAACTCCAATAAATCAAAGAACTCGGTATAAAGTGGTGAAAAAATCAGCACAAACACCAGATACCAGTTAAATTTCACTAAAAATGAATAGCAAAAAACAACACATAAGTTTTATTTAAAATGTATGGCATAAAGGCTAATAACTTTTTGCTGTCCAAACTTTAAAATAAATACGTCCGCAAAATCAACCTCAACCTCAAAATCAATTTCAATAAAAGGAAATGTCCAATCATGAAGAAAAAATAAAACAATGAATGATTAAATGGGATAGCTCTTTAATATTCTTCATAACTTTAATCGTATTAGTAATAAGTTGTACTGCTGAAAGAAAACATTATGCGCAATGTGAGGAAAGCCCCAAATACTATAAAGCATTTAAACTACCAGAAAAATTAATTGGGTATAATAATTATGAACAAGCGGTTGATTGTGCTCGACAAAATAATAAACCCTTAGCGGTCTATTTTACTGCATTTGCATGCAAAAATTGTCGAAAATTTGAGCGAGAATTTCTAAGTTCAAGCGAAGTTGTTAAGCTATTAAATGAAAACTTTGTCTTTGCAGCGTTATACATAGATGATAAAACGGTATTACCCACGAAAGATCAGTTTGAAGTAAAACGTTCTTTTGCTAAAGGAAAAAGACGTATAACAACTATTGGCCAGCTAAATTGTACTTTGTTGCCTAAATATAGACACAGTAGCCAGCCAACCTTATTCATAATGGATACAAAGGAACACATCCTAACTCGAATAAATTACCACCCAAATACAGAAGAATTAATCAATGAATTGAAGATAGCGGTTGAGGGTTAGTAAGCCTCCTCCAACTGAACAATTGATTTAGTTTCCCTTATTTTTTTTTCCGTTTGCTTCTCCTTTTTCTTTTCATGATGATGTGCACAATGCTTACAAGCTTGTAATAAGCGCCAATTGACATAATGGGCATATGCGACAATTAATCCACCAATAACCACTAGAATATCCCCAATATGATGGGGTACTAAACGACTAATGAATAAGAAGGCAAAGCCAAACAACACTATATTGACTGCTTTTCTTTTTTTGTGATGTTTGGCATAACTAGTCCACAAGGACCAATAAGCCAAAATGATACTAATCGAGATAAAGACTAATTCCACCGTATGATTGGCCAACCAAGCAAAGCTACCAAGGGAGCCAAATAATAAAATCAGCGGTACCGCAGCACAATGCAAAGCGCATAAAAAGGAAGCTAAAAAACCCCAGAAATCTATATTATTATTAATGAATTTGATCATTTTCGTAGTTTCTTTATCTTTTGTTGAATTTGGTTGACTAATTGATTCGCTTGTTCGTTTAGATATAATAATTCTTTTCCATTAGGTTCGTAAGCCTCTTCGGATTTGGCAATATCGGTTTGATAAGCTTGTAATTTACCTTGGTCTTCCAGAATCGCATTCACGCCGTCAATAAAGGCCAACTCTGTTTCTGTTAAAGCTTTTCCTTGTACCATGATATTATTTCTTTCCTGTCGTAGCTTTTGAATGTCTTCTTTGATACTTAATTGAATACTTTCGGTTGCTGCCTTTAATGCATTGGCTTTGGCAAAAGCATCTACACCTGTATCTTTAATCTTCGGTGAGCAAGCAACCATTATAGTTAGTAGAGAAATAAGGAATATTTTATGCATTAATAATTAATTGAGATTTAAATTAAAATATACTAGAGTGGCATATTATATACTCAAATGCGACTCTTTTTGAACTCGCAACCCGTTACTCGCAACTCGCATTATATTATTTATTGAATGATCACATCGAAAACAGCTTCTAGTTCTACCATACCACCAGCATTTGTTGGTACCTTATCTCCAATAGTATAGCTAACCGATTTATCTGGATTTTGAACTAAGGTAACTCGTAAAGAACCTATGGTAAATCGTTCACTTGCCAAAACAGTTGTTTGGATACCTATAGGGTTGCCTTGATCATCCATGTCAGTATAGGCAATTTCTTGAAAAACATTATCGGGAGAAACATCTATAAAAAGCTGATAATCTGTACCAGCTCTTTCGATGGCGCCTGTTAAAATTTTAAAAGATCCGGCGGAGCGACCTCGACTTACAATCGCTGCGGTCACTTCATAAGCAGTATTGATGGCTAAAGGCTCACTACTAATACTAGCAGGCGCACCTGAAGTATTGCCCAAATCTTCGTAAGCAAAAATAACCACGGCTTCACTTGAATTAATTGGACTAAATGTTAAATTTAAAGTAGTAATAGGTTCATCGAGTAAGTCAATTTCTGGTGCAGACTCCTTACCACAACTAAGGGTTAGTAAGATGCTCAAACTAAATAGTAAAGAATAAGCGTACTTCATGTATTGGTTTGTTTCTGAAAAATGAGTTTTCATAGAAAATAAAAACTACATGCAATAACGTTGCAAAAGTACAAATAGTTTTCTAAATGCAGCATAGTTGCATTAATAAAAATTACTGCGACTAATCAGGAGACATTTATTTTGCGAGTTAGGAGAAGAGAGTAGAGCAAGAAAATAAGTATTTTCTGATGAATAGGAAAAATCTGAGAAAACACCTCTTTTTTGCTTTATTCGCTTCCATTTTCGCAAAAGAGATGTCTCCTCAATATCAACCTGCAACTCGAATCATTTAAGCAAAGCTCCCTGACTATAAACTCGCCCATTTACAATCGTCCATTCCACTCCTCGAATATTTTTAATATCCATTAGTGGATTTTTGTCAACAATTACTAAATCGGCTAATTTTCCTACTTCTAAAGTCCCCATGTCTTCGGCAGTTCCCAATACTTTTGCATTATTAATCGTAACGGTTTGCAGTACATCAAAAGTAGATAAACCTGCTGCTTGATAGGCTTCTAATTCCATATGTAAGCCAAAACCGTAGGGTAGGATCGGGCCATCTGTGCCCGCAGAAATTAAGCCACCTTTATTTTGCACATCCTTAATCATTTTGCAAGCATTGGTAAACCTTTTTTCCCAACCTGCTTTATCTTTTTTTACTTGTTCAATGCCACTTTTAGCATTTTGTAGATTGAAAGGTGATTCTAATTTTTGTAAACGTTCATCTGCTAAAACTATTGGATGCTGTGCTAATAAATAATTATAGCTTACGTAAATCCCGATAGTTGGCGTGAAACTCATGCCTGATTTGGCGATTAAGGTACTCACATCGCCATAAGAAGATAGGGTAGCGGTCAATTTAGGAGAATAGCCCCTTCGACTTGTACCTGCGATATGTTCGATACCATCAATCCCATAAGCTGTTGCAGGGTATAATTCGTGAGAAGTTACGGGTAACCCTAATTGGTGTGCTTTTTCAATGACTCTTTTTTGAATTGGATCAGGTAATCGTACGTAGGTTTTGATCATATCATAATCCAAAACACTAGCTCGTTCCAATTCTAATTCTAGTTGTGCGGGTGATTGAAAAGCATAACTACCTCCATAATAAATTCGATTGCCATCAATGGGACTACCTGTAAAAAATACCCTTGGACCAGTATACAATCCTGCATCCGTTGCTTCTCGTCGATTCAGGGCATCATAAGGATCAGTTGCAGGATCACGAGTAGCCGTTACGCCCCAAGACAACCACTTCTTGCCTAAATTTTGTCCACCCCAACTACCTTGATGAGAATGAATGTCTATTAAACCGGGCATGGCATAACTATCAGAAGCGTCGATTTTCTTGTCTGCCTTTCGATTGGCATCATGATCTTCGATAGCAATAATTCGATTGGCTTCGATTATAATATCTTTATCCGATTGTAATTCATTTTTTAATCCATCAAAAAGGCCTTTTACATGAATAACAGTTCGTCCTGCTGGAGATTCTCGATTGATTGTTAAGTTGACAACTATTTTTTTTGCAATGCCCGTTTGGATATTCATTTTCTTTAAGCCCTCCGTCGTCAGATACAAAATATGCTTGGAATCGCCTGACCAACTTGGAATATCTGCTAATTCATTGGTCAAACGAGTCGGTAAACCTGTCGTTTGCCCTTTCGAATCAACGGGAATCATCCATAAGACGCCATCGCTAATCGCCGCAAAATAGTTGCCATCAGGAGACCAAACAGGCCCATCTTTGCCTCTTACCCCAAATGACCAATCCTTCAAACCTTTCCAATTCCAACTATCACTACCATCTGCATTATAAAAAAGTAAGCGATTGACACCTTCTCTGTATAGTTTGGAGTAAGGTTCTAAAGTCGTAGTGGCAATAATTTGCCCATTGGGTGACCAAGTTGGACTACCAATGCTACTAGGAATCGCTTTGCTAATCGTTCTAGTTTCACCTGTGGCAACATCCATTGCCCCTAAACGACCCAACCTTGGGCCAAAACTTAGGCTGTAAGCAATGGATTGTTCATCGGGTGAAAAATTGATGCCAGAAGGTGCGCCATTCAAATCGCCTATTTTTTTAGTAATTTCTTGTTCAATTTGGTAAGTATAAATTGCCCAACTTCCTGTTTTATCGCTAACATAAGCGACCTGTTTTCCGTCGGGTGACCAAACAGGCGTTAATTTAGCGGAAGCATCTTTAGTTACTTGGGTTAAATGCCCATCTTCGGATTGAATCCAAACGTCATTCAAACCAATAAATGTAAAATCGTGACCGTTGGGCGCTAAATTTGGGCTGGTTATCCCTTTAATAATATGTTTCTCGGAAGTATCAAAATTTCGTTTTTTCTTAGCATAAGTGGGGCGTTTCAATTTAAAAGTGGCAGCAAAAGGAATAATCTTTTCTTGCTTCAATTGCGCACTTGCTCGGATAATTTTTCCATCTGCCGTATAAATATATTCGTTATTCGATAACCAACTCGTTCGGAAAGGAAAAACATCTGCTGCACCTTCTTTAGTAATCGCCATCGGTTCTGGCATATCTAACCAAAACTGCATTAAGTTACTTTCATCAAAATCGAGTTGCACATAAGTAACCGATGTGCCATCTGGTCGCCAAGACAATCCAGTTAGTTTACCATCTGCTTTGCCAATCAATACTGTCTTATTTTTTAGAAAAGAGTGGTAATAAATGCCTTTACTATCTGGATTATCAGAAATAAAAGCTAAGCGATTCCCCTCTTTATTCCATGCAGGAGCATATTGATTGCCTTCCCAGTTGGTCACTTGATTCAATTTCTTTGTAGTTAAGTCAATTGTCCAAATATCATAAGTCCCATTTTTATCACTTGCAAAAGCTATTTTTTGCCCATCGGGTGACCAATGCGGTTCTCGATAATCTTGTACCCCATTCGTCCATTGCTGCAAATTACTGCCATCTTTATGAATGGTATAAATATGCCAATTGCCTTCCCAATAACCTTGAAACGTTAATTGCGTTCCATCTGGTGACCACGAAGGTTGACGGGCATCCCCAAATTCGTCGGTGATGGGTTGCGCTACTCCTCCTTTGATGGGCATTAGCCATAGCCTGCCTTGTAAATCTAGGGCTATCGTTTGTTTGTCTGGAGAGACGGCTGCTGCTATATTCGTGCCTTCTTGGACGGTTAGTTCTATGGTTTTGAAGGGAGGAGCTGCTTCCTTTTTATTTTTTGGGAGGTAGAAGGCGAGTAAAGCGATGAGTGTAATTGTTGATAGGGCGGTGAATAGCTTCATATTGAGTTGCACAGTTAATGATTTTTAAAGTGTAAATTTAATAAAAAGCTTTGGATTTGACGAGCTAGGAGGATGGGAAGCGGATTAGGACGGATTTAACGGATTAAGACGGATTTTTTACGCACTAGACTAAGGGAGATAAACGGATTTCGATGGATTTTTAATTTGGGATGCAGTAGATGGAAAATGGGTTTTGTTTACTTAAAAGAGCGTAGAACCTACCACAATTCCACAAAAAATCACGAAAAAAATCAAATTTATATTTCCATAATATTCAATCCAACTACCTTAAAAATCTATTTATATCCTTCTAGCACGTAAAAAATCCGTCTTAATCCGTTCAATCCGTCTAAATCCGTTCCCCATCCTCCCAGCACGTCAAACAAATCTAATCCATCCCCTAAATCTATCCAAAAAATAAGTGACCATCCTAAAAAAATAAGTCTTTATCTAAAAAACCATAGATTTGCTTAATTTAGCAGCCAAATAAATAAACAGATTGCAATCCAAGTATTTTAACACTAAAACAAAAGAGGATTGTAGCGCATAATTCGCAATCCATAACTCGCAACTCGAATTAATGAAGCAACTACCAGATTTATTATTAAACTTTGAGAAAGTACTCCAACGAAGCATAAGGGAAACTTGGGAAGCCAAGAATTTACCGGTGAACCTAGAAGTCATGGCTAAAGAAGCTAAGGCAATCAGTAATGCTTTGGTCCAAATAGGCGATTTTTGCCAGGAAGCTTTAATGGCTACTACGGAGCTAACAGAAAAGCAACGATTTGAATACAGTTGGATTAATTTTGAATGGGCGAATTTAGCAAAGAATTTTTTGGTGTTGTGGCGAGATATTTTATTTCAACAACAGAAAGGTCAAATTATCAAGATTGATAGATTGACAACTTCGGCGGCGTTACGTACCTTAAATTTACAATCTCAGGAAGCGCTCGAAACGGCCATTTATGATTTTAAAGGAGATGTAGAACGAGGGTTAAATATCCCTTTAAAAAAGAAAATAAGGAAAGTAGACCAATGGCAATTGCAGCAAAACCCTTGGCCTGTTTATAAGCAGCAATTATTGGCAATGGGAGGCCAATGTGTGCGGTTGCAAGCAGACTATAGAGTGTTATTAAATGTTGCTTCCAATTATAATGAGATAGAAGAATTGGTGCGGAAAACCGAGAATTTCTGTCAAGAAGAAATTGTCAATGTACAAACGATAGCAAAGGAAACAATCGAAGAAATTGAGTATGAACAAGTACCTAAGTTGGGTAAAATTATTAAGCACTTAGAAGATTTAGAAGCGGGGATTAGTTTGCCTAATCATTTTAATACGTTTACCGCTGCTTTAGAACACCGAATTAATGCCTTAATCGCTCGAAAAGATGTGCCTGTTAATGCGAATGGCGGTATGATAGAGTTGAAAGATTTAACGTTTAAAAGAAGTACCAAGCAATGGCTGGACGCAGAAATTTTACCACTATTATACGAAGTTTGGGAGCTTACCGAAAATACGCATAATGGATTGAAAATGGCGTTGATTAATATTAAAAATCGAGCTATTTTATTGGATGCAGACGAGAAAGAAGGAAAAAAAGTAGATGTTGATAAAGTGACCATTTGCCAACCCTTAAACACTTTTTATAAAAATTCAGTTCAAGCAGCAGAGAATTTAGTTGATTTAAGAAAAGAGATTCATCATCGATTGGCACATATATTTAATGTATCGGCAATCTATGAACCAGACAGGGCCTTTTTACCCGTTCCGATTCAAGAAGCGACTTTAAATCAATTCCGAGAAGGGCAAAATCGCTTACAAAATAGAATAGGAAATTGGGTCAATGGACAATGGAAAAAATTCCAAAACCTGAGAGCGAACGTGGCAAAAGAAGACGCTTTAAGTGATGCAGAAAAGATTGTGCGCTTGATTCAAAGTCGAATGGGGGAGGAGAGTAATAGCAATTATGCCAGTATTTTTTTAACTAAAGGATTTATTGGAGAATCCTTTGCCGTCGGTCGACAACGAGAATTAGCCCACGCTAAAAACTTGATAGACAATTGGAAAGCTGGTTTTAGGGGGGCAGCAGTCATTACGGGAGAACGATTTTCTGGTAAAACGATTTTAGGAGAGTTAATAGCGACTCAGTTTTTTAATAATAACACCATTCGGTTAACGCCAAATACTTTAATCAAATTGAACGGTCGGCGCATGACGACGGGATTTGATTTAGAACCTGCTTTGGCATTTATTAAAAAATACACAACTGCTAAAGAACCGCCTTTAATTTGGATAGACGATTTAGAATTATGGTGGGATAAAGATTTGCCTTTAAGTCAAAATGTGCGCACCCTCCGAAAATTTATTGATGGCAATGCCAATCGTTTATTTTTGTTGGTATCTATGAGTAATTGGCTCAATACCCACCTCAATTTATTTCACGAGACAAGTAAAGTTTTTCAAGCGGAAATCAATGTAGATAAGATGTCTATCGAAGAAATTCGAGAGGCTATTATGATTCGACACGGAGCAACGCATAAAAAATTGATCAATGCAGATGGTGAGCCCTTATCCGCTAATGAGTTTAGAAAATTAATAGATAAAGTATATCGAATTTCAGATGGAAATATAGGAGAGGCCTTAAATCGTTGGTCTTGTGCCACCGTAAGAGTAGATGAAGAAAAAGTACAGCATATTGGCGGCATCAACTTTGGTTTACCCGATTTTTTAAACCCTGATGTTGCCATTTTATTATCGGCGATTATGATAGAAAAGCGGACGAATGAATACCGTTTAAGAAGAATCTTTGGCCCTGCCTTTACCGACAAGTATGCGCCTATTTTGCAACGCTTGCTTGGTATTGGTTTATTAAGACGACAATTAGACGGTTGGTTAGAAATCAACGAAGTATTAGTCAACGAATTGGGACATTTATTAGAAGCAAAAGGATACTTGAAGTATCATCGAGAAGCCTTAAAATAGTTGAGAATAGAGAAATGAGATGGGCTATCTCTATTCTCTCAGATCTAACCTCGCATCTAAAAAAATATGATGGAACAAACAGATACAATCAAACAAACAGGAATAAGGGAACAAATAGAGATGGTGGACCCAACATTAGGAACAGAACAACTTTTTAATCAGGTAAGTTGGGGAGAGTTTCTATTAGTAGCCCTTGCATTGGCAGCGGTCTATTTTGTCTTATTTGAAATTCAACAACTAACCAAACACAGTTCTTTTTCTGGACGATACCAAAACCAATTTCAAGAACTATTCAGAAAGACATTTGTGGTCTTTGAATTACTGTCTATCGTCACTTTAGCAAGTGTTTTTGTTTGGATAGATCCTTGGTTACATGGTTCTATTATCCTCTTTCTCATTATAGGTAGTTGGAGATACTTACGTAGTTATATAAGTGGTCGATGGATACATTTTGACCATGCCATTGTAGAAGGAACAGAATTGAAAACGGCTAATTTAGAAGGAATTGTTTCCACGCTGGGACGGGTGGAAATACAATTACAAACGAATACAGGTTTGCACTATTTGAGTTATAATCGTTTGTTAGACGATGGATATACTTTAGTTTCTGGGGATAAAATTGGTGGCTTTTATCATTTAGTCTTATCACCCAAAGAGACGAATACTTCTGTTCATAATCATCGCTTACATTTGTTAGATTTGTTTGCTACTGCACCTTATGTAGATTGGCACCACAAACCTGAACTTTTTCAGGATGAGGCGGTGGAAAATCAATTAGATGCAAGAATATTAATAAAAGAAGAAAGCCATTTACATGAATTGATTGCCCTGATTAGAGAATGGGGCTATCATTGTAAATTAGTTAACGTATAAAATAATGGCTAAGGGCGAAAGGCAAAGGGCGTATCCTTCATTCTTTGCCCCTTGTGCTCTTCAAAATTTAAAATATGGATATTTTTTCAACATTACCATTTTTAATCGGTGCAGGTGGTACCTACGAATTAATTATTGCTGCATCAGCAGTCATCATTATTTCTTTCATTTTTGGAGAAGTCGCTAAGAAAACGAGTATCCCCTCCGTTTTAATGCTCATTATTCTAGGCGTGCTTGTCAATATAGGGTTAAAAGATAAACTCAAAGGCTTTGATTTTAATTCTATTTTACCCATTTTGGGAACGGTCGGTCTAATTATGATTGTCTTAGAAGCAGCCTTAGAACTGGAACTCAAAAGAGAAAAGTTGCTGCCCATTGCGAAATCTATGTTAATCGCCCTCATCGGCTTATTGGCATCTACTTGGGTGGCGGCGTATATCTTGCAACAGTTTGTCCCAGGCATGGTATGGGAATCCGCCCTATTATATGCCACTACTTTATCTATTCTGTCTAGTGCGATTATTATCCCAAGTGTAGGTGCATTACGATCAGATAAAAAGGAATTTCATATTTACGAAAGCACTTTTTCCGACATTATGGGAATCATGTTATTTTATTTTTTGGCAGGACAGTTGAAAGCAGAAGAAGGGGCTAGTACAGGAGAATTTTTTGCAACCACCGCATTTACTATTGTTATTTCTTTGATTATCAGCTATTTGATTGTCTTGATATTCCAAAATATAAAAAGCCATGTTAAGCTCTTTTTATTGATAGCCGTCTTATTATTATTTTATTCTTTGGGCAAACAACAGCATCTTTCTTCTTTATTGATGATTCTGATTTTTGGTTTATTGATTGCGAATATGAAGTTGTTTTTCTTTGGCCCACTCAAGAAATACCTCAATTATAAAGAAGCTCACCATATTTACGAAGGCTTACATGTCATCACTATGGAAACGGCTTTTGTAATTAGAACTTTTTTCTTTGTTATTTTTGGGATCACTATTGTCTTATCTTCTTTAGCAAACATGAATGTAGCTTTAATGAGCGGATTGATCGTTTTATCCATTTATGTTATTCGCTATATCATCTTACGTATTTTCATAGGACAAGATATTTTACCACAGTTATTTATTGCGCCTAGAGGCTTAATCACCATTCTACTTTTTTATGATATTCCAGTAGAAGCCCAAATTGAAGGTTTTGAACCTGGTATCTTATTATATACCATTATTGGAACGAGTTTGATTATGACCGCTGCCATGATTTATGATAAAAGGAGAAGTGGAAAGGCGGTGCAAACAGCCGAACAAGCACCAGTAGGATATCGAAGATGGGAAGCGCCTGCTGTGGTGGTAGAGGAAAACGCTATTAACCAGTAACTTCCCAACATTAATTCGACAATTAATATTGCAAGTTAATTTTAGTATAATTTTTAGCAGAAACCATCAAGTAACGAGAAGTTACTTGATGGTAGCCACTATCTAGTTCCAATGCTTCATTTCCGCATCGCCTGTTAGTCGTTGTTTTATCACTTTCGCATTTCCTTTATAATAAAATTCACTATCTCCACTTGCTCGTAAATCAATCGTTCCATTGACGGTCAATTTAGCCTCACTATCTTCTCGCAATCGAACGGTTAAGTCATGAACGACAAAGTCATAATTTTTGACCATGCTATCTTCATTAGCTTCCAACTCCATTTTGTGAGCAGAACCTTCAATATCTAATACCGAATCTTCGTCTAAATCCACGATTAAATTTTGGACTTCTAGTACACCAGATAAAGTACAATCTTCATTTAATCGGATGTTTAAAGTATTAGTGACCAACTTATCATCTAATTCAATAGTAACATCTTCATCTCCTTCAATGGCCGTCAAATGTTTAGCGGTAACGTAAGCGACCAATCGTTCTTTTGCGCCTTTTCTTTTGGAATTATAATTTCCCGTGCTATAACTTTTGGTATCAATTTTTAAGGTATTCCCTTCTTTTTTGACGATAATGTAATCGTGCAAATTTTCGTTGGCTTCTATTTTGATACTCTCGGCTTGATCGGAAAATTTAATGAAAACTTCAAAATCTTCTCCAACTTCAATTTGATCAAAACCAGTAATGTTTTTAGTTTCTGTAGTAATTTTATGGGATAATTCTATTTGGTTATCCCATTGTCCAAAAGCGGTGTAGATGGTGAATAGAGCTGCAAATAAAGTCAAAACGGGTAATTTCATCGTATTATATTTTTTTGATTACTGAAAGATTGTTTTGATTTTATAGACAGGGGAATTTGTAAGAAGTTGCATTGTCTGTCGCCCAACGGATTTTAATTGCCCCAACGGATTATGTTGCCCAACGGGTTTTAGGAGATATAATACATTAGTCTATATGATACACTTCAACCCATCCCCAAAAGGCTTTCCACCCGCTTTTGCGGTTCAGGAACTTAGACTCCTTCATCCTTGAAAAGGAAGAGAGTCGTCAAACTCGAAAATTTCGATATAAATTGACGGAAATTTTCAAGTTTGCACATAATTAGGTCCCCTCCTTATTTAAGGGAGAGGCTAGGGGAGGGTTAATTTTATGGCATTATTTTCTAGCTTTCCTGCAAAATCCCGTTATCCTATATTAATCCATAGATCGAATCATCAGGTCTTTAAAATAAATATCAGAAGGACCATTATCGGAGAAGACTTTTGTGCCTGCTTGTAAACAAATAGTACCTGTTCTATTAAATTTTCTGGGCAAATAAGTTTCGGCGGATTTTTTGCCATTAACAGTTAGTATAACATGGTCATCTTTGGCAAATATTTCCATCTCATTCCAGTTTTCGTAGTTGATTAAATTTGAAAAGGCACGAGCATGGGTAACGATAGAGCCTGTAGAATAAGCATGAGAAAAACCATTATGATCATAAATATTACACTCTATCGCTTCTAATGGCGTAATGGAAGTACTATCGGGATGTTGGCGGATAAAAATGCCACTATTGCCTTCTTTTTTTATTTTAAAACTACATTTTAGGTAGAAATTTTTATAAGTTTTATCACTTATCAAATAACTGTGATTTGTACCAGAATAACCATGTAGTACCTCTTCGTTAAAATCCCAAGTTCCTGTGCCTGTAGAATGCCAACCGTCCAATGATTGATTGGCAAATAGAGGTTGTAAAGGTTTGGGATTATTTCTATACTTGGCTTCTAAAGCAACGCCTAAAGGTTCATTATCGGGCAACTGTTGTACTCGAATATTCCTGAAAGCAATATCATCTCCCTGACTAATAGGTACTTGTAAAGCAATTCTTCCTTCCGTTGCTCGCCGATTATGGGTTTCACAAATTAATTGGTCATTAAAATAGACTTGTAGATAATCATACCTAGCTTCAATTCGTAATTTTTGCCAATTTTTAATGTCTACTTTTGGAATTGTACTTGCCCTCGCTGCATTTTCTAGCGTACCCATTACATTTTGGTGGTTGATGCGCCAATCAATATTGGCTTCATAGGCTAACTTGTTTGGAATACCTTCCAAAGTTGGATCAAAACGAAATAACAACCCGCTATTTGCAGATGAATCTGCCATTAAAAATTCTACTTCTAGTTTGAAATTTCGATAAGTCTTCTTTGTAAACACCCAAGCATTATTATTGGGATCGGTTGCATGAATGTGTAAAGTACTTTCTTTAATGTCGGTGGCTAATTTTCCCATGGTTTCCCAGCCATCCAGGTTTTTGCCATTAAAAATGGTTTTCCATTCACCGACTTCGGTAATGATTAAATTAGAGTTTTTTTCTGATTGACAACTAGCTATAATTAATAAGCATAGCCAAAGGAAATAGATTATTCGCTTCATGATGTTAATTTTTGCTCAAAATAAGGAAGCTGGAGAGAATTTAGTAAAATTAGGGCATAGATTTAAACCATATTTTATACGGTCTATCGTTTTAATGACCGTATAAAATCAATCATTTTACCTTGATTTTACACTAAATTAACTTGAATGAACCTTTGTTGAGTAGATAGAGTTAATATAGCATAATTATTGGCTAATTTGCTAGGAGTATCGAATTCCAAATAGAGCTATCTTTGTGCTGTGTTAAGTGCGAAAAACCAATACGCAAATCATCCATTTTTATTTTAAAAATTGTTAATTATGAAAGCATTCAACATTTGGTGGGCAATTATTTTATGCTTAACCACCTTTACCAACCAACTTCAAGCGGAAACCAACCTACAAATTACCTATAAATACGAGTATCTAAAAGCTTTTTCGGTAAAGCTTGAAAACTTACAAAATCAAATACATTCCATTCAATTAAAAGATGCGAATGGCATTACTTTGATTGAAGAAACAGTAGTAAATCAAGTAGCATTTGGTAGAATGTATAATTTAGAAAATTTGCCAGAAGGGAGTTATAATCTTGTTGTAGAGAATGATCGAAAATTAACGATTCAGCCAGTCATTATTCACCGTCGTTTTTTAACCATTGATAAAGCTGTACAAAAAGAAATCTTTAAACCAGCAATTATTGTTAAGTCGGATTTAATTGCTATTAATATGCTGCATTTTGAAAAAGAGGCCATCTCCATTACTTTAGAAGATCAAGATGGAGCAGTCGTATTTAGTGATTCTTTTAAATCGTATGGCAGTTTAAATAAGCAATTGAATATTAGCAATTTACCAGAAGGAAATTATTCCTTCGTTATTCGGACGAATACATATGAAGTGGCGAAGGACATTATGAAAGGATTTCAACGAGTATTATTAGCTGGTGAATTTTAGTAAGTGTTTATTTAGTTTATATCATCCGATGATGCAATCTTCGGATGATATAAACCAATTTTAGTTTCTACTAAGATAGTAAACCTGAACTTGAATTAGGAGGAAGACTACTATTTTTTAATTCATTCCAATCTTGTCTAACCGATTTAACTATAACTTTTGCTCTAGTTCCTGGAAGATTATTTTCCATCTCTTCTAATTGTGATGCCGACATCAATCGTTTAAAAGATTATAATTTCTCCGAAGAAGATATTTGGCATATTGGCGCTATTTCCGCCTTTTTTGCCATGTCAAACCGACTCGCTAATCTAGCTAATATTCGCCCAAATGATGAATTTTATGCGATGGGCAGAGGGATTTAAGCAAGTGATTTAATTTAGTTGCTTTTGTCAACTAAATTAAATATTTTTGCTCAAAAAACAGATGACACAGATACAACAAATTAGAGCTTTTAATAGATTCTATACTAGCTTTCTTGGGTTGGTAGACAATCATTACCTACCAAATTTTTCACTTTCAGAGTGTCGAATTTTCTATGAATTAAATCAACCTGATCCGATTGCTGCGTCCCAATTAGTTATTTCGTTGAAAATAGATAAAGGGTATTTAAGCAGAATTTTAAAAAAATTTGAAAAACAAGAGTGGGTTATCAAAGTTCCTTCTAAAAAAGATAAGCGTAGCCAAAATTTAACCTTAAGCCAAAAAGGGCGAGCTGTATTAAAGACTTTGACGCTAGCTTCTGAACAACAAATTCAAACACATACTCAACATTTATCTGCTATAGATAAAATGGAATTGCTTTATCATTTACAAAAAGTACAAACTATTTTGGGCGGCGAGCCGAAGGAAAAGACAACCATTACTTTAAAAGATATTACGATTCGTACAGAACTAAAAGCAGGCGACCTGCCTTTTGTCATCCAATCTCACAGCGATTTATACCAGAAAGAATATAACTACGGTAAAACTTTTGACTACTATGTTATCAAAGGAGTTGCTGAATTTTTTGAAGTCTATACGCCAGAAAAAAGTAGGGTATGGATCTGTGAACACGAAGGCAAGCGTATCGGCTTTTTATCCTTAATGGAACGAGAAGAAGCGGCGCAATTGCGTTATTTTTTTATGCATAAAAATTACCGAGGGATTGGTCTAGGCAGAAAGTTAATGGAATTATTTATGGCTTTTTTAAAAGAAAAAGGCTATAAATCTTGTTACTTATGGACAACTACTGAGCAATTAGCTGCTGCGGGATTGTATAAAAAATTTGGGTTTAAATGGGTGGAAGATGTGCCTTCTACGACTACTTTTGATCGTCCTGTCATTGAGCAGAAATATGAATTGATTGTAGAATAAATGACTTAAATAATAGCTCAAATATGGAAAAACAAATAACACATCTCATTATTAATTACATCTGGATGGATAAACGTGATATTAGCGTTGGAGCAACAGATAACGAAAGGTGGAGATGGGATACAGAAGAAGGCATGTCTGGAGTTGATGCCAAAACGCTTATTTTGGTAACATTAACTAATAATGGAAAAGGAAACATTACTGGAGAAAAAGCTGATTTTTTTTGTTTACCTAGTGACCCAACAAGAAAGCTTGTTATGTCTAGTTTAACTGGATTATTTAATGTTGCTTGGGCCATTAAAAATAGCAATATATCTATCCTTGAAGCTCGAAAAAGGTTTTTTGGTAAAAAAGTAAATGATTTTAATTCTCTATCTTAATGTTTTAATCTGCACAAGAAATCTTATTTTTGAAGCATGGCAAAAAAGTACTTCATTCCCATCTTTTCATTGCTCCTATTATTAGGGAATTGTACTACTGACGCCGAACACAGAGCAGCCAAACATAAAAAGAGAAGACAATTAGCTGCCTTAAGTCAAGTTAGTGCGCTGCCTAAAAAAGTAAAATCACCAGCAAATAATCGATTGTCAAAAGAAAAAATAGAATTAGGAAGACTTCTCTTTTTTGACCCCATTTTATCAGGAGATAAAGACGTTGCTTGTGCCACTTGCCACCATCCAACGAACGGTTGGGCAGAATATCGAGATTTATCTATCGGCGTAAATGGCGTTGGATTCGCTAGTAAACGAATATTCAATCAACCTAATGCCATTCCTTTTGTCAAAAAAAATGCCCATACCATTCTAAATACTGCTTTTAATGGGATTGATATTTCTAATAGCTATAATCCTACTGAAGCTCCTATGTTCTGGGATTTGCGTACAAAAAGTTTAGAATTACAAGCTATTGAACCCATCAAAGCAATGGAAGAAATGAGAGGGCTGCATTATGCTGAAACGGAAATATTGGAAGAAGTTGTTAATCGTTTATCCGCCGTTCCTGAGTATCAATCTCTTTTTGCAGAAGTATTTAAGCAAAATAAGCCTATCTCCATTGATAATATTGGCAAAGCCATCGCCGCTTTTGAAAGAACCTTATTGACCAATAATTCAAGGTTTGACCAATATATGCGGGGCGATGAATCAGCCATTTCTCTATCCGAAAAAGACGGTTTTGAACTATTTAAAAGCGTAGGATGCGCCAATTGCCATAACGGACCGATGTTTTCTGATTATAAAATCCACGTTTTAGGCGTACCCGAAAATCCTAAATTAAGCGAAGTAGATAAAGGTTTTAAAGAAACCTTTGGCTTTAGAACGCCTTCTCTTCGCAACCTCCGATTTACAGCGCCTTATATGCACAATGGCACGATGCCCAACTTACAGAGAGTCCTAGAATTTTACGAAGACATTTCTTTTGGCAAACCTCAAAATCCTGCGGTCGCCCCTCAACAATTTGACCCTTTGGTGAAGGAACTAAAATTACGGGTTAGAGAGATGGCGCCGATTATCTCTTTTTTGAATACTTTGAATGATACGGATTTTGATAAGACCGTTCCTGTGGAGGTGCCTAGTGGTTTGTCGGTAGGAGGGAATATTCAATAATTTTCTAAGACTTAGGGTAATTGTATACAACCCGTAACCCGCAACTCGTAACCCGAATTCATTAAATCTACATTTATAGATAATATAATTTGTCAAAAACTTGCGTCCTCTTTTTATTTTATCTACATTTATGGATAAATAAAGTGTATACTCAGTTAATCAAAGTGTTTACACCAAACCAAATCAACCATGAAAGGTACTCATTTAGGAGAGTTTGAAGAAATTGTATTATTAGTTATTGCAGCATTACAACAAGAAGCTTATGGTTTAGCCATCAAAAAAGAATTAGAAGAACAAACTGGTCGAACGATAACCATTAGTGCGGTTCATGCAGCTTGTAATCGACTAGCGGATAAAGATTTTTTATCTGCTGAATTTGGAGAACGTTCTGCTAAGCGGGGAGGGAAGCGCAAAAAAATATATGCGGTCACGATGAAAGGACAGCAGGCTTTACAAAATTCTTATGCTTTACGACAGAAATTATGGGGCAATATTGCGCCTGGGAGTTTTCAGGTTGATTGGTCTTTTTAGGATAATAGAATTTATTCGGCAAAGGGACTACAATACGAATAATTTCAGCATAAACACTAATATTTGATGAATTAAGTCAAGAGACTGAATATATCGGTTAATAAGTGGTTTGATTTTGGAGGAATTGGGCTCGATTACTATTGCGGTAATCGTTAAGACTACTTAATGCCCAACAATCAAATAATCATAACAATAAAACAAACTCATAAAAAATCACCCAACTATAAATATTTGAAAAAAGACCCAATATACTATGATCCTCCCGAACGCATTCTACGCTTATTGCGCTGGTTTTGCGCCGACAATTTCTTAGAAGAAATAGAAGGAGACTTGTATGAACTCTTCCAAGAAGAGGTGGAATTCTACGGAATAACAAAAGCAAACCGTCGTTTTCTGGGTAATACTATCCGCTATATCCGACCTTATTTTTTAGGCAAAAAAGTTATATCACCGAACCTTAAACATCACCTGACTATGTTTCAACATTATTTTAAAATTGCTACTCGACACCTTTGGAAACAACGACTCTATTCCTTGATTAATATTACAGGTTTGGCTATTGGCTTAGCCTGTTGTATTGCCGTTTTATTCTACGTAAAAGACGAATTAGGCTATGATAATTATCACAAAAATGCCAATAATCTTTATCGAGTATCCATAAATAGTACGGTATTATCTTCTGGGGGGAGTCAAGATTTAGCAACTTCACCCATCTTATGGGGATCTGCTTTAAAGAGAGATTATCCTGAAATAGAGGAGTACGCCCGTTTTGTTAGATTGGTGAGTCCAAGCAATCCTTGGCGATTCAGCGCCAATGATAAAGTTTTTGGGGAAACTAATATCTTGTATGCCGACCCTTCTACTTTTGATTTATTCAATTGGAAAATCTTGCATGGAGATGCAGCTACGGCCTTAGTAGAAAAAAATGGAGTGGTGTTGACCAAGGACATGGCTTATAAGTATTTTAATACGGAAAATGCAGTTGGGCAAACGATAACCTTAGACCCGAGGCAACGAGATAATGATGGGAATTTTAGAACAGAAACTTACGATTATACCGTAAAAGCAGTTATAGAAAACGTACCTCGCCAATCGCATTTTACCTTTGATTTTTTACTGCCTTCTGCGCATTTGAGTGATATTTATGGCTTGGATATTAATGGAAGTGGCGAAGAACGAAATTGGTTTTGGAGAGGTACGGTCGCCTATACATACCTTCAATTAAAAGATGGAACTGACCCTAAATCAGTAGAAGAAAAATTTACCGATTTTCAAGATCGTTATGTTGGAGATGCTACCAAATCGAGGGGATATGTTTATCAGCCATATTTACAAAGAATCAATGAGATTTATTTGGGAGGAAACATTAATGCACAGCTGCAACCCGTAGGCGATAAAATTTATATTTATGGTTTCTCTTTATTGGCTTTATTCATTCTCTTTATTGCTTGTATTAATTTCATGAATTTATCAACTGCTAGGGCTATTACAAGAGCAAAAGAGGTCGGCTTAAGAAAAGTCGTCGGTGCAGGTCGGGCCCAACTAGTGACCCAATTTCTAGGTGAATCGCTGATTATTACCTTATTGGCCTTGTTTTTTGCCATCGGATTAGCTCGTTATAGTTTGCCTATGCTTTATGACTATTTAGATAAAAGATTTGCGATTACCCTCTCAGAAGAATTACCATTTCTCCTACTATTATTGGCCATTGGTGGCTAAGTTGGCGTTTTAGCAGGCAGTTACCCTGCCTTTTTCTTATCTAAGTTTAAACCCGTAAAAGTATTAAAAGGAACGTTTACGAAAACCCAATCGGGCACTTTGGTCAGAAAGGGATTGGTCGTTTTTCAATTCTTAATTTCTGCCTTTTTAATCATTTTTACCCTGACTTTGCATAAGCAATTAAACTTTATGAAATCCTATGATTTAGGATTTGACCAAGACAGAGTGTTAGTAGTACCACCGAATACCGCACGTTCTTTTGCCCGAAAATACGAAGCCATCAAAGCAGAATTATTACAATCGCCTGCGGTGGCAGATGTCACGATGTCTTCTGCGGTACCAGGACAAGGAGGTGGAGGAGATTTGTATGCCGCTAAAGATGCGGATGCTAGTTCAGGTTTCGGATTAGGAGAATGTTTTGCTGATTATAATTTTATAGAATTATTTGACTTACAAATAATCGCAGGGCGGAATTTCTCCGAAGACATTGTTTCTGACCAAGGCATTTTTGAGGAAGGAGAACCTGGGCAAGTTACGACCATTCTCAATGAATCTGCTTTAAGACAATTAGGTTGGACGGCAGAAGAAGCCATCGGTAAGCAAATTGTCCGAGACCCCAATGCGAAAGATTGGATAGCAACAGTAATTGGAGTCGTCAAAGACTTTCATTTTGAATCCTTAGTGGAAGAGGTCAATCCAATGGCTATCATTTTATTAGAGGAATATAGTTTTTTATCAGTCAAATTAAAGCGAGATGATTTGGCAGGCGGTATTCAAGCAGTCGAAGCGAAAGCCAAAGAATTTGCCCCTGACGCTGATTTTTCTTATAACTTTTTGGACGAAGCATTTAAAGAGCAATATAATTATGAACAACAATTAGGGCAGGTCTTAAATTTCACTTCCTTTTTAGCTATCCTCATTGCCTGTCTAGGTTTATTTGGTTTGGCAGCCTTTATGACTGCGCAAAGAGTGAAAGAAATCGGCATTCGTAAAACACTTGGAGCATCGACCACCAATATTGTTTTTTTACTATCAAAAGATTTTACCAAATTGGTTTTAATAGCGGTAATTATTGCAATTCCTGTAGGCTGGTACGCTACGAATATTGGTTTGGCTAATTTTGCTTATCGGATTGATAATAGCTATGATGTTTTTGCTTTATCCTTAATTATAGCTTTATTGGTGGCATTTTTGACGGTGAGTTTTCATACGTTAAAAGTGGCTATGATGAATCCTGCGGAGACGTTGAAGACGGAATAATAGTATTCTTCACCCCACAAGTGTAGTAAACATTCTTTTAATAATGCAATAGTGTTGCAAAAACATTAGAGATTTCTTCATGTCATTAACATAGAATCTATATCGTTAGATTAAAATTTATAGGTCAATCCAGCCTGAAAATTACGTCCAAGACCATCGGCAAAATAACGAAGACGGTCTGTATAACTACGATAACTCGTTTTTAATAAATTCCTTACCCAAATTGAAATTCAAAATTATTCCAGTTGGCAAATAGAGAAACATTTGCTAAAGGTAGCCATTAGGAAGGGGTAAAATATCAAAACCTTTAGTATTGCCTGTAAATCGAAATATCATTTTAAATTATTACTCATAGTGCATATTTTCTGTATTTGTCAGAAATTTTACGTATGTTAACTTTATTGAAATTATCATACATTCTTAGAGAACGAAAAGTAACTGCATATTAATGTGGCTACAGAAAGGAATCATTCAATTTAATCCCCATATTAAACTCAAACAAATGCAAAAAAACCAAGCCCAACTCCTCCTCCCCACAAAAGACCTCACCGAAGAAATGAATTTCTTCCAAAAAATAGGCTTTAGGCTTGACCAAATTTTTCCAGCGGACGACCCACAAGTAGCGGTGATGTCTGGACATGGATTGGAAATTAGAATAGATCGAAATATGCAAGTTCCTGCCAGCCATATTCGGATATTAACTGATGAACCCGAACAATTTTCCATTACCCAAAATATCTTAATTGCCCCCAACGGCACACAAATAGAATTACATCCCAAAACTTATCAATTAGAACGCCCGAAAACCCAACACAAGTTTGAGACAAAACGATTAACAGGTGGCGAACCTTGGGTAGTTGGTCGAGCGGGCATGATGTATCGAGATTTGATTCCAGATCGTCTGGGAGGTAGTATTATTGCTTCGCATATTCACATTCCGAATGGAGGCCCTGTACCTGATATGGTGCATTATCATACGATTGGTTTTCAATTGATTTATTGTTATCAAGGTTGGGTGAAACTGGTATATGAAGACCAAGGCTCACCCTTTATTTTAAGGGCAGGCGATTGTGTGACGCAACCACCAGAAATTCGACACCAAGTACTGGAAGCTTCTGATAACCTGCAAGTCATAGAAATTGGCGTGCCTGCGGAACATATGACGACGATTGACCACGACTTGGAATTACCAAACAAAAAGATTAATCGAAATAGAGTTTTTAGTGGACAAACCTTTTGTCATCATCAGTTAAAAAACGCCGTTTGGCAACCTTGGCGTATGGACGGTTTTGAAGCTCGATTTACAGGGATTAATGAGGCAACTAATGGCTTGGCAGATGTAAAAATTGTGCGCCCCAAAGCTGTTAATACCCCAACAAATTGGGCTAGTCACACCACCGATATTTTATTTACTTTTATATTAGAAGGAAGCCTTGAATTGGAAGTTGTAGACGAAAGCAAGCATATTTTAAAATCGGGAGATGCTTTTGTGATGCCACCTGATAGAAAAAATCGGATGACTCATTGTTCTTCTGATTTGGAATTTTTGGAGATTTCTTTACCTGGGACATTTAAGACGGTTATTTAATTTGGTTATCTTATCTTGCTAAAGGATGGTTGACATTCAGTCAACCTAAAATATTCATGATTAAAGGAATAACAGGTTGACTGAATGTCAACCATCCATTGAATCTAAAAAATATTTAGTTTTTAGAACTAAATTTGGGCTAAAATAACTCAATATGCAAAAGTATTTCCTTTTATTATTACTTGCCGTAACCATCATTTTTAGTTGCCAAACGACCACTAACGAAGAAAGAAATAATGCCGAAAAAGTAGAAAATCGAGGCGCTAATAAAGAAAACTGGTGGGACAAACTCCCTCGTCCTGAATGGAAAGCCTTTCCTCAAATTCAAATCAATAGTAAGTGGTTTGAAGTCTATCAAATCACGCCAAATATCATCGCCATCTATGAACCAGGTCAATTTGAAGAAGTTATTTCTTATTTGATTACGGGAAAAGAGAAAGCGGTATTATGGGATACAGGAACAGGAATTGGAGATATTAAGCAAATCGTTGATCAATTGACCGATTTACCCTTAATCGTCTTGAATTCCCATACACATTATGACCATGTAGGCGGAAATTATCAATTCGATACCATTTATGGGGTGGCGACTGATTTTACAAAGAAAAATGCAGGGGGTAGACCGCATGAAGTCGCTAAAGAATTTATTACAGGCGATTGGATCTGGAAACCAACACCTGCTGGTTTTTCCAATGATACTTATGAATTAAAGCCTTTCCAAATTACGAAGACCATTGCGCATCAAGACCAAATTGACTTAGGTGGATTGACCCTAGAAATCTTACATACGCCAGGACATGCCCCAGACGCCCTTTGTCTATTAGATCGAACGAACCGTTTATTATTTACAGGAGATACTTTTTATCCAGCTCCGCTATATGCTCATTTTGATGAATCTGATGTGGATCAATATGTGGAAAGCGCCAATTACTTAGCTAAATTAATAGTAGATGTGGATCATATTTTGCCGTCTCATAATATCCCTTGGGCAAGTAGCGATTATTTGAAGAAAATGGCCATTGCTTTTCAGCAAATCAAAAGTGGGAAGGCTAAATATGCCGAAACGGATGGGGCGAAGGAATATCAGTTTGATGGATTTTCTGTTATTACTAAGTAAGCGTCAGTTAACTGAATGCTTGCTCTAATCCCGAATACCGCTTAGCCACCTTATTATTCCGAATAGCCATAGAAAGCGCCTTCTTCGTCCCAATAATAATCACCAATCGTTTCCCCCTTGTCATGCCTGTGTAGAGCATGTTTCGAAAAAGCATCATGTAATGAGTCGTGTGCATAGGCATGATGATACAGGGGCATTCGCTGCCTTGGTATTTGTGTACCGACACCGCATAGGCAAGCATCAATTGGTCAATATCTGAAAAGTCATAATTGACTAGTTTTCCTTCAAAATCTACGTACAATTCTTGTTCGATGCGGTCTATTTTTTGGATGCGACCAACATCTCCGTTGAAAACTTCTTTGTCATAATTATTTTTCAGCTGCATCACTTTATCGTGCAAATGAAAAGTTCTGCCCATTTTGATTAAAGGGTCTTTAGATGGATTGAGTTCCTTTTGTAAAACTTGATTGAGGTTTCGAGTGCCGATAATTCCTCTATTCATCGGACTTAAAACTTGAATATCATCAAAGCTATTTAAACCATATTTTTTCGGTAAACGATTTTTGACCAAAGTGGGGATCAATTCAACAATCTGCTCTGGCAATTCTTTTTCAATAAAGAAAAAATCTGCATCAAGCTCCGTTTTAATATTTGGAAATTGCCCTGCATTAATTTTATGGGCATTGATAATGATTTTAGAATTTGCCGCCTGTCGAAAAATATCGGTCAATCGAGTGACTGGAATTTTTTCAGAAGCAATCAAATCTTGTAGCACGTTGCCCGCCCCAACACTTGGCAATTGGTCAATGTCGCCTACTAAAATTAAACGGGCGTGGCTCGGAATCGATTTTAATAAACTATACATCAATACCGTATCAATCATACTCGCTTCGTCCACTATCAGTAAATCACAATCCAACGGATTTTCTAGATTTCTGCGAAAACCATTAATACCAAAATCAAATTCTAATAAACTATGAATCGTGGAGGCTTCCATCTTGGTAATTTCCGAAAGCCGTTTGGCGGCACGTCCAGTTGGGGCAGCCAATAATATCTTTTTGGAGAGTTGTTGGGTGATTAATAAAATAACTTTGGTAATTGTGCTTTTTCCAGTTCCTGGACCGCCTGTAATAATTTGAATTTTCTCCGATAAACTTTGGGCAACGGCTGTTTTTTGATTCGGAGCGAGTTCTATTTTTAATTGACCTTGTGCCCACATAATTGCTTTATCAGGGGCTATTTTTCGGAGTAATGATTTTCCTTTGTGCAAACGTTTCCATTCTTTTACTATCCCTCTTTCACAAACGTGAAATAATTTTAGCCAAATACACATCGTTGGTTTATTTTCCACTTCTAAACTTGCGATCACAATTCTATCTTCTGCTAAAATAGCTTCCAATCTAGCATCAATTAAATTTGCTTCAACGGTTAATAATTCTTGGGCTTTTTCTAAAAATTTATCGACAGGATAACAGGTATGCCCTTCATTGGATAGCTCTGATAAAACGTATTCTACGCCTGAATCTATCCGTATATCTGCTGCCATCTGGATGCCCATTTGTCGAGCCGTTTGGTCAGCGGTTTTAAAACCGATACCCCAAATATCTCGGGCTAGTTGATACGGATTGGTCTGAACCGTTTCAATACTTTTGTTCCCATAGGTTTTAAATACTTTTTTAGCATAAGTTGGGCTAACTCCAAAACTCTGCAAGAAAACCATGACTTCTCGGATGGCTTTTTGTTCTGCCCAACAGCTTTTTATCCGCTCTACTCTTTTTGCACCGATTCCATTGATTGCTAGCAAATTTTCTGGATTGGCATCAATGACGTCTAGTGTTTCTAATTTATAATAATCTACAATTCGTTCAGCAAAGGCTGGTCCAATGCCCTTAATTAAACCCGAACTTAAATACTTTTTAATGCCTTTTTCGGAAGAAGGACGCTCTACTTCATATTCTTTTACAATAAATTGAAAACCATAGTTAATATCATTTTTCCAAAATCCTTTGCACCGCACAGATTCGCCTACTTGTACAGAAGTTAACGTCCCAACTACCGTCGTTAGGTCTTTCTTCCCTCCTTCTTTTAAGCGAGCAACTGTATACCCGTTGTCCGCATTCTGGAAAGTGATCCGTTCTATGTATCCGTGGATTTCATCCATAGGGGAAAGGTACTAAGGAAAATTTTCAATTTCAAATTTTCAGCTTCCTTGGAGTTAAAAGGTCAAGAATTAGAGGATAGAAACAAATTTAATTCTGATTGAGTATTCTTGATTATGTCTTAACAAAATATTAATTCAAAAAGCTAATATATTCTGTTACTTTTCGGTTAATAATAGTCAAAATAATAGTTATTAAAACTAACCTTTCAGTCGGATTAAAAACATAAACACGTTATAAATTCCTTTTACATAAGGAGTTCATTTAAGGCGAGAAGTCTCTCTAACGGGAGGCTTCTTTTTTATTTTTACTAGACTGCTTACCTTTGTGCTATTCACCTAACTTTCAATTTGATAATAATGAGAAATCTGTTCAATGCTGCTGACTTACAAACAATGATTGACCGAATTAATCAATTAACACCTAATTCAACACCAGAATGGGGAAAAATGAATGTCGCTCAAATGCTAGCACATGTAAATGTCGCTTATGAAATGGCACATGAAGACATTCATCCTAAAGCCAATTTCTTCATGCGGTTTATGCTTAAGAGTTTTGTCAAGCCAACTGTTTGTGGCCTCAAGCCTTATCCTAAAAATGGTAGAACAGCGCCTCAATTTGTGATGACTGGACAAACAAAAGATTTTGAACAGGAAAAAAAGCGGTTAGTAGAGTATTTGCAAAAATCTTATGACTTGGGTACTACTCATTTTGAAGGCTTAGAATCCCCATCTTTTGGTGCATTGACCGCTACCGAATGGAATGTCCTTTTTGCTAAACATCTAGACCATCATTTGACGCAGTTTGGGGTGTGAAAATGAGTAAATGAAGTAAATGAAGTAAATGAATAAATGATTAAATTTAATATGACTAGAATAACTGAAAGCCCATCCAATCACCGCCACTTAGAAAAAATGTCGATAACTGAATTATTGACCAATATTAATCAAGAAGATAAAACGGTTGCTTTTGCGGTAGAAAAAGCAATTCCTCAAATTGAAGTATTGGTCAAGTCGATTGTCCCTAAAATGAAAGATGGCGGTCGATTATTCTATATTGGCGCGGGTACAAGCGGTCGTTTGGGCGTCGTCGATGCTTCTGAATGTCCGCCAACTTTTGGGGTAACGGACGATTGGGTCATTGGAATAATCGCTGGTGGAGATAGTGCCATCCGAAAAGCGGTAGAATTTGCCGAAGATGATGTGGATTTGGCTTGGAAAGACCTTCAAGCATATCACATTAATACACAAGATACGGTAGTTGGTATTGCTGCTTCTGGTACCACGCCTTATGTAGTTAGAGGATTGGCGGCTTGCCAAAAACAAGGCATCACAACAGGTTGTATTACTTGTAACCCTAATTCTCCGATGGCCGCTAATTCCGACTTTCCTATTGAAGTCATCGTCGGACCTGAATTTGTGACGGGCAGTACTAGAATGAAATCAGGCACCGCTCAAAAATTAGTCTTGAATATGATTTCCACAAGCGTCATGATTCAATTGGGTAGAGTCGTTGATAATCGGATGGTCGACATGCAATTGAGTAATAATAAATTAGTAGATAGAGGAACGAAGATGGTGATGAATAATTTAACCCATCTAGATTATGAAACTGCTAAGTCACTTTTGTTGGAACATGGGAGTGTTCGGAAGGCGGTAGCAGTAGGTAGTAGGCAGTAGGAAAGATGTTATGCCTTTAAACCTTTGTACTTCTATTGAAATTTATAATTGGATGTGAATATGGTCATCATGTCTTACTGCATGGCAGCCATGATAACGTATTTTGCTATAGCGCTCTAATCTCCACCGTTTTTTCAAATGAGGTTCTATAAATATCTTTTTAATACGCTTATTTTTAGCTAATAATTCTATCAATCGTTTAGTACGTTGTTCGTCTACTACTATCTTTTCCTTTGACCATTGCGGAGTTATCTTTTCTAAAAAACTATATTGCCAATATCCTTTTTTTCTACAAATGTCGGGTTGACTTAACGCTCCTTTTCGAGGTGCTTCATAAACGCCATAACCTGAGAAAGAGGGGCTTCCATTCACTATTTTCCCAGTTATTCTATGTTTGTATGTAAAAGCCAAATCCAATTTATTTCCATCATTATGACTTAAATGTGGAAGTAATGGAAAATCATTCCAAAATGGGAAATTGGCATCTAAATAAACTATCTGAATAGTAGGAAATTCTTTGACTAAAGTCTTAGCAGTATTCGTTATTTGTTCTTTTAAAACAGGATTCACATAATGTCGATTAAGTAGACACGTAAATATGATCAATGGCTTAACAGGTGCCTTGTTGGTCGCAAAGGAAGGCATCGGAACTCTCCCAAAATGTTTGGCTATGGGCGGTACTAAGATAAAAGTGGTACTCAGATAGAGTAAGGAAAATACACCAATTCTAGCCATGATTTGTTTCCCGCCATTCCATCTTTTTTTAATAGGATGACTCAACGGTTGGTAGAACAAATAAATGAGTCCACCTACTTGTGTAAGGATAGTCAAAAGGATAAAGTAACTGATTTTTTTAAGGATAGTTAAAAGTCGCATGGTCTCATTTTAAAAAGGTCTAACCTTATAACCGTAAAAACAAGGGCATTTAGTATCTTCGCTCTTTTCTAAATATTCCATTGTTAAAAAATTAAATTGCGTGAATCCACTAAAAGTAGGCGTTGTCGGCTTAGGCAGAATAGGCAAAGTTCATTTAGAAAATCTAGTTTATCGAATTCCAGAAGCAAGGGTTATTGCTGCTGCTACACCTAGCGATACAGGTTATGATTTTGCCAAAAAATTAGGCATCAAAGCAATTCACCAAGACTCCTTAAAAGTTATTCAGCACCCCGATATAGAGGCAGTCATTCTATGTGGACCGACCAATACGCATTTACCGCATATCAAAGCGGCAACAAAAGCAGGCAAACATATTTTTTGTGAAAAGCCATTGGAATTGACCGTCAAAAAAATTGAGCGAATTCACAAAATGGTCAGCAAAGCAAAGGTAAAACTACAAGTAGGTTTCAATCGTCGATTTGACCCTAATTTTGCAGCCGTTCAACAGCAAGTTAGTACAGGAAAAATAGGGAATCCTCATATTCTGAAAATCACCAGTCGAGACCCTGCGCCACCACCAATTAAATTTATAAAAGTATCCGGCGGATTATTTATGGATATGACGATTCACGATTTTGATATGGCTCGATTTATCGTGGGTAGTGAAGTAGTGGAAGTATTTGCTAAAGCAGATGTACGAGTGGATCAAGCAATTGGCAAAGCAGGAGATATTGATACAGCGGTAATTACTTTAAAATTTGCGAATGGTTGTTTAGCGGTTATTGACAATAGCCGACAAGCGGTTTATGGGTATGACCAACGCTTAGAAATTTTTGGCTCTAAAGGTATGAGTAAAATCGAGAATACTTATGCTGATACGCAGCAAATTTATGATAAAAAAGGTAGTCACCGAGGTTTGCCTTATAATTTTTTCATGGATAGATATACTGAATCTTATTGTAATGAAATGAAGGTTTTTATTCATTCTATAAAGCATAACCAAGCTATCATTGGTAGTGTTCAGGATGCTTTAATGGCAACTAAAATTGCCATCGCAGCGAATGAGTCGGTTAGGAAAAATAGACCAATTAGTATTAAGTGATCTAAAGTTGCAAAGCAATGAAAAAACTAAAAGTAGCCATCGTCGGTTTAGGGCGAATGGGTAAAGCATACGCTAAAAATTTGCATTATAAAATACCTCAAGTGGACTTAGTTGCAGCTTGCAGTATTAATGAGGAAGAATTGGCTTTCGCTAAAAAAGAATTGGGTATTATTAATACCTTTTCTGATTATGAGTTAATGCTAAAAGAAGTAACACTCGATGCTGTTTTTGTTATTAGTTCAACCAATATGCATGCGGAACAAATCATTAAAGGTTTGAAAGCAGGATTGCATGTCTTTAGTGAAAAACCTTTAGCTATTACGGTAGAAGCATGTAAAAAAGTAGAGCAAGTAGCCGCTAAATATCCCAATCAAATAGCGGTAGTCGGCTTTGTTCGGCGTTTTGACCCAAGTTACAAATATGCGAAGGACAAAGTAGAGGCAGGTGCTATCGGTACGCCTTATTTGGTGCGATCGCAGACAGTAGATAAGGACACGATTGCTGAATGGCAAATTCAATACGTCACTAAAAGCGGTGGAATTTTCCATGATTTTAATGTCCATGATATTGATTTAGCTCGCTGGTTTCTAGGGTCTGAAATTAAAACAGTTTGGTCGGTTGGTGGCGCTTATAAATACCCTGCATTTGCTACGGCAGGTGACGCAGATAATGTGATGACCACTTGTGTTTTTGAAAATAATACGATGGCTGTTATCAATGCGAGTCGAACTGCCATGCAAGGGCATGATACGTATACGGAAGTGGTCGGCACACATGGCACTTTACGAATCGGTCGACCTGCTGCTATGAATCGAGTAGAGATTTATGACCAACACGGCATCAGACAAGAATGTGTAGAGACTTTTTGGGATCGTTTTGAACAGGCTTTTTTCTTAATGACGGAAGATTTTATTAACTGTATCTTGGAAGGTCGGCAACCTAGTTTAAAATTATCCGATGCAACGCAGGCTACTAAAGCTGCTACCGCTTTTACGACTTCTTTTAAAAAAGGGAAATTGGTGACGATTGAATAAGGGTGTCCCTTCAATAATAAATGGTCTATTTTACCACAGCTTATTGAAGGAACACGGATAGTTATTATTTTTACTGTATGTTTATGCTATTTTTTATTACGTATCAGATAATTTAAAATTATCTGATACGAGATTCAGTATAGCCTTAATACAACCGAGTAACCATTAGTTTTTTAGCAATTGGTCGTTTACCAGCTGCCTTTATTTGTAAAATATAAACTCCATTTTGCAAAGTAGTTATATCCATCTTTTCTTTTTGTGCCGTTACCTTTTCTACTATTTGCTGCTTTACTTTTTGTCCAAATTGATTGAATAGTGTCAATTGGACGGATTCACCTTTTAATTTATTTAAATCAATAAAAGTTTCTGACTCTGCAGGGTTTGGATATAGCGCAAAATCTGCTGGCAATAATTGCGTATTTCTATCTTGGGTATTAGCTTCAATTTGTACCGTTTCTACTTTTTCACAGATCGGTTGCCATTCATTGCCATAAGCATTAATACTGATATGGTAGATACCTGTTGTTAAATCAGATAGGTTAATGTTTGTTTCGCAATCGGCGAAGCATTCGTAGACTGTAGAATAATTATTGTCGAATACTTTTACGATTTCGATAGGGGCAATAAGTCCTGAAATTCTGAGTGAGTCATTTTCTATTTCCATTCTAGTTGATTCGCAAACTGTTAGTGTTTCTAGACATTGACGGTCAAACTGAATAGGGTCATCACAAGAGCTTCTTGCTTTATTAGCACCAAAATTAGTGCTACCACCTACTCGATTTCCGCCTGATAATAAATGTTTGATGATGCAACAGTTTTCAAGTTGTCTGTTCTGTTCTATTAATAAATTTCCTGTAATATATTGTAAGTCTTTCAATGCTGAAACATCATTTAAAATTCTGTTTCCTCCTAGGAATAATCCACCTAAAGTATCAAAACGCTCTAATCCATTTAAATTTTCTATATAATCACTACCTGTAATCGATATTGAAATTATTGTATTTTCGATTTGCTCAAGTAAGTCAAAGTTTTTAATTAATGAACCTGCTGAAATACTAAGACCCTTAAGCATCTTAAGATTCTTAAGCCCTTCTAGTTTTTGCAATTTATTATTGCCCATTATAGAAAGGTTTACAAGCGAATCTAGTTTGTCTAAGCCATTTAAGCTTTCTAAAGAGTTATTGGCATCTATATAGAAAGAACCTCCTATTTTTTCTAAACTTGTTAGTCCTTCAAAATTTTTGACGTGATGATTTCTTTGAAAATAGAGAATACCACCAATAGCAGTTAATTGGTTTAATCCATTAAAATTTGGGATTTTAGTACTCAAAATTCCTAATGCACCGTGTACTTTTTTTAGGTTTTTTAAATTGGATAAGTCATTTATGTCACTTTCTGTTAAATTTGGCCCACCAATGGTTAGATTTCCTTCAATAACGGTACACCCACAAAAAGCATCCATTTCCGCCTGTGTATGCAAATTTACATCCCCTTGGCATATCAAAGTATCACAAGGTTCGCCATCAACAACCACTTCAATATCCTGCCTGTCTTCACAAATAAAATTCCAGTTTTCATCATAAAACTGCACATCCGTATGATAAATGCCTGCGCCCACAACTGGTACAACTAACTCACTTTCACAAGTTGCCGTACAATCAAAAATAATTTGATAATTCGCATCAAAGACTTTGACGATGCTATTAGGTGCATCAATATTTTTAAAGCTTATTGCTCCATTAGTCGTCGTAATTTCTATTGCCTCACAAAGGTCATTTCCACCTGGAATAATGGTAATAATTTGTTGAGCAGTTGATGTATTACCACAGTTATCCGTTGCGGTAAAAGTTCGGACAATTTCTGTTTCTGTTGAATTGATTACTTCTTCAACCGTTAGCGTAGGATTCACCGCACAATTATCGGTAGTAATTGGAAAAGTGGTATCAAAACCATCGCTTGCATTAAAGGTCAAGTCAGCAGGTACGTTGTTTAAAACAGGTGCCATATCATCTATTACTGAGATAGTTTGAACGCCTTGGGTCAAATTTCCACAATTATCTATTGCTGTCCAGATTCTAGTTAAAACATAGTTATCTTGACAACTTCCATTATGTCTTTCCTCATTAAATTCAATCGTGACATCGCTATCACAATTATCAATTGCCGTAATATTAATTGGTTCAGCAGGTATTTTATCACATTCTACCGTCATATCAGCAGGAACATTTGCTAAAATAGGGTCTGTCGAATCTATGATAGTTATCACTTGCCGCCTTGAAGTGGAGTTACCACAATCATCAAAAGCCGTCCAAGTTCGGGTTAAGGTATAGTTGTTTTCACAATTTCCATTTTGTCTTACTTCTTCAAAGTCTATATCTACATTATCGTCACAATTATCCGTTGCCGTAACAATGGTCGGATCATTTGGAATATCATCACATTCCACCGTCATATCAGCAGGAACATTTGCCAAAACAGGTGCTATGGTTTCGCAATCTGCCCCATTACAAGGATTACTGTTTCCTTGAGTTACTGTAACCCCTCGTTGTTCCGCACAGATCAATGCCCAATTCTCATCATATAATTGTAAATCAACGGTATAATCTCCTACTGGAAAAGTACCCGCCATTTGCGTATCCTCACAGTTTGCTACACATTGGTAAACAATGTTAAAATCTTTGTCGAATACTTTGACGATTTCATTGGGGGCGGTTAATCCTTGGATGATTATTTGATTGTTTTCGGTGAGAATTTGGATGTTTTCGCAGGTTGGGGGTGGGATTTGGCAGTTTTCTAAGATTTCTTCTATTGAATTACAAAAAAGTAAATTATTTGCTATTATTATGGTATCTGTTACTTGACCATTTTGCGTATCAGTATCTATTAAATGGTTAATAGCACAACAACTTGATAAGTTAGGGTTTTCTTGAATTTCTAAAAACTGTGCAATTTTCACATTACTTAAACCATCAATATTCTCTAACTTGCTATTTCTCAACATAACTAAGGCTCTACCTACCTTTTGAAAACGTTCTAATCCGCTAATTGAGATAAGGTTAGGATTCTCTACAAAAACAAAATCTGTTCCTGTTTCTTCTAATTTTTCAATCCCTTCCACGCTCTCTATTCCTTCATTTTGCTTAACAATAAACCAGTCTGTTGTCTTTTCTAAATTATCAAGTCCCTTTAAGGATTTTATACTTGGGCATTTTTCCAACTGGAAATTATTGATAGTAGTAAGGTTATTAAATCCATTTAAAGAGGTTAATAGTTGATTACTTTCTATATAAATATAATCGTCAATTTTTTCTAGCTTATCTAATCCTACAAAATTTTCTAACTTAGAGTTTTGTATAGAAACAAAATCATCATTTATTTCAATTAAATTATCTAAGCCTTCAAAGTTTTTTAAATTAGGATTAAATACAGTAGTTAAAGTTGTTCCTATTATTTTTAAGTTTTCTAACCCTGATAAATTTTCCATTAGAATTCGTCCAATAACCAAAGACCCCTTGATAACCTTGATTGTTCTTAAAGTATTCAAATTAATTATATCTGAATTTGGTAAATCTCCTCCATCCTTCTCTCCAAGAAAAACATCCCCTTCAATCACCTCACACCCACAAAAAGCATCTACCTCCGCCTGCGTTCGCAATATCACATCCCCCTGACAAATAGACGTATCACAAGGTTCTTCACCCCCTATAACTTCAATATCCTGCTTATCCTCGCAAATAAATCCCCAATTTTCATCATAAAATTGAATATCTGTATGGTAAGTTTCACCAGCAATTAGATTTGGAATAGTTATCGTTTCTAGACAATCGCCTGAGCATTCAGAAATTAATTGCCAATTAGGGTCGAATACTTTGACTATGGGATTAGGCGCCGTAATATTATTGATGGACAATTGATTATTGGTTGCTTCAATCTGGATATTTTCGCATAATGGATTGTCAACCGTAGATTCATTTACAATACTAATCGTTTGGACACAAGTAGAAGTTAGTCCACAAGCATCAGTTGCCGTCCAAGTTCTTGTAAAAAAACCCGTACAATTATTGATATTGAGGTTGGATTCATTATCTACAAAAGTTAATGTTAGTTCACTCGCATCTGAACAATCATCCGAAACAATAGGTCTAGGCAAATCATTCTCTCTCCTTGGTGCGTCACATTCAATTGTTACATTTAAGTTATTACAATTCAGAATTGGTGCTTCATTAACAATCGTAATCGTTTGGACACAAGTCGAAATCAATCCACAAGCATCCGTAGCAGTATATGTCCGAATAATAATACCTGAGTGCCCACAAGCATCTAACCGACTTAAATCATCTTCATAAGTTAAGGTGATTTCAGCAGCACTTCCGCAATTTGAAGTGACAGAAGGCTTGGGTGTTTCATCAAGTGGAGTGGTACAAGAAATTGTAACATTTATATTATTACAATTCAAAATAGGTGCAGCTACTAGTAATTGAGTAAAAAAAAGGGTTACAAAAGAAAATAGTACGCATAAACGTTTCCATGTCAAGTTCACAGTCGAAGTTTTCATCTAAAATGTTTTTGTTTATAAAAATTGCAAAAGTAGGGCAGCTAAATCATGGTGATTTAGACTATAATTAGAAGTGGTAATAAACAGGATGGAATATTGTAATAGTAAGGGTAGGGGAAATATTTATTTGGGTGTTGGCTGCAAGATATAGTTTTAAATAGCTATATCCAATAAATCATATGTTAAGAAACGAATTTGTCCTATAAAAATGAACAAACGGCTAACCTTCCTCAAAAGATTAGCCGTTCGTATGGGCAATAAATATATTTTGTTGGCAATTAGTAAAACCCTACTAATAACCAATGATTATTCAACTAATGACTCAATCAGTTCAAAGAAAACTGCAAGACTTGATTTTCTGTATTCGTAAACATCAATTCGGTAATATAAGGCGTCATATAATCTGCCAATGGGAATTCAGAAATCAATTCCAATACTTCAAACTCAGATTCTGCAACAAAAATGGCCCACAACATGGAGCGATCCATTGCTAAAGAATAGGATTTTATCTTGCCTTTTGCTAACATTCTATTGACTGCACTTCTTTGTTTCGGTACTAAAGCAATGAGTTTTTCATCAAATACTTCTGGTAATTCTAACTCTACCATAAATTGCTTTTTCATATCTGCTTGTTTTGTACTTTCTCAAATTTTATAACCTAAAAAAGTAAATGACCAAATTCGCTTATCCTTTACCTCTTTTTATACTATACAAACGAAATACCAGAACGTTTAGTTCTGACTATATGACAGTTTAAGGATAATTTAACGGCGATTTAGTCAGGTATTTATCATTTTTTAATTTTCGTTGGCTATTTTTGTCCGAATCTTAAATTAATATCTAATAATTGCAAAATGACCATTAATATTCGAAAGGCAACTGCTGACGATTTACCAGATATTTATAACTTAGTCAAGTCTTTGGCGATTTACGAAAAGGCAGAACAGGAGGTAACTGCAACCATTAAAGATTATCAAAATGATTTTGCTGCGGGTATTTTCCAAGCACATGTCGCCGAAATGGATGGTAAAGTTATCGGCATGGTGCTTTATTATATGAATTATTCCACTTGGAAAGGTCGAATGTTATATTTGGAAGATTTTGTGGTCTATGAGGAATATCGACGCTTTGGTGTTGGGCAATTATTATGGGATGAATTGGCGGAAGAAGCCAAACGACAAGGTGCTAGATTACTCAAATGGCAAGTGTTGGATTGGAATAAACCTGCTATGAAGTTTTATAAAAAGAATAATGCGACCATTGAAACGGAATGGTATAATGGGAAAATATTTTTTTAAGGTAGTCGCCAAATTTATTTGGCTGACTCAAAAATCAGCCAAATAAATGTTTGGCGATTACGAAGAACTAATGCTAAAATTTGAACAATACTTAGAGCAATTTACCAACACGATTAATCTAACCGACTTTTTTCTCGGTTTTTTATTAACCGCTTTGCTCGCTACTTTAATTCGTTGGTTTTATATCAATTTTGGAGAAGCTGTCTCTAATAGAAAACGCTTTGCCAATAATTTTCTGCCGTTGGCATTGGTGACCATGTTGATTATTACCATTGTTAAGTCTTCTTTGGCTTTGTCTTTGGGATTAGTTGGTGCGCTCTCAATTGTGCGTTTTCGAGCGGCTATCAAAGACCCAGAGGAGTTGACTTATTTGTTTATGACCATCGGTTTAGGTTTAGCGATGGGTGCTAATCAATTTATCATGGGGTTAGTGGCTATTCCATTAATTCTCTTGATTTTATGGGCGCATAAACGCATGAATGGGCCGTTGAATGCCCATGCCAAAGATGGCTTGTTTATCAATATTCAAACGGATACGAATGATTTACAGGCGATTACTAAATTACTAACAGCTATCTTACCACAAGTCGAATTGAAGCGTATGGATAATACTGTAGATGGTTTGGACTTGTCTTTTTTGTGTAAAGTAGAGCATTTAGAACAGATGGAAAAGGTAAGTCAAGCCTTACAAGGACTATCTGGACAGACTCGATTTTCGATGATTGAGCAACCAGAGGTTTTTTAGGAGTTATCTACATTTCCTATTTTTAGCAATATAGAGATTTACTAAACCCGTATTGAGATTCAGAAAATAAATGGTGTTTTCTGATTATTGTTTTTTTGTAGGGGCAGTCCCTTGTGGTTGCCCAAGTGTGGTCGAAACACCCCAAAAGGGCGAGCACAAGGCATCGCCCCCTACAAATTTCCGATTTCAAAACCACCAATTAACTAACGAATTTCGATCTAGATTTAGCAAATCGGAATTTTAACGAATGTTAATACAACAAAAATCTGATACAAATACAAATACAACCAGTACTAAAAGGAAAATTCCATTTTGGACAATCCTTTTAATGGGCGTAATAGCCATACTAGGTCTTGATGCATTGACTTCAAAACCAGACGTTCTAAAGATTAAAAACACCATTACGGCAACTACGTCCAGCAATTTCGACACCAAAAATACGAGTACTTTCCAACCAGACATTCTAAAAATTCAAGTCACCGATCAAACCAAAAATAAATTAATTCAACAAACGAAAGCAGCCTTTAAAGAAGGAATTCTAATTGCGACGGACGAGCATTGGGTCAAAGGAGAAATTGCGTCTACCAAAGAGGACAAAACATTGCCTGTAAAATTGCGCTTAAAAGGGGATTGGCTAGACCATCTTCGAGGGCAAAAATGGTCTTTTCGGATTCGAGCAAAAACGGATTATGCTTGGAATAGATTGGTGACTTTTTCGGTACAAAACCCTGCCACTCGATCCTATTTAGATGAATGGTTATTCCATCAATTTTTAGAAAAAGCAGATATTCTATCGCCTCGTTACGATTTCATTGAGTTGTATTTAAACGAAAAACCTTTAGGTGTCTATGCGTATGAAGAACATTTTGATAAACAATTAGCCGAATATAAAAAACGTCGAGAAGGGCCAATTATTAAATTAACCGAAGATTTGGTTTGGCAAGGACATCTGCGACAAGTACATGAGTTAGGCGAAAAGAATCATTTAACGGGTCGAGAAGATGCAGCTTATGATGCCGCCGAGATTCGACCATTTAAAGAAGGGCGCACCCAAGAGAATCCAACATTAGCCAAAAATTTCCAAGCTGCCCAAACCCTCTTACACCAATTAAAATTCAAACAAAAAGTACCTGCTGAATTAGTGGATATTGACCGTTTTGCACAGTATATGGCAATTGCAGATGTCTTAGAAGCGTATCATGGTATCGGTTGGCATAATGTGCGATTTTATTATAATCCAATAACTTCAAAACTAGAACCAATTGGCTATGATGGATTTGGGGAACAACCAACGCCTTATCATGGTGGACCATTTGTGGGCTATAAAATAAATTTTGAACGACATCCCCACGATTATTATAAATACTTGTTTACAGATAAGGATTTTTTTAGAAAATACATCGCTTATTTAGATGCCTATTCTCAAGCTGATTTTTTGCAAAAAACAATGGCTAATTATCAGCCACAAATAGCCGAACGTGCGCAATTTATCCAACAAGAATTTAAAAAATACAGCTATGATTCTTTAAAAGTGGAACGAAGGGGCAAAAAATTACAAGCATTAATTCGACCTTACGGGGAATATGATATAAAAGTACGAACAGAGAAAGGAAAGGCGGGGCAACTCAATTTAATGGTCGCCAATCACCATGCCTTACCGATTGAAGTGGTTGGTTTTGGTACGAATGAAAAAGAGTTACGAGATAAATTAGCTAACCCTGTTTTTATCTATTCGACCCCTAAGTTTTATGCCGATAAATTCACGGCTATTTCAGCCAATTATGATGTTAAAACGGTCTTCTATCGGGTAGCAGGATTATCCGAAATCTATACCAGTTCGGTCGTTAATTGGCAAGTGCCTTCTGCGGCAACCGTTGCACAACAATTATTTGATAATCAACTGATTGAAACAAATGAATTGTATCAAGTAGATGGACAAAGTGTAATTTTTAAAAGTGGTCAATATCAGATAAATCAAGACATTATTATCCCTGAAAATTATCAAGTCTTATTTGAGCCAGGTTGTCAATTAGATTTAGTTAAAAATGCTGCTTTTATTAGTAAGTCGCCCGTTCAAATGAGCGGCACGCCAGAGCAACCGATTCTTATTTTTTCTAGTGATCAAACAGCGAACGGATTTACGGTTTTGGGGGCAAAAGAAAAGTCTATTTTACACTTTGTAAAGTTCGATAATTTGAATACGCTGCAAAGAAAAGATTGGAATTTAACTGGTGCTGTTAATTTCTATGAATCTGATGTAGACTTTTTAAATTGTGCCTTTACCAACAATCATTGCGAGGATGCTTTAAATACTATTCGTAGCTTATTTTTTGTAAACGATTGTAAAATTTCCAACACTTTTGCCGATGGATTTGATGCCGATTTTTGTGAGGGCTTAATTGATAATTTATCCATTGAAGATACTGGAAACGACGGGGTAGATTTCTCTGGAAGTGTGATTAATATTAAACGAATGGACATTCATCGAGCAGGAGATAAAGGGATAAGCGTGGGCGAAGATGCACACGTAAATGTAACGTCTACGTATATCAATGGGGCAATTATTGGCGTCGCCGCCAAAGATTTATCTTTATTAAAAATCAACTTGGTGAATATGGTCAACTGCGAAACAGGTTTTGCGGCTTACCAGAAAAAACCTGAATTTGGTCCTGCTAGGATTGAAGTAAAAAGATATGGTGCAGATAAAGTAAAGCAATTATACTTATTGGATAAAGGGTCTAAATTGAAATTGATAGACAAAGAAATTATTGGCGAATGATTACAGGATGACCACTTAAAAATTGATCATACAAAAATTATTATTATTACTTCATAACGTCTAATATCCGTGTCCCTTCAATAATCCGTGGTATGGATTGCTACCACGGATTATTGAAGGGACACGGATATTATTATTTTTTATCCAGCGCTCTATAGGTATGCGATTTGAACGAAAATATCAAATAACCCATCTTTCCAAATTTGCAGTTGAACAAGCTGTGCGGTTACATCCTGCGGGGTTCCGAAAAATATTTCCTAATCGACAAGTCAATAACATTTATTTTGATACGCCTGATTATCAAACTTGTCGGGCTAATATAGAGGGAAGTAATCAACGGAAAAAGTTTCGACTCCGTTGGTATGGAAAGGACTTACAAACTATCACTAGTCCACGTTTTGAAGTTAAAATCAAGCATAATGAATTGGGACGAAAAGAAATTATGCCTTTTTCGGATACTCGTTTAGCTGATTTGCAACATTTGACAGAGAAAGTCAATGCGCAATTTTCAATTTATAATTTTCAATTTTCAATTCTCAAACCTACTTTACTCAATACTTATCAACGTAGTTATTTTGGAACTAGTGATGGGAAGTTTAGGATTACAGTAGATTGGGAGTTGCAATTTTATCCACCTTTACATTCGAGTGCTTTTCAGCAACAACCTTTTGTCGAAAAACAAGTGATTTTAGAATTAAAATACGAAGAGGAAGCCGACGATTTAGCCCAAACCATTCTTCAATACCTTCCTTTTAGGCAAACGAAGAGTAGTAAATATGTAAGAGGCGTGTTGTTTGGAAATAGTATGGTTTAAATATTAATTTGTTCTCACCAAGTCACTTTTTTCCAACAAGATGGAATAATTATTGCCTTATTTCATATACACAAAATCTGCGAGTAATTTTTATACTCCAAACAAATAAACACAGTATCGTTTTCCCCCCTTGCATTCCCTGTTAATAAGTAGGTGAATGATTAAATTTTCAATGTATAAAGCGTCATTAAAGGTTTTCATTACACTAAAAAGGAATAAGATAAGTCATCCAAGGATAGACTATCTCGTTATTTTTTAAGGAAAACGTACATCACTTTTTAAGATTGAATTTAATTCTATCATTTATTTATACAAATTTCTAAAAGTAAGCTTAAATGTTCTATTAAAAACCAGTAAGGTCATTGTTTACAATGAACCCTTTACTTGTTGTATGGTAAAACTTTAAAAACTACTTTTATGAAAATCCTCAATTTAACTTATTGTTTACTCTTTAGTTTTTGTCTTCAAATCAGCTTATCCGCTCAAGTTGTTTATCGTGAAATCAACGGTCAAAACCTCAATATTGGTACCGTACTCAATTGGACAACCTTGGAAGAAGATAATATAAAAACCTTTGTTGTAGAGAAATCTATCAATGGCGTTCAATATTTCCCTGTTTTTGAATGCACTTCTCAAAAAGGAGATGCCCCAGCCACGAACTACAGTTTCTTAGATATAAAAATTAATGGTTCTATTGCCTATTACCGAATTAAAGAACAATTATTAGATGATACTTACAGTTATTCCGAAGTAATCGAAATCGCTCAAAATCATCAAAATAATTTATTGGTGGAACAAGTTTCTGACATTAGTGATACGAATGAAAAAGGTATTTTGTCTATCTATTATTCTTCACTTACGGCAGGTCAATTAGTCTATAGCATCGAAGATGAAACCAATTATGTACTTTCCAAAGAAACCGCATCCGTTTTTACTGGTCCGAATTTATTAGCAGTAGATTTTTCTTTATTTCCTAAAGGAGCGTATACACTAAAAATGCAAATGGGTGAGGAAATAGAATTGGTTTTGTTTGAGAAACTAGACAATCAGCTTAATTTTGAAGTGAATAATGATGTTCCTCGGAGTTATACGGTGAAGAGTCGGGAAGAGTAATTGAACAGAAAAAAAGGCATGCCTAAACAGACATGCCTTTTTATATTTTTTCTACAATAAGTTTTATTCCTAAGTAAAACTTACCCCACTACCACATTCACCATCCGCCCAGGCACGACAATAATCTTTCGAATTTGCTTTCCATCATCTACTGACCACTTTTTAACGACTTCCAATTCTCTTGCAGCAGCAGCAATATCTTCTCGGCTAGCATCAGAAGCAAATTCAGCAACCCCTCGCTTTTTCCCATTGATACTAATTGGATATTCAATACTATCTTCCTTTAAATGAGCTTCGTCAAAAATAGGATAAGCTGCGTGGTGAACAGAACCACTTTCGCCCAATCTACTCCAAATTTCTTCTGTAACGTGTGGTGCAAAAGGGGCTAATAAAATTGTCATTTCTTTTAAAATTGCCCGCTTATTACAACGCCATTTCCGCAAGTCATTTGTACACATCATAAAAGCACTCACACAAGTATTAAAGCTAAAACGCTCAATATCCTGAGTTACTTTCTTGATGGCTGCATGTAATATTTTTAATTCATCTTTGGTCGGTGCTTCATCTGATAAAGACCAAGTACCATTTTTATCAAAGAATAACGCCCAATATTTCTTTAAAAATTTAGACACTCCATCAATTCCTTTGGTATCCCAAGGCTTTGCTTGTTCGATTGGCCCTAAGAACATTTCGTACATTCGGAAACAATCCGTTCCGTATCTGTTGATAACCGCATCAGGGTTAATAACGTTGAACTTAGACTTGGACATTTTGCCCACTTCTGATAAAGTCAACATATTAATATCTGCTGGACATTCACCGTTCTGATACGTCCCGTTAGCCGCTTCAAAAGTGGCATTTTTATATTCCTTTCGCCAATTGACGAATTTTTCTAACCCTTCTTTGCTCAAATAAGATTTTGGAGAACCATAATTGCTCACAAAATCAACGTGAACTGGAATCTTCGCAAAATCTCCATCTTCTTCTTTTTCTGCAATATCCGCCGATACAAATCTACGAGCATTCTGTGGAGAGTTTTTATCCAAAAAGATAAATTCAATCACTCCTTGAATCATGCCCTGATTTACCAATTTTTTAAATGGCTCATTGGTTGGTACTAAGCCCTTATCGTGCAAGAACTTATGCCAAAATCGAGCATACATCAAATGCGCTACGGCATGTTCTGAACCACCAACATATAAATCTACATCTTGCCAGTAATTTACCGCATCTTGCCCTACAAAAGCTTCATCATTATGCGGGTCCATATAGCGCAAAAAGTACCAAGAAGAACCTGCAACGGCTGGCATGACATCGGTCTCTCTAGTCATTCCATTCGGTAAATTTGTCCAATCTTCCAGTCGGGCTAATGGCGAACGACCACCTTTCGCTGGCTTAAAATCTTCGGTATCTGGCAACACCAATGGCAAATCATCCACTTTCATGATATGCGCCAAACCATCCGCATCATACATTACAGGAAATGGTTCTCCCCAATATCTTTGACGACCAAAATTGGCATCTCTTAACTTATAGTTGATGTGCATTTCCCCTATGCCCATTTCTTCCGCTTTTTTACAAGCAGCCGTAATCGCATCAGGCACTTCCATGCCATTCATGAAGCCAGAATTTTTGATGATTCCAACTTTATCATTCAAGGTAGCGCCAGGATATTTAGATTTATCCACCACATCAATAATGTCTATACCAAACTTGGTCGCAAAACGATTATCTCTTTCATCGTCACTTGGTACTGCCATAATGGCCCCTGTACCATAATCTTTCAACACGTATTCTCCTATCCAAATCGGCACTTCTGTATTCGTGAATGGATTAATGGCATAAGCGCCAATAAATTCACCCGTTACTTCTTTCTCTGCCATTCGCTCCACTTCCGATTTTGCATTGACTTTCGCAATATAATCGGCTACTTTTTGCTTTTGTCCTTCCGTTGTTAACTTAGCGACCAAATCATGTTCTGGCGCTAAAACCATATACGTCACGCCAAAAGTAGTATCTGGTCGAGTGGTGAAGACTTCGATTTTTTCGTTCGAATCCTTCACATCAAAAAACAAACTTGCCCCTTCCGAACGACCAATCCAATTCCGTTGAATTGTTTTCAAAGAATCCGACCAATCAATTTCGTCCAAATCATATAATAAACGGTCAGCGTAAGCCGTAATCCGCAAATACCATTGTTTCAATTCTTTTTGAACAACTGGAAAACCACCTCTTTCTGAAACGCCATCTTTTACTTGGTCATTGGCCAATACCGTTCCTAATTCTTCACACCAGTTGACATAGCCAATTTTTCGATAAGCCAAACGGTAGGCCATCAAAGCCTCTGCTTGGGTTACTTTGTCCATCGCCTTCCATTCTTCTGCGCTAAATTTACCCTTATAACTATTCGCTGCTTTTACTTTTTTATTTCCTTCTGCTGCAAATATTTTTTCTAACTCGCTGATGGGCAAGGCTTTTTTAGCCGTCTGGTCATAATAATGCCCAAATAATTCGGCAAAAATCCATTGCGTCCACTTATAATACTTTGGATCACAAGTATACAAATCTCTATCCCAATCAAAAGAAAAACCTAAGGCACTCAACTGTTCTCTATAGCGTTCCATGTTATCCTTCGTCGAAGTAGCAGGATGAATCCCTGTCTGCAACGCATATTCCTCTGCTGGCAAACCAAAGGCATCAAAGCCCATTGGATGCAAAACATTGAAGCCATTCAATCGCTTATATCGAGCATAAATGTCCGAAGCGATATATCCAAGCGGATGCCCTACGTGCAAACCTGCACCTGATGGATACGGAAACATATCCAATACATAATACTTCGGCTTGTCAGAATCATTGCTGACTTTATACGTGCCTTCCGCTTTCCAATGGTCTCGCCATCTTTGCTCGATATTCCCTGGAGTGTAGTCCATTTTTCTTTTTTCTTTTTACTACAACCTGTCCCGATTTTTATCGGGATAGTCACATAGTTCTTTAAACACATAGAGAACTAGTTGCTTGTCGTATTTTTATTATAATTTTTTGGACATAATCAGCTATTCTTGACGCTTCTTAAAACAACTATTTGTTCTATGTGCGTCCTTCTATGTGACTATGTGTTCACACAAAACGGCAACGAAAAATCTAAAGTTCCCGCCCGTTTCCAAAAAGTGGTGCGAAATTAAAGAAAAAGCTAGAAAAATGGTGAGAAATCGGCTATTCCTTTAGGTTTTACACGAATCAATAAATTCGATAGACAAATACATTATAAAAATCTAGTATCTTATCTCAAAATATTAGAGCTTTGTTTTCCTTCAAAAAGGATAAAAATGGAAGATTCTACAAAAGAATTAGATAAGAAAATTCACGAAGAGATAGTCGAATTATGTAACAAAGGAAACGAATGGGAAGACAAAGAAAAATATGATCAGGCTATCCATTATTTTGAAAAAGCCTTTCACCTTTTACCCATTCCAAAAACGGACTGGCAAGCAGGAAGTTGGATATTGACTGCTATTGGTGATTGTTATTTTTTCAAGGAAGAGTATGAAAAAGCGCTTGAATATATGAGACATAATGAAATTTATCCTAATGGTATTGATACTGGTTTTCAACAATTGAGAATTGGTCAATCCTATTTTGAATTAAACAAAATGGAAGCTGCCCAAGAATACTTAATGAGGGCTTACTTACTAGGAGATGAAGAGCTATTTAGAGAAGAGGATGAAAAATACTGGAACTTACTTCAACCACTCTTATAAACAACCTATTATAAATTCATTATGCGTAATTTACTAAAGTTGGTTTTTTTTGCCGTTATCGGCTTAATCTCTTATAATTATTACTATGGCAATGAAATCGAAAAAGCTCGTTCTGAAAAAGTGATTGATGGAGTCAAAGATGTTTTTGGCGCTGTCAAAGATTTAGCGGTCGCCGAAAAAGAGAAATTTGATGAAGGAAAATATGATAAAGTCTTAGATAAAATTGGCGATGTCTTTGAAGATGTTAAAGAAAGGAGTGCAGATATTGGTGATGATTTACGAGATCGATTGGCTGATTTGGAAGACGAAAAAATTGAGTTAAAAGAGCGCATTAAAGAAAGACAAAAAGAAGGGCTTTGGACAGAAGAAGAAAAAGAGAAAACGAAGGAGGATTTTAGAGACTTAATTAAAAAGTCAGAAGAGTTGTTTGAAGATATTAAAGAAGATAGTAGTAATTAGATTGCTATTTCTTACTTTTAATCTTTTTCATTTTCCTAATTAAACTCAAAGGGCATTTTGTCAATTTATTAATCGTTTTTTCTGAAAATTTAATAGATAGCAATAATAAAGCAGTATCTATTTTAAGTTGCTTAACAGCGTATTCAGCAGAAAATTTACTTCTTAACTTTTTAGTTGCTTTAAAAATTTTCTTTTCAATTAAAGGAGATACTAGCTGACTAAATTCTTTAATGACTGACTCATTTATATCTAAAAGAAGCGCTGTATTTTTTACCGAAAAACCCTTTCGCAAAGGTCGAATAATCGATTGTATACTATGCTCAAAATCTTTCAAGTAAGCTTCTAACTCTAAGCCTTGTTCTAGACCTTGTTCTAAGCCTTGCTCTAGACCTTGTTCTAGTGCTTCCTCGCTACGATACCTAATTACTGTTTCTATAATTCCCATATTTTTTTGATTTTTAAGCATTGCTTCTGAACGTTTATCAAATTTACGACTAAATTCTGATTTTGTAAAGTAAGTATACTCTCTAATAAACGTTAGTAATCGTTGAATTTGTTCTCGTTGATAGCCTTTTTCTAGTAACTTCCTAAATAACTGCATTTTTAAATCTAACAACTCTTCATCTTCTTTTTTACCATTGATTCCCAACAGAACAGTTTGAAAAATAATCGCAAAAGGATTATTCATTGACTCATATTCTTCAGCAGTATGGTCAGCAATTATATACGTATCAAACTCATATAATAACCTAGTCTTAAAGCTTTTTGCTTCATATTTTTTAACCCTATTTTCTCGGTTATTATCACTATAAATGACGAGGGTAGTAATAGGAACATCATATCGATCGGCCAAACGATAATAATAAGTAAACATTCGACGAGCAAAATTATCATCTTTGTAGCCTTGTACTTCAATGTGCACAATTAACCATTGGCTACCTCCATCTATCAATGGTATTTTAACAATTCTATCCGCTTTTCGGTCTATCTCCAATGATTCTGGAAACAATTTTGGTAGGTTTTTATCCAAAAATTCAAAATCTTTAGAAACATCAATATTTGGAATAAGGGTTGGATAAAACAATTCTAGAAATTCAATAAAGAATTCTTCGATAGCTGCTTTCCATAGTTAGTCTTGTTTGCTCATTTTCTCCTAGTTTATAAGCCAATTTACAAAAAAAATAACTCCACTTTTACATTTACACCATTTTTAACAAAACCTTGCTTCTTTTTTATGGATGTAGTTGTACCTTTAACAGCTAAAATCTTTATATGCGAAATATATTATTTGCTGTCTTTCTAATTATGACTTCGTCTCTATTTGCCCAACTAGCTCCGCTAAAATATTCCAGAGTCAAAGTTTTTCTCCACGAAAGTCATATCTCTGAAATAGCCGAATTAGGTTTAGAATACGACCATGGCGTTCATATCAAAGGCAAATATTGGATCAATGATATTTCTAACCTAGAAATTGAATTATTAAAAGAAAATGGCTTGCAATATGAAGTCTTAATTGACGATGTGCAAGCTTGGTACGTGGAGCAAAATAAACAGCCAAATATTCCTGTTGCAACATCTAGAAATAGTAATGTTTGTGATGCAACTGATTTTACAGCACAATACAGCACACCAACAAATTACACTTTTGGATCAATGGGCGGGTATCACACTTACGCTCAATTATTGACGGTTTTGGATGACATGAAAGCGAAATTCCCCAATCTAATTTCTGAAAAGCAAGCCATTGGTGACTATTTAACGCAAGAAGGTCGGCCGATTTATTGGTTAAAAGTAGGGGCGAATCCAGATATAGATGAAGACAAACCTGCTATTTTGTATAATGCTTTACATCATGCACGAGAACCGAATTCCCTCTCTCAAATGATTTTTTATATGTGGTATTTGTTGGAGAATTATGAAACGGATGAAGAAGTCAAATACTTAATGGAAAATGTGGAGCTATATTTTATTCCTTGTGTTAATCCAGATGGTTATGTCTATAATGAAACAACGAATCCACAAGGAGGTGGTTTTTGGCGAAAAAATCGGAAAGTTAATGAGAATAGTGATGCAATTGGCGTAGATTTAAATCGAAATTATGGATTTAATTGGGGCATAGATGATACAGGTTCTTCGATTGATCTATTTAATGATACTTACAGAGGAGAAGCGCCTTTTTCAGAACCAGAAACTCAAGCAGTTAGAGATTTTTGTGTGCAACATCAATTTAAAATTGCCTTAAATTATCATGCTTTTTCTAATTTGTTAATTATTCCTTGGGGTTTTGATAATACTTTGACACCTGACGATGCTTCTTATCGAGCATTAGGCAACAAGATGACGGAACAGAACAATTATTTGATTGGCACAGGTTTGGAAACAGTTGGTTATTTAGTCAATGGCGATAGTGATGATTGGATGTATGGTGAGCAAACAATTAAGCCCAAAATATTGTCTATGACCCCAGAAGTGGGGCCTGGTAGTTTTGGATTCTGGCCACCTGCTTCTGCTATTGATGGGTTGAATAAAGAAAATTTGTGGCAAAATATTTCCGCTGCTGGACTATTAAAAGCTTACGGAGAAGTAGTGGATTTAAATCCTTCAAGATTAGAAACTGGACAAGGAACGCTGAATTTTAATTTCCAAAATATTGGGTTAGAAAGTGGCACTTTTACCGTTAAGATACAATCAAAAAACGAAGCGTTATTGATTACCAGTCAACCGATAACCGTAACGCTCAATCATTTAGATACCATGCGTTTTTCGATTGATTATGAAGTTTTAGATGCGACTACCTTATTTCAAACATTTGATTTTGAGATAACGATTGATAACGGAGCGATTGAAAGAAAAAGTACGCTGACAAAAGAATACTTTGCGACTACTTTTAGTAATTTATTTTTAGATACAATAGCCAATTCATCTATAGACAATTGGTTGATTGTAAATGATTGGGGAGTAACCGATCAAACTTTTTTCTCTGCTAATCATAGTTTTACCGACAGCCCAAATGGCAATTACCCCGATAATCATTTTTCTTTTATAGAACTGAACGAAGCCGTTGATTTGCAAGATGCTGCCGCAGCCATGCTTAGCTTTCGAGGTAAATGGATGCTAGAACCAGGTTATGATTATGTCCAATTGTTTATCAGTACCAATCAAGAAGATTATACGCCGCTTTGCGGTAATTTTACGGTTTTGAACGAAAGGAATGAACCAGCGTACAACGGTATTCAGAATGATTGGATCTTAGAAGAAATCGACCTTGCTGAATATATTGGGCAACAAGTTACCTTTCGATTTGAGTTGAAAAGTGATGAGTTTGTTAATGCAGACGGCTTCTATTTTGATGATTTTACTGTAGCAATTATTGCCAATGATGCAGGTACAACTTCTATTACTGAACCAACGCCATTTGTAGAAAATTCTATGCAAATTACACCAAATCCTTTTTCCGATAACTTCACAATTTCTTTTGATTTATTGGAAAAAACAGACGATTTGACCCTTCGTTTATTGAATACTTTAGGGCTGGAAGTAGCAGTTAAGTCCTTAGGGGATTTGAATAAAGGCGGCCATGCGATTAATTGGAAAAATACAGATTTAAAGAATGGTTTTTACTTCTTACAATTGCAGGATGGCACAGCGTCTTCTATTAGTCAGAAAGTATTGAAGTTGAAATAGCATCTATTTTAGGAATTGTCAGCCTTTATTTTAAAGTTGCAGAACTTCGAAAATAGATTTCTAAAGCTTATTTTTTAAACCGTCTTTTTAGTCTGGACAAATTTCGTTTTTGATGCCAAACAGCTTCTATTAAAACTTCCTTTCGGTCTTCTATAATAGAATAATAAATTGTGTAAGGAAACCTTTGCATCAATCTTTTTCGAATTGGTTTTATAACCACTACAAATAATTCAGGGTTGATTGAAAGCGTATTTGCCTCTTCATAAAATTCTAAAACAAAATCAATCCCTAAATCTTTTAATTATTGGTCATACCATTCAGTTGCTTCATTAATATCTGCATAAGCTTCTTTTGTAATAATTACATTATAAGCCATATTTAGATAATAATTTTTGTTTAGCGTCCTCTAATTTCATACCAGTCTGTGGATTTTTTAAGTAAGCTTTTCTTCTTTTTTGTAACTCTGCAATTTCAACTTTAGTTAACTCTACCTCATCTTCATTTTGAGATTTTTGATAAATAAATTGAAGGAAGTTATAAACTTCTTGGCGTCTGTTGAAAGGTAATTTTTCTAATATCTCTATAAATGATGTAGTACTCATAATTTTCTCTTTCTTCAAATTTAAGTATATTTTCAAAAAGATGGAAATAAGTGCTGGTTTAAATATTGATTTACCATTTTTTCAATAATACTTAATGTTTTCGGATAGTCCCAATAAATAAAAAATTAAGTATTCAACGTCAAGAACCCACCATCAATCGGATAAAAACTACCCGTCACAAAACCTGCTTCATCCGAACATAAATAAGTAATCAATTGAGCGACTTCATCAGGTTTTCCCATTCGACCAATAGGTTGGGTTTTAGATAAAACTTTAAACATTTCTTTTTCCTTGCCAGGATAATGTTGTTTTAAATAGCCATCTACAAAAGGCGTATGTACTCTAGCTGGTCCAACTGCATTACAACGAATACGGTCTTGAATATAATCTTTGGCAATGGAAAAAGTCATGGTATAAATAGCCCCTTTCGTAGCCGAATATGCGAACCTATCCGCCAAGCCAATAACGGAAGCAATGGATGCTAAATTTACAATAGATCCACCACCAGATTTTTTCATATATTTTACCCCATAATGCAAACAACTGTAAACACTTTTGACATTGACGGCATATAATTTATCTAAATCGTCAGGCGTCGTTTTTTCTACATTACCAATATGTGCAATCCCCGCATTATTGACCAAAATATCTAAACTTCCTTCTTTTTTATAAATTTTCTTGAATAATTTACCGAGTTTCTTATGCTTTGTTAGGTCAATATGGTGAAAAATAGCCGTCCCTTTTTCATTTCTAATTTGCATACTAACGCGCAGCCCGTTGTCTTTATCTATATCCAAAATGTGAACAATCGCCCCTTGTCGAGCAAAGATTTTACAAATACTTTCGCCAATGCCTTTTCCACCACCTGTGACAATGGCTACCTTATTTTTTAAGCTAAATAATTGCTTCATATTTATTGATTAAATTTTTGAGAATTGGGAGGGATTAGGTCGTAAAAATAGAAAAATAAATCAAATTGTAATAGGTTTTTCATTTGGCGAAAGGCTAATGGCCAACGGCTAAAAGAGGGGCGTATGAATAATTTGAGAATAAACACGAATCAACTATTATTTTCCCTACTTTTACCGAAATTTTAAAACAATGAGGTATCAGTTCACCGACAAATCAATTGCTGAGGCACTTTATGACGCTTTTCAAACAGAACCCTTTTATTTGGCTATCGCCAAAGCAAGAGATAACCAACAAGAAAGCGAAAAAGAAGCATTGATAAAGTATTTTGATTTCAGCATTCAAGAAGCTAAAAAATATGGCGTTTATTACACTAAAAAAAACCAAGCTATTGGTGCATCGCTTTGGCACAAACCGCAAACAGATGACTTGTGGGACGAGCAAAGTCAAGCCAAAAAAAGCTTTTTAAAAAATTATTTTGGTAAAAAAAGTTTGGCTATTTATAAGAAAATAACCAATGGAATGGAGACAATGGAAGAAACCGTCATCGAAGATCACTACTGGTATTTATCAATTCTCGCCGTGGCAAAGCCGTATCAAGGACAAGGTTTTGGGCGGCAATTATTAGCACCCGTTTTAGCAGAGGCAGATCGATTAAAAACGCCTACTTTTTTAGAGACTTTTACCGAAATGAATCTAATTTTTTATGGTAAATTAGGCTATCAAGTAGCCTTAGAATATGTAGAGCCTGTTTTGAATAAGACTTGTTGGGTTTTGATTCGGCAGCCTGCTTGATTTAATCCACCGTCACTTTACTGCCCCACCAATCTGCATTAGGTGACCAACCTTCCATCAAGAAATTGGCTCGTTGTTTTTCTAATCGAGGTAGCAAAGTCTCTTCAAAATATTGATACTTCAATTGAAAGGAGTCTTCACTATACAATGAATCAAGCGTTGGATATAAAATAGGCAAACCCTCAAATTCAACCGTTAACTGCTGACTTAATCGGGCGGTAATTTTGGGATAAGTGACACTAACATCTATTTGTTCTTCTACATCCTTTTCTAAATTATACAATTCTTCGTGTCCATCTTCATAATATCGAATTAATTTCCAAACGCCTTCTCGAATAACTGCCGAAGGGTCACCGCCTTGATTCCCGTAATGCGGATAATGCCAAGTTAAAGCTCGTTGGTTAATCGTTTTTCCTTCCAAAATAGGTTTTAAACTCATGCCATCATTATGTAAATCTGGTCGAAGGGGAATGTTCGCTAAATCCAGTAGGGTAGGGTAGAAGTCCATTCCAGTAACAGGCGTTTCATTGTGTTGCCCCTTATGATGTAGCCACGGAACATGGACTAAATAAGGGACTCGAAGTCCGCCTTCCCATTGGTATCCTTTGCCGCCTCGTAATGGAGAAAGGGACGTTGAAAAATTATCACCAGAAGTAACGCCTCCATTATCAGAGGTGAAAATAACGATAGTATTATCGGCTAAGCCTAATTGATCTAAAGTTTGTAAAACCTGTCCTACTGCCTCATCCATTTGTTCAATCAAGCCAGCATAAATGGGATTGTCTTGATGTTGGCGAATGGGCATCCGTCTTTCCATTTTAAAACCAATATTCGCAATGCTTTGTTGTTCCGCTTTTTTTCGGTATTTATTCCATTTGTCTTCAGATGTTTGAATCGGAGCATGTACCGCATAAAAAGAGAGATACGCTAAGAAGGTGGTGTCTTTATTTTCTGTAATAAATGTACTCGTTTCTTTTGCTAATTTAGCCGATAGACTCATTCCTTTTTCTTCGGGATAATCTTCCATTTTTGGATTGTTAAAGGGAGAAAAGAAACCACCACTATAAGGCCCACCGATATGATACCCACCTTGATTTTCGTCAAAACCGTGGTCTTCAGGATGCGACCCTTCTTTGCCTAGATGCCATTTTCCTGCAAAGAAAGTTGTATAGCCATTTGCTTTTAATAATTCAGGTAAAGTCGTGTATTCCTGGGGTAAATGGTCGCCGTTTTCAGGAGGTAAGGTTTTAGTATAGCGTTTATATCTTCGCCAATTTGCTCCCGTTGGTGCGCCAATCCAGTCAGTAATTCCATGCCTAGCGGGAGATTTGCCCGTCATTAAACTCGCTCTAGAGGGACTGCATACTTGACAGGCGGCATAGCCATTTGTAAAGATCATTCCTTGTTGGGCAATTTTGTCAATATTTGGCGTTTCATAATAAGTGCTGCCCATGCAACTTAAATCATTATAGCCTAAATCGTCTGCTAGGATGAAGATGATGTTGGGTTTTGAGGGTTTAGTTTCGGGTATTGATTGATTACAATTCAATAAAATTAAGGCAAGAAGAAAAAAGGAAAATCGGAAAATATTTTTCATAATATTGATTTATGGTATTACCCATCTTGCGTACCTACGGCACGAATATTTGATAGATGGGGCATTTTTTTTGCTACCTTGCTACCCATCTTTAGCCCCTACAGGACTTTTTTAGGAAAACTAACCCATTTTTAAATCGGTGGTAGTTTTCATCTGTGTTACTAGTAAATCCGTTGGGAAATAAAACCCGTTGGGGAAATTTGCAGTCCTTGTTAAATTTGTTGAGAAAATTGCCTCATCTTGTAAATCTGCTAACCCATCCGCTAAAGCGGTTCGCACAAAATAAAAGCCGCTCTGGGGCTTTTATTCTGCACTCATCCTGTCTAAGGCTTGCCCCAAATCCGCAATCAAATCATCGACATGTTCCAAACCCACCGAAATTCGCATATCTCCGTAAGCTAAGCCAGTAGCCGCAAATTGTTCCGCCGTCATTTCTTTGATATAACTGATCGCCAAAGCATAAATCAAACTTTCGTGACCGCCCCAACTAACGCCAATTTTAAAAATTTCTAATCCATTAAAGAAGGTTTTGACTTGCTCCAAGTCCGTTGTTTTTAAACGAAAAGAAAGTAGACCTGTGTAACCCGTCATTTGTTGCTGCCCCAATTCGTATTGGTCAAAACTTTTCAAACCAGGATAATTAACTTTTTCAATAGCAGGATTATTTTCTAGATAAGTAGCTACTGCCATTGCACTTTTTTCATGTGCCCTCATTCGTATAGGCAACGTCCGCAAACTTCGGGTAATGAGCCAAGCATCCATAGGGGCAATTCGCCCACCAATCCATTCGTATTCTGCTCTAAAAATGGCGTTTAATAAATCAGCATTACCGATAACAACGCCTGCTACCACATCACTATGTCCGCCAATATATTTTGAACAAGAATGTACTTCCAAATCAATCCCCATAGTTAGTGGTTTTTGAAAAAAAGGAGTTGACCAAGAATTGTCTATGATGGTCTTTAAGCCTCTTTTTTTTGCTAATGCAGCTACTCCTTTTAGGTCTTGCAAAGAAAAGACGCCAGAAGACGGACTTTCTAAGTAAATCAAATCAGTATTGGGTTGAATGGCTGCTTCAAATTCACTTACTTCCTTACCTGAGACAAAGGTGACGGAAATATTCATCTTCTTTTTCAAGTAAGTAAATAGTAAATTATTGGCAGGACCATAGATGTTTTTGATGGCAATCACATGCCCCTCTTTTTCCACACAATGCAAGACGGCTGCCGAAATTGCCGCCATGCCCGACCCCAATAATAAAGCTTTTTCGCCGCCTGCTAATCTAGCAATTTTTTCTTGGGCAATTTTTACCGTTGGATTATTACCTCTGGAATAAATGAAGCTGTTTGCTCGGTCATCGAAGGCTTCGCTAATGGCATCCCAACTTTCGTAAGTAAATAAGGAGTTTTGAAAAATGGGAGGGACAACTGCCCCTGCATACATACCTCTTTCTTCCCCGTAATGGGATAAGTCTGTTTCTATTTTTTTTTCTTTTTTATTCATATTTTTTGTTTGGAATTTTTAGAATATGCTATGTGGACGAGCTAGGAGGATGGTCAACGGATTTGAACGGATTAAAACGGATTTTCTTAGGGGATAGAAATGATTTTTTATAGGCTTCAATTGGTTTTGAAAAACGATTGCGATAAGCCATTTTTAATTTATGTCTTAATCCCAAAAAAATACACGCCCTAAGAAAAAACCCGCCCAAACCAGTTCAATCCGTCCAAATCCGTTTATCCATACCCTTAATACGTCTTTTTAATGATTGAATGAGTTATGAAAATCCTGTTAATCCTGCAAAATCTTGTCATCTTGTAAAAAGCAACCAATGCCAGTCAAAGCCAACAAAGGCGCAATGATCAAATTAATCAAACTCAGCAACTGCCAATACCAATAATCGCCAACGGCAACACCCATAACGGAGACCATAAATAAAGCTGTTGGATGCCAAGGAATCAAACTTTCTATCATCGTGCCATAGTCTTCCAAAGACCGACTGAGTACCTTTCTAGGAATTTTCAAACCATCATATTTGGATTTAAATGCTTCTCCGACAATAAAGCTAGTCGCATATTGATTGCCCGTCATGCCGTTGGTAATACCTGTAGCGACCAAGGAAGATAGGATCACCGATGAGCGACTTTTGGCAAAAACAAATACCTTTTCTACGATCGTTGGAATCGCATTAATCGTATCTAGCATGCCGATAAATAAAAAGACAAATAAAGCGACAATAATGGCATCATTTAAAGCATATAAACCGCCTCGATTGAACAAAGCACTAATGTTTTCGGGAATGAGTAATTGTTGGGTGATCATATTGGTGTTAAAGCCTTTATATACGGTTTGGACAACATCGGCAAAGGTAAATTGCTGAAAAATAAGCGCTAAAATGCAAGCGACTAAGGACGACGATAATAATACGGGGATGGTTGGCAACCTTTTATAAGAACCGATTAAGACGATTAAAACGGGTAACAATAATAAAATATTAAAATTGAAAATATCCGTAATGCCTGTTAAGGTAGCTTCCATAGTCGCAAAATCTCCTTCAAGGGTTTGAGCAGGATACACAAAACCAGCAATGGTATAGATAATGGCTGCAATAATTGCAGAAGGTAGGGTCGTGTAAAGCATCGAATTAATATGGTCGTATAAATCGACATCGGTTGCCAATGCTGCAATATTGGTAGTATCAGAAAGTGGCGACATTTTATCGCCAAAATAAGCCCCTCCGATAACAGCGCCTGTAATAATGGCTAAATCTGCATTAATAACGGTACCAACGCCTAAAATAACGACACCAATGGTGCCTACTGAACCCCAAGAGGTTCCTGTAAATAAAGAAAAGAAAATCGGTATAATGAAAGCTAAGACATATATATAACTAGGATTGATTAGTTTGATGCCATAATAGACAAACATTGGAATCGTGCCTGCAATAATCCAACTTCCGATGACAATACCAATGGCAAACAAGATTAAAATAGTGGGTAAGCCTTTACTTAATTTTTTGATCGCATTAGCCAAAATAGTATCCCAAGTATAGCCTAAATACCATAAATGACTAGCTGCAAAAAAGGCGGAACTAATAAAGACTATTTCTAAGGGAATAATAGATTGTTCAAAGATATAGGGGCGAATGACTAACCCGTACAAAATCATTCCTAATAAGAATAGAATCGATAGAGAACTATTGAAAACGCTTGCTTTTTTGACAATAGGTGTAGATGGATTGGGCATTCGTTTTATTTTGAGGAAAGATAGTATTTATCCCTTTAATCACGTAGTTGAACACACAGAAATGATTTAAAAGGATAAAGTGGAAGATTTTATGGAGTCATTTTAGGACAAATTAAATGCTGTAAAAGTGCTTTTGTAGAATTAAGCCTAAACATACATATAAAAAAATCAAAATAATAATTTTGCAAAAACAAGTTATTCAAATAGAATAAATGCCCTTTTTCCAAGATTAGTCTAGAAAGTCGTAATTTTGCGGAAATTTTTAAATATCCAATAAGCAAACGTAGCAGCATGAAAAAAGAAGAAACTTTAGAAGGAAACCAGCAACAGATAAAATTGTACGTTGATAGGAATCAATCTCCTATCCGTATAGATAGATTTGTTTTAGATCATTTGGAGAAGGTATCTCGTTCCAGAATACAGAATGCGATTAAAGAAGGTTTATTATTGGTTAATGCGAAAGAGATTAAAGCCAATTATAAAGTACGTCCTTTAGATGTCATTACGGTATTTTTGAATAAACCAGATGGTTTTGCCGAGCGATATAGCCCTGAGGATATTCCTTTGGATATTCGGCATGAAGATGAGGATTTACTAGTCATTCACAAACCAGCAGGTATGGTTGTGCATCCTGGAATTGGGAATTATTCGGGTACGTTAGTCAATGCTTTACTGCATTATATACAAAAGGATTTACCTTTAAAAGATGAAGCATTTAACGATAGGCCAGGCATTGTCCACCGAATAGATAAAGATACTTCTGGATTGATGGTGGTGGCAAAAACGCCCGAGGCGATGACGCATTTAGGAAAGCAATTTTTTGATCATACGGTACAGCGGGAATATGTGGCTTTGGTTTGGGGAGATGTAGAAGAAGACTCAGGGACGATTGATGAATTTATTGGTAGACATGAAAAGAATCGAATTCAGTACACCGTTTATCCAGAAAGAGATCAAGGCAAACGAGCCATCACGCATTATGAGGTGATCGAACGGATGTATTATGTCACTTTAGTTAAATGTCGATTAGAGACTGGTCGAACGCACCAAATTAGAGTCCACATGAAATATTTAGGTCACCCTTTATTTAGCGATGCTCGATATGGTGGAGACAAAATATTAAAGGGGACTGTTTATAATAAATATAAGCAGTTTGTACAAAATACTTTTCAGTTATTGTCTCGACAGGCTTTGCATGCTCGCCTAATTGGTTTTGAACATCCAACTACTGGAGAAGAGGTTTTATTAGAATCGGAGTTGCCAGAAGACTTTCAGGCTTGTTTAGATAAATGGCGAGGGTATATTAATAATCGACGGAAGTTGAAGTGATTTCCCAAGTGCTTCCAGAACTTGGAGTTCTGGAAGCACTTTACTAAGCCTTCTACGTCAAAACCACCCCAATACTCAATTCCTCCAATTGCTCCGCAGAAATAGGCGAAGGCGCATCAATCATCATATCTCGACCCTGATTATTTTTAGGGAAGGCAATATAATCTCGAATAGAAGCTGAGCCATTTAAAACCGCACATAGTCGGTCAAATCCGAAAGCAATACCGCCGTGTGGAGGCGCACCGTATTCAAAAGCACCTAATAGGAAGCCGAATTGTGCTTCTGCTTCTTCTGGCGTAAAGCCTAATAATTCAAAATTCTTGGATTGTAATTCTCGGTCATGGATTCTAATCGAACCGCCACCAATTTCAGAACCATTGATGACCAAATCGTAAGCATCTGCTTTTAGATTTTTCATCGTCTCGTGGTCACCATTCAACATATTTGGAATTTCTTCCTTTTTTGGAGAGGTGAATGGGTGATGCATGGCGTGAAAACGCTCCGATTCTTCGTCCCATTCTAAAAGTGGGAAATCGATCACCCATAATGGTTTGAAATCTCCTGCTTTAATTAAGTCTAATCTTCGACCCAATTCTAAACGCAATTCGCTCAATTGCTTACGCGTCTTATCCGTTTCACCAGACAATATTAATAACATATCACCAGCTTCTGCGTCAAATCTTTCGCCCCAAGTCTTTAAAGTGGCTTCATCATAAAATTTACCAACAGAAGATTTAACCGAACCATCTGCATTAAACTTGACATTGACTAAGCCTTTTGCACCAATTTGTGGACGTTTCATCCATTCTTCTAATTTCTTTAAGTTTTTATTAGAAAAATTAGCCGCTTCTCCTTTGACACAAATACCGACAATTAATTCGGCATTATCGAATATAGCAAAATCATGACCTTTCGCTAAATCGTTCAATTCGCTAAAAGGCATCCCAAAACGCAAATCTGGTTTATCTGAACCATAGATACGCATAGCGTCATCGTATTGCATACGTGGAAAATCTGGCAATTCCACGTTCATCGTTGTTTTGAATAGGTGTTTAGTCAGCCCTTCAAAAGTATTTAGGATTTGTTCTTGAGTAACAAAAGACATTTCACAGTCAATCTGTGTAAATTCAGGTTGTCTATCTGCTCTCAAATCTTCATCTCTAAAACATTTGACAATTTGAAAGTACTTATCGAATCCAGAAACCATTAATAATTGCTTAAAGGTTTGTGGAGATTGCGGTAGCGCATAGAACTGCCCTTCGTTCATTCTGCTAGGTACAACAAAATCTCTAGCTCCCTCAGGTGTACTTTTAATCAAAACAGGCGTTTCTATCTCGATAAAGTCATTGCTTGCTAAATATTGTCTCGTAGCAATCGCTAATTGACTCCGGAAAATGATATTTCGTTGGACAGAACTTCGTCTTAAATCCAAGAACCTATACTTCATCCGTAAGTCATCACCACCGTCTGTCTCCTCTTCAATAGTAAAAGGAGGTAATTTTGATACATTTAAAATATCTAGTTGCTTCACTTCTACTTCAATATCACCTGTCGCCATCTTATCGTTCTTAGATGAACGTTCGATAACTGTACCTTGTATTTTAATAACATACTCTCTGCCTAAAGAGCGTGCCTTATCAAATAATTCCTTAGAAGAAGCTGCTTCCGAAAAAATTAATTGGGTAATCCCATAACGGTCTCTTAAATCCGTCCACATCATGAATCCCTTATCTCTTGATTTTTGTACCCAACCACTTAAAGTAACTTCTTTGCCCACATCGGCTATTCTTAATGCGCCACAGTTATGCGTTCTATACATTTTTCCTTTATTAAATTATTTTGAATGATAAAATGCAAATTTACACTTTATATAAGATTTCTACTATATACAATTTTGATAATTAAAAGATTCAATGAAGCGGACTTAATTTTTATTTGCGTTAGTGGTAAGGTTCATTCGTAATTGATAACTTAAACCTGATTTCTGGGGTGTACTATCAAAAATTAACTGCTTACTACTAATTGTTTACTGCCTACTGTATTGGTAGCATGATAGTTATTTTTATGTGATGTTGTAAAATGTAGATTTTGCTTATTTTTTGGGGATAAAATTTATTTTAATTTATCATAACTATCTATATATCAAAGTTTTAGGAATGTGTTTTAGGCAAAAAAAACCATTGAAATGTCAGTAAAAAATACCAGCTATGAAAAAAAAGTGATAGGATAATAGAATTTTCATACCACTTATGAATCCTATAGAAAAAAATAAGAATTATGTGCGTATCTTTACAATGTCAATACTACTTTAGTAAACGGTATGAATCTTTTAGTAAACGGTATTGAATCTCTCTTAAGAAACGAAAGACATTAATTAAATAGTGTTTTCGGAATATCCTCCCCCCTTTTTAAGGTATTCTAAAAAAAAATATGATACTATACTAAAGAAATATAGTGATTGTTTTTTCCAAAAGAAAAATGCGCAGTTTTATAGGAATGTAACCCCATTTCACCAAACTCTGTGTACTATCTAATCTGAATAAATACTCTGTAAAAGTTAGAATCATTAAGTTAATAATTTAGCCAGAATAATACTGTATTATTTAAGCTATTAATTTTAAGTCGAACAAATACATTTTATTTGGATTGAGCTAGGCATGCTCACCTTTTTCTTTATTCTCAATGTAATCTTTAAATTCATTTTATTTTTTGCGAACGCAGTTATTGTGTACGTCGCAGAGCTTATTAATGTGTAAAATTGGACGGTAGCTAAACTGTCTTAGTTTCAACTATTTATTGTGTTGAACCTGATTGTAACAATCAAAATACAAGTTACAGCTACTAACACTATTGCCTAATTTAAGCTTTGAACTACAAGTAATTGTAATATTAAACCTAAACTTATTTTATTTAACTCCAAATTCTTATTAATTATGAGAAAATTTTTAGGACTATTTATTTTTACGCTTTTATCATCTAGTCTTGCTTTTGCAGGGCAAAATGTGGAAGTCACTCACAGTGGCCTTGTGAGCTCTACTACATCTAGTAGTGAAACAACTGGTAATTCCTACTACCGTGTGCAGACTAATTGTTTTACAAATGCACAAACTAGTGGCTTTTTCGCAGATCGACCAGGTAGTCACAAGCCTTACGTTAATAATAGTGACTATTATGTAACGATTTGTGCAAATGAGTCTAACAGATCTGTATCTGTCGATTTCCAACAGTTTAACTTAGAAAAGTTTGACAACATTACTATTTGGGAAGAATTCAGAGCAGGTGCAGTTGGTGCTACTGACACACCTGAAGCTAAAGATGTTATCAAAGGATCTAAAGATGGTGACGATGGTATCATTAATCGTGGTACTTACACAGGTCCTTCTTCTCCAGGTAAGATTACTTCTAGCAGAGGTTGTTTAACTTTCCGTTTCCGATCAGATAAGTCTGTTGTAAAAACAGGATGGTATGCTAAGATTGGTTGTGCTTCAAGAACTATTCCTGGTCCTGCAGGATGTGCACTTGCTTCAAAGGTAGATTCTGACCTTAAGTGTGGTGTAATGATTAAAGACGACAATTACAGAGGAGCAAACAATTTCTCTGACTATGGCGATTGTGGTAAGAAAGGATGGCCTTCAACTGGTCGTGAATTAGTTTACCGATTCGTAAATCACAAAGCACGTGACTTGGTTTTCACTTTAGAAGAAGACAATGGTAGCCAGCCAAAGTTATTGAACATGTTTATCTTTAGACGTAATGGTGACGGAAGTTGTTCTACAACTGCTTGTCTTGGACAGTCAATTGTACGTCCTGCACCTCATTATGATGCTGACAGAAACACAATCGAACTTAAAAATGCAGCACCAGGTACTTACTATGTAGTTGTTGATGGAAACCGAGTAACTGGCCATAACTGGTTCAAGTTAAAAGTAGATTGTTCTGCTGGTGACTATACAACTTGTAGTAATCCTTACTACTATGATGATTTTGAAGCAGAAGATGCTAAAGTTAACAGACCAAGACCTGACGTTGATTACAAAGTAGGTGATTACATCACTAAAGTAAATTCTTACTGGTCTAATAGCGGTAATGTAGGTATCAGAGATGCTAGAATTAGCAATGACAGATCTGCTAACGGAAAGAACTCTTTAGAATTCAACAGAAAAGCTGAAGGTACACAGGAAGCAAGATTAGATTTAGGAAGAAAATTCAGAGGTGCTTACAGAATTTGCTTTAGCATGTATATTGAGAAGAAGCATACTGCATTCTTTGGCGTATTCGGTGGAGATAATAGCGATCCTTGGGGTTCTATTAACAAAGAATTCAGTCATAATAGCGTTTACCAAGGTAGATGGTTTGATGTTGAGTTATTCGTTGATTTAGATAGAAACGATTACGTTCTTTACTTAGACAACAGATGTGTTTCTTTCACAGGAGAGTATAACTTAAACTTAGATGCATTAATGTTCTACGGTTTACCAAATGCGCACTTCTATGTGGATGCAATTTGTTTCCAACCAGTTGATGGTAGAAGAATTCCTAGACCTAGTTCAAGAGTTGCATCTACTTTAGCAGATACACCTTTATTCACAGCTGATCAGCAAGCTTTACAATTAGCTGGTTCTATTCAAGGAATTACTGATAATGGTTTAACACAAGCAGCAGTTAGTACATCATTAAATGCAGCTGACTTGAAAGTTGTTCCTAACCCAACTAGTGGTTTCACTACTATCGCTTTAGATCTTGAAAATGAGCAAAATGTTGAGCTTCAAATCTTCAGCCCTGCAGGTCAAATCGTTCGTCAGATTTCTGTAGGAAAGACAGCAATGATTCGTCAAGAAGTAAATCTTGGTGACTTAGCAAATGGTCTATACATCTTAAGAGCTACTGGTGAAACATCAGTCATCACTAAGAAGATTATTTTACAAAAATAAGGGACAATAGAAACATTCAACCTTAATCAATAAACACAGTAAGTAGCCGAAAGCCAACTTATTATTGAAAAAGAGTTGGAAAATATACATCCATACTTTTGGGAAACCCCTAATATTTAGAATGAATGAATAAGATGGGGTAAGATTTTAGCAACAGCCAGAAAGAACTTTCTTTCTGGCTGTTCAATTTCAAGACCGAGATAAGCTTAGACAGGTAAACAATTCTTTTAATTTTACTTTTATCCTCCAGAATAGGTTATTCAAAGCATAAATTGATTCCATTGATAATCTAATTAATTAGTAATTATGTGGTTGGCAATCGCTTCTGATAATTTTTGAAGGACTAAGTAATCTTTTTTAATGAGTGTTGTTAGCTATACTTTAAAGGTATTTAATGATTTTATATAATGCAATTTTTATATGTTAATTATTGATAGTAAAGTAATAAGGAGACAAGTTGTTAATAGTTGTGTACTTTATACCCTTTTGTAGTAGCATTTTTGTTTAAGTATTTATATTAAATAGTACATATAAGTGATAATTAAATAAATAGAAATATTTAAATTATTATAGAAATTGTATTTATTTTTTGTAAACTTGTATTAACTCTGATGAGATGTTCCCTCCTACCTCTACTTACAGAGAAAACTGCATAACCCTAAAAATACCCCAATATGAATGATATTTTAACATCTGTTACCCTAGACAGTGCTAACATGATACCTTATGTAGAGGAGTATCCTAGTGTTGCACTTACAACCTCTACAGGTTTAGTTTTTGTAAAGAAAGCCGATATTTTGTACTGTTTAGCGGAGAATTCGTACACGAATGTGTACTTAAAAGGTGGTCGAAAAGTAACAGTCTCTAAACATTTGAAAAAAGTAGAACAGGCCTTACCGAGTAACACCTTTGTTCGAATTCACGATTCTCATCTAATTAATTTACAACATTTGGTTCGTTATGTTAACGATAACCATAGTTGTGTATTGATGACGAATGGGGAAGAATTAAGTGTTTCGAGAAATAAAAGAAAAGAATTTTTACAACGATTTGTAAAGATTTGATTGCCCATTAATTTTGGCTTAATGAAAGGCGACTATAGTACTATGGTCGCCTTTTTACGTTTTGGATGGTTGATGCTGGACGGTAGACTTGACTAACTAAGAAGAAGGACAATATAAGACATTACTTAAAATATTTGTTGCGGGTTGCGAGTTACGGGTTGAGGAGTTGGAGTAATCACGAATACTTCAATTAGTTATCTATTAATCCAATTTTAGTTTCAAAATCCTACTTTTTTAACTCGTAACCCGTAACTCGCAACTATTTAAGAAGTAACGACTAATTCTGTCTCTCTACTTACTTAACTAACATCTAGGAACAAGAATCCAATATCCAAAAATATCGTATTTTGCGCCCATAATGGCAGAGAAACGACCCAACCCATATCATGGCAATTTCCAACGGGAATTAAAGCGCCTCAATGAACAACAGCGAGTAGCAGTTGAACAGATAGATGGCCCTGTTTTAGTTGTAGCAGGTCCAGGAACAGGAAAGACGCATATTCTCTCCGCAAGAATTGGTCGTATTTTGGACGAAACAGATACCCAACCTTTTAATATTCTATGCCTTACATTTACCGATGCAGGCGCACATGCCATGCGGGAACGACTATTGCAATTCATTGGTCCTGAGGCACATAATGTTCATATTTATACTTTTCATTCTTTTTGTAATAAGGTGATTCAGGAAAATCTAGAACTTTTTGGTATTCAAAAATTAGAACCATTAAGCGATTTAGAACGGGTAGAATTTATCCGTAAAATGATTGATATTCTACCTTTAGATCATCCACTAAAAAGAGGACGAAGAGATATTTATTTTTATGAAAAGCACCTCCATAATCTTTTTCAGATGATGAAAAAAGAAAATTGGACAGAGGCTTTTATTCATCAAAAAATTACGAAATATTTAGCCGAATTACCGAAAAGAGCAGACTATATTTACCAAAGAAAAGCAGGGCGTTATGAGAAAGGTGATGTCAAAGAAGGGAAATTGCAGAAAGAGACGGAGAAAATGGAGCGTTTGTGGTCTGCCGCCAGCCTTTTTGATGACTATATTCGCCTCTTACAAAGTAATCGACGCTACGATTATGAAGATATGCTGCTTTGGGTGATTCGAGAATTTGGTCGGTTTGAAAAATTATTGCGTTTTTACCAAGAACAATATTTATACCTTCTAGTTGATGAATATCAAGATACGAGTGGTGCTCAGAATAAAATTTTACAACAATTAATGACCTATTGGGAAAACCCAAACGTTTTTATTGTAGGAGATGATGATCAATCTATTTATGAATTTCAGGGGGCTAGACTGAAAAATTTAGTAGATTTTCATCAGCAATATGAAGAACATTTAAAAGTTGTTTTCTTAAAAAGTAATTATCGTTCTTCTCAGGCTATTTTGGATATTGCTAAAGTCCTAATAGATAAAAACCAAAAACGAATTTCTAGAGAATTAAAGGTAGATAAAAATATTATTGCCAAACATCCCCAGTTTCTCAAAACAGGTGTGAAACCTGAAATAATCGCCTATCCAAACCGAATGCAAGAGGAAACGGCGATCATGTCCGCCATAGAGGAATTACATGAAAAAGGAATTCGATACGAAGAAATGGCGGTCATTTATGCTAGACATAGGCAAGCTCGAAACCTTATAGAATTATTAGAAAAACAAGGGATTCCTTATCAAACTAAGCGAAAGGTAAATATCCTGGATTTACCGATGATAGAAAATTTACGTTTTTTATTAGAGTATATTAACCTGGAATACAAGCGAATATATAACGGAGAACATTTATTATTCCAAATTTTGCATTTTAATTTCCTTGAAATTCCTCATCAAGATATTATTAAAATTAGTCGATACCTATCGGGGAATTACGAAGCAAAATGGAGAGATACCATTGCAGATGAGCCTTTATTAAATAGCTTAAATTTAACAGCGACAGCACGTATTCTTAATTTTTCTAATTTATTAAACCAGACGGTTGATAATTATCGGAATGTCTCTTTAAATTTATTAATTGAGCGCTTAGTTAATCGTAGTGGTTTATTAAAGCATATTTTATCTCAAACCAATCAAGCTTGGGGTTTACAGGTCTTATCTACTTTGATGAATTTTATTAGAATAGAAGTGGATAGAAAACCTAGAATGCGTTTGGATGGTTTACTCGAAGTGTTGAGTAAAATGGACGCTAATTATTTGACGGTTGGCGTGCAAAAAACGGAACAGGCTTGGGCGGGAGTAAATTTTGTAACGGCGCATAGCTCCAAAGGCTTGGAGTATCGAGTGGTTTTTATTTTAGATGCCGTAAAAGATTACTGGGAACCGGGTAAAGTAGCGCCCTTCCAATTTTCTTTTCCTGATACGATCACGTATTCAGGCGAAGAAGATGCGATGGAAGCAAGGAGACGATTGTTTTACGTGGCACTTACAAGGGCGAAAGAGTACTTAACGATTTCTTATGCGCAAACAAAAAATAATGGAAAAATTTTGCGCCGAACCCAATTTTTAGATGAAATTTTAGCCAATTACCCCATTGAGATTCAAGAAAAAACGGTTACACAAGCGGCTTTACTAAGTGCTTATCAGACCATTCTATCAGAAAGTAAAGAACCTGCAATAGAACCGATTCAAAAAGCGGTAGTAGATGAATTATTAGTTGATTTTAAGTTAAGTATCTCTTCTCTAAACGCTTATTTGCGCTGTCCGTTGAGCTTCTATTATGAAAAAGTACTTAAAGTACCTTCGGTGACTTCTGAAGCAGCAGCTTATGGTTTGGCGATTCACCATTCGCTAATGGTGTTGTTTGAAAAAATGAGGCGATCAGAAAGTAGTAACTATCCTGCACAAAAATCTTTTTTGGGGTATTTTAATCAAGAAATGAAGCGACAGAAAGGGTACTTTACAGGGAAAGAATATGATCGAAGAATAGCCTTGGGAAGAGCTAATTTAAATCGAATTTATACCGACTTTTTACCAACGTGGTCGAAAAATGCACTAGTCGAACATCCGATTAAAAGCACCAATTTTAGAGGGGTACCGCTAACGGGCGTTATTGATAAAATAGATTTAGCTAAGCAAGAAGCGCATGTGGTTGATTATAAAACGGGGAGCCATAATCCAGCAAAATTGGCGCAGCCGACTAAGGCTAAACCTTTTGGTGGTGCTTATTGGCGACAACTCGTTTTTTATAAATTACTCTACGAAGCTCATCGACCAACTGCACAAAAAGTGATTAGTGGCGAAATATTTTATGTAGATCCTGATCCTTCAGGTCAATTGGCGAGTAAAAAAATTATGATTAGCGAAGACGATGCTCAACTCATAGGAGATTTAGTCGTTAATACTTACCAGAAAATCTTAGCACATGATTTTTATGAAGGTTGTGGCGAATCCAACTGTACGTGGTGTAACTTTGTGCGAAAAAATGTATTGGTGGATAGTTTTGCGAATGCGGAATTGGATGCTTTGGATGATGTTTAGAAGTCAGAAGTCAGAACGTAAATTAAAATTTACTGTCAGAAGTCAGACTTCTAAAATGTATCAGAGTTTATTCTGATACTATAATTGTGAAATAACTCGCTGTTTATGAATAAATTAAAACAATCCATTTCCCTTATTTTATTCCTACTTCCGCTATTCCTAACTGCCCAAAATGATACCTGCAATTACAAAATCCAACTAATAGATTTTTTTGGAGACGGTTGGGATGGAGCGGAATTAAGCGTAGTGATTCAAGGAGATACGAGTCTGTATACCTTAGAGGATTCAACGGTACGATTTGTAGATGTTCAAGCTGTTCAAAATGAGCGATTCCAAATTTTCTTTAGTTCAGGAGCATTTGACGAGGAAATTAGTTACATCGTTTTTGATCCGATGGGAGAAATTATTTTTAATGATGGGCCTTTTCCAGATATGGGATTAGTGGTGGATATTATCGCTTGTCCGAGTTGCCCTACCCCTTCCGAGTTAGTAATTAATACAGCGGATAATATTGCTTTTGCTCAATGGAATGGAACTCAAGAAGATGCGCTTTATCTGATTGAATATGGAGAGAAAGATTTTTTGCTTGGAAATGGGGATAGTTTAACGACCACAGATACTTTTATTACCTTTTCCAATTTATTACCGTTTACCGAATATGATATTTATTTATCGACTATATGTCCACATAGTGGAATGGTTTTAGAAACTAGTTTAACAAATTTACAAAGCAGTTTCACCACTAAATTTGCGAAAGATGTAGGGATTGAATCTATCACGATGCCCAATTCTGGTTGTGGTCTAAGTGACTCGGAAATGATTATGATTGCTTTAAAAAACTTTGGTGCTACTCCACAATCGCTGATTCCTTTTCGATTTAGTGTTAATGGTATGGACGGAGGGGTGATGATTCCTAGTGATGGTTTTTATACCAATGTGTTAAGCCAAGATAGCTTCGCTTTTTTGGAATTTGAAACAACTTACGATTTTTCCCAATCAGGCATTTATGAAATAGCTGTTTGGACCGAATTGGAAGGCGATAATCAACTAGCAAATGATACGGCTTATTTACAAGTACAAAGCATTCCGACCATTTCGGAATTACCTTATAGTCAAAGTTTTGAAACTAACAATAACGGTTGGTTGACGGATAGTGAAACAAGTGCAATTCGTTGGCAACTAGGGCAACCTAATCAAGAAGAATTAGTACCATTTTTTAGTGGAGTAAATAGCTGGTTTTTGGAGATGGAGAGCACCAATGAATTACCCAGTCTAACTTATTTATATAGCCCTTGCTTAGATTTTTCTAGTCAAGAAGCAGACCTTAAAATTGCTTTTCAACTATTGGTTAAGACCAATGATTCAAATAGTAAGTGTTGGATAGAAATGAGTACAGATGAAGGAGGGAATTGGCAGCGTATTGATACCAGTAATTTGGCCATCAATTGGTATAATAATCCAGCAGCTACTGCTTGGACGAATACTAGTAATTGGCAGTATGTAGAGAATACCTTGCCCAATTCCGCACAACAAGAGAACGTTCGCTTAAGAATTGTTTTTGAAAATGGAGCAGATGAAACGAATGGACAAAGGGTATCCATAGATGATGTGCAAATATTTGCCCCAACAATTACTAATTTAGTTGCTTTGAGTACCCAAAGTACAGCAAGTGCAAATTGCGGAATTATAGCAGATCAAGTGCAAATGCATTTATACAATGCAGGACAGTCGGAATTGGCGGATATAGTAGCTCATTACCAAATTAATGGGGGAGCGGTTATTTCAGAAAAGTTAGACACCCTTGTTTTAGAAAGCGGGGAACAGGCTAATTACCAATTTCAAACCCCTTTTAACACGATCACGCCAAATACGTACATGATAAAAACTTGGGCGACCGTTGTGGACGATGTGTTACCGATTAGTGATACGGCTTATTATCAATTTACGGTAGATCCACCTTTGCCTTTGCCATTAGTAGAAGACTTTGAAGACCAAGTTGTAGACGAAGGCTGGTTTGCGGTAGGCAATGCGGAAGTAGCCATTCGACCTCCTGGCGATCATAATAATGAATCGAATATAATGGCGGTTAATTTGTGGACAGGAGCTACTCGAACGGCTATTCATACGGCAAATTATGGTGTGATAGCGGATGGAGATAGCCTAAGCTTAGATTATCGTTTTGTTTTATGGGATGATTCAACTTTCCCTTTAACCCTCGCTGGAGATAGTTTAATCATTGCTATTTCAACTGATTGTGGAACTACTTTTGAACAATTACTAGTGATTGACGAGACCAATCATTTACCGTCTGCCGAATTTCAAACCATAAAATTAGATTTAGCTCCTTATGCTGGCCAAAATGCAGTCTTTAAATTTACCGCGCTTTGGGCACAGAATGATTATTGGTTAGACATAGATAACATTACGGTTTTACCAAATGAGGTGACGACTTCAATAATAGATAACCCCGTCTTTATTTCCAATTTTAATTTGTTTCCTAATCCGAGTAGTGGGGGAGTACAGATTGAATTGTCTTTATTAGAGAAAGAAGCAATGACTATGCAAATTTTGAATAATACAGGTCAGTTAATTCTTCAGAAAACTTATGTCAAGAATGATTATTTCAACGAAGTGATTGATTTAAGTAGCTTTCCAAATGGGGTTTATTTTATAAAAATTAACGCCAATCAACATTCGATTAATCGGAAGTTGATAAAAATCAATTGAGATATACCGTACCAATAAAAATACCAATAAAAATCCGTTGGGAAATTAAATCCGTTGGGGCAATACCTTTTAAACCCAACGGATTATGATATTGAATTAAGTTATTTTTATCGGATTATATTATACAGGTGCGGCTAATTGCTCCCAATCAATCAGCCCTTTCTCATCCGCCTCAATCAATTTCTCTATATACACCTGCATTTTTAATCCTTTTTTTACAGAATTAATCTTCGCAATTTGATGTTTTGGTTGACAAACCCGCAATACTTTTAAAGTAACTTCCATAATTTTCTTTTATTTAAGTGTAGTTTTTATTTTTCTTAAATTATTAACGTTATCCACATTTTGACTGTTGGTAACTGCTTTAAAGTATGTAGTTATCCACATTCACTAGTTCTTTGATCAAGCTTTATCCACAGTTCTACGATTTTAATGTGGAAAACCCTGCCAGCTTTTCTGATTCTTTCAATTTTTATGGAAAACACACCTTCAATTTTAAATCTATTACAAATATAATAAACTTTATTTAAATAACAAATGTTACTTTTATAACACTTTTCGTCTAAAGAGTGTATTTTCTTTTAACCGACTGGCCGTTAAGTAAAATGTGCAGTAGAGAAAAGGGAAAAAAGTAAAGGGTTTTTAACTGTTGTTGTGTGAAATAAAGTTAGTTCCGATTTATTATTTTCCATTCCGTTTGCCTACCTAATGCTCAGTCCATTTTTCAATAAGGTTGTCAGAATTAGCAGGGTTGTTGCGTCTAGCAAAACAACAATCAAACAATTCTAACAATCCAACAATCTTTTTATGAATCAGAATACTAGATTAAAACAGATAGAAACTTCCGCCACCAATCGGGAATTCTACGATCTGTTTCGCCCAATTATTCCCAGCATGGATTTGACTGGAAAAATTGCGCAGGTGATTAGTGCATTGACCGAGGCAGTAACTGTTTGGTTCATCATGCAAAGTGAATTAGCAGGGGTGACCAAAGCCGTGTCTATTGCATTATCTATTATCGCCGTAATATTGGTAGTCGCTGTCCTTGAATTAGGCGGGCGCAAATTTTTACAAGTATTGACCCGGGCGTTGGTCTGGAAAAGATTACAGAATTTTTGGTATAAAGCCTTATTTGGGATTGTAGCAGCGATGACGATTGGTTTGGGAATTATCTCTTTTAATCTATCTACCAATGGGATTCACCACACTTTTACCTCTAAAGCAACTTTGAATAGCATAGAGATTGATCATACTATATTGAATCAAGAATATCAAACTCGAATTGATCGAGTAGACAATCGTTTTGCACAAGATTTAAAATTACTAGAAGACAGTCATTTAAGAACCGTCGAAAGTTTGGATAAACAATACGATGCTAAAGCGAATGAAGCTTTATTAAAAGCGGAAGGCTACGAACAAAAAGCTCGAAAAGGAGCAAGTTGGGCGAAGAGTCAAGCTAAAAAACATAAAGCCGCCGCCGCCGCCTTAACAACTGCGAAGGCGAATAAAGCCGCCGCATTGAATGAAAAACACAGTCAGCGAATTGCTGCTTGGAAAACGAGTCGGCAAAAAGCAATAGACAAAGAGCAAAAGCGCTTGGATAAGAATATTGCCAATGCCAATGTGGTGCAATCTAAAAAAGCAGATTCGCAGTTAAAAGTCGCTAATTTCTGGGGAGGCTTATTCTCTGGTTTAGTTGGCTTTACGATTATCTTAGCGTTCTTTTGCATTATTACCGTAGAAGTTTTCCGAAGAGGAAGTGGTATTACTGTGGAATATGAAGAGGTAGAAAAACATCCTTCTACCTTTGAATTATTGTGGAAAGGCGTATCTGCTAAAGCCAGTAACGCCATCAGGCGACAAGCAGAAAAGTTAGTGGCAACGCCACAAAGTGTACCACAGCGAACAATTGGTTTTCAACCTAGTACAACGCCTACGTTTTATAATGAGACGGAAGTATCTTTTTCAGAGGAGTAAGTGATTGAAGTCTATAATAATTTACAGGGCGGCTGTTTTTACAAGCGCCCTGTTTTTGTTTACAAAAGAATCCCTTCTTTTATTGCCAAATTAGTATTTTTATCCTAATTTTCCCTCCTAGTAACTAATCACTAATCACCAATCACTAAAATATGTCATACGAAACATTTAAAGTCGAAATCATTAATCACGTAGCGCATGTTGCTATTAACCGGCCAGACAAAGCTAATTCTTTGAACAAACAGGCTTGGGCGGACATGAAAGCTATTTTTGAAGCAGCCGATAAGAATCCAGAAATCCGCTGTATTATTTTGAGTGGCGAAGGCAAACATTTCTGTGCGGGCATAGATTTATCCATGTTAATGGATGTAACGGGATTAGATCATATCAAATGCCAAGCTCGAAAAAGAGAAAAATTTATAGAGGATTTAACCTACTTACAAGATTGCATTACGGCGATTGAAAAATGTAGAAAACCTGTCATTGCAGCGATTCAAAAAGCGTGCGTTGGGGGTGGCGTAGATGTAGTAAGCGCTTGTGATATGCGTTATGCCACGGAAGATGCTTACTTCTGTATCAAAGAAGTAGACATGGGTTTAGTGGCAGATGTAGGAACGATGCAAAGATTACCAAAAATTATTTCTTACGGGATGGCTTGTGAATTGGCTTATACGGGTAGAAATGTATACGGGCAAGAAGCGGAAAAAATTGGCTTAGTCAATCGTTGTTATACCGACAAAGCAGCGATGATGGAGGAAGTGGTTAAAATGGCAGAAACGATTGCGACTAAATCTCCTGTCGTTATTCGAGGTTCTAAACAAATCTTGCAATATACTAGAGATCATTCAGTAGAAGAAAGTTTAAAGCATATGCGAGTATGGAATGCAGCGATGATTTTCTCTACAGATATAACGGAGGCATTTGCTTCGACTATGCAAAAGCGAAAACCGGTTTTTGAAGGGTAAGCGCCTATTGTCCAGTAACTTTCTGTTACTGGACAATTTAAAAGGACAACGGTCAATTAAGCGCAAATAAGTCTAAAAAAGAACCAACTTCAACTTCAAAAAACAAAATTCGTGGAGAAACAAAAAGCCATCCGTGGACTTCATTCATCCGTGGGAAAAAGCAAATCCGCTATCAAAATCGCTGCAAATCAGCCGTCAAGTAATTTACTAAAGGCAATTCAATCATTTTACCGGTCACGCCTAACCAATCTAAGTAAGCTTGATAGATTTTTTCTTCTATTTGATGGAGGCGCAAATCCTTTCTTAACAAATGTGCTCGCAATTTTAAAGAAAGTAATTCGTAATTGGGAGTATTGTTGACCGTAAAACTTTTGGCCATCCTATTTTGTACAGCAATCAAATTTTTAGACAATTGCTCATACTTTTCTAACCAATTATTCAAGTCTCGTAATAAATTTTTTCTTTCCTTTTCTAAATAATAATTAGCTTCTCCCCAATCATTTTCTGCGGCTATTCTATCCAATTCTAATTTATTTTTTTTAATTAGGTTATTGCCCTTAGTGGGTAAATTAAAAGCAAGGGCAATACTAAAGGTCTCTCGAAAAGGATTAAAAGAATCAGAACCGCCATATCTAAACTGCGCAAAGTTTAACCATTTTTTTTGCTTCGCTGTTTCTATGACTAATTCCTTTTCAACTAGATTTATTTCGTTTTCTAAGGAAGTTAAGATAGGATTCGTAATTTGTTCATTAGGATTAATGATGGCAATTCGTTCCTTTAAATCCATAATGCTGAGGAAATCATTTCCCAATAATTCAAAATCTGTTTTATCCCCTAAAAAATATTTTGTTTTTCGAATAGCACGACCTATTTCTTGTTCATAATCAAATAATTCTAGAGAAACTGCTTCTTGTTCGCCCTCTGCATCGATCATGGCATCAAAGTCACCATTTTGCTCATAAGTAGTAGACAATGCCAGATAAACCTCGGCTAAATCTAACATCAATTGCTTTCTTTTTTTAGCAAATAATAGGGTTAAGCAAGTATTATATCGTTGTTGAATACCTTTTAGTAAAACTTTCCTGGTGGCTTCCTGATGAAATTGTATGGTAGAAAAATGAAGTTGTTGTTGAGCAGCACGTTCTTTACGGCTATTTGGACGTACTCGAAAAGAAACACGTTGTTCGGTTAAATCTAAATCGTGCGTTTGCGTGCGGAGCTCCCAGCGGTCAATTAGCGGTAATTGATGTGGTGTATTTTTTAAGAAATCTAATTTTCGCTCCTGTAATTGAAATTGAGGTTGATTTTTAGCGGTACTTAAAAGCTGTCCAGTCGTGACTAGAACTTGCCCCATGCCTAAAAAAGGTGAGACGCATAAAATAAAAAGTAGCGCCAAAAATCTCATTTACTTGTTTAAATGTATAGGAAACAGTTTGTTGATTCATTTTCCTTTATGATAGGTTATCCCACCAAAAGTATGCCTGCTTTTAAGTTTGGCGTTTTTTTGACTATAAAAGATTAATTTTTAGGAGAAATGGAAAAATTAATAAAGAAAATTAGCCTCGTTACTTGGTCACGATTCTGAAAAATAATCGTAGCGAAAGCTTATTAAACACCCTTAATTAGAGGGTTTCTGGTAATATATGATTGATTTTCATTTTTAAATAAAGCCTAAACCATGTCACATTTTTTAAGAATGATGCCTATTCTATATTCAATATTGGTCTATATTTGTCTCAGAATTAAAGGCCACTACAAAAAGAGTATCTAAAAAAAGTTGTTATCCTTCCCCTTCTATTACAACTAAACTTTCCAGAGAATCCACTTATCTAAGAGAATCAATTTAAAAAAAGAACGACCCTCCAATTTGTTAATAGTTAACATACTATCTACCCCTTTTACTAAGGTAGTAGCCCATTAATAAATAAAAAAGTTTGATAAATAGGCAATATGTTTCCGTAGTACTATCAATTAATTAGCCCTTCCATTAATTGTACACTTCCTTGGGAATCCCCCTTTTCCTCCTAGCCTATCTTATCAAACAAGCCCCATCCCCCTTAAAGTTAATTTATTTAATAACATAAATACCGTAAATCGATCTAAGTATATAACAAAAAAAAGCTAGGATAAAAGTATCCCAGCTTGGAGCATAAGTCCTGCGAGAGGACTCTTAACGATATTACAAATAGTACTAAAATGATACCAAAGTTTACTTTATCTCAAACTTTAGTGTGTTAGGTACTGAATTAAACCTTAATTTTTCTTTCCTCTCCAAATTTATCGTTCCACTTTTAAGACTATTCTATCATTTGTCTTTTTCTTTAATATTTACTATCGCAACTATTAAGAAATAACAATACTTAATTAGAAGTCAGGTGCCAGACCGTACATTTAAATTTACTGTCTGAAGTCAGACCCTACATAAGATTGTGATTTGCCTAATTTAAGATAACACTTAAATTCTGGCAGTCAAATAGTTGGAAGTCCTTACTTCTAACTGCTCAAATACGGCAAGAATAGTCTTTACCATACTTTTGTCCCAGCCTTAATAGCTGGGACTTTTTCTTTCCACCAACCGATAAAACGTAAGTTTTCCTAAATTCCCACCATGCCTGACTTCATGAGAGCGGGCATGGATTTTAGAAGGATTAATAGCGTCTAATTAGTTCAGTATGAACTAGTTGGGGTATATGTTAATGCAAGAGATAAAAAGCAGATTGGTGATTTTACTAATCATCAATCAGATAAACAAAAAAGTTAAAAATCAACAAGGTCCAGATTTGGAAATATTTTCCGAGTCTGGTTTTGTTGGGTTACGACCCAATGAAAAATATGTGAAAAATACACTATGTAAAGCATTGTGTATCAATAATAAATAGAAAAGGTATTGTGCAACCAACGCAACAAACGGTAATCATCATGAACCAGAATTTTACGACCAACAAAAGTTCAAAAAAGAATTCCATGAAAAATCTTTCTCAGAATCTGCGCGATTTTGCGACTAAACTTCCTTTGCCTATTAAGCATTTTCGCTTATGGGCTTTTGTATTTTTAGGCCTCTTCACTTTTACTGCCTTTACACCGCAGGCTTATTTAAAGGAAGGTAACTTTTTTCAACGGATGTTGAATGTGATGAAAGTGGAAGTGGCAGAAGTGATGATCGAGGCAGATGCTATTTCTGACCAGCAAGCTCAGCGATTATTTGCAGGTGCTTTTTCTTGTGATGCGGGATTTTATCAGATTTTGGGGCAAGAATTAAAAATCTTAAATACTTCCTCTGGGCAGTATGATGATTTATCAGGAAGTGCTAGTACTTCTTTAAATGCTCTTGGCTATAATCCTAATGATGACTATATGTATGGTTTGGTCGTTACGAGTCTTGGTCCATTAACAGGGACTGGAGAATTAGTAAAGGTTGATAACGATGGTAATTCGACCGTAGTGAGCAATGTAGGAGAAACTTCTATTGCAGGGGATATGGACAATAATAATCAACTGTGGATTAGAGGCGGTGGTGGAAATGGTAGAAATTTGAAAACAATTTTAGTCAATAGCCCATATACCGTAACTAGGCATCAATTTGGCCCTACTTCTCTGGACTTAAATGGTATATCCATGGCTGATATTGTCGTCATTGGAGACTTTATCTATGGTATGGGAAGTGATAATACGTTGACTATTTGGGATATTAATAATCTAACTATAACCCGTAAGAATGTAACAGGATGGACTTATGGAACAGGTAGCAATGGCACTGGGGCACTAGCTACTGGTGAAACATTTGGTGCTGGTTGGACGGATTCGGCAGGTAATTTATATTTTTCTAATAATGGTAGTGTAGGCGCCCAAGCTGCCGTTTGGCAAATTACCAATTTTACGGGTGCAGGAGATGCGACCGCAACTTGGGTTATTGATTCTGAAAATACCGCTTTAAACGATGGGGCAAGTTGCCCACAAGCTGTTTCTCCATTTGTAGCTAGAACAAGTGGTGGTTGTACCAATCCAGATATAGTAGTCAATGGTGGGCTCGAATCCGTAACAAACTGGAGTCCTCCCGACGAAAACTTTGCTGCTGTTTATCCTGATAGAGATTATGGTACGAATATTAATAACTTTTTGAATAATGTAACGGGATGGGATGTTGCAACCAACACCCCCGAAATTAGAGGAGGCTCAGGCGCAACTCATTATAATAGTGCGGAAGGATTGTATCACGGCGCAGTCTTGCATACCGAGCGAATTGGAACAATTGTATTAACTACCCCAGGTGAAAGTTACGATTTAACCTTTCAATATGCCGATTGTGCGCTATATTCTGAACCCAAAAATGGTGACCCTGCTGGTTTTACTTTTGCAGGTAGCGAAGGTATTCGTATTTATATCAATGATACCTTAAAACAGACGCTAACTGCTGGAAATGCAGCCGTTACGGGGGGCGTATCTCCTGGTTCTTGGGTAGCTGGCACCTATACATTTATGGCGATTAGCGATACCACTAGAGTAAGCTTTTCTAGTGCTAGTGCAACTTCTCCTAATTTTGGCTATGCCTGTGTCGATGATTTAAAAGTAACTATTGCTTGTCCAGTGACTTCTTGCACCGACCCTAATAAATATGCCGACAACTGCGACTTCGATGGTGACGGTGTAAATAACATAGATGATTTAGATGATGATAATGATGGAATCTTAGACATCGAAGAATCCCCAACATGTCTCCTTACGCAGGCTAGTTTAGAATCAGGCGACAGAGTTAACTACATTAAAGTAAATTCTAGTATACTTTCTAACGGAATAGATTATGCTTATAATAATGTCTTGGATGGATTGACTGTGGCAAATTCAGATAGATTTCAGTTCAAAAATCCTGAATCTATTGCGGGACAGACCCTTTTCCAATTTGACTTCCCTGCCCCCGTAGAGATGACGGAATTATTGATTGATTTACCGAGTGCGATTGTTTTTGTCTCAGGTTCTACGTCCGTTTTACAAGGCTCAGCGGATGGCAATACTTGGACGGACTTATCAGCCTCTATAGTTCCCGCAGCGCTTGAAACTGACTTATTGATAGACTACCCCGTAACACAGAATCAAGGGGCTTTTAAATTTTATAGAATCCAAGGAATAGCAGGTACGACAACTATTGGAACAATCAACGAAATCCGTTTCAGTTTGACCAATTATGATGCAATTGCAACTTGTGATGAAGATATAGATAATGATAATATTCCTAATCATTTTGATTTAGACTCTGATGGTGATGGCTGTTCGGATGCCTTAGAAGGAGGAGCGACGACAGACGATACTGCTGATTTTCAATTCCCTACCAATAATGTAGGTAATAATGGATTGGACGATAGCTTAGAAGGCTCGCCAGAAGATGGAGTAGTTAACTATACTTCTACTTATGGCTATTACGGATTGTACAATGATTTGCAAGCCTGTCATGATTTTGATGGAGATAGCGTAAATAATATTGTTGACCTTGACGATGACAATGACGGCATATTAGATGCCGAAGAGTGTCCTGTGACTACTCTATTAGCCCCATCAGTTGACGGGACTTTTGATGGATTGACAGGCTCAACCGATAATTATAATGGCAACGCCTCGGGTAGTGGATGGATGCAGATAGAAACAGGAGACTCTTGGGAATCCCCTGTCCCTGCAGGTGGTTTGGTCATTGCAGACGGCACGCCTCCTTCTCCTCAAGGAGATGTATTTGTCGGTTTGGGAGATTGGCTCGGACCAACCCCTGATTTTGGAACGGGAGGAGAGGCTATTTATACCGAACTAACAGGTTTAGATATTACCAAAGAATATGTTGTTGAATTTAGTCAAAGTTTTATTGGTTCTGAAATTCCGATTCCTTCTGCAGTTGGCACAAAAGGACATTTTTTGGTAGAAATGGGCGTTGGAAATGGCGCATTGACGGCTGCACTTGAATCAAAATATGCACCTACTATGACCTATGCTGGCTTTGGTAATCAAACATGGGAAACTGTGCGCCTGACCTTCCAACCAACGGCAACTACGATGTATTTACGAATCAGACCTCAATCTATGACTGCGGGTAATTCAGAATACTTGGGCATTGATGGGATTTCTTTTGTGGCAAAGGAAGATTTAACTTGTCCTAATAATGATGGAGATGCTCAACCTAATCATCTGGACCTCGACTCTGACAACGACGGCTGCTATGACAGCTACGAGGCAGGCGTAACAGGCGCAACCGCCGACGGTTCAGCAAGTGATAGTTTAGCCATTGTCACGACTGATACCACAGGCGTAGGCGCAAATGGTTTTGCCAATGCTTTAGAAACCAATGGCGATGGCGTTTATATAGGGAATTATACCTATAGCCAAGCGACAGATATGGTAAGTGCTTGTCCACAACCTTGTACTGATCCAGATAAGTATGCAGATAACTGCGACTTTGATGGCGACGGCGTGAATAATGAAGATGATTTGGATGATGATAATGATGGGGTGCTGGATACGGAGGAGTGCGGTGATGGAATCCAGATGATTTCACCAGACTTTACAGGACAAGCCGCAGAAACAACTGGAACAACCTTAACTGGAATGGCATCTTCTAATAATGAAATTAGTTATGATGTAGAATATGTCTCATGGTTAAATAACCAGGGTACTTATGGAGATTTTGAAGTGGACATGTCCACTTCTAATGGAGCTGTAGTAGATGTGTCAACGGATGCGAACCTGATTGTCGGTGTTGGAATTGCCAATTATGAATTAAATTTTAGTAATATTTCAGCATTGAATGGTCAACTATATTTTGCAATTAGCGGATTAATAGACAATAATGTTGCTGAGTTGGCAGCATTTGATGCCAATAATAACCCTATAGCATTGAGTAGTTCTCCAGTATTGGGTTTTTATGCCGAAAGTAACGGGGGAACTATAACTTGGGATGCTTTGAATCAAACATTTGTTTCCACAGGTGGAGGTCAAACCGGAATAGGGGCAATTATTGACCTTTCTGGTTTGGTTATTGATAGACTCAATTTCAAATTTACTACTTCTGTTGGCGATGGATTTGGAATCGCACTTGGAGGTGTGGAATTATGTGATACAGACAATGATGGCATCACAAACAACTTCGACCTCGACTCCGACGGCGACGGCTGCTACGATAGCTATGAGGCAGGTTTAGCGGGCGCAACTGCCAACGGTTCAGCAAGTGACAGTTTAGCGATTGTGACGACTGATACCACAGGTGTAGGCGCCAATGGTTTTGCCAATGCTTTAGAAAGTGATGATACCCAAGCAGCGACGGCGAATTATACGGCAACTTATAATAATGCTATTGACGGTAGTAACAGTTGTCCTTTACCTCCAGCTCCAGTCGTTAACGACACCACCATCATTCCAACAAATGGTGGTAAACCCATCGGCGGAACGATTTTTAGAGATTTCCAAAATGATGGGGTAATCGGTGTAGATGACCAGCGATGGGACCCAGAAGAGTTACCATCTGGTATGTATGTCAAAGCTTATGATGATCATAACGATTTAATAGGTTCTGTGCCTGTGAATGCAGATGGTACTTGGTCGATGAGTCCAGCTTTACCCGTAAGACTAGAATTAAGTAGTATTCCTGCACCTTATCAAGAATCTTTCTTAGGGGCAGATAATGGTTCTGCTTTAACTATTGCTAATGAACCAGGTAATGATTATAACTTTGCTATCAATAATCCAATCGATTATTCCGAAATTAACCCAAGAGTATTAGCAGGTTGTTTGGTCGGTAATGGTACTGCTTGGAGTTCAGGTAACAGTAGCGATTTAGCCGTTTCTTGGGAATATAATACCAGAGTCGCCTCTGTGAATGGTAGAAAAACGAACTCTGGACATGGTGCATCTGCAACTGCTCACTCTATAGATATTCGCTACGGAAATACTGGTCACGTTTGGGGGTCTGCTTTCCATAAGAAAAGCCAAAAAGTATTCCTTTCTGCTTTGGCAGCCCCACTTTGGCAACCTGGTGCTTTAGGTACAGACGGTATTTACTTAGCCGACTATTCTGGTGCAAATAACACTTTTGTAGGCGTTGCACCATTTGTAGATTTAGGTACTTTAGGAAGTCCTATAGATGTTGCTGGTGATGGTACTCGATTTGGCCAATACGGTTTAGGAGACATCACTTTATCAGAAGATGAGCAGACTTTATATGCGGTTAATGTTGGTAAAAAAGAAGTGATTGTTATGCCTGTTGGTTCAACACCAACAGCTCCTACCGCAGTTTCTACGATTACTATTGATGACCCTGGCTGTGTAGGAGGAAACTGGCGACCTTATGCCATCACACAGTATAGAGGGGAATTATATGTTGGGGGTATTTGTGATGCCTCTACGAGTACGGAAAGTAATTTATTCATGTATATTCGTCGCTATGACCCTGCTAACCCTGCGGGTGGATGGGAAACAATTTTAGAACGAGTGATTGATTGGGATCAAGGTTCCATTCATGGAAATGCTTATCCTTGGGTTAAGTGGAGTGCTGGAGATGCGGTAGCTCAACCACAACCTATTTTCGTTGATTTAGGTTTTGATATTGATGGTTCTATCATCATTGGTTTGCATGCACGTATGCGTTTTCATTCGGCTAATGACCAACCAACTGGCGTCTTTTTAAGAGCGCACAAAAATGGGGATGCTACTTATACCCTAGAATATGGTGGTGCAAGTGGTCCTTATACAACAGATGCCTTTAACTGGCCTTCTGCGGGTAGTCGATCACCTGGTGGTATTCCAAGCGATGGTGATTTCTTTTTTAGTAATAATTGTTGTGACCACGCAAGTGTTTCCTCGGGTGGCGTAGAAGTCGTACCTGGCTCAGGGCAAATTTTAACAGGACAAGCAGACCCCGTTAGTTACTCTACTTTTGGGGTAGTTTACCACGATGCTTTGGATGGTTCTGGTGATTACGGACATATTATGGGAAGTGTAAAGGCAGCTTTGGTTACTTCATTAACCGTTGTAACCGACCAGCCTCGACCAGAGATTGGTAATTCTGTTTGGCAAGATACAGATGCAGATGGAATTAGAGACCCTTCTGAGGTTGGTATTCCTAACATCACCATTAATTTACTAGATTTTAGTGGTATACAAGTTGGTACGACTACAACGGATGCCAATGGAAATTACTCCTTTAATCAGCAAACAAATGGTGATCCATTATTGCCTCGTGCTACTTATTATATTGAAATGCCAACAGGGCAAGCAGGATTTACCAACTACTCGCTTTCGCCAAAAGATTATGCGAGTAATTCGGGAACAACGGATAACCACGATAGTGATGCCAGTTTAACCACTTCGGCGTCAGGTAGTGGCAATGTTTATCAAATCCAAGCGCAAACAGGTGTACTAGGACAAGCTAAACATAATTACGATATTGGTTTATATTCCTGTATGGAAAATCCAGTTTTAGCCAATACTGTTTATAGAAATACTTTACCTACTACTACGGTTGATTTAGGTGGCGTATCGCCAACTAATACCCAAGCAGGAACGGTTGATTTTGAATGGCATTCGGTAGCTAACCCAGTAGATAATAGTACCCTCATTGCAGATGTAAGTGCCTTAAATGGCGGAACTTACTACGGGGTCTTTCATGATAATACCAATACTTGTTATAGTGCAGGAATGGAAGTATTCGTTAAAGTTTGTTCTGATGTAAATGACTACGGCGACTACTGTGATTTTGATGGAGATGGTGTAGATAATATTGACGATATTGATAAAGACAATGATGGTTTGCGAGATGCTGACGAATCTCCTTCTTGTTTTTATGGCGCAGCTGACGTGATGATTGATACGGTCACTACCACTTTAACCAATTACAGTACCAATGCTGCTTATTCCTTTACCGAATTATACGACGGTGTCTTAAATGATATTGCCGCTTATGGGGTAAATGCAACAGCTATTACTAATGAAACTGTTTACGAATTTGAATTAAATTTTCCAGCGGAATTAGATGCCGTACAGGTTTATTTCCAGTATAGCATTTTCACAACGGGAGCCGTTTTCAAATGGCAAGGTAGTAATGACGGGGCCACTTGGATTGACTTAACGGAAGAATTAAGTGAGACCAATACTACCAATAATGACTATACTTATACTTTCACCAAAGGAAAAGCAAGCTACACTAAATACCGAGTATTAGGGGTATCTGGTACTACTTATCACAACAGAATTTATGAATTTGTACCACAGGTTGGAAATTTCATTGCTAGTTTGTACCCAAAACCAACTTGTACAGGAGAAGATAGAGATAATGATGGCATCCAAAATCACTTCGATTTAGATAGTGATAATGATGGCTGTCATGATTTAGCGGAAGGGGGTGCAGGTGCAGTAGGCGATTCTTTAGTGACGCAAGGAAGTACTTATACTAAAGTCGGTAGCAATGGTCTAGCTGATAATTTAGAGGTGATAGCAGATTGTCACGTCATCAGCTATACTTTACAACCTTATTATCAAGATAGTTTATTAAATGTTTGTGCAGATTTTGACAACGACGGTGTAGGTGATTTAATTGATATTGATGATGATAATGATGGGATTCTTGATGCCACAGAATGTCCTGATTTCGGAAAAGTAATTTATACAGACTTTTCCAATTGGTCTGCTGGAAGTCTTACAGGAACAGTTGACTACCCTACAGGAGGAGTCGTAACAATTGATTTAGCTAAAACCTATACCAACAATGGAACGCCTGTTGCCTATACCCAAAATAATACTTATCCCAAATCTGTTCCAGGTGACGGGATGACAGGGGCATGGAATGGACCAAATTTCCAATCAGCATATCCTGCTGGCCCTGCTGATGGAGCTACAGGTTTGGTCATGTGGCGGACACAGTTGAATGGAAATGGCCCTTTTATTCAAGAAATTGAATTCGATTTCACCACAACTACTAATGGTGGTACTGACCAATATGCAGCTATTGGCATGGCAGGAATGTATCCAGATAATAGTCCTTTTGATACGGATATGTTGGTCTATGCTTATAAAGCAGATGGCTCTTTAGAAACCGATTATACAGGTTGGAGAGTTATTTTATCAGATGTTAATACTACAGAACCGAATGGCGGGAATTTCTCTACCGAATGGGATGGCTATACTATTACGTCGAATGGAGTAGAATTAGACCCTGGAATCAATCCTTCGTACAATGGAAGTAACGATGCCCGTTATGCCCAAGTGCACCCTAGTTCTAATGAAAGGTATTCTAAAGTTATTTTACAAAGAAAATTAACAACTGTAAATTCTTTTGACTACGAATATTGGATGATTGCTTTGGCCTATTGGAATGGTGCAGGAACTACAAGCGCTTGTGATATAGATGGCGACGGATTAACCAATAGCTTGGACCTCGACTCTGACGGTGACGGCTGCTACGACAGCTACGAGGCAGGCGTAACAGGTGCAACTAATGACGGGTCTGCAACGGATAGTTTAGCAGCAACAACCAATGCCCAAGTAGGTAATAATGGTTTAGCCAACACCTTAGAAGACAATGACACCGATACGGCAAAAATCAATTACCTTTCTGATTATGGTTTATACGCTTTATCTGACAACCTAAATGTCTGTGCCGATACCGACAACGATGGTGTTGGTGACTTAGTAGATATTGACGATGATAATGATGGGATTTTAGATGCCGATGAATCGCCAGACTGTTTTTACAATCAAGTAGAGCTAGGTTTATTAAATACGGATGATAGAACAACAGCGATTAAAATTGCCTCTGATTTAAACTTGGCGACTACTAGCAGACCATTGACCAATGCTTTGGATGCAAGTACTTCTACTTACACAGATTTCCAAAATACTCAATCGGTAGTTGGTGTTAATATTATTTCTTTAGAATTTATAAGTGCTTTAGAGTTAAGTGCGATTACCCTTGAATATACGAGTACTAATAGTATCTTCAACTCCACTAATACTGTGGCTAACTTGACGTCTATTGTCATACAAGGGTCTAATAGTGGTACTAGTTGGACAACGCTTTCTGTGCCAAAAACAGTTGGTCGAGCGGCCGAAACAGGTAATATCAACACTTTCCCAATTACTTTAAATACAGGCAATTACAAATATTACCGACTTACAGGCGTAGGCGCAACGGGTAACACCTATAGTGCTGGATATATCAGAAATATTGCTGTAACCACCAACGGCTTTACCCAATCTGACCACACCAAACCTGGTTGTGCCGCAGATATAGACAATGATGGCAAGTACAACCACGCAGATTTAGATGCAGATGGTGACGGTTGTTACGATGCTTATGAGGCAGGTGCAACGACTTCTAATACTGATAGCTTAGTGGCTACTACCATGTTGGAAGTAGGCAATAATGGTTTAGCCAATAACAAAGAAACTGGTATTGAAAGTGATTCTTTAAATTATACGCCAAATGTTGATTATACTCAAAGCGATTTCTTAAACGTTTGTGCCGATACGGATGATGATGGTATTCTGGATTTAGTCGATATTGATGATGATAATGATGGAATTAGAGATAGCGAAGAATCACCAAGTTGTTATTACACCGAAAGTGAAATTGATTTAATTGGTGATATAACGACTCAATTACCAATTTATTTAACAAATACGATTGACCGTAGTTTTGATAAAAATGCAGCGACTTATTCTGCCTTTTTAAATAATCAAAACATAACAGGGGTGGAGCTCTTTAATGTATCTCTGACTAACCCCGCAGCAATTGCCTCTTTTGATTATATTCCTAGAAGTTGGGCATTGTCCCAAACCTCTACTACCAATAAATTCAAAATGCAGGGGTATGACGGTAGTAATTGGGTGGATTTATCAGCCGATACATCCATTACCGTTACCTCTGGAATGGCAAGTGTTTTAAACACCTTAGACCCTAATTTAGAAGTAACCGCTATTCGAATTATTGGTGTTTCGGGTAATAGTTGGTATTCGGGCGTTACTGAAATTAGTTTAACCGTCAATAATTTTAAAGCGGAGGCATTCCCTCGCTTAACTTGTCAAGTGGACACCGATACAAATGGTGTGTACAATCACTTAGACTTAGATTCTGACGGTGATGGATGTAGTGATGCCAAAGAGGCGGGTGCTACCACGGATGAGACAGCTGATTTCTCTTTCCCATCAGATACGACTAGTGGCGATGTGAATAGAAACGGTTTAGCGGATGTCGTAGAAATTGGGACAACAGGGCAAACAAATTATAAATCTTACTACCGTTATGCCATTAGCGCCATTGATGATGGATGTTTAGATACGGATGATGACGGCATTGCCGATTTAATAGATTTAGATGATGATAACGATGGTATTTCGGATGTGAAAGAATGTTTTAATCTAGCATTAAATATGACTCCATCTGGCTATGCTTATGATTTGTTACAAGCTACCTTCCACGGAGTCATCGCTCGAACAGAAAATGGATATGCGGGTACAGGGCAATCTTACGGCCCCACAGGTGGAACGGTTTTAATACCAACTGATTTTACCCCAGAAAATGGGTACGAATATAAGGGAGATTTACTTTTAGCGACTACAGGTGGGGTGATCGGTCAGGTTATTTTATTAACAACTGAAGGCTTATATGCTTTTGGTACACAAGGAGCGGTCGTTTCTACTAGCTTTACAAGCTCAACAGCTGTTGATTCTATTGAAATAGCTCTACCTGACAATCTCCTTCCAGAAGATATTGGTATGATGGTAGGAACTACGCAAAGTTTAGCCATATTAAGTAGAAGTGGTGATGTCTATACCTTGAGTCAAAATGCAGGTGTTTATGGAGACGGTACGACTACTGTGAATAATGAGTGGCATAAAGCACAAACGCCAACCCCTATTTCCATCATTAGAATGGTACAAGGTAATGTATTTGCAATGGACTTTTTTGGAGACTTCTATACTTGGGGGACCAATACTTATTTAGGAGATGGCAGCGCCAAAGCCAACCGTACTACACCAACAAAGATACCTAGTCCAATTTTACCAAATGATTATGTGGTACAGATTGCTATGGGGGCTAATGGAACAGCTCCAAGTTATTTTGTGCTTTCTAGTAACGGTCTCATTTATAGCATGGGTGGTAACACTAGTGGTATTTTAGGAATCGGTAGTACCGCTCAACAGACCAGTTGGGTAACGGTAAGAAATGCGGACAATTCAGGTGATTTAACCGACGTGGTATTTATTTCTGCTGCCGACCATGATATGACAAATGCTACTGCCTCCGCAATTACTGCTAATGGCGATTTATATAACTGGGGGTCTAATAGTAGCGGTATGTTGGCAACGGGTAACTCGCCTACTTTGCCAAAAATACCAACTGGAACAGAAGGTAAAGAACATGTCTACGTAGAAAATGGTGGACATATTACCCCAACTACTGCCGATGGGCAGTATTGTAATACAGGACATAATGCAGGTGGTGGATTTGGTGATGGTACAACAGCTGATGCCAGTACTTATAAATGTAGTGCCTTAGTTGTTCCATTAACTGCCCTTCGAAAACTATCTGGCTGTGATGATGATAATGATGGTCTTTTAAATCACCTTGACCCTGATAGTGACAACGATGGCTGTCCAGATGCAATAGAGGCAGGACATGGTGTTACAGTATTTACAGCGGCTACAGTAGGAGATAATGGTCTAGTAGACTCTGTTGAGACGATTGCTGAAAGTGGTAAAATCAATTTTGATGTACCTACTTTTATTACCCTAGATAGTCTAGTCAACTTATGTGATGATAATGACATGGACGGTATCGGTGATTTCTTAGATATCGATGATGATAATGATGGTATTCCTGATGTAGAAGAACACGATTGTGCGATTGCAGCAGTCGGAACAGATAATATTTCTACGGGTGCTAAACTAGCAACGGGCACCATGACTTCGGGCAGTAAAATGGTTGGTTATACGATTAACTGGACGAATTTAAATAGTGGATTCGCTCTTGAGGCAACTGATAAAGGACTACACTATGTAGTACAAGATGCGGCTTCTAACGGTGATTATACTTCGCATATTAGAATTTTAGGCAATGAGGCCGGTGTCAATATCGGTAGTGTAGAATGGGGCCCAAATTTAACCGAAAGCACTAATGCAGGCAACGATAATGGGGCACAAACAATTGAGTTAAACTGGACACCAAGTATCGTTAAAGCAACGGTTATTGACCCTGATAATCAATTAGATATTGCCAATGGTACTTTAATCTCTGCTGGACAGACCATTGTCCAAGCTGCGGATTATACGGATGCCAACCCACCTACTTGGAAAATTGTTTTCGGAACAAACTTAGGAAAAGTTGATTTAGAATTCCGACCAAGACATACTTCTACTACAGGTAATTTAACCAATGAAGGCTATAGTGTGGTTACTAATTTATGTAGCCCGTTTGATACTGATATGGATGGTACACCTAACCACTTGGATTTAGATTCAGATAATGATGGTTGTTACGATTTAGTAGAATCAGGTGCAGGTATGATTGGAGATTCCTTACAAACTGGACCTTTTGGGGTCAATGGTTTGGCCGATACTGTAGAAGTTGTAGCGGACGGTGGAATTGTAAAATATCCTTCTTTCTACACCCAAATTGCTTTGGACAGCATGACTGCAGATTGTCAAGATTTTGATATGGACGGTGTAGTTGATGGGGTTGATATTGATGATGATAATGATGGAGTGTTGGATATAGATGAAGTGCTTTGTATGGACTTAGGAACTGGCATCAACGAAACTAAAGCCAATAACGGCGATGGTTCGGGTATGCATACCGCAAGTGCTAGTTACTTATTAGGTAGTGATTCGATGCATTTTGATTTCTTATTAGAATCTCATGCCTCTTATTTCACGCATAATGTAGGATTCGATGGAGGTACATGGGATTGGGCATCTTATCATAATACAATTCCTCCAAAAGAAACCTATAATTTTGATATGCCAGCTAATAATAAGGTCAATGGTAGTATCAAATGGGGCCCCAATGTAACAACTAATTTGAATACCTATTATAATCAAAATTCCGCAGGTGGAACAATTGTTCTGAACTTTACTTCGGGTTTGACAGGTATCATGCACGACCCTAGTGGACAGACAGATATAGCAGACGGAACCGTAATGATGTCAGGAGACACCTTACAAAGATTGTCTGGTACGACTCAAACTAGAACTTGGTACGTTGAATTCAAATTAACCAATTATACCGAAGACTTCCAATTAGTAGCAGATTACGTAACCGCACCAAGTTGGTTTAGTGGCGCTATTGATTATTCTAACTTAACAGCTTGCGAGGAATTAGATACAGATGAGGATGGCATTCCTAACCAATTTGATAGAGACTCTGACGGTGACGGTTGTCCTGATGCTGTAGAGGCGGGCGCAATTACGAGTACCAGTACTTCGGATAGCTTAGTGGCGACTACTTTCCTTCAAGTTGGCTTGAATGGTTTAGCAGATAATTTAGAAACTTCACCAGAAAGTGATACCATCAATTATAACTCTACTTACAGCACCGCAGGAATCTCTGATTTCTTAAACGCTTGTGCAGATACTGACCAAGATGGCGTTCCTGATTTGGTAGATATTGATGATGATAATGATGGAATTATTGATTCAGATGAATCGCCTAATTGTTACTATTCTGCTGGTGATGTAGCTATTGAAAACATCACTTCTACCTTGACCAATTGGCATGCTAGCTATCCATTTACACAATTATACGACGGCATCAATAATAATTTTGGAGCTTATGGTGTACTAAATACACCGATTACGGACGAGACAATTTTTGAAATAGAAATGAATTTTTCCGTTCCATTGAGTGCTATCGACATCATTTATAATTATAGTGTAACCCGTACCAATGCAACGTTCCAATGGCAAGCCTATGATGGTGCCAATTGGGTAGCTGTCACAGATACGTTGACAGAAACAGAAAATGTTAATACGACTAGAAATTATGTCTTTGACCAAAATGTTGATAGCTATAAAAAGTACAGACTACAAGGTATTTCTGGAACATTATACTACGCTAGAGTGTACGAAATTGTACCGAATATTGGCAATTTTGTCCCAGCGCGTTATCCTAGAGTATTCTGTTCCGCAGATACGGACGGTGATGGTATTTACAATCACCTTGATCTTGATTCGGACGGCGATGGCTGTTATGATATGGTCGAGGCAGGTGCTGGCCCAATTGGGGATTCTTTAGTGATTCCATTGGGACAAACAACTGGCGTAGGAGATAATGGTTTAGCAGACATTGTAGAATCTAGCCCAGAAAGTGATAGCATTGCTTATGTCCTTCAACCTTATTACCAAGATAGCACGCAAAATGCTTGTATGGATTACGACATGGACGGTGTAGGTGATGTGATTGATATTGATGATGATAATGATGGGGTTCTAGATGTAGATGAAGTTTTATGTGGCGATATTCAATCAGCTATTAATAATTCCGCTACCAATAATGGCAATGGTTCAGGTATGCACATTGCGAGTGCTGATTACTTATTGGGTAGCGATACCATGCACTTAGCTTTCCAATTAGAGTCACATTCAAGCTATTTCTACCATAATGTCGGCTTTGATGGACCACATTTCGATTGGGCGGCTTATGATAATAGTCTTCCAAGTAAGGAAACTTATGATTTAACCATGCCTACCAATAACAAGGTGAATGGGACGATTAAGTGGGGCCCAGAAGTTACCGTGAATAGAAATTCTAATTATAATCAGACTTCGGGTTCGCCGATGATTGAATTGACGTTCAGTAATGGTGTGACGGCAAAAATGGTAGACCCAGGTAATCAAACAAGTATTGCAGATGGCGCAACAGTTAGTTCAGGCGATACTTTCCAAAGAAATGCAGGAACAACCCATACTAGAACTTGGTACATCGAATTTATTTTCAGCAATTACACCACCGATTTCCAATTGATTGCAGATTATCAGACTACACCAAATTGGTTTAGTGGGGCCATAGATTTTACCAGCTTGACTGCTTGCGAGGAGTTAGATACGGATAATGATGGTATTACTAATCAATTCGATAGAGACTCCGACGGTGACGGTTGTCCTGATGCTATTGAGGCAGGTGCAAGAACGGGGTCTGGTTTAGCGGATTCTTTAGTTGCTCAATCTTTTGCAGACGTAGGATTTAATGGTTTAGCAGATTCAATTGAAACTAGTACGGAAAGTGGCGTAGTCACTTATACATCTAACTACTCAACGGCTGCTTTATCTGACTTCATCAATGGCTGTGCTGATACCGATATGGATGGTATTCCAGACATGGTAGATATAGATGATGACAATGATGGCGTTAGAGATAGCGAAGAATCGCCTAGTTGTTATTTAGCACAGTCTGATTTGGGTATTGAAAGTGGCGACCGAACAGCAATTATATCAGCTAGTTCCGAGGCAACTTTCTTCAACACAACTTATGTGCCTAATAATGGATTTGATGGCGCAGCTAATACTTATTTACGTTATTTAAACAATACAAGTATTGCTAATAAAGCGGTTATTCAATTTGAATTGCCTGTACCAGTAGAATTAAGCGAAGTAAACTTAAAGCATTTGAATACGAATAGTATTTTCAATGCGTCCAATAATACGACCACTATACCAACAGCGGTTAAGTTACAAGCTTTAGCAGCTGGTTCATGGGTAGATTTAACACCTTTAGATACCGTAGATAGAATTTCTACAGGCAATCAAGAATTATTTACCATCACACAGAATCAAGGAAGGTATAGTACTTACCGAGTATTTGCAACGGAGGGAACAACTTATTCCAATGGTTATGTCACAGAAATAGAATTAACGATTGGTAACTTCCGACCAGAAGATTACCCTAAGTTAACTTGTGCAGAAGATACAGATGGCGATGGTATTTATAACCATTTAGACCTAGATTCTGATAATGATGGTTGTTATGACTTGACAGAATCTGGTGCGGGTGCAATTGGCGATTCGTTGACCATTCCAGCAGGTACAACTGCGGGCGTTGGGATGAATGGCTTGGCAGATGCATTGGAATCTAGTGTGGATAGTGATTCGGTGACCTTCACCTCTACTTATGCAACCTATGCCCTTGATTCGTTGAATGCGGATGCTTGTAAGGATAACGATAGTGATGGCATTAGTGATTTGATAGATATTGATGATGATAATGATGGTATTCCTGATGTTGATGAGTGTGGCAATTTACCATTAGATATAAATTATTCTAGTTCTTGGCAATTTGTTGGCTCAGGAAGTGCTGCACCAGCAGTATTTAGAGGGGATTCAATTGTAAGGATCACGCCAAAAGCAGGTAATCAATCAGGAGCAGCTTGGTTGAAACAACAAATAGACTTATCTAAATCTTACACCTACGAATTTGATTTATACTTAGGAGATATAGATGCTAGTGGAGCAGATGGCTTAGCCTACGTTATGCAAACTAGTGGACTTAATGCCTTTGGTGTAGTCGGTGGTGGGATAGGTTATCAAGGTATTACTCCTTCAGTTGCTATTGAAATGGATACTTGGAATAATGGAGTAAGTTACTCTGATAATGATGGAAATGACCATACTACGATTAATTTAAACGGTAGTGTAAGTACAACCGTTGGCACCTATGCCTGTTTAAGTCCTAGTTGTGCCAATGTTGAAGATGACCAATTCCATCGAACAAAAATTGAATGGGATGCCGATGCTCAACTATTGAGTTTTTACTTTGATGGAGAACTCCGAAATAGCGCAACGATTGATATAGTTAATACCGTTTTTGGAGGAGATAGCTTAGTGTATGTTGGATTTACAGGATCCACAGGAGGAGCGATTAATCTACAAGCTATTAAGCCTATTAGCTTTATTAATGCCGACCCAGGTTGTATAGATACGGATAATGATGGTATTACAAATGATTTTGACCTCGACTCCGACGGCGACGGCTGTCCCGATGCCCTAGAGGCAGGACATGGCATTGCTATGCAAGCAGACAGCACCATCGTAGCCAATATTGCTGATGTTGGAGCTAATGGATTACTCAATGCCATAGAAACGAACGTGGATAGTGATACGATTAATTATACGATTGACTCTACTGGCATGAACGCTAATTTCTTAGATAGTTTAGTAAGAACAGCTTGTCCTACAGCAGAAATTATTGCCGAAAATGACAGCGATACCACTACGCAAGGCGTAATAGTAGCCATTGATATTTTAAACAATGATAGCATCAAATTAACCGTAGTAGATACCACAGGTATTCAATTAACTACTACCACAAACGGTAGTGCCACCGTCAATAGTGATGGAACGATTGATTATACCCCAGTTGCTACCTTCTTTGGAACAGATACGATTGAGTACATCGTCTGTGATACCTTCACCGCACCAAATAATACTTGTGACACCGCAATGGTCTTTGTAGAGGTATTGCTTGATACAGATGGGGACGGTGTGGCAAACGTGGTCGATATTGATGATGACAATGATGGGATTGTAGATAGTCTAGAATGTTCAGGTGGCGAAATGCGCTCAGCAACGGCAATTTATACCGATTGGCAATCATTTACAGCCTCTCAAATTGATGGTATTATTGTTCAAGGAACGGATACAGTTAATGTAAAAGGAACTGGTCAAGTAAGTACTTTCAATGCCAATGGTGCAGGAGTCGGTAGTAGTACTTATACAAATGGTGCATCCACTTTCTTCTCAAATGCGTCCATCTTCACACCAGCAGTTTCTCCAAGTGATGCTGTCGGAGTTGTCATGACAACTAGTAATAGCTTTGTCTTTGATTTTGGTGGCGTAACCTTGGTTGACCCAATTATCAACATTGCAGATATTGACAATGGGCGAACCATTAGTTTCGGTGTACCTGTAACTATTGTTTCCAGCAATGCACAAATTACACTAGAGTCTGACGGAATGAGCATCTCTTCAAATGCCTTAGCGGGTGCAGGCACTTTCCAACTGAAAGGCAACTATACATCCCTTACTGTTCAACAAACAACAGGAGCAACGGATACGCATAGATACCACTTTGCTAGTTACGGCATTGCAACGGGTAGCGGTGGATTCTGCGACCCAGACGGAGACGGTATCTCCAATGAATTAGATTTAGATGCTGATAACGATGGTATTCCAGACAACGTAGAGGCACAAACCACCGCAGGTTATATTGCCCCAACGGGTACAGATACCGATATGGATGGTTTGGATGATGCTTATGATACGGATTGTATAGCAGTTGGAAATCCAGCAGGTTGTGCAGCAGTAGGAATGGCAATTACACCAGTTGATACGGATAATGATGTAACCGAAAATTTACCAGATTACTTAGATTTAGATTCGGATGGTGATGGTTTATACGATATTGTGGAATCAACTTGGTCTGCATTAGATACGGACGGTGATGGTCGAACTAACGGTGATGTTGGTGATAACGGTTTAGATAATACCAACGAAAGTACCGATACCTACGACGATGAAAATGGTAATGTAGACAATCCATCTGCACAACGAAATCAACAAAGTCCAAATTCTGCGGAAGTAGATTATAGAGATAATAATACTCCTCCAACAATTATTTATGCGGTTGATACCACTTTTGTAGAAAGAGATACGATTATTATCATAGACATTATGAGTATTGACTCTACTGAAAGTGAAATGGATAGTACATTAGCTTACACGCTACGAGGAGTAGATGCAACTTTATTTGAAATAGATTCTCTAACTGGTAATATTACTTTTGTCAACCCTCCACTTTATGGAAATCCAATGGACGATGGCAATGATAATATTTATAATCTGGAGGTCATTGTTTGTGATGTTTCTATGGAATGCGATACCCAAGCTATTGCGATTACCATTCTTTCTGATAAAGATGCAGATGGTATTCCTGATGGACAAGATATTGATGATGATAATGATGGTATTCCAAACTTAGTCGAGGCGCCATCAGACCCTTATGCAGATAATGACAACGATGGTGTTCCAGCATTCTTAGATGATGATGATACAAATGTTGGGGTAGGAAACGATGATAATGCCATTGAAACAGGCTTTGATACTGACGGTGATGGACATCCAAATCATATTGACCTAGATGCAGACAACGACGGTATTGCTGATAATATTGAGGCACAAACCACCGCAGGCTACATTGCCCCAACGGGCACAGATACCGATATGGACGGTTTAGATGATGCCTACGATGCAGACTGTCTTGCAATCGGGAATCCAGCAGGTTGTGCAGCAGCAGGAATGCCAATTACCAGTCCAATTGATACGGACAATGATACGACTGAAAACTTACCAGATTATTTAGATTTGGATAGTGATAATGATGGGGTATTTGACATCGTAGAAATTGGCCAAGGTGCCTTAGATACCGACTCAACTCCTGACGGTCGAACCAATGGTACTGTTGGTGATAATGGGCTGGATAACACAATGGAGGATGCAGATGTATTCACAGACATCAACGGTAATATTTTAACCACAGATACTCCAGCAGACGATTTACAAAATAATGCTAATCCAAATAGTGCGGAAGTAGATTATAGAGAAGTAAATGCTGCCCCAATGGCAGTAGATGATACGCACTCAACGGATGAAGATACGCCAACGGTGATTGATGCACAAAATAATGATAGTGACCCGAATATGGATATGCCATTAGTCACAACTATTATCGGAACGTCAACACAAGGTGTCACTCCAACCGTAGCAAATGGAGATAGTATCAACTACACACCACCAGCGAACTTCACAGGTTTAGATACGATTACGTACCAAATTTGTGATACCTTGACCCCTGTACTTTGCGATACGGCAATTATTGTGGTAACTGTTGTTCCTGTTAATGATAAACCCGTTGCTTTAAATGATAGTACAACAACCAATGAAGATACCCCAGTCATTGTAGATGTACAAGTAAATGATAGTGACATTGAAGATTCCACTCTAGTAACAACGATTGTTGACCAACCAACGAATGGTACAGTAGCCATCTTAGGAACGGATAGCATTCAATATACACCAGCTGCTAATTTCAACGGCATGGATACCTTGACATATAGCATCTGTGATAATGAAAGTCCAGCCTTGTGTGATACGGCGACAGTAATTATTACGATTGATGTAGTCAACGATAAGCCAGTAGCTACGGATGATCCAGTAGCCATTGACGAAGATACGCCAGTCATCGTGGATGTCCAATTCAATGATGTAGACCCAGAAGATTCGACTTTGGTTACGACGATTATTACTAATCCAGTCAATGGTAATTCTAATGTAATAGCAACAGATAGCATCGGTTATGTACCAGACCCTAATTTTAGTGGAGTGGATACGATCATTTATCAAATCTGTGATAACGAAACGCCAGCACTTTGTGATACGGCCATGGTATTATTGACCATCAATCCAGTCAATGACGCGCCAGTAGCGACAGATGATGCGGAGACAACGGATGAGGATACCCCAGTCATCGTAGATGTACAAGCAAACGATAGCGATACAGAAGATTCCACCCTAGTAACGACGATTGTTGATCAACCAACGAATGGTACAGTAGCCATCTTAGGAATGGATAGTATTCAATATACACCAGCTGCTAATTTCAACGGCATGGATACTTTGACTTATAGCATCTGTGATAATGATAGTCCAGTACTTTGTGATACGGCGACAGTAATTATTACGATTGATGTAGTCAACGATAAGCCAGTAGCTACGGATGATCCAGTAGCCATTGACGAAGATACGCCAGTCATCGTGGATGTCCAATTCAACGATGTAGACCCAGAAGATTCGACCTTAGTCACAACGATTATTACGAATCCAGTCAATGGCAACTCGAATGTAATCGCAACAGATAGCATCGGTTATGTACCAGACCCTAATTTTAGTGGCGTAGATACGATCGTTTATCAAATCTGTGATAACGAAACACCAGCGCTTTGTGATACAGCCATGGTATTATTGACAATCAACCCAGTCAATGATGCACCAGTAGCGACAGATGATGCGGAGACAACGGATGAAGACACCCCAGTCATCGTAGATGTCCAAGCAAACGATAGCGATACGGAAGATTCAACGCTAGTAACGACGATTGTTGACCAACCAATGAACGGTACAGTAGCAATCTTAGGAACGGATAGCATTCAATATACACCAAATGCCAACTTCAACGGTATGGATACCTTGACTTATAGTATTTGTGATAATGAAAGTCCAGCGCTTTGTGATACCGCGATGGTAATTATTACGATTGATGTAGTGAATGATAAGCCAGTAGCGCTTGATGATACGGAGATGACAGATGAAGATACCCCAGTAGTCCTTGACGTACAAGCAAACGATAATGATGTGGAAGACTCCACGCTAGTCACGACTATCTTAGACGATGTAAACTTTGGTACAACAACGATTCTAGGTGCAGATAGCATTCAGTACACACCAAATGCGAACTACTTTGGCATGGATACCTTAATTTATCAGATTTGTGATAATGAAAATCCTGCCTTATGTGATACCGCAGAAGTTATCATCACGATAAACTCTGTGAACGATGCACCAATGGCAGACATGGATAGCCTAACCTTTAATGAAGATGAAATGGTCAATATCATGGTTCAAACCAATGATATTGATGTTGACATGGATAATATTACGACAACTATTTTAGATGCACCGAATAACGGTACAGCTATAGTAGTCACGATGGATAGCATTGATTATACACCAAATGCCAATTATAATGGTCAAGATACTTTGACTTACCAGATTTGTGATGACGGTACACCTAGTCTTTGTGATACAACCACAGTAGTCTTAACTATTGTCCCCGTCAATGACAAGCCAGTAGCAACGGATGATCCAGTAGTAATTGATGAAGACGAGTCTGTCATCGTTGATGTCCAATTAAATGATATTGACACCGAAGACTCTACCTTAGTAACAACAATTATCACTAGCCCAGTAAATGGTAGTGCAAATGTAATAGCAACGGATAGCATCGGATATAACCCTAATCCTAACTTTAACGGAGTGGATACGATTGTTTACCAAATTTGTGATAATGAAAGTCCAGCATTATGCGATACGGCAATGGTGACTTTAACGATTAATCCAGTCAACGATGCACCAGTAGCAACTGATGATGCAACGACAACGGATGAAGACACGCCAGTAATCGTAAATGTCCAAACAAACGATAGTGATACGGAAGATTCAACGCTAGTAACTACAATTATTGACCAACCAATAGACGGCACAGTAGCCATCTTAGGAATGGATAGCATCCAATACACGCCAGCTGCGAACTTCAACGGCATGGATACTTTGACATATAGTATTTGTGATAACGAGAGTCCAGCACTTTGTGATACGGCAAGGGTAGTAATTACGGTGAATATTGTCAATGACAAGCCAGTAGCGACAAATGATTATGTAACCATCAATGAAGATGAGTCCGTAATCGTTGATGTACAATTGAACGATGTAGATGCAGAAGATTCTACGTTGGTAACAACAATCATTGATAATGTAAATAACGGTAGTGCAAATACCATTAGCGCAGATAGCATTGGATATACGCCAATAGCTAACTTCTCTGGCATAGATACCTTGACTTATACAATTTGTGATAACGAAAGTCCTGCATTATGTGATACGGCAATGGTTATTCTTACGATTGTCCCTGTCAATGACGCACCAGTTGCTATCAATGACATCGCAATGACAGATGAAGAAACGGTAGTGATGATTGATGTTCAAGGCAATGATGCTGATATAGAAGATAGCACTTTAACAACGACCATTATTACGCAAGGAGCGAATGGAAATGGGGTAGTAGTAGCCGGAGATAGTATTAATTACACACCAAATGTTGGCTTCTTCGGCTTAGATACTTTACTGTATCAAGTTTGTGATAATGAAAGTCCAGCACTTTGTGATACAGCAATGATCGTGATTACGGTGAACAATAGCATGTTAGTCTTAAATGAAGATACGGATGGGTTTGTAGAAATCGAAAGCAATCCAACAACCACTACTATTTTAACGAACCCAACGAAGGGTATAGCAACGGTTGTTAATCCAGATAGTATCCAGTACACACCTGATGCAGATTATACAGGCATGGATACCTTGACTTATGAGATTTGTGATGTTAGTGCTGTTTGCGATACTGTAGAAGTGATAATAATGGTTATTCCAGTCAACGATGCACCAGTTGCGACGGATGATACGGCAATAACTGATGAAGATATACCAGTTGTGATAGCTGTTCAAACAAACGATAGTGACACGGAAGATTCTACTTTAGTGACCACTATCGTTACAGTTGGCATGAATGGAACAGCAACGGTTCTAGATACAGATAGTATCAATTATGCGCCAACTGCGAATTTCAATGGGCAAGACACCATTATCTACAGTATTTGTGATAATGAAAGTCCAGCACTTTGTGATACGGCAATGATTATTATTACCGTTGATCCTATCAACGATATGCCAATGGCGAATATGGATACAGATACGATTGATGAGGATGGAACAAGTATCGTAATGGTTCAGTCGGATGATAATGACATCGATATGGATAACTTAACCACAGTCATCCTAGATTCTACTAAAAACGGAACATTGACGCTCTTAAATATGGATAGCATCATGTACGAACCAGATACCAACTTCTACGGAATGGATACTTTAATGTACCAAATCTGCGATGATGGCACACCGACTTTATGTGATACGACTTCTGTCATCTTTGTGGTAAAACCTGTGAATGATGCACCAATTGCCATCATGGATAGAGATACAACGAATGAAGACGAAAGTGTCGTAATTCTAGTTCAAACAAATGACAGCGATGTTGACTTTGATGTATTGACAACTAGCATCCTAGATACTTCTGCCAGAGGTGGTGCCGTAATGGTTGTGAATGGAGATAGCATTAACTACACTCCACCAGCTAACTATCACGGTGCAGATACGATTAGATACCAAATCTGTGATACACCAATTGCTGGTTCAGGGGCAAGTTTATGCGATACAGCGGAGATCATTGTTTTTGTAGAAAATACTTTACATGAACCAAATATCATTGCCAATCCATTAACCCTACAAGCGGATTCTACTGGAACAATTTGTGTACCAGTTACCGATCCAAATGCAGGAGATACGTTTACTACATCTCTTTGTAGTGCATCAAACGGAACACCAAATGTAGTACCTAACGGAGCTAGTATATGTGTGACTTACACCCCAAATGCAGGTTTCGCAGGAACGGATAGCGTATGTGTAATTACTTGCGATCAAACGGGTAGATGTGATACGACAACAATTCCTGTAACGGTAGTAGCACCATTGCCACCAGCACCAGATAGCGTAGCACCAACAACGATTATTACCCCAATTACGGTTCCACAAGACAGTACTACGGATGTTTGTTCGCCAATCTTGGATGGTAATCCAGGGGATACCTTCACCGCTAGTTTATGCGGTGTTGATAATGGTACAGCAACACCAACGGTCAATGGCAATAGTTTATGCTTAAACTATACACCAAATGCTGGCTATGTTGGAGACGATGAAATTTGTGTAGTGGTCTGCGACCAAACTGGAAGATGTGATACCATTACCGTACCAGTAACGGTGATTCCTACTTTGGAAATTCCAACGACCCCACAAGCACCAATTGCTATTGTACCACCAGCAGTAATGCCAGAGGATAGTACGATTACGACTTGTGGTCCAATCGTGGATGCCAACTTTGGCGATACGCATACCGCAATGATTTGTCAGCAGCCTACTAATGCAACGATTTCAGTAGGTGTGAATAACATAACGAACCAATTATGTGTCATGGTGACCCCTAATCCAGGCTTTATTGGTAGAGATAGTGTATGTATTATCGTTTGCGATCAAGCTGGTTTATGTGATACGGTAAATATGCCAATCACCGTTGTACCAAGTACCGTGAATTTACAAGTAAAAGTGATGCTACACGGTGCAATGATTGGGGCAAATGACGGCTTGATGCGAGCTGATTTAAATACAGCTGGTTTCTTACCAACCGTTCAGCCTTATGCAGATTCAATTAGTACTCGATTCACACATGTCTTAGGTGGCAATGAATTGACAACTACTGCCATACTTAGTGCGAATGCAGGTACACCAGATGAGATTGTAGATTGGGTATTACTTGAAATTAGAGATGCACAGGATTCTCTAACGGTTATCCGAACAATTTCTGCCTTAGTCCAAAGAGATGGAGATGTAGTAGCCGCACAAACGGGTGGCGATTTAATTCTAGGCGGTTTACCAGATGACTTCTTTGTAACGGTGAAGCATAGAAACCACTTAGGCGTAATGACTGGTCATCCTATCCAAGTAATGAACGAAGCCGCTATGGTTGATTTCATTACAATTGCGGATGCTGATCTTTACCACACACCAGGTTATGATACTTTAGCTATGACCAGTATGGGTGGTAAAAATGCAATGTGGGCAGGTAATGCTAATGCAGATGGCAAGACCAAATACGATGGCCCTGATACTGATAGAATCATCATTGCCAATAATATCTTGATGGATGCCAATAACCAACTAGATGCCTTGAACTACAAAGCAAAAGGCTACTATATGGGAGACATCAATATGGATGGCGTGACTAAATATGATGGCGTAAATAATGATCGATTGATGATCCAATATTTCATATTGACTTACCCACTCAATACTAGTCAATTGCGTAATTATAATGATATGAAAGCACAATTAAAAGAGTAGAGGTCAGAAGTCAGACCGCTTCGCTGTCAGAAGTCAGATTCGAGTAATACTCACTATCTGACATCTGACAGTTTATGAAATAAACGGTCTGACTTCTGACTTCTCAAAAAGAGAATCTTCAAAGGTCGAAAAAATGTAAAAGTAAGGCTGAAAAAAGCCACTTACAAAACACTACAACACACACTCACAAAAACAAGAACGACCACAAACTCAGAACACACACTCACACACTTTTACATTTTTATTTAAGCAAAAAGAACAGAATTTTTAAAAAGAATAGAGATTAGATGGAAGTTTTGACTTCGTCTTAAATCTGACTTCTGACAGTCAATGAAATTGACGGTCTGACTTCTGACCTCTAAAGAAAAGTAGTTAACGATTAGGCAAAAAAGTAAGATAAATGTTTCAACACTTCCTTACTGCCCTTCGCTACTACCGAACATATTCATCAATTTAATCCACCCCCCAATCGGTAACAATTATTAAGATTGTTTCAAAAGAAATTGAAAAAATAGATTTCGACGCTCCTTTTTCAAAAAGACACCTACTGCCTTTTGAAAATTGAAAATTTCAAATTGAAACGGTCTTAACAACAATCATTAATTTCAACAAGTAAATCCCTGAGATGAAAAAATTATTACAATCTTACTTTACGTTGAGTCTTTTATTTTTCGGTAATTGGCTGTTCGGGCAGAACATGGATTTTACCATAAAGTTTAATACTTACACAAGTGAGTATGAAGTTTACGCTAGACCAGATTTTTCTGAATCGACTTTCTTCGTAAGTGCGGGTTCTCAATTATCTATTGCCGTTCCAGCATCTGTAACAGATGCCCCTTTTGTAGTTACCTCGGTAACAGGTGGGCCTTGGAGTGACAATTCTAGAGTATTTGCACCAGGTGCAGCTCCCAATCATGATTTTCATAGCATTGCTTCGGACGGATTGACGTTAGTTAATTTTGCCAATGGTATAGAAGAATTGTTATTTACTTTCAAATTGCCATTAGGTGGATGTGTAGAAGGTATTCGACTCTTTGAAAATGCAACTGATCCACAAGATATGGATACAGGGATGTTTGGTACCGATTTTAATAATTTCTTTGGAGATGGCCTAATGCTCTTTAGTGATTTTTATCGAGCAAACTATAATAATACAGGAACCATCTGTTCCGACCCTATGTTAGTGCCGATTCCACTCACGGTGGAAATGGATAGCAGCGGTATTGTTTGTATGAATGTATTGGATGCCAATCCATTGGATTCCTTTACGGTGAGTACCTGTGGTGCGGCGAATGGCACACCAGCAGTAACGATTACAGGAGATTTAGTCTGTGTGGATTACCAACCTAATGGAAATTATGTAGGAACAGATACAGTTTGTGTCATCGTTTGTGATCAAACAGGAAACTGTGATAAAACAGTAGTACCCATTACCGTAGTCCCCCCACTATTGGTAACAACAGTACCTGAACCACCAGTTGTTTATCCGTCACCAATTACGGTGCCAGCAGATAGTACGATTGCGCTTTGTGTACCTGTTTTAGACCCAAATGTAGGAAGTACTTTCACACCAACATTATGTGGCGTACCCAACGGAACAGCTACGCCAACAATTAATAATAGCAAATTATGCCTCACTTTTACACCAGATGCAGGGTTTTCTGGAGATACCGAAATTTGTGTCATTGTTTGCGACCAAACGGGGCTTTGTGATACGGTAACTTTCCCAGTTAATGTTTTTCCATTACCAGTACAGGCAGATAGTAGCCAAGCACCCATTGTGACTTTGCCAGCAATTGTTACACCAGAGGATACACCTGTTAGTACTTGTGGCCCAATTGCGGATGCGAATACAACAGATACTTATACTGCCATGATTTGTGCGACGCCTGCTAATGTAACGGCAATGGCCAGCATAGATAATTCGAACAATCAAGTTTGTATTAACGTTTCTCCAAATTTACATTTTAATGGACATGATGTTGTTTGTGTGGTGGTTTGCGATCAAAATAATGTATGTGATACCATTCATGTACCCGTAACGGTTACGCCAGTCAATGACAAACCGATTGCAGTATTGGATAGAGATACGACAGACGAAGATGTTTTAATCGTTTTTGATGTCCAAGGAAATGACATCGAAATTGATAATGATCCATTAACGACTACCGTAATTGGCAACTCCACACAGGGTTCAATGCCAACCGTAGTCAATGATAGTATTAGCTACTTACCACCGTTAAACTTCTATGGAACGGATACGATTACTTATCAAATTTGTGATAATGGAACACCGCAGCTATGTGATACGGCTTTAGCAATTATCCAAGTAGGGCCAATCAATGATGTACCTGTTGCTATGAGTGATACAACGGATGTCAATGAGGATGAATATGTGATTATCATGGTGCAAATGGATGATGAAGATGTAGATATGGATGATTTGACAACCAGAGTAATTGTTGCACCGACGCATGGCACTTATTCGATTATTGCAATGGATAGCATTGAATATAGAGCGGATACCAATTACACGGGGATGGATATGTTGGTTTACGAAATTTGTGACAATGGTTTAGCACCTCAATTATGTGATACAGCGACCGTTTATATCAATGTGATTCCTGTCAATGACAAACCAATTGCCCTAAATGATTCGGCAATTGTAACCATGAATATTAATAACAACATTTTTCCTGTAGAAATTAACGATAGTGACGTAGAAGATAGTTTATTGTATTTAACACCAATCAGTTCTACAAGAGGCGCAACTTTAAGTGCTGTAGATGATACCCTTTTGCGGTATGATCCACCGCTTAATTATTCAGGATATGATACCGTATTATATCAAATTTGTGACCATGATACACCGAATTTATGTGATACGGCAACGGTGATTGTCTACGTAAAACCAGATGGGGATAATGACGGCATCGCTGATGTAGATGATTTAGATGATGATAATGATGGTATTCCTGATGCGATTGAAGGGTATGGAGATGCAGATGGGGATGGCATTCCTAATAATTTAGATTTAGATAGTGATAATGATGGGATTCAAGATATTTTAGAAGCAGGTGGTGCGGATGCTAACGGCGATGGCCGAATAGATATTGCAGGAGCAGATTTTAATGCTGCGGATGCGGACGATGATGGAATTATGGATATTATCGATTCAGGAAATGGAATAGGAGATACGCTTTCTAATCTAACGAATGGTAGTATTTATACCGCTTTCCCAAATAATGCAATTGATACGGATGGAGATGGTTTACCTGATTATTTAGATGTAGATTCAGATAATGATGGTATTCCTGATTTAATTGAAGCGGGTGGGGTAGATACGGACGGAGATGGTCGAATTGATACACCAATAGATAATGATTTCGATGGATGGACAGATATTTATGATGGCGACTATGACGCTATTTTAAGCAATGGAACCGATAATCCTCAAGGCACAGGCGCAGCGATGGGACCATTAATGGTTACTACTGCTGACCTCAATGCAGATGGTACGCCAGGCATTGCAGGTAGTGGTGGATTCTCAGGAGGTGATTTTGATGGAGATTTAGTACCAGATTTTAGAGATTTAGATAGTGATAATGATGGTGTTCCCGACTTAATCGAAGTAGGTGGTACAGACATCGATGGCAACGGAATCGTAGATGATTTTGTAGATGCGGATGATGATGGCTATGATGATAATTATGATACAGATGATGATGGTATATTCGGTAGAGAAGACCCAATTACTGAACCTTTAGTCACTACAGATTCAGATGGAACAGGTACGGATGAAGATGGTCGACCAACGGATAACGATAATGATGGTACTGCGATTAATGGGATCACGGCTGATGTTGACAGCGATGGTCAACCAGACTATAAAGATTTAGACGCTGATAACGATGGTATTCCAGATTTAATTGAAATGGGCGGTACAGACACCGATGGCAACGGAATCATTGATGATTTTGTAGATGCAGATGGTGATGGTTTTGATGATACCTATGTAACTAATCCATTAACCACAACTGACCCAGAAGGCACGACGGATGACGGTCGCCCAGAAGATGATGATAATGATGGAACTGCGGTCAATGGCCTAACGGCTGATGTAGATATGGACGGCATTCCAGATAGCGAAGATTTAGACGCTGATAATGACGGTATTCCAGATTTAATTGAAATGGGCGGCACAGACACCGATGGCAACGGAATCATTGACGATTTTGTAGATGCAGACGGTGACGGTTTTGATGATACTTACGTAACCAATCCATTAACCACAACTGACCCAGAAGGCACGACGGATGACGGTCGTCCAGAAGATGATGATAATGATGGTACAACTTATAATGGAGTAACTGTAGATGTAGACATGGATGGCTTACCAGATAGTGAAGATTTAGATGCAGATAATGACGGTATTCCTGATTTAATCGAAATGGGTGGTACAGACACCGATGGGGATGGGGTAATTGACGATTTTGTAGATGCAGATAATGATGGTTTTGATGATACTTACATAACCAATCCCTTAACCACAACTGATCCAGAAGGCACGACGGATGACGGTAGACCAGAAGATGATGATAACGACGGAACGGCTGTCAATGGCCCAACTGCGGACGTTGATATGGACGGTATTCCAGACAGCGAAGATTTAGATGCAGATAACGATGGTATTCCTGACTTAATCGAAATGGGTGGTACGGACACCGATGGCAACGGAATTATCGACGATTTTGTGGATGCAGACGGTGACGGTTTTGATGATACTTATGATGGTGATGATAATACAACGCCAACTGCTAATGATGGCAACGGCTTACCATTAGTTACAACTGACCCAGAAGGTACGACCGATGACGGTCGCCCAGAAGATGACGATAATGACGGCACCACTTATAATGGGGTAACCGTAGATGTAGATATGGATGGTTTACCAGACAGCGAAGATTTAGATGCAGATAACGATGGTATTCCTGATTTAATTGAAATGGGTGGTACGGACACCGATGGCAACGGAATCATTGATGATTTTGTAGATGCAGACGGCGACGGTTTTGATGATACTTACGTAACCAATCCACTAACCACAACTGACCCAGAAGGTACGACCGATGACGGTCGTCCAGAAGATGATGATAATGATGGTACAACTTATAATGGAGTAACTGTAGATGTAGATATGGACGGCTTACCAGATAGCGAAGATTTAGATGCTGATAATGACGGTATTCCTGATTTAATTGAAATGGGCGGTACAGATACGGACGGAAACGGAATCATTGATGATTTCGTAGATGCAGACGGTGATGGTTTTGATGATACTTATGTAAACAATCCACTAACCACAACAGACCCAGAAGGCACAACTAATGATGGTCGTCCAGAAGATGATGACAACGACGGAACGGCTGTAAACGGCCCTACTGCTGACGTTGATATGGACGGTTTACCAGACAGCGAAGATTTAGATGCTGACAACGACGGTATTCCTGACCTTATTGAAATGGGTGGTACGGACACCGACGGTGACGGAATCATTGATGATTTTGTAGATGCAGACGGTGACGGTTTTGATGATACTTATGTAAACAACCCTTTGACCACAACAGACCCAGAAGGCACAACTGATGATGGTCGTCCAGAAGATGATGATAATGACGGAACGGCGGTCAATGGCCCAACGGCTGATGTTGATATGGACGGATTACCAGATAGCGAAGACTTAGACGCAGATAATGACGGTATTCCTGATTTAATTGAAATGGGCGGTACAGATGTTGACGGCGATGGTATAATTGATGATTTCAATGATACCGATGGGGATGGATTTGATGATACTTATGACGGTGATGATAACACGACGCCAACCGATAACGATGGCGGTGACCCATTAGTCACGACTGACCCAGAAGGTACGACTGATGATGGTCGTCCAGAGGATGATGATAATGACGGTACACCTTATAATGGCGATACAGCCGATTTTGATAGCGATGGTATTCCAGATTCAGAAGATTTAGATACCGATAATGATGGTATTCCAGATTTAATCGAAATGGGTGGAACGGACACCGACGGTGATGGTAGAATTGATGATTTCAATGACACCGACGGGGATGGATTCGATGATACTTATGATGGTGATGATAATACAACCCCAACTGATAATGATGGCGGAGACCCATTAGTCACAACCGACCCAGAAGGCACAACCGATGACGGTCGTCCAGAAGATGATGATAATGACGGTACCCCTTATAATGGTGATACCGTAGATGTAGACCAAGATGGCACACCAGATAATGAAGATTTAGATGCCGATAATGACGGTATTCCAGATTTAATAGAAATTGGTGGCGAAGACACCGATAATAACGGTATCGTAGATAACTTCACCGATGCGGATAACGATGGTTTTAATGACGCCAATGACCCAACACAGGGTGGTACTCCAGATGTCACCACCGACCCAGAAGGTACGACCGATGATGGTCGTCCAGAAGATGACGATGGCAATGGTACGCCTTATGATAGCAATGCGGTGGACTCAGATATGGATGGTATTCCAGATTCAGAAGACTTAGATTCGGATGATGATGGCATTGCGGATATTGTGGAAAATGGTCAAGGCGATTTAGATACCGATAATGATGGTACTATCGACCCAGACGATGCCAATTACGCCGATACAGACGGAGACGGTATTGCTGACCCAGTTGACGAAGACCCAACTAATTATGGCGACGATCAACCTGCTTTAGTAGACACGGACCAAGATGGAAATCCTGACCTAACCGATATTGATTCGGATGGTGACGGTATTCCAGATGTGGACGAAATTGGTTTAGGCAATTTAGATACGGATGATGATGGTAGAATTGACGAGCCAGACGCGGATAATGATGGTATCACCGATACGGCGGATAATAATGATGATGATGCAGATGACCAAGATTTTGGTGGCGTAACTGCGCCAACGACTAATGACCATTTAGTACGGTCGATTAGATTGGCCTGTGTGAATCCATTAACCGAAGAAGTAACGATTAAAAACTTCGGTACGGTAGCTTGGGACATTAGCGATTATAGACTTTGTTCAAAAACAACTTATACGACTGATTTAACTAGTCAAACTTTAGTTGACGGTTCTTTTACTTTAGCACCAGATGCTACGGTAACCGTTAAATTAACTGAAATTAGCTTAGATGATGTAGCAGCAGACTTAGGCTTATACATCAACGGTACGACTAACTTCGCTGATTCTGTCAGCATGCAAGACTTTACCCAATGGGGAGCAGGCCAACAAGGAAGAGAAAGTGTAGCAGTAGCCAAAGGCATTTGGGAAGTAAATACTTACATTTCCCCTAATGAAAAACCTGAGTACTGCTACGTAGGAGACGGAGCAGAAGACGGTGCGGTAGAATGGAAAGGGCATCTAATAGCCCCATTAACCGACGAAGGAGAAACACAATCTATTTGTGCAGATACCACTTGGACGGTGAATCATCCAATCACTGCCACTAACTGTGACGGTACTTTAACAGGAACAGCAACGGGCGCAGGTGGAATGTACACCATCAATCCAACTACAGGTTGCATTGACTATACCGCACCAGTTGACCCAACCGTTTTAGTAGATTCTGTTTGTATTGTAATTTGCGACACAGCAAATGTTTGTGATACGAGCTATGCGGTATTCCCAATTGATACAAGTGATATTCAATATCCAACTTTCCCACTAGACCCAAGTGAAACGACTACCGTATGTGTAGATACCTCTTGGCAAATCCGTAGCCCAATGAGTGCTACCGATTGTGATGGAAATGCTGGAAACACAACGGCAATCGGCGGTGTTTATACCATCGACCCATTGACCAATTGTGTAACTTATACCGCACCAGCAAATTTTGTGGCACACCACGATACGGTGTGTGTAATTACTTGTGATGGTTTTAATATTTGCGATACGTCTATTGTCGTATTCCCAATAGATTCTACCGATATAGCCTTCCCTCCTTCATCAGTTGACCCAACGGATATGCCTACCGTTTGTGTAGATACAAGTTGGATTTCAGGAGGTCCTTTGACAGCTACAGATTGCAACGGTCAAAATAGTGGCAATGCTGCGGCAAATGGTGGTGCTTATACCATCGACCCAGTAACGGGTTGTGTTGACTATACTTTCCCAACTGCACCATTATTGACTTCACACGATACGGTTTGTGTTGTTTTATGTGATGTAAATGGGGTTTGTGATACATCAATTATTGTCTTCCCATTAGATACGGTAGACGTGGCGATGCCAATTATTCCAGTTACACCAGGTGATACGTCAATGGTTTGTGTCGATATGGATTGGGTAACTTCTCAGCCTATCGTTGCAACAGATTGTGATGGTCAACCAGTAGGAATGGCAGCAGGCGTTATGGGCGACTATACCGTAGATGCAAATACAGGTTGTATCACTTACATTGCGCCTCCAAGTATGATTGATGTAGCAGGCGATACGGTTTGTATTATTCTTTGTGATGCCAATGATGTTTGTGATACTTCCACCGTTATTTTCTTATTCGATATGGATGGGGACATGATTGCTGATATAGACGATTTAGATGATGATAATGATGGTATTCCTGATGCTATTGAAGGCATGGTAGACACCGATGGAGATGGGATTTATGACTTATGGGATTTAGATTCTGATAACGATGGTATCCAAGATGTCATCGAGGCAGGTGGTGTTGATAGCAACGGCGACGGACGCTTAGACATCAACGGCACAGATTGGAGTGCAGCTGATTTAGATAATGATGGTTTATTAGATATGGTTGATTCTGGGTCAGGTCCAAATGATACTTTATCCAATTTAACGAACGGAAGTATTTATACGGATTACCCAAATGGTCCAATTGACACCGATGGCGATGGTATCTCAGATTTCAGAGATGTAGACTCAGATAATGACGGTATTACTGACATTATCGAGGCAGGTGGTGCGGACCAAAATGGTGACGGAAGAGTAGATGTATTTGTTGATAACGATGCAGACGGTTGGTCAAATTACTATGATGGTGACAACGATGTCTTATTAACCAATGGCATCGACAATCCACAAGATTTAACCAACGGTACAGGTCCATTAATGACCACAGTTCCAGATATTAATGGAGACGGCACCTCAGGTACCAACGGTGACGGTGGTTTCAATGGTGGTGATTTTGATGGAGATACTGTACCAGATTTTAGAGATTTGGATTCAGATAATGATGGTCAACCAGATCTCATTGAAGTAGGTGGAACAGATACAGATGGGGACGGAATGGTCGATGACTTCAATGATGCTGACGGGGACGGTTATGATGATAACTATGATACGGACGACGACGGTATACTGGGTGTAGAAGACCCATTGACCGAACCATTAGTAACAACTGACCGAGATGGTTCAGGTACTGATGAAAATGGTCGTCCAACCGATGATGATAATGATGGCACAATTTATAATGGTATTACCGTTGATATTGATGGTGATGGCAATGCTGATCACCTAGATTTAGACGCCGATAATGACGGAACACCTGATATTATCGAGGCAGGTGGAACAGATGAAGATGGTGATGGTCAAATTGATAACTTCAACGATGCAGACGGTGATGGTTTTGATGATTCCTACGATCCAAATAATAACTCCACTAATACGCCAAACGATGGCACAGGTGAACCATTAATCAGTACGGACCCAGAAGGCAGTACTGATGATGGTCGTCCTGAAGATAATGACAATGATGGTAGCTCATACAATGGCGCAACGGCAGATGTTGACATGGATGGTATTCCTGATTCAGAAGACCTAGACTCAGATAATGACGGTATTCCTGATTTAATTGAAATGGGTGGTACGGATATAAATGGAGACGGTGTAATCGATGATTTCCAAGATGATGACGGTGACGGTTTCGATGATACTTACGATAGCGATGATAATAGAACACCAACAGATAATGATGGTGGAACGCCATTGGTTACCACCGACCCAGAAGGGACTACTGACGACGGTCGTCCAGAAGATGATGATAATGATGGCACCGCTATTAATGGCGTAACTGCTGATATTGATATGGATGGCATCATGGACAGCGAAGATTTAGATGCGGATAATGACGGTATTCCTGACCTTATCGAAGTGGGCGGAACAGATGTAGACGGCGATGGAATGATTGACGATTTCAATGATGCCGATGGTGATGGTTTCGGTGATACTTACGATGGAGATGATAATACCACAACGACTCCAAATGATGGAGGAAGTCCATTAGTGACAACTGACCCAGAAGGTACGACTGATGATGGTCGTCCTGAAGATAACGATAACGATGGTTCGCCTTACGATAATGTAGCGGGCGCAGATACTGACCAGGATGGTGTGTTAGACTCAGAAGATTTAGACACCGATAATGATGGTACACCAGACATCATTGAAACAGGTGGAACAGATGCCGACGGTGATGGTCAGATTGATAACTTCAACGATGCAGATGCTGACGGTTTTGACGATAGTTACGACCCGAATGATAACACGACACCAGGCAAAGATGATGGTGCAGGTGACCCATTAGTAACGACTGACCCAGAAGGTACAACGGACGATGGTCGCCCAGAAGATACCAATGATGACGGTACGACTTATAATGGAGCAACAGTTGATGTTGATATGGACGGTGTTCCTGATATGGAAGACTTAGATTCAGACAACGACGGTATTCCTGATTTAATTGAAACAGGTGGAACAGACGAAGATGGTAATGGTATTATTGATGATTTCAATGATACAGACGGCGACGGTTTCGATGATACCTACAGCCCAGAAATTGGCGGTACACCATTAATTTGGACAGACGTTGAGGGGACAATTGATGACGGACGCCCAGAAGATACAGATAATAATGACACCACTATCAATGGTCCAACTGCCGATGTAGACATGGACGGTATTCCAGACAGCGAAGATTTGGACGCGGATAATGATGGTACACCGGACTTAATCGAAATGGGTGGTACAGATGTAAATGGAGACGGTGTAATTGATGATTTCAATGATCCAGATGGTGATGGTTTTGATGATACTTATAGTCCAACTAACGGAGGAAGCCCATTAGTAACTACTGACCCAGAGGGGACGACGGATGATGGTCGCCCAGAGGATAACGATAATGACGGTTCGCCTTACGATAATGTAGCAGGTGCTGATAGCGATTTGGATGGTATCTTAGATTCAGAAGATTTAGATACCGATAATGATGGCATTCCTGACTTGATTGAAAATGGCGGAACGGATGCAGACGGTGACGGTCGAGTAGACAATCCAATAGATAATGATAACGACGGTTTTGATGACCGTTACGATTCAAATGATAATACGACTACTACACCAGATGATGGTGCAGGGACTCCATTAGTTACGACTGACCCAGAAGGCACGGTGAATGATGGCCGTCCAGAAGATGATGATAATGATGGTACAGTTTATAATGGGGAAACAGTAGACGTTGACATGGATGGAATTCCAGATATGGAAGACTTAGATTCGGACAACGATGGCACGCCAGACCTAATCGAAGTAGGCGGAACAGACGAAGATGGTAATGGTATTATTGATAATTTCAACGATGCAGATAATGATGGAAAAGACGATACTTACTGCCCTTCTGCTGGTGGCACACCATTAATCACTACGGATCCAGAAGGTACAACCAATGATGGTCGTCCAGAAGATGATGATAATGATGGCTCTGCCTATAATGGGCCAACTGCTGACGTTGACAATGACGGTGTTCCAGACAGCGAAGATTTAGATGCCGATAATGATGGTATTCCTGATTTAATAGAAACAGGTGGAACGGATGCAGACGGAGATGGTCAAATTGACAATTTCAACGACGCTGACGGTGACGGTTTTGATGATACGTATAGCCCAGAAATTGGCGGTACACCATTAATTTGGACAGACGTTGAGGGGGCAATTGATGATGGACGCCCAGAAGATGATGATAATGACGGTACATCAATCAATGGACCAACAGCTGATGTTGATATGGATGGTATTCCAGATAGCGAAGATGTAGATGCGGATAATGACGGTATTCCAGATTTAATCGAAGTAGGTGGAACAGATGTAGACGGTGATGGTAGAATTGATGCGTTCAATGATACGGATGGCGATGGTTTCGATGATACTTATAGTCCAGAAATTGGCGGTACGCCATTAGTTTGGACAGACTTTGACGGGGTAATTGATGATGGACGTCCAGAAGATGATGATGCGGACGGAACAGTTTTCAATGGCGGCCCTAGTGTGGATACAGATGGAGATGGGGTCATAGATTCAGAAGATTTAGATTCTGACAATGATGGTATACCAGATTTAATTGAAGTAGGTGGAACCGATACGAACGGCGATGGTCAAATCGACGACTTAATGGATACAGATGGTGATGGTTTTGATGATAGCTACGATCCAACTGATGGTGGAAACCCATTAGTATCTACCGACCCAGAAGGTACAACCGACGATGGTCGTCCAGAAGATACAGATAATGATGGTACTGTTTATAATGGAGAAACGGTTGACGTAGACAGCGATGGTATTCCAGATTTTGAAGACCTAGATGCTGATAATGATGGCATTCCTGATTTAATTGAAATGGGTGGAACAGACGAAGATGGTGACGGTATTATTGACAATTTTAATGATACAGACGGTGATGGTTTCGATGACACTTATAGCCCAGAAATTGGCGGTACGCCATTAATTTGGACAGACTTTGAAGGGGCAATTGATGATGGTCGTCCAGAAGATGATGATAATGACGGTACACCAATCAATGGGCCAACGGCTGATGTTGACCAAGATGGCATTCCTGATTCAGAAGATTTAGATGCTGATAATGATGGCATTCCTGATTTAATTGAAGTAGGTGGAACAGACACAGATGGTGATGGCGTTATTGATGATTTCCAAGACGATGACGGTGATGGTTTCGATGATACTTACGATGCAGATGACAATACTACACCAACGGATAATGACGGAGGTACCCCATTAATTACAACCGATACAGAAGGTACAACTGACGACGGTCGTCCAGAGGATGATGATAATAACGGTACACCATACAACGGTGCAACCGTCGATATGGACCAAGATGGCATCCCTGACAACGAAGATTTGGATGCGGATAATGATGGTATTCCTGATTTAGTAGAAGTAGGTGGTGTTGATGAAGATGGTGATGGTGGAGTTGATAATTTTACCGATACAGATGGTGACGGTTTTAGCGATACTTATGATAATAATGGTACCCCAATGATTTGGACAGACTCAGAAGGCACAACTGATGACGGTCGTCCAGAAGATATGAATAATGATGGTACAACTTATGTAGGAGATATTGCCGACACAGATATGGACGGAGTGCCAAACTCAGAAGATTTAGACTCTGATAATGACTCTGTGCCTGATATTGTAGAAAGTAGTAATGAGCATCACGATACGAATAATAATGGTATTTTGGATGCAGGAGATGAAGGATTTGCAGATGATGACAACGATGGTGTGATTAATACTGTAGATGCCAGCCCAAGTAGTTGGGGAGATAGCAATCCACCAATCGAAGATATTGACCAAGATGGTATTCCTAACTTTATTGACCTTGAATCTGACGGTGACGGAATCAATGATTTGGATGAAGCTAATAATACCCCATTAGACCTTAATGGAGATGGTGTATTAGATGATCCATCTGATATGGATTATGATGGTATTGCAGATTCAATTGATGCTAATGATGATGATCCAGATAATGAAGATTTAGGTGGATTGAGTAATCCTGTTGATGATGATTGGGAAGAAGCTGGTGCGCCAGAAATTTTAGATCCTTGTAATTGTTTAAATAATGAATCAGCTTTCGGAGCAGGAGATGGCCAATTCTCTGAGGAAGTAAGAATCACTTCTCTTGCTGGAGAAACTTGGACAATAACTGCTGTTGCTGGTTTCTATCAAAATCCAACAGCACCAGTTTTCCCTCCCGCAACTGGCGCAACTGGTCCTTACCCGCAAGTTCCTTATACGGTTGGTACTGTTTTTACCGAAACACCAACTGCTGATGGAAAAAGTTACTATACGCTTCAAGGTATTCATGTTGATGCTATTGGATATACTTTGATTGCTAGTAATGGTTTCCAAAGTTTAAATATTGGACATACTTGTAATTATACAGCGTCTTGTCGTGCAACGCTTAATACGAATGACCCAGACGCTACTCCTGGAGCTCCTGTGGTAGATCCTTTAGCGCACATTTTCCTCATTCCAACGGATAATGTACCTAGAAGAGATACAATGAAGTCTTGTGATGCTGGTAAAAACGTTTTTACCGATGATGGTTTAGTAGATGGTTTATATGGCGATGATTCTGTTAGAAATAATGTCTTAACTATTTGTCCAACTACTCGATGGCAAACAGTTATGGTAACTTTTACTGATTTTGATTTAGCGGCTGGAGATGTATTGAATGTATACGAAGGAACAGGTACAAATGCTGCTGACCAAATTGCGGTCATGCAAGGAACGGGCGTTTCGCAAGCCAATGGCGGTTGGGTGATGGCACATTGTGATCCAGATACCAATGCGACGGGCTGTTTAACCTTCCAATTCCGAACAAATGGAGACCTTAATAAAGGTAGAGGTTGGTCAGCTAATGTAACTTGTAATGATAGAAATATTCAATTGACACCACCAAATGATTTAGTAGCTACCTTAGCATGTGAGCAATCTTATGCGATATTAGACATCAAACCAGCAACTATTAATTCTAATTGTGGCGTGGCGGTGCAAGATTCTCAAATAGTTAGAGTATTTAACACCCTAGGAAAATTATGTTTAGATACTTGTCTGGCTTCGACGGATGTAGTGAAAGATACCTTTGGCTTAGGTGCTTATCGAGTAGAATACAAATTGAAATCAGATACGACCAAAACCACACAAGGCATTATGTCTGTGCAAGGCGCCTCTTTGGTTTGTAATGATAAAATAAATGTACCATTAGGTTCTAGTTGTGCAATTGCTCTGACACCAGATGATTTATTAGAAAGTACTTGTGATACCATTACAGATACAGTCTATTACTTCATTACCTTGAAAGGATTGGATAAAAACGGGCAAGAAGTGGTCTTAGCTACTGGCGGCGGAAAAGGTGGAAACTATCCAATGGTTACCAAAGATATGATTGAACAATGCGGTGGAACTATTACAGCAACAATAGAAAAACGTTTCTATGACGGTTTAGACCTAAGTTTCTGTAATAACGGTCCACAAGGCGCAAGCTGTTCCGTAGAAGTCAATGTTTTAGACCAGTCTGCACCGACCTTCACTAGCGGAACGACTAGAGATACTTTTAGATTATGTAGTGTAGATTTAACTGCAGAAACGTTAGGGCTTCCAACACCGACTGCGATTGATAACTGTGATTCTGTCAAAGTTGAATTCATGGGCGCAACTATTCTAAATGAAGGTGGGGCATGTGATACAACTAGAGCACTATTAAATTGGAGCGCAACCGATGCTTGTGGCAACGTAGCGACTTTAGCACAGTCGGTAGTGATTTTAAGACCAGATGCTGCCGACATTGTGCAAGCTCCAGATAGGATTTTAAGTTGTGGCGAAGACGATGAAACAGCCTTAAATGATTTTGCGAAAACGGGCATGCCTCGCATCAAGATTGGTAAAGTAGTCAATGGTGTCTTATTACCAACGGACACGATAGCCTTAGATACTGCGAATTATGTTTGTGGTTATATTTTACAAAAAAGAGATGTACGAGTACCAGCAGATTGTGGCATCAAAGTATTTAGATATTGGGACGTTTTAGATTGGTGTGATACGCAAGATGGCATTATGCCGATTGATACGCAATATCTCGAATTGAGAGATACTTTAGCACCAGCATTTGTGGCAACTGAATTACCAACGATTAATTTAGCTTTACCACACGACGCTTGTACTTCTGATATTACAAAATTAGCGGTACCAGCAGCAACGGATAATTGCTCAACGCCAAACGTAACGATGGCGAAGGTATTCAGAATAGAAGATGGAACAAAATGGGAAATTCCAACAGAAGAATTGATAGCATTGAACGCAGATTCTTTTGAAGTACTATGGGTAGCAGCTGATGATTGTCATGAACAAACCAAGACGGCTAGCTTAACGCAATTAGTGATTATCGAAGATCAAACCAAGCCAACAGCGATTTGTACGGATAAGATCAACTTATCCTTAGGACGTTCGGAGGCGAGTTTACATTATCGAGAAATAGATGCTGGTTCTAATGATGCTTGTGGCATCGTTAAGTACGAAGTAAGTAAAGATGAAGTAAATTGGGATTCTACGGTTGTCTTCACTTGCGAAGAAGCACACACCGCAGTCAAAGTATTCTTACGAGTGACGGATGTGAATGGCAATGATAATACCTGTTGGACATTGGTGAATGTAGAAGATAAGATTGCCCCAATTTGTTCGGACTTACCAACAATGACAGGAAGTTGTGACGAAGGGCATAGCAACGGATTAGCGGCAACGGATGTAAATGATAATGGACAAATGGATGAAGCCGAGTGGATTGATTTGACACCAGAGCAGGCAGCTGATTTCAATGCAAAATATGGAGATCCTAATTGTTCAGATAATGTAACTTGTGGTGAATTAGTGATTCAACAACAATATCAGAAAATTGAAAAAGGTTGTGGATTAGCGACGATCAAACGTCAATTCAGAGCCATTGATTGGGATGGAGAAGGTATGACTTCTAACTGGTCTGAACAAATCATCAATATTGAATCTAAAGCAGATTGGTCCATTACTTTACCAGCAGATTGGCAAGGCGCATGTGGCGAAACCATACCAACTTCTGAATTAACCATTGTCAATGGTGCTTGTGACTTACTATCTTACGAAGTGGACGAGAAAGTGTTCACTACGGTCGAAGATGCTTGTTTAAAAGTAGTCAGAACGTTCACAATTGTTAACTTATGTACTTACCAAGCAGGTAGTGAAACAGTTACAATTAGTAGGGTGGAGAATGAACATGGAGCGGTATCTACAGAAAAAATAATCACTTCTTCAAACTTTGAAAAGATAGGTAAATTGGAGTATGTGCAAATCTTAAAATTAAAAGATGATACCGCACCAGTTATTATGGTGGATGATGTAGATACTTGTTTAGATGGGGAAGATTGTGGAGCAAGTAAACGTTTTGCAGTTACCGCAACAGATTGTAATGAATTATCAACAGCCAATTTAGTTTACAACTGGGTATTGAGCACGAGTGGTACGGAACTGGCAAAAGGAGAAGGTAACTTCTTTAATTATCCAGTAGCACCAAAAGTGACTTATAATGTTAGATGGACCGTAGCGGACAATTGCGGCAATACTGCCTGGAAAGATGTACCGTATGAGTTCTGGGATTGTAAAAAACCAGCGCCTTATTGCCTACATGGCATTGCAGTTGACTTGATGGAAGAGGTAGGAATGATCCAGATTTGGGCAAAAGATTTGGATATTAACAGTTCCGATAATTGTACACCAAAAGATAGATTAACCTTTAAAATTTGGCACGAAGCTTTAGGAGATGCACCGACAGATGATGCAGGCGTCCAAGCTTTACCAGCCGTCATTACCTTGAATTGTGCTTATTTAGGTAATCAATCAGTTAACTTATATATCATTGATGAAGAAGGTAACTGGGATTATTGTAATACTTATGTGAATGTTCAAGACAATACCAATGCTTGTGAAGGTGAAGTATTACCTAACGAAGACATGGCGTTAGTAAGCGGTACCATCATGGATTGGAAAGCGAACAACACCGTAGAGGGCGTAAAAGTATTCAATGCAGGTACCAATTCAGCAGTAGGTTCAATGGAGACAGCGGCAGATGGTTACTATAATTTTGAATTAGCGATGTACGATAATTATACCATCACACCAGAAAAATATGACAATCCTTTAAATGGGGTAAGTACTTTCGATTTAGTCTTGATTACTAAGCACATCTTGGGTCAACAAGAAATGACAAATCCATATCAATTAATTGCAGCGGATGTGAATAACTCCAAAACGATTACTGCCTTTGATATGGTACTAACAAGAAAATTAATCTTAGCGATTGACGACAACTTTAGCAATAATACCAGCTGGCGTTTTGTAGAAGCAGGATATGAATTTACAACTGAAAATCCATTAACTGAAGACTTCCCAGAAATGGCAACCATTACGGATTTAACGCATGATATGGAAATGGATTTTGTAGCGGTTAAAATTGGCGATGTTAATGGGAACGCAAGAACGAATAGTTTAGCGCAAGCAGAAGATAGAAATACCAAAGCAGTATTTGAAATCCAAACGGAGGACAAGGCTTTGAAAGTAGGGGAGACCTACAGCTTAACGTTCAGCACGACACAACTACCAGCAATCCAAGGCTACCAGTTCACTTTAGGTTATGATAACTTAAAAATATCGAAACTAAAAACAGGCATAGCAGGTGTAGAGAACTTTGGTTTACACAAAATGGACAAAGGTATGATAACGACTAGTTGGAATCAGCCGTTAGCAGTCAGCAATAGCAATCAGCAGGATGCCAACCCGCAACCCGCAACTCGCAACTCGCAACTCTTCACCATCGAATTCACCGCTCAAACAAACGGCAAATTAAGTAAGCAATTAAGCCTATTGGATCGCCCAACAGCGATAGAAGCCTACAATCAAAGCGGAGAATTAATGGATGTTCAGTTGACCTTCACGAAGCCATCAGATGCTGAACAATTTGATTTATTCCAGAATCAGCCGAATCCATTCCATGACAAAACAATGATTGGCTTCTATTTACCTGGTGATTCAGAAGTACAGTTGATTTTAAGAGATGAGACGGGTAGAGTATTGAAGACGATAAAAGAGAATAGAAAAGCAGGTCGAAATACCATTCAATTAGACAAAGAAGAATTGACCAATGGCTTTATCTATTATCAGTTATCTTCTAAATTCGGTACAAAAGTGAAGAAAATGATAAAATTACAATAAGCTGATATTACTGGATAACTTCCCGTTATCCAGTAATTTACCATCCACCCATCCCCAACCCTTCCCTCCTGAGGGAAGGGAGTCGTCAAGTTGGAAATTTTCGATAAAAAAGACGAAAATTTTCAAATTTGCACAGAATAAATTCCCCTCCTTTTTAAGGGAGGGACTAGGGGAGGGTTGAAGTTGAAGTTGATTCCCCCCACGAACTCAGTAAAATATAGGATTGGATGAATAAAACAGCTTGAGGAAAAGTCCTAAGCGATGATTCATCTATTATACTTGTTGCAATAGAATTCATACAGTAAATAGGATTATCTTGTAAATCTTGCATAATCCTGTTATCCTGTAAACAGATTACACAAATTATGACCAGCGGGCAGAAAAGTAGTGGGATACTTTTCTGTCCGATTTTTTCCACATGATGACAAGATTTTTCGGGATTACCAGGATTAGGTAACTCATTCTGTAAATCTTCCTATAAACACTCATTACCCTTTAAACCAAAAGAATAAAAGAAATAAGGAGACAAAGTAGTAGGATATTACATCCTGTAAATCCTGCATAATCGGGTCATCCTGTAGATTTATTTGTTGCGATTGGAGTAAATATGATTTACTTTACTTTCCAGATGCCGTAAGAAATGGGGATTTCTTGCGGCATTTTTGTTTAAGTACTTTAACTATTTCCTAAACAAATCGACTGGTAAAACCTGCTACTATAGAGGTATAAACCTGTTTTATTTAGTGATAAATTTCATTTTACGTTTTTGTTATGTCACAAATATTTATTTTTAGTGTTTTTTGTGCCTCATGCAAGCATTATCTTTGGTATCAATAAGGCAAAATAATCTCCTTAGAGTTGTTTCACAAATGTTTCCCTCACAACAACTCTACTTTCCAGAGAGTTTACATCAGTTAGAATCATTAAACAAAGGCTAGGTTTCAATAAAAACCACTTTATAATCTATCTAGGTTATATCACTATACCTCCTACTGAATAGCTTTAGTAAATGATGCTACGACCTCCGCTCACCTCCTAATCATTTATTCATCCTATTCTTTCTAGCCCTCTCTATTTAAAATATTTATCCCTCCCTTTTTTATAAAAATAATTCGATGAAAGCATCGATACTTGGAGCATATTGTTGTGAAAGGACTCTTAACGATAAAAAACTACTTACTACTTTCCTTTCCTCAGTTCATGACTCCGATTACCCTATTTGGTTTGGCTTTTTGCAAAAAAAGCTATGGGCTTTCCTATGGCCTTTATCAAATAACAATAGCTTTTAAAGAATTGATAATCAACCTAAATTCAAACAATTAAGCACAGCATTCTTGCAAAAAATGTAATTGTCATGAACCAAAATTTTACACTTCAACAATTTACACCCAATTGTTGCTTTACCCAAAGTATATTCCGTTTGATGAGTATATGGCTTATTTTATTCCTCTTTATTATGCCTACTCAAAGTTTCGCTTTGGAAGAGCACGCAGTAAGTAATGAGGATAACAAAACAGAATTAAGGAAAAAAAGTCAAACTTTTTTCCAGCGGGCTTATGTCACATTAAAACAAGACATAGGGAATAAACTGCTAATTAATAAATTGGAGGAAGCCAGAACTATTAAAAAGGCATTAAATTTAGAAGATAACATGCTATCTTTTGCCGTTTCCACTAATGGTACTTGTACTGCTACCGCAACCCAAATTAATGGTAGAATCTGGCAAGATGATGATTTTGACGGGGAGCAAGATGAAAGTCCAGTAATAGGTATCGCTGCTGTTAAAGTTTATCTATATGACGATTGCAATGGTTTAATAGACTCAACTACCACTAATGGTACTGGGGATTATTCCTTTACGGGGCTTAGCTCAGGAAATACACATAGGATAGAATTCGGCGCTTTACCAACTAATCAAGTCTCTTCGGTCAAAGGGGTAGACAATGGCTCCACGGTTCAATTTGTAGAACCAGGGAATTGTGCTTGTTTGGGGACTTATGATACAACGGCTTGTTATACTCCTTTTTTCAATTTGAACACCCCAGCGGCTCATGATGGAAAATTATTCGGAGATGGCATGGCATTCGTTACTTGTGGAGTTATTGTAGAACTAAATCCAGCAGACCGTTATTCTTTTGGTGTTTTTGATGCTAGAAGTTTAAATTTTGGGAATGACCGACCTTTAAATAGCTTGGCTGATTATCATCATCCTTCTTGGCATATTGATTCTATCGGTAACGTTTTTGGATTAGCTATTGATAATGATAAAAATGTATATGTCACAGCTTCTGCTAATTATGGAGCGGGATACGGTTTTATTGTTTCTTCTAGTGCAGCTGTAGTAAGATATGGTGGAATTGGCGGTGGTGCAGATGACATAGGTGCAGCAGGAACCATTTATAAAATTGATGCTTATACTGGTCAAGCTAGTGTTTTTGCCCAATTACCTCAATTAGCAGCAAGTTTTACCCATATCAATTGTGAAGGAGGGGAGACTTCTAATAGAAATACTGGACCAGCTTTAGGAAATATAGATTTTGACTCCCTGCATAATCAATTTTTTGTTACCAATTTTGAAGATGGTAAAATATATAGAATTGGCTTAGATGGTACTACTTTAAGCACTTTTGATCCGTTTACCGCAGATAATGGTGCAGCGGGTATTAGTACAGATAAAAAGCCTTATGGTATTGTCGTTAATCCCGATTTTTCTAAAGTGTTTTTCGGTACGCATAATTTTGATTTAGATCCAGAGATATATTCTATTGATTTGGATGCTAATGGTGATTTTACAGGTAGCCCACAACTGCATACTTCCCTACAAGGAAATGGAAATATTGGTGGTATTTTTGTAAATGATAACTGGGTGTCTATTGCAGATTTAGAATTTACCCCAGATGGTTATTTAGTAGCGAGTATTAGAACGGGTTGTAATAGTGCTTTAGGTTCTTCCCATAATCATGGGGGGACTTATTATATTATGGAAGATGTAGGAGGTAATGGTATATATGATGATGTACGTGACAATCCAAGAATTCATTATCCTGCTGATGGGAATGGACCAGATGATGGATATGGCGGAGTCGGTATTTGGGATAAAAGAGATGGAACATATACTTATTTTATTTCTAGTGCCGATATTATTCAAGAAGATGGTCCTCATGGTGTATTAGCTTTTCCACACGATTATACCACTACTGGTAATAACGTCAATGAATATATATTAAGGCCTGCTGCCACCATCTCTTACCTTGCATCTTATGATGGAACTAGCGGTCCAGCAGAAGATTTCAAAGGAATTGGTGGAGATGTTGCTGTATTGAGTGCTTGTGATTATTTACCCATGCAGATTGGTAATTATGTGTGGAGGGATGAGGATGCCGATGGCATTCAAGATGCTTGTGAAGCAGGTATTGCGAATGTTTTGGTAGAATTAATTAAAGGAGGAACGGTCATTGCGACGACAACTACTGATGCGAGTGGCCAATATTATTTCGGAAAAGATGGAGATGCAGGCCAAACTTGGGTAACTGCGAATGACCATATACTACCAGATATGGATTATATAGTTCGAATTAGTGATGTTCAGGGTACTAATCAAATATCTTCTTTAATTGATTTGGAACCTACAAGTACTAATCAAGGCAATAATGACTTAATTGATAGTGATGCTAGCCCCAATGGTGTTAATTTAGAAATAGCTTTTAGGTCAGGTAACTATGGAACGGTTGACAACAGTTTAGATTTTGGATTTAAGCCTTCTTGCAAAATTGCTGTCAATTATGTTGTCAATAATTGTGTGGATAATGGGAGTAGTACTTTCGAAGCGACTTTGGATGTCTCTATTATTTATAATTATGCACCAGACCCAGCAGAAGATATTGTCCTCAACTTTGATGGAGTAAGTCAGAATATTACAACCATTGCAGGTAGTTCTGATACAACAATGGTTCAAGTTACTATTGCAGCTGACGGAAGCATCGGCCATCAAATCTTTGCTCATTTTGCAACAGACACCGAATGTGCAGATACGATTAATTTTAAAGCACCTGTGCCTTGTGTCGCAGATGTTGCTTTAGATTGCAGCAATGTCATTTCTGGTATTGCTTTCCAAGATGCCAATCATAATGGTGCAAACGATGACGGTTTAGCGGGCATAGCAGGGGTGAAAGTCCTAGCATACAATTGTGATAACACCTTAATAGATTCAACTTGGACAGATGCTGAAGGGGAATATCAACTAAGCAATACTACTGTAGGTACCGAATATCGAATAGAGTTTGAGATACCAGATGCTGTACTTTGTGATTATAAGCCAACAAAATTTGGAACAAATAGTGGCACAACTATTCAATTTGCTCAAGTTGGAACCTGCGTTGATTTAGGACTAGCAAATCCTGAAACATGTGAAAATCAACCTTTTCAAGGATTATTAAAACCTGGAATGGCAGCATTGACTTGTTGGTCAGGAGCTGGAGATGACGGAGGGAATAATGGAGCAGGTCCCCAAAATTCTAATGGCTATGTTATGGCATTGATGGATATAAGAGACCCACAAGGGAACAATGCTCCTGATGATTTGGTTGCTCCTTGGGCTGCGCCTACCAATACTGCTTATCATCATCCTATGTGGACACTTGAACATTTGGGAGAATTATATGGTGTAGCTTTAGAAGAAGGTGCAGATGCGCCAGATATATTTGTAAGTAGCCAAGGTACATTTTTTAATTGCCTTGAAGGATTAACACAAATAAAATCAAATGTCGCTGGCTCAACAGGTGGTGAAGTTTTTAGAATAGATGGGACAACTGGGATGCCTACCCATTTAGTTTCACTACCCAATGGTTATGTTGCATCAGGTAAAGAGGTTTATGCTGGATTAGGAAATTTAACTTATCACCCTACTGCAGAAGTGTTGTATGTTTCTAATTTTTATGATGGATTGATTTATGTTCTTAACGCTAATACTGGGGCGATTATTGAGACTTTTGATGCGCCTGGTTTTACAGCTGCTACTCCATGGAGTAATTCCCAATTAGTTGCTGGAGTCGCCTATAATAAATGCGAAAATCGATTGTTTTACGCAGTACACGAGGCAGAAATCCCATCGACTGGAGATTTTCCTAATCAATTAGAAATTTATCCAGAAATTCATATCTATTCTGTAGCATTAAATGCCAACGGTACGATAGATGATACAAATGTAACCTTTTTATTCGATGATATGCCCTATTCAGAAAGAGGTGGCGTAGGTATGGATATAGAATTTTCATCTGATTGTACAAAAATGCTTATTGGGCATTTACTAGTTTTCAATTATCTACCAAATTTTTGTCCAAATAATGTTGAGGCACATAGAAATGCTATCCACAGATTTGATTTGAATACAACCACAGGAGTTTGGTCACAGGCTACAGAGTATTTTGCGGCACGGTCGAATAATATGCAAAATGGACGGGGTGGAGTAGATTTTGGCTATAATAATGCAGGTACTAACGCAGATAATGCAAATTGTGAGGATGCTGTTGTGATGACCATGGATAGACATGCGATAGACAATGTAGGTTTAGTTTATGGCCTGGATATACATGATATTAATGGTGGTATGAATGCTCGACTTCATGTAGTTGATGTAGATGGCGTAATAGGAAACGATAACGATAAATGGGGGGTAAATGATGTGGATGTATTTGATGGAAACTGTGTTTCTATTACTCCTTGTGTACCAAGCTCAATTGAAATTGGAAATTATGTATGGGAAGATACCGACCAAGACGGCATCCAAGATGCGTGTGAAAAAGGTATAAAGGGTGTTACCGTTGAATTAGTCAAAGGAGGAACTATTATCGCGACCACCACGACAAATGCCAACGGACAATATTATTTCAGTTCTGCCTCCATGCTTAGTACAGGCAACTGGACAGGCACAGGTATAGATACTGCTTTGATAGCGAACACCGCTTATACCATTCGCATAAGCAATGCAATGGGTAGTAGTCAACAAACGTCCTTAGATGGATTTGAATTAACCGCAACCAATGTAAACAGTAATAATTTAGACAATATTGATAATGATGCTAATATTGTCAGTACGACAAACGCTGAAATCACAGCTATGACAGGTGATTATGGTTGTATAGACCATAGCTTTGATTTTGGATTTATTCCGCCTTGTATAGTAGAACTATCCTACACCCAATCCGCCTGTACCGAAACCAGCTCTGGCGTTTTTGAGGCTACTTTAGATGTTTCTATTATTTATAAAAATGCGCCTAATCCTGCCGAAAACATTGTTCTTAGCTTGGATGGAAATAGTCAAGATATTGCAACGGTTGCATATAGTTCTGATACGGCTATGGTGCAATTGACTATTACCGCAGATGGAAGTTTAGGACATGAATTAATTGCTCATTTTCAAACAGATACAGTATGTGCAGATACCATTAACTTTAAAGCACCTGTACCTTGTATAGCCGATGCTACTTTAGATTGTAGCAATGTGATTTCTGGGACTGCTTTCCAAGATGTTAATTATAATGGTACAAATGATGAAACATCAGGAGGAATTCAAGGTGTCAAAGTATTAGCCTACGATTGTAATAATACACTAGTAGATTCAACTTGGACAGACGCCGATGGAGAATATCAATTGAGTAATACCAGCTCAGGGATTAAGTATCGAATAGAATTTGAACTTTCTGAGACCATTTTATGCGAATATAAGCCCACCCAAGTTGGCACAAATAATACAACTATACAATTTGCGCAAGCAGGAACTTGTGTTGATTTAGGGCTTGCGAATCCTTATAACTATTGTGCAACTAACCCGCAACTCATTACAACTTGTTATGTCAATGGATTAGCCAATAATACGGATGGTACGGTCATTTCTCTAAATTATGATATGGCATCTGGTACTGCCTATGAATCCAATGCGACTCAAGTGGGTTCTGTCTGGGGAGTCGCTAATATTAATGGCCATCCTAAAGTAGCGGTAAGTTCCTATTTAAAAAGACATACTGGATTAGGCCCACAAGGATTAGGTGGAATTTATATTATTGAAAACCCGACTACTACCTCTAGAAATGTTGTGAGTTTAATTGATTTAGGTAATTTTTATGATGTTGGAACCGTAACAGGAAGAGATTTAGGCGGCAAAACTGCTCCATCGAGAGACCCTGATGCCTTTGGAAAAATTGGTAAAGTTGGTCTGGGAGATATTGATTATGACCCTATTACTCAATCATTATATACCGTCAATTTAAATACTAAGGAAATTATTAAAATTGACCTTACGAATTACTTAGCTACAGGGACTTTACCCGGTGCATCAGAATTAAGTATCTTGCCTAATTATACGGTAAATTGTAATAATGGTACAGACCGCCCATTTGCTTTGAAATATAATCAAGGAAAATTATATTTAGGCGTAGTTTGTGATGCTGCAAGTGGTGGAACTGCGAGTGATTTAACGGCAAATATTCTTCAATTTGAAAATAATGGTTGGTCTGCTGTGATTGATTTTCAATTAGATTATACTCGTGGACTTTCTTTTGATATTCCTGCTGCTCCAAATGTCTCAGGAGATTTCAAACCTTGGACAGATAGCTTTTCAAGTGCCCAATGGGAAGTTTCTTCTGGCTCTTTCAATTATGTTGTTTATCCACAACCTATACTTTCCGATATTGAATTTGACCGTTCAGGTTCAATGATATTAGGATTTATTGATAGAGGCAGTCACCAAATGGGCTGGTATAATTACCAACCTAATTCAAGTGACCCAGATTTTTATAATTATGTATCTGCTGGTGAAATCCTAAGAGTAGATTTGAATAATGGCAATTTTGAATTAGAAAATGCAGGTACAACTGCCAATGGCGGAGGATGTGGTACCAATGGAGAAGGGCCTGGTGGTGGAGAATATTATTGTGGGGATTATGTATATTTTACTAATAATGGCGCAGAAGATACAGAGCACGAAGAGATAGCAGTAGGTGGTTTAGCTTATTTGCCAGGGTCTGATGAAATCGTAACTTCTGCTTATGATGCTGAACAATCTACCTTTGGAACGGGTGGACTCCGAATTCTTAGCAATTCAACGGGGCAATATATTAAGGGATTAAATTTATACAATTCAGGTTTCTTTAATCCAACTTCTACTTTTGGTAAAGGAAGTGGGATTGGTGATGTTGAATTATATTGTGCGCCTGCCCCTATCGAAATCGGTAACTACGTCTGGATTGACGCAGACGCAGACGGTATCCAAGATGCTTGCGAACCTGCTTTAGATAGTGTTATCATCCGTTTATACGACGCCAATTGTAATCTAATTGGTCTAGATACCACTTTAAATAATGGTCAATATGCCTTCAACCAAAGTAATGTAGATACAACGGGCGTCAGCGCAACAGGTGTGCCTACTACAAGCTTTTCTGGCTTATCGCCAAATACCACTTACTACGTTGTTTTAGGTAAAGATGGCGATTGGAATAATACAGATAATCAATTAGTTATAGGTGAAGATATTTACGAACTCACTCTTGCTAATCAAGGTGCAAATGATGAAATTGACAACGATGCGACCGCAGGCACCGCTTGTGGTTTAACCAATGCTGCTCCTTTTATCGAAGTACAGACTGCTACTTCAGGTTGCATGGTTCACAATGCGGACTTTGGTTTATTAGCAGGTCTATCTCTAGGAAATTTAGTCTGGGAAGATTTGAATAATAACGGTATAGTCGATGCAGGTGAACCCGGTATTGATAGTGTGGAATTACAATTGTACAGCGTCGGTCCTAATGGGATAAAAGATAGTAATGGAGATGATGTCTTGATAGATTCTACCCTAACCGATGCCATGGGTAATTATAAATTTACGGCATTAGATTCTGGTACGTATTATGTGAAAATTGTAGGTGGAATACCAACCAATATGGTCAGTTCTACAGGAACAGGTGCAGATGGAACTGGAACTAGTACTTTCGAACCTTTTACAGGTACAGACAATAATGTCAATAATGACGATGATGGTACGCAAATGATTATGCCTGATGGTACTTTGATGATAATGTCCGACACCATCCAATTGAAAAAAATGGATGAACCAATCGACGATGAAGACACCAATAATAACAGTAATCTAACCGTCGATTTTGGTTTAATCCGCTTATTATCAGTCGGTAATTTAGTCTGGGAAGATGCCAATAATGATGGTTTAAACAATAATAACGAAGTTGGGATAGATGGCATCACCGTTTATCTGATGGATGACGGTGCCAATAACACCAAAGGAGATAATGATGATAACATTTTAGATTCTGTTATTACCGCAACAGGTGGTCAATACTTATTCGATAGCTTATACCCTGGTGAATACTACGTCAAGTTAAATAGTGGTATTCCAGCAGGCATGATTTCGTCTACTGCTAAAGCAAATAATGCTTTAAATACAGAACCAGCAGCCGATCCAGATAGCAATGATTTGAATGATGATGATAATGGAACGCAAATGGGAAGCATGGTGATGTCTGAACTAGTACAATTATCTTTGAGCACAGAACCAACCGATGATGGGGACGTGGATTCTACTTCTAATTTAGCCGTCGATTTTGGACTATTTGTACCACTTTCTATCGGTAATCTAGTTTGGGAAGACCTTGATAATGACGGTCAAGCCGAAATGGGTGAGCCAGGCATCGAGAATGTAGAAATGATTTTATACGAAGTTGGACCAAACGGCGTGAAAGATGGTGGACTAGGAGATGATGTAGAGATTGCTAGAGATACGACGAGTTCAACAGGTTCTTATGTCTTTGATACACTTACAACAGGTACTTATTTTGTAAAAATAAATAGTGGTATTCCTACAGGCATGTATAGTGCTACAGGAACGGGCGAAGATGGCACAGGAACAAGTACTTATGAGCCATTTACAGCGACTGATTTAAATGCCAATAACGATGATGATGGTACGCAGATGGGTACGATGATTATGTCTGACACCATTTTATTAGTTAAAAATACAGAACCTACTGACGATGATGATGCGGATAACAACACCAATTTTAGTGTAGATTTCGGTTTAATTCGCTACTTAAGCATCGGTAATTTAGTTTGGACAGATAGCGATAACGATGGTTTATTTAATAATGGCGAAACGGGCTTAGATGGTATCAAAACACTACTTTACAAAGATGGCGGAGATGGCATTAAAGGCTCTAATGATGATATTTTAGTAGATTCTATGCTAACCGCAGGTGGTGGTCTATACGAGTATGATAGCTTAGCCCCTGGTCAATATTACGTCAAGCTAAAAGACTTAACCCCAGGCTTAATTTCTTCTACAGGAGAAGGTACGAACACCATCACAGGCGCAGGCACTTACGAACCAGCCACCGACCCAGATGCGACCGACACCGATAGCGATGATAGCGGTATTCAAATGGGCTATGGTGATACAGCTATGGTGATGTCTGACTTAGTTTCTTTGACCCTAAGTGATGAACCAACTAGCGAAGACGCCGATTCTACTTCTAACTTAACGGTTGATTTTGGCTTAATCCAAACTTTACAAATTGGTAATTTAGTTTGGGAAGACCTGAACAATAACGGAATGGCAGAGGCTGGCGAACCAGGCATTGACAGCGTTGAATTAATTTTATACGCAGTTGGTCCTGATGGTGAAAAAGATGGAGGTGATGATATAGAAATCAAGCGAGATACCACCGATGCGGATGGTCATTACTTATTCGACTTTTTAGTAGAAGGTACTTATTATGTAAAAATAAATAGTGGTACGCCTACTGATATGGTAAGTGCTACAGGAACAGGTGCAGATGGAACGAGTGCCAGTACTTTTGAACCAAGTACGAGTACCATTTCTGATAACAATAACGATGATGATGGTACACAAATGATTAGTGGAGGCGTCTTAATGGTCATGTCTGACACGATTAATTTAACCATTGGCACAGAACCGACTGATGATGAAGATACGGATAATAACACCAACCTATCAGTTGATTTTGGACTTATCCGACTATTAAGCATCGGAAACTTAGTCTGGGAAGACAATGACAACGACGGTTTAAATAATAACGGAGAAACGGGTATTGATGGTATCGAAGTAATGCTTTTCCAAGCAGGTGCAGATGATACCAAAGGTACAGATGATGATGTCTTATTAGATTCCATGTTGACTGCAAATGGTGGTCAGTACTTATTCGATAGCCTCTACCCTGGTGATTATTACATCAAATTAAATGATGGTATTCCAGCAGGTATGCACTCATCTACGGGAGAAGGTACAGGCATTTTCACAGGTACAGGTTCAGCCGAACCAGCCAATGACCCTGATGCCACCGATACTAACGACGATGATAGTGGTACACAAATGGGGACATCAGCTATGCCAATGGTCATGTCAGATTTAGTGATTTTAAGTCTAAGTGACGAACCAACGACGGATGGTGATGCTGATACAACTTCTAACTTAGCGGTTGACTTCGGTTTATACCAAACTATTTCAGTTGGTAATCTAGTCTGGGAAGATTTAGATAATGATGGTCAATTTGATGACGGTACAGAAATGGGTATCGACAGCGTAGAAGTCCAAATTTATAACATCGGTTCTGATGGCGAAAAAGGTACAAATGATGATATCTTAGTACAAACGGATACGACCGATGCCAATGGTAACTACAACTTTACGTTCTTAGGGCAGGGTACTTATTATGTAAAAATAAATAGTGGTTTACCTGCAGGCATGGTCAGTTCCACAGGAACAACAGCCGATGGAAGTGGAACTGCTACCTTCGAACCTGGTGCAACCACAAACGACGATGACAATAACGATGATGATGGCACCCAAATGGGTAACATGATTATGTCCGACACTTTCCAATTGGTCAAAAATAGCGAACCAACGGATGATGGCGATACTGATAATAACACCAATTTGTCTATTGACTTTGGAGTCATCCGAACATTGAGCGTCGGTAACTTAGTCTTCGATGATGTAGAAAATGATGGTTTATTTAATAATGCAGATATTGGAATTGATAGCGTAGAAGTCGTTTTATTCAAAGATGGCGGAGACGGCGTAAAAGGAAATGGAGATGACATAACCATAGATTCGATGTTAACTGCCAATGGTGGTTTATATTTATTCGATAGTCTCTACCCTGGCGAATACTATGTCAAATTAAATGACGGTATTCCATCGGGTATGATTTCTTCTACGGGCGAAGGCTACGTACCAATGCCAAGCACAGGAACTTACGAAACGGCCCCAGACCCAGATAATGACGCTAACGATGATGATAATGGTACGCAAATGGGGACGATGGTCATGTCTGACTTGGTACAATTATCTTTAAGTACAGAACCAACCAATGATGGAGATGTCGATACCACTTCTAACCTAAGTGTAGATTTTGGTTTATACCAAACGCTATCTGTTGGAAATCTCGTTTGGGAAGACTTAGACAATAATGGAATGGTAGATGCTGGTGAACCGGGCATCGACAGCGTAGAATTAATTCTATATGCTGTTGGTACGGATGGTATGAAAGGAACAAATGACGATGTTGAAGTTGCCAGAGACACCACCGATGCCAATGGAAACTATTTATTCGAAGGCTTAGGTGCAGATACTTTCTATATCAAAATAAATAGCGGTATTCCAACTGATATGACTAGTTCAACAGGAACAGGTGCAGCGGGAACAAACCCTACCACTTTCGAACCTGGGGCAACAACTGATAATAATGCCAATAACGATGACGATGGTACACAAATGGGTACAATGGTTATGTCTGAGGCATTCGCATTATCTAGAGATGCAGAACCAACGGATGATGAAGATACCGATAATAATACCAATCTATCAGTAGACTTCGGACTTATCCGATTCTTAAGCATCGGTAACCTAGTCTGGGAAGACAACGATAACGACGGTTTAAATAATAACGGAGAAACGGGCATTGATGGCATCGAAGTAATGCTTTTCCAAGCAGGTGCAGATAATACCAAAGGTACAGATGATGATGTCTTATTAGATTCCATGTTGACTGCAAATGGTGGTCAGTACTTATTCGATAGCCTCTACCCTGGTGATTATTACATCAAATTAAATGATGGTATTCCTGCGGGTATGCACTCTTCTACAGGTGAAGGCACAGGCATTTTTACAGGTACAGGAACAGCAGAACCAGCCAATGACCCTGATGCCACCGATACTAACGACGATGATAGTGGTACACAAATGGGGACATCAGCTATGCCAATGGTCATGTCCGATTTAGTGACTTTAAGTCTAAGTGACGAACCAACAACGGACGGCGATGCGGATACAACTTCTAACCTAGCCGTTGACTTCGGTTTATACCAAACGATTTCAGTTGGAAACTTAGTCTGGGAAGATTTGGACAATGATGGTCAATTTGATGACGGTACAGAAACGGGTATCGACAGCGTAGAAGTTCAAATTTACAACATTGGACCTGATGGCGAAAAAGGCACAGCAGATGACCAATTAGTACAAACAGATACGACCGATGCCAATGGTAACTATAACTTTACGTTCTTAGGTCAAGGTACTTACTTTGTCAAATTAAGTGATGGTATTCCAGCGGGATATGTATCTGCTAACGGCGCAGGAACAACGGGTACAAATGCCCCAACTTTCGAGCCTGGCGCAATGACGGACGGAGATACTGACAACGATGATGATGGTACACAAATGGGAACAATGGTCATGTCTGATACCTTCCAATTGGTGAAAAATATGGAGCCAGTTGATGATAGTGATTTAGATTCCAATACTAATTTCTCTATTGATTTTGGTTTGATTCCATCTATGAGTTTAGGAAACTTAGTTTGGGAAGATTTAGATAATGATGGTACAGTAGATGCAGGCGAACCTGGCGTTGATGGCATCACCGTTTACTTAATGGATGATGGGGATGATAACACCAAAGGCAATGCTGACGATAATATCTTAGATTCAATCGTAACAGCCGCGGGCGGTCAATACTTATTTGATACGATTTACCCTGGCGATTACTATGTCAAATTAAATAGTGGTATTCCAGATAACTTAATCAGTTCTACAGGAGAAGGCGACTCAACGGCAGTTGGTACAGGAACTTATGAAACTGCACCAGATGTAGATGTGGTCGAAGTAGACAACGATGATAACGGAAATCAAATGGGCACTATGATTATGTCCGATTTGATTACCATGGAATTATACGAAGAACCAGTTAATGATGGAGATACAGATTCTACAACTAATTACGGCGTTGACTTCGGTTTATTCCATACCCTAACTTTAGGGAATTTAGTTTGGGAAGACACCAATCACGATGGTTTAAATAATAACGGCGAACAAGGCATTGATAGCATTGAAGTAGTGCTTTATACTGTTGGTCCTGATGGCGTCAAAGGCGGTAATGACGATGTAGTAATTGCTACCGATACGACCGATACGAACGGAAACTACTTATTCGAAGATTTATATCCAAACGAATATTATGTCAAATTAAATGATATTCCAACGGGTATGATTTCTTCTACTGCTAAAGAAAATGCAGCCTTAAATACTGAACCAGGTATTGATGCCGATGCAGACGAAACGGACAACGATGACAATGGTACACAAACCCCGATAGCTATCGGGGCAATGGTCATGTCTGAACTAGTTCAATTAAGCCTCGGCGAAGAACCAATCACCGATACCGACACCGATTCTACTACCAACTTAGCCGTTGATTTTGGGCTATTTGTACCATTATCAATAGGAAATTTAGTCTGGGAAGATTTAAATAATAATGGTCAAGCGGATGCTAATGAACCAGGTATTGAAAATGTAGAATTAATCCTCTACGAAGTAGGTACCAATGGCGTAAAAGATGGTGGTGGAGATGATGTAGCAATTGATACTTTATTAACCGATGTCAGCGGTAATTATTTATTCGACACCCTAATTGCAGGAACGTATTATGTCAAAATAAATAGCGGTATTCCTACCAATATGTATAGTTCAACGGGAACAGGTTTTGACGGAAGTCAACCAGTTACTTATGAACCTAGCACCGTAATGGACAATAACACCGATAATGATGATGATGGCACACAGATGATTGCCAATGGTCAATTAATGGTGATGTCTGATACGATTAACCTTTTCAAATTCACCGAATCTACAACGGATGCAGACACAGACAACCGTTCTAATACCACCGTTGATTTTGGTTTAATTCGCTTATTAAGCATCGGAAACTTAGTCTGGGAAGACAGCGATAACGATGGTCAATTTAATAATGGCGAAGTCGGTATTGACAGCATCGAAGTGATTTTATATCAAGCAGGTGCTGATAGCTTAAAAGGAACAGCGGACGATATTGGTGTGGACACGATGCTAACTTTGGCAGATGGTTCGTACCTATTTGATACGTTATATCCTGGCGAATACTTCGTGAAATTAAATAGCGGCTTATTACCAGGAATGATTTCTTCCACAGGAGAAGGCACACCTATAATCAATGGCACAGGTACTTATGAACCTGGGGTAAATGCGGATACAGATGAAACCGACAATGATGACAACGGTACGCAAATGGGTAGCGGTGCATCCACTATGGTCATGTCTGACATCGTTTTACTAAGCTTGAGTGACGAACCAACCAATGATGGTGATGTAGATTCTACTTCTAACCTAGCGGTTGATTTTGGTATCTTACAAACCATGTCTATTGGTAATTTAGTCTGGGAAGATTTAGACAATAGTGGAACAGCAGATGCAGGCGAACCTGGTATCGAAGATGTAGAGATGATTCTTTACGAATTAGGTGCAGATGGCGAAAAAGGTACAGCAGATGATATAGAAATCAAACGAGATACGACAGATGCGAATGGTAATTACTTATTCGAGTACATTACGCAAGGGACTTATTTTGTAAAAATAAATAGCGGCACACCAACCGACATGTACAGTTCTACAGGAACAGGTGCAGATGGTACAAATGCCAATACGTCTGAACCATTTACTGGAACAGATAGCAACGTAGATAATAATGACGATGGTACGCAAATGATTTCGAATGGTCAGTTAATGATTATGTCTGATACCTTCCAAATTAAATCCTACACCGAACCAACGAACGATAGTGATACGGATGACAACACCAATTTGTCTGTTGACTTTGGCTTAATCCGTACATTAAGTATTGGAAATTTAGTTTGGGAAGACAACGATAACGATGGTTTAAATAATAATGGAGAAACGGGTATTGATGGCATCGAAGTGCTATTAATTCAAACAGGTGCAGATGGTACGAAAGGTACTGCGGATGATGTAGTCTTAGATTCTATGTTGACGGCAAATGGCGGTCAATACCTATTCGATTCCCTTTATCCTGGTGATTATTTCATCAAATTAAATGATGGAATTCCTGCGGGGATGCATTCCTCAACAGGTGAGGGTACAGGCATATTCACAGGCACAGGTTCAGCAGAACCAGCAAACGACCCAGATGCAACCGATACCAACGATGATGATAGTGGTACGCAAATGGGTACACCTACGATGCGAATGGTCATGTCAGATTTAGTGACCTTAAGTTTAAGTGACGAACCAATAAATGACGGAGATGTCGATACGACTACGAACTTAGCCGTTGACTTTGGTTTATACCAAACGATTTCTGTTGGAAACTTAGTCTGGGAAGATTTAGATAACGACGGTCAATTTGATGATGGTACAGAATCAGGTATTGACAGCGTAGAAGTTCAAATTTATAATGTTGGTCCTGATGGCGAAAAAGGCACCCCAGATGACCAATTAGTACAAACCGATACTACAGATGCGAATGGTAACTACAACTTCACTTTCTTAGGACAAGGTACTTATTTTGTCAAATTAAGTGATGGTATTCCAGCGGATTATATAAGTGCTAACGGTGCAGGAACAATGGGCACCAATGCCTCAACGTTCGAGCCTGGTGCAATGACTGATGGAGATACCGACAACGATGACGATGGTACGCAGATGGGTACAATGGTCATGTCTGATACTTTCCAATTGGTGAAAAACATGGAACCAGTCAATGATTCTGACTTAGATTCTAACACCAACTTCACCGTTGACTTTGGCTTGATTCCATCTATGGAATTAGGAAACTTAGTCTGGGAAGATTTAAATAATAACGGAACAGTCGATGCGGGCGAACCTGGTATTGATGGTATAGAAATCCTTTTATTAACGGCAGGTGCAGATGGCATCAAAGGCAATGCGGATGATATTGCACTAGATTCCATGCTGACTGCAAATGGCGGACAATACTTATTCGATACCATTTACCCTGGAGAATATTACCTCAAATTAAATGAGGGTATTCCAACAGATTTCATCAGTTCTTCGGGTGAAGGCGATGCTATTGCCTTTGGTACAGGAACTTATGAAACTGCACCAGACCCGGACGTTGCCGAAATCAATAATGATGACAACGGGACGCAGATGGGCACAATGGTCATGTCGGACTTAGTTCTAATGGAACTATACAATGAACCAACTAATGATGATGATACCGATAATACAACTAATTTCAATGTAGACTTTGGTTTATACCACACTTTAAGCATTGGAAATCTAGTCTGGGAAGACCTTAATAATAACGGCCTTTTTGATAGCGGAACGGAATCAGGTATGGAGAACGTTGAAGTGGTTCTTTATCAACCTGGTGCAGATGGCATCAAAGGCAACGCCGATGATGTAGAAATTGCCAGAGACACCACCGATACCAATGGTAACTACTTATTCGAGGATTTATACCCAAATAATTACTACTTAGTTTTAGAAAGTGGTATTCCTGCCAATATGGTGAGTTCTACAGGCGAAGGAGATATGGTTGCAGCTGGTACAGGAACTTACGAAACGGCACCAGACCCTGATAACAATATCAACAACGATGATGATGGAACAGGTATGCAAGTGGGCAGTAACTTGTTAGTGATGTCTGACATCTTAAGTCTCGGTTTATACGACGAACCAATTACAGATGGTGATGTAGATTCCACAACCAATTTATCCGTTGATTTTGGTTTATTTGAAACTATGTCTATCGGTAATTTAGTTTGGGAAGACCTTAATAATGATGGAATTGCAGATGCTAACGAACCAAGAATGGAGGACATCGTCGTCACTTTATTCAAAGATGGAGGCGATGGTGTCAAGATGAGTGCCGATGATATTAACATGGGGAATGATACTACCATAAATGGTGCTTATTTATTCGATAACCTTTACCCTGGTGATTATTATTTAAAAATTAGTGATTTACCTTTTGGAATGATCTCGTCTACAGGAGAAGGTATCAACTCTACTTCTAATACAGGCACTTATGAACCAGCACCAGATGCAGATGTCAATACGGATAATTTGGATGACGGTATTTTCATGGATTCCATGATTATGAGTACCATGGTTAGCCTACATTTATATGATGAACCTGTTAATGATGGGGATACAGAAAACAATACCAACTTATCGGTTGACTTTGGTTTATTCCAAACCCTAATTCTAGGAAACTTAGTTTGGGAAGATTTAAATAATAACGGACTAGTTGATGCAGACGAACCTGGAATGGAAGACGTAGAAGTCATTTTATACCGAGATTATGATGGCACAAAAGGCGGCGTTGATGATGTAGAAATCGGTAGAGATACGACGGATGAAAATGGACAATACCTCTTTTTGAATTTAGATGCAGGGATGTACTATGTGAAATTAAACAGCGGTATCCCAGCAGGCTTTATGAGTTCTACAGGAGAAGGTACAGCGGTCATCACAGGCAGCGGTGCTTATGAACCAGCACCAGATCCAGATGTTTATGTGGATGGTGATGACAACGGTACACAGATGACCATGCCAGATGGTAGTATTATGGTGATGTCTGATTTAATTTCCATGGTGTTATATCATGAACAAACCGATTCTGTGGTCAATATGGATGTAGATTTTGGTCTGTATAACACCTTAGAGGCTGGAAATCTAGTTTGGGAAGATCGCAATAATAACGGTCTAGTGGATGCAGGCGAACCAGGAATTGAAGGCGTTGAAGTTATTTTATACCAAGATGGTGGAGATGGCGTAAAAGGCACACCAACAGCTATTGGCGATGATGTAGAAATCGGCAGAGATACCACAGATGCAATGGGATTATATTTATTCCAAACTTTAGAGCCTGGGGATTACTGGGTGAAACTAAATAGCGGTATTCCAACAGGTTTCTATAGTTCTACGGGAGAGGGTATCAATACTGTAACAGGCACAGGTACTTTTGAGCCATCTAGCATGTTAGATGATAATATCGACGATAATGACGACGGTACACAAATGGGAACTGGTGACAATATCATGATTATGTCTGACATCGTAAGCTTAGATTTATACAATGAACCAGATAATGATGGTATTCGAGATAGTACGGCTAATTATAGGATTGATTTTGGTTTATATGAAACGATTGATTTGGGTAACTTGGTCTGGGAAGATTATGATAATGATGGTATCAAAGATGCCGACGAACCAGGTTTCCCAAATATTGAAGTAGTATTATATCAATTAGGACCAGATGGTCAGAAAGGAACAGCGGATGATGTAGAAATTGCCAAAGATACAACGGATGCGAATGGGGCATATTTATTTGAGTATTTATATCCAAACGAGTACTTCGTGAAGTTGAATGATATTCCTGCTGGATTTTATAGCTCATCAGGCGAAGGAATTATAAATGGTGATGGTACAGGCACTAGCGAACCTGCACCAGACCCCGATGCAACCGATACTAATAATGATGATGATGGAACGGAGATGGTAATGGCAGATGGCAGCATCATGGTGATGAGTGACCCGATTAGCCTAGCACTTTATACTGAACCGACGGATGATGACGATACAGACAATACGACTAATTATGCCGTTGATTTCGGTCTATATGAGTCTTTAGAGATAGGGAACCTAGTCTGGGAAGATTTGAATAATGATGGTATCGCAGATGTGGGCGAACCTGGCTTTGATAGCGTAGAAGTAATCCTTTACAAAGCTGGCCCTGATGGTCAAAAAGGAACAAATGATGACATTGAAATTGGTAGAGATACCACAGATAGTAATGGTCATTACCAGTTTATTGACTTATATCCAGGAGAATATTTCGTGAAGTTAAACAGCGGTATTCCTGCACATTACGCAAGTTCAACGGGTGAAGGTACGGTCTTAGCAGATGGTAGCGGTACTTATGAACCAGCAGCTGACCCAGATGCCAACGTCAATAATGACGATGACGGCACTCAAATGGGCCATCCAGATGGTAGCTTAATGATAATGTCGGACTTAGTTAGCCTACATTTATACGATGAACCATTGAATGATGGCGATGTGGATAGCACCACTAATTATGATATAGATTTTGGTATTATTCCTTTATTATCTATTGGGAATATGGTCTGGGAAGATCTGAATAATAATGGTTTAATGGATAATGAAGAACCTGCTATTGCAGGTGTAGAAACCATTTTATTCAAAGATGGCGGTGATGGTCAAGTCAGTAGTGCAGATGATATTGAAATTGGACGCATCACGACAGATAGTTTAGGTAAATATCAATACGATGATTTATACCCAGGTGATTATTTTGTTAAATTAAATAGTGGTATTCCATATAATATGGTGAGTGCAACAGGAGAAGGTGTGGATGTCATCACAGGAACAGGGACTTACGAACCAGCACCAGACCAAGATGTAACCAATAGCAATGTGGATGATAATGGTAACCAGATGGATGCCATGATTGTTAGTGATTTGGTTAGTTTAAGCCTATACGATGAGCCAACGGATGATGATGATACAAATGAACAAACGAATACGGCAGTTGATTTTGGGTTGATTAGAAAAATAGATTTAGGTGGTATGGCATGGTTTGATAGAACCAACGATGGTGATATGGGAGCAGGAGAAAACCCACAAAATGAAATTGAAGTAGTCTTGTATACGGTTGGTCCAGATGGAATTATTGGAACATCTGACGATGTCGCTTTAGACACTATTATGACCGATGAAAATGGGGATTATTTATTTACAGGCTTATTCCCTGATAATTATTATATTCTTTTACAAAATGTTCCTACTTGGCTGGCAAGTTCAGATGGGAATGGGTATGGTGCCTACACAGGAAATGGACCACTAGAAGACGGAGGCATGTCAGATAGTCAAGATGAGGATGATAATGGAATGCAAGTTAACCAAACCACTATCGTTTCTGAATTGATTGACTTAGACCTATACGGTGAACCAATGGACGATAGTGACAATTTAAATTACACTAATACTACTATTGATTTCGGTTTAACGCCTTTACATTTTCCTTTGATTGTTGATGCTTGTAATTGTATGAATAATGAATCAGCTCCTAATGCAGGTGATGGTCAGTTTGAGGAAACAGTAACTATCTATTCTATTATTGAAAATCAGACTTGGACACTTATTAGTAATCAAGGAATGTATAACACTTCTAATAACTTAGTTCCTCTAGGTACGACCTTGATACCCAATGGTAAAGAAGATGGATTTTTCAAATACGAATTAAGGGTAAGACATTTCGATAACCAAGGTTATACTACTGTATTTGAGAGTACGAATGGGGCGCTAACTATTGCTAACTTCTGTCAGTATGAAGGGTCTTGTCGCTATGAATTAACTACTAGTCCAGATGGAACGCCTGGCGCTCCAGTACTTTCTGAAGCTCAAACATTTATCATGGGAGTTACGAATACTCCTAAGACGGATACTCTTTTGGTATGTGATGACAATTCAGATTTCACAGATGATGGCTTAGTTGATGGCTTGTATATTGATACGACAGCAAGGGATAATATATACACTATTTGTCCTGAAAATCAATGGCAAACCTTAATGTTTACTTTTACTGAATTTAGTACCGCACCTGGTGATGTATTATTTGTCCATGATGGTCATAATTTATCAGGTCGTCAAATCGGAAGATATGAAGGCGAAGGGGTTAGTCAAACTGGCGGCTGGGTAACGGCACATTGTGACCCAGATACGAATGCAACAGGCTGTTTAACTTTCCGATTTGTAACAAATGGGGATAATAATAAGGGCAATGGTTGGTCTGCTAACATTTCTTGTAACGAACGAAACATTCAATTAACCCCTCCAAATGATTTAAATGCTAAATTGGAATGTGATAGTACTTACAAGGTCTTTGAAATTAAACCTGCTACCGCTACTGCAGCTTGTGGGACGGTACAAGATTCTCAAATAGTCAGAGTATTTAACCAACATGGGGTGGTTTGCCTAGATACTTGTCTAGCAATTACCGATGTAGTTCGAGATACTTTTGCGATTGGTTCTTATTTAGTTCAGTACAAACTTAAATCAGATACGGTAAAAACAGCGCAAGCGGTTATGACAGTACAAGGCGCAAGTTTAGTTTGTAATGATGCAATCAATGTGCCGCTTGGTTCAGCTTGTGGATTGATGCTTACCCCAGATGATTTATTAGAATCTACTTGCGATACGATTATTGATACCCTTTATTATCATATTATTTTAAAAGGTAAAGATAAAAATGGCCAGGACATAGTATTAGCTACAGGAGGTGGCAAAGGTGGTAACTACCCAATGGTCACAAAGGATATGATTGACCAATGTGGTGGAGGTATTACTGCGGAAATTGAGAAACGATACTACGAAGGATTAAATCTAAGTATCTGTAATAATGGAGCGAAAAGTATAAGTTGTGAAGTGAAAGTCAATATTTTTGACCAGACCGCACCAATTTTCTTAAATGCGACCAATAATGATACCTTCCGATTATGTAGTGTAGATTTGACAGCGGATGCCTTAGGTATAGCTGCACCAACAGCGATGGATAATTGCGACACGGTTAAAGTGGAATTTGCAGGAGCAACTGTTTTAAATGATGGTGGAGCGTGCGATACAACTAGAGCGACCTTAAATTGGACAGCAACGGATGCCTGTGGCAACGTAGCAACTTTAGCACAATCAGTAGTCATCTTAAGACCTGATGCAGCAGATATTGTACAAGCACCAGATATGATTTTAAGTTGTGGAGAAGACACAGAAGCAGACTTAAATAATTTTGCAAAGACAGGTATGCCTCGGATCAAAGTTGGAAAAGTAGTCAACGGCGTCTTAGTGCCAACGGACACGATAGCATTAGATACTGCGAATTATGTTTGTGGCTATATTTTACAAAAGCGAGATGTGCGAGTACCAGCAGATTGTGGCATCAAAGTATTTAGATACTGGGATATTTTAGATTGGTGTGATGCGACTACTGGAATTGTTCCAGTTGATACGCAATACATTGAATTGAGAGATACTTTAGCACCGAAATTCGTGGCTACTGAATTACCAACTACTAATTTAACACTACCTCACGACGCTTGTACTTATGATATTACAAAATTAACAGTACCAGCAGCAACGGATAATTGCTCGACGCCAAATGTAACGATGGCGAAGGTATTTAGAATAGAGAATGGAACGAAGTGGGAAATTCCTGCGACTGAATTAAATACTTTAAATTGTGATTCTTTTGAAGTACATTGGGTGGCTAGCGATGATTGTCATGTACAAACGAAGACTGCTAGTTTAACACAATTGGTCATTATCGAAGATAATACAAAACCAGCTGCAATATGTACAGATAGAATTAACTTATCTCTTGGACAAGCTACGGCTAAATTACATTATCGAGAGATTGATGCAGGATCAAATGATGCCTGTGGTATTGCTAAATACGAAGTGAGCCGAGATGAAGTCAATTGGGACTCTGTTGTGACCTTTGATTGTAACGATGCGCATGAGGTAGTAAAAGTATATTTGCGAGTAACAGATGTCAAAGGCAACGAGAATACTTGCTGGATGACGGTAAATGTAGAAGATAAGATTGCACCAATTTGTAGCGACCTACCAACGATGACGGGCAGCTGTGACGAAGGACATGGCAACGGATTAGCGGCAACGGATACAAACGATAATAAAGAGATGGACGAGACGGAATGGGTTGATTTGACGAAAGAACAAGCAGCTGATTTTAATACTAAATACGGAGACCCTAATTGTTCAGATAATGTGACTTGTGGAGCATTAGTGATTCAACAACAGTATCAATTGATCGAAAAAGCTTGTGGTCAAGCGACTATCAAGCGAAGATTTAGAGCGATAGATTGGAACGGTGAAGGTATGACTTCTGGCTGGGCAGAGCAAGTGATTAATATTGAAACCAAAGCGGATTGGTCGATTACTTTACCAGCAGATTGGAAAGGAAGTTGTGGTGATGATGTACCAACGTCTGAGGTGCAAATTACCAACGGCGCTTGTGACTTGATGGCATACGAAGTAGAAGAAAAAGTATTTACCACCACCGAAGATGCCTGCTTAAAAGTAGTGAGAACCTTTACGATTATTAATTGGTGTACTTATCAAGCAGGGGATGAAGCCCAAGTAATTAGTAGAGTAGAAAACGAGCATGGAATGATAACGGAAGGTAGAACGATCACTTCGGAAGGATTGGAGAAAGTAGGTAAATTAACCTACGTCCAAATCTTGAAATTGACCGATGAGACCGAACCGATTATCACAGTTGAAGCAACAGGTGACTGCCTAACCTCAGCTGATTGCCAAGAAGCTAAACGCTTTGCAATTACTGCCACAGATTGTAACGAAGCAGCAACAGCTACTTTAACTTACAGTTGGACAATTAGCGCAGGCGATACGCAATTGGCAAGTGGTGAAGGAGCTGAGTTTACCTATCCAGTAGCTACGAATATCAAATATGAAGTAGCATGGCAAGTAGCCGATAACTGTGGCAACACGGCAAAGAAAACGGTGGACTATCAATTTACAGATTGTAAAAAGCCAGCTCCGTATTGTTTACATGGCGTAGCAGTAGAACTGATGCCAGACGCAGGAATGATACAAATTTGGGCAAAAGACTTGGATGCAGGTAGTAGCGATAATTGTACACCGAAAGATAGGTTAGCATTTAGAATCTGGCATAAATCTTTAGGGGACGCACCAACGCATATTGCAAGTGTCTTAGGATTACCTGAAAACATTACTTTTGATTGTGCTTATTTAGGTAACCAAGAAGTAAATGTCTATGTGATTGATGAAGCGAATAACTGGGATTACTGTACAGGTTATGTAAATGTTCAAGATAACATGGGCGCATGTGAAAACACAGAAGCAGAAGGTATGGCAGTTGTGAGCGGAACGATCATGGATTGGAGAGAGCAAACAGTTGAGCAAGTAGAAGTGACCTCGATAGCTACTGGAGCAAATTCAAGCTCAATGACAACCCGAGCAGATGGTCATTATAATTTTGAGTTAGCAATGAATAATGCCTATACCATTCGACCAGCAAAAGATATGCATCCATTAAACGGGGTAAGTACTTTTGATTTAGTATTGATGGCAAAGCATATTCTAGGTGTTCAACCATTTGAGAATCCATATCAACTAATAGCAGCGGATGTGAATGGATCAGGTACGGTAACGGCTTTTGATATGGTACAAATTAGACAATTGATTTTAAATATTAAGACGGAATTCTCGAATAGTCCAAGTTGGAAATTTGTCTACGCAGGCTATGAATTTACGACGGATAATTCGATGTCAGAAGCTTATCCAGAAGTAGCAACAGTAGCCAACTTAGCACAAGACATGGAGATGGATTTTGTGGCGATTAAAATGGGAGATGTCAATGGAAATGCCAACCCAAATGGCTTTGTTTCTGCAACGGATAGAACTATCGAAAAGACTTTTGAAATTGTAACGGAAGACAAAGTATTGAAAGCAGGCGAAAAATATACCGTAACATTTAGTACTGACCAATTAGCAAGCATCCAAGGCTATCAATTCACTTTAGGCTATGAGCACTTAAAAGTCGAGAAACTGAAGAGTGGGGTAGCGGGTGTTGAAAACTTTGGCTTGCACAAGATGGATAAGGGAATGATTACCACTTCTTGGAATGAGAAACGATCAGCAGTTGTATTTAGTAAGGGCAGTACTCAACCGTCAACCGTGAACCGTCAACCGTCAACCGTTCTATTCACCATCGAATTTATCGCCGAAACAGACGGTAAGTTAAGCGAGCAACTAAGCATCTTGAACCGTCCAACTGCGATAGAAGCGTATGATGAAAATGGAGATTTAATGGAGGTTGAATTGACGTTTACAACACCAAATCTAGCGAATGAATTTGAGTTATTCCAGAATCAACCGAATCCATTCCATGATAAAACGATGATTGGCTTTTATTTACCAGGTGATTCAGAAGTACAGTTGATTTTAAGAGAGGAGACAGGACGCGTATTGAAGACGATAAAAGAAGATAGAAAAGCGGGTTATAATACTTTTGAATTCCAGAAAGAGGAATTAACGAATGGCTTTATCTATTATCAATTATCGACGAAATTCGGTATCAAAGCGAAGAAGATGTTGAAATTAAAATAATTAGAAGATGGCAGGACTTTTTGATTTACCAGATAAAGTCATCTTGTAAACCCTAGATAGTCCTGTCATCTTGTAAACCGATTAATAATCATGGATTAAAAGCATCCAAAATTAAAACCAGAGCCAGAAGGAGTCATTCCTTTTGGCTCTTCTTTTTTAAGGGAACAGGAAAAATATAATCTACCCATTTTACTAGCTAACTTTCCTGTAGGAAGTTCCACCCATTAGGCGGTTTTACTTTCAAGCACCGTAAAAAAATCGTTTTTTACGGGATTTTTTTATTAAAAAATTTTAGAATAAAAGTCACATGTTTAGCTATTAGCGACCAAACGCTAAACAAAAAAAAGTTAAATCTGGTCAAATTTTGATTTCAAATAGTAATTTCAATATCATAAATATCAAAAAATATATTTTCCTCCTACTTCATCTATTCATTTGTTCCATTTTCTCTGTCACGAAAATTGATTTCCCAAATATTATTATCTGATAAAATAAACTACTTTTGTTAAAGAAATGATCCGTTCTTCATTAATATTTAAAGATTCATCCCCTTCTATTAACGGATTATCCATTTATCAAGAATCATTTTAAAAAGGCTGCCCTCCCAAAATTGAATAAGGTAATGATTTATCCTATTCTACTACTCCCCATTCTTTGGAAAGTCTAAAAGTAAAATGTTTCAACGATAGTTTCTCCCTTTCTTACTATTGCCTTACTTATTTATCCTTTCCAACAACTTTTCCTATTCAAATTTTCCCCTCATTCAAATAAAAAAAGCCAGGATAAAAATATCCTAGCTTGAAGCATAAGTCCTGCAAGAGGACTCTTTTCGATATAAAAAAAACTGCTAAAATAGTACCAACTATTCTAGCAACACTAATTGGTAATGGACTTTAGGGTAAATGAGTGTTAGATTTCTTCCTTTAATAGAGAAAATTAACTATTGCTTTAATTTTTACTGCCAATCCACTCTTGCGGACTTACAGCTTTACATTAGAAATTTTATAAGTAATTGTAAACTGTAATCGCCATGCAACAACGTGCTACCAGTTGGAATAGCCTGAAATATGCTATTTATTCCTTATTTCCACTCTTGGAAAAATTGTCTGTTTATTTTCTAAAACAGCGCCTATTATTCAAAATAATTGGATGTTTTTTATTAGCTCATTTGGGTGTGCTTACACTTCAAGCAAACAATGATGCATCTTTGGACAAAATTACTGCTGCTTGTAATGTGACAGATTATAACATTGTCGCAAATAAACAGAGTATCACCATGTCCACAACTATGGGCATTGGTGGTGGTAATTTCGCCAATTTTGTAGATGGTACAGGAGGCGGTCAATCAGGGATTTGGTGGCAAAGAAATGCGAATGTAGTCAATCAAGAAATTCTAAAAATGGTTTTTCCATCTCCAGCAGTTTTAATTGGTTTTGAAACAACTGGAAGTAATTTCTTGGATAACGGCGTTACCTATCAAATCGAAGGAAGTAATGATGGCACAAATTGGACAGACCTTACAGGTAGTCAAACTTTCTCTTCCTCTAAGACCGCAGCGGCTTATGGCGCAGGCGAAACTTCTTATAAATTTCCAGTAACAGCAAATACTACACCTTATACCCAATATAGAATGTTGGGGTTAACTGGGCAAACAGATTGGAACTGGGTGTCTGAAATTTATATTGCTACAAGTGCAGCTAATCTAGCTAACTTAAGTAATGTAGTTTGTGATGCTAATGGAACTAATTTTGACCCAGCAGATGACTTTCTGACTTTCGATATTGACCCATGTGGAGCAGCAAATGGCGCAACCTACACCGTATCTGTATCAGCAGGGACAATCTCCCCTACATCTGGTACTTTCGGTTCGTCAAGTACTTTTACTTTACAAGATGGCTCCGCAGGTGGAGGAGATGTTACCTTGACGATTTCAGGGTTTGATGATGGTATGAATGTCACTCAAGTGATTACCGACCCAGGAGACTGTGGTCCAGAAGTTTGTGGTGGATTGGATTGGAATCTTCCTGCGAACAAGGTGAATATTATTTCCACAGCTACGGTGACGGTTGATAAAGGTATTGCCAACTTAGCTGACGGGGATTTATCTACAGAAATAAGCTACAAAAATGCAACAGTAGTCAATAAAGAGATAGCTCGATTTCAATTTCCCGAACCTGCTATTTTGATGGGAATCGAATTTGAGGCGATTGCTATTTTTCTTAACTCAGGCGTACAAATTAGAGCTGAAGGTAGTAATGATGCAGTAAGTTGGACAGATTTATCAGGTACCATTACTACTAATGGAACCTTAACGGCTGGTCAATATGGGAGTACTGCACTAGTGCAAGATTTCCCTTTTCCTAGTAATACCACGGCTTATACTTACTATAGACTTTATGGCATTGCTGGAAGTTCTATTTTTAGTAGAGAAATAAAAGATGCGTTTTTTAAAATTAATATCAAAAACACAGGGATTGATAATTTAACTTGTAATACCAACGGTACACTATTTTCTGCAGGTGATGATTATATCACTTTCGATTTAAATCCAAGTCCTGGTACGGGTATGTATTCCATTGTTCCTAGTTCTGGAACGATTACGCCTTCTACCGCAACTTTTGGAAGTGTGACTAATTTTAGATTACAAGATGGTAGTGCTGGCGCAGGCGATGTGACTTTGACGATGTATGATTTAACGGAAGTTTGTGAATTTAAACAAATCATTGAAGACCCTGGCAATTGTTTACCAAAAGATTGTGGGGGTATAGAATGGAATCTTCCTGCCAATAAGTCTATGATTACGATTACCCAATCTACAAATAGTACGGATAATCCTAATGAGATGATGGATTCTAACCCTTCAACGACTTTCTTTTTTGTTAATAATACGATTGTTAATTTAGACCTGCCAAAATTTCAATTTCCTTCTCCTACTAAATTATATGGTTTCGAGTTTGAAACAAGTCAAACCATTTTTGATGCCAATTCCACTATGGTCGTACAAGCGAGTAATGATAATGTAAATTGGACAGATTTAACTAGCATTATTAACTCCAATAGCTTGTCTCATGCGACGGGTCAATATGGTACGACTAACTCAGTTTACGATTTTGCTTTCCCGTCGAATACGGAGGAATATATTTATTATAGATTACGTGGTTTAACTGGAGGAACTCACTATAATCACGTTGTATCAGAAATCTATTTTTCCTATGATGTTTTTGCTAATAATATCACCAATATTGGTTGTGATGACTCTGGAACACCAACCAATTTTACGGATGATAAATTAACTTTTGACTTAAATCCATCCCCAGGAACAGGTACTTATTCCATAGACATTAGTGGTGGTTTTACTATCAGCCCAACTACTGCAACCTTTGGAACAACTACCTCTTTTACCGTCTCCGCAGGTTCTTCTGGTGCAGGCGATTTAACATTAACCGTTATTGATGCATCTGTCCCCTGTGTGCAAGAAAAAATTATTCCGAATACAAAGAATTTCTGCTTAGATACAGATTTAGATGGCGTACAGGATATAACGGACAAGGATGATGATAATGATGGAATATTAGATTCTATGGAAACAGCTTACTGCAATATAGATTACGCTATCTTAGCCAATAGACAAATGATAGAAATATCAGCGACTGCAAATACTTCTGGTAACATTGCCGTTTTATTGGACGGAAACAATAATAATAATAATTTCTATTATCCTGATGTCCCTATCGCTGGTAAGGAAGTAGTACGTGTCAAATTTCCTAAGCCTACCGTCTTGACAGGTATTGAATATGAAATAGGCAATAGTTATATGTTTAATGCAGGCGCTACGACTATCATGCAGGCGAGTAATGATGGCACTACTTGGACAGATGTTTCTGGACAATACGTCAAAGCGGCTAATACAAATGCACCTGGAACAATAACTTCCGCCCCTTATACAGAAACCTTTTTATGGAGTAATAGCACGCCTTATTTATACTATAGGTTATATGGAGTTTCAGGAAATACCAACCAAAATCCTTGGATTAATGAATTACATTTTCAGAAATCGTACCATTGTGATTTTGATGAAGATGGCATCGAAGACCATCTAGATTTAGATAGTGACAATGATGGTATTCCCGATAATGTAGAGGCGCAAGCTACTAATACTTTTACGGTGCCAGCAGCGGATTCACCAGCAATGTATACGACGAATAGAGGCGTCAATTCCGCCTATTTAGGTGGGTTAACCCCTGAAAATACAGATGGAGATGCCTGTGCAGATTATATGGATACGGATAGTGATAATGATAATAAATCGGATAAAAGCGAATCAGGCTTAGTTTTTAATAATGTTATTGGTGCAAATGGTTTGGATAGTGGTTCCGAAACAGCAGATGATTATTCGGCACCTAATGGAATTATTACCGCTCCATCCACCGATTTAGAAAAAAGTATTCCAGCCTCTATAGAAGTTGATTATCGACGGATGGCATTGGATTTTACAGCATCGGCAGTTCCAGTAACTTGTAATGGGCCAATAGCCAATTCAGATGCAAAATTAACGGTAAATAGTCCAACTGGCCCAGTCTATAAAGTGGGTTTTTCAGAAGGAACAGTCTACACTGGTCCTGATTATAATACCGCTACACCTGGAGGAGCTTTGCCCTTCGATGTGACCACAGGTTTACCCAACCCAACCTACCCAGTTTTTTATACAGTTAGAGTTTACACGAGTGCGATTGTCTTTGATGATTATGTAGTCGAACTACAACCCGTTGTCTGTGCAAGAGCCGAATTGGCAGTTACCATGACCCCCGTTAATGGCAATTCCGCTTATGCAGGAGAAACCGTAGAATATCTCGTTACTGTGACCAACGCGGGCCCCGACCCTGGGGTCGATGTCAAAGTCAAAGTTGACATACCAACAAATACCGACTTTGTATCTGCTAAATCTTCTTCGGGGGATTATAGCTCAGGCTCAGAGACGTGGACATTAGATTTAATGCCTGTTGGTAGCCAAACCTTAACCATCACTTATAGACTTAAATAATCCCAATCTGTTAAAAATATCGATATGATAACCTATACAAATTTTAAATCTATCAATGATAGATATTGGATATCCCTTGTCCTTTTTATTGCATTTTGTTGTTTTTCAACTGCTAATCTAACCGCTCAGGAGTGTATTGTCGGAGATGAAGAAGTGTTAGCCAAATGGGATTTTAATTCAAATACAGAGGCTTGTAATGGTCTATCTGCTAGTAAAAGTAGGCATTGGAATGCAAGAAAAGCTTTAGTTTTAGATGGTGCGAATACCTATTGTCCTAATATTAATTCAGGATGTGGGCAAGCAATTTTTAGTGGCCACGGATTTGGAAATACCAATGATTTTGCCAACGGTGTTTGTTTGGCAGGATTTAATGGAGGCCGATGGATTTGGCCCTATAATCATGCGACTGATTGGGATCCTAATAGTACCACATTTAATCCTGAGGCAGCTACCCTTTATACCAAATATACTTTACCTGCTGGTTCGCCCGGTATTTTAACAGGCTTTGCCTCTACTTTAGTTTCTAGGGGTGCAGCCGACGGCAGCGTACAATTTGCTAAGCAAGGTGTGGCAGTATATAGAAATGGCGTTTTAATTTATTCTACAGAAACTGCGCTTAATACAGGAAATACAGGAACTTTACTTGATTTCCCTTTTCCTGCGACGAGTGAATTCAAATCCGACGGTTCAGAATCAGTTGAATTTGAAATAAGGTTTGCGATGGTCAATCGATTAAGAGGTGGTTTGTCTGGTTTTGATGATTTTTGTATCAGAGGAATTTGCGGAGGCAGCGGAGGTGCAGATGTAGCAGCTAGTCCTTCTACTTGTGCACCAGATGCAACGGATAATGGCTCTTTAACAATTTCTGAATTTACCCCAGGTGAAAAATATGATTATACGCTAGGTGCTACGTATACGGGTACGAAGACTTTTGCAAATGCAGATTTAATTCCAACAGGCGGGGTTATCGTAGATACGATTAGTGTCAAAGCAATGGCAACTCAATATACCATTAGAGTTTTTAGAGAGGATTGTTACCAAGATGTGACCGTTACTATGCCACCTACCTTTTGTCCGTTTACTTGTAATTTTCCAGCGGCTACTGTAGCCGTTACGCAGGCAACCTGTTCAGGAGAAACCGCCAATAATAATGCGAGTATTAATGTAACAGGTATATCCAATGCAAATAGAATAGGGATGTCCGTCGGACAAACTTATACAGGCCCTGATTATGAAGGTGCTACTGACCTTTCAGGTACTTCTTTTTTATTTGATAATCTAAATAATCCAACTTGTAAAGAATACTATACTATTAGAATTTTTAATGGTTCAGATGAATCGCCTGACCAATGTGTCAATACCTTTACGGTCGTTTTAGATGAAGTTTCTTGTAATGGTTGTTTGATAGCTTGCGCATCTATAGAAAGTTCTACTTCTCTAGAAACTTCTCCGAGTGATAATCTTGGCAAAGGAGAGCTTTGTGTGGAAGAGGGCAATATTGATTTAGAATTAACCAAAACAGTTACACCAAATTCAGGAGAAACCTGCCCTTCTGAAACAGAATTTGTTTGGACCGTTACCGTTACCAATAAAGGAGATATTACCGCTACGGAGGTCGTCGTTTTTGAGAATTTAGCGGTTGGTTTATCAGCAGATAATATCGTGACTTCGGTGGGTACTTTTAATGGTTTTGGAGATTGGAAGGTGGGGGATTTAGCACCGAACGCCTCCGAAACATTAGTGTTTAGTTCCAAAGCTATGGCAGCAGGAACTTATGAAAATTGTGCCTATATTTCTAATGCCTTACCCGATAATGATATAGATTCTTCTCCAGATAATGATAATACCGCAAATGAAGATGACGATGCTTGTGCGACGATTACGGTAACTGGCCCTAATTTGCCAACATTAACGAAGGAATTTAGCCCATTTACAACAAGACCTAATTTACCTTCGACCTTAGTTTTAAGATTATTTAATAATGATACTTTACCAATCGTCTTAACACAAGATCTTGTAGACGTTTTACCTAATGACCCTGCCCAAATGGTTGTGGCGCCAGACCCTAATATCAATACCTTATTAGGTGGTGTAACCGCAGAACCTGGCGCAAGTACGATTACGGTGGCCTCAGGAACGGTTCTATTACCAGGGTTAAATTTATTGGAAGTAGATGTAGTTGCTCCAACCGCTGGTCTTTATTGTAATATCATTGGCATCGGAGATTTGGCAACATCAGCTTGTACGAATGTGGACTCCGTAGTTGGTTGTTTAGAAGTTGGCGATTTTGTGGTTACGCCATTATTATCAAAAAGCTTTGATAAAGAAGTAACAGAAGTAGGTGACCAAGCCAACTTAACCATAGTTATAGAAAATAGAAATCCAACTAATTTAGAATTAGTGATGGATTTTATGGATGCTATGCCAAGTGGATTGACTTTAGCGGGATCGATGTCAGGAACTTGTCCGTCTATTACCAATTTTAATGGCGATTCCTTAACCGTTGGAATAGCAGCAGGGGCGCTGATACCGCCCGGTGGTTGTACGATTATTGTACCTGTGACTGCTACTTTAGCAAAAGATTATTGTAATGTTATCGACCAGAATGAATTGGTTGTCATGGGAACAGCCAATGGTATAACAGAAATGATCGGTAATAGAAGTGTCGCGAAAGCAACGCTTACGGCAGTAGAAAACCCAATTTTTGACCTTGCCCTTAAGAAAACCCTAGCTGGTAATCAGGCAGATACCGTAACCGTTGGTTCTACCGTCACTTACGATATCATGATCTTGAATCAAGGAACTACAGCAGGAACAGCGATTAACGTGACCGATTATATACCTACTGGTTTAACTTTGGTTACAGGTGGTGGCTGGGAAATGTCAGGCGATGATGCTGTTTTGGTGAATCCAATACCATCTCTAGCTGCTGGTGCAGATACCGTCATTCAAATTCAATTTACGATTGATATTAATTATACGGGTTCTTCTATTGTCAATATGGCTGAAATTACTTCAGCTACAGGAGGAACTGATAAAGATAGTACGCCTGATGCTATAGAAAATAATGATAAAGGAGGGAAAGTAGCAAGTCCAACGGATAATAGCATTTTTGGTAATGCCAAATTATCAGGTGGCGCACCACAAGATGAAAATGGATTGACGGATGAAGATGATGCCGATCCTGCCATTATATTCTTAAAAACAGAAGAAAATCCTACTTGTGCAGTCGTGCTAAGTTTAGACCCACAAGATTGTAATACGGGAGATAACACTTATAATCTTGATGGAGCAATTAATTTTACGAATGCACCAACTACAGGTAATTTAATCGTAGTCATTGATGGCGCTACAGTACAAACCTTCAATGCGCCGTTTACGAGTCCACAAGTTATCGCCGTAACAGGCTTAAATGCTGATGGGCAAAATCATACTGTAAGCGTACAATTTTCTGCGGAAGAAAATTGCCAAACAACTTTAATGTACGCTGCGCCAAGTCCATGTTTAGCGTCCTCAACTTGTAGCGTTTCAGTTACAGTAAATGCAGGAAGTTGCGACTCGGCAACCAATACCTATGATTTAACGGGTGCTATTACTTTTACGGATGCACCAACGACGGGTACATTGACCGTAGCTGTTGGAGGATTTCAACAAACATTTGCAGCACCACTTACTTCTCCACAAAATTATACATTAACAGGCTTAGCAGCAGACGGTAGTAATCACACCGTTGCCGTTAGCTTTAGTGATGATGTTGCCTGTTCTGATGTAACGGATTACATCGCTCCAGGCGGTTGTGATCCAGTTGAGTGTGGTGCTACGGTTACTGTTACGGCGGGAACTTGTAATGCAGCGACCAATACTTTTGACCTAAGTGGTTCGGTGACTTTCACAAATGCACCAACGACAGGTTCATTGGTGGTAGAAGTAGGTGGAGACACCATGACTTTTGCTGCACCTTTCAATAGTCCACAAGCATTTACCATTAATGGATTAGTTGCCAATGGACAACCAGGGCAAGCGAGGGCTTATTTTTCTGATGAAATAGCTTGTACAGCAACTGCAGATTTTGACGCGCCAGTAGCTTGTAGTCCAAGTGTTTGTGCCATGTCAATGGAGTTATCACCTTCACCTTGTGCCGATGATAAATATGTATTGAACGGCACCATTAACTTTGTAAATCCACCAAGTACAGGCATGTTAACGGTTAGAGAAGGCGGTACTGTTTTCTTAGAATTGTCATTACCATTAACGAGTCCACTAGGTTTTACCATTCCTGGTTTAACAGCGGATGGGGCGAGCCATACTTTCCAAGTTTCTTTTTCTGATGATCTAGCTTGTGCAGATGATTTTACTTATACGGCCCCTGCTTCTTGTAGTGGTAATTGTGCAGTATCAGGAACAGTCACCGACATCGAATGTAGAGATAATGGAACGGATGCAGATACTGGCGATGACTATACTATCTTTAGTTTAAACCCAACAGGAACGAATTTAGGAGGTACTTATAGTGTAACATCGGATGCAGGAACGGTTTACCGTTTATCAGGTGCAACGGCAACAAATGTACCCTATGGTTCAGCAACTGTTTTCCGATTAACCAATGGTTCAGCGGATGGAACGGACAAAATGATTAGTATCATGGATGATGCGAATCCAGCTTGTACGGAGGGACCATTAACCATAACTGCACCAGATCCTTGTTCAGTTGTACCTTGTACGACGATAGAAAATCCAATTAGCGAGACTATTTGTGCCAATGAAACTTATGCTTTTGGTGGCCAAGACATAAATACTGCAGGAACGTATCGAGATACTTTAACTGCAGCTAATAGCTGTGATTCTGTAGTTATCTTAACTTTAACTGTTCTACCAACTGCTGAAACACCAATCACCGAAGAAATTTGTAATGGCGATAGCTTTACCTTCAATAATAAAGCCTTAACGACCGCTGGTACGTACCGCGACACGATGACTGCAGCCAATGGTTGTGATTCTGTAATTGTCTTGACCTTAAACGTTTTGGATACGGTTCAAACGCCAATTACTCAGGATATTTGTAATGGTGATACCTATAATTTCAACAATCAAGATTTAACCACAGCAGGCACTTATCGAGACACGATGACGGCAGCAAACGGTTGTGATTCTTTCATCGTCTTGACCTTAAACGTCATTGATGCCTTAGAAACAAATCTTAATGAAAGTATTTGTGATGGGGATAGCTACACCTTCGATGGACAAGATTTGACTACCGCAGGAACGTACCGAGATACCATGACCGCAGTAAGTGGTTGTGATTCGATTCTGATTTTGACTTTAGATATTTTAAATCCTGTTCAAACAGATTTAGATGAGGAAATCTGCCAAGGCGATAGTTACACTTTTGACAATCAAGCCTTAACTACAGCGGGGACTTATAGAGATACGACCACAGGTAGTAATGGTTGTGATTCCATTATCGTTTTGACTTTATCAATTTTAGATACGGTACAAATACCAATTACCGAAGAGATTTGCCAAGGCGATACGTTTACTTTTAACAACCAAGATTTAACCGCAGCAGGGACGTATAGAGACACCATGACTGCGGCCAATGGTTGTGATAGTTTTATCGTCTTAACTTTAAACGTTCTACCAACTGCTGAAACACCAATCACCGAAGAAATTTGTAATGGCGACAGCTTTACTTTCAATAGCCAAGCTTTAACAACGGCAGGAACTTACCGCGACACGATGACTACAGCCAATGGTTGTGATTCTGTAATTGCCTTGACCTTAAACGTTTTGGATACGGTTCAAACGCCAATTACTCAGGATATTTGTAGTGGCAATACTTATACTTTTAACAATCAAGATTTATCTACCGCAGGCACTTATCGAGATACAATGACGGCTGCCAACGGCTGTGATTCTTTCATCGTCTTGACTCTAAATGTCATCGAACCATTAGCAACCAATCTTAATGAAAGCATTTGTGATGGAGATAGTTACACTTTCGATGGACAAGATTTGACCACTGCAGGAACGTACCGAGATACCATGACCGCAGCAAGTGGTTGTGATTCGATTCTGATTTTAACCTTAAATATTTTAAATCCTGTTCAAACAGATTTAGAGGAGAAAATCTGCCAAGGAGATAGTTATACTTTTGATAATCAAGCCTTAACCACGGCAGGAACTTATCGAGATACGACCACGGGTAGCAATGGCTGTGATTCCATTATCGTTTTGACTTTATCAATTTTAGATACGGTACAAGCACCAATCACAGAAGAGATTTGCCAAGGCGATACGTTTACTTTTAACAACCAAGATTTAACCGCAGCAGGGACGTATAGAGACACCATGACTGCGGCCAATGGTTGTGATAGTTTTATCGTCTTAACTTTAAACGTTCTACCAACTGCTGAAACACCAATCACCGAAGAAATTTGTAATGGCGACAGCTTTACTTTCAATAGCCAAGCTTTAACAACGGCAGGAACTTACCGCGACACGATGACTGCAGCCAATGGTTGTGATTCTGTAATTGCCTTGACCTTAAACGTTTTGGATACGGTTCAAACGCCAATTACTCAGGATATTTGTAATGGTGATACCTATAATTTCAACAATCAAGATTTAACTACCGCAGGCACTTATCGAGACACGATGACGGCAACAAACGGTTGTGATTCTTTCATCGTCTTGACCTTAAACGTCATTGATGCCTTAGAAACAAATCTTAATGAAAGTATTTGTGATGGGGATAGCTACACCTTCGATGGACAAGCATTGACTACCGCAGGAACGTACCGAGATACGATGACTGCAGCAGTTGGTTGTGATTCGATTATTATTCTAACTTTAAATATTTTAGATCCTGTTCAAACAGATTTAAATGAAGAAATCTGCCAAGGCGGTACTTATACTTTTGATAATCAAAACTTAACCACAGCGGGTACTTATAGAGATACGACAACGAGTAGCAATGGCTGTGATTCGATTGTCGTTTTAACCTTATCCATTTTAGATACGGTACAAACTCCAGTTACCGAAGAGATTTGCCAAGGCGATACGTTTACTTTTAACAACCAAGATTTAACTGCAGCAGGTACTTATCGAGATACTTTAGTCGCCGCAAATGGTTGTGATAGTTTCATCGTTCTAACCTTAAATATTTTAAACACAGCAGAAACGCCAATTACCGAAGAAATTTGTAATGGCGATAGCTTTACCTTCAATAATCAAGCCTTAACGACCGCTGGTACGTACCGAGACACGATGACTGCAGCCAATGGTTGTGATTCTGTAATTGTCTTGACCTTAAACGTTTTGGATACGGTTCAAACGCCAATTACTCAGGATATTTGTAATGGTGATACCTATAATTTCAACAATCAAGATTTAACCACAGCAGGCACTTATCGAGACACGATGACGGCAGCAAACGGTTGTGATTCTTTCATCGTCTTGACCTTAAACGTCATTGATGCCTTAGAAACAAATCTTAATGAAAGTATTTGTGATGGGGATAGCTACACCTTCGATGGACAAGCATTGACTACCGCAGGAACGTACCGAGATACGATGACTGCAGCATTTGGTTGTGATTCGATTATTATTCTAACTTTAAATATTTTAGATCCTGTTCAAACAGATTTAAATGAAGAAATCTGCCAAGGCGGTACTTATACTTTTGATAATCAAAACTTAACCACAGCGGGTACTTATAGAGATACGACAACGAGTAGCAATGGCTGTGATTCGATTGTCGTTTTAACCTTATCCATTTTAGATACGGTACAAACTCCAGTTACCGAAGAGATTTGCCAAGGCGATACGTTTACTTTTAACAACCAAGATTTAACTGCAGCAGGTACTTATCGAGATACTTTAGTCGCCGCAAATGGTTGTGATAGTTTCATCGTTCTAACCTTAAATATTTTAAACACAGCAGAAACGCCAATTACCGAAAATATCTGTAATGGCGATACTTATACTTTCAACACAGCAACTTTAACGACTGCTGGAATTTACCGCGATACCTTGACTGCTGCCAATGGCTGTGATAGTATGATTGTATTGACTTTAAATGTCTTAGATACGGTACAAACAACTATCAACGAGACAATATGTCAAGGAGAGAATTACACCTTTAACACACAGAATTTAACAACGGCAGGTGTTTATAGAGACACCATGACCGCAGCTAATGGTTGTGATAGTTTCATCGTATTGACTTTAAATGTCATGGATGAAATGGAAACAATGATTAGCGAAGAAATTTGCAATGGAGAGAATCTTACTTTTAACAATCAAACTTTAACCACCGCTGGTACTTATCGAGATACCTTGACCGCAACAGGTGGTTGCGATTCTATTATCATTCTAACATTGAATGTGGTGGATGAAATGGAAACGGCAATTAGTGCAGCAATTTGTGATGGAAATAGTTATGATTTTGATAATCAAGCTTTAACCACCGCAGGAACGTATCGAGATACGATGACGGCAGCAGGTGGTTGTGATAGTATCATTATCCTGACTTTGGATATTTTAAATCCAGTTCAAACGGCAATTTCAGAAGAGATTTGTCAAGGCGATACTTATACTTTCAATAATCAAGCTTTAACCGCAGCAGGTAACTATCAAGATACCATGGTGGCAGCTAACGGTTGTGATTCGATTATCGTTTTAACACTTGATATTTTAGATCAACTAGAAACTACTATTAGCGCAGCAATTTGCCAAGACGATTCTTATGATTTTGATAATCAAGCTTTAACGACCGCAGGGATTTATACCGATACTTTAAGTGCTGCAAGTGGTTGTGATTCTATTATTACATTGACCTTGATGGTTAATCCAAATACAACCGCAAATATCAACTATGAAGGTTGTGAAAATGATGGCTATAGTATAACGGTTGGAGGTAATAGTTATGATGAAACTAATCCAACAGGTACAGAAGTATTAATGAATGCCAATGGCTGTGATTCTACGGTAACCGTCAATTTAGTATTCAACGAAGAGAAAGCAAGCGAAATCACCCATTTTGGTTGCCGAGAAGATGGCTATGAAGTAGCGGTTAATGGAACAGTATATAGTGAAGCTAATCCAGCAGGTGTAGAAAGATTTACGGCAGCAAATGGCTGTGATTCAATCGTGACCATTAATTTGCTTTTCCTTCCTCCAGCAGCGGGTGGTTGTGACGAATTTGATTTAGCTCTAGAAAAGTCAACCGATTCTACGGTAGTTCGATTGGGGGATTTAGTGGTTTACCAAATTAAAGTAAGCAATGAAGGAAACGTCGATGCTTATAATATTGGCATTTCGGATTTCATTCCTGAGGGTATGAGTTTAGCAGATGCCAACTGGACCGCTACAGGTAATATCGCTCGATTTAATACACCGATTGGTTTCTTACCAGCAGGGACAAGCTTTAATTTATACATTACTTTAAAAGTAAATTTAGATTTTGTGGGTACAAGTTTAGTGAATTTCGCAGAAATTAGCGAGGCAGATGATGATGATAATCCTAATAATACCCCTCCGACAGATAAAGATTCTACGCCAGATGAGAATCCAACTAATCCTGACGAAGATGATGATGATTCAGCGGTAGTTAGTGTAATTGAAGAAGGAGAAGAAATATTTGATTTGGCTTTAATTGAAGAACTAGCCCCAGGTCAGTCGGGTATGGTGAAACCAGGCGATGAAGTAGACTTGAAAATTACCGTTTTCAATCAAGGAACACTTCCTGCGGAAACCATAAAAATCACGCAGTATCTACCAGCAGATGTAACCCTAAATGATAACAATCCACAGGGTTGGACAGCAATGAATGATAGCACGGCTATGATTACCTTGACGGCAGGAAATGGATTGCCAATAGGTGGATTGGTAGCTGACAGCATGGTAATGGTGATGATTCAAGTGGTGATTGATGAAAATACGACGGCGATTAAATTAACACCGCACGCAGAAATCAGCGATGATGGAGTCAATGATGATAATGATTCTACGCCAGACGACGATAGAACGAATGATGTAGGAGGCCAACCCAATACAGATACCGATAATGCAAGTGACCAAATAGCACCAGTCGATGAAGATGACCATGATCCTGTGCAATTAATGATGCAGGAATTTGATTTGGCATTAACCGAAGAACTATTAACGGAAGGACCAGTCGGTCCAGGTGATAGCATCACGGGTAAAATAAAAGTATTTAATCAAGGAGAAATTGCAGCAGATAACATTAAATTATTTGCCTACATTCCAGCAGGATTGACTTTAGATGATAATCGTTGGACAGCAATGGATGATTCTACGGCAATGTTAACCTTGACGGTTGCAGATGGTGATTTACCAACAGGTGGTTTAACGTCTGACGAAATGACGATGATTACGATTGGTTTTACCATCGACCCAACATTCATGGATACTTGTTTGATTACTTATGCAGAAATAGGAGGTGCAACGGATGAAAATGGAAATCCGACAAATGACGTAGATTCTACGCCAGACGGAGATAGTACCAATGATACAGGAGGCGAAGTACATACGCCAACCGATAATCAGATTTTCTCCACTCCACCAATGGATGAAGATGACCATGACCCGATGAAGATTGCGGTGGAGCAAACCTTTGATTTGGCATTGGAGAAATCCACGGATTCTATGTTAGTAAGAGTAGGAGATTTGGTCACTTACCAAATTGAAATTACCAATGAAGGTAGTTTAAACGCCTACAATATAAGCGTAACAGACTTCCTCCCAACTGGCATGTCTTTACAAGATAATAATTGGACAGCCTCTGGAGATACGCTTAGGTTCAATAATCCTATAGCTTTCTTAGGAGCGGGACAATCGACCGTCATTGAAATAGTCTTGCAAGTAAATTCAGGGACTGAAAATAGGAGCTTGATGAATTTTGCAGAAATCTCAAGTGCAGATGACGATGACAACCCAGATAATGAACCTCCAGTAGATGAGGATTCTACACCAGACGAAGATAAAACGAATGATGACGAGGATGATGACGATACGGCGGTAGTAACGGTTATTCCACCAGATGTCTTTGATTTAGCTATTATTGAGACTTTAGCTCCTGACCAACCTGGAATGGTCAGACCTGGAGCAACCGTAGATTTCAAAATTACCGTATTCAATCAGGGAAATATTACGGCAGATACTATTAAGTTGACCCAATATCTACCAGTAGGGTTGACCTTAAATACGGCAAATCCACAAGGATGGACGACGATGGATGATAGTACAGCAATGATACTATTAACAGCAGGCAATGGGTTACCTGTGGGTGGTTTGGCAGCAGATGGTATGGTAATGGTGATGATTCAAACCGTGGTTGCAATGGATGCCCCAACCAATAAATTAACCGCTTATGCGGAAATTAGTGAAGATGGTGAAGGTAATAATGATCATGATTCTACGCCTGATGATAATAGAACCAATGATATTGGCGGCATGCCAAATACAGATGCTGATAATGCTTATGACCAGATTCCTCCTATGGATGAAGATGACCATGATCCCGTACTAATTATGTTACAGGAATTTGATTTAGCTTTAACAGAGGAATTAATTACCGAAGGGGAAGTTGAACTAGGGGATACCATTACTGCTAAAATTAAGATTTTTAATCAAGGAGATATTCCAGCCGATAATATCAAAATATTCGCTTATATTCCAGCAGGAATGAGCTTAGCAGACGACCGATGGGCTGCCATGAATGACTCAACGGCAATGATAACCTTGACGACTGCTACCAATGAACTGTCCACAGGTGGATTAGCGCCTAATAGTATGACTATGCTCACAATTGATTTTGTGATTGACCCCAATTTCAGAGAAGAATGCCTGATTACTTATGCAGAAATTGGCAATGCCACCGATGAAAATGGAGAGCCAATTACAGATGTAGATTCTACGCCAGACGATGATAGAACGAACGATACGGGAGGTGAAGTAGATACGACAACAGACAATGAGGTCAATGCAACAGCACCTACTGATGAAGATGATCACGATCCAGTAAAAATAGCGATTAAGCAAACCTTTGATTTAGCATTAATCATAGAATTAGCACGGGACCAAAAGATGGAAGTGCCAGATAATGATACCGTTTGTTTTAATATAACCGTTATTAATCAAGGTACACAAGATGCTTATGATATTGGTATTGTCAATTACGTACCGCTTGGTTTAACCTATGATGCTGGTCTGAATCAAAGTCTAGGAACCGATTGGCAAGCAGACAGCACCTATCAGTTAGCGGAATTATTGGTTGGAGATACGGCAATCATACCGATCAAGTTTATCTCGAATATGGAAGCGATGGATTCTATTGTAGTGGATACTGCTGAAATCTATTTTGCTACTACCGAAGATGGAAGTACAATCAATACAACAGATATTGATTCCCAAGCGGATGATGTTAACGACGATTTTATTGGAGGAGATAACCTATTGGAAAATGAACGTAGCGATGAAGATGACCACGACTATGTTTATATTGTACCTTTAGACGCTGTTGATCCTATTGGGTTTATTTATGCGGATAAAACAGGTAAAATCATTAAAGGTGGTACAATCTCTGTTACCGCACCTCCAGGAGGCGTTGTCTTTATGATTGAAGATGGTTCGACTGGAATGTACCAATGGTTTACCAATGGAGTCCAAGGCGAATATGTGATGACTTACATGCATCCAAATGGAGCAGTTATTAGTCCAAATTGTAATGCTCAAACAGGTGTTTATGACCCAACGGGCAGAGATGGAGATGCTACAGATATGGATGGAGATGCTACGAATGGTATCGTCCAATTAGGTACGGTAGCGGTAAATGCAGATTCGACTTATTTATTGAATCCAACTTGTGGAAATAACCCTTATTATTTAAGATTTTTCTTACAGTCTGGCGATCCAATAATTGATGGAAATAATATTGCTATCCAAGAATCATTTATCGGTTCAATCGTTTGCGAGGATACCAATGGCAACGGTCAATCAGATGCAGGAGAAGATGGTATTCCAAATGCCCTAGTTTACCTATATGCTTGCGCAGATACCATTAACCCAATAGATTCAACTTTAACCAATGCCCAAGGTGCTTATAATTTTGATGGCTTGAACGCAGGAGATTATATGGTACAATTTACTGCTCCAGATGGCTACCGTTTGCCAAAAGATGCAGTACCCGCCAACGAAATTGCTGATAGAGATGGATTTTCTCAATGTATTAATTTGACAACTGGTCAATGTGATACCACAACGACCGTTTGTATGACAGCTTGTACAGAAATTGTGGCAACGGTTTCAGCAACTAATATTATACAAGGTGAAACGATTACCATTAGCCTAACAGGTGGACCAGAATTTATCTGGTCAGTTAACTCAGGTATTACCAATACTACAACGGCAGTAGCTACGTTAAGTCCAAGCACGAATACGACTTATACTGTTACTGTGAATGATACTTACGGTTGTTCGCAAACTTTAACAATTCCAATTAAGGTTACGCCATTAGTGGATAATTATGTAAGAATAGCCGATCCATGTAATTGTACAACGGAATCAATTAATAATGTACCTGCGTTTACCGATAGAATCACTATTTTCTCCTTGACGCCTAATGACAATTGGACGGTAGCAGAGAATAAAGGAATTTATAGTAATGGTAATTTAGTTACGGTAGGTACTAGCTTTATACCAGGTGAAATTGTAGATGGATACTATACGTACTCTATGCCAATTCAACATTTAGATGTAGCAGGATACATGGGTAGATTTAGTAATGGAACGGATGAGTTGACGGCAATGAATACTTGTTTTGCGGATCAGTCTTGTAGTACGACGATAGTGACGACTCCTGATGGAACACCAGGCCCACCAGTTGTGGGACCACCAATCATCATTATACCGTCAGGTCCAACGCCATTAATGGATACCTTAGCAGATTGTAGTGGAACAGATTTCAGAAGTGAAGGCGCAGAAGACAACACCTTATACTATGATGATTCGACTAGGAATAATGTAATGACTATTTGTGCACAAAATGCATGGCAATCTTTATTAGTGTCTTTCAATGAATTTGATTTAGCAACAGGAGATACCTTATATGTATTTGAAGGAAGAGATACCTTAGCTACTCAATTAATTGGTAGATTCGGTGGCACCGGCGTGAGTCAAACAGGAGGCTGGGTAGCGTCTAATTGTGACCCTAAGATAAATGCACATGGTTGTTTGACCTTCCAATTCAAAACCAATGGTGACAATGCCAAAGGTTTAGGTTGGAGGGCAAAAGTTACTTGTAAGGAGAATAATATCACTTTAACCCCACCGAATAATTTATCAGCTAACCTAGATTGCGAAGATACTTATGCGCTTTTCGACATTAAACCATTAGCAATAATGGCAGATTGTGGCAACGTACAAGATTCACAAATAGTAAGAATATTTAACCAGCACGGAGTGATTTGCTTAGATACTTGTCTAGCAGATGCAGATGTGGTGCGAGATACTTTTGCACTAGGCGCTTATAGAGTAGAATATAAATTAAAGAGCGATACGACGAAAACAGCACAATCAGTATTATCTGTACAAGGACGAAGTTTGGTTTGTAATGATGAAATTAATGTGCCACTAGGGGCTAGCTGTGCGATTCAATTAACACCAGACGATTTATTAGAAAGTGCTTGTGATACCATTACGGATACCATGTATTATTTCATTTCTATTATTGGAAAAGATAAAAATGGCAACGATATAGTCTTGGCATCAGGTGGTGGCAAAGGCGGTAATTACCCAATGGTTGATAAAGACATGATTGACCAATGTGGTGGAGCTGTTAAAGCAAGGATTGAAAGAAGATATTTTGAAGGAACAGACTTAACGATTTGTAATAACGGTGCTCAATCTGCGAGTTGTGAGGTAACGGTTAATTTAATGGATCAATCTGCACCGATCTTCACCAATTTACCTCCAGTAGATACCTTCGTAACCTGTGCAATAGACTTAACGCAAACAGGTTTAGGTTTACCAACACCAGAAGCGGTTGATAATTGTGATTCAGCAAAAGTAGCATTTGCAGGCGCAACTATATTAAATGAAGGTGGTGCTTGTGATACGACTAGAGCAATAGTAAATTGGACAGCTACGGATGCCTGTGGGAATGTAGCTACGGCTACTCAAAACCTAGTATTTATTCGACCAAGTTTAGACGACATTGTGAAGACGAGCAAAGTGACCTTATCGTGTGACGGCAATGACGGAGCAAATGTAGTAACCGAAATTCCAGGGATTAAAATTGGTCGCTTGAAAAATGGCGTGTTAATTCCATCCGATACGATTCAGTTAAGCACGGAAGAATATGTTTGTGGATATATTTTAGAAAACAGAGATGTGTTTATTCCAGCCAACGATTGTGGCAAAAAGATTATCCGCTACTGGACTATTTTAGATTGGTGTGATGCTGGAACTGGCCCACAAGCAGTTGATACCACGTTCATAGAATTTACAGATACAAAAGCACCTGAATTTGCAACAGGAGCAGGAGCAACAGCAAATATTGCGCTAGATCATTTTGCTTGCACCTATGATATTACAAAAATAGCAACACCAGCAGCAACGGATAATTGTTCTACGCCAACGGTTCGTTTGAATAAAGTAAGTCGAATTGAAAACGGAGCAGAATGGCTAGTACCAGTAACTGAATGGGCAAGTTTAGATTGTGATTCTTTCCAATTAGAATGGATTGCATCCGATGATTGTCATGAGCAATTAGTGAATGATACAGTTAACCAAATTATCATCATTGAAGATGTGACGAAGCCATCCGCAGTTTGTACGGATAAATTACATATTTCACTAGGTAGAGATGAAGTTAAAGTACATTATAGTCAAGTGGACGGCGGTTCTTCTGATGCCTGTGGCATTGCTAAATACGAAGTGAGTCGAGATGAAATTACTTGGGATTCGATAGCTGTTTTTGGTTGTGAAGATTTACACCAAGATAATAAATTATACTTACGAGTAACGGATACCAAAGGGAATCAAAATACTTGTTGGATGACTATTATTGTCGAAGATAAGATTGCGCCAATTTGTAGTGATTTACCAACGATGACGGGCAGCTGTGACGACGGACATGGCAACGGATTAGTGGCAACGGATTTGAACGATAATGGTGAAATGGACGATAACGAATGGGTTGATTTGACGAAGGAACAAGCCGCTGAGTTTAATACAAAGTATGGCAATCCTAGTTGTTCGGATAATGTAACTTGTCAAGTATTAGTGATTCAACAGCAATATCAATTAATTGAAAAAGCTTGTGGTATTGCAACGATTAAGCGTCGATACCGAGCGATAGATTGGGCTGGACAAGGCATGACTTCTGCTTGGGCAGAACAAACGATCAATATCGAATCCAAAGCAGATTGGACGATTACGTTACCAGCAGATTGGAAAGGAAGCTGTGGTGAAACTGTACCAACATCTGAGGTGCAAATTACCAACGGGGCTTGCGACCTAATGGCATACGAAGTAGAAGAGAAAGTATTTGGGACTAACTCCCCTTCAGGGGCTGGGGGCGATGCTTGCTTAAAAGTTGTTAGAACCTTTACGATTATAAACTGGTGTAATTACCAAGTGGGTGATGAAGGGCAAGTAATTAGTAGAGTAGAAAACGAGCATGGAATAGTAACTGCGGAGCGAACGATTACTTCGGAAGGAATGGAGAAAATAGGTAAATTAACTTATATCCAAATCTTGAAATTGACCGATGAAACGGCACCAATTATTACCGTTGAGCCAATAGATGATTGCTTAACTGCGGATGATTGTCAAGCACCAAAACGCTTTGCGATTAGTGCAACTGATTGTAACGAAGCAGCAACGGCAGCTTTAACTTACAGTTGGACCATTAGTGCAGGAGATACGGAATTAGGAAACGGAATAGGTGCTGAATTTAACTACCCCGTAGCAACAGGTGTTAAATATGAAGTAGCATGGCAAGTAGTTGATAATTGTGGCAACACAGCGGTAGAAAAAGCAACTTATCAGTTTACAGATTGTAAGAAACCAGCGCCTTATTGTTTACATGGAGTAGCGGTAGAGTTAATGCCAGATGCAGGGATGATACAAATTTGGGCAAGTGATTTAGATGCAGGCAGTAGCGATAATTGCACCTCAGCAGATAAATTAGCGCTTAGAATCTGGCATAAATCCTTAGGAGAAGCACCAACACATATCGCAGGTGTCTTAGCCTTACCAGAAAACATCACGTTTGATTGTGCTTATTTAGGTAATCAGGAGGTGAATATCTATGTGATTGATGAGGCAAATAATTGGGATTACTGTACGGGATATGTAAATGTCCAAGACAATATGGGCGCATGCGACAATATAGAAGCAGAGGGAATGGCAGTTGTGAGCGGAACGATTATGGATTGGAGACAGCAAACAGTTGAACAAGTAGAAGTGACTTCGATACCTACTGGAGCAAATTCAAGTTCCATGACAACCCGAGCAGATGGTCATTACGATTTTGAGTTGGCAATGAATAATGCGTATACCATTCAACCAGAGAAAGATATGCATCCATTAAATGGCGTGAGTACTTTTGATTTGGTCTTGATGGCAAAGCATATTTTAGGTGTTCAAACGTTTGAGAATCCATATCAAATGATAGCGGCGGATGTGAACGGGTCAGGTACGATAACGGCTTTCGATATGGTACAAATCAGACAATTGATTTTAAATATAACGACGGAATTCTCGAATAGTCCAAGTTGGAAATTTGTCTACGCAGGCTATGAGTTTACGACGGATAATCCAATGTCAGAAACTTATCCACAGGTAGCGACAGTTGCCAACTTACAACAAGATATGGAGATGGATTTTGTAGCGATCAAGATAGGGGATGTCAATGGAAATGCGAATCCAAATGGCTTTGTCCAAGCGACTGATAGAACGATAGAAAAAGCCTTTGAAATTACAACAGAGGATAAAGCGTTGAAAACTGGCGAAAAATATACTGTAACATTTAGTACCGATCAATTAGCCAACATCCAAGGCTACCAATTCACTTTAGGCTATGATGACTTAAAAGTGGACAAACTAAAGAGTGGAGTAGTGGGCGTTGAAAACTTCGGTTTACACAAGATGGATAAGGGAATGATTACCACAAGTTGGAATCAGACGTCAGTAGGCAGTACACAGTTGGCAGTAGGCAGTCCGCAACTGTCAACCGTCAACCGTCAACCGTCAACCGTTCTATTCACCATCGAATTCACCGCCGAAACAGACGGTAAACTAAGCGAGCAATTAAGCATCTTAGACCGCCCAACAGCGATAGAAGCTTACGATAAAAATGGGGACTTAATGAAAGTGGAATTGACGTTCACCACGCCAAATCTAGTGGATGAATTTGAGTTATTCCAGAATCAACCGAATCCATTCCATGATAAAACGATGATTGGCTGCTACTTACCAGGCGATTCAGAAGTACAATTGATTTTAAGAGATGAAACTGGACGTGTATTGAAGACGATAAAAGAAGATAGAAAAGCAGGTTATAATACTTTTGAATTCCAGAAAGAGGAATTAACGAATGGCTTTATCTATTATCAATTATCGACGAAATTCGGTATCAAAGCGAAGAAGATGTTGAAACTCAACTAATGATAAAGTAACAGAAAATTAAAGGAAAAATAAGACGTAAATATCTTGTGAATCCTGATTTTTTTTGTTAACTTGTATACTGTAACCGATTGATAATCTGGATGAAAAGTATCCAAAATTAAAAAGCACTTTAGCCAGAGGGAAGGATCCTTCTGGCTTTTTTTATGGAGAAAACTATCCTTAAAACCCTGTCACGATTCCTTAATGAAATTAAAATTTAGCTAATTGGTTTACTGTATTTTACACTTAGCAGTACTTTTCTAAGAATAAAATTAGCCCCCTTTTATTTATTCGCACCCCTCATTCAATAGAGTTAATCAAGCCAAGTCCATTTTAAAAAATCGCATCGTATTTATTTTAATACACAACCAATTAACTCCCATGGGATTATTTAGGAGTGGTCATTCTTTGGGGATGACTGCATCAAAAATCATTAAGAACAGTTTTTTGATAGGGGTGGCGCTAATCCTATTAGCTAGTCACGTTCAGGCAACGAATACGAATCCACAATTTTTTAGGAAAACAGTTGATTCATTAATAAATCAAACAAAAAAACAGCTTTTAACAACAAATACAGGGTTCGATTTCGGGTCACTAAATCAAGTTGAAAATATTAAAACAAACAATAATGTCTTGTCGACAGAAGATTGTTTTAATGAAATTGATGATGATGGAGATGGCTTAATAGATTGTTATGATGATGATTGTGCGGGAATTGGTGCTTGCGATAGTTTTCATATTCAGTATAGTACCTTACCAAATTGTCAATTCGTTCCACCAACCATAGACGAATTTAAAATTGAAAAAACTTACCAAACAGATCACTTAAATTTTCCTATTGATCAGAGAAGTGGAATCGTTGTAGGAGATATGGATGGAGATGGTGTACCAGAAATAGTTTCTAAAGATCCGAATCCGGGGCGTATACAAATTTTTAGTGGGGTGGATGGCACGAATAAACAATCTATAGTCATACCAACCAACCACCCTTTTTCTCAACCTGCAATTGCGGATGTAGATCGGAATGGAAAGGGAGATATTTTTGTCATGGTTAATAATAACCAATTAAGACGCTATGAATATGGCAATACAGCGGTCGTTTGGGCAACCGCTAATAATATTGGAGATATTTCCAGTCATTCGAGTCCACAAGTAGCCGATTTTGATCAAGATGGACGACCAGAAGTATATGTTGGTAATCGAATTTTTGATGCCATTACGGGTACTCGTTTGGCTATTGGAATAGGGAGTACAGGAAAAGCATTTGTGAGTGCGACTAAAAATCACGATAAATTTCCAATCGCTTTTGATGTTTTTCAACCAGGAGATAATAAACCGGGAGGAGGAATTTTTGGTGCAGAAGCAGCTGGTTTGGAATTAATTGCAGGAAATCAGGTGTATACTTATACGCCCGAAGATAACACGCCTGCTGATAACACGCAAGATCAAGGTTCATTGGAAGTGGTATCTGAAATAAGCGGTGGTGATTTTTTAGATGGATTTACTAGTTTTGCTGATGTGGATGGAGATAGCCAAGTCGATATTATTGTCATGGCGTCAGGTAAAATTTATATATGGAACCCTAGAACACAAACGCAAATCGGAACAACCTATGATATTCCTGGTACGAACACAGGTGGTAGAATAAATGTGGGCGATTTTGATAATGATGGAATGGTAGAAATTGGTACAGCGGGTAGAAGTATTTATGTGGTATTAGAATATGATGCAGGCGCCAATGCTTTAGTTATCAAATGGCAAAAAGTAGGCTTGGATGATGGGTCTCAAAGAACGGGAAGTACCTTATTTGATTTTGAAGGCGATGGAATCAATGAAGTCGTTTATAGTGAAGAAGCGCATTTATATATTTGGAAAGGTACAGATGGTTCTGAATTAGTCAAAATTCCTGCCGAAGCAGGCACTAGAACAGAATATCCTTTAGTGGCCGATGTTAATAATGATGGCGCTGCGGAGATTATTATTACCGCACAAGATGGAAACGGTCCAGGTTTTAGTGGTCAAGATTATGTGCAGGTCTATCGCTCGATGAACACGCCTTGGGTAACGGCTCGAAAAGTTTGGAACCAACATGGTTATTTTGTGACCAATATTAATGATGACTTAACGGTTCCAATAGAACAACAAAATCCATTAAATCCAGCTTTAAATAATGCTTATAATGGATTTTTAGTACAAACCACTATCTTGAATGCCAATAGTGGCGGTGCAGCAACCCCTGCTTTTGCCGCACCTGATGCTACCATTACGGAAATTGACAGTATCACCCTTGAAAATTGCCCAGGTTTAGTGGTGCATTTAACCATTAAAAATGAGGGGAGTGATGATTTACCTGCGACTACACCGATTGCTTTTTATGATCAAAACCCTACCACGAATGCTGCTACTTTATTAGGAACAAGTACGATAGGAATGGTTTTGAATCCAGCCAATGAAACGAGTATTTCGACCGCCTTAACTATTGCGCCTTTAATCGCGCCGATTACCGTTTTTGCCGTTATCAACGATCCCGGTACGGTGGCTAGACCTTATAGCTTTGGTGATTTTCCCGTTTCAGGAGTTGGTGAATGCGACTTTAATAATAACCTAGTGCAACTAACTAGCCCAACTTGTATAGAAATTTGTGACGATGAAATTGATAATGATAGCGATGGACTGATAGACGAACCGAATATTATGGCAACAACTATTCAGGGTTGTTCTGGAACTATTTTAGCAACATTTACAACAGACGAAGCAGGCGGAACATGGGAAGTTATTAGTTCCATTGGTACAACGATTTCTCCAACGGGAACGGTTACTCTAGGTACAAATCATAGCCCAACACCCGATATTGATACCATTGTTTATATAAGTGCCCTTTGTAATGATACCCTTTTGGTCAGCACCTTCGATGATGAAGCACCAACCGTGGCTTGTCCTGGTGACCAAAGTTTAATGGCCGATAATAATTGCCAAGTTTCCGTACCTGATTATACAGGCATGGCAACAGCCAATGATAATTGTAGTGCTACGGCAAATATCACTTTAACACAAAGCCCTGCAAATGGTAGTAATTTAAGTACGGGGTTACACACGATTATGATTACTGCCACCGATGAGGCAGGAAATGCTAATGATTGTACTTTTCAATTAAGAGTAACGGATGCGATTAATCCTATTATTAGTTGCCCTTCAGATACTACATTATTTGTAGATACTAATTGTGATTTATCCTTGCCAGATTTTACCAGTTTAGCTACGACTAGCGATAATTGTTCAGCGGCTGGAAATATTATTGTTAGCCAAAGCCCTGCTATTGGCACAACCATATCTGGCGATAATACGACTCAGTTAGTTACCCTAACGGCAAGAGATGAAAATGAAAATACCAGTACTTGTGATTTTACGATTACCTTGCAAGATACCCTTCCGCCAAGTATCGTCTGCCCGTCGGATATAACCATTAATCTGGATGCGAATTGTCAAACAAGTCTGCTAGATTATACGAGTATGGCAACCGTTTCGGATAATTGTGCAGCAAATACTGCTATTACGGTGACTCAATCTCCAGCGGTAGGAACGACCTTAACAGGGCATGGGAATACCCAATCCATTACTTTATATGCCAATGATGGAAATGGAAATATAGACAGTTGTAGTTTTATTATCACCCTAGCAGATAACACACCACCTAATTTGACTTGCCCAACGGATCAAAGTTTGACGGTGGGTATGAATTGTGAAATTACCATTCCAGACTATACGGGCATCGTCACCAAAAGTGATAATTGTGAAACAGCAGCCAATATTATTTTAACCCAATCCCCAGCAGCAGGAACGACCATTGGCCTATTAGATACAATGGTAAAAATAACAATTACTGCCGATGATAATAATGGAAATACCAACGACTGTAGTTTCTTTGTTACCTTGAAGGATGAAATCGACCCCACCATAACTTGCCCTGTGAATGTGACGGTAGCGTTAGATGCAAATTGTAAAGCAACTCTGGCAGATTATACCAGTATGGCAACCGTTTCAGATAATTGTACGCCAATGGGCGATTTGACCATTACCCAAAGTCCAGCAGCGGGACAATTGATTACTTGGACGGGTACAACGATGGTCACCTTGACGGTAAAAGATGAAAGTGGCAATGAATCAGCTTGTAGTTTTGAAGTAATTTTTGAAGATACCACGAATCCAACTTTAGATTGCCCCGTTGATGAAACTATTACAATAGACGGCGATTGTGATTTTTCCATACCAGATTATGCCACAACTGCCACCTATTCAGATAATTGTACCGCCGATGACGCTTTAAGTATTACCCAAAATCCAGCAGCAGGCACTAGGATTAGCGGAGATGGGGTGACACAGATAATGACGATTACAGTAGAAGACGAAAGTGGCAATTCGACCCAATGTATGTTTACCATCACTTTAGAAGATACGGTTAAACCAACAATTACTTGCCCTGCCAATCAAAATGTATACGCTGATAGCAATTGTGATTTATTAATTCCTGATTTTACAGGAGATGCTATGCTAAGCAGCGAATGTGTAACAGGTAATGCAATTACGGTTACCCAAAATCCAGCAGCAAATACGATGTTGAATGGGCATGGTACCACGGAAATCATTACCTTGACTGCCACCGACGGAAGTGGAAATAGCAACGAATGCAATTTTACGATTATGGTTATAGACACCATAAAACCAAGCATTATTTGCCCCGCAGATAGTACGATTTATACCGATGCCAATTGCAAAAATACCATTCCCAACCTATTACCCCTTCTATCTTTTTCTGATAATTGTACCGATAATATTGCACTAAGTGTTACCCAATCTCCTGTCGCAGGAACAACCGTTTCGGGAGATAGTACGAACTATACCGTAACTTTCATGATCAATGATGGCAATGGCAACCAAAGTCAATGTACCATGACCGTCGAGCTCATTGACACGACTGCACCCATTATTACTTGTTTGCCAGATCAAATTGTTTTGGCCGATGCTAGTTGTACTGGAACAATTCCCGATTACAGGTCGTCCATTACGATTACGGACGATTGCGCTGCAATGAATGAATTGACGATTACCCAAAATCCAGTAGCAGGAACAACCCTTTCTGGTCATAATAGTAGCCAAATAATTACCATCACCGCAACAGATAATTCAGGAAATAGTAGCGAATGTACTTTTCAAGTGACCCTAAAAGATGAAATTGCACCGACTATTAGTTGTCCAGCAGACCTGACTTTAAATGCGGATGTAAACTGTGAAGCAAGTATTGGCAATTATACGAATTTGGCAACAGTTGCAGATAATTGTGCCCTGACGGGAGCGATTACTATTACTCAATCCCCATCAATAGGCACGATACTTTCTGGCCATAATGATGCGGAACTCATTATCTTGACTGCCAATGATGGGAATGGGAATACAGCGACTTGTACCTTTACTATTACTTTGAAAGATACCATTCCACCTAGCCTAACTTGCCCAACTAATCAAAGCATAGCGGTTAATACTTCCTGTGAAATTACGATTCCAGATTATACCAGTATGGTAACTAAAACGGATAATTGTTTAGCGAGTACAAGCGTTCTTTTGACGCAGAAACCAGCCGCAGGGACAACAATTAATGTATTAGATAGCATAGTTAAGATTACCATTATTGGGGATGACACGCATGGAAATATAGATAGTTGCAGTTTTACTGTGACCCTAAAAGACGAAATTGATCCAACAATTACTTGTCCTGCTGATACGACGATTGCACTAGATGCAAATTGTGAAGCAGTTTTGGCAGATTATACGAGTATGGCAACGATTGCAGATAACTGTACCAATATGGGTGATTTGACAGTTACGCAATCTCCTGCTATCGGTACGACTATCAGTTCTCCAAGAGTAACGACAATTACCTTAACGGTAACCGATGAAAGTGGGAATACAGCCAATTGCACTTTTGATATAACTTTTGAAGATGCGACTAATCCAAGTCTTAGTTGCCCAGCAGATGAAACGCTAAGTATAGATGGAGACTGTGCGATTGCCTTACCAAACTATATTACGGGCGCTACTTTTTCAGATAATTGTACAACTAATAATTTAACGGTTACCCAAACCCCAGCCGCAGGAACAATGATTAGCGGAGATGGGACGAGTCAAAATGTTGCCCTTGAAGTAACCGACGAAAGTGGCAATACCAACCAATGTAATTTTACAGTAACTTTAGAAGATACGACTGCCTCAACGATTACTTGTCCAAGCAATCAAAACGTTTATGCCGATAATAATTGTCAAGTAAGTATTGCAGATTATACCACAGCGGTTATAATTGTTAATGATTGTGGAACTGGTAATAATATTATGATTACGCAAAGTCCAATTGCAGGAACAGTTATTAATGAACATGGTACTACTCAGACCATTACTTTAACGGCAACCGATGCCTTTAATAATGCCAATCAATGCACTTTTGTATTAACGATTTTAGATACTATTCCTCCAAGCATTACATGCCCAAGTGATAGTACCATTTATGCGGATGTGGGCTGTGAAAATACGATTCCTAATTTATTACCTGTCTTGACTACCGAAGATAATTGTACGGAAACAGGCAATTTAACAATTACACAATCACCCACAGCAGGTACAGCTATAGCAGGAGATAGCACCAATTATACCGTTATTTTTACCGTAAATGATGGTAATGGTAACCAAAGCCAATGTTCGATGACCGTCGAATTAATTGATACAACTGCCCCGACAATTAATTGCCTAGTCGATCAAATTGTATTTGCCGATGCCAATTGCCAAAACATCGTACCTAATTATATTACAGCAGCAGGCATTACGGATAATTGTGCTGCTGGAAATGAATTAATAATTACTCAAAATCCAGTTGCAGGTACGGCACTTTCTGGGCATACTGATACTGAAACGATTACGATTATTGCAGTTGATAATTCCGGCAATAGTACCGAATGTACGTTTGAATTAGTTTTAAAAGATACTCTTGCCCCAAGTATTATTTGTCCTGCCGACCTTATCTTAAATACTGATGCCAATTGTCAAGCAATAATTGGTGATTACACGAATCAAGCGATAGTAGCCGATAATTGTACCGATGCTGGAATGATCACGGTCACTCAATCTCCTGCTGCTGGTATGACGTTATCTGGAGATGGCACGACTCAAATGATTACCTTAATTGCTAATGACGGCAATGGTAATAGTGATAGTTGTCATTTTTTAATTACGATAGAAGATGTGACGCCGCCTAATCTAACTTGTCCCGCGAATCAAGTATTAACCGTTGATACCAATTGTGAAATTACGATTCCAGATTATAGAACGATGGTAATCAAAAGTGATAATTGTACCTCGGATGCAAGTATTACGCTGACTCAACAACCAGTAGCAGGAACAACGATTGGTGTATTAGATACGGTCGTCTTAATTACCATTATCGGAGATGATAATAATGGCAACTTAGACAGTTGTAGTTTCTTTATCAGTCTAAAAGATGAAATTGCTCCAACGATTAGCTGCCCTGCGGATTTAACGATTTCCTTAGATAACAATTGCGAGGCGAATTTAGCAGATTATACCAACATGGCGACCATTGACGATAATTGTACTCTAATGGGCGATTTGGTAGTCACCCAAAACCCTATTGCTACTACTTTAATTAATGGCGTTGGAACAACTATGATTACCTTAACCGTAACGGATAAAAGTGGCAATACTAGTCAATGCGACTTTAATGTCACTTTTGAAGATACCACCAATCCAAGTTTAGTTTGTCCTACTAATGATACGCTTGGAGTAGACGGGGTTTGTGCCATTCCATTACCAGATTATCGAGGGAATGCTAGTTTTGCAGATAATTGTACAAATAAGGATGATTTAATAGTAACGCAAAGTCCAACACCTGGAACGATGATTAGTGGAGATGGATTTGATCAACTCGTAACGATTATGGTGACCGATGAAAGTGGGAATATGGTGCAATGTGATTTTATGGTAGCCTTAAGAGATATTACCATTCCGTCCATTAGCTGCCCTGGTAACCAAACCATTTATGCAGATAATAATTGTGAAGTCTTAATTGCGGATTATACGAATGAGGCAATTATTTCTAGTAATTGTTCCAGCGGTAGTTCGATTACCGTTACCCAATACCCATTGCCTAATACCCAATTAATAGGGCATGGTACGACGCAAACGGTTACTTTAACAGCAACCGATGGTAGTGGCAATAGCAATCAATGTACTTTTGAAGTAATGGTAGCAGATACCATTCTACCACAAATTATTTGTCCAGCAGATACGACTATTTATGCGGATGCAACTTGCGGAAACACGATTCCCAATTTAATTCCTGTCTTAACCTACGCAGATAATTGTCCAACAACGACAAGTATTACCGCTACTCAATCGCCTATATCAGGTACGATGATTTCTGGCGATAGTACGAATTATACCGTTACTTTTACCGTCAATGACGGCAATGGTAATCAAAGTCAATGTGCGATGACGGTCGAATTAATCGACACTACTTCTCCGACCATTATTTGCCTTGCAGACCAAATCCAGTATGCGGATGCGGCTTGTAATAATACGATATCTAATTATATTTCAGACTTGACCATTACGGATAATTGTGCCATAGGGAATGAAATTACGATTACTCAAAGCCCAATTGCGGGAACGGTACTATATGGTCATAATGATAGCGAAACCATCACCATCACAGCGGTTGATAATTCTGGTAATAGCTCTCAATGTTCTTTTATAGTGGTACTAAAAGACACCTTAGCGCCAACAATTAATTGCCCATCGGATATTGTATTGAATGCCGATGCTAATTGTCAAGCAAGCATAGGCGATTACACCGAAAATGTTACAGTTTCAGATAATTGTACCGCTACGACGGCAATAACCATTACCCAAAGACCGCCAGCGGGAACGTTACTTTCTGGAGATGGGGCTACGGAAACGATCACTTTTATTGCTGATGATGGTAATGGAAATATAGACAGTTGTACGATTTTAATTACTTTAGAAGATGTTACGCCACCGAGTCTAAGTTGCCCAACTGACCAAAGTTTGACGGTTGACACCAATTGCGAAATTACCATTCCAGATTACAGGAATAAGGTGATCAAAACAGACAATTGTTTAGCCGATGCGAGTATCCTATTAACACAAAACCCAGCAGCAGGGACTACGATTGGCGTATTGGATACAATGGTAAAAATCACGATTGTTGGAGATGACACCAATGGAAATATTGACAGTTGTACCTTCTTTGTTACTTTAAAAGATGAAATTGTACCGACAATTGATTGTCCTGCAAAAGATACACTTGCTTTAGATGCCAATTGCCAAGCAATGATTCCCGATTATACCAGCATGGCGACGATTGCTGATAATTGCACGCCAGACGAAGATTTGACGGTTACCCAAACCCCAACCGCTGGTCAATTGGTGAATACGATAGGCAATGTTTCGATTACTTTGACGGTGAAAGATGGAAGTGGAAATACCAATAACTGTATGTTCGACATTCATTTTAAAGACATCATTCAACCAACGATTACTTGCCCAGAAAATGATACTTTATCTATAGATGGCGATTGTCCAATTGCCTTACCCGATTATACAGATGATGCTACTTTTGCAGATAATTGTAGTACTACAAATAATATAAGCATTAGTCAAAACCCAATTGCTGGTACTATGATTAGGGAGCATAATTTTGACCAAACAGTTACCTTGACGGTAACAGATGAAAGTGGCAATACCGAAACATGTTCCTTTATAGTTAACTTAAAAGATAGCACACCACCAACTATTAGCTGCCCTGTTGATAAAAATGTTTATGCGGATGTCAATTGTGAATTATTGATTCCAGATTATACGAGTGAGGGGGGCATAAATAGTGACTGTGGAACAGGTAATGGTATAACAGTTACTCAAAACCCAGCAGCAGGCACAATGATTAGCGGACATAATACCACTCAAATCATTACCTTAACTGCAACGGATGCCTTCAATAATGCCAATCAATGTACGTTTGTTCTAACGGTATTGGATACCATTAATCCACAAATTACTTGCCTTTCTGATAGTACCATTTATGCAGATGCGAGTTGTGAGAATACGATTCCGAATTTACTACCAGTTTTAGGATTTCAAGATAATTGTGCCGCTAATTCAAGTATGACAGCGACGCAATCACCGATCGCAGGAACAATAATTTCGGGAGATAGCACTAATTATATTGTGACTTTTACTGTCAAGGATGGCAATGGCAATCAAAGCGAATGTTCGATGACCGTTGAATTAATTGATACCATTGCACCTCTACTAACTTGCATCGGAAATCAAATCGAATATGCTGATATGACTTGTGGTGGAACTGTTCCTGATTATATACCTCAAATAGATATAACCGATAATTGCGCTATAAGAAATGAATTGATACTTAACCAAAGTCCAATAGCAGGAACAATGCTTTCGGGGCATAATGATTCAGAAACCATTACGATTACTGCCACCGATAATTCTGGTAATAGTACGAAATGTTCTTTTGAAGTAGTGTTAAAAGACACCCTTCCGCCAAGTATTACGTGTCCTGAAAATATCATTTTGGATGCAGATAGCGATTGTGAAGTGGCAATTGGAGATTATACGAGTTTGGCGACCGTTGCAGATAATTGTACCGCAGATGCTACGATTACCGTTACGCAAAACCCTGCGGCAGGTACGACACTCGCTGGTCATGGCGATACGAAGATGATTACCTTAACGGCAAATGATGGCAATGGAAATAGCAGTTCTTGTAGCTTTACCATTAGCCTCCGAGATATTACGCCACCTGTTTTAACCTGCCCTGTCAATCAGGTTTTGGCAGTTGATGTAAATTGTGAAATTACCATTCCCGATTATACGAATATGGTAACCAAAACGGATAACTGTCTGACTGATGCCAATGTAATTTTAACCCAAAAGCCAGCAGCAGGAACAATCATTGGCGTTTTGGATAGTATGGTGAAAATTACCATTATTGGCGATGATACTTATGGAAATATAGATAGTTGTGATTTTATTTTGACGCTAAAAGATGAAATTGCGCCAGAAATTACCTGTCCTGCAAGTATTGCGCTGTCTTTAGACGATAATTGCCAAGCAATGATTGCCGATTATACCAGTATGGCAACCGTCACCGATAATTGTACCGCTACCAATGATTTGGTGGTGACTCAAAGTCCAGCAGTTGGTACCCTCATTAATTCGCCAACTGTTACGACTATTACTTTAGTAGTGAAAGATGGAAGTGGCAATACGGATAATTGTACGTTTGAAGTTGATTTTAAAGATACGACTAAACCAACTTTGACCTGCCCTGCCGATACAACTTTAAGTGTAGATGGAGATTGCTCAATTGCCCTAGCCGATTATACCCAAACGGTTATTTTTAGCGACAACTGTAGTACTAATGCTAATTTAACCGTTACCCAAAATCCTATTGCTGGAACGATGATAAGTGGAGATGGTACGACCCAAATGGTAACGATTACGGTAGCAGATGAAAGTGGAAATTCTATCAACTGTAGCCTTACGATTATGTTAGCGGATACAACCGCCCCAACGATTATTTGCCCTAATAATCAAAATTTGTATGCCAATACCAATTGCGAATTTGCCTTGCCTGATTTTACAGGAGATGCTATCCTATCAAGCGATTGCGCCACAGGCAATGCCATAATAGTCACTCAAAGTCCAGTAGCAGGTACTATTATCAATGGACATAATACGGTGCAAATGATTACTTTAACTGCGACCGATAACAGCGGTAATGCCAATCAATGTACGTTTGAGGTCACTTTATTAGATACGATTAATCCACAAATTATTTGCCCTGCGGATACGATCATCTATACAGGTATAAATTGCGGAAACACCATTCCTAATTTATTGCCAGTTTTAATTTACCAAGATAATTGTACCGAAACGGGAAGTATTACCGCTACACAATCACCCATTGCTGGAACGGCAATTTCAGGAGATAGCACTAGTTATACCGTCACTTTTACGATCGATGATGGTAATGGCAATCAAAGCCAATGTGCCATGATGATGGAATTGATTGATACAACTGCCCCCGTTATTACTTGTCCAATAGATCAAATTGTCTATGCAGATGCAAATTGTCAAAATGTAGTACCTAATTATATTTCAGACCTTATTATTACCGATAATTGTGCGGCAGCCAATGAAATTACGATTACCCAAAGTCCAGTTGCAGGTACGGTTTTTTTTGGTCATAATGACTCCGAAACCATCACGATGACGGTAACGGATAATTCTGGCAATAGTACGCAATGTACTTTTGAAGCAGTTTTAAAAGACACCATTAGTCCAACCATTAGTTGCCCAATCAACCAACAGGTCGCAGCAAATGCAGGTTGTGTGGGTACTTTAGCGGATTATACCAGTATGGCAACAGTAGCTGATAATTGTACGACGATTAGCAATATTACGGTGAGTCAATCGCCAGCAGCAGGCACAACGATTAGTGGTTTAGGGGCAAGTACGACGATTACTTTAATAGCTAATGATGGCAATGGAAATATGGATAGTTGTCATTTTGATATTGAGCTAATAGACGAAGCCTTGCCTACTTTTGATTGTCTAAGCAATCAGCTTGTCTATTTGGATAATGGATGTAATCAAGTGCTACCAGATTTTCGAGATTCCATTAGTCCAACAGATAATTGTTCTGCTACTAATAATTTAACTGTTACTCAATTTCCAGCATCAGGTACTAGTTTTAGTGAGCATAATACCGAAATAGCCATTACGTTACAAGTGACCGATGAAAGTAATAATACCCAAAATTGCGCATTCACCGTCACATTAAAAGATACGATTGCGCCAAGCATTACTTGTCCTGTCGCTAAAATTGTTGCTTTAGATGAAGCTTGTGAATTTGCATTACCCGATTACCGTCCAGAAATAATAACAGCGGATAATTGTCGAGCAACGGGAGATATTATACTATTACAAAACCCCGTCCCAGGTACGATTATTTTCAATCATAACACCGAAATAACGATCACCTTTACGGCAGATGATGACAATGGAAATATGAATACTTGCGATTTATTACTAACCGTTAAGGATTTGATGAATCCAATTATTAATTGTCCGCCCGATATTTCCTTAAGTGTAGATGCTAATTGTGAACGTATTTTAGCAGATTATACTTCTAGTGCTACGGTAAGCGATAATTGTACTGCCGAAAGTAGCATTATGATTACCCAATCTCCGTTAGCTGGTACGATTTTAAGTGATTCTAGAACGGTTCAAACCGTAAAATTATATGCGAACGACAGGAATGGAAATATAGATAGTTGTGATTTCCAATTAACGCTGACTGATACGATTCCACCTGCTATTGACTGTCCTGAAATTCAGAATATTTATATGGATGGACAATGCGAAATGTTGATGCCTGATTATACAGGAATGGCGACTTATACCGATAATTGTATCACTTCTGGCGTGGTCATTACGCAAAAACCAGTTGCAGGAACGCTGTTATCAGGTTCAGATACGATTATCAATACTATTGTTTTTGCCACAGATTTTGATGGGAATATGGATTCTTGTGTTTTTCAAGTCATCTTAAAAGATACCATCAAACCAATTGTTAACTGTCTACCCAATCAAAATGTATATGTAGATAGTACTTGCTTCTTTGAAGTAGGCAATTATGCCGAAATGATTACGATTGAGGATAACTGTACGGTAAATGCAGGCATAGAAATTTTACAATTCCCGCCAGAAGGCGTCCGATTTACAGACGTTGGTAGTATACATACGATTACTTTGGCGGTTATTGATGAGACAGGTAATGAAACCCAATGTCATTTTGATATAACTTTATTGGACACAATTGCGCCCGTTATTAGCTGTCCTGATACCCAATTTGTCGATGTCGATGGTATTTGTGAAATAATACTGCCCGATTATACGGATGCCTTGACCCTAGCCGATAATTGTACGCCCGATGATATGGTATCTGTCGCTCAATCTCCTACAGGTGTTAGGTTAAGTGGAGATGGGACGATTCAAGAAGTGATGCTTTCTGCTACCGACGAAAGTGGAAATGTCAGCACTTGTAGTTTTATCGTAAAACTAGTCGATAGAACGAAACCAGCTATTTCTTGCCCTGGAGATCAGGACTTAAATGTAGATGCCGATTGTATGGCAACGATTCCCGATTATAGCGATCAATTAGTGGTTACCAATGATTGTGATGCCATAGCAGGAATTACCATTACCCAAAACCCACCAGCAGGAACAGTCATGTTAACAGGTTTAGGAAGTGAACAATTGGTCACTCTTACCGCATCGGATATTAATGGAAATTCTGATGAATGTACTTTTAAAGTGACTTTAATTGATACGATTGCACCAGTAATTACTTGTCTCGATGTAGATAGCCTTTATTTAGATGCTTGCTTTTCAGAAATACCAGATTATAGTGATTTAGTAACGGCAACGGATAATTGTTCAACGATGGACAATATCGGTATTTCCCAAAGTATGGCAGTAGGCGTAATTATTATAGAAAAACATGCGGGTGTTCGTTTAATTCAGATTTATGCAGAAGATGAGGCGGGGAATGTTGCTACTTGTGAATTTCCAATCATTTTTATAGATACCTTTCCTCCATTTATTGACTGTCCAGCAGATACGGTACTGTATGTAGATGATGCTTGTGAAATAGTGGTGCCTGATTATACCAATTTTGTCTTGCCATTGGACAACTGTGCAGATTTGGCGGCAGTAACTGTTAGTCAAGATCCGCTTCCTGGGACAGTTTTAAAAAATAGTGATACGACTTATGTTGTCACCTTAACGGCGGATGATGGGAATGGGAATCAAAACTTCTGTTCTTTTGATTTAACCTTAAAAGATACCATTGCCCCTATTCTTACTTGTCCGACCGACCAAGTTGTAGCGGTGGATGAAAATTGCCAAACTAGTATTCCCGATTTATCCAATTTGTTAGGTATTGTAGAAAATTGTAGTACGATGGACGAAATAACCATTGTTCAAACGCCACCAATGGGGACTATTTTATTAGGTGCAGGAAATGATACGACCATTACTTTTACCGTTACAGATAAAGAAGGAAATACGAGCACTTGTAGCTTTAATTATCTCCAGACGGACCAAACTGCACCCCAATTAACTTGCCCTGCCGATACCACCTTAAGTGTAGATGATGATTGTCCAATAGCTATTCCTGATTTCCGAAGTATGGCGGCTATTTCAGATAATTGTAGTGAGGTGAATAAGCTAATGGTTGTCCAATCTCCTGTAGCGGGTACGATGATAAGCGGACATGGAACGAGTCAATTGATCACCATTACGGCAACCGACGAATATAATAATACGGCTACTTGTACTTTCACTTTGAGCTTGCGAGATACCATTGTACCAATGCTAACTTGTCCGCCAACTCAGACTTTATTAATCAATGATAATTGTGAGACGATTCTACCAGATTATAGCGCATTAGCAACAGCAACTAATACTTGTAATAGTACTTATCCAATTAGGGTTCAACAGCTACCTGTTGCTGGAACGATTCTTTCAGGGATTGGAACAATAGATACCGTTTCTATCATTGCAACGGATAGTCAAGGCAATGCGGATACGTGTACATTCCAAGTGTACCTTATTTTTGATTTACCTCCGTTGATTATTAGAACAGATGTGAAGGTTGGGGAACGATTAGAGATTTGTATTGATCACCCTTGTTTAATAGATAGTGATATTAATGCTTATGACAAAAGCGGATCAGGGGTTGGAATCGGTGCAGGTGGCGTTTTTGAAGTGAATCCATCAACGGGTTGTTTGACTTATGCCTTAAAAGAAACGCCTTATTCCAGTCAGGATTCCTTTGATGTGGTTATTTGTGATGTTAATAACTTCTGTGACACCATAAATTACCGTTTAGAAATTGATGATTATCAAGCTTTTATCGTTGATCCATGTGTTTGTTTAAATAATGAATCTAGTTTTGAATCAGGTGACGGTCAATTTTTTGAATATGCACAAATTACTGCGCCTTCTGGCGATAATTGGGAAGTGGTCACAGCGACTGGTTTTTATGTTAATCCTGCTGGAGGGGTTGTTCAACCTAATAAAGGCGGAACGCCTTACCCCCTAAATCCAATTGCAAAAGGAACCCCAACAATTGAAGTGCCTAGAGGCAACGGCTTAAGTGATTATTATTTAGCAGGATTGCACATTGATGCAATAGGATATGCCCTTAGTTTTAGCAATAACAGAGATACACTATCTATTTCCAATCGTTGTTCCTATGATGCTTCTTGCAGACAAGTGGGTATCATTGGTGGCGAAGACGGTTTGCCGCCTAATATACCAAGCTGTTCTATTGAAATAGGCAATGGGACGACTCCTGCGTTGACGACTTTAGAAAACTGTCAACCTTGTCAATTTAGATCCAACAACACAGAGCATTTATACGAAGATGATAGTGTGCGAAATGTCATACACACCATTTGCGCAACGGATCAATGGAAACAGTTAACAATTAACTTTACTCATTTTGAGTTAGCACCAGGCGATACTTTATATGTCTATGATGGAAAAACGATAGTAGATTCTTTATTAGGTAAATTTAGTGGTACTGGTGTTAGTCAAACTGGTGGATGGGTTGCTTCTTCCTGTTTACCTTCGCTGAATTCAAGTGGTTGTTTAACTTTCCAGTTTAAAACGAATGGAGATTATCATAAAGGAACAGGTTGGCAGAGTGAAGCAACTTGTGTGGAAAAATCGATTGCATTAACGCCACCAAATGATTTATCGAGAAGGTTAACTTGTGAGCAAACCTATGCTATTTTCAATATTTTACCTGCAACAATTACATCGAATTGTGGAGCGATACAAGATTCGCAAATCGTTCGAGTGCTCAATCAGCATGGTATTATTTGTTTAGATACCTGTTTGGCGATGACAGATGTAGTAAAAGATACCTTTGCCATTGGTACGTATACTGTTGAATACAAACTTAAATCAGATACGGTAAAAGCAACGACTGCTACCTTGACCGTACAAGCTCCGACTTTGGTTTGTAATGACGAAATTAATGTACCATTAGGATCAAGTTGTGCCATTCAATTGACACCAGATGATTTATTAGAAAATACTTGTGATACCATTACCGATACGCTTTATTATTTTATTAAATTAAAAGGAATTGATAAAAATGGAGCGGAAATAGTATTGGCGGAAGGTGGTGGAAAAGGCGGTAACTATCCAATGGTAACAAAGGATATGATTGACCAATGTGGCGGGACTATTACGGCTGAAATTGAAAAACGCTATTACGAAGGACTGGATTTAAGCATTTGTAATAATGGACTGAAGCATACAAGTTGCACAGTTAAAGTCAATATTTACGACCAGTCTCCACCGATTTTCCAGACTATTTCTAGTAAAGATACTTTCCGATTGTGTAGTGCTGATTTGACCGCAGCCGCTTTAGGGCTTCCAACGCCAACGGCGATTGATAACTGTGATTCGGTCAAAGTAGAATTTGTAGGCGCAATGGTTTTAAATGTCGGAGGTGTTTGTGATACAACGAGAGCGCTATTAAATTGGATAGCAACGGATGCTTGTGGTAATATAGCAACTCTTGAACAGTCAGTTGTCATTTTAAGACCTGATGTGAAAGACATCGTACAAGCTTCAGATATAGTATTAAGTTGCGGAGAAGATACAGCAACCGATTTAAATAATTTTGCAAAAACGGGTATGCCTCGTATCAAAGTTGGAAAAGTAGTCAATGGTATTTTAAAACCAACCGATACGATTGCCTTAGATACCGCAACTTATGTTTGTGGCTATATTTTACAAAAAAGGGATATTGAAATACCATCAGATTGTGGTCGTAAAGTATTCCGGTATTGGGATATTTTAGATTGGTGTGATACTGAAAATGGTATTGTTCCAATTGATACGCAATTGATTGAATTGCGAGATACTTTAGCGCCTAAATTTGTGGCTACTGTTTTACCAACACTTAAATTAGCCTTACCAGACGATGCTTGCATCTTGGATATGACCAAACTAACAGCACCAACTGCAACGGATAATTGTACAACACCAACCGTTTCAATGAGGCAAGTATTTAGAATTGAAGATGGAGCAAAATGGGAGATTCCTGTGGAGGAATTAACCGCTTTAAATGCAGACTCCTTTGAAGTCGTTTGGATAACGGAAGACAATTGTTTGACACAAACCAAAACAGCAACTATTACACAATTAGTCCTCATCGAAGATCAGACAAAACCAGTAGCTATTTGTGCAAATCAAATTAATTTATCACTTGGACAAAGTGTTGCTAGATTACATTATAAAGACATTGATAACGGTTCAAATGATGCTTGTGGTCTTGCCAAATATGAAGTGAGTCGAGATGAAATAAATTGGGATTCGGTGGCCACTTTCACTTGCGAAGATGCCGATCAAGCAACAACTGTTTATTTAAGAGTAACGGATAGGAATGGGAATCATAATACTTGTTGGATGCTTGTGAATGTGGAAGATAAGATTGCGCCTATTTGTAGAGATCTACCAACAATGACGGGTACTTGCGACGAAGGACATACTGGCAACGGATTAGTGGCAACGGATGTTAACGGTAATGGAGAAATGGACGATAAGGAGTGGGTTAATTTAACCGATGAACAAGCTACTGATTTTAATACGAAATATGGGTATCCTAATTGTTCGGATAATGTGATTTGTAGTAATTTAGTGATTCAGCAACAGTATCAATTGATTGAAAAAACTTGTGGAATTGCAATAATTAAACGAAGATTTAGAGGAATAGATTGGGATGGAAAAGGTAGTGCTTCTGATTGGTCAGCACAAACGATTAACATTGAAACTAAGGCGGATTGGACAATTACCTTACCAGCAGATTGGGAAGGCGAGTGTGGAGAAAGCGTACCAAACTCTGAATTAACTATAAATAATGGCGCTTGTGATTTAATGGGCTATGAAGTAGAAGAAAAAGTATTTTCCCCAACAGGAACTGAGGCTAACTCCCCTTCAGGGGCTGGGGGCAAAGATGCCTGCTTAAAAGTAGTGAGAACCTTTACGATTATTAACTGGTGTAATTATCAAGCAGGTGGAGCAGCGAAGACGATTACCAGAGTAGAAAACGAGCATGGTGCGGTGACAGCAGATCAAATCATTACCTCACAAGACTACGAAAATATTGGTAAGCTAGAGTACGTACAAATTTTGAAATTAAAAGATGATACTGCACCAATTATTACCATTAATCCAGTAAATGATTGTGTGGATACTGATAATTGTCTGGTAGAAAAAATCTTTAGTATTACTGCTACAGATTGCAACGAACAAAGTACGGCTACTTTAAGCTATAATTGGCGATTGTATCCATTTCAAGGTGAAGAAATAATAGCCCAAGGAACAGGTGCCTCTTTTACAAGAACAGTTAGCCCAACGGATAGATTTACAATAGAGTGGGAAGCAATAGATAATTGTGGCAATACAGGTACCGCAACAAGCAGCCATTATTTTGTAGATTGTAAAAAACCAGTTCCTTATTGTTTAAATGGTATAACAACCACCCTAAGAGATGATGGACAAACGGAGATATGGGCAACAGACTTAGACCAAGGAAGTACGGATAATTGTGCTGCTATTGGACAAATAAAATATGGTATCTGGCATGCTAGTTGGGGAGCTGTCCCTACTCATATTGCAGTTATTCATACTTTACCAGAACGAATTGTCTTTGATTGTAGCCTCTTAGGTAAACAAACTGTTCGGTTGTATTTAATTGATGCGGCGAATAACTGGGATTTTTGCGAGACTTCTATTACGGTTCAAGACAATAGGAGTGTTTGCAGTAGTAGTGAGTCAATGGCAAACATTAGCGGTACAATTATGGATTGGAAGGAGCAGGCGGTAGAAGCTGTTCAAGTACAGGTTGAACAAGGGCAAGCACAAGGCATTGCCCCTAAGAACTATCATACGAAAACTGATGGATATTATAATTTTGATTTAGCAAAGAATCAAGATTATACCATTCATCCAACAAAAGAAGATCGTCCACTAAACGGTGTCAGTACCTTTGATTTGGTTGTAATCTCCAAACATATTTTAGGCATTGCCAAAATGGACAATCCATACCAATTAATAGCTGCGGATGTAAACGGTTCTGGAACAGTTACTGCCTTCGATATGGTACAAATCAGACAATTGATTTTAAATATTACTACAGAATTTCCGAATAGTTTAAGCTGGAAATTTGTGGAGGCAGGCTATGAATTTACGACCGACAATCCAATATCAGAAGCTTACCCTCAAGCTGCTACAATTGCAGCTTTACAACAAGATATGGAAATGGATTTTGTTGCCATCAAAATGGGAGATGTCAATGGAAATGCTCAACCAAGTAGTTTGGTAACAACAGCAGATAGAACAACAGATGAAGTCTTTGAAATTACAACAGCAGAAAAAATCTTAAAAGCAGGAGAGACCTATACGGTAAGCTTTAATACCAATCAATTGTCAAGTATCCAAGGTTATCAATTTACTTTAGACTACGACGACTTAAAAGTAGCAAAACTAAAGAGCGGGGTAGTGGGGGTTGAAAATTTTGGCTTGCAAAAAATGGATAAAGGAATGATTACAACTTCTTGGAATCAATCTTTGGCAGTTGACAGTAGGCAGTTGACAATAGGCAATACACAGTTGGCAGTTGGCAATAACAGTCAGCAGAATGCCAACCCGCAACCCGCAACTGGCAACTCGCAACTGTTCACCATCGAATTTGTTGCCCAAAAAGACGGCAAACTAAGTGAACAACTAAGCTTACTCAACCGCCCTACTGCAATAGAAGCATACAATGAAAATGGCCATTTAATGGAGGTGCAATTAACATTCACGACGCCATTATACAAAGAGGAATTTGACTTATTCCAGAATCAACCTAACCCGTTTCAAGATAAAACGGAAATAGGTTTTTACCTACCTGATGATTCCGCTATTCAATTGATTTTAAGGGATGAAATGGGTAGGGTTTTAAAAATAATTAAAGACCAAAAGAAAGCAGGACACCATACCATTGAATTGAATAAAGCAGCTTTGCCAAGCGGGTTTATTTATTATCAATTGAATACCAAATTTGGAACAAAAGCGAAGAAGATGTTGAAACTTAAATAATTACAAGATGATAGAATGATGGAGGATTAACAGGAGGAAACTATCTTGTAAATTTTGAATAATTCTGTCACCCTGTAAGTAATTAAAAAACACTTTAGCCAGAGGGAACAATCCTTCTGGCTTTTTAATGAAACAACTTCTCAATCTCAACTTCAACTTCAATCTCAATTTCTACCGAATGTAGTTTAAAATTGAATTCTATTTAGGTACTCAACTAAGCTTTAATCCTGTTAATCCTGCATCATCGGGTCATCTTGTAAATAGTAAGCCAAACGTCAAAATTGATGTATCCTCTTGATAAGTAAGATAAAATGGGTATGTTTATTTTTTAATAATTAATCACCTGAAAAAAAGTAATGATGAATTGTAAAAAAATTACCCTTTTAGCAGTATTATTTTTAACCTTGAACACCGCCTTTGGACAAAAAAAGGTAGCCAATCTAACGCCAGATAAAATCGTCAAAAACACCTACCAACCATCCGAAAATGCTCAAGCTCGATTTATGGAGATGGATACGATTTTATCCCCCGTTCTTTTGGATACCTGTAGTGGGACGGTTGCTAATTTTCTGTCAATAGATAATTATGGATACATTGGAGGTACTAATGGTTTTATGGATTTAGAAAAAGCTCAGCGGATGATTGCCAATAATAGCAATTTTTCGGTGACGGAGGTATTTGCCTTTTTTAGCACGGTAAATATCGTTGGAGACGGAGCAATATCTGCAAAAATTTACCAAGTAGACCCATTAACGAATGGACCTGGGACGCTAGTTGGAACTAGTGAGCAAATTAAAGGAAGTGATATTAATTTAGATCCAGAATTTGTTGTCCCCACACCTTTTGTTTTTTCCACACCGGCTCCAGTCATAGGGAATGAATTTTTTGTAAGTATCGACTTTTCAGCGGTATATACTGCTCAAGATACAATTGGACTATGGTTGACTGAGGTAGATTGTGGTTTTGCTGAAGATGCTTGGGAATTATTTAGTGATGGTCAGACTTGGGCATCCTTAAGTAATCCAGATATAAGTTGGGGGCTGCCATTTAATTTTCCGATGCTTGCCACACTGCAATTAGATGATGTATCTAGTACTCAGGAAATACTAGGTACAGATGGAATAATTCGATTACATGATGCCTTCCCTAACCCTGCTTCATCAAGCATTACGATTACTTACGATCTAGAAGTAACATCAAGCGTTCAATTGGAAATTTATTCCATGGATGGCAAAATATTGCAACAACAGCCGCAAGGTGTACAAACGTCAGGGCAATATCAAGTAGAAATGTCTACCGCACAATTACCTGAGGGGATGTACTTATACGGTATTGTCACAGATAGAGGAAGATTGATGAATAAGTTTACTGTAGGAGGACGATAAGCGTGCTACTGTTTAGTATAGTGATAATGTGTGATTAAAAGAGGAATATCGACACTTTTTAGTTGACCAATAGCTTAATAAAATATCCATTGAAAGTTAAAATTCGATGGGTATTTTTTTTGCTACAGCATAAGAGGGAATTCCATTATATTTTTTGGAAAAAATTATATATATATATTATTTCTTAAAAGACTTGTTATCAGTAAATTAGCTTCACCTATTTTGAGGTAAAAAAGAGGAACTATTTTTTTATAAAAGATTGATTAAAATATAAAACACCTCGGCACATTTTTTGAAAATACCTTAGTATTCCCCCTGATTACTCCCCCATCTAATAAGGCTTATCATACACCCTATTCAAGAATTAAAAGGCTACTCCAATTGAGATAAGTAGACAGAGTATTGGTCAGCAGTTTCCCATGCTAATACACACCTATGCTTAAAAGAAATATGTTGCGATTGGAGTAAATATGGTTACTCAAATGTTTCAAATGTCGAGAGGAGGTGGGATGCTTCTCGACAATTTTTATAATAGCCATTCTTAGTTCTATCTGTAAGCTAAAAAAATAGGAGAAACATTTTTTAGTATTTATGGTCACTTTTACTATAGCGTTAATGTATTGAAGGTTAACTTAGATGTAAATAATATTGTATTCGTTATTTAAAAATATGATTTTTTTGTCGTATTTATTTTGTTTTAATGTATTTTTATAATTATATTTGCCGATATATATAATTACCATCTATTAAACACCATCTCTCAATACATTTAATTTTTCTTTTCTACGAGATACCGTTATTTAAAAAATGAATAATTTCTTTCATAAATAATTAATCATTTTTTATAGAACACTAAATCAGCAATTCCTCTTCAAAAACACTATTCCCTACACGCTCAATTGACTTAAATTATTTGGAATAACTTTTATTGACAGTTATTCACTATAATGTATGTTTACTTTGGTGTATCATTTTATTCTTTTAGTGATGTTTGTTGCTATTCAACTGTCTACTGCTTACTGAACTAGGGATAATTCAGAATAAGTATTGTAGACTTATCAACAGCGAGGCCTGAAAAATAACTAAGATAACATATTGTACATATGTTTAATGTGTAGAATATACATGTTGATAATAATAAATTTGTTTTAAAAAAATGTAAAAGTATTATGTCACTTTTCTTGTATTTTTAGTTTTTTGTTATAAATTTGTACTACAAACAAATAAAATACAAGTATAAACAATATAAAAACACAAAACTATGAAGAAATAAATTTTTAATAAGTTAATTAATCTATCCGCTTAATTCAATACTCTCAATACTTTCATCTCGCAACTCCTCTTGCTAAGAGATTATAGACAATAACAGAAACAGTTTACTTGCACTACAGGGCAGTAAAGCTTAATAAGTTTTGCTTATTAACTTTATCGCTTGGGCGCTGAATTATTATTGAATATAATCAAGTACTTTTTTCCGCTAAAAACAAGGTAATACTTAGAACAAACACTATTCTATCCATCTAATATTGCCTACCACTCTCATTTCTCTCAATAAAAATGTCATTTAATAGGCTACCCTTTTGTCGATAGTCTAGACTGTTATTTATTTAATTGTTAAATCGAAGATTTGTTTCGATTTAACCTAGTAGCTCTACGCTACTGACAATCTATGTTGATTGTTTAAGATAGCCTTTCCGACTTATCAAAAGCGGAGCTGTATCAAAATAACAACATAACCGTTGATTATTGATTAAGACGAATCAAATTATAAAAAATAATAATTTAAATTGATAAAATTAAAGTATCACCTTATAAAAAACATAGCATAAATAAACGATATTCGGTTAACGGGGACTGTTAATCAAATATTTTGGAACAAATATTAATGCAAGCAAAAAATAGATGGAATAAGTCCGAGTAATCTATAGTTCATTGTTGGTTCTTCTGAGGAGTTGCTGCCACAATAAAATATGGATTTAGAAGCAATCCCTAAAGTAAAACCTAGTTTTATTTTAGGATTGCACTCGGACTTTTCTTTTAAAATAATAATCCCTACTTTAAAAAACACCCAGATATGATTTCCTTTTTTAATAGAAATAAAGAACTGATAAATAACTTCCCATTTAATGTGGATGTTCATGCGCACCTCATTCCTGGAATTGATGATGGCCCAGCAACGATGGAGGAGTCGATTAGAATGATTGAGAAATTGGCAAAGATTGGCTATAAAAGATTAACTGCTACGCCGCATGTTTTCTCGGAATATTATCCCAATACAAATAATACTATATTAACTGGTTTCAAGCAATTACAAACAGCCGTATCCGCAGCAAACATTGATATAATACTAGACGTAGCTGCGGAGTATTTCTTAGAGGAAGATTTTTTAATACAGCTACATTCAACTCCTTTATTGACCATTAATGATAATCAGTTATTGGTAGAAATGTCCACTTTTGGCGCACCGCCTAATTTGAAGGAAATGATTTTACAAATAAAGGCTTATGGATATCAGCCTATTTTGGCACATCCAGAACGCTATTTATATTTGGAAGAAACGGATTATTTACAATTATTGGAATTGGGCTGCACTTTTCAAATTAACTTACTTTCTTCCACAGGTTATTATGGAAAAAATGTACAGCAAAGAGCATTAAAATTGATTAAGAAAGGTTGGGTACATCACATTGGAACAGATGCGCACAGTGAAACTCAAGTTGACTTAATTACTGAATTTACAACGATAAAACCTCTATATACTTATGTTTCTAGATTTATCCAACCTTTAAGAAGAGCAGGTATTTTCTAACTTATTTTTCTTACTGAATTAATTTCCCCTCTCTCTATTTTGTTCCCCCCTTTAGATAGTCAGATTAAAAATTGATCTTACAAAAAATATGCTATTATTTAATAATGCCTAATAATCTGTGGCAGCAATAAATACCACAGATTATTGAAGGAACAAGGATATTTATCACTTTTTTACCTGACGCTCTATTCTACTTTTTAACGTTTAAAGCTAATTGCCTATAGATTAAATTTTTCTCTTCTATTTTTAGAAAAAAATTGATAACAACTTGAATTTGTTGTTAAAAAATTAAAAAACCCACACAACATGTATCTTAAAAAAAACTTTATCCTACTACTGTTAGGTATCCTCCTCCTATTCCAATCCTGTATTTCTCATGAAAGTTTGATGAATTATCACACAGGAGCGGAACTTCCCATCAATCAACCGATTCCGATTACCAATCCTAAAGATATCCGCATTCAGATTAATGATGTGTTGGATATAAAAGTTCATAGTCAAGATGTGCTTACCGCTGCACCTTTTAATTTAATTCCTAGTGGTACCAGTAACTTGAATGATGCTAATCTATACCAATTACAAGGCTACTTGGTAGATGAAAAAGGTACTATAGATTTTCCTGTTTTAGGAGCACTAACAATTGCAGGGAAGACTAAAGAGGAAGTGAAAAAAATGCTGTTGGAAAAACTACAAGTCTACTTGAAAAGCCCAGTCGTTAATATTCGATTTCTAAATTTTAAAATTACCGTTTCTGGAGAAATTAATCGACCTGGTACTTTTCAGATTTATAATGATAGAGTCACGCTTTCCGAAATCATTACTACCGCAGGAGATCTAACTCCTTATGCGGATCGAACAAAAATATTGATTGTCCGAGAAGTCGAAGGTAACCGTACTTTTGGACGAGTAGACATGAGTGCAAGCGACTTTTTTAAGTCGGATTATTATTATTTGCAGCAAAATGACTTTATCTACGTCGAGCCGTTGGAGGCTAAACGTGGCGCCGTTCGAGACAATTCTAATAAGGTGTTGCCTTTTGTTTCTGCCTTTGTGTCTATTGCTGCTTTGTTGATTAGTGCTTTAAAGTAGGTCATCAGTTTTGAACGAAAATAAAAAACCCAATATCATGACTAGCCCACAAACATTATTTAATGGGAATACTAGAGTAATACTCGAAGAAGAACTAAACATTAAGGATATTGCCGATAAATATATTTTCCATGTTTGGTATTTATATGCCTTCTTTATTGCGCTAGGAATTGGTTTAGCTTATACTTATTTAAAATATAGTACCCCTGTTTATAAGGTGAAAAGTAGACTATTAATTAAAGAAGATAAAAGTGATTCTTTCGCGCCTGGCGACAAATTATTAAAAGACTTGAACCTGTTCGGTGCTTCTGAAAATGTGTCTAATGAAATTCAAATTATAAGCTCAATGTCTATTATGGAACAAGTAGTGAACGATTTGAATTTAGGGGTGCAATTTAGCTATAAAGATTGGATTAAGGACATTCCTGCTTATAACGATTTTCCTATTTTGTTAGACAGTTTTGTTTTAAGTCCAATGGCTTTGGCGACTAATCAGTATCAAGAGGGAGGGATTCAATTTAAAGTAAAACCAATTGATTATCAGAGATTTATGTTGACGAACGAGGATAGGTCATTAGGCGTTTATCAATTTGAAGAATTAATTGAGAATGAATTTGGTACTTTCAAATTTTTGATAAAACCGCAAATTAATTTCGCCTCGGATTCGTTATTATATGTTGCTATAAAGAGCCCAGAATCTGTTGCTTTATCTTATTTAAATAATTTGGAAGTTGAATTGGTAGATATAGAGGCGACCATTATTCAATTAGAATTAAATGAAACGCTCCCACAAAGAGGCTTAGCTGTTTTAAACCATTTAACCCAAATTTATAATAACCAAACAATAGAAGATAAAAACAAAATAACTAGAAATTCCCTTAAATTTATTAATGAACGATTAGCAAGTATTACGGAAGAACTAACCGCAGTAGAAGGGAACGTAGAACAATTCAAGAAAAAAAATGAAATAACTTCTGAATCGGCTGGTGACTTGAATATCGTGATGCAGGAGATGAGTAAGTTCACCGAGGAGCAAACGAATTTGGAAGTACAATTAAGTATTTTGGGGTCAATGGGCTCTTTTTTAGATAACCCAAGTGAATTTGAACTAATTCCTTCTAACCTTTCTGTAGCTAATTCAGCTCTAGTCTCTTCTGTAGGATCCTATAATCAATTGGTTTTAAGTAGGCAAAAATTATTAGAAACGGCTCAACCCTCGAACCCAATTATTATTACAACCGAGCAACAATTGAAAAGTCTAAAATCTATTATACGGACGACTATCAATAATATTCAAAAGGATTTTAGAAAAAAATTGAGTAGTATTGAAGGGCTAAATCAAGACTTGGCAGGGCGATTGCGAAAAGCACCTACTCAGGAAAGAGGTTTATTAGAGATAAAAAGACAGCAAGTAGTGAAGGAAAACCTCTATTTATTTTTATTACAAAAAAGAGAAGAAACTGCCTTATCGCTTATTGCAACGACTGCCAATTCTAAAGTGATTGATATTCCACGAAGTGAAAGAAAAGCCTTTGCCCCCAAAGGCGCCTTAGTTTATTTAGGTGGCTTATTAGGTGGCTTATTTCTACCTTTTATGTTTGTGGTGGGGAAAAATATATTTCAAACAACAATAGAAACAGAAGAAGACATTAAAGCTTTAACCAATGCTTCTATTATTGGTGGAATTAATCGAATTAAGCAGCATAACTATATTGCGGTGGCAAGAAATAGTCGAACAGCTATAGCAGAACGATTTCGACTCATTCGGACAAATCTCCAATTTTTAGGTAAAAAGAATCGACAACAAACCATTTTAATTACTTCTAGTGTTGGTGGAGAAGGGAAAACTTTTGTTGCTATTAATTTGGCTATGAGCTTTGCCTTAACCAAGCAAAAAACGATTTTATTAGGCATGGATTTGCGAAAACCTAAAATGAAGGAATATTTAAATAATAAAGCGACCGTTAAAGGGATCACAGAATATGTGGAGGGCGTAGCTGCTTTACAAGATATCATTTATACTTATGACAAAGAGCCAAATTTAGATTATATCAGTTGTGGCAAAATTCCTTTTAATCCACACGAATTATTATTAGAAGATGCCATACTAGATCTATTTACGAAATTAAAGAAAATTTACGATGTGATTATCGTCGATACGCCTCCAGTAGGACTTGTTTCAGATGCGCTTTTATTGAATGAATTTAGTACAGATACAATTTATGTGGTAAGAGCGGGTGTGACTCAAAAGCAAATGTTAGACAACTCAAATGACTTGTTTTTACAGAAAAAATTAAAAAATTGCTTTATCTTATTTAATGGAGTGAATATGAAAAGAGGGTATGGGTATAAGCGTTACGGGTATGCTGGAAAGTATGGATATTATGAAAACTAAATCGAGTTTACTACTAGATAATGAGTACTTAACGGTGGATCATGAGCAAGGGATTGTTACTAAAGTGTATGATTATCAAGATATTATGATTGAAAAGCGAAATACGATTTTTGCTTTAGAAATGGAGAAAGAAGGACTTTTTTACATTCCTGGTGTATTAAATAAAGATACGACTAGAAACATTGAATTTGAATTTATTCCTGATTTAGTACCTGTCAAGCAGGCAACAAAAAATAAAAGCAAGCAATTCTTTAGAATAGGTCAAATATTGAGATTGATTCACAATAAATATGCTATGCCAACTGCTTATAAAAAAGAATCTTCTTGGGTCGCTCAATTCTCCAAAGAATTGATTTTTCCTAAAAGTTTTTTACATGGAGATTTTACGGTAAATAATGTGCAACTGCAAAAAGGAACGAATAAACTTTATATTATAGATTGGGCGTCTTCCTATTTAGCGGGGACCTCTTTTAATTATGGTGTTTGCGTTTGGGATATTTGTCTATTTATCAATAGCTTATTTTATTATCCACCATATATGTTATTAGATAAAAGAAAGCTTTCAGTTTTAGCAGATTCTTTTTTAGCAGGTTATATGGGGAAGAAAACAACCTTTAGCACGAAAGACTTAGCTCAATATTGCTTGAATTTTTCCCACTATGATAATCAACACAATCATGTGAATTATTCTTGGAAAAGAAAATTAATTGGCATTAGATTGTTCCATATGCTAAAGCAGTATTGGACCTCAAAACTTTAAGGAAAATCTCTTTGAAAAAACATTCCGTACTTTCTAATTTAGCCTTTCTGACATCTGCCACTTTTGGGGCTCAAATATTAGGGATATTCCCTTTTATATTTTTTACCCGAATGATGACAGATTTAGAATTATCTATTTTTCCTGCTTATTTCTTGCTGGGAAATATGTCTACGCTTTTCTTTTCTTTTGGCGTATTTCCTGTTTTATATCGAAATATTCCTTCATTGAGAACAACTAATCTTTCAGCAGCTTATGCTATGATCAATACGGTGCTGAAACTCAGTATAGTCAATTCTTTTATCTTTTTTGTCTTATCTTTTTTTTTAGCAGAAAAAATTTCCTTTTGGATTTTTGACGCCGAAATATATGTCACCGAAATAAAAATATTGAGTGTTGCTGCCTTCTTTTTTGGAATAGATCATGCACTTACTTATGTTTTTAAATCTTTTGAACGGTTTTCAAAATTCGCTACGACCTTCTTTTATTTTTCTTTGTTCAAAGCTATTATTACCGTTGTCTTTTTTATTGGATTTGGACTAAAAGGCATTTGTGTGGGGCTTTTATTGAGTAAATTATTTTCCGTTATCGTTTCTGTTTATTATCTAAGAGATATTATTTGGAATCGTGCAGGCAATTATCCGTTAATGGAGTTGCTTAAAGAATCTTGGCCTTTTTATTTAGAAGGATATTTGATTTTTATTAGATCAGAAGGAGATAATCTTGTGGTTATTACCTTTTTATCAGCGGAATTATTACCGATCTACTATATCGCCAAAAAAGTGTACGGCATTGTTAATGCACTTTATTATTCGATTTATAATGTATTAACACCTAGACTCTCTTCTTATAAAAATTCTATTTTGGAATTTACCACCAAAGCTAATGACATACTGCGCATTAGCACCACACTATTGTTACCACTAATCATCTTTACCGTAGGTTCCGTTCCGACTTTATTAATCCTTTTAGCAGGGAATTATTACGAAGCAGCTATTTTCCCAGGTATGCTATTAGTCCTTTATTCTTTCTTTGTCTATCACTTTATTTTGCCTTACGGAACGGCTGTCTTAATTTATAAATCGCCTGTACAAAGGTTTTTATTGAATGTAGTAGAAGCTATTTTACTAATGCTAACCTTACTGATTTTTACGACCCCTTTTCAAATTGTAGGAATTGCACTTGCTCGTCTATTAACGGCGGTGTTGGTGGGGGGATATTTATACCTAATTATTCATAAAAAAGTAACGAATATTCCTTTTAAGGGACGTGCCTTATTATTTTATTTTTTACTATCCAGTATTGCTATTATTCCTATGTTGTATACCCAATTAAACTACGCTGGAATACTACCATTTTGTTGCTCGACGCTATTTAGTGGTAGTATCTTTTTGGGCATGCTCTATTTTTTTGATCATGGAAATTTTTTCAAAGAATTTAATAAAATTAGCCCTTTTAAAATCCCTGTATATCAATATCAAACCTGAAGACCTGTGTCCAGAATAGACTAAAAATCTGTGCTACCAGTTTTAGCCGTGTCCGCATCTTGAATTAGGTATTAGATTGATCTTAACCCGCAACTGGCAACCGATAACAACACCTTTAAACAAAAAAATATACAATATGAATGCAGTAAAAGAAATTTATGAAATCCCAGAAGTAGTTGATTTTTATAGAAAGGAAAAAAAATTGCAGCCTGCTGAAAAAGTACTTTTTAATAGATTTTCGAGGGAACTAAAAGAGGCTAATTTGCTAGATGTTGGCATTGGTGCAGGTAGAACTTCTTTACATTTGATTGACCGAGTTGCAGGATATACAGGCATTGATTATTCGCAAGGAATGATTGATTATTGTAGGAAAGAATTTGCTAACTCTGCGGCAAAATTTAGTTGTAGTGATGCCCGATATATGCCTGAATTTCAGGACAATCAGTTTGATTTTATTTTTTTTAGTTATAATGGAATAGACTGTGTTAGTTTGGCGGATAGAATGCTTGTGTTACAAGAAATCTATCGCATTTTGAAGCCTCAGGGTAGCTTTTTATTTTCGTCGCATAACACTCAAACTTATCCCTCTCTTAAAAAATGGAACCTGGCCTTAAACCCTTTAAGGACTATTAATAACTATAAAAGAGCGGTTTATAGAAAGGCGCAAAATGATTGGCAAGCAATAGAAGGAGACCCAAATCATTTTACTTTCAAGGATTATGATTATGACGGTTCTATTGATTTGGTATATGTCAAACCGACTTACCAAACTAAATTGCTGGAAAAATATGGATTTGACCAAATCAAATATTATGCGCAATCAAATGGGAAAGCATTAGCAGCTAATCAGCTCCCTACTTATCGAGAACCTTGGCTGTATTTTTATTGTAAAAAGGTTTAATTGATTACTCTTCAGACCTGTGTATCATCAACTAAATAAACACTAATAATTCTTGACAGCTAAAACAATCAACTTGCCCAAGTTTATCCTTCAATTCTTTTTAGGGCGGAAGAGAAGAAATACTGATGTGGCAACATTTTTTATGTTACTATTTATGTTAATCATATTTTGTAACCTCAATGCCGTCATATACGCTACTTTAGGCTTGGCGAATTTGACTTCTCCAATCATTCTAGTTTGTAGTTTTTTTATCTATTCCTTTCTGCCCACCAAGCAGAATTATTTTGGAAAACCATTTTTAGGATTAGCGGGTTTTTTAATCGCTTTTACGGTGATTGGTATCCTTTCTTTGATCTATAATTTACACCATCATCAATTTACGAAAGCAGAGGAACTACTGGAGATTAGGAAAAATTTTACTGCAATGATTATCTTATTCATTGCTTATATTTACTGTGTTTGGTCGCTTAGAAATGTGTCTGATATCTTTATCTTAAAATTAGTTTTTTACTTTTTCTTTACGACCCTCTTAATTGGTTTATTATCTCCACACATTGGTTTAAATGAACTATTGTCTGAAGGGGAAAATACACATCGAGTATACGGACTTTTTGCCAATCCGAACGAAAATGGTTTTCAGGCGAATTTGACGATTCTATTGGCCTATTTCCTTTTTTTAAAACGAAGCATCAAAATTTTACCTTTTATTGGAATTGCCACTTTTTGTATTTATGGCGCATTTGCCTCTTTTAGCAAAACGGCGATGATAACAATGGTCTTCATTTTAGGTCTGTTTATCCTTTATGTTTTATGGCGAGCCAATAGTTTTAATAAAAGCTTTAGAGTAAAAGTGATGACTTCCTTTTTTTTGTTAAGTATTTCTTTATCAACATTAGGGGTTTATTTTTCTAATAATGGATTTACTATGCTACATCCTGTTCAAAAAGAAAGAATTTCTGAAGCCATGGCGATTGTCCTAAAAGGAAAATTTGATAGAGCAACAACGACGAATAGATCCTTATTATACGAACGAGGGCTTAAAAAAATAGCAGCCCAACCATTCTTTGGCTATGGGCTTGGTACCTTTTCTTGTGCAGGCATGGTGCATGTCTGGAGTGGCGTGCATAATATGTACCTAAAAATATGGGGAGAGGCAGGGATATTTGTTTTCCTATTTTTCCTACTCCTATTAGGCTATTACACCCTGATTGGTTTTAGTTTAATAAAAGAACCAGAAGGCTTCCTTTTGCTTTCCTTTCTATTGGCATTCGGCATCTTTAGTTTTAGTTCGCATAGTGCTTTTAGTCTAAAATACTTAATGGGATTTATAGGAATAATACTTGGGGTAACCCATGAAATTAACCGAAGAAAGTATTTGATTGGTGATGATAATGCAGTCGCAAATAATATAAAATGATAACTCAACAAGTAACTTTTTCTATCTTAAAGATTAATAAAATCTGGTTTGGTGAAGCCGTTAAGTTTAGCCCAATAAGAGAATATAAGCAGGCTACCTTTAATTGTAAACAGTTTGGTTATCAGAAGTCTTCCTTTTTTACGAAGCTCATTGATCTTAGAGCAGGGCAGGAGGTTTTGAAAAGCCCTATGTCAAAAACAATGAAGTATAAAATAAGGCGAGCGAAAAGGGAAGGGGTGATTTTTGAAAAAGAAAAGAATAATTTAGCGATCATTCCTTTTTATAATGAATTTGCTAAAACCAATAATAACTTAACGGCTATTGATACCAAGTATATTGCATCTATCAACCCTAATTTAGTAGTTACTAAAGCGGTAATAGGGAATGAGCCATTAGTAATGCATGGTTATATTGTAGATCGAAAAATAGGACGGGTTCGGTTATTATTTTCTGCTAGTCAACCAAGAAGCAAAGTGGATGCAGATAAAAATGCGTTGCTTGGTCGTGCGAATAGGTTTTTACATTTTGAAGATATGCTTTATTTTAAAGCAGAAAATTTTGACGTATACGATTTTGGAGGCTATGCGAAAGATACGACCGATCAAGCATTGCAGGGAATCAATAGGTTTAAAGATGGTTTTGGAGGTGTTTTGATTGAAGAATTTGATTATACTCCTTTATGGATAGCTAGTCTACGTAAGGTGAAGGAAATGCTACGAAAAAAAATTAGGGTTTAAGATGAATCAACGCTACTTAATACGATTGGATGATGCCTGTCCAAGAATGGATTTACTTAAATGGGATCAATTTGAAGCCTTACTAGATGAATTTAGTATCAAACCCCTTATTGCGGTTATCCCTAATAATGAAGATACGAGTTTGATGCCTGATAGCTACAACACTCAATTTTGGGAAAAAGTGAAGCGATGGCAGACTAAAGGTTGGGAAATTGCTTTGCATGGATATAACCATGTGTATACAACAAAAGGCATTGGAATAGTACCAAAAAATAATTTCTCTGAATTTGTTGGATTAGACCTTCCTTCACAGGCTACTAAAATCAAAAAAGGGATTGAAATCTTTAAAAAACATCAGATTAAAACAAGGACGTGGATAGCGCCAGGACATTCCTTCGATAAAAACACTTTGACTGCGCTAAAAGCTAATTCCGATATTTTTATTGTTAGTGATGGTTATGCTTTAGCACCTTATTTAAAGGATGATTTTTTATGGATTCCAGCTCAAATTTCAAACTGTAAAAAGGCGACTCATGCAGGAACTTGGACTTTTTGTTTTCATCCGAATGAAACCTCCGAACCAGAATTTGCCAAGTTAAAACAGTTTCTACAAACACATAAAGATGCTTTTGTTGCGGTAGATGATTTGATAGGGATTAAGCGAAAAAGAGATTTTAAAGATTATATGTATTTCCTTCTTAAAGCCACTAAAAACTACTTAAGAATACTATTAGGTAGGAACGGTTAACCTTGAAACTAAACAAGTACTCATAGCATGTGTGGAATAGCAGGATTTATAGATTTTAATAATCGCCTAAGTAAAAAGAACTTAATAGCGATGACGAATGCAATGAAGCACAGAGGTCCAGACGCTTCAGGTTATCAGGTGTTTAATCAAGACAACGTGACGATTGGTTTGGGACATAGACGACTTTCTATCATTGACTTGACAAAAGGTGGAATACAACCACGGACGAGAGGTGTTTGGAGTATCACTTATAACGGAGAAATCTATAATTATAAAACCATTAGAAAAGAACTATTGGCTTTAGATTACACCTTTGAGTCAAATTCTGATACGGAAGTCATTTTAGCTGCTTTTGAAGCATGGGGCATTGATGCAGTCAATAAGTTCAATGGAATGTTTGCCTTTGTAATCTATAATAGCGACTTACAAAAGGTTTGGTTGATTCGGGATCGTGCAGGGGTAAAACCGCTTTATGTTTATGAGAAAAACGGTTTATTACTTTTTGCTTCTGAATTGAAAGCCTTTCATGCCGTGAAAACAATCAATTTAGCTATTGATAAGCAAGCTGTTCAACTTTACTTTCAGTATGGTCGAATTCCTACACCACATTGCATTTATAAAAATTGTTACAAAATTAAGCAAGGCAGTTCTTTAGCCGTTGATTTGACTACTAAAAAACAGGAAGAAATAATTTATTGGAACATTGCTGATTATACCAAACCCTCGGAAATTTTTAATGGGAGTGAAGCAGAAATATTGCAAGCAACTGAATCTTTGTTGACGACTGCTTTTAATTATAGAATGGTGGCAGATGTGCCAGTAGGCATATTTTTGAGTGGTGGCTACGATAGTTCCTTAGTGACTGCCTTAATACAAAAAGATCGGATCAAACCTTTAAAGACTTTTACGATAGGATTTGAAAGTAAAAAGCATGATGAATCTCCTTATGCAACGGCTATTGCCAAGCATCTTGGGACAGACCACCACAAACATATATGTACAGAAGCAGCCGGCAAGGAAATTGTTCCTGAACTACCTTATATTTACGATGAGCCTTTTGGGGATAGTTCTAGCATTCCAACTTATTTAGTGAGCAAAATGGCTCGACAAGAAGTAACGGTGGCTTTATCAGCGGACGGTGGAGACGAGCAATTTGTAGGCTATAAAAGGCATGTGAAGGCTTTAAAAATTGCTTCTTTTATAAAATATAATCCAGCAATTATTAATAAATCAATTGGCTATGCCTTAAACTGGGGAAGTAAAGGGACGATTAATCGGAAAATAGCTGAAATTCTTATCAACGATACCATTCCTGATATACCGAATATCCAAACTCAAATATTAATCAACAAGGATCTTCAACGACTGCTAAAACATTTTAAAAGTGCCCCGCTTGCTGCCGACAAAAATAGTTCGATTAATTCCATTTTTGCTACGGAATATCAGCATTATTTACAAGATGATATTTTGGTAAAAGTCGATCGGGCAACAATGGCAGTTGGTTTAGAGGGGAGAGAACCTTTTTTGGATTATCAAATTGCAGAGTGGGCGATGAAGCTGCCTGTAAAAATGAAATATAAAAATTCGACCTTAAAGTATTTATTGAAGAAAATTACCCATCAATATTTACCTGCATCTCTAATGGATCGCCCAAAGAAAGGATTTAGTTTACCCATTAATCAATGGTTAAGAGGAGAATTAAAGTATTTAATGGAGGAAGCTTTCGAGGAATCCTTTTTGATCCAACAAGACTTGTTTTCTATTGCTTATCTTAAAGAAAGAAAAAATAGATTTCTCGGACGGCAAGATGATAGTGATTTTGTGTGGCATTTTATTATGTTCCAACTTTGGTATAAAAAGTGGCATGGTTAGGCCCGAATGATTTAATTTTCTTTATGAAGTGCTCCTAGATTAAAAAATGGAATTTATTTACAAAATACTCTCATTCCTAAAAATTGATAGTTGGACTAGGTGGTTTTTAGGCCCTAATAAAGTAACCATATTAGTCTATCATAACCCTACAGTTGCTGCTTTTAAAGCACATATGGCCTACTTGCATAACTACTATAATTTTATCCCATTAACTAAATTGGTGAGGGCCATTCATGAAAAAGATTGGTCAGGTATTCCTAAAAATAGTATGGTGATTACCTTCGATGATGGGCATGCGGATAACTTTTTACTATTGTCTACTTTTAAAAAATATAAGCTTATCCCAACCATCTACCTTTGTACCAATGTAGTAGGAACTAGCCGGAAATATTGGTGGATGGCGACTAATAAATCGGAATCGAAACGATTGAAAAAGACAAGTAATGCAACTAGATTAGCCGTCTTGGAGGAATCGCATGATTTCTACCAAGAGAAAGAGTTTCCAGAAGAGAAAAGGGTCGCACTTAGCTTGGAGGAAATCACAGAAATGCTACCATATGTCCATTTTGGACATCATACTCAATTTCATCCAATCGTCACCAACTTAGCGGAAGCAACTTTTCAGCAGGAATTGATTGCTGCCAAAACGGACTTAAAAGAGACGATACCTTATTCCCTTAGTCATTTTGCTTTTCCTAATGGAGATTACGCTAGTAGAGAAGTGAATTTTCTGGCTAAAAATGGTTTCCAGTCCGCTAGAACGATAAAATTAGGATGGAATTTTATCCATACAAATCCATTTTTGTTGAAAGCTATTTCGATGACAGATGAGGCCAGTTTACCTAAATTGAAAGTTCAATTAAGTGGTTTATTTGGTGTTTTTATAGCGATTAGAAATAGGCGAACTTCATAAAATTAGATACACTACTCGACTAGAGGCAAAAGGTAAACAGGGAACTAAAACAGGAAAAGATAGTCACTCAAATCATAAGTAGCTAATCGTTTCCCATGAGTTTAAACCCTTTGCCCTCTGCCCTTCCAGGCTGACCGCAAATAACTTGTAACAGCCAAATTTATTTGGCTAATTCTATGTAAAGTGCTGATTTTCAACCAGCCAATTGAAATTGGCGGTTACGAATTCGCATTTGCGGTCAGCCTGCTTCGCCCTCTGCCGAGTTTTAAAATTCAATACCATGAAAGCGCTTTCTAAAGCCCTTCTAAAAGGGATGATTTCTTATTTTCCGATTAAAAGGAGATTATTGAGTAGAGTAGACAATGAACCTGGTAAAAGTGCTAGATATTGTTATAGTGTCTGGTTAAGGCATTTAGTGAAAATTCACGAATCCAGTAGCAAAACACACTTCCCCTCTATGGTTGAATTGGGGCCAGGAAGCTCTATTGGTGTTGGGGTTTTAGCCCTTTTAACGGGGACGAATAAATACGTTGGTTTAGATGTAGTTGAACTAGATGATTTTAATTATGCAACTATTTTAGAAGAATTTATAGCCTTATTAAAGGAAAGAACGCCTATTCCAGATGATAAAGAGTTTCCGAGAGTACATCCAAAATTGTTGGATTATTCCTTTCCTGACCAGATACTTAGTACTGAATTTTTAGATAAAATGCTTCATCAGGATAGAATAACGACCATAAAAACGATGTTGAAAGATTTTAAGAACGAAAATAGATTTGTTTCAAAAAAGGAACTGTCTATTCAATTTATTAAATCAGGGGAAGCAGAAATGGATCAACTGCCTTTTAATTCAGCAGATTTGGTGTTTAGTCAAGCGGTACTAATGGCCGTCAATAATTTGGAGGAAACCTACGCAATGATCCAACAGTTATTAAAAAAAGGAGGGGTAACGTCTCATCAAATTGATTTTAAGTCTTTTGATACGGCTGATAAGTGGAATGGGCATTGGACTTATTCAGATACGATTTGGAAAATTATCCTTGGTCGAAAACCCTATTTAATTAATCGGGCACCTTATTCTACACATGCGTCCCTACATGACAAATACGGTTTAAAAATTATCGAAGCACAAAAAGAATATTTAATGAGTGACCTCTCAAAAACTCAATTAGCTCCTAGATTCAAGACAATGCCCGATGAAGATTTGATAACCCGAAATGTGCTGATCCAATCTTTAAAAGTTTAAGCGAAAATGCCAAAACAAAATTTTCATATTGCTTTCTTTTTGGCTGCATTTTCTCAAGGTGGGGCACAATCTGTCATGGTGAATCTAGCCAATAGCATGGCGAAGAAAGGTTTAAGAATTGATTTTATTGCGGCGGATTGTACAGGACCATTTTTAAATCAAGTTGATTCTCAAGTCAACATCATAGATTTAAAAACGAAAAGAATGTCTCGTTCTTTATTTGGCTTAGTTGCTTATTTGAAACAGGCAAAACCAGATATATTATTAAGTACTCAAAAGCATACGAATATAACCGCTTGCCTAACCAAATTTTTTTTAAAGACAAAAACAAAAATTGTTTTAAGAGAGTCTAGTACGCCCTCAAAATCCTATGAGCAATGTACTATTAAAAATAAAATAGTTTATCAAATTGCTAAATTATTTTACCCTTACGCTGATTATTTTATTGGTCAATCGGATGGTTTATCTAGAGATTTTATGACTTTTTATAACGTACTAGAGGAGAAACTGGCAACTATCCCCAATCCAATAATTTCAAAGAAAATAATTGAATTGTCGGAAGCCCCATGTGACCATCCTTGGTTTCAAGAAGAGACACCCATTTTAATGAGTATTGGTCGTAGTTGTGTGGCAAAAGATTTTGCCACCTTGATTCGAGCATTTTCTATTGTAAGAAAACAGAAAGCTTGTCGGTTGATTATTTTGGGAGCGATGGCATCTGAAAATGCGGCTATTTTTAACAACTTGAAAAAGTTAATAAAAGAACTTGGAGTAGCAGCAGATATTTCTTTTCCTGGATTTAAAGATAATCCCTTTCCCTACTTACGAAAAGCGAAAGTATACGTGCTTTCCAGTATTTATGAAGGATTGCCAGGGGCTTTAATCCAAGCTATGGCGATGGGCTGCAATGTAGTTGCTACAGACTGTCCAAATGGCCCTAAAGAAATTATTGATAGAGGAGAGTCGGGTATTTTAGTTCCTGTTAAAGATTTTAAAAAGTTGGCAGCAGGCATTTTACATCATTTAAATAACCCTATGATTCCGAAATATAATCTGAGTGTTTTTGAAGAAGATCACGCCGTTCAAGCGTATTTATCCGCTTTTGAAAAAATTTCGACGAATTAAAGTGAAAATATTTTTTATTACCATGCAATTTCCCAATCCACGAGAAGCATTTGCTTCTAAGGAGATTGGGCATTTGAAGCAACAAGGCGTCGATGCTTCTGTTTTTTCTTATAGAACTAGGCATCCACTAACCGATGAATTAATTGAAGAACGAGCTTTAAAGGACATCCCGCTTTCGTTCACTAATAGTGCTTCCGTTTTCAATTCTATTTTTATTGGGTTAAGTCATCCAAAGGTTCTTTTCACTTTATTGTACTTTATTTTTAAGTTTCATTATAATGAATTTCACCACCTTGTAAAAACGCTAATATTAGCGCCTCGTACCCTAGAATTGTTTAAAGAAATTAAGCAACAACAACCAGATGTCGTTCATTTATACTGGTCTCATTATCCTTCTTTATTAGGCATTTTGATCAAAAAATTCTTGCCAAATATTAAAGTGACAATGTCTTTGGCAGCCTACGATATCCGATTAAATTATAAAGGCAGTCGTTTTCTAGCACCATTAGCGGACAAGGTGACCACTCATTGTAAAAAAAATATACCAATCATTCTAGAATACGGAATTAGTCCATCACATATTAGTGTCGCTTATCGAGGAATAGCGAATAAATACTTCCAAGGTGATATACATCAAAAAACGCCCTTTTCCATTATTACGGCTGGTGCCTTAGTTAAGGAAAAGGGAATGGATGAGGTTATTTTGATTTATGAGCAAATCAAAGCAAATTTTCCGATGGCGATCCTTACCATTTTAGGAAATGGACCAGAATTAGAAAATTTAAAACAACTAGTTAAAAAGCGCCGAATTCAAGGGGTGGAATTTGGTGGACATGTAAGTCATACTCGACTTATGTCAGCAATGGCAACGCATGAAATATTTTTATTTATGAGTCACAAGGAACGAATTCCTAATGTGGCAAAAGAGGCAATTGCTAATTATTGCTACCCTGTGGTTAGTAACACGGTAGGTATTGATGAACTAATTCAGGATGGTGTTACGGGGTCAATTATTCCTATTCACGATAAAGAAGCCGCTTGTATAGCCATTCAAAAAGCCTTTAAGGAACCAGCACGAGTCAAAGCCGAAAAGGACTTGGCTTATCAACATGTAAAAAAACATTTTAACCTTGAAATAGAACTGCAAACTTATTTTTCATTATGGCAATCCTTGACCAATGCAACCAATTAACACCCTACATCCGAAACCGCTTGTTTCCATTATAACTCCTGCTTATAACTCTTGTAAGTATATTTCGGATACCATTGATTCTGTATTAACTCAGACTTACAGGAGTTGGGAATTGATAATTGTGGATGACTGCTCGACAGATAATACGACTCAAATAATTGACGAATACCTTAAAGAAGATCAACGAATCATTTTAATAAAAAATGAAAAAAATTGTGGACAAAGTCAATCTAGAAATAGCGCACTCCATCGAGCAAAAGGTAGATTTATTGCCTTTTTAGATAGCGATGATATTTGGTATTCGACAAAACTCGAAAAACAAGTAAATTTTTTATTGACACATTCAAAGGGCTTCGTTTTTTCTTATTACAATTTAATCAACGAGGATGGAAAGCCATTAAACAAACAAATTAAAGCACCTTTAGAAGTGAGTTATTTTAAACTGCTTCACGCCAATTATATCGGCTGCTTGACGGTTTTATACGATACTTGGGTAATCGGGAAAGTAGACATCCCTAATGTGAAAAAAAGAGACGACTGGGCTTGTTGGCTAACTATTTTAAAACAAGGTCATACGGCTTATTGTCTACCAGAATCGCTTGCCTATTATCGGGTTAGGCAATCTTCTATTTCAAGTAATAAATTCAAAGTTTTAAAATATAATTGGAATATTCTACGAAAAAATCAAAATCTCTCTTTGATAACTAGTAGTTACTATTTTATAAATTTCTTATTCAATAAATCGGTCAAATATTTTACTTCTTAACAGTAGTAAATTTAATATTTTCTTCTACTCCATATCCCGCTTAATATCTCTCTATTTTTTACCAAACAATAAACACTTTATTCACCAACCCCAACTTTTGTATTATGAACAAAATTTTAAAGAGAGTTATAGACTTAAGTATAGCAATTATCGCCTTAATTGCTTTTTTCCCATTTTCCTTAATCGTTATGTTGGTTCTTCGCTTTACAGGAGACGGGCAAGTATTTTTTAAGCAAACAAGAATAGGGTATAAAAACGAACCTTTTACGATGTGGAAGTTTTGTACCATGCTAAAAAATAATCCAAATGTGCCAAATAGTAGCTTGACGGTTAAGAATGATCCCAGATTGACTAAGGTTGGTCGGTTTTTATGCCGTACCAAAATCAACGAATTGCCTCAGTTGATTAATGTATTGAAAGGAGAAATGAGCATTGTCGGTCCTCGACCTGTTATGAAATGCAATTTTTTGGTATACCCGATAGAAATTCAGCAACGAATTAACAATAAAAAGCCAGGTATAACAGGGGTCGCTTCGGTCGTATTTAGAGACGAAGAAGAATTAATGGCAAAATCGGAATTACCTACTCGGCAATTTTATAACGAAAAGATTGCTCCGTATAAAGGACAATTGGGTATTTGGTACTTAGAGCATGGTACGATTGCAACTGATTTGAAAGTTATTTTTCTTACTTTCTGGGTCGTCATCTTTCCAAAGAGCCAACTACTTTTTAAAACATTGAAAGGATTGCCTGAAAGTGCCTTATTTGAAAAGAAATCGCTCGTACCTAAACGGGGATTTTCTTACAAAGTTAAAACCGCATAAACTTTTACAATTTTAGAATTAATTCAATATGTTATGAAGCCCATATTATTTTTTGCCTTTGTACTATTTTATTTGAATAGCCTGCCAGCACAAAATACCACTAAAGTCAATCTGATAGTAGATATGTCTAAAGAGACGGTAAGCCCAGAAGGGGTCTTCATCGTAGGCAATTTTTTTAACGGAGAGCCAGAACCACTAGATGATAATGGAGATGGGACGTGGACTTACCCGCTTAATTTTTCTCAAGGAGATACGCTGTTCTATAAGTTTAAGAATGGTACAAATCGAGAAGAAGCTATTGAGGATGCAGGATGTTTAACAAATGATGGAAGTGGGAATAGACTATTTATAGTTCCTAATCAGCTTAATGCCACGCATAAAACCTGTTACAATGCTTGTGTTCCCTGCGATGCCATTACCACTTCCACAACGAATTTGTTGAACCTGATTCAATTAAAGGTTTTTCCAAACCCCATGACCGTTGGGAGTACTATAAGTTGGCAAGCTGGTATAACATCAGCATTTCACGAGATTTCCTTAATAGATATTACAGGAAGGATCAGACGGAGCTATCCAAAAACTAGAGCAGGAACTTTTTATTTTGAAAGAAATGACTTAGAAGCTGGCATCTATTTTTTGCTAATCCGCAGCGAATCTGGTGGTATCGGTCAGCATAAGTTAATTATCGGTAGGTAATCATTGCCATCGTCATTGATATTGCCATTGCCATTGCTATTTGTGGGCAACATCAACAAATACTCCGTTTATCAGAAAAAACTATTGCAACAATGAAAAGATTAAATTCTTTAATTAAATTAGGCCTAATAATAGCTGTTTCCTGTATTGTTTTGACTCCTATTAAGGCGCAGCAGGATTTTAGAAATTATGCCACTCCTTCTCAATTAGGAATGACAGGATTAATTTATACACCATCGGCTTATTTGCCCGAATGGGGCATGTTAGATTTTGGTTTCACGCATTACCATAAAAATGCAGCATTTGCTAGGGGAGCTAATGAATATGCAGAGCGCTCTTTTTTAACCAGCGTTGCTTTTTTACCTTTTATGGAACTGGGTTTGAAACTCACCAAACCGTATACAACACCAGTAGATGATAATTTGGGATTAGGAGATCGTTCTATTTCGATACGAACACAATTGGTCAAAGAAGGAAAGCATAGACCTGCCATTTTGATCGGTATACAGGATATTTTTTCTTCTAATGCTTATTTTAAAACCAATTATGTTGTTTTTACTAAAAAAACGAAGGTCAAGCAATTGGATATGGTAACTAGCTTAGGATATGGGCATTCTCCCGAAGAAGCATTAGGCGATTATCTACAAGGCGCATTCGGTGGCATACAGCTGTATTGGAAAGCCGTCAATTTTTTGGCAGAATACGATACCGACCAATTTAATCTTGGCTTAGGCTATCAATTCAAAAAAATGTTGTTTTTGAAAGGAGCCTTGGTTGATGGGCGCTACTTTTCTGGAAGTATCAACCTTCGTTTTTTCATTAGATAATAACCTAAACTATACTTATGAGAAACCTATATTTTTTGATGCTTTCCTTTCTGCTATTGTGTGGTAATCAGGGAAAGACGCAATCCAATACAGCACATAATGCTTTGCAAACAAGTGTTGCCAATCAAATGATAGCGGAAGGGTTCCAAAGTATTTCTATCAAACAAGTAGGAAGTACCTTTTTCTTGGCGTACGAAAATCGGGTTTATAGATATGAAGTAGCAGCCATTAAAAAAATCATTCAATTGGTTACGCCTTTGATTAAAGAAGAGACGACTGAATTGGTGCTTATTACCCAAAGACAACAAATCCCTGTTTTTTCAACCACGGTAGTTTTAGCAGATTATTTGGGATTTCAAGCGGGGGATATGCCTTTGGAAACTTTTATCAGTCGGCTGAGAATTACCCAAAGTGTGGAAAGGATAAGTCGAGAAGATTGGGCGGTATATAATAATAATACAGGAAAGTACAAATTAGAATTTGTGATTGAACCTGACCTAAATTTGTCTTTGGGGGGGCATCCTGATGCCATTTTACACCAATTTAATTTGTTGCCATCTGCTAATATTTATTTATGGAAGGGTGCAAAATTTAAATTTCAGGCGATTTTGCCAATTAGCAACGAGTTGCCTATTCCGGAAGAGACATTTGTGCGACCAGGTATATTAGCCTTTCACCAAGAGGTCCGACTGCCTACCAATCTATTTGCAGGGGTTTCTGTAGGCTATTTTACCAATTATCGCTATGGAACTGCTTTGGATGTAAAGAAATACTTTTTCAACGGAAATGTAGCACTTCGAGGACATCTAGGATACACAGGGTATGCTTCTTACCCCAAACGATTGGGGGTAGATGAGCCTGAGAAAGTATGGCAATATGGAGATTTGGATTATGTAGATTATAAAATAGGGATGGACTATTTTATCGCTAAATGGAATCTCAAAATAGGGGTAGATTATGGAAAAGCATTGTATCATAGGAATATCACGCAGGTACGGATCACCCAAAACTTTAAAGAACTCTCTTTTGGCTTATTTGGATTCAAAACAAAGAGCGGCTATAATTATGGAGTGGACTTAGCCATGCCCATTTTTCCAAAGAAATATTGGAAACCAAAGACCATTTCTGTTAGACCAGCTTCACATCTTAAATATAGGTACTACACGACTCAACATTACGTTAGCCAGTATGATTCTGGCAATGATTTTATACTTGATAATCAATATTTTACCCCAGCCCTTATTCAGAATTTATTGGCACGGGAAAAGTGGAATTAGGTATTGAAATAACCAGAAATCAGATTTCTAAATATCATTAATCAAATTTAATAACTCCTTTTAACCACTCATAGCAAGCAACCCTTTTGCTAGATCATGTGGAAAAAGAAACTTCCCATTTTTAATTAAAAACAAAAAATTATGCACCATTCACTAAATCGGAATTCCTCTTTTTGGGGAATCTTAATATGCCTAGTACTCTTACTAGGTTGTAAAGGAGATAAGATAGAAGATATTGAATTAATTCCAGATTTAACTAGTAGCTCCAGAGTAGGTAGCTGTGATTTAGTTATTTCAGGTAGAGTCATGGATACTAAGAACCTTCAACCAATAAAAGGAGCGGCTATCCATTCAACTTTATTTTCGGCAAAAACAGATCAGGATGGAAATTTTAGAGTCGAATTAGCCATCTCTGTAATTGATGACCCTGCTTTTATAACCATTTCTAAAAGTGGCTATCTTAGCCAAACGGTTCCTATTTTTTATGATGCGGTACTGGGTTTGAACGACTGTCCTGATATTACTAACATTGATTGGAAAATTGGTCTTTCGGCGAAGCAGGAATGTGTAAGAGTCGGAAAAGATGAAGGGGCTTGGTATAAAATTATGGATACGGTAGCTAGTGAAATAGTGAATGAATTCGGGGTGTTAGATACTATTTATAGTGCGAATCTTTATGAAGTAGATGTTAGAAGAAAATCGCTGGAAGAGTATGCTAACCTATGTATTTCGCCTGACAATAGTTTTGCTTACGGACCGGGTATTCTAGTCAACCATAACCTTTTTAGAGTGGCCAGTTTTGTCATTGAAGATGGGGACAATCCTGAAAATGAATTAAATTTTCTCAAGGCGGTAGAGATTCTTTTTATTAATGCGAACCCCGATGATTACCCCCGAGGTAAAAAACTTCCTGTCTTAGATTTGGATCAGCTGACAATAGACGCAATTGGATCAGCTTTCGTTTTTTCCAATACTAAGATTCGGCTCAATTTTAAAAGATCGGGTAATATCTTTATAGGGAATGATCCTGATTTTCTTAAATTATGCCTGGAACTATTAGAAGCGCTGCGGGAAAAAGATAAAGAGGCTATTCGTCCAATTATAGAAAGAATAATCAATAACCCTGAACGGACTACTCGAATAGGAGATAGGGAATTAAAAGTGGGGGCAATTGTCAAAGAAGAGATATTTTCCAATTGTGATTGTAGTCAACCTAATCAAGGTGTTTATGATATTGATTATGATGGAACAGAAATCTTAAATATTAATTTTCCCGCAGGAACTTCAAATGCTATTCAAACGCAGGCAATCATTAAACTGAGAACATTATTGGGAGATTCTGGGAAATCCTCTTTACAAGCCAATCTAAAAGTAAACTTAGATAAATGTACACAGGCTACCGTCATCTCCAGACCTATTTTTGAATGTGTTAGTGGAGTAATAGATGGTTTTTCTTTTACTTATGAGGCAATAGAAAAATTAGAGACGATTATTAATAAAGACAGTTGCCCGACGGATACTGGATGCCATCAAGGTTGTACGGGTTAAAGTTAGAAGTAAACCAGCATAATTTGTTGCTTTCGAATAGTAATACTGCTATTTAACGGTAACAAATAATCTGCAATCCAAATTTGGGTTTTTTAATAATTTGTTCAACTGCTGCACTTGATTTTGGCAATCCAACGAGCCACTATGAGAAGATTAGTATGGTTTAAAAACGAATACGTTTTTAGCTTATTATCTTTAGTGCAGTAGTTTTTTCTTCCTAAAAAAAGTCCGCCAACTAATAATTACTAGTTGGCGGACTTTTTTTATGCTACTGCTTATTGATAATTGCCTACTATCAACTCATCTAATCCGCAATTAAAGGAGATTCCAATAACTGGAAAAATTGATCTAATCTAGGCGTAATAATAATCTCCGTTCGTCGATTGGCACTTCTACCTTCTGGCGTGGTATTCATTGCTTTTGGTAAAAACTCTGATCGTCCCGCTGCGGTCAATCGTTCAGGAGAGACAAAATACTCTGTTTGTAAAAGTCGCACCACGGAAGTCGCTCGTTTGACGCTTAAATCCCAATTATCTTCTACACATTTATTTCCTTGCATCGGCACATCATCAGTATGCCCTTCCACTAAAATATTTAATTCCTCGTGGTCATTGACAACGGTTGCAATTTTACCAATCACTTCTTCGGCTGCGGGATTAATTTTTGAACTACCAGACTCGTATAATAATTTATCCGAAATAGAGACGTAAACGACTCCACCTTTTACTTCTACTTGCACATCTTCATCATTTATATCCACTAAAGAACGTTTGATATTCATCACCAAAGCTAAATTCAACGAATCTTTAGACTGTACTTTTGTAGACAGGTTTTCTATAAAATCATATTGCTTAGAAATATTATCTAAGGACTTATTGATACTTTCTGCGCCTGTTTTTCCGATGATGGATAAATCTTCCATTCGATTTAATAGATTACTATTCGTCGTCTGTAGATTGCCAATTTGGGCTTCATATTGAGACACTTGTCCATCTCGGTTGATCAATTGGGTCTTTAAAGTAGCAATCTCCTTTTGATGATAGGCATACGTGCCATATACGCTGGCAAGTAATACAACTGCTGCTCCTGCTATAATTCCGGTTATCTTATTCATATTAAGTGGTTTTGTTAAACAATTCGGGAAAATTAAGGTATTGCAAAAACATGTCCTATTTTCCTTTTTTGATACGAATATAATGGTTTGTGGAATTGGTATGTTGCCTAGGAAGGAGGATTCTGTAGTGAATTAGGAGATTATTAACAGTAGAATGGGCGCTGTCGGTTACCAGTTACCAGTTGTCAGTTGTCAGTTATTGCTCCAAACTGACAACCGAGAACCGAGAACCGACAACCGTTACACCATCGGAAAAATATAAGAAAACAATAAAGCCTGTATCCCACCAACAATCCCAATAACTGCCAAAAGTGTTGTCCAAGTTTGCAAGGTTTGTTTTTCGGTCATCCCGCTTAATTTGCCGACTATCCAGAACCCGCTATCATTCATCCAAGAACCAACCATTGCGCCATAGCCAATAGCCATATATAAATAGATTGGATGGAAGGGTAGGGTAGCCGTACTAATAATGGCAGACATAATACCCGCAGTCGTGATGATGGCAACCGTACTTGATCCCTGAGCAAATTTTACAACTGCTGCCATTAACCAAGCCACAAAAATTAAATTAATGCTGAATCCATTCGCAGACATGGCTTGAATCATCTCTCCAATGCCTGTATTTCTAATCATTGCACCAAAAGCGCCACCCGCTGCGGTAATTAAAATAATCAAACCTGCGATTTCTAATGGTCGCTCCATTTGGGCGCCTAAACCTTTTAAATCCAAATTTTTATGCTTTGCCCATAAATAAAGCGCTACTAATAAACCCAAAAACATGGCGATATTTTTATTGCCCAAAAAGGTAAGACCTTGTGCCACTAAATCATTGCGATCTGGATAAAAAATTTGGATAGCAGAAGCAGCAATAATTAAAACAAGTGGTAATAGGATGGGAATCATGGACATCCCAAAAGAAGGTAAAACGGGTTGTTGAATGGAAATAGCTTGATTGGCGGAAAAATCAGGTGGTAAAACAGTTATTCGAGCATTTTGACGTAAGCTGAATTTATATCCTACAAAAGCAGGGATAATACCAGAGATAATCCCTACCAGAATAGATAAGCCCATGTTAATATTCAAACTTTCTGCCATCAATAATGGCCCTGGAGTAGGAGGAACTACTGAATGAGTAATGACGGCACCACAACCGATTGCCATAATAAAGAGCACAAAATTCTTCCCTGTCTTCTGCGCTAAAACAATTGCCAACGGTACTAATAGAAAGAAAACTGTATCAAAGAAAACGGGAATGGACAAAATAAAACCTGATACTAACAAAGCTATACTTGCCCTACTTTCTCCAAAAAAATTGATTAATTGATTGACAATGCGTTCTGCTGCACCACTTTCTGTTAGCGCTATTCCTAAAACGGAGGCGATGGCAATGACAAAGGAGACTTTCCCTGCCGTTACCCCAAATTCTTTCATAGCGTTTTCTACTGCTAAGACCCAAGCATTTACACCTTCTGGTACTGTTTGTCCTAAAATACCGACTAAAATAGCGGCTAACATTAAGGCAATAAAAGCATGTAGTCGTAAAACGACGATAAATAGGACGATGGCTAAGGTGCCGATTAAAAGGACGGTTAGTGGCCAGTAAGAAATAGCTTGTTCCATATTACTTTACTTATAAATTCTCTATATTAAGGATTAAATTATTCAAACCTAAAGCTAAGGAATTAGTGCTAAATAAAAATTAAAACAACTAAGAAAATTAAAATGGAATCCAGTAATAGTAGAAAAATAAACGAACAATTTCACTTCTCAAAAAGAAAACCACTTGTACTTTTTCTCCTATTAAATAGTCAGCTAAGAAAATAATATATAGCTTGCTATGCATTTTGTAAATAAAAAATATATAATCCTTGTCCTTTAATTATCCGCTATAGAAAAATTAATACAACGGATAATTAAAGGACAACGGATTTATTAATTCATTTTCTGATGCACTATAGTGTCTTAAAAATGAATTTGTCTATTTATTTTTTAAGGATGCTAAGCCAATATTTTATTCCTTTTAGTAGTTTTAATTTTCTTCTCCCTCACAAGGTGACAAAAAGTAGAACTATTCTAGCTAATATATTAAAATCAACTTCAATTGGCACAAAATCCGAATCAACCTACTAACTCTATCTCTGATGGCTTTGCCGATAAGGTCGTTATTGCTGCTATTAAAAATAATGGTGGTAATAGTCAATTGGTATTAAAGTGGTTTTTTGAAGATGTAAAAGGATATGCAATTGGGGTTTGGCGAAAAAAATATCGAGACCTTTCGGATGAAGTTTGGGACGATATTTTCACGGATTCAACCATTAAGTTGATTACGAGGGTGAAAAAAGGCTTGATTTTGAATAAAGGAACTCGTTTGAAAAGTTACTTTACAACGGTGGTAGAATATACGGTATTAGATCATTTTGCTAAAAGTAAAAAAGAAAGGGTCTTACCCTTAGAGGCAACTAAAAGAGTAGAGGCAAGTAATGATAAATATCAATTTGAAGAAAATCAAATTGCGGGATTGATCCACCAAAAATTACAAGATATAACGGAGAATGCGGAACAGGTGAAAGTGATTTTATTAGTGGCAAAAGGTTATAGGTATAAAGAAATTGTACAAAAAACGACTTATCAGAGTGAAGGCGCGTGTCGAAACGCTTACTTGAAAGGAAAAAAAAGAATTATTAGTTACTTAATCCAACATCCAGTAGAAGGACAAGAATTGAAAGCCATGTTGATGGGGAATAAGTTGTAATTAGAAAAGGAAGCTTATGAATTATTTTGAAAAAATTGAGGCGTATAAAAATGGAAACTTGAGTAAAATAGAGCGGTTAGTGTTTGAAGAGGCATTAGCTGAAAATCTATCTTTACAAGAAGAAGTAGCTGCCTACGAACTTGGACAAGACTTGTTTAGTTTTGTGGGAGGGACTTTGTCGGAAGAAGAGATTACCTCACCAGAAGCTACCGCAACGGCGGATCTACTGATTAACTTTGCGGCGAATACCCTTTCAGAAACGGAGATTTTGGCAACAGATTCGAGTGCGACGAATACGGCTATTATTCGTCCCTTGAAAAATAAACGTACGAATAAAAAAACTTGGTTGGTAGCGGCGTCTATGTTGCTCATGCTAAGCTTAATTGGAAGTCAATTTTATATGAGCCAACAACGGCCTCTAGGTCAATCAGTTGTTGAAAATAAATTAACCAAACCTGTTTTTAAAGCCCCTAGTAATTCGATTATTCTTCCTGAAAATAATGCTCCTAAACAAGAAATAATTGCGAGAGAGCGGCTAGTCTCAAAAAACATCAATAAAGTAGAAAAAGTCAAGAAAAATGCTATTCAAAAGATGTCATCTTTAGCAGAGAATGGTTCTCGGAAAACAACAGTTCCTTTATCTCCTAGAACTGAAATGCCAATACTTGAACCTTTAGTGACGAATATTACGGCTCAAAAAATTACTACCGGAAAAGTGATTGATTCAGGAGAATCGGTTGTTTATCAAGGAGATAATGGGGTTACTTTAAAACCTGGCTTTCATGCTAAAGCAGGTGCTAATTTTGTGGCAATGGCTACTACTAAGACTAATTTTATAGCGAATGAAGTACTAGAAAGTAAACAATCAGTTGTTTATAAAGCTAGTCAAACAATTACTTTAAAACCTGGCTTCCACGCAAAATCAGGAATAGATTTTACCGCTAAAGCCAATGCTGGTACAGAGAAAGAATTGTCAACAAATGTAGTTATTTCTTCCAATGAAGAAGTTGTCTATAAAGCGGAAAATACGATTACCTTAAAACCAGGTTTTCATGCTAAAGCAGGTGCTGCTTTTGTGGCGACGGTTGCTGGAGAGTAAATGGGTATTAGATTTTATAGTTTAAGTTGATTATTACAGAGAACTGGTCATCATTTTGTGTTAGATTGCATTTGCCATTAATATAAGCAGCCCTTTGTTTCATGTTCTTTAAGCCTTTTCCCGTAGATACTTTCGCTTTTTTAAGGGCATTAAATTCATTCGTAATCGTCATATTAAAGCCTTTGGATTGATTGGCTACTAGTAAGAATAATTTTGTGATTTCGGTATGTTTGACCGCATTAGAAACAGCTTCTTTAAAAATAAGCAGTAAATTTCGGCGGACTAAAATTCTTAAATGATTGTTCATATTTAAGCCCTTCTTTTCAAATACTACTGGAATTTTTTTAGCACGAACTACATCATCTAGATAATCTTCCATCACAAAAATTAGGTCTTCTAGCGTATCCAATTCTTTATCAACTGACCACACTACATCTTGCACATGCCCAATCGCCGAACTACTCATGCGCTCAATACGTTCTAAATCTTCTTGGATATTATTAGGAGATTTATTTTTTAAATCCTTAGCAATAACTTTTATGTTATTTAGGGAGTTACTCACATCATCATGCAAATCAGTAGCTATTCGATGCCGAATATTGTGGTTATGTCGTTCATACCGAATGTAAATTAGAAAGCCTGTTGCTATCAATATCATGGCTAAACAAGTCAATAACACACCAAACCACCATTGTTCGTAATAAGGCCTTTTTACAATAATGGGGACATTCAAAATAGAAGAACTCCAGAGCCCTTCTGAATTAGTTGCTTTTATTTTTAAGGTATATTTTCCTTGGTCTAAATTAGTATATCTAACTACGTTTTGCGTGCCTGATGAAACCCAATCTGTTTCAAATCCTTCGAGGCGATAGGCATAAGTATTTTGCCTTGGGTTTAGGAAATTTTCACTAGATAAATGGAACTCTATTGTTTTTTCTGTTGGGCTCATCTTTACAGGTTGCCCCATACTACTATCAAAAAAGTGACTACTTGCCCCTTTTTGACTATCATATTTTATATATCTCCCTATGAAGGGCGTAAACTCCTGATTTTTATTCGGTAAATTAGTTGGGTCAACTATTGTTAGTCCATTTATCCCACCAAAATACAGGATTCCATTTTTTGCTTTTAAATAGGAATTTGTATTAAATTCGTTATGAGCAATACCATCTTTCTCATAAAAATTAGTAAACACTTTTGTTTTAGTATCAAATCTACTTAATCCATAATGGGTGCCTAACCATAATGTCGAATCATTTTCTAAAATTAAAGAATAGATCAAATTATCAGGAAGTCCATCTTTTATAGTAAATACTTTTGTTACTTTCCCAATTTTTGTGTCAATATAATTTAAGCCTCCTTCCGTTGCAACCCATAAATTGTCTAGTTCATCAAAAACAAATTGCCGATAACCACCATCTAATAATTGTTTATCTGTTTCACTAAAGTTACTATAAGTTGCTATAGTGCCTATTCCTTTCTTATATTGGTGAATCCCTTCTTTCGAAGCACTCCAAATTGTTCCATCTTTTGCTTGCTCTAACTGCATGAAAAACTGCGACTTGCTAAGAGGATCGTTCTCCTGCAAAGGTAATTTAGTTAGGCTCAATGGATTGTCTAAAGGAGCTATGAAGATGGACGCTTTTCCTCCAAACCATATAGTATCTGAGTCATCAAAGAATGCGGTATAAAAATTATTAAGCTTTGTTGGTCCAATGCCTTTTTTTATTATTTTATTGCTAGAAGTACTAAACAAGGCGATCCCACCTCCGTCAGTTCCTAATAGAAGGGTGTCTTGATTTAATCGTTCAATAAAAAAAACATCTTTAGCGTCTTTTATTTCTTTTATTTGGTGGGTATTTTGAGTATAGGTAAACATCGAAAAAGGAGTATAGCTCCCACCGTATATCAATCCATTGTCATGCTCGTACAATGCTCTAAGACTACTTTTCTCTAACGCTGGAAGCGTGCGAAAGTGATTTTTGTTAATGGTAATTTTAAATAAACCAATACTTGTGGCAATCCATTGTATGCCTTGAGCATCCTCCAAATAATTATAAATATAAGGAAAAGTAGTTTCCTTCCTTTTGATATAGGTCCATATTTCTGTTATATTTTTTACTAATTTTGACTGCTCTTTACTAATAGGTATAAATTTTCCTGTAGGGGTTAATTCATGAAATTTTTTATAACCAATTGAAGTTATAATCTTTCCTTGCTCATCTTTTTGCATATTAAATACGCCAGTCTCTGCATTAGCTATAATTTTAGGAAGATGGACAATAGGTATTTCAAAAGATATTTCTCCTTCTGCGTCGACAATAAGGAGCGTTTCTCCATTATCAATATAGAGATTTCCGCTAGCGTCGCTTAATAATTGCCGTATTTCTTGAAGTTTATCTCCTAAAACTAGTTCAACGCTATCTGTATACATTTTGTATAACCTACCATTACTGACCCCCCATACTTGACCATCTGAGGTCATGGTAACCCAAGAAGTAGTTTTCTTTCCATGTCTATCAGGTGGAAACACTTTATTGCCTTCATTAAAATAAGGGATATTTACCCTAGAAAAACCATTGATTCTATTAATACCATTATTGGAAGCTACCCAAACATCTCCTCTTTTATCTGCTAGAATACTTGTAATCTGGTTGCCACACAATCTGAAGAGGGAGTTAACATTTGTATTACATAGAACAAAAGAATAACCATCATAGATATTTACACCACTATTTGTTCCTATAAACATAACGCCTTCCTTAAAACGATAGACATAGGATACCTTATTAGAAGATAAACCATCCTTTTTTCCAATTATTTCCACAATGTTAAAAGATTCATCTATCTGCGCAAATGATATGCTAGGTTGGCTAAAAAGGAATATACTTATTAAAAAACAAGAAGTGAGAAACGAAAATAACCACTTTCGGTGAGCAAAGAATAATGTAATATAGTGAGATTTATGATCCTTCAATATCCCCATCCAAATATTTTTTAATGACCTGCGCTTTAGAATTGACTTGTAGTTTTTTGTAAATATTCTTGATATGATACCGAACCCCATCAATCGTGATATCCAGTACACCAGCTACATCTTGATAACTTAAGCCATCTACTAGCCCTCGAACAATGGTGAATTCTTTATCTTTTAATTTAGTTGTTTTAGGGTTTTTCTTAACCTTACTTTTTTGAAAATAACTTAATATTCTACGAGCAACTTGTGGAGAGAGCGCAGAGCCTCCCTTCTCATGAATGGCGACTAATTGGTTTTCTAAAAAGTCAAAATTAATATCTTTTAACAAATAACCAGAGGCACCTGCACAGATGGCTTTAAATATTTTGTCTGGATCATTTTGTACCGTTAATATCACAATTTCAACATCGGGCAATAGTTGCTTTATTTTAGGAATACCTGCGATTCCTGAAATGCCAGGAAGACCAATATCCAACAATATAATGTCGGGAATGCCTTCCGATTTAGGTCTTCTAAGAAAAGCCTCGACACTATCGTACGTAATTAGACATTGTAATTTATCGGACGAATGCATGAGATTAGCGATTCGATCACGCAAGTCTGCATTATCTTCAATGATAATCACTTTTACCATAATAAAATACTATTTATTTTTTGACTCCTTTTGGAATCAAACCGTCAGCAGCAATAATATACTACATTTAGATGTAGTAACAAAGCTACTAAGCTATTTTATTATTATTTATTTTATTATTTTCTTGTTTTATAATAATACAATTTGTTGATTGTGTCTATTGTTTTAAAGTGTTGATTATAAGGTGTTTAGGATGTAATTGTTGTTGTTTATGTATTTATGTGCGCTTGAAAAAATAATATATTTATCTAATTATGGAGTTTTGGGTTTTTGTAAAAATATAGCACAAAGTCGAAGAAAACTTACCTTTGCAATTGTTAATCAGATTAATTACTTTTTTACCTATATCTTCAAAAATAAGTAAATTCTAATTAGGTTTATTATTGTTCAACTCAAAAATTCTACTATCTTTGGACCTGAGCACTTCACCAAAACTCCTAACTAGGTGTAGTGATAAATAATTGCTGATGTCTTTTACTTAAATAGCTTTAGTTTTTTACAAAATATTTGGACTATTGTTGCATATGATAACTTTGCCAACAACTGAAAAGTCATAGCTATTTCTGAAAATTTACTGGTTTTATTAATATTTTCTAAGAATTTACTACTAAAGATACTTTGTATTCTGTTTAGAAGAATAAAGTATTGCGACAACTATAAAAGTTACTCCGCGGGTATTTTATCAAAGAATTAGACAACCTCTAATCTCTCTCTCTATTGCAGCAACCCAACGAATAACACTTAAGTTAACAAGAAACCATTATTGGTTTCTTGTTCAACTTTCAAAGATAAATATTTTAATTTCCATACTACCCCAAACATTTTACACAAAGAAATGTCCCCTGTTTCAAACGTATTTGGCAGCAAAGGCTGCGACGTCAGCAAACCGAAGCAGGGGACTATTTAGAATCTCAACCTCAATAGTAACCTCAACTTCAATAGCACAAATTAGTTGAAAATAGAAAAGAGAAGCCTATTAACGTGAGTTTTGGATAATACTAATTGATAATCAAGGATTTAGCTCCAGAGGAGCGGTGCTGTTTGTAGAAAATGATTCAAAAATGTTCCAAAGGTCTGGAAGACCGACCCCGTTTTTGGCTATTTTTTAACAGGGTCGGTCTTCCAGACCTTTGATTAAGAGGGGTTTATCAAATATTCTCTACAAACGGATTCGGTCTTCCAGGCCTTTTGCTTATCCAAAACTCATGTTATTAACTAGACCTCTCTTTTGTATGCTTAGCAATGATTCATAACACATCACCTAAAAATAGCTAAATTTGTTGTCAACTCAGACTGAACGAATAAATCTAAAAACCTCATCAACTCACTAACCTTATCACCTCATCGGCTCATTCTCCTACATTACTTCTTCCCCTTCAACAAATCATAATCCAAGTAATAAATAACTTTCAAGGAGATACTATTGGATTGGGGCGCACCTCTTAAATCGTCTAAATTCTTGCCAAACCCAATATCTGCCAATTCATTACTATTAAAAATACTATTTTTCCAAACGATAAAAATATCACTACCCGGTGCAAAACGCCATCTATAAACCATATCTATTGTAAAGGCATTAAAATTATTATCGTGATTGTCCAAATAGTCGGAATGCCCTAAAGTACCGTTTTCATTGAGTAAGTAAAACCCGTTATCGTTATACTTTACTCTTGACCAATAATGCCGCATTCTAAAGGTCAATGCCATATTGGGGTTGAAATTATAATTGGCATTAAAAATATTTTCTAAGGTCTTTCTTGCTCTAACGCCAAAAATAACGTCTTCTTCATTTTCTCCAACTTTATTGACATAACCTACATCGTTATTTAAAATAAAATTGGTAATTTCCCAACTGAAATTTAATTTGTCATTAACCCTAAACCTTGGTTCAATACCAAAGTAAATTCTATTTCTACCTGGTTCATTATATTTTCTGAAATTACCATAAAACCCAAAAGCTAACTTTTTTCTTCGATCAGATCCCATATACCAACCCATCATATTACTGGAAGGAAATCGATAAAATCTACCTTCGGTTCTAGCCTCAAAATAATCGTAGGTAGTAATTGGCTCATGATAAGTAAAAACATTAAATCGCCAGAAACTTTTGGTTTGCCCATACGCCCAAAAATTCATGGAGAAATCCGTAAAAACATTCGGTTTATACAATCGACTGTATTCGGGAGAAAATCCGATGCCACCAGAATTGAAAATCCCAAAAGGTTTATTTTGATTGTACTCCACATACCCATCAAAGGAACGCTCATTATTATTATTTAAAAAGCCTAAATCATTTGGATCGTAGTCGTCGCTTTCTTGGTTGTAGAAAAGTCCTGCGGCTATTTTTCCATTGGTTTTTCGCACGCCCAAAGACATTTTATGACCTAAATCAGTTCTATCAGCGTAGTATTTTTGACTTAGTGCACCTCTTGCTCTAATGCTGTAGGAATTCGCTTTATTCTTCAATTCAAATTCTCCGCCAGTAACATTGGCTTCATAAGCATCGCCAAAACGGGTCACATTGGTGTTGATAAGGGTGGCATAAGAATTATTTTTTAGATTTTGGTCAAAAACGGTTACATTGTAATTTGTCAATGGGCTGGTTTCGAAAGACCGTTCTTCTCCCGTTTCTGTATCTCGGATGGTAGCAGATGTACTCGCAGACACCGCATTAAATACCCCAATTCCTAATCCTTTAGTGGTTCTACCAGAGACTTTTGTGGCGTTGATTAATTGTGTTTGAGTAGGATTGTTGACAATTTCTTCATTAGCACCTAATTGATTTTCTACTTCCCAAAACTTAAGTGGACGTCCACCTACCCGTCTAGAATAAAATAAGCCACCTTTATTAAATAACTCTAACCCTTCGGTAAAGAATTGTCGATTTTCATCAAAACGCACTTCAAAAGGAGATAAATTCAAGACTTGATTATCTGACCGAGCTTGTCCAAAATCTGGAATCAAGGTCATATCTAAAGTAAAGGCATCATTAATCCCATATTTAACATCCATTCCAGCATTAAAAGAACGCCCCCAAGAAGTACTTGGACTGGCACTTTTGTCCTTATAGTTTTCGCCATAAACGGCTACAAAAGGCGTCGCAGATAAACGGAAAGGAGATTTAATATTGGAAATATTAGAAACTTCGCCGAATTGATTTAAGAACCCATTTTGGTTCGGGTCAATTTTACTCCAAAAACTTTTCTCTTGGTAACGCTGAATTAGTCGCCCAAAATTAAGCCCCCAGACTTGTTCTTTCTGATTGGGAAATCGAATGGCAGAGTAGGGGATACGCATTTCTACGACCCAGCCTTCCGCATTTTTTTTGACCGAACTTTTCCAAACGGCATCCCAGTTTTCATCTTCTCCAAAAATTGAATACTTCGCATCAAACTGTGCGCCCGCAGCGGTTACAATAAAACTTACGCCATTGATGCCCCCCTTATAAGGGTCAATAAAAATACCAAACCAGTCACTATTACCAATTTCGTCCCGCTGTGTGACTTGCTGCAAAATGCTATCTGGAGCGGAGTCGTACATCATAGCGCCTACATATAAAGCAGAATTATCATACATGATTTTAATTTCGGTACGGTGAGTCGGCTTATTTCCAGCTACAGGTTGTAATTGGACCAAATCGCTTGCATTAGGCGCATTTTGCCAATCCATTTCGGTGAGTTCGCCATCAATTTTAGGCGCTTTTTCAGTTCGGAAAGCTTTAGTTTGTTTCTTGTTTAAATCTAATTGTTGAGCAGTAGCCATAAACGTAAAGGCTACGATTGCACAAAGGCAAAGTAAAATCTTTTGCATCGGGTGATCTCTTTTTATTAAGTTTCAACAGTCGGAAAAAGTAGAATGGGTATTATTGAAACTTTGATTGTTAATCGGAATATATATTAGACTTAATTCTGAATGATAAATTTTGAATTTTGAATCTCCCTAAATCTTTGATTTTCAGCATTCAAATTTTGCCATACGATTTTAATTAGAATAAACACTATTAAATCAATAAGTTTAAAGCGTATTTGATTGGAAAGATAGGGCAAACTTAATTTGGTTGCAGCTTAGTGATATTTATAAGTTAAGATGTTGCCTTGTTGTACGATAGAATGTGACAACACCACAACATGGCAACAATACAACCATTTAAAAATTATGCCAACAATCCTTTTTCAAAAAGAAAATCAAAAATCAATTGGTCTACGGGAGAAATTTTATCTCGGTCTGCGTTGGTTAACCAAACAACTTCTGCAATTTCTGCGGCGGCTTCGATAGTTCCTTTATAATCAGCGGTATAGCATTGCATCAAAACCTGAATGCCTGCTGCATGACTATCTGCTTGTGCTTGAAAATTGCCTACAAAAGCAATCGTAGTAGGGATTAAATCTATGGTCAATTCTTCCTTGATTTCTCTGATTAAAGCTGCCTCGTCACTTTCTCCCATTTCTCTTTTCCCTCCAGGGATATAAAACTTAGTCTTTCCTTTACTACGAGTACTTAAAATTTTTTGGTCTTGCAACTGAATCCAAGCAAGTTTATCAATGATTTTCATGGTGAGTACTTTTGAAATTTAAAATGGTTACAAAAAAAGTAGGATGGATTGCAAAAATAGTATTTACTTTAGACATGGATTAAATGAGTAAATGTGAAAATGAATGAGTAAATGTTTTCTCAACTTTAGGCAAGTACTGATCGATGTTTGAAGATTGCATCCATAGCCGTCAGGCTAACGATTCAAAATCTGGATTTTTGCAAGCAAATTACGTTGAAAACGTAAGAAATATTGATTTTAAGATGCAATCTTAAAATATCGACATCATCGTAAGTTGCTGATTATCAATGATTATATTCTTAGCCTGACGGCTGGTTAGTTCAAAAACGTAGAAACTTCTGCCTTAACGGGTTCTTTTTTAAAGAAATTTCTTCTTTTAACCAATTGATTATCAGAAGAATGGTCATTAACCCATTGTTCTAAGTCGGTCATAAAAATACGTTCTATAGCCGTTGGAATCGTCGTTAAAAGTTCATTTGTATCTATGCAATAAATCACTAATTCCAAATTTAATTTCGTTAATCCTGTTAAAGCAGAATGATTGGCGATACTTTTATATTTACCAAACAGACTTTCAATAATATCAGAACTTACATGAATATTTCTAACATCATGTTGGTCTATAAATTCATCATATAAATTGATATATTTATCCAGATAACTCACAAATGTCTTGACATACCCCTCCTGTTTTTTACCTACCTCAATCATTTGTTTAGCCGTTGCTAATGTTTTTTTATTTGCTCCTTGTTTCTTCAAGGGAACTTGAATCCGCTGGCCTATATCTAAACAAGCCGATAAATGCTTAATCATAGAAGAATGTTGCGGTAATTGTTCAAAAAACGTAAGTGATTTTTTATCTAATTGACTAATGCGATGGGTTAAAATTTCTGCCCAATCTACAATAGCCGTTTGGTTCATAAAACGAGCTTTCTTACCTAGTTTTGGCGGACATAAATAACTAAAATCCTGATTAACTCCTTTGTAGATATAAGTAGCCACTAACTTCATAAATGATTGATAGTCCGCATCTTTTAAAAAAGTTTTTTTCAAACAAGTCGCTACTCCATGGGCAATATCAGGGATATGGCTTAGCTGACTTAAGTTGGAAAAATTAATTAAATTTTTGCCTTCATCACTCAATACATTTTTTACTATTACCTTTTGACTTGTCTTCAAAAAAGATAAGGTCTTTTCTATCTCTTTACCTTTCCAACTTTTAGCGCCTTCCATATGAACTACTTGAACGTCTTGAAACGTTAAGGATTCTTCTTTCTCTTTTTCAAATGGGGCTAATAAAACAATTAATTGTTTCTCTTTTCCTTTTCTTATACATTCATCTACTATCAGCGTTACTTGTTCACTAATTGGTTCATTAACAGCTCCTTGCAGGGTATCTAATCCTACTTTTGATGTCCAATTTTGTACCGTATTTGCACAAGGTAGTTTATGCTGCTCTATTAAATTACATAGTAGCAATACTTTTAATACTCGAACAACTCCTCGATAAGAGCAACCACCTTTTACTCTAAGTAGTACGCATAAGCTAATTAGCGAGCGTCCATAATGATGACGTGTCACTTTTTCATCTTTAGTTAATGCTACCCTTAACTTTTTGATTGTCTGTTGGTTATGTTTATATTTGCCTTTCCAGTTATTCCGCCCCTCCTTTAATTCCGATTCTCGTTGACGCAGGCGTTTATTCAATAACCTTACTTGTGACAAAGTTTCCTTATCCATACTTCTCTTTTCTTCTAGTTTTTCGACTTTTCTCCCTAATTGTCTTATCTTTACTTGGTATTCTTTTTCTGAATACATTAGACTTTCTTTTTTGTTGTGGTTGAATACACAAAAATAGAAAGTCTTTTTTTATTTCTTTTGAACTATCCACCTGACGGCTATGGATTGCATCTTCAAACCTATATTTTAAAAATTTTCAACTTTTACGAGCCGATTGCATATTATCAAAATGACTTTTCGTTCCTCTAACTATTCAATATCTACTTATTCAATCATTTATTCATTTTTATTGACTAAAAACTAAAAACATGAATCAAAAAAATCTATACATACTTTGCTGTTTGTTCTTACCCATTTTTGCTTTCGCCCAAATGAGCAAAGTCTACGATAATCTTTCCATGACCAGCAAAATATTGGATATGGAACGAAAATATGCTGTTTATTTACCTCCAAATTACGAAAGTTCGGAGCGGTCTTATCCTGTCTTGTATTTATTACATGGTGCAGGAGATGACCAAACAGGCTGGGTGCAATTTGGCGAAATTCAACATATTTTAGATAAAGCAATTAAAGAGGGAACAGCAACGCCGATGATTGTTATTATGCCTGATGCGGATACCAAAGTTCGAGGCTATTTTAACAGCCCTGATAATAAATGGCGTTACGAAGATTTCTTTTTTGAGGAATTAATGCCCTATGTCGAACAAAAATTCCGCATTAAAAGCGATAAAAGATTCCGAGCAGTTGCAGGCTTATCCATGGGCGGCGGTGGTTCTTTTCAGTATGCTTTGCATCGCCCAGATTTATTTTCTTCTGCTTGTCCCTTGAGTGCGAGTACAGGTCCGTTGACGATAGAAGAAGCAAAAAAATGGGTAGCATGGATTAATAAAGATGAAACGGAGTATACCGAAGCACAAATGCAAAGTTGGTTTGAAAAATATAGTACGACGGAGTTTCTAAAAAATATGGAAGTATCAAAAGATAGAAATAGAAATGTTCGGTGGTTTATAGATTGTGGGGACGATGATTTTTTATTTGAAGGAAATTCTTTAGTGCATATTGCGATGCGTAAAAAGGAGATTAAGCACGAATTTAGAATTCGAAATGGTGGGCATAGTTGGACGTATTGGCGAGAGTCTTTACCTGTTGTTTTGAGTTTTGTATCTGATGCTTTTCATCAGTATTAAAGAAAGGAATTATGGAGAACACCATGATTTTAAAAATCATGGTGTTCTTACATCCAGTATCAAACGCTTACAAATCAAACTTAATCCCCTGCGCTAAAGGCAAAGTAGTATTGTAATTAATCGTGTTCGTTTGTCGACGCATATAAGCTCTCCAAGCATCTGAGCCACTTTCTCGACCACCACCCGTTTCTTTCTCCCCACCAAAAGCGCCACCAATTTCTGCACCAGAAGTACCGATATTGACATTTGCAATTCCACAATCCGAACCAGCAACCGATAAAAATAATTCTGCCTCTCGTAAATTATTGGTCATAATTGCAGATGATAGCCCTTGCGGTACATTATTTTGGATAGCGATTGCTTCGTCTAGCTCGGTATATTTTAGTAAATATAGAATGGGGGCAAAAGTTTCTGTTTTTACAATCGCTGCATCGGAAGCAATTTCTGCAATACAAGGTTTGACATAACAACCACTTGTAAATGCGTCGCCTTCTAATACCGCTCCATCCACGACCATTTTACCCCCTTGTTTGCCAATTTCTGCAATCGTATTTTGGTAAGCCTGTACCGCATCGGTATCAATCAAAGGCCCCATATGATTATTTTCATCCAAAGGATTACCAATTCTAACTTGCTGGTAAGCATTCGTTAATTTTTGTTTTACCTCATCATAAATCGACTCATGGATAATTAATCGACGGGTTGAAGTACACCGTTGTCCACAAGTGCCAACAGCCCCAAATACAGCACCTACTAAGACCACATCCAATTCTGCATTAGGTGTGATAATAATAGCATTATTTCCCCCCAATTCTAATAGTGATTTACCCATTCTTGCCGCAACTGTTGCGCCCACAATTTTCCCCATTCGAGTACTTCCTGTCGCAGAAATAAGCGGTATTCTTTCGTCTTTGGTCAACATTTCGCCCACTCTATAATCACCATTGATCATACAACTAACGCCTTCTGGTACCTCATTGGCTTTCAAGATTTCTTGAAATATATTTTGACAAGCGACTCCACATAATGGTGCTTTTTCGGAAGGTTTCCAAACACAAACATCTCCACAAACTAAGGCAATCATCGAATTCCAAGACCAAACAGCTACTGGAAAATTAAAAGCAGAGATAATGCCTACAATCCCTAGTGGATGCCATTGTTCGTACATTCGGTGGTTTGGTCGCTCTGAATGCATGGTCAACCCATATAATTGACGAGATAAACCCACCGCAAAATCACAGATGTCAATCATCTCTTGTACCTCCCCATAGCCTTCTTGTAGACTTTTTCCCATTTCGTAAGACACTAGACTTCCAAGCGCTTCTTTATTTTCTCGCAGGGCATTACCGTACTGTCGAACGATTTCGCCACGTTTAGGTGCAGGCATTTTTCGCCAAACTTTGAATGCCGCTTGTGCTGTTTCAACCACTTGGTCATACTCTGCCCGAGTCGTTTTACTTACACTCCCAATAAATTCCCCATCAACGGGCGAAAAGGATTTGATATATTTGCTAGATTTGGTTGATTCTAAACCAGTCGAAGTACCCGCATTGTACTTTTTTAAGCCTAATTTTTTAAGAAAAGAGGTATCCATTTATGTATTGTTTTTTAATAAGGGAATGAATTATGGTTGTTTTGTTTTAGAGGTCAGAAGTCAGACCGTTTATTACATAAACTGTCAGAAGTCAGATGACTTAAGATTAAAATTTAGATAATCAATAGTTTACCTGAATCTAATCTGACTTCTGACAGAAAATTTTAATTTTCGGTCTGACTTCTGACATCTTTTAATAGGCGATCAACTCCTCCAAAGCCATTTTCAAACGATCAATTGGTAAAAATTGCTTTTCCAAACTTTTAGCAAAAGGTATGGGCGTATCCATACTTGCTACCCGCATAACAGGCGCATCTAAATGTTTAAACAAATGTTGGGCAATATACGCAGATAATTCTGCCCCAATACCGCCCACTAAAGTATCTTCATGTAATAATATAACTCGATTGGTCTTTTTGACGGTTGCTGCAATGGCTTCATAATCTAAAGGAGCTAAACTTCTTAAATCTAAAATGTCAACCGACAAACCTAATGCTTCAGAAACTTCCTGTGCCCATTTCACCCCTAAACCGTAAGTAATAATGGAAGCTTGTGTACCTTCGGTTACTAAATTTGCTTTGCCTATTTCTATGGTATAATAATCCGTCGGAACTTCTCCCGACAAGCTTCTATACAAAGCTTTATGTTCAAAAAATAAGACTGGATTAGGATCGGCTAAACTAGCCAATAATAAACCTTTAGCATCAGCAGGATTGGAAGGGTAAACAATTTTTAAACCTGGCGTTTTAAAAAACCAAGCTTCATTGGTCTGTGAATGAAAAGGCCCTGCACCAACACTTCCACCACAAGGCATACGGACTACTACATCTGCATTAGCCCCCCAACGATAATGTAATTTAGCCAGGTTATTGACAATTTGATTGAAACCACAACTAACAAAATCGGCAAATTGCATTTCGACCATTGCCTTCATCCCTTTCAAACTTAAACCTAAGCCAACACCAATAATCGCACTTTCACAAATCGGCGTATTCCGAACTCGTCCTGCACCGTATTTTTCTAAAAAGCCATTGGTGATTTTGAAAACACCTCCATAATCTGCAATGTCTTGCCCCATTAACACCAATTCGTCGTAGCGTTCCATGCCTGTATTTAAGGCATCGGTAATGGCGTCAATGAATCGAATTTCTTTGGAAGCGGTTGTTGCTGGTTGAATTGCCGTATGATCGTGTGCTTGATAAAGATCCGCTAATTCTATTTCAGTATTGGCAGTAGGTATTTCTGCTACAGCAGCAAGATCTAGTGCTTCGTTTATTTCTGTTTTAATGCCTGCTTTTAAGGTACTAATATAAGCTTCGTCAATAATGCCCTCTCCTAATAAGAATTGCTCAAAATTATTAACAGGGTCTCTTTCTTTCCAATACGCCATCAAGTCTTTGGGCACATATTTTACGCCACTTGCTTCCTCATGTCCTCTTTGTCGGAAAGTAACACATTCTAGTAAAACAGGTTCTGGATTTGCTCGAAGTTCTTTCGCTAATTTGCTGATGGTTTGATAAACTTCTAAGATATTATTCCCATCAATCCGAAGGGATTTCATGCCATAACCGATGCCTTTATCCGAAATATGCTCACAACGAAATTGTTCTTTAGTCGGTGTCGATAAACCGTAGCCATTATTTTCAACCAAAAATATAACTGGTAATTGCCAGACTGCTGCCACGTTTAATGCTTCGTGAAATTCGCCTTCACTTGTGCCACCTTCTCCTGTAAACGCTAAACTGATTTTGTTTTCGCCCCTTAATTTATGAGCCAATCCAACACCAGCAGCCAAAGATAATTGTGGTCCTAAATGAGAAATCATGCCGACCGTAGCATATTCTAAACTACCAAAATGAAAAGAACGATCTCTACCTTTGGTAAAACCAGATAATTTACCTTGCCATTGTCCAAATAATCGAGCTAAAGGTACATTTCGACTAGTGAAAACCCCTAAATTTCGGTGCATTGGAAAGATAATCTCATCCGCCTCTAATGCCATCCCAACACCAACTGCAATCGCCTCTTGCCCAATACCTGAAAACCATTTACTGATTTTTCCTTGGCGTAACAATAGGAGCATTTTTTCCTCAAGCATTCGAGGTTTTATTAGCCCATCATATAGTTCTAATAATTTCTTTTTAGATAATCTCCCTTTTTTATATTGGATAATTGGCGTTTCTACTTTTGTCATGTCTTAGATGTCAGACCATCAATTATATTGATTGTCAGAAGTCAGAACGTTATCTTTGATAACTGTCAGAAATCAGAGAAATAACATGGTCACGGTTATTTCTCTGACTTCTGACAGAAAATTTTAATTTTCGTTCTGACTTCTGACTTCTTTTTTATTTAAACGCATTCAATCCCGTAACATCCATCCCCGTAATCAACAAATGAATATCATGCGTTCCTTCATAAGTGATGACCGATTCTAGGTTCATGCTATGTCGCATCATTGGGTATTCACCAGTAATACCCATACCGCCGTGAATTTGTCTAGCTTCTCTAGCAATTTTAATCGCCATGTCTACATTATTTCTTTTCGCCATAGAAATTTGAGCAGGACTTGCTTTTCCTTTATTGGCTAAGGTGCCTAATCGCCAAGACAATAATTGTGCTTTGGTGATTTCGGTAATCATTTCTGCCAATTTCTTTTGGGTCAATTGAAACTGAGCGATGGGTTTGCCAAATTGGATTCGTTCTTTAGAATATCGAAGGGCCGAATCATAGCAGTCCATAGCTGCACCGATTGCGCCCCAAGAAATTCCGTATCTTGCTTTGGATAAACAGCCTAATGGCCCTTTTAGACCTTGAATATTTGGTAAGACATTTTCTTTTGGAATACGGACATTTTCAAATACTAATTCCCCCGTAATAGAAGCACGTAAAGACCATTTTCCTTTGATAACAGGAGCAGAAAAACCTGCCATTCCTTTTTCAACAATCACGCCCTTAACAGGACCATTTTCTACTCTTCCCCAAACAACGGCAATATCCGCAATAGGAGAGTTGGTAATCCACATTTTAGCCCCATTCAAAATATAACCACCTTCGCCGTCTTCTCTAAGCGTCGTCAACATCGATCCTGGATCAGAACCGTGATTAGGTTCGGTTAAACCAAAACAACCAATCATTTCTCCTTTTGCCAAACGAGGCAAGTACTTCATTCTTTGTTCCTCTGAACCATATTTATAAATAGGGTACATGACCAAAGACCCTTGTACAGATGCCATGGATCGAACGCCACTATCACCTCTTTCTAATTCTTGCATGATAATGCCGTAGGCAATTTCATCCATTCCACCACAACCATATTTTTCTGGTAAACTTGGCCCTAATGCGCCTAATTCGCCCATTTGCTTGAATAAATGAATGGGGCACTTGCCTTGTTCTGCATATTCTTCTATAATTGGAGATACTTCTTGTTTGACCCAATCTCGAACGGCAGAACGCACTAATAAATGTTCTTCGCTTAATAATTCGTCTAATTGATAATAATCAGGCGCCTCGAATCGGTCGGTCTTAGTACTTTTTTCTATGATTGGTGAGGTAGTTGTTGACATAATTTTTTTATTTGAATATTGTTTAGTAAAGGACTTAGTGCATGGGGTGGAGGGAAATAATCCCCTAAAGTTAACCCTTCCCTAACCACTCTCTTTAAATGGAGGGGAACTTATTCTGTGCAAATTTGAATATTTCAGTCAAATTGTATTGAATCTTTCAATTTTGACGACTCCCTTCCTTTTGAAGGGAAGGGTTGGGGATGGGTTGAAATGCCTAGCATCTGAGACAGAGGGATAAAAAATAGTAAACAACTGAAAGATTGTAAGGTTTATATCAAACAGCTCTTCCAAATGCTAATTTATTGACCCTTTGCCCTACGCCCAAAGCCCTATGCAATGTATTTATATTTTCTGTGTCGCATCAAATTGCTCCAAGTAATCCCCAACTTTCCGTAAAAAAGACCCACCTAACATCCCATCAACTACTCGATGGTCATAAGACAAACTTAAAAACATCATTTGTCGAATGGCAATGACATCACCATATTCCGTTTCTAAAACTGCTGGCTTCTTTTGAATCTTTCCGACCGACAAAATAGCAACCTGAGGTTGATTAATAATCGGTGTGCCCATGACATTTCCGAAAGTACCAACATTGGTAATCGTAAACGTTCCGCCTTGAACATCTGTAGGTTGAAGTTTATTGGCTCTTGCCTTATTCGCTAATAGATTCACTTGTTTGGTTAAGCCAAAAAGACTCAATTGGTCCGCATTTTTAATTACAGGTACAATTAGATTACCTGAAGGTAAAGCCGTTGCCATACCTATATTAATAGCTTTTTTGACCAAAATGTTCGTTCCTTCTACGGAGACGTTAATTAAAGGGAAATCTTTGATGGCTTTGACTACTGCCTCCATGAAAATTGGGGTAAAAGTAATATTTTCTTGATTTTTTGCTTTAAAATCACCTTTTACGCTATTACGCCAATTAACTATATCCGTTACATCTATTTCTATAAAGGACGTAACGTGCGGGGCAACTTGTTTGGAACGAACCATATGATCTGCTATCAATCGACGAGTGCGATCCATTTCAATAATCTCCACGGCTCCACTCATAGATACAGCCACTTTTTTGGGTTCGATTGGCGTTGTTTTTTGAAGTGTCGGAGTTACGGGTGCTGCTGGTATAGTATTTGAGTTTTTGCTATTTTGAACAAAAGCTAAGATGTCTTTTTTAGTTACTCTATTATTTGTTCCTGTGCCTGAAATAGTATTTAGTGTGGCAATATCAATCTGTTCTTTAGCGGCTATACTTCGGACTAATGGGGTGTAAAACCGAGCACTCACACTAGGTCTTGCCGATTTTTCTACGTCTAATGTTATGGTTGCAGAAGGATTTTTCTCAGGTGTTCCGTTGACGATTTCCTGTGATTGAGGGGCGCTAGTTCCTGCAATGTCTACAGGAATATTGGCGCTGGGTATCACTTCTGCTTCGGTGGCAATAATTGCGATGATGGTACCGACTTCGACAACATCTTCGGCTTCAAATAGAATTTTTACTAAGATACCTGTTGCTGGAGAAGGAATTTCAGAATCCACTTTATCGGTGGCAATTTCCAATAGAGTTTCCTCGTATTCAACAGATTCACCAACTTGCTTAGACCACTTGATGATCGTCGCTTCTGTGATACTTTCACCCATTTTGGGCATTTCTACTTTTATTTCTGCCATGACCTAAATAAAATTTTCAATTTTCTTTGAGACAGAGCTATTAAGTGCTATTTTGAGATAGGAAGAAATGTTAAGTTTCATTCTAGATTTGCAAGAGTTAATTCCCCCTTTAAAGGGGCTAGGGGGATGTTTTGTCAATTATTTCGACTATTCTGGAAAATACCGACTTTACTTCCCCCCACCCCCCTTCAAAAGGGGAGAGTATCTTGCAAATTTTGAAAATTTCTACAAAAAATTAACATTCTAAAATGTGTCAATTAGAACTTAATAACTCTGTTTTTAAAATTGCAATTGAGGCTAAAATTGCATTATTACTTCGTAAAAAACTGCCCATTTTCTGTTTTTAAGAAAAGGTCAAAAGGAATTTCTTCTTGTTTGATAAACCCTTTGTTGGGTAAATCTCCATTATCGACCATTTCAATCACCGCAGCGATAGAAGCGGCAGTTGTCCAAGAAATTGCCCGCCATTCTATACCATCAATAGTGATTGGAGAAAAAGCTTTGTAGTATTCATTTCTGAATAATTTATCCTTTTTCCATCCTTCTACTACGGCATAAACATACACAATATCCTCTTTAACTGGCGGTTTAGCGTTTTCTAATATCTCGGATAATTGCTTTTTATCATTCTTTAAAATCAATTCTTGAATTAAGAATTTCATTAACTTACCGTGTCCGGGATACCGAATTGTTTTATAGTTTAAGGTATCTACTTTTCCTTCGTAGGTTTCGCACATTGTACCCAACCCGCCTGAAGTGGTAAAGGCTTCAAATTCTTTACCTTCAATATTGATGTATTCTAAGCCGTCCAAAGAAGGCGTCATTTTTCTAACTCCGTTCTGAATAGCTTCCGCATCATTAATATATTCGTTGATAACGCCAGCAGGTGACCAAGTGAAAGAATAAGCTAATAAACCATTCGGGTAACGAGGTAAAGCACCTACTCGAAGTTCAATATCTCTAAGTTTAGTAAATTCCTTAGCCAAATCTGCACCAATAATTCCTATAATTCCAGGGGCTAATCCACATTGTGGAGCCATGATACCTTTAGAAGTTTTACTTAAATCTCGGATATAATTGGTCGTGTCCACATCTTCCGTTAAATCGAAATAATGCTTGCCTAAATCATAAGCGATTTTAGCGATTTTCTTATTTAAAAAGTAAGGCAAAGCAGAGACAACAGCATCATTCTTTTTAATTAATTTTTGTAAAAATGCCTCGTCGGTCACATCCCCTTCTACGACCTTAAAAGGTAATTTAAAATCGTAATGTGGTTGCTGTTTATCTACGCCAGTAACTTTATACTTTTTGCTTAGTAATACGCCAACTAAAGTACCGACTTTTCCTAGACCGAGTGTTAGTATTTTTTTCATTATTACTTTTATTTAATTAGGGATGATTTTGGTTTTAGTGTGTAGAAAATAAATTAAGATACGAATTAATGTGGTTTTAGTTTGTGCTGATTCAAGACATTAGGTCGTACATTTTTAGATTAATTGTAGATAGAATGCCTGAAGCTTCAGCATTGATTGGTTCTATTTTCTGTTCTTGGTAGCAAAGTTATTTGGATTTTTAATTACTAACAATTAATATTGTGTATTAAATAATAAGTATGACTAATCAATTAGAAATAAGACATTTTGAATATTTCTTAGTGCTAGCAGAGACGCTACATTATCGAAAAGCGGCAGAACGATTATTTATTTCTCAATCTGCTTTGAGTCAACAGATTGCTCGATTAGAAATTATTTTAGGACAAGAACTTTTTATTAGAACAAATCGAAAGGTTAATTTAAGTCAAGCAGGTATAGCTTTTAGAAAAGAAGCAGAATTGGTCATTAATCAATTAAAATTATCGATGGAACGCTGGCAGTTAGCGGTAAAAGGAGGGGATGGGATTCTTAGAATTGGTTTTGTTGGTTCGGCTATGCAGGTTTATTTGCCACCTCTTATTAAACAATTTAGCATAGAATGTCCTCGCATCAAGTTTTATTTAGAAGATTTGAGTAATAAAGACCAAGTCATTGCGCTCGAAAAAAAGCAATTAGATATTGGTTTTATGCGAGCCAAAAATTTACCAGCTAATATGGAAAGTATCTCCGTTTTTAAAGAAAATTTTTCTTTGGTCTTGCCCAAAACGCATTCAATTACCGCAGATAATTTTATAAATATGGGGCAATTAGCCCATGAATCTTATATTTTATTTCCGAATGAACGGAGTCAAATGTATTACCAACAAATTATCAATTTGTGTAATGATAATGGCTTTGACCCACAAATTTCTCATCGCTCTATTCATGGTCCTACTATTTTTAAATTGGTCGAAAGCGGCTTAGGGATTTCTATTGTGCCCAATTCGCTTCGAGATGAATATAATTACCAAGTTCGATTTATAGAACTCACAAATATTCCACAACAAACAGAATTATTTGCGGTGTGGAATAAGGACAATGATAATGCCGCTTTGCCTTATTTTTTAGAAATGTTGTAGCGGAGGATAGCAGGAAAACGAGTATCTTTAAAAAAAACATTAAAAACGTTTCGATAATTATCGAAATGTTTTTATCATTGCCCTATAAATAATTTTTTCCTTAATATTTGATATGGTTTCAAAGCTATATTATCAACCATTATGATTCAGCGTATTTAAAAATGAATGGAAAAATACATACAACGATAGGCACGCTAAATATTGAATGGGATGCATCTTGCGGTATATTACCAGCCATTCAAGCACAGTCTAGGGTAGTAGGCGTTGCGAATCATATTCAAGGGGAAGTCTTTTTTTATCAATACGAATTGGATATTCCGTTTAACGGACAAGAAAAAGAAGTCTTTGAAGCTGGCGATGTCGTGTATTGGCGATCTCCTACAGACAAGACGAAATTTGGTATTTTATTGATGTACGGAAAGACCATTGTTGGAGATGGTACGCAAATTAGAACAACATCGCCAGGCATAAAAATTGGTCGAATTATAGAAAAAAATAAAATTAAATTAATTCTGACTGGAAGCGAAATGAGCTTTGTTTCTAGGAAAAAAAATGTAAAAAGTATGAAAATATTAGTTATTGGCGGAACAGGAACGATTGGTAAGAAAATCGTCGAACACTTTTCTAAAGATCATCAAGTATTGGTGGCTGGAAGAAGTTCTAAGGATTATCCAATGGACATTGCAGATACAAGATCTATCAAACGTGTTTTTAAAAAGATTAAAAAAGAAGGTAAAGTGCATGCCATTATTTGTGCAGCGGGTGAAGCAAAATGGGCACCTTTTAAAGATTTATCTGAAACCGATTACCATATTGGTTTGCGTAGTAAGTTAATGGGGCAAGTGAATGTTGTTCGATTGGCTAAAAAATGTTTGAAAAAGAAAGGGTCGGTTACATTGACAACAGGCGTATTAGCGGATGATCCTGTTTATAAAACAGCAAGTGCTGCTATGGTCAATGGGGGAGTGCATAGTTTTGTACAAGCCGTTGCTTTAGAAATGCCTAAGCAAATTAGAGTAAATGTGGTTTCTTCTGGTGCGGTGATGGATTCTTGGCATAAATACGAAAGTTATTTCCCTGGACATCCACCAATTGAGATGGATAAAATGATGAATGGCTATATTCGGAGTGTCATGGGGAGAGGAAGAGGGCAAGTTATTCGGATTTATATTTAATTTTTAGAAGTCAGATGTCAGACCGTCAATTAAAATTGACTGTCAGACCATTTCATTGTCAGAAAATAGACCAGAAAAGACCGTAAAATTGACTTTCTTCCTAAATAAAATCTGACTTCTGACAGAAAAGTGTAATTTTTCGTTCTGACCTCTGACTTCTATTCTAAAAACGCCTATCAATGCTAAGCCTATCCGCTGAAACGATCGAAAATTGCCTAACCCCTGCCGAGATTATAGAAGCAGTAAAAGCAGGCATCATTAAATGCGAAAAAGGTATTTATGATGTTCCGACGAGGCTGCATTTAGAAGGAGAAGGAATTACCAATTTAGTCATGCCCGCAACGGGGAAAGATTATTTTTGCACAAAATTAGTATCTGTTGTTCCAAGCAATCCACAACGAAATTTACCAATGATTTTAGGGACGGTCGTTTTGAGCAAAATGGAAACAGGGGAAACGGTTGCCTTAATGGATGCACCTATGATTACTGCCTTGCGAACAGCCGCAGTTGGTGCTTTGGGCTTGGAAGTGATTTCGCCGAAAGAAACGACTAAAATTGGTATTATCGGTTTAGGATTACAAGGGATTTGGCAAACTATTTTTGCTTGTGTGGTTCGGGATATTAAGCAAGTATATTGCCATACTAGAACGAAAGCGAGATTTGAAATTTATAAAAAGCAAGTGTTAGAAAAATGCCCTTATTTAGAGATTATTTGGTGCGAAAATAATGAAGAAGTAGTGCAAAAATCGCAAGTGATTTATGCTTGTACAACATCTCCAAAACCTATTTTTTCAGAGGATAAGGAATTAATTCAAAACAAGCGTTTTATTAGCGTTGGTTCTTTTCAAAAAGAGACCCAAGAATTACCTAATTCCGTCTACGAAAAAGCGGATGTTTTAATTATAGACTCTGAAGCAGCGAAAGAAGAAGTAGGAGATGTGATAAATGCGCTAAATAATGGATTTTTTACAGCCGACCAAGTATTTACGATTGGCAAAATATTTACAGGAGCAAGAACGGTTGAACTTGGACAAACGATGATTTATAAATCTGTAGGGATGGCGGCTTTTGATTTAGCGTTGGCATCGGCAGTTTATGAAAAGGTGATAGCCATGGATAATTTTGAAAAATAGAATAAACTGGTAGCAAAGCCTTTAGGCTTTCTCGTCAAAGGCCTTTAGGCCTGTTTTTATGCAAATGATTCGTCTTTTATATAGACTATATTTTCCGACCTGAAGGTCGGGCACGGGAAATCCTGAAGGCACACTACCAGTTATCTGTTGCTAAAAAATCTGTTAATAAATGAATAAACTATTCAAAAATTTTAATTTTCAGCCGCCCAATAATTGGGCGAAGATTAGCACAATAGACATGCACACAGGTGGCGAACCCTTACGCATTCCGATTGCAGGTTTACCAGAAATAGCAGGAGATTCCGTTTTGGAAAAAATACAGTTTTTTAAAGACAACTACGATTATCTTCGGACAGGATTGATGTTCGAACCTCGTGGACATGCCGATATGTATGGTGCTATTCTTTCCGATCCAAGTTCGCCTGATGCTGATTTTGATGTCTTTTTTATTCATAATGAAGGCTATTCTACCATGTGTGGACATGCGGTATTGGCATTGACGAAATTTGCTTTTGAGACGAATTTATTGCCAAACAAAACGGGTAATAAATTGACCTTAAATGTGCCTTGTGGGACGGTGTATGCCGAAGCAAAAATCGAGGATGGAATAGTGGTAGAAAGTACCTTTGAAAATGTGCCTTCTTATCTTCATCTAAAAGATCAAACAGTAGATGTGGAAGGCATTGGAAAAGTAAAATTTGATATAGCTTTTGGAGGTGCTTATTATGCTTTTGTAGAAGCGGAATCCGTTGGACTAAAAATGACGCCTGATGATTATAATCAATTGATTGATTATGGTCGCAGCATCAAATATGCGGTCATGAATAATTTTGAAATTAAACATCCAGTAGAACCAGATTTGAGTTTTTTGTACGGAACCATTTTTACGGGGAAACCAGAAAATTCAAATCATCATTCTCGCAACGTTTGCATTTTTGCAGAAGGAGAAGTTGATCGATCCGCAACGGGATCAGGCGTAAGTGCCAGAGCAGGATTGCATTTTTCTAAAGGCGAACTTAAGTTGAATCAACCCATTACTATTGAAAGTATTTTAGGCAGTACGATGACGGTGGAAGCGATTAAAAGGACCGATTTTCATGGCTACGAAGCGGTTATCCCAAAAGTAACAGGTGCAGCTAGTTTTGTCGGGCAAAATGAATTTTGGTTTGACCCGAATGATCCTTATCGAAAAGGATTTATTTTTAGGTAAATGGAGTTGCGGGTTACGAGTTTCGTGTTGCGGGTTGTGTACAATTTTATGCTGATTAAGAGGAATTAGTTGAAGTTTGAATATTTAATAATAAAATTTAAACTTCAACTCGTTTTTAATCTGTGACACGAATTAGATAATTGAAAATTAAGCTAAACAAATGGTTGGTGTACTAAAGGGGGTAATGGTGGGGGATACTTTCAAAGTATCCCCCACCATTAACTTGCAGCGGTCAACCATTTTAATACATTAAGAACAAATGGAAAATATAATAGTCATAGGCGGAGGATTAATGGGCAGTTCTGTTGCTTGGAAATTAGCGGAACAAGGCGAGAAAATACTCTTATTGGAACAACAAGGAAAAACCTTCAATAATGGATCTAGTTACGGTGCTGCTCGGATTGCCCGTAGTTTGGGCCCCAAAAAGGATATTTTTTCTTTTGTACACAACCGAACAGTCAAAGAAGTGGGCAAACTGATTAAATTTTTGAATAGCGAAAAGCCCGCTAAAAAGCATCAGATGACCGATATTTATTCCACTTCGCCCGTTTCTTACCTTTACAGTAAAACTCAATACGACCAAATAGATAAATTTCGATATAAAAAACAAAAAAGAGATTACCGAAGAGCATCGGGAAATTCTGCTTTTAGAAAATTTGGTGTGACCTTAAAGGACGATCAAGTATTGGTAAGAGAACACCGACAATACTCTGGTACAATTAATCCCAAGGAGTTGATTAAAAAACTGAGATTAGGAATTGACAAAAAAGGGGGCGAAATTAAATATCATCACAAAGTAACTAGCTTAATCAAAAAAGAAGATTACTTTGAATTGACCGTTTTAAATACCAAAACGAATAGTGTTAAGACGCTGCAAGCTAAAAAAGTAGTTGTAGCAGCAGGCCCTTATACCGTGTCGGTACTGAAGAAATTTGCCCCTTATTTTAATAGAGTTATTACTCCTAAAAAAGTACTCCTTACTTATTTTAAGATTGCGGACAAACGCTATCAAGAATTGTCAGAGGTAGAAATAAAAAACATTTTAGCGGCACAACCGATGTTCTCTCAAATTGGAAAGGAATACTTCTCCATGATAGAAAAAATTGATAAAGACGGTGCACCGATTATTAAAGCGGGCGGACATCAAATTCGACGAAATATTCTTGATTTGGATAAAGTTTGGACCTTAACTCCACGAAAAAAAGAGCTAAAATGGGTGAAGAAGCAGTTCCGAAAGTACTTTGAGATGTTGGAAATTTTCTTAAAAAAGAAAGAAATTGAAATAGTGGATGCCTATAATTGTGTGTATTCCGAAACGAGAACAAAAATCCCTTTAGTAACGCCTATCTATAATAAATATGGATCTTTGGATAATAATATCATTGTGATTGGCGGCATGTCTGGAACAGGTGCTAAAGGTTGTTTGGGGTATGGCGTAATCGGTGCTAATTTGATTTTAGGTCAACAAGGAGAAAAGAGTAAAATATACCGCAAAGCAGTCAGAGAATTTGGTAGTCCTGGAACACGATTATATACTCGAAGGGCTAGAAGAGGAAGATTGTTTTAAGCGAATGATGAATTGCGATAGGCAGACAATTCATCGTTTATCATTCATCGTTCATCATTTAACATTGACCTTTTCCGCCACCAATACATAAGTTGGAAAAGCATAAGTTTCCCTTGGGATGAATGCTTTAACAGCAAAGCCATTAAGTGCTAGAAAAATTGTTAGTTCATCACGGGTAAAAGTTCTTAAATTGGAGTTGTCTTGACCTAATTCTATTAATGCCTCTCCTGCTTTTTTATAATAAATGGAATCCCATTTAAAGCCCATACCATCATCAAAATTCAAATGCCATTTACTTTTCCGAACGTAGGTGGTCTCATTAGCAACAGCAGTATGAATAATTTCATCAGATTTGGCGACTATGGGCATAAATTGATAGGCATCTATAAAATCAAAGCACAACAGACCGCCTATTTCTAGATTTTTACCAATATTTGAAAAGGCTTTATTTATAGCTTGATTCGTTAATAAATAGCTAATGGTTCTTGCAGTAATGAGGACACTTTTAACTGGATGAGCTAAGGTGAAATGGCACATATCTCCTTGTAAAAACTTTCCTGCAGGTACTTTTTGAGTCGCCAAGGCAATCATTTCTTCATTGAGGTCTAAACCAATGTAATCAAAACCATCTGCTAGAAAATGGGGGACTAGATTTCCTGTGCCACAACCTATTTCTAATACCTGCGTTTTTTGATATTGTTTAAGTAAATCGCTGTATAAGACATATTCAGCTTTATAATCAATGAAAGTTTGATACATTGCCTCATAGACGGGGGCTAAATCTTTATATAAATTGCTCATACGTTCAAATCTACAATAACTGTATTTTTCAATTTTATGTTCCTTTAGTTTTAAATTTGATGATTCATTAATTCAATTTGCAGTCATTTTAATGTTCCCCAATTTGGATTAACTAAGGTATAAAATGGTGGGCTTCCTTGTTGCAAAGGATTAAGGTGATTGTTTTGATACAAAAGATTCCTTTTATGCTAAATGAATCTCTAATCTCGCATCTCTTCTCTCTCTTCTATTTTTATAAATTATCTCTCAAGAAATCAATAAATTCAGTAATTGCTTCCTCATTTCGTTTATAATACGTGTATTTCCCAAATCTTGATTGAGTGACTAAACCGACCCTTTGCATCATAGATAAATAATGAGAAATGGTAGAAATAGATAAACCTGATTTTTCCCCAATATATTGGACACATACGCCATCATCGAAATTTCCCTTGATATGTTGAAAAGGAAAATGTTCTTCAGGCTCTTTTAACCATTGTAAAATTTTTAACCTTGTTTCATTGGATAATATTTTGCTTGTTTCTACTAAATCCATAATACAAATATAACGATATTCCAGTAATTAATAATAATTATTTTATTAGTTGATAAGGAAGGGTAGGCGTCAAAATCTTATATTTTTTCGTTCTTCCTAGCGCATTAAATTATTGAAAGATGGTTCTAAAATATATATTTTAAAATCATCATTTTTTATTACCTTCGTGCAATAGTAATGCCCTTTTTTAACACATCAAAACTACTTTCTAAACCAATATATGCCAAAATACGAAAATCATACAGATTTTTATTTATGGAAAGGATTTAAAAATGGAGATAAAGATGCCTTAAACGTCATTTTTAGAAGGTATTATCCGTTATTACATAGCTATGGCAGCAAACTTACCCAAGATAAGGCGCTAACAGAAGATTGTTTACAAGACTTTTTCTTGTACCTCTACGAGCATCGGCATAATTTAAAAGATGTTGACACTATAAAACCCTACCTATTTAAAGCCTTCCGCAACCGTTTAATTAAGTATTTAAAAGCAAATACCAACTTAATCTCTTTAGAAACAATAGAAAAAAATGGATTGCCGATGGAATTCTCCGCAGAGGAGTTAATGATTCATCAAGAAAATGCACAATTACAAAGCGAGCAAATCTTGCCGCTACTCAATCAACTCACCAATAAACAGAAAGAATTAATCTATTTGAAGTATTATAATAATTTGAGTATTACTGATATCGCTGAAGTGGTCGGTATCTCCTACCAAGGTGTGCTGAATGGTCTAAGTAAAACCATGAAAAAACTAAGAAAGGTGCTTGCATTTGCCTTGGTTTCTGTACTTTCTATACTTTTTTAAAAAAAATATTTAAAAAAGAGGTTATATAAAATAACTTTTAGACTGGTAGGAGTAAAGACACTTTCTAAGCATTACATTTTGATTAATATTTACCACCAACAACGACAACTAAATTAAAATTCAACCCTTGAAAAAAGAATTCAACAACTTAAAAGATTTTATAGAAGATGTGTCTTTCAACCGATGGATTATGGAGCAATCGGAGCAGGATCGCTTAACATGGGAAGCATGGCTTACCGAGCATCCTGAAAAAAAGGAATTGCTAGAAGATGCGGCGAGTATTTTAACGGGCATTCAATTTAAAACCTCCTTACCAGCTCCATCGACAATAGAAGCACAACTCAATTTATTGCATCTCTCTATTGCAGCAAAGGAGGCTGCTTATAAACAACCCAAACAAATGTTTGGCAGCCTCCGCCGCAATAGATTCTGGGCTGTTGCCGCAGCAATTACTTTATTACTCGCAACTACTTTCGTTATTCCCTATTTCTTATCCGATACTATTGTTGAACATCAAACTGCTTTCGGAGAGTTTAAAGAACTTCAATTACCAGACGGCTCAAAAGTTGCGCTCAATGCTAATTCTAAGTTAAAATATGAAATGGATGCTCCTAGAAAAGTATGGCTCGAAGGCGAGGCATTTTTTGAAGTCACTAAGAAACCAAGCACAGGCGAGAACTTCCAAGTACTAACGAGTGACTTAACCGTAAAAGTTTTAGGAACAACTTTCAATGTGAATAGTCGAAATGAGCAAACCAAAGTATTTTTAGAAGAAGGGAAAGTCGTACTAGAAGGTGTAATATTGGCAGAGAACACGCTAGAAATGATACCGGGAGAGTTGGTCAGTTACTCTAAAAAAGAGAAAAAAATAATAGAAAAAAGAAAAGCAAAAGCTTTAGAAAATACCTCTTGGAGAAGTGGAGTGATTCGATTTACAGAAGCGCCTTTGTCAACAATTTTGAAAGAAATAACAGCCATTTACGGCATTCAATTCGATAACAAAAGTAAAAATACAAGCGATAAACGCTTTTCTGGTGGTATTCCTAACGGTGATTTGAGTATTGCTTTGGAATCGCTAAAATTACCATTCGGGATAGAAATTGAGCAGCAGGGTGAGATTTATATTATAAAAGAATAGCGGTTATTTGGTTGACGGTACAGAGTCTAACCGCTCAAAAAAGGCTTATAAACAACGTATGAATTTAAAACACCTAGCAGTAGCATTCCTACTTTTAGCTTTCGGGCCTCCCCGAGGGATAGCTGCTATGGGCGTTTTAGAAACAGAGCCACTAAGCCAAGTCTTAGAGAAAATAGGGGAGAAGTATCAAGTGGTATTTTCTTATAATGCAAAGGACTTAAAAAATATTTCAGTCCAATTTTCCTTCAAAGGAACAGAAGCGTTAGAAACTGCGATTAACAGGGCCTTGGTCAATACCAACCTAAGATATAAATACCTTGGCGCTAACTTTTTTGTCATTCATAAAGACACTAGAAAAGGAAATAAGAAGCTTAAGAAAATTAAGCGGAAACTTCAACAAATTGAGCGATTAGGGGAAACGAGTGATTTGAGTATTTCTAATAGCCACTCAACATCGGTTTTTGAAGCAGCGGAAAATTTACAGAAAACGAAGACCATACAAGGAACAATTTCTGATGATAAAGGGGAAACTTTAATTGGCGCTACCGTCCTAGTGGAAGGAACGACCATTGGTACTTCAACGGATTTGAATGGTCGGTATGAATTGATGATTCCTATTGAAACAGCAACTATAGCAGTAACTTATACAGGTTTTTCCGATCAGGTGGTAGAGGTAGGAACACAAGAAATAATTGATGTTCAATTGGTCGAAGGGGTGGCACTAAATTGTGTGACCGTTTTTGGCTCTCGTGGAAAACCTCGAACTAGTTTTGACTCGCCCGTTCCTGTTGACCATATTGCTATTGATGTTTTGAAGAATTCGGGAAAAAGTACTTTAGATCAACAATTAATGTTTAATGTACCTTCTTATAATGCCACTCAGCAACCCGTTTCAGATGCTGCTGCTCATTTTAGTCCAGCAGATTTAAGAGGTTTATTGCCAAGTAGGACTTTGGTACTCATCAATGGCAAACGAAAAAATAATAGTGCTTTAGTTTATAGTTATGTGACCGCAGGGCGAGGAGAAGTAGGCGTAGATATGCAAGCTATTGCCCCCGATGCGATAGAAAGAGTGGAAATTTTACGGGACGGGGCAGCGGCACAATACGGTTCGGATGCTGTAGCAGGAGTGATTAATTTGGTGTTGAAAAAGAAAACGGCTCCTTTTGTGCATACAGGATATAGCACGACTTTAAAAGGAGATGGTACACAATACCAAGTAGCTACTGGGTTTTCCACCGATATTTTTGACAAAGGCTATGCTAATTTTACGGTTGCGTATACGAATCAAAGGAGGTCGCAACGTGCAGGAACAATTACTAGTCCTGTTGCTGAATCCGCTTATTGGGAAGGCACTAAGTCTACCTATGAAATAGCAGATTTTGAGCGCTATTTAGCTAAGAATCCAAGTGCAGGAAATCAAATTGGATTACCGGATAAAAGTGCGGTTAACTTTTCTTTTAATGCGGGATATACCCTTGATAAAGCGACCAATACAGAATTGTATGGATTTGGTACCTTGATGAATCGTAGAGGGGCTTCGCCTCAATTTGCGAGAGTACCTTATTGGGTAACTGGATTCGAGACTATTTATCCAAACAAAGATTTTTTCTTGCCAGAAATGGCGCCTAGAATCGAAGATAATACCTTGGCATTTGGCATTAAAACGACCTTTCTAGATTGGGATATTGATTTAAGTACGATGTTTGGGCGTAATAAAATTGACTATTATATTATCAACTCTTTTAACCAATCTTTAGGAGCGGATAGCCCAAAGGATTTTTATAACGGAGCGCATAGTTTTAGCCATTTAGTTAATAATTTAGATGCGGTTAGAACTTTTAAGCCGGAGCAGATAGAAGCCTTAACCCTTTCTTTAGGGATTGAACAGCGTTCCGAAAACTTTAAAACTAAAGCAGGCGAATTTGCTTCTTATGGCGATGGGTCACCTGATGTTCTAGACAGAATTGGTTCGGAATCTTTTAGCGGTTTTAAACCAGAAAATGCAGCTAGTAATAATAGAAACAACTTAGGTATCTATAGCGAAGTGAATGCTGAATTTACCAAAAGATTATTAATTGGGGGGGCACTTAGATTCGAGCATTATAGTGACTTTGGGAGTAATGTGAGCTGGAAATTTAGTGGACGATTTAAAGCGATTCCTAATAAATTAAACATTAGAGGGTCTGTAAGTGATGGATTTAGAGCGCCTGCATTGCATCAAATTTATTATACGGCAACTACTACTACTTTAACCCAAGATGGGATTGTACAAAATCGAATTTTTAATAACCTAGATCCTGCTTTACAAACGTTGGAAATTCCTGCTTTAAAACCAGAAACCTCTTTTAATCTAGGTGGTGGATTTACTTTCAAGTTAAATAAAAAGATTGGGTTTGCGACAGATATTTATCATATCAAGGTGAAAGATAGAATTGTCCTTTCGGGGCAAGTTGGTAAAACAGGAAACGTTGATTCTCCTATTGATCGATTATTAAATAGTATTAATACGGCCTCGGCAGGTTTCTTTTTGAATGCGGTCAATACAACTTCAAAAGGGATAGATATAGTCCTGAATTTTGAAGATCATCGAATTGGAGAGGGCAACTTAAAAGGAAGTATTGCTGCTAATTTTAATAGAACAACGGTCAATCAAATCAATTTACCCAATTTTATTGAGGAGAATAATTTGATGAATAATATTTTGTCGAGAGAAGATATTTCTAGGATTGAGAGCTGGCGACCACGACAAAAAATAATAACGACGAGCACCTATTCGCTGAAAAAGTTATCTACCACTTTGTCTTTATTTTACTACGGAGCGGTTAGTTATCATCACCCCTTAAAAGCAGCCTATGATGCTACGTACAAAGGTAAAATGCTGACAGATGTAAGTTTTACTTATGCGGCTACGGATAATTTAAAAATAGTGCTTGGCGCAAATAATATATTTAATGTTTACCCTGATACTTTTTTAGAAGCTTATAATGGAGCAGTTCCTGACCCAAATTTAGATTTTGTCGGACGATTTAAATATCCGTGGCAGACCACTCAATTTGGCATAGATGGGATTCGATTTTTCACAAGGGTAAATTTCACCTTTTAAAAAGAAAGTTTGAGCGATAAATAATATTAATTTTAATAAATATGAAATTATTTATTATTTTTGTGCACCTTCAGTCGTTTTGATATTTCGAGAAATTTAGAAATATCAAATTTTAAACTAAACCTAGTTCAAATTATACAATAATACTATAAATGAAAAGTCATTTATAAAGGGTATAATTCTATGCTTAAAAATAATCTATTTTATTAGATAACCAAATGGATTTCTAAGAAAAACGCTGCTACTGGAATGATTAAAAAAGTAGTTCAACTACTTTAAATCAACTTTAAACAACACATTTTCATTCCACAACAGCAATATGATTAGCTTTTCAAGACTCACTATTGATTTGCTGATCGCAATTTTTTAAACAATCTTTATTAATTAAAAAGTTTTAGATGAAACGTTTTTTTACATTTTTAGTGGTGCTATTTTTTGCACTACCACTTGCATTAAATGCACAAAATATCTCTGGTACAGTTGCTAGCGCAGGCGAATCAATTATCGGAGCCAACCTATTGGTTGCAGGTACTAGTACAGGTACCATTACGGATATTGATGGTAAATACTCTTTGGATTTACCAGCAGGTACGCACCTAATCGAAGTAACTTATACAGGGTATACTTCTCAATCTTTCAAAGTTACTTTAGCAACTGGCGAAAGTAAGACGATGGATATTGAAATGACAGAAGGGGTTAGTTTAGGAGACGTTGTTGTAACGGGTACTCGTTCTGCTCCTCGTTCTTCTACGGACACACCATTGCCAATTGATGTAGTAGGTGCAGATGATTTAATTTCAACTGGTCAAAACTCTTTTGACAAAGCGTTGACTTATAAAGTACCTTCTTTCAACTCGGTAAATACACCAGTAAATGATGCAACAGCGGTTTTAGACCCTTTTGAAATCAGAAACATGGGACCTTCTCGAACGTTGATTTTGGTAAACGGTAAGCGTAAGAACACAAGTGCCTTATTATATACACAGACTTCTCCAGGTCGTGGGGAAACAGGTGCGGATATTTCTGCGATTCCTCAAGGTGCAATCGAAAGAGTTGAAATCTTAAGAGATGGTGCATCTGCTCAGTATGGTTCTGATGCGATTGCAGGGGTAATGAACATTATCTTAAAGAAGGATGCTCAAAATGGTAGCGTTACTTTCACAGGTGGTATCACAGGTGAAGGAGATGGCGAAACTTACGGTGTTGCTTTAAATAATGGTTCTAGATTAGGTAAGACTGGATTCATTAATTATACTATTGATTTATCTAAGCGAGAAAATTCTAATCGCCCTGGTACGGTAAGTGCGGAAGGAGAAGCTGGTGACTTTGGTGCACCACTTTCTGAAGTTCAAGCTTACTTAAACCAATACCCTGATGCGAATAACATCAACGGTAGTCCTGAAACAACAGCGGCTAAATTTTCTGTTAACTTTGGTACAAACGTGAATGAAAATACAGAAGTTTATGGTAATGCAGCTTATGTCTACAAGAAAGTAAATAGTTTCGCAAACTGGAGAACTCCTTACTGGAGAACTTTAGAGTCTTTCCCATACTTACAAGATTTCTTCCCTGATGGACCAAACGGTGAGTACATTGGTTATGTACCTACTTTTGATGCCGATATGAATGATTATAACGGTACTGTTGGATTTAGAAATACAAAGAATGGTTGGATTACAGATGCAAGTTTCACAGTAGGTGGAAACAGACAGACTTATTTAGTAAGAAACTCTCACAACAGAAACGGTACCTTGAATCCTGACGGAACGAATAAGTACCGAGAAAACAGTCCTATTATCTTTGACGTAGGAGGAACAGAGTTTACACACGTAGTAGGAAACATTGACGTATCAAGAAGATTATCTGATAAGGTAGGTGTTGCTTTTGGTTCTGAGTTTAGAAGTGAAACATTCACAGTAATCGAAGGTTCTGAGTCTTCTTACGAAGATGGTGGACCAGATTCATTTGCAGGTAATGACCCAAGAAACTCTGGTAAATTCAACCGTTATAACTTCGGTGCTTATGGAGATTTAGCATTAGATTTGACAGATAATTTCTTAATCAATGGTACTTTACGTTTAGAAAACTATAGTGATTTTGGTTCAGCAGCTGTTTGGAAAGTAAGTTCTCGTTACAAAGCTAGTGATGCCTTCACTATTAGAGGTTCTGCTTCTACTGGTTTCCGTGCACCAAACTTACACCAGATCTACACACAAAAAGCACAGTATAGCTTCGTACCTGGACAAGGTATCCAAGTAGGTGGTTTGGTAAGTAACGTATCTAGAGAGGCACGTTTATTAGGTTTAGATGCTTTGAAGCCAGAAAAATCTACCAACGTTACTTTAGGTATTGGTTATAAGCCAAGTTACAAGTTTAGCTTCACTTTAGATTACTACAACATTCAAGTAGATGACAGAGTTATCTTAAGTTCTGAGGTAGGTGCAACGGATGCAGGAAATACTGCTTTGGATCAATTATTAGCAGAAAATAACTTATCTGATTTAAGTTTCTTCGTAAACGCTTTAGATACAAAGACTTCTGGCCTTGATTTTGTAGCGAACTATAGAGGCGTAAGCTTAGGAAGTGGAACATTAGATTTTGCACTTTCTGGTAACTGGACCATCCAGAACGAAAGAGATGGCGAGGTGAAAAATCCAGCCATTGTAGAATCAGCAGGTCAGAGTGTCTCTAATGCAACACAAGAAGCATTATTCTTCACTTCTCGTCCTGAGTATAAAATAATCTTAGGAGCTAACTGGAAAATGGAAAAGGTAGGCTTGTCTTTAAATAATACATTATTTGGACCAACTACTTTCAGACAACAAGGTTTGACTCAAGGTCTTTACACACAATTTGCTACTAAAGTGGTAACTGATTTAGGAATCACTTATAAGTTAACAGATAAGACAACTGTTGCTTTCAATGTGAACAACTTATTAGGTGTATTACCAGAATGGTCTTTCAAAGCTGATAGAGGTTCTGAAGCATTATTAAACGATGCAGCTTTCTTACAAAACCAGTCTAACTTGATTTCGTTTAACCAACGTTATTCTCAAATGACTTACGATGGTTACCACTTTAGTCAGTTAGGATCAATTTTCAATTTAACTGTGAATGTACAGTTTTAAGATAGTTAAGTAGTGAGACAGAATTAGTCGATATTTATTAAATAGTTGCGAGTTACGGGTTGCGAGTTAAAAAGATAGAATTAGGAATCTAAATTTGGATTTAACTGAACTATTTTAGGCTATTCAATTAGAATCATTAGGTATTTGATTGAATTTAACCCGCAACAAATATATAGATCGATTAATTTTGTCATAATACTTATTTAAAGAAGCATTAAGCACTAATGGAATGATGAACGATAAATGATGAACTTGTAAAACATTGGCAATCAATGATTACTTTTCAAGAAATTAACTTTTTATTTTTTATTTTTTACTCTTTCTAAATATTAAACTAGTGTATGAAGATTAGTGACTAGTCTAGAAATTAGTATTTTTACAATGCTAATTTTTAGGCTAGTACATTAATTAAAAAAGATGCCATCAACAGCCACTCCTACTTATAAAGACCTTATTACTTTCCGCAAAGAATTACATGCTCACCCAGAATTATCAGGAGCAGAAAGGGCGACCGCCCAAAGAATTAGTCAAAAATTAAGAACTTTTCAGCCTACTCAAATTATTGAAAATCTTGGCGGTCACGGCGTTGCAGCTATTTATGATAGTGGTGTGTCTGGTAAAATCGTATTATTTCGAGCGGATACCGATGCTTTACCGATTCAAGAAGTCAATGATTTTGCCCATAAATCAATCTATGATGGCGTATCTCACAAATGTGGACACGATGGACATACCTCCATTTTGATGGGCGTCGCCAAACGCTTACACGAACAACCTTTATCTAGCGGAAAAGTTATCTTATTATTCCAACCTGCCGAAGAAATAGGGATGGGCGCAAAAGCCGTTTTGACGGACGAAAAATTTGCTACTCTCCAACCAGATTATGCGGTTGCCTTACATAATGTACCAGGTTTTCCTAAAGGACAGATTGTTTGTCGAGAAGGTACATTTAACCCTGCCGTTATTAGTTTAATTATTAAGTTACAAGGTAAAAAGGCCCACGCTGCCGAACAAGAAAATGGAGTTAATCCCGACGTTGCCATCGCCAGTCTAATTCACGAAATTCATCAACTACAACAGTACGATTTAACCAATCTTGATTACCTGAAATTTACGACTATTTATACTCGAATTGGTTCTAAAGATTATGGCATTTCCGCAGGAGATGGGGAATTGCATTATACCCTTCGAGCTTGGACAAAAGAAAAATTAGAAGCTGCTAAACAAAAAGTAGTCCAACTGATTCCCACGATTTGTGAGCGAGAACAATTGACGTTTGAATTAGAATGGATGTATGATTTTGCTGCTACGATGAATGATGAAACTATTGTAGCTTGCATTGAAAAAGTGGCTAAGCAACACCAATTTTCTTACCTTAATAAAGCATTTCCTTTTCAATGGGGAGAAGACTTCGGTTTGTTTACGGAAAGTATTCCTGGGGCGATGTTTGGTTTAGGGGCTGGAGAAGACACGCCCGCTTTGCATCATGTGGATTATGATTTTCCTGATGATATTATTCCGTATGGTGTGGAGATGTTTTATGGGATTGCGGAGGGAATTTTAAAATCATAAATCGTAGGTAACCATTCACTACCCATCCCCAACCCTTCCCTTGAAAAGGAAGGGAGTCGTCAAACTGGAAGTTTTCGGTAAAAAAGGTGGAGATTTCCAGTTTTGTACAAAATTAGTTCCCCTCTTTTTTTAAGAGAGGGGGTAGGGGAGAGTAAACACCCAACCTCAATTCCAAGAATTCGAAGAACCCCTTGAAGTTGAAGTTGGTTTTGAAGTTGAAGTTTTTTAATTTTTCACTTGCTTCTCCTGATCTGATAAATACTGCATCTGCGCAATATTCGTCAAATAATCATTGGGAGACATTCCTGAACCTAGTTCCTTAGAAGAATAGAAAATAAAGCTTTTTAAATCGGTCAATTCTTGATCCGTAATCATGCCTCTTAATGCTGGCATTCCTTGTTTAGCTAAAGCCCCATCTAGTACAATGGCATCATAATTCTCAAAAATTTGATCAGTAGAACGACCTAAATCAGGCGTAGAAGAATGACCTGCGCCAATCATTGGATGACAACTGATACAGAAACGGGTAAAAACATTCCAACCATTACCAATTTGAGCAGGACTAGCATCATCTCTTAAAGCCGTCAATGGTTGTTCAAAAGCAGGCATTTTTTCTGGATGCTCGGCAGCGCCACCCAATTTGAAGGTATAAATAGTCCCTGGGTGAATACGAGGTACATGTTTATGTAATTTGGCTAAGTAACCACCCCAGCCAACTAGGATAGAAATGTATTGTTCGCCATCTACCATATAAGTAATAGGAGAACCAACAATTCCTGAACGAAGATCAATTTGTTTCAATACCTTTCCATCTTCGACATCTCTAATCGTAAACATTCCCGTTGCATCACCCTGCATTAATAAGCCTGTAGCTGTACTTAATAAACCACCATTATAAATACCAACTTGGTCTATCCCCCATACTTCTTTTTGGGTCTTTGGATTCCACGCTACCAATCGCCCACTAGTAGTATTAGGAACTGGTGCATCTGGATTCGGGTCAAAAACATTCGGCATGTATAATTTATTATTCAACGATACATTGGCATTAAATCCGCCACCTAAAGCGTCTGGGTTGTTAGGACTGCCCGTATTAACAAAGCCTTGAGATTCTTTTGCCGTTGGAATATAGACTAAACCCGTTTTATGGTTATAAGTCATCGGTGGCCAGTTATGTCCACCATGTGAACTTGGGGCAATCCAATGCACTTGTCCATCCGTGTAGCGAGCGCCTTCTGCTTCGATCGGTCTACCGTTTTCATCCATTCCTGTTGTCCAATTTTGGTAAACAAAATTATCTGCAGAAATAAATTGTCCATTGGTTCTATCAATCACATAGAAATAGCCATTTTTAGGTGCTTGCATCAACACCTTTCGTTCTTTTCCATCAATGTCCATATCCGCTAAAATGATGTGTTGCGTAGCGGTATAATCCCAAGAATCTCCAGGGGTTGTTTGATAATGCCACACATAAGAACCATCATCTGGATTTAAGGCAACAATACTGGACAGGTATAAATTATCGCCTCCTCCTGGGCTTCTAAACTCTCTATTCCAATGTGCCCCATTACCGACACCGATGTAAAAGAGGTTTAAGTCAGGATCATAAGCCATCGCATCCCAAACAGTTCCACCACCACCTTGTTTCCAATATTCGTCACCATTCCAAGTCTTCGCTGCTTCTGCTAAATCAGCATGTTCGTAGGGTTTGCTAGGATCACCAGGAACGGTATAAAAACGCCATGCTTGCTTGCCTGTAGCTGCATCATAAGCGGTTACATAACCTCTTGCGCCAATTTCAGCGCCACCATTTCCAATAATCACTTTGCCTTTGACGACTCTTGGCGCACCTGTGATAGAGTAATTTTTAGTAGGATCAATGGTTAATACTTCCCAATTCTTTTTCCCAGTTGTGGCATCAATAGAGACTAATTTTCCATCCAAAGTTCCCATAAATAAATCCCCTTTATAAATAGCTAGTCCTCGATTAGAAAACCCACAGCATAAATCTACATTGGAATCGGTATTATAATCGTGGATAAATTGCCAAATTTCTTCGCCTGTTCGAGCATCGTAAGCCCATACTTTATTAAAAGGGCCCGAAAAATACATGATTCCATCGACGACTAAAGGCGTTGCTTGCAGCCCTCTTTTAGTGCCTATTTCTTCCGACCAAGCCAAGCCTAAATCTTTGACATTTTCTTTGGTAATTTGGTCTAAAGTCGAGTATCTATCTTCTTGATAATTCCGACCATAGGACATCCAATCGCCTTGTTTAGCATCCGCATTAATAAGGGTTTCGTCTGAAATTTCGCTGGTTACTTTAGTGATATGTTCCGCACTACCTTTGACTAAGGGTGCTTCTTGACAATAAGTAAATAGGAAAATGGTTGACATAATTGCCAAGCCGAGTAGAAATTGCTTTTTCATATAATTTCGTTTTGTGTCGATTAGAAATAATTCCACAAAATAGTGAAAAAATATAACCTGGTAGTGCATTGAACGGTCTTTTTGATTATCTTATCTACTAAACACCGATTAGATAATTTTTTGAATGGTAACTTATCTTAAAAAAAGGTACTTTGTCGGGAGAAATAGTATCTTTAAACTAACCTACTATAAGAATTAGTAAAATTGGCTACTTTTGAGTAGGCAAATCCAAACAAGCAGCATTTCTCCAATTGACCAAAATCTTAGAAAAACAAGCGGCTGCTATATGAATTTTATTTCGTATTTGAAGGCAAAACAGAACACATAGTCTACAAGAATGGTTTAAGGTATTACTACCTCAATTAACAGAAGTAGATTTCTTTGATGAAGTTGACAATAACAATTATTACTACGAAAGCGATATGGGGATTCCCGACTGTTATAACGTAGTTGCAAGTGCAGTTCAAGAAATCAATGAATGTCCCAAATATGATTATTTAGTTCTTTTTGTAGATGCAGATAGATATAGTGTTGTAGAAAGGAAGGCAGCATCTTTACAATTTATAGAGGAACGATTAAATGATGTTGATAAGGATTATACTTTTAAAAAGCTTCCCGAAAATTGTAAATTGGTAGTTATTGTGCAGAAAGTGTGTATAGAGACTTGGTTTCTAGGGAATCGTACCTTTTGTCCTCATCAACCAGAAAGCCTATTGCTAAAAGCGTATGTTGATTATTTTGATATCAATAAAGAAAATCCAGAAGATTTAGCTGCTGAATTTATTCAAAACGAAGAAGGTACAGCTCAAATATTTGGCTATAGTACAAAGGCTTTATTTCATGAAAGTTATCTAAAAGAAGTCTTTAAAGAACGGCTACAAGGAATTGGATACAAAAAGAGTCGGCCAAGAGAAGTACAAAAAAAGACTTATCTAGAACAACTGATTGCTCGAATTATGGATGATAATGCCCATTTATTGAGTTTTCAAGAATTCATTACCTTTTGTGAACAAATTCAACAAGAATTATCTAATAAATAATAACCTTACTCCTCCATCAATTCAACAATCTCAGAAGGTAAAGTCTTTTCGGAAATAGAAGGTTTAAAAATGCCCAAGCGAACGGCTTCCATCGCATAAATTACTTGGGTGTAATCGGGATTTGTCCCCAAGCTATTGGTTAATAAATTTATTTTTCATCATAATCTCCCATCTACCTGATAAAGCGACTCCTCTCATAAAAATTAGTTTTTCTACATTTTCTGGATACCAAAAAGTAGATGGAGATTTAAATCTCAGGTTAATTATTCGCCTTATTCCAGATTCAATAATGCCACTTCCACAAGGTCGATTATCATCTTTAAGTGATTGATAATCAATTCTATCCTTCTGTTTTCTAAAATATTTAAAAGGATTGAATTCTTCCAAGTTTACTCCTTCAATTCCTTCTTTTATTAATCGAGTCATTTCTCCAAAATTACCTTGCCATAGTTCGTCTTTTAATTTATCAAAATGGGAATTTTGTTTGTCTTTATCAAAATATACCTTCATTTCATTTACATGCTCAATAGCATGATAATAATCTAAAGACTCAATTATCTTTTCCTCTGCCACTCCTAAACTAAGTAAAATAGGCTTTACTCGATTCCAAATCCAAGGTGCTCCATCCGCCAAAAACTGTACACTTTCTGCTTTACTTATCTCTAAATTTTTAAGATACTTGCCTAATAATTCGAAAACTTCATCATCTCCAAAAGTACCATCATAAATAGGCTTTTCTAGCTTATTTGGTTTACCATCCTCAGCCAAAGTCGTAATCACAAACAGCTTTGGTTCTCGCCATGGTGTTTCAAATTTTTCTGTTCTCCCTACTTTTTTATCATCATAAACCCGTGTTCTTGTTCTTCCTCCGTCCATCGCTATTACTACTCGTTTACCTGCCAAGGTTTCTTCTTTTGCCAATTGTACCGTCTCTCTCTTTTCCATACATTCATCAGCTAAGGACAAGGAAATTTGACGAATCCTATCAAAATTTGCACTTATGTCTTGATAATTCATCAGCGACTTTGATACTTCAAAGGATGGACAAAGTATTGAAAATAAACAACTTAGACTTTTGTACATTGGGCTACAAGATAAACTTGATTGCCAAATCAAGGCCGATATATGCCTAGAACCTTTATATTTTTCTGGGGCAATTTTAGCATACAATGAATCATAATTAATCTTCGTGCCTGTTCGTAATTGTAGCGTCCCTTTGCGAAATTCCAGTTTCTTCAAACAGCAGCTTTCTGCTTTTTGTTTTTGGGCATTCACGAACTCTTTAGTCTTACTAACAAAATTTATCACTTCCTCACATATTTTGTCATATAGGGAGAATATCGCTTGATGCAGCTTTTGTTCAAACTCATAGAGATTACCGTTTAGCAAAAAAATACACCATTCTTCCGAATTTATTAGATTTTCATATTCTGTTTTTAGTACCTTTGATACTGAAAGAGGGATTTGCATATTTATTGGATTTTAGTCAATCACAATTTAATATAATCTCTCTTTCTTTTCTAATTTATTCCTTGGGGACAAATCCCAATTGCGCCCAAATTACTTGACTAATTTCTTGAATGGTTTGGTGGTCGGAAGTATCAAATAAATTGGGTTTATACCTTTGAAGGAGTTCTTGAATAATTAATTGAATCGCATTGGGTTGTTTTAAATCAATCCCTTGATTTGCCGCTAATTCTTCTGGTAACAACACATTTATTTTGTTAATTTCTAACAAGTCATTTTGTTCCAATATATCGACTCTTAAACTATCTAAATCCCAGCCTCCGCCTTTAGGGTATTTGAAACGTTCGCTAATGAAAATCTCTAATTTATTTAAGGTTGCTTGGTCAAATTGCCAAAAAGTAGAGAAGGCATCTAATTTAAAATTATCTAGACTAGTAATATTCGTTTTTTCCTCGGTTCGTTTCATGACAAAGTAAATGTGGTGTTAGTAAAGTGGTTAAACTGTGTAAACTAGGAATTGTAAAGTAGAGAGGAAAGTGTGTGTATAATTATTTCGATGCAAAAATAAGGAGTTACCCATTGACTTATCTGGACAAAATCAATAAATTATAGCATTTTTTCATCATTTTTCGGCAAGATAGGATATAATAACTAATTTTTTTGTTTTTATGTATTTGTTTTGTGGGAATGGTAGATATATTATTTTAGATGCTAGAAGTTAGATTATCTTAGTATAAATATCTAAAAAATAGCAATTTAAATTCGTTAAATCTGACTTCTGACAGTTTATGAAATAGACGGTCTGACTTCTGACCTCTTTTATACCATAGGCGATTGAAAAAATGAAATTATATCATTACCGCAACTGCTCCCCCAAAAGCGAACTATAAGAAAATCCATGCCCAAAAGGGTACAATGGATCTCGGTAAGCGTGCCCATCAATGGAAAGTGTAGGTGCTGCTTCGCCTAATTGTGCTAGGTTGGTTTTACTGGTATTATTCCATTGAATGTAAAAATAACCGTAGGTTAGAAGGGCAATTACTAAGATGGCAATTAAGAAATAGCCTATGACTTTTAATACCTTTTTCATCTGTTGAATTTTTCGTTTTAATAGTCTAAAGGTAGGTATTGTTTAGAATTTATGGAATTTTGTGACAACCAAACCCAAAATATCAAGTAAACTGACTCAAAGTGACTATCCATTAAATCCATTTCATGCAAAAAAATACCTTAACCATAGGCATTCTAGCACATGTTGACGCAGGCAAAACTTCTTTAACGGAATGCCTGCTCTATACAGCAGGGGCTACTAAAAACCGAGGGAGTGTAGACAAAGGCTCTGCTATTACGGATGGGTTAGCGATCGAAAAGAGCAGAGGGATTTCTATCAAAACAGCAACGGTTGATTTTGTTTGGGAGGACACACAAATTAATATTGTTGATACACCTGGGCATATTGACTTTTCGGCGGAAGTAGATAGAGCGTTGGCTGTTTTGGATATGGTGATATTGGTCGTTTCGGCGATGGAAGGCGTGCAAGCACATACTTTAAATTTATGGGAAAGTATTCGAGAACGACAATTACCCGTCCTAGTTTTTATAAATAAAATAGATCGAGCAGGAGCGGATTTAGAATCCGTTTTTCAGGATTTTGAAAAGGATTTGGGTACACGATTATTTGCTTTAAACTACGGAGATACCAGCGAACCAGAAAAGCCTAAAGTGATTGAGTTTAAAAATAGTCAAGCTTATTTAGAGATGCCTATTTTAGAAAAATCATTAGAAAATTTAGCGGAATTAGACGAAGCATTCTTGGAGGCTTATTTAGAAGGGAGTATAGTAGATTTATCGGCTATTTATAAAAAAGCAACTGCACAAATTCAGTCACAAAAATTAGTGGGGGTATTATTTGGTAGTGCGAAAATGGATTTAGGGGTAGCGCCTTTATTAAATACGATTACGACTTTGTTTACAGCTAAATATATTGAAGGAGATGATTCTACTGCCAAATTGTTTAAGGTGGAATATGATGCGAAATTAGGTCGTTTGGCACATGCTAGATTGTATAGTGGGCATTTAAAAAACAAGGATACCATTTGGTCACAGCATTTAGAAAAGGAAATTAAAATCAATCAGATATTTCAACGAAAATTAGGCAAATTAACACCTGTTGGAACATTAAGCCCCAACGAATTTGGAATGATGACGACGAGTGAAGTGGTGTTAGCAGGAGATGTGTTAGGTAAAACTAAATTTGCCGATGATTTTAATACCATCAGTCAAGCGGTATTGAGTGTGCAAGCTGTAGCGAAAGCCGCAAAAGATTACCAAAAATTGGGAGAAGCATTGGATATTTTAAATCTAGAAGACCCTCAATTGGATTTTCAATGGTATAAGGAAGAACGAGAATTTCATCTAAAAATACTTGGACCGATTCAGACTGAAGTACTCAAAGATAGTTTAGTCAATCGCTTTGGGATTGAAGTTGATTTCTTGCCACCAACCGTTATTTATAAGGAAACACCCAAAAAATCAACCGAAGGATTTGTCCGTTATTGGATGCCAAAACCTTGCTGGGCAATCATGACTTTTTTAATCGAACCTGCACCATTGGGTAGTGGCGTGATGTTCACTTCCAAGGTCCGCACTAGTGACATTAGCGTCAAATACCAAAATGAAGTGAAGCGAGCGATACCGTGGGCTTTGCGACAAGGAATCAAAGGTTGGGAAGTAACCGATTTAAATATCACGCTACTCAGTGGAGAAGAACATACTATGCATTCCAATCCAGGTGATTTTCTATTGGCAACGCCAATGGGTGTTTTACGAGGGATTAAAGCTGCGGATACTGATTTATTAGAACCAATGTATGTTTTTCAAATTAAAGCGAATCAAACGTTATTAGGGGCAGTGGCGAGTGATTTAAACCAAATGAATGCGCAAATCAATTCGCCCAGTTTTGATGGTGACTTTTTTATCCTTACAGGTCGAGTGCCCGTTGCTCAAGCTATGGACTATGGCATTCAATTTAGTGCGACGACTTCTGGTAAAGGTCGATTGAAATTGAGATTAGACGGTTATGAAAAGGTGACAACTAGTGAAGAAAAAATCCGAGCATACAAAGGGGTATCACCTTTAGACGAGGCTCAATGGATTCTACACAATAGAGGTGCTTTTAAAGCAGAAGACCGACGGCGTTGATTATCAATGTTTTAACAAAAAACAGAATAATTATTTATATTTTTTGTGACTTTAATTAAGGATATACCGTCTATAGTATACAAGGAATTGGATAAATTGGAAAATTATCTATTTCCCTTCAAAATTACCCTCCCCATCGTTACAAGACTATTGAAACAGTATTGAATAAATAATTGGCTTTACTAAATATATACATTTAAAGAAGCTATTACTCAAAACTAAGGATATTAACCGTCCTGCTAACCCATTAGGAATTAATTACTCTTTTTGGAGCAGGGAGGACTACTTTAGCCCTCCCGCACTTTTAAAGCGTAATCTAAATAAAGAAATATATAACACTACTATTCTAAACTACTCAAACACAGAAAACAGGCTATAAAATTTGAACAAACATTTTGATAAAAAGTAAAGGCAGTCTTTGGACTGTCTTTTTTTGTGTGAGTAGGTAATTGACCAAGTCGGAATAAACGCTCTTTCCATAATACACTACTTAATTTTCCGTTTATAAACTATGAGAACATTTTTGATACTATTTCTAATTTTCTTTACATTATCCTCTTGTAATAAAGACACTATTTATATCGAACATGATTGTAGTGACCCAGAAGGTTTATATGGATGTTGGTTTAGAAAATTTCCAAACTTAGTAGGATATCTATCTGGTACGATAGAAATGGGAGAAACCCACATTGTAGTTAATTTTAATAAAGAGGGCTCTTTTTCTTATAAAACTATTATTTTAGGACTGTATGAAAATTCCACTATAGTAGACACAAGTGCGTGGACAGTTGATATAGGAGTGTACGAAATTGACCAAAATAGCATAGATATTCAAATCGAAAATAGTCTATGGTGGGATTCATACTATAAAGACATGGATAAACCTGAAGTTTTTGAAATAGATTCTTTCATTGAAAAGTATCGTAATGCTAATTATGAAGTAAAAAATGATACGCTATATTTTACCTATGAATATTATGACCATGGTTACCATGAAACTACCGAACGGTTTTTTATAAGATAATACTTTTCTACTATTAAATTCAAGGTTACGGACAATCGGGAGGCTGTATCAAAAGACCCGTTTTGAAAAAGTTCACCATTAAAAGTTCTGGTTTTTCAAATTGCACAGAACTTTTCCCCTTTTGGAGGGGGGTGGGGAGAGGATTTTGAAATTTTATTCGACTAAAAAATATTTGCCGAATGTTTTGATACAACCCCCAGTTTTTCCTTATCCTCCGCAACTTGGATTATTTATTACAAATGCCATTTATCATATAAAGAATGACGCCGTATTTTATGTAAAGTGAGTTAAACTAGCCAATGACATTTAATATTTTGGCAAAATTCTAGAGTACATCTCTTTTCTCTATTCTATACTACTTAGAGTATGTTTAAAAATCTTATTTCGTTTTTTTGAAAATTTGGAAATATTTTCTTGCCTTTCCTAATTGTGTTATGATTGTTAAATTGTTATTTATTCCTAACAACAATTTGACAATATAGCAATTTAACAATCAAAATTTTAATAGAAAGATAAATGATTCATTATCAGTAAGATAAAAATTTAAACATGCTCTTAAAGGGTATATGTTCCAATTAAAATGCTCTTTAATAAAAAGTAATTATGACAATCCACCCTTTTAAATTATTAACCTGCTATGTCTTATTATTTTTGGGATTTCACCAACAGGTAAACGGTCAAGTCGAAAATGTTGGTCAAGAAAAATTTGTTATGAACATAGAAGGAAATCAATTGAAGATTCCCTTTTATGTCAACCACGATTTATTTATTACCAATTCATCAATTGATAAAGCAGTTGTCGTTATCCACGGAACAAATAGAAATGCAGATGACTATTTTGACAATATGGCAATTGCAGCAGCATCCATCCCCAGTTTAACTGAAAATACATTAATCCTTGCTCCTCAGTTTTTGACCGAAACGGATATTGATTTTCATGGCTTGGATGCGGAACATTTATATTGGTCGAATGGAGGATGGAAGTCTGGATCTAATTCTAGAGACGAAGCAAATAATCCTAGACCTGCCCGTATTCCTTCTTATGCGGTATTGGATAGTTTATTGATACATCTATCAAATCAATTTCCGAATTTAGGTTCTATAGTTTTGACAGGACATTCGGCAGGTGGACAAGTAACCCAGCGTATGGCAGCTACTTCACCTATCACCGAACAATTATGTACAGATGCAGGAATTAGTCTGCGATTTGTGGTGGCTAACCCTAGTTCTTATGTCTATATGGATGATCAACGAAAAATAGCGAATAGTACGACTCAATTTGCTATTCCTACAAATTTTTGTGCAGTTTTTAATGAGTGGAAATATGGATTAGACGAGCTGTTTACTTATCCAAGCGCTGTTGGTATTTCAACGATTAGAGCCATTAATGAAAAGAATACGGTAACTTATTTACTAGGAGAAAACGATAATAATCCAAACTCCTCAAGTTTAGATAATGGTTGTGAAGCTCAATTGCAAGGTGATCATCGCTTAGAACGTGGTCTGGTTTACTTTAATTATTTACAGTATTATTACGGAGCTGCTATTACTGAAAATCATGATTTAGTAATCGTTCCGAATGCAGGGCATAATAATTTGGATATGTATAATTCTACTGAGGGAATTGTCGTGTTGTTTAAGAGACTTACTACTTCTTGCGCAAGTACTGTACCAACGAAAGAAGCATTCAAAACCTCAGCATTAATCGTTTTCCCAAATCCAACTTCGGATGTATTAAATATTAAACTACCAAGTGATTTTACTCAACAAGTAAGCCTAACTATTTTTGATCTAAATGGTCGATTGGTATTGACAAAAAGGGGAGCTACTACTACTCAATTGAATACGTCAAGTTTGGCAAAAGGCATGTATGTTTTACAAGTAATGTCTGCTGAAAGGGTTGTTAATCGACGATTTATAGTTGATTGATTAAGGTTAACAAGGAAATTTGCTTACCTTTTTCTCTGTGTACCTTTGTTTTTTTCTCTGCGTAGCTTTGTGTAATAATCTTTTAAGTATAGTTATTCACAGAGTTTCTTGGAGAAAAAATTGCTGAGATAGAATTTTGATTGAGTCCTTCCATCTATTATTCAACATTAGTATTTAGTTGTTTCATTCGCAACAGCAGATATAAAGCAAATCCAACCGCTACTCCAGGAATAATGCCTAGCAATAAACAAACCCATCCATACTTTACTTTGGGCGCTTCATAAATAACCCAAATGGCTAGAATTGCCCAACAGCAAAATACATCTGCCGAATAACCTGAAGCATAGGGATTAACAAAACCTGCGGCAAATGCACCTATAATATCAGGATTTTCTATTAATGGAGGAACGACTATTACACAAAATAGTAAAGTGAATATGATAGCCATTAACGCGATGCTTATTTTGAAGATTTGTTTACTCATATAATTATCTTTTTTGTGACTGATTATTGTAAATAAGCTTTAGTGATTTTTGACAATGGATTTGGAGCAGGAAATACCGATTATTATTGATCATCTTAGTATTATGTTCATTGAGTAATTTAATCGCCAATTGATTCGCCATTGTGCCCGAAGGTAAGTAAATGGCTTTTTCTTTTCCTGTTAATTTGGCAAATTCAGCTTCTAATAAGGTGGTCGTCCCGCCATTTCCATAAAAGTTAGGTTCAATCGGCTGAGTCTGATTAATTTCGACAAATTTATTAAGATATTGAGTAGGCGAAAATCCTAATCCATCATACACAAAATTGATGGGCACCTCTTTTTTGTATTGATTTTCGAATGCAGGCATTCCATTTAGCCCAATAGTTGGTGCTAAAAACGGAATAGAAGATAGGCTGCATTTTTTGAGGAAGATTCTTCTAGGATTATTTTGATGAGCCATACTATTCTAAAATTTAGTGAACGCTTGTTTTGGGGAATTACTATAAATTGACGATTTACCACCTACTCGCTATTTCTTGCACATTACTGTTTCATTTCGTGTACTTACCAGTAGCCTATTTATAAAAATGGCATGTGCTCCTACCTTTGATTCATCAACTAGAGAAACGAATCATTTTTTCATCCTAATAAATAATGTAGCTATGAACTTTTCCTCAGAAAATTTAGATACTTACCAAATAACAAATTTTACACAAAACAATACTGGCGTACAGGTAGTGTTCTATCCTACTTCTAGAAACACAACAACAGGTGAAAGAACGAAGAAACAACCTTCTTTCCTACGCAACTTTCAAGATTTGGTGGAAAGATACTACCAAGATGATGGTTTTAGAGCAAGGCAATTAGCGGATATGATGAATATGAGTGAAACACAATTATTCCGAAGACTAAAAGCATTGACGAATCAAGGGTTTGCTTCTTATTTGCGATTGTACAGGTTGCGAAAGGCAAAAGATCTAATAGAAAGTGATGATGATTTGAATATCTCCGAAATTGCTTACGAAGTAGGATTTAATGACCCTAATTATTTTAGCCGAGCTTTTTCTGAAGCTTTTGGGCAAACACCAAGTAGTTTGCGAAAAGCTACTTTTGGCTAAGCCTCCATCTCTTTTAATTTACTCACTAATTAGTTTTTTTGATAGGATATTGACAAGTCGTCAACAATCATTCCTATGTCTATGAATCATTTAAAAACCTCAGAAATTTCAATACCATGATTCCTAATCAAAAGAAAATAACCGTCACCATTCAGAAAAATGAATTACGAGCGGCTACTATTTATGAAATGTGGACGCTTTATCAAAATTGTTACCATTGTGATTATGAGACGTTTATCAAAAAATTGAAAACTAGTAATTACATTTCTTTTTATAAACAAGCAGACAAAATCATCGGCTTTATTTGTATTGAAGCAGTTCGGCAAGAGTTAGGCGGGCGTAATTGTTTACTGCTGCGTTTTGGTCAAGTTATGATTGATCGAGCTCATCGAGGAAAATCATTGATTCCGATTACCGGAGTTAAGCTATTTCGATTGTTTTGGAAAGATTTTTTATTTGGACAGACTTATTTTTGGGCAGATGCATTGACTTATAAATCTTATTTGGTTTTTGCAAAAACCTTAACCGAATTTTACCCAAGCTACCAGCAAACAACACCTTATCAAGTAAAAGAGGTGATAGATTTTATTGGAACAACCCGATATGGTAAGGACTATAATCCTATTTTAGGGACGGTTTACAAACATTTTAAATTCGTCAATGATTTTACGACGGAAGTGCAAACGAAGTATAGAGAAGATAAAGACATCCAATTTTTTGCTAGTGTTAATGCTCGACATGAAGAAGGGCATGGTTTGATTACCATTGCACCTGCTAGCCTTAAAAATCTTATCTTATTGGCTAAACGATATGTTCAGAAATATATGACGATTGGAAACAGGATGAAACGAAGACAAAGTCGTCAATTAATTATTGAATAATTTGAAATTTGCTTGCACTTATTCTAATAAGAATTGAACGAAGGGTTATTGCGGACTCCTTAAAATTGAAACATCTCCTAAAAGCCAACGAGAACAGATGGATTTGCAAATGACTTTATCATAAGGATCGTCTAATATGTTATTAGGCGGTCATTTTTTGTATTGATTAGTGTTTAGAATTATTGCGAATGGTAGACCGTCTACCGTGTTTAGCTCGTTGATTAGGCTTTTTCGATACTTTTAAATTTGGAATTTTACCTTTTACATTTTGAATTAAACAATTATACTGGCTCAATTTATTTTTAGGCTTTCACTTACGCAATATTATACCCCTCCAGACTATTTAAAAAAGCATCTTTTCTTCGTCTAGAAATACTAAGCGCCTTGCCGCTACTCATCACTACATAGCCACCTTCGTTCCGAATATATTCTTTGAGGTGGGCAAAGTTGATAATGTAGGAGTGGTGTACTCTGCAAAAACCATATTCGGCTAAATGCTCTTCTAACCAACCTAAAGACTTTGTTAATTTCACTTCCTTTTTATCAGTCAAAAAAAGACTAGCCACATTGTCTTTGGCTTCGGCATAAACGACATCTGCTAATTTTATAAATTGCTGCCCAGTGGCAATTGGGAAGCCAATAGTAGAAGGAATGCTAGTCGGTGTTTCCGTTTTCCCCAATTGGATAAATTTGGTGCGAACTTTTGCTACGGCTTCCAATAATTCATCAATGTCAATAGGCTTTAATAGATAATCAACGGCACTATTTTTAATCGCTTGCAAGGCATACTCATCGTAACTAGTTGTAAAAATAACCTCGAAAGATGGATGTCGAATGGCTTTTAATACATCAAAACCAGTCATATCTCCTAAAAGAATATCCAAAAATAATACATCAGGCAAAAATCGTCGAATGGCTCGAATGGCATCTTTTCCATTCATACATTCTGCGACGATCTCTATTTCTGGGCATTCTTGTTGTAACTTCCAACGTAGATTTTCCATTCCTGATGGTTCATCCTCTATTAATATGGCTCGTAAGTTTTTCATGCTGATAAATTAATTTTTAGGTAGCAATTATTATGTAATACAACAATTTGCTGTTATTACTTGATAACTGATTGTTCGTAAAAGAGGTAATTTCTACTATTTTAAGGAGAAAGACTAGCACAAATTAGTCGAAAACCTTCACTTTTTTGACATTATTGAAAAGATAGTTAGCAATAAGCATCCTGTTGTTAAATGTAAACAAAATTTTTATGTAAAATAAATTTTAAAAACATTTTGTTTTTATTGTTTTGCTTTTTATATTTGTCTCGACTTAAAATTTATCCACAAATTTTGGACAGTATTATTTCACATTTTGAAAGGAATGTAGGATTGATTTTTTCTAGAAATCTATTCAGACCTCCATCAAAATAAAAATAACTGTCACAGATGACTTACACAAGCAATTCTCAATTAGAACAAGCTTTTGACTATGTTCAAAACACCCATCAGAATGTTTTTTTAACTGGAAAAGCAGGAACAGGGAAGACCACTTTTTTGCATCGAATTAAAAGAGAAAGTATTAAAAAAATGGCGATTGTTGCACCAACAGGCATTGCAGCGATTAATGCGAAAGGCGTAACCATTCATTCGCTCTTTCAAATTCCTTTTGGCCCTTATGTGCCTGGTATGAAGCAAGATATCAACCGACAACGTAAATTTACTAAGAAGAAAATTAGTCTAATTAAGTGCTTAGATTTATTGATTATTGATGAAATTAGTATGGTTCGCGCGGATTTATTAGATGCGATAGATGATGTACTGCGCCGATACAAAGATTATAAAAAACCTTTTGGTGGTGTTCAACTATTAATGATTGGTGATTTGCATCAATTGTCACCCGTAACAACTGATGAAGATTGGAAATTACTCAAAAAACATTATCAATCGCCTTATTTTTTTGATAGTAATGCTTGGAAAAGTACTTTACCAATTACCATCCAACTCACCCATATTTATCGCCAATCGGATAGCACTTTTATAGACTTACTAAATAATGTTCGAGATAACCAATTAAATACGGCTGTATTGAAGGCTTTAAATAGTCGATATATTCCCAATTTTCAAGCGCCCAAGCATGCAGGGTATATTACGCTGACTGCTTTAAATAGAACGGCACAAGCCATTAACGAAGCCGAATTAAGAGACTTAAAAGGTAGTAACTATCAATTTAAAGCTAAAATAAAAGGAGACTTTCCAGAAAAGACTTTCCCGACTGAAGAATTGTTGACTTTTAAAATCGGTGCACAAGTTTTATTTATTAAAAATGATGTGGAGAAACGATATTATAACGGTAAAATTGGTAAAATTACTGAGATTACAGACAATAAAATCTATGTAAAATGTCCTAATGAAAACGATGCTATTTGCGTTGGACCTGTCGAATGGAAAAATATGCGATATAGCCTAGAAGAACAAACAGGGGTGATTCAAGAAGAAGAAAAAGGGTTGTTTATTCAATATCCACTAAAGTTGGCTTGGGCAATTACCATTCATAAAAGCCAAGGTTTAACCTTTGATAAAGCAATTATTGATGCTCAAAATGCCTTTACGCATGGTCAAGTATATGTTGCTTTAAGTCGTTGCAAAAGTTTTGAAGGTATTGTTTTGCGGACACCCATTGGTTATGGAAGTGTCAAAACGGATACTTTAGTTAAAGATTATTCTAAAGAAGCAGAGCAAAATAAACCCGATGCGAATCATTTGTTGAGGGCTAAGAGGACCTACCAAGAAGATTTAATTCAAGAATTGTTTAATTTTAGAACCACTCGATTATGCCTAAATGAGGTCATGGATTTATACCTTGCACATCAAGATAAATTGACTGAAGGCGCTTGGAAACAAGTTATTGCTTGGGAAGTAAAAGTGGATGCCCTATTACTTGCCACAGCTGCCAAATTTGAACCCATTTTAACCGATTATTTTACAGAAGCCTCTTTACCAGAGCAAAATGAGGTACTAATAAATCGTATTAAAAAAGCGGCGAAATATTTTACGCTAAAAATCAAAAATGAACTATTAGTCGATCTTCGAGCCATTCCTGTTTTGACTGATAATCAAGACCTTAAAAACGCCGTCGAAACAGCATTGAAAAACCTAGAAAGAACCTTATTTGTTAAGCATCGTTGTTTTTTAGCCATAGAAAAAAATGGATTTATAACCCAACAATATTTACTTACTAAATCGACTGCCAATGTAGATTTTGAACATGTATATAAAAAGGCCAAAAAGAATGCGCCTTTAAAAATTCCTAGAGAGGTCAAATACCCCGAACTCTATAAAGCCCTTTTTTATTGGCGAAATGCCAAAGCAGCCGAATTAAAAAGAAAATTAGTAGATGTCATTTCCACCAAATCGATGATAACCATGGCAAATCAATTGCCTACGACTAAAAAAGAATTGCTAAATATCCCAGGATTTGGTTTAGTCAAATTCAAGACTTTTGGTAAGGCATTGATGGCACTAATTGATGACTTTTGTTATGATCATAATATTTTTCCTACTGTTGATCCGTCACCTAATATAATTAGTCAAACGGAAGTAGCTAATAACAAACCTATTGCTAAGCAGGTTAAAGGTAGTCTAACTAAATCTGTAACGATTCCCTCTATCAAAGCCTATTCTGTTGCAAAAATTAGAGAAACGCACCCTAAAGCATATCAACCTTGGACAGAAGCAGAAGAAAAAGAGCTAGTTCAATTACAAGCCGCCGATAAAACGGTTAGTTACATCGCAGGTATTTTAGGTCGAAAACGTGGGGCTATTACTGCTCGATTGAAGCGATTGGATGGAAATATAGCATCGGCAATGCCGATTGTTTTTTCGTAAACTTAACTTTATGCTAATGTAAAATCATTATGCTTAATTATTAAACTATAATGATAAATTCGATTCCTACGAGACTTGAGGGTAGAAGATAACCCGAAGTTGAGTCTCGTAGAGACAGTATATAGGTAACACCTACCTTCTTAGATTAAAACTTTTAGAGTCTCGTAGAGACGGCATTCAAATTGAACAAAATTGATTAGTCAAATATTTTAAATAAACTAACTATGTCAAATACATATACTCAAATTCATATTCATGCAGTTCTTGTCGTGAAATATAGAGATGCAGTAATTAAAAAAGAATGGAGAGATGAATTATATTCTTATATTACAGGTGTGCTTCAAAGTTATGGACATAAAATGTTGCGAGTGAATGGAGTCGAAGATCATGTACATATATTTTTTGGAATGCGCCCCAAACAAGACTTTCTGATTTAATAGCAGAGGTAAAAGAAAGTTCATCTAGGTGGATAAATCAAAAAGGCTTTTTGAGTACCAAATTTAGTTGGCAACAAGGATATGCCGCATTCTCTCAAAGTCGTTCACAGGTACCTGGTGTTATTAAATATATAGTAAATCAAGAAGTACATCATCGGAAGATAAGTTTCCAAGAAGAGTATTTAAAAATGTTAGTGGATTTTGAGGTAGATTTTGATGAGCGTTATATTTTTAAACCTTTAGAATAAGATTTTAAATAAGGGCAATCAAAAGGAATAAAGAATTTCCTATTTGTGTTCGTAATTTGAGATAATATGGAGGATAATCAAATAGTTCTAGCCTTGGTTTGTTATAATATCGGAAAATTGTAAGTCCAATAAATTCAAATTACCTATGGCAACATTTCTTTATAAGGGGAGATTTAATGACCTTATTTTTCGTAAAATGGCATTGGAAATGCCGTCTCTATGAGACTCTGAGAATTGAATATGATGCCTGATCATTATTCTTTTACCTATATTTCGTCTCTACGAGACTAAGGAGAGCCTAAAAAAATACCCCTTTTAGGGAAGAGCTGTAAAACTCTGTTTTCAAAGGTTGCTGGTTAGGATTTTCAATCTGATACCTCTATTTTTATTTCCTCTGGAAAATATTTTACCCAAAACACTCGACGAAGAAGAGTAAATAGAGGTACCAAACTATACTACAAAGAAAGACACTATACTTTTTGAAGTAAATTTTACTCCTTAAGCAAACGAGAATTGGGAACAAATAGATGATAGCAAAAAAATTACTCCCTAAACATTACTTGGTTTAACCTAAATAAAACGGGTTCATCGGAAATTAATAGTTTTATTGGTTGAACGCCTATTTCTTTGTGCTTGATAAAAAAATTGGAAAACCGTTTAAATTTGAGGGTATGAAAAGGGAAACTATTTATTGGATATTATTACTGGGAGTATTAATTGGTATAAGTACGATATATACAAACAGTCAACATTTTGATGAACCACGGTTAATCGAACAAACGAATAGTTCCTTTAGGACAATTCAAATTGGTGATTTATATATCTTAAAAGATAAAACCCAAAAGGTTGTCAAATTTTTTAAGATTGCAGGAAGCCCAAAGTCAGATTCAGTTTTTGTACTAAGAGGTAATCCAAGTTATAATGAAAATATTATTGATTCAGAGTGGATTAAAAAAATTATTGATAGACCCATTTATTTTGACCCTAATTTACAAAGAGTTGCCAAAAAATCTTTATCATTAATCCATTATGAAGAAGGAATAAATTTTACCCTTTATAGGCAAGTATATCCAGCAGAATATTACCCTCTAATAATTTACTTAGTATATTCGCCATTAACCATTATTTTATTGATATTAAGTGCCTTCTTTATAATTTGGATGGCAGATATAGTAAGCTTATACTTACATTCTTTTTTTCCAAAAATTCCAAGGGCTTTTTACTGGTTTTTATTAGGCTTTTTAATTGCTACTATTCTGGGATGGATTCAATGGAATGGGTATGTAGTTTATTTGGAAAGTCAAAATTTGGAAGTTCCTAGTTCTATCTGGTTTCCGACTGCATTAAAAAATCTTCTAGAAATTTTACCCGTTTTTGGACTATTTTATTTCTTGAAAAAAAAATATTTGAGGAATTTAAATCTAACAGGTCAAAAAAGATTGATATAAGGACTAGAATCGAAATTCTAGCCCTATACATCATGCAGTTTCCGACTATTTTATGATTAATTTCTCTCTATATTGTTGTTGATCTGCTGTGGTTAAAACTAACAGAAATAGCCCTTTTGATAAAGTCGAAATATCTAATTGATCGTTAATTTTTTGAGCAGTTAATACTTGTCTACCCAAGTTATCGAATATGTCTAAATTGACAATAGATAAGTTGTCTGGGTTTTTGAGCAATAAGTTTCCTGATGTAGGATTTGGAAAGATGCGGATATTAGTCGCCTTTTGTAAATCTTTTACACTTGTTGGCGGGTCACAGCGTCCATCAAAAAACTTGATTTCTCTAATCACATTTTCATCTTGTGTAATGTATAGACTACAAAAAGTTCGGTTAAAATTAATCCCATTCGGCCGGGTAAAAGTAGCTTGCAAAAGATTATCTGAGTCATTTGTTCCTTGTTGACCATTCCCTGCAAATACACTTACATTGCCATCCAAGTCCATTCTGAAAATTCTATTACCCGTATAACTAGCAATGTAAAGCATTTTGTCAACGGAGCGATAGGCTATATGTCCATTGCCAAAACCAGTATCTCCCACGGTTGTTCGTTCACCATCTGGGGTAATTTTTGTGACAAAACCGTCATTAAAATTGGTTACGTACAAATTGATGAAATCCGAAGTTATGCCATTAGCGCAATTAAAACCACCACTAGCAAAAACGGAAGTAGTGCCGTCAGGTGTAATTTGATAAATATTATTATCTCCACAAGCTGCGACGAATACCGTTCCATTAGTGTGTACATGAACGCCTACTGGGCTGGGGATAGGCATGCTTCCAAAACTATTGTCTACGATTACTCCTTGGGGATTGATTTTAAAAATAGTATTAGTGGCAAGATTGGCTTGATATAAAAAGCCATCAGCGTCTAGATCATTGCCAGTACCCACATTTAAAGCATTGCTTACAAAGAGGTCAACATCACCTTCAGGGGTAATTTTAAATATACTTTTGCCGATACTTGGGTTGGGTGGCAAAGGACCAAAATGAGCTGCATAAATCATACCGTCAGCACCTACGGTTACACCGCCATTAGCCGTAACTGTAGCCAAGGTTGAAATTTTTTGAGCACTTGTTAAAAGGGGTATACAAAATAAAAATAACCAAAATAAACAGTAGAATGATTTCATATCTTTTGTTTTAGTGAATTAAAGAAAGAGATGCAATCATAGCCGTTTCGTTTGATTCAGGTGTAAAATCCGATTGAATTTGACAAGTTTGACCGATTTTTTGACTGTTTTTCAACCAATCATTTCTTTTTTCAAAAATTCAGTAGCCGTCATACCTGTTAGTTTTTTAAAATTATTATTAAAAGAAGCTCGATTATTGAAGCCGGAAGCATACATGATTGTTTTCAAATTATGGCCTGCTTTTTTTGTTCTTAATAAATGAATAGCATGTGTAATTCGATATTCATTGACATATTGATGAAAGGACTTGTTTAATATGGAATTTAAAGCTTGAGAAATTAAATGCCTAGATATTTGGAGGGTTGTGGCAACTTGTTGAAGATTTAAATCGTGATTTAAAAAAAGTTGTTGTTGTTTCATTTGAAACTCTAATAAACCAATGATTCTATGCGCCTCGGTCTCCCTTATTCTACTATGGGCATATTTTGAAACCTTAATTTTATTGATAAATGTTACGTCATTTAATAAATCGGGATTCATCATCCCTACATAACTAATACTATAAATGGCGAAGCACATGATTGCAGAAATGTAAAAATCTTTTTCAATCCCTCCTATATTCCAATCCACTAATAGAAAATATAAGAGCATCAACCCTCCATATATTAGAAAAAGACTATTCAGAAGTAATAACCACTTAAATTGTCGGTGTCTAGCGGGATTAATTGGATGTGTTGGTTGTTTAATACATTTAAAAATTTGCTGATAAATTATGATGGGATAGGCTATTAGTTGTAGGACATAAGACCATCTTATTAAGCCAACTATCCATAGAAATTGTTTGGATTCATTATACCCAAAATTGACTATAGCGGCTAATTTCTCTGCGCCCGTTTGTGCTAAAAAGGGAAAATAGATTAAGGTAACTATTAGGAAAGGGATTAGATGTAAAACATCCATAAATTTTAATTTGAAATTGGACTTGATAAAAAATGCACAGTAGATAAAAAATAGAGGCGGGAGTAGAAACCTAATAGAAACCGTAGAAAAAAGGAAATGTGGGTAAGCCGCTTGTAATTGATTCCAATAAACCAAGTTATTTAATAAAATGAAACTGAATATGGCAATGAAGATACTTAAAACTAATATTGGTAATTGCTTATTTTGGAAAAACTTAGCAAATAGAATGAAAATGATAAAAATGGCTTGTGATAATGTGGAAATAAAAAAGATATTCCAAATGGTAGTTATGCCCATAGATAGATAATTGCTGATATGTTAAATCTGAAAGGATAGCGTTTATTTAAGGGGTTAAGGTGGATTACCTCTAGAACTTTTAGTGCGGAAATTCAGCGGATAGTTGCTTTTTTAAAGCAGAGAATGGAATGTCCATATAATAATTTTGAGGACTATAAAATATATATTCTTTCCTTATTTTGGTCGATTAGAGGAAAAATAAGACAGTATATTTAATAATTTACTTTCCTTTGTAGTATCTTTTAGGACAATTAAAAACACAAAGTTATGAGACATTCTTGGTTGATATTAGCATTATTTGTCTGTATTACCTCTTGTACTACTGCTCAAACGGCAGACCAAGCCTATTTCAACGGCAAAATATATACGGCGAATGCCAACGACGATTTTGCCCAAGCCATAGCCATTAAAGATGGTACTATTATTTATGTAGGAAATGATGAAGGTATCGATGCTTTTATTGGCGATAATACCGAATTTTTAGATTTGGATGGTGGGGTAATGTTACCAGGGATCCACGATGTCCATGTTCACGCCTTGGAAGCAAGTGCCAATTCTTGGGGCGAATGCGTTTTAGATGATAATGAAGCGGATCCAGAAAATTATTTAGATGTGTTATTTGATTGTGGCTTGCAGCCAAATTCCAATGGTTGGTTGGTGGCCTCAGGGCATTCTTTATTGACTTTATTAGCTGCAGAACGTTCTCCTGCTGAAATGTTGGATGAAATTTTTCCTGATCAACCGATTGCTATTTTAGAAAAGACTTCCCATTCTGTTTGGATTAATACTAAAGGTTTAGAAAAAATTGGATTTGATGGTAATACAGAAGACCCTATTGGTGGTCATATTTTAAAAGATGCTTTTTCGGGCAAACCAAATGGTATTTTATTGGATAATGCAGGTGATGAAGTGTTGGCACAAGCCTTTAAGACGAATGCTACCATTGAAGAAGGAAATTATGCAGGCTTAATCGAATACGGCTTGCCACAATTGGCACAAAATGGTATTACTTCAATGGTTGATGGACGGACTTATTGGAAACGAAATATGCAAGATGCTTGGTATCAAGCGAGAGAAGAAGGAAAATTAACTGCTAGAGTTGTTATGGGTTTATGGGCGTATCCGGATGATTCGGATGAAGAGTTAATCGATGCTTTAAAAGAATTGCATGACGATGGGGATGATTTATTAAGAGCGACGCAGATAAAATTATATAGCGATGGCATTACGATTAATGCAACGGCTGCACTACACGAACCTTATCATGATCATTTGGGCTTGCCTTTTGATAAGGGCTTAACTTATTTTTCGGGAGCCCGATTAAAAACTTTTATTGCCACGATGGAAAAAGAAGGATTCGACTTCTTTATTCATGCTATTGGAGATAGAGGTATTTCAGAATCTTTGGATGCGATTCAAACGGCTAGAACGGCAAATGGTGATATTGGTGCCAGACATCGAATTACGCATTGTGAGATTGTTCGACCTGCTGATATTCCTAGATTTACGGCTTTAAATGTAGTGCCTGATGTACAAGTAGCGGGTGAATTTACCCAACCAGCCAATTGGGAAGAAGCAGAATTTTTAATCGGGGAAGAACGCATAGATAATTTATATCCTATCAAATCTTTTCACGAAGCAAATGCTCGATTGACTTTAAGTAGTGATTGGGATGTAAGTGAACTAAACCCTTTTCTTGGGATTCAAAATGCGGTGACTAGAGCGCCACAAGAATTACCATCGGTTGAAGCGGCAGTAAGAGCTTATACCATAAATGCAGCTTATGTAATGCGACAAGAGGACAAAACAGGCAGTTTGGAAGTAGGTAAATGGGCAGATTTGATTATAGTCGATAGAGATATTTTTTCGGTGGAAAAAAATCAGATTCGGAATACCAATGTCCTATTGACTTTATTGGGTGGAAAAGAAGTCTACGCTTCCCCAGATTTTACCTTAAGTACTTCGACGAATGAACTGGATGGTACTACTTCTAGTTTGCAATTATACCCTAATCGAGTAGCGGATTTTACCACTTTAAAGGTTAATGGCGTGATTAAAGGCGATTTGCAAATTCAAATTATAGATGCGAAGGGTAGGGTAGTGCAAGAAACAAATGAAGCAGCGAATCAGACGACTTACGAATTGAATGTGAGTACCTTGGCAGAAGGCATTTATTTTGTAAAAGTCATAGCGAATGGACTAACGGAATTAGGCGTAAAATCTTTAGTAGTAGTTAGATAAGATATAAAAGAGTAGGTGTTGTTTTGAAAAGATAGGGCTTATCTGTAAGGCTAATTTTGGAAATTTTTTCCTTTTCATAGAAGGAATCTCCTTATTTAAAGGATAAAAATTTGAATTTTGATATAGAATGTTTAATTTAACTATCTCAACAAAAAATTTAATTTAAATATGGGGAGCATTCAAATAAAATCTGAAATTTCAATAAATGACTTTATTAATAGTATTGACCAATTAAAAGAGAGTGATCTAGATAAAATTATTAAAAAATTATTAACACTACGTGTAAAGCAACAAATTACCCAATTACCAAAGTTAGAGACTCAATTAGTTAAGAAGATAACTAAGAAATTATCCAAAACAAAACAAGTGAAATATGAGCGATTAACACAAAAAAGATTAGATGCTACCTTAACAGATAAGGAGCATAGTGAATTGGCTAATATTATTGACTCAATAGAGAAAATTGAAGCAGATAAAGCACAAGCTATTTTTACGCTTTCCCAGATAAGAGGGATTTCTCCAGCCAAATTAATGGCGAGCTTAAAATTCACGCCCCAAAAGAATGCCTAGAAGTAAAATTTCAGAAAAGAAAAAGAAACAAGTTCATGATAGAGCAAAAAGCTGTTGTGAATATTGTCAGAGTTCTGATGAATGGGCAACTCACCGTTTTTATATAGAGCATATTATTCCACAAAGTAAAGAAGGAGATGATAATTTAGACAATCTTGCTTTAGGTTGTCCTGGTTGTAATAATCATAAGTATAATAAACTTTATGGTATAGACCCGTTAAATGGTAAAAAAGTTCGATTGTTTCATCCTCGAAAACAAGAATGGATTAATCATTTTGTCTGGGATAATAGCCTTACGAAAATAGTAGGACTAACTGATTAACTGATATTGGTCGAGCAACTATAATTGCCTTAAAATTGAACAGAGAACGATTAGTACGAAGGAGAGAAGCCTTTATCATGATGGGGTTCCATCCTCCAAAGCATACTATTAAATAGATAGTTTTAATAAGCAGAAAATTCTACCACATGCAACCCCGGATTCGCACTATTATACAACATATTCAACTTTAAATACCGAACTTCCGTTGGTTCAATATCATGTGTTTCCCCGTAAATAGTCGCTAGTTTTGTATTCTCACTAAAGTCTACTAAAGTTGTCCAATTTTCGCCATCAATAGACCCCTCAATAGTGTATTGATAATAGCGATAATTATCCCAAAAAGTATAAATTTTAAACTGTTTAACGGTTTCTATTTTTTCTAAATCAACTTGTATCCAATTATTGCCATTATTATGGTCGCCCCATTGTTCCCAAAGGGTTACTCTGCCATTTGTTGCTGCTTGGCCTACATTTGGGCGAATATGTTCATTGGAAGCAGTCGTCGGCTTATTAGTGGTTAAACTTGGTAGATTTTTTAGCAAATAGTAGCTTTCTCTTAGTGGGGAACCAATTTTTGCGCCTGTTGCATCGAATAATTGCGCATTCACATGCGTCGTTTTAGTCACTTTAATAGGTTCACTATAAATGGTGGAAGCGTCTTTAACAGTAGCCCCATTTAAAGTATATCGGATAACCCCATCTGGATGAGGACTCCTCAGTTGGATGGTTAATTCCTTTGCGAAACGATGTTTTTCCCAACTATTGGGTGGTAAATCTTTGACTAATTTATCCTTGATAGCGGTTAAGGGCTGATGGTAATATTTTTTGGTAATTGGATAGCCTACTATTTTATCGTCGGCATTAAAAGCAGCAAAGGTTAGGGTACTTGTTTTATCAATGCGTAGCGGTTGGGTGTAAGTCGTTGCAGTAGCGGTTGGAATTTTATCGGTAGTAGTATATTTGATGATTATTCCATCTAACTCTGTTTGTAAAGTCACTTGTAACACAGCGTCAAACCATAAATGTTCGTTATAATTACCTGCTGGCCAATCTGGAAATTTTAAGCCTTTGACATGAATGGAAAAAGGTTGTAAGAGTTTACTAAGCTTGGCATCCGTTATAGCTAATTGTTGTTTAAAATCGGCTAAATTATCCATTGGACTGCCCCATAAATGAGCATTCATGGCAGGAATTCGTTCTCGAAGTCGATGTAATTCATTCCAGGGCCGTTGTTCCCACGCACAGATAGAAGCGCCTAAAATATTATCCGTAGTGGTTAATTCTTGTCCTATAAAATCGCCAACATTGGCCCAATTTTCCCAACGACGTACATTCCATTGTTCATAAATATACTCCATTGTCCACTTTCTATTATTCACCACATACAAAGGTTTCCAAGAAGCATTGATGATTTGATATCCATCTTTTTCTAATTGTTCTGGGGCATAATATTGAGGCTCCCAAGAGACGACAATCACATCTTTAGGAATTTCAATCGTTCCTTCTGGGCTAAAGCCCGCCCAAACTAAGGTTTGTTTACCTTTTTGTTTGACCATCGTATTTAAACGGACGATAAAATGACGAAATAATTCTTTGATTGTTGGAATCTGATTGACTTCCATATAGGCCATCACATCTGGATCATCCTCTATCCCGTCAAAAAAAGCTTCGTCACCACCAATATGGATATAAAGAGAATGGGTGAAAACAGCCGCAATTTCTCCCAATAAATTATCCAATGCCTGATAAGTCGCTTCTTTTCCAATATTAATGGTATAAGGATTTTTGCTTACCTCTTTAATACCAAACAACTCGGGCATATTTTTAATAAACTCACTCGAATGTCCTGGGACATCAATTTCGGGGATTAAAACAACGCCTCTTTTATAAGCAAATTCGTTTAAGTCCTGTAATTCCTTTTTAGTGTATTGTCGACCATCCGTTGCCAAATTCGGGTAAATGGTAGAAGGAAAAGTGATGGATTGGTCGTCCGTTAAATGCAAGTGGAGGTAATTAATTTTATACCATTGACAAAGGACAATGAGTTCTTCTAAAACGGAAATGTCATGCCAGGAGCGAGCAATATCGACCATTAAACTACGATAGGCATGGGCTGGTTGATCTGATATTTCTACTTTTGGCACTTGTTGTGCTTCGTCCATTAACTGCAAAAGCGTTGTGGTACCCATGACAACTGCCGCATAACTTCCACCTATAATTTTGATTTGTTGGTCAATACTTAAGGTATAGGTTTCTTTTGTTAATGTTCGATCAATCGCTAATTGAATAACAGGGGAGGGGGTTGCCGAATTACCTACCTTATTGATACCTGTTAGCAAATAAAAATCCTTTCTTAATATTTTAGCAAGTGGCTTTAAGGCATCTGATTTAACATTGATATCAAAGCCATTTTTTAAACTTAAAGTACCTTCTTTTTGCAAAAGTTGCAATGGTTTTGGTAAGACATGAATAGCTTGTTTTGGCAAAGGGGATTTGCAGGAAAATAAGCCTAGGCAACTTAATAGAAAGAGGCAAATATATTTCATATAACAGATTAACGGGTAATAATGGATTGATTTTGGGGCAAATGTAGGGTTTTAATCCGTTTAAATACAAGGATTGAATAAATGAAGAAGGGTTTTCTTATAAAGAATAATTTTACTGGAAATCATGTTGAAAACATGAATGATATTGGGTCGAAGATGCAATCTTCGACCATCGACAACGAGTTTTAGTTAGACTCTGAAGCCGATATTCGAAGATTGTATCCTTAGCCGTCAAGCTAAGAATATAATCATTGATAGTCAGAAACTTACGATGATGTAGAGGTTTTAAGATTGCATCCATAGCCGTCAGGCTAAGAATATAATCATTGATAATCAGTAATTTACGATGATGTCGATATTTTAAGATTGCATCTTAAAATCAATATTTCTTACGTTTTCAACGTAATTTGCTTGCAAAAATCCAGATTTTGAATCGTTAGCCTGACGGCTGGTTAGTTCAAAAACGTAGAAACTTCTGCCTTAACGGGTTCTTTTTTAAAGAAATTTCTTCTTTTAACCAATTGATTATCAGAAGAATGGTCATTAACCCATTGTTCTAAGTCGGTCATAAAAATACGTTCTATAGCCGTTGGAATCGTCGTTAAAAGTTCATTTGTATCTATGCAATAAATCACTAATTCCAAATTTAATTTCGTTAATCCTGTTAAAGCAGAATGATTGGCGATACTTTTATATTTACCAAACAGACTTTCAATAATATCAGAACTTACATGAATATTTCTAACATCATGTTGGTCTATAAATTCATCATATAAATTGATATATTTATCCAGATAACTCACAAATGTCTTGACATACCCCTCCTGTTTTTTACCTACCTCAATCATTTGTTTAGCCGTTGCTAATGTTTTTTTATTTGCTCCTTGTTTCTTCAAGGGAACTTGAATCCGCTGGCCTATATCTAAACAAGCCGATAAATGCTTAATCATAGAAGAATGTTGCGGTAATTGTTCAAAAAACGTAAGTGATTTTTTATCTAATTGACTAATGCGATGGGTTAAAATTTCTGCCCAATCTACAATAGCCGTTTGGTTCATAAAACGAGCTTTCTTACCTAGTTTTGGCGGACATAAATAACTAAAATCCTGATTAACTCCTTTGTAGATATAAGTAGCCACTAACTTCATAAATGATTGATAGTCCGCATCTTTTAAAAAAGTTTTTTTCAAACAAGTCGCTACTCCATGGGCAATATCAGGGATATGGCTTAGCTGACTTAAGTTGGAAAAATTAATTAAATTTTTGCCTTCATCACTCAATACATTTTTTACTATTACCTTTTGACTTGTCTTCAAAAAAGATAAGGTCTTTTCTATCTCTTTACCTTTCCAACTTTTAGCGCCTTCCATATGAACTACTTGAACGTCTTGAAACGTTAAGGATTCTTCTTTCTCTTTTTCAAATGGGGCTAATAAAACAATTAATTGTTTCTCTTTTCCTTTTCTTATACATTCATCTACTATCAGCGTTACTTGTTCACTAATTGGTTCATTAACAGCTCCTTGCAGGGTATCTAATCCTACTTTTGATGTCCAATTTTGTACCGTATTTGCACAAGGTAGTTTATGCTGCTCTATTAAATTACATAGTAGCAATACTTTTAATACTCGAACAACTCCTCGATAAGAGCAACCACCTTTTACTCTAAGTAGTACGCATAAGCTAATTAGCGAGCGTCCATAATGATGACGTGTCACTTTTTCATCTTTAGTTAATGCTACCCTTAACTTTTTGATTGTCTGTTGGTTATGTTTATATTTGCCTTTCCAGTTATTCCGCCCCTCCTTTAATTCCGATTCTCGTTGACGCAGGCGTTTATTCAATAACCTTACTTGTGACAAAGTTTCCTTATCCATACTTCTCTTTTCTTCTAGTTTTTCGACTTTTCTCCCTAATTGTCTTATCTTTACTTGGTATTCTTTTTCTGAATACATTAGACTTTCTTTTTTGTTGTGGTTGAATACACAAAAATAGAAAGTCTTTTTTTATTTCTTTTGAACTATCCACCTGACGGCTATGGATTGTATCTTCGAATCGATATTTATAAGAAAACCCTTTTACCTCTTAGTTATTAGTTGCCAATCGGACGCTTACCCCAAAAACGGCTTAGAATAAATAACTTTTCCACTCACACCTTCCAAACTATTAGGATTTAGACCAATCACCATGCAATTTTCTGGAGCTGCCTCGAAGGGTAATTCAATCCCATATTTCTTAGTTAATTCGTAACCAAAACGAGGATAATAATCTTTATGCCCTAATAGAATAATGATTTCATGACCCAATGATTTGGCTATTTTATGTACTGCTTCAACTAATTGACTTCCAATACCTTGCCCGTGTAATTTAGTCCATACTGAAACAGGACCTAAGGTCAAGGCATCAAATAATTTTGTCCCGTTATCAATCTTAATTTTGGTCAATATTATATGCCCGACTAGTTCTCTGTCTTGTTCAGCGACTAAAGATAATTCAGGCACAAAAGCATCGGATTTTCTAAGTTTTTCGACGATAAATTGTTCTGTGCCGCTACTGTATTTCATCGTTTTAAAGGCTTCTTCGATAAGTTGGAAGACGATAGGATAATCTGTAGGCTGTTCTTGTCTGATTACTAAAGGCATGATTAATTTTATAATTAAAGAGGAACACCGATATTTAACCCAATAGAAAAGGGTTTCTTTATTCGGTCTAGATAGAAATTTTCATTGCTATTTAATCCAGCAAACAAAGCGTGTCTTTTGAAAAATAGTTCCAGAAAAAAGCGGTTATTTTTGTTTAGAGGAAAGTAATGGCGTATTGCTAAGCCTGTTCCTGCTCCAATATTAAGGAATGGGTTAATTTTATCAACAGTCTTGCTTAAAAAAGTTGAGCCATCATAATTCTTTGAACTTGCTAAAAATGGTATTTCTAAAGACAAATAGAAATTGATTTCCAAATTTCGATCAATTTTACCAATAAAATAAAGCGGAAGACTGACTAAATGAAACCGATTTTTTTCATAGGCAGAGACTGGAATATCTCCATGTTGTTTAAAATTTAGTTGGTGATAAACAATACCTATTTCGGTGGTAATAGGTTCTTTTTCGTTGATAAAACGATACCGTATTTCCCCGGCAATTCCATAACTCCCTAACGTGCTGCCTGTATAAAATTCATCGGTATTTAAATCATTGGTATAGTAGTTAGAAAATATTAGGCTAAAAGGTTGGTTCGTTTGCCCAAATAATATTGAAGTAGATAATGCAACTATCAATAGGCAGGAAATTAGTTTTAGGTATGGCATAAGCAGTCAGTTTTGATACAAATACTTGCTTTAAGAACGATAATATCCTGTTTTTCGCCGCTTTTCAGGTAAGTGTATGCACTAAATGCCCTGTATTATAATAAGCTTATTTAGAAATGTAATACTGCTTGTACCAATCCTGAAGCAATTCCCAAAAAAGATAAACCAAGTCCTGTTATGAAAATATAGAGTGTTCGCTGATAATAAATATTTGCATTTTCTTTAGGATAATTGGCATTTAGAATCCTAAAAAGCGCGGTGATTAATAATAATACGCCAATAGCTAAACCCAAACCGACAAGATAATCGGCATTGGTGCTTTCATCAACCGTTTCTGTTGCCCAATCTGCGGAAAAACCCATTACAAAACCTAGGATAATGCCGATTGCGGTGACCATGGGTTGTCTAAATTCTTTTAAATTATCTGCCATAATTGTTAGTTGTCTAACATCAAGTGACTTCCTGTCACTTGATGTTTTAGAGTCCTCTATTAATTTTTGAGGTAAAATCTTCTAGCACCATTACTTGTCGAATTAATGATGGGAAGTTACTGGAAGATAGCTAAAGCCAAAGATAATTAATTAACCCTTGTTTAGTTAGGCAAATAAACCATTAATTTTTACCTTACCAGCTACTTTATTTATTCATCAAAACAAAAACGATTTATTATGTTAATGGCTTTAAAAGTAATCTTAGGTTTAATTGGCGCATTATTATTATTTCTGGGTGGTCGATGGATGTTTGGGCTTGATAAAATGATGCGAGAACATGGTATAGATGCCAATAAAAATATTGGTAAAAGTAACCTACGAGGAGATATTGGCGGTCTTTTAATTGGTGGGGCAGTTTTTATCTTTATGATGTTATATGAAGGTGTAGAAAAATGGGCATTTCCTTTAATTATCATTATGGGATTGGTTATCTTAGGACGGGTTGTCAGCCTAATTTCGGATGGTAAAAGCAAACAAGGCATGATTTCTATTGCCGTAGAATTAGTTATTATTGCTTTGATTGTGGGTATTGCTGGAATGTCTTAATATTAATTGGTAGCAAAGCCTTTAGGCTTTCCCGTCAAAGACCTTTACTACCGTTTTGTGATATACTCAAATGATTTGAATTTGAAGCTAAATTATCCAGCAACATTTCTGTTGCTGGATAATCCTAGGCTTTATTTAATTAACTTCGGGAGTAAACCATTGATATAAAATAGGGACAACTAAAAGGACAAAAAAGGTGGAAGAAATCAATCCACCAATAATAACCCACCCCATGGGTGCCCATAACGAACCACCTGCTAAGGTCAATGGTAATAACCCTAGGATAGTCGTTAGTGTAGTCATAAAAATAGGAATAAAACGAATTTTAGCGGCTTCTTTGATAGCATCCGCCACATTTTTTCCCGTCGTTCGTAGTTCATTGGCATAATCGACTAAGACCAAAGAATTATTAATAGCAATCCCTATCAAACTAGTTAAGCCAATAAAAGCCATAAAAGAAAAAGGAATGCCTGTGAGGAATAAAGCTAAAATAGCACCAATGATAGCAAAAGGAAGCGCAGAAAAAACAATTATTGGTTGACTAAAGGATTGAAAATGGATAATCAACACACTTAGAATTAATAATAATGCCAACCCCGCAGCAATACCCATGCCACCAAATGATTCTTTTTTATTGGTCACTTCTCCTTTAAATTGGTATTGATAGCCTTCGTTCCATTCGATAAAATCTAAAGGATGTCGCATTTGTTCTACTAAATCGGTTACTAAATACCCAGTTGCCACATCCGCTTCGATATAAACAGAACGTTCAAAATCGGTATGGGCAATATTACTAGGTGCTTGTTTGAAGACCAAATCTGCTATTTGTTTTAAAGGCACAAAAAAGCCTTTCATAGAAGGAACAGAAATTTGTTCAAAATCGGCTATTTGAAATTGTTCTTTATAATCCATCCGTAAGACCATATCGTATTCTGCGCCCTTATCGTCTTGAAATTGTCCAATATTTCGACCCTGTACAAAACTCCGAATCGTTTGGTCAATCGTATGAATCGGTACGCCCAATAACAGCGCCTTTTCTTTATTAATATCAAAAAACAAGTCCGTTTTATCAATTTTCAAAGGGTTGCGAATATTAATCAAGCCTGGAATTTTCTCCATTTTTTTGGTCACTTGCTGTGCATACTCCTTTAGTTTATCTAAGTTTTCTCCCGTAATATCTATGCCTATCGGCGCTCCTACTATTGGGCCTTGACTAAATTCGGTAATGCTGATTTGTGCTTTTGGATGGTTGTCAAAAGTCTTTCTCAAACCATCTAAAAAAGTAGTAAAAGCTTTCGGCTCATAACTTTTGGTAAAAACCAAAATATCCGAATAGCGATTGGAGTACGTTTTTGTGGTCATATTATAGTATAACTTCGGATTACTACTACCAATATTTGCTACAAAATAATCTACTTCTGGTTGTTTCTCTAAGACCGATTCTACATATTCCACCACTTCAATGGTCGCATCTTGATTAAATCCTTCTGGCAATTCTACTTGAATTCTAAACACAGGTTTTTCTGCTTTTGGGAAAAAAGTAACACCAACCGTTGGAAAAAGCGCTAATGCGCCCACCAAACAAGCTAAAGTTAAGCCAACCGAAAGGAGTCGGTTTTTCATCGTCCAATCCAATGCTTTAGAAAAAGTACCATCTACAAATCGCTGCAATTGCCTAAAGATAAAAGTAGTAGTCGGTATAGTAGTAGTTGATTTTTTCAAAATACGCGTCGCAAAAAAAGGTGTCACCGTAATCGCTATTAAAAAAGAAGCAGTTAAAGTGGCAATGACGGTAATCGGCAAAGATCGAATAAAAGCCCCCGTGGTACTATTAATGCCTAAAATCGGTAAAAAGGCTAAAATAGTGGTCAGAGTAGCACTTGCTACGGGTGCAATTAATTGTTGAGTTCCTTTAATGGCCGCTTCTCTAGGGCTATATCCTTTCCGAAGAAATCGCTCAATGTTTTCCACAATGGCAATTGAGTTATCTACCAATAAACCCAATGCAACAATTAGAGCAGCGATGGTCATTTGTTCCAAAATAAATCCTGACGAATACACGACCCATAAACCTGTCAGCATCGAAAAAGGAATGGCAACCATTACTAAAGAAGCTGATCGAACCCCTAAGACTAGAAAGATAATGATACCGACCAATAAAATTCCCTGCAACAAATTGTCCTTAAACCCATTGGTTCGTTTTTGGACTTCTTTCGATTGATCGTATATAATGGCTAATTCCATATCGTTGGGCAATTCCATATTTGCCATTAATTCTTTCGCTGGTTCTATTACGGAATAAATATCAACTTGGTCCTTTTGCTGTAAATTGATTAAAATACAAGGTTTTCCATTATAGCGCGCCGTCCATTTCTTATCTTCATAGGTCATAAATACTTTCGCCACGTCTTTCAAATGCACCAATTTACCTTGGTAGCTTTTGATGATGGTATTTTGAATTTGGTTCAAATCACTATAAGTTCCCGATGTCAAAATATCAAATGCTCGATTAGATACTTTTATCGTTCCGCCCGGTATATTGGCATTGGTGCTTTTGATCGCTTTTTCAATATCTTCTAAAGCAACATTTCGCTCTGACATTTTGATGGGACTCAAGGCTATCCGCACTTCTTCTTGTGGGCAAGCCACTACTTCTACCCTGCGCACGCCCGATATTTTCTTCAATCGCTTCTCTAAGTCTGTTCCTACTTTCCATAAATCTTTATAAGGGGCTGTTTCAGACACCAACGCTATTTGTAATGGTCGCACATCGGTTGTACTATATTTCCGAATCTTAATTTCTTGAATGTCGTCAGGCAATTCCCCTCGTAAAGCATTGACGACTGCCTCTACTTTCTCCTTTTTCTCATCTGAATCAATGCCATAATCAAATTCCGTTAAGATCATCGCCACATTTTCTTTGATATTAGAAGTGATGACCTTTACTTCTTCCAATTCATTCAAAGCCGATTCTATGACTTCGACTACTTGTTTCTCAATATCCATTGGCGTTGCCCCTGGATAAATAATCGCCATTGCCACTAAAGGCATATCGGTCGCAGGATCTTCCGCCCTTGGCATGATCAGAAAGGAAGAAATGCCTAAAAAGCATAGGATAACCATCCCCATGATAGTAAATAATCTGTATTTTATCGCCGCTTCTGGTATATTCATTTTTTATTAAGCGTTTGTGTTGTTTGTAGGTAATAAATGATTGGGGTATTTTAGATGTCAGGTATTTCTCAACACGCTAAAAGGACACAGAGGGCACAAAGGAGACACAGAGGACACAAAGTTCATTTTTGGTCAATTCTCTGTGCCTTCTCCGAGTTCTCTGTGTCCAAAATTTAGGAGTTTTTACGTGATAGACTACCTCGTTTCAGTCTGACAGATTTATGATTTATGATTTAAGAACTATGATTTATGATTTCCCCCCCCTTCATTCTCGCACCACCACCGTCTCCTTCGGGTTAATATTTCCAGTACCTGAGACGATAACTGCTTGATCTGCTACTAAGCCATTTTCTACTAATAAAGCTTCTTTTTCAATTTTGAAAATAGCAATATCTGTAGCTTTGACTTTCCCTTTTTTCAACGTAAAGACTTTCCCTTTTTTGCCATCGGCACTCACCAATGCGTCTATAGGAATACTGATTAAAGGGCGACTTTTTCCCGTTGTAATCGCTACTTGTCCAATAAAACCATCGAATAATTTTAATTTATTGGGAAGTAAACCAATTTCTACTTCAAAGGTGGTTAAAATGGGATCTGCTATTTGACCAATTTCTTGTACCAATCCTAAAAAGGTCTCCTCGGCATAAGCGTCAAAGTAAACTTTTGCCGTATCTCCAATTTGTAAATGAATAATATCTTTATCGGTTATATTGACCTTAATGGCTTTTGACTTTTGACGACCTGCAAATAAAAAGATAGGTGTTCCACCACCAACGGTTTCTTGGTTCGCGGCAAATTTCCGTAGAATCGTACCATTAGCGGGTGCTAAAATGGAAGTGTACTCCTGATTAAGTTGAACGGCATTCTGTTGCTGCTGACTCAATAATTGTTGTTGGTTGGCGACAGCTAATTGATTGGTAAAACTAGCTACTTGTAATTCTGCGTCTTGTAATTGTTCTAAGGTAGCCACACTATCTTGATACAGTCCGAGCGTATTGGTATAATCTCTCTTCGCTTTTTTAAGCATCAATTCCATATTTTGGATACCTATACTGGCTTGGTCTACATTTAGATTGGCTTGGTTCATGGCGACCATAACTGCCTCTGCATCCAAAGTGGCTAGTACTTGCCCTTTTTTAACCTTCTGTCCTGATTTTACATATATTTTGTCAATCTGTCCACCCGTTCTAAAACTTAATTTTGTGGCTTCTTTAGCAGAAATTTTGCCGCTGCTATAGACGGTTGTTCGATAATTAATCGGTTTCGCTTTTTCGGCGTAGACTGTTTTAGCAGGGCTATTATCCGTTTCCATTAAGGTCATTGCATTATCTGAATTGCTTTTGCAACTCCATAAGCAACAGCAAAGGCAGCAGTAGCTTAATAGGATATAATTGGTCTTACTCATAGTTATTTTATTTTTTAATTGGGGTGTTTGGGAAACTAGTAGCACAGGATTCATCCTGTTTGGGATGCTGACCTTTAGGTTAGCTTGGTAAGCAATCAGCGTGTGACTTTAGTTTCCTTTAAGATTCGGCAGGTCTAATTGAGATTCAGAAAATAATGTGCGCTTTTTTAGGTTCGATATTCTGTAGGGGCAATCCCTTGTGGTTGCCCAAATTGTCGAAATTCGCCTCGAAAATGGCAGGCACAAGGCAAAAGGCTATCCATTTTTACTACCAGTAAAAGCTCTGCGCCTACAGATTTTTCGGTTAAAACGGATTCTCTCAAACCGTACATTATTTAATTAATTCCAATTAGACCTTTATCCAGAACAGCCTGAAGGCTACACTACCAGTTTGAAAATTGAAAATTCTAAATTGAAAATTGAAAATTGAATCCTACTTCCCAATCGCCTTCTCAAAAGCAATCATTTGCAACCAATAATCATAAGTCGCTAATGTAATTGCTTCTTCCGCATTGGTTAATTTTGTGCGAGCATTGGTGATTTCGATTAAATTGGCTTGACCTTGTTCAAATTTTTTATGGATTAATTGATAAGCTTTTGTGGCACTTTCAGCTTGGGCTTCAACTAAGGCTTGATTTTCTTTTGCCGTAGCCAAAGCATAAAAAGCATCAATCACTTCTAATTCCAATTTATTTTGCAACATTTCTTTTTGTTGGGCAATCTTGGTTTGATTGATTTTCGTTGCTTCTAATTTATGCTTTTTGTCACCTGCAAAAATTGTCCAACTCAAAACCAACGAGCCAATGGCATAATCATCATCTGCCCCAACACCATAATTAACACCTTGAATACCGTATTGTCCTACTAAATTTAGTTGTGGTAAATAAGTTGCTTTTTCTGCTTGCAATTGTTGATCCGTCATAGATTTTGCCAAGTCCATTTTTCTCATTTCTGCTCTATTTTCTTTCGCAGTTTCCAAGGCTTCTTCCAATGACATCATATTTGCAATAGGCATCATTAATTGCGTTGCCATAGGGATAGGGGTTGTATAAGGTTGATTCAAAAGCGTATTAAAATAAGCTTTTGCCGTGGCTTCTTTTTGCGTGATAAGTGCTAATTCTTTCGCAATAGATTTAACTTCTGCTTCTGCTAAATAGACATTATCCAACGTTACTTTATGGTGTTGATGTAGACTCTTAGTAGTTTTCAAATTGGCTTCCACTAATTGCGCTGCATTCTCCATCACTTTTTGTAAGCCTTTAATTTTCAAATAGTTAAAATAAGTTTTTTTTACCTCATAACTCAATTCTTGCTTCGACAAAGCTAGATTTTGCGCTTCCATATTGACTACTTGCTGTTGCAATGCTTTGCCTTGATTCAATACAGGATTTAAAATAGGTAGCGTCAGCCTAACATGTGTATCTTGTTCTCTTTCTCTTAGAAATGGTAAGACTTCATTATTGACCATTGGGTAATCTGGAAAAATGCCACCCGTTGGATCAAATTGTTGATTGAGTAAGTTGAGGTTTTGAAAAACAGGATTCAGTAATTCACCAACGGGAATATCAAAGGTTCGACCACCAAATGCCCTAGAATATCGCGCTTGAAAATTAAGCGTTGGTAATTTTTTAGCACGTAATCCCGATAGTTTTACTTCACTTTGCTGTAATTGTAAGACTTTCTGTTGGAGGGATAAATTTTGTTGAAAAGCAAGGGTAATGGATTGATTGACAAAATCGTTTTGCCCATAAACCAATCCATGGTTAATTATAAAAACCAATAAAAACAGGTGTAGTTTGTTCATATTTTTGATGTATGTTTTGTTCTATTTTTAACGTCCTAAGTACTAGGTCACAAATAATCGGTACTTGGTAAAAAGGGTGATAAGTTAATGAGATTATGAGACGAATGAGGAATAATGGGAATTGAAACTGTATCAAAAGACCAGTTTTGAAATAATCCACCAATTTGATACTATCTTCTCATTAACTCATTCACCTTATCTACTCATTACCCCTAAAAAAATAATTCATTACTTAAACTGCTGACTCAATTCTGGGGAATGTCGCATCAATTCATCGGTGTGTTGATAGCCCAATTCAGCAATTTTATCAAAATTATTAAAGTCTAAAATTTTAAAGCCTTGTACTGGAGGTTTGATAAACCAATCTGCTATATGTTCCACCGAGTTCGCTTTTTCATAACTCGCCAAAACAATAGATTTAGAAATAATCGTCATTAAGCTAGGTACTTTCAAACGTTTTTTACGGGAAGAAAATTTATTTTTTAGCAACTGAAAGGAACTAGGCATTTCCTCATAATTCAAGGTATGTTGTTTTTCTTCGCTTAAGTCAATTCCAATGATTTTACCGACGCCCATGTCTTGCATAATATCAATCGGCAAATTATTCATCAAAGCACCATCTACTAATAAATCACCATTCAAGACAACTGGGGGCAACGCACCAGGAATGGATAAACTCGCTCGAACGGCTCGCCAAAAAGTACCTCGTCGATGAATATTAGCACAAGCTTTGGATAAATTACTAGATACGCAAAAGAAGTTAACCCATTGATCTTCAATAGTGCCTTCCCCTAAATTTTTCCTCAACATTCGATTTAATTTCTGTCCACTATAATAGGAAATCAATGGAATGGTCACATCTGTTAGTGGCTTTTCTATCACGAATGCAGTTCTAGCCTGTTGATGTATCGCCTCTGGCGTCATATCCATAGCGACCCCTGCCGCAATAATTGCCCCGATACTCGTACCACCGATAAAATCAATGGGAATACCTGCTTCTTTCATTCGTTGGATCACCCCAACGTGGGCAAATCCTTTAGCACCACCACCACCTAAAACCAACCCAACCGCTTTGCCAATCATAAATCGAGACAGTCTTTGAAAATCTGCTGGATGATCCCACCGAACATGATGGTGCTGATCTACGTCTCGAATATCTAAGTGGCGAGCTGTTCCTTGTGGCGGTTTGTCGCCATTCGGATGCAACAAGACGAGACTTTTACTAACATAACTTAGTTTTTTTGTCCCGTCTAATAATTGTTTTTCTACTTCCGTCTTTTCATAATCATAAAAATCACTTACTAAAATGATTTTATCCGCTTGTCGAATAGAAGCTTGTGTCCAATAGTCATTAGAATAATTCCCTTGGTATAAAATGAAATCTGTTTCTTGTTCTTTCTTTTCTAACCATTTATTAAACTTTATATCATCGGATGGTTTGGTCGTAAAATCATTAATCCCTGCTTCTGCCAAATGCTCATTAATATTCTCCTCATTTAAGTATAATACTTTCCCATATTTTTGAAGAGATTGCTGAATATATTGCAAAAAAGCATCCATATCAATGTCCTTGCTAACGGGTAACAATGCAATATTTTTAACCTGAGCAGGTTTCTTGCGCAAACGATCTTTATTCGTTAATCGTTGAATGACGGTTTTAGAAATTTGTCGGAGCAATTGCGGTTGGTCGATACAAAGGGTTTCAAATTGTTCTTTGGTAATTTTAACGACCACGCTATTTCTGATGGCATAAATACTGGCACTTCGAGGAGCATCTGACAATAAACTCATTTCTCCAACACATTCGCCAGAAGAAATTTCCCCCAAGGTTATTTTCCCTTTCTCCGTCTGTTTAATTACTTTCAAACGACCAGAAATAATGATATGCATACAATCACCTACCTCATTTTGTTGATACAAACAATCTCCACTTTGGAGTTGGGTCCATTCCAATTGGTTAATAAAATGGTCGATTAGGGATTCGTCTATCGTTCCCCAAATTTTTCCTAAAACATTTTGGACAATGGTATGAAAAATAGCTGTATTCGGAGCTGAAGCGTTGAAGGTATCCGCATAGGATAAGAGAGTTGTCAGAGGGAAAGTGTTGGTTTGCATAGTCTTCTCGTAGTTTGTTAGTTGTTTAGTTTATTCTTTTATTATAAACGATTGGTTGTTATAAAGGTAGAACAGCCCGAGGGGGGTAAAACGGGCATAAGTGCTAAATAAAGCAATTAACAGCTAAATGATTAGTAACTGTTCATCAGCCGTTTACTGTAATATATGCCTCTTTTAGACAAAGAAAAAAGACATAAAAAACGAATAATTCTAAAAACGAAAGTAATTTGTTGTTTAAGGAAATATTTAAGCTCCTTTATATCAATAACTTATAACTAATTAGATAATCAGATAAAGAATTAATAATTCGCACGGTTGTTGAACTAGTTATATAAAAAATTATATGACTAAATTAGAAAGAAACAAATCGATTTATGAATGTCACAAGAAAGGTATGTCCCAAACAGAGATTGGCGAAATATTCTTTATTGGACAAAGTGCTGTTAGTCAGATAATTACAGCCATAAAAAATGGAGGTTTAGAAGAAGAAACAACAAAAACAGGCCCCAAATCAAGGCTAACGAATACAGAAAAAGAACAATTAAAATCACTTTTATTAGAATCACCAAAAGATTATGGTTTTTTCACATGGGATAAATGGAGTATAAAATCTTTGATTAAACAAGAATTTGAGGTCGATTACCACGAAAATTATATATGGTACTTAATGAAATGTATAAATTATACTTCTCAGAAACCGCAAGTGAAAGATTACCGAAAAGATGCTGAAAAAGTAGAGGTTTTCAAATCAAAAACGGCAGTTGATATAAAAAAAAGCCGAAGATGAAAATAGGCGAATAATTTTTCAAGATGAATCAGCAGTACGTTTACTACCTTGTATAGCAAAGACTTATGCGCCAAAAGGTGAAACGCCCGAATTAGAATGCGATTCAAAAAACAAAGCATTTGTTAGTATATCAGGAGGAATTTCACCTGATGGCTATTCTTATTTTGAAATCAGGGAAAGCGAAGGCTTTAAACAACTAGGACTTACTCGATTTATAGATAATGTAGTAGCGGATTGTAGAGATAAAATATCCATGATATGGGATAATGCGCCTGCTCATCATTCAAAAACAATGAAAGCCTATTTGATGAATCAAAATCAAGATAATCCGATTGTATGGTTAAGCAATATCCCACCATATAGCCCCGAATTTAACCCAATTGAACAAGTTTGGGGCTATTTGAAAAAGAAATTAGCCAATCAATTTGTAAAAACAACCAGCGAACTCAAAGAACTTGTCACAAAAACGCTAAATGAAATGAAAAATGACACGGAACTTATCAAGAGTTTTTTCAAACATCCAGACATGGCTTGTTATCAATTTTCTATCTGATTATCTAATATACTTCATAAAACCCATTCTAAAAAATCATTCCGTTTAAATTTAGGAAATAATGTCGAGCAATATTGCCCGACATTATTAATTCCAGCGTATGGTCCATTAAATTATTCGACCAAATAAAATAAGCGTAAATTATTGTAAACTAGGTTTGTTATTACAAACAACATCGCCCTCACAATCAAATTGGGTATACACCTCACATCTCATTTTCCATACATCACCTATCTTATGCCATTTTGCATAATAATCCCCTCCGACTTCTATATCTTCACCGTCCACCACCCAAGTACCAATCCAGTTTCCATTTTCAGAAGCCATATTCCAATCATTATTCACCGTAATCGCTGTTGGGGTTCGGACAAAAAGCACATCCTCTCTTGTATCAAATACTAATTGATAGATTTCTTCAACTCGTTGTTTCCCTGTAAATAAGCCATTAGTAGAAGTCAAAATAAAGAAGTCCTCCAAATAGTCCTCCGCTACTCCTTGCGCATCCTGTTCTTTAAGCGCTTCATTATTTGCTGCACGTGCCGCTCTAATCGCTTTTTGATCTTTTGTCTGAAACTGCTGTCTGCATTTATCCATCCAGAGGCTTCGACCTCTAGATAATAGGGGTTCTTCTTCTGCTGAATTTAAATTTAATACAGTTGGTGTACTCTCTTTTTCCGATTTTTGTAAATCATGCTCTTTATTACAACTGACAACGGATAAGGAAAAAAATACAAGACTGCATAACAGTAGTAAATTTCTCCTAGTAATATTCTTTTTGTTTAAAGAAAGAGGAAATGGGATTACTTTCGTTTTTAGTGTTTTTAGTGTTAACATGTTTTTTAAAGATGCCCTAACTGAACAATTAAATTGTGCATAATTAGGGGGTTATTAATAAAAAATAAAGTAGGCATTAAAAGCTATGGTAAAAGGGAACTTCTATACACCTGTTTAGAATTTTTTTCTTAGCATTAACGGAAAAAGAAACCAGCAATCTCTCTCAAACTACTGGTTTCAATAAGATCCGCTTAATAATTCTTTATCGGGTTTACTATTTGTTGTAACTGATTATTTATAATACAAAGGTAAGTTAGCTGTTAGGAGAAAAAACGGACATGTTAGGGGGAAGAAACGGACATAATAAGTTTTATTCGGTGAAAGGTTAATGGTGGAAGGTCTCCAAATACAGAAAATCATAAATCACAGCTCATAAATCTGTTACGTAAAAACTAGACAGATTTATGATTTGATCAAAATACTAGATAAGGCAATACAATATTGATACGATAACCACTATATCAAGCAACCTCCGTTCCTTTTCGATACTTACTAGGCGTCATGCCCGTCACCTTTTTAAAAGCAGCATAAAAAGTACTCTTGGAATTAAAGCCCGCTTCGTAAGCTACCGAAACAATTGTATAATGTTCAAATTTAGGGTCTACTAATTTTTCTTTAGCATCCTCCACTCGGTAGCCGTTGACAAAATCTAAGAAATTACAGTTTAGTTTCTCATTAATTATTTGGGAGAGATAATGTGCAGGGATTTTTACTTTTTCCGATAATTGAGAAAGGGTTAATTCAGGAGATTGATACGGCTTTTCAGTTGCCATGAAAGTCTTTAATTTTTCTAAATATTTATCTTTTTGGGCAGTTTGTAATCTAGAATTTTCATACTTCTGTTTTTGTTCTTCGGCAGATTCAGGAATGGGCATTTGATGGGGAAAAGCATGAAATATTTGGGGTTTGACCAAAGTCGCTATAAAAATAGACAAGAGGAAACTCAGTAAGCCAAGAAAAAGAATAATACTAGAATAGGCATTAAATTGTGCAAAAACAAAACTCAATAAGCCTAGTACGGGGAAAGATAGAACAATTATAAATGCTAATAACCAACGGTGAAAAGCGGTATCAATAGCAGCAGTTGAGTTATTAACATATCGCCTGTATTGAAAGATTAATTTAGTGGAGATGGCAAAATAGACGAAAGCAACAGCCGATTTAATTAAATAAGTAAAAGGAGGGTCTATAACGGCTCCTACTTTACTAAAAGTAACATGATGGGCTACTTTTTCGGGACCACTTAATAAAAATATGGGCATCGAATAAAAGATTTCAAAAAGCACAGGGAGGAAGTGCAGCCATAATAAAGGTCGCATTTCAAAGCCTTTTTGGGTGCAAGCCCGTACATAAAGATAAACTAAAGGCCCTATTAAAAAAGGAACCAATCTAGAAACTCCTACAAAATAAGGAAAATTATCTAATAAGCGGTAACGGTATAAAAAGGGTACTAAAAAAAAAGGTAAAATACTCAATACCAATACCCCTAGAAATTTATTAGCATTATTTTTTGCTGATTTATTGACCAATAAAAAAATACCTTGGCTAACTCCAAGAAAAGTTCCTAGAATTACAAAAAGTAGTTTAAGATCTTGTACTTGCTCCGCTTCCATGTGACTCGTACTAGTTTTGAAGTTTATGATTATTGAGGAATTGGGCTTAATATAACAAGGAATTGGGAAAAAGGGAATGTTATCCCATTTTTTGTTTGGGTATCACCAAGTCTGCCCCTAAATAAACCCCTGCAAAAAGTAATATCAGCATTGCCGCCACTAGCCAAATATTCAAATAAAAAGGCTTAGGTACACTAATCGGGATTTCTAAAATCTTTTTACTATAAGCGCCATTAGGAAATCGGGCTTTAATCCGTAAAGCTTGTTCTCCATAGGGCAAATTCCCAATGGTTAATTCTCCTTTCTCTGCGTCATTCCATGCTTGATCTATGCTAGTTAATTGGTATTGATAATTAATAATTTGGTTATTATAATTATTCGTTGTCCCTAATTTCAAATTATAAAATTGGTTATAATTGGCTAATTGGATTTTTCCTTCTTCTTGAAAATTAGCCGTTACATCTTCCAAATCATCCGATGTTCCATGATATTGGTTCACTTCTTTGACAATAATTTCGCCGTCATTGGCATTAGGCCATATTGGTTGAATAATTTGTTGAAAAGCTGGTAAATCATATAAGACCGTCAAATAACGGGAAAAATGAAACCGATGAAGTTCATTTCCCAATCCTAAATCTTTTGCTTTTTGGAGGTTATTAATCGCTGCTTCTGTTTCGCCAATTTGCGCCTTCAACTGCCCTATGTAATAATAGGCAGCAGCACAGGAAGTTGAAATTTGTCCAATATAATTGCAAGTGGTTTGGGCTTTTAAAGCATCAATTATAGGTTGAACCTTCGCAAGTTCATTATTATTTATGTATAATTGTCCTATTGCTGCTAAGTTCCCAATTTCTAATCCTTTGCCTAATTTATCTAAGTTCTTCAACTTTAATAAGGTTTCATCTTTGGCGGCGAGGGCGATGAAATTGCGCCAAAAGAGTCGATTAGGGTTTTTGGGCGCTAACTGTTGATAGGCTTCCACCAAATCTCTTTCTTGCTGTGCTCTAAAATCATCAGGCAACAAATTAGATTGCATCAATTCAACACTTACCCAAAAAAAGGAAAAAGGTTTAGTCGAGGCAGTTGCTAGCAATTGTTGATAAGCTTGTCCTGTTTTTTCTTGGTTTTTACTCGTTAACCCCTCCAAAGAACGTGTTTTGATGGAGGTATTATTATCAATATCTGGATTCGGAATCGTGTTAGCCAATAAATTGTCTGCCTCTTGTAATTTATCTAACTCAATATAAGCTGTCACCATATTTAAAAAGCGTTCATTCCAATAGATGCCTGCCCCCTTTGCCTGTCCTTGATCTAAAGGTAATTCATCATATATAGTCAAGGCTAAAGTTGGGTTATTTAAACCATTTAACGCGACAGCAGCCGTCGAATGATTGAGTAAAAAATCTTTAGGATATTTTTGACGAATGGTATTCAAGCTTTTAAAAGATACCATTGGTTCTCCTGAATACAAGCCTTTTAAATAAGTAAACCATGCTTTTTCATAAGCACTTAATTCGTCAAAATGTCTATCTAAGAATTCTAAATGTTCTTTAGTTCCACCTACCTGACTTCCAGTAATAATATTGATAAAATGAATTCGAGGAAGATGGAAGGTAGAATCCAAAGCTAAGATTTTAGCCAATTCCTCTTCTGTTCCTCTTTTTTGTAAGAAGTCAAGGTATAGTGCATACGCTTCTGCCTTAGGGGGAGAAATTTTATTAGCATCCACCAAATCTTTGGCTGCCCAATACCCCGTTACTTGTTCTCTTAATTTAGTTAATAAAATTTCTTTTTGATTGGCTTTTCCTTTTATTTCTTTAAAACTAAACCGCAATTGACCATCCAAGGCATCTACTAATTCTAGTTTACAGACAATATTCCCGTTGTCTTCATAATAAACCCCTGTGATTAGATTTTTTGCACCTGTCAATTCCGCAAAAGAAGGTCTATTTTGTGCATCATTTTCTAAAATACCAATAGCAGCCTGATGTGTTCTAACCGTAAAAGGGGAAACGACTTCTGCATCGGCAACGCCCATCAATCCTGTACTGATCCAATCCGCTGCCATATTTCCAAAAACAGCTAAGCTAGGGTCATTTGTGTTATTTGTAAAAGGTAAAACCGCAATTCGTTTTTTTAGAGTTTGCGCATCAATTTTCGGTGATTGGTAGGCACGCCAAAGCAATCCACCTAATCCGATAGCGATAAGAGACGGTACCAACCAGTAGAGATAGTTAGGTATTTTTTGCATGAAGCTATTTTGGGTTTTACTCGTTGCTGCCTTCAATTCGCTTTGGGTAGGTATTGGCAATCCTTCATTTGCCAAGGCGTAAAGCGACATCGGGTCTTTTACATTTTTTAAATTAAATTTTCCAAGCCATTTTAATTTAAAGGCTGGATTATCCTTAATACTTCCTCGAAATTTACTAGACATCAAGACCGCTCCTGCAATGCCCATAGCTTCTACTCTGGAAGCAATATTGACCGTATGTCCAAAAACATTATTATCTCTAAAAACTACTTCCCCTTCATCTAAGCCTATTCGAACTGGCACCGCCGCTTTTCCTCGGAAAGCTTTTTGTAAAACGGTCGCACAATTCAAAGCAGCAGTAGCTTCCTCAAAAACCACTAAACAACCGTCTCCATAAAATTGAATAATTTGACCTTTATTAGCAGCGACTTTTGTCTCTAATATTGATTTAAAATTCTTTAATTGTATAAGTGCCTGTTCTTCATTATTTTGCATCAAGGCCGTATAGCCCACAATATCTGCAAACATAACCGCCGCAAACTGATGTTTGGGGTTCTCTATCATAGCTAATTATTACCGTTTTCTCTTAGAATCTATTTGTTTTTGCAAAATTGTTACAAAGTACTAAAAAAAGAGAAAGTAACCTACAAATTATTCAATTCTTAGGTAAAAAATAAAAAAGTTATAGTTTAGGGTGATTAAAGTCTTTTTGTGCTGTCACAAATGTCCCAAAAACAGGTTTCTTATTTTGAAAAGAATTATCGTTCTTTACCAATACAAATTAATTAGGCATTATTTTATCGACTATCTCTCCGTTGTACGATAAGAAATGTACCATATACAAGCGTTACTTTCCGAAATTTAATTTTCATTTTTTACTAAACAATGAGTCTGTTGGCTATTGATAATATCGCCTATAAGCGATTTTACGAATAGATACAATCGGCTGTTTGAGGAAAAATATAATTAAAAAAACGCAAATAATTGTCATGAGAATCATTAAACTACCTCAGGTTAAGACAGCTTTGTTTTGGCCATTTTCCTTGTTTGGAATAATTACGCTTCTGATCGCTTACGCCTCTATATTTGAGCCAGTCTTTCTTTTCGTAAATAATGTTGCAATTCGTTCCCAAAAAGTAAATCAGTTCCATTCCTTTGGAGATAGTACCAAAACTGCCTATGCAGGAACAGTAGAAAGTATTGCTTGTTCATCAGGTACGCATGTTTGGACATCTACCAGTAGCGGAACTGGCGCACCCAATGGAAATGGTGTTCGGATTGTAGCCATGCCCGACAATGGCATCTCAGAATGTGTCCATTTTACTAATTTTGGTTTTGATGTACCATGTAATGCAACGATTACAGGAGTAAAAGCTTTTGTTACCCAACGCAATGCTATTTCTGGTGATTTATATGATTATGCGGTCCATTTAATATTACCAGATGGTAGTTTGAGTGCGACTAACCTGGCCTCTCCTGTTATATGGTTTGAGTCTACGTCCAATAGTTCCTATGACACCAAAGAATACAATGGTGGTTTATGGGGAGAGGTTTTAAGTCCAGCTATTTTAGAACATGCCTCCTTTGGGCTAAGCATTCAAGTAGAAGGCAACGACCCGGGAACAACCGTTTCCTTTCCCATCATTGATGCGGTCCAATTAGAGATTTGTTATAATATTTCTGGAGGTATTGCCAAAAATGAAGTCAATATAAGTGCTAGTTACACACAAGTAGGTGCCTGTTCTGCTACAAATGGTAGCATTACGATAACAGCTACAGGAGACGGTGAACCTTATGAATATAGCAAAGATGGTGGGCTAAATTGGCAAAGCAGCAATATATTCAATAATTTACAAACTAATAATTATCACTTATTGAGCCGTTATGCCTCAGGAGCAGGTTGCCAATCATCCCCCTTGTTTGTAGTTTTAGATGCTTCTCAAACTATTCTCCAACCAGGAGATGCCTTGGTAGCTTGTAAAGGATCTCCTACGGTGGAAATAAAAAAAATCCAACCTGCGAATACGCTTTACCAAGGAGGTACTGTTGGAACGGATATTTCTACCTTTTTACCAAATCCTGATGTTGTGAAATACAGTTGGAATACAAGTGATTTTGGAGGAGAAGAAATTTTTTCTACCGCCATTGACTCTAATTGGAATATCTATGCGGCTACCAGTAAATTATATAATGTTACAAAAACGAATATTCCTGTTTCCGTTTACAAAATAGATGCAACAACAGGTAGTAGTACTTTATTAAGTACTTTAGCAGGAGATGCAGGTGCAGGAAGTATTTGTTATGATTCAACCCATCATCAACTTTTTGTAGTCAATATGTCGGATGGCGTAATCTATCGACTTAATCCTGATAATGGCAATACCCTTTCCTCGTTCAATCCGTTGGGAGCAGATGATGGAAACCCTAATTGGGCACCTTTAGGAGAACGGTTATTAGCAGTAGGCTACAATTCCATAGAAAATAAACTATATTATTCTGTTTGGGCAAATGATGCCATCGCTAATGGAAATTTTAATACCATTCGTTCAGTAGCTTTGGATGTGAATGGTAATTTTCAAACAGGCACCGATCAATTAGAGATTACCCTTCCTGTCATTCTTGGAGAGGCTTATAGCATGCCTATCTCGGATATAGCATTTAATGCTAGTGGAACAAGTGTTTTATTTGCGGAATCAGGTTTTGATTCTAGCATTCCATTGACAAAAGCGCATCAAGCAAGAATCTTAAAATATGATGGTTCGACAGGAGGATGGACAGCGGATAATACCCTACCTACTGGAAACACCACACATAAATATGAAATTGGAACGCTCAATAATGGGACGAATGCCCGTGGCGGTGTAGCATGGGGATATGGCGTATATGACTCTACGGGCACTACTCAAACGGAAACCTTTATAGTCGCAACAGCAGATGCGTTAAGAGGAACAAGTTGTTCAGGATTACCAGGCTGTATTTACGGTTTACAATATTTACCAATCGGTGGGAGTAAATCCATCAATTCTGTTTTAATAGACTTAGATAGAAATTTAACCAATCAAGAAAAAGGCATTTTCGGGGATATAGATATTGTCTTAGGCGGTTGTCGAAGTGCACCTTGTACCGTCATGATAAGTAGTCGAGATACAACCACTTGTTCTAATCATCCTATTGATTTATCCACCTTAGTGAGTGGGCAAACAGGTAGTTTATCCTATTCTTTAAGTCTTGGAAATTGGGGGAGTATTAACAATATTGTTAATCCCATGATCAGCACCAACTATTATGTTAGAGATAGTGATTTAGTCACCACTTGTATTGATACCACTTTAATTAATCTACAAATCATTCCTTGTGATTATGGGGACTTACCAGACACTTCCAATACGATTAACGCTAGTGATTACCAAACCCTATTCGCAAATAATGGACCGATTCATATTATTAATACAGATTTGAAACTAGGCGCTACGATTGATGGAGAAGCAGATGGGCAACCCAATTCAGCCGCAAATGGAGATGATACGGATGAAGACGGCATTCATTTTCCCAATTCCTTAAATATTACGGCTAATGGGGTGCTCCGTCTTCCAATTTCTATCACCAATAATACAGGTCAAATTGCCCATTTAGAAGCATGGATTGACTGGGATGGAAACGGTGATTTTTTAGGCACAAACGAACAAGTCGCTAATATAAACGATAGCAGTTCTTTTCCTTCCTATTTAGAAATTAATATTCCTAGTGGTTTACAAGAAGGTATTCAACTAGGTTTTAGAGTGCGACTCAGTAATACGGATAATATGACACCTTATGGACTAGTCAATTCAGGGGAAGTAGAAGATTATTTATTAGAAGTCAATTGTGCCGCAGCTTATTGCTTACCGATTGATGTGGAGGTAAAGCGAGAATGAGGAGGGAAATAAAAAATAACCCATCATTTATGCATTCTTGCTATTTACTGCATCTAGAAAGCATATTGATTGTTTATTTTTTGAAAAACCCGTTCCTTATGACTAGAAATTGCCTCATACTCTTGTGTTGCTTTAGTATCACCACGCTATTAGCTCAAAGAAATAACACTCCTCAAGCGCTCGTCTATCAAATTACAACCGATGAATATATTGAGTTAGAAAAAGGGGAGACCTTAAATGAACGTTATTTACACACTTTGGTTGATAGTACCTTTAATCAATTAAACCCATTTCTTGGATATGGGTATTATATTAAAGTGTATCCTCAAGAGGAACAATTGCAATTGGAAGTGATTGCCAAAACTTCTATTTCGGCAATATTACAAATGAACAAGCGAGACTTAATGGTAGTTGTCCTTGATTCTATGGGACGGACGATTACCGATGCAACAGTCTTGATCAAAAATAAACGCATTCCTTTTGATAAGAAAACCAAAACGTATCGGCTTAAAAAATGGAAAGAAAAAGAAGGACGGATTATGGTTAAAACCAAGAATGAAGCTATTTTTTACGAGCTTGCAAAAGAGGGATATAGATATGGTAATTACGATAAGTCACTCATTTACAAGCTAAAAGCTCCTGTTAGGTTAACAAAACGAGTATGGTGGCGAGTAAAAGAGGGTATTAAATACGGTGAATGGTTTCCTTATCGGGATAAAGAATATAAAGGATACATCGCTTTAAATCAGCCCAAATATAGACCGAATGATACCTTGAAAATTAAAGGTTATTTTACGAATAAACGAGGTAAACCATTAAAACGTCCATTAACCTTTTCTATCCATAGCAATGGGCAAAAATTGTCTAAAGTAATTACACCCATTGAAAAAGGGGTTTATTTATTGAATGTTCCGCTAGAAGATACGCTCAATCTTACGTTAGATCGACCAGTAAATATATTTGTTTACGATGAAAGAAAATGGGACAGTCATCATGTAAAATCACATCGGTTTGATTATGAGGAATACCAATTGGATGAAGTCAATTATTCCTTAAGTACCGATCAAAAAACCTATGAATATGGGGAAAAAGTCATCATCAAAGCAACGGGTAAATTTAAAACAGGGGAATACATTCCAGATGGTACGATTCGGCTAAAATTATCAACTAAATATGCTCAGAATAATACCATTAAACCTTCCATTTTCTGGGATAAAAAAGTTATCATCAAAGAAGTTTTATGGGAAACAACGATACCGCTCGCTAATAATAAACCTACTCAAATTTTAGTTCCTAATAGTATTTTTCCCAAAGCTGCTTTACCGATTGATGTAAAAGCTGTTTTTACGAATAGTAATGGTGAGATCCAGTATAAAAATGTCAATTTTTCCATTGAAAAACCAATGGTTCAACGCCCTTTAAATTTAAATCTTGAAGGCGAATTTATTACGGCAAAAGTAAGAAAAGAAGCACCTGAGAAAAGTCCAACCGTCGAATGGTTTGTTTATAAAAAGGATGGCAAAGTAGAAGGTACAAAATTAGTCCAATTACCATACAAGGAAAGAGTAAATGGACACCTTTATGGCTATGATATTAGTTATCCAGACAGTAATTATCTAGTACATTTATTTTTTAAAGATAGCCTTGACCAAGTGACCGTAAATGGCAAACATCTTGGTAACAAAATTAATATTACTTGTAATAATCCTCGCCGACTCGCTATTACCTACCAATTATTTAAGGGAAAGACCTTGGTAGAAAGTTCGCAAAGTGACCAAAAAATTATTCGCATCAATCGAAACGCTAGTAATAAAAATTACCTGTTGAAATATCAATATCATTGGGGCGGTCAGTTGACAACCAAAGAAGAGCGATTTATTTACTTAAAAAAAGAATTACAAATTGCGATCGAACAACCCACTACCATTATTCCCGGTCAAGAAGTGGCGATCAAAATTAAGGTCAAAAACCAAAAAGAACGAGTCATCAAAGGTGTTAACCTGACCGCAGGCGCCATTAATGGACAGTTTAATTTAACGAATCATTTCACGCCGTTAAATGTACCGTATAAACTATCAAAAAATCCAAAAACATTTCATCATATTGCATTAGAACCAAGTACTTATTTCCCTAAAAACGCCTTACCCATTACGCGTAAATGGACAAAAAAGACCAAAGTAGATAAACATTTATTTTATAAACTACGCTTTCCCGATACTGGTGTTCATTTACAATATGATACCATTACAAAAACGGACTTTCATCAAAACATTGCTCAATTTGCCCCTTACTTAGTAAAGAATGGGCAAGCCCAGCCAATTTACATGATTTATTGTAATAAAAAATTGGTCTATTATTACGATGTTGACGATTATCCGCCCTATGCTTTTATTGGACAGGCAGGATATAATTCCATTCAACTAAGAACACTAAATTACACTTATCAAATAGATTCGGTTTTATTAAAAAAAGGGCAAAAATTAGCATTTTCTGTGGATATTCATCACTATCCCAAACATCAAACTCAACTTAAAATCCGAAGAACACCAACAAGTCCGTTGATGACCGACTTAGAAAAAAAGATACTCAATCAGGCTATTTTTGGAATTCGTCCACTTTGGGGTCGTCATCATCTTTTTCAAGACAGCAGCAATATCCATATTTTTACACATAATAGTTATCGACCGAAAACAATACTTAAAATGGGGCCGTTTCTCCCTAAGAATAATCTAACTTTCATCTTAAAAGATAAGTTTAAAAACAAATTCTATTTTGAGCCTAATTTCAGCTATAGCTTACAAAAAAATAGAGAACGACTTTATGAATACTTCTTTCTAAAAAACAAGGAGCCATTTCCCAAAAAGGTAGCTCTAAAATCACCGCATCAAATTGTATATGCACCATCGGACATAGTAGCAAAAACGCCAAAAGACACCCATGATATCATCATTTATCATAGTCTAAATCGAGATTTATTAAAACCTAGAGGCCAAGTTCATTTCCAATTATCGTCGGCCTTACAAGATAGTTTGATTGCCATTCTTTGGAAACCACAGGCATTGGCACCTTATACCTTAAAACCAAATTTGCGAACGATAAAAGATTGGGAAGGAAAATATCAATTGACTTTTATTAAAAAAGACAGCACGTACGGTCAAATAATGGTCGAATTAGTCGAAAAGGAACTACTATTTCTAGACTTAACAGCTCTTAAATTCAAATCAGATAAAGCAGGAAAAATCATTCAACAAATCTCTGTAAAACGCTCAGAGATAAGTCGAAAAAACTTATCTACAACTGCCCCAAAATCAAGAAATAAGGCATTGATTAGTTATCGAGATGTTTTTATTCCGACCATTACCGGTACGGTTACCGATGATTTGGGAGAAGCACTAATTGGTGCACCTGTCTTAATCAAAGGAACAAAAACAGGGACAATCACCGATATTGATGGCTCCTTTACTTTAGAGATACCAAAGAGTGAATATACTTTAGTTTTTTCTTACACAGGTTATGCTACACAAGAAGTCCACTTAACGCCAAACTCTGCAACGGTTCATGTTGTCTTAACAGAAGGATTAGAACTATTGGAAGTCGTTGTTACTGGATTGGGTATTTCAAAAGAAAAAAAAGCTTTGGGGTACGCTACCGCAACAATCAAAAGCGAAAAATTAGCAGGAAAAATAGCTGGGGTTCAGATTTCAGATACTAAAAAGCAAAAACGCTTAAGTCTATTAAATGAAAATTTACCTGCGACCAATCAATTGCGAACTAATTTTAAAGACAATGCATTCTGGCAACCTAACTTAGTCACCAATCGAAATGGAGAAGCCCATTTCATTACTATTTTCCCTGATAATTTAACCCAATGGCAAACCTTCGTCATTGGCATGGATAAAAAACAACGAGTTGGGGTTAGTTTTGCCAATAGCAATGCTTTTAAACCCTTAGTTGCTCAATTAGCCGTTCCTCGATTTATGATCACAGGCGATACCGCTAACCTAATTGGCAAGGCTATCAATTTCACCGACGACTCATTAACAGTCAATACTTTATTTAAAATAAATGAGCAGGTCACCAGCACTCGATCGGCTGTAATTAGGGATGCTTTAATTGAAAAACATCAGCTAAAAGCGACCACTAAAAAAGATACTATAAGCGTTAATTATCAACTTAAGAATGGAGCTTATGGAGACGGCGAACAACGCCAAATCCCCGTTCTTCCAAAGGGCATTATTGAACATAAAGGCAGTTTTCATTTATTAGAAACAGATACTATTTTGGTGTTAGATTTTCCTGACAAAAATCTACCAGTAACGGTGAGAATTGAAGGAAATCTACGCAATTTATTGATGGAAAACGTAGATTATTTAATTCGTTATCCACATGGCTGTAATGAACAAACTGCTAGTAAATTAATGGCGCTTTTATTAGCTAAAAAAATAAAAAAATTACAAGGACAACCTTTCTCCTATGATGCTTACATAAAAAAAGGCATTCTACGTTTGGATCAAGCACAAAATGAAGCAGGTAGTTGGGGTTGGTGGAAAGGTGGTCAACAAAATATTTGGATGACGACCTATGTTTTAGGAGCTTTACACGAAGCAGAGAAGATGGGATTCTTTAGCAAAAGTTTATCTAACGGGTTATTGTTCTTAACCAATAATTTACCCAATTTTAAGGAAAGAGACTTGCTCAACACCCTAGCATTATTTACAGATATTGAACAAAAAGGAGATTTTAAACAATGGGTGACCCAGTTAGATACCAGTAAAAATATCGTCAGTTTAAACGAAAAGTTAACCCTTTTAAAAATCAAACAGGCGAATGATTTACCCCATTCCTTAGATACCTTGTACAAATACCAGCAACATGATGTTTTTGGCAATTCTTTTTGGGGTAATCCTGGTTATCATTGGTATAATACGGATATTCAAAATAGTTTATTGGCGTATGAAATGTTAAAAAAGGCAGGAAATAAAACCCTTTGTCGAGCAATTGAGCGATATATTTTACGAAAAAAAGAACGGAGTGGTTGGGGGAACACCTTCCAAACAGCAAAGGTATTGGCCGATTTTTTGACTGCTAATCAAAATGATGAAAGAGAAAATTATATAAGAAGTGAATTAACCTTAGTAACATCTGATACGCAAATAACCCCTAGTTTTCCTTTTCAGCAAACACTACCCGATGGGGCACCGCTTCAAATTCGTAAAAAAGGAACTGCTCCTATCTATATGACCACTTACCAGACTTTTTTTAATGAAAATCCGCAACCAAAATCGGATATATTTAAAGTGCATTCCAGTTTAAAACAAGAAGATCAAACTATTCCCTTCTTGACTGCAACTGTTCCCGCTACCTTAGAAGTTCAATTGGAAGTAAAACGCAAGGCAGAATACGTGATGCTGGAAATTCCTATTCCAGCGGGTTGTTCTTATGGTAGGAAAACACAACCCGTTTCTTGGTATCGTAATGGTGGTAAATATCAACGAAATTATGAAGTACATCGGGAATATTTTAAAGAAAAAGTGGCTATTTATTGTAGAGAACTACCAAAAGGAAAGTACACTTATTCGATCAATTTAGAACCTAGGTTTTCGGGCAATTACACCTTAAATTCTGCCAAAGCAGAAGAGATGTATTTTCCTGTTTTTTATGGTCGGAATGGGATGAAGATGGTGGAAATAAAAGAATAATAGTAACTGTTCAGCATCTACTTGAGGAGACATCTGTTTTGAGCGTTAGGATGTAAAAAAGCAATAAACAGGTGTTTTCTCTAGTAGAATCATTATAACTATTTAGAAAACACTTCTTTTTTATGCTTGACTCTTTTCTTATCCCTCAAAAGAAATATCTCCTGAGTAGTTAAACATCAGCACTTGCTCGCCGCTTCCGATACTGACTAGGCGTAACACCTGTTGTCTTTTTAAAAGCCGCATAAAAAGTACTCTTAGAATTAAATCCTGCATCATATGCAATTGATAGAATAGTGTATTGGTTTAATTTAGGATTTACTAACATTTCCTGTGCGGCTTTGACTCGATATCCATTGATAAAATCTAAGAAATTACAATTTAATTTTTCATTAACTACTTGAGATAAATAATGAGCTGGAATATTCGTTGCTTCGGATAATTGAGCTAATGTTAAGTCGGCTTTATGAAAAGGCTTATGCGCAATCATGTAAGCCTGTAATGTTTCTACATATTTTTCTTTTTGGTCGTCTTTTAAATTAGAGTTTTCATATTTCTGTTTTTGTTCTTCGGTCGATTTTGGCAATAACATTTGATGCGGGAAAGCATGAAATAATTGAGGTTTGACTAAAGTCGCAATATAAATCGACAGTAGAAAAGAAAGGAAACCTAAAAAGAGTAGTATAGGGGAATACACTTTAAATTGTCCAAAATTAAAGCTTGCCATACCTAGTATCGGGAAACATAAAATGATAATAAATAATAATAGCCAACGGTGAAAAGCGGCATCAATAGCAGAAGTCGTATTATTGATATGGTTTTTGTATCGAAAAATTAATTTGACGGCTATAGCAAAATAAGAAATAACGTAGATTGCTTTTAATAACAGGACAATCGGATAATCCTTGGCGCCAGTTTTTAAATAATTTAAATGGTGGGCTATTTTTTCAGGACCACTCAACGTAAAAATGGGTAAACTTTCCCAAACTTCTAATAATAAAGGAATAAAATGTAACCAATCGATAGGACGTAATTTAAATCCCTTTTGGGTACAAGCACGTATATAAAAGTAGGTTAAAGGGGCTAATAAAAAAGGGACTAACCTTGGTAGTCCTACCACATGCGGGAACTGTTCTAATAGATTATACCGATACAAAAAAGGGGTAAGGAAAAAGAAATTAATACTCAACATTAAAGCCCCAAGGTATTTATTCGCCTTATTTTTTGCCGACTTATTGACTAATAAAAAAATACCTATACTAATGGCGATGAAATTACCAATAATGACAAAAATTAAATTAATATCTTGTATCTGTTGAAATTCCATTTATTTTGATGGTAGTTCTCTTACTACTGGACATTTTCTAGGACACAGAGTGCGCAAAGGAAACACCGAGCGCACAAAGTATTGATTTTCTATACTTTACAACTTTGTGTCTTCTCTGAACTCTGTGTCCAAAACTATTTTGTCCAATAGTAAGGGTAGTTCTTTGATTTTTGAGCACTCAAATAAAACTACTGTATTTTTATTAAAAATCCAAAATCATTCTAAGCAACAACGAAAGAGTTTATTTGTTCTTCTTCAAAAAAACAATAATTTTCTCTCGAACAAGCCCCCAATCTTTTTCCAATTGCTCGACCAAAAGCAAATCATTCTCATTCACACCCTCATAAGGCGAATGCATATAATAAAAAGCTTTATTAATTCGAGGACCGATATGGGTACTACTACTAATTACGCCTTGTGGTACATTTGGAATAATCTGATCTAAAAGCCCTTGATAAGCCTTGATATCCAGGACATAAGGTAAAATGTCTCGTTTATCAATTTGTTCAAAACTAATCAATTCTGCTTGAATGATTTCTTGTAAACTATCTTTTTGGTCGGCAATTTTTTCTAAGCGATTTCTTAAGGCTAATGCTGCGGCTACTTTTTCTGGATGAAAAACTACATTAGGATCAGGTAGCACTTGCAGCGTTTGTTCAACTGTTCGCAAACCGTCGCTTAACTGTATTTGGTATTCCCCAGGAATTACCCAAGGCTTTTCCAGATTGGGATCCATTAATGGGCCATAAATAGCTTTTCCTTCCATCTGTAAATTCCAATGCATTCTATTTAAACCAGTTTGAGTCTTTACCTTTTCTTGGTAAATAATGGTATTATTTTTTAAAACCGATAATTGAGTCGTATCTGCAAAGTTTTTAGCATTTTTCCAAAAAGAAATACTCGCTCCATACCGTCTATTTTCTCCTGTAAAAATCCTGTCGGGCGAGAGGCGTTGTCCATGCGCTTGTTGGATAATGCCCAAAGTAGCCCTTGGAATGGGAAACAGATGCAAGGGTTGATTGGCAATTTGTTGCTGAGTTTTAGCCAATTCACGTAAGGGTCGAATATCATCCAACACATAAAAAGAACGCCCAAAAGTTGCTAATACCAAATCTTGTTCTCTGGGATGAATGACCATATCCGTAATAGAAGCACGAGGTAAACCATTTGTCCAAAGTGTCCAATTTTCTCCAGCATCTAGGCTATAATACAAGCCAAATTCTGTTCCTAAAAAATATAAATTGGAGACAATGGGGTCTTGTAAAAAAGACAAGGCATAACTTTTTATTTGTGGGGTATCAGTTATCGACACCCAAGTTTTTCCACCATTTTTAGTATGATAAACATAAGGTGTCCAATCATCTCGTCGATGATTATCAAAAACCACAAAAGCTTCTTTTTCATTATAAACAGCAGGTTGAATTTGGGTAATCCAACTATTGGCAGGTAAATCTTTAAAAGTAGGCGTTACATTTGTCCAATGCTTCCCTCCATCTTGGCTCAAGTGTATCAACCCATCATCCGTTCCTACCCAAAGCCAATCTTTTTTAATGGGACTTGGCGCAATACAAGTAATGGTTGTATGATTCTCTGCATCCGTTGCATCAATGGACAAACCACCGCTTTCATGTTGTCGCTGTTTCAATGGATTATTGGTGGTTAAATCAGGAGAAATAATTTGCCATGAATCTCCCCGATTCGTGCTTTTATGTACCAATTGACTACCGATATAAATCGTGTTCTCTTGAAAAGGGTCTTTAGTAATAGCCGCATTCCAATTAAATCTTAAGGGTGTATCAGTTGCTATCGGTTTAATCGTTTTTCGTTGCCCCGTTTTTTTGTTAATTCTTACCAACATGCCTCCTTGCCAAAGTGCATAGACAATATTTTCATCACCCTTTTCCAAAACTACATCAAACCCATCATTAAAAGCCAACTCTTCCCAATATTGGTTGCGCAAACCCGCTCGGTGCCAAGTATAGGCTGGACCATACCAAGTGCCATTGTCTTGCAAGCCACCATACACATTATAGGGCGTTTCCATATCCACCGCTACATGATAAAATTGAGCAATTGGCAAGTCATCGGCAAAATTCCAGTTTGCTGTTTTGTCTTTTGTCCAATACAATCCACCATCTGTTCCCAAAATAATAAAATTTGGGTTTGTTGGATGAATCCACATCGCATGATGATCAGCATGCACTTCCCTCCCCCAATCTTCGATGACTTTAAAATCTTTGCCTCCATTAGTGCTTAAAGCTAAGCGAGAGTAAAGGTTATAAATACGATTTTCGTCTATAGGATCCACCTTCATTTCTGCAAAATAAAAGGGGCGACTACCAATCGTTTCATCATTGATTTTTTGCCAGTTTTGCCCCCCATTTTCTGATTTATAAAGGGCATTTTTTTCAGATTCAATAAGAGCATACATCGTATTGGGATTACTGGGTGCAATGGCAATACCAATTCGACCATACCATTTTTCGGGCAAACCATTTCGAGTTGTTAATTCCTCCCAAGTTTCTCCTGCATCTTTGGAAACAAAAAATCCAGAACCTACTCCACCAGAAATAAAACCCCAAGGACTTCGCTGATGTTCCCACATAGCTGCAAATAGAATATCTGGATTACTTGGATGAATAATTAAATCTGCAATTCCAGAACGATTATTTGTAAATAATACCTTTTTCCAGTTTTTGCCACCACCTGTTGTTTTAAATAAACCTCTTTCGTCCGTTGTACCAAAAGGAGGGCCAATTGCGCCAACCCAAACCATGTCAGGATTGGTTGGGTGTACTATAATTCGATGGATATTTTTGCTGTTTTTTAGACCGATATAAGTCCAAGTCTTTCCTCCATCTGTACTTTTAAAAATACCTGCCCCACTTGATACGGTATTTCTTGGATTCCCTTCTCCTGTCCCAACATAAATGATATTTGGTTGACTTTGCGAAATAGCAACTGCACCAATAGATAAAACAGGCTGTTCGTCAAAAATTGGATCAAAGGTAATCCCTCCATTTTTTGTCCTCCAGACACCTCCAGTTGCCGTACCGATATACCAAATATCTGGGTTATCCAACACTACGTCGATTGCCGTAATTCGCCCACTCATACCTGCTGGACCTATCGCACGAGCTTGCATCCCTGCTAATAAATTTTGTGGAATATTTTGGGTGTGCAGGATTGAGAACCCACAAAGTAGCAGCGTTGTTATAATTAGTCTCATCATATCTTGGGCGCATTAAAATTTAGCTAATGGCTAGCAATAATTATTTCAAAGCTACAAAATACTTTTATCCTTGTTGAGTATATACTGAATGCCCACCTCAATACTGCGCCGCACCGCCTCCGTATCTACTGCATCAATCGTATCTCTCAGCGTATGATAAGCAGGCATTTCGCCTCTAGTTGTCCAACTCATAGCCGCTAAACAAGTCGATTCTACGCCAATTTTGGCAAACTCTGCCGAATCCGTTCCGCCTGCTAAAAATGGAAAAACAGTCGTTGGCATCTTATAACCTAAAGATTTGGCTACTTGCACACATTCTTCTGCCATAGGAGTAGACAATTTCACAAAGGAATTTAAGTCAGAGGTCAAAAAGCCCAATTCTTGATGGTCATACATACACTCCAAATTAAAATTATAGGTTTTCGTTGCCAATAACGCTGCTTTATGCGCCTTGGTATAAGCTCTTGCACCACGCAATCCTGCCTCTTCTGCATCCCAACTAGCGACCACCACCCGAGTATGTTTCAAACCATTTCCATCTGCTTTTTGGGCAGCAAAATACTTCCCAATTTCCATTGCTAATGCGGTGCAGACCATATTATCTCCAGCTCCAGGCGTTCCATTTTTTGCATCATAGAAAAACCAAAGTTGGTAGACTCGAAAACTCATCAAGGCTAAAATTCCCGTTAATCCCCAATACAAAGGCATCCATTCCCAACCCAATAATTGTACCCCTAACAAAATCCAAGTAAAAATGGGTAAGGCAAACATAGCTGTCATTCCGCCCATTACTTTTTGATTATAGTTTTCTGGCTCATTCGCTAAAAAATTAAAAATATGCGCACTATCATGATGCGCACTAATGATAATTTGCTGCTTTACTTCCGCGATTGGTTCAATATGACCGATAATGTTTTTACCTTTTTTTAATGGAAATAAAAAATCAACAAATTCCCAATACACAAAAAATTGCAATACTGAAATCAATAACGCCAAACTTCCCAAGGTAGTCGCTATCCATAATTGTTCTACAAATAAAGCCCCCAAACTCAGAAAATATAAGCCAATATTAATCCGAATATATCCCAAAAAAGCGCCAGGCCTAACCTTAAATTCTTGGGTTTTTACGCCATCACAAAAGGTAGCCATTTGTTCTTTTAAATAATCGCCACAAGCTAAGCAGGCTTCGCTACCTGTAATTCTAGACGCCCATCTAGTGGTTACTTCTTCGGTGAAGGTCATGGCGTCTTGGGTCATTTTTGTTAGGTTGAGCATTTTGTAATTTTCAATTTTCAATTTATAATTTTCAATTTTCAAAAGGCAGACAATAAAACCAATCCACATTTACACCAAGATCAAACATCATTATCCATTTTATAACTCATCCGTCATACAATCCTATCTGAGAGGTTGGATAGATCAAACCTAGTTTGGCACGGCAAAAAATATCCGTGTTCCATTTTATCCGTGGTAAAAAAATCAGGATAATATATCTCCATAGAACATTACCAAGCAGTGCTTGGCACTACAAAAAAATCCGCTAATAATTTTTAAGCAATTGCCATTCCTCGGCTACTGCTCCACCTCTAACCGCTAATATATTCCCAAAATGTAAAAACACGAACTCACTCTGATGTGGTCGCAAAAACACAAAATCATCCACTTTCAAATCCGCAGTAGGTGGTGCATTTAACATGGTTTGATTGGTAGAATTTCCAAAAAGACTATTCGGTTTTGTCCCGAGGGGATAGCAGTAATCCGCCTTCCAAAAACCACCGTAAATAAAATAAGATTGGCGGTTACTTTTATCCAAGGTATTCAAGACGCCTTTCATGCCTTCCATTGCGGGAATGGTGGTGCCTGCAAATTTTTTCAAAACAGGTGTTGCAATATAACAGGCAGGCTCATAATTTTCCAAAGTTGGTATATCAAAATCAGTTGGCTTCACTAAACAAGAACCTGCGGAAACATCATTTAATGGAGAACTATTTTTTTGGTGTAAACTAATCGTCGGGCTTCCGGCCCCGTTAAAGGTTAGTTCTTCGCTCCAAAGATGGGGGAAATCTTTTTGAATTAAATCTTGACATTGTTGATAGAAATCGACTGATAGTTTAAAGGCTTTTTGCTCCGAACGAATGATACTTGGCAGCTTCACCACATGCGGGTCGTAGCCCATTAAGCCACTAAATTCCACGCTATTACCATTTGCTTGGATTAAAGTTAAAGCATTTTTCAAACTTGCTAAATCGACAAACCCGCCTCGGTGTAAACCCACATCAATTTCTACATTTAGTCGTAATTTTTGCCCTAATTCCTCCGCCAAATCAATGTATTGTTGGATGCGTTCTTCGGTATCTACTAGCCATTGAATTTGCTGATAGGCATTAAAATTTAAGTCATTTTTGGGTAGGTTTTCATAATAATATTGAGCGGTTTTAATCGGCATTGGTTTCCCCATTAAAACATCTACGGTATCATCACATCGAGCAGATAAATCGGTTAAAAAGGGTTGATGAAAAACCATTAATTTATTCGTCTCCGCTTTATCCATAATATAATCTATCAACTCTACTGACGGTAAAGATTTAACGACGATTCTGAATGCCATCTTAGAGGGAATAGCTTGCTTTAAAGTGGTAATATTTTCATCCAAACTATCCAAATCTATTATAAGGCTGGGAATCGCTCTTTTATAGTTTTTTAAAGTTTGGTTTAATTGTTGGAAATAAGTGGTTAAATTATCTTTTTGCATGAGTTTTAATTGAGGTACATTCATCGATTCTCCAGAAAGGGAAATTTCTCTCGTACCTGACACCTCTAAGGTGTCTGATACGTAGGTCAAAAGCAATTGAATTTCAAACTAACGTATCAGATACGTTTTGGCACATTTTTAAACACCAAACAACTGCTCCAAATAAGGGCTAATAAACACTTTATCAGGGTCTTGCTCTTTTCTATATTTCATAAAAGTAGTAAATTTAGGATATAATTCTGCTATTCTTTCTGTTGTTAATTGGTTCATTTTTCCCCAATGCGGTCGCCCACCATACGCCATAAATATGTCCTCTAAAGCATCAAAATAAGGATGGCAATCTTTTTTGGCATAAACATGACAAGCAATATAAGCCGAATCTCGTCCATAAGCAGGACTCATTAAGATGTCATCTTTTTTCACCCAACGATTTTCAATAGGAAAATGAATATTGTACTTTCTAGAATTGACTGTTTTCACCACGTCTTTAATGACGTCATCATACGCTTCAGCAGGAACATTATATTCCATTTCTCGAAACCTCACCATCCGTTGAGTCGCATAAATTTTATGACTATAATAAACTTTTCGAACATTCGATACAGAATCTGCGGTCATCTTGGAAACAAACTCATTTTTAGAGGGAAACCAATGGGCAAATTCACAGAACAATTTAAAAGCATAATTTTCTAAAACATATTCTGACCAATAGTTGAAAAAATTGATTTTATCTGGTTCATCTGCCTCTACGATATTGGACGTTTTAGTCCATGCCGTTTCGGTATAAGGTAACCAATAAAATTCAAAATTTCGGTTCTCCGCATTTCGTTCTTTTAAGGTGGCTAACACACCTGCCAATGGTTCCTTCTTATTTTGTAAAGCCAATTTATAAGCGGGCACACATTGCAAAGTCAACTGCGTAATAATGCCAAACGTACCTAAAGAAACTTGGGCTGCTTTAAATAGTTCTCGATTATTGGTTTCCGAACACTCTACAATTTCTCCTTTTCCATTGACAAATCTAAGCCCAATTACTTGGGTGCTAATCGTACCAAAAGCGATTCCAGTCCCATGCGTTCCTGTACTAATCGTACCTGCAACAGATTGGACATCAATATCTCCCAAATTCTCCATCGCCATGCCTTCTTTGAACAACAAATCTCCTAAGGTATTTAACTTTGTTCCTCCTTTTACCGTTGCTTGTACGGTTGTTTTATCCGTAGAAATAACCCCTTGATATTTATCCAAACTGATGAGCACATCATCCGTTTTTACTAAAGCAGTAAAAGAATGTCCCGAGCCTATAATCCGTATTTTCTTGCGGTCATTGGCCGCCTTTAGGACAATTTGTTGAATGGCAGCTTCAGAAGTTGGATATGCAATTTCTGATGGATTAAAGATGATATTTCCTGCCCAATTTTTCATATTATTTGTGTTTAATGTTGCCGTGTTACCTTGTTGCGATTTTTCGATAATACAAGATAGCATCAAAGTCTTTTAAAGATTAGTTATTTATGAATGGCCTCAACGGAAATACCTGTTATGACGTCTAAATAACTACCAATTATAGTCTCATATTTTTCTAGTAAAAAAGCCCTGCTTCCATTTTCTAAAGCAGAATAATGCATGGCAATACCTTCTATCATGGTCATTATTTGTAAGCCAAAAGTTTCTGGGGAGATGGTTAAATTTATTTCCCTTTTATGAATGGCCGTTTGCACAATGTTGCTTACCTCTTGGCGGTAGCTTTCCATTGCCTCTTGCACTCGTACTCGAATCGTTTCATCTCGTTCACTTTCTAATTGAAAAATAAAATACGTCCGAATAGGAAAAGGCACACCTGTCTCCCCAATTTGCTCAATTGTATCAAATAAATTAACAGCTTGTTCATAGCATAAGCGAATGCGCTGACGAAAAGGCAAGTCTTCACTTATCTGGGCAGCATTTTTTAATAATTTAAAATAATATTCCTCCAAAGCCGCTAAATAGATAGCATATTTACTATCAAAATGATGGTAAATCGCTCCTTTAGACAATTGCGATTCGGCAATAATATCCTTTAAACTCACACTTTGATAGCCTCTCTTTAGAAATAATTGGAAGGCTGCTGATATGATTCTTTCCTTTCCTTGCTTTGCCATTTTGGTAATATTATTTTTTAATATTGTCAAAGGTAATTAAAAAAAACAAAAAACAGACCAAGTGGTCTGTTTTTTATTGTGAGGAAAAATTGGGAATATATGTTTGATTTTCGTGAAAGATTGAAATGATTAGGCGATTGCCCCGAAATAAATTTGAGATTAATTATGATTGTTTTTGCGACGCATCACAATCAAACAATTTTACAATCACACAATCAAGTTTTTGACACACGGACAAAAAATTGATTTTCAAAGACATTAAATTTTTAGACATACTCTTAGTTAATTATTAGTCTTTATGTCTTGAAATAGAAATTAGGACGTCTAGATTTATCTATTCAGACTCTTAGACTTCAATTTGCACTTACCTTTGTTTTATCCTTCCTAGGATAAATGTTGTTTGATAAGATTGGGTGTTTTCCAATCATAAATCCATTTAAATATGAATGTAGCTGATTTATGATTTTAGAAGAATAGTATTTCAAGTGTTGAACCATCTAATTTTGAGGCATTCGGCTAAACGACTTATTACTTTGGCATTATCAACCATTTTTTTTATCCGAATATAGCCACAAACATCCGAATTTATGAATTCGGACAATTGGACAGTTAAAAGAAAATAGTTTTAAATTGATTTTAATTTGTTGATAATGAGATATTTAGGTATTTTTAAAATTGAATTTATCCGAATTCTTGTATTCGGACATCCGAATACAAGAATTCGTACTAAAGACCTTCATTTTGCGTGTAATTTTGTTGGTATAAGTTTTTAAAAATTGATTCTTTACCCTAAACGCAGATCAACTATGAATAATTTAACAACTCCTCAACAGGCAATTACTCCAATTGATTTAACAAATTTATGGATAGGCGATAAAATGATGCAACCGTTCATGCAAGAGGCATTATTAAAAGCAATGGCGTATTTTTTTAAGAACCCTAAAGCGCAAGAACGATTTTTAGAACAATTACAAACAATTGATTTTATGTCTTTTTCTGAGCAAAATACCTTAGTTACTTTCGAATCAACCATTACTACATTGACAGATAAGGAAGCAGATCAGTTATGGTTAATAGAATTAGAAGAACAGGTTGCTAACTCTTTGACAGAGTTTGAATTTACTTTGGAGCGATTGAGTCGATTGATTTATTTAAGTCCTCGACAGATTAGACGGAGATTGAAGCGGTTAACAGGGAAAACCTTTTCTCAATACTTAAAAGAAGCACGTTTACAAAGGGCTCATAACTTATTAATAAACCAAGAAATTAAGTCTATCAAAAATTTGACTTATCAGATAGGACTTCGAGATGTAAAGTATTTCTCTAAGCAGTTTAAGGAATACTATGGAGATTCTCCTTCTGCCTTTTTAGCCTGAAAATTGAATTTACTCAATATTCTAGCTGGCTAGAATAATAATAAAATACAATTAATTTGTTATTTTTAGTCAAAATTAAAAATCTTAAAAAATTTATTCACCTTAAAAACAAGAACAATGACACATTTATCAAAAGGAATAATTATGGTATTAACCATATTAATTTTATTTTCCTGTGGCGATATACCTTCAGGAGAAACCGCAAAAAGTAGTACTGAAAAGGAGGAAAGTAAAACGATTGCTGGTAAAGTAAAATCCATCGCTTATGGAAAAGATGGATATACCGCACAAGTAAATACCGTTGAAAGTGGAGAATACGCCGCTTTGGTCAGTATCGTTAATCTTGGCGGGCCAGATCATTATCAACAAGTGAATATCAATGACAAAGTCGTTTTTACAGGTATACCTTCTATGTTAAATGGAGAAAAGCGATTAATGGTTAAAAAAATAGATAAAGTGATCTCCAATAGAACGGTATTAACGATTGATAATAATGCTTTTAGAGGTATTACGGTAGGCGATAAAATAGCAGATCATACCGAGTATATTGAAAAGACCCAATTGAAAGATGGAGAAGGAACGTTTGAAATCTATCAAATCAAAGATTATAACAACAATCCTGCTGGTTACTTTATGCCAGACACTAAGGATGAAAGTAGAGTAGGGGATATTACAGTACAAACGCAAATGGCAGAAACGGAGACAGGCATTAAGGTGAGTAGTACCTTCCAAGAATTAAGTCAAGCTTTGCCAAATTTGGAAGTGCACGGTTCAGAAATAGAAGGCCGAACGTATGCGAGCGCCAATAACTTATCTTACCGTCTGGATGTAGCTAACTTTACTTATGAGGTAGATGTAAGCAAGATTCCAGCTACAACTAAAATCACAGAAATTATCATCAATCAAGGATTCAATGCGGAGGCAGTAGCATTGAACGAAAAATACAGTGAGATTACTGCTGAGGAGTACTGCTGGTTGGCGATGAAAAAAGTGGATTTGCACGATGCACCCTACACGACGGCTAAAGTAGAAGGTCCTCATTTTCAAGGGGAAGTATTAAAAGTATTAGAGAGTAAGTTGATTAATAACGAATTATGGGTAAATGTGCAATTTACCTTACAAGTGAAAACGGGGTACGAAGACCAATTTGCTGATGGGCAAGTAATGTCTACTGGTTCGCCAACTGGATGGATTGGAGGTGCGGATATGCCTTTGATTCGTTGTAAATAGAAAGCGATTCTTTAATAGAATCTCTTTCTTTGAGTTCCAGAAGTAGGAAATTTTTTCCTCTCAAAAGAAAGCGGTTCTTTCAAAGAACCGCCTTCTATCGCTCATCATTTATCTGTCAATTTTATCATGACTAACCACTAGTTTTTACGTGATAGATTTATGATTTTGAAAACCCTATAGTACAGCAAGATAAACCTGTATAACTCCAAGATAAGGCGGCAGTATATAGCCGCCTTATTCTCCTAAATATTGGTGATGCCGAATTGACTTCGTCGAATTTACATTTCATCGTTTCTACCTGTCGGTAGACAAGCATCATTTCTACCTATCGGTAGACAGGTATATTTCATCGTTTTTATAAACATCTTTGAGAAAACTAAAACTAAAAAAATGAACACCAAGTATGTATTTATCACAGTATTCCTATTGTCTACATTTGCGTTAAGCGCACAAACAGCACCACAAGATTCAACGGCTAAAAGGAAGATTCCTGTTCAAGCTTTTGCCGCTATGCCTATTTTACTAGGAGTGAATGTAGAAAATGCTTTTTCACATGATAGAAAATATAAGACTTTTACGGGAAACGATTTAGATTTACCCTTCGAGAATGGACAGAATTATACCATTTTTGGGTCGCTACCATTGATTAGAAAGCAGAAGGGATTTTCGGCGAAAGTGAATTTTGCTTATAATGTTTTTAAAGATAACATCGGTACGACTACTTTTAATGAACAAATCATTGTGGACGATGTAGAAGGGACTTCAACAAGTGCGAATGTTTCTTTTAATATTTCTCAACAATTTCTTTTCAAAAAATGGAAAAAGAAATTAACACTTTCAGCTGCTTTTTCGGCTTCAGGAAAAAACTTAGCTAATTTTCAAAGGAAAACCAACCGAGGTATTTTTAGCGCTACTTTACCTTTGAAAATGACAAAAGATAATATGTTCTTAATTGGGGCGATAGGTATTGTCGGTAAAAATATTCCTCGACCTGTTTTACCAATTGTGGCTTATTTTACCAGATTGGGTAGTCATTTGAATTTGGAAGTCATTTTACCCGTTTCGGCACAATTGCGGTATGTAATTTCTCCTAAAAGCTCCATTATCGCAGGTGCTAGAATCGGTACTCGAACGCCTTTTATGGATCAGGAAATCCCCGTATTACAAGAGACAGATGATGCCTTGGCTTTTAAAAGTAAAAACCTACGGTATTATGTAAATGCAGAAAAAGCACTTGGAAAATTAGTATGGGTCAACGCAGAAGTTGGCTATAATCGAAATATCAAAGAAGCTTTGATTGCCCCAACCATAGATGTTAGAAATAGGTTCTTTTTAGGGGATGGATTTGGGTATACCTATGCTAAGATTGGGATATTTGTACGACCTGTTTTTGGGATGCTGAAGAAGCGTAGTTGATTGAGTTGACTGTTACCAGTTGTCAGTTGCTCGTTCAAGGCGACTGTGAATAGCCGAGATATGCCAAATTTCCAAAATTTGGCATATCTAAAAACTTCTTAACCGAAAATCCTAATACTTTGTCACTCCCTAATCCTAATCAACTATGAGTTTCATAAATAGAATTATTGAAAAAAACTATCCCTATTTTGATGAAGATAGAAAGCGGAACGTCGCCATTTTAATTATTATTAATTTAATGATGATATTCGTTCAATCATTTTGGGTATTAGGATTTTGGGTATTGCGAATGCCAGAGATGTTCTGGTTAGACTTGGGGATTTTGATAGGCTATATCTTTATGTTTATAGGGATTTATTTTTATAAATTACCCTTTACAATTGGTCGTTTTATCTTATTAGGTTTAGGGTATTTGATTACGGGGATTCCTGTACTGTTTTTTGGATTGGAAAGTAATGCGACCTTGCATTTGGTCTTTGTTCCAATGGCCACTATTTTGTTATTTTCTAGAAAAGAAATTAGGCGATTTTTGATTTATTTCTTAACGATTATAGTGGGCTTTATTTTGGTGATTTTTTGGAATCTCCAATACGGAGCTTTATTAAATACCCCACCAGAAACCTTGCGAGTTTTTGATATGATTGTAGGGATAGATGGTATTTTTATTTCCTTATATTTTACCTATTTCTTCTTTAGTGAAAATACTAAATACAAGGCTTTATTGTATAATGAACGAGAGAAATCAGACCATTTATTATTAAGTATTTTTCCAGAAAAAATTGCCAATAAATTACGCATAAGTAATGCTTCTGTAGCAGATAGTTTTGAAAACGTGACCATTCTATTTGCGGACATTGTCGGTTTTACACGATTTTCTAGCACGATGAGTCCAAGTGAATTGGTAGATATGCTAGATGAGGTGTTTAGTGAATTTGATAATTTAGTTGATAAATATAATATTGAAAAAATAAAAACAATTGGAGATGCTTATATGGCAGTTGGTGGTTTGCCAACACCCACTAAACAACATTGCCAGAATGTAGTAGATATGGCACTAGAGATTAATCAAATCATCAAAGATAAATTTACTAAGAAATATAACCTTCAATTGCGAATTGGCATTCATACAGGCATTGCGATTGCAGGAGTAATTGGTAAGAAAAAATTCTCTTATGACCTTTGGGGAGATTCGGTCAATATCGCTAGTAGATTTGAGTCGAGTGGACAACCTGGCAAAATTCATGTTACTCAAAAAGTCAAAGATACGTTGGGCGATGCTTATATTTTTGAAAATTGTGGAGAAATAGAAATAAAAGGGAAAGGCTTGATGAATTCTTATTTTTTAACAGGTAAGAAAGCACCCGAACCGAAGGTTTTGCCTTATGAAAATTTGGAGGCGGCTTGATTTGGAATTCTTTGAGTTGCGGGTTGCGGGTTGCGAGTTCAAAAGGAATAGCATTTGAGTATAGAATAATTTGATAAATAATTAATGCTTCAAAATTTAAGGGAATTCGGATACAACCCGCAACTCGCAACCTGTAACTCGCAACCCAAATAAAAACTAATTATCTTTAGGCTTAAAAATATACATCGCCAAAAGTAAATTATGCACAGATTAAAATATTTATTTGTTTACTTACTACCATTAAGTGTTTATATAGCCTTTACCACTACAGGTATATTGTCTTTATTACCCGTATTCCTTTTCTTTTTCCTCATCCCATTTTTAGAACTATTCCTACCTGTTGATACGGCTAATTTTGAGGACAAAATATTGGCAGATGAAAAAAATGAGCGATTATATGATTGGATGCTATACCTAGCAGTCCCTTTTCAACTAGGATTATTGGGCTATTTTTTAGTCGTGATACAAACGACGCCTTTTGGCACATTGGAGTATGTCAGTCGAATTATGGCAATGGGGTTAATGTGTGGGGTCATGGGCATTAATGTTGGTCACGAATTAGGGCATCGACATCATAGAGGCGAACAATTTTTAGGAGAGATTTTATTATTAACTTCCTTAAATACTCATTTTTTACCTTATCATAATGGTGGGCATCACTTGAATGTTGCTACGCCTAAAGATGCCGCAACTGCGGCGAAGGGAGAGTTATTATATACCTTTTGGTTTACCTCTCATTTTAGAAGTTATGCCCAAGCATGGCAATTGGAAAACAATCGAATGCGACGGGAAGGCAAGGCTGTTTTTTCTTTAAGTAATCGAATGGTTGGCTATTCCATCGCCAATATCGTTTTATTAGCGAGTATTTATGCGGTATTTGGTCAAGCCGTTTTAGGGGCATTTATTGTGGCTGCTATGTTGGGTATTGGTTTATTAGAAACGGTCAACTATATCGAGCACTACGGTTTATTAAGAGCAAAAAATAAGCGAGGAAAATACGAACCGGTGCGCCATCACCATTCTTGGAATTCAGACCATGTAATTGGTCGGGCGATGTTATTTAATTTATCTCGCCATTCTGATCATCATTATAATGGGAGTAAAAAATACCAAATTTTAAAATCTATGCCGACTAGCCCACAAATGCCAACAGGCTATCCTGGTATGTTAGTATTAGCCTTTTTTCAACCACTTTGGTTTTATGTGATGAACCGACAGTTGGAAAAGATTAAGAAAAATTAATACACAGTACTAAACACGCAACTGAAATAAATTAATTAAAGATGGAAATAACGATTCATTTTGATTGGACAACCCTATTGATTGGGACCTTACTGGGCTTATTATTAGGCTTCTTTTTTCGCCTGCTATTTTTGAATCGGCAAAAAGAAACCGTGATGTTAAGCGAATATGAGCCTATGGATCTGGAACAACCATTGTTATTAACACCTTCAAATAACACTTTAGTTCGTAAAACAAAAAGTAAAAGAAAATACCAAAATTCCAAATTACTACCTGCGGATAAAGAACGAATTATGATCAAAGTGGTCAATTGTATGGAACAAGAAAAAGTATTTAAAGAATCTAATCTTACCTTAACTAAATTGGCTAAAAAACTGAACGTACCCAAACACCAATTATCACAAACTATTAATGAACAAATGGCCGCTAATTTTTTAGACTTTATCAACACTTATCGAGTAGAAGCTGCTAAAAGAAGGTTACAAAATGCAAATACGTCTCCAATAAATTTATTAGCTATTGGCAAAGAGGTTGGATTTAATTCTAAATCTACTTTTTACGCTGTATTTAAAAGATATACAGATAAAACCCCCGGAGAATACCGAAATGCCTTTCTAAAATAGCAATTTTCCCTTTTCTCTTGTATATTGAGCGCTATTGAGAAAACCCTAACCGTTTTGTTAAAAAACGGCGGCTAGATACTGCTACTATACATGAATGCTACGATTACGAATCCAATTAACCTTTTTCTACTTATTCTAGGTACTTACCTTGGATTGAAATTATCCCTTTTTCTATTAAATAAACCATCTACTAAAAGTAGTGAAAATAGATATTTGGGACTCTTAGTATTGACTCAAACTTTACCGATTTTTATAGGGATGACCTATCGTTTTGATTTACTACCTTATTTTACATATATCATTGGGTGTAATACCCTTTGGCCTTTTTTGATAGGGCCGCTCGCCTATTTATATGTGCAAGCGTGTACGCAGAAAGATTTCTCCTTTCCACCCATTTTATGGTTGCATTTTCTTCCTTTTGCACTTGACGTATGCTATACTATTCCTTTTTTTATGGTGACTGGGGAGGAAAAACTAACTTTTTACGAACAATTTATACAGAACGGGAAATTGTATAGTCCGCCAATGCTTAACCTTATTAAAGTGATGCATGGTTTGATATATTTTGGCTTATCTATTTATTCAATACAACAATATCGTAAACATTTGCCGAATACAGCTTCTTCTATTGATAAGGGGTTTCATCGTTGGTTACTGTTTTTTATTTTTATCTTGGCCTTGCCCATCGTAGGGTCCGTTATTTTTGGAGTAGCTCAATATAGTAGAACTTATACTATCTTTCTTTGGCTTTTTGGAGTAGTTACTTTTTTCATTTCTATTGATTTGGCTATTTTACTAAAACCTGCTTTATTTCAGACCTTTCCGCATCAAATGCTACTCCCCGAATCTTCGGAAGAACAAAAACAGAAGTACGAAAATTCTAAACTACAAGCCACCCAAAAAGATAATTATTTAGCTAAAATTACCGCCTACGTGGAGCAAGAAAAACCCTATCAGTCTTCAGAATTGACTTTGGCAGAACTAGCGGAAAAAGTAAAAATCCCTGCTCATTATGTTTCCCAAGTGATTAATGAAAAACTGGGTGTCAATTTTTTAGATTTTATCAATGGCTATCGAATGACCGCAGCGAAGAAAATGTTAATAGATGCAGAATGGAGTCATTATACCATTATTTCCATTGCCTACGAGGCAGGCTTTAATTCTAAAAGTACTTTTTATTCGGTATTTAAAAAACATACAGGAATGACACCGAGTGCTTATCGGAAACAGCGTTTGGTACCTAACTAGTTAAGCATTTGAGGGATGGCTATCGCTCAACTAAAAATTTTGAAGATTGAATGAAATTGGATATAAAACACCATTAGATTTAATAACTGTTACAACAGTTATTGGAACTTTTTTAGGCCTATTAATGACCATTTTTTTGTTATACAATAAATCTGTTAAAAACAGCGCAAATATTTTTTTAGGTTTATTAACCTTATCCATCACTCTTATATTACTCCCAGGAACGATTTATCGAATGGGATTATTACCTACTTTTCCCCATTTTGTTCATTTGCACATGATGTCACTAGTGCTAATGGGACCATTGGCGTATATGTATGTGCGTGCATGTACTCAGAAGGGCTTTGTATTAAAAGGGAAGCTATGGCTACATTTTTTAACTTCTTTCATAGCCTTACTGTACCATTTACCTTTTTATTTACAATCAGGAGACCTAAAGGTAGTTGCGCTAACTCAATTTTTAGCAGTTGGAAAATTTGGTGGTCCACGAATAGTTGTTGCCTTAAAAATAGTACAATCGACTATCTATTTTATTATTTGCATCCTGTTGGTATTACAATATAGAAAGTCATTATCCAATACCGCTTCTTATATCGATGAAGCTTTCCATCGATGGTTATTAGTATTTTGTATTTTATTATTGATGCCTATGCTAAATGTGGTTTTCTTTTTTGCTTTATATAATGCAAGTTTAGCGTCTATTTTTACCAGTTGTTTTTTCTTATTTATACTAGCAATACTTTTGGCCGCTTTAATTAAACCCGAATTATTTCACACGTTTCCACATCAAATGCTACTTCCCGAATCTTCGGAAGAGCAAAAACAGAAATACGAAAGTTCTAACTTGCAAACAACCCAAAAAGATAAATATTTAGCTAAAATTGTGACCTTCGTAGAGCGAAAAAAACCGTACAAGGCACCTGAATTGACGCTGGCAGAATTAGCAGATAATGTCAATATTCCTACTCATTATGTCTCTCAAGTGATCAATGAAAAATTGGGCGTTAATTTTTTAGACTTTATTAATGGGTATCGGGTAAAAGCAGCGCAAGAAATGTTAAGAGACGCCAATTGGAGTCATTACACCATTATTTCTATTGCATACGAGGCAGGCTTTAATTCTAAAAGTACTTTTTATTCGGTGTTTAAAAAGTATGCGGGGATGACGCCGAGTGCTTATCGGAAACAAACGAAAGCAGTCGCCTAAAACTAATTAAAATTCGAGAATAAACTAACAAAAAATACTATGCTTGAAGGATACGACCTTTCCCGTTCTATAAATTTAATCTCCTTAATCTGTATTATTGGTTCCTTTGAAGGAATATTAATTGGTGTTTTTTTACTGCTAAAAAAATCAGTTAAGTTTCGGGCGAATTTTTGGCTGGGTTGTCTGGTTTTAGCCGTTACCTCTTTGATATTTCCTGGAGCAGTTTATCGAATTGGATTGCTGTCGGATTTTCCGCATGTGATTCATTTACACATGGTTACTATTATGTTAATGGGATCTACTGCCTATTTATATGTGCGAAGTTGTACCCAAAAAGATTTTGAAATGCGTCCAATACTTTGGCTGCACTTTTTACCTGCTTTATTGGCATTAGGCTATCATTTGCCTTTTTATTTGCAACCAGAGGAGGAAAAAATTATTGCTTTTTTTAAGTACTTTTTGGAAGGAGATCTAGGTATACCCAAAGTTGTCTCTTTTGTAAAGATATTGCATCCAACCATTTATTTTGTTATTTGTATTCGATTAGTTCAAGACTATCGGAAACATTTATCGAATACTGCTTCTTACGTTGATGTCGCCTTTCATCGCTGGTTATTGTTGTTTTGTCTGGTTTTATTATTACCAATGTCTACCATCGTTTTTTTTGTGCTTAGCTCTTATAAATTATTTTCTGCCACTACCTTTTTTGCGGGCCTTTTCCTGTTTATACTATCCGTCCATTTAGCGGCAATGGTCAAACCTGAACTATTTCATACTTTCCCGCATCAAATGCTGCTTCCAGAGTCAGCGGAGGAACGAAAACAGAAATACGAAAGTTCCAATTTGCAAGCAACACAAAAAGAGAAATATTTAGCTAAAATTGTGGGGTACGTAAAACGAGAAAAACCGTATACATCAGCTGAATTAACGCTAGCAGAATTAGCTGATAATGTCAATATTCCTGCGCATTATGTTTCTCAAGTGATCAATGAAAAATTGGGGGTTAATTTTTTAGATTTTATTAATGGGCATCGAGTCAAAGCAGCCCAAGCAATGTTAACAGACTCAAAATGGAGTCACTACACCATTATTTCCATTGCGTACGAGGCAGGATTTAACTCTAAAAGTACTTTTTATGCGGTATTCAAAAAACAAACGGGGATGACGCCTAGTGCTTATCGGAAACAAATTAAGGAGCCAGTTAGTTTATAGTATTATTCGGCGAAAGGCCAATGGCAAAGAGGCTGCCATAAGAATAAGTTCAGCATAAACATTAGTGTATGATTCCATTTGAAGAAGGTTCGGTTAATTTTTTGTCCTTATTGGTGATTTTAATTAATTTTTTTGCCTACTTGTTAATTGCTTTACTGTGGATTGGGAAATCTTCGGAAAACAAGGGCAATCTTTTTTTTAGTTGTATCATATTTCAATACTCGCTCTATTTCCTGCCTGAGTTATTGTATCTCTTTGGGCTATTAGATGATTTCCCTCATGTCATTAGACTTTATGCAGTAGGTTCTTTATTAATCGGTCCATTTACTTATTTTTATATTCGAACTTGTATTGAAAAAGATTTTAAAATCAACCCTAAAATGGGGTGGCATTTTTTACCTGCGATAGCTGATTTCATTTATCAATTACCTTTTTATACCTTAGCAGGAGCCGACAAACTGCACTATTTTGACGATTTTTATTTGGAGCAGAGTTTGCAACAAGCACCTTGGCTGACTTTGTTGAAAATTACGCAAATACTCACCTATCTCATCATTTCTACTCGATTGGTGCAAAATTATAAAAAGCACTTAAATGATACGACTTCTTCTATAGATGCAGTTTTTCATAGATGGCTGTTGTTGTTTTGCCTAGCTATGACCCTTCCATTATTTTCTGGTTTAGTTTACAGTTTTACAAATGCTACATTTGCTACCACTTTTTTGATTGTTAGCTTTTTTTTAGTCATTTTGTATGCCCTTTCTTTACTGATCGTCAAGCCTTCTCTTTTTGCTCGGTTTCCCCATCAAATTGTTACGGATGAACCAGTCGAAATAAACAAGCAGAAATACGAACATTCTAAGCTACAAATTGAGCAAAAGGAAAAATATTTACAGGAATTGATTACTTTCGTCGAAAGCGAAAAAATTTACCAATCATCAGAACTCACCTTGGCAGAATTGGCGGATAAAGTCAATATTCCAACTTATCATGTTTCCCAAATCATTAATGAAAAACTGGGCGTCAATTTTTTAGATTTTATTAATGGTTATCGAGTAAAAGCAGCGCAAAAAATGTTAGTCGATCCTAAATGGAATCAGTTTACCATTATTACTATTGCTTATGAAGCGGGCTTTAATGCGAAGAGTACTTTTTATGCGGTGTTTAAAAAGCACGCTGGGATGACGCCCAGCCAATATCGAAAAGGACAAATCTTAGCAACATAGATTATGGAGACAATAGAAAATCCGATAAATTTAATCGTTAACTTTTGAAGGACCTTAGTGATTATAACAGACTAAAAACAACCTCTTTTTTGTCTAATTTTATAAATATAGACTATTGGATACTCAAAATTATTAAAAAACTTTCCTTTTTTAGTAAATAATAAATTATTGATTATCAAATAATTAAATGTCCAGATTCCTCTTTGGATGATTATCTGGACGTCCAGATAGGCCTTTTTGGACGTTTGACGTGCTATTTGCGGTTACATTTGTCACAAAATGATTATTCATAGGGGGATAACAATTTATACCAAATATCATTTATAGAGCTAAATATATCTGCTATAACAAAATATCAATTATGTTATGATACGCCGATAAAATTATATTACAAGCGGTTTCCTAGTTTTAGGGACTTGGAAAAATATAATCTACCCATTTTACTTGTTCTTTTTCCTTTATCCCGCGTTAAAAATACTCGCCATAGCTAAGGCTATGTCTGCGTTTTTTGCCTTGTCTAAAGAAAAAATAACTGCATAAAATTTGGGTACATTATTTATTTCCAACTCCCTTAATTAATTTATTTATGCTGTTTGCTGATACCTAATATTAGCTGCTCAACTACTTTAGTGGTTACTGATAATCCTGCGACTGGTGATTATCAAGCCAGCAGCACCAGTATAAGGGGAAACGCATCACTCAGAAAATGGTTTTACTCAACTAGTAGTAGTTAAAAACGCTTGGAGCGTCTTTCAAATCTCCAAGCTGCTACTTACGAAAATATAAAAAGGATCAAAAATTACGAATAGAATGACCATGCTTTTTACCGAAGAACTTCATCAATTAATAGAACAAAATTATAAGCGACCAGATTTTGACTACGGCCAACTATGCCAGCAGTTAGGACTAAGTCGAAGTCAGGTATATCGAAAATTTCAAGAAAACGATTTGGGGAGTCCAACCACTTATCTTCGACAATTTCGCTTAGGAAAAGCGAGGATTTTACTGCTAGAAACAGATGCACCAATAAAGGAAATTGCCTTTGAAGTAGGGTTTAAATCGGCTAGTCATTTCTCTAATAATTTTGCAGACTTTTATAAGGTTTCCCCAAAAGTGTATCGAACACTAGAAAAAAAATGATTTTTTGGTGTGTTTTATATGTATAAGTAATTGATAAATAAATAGTTGAAAACTAAAACATATAGTGATTTTTTACATGAGCCGAATCTGTACGTTTTTTTGCTAAAAACAATATAAATTTGTCTTGAAGACACACCACCTATCTATAGTCTATTCAAATTAAACATTCCACTCACCGATATTTAAGTATATAAATTATTTTTCATTTTGAAAAGATAAAGCAAGCCCCCTTTGGATATTTGGGCTGATTCAGAATATTCTTTAATAAAATTACTACAAGTTTACCCATGAAAAATAAGATTTTACTTTGGACACTTTTGATTTCATTCCCTTTTTGTTGTTTGATAAACCCTTCTTCTTTGGCCGCTAAAAACCTAGCCGTTTTTGAAAATTCAAACTACACTAGTTTAAATACAGGTTGCTTTGGAGAATACGACAGTTGGAAAGAATCCTTTATTGCTTTAGGACATAACCTGACAACTTTTTCAGGAAGAACTGCAACAGCTTTTACCAATGCCCTCGCAGGCAAGGATGCTCTACTGATCCCCACCTTAGACCGTGATAGACTTATTCCTGACTTGAACGCTGCGGCAATTAATGCCATCAAAGACTATGTGAAGGCTGGCGGATTAATTATCGTGCAAGCCAATGAATTTGATATTGGAAATACCCAATTTATGAATACTATCTCAGGGAGTTCTATATCTAGTAGAGGTGCATCTGGGGCTAATTCAAGCCTAAATACAACAGGTGCTGCTGGTACTCCTTTTGCTGGAGGAGCTAATCAACTACAAAACCGATTATCTACCGAAAGACTAACAGGGACATTTCCATTAGGAACAAAATCAATCTATACCGACAATTCAGGGAACCCAACGGTAGCCATTTTGCCTGTTAGTAAAGGAAATATCGTTTACATCGGTTGGGATTATTTTAATGGAGGTCCAGGTTGCATCGGAGAAGATGCCAACTGGAATAGTGTGCTAGATAATTCGCTTAATGTCCAGCAGAATGTAGTTTGTTCAATTACTGGTTTATCTACTTCTACCCCTGTCTGTAATGGGAATAATGCCACTTTTATGGTTACTTTTACGACGACGGGAACAGCAAATAGTGGAACGATTGAAGTTTTGGATGGTACAGCTGTTGTAGGAAGTGGTCTTGCTAGTCCTATTTCCGTAACAATCGACGGACCTACTTCCGCAAGCACTAAAACGTTGACGGTTCGCTATCAAAATAATACAAGTTGTAGTGGAACTGTAAATGTAGCTATTCCAACTTGTGTGAGTGGTCTCACTTATGATGCTAATAATGAATTAATGTTCGGAGACCCCTGCCGATGTACAGATCCACGTAATTGTGATTTCAATAACTCCATTCTTTTTCATGATACCTTGACCATTAATGGCCCTACTGGATTGACAATAACTGCTGCGGCAGGTGCTACTAATTTTTATTCAGCCGTCTCTTGCTTTGGTGGTAGTTTAACGGTTATTCCTACAGGAACAGCTATCCCTGAATCAGTTATTGCTCCAGGAACATATAAAATAGAATTTTGGAGACCTTCGGGCATTTTACCAACCTTATCAGTCAACGTAAATGGTACCCCTATGACCGTACCTGCTGATACTTTTCAACCACTATGCAATGTTGAAACCTGTCGAGAAGAGCCTATCCCTACCATGAGCGAATGGGGGTTAATGATTTTTGGCTTGTTGGTGCTGAATCTAGGGCTGTTTTTCGTGCGGAAACAAGAGATGATTTGATGAAAATTAAAAAAATATATACCATGAATTTTCGTTATTTTTTTATTAGTTGTGTTACTTTTTTTGTGTTTTTTGCTAGTCATTTGACCGCACAAGTTATTTCGGATAATGTGATTCATAATAATGCCAATGCAATTGCTATGTCAAACAGAGCGAATGCGACCTTAAGTAATTTCAACTTTCCTGCTGGTTCTAATAAATTACTATTGGTCGGGGTATTGGTTGGTATTGAGGCGGATCTGGTATTAGTCAATACGGTTACTTTTGGTACCAATACTTTAGTACCAGCAACAGGGAATCCATTTGATTTTATGACAGGAGTTCGAAATTCAGCTGCTTACTTCTACTACTTAACGGCAGCAGAATTGAGTGCGAATACTGTTGCGGATATTACCGTGAACCTAACCAGTAGTACTCTAGGAGGGATTCATGTGTTTGCCGCATCTTACAGTCAGGTTGACCAAGCGAACCCGCTTAGTAACCCAATGGGCGTCATGATTCCTATGACAAATGCTAGTCAAACCAACTCCATCGCTATCCCTAGTGCTAATGGAGATATGGTCGCTGATATTATTTTAGCCGCTACTGATCCAACTACTTTTACCGAAGGAGCAGGTCAATCCTTGTTAGCCGCTACTAATAATTTACAGGGAGATTCTAAGATGTCTGAAAAAAGCGCTACAGGTGGTACTACGACGATGTCTTACGATTTAAGGTTTGCCAACGACGGTGGAGGACATTATGGGATCAATATTCAGCGTATTCAGAATATTGAGGAAATAGAACCTATTCCAACCATGTCTGAATGGGGACTACTGATATTTGGTTTAATCATTATGAATCTAGGTGTTTTCTTTGTGCAACGACGGGAACTTATATCATAGCCTTTATTCGGTTGACAGTTGACGGTTGACGGTTTATGGCAAACGGTTGACGGTCTGCTATACGAAAGCTTTTAGAATAAAGACTAATTTTAAAATAAATAAAATAGGAAATATAAAAATTAAGGCGTGCTTTTTAGTGCGTCTTTTTTTTGTGGCTCAATGTTCTTTTTGGAATATTTTAGACTATTTATACCGCTCTTATATCACATGATTTTCTTTCCAAATACACCTATTTTTCTATCTTTATCTTGTCTAATTAATCACCTAGGACTATTTCGGGTAAATTATTTATTTTTTGATAAAAACGCAAGTATTTGATTATCAATATCTTAAAAAGAATTATTTTTGTCCAGAAGTCCGAATACATAAATTAGGACGTCCTAATCTAGTTATTAGGACGCTTTAACCCTACAGTCTACCTATCTTTGATACATCAACCAAAAACAAAATAATCTAGACAAGACAAAACTTTACTATTGAGCAAAACATTAACATCATGCAAGCGATACCAATCATTAACCGCATTATCCAAAAACACTATAATCATTTTGATGAAGATAGGAAACGGAATATTTCTATCTTGATTATTTTAGTCGCTATGATGATTTTTGTGATGGGGAGCTGGTTATTTGGTTTTTTCTATTTAGCAATGTGGGAAATGTTTTGGTTGGATTTAGTCCTTTGGACGGGTTTTGTCGTTTTGTTTGTGAAGGTTATTGGTTATGGTTGGTCTTTTAAATTAGCTCGGTTTTGGGGATTAATGTTCACTTTATTAATTACCTGTATTCCGCCCATGTATTATGGTCTGGATACCGTAATAATGATACATATGGTTTTTGTCCCGTTGGCCACTATTTTATTATTCTCACGAAAAGAGAGGAAACAATTTTTAACCTACATGGGAGGATTTATGCTTTGCTTTTTGATAGTCATCTTATGGGAGACCTTTTATGGAGCCATCTTTACCGTACCAGCAGAAATTTTCCGAACTTTCAATACCGTAATAGCTTTAGATGGTTTGTTTATCTCGCTTTATTTTTCTTATTTCTTTTTTACCGAAAATACGCAATACAAAGATTTATTAGCGAATGAAAGAGAAAAATCAGATCATCTATTGTTAAGTATTTTTCCCGAAACGATTGCGGCACAATTGCGAGATAGCCACCAATCGGTAGCCGATAGTTTTGACAATGTAACCATTCTATTTGCAGATATTGTTGGATTCACCGAATATGCCAGTACCATGGGGCCTAATGAATTGGTTGCTATGCTGGACGAAATATTTAGCGAATTTGATGCTTTGGTGGATAAATACAATATTGAAAAAATTAAGACCATTGGAGATGCTTATATGGCAGTTGGTGGCTTGCCTGTTCCCGACGGGCAGCATTGTCAGAAAGTAGCGAATATGGCGATTGAAATTAATGAAATTATTAAAACAAAATACGCCGAAAAATATGATTTGAAATTGCGAATGGGCATTCATACAGGGAAAGCAGTTGCAGGTGTTATTGGCAATAAAAAATTCTCTTACGATTTATGGGGAGATGCGGTTAATGTGGCTAGTCGATTTGAAGCAAGTGGGCACCCAGAGAAAATTCACATCACCGAAGATGTCAAAAATATTTTATCAACTGACTTTATCTTTGAAGACTGTGGGGAGGTCGCTATTAAAGGAAAAGGAATGATGAAATCTTACTTCTTGACGGGGAAAAAAGAAGTTGTAGACCTGCCAACCTTATCCCTTGATGGTCCATCGGGATTGGCTTTGGCTAGTTAGTACAATTTTTAGATTTTTTTTCATTTTTTAATAGAAATATAAGTATTTGATTATCAGTAGTTTATTTTTGTTGCTGTTTGTCCAGAAGTCCGAATTTGTGAATTCGGACGTCCGAATCTAGTTATCTGGACATTTTAGCTTTATAGTATGCTTATCTTTGAGATATTGATACTAAGAGCTTGTTGGGAATTTATCCTTTGGGCTAAAAAAGCGCCTTTTTTATCCCCAAAAACAAACTCCCAACAAGCTCTAAAATAACACAATCTTGAAAAGACAAAACTTTACTATAGAGCAAAACATCAACAACATGCAAACGATACCGTTCATTAATCATATTATTCAAAAACACTACGGTCATTTCAATGAAGATAGAAAACGAAATATTTCCATTTTTATCATTTTAGATTTGATGATGGTTTTTGTCATGGGAAGTTGGGCATTGGGTTTTGTGTATTTAGAAATGTGGGAAATGTTTTGGTTGGACGTAAGTATCTGGATAGGATATAGTGTCTTATTCATTGGCGTTGCTTTTTTTGGTATTTCTTTTAAAATCTGCCGATCGTGGATGTTGATTTTAGGTTTATTAATTACGGGCGTACCATCTGTATATTACGGGCTTGATACGATTGTTACGTTGCACATGGTTTTTGTCCCATTGGCGATGATTTTGCTTTTTTCAAGAAGGGAGCGAAAGCAGTTTTTTCAATATATGGGAATTACTATATTGGTTTTTTGTATGGTTATTGCATGGAATGGTTTTTATGGCCCCATGTTTGTCGTTCCTGCTGAAACGTTTCGCATTTTTAATACCATTGTAGCCTTAGACAGCCTGTTTATTTCTCTTTATTTCGCCTATTTCTTTTTTACAGAAAACACGCAATACAAGGATTTATTAGCCAACGAAAGGGAAAAATCAGATCATCTATTATTAAGTCTTTTTCCAGAAACGATTGCGGCACAATTGCGAGATAGTCACCAATCTGTAGCCGATAGTTTTGATAATGTAACGATAGTATTTGCAGACATTGTCGGCTTTACCGAATATGCTAGTACCATGGGCGCAAGTGAACTAGTAGCGATGTTAGATGAAATTTTTAGTGAATTCGATGCTTTGGTGGATAAATACGGTATTGAAAAAATAAAAACCATTGGAGATGCTTATATGGCAGTTGGTGGTTTACCCGATCCTGATGATCAGCATTGTCAGAAAGTAGCCAATATGGCGATTGAAATTAATGAAATTATTAAAGCCAAATATGCTGAAAAATATAATTTAAAATTGCGAATCGGCATTCATACAGGGAAAGCAGTAGCAGGCGTCATTGGTAATAAAAAATTCTCTTACGATTTGTGGGGAGATGCGGTCAATATAGCTAGTCGATTTGAGGCAAGCGGACATCCTGAGGAGATCCATATTACAGAGGATGTTAAAAATATTTTAGCAGATGATTTTATTTATGAAGATTGTGGAGAAGTAATGATTAAAGGAAAAGGGATGATGAAATCTTATTTTTTAAAAGGAAAAAAAGAAATTAAAAATTTGCCAGATGTTTTACCCTTGAATGGTCAATCACCGTTTGCTTTGGCTAGTTAATCCTAATTACAGCGCATTAAAAATGGCTATATTGCTTAATGGTTATATTGTTTTTGGAGCCTAAAATAACTGATTTTGATTCTATTCTCCTACAACAATTTAACCATATAACAATACAACAATAATACTTTTAAATTACCTCATTTATTTTTGAGACAGCTATGCAAAGAATAAAATTTTTATTAGCTTTTATTTTACCACTTGCTGCCATTTTAGGGCTTGCCTATGACGGATGGTATAGTTTGATACCGCTAATTATTATCTTTATTTTATTTCCTATAATTGAGTTATTATTACCCTTAGACGAGGCTAATTGGGTGGAAAAAATGACGGATGATGAGAAAAATGCCACCTTCTACGATTGGTTACTCTACTTAGGGGTGGTTGTTTATTTGTTGACCTTTGGCTATTTTCTAGTGATTATTGCGAACACCCCATTTGGCAGCTTAGAATTTTGGTGTAGAGTAGGTACAATGGGACTAATCTGTGGTATTTTCGGCTTTAATTTAGGGCATGAATTAAGTCATCGAGTTAATCATCCCATTGATTATTTTTTAGGGCAAATCCAGTTACTAACTGTATTAAATCTACATTTTATTCCCTATCATTTGGGTGGACACCATCGCAATGTAGGGAAACCCACAGATCCTTCGACGGCTTATATCGGGGAATGGGTCTATACTTTTTGGTTTAGATCTCAGATTGGCGGGTATTTACAAGCTTGGCAAATCGAAAAGGAGCGAACGGTTCACCAAGGGTATGCAGCTTATTCCTTGCATAACCGAATGGTCAAATACACTTTAGTAACGATTGCTTATTTAGTCGGACTTTATTTCCTCTTGGGACAATCCCTCTTCTTCATTTATCTAATTGTCGTTTTTATTAGTACTTGCTTGTTGGAAACCATTAATTATATCGAACATTATGGCTTAAAGCGGCAAAAAAATGAAAAGGGGCTATACGAACCTGTTCGCCATTATCATTCTTGGAATTCTGACCACATTTTTGGGAGAGCATTGATGTTTAACTTATCTAGGCATTCTGATCATCATTATAATGGTAGCTTGAAATACCAAGCGTTAAAATCATTGCCCGATACGCCACAAATGCCTACAGGTTATCCAGGGATGGTCATATTAGCGATTTTGCCACCACTTTGGTTTTGGGTGATGGATAGGAGAGTTGCTCATAACAATTAAAAGTCAATCATAAATAACATTATAAGTAAAGGGCACAGCGTAGCAAGATCGCCTAAATTAATTTCCAACTGTGAAAAGGAAGGGGCAAAAATAGCTAGGTCCTATTTTGCCCTGAATCTTCTGTAAGATAATTATTAACTACCAACTTTAACAAATACACATGAAAAACCTCACTATCTTAATTGCAGCACTCTTTATTAGTTATCAAGGTTTTGCTAATAGTGGAGGAAATCCTTTGAGCCCAACAAAGCCCGCATTTGATAGCATTCAAACCCTTTTCCAAAGCATTCAGCAATATGAGCAACTAGAAATAGTGGTCAATTTTGATAGTTTGATGGCTGGTCGTAGAAGAAATATAGAACGAGTTGCAAACTTAACATTTAAAAGGGAAGGACAACCTAATTTGGAAGTAGCGACTAAAGTTAGACCTAGAGGAAGATTTAGGAGATCCAAATGTGATTTTCCTCCTTTGCGCTTAAACTTTGATAAGGAAATATTGAAAGGGATGAATTTATATGAGGAGTACGATAAATTAAAACTAGTGACCCATTGTAATGCTGCTGGAGTAGATGCCAAATATTTATTAAAAGAATATTGGACCTATAAATTATATAATGAAGTGACGGATAGTAGTTTCCGAGTTCACTTATTGGAGATTATCTTTATTGATGAAGTCGACCCAACTAGAACCATAGAAAGTTATGCTTTTGTGATTGAAAATAGTGAAGAAATGGCGCATCGCCTAAATGGAGAACTAGTGGAAGGCTTAGGTGTTTTGCCAAGTACATTAGCGGCTGATGCTTACCACGATGCCTTAGTATTTAATTATATGATTGGGAATTCGGATTGGCAGATACATCTCCAAAAAAACCTAAAATTGGTAAAGCATCAAGATAGTGAATTATACACGATTGTGCCTTATGATTTTGATTTTGCGGTATTGGTTAGCCCTCCTTATGTAAAACAAGATGGGGCAAGTGTTAGATTGGATGTCAATAAAAAAGCAATGACTTCCGCTAATAGAGCCAGTTTAAATAGAACGCTTGATAAATTTAAGCGGCTTCAAAAAACAGGATTTACTTGTTTTCGTAAATGCGATAAATTGGTAGCACAAGAAAAAGGACAAATGACTGTCTATCTCAAGAGTTTTTATAGACAAGTCAAGAAACAAGAGCAATTTGTCGCTATGTTTTTGGGCGAAGATTAGACTCTGCAATGGGAGTTACAAATCTATGGCAATCAGGTAAAATATTATCCAGCAACGAAGACTCTTGATGTTTGCAGGATAACCCAATCTAGAAAAGAAGTAAAAATTGTCGATTGAATTTTATTAATGAATGATAGCATTAGCATGATTCCACCTACTGCCAGACCTATTTTAGCAACCGTTGACCATTTTAATGTATCGAATAGTGGTGAACCTGTCTATACATTCCCTCCTAATTATTATCATAATAATGCTGTAACCTATGTTGATCAAGGCAACTATTATGTACTCTTTAAGCCTGATTACTCTCCTGGTTATGCACAAACGGGCATGTTGAGTTCTTGTAATATTAAGATTACGGGCAATCATCATTTATCGCTAGATTTAGGATTTGATGCTGTTGGAAAACTATTTTCCATTCAAGGAACTATTTTTGATGATAATGCACCAAGTAATTCCGATGATTACGAATATCCATCTTCCGGTATTATTACTTATGATAAATTTGGTAATATAATCATTGTTCCTACTGGTAGTTCAAGTGCAGAATTGGTTTATGATTTTGGTAACGATACATTAGGTACTGGTAGTAGCGCTGAATCAGAAACCTTAACTTATGGAGCTTATTATCAAGATAGTTGCAATACACTTCTTAAAGCTTATGAATATTAAGTACCAACTCATAATTAGTTTAAAATTTCAGGGAGATTATTTTTTCGATAGTTTTCTTTAAAAAATCCAGTCATAGCACCGCTACGACTTGATACTTACATGCAAAAAGCATTAGATGATGCGACTTATTCAGGTAAAGACTATTCATCGGCTTTAGAAAATAGTCCTAGAATTTCGAAATATTTTGCAAAACAAATAATTAATTCCGTTAAGATTGGTAATAATAAAACATCTCCAACATCGCAAACTGATATTACGAATTACTACGATATTGATAGATAATCAATAGTTTTCATTACATTGTAAATTAAGTTACTTATAGCTTTGCTCGGCAAAACTGTCGAGCAAAGTTTTTTGGGCCATCACAAAATTAAGACATCAATTAATGTATGGTTTTATCGTCTTGTATAAGTCTCCCCTTTGATAAAACATCAATGTTTTTAACTTTTTCTACAAATAATCGTTTAGCTTTAAAATACATTGCTTATGTCCTTAGCTAATCGATTCACCTTACTTTTTGCTTTTGCTTCCTTTCTTTATAGCTGTGCCAATCAAAAAATCCTACATCCTAGCCCTAAAATTGGTTTTGATATTAATGCTTTAGATAAAGAAGGTCTAATCGGACCACCTGACGGAAAAGTAGCAGTAAATTACGAATTTTGTGTGCCTGCGAATAATCAATACCTCAATCAAGTAAAACAGATTGACCCTAGCTTACAATTTCATAAAAAGTCAAAAGGACGGATTGCTTGTAGCAAGGCAGAATGGTTATGTATTGGCAGTACGCATCAGGAATATGCAAAGAATAAATTACAGCGACTGGCAGAATTAGAGTTTGTCAAGCGGATTGAACGAACTTATTTTGAATAGGGTTTGTCAACTAGTTTCTTTACTGCTCATCTCAACTAGTTTGTCATTCGTCCCAGCCTCTTGATTATCATCCTATTATCTTGTCATCTATCACAATTAATAGCAAAAAAAGCATTTTTGATATAATTTTGAAAAAAGATTATCAGATTACAACTTTTTAATTAAGTAACGCTGGAAAAATAACTTGAACAACTTTAATTCGTGGGGAATTAAATACAAAATGTCTAACTTATTTTTTATCCGTTACTAATCTGAAAACGGGGATTACGGGAGGAATAACTCTTAGGTTCGGTTTTTTTAGATAATAGGTAAAAGATGGAAGGGAATCAAAAACGGAACCCTAAATTCTTTTACAAATTTTGAATTTATTATTGATGGATAAAAGTACTAAAAATCTATTGAATAATATGATTGTAAAAAAGGAAGAAGCATTAGAACTTGAACAACTAATTGAAAAATACTTAGGAATTGAAAGTGCTTCAGTAGTAGGAGAACATGATAACAATAAAGCAAAATAAGGTGCTAACAAATAGATAATAGCAAAAAATAGGAGTTGACAAGGAAAAGCCCTCTCAACTCCTATTTTCAATTAAAATTCTGATTCTTTGACATATCCCGTGGAATTAAGCAGCTAATTTACATTCGCTGTTGTCTTCTCCATTCATTTTCAAGGGCGAAGACAAAGAACAATCTATATTGTCCGTCTTCATCACGGGATTTGTCAAAGTACCAAAATTCTTTATTCCTTCTCCCAAAGCGCCCCAATACCTGCATCCCACAAGCGTTGATTATAAGCAGGAATGTCCGTTTTTAACAACTCCATTCCTTCTTTTTGCAAACCAGCCCATTGTACGTCTAATTCCTTTTTCCGATCAATATTCGGTTGGTTCACTCTTGGAATCGCACTTTCGGTTTGGTTAATTAAAAATAAGTATTGAGCGGTAAAACCTTGACGGAAATTTTCTACATCATCGTAAGCTTTGGACTTTCGTTGTACCATTTTTTCATCCCATGCTTTTATTTTTTTAACCAATGCTTCTCCGTCTGCTTTTAATTTATTTTTCGCTTTTGCTTCGGATAAATTTCCAGTAATCGTAGCTATTTTTCCTTGTAAATCATGCAACGTATTAATCAGATTATGCATATTCGTTGCTTCTCCCTCCATTTGTTTCATGATGCCATCATATTCCGTATAAGTCGCTGCATCGGTTGGGTAATTCGGATTGGCTAGTACTTCTACCGTTTGGGTTGCACTTGCCGTTCCTTGTTCCAAAGTCAGCGTATACGTACCTGGAGAAACTCTGTGTCCTCGGAAATTCGCTTCTAAATAAACACCTGGTACACCTGTCATAGATTTATGTTTCATATCCCAAACAAAACGATTAAGTCCACTTTCTTTCATTAACGTTGGTTCAGATGGGGGACCACCTGCCCAAGGTTTGAAAGCTTTATCTTTTTCGGAACTAAGGGTACGAATCACATTACCAGCTGCATCTTTAATCGTTAATTTGATACGTCCTTGTTTCTCTGCTTTAGGTAATTGGTAATATAAAACCATTCCAGTTGCCGGGTTCACACCATATAAAGGATGCGTACCTTTGAATTTTTTGTTCGTACCATTTAATGGACTACCACCATTGGTCAACATAGTAGCATCTGGTTTATACAAAGTGATTACAGGTGCATCTTTTGTATACTGTCTTACCAAACTTAAATCATCTAAAATCCAAAAAGACCGACCAGAAGTACCTACAATTAAATCATCGTGTCGGATTTTTAGATCTAAAATAGGCGTTACAGGTAAGTTTTGTTGGAACGTTTCCCAATTCTGTCCACCATTTCTAGATAGGTACATCCCCAATTCTGTACCCGCAAATAATAAATCCTTTTGCGTTTCATCTTCTCTAACCACTCTAGTAAATGCATTATTAGCTATCCCTGTATTAATCGCTGTCCAAGTTTTTCCATAATTCGTTGATTTATACAAACCCGGGCGATGATCGTTGAATTTATAACGAGTCGTTGCAATATAAACGGTCGCAGGATCATGTGGCGATACTTCAATGGCGTTGATTAAACATTCAGCTAAGCCTTTGGGCGTAATATTGGTCCAATTTGCGCCGCCGTCTTTGGTCAATTGTACATAACCATCATCGCTTCCTGTGTAGATCACGCCTTTTTCATGAGGGGATTCTAGCACATAACTTAGCGTTCCATAATTTTCTGCGCCTACTGCTTCATTCGTGTACGGCCCACCACCGTTGCCTTGTTTAGCATCAATGTTTCTGGTTAAATCAGGAGAAACTTCTTCCCAAGTTTTGCCCATGTCTCTCGTCCGCAATAAATACTGTGCGCCATGATAAAAAGTACCAGGTTCGTGCTTTGACCAAATAATGGGCGCATTCCAGTTGTACAAATATTTCATATCTCTGGCTGGTTCTCCCAAATATTGATTCGGTGCCGCCATTACTTTGGTGCTCGCCTTAGCTTCCGTATCTAATAAATTAATGGTACCTAAATAACTGCCGCCCATTACATAACGTGGATTATCAGGGTCAAAGGCTAAAAAGGCAGATTCCCCCCCCGCGGAAGCTTCCCAATCACTTTGCGTAATCGCATAACCACCAACAGACCGACTGGAAATTTTAACCGAAGTATTGTCTTGCTGCCCACCATAAATATTATAAGGTACCATATTATCGACATCGATTCGATAAAATTGAGCAGTTGGCATATTGTCTTGCCTTGACCAAGTTTTACCTCGATTAAAACTAATCGCTGCACCACCATCATTCGCAATACATAAATTCTTTGGATTATCTGGGTTAATCCACAAATCGTGATAATCTCCATGTGTACCAGTAATTCTTGACCAAGTTTTTCCACCGTCAATTGAACGTAAAGCAGGCGCACTCAACACATACACCATATTTTCGTTCTGAGGATCAGTAAATACTTCGATGTAATACCAAGCTCTTTGCGTTAAACGATTATCTCCACTTACCAAACTCCAACTTTCTCCTGCATTATTGGATACAAAAAGTCCGCCTTTGTCTTTGTCCGAATCACTTTCAATTAAAGCATAAACTTTATCTGAATTCGCTGGCGAAACAGAAATTGCCATTTTACCTTTTTCTTCGGGCAAGCCTTTGTGGATCTTTTTCCAAGTCACTCCACTATCCACAGATTTATACAAACCACTTCCTGGCCCACCACTAATCACTTTCCAAGGCACTCGCTGATGTTCCCACATCGCCGCATATAAAATATGCGGATGATTCATGTCCATAGATAATTCTACTGCTCCCGTTCCTTCATCTACAAATAGCGTCTTTGTCCAAGTTTTTCCGCCATCAGTTGTTTTATAAACCCCTCTTTCTTTGGATTTGCTGTAGAGCGCACCTTGTGCTGCCACATAAGCGATTTCTGGATTGGTTGGATGAATTTCAATTCTAGAAATATGTTGGGTAGCTTCTAAACCAAGATGCATCCAAGTTTTTCCTGCATCAATGGATTTATAAACCCCATCACCATGATGTGTCATTACGCCTCTAGGGGCATGTTCGCCCATCCCTACATAAACCACATTTGGGTCACTTTCTGAAACAGCTACGGCCCCAACAGAACCTGTTTTAAAATAGCCATCTGAAATATTTGTCCAAAACTGCCCTGCATCTTCGGTTTTCCAGACACCGCCACCTGTAATGCCCATATAATAGGTCATTGGATCGCCTTTCACGCCCGAAGCAGCGACAGAACGACCGCCTCTAAAAGGCCCAATATTTCGATATTTTAATAATTGGGAAAAGTTATCAGCTGTCTTTGTTTCAGGCTTGGTTATATTTTGTTGTGCTTCCACCTCTAGTATAGAAAGGAAAGCAAAAAGCAAGATGATTAGTTTTTTCATGGATAAGGTGTGTGTTTGATTACGGGTTACGAGTTGCGGGTTGCGAGTTATATTCGAATTAGTTTAAATTTAAGGAATTCGTTAAATGTTAACTATTCTCCTTTCAAATGCTATTCGTTTCAAAACTCGCAACTCGTAACCCACAACTCGGATTACTAAATATTCTCGCTAATTACGGGTATTTCTAGGATATTTTTGGTAAGAAGGCTTACCTTTTATTATATTGCCCATCATCTTCTATTCATTTCCTGTAAATTTTATTATTTGAACACCGCTTTAGCCTGGCAAAAAATTAAGAAAGGAGATAAAAATGCCTTTAATCAATTATTCAAGTTCTATTATATGGACTTGAAAGCTTATGGTATTAAAATTGCTGGACAGGAGGCTTATGCCAAAGAAGCTATCCAATTATTATTTGTTAAAATATGGGAAAAAAGAGCGATTTTAAATGAAGTCAAATCCGTAAAAAGTTATTTATTAACTGCTTATCGCCGAACGTTAATTGATTTATTAGCCGCTGAGAAAAAGCAAACCCAGTTAACCGATAATAAACCTACTTTTACAATTGCTCCTTCCGAATTACAAATTTTCCAACAGGATAAAAAAATCCAAGCTACCCGTTTAGCCGAGTTACTCAATCAATTACCTGCCAAACAAAAAGAAATTATTTACCTCCGTTTTTATAATCAACTCTCCTATTTAGAAATCGCCGAAATCATTGATTTGAATTATCAATCTGTACGCAATTACAGCGTTAAGGCTATTCGGTTTTTAAGAAAAAATTGGGAACAGTAGTTTTTTTCTGATGCTGTATCGACGAATTCATTCAACCTGTACAGATTGAATTCATTCTCAGATACAAAATATTTTTTCAAAAAAAGTGAGTACAAAATCACCATCCTTCCGTCTTGTGTAAAAGAATAAGTTTTCAGTCGATTAAGTAATAGAAAAATTTAGTGAAATTTCATGACAAACGAGCGATTTGATACAGTCGAAGACCTGATACATAGCGATAGGTTTTGTGAATGGGTGCACAACCAAAAGCATCATACATTCTGGCAGGAATGGCAAGCGAATAATCCAAAGAGACAGGCATTAGTAATAGAAGCAACTGCTTTTTTAACTCAATTCTCTTTTCAAAAAGCACAGGCTTCGGATAGCGAGGTAGATTCAGCCATCGAAGATGTTTGGTCGAATATTGAAAAACAGTCATCTATAGAACCGTCAAAAATATTCCCAGTTAGCGACATGCGAAAATGGTCAATTATTTCAAGGAAGGGTTGGCGAATGGCTGCCTCTATTTTGTTTCTAATTTTTGCGAGTTGGTTGATTTGGGATAACACGATGAATCTCCATACGGTTTATGCGACGCAATATGGAGAAACCGAAGCATTGGTTTTACCTGATGGTTCAGAAGTAGTTTTACAAGCTAATTCAACCTTGAAAGTACCTAAAGAATGGGATAAAAAATTAGCTAGAAAAGTCTGGTTAGATGGGGAAGCATTCTTTAACGTCACTAAAGTAGCAACAACTACGCCTGTTAAATTTACCGTTCAAACAGATGATTTTAAAGTAGAAGTACTGGGAACGCAATTTAATATCTTAAATCGTTTACAACACAAACGAGTGATTTTGCAAGAAGGAAAAGTGCAAATGCAATTAGCCAATCAGGAACTCATTGAGTTAAAGCCTAATGAGATGGTGGCTTACTCTGAGCAGCAAAAAGAATATAAAAAATCAAGTGTTCAAGCAAGCAATTTTACGGCTTGGACGAATAATACATTAGTTTTAAATAATACACCTTTGAGTGAAATTGCTAGAATATTGACTCAAAATTATGGATACGAAGTTAGTTTTTCCAAATCAGTTAATCAAGCTCAGACTAGAAGTACTTTAGGGATACTTCCTATCCATAATGTAGACGAATTAATCAACTTAACCGAGGCGAGTTATGAGGTAACAATTAGTAAAGAAGGGCAACGGATTAAGATACAATAAGTTGGTAAAATGGTGATAGGTTTAAGGTTTACTTATCTGATACTTTGAAAGTATCAGATACGAGGTGAACACATAAACCAAATGAAACCCAAGATAAAACTAGTGATTAATCAATTAGGGGAATACTTTACTATTCCTTTAATTGGTTTTTTTAATCAACACTCACTAAAGTTTAATGACTCTAAAAAAAACGAATAGCCAATTTAGCTTAATACTGCGCAGTAGTGTAGTAGTAGGCTTGCTATTCTTTTTTGGTACACTAAGTATTGGACAAGGAGTTGATTTAAAAGAGCCAACGATTAAAAAAGTAAGTCAACCAAAACCCATTTATTTATTAGACTTATTAAAGAAATTGCAAGCAGAAAATAAATTGACTTTTATTTTTGATGAAAAGATAATTCAAGATAAAGCCGTTGTTTTTGATAAGCTCACTCGCCAAGCAATCAATGAGGTTTTATTAAAAGAGATTACTCGACAAACCAACTTACAATTCAATCTGATTTCCAATAAAATCTATACCATTAGAAGGGAAAAGAAAGCCAAAATTTCTATTAAGGGAGTGGCAAAAGATAAGTCGGATTCTCCAATGATTGGGGCAAATATTACCTTGTTAAATCAACGAAAAGGTGTTACTTCTAGTGAAAGTGGAGCTTTTGAAATCATTGTAAAACCAGGACGGCATTCTATAACCGCTAGTTATGTAGGCTATGAGTCTATTACCAAGGATATTGTAGTAGAAGGTTATGAAGATATGGAGATAGATTTTGTCTTTAAAAAACATTTAAAACTAGAAGAAATCTTAGTCGTCGGCAATCGTTTTCTACCTAAAACACTACAAGAAACCGCCGTTCCTGTAGATGTCGTCAATCAAGAAAGATTGAAATTATCTAATCAAAATGAATTGGCACAAGTCCTACAATACGAAACGCCTTCTTTTCATTCTGCTACTCAGACAATTAGTGACGGAACCGATCATGTAGATCCGATTTCTTTAAAAGGATTGGGACCTGACCAAGTGTTGGTTTTGGTAAATGGCAAACGTAGACATTTTTCCTCTTTAGTCAATGTTAATGGTACGGTCGGACGAGGAAGTGTGGGGACTGATTTGAATGCCATTCCACTAGCCGCTATTGAAAAAGTAGAGATTTTGAAGGATGGGGCTGCTGCCTTATACGGTTCAGATGCCATTGGTGGGGTAATTAATTTGCAGTTAAAAAAATCCGTCAATCAAGGGCAAATTCAACTAAATTCGAGTATTACCGAAGCAGGAGACGGAGAGCAATTTTCTCTAAGCAGTCATTTTGGATTTAAAACATTAGAAGAAGGACATACCAATATCACTTTTTATTTCCAAAATCGAGCAGCGGTCAATCGTTCAGGTAATTATGAGGGCATCATTTTTGGCGATAGTCGAGATGAAGATACAAATTTGGTATCCGACTTTTTTCAACAAACAGGATATGGCAATCGACGAGTGATGAGTGCAGGTAATTCCGCTTTAACCAATACGGGGTTGTTTTTAAATATGGGTTTGCCATTAGGCGATAATTTTAGGTTTTATAACCATAGTAGTTTTAATTATAGACATGGGCAGGCAAATGGTTTTTATCGTTTCCCATTTCAGGAGACTAAACAATCTGGGCTATATCCAATGGGTTTCTCTCCACAGATCCAGACCAATATTTTTGATTTTTCTACGGTATTTGGTATAAAAGGAAGAATCGACGATTGGCAAATTGATTTTAGTAATAATACAGGGCAAAATAGTTTTGGATTTAATATCCATAATTCCAATAACGCCTCTCTAGGTTTATTATCGCCTACCTCTGCGGATGCTGGAGGTTTTGCCTATCTACAGAATTTGTTAAATATTGATGTTACTCGAAAAGGCATTTGGAATTTACCGATTAATATTGCTTTTGGTAGTGAATTCCGTTTAGAAAAATATACGCAAAAAGAAGGAGAAGAAGTTTCTTGGCAAAATTATGGGGAACGCACCGACAATGGTTTTCCAAAAGATGCAGGCTTTCAAGTATTCAGAGGGTTTCGACCAGAAAATGCGATTCGTAAGTTCCGAAACAATGTAGGTTTTTATGGAGAAATAGAAGGAGAAATTAATAACAAATGGTTATTGGCTTTAGCTGGTAGATTTGAAAACTATTCAGATTTTGGTAGTAATGTTAGTTGGAAGATGTCCTCTCGTTATCGAATCAATCCGATTTTAACCATTCGATCTACCTTTAATACAGGGTTTCGAGCGCCTTCTTTGCAGCAAAATTATTTTAGTAGTTATTCTTTACAATTTTTACCTGTTGGCGGAGAAATTATTGCTACCGAAGTGGCACATGATAATCACGACAGTCCAGTCGTTCGACGATTAGAAATACCCAGTTTACGACCAGAAATATCTAATAATTTCAGCATTGGTTTTGCCACTCAACCAATTAAGCAACTAAGTTTTACACTAGATGCTTATCATATTATGATTAAAAATCGAGTTGTTTTGAGTGGTCAAATTTCCCCAAAAGCAGCCGATCAGCAATTGAAAGATATCTTAACATCTTCGGGAGTCGATAGAATACAATTTTTCACAAACAGTATAGATACCAAAACAAAGGGGCTGGATGCCAGACTAAACTATGAGAAACGGTTCAGTCGTAGCCGTCTGAATTTATTCATGGGATTACATGTCAATGAAACGAAAGTTCATCAACACGAACCTCCCACAGCCCTCCTTCAAGATTATCAAGCAGCTATTTTCTCAAGGGAAGAAGTGGCTCGATTAGAACGAGGGCAACCTGCTAGTAAATTAATTTTGAGTACCGATTATCAGGTTAATAAATTCAGTTTTTTGTTCCGCAGTACTCGTTTTGGGAGTGTGCAATACATACATCCCGCAGATGGAGATCCTACAAATTGGGTATTCAATCAGTATAGTGGGCAGCAACAATCAAGAGATCAACTTTTTGCAGCCAAATGGATTAGTGATATGAATATGTCCGTGCAGTTTTCGAAGACTTTTAAAATGACTTTAGCCGTCAATAATGTCTTTAATATTTATCCAGATAAACATCTGCATTTTTCCAATACCAATAATGGCGTTTTGCAATATAGTCGTCGAGTACAGCAATTTGGGGTTCGAGGACGATGGTTTAATTTGAAGGCATTTTTTCAGTTTGGAATGTAAAGTGGACAATTTTCAATTTTCAATTCACAATTTTCAATTCACAATTTTCAATTTTCAAAAGGGGCTTGTGTTTGAAAATAAATCTACTACAAAAATTGAAACAGCTTTCCTTGCAAAGAAAAAACGTCTTTACTACTCGTCAGTTTGAAAATTGAAAATTGAAAATTTGAAATTGAAAATTACCTAAATGAGTCAACCAATTAATACAAACATTACCAACCTAAAACCATCCGCTACTTTGGTCATCAATGAGCGCAGTAACGACTTAGTAGCCGCAGGTAAAAAGGTGTATAAATTAGGGTTTGGGCAATCGCCTTTTCCAGTTCCACAAGTAGTAGTCGATGCTCTAAAAGACAATGCGCATCAGAAGGATTATTTGCCAGTTAGAGGTTTATATGCTTTGCGGGAAGCGGTTGCGAATTATCATCAACGAAAATTTGGTTTGGCTACTACTGCTGAAGATGTGCTGATTGGACCAGGCTCTAAAGAGTTATTATTTCTAACCCAAATGATTTATCAAGGGGAATTATTATTGCCTCAACCGAGCTGGGTTTCTTATGAACCACAGGCGCATTTAGCTAGTAAAGGACATCATTGGTTAGCAACAAAAGTGGAAAATGGGTATCTGTTAGATGGCGCAACTTTAGCAGCTCACTGCAATCAGGAATTAAATGTTCCTCGTATTTTAATTTTAAATTATCCATCGAATCCAACGGGCAGTAGTATAGGTACTTCCCAATTACAGGAATTGGCAAACGTTGCCAGAGAACATAAAATACTGATTTTATCAGATGAAATTTATGGCGATGTGCACCACACAGGACAACATGAATCCATTGCCAAATATTACCCAGAAGGGACAATTGTCAGTAGTGGATTAAGTAAATGGTGTGGGGCTGGTGGCTGGCGATTAGGCACTTTTGTTTTTCCAAAAGAACTGCGTTGGTTGTTGGATAAAATGGCAGTTGTGGCAAGTGAAACATTTACAACGACTTCCGCGCCAATTCAATATGCTGCCGTCAAAGCTTATGAAGGTGGAGTTGAAATCGAAGACTATTTAACGCTATCTAGACTTATTTTACAACGAGTCGCTCAAGCATCCGCAGAAATTTTGTGGCAGCATAAAATTGATACCCCAAAACCCAAAGGAGGCTTTTATTTAATGCCCGATTTTAATTATTACAAAGCAAAATTACAAGCTAAAAACATAACAAACAGTTTTCAATTATCTGAAAGTTTATTAGACAAAACGGGCGTTGCCTTGCTTCCACTAAATGCCTTTGGGATGCCCGATGATTTTTTAGGCGCTAGGTTATCCTATGTTGATTTTGATGGGGCAAAGGCATTGCAAATGATTAAAGAAAATCCAAATGCTACTGCGGAGGAGTTAGCGCCAAAAGTGATGGAAGGAATTCGGTTGATTGGGGAGTGGGTGACGAAATAACTGGCAGTAAAGCTTTCAAGCTTTCCCGTCACCGACCTTCAGGTCGGCATAACAGTTAGTCATAAAAACAGGCATAAATGCCTTTGACGGGAAAACCTAAAGGATTTTCTACCAGTTTCTAAAATTTGTAATAAATGATTCACTTAGAAAACGAATTACTTGTATTAAAATTTGGGACAACCTCAGTTTGTAATACGAAGACATTGGAAATCAGAGAAGATTGGATTCAAACCGTAGCAGAGGATGTCAAAAAATTAATAGAACAAGGAAATCAAGTAGTTATTTTCACTTCTGGCGGATTGACTACGGGAAAAAAGTACATTCAAAATCATGTGAATAAAGAGACATTATTTCGGAATAATCGGTTATTAGGGGCACTTGGATTAAGTGAGTTATTATTCAAATGGCAACAGAATTTTGCAGTAGTGGGTTTACAAGCAGCTTGTTTAACGATTCGAGAAGAAGATGTAGTAAATACGGCTGTAATTGAATTAATTCAAGAAATGTTAGCGCAAGGAATTATTCCAATTATTAATGAAAATATTCCGCTACAAACAGCTTTTAATAATGATGAATTAGCGGCAACGGTTTGTAAAAAAATAAAAGCAACCAAATTTATCTTGTTTACAGATACCAATGGGGGCTTTACAGATAACCCTAAAACGAATCCAGTAGCAAAACACCTTAAAAGATTAAATATCAATGAATTAAATATTGATTTTAATGAAAATTTGTTAACTTTAGGAAGTGGCGGAATGGAAGCCAAATTAGTGGCTGCCAGCAAAATAAAAAACATAGGAATTGATACCATTATTACCAATGGTGTCGATTTACATCCAATTTTAAATCTGAATAATCAGCAAAAATATACGCTTTTGGAAAACGATGAATGATGAACGATAAATGATGAATTGGTCAAATACTAGATATCAAAAGATATACTTCAAAATTCGAGCATTCATTTTTCACTATTCTTTCATCAACTAAAAGCGTGTCACTATTTTTTAATGAACAGGAAACAAAATAAAGTATGATTGATTAATCATGTTCATCTTACAAAATTTTGTCAACCTGTAAATCTTTTAACTAAATACTAGTAGCGTATGAAAAACATGTATGAAAAACCAGTTAAATTTTTAATGCTATTTGCATTATTAGCCTTTTCTAACACCATGATGGCTCAAAATACCGTCTCAGGAACCGTTTCTGATGCAGATGGTCCGTTGATTGGTGCCACTATCAAAATTGTTGGTAAAGCAACAGGTACAATTACCGATTTTGATGGCAATTATTCTTTAGAAGTAGCACCAGGTGGCTACACATTTGAAGCAACTTATACAGGGTATGCACCGACACAACAAACGATGACTGTTGTAGCAGGTGAAAACCAATTAGATTTTACATTAGAACAAGGGGTTTTATTAAATGATGTCGTTGTAACAGGTACTCGTTCTAAGCCACGGACTACTTTATCTTCTCCTGTACCGATTGACAATTTTGTTGGGGAGGTCGTAGATAAGTCTGGTAACGGTGATTTAACAGAGAACATCAAGAACATTATCCCTTCTTTCTCTGCGACACCTTTAACGGGTGATGGAGCAGCATTTGTTCGACCAACTTCTCTTAGAGGGTTGCCGCCAGATGAGGTTTTGGTATTAATCAACTCTAAGCGAAGACACCGTTCTTCTTTAATCGCGCACTTTGGTGCAGCGATGAACGTAGGGGCACATGCGGTAGATATTGGACATATTCCAGGCATTGCGGTTAAAAACTTAGAGGTCTTAAGAGATGGTGCAGCGGCACAATATGGTTCGGATGCAATTGCAGGGGTATTTAATTTCCTTTTAAAAGATGCCGACCATGGAGCAGAAGTACAAGCGCAAGTTGGTCAATGGTATGGTCGTAATTACGGTGCAGAAACCGATTATAAAATTGCCATGAATTTTGGGATGCCTTTAACTAAAAAAGGTTTTTTCAATGTGAGTGGTGAATACACTTATAATGAAGAATTACAAAGAGGTGACCAACACGCAGCAGCAGTAGGTTTACCAAATGTACCAGACCCTGTAATGAACTGGGGACGACCAGAAAGTAGTGGTTTACGGACGATGTTTAATGCAGGAATTGATATAGCAGATAATGTACAAGCTTATGCGCATGGTAACTTTTCTGATACGGAAGGGCAATACAGTTTCTTCTACCGTTCTCCAAACAGAGGCGGTGTTTTAACACCTGTACCAAATGATCCAACAGATCCTTCTGGAGGAAATTTTAGTTGGGGAGATGCTTTCCCGATTGGTTTTACACCAGAATTACAAGGTTTCCAAACAGATTGGAGTTCTGTATTAGGGGTTAAAGGTCAAATGGACAATGGTATCAATTATGATGTTAGTACTAGTTTTGGTTTTAATAAAATTAGTTACTATTTAATGAATACTTTAAACCCTTCTTGGGGCCCATTCTCTCAGCGTAATTTTAAGCCAGGAGATTTACAACAATATGAAAGAAATTTAAACATTGACTTTTCTAAGGAATTAAGTGAGAAAGTAAATTTTGCGGTAGGTTTCCAAAAGAGAAACGAAACGTACACGATGTTTGAAGGAGATTACCAATCTTATGCAGCAGGTCCTTGGGCAGGTGTAGGTAACTTAATCAACCCTGAAACTGGCGAAAATTATCAAACGCCTGCTATTGGTGCCAACGGTTTAGCGGGTACAACCAAAGATGATGCGGGGGTATTTGAAAGTAAATCTTGGGGTGCTTACGCAGATTTGGAATTTGATATTACAGAAGATTTCTTAGTACAAGTGGCTTACCGTCACGAAGATTATCAAGAATTTGGTGGTGCAGATAATTTCAAAGTAGCTGCTCGTTATACGGTGGCAGATTGGTTGACTTTAAGAGGTGGTGTATCTACAGGTTTCCGTGCCCCTACTCCAGGACAAGCAAATGTAGTAACGATTACCACTTCATTTGACGGGGTAACAGGTATGCAAGTACAGGAAGGAACGGTTGCCCCTACCAATCCATTGGCACAGCAATTGGGTGGTAAGGCACTGACGCCAGAAACTTCTACTAACTTGAGTTTCGGTTTAGCTTCTCGTTTATCTAACAACTTAAGTATAACTTTGGATTATTATAACATCGAAGTAGATGACAGAATTATCAAGTCAAGAAGTTTACCAATTGTCAATCCATTATTCTCTGAATTAGCTTTTTATACCAATTCTTTGAATACTTCTACTTCTGGTATAGATGCTGTAATAAGTTGGAGAAATGCGACGACAAGTTTCAATGTAGGCTATAATTATAATGAAACAGAGGTCTTAAGTCAAAGAGAAGTAGGTGGGCAAAATCCAGTAAATGACGGAACTATTTTCAACTTAGAAAATAACTTACCAAAGCACCGCTTGAATTTAACCTTCAATCATGATTTTGGTAAATTAAGTGCGATGATTCGAGCGAATTACTACGGTAAAACGATTGATGAAAGAGGTGGTAGAGAAGAAGTAGATCCAGCCACTTTAATTGATGTTGAAATAGGCTATCCTGCAACAGACCAATTAAGATTTGTTTTAGGCGCAAATAATGTCTTAAACAAATATCCTAATATGATTGAAACTAGAGTTTCACAAGGGATGCCTTTCCCTCGTCGGACACCAATTGGTTACCACGGTGGTATGGTTTACTTTAAGGCGATTTATAAGCTGTAAAAAAGGTACAATGGTTTAGAGGTTGAACATTACTGAGCGGCACGGGCTAAATTAATCACGCGCCAAAATATTAATCACCTGAGAATCAAAAGGTTTGGTTATAACTTCCTTAAGATTTTCAATCCAATAGGAACTTATTTTCCAAAGTGATTCAAAGGCTTTATTAATAGAATTAATCCAAATATCGGGCATATTGCCGGAATAAGTGTTAAAATCGTTGATGTTGTTACTTTGTTCAAAAGTCGAAATTTCTTTGTTTTTAACATTTGACTTAGAACAAGAGCCATTGATTTTACAAAATTGTCGCAAATTCAGATAAAGCACACTCATAATCATAAGGAGGCAAAATTGAATGTTTGCGCCATTTTGAGAATGATTAAATAAATGAATACCATTGAGTACTCGTTTGATGAATTTAAAAAGTAGCTCAATTTGCCACCGATAAGCATAAAGCATGATGACTTCTAAGGTGGACAAATCTAAGCGATTCGTACAAATTTTGAATTCACTATCTAATACTTTGAACATAACCAATCGGTAAACAATTTGATTAGGGTCATTATCAAATCGAATTAACTGGTCTGATACCTGATTTAAGCAATTTGGAATTTGCCCACTAACAGTTAATTGTTTGCCCACTTTAAATTTCATATTATCCTTTATTCGGATAATAAAAAAAGCAAAGGCTTTTGAAATCTTAGCGGCTACATCAAAACTAAAATAACCTCTATCTGCTACATATGTAACTCCCTTAGTGACAATCTTTAATAAAAAATGTCGCTCTGAAGAGTTGGCTTTCTGGCCAATAAATTCCAATGGAATCATTTGGTTTAAGCTAAATTCAACATGCAGTCGAATAGCCTGTTTCGTTTTTTTGTACTCTGCCCAACACATATTTGAAATCGTAGGAAAAATACTACCATCAACTAGACTAATCATTCCTAATTCGTCTATAGAATCTAGACGTACAATATTAGTTTGTTGGAGTACATGTCGATACATTTTGATGAAAAAATTAGCACTAAATCGAGTAAATCCATCTCGAATTGTTGTCCAGGCAAAAGCTTTTAAGTCTAATTGCTTGGCTGAATCACTTAGTTCTAATTTATCGGTCAATTTCCTTAACGAAGGAACTTGCATCAAATAAGCAAATACCATCGTAAGAGTAAAGTGTTGAAATTTGAATGTTCTTGAACCACTAGATTTATCTATGGCTTCTCCGTTCTTTTCAATGTATTCCTGCAGAGGTTTAATTAGTACAGCAAAGGTAGTTCCCATATCGTAAGTTTTGTGATGAAACCTTACTATGGAAAGTATCGTGCTAGTTTTTAACCTCTGCTATTTTCCTGCCGCTCAGTAATGGAGGTTGAAAGGTATAGAGGTATCTTAACAGGTTGGGCGGCAATTTCTTATTGCCGCCCAACTTTTTTGCTCAAAACGCTTGGAGGTCTGAAAGACGCTCCAAGGTTTTTGTTACCTGACCTTGGAGCGTCTTTCAGACCTCCAAGTGTCTAAACATGCTACAGTTTTAATCTATTGTTTATTCCCAAATCGCTCTTTAATTTTCAATAATGCCTCATCAAAAATTACCTCATACGTCCCATCTTTTTGCCGCAAATTCAGCCATTGATCCACATAAGCTTTGAAGGTATGGTCTCTGGGTAATAAATAGCCCATTTCAAAAAAATTAAAAGGTTGGTCTGGATTAACCGCTTCCAATTCAGGATGAATCTGTTCTTGAATTAAAGTCTCTACCGCATCTGTCACCATCAAATCTGCTTGACCGTCTACAATTTTTTGGAAAACACTTAAATTTTCTCCATTTTCGACAATCGTTGCCTTGGGAAAATTGGCTCTTGCAAAAGCCTCATTTGTACCACCAGGATTGACAATTACTCGGACGCCTACTTGATTAATCGCCTCAATACTTGTAAATCTTGCCGCATTTTCATCTCTAGTAATCGCTGCTTTCCCACTTGATAATAAGGGAATGCTAAATAAGGCTTGTTGTTGGCGAGCTAATTTTATGGTAATGCCGCTCATGCCAATGTCAAATTTACCTGCTTGCAAATCAGTCAATAAAGTCGGCCAACTCGTTTTGATAAATTCGACCTTTGCGCCTAAAGAAGCCGCTAAATCTTTTGCTAATTCAATATCTACGCCATAAAAAACATTACTTTTTGTATCTAGTTGATAGGAAAAAGGTTTAAAATCGCCTGTGGTGCCAACCTTCAAAACACCGCTTTTCATAACGTCATCCAATTTAGAATTAGTGGTCTGAATAGCTATCTTTTCTTGAACCTGCATAATCGGTACACAGCTTATCCAACCAAAACTGGCGATTAAAAAAAGGAATAGAAAATAGTTGTAATTTTTTTGGGGGTCTTTGACAATTTTTGCATTTCGGCTGGACAATATAGATTGTCCGGTGTCTTTTTCATTGATTGCCAATGACTTCGACAATAGCAAATCTATATTCGCTGACGTTTTTGCAAAAATTGTCAGAGAACCATTTTTTTTAGAAAGGAGACCATTCATTTTATGTTATTTATTTTGATTTAGCGTCTATTTTTAGATACATTTAGCACAAAATCAAAGAGAATAGAAATTCAAAATTGTTTTAAAATCTAATACAATGCAATCTACAAAAAAGATAATTATTTGTGGCGCAGGCGTAGCAGGAATTGCAACCGCTTACTATCTAAAAAAAATGTCTCCTACTGCTGAAATCACTTTGATTGATAAAAACCAACCAATGGCTTTTACCAGTAGCAAATCAGGGGAAAATTTCAGGGATTATTGGCCGCATCCAAGTATGGAAGCCTTGAGTAGTCATAGCATTGGCTTGATGGAAGGTTTACAAAAAGAATATGGTACCGATGCTTTTAGGATGGAATTTTCAGGCTATCATTTTGTGAGCCATCAAGCAGATAAACCTATTTTTGCAAATGATGATGCCCCTGAATTTCGCAAACGAAATGAAGTCATAACAGATGCCGAGGTGATTCATAAAAATCATCCTTATTTAGCACCGAGTATCCAAAAATCTGTTTTTATTAAGAAAGCGGGGAATGTGGACTCTATTACGATGGGGAATTTGTTATTAAAAACTGCCAAAGCAGAAGGATTGAAAATGGTAGAAGGCGAAATTGAAGACATTAGCCAAATTGATAGTGGTTTTACCATAAAATTAGCTAATAAGCAATCGATTCAAGCAGACCAAGTCATCATTGCTACAGGACCATTTATTAATCATTTGGCAGGAATGTTAGGTTTTGAGTTTCCCGTTTGGAATACGTTGCAACGAAAATTTTTGATTCCTGACCCAAAGCAGGTCATTCCAGCAGATATGCCTTTTACCATTTATTCAGATGGACAGTTTCTGGATTGGTCAAATGAAGAAAAGGCATTTTTCGAATCAGAAGATAATTTAAAATGGTTGACACAGGCATTCCCTGGTGCCATTCATATCAAACCAGAATCAGGACGGATAAAAATGGGCTGGGCTTTTTCTACCAAAGCAGCAACTCCACAATGGGACATTCCTCCATTTGATTATTTTCCACAAGCCGTACTAAAAGGTGCGAGTCGATTTATTCCTGCGTTGGTAGACTATGCAGAAAATATGCCTACTCCACTCATTGAGTATGGCGGCTATTATACTCGAACTAAAGAAAATTGGCCCTTGGTTGGGCCGACAGAAATGGATAATGTTTTTGTGGTTGGCGCATTGGCAGGGTTTGGTTCAATGACTGCTTGTGCGGTAGGGGAATTATGTGCGCAATATGTAAATGGGGAAAAATTGCCTTGGTATGCGGATTATTTTCATCCAGACCGATATAATAATCCTCGTATGCAAGTCGTATTAGATAATTTAGATATGGATGGGCAATTGTGATGCTTATCAATTAACTTCCCGTTACTTGAGAAGTTAGCAAATCTAATTTAAAATCTTCTAGCACCATTACTTGTCGAATTAATGGTGGGAAGTTACTGGAAAATAGGAAGTTACTGGAAAATAGCCTCTATTTCTTTTGCTTCATCAATACCTTTAAATCTACCAAGTCACTTAAATTCTGATATTTCCGAAAAAACAAAAACCGATCACCCGGGAAATTCACTTTTAAATCAGGTTTGCCAAAACTTTTTAGTCTAGTAGAAATAATGCCTTTGAATCGAATCGGTTGAGTATGTTTGCCCAAAGTTAAATTCCATTTAGTCTTTCCTTTCACTTTGATATACCCCGGTCGAATTTTTAAATCGGCTAAATCTAAGCCGTCCAGTAATTTTCCTTTACCTAATAGCTCTGGTAAAAATTGATTGAAGTTTTTAGTCAATGCTTCTTCAATGGCTGCTTGTCCAATAGATTGGGCAGAAAGGTTCGTATAAAAAATGCCAGAGAGCAAGAAGCAAAGTAAGAATAATATATTTTTCATAAGTCAAGTTTGTTTTCTTTTAAGACCTGAAAAAGGTGTTGAAGTAACGTCGTAACAGGTCAGGAGACCTACAGATAGTCGAATCTAGTCTGAAGACTATACTTTGAATGGGGTAAATTTGTGATTCTGGAACTGTACGGGCAATCCCTTGTGGTTGCCCTAGTCACAGGTCAACCACAAGGGATAAGGCTAATCCTTTTTGCTCCCAGCAAAAGCTAAGCGCATACAAAAATCAAATTCAAAATCACTTTTTTACCCCGTTTGGAGTATAGATACATCGAAACATTGAGTGCCAACATTCCAATACCTGATATTTCTAGTCTCCAGATTAGAAATCCCTATCTGGTCGTCTCCAGACGACGTTCACTTTAAAAACTTAAGAAGTAATTTCTACAAAACCCCATATTTTAACCCTTCCTTCATTTTAAAATCATGAAAATCAAAATTGGCAGGTAAACTATGATCTCTATTTTCTGGAATATCTTCTAATAGCAAAAACGGTTGGGTCAATAATTCCCGCTTTCCATAAGGTATCCAAGAACCAGAAATAGAAGAAAAAGGTACGCCTTCTTTTAAGCCTCTCATTTCATGGTCATAATAAGGCGGATGCCAATAAAAATTTCCAGGAACGCCATGATATTTTTCTTTATTAATAATGTATTCCACATCTCCGTCTAGCAAGTAATAGAATTCGCAGATGGCATGACTATGCGTAATATATTTACTCTGTGGTCCCCAAGTTAAATAGGAGTAATTTAGGTCATAACCACCATTGGTCCTTTTTACTCGGAAAACGCTTTTTATTTTAGCTAAATTGGACATCATTTTCAAAGTAGGGCCTAATTTCTTTACATCTTCTGCAAAGAAAAAACTTTTGGGGTCTAAATTCATCATATCCACCCAATCAACGGTTGATTCATGTCTAAAAATAGGTTCCTTAGGATAAAAAGCTGTTTTATCTAGCGTTTGCCAAGTTGTTTGTTGATTTTTAATAAAGGCATTTGTAGGGCTATTTTTTACAGGAGCATCGACCATTTGATGAGGTTGACTATCAGAATTCTCCCAAAAATCAAAATCCGTAGGCATAATACCAGCTTGTGGTTGAAAATGCAAATTACTGCCTGTCAGGTAATACCCCGATTGCAAATAGGAATTATCGCCTTGTGGTGCCCAACTGAACCATAAAATCTTTAAAGGTTCATCCGAAGTTACTTTGACGCTCTTTTTAGCATAACTATCAAACCGAATAGAAGTACCTACAAAAACATTAGCTGTTGAATCATTCGAGGTAATAGTCGCCGCACCTTCGAAGATATGGTAAACAGAAGGCGCTGCTTGGGCATGTAGTGGTAATTCCGCACCTGCGGCTATTGCTAATTCTATCACTTTTAAATCTGGATTATCAAATACAACTCTTGTTTTAACCGCTTTTGATAAATCAGCTACTCCTTTTGCGCCAATTTTATCCCAATCGAAACGGAAAACTTCTTGAATGGGCGTCCAAGGTTGCTGATGAGAAATATTTTCAATCTTCGTTAAAGTAGAATCTGGAAATGGTCTAGGCTTCTCCCGATTTGCCATATCAGCTGCCTTTTTTTTACGAAACATTGCCATTAATGCATCATTCGGATCATTGGCTATATTTTCGGGCGTAGGAAAATAGATATTGGGATCTATTTTTTCAAAAGGCGTAAAATCGCTTGGTTGCAATCCCGTTATGGTAGGTTCTATTGTTTGTTGACAAGCTATGAAAAAGCACAGCATTATTGCCGCTAAGGTAAAAAGTAAGTTTTTCATGTAATGAATTAATGATGAATAAATCGTTTCATTATTTTTCAAAATCGAAATTAAACTTATTTTATAGGAATCAAAATTTTAATAAACCAAATCCTCCTTAGGTTCGTCGTTAAAAACCTAGTAGCAATCCGAAAAAGTTGTCGTTCGTCGGGTTTCGGTGCATATTTGTAGTGTATTCAAAGCAATACTACTTAATTAACAAACAATTAAGTGACCTTTTAAAACCAAATGAATTTCTTTTAATACACATTCCTTATATAATAAAAGAGGAACTATAAACAATTTACTAATCAATATAAATACCCAGAAACCGTTGATTCTGAGGGAGGTAAACTTATGCAGTTTGTTTCCCCCAGGAGAAAAATAAAATGATTGTTAGATTGGTATGATTGTTAAATTGTTATATGATCGTGCAATCACTTACTAAAAAATCTTTGAAAACAGATGATACTACTTGACAACAAAACCAATGAATCTTTGAAAACGAATTAAACCATTTGAGAACAAGACCAATGAATCTTTGAAAACAGATTAATACCATTTGACAACAAAACCAATGAATTTTTGAAAACGAATTAAACCATTTGAGAACAAAACCAATGAATTTTTGAAAACAGATTAATACCATTTGAGAACAAAACCAATGAATCTTTGAAAACGAATTAAACCATTTGACAACAAAACCAATGAATCTTTGAAAACGAATTAAACCATTTGAGAACAAAACCAATCAACCTTTGAAAACGAATTAAACCATTTGACAACAGTACTCCCTTCTCGGGCAAAATGCCCGAGCTACTTATGAAAATCGGGTGAATTCTACGATGATTATCGCATAGATAATCCAAGTCTGTGCTATCGCAATACCTATGAAAAATAGGTGTTTCGAGGCACCTTTTTAAAAATAATTTTTATCAACTCATACAAAACAATTCGCTTGTTTACTACCACCTCTGGTGCATTGTAAGCCGTGAACCGTTTTATCAAAACCAATTAACATGACAAAATTTAAAGAAAAAGCCAATCGCAGTTTTAATGGAAAATTAATATTCTATGGAGCAGGGTTTACTATACTCTTGTTCATGATGCTAATGATTAACCCCTTTGGCTATAATGATTTAGGCTATCGAGAAGTCGTGGAAACACCAACGGGACAAAAGGATGTTATTTTTACCAATGGTGTTTATTTTAAATTCCCTGGTTCAAAAGTCACTACTTATCCAAACGTTATAACAATTAGTCACCGTGGCACTAAAAATGGATCAACCGTAGAAGGAGGACTCATTCCGATCCGATTTAATGATGCGACCGAAGCTTCTGCACAAACGGTGGTTCGGTTTAGATTACCTGATTTAGAAAAGGAAATGTTGACTTTACATTCTGAATATGTCAATAAAGAATATTTAGCTATGAAAGGATTAGCGCCTTATACGATTGAATGTTTGAAGAACTCGGCACAATTGATGGATTCTGAGCAGCATTATTCTGGTGGTCGAGCGCAATTATCGCAATTTTTCCAAGACCAATTAGAAGACGGACTATACTTGTTAGATGTAAAAGAAAGAGTAACCAGAGACACCTTTACCAATGAAGTCAAAAGATTTTATGAAAGTAATATTCGAGTAGACAAAGATGGGATAAAGGTGCGGAAAGAATCAGATTTGAAACAATTTGGTATCAACATCGCTAGTGCAACAATTGAAAATGTAGATTACGAATCACAGGTAGATGAGAAATTGAAAAAGAAGATTGAAGCCAGTACCAGAGAAGCAGTTTCTAAACAAAATTTAGTAACGGCTCAACAAGAAGCAATGACTGCCGAAGCAGAAGGTCGTAGAAAATTAGTAGAAATTGAGTACGAGGAAATGCAGAAACAAACACAGGCAGTTGTACAAGCGGAAACGCAAGTGAAATTAGCGGCAAAGGACAAGGAGAAGCAGTTAATTGCCTTAGATGGTGCTAGATTGGAAGCACAGAAAATCAAAGCTTTAGCAGATGCAGAAGCGTATTCTAAGCAAAAAGTCATGGCAGCAGATGGCGCCTTAGAAAAGAAGTTAGCCACTTATAAAGAAGTTCAAAATATGTGGGCCAATGCCTTTATGAATTACAAAGGAGATTTAGTTCCTAAATTCCAAACTGCTCCAGCTAATGGCAAAGGCGGTGGAAATGCAGGTCTAGATTTCATGCAAATCATGGGCGCTAAAGCGGCAATGGATTTAAACTTGGATATGACGGTTAAAAAGTGATTGGTGACTAGTGATTAGTCAGCAACGTGGTCAATCAATCAAAAATAATAACGGATAGTTTAAGAGTAAGCTAGCTATTCAGTGGCAGGCCTATGGACGAAAGTTCTGGTCTGCTGCTTTTTTTGCGAATCTTGTTTTTTTACGAATTTTTACTTTCCCACGAATTTTTATTTGACATTATAAACACTTAATCCCTCAAAACAATATATTTTTTAAAACCGCCGCTTTTGGTAGTTAAAAAACAGGATTTGTGGTGAGTAATTCGTGGGGAAACATACTTAAAAAATAATTCGCAGAGAAAACAAAATCCGTGGGGAAAAACACCCAATATAAATCCAATCCACCATAAAATCCTCGTACATTAGTCGCTCAAATCAACTATTAACCAAAATATTGAGCATCATGCAACGACTTGCCAATTTCTCTTTCTTGTTTTGTATCACTATCAGCTGCTTTTTAGCTTGTCAATCTACAGCTACCCAATCAGCAATTTTGACGGAAAATGAAACACTTTTGGATAATGGAGATACGGGGAATGAGCGAAATTTATATCTTTTAATTAGGGGTGTTAAGAGAAAAAAATTAGGATTAATTGAAATCATTTTAATAAAAAGGTAGTTATGCCTAATTTTATTATTTTGAGTTTCAAATCAATCAATTCCTTATTTCAATGAATCTTATTTATTCGATAGACTTATTCGGTACTTTAGTATTTGCCATTAGCGGAGTTTTAGTAGCAGTTGAAAAAAAATTTGATTTAGTTGGGGCGATTATTATTGGGATTGTCACCGCAGTTGGTGGAGGAACTTTACGAGATGTATTGATTGGAGAAACACCTGTTGGTTGGATGAAAGATTTGAATTATTTATATGTCATTTTTGCCGCTATACCGCTTTGTTTTTTCTTTCAAAAAGGGATTCAGAAATTAAGAAAAGGCATTTTTCTATTTGATACCATTGGTATTGGTTTATTTACTATTTTGGGTTTACAAAAAACGCTAGGCGTTGGTCTTTCCCCTATTATTGCCTTAATGATGGGTATTGTTTCCGCAGTATTTGGTGGAGTAATTCGAGATGTGTTGACGAATGAAATACCGCTTATTTTTCGGAAAGAAATTTATGCGAGTGCTTGTTTGGCAGGTGGCTTAGTCTTTCTAGGCTTAGAGTATATCTTTCCTGAACTGATTTATAATATCCCCTTTTCTATTTTTGTCGTGATCATTATCCGATATTTGGCGGTGCTAAGGCATTGGGCTTTACCTTTTGAACCAACTACTTAGTTTCAATCGCAAGAGGACACCTGCTTAAAAAGTTTGCCTATTAAAACTCCTAGTCAATTGCTTAACACAGATTTACGATAATTTCCTGATGTCATCGCCGTTCCTTTTTTAAAAGCAGCATAAAAAGCACTTTTAAATTTAAAACCTACTTCATATCCGATAACGGAGATCGTATAATGCTGGTAATTATCATCTAATAAAAATGTTTGGGCTTCTTTTACTCTAACCCATACTTTTTCTTGTAATGCTTCCCATTTAAACAAATTCCGAAATAAACCCTTTAAACCCTTAACCCATTTATTTTATTAACATCCGTGGAGGTTATCTGTGGAAAGGAAAGTCTTTCTAATCCCCATGACTAATCTCCACAGATGCTTATCTTGTATCTTTTATTTTTTAGAACCTTGTGTTCTATTGCATTTGTATTAAAATCCACCAAACGGAGCTTGACGTTACAGAAAAACCCATGGTCAATCTTAAAGTTTTTTGAGTAACTCAGTTGCCAAAGCATTCTGCGGGTTCAAAGCCAAAGCCTTTTGGGCAAATGTTTTACAAGCTTCCAAATCGCCATTTTCTAAATTAGCCAAGGCTAAATTACTCATTACCGAACTTTGTTCAGGATAAAATTCTACATTGAGCTGATAGAGTTGCAATGCGGCTTTGGGATGCCCATGCTGAACTAATCTTTGTGCGGTTAAATCGACAATTCTAGGGCTAAATCGCTCATTGGCTACTTTGAGTTTTTTCAAAGTATCGACAACCATATTCATTTCTCCGTTGATGGCATTTTCCCAAACATCCTTAAGTGGTGACCGCTCAAACATACTCATTCTATCCATGTTTTGCCGACTGCTAGAAATAACAAAATCAATGGTAAAAGCATCGGCAATATTGCCTGCCCAAAAACCTTCGATTGGTCCAAAACCAAGTGCTTTTCTGGATAATTCCAATTTCCCTTTATAGCCTAATCGGATATTGCCCCAAGGATCGGGCATTGGTGCAGAAATCAATTCAACAGGAATGGAAAATGGTAATGCTTTTCCTTTGAAAGATAACGTACCTATCACCTCTAATTTGCCATCTTTTTCTTGGGCAGATTGGCTGACAAATTTTAATTCTGTAAATTTTTCAATGTCTAAAAAGTCAGCATTTTTTAGATGTTTATCTCGCCATTCGTTATTACTATCAACAGAGGCTGGGTCGATGAAAAAAGAGATAGAGGTTTGACTAGGATCTTTTTCATCATAATAAATGGTGCCCCAGATTTTTTGGAAATGCCCTTCGACTTCCATCCAATCGCCTAATTGACCAGTAAATTGAACTTTGGAATGACTATCATCAATTGGATAATAAAGCCCTTGGGCATTTAAAGATAGGGTGAATAAGACCAATAAAAATGTTGATAACTGCTTCATAATTTTAAGTTTTTTTCAAAACTCGGTACTTATTCAGTAGTTATCGTCACTCCCGAACGGGATTTACTCTTTTACTCTAAGAATTTTAATGTTTGTGAATTTGCCTTGTTGTTTTATTATCCTTTCGAAATTGACTAGGTGTAGTATCGGTATACTTTTTAAAATATTTATGAAACGTCGCCTTATTATTAAAACCGACTTCCAATGCAATTTGAATACTTGTATGTTGGCTAGTCAATAACAAGTTTTTAGCGGCTTTAATCCGATAGGCATTAATATATTCGTAGAATTTTTGGTTGAATTGACTGTTTAAAACAAGGCTTAGATGATGGGGACTAATCTTTAATTCCTTTGCCAGAGAAGCTAAAGTAATAGCTGGATTTTTATATAAATTTTGTTGTTGCATTCCTACTTCTAATCGTTTTGCGTAAGCATTTAACAAGGCTGCATCCAAATTAGATTTCTGATATTTTTCTCCTAGGGGATTAATGGCTTTCAAATCATTTCTCAATAGAAAAGGAAATAGCGTAAATTTAAAAGTGAGAAAGAAGGTGAATGCAGCAAAAGGCAAGGCATAAAAATAATCCATTAATCGGATGTAATTATAGGAAGTAAGTAGCATTTGACCAAAGAAGATAGCGGCGCCTATAATGATAGATACCATGCCATATAAAGACCATTTTAACCAAGGTTGAATCGCCTGCTTTTCTTGTTTTATTAAACGCGTAGATTGCCAAAGGTAAGCGGCTAAGTGAAAAAATTGACCTATAAAAATGAGCGCATAGAAACCTTGCCAAAAAGTAAAGCCTAATTGGTGATAAGCCAAAACGGTCAACATGCCATAATGATTGGCACGGTCTGAGATTAAATCGGGCAAGATTAGCGGTAAACAAATACTGAAAAGGAAAAATGGAATTAAATGATATAGATATTTTTTAAAAGAAACGGTTTTACCAACCAATACTTGCCAGTAAAACCAGAAAGAAGGGCCTAATAATAACCAAGAACCGTACTGTGTGCCATAAAATAATGGGAAGTTGATAGGGATTATATTTCGAACAGCCAAAAATTCCAATAAAATCCAAATAATGCCCAAAATAAGTGGTACAAGGTACAATTTTTGGTTTTGCATTTTTTTCCATAAAATTAGCATGATAATTAATTGGAATAAGCCAAAAACAGTAGCTAATAAAAGGAGAAGATTAAGCAACATTGGGTGAATTTTATCAAGATGAAAGCCTTAAAGTTGATGCCTAAAGTTACGAAAACTTAACAATATTCATCGTTTCTCCAAAAAACTGCAACTGATTTTTAGTAACGGGTAATTGCGCTGTTTCTAGTCGTTTGATAAATTCCTGCCCTAAGCGCAGATTATGCGTCAAAAAGAACAACTGCCGAGCTTTTTGCCCAAAGGCAATTAATTGGTTTAAGAGTTTAGACAAACGATTGCGGTCAAAATTAGAAACAGTATCATCAAAGACAATTATTCTAGTTGTCAAATTATCGACTGCTTCTAATTTAGCAAGAAAGAATGCCAAGGCAAGTGCATTTTTATCCCCCTCACTCAGCGAATATTTCATAGAAGGACGATCGGCTTTTTCTTTATGCACCACTTCTTTTCCATTAATGCAAAGCGCAAATTTGACTACAGGTTCGGTACTGCTACCCATATAACCACTCGTTAATTTGCGCAAACTGAGGTAAGGGGCAAAGTGTTTTAAATGATGATTGATAATGGTTAAATAGGAATTAAAAACAATATCTTTAAATTGATTAAGTTGTTGTTTTTTTGCTTCATTTTGAGTTTTTAAATGAGCAATGGCAGCAGTATATTTTAGAAGGTTGTTACAATGCTCTACAATAGTTGGTTCATCTCGTTTCTGGATAGCAAGTAGTTTTGTTAATTCCAGTTTGATTCTTTGCACATCGGTATCTTCATGTGCTTTCATGGCTTCAATACTTTCATTATAATTTTGAATTAACGCATTCATGCCTGCCATTTTCTCTGATAATTCGCTAAAAATGGTCTCAAAGGTTGCTAATTCTGTTATTGCTAAGGCTTGTACAGGATTGCTCATTTTTTGTTGAAAAAGCTGTTTAACTTTTTCAAAAGCAGCTATTAATAAAGGCTTTTCTTCTGTGACTGGTAAAAGGGTAGGGGCTTTTGTTAAATAAGTTTTCCAAAATTCAATCAGCCCCCAATTGATGGTTAGGTTATTTTCTATTTGTAATAAAATGGCTTCTAAATTAAAGGCATTTAACGCCGAATGAATATTGTTAACATCGAGAATGAGTTGTTTATAAGTCGCATTAAAATACTGTTGATAAGCTTGCAAAATTTCAAGACTATTATCCATTGCTTGCAAACAGAATGGGCATTTATTGTCATAGGTTGCTTCAAAACCTTGTTGTAACCACTCTTCCGTTTTATTTCCCATATTTAAATGGGTTTTATGCGCTTTGAATTTTTCTAAATAGTCCGCTGAAATAAATTCTAAAGATTGAGTTAGAATGGTTTTAGCCCTAGCCAAATCAAAAGGCAATTTAATCTCAGGTAACTTAGAAAGTATGGCTTTTTCCTGAATGATTTGGTGATTTTGGGCAGTTTCTAATTCTTTTTCTTTTAGCTTAATTTTTTCTTCAATCGATGGGTCTGCAGTTAAGTTCGCATAGTCTAAAGCGGGGTAAGCATTATCAATGGACGCTTCTAATGCTCGACTACTTTCTCGCACCACTTTATTCCCTTTCTGAATTCGTTGTTTAATGACTTGTATTTCATTTTTCAATTGCACCCCATTGTCGCCTAAAATGATTTCAAACAATTTCTTTTTATGGTCGTTTTGAATTTCTAGCCCTGTATAGACATTATTATTGATAAAATGCACATCAAAAACTTCAACATTCGGGTCGTGTTCTTGCCATTGAAAGTTTTGATAAATTAGTTCCGATTCGTTTAATCGCTTAGCGCTTATTTGTACTTCGGGCGAATTTGTATACCCGAAGGTCTTTTTCTTTAATAAAAACTCGTCGTCGCCCTTTAGAGAACGAAGAATATGGGTAAGCGTTGTTTTTCCAGTTCCGTTTTCGCCGTAAATGAGGTTGAATTTCTGGAAGTCATCTACTTTCTGCTCCGTAGGAACATTCGTTGCGAGATAGTTGCTGTATCTGCCTACGCCTTTTATTTTTTGGAAGGATTTTATCATGATTATGATTTTCCATAGGGATTAGACCCTATGTTATGCCCATAGGGTTCACACCCTATGTTATGATATGTCACCCCGTTGGGGTTAGGGTTGGAATTTAGGGATTTTTTTAGTCCCAAACATATCGTTCATCAAATTCTATGTCATATTTTTTCAAAAGTAATAGATATTCTTTTTTAAACGTCCGATTTTTATGATGTTCTTCTTGATTTTGGATATATCTTTCAACTACTTCTGTTTCAGCAGGGTTCACCGAAAACCCACCATAACCTCTTTGCCAGTAGAAATTAGCATATTGCGCTCCTTGGGTTTTCATCCATTTAGAGGAATTTGCTTTTATCTTACCGACTAATTCCGCTAAAGAGATGCTTTTGGAAAGTAAGCATAAGATATGGACATGGTCTTCTACTCCTCCGATAGTTACTACAGGACATCCTAATTTTTGGCAGACACTACCTAAATAGGCATGCAATTCTGATTTGATAGATTTTTCGATAAAAGGTTGCCGATTTTTGGTACTGAATACGATATGGATGTAATTTTTTACTAATGATTGTGGCATAGTATGTTTTTTTATTAAAAATAAAAATGCGGTTTGTATAGAAAAAGTAATAGCCTCGAAGCTCCAACGGAGCGACATACCATAACCTAGGGCGTAAGCCCTATGGTAAGTGACATATCATAACCTAGGGCGTAAGCCCTATGGTAAGCGACATATCATAACCTAGGATGTGACTCCTAGTAGTCTAAGATATAACTCCCATAACTTAGAGTGTAAGTAAGCCTTAGAGATATAGAATACAGTTCCCATAACCTAAAGTGTAAATCTTAGGATAGGAGATATACCTTATACAGTATAAGGTGTAAATCTTAAGGTACCCTATAAAAAAATCCAATAAAATGTGTTGTGATAAAAAGAAGAGTCACAAATTTAATAAAATGTTTTTAAAGTAAAAATAAAACACAAAATATTTATTATTGCAATATTTCCTTTCTTTTATGTTAATTTTTTAAATCCATGACAACAAATTCCAAAAAAATACTGTTCTTTGTGTGGTACTATTGAAACGAAAATATTACCACTAGTATTTGAGAGGCTATTTTTTAATAAAAAGAAGGGATACTAGCTCACGAAATTATGACAACCCAACAAGAAAGAATAATACACACCGCCACCAAATTATTCCTGAAAAATGGCGTAAAATCGGTGACGATAGACCGCATCGTGAAGGAGTTACACACCTCAAAACGAACGGTTTATAAACATTTTCCAGACAAGACGGCTTTACTGAAAGCTTGTTTAGCGGTTTATCATGAAAAGGTAAAAGGAGAGAACGAGGCGATTATAGCGGAATCAGAAAATGCTATTGCCGCTATGGGCAAATTACTACAACAAATTATTAGAAGGGCGAACGTAGTAAATCCCAATTTCTTCAATGATATTTTGCATTATTACCCTGGATTACTAAATGAATCTTATAGAAATACAGGAAATTTTGCGCATAAAATATTTGAAGATTTGGCAAATTGGGGCATTGAAGAAGGAATTTTTGATAAGGAAGTAGATGTAGAGGTGACCGTAAAAACGGTGTTAACCATGCTCAAATTACTAAAAGATACCAGCCAATTTCCAATTGAACAATTTAGCAAAGAACGTCTGACTTTCGGTATTTTAATTCCTTATATGAAAGGACTTTGTACGGAAAAAGGCTTGGAAATATTAGCAATGCAAGAAGAACTGTTTAGAGTAACTTTATAAAAGAGGTCAGAAGTCAGACCGAAAATTGAAATTTTCTGTCAGAAGTCAGATTTAAGACGTGGAGAACGTCATACATCTGACTTCTGACAGTTTATAAAATAAACGGTCTGACTTCTGACTTCTCAAAATGAATATATGAATCTTAATAATTCGCTTAGAAAAACCCCCGTTGCCGTGATTGGTATGTCTGCCCTTTTTGCAGATGCCAAAAACGTAGAAGAATTTTGGACAAATATCATTCAAGCAAAGGATAGTATCACGGATGTGCCTGCTAGTCGTTGGGCCATTGAAGACTATTACGATGCGGATATGAGGGCACCTGATAAAACGTATTGTAAAAGAGGAGGTTTTTTGCCAGACATTGATTTTAATCCAATGGAATTTGGTTTACCACCAAATATTTTGGAGGTAACGGATGCTTCTCAATTATTAGGTCTAGTAGCAGCGAGAGATGCTTTGGAAGATGCAGGATATGGACAGAAGAATCCAAAATTCACTAGAGAATTAAAAGATAAGACAGGTGTGTTATTAGGCGTCGGTGGTGGTCAGAAATTGATTACGCCATTGATTGCTCGATTGCAATATCCAATTTGGGAGAAAGCTTTAAGAGCGAGTGGGGTAGCAGAAGCCGACATTCCTAAAATTGTGGATAAGATGAAAAAAGCCTACGTCGGATGGAATGAGAATTCTTTTCCAGGCTTATTAGGGAATGTTATTTCTGGTAGAATTACCAATCGGTTTGACCTTGGAGGAATTAACTCTGTAGTAGATGCTGCTTGCGCCGCTTCTTTGAGTGCTATTAAAATGGCATTGAGTGAATTGGTAGAAGGTCGTGCAGATATGATGTTAACTGGTGGTGTCGATACGGACAATTCCCCTTTTATGTATATGTCTTTTTCTAAGACACCTGCTTTTTCTAAATCTGGCAATATCAGCCCTTTTAGTGATAAAGCGGATGGGATGTTGATTGGAGAAGGACTGGGAATGATTGTCTTGAAAAGATTGGAAGATGCAGAAAGAGATGGTGACCAAATTTATGCTGTTATTAAAGGCATCGGGACTTCAAGTGATGGACGATTTAAATCTGTTTATGCACCTCGTTCTTCTGGTCAAGCAATGGCTATTGAAAGAGCGTATGAAGAAGCAGGCTATGACCCGAAAACAGTTGGCTTATTAGAGGCACATGGAACTGGAACAGGTGCGGGCGACCCGACTGAATTTAATTCCATGCAAATGGTGTTTGGAAAGGATAATCCTGTTAAGCAGCATATTGCATTAGGTTCTGTTAAGTCGCAAATTGGACATACCAAAGCAGCGGCAGGGGCAGCAGGAATTATTAAGACAATTTTGGCTTTACATCATAAAGTATTGCCACCAACCATTAATGTAGAGCAACCGAATTCCAAGTTTGATATTGAAAATTCAGCAATTTATATCAATACCGCTGCTAGACCTTGGATGCGTGGTCAAACACCTCGTCGAGCAAGTGTATCTGCTTTCGGATTTGGTGGAATTAATGTCCACATTGCGCTAGAAGAATACAGCAAATCGCAACAGTCAACTTATCGAATTCACCAACCTTATCATAGTATTTTGCTAAATGCGAATACATCGGCTGAATTATTGACGATTTGCCAAAATGGCTTACAAAATATTGAAAAAGAAGGAGAAAAGGCATTTAAAACTTTAGTGGATAGTAGTAATAAAGGAGCCATTGCAGCGAATCAAGCTAGACTAGGTTTTGTGGCAATGGATGCGGAAGAATGTAAAGCATTTTTAACAATTGCTAGTCAAAATTTACAAAAAGGAGCAGCTAGTTGGGAGCATCCAAAAGGCATCTATTTTCGGGCAAATGGTGTAGCAACTAATACAAAAGTAGCGGCATTATTTTCTGGACAAGGTTCGCAATATGTGGGCATGGGGAAAGAAATCACGAATGCATTTCCACCAATGTTGAATGCTTTTACTCAGATAGATGCTATTTTAGAAAAAGAAGGCAAGGAAAAAATAACCAAAACAATTTTCCCAATTCCTGTATTCAATAAAGCTGCCGAAAAAGCACAACAACTTGAATTAACCAAAACCCAAAATGCACAGCCTGCTATCGGTACGCTGAGTATGGGTTTATATAAGATTTTGCAGCAATCTGGTTTTAAAACAGACTTTACCGCAGGACATAGTTTTGGAGAATTAACTGCATTATGGGCAGCAGGTGTTTATGATGATGCGACTTTTTTAGCTTTGGCTAAAGCAAGAGGCGCAGCTATGGCAGCCACTAACCCTAATTCAGAAACGGGAACGATGTTGGCGGTAAAAGCGCCATTAGCACAAGTTGAACAGGCGATTAAAAGCTTACAAGGGGTAACGATTGCCAATGTGAATTCTACCAATCAAGTCATTTTAGGAGGTAGTAATGCAGCGATTGAAAATGCGACGACTACTTTAAAAAATAATGGTTTCTCCGTTGTTCCATTACCAGTTTCCGCAGCCTTCCATACCGATTTTGTTGGTCATGCGCAGAAACCATTTGCTGCTTTTGTTGCCAATCAAAAATTCAACAGCCCGCAAGTCCCTGTTTATTCCAATACCACTAGTACGGCTTATCCAAATGATACAGCAGCCATTCAGAATATTTTGCAAGGACATATTTTAAAACCTGTTTTATTTAAAAATCAGATTGAAAATATGTACCAAGCAGGTGCACGGATTTTTGTAGAATTTGGTCCTAAAGGGGTATTAACAAATTTGGTAAAAGACATTTTAAAAGGACAAGATTTTCAAGCAGTTGCCTTAAATGCGAATGCTCGAAAAGATAGTGATTTACAATTGCGGCAAGCAGCGATTCAATTAAGAGTGATTGGTGTGGCATTGAATGAAATTGATATTTATAAAAAGCCAGCTCAAGTGGACGCTAAAATGACCAAACTAAATGTCAAATTAGGTGGTCATAATTATGTAAGTGCGCCTACGAAGAAAGCATACACCGATGTAATGAATGATGGATTTAGAATCCAAGGTGGTGGTACAACCATCGTTGAAAAACCTGTCATTAAAGAAGTAGAAAGAATAGTAGAGGTGGAGAAATTTATAGAAGTACCTGTTGAAAAAATTATAGAAAAAGTTATCTATCAAAATAATAACGAAGAAGACATGAATAAAGAGACTTTGCAATTGCTCCAAAATACGGTTGAGCATTTCAAAACGCAGCAAACCAAATCTTTAGAATTGTTTGAACGCTTTTTTAGCGAACAAAACCAACAATCGCAGCAATTAATTAGTATGCTTTCGCAGCAATTGGGCAATACAACCGCTCAACCTATTGCACCGAAACCAACTAATGGAAATGGTTACAGTAATGGAAACGGCAGCTCTAATGGGAATGGGCACGCACATATAACGGCAACGACCAAACCTACTTTTGCGCCAATAGTGGAGGAGAAAATTGCATCGGTCGCACCGAGTTCGAATATAGTTGAACCAACTACTATTACAAAAACAGTAGCAATTGTTGCAGCACCAAGTACAGGTGGAATTGATAAAAGTAAACTAGAAAATATTCTTTTAACCGTCATCTCCGAAAAGACAGGCTATCCAGCAGAAATGTTAGAACTAAGCATGGATATGGAAGCAGATTTAGGGATTGATTCTATCAAGCGAGTAGAAATATTTGGTGCGATGACAGAGGATTATCCAGAAGTAAATGGTATCAATCCAAATGATTTAACAGAATTAAGAACTTTAGGACAAATCGTTGATTATTTAGCAGGGAAGACAAGTGATTCAGTTGGCAGTCAGCAGTCGGCAGCAGCAGTAGACAGTACACAGTCGGCAGTTAGCAGTACTAATCAGCCAATAGCAGCAACTCAACCCGCAACTGGTAACTCGCAACCCGCAACTGGAATTGATAAATCCAAATTAGAAGGCATTCTCCTAACGGTCATCTCTGAAAAGACAGGCTATCCAGCAGAAATGTTAGAACTAAGCATGGATATGGAAGCAGATTTAGGGATTGATTCTATCAAACGAGTAGAAATATTTGGTGCGATGACGGAGGATTATCCAGAAGTAAATGGTATCAATCCAAACGATTTGACGGAGTTAAGAACTTTAGGACAAATCGTTGATTATTTAGCAGGGAAGACAAGTGATTCAGTTGGCAGTAGCCAGTCAGCAGTCGGCAGTACACAGTCGGCAGTTAGCAGTACCAATCAGCCAGCAGCAGTATCCGAACCCGTAACTCGCAACTCGCAACCCGCAACTGGCATCGACAAATCCAAACTAGAAGGCATTCTCCTAACGGTCATCTCTGAAAAGACAGGCTACCCAGCAGAAATGTTAGAACTAAGCATGGATATGGAAGCAGATTTAGGGATTGACTCTATCAAACGAGTAGAAATATTTGGTGCGATGACGGAGGATTATCCAGAAGTAAATGGTATCAATCCAAACGATTTGACGGAGTTAAGAACTTTAGGACAAATCGTTGATTATTTAGCAGGGAAGACAAGTGGTTCAGTAGGCAGTAGCCAGTCGGCAGCAGCAGTCGGCAGTACACAGTCAGCAGTTAGCAGTACTAATCAACCGACAGCAGTAACCGAACCCGCAACTCGCAACTCGCAACCCGCAACTGGAGTTGATAAATCAAAACTAGAAGGCATTCTCCTAACCGTCATCTCCGAAAAAACAGGCTATCCAGCAGAAATGCTAGAACTAAGCATGGATATGGAAGCGGATTTAGGAATTGATTCCATTAAACGAGTAGAAATATTCGGTGCGATGACGGAGGATTATCCAGAAGTGAATGGTATCAACCCAAATGATTTAACCGAGTTAAGAACTTTAGGGCAAATTGTTGATTATTTAGCAGGGAAGACAAGTGGTTCAGTAGGCAGTAGCCAGTCGGCAGCAGCAGTTGGCAGTACACAGTCGGCAGTTAGCAGTACCAATCAGTCAGCGGCAGTTTCCGAACCCGCAACTGGCAACTCGCAACCCGCAACCGACGGAATGGATAAGAAGAAAATGGAAACCATTCTCCTAACAGTTATCTCCGAAAAGACAGGCTATCCAGCAGAAATGCTAGAGTTAAGCATGGATATGGAAGCGGATTTGGGAATTGATTCCATCAAACGAGTAGAAATATTCGGTGCGATGACAGAAGATTACCCAGAAGTAAATGGTATCAATCCAAATGACTTGACGGAGCTAAGAACTTTAGGACAAATAGTCGATTATATTTCCCAAACAGGGAAAAAAAAAACCTTAGCGGAAGCATAGGTAATATAAAAGAAACTTTGTTAGTAGATAACGTTGAGTTATCTACTAACTTAAAGGAAAAAGTAGTAGCCCCTATTAAGGTAGCGACTATTAAAACGACCACATTCCACGGTGTTGGCAGACATCAAGTTGGTTTACAATTTCTGCCGAAACCAGACTTTTTAAATTTTCAATTACCAACTACTCACATTGCCTTAATTACCAATGATGGTACCGCCCTCACTTCAGAAACACTAAAGGCGTTAGTACAACAAGGCAATCGAGTAGTGGTGTTGAATCTTCCTCAAGTTATCCCAAATCCTATCCAAAAAGATGCGGTTACCTTAACGGCAAATACGGATGAAGCGATTGCGACTGCATTGCAGACGATTGAACAGCAATACGGAAAAGTTGGTACTTTCATTCACCTCCACCCACATTTAGCATTCCAAAATGGCAACTTCGCTCAACATTTTCAAACAGAAAAGGTCATCGTAAAAACCGTATTTTTATTAGCGAAGCATTTACAGCAACCATTAAATGAATTGGGCAAAACGCAAAGAGCTAACTTTTTGACGATTAGTCAGATGGATGGACAATTGGGGCAAGGGAAACAAGGGAATGTGTCTGTTTTAGGTGGTGGATTAAGAGGGTTGGTAAAATCGCTGAATTTAGAATGGTCAAGTGTGTTTTGTAGAGCTGTTGATTTAGCACCTGAATTACCAACGGAGCAGAAATCCAGTCAAGTTATTGCTGAATTACATGATGCGGATGTGTCAATTATGGAAACAGCTTTTTCTGAGGCAGGTCGAAAAACGATTATTGCCACGAAAGTTGAAGTTGTAGAAAATCAGGAAATCAAAACGACTGTAACGAAAGATTCTGTCTTTTTAGTAAGTGGCGGTGCAAAAGGGGTAACGGCAACCTGTGTAAAAGAAATTGCGAAGACTTTTGGCTGTAAATTCATTTTATTAGGTCGGTCTTCTAATGATTTTGACATTCCAGCTTTCGCTAAAAATGAAGATAACGAAGGAACATTGAAGCGATTGATAATGATGGATTTGAAGGAAAAAGGAGAAGCACCAAGTTTGCCAAAGGTAAAATCAATTTACAGCCAAATCATTTCTAAAAAAGAAGTACAAGGCACCTTAGATGCTTTAGCGAATTACGGTTCAGAAGCGGTGTATTTAAAAGGCGATGTAACGAATGCGACTAGTTTTAAAGTCGAATTAGCGAAAGCTACTACTAAGCTAGGAACGATTACAGGGATAATTCATGGTGCGGGAAGATTAGCTGATAAATACATTCAAGATAAAACGGAACAAGATTTTGATAATGTTTTATCAGTTAAATTAGACGGTTTATTAAGTTTATTACAGAGTGTAAATATTCATAAATTAGACCATTTAATTTTATTTTCTTCGGTAGCAGGTTTTTATGGAAATGTAGGGCAAACGGATTATGCAATTGCAAATGAAATCCTAAGTTCTGCCGCTCATTTATTTAAAACCAATCATCCAAATACCCACGTTTCTGCCATCAATTGGGGCGCATGGGATGGTGGTATGGTCAGCGAAGCCTTGAAAAAACAATTTGAAGCAGCAGGGGTGAGTTTGGTGAATAGTGAAGGTGGTGCTGCAATGTGCGTCAACGAATTAAGCGGCGCTTATTTTAATGAACCACAAGTAGTGATTGGCGGCACTTTACCCGCAGGCATTAGTCATATCAGCGATGATTTACGTACCCATAAAATACAACGGACTTTTACTTTAAAGGATAATCCATTTTTATACCACCACGTCATTCAAGGAAATGCGGTATTACCTGTAGTAAATGCTGGCGGTTGGATGGCGCAAAGTTGTGAAAAACTATTCCCTGACTTCCAAGTATTCACGGTGGAAGACATGCATTTATTCAAAGGAATTGTGTTTGATGATAAAAAGGATAAGCCGAGAAGGTATACTTTAGAATTAAAAGAATTAGAAAAATCAGCCGATAAAATTGTTTTTGAAGCAACGGTTTCTAGTCAACCTAAAGGTAAAAAACTACCTACTTTCCATTATAAGTCCAAAGTGACTTTGGTAAATAAAAAAAACATTCCAACTGCGCCAATATTTCAAGCCAAATTAAGTGGCAATTTTGAACCCGTCAAAGGCGAGTATTTATACAAAGACGGTTCGCTTTTTCATGGTCGTTATTTCCAAGGTATCGAACAGATTTTAGATTGGAATGAAAAACAAATTGTCTTGTCTTGCAAAGCACCACAAGTGTTAGCGGATGCACAGGGACAGTTTCCAGTACGTTCCGTCAATACTTTCTTTTCCGATATTCAATATCAAGGAATGGTAATTTGGGTACAGAAATATCATAATGGGGCGAAGAGTTTACCATTGGCAACCGTTTCTGCGACGATTTATGAGCCAGTTCCTTTTGAAAAGGAGTTGTTTGTGCATGTGGAAATCGTGGAGAATTCAGATTTTAAATTGGTGGCGAATTGTACGACTTATGATGCGGATGGGAAGGTTTATTTGGTGACAGAAGGTGCTGCGGTGACGGTTAGTAAGGATTTGGAGTGGTAATTACAAGATGACAAGATTATGCAGGATTTACAAGATATTGAGCGTGCTCATTTTTTGTATAAAACCTGATTAGACACATTAATAGATGAAAGAATATTATCAAAAAAGAGCAAAAGAATATGACTTGGTCTATCAAAAGCCAGAAAGACAAAGCGATTTAAAGGAATTGCAGGAGTATTTGAAACCCACTTTTGAAAATAAAAAAGTACTTGAAATTGCTTGCGGAACTGGTTATTGGACAAAAACGATTGCCAAAACTTGTACGTCTATTTTAGCGACAGATATAAATGCAACCGTTTTAGCTATTGCAACAACCAAAAAATATGATGCTGAACTAGTTGAATTTAAAGAACTAGATTTTTGGCAATTGGAAAATACAACCAATGTTTATGATAGTGTATTTGGCGGGTTTATTTGGTCGCATATTTTGAAAAAGGATTTACCTCATTTTTTGACAATTTTACAAAATCAGCTTGATGTAAATGGTGAATTGATTTTTATTGATAATAAATATGTGGAGGGAAGTAATACGCCGATTGCTAGAACAGATGAGGATGGGAATACCTATCAAATTAGGAAATTGGAGAATGGGGAGGAATATGAGGTGTTGAAGAATTTTCCGACGATGGATGAAGTGAAGCATTTGATTCGGGATATGAATTTAGAAATGAAATGGACAGAGTTGGAGTATTATTGGATTTTGGAATTAAAGTAGTCTCGTTAGAGACTATATGTTGGTAGAAAAAATGATGAATATTGGAGGTTATGAAAAGTCCCTTTAGGGACTATATGTCGGTAGCAAAGGATTAATTATTAATACCCACATTCTCCGTGCCTTTAGGTACGGCATGTGAAAACTAAATATACTATGGCAAATACCTACACACAAATCCATATCCAAGCAATATGGTCAGTTCAAAACAGAGATTGTTTAATTGGTAAAGCATGGAAAGAAGAATTGCATAAATACATTACAGGCATTGTCCAAAATAAGGGACATAAAATGTTGAAGATTAATAGCGTGGAAGACCATGTTCACATGTTCTTTGGCATGCGACCAATAGAAGCGTTATCCGATATAATGAAGATTGTCAAACAAGAATCAACCAATTGGATAAATGAAAAAGGGGTATTGAGGGCAAAATTTTCTTGGCAAGCAGGATTTGGTGGTTTTTCTTATGCAAAATCACAAGTACCCCAAGTTATTCGATATGTAGAAAATCAAGAAGAACATCATAAAACAAAAACCTTTATTGAAGAATATGTTGAATTTTTGGATGCATTTGAAGTAGAATATGATAAGCGGTATATTTTTAAGCCGGTATTGTAAAAGTCCATTTATGGACTGTATATTGGTAGAAAATCAGACAATGAATTTGAAACCCATTGTGCCTTTAGGTACAATATGTAAATTAACGTGCTTATCACATACTGTACCTAAAGGCACAGGTAAATTAGAGGTTTTGGAAATGTTCGTTTTTCTACCAACATATAGTCCCTAAAGGGACTGAAAAACTATCATAAAAACTTAAATCATGTTTGAAAAACATTTTCCAAATCTCGATAATTGGGTTAACAGTCGAGGTTGGATAGAATTAGGAAGTGATGAAGAAAGCAGTAGTTGGATTCGTATTTTAGATATGGGTGGAATGGTATGGGAAGATGAAAATAGTACTTCTTTGGATGAAGCTTTAAAAGCTGCGGAGAATTGGCTGGCTAAAGAGATGTGAAAATTACTTGGCAATAATTGCAAATAGATATTATGAAAAATAAAATAGCCATCATAGGCATGTCAGGGCTCTTCCCTGGTTCGTCCACCAACGAACAATTTTGGGAGAACCTCTTGCAGGAAAAAGACCTGATTAGCATGGCGACCAAAGAAGATTTTGGCGTCAATCCTGACAAATTTTACCAGTCGGGTAAAGGGGTGGTCGATAAGACGTATTCGCTTAGAGGTGGCTATATTCGAGATTTTGAATTTGATCCAAAGGGCTATGATTTATCGGAAGACTTTTTAAAAGAGCAGGACAAATTATACCAATGGTCGATTTATGTGGCAAAAGAAGCCTTGGCACATGCGGGCTATTTTGGCAAAAAAGACGTCTTGCAAAAATGTGGATTGATTCTAGGGAATTTATCTTTTCCAACGGGAACGTCTCATAAACAACTCGCCTCAGTTTATACAGAAACGACCCAGCAAGCATTACGAACGCTATTAAAAGATGAAAGTTTTACGATTCCAGACCATATTCACGAAACGCCAAAAGGAGAAATTATAGATTATACGCCCTCTCAAATGGTGACAGATGCATTGAGTTTGGGCGGAACGCATTATGCCTTAGACGCAGCTTGTGCGACTTCTTTATATGCCATAAAATTGGCTTGTGATGAATTGATTTTAGGCAAAGCAGACATGATGCTGGCAGGCGCAGTTTGCGCATCTGACCAGTTGTTTATTCACATGGGCTTTTCGATTTTTCATGCGTATGCACCGCATGGAGAAAAATTTGTACCACTAGATGATGAATCTGCAGGATTGGTATCTTCGGAAGGGGCAGGAATGGTGGTTTTGAAAAGATTGGAAGATGCACAGCGAGATGGAGATAAGATATTAGGCGTTATTGGAGGCATTGGTTTATCGAATGACGGACGAGGTAAATTTTTATTAAGCCCGAATCCCAAAGGGCAAAAGTTAGCCTTTGAAAGAGCATATGATTTAGACAAAATTTTACCACAAAATACTTCTTATTTAGAATGTCATGCAACGGGAACACCATTAGGCGATGTGACCGAATTAAATTCGATTGCTGACTTTTTTGAACAACATAAAACTAAACCACTTTTAGGGTCGGTGAAGTCTAATATGGGGCATTTATTGACTGCCGCAGGAATGACGGGGTTGCTGAAAGTATTACTGGCAATGGAAAAGGAAGTTATTCCATCGAATATCAATTTAGATACAGCCGTAAAAGCAGAAAATGGTTGGATTGGTAGAGAACAAATGATTTTAGCACCGACGGAGTGGAAAGGGGAGAATCGACAAGCAGGGATAAATTCTTTTGGATTTGGGGGAACGAATGCGCACATGGTGGTGAACAGTTGGCAGTCGGCAGTTGGCAGTAAGCAGTTGGTAGTGCGTAACTCGCAACCCGTAACTCGCAACCAGCAACTCGCAATAATCGGTATGGACGCCCACTTTGGTAATTGTACTAATTTAAGCGATTTCTACAAAACCATCTATGAAGGCAATCAACAATTTACTGAGTTACCCAAGGAACGATGGAAAGGATTTGATGCGAATGAAAAATTACTAAAAGACTTTGGTTTTGCAGATGAGAAAGCACCAAAAGGCGCATATATTGATAATTTTGAAATAGACTTATTACGCTATAAAATTCAACCTAAAGAAGCGGAGACTTTAGAGCCGCAACAGGCTTTAATTTTGAAAGTAGCTGATAATGCGATAAAAAATGCAGGCTTGGCAGAAAGCCAAAATGTAGCGGTTTTAATAGCGATGGAAGCGGAATTAGCAATTCATCATTATTTAGCACGGTGGGATTTGACTTGGCAGTTAAAAGCAGCTTTGGCAAAGAGTGGAATTGAATTGACGGAAGAAGAGTTGAAAACATTAGAAGAACAATGTAAAAATGCCGCCTATTTTCGAGAAGGCTCACAAACCCCGAGCCAACATACTAGTTTTGTAGGCAATATTATGGCAAGTAGAATTGCTGCTTTATGGGATTTTAATGGTCCTGCATTTACGGTTTCAGCAGGAGATAATTCGGTGTTTAAAGCATTGGAGATTGCGCAGAATATGTTGGCATTAGGAGAAGTGGATGCCGTTGTCGTTGGAGGTGTCGATTTTGCAGGAAGTTTGGAAAATGTATTATTGCGAAATCAACAAAAGCAAGGACAAGTTTTTGGAGAAGGGGCAGGGGCAATTGTGTTGAAACGGGTGGAACAAGCGAAAAATGATAAAATATATGGAGTTATAGATGGCTTTACCAAAGCAAAAAAGGAAACTGAAACGGCTGTCTCTTTTGATGCTTCCGAAAATTTTGGAAATACTTGTGCGGCTTCTGGGATTGCAGATTTGATAAAAGCTACTTTATGTTTACATCATCGGTTTTTGCCGAATGGAACAAATGCAGCTAGACCTTGGCTCGAAGACGGAAGAAATGCAGTAATTGTTGGGAAAAATATTGGTTTGAAGATACAATCTTCAAACATCAAAGAGGTGAAAAACTCAAATATCGAGTTAGGTACCAACGTGTCGGACACTTTCAAAGTGTCCGACACGTTGATGTCCCAAAAATTATTTCTCCTAAAAGGAAATAATGAAGTTGAGCTTAAACAGCAATTAGCAGCTTTAGAAATTGCGATAGCTACCAAAAATACATTAGCTGAATTAGCCCAACAGTTTTATACTAACTCTAATACTAAAACAGCTAATTATAGTCTGGTTTTAATTGCCAAAAGCAAAAAAGCATTAACGGGTGAAATCAAATTTTTTCAAAAGATATTAACGAATGCTTTTAAAAATGAAAAAGCGATTAAAACGCCTAAAGGGAGTTATTTTACGCCAAATCCATTAGGGAAAAAAGGAAAAGTAGCCTTTGTTTATCCTGGTTCAGCGACCGCTTATGAAGGATTGGGTAGGGAATTATTTCAGTTGTTTCCCCAATTATACCAACGGTTCGGCGACCTAAAACCAAATTTGGATACTTATGTAAATTCTAAGTATTTGTATCCCCGTAAGAAAGAAGGAGGTTCTTTCAAAGAACCTCCTTCTTTGGACATCTATCAAGACACCATCGCAATGATGTCTTCAGGCGTTTTCTTCTCCGCAGCCTATACCCATATTTTAAGAAACGTCTTCAAATTAGAACCACAAATTGCCTTTGGTTACAGCATGGGCGAATGCAGCAGCATGTGGTATTCCACAAGCGTTTGGAGTGCGGATGAAACCAATGAATTTAGAAATTCGCCTATCTTTAAAAATCGCTTTGCAGGTAATTTAGAATTATTGGCAGAACATTGGAAAGTAAGTTCCAAAGAAGCGAAAGAACGATGGACGAGTTTAGTAGTTTTAGCAGACGAAAATAAGGTAGCAAAGTTAGTCCAACAACATGAAGAGGTTTACCTAACTTTTATCAACACTTCCAAAGAAGTCATTATTTCTGGGGATAAAGCAGCTTGTCAAGCAATTATACAGCAATTGAATTGCCACACAGTAGAAATTCCTTTTAAGAATATCATCCACCATCATTTTTGTGCAAAAGAAAGAGCTGGTTTAATTAAAATGCACAATTTTCCTTTACAGGAAAAACCAGCGATAGATTTTTATTCGAGTATTACTCAACAGAAAATACCATTAGATGCTTTAAAAATTGCCGAAAACTCTACGCAAGTTTGTGTGGAACAGGTCAATTTTCCAAAAACCATTCAAACTGTTTGTAACGAAGGTGCTCGAATTTTTATAGAAGTTGGAGCTAATGCTACTTGTACTGGTTGGATTAACGAAAACTTAAAAGGGCAAGACTTTTTAGCAACTAGCATTAATTATAAAGGCAAATCAGATAGTCAAGCCATTGCCGAATTATTGGCGCAATTGGTCAGTCACGGAGTGGAGTTGGATTTATCTAGTTTGTATGCTGATGTGTCGGAGGTAAAGGCAAAACGGACTTTTATGAAGAAGATTGAAGTGGGGGGGAATCGGATTTTTGACGTGTTGTTGAGTGCCAAGATGAAGGAGATCTTTGCTAATGTAAAGCATGTCGGACACACCGAAAACATCCCCCTCCCCCCCTTCAAAGGGGGAACTGACCTTGTGCAAGAGGGAACAGAAGTGCCAGAGTTAGAATTAGTGGGAATAGGAGGCAACAATCTTGTAGAAAATACTCATTTTAGTAATAAAGAAAATAATTCTATTTCACCAAAGGATATTTTTCGAAAAAATATAAGTAATAAGTTAACTACAAATATTCAAAAGAGGTACAATGCTTCTCCCCCTCTGGAGGGGGCTGGGGGGAGGAATTTCGATAAATTCAATTCAATTTCTAATAATAAGGAGAGGATTCAATCTATCAACCCGCAACCCGCAACTCGCAACTCGCAACAAGAAACAACTAAAAATATGATAAGCACTTTAGCACCTACAAAAACAAATACGCCAACTAATACCATCGGCGAAAATGGCTTGAAAATCCATGATTTTTCCACAGGCGACCATCTTAAGGGCAAAGAAATCATCTTCACACAAGAGGACTTAGAAGAATTTGCTAAAGGAAAAATAGCCAATGTCTTTGGTCCAGAATATGCGATTATTGACACCTATTCCAGAAGAGTGATGTTACCGATGAATCCTTATTTATTGGTGAGCCGAGTTACTGGTTTAAAAGGAAAACTGGGTGAATATAAACCATCGACCATGCAAACGGAATACGATATTCCACATAATGCTTGGTTTACGACGGATAGACAAATTCCTTGGGCGGTGTCGGTAGAGTCGGGGCAATGTGATTTATTACTGATTTCTTATTTGGGGATTGATTTGACTAATAAAGGCAACTTAGTTTATCGCTTATTGGATTGTACCTTGACTTTTGTGGATGATTTACCTTTTGAAGGGCAGACGTTACGTTATGATATTTCGATTAATTCTTTTGTTAGAAATGGCGAAAATTTACTCTTCTTTTTTAGTTACCGATGTTATGTAGAAGATAGATTGGTCTTAAAAATGGATGGTGGATGTGCAGGCTTTTTTAGGGATGAAGAATTAGAAAGTGGCAATGGTGTAGTATATACTGATAAAGAAAATGAAATTAGAAAAAATGCTACCAAACGGCATTTTACACCACTTTTAAAAACCCTTAAGACGGCATTTACAAAAGAGGATTTGCGCCATTTAATTAATGGGGACATGGAAAAATGTTTTGAAGATGTTGGCTATTATGCCAATGGACGCAATTCTTCCTTAAGACTGCCGCCTGAGAAAATATTGATGATTGACCGCATTACTTCTGTAGATATTCGAGGCGGTGCTTATGGATTGGGTTATATCGTCGCAGAAAAAGATTTAGCACCAGATGATTGGTATTTCCCTTGCCATTTTAGAGATGATGAGGTGTTAGCAGGGTCTTTGCAAGCAGAAGGTGGTGGTAATTTGCTGCGCTTTTTTATGTTGTATTTAGGTTTGCAACGATTAGTAAAAGATGCTCGATATCAACCTGTTTTTGATGTACCACAAAAGGTGAGATGTCGCAAGCAAGTAGTGCCTGGTGTAGATACGAAGTTGATTTATAAATTAGAAATTAAAGAAATTGGCTTGATTCCAAACCCGTATGTAATTGGTGATTTAGAGATAATTTCTAATGGGGTGGTGACGGTTCATTTTGAAAATCTAGGCTTGCAATTAAGGGAAAAAGACAATCCTAGATACTTGGAAGTGGCGGATACTGCGACTAAAAAAGAAAACGGCGTGACGATTTCGCCACGTTCAGCAGGAGCGTTGATGAATGAATTAGATGTAACCACTTTTGCGCTAGATGATTTGTCCAAATGCTTTGGAGAAGAATTCGCTGTATATGATGGCAGAACTGTTTCCAGACAGCCAAATACCGATTTACAAGTGATTTCTAGAATCTTAAAAATAGATGGCGAAAGACATTTTTTCAAAAAGCCATCCACTTGTTATGCCGAATATGATGTGCCCGTAGATGCTTGGTATTACGAACAAAATTCGGCGGTAACTATGCCTTATTCTGTCTTGATGGAAATTGCATTACAGCCTTGTGGTTTATTAGGCGCTTATTTAGGCAGTACCTTAAAATTCCCTGATAAAAATCTGTATTTCAGAAATTTAGATGGTGACGGAGAGATGTTTGATTTGCCCACAGGAACAGATTTTAGAGGCAAAACGATTAAAAATAAAGCCGTCTTAGCTTCTTCCGTTGCTTTGGGAGGAACGATATTACAAAATTATACTTTTGAATGTTCGATTGATGGGCATGTCTTTTATAAAGGAAAATCGTCTTTTGGTTTCTTTCCTGGCGAAGCATTAGCATCGCAAGTTGGTTTGGATAATGGCAAAGATTTCCCTGCTTGGTATGTATCTGAAGGTTTAACGACCCAAAATTATATGCAAATCAAAATGGATTCTTTGTATGGTAAAATGAAATTATTCAAAGCACCTGCGAATAAACCGCATTATAAATTAGCAGGAGACCAATTATTATTAGTTGATAAATTATTAATCGCAAAAAATAGTGGTAAACATGGGAAAGGCTATATCCATGCGACTAAATTGGTCAATACTTACGATTGGTTCTTTACTTGCCATTTTTACCAAGACCCTGTAATGCCCGGTTCTTTAGGTGTGGAGGCAATTTTGCAAGCCATGCAGACTTTTGCCCTACAACAAGATTTAGGAAAGGAATTTACATCCCCTAAATTTGTGCAATTAAAAAATCATAAAACAGTCTGGAAATATAGAGGGCAAATTTTATGGAAACCTGCGGAAATGAATTTAGAAGTGCATATCAAGTCTATTGAAAAACGAGGCGACCAATTGGCGATTATCGGTGATGCTTATTTGTGGAATGGGAAAATGCGGATTTATCAGGTGACGGATTTGGCTTTGGGGATTGAGGAGGCGTAGATTGGAACTTTTCTTGTTTTTTCTTATTTTTGTTAAAAAGAAAACTTATGTCTAAAGCATTATTTCGACCAGATACCTTAAAATCGATGCTCTCTCATCTGAAAACATCGGAACTAGAGGGTTTTTTGAAAATAATCTCTTCTATTTTGGATAATAGGAGACAGCGAAATAATAAAGAAAAGGAAACAGATTTATTGCTAAAAATCAATAACTGTATTTTACCTGATGGACATTTGGAACGTTTTCTTTTTTTAAGAGAAAAAAGACAAATAGAAGAACTGCCTAAAAAAGAACTAGCAGAACTCTTTTCTTTAATAGAAGAAGAGCAAAAATTACAGGTTAAACGGATTAAATTGTTGAAAAAATTAGCTGATTTAAAGGGAATTACGGTTCCTATGCTAATGAAGCAATTGGAAATTACCGCTCCTGCTAGTGTCTAGTTATATCTCTCCGAAAAATAGAAAAGAAGTCATAAAAAGAGCTAAACAACTATGCGAATATTGTTTAGCCCCTGCTAACTATGCCTTTCATCCTTTTTGTGTAGACCACATTATTCCTACTGTAAAAGGGGGAACAGGTGATTTGAATAACCTAGCTTTTTCCTGCCAAAATTGTAATGGAAGTAAGCATACTAAAATTGAAGGGATAGACCCTTTGACTCAATCTTTAGTAGACTTGTTCCATCCAAGAAAGGATAATTGGATAGACCATTTTACATGGGATGAATCAGGAGGAACGGTCATTATCGGAATTTCAAGTTGTGGTAGGGCTACGATTGCTACCTTAAAAATGAATATACAACCTGTTAAAAATATTCGGTATGCACTTGTTGGGATAGGGGTGCATCCTCCGAAATAAGGACTGTTTTTTCGAAGAATTAGAAAAAATATGCAATACCTAATCATCGAACATTTCAAAAAAGATAAAGTCCTAGAACTCTACCAAAGGTTTGATAAAAAAGGAAGGATGTTACCCAAAGGCGTAACTTACATCAACAGTTGGATAGATGAAAGTGTAGAAACTTGCTATCAAATAATGGAAAGCGAAAGCCTAGAAAAACTACAAGAATGGATAGCGAATTGGAACGATTTAGCAGATTTTGAAATTATACCTGTTTTGACTTCTACGGAAGCTAAAGACAAAGTATTTTCAATATCTAAAACAAAAGAATAAATGAAAAAAGTAGCCATCCTAATTTTCGATAAAGTAGAAGTCCTAGACTTCGCAGGTCCATTTGAAGTATTCTCCGTCAGCTACGACGAAGCAGGGAATAAACTCTATGATGTCTGTTTAATAGCCGAAAATAGCGAAGTAGTGAAAGCCAGAAATAATTTCCAAGTAATTCCTAATAAAACCATTGATACCAAAGAAAAATTTGATATGGTCTTAATTCCTGGAGGTTTTGGTACAAGACCTTTAATGCATAATGAAACGATAAAAAATTGGGTAAAAGCACAATTTGAACAAGTGGAATTAATGCTATCGGTTTGCACGGGTTCTTTGGTCTTAGCAACAAGTGGTTTATTGGAGAATAAATCTGCCACGACTCACCATGCAGCTTTCGACGAATTAGCTGCTGTTGCGCCTAATACCAAAATAATTAAGGGCACAAAGTATGTAGATAATGGAAAAGTGATAACTTCGGGCGGTATTTCAGCTGGCATTGAAATGGCTTTGCATGTTGTCGCAAAACAGCATGGGATAGAACAGGCGAGAAAAACGGCTAATTATATGGAGTATACATGGAATGAAGAATAGAATGAAATTTTCAATTTTCAATTTATAATTTTCAATTTTCAAAAGGAAGATGTAGTATGACCTCGTTTTAATCTGGTTCATCCTGCAAAATCCTGTTATCTTGTAAGTATGAATTTAACACACACAGGCAAATCACTACCTCTAAACTGGAAAGGCTCACCCCGTTCCGTAGCGTTCGATGCAGCAGGCATTCAAGAAAAATTAAATAATACCCATTTGCCATGCTATGTCGTGAAAGACTTTGGCGGAAGAATTGGGGTTACCAACGAAGGCGAAATAGCAGCCGAAGGTAGAGGGCAAGAAATGTTAGCGATGGTTGCGCCTTTAACGGCAACCCAATTAGGCGACCCAACTTTCCAAACAGATTATAATGTAAAATACGGCTATAAAACGGGCGCAATGGCAAACGGCATTGCTTCCGAAGCATTAGTCATTTCGATGGGACAAGCCAATATGATTGGTTCATTCGGGGCAGCAGGCTTAGTACCAAAACGAGTGAATCAAGCGATTGATAAAATTCAAGCGGCATTGCCAACACAGACTTATGCCTTTAATTTAATCAATAGTCCGACCGAAAAAGCATTGGAAGAAGGAGCGGTAAAATTATTTATCGAAAGAGGGGTGAAAGTAGTAGAGGCTTCTGCTTATATGCGCTTATCCGATAGTATTGTGCATTATAGAGTTGCGGGATTAAGTCAAGATACCGAGGGTAATATTATTTGTGGGAATAAAGTAATTGCCAAAATATCTCGATTGGAGGTAGCCGCACATTTTATGAAACCAGCACCAGATAAAATGTTAGAAGCCTTATTAACAGAAGGTAAAATAACTCCTTTACAAGCAGAATTAGCCAAAAAAGTGCCGATGGCGGATGATATTACCGTCGAAGCAGATTCTGGTGGACATACAGATAATCGACCGTTAGTGGCTTTATTTCCAACAATTATTAAGTTAAGAGACGAATTGCAGCAAGAGTACGGCTATGCTAAAATGATTCGTGTTGGCGCAGCAGGTGGAATTGCTACACCCGCTTCTGCTTTAGCAGCTTTTATGATGGGCGCAGCATATATCGTAACTGGTTCGGTTAATCAAGCTTGTGTAGAAGCAGGTACTTCGGAGCATGTTCGAAAGTTGTTATCGAAAGTTGCTTCGACAGATGTGACGATGGCACCAGCTTCAGATATGTTTGAAATGGGCGTAGAATTACAAGTTTTAAAAAGAGGGTCTTTATTTGGTCCAAGAGCGAAAAAATTATACGAATATTATACCCGTTATAATTCTATTGATGAGATTCCTGCAGCAGAAAGAGCAACCTTAGAAAAGAAGGTTTTCCGAGAACCATTAGAAACGATTTGGCAATATTGTGTGGACTTTTTCAACGAAAGAGATCCAGAACAAATTGAACGAGCGAATGATAATCCAAAGCGAAAAATGGCGTTGATTTTCCGTTGGTATTTAGGTTTGTCTTCTAATTGGGCAAATTCTGGTAAAGAAGGTAGAGCAATGGATTACCAAATTTGGTGTGGACCAGCTATGGGCGCATTTAACAATTGGGTAAAAGGGACGTATTTAGAAAATTACGAGAACCGACAAGCAGTTGATGTGGCAGAAAATATTATGCTTGGTGCAGCTTATTTGTATCGAGTACAGGCTTTGAAGATGCAGGGTGTGAATTTACCTTTGGCTTGGATGCATGTCGTGCCTGAGCGGAAAACTGCTGAGCTAGTGTAATGTAATTAGCGAATTCTTTTAAAAAATAGGAAAAGGGGTTTTCATGCGATACCGTATGAAAATCCCTTTTTTGTTTTGAATTCTTAGAGAAATAATAGGGAGGACAGAAAATAAAACCCAGAACCATTCTTTTTAGAGTGAAGAATACACGTTGTTTTGCCTTTGCGTAACTCTGTGAAAACTTCGGGTAACTCTGTGGAATAATTAAAATAAAGTAGTTGTTGCACAGAGTTTCCTTTAGCAGAGAAAAACGCAGAGTTTCACAGAGAAAATCATATAAACATATTAGGCTAGAATTTGCTAAAGACTGAATAGTTAATTATTTCATTATCTTCATACTTAGAAATTAATTTTTGTTCGTTTAAATTTAATGAAATGAAACGTAAAACCAACCTACTTACCTTAATTTTAATTCTGCTCCTTTCAGGAATCAGCTATGCTCAATACTCCTTAAACCCCGCGCCAGATAGAGCAGAAGGAGAGGGCGAAGGCCCTTTTGAGCGATTGATTATCAGAGGCGTTAATGTCATAGATGGTTCTGGTGCGCCGCCAAGAGGCCCAATGGATATTGTTATTGAAGGCAATAAAATTGTACAAATTGCGAATGTTGGTGTGCCTTATATACCAATTAATGAAGCAGGCAGACCTCAAGGCGCTACGAAAGAAATAGATGCTACGGGGCATTATGCCATGCCCGGTTTTATCAATTTACATGCACATGTGGGAGGCGCAAAAAAGTCTCCGAATGCCACTTATCCTTATAAATTATGGATGGGACATGGGATAACCACCATTCGAGGAGTGCCTGCGGCAGGCGTAAATTGGACGCAAAGTGAAAAGAAACGGAGTGCCAAAAATGAGATAGTCGCTCCCAGAATCGTTGCTTTTCATACTTTAGGTTCAGGAGAAGACTGGGAAGGAGGCGTGGTCTATACCCCAGAAAAAGCGAGAGAGTGGGTAAAATGGGGCGCAAAAAAAGGCGTGGAAGGCTTAAAGTTTTTTAGCCATGACCCTGCTACTTTAAAGGCAGCGATAGATGAAGCACATAAACATAAAATGGGGACGGTGGCGCATATTGCACAAACTATGGTTGGAGAAACAAACGCCTTAGATTTTGCTCGGATGGGATTGGATAATTTGACGCATTATTATGGTTTGTTTGAAGCCCTCTATAAAGACCAAGACATTCAACATTGGACACCTGATTTTAATTATAATGATGAACAAGACCGTTTTAGCCAAGTAGCGCATAATTGGGATAAAATTCATCCTAGAGGTAGTAAAGAATGGAATGCGCTCATCAAAGAATTTCTGGAATTGGACTTTATTATTGACCCTACGATGACGGCTTATCTAGCAGGACGAGATGTAATGAAAGAACGAAATGCGGTTTGGCATGACATCTATACCTTGCCTTCTTTGCATCGTTTTTATTATCCAAGTCGAACCAGTCATGGTTCTTATTTTTTCAATTGGACTTCTTGGGATGAAATTGCTTGGAAGAATTTTTATCGGGTGTGGATGTCTTTTTTAAACGATTATAAAAATGCTGGAGGTCGAGTTACCGTAAGTGATGATGCGTCCTTTATTTATAATTTATGGGGATTTGGCTATATCGAAGAAATGGAATTATTACAAGAGGCAGGATTCCATCCGTTAGAGGTTATTCGTGGGGCGACTATGCATGCGGCACAAGCTATCTTTGAACCAAAAGGAAAGCCCATTGAGTTTGGCGTACTTCGACCAGGTTTATTGGCGGATATAGTGATTGTAGAAGAAAACCCCATCGAAAATTTGAAAGTATTATACGGCACAGGTTTTCAACGATTAAATGATGATACTGGTAAATTGGAACAAGTAGGAGGCGTAAAATATACGATTAAGGATGGAATTGTTTATGATGCTAAACAATTATTAAAAGATGTGGAAGAAATGGTGAAGAAACAAAAGGCGGAAGAAGAATAAGGTTCGTAGCACAACTCTCTGAGTTGTTCAAAACTATGATGTCTTATTAGATGCCACAACTCAGAGAGTTGTGTTACTGACCAATTCCTCAAATCCATCCTCATCAAACAAAGGCGATAAAAAAGGATCATTCTGAAATTTAAACCATAAAAACTCTTGCCCTTCTGCTTTACTTTGTTTTAATAGCGCAATGGCCTTATCGGTATGACCTAATTGTGCTTCCATTTTAGCTTTGGCATAAGTCACATAACTAGCAGCATAAGGATGGTCATAAGTACTTAGATATTGGTAAACACTTTCTAATTTATCATATTCTTTTAGCTGAATATGACACGCCGCCAAGGAAGCTAAGCCCAAGTCAATAATCATCGGAACTTCTTTAAATCGCTGATAAAAATTTTGAAAATGCTTGGCAGCCTTTTTGTATTTTCCTTTCCCATACAAGCCCAGACCCATATAATAATCACTTAACCAATCCTCTTCATTGTCTTCTCCGTAATTGATTAACAGCTTAGCCATAACTTTTTGTACATCGGTTTGATTCAGTTTTTCCATTTCAAAAAGTATCCCAACCAATAATAAACCTGCACTTTGCCTACCACCGTTAAAACTTAAATCTTGACCTAGATACAAGCCCATCTTTTCATAGACTTTATCAAAATCTCCAATATGTACCAAAGATTTTAAATAATAATTAGCGATTAGTCCTTCCTTGATGTCAAAATTAAAGCCTTCTACTATTTTTGCGACTTTCTGAAAATCGCCTTCTTGGAAATGGGCATAAGTCAATAATTCGTAATATTCCTGACAGGGAAAACATTCTTGAAAATCTAGATGCGCAATATCATAATCTTGTAAAACATTTAAGGCTTTTTGAACCTGATTGGTATTCAAATACTGTCGACTTAAATTAGTGACACTAATAAATTCTTGGGCATCAATAGCGTAAATTTCTTCCCAATATTGAACCGCCTCCTGCAAATTCCCTTGTAATTGCGCTCGGTAAGCTCTGGTTTGTAATTGATGAACTTTAGATAAATTATCACTTCTTTCTAATACAAAATTTAATAAAGAGTCTGCAGAATAATAATCTGATTCATTGATCTTAGAGGCGACTAACTCAACTAATGGTACAATAAAAGTAGAATCAATTGTATAAGCCGTCATATAATATTCTTCCACTCTTTCATAATTAATGCCCCAATATTTCCGACCCTCTAAATAGGCTTGATAAGCGCCTAATTTTGGCGGTTTCTCCGTAAATTGTTTGCGTCCTTGAACTGCCCAAAAACCTGTTAATCGTTCACTAACTTCCTGTATTAATGGTAATGGGTCTGCTTTATCTCCAATAATAGGTTTCTCTAAAGCATGAACGACTTCTCCTGTTTGAACATTCACTACTTGCGCTTGTAAAATAAGATTTTCGCCCGATTGATAATATCTGCCATTAATAATCACTTCTGCACCTGTTGCTTTGGCAAATTTTTGCATGCCTTCCAGAGAAGCAGCCGCTAAATGAATATTACTACGGACATTAGATGGTAAAACCACTTTGGTTTTTTCAATATCCATTAGTTGTTGCGTAATCCAATCGGCTGCCATTTTACCGACGCCGTTTAATCGTTCTTCGCCCGTCTCATTCTCAAAAAACATCACAGCGACTTTCTTCTCCTTTAAAGAGGGTGCGTTAAATGAATTGCCTAATAATGTTTTAAATGCGGGTAAATTGAAGACGGCAAGAACAGCTACTAAACCTAAAACAGCAAATACCGCTTTGGCACTTGTCGCTATTTTCCGAACAGTACTGGTTGGTTTTTTAGCCAATTTTCCAGTAATTCTTCGCTTATCTGGAATGGCAAACTCTTTATTAGCTAAGGCATAAACAGGAATAGTCTGTTTAATATTTTTGAAATCGAATTTGCCTAAAGCAGCTATTTTAAAATGAGGATGGTTCTCTAAAGACTGTTTGATCGTTTCCGAAAATAAAACAGACCCTGGTACACCAATAGATTCTATTCTAGAAGTTAAATTAACACTATCGCCATAAATATTATCGCCCTTAAAAATAACATCGCCTGCATGTAAACCAATTCGCACAGGTACTTTTGGACTCTTTTGAAAAATAACCTGTAAAGATCCTGCGCACCTTACTGCATCTATTGGACTATTAAAAATAGCTAAACAGCCATCTCCATAAAAATTAATGATGCGCCCGTTACATTCTGCCGCTTGTTCTTCTAATGCTTGCTGAAATTTAGACAACAGCCTACCTGTATTCGCTTCGTCTTCCTGCATCAATGCAGTATAACCGGCGATATCGGCAAATAAAATGGCTGCTAATTGTCGTTTTTCTAAAGACATTAAAAATTTTAAATTAAGGGTTTTGCTAAGATAGCAATTATTCCACTATCTCTTTCTCAAATATAAAGAGAATTTTTGATAGAAAAGGTTGCTTCTCCTTGATAAAGGAACAATGATAAAGGAGAAAAGATGAGAAGAAGTGCCTTTAATTATTAATTAATCGTTTTGGGCTGCTCAATGTTCTTGATTGACTAATTTTTTTATAAAAGCCGAGCATCTGTTTCTATGAGGACAAAATAGGGAATTTAATGATATTTTTATAAAGATACGCAAGACTTATTATAGTTTTGGAGCGTTTTAGCCCCAAGTTAGTGATGCTATATTTGTCATTTTATTCTTAAATAAAATGGCATATTGCTGTAAAAGAGTTGCTCAACTTAATTTTAAATCAAACATTTAGCAATTTGATTAAGGAAACTATTCATTATCTCAATCAGACTAAAAGCTATCTAGAAAATATCACTATTGCTGCATATCAACAGCCAATTCCAGAAATGTCTAATGGCACGATAGGCAAGCATACTAGGCATTTTTTAGAATGTTATCAATGTTTACTAGCGCAATCTACAACTGGCAAAATTTGTTACGATGATAGAGAACGAGACCCCTTAATAGAAGAAAACCCAGAAGTAGCTTTGACCATATTAGAAGATATTATTGAAAAAATAAAGCAGGCTGATTTATCTAAAGCGCTAATTTTAAAAACATCGTTACCTACAGAAGCCCCCATTTTGACTAGCTTCAATCGAGAATTATTGCATAATTATGAGCATACAACGCATCATTTGGCATTAATTCGAGTTGGTTTAATTTTATTAGATGCGGCGGATACTATCCCCGAAAATTTTGGATTGGCAAATGCGACGATTCAACATCGCATGCAATATAATAAGGGGTGACAGTTTTCAATTTTCAAATACCTTTAGTTAGCGTTTTGAATTTGATACTGGCATTTGAATTTAAAATATCCGTGGTATTCTTCATCCGTGGTAAAAAAAATCCGTAATAAAAAAATCATCTGAGATATAGCATAGCACGCACCAAGTGGAGCTTGGCACTAGAGAAAAAATCCGTGTTATGTTATCCGTGGTAAAAAAAAATCGTGGTAAAAAAACCTCCGAGATATAGCATAGTAAGCAACAAGTGGAGCTAGGCACTACCGAAAAAATCCGTGTTAAAAAGAAATTTGTGGGGAATTAAAATTCGTGGAGAAATTCGCAATGAAATGAATCCGTGGTAAAAAAAATCCGTGGTAAAAACCATCCAAGATAAAAAACATTGCATCTTTGCAGCTTTTAGAAATGCTAATTTTAGTGAATGAAAAAATCTGAGCGGCAACGCCTACCTTTTTGGCAATCTACTTTTTTTATAAAATTGATGCATTGGGAATATTGGCCCAGTTTTGTGGTCTATGCACCTGCGGCATTTTTCTATTTATATTTTGCCATTCGGTCTCGTCGATTATTTTATTTTACCCCAGTTAATCCAGTTATTGAAACAGGCGGTGTTTTTGGCGAATCTAAAATTAATATCTTAAATCGAATCCCTAAAGAGGTCATTCCTAAAACCGTTTTCATAGCCAAAGAAAATCAAACGAACACTTACATTATTGAAGCAGGAAAAAATGCAGGCATTAACTTCCCTTTTGTAGCCAAACCAGATGTCGGCGAAAGAGGTTTTTTAGTAGAAATTATTAAAGATGAAGTAGCTTTAACTGATTATTTAAATCAAATTAACGCACCTTTTATCATCCAAGAATTAATTACTTCCCCAATAGAATTAAGTGTATTATATCATAGAATGCCCGATGCTAAGCAAGGACAGATTACGTCTATTTGTATTAAAAGAACCTTATTTGTCGTTGGGGACGGTCAATCGACGATTGCGGAATTAATGCAAAAAAAGCCCAGAGCAAGATTACAATTAGCTCGTTTTCAAGCAGATTATCCAGCAATTTTGGAACGAATTCCAGTCAAAGGAGAAGAAGTGGAATTAGAACCAATTGGCAACCACAGTAGAGGAACGACCTTTTTAAATGGCAATCATTTACACACCGAAAAGCTAGAACAAGTCTTTGATAAAATAGCTTTTCAAATGGAAGGTATTTATTATGGGCGTTTTGATTTAAAATGTGAAAGTATTGAATTACTTGAAGAAGGAAAAGGGATGAGTATTCTAGAATTCAATGGCGTAGCGGGGGAACCAGCACATATCTATGACCCCGAATACCCTGTTTGGAAAGCTTATCGAGATATTTATCGACATTTTAAAATCATTTATAAAATTGGCAGAGTACAGCATAAAAAAGGCATTGCTGCAATGAATTTGACAGAAATGCGAGCTAGTTATCGCCGATATAATGACTATTTGGAAGCAGCAAAAGTTTGACTGTTGCGAGTTACCAGTTACCTGTTGCCAGTTTGACGAATTAACGGATAACGGGTAACAGGTAACTGGTAACTCGCAACCGTCAACTGAATTAACACTATAAAACAACTCTATGAATCTAGACAAAGAATTTTGGTACAGCGCCTACCAACCGAATGCGGATTTAACCGCTGAAATAGTACAAAAAGCAGAGGAACTGTTAGGCGTAAAATTACCAGCGAGCTATATCAATTTATTAAATACCCAAAACGGAGGAGAAACCCAGGGCTTGGTTTGCCCAACAACAGTCAAAACCTCTTGGGCGGACAATCACGTTTCTGTAGAAGAATTATTTGGCATTGACTTATTGGATGGAGCAGAAGAAACGGAAGAACGAGACACCAGCGAATTTAATATTTTAGATTCCATCCGTTTTACCCAAGAATGGAGCTTACCCGAAAATCAAATTGTGTTATGTGGCGACAGAAACGGCTGCATTACTATAGATTATCGACAAGAAGGAAAAGAACCAATCGTTACTTGGCTAGATATGGAAATGAAAGAAGACATTCAACTAGCGGAAAACTTTGCCGCTTTTCTAAATAAGTTGGTACCTTTTGAAAAATTTAAGGGATGAACCAGTTGCCAGTTACCAGTTGCCAGTTGGACTAGAACTTTTGTTTAATATTTGAAAGGTAACTCAATTCTTATTGTTTTATCTAAAAAACAAGCATCAATTCCGACCCGCAACTGGTAACGCGCAACTGGCAACTGGCAACTGGTAACCCGCAACCCGCAACTCAAACAATGAACATCGCTCTATACTTCTTCGCCTCTTTCATTATCAGCGCCGTAGGGTCATTGCCAACTGGTTTAATCACCCTTACGATTATGCAAAGAACCTTGGCAGCAGGCAAAAAAGCAGGCTATATGCTCTCTTTTGGTGCAACGGTCATGGAGTTTGTTTATACCTATATTGCGCTCTATGGACTCACCTTTTTCCAAGAAAGTGTAGCGACTAATTATTACATGCAAGTCTTTGCGACAGTCGTCTTTTTTGGTTTTGGTTTCTATAATTTTTTTAAGGAAAGTCAACCACCAACTGCTCCAACAGAAACCTACGATTATTTCGATTTTGGCAGAGGATTTATAGTCGCCACTATGAATGTTTTGATTATTCCTTTTTGGTTATTTATCGCTTTATGGTTAGCTAATTATGATATGACTTTTGACAATCAAACGAATATTATTGTCTTTTCTATTGGGTCTGCACTAGGTGCTTTGGCAGTCTTTATTGGCTATGCTGAACTGGGACATTATATTTTGGCTCGGATTGGGAAGATTGTGAAATATACGAATAAGATTGTGGGGGTTGTTTTTGTTGTTTTGGGGATTTATCAGTTGACGCAGTTGTTTTGAAACTATTAATCACTAGATTCGATGGTTCGAGTCTCCAGACTCGAATCCAATATCTCGTCGTCTCCAGACGACTGTTTTAAATTACGGTCGTCTGGAGACGACGAGATACTCATTTCCAGTCTGGAGGTACTATCATAAAATGCAAATTTAATTTAAAATAAATTTTGTACTTTTAAGACAAAGTAGGGACACTTACCCAAAGTAGCGATACTGAAGGATTTGTACCCAGAGTAGCCTCTGAAAAATGGGGCTACACCTTTTATACTGGTCAAAAAACAGTCGGTAACTAAAAGCGAATTACATTAATTCAAGGTTTTGCAGCAAAAGAAAAGTTTTAGGTGTTTTAAAAAAAACAACAAAGAGCAAAACCTAGAATTACACTTTACTTAGTTTACTTTTAAAATTAGGGTCAAAGATTTCATCTTTTTTCCAAAGTGTAAAAAGTAAGCAAAGTAATTTTCTCTGGATGGCCACATAGGCCTTCATTTTGACACCAGAGCGTTGATAAACCCGCTGATAAAGACTGGGAAAAGCCCCAGTACCGAAAGTGACCATATTTAACGCAGGAATATGTAAAATTCTACGAATACGGGAGTTTCCTTTCTTAGAAATTCGCTCTCTACCTTTGAATTTTCCACTTTGGTTTTCAATAACATCATATCCAGCATATTTAGAGATTTGTTGGATAGATTTAAAATATTTGAAACCATTAGTTTCGGCTATTACAGTAACTAGTGTTAGCACACCAATTCCTTTAATAGATTGAACGATTCGTTCAATTTTGTCTGCTAAATTAGGTTGTTCTTTTAAAGTGGTTACTATATCCGCTTCTAACTGTTTAATTTGCTTTTTATGAAAGCTAATGGTGGTCTTTAGATGTTTTTTGACCTTTTTAGCCTCAAAAAAACCAGATTTTACGGCATGAAGTCGATTATTAGCTGCGGTAACCTGTTCCTGTACTTGTTGACGTTGTCTGGTTAAGCTTCTAAGTTGAGCCATGACTAGACTAGGTGGATGCCATTTTTCCAAGTGCTGTTGGTCTATTCCCATTTGTGTTAAACCTATGCTATCAATAGGGTCATTTTTTGAACGATTTCCTAATGATTCTAAATAGCGTTTAGCTTTAGTGGGTAATACCACATAAATATCATAGCCTTTTTCATATAGAAAATGAGCTATCCTTTCGTGGTAAACACCTGTAGCTTCCATTACAATACCAAGTTTTGTTTCCTTTACCTGGCGTTGTTTGGTAATCCAAGTATCTAAAGATTTAAAGCCTTTTTTGGTATTGGCGAATTTCTTAGGTTTGCTAACTTTGGAAAGCAATTCTTTTGACAATAAACCAAATCCCGCAGCTACATCTTCAGATGATACATCAATACCGACAGAATACTTTAAAATTTCAACCATGATGACTTAAGGTTTAATTTAAAAAATATACATTTAGGAACGCTTCCTCTCCGCCTTGTCTCATTGAATTCTTGGTCATGTGCTCATACTTTTTGTATCGCCACGCCATTTGGTACTATTCAGGCTCTTAGGAAGAACAAAAATCTGGTTCAGCCTCCATTGAACTGCATCCATTTTGTTATTGGTGCTATGACTAAAGTTCGATTTACCAGACTCCTGTTCCTATATGTTTTTCAAATTTACCTCTCTTTGCTCTTTTGCAAAGATATGAGACTTAAAATATCGATTTATCAGTTGGTGTAGTATTTTGAGTAGATGGTATATTGGTTTTATGGTAGAATTTGACTAATATAGCAAACCTAAACGATAGAATAATGAAAAAAGGATACCCAAGAACACTTTCTTCGGGGTCAAATAATAGAGTTATTGCACTTACTGAAAAGGAAGTAGCTAAGTTATTTACAGGTGATACTCGTTCAGATATAGGCTCGCAGGCAGAAAAAATGAAGTTTGCCAATACCATTAATGGTTTAGTAGTAAAGTTTATTCGCTTGGATATAATGGGCGAAGATGTGGAAACTTTAGTGATGGAGCGGCTATACCCAATGGATTTTAGAGCTTTTGAGGTAGAAAAAAGAGAATTAATTTTCGATGTATTTGAAGATGAATTACATCAATTACATAAAGCAGGTTTTGCACACCGAGATTTAAGGCGACCTTCAGATATGCCAGGCTTGCGCTATGATAATATCTTTTTAACCCAAAGAGGTATTCGACTGATAGATGTTGGTATCTCGGCTTTAAGGGATAAAGTTGGCGACCGCCTTTTTCAACGTTTTATTAAAGTAGAATTGGAGGAAATGGAGGAGTTTCGGCAATTCTTTTTGAGTCGCTAAGGTTTTATTTTAAGATAGGTATTGGCTATAAATCCTCCAAAAAATCTAATAATGCCTTAGTGATTTTAGCTCGTTCGACCAAATATTCATCACCTTTTAATACGCCTTGCTGCTGTTGTTGCCTTAGATTATTAAAATTAGATTGAATAACAAGCAAATCATTAGCCTCAGGAGAATCAAGTTCAATCATATTTTCCAATAACCGAATAGCTCGCTTTAAATCAGGCTTACGAATCAACTGTTTAATCTCCTCCTTATCCGCAAAATTAGCAATCAATACATCCTCAATTAATTTTAGCACATTGACATCCTCATAGCTAATTTCGCATTCTACGGTGCGTTTACCTTTTTCCTTTCGGCGAATTAAATTTAGGTATTTATAAAAATGTGGTTCGTCTAACCCTTTACATTCATCACAATTACAAGGTACTAATTTATCCACTCGTATCTTTTCAAAAGCCCCATTTAATTCATCAATATTATGCGCAATAATGGTTAATAATTCTTTCCCTCGACTACCGCTGACTCGGATATGAATTTCATTATCTCGATAGGTTTCAATGACTTCTGCTTTAGCATCTTGGTATTCTAAAATCACGCCTTCTTTCCAGACCAAAGTTTGTCCTTCCGCAATGTATTTATGCATTTTAACAATAAAGCGGGTAATAATGCCTTTGGGCATAAAACCATAACGATAGCGCAATTGTAAATTACTAGTTTTATTCCAAGTATAATCGGGCTGCTGGGCGGGTAATAATTGAGGTGCAATATATTCGCTAGTATCGGCAATCTGATAACATAATTGGAATTCCATCATTAATTCTAATAACTCTTTTGCTTTACTGCGCCAAGTGCTATCCTGCCAAATTTGCTTTAAATCTTTATAAGTAAACCGCCCAAATTGTTCATCTTTAACTAATGTACTATCCAAAACTTTATAGACTGCTTCCGTTGCCCAAGTATTTTGTAGAATGACCATTTCGGATAAGGCAGAAGGTTTATCCTCATTTTGAAAATGCAAAAAGACGCCTAAATCATGGAAGTATTGGCTTAAGTCTCTTTGTTTTTGGTTATCGGTGATTTGATGTTCTGTACATAAATCATAAAACTCATCTTCTGAAATATAGGCTCTTTGAGTTGCTAATTTTTCTATTTCTTTGCGAATAACAACCCATTGTTTAGGTAATGCATCGCCGATATGAGGTAATTGTAAAAGTTTGCTTTGAATTTCTGTTTGTAGTTGATTAAAGGCTTTTTCACTTTCTATTTTATGATGTTCTCCTTCACAAACTGCTCGCAAATCTACTCTAAAATCATCTTTATATATTTCACTATACTGACTTTTTAATCCAGATAAATTTAAATCACCAACCCGATTGTCTTTTTCATTTTGCACGATTAATAAGGGGCTACCACCGCCCATCATTTCTACGATTTGCATCCAATAGTTTATTTCATGTTTTTCAGTTCTGTAGTCGACTATTAGTATATATAAAGAGCGTTTAGTGAGAAAAAATTGATGGGTATTATGGTAGATTTCTTGACCGCCGAAATCCCAGATATTAACATTAAAACCTCTATCTTCTTTTGGTACAGGAAAAGTCATGGGGTCTATGTCTATGCCTTTAGTACTTTCATTATCGTTGGGGAGTTGACACTTTTGATCTTTTAGTTTGTAGCGAAGACTAGTTTTTCCAGCACCTGCTTTACCAATGATTAAGGTTTTTGCTTCATAGAGATGGTCAACTCCTTGATTTTTTAGTTCTTCAAAGTAACGGAGTACAGATTCTGTGCCTTGTTTTACGATTTCTATTGGTGGGATTTTTAAGGGGCAGTTACCTACACTTATCATTTTGTTTTTTGAACTACTTTCATGAGTTAATTTAAATTTCTTGAGTTTAATTAAGGATATTATTGGAGATAAATCATTTATTTGATTACCACTAAATTTGAGTGAAATTAAATTTTGTAGACTTTCTAAATTTTCAATCTTTAGAATTTGATTATGTTCGAGGTATATTCTTTGAGTTTTTTGAAGGTTGTGAAGGTTTTCAATTTTTGAAATTTGATTGTTGGATAAATTTAGAGTAGTTAATTTTTGAAGATTGTGAAGGTTTTCAATTTTTGAAATTTGATTGTTGGATAAATTTAGAGTAGTTAATTTTTGAAGATTGTGAAGGTTTTCAATTTTTGAAATTTGATTAGAATTTAAATCTAAAGAGTTTAGCTTTTTTAAATTATCTAAATTTTCAATTTTGGTTATTAAATTTGAATATATAGAAAGCGATTTCAGATTTATTAAATTATTAAAACCTGTAATTTTTGAAATTTGATTAAAACATAATGAAATTTTAGATATAGAGACTGATTTTTCTAAATTTTCAATTTTGGAAATTTGATTATTATCGAGATATAATGTTGTTAACTTAGAATTTTTTTTAATACCATCTAAATGGATAATTTTGTTAAAATCGAGAGATAATTTAGTTAAATATTTAAGATTTTCCAAATTTTCAATTTTGGAAATTTGGTTGTTTGACAAATATAATGTGCTTAGTGAGGTTAGTTTATTTAAATTTTCAATTTTGGAAATTTGATTTGATGTAAAGAACAAAACTACTAAATTTTCTAAATTTTCTAAGTTTTCAATTTTTGAAATTTGATTAAATGAGATATCTAATACTTTTAAATTTATTAAAGAATTGAGATTCTCAATTTTGGAAATTTGATTTTTTTCCAAAGTGATTTTTTCTAACCAAAAACATTTGGTTACTTCTTTTGGGATAATTGTTAATTCTAATCTACGTAAGTTTAATTTCTTTGATTTTGTAATTATACATTCCTCAATCAACTCCAAAGCCCGCTCATACCCAGTTTTTTCAGTTTCCATTATCATAAACATTTAAAGAGTAACATAAATAAATTTCACAACCATAAATATAATAAACAATCCCCAAATCACCACCCCAAAACACTAAAAGACTGTTCCAAAATCACCTCATCCTGCTTCAAATGCAACCAATACCCACCAGTCTCCAAATACCGCTCATACCGTACAAAATAAGCCTTATCACTCTCTACATTTTCCACCACCAAATCCCACCGAAACTGATTCAAACCTTGATGCCCGATAATCTCTTGCGTCCAAACCACAGTATCCGAATCATCCAAAATAACCAATTCAACCGTATCAGCTTCCTCCAACCAAAAACTAAAAACAGTTTGTTCCACCGTACTTTTATCAATATCATTATGCGTATCTCGTCGCTTCGGAAATTGCGCATCTGGAACGGTAAATAAATGGTCAGCTTCCAAAGGAAAACCTAAATCGGCTAGTTCATACAACACGCCCAAATCAAAAGTATAAATCCCTCGTCCGTGCGTAGCGACGACTAATTCTTGTGCTCGTTCTTGAATCGCTAAGTCTGCTATACTTACCACAGGCAAATCATCGCCCAGTAAATCCCAAGATTGCCCACGATTCATGGAAATATAAACGCCTCGATGCGTACCTGCATATAAAATATTTTCTTGGATGGGGTCTTCTAAAATAACATTTATCGGAGCATTGGGTAAATTATTGGTAATGGATTGCCAAGTTTCGCCATAATTGTCAGAGACATATAAATAAGGATTTAAATCATCTTGATTTAAACCCGTCATAGCTGCATAAACCCTAGCAGTTTGAAAATGAGAAGGACAAATACTGCGAATATATTGATTGGCTAAACCGTTGGAATATTCTGTCCAATTTTGCCCATCATTTTTACTACACCAAAATGCGCCGTGGTCCGTACCGACATATAATAAACCAGCTTGCAATTTGGATTCGGCAATCATGCCCGCTGCGGTCGATTTTTTAGCCCGATTGGCAGAAATAGATAAATCAGGGCTAATTTGTTCCCAAGAATCGCCTCGGTTGATGGATTTCATTAAGTGATTGCCGCCATGATAAATGGTTCTGAAATCGTGGGGAGAAATAAAATAAGGGGTAACAAAATTATATTTCAGCTTGTCTTTTAAAAGAGAAATCCCTCTTGGAGAGATATATTTAGAGGTATCGGCAGCCATATCTTTTCTCCGAATGGCACCATTTTGCATACTAAAATAAACCGTATTCGGATCGTCTGGGTCAACTTGTGTGACACAACCATCGCCGCCACTCCAAGCGTCTACCCACAAATATTTCCAAGCATCGGTTTTCGTTGCCTCCCATTCTTTGGAAGGACCAAAAACAGTTGCATCATCTTGTGTGCCACCGTATATATTATAAGGGTATTGATTGTCCAAAGTGATGGTGTAAAATTCGCCAGCTGGGATATTATTATGATGTAGCCAATTTTCACCCTTATCATAACTGACATATAAACCGCCATCATTACCCAACAGTAAATGATTGGAATTGTTGGGATTTATCCATAATTCGCAATGGTCTAGATGTAGGGTTTGGGCTTTGCTAGGTTGTATATGGGTGACATTGCCAGCAACTAAATTGAAGGTTTTGCCACCATCCGTACTATTTGCCATTCTGACGCCTAAACCATAAATTTCCTCATCATTTTGTGGATTGACATACATATCCGCAAAGTACCAACCAATACCGGGGAAAATCATTAAGGGTTTATCATGTGTTTTTTGCCAGTTTTGTCCACCATCTTCTGTTTTATAGACTTCTGCCGCTTCCATTCTTTTATTAGCTCGATTATCCATCAAAGCATAGACTTTATTAAGGTTTTGGTAAGAAACCGCTAAACCAATTCGTCCGATTTTATCATGTGTCGGTAAACCATTGGCTATTTTTTGCCAAGAAGTTCCACCATCTTCACTTTTATAAATGCTACTTTTTTGACCATATACACTTTCCATCAAAGGTTTAGTTATATCGTTTTCCCACATAGATGCATAGATGATATTGGGATTGCTGGGGGCAATGACTACATCATTCGCTCTGGTATTGTCATCGACAAATAATACCCGTTCCCAATCTTTGCCACCATTAATGCTTCGATACAAGCCTTTTGCATTTCCTTTTGTCCAAAATTTGCCCAAGACGGCGACAAATACAATATCAGGATTCGTTGGATGCACCGTTATTTCGCCAATATGCCAAGTGTTGTCTAAGCCTACATGTTGCCAAGTTTCGCCGCCATCATCCGAGCGATAGATGCCTGTACCTGGCATGGTGAAGTTGCGATTTTTTAGCAAACTTTCGCCTGTTCCTACATAAATAATATTTGGATTGGAAGGGGCTAGGGCAATGTCGCCAATGCCTTGTGCCGCTTGATTGTCAAAAATGGGTTTCCAAGTCAATCCATTATTCGTCGTTTTCCATAAGTTACCCGATCCAAAGGCGGCGTACATCGTTCCTGGATTATTTGGATCTGCTTGTATGGCTTCTATTCTGGCAGAATTTAGGACTGGACCGACGGATTTCCACTTAGTGTGGAAGCGGGTATCATCCTTGGACTGTTGATATTCTTGGAAGGATTGCAGTAGGGGAGAGGGTACATTTTGACCAAAAATTGGAATAGTGATGATGAATAAAAGGAAAGCTTGTAAGGAGCATTGATGCAACATATCTTAATTTTTTCCAAAGATAGCTAGAAATTTTTACCAAGAATTGTCTAATTATTTTCGCTAAAGAACTTTTGTCCAACACCTAAGAACCTTTGTCCATTCTTTTAGGCTTGCATTGCCTGCATCTTTGCATTGTAATTAGCGCATACTTAAAATTTTTAGCAGCGCTTAGATTAACCTAACAATTAATAAAAAAATAAAGACAATGTTAAAGTCAAAAATTTTCAATGTAGCAATGATGTTTCTTTTTGTTTTCGCTGGTGCGCTTCAAGCACAAGTAAACAAAATAAACCTAACACAAATTCCAGGAGAATTTACAACAACAAGTTTATCACTAGAAGAAGGAGATTACCAATTTGAGATAGCGAATAAAGGTGTAGATCACGAAGTAGGATTTGTATTGGCCCCAAAAGGAAAGACAGATGCAGCGAACCACATCAAAGCAGCTTATGTAACTGCACCAGTAAAAAATGGCGCAAGCTCTTTAACAAAAGTAGTTTCTTTGGAAGCAGGCAATTATGTCTATTTCTGCCCATTGAATCCTACAGAGCAATATGATTTGACCGTAAAGCCAGCAACTAAGCAGATTAAGTTGACGCAGATTCCAGGAGAATTTACAACTAAGAACTTAGCATTAGAGGCAGGAAACTACCAATTTGAGATAGCGAATGACGGTGTCGATCATGAAGTAGGATTTGTATTAGCACCAAAAGGAAAGACAGATGCAGCGAACCACATCAAAGCAGCTTATGTAACAGCACCAGTAAAAAATGGCGCAAGTTCTTTGACAAAAGTAGTTTCTTTAGAAGCAGGCAATTATGTATACTTCTGCCCATTGAATCCTACAGCGCAATACGATTTAACGGTAAAGCCAGCAACCAAGAAAGTAAAGTTAACTCAGATCCCAGGCGAATTTACGACTAAAGGTTTAGCATTAGAAGCAGGAAACTACCAATTTGAGATAGCGAATGACGGTGTCGATCATGAAGTAGGGTTTGTATTAGCACCAAAAGGAAAGACAGATGCAGCGAATCATATCAAAGCAGCTTATGTAACAGCACCAGTAAAGGATGGCGCAAGCTCTTTGACAAAAGTAGTATCTCTAGAAGCAGGTAATTATGTCTATTTCTGCCCATTGAATCCAACAGAGCAGTATGATTTAGTTGTAAAGTAATTGAATGTTGAATCAATAAAATAGCCTTGATAGTGTTTGCTGTCAGGGCTTTTTTTATGGCTTAACAACGGTATTACTGCCTATTGCCAACTGTCTCATTTCTCTTGCAACAATTCCAACATCTCAGGCGGCAATAGGGTCAAATCCAATAACATTAAGCCATCCAAAGCATCCGAAAAATTAGGGTCTAAATTAAAACTAATAAATCGAGCATTTAACTTAGTGTATTGTTTGAGTAAAATAGGAATCTTGATATGCGCAGGCTCAATAGTTGCCATAAATTTTTCCAAATCTTTTAACCGAGAGCCTGCAACTTGGTCCATATCTATATTATCTAACTGAACTTGAAAAGGCGTTTTAGGGGTGAAATATTGAGCGATTTCATTATTATAAAAATGCTTTTTTACAAAATCAACAATCATACTTTTAGATACATCTGAATAATATTTACTAATACTAACAGGACCAATTAAATAGCGATATTGAGTATTTTGCAATAAGAATAATAAAATACCTCGCCATAATAAAAAGAGGGGCAAAAAGCCTTTTTGATAGTCTTCGATAATATAAGAACGACCCAATTCTATAGATTGACTCAAAATAGTCGTTGCGCGTTGGTCAATATCAAATAAACTATTGATATAAAAACCATTTAAGCCATTATTTTTGATGATTTCATCTCCTAAACCAACTCTATATCCACCGACAATTCTTTCCGCTTCCGTATCCCAGATAAAGAGATTATAATAATAATTATCAAACTCATCTAAATCAATGTCTTTGCCTGTGCCTTCTCCTACTGCTCGAAAAGTCAATTCTCTTAACCGTCCAATTTCTTGTAAAATCAGTGGAATATCGCTGGCTTTTGCCATATATACCTGAAATTTTCCTCGCTCCGTAAGCAAACGATTTTGTGCTAAAGCAGCCACTTCTTTGGCAAAGACATTTAGTCGAACTTGGGTGATGATATTTTCCATTTTTTTGATTTATGGATGGTTCGATTTATTCGAAATAAAACTGAGATGCAAAGATAACCCTTCTTTAAGATGTTTGGGAAATCAAATTATTCAAAGCGATTGAACGCTTTTGAAGGCAAAGGTATTTTAAAGATAGCCGAAATATTGATAGGTTGCTTGATTAGCTTTATACTTTTTTTAATAGTTGCCGCCTTTGTCTTGATTGAGTTGTTTCATTGTTTTTCAATTTGGATTTTTGAAATGATACTTTTAAGATTTATATCAAGTATTTTGTATTGTTTATCAATTGCTTTACCTTTGATTTAACTTTTTTTACGAAGCCCCCTTTCCACTACTACAATTAATTTCTACATTCTTGAAAAAAGATAGTACTTGCCAATGTCATTAGGTCAAGGGCGTCTATTTATTCCTTACACAATAGTGGTCTACCAATAGACCGAAAAACAGAAATTATGAACAAACAATTACCCCGCTTGCTGCTAGGTTTAGTCGTAGTGCTTAGTTTTGGTTTTTCTAATTATTTTTTTCAACCTGCAGGTTTAGAGGTACCTGTTCCTATTGGGCAATTTTTGGATGGACAATTGCCTGCTGTGATGCCAGGAGATGGTGAAAATTTAAGCTGGAGTGTAGAACCTGCCTTTCCTAATTTACAATTTAATTCCCCTTTGGTGATCAAGCCACATCCTCGTCAAAATCGCTTGTTCGTTGCCTCTAGAGATGGATTGATTGAACATTTTGAATATGATGAATCAACTAACTCCAAGGAGGTATTTGTAGATTTAACGGGAGAAACAGGCGTTGTTTGGGACGGAGGGTTTTTAGGCATGGCTTTTCATCCAGATTTTGGGAAAGTGGGATCTCCCAATCGAAATTACTTTTACGTGTATTATACCGCTAAAGGTCCGAATGGAGAATTTGGTGGGTTGTCTTGTAATAATACTTGTTTTTCTTGTGCCAATAATGGCAATTTCTTTGGCAGTTATCTTCGTTTAGCTCGCTATGAAGTTTTTGATGGAACGTTGACGGTGGATAAAAGCACCGAATTACAACTCTTTAATATACGTCAATTTAATGGTACACATAGAGGTGGTGGTTTACATTTTGGGATGGATGGATTTTTATATTTAGCTATTGGCGACCAAGCTCGGAGAACGACTGCACAGGATATAGTGAATAATTTTGAAGGTGGCGTTATTCGGATTGATGTAGATCAACAAGGAGGGAATATTAGTCACGCTCCACGTCGAAAGATGGGTGTGGAAGTGGGGGAGAGCGATGAGTTTACAGGTGTCGGCTATTACATTCCAAATGACAATCCTTGGATAGTAGCAGACAATAGTTTGTTTGAAGAATATTTTCATAATGGACATCGGAATCCGCATCGGATGACCATGGACAGAGTGACGGGAGAATTTTGGATTGGAGAAGTGGGCGCAGGTTCTAGAGAAGAAGTGACGATCGTTAAAAAAGGACAGAATGGTGGTTGGCCTGTTTATGAAGGGAATAATTTTCGACAATTTAGAGCTTGTAACTCCCATCAATTACCGCTTGGTCCAGGAACTTATAATCCACCTGTAGTTGATTTTTTACGATCAGAGGCAAATGCGATTATTGGGGGCTACGTTTATCGAGGAGCTAAATTCCCATCTTTATACGGTAAATATTTATGTGGCGGTTACTCGCAAAACCGACTATTTGTGATCGAAGAAGATGGAAATGGCAATTATACAAAAGAGAATTTTACCAATTTTACCCCTGGCCGATTGATTACTTGGGGCGAAGGGCCTGATGCGGAATTGTTTATGGGTAATCAAGCGAATAATACGACCCTTTACAAACTAAAGGCAACTGGATCAAACCCTCCTGCGCCTGTTTTATTATCGCAAACAGGTGCTTTTAGCGATTTAATTACGCTGACGCCTACACCTGGATTGATTCCTTACGATTTAATCGAACCTTTTTGGTCGGACGGAGCGGATAAAAGTCGTTGGATAGCGATTCCTAATAATGGAACACATAATACAGCAGCGGAACAAATTCAATTTTCTGAGAATGGCAATTGGGAATTTCCAAAAGGAACGGTGTTAATCAAACATTTTGAATTGGGCGGAAAGCGTTTAGAAACCCGATTTGAGGTAAAAGGTGAGGATGACCAATATTATTATTTGACGTATAAGTGGAATGATGCGGGAACTGATGCGACTTTATTGACTACAGGTTTAGAGGAAACCATAATGGTCAATGGACAACCTCAAGTTTATCATTATCCAAGTCCGTCGGAATGTTTTACTTGTCATCAAGCAGCCGCAGGTAGTGTTTTAGGTTTAAGAACTCGCTTTTTGAATAAAGCCATTACTTATCCTTCTACGGGGCAAACGACCAACCAATTGGTTGCATTAAGTAGCATTGGCGCAATTAGTCAAAATATTACAAATGTTGCCACTAATAATTACCTCACCGTTGCAGCGCATGATGATTTAAGCCAACCATTGGAATTAAGAGCAAGGTCTTATTTAGATGTGAATTGCTCGTCTTGCCATCAGCCAGGGACAGGAAATAGAGCGGTTTTTGATGCTCGAATTACCACACCTTTAGCTCAGCAGAATTATATTGATGGTTCGGTGATGATGCCGTTGGGGTTAGATAACCCTGCACTTATTCGAGAAGGGACAGTTGATCGTTCGGTTATACATTTTCGGATGAATTCTTTAGCACCGACCATTGCCATGCCGCCTTTAAGTAAAAATAAGGTAGACGAAGCAGGTGTTCAAGTAATTGTAGATTGGATTAATAGTTTAGGAAATATGGATCCAGATAATGATGGAGACGGTTTGCCAGCAAGCCAAGATTGTAATGATAATGATCCGAATTTAACGATCGTTGGTGCGGATTGTAATGATAGTGATGCAAATACCAATAATGATGTTGTACAAGCCAATTGTACTTGTGCAGGAACGCCAGATAATGGTAATGGGACGGTGACTGAAACTTGTGGAACTAGTAGGGTTACCCATGGCAATGGAACGATTACGATGACTAGTGGAGGGGATGCTTTTTATTTTAAAATCTTAAGAGGAGATTGGAGTTATGTGGATAACTGTGGGTATAATTGTGGTGGTTCTTTTACTGTTTCTGGTTTAGCAGAAGGAGAGTACCGCTTGTTTTTTGAAAATGTAGATTATCAACCACTTTGTGATATGGTTATTACGCTTGGAAATGGCGGGAATAATGATCCAGATAACGATGGAGACGGAGTTCCTGCAAGTCAAGATTGTAATGACAATGATCCAAATTTAACCATAGTTGGTAATGCTTGCAATGACGGAAATGCTAATACTAGTAATGATGTCGTGCAAGCAAATTGTACTTGTACGGGTACGCCCGATGGAAATAACGATCCAGATAATGATGGAGACGGAGTTCCTGCAAGTCAAGATTGTAATGATAATGATCCGAATTTAACGGTAGTCGGTGCGAACTGTAATGATGGAAATCCAAATACGAATATTGACCTTGTACAAGCCAACTGTACTTGTGCAGGAACACCCAATAATGGTAATGGGGTAGTGACTGAAACTTGCGGAACTAGTACCGTTACCCATGGCAATGGAACCATTACTATGACGAGTGGAGGAGATGCTTTTTATTTTAAAATCTTAGATGCAAATTGGCAATACATAGATAATTGTGGTTACAATTGTGGTGGTTCGTTTACTGTTTCTGGATTAGCAGCAGGAGATTACCGACTGTTTTTTGAAGATGCGGATTATCAGTCACTTTGCGAACTAATTATTACCCTTGGAGGTGATAGCAATAATGATCCAGATAATGACGGAGATGGTGTGCCAGCGAGCCAAGATTGTAATGATAACGATCCAAATTTAACGACTGTTGGAGCTAATTGTAATGATGGAAACGCCAATACCAGCAATGATATGGTGCAAGCCAATTGTACTTGTGCAGGCACGCCCGATGGCAATAATGACCCAGATAATGATGGAGATGGCGTACCAGCGAGTCAAGATTGTAACGACAATGATCCAAATGTGACCACAATGGGGGCAAGCTGTAATGATGGAAACCCAAATACGAATAATGATGTAGTACAAGCGGATTGTACGTGTGCAGGTACACTTTCTGGCGGTGGAGAAACAATCGTCGAAGATTGTAATGGCAATACGATCACTCACGGCAATGGAACGATTACTTTAACGAGTAATGGAACAGCCTTCTTTTTCCAAATTTTAAATTCGGGATATGGACCAGTTGACCATTGTGGTTGGCAATGTGGTGGTTCTTTTTCTGTTGCTGATTTACCTTCTGGCCGCTATTTAATTTATTTCCAAGATGCTAATTATACCACTATTTGTGAAAAGTGGATAGACCTGATAGGGGGAAATAACGCCAATACTGCGAGTAGTCGATTTGCACCTTATTTATCCTTTTCTGCCTTTCCAGTTCAAAGAGCAGTTGATTTACAATGGTTAACCAATACGAGTTATTTTAATGATTATTTTGTGGTAGAAAAATCCATAGATGGACAAAATTTTGAACCGATTCAACGAATTAAAAGCAAGGCCTTAGGGGCAGCTATGATTTATAACCAAACCACAGATAATAAACCAATGATGGGCGAAAATTATTATCGAGTGAAGCAAGTTTATCGAGATGGTGGATTTGATTACACGGAAGTTCAAGTTGTTAATTTTACCATAGACTTGACAAATTGGTCCGTCTTTCCAAATCCAACACAGGATCAGTTATTTATTAACTTAAAACCTTATGCTGGGAAGGCAGCGACGATTGAATTAATTAACAATTTTGGGCAGGTAATAAAGCGCCAAAAACTAACAGAAATTGGAGCGAACATAGAGCAATTAGATTTAAAAGAGGTGCCGAATGGCTTGTATTTTATCCATATAAAAATTGATGGACAGAAGGCTTTGAATCAGAAGGTTGTGGTGGAGCGATTGGAGTGATACGAAACAGAACAAGGCGGCTTTAGGAAATAGCCGCCTTGTTTGAATATAAATTTGATGTATTATTTATTCCGCACAAAGTGGCATATCCTTAAACAACCATTTTGGTCCCAATGGACAAATTTTGCCAGCATCCGTATATAAAATATGCCAATCTGCCATTTGATGGACTTTTCCGCTAATTTGAATATGATCTGCCGTATAATCTAATAAATCGGCATTGATAGATTGTCCATCTTCTCCTAATAAAATATAATAAGCTTGTTGTCCTTCTTTATTTTCTGTAGCTAAAACAGCAGGAATACCGCCAGACAAACAACGAACCGCACAAGATTTATGTGTTTTTCCATCCCCCGGTTTCATGACCCCAAAAAAACATTTAGGGTCAACGATTTCGCCTCTTAATTTGCTCATTCCTTTATCTTCGTGGGCTAAAACCCTATGCGCTTTTTGCTCACTTAACCCTTGAAAAGCATTGCCTACTTCGGTTAACTCTAATACCGTTTTTCCATTATAATAAATTAAAGTGCCTTGTAATTTAATGGCTTTACCATATAAGGGTTCGCCTGCTATTTTTTCCATTTCCCCAATTGCTTTTTCTGCGCCAAATTTCACGACATCTACCAACATTAAATGCTGGAAAACAGGCTCGCCTTGTAAGTCATTACCCATAAATAAACGAAGCATTGGCACAGGTTTTTCGATTAAAGTACCTTCTATGGTCGTCAATGTACCAAATTCAAAGGCGGCGTTATTTAATGGCTTTTGGCTGTTGACAAATGCCAAGGCTGCTATCAATATAATGGGTAAAATAGCTAATACAAAGAGTCGTGTTTTTTTAGCATAACTGCTTGGTGTTTTGTCTGACCAGCCGATGAAAAAATCATTATTCATAATTGGTTTGTTTACTATTATTAGTTCATAGATAAAAGCCGTTAAAAATATATTTCTTTTCTTTGAAAGGCTAATATTTAGTGGTGTATCGTCAGGTTGTTTTATAAACCTATTAATATCAGTTATTATTTTAAGAAATGCCATTTTCAGTTGTTTAAATCATCGCCGCAGGTCGCTCCGTCCCTTCTGGATAGCCATTCGGATTTACATAAACTTCGCCATCCAAAACCTTCACATCATAAGTCTTTACTTTTTCCGTAAATGGTGGCGGAGATTGCCCATTATGCGCTAAATATTGATAGCCATGCCAAGGACAAGTAATACAACCATCAACAATTTTACCCTCGCCAAGAGGTCCATTTTGATGCTTGCAAACATTATGAATAGCGGATAATTTGCTTTCATATTTAAAAATGGCGATATTCTCTTCTTTGACCATCACTACTTTTGCTCGATTTTCTTCAATATCGGTGACCGAACAAACCTTATAAAAATTATCCTTGCCCGTTTCAGTTAATATTGGGGTATCTTTTAGCGATTTGTTGGCGGCAATAATATGTGAACCTGCGACCATTAAAGCTCCCACACCTACTAAAATATTCGACAAGCCACCTTCTTCAAAACCTGTTCCTAATAAGACATGGGCAACGATTAAGGCATACGCAAAATAAACTAGCATGTGTAAGCTTTTCCAAACCTTCGGACTTAAATTATGCAACCAAAAATCATGACTGGTAGCAGCCATCGCAAATAAAATCAATAAAGCAAAAAAGCCTAAGGTTTGAAAAGGAAAGTTACCAATAGACGTATAATTTGGATTGGCGGAAAAAAGCGAACTAATTGGATCTAAATCTCCAAAAGCATGGAATTGTAATAAATTAAAAATCCCATGAATTAACGCAATCATAAACATAGTCACCCCTAAATGCCGCCGATTGTATAATAAAGGTAAAAAACGGTCATTTAATCGACTCAAAGGTCCGATGACTAAAATAATATGCAACATCAAAAATGCTAAGGTGCCTGTTGCTCGTATTATTAAGGTTTCGGCAGTAATCTCTGGATAGAAAGTTAATTGCAAACCAATAAATACCACTAAATAAAGGAGTATTAAGCCACCCATCACTAAGTCGTATTTTTTCTTGCGTTTGCTCCAAAGTACCGCTTGATAATCTACACTCATTTTTTTGCAATTTTCAACCTGCCCGACTAGCCGTCAGGCTGGCGGGTTTAAAATTTTCAATTAACAATTTTCAAACTATCAATTGGTATTTATTACTGCTGTAAACAGTTCTTTTTGATGGATGGCATCATAGCCTTTAACTACCTTTTTTGACATGGCGGAGGTGAGAGAATCCAAAAGGAATTCAAAAGTGCCGTTTCCGTCTATTCTGCCTAATAGTTGCCCTTTATCTGCGTTTGTTGATTCTGTATCGGTTAAATAGACCAAAGTCTGAGGACTGGCAAGCGCTTGGTTTAATTGCAAGACGACTGTTTGGATATTAGGCAGGCGACCATTTTTTATGGAAATGGCAACACCTTCTCCCGCATTTGTAGCAGCTAGGTTTTGAGTGCTATCATTTTTAGAAATAGCAACCATAGACGTTCCCCAAATTACTAATAAAGCTAAACCTAAAAACCACCAAGTTCGCTGATGTCGTTTTCTTAAAGCTGGCGTCATTGTAGTGATGAGTTATAAGTGATATTGAAGTAACACAACTCTCTGAGTTGTGCAGATTATACTGTAGTTGCACAACTCAGAGAGTTGTGTTACATTAACTTTCGTAATAAAATAGGCCATATTGCTATACTACCAGGTAACCATAATAAACGAAGTCCCCAACCTGCGGAGGCAGTAGCAGCATCTACTTTTCCAACGCCTTTGAAGACAAACCATAGTCCGAATAATAAACCTATCAATAAGTATCCGTAAAATAAGTATGCAAATATTGTAGCCATTTTATAGGTATTGAAAGTAAATGAACTATTAAAATCGTTACTGAGCAAAACTTGGCATTACAGAAAATCCGTGGTGTTTCTCATCCGTGGTAGAAAAAATCCGTTGGAAATTCCTGTAAATCCTGCAAAATCTTGTTATCCTGTAGTAACTCCTGCATAATTAATCCCCGTCAAACGATGCATATCATAATCAAAAGTACTTAAATCGTGCTGATTGAATTTTTTAATATGATTATGCCCACAAGCCCTAGCAACCACCTTAATCAATTCATTCGTAGCATGAAAGAAATTATGTAACTGCTTAGCCGATTTTTCAATTTCCAATCGAGCCCGCAAATCTTCTTTTTGAGTCGCAATTCCAACAGGACAATTATTAGAACTACAAGCACGCATCCCTAAACAACCAATAGCTTGTAAAGCGGAATTAGAAACGGCAATCGCATCAGCCCCCATCATCATCGCCTTCGCAAAATCTTCTGCAATCCTCAATCCGCCTGTAATAATAAGGGTAATATTTTTTGCGCCTCTTTTATCCAAATGTTTTCTAGCTCTTGCTAAAGCAGGAATCGTCGGCACATTAATATTATCTCGTAAAATAGTTGGTGCAGAACCCGTTCCACCACCTCGACCATCCAAGATAATATAATCGACCCCAACTTTTAGTGCAAAATCAATATCTTCTTCAATTCTAGAAGCCGCTATTTTAAAACCAACAGGAATACCGCCTGTGACTTTTCTAACTTTTTTAGCAAATTTCTTAAAATCTTTCACTCCATTAAAATTGGGGAAAGTAGCTGGAGAAATAGCATTTTGCCCAACTTCTAAACCTCTAACTGCCGCAATTTCTTTGGTCACTTTTGTGCCAGGTAAATGCCCACCTGTTCCTGTTTTTGCCCCTTGTCCACCTTTGAAATGAAAGGCTTGCACCTTTTCTAATTTATCCCAAGAAAAACCAAATTGAGCAGAGGCTAATTCGTAAAAATAACGACTATTATTGGCTTGTTCATCGGGTAACATCCCGCCTTCGCCAGAACAAATACCTGTGCCTGCCATTTCAGCGCCCATTGCTAAGGAGATTTTCGCTTCTTTAGACAAAGACCCAAAAGACATATCCGATACAAAAATAGGAATGTCTAAATTTAAAGGCTTTTTAGCGTTGGGACCAATAACCACTTTAGTTTTTACTTTTTCATTATCTAATAAAGGGCGGCGAGACAATTGAGCTGGTAAAAATTGGATATTTTCCCATTTAGGTAAGGTATTTCTATCAACGCCCATCGAAGCGGAAGGCCCATGATGCCCCCAATTTTTCAACCCATTTTGGGCTAATTCTTTGATGTAACTCGTATAAGGCTCGGTAGATTCAGGGTGTGTATCCGCATAAGCGCCTAAATACTCGTTTCTTTTAAAAGGCTGCGGATGCAATTCTTCAAAAGCAACTACATCAGCTTTATCTACATAGACCGTACCATCATGGATGGCAGATTTAAATTTATTCAATACTTCGTGGTTATTATATTCGCTTACGCCCGTATCCACTCGATAATCCCATTGGTGAACGCCACAAATGATATTGTCTCGTTCATCAATATGTCCATCAGACAATAAAGCGCCTCGGTGCAAACAGCGACCATATAAAACAGATACTTTCTCATCGAAACGAGTGACGACTAAATCTGTATTTTCTATTAAAGCATGGATAGGTTGGCGGTCTTGAAGATCATCGAATTTGACTAAAGCGATGGGCGAAATAAGATCAGCAAAGGCGATTTCAGACATTAATAGTTGGTTTTAAAAAATGATTGTAAGTTAATTTCAGTAATAACTGATTTACGAAGTAAACTGGGGTATAAATAAGTGCTTTTTTACCAATTTTGTCTTGACTAAAACGTTAGGAATATTTTTACTTATCTTAGCCCAATAATTTTAGATAAGTTTTTAGGTAGTGTTTGTGTTAGGTGGGATTTTCCTCAAAGCTACTATAAATAATTACAATAAAAAATTAGGATGAAAAATATTAAACTCCTCTTCGTTACGCTGGCGGTTTTATGGTCAATTGGCTTAACTGCTCAAGAAAAAACGTTTACGAGACAAGATACTTTAAGAGGAAGTATTACTGCCGAAAGAGCTTGGTGGGATTTGACTTATTATCATTTAGATATGAAAGTGAATCCTAAAACACAAGTTATTAATGGTAAAAATACGGTTCAATATAAAGTATTGAAAAGCGGTGAAACGATGCAGATTGACTTGCAAGAACCGATGAATATTTCTAAAGTTGAGCAAGCAGGTAAGTCTTTGGAATTTACCAGGGAAGGAAATGCCTTTTTTATAGCATTGAAAGATAATCAAGAAATTGGAGCAGTTAAAGAATTAACGATTCATTATGGTGGACAACCAATTGTTGCAGTCAATCCTCCTTGGGATGGTGGCGTCACTTGGGCACAAGACCTTAATGGGAATCATTTTATAGCCACTTCTTGCCAAGGTGATGGGGCAAGTATGTGGTGGCCCTGCAAAGACCACATGTACGACGAACCTGATAGCATGTTGATTAGTGTCAATGTACCCCAAGATTTAACCGATATTTCTAATGGACGTTTGCGAGGGGTGACTAAATTGGATGATGGGACGCATACTTTTCATTGGTTTGTCGCCAACCCGATTAGTAATTATGTGATTAATATTAATATTGGAGATTATGTCCATTTTGGAGAAAAATATGCAGGAGAAAAAGGGGAGTTGGATTGTGATTATTATGTGTTACGAGATAATATTAATGATGCCAAAAAACATTTTCAGCAAGTACCTAAGATGATGAAAGCTTTTGAACATTGGTTTGGCCCATATCCTTTTTATGAAGATGGCTACAAATTAGTCGAAGTACCTTATTTGGGGATGGAACATCAAAGTTCGGTCACTTATGGGAATGGTTATCAAAATGGTTATTTAGGAAATGATTTAAGCGGGACTGGTTGGGGTTTAAAGTTTGATTTTATCATTATTCACGAAAGTGGACATGAATGGTTTGCCAATAATATTACCTACAAAGACATTGCGGATATGTGGGTGCATGAAGGATTTACGGCTTATTCGGAAAACTTATTTGTCGATTATCATTATAATAAAGAAGCTGCTGCTGATTATGTAATTGGCACAAGGAAGAATATTAGCAATACCCAACCGATAATTGGCAAATATGATGTTAATCACGCTGGTTCTGGGGACATGTATTCTAAAGGGGCAAATATGCTGCACACGATTCGACATTTAATAGATGATGACGAAAAGTGGCGACAGATTTTAAGAGGCTTGAATAAAGAATTTTACCATCAAACGGTGACTACTCAGCAGATTGAGCAGTATATGAGTACCCATTCAGGGATAGCATTAAAACCCGTTTTTGACCAATATCTAAGAGCTACTAATATTCCTCAATTAGCCCTAGAAATTGATAAAAAATGCTTGAAATATCGTTGGACAGAAGCGATTAAGGATTTTGATATGAAAGTGAAAATAAAAGTCGATGATACCGATTATTGGATTCAGCCAACTACAAAAGAACAAGAGAAAAAATTTAAGAAAGCCATCAAAGAAGTGAAAGTAGATAGAAATTTTTACATTAATTTAGATATGAAATACTAATCGAGTTGCGAGTTGCGGGTTACAAGTTAAACCTGCAACTCGCAACCCGCAACTCGCAACTCGTATGACCTACAACAAAAAAACAGTTTTCAATACCGCCTGTGTCATCATGTTTACCTTCGGAGTATCTGTGATTTGCTTAGGCTCGATACTACCAGAAATTATTAAAAAATTTGAAGTAGATGATATAGCAGCAGGCGTCTTAGCCTCCATTTTACCTTTGGGAATAATGGTTGGCTCGCTATTTTGCGGCCCTTTTGCGGATAGAAATGGCTATAAGGGCTTGTTTATGCTTTGCTGTACTTTGGTCATGCTCGGCATGGAAGGATTAGCCTTTGGCAATCGTTGGTGGATGATTCAAATAGCTATCTTTTTGATTGGTGCAGGTGGTGGTGCTTTAAATAGTTCTGGAAGCGCTTTGGTTGCAGATATAAGTGAAGGAGAACGGGGAGCTAATTTAAGCATCTTGGGTATTTTTTATGGCTTAGGTGCATTGGTTTTGCCTTCTATTATTTCCGTTTTATCTGCTTATTTTGATGCTTTTACAGTAATTGGTGGATTAGGTGCATTGGTTTTATTAGTCATTGTTTTAGTGGCTATGGTCACTTTTCCAGAAGCGAAACAACAAGGCGGTTTCCCTATGAAAGAAGCCTTGCAAATGATTAAAAATCCTGTTTTATTATTATTAGGAATGGTTATGTTTTTTCAAAGTGGACTAGAAGGTTTAGTGAGTAATTGGACGAATGGATTTTTACAAGATGGCTTACAAATAGACGGAAAACAAGCATTAATGGGCTTAACCGTTCACATGGCAGCCTTGACGTTAATGCGAGTAGCTTTAGGATATTTATTAAAGAAATATAAAGATGCGACGGTGATGAACTGGTGTTATGGATTTATGCTGTCAGGTGTATTTATTTTTTGGTTAGGCGATAGTTTTGGTTTGAAACTGGTGGCTTTAGCCTTATTAGGTGCAGGGTTTGCAGGCATTTTCCCTATCTTTTTAGGAATGGTTGGTGATAAATTTGCGGCATTATCTGGAACTGCATTTAGTATCATCTTTGTGATTGCCTTAATTGGAAATATGATTATTAATTATGGGATGGGGCTTGTTTCTTTTCAATATGGGATTCAGCAAATGCCTATTATTTTAGTTGTTTGTACGGTGTTGATGGGTGGGTTGTTATGGCGGTCGAAGCAGCATTTTAATTAAAAAAAATAGCTTATGAAAAATATATTTATTGGCTTAGGTTTGTTGCTGTTTTTAGGGCTTTCCTGCCAATCACAAGTGCCTGCAAAAAATACCGAAACAGTAGCAATAGACGAATTATTTGAATCTTGGAATCAACCAAATCATCCAGGCGGATCCATTGGTGTTATGAAAAATGGGGCAATAATTTATGCCAAAGCCTTTGGTTTAGCTAGTTTGGAATATACTATTCCGAATGAACCAAATACTGTTTATAATATAGCCTCTGTTTCTAAGCAATTTACTTCTATGGGGATTTTGTTATTGGAAAAAGAAGGCAAATTATCCATAGATGAAGACATCCAAACTTACTTACCTGATTTGCCCGATTTTGGTGAAAAAATTACCATTCGACATTGTATGCACCACACTAGCGGGATGCGTAGTTTGCATGCACTCTTAGGAATGGCTGGTTGGCGAGGAGATGATAGCCGAACGAATGCGGATTTATACCGCTTTATGAAACAACAGAAAGACCTCAACTTCAAACCAGGAGCTGAATATTTGTATTGTAATACAGGTTATATGTTGATGGCGGATATTATAGAGCGATTAACAGGTGAAAAATTTGTGGATTGGATGCAGCAAAATGTGCTTCAACCATTGGCAATGAACGCTACTTATGTAGAAAATCATTACAATCGAGTGATGCCTAATAATGCGACCTCTTATAATGGTAGGGCAAAAGAAGGGTTTGCTAGAGAAATTGAATTTTGGGGCTATGTTGGTTCTGGAAATATTCATTCTAATACCCACGATTTATTGAATTGGATGCATAATTATTACCAACCAAAAGAAGGATGGGAAGATTTATTTATTCGTATACAAACGGTGGATACCTTGAATAATGGAGATACTTTGCATTATGCTTTTGGGGTAGATACAAAGGATTATAAAGGGGAAAAACGAATTGGACATGGTGGTTCAATTGGTGGATTTCGGTCGCATGCCGTTTCTTTTCCGGAGCACGAATTAGATATAGTAGTGCTGACCAATTTTTCTAGTGCTGGTGCTGGTACGAAGGCGCTTCAAATCGCTGATATTTTATTAGAAAAGGAAGCTGCGCCTAGAAATAATAATCAAGCAAGTACCCCTAAAAATTATATTGACTTGCCTTTGGAGGAATTGAAAACTTATGTGGGGACTTATTACAGCCCAGAATTGGATACGCATTATCATTTTAATTTGGAAAGTAATCAACTAAAAGGAAATCATGTACGACATGGAGACTTTGATTTAAAAATATTGAATAAAGATAATCTGGAAGCTAGTTTATCGGTCTTTAAAGACATTCAAATTAAAAGAGGCGATAAGGAAGAAATTGAAGGAATTTATGTAACGAATGGACGAGTTAGAAATATGTGGTTTTATAAAACGCATTAAATAATATTTACGAGAATAATGATATTCAGAAATAAGAAAACCTAATAAGCCTCTGAGAAACTCTGTGATTCCTTTGTGTGCCTCTGTGGAACAAAATAGCTATTACACAGAGTTACTCAGAGGACGCTCACAGAGGGACACAAAGTATCATTTTTAATTTTTGAGTATTATTTTAATAAAGATCAAAACGAATGTCACCACAATTAACAAATTGGAAAACAAGCGGCGAATATATTCCCTACGGCCCTTTCAAACACCAACTATTTGTCAAGCAATTAGGAGCTATAAATGCTTCTCCAGATAAGACGTTGCTGCTAATTCACGGTTTTCCAGAATCTTCTTATTCTTATCATGCGATTGTAGAAGGAATGCTAAAAACCTTTGATAGAATCGTGCTTTTTGATATGTTAGGTTATGGATTAAGCGATAAACCAACGGAAAATTATACCTATTCTCTATTTGAACAAGCAGATACCGTTTTGCAAGTGTGGAAACATTTTGGGATCAAAGGTGGTCATGTACTATCCCATGATATGGGCGATAGTGTATTAACCGAAATTGTCGCAAGACATGAAAATGACCAAATGCCTGCTTGGTTTTCCGAAGGGATTCAAAGTTTGACTTTTACGAATGGTAGTATGGTGCTAGGATTGGCAGATTTACGGATAACGCAGAAGATGCTACTCTCTAAATATGGTCGAATAGCGAATAAGATTACAACTTTTAAGGTGTTTAATCAACAAGTTCGAAGTGCTCACGGAAATAAAAACTTACTACAGGAAGCGATAGATAGATTATGGGAAAATAATACCCTAAAAGAAGGACACCGTAAAACCTACTTAACGATTAAGTATTTAAATGATCGCAAGCGTTTTGAAAAGACCCGTTGGTTACCTGCTTTAGCACAGACTAAATTGCCCGTTCATATTTGTTGGGGTAATGAGGATGCCGTAGCGAGAGTTGAAATGGCCCATTATTTAAAGCAAAACGTATGTAAAAATGCGACCTTAACGATTATGGATGGAGTTGGACATTTTTGTCAGATAGGAAGTCCTGAAAAATGGGTAGAATCAGTTAGTCAATTTTATCAGAAATAATGAACGCCCCTAAGTATAACTTGAACAATTAAAATTCGTGGGGTTAATAAATTCGTGGGGAATAAAATAACGTCCAATTTATTCTTTATTCGTTACTAAATTTATCAAATGAAAAAATACAAATTACCAAAAGAAGGCTTTGAAAGAGTAAGACGCCAATTTAGCAAATGGACATTAGGTTTATTGTCTTTTATGTATGGTATAGGCTTTACAATGTTGATGATTTACACAGGAAGTGATTTTAAAACGCTACTATTTATGATTCCTATACTCGGTATTGGAACCTATTTTGGTTGGAGGAGAAGTATTAAAACACAAGAAGAGGCTTGGAATTCTTATGAATTAACTATTAATGAAAAGGAACTTATTCAAACTCAAGATAACCGAAAAGCTGTTATTATTGACAAAAGTGAAATAACTGAAATTATCAAAAATAATGGTTTCTTAGTACTAAAAACAGCAGATGTTTATCGAGCGCTTTCTATTCCTAGAGAAATTGAAAACTATGAGGGAATTGAAAAGCTGTTAGCAGAAATTAGTCCCATAAGACAACAAACTAAGCTGGAGAATAGGTTTCTTATACTTAAAATTGGTGGATTTGTCCTCGGAATTTCGTTATTACTATATTCATTTATTATAAGCCAAGATTTAATTACCTCATTACTTACAGGAAGTGTTATTATCGGGGGCTTAATTTGGTCGATAGTTGTTATACAAAAAGGGAATGTTGATAAAAGATTAAAGCAACAATCTTTTATGGTTGTTCTAGTCATTTTACCAATATTAGTAAAATTATATTTTCAATTGTTTTAATCATTAGTATGAGAAACTATCTATTATTTGTTTTCTTTTTGTGTTGTACTAATTTATTAGAAGCCCAGAAAGACCTGCCCAATCTAGCATTACTAGACGTTTTGCAATATGAATTTCAATTATCCATTAGTGATACAAGTAATGAGATTCATGGAACGACCCAAATTGACATTCATTTTCTTAAAAATCAAGAAAAATTTGCCCTAGACTTGGTCCGAAAAAGTGCAGATGGGAAAGGCATGGAAGTATTAAAAATAGTAAGAGATAATTCAACTATTCCGTTTGAACAATTAGCCGAGCAGTTAATTATTCGACCAACAAAACCGATTGAAAAGGGTAGTACCCATTCTTATATCATTCATTATAAAGGCATTCCTACTGACGGTCTAATCATAGACAAAAATAAACACGGTGATCGTACTTTTTTTGGGGACAACTGGCCCAATCGAGCACATCATTGGCTGCCTTGTATCGACCATCCTTCCGACAAAGCGCCAGTAGATTTTAAAATAATTGCGCCTGACCATTACCAAGTTATAGCCAACGGATTATTACAGGAAACCGTTAATTTAGATGATGAACGAACGATGACGCATTGGAAAGAAACGGTACCTTTACCCATGAAAGTAGCAGTATTTGGGGCCGCAAGATTTGGTGTTCAAAATATAGGCGAAGTACATGATATTCCGATTTCTAGTTGGATTTATCAGCAAGATCGAGCAGCAGGATATTATGATTATAGTATAGCCAAAGAAGTATTGGCTTTTTTTATAGAAAATATCGGAGCTTATCCATATAAAAAGTTAGCGAATGTCCAGTCCAAAACCCGTTATGGCGGGATGGAAAATGCTAGTAATATTTTCTATTTTGAAAATTCCGTAACAGGAGAGCGAAAACACGAATCTTTAATTGCTCATGAGATAGCGCATCAATGGTTTGGTAATTCCGCTTCGGAGAAAAATTGGCACCATGTCTGGTTAAGTGAAGGTTTTGCAACTTATGGCACGAATCTTTATTTAGAGGCTACCCATGGTCGAGAACGGATGGCAGCCAATCTTCAATCAGAACGCCAAAAGATTTATGTCTTTGCCAATAAAAAAGTAGCACCTGTTGTAGATGAATCTATAACCGATTGGAATAAATTATTGAATGCAAATGTTTATCAGAGAGGCTCTTTTGTCTTACACATGCTTCGTAGAAAAGTAGGCGAAAAAGCTTTTTGGAATGGATTACGAACCTATTACGCCCATTTTGGCGGTAAAAATGCCTTGACTTCCGATTTTCAACAAGTAATGGAACAAGCAAGTGGTGCGAATTTGACCACTTTTTTTCAACAATGGTTATATCGAGCAGAATTACCTCGAATGGAAATTACTTGGGATAAACCGAAGAAAAAACGATTGCGTTTAAAAATTAAGCAAATGCAAAATGGTGCAGCTTTTGATTTGCCATTAGATATAGAAGCGGTTAGTGCGGATGGAAAAACGAAGAAAAGATGGACGGCTCGAATTACTGAGAAAGAAACAACGATTAATTTAAAATGTAAATTTATGCCAGACCAGGTGATAGTTGATCCTGATACTTGGTTGTTGTTTACAGCTCAAATTCGTAAGGGATAGAGACTGTATTCGTAATAGCCAAATTCATTTGGTTGATTCTATGTTATGATTAAACTAGCCAATGAATTTGGCTGTTACAGGTGCTGTTATAACTAAGAACATTAATTTGAATAATGCTGATAAAACCTTGATTAAAAAATATGCAAGCAACAACAACGAATCCAATAACGACAAATAAACTAACCGCTCAAGAAATCTTGGCCAAACTCATTGCCTTTCCTGTGTTAGGTGGTCAAAGTAATTCCTCAATCGCTGATTGGATAGAAAATTACCTAACCGAACACGGCATCCCTTTTCATAATGTCTATAATGCCGAGCGGACAAAACGTTGTATTCATTGCAGAATTGGTCCTGCGGTTGATAATGGAGTCGTGCTTTCTGGGCATACGGATGTAGTACCTGTAGAAGGGCAAGACTGGCATACGAACCCTTTTGAAATGATAGAAAAAGAGGGTAAATTATATGGTAGAGGAACTTGTGATATGAAAGGGTTTATCGCTTGTTGTTTGGCATGTTTAACAGAGATGATAGTGGCAGATTTAAAAAAACCTATTTACTTTGCCTTTTCTTATGATGAAGAAATTGGTTGTTGGTCTGGGCATGCTTTGGCTAGGGACATCATGGATACGTATACGGAACGACCACGTTTTGCTATTATCGGTGAACCTTCTGAAATGGAAGTCGTTACTGGGCAAAAAGGAATGGGGACTTTAGAAACGACCTTGACGAGTCGAGGCGCACATAGCAGCAAAATTTATACAGAAGCGAGTACTATTTTTGAAGCAGCAAAGTTGGTAGGCTGGCTAGAAAATAAAATGGAAGCATTGATTGTGAATGGAGAACAAGATACTCGATTTACACCACCGCATTCTACCTTACACGTTGGAAAATTTAATGGAGGCATTGCGCATAATATTGTAGCCGATAAATGTACGATTGTCTGGGATTTACGGACTTTACCGAATGATGATTCAGAAGCAATTGTGAATGAATTTAAGGCGTATTGTGCGGAACGAGTCGCGATTATGCGTAAAAAAGTACCCGAATTTAATATTACGAACAAAGAATGGTTCCCCTTAGTGGTGCCTTTAGATACAGCAGATGATGCACCCGTCGTCAAATTTGTACAGCAGTTAACGGATTCTACTATTATTAATGCGGTATCATTTGCTTCGGAAGCAGGTCAGTTTGCGGCAGAAGGTTTTGAGGCAGTTATTTGTGGCCCTGGTTCTATTGAACAGGCGCATCGGGCGAATGAGTTTATTGAGGTGGAGCAGTTGGAGAAGGGCGTTTTGTTTATACAAAAATTGATAACAGTTCATTCTAAATAAAAGAATCTTTAGTCGGTGTAGTAAATTTCTTTTGGTTAGAGATAAAGATTTACTAAATTTTTGAAATTTAGCAAATCGGGAGACTTTGGTTACCTAGCGATGCTATGCCTGTTTTACATCCTGTTAATCTTGCAAAATCCAGTCATCCTGTAGCTAGAAATGCCGTTCATAAAAATCAACCACCTGCTCATCCACTTTAATATCCTGTGGTCGAAGTGCCTGTTTCAACACAATGCCTTCCAATGTTTTACAGCGGCTCAATGCCACATAAGTTTGCCCATGTGCAAAAGCGCCTTTGCCTAAGTCGATGATGACTCTTTCAAAAGTTTTACCTTGACTTTTATGAATGGTAATCGCCCAAGCTAATTTAAGTGGGTATTGGGTGAATTTACCAACCGCCTTAGTTTCTATTTTGGATTCATCCTTTTCATCAACGCTGTATTTTAAAATTTCCCACTCTAATTTTGGCACATTAATTAAGCGCTCTTTTCCATCGTATTCTTGCACGACTACCTTGATGCCCTCACTCGTCAATTCCACAATTTTTCCAATTGTACCATTAACAAATTTTCGTTCAGGATCATTTTTTATAAACATGACTTGTGCCCCTTCTTTGAGGCTGAGGGCTAAATCAGTAGGGTAGAGGCGAACATCAAAACTGCCTTCTACTTTTCCTAAATAAACGGACGAAGGCGTGATGAGTTGACTGAGTTCTTTTGTATTGATACTGTTGACGGTCGCATTTCTAGCGGAAAGGGTGATATAATAAGCCTCTGGCTCAAAATCGGGTATATGCCGTTCATTCAAATCATTTAAATCATCATAATCTATATAATTTAAACGAACAGATTCCAATAAGCGAATAAAATGCCGACCATCTTGCCTATAAATTTTACGCAATTCCATCATCTCTAATTCAAATTCTTCAAAAACATGGGCAGAGAAAAAGTATTGGCTAGTATATTGCATCCGAAATAGCATCCGTTCTTGTTCGGTTGCTACTACGGGAGGTAATTGAAATAAATCGCCAAAAAAGACGACTTGCACCCCCCCAAAAGGCAGCGGGTTTTCTCGATTCTTTCTCAGGAACCAGTCTATGTTATCTAGCAAATCTGCTCGAACCATTGAAATTTCATCAATAATCAGTACTTCTAATTTTTGATAAATTTTTCTTTGCCGAAGGCGTTTAATTTCTGTTTTATGTAGTGGTTTGGCAGGAAATTTAAAAAAGGAATGAATGGTTTGTCCTCTAACATTTAATGCTGCGACTCCTGTTGGTGCTAAGACAGCGACTTTTTTTCTGGTTGTATTTCTAAAAAGTTGTAATAAAGTAGATTTTCCCGTTCCTGCTCGACCTGTAATAAACATACTCTTATCCGTCTTTTCGAGCACGTCTAAAGCATATTTAAAATCATCATTTAGCTGTAACGGATTTTTTTTTAACAAAATTTTAAAAGTTTTGTGACCTTTCTAAAATTCTCCCGTCTTAAAGAAAATTGCAAATAAAAGGTAGTTGAATTAGGCAATAAAGGCTACAAAAAAAACAAGTCCAAATCGCTTCCGAGTTAAAAAAAAGTTAAGAAGATGAATCGCATCTTATCTTAACTAAAACCTCACAAGCCCAAAATTACCCCTTTTAGTTGGGGAACTGTTAGGATTGTATTGAATTCTTTTAAGAAGAAAAATACAGGCTAACTAAACCAGTGGGTCTTCTTTGAATATATTATAGCTTGAATTATATAGCGGATAAAAAAGGTGTTGATTGATTCGTATGATACGAATTTGAAATAATCCTTTTACCGATTTTTAATTCAGCTATTGATAAATATTGGTTAATTATTTCACGAAAGTTGTGTCCAATTATTAATGACTTTTGTGATGGATAAAGAGCTAAAATAACCCTTTTTTTGATTAAAAAGCATCAAAAAATCAAACAAAGTTACTCTAATCATTGGGGTCTGAATTAAACCTAAAGAAATAGGTACAACGAAAGCGTTGTACTAGAAGAATTTAACTCGGACTGCAATTTTGTTGGCACATCTCCTTGGAGATGATGCCAATTTTTTTGCCCAATCGAAAAAGATGAATGGTTCTCTGACAAATCCTGTGGCAGAGACGGACAATATAGATTGTCCTTTGTCTTCGTTCTTGAAAACCAATGAGTAAGACCACAGCGAATCTATATTCGCGGTATAATACGATTAGCTTTCCATCGTAATGAATGCAATTTCATCATGTTGATTCATCACAACGACTAATAAATAATCAGTTAATTCATCACCGATGGTATAATCAAAAACAGCATAATTCTGTTCGTCCTCTGGATAAAATCCTATTCTAGTTAACTGTAATAATTTGAATATTTTTTTGACTTTTTTTCGCTGAGAAGTGATATGTCCTAATAACTCTTTTAACTCATTTTCGATGAGTTCTTCTATATGAAAATCTAAATATTCTCTGGTAATCCCATCTTCATCATTTGCATCTTCTACAATTGCGGCACGAGTTTTTCGTTGATAATCGGAGATATTATTTAATATTTTTTTGACTACCGATAAATTTTCCTTGGAGATGGTGGTGGTTTCAAAGTTTAAATCTAAGGAAATTTCATGACCATTAATTAATACTCCAGCATCGTATTCCTTTTCTAATTTATTTAAATTTATTAAACCAAAACCTGGTAAAAGATAGGCATTTTTAAGAAAATTAGCGACGGTTTCATGTCCATCTTCTTCTGCAAAAGCAAGGGCTGTTTTACCTTCTGTTGTTTCCATGTCTATTTCTGCTCCATTGGCTACTAATAGTTGCACCAATTTCAAATTTCCCCGATGTGCCGCAGATTGTAAAGCCGTTACGTCTTTCATTTGCGTGGCATTGACATCTGCGCCGTTTTTTAATAATAATTCACAAACGGCATAATCATTTTTAGCAACAGCGGAGTGCAAAGGCATTACTTTGGAAGGATTATTAGCGGGAATATTCACTTTTGCCCCTTTTTTTAATAAATAATCAACCACAGTATATTGACCAAAAAAGCAAGCTAAAGTCAATGGCAGAAAACCATCTTGGGCAGGCGTATTTAATAAACTAGGCTGACTATTAACCTTGGTAATAACCCGATGTAATAAGCCCATTGCTGCTGCCTCATATACTGTAAACTCCTTTTTTATATCAATAGCTACGGCTAATACCTCAGGTAATTGGTGATAACCGATATACATTAATCCACTAATGCCATTGTCATCCATTTCATCTAGTACAGCAGGATTTTTTTTAATAAAAGCATTAAGAGTAGCTGTATTACGACCTGTTAATAATTCTTTTAAATCAGTGATTGAAGGCATATTTTTAGATTTTTTCCAAAAATAAATAAAAAAAATCAACTAGCTTAAAACTATTTTTAGGGCACATCCATCCTTACCCTGTAAATCACCGAAAAGCAGTTATAAAAGTGGACGAAACTCGACAACTTATTATCCAAGCACAAGAAGGCAATCAAACTGCCTTAAATCAATTGTTCAGCGATTGGTACCGTCGAGTATATAATATCGCTTATAAATATTTTTCGGACGCTCAATTGGCGAAAGAAATGTGTCAACAAACCTTTGTCGTTGTGCAGGAAAAGTTAATTCAACTAAAAGAACCTGCGACTTTTAAAGTTTGGTTGTATCGAATTACGACCAATCAATGCCATGAATATCTTAGAAAACAGAAAACAAGAACCAATTACGAAGAAAAATATGGATTATCAAGCATGCAAATAAGCCCGAAATCACCCGACACTTTATACGAAAATAATGAACGAGCTCAATTAGTGATGCAAGCGATTCAACAATTACCAACGGAACAACGAACCGTTTTAATCCTCAAAGAATACGAAGGATTAAAATTTAGAGAGATTGCTGAGACGCTAGGCATTTCTGAAAATACCGCAAAGTCCAGATTATACTATGGTTTAAAAGCTTTGCGCAAAATGAATATATTTTAGTAGTCAATTTTTGGGCGTAAGGTTGTTCTCAGTTGATTTGGATGACCTGATACCTGACACCTGACATCTGATACCTAAAAATATGAACGAAGAAGAAAAATTAATAGATTATCTCTACGGAGAAATGACTTCGGCAGAAAAGGAGGCTTTTGAACAGGAATTACAACAAAATCCTGCCTTGCAAAAGGAATTAGAAGCATTACAAGAAAGTAGAACATTTTTAGCAGATTTGCCCGAAGTGCAACCACCTGCTACGGTTATTACTTTGAAACGGGCGCCTTTTCCATGGAGAAGGTGGGCAATTCCTGCTAGTATTGCCGCTTCTTTCTTGCTTTTATTACAATTGTTTGATTTTCAAGCAACAACAACCGAAAATGGCTTAACTTTTTCTTTTGGGACGCCAGTAGAAAAGACAGCAATACCCGTTACGCCAATAACCGATAATATTACTTTAGCGGAGGTACAGCAATTAATTGAAAAGCGCGAAGCCGTACATCAGCAACAGTTATTATTATTGGATTCTATTTGGCAGAATCGACAAGCCGATCAGCTAAATGCGATGCAACATAAAATGAATCAACAAATGCTCGCTTATCAATCGCAACAAAAAACGGAATTACAAGATTTTGCAAATACTTTCCGACAAGAAGAAATACCCGAATTAGCGAATTTAATGCAAAATTTATTAGAAGCGCATCAACAAAAAACACAAGTATTCTTAGGCGAAGCTTGGACTAGTTGGCAAGAAACGAGGAATAATGATCTTAACATCATTAAAAGCGAATTTGCCAATGTTTACCAAAATCAAACCGAAACTGATGCTTTGTTGATTAATGTAATTGGCAATGGCGATGATTGAAACGAGTTGCGGGTTGCGGGTTGCGAGTTTTTGCTTTGAAAATAAACCGCAGATTTGTTGCAAGAAAGAAAGTGAAAAATTATTTTAACCCGTAACCCGTAACCCGTAACCCGTAACCCGTAACCCGTAACCCGTAACCCGTAACCCGTAACCCGTAACCCGTAACCCGTAACCCGTAACCCGTAACCCGTAACCCGTAACCCGTAACCCGTAACAAAAAAACTCAATTTAAAAACTAGGTTTAAAGTACAGGTTTAATCCAGCTACCACGAACCATTAAAATCACCGATCATGAAATTAAAAGTAACTATAGGACTGTTTTTAGCGACCTTTTTATTATCCGCCCAATCCACTCGAATGAATCGAGACATAGAAGTGGCAGAGAAAATATTAGAATCCTTATTGGAAGAAGCCAATGGAAGTAATGTTACGGGGAATGATAACATTTTTATTATTGGCAATAGTGCAGCAGTAGAAGGCACTTATTTGGACGGCTTTGGGGCTATGTTTTCGATTACGGCTGGTAATTTATTAAACCCATTGATTTTAACTGAAAAAGAACGAGATAAGTCTGATAAATCAAGTAGTTATAGAATTATTCAATCGAATAAAAAGAAATACCGCATTGACTTAAAAGATTTGGAAGCCAATAAGGAAGCAATCCAAAAGACTTTTAAATCCGTAGTAGAAACTTTCTTTACGGAGTATGCTTATTTAATGCGACAAATAGGAGATGATGAAAAAATTATGATTAGATATGGCGGTATTTCTAGTCGATTTGATAGTTCTTTTCCGATGCTAGTTTTGAATGGAAAAAAGAAACGAAATTATAGTGCGACCATTACAAAGAAAGCTATCAATGCTTTTCAGAATAATGAGAATAAGCAACAGTTGATTGATAAAATAGACTATATTTTTGAAGAGACTAAAGAACGTGCTAGTAAAGAAAAAGACTTAGAATTGCTAAGTACAATTTTAAAGAAATTGCATAATGATAAGGACGAAGGTAGTTTACGTATTAATGGGACTCCTTATTATGAAAAGATCGAAGGGATTGGTGCTATTTATAGTTTGCACGTTCGTTCTAGTGGTGGAAGCGGTTATTTCGGGTTGAGTTTTGATCGCGCTAAGACGATATGGAGTGATGATGGATTGGCTGTTACAGATGATTATGGCAATGAAATAGAAGAAAGAACAAGCGAAGATTTGGATAAAAATTATGCCATTTTTTTAGCAACTTTAAAAGAAAATATTATTGATTATGGAAGTATTGTTAAAAGCCTAGGGGCTGGAGAAGCTTTGACTTTTAAATTGAATTTCCCTAATTGTAAAGATTGCGAAAAAATGCCTAAAAAACTAGAGATTACTGCTAAGAAATCGACTTTAGATGGGTACAGAAAGGAGCAAATTTCTTTGGAAAAGGCGGTGCAGCAATTAACGATTAAGTAGCCTATTATCAAGTGATTCTTTTCGCTGCTTGATTTAAAAAAGCATAAACTGAATTCGTCCAGTAACGGGAAGTTACTGGACGAGCTAATAAATCACCCGACTGTATTTAAAATCCCACGCTTTACGATAAGTGCTGGGATTTTTTGCATGCTTGCACTAATTGCTCAAATCGCTGCCCATATTCCAAATACAAATCATATTCTCGTTGAGGATTGTTTTCCTGTTCCGTAGTATGGAAAACTTTGGCAATATGCGGCTCAATAGCAATAAAACCATCATAACCACTTGCGATTAAATCAGCAACGATAGCTTTAGTATGTCCTTGTCCTTCGCCTGCGAATGTATATTCAGGTTCGCCTGCGTCTTGATGCATAATGCCATCTTTGATATGCATATGCGCAATGGCATGCTTGACTTTTTGATAAAATTCAAAAGCATTTTGCCAAGGATAAGGCGTTGGTTTAGAACGGTCTCGCTGAAAAACTGGATTGCCTGTATCAAATACCAATCTTAATCCGGGTACTTCATCCAATAAACGCAACGTATGGTCAGCAGAAAAGCCCCCCCAATTCATACAATTTTCGTGAATGGCTTCTAAACCTGTATCTGCAAAGCGAGCCGTAATTTCCCGAAGTCGTCGAAAACGTTCTTGTTCTTGTTGGTCGTCGCCCCAAGTACATTGTGCATAAGACATAATTCGAGCAAATCGAACGCCTAATCGTTGCATTTTTGGTATACAACGGTCTATTTCTGCCAAGGTCAACGCCCAATCTGACTCAATCGGTTTTGCCCAACTGCCGATCATGGTGCCGAATTCTGCTACTTTAATATTGGTTTCTTCTAGCTGCTCACAAATTCGCTCAAAGTCTGTTTCTGAAAGGTCATGAATGTTTGTCCCGTCTATCATTCGGGCAGATAGATACTCCCAACCTAAGGCTTTGGTTACTTTTATTTGACCTGCTAAATTGCTGGCAGCTTCGTCTGTAAATCCTGTTAATTTCACGGTGTAATTTTCAATTTGTGATAAGGCTTATTTAAAGTTTTCTTTTTGACGCTGAAGGACGCTGTTTGAAATTATGATTGATTATGTTTTCTTACGAAAAGTTATGTTTCAACAAATAGAGAAGAAGAAGAAGAAAAAAAATCATAACAATCAGCGTCAAAAAAAATATATCCTTATTCTAATTTTTAATAATTTTACAATTCTACCCAAGCCCCATTTTGCTTGGCACTTCGATAAATTGCATCAATAACTTGTACTGCTTTTAAGCCTTCTTTTCCACTCACTAATGGTGGTCGATTATTTTCTATAGCTTTGACAATATCTTCAAAGTTGCGTAAATGTCCGTCAAAATTAATAGCAGAGGGGTCATTTGCACCCATACCAACTTCAGCGCCTTCCATTAAATTATTTTTGACAAAATCATCTGCTGGTGTAACTGTTTTAAAATCCCAAACTCGAAAAGATTCGTCGGTCATAAAAACAGAACCATCGCTGCCACAAAGATGCACTTCTGCGGGATGCCCACTAGAAGACCAACAAGAAGTAGCGCCTTGAATCACGCCTCTCGCTCCATTTTCAAATTCTAAAATAGCCACCGCCGTATCTTCTACTTCAATTCCTTCGTGAATCAAACAAGTCGTAGAAGCGGATAATCGCTTTACTGGACCAGCCAAATAAATCAATTGGTCAATGGTATGAATGGATTGATTCATCAATGCACCACCACCATCTAATGCCCAAGTGCCGCGCCATGCGCCAGAATCGTAATAGGCTTGTGTTCGATACCATTTGATATAAGCATCACACATCGTTAATCGCCCAAAGCGCCCTTCGTCTACGGCTTTTTTAAATGCTTGCATCGCTGGATTAAAACGCCTATTAAAAATACTACCTAAGACTACTTTTTGTTCAGCACAAACACTAATCATTTGCTCAATTCTAGCAGGCGTGACTTCTAAGGGTTTTTCACAGATAATATGTTTGCCTGCTTTTGCTGCTGCAATCGTAGGTGCTAAATGTGCGCCTGAGGGGGTGGCAATTGTGACGATATCAATCGTTTTATCTGCTAATAAATCTGCCAAATTATGGTAGGCTTTGCAGTTATATTTTTTGCCTAAGGTTTTTGCCTTTTCTGGATTACGGGCATATATAGCGCCTAATTGCCCACCTTTCATAGCTTGAATGGCTTGGGCGTGAAAATTGGCAATCATGCCGCCTCCTATTATTCCGAATGTTTGCATTTTACGGTACACGGTTTACGGTACACGGTTTATGGTTGTACCTGTTTTATAAATAGGTTGTACGGATTAGGCGGATTGAGCGGATTTTTTAAGATTTTTTACAACGATAGTATAAAGAATATCCGTTAAGATCAGCCAAATCCGCTTAATCGGTACAACCTATTAAAATATTATGCCGCTTCTTTCCTAAAGAAACTAATAATCCCAATCAAAGCCAAAATAGGTAAACCAATTAAGCCAACTATACCGAATTGATGGTCATAAACATTGGCACTTTGGTACTTTCCTAATAAAGCCCAAATCGAAGCAAAAGTAGCAATGCCTGTGGCACCAATCATCAATATATTAACCAACATTCTATTTTTTGGTAATTCGTCTCCCAATGCTTTTTTAGAATTCATTAAAAGTAAGAATATCAAATAAGCGATGGGTAAAAGGGTAGTGGCAATGACGGAAGCAGGAACGGCTAAAGCAGTTTTAGCAGCTCCATTCCAAAGCAACGGAGAGAAAAATCCAGCAATAGCAGGTATAGCTGCGCCGATTAAAAAGAGCTTTCGCTGCCCAGGCTGCCCAAAGGCTTCACTAATGGCGTAACCATTCATCATCATGTGGACAAGCATCGTACTTAATGCCATAGCGAGAATGCCAATACCAAAAATAAGTTGCGACCAATTGCCTAAAAAGGGCGTTAACGCATTGGCTAAATCATTGGCATTTCTTTTGGCTAACATCGTTGATAAATCTTTATCTGCTTGTGGTGCGCCTTGTCTTATTTGCGCTACTTTATTTTTATCATACGTTGCAAATTCTGGATGCTCTATTTTTAAACGAGCATCTAAAACTTGATGATAAGCGGCTTCACTTACAATGCCATCTTTCTTTGCATGAAATTGAGAAGCAGTAGAAATAATTAAGGCGGAAGCACCTAAAATAAAAGGAATAAATAAACCTAATACTAGGTCAAATCTAGATAATTCTCGATGCTTTTTTTGCCAACCTTTTTTCATTAAAGAATAGGGAAGAAGGAATGTCATATTGATACCAACGGCTGTTCCAAAAGCGCCAATGATAATATTTCGTTGACTTTCAGAGATATAATTTTCCCAAAAAGCACCATATTCTCCTGCGGCTGCAATACTTGGCGTATAAGAATCGGTGGGTCGGAATAGTGCCGAAAAATCTGGAACTAGACCGCTAAATAATTCACTCCAATTAATAGCGCCATTCCACATCAAGGTAATGACTACCCCCATGAACGCCATAACGATAATGGCAACGAGCGCTTTTATAAAATTGTCAATAATCTTTGACGCTTTTCCTTCTCCAGAAAATAACCAGATTAGCGAAAATGCAACTATAAATAGTATCCCTGTAATAAGAAAAGGAGGTAAATTTCCACCACCTAAGTTCCCTTGTATCGCATCTGCGCCCAATGCGAATTGAGCGGCACAAAATACTACATCTGCAATAATCGTGGCAATCAACCAACCCCAAGCTAACATAGGAGAAATATGTCTTTTCGCTAACTCAAAAGGTCTATCTTCTATTTTGTCTTTACTTAAGGTCACATAGCTAATGGCAGACAACATAATAATGCCACAAAGCATCGCCAATGGTTGCAACCACAAAAATTGATAGCCACCAATAACGCCTAAATATAGTGCACCTACTAAAGTCCCTCCACCTAAAGTAACGGCCGCTTGTATCCAACCTGGACCACTTAATCGGGTGTAATAAAAGAGTTTACCGAAAAAACTGGTGGATTGTGCTTTATTAAATAATTCGTCTTGTTTCATGATTCGCAGATGAGGAATTTATAAAGATTTATTACTAAGGGACAAATAATAACTTCGATTTTTAAAACATCATGATTTTCAAAATCATGGTGTTTTAGCATAGCCTGCTCCTTGTTTTATTTCCCCGATTTATCTTCTATTGGCCAAGCCTTCAATTCCGCCTCCGTAAACATTTCTTTCCTATCCGCAGTAGCGGCACGTAGTTCGGCAATGATAGATTCTTTCATGTTAAACCATTTAGGTTTACTCGTAAATCCACTCTTTATAAACGCGATAATATCGTTGATGTCTCTATCCGAAATGTCTGGATTCTGTTTGATGCCGGGCATAACGGCTGCACCTTCGTATATCTCTCCATGAACGGTAATTGGACCTTGTAAACCATTTAGCATGACCAAGGCAATATGTTCTGGTGGACCATCTACATATTCTGATTGGTAGAGTGGTGGTGCTAGACCTTCCATGCCTTTGCCGTCCATCCCATGACAAGTGCCGCAGTACGTTTGATACAATTCAAAACCTCTAGTTCTGTCATCTGTTTGGTCGCCTACACTTATGACGGGTGCTTTTCGCTTGTCTTCTGCGATATTGATAAGCGTTTTATGAAGTACAGAAACCAAGGCACTTTCTTTTTGTAACTTTTCGATTGCAGGCAGCAATTGAGCTTCTTTTCCCATTGCGCTACTAACTAATGCTTCTGCCATGATCCGATTATCTGTATGGGTAGTAGCTAAATCCATCCACATTTTATCTTTATTCGCAGTCGTAATTTTACCTAAGCTATGAGCAACCTGTAATTGTTGGTCAAAATTATTCGATGCTACTGCGGTTGCAAAAATGGGTAATAAGGCAGCTTCGTTATTGGAATTAAGTATGGTTTTAGCTAATACAACAACTTGTGAAGCAACAGCCGCATCACCCGTTTTAATCGTCGTTAATAAATCAGCAGATAATGCGCTCATTCCTTCTAAAGTCCATAATGCTTGTATTTGCCCTAAAGGGTTTTTGGTGTCTTGAGCAATTTTGATAATCCCTTCAACAACACTTTTATCATTTTCATAAATCAATTTCTTCTGTGCCATTTTTCGTTGCCAACCATTAGTCGATTGTAATAAGGGAATCCATTCTGCTAAAGACAATTTACTTAAATTTGGCAATGCCTTTACGGTATTGGTACTATCTGCAACTCTAAAAATTCGACCCGTAATAGGTAGACTATCCATCTTGTTTTTAATAATCAATTCCTTTAAATAACTGGTCATATAAGCTCGATGTTGGATAATTGCTCTACGCATATCTACTACATATAGCGCTCCATCTGGACCATTGTTGAGGTTGACAGGTCGGAAGGTTTCATCGCTAGATACGAGGAACTCGCTGCCTTCGCTGGTGGCTTTGGCTTCCATTTTTCCATTGGTCGTTGTTAATTCAAATCGCTTGACTAAATTACCTTCTGGCCCACAAACAAAAGCTTGTCCGTAATAGTCATTTCTAAATTGTTCGCCTCGATAAACCAATGGACTACAAGCAGAAGTGAATTGTTTGACTCTTCCTGCTTCATCGAAAGCACCTTCATTATATCCTCGATTGATTAGCGTTGGATGACTTGGATAAAAACGCCGAGATTTAGATAAATTTTGTTTTTCTAAATTTTTGCTATCTAAATAAGGATTGGCATTCGTTTGATTCGATAGGACAAAATCGCCGAAAATTGGATTACTATTATTATTATAGTATAATCGACCAGCATCATCATTCGTAATACCCCATTGTCCTTTGAAATAGGTAGCGTCTGTTTCCCATTTTCCATCTCTCAATCGGTAGCGACGATCACATTTAGCACTATAAATCCAGTTGTCTAAATTATAAATTAAACCATTGGGGGCGTGTTCTACATTTCCACCGTTGGCATACATAGAATCGACTAATTGGCGTTCGCCTGGCTGGTCATTTTCAATAGGTACCCACCATAAGTAGGGTGGTTCTGTATACAATAAACCATCATTGATCAACTCAATTGCTCTTGGTAAGACTAATTCGTCTAGGAAGATTTTCTTGTTGTCCATTACTCCATCGCCATCGGTATCCTCTAAAATGGAAATTTTACCATCTGGTTCTTTTTCACCTGATCCATCAATGTCTCGCATGTAACCCGTCATCTCTACGGCCCAAATCCGTCCTTTTTGGTCAAATTCTATGGCAACAGGAGAAGTTAATAGGGGTTCAGCGGCGACTGCGGAAATGTGAAACCCTTCTTCAAGGGTGAATTCGCTGGTTAGATCTATGGAATCCTTTGTGTTTTTACAAGCAGATAATAGTAGCAAACAAGCAAAAAGGAATACAATTAATTTATTCATTATTCATTATTTAGGATCTTTGACCAATCCCGTGAAAAACCAACTCGTCCGATGACTAGCGTTGTCGGATGAGCTGATTTTATCCGTCCGATGACTGTGCCGATAGCTATCGGCACAGTCATCGGACGGATAAAATCTTATTCCACGATTTACTCCGACTCGTCGGAGGGATTAGTCAAAGAACCATTATTTATAACATATAGGGGAACTGAAGTTCCCCGAAAACTAAATAAAAAGGTGACTGTAGTTCCCTGAAACTTAAACAAAAGCACAATTTACCCCTGCCATTAAACTACAAGTAACTACCCAAAAACCAACATGCACCCAGATACTTTTTAATGATTTACCTGTTAGTAATGCGCTGATGCCTAAAATGGCTAGGCTAACGAAGAAACTAGCTTCTGCGCCGTGTAGCATACCATGCCCAAAGGTACGGTGACGGTCACCATATTGTGCTAAAAAATCAGTCATGTAGGTCTTAAATTCTGAACCAGCATCTGCAAAACTAGGGTCTAGAAAGAATAACTGAAAGACGCCAATTTGATGGACACTTATGGCCGTCATGATATAGGATAACAACAGACTAAAAAGATAAATTAGGGCGATACTACCCACACTTTTAGGCTGGCTAATTTGGTCAATGGATTCGCCTGTCGTATCGGCTAACCTTGTGCCAAACACGTTAGGGCGATACCAAATAAACCCTATGATTAATGGAATAAATGCGGAAATAGGAAGGATGTGAAAATTAAATAGCTCCATACTATGTGTTTTAAGGTGTGGAATGTATATTGGTCAAAAGTAGTAAAAATTCTTTGGCAAAAGGTAATGAATTTGTCAAGGAATAGTACTTTTGATGGAAGTAGAGATTGAGAATAGAGAATAGAGATTCGAGAATAGAGACTTATTCAGAATTTAAAAACGCTTTTATACCTAAAATAGACTACTTATTTGACGTCAACTGAGGGGCTTTTAAGAGGTTTTTTAATTCAAAAATATCGACTAATATGAGTAAAATTACCGCTGTTGTTCAAACTTGTACTGGTGACTTAACTGCTAGTAAGGCTTATTACCAACAATTAGATTTTGAGTTATTATCGGCAGATAAACCGACGCTATTTACAGATGGTAAATTTTTGTTGGAAATTAACCCAGAAAATACTGCTCGAACAGGTTTGAAATTATATCAAACCAATTGGCAAGAAACGGTTGCAGCCTTAAATAAAATAACTAAAGTAGTTGAGATAACAGGCGGTTATTTAGTGAGTGATCCTAATGGGGTGAAAGTTTATTTAATGAATGGTGAATTAGACAGGGAAGTTACTTTACCAGGCGAATCCAAAGCCATTCCAGGTAACTTTGCTGGACTGAGTATTGAAGCAGTTGATATTGAAAGAACCATTCAATTTTGGGAATTATTGGATTATAAAAAAACAATGGGTAGTATTGAACAAGGTTGGGTTGCTTTTGACAATGGGACTAACGTTGGCATTAGTATTATGAAGCCTTTGGCTTGTCCGCATTTATTTTTTAACCCTGGATTGACCTTTTTTAATGGTGGAAAGAACTTACCGATTATTGAAAAAATTAAAGCAGCTGGTATTCCTATTGCAGAAGAAATTACTGTTTTTAATAAAGAAGGAATTGTGGACAATGTGATTCTTTGTGATCCAGGAGGTTTGGGCTTTTTTGTTTTTAACGACTGACTTTACAAGATGACAGGATTTTTCAAGATTGACAGGATGAACGAGCGAACCGCAAAGCGGATGTGATGGCTTTTTGTTCAAAAATAGTGATCATAAACCATTAGCGCCTTCCATTGTTGTAGCAGTATTATTTCATATATAGGGTAGTGATTATTTTCCCTATGCCCTCAGCTCTACGCTATTATTTATGACTGCTCAACAAAGTATTTTTATTAAAGCAAAACCAGCTACTATTTTTGCTTATTTGATGGATGTCAATAATCGAAAATCCTATATTCCTGCTTTGGAAGAAGTGATTTTATTGGATGAAGGATCTATTAGAAAAGGGAGTAAATACATTGAAGTAGCCAATATTGCAGGACGAAGACTGAAGACGACTTATCAAGTGATTGAATACGAGGAGAATAAACGTACTTCTGCAAAAACCTTAGAAAGTATCTTTCCGATTCAAGCAGATTTAGATTTGGAAGCCGTAAATGGAGGAACTAATTTAACGATTAGTTTAAATTTTACCTTGAAAGGTATTTTTAAACTGGGTGCTTCTGTGGTAAAAGGAATCGTAAATCAACAAGCTAGAAGCATTTTAGAAAAAATTAAAACTAATTTGGAATAAAGAAATGATTTTTAGTTAATTCAAACTTATTTTTGGAATAGAAAAATAAAAAGTCGTCCCTTCGCCGATTGTAGACTCTAACCAGATTTTTCCACGATGATTTTCGATGACTTTTTCGCAAGTGGCTAATCCAATCCCTGAACCTTCGTATTTATTTTTATCTATCCTATGAAAGGCCGTAAAAATTTTTGCTTGTTGTTTTTTTGGAATCCCAATACCATTATCTTTAATCACAAAAATATAAGCTCCTTTTTCCTCTGTGTGAGAAATATGAATAATGGGATCCTGTGCTCCTTTAAATTTCAAACCATTGCCAATAATATTTTGAAATAATTGATTGATTTGGGTTGGATAACCTTGAATGATTGGTAAGGATTTTTTAACTATAATAGCGCCTTTATTTTTTTGTAAGAGGTGATTTAAATTAGTTTTCAAATTGACTATTAACTGATTTAAATCAATGGAAGTTACCTTCATGTCTGTGTCATTATTGATTCTAGAATAAGCTAATAAATCGTCTAATAGAGTCGCCATCCTTTTCACTCCACCTCCAATAAATTGTAAGTATTGTTCGCTAGATTCACTTAGTTTACCTTGTAATTCTCTTTGCAATAATGAAGAAAACCCACCAATAGACCGCAAAGGCTCTTTTAGATCATGAGACGCAACGTAGGTAAATTGCTTCAATTTTTCATTGGCTGTTTCTAATTGAGTTTGCACAACATTCTTTTCCGTAATTTCTTGTTGTAGTCTATTATTAGCTGATTGTAAATCAATACTTTGTTGTTCTATTTTTGTTTTTTGTTGCTGTAGCGAATCAACCAATTTATTGGTCTGTAACTCAAAATCTTGATTTTCCTTGGTGTAGGTATAAATGATGAAAAATAATAGGAGTAAGACAAAAAGAAATGTTAGTAACCCGAATGTAAATGGTAAAGGAACCGCTAAAACAGGAGGAATAAAGAAAGTCATTCCTAAAGTAAAAATTAGGCAAAATAAATGTATCCCTAGTAGGGTAACCTGTTGCTTTTTTTCTGGATAAAAAACCATTCCTATAGACATCGTCAATAAAAACATAAAATAGGGGTAACCTTTTAATCCAAATACCCAGCAAGAAATCATTACCCCTAAAATGGCTATAGAAAGGGCAAATAATTTAACCGATTCAAAACGATGCTGTTTTTGATAATGGAAACCAATACCAAATGCAAATGCAAAAACTAAGGGCAAAAGACTTTCTATTGTGCCCATCAATAAGAAATTGACAACAAAGCAGCAAAGACAAAAAGTAAAACCAAATAATAAGGAAAAGTTAATGAAGCGAATCGTTCTTTTTTCAGAAAGTGAAATATTTGGGGTAATGCCTGTATTAAATAAGTGGTGAAAGTAAGTGTTCATTGCCATTTCTTTTTAAGGCAGAAGCTTCGCTTCTCCCTTAAATAAAGGTATATAGATGTTTGTGTATGCTAGGAGGTCAAATAAGGATAAAATATACTATAGCCGTAGCAAGAACTATGCTAGAGATGGAGGGAATTCACCTATGTTAAGAAAAGGAAATGGTGATTGAAAGAGGGAATTTTATATCAAGCTGTTTATTAATTGACTATGATTTTTTATTTTTAATATTCTTAAAATAAAAATTTATTATCTACTGAATTATCCACCAATAGATGCCATAGATTCTGTAATGGGTAGGCCGAAATTTCGCTTTTTTTCTGCTTCAAAACCATCTTTTGCTCGATTGCCTAATGCTTCTAAGAAGGTGTCTTTTAATTGGTTATCACTAGCGCCAGAACGGATAATATCTCGAATATTAAATACGCCATCATCATATAAACAAGTTTTTAACATGCCTTTAGGCGTAATTCTAATCCGATTGCAAGAGCCACAGAAAGTTCGACTATAAGCAGCGATAATGCCAATATTACCTTGATGCCCAGGAACTTGATAATGTTGGGCAGTAGAATTAGGCGGGTCTGGTAATTTCTGAATATTGGGGAATACCGTTTTTAAATGCGCTAATATTTTTTTATGATTCCAAGTTAATTTCTGATAATGTGCGCCTTCGCCATTAAAAGGCATTTCTTCTATATATCGAATGCTGACGGGGTTATCTTTTGTTAGCATTGCCATAGGAATTAAATCATCAATATTCTTACCTTCCATGACTACGGTATTGATCTTCGTCTCAATTCCATTTGATAATAACTGCTGAAAAGTACGCATCACATTATCGTACTCATCTCTGCGAGTGATTTCAAAAAAGCGTGCTTTATCCAAACAATCTAAACTTAAATTAATACTTCGAATACCCAATTTTTTTAATTCTGGAATTAAGGGCGCAGTTAGCGTACCATTAGTGGTTAAGTTAATGCGTTCTAGACCATTAATTTTACTTAAAGTAGTCAAGAAGTCCATCATATTTTTACGAACAAAAGGCTCTCCTCCTGTAATTCGCACCTTATTAATTCCCATAGAGACTAATAATCGGATAGTCCGTTCCATTTCTTCGTAAGTCAATAAGGCTTTTTGTGGTACATATTTAATGCCCTCTTCTGGCATACAATAGAAGCACCGCAAATTACAACGGTCGGTGACCGCTAAGCGCACATAATTGATAATTCTTCCGTGATTGTCGTATAATTTTGGCATATAAGGATAACCTATTGAATTGCTAAATTGTTGTATACCTGAGGCTGTATCAAAAGGTCCGTTTTAAAAAATCCATCATTAAAAGTTCTGATTTTTCAAATTGCACAGAACTTTTCCCCCTTTGGAGGGGGTAGGGGGAGGATTTTGAAATTTTATTCGACTAAAAAATATTTGCCGAATGTTTTGATATAGCCTTTTGGTGTTTTTCTTTTTTCTAAATTACACCAATAAGTTCCGATAGTTATTGGAAGGAATTACATAACAATATCAAAGATAGGTTTAGCAAGGGAGAAAGTTTAATTTTTGATAGAATATTTCTATAAGACAAAAATCACAGATAAGCCCGCAAAGTAATAGAAATGCGCTTCCCACTATATTTTTTAAATTTTGGTATTTCATGTGTCCAAGCTAAATTAGTCTCCCAAGGCACGATAATTATCTCTCCATTTCTAAAAGTAATGTCTTTATACCCTTGACCTTGGTATGGGCGCATTCTGAAAATGCGTTCTTGCCCTAAAGAAATAGTTACCAGATGGCTATCTTTTAATAAATCTCTGGTATCATCTCGAATATTCTTCATAGGCTCTGATATTGTTGAATTCAGGTAACTCTTCTTGTGCTAGTTCGATATAGTCCCAAAATTTTTCTTCTGTCATTTGATGATGGATTAAAATAACTTCAACTGTGGAGACTTAAACGCATTATGCAATTCCAAATTATAACTAAAAGCAGGCTGTTCCTTCATATACAATTGCCGAGCGATCCGAAATTGTTCTTTAATAATATTTGCAATATTTCCTTCTCCACTCATCCGTTTACCGTATTTTTTACTCGCTAACTCCCCATCATGACAATCTCGAATGCGATTCAAAACCCTATCTGCTCGATCGGGCATTGTTTTCCGAATCCAATCTTCAAAAATTGTTGCCACATCGCCATCTAAACGGACAATGGTATACCCAACTCGACTTGCCCCTAAATCTGCTGCGGTTTTAACCAATTTAAGTATTTCATTATCGTTTAGCCCTGGAATAATGGGCGCCATCATGACCATTGTTGGAATGCCATTTTGGGCGAGTGTTTCTACTGTTTTTAGTCGTTGGGCAATAGTAGCGGTACGAGGTTCTAAATATCGGCGAAGTTCTTCTTGCAAAGTAGTAATAGAAACTGCCACCCGAACTAAATTATGTGCGGCTAACTGTTTTAAAATATCTAAATCCCGTAGTATCAAACTATTTTTAGTAATGATACTGACGGGATGTCGATATTTCCAAAATGTTTTGAGGATGTCTCGGGTGATTTCTAACTTGCCCTCTATTGGTTGATAACAGTCGGTATTGCCAGAAAGCATGACGGGCGTTGCTTTCCAATTTTTATGTTTTAATTTTTGCTCCAATAATGCGGCAGCATTCTTCTTGACCAAAATTTTACTCTCAAACTCTAAGCCTGCCGAGTAGCCCCAATAATTATGCGTATTGCGAGCATAGCAATAAATGCAACCATGCTCACAACCCTGGTAAGGATTCATAGAATGCGTCGCTGGAATATCAGGACTGATAACTTTATTTAAGATCGTTTTTGGATAAACTTCAATAAATTCGGTTGGAATGTCTGCCTTTTCCTCTATTGCCCAATCCACAGGGTTTTCATCATACACCAAATTATGAAATCGATTGACAGGGTTAATTTGAGCGCCTCTGCCTTTGATGTATGGATTGGAGTTAGTCATTAGTATGGGTTTGAAATTAGCCTAATTTGATTATTCCTTCGAAGCTTTTTTTTAGTTTTTGCAAATTGGGATAAAGAGTTTTATTTAGTGTATTTTCATTGGTTGATTTTCCATAAATGGTATAAACTAGATAACCAATTCTATTAAAAATATACCCATTATAGGATTCGTTTTTTTCATTCCCTAATAATTGAAGATAAGCATTTGCTGTTTCCGCAGTCTTGAATTCAGTTATTTGAAAATAAAGGTTATAAATAATTCGCTCTTTTAACACATAACTTAGACTAAGCCTAACCATACCATTTATAACACTTGCATATTCACCATAATTAGATGGTAGTAAAAATGGTGATTTCGTAGTTAATTCTATACTAGAAAAAGACTTCAATTTGATTTTTTGTAAATGAGATTTGATTTCAATTACTATTTTATATAAATTTTTATTTGGTTGATAATTGTCCTTTTCAAAACCTCCACAGCACATACAAGATATAAACCCTAGCCCGTTTTTAAAGTTATAAGGTGTATAACCAAAATCTTTTTCAAGAATCATTAACTCATTCTGTACTAATTGAAGATAATTTCTTGTAGAAAAATTTGCTAAATCAATAGCTAATTTATAGAACTTGTTTTTATTTGGTGAATTTTCAATGACATGTCTAACAAATGCAAAAGACATACATGTATATCTGTGATCACCTCTAGCAAAATCAATCATTGCCATGGTAACCATTGCAGCTTCAAGATATTCTTTCTTGCCTCGAAGTACAAAAACACTTGCTCTTTCTAAAAAAACTAAAACTAGATTGAAATCTTTTTCACTAAAAGATGATCTAATCTTTGAGCGTTGAGCAGAATCCTTAGTTTTAAAGCTTTTTGTTAATTTGATAAATGCCTTATCTAATTTTGACTCTATAGGATTTTGTAGTCGATTACCAACAAAATCTTTATAAGTAAATTTGATTAAAGGAGATATTTCATGTTCTTTTAAATACTTTTTTTCGTAAAAATCGTACTCAAAAAGATTATAAGGTAGTTGTTGTTCTGACTCAAATTGCTGTTGTAATTCCTCTTTAGATATTGAATATTCCATTAATTATTGTTGTGTAGTCTTTCATAGTTTTATCTAACATTAACAGCAGCATAAAAACATGATGTAAAACTACAAAATCTTTTAAAATAAAACAAATTTTATTTTTTAAATAAATAAAAAACAAAAAATTTAATAATAGCTAATCACTAATCACCAATTATGTTAAAAATGTTAATGCATACAACGCTGCCCACCAAAATTTCGTTATAAAGCATCATACCCTTATTGTACAAGATACATCGACTGACATGAATAGAAAATTATATAAAGCTGCCTATAATAATGTTTTAGACAAAAAATATTTCTACCGTCATTTAATCATTTTTGTGATAGGGAATTTTGCGCTATTTTTCCTAAGTTTACAATCTTGGACACCTTCTATTTACTACTTACTGACTTTAATTTGGATCAGGGTGTTAGCCTTGCATTTTGCCAATGCGTATCCAGAAGTTGTGAAAGATTTTGGTTTCAAAGACGAAGCAGCCGAAGAAAGGGAAATTGATAAAGAAATGAAGCGAATTAAAAAACAACAGAAAGCAGCCAAAAAAAGAGAAAGCAGTCAAGTAAATACATCACCTGAGCTTCCCTTAAAACCCATTTTTACGAGAAATGCCAATAAGAATTATGAGGATAGAGATTTGGTTTAGTAGGTGATAGCGGTAGTGCATTTGAAAAATCATAAATCTTACATCATATATCATATATCTGTTTAGAGCGTCTATGTTAATAAGTGAAATGTTCCTTCAAAACATAATGCCTATTGTATTATTTGTTTCATCCAAACTTTTAATTATGCTTATTGAAGGATTTATGATTTAAGATTTATGAACTGTGATTTAAGATTTTTACCCCCCCTTGCAACTCCTACCAATTAGCGATAAGTTTGCATCCATATTACCAACCGCTCTATCGTTCCATTCTATAAGGGTGGAAAGGAAAGTCCGGACAACGTAGAGTACCACGCCATCTAACGGATGGGATTTTGACTTCGGTCAAGATACAGAGAGTGTCGCAGAAAATAACCGCCTTTTCTAGTAGGCAGTACTTCAGTTTCAAGTAGGCAATTTTGCTTACTGTTTACTGTCAACAACTGTATACGGAATCGGTAAGGGTGAAAACGTGCGGTAAGAGCGCACGACGCTGCTAGGTAACTAGTGGGGTGGATAAACCTCGTGGGTTGAAATGCCATGTATACCTCGACTCCTTGAGAATTAGGTTACTCGCTTAATTATGCGGATTTTCGGATCCAAATTGTCGGGGAGGGTAGGCAGCTAGAGACAATTCGTGAGGATTGTTCCAGATAAATGATAGAGGTGTTTTCTTTCGGGAAAGCATACAGAATCCGGCTTATAGGTAGGTAATTTATTTACAGGATGACAGGATTTTGCAGGATGAACGACCGATCCCGAAGGGTGAAAGTCCTTTGGACTTTCAAGGGAGAGAACCGCAAAGCGGGTGGGATGGGATAATTAGGATAAGAAATTGGTTGTTACTTATGACTTATTTCTCATTCTGTTGGTTCTTCAAAATTTTGTGTTCTTGTAAACAACTAATAGCTATAGCCTCCGCTTTTAAAGCCTTGATGCGTTCAAAAAAAATCCGTCTTAATCCGTTCAATCTGTTTAAATCCGTTAACCATCCTCCTAGTTCGTCTATCCTGTAAATCTTATTATTCTTTATGCCATTCTATCCGATTTGCGGTTCACTCACTTGGCTACCCACCCGTAAACGGTTCACAAATTGCATTTGCTCATACAGGACATTCACCCTGCGGGATCGCTCGCTCATCCTGTAAATCTTGAATAATCTTGTCATTCTGTAATCAATATCGTTTTCCCATCAATCCAAACTCTCGCCACATTTGCAAATCAGGCGCTTTGGCACTAATTTTCACAGGCGTTTTTTTCACAGGATGGATAAAAGCAAGCTGGTGGCAATGCAAATAAATAGAAGCATCATCATTTGGATATTCTGCGCCATATTTCACATCTCCTTTAATCACACAACCAATAGTGGATAATTGTACTCGAATCTGGTGAGAACGTCCTGTTTCTGGATGTACTTCTAATACCGTATGATCCCCCAAGGCGCCAATGACTTTATACCTAAGGCTAGATTTTTTAGCTTTGGCAGTTCTTCGACCAATTTTATCGTAGGCTTTGGTTTTATTTTTAGTCGTATCTTTTAGTAAGTAATGGACTAACGTATCTTCTAATTCTGGCGGTCTACTTTGCGTAATCGCCCAATAGGTTTTATCAATCTTTCTATCTCGAAATAGTTCATTCATTCTCGTCAACGCTTTACTGGTTCGAGCAAAAATAACGACCCCACTTACAGGACGATCTAACCGATGAATTATCCCTAAAAATACCTCACCCGGTTTATTATATCGATCTTTGATATACCGCTTTACCCAATCCGCTAAGGTTCTATCACCCGTGGAATCACCTTGTACCAATAAACCCGCTGGTTTGTAAACCGCAATTAAGTGATTGTCTTCGTGTAAGACCCGTATAGTTAGATTCATCTTCATATCGCAAAAATAAGGCTTTTCTAGTTATGAATGATGCGTTATAAACGATGAATTTTGAATTTTAGAAATACGCATCTCTAGTGTTTATCCTGAAATTATTTGTATGTCAGCCCTTTCGCCTTTCGCCAATATAAAGTCTATTAGTAACTCATCACTTTATAGCCCTAGTCATTTCTCGCTTTCCAGGAGGCCCTTTCAAAGCTTCAATTTGAAACCCAACGGCTTTTAAAGTCCGTTTGACTACTCCTTTGGCACAATAAGTAACCAGCACACCATCTTTTTTCAAAGCCTTATACATAATGCCTAATAAGTCTGCTTCCCATAATTCTGGTTGGGAATTGGGAGCAAAAGCATCAAAATATATGATGTCAAATTGATTCTCAAAATCAATCGCCTCAAATTTGATTTGTTGTTTGATGAATTGAAATTGCTCTGTAATAGGTACTGATTTTGCCCAATCAGCGGAATGCATCTGTAAAAAATGGCTTGAAGAGACTTCGTCGTTTAAAAGAGTAGGATAATTTAAAGCCGTTGCTTGTTGAAGAGAAATAGGGTAGGCTTCGATAGCTGTATATTGAATGGCTAAATCTCTTTTTGTTGCTTCCAATAAGGTCATGTAGGCATTTAAGCCTGTACCGAAACCAATTTCTAAAATACTGATTTCTTTTTGGATAACGGCTTTAAAACGCAAAGCAGCATTAATAAATACATGTTGCGTTTCCTGAATAGCACCATATTTAGAGTGATAGCTAACGCCATATTGCTCAGAAAAAAGAGAATGTGAGCCATCTTCTGTTTCAAATAAAGAGTTGGGCATTTCAGTTGTCGGTTATGAGTTGTCCGTTGTCGGTTATCTGTTTATACGTTAAACCCACAACTGATTAAGCTGCTTGTAAATTACTCCGAATTCCATCCACAGTAATGTCCAAGTGAGAGGTATCAAAAACACACATACCATCTTGAATCAATAAGGCTTGTGGTGATTGATGTTGCACGCCAAATGTTTCAGCTACTGCGTTAGAGACACTTCTATAATTTAGTAAATCTAAGTAGTAAGCGTCAATTTCACCGTCGGCAAAATCCCATTTGCTTTCTACTCTATGTTTTGCCATAGAGCTAATTGGGCAAGTCAGACTATGCTTAAAAATTAGACAAGGGACTGATTTAGATTTTTCAATAATTTTGTTAATTTGTTTTTCGCTAGTCAAAGCTGTCCAGTTCATCTGAAAGTATTTATTATGTTTGGTGAATATAGAGATTAGAGAGCAGAGAATAGAGAGGTTCACCAAGTGTAAATTTCTCTATTCTTTGCTCTCTAATCTCGCTTCTTTAAAATTAAAAAACCATTACAATAATGCAATGGTTTTTTAAGGTTGACATAGAAGTATGCTATTCAAAGCATTGCATTTCTATTTATTCAACAACACTAGTGCTAGACTGGTTCATAGAAAAGTCGCTTGGACAACCAACTCCTTTGTTACAAGACTGACTGGCAAAGGCAAAAGCTACTAAAATGACTAATGGGATTATCTTTTTTGCTAATTTCATCGCGATTGATTTATTTTTTGATTGAATAATTGTAGTGATTTTTAACTAAAAATCACAAAAACATGGGCAAATAGTCCTTTTTTCTTCAAGAGAACGTTTTAAAAAGAAATATTGATACAAATTTACCAGAAATATTTTTGTTTCGGCTATTTTTGGCGGGAAAAGGCACAGAGGTTGGCAGGTTTAAAGGTACAAAGGGTTTCTGGGCCTTTGCACCTCTAAACCTTTATACCTTTGCACCTCTAAACCTTTATACCTTTTTATGAAAGTACACTTAATAGCGACAGGCGGTGCGGTGATGCACAATTTAACGATTGCCTTACATTTATTGGGACACCAAGTAACGGGGTCGGATGATGAAATTTATAATCCTGCCAGAGATAGATTGGCAAAATATGGCTTATTACCTGATAAGATGGGGTGGGATGCCAATCGAGTTACAGCAGATCTAGATTGTATTATTCTAGGGATGCATGCTCGAATTGATAATCCAGAACTGAAAAGAGCACAAGATTTAGGCATTCGTATTTATTCTTTTCCTGAATTTATTTATGAACAAAGTAAGGATAAAAAGCGAATTGTCGTAGCAGGAAGCCATGGCAAAACGACGACGACTTCGATGATAATGCATGTGTTGAAGGTTTGTGAACTGCAATTTGATTATCTGGTAGGCGCGCAATTGGAAGGTTTTGAAACCATGGTGCAAATTACCGATGCGCCTGTGATTGTGTTGGAAGGGGATGAATATTTGTCTTCGCCAATTGATCGTCGTCCTAAGATTATGCACTATCGACCTCATGTGGCGATTATTACAGGTATTGCCTGGGATCATATTAATGTCTTTCCAACCTTTGAGGGCTATGTCGGCGAATTCCAAAAATTTGTAGATACCATTCAGACAGATGGCAATTTGTATTATTACGGAAAGGATGCGGAATTACCAGCTATTGCCAAAAATACTACTGCAAATATCCAAACGACTGCTTATCATGGATTTAATTTTGACATTAAAGATGGGCAAACGATTCTGATAAAGGATGATGGGCAAAAAATGCCCTTACAAATTTTTGGTAAACATAATTTAGAAAATTTACAAGCCGCTTATTATGCCTGTAAAGCAGCAGCCGTTACGGACGCACAATTTTTTAAAGCGATTCAATCGTTTAAAGGGGCAGCCAAGCGTTTGCAACTGATTAAGAAAGCAGCAAATACGATCGCTTATCGAGATTTTGCGCATGCACCATCTAAGGTAAAAGCAACTGTAGAAGCCTTTAAAAAACAATACCCAACAAGAAAACTAGTAGCTTGTGTAGAATTGCATACCTTTAGTAGTTTAAATAAAGCTTTTTTACCTCAATATAAAGGAGCGGTGGAAGCTGCGGATTTTGCTTACATTTTCTTTAGTGAGCACACCTTGAAAATGAAGAAATTACCACCAATTACAAAAGCAGATATTCAAGCTAATTTTGGACATAAGCGACTGAAAGTATTTAATCATCGAGGGGAATTGCATCGAGCTTTGAAAAATCATAAATGGGATGATAAAAATTTGTTAATGATGAGTTCTGGGACTTTTTCGGGGACTGATTTTGAAGAATTGGCGGATTTGCTTTTCTAAAATTGGATGGTTGACCTTTAGTCAACCTGTATTTATTAATTAAGCGGTTGACCGAAGGTCAACCATCCAAAACGTAAAAATCATGATAACCAGAAGATCTTTTCTAAAAAATACAGCATACAGTACTACCGCTTTATCACTTGGAGGACTAGCTGCCTGTACCAATAACACAAGCCCTCAAACGACGACTAAAATGCCTACACCAAAAGCCATTCCACCACTAAAAATATCTTTAGCGCAATGGTCGCTCAATCGAGCTTTTTTTGCCAATGAATTAGATGCGAAAGATTTTGCAAAAATTGCTAAAAACGACTATGATATTTCGGCAGTTGAATATGTCAACGGATTTTATAAAGATACTGCAAGCGATGAAGTATTTTGGCAAGACATGAAAAAAAGAGCGGCTGATGTAGGTGTGAAAAATTTATTGATAATGGTCGATGAAGAAGGTGATTTAGGAAATAGTGATGATGCAGAACGGAAAAAAGCCGTAGAAAATCATTACAAATGGGTGAATGCGGCTAAACTATTGGGATGCCATTCTATTCGAGTCAATGCTTTTGAGAGGGGAACGGAGACGGAATTGCATGCGGCATTAGTAGATGGCATGGGGCAATTATGTGATTATGCAGCGAAAGAAAATATCACTATATTGATCGAAAACCATGGTTTATGGAGTTCTAATGGTCAATTTATTACAAATGTCATTAAAACAGCTAATCGACCCAATTTTGGGACGTTACCAGATTTTGGCAATTGGTGTTTGAATGAAAAATGGGGAAGTACGCAAAATAA
>CBDICY010000049.1:0-30852 GCA_965277445.1 Saprospiraceae bacterium | reverse complement strand
ATGTAGCTGGTGAAATGGAGTGGTTGAAAGAGAATGTAAAAAGCCGAACGTATACGGATGACAAAGGAACCATAAAAATAGATCCGCTTTACAATGAACTTAACAAAATCAGAAAAGATTATTTAAGATTATGTCAAGAATTTGGGTTTAGTCCTTCAGCAAGAACAAGAATCCAATTGCAAAGCAAACCAGAAACAAGCACAGACATATATTCTGATGGCATATAAAACGGACTTTTCAAAAATAGACTTAGATAAATATTACTTTGATGATCGGGTTGCTAACTTAGTGGTCCAATATATTGAGGACAACGTCAAGCACGTGAAAGGGGATAAAGCCGGCGAACCTTTTTATTTAGAGCAATGGCAAAAAGATGATATTATAAAACCGCTCTTTGGTTGGAAGCATAAAAAAACGGATTTAAGAAAATACACGAGTGCTTATATTGAGATACCAAAGAAATCAGGGAAGTCATTTTTAGCCGCGTCACTTGCTTGTGTGTTTATAGATATAGAGCGTGAAGGCGGATCTGAAATTGTGGGAGTTGCTTGGGGCCGCAAACAAGCGGGTTTGGTTTTTGAGGCTACAAAACAAGTAATTCAGAAAAGTCCACGTTTAAAATCTAAGTGCAATATTTACCGTAACTCAATTACGGCACCGGATCACATTGGCGGTTTGAAAACCTATCAAATACTTTCAAAAGAGGCGGGTGGTGAAGATGGAATCAACCCACAACTTGCAATAATCGATGAACTTCATGTTCACAAGAATAATGAAGTGTTGGAGATGGTAGAGAAATCACAAGGGGCCAGAAAGCAACCGTTGAGTTTTATTATTACCACGGCGGGTTCTGATTTATATGGCATAGGCTACCAACGACATGAACAAGCTATTGATGTAGCAAAGGGAATTGTTGAAGATGAATCACAGCTAGTATGTGTTTACGGGGCAGACAAAGATGATGATCCTTTTGAAGAAAGTACTTGGCAAAAAGCAAATCCGAACTATAATGTCAGTATCGGCAAGCGTGCATATGAAAAGGAATCAAACAAAGCATTGGTAAGTTCTGCGAGTTTGAATAGTTTTAAGAGGTACTATCTTAATATCTGGACACAATCAAAAGACGGGTGGATAAATGATGAGATCTGGAACGCTTCACAATGGCAATTTGATGAAGAAATATTGAAAGATTACCCGTGTTACGGTGGTTTAGATTTGTCATCCCGTTCAGATATAACGGCATTTAGTTTAGTTTGGCAAATCGAAGATAAATTTTATTCAAAGAATTGGTTTTGGTTGCCTGAAGATAAAGGCACACAATCGGCTGATAAAAATAATATCAATTACCAAGAATGGGTGCGGATGGATTGATTGAAGAAACAAGCGGAAATGTCATTGATTATGATTTTATAATTCACAAAATGGGTGAGTTGAGAAAGGAATATGACATCCGTACCATTGCTTATGATAATTGGAATAGTCACCACATAGCACCAAAGTTGATTGATGAAGGTTTTGATTTGGTAGAGTTTCGCCAAGGGTTTAAAAGTATGACCGCACCAACAAAAGAAATGCAAGCGGCCATTGAAAGTAAAAAATTCAACCACTTTGGCAATCCGGTTTTGAGATGGATGGCGGGCAATGCCGCGGTGAGATCTGATCCAGCGGGCAATATAAAACTTGAAAAGGATATGAAAACACCAAATAAAAAAATTGATGGATTAATTACCAATATTATGGCTTATGGCTTATGGCTTGATGGCGGTGATGGTGGTGTTAGTTATCTAGAAGAAGGCAACCTTTATATTATGTAAATTATGATAATACCAAATAAAATTTTTGACGTACTAAACAATAAACGCAATTTTGATTTGTTGTTTTTGGAAATGTTAAGGCACAATGCCCCGGAAGATGCTTATGATGCTGCCATTGATATGGTGCGAGAATATGCACCGAAATTTAAACACTACAAAGATTTTGATAGTTATCGGGTTGTATTGTCTAATAATAACAACAAAGAGATAGAAGTGCCTGATGAAATCATTGAAGCGGTTACCGCTGGGATAGATAATTTATTTCACAAGCATTTGAAAAAGGTAAAGATCCGTAAAATGGCCTATGATGCAACGGTGAAGGATATAAATAAATATTTACCAAACTATAAACCACACCGAAACTACCAAAGTTTCAAGGCCCTTCAATCAATAAATTACAAAAAAAATAAATAAAATAAAATAGTTCTTGTATAGTAACTTTATACTATTATCTTTGTTGTACAATAAAGGATATAAAAAATGAACAAAGAACAAATTTTAAATGCAGAGTTAGATTTTATTCAATCAGACAAATTTGATGACAATGTAGAAAAATACGGATGGGATGAAAACACTTGTGCTTGTTGTGCAAAACCATTGAAAGACAAAACAAACGCGATTCTAACTATTGAAGGCCCTGGAGTGATTCCAGCAAGTATTACAAATGATCAACTTGATGCAGCGGGTTTAGTTTCACAAGGTATTTTCTTTTTAGGTAGTTCTTGCGTAAAGAAATACCCAAAAGAATACAGAATTAAATTTTAACTATAAACCTAGACCAAAAGAGCCCTTGCAGAAATGTAAGGGCTTTTTTTTAGTTAAATTTATTACATTTTATTTTTGTTTATTTAAATCACTTTTGCAATAGTGAAATTTTTGGGTCTTGAGATTAAACGGATAAATCCCTTCTTAGCAGAAAAGAAAGGTTTTTTAAACGCAAACTTTGGTGGTATGGTTGGCCGTACGCCAGTAACTGAAACTACTGCAATGGGTTTGTCAGCATATTGGGCCGGTGTTCGTAGAATATCGGAATCAGTTGCAATGCTTCCCATTGAGGTTTTTAAAAAGAGCAACGGCAAGCGTGAGATAGTTAGCCATCCAGTTGAATACCTTTTAAATGCTGAAGCAAATTTTGAAAGCATTTCCTTTGATTTTACTCAAATATTAATTACATCAGCAATAAACCACGGTAATGGTTTGGCAATCATTGAGCGTGATAGCTTTGGCAATCCTACGGCGTTAATAAATGTCAGCCGCGAGATATGCGAGCCGATGAAATATGATGATGAGATATTTTGGAAAGTTGAAATAAAACTAGCGGCTAATAAAACTGAAACTTTACTTGTTGCGGATAGAGATATCATAAACCTTCGCGGTTTTGGGGTTGATCCAGTAATAGGATTGTCAGCTATTCAAATCCATAAGCAAAATTTAGGGCTTTCACTAGCCGCACAAGATTACGGTGCAGATTTTTACAACAAAGGAACTAGAATTGACGGCTATATTGAATACGCTGGGACTTTAAAACCAGAGACAAAAGACGCAATAAACCAACAATGGAGTGCTAATTATGGCCCGAATGGCACACGTGGCACGGCTATACTTGACGCTGGGTCTAAATATCACCGTATTGGTCTACCGCCAGCAGATGCTGAGTTTATAGCAACCAGGAAATTCCAAAAGAATGAGATTGCCACAATATTGGGCATACCTTCATTCATGATTAATGAAATGGATGGGTCTACATTTTCAAATATCGAGCATATGGGCATTGAGTTTGTGACCTATGGCATTGGATCTTGGATTGAGAAGATTGAGCAAGAGTATAGACGAAAATTACTAAAAGAAAACGAAAAAAGAACTTTCTACTTTAAGCACAATGTTGATCGTTTACTGCGAACGGATGTAAAAACCAAAGGAGAGTATTATAGATTAATGACAGACATTGGAGCATATACAATTAATGATGTGCTTGAATTGGAAGATAGAAATAGCATTGATGGCGGGGATGAACGATATGTTCAAATAAACCGTATTCCAATTGATGACATAAAAGAATATTATAAAAAAGATGAACAAAATAGATAGATTAGTTGAATGTAGAGGGGTTGATGTAGAAAACAGAACGGCCCAGTTTGTGATTTCAACTGAATCAGTTGACAGACACGGCACGGTGTTTAAATTAGCCGGTTGGGAATTAGACAGCTACAACAGAAACCCAATAGTTGGATATAATCACGTAGTAAGCGGAGACAATCCAGACACCATAATAGGCACATCACGAGTATTTCAAGATGGAGATGCTTTGATTGGTGAGGTGACTTTTGAGCGTGAAGGCAACAATCCACTTGCTGACAAAGTATTTAACAAAATGAATGATGGTATTTTAAAAATGGCATCAGTTGGAGCAATTCCGCATGAATATAGATACGGCGATTCAAATGAGGGTGAAGATCGTGACACGGTATATTTCACACGCCAAGAATTGATTGAATGGTCAGTTGTATCAGCGGGGTCAAATCGTGATGCTTTCAAACGTAGTGCAGACCAGGTAGATGAAATTAAAAAAACGCTTGAAGAAATAGTTGAAGAAGTGCCAGTTACAATGGGACTTTCAACAAAAGCAGATTTAAGAAACTTTGGCAAAGTTAAAATTGTTACAAAATACTTATAATTTATAAATAATATTTGCAACAATAAATTTTTAAAAAATGAGAAACAGCAAAACAATAAGAGAAGAAATCGGTGTTGCAAAAAGCACCCTTGACACTCTTGAAACATTAGTTACTTCTGAAGATAGAGATTTTACAGAAGAAGAAAAAGTGTCGTTTGATACTAACATGGACGAATTGACTAGACTAGTTGAGGAATTGCCAAAAACAGAAAAACAAGAAGAAATAAGAATGAAAAGTGCAAATTTAGGTGGTAGCCCAGTTGCTACGGAAACTAAAGAAGAAAAAGAAATACTAAGAGACTTTTCTTTTGGTAAAGCAGTAAGAGCAGCATTTGGCGGCAAACTTGAAGGAGTTGAAGCGGAAATGGCACAAGAAGGTGAAAGAGAAATGGCTGCAATTGGTCGTTCTTCAAACGGTATTGTGATACCATCAATGGTATTAAACAGAGCGGTTATAACTGAGAACGGTACAACTGGAGTTGAGGCTCAAAGTTTTGTTGATGCAGTTTATGCAAACACAATCCTTGATGATCTTGGTGTTACACGTGTAAGTTCTACAACTGACCAACGCATTCCAATACTTGGAGCGGTAACAACACAATGGGAAACTGAAGTTTCTGATGCAATAGATGGCGGTTCAGCAATGAGCAAGAAAGATTTAGCACCTAAGAGACTTGCAGCATATGTAGATTTTAGTAAGCAAGCAGCTATGCAAGCTAACGAATCTATCGAAGGTGCTTTGAGAAATTCAATCGCACAAGCAGTTGGAGCAAAAGTTGAGTATGCACTATTTACTGATGATTCAGCAAATGGATCGTATGCTTACTTAGGTGACGGGAAAACAGCCGTAACAAATGCAGACATCACAGATTTGATGATGGCACTTGTTGAGGAAGTACAATCAAACAACCACAACCGTGGAAACCTTGGTTTTGCAATATCAAATGATTTGTTTACTGAAGTATATACAGCAGCACAAGTTTCTGGTGTTAATCCACTAATCATAAACGAAATGATAATGGGTGTTATGTCTAAGTTTAGCAATCAAATTGCAGACATCACAAACCCAGCCGTTTATTATGGAGATTGGAGTAAAGTTCAAATCGCACAATTTGGTGGAGTTGAAATATTAATGGATCCTTACACGCAAGCTATAAAGGGAACCAACAGACTTATCTTAAACTCTTATTGGGATGCAGCACTTGTACAAGATGCAGCTATCAGCGTAGGAACTTTCGGGTAATTTTAATTTAATTTTATATATTGAAAAAGGGTGGGTTTTGCCCATCCTTTTTTTTTGATGTGATGATAAGAAATAAAAAAATAACAAGCTACACACCGGTAGAAAATTGGGCTTTGACATTAACAGAAGCCAAAAGACATTTAAACATTTTAGATGATTCATTTGATGATTTAATAAATGATTATATTGCGTCATCACACGTAATGCTATACAATGAAGCGGCTATTCTTGTGAAGGGTGCTGTTACTGGCTATATGGATATGTGGCAAGATTTTAGGGTTGATGTTGCACCGGTTGACACGGTGGCAATATATTACTATAATGCAGCCAATACTAGGACTTTGCTAGATCCATCAAAATATACTTGGAATAACGGATTATATTCCTATATTGAAATTTTAGACAATGCACCAAACTTAAATGATAGGGATTGGCCAATTGATATTGAAATTACAACACTAGCAAATAGTGATGCAATGGTAAAACAAGCACTTAGAATGATGGTTGCTGATATGTTTGAAATGCGACAAAATGAAATCATTGGAAGCGTTAAGCAATTAAGTAGAGGTACACAATACCAAATTTCATTAGTTAGCCAAAGAACAGAGATATGATGAATATTGGCCGGTTAGATAGAAAAATTGTAATTGAAAGCCAAACGTTTTCAACCAATTCTATTGGTGAATATACATCAAGTTGGTCTACTTTTCACACGGCTTTTGCATCAATAAAAAAGGTGTCTGGGAGTGAGAAAGTAGAAGCGGATCAGATAACGGCAACAAATAAAGTCCGGTTTAAAATACGGTTCTTTGATGGAATAAATGAGTCTATGCGAGTGCTTTACAATAGCAACTATTATGATATTGTTGAAATACAAGAACTAGACCGCGAAGGGTTATTTTTAACAGCTACAAAAAAATTGTGAGTTTTAAGATTGAGGGCATAAAAGAGGTATCACGTGAAATCAAAAAGCTATCAAGCGACAAGATGAAACGTAGTGAAATACTCAAGTTGTTGAGGCGTCAAGCTAAGCCAATGATGCAAGCTATGCGGCAAAATGCCCCAGAATCTGACAATGTAATTGTGGTTAGAAATAATGTATACTATCCAGGTAACTTAAAAAAATCAATTGCAATAAAAACATCACCATCTAAGAAATATCCCAATGTTTTGGTTGGTCCAAAATATGGCCGTGGTGCTAAAAAGTACGATGGATTTTATGCGTGGTGGATAGAGTACGGAAATGGAACCCATCAATCAAACCCAACCGGGGGCAAAAACTTTGTGCAAAAAACTTGGAGACAGAAAGGCGTAATGATGCAAACCCAAGCCAGCACGCAGTTAAAAAAATATATTGACAAAAAAGCTAAAACATTAAAGTTATGAAAATAGAATTATTACAAGATCACGCCGTGGCTAGAAGAGTCTTACCACAAGGAACACAATTAAGGGTTTCGAATAAACTTGGAAAAGAATTAATTGATTTAGGTGTTGCAAAAGATTTCGATGGTTACACCAAAGAAGAGCAAGTGGAACACATTTTACAAATAGCGGCTGATAACGAAGAGACGCCAATAGTTAAAAAAATTACAAAAAGAAAAAAGCAAAGTAATTAAGTTTGCATTAAAATAAAACAATAAAGATATGCCATCAACTGGGATCCTGAATGGGACATTAGCAAAAATAGAAGTGGGCGGAGTAGCCGTTGCACATTTAACATCGAATAGTTTAACATTAGATCACTCAACACGTGACGCGTCTACAAAAGACTCAGCGGGATGGAAAGAGAGTCTAGAAGGCCAAATCGCTTTCAGCGGGTCGGCTGAGGGTTTCTTTGCTGAAGACGCATCTTATGGTTATGAAGATTTATATATTTCTTTCATAGCAAGAGATAAAGTTGTTGTGACTTGGACCACTGATATAACTGGTGACATGCAATACAGCGGGGATTGCTACATCACTTCATTAGAAAGAACAGATGGGCTTGAGGAATCAAGTACTTTTTCTGTATCACTAGAAGGAACGGGGGCAATTACAAAAACAGCAGTTTAGTAGATATTTTTTAGTTCGTACACAATAAAGGGGGTGGGTTTTTGCCCATCCTTTTTTTATATATAAAAATTATGATTAAAATTAAAAACAAAGAGTACAAATTTAAATTCGGTTTCAAAGCAATACTATTGTTTGAAAAGGAAAGTGGCACAAGCATCTCAGCAATGGGCGAAAACATTAAAATGGCTGATATCGTTGATGTTGCTTATGCGGGCTTACAAGCAGCTGGCGAGAAGGTTACAAAGGATTTTATCATTGATGCAATTGATGATGATATGGGCCTTTTAAACGTGTTCACAGAAGCTATGTCAGAAGATATGGCGGCTATGAATAATTTGAAGGCAGAAGCAAAAAAGTAAAACAACCTTTGATTAATTGGATACGGGGTTTTGTCCTGGGTGCATTGAAGCAAAGCCCCGCATCCTTAGAAAGTTATTCAATGGTTGAAATCCTAGATGCTTACTATGGTCACCAAATGGACCAGAAAATAAGTGAGCGGGTACATTGGGAGGCTGCTAGGTTTGTTTCATTTGTATCGTTAAAAGCGGCGGGGAATAAAAGAATGAAAAGCCCTACCGATTTGATGAAATTTGAATGGGAGAAAATCAGCACACCGAAAGGCACCAAGGGCAACGGCTGGAGCAAAGAAGAACTGCAAAGGTTAAAAGAAGAAAAACCGAACTGGTTTAAATAAAAAAATGGCAAAAAAGAGCATCAATATAAGAGCGGGGTTTGATATGAAGGCGTTTAGCACGTCCTCACAAAACTTAACAAGAAGTTTAAAAAGCACCGGTAAGAAAATGCAATCGGTGGGCAAGTCAATGTCAATGTCATTGACCGCTCCAATTGTTGCACTTGGCGGTTTAGCTGTTAAAACCTTCGCAGACTTTGAGCAATCAATGGCCAAGGTTAAGGCTATAAGTGGTGCAACGGGCAAAGACTTTGAAGCGTTAACACAAACCGCAAAAGATCTTGGTATTTCAACCAGGTTTGCAGCTAGTGAAGTTTCTGATTTGATGCTGAACTATTCCAAGCTAGGTTTTTCATCAGATGAAATCCAGAAAATAACAGCGTCAACACTTGACCTTGCACTTGCAACGGGTGAAGATTTGGCAACGTCTGCAATGGTTGCGGGTGGTACGCTTCGGGCATTTGGGCTTGATGCTTCACAAATGGGGATGGTTACCGATGTGATGGCCAAATCCTTTTCAAGTTCAGCACTTGATCTAAATAAGTTTCAAGTTTCGATGTCATCAATTGCACCAGTAGCAAAGGGGCTTGGCCAAAGTTTACAACAAACAACCGCACAACTTGGGGTACTTGTAAACAATGGAATAGAAGCGTCAACGGCTGGTACTATGCTTAGAAACATGATGCTGAAAGCCACAAAAGATGGCTTTAGTATGGAAGAAGCATTAAGTGACATTGCAAGTTCTACTGATAAAGCGAGCACATCATTAAAATACTTTGATACTAGAGCAACTGCAACCGCTTTAGTTTTAGCTGAGAATATTACTCAAGTACAAGGGTTAAATGATACACTTTTAGATTCTGAGGGTGCAGCCAAGGGAATGGCTGAAATTATGGATAATACCCTAGAAGGGTCTATGATGAAGCTAAAATCTGCAACTGAAGGTTTGGGAATTTCTTTTGGTGAAATATTAGCACCAGCCATTGGTAAAATTGCAAATTTTGTTTCAGATATGGCAATGAAGTTTGCAAACCTTGATAAAAGTACAAAAAAAACAATCTTAATTGTTGCAGCATTGGCGGCTGGAATTGGGCCTTTAATTTTTGCACTTGGTGGGCTTTCAATTGCAATGTCTGTAATTGCAGCAAATCCCATTACATTGTCAATTATTGCAATTGTAGGGGCATTGATAGCTTTAAACGCAGCACTTGAACCTTCAATTGAATTAACGGAACAAACAAAAACAAGTGTTGGAAGGCTGTCAATGGCTAATAATATTTTGGAAACAAGTATTATAAAAATAAATGACTTAAAATCTCAATCTGAAAAACTTAGTAAAACAGAAATTGCAAACACAATAAAACAAACAAAGGCAACAATAAAGAAAACAAAGGCAGATTTACAAGAATTTGAAGCGTTAAAAAAGGTACTTGCTGTAAAATTAGAAGGTAAAATTGAAAGGGCTATAAGTGCTACACGAGGCAAAAGCGGTGATAGGATGAGCGTTCAATTAAACTCAATTAAAAGAATGCAAGCACAAGTTGATGCTTACACATCTAGTATCAATGAAACAAAAACAACATTAACCGAATTAGAAACGCTATTTTCAACTTTAGATGAAGACCTAAACAAAGCGGGAGAGGTAACAATACCAAAACTAACACCACCTAAAAAAATAGTAAAAGATATTGAGGATTCTTTGGATGGTATGGTAGTTCCTATGCCTACAGTAGATTTCAGTAAATTAAACATTGGTAACCCTAATGACTTGGTAAAAGTAGAGCCAATAGAGATTGATGTAAAAGTAAATAAAGACGGATTTAATGAAGTTATTGAGAAATTAGGCAGTTTTGCAACTACGGCACAAATCAAAGCCCAAGAAATAGGTAGAGAAATGGGGGCGGCTTTGAATAATGGTTTGCAGAACTTAGTTACTGAGGGGCTTGTATCTTTGGGCCAATTTATTGGGGATGTGATGGCCGGCGGAGATATGACCGTTGCAGACTTTGGACGTGGGTTGCTTGATTCCATCGGCAAGTTCATGGGCCAGTTCGGTGAAGCTATGATTGCAATGGGTATTGCACAAACACTATTAAAAGCGTCAATTGCTACAATGAATCCAGCGGCTGCCATTATTGGCGGTGTTGCATTAGTGGCAGCGGGTGCAGCCATCTCAACTTTAAGTAAAAAAGGTGTTGATAGTGGGTCATCAGCACCGTCTCCATCTTACAGCGGTAGCGGATCGGCTTTTAATAATAAAGATAACGGATATTCATTTGAGAACAATATAACCTTATCGGGTAGAGATATGATAATCACACAAAAAAGAGAAAGAGCCTTTGGCAGATAATGAAGTATTTTAGTAGCACGATTATAAGTAACGACGGAATAAACTATAAAGCAGAGTTACATAGTGAAAGTTATATAGGTTTAAACGCACCGATTATTGGCGGGGCTGGTAGTGTTTTTTACTTAGCTTATGATTGGGGCGACTACTTACAAAATAACCAAGCATTAACGTTTGGAACAACAAATATTTCTGCGGCATATAAAGCTAGAGTATTGGCAGACGGTGGAACCTTTGAAAATGAGGATTGTCTAAAAGAGTTTTTAGGTGAAACTGACACGGTTGTTTCTTTTACTTATAACGTTAGTGAAGATAGGACAGAAATAACGCTAGCAGATGCAGTTTATAGCGATCAAACAATCATTAAAAATGACGTAAGTGATGCGGCTAGTTTTGTTCCTTCGTTTAGTCCAAGAATACAAGGTTTAGAAACTGAATGGAAAAATGAAGATGATATTATTATTTCTTCATTAATGACTAGCAGCACAACAATAATCTTTGCAAATAGAGATGCTTATTTTGACAGATTTTTAGATTTTTATCTTACTATAAATGACGACGATATGCGGCTCGTAGTTTATAGAGAAGTATCTAGTGTATATGAATTAGAATGGGCGGGCAATATTGTTGCTGATTTAATTGAATGGGATAATGTATCCAAACCAAGACCGTACACTTTCAAAGCAATAGACGGTATTGATAGAATAAGGGATGTATTTTATGAGGGTGATATAAACTCATTGAACTTATCTAAAGTTATTGTCATAATAAAAAATATTTTAGATTTAAACGGATTATCTCAATTTTGGGGAGCAAGTGAAACGTACATAAGAGACAGTATTGAATATTCAACACCTGACATTGCTGGGATAAATTTGACTTCTTCTATCTTAGACTATTCCTATATGCCGGAAAATCTACTACTACAAAAGGAAGGTGAAAGTGAAACAAGATTTAAGACGGGCAGAGAATCTTTGAAAGGTATTTTAGAATTATTTGGGGCTCGAATAATACATTGTGATGGTATGTATTGGGTGCATCAAATAAGAAACTATGATGCAACTAGCACATTTAGATATAGAGATTTTAATAAGACAAGTAATATTTACACTACTGCCCTATATGGGTTTAAAAATAGCAATCTTATACCTATGGCAATGGGTAAGTTTGGCAATATGTACGGTATTAAAAGGGCGAGCATTGAAACGGTTGGTGCTGATACTATAAGATTTGCAACACCTAGCGATGCTTATAGTTTATTATATACGGATACTAATACTAAAATAAGAGAACCTAATTCTACGACTTTATTAAACCCTGAACTATCGTTTAACGTTGGAAACGTAGTAGGCGGGTTGTCTGTAGGAAATTCTTTTGTTGTGTCATTAGACACTAAGGCAACCCAAGCGGGGGGATTAGGATGGACGATTTTTAAATTTGAATTAGAAATGCGGCTAAGTATTGTGAGCGGAACTAAATTCTTAGCTGGTGGGTCAGGTGTTGCTCCTTATTGGGGCTCAGTTCCTACCGTTAAAGAATACTGGAATAAAACAATAGATAGTCGAGATTTAGATTGGCGAAAAATACAATGGGTAACCCCAGTAATACCATTTGATATGGACAATGCTGAAGTAAAAATAGAGTTTGTAATAACTAAACTAACTGGCAGTTCAGTACCCGCTTACCACACATTATTTTTGACAAAAGAGTTAGAAATATTTTCACCTACGGATAGAAGCCAAGGAAGTGAAGAAATTTATATTGATAACACATCAACCGCATTCACTAAAGATTTAGATCTAGGCCAATTAATAATAAACGAGGGAAACAATTTAATAAGCACCAATACACTAAGCGTGAACACAAATTACTTAGGTGCTGGATCTGTAAACTTGGAAGAAGTGAATTTGTGGGATGGTGATTTTGATGATAATATGTCACTTTCAGCGTTAAGAGTAGCCGAGGCAATGAGTTTGCAATTTAAACCGTTGCAAAAGTATATGGGCAAATTTGACGGGGATTATTACCCTATCCAAACCATTCAATATAATGATAAAACATTTGCGTGCATGAATATGCGAAAGGATTATACATTTGATGAGAATGATGGAATGTGGTTTGAAGTGATAACAGCTAGAGCCGGTTTGACCTCAAATATAGATTTAGGCAAACCAATTACTGGAGAGGGACAAGGTGAGACCATGATGATAAACTATTTTCAAGAAAAGGAAAGTTTAGGATTTCTCACAGAAGAAATATTAGCGGCCACAATTACATCAATACCTTGTGATATTTCAGACTTTACTAAAATAAAAAGAGGGGATACTTTTAGGCTAATATACGAAGACACAAAAGAAACTTTATTGACTGTGGTATGTGATGCGGATATGTTAGAATTTGACACAGCTATTAGTATAAATAGCAAAGTGGTAGATTTTGATATACCCGCTGGAGTGACAATAGTTTACGGTTATAAACAAATGTATTTTGCTGAAAAGATAAGATTTGACACCTTGCAAACAACATACGTAACCACAGCACCGACAACGCTAGAGGATATGAGACATGGAGAAATTCGATTTATTGGGCGGAATATTTATGTAAGAGATGGCGAATTATTATACAGACATCACGGTTCTCAGTATAACCCATAATGCCAACAATGCCAAAGCGGGTGCATTCCATTAAGGAATACAACCCTAGAAAAGAAAAAACTAATTGGCTCAAAGACCAAGAAGATTTAAAATTCTACAATACCCAGGCTTGGCGAAAATTGTCAATTGCTTACAAAATGACAAACCCCGTTTGTGAGGTGGAACAATGTACACAGCCATCATATTATACGGATCACATCAGGCCAGTATCTGAGGGCGGTGATAAATGGGATACCAATAATTTTCAAGCACTTTGCAAAAGTTGCAACGCATCAAAAACCGCTAAACAATCAAAAAGGTAAAATTATTTACATACAATTAATTTGCTTATTGATTTAATTTGCACTAAATGATTGGTGATGTTGTATATTCTTTGCTCAATGTTTCGGCGGTGACTAGTTTAGTTGCACAACTGAACTATGGAATTTCTGCACAAGAAGACTTATTCCCGCGTGTAATAATCACAGAAAGTGGAACACCGGAGAACTTTAAAGATGGGTATTCAATTATCAATCATGATGTTGAGATAAATATATACGCATCAAAGGGCAAAGATGGCAACGCTGGATTTTTGGAAGCGTCAAATATAGCCGATGCAATAGAAACAATTTTGCATAGGTACAAAGGCACGGTAAACGGCAAAGATATTAGGCAAACATTGTTTAGCAATCAAGAAATATTATTTGATAACACCAGCCAATGTGCAAGGGTGATTATGGAATATTCAATAAGACAAAGCAAAGTAAAACCATCTGGTTTTGTAGTTTCAGAATCGGGTGCTTTTTTAATAACAGAAGCAAGCGTAAGCATAACAAAAGAATAAAATGAGTATAAAATTTTCAGAATTTACAGCGGTAACGGATTTTACTGAATTGGTAGGTCTTTCAGCATCTGATAATGGCAAGATCACAAAAGCAGATTTAAAAACTATAATTGGTCTCACTCAGTTGGAAGGTATGGTGACCTCACCCCCTTCTGGTGGCGATCCAGGCGGCTTGGTTTATATTGTTGCAAATAATATTCAAGATATTCTAGCCAATACCTTAAAGATATCATTCGATAGTGCAAGTAAAGCAAGACTATTGAACACAAGTGGAACCAATACTGGCGATGGACAACTTTTGAATGTGACTACCACAGAAAGAGATGCGATTTCTTCGCCAAACCCTGGGCTGATGATATTCAACACCACTACAAGCACAACCAATTTTTACAACGGAAGTGCGTGGGTTTAAAAAAATTAACAAATAAAAAAAATGGCAATAACTTTAGATAATTTAGTAGGAATGGACGGCGGCAAGTATACGGATGGAACCGTTGCAGCTACTTCATCAGATAACTACCAATTTTTGGTGGTAAACGAGGACGCAGTATTTACTACATTAACGGATCAAGATGATACCGATGTAGTGGCAGAATGGGGCGTGAGCGGCAAGACAATAACTAAGGGTATGATATTAGGACCAAAGGGTGATAAGGCGTTTAAAAGCGTTGTGGTTGCTAGTGGATCTGTATTATTAATTAGAGGGTAGTATGTACGGGTACGGTTTCCAATACAGCAAGATTGACACCGACACACCTGGGCAAGTGATCGCATTAGCTTACAAGCTACGTGTGATTGCAGACGGCGGTGTTTATGAAAACAATACTTGCTTAGTTCGATTTTTAAATAAGATATCATAATGAGTTTATACGATGACGCTAGTTTAATAGCCTACCCAAGTGGGTACAAAGAGAGTAAAATATATGCTCAGAAGCCCGTTCCTTCATATGGGGCTGAGCAAATTACTAATGGTGATTTTGCAACTGACAGCAATTGGACTAAAGGTACGGGATGGAGTATAAGCGGAGGTGCTGCTAATTGTGATGGCACACAGACCGCCAACTCAACTTTAGTGCAACAAAACGGCGTTCTTGGGGCTGTTATTGATTTTGTAGTAGGTAAAACATATAAGGTTAATTTTGATATAATTGTAACAAGTGGGCAAATTTCAAATGTAGAAGTTGCAAGTGGTTATGATTTTAGCCCTATTACTACAAGTAAAAATCATACAGTATACATAACGGCAGTATCTACAAATGACAGATTCACAATAACTGCAAATCCTAGCTTTATAGGCTCAATATCAAACGTAAGCGTTAAAGAAGTGTTAAACAATGGAGATTTAACCTTCTCAAGAGCTAGTTCAGCTACAAGAGTGAACGCTGAAGGGTTGATAGAGACGGCTTCTATTCTTGGGAGTGAAGAAGTTACTAATGGAGATTTTGCAAGTGGGACGGGTTGGTCTTTAGTAGGAGATTTTGCAATAAGCGGCGGAAAGGCATCTATAACAAGTGCTTCTCAATACAGTCAATTAACATCACAAGGAACTAATTTTTTAACCTCAGGCAAGAAATATAAACTTCAAGTTGACATTGAGACTTTATCTATTAGTGGGGTTTTTGCTTATAGGTTTTCGGGAGGGGCAGTAACTCCGATATTAACATCGCAAATAGTAGACGGCAAATTTGAGGCTACTTTTACAATGCCTTCTAATGGGTACTTGTGGTTTCAAACTACGGGTTCTTATACGGGTTTAAACGTATCAATCGACAACGCAAGCGTTAAAGAAGTAATCACCTCAAACATCCCACGCATAGACTACTCTAACGGATGCGGGTCGCTTCTTTTGGAGCCTCAGAGGACGAATTTGATTATTAATAGTAACTCTGGTGCTTCTAGTACTGCAAATATGAACTTGGTCTATAATAATGCCACTTCTCCAGACGGAACGCAGAACGCTTATAAATCAACTACAACCTCCACATCAAATGCTCACGTAAGAACTTTAAACATCGCATTTGCCGACACATCAACTTTTAGTGTGTTTTTAAAGTATGGGAATAATCAATGGTATCAAATACTAAACGCTTCCGCGAACACACTATATGTAAATGTAGATATACAAAATGGAGTTTTTGGAACGAGTGGTTCGGGTACTTCTAACTTGGCTATAAAAGATTATGGTAATGGATGGTATAGGGTTTCTGGAACTTTTACTTATGCTGGAAGTGCAACAACTTTAAGAGTTTATACTGGCTCTTTATCTAATCACGGATACGCTGGAACAAATGCTACAATAGGAAGTTATAACTACGGATTTGGATTCCAAGTAGAAGAAGGCTCATACCCAACTTCATACATCCCAACGAGCGGAACTTCTACCACTCGTATAGCAGACGCTGCAAGTAAGACGGGGCTTAGTAGTGTGATAAATAGCACAGAGGGGGTATTGTATGCGGAGATTAGTGCGTTAGCGGATGACGGAACGAGCAGAGATATAAGTATCAACGACGGCACAAGCTCTAACTATGTTAGGATATCGTTATCAAACGCTAGTGCAAATATAGAGTATAATGTAGTTGTAGGCGGTTCTACTCAAGCTTCGGGTCTGTCTGCAATTACGCAAACTGATTTAAATAAAATAGCTTTAAAATATAAACTAAATGACTTCGCTCTTTGGGTTAATGGTGTAGAAGTATTGACAGACTCAAGCGGTTTGACATTCTCGGCATCTACATTAACAAACTTAAGTTATAACAGAGGTACGGGCGTCAATCCATTCTTCGGCAACGTCCAAAACCTTATGGTCTTCCCTTCAGCACTCACAGACGATGAACTCGCTGACTTAACGGGAGCAGTACACCAAACATTTAACTCATTAGCAACCTTCTACGGATATACAATATTATAATTATGGCAGAACCAAGTTTACAATTAGGAAACGGGAATTGGGCTGGAAAGTCTGGTAACCTTTTAGCATACCACAAGGCAAATAATAACTTTTATGCTGATGAGCTAACATTTTCAAGAGCAAGTTCGGGTACTATAGTAAACGCTGACGGGCTGATAGAGGAAGTGCCGTATAATTTAGTTACTTATTCTGAGCAGTTTGACAATGCGGGATGGAGCAAAAGTAGCTCTACTGTAACATCTAATGCTGCTACATCTCCGAACGGAGACTTAACAGCCGACAAGTTAAATATAGGGTCAAACGGTTCTTTGTATCAAAGTGGTGTGTCCGTTGTGCCAAATACTGAATATACTTTTAGTTTCTACATTCAAGACATAGACTCAGCTAATAATAAGCTCGCAATTTACGATGAAAGTAATGCGTCTTTTATAGCTATAGACGTTGCTTACTCGGTAACAAGTGAATGGACAAGGGTAACTTATAGCTTTACTACACCTACGGGGTGTGCAAGTGCAAGACCTTACATCCAAAGAGCATCGACTTTAGGCTCGGGGTCTGTTTATATTTGGGGAGCCCAACTAAACTCAGGCTCTACCGCTAAAACATACTACCCTACTACGACTCGTTTAAACGTACCGAGAGTTGACTATCTAAACAATTCAAACGGGTCTTTATTGTTAGAACCTCAGAGAACAAATTTGGTTACTTATAGTGAGGATTTTAGTCAAAGCTATTGGAGCAAGAGCAGTATAACGGTTACAGATGGATTTACAAGCCCAAGCGGCGATTTGACTGCGTCTAAATTTACAGAAGGTAGCACTAATATTAACCATCAAATATATACAGCAATCTCGGGTACTGCGGGGAGTATATACACTATTTCGGGGTTCTTTAAAAAAGGGGAAAGAGATGTCGTACAACTTCTTTTCGGAGGTGCAACATTTGACGAAGGAAATACATATTGCAATTTTGACTTAGAAAATGGAGTTTTAGGGTCGGGTACATATTTAGACGCTTCTATTACTTTTATATCAAATGGGTGGTACAAATGCTCATTTACTGCCACTAAAACCACTACGGGCAATTTTAATAGTACATACTGCCCTAAATTAACTGCGACATCAACGAGGGCTGCGGCATACTTAGGAGACGGGACAAGCGGTATATACGCTTACGGAGCCCAAGTAGAACTAGGCTCTTACCCCACCTCATACATCCCAACCTCAGGCACTACGGCGACGAGATTGGCTGATACAAGTGCAACTACTGGATTGAGTGATGTGATAGGACAAACTGAGGGGACTTATTTTGTTGAGATTAAACTAGACAGCAATTTAGGAAATCAGACTATTCTTGATATATCAGACGACTCTTCTTCTGATAGATTAGGTCTAATACTGTCAAGTTCTGTCCTAACAGCTTTTAGACTTTCCCCGACTGACACGACTACTGCAATTTCTACATCTACAGCAGATGCAGACACTACTTACAAATGTGCGTTTGCATATTCTTCGGGGAGACATTCTTTTTATGTAAATGGCGTTCAAATAGGAAGCGACACTAATACTATTACTGCATTAAATTTATTTAAGATTAATTTAGGCAGCAGATACAATGGTGGAGAGGTTATAAGTGGCAACGTTCAAAACCTACAAATTTTTAAAACAGCACTAACCAACACAGAACTAGCAACACTAACAACAATATGATATTTAATAAATACGAATTTACAGACGAGCAATGGGCAACCATTAGACCAACTCTTTACAGCGAAGATGGAGAGGGAAACGAAACTTTAATACCTGAGATAAACGCAGTTGTCGAGATTGGACATATATGCTTTGCTTGGAGCGAGGGAGAAGAACCCGTATGTACTGACCTAAGTACTATGTTTGCGGTAGATATGCTCTTAAACGAGCCCGTAGATAGCTTAGACGCTTATATCGTATGGCCTGATCCATTAGGAGTTCACACTTTCGCTGGAGATGATTCGCTTTATCTTAAAGGGTACTGCGTTGCAAACCCTGATAGCCCTTATTGCGTGATTCCTGATGAAGATATATCTTAGTACTATATTAACTACTTTGGTTTTGTTCTTTGCTCCGATAAAGGGCATTATTCTGATGGTGGCTTTGGCTACTATTTTAGATACTTGTTTTGGTTTATGGAAAGCTAAGAAAACTGGCGAAGAAATAACCAGCAAGATATTCCGCAATGGCTTAGTTCCTAAACTAGTCAGCTATGTGGCTGCGGTTATGCTAATATATGCTTCTGATGTCTTTATAATAAACGCACTAACTCTGAGCGTGATTAGTGTAGAGTTTATATCTACGAAAATAATAGCCCTAGTATTGCTATCTATTGAGGTGAAATCTATGGATGAGTCGTTTGTAAAAGTAAAAGGCTATTCGTTTATAGATAAGATCAAGGCAATAATTGCAAAATTAAAAGACGTTAAAAAGCAATTTTAGTGAGTTGGAGTGTCACGCTAGCATTCCATTTCCCGCATGATCGTTTTGCTTTGGGCTGGGAGTACATCGCTCCGGATAACAATGTTAATTATAATACATTAACTTTGTACTTATTCATAGTGACGGTTCATTTTAATTATGCGAAAAATTGATAAAATTATTATCCATTGCTCAGCCACTCCAGAAGGCCGAGATGTAAAAACCGAAACAATCCGCCAATGGCATTTGAATAGGGGTTGGAGTGACAACGGATATCACTACGTCATTGAATTAGATGGCTCTGTTAATATGGGCCGCCACATTGATAGCATAGGAGCACATACAAGAGGTGAGAATGTTGGCAGCATTGGCATCTGTTATGTAGGTGGAATGGATGCAAATATGGAGCATCCAAAAGACACAAGGACAGACGCACAGAAAGAGGGGTTGAGGTGTTTAATATCCGATCTTAAAGCAAAATACGGTACATTGACAGTACACGGCCACAATGAGTTCGGCAATAAAGCGTGCCCAAGTTTCGACGTAAACAAAGAATATGGAGAATAATATATATTTAGACGCATTTAACACTCACCCACAAGGCGAACACGAAAGCCGAAAAGACTACTTCATTAGATTAAGCCCTATAATTGGCAAGGCTCCGTTAACAATTAAAGAGCGGTATGGCTTGCACAAATCAAAGATAGATAACTATTGTGACAATGCTGGGGTGCCAACCAAATCAGTCAAACATGGGTGGGTTAAAACAAAAGACACATCTTTATTTTTTACAAACCCAGATTACGAAGGGGCGGTATCTTATGATAAGATCCGCGAAAAACTGATAAAAGACTTAAAAGGATACAGCCCAAAGTATCCAAAGATAAAACGCAAAAAGTCAAAGGATGGGCATTTATTAGTCATTGATCCCGCTGACGTACACATAGGCAAATTGTGTGAAGCATTTGAGACGGGTGAGGACTATGATACTAACATTGCCGTAAAACGCGTTTTAGAGGGGGTACAAGGCATTATTGACAAATCCCAAGGGTATAACATAGATAAAATATTATTCATTGGTGGCAACGATATTTTGCATATTGATTCTCCAAAGCGGCAAACTACAAGCGGGACTCCACAAGATACGGATGGTATGTGGTACAGCAACTTTTTAAAAGCAAAGCAAATTTATGTGGATGTGCTGGAGATGTTGCTGCCCGTTGCTGATGTTGTATTCCACTTCAACCCATCAAACCACGATTACCAAAGCGGGTTTTTCTTAGCCGATGTAATCCAAACATGGTTTAGAAAAAATAGTAATATCACCTTTGATTGCTCTATTGCACACCGGAAATACTATGCTTATGGAACTTCCTTAATAGGGACCACTCACGGAGACGGAGCAAAGGCCAATGACTTACCGCTATTGATGGCCGTTGAAGCCGAAGACTGGGCCGCAACAAAACACCGGTACGTGTACACGCATCACGTGCATCATAAGACTTCAAAGGATTATCAAGGTGTAACGGTTGAAAGTTTAAGGTCTCCAAGCGGGACAGATTCATGGCACCATAGAAACGGATACCAGCACGCACCGAAAGCCATTGAGGGATTTCTACATTCTAAGCAGCACGGACAGATTGCAAGGTTTACACATTTGTTTTAATATAAACTTGCGATGTATTCATTGACTCCATAGTCTAGCAATACGTATCTATTGCCATCTATCCCCCAGTTACTACGTTTATAAAGATCGCAATTGTCAAAGTTAAATTCAGGAATCAATCCTTTTATTTCTTTAACTTGTGAGTCCAATATAAATGTAGCTTCATTGTATCTCTTCTGACATACAATACCCATACATACCCATTTCAACTCTGCTAGTGGTGCGATGCTATTGTATTTATTCCAAATATTATTCTCGTTCAATCCTTGTAGATACCCTTTTCTATTTATAGGTATTTTTATTACTATGTTTTTAAACAACAATACTATTCTTGTTGAGTATTTAATCATCTTTTTTAAGGCCGAATAAAAAAGCTACCCCGCCAAATAAGGCAACAAATGTAAAAGCAATTTCATTATCTATGCTTTGAAAGTTTATGTAATTTTGCAGCACTCCGCTAATCACCATTAACGCAACGGTGAAAAAAGCAATACTAAAAGCTAAAAATTTTATATTTATTTTTGTCATATTTTTATTTTAATTAAAGGGGAGTTGTTACGCTCCCCGTTTTGCTCTGTACGAATACTGTGAGACTTTTATCCTAAACTTCTTAAACCTACCCAAATCAAATCTCTATCCGTGTAAGTGCTTAGCTGAACTGTGTTATATTCCTTAGATACATCTTTTACGGTAGCGTCTAAGCCGTTATACTCTACTACGCTCCCAATAACTACTTCTTCTATTTCTTTCGTTTTTATCATACTACAAATCTAATGTATAATTTTACAATACAAAGTATTTATAATATAATTTGTAAAATAATGATTCCAACGGCTAACAATAAAGATTGACGGGTTCTAGTTAATTTTACCTTTTGTTTTTGGTTGTTTTGTGAAAGGCTTTTTAAGGCTGTCTGTGAACTTTTTAGGTCTACTTTGGCACTATCTATTAACTGAAGGTATTTTACTTCCTTAGAAGCGTTTATTATGGCTTGTCCGGAAAGAGAATCCTTCTGCAAAAGTTCAACGTATATACCATCCATCTGACTAATGGTAATAGTAACCAAAGTATCACCAGTTTCTTCATCTATCAATACGTTTTGAGAATAGCTGTACCCGTTGATTAGTAGGAGCAGCCCGATAGTTATTAATTTTTGTTTCATAAATTACTTTAATAGTATCTGATTTTAATTTTAAAACTTCTATTTCCAAATATAGTGTATCTGTATTAGTTAGCTCTATTATGTTCGGCTCATGATGTGGGGGTTCATAAACGGGATTCTTTAGCATTATAAACAAACCAATGGCGTTCAATACTAAAAATAAGATAATGGTGATTAATGGATATTTCATTTTTTTACTTCAAATTCCCCTATTGGTGTGAGTAGTATATCTTTTGTGCAAGCATTTAAAACCACATTGAAATTGTGGATGCACCTGGCTTGGTATTCGCTACCAGTTTCTGTTTGCTCAAATTCCCGCACCCAATCTTTGGTGAAATTGCGGAGCGTTCTTAGGCTCTTTTTAAGTGCGGCGGTTGTATCTAGTTCCTCAGATAATTCAGCCGCTTGAAAGCAAAGCAAGTGAAGTAAAACCTCGGGTTGTATATCGTTCATAATTGTGTCTTGACTTTTTGCCAATATTTTAGTGTGCTTTTTTTCTTATATCCATTCCAACCGCCGTTCCAATTACGGGCCAACCTTTCATTTGTTGGGTTAGTTGTGTGGGCCTTAATAACATTAAACATTTCAATGGATTTGCTTTTACTCCAGCGATCTTTTAACGTATATTTATTATAGCCGAGTAACCGGTTAACCTCTCGCATCATGATAGGGCGTATTTGTAGCACGCCTACCGCATCTTCTCCAGCATTGTATGCCATACTATCACCACGGCTTTCAACGTGAATTATAGCGTCTATCAAGCTATCTTGAATTGTTGGTGTAGTTTTAACTATAACCACTTCAAATGATGAAGTGGCGTAGTTAATCAACAATGGAAAAAATAAAAATAACCTCATTACAATCTTAGATATTGAATTACCGAATCACTTAATTTCTTTTCTGACTTGTAACATTCAATTCTATTTTCATGTGCCCTTACAGCGTGGATGACCGTTGAATGATCATATAGCTGGAATAGCTTACCTCTAACCGTTACTCTTCCGGTTTCTTTTAAAGATAGGTGCATTAATTTTTGGCAGATGTAAAAGTACATTTGTCTTATCTTTACGTTTGGGGCAAGTTGGTTTACTTTGCCGCTGGCGGCATGTCTCCAGAATACGCTATCAAAATCTCTGCGGCAACACTTCAAAACTCCTTTCAATATTATTTCCTTTGTCAATGGGATAGGCTCAGACTCACCAAGTGCATTCAAATCTATTTTCTGCCATTCCTCAAGTTGGGCAATTAATCCAGCTCTTTTGTTAATTCTCTCTCTTATCATCTTTTATCATCTCTTTAATTTTAGCTTCCAATAGTAAACACACATCAATATCCATTGGCATATTGTGCCGCACCCATTCCAATAACCTTTCTAGTGGTGTTCTCATTTGACTATCAGACTATCTTTGTTAAACGTCACGTGCGGAACTGGTATCTCTTCACCGTTCTCATCAATATAATTCCCCCCATACTTTGCCGCTGCTAATGAATGTTTGCTATTTTTTTCAAAGTCCTTTAAAGCGGAATTGAGTTGCTGCCATTTGTCCAAGTGCTTGAAGTCATAACGGGTGGCACCGTTGCGGCGTTCAAACCTTATCCCGTGCAACTCAAATGATTTGCCATATTTCTCACTCTCATCTAAAGCAACTGGCTCTAGGTCTTTAATGGCTTGATCTAATTCCTGCTTGTATCCCTTTAGTTCAGCATAGGCAATCAAGGGGTCAGTTGCCCCTTGAATTGCTTGAATTGCTATCTCTTTAAAATGGTAAATCATTATTGCTTTCATTATTTCTTGATTGATATTCTTGAGAAGTCTGGATTTTTTCTTTTATGAAATCAGGCAGACTTTCAAATAGTTCTTTTTTGAAATTGTCAAAAGAAAGTTCTTGTCTTTCGTTTATCATCTCCGGGCACTCCATACCCTTTGGCAACAATGATACACTACTAATATTTGCATACGTATTGCCATTGGCTGCGGTTTTGTGCGTAATGCTTAGCAAGCAAGGCACACCTAAAAGGTTGGTAACATCAAAGGCCTTTGCTTCATTGTCGGTAAATGACTTACCACGCCAGCTTTCAAGAAAGCCACGTAGGTTTGCTTTTTCGTGCATAGATAGTGAAAACTCCTTTGAGATAACACGCGGCTCCGGTCCACGCTCCTCTTTAAATATTTGCATTTCGGTTGGTAGCTCCCAGGTGATGCGGACTTTGTTAACCATCTTATCTACTCCTTGATAAGTTTCTTGATTGGTTCCCATTTCAATCATTGAATAACATCTAGCGGGATATGATCCGGCTTCAATGGGTTCAAAGTTCTTTTTTGTGCTGTTTGTTGTTGCTGTAATTGACATAATTTTAAATTAATTTTAAGTAATATTCTGTTAAAGATAAATTAAATGACTTTGCATTATCTAATGATAGGCTAACCAAATCAATTAAACTTTGCTTTGTGCTTTCTGTAATAGACCGCTGGCCGTTGACCATTGCGTTAAATGTGTGCAATGACATTCCATTGACGCTTGCAACATCTTCACGTTGTTTAACGGTAGTGCAGGCCTTTAGAATGTTCCTAAGTTCAGGACTTATTTGTTTTTCAAATTTCATTTTCTATTTTATTATATATTTCTTGTAGTTCTTTTATTCTCATAGTAAAGTACATTAAATAATCAAGATCATCATCTACATCAGTACTAAATAATTTAGCCCTTTCTTTATAATCTTGAATACTATCTTTTAATAATACTCTAATTGTAACGCTTTCCGCAATTGTTAATTTCATATTTTTATTTTAATTAAAGGGGAGTTGTTACGCTCCCTATATTGATTGAAGAAAAATTAACGTAATAATACTACTTCGCTTTTCGTAAAATCTGTAGTAATAAACGCGTCACACTCTTCGTGCCATACCTTGCAAGTAACTCTATTTTTTACTATTTCTAGTACATTTAAAATAGTTCCGTTTAAGTTTCTGTAGTTTGATTTTGTGTAGATTTTTGCGTTCATTTTCTTTGTTCGTTTCTAATAATGTAATGCGAATATATACGCATATAATTAATATACAAGATAAAAATAAAATTAGTTTTGGATTTAAGGGGGCGTTTCCTTATACCCCGTTGTTTTAAGTGTTTTTAATTTAGGGTATACCCCCTTTTTAACTTTTCAATGTGTCCTAAATCTTTAAATATACTGATTAGTAAGGAGTTAATAAAAACGTTTTAATATTTTACAGATTATTTATAAAAAAAACACATTGCTATTGTACAAATGCGTTATATTCGTACCATATAAAAAAAATAAATGAATATTGTAGAAAAAATTTTAAGAAAACAAACAGTTAATCTATTTAACGATGAATGGTATGAATTGACAAGTTGTCAAATTTTAAACATTAAAACAAAAGCAAAAGGATATGTTTATTTTATAGCTGGGAATGAAAACTATGAATTAATAAAAATAGGGTATAGTATAAACTTAGATAAAAGAATTAAGCAATTTAAAACTGGGTTTAGTAACGGGGTTTTTTTGGTAGGTTATTTTTATTGTGAAGATTTTATAGATTTAGAAAAAAAATTGCATAACAAATACCAATCCAAAAGAAAAACTGGCGAGTGGTTTAAATTAGATAAAAACAAAGTAGTTGATTTTATAAATACAAACAAAGGGGCAATAGTTAATGGATATTATGGCAAAGATTCTAATATTGTTGAGGGAATGGCTTTCAACTTTTCAAAAGATAAAACCTTTTTTATAGAGAATGCTTACTATGAAGACCTTTTTAATTATATTGATTCATTAGAAAGAGGAAAGCGTATTATAAAAGCATCTTTTGTAAAAAATGTAAAAAGTTTAAATAAATCTTTTAGCGTTTTAAGCCCTAAAAAAATTAACCTTGTTTTGAAAAGTTATTGTAAGAACAAAGGGTATTCTAATATTGTTGAAGGTCATAGTGGAGGGGATAGATATTTTTTATTACCTAAATAAATTGTTTATATGAATAAATAAGTTATACATTTGCGATGATGTACAAAACTAAAATTTCCTTATTTAAGTCATTGTTCAAAAGTAAGGATGTGCCCTATCTTTTAACCTTAGACCAAGTATTTAATAGAATAAAGGAAGGTAAGAGCAAAGATATAATAGATAAACTATCTACTAATCCGGAACTAAAGACTAAACTCCCTTGCATTATGTTCTCTGGTGAGTTCATAGAACGTAAAAAGACGGGTTTAAAGGAACATAGTGGTCTTATGGTATTAGATTTTGACAAAGTGCCTGAAAACGACTATAAACGGCTATTTGATGAGTTAAAAGAAAACAAACATATTATTGCTTTATTTAGATCACCTTCTAGAAATGGTATAAAAGGAATAGTACACATACCTAAATGCGATGCAAAAACACACGAGAAATATTTTAAGGAGTTTGTTAAGGATTTTAGTTATGACTATCTTGATTTGTCTGGCTGTAATGTTGACCGAGTTTGCTTTGAAAGTTATGATCCGGATATTTATATTAATTACGAAGGGTTGGAATATGCTCCTAAGTTAATAGAAGACGGGTTTAGTATAAACGAAAAGGTGCCATTAATACCCTTATCCGATGAAGGAAAGATAATTGATTTGATAATGGCGTGGAATTGGTCACGTGACTTTGTAGATGGTCAAGCAAATAACTTCGTGCTAGATATATCAGGGGCTTTCTGTGAATACGGAATTAATGAATCAACGGCCCAGGAATACATCATAAACAATGTGGCCATTGGTGATTTTGATGAAATGAAAACAAGGAACACAATCAGTAGTGCATACCGGCTCCGTTCCTTTGGAAGTAAATACTTTGAAGATTATACCCGAATAGATAAGATTAAAAAGGATCTGAAATACACTAAAGAAAAGGTCAAGGAGATACATAAGATAGATGATGAAGTATATGAGCAAGTAGCAAATGATACTGAGCATCATGATTTTTGGTATTATGAAAAAGAAAAGGTAAAACTAATACCTTTAAAATATAAACTATTCTTAGAAAGAAACGGGTTTAAAAAGTTCTTTTCTGGTGATAGCTTAAAACCTTCTTTTGTAAAAGTAGAAAGTAATATAGTGCATGAGACTAGCACGGAGAAGATAAAAGACTTTGTTTTGAACTATCTTTTAAACTTGGATGAAGATAAGGTGTGGTCCTATTGTGTTAACTATCAAATAATGTTTAGCGACAATTATCTCCAGTTCTTAGATAGTATCGAGTTGTTAATGTTGAAAGATACCCGCTCCAAATCATTCGTGGCATATCGCAACGGTATACTTCATGTAACCAAAGATAATTTGGTTTTGAATGATTACACGGACTGTGATGGCTATATATGGAAGAATCAAATCATAGACCGTGAGTTTACACCTTCCAAAGTGACCAATAATGATTACAAGGTTTTTATTAATAACATCAGCGGGGGGGAGCCATTGGCCTTTGAATGTACAATAGGGTATCTATTGCACACTTTTAAGAATAAGGTAAACAATAAGGCTATAATGCTCAATGATGAGGTAATAAGCGACAACCCCGAAGGTGGAACTGGCAAGGGGTTATTTGTTCAAGGATTAAAACAGATAAGAAGGACTGGCATATTGGACGGTAAGGCCTTTGATGATAAAAAATCCTTTCCATATCAAACCATAAGCCAAGACACTCAGATATTGGTTTTTGATGATGTAAAGAAAAACTTTGATTTTGAAAGTAAGTTTAGTTTAGTTACTGAAGGGATAACCCTAGAGCGTAAGAATAAGGACGCTATAAAGCTAACCGTTGAAGATTCACCTAAAGTAGTTGTATCTACTAACTATGCAATCAAAGGTGAAGGGAATAGCCATAACAGACGCCGGCATGAGTTGGAGTTTGCACAGCACTACAATAGCAACCGCACCCCATACGATGAATTTCAACGGCAATTGTTTGATGATTGGAGTGATGAAAATTATGTTCCGTTTGATAATTATATGGTTCAATGTATTCAGAAGTACTTTGATTATGGTTTGATTGCTCAAGCCAATGCCAAGAATATAAAGGTGCGTAAATTTATAGCAGAAACATCAATGGAGTTCTATGAATGGATAACAGATAAGGACACAGAGGCAACGGATAAGAGAATAAACAAAAGGAATTTCTTTGACCAATTTGTTAATGATTATCAAGATTATAAGAAATGGCTCACACAAAAGAAATTTAATATTTGGGTGCAGAAGTATGCTAGGTTTAACGACTTCCTATATTTAGAGGGCCACACGAATGGCAACCGCTGGTTTGAATTATGTGATGAAGTACCGTTTTAATATGAATATAATTAATTTTAGCGGTGGGAGAACTTCTGCATATATGGCAAAGAGATTAATAGACGAAGGTTTAAAAAATTACATTGTCACATTTCAGAATACTGGGAAAGAAATGCCTAAGACTCTAGATTTTATAAATGAATGTGATAAACGTTGGAATCTAAAAATAGTTTGGCTAGAGTATAGATACGGAAATAATTTTGAAGTAGTTAATTACGAAACGGCATCAAGAAACGGTAGACCATTTGATGAGTTGATAGCTTGGAATAAAGGCGTTTTACCTAATACTATGATGAGGTTCTGCACAAAAGAAATGAAAATAAATACTTTAAAACGCTGGGCTAAAAGTATAGGAGTATCAGAATGGAATCACTTTGTAGGGATAAGATATGATGAGCCAAGAAGATGGAGTAAGACATCTATGCTACCTAACTATATGAGCGTAGAACATCCATTGGTTAAATGGAAAACAACAAAGCCAGACGTATTAGAATGGTGGAGTAAACAAGACTTTGATTTGATGGTCAATGAGCCATACGGTAATTGTGACGGGTGTTTTTTAAAGGGTAAAGGTAAGTTAGCTATAATTGCAAAAGAAAAGCCTGAGTTATTTGAGTGGTGGATTGACCACGAGAAGAAAACAAATAATACTTTTAAGAAAGAAATAAGCTATCAAATGCTAAAAGATAAATCAATAGCACAACAAGGAATGTTTGATGGTGATCCGTCATTTGAGTGTTTTTGTAATACTGATTAAGATATGCAACTAAGGGACTACCAGAAGGATATTGTTAAGCGTGGTATTGATATCATAGCGGATCATCAGTTGCTGTACTTACAGATGGAAGTGCGGACCGGTAAGACATTGACGGCCTTGGCTATCTGTGAAGAACTAGGTGCCGCATCGGTGCTATTTATTACCAAGAAGAAAGCAATCAGTAGTATTATTAATGACTATGAGAACTATGGCTTTGACTTCTATATCAATGTAATTAACAACGAATCACTACACAAGGTAGAAGGTGAATATGATATAGTAGTAAGCGATGAGCATCACCGTAACGCATCATTCCCAAAGCCTAACAAGTCAGCCAAGATAATCAAACAACGATGGGCCAACCTACCTATGATATTCCTATCCGGCACACCCAATGCGGAAAGCTACAGCCAGGTCTATCATCAGTATTGGTTAAGTAATAACTCACCATTCAAACAATGGCCAAACTTTTATAAATGGGCACAACACTTTGTGAACATAACCACACGTAACTTTGGTTATGCTGATGTGAAGGATTACAGCCAAGCAGACTACACTAAGATCAAACCATTCATTGATAAGCATATCATTACCTACACACAGAAGCAAGCGGGGTTTGAATCTAATGTTAATGAGCATATACTCCATTGTGATATGAAACCAATCACACTACAAATCATTAAGCAACTAAAGAAAGATAAGATAGTACAAGGGCACAACGGGGTGATCATAGCAGACACAGCCGTAAAACTCCAAAACAAGATACACCAGCTATGTAGCGGCACGTGTATACTTGAGGATGGGACCTCGGCAATCATTGACCATAGTAAGGCGGAGTTTATCCGCGATAAGTTCCAAGGTAAGAAGATAGGTATCTTCTATAAGTTTAAAGGGGAGTTGCAAATATTAAAGGATATATTTGGGGATAGCTTATGTACTGAGTTAGATGAGTTCAATGGTACTGATAAGAATATAGCCCTACAAATAATATCAGGGCGTGAAGGTATATCATTACGAGAAGCAGAAGCATTGGTATACTACAACATAGACTTCAGTAGTATATCATACTTCCAGTCTAAGGACCGTATGACTACAATGGACAGACAAGCCAATGATGTATACTGGATATTTGCCCGTAAAGGAATAGAGGCTAAGATATACAAGAACGTAATCAATAAAAAGGATTACACAGTTAATATGTTTAAGAGAGATTTTTTTGAAGTATCAAAGTAAAGTAATAAAAGAGTATATAGAATGTGGATATCTTGTGTTAAACATTATAAGA
>CBDICY010000048.1:0-8999 GCA_965277445.1 Saprospiraceae bacterium | reverse complement strand
GCACGTTAATGCCAATGTAATTCAGCCCATATAGATTCATAAACGCATGAATTGTAAGCCCAGTGCGTTCTACACAATTATTTAGTTCTTCTGCGATATCAGAGCTTATTTCTACATATCCCTCTCGCAATCCTCGATTGCGATCGGAATCTAATTTATCAGGTAGACTTTGATACAGCTCATATATTTCATTGAGTTTATCTACTGAAATGCTCTTTTGCTTCTTACATAGTAGCTTATAGATAAACTCAAAATTTCCTTCATGTGTTGATGCATTTGAAAGTTGGCGAGGACTTAGCCCTGTCCTTGCCATTTCACTTCTTATTCTATCAATTATCTTTTGGGTTACGGGCGTATAGCCTGCACGTAAAACAGCCATTTTATTCCAATCTACATTTCTTCTAGTTTTTCTTTTCTAGGCAATTCTTTGTACTTATTAAGTTTAAATACAATCCATGCTTTGGAACAAGTTTTAGATAGTCATTAAGGTTTTATTCACCCTTTTCTTCTACAGTAGGTTCTCTTTTAGACAGATACCTAATTCTGTCTATCAAAACAAAACTGCTTTCCTGATTTTTCTGCGTAAAAATCCTGCGTTTTATAAGAATGTAATCCTAATAATTATTACTCCTATTAGAGCTTATGTAAGGAGTTCTGCGCTTTTTAGAGCAAACTACTGCGTTAGATAGCTTAAATTTTAGTGGTATTTAGTTAAAATGCAATGTTTATGTAAATTAATATTAAGATTATTTTCGTAGACTATTACATGACTATGAGGGAATGAGGGAAAATCAATGTCTAACGACGATAGGAATAATAATAAAGACCATGCGACAGTTGAAGCATTAGCTGAAAACGAACTATTACTCGCTGAAAAGTCTGGCAATCGTGTAGATGTTGCCAATACCTATATCTCTGAAATCATCGAAAAGAAAAGACTTCAAGCAAAAGAAGAAAAAGACGAAGATATTCAGAAAGTGATTGCTAGACAACAATTAGAGGCAATGCTTGCACGCCTCGATGAGATTGCTAAACGTTTGGGTGAAATTGCAGATGAACTTGATAGAACCGCTAAAGAGCTAGAAGCACTCAAAGAATTAAAGAAACTAGAGCTTACTGGTAAATTAGACCCGAATAATCCGGAGCATTTACTTTTATTTCAGCAAGCTGGTATTGGTGTTAATGATTCCATTGATGATGCAATTAACGACCGCATATCATATATTCAGCAGCTACATAATGAATATGATAACCTCATTGCGGAAGAACAGCAGATTAATCAGACCATACAAAAGAATTATCCAAATTTAGCAACAGACCATCCTGAGTATAATAAGATATATGAGCAAAAGCGTAATGAGTTACTTCAAAAAGTGAAGGTTATTGATGAAAAATATGAAGGCAAAGTAAATATTGAAGATGCTAGGAATACATTTGTAGAACTAAAAGGATATAAATCTAAGCTTTTTGAAGATTCAAATAATGAGCGCACTAATTATAATGAATACAGAGTGATAGATAATACTTTAGATAAAAATATAAATGCCACAGAATCATTTGATGAGACAAGTAATAATACCAAAGGTAAAACCACTTCTTTTGCTAATACGGTAGACACAGACGACCCTTTTGCTGAAACAGCTAATATATCAGATCCGTTTAATGAAGTGGCTACTGTACTTACAGAGCAAGAAAAAACCTTGCACATAGAGAGCAAGGTTGAGGCAAATCTTAATCAGGGTCTTTCAGACCTTTCCATGAAATAGAAATTTACGGACGGTAATCACCTACATTCGCAAGCCCGTGAGTTGCTTTTGATGTTACAGCAGCGATGCGTTTCGTCTTTACGGCATGATGCGTTGTGATATTATTAATATCCGCAACAATCTCGTTGATTGGATAAACACCGTCTCCGTCTAAATATTGACCACCGTTCCTATCATATTTTCGACCATTAGAGTATACAATTGCTAAAGTATTATTACGGTTGCTTTCTTCATACAGCACTGAAATATCAGTTGGGTTTTTAGTACGCTTTGAATCTTTAAACATGATTTGCAGCATCTTAGCGTATTTTTCTGCGCTATACTTTGCGTTTTTACCGCCAGAAACATGAATTACTAAGGCTGATTTTTTGCCTGAGATAGTCTGCGCTTGACCAGAATGACCTTCTTTTAGAACAGGCTCATTATTATTTAGCGTAATCTCTGTCTTTGGGTTTGCCTTATTATTGAATGCCAGTAGGTTGTCATTAGAAGTTTGCGCCTTCAATGTGCCAAACGTACCAAGGGCAATCAAACTTAACGTCGCTATTTGTTTCTTTGCATTCATAATTTTATTCCATTTTAGATGGTTTTTTATACCATGTCTTATGTGGTTTGAATAGTCTTGTGGTCTCATTTATTAATTTTTTAATATTTTGATACTTAAAATTGAAAAAGGGGTATGCTTATACACACATACCCCAAGGGAAACTTAGGTTAAAGGCTGTACCCTCGACCTGAACAATGAGGACAGGTTTGACTGCCTGTTCTTGCGTTATAAATTCTTCCTGTCCCTGTACACATATTGCATTGTTTTTTTGCCATAGCTCTTGGATTTAAATTAAACAATCATTTTACACGTCACCAATGACGTAAAGGTAAAGAATAATTTTCAAATAACGTCATACATGACGTAAATTATTGAAGCCTTAATAATGAATTTTAACATTTATGAGGAATGAGGAAAATCAACATAGAATTAAGGCAGTCGGAGATAGGATTAAAGACCTTAGAATAAAGGCTGGATATAGCAGCCATGAACAATTTGGCTATGATAATAGTCTACAACCAAAACAAGTATGGAGGCTTGAATCAGGGAAGTTTGATATAAAGCTCTCTAGTCTATTTCGTTTGTTAAATATTCATGGCATTACGCTAGAAGAATTTTTCAAGGATTTAAAATGATTAATAATGGTATCTGCATTGTGTTATTGTGACAAAATCATTTTCACATTTATAAACCAAACGATGCTCTCTGTTTATTCGCCTTGAAAAATACCCAGATAGATTGTGCTTTAATGCTTCGGGGTTTCCTATCCCTCTAAACGGACTACGTTTGATATCTTTAATAAGCTCATTGATCCGTTTTAGAACTTTCTTATCATTACCTTGCCAATACAAATAATCTTGCCAAGCATCATCAGTCCACAATAACTGCATTATTCAATAAGTTCCCGCTGCTTTACGTTGCCAGATTCAACATCTGCAATAGCTTTATTTAGACGCTCTATGTTCTTAGCACTTCCCATCAAATAAGCCGTTTCATAATAAGAATTATAATCCTTTACTGACATGACAATAGCAGGTTCTCCATTTTGTCTTGTAACCATAATAGGTATATGATCTGTATTCACTCTATCTAATATGCCTGCAAGATTTTGTCTAAAAGCTGTATAACTCAAGGTTTCCATTGTAACCTTCCTTTCCTTAATATGTACTTACTATTGTACATGTACACATTTGGTTTGTCAAACTTTTTTAAGTAAGAGTTTCCTTTTAAATGCCTTTTTCATCCTTCTTAACCCAATAAAAATGATGATTAAATAATTTGATTCGTATCTGCTTATCGCATCAGAGACCTAATCAGTGCAAATGTAGCCGTTTGCCTTTGCGCTCTTGCAAGACCAAGCCCTTCGGGATTGCGAACATTTTTTGCCATGAAAAAATAACCGACAATGCCTTGCCTTTTCATCCGCGTCGGCAATTAAAGCCCTGCTTAGGCATCTGAATTATCACAGACACTAAGCAATAAATATTATTAATCATTAAATTTTTAATTATGGCTACAAATGCTAAAACAAACGGACAAAGTAAAAATGAAACAGCAACAGTTAAAAAAGAGGTGCAAAAGAAGCTGGCACAAGGCGCTACAGGTAAAGCCCCTACTCCAGTAGTAAAGACAGCTCTTGTAAATGTATCACTTGATGAGTGTATCGACAGGTTTGAGAAAATCAGAGGCGTTGCAAATCAGCGTGAAAGATTATCAAAGACACTTACTGAGCTATCACGTTTCAATTACAACAGTTCAGATTCCTGTACATTTTCACTAAAAGATGTTGCAGGATTAGAGTTCAAAACTACAAATACCAATCTTATCAAATTGATAGCTGGCGAATTACAAAAAACGCTTGAACAAAGAAAGGTTGAAATTGAGAAACAGCTTGTAGAGCTTATGAATTAAGCTTTTTATCTCGATACACTACGTATCAGAATGACAAACCTACTCAATCAAGAGTAGGTTTTTTTATGCCTGTAATTTATCAGGCTCACTTATTTTTACATCTAATGGTTTAACAAAATCTAGTAAGATATTCTTTTTACTGGATAAATTAATATTGCAGCCTGTATGCCATGCGTTCAAGTCTTTAAACTCCTCATAAATATGATTCATTCTACTAAATGTTATATCAGGTTTTACATCTTGTAAGCTTTGGATAAACGCTGCTTCAAATTTTCTTCCAGCCTCATCATTATCTAGCCACAATTTAACATACCTGTAATTCCCTTGTTTGGCATATTCAACAGCTTTTTCATAAAGATTTGCCGAATTTAAAATCACACAGTCATACCTTGGAACATCCCTACTCTCAATAGCCAACATCGTTAAAAAGTCAGATACTCCCTCAAATACGTCCAATGTATTTTGGCTTTGGTTTCCTTTTACGACCGTTATATCCTTATTTCCTATCATTGTTTTGAAACCGTTAGCAGTTCTAATGTCAAAGCCCCCTGCCCTTGTTTTAAAACCTAACCCAAATAGCTTCTTATTTGTTTTTTGATTGAGAAAGTAAATTTGTCGTAAATATTTCTTCGATAGCTCTAAAGGCAAAGTTTTACGCTCTAGGTATTGTTCTAACACAGAGCTAAAAATCTCTTTGTCGCTTAAAACTTTATAGGTTTCTTCTTTGTTTTCAGCAGCAGGCTCTTTGTCTGCTTTTTTATTAAAATAGTGAATATTTGTGCCAGTATCTATTTCATCAAACCATTTAAGTGCATCAGAAACGCTATAACCTTTTCCTAAATGCTTTAAATACATCTGAGCGAACCATATCAGATCTCCACCTTTTTCTGTTTCTCCAAAATCCTTATAAAAATAATTTCTAGTATCTATATGAAAGCTTGGAGTTTTTTCTGAAGATCTAAACGGCGAAATATACCAAAGGTCATTCCCTTTTGATTTTTTCTTATCAGGGTGATATCCGAGCGTGGAAAGAACGCTTTGGAGGGTAAATTTTTCTTTGACCTGTTTAATATTCATAGCAGCAGAATGATCTCACTCTTTCGGGTTAATTGTACGAATTTGAAACAAGTTATCCAAAGATTCTTTCTACTTCCAATTACTTTCTTAAATTCACATTATAACTCTAAATTTTTGTTCTGACATAGTGTTTACATTGTTATCATTTCTTCATTTAGTAATTGGTCAAAATAACAAGCCAAGTTTGAAGATATTTTATTAAAAACGTTAGGAATATAGTTAGTTATATTTTCAACAGTTAATTCAATATCAAGAGGAAATGAATGGTATTGATTCAAATAATTTTTTACGTCTGTTTTTTCTGCGTCACTCAGTTTGTCAAATGGATTTATATTTGTGTAGTTATGAAAGTCAGACAAATGAATAAAGCCGCAACCAAACTTATAAACATACTGTATGTAACCAGTTAATTCGCTTGCTTTCTCCACCATTTCTTTGTCAGTAACTTGTTTCCATTTATTATTTCGTGTCAGAACAGTCCATCTTTCTCCTGATAGCGTTTGTTGTATAAGCCTTTCTCTTTCGTCAAAATCAGAAATTCTACCTAAATACATAACCCGAACAAAAGAGTCTAGTTCTGTCCTTAGAGTTTCCATACATTTTCCAATCCTCCCTTTTGCAAAGTCATCTTTTAAAGATTCCGAATTCTCATTACTTCTATTTCGGATCAGTCCAATAAATTGTTGTTTTATATTTGTCATTTGGATTGTCGATTTTAACTGACCGCTAAAGGTCTTGTATATGAAAAGTAGCGGGTTTTAAAGCACTATTTTTCGGTTTATAATTGACCTTTATTTTATTATACATCTTTTGTTTAAGCACAAAAACCGCTATTTTTTATATACTTCTTTGTTGGCAAATGGCTTTTTTCCGTAATTAGCATTGGAAATCTTCCCTTTATACATTAATAAACCTGCTTTTTGTTCAGGAGTTCTTTCTTCAGTTGATTCCAATTTAGCCATAAACGACTTAGGTAACTTTAAGTGGTTGTTCATCGGATGTAATCCTGTAATGTTTGGGTTTCTTGAGTAATTGGTTTTTTTATGACTTATTTTGTATTCTGCTGTTATAATTTCTAATATTTCGGGAAGCTTTACTTTAAAATCATTTGCAGATGAGAAAGTCATATCGTCAACAAAAGATGTAAATGTCATATTGTGTTGTTGAGCATATTCATACAATACGTCACCAGTTTTCATAAAAACTAAATTGGCAAGTGTTGATGACGTTGGTGCTCCTTGTGGAATTTTCCCTTTGAATGTAGTAAGTTTAGTTAAAATACCAGAAACTTGATGAGAAAACCCTTGGTTAACAAACATTTCATTAACCGCTTTATTTGTAATAGAAGGAAAAAAATCTTTTAAATCGGTTGTGAATTTATATTTTTTTCCTTGATGTTGTTTTGCATTATCTACATTGTCTTTTCCTTTAACAGCGCCAAATGCATAACTCGGTAATTCTATTTTCAAAAGTATATTTTTTTGAATTCTTTTTTGAATTACTTTAAGTCTATTAATACTTGGGTTTATAATTCTTTGTTTGGGAATTCCGTTCTTATCCAGTTTTGGTTTTCCAAACTTGTCCAATTTTATGATAATCTTTTCTCTATAATGATTATCTATATTTTGTATTATGGATTTAATTTCTTTAAAATCAACTTTTAATGCATAGGCGAGATGCTTAGTTGATTTAATCATTATACAGCGAAGAACTGATTAACTAATGATTTTATAGAAGGAGCAATCATTTTAAAAGCCTCTTTTTTTTCTGGATTTATATCATCATTATCTAATGATAAAAAGAATAAAATTGGTAATGGTGTGCCAAGTTTATTAGAAATAATCTTTAAAATAGAAAGATTTGGTTCTTTATTGTTATTCTCTATTTGCGATAAGTACGAAGGTGTAATTTCGCAAAGTTCAGCAAATTGATTTTGTTTTAAACCTTTTTGTTTTCTAATTGATTTTATTGCAAGTCCTAAGTCCATATTATTTGTTTTTAAAAAAATTAAGGGGTGTCAGTTAAAAAAAATCATTCAAGTTTTCAAGATTGGTAAATACCTTTAAAAGTATTTCAACTGCTTTGAAAACGATACTCCAATCAATAGGCTTTTCATTGTCTACTTTTTTAGAGTTTTCTAAATAACTAATAGTGTTATTTAATTGAACTTTTTCTTCATCCGATAATGAACAACGGTCCTCGGAAAGGATAGCTCTTATATTCAATATAAGGCTATCGATGTTTTGATAATCTGTGCTTTTACGCATAATTTAATAGATTTAATTAGAGACGGAATTGTCCCTTGCCTATTTACAATACGCTCGTAATTAAATTCAATATGCGTTGCCCACATTATCACCCCAAAATTATTCTTGCCTTTATTAAAAAGATTTTAATAGAAATAGCAGTTATTGGTGTTACTCTTTTCAGAATATGACTTCTAACGTTTTAGGGGTTGCCTAAATCAGTTTATAACATTTCATCAACTGCGTTAACGCGTGTGACTGGATGTGCTGTCGCCAATAGAACCATAATTGGTTGTGTAACTTAATACACTTTAGTTGTTTTTGAATTTAATCACTTCAATTTTCAAAACTCTTTCAAAGAACTATGATGCAAATATAGAATGGATAATTGAATTACACAAGAAAAACAGTAAAAAAATTAACTGACAGTTAAATAAATTGCTATTTTGATGTTTTTAAGGAAAACTAATTTCAAATAAAAAAGAGTGATTTGTGCTTGTTGTCATAGGGTTTGTAAACTTTGCTTACTAATATTTTTGTAGATAAATGACTCAATCAGTTTATTGCTTTCCGATTATTGGATTTATTCGATTTCGCAATTGCCATTCTATTTTTGGAACAATTAAATCATAATTATGAACATCAACTTTAATTGATTTAAGTCTAAAAGTTTGGTCTTTCAAATTTGTTCTTGCCATCAATTTCAGAGCAAATGTTGTTTTATGTAATTCTTTGTAAATATGTCCGTGAATCCTACTTCCTATATTTCGAGATTTACCAATATAAATAGGTATCCAATCATTCAACTCCGTATGGGCTTTGATTCTAATTTTTTTAGTATTTGGAGTAAAAATTTTTAAATAATTTTCAGATTCCCAAACCTCTTTAAAATTTTTAATCCACGAATCAAAATCCGTAAATTGATTGTCGTTTTTTATTTCGAAAAGATATATTCCTTTATAAACTAAATCATTCCAAGGAATTTTTTCCCCAGCTTCGTCTATTTTAAATTCACAAATTTCTTCAAGATCAATCAGTTTTACTTCATTTTTCAGAAGTTCTAATTGTTTATTTATTTCGATATCAATTTGTTCGAGGTTCATTTTTTAGCTTGTTGCCAACTTAATCATATACAGAACTTTTGTCCTTTTACTGTTCTGTATTGGCTGGATATAAAGATACTAAACATCAACCAGGTTTTTATTTTTTAAAACTAGTTTCCGTAACATGAGTGTAAATCATGATTGTTATAGGTATTCTCATTGCACTTTCTTTTAATAATTGGAATCCATATGATCTATTATGATTGCACCATTATCTTTTTACTTACAAATACAATCATTTCAAACCACGTTAATTCATTATTTGTTTTACCTATGTTTTACCCGTTCAATAAAAAAAGGCTTCACATTTCTGTGAAGCCTTACCATTTCTAGTAGCGGGAGCTGGACT
>CBDICY010000047.1:0-2628 GCA_965277445.1 Saprospiraceae bacterium | reverse complement strand
TTACGCTACAGTGCTAACTTTCGCCAAAACTTTACGCTGCTACAGTGCAAACTTAAATACTACCCGGCACATGCTAATCAATATGCACTATCAAATATGCACACTCAAACACGCACACTCAACATGCACTAACAAACATGCGCACTCAAACACACACTATCCAACACGCACAATCAGACACGCACTATCCAACATGCACAATCAGACACAAACTATCCAACACGCACAATCAGACACAAACCATCCAACACACGCAATCAACACGCACTATCAAACACACACAATCAAACACACACTATCAAACACGCACAATCAGACACACATTACCCAACATTAACTATGGCTCCAAATGATTTGCTCAACAAGAAAAGGTATTAATTATTGCATAAGTCAATTCCTAATTAAATTAAAATTATTGTTGCTATAGCTAGTACAAAGTTTAAAACGCTGTATATTGATAACATCACGCACAACCCAGCACGCACTTATCTTCTTAAACCCGTTAAAATTGCTTAGCGCCGATGGTAATGATCCTCGTGGGGATCTCTTGTCTCTTTTGTTTTTGACTACACCTCCAATAAAGTATGAACAAGAGATCCCCACGAGGATCATTACCATCGGCTCTAACTGATTTTCATTGATTTTATTGATTTTCATTGATTTTATTGATTTTTATTGACTTTATTGATTTTCATTGATTTTATCGATTTTTATTGATTTTATTGATTTTATTGATTTTCGATTTTAGTGTTGCTATTAATAACAAGTTAGCACTGTAGTGTAAGGTCATGCAAAAGTTAGCACTGTCGTGTAAGATTAAGCTGCCAGACCTTATTGTGTTGACAAAGGAAAAGGAAAAGGAGAAGGAGGAGGAGACAAAACAGCATTTATAGACCATAGGCTGTCGCCGATGGTAAAAAGGCTCAAATAAAGTAAAAAATGCTCCAATAAAGTAAAAAAGGCTCAAATAAAGTAAAAAATGCTCCAATAAAGTAAAAAATTTTACTTGGCTGATTCACTTTATCCACCAGTATCGCAGGTTGATAAAAATTACTTTATCACCCTACGACTTCACTTTATCACCCTACGATCTTACTTTATCACCCTGTATTAATTTATTTTTTAAAAGGGAAATCGACACGTTCAATATATTTTCAAATCAAAAGCAGAAAATGACAAAATGACATCTTTGTAGAAACTAATGCAAGCTCCTGAATTAGCAGTTTTCTGTTGTAGCATGTGGTGGGGCTGGCATTGCATGTCCATGAAGGTGGCTCTGGCATCCATTTTGACACTTGTGCTGCTTCTCCAGAACTATAGAGTGGCCACCAAAGCAATGAGGTTAAGTTGTTCCTAGTGCAAACCACTGGCATAAAGTATAATGACCCATAGAACAGTGCTGAGGCTTGATACTTCCAGTTTATATGCCTTTCCATATCCATAGTGGTGCTTGTTGCAATGCAGATGAGTGAAGAATGGTAGAAGGCTTTCACTGAGGGTTTGGTGACTTTGGTCTCCACTGGAATGAACCAACTCCTGGTAAAGTTTTATCACACATTGTCTATATGGCCTTTTCAGCAACAAGATCTTCTCACAAATTGAATAAACTAATTATTTTCCTTAGAGCTCCTTCCATCAGTGCTGTTTTTTAAAATTAGCTTCTGCAACTAAGTGGGATTACCCTCAAAAACAATAAATTATTTTTTTTTAAATTTAATTTCAACAATAAAGCAATATTTTGAGATCTGATAAGCAATTTTTGAAAGCAGACATAAAAATGGATTTTTAAGGGATAAAGTGAATCAACCAAGCAAAATTACGTATTTGAGGTTTGAGAATGAACTTTATTAGCCTCTGTTTACATAAAAACCTCGGGCTCGCGCCCTCGGTTTTTACACTGTAAACCTCGGCTAATAAAGTTCATTTTACAAACCTCAAATAAATAGTTATTAAATCAGAAATAAGGTCAAAGTTTTCTTAACAATAATTTTCAAAAATTGAACATATTTCTTAAAAATTGATTTTTTTTCTAAATTGCAAAAAGGCCATTTTTTCCGACAGGGGACAAAATTGACATATTTTTAAAGCTTATCCACACTGGAGGCGTGGAAAAAAAATTAACATCCCAAGATCAGGTTTTTTATGACTTTTTTCTTAAATAGGCGGATACTTTTAAAAATCCCCGCCTCCGGCGGGATGGGGGGTCATTTTTCCGCCGGGGGGGGGGGGGCATACGTTGGCACAGCCTTCCAGTACTGATGTGCCAACGTATGAACAAAATGCATATAATTAACATAAATTTGTTTTATATTAAAAAGAAATTTGGCAGGACATTTAAAGGATCTTGCACTTGAATGTGCTTTCCGATATCTATATAATAAGCTTAATTTTTCTCAAGTTAGATAAGAAAGTGAGATGAGAAAGTGAGACAAATCTAACAAAATCTAACTGGAGGGGAGTAAATACAGTAAGATTTTTCTAACCAAGAAATTTTGGCCATCTTGATGGCCAAAATTTCTTGGTTAGAAAAATCTTACTGTATTTACTCCCCTCCTGTTAGATTTTTGTTAGATTTGTCTCACTTTCTCATCTCACTTTCTTATCTAACTTGAGAAATATTAGGCTTAT
>CBDICY010000046.1:0-2809 GCA_965277445.1 Saprospiraceae bacterium | reverse complement strand
TTTACCCCTTGAATTTTACCCTTATTTTGAGTACTAGGGCGAAAACTGTTAGGGGGGTTGCAACAACCCCCCTTAGGAGAACTAGGGTTAATAAGATTAGATAAAATACAACCATGAGTAATATATCTGTGAATTTGCACTATTTTGTTTTCGCTCTATACAATTTTCATATCCTCATCTTAATCTTGTAAATTCCTCAGATATTAGGTGTCAAACTTAATACCTTGAAAAAATATTTGTAAATGGATTCAATTAAATGGTTAAAATTCCTCTCTCTTATAATTTCATTCCTATTTTTCAACAAATTACATTTTCCTCACAATGTTTTTTGCTTTACGATTCCGTATCTTCATAGTTACTCTATATCATTTTAAAGAATATTTAGTCCTCGTCATCTTTCCTTTTCTTTCCCTCTTCCTCTTCTTTTTCCTTTCCTTTTTTTTTCCTTATTTCCCTTTTGTCCTTTTTTTTTTCCTTTTCTACTTTTTTTTTTTCCCAATTTGCATCATTTCCTCAATTTGGTCTGCCATTTCCTAAGAGCGCCGCTCCCGTGCTCCCGCACTTTCTGCTGCCCTGATGGGAGTTTGTATAATTTCACCCTTGCAGCTCCCTTGGGAAGACGTTGTATACAAATTGATCTCAGATCTTGGTAATGACGAGCAAGGTCAAATGATGCCAGATGAAATAAAACTGATTGTACTCATAAAGGCATAATAAAAATAGATAACTGAAAATTGCGAAGATTTGTATTTTGCCTAATATTTCAAGGAATTACTCAACAGGGTGCCATTAAACTCAAGTGAATTTCAAAGTTGCATTTAATCTGAATCAGACCAATTTCGTTTATTATGAAGGTCAAAAACAACCAGAAACAATTTCGCAAATTCTTTTGCATAGCGTTGACATTTTTTACCAAACTACTACAAAAATCACTATTCGTTGCCCTAAATCTTGCAACAAGCGCCTTTGCAGTTGTGTTACTTCCATGCATATGGAATCATACATTTTGACAATTTACCTAAAAACATTAAAAGATTAAACGATTTTCTCATTAAGTCTGCAGTACGAGCGTTTTTTCATAAGACTGTTCGGGTTTGCCACGTTTACTGCAACTTTAAAATTGGTTTCACGTGTCGGATTACCGTAATTTTTGGAACACTGAAAGATGGAAGTCTTTTAATTAATACTTTAGCATCAAACATTTGTTTTAGCTACAGAAACATATTCCAAAATGGCGTCGACGCTTTGCCAAAAATAGTTGACGCCTTTTTGTCAAAAAGCTCAAACTTTCATCTAGTTCGGATTATCCGATAATGTTCAAATTTTGCTAGCCTGTGGCACAAACACTTATTAAGGAATTACAAATGACATTTCAGACTTCCGATGTCAGCATTTGCAACGGCAATATCAAATACCCTATCGAAACATCAACTTTTCACACTTAATTTTGCGTTCAAGCTCTTTCATGTTTCCATTGCTATTGATTACTGTAGAAGTCAAAAATACCATTTGTAATTCCTTAATAACTATGTTTACCACAAGCTGGCGAAATTTGATCAAAATCGGATGATCCGAACTATACAAAATTTTGAGCTTTTTTACAAAAAGCCGTTTCAAATGTTAAACATTCTGACATATCGTTAGCGCCATTTTGAAAGAGGTTTCTGCAAGTGAAACAATTTCATGATGCTAAAGTATTTAATACAGACTTCCATCTTTCGTTATTCCAAAAATTACGGTAGTTTGACACATGAAACCAGAATAAAAGATGCTGTAAACATGGGAGATCTCATATGTCTTTTGGCGACCAATGGTAGGTATTATTTAACTGACGGTGCTGCAGGAGGAAATCTATCATAGTCCTTTATCCATGTCTCTTGAAAGCATGCCGAGTTAAAGCTCTTGGTAATCTACTAGCAATCCGAGAAACTAGTTAATGAACCTGAACTACGTACTGGTAGGTAGGCCTATTTTAGTGACATGTATATACTGCAGGAGGAAACTACTCCTGTCCCTTATAAGCTTGGAAGCATGAGTGCAGGAGTTGAAAGAAACTCTTTTGTTAACCAACCTACTCGCTCTCCAATCCGAGAAAACAGTCAACGAGCCTTGTGTTGAGCTCGACAACAGAGTGGTAGGTAGTTTAGTGAGACACTGTAGGAGGAAACATAGTCCTCTATTCCTTTGCCTTGGAAGCATGAATTGAAACTCTTTTGTAACCTACTCGCATTACAATCCGATATAGGGGGTACAACATTTTCAGGCTTCAGTGACGTAACTTTGCTTGAGGGTGCCCGTGGGCATGGGATGGTTAGGTGCCTCATTGATTAAGAACAAAAAATCAAAGAGGGCAACGCGTGCGAGCCTTGCGGCGTGGGGTCCAGGAGCCCAATGAAGGGCCCCAGTGGGATCCAGTGGGGATCCAGGGGTGAAGCCCCCGAAAGCTCTTGTGTTTTTCAACGCAGAAACAACATTTTAACGCAAACTTATATAGACATAAGATTGCTAACATAGGCTTAGGAGGAAGATTTTCAACATTGGGGGGCTCAAACAACTGCGAGCAAAGCGAGCAGACCGAGCACTTGCGCGAGGCGTCCACGGGGGTCCAGGGGGCTTGCGTAAGAAAATTTTGTATTTTGCAAGCTAAATATGCATACTTTCAGGCCCTTTGTGGTCTAAATTTACTGAAATATGTGATTTGCAAGGGTTACAAGGGGGCAGCTAAATTTTGCGAGCTAAATATACATAAATTCGGTTCCTTCTAGGTCTAAACTTATAGAACTATATGATTTGGGGGTTGCAAGGGGGC
>CBDICY010000045.1:0-29109 GCA_965277445.1 Saprospiraceae bacterium | reverse complement strand
CATAATCTACATCACCATGACCAAAATAAATTTCGCCATCACTACAATGTATTGTATGTGTTTCATCTATATAAGTATATGATTGTGCTTCTTCTAAGGTTTCTTCTAAAATCTTAATTCTTGCTTCCAATTCTTTTATTCTGTTATCGTGTCCCATTTGTCTATTGTTATATTAAGTTTTAAATAATTCTTTTTACCGGGTTTTATTTGGTAATTAATTTGAACATCAGTTATTTCACTATCTTGGGTAGTATGATATTCAATTTGTTTTTTTAGTTTTTCCCAAGCCGTTTCGTTTACTTCCATTTGTTTTTTTGATTAATATAAAAGCAATATACATAAATCATAGTTATTAACAAAACTATTAACAACCTAATCAGGTGAAATATTTATATTTATTCTAACCGCTTGGTTTTCTTTAAGCAAGTATACATCTTTGTGTAATCTTTTTTTTGTGTATACGCTTGTATCTGGGCAATACTTTTTGACCGGCTTTGGCATTTCTAAAGTATCAAGCCAATACATAAAATTGCCTTTAGGATCGTTGACAAAGAAAATCTTTACTATGTCTTTATCTAGTGCCATAAGTGTTTCATATTTATCACTTTCAAGCATTTTGTCTTCATAGTATTTTTTTCTGAATTTCATTTCAATAACACAATCGACACCCTTTTGCGTTTTTCCAAAAGCATCATACGTTTTATTTCCAGTACCGCAATGTTGTAAGTCCCAACCATCAAGGTTAAGAAGAAACACAACCGCTTTTTCCCAATCATTTATTGTTTTAATTTCCATTGTCCCAGATTATATTTAAGTCTTTAATCCAACCTTTAATTGTCTTAGGTGAACATGTACACGGTTTATAAAAGCGATGCTTATAATATTCACTATGAAGCTTACATATTAATTCATATTCTATTGTGCTTAAAGTTGTTTTTGGGTTTGACCTAAAATCACTCCAAATTTCAAAATCTTCTTTACTAAATTTTACCATCTTTGAATTTTTATTTTATTTAACTTTTTTCTTCTTTTATTGCAATTACATTTAGTACCCCAATGTTCATTGTAGCGGTTAACTAAATATTTAATTCCGGTATACTTTGTAATGTAATGTATTATATTTCCTAGTTTCATTTTTTTAAATTTTCGCGTTTATTATAATATGCTTTTGTATATCCAAACATTTTGCAACCCCATTCATTTATTTCATCATAACTGCAAGTGTAAAATTCGGCGGTGGTTTTATCTGTTATATAAATAAACCAATAACAATCTACTTTAGTTTTACCTTTTGTATGTGATAATTCATTTACTAATACATGTGCGCCGTTAAAATGTTCGGTTGTTTTTATGTCAATTCTGCTTTTGCTTGTTTTTAAATCAGCATCATGTGTTGGTGTTTTTGAAACTAAGTCGACCATTTCAAATTCTATGTCATTATTGGTCAAATAGTCTAATGCTATTAATTCGCCAAGCACTCCAATTGTATCGACATGTTTTTGCTTTACACCCCTATTGTGTGTTTTCTTTTTATATTTCTCTTTATTAAGAATAGCCCTAGCATTACCAATTTCTTCGGCTATTTTCCAAAATGACTTAGGGAAATTATACTCTATCATAATAATTTTTTTAGCTTTTTCTTTACCTTTTGATATGTGTTATATAATGAATAGTATTGTATTTTACTTTTTCTTGAAAATTCGGCGATACTTTCATCACCTGAATTTATTATTTCAAATACTTTACGGTCATACCAAAACATTTGTGATAATTCTTTTTGTACTTTATCATAAGGTTCTTGGTAGTTTACATCGTTGATAGATAATTGTACGTTTTCTATTGATACCAGATTTATGTTTTTACCCTTTCGCTTATAATCATAAAACAATGTTCTTAGCGTTTTGAAAATATAATAGTAGTTTATTTCTTTTTCATTGTACATTATATCTAAGCCTTTTTTTTCTATTAAAAGCATTATTTTAATATACATTTCTTGTGTAAGATCTTCGGCTAATTCTTTTTTGCAACCAAAAGACATACAGATTTGCACCCAGTCTTTATGCTTTTTTGCAATAAGCTTCATTGTTTCTTGTATCATATCATTTTAATGGGTCATATAAATTATTAACTATTGTGGGCAAACCTTTTTCATTTACTTCAAAGCTGAATGTGTCAAAAGCATACCCACGACTTCGCCCACATTTAACTGATGTATAACCTTTGTTTACATTATTTTCTTCTAAAACTATTGTAGTTTCAGATTTTTTTTCAAGTGCCGAACCTAGGTGGCCGGTTCCAAGTTTTGCGCTTCCAAAGTTTTGGTGAATTACATTTATAATATGGCAATTATTTTGTTGTGAAATTCGCATCAAGGCACTTACTAAACTATTGCAAGATTTTATGTCGTTTACATCATTACACATATCGGCCACACCATCTAGGATGACCAAGGATGGTTCCTTTATGTTTTCCCTTAAATAGTATTCAAGAAATTTTAATCTATCAACATAGCTTATTGTACGCAATGCAAAAGTATTGTATTTGTCTTTTGGTATTTTAGAGTCCATTTGTAAAGGCCGTTGGAAAACCCGGCTTGCATGATAATTCGATTGCTCAGTATCAATATGAATTAAACTTCCATTACCCCTATGCCCTTTTATCTGGCCACCATAAATATTTGAACCGCTTAAATACGCGCTTGCTAAAAGGCTGCAAAAGAAGCTTTTACGGGTCTTTGGGGGGGCTGTGATTGTACTGATATTGCCATACGTGCAAATTCCAATTGGTACTATTGTATCACCTTTATCAGAATGTATTACTTTTTCACCATAGCTTATTGCCGTAGGTGGGTAGTCTATTTTTTTTTCAATGTCAATGAAACAAGTATCTGCGATAAATTCCATTAGCATATTTTCTTCTGTTTGTTTTTCCGTCATTCGTTAAATGTATAAAAAAAAGGTGCAAGTTAAAAACCTACACCCTTTAAAAGTTATTATTAATTAAAATGGCAAGCCATTGTCTTCATCTTTTAATTTTGGTATTGCACTTTCAAAAGATGGTTTTTCTTCACGCTCGGCAACTTCTATTTTGCCATCAGATACCCAGACCACTTTACCATTACCCAAATATGTTTTTTGCATTTTGGCTTCACGTTGTTCTTTGCTCTGGCTATCTACAATCGCGACATTATTTCCATATCTTGTTTCGTCTTGTAAAACGATACTAAAATTATAAAATACGGCACCATCGCGGCCTTTTACGAATTTTTCCTTTGGTAGCTTATCTACCCTTATACTAGCATTAATAATTGCACTCATTGTTTATATATATTTATTGATTAATATTTATTTTTTTGCGGTGAAATCACCCCACTTAAACCTTAGTTTTCCTTTATGATCTTTGCAAGCAATACCCTTTAATTTATGGCCATCAAATTCACTATGCCATTTCCAATCTTTAAGTTTTAAGTCCCAAGTTTGTTTAACCCTTTGACCCTCAATTTTAAATTCGTTTTGCTCTAGTTTTATTTGAATTACCGGGTAGTCATATAATTCAATGCCAATACCTAAATTAAAGCATGCGCGTTTAAAACTATCAGATGCCAAACCTTTTTGACTATCGGCCATACTTTCGGTGCCAGTATCTTCTTTTGATACCCATTGTTTATTTTCATTGTCCCAAAGTGAAACAATACAATTTTTATTGTCCCTTGTATGTTCACGCTTCCAACCTAGAACACCACAAACTTCATTTAGTCTTTTGATGTCGACCCTTGCATCTTTGTAAGCTAAGATTGTAGCGTAACCACCTTTGTTAATTGATTGCACCCTAAAGTCAATATCTTCTATCGCTAGGGGTTTTGATAAATTTTTTAATTCCATTTTGTTTCTTGTTTAAATATTTGTGATACTTCTATTTGTGCTTTAAGTTCTTCAATTCTATTACACAAGGCTTCTATCCTATATGTATATTCGTCAAATTTAGTCTTTGCGGTTTCTTTTGAATAGTTATTTTCCATTACTGAATATTTATTAAAGTTGACTTTGCTACATCTAATCTTTTATTTATAGATAGTTGCGTAAAGGCATCTAAGTTAATAACTGCAAATCTTAATTGACTTTCAAGGTGTTTAATTTCTTGCTTTAAATCGTGTTTTTGTGTTTTCATTCTGTTTTGTTTTAAATTAGTTTTTCAGGTCTTTTTTCATTACGGCATCGATTATTTCTTGCCTATCAAAAATAATTAACCGGTTAAACCTATAAGGTGTTAATTGTTCGGCTTTAATTAAATTGTTAATTGTACCTACTGAACATCTTAAAAGTTCGGCGGCTTCGGTTTTGTTTAAAAATAAAGGTGGTTCTTTTTCCATTTAGTTTTATTAAAGATTAATAATAAACAAATGTATATAAAAAAATACAATAAACAAAAAAAGGGGCTACTTAAAAAAGTAACCCCCTTAATTTACTTTATACCGAAGATGTATAAAGACTTCAACTTAAACAGAACAAGTGACAAATATATGTTATTTCATACTATCTACCAATTCTTTATAGTAATTTATTTTATCTAATAAATCATCATTTGAAAACTTTACAACTTCTTTTGATTTTACATAAAGTTCTTCGGCGGTACCATCACCAAATTTTTCATCTAAGTTTTTACTAAATATAAATTGTTGGCCGTAATTATAAACATTACAAGAAACACATTGTGGCATGCAATTTTTTTCTTCCCACCGGGTAGCATAATTTTTTCTTGACTGGAAGTGGCCGCATTGCATACCATCACCATACCAATGGGTTACTTTACCACAAGTAAAACAAGAAACATTTCCAAGATCATCAGCATCTTTTAACCGAATGTATTGGCTAAATACCGCATCTAGTTTCTTTACAATTTTACTTCTTGATAATTTTTTTGGTTTTTTAGATGGCATTATCTATGACTTCAATTATATGCCTAAGTTGGCTTTTTTCAAATTCACCAAGCGATTTATCGTCTATAATTAATAAATAATAATCTTTTCTAACTTCAATACATTTTGTGTTTTCCATCTTTTATTTTTTTGCTCTTATTCTTTTGTAAATTTTTTCATATTTCTTTTCTTTTTTTGATTTAGGTTTTGACCTTAACAAGTGTTTATTATACTTTGGTTTAAATTTAGAAACATAAGAACGTTCTATGGCATTAAATTTTTCTGTTGGAACAAAATTGCCGAGTGCCTCTATAATAGACCAAGCATCAAATACTTTATTAGAATTTACGTGTGCTGCTAATCTGGTTATCAAAGATGTTGATTGTCCTATATATACTATTTCATTTCTATACAATAAAGCATATATGTAATAGTTACCAATTATTATTGGTCTGCTTTTGTTTAATATTTCTTCCTTTGTAGTCATATATTATTTGGTATATGTAAAGGTAAATAAATAATAAATAACTTTTTGTGTGTTTAAGTCTGATTTTTTGAATAACTTTACACTTTTTTATTACTTCAAATATAGAAATAAATAGTTAAATAAATCAAGAAAAAAATATATCTAAATATGTATATAAAAATACATAGAAATAAGAATAAGAATATAGTATATAGATTTTGGGGCTTTAATCTATTCAAGAAACACTATCGGTTTTTATTTAGTTGTTTATCTTTAGTTTTAGAACCAATAGATGAACCAAAAAAGAAATTTATTACTTGTTGGCGTTCTTGTAAAAGTGCGGTTGTTAAACCACCAATTGCCGAAGATATAATTGCAATTAAAGTTTTATCTTGCATATAGATAACAACAAGAATTTCAATAACAATAGCCAAAAATACAATCCACAAGTTCCAAACAATTACCCTATTGGCGATTTGATCGGCCATTTGGTTTTCAGTTTTGTACATTTCCCTTGCACCGGCTCTATCTTCAAAATCTAATTCAATAAGCTTATTAGCTTCTTTTTCTTGCTCTGGGCTAATACCTTTATCTTTATGTAATAATGTCTTTACGACCCCTAAGAAGTCACCAGTAGCCACATCACCGGCCATAGCAATAGCGGTTTCTAAAATATCAGACCGCCCTATTTCGCGAAGCCAATTTCCTACTCTGGTTCCTGAACCACCATTTTTTTTAAGTTTTGGGTTACTCATTACTTATTTTTTTTTCTTAAAATAAACCATTTATTTAAGGTATAACCAATTGTGACCACCAACAAAATGACCTTTAACACTACATCAATATTTGTCATTGAAAAAATAAATGTGCCTAAATTTATAAAAAGGGTTTTGTAATCTTGCTCCATATTCTATTCAGTATAAAAATGATATAAACCTTTTTTTCTGGTTATTAAAGCTTGTTTTCTGTTTTTACCTTTGTTATAAGATATGTGTAACCATTGCGGCTCATGTTTTCCATACTCCCAAATGATTTGGTCATAGTCTAAATTTTCGCGCACCCAATCAAATATTTCTTTATTTGTTTTGCCACCCATATTTGTGATGTCAAAAGCATTACCATCTAAATGGCTGCTAGTAAAAGAACCCCCAAGACTTCGGTTAAGTTCTTTTGACCTGAACATGCTATTAATTTTGATTGGTTTGCCCACCCATTCGCGTAATGGCTCAAAAACTTTTTCAGCAAGTAAAACCATATTCTTTACTTGTTGTTTATTAGGTTCGTTTTTTATATTATTTCTTTTTGCATGATTTGAATGTGTCGCTTCATGATATGAAATATGTTCACTTATGTTTTTAGTCTTTTTGGTAGCTTCCATCTTTTAAATCTATTTTAATTTTGCCGTATTTATCTTCAATTTCTTTTTTGTATTTTTCTTGCTTTAAAGAATTTTCGGCGTACATGTGTGATAAAGTATGGGTTTGGGCTTGCAGCAAACCTATGTCATGCAATATTGCAAGTTTTTTTTGTTCAAGATCTTGAAATTTTTTTAATTCGTTTTTTGATAATCTTTTCATAATATTGTTTTTTGATTAAATCAAATATACAAATTATTTTGGCACTTCGGCATTTCTTGGATAACCGTAAAAGCTATGTGCTGCTTCTATTGGGTACACCATAAAAGCGCCAAAGTCTAAATCTAAACTACTCATTACATCGATAGCATAACCAGGATAGTAAACCGCTGGAGTAATTATATTTCCATCTGCATCATAAGTAGCTGGTATCTTTACAACCTTACCGATATAAACAACCGCTGCCGTATCTTTAGCAGAATACTATTTCGTTATCTGTTTCAACTAAAACACCAATACTTAAAAGGTAGTCTTTGCCCTCTTGCTCTGTTGGAAAATTTGTCTTGTATATATTCATATTTAATTTTTCTTAATAAATTCAAGAATAATATTTAGCTTTTCTTTTACTTCATTCATTTGTTTTCTTAAATCTTCGTGCCTTTTTTCAAAACCAACCTTTACTTCTTTTATACTAAAAAACGCAAATTGATATAAAACATATAAAGCACCCATTAATAAAACAACAGATAAACCATATCCCTCAATTAATTCAAATACTTGTTCCATTTTATATTGTTGTTAGTTCTGTTAGTTCTTGGTCGCTTAAAGCCTCTTTCCATACTGCAAGTGCTTTTGTTTTGCCGTAGAAGAAAAATCTATTATCTCCATATTCAAATTCAAAATTGTTTAAGGTGTTTGCTGGTAAAACATTTCCACTTACATCTGTTGCAACCTCAATTCCATTTACATATAAGCTAAAATCATTTTGCTTGTACTTAAAAGCTATTTTATTAAAAGATTTTGCATCAGTTAAAGTGTAATTTAAACTTGCTTGTCCAGCACCCCCAATATCATAAGCGGCAGTAATTAAATTATTTGTGCTTGAATATTGTAAACCTACTCTATTGCTCTGCGTTCCATCATTTAAAACTATCATTCTTAAAGTACCATCATTTGCCAAAGCTGCTATTTCTGCATACAATACCCCCTCTGTGCTATTTATACTTGCTAAACTACCGCCATTGATGCATAAGTCTTGGTTACGTGTAACTTGACTTCCATTGCTCGGTATATACGATGTGGCATAGTCTTGGTCATTTGTAGCGTTTGCACCCCAAATAAGGTATTCTGTCAAAGTTCCACTACCCCTAAAATCTGCTGCGTAAAAAGTAGTTAACCCCGTTGATGATGCCGTATCACTTAATTCAAATCTTTGCCACTGCTCGGTCAATGTAAATGTATTGTTTGTGTTTGAATTATGACTTAATAACGTTGCTGTTCCCGTGCCGCTTATAGTCCTTGCGAATATACTTCTCGTAGTAGTTGCAGTAAGCCCTCTGTTATCTGTAAGGTAAGGTGTTGAACTTCCCGTTTTGGTTACTTTATAAGCTGTGTTATTTCCATCGGGTGCGGTAAATAACCACCCTCTATAGTTATGTCTGCTCCTTTACCCCAAACTGACTAAAATCCTCTGAATTAGGTAATAACTGGGTACTCTGCGGTTCAAACAACCAACTTCCGCACCCACTATCTGGCACTACTTCTTGCCCAAGATATTCTTTAATGCTTATACGTTGTCAATTTCTATGCAAATCCCGAACCCCCAACTTTATTCTCATGAAAATGGAGTATAAAAACTATCCGCTGACAGGAAGTTATTACCTCATAAGTTTCACCGCTAAATCATAGTTCCAATAGGAAAAGCATTTGATATGGTTGTTGAGCCTGATAAAACATAAAAAGATGCTCCATTTGTACCTTGCATTATATCTACAAGTTACTTTTGCCCTATATGTTTTGCCGCTTACTAACGAGGTAGAAGACTTTACAGTTTGCTTCCATTAGCCACCCCAATAGTATCGCAAATAGTTTTCACCACCATTGATCAATTCTGTAACCATTTGAGCCTACTACATTTGTAAAAGTTAAATTTGCAGATTCCATCTGCTATATAAGTCATTCGGATTTACAACCAATTCACTCCCTAAAGCATCTTGATAACTAAACCCCTCGTAGTTTATTCTCGGTAGGGAGGTATCGGTAGTAACCTCAATACAAGTAACATTGTCAAATACACTAATCCCAGTTCCGCCAGTCATTAATGATATTGTTGTTGTGCTGCTTATTGCTATAAATTCTAATTCATATACTCCAGTGTCTGTGCCTAAATATTGGCGAAATATATCCACATAAGGATTTGGGTTCCCACTACCAACGGCAAGCCAAAAAGAAGATGTTGTAGAAATTCTATCAAAAGTTAACTTATATGATTTGCCGCTTGTAGTAGATATGGTTGAGATGCCCTACTATCAGAACCTAAATTTTGTGTATCGTCTACTTTTAATTGATTATTTGGGTTTGAAATAACCGAATTTGTTGCCGTCCAATCTTGTAACACCTCTTTAACCGAGATGTTTGTAATAGAGCCGTTAAAACTATTGTTAGACCTAATTCTTATTAAGTTAGTATCTGTTGCTGTTGCGTAAAAAGTAAAATCACCAGTGGCTCCATTTGTTGTTTGACCAGCAAAAGTACCGCCAATATATACATTTACTCTACCTACGTTGTTCTCTGATACAGATAAGGTTGCTTTGTAAGTTTTTCCAACTATTGAGCCTACTTGTGTAATATCTGCGTTATTAGTTCCATCACATACAGCCTTATCCTCTCCAATACTCCACCCAGTACCTAAAGTCCAATCTTGACCGACCTCACGTACTGAAACGTTGTCTATTGAGCCAGTGAAGTTTGATAGCGGTATTATAAAAACACCCCCCGCTGATGTAGATTGTAAATAAAATTCGTGTACCCCGTTTGTTGATAATGTTTCTGTATTAACACTACCCTCTGTTGTTATTCTAAAACTTCCTTGAGTAACATTACTTAATGTAACAACAAATTTATAAAATTTATTTGCAGATATACCGCTTTGTGTTAAATATCCCGTACCATTTACAAAGGTTATAACACCATTTGATATAGTTGCAGTACCACTTGTTTGATTTGACCAACTTGCTGCTGTAATTATTTCGCTACCCCCTCTTGAGAGAAACTAGCCGTTAGAAACCTCTTGTACACCCTCCTCTGAAAAATCGCCGTTCTGCACTAAATTACTCGATAGTATCTGTACGTTTTCAACAAGACCCTGAGCGTTTACGCGCGTGGCGGCAGAATTTCTGCTGAATTGAAAATCTCCACTTCCATCACTTGGTTTAACACATAGTGCTTCACCATTGTTATAGGCGGTTGGTGTGAGTATGATACTACTTTTATCTAAAAGGTTATTTGCCATTATTGTATATTTTCTAATTCATCTAAAGTTGCAGTTGTACAAGTTACATTCTCATAGTATGTTGCCCTTGCTTGTAAGGTTAAAAGTAAAGCCGGCACGGCACTACACCCGGCATAAATTTTATAAATAATACCCCAACCAACGGTATTGTCACAAACACCACGACCCCACCAACTTTTATAATACATTTCGTTTGCCATTACTTTTTCTTTTTTTTCTTTAAAAACACTTTTAATTTCTCAATGTTCTTTGCCTTTGGTTTGTATATCATTACTAATAAATTAAAGCACCCAACCATTAAACAAACTATCATAGCTTGGGTATAAATCATCATTTTTATTCTGGGTGTATTCAGGGTAAATGGCTTGATTAAAATTCATGAAGTCAATAAATCTTCTTGAATACCATTCGGCGTTTGTTCTTGCTTTTTCAACTAAAAAATCTATTTCTGATTTGTCAACGCTTTGCGAATTTTCACTTTGATGTTTGTAAACACCCCCATTGGCCACCGTATAAGCTGCGAATGGATAGAAATTCGCCTGGCCAAACCAAATTAGCATGCTCACAATATAGTCGTCAAGAATGGTTTTCCATCTTGCATTGGCCGGAAGATCAATACCGGCAATTATTGCATTGGTTAAACCCTCATACATTTGGGTTCCGATTATTTCTTGAACGTCAATTTCTTGCGCGATTTTGATATGCTGCAAAAGCTTGGAAGTGTCCAAATTTCCGTCAATAATTGAATTTCTTACTAGGTCGGTTCTATTTAAAAAAAGTACTGTTGCCATATATGTTATTTTACGCCCGGATAATGTCCTTGATTTGGCATGTTGACCGGTGCCGTTTCTGATTGTTTTGTTCCCCTTGGTGATTTAATATAACTATCCGGTATGCTTCTTGTTTTTTTGTAGTCACTTAAATCTTCAGATGGTTCGGTATTCTTTTTAAGGCGATATAAGACACGAACCCATTTATGGCGACAATATACCCCACCTTTGAATTTAAACAAGTCATAAGGCTTCCCATTGTGTCCTAGGCTTTCGTTTACACCATCGCGCGAAGCTGCATCGATACCCTCTAATCTATATACAATGCCAGACTTAGATAATCGCATCATGTTTTCACAAAATGGCCTTGATTTATTATTGTCTTTCATTTGCTTTGTAGACCCAACAACGTACTTGTATCTAATCTTATAATTTTTACTATCTAAATAACTAAACCCACTTGGCTTTGATGTTATTTCATCAGCAAATTTTTTAAATAAAGACTTTTTTTCCTTAATACATAAAGCTGCCCAATCTTCATCGCTTATGTCTATGTCTGTATCAAGTTCGTCAACTAATTCATATTCATCAGATATTGTTTCACCTTTTAAATTGTCTAATATTTGTTCACCTAAATCATCTGATAAAAATTCTGAATGTGTTTCACAAGGCATATACCAAACGTCATCACCATCTTTATGTTCGTGGTAACCATCGCATCCTTGCTCTTTTGCTTTTGCTTTTGCTTCTTCTATTGTCTTATAAGCTTCTTTGCCATCAATTTGTTTTAAATTAACCTTTGACATTTCAACACCGGTTTCTTCTTCAATAGTTTCTTTGTTTTGTAGGTCTTTATCTACTTCAGTAAATTCTAATGGTTGTAAGGTCGTAAAGTATAGGTTTAAGCTAATATCATTGTATGCTAGTATCTTATCAAAGTTATCTATTAAAAGTTCCTGAAATGGCCTTATAATCGTGTTATCCATTAAAATACTGGCAACTTCAATTTCATCGGCATTATTTCCAAAACCTGAACCATTATTTATACCTAGTAATTTTGGGCTTACAATTCTATGGCTTAACATCACTTTGGTGCTGCATTCTTCCGACAAAAATTGGTACTGGTTATGGGCATCACTTAATTGCACCGGTGTTATTTCGGCTTGGCTCTCTTTATTGTCGTTAAAAGCTACAATCATACGGCCACTATTTGAAGACCCTTGAAATTTAGCCGCTATTCTGCTTTCAATTAATTGGCGTTCTTGTTGGTTTGGAATACCATTATTGAAATTTATTAAAAGACCGGGTGCAAGGCCATTAATGACATTCGATAAATGGTAGTTCGATACTTCTTCTTCAAGTTCACATATTGAAGCCCACCTTGGTAATCGACCGGTGAATAGTAGTAAAAACCACTTTTGTATGGTTTAATGTATAATATTTCAATATCTTCATTAGACATACCCCAAGCCGGTATTCTTAAAGGTTCATCTGAATTTGTAAGATTTGCCCAATCATTAAAATAATAATATGCCGGTATATTTCCATCTTCATCACATTTTGCAGCGCGTAAAGTTTCAATAGGCATGTGTTCTATTTCGGCAATTTTGCTTCTATCTTTTGAGTAGACAACTTGTATTGCACATTGACCCATAAGTTTAAGATCGTAGCATAATTTTCTTACAATATCTTTTTTAAATAAAGATACCATTTGGGCATATTCGTTTGGTCTTCGGTTGCTATCGGTAGCATTTAAACCTTTACCATAAATTTGTTGGCTCACACCATTTATACAAGCCGAATTTGTAGGGCTTCCATTAAAACGGTCTATCAAAAACTGGAAATAATCATTATCAGCCCCATAGGAAATCCACGATTCGCCGTTTACTTCTTTTACTTCCGGGCTAGTATATGTACTTAATTGTAAAAAACTTGCTTCTTGCTTTTTTCCTTGCTTTGCAAATTGACCCTTGCTATTTCTTTTTCTCATAATACTATATAGTCATTATTAAAACCGTCATATTCTTGGTATACATCTTTGTTTATCTTATAAAAATAATTGGGGTCTGCTTGTATGTCTACTTTTTGTTCGGTGCTAAATATTCTATCGCGATAAATCACATTTGTTTTTCCTACATCTGAGTAAATGGTCATATCGTAAAAATGCCCCTCGACCATATTTGAATAGGTATCATTATATACATTATAGGTGTCGTTTACAATTTCAATATTACCAACACCGGCAACCCTAGGTACTAATGTATAATCTACCGATACATTTGTGCTATCGTCACGAATAGTCATATATGCGTTTGTTACATATTCACGGGGTATGCATGTAAATTTATTTTCGGCTTGTGGTCTAAATATAATCATTACCTATATAACGTATAAAAATTACTAATTTGTAAAAACAAAAAAAAAGCACCCGATTAAGGATGCTTTTAATTATAAGTAAATAATAAACTATGCCGTAGGGTCTATTGGGTCTGCGGCCGGTGTTATTATTACCGAAGATGCTAAGAAATACGGTGCCGTTTCTTCCATTCCCTCCATCACAATTGTAAATCCTGATAAATCGCCGGCGGCTGCGCCAGTTTGTACTTGGCCACTCACCAATTCCATACCATTTTCTAAACCACATAAAAAGCGATTTGAATAGTAATCTTCAACTATAACGTATGGTCTTGCCACCGCTACGGTTTGAAGTTCTGCTTGTGTTAAAGCATCTAAATAAGTAAGTGTAAGGTTTAAAGTCTGGGTATAAAATGTCGTACCATTATCGCGACTCGATACCACGGCCGTGTCTAATGATGACGTACCCTTGATGTCATACTCATACCAAGTTGGCGGTGTTGCCGCATCTGTAATTGCAGTTACTTCTTTTGTTGTTGGGTCTACCGTTATACTTCCAATAGTTCCAAAGTCTGCAAATAGTACTTTTTTAATACCACCAAAGGCACTTTTGCAAGGTAGTTTTCTACCCGTTGTTAATGTACAAGCCATATTTTTTTTGTTTTATATAAAAAAAGGGTAAGTAGGCAAAACCCACCTACCCTAGTTTTTGATTAATTATTAAATTTATGCGTATGAAACGATGTCATTAGTTCCGAATTGTACGGCTGCTGAAAAACGCATCACCATACGAATATTAGATGACCCATCCAAATCGCGCATGTCCAAAACTTTAACCTCATTTTGGCTATTCATCAAGCCGCACCCAAAGTATAAATTTGACCTTTGCGCCGCATACATTTTGTCATCTGATAATCCCGGTGAAACAAATACTTTAACGCCGTTTATCATAAGTGAGCCGTTGTTAAACCAAGTTGTCCCCATATTATTTACACCGTTGTTTGTCATACCGGTAGCGAAACCTCCCAATGCTTGAACGTAAAGCTTCGCAGCTTTCGAAGAAACATATACAAAAAGGTCTTCTTTACCATATAGTGTATTAGGAATGGCCGCAACCACCTTGCTCATTTCTTCAATGATATTTACAGATGTTAAAGCAACACCGGCAATAGCTTGCGCCGCCGGAATTTCAGCCGCCGCAACCGCCGCAGCAATTAGTTTTTCAAAACCATCAAAAGAATTTACAGATGCCGCCGCAGTATCACCACGCCAGATATTTTCTTCAGTTGACTGGGCAACCTCGGCCGCCACATGTGCAATTAGAAAATCTGAAAATGTCGGTGGTAAAGTAGTAGCAAGACCAAAGCCCATTTGCTGCGATTCCCAGTCCGATAGGAAATCATTTGAACACAAATTTAGGTTAACTTGTAAATTTTTTGGCTCAATTATACGCTCAGTAAGTGTGATTGTAGATGTTGGGTCAAAATCACATGTAGCGGTTTTTACTAAAGCATCGGTAGATAACTTTTTCAAAACTTCCTTAAAGCTAATGTTTGATTTAATTGTTAAACCGCCATCATCAATTGTGCTTGCGCTCAAAAGTGCTGCGGCAATATACGTACCAGAAAATTGTCCGGCATACGTAGTCGTAATATTAGTGGCCGTGGCAAGGTTTACATTTCTTTTGCTTAAACCTACGTTTCTTCTATTCATTTTATTCATTTTTTATTGATTTAATTTGTTTATTACTCTATCTAGTGTTGTATTAAATTTTCCTTTACCAAATTGCACTTGTTGTTTTTGTGTTTTGGTTTCTGGGTTATGTCTTAATGGTTTTCTTGAAGCACTCATTTCTTCTTTTTTCTTGTTATCAGAATAAAGTTTTTTAAGTTCTTCAATTTCTTCTTTTACTTCTTCAATTACCGGTGCAATAACTTCAACAACCGCTTCAATGATTGCTTCAATTTCAGTTACCACTTCTTCAGGTACTTCAGTTACCACTTCTTCAAGATCTTCAGTTGTTTCTTCTTCTTTGGCCGGTACTTCATCCGATACTTCACGAACATCAGCAATTAAGCCCTCAGATTCAACAACTAATAAACGCCCATCTTCGAGTAAATATTCACCTACGGGCATTGCGATTTTTTCTTCATCACTTACAATGAAAATTTCACTATCTTTTTCAAATGAATCGGCGGTCACGATTGTGCCGTTTTCCAATTTCATTTCTTCAAGCTTCACTTCCATTTTTAGAAGCGTTCTTATTTGATTTAACATTTTTGTTTTTTCCATACTATTTATATAACGATTATTAATTATTTTTTTGCGTTTTTAAACGGTTCTTGTTATTACGCCTATGCCTTGGGCTTGCATAGAGCCATCGCAGCACTCACTTGAATAAGTTGCGGTGTCCCAACATAAACAACCCCTTTGACCGCCGGTAGGCGATGCGTGACTAGGTATAAAGGTTTTATTTTTGTTTCTTCTATTCATTAAGACCAATCCCTAAATTCCATTTCATTTTTCTTGTATTGTTCATCACTTTCACGCATATATTCTAATGCTTCCATATGTCTATCATATGATGGGTAAACATCATCTGCTTCTAAACCTAATTCTTCGGCCTTTGCTTTAATTTCATTTAGTTTTTCAATATCACCTGAAACATCTTCAAACCTAAATACCGCGCTTGCATTGTGTTGGTATTCATCGTTAAGTTCCATCCAAGCTTGGCGATATGCTTCAAATTTTTCATCATGCCATTCATATGATAAATAAGACAATAAACCGCTTTGGTCTTCAATGGTGTCAATATCATAGTCTAAATTGTCAATTAATCCTAATGCTACTTTATGCGCTTTAAGGTTTACTTTTTGCGATTTAAGGTCAACTTTATTTGTTGCCAGTTTATCGTATACTCTATCTAATCTACTTTTCATTTTATATTTGGTTTTATAATTGTGGTATTGTTTTCATAATGTCAATTGTATCTTGTAAATCATCAATGTTTTGGTCGTAAACGCCTAGGGCAAAACTACTTTCAGAAAAACCTGTAAATGTCATTGGGTTCATGCCTAATTCTTTTGATACATCTTCAAAATCTATCATTACATCTTCTAAATTTTCTTTGCTTGCTATCCAACTATCATATAAATCTGAAATAGAATTAACTTCATTTTGTAAGTCTATGTATTTCACAACCCAATCATTTAAAACATCATTCATTAAATCCCAATTTTCATTTGATTTTTCCAATGCGTCTTTTAAGTCTTGGGCTTTGTCTAAATTTACATTATGTTTTTTAAAGCTTTGCTTTTTATTTGGTAGTTTAGAGTATACCCTATCAATATTAGTTTTCATTTAATATATTTTTTATTTGGTTTAATAATTGTCCCGACATTTTTTCTTTTTCTTTGTCGTTTGGTGACTCTATTTTATCTGCGAAAAATCCTTCAATACTGAAGCCACGGCATTTCTTAGTTAAAATATATTCTTGCCAAACTTTTTCGTTATTCACCTTAACGCTGCCGACCCACGAACCCACCGGTACGTCTAAACCATACAATGCGGTTTTGTCTTTTACTTTATCTTCGACAATCCAACTTTCAACTAAGGTTAACCCATCAAGGGGCTTCGCATGTTCAAGTGTCGAATTACTTTGGTTGCCATTTTGAAGAAATAATTGTGATGCTTTATTTATTGTTTCTTTGGAAAAAAATATATAATATTCACCATCTTCACCGGTTCTATAAATAGGCTTATCAGGTATTAATAAAGCCCCCATAAGTATACGTTTTTCTTTGTCTACTTCAGCAAGTTTTATTTCTTGATTTTTCAAAGCCACAAAGTCACTTTCTATGGCCGGTGATTCCACAATTGATATTGCTTCGATTCCGGCTTCAAAATCTTCTTCATCTAAAATAAGTTCAATGATCTTCATAAATATATAACGTGTTTAGTTTTTAATTTTGCATTTACCCAATACTTGCCCCCTCGATTATATTGCGTTCAAGTTCTTGGCTTGTGGTAACGTCATTGCTCACAACATAACTTCTTGATGGTCTTTGGCTTTGTCCACCTATTGCATCTGCTAATTGGTTTGTATCACTTTGACCAACCACATTAAAGGCCGGGGGTATGGCCGCACCACCACCACCGCTTGAAGTTGGCACGCTTCCAGTATTACCTTTACCGCTTGGGTCTATTGATTTAATTGCTGCAATGTTTTTTAAGGCAACCGCACCGGCAAGACCGGCTTGAACAAATGGGTAGGCCGGGAAAACCGTTGTTATTGGTGATTTTTGCGCCGTTGTAAAGGCATTCATTGTACCCTCTATACCGCTTATAGTTGCACTTGCTATGGCCATTGCTTTACCTACCTTTGAGTCTTTACCGGCTAATTGACCTACCATATCAAAAGTTTGTTTGGCATCGCCTAGGGCTTGCTTTAAAAGTTCTTGGCTTGTCTTTTTTTCTACTTCAGCGTTTTTATCTTTTACATCTTGTATTGCATCTGCATAGAATTTTTTAATTGCAAGTTTTTCTTCTTCGGTTGCCTTTAATAAATCTAATTCGGCCAATGCTTCTATTTCTTGTTGTTCAAGTCTTTCAATGTCGGTTAATTCTTTATGGTCATCTTGAATTTTCTTTATAGCATCAAGCCTAATTTGTTCATCAGCAAGTTTTTTATCGGCATACGTTTTATCTATTAAGTCAATTTCGCTTTGCCTTGCCGTTTCTAATACAAGTGTATCTTCACCATACAATTTAGCTTTGGCAATTAAATCATCATATTTTTTTGCAACCGCTATTTTTTCTTGATTTTGTTTGTCAATTAATGATAGGGTATATTCGGCCTCAAGTCTTCTTATTTCTTCAATAGATTTTTTCTTTGCTTCGGCTTCTTCATTGGCGGTTTTTTTAGCATCTTCTAATTTTTTTTCTTGATCGGCTTTGTCTTGTAATGCGTACCCATCACGCGTATTTTTTAATTTTCTTAATGCTTCTTCGGTTGCCGCGATTGTTTCGTCACCCTCTTTTTCAACATCTTCGGGGTCAAAAACTAATGATGCAGTCGCCATTGCTGCATCTTCAACTAAGCTAGTTGCTTCATCAAGTAAACCTACTTTTTCAAGACCATAAGTTAAAGCATCTACAGCCCCAAGTAAAATTGTAACTGGTAAAGATAAAAATGCAATAATTCCGGCTGCTATTTTTTGGTTTCTTTCAGCGGCTTCAATTTGTGCTTTTTTAGTTTGTTTTTGTTGTTCTAGTAGTAATTCTGTAGATGCAATTATTTCATCTGTTTGTTGTTGTTTTATGTCCCTAATTTGTCCCTCGGTTTTACCTTGTAGCTTTAAGCTATTTTCCATTTGACCGGTTGCGCTTAGTTGTTGTTGTTGGGCTGCTAAAGTGTCTTCTGTTGCTTGTAGTTGTTTTTCTTGTTCACCAGTTACACCATCAACAAGGCTTGATATTTTTTCCCAATTTTCTACAATTAAACCAATAGCAACCACCGCCAAACCAATACCACTTGATATCAAAGCGGTTTTCATAGCCTTACCGCTTAGTTTTGCGGCTTTACCAACCGCCAAAAGTTTAGATGCAAGGCCGCCGGTCATTCTATCTAAACCACCAAGCGCCGCGCTTCCAATTTTTTGCATGCCCGACATTTCATCTTTGGCTTTTTGGTGGTTTTTTCGGTTTTCTTTATTTCATCATTTAACTTACCAACATTTTTAACCGCTTGGTCTGTTTTTCCTATGATTTCAAATTCTGCTATTTCTGGCATTTCAATTCTTTTTTAAGTTGTTGGTAACCCTCTTTAAATGTTTCGGCTAGTTTATATTTTCCTTGGGCTATTCTTATGTTTTCGGTGTCACCATCTACAATTTGCAATAGGTCTAAAATATCTTTTATCATATCAATGTATTTAAAAGTTCAAATTCAGATTTCCCGGTTGTTAAATCGGTAGTTAATGAATTAATTTTATATGTTTCTTGGTTTATTTCTATAAGGTTATTTAATTCAAGATCATAATATATTTTTAATGGCAAAATTGCTGAAACTTTAACCAATCTACGCCTATTGCTGAAAACGTCTTGTATATAAGTTTTATACTTTGTTTCAAAAATACTATCAATAAAGCAATTTGGGTTGCCGGTTTCACGTGCCAAATATTCGCTTATTTCATTTTGAAAATGTATTGATGTTTCACTTGTGCCGCATTGTAACGCTAAAGTATTTGATGGTACAAAATATCTTGTAAGTGTCGCAATATCAGATGCAACTTCGGTATCAATAATTTTCATTGCGGTACCGTTATTTAAAATAGGGTAAAATATTAAAGGGTCACCATAATAGCTTTCAAAATTATCATCTACAAAAAAACCATATTGAATAGTTGTATTTCCAATATTACTTGCCGAAGTGTCAAGGTCATATAGTCTTTCAAATTGCATGTGTTCAAATGGTGCAATTACTTTGTAATCTTCAGTAGGGGCATCGTATGTTTGGTTGTTTAAGGTGTAAGAAGTTGACCCCCAACCAGAATTGAATATTTGCTCATATTGTTTTGCTAGTAAAGTGCCAAGGCCTTTGTATGCAAAATTTATTTCCTTAAAAGGCAAAGCAATTTCAACATCTGATTTTGTCACATCAATATATTCATCTATGACTATGGGTGCTTTTGTGTTTGCCGCGTAATAACTATCTAATGTTCTAACTACCAAAACCCCTAAATTGTCAACATAGGCCGTTAAATTAAATAACTTAAAAAGACCTGATAAAAAATCTATAATTTTCATCTTAGGTATTTGCTCGGTAATGTTAAATTCACGAACCGCGCTTGTACTAAATGTTGCTTGGTTTAAATATTCAATACCCCCGGTATATTCAATAAAATCTTCATCGCGATATTCATATTCAACACGCCATTTTATGCCACCGGCTGCAAATTGCACTAATACATCACTTCTAATTTCAATTGCGTATGTACCATTATCAAAGGCCGTAGTCCAAGGTATTTGTACGGGTATAATTGTTTGCTGCCCACCTAGTGTATTAACCAAAAGATTATAACCATTTGGGCCGGTCACTCTAACATCGTATGTGTTAGGTGGTGGCCCTGATGCAACCGGGGTTAAAACTAATGAAACCCTTGGTGACCTTACAGAAAAATCATCGCCAACTTGTTTGTCAATTGTTAATTGGCCATTTTGAAAACTTGACAATTCTATCGGTATATTTGAGTAATCACCAAATGGGTTCGTGTTTGCCGCGCCCTCGTATGTTGTCCATTCTGCATCGCCAAAGCTAGTGCTTTCAACATCACCTTTTTTTCTATGTAACCACATAAACAAATCATCAAATTCTTGATTTGTCGCATCATTAAAAAAATCATCTGAAAATACTATGTCGGTTGCATACCCATTTGCAATAGTGTATTTTTCTTCTATGGCCGTTATAATAGCCTGAAGTCTTAAAGCGTATTTAAACTGGTTCCAATTAATACCGTTAATATTAGTGCCACTATGTACCGCAACATTTCCATATTCATGAGCGTTTGCATTACCATTGTAAATCATTCTATCGGTATGGGTAATCAAAGGCACGCAAATATTATCATTAGTGTTTGGTGCGTAGCCTTGTATATAGTTGGTTACATTGGCAAAATCGTAAACTTGTGAATATTCATTTAGTGTTGCTAAACTACTTAAAAGATCATCGCCTAAGACATCTTTTAAATCGACTACATTTCCGAAAAATGTTATATGATATGTATGTGCTACATTGTTTTTTAAACCTACCCTATTAAGCTTTATTTTGCCCTCTTTAAAAGGGGTGTTGTTTAATTCTAAATAAGCTGCCTTTTTGGTTCTTGCATCAAAACCACCTTGAATATTTGAATTGTAATAATGTTTAAATATCTTGTTGTTTACGCTGCTTGCCGGTACTGAAAAAGTTTGTGTAAATTCTGTAAATACCTTTGCTATGTCTTTTACGTTTTGGATTGTTTGTGTAAGTGATACACTTTCATCTTTGAACAAATCTACCCTTTGGCCACCTATATATAATTGTAGTATACGCATTATCTAATGTTGTTTATGTAGTCAAAGGCTTCTTCAAATTCCATAGTGTATTGTATTAGCCTATCGTTAAGTTGTGTTTTAAAAGCTACTGATGAATCTTTAACCTTTACCGGTACAATTTGTTGTAAACCATTATAAAACACTTCTAGCCAAACGTTCTCACTTAATAGAAGTTCTTCAAATAATTGATTTGAAGCTTCGGGGTAATATCCACTACTTAAAGAATGGCTTTGTTTTGCTTGTGTATTAAAAACTTTATTTGCTGCATCTCTTTTGTTATAGGTGGCACCCGAATTAGATGGGTATGATATTATATTTGATTTGTACCCCTCATTTGTTCTTGCTATTTGTTTTGAATTTTTTAAGAAAAACCACAAGTCTTGTTGTGCGCCATATTTGTTTATATAAATAATTTTTAAACCATCACCGTACTTTGAACAACTAGCGCGCTTTATTGTAAAAACAACCCCATCAGAATTTGTCACACTTGTATCACTTGATGTATAATTAGTAACATATACCCCACTTGAATTAATACTTGGTAATCGGCCACTTTCATTTTCAGGTACCAATATTTCAAATGTTGGTGTCAATAATGGGCTTGGGTTTTGCTCTGGTATTAAATATGTTGGTAACGATCGAAATGGTACAATCGGGTTTACATTTTCTAAAAAAGTGCCATAGGCTTCAAAACCTACATCTTCAATAGTTGCCAATGTTTGTACAATGGTTCCTTGGGCATCTTGTAAAGTGTAAGTTGTAATGTCGGTTTCTATGTCAATAGTTTGGGGTACATAATTTGTTTGGTATTCTATTTCCAAATAGTCCCTTGCTAATTCTGCTATGTCAAAATTCAATGTAATAATACCGGCCACAAAACCCCCAGTGTTTGGTCTGTTTTTAGTTAAAAGGTATCTAGTAGTACCATTTATTTTTATTGCACATGAAGCTGAATTTTCAGTTACGCCTAATGTTACGCTTTTAAATTGTGGGTTTCTTAATGCGATATTTGCCATCTTAAAAATCTAGTGTTAAAGTCGCTATAAATAAATATAGCCTTATTGTTGTGTATGTATACCTTTCGTCTTTTGCGATGTACTCCCAACCAAACATAAGTCTGTTATGTGGGTAATGAAACGCTATGCCTAATTTCCAATTCATACTTTATTTTTTAAAGTTTATTAATGCGTATTCTATGTCTAATGTAAAGGCATCAATTAATTCTTGGGGTACTTCTTTTAAAACCCTATCAAATGGCTTAGAAAAAAATTCGGTTGCCTTTATACCTTTATGATATATGCTTCTTGCAATTATAAGGCTCATACTTTCATAAGACATAAATTTGCCATCAGGTGTTCGCCATTGAAACCTTTTTTTATTTAACCAACTTTCGATGCCCTCAGTTAAACCACCCTTTGGATAGTTGCCGCTTCCATATTGAAATTGCGATAATGAAGCTTTTGTTTCTGGGTATGTAGATGTTTTACCCTTAACCCCTTTGTCCACAAAAATTCCATAGTCTTGCATGTAAAACTTAACCACAAATTCATTGGTCTTTTGTTCTATTTCAGCATGTAAAGTATTGTAAAGATCACCATTGCTTTTATATTTGTCAACCAAATTCTTTTTGGCTTGGTCAACAATGTCATCAGCAAGACCCCTTATAGCTTGTTCTAAATTGATTAGTTTCATTAGCAAATATATATATCATTGTAAATTTTAATATTCATAGTCGCTGACCAACCGGCAAGTTCGTTTTCAAATCTATCGTGAAATGGGGTTAAAGATGGGCTACCATCTAATTGGTACATGTCTTGATGCAATTGACCCATTCTTAATCTTTGGGTAAGTAAGTTTAAAACTGATAGTTGCGTATTTAAAATGTCTTGCTCATTGTCCATACCGGTAAACCTATTGGTGGTTACATCTTTGGTTTGGTCTACAATGTCACATGCTAAAATGCTTATGTTAAAATTAAGCACTTGTTCGTCAACGGTAACGCTATTTACAATTATATGCGCCAAAGGGAAAATGTCTTGTTTGTTTAAGTTCACTTTGCTAATGTCACCAATCGAAACGGTGTTAACATGTGGGCTTGAAAATAATTGTTCCCTTATTACTTCGGTTAATTGATAATACCCTCTTATACCTTGTTGGCTCATTTGAAATTCTTTTTAATTCTTTTTGATTCTAATTCAGCTTTTTCTTTCATAAATGATAGCATCATAAAACATTCATGTACGTTTAATTTAGTGATATCTTCAAATCGTCTAATGTCCCCCTGAGCGAGTCCAAAAATTGATTGGTACCATCCATATTTGGCATTGAAGTTAGATGTTGCGTCAAGGCTTGGTGTTCCTTTTTGTCCAAATAATTCATCATAACTTTCGACAAGTCCAGACCTAAATTCCACAAAAAAAAAATTGATGACAAAACCGCATCCATTGGAATGTCTAAAATAATATCATCCATACCAACATTATAATCTGCTATTGTGTATTTGTCTTTTACTTTTAAAACAACCGGTCTATATAAAACGGCCATTGCTTTTTCCATATTGTCCCAATCACCTATATAAGTATCAAGGTCTATATATTCGCCTAAACTAATTTCATCTAGTTGCGGTATGAAACCATATTCAGTTTTACCTAATTTAAAGTTGGTTACCAATTCAGGTTTTTGGTCAAATATTTTTGTGATTTTTTCAACTATTATGTCACAATCTGATGCCTTTAAAAGCATAACATTTTTAAGTTCCATCTGGCAAAAGATTTCAATGATCTTTGCTTGTAGATGTTTTTCATTATCAGCGTTTTCTTGAATTTTTAAAAATTCTTTGTATTGCCTTAAAGTGATTTCATTTAAACCACTTGGTATTTTAACACTTAACTTCATATCTATATAACGTATTTTAATTAGTTTTTTATACTAAGTAAATATAATAAAAAAAGGCACACCATTTCTGATGCACCTTTTACTCAAAACTAACTTACTTAACTAAATCATACTTGCTTCATGACATGCGCCAGAGCATACGCCGGGGCTATCTATTTCTTCACCGCATTCACTACATTCATAATCTTTGTATTCAGGTGGGCTATACCAATCCATAATATTCGGTTTTTAATTTACCATTTCGGTAATGTTCAACAATAACACCGGTGCTTAAAGGTACTAACTTATAAGGCCTAATGCTTTTTTTTACAAGGTACTTGTTTATTAATTTTTTCATCTTATTCTTCTATTTCGTTAAAGCAAGCGTGTTCTAAACACTCACCACATATTTCATCACTTAAATAACTTGGTTCTGAACCACAACAATTTGATACTTCCATAACCTAGTTTGTTTTGTTTGCTTGAAAATACAAGATTAAATAATTGGCCGCCGTTCTTTTGTCTAAGTCAAATTGGTCAACTAAGTAAGGTGTTGCACCAAACATATTAGTAACGCCACTATCTTTTAATAAGTCTAAGTAAGTGAATACGTCTTGTATTTCTCGGTTTATTTCTTTGGCCATCTGTTTGGCATTGAATTTAGTGTTTTTCATTTTGCTCTATAAATTGGTTTAAAATTTGATTTAACGTGATTTCTTGGGTCATTGATATATCGCCAGATTTAAGGCCAAAATCATCACTTAATGAGTCCCAACTAATGTAGTTTAAAAGGTCGTGCATGTCTGTTTGTTTTAAATTAATATACCGCAATATAAGTAAATTAAAGTTAACAAACAACAATAAGGTATAATTAAGAAATATAGTACTTGCCTTTGTTCGGGTTTTGTAGTTGGTATGATATACTATAACGCACCGCATCAAGCAAATGATTGTGAAGATCTTGTGGGGTTTTTGACTTTTTTTCCAACCAAGAATAGTTGTTAAGTTCCTTAATTAAGTTTATACTATTTTCTTCAATGATTAAATCATAGTCTTGTAATAATGCGATGCCATAGGTAATTGACCCTTGGCCTTTAATTGATTTTACCATATTGCACCCTTTGGCTTTAAGTTCGTGCAAAAGCCGGGGTTCAGCACTATCACCAACCACAAGGCCATCATTAGCGTGTTTAAGGTTAAGTTCAGCAATTTGTGAAGTGGTTAGACCTTTAAGGTAAAAGCATTCCTTTAAATAGATTATTTTGTTTGTTGTGTCTATGTTCGTTTCAACAAGCGTGTTTTCGTCATTTGCGAAACCATAATCTTGACCCCAAACAGATACACCAACTTTTTTAAATTCACCTATTGACCAGTTTTCAAATATGACCCCCTCGGCTTTTGATAACCAACCCCCAAGCATTTGATGTTTGTATTTGTCCGGCCTACGTTTCTTTATGTTTTCTATTTGGTCTAAATAGCTTTGCGATAGGTTTTCAAGATTGTCTAAGTAGGTTGTATGTATATAGGTAGTATTTCCTTTAGTTTCGTTTAGGCCACCCATTACACCCTTGCTTTCAAAGAAGCGGTCATATATCCAATGCTCTTTTGTAACTGGGTTTAAAATTAGTATTATCCTATTCTTTTGTTTTAAGTTCCTTACACTTAAATCGATTTTGTCAAAGATGTTTTCATCATTAAGTTCTTCGGCTTCTTCCATTACCCAAGTACTTACATTTGTTAAACTTTTTAAATTCGCGCTCTGGTCACCGCTTGAAGTCCTTATACCACGAAATATAATCTTGCTACCTGATAGCTTATTTCTTATTTCATCTTTGGTGACGTAGAAATGATCTTGCAGTTTAAGCGTGTCAATTTTGTCTAAAAATTCAGGTATGATAGATATGTGCGCCGAAGTCAAAGTGAACCTTGTGAATAGGATTGTATGCCCGGCTTCATAAGTTAGCAATAGCAATAATAGGTTTATAGAATACGATTTACCGGAACCACGCCCACCAGTTACAATATAATACCTTGCATCTGATGTTTGGATAGGTTCATACTTTGGGTCAACTTCTATCACTTAAATTTGATAATATCTTTAAAATTAATATTAAAACCATCAGTAGATGAAATGTCTACGCTCTCTTTTGGCTTGCCATATCTGTAACCGAAATATAAAGACATAGCCCGGCCATCACCATTAAAAATTTGTTCACCTAGTTTTCTGATAACTTCTTCATTGTCAATTAAATTATCTAGTTTTTCAATAAGCTTTTGTTCGTCTGCTTTTTTTGGTCTACCGGCTCCATCACGTTTGCCCCCATTATTTTTTCTTTTATCTTCCATTTGATTTTAAATTGTTTATTCAATTATATAACGTAATTACTTTTGCTTTTTATTTAGCTTCAAATTAAGAAGTCTTTTTCTTATTGCTTTGCGTTCTTCACCCTTGGGTAATTTGTCTAGTAGTTGTTGCAACTTTTGTATTAGTTTTTTCTTGCTCATAGTGTTTTGCATAAATTGCCATTCTGGTTTTATCATATCGTGCTTTTTATTATTTCCTTACAAAGTTCTTTTGGTATCTTGCTACGCTCATAGTTGCCTTTTAAGCCTTGTACTCCAGTTATTGACCCTCTAGGTGCTTCTTCATGATTGCACTTCTTATTTCCATTAAAACACATTGGCCTCGGCACCCAACCATTAGGGTTAAACATATCGTATATATGATTTGACCAAATGTCTGTTGGTTTCATTGTTACAACTTTTGTTTCATCGGTTGCATAGCTACAATATGTTATTGTTGTTCTATCAATGCCACTTACTTTTTTTCGCATTTTACCCCTTGGGTTTTCCATAAAATATAATGCGTTTGGGTACCACTTAAATATGCTTAAAGTTTTGTTTAGTATTTCCATTCCAAGCAATGCTTCTTTTGTTTTGGGTTTATGATCTTCGAACCAATGTACCCCAATTGATGCCACCGAAAAATATGTGCAAGGTGGTGAAGCCCAAATCACATCAGGTGTAAATGGTATCATATCTTTTTTTAATTCTAATATATCAATTACTAGGTCAATATCTTTAAAGTTGTTTATGTCTATTGAAAAAACTTCATAGCCTTGTTGCTCGGCTTCCTTACCAATACTTCTTGACCCGGCAAATAATTCTAGTAACTTCATTTTATGATGCGCATGTTATTACTTCATATTCGTTTTGTGGTTTTTTCCAATTAAAACTTTTTAAAACCATTTCGGCGCGTTCATCGTATTGTTGTTTTTCTTGTTCATTTAGTTTTCGGTATTGTATTTCGTTTTTTGTATACCCATCAAATCTTTCGGTTTCATATTCTTTTATTGTGTTCAATGCGTTTACATGTTCTTGCTCTAATTCAATAAAACTTTTTTGTATGCCTACCAGTTTTGATAGTTGGCTATATTCAAATTTAGATGAAACATTAAAATGACTTTGTAAAATATCATAGTATTCAGCTTCACTTTTTTTGTATACAATAAATTGGTTGCAAGCATTAATTGCGGTTGCATGATTATATGATTTTATTTCTGAATATTCAGATAGGTGTTTTGCGATACCCTCATAAGTCATTTTGAATTTGGTTCTTAGTATATAACAAAAGAATGCGCGATGTTCAACAATTAAGCGCACCCTACTTTTTTTGTATATATCTATTGATGTTATTTCAAGTAAAAGGTTATATGCTTCTTCAGGTGTTTTTAATAGTTTAAAGTTTTTTTCCATTGCTTTGTAGCTTTTGAATATAAAGTGCGGCATCCATTAGTTCTTCTTTAAGGTGCTGCAAAAAATCATCTTTGTTATTATCTTGTAGTGTTGTTTTGTATTTGTCTATACCCACACAACTTCTTATATCAAATTCGCGTTTTAGGTCTTCAACTATTTTATCTTTCATGTTGTTCTTAATTTTAATAGGTGATAGCATTCAGCGTATTTTTGCCTTGCCTTGCCTTTGTATTTTTGTTTAAATAATTCGTACATCTTTTTTGTGTATTGATATTTTGTGTCACAATCTTTTAAATATTTCTTTGCGAATACGCGGCCACGCCCACGAAACATATTTACATTATCGGCTTGGTCGCCAACGATCATTTGTTCGTAAAAATTATACATTGCTTCATCTTCGGAAATATCAAGTATTTCTTTTTTTGAGTAGAAATAATTATAAATCAAAGCCGGAAATTGTCGGTAGTCTTTATCAATTGATACTATCATAACTTCATTGCGGCCTATGTCATCAGAAATTTCTTTCCAATACCTAGCAACAATATCATCAGTTTCAATACCATACCCCCATATACTATCATAGTAATCTTTAACGTACTGATGCATTTCATTTAGTAGTGGTGGTAATTCTTGTTTTTTTCTATTGGCCTTATATGTTGGTGTTATAAGTTTACGGAAATTTCCCTTTGAACCACTAAAGGTCAAAACTTTGTCGATTGGCATTTGGTCTTCAAGGTCATTAATTATTTTCATATAGGATTGGTCGAATTTATTTCTTGCATCTTCTATGTCTTTATAGTAAAGGTCATCATCTGGTGTTTCTCTTTTACGATAGCAACTTGCAAAAATTAAACTATCGGCATCTATTAATAAAATCATGATAAAGCTTCCTTAATCATTTCAAGGTGCATTTCTTGCATCTTCTTTTGTTCTTTGGTTACCATTCTTATAATTGATGGTAAGTCCTTGTAAAGTTGGTCAACATTCATTACAAGTGTTTGTTCATAATCTACATCA
>CBDICY010000044.1:0-19648 GCA_965277445.1 Saprospiraceae bacterium | reverse complement strand
CAACATTATTTAAAAACGATTTATTCTTATAAAATCAAACAATATGTTTAATAGAGTTTTAATAACATAATATTCAGCTATTAAAAGCACATTAGGATTTACTCTTAATGTGCTTTTTTATTTCAAATCTTTAGCTGCCGATACACAATGTTTGAAATAAAATTAAATGACTTATTTCTAATCGAAAGTCATTTTATTTGAAAATTTCAAACTACATTTTATGTTGTATCGTATTGTAAATATTAAAAGTTATTCTACTGCATATGCAAGTTTTAATATAAAATCAGTCGAAAAGTATTATAAAAATAATTGCTGCAAATATTCACATATCATAACTTATGATGATGTTAATCATATTTCTAAGGTTAAAAGAAAATCACTTTGTTGCAGCTATCAATATTGATAGTTGCATTGTTTATTACTCCTCAACGCTATTCATACAGCAGTGCGCTAACGCATCCGTTTTTTTTTCCTTGCCACCCTTCGCTCAAACCCTGCGCTCAAAATGCCCGTCGCCCTGTCGGGCTTTGGGGGCATGTGGCAAGAAAAAGAAAACTAACAGCCCAAAAAAAACAAGGAAAAAAGCAAGGGGAGCTAGCATCAAATCTCTTAACGGCTCGGTTGAGCCTAAGATTTTATGCTGGACGCTACTTCGTACCCATTGCTTTTTCCCTTGTTTTTTTTGTCCAAATTGCATTCCTAGCAATCAAACGCAACAATCAAACGCAACGATGTTAATTGACGATTAAACGTAGCAAGGAAATAAGGTAGATTTTTTGTGAGATAGGCAGAACAAAGAAGCCGCCATACCTGCCTAAAGTCAGGTAACAGCAGCAATAAAATTGCCGCTTTGTCATCTTCTTTGCTGCCTATTCTCAAAAAATCATCATGCCTCTTTGTCCTTGCTGAAAGCAATCTTACCACTCAACGCCAACCCTCAACCCAAATTGCATTCAGCAAGCCCACCGGCATTATAGTTTTTTGCTCGCCTTGCGTGTCCATGTCGCTGCGACACTCAAACCTCACGCTCAATTGCATCCGCAGCTGCTGCCAACGCACAAAACCAACGCTCAGCAGGACAGGCAGCCAAACTCCGTTTTCTTCCTGCCTGCCGACATGTCCGCTCGCAAGTGCAGGCGAGCCGTGCATTTTTCCTTGCTACTTTCCACGAATCCAACCGCAACGAATATTACGCAGTCATTATCCAGTAACCGCTTCGCTAATTGACCCACTCAACGCCCACGCTCGACTCCAACGCACCTAACCGCTCAACGCCAAAACCCCAACCCAAAACAACGGATAAAATCCGCTGTTATCGTTCTGACATTTTGACATTCTCACTATTTTGATAAATATTTTAACATCATTAAAATATTGATTGTCTCCGATAATTCAAAAGCACTTTCTTTAATTCAAATCATTAATTATCAACTGATTAACTTCGCTTTAATTCACTTTTAAATTATCCTCGACAATTATTCTTTCTTTTTTAGCTGTTCTAAATATCATCACTTTGATTATGACAACTTGACAGTTAATCTATTTTGTTATATATTTGCTCTAAAATATTGTATATGATATTTCAAGAAGTAGTTATTAATAACGACCTCGAATCATTAACGGAAAACGCTTGACACATTAGGCGCATTAGGTTTTAAATTACAGGTCATCATTGAACACGATTCAACGGTTACAATTTTGTTAGGTCAAACCAATTCAGCGGAAATTTTAATTACGAAGTTGTTAAATGTAAAGAGGATTTGGAAAGCATCAAGCAAACAATTACTGCAATGGCGACAAATGGTTTTTACGCTCGTGGTTTTTGGCAAGCAGGGAAAGGATATACAATGTTTTTGAGAAACAATTAGATAATGACGTATAATATATTGTATGGGTTATCTAATCATATCAGCCAACAATAAAATAGCTGACATCGAAACTCAATTAAACGAAAACGGTCTAATAGGATATAAAGTCGCAATTGCACTTAGTATTATCATGACTGTTGAACTGTTACTTTATCAAGAGGATGCCATGGAGCAGTTTGAATATAGAGTTAGACGTGTTTTTTAATTCAGTTGATGACATTCAAACCGAACTAAATACGCAAGCAGCAGATAGTTTTTATTTAATTCAATCATGGATGAATTGCGACTATATAACTTTAGTCTTTTTTCGTTCAATCACTTAATTTCAAGATAAAACTTCAATTATGTAGGTCTAGTATAGGTCAAATATAGTTGGCAGTTTTTCCAAAATACGGCTTTAAATGTGGGATGAAAGTATCATTATACTGTCTATTTATACCATATCTATCGCTTATACTTTTATTGTTTAATCATTTCAATCATTTAATATGAAAGCGAACAGCAATCCCTTCACGCAAGGGCTTAGCAAACAAGCATTTGGCGTCGTAGCCACAACCGATAAGGAGGGCAATGTCGTCTATCGTGCAAAGCCTAAAAAAGGCAATCAAGGCAAAGATGCAGCGCACCTTCCGGCCCAATCAAGAGCAAGGGTAGTCGGTAAAATGCTTAAAGGTGCAAAAGGAGTTATTCGTAATTCTTTCACTAATGCAACTGGTTTACTTTATCCACATAACTTATTCCAACGTCAAAACATGGACGCTGCAAATGCTGTGGTTGATGTAGATGGGGAAATCACTTGGGAAAATGCTAAATATGCAGATGGTGATACGGGGAATGTTGGTTTGGCAGTTACAGGTGCAGTGCCAAATGGCGGTGTAGCAACTACAATTGATGTTACATTAGATTATCAACCCAATGCCAATGGAGCAAACATTCAATTGCATGCAATTGTTGTAAGTGCTACAACAAAAGAAGCTAAAGACGTTACAACAGCAACCGTTCAGAGCGTTGTGACGGCAGCATTAGCAGTTGATACAATTGGATATGATTCGCCAACCATTTTTCTTTACTGGTATGATACAGTTGCGAAGCAAGCAAGTAGTTCAGTTTTTGCTTACGTAACACCTTAGTTGTCGTCTTGATAATTAGTTGGTTACATATAAAAGATAAGTGCCTGTTAGCTATTTCCGAAGCAAGTCGGAGAGGTGATACAGATTCTTATCTTTTCTTTTTATTACTCTATCGTACAGGTCTAAGGGGAAATGAATGCTTAAGTACGGCTAATTGGGTGTTAACTCAAGATGAACGAATACTAATTCCTAGCAACAAGAGAGGAAACCCCAAACTGATACAACAAGCTTTGATTCCTTCTCCCATCCTTGCCTTTATTAAATCTGGAAAAGTTTGGAATTTCTTAGGAAGTCTAACGACTTATCAGAGAACCTTCTTAAGATATTCCGGTTTAGTCAATTGCTATGTAGGTGGAAAGAGGATTACATTACACACATTTCGACACGTTTGGATTAAAGACAAAGTGAATCAAGGTGCAGATTTTGCAGAAATAAACGCCAGCTTGGGCATTAGGAAAAGTAGTACGACATTACAGTATATTATCAAGAAATATAAAACAGAAGCTTACAACCCGAATGAATTACAAAGTTTGCTATAATTCCGAATAATGATTTATATCACTATAATCCTATTAGTTATTGTTATTGTTTTGTCAGCAATTAGGTATAGAGAGTACAGGCGAATATTAGTCTTACATCAATCTATTACTGAAAAATTAGACGATAATCCAAATATTGAGATATTAAAGAAATCATCAGCTCAATGGACAGAAGATGAGAAAAGGACAATACAGTTAATAATATCTGATGTTATCCGAATGCACCACATTTTAAAAGACCGTCCAACCATCCGAAGAATTAGAAGACATCGTAAGCGTATAAGTAAGATTTATACAAGAATTGCATACTATCTCAAAACATTAAAGTAAGTATCTACAAAGTCACATTTTTATATATTATATCCTTTTTGTTCCTTTAAGTTGGTCCTGAAGTCACTTGGTTCTGAAAGTCGTTATTTGTGATAGAATTTGAAACCCTGTCACACTATGTTTTTATAGTTAATTAATTGATTACTAGTATAGTTAAGTTGCTGATTTAGAACATAGTAAACAAAAAATCAAGTTGTGCTTTTCATAACGCCTTATTATAGGACTTTTACAATGAAGGCATAAAAATCAATAGTTAGTGCAATGGATATAAAATTTTAGCACTAATTAAATACTTCAAAATCAATGTTCTGACTATAGAATATTAGATATTAATCTACCCTACTCTCAAGATTTTCCAACCGTTTTCCATATTCCACAAGTATTTCCTTGAACACCTCAACGTCATCATTTTGGATGTCACTCTTTTTGGATAAATCCTTATAAATTAAGTCATCTATATTATATCCAAATGCTGTTTTTACTTTCATTAAGGTCTCTAGTGTCGGTTTTCCTTTTCCCGTTCTCACATTGTTATATGTCGTATGACTTATAGATATTTTGTCTCTAAATGATTTATAATTCATTTTGTATGACATTCTAATAAACTCCAAATTATCTACAATCTGCTTATAATAGTCTTTGTAGTCTTCCATTAGTGAATCCTATATTCGTAAAGACATTGATATAAAACTAACTTAACTATTGCTGTTTTGTATCAATGTCTTTATGTTTGCTCTGTCTTAGATACTTAACAAGTTAGGATTAGAGACGATTCAAGTTAAATAATTTATTGTTCACGTTAAAAATAAATCTATGTCAATGATTTTAGCAGATGTCACAAAAGGCATTACTTACGAGATATTAGAAACGATAGTCAAGAATGAAAGGCACTTAAATTTTTACTGTTGCGTCGTCTTACGAAAATCAAATTCAGAGTTAATTTTTGGAAAGTTTTGGTACAATGGACAATTAGGCATTGAAACTAAACTACTCAACGATTCTAAGAGGATTTATGATATGATATATAAGGAAGTGGGATTGATTGATGAACCTATGTATTTCTTAATATCTAAACCTGTAACCGGTGCTATTCAAAACAGTTGTAGGCAAGTTGTCTTGTATGGTCTTACAGAAAGACAACTATATCCTCTTTCTTATAAAGAGTATCTACAAATTCAATACGCTTAGTTCATAATCAAAATAATTAAACTAAAATAAAATGACAAGATTCAGCACGAAAGAGCAATATCAAATGAAAACAGAGATTGAGCGCATGAGTAAAATAATATCATTTAATGATAAAATGCTCAAAGGGAATATAAAGGAAAAGTATAGGAAAATCTTTGAAGAAGAAAACGAACGCATGAAGCAAAACATTGATGCGTATAGATTCTGTCTAAATGTCGAGGAAAAGGAAGATAATCAAACAGAGAGTACAAGTAAAATCAGTAGCAGAAAAGCAAATAGAATTACTTACGAATCAGATTAGTAAAATACAGCAATTGTCTAATTCTAAAAATAATTGTTGGCAATCTACTAAGCTATTGCTGCAAGTGCTTGAATTGAAAACTAAACGAAATCAATTATCGATAATCAATAATGAATTATGAGTGAACAAAGAATTAGAGATTTAGAATTCTTGCAATGTATGGTTGAAGGCGAAGAAATTGAGAACTCGAAGTATACCTATTACTATATTGAGAACTCGAGGTATTGTTTTGCATTCTGTGAAGATGGATTTGCTCCAGAGGATGTGTTAAAGTACAACACTCAAAAAGAGTTATTAGACAGTATAGATAAGTTTAACAAGATATTAGAAGAAAATGAAAATCGCTCTAATACAGGTGATTCATACGGTTTGGAATCAGCCGCTTTTATGCTCTTATAATATTACATCATTATCAGTTAATTACTCTTTATCACTCTAAATAAAAATCATGTCAGTACAAACATTAGAAATAACTACTTACGATATAGAAGCAAACTTGAACTTTTCAACAAATTGGAATAATAAACTTTGCTGCAATAAATTCACTACTATCCGATTATCTAAAACTAAATACAAAAAAGGGAAATATTACGAAGTGTTTTTAGGCAATGAAAGAATAGGAGTTGTTAAGGTTTTGCAAGTTCTAAGGTTTCAAGCAACGCAATTGCCCCGTGTGACTGCGAATATTGATACAGGTTACACTAAGGAGCAGACACTAAAGATAATTCAAACAATGTACAGGAAAACGCCTGAGCAGTTGAATCAGTTGGTTTGTACTTTGGTATTGTGTCAGTTTGTTCAACGATATACAAGTCTTGTTCCTAAATACAATCCTAAACTGTTTAAGTTCTAATGTTAGTTGCGTCTTATTGCGGCGCACTATATTGGTTTATCTATGTGTCGATTCTACGACAAAAATCAATAGTACTTTTCTCCTATTCCAAACAAGTAATTTTTATTAAAATGGCTAACGTTTACGAGCAAGTTGTCTTGTGTCCGTCCTGCTGTGTAGTGTACAAAGACTATTCAGAAATTAAGAAAAAGACGAAGCAAGTAAATATTAATTCTTTAGCAAATTTAAAAATTGTTAAAGGTGGGAATTACAATGGGTATATGTCAATTTCGACAGCTAGAAAGTGTAAAAAATATATTTCAAGTTGGATACTATCACTAAAGCATGGAAAGGGAAGTAAGCGGAAAACCACTTTTGTTACTTTAACACTTCCTAGCCGTCAGGTGCATGATGACAATGAAATCAAGCGAAAAATGCTTGATTATTTTATCAAAATTGCTGTTCGGAAATGGGATGTAAAACATTATTTCTGGCGAGCAGAACCGCAATCAAACGGGAATATACATTTTCATTTACTCTTTGATTCTTTCATTGATTGGAAATTAATCAGAGGAAATTGGAATCGAATATTAAAACGATTTGGATATATAGAAGCCTACAGAAAAAAACAACTTGATTTTCATAAAAACGGATTTGTATTAAATGCAGCAATTACGCAACATAAAAGTAGAGTTCTATTCTATAAAAAGCAATTGAGCCAAAAAAAGACAACATTATCATTTGTAAAATGGGATGAACTCAAACAAAAAGATGCATACAACTACGGTGTTAAATCGAATTGGGAAAATCCAAACTCGACAGACATCCATAGGACCAAAGGAGTTAGGAACATTACAAGCTACATCTGTAAATATATGACCAAATCGGAATTAAATGGACGGGTGATTAAGGGGAGAATTTGGGGATGTTCAGACGGTTTGAGAGACTTAAAATATCCAGTCGAGCAATTAAGCATGAGTGATTTTGACGCAACATCAATAAACTGGGTAGTAGATACTTACTTACAAGCATTGCAAAACGAACCGAAAACTTTAGTAAAACACGAGGATTTTATCGATGTAATTATACTTAGTAATTCACAAGAAAAAATGCTAAAAAAGCATTCTTCACTTATTTATCAATCATACATTTATCATTATCAAAAACAATATTCAAAACTATACTGAATCATGCAAACAAATCTATTCGAAGAAACTAAATTCATTGCTAAGGATAAAAAGTCAAAAGGGAAGTATAAAATTAAAAACAGAAATTGGAAATATGATGCATTGAATCCATTAGACGTATTATCGTTGGGTTTTGGCACTCAAAGTACCGCACTTGCTTTTATGGCAGGCTTTGATATGATACCTCGCCCCCATTATGTGATTTTTGCAGATACAGGCGCAGAACCTTCGCACGTCTATGACTACGCATCGAAAGCAACAGAGTTATTAAAGCAATTAGGTGTTAATGTCATCACCTGTCAAAAGTCAGACCTGTATAAAGATGTATTGCGACAAATAAAAGAATCTGATTTTATAGCATTGCCTTTGTATTTTCTTGATTCAAGAGGGAAGCGAAAGGTCTTAAATAGAAGGTGTACAGTTGAATATAAAATTGAAGCAATAGCGCAAGAAGTAAGACGAATAACCAACCGTCAGCGATTGCCAACCCATTCAATTCGGATGTGGTTAGGAATTACTCGTGAAGAAATGAAAAGAGTAAAACCCGTCATGGGAACAGGTAGGTATAAGTTCAGACAAACATTATATCCTTTCTTGCCCCACATCGCAAACATCACCTATTCCGACTTCGATTGGTCAACTGTTTTTAGTCGAAACGGATTTTCAAAAGCCGATTGCATTAAGTTTTTCAAAGCAAATAGTTTGCCCGTACCCCCAAAGTCCAGTTGTAAATTTTGCCCTTTTCACGGCAACGAAGAATGGCGAGTATTACGAGAGCAATCAGAATCAGAGTTTATAGAATGTATAGAAATTGACACCCAGATTAGAAATTTAAAGATTCAAGGATTCGAAGGGAAACAATTTTACTTGCATCCGTCTTGCTCGCCACTAGATTCTATTGATTTTACAGAAAAGAGAGAAGTCGTGAAATTGATAGACACTTGTAATTCTGGTTACTGCTTTATTTAGAATTTGAAAAATATCCAATGCACTAACTTTTTGATTTTTAAAAGTTAGCGTTGCTCACATCAAAAGTTAATGCGCTAGACTCAAAATTTTTACAATCAATTAATCTTAAACATGAATGACCAACTAATTAAAATCGAAAAAATCTTAAAGCGAAGAAATAGGGAGATTGAGAGAATATTAAAACGCAGATTTGAAACTATTTCAGCATTAGAAAAAGAAATCATCACGCTACAGGATGAAAAGCTAAATAATATTGAAACAATTAAAAACAGATTAACAAAATACAAATGAATAAACTAATAATAATAATTCTACTATGCGCTGCTTATTTATCAGATAAAGAAGGAAATGCAGATATACTAGTCATTACAATATTCTTTCTTGCTTCATCCTATTTCATCTATAAATATTTTAAAAAATTATTAAGTTTATAAACTACCTGAATACAATGATTGCAACAATAATATTTTCAATTTTCTTTATGATAGTATTAGTAGAAGCATTCTCTATAAATATCATAAAAAAGAAAAAACTAAACATTGATAGTCCTTTGCTCCTATCTGATTTATTCAAGCCACAAATGGAAATGAAAAGTCACCCACTTTGGCGATATGAAAAAGAACTAAGAGAAGTTCAACAGAAAAAGCGAAAACCCAGAAACGAGATGGAAAAACGATTAAAAGGAATGTCTAACAAGACATTCGAGGAAGTAATGACCGAGGAATGGAAAGCCGAAAAAGACTTGTATGAACAGCGTAAGAAAATATCAAGATGGCAAACACACAAGAAAGGATTTGATTATGAAACAAAAGAGGTCCAGGCCACAAATAAATTCATTGAATGGTTTGTAACAATGCCACCCGATAATAGCGCAGACAATCCATATTACCGACCGAAAAAGTAAATAAAGTATGTCACGGCAATAATTATAATTCAATAGCTATTTAAAGCAAATCAAGCAAGATTCTATAGTCCACCCCCACCCCGTTTTTAAATTCGAGAGGAGTTAAGAGAGGAGGGGAGAGGAGTTGAGAGGAGTTTTGTTTGTCACAAAAAGTAAATATTTTATCAATAATAATTAATTAACAATTAATATGAAACGGATTCAGTTAGATGAGAATAATTTTATAACAGATACACATTCATACGTAAGATTATCAAAGCTTGATAAGTTTAAATTAGCAGTACATCTACATTCTATAATTAAGAAAATGTACAAGATTTCTCAATATAAAAAGATTAAATGGTATCATTATTTTACCATTGCCCCAAACGTCATTTTTATACTAAGTCACTTAGAACTAATCAACGAATTAACTAGTTTCCATGCGAATATTTATCAGAAAGAATTTGAGAAAATCACTAAACTATTGTCAGAAGAAAACAATATAACAATCGAAGAATCAGAGATTTTTATCAAGTCAATACTTCCAAAAGTCAACCAAATTGCGCTTAAAATAAAAGAAGTATCAACATTATTTAAAAACGATTTATTCTTATAAAATCAAACAATATGTTTAATAGAGTTTTAATAACATAATATTCAGCTATTAAAAGCACATTAGGATTTACTCTTAATGTGCTTTTTTATTTCAAATCTTTAGCTGCCGATACACAATGTTTGAAATAAAATTAAATGACTTATTTCTAATCGAAAGTCATTTTATTTGAAAATTTCAAACTACATTTTATGTTGTATCGTATTGTAAATATTAAAAGTTATTCTACTGCATATGCAAGTTTTAATATAAAATCAGTCGAAAAGTATTATAAAAATAATTGCTGCAAATATTCACATATCATAACTTATGATGATGTTAATCATATTTCTAAGGTTAAAAGAAAATCACTTTGTTGCAGCTATCAATATTGATAGTTGCATTGTTTATTACTCCTCAACGCTATTCATACAGCAGTGCGCTAACGCATCCGTTTTTTTTCCTTGCCACCCTTCGCTCAAACCCTGCGCTCAAAATGCCCGTCGCCCTGTCGGGCTTTGGGGCATGTGGCAAGAAAAAGAAAACTAACAGCCCAAAAAAAAACAAGGAAAAAAGCAAGGGGAGCTAGCATCAAATCTCTTAACGGCTCGGTTGAGCCTAAGATTTTATGCTGGACGCTACTTCGTACCCATTGCTTTTTCCCTTGTTTTTTTTGTCCAAATTGCATTCCTAGCAATCAAACGCAACAATCAAACGCAACGATGTTAATTGACGATTAAACGTAGCAAGGAAATAAGGTAGATTTTTGTGAGATAGGCAGAACAAAGAAGCCGCCATACCTGCCTAAAGTCAGGTAACAGCAGCAATAAAATTGCCGCTTTGTCATCTTCTTTGCTGCCTATTCTCAAAAAATCATCATGCCTCTTTGTCCTTGCTGAAAGCAATCTTACCACTCAACGCCAACCCTCAACCCAAATTGCATTCAGCAAGCCCACCGGCATTATAGTTTTTGCTCGCCTTGCGTGTCCATGTCGCTGCGACACTCAAACCTCACGCTCAATTGCATCCGCAGCTGCTGCCAACGCACAAAACCAACGCTCAGCAGGACAGGCAGCCAAACTCCGTTTTCTTCCTGCCTGCCGACATGTCCGCTCGCAAGTGCAGGCGAGCCGTGCATTTTCCTTGCTACTTTCCACGAATCCAACCGCAACGAATATTACGCAGTCATTATCCAGTAACCGCTTCGCTAATTGACCCACTCAACGCCCACGCTCGACTCCAACGCACCTAACCGCTCAACGCCAAAACCCCAACCCAAAACAACGGATAAAATCCGCTGTTATCGTTCTGACATTTTGACATTCTCACTATTTTGATAAATATTTTAACATCATTAAAATATTGATTGTCTCCGATAATTCAAAAGCACTTTCTTTAATTCAAATCATTAATTATCAACTGATTAACTTCGCTTTAATTCACTTTTAAATTATCCTCGACAATTATTCTTTCTTTTTTAGCTGTTCTAAATATCATCACTTTGATTATGACAACTTGACAGTTAATCTATTTTGTTATATATTTGCTCTAAAATATTGTATATGATATTTCAAGAAGTAGTTATTAATAACGACCTCGAATCATTAACGGAAACGCTTGACACATTAGGCGCATTAGGTTTTAAATTACAGGTCATCATTGAACACGATTCAACGGTTACAATTTTGTTAGGTCAAACCAATTCAGCGGAAAATTTTAATTACGAAGTTGTTAAATGTAAAGAGGATTTGGAAAGCATCAAGCAAACAATTACTGCAATGGCGACAAATGGTTTTTACGCTCGTGGTTTTTGGCAAGCAGGGAAAGGATATACAATGTTTTTTGAGAAACAATTAGATAATGACGTATAATATATTGTATGGGTTATCTAATCATATCAGCCAACAATAAAATAGCTGACATCGAAACTCAATTAAACGAAAACGGTCTAATAGGATATAAAGTCGCAATTGCACTTAGTATTATCATGACTGTTGAACTGTTACTTTATCAAGAGGATGCCATGGAGCAGTTTGAATATAGAGTTAGACGTGTTTTTAATTCAGTTGATGACATTCAAACCGAACTAAATACGCAAGCAGCAGATAGTTTTTATTTAATTCAATCATGGATGAATTGCGACTATATAACTTTAGTCTTTTTTCGTTCAATCACTTAATTTCAAGATAAAACTTCAATTATGTAGGTCTAGTATAGGTCAAATATAGTTGGCAGTTTTTCCAAAATACGGCTTTAAATGTGGGATGAAAGTATCATTATACTGTCTATTTATACCATATCTATCGCTTATACTTTTATTGTTTAATCATTTCAATCATTTAATATGAAAGCGAACAGCAATCCCTTCACGCAAGGGCTTAGCAAACAAGCATTTGGCGTCGTAGCCACAACCGATAAGGAGGGCAATGTCGTCTATCGTGCAAAGCCTAAAAAAGGCAATCAAGGCAAAGATGCAGCGCACCTTCCGGCCCAATCAAGAGCAAGGGTAGTCGGTAAAATGCTTAAAGGTGCAAAAGGAGTTATTCGTAATTCTTTCACTAATGCAACTGGTTTACTTTATCCACATAACTTATTCCAACGTCAAAACATGGACGCTGCAAATGCTGTGGTTGATGTAGATGGGGAAATCACTTGGGAAAATGCTAAATATGCAGATGGTGATACGGGGAATGTTGGTTTGGCAGTTACAGGTGCAGTGCCAAATGGCGGTGTAGCAACTACAATTGATGTTACATTAGATTATCAACCCAATGCCAATGGAGCAAACATTCAATTGCATGCAATTGTTGTAAGTGCTACAACAAAAGAAGCTAAAGACGTTACAACAGCAACCGTTCAGAGCGTTGTGACGGCAGCATTAGCAGTTGATACAATTGGATATGATTCGCCAACCATTTTTCTTTACTGGTATGATACAGTTGCGAAGCAAGCAAGTAGTTCAGTTTTTGCTTACGTAACACCTTAGTTGTCGTCTTGATAATTAGTTGGTTACATATAAAAGATAAGTGCCTGTTAGCTATTTCCGAAGCAAGTCGGAGAGGTGATACAGATTCTTATCTTTTCTTTTTATTACTCTATCGTACAGGTCTAAGGGGAAATGAATGCTTAAGTACGGCTAATTGGGTGTTAACTCAAGATGAACGAATACTAATTCCTAGCAACAAGAGAGGAAACCCCAAACTGATACAACAAGCTTTGATTCCTTCTCCCATCCTTGCCTTTATTAAATCTGGAAAAGTTTGGAATTTCTTAGGAAGTCTAACGACTTATCAGAGAACCTTCTTAAGATATTCCGGTTTAGTCAATTGCTATGTAGGTGGAAAGAGGATTACATTACACACATTTCGACACGTTTGGATTAAAGACAAAGTGAATCAAGGTGCAGATTTTGCAGAAATAAACGCCAGCTTGGGCATTAGGAAAAGTAGTACGACATTACAGTATATTATCAAGAAATATAAAACAGAAGCTTACAACCCGAATGAATTACAAAGTTTGCTATAATTCCGAATAATGATTTATATCACTATAATCCTATTAGTTATTGTTATTGTTTTGTCAGCAATTAGGTATAGAGAGTACAGGCGAATATTAGTCTTACATCAATCTATTACTGAAAAATTAGACGATAATCCAAATATTGAGATATTAAAGAAATCATCAGCTCAATGGACAGAAGATGAGAAAAGGACAATACAGTTAATAATATCTGATGTTATCCGAATGCACCACATTTTAAAAGACCGTCCAACCATCCGAAGAATTAGAAGACATCGTAAGCGTATAAGTAAGATTTATACAAGAATTGCATACTATCTCAAAACATTAAAGTAAGTATCTACAAAGTCACATTTTTATATATTATATCCTTTTTGTTCCTTTAAGTTGGTCCTGAAGTCACTTGGTTCTGAAAGTCGTTATTTGTGATAGAATTTGAAACCCTGTCACACTATGTTTTTATAGTTAATTAATTGATTACTAGTATAGTTAAGTTGCTGATTTAGAACATAGTAAACAAAAAATCAAGTTGTGCTTTTCATAACGCCTTATTATAGGACTTTTACAATGAAGGCATAAAAATCAATAGTTAGTGCAATGGATATAAAATTTTAGCACTAATTAAATACTTCAAAATCAATGTTCTGACTATAGAATATTAGATATTAATCTACCCTACTCTCAAGATTTTCCAACCGTTTTCCATATTCCACAAGTATTTCCTTGAACACCTCAACGTCATCATTTTGGATGTCACTCTTTTTGGATAAATCCTTATAAATTAAGTCATCTATATTATATCCAAATGCTGTTTTTACTTTCATTAAGGTCTCTAGTGTCGGTTTTCCTTTTCCCGTTCTCACATTGTTATATGTCGTATGACTTATAGATATTTTGTCTCTAAATGATTTATAATTCATTTTGTATGACATTCTAATAAACTCCAAATTATCTACAATCTGCTTATAATAGTCTTTGTAGTCTTCCATTAGTGAATCCTATATTCGTAAAGACATTGATATAAAACTAACTTAACTATTGCTGTTTTGTATCAATGTCTTTATGTTTGCTCTGTCTTAGATACTTAACAAGTTAGGATTAGAGACGATTCAAGTTAAATAATTTATTGTTCACGTTAAAAATAAATCTATGTCAATGATTTTAGCAGATGTCACAAAAGGCATTACTTACGAGATATTAGAAACGATAGTCAAGAATGAAAGGCACTTAAATTTTTACTGTTGCGTCGTCTTACGAAAATCAAATTCAGAGTTAATTTTTGGAAAGTTTTGGTACAATGGACAATTAGGCATTGAAACTAAACTACTCAACGATTCTAAGAGGATTTATGATATGATATATAAGGAAGTGGGATTGATTGATGAACCTATGTATTTCTTAATATCTAAACCTGTAACCGGTGCTATTCAAAACAGTTGTAGGCAAGTTGTCTTGTATGGTCTTACAGAAAGACAACTATATCCTCTTTCTTATAAAGAGTATCTACAAATTCAATACGCTTAGTTCATAATCAAAATAATTAAACTAAAATAAAATGACAAGATTCAGCACGAAAGAGCAATATCAAATGAAAACAGAGATTGAGCGCATGAGTAAAATAATATCATTTAATGATAAAATGCTCAAAGGGAATATAAAGGAAAAGTATAGGAAAATCTTTGAAGAAGAAAACGAACGCATGAAGCAAAACATTGATGCGTATAGATTCTGTCTAAATGTCGAGGAAAAGGAAGATAATCAAACAGAGAGTACAAGTAAAATCAGTAGCAGAAAAGCAAATAGAATTACTTACGAATCAGATTAGTAAAATACAGCAATTGTCTAATTCTAAAAATAATTGTTGGCAATCTACTAAGCTATTGCTGCAAGTGCTTGAATTGAAAACTAAACGAAATCAATTATCGATAATCAATAATGAATTATGAGTGAACAAAGAATTAGAGATTTAGAATTCTTGCAATGTATGGTTGAAGGCGAAGAAATTGAGAACTCGAAGTATACCTATTACTATATTGAGAACTCGAGGTATTGTTTTGCATTCTGTGAAGATGGATTTGCTCCAGAGGATGTGTTAAAGTACAACACTCAAAAAGAGTTATTAGACAGTATAGATAAGTTTAACAAGATATTAGAAGAAAATGAAAATCGCTCTAATACAGGTGATTCATACGGTTTGGAATCAGCCGCTTTTATGCTCTTATAATATTACATCATTATCAGTTAATTACTCTTTATCACTCTAAATAAAAATCATGTCAGTACAAACATTAGAAATAACTACTTACGATATAGAAGCAAACTTGAACTTTTCAACAAATTGGAATAATAAACTTTGCTGCAATAAATTCACTACTATCCGATTATCTAAAACTAAATACAAAAAAGGGAAATATTACGAAGTGTTTTTAGGCAATGAAAGAATAGGAGTTGTTAAGGTTTTGCAAGTTCTAAGGTTTCAAGCAACGCAATTGCCCCGTGTGACTGCGAATATTGATACAGGTTACACTAAGGAGCAGACACTAAAGATAATTCAAACAATGTACAGGAAAACGCCTGAGCAGTTGAATCAGTTGGTTTGTACTTTGGTATTGTGTCAGTTTGTTCAACGATATACAAGTCTTGTTCCTAAATACAATCCTAAACTGTTTAAGTTCTAATGTTAGTTGCGTCTTATTGCGGCGCACTATATTGGTTTATCTATGTGTCGATTCTACGACAAAAATCAATAGTACTTTTCTCCTATTCCAAACAAGTAATTTTTATTAAAATGGCTAACGTTTACGAGCAAGTTGTCTTGTGTCCGTCCTGCTGTGTAGTGTACAAAGACTATTCAGAAATTAAGAAAAAGACGAAGCAAGTAAATATTAATTCTTTAGCAAATTTAAAAATTGTTAAAGGTGGGAATTACAATGGGTATATGTCAATTTCGACAGCTAGAAAGTGTAAAAAATATATTTCAAGTTGGATACTATCACTAAAGCATGGAAAGGGAAGTAAGCGGAAAACCACTTTTGTTACTTTAACACTTCCTAGCCGTCAGGTGCATGATGACAATGAAATCAAGCGAAAAATGCTTGATTATTTTATCAAAATTGCTGTTCGGAAATGGGATGTAAAACATTATTTCTGGCGAGCAGAACCGCAATCAAACGGGAATATACATTTTCATTTACTCTTTGATTCTTTCATTGATTGGAAATTAATCAGAGGAAATTGGAATCGAATATTAAAACGATTTGGATATATAGAAGCCTACAGAAAAAAAACAACTTGATTTTCATAAAAACGGATTTGTATTAAATGCAGCAATTACGCAACATAAAAGTAGAGTTCTATTCTATAAAAAGCAATTGAGCCAAAAAAAGACAACATTATCATTTGTAAAATGGGATGAACTCAAACAAAAAGATGCATACAACTACGGTGTTAAATCGAATTGGGAAAATCCAAACTCGACAGACATCCATAGGACCAAAGGAGTTAGGAACATTACAAGCTACATCTGTAAATATATGACCAAATCGGAATTAAATGGACGGGTGATTAAGGGGAGAATTTGGGGATGTTCAGACGGTTTGAGAGACTTAAAATATCCAGTCGAGCAATTAAGCATGAGTGATTTTGACGCAACATCAATAAACTGGGTAGTAGATACTTACTTACAAGCATTGCAAAACGAACCGAAAACTTTAGTAAAACACGAGGATTTTATCGATGTAATTATACTTAGTAATTCACAAGAAAAAATGCTAAAAAAGCATTCTTCACTTATTTATCAATCATACATTTATCATTATCAAAAACAATATTCAAAACTATACTGAATCATGCAAACAAATCTATTCGAAGAAACTAAATTCATTGCTAAGGATAAAAAGTCAAAAGGGAAGTATAAAATTAAAAACAGAAATTGGAAATATGATGCATTGAATCCATTAGACGTATTATCGTTGGGTTTTGGCACTCAAAGTACCGCACTTGCTTTTATGGCAGGCTTTGATATGATACCTCGCCCCCATTATGTGATTTTTGCAGATACAGGCGCAGAACCTTCGCACGTCTATGACTACGCATCGAAAGCAACAGAGTTATTAAAGCAATTAGGTGTTAATGTCATCACCTGTCAAAAGTCAGACCTGTATAAAGATGTATTGCGACAAATAAAAGAATCTGATTTTATAGCATTGCCTTTGTATTTTCTTGATTCAAGAGGGAAGCGAAAGGTCTTAAATAGAAGGTGTACAGTTGAATATAAAATTGAAGCAATAGCGCAAGAAGTAAGACGAATAACCAACCGTCAGCGATTGCCAACCCATTCAATTCGGATGTGGTTAGGAATTACTCGTGAAGAAATGAAAAGAGTAAAACCCGTCATGGGAACAGGTAGGTATAAGTTCAGACAAACATTATATCCTTTCTTGCCCCACATCGCAAACATCACCTATTCCGACTTCGATTGGTCAACTGTTTTTAGTCGAAACGGATTTTCAAAAGCCGATTGCATTAAGTTTTTCAAAGCAAATAGTTTGCCCGTACCCCCAAAGTCCAGTTGTAAATTTTGCCCTTTTCACGGCAACGAAGAATGGCGAGTATTACGAGAGCAATCAGAATCAGAGTTTATAGAATGTATAGAAATTGACACCCAGATTAGAAATTTAAAGATTCAAGGATTCGAAGGGAAACAATTTTACTTGCATCCGTCTTGCTCGCCACTAGATTCTATTGATTTTACAGAAAAGAGAGAAGTCGTGAAATTGATAGACACTTGTAATTCTGGTTACTGCTTTATTTAGAATTTGAAAAATATCCAATGCACTAACTTTTTGATTTTTAAAAGTTAGCGTTGCTCACATCAAAAGTTAATGCGCTAGACTCAAAATTTTTACAATCAATTAATCTTAAACATGAATGACCAACTAATTAAAATCGAAAAAATCTTAAAGCGAAGAAATAGGGAGATTGAGAGAATATTAAAACGCAGATTTGAAACTATTTCAGCATTAGAAAAAGAAATCATCACGCTACAGGATGAAAAGCTAAATAATATTGAAACAATTAAAAACAGATTAACAAAATACAAATGAATAAACTAATAATAATAATTCTACTATGCGCTGCTTATTTATCAGATAAAGAAGGAAATGCAGATATACTAGTCATTACAATATTCTTTCTTGCTTCATCCTATTTCATCTATAAATATTTTAAAAAATTATTAAGTTTATAAACTACCTGAATACAATGATTGCAACAATAATATTTTCAATTTTCTTTATGATAGTATTAGTAGAAGCATTCTCTATAAATATCATAAAAAAGAAAAAACTAAACATTGATAGTCCTTTGCTCCTATCTGATTTATTCAAGCCACAAATGGAAATGAAAAGTCACCCACTTTGGCGATATGAAAAAGAACTAAGAGAAGTTCAACAGAAAAAGCGAAAACCCAGAAACGAGATGGAAAAACGATTAAAAGGAATGTCTAACAAGACATTCGAGGAAGTAATGACCGAGGAATGGAAAGCCGAAAAAGACTTGTATGAACAGCGTAAGAAAATATCAAGATGGCAAACACACAAGAAAGGATTTGATTATGAAACAAAAGAGGTCCAGGCCACAAATAAATTCATTGAATGGTTTGTAACAATGCCACCCGATAATAGCGCAGACAATCCATATTACCGACCGAAAAAGTAAATAAAGTATGTCACGGCAATAATTATAATTCAATAGCTATTTAAAGCAAATCAAGCAAGATTCTATAGTCCACCCCCACCCCGTTTTTAAATTCGAGAGGAGTTAAGAGAGGAGGGGAGAGGAGTTGAGAGGAGTTTTGTTTGTCACAAAAAGTAAATATTTTATCAATAATAATTAATTAACAATTAATATGAAACGGATTCAGTTAGATGAGAATAATTTTATAACAGATACACATTCATACGTAAGATTATCAAAGCTTGATAAGTTTAAATTAGCAGTACATCTACATTCTATAATTAAGAAAATGTACAAGATTTCTCAATATAAAAAGATTAAATGGTATCATTATTTTACCATTGCCCCAAACGTCATTTTTATACTAAGTCACTTAGAACTAATCAACGAATTAACTAGTTTCCATGCGAATATTTATCAGAAAGAATTTGAGAAAATCACTAAACTATTGTCAGAAGAAAACAATATAACAATCGAAGAATCAGAGATTTTTATCAAGTCAATACTTCCAAAAGTCAACCAAATTGCGCTTAAAATAAAAGAAGTATCAACATTATTTAAAAACGATTTA
>CBDICY010000043.1:0-69928 GCA_965277445.1 Saprospiraceae bacterium | reverse complement strand
CAAAACTTTTTAGATGAAATTAGAAAAATAAAAAGGTATGAAAAATAATTTAAATTTTTGTTTAAAAAAAATAATTTTAAGAGAAAATATAATTTTTTCCAAAAGAAAAAAAAAAATTGAAAGTGACTTTCAAGATGCAAATCTTATAAATTATTTAAATAATATTCAATCTAATTTCCTTAACTTAAAAGATTTATATCAAGAATTCGAAAAGTTTCCCTTTGAAATTTATAACTTAGATATATTAAAAAAATTATTAAAATCTGAAAATAATGATGAAAAAATTTTTGGCTTGATTGGATTTAAAAAATTATTTTTCCAAAGTAAATATTTTTTAATATAATTAAATTTTCAGAATAAATTTTAAAAAATAAAAAAGATGAAAATATTTTTGATGAGAAAATAAAAACAGAAATTTTAGATGATATAATAACTTTCTTAGATTTAAATAATCCTTTTCTTCAATATCAAAGTTGTTGGTTTTTAGGTGCTTTATATATAAATTCAAAGGTTTTTATAAATAAATTAATGCAAAAAGGATTGATTCCTTATTTAATAAAATTGTTAAAATCAAAATTTCCTGAAATAATTGAACAAGTATCAGAAAATTTTAAAAATTATTTTTTCATTAATTTAATAAAAGTGTTTTTATGTTATTGGAACAATTGCTGAAAATAATGTATTTATGAGAGATCTAATAATTTCTTTATTTGGAATTGATTCTGTTATAAATGCAATATCTATAAATGAAAACTTATTTGAAATAGGCATTAAAACATTGTTTAAATTAATTCAAAATATTCCTTTTCCAGATATTAATAAAATTTATATGATATTACAGGTATTTTTTGAATCTTTGAATCATGAAAATTCTTTTGAAATAATTAATTATTCTTTGCAAGGAATTTTATTATTCTTTAGTAAATATTTAAATTTATTTTTTTTAAATATGGTTTTAATGATAAATTAAGAAAAAGAGTCAAATTATGCAAATAATTATTTTATTGATTTTAAACAATTTGATTTTTTTTCCAAATTAATTCAATTGATTCAAAAAGACAATTTAAAAACTTCTACTTTAAGTTTAAAAATTATTAAAGAAATAAATAAATTTGATGAAATTTATTGCACAAAAGAAGTTAATTATAAATAAATTTATTATTTTGATTTTGTAATTTAAAAAAAAAAAAAATTAGAAATATTTAATTTTATTGCAAATTTTCTTGAAAATTATTTCAAATGAGGACAAAAAAGCTTCGAATTTTATAAAGAATGGAGCTTTAAAGATTATTGTAAAAGTAATGAAAAAAAATTCTGAATTAACTAATTTTTGCATTGATATTTTATTTGAAATTACAAAATTTAACAAAGAAAACTCCTTTGAAGAATTTACAATATTATCAAAAATTTTAAGAAATATTGATGGCTCATTTTACCAAAAATTTCCAAAACTTAATGAAATTTGTCAAATTTTATTCACTAATAATTCAAATATTAAATTAAATAATTAAAAAACTAATTTTTTATTTATTGTAATATGAAAAAATTAACAAAAAAAATAATTTTTATAAAAAATGCTTTTGAAAATTGCAGATTACATAATACTTAATCATATCAATCACTAAATCATAAAAATTTTTCAAATAAATTTAAAAAACCAAAAAAAATGAAAAAAAAATGCTTTGAAAATGAAAAATGCCTTGTAATTGGTATGGTAGGGCTTCCTGCCAGGGGAAAAGTTTTAATTAAAATATTTCATTTTAATTAAAAAAAAAAAAAAAAACAATAAAGACATATATATCAAGAAAATTAACAAAATTTTTAAATTGGCATGGGTTAAAAGCAAGAACTTTTAATATTGGTTTTAAAATTATTAAAACAAAATATGAATTCTTTATTATTTTAAGGAGATTATAGGAGAAATATTTGTGGAACAACTAATTTATCTTCAAATTTTTTTGATCCTAATAATGTTTTAAATAGAACATAAATTTTAAAATATAAGTATTTTTAATAAAGAAAGAATTTGTTAATCAGAGAAATGAATGTGCATCATTAGCTCTGAATGATTTAATTAATTACTTGAAAACGAAAGGAAATGTTAATATTAATATTCCATCTAATAGTTTTATAATTTTTTTTTAATATAAAAGGTTGCTATTTATGATGGAACAAATACAACGAAAGTGAGAAGATTATTTGTAAAAGAAACTTTGGAAAAAAAATTTCCAAATTCATATGTTTTAATTATATATTTTCTTTTTTATTATTTATTTTTTATAGTTGATGTGGATTGAAAGTATATGCGAAAATAATGAAGTTATTAATAACAACATAATAAAAACAAAATTAACAAATCCAGATTTTATTGGTTTAACTTCTGAAGAAGTATTTATTCATTTTATTTAAATAAAATTAATTGTTAGTTGTGAAAGTAAATAAAAAAATTATTAATATAAGCATCAATTTGATAATAATTATTTGTTACTTTTTTTTTTTTTAATATGGCTTATTTAGGCTACAATTAAATTCAAAGAGAGAATTAAAGAATATGAAAAATGTTACATACCAATTTCTCAAGATGAATACTCAGTTTTAATATAAATTCTTTAATATTTTTTTTTATATTTAAAACTTAAAGGGAATTTCATTTATTAAATATTTAAATCTTGGAAAAAAAATAATGATTACTAATATTGAAGGTTATTTACCTTCAAAAGTACTTTCTTATGTAATGAATATGCATTTAAAATCAAGGCCAATTTATTTAATAAAAAATGGAGAAACAATAAATGAAGTTAAAGAAATATTAGGAAATAATTCAGAACTAACAGAAAATGGAAAAAAATTTGCAGAAAATATTCATCTTTTTTTTAAAGAAGAAGCCAAAAATCAAAATCAAATATTTAATAAAGATGTTGAGATTCTTTGCAGTACTCATCCTTCAGCAATTGAAATGGCGAATAAATTAAATTATTTATCTAATCCTATGTCTTTGAAAATATTAGATGAAATTTCCTTAGGAAATTGTGATGGAATGTCTTTTGATGAATTTAGTGATAAATTTGAAGAAGAATTGTCAGGATCTTTTGAAGATCAATTACATTTTAGGTACCCAAGAGGGGAAAATTATTTAGATTTAATTAATAGAATTGAACCTGTACTATTCGAAATTGAAAGATCTAACAAACCTATTATTTTGGTTAGTTTTATTTATTTTTCATCACATTAAAATAAAATTTTCCAATTAAATTTTTTATTAAAATGTTAAAAAAAATATTTTAAGTTAATTAAAATTTTTATGAAAAAATTCAATTCCAAAATTAAAGAAAAATTTTAAGTTGGATATTATAATTTTTTTTTTTTTAATTAATAAAATTTTTTCTTTAAAAATTAAAAAAAAAAATTTATTATCAAATTTCAATTTAATTTTAGGATAATAAATTCTAAATGATAGAAAGACATATAATATTTAATATTTATATTAATTTCGCTTAAGGTTGCAGGCAAATCAATTTTACAATGTATTTATGCTTATTATATTAAAAATGAAATTTTTGAAATTCCAAATATTACTTTAGAAAAAAATACCATTATAAAATTAAGTCCTGAAACATATTTTTGCAAAGAAACATTGTATATTATAAAAGAAATTAATTTTCTAAGTTTAATTTTTAAACAAAAGATATTGCATAGATAATGATTCAGGGGTTATTACAGAAAAAAATATTCAACTTTCTAAAGTAATGCCTATTCCTGATATAATTAACTCTCCAATTAAAAAAAGCTCAAAAGATTGAATTATTATCAAATTAAAATATTTGCTAACTTTATATTAAATAAAGTTTTGAATAAAATAAATTGTTTAAATTATGTTTGAAATGTGGAAAAAATAGATGTATAAAAAAAAAATTCAATAATATCGTTTGAAGATTTTTAATTTAAATTTGTAAAGCTAATAAAAAAAAAATTATTAATAAATTTATATTTATATCTTTAATATTTTATTCAAATAAAAAAAAAATCAATTGGCTTTTAAAATACCTTTTTTGACTTCTACAATCCAAAATAACTAAAACACAAAGAAAAATTAAAGTAACTGAAATAAGATAAATCAGAAGTAATTGTGAATCTTCAAATTTATTAATTTTTTTAATGTATCAGCAATATAGCCAAAATTAAAGGAAAAATAAAAGATGAAAAAGCTGCACAAGAAGGAATAATTGCAAAAGCAATACTTAATTCTTCAACATTAACAAAAAATGTAACACAAGAGAATATAACTCCAATAAAACTTGAATAAAAAATTGTCATGAAAATAAAAGGAATTAAAATAAAAAAATTTAATAATATAAGCGATATTATAAATGAAATGTTAGAAATTATTAATATCAATCTTCTCTTATTGTATTTATTAATAAAGATTGTAAAAATTGGAATAAAAAGCAAAATTATCAAATAAAACAAGCTTATATAAAGACCAGAATAACAATAATCAATGTTAATCAGGCTAATAATTAAATAATTGGCACATGCATTAAATCCATAAAAGCATCCAAATATTATCATTGAATTTAAATTAATTAACCAAAAGAAATAATTAAATTTTTTGCTCTATTCCAAATTCTTCTTAAGCAAATGCAAAGACTATCCCTTTGCTGATTTTCTGGATATTTCCTAATTGAAGACTCTTGTCACGTAAAATTAAAAAAGAATTGAACATAAAACTGATGTTAAACACAATAACTCTCCAACAGACAAAGTCATTAAAATTTCTGGGAATGATTTATACAAACATGGTGCTAAAGAACTATTAAAAATTGTTGATATTGTTACAAATAATGTTGTTTCTAAATTTTTGTTAAAAAAATGTTTTGAAACCAATAGACACAATATTGATTAAAATTATATTTTATTTAAAAATTTTTACTAATATGTTAATTCTTAAGTAACAAAAAATTTAAAAATTCTATTTTAATAACAAATTTAAATGGAATAAGAAATTAAATTAAAGGAAGAATTTCTTTAATATTGAATATACCTGTGTAACCAACAATGAAACTGCACCAGCTCCAAAAAAAAAATCTACCAATAATCATAGTGTAAAAACTAAAATAAATTACCCCAAAATAGAAAATTGTTTGAGCAATCATAAAAATCATAGTGAAAACATAAATAGAAATTTCAATACCAATTTTTGAAATTATTTCAACGAAAAAAAGGAATTATTATATTTTGTATTGAATAAAAGCTATATAAAAAATTATATTTCATCTGACTAATATTAAATTTATTTTCAATTATTATTTGCGAGGATTATCATAACAATAATATGCACTGAAAGAAATTATAGAAATTAAAGATAAAACCATATATTTTTTTTTTTAAATCCCTCAAAAATTTTTTTTTTATTTACTTTTCATTAATATAAACCATTTTTTGTTCTTCCTCGTTGTTCATGTTATATTCAAAATTATTTTAGTATTAATTTATAGATTATTAACTTTGTTATTAATTTAAAATTTATTTTATTTTGTATTTTAAAATCTTATTTAATAATTTCCAAACTAAATAAAAAAAAAAACAATTTTATTCAAATAAAATTATTATTTAAAAAAATCATAAGATTTTTCACATTTTCAAAAAAATATATTTTTTTAATAAGTTGTAACGAAAATTTATTTTTAAATAATTTTTAAAAAAAGAAATATTTTTAAATTATTAAACAAAAATTTTTAAATACATTAAAAAAAATTTCTTTATTTCAATAATTTAATTCCATTTGATTTTTTTTTAGATTTTAATTTTCCAATTTTATCATCAAGTTCAAGTAATATTGCATTAGCCATAATAATGGATTTTGATATAGTGCTTTTTCTTTTTGGCAATGTTTCATCTAAATTTTCAAATTTTTTCATACATTCTTTTTCTTCTTCTTGCTCTTGCTTTTCTAAATAAAATAAACTTTTTTCATCAGAAATTTCTATTTTAGTTTTTTTTCTATTAAAAGGAGAAATTCTGTCTTGGTTTTTATAATTTTCATTTTTTGCCATTTCACTATCATTCATCTTTTTTTAATTTGTTTTTTAAATTTGATAAAATTTTTTATTTCTTTTATTATTATTGAAAAGATTTATACATTTGCAAAACTTAAAAAAGTTAATAAAAATAAAATGAACCTTCTCTAAAGTTCTTATATTAGTTATTTGAATAGCTTGAAGTTCAGCTTCTGTATCTAATTTTAATTAGAAATTTCTTTTATGTTAAAAATCATATTTATAAAGCTTTTAATTTTTGATTTAAAACTAAAATCTTATTAAAAATTAAATTATTTAATGTAAGAAAATTTGATTTTATTTTTGTTTATAAATTTTTATTTTAAATTTATATTTAGCAAAAGTATAAATATACTTTGTTTTTCAACCTTTTATTTGTTGTTTTAATCTTTCAATTTTTTCTAAATTCTCTGATTTATGATCTTCAAGTTCAAATTGAACAATAGCCATATTTTCTAATGTAATATCTAATTTATCTTCTAAATTTTTAATATGATCTTCCATTATTCTTTAAAGTTATAATTTGAGATTTTTAATATAAATTTGAAATATACCTATTTTGGTTTATAAAAAAATCATTATCATTTTCTAAATAAATTTTTTGTAGTTCTAACTCACGAATATTTTCTTTTTTTTTTTCATTCATGTTTTTTTCCCTTTCAATTTGTTTTTCAAAAATATTAATTCTTTGTTGATTTTTTTCCTATTTTTATCAATAATTTTTTAATTGATTTTACTTTATAGTCCTTAAACTCAGATTTAATTCTATCATTTTCTGTTTCTATGCGAATTAATTGCCTTTTTAAATGATCTACTTCTTCTTCAAGTAAATCCTCGAATTCTTTACTTGTCTCTTAAAAATATATCTAAAATTCTTTTTTTATTTTTTAATTATTAAAATACGCTTCATTTCTTCAAATTCTTTGACTAAATCTTTATGGATTCTTTCTAAATTTTCATATAGAATTTTGTAATTTTCTTCGTTTGCTGGCATTTTTATTAAATTCAAATAAATTTTTTGAATAATAATCTTATTAAAAAAAAAATTAATGAATAAATAAAAAACTCATCGGAAAAAATTTTTTTTTAAAGTTTTAATTATTTTTTAATTAAATTTAATAGTTTTTACTAAAATTAAAAATAAATTTTGTTCATTAATAATTAAAAAAAAAATAAAACAAAAATTTAATAATAAGATTGTTTACGTTAAATAAATATAATTTTTTTTAATAAGACTTTTTTGATAAATAAATAAAAAATACAATTCTTTTCTATTTTTTTCAATAATATTCAATTCAAATTATTAAAAAAAAATTTAAAAGGATTTTTTGAAATTCATTGATTAATTTAATATGTGGAGTTTTCAGCCGGTTGAGGCAATTTTTTATTGCTAGAAGAAGACATTTCATTCTTTAAACTAACTAAAATTGTTTCTAAAGTATAAGAACTCTTCCAATTTTTCAAAATTGCAAATTTAGAAGATTCAATCTTTAATTAATTAAAAAAAAAAAAAAAAATTATTTTTTAATATTGATTGAATAGAAACATTCCCATTAGATTGATTTACACATCCCATATTAGCTTTAGTCAAAAATTTAATTGTTGGAGGCTTAATAGGATAATCCATTCCACATATTAATTTTAAAGAATATATTCTATTTTCGAAATTTGTCTTTATTTAAAACCAAAAAAATTAATTAAAATTCACAGAGAAAAATAAATTTTTTTTTATTTTTACATTATAAGGTCCTAAAATAGTTCCATTCCATTGAGTTAAATCATTATCATCTTTTTTAAAATTAATTTATTTTTTATTATGAAATTACAATCAGAAGGTTCATGACCATAACTACAAGAACCATCACCAATACCCTTTTCTCCTTTTTCTAATTCTTCTAATAATCTAAATTTTCTTGGCATGCCTTAATTGAGTTATTTTTATATTAAATAAAAGATTGTTTTTTTTTTTTTTTTTGGCTACTTTCTTCTATCTTTTTGTCAACTTTTATTTTTTTTTTAAGGAAATTGTTAGGAATAAATTTAAAATATGTTAGTTTGTTTTTTTTTAAACAAAAAAGCTTATTTTATTTTTTTTTTACCCATTTTTATTCTCTTGTTTTTATTTTATTTTGCTTGGAAATTTATGCTTTGATAATTTTTTTAATATCTAATTTTTTTTAATATATTTTTTTATTTTTTTTTAATATTATTCAAAAAAAGTGGTAATAAAAAAATATTAAATTTATTTATTTAAAGAAAAAACATTTTCTTTGATTTTTTAATTAAATAATTAATTCAGTTATTCCGTTTTTTTTTGAAAAAATTTCTTAACAAATTTTAAATAAAATCTCAACAAAAATAAGAGAAAAAATAAAATAAATAGGAGCTAAATTTAATTTAAAAAAATACCCCGATTTTTATTATTAATCATATTTTTTCAAAAAATAAGAATAATTTTTTTTTTTTTTTAGAAAAATAATTAATAAGTAAAAAAATAAAACAAATGGAAGAAAGAGAAGAAGACAATTCAATTATTAAACAATATGCTGATTTGCTTTGTAAACATAAGAAATTAGAAAAAGATTCAGCAATATTAATAAAGGAAAAAGAAAGAAATGAGAAATTATTCAAGGAAAATGAAAAATTAAACAAAGAAAATGAGAAGATTAAACAAGATTTTTATGTGCAAAATGAATTAATTAACAATTTGAAGAATGAAAATGAAAGATTAAAAACTTCCTTAGGGAAAAAACAAAAAATTAATTCTGAATTAAAATCTAAAATAGAAAAATTAGAAAAAGATTCATTTTCAATGTCCCAATTGTTAGAAAATCAAAAAGAAAAGATTTTTTCATCAAATGATAAAATGACTGAATTCTGCCATGATTTAGATGTTAAAAACAAAGATATTGAACATGAAAGAAATAATTTTATTGAACAGAAAAAACAAATGTTAAACAATAAATTAGCTGAAATCAAAGATCTTCAAGGCAATATTGAAGTCTTAACTGATGATATTAAAAGTATGGCTGAAAAAATTGAAAATATGGAAAAAGATTCTATTGAAAAAGAAAAACAAATTGAAGATTTAAAAAGTCAACTTGGGAAAACTCAGAAGGTAAATTCAAAAAATATGAGCTACTTTTTACAAGATATTAAAGAAGATAATGAATCTATTATTGAGAATAAGAAGAAAAAAATTGCTGAATTAGTTCAAATCATTAATGATAAAGAGAAGGAAATTTATGATTTGAATAAGGATAAAGGTAGTTAAATATTATTATTATTAATTAAAAAATAACGTTAATTTTTTAATTAATATTTTTTTTCTTTAAATTAGTTATTTTTTTAATTTAATTTTATCTTATTAAATAATAATTTTTTCTTTAAATTCTTCAAACTTTTTATTTTTTTTTTTAAGTAAGTTTATGGGAAAAAAAAAAAATTTATCGCCTATTATATAATATTTTTTTATAATAAAAAAAAGAGAAAAATGGCAAAAGCCTAAATGAAAAATTAGAAGAATTAAGATTTTTTGAAGACGAAAATAAGTCTCTCATTAATAAAAATAAGGAGTTACAGGATAAAAACTTCGATTTAAAAGATACTAACTCAAAATCGAATTCTAAAATATATAAATTAGAAAGTGAATTGGAAGCTTTAAAATTAGAAAACAGAATAAGTGAAAAAAATTTTGAAGTTTTAGAAAAGGAGAAGAATGAAATAGAAAAAGAATTATTGGAAAATAAAAAAAGAATAGCTGATTTAGAAAATGCCCTTCGTAAAAAAGACGATGATTTAAAATTATCAAGAAACTTCAAGGAAATCTTAATTCAAAAAGATATAGAAATTGAAGAAAAACAACAAATGACAGAAGAATTAACAAAGATCTTAAAATTAGATCCTAATAAAGATAATGAAAATAACAATGAAAAGCTTCAAGAATCATTTATTAAAATAAATAATTTAAGAAAGGCTTTAGAAAAAACAAATGATGAAAAGGGAAAACTTGAGAGTAAAGTAAATATACTAAAAGAAGAATTAAATGGGGTAAAGAAAATTAATGAAGGAGATTATGTTAATATTAGAAAATTAAATGATGAGGAAATTAATGATTTAGAAAATAAATTAGAGATTAGCAGGCAAATTCAACAAGATTTAAAAGACAAAAAAGATGTGTTTGAAGAAAGGAATAAAATTGATCAAGATAAAATCTTGAAATTGGAAGCAGTTAATTTGAAACAAATGGAAGAGATTAATAATTTGAAGAATCAATCTATGCTTAAATCTTTACAAAGCGGCTATTATGATGATATAAGTAAATTATTTAAAATTTTTTTAATTAATGTTTCTTAATTATATAACAAAAGAACAAATTGAAATCCTTTTAAATTCAATTGATGAAAATGAAATTCATTTTAAAGATATTTCTAAAAAGTTAAAAGAAATAATGGAAAGTTGTTTATTTATTATAATAATTAAATTTTTTTTTTAAAGAAATTATTTTTATTATTATTTTTTCCTTTTAATAATATTTTAATTAATTTATTCCTTATTTTTGAAGACCCAAATTAAGCTTAAAAATACAAAAAAGAAAATTTTTTATTTCTTATTTCATGAATACAATTTTTATTTGATTTAATCCAAAAATATATTAAAGAAAAAAATGTTTAATAAAATATATTTTAAAAAAATAAAAGAGAAGAACATTTTATTTATTAAATTTATTTTATAATAATCGATAACTTTTTTTTTATTTATTAGAAATTAAAAATGATACAGAAAATTGTGAAGAATTAGAAAACAGGATAAAAAATTTAGAAGGAATATTGCTTGATTCAAAGAAATTATTTTTTGAGAATAAACGATTAAAAAATAAAAAATTAAATTTATTTGATGAAAAAATATCAAAGAAATACGATTATTATGGAAAAAAAAAGACATTAGAAGAAAAAAAGTTAATTGAACAAGAAGATTTCGATTCAAATAATGCATATTTCAGTAAAAAATTAGAAAGATTAGAAAAGGAAAAAGAATTTGATAATAATGAAATTTCTGACCTTAAGAAAAAAATTAAAAAAGCTAATTCTCAAATAATAGAAAATGAAAAAATGTTAAAAGATCAAGAAATTAAAATAACTCATTTAGAAAATGATCTTGAAAGGAATAAATATGAAAGTGCTGATACTATTAATAATTATAAAATATTAGTAAATGAACTTAATGATAAAATATCAAAATTACAAGAAAAATTAAAAAAATATGATGAAAAAAATAATAAAAATGAATCAAAAATTGAAGAGTTAAAAAAACATGAATTTGAAAATAAAGTATTGAAAAAAACTTTAGAAGATTTAAAAACTGAGAAATTTGATTCAAAAGTTAATTATAAAAAAAAACAAGAAATTTTTGAATATATCATTAAAAATTACAGTGAAGAAAAGATTTCCCCAAATAAAATTCGTGATAATTATGATAATAAAAATAATAAAAGCAACACTAAAATAGCTGAAGATATTTTAAAAAATATTGATAATATTTATATAAAACAAAGAAAAAAAAGTCGTATTTTAAAGGATATTAAAGATTTAATACAAGAAAATTATGATGGACAAGATTTAGAAAATGAAAGAATATTATTAATTAATGAAATTAAGCAATTTTCAGCAAAAGAAAGAGATAATATGATAAAAATGATAAATTTATTAATAACTGATTTTAAATTTTTAATTGAAATTAAAGAAAATATGGAAAAAAATCGAGATGAAGAAGAAAAAATGTTGGAAGAAATGAAAAAAATCAATCAAAATACGCCAGGAAAAACTTTACAGAGTTTAACAGAGAAAAATTTAGTTGAAAAAGAACAATTAATCAACGAAATGAATACTTTACTAGTCGAAAATGTTAAACAGGAAAATTTTATTAAGATAATTTTAAAGAAAATTGACGAATTAGAAGATACTTCAAATGCTGAATCAAAACAAGATAAATTAATTAAGGAAATCAATTATATTTTTGATAAAAAAAAAGAAGAAAATCAATATAAACAAGATTTAATTGATAAAATTAATAGTCTTAAAGCTAAAAATGATAGTCTTTCTATTAAAGACGACAAGGAAATATCAAGCCTTTTAAAGAAAATTGAACAATTAGAAGATAATTCCAATAAGAATAATTCTATTAAAAAGAATTTATTTGATGATTTAAATAAATTAAAGGCAGATGATCAAATAAGACAAAAAAAAAAAAATGAATTAATGAATCAAATTGATAAATTACAGGAAATTAAGATAAAAAATGATAAAAAATGCCGAGAAATATTAGAAAGGCTTAAATTTTTAATAATTAATCAAAAGGAATCAATTAATAATCCTATTATTAATAAAATACCTAATTCCGACTTAAAAAATAGAATAAATGTGTTTTTTAATAACCAAGATAAAAGTTATAAGGATTTATTAGAAAAAATAGAACAACAAGAAAATTCAAGCTTTTTCTCAAAGGAAAAAGATAACATTTTTTCTCCTAAATTATCAGATGATGAAAAAAAGCCAAATGAACCTAATACTGATAGAAAAGAACCTAAATTTAAAATATTTGATAATATGAAAAACTTCTTAACAACTGAAAATGATAGATTATTTACTGAGGAACTAGAACAAAAGAAAAAAGACCTTATTGATATTGAAGAGCATTCCCCTTTAAATCCTCAATTATTAAATTTTAGCAGTAATAATGATTATGATATTGAAAATGATAAGAGAATTATTATAAAGATTAAATACATGATATTAAAACAAAAGGAGGAATTTTTTATTAATGAAAAGAAAAATGCAAATAAGGATAGAATTAATTTAATTTTTGTTGATTATAAAGGGAAAGAAGAATTATTAGAAGCAATTAAAGATTTAATTGATAATTATTTAAAAGAGGAAAATTCAATTGAAGAAGAAGAAAAAATTAATCAAGGTTCTGAAATAATAGAAAAAATGACTGCTTCTAAAATAAATAGAATTAAACCTAAAAAAAAAAAAAAAAAAAAATCAAAGAAAAAAATCTTGGAAGAAGAAGGTGATTTTTCCTTTGAAGATTATGAAGAAAATAAACAGGATAAAAAGCAAGAAGAAGATAAAATCCCTTATCCTTCTAAAAGAGAAAAAAAAAATTATGTTGATGAAGATAAATTTGAATCAATGAATGAAATAGAAGATAAGAAAACTCCTAGGAATAAATATATTGATAGTAATAATCAATTCCATACACCTAATGATAGTTTTATAGAAGAAAATGATAATGAAAATACTTCTTCTTTATCAGAAATTTATAATAATAAAAAACCAGTATTACCCCCTCAAATAATTGAAAAAAGACCAAAAATTGAAGGCTATGAGAAAAAACCTGTTATTAGGAAAGAAATTATAAGGGAATATGAAAAAGAAACTGTTGAGTTAAAAACTGTTAAAATTATTAAAATTATTGAAAAAATATGTGAGGAAAATAAAGAAGAAAGTTATAATCATAGGGATATTAATAATAATCTAGATTTATTAAATGAAAAGCTAATAGAAAAAGACATTTTTAATAATAAATTAATAGAAATCATAAGGAAATTAAACGAGGAAAATAAAAATGATAAAAATGATATTGTTAATTTAAAGAAGGAAATTTTAGAAGGGAAAAATGAAGGAAAAAATATTAAAGATTTAATTACTATTATTGTTAAAACTCTTAAAGAAGATAATAATAAATGTGATGAAATTTATGATCAATTAAAAGTACTGGAAAAAAACAATGAAATCAGAGATAAAAATTATGAAGATTTACTTAAAGAATTAGAAGAAATTAAAAAGGAAGAAAATTACAATGATAAATTTAATAAGAGATTAATTAATTTAAGTGAAAAAATTATTGTTAATAAGAAAAGATTTAAAACAATTGTTAAGGAAACTGAAGAAATTGAAGAAATTGTTGAAATTAAAAAAATTCATAATAAGAAAATTATCACTAAAATAGAAGAAGAAATAATTCCTTTAATTAAAAAAGATAGTAAAAAAGAATTAATTGATTCTTTGAAAAAATTACCAAAATTGGAGAAAAAAGATGAAAAAATAAAAATTAATGATTTGAAAAAACGACTTTCAGCTTTTGAAGATGAAAAAAATAAAAATAATAAGGAAATTTTAAAGGAAGTTGAAAGGATTTTACCTGAAATAAGAAAAAATGAAAATATAATTCATATTAAACATACATTAGAATCTGAAGAAAGAAAAATAACAACAAAACAAGAAAATATTTCTCCTGAAAAAAATTTAAAATTAAAACAAGATGAAATAAATAAATTAAAAAATGACTTAAAAAAAAAGGATATACTAGAAAAGGAATTAGAAGACATTAACAAAAATTTATTGGATAAATTAGAAGATTTAGAAGACAAATTAAAAGACCTTAAGAAGGATAATAATAATACAATAAGTGAAGATGAAATAGTTTCAAAGGCGGAAAAAAATAAAAATTCTCCTTACAAAGATCTTTATCAAATGTTTTTATTATCAATGGGGAAAAAATTAATAATATTTTTAAATGAAATAAATAGTAAGGAAGATTTTGAATTATATGAAAATATTTTAACAATGATTAGTTATAATAATTACCCTTCATTAATAATTCACAATTTAATTAACTGTAATACAGTAAAAAAAGTCAATGATTATTTAAATTCTAATATTATACCAAAAAACTCCAGAAAATTAACAAAAGATTTTAAATTTTTACCTGGTGTTTATATTAATAATATACCAAAATTATATCATGCAGTTTTATCCCCTGTTAATTCTGAAGCAGGAAACAAATATAATCAAAATACTTATAATTTTATAATGAAGAAGTTTTTAAATGAAAATAATGAAGAAATAACAAATGGAGATAACAAAAATCCTATTGAAAAAATTAATGGAAAGAATAATAAAATTTCCTATGAAATTAGAAGTAATAATAAATGCTTTATCCTTAGGATATTTATAGCTGGTTTAAGGGAAGATTGTATAAATCAAGATAATTCTTATGTTGAATTCTTTATTAATAATAGTAAAACTGCTATTTCTATTAAGATTTTACTTGATTTGAAAAAAAAGTTTAAGAGGAATTTAGAAATAGAAAAGAATTTTCCAAGAATTGTCGAGTTGTCTGTGCTCTTAGCCACTCCGCAGTAGAGTTCACAACAGTGCACCATTTGTTATGTAGCTGTTGTGGACTTGAGTCCCCCAGCTGCCTAGTCTGTCATATGTAGTTTCCCTTCCATGGGTGCTATTACGTCCTGGCATTTCCTTGCACCCACAATCTATACCAGGTGACTTTCATTTCACAGTCAAGACTTGCCCAAAATGGTGAAAATATCTGGTCTTTGAACAGGTCTAGTATCTTCCTCTTGAAACGTAGGTACCGCTGCAGATCATTGACAATGTGGTCCAGATGGTGCTCTTTTTTATCTCCTCTTCACTATAAACTTGCTTAGCCAGTGCATCAGCTCTTCTGCTGTCATATTTTAGTGGCAGTGTTTTCACAGGTGCAGAATTGTTTGTACTATCTCCAGTTTTTGCAGAGTTTAAGGCAGTATGTTGTGTCTTGCTTTTTTTATTGTTAAACTGTTATTGCTACATTTTTATGGTAGTAGTTGCTATTATAAACCCCTAAAAATGGTGACCGGAGGTAATTAACAGCCCATAATGCTTCGCTCTTCCTAACCTTCTCTCAAAGGAGAATGCAGCAAACAATAACCATTTGTGCTCGTGCCCGTTTCAATGTCCTACCATCACAAGACTTGAGTAGTTGTGAGGAGACTGCCTATGGAGGTCCCTAACAACATTCAATGTCTCCCACTCATTCCACTTCAGGTGGACCTGATGACATGCAAACTACAATCTCAAAGTGTACTTTATGATATTATTTCCTCATAATTGTCTGTAAACATGTGTTTAGCACGACAGCTGCCAGTGTACCGTATATTCTCGAATAGAACCCCGGGGTTCTATTTCCTTCTGCTGTGCAGCAGCCTCTTTAGACTTTTTCTCGGCAGAATCGATGGCCTTCAGCTTTAACATAACATCGTATGCCTTGCGATTCGTCTTGATGGCAGCAGTACTCATAGGTCGTATACACGTGTGAGTGGGCAGGGCACATAATTAAGTTGAACCCGGACGCCGTGTTCTATACGAGGCCCGGGTTCTATTTACTACTTGTTTGCTCAGACCCCTGGGCTCTAAACGAGGCGGGAATTTTTTTGAGGGAGGGTTCTATTCGAGGATGTATGGTGACTGTTACGTTATGTCCCAAGAACCTGCCACCATATTGCTTTGGAGTGACGTCAATACACCACTCCTATAGTGCTCACAGTGTCCCTTCTAAAGGCGCGTCCGCACTTACCTTCTGAATGCGTGTTGATGCACATCAATCCCGTCTGCACTTGACCCACAAAGCGCATCAACACGGATCGACGCAATCCACCCGTGGAGGTTGATTGACCCGAGGTTAGTTTCCAGAAATACAGGAAGGTAAATTTTCTTTGGTGATTAATATACATAATTTATCTGTATTGCTTTAGGCAACAGAGGGGGCACAAGCCCACCCAAATGGCCATTTTATGACGATGTAGATGCAGTTTTAGGAACCTGAGCTGTATTGACTCCACCAATTTTAATTGACACTTTTGTAGTAAGTGGCAAAGAGGGAAGCGATCACTGCACGGAAGAAAGGTAATAATCATGGGTAGTAGCTATTATACTATCTTTTTTTATAACAGGAGATGCAGAGAAGATGAGAGAGATGTATTAATGGTACTTGAAGAGTTAGAAGAAAGGGCAGAGAAGTCTTTTGAAGGGAGAGAAGAAAGAACGAGAAAATTGAATTGGAGATGGAAGAAAGGCGATTGGCAAGGGAAGAAATGATGCACATGTTCACTACACTACTGCAAACTATCACACCCCATCCTCAGACTGATCCATATTTACCATTTCAACCGCATTATCCACCACCATCTTCATCCCACTATCATCATCTGCACACACAACATGAAGACTAACATTATAGACACAACTGTGGAACAAGACATATTGCATAATGTTATGTATATGACTTTGATGTGTGATAATATACATGTGAAAACTAAGAGGTATAAAAAAGCAAAGGTACAACAAACAAATCAGCTGCACCCAGGACAGCTCTTCTTTTCCAGAGAAAAATAAGAGATGCCCTGGGTGGGATTTGAACGCACAACACTCTGCAGTCTAGGCGAGCTCTCTACCAACTGAGTTACCAGGGCAACTCAGCTGGTGTGGGTTCAAGTCTACAACACAACACAAGACAAAGGCAAACCTCAAACCACTGTGCTATGGCACAGTATACTCTCACTTAGTACGTAGGAGCAGGCCGGGGTAACTAAACCACCAAGGACGCCCAACTCCAAACTGAGTATATGCATGTGTAAACTAAGAGGTATAGAAAGGCAAAGGCACAACATGACCATGTTTACTGATTGAGATGGCTCTTTATTGCATCATGTATGCGTATTGGTCTTTGTTCAGTTGCAGTTGAGGATGAGGGTGTAGAATGTGCTGTGGGGTCTTGTCCGTGTAGTATCCACTCTCGTTCACAGTTGTCCCCTGCTCTCTTACATATATTGTGGAGTACACAAAACTATGTTAAGCACATTGTTCAAATCACAGTCTAGTCTCTTCAGTAGACATTGCCATCTTCCCTTTAGTCGATTAAACGTATTCTCCACCACTATTCTTGCTCTGCTTTGATAGTAGTTGAAGGTATGTTCTGCTGGAGTTGAGCTTGTACTTTATATGTTGGCAGCAAATAGTATGCTGGATCACCAAGAATTACAAGAGGTATGTGGGTTCCACCAATTCGCCTTGTCCAGTTAGGAAAGAGTCTCCCATTGATCATGTCAGCATGATTATAATGAAGAATTGGCAAACACCCTTGCATCGTGTGTCTTTCCAGGCCATCCAATATACACATTCATCAATACTCATCAATACTGAATAATAACCCTTTCTACAGTAGTAGTCAGCTACACTGTGATAAAGTTTCAGTATTAGTATATGTGTTCCATCAATGGTACCGGCAGTTTGTAGAAACCCCCACAGCTAATCAAATCCATCAACAACTTCCCTTAGGCTTTTATTATTTGGCATGTAGATGTGCTGTGGTGTGAGGTGCTTAGCAATAGCAGCACATATGTCAATAAAACAGTAGATCACCCTAATCCAAATATCTCTCCAATTGTATGATATTCAATGTTTGTGGCCAATCTTCAGAGTGTCACTGCAACTCTTGTTCTCACGCATGCAGGTTGGCGGAATCTAGAAACTTGCCTCTCGAGAAAAGGCCTCAGCTCTGTGCATACAGCATTGAATTTTTCACGGGACATGCATAAGTTCTTTTTCCACCATGCATCACAATACCCACTGCTTAAGGTGGCTTCCCACCTTATTTCTAGTCGTTTTTAGAAACTTCTATATCTAAATTGCAATTGAGGATACTCTTGAAACTAGGTATACAGTTACCTACCGTCATGAACAATTTTTAAAAATGATAAAGGATGTGGACAAGACTCTTTGTAAGAACTAGGGCCACGCCTCCCTAAAAATTATATCAATTCTACAACGACATGTTTATCAGTACTAAGGCATGTCATATGGGCTTGCCACTTAGGTGGTTTTGTTATGAATGCAAAGTAATGTAAACAGTACCCGGAACATCATATCTCAGATCATACATACATTCTCAAAGATGGCTTTAAACTATTGCATTGCACAGATCTCATCAAAAGCATTCCAACAATACATGTTTCTTGGAAAACAACTGAGGAAAATGTGTCCTTGTGTCAAAAAACACATTTTCTAGAAGAGCCTGTTGTTAACAATTAATTATACAAGATGTACAGTACAAATGTTTGAGCAGATAGAGTTACCAAAATCATTTTTTTGTAGGAAATGGTCACTAGGGATCATTCTTAGGTCTCTTACTGGGTCCTGGGTCATTGTCACCTGCATCAAATGCCCCGGGAGCATACACAACCCCTTCTTTCTGTTGGTGATTCTCATCCAATCCCTTACGTTTCCTCCTAGCCAATCAGTGTAACTTCTTTGCCCTTTGTACTGACTTTCTGCTAGCCTTTTCCTGTCCTTTGCTTCAAATACTTTTGTGCAAGGTTAGTTGGATGTAGTCCTAAGCAATTGCTCAGACCAGAGAGGGAGCTTGTGCCATTGTTGAAAATGCAAACAGCAAATGCACAAGCAGTTTCCACGCTAGTCCTATTCATAAACAGCACTTTTGGGCAAAACTTCCACACACTGGAATGAAGGACTTCACTGGCATTTTGTGTGTACCCTTTTACACACTTCTCCAAAAGGGACCGACTTCCAAGTCAAGCATGAATTGGATGCAGTAATTGGATGATGGCATCAGGCAGTACTCCTTGCCTGTAGCTTTAGCTACTTGCCATTTGCACCAAGAATCAGGTCCTTCAGGGCAAAGATGATGTCTAGGATTAGTGTTTGTGGAATTGCTGTGCAGTAAAGTTGCTTGAACTGCTTTCATCATGGCAGGGAGGTCTCCAGTAATACTGCAGATCACATCGCCATAATAGTTCTGTAGAGAGTTTATGACTTTGTCAGTAAGCCGTCCAGCACCACCAACGGTCTTTCCATCAGCCAACTTCTAGCCCCTGTACTGGGTCTTCAGATTACGTAGAGCTGTTCCCATACACTTCTGGACATGGCCAACACAATCCAATTTCTCAACAAGCTGGTCAGACCTGTAAGGCTGAAGAGAGTATGTTTTGGAATCTCCATCTGAAATTAGCCATTTATATTGCAAACCCTTGTTCCATGTGGCTCCATTAATCCAGCCTGTAGTTCACGTTGCACACTGCAGCATGTAATGCTTTCCACTCTAGATATGCTTGTGAACATATGTCTTCCTTTGCCCAGTGCTTGCATGACTTACAGAACTTTGACTTGACGGTAACTTGTCACCAATGCTGCTGGGAGGCTTTGTTGAGCAGCACACACAGCCCTTTCTGGAGAAAGCCAGCGCGTGTCACTGGGCTTGAGCATCTTGAGTTCAGGAGCATTAGTTCAGCCCGTATCTGAGCTAACTTTTTCTGCTTTCTTTGGGGAATAATGGAAGGTTTTCCAGATAGTCAGTAAGGTGCCCAAAACTCACTTTACCTCTCTATGTTCGTTGGAAGCATTGAGAGTAGCCAGTTGCAGTTGGTGACATCTGTAATGCACATACACAGCGCTAGGGAAATGTAGTCATAACCTTTTTTGAACGCCACTTCTATTCCATGACATCATGTTCTCTGTCACGAACATCTTGCAATTCCATGCGGCTATGTTGTCTATCCACCACTGCAACTCATCCCGCTCTTCCTCTGTGACCGTCAGGTGTTGTGAGTAGTCCTTGCCAGACTGATCCAAATCGCACTTCAGCGCATGTTGAAGCTTGCGGAAGAACAGTGGTGTGAGGGGGATTGCCCGTGTCACAGCCTGTAGCTTCCCAGGAGCTGTGATGGAGCATTCCCCCGCTGCTTCCATGTACAGGTTCATACTGTGCAATTAATTACAGGATTGTGCATAAGTAGCGTGTTACCCAGCATGATACACGCATACCTCTGTTTCCAGCTTTTCCCCTTCTTTTCTGTGCCTTTCCAGCTCCTGTTTTTCCCCCCACAAGTGCCATTGGCTGCAGCCATCATGTTACCCTTTTGCATGTTGGACATAAAATTTTCATAAGTGCCAGCTTGTGTGTGCACATAATTATTTGTGGGTGTGTCAGCAAAGTAACCTATCAGATTGTGCAATGTATGTATTCAATGTTCGCCACATTTGGGTAATACCTATAATAATCTGCATGGATTACAGCAACACAAACTAAGACCCACAAGTACTTCCCAGTCCCAGCTACTATACGTAATTTGTCCTCTTTACTACTCTAAACTCTGTAACCGCTTGAGTCCATGATGACTAAACCATGTGGTGCCAGGAGGGAAAGGTCCGGAGTTCTGGACAGCTGTTTCGGGCCTGTTGGCCCTCATCAGCAGAGCATACTGTTCCCCTATCTCCTATCATGCACAGTATCTAGTGCATGTCAAGGGAGGTTTTCTATCATGTTCACCATGTCCAATTTTATTACAGTGTGTCATACTTTGTATAATTTCCACAACTTGCATTCAACGATGTCCAGCCTTCCTACAATCATGTAAACATTGTGGATATTTATCCATCATTTGTTAATTTTTCTTTTGGCAGAGATGAAAAAAGGAGACACACTTCATGGATATACCGTGGAAAGTGTTACTGATATTCCAGAATTTGAATTGGTTGCAGTTCAGCTCACGCACAACAAAACTAGTGCCAAACACCTGCATCTTTCAAGAGATGATGATAATAATTCCTTTGGGTATGTATGTTTGCAGCAATGTGATGTTCTCATTGTGTATTTATCCTTGTCTGTATGTGTGATGGTTAGTTGCCCTCAGCATGCATTTCTTCAAGGTTTACAGTACTTGTGTGTGTGTGTCCCTTTATCTCATGATCTCATATGAACAAACATGCTGTAAACAAATGGGCATATTTGAGGTTTGTCTAGATTTTTGTTGAACAAACTGATTGCATGAAACATGAGTGAAATAACTTTATCAACAGCAACGTCCTGTCTTGCCCAAACTACTTACTGCTGCAGCTAGCCTGTCTTGATGGACATTACATCATAATAACCAATTTTTGACCTGGATAAATCTTTTATGATTGAAAAGCTTTCTGTTACGTAAAAATAAGATGTTTGGGCATGTATATACACTGCTACCATTGGGATCACAGCAGTAGCAGGGATAGCTCTTGGTGAGAAAGCCCATGTCAGTCAATGTGTTGTGCTGTGAATGGTATGAAACAGGGTGAATACCACAGGTAAGTTGATGATAGGAATTCATTTTCCCTTACTCTTTTATGGTTATGGTTTTCTCTTTTTCAGCGAAGCACCTGAGGATTTTGCTCTTTGTGCACTGAACTTACAATTACAATTACAGAATGGCTCAGACCACATAGTGGTTGCCAGCTATTCTGAATTATATGAAGAAGGTGACATCGAGCATATCAATGTGTTTGGCCTAGTTTACTAACACAGACAGCTCCTGACAGTTGCTGACTAGGGTATCCCATCGTGTACACGTGCTGTCACCTTCTTTGTCAGGATACTAGGTGCTAATATAGCCATCTGGTTGACCGGTTTCTGCTATTTTTTTCCTGCCCAGAAAAAGGTGGAACTCAGTCCCATAAATAGGCTCCCCACTTTCCGCACTTATGCCTTTTTTTATAGCGAGTGGGAAGCTAAGTGGGGTCTCAGCCCATGCATATCAATGTGAGACACGGTCTCTGGGAGGGTACGGGTGGGACATTGATATACTCGATGTCACCTTCTTTATATAATCCAGAATAGCTTTCAACCACTATGTCGTCTGAGCCGTTCCGTAATTATATTTCGGAAGGCTCCATCTCACATATCAATGTGTGTTTGTAGTATTCCCTGTGTTACCTGGGTCAAGGACGGCTTGGCTGAACCCAGTCTGCTTGGAAAGTTTGTGATAAAACCTCTGGAATACAGACGTAGAGCTCTAGTCTCTAGCGTTGAGGATGTCACATGTTGTGACCCCTGCATTAGAGGCAGCTATCACGGCAGCACCATGCACAGAGTGTGCTTTGAATATGGAGGTATCAATACCTGCCTTCTTCAGTATACTCCTTAGCCATCGGGCTATGGTAGAGCTTAAGGCCACATTATATGGTCTGATGGTAGTGAGAAAGAGAGGTTTTGACCCTTCTTCCCTCCTGAATTCTTCAGTCCTACCCTCGTATGCTCGCAGTGTCATCACTGGGCACAATAATGGGTTTGTCTTAAAGGCAGGGAAGAAGAACTCAGCCACAGGCTTGGACTGCCTGGATTGTTTCGTCAACTTCGTTGGCTAGAATGAAACTTCCTCGGGGAGATATTTCCTGAACCTCAGGTCCAAGTGGTAAAGGTCAGCCAACCTAGATGGTCTGGTCAGTGCCAGAAGCATCACTGTCTTGTGAGTAAGATCTGTGAGTGATAGAGTATCATTCTGACCCTTTGACTCAATGTACGATGTCACCCCATGTCTCAGAGTACCTTCGCTGAGGTGGTCTCTCATGGAAATTCCCTTCAGAAGTCTTGACACCATCAGATCTTGACACCCACCTCATATCCATCTACCTTCTCATGCACAGATGAGATAGCGGAGCGGTAAGAGTTAATTGACCTTTAACTGCTATGGTCATACCTTTTCTTTAAAGATTCTTACCAGCCACACCGGCAGTAGTCTTGACCAACCCGTTATCCAGAGAGGGGGTTGGATTTGTAGGTATTGGGCAGGGGTTGCTCGCACGACATTCTGTTTTTCTCCTAGCAAGCTTTCCGCAGAGTCTCACATAAGCCTGCATAGAGCCACTTGGAAATGGATCCATCTTGCTCTGTTTGATGCGAACACAGACTACAGTTGAAGCCCTGTGGTCATTGAATGACAGATCTGAAAGGCTGAGGTGGACCTGTGGGTCATACGGCAATTGAGATTGAATGGTAAATTATCCTACTCGAAGGAATCCGAAAAACCCCACACAAGCTGCGGCCCAGATCATGACGCCTTCATAGTCAGCTGATACGTCGAGTAACCAGATGCTTCACAAGGACAGCGTGATCTCTTTGCTTATAGGGAGGCGAGCTCGAGTTGCAATGCCTGACATAGCTTCCGCTCTCTTTATCCCAGGCGAGGCATTAGATTCAGCCCCAGCCGTGCTGGATATGCATGAAGCAGAGGCCTGACAGGTACACTTTAATTGACCTTTGCTTCAATATATAATCATGAGCCAATACAGAGACGAATCGACTCAGATTGTCCTCGGAGAGTGGAGAATCACCAGGTACTTAAGCCGTATCTCTGGCAGAATGACGAGTAGCGTCGAAAGCCGGCTGTGTAGACTGTTCAAGTTGATGGTGCAACACATTGTGACAGATACGCAGCGATGATTCCATCCACATGCTCGAGGCTATTGAGAGCTTCTGGTCCAGCACCAGATCCAGCAGAGACGGTGAGAGGCCTGTCGGCTCTGGGCATGCCTGAGGATTCTGCACGAAGAAGAGGGGGACGTAATTTATAGACAGTGCATTGGCTGATATGTTCTCAGCGCCGGGAATATTCTGCACGGAGAGGCTTATATTCAGTAGGGCACGCAGGAGACTGACCAGACACATGAGGCGGATGAGTGTGAGGTCTCTGGCTGATCCCCTATTGATGCAGCAAACGACTGCTAGGTTATCCGACATTACACGAACTGATTTGCCGGAAAACAAGTGGCCCCACACTGCCACTGCGACCACTACCGGAACCTGCTCCTTAGGTGCAATAGGAGTATCGGTCCATGAGCTTGGCCATTCCGGTTGGCCATTCCAGCTGTTAAGGCACAAAGCTCCACAGCCCCAGCCACCAGAAGCGTCCGTGAGTAGAGTCATAGGGTGTGACTCCACTGGCAGAAGAATGTGGATCCTGTTCCACAGCTGGAGAAAAGAGCCCTACCAGCATAGCTCTGCCCTAGCCACTGCCGGGAAATTGACGTGATGTTCCAACACTGAGGTTGCCGATGAGGCGTCGATGAGAGATCTCATGATAGCCCGCCTGGGAGCAACTACTCTGGCCGCATGGGCCAATAAGCCGATCAGGGAGAGCAGTTCCCTCTTTTTGCCAGAGCGGCGAAAGGCCAATCTGTCCTTCGCTGGTAACCACTTCTGAAGCTCGGGATGCAAGCGATCCAGCTTATCTCAAGGGAGCCAAAGCTGGTTAGCCACTGTACCAATCTCGATTCTGAGAAAATTGATGCAAGACGACGGACCCTCCGTCTTTTCAACTGGAACTGGAAAGTCCAGGTTGTTGCAGACGTCTAGCAATGATGATAAGGACCGGTCGCAGGTGGGGGAACACGAGGAAGTCGTCCAGGTAGTGAAGAGCAAATTGCACACTCCTAGAGTGGAGAATCCAAAACATTGCGTCTGTAAGGGCAGAGAATATCTTGGGAGCCGAAAGGTAATGCCTGGTTGATGTAAACAACGCCACCCCACTTCATAGCCAGGAGAGGTTTGTCCATTGGGTGGACCGGCATGGCACAATAGGCCTCTATGAGATCCAGTTTCTCCAGCAGACAGCCCTTCCCAGTTCCCTGATGAACGCGACAGCGTCATCAATGGAGGCATAGCAGACGGAGCTTAACTCCGTGCTAATAGCATCATTGACACTCCTGCCCTCTGGCGCTGAGAGATTGATGATCAGCCTCCACTTTCCTGGGCAGTTGCGCTTAGGAATCACACCAAACGGGCTAATCATATGTCTAGACTTGAGATCAGAGACAGCCAGTCTGCATATCCGGCCCAGCCTCTCCTCAGGTAGGAGCTATCTCAACTCAACGGACTTGAGGGCTTGAATCTTTTTTACTGTTTGGAAGGAATCAGCTGGAAGCAGGGCTGTCAATGAGAACGAAAAGTGGGTGGTGTCGGTTGACATGTTAAACACAGTGGAGACAACCTGCGCTGAAGACGTCCAGTTAAAGAGGTTTTGGACACTGGAATTCACTGACGACGTATCGGTATGACCAGCTACCGAAAACAGGGAGAAGCCGGAGAGGCACAACGGAATGGAGAGAGCGCTCGATGCCTTGGTACTATGATTTTCAGTACTAACAACGCCTGAATCAAATTGTAACAGCATACATGCTAACAATTAAACACAATCGCCCCTGCATGAAAGACAAAATGCACATATAATACAATAAATGCCTCAGGGGGCTGCCAGCCCTCCAGCCCACCACAGTCCACCTGCCATTAGCCTGTGTCTGCCCGTTCACTGCGTTTCCAAGGCTTGACATGATTGCCCAAGGCCAGATGTTGACCTAACCCCGCAGTGAAGCCAGAGCAACTCGTGCAGCTGTCCCTCCCACTATTATGCAATGCCAAAAGTTCTCACTGGAGGAAGGTGGGTCAGACACACGCAGTGGCTCATTCTGTGACAAAGTGGGATTGCGGAGTTGCTGAAGGGCCTGCAACAACTCCTCCTGGACGATGGCCCGAATATCTGCTGCCAGAGCAGTTGCTAACGTTCCTTGCTCAGCCAGAGGGACGGTTGACGGTGTCACTGATGTTGACAACGAAGCCAGGGCAAGCTTTCCGGAGTCTGCTCTCTTTGACATCCTGCCTGTCTTTGGTGAAGCTTGAGTTAGCGCGCGCTGACTGTCCTTGCCTTGATGCTGACAATGACTGCCGCCTTGCATGGCCTTTTAAACTGCCCGCCTAGGGTGCATTTCCCGGCAGCAGTGCTATGCCGAGACATGTTTTTCCCATCTTAGGTAATCGCCGAGCCTGCTGCAATGTCACCATGTCGAAGCCATTTCTCACCCCTGCCACCGTTAGCGCATGCTTACGGCCCCTCCGTGCATGCCCACCGGTCCTCGCAGTTAACCTCGTCTAATAGATATTAAACTCCTTGTACTGGTAACCCTGCTCATAAGGTGGGCGAGGAAGTTGATCACTCCCCCTAGGGGGCATGAAACGGGATCACTATCCCGTTGATGACACCAGCTGACCCACTTTCCAAAGAGTGAGTCGTACATCTTGGAGGACTTCTGTCTCCATGATACCAGGAGAAGTTTCATAGCTCCCTCAGAAACCTGGCAGACCTGATAGCGCTGCCAGAGATAGCCCACATGGCTAGTTGAAGGACCACCTCTGGAAGGCTGTCCTTGTGTTTGGCTGTGATCAGGTCCCTCCTTGGGGGAATTATGAGGGAAACTTCCACCAGCATCTCTAGGAGCACTGGATACCATCCCTATGCCTTCTGTACTGGTACCACTAGGACAAGCTCTGCTTCTTGTAGGCGTGTCCGGACCAGCATCCTGCCAATCAGGTTCCACAACAGGTTGGTGTATGCTTTGAGCTCAGCCCAGTTCAAAGTGAATGCATCCGTGTGTATCGCCATCGGATCTGGTCTCAAACTGACAAACCTCCTCAGTTGGCAGGTCAACCTGCTGGCAAACAGGTGTACCTCCAGAGGTCCCAGCCTCTGATTGATTTGCCGGAAGACTGCTGGGCACAGTTTCCAGTCCGTCCAATCTTTCATCACTCGGGGCTCTTCATCGGCAATGGTGTTCAACACACTCAGCAGGTGCTGGGCTTTGAGGAGGATGCTCCTCTCCATGCACCACAGCCACAGCTCTTTGGCTAGGTTGTTTAGTTGTGGGGAAATCGTTTCCCCTAGCTTGTTGATGTACATCAGTGCTAACATACTGTCCATCTTGAGGTGGATGGTCAGGTTTGTTTTGTCCTTAGCAAAACATTTCACTGCCAGTAAGGCTACCAGGAGCTGTAGGCAGTTGATCCGAGTTAAGATAGTTAACCACCCACTTCATTCTCTTGGTGTAAATTTGGGCATGTGCATTGCCCAGGAATCTTAGCACCAGAGTCGCCGCTTTGGCAGCAGCGGCGACCGTCAGGTGTCCAGCTTGTTGCTCCAGCAGCCTCGCCAATGGCCCAACAAAATCTGGAGGCGATCTGTTCGGCTTCGGCAACGAGGGTGCTGAGGCCCTTGGCGGCGATGAACTGAGTCATGGTCGCCAAAGTTGTTGGTTCCTTCAAGATGCTGAGAAGTCACTTGCACTTCTAGTGACCTAGAAAAGAAGCAGAAGTGCAGAAGGTGGGGAGCTATTTATATGACGGAGTTCCAGCCTTTTTCTGTGCAGGAAAAAACCAGCAGAAACCGATCAACCGGATGGCTATATTAGCACCCGGTATACCGATAAAGAAGGTGACAGCACGTGTGCACGATACCCTAGTCAGCAAAATTTTACTACCAAGGTGCTGTCTGAGTTATGAAACTAAGCCAAACACATTGATATGTGAGATGGAGCCTTCTGAAATATAATTTGATGTGGACACTAAACTATCAGTGATGAAAATGCAGAGTACATGTTTTCAACCTTTCACCTCAGGTCAATTATTCGTGGTTGATTTATGTAGTCAGGAAAGCAAGAACAAATTTAGTAGCAAAGAAGATCCTGACAACAGTGCAGCTACCAATCTTGATGCTGAGAAATAGAAACATGGCTCACTCAGCATGTGCTACATATTTACTTACACTTTGTGCAAAATCGCAATTATTTTACCGCACATTTTCCTCAGTTATGGTATTGAGTGAGAATTACAGCGATGTAGTTCTTCCAGATAACCCAGCAGTGTTTACATCATTAGACCCTTTTCCATTACTTCGTCATGGCTACATCTGAGAGGAATTGCATGTTATATTGAATGCCACCCATAATTGCCAATCGAAATGACCAGTGGTTTTCTACTTGTGGTACACTACAGGGTGGGTTGCGATTGATAACTAAGAGAGATCATGCTTTCCCATGCAAATTGTAGTAAAAGCATAGCACACCACTACATTACTGAAATGCCTCCCAGCTGGAGTTAGAAGGTATATATACTACGCTACTACATAAAACCTTGCTGAAGTAGCATATGTGAACAAGGCCAACCTATTAGCCATAAAAGTGACTGGGTTCCCCCTCTGCAAAAGTACCACTCTCTTTTTTCTAGTCTCATAAGCCTGGGAGAGAAAGAGTGAAGTGAATTTGCTTAGACCTACTGGTACCACTTTGTGGTTATGTAAACTCATATTTCCCACTCTATACTTTTATTGTTGGAAGTGGAGACTGAAGGCTAATCTCAGCAAGAGTGCAGTAATAACTTTTGGATAGGGTTCTGTAGAAGGCAGTTCAAAGTGGGGGGAACGGGATTTGCTGAGGGTATCAAAGCATATATTGTTGGTGATTGATTTTGCTGAGTGGTGCATGGAAAGGTAGTGAATAGTTGTAAAAAGAAGGTTAACCAGTTGCTTAGTTTGTTAGTAACAAGAACATTAACGTGGGGAATGTGAGATTGGAATCTTTACAAGGTTGTAGGGATGAGGCAAAGTTGTATTGAGAGTGAGAAGTACCCACAGGAGGAGGAGAATCGCCAGGGGAAATCTTGGTGTAGGGTAGTTGATGACATCTTTTCATCATTAGGTCTTCATAAGACAGAGTCGGTGGAAGATATTCAGAAGGGAGAATGTTCTTTGAAAGGTTTATGTCCGTTGTAGGGGAGTATATAGATGACCGGGAAAGTAGGAAATTCAAGGAAGGGCTGGATAAAGTCCAAATCAATGCTTTTTGGCTTCACGTAAACTTCACAGAAGTGGTGGAATTTTTCCAGTCACAAAGATAGTCGAACAGGAACATACATATCATGTTTGGGTTCTTAGGTTTGCGGGAATTCATTTTATTTCTTGGACTATTGTTTTTGTCATGTGACTAACACCTTATGTCATGTGACCCTAGTCAAATTTTTCAGCAATGATATTATTATTTTTGTTCAGTTTGCTTGGTACTGAATGGGGAGAGTTGGAGGATTGCTGTTTGCAGATGAATTTGTGGGAATTAGTGAGTCTGGGGAATGGTTACTGATGTTCATAGAAGTGGTGCATTCTTACTCTTGGAAGTGGAGACTGAACGCTAATACAAAAAGGAGTGCTGTGATGACTTTTTGCAAGGGATCAGTGGAGGACAGTTTGAAGTGGAGGAAACAAGATCTGCCTGAAGTATCAAAGCATACATACTAGGGAGTGATTTTACTGCAAGTGGTGCATGGGATGGAAATATGGTAGAACGAAGGTCGATAAGTTGCCTAGTGTTATTAGTAACAGGGATATAAATTTGGGTGCACATGGATTGCTTTTGCTAACAGTGGTTGGGCCTAGCTTAGAGTATGGTAGGGAGGTCTGGGAAGTCAACAAGGCTGCTGCATTTGAATCTGTGAGATTAGGAGTAGCTAATCACATTATTGGTTGTTCGTCAATGACTTGCAATGCTGTCAGGGAGGCATGGGACTGGATTGTGTTTTAGAGATAAGGCAAACTTGAAGTGGTGGTTTAGTTTGTACACCAGGTGATAGGTACCCATGTTAGCTTTTTAGCAGGTTTGGAACCCTAAACCACTTAGAGGTTAACTGAGGAAGTCTTGGGGTAAGGTAGTTTTAGTTACGTCTTTTTATCATGGGCTTGATAAGGCAGAGTAGGTAGAGAAGGGGGAGTATTCGAACTAATGACTATACTAGGTGGGTGGGGTGGGGTGGGGTGGGGGGGGGGGAAGTTGTACGAATTTTATGCTGTTTCTAACTACTTGCTTCTCTGGGCATACTATACTGTAAGATAAGTTGCTGTTTGAACCTCACATTGGAGATATGTCAATACCCCTGTCTCTGTTCATCAACTTTGTGTTTCTAGTGATGTAGATGGCTTCTCTGATCTTTCTTGAGACAGCATGCTGATCCTTATCAATGATGGTAACGTTGTCCTAATCAATTGTGTGATGTATGTTCCACATATGCTCAGCGACTGCAGATTTCTGTATCTCGTCCTTTCTCTTTATGTTGCTTGATTCTTGTTTACAGATGTAGTCATGTTCCACCTGTATATAAGCATAGGAACGATCTATACAGGGAAGCGAGTATACAACACCAGATGTAAAGTCTCCAGGCAGGCTCTCTTTCAGGTGTGAGAGTAATGGTCTGAGAGTGTTAAGTTTTGAAAGAAATGCGAATATTACTATCAGCAAAGGTCCCTCTGATGTGCTCAAATAATTCTTTTATGTAAGGATAGTTATTGTCCTTACAGGTTCTTCATCCCTGGTCTTATTGGGTCAGTGATGAAATGCTTGGTGTACAAATGAACTGGGTTAATTCAGCAAACACCCGTTGCTTCTCCTCCTGCATTCTGGCTTGAGCTCTTGATAAAAGTTGATTGCACCAAGAGCTAAAGGTTGATAGCACAGATGGTTTTGCAGACATACGAAGATGGTGACTGAGAGTTCAGCAGTTCGTCTGTGTGTATTGTTTTGCAGTGTTTTTAGGCATCCTTCCTGTGTCCTAAGAACCAGTATGTCTAGTAATGGTAATGAACTGCTCTCTTCCACCTCGTGCATAAATGAATTACATCAGGACGCAAAGAGTTTGATTCAGAAATAGAGAGAGGTAACAAGACTATATTACAATGAGTGTGATGTCCACATAACATTTCTAAGAGTGTGGACTATGTGAGGAATATAGTAGACCCAGAAGCTGTGAAATGTGCTTGGCAATCTAATAGGTAACAAAATTGGTGGCTGAGACAGTTGGACGACAGAGTGGTGTTCCTTCTTTGTGAATCTTAGGCAACCCATAGAACAAGGGACTCCATCTTCCTAATGATTGAAGTTTGATATATGCCAGTAACAGATTCCTGTGTTTCAACTGCAGCAGATGTTTTGTAACCTTCCTTTCAATGGAGAGTGTAGTTACTTCTGAAAGAGTGTATGAGGAAACAGAAGATTTCGCTGTGGACTCAACTTTTATCGAATATTTTTATGGAGGAGTTTGAATGTTATGGTTTTAAGGCCCCACATAGTCCACCCTTTTAGATGGATGACACATTCACTATACTCAGTAACGTATTTTAAAGTTTATTAAGGAAGGATTGGGTGGCTTTTGCTGGATAGGACATTTTGTAAAGCACTAAAACTTAAAGTGTATCTGCATGGTGCAACGTGAGCATAATATTACATCCTACATCCCATGACTGAAGCCAATCTGTGCACTTCACTGGAAAAACTGCAGCAAGCATGCTTGGTTTCAAGCAGCGCAAATGGTGCCTTATCCACGAAATCAGTCAAGAATGACTAGAGCTAGGTAATTCTTGCGAAGTCTAAATTTATGTGTTTTTGTCTGGATATATGGAAAGAGAATTTTCTCTAAGTAACCAACCATTCTGGCTTCATTTGCCAAATGCTTTTCTGTAAAAGTCAAATGCCAGTCTTGTGGGCAGTTAACTGATGGAAGTACAATAGGACTTGTTGTACAGTATTAAAATTGTGAGCAAATTACACTCCATGGTAAGTTTATTTAAATATGTCTTCCATCATGTGTACACTTGGGTTTCTTTGTTTTTTTATGCCATCCATATTATAGCTTTTAAATGAGCACCTTTCACATGAAACGGGTGTGGTTGAGCTAAAGATAGCGACTGAAAGTAATTATGTCAAAAAGCTCTATGCAGCCTTGTCTAGCTCTGTTACTGTCTCTTCAAACAAATATCACACAATCACCACGACTCTCAATGCAAAAATACCATGGCAAACAGGAAGTGTTTGCACTTTGTGGCATTTGACATCCTGCCATCACAAGGCTCAAGGAGGACACCAAAAAAGGAAGTTGTGAGCAGACAGCTTAAAGAGCTTCACCATGATGGTTAACCTCTCCCACTCATTTAACTTTAGCACCCGTAGGACACATATTGCTGCTTCCTCTCTGGTCCTGCCACCACCACTCATCTTATGTACCTACCTGCCTTTCAGGTAAACGAGTACGCTCTTTTGTCTTGCTTCTCTTTCTTACCGCTACTCTTGTCTCAAAACACTATACAGCACTCTTTATCAGTGAAATATGACAACAACAGAGAAAGAGCAGCATGAAAAATGGAGGTCTTGATAATGTAGTTACATGATGTGATTGGTGAGAGGGAGCGAGCCAACCCTTGTGAGCAACTTTTACCGTTTTTATCTACATATCTATCTATATAATATGTGTCTATCTATCTATCTATGTGACGACGCACAGTCACGGAAATAAGGTAACGTTGGATGTGTTTCTAAAGGAAGGGAATAGAAAATGTTTCGTATCATACAATACACGTGTTCAGTGCAGTTGCTCGATTTTTGGATAGCTGTCATCATAGATATATCTATGCTATCAAGGAAATGGATATACAGACTCTGGATTGAGTAGTTTATCTACATTAGCTCATAAAGTCAATCGATCCGGTCAAAGGCAACGTTTTGAGTCCAAGACCCCAGAAGAACAGGAGGATTGTCTCACGTGAGAAGGGAGCGAATTGCAAAGAGTGCCAAGCAGTGAGAGATACGCATCTCTTGACACCGTGCTGGAAGTGCTGAGCAAGCTTCTCAGGAGCACGAGGCCCATTATTCCAGACGAAGAGGCTCTATGCAGCAGAGAAGAGCACTAGAAGGCACTGAGGAGGAAGAGGCTATCTTTATCATGAACACCTAACTATGTCACCATTTTTTAAAATTTTGTTTCATTATAATCAGTTGGATTGCTCCCGCTCGACAGGAATGGTTACATTAAACTAGTATAAGCCTTGTTTGTGGCAATATTTACATCCAAGGCTAAGGCCATTTAGGCAATATCCTAAAGTTCAGTGTCCCAACTACCATCCTGGTCCATTCTTGTCCTTGCTGGGTGTTCCTCCAAACTTTGACCTAGCACATGGTTTCCAAATTCTGGTTGAGACCAGGTCGTCTAAGTGACCTCATGTGCTCAACTGCAGCAGAGCTGAGTCTGGAATGCTGTCTCTCTGAACCTGTAATAGCATTGGAGAGAGCATGGAACCAATAGTTTTCCTCACCTTTAATAATCCTGCATCTGGTAGGGCATGTCAGGGGAACTTCAGTGCCATTTGGTGCACTACCGTTGGCTCAAAGAAACTCCATACCCAGCTATTGGCATGCCTGCTGCTGCCAGTCTACAGACATAAGTAGGATTGTATCTCTGCAGACTGGGAACATCACACATTCCCTCTTTCTCTTTCCTTCCTTGGTTAAGCCAACTATTTTCATGACTTTATTAACCCTCGGTGTGCATGCGTAGCGAGGGCTACAGTAGTTGTCCCGTGTGTGTGACTGTCTGTCGACTACTATTCTCACAGTACAGGCTACAATGCTGCTTGTGAGCATATCAACATCTTTAGTGTTACAAGCGCTCGAAAAAGAAAGTTGTAATTTTCTTCAAACGGCCGTGTTTGAGCTTGAGAAAATTGCTGACCAAGCTACCTGGCCCAACCCATAAATCAATGTTGCACATGCGTATTTATCCTCTTACTGTGCTGCTCGCGGGGAGTATAACGCGAGCTATACATCGTGGAGTCTTAACATTCTGGAAGGAATTGTGGGTCACAGATCTAGCCTTCCCCCAAAGTATGCATAGTTATTGATGCAGCTAGCTCACATATATAGCGGGGAGAACTGACCATGGAGTGCAAGCTACACCGCGAGGCGTTGTATCTGTAAGCGTATTTTTGACATCATACATGGTATGCGCCTAGGATTTTGCTCTGTAATGCTAAGTGTGTACCACACTAACTACTGCCTTTTATTGTGATATGTGGCCTGCTCTGGGAAATGGTTCCCTGCAAATATGAAGTTTCAACTATATGTGAAAACTGGTCAGCTTTTTTTATTGGGGTGGCAGCAAACTACCATTTATAGCACTCATGGCATCACCTTCCACTAGCTGGTATTACCTATTTAACTTCACAATTGTTCTATAATCAGGAGGAGTATGCATCTTTCTGCATATAGTGTTTGAGCAGTGGTTTTACATCGTTTTATGCATCAGGCCTAAGTGTTTTGAATATTATGTAGTATAAACATAATTTTGTGCTGAAATATTTTACCTAGCAGTTCTCATGTTAGGTAAAGATTTCTTCTAGCCATATGCCCATTAATAACTTTTGCTGGAGTGAGTAGTGTTTTTCACTGGTGTTTTGTGAGTAAGTCAACCATCTGGTGCTCTTCAGCCAGATAAATTAGTTAATCCTTACTACTATTTTTACCTGCAGTGTGGCTTTTCGAACTGTACCAAAGGACAGTACTGGTGTGGCTCATATTCTGGAACACACGGTGCTATGTGGCTCGCGAAAATACCCAGTTAGAGACCCATTCTTTAAAATGATGAACCGTTCCTTGGCTAATTTTATGAATGCCTTTACAGGTAAATCAATTAAAACTCTGTAAGTAGTTGTGTGTATAGCATATTATAGGGTGATCAAGCTAGAAATGACTGTATGTGTGTGTTACAGGAGTAGTAGCTTCTTGGGGTGGATTTGAATGTTTTGAGAGTGTGGGTAGTTTTGAAAGAGCATCTATTGTGTTGGGTAGTGAGCTGTGGGAGGATTACATTAGCTCTATGTTTGACCTTGTTAAGGAGTACATTGCTGATTATGTGGGAGTTATCTATGGGGCATTCCACTGTCCCAGTCTCAGGATTTATCTGGGGAACTGGGGGATGTTTGGGGCAGTGGTAGGTTGAGATGTCTGCACCGTAACATGGACACCACTATTTCATGTGTGTGTACACGTACTTTTGGCTCCACCCAGTGTTCTGGGTCCAAGGTCCACAACCCTTGTGCTAAGGCTGCCGTTTATAAAGTATTTGGAGAAAACTGATAATCAACACCTACAGTTTTATATAGCATCATACAGAATTTACTCATGCATACCCAGGGCATGGAAAGTCTTATAATGTTGTATGGTGCTGTACTCTTTTAAAACATTCAATCCGCTTAATAAAAGGCAAAACACCAGTACAGGCAAATCTAATTTTTTACAGTTTTTGGAGGTTTCCCGGCAAGACGCATTAACAAAATGGCGACCAAAACATGAACTGTCTTGTTTACGCTATTGTCACAAGTTCTGCAAAGTATTTGTGTTTCAGGCATTTTGTTCAGGCTCCAACACCATCGTTACACTCACTGAGACGCTGCTATCTTCATGGTGGGCGAAAAACTGAGCTACATCGCTCACAGCTATGCAGCTGCAGCACTGGGTAGCCACACCCCACTGAGTCAGTGAAAAGAAGCAGCTGTGTAGCATTCTTGCTGGTATATAACATGGCTGGCAGCACCAGAGCGGCATTTGCACGGCTCCTCAACAAGTTTGTTGTCTTCCGACATACTGTAAGTTGTTAAGAGAAGCTGTATGCGTAGCAACCGCTTCTGCCGCTAGAGCCTGCCATCTTTCAGCTTTGCTTCGGTCTCCACCAGGGCCTGCACACTCAATCATCTCTACAGAGCCTGTCTTAGTGCATAGAAAGCAGTTTCAGCGTGTGTATGCAGTACAGGAGGTAGGCCTGCAAGCTGTTCATCCCTGTTTGTTTACATGGTGCCTTGTGGCCGTGAAGCGGGTCGCAAAGCCAAGACTCGCCGTGTTTCATTTGCTTTGGTGTCTATAGTTATGAAAGGCATGTTTTTGCTGAGAATGGCTCCCGTGGAGCCATGCAGTGAGGCGACAAAGACAGTGGTCATCTTGCTGACAGTAAAACCGTCAAAAATTATGCTATTCGAAAACACCGTGTTTGCCTATTTATACATAGAGTCTGTGGGGTTTACAGAAGTGCATTTTCCTATGTATTTACATGGCAACTGCATGTTTAATAATTTTGCATGCACCATGTATATGCATAATTATTTATTCAGGGTTTCATTAGGGGAGGGGGGGGGGGGAAAGGGGGAATTTGTCCCCCCCCCCTTCTTGGATCCCAAGTGTCTTCCCTTTGATTTTTTATTTGCCGCACAGCCTGGTGGTTGATGCTGCCCCTCCTTACATTTCCCCCCCTCCCCTTGATACAATGTCTTGATGAAACAGTGATAATGATAAAGTTTTAGCCAATAAATACATAATTAACCCTCGGCGCGCATGCGCAGCGAGGGTTACGGTACTTGGTCTGTGTGTCTGTGTGTGTGTGTGTGTGTGTGTGTGTCTGTCTGTCTGTCTCCACTTGTTCTCGCACTACAGGCATTAAATCGACTCATGAGCGATACCAACGGCTCTAGCGCAACAAGCGCTCGAAAAATTATGTGGCGATTTCGCTAAAAACACGCCGTTCGGGATCGAGAAACCGGCATCTTCGAGGACCACATTGCGTGACCCAACCCATTAATTATAAATAGTGCGCGTGCGTATAGTTTCTGACCGAACCCCTCGATGGCGCGAGGCTACAATAACGCGAGGCGTGCCCAATTTCCGCACACGCGCACTGGCATAGTATGCACGATATGCAGTATGCGCCGAGGGTTTTGCACTTTAGTGCTTTTCATTTGCTAAATATGTGATGCCTGTGGTCTCTATTACCTTTTGCACACATTATTCACGACTGAGTTGATCACATCGGTCTTTGTGTGCATGAAGTAATATTTGATTCATTGTTTTTCTAAGATGAAGAAAGATAAGTGCTTGTTGCAGGTGCAACTAATAAAAGTCTTTACTACATTCTGATGCCAAGGTGTAGCTTGGCCCCAGAAATCGCACTAAAGTGCAAAACCCTCAACACGTATAGCACATGACATTCTCACTGCTATGCACATGGGGCTAGCTGCATTGGTATGTTTCGGGACAATGCTGGATCCGCTACTTATCCTTCAAGAACCATCCTCCATGTTGTACTGAACAGGCTCATCAGCACCAGAGGTTACAGAGCGAGCGTCAACAATATCTGTCTTTGTCCAAAACACAGCAATATCTTGCTGGAGTGTTATCACCAGCAAATGTACCTGACACAATCTTTCCCCAAATAGTTTTGATTAGAATTTTTTTGGTATTTAAGATGTTTTTAAAGTTTTGTTTTGCCATTACTAGATCAAGGTACAGGGTCAATGGCTAAAAGTCTGTACGAAAATACAGGAATGACTTTCTTACCAGTAAAGGAACCCTCACTGGTGAAGGAAAGTAGCTTCACCATTTAGGATTCAACTCTGTAAGCCACATAAAAGATTATATCCTGCACTCATATATCTGTACTGCTGCATGTTCTGTCCGCAATGACTCCTGCTAAGTTTCCAACTGCTTTGTCAAGTTTACCCAGTGATGATGATGCCAACTCTGTGCCAGTCACAGCGGCCTACAAAATAAAAAGGAAGTGATCTAAAAATGTCAAATGCTATGTTTGAAAAACATGTCTATGGACGAGATAAGAAAGTTAAGCTTTTACCCATTGAAGATTATGACCATACACAGAAACAAAATTAATGCTCACATGAAAAAATTCCTTGCTTCTGTATGTGGTAAAGGGGTGTGTTAATAAGGGTTGGGTGTGTCCTTACTAATGGATCCATCTATACGATACTCGAGTGAACGATACCCAACCAGCAGTAAATCCTCCAGAATTACCAAGTGACGTGAAGTTGGAGTACGCAATCATTGAATTCATGCAATCTCTAAGTATTGCAATAGAACAAGCAAGAAAGATTTTATTTCAAACACAAGGTCAATGTCATTCTGAATGGTTTGCAGCTCATCACTATCAAATTATCGCATCTTATTTTTGGCTCATCCACAGATGAAAGCCTAATACTGCTCCTGATGCTCTGGTTTCAACTATTCTTGATCAAAAGCTAATTACATCACACTAAATTAGGTGGGGCATAGAGCATGAGTCAAAAGCACCAGCACAGAACATGACACTCTGAACTTACAGTATCACCCATGGGATTCTGTGTCTCCATGAACCATCCCTTCTTGAGTGCTACTCCTTGGTTGTGTCTATGACTGTTCTGATACTAGTGAGCCGTATGGATTTGCAGAAGTCAAATGGCCATTCAATCTTGGACACAATACACCACAAGATGCATATAGTGACCCAACTTTCTGCTGCAAACTTTAACTTTGGTGAATGTCGCCTGAAAAAACAGCATCCTTACTACAGTAGATTCCGCTTTGTAGGGACATTGGTTAACTGGGGTAACCGCTTTACTGGGTTGTTTTTTGGATTCATGGAATCATTCCCATGGTAGCATATACAAAATTGTATGGTTAGTAGGGCCAGCATTTAGGGCCAGGTTTATTGAGCCAAAAATCTTCGTATTGCGTCATGTGTTACCATGTGTGCTGTTAAAAAAAAAAAGCGAAGAGACGTGACTTGTCTTTGGGCAAGAAAGTCGACCTTTTTGACAAAATAGCTTTACAACCACCGGGAATGAATCACCAACGGTTGTCCGAGATCTCTGCAGTCCCCAAGTCAACCATAGGGAGACTTGTGTGCAATGAAAGTGAGCTGCGCCAGCAGCTGCTAGAAGAATGTGCCCAGCGAATCAAGTCCACAAGAAAGCGGAAGAGAAGCTGTAAAGATGCAGAAGTGGAAGAAGCACTGAACCAGTGGCTAAACGCTGCCTTTTCTAAAAGCGTGAATCAATAGGCCCATGTTGAAAGCGAAGGCTAAAGAATTTGCACAGAGATGAGGCAGTACCAACTTTGTGGCAACTGATGGATGGTGGTTGTGCTGGAAAGTGAGACACTACATCAGGTTTAAGTGAGCGTGTGGTGAAAAAGCAGTGCCGACACAGCTGGAGCCGAGGAATGGATAGCGTTTATCTTACCTGCGCTTCTCCATGAGCACAAACAGACACTCCGTGTAACTTCTGCAACGCTACTTCACTGAGAAGGGCTTCAGTGACAAACTGCAGTATGCTCTAGATGCATATGCAGACCAGGTTAAGCAAAAAGCTTCTGCAGCTACGAAACAGAGTACCCTTGACCTTCATATGTCTGTTGTGAACTGATATGTGACATTGTCTGTATGCTTTTATAAGTAATAACGCTATAAAAACTACCAGACCATTGGTTGTAACAGCTAAAACTATCCAGCCCACGTGGGTACCTCAGGGATATTTGGTCCAGCCGCTTTAATGGGCCAAAGAAGCCCTAACAGATGTGGCCCAATAAAGCGGAATCTACTGTATTGCCGAATCCAAGGCTAGATGGCAATAGGTGCTTGTCCATGGTGCGACTTTGTTTCATACACACCTAAAGCTCTAAGTGTTGAGCATGTGTGTGATGACCGGAATTTTTGGGAACAAGACCTCTTGCCTCTTCTGGAAGAATTTTACAAAAAATGTGTTGCACCCGAAATCATTAGTCCAGTGCGTGTTTTAGGGTTGCCAGTTGTAACTTGCATTAAAAAGTCATTATATCATCGTATATACATTGTGTAATGATAGAGTTAACGATCAGAATCTGATGACTCGGAATTTGATCAACTATCTCGACTTGTTGACTTCACTAGTGTCCAAAGAAGATAGAGGTGGTGGGATTACTTAGAGCTGGGTGAAAATTAGTCATCCACGCACAGACACAAACAATTTGACTAGCCATTGACAGGTGAAGTTCCTTGAAGGATGGCAAACTGTTTAACTCAACCAATCGCCCTTTCGACGTGAAAACGCAAAGGGGCTATTTGTCTCCAACATTTTACTTCACATGCTGGTAATTGTTGGCACCTTTTGAGGAAAGGAGGTATATTCGGTTCCACGTTTATTTCTTTTAGAAGATTTTTGATTGTAAATCCTCAATCGGCCATTATTGATATGTCGTCCTTACCCTCCTATTCTTTCAATAACCCTGGCACACGGGTAAGTTCTACGTAACCAACATTATACAGGAGAAAGGAAACTAACACACCCATTTTGAGTATATGAAAAAGCTTTGCCACGTTATGGTATTTGCAGCTACTCCATGTAATTGACTGTAGTTGTAGGTCACTTGGAGTTTGAAGAAAGATATTGCTCCCATCTATTATAGCAAAATTTGTAGGGTGTGCTTGTTGAAAACCATGTGGAACTGTTGCTCGTACCGGATCAACTTCAGGCACCCATTAACTTCTTTCATGTGAAGATATAGAAAGCTTATCCATGTTGTTATGTATTTCGAAACAAGTGACTCACTGATACTGAAACAAAAGGTCAGATCTTTGTTACTCAAATTAAGCCTCAATTAAAAAGAGTTGTTCAAAGAAGCTTTTCGCAGTGTTTTTGTGAAGGTTGTGAAGATCGATGTGATTGGTAGGTAAGTTTATCTACAGATGGACCAAGAAATTTGTAAAAAGCAAGAAATACACCGTACCTGTATAAAGTCTTACCAGGTTATCATTTCCCACAACATCTTCAACCGAAAATGTCTTCTTTGCTGGCTTTGACTTCAGATCCTTGTTTTCTACCTCAAGAAATTCAATCCTTGTAAGTAATGCTTTCTCTACTAGCACTTGTTCACTCATGCCAGCTGCAGACACTGAACTCAAAGTGGAGGACAGTACAATAGCTGCCTCTGCTGACGTTGTTGAGAAATTGTCATCTGTTGTGTGTTCATGGAGCTCATATTCAGTTTCAGCTGTTCTCCGGGTTGTGTGATGGGTTTCTTCGACTTCTGCTTCATCTAAAACTGCAACAGACGAGTCTTCTTTACCTGATGTACTCCCAGAAGTTGACAAGCTACGTATCTGTAAGTAGGTATCTAGCTGCCTCCTGTTGTTAGGCTCTCTTTGCTCTATCAGTGCATTGCTTCTCTGGAGATGCAAACCTCTTGCCTTGACTCAGTTTGAGAATCGTATCTGGCATTGCCTTCAGGAAAGTGCCAATTGCACACATACTGGTGGCATTTAACCCTATCTTTACTAAGTTCGAAGGCCATCAGCCAACGTAGCTTCTTACTTCTTTCCTAGGCGGTGGAGAAACACACCACGGTCTTTATTTCAGGTCTTTTCGCAAACAATACATGTATCACCAGGCATTTCTAGCTCAGCAACCACGCTGGCTACAGCCTTCATTTTTGCGCTAGGTTGTGCATGTTGGGCTTCAATATTTCTGGAAAATGTTAAAATAGGACTACCAGTTACTGCAGTACCTGTAAAGCCATTGCAGTTTGGCCGATTTTGCATTATATTCTATGGACATCCGCTTGTGTGTAGTACTCCGGAACTGACGTAAACGTAATTTCAATTCTAATTAAATCAGCACAAAGTTGTCTATTGTGTGTAAATTTTGGGGATATTCCCATCAGTGTAAATACACATGCACAACACTAATTGATGGGTTGGGCTAGGTAAGTAGTCAGTGACACTACCAGTTTCTCGACCTAGAACACAGCCGTTTCAGGAGAACCACCATTTTATTTTTAGAGTGCTTGTAATACTTACACCGTTGATATCGCTCACTATCTGCTTCATTGCCCATGGCGCTGAAATAAGCATAAGCAGACAGACCGACACACAGACAAAGTACCATAACCTCTCGCTGTACATGCATGCCAAGGGTTAATAACACTCAAATGGCAACCATAGCACCAGGGCCATAGACCATGCACCCAGAACATTGGGCGGAGCCAACACTACATGTACACATCATGAAATAGTGGTGTCTACCTTACAATGTAGACACCTCGACCTCCACCATCCCCAACATTCCCCAATTCCCCAGATAAGTTCTGACACTGGGGCTAGAACGCTGAGATTTTCAAAATTGTTTGAGATTTTTTAAAACAGAACAGTGAGCTGGAAGAACTGTCGAGCACTATATAATACCTGGCGTACCCAATTTGTACATGTGCAAGTTGGTATTGTACATACATATACATGAGATTCTGTGTGCACTCAGGGTTTTAAAACTTAGTGATTGCTGGTGTGTGTTTTTACAGCAAATGATTGGACGTTTTATCCATTTTCAACTCAAAACCAGAAGGATTACTACAACTTGATGTCTGTGTACATGGACTCTGTTTTTCATCCCCTTTTACGACAACTTGATTTCAAGTTCAGTTAAGAAAATATACATCTATAATATTTTATGATACATATTAAGGCTGGGAAACGAAGTGAGCCCATGGGAGTACACTGGTAACTCTCTAGATACGTAGGCGCTATACTCACATACTCCTGGTCTCACAAAAGGGGAAAAAGTGAGTGCGCACTTGCCTGAAACAACTGTGTTCAAGAGTTATGCTGCGAAACACTAGCAAAAAGTCAATTGCTAATCACTTTGACTTACCAGCGCTCAGCTTTCTCCATGCAAAGCGAATCGCCAGAGGTTACCCACAATTGTCAACGACATTCAGTCTTGCCCAAAACAATGCCTACTGATGTCTCTAACCAGTGTTGGAGCATGAACTAACAGCACCAAACATACAGCTACAACCCAAGGCGTGGCATGCACATTGGGATAGTACACAAGATATGCAGTGGTTGCCAAGGGTTTTCCACCTTAGTGCTTTTCATCGGTAATTGTAACCATACCTGCACCATGTCATTTTCATCAGTTTTAATTACCTCTTCTGTGCGAATACTATGTGTTTTTACAGACAAGAAGGGTGGCGACTGGAACATGAAGACCCTAAAGATCAGAATTCTCCAATAATTTTCAAGGGTGTTGTCTTCAATGAAATGAAAGGCTATTTTGTGAGTAGTATATTATTGTAAGACAAGTTGTAATGTACAATTAATGCATTTTATTTCACTTCCTACCAAGTTCCCTCAAATTGCACTCCTTGTTATACCTATGCATATGTTGAGAGTCAGAGAGTAGTTGATACACACAGGCCAGGAGGGAAAGAAGAAGAACCAACTTCCGTCTGGAGTCGAACTCAGGCATAGTGACTGGAAATCCAGTGCACTACGCACTGAGCTACAACTTACAGACAAAAGCTGGTCTTCTAAATTCCCTCTAAGTATATTATGTACTGCCAGCGGTCATTGCTAATACCAGCAATCTCGCACCGGCAGCCACCATTGTCACGTGCCGTCAGAATCCCGCTAGGGATCGACCGGAAACGCCTCTACATCAGTGGAGGAGCCGCATATGCATATGTATTTAGTCGAAAGGCAAGGAGATCAAGAAAGACAAGTCAGGGGGGCTGTATGTTGAGCAGTGTGTAGTGTACTGGACTTTCAGTCCCCATGCCCAAGTTCAACTTCTGAGAATTATATATCTACCATATTATGTCACCATATGTGACCCGCTCTAGGAAAAGGTACAATTCCGCGCAAAAATTCGAAATTGCGTTACGCATATCATTCGAAAGCGCAACGCTCGCTGCATACGATGCCGAAAACCGCACGTTCGTAGCCCCTTCCGTTCCCGCAGTATACGCGTAAGCGTATACGTACTTCCGCGTGCGTTATTCTGAGAAATCGCGCGCGGAATTTCAATTACGCAATAGACGCTGAGGCGACGCCCACAACTTTGAAGGGACGCTGCGAGCGCTAGGAGCGGCGAATCGACTCCGCTCCAACGCGAAAAGACAGACGTAGCGCCATAGGTTTGACCTGTAACAAAAAACAGTTTTGCCAAAACCGTCGAGTTTTTGCCCATTTCCGCTCGTAGTAAAAATTCCATAATTGCGCGGAATTGTACCTTTTCCCAGAGCGGGTCACATATTATGTCATTAACCCTCAGCGTGCATGCACAGCGAGGGTTACTATATATAGTTGGGTCTGTGTGTATGTGTCCGTTACTCTCAATTTGCCTTCAGGAGTAAGCAAGCATGAAACATGCATACTGACCTGCATATAAACGTCAAATATTTTGAGGGGATTCTCCTGAATTGACTGCATTCAGGAGTTACGGTGCAAAACACGAGCATTTTTGGCTTACCCACGGTCAGCTTTTTCCGCATGATGTATGGCAAATGACCAGAGGTTATCGAGCCATGGTCAAGAGCCTCCGGCCTTGCCCCAAACGATACCTACTGATGCAGCTAGCCTGTGTTGCACCACGACGGCGGACAGGTAGTCCTGTGCCTCACGATAAAAGTGCACGCACAAATGCATGCATGAGTCTGGAAGATCGAGTGTGTAGCTACAGCCATTTGTGCAAAACGTGCCATTTTTGACCATACACGTTAATTACACATGCGCACAATATTTTACCATATGCTTGCTTCTGGCTGGTGGCTCTGACACTGTAAACTCTTGTGGAGGAATCTGCAGATGGCTGACTGACTTATATCTTCACCATCTCCTCGTCAGTAACTCTTCTCTGTAGATTCCTGTGGTCTCCTCAAGACAGCATATGGAATTATGAATTGCTCATGCGTAGATTGTTGTTTGCAAGTTTTTACAAACATCGCTGGCTTCATCAATTTTAAAAATGTTTAGTTTGCTGTGACAGTCTCAAAGCCCCAGCCAGAAGCAAGCAGTAGATATGCGGATTGTGCGCATGCGTTATTGACATGTATGGTCAAAAATTGCAAGTCTCGTGCAAACCACTGTACAGCGAGAGGCATGACCAATTTTCCTGCATGCATATTGGTATACGGGCGAAGGGATGTGCGGTTTTGCATTGAGTGTTTGCACTTTAGTGCTTTTCATCTAAACTAATATTTGTTAGGATTCCATACTCTACATATGTTGAGGCAGAATGTACTTGTTTACACACAAATGTAAACACATTTTGGCTGTACAGGCAAACAGCTCATCCTTACATGGACTCATGTGTTTATGCACATTGAGAGATACATTATTAACCGTCATCGCACATGCACAGCAAGGGTTACGATAGTTGTGTTGTGTGTGTGCAACTAAAGGTGGTGAGGTGGCTTTTGAGCGACACTAATGGTTTCAGCACTGCAAGAGTGTAATAAAATAATGTGGCGATATTTCCTAAACCGCTTAGTAGAGCAAGAAGCTGGTACAGTTTTGGACTGTATAATGTGGCCCAGCCCAGTACTAATATTGCTCTCAATCAGTTGTTTCCCGCAGAGGTTTCAGAAGTAGCAATGAAGGGCAAGAATGGAGTCACACTATGATTATAGCGCTTGTATCTACAACCCTGTGTCACCTTTGTGAGTTAAAAGTGTGGGAGCACTCCAAGCTCAGTCAGTTTCGGTCAACAACCATGTGGTTTGATCGTCTTTGAAGTACTGTAGATTAGGCTAGGTGAGAGGGGGTGAACATGCATCTTGCGTGTGCATGCTCGTTGGCACACCGCTTTCAAGTTCACAGTAGAGCTTACTGCAACAGGCATGCTTGCAATAGCGGGATATTCACTCGCTTGTCAACTGCTTCAAGTCCTGGCAATTCAAAACTGGAGAAAAGTGGACACAAAGCAAGCATGGTAGAGCTTTGCTAGACAGATTCTCCTCGGGAGCTCGTAAAATATACTGCAAATTCACAAGCCGTGCACTCAATGGGAACCTGAAGAACTTGCTGCTGGTCTCCATACGGCACGAAGAAATAGTCCTAGCTGACTGTACACTGGTGTAAATGGCTCAGAAAAAAATTACAGCGGCCTCTGTGAGTAAAACCCCGGCGCCTCCTATCTACAGGTATAATGGGGGCAGCTCTAAATAATGCACACTTTTTCCCCCACCGGAAGTAAAATCGCATTTGCGGGGAAAGGGTCCATAGAATTGAACGACTCGGTGTGTAGCGATGTTAATTATGTGTGGGCGGATCATGTGACGAGTAGCGTAACACGCTAAAGGAGTGTCTCTCGCAACAATGCGCCAAGAGAGCTGAACTAGAAAGATGATTGTGCGTGAGTATCTAAATAAGTTAGGAATGGAACGAATACAAAGTAAAAATGAGAAGGTGATAGCTCGATAGAGATGATCTCGCTAACTGATAGTGCGTTTATATTAGGAAAACAAACCGTGAAGGTGATAGCTCGATAGAGACGATCTCGGATCAACTATATTTTTCGCCACCTTTGCGCAAAGGTTAGGAAACATCACGCACGTGTCCCATGCAAGTACAATGCCGAGCGCGAAGAGAGTACATTTTTGATTTTTTCAGTTTTTAGCTCATATCTCCATCATACAATATGCTATGGACAAAAGCAACATATAACAGTGATCCTCAATCTTTACTGGACACACTGGTGGTAGTCACATGACCCTTATGTGTTAATCACGTGACACTACCAACCATCAAAGGTAAGTACCCGAAAAAAACAGTTAGGCTAATTTCTCCAGAAGGCCTGTAAGTTAAGAATCCAAACTTGATATTCACAATCCTTGCCTATAGCGCTACCTTGGGCACTGGAAAAATTTCACCGCTCCCGCATGGTTCACTGGTAATAAGCAAAAGAGCGATTTTATAGGTCCCTTTGCGTTAGGCTAATTTAAGCACCAACTTTACTAGTTAAAGTCCAAAACCTGGAAATACACATCTAAGATAAACGTACTATCGATGTATAATGTCAGTTTTTACTCACTGTACAGCATACAGGAGAAGCGAGCCCGTTTCTGCAAAATCAACGTACTTTGCTCGCCATTTTGCCGACTGGTGACGTTTTGGCTTTACGTGACGTCATCAAATACGTGTAAACACGCGCGCGGCCGGCCAAACTGCCGTTCAATTCAAAGTACCGCTGGGGCGCGCGCTCACGCAAAGCGGTCACAGTGACGCCGTCATGACGTCGTCGGAGAATATGACGTCACAACCCAATGTATTGCATGATAGGGAGTGGTACGCGCGGACCGCCGATCTTGCAGAAACGGGCTTGCTTCTCCCGCGGGCTGTACAGTGAGTTAAAACTGACATTATACATCGATAGTACGTTTATCTTAGATGTGTATTTCCAGGTTTTGGACCTTAACTAGTAAAGTTGGTGCTTAAATTAGCCTAACGCAAAGGGACCTATAAAATCGCTCTAGCATGTCATATATTGCTTTTATATTGTATGATGGAGATATGAGCTAAAAACTGAAAAAATCAAAAATGTACTCTCTTCGCGCTCGGCACTGTATAGTCATAGGCGGAGGAAGTTAATTTGTAGTATGGGGGCACATGCAAGACTGAAAGTGCATAGTTGGTGCGAACCATTAATGTTGGCGTGCCATTAATTTTAGCGATTTCTTTGATATTAAAAGTATTGCACATGCGCACCATTACCGCGCGTATGGAATGGCATCTTGTTCAGATAGCTGCATAACTCTGGAAAGTCCTGCTGATCCATGCACTTCAGCTGCCAATGACAGTGTGCAACAGGTGTCGAATGGAAAACGCCAGGGCAGGCACCATCATGCGTTATTATGACGCTGATAACCATGTGTTTCACTACGGTAGCGCAGTAGAAGGAAACGCTAAGTTTAGTGGACGCTAATATGTCACTTTTAACGTTAACTATGGACGCCAACAGTTTAACAGTATGCGTGTCACAGATGTCTCCAGTGGAAATATTTCAAAAATTACCTGTGAATATGGGGGCAGTGCCCAAATGCCAAAATAACTATGGGGGCAAGTGCCCCCACTGCCCCAATGCTTCCGCCGCCTATGATAGTATACCTATGGGGAGCTACACAGGCCAAGTTCTCCAATCAAAATGCGTTCCCTTCATTTTCCAAGTGGGCACGACACGAGGCTCAAGGCCTAGATGGATTACGGTCGGTGCCGGACCCCATATAGAATGCTTATCGCCCAGATGGATCATGATCGGAGCTGGACCTCTTCTAGTAATAGGGCTAGGGCTAAGGCTAGGGTATAGATAGACTTATTAATCAACACCTTAGCCTTAGCCCTAGCCCTATTCCTAGACGAGGTCCAGCTCGGATCATGATCCATCCGGCTGTGGTAAGCATTCTAGACGGGGTCCGGCTCCGATCATGATCCATCTGAGTAGCGATGTGCCATAAAGAAAGATGTGAATAACACTGGGCTAAAGAATGGTGGTAGTACATAAGGGGATAACCCAGAGAACATGTGCATGACCTGCACAACGTGTGGTAACTATTTCGCAAAGGTGGTGAATATTATAGCTGATCCCAGTTCAGTTCCCAATGTAAACGAAATAGGACCAAGCCAATTAGAGCTAGCTCGGCACGTTTCCACCACCGTGCTAGCCCGGCAATACCCGGTGAAGCTACGCAGTGTAAACAATTGCTGTACTAGCGCGTGCATAGAAGTAGGCATGGCCAAATTGGGCACGTGCGTGAAGCGCGAGGAGCGTGCAGCTGTCATTTTGTCTTTCCCTCTGGATAAATGGGCCAGCGAGTAGACTGGACTGACACTGAAACCACAATACTGACAGACATCTAGGAAGAATACGGTGTGCAACTACAACTGGAAGGCTGCAAAAGGAACTGTCAGGTGTACGAAAAAATAGCTACCTCTTTGAAGGCGGCCGGCTATGAGAGGATCGCAGTGCAATGTCGTGAGAAAATCAAGAAACTCAGGGCAGAATATAAGATCATCAATAATCACAATGAAACAGGACAGGAAAGAAAGGAATTTCCCCACTTTGACCGACTAAATGAGATTTTAGGCCATTGACCAGCAACACAGCCCCAGCATGTGGTTGACACTTCAGCTGCAGGAGATAAAGAAGAGGTGGGTGATGTCACTGAGAGTGAGGATGCCATGATGGAAGAGACAGAGAATGAAGGCAAAGATGATAGGAGTGAGACCCAAAGCAGTACCAACCAAGAGACAAAAACAATCCCAAATGCCAAAAACAAAGAGACAAAGAAAAGGAAATGTAGTGGAGGTTATGGATATTGTTTTAACAGAAATTTGCAGGAAGACAGTGACAGCAAAGTGAATGATGGAGTTCGACAGACAGCACCAAGAGGAGAGAGGGGAGTGGTATAGGAAAGAGCAAGAAGATCGTGAGATGCAGCGAAGACGAGAGGACTACCAATTTTGATCAATTGGTGGTGGATAAGCTGAATCTCCCAAAAGGAATGGTGGTACTTGCTTTCCATTGATGTGTGCAACTCCAAAGAGATGGGCAATACTTTGATACTCTGCACAGGTTGCCAAGCACCAAAGTGTTATGGCTAGTCGCTTTTCAACAGTCGAAATCTAGTGTTTTTGCATTCAATTGATGGCCTCAGCTTCTCACAAATGAAAATAAATGTTTGTCGACTGTTTCTGAAGTTTTCAATCCAGTTGGTCTCCGTGAAAGTACGCAAAACTACATACTCTCACCAGTGTAATGACCTGAGATCAACAAAGCAGTTTAAAGTTACCAGTTAAGTCGCTGGAAAAGCTTGTAATATCACTTACCTCTCCAGACACCACAAAGTTCGCTGCCTGGGAGCAATAGCTGTCAATGCCGTCAACATTACAATCAAAAGAGTCACCTTTCTCTGCGACCGTCTCTGCTTGTGTAGCAGTAATCTACGGCGTGATTCTTTCCTGCACTTTGCAAGGAATATGGCTTGGTTAACGTCGTACATCACGAAGTTCGCTTCCGGAAAGAAAGACATGGTTGCTAAGATATTCGCATACTTTGACGCATGCGCATAATGTTAACTGAACCTTGGCGTGGATTCAGAATGCAAGTGTAAACAGGTGGTAGCACGGTTATCTGTCACGGTTCTGTGAACTGAAACGGCCTAACCAGGAAATGCTATCTAGTGTAAATGCACTATTAGACTGCGCTAAGAGAAGCGGTTTCCCAGCTGCCTGTACGGCGCTGGCTCGGGGCATACACGACGCCATTCCATGCTCGTTGTCCCCCGTGAAGTACTGTTCAACTACCTTTGAAGTACCTTTTTGCTGTACCTTTTCCGTACCCCAAAAGTACCCGTAAAACTTCCATTGGTGTACCTCACACATACCTCCAGAATACTGCTACTGTACCTCACAAGTACCACTACCTTTACCGTACCATTACCAGTACTATAACTAACGTTGTTTACTTTTTTGACTTGTACGGTATCTCTCAAGTAGGATAATGCTTTGGAAAAGCTACCTTATGCCAACTCTTCTCTTCACTGCTGCGGCCGCGCTCTACTACAGTAATCCTTACATACATTCAACTCACTACTCTAGTTAGGGTATTGTGTCCAAGTGTTATCCAGTCTGGCTGCTCCTTGATGGTTAGGTGGTAGAGTGGCTCGGGTATTGCTGCTGGGCACTTCTCTGCTTTTAAAACTACCTGCAGAAAATTGGAAAGGCAATCCCTAGAGAAGGCATTGTAACAACCACTATGTTGTTGCAGTGGCATTCTATCCTTTGCCCTGCCCGTCACTCAGGCATCTGATCCCAAAGGGAGAGACACCCAACTTCCACTGGAGATCCCATTCCAGCCCTCCACCATTCTAGCTATGACCCTGTCCCATCTGTCATCACCATTGAGTGAACAAGAAGTCGAGGAGAAGAAAATTATTTCACTTCTCTTTCACCCAGCTGTTTTCCGCTTTTACATGCAGCTGAGTTGATTGCATATGCATCATGCCTTTTGACCTCCCCTTGCCTGCCTACCAGCCTGCCCACCCCACTTAGTGTGAGCCCTCTGTCACTTGTTAAGATTTAAGTACAAACTGCATCAAATCGGGGACCTCAACAAATTGCTGGCAGGTTTTTCTTACCTTTGTGAAGACACGCCTTCTCAATTCACAATTGCCCGAGACACCCGCTGAGCAATTACATAAAGCACACAAGAGAGAGGTAAAATGATGACATCTTACCTGCAAGTATAGAACTGGGTGTAGGGCCAAGTTCTACATGCATGGGTTTTGTTCACACTTATTGTTAGCAGCCACGTGTGCACATTCTTGGTAATATAGTAATCAAAGTGCAAAATCCTCCGTGCATACCTTGTATATAATAATGACACCAATAAATACATGGCTATTGGCCACACACTGCAGTGCAGCTGTACTCCGCGGTCAGTTTTCACGGCTACGTGGGCTAGCTGCATTGGTAACAATTCTTCGGCTTCCAGAACTCGCTCGTGTTTTATGCCTTATCTCCCAGAATGCAGCACGGTAAGCCTATAAATTCACATGTTCAATACTGATTGATGGGTTGGGCCATGTAGCTTGGTCAGCGACACCGCTAGTTTCTCGAACTCAAACATGGCCAAATTATTTTTCAAGCACTTATAACACTAAAGTTCTTGATATTGCTCATGAGCCGTGTCGTAGCAGGGCTCTCACTAACAAAATTCTTTGAAGGGCCCATGACCCTAGGTCCTGAAATATTTTCAGGAGTCAAAGGTTTATCAACACATCTTACCGTACATACATATGACAAATACATGTAATATGAGATGTATCCATTCATTTTCTATAGCAGCACAAAAGTTCATAGCTGCCCTCTTGGTGTCAAAAGTGTGCAAATTTGGGCCTTCCACACGAACTCGCATGAGTGAGTCCAGTATCCCTGATGAAAGACATGATCTTAATCTAGTTGAAATGCTCTTTCACAGGGTACAGATGCAAATGGGCTAACCAGGCAGACACACACACGCACACACTAAACAACTACGGTAAACCTCACTGCGCATGTTTTTGCTAAGGATTGACTTATCTAGGTTGCATTGTATGTGCTGATAAGTTACTGCTTGCAAGACATTTTAAATTACTGGTTGCAGGACAGTGTACACAGTGAAGGTCAAAACAGTTTTGCCCCGATAATCCCCTCGTATTGTTGTGATGCTGGTATCCACTCTTATAGCCATGCTACTTTCACCTACATGCATGCACCTTTGCCTGTAAAAGTTACCTTGTATTCTCTCTCTCTTGTCTTCAATTTCAGGCCAGTCCAGAAAATGTATATGCACAAATGGCCCAAAATCTTCTATACCCCTCAACAACTTACTCCAAAATTAGTGGAGGTGACCCACTTGCTATCTTGGATTTAACAGTAAGTTGTTTTCTAGAGATTAGGAATTTATAAATCTTATATATATAATTTAGTGGGAGCAGCTGAAGGATTTTCATGCTTTACATTATCATCCTAGTAATGCAAGGTTAGTTATATAGTGCTGGATTGTGTATCTGTAGCCTCATTTGCAGGCTCTTCCTGCTCCGTGCGCAATCTTTAACGCCATGCAGAAAAGCGGAGAAAGAGACTGGTAGATTTTGGTATGTGATCAAAATCTCATGACGTCAGGGTAGATACAAGCAGTGCTGAACCATGTGCATGTAACAAATGTTTACTCAGTGTAATGCTGGGAATGGTTAGCAGAAAGGAGCCCATCCTAACACTGTGGCACATAGCAATGCAGTGGGCCCCGGCTTGCCTTGTATAAGTTGTATTCTTCACTCGCCTCATACTTTGGAAAGGGAGAAGCCCACTTTGTGGTTGCTCTGTGCCGCAGTTTGGTGGCTCACTCTGGTCACCTGATTTGTGCACAGCATTGTCTTGTGTCACATTTTATTCCATGCGCATGTTTCACTCAAACAGAAAATTATTGTGTCTACGTGAACATGAAATGGTTTCTACCATCTGGTGATATGTCGATCAAGTGCCAAAATCTACCAGGATTCCTCTCTGCTTTTCTGTGCACTATGTATACTACATATATTTGGTGGTGTCTGTGTTTATTGTAGTTTCACAGTCACCATGCATTACCTTACCTGAAATGTGAGTTCTATATCACATATTTGCTGGTATTCAGAGACACCTCCACAGGTATGGCAGGCAACTTGAGCTACTGAGGCTGTCATCTTGAACCTGCACACGTGTCAAACCTCCCTCAATAGAGAGACTAGAGGCTACAGGAATTAGTACAGTGAACAGACAGGCAGAGACCATCACTGTGGCCGAGAGAAGTCAGTCCAGGTATGAAAATCCCCAGCAGCTTCTTGACGCAATGATGTACAGTGAAACCTGTACAAACGACCACTCGTGTCCAACGACCACCTACCTTGAACGACCACTACTCAACGTCCCGAACAACATCCCTATCATCTTTGTACAATGCTACCTGGTTTCAGCTTTCACCTCTATTTATGCCCAACGGCCAGTTCATCCTGTCCTTACGGAGGAAATCACATAGAAATATGTCTCCCTTTGGCGACCACTACAGCAGGGGAGTACCTCGCACGCAATGTACATTGAATTACAGCAGTCTTTCTGCTGTAAGTAGAGATAAGTAAGTCCCCGGCTGACATGGCTTTCTCATGCACCGCTGCATGTGAAACTACACACATTTGCTCATGTGCATAAATTGTTAATCTTTGTACCCAGACCTCTACTCAAAGACCACCTCCATTAACAGGACCATTTTGCTTGGCCATACATGGTCGCTTAATACAAGTTTCACTGTATTACTGTGGACTGCACTTCACCCTCAGAAGCGGCAAGGATCACTGCCAACGACAGCACTCTCACCAACTCAACACTCACAATAGAGTTGGTAGTGGCTCCAGGTAAGACACTTTATATTGTTTAATTGTAAGTAATTGTCACCAGAACACAGCCAACCCCCAGCATTGTTATATCTGCTTTTTGAAAATGTACGGAGCCTTCACCCAGAGGATGCTCCAGCAGACGCATTCTACTTCTAGAAGTCCCAAACACCCACTTACATCTGATGATTTTGTAGGTGTCCATTGGGCTAACACTCCCTTTCCAGCTTGGTGGCCACAATTTGTAGGTCTGCAGGCATCCATGGTTATAAAACCAATCATCTGTAGGCAACTGCTACCAACAAAAACTATACCAGTCAGAAGTGAATGAGTAGCTGGTAATGGAGCAATCCAGACATTGCAGTATCGATGGTGTCCAGAGTTACAAAAGAATCTCAGATGAACAGAGACGTGCACTCTTGGACATCCTCAACCATGTAACAAAGGCTGCCCACACAACAACTTCGTGTGATCTTGCACACTCCATCCCTTCATCATCTCACCCCATCTTTTCTTCCCATCCTCATCCAACCAACTTATTCACTGCAACTAGGAAGTAGGAAGCTGTAGCTATAGTGCATCTATCGTACTAGCTAACTACGAATCTCTCTCTAGTGATCAAACTTCTTCACTTCTCAAGCATACTAACTAAATAAATGCACTGGAAGTGCAGACCCCTCGGCATAATCATGTGTGTAACAAGTGCTGAAGCTAGCTGATGTGGCATATGTAGTATATACCAGGCAGAAGTAGCTGATAGAAGCAGTTACCTTTACCCTGTATTACCTTGCATGCAGGTTTTAATAGAAACATTTGGGAACAGGGTTTGAAAAAAATTAATGAGTTCACATGTGACCAAAACATACATGGGAAAACCTTTAGATACTGGATATGTATTACTTATACCATGTCTACTGGGGTGTTATCGCCAATACCCGAAGGAATATGTTGATAATCCTGAGGGCACAGCTTCTTTTAACACCCGCATGCAAGGTAATACAGGGTAAAAGGTAACTGTTCTTGCTGGGTTTTCGCAGAAGACGTGGAATAGGTTGTTTATACCAAGACTCGTTTGTGCATCCATGACCTTTGCCTGTGCTGGCCAGTCTTGGCTGGAAGACAACGATGGTAGGCTGGTTGGCAGTTGATTGAATGCGGGGTGATCAGGCGACGGACAGACAGCCAAGCCAGCGAAGACTGCGATACACCCGCTACAGGCATAGTATAGTTAGGTTACTCAGGAGTGCATCTGTGACTTGCCTACGCTTGCAGGTATTTGCTTGGAGAAGACACCAGTGGGCTGGCTGACAGGCAGCGAATCGAATGCAGGGTGATCAGAAAGCACAGCTACCCCTGGCTACCGCTACGACAGTGTTTCAATAAGCCTGAAAGCTTTGAGAAGATGCAAGAGATCCCATACAGCACCGTGAAGAGTGGAGAAAGACGGCACGAATGTAAAGACGAGCGGCGTCCAACATGCTTGCCGGAAGAAATGTCATATATTACACAGGACTCCTGTATATTCAGCAGGATGTCCTGTAGGATATCTTATGTGATTGCAGTTATGTATAATTAGGGTGGCACCTTTGAAAATGTGCGCAACCATGGTATAAATATATATATCAGAAAAATCAGAGAAAGTGATTGTGTTGAAAGTGACACTTTGCTGGTATGGTTATAGTAATATTTTTAAGCATTCCATGGTGTGCTTTCAGTGTGTACTATGGTTGCAGTGATTGTCAATGAATAGTTTTGCCGACAATTTAAAGGTGTTCAGTCTTTGGCAGTGACAGTTTGGTAGTATTGTCACTCTGCAATTTTCATTTCTGTAGTGCAAGGCATGCTTTTTTTCAATTGATACAATTGGACGTAGTCTCGAAATTAGACACACCAATGATGGTGGCTGAGTCGGCAATCGTGCTCTCTGCATATGAGCATACTTCAAGAAAGTCCTCGATTTCTTCAGCAGATGCCCCGAATCATGGGAGGGTCAGTTCTGATTTACCCAGGTACTAGTGGGTGGACATGATTTATTTTCTATTTCAATATCTTCTTCCGACAATGTAAGGGTCATGCAACTGGTGTTGTCTGCTACAATAATTTCTTGTTTTTGTTTTCCACGGACGGAAATTGGATCTTTAATCTTGATGACTGTAACTTGCAATGTGGCTCAGTAATAATGCCCCATAATGTTGAGCTCACTAAAACTGACAAATGGACTTCCTAGAGTGTTATTATTGTGAACTACTAGAGTAGTGTCATCTGACTCTTCCAAGGTGGTGTAGTGTTTAAACGTGAAAAAGGGGTTGCACCGGTGCGGGCACATATAAAAGGGGTCACACCGGTACAGGCAAATGTTGATAGAGTTTGCCCGACAGAGACACAATACCAAAATGGCTACCAAGAACGATTATCACATTATCTGTGCATCCAAGGGGAAAGAATCTTGCTTAAACTAAACACATAAGCCAAGCACTCACTGAAACATCAACAAGGCAAGCAAGAACAAGTTGTAGCTTCGCGTGTCTCTGTGGACTTGTGCAGGAGGTAGCCACATTCAGCTAAATCAGCAAAAAAGCAGCTGTGAAGGTTTTTCTCGCCTTCCAAATGTAGCTGCCGGCTTCTCAGAGCTCCTCAACGAGGTTTTCGCCACCTTTCAGCATGGGTATTTGGTCGCTAACAGAACCAACATACCCAGCAACTGCTTGCTGCAGCTTTTACCACCGCTTTTAGCCTTTGCTGCAGTCTGTAATCTACTTGCAATTGTGTAGGCTCCAGTTTTGCACAGAAAAAGCAGTGGCTTTCACCATGTGCATGCTGTAAAGGCAGTAGGCCTTAGAAGTTCACCTGGTTTGTTTACAAAGGACTGCTCGAGTATGTGTTTGCTAATGCACCCAAGGCCCGTCCATTTTTGTTTTGCTTGTGTGTTTTATGGACACAGAAGGTCCTGTTTTGGCTGGTTTATGTGGGCAGCAGTTCCCGTGGGGCCATACAGAAGCATCTCTGGAGCAAAAAAATTCACCGCTCCCTTACCGTTAGTGCAAAACAGTGATTTCAGAGATCCTCTGGGGTTAGGCTGATTATGCAGCCATTTTTAATAGTTAAGCACACAGATTTAATATTTGACTTGCAAAATGATTTTAATACCATACAAACTTACTTGGTTGTGCTACAACAAAGCATTGCAGAAAAACGAGCTCGTGTTTACAGAAATGCACATTGCTGAACACCCCCTATCACTCAGTACATTTGGTTCTGACATCACGGAGAAGGTGCAACATCTCGTTGACCTCTAACCTTGCCTACCAGCCTGTAGGGTTAGAAAGAAAGTGAAAGCCTGAGCTCTAGGTTGTCTTCCACAACAGTCCGTTTGTGGAGAGACGGTCTTACTTCAGTCGTTGGGACTACATACGGTTGTTTTCAGAACCACCTATCACCAGCTGAACCTCCAGACAAAACTGGAGCGAACTAGCTGTACCTTTTCTGCTGCAGGATATTAAGAATACGAAGCAACTGCCTTCTGGAGAACCACATAATCACTAATGCTGCTTCCATGTGTCAAAAGAGTTGTCTGCTGCAGTCTCAGTCCACGCAGTTGACACCACAGGCATTGCACAGCTGCTTCCACAGAACATGATCCATTCCTGAAGGGCTTCTGAACATCTACGGTTGTAAAACAGTTTTGACTCTGGCAACTAACGAAACCAAGTGTTCTTTCATGGGAGTGACTGATCAGACCTTAACCCATGTACAGCGTGGGGATGCACATGTCATAAAACATCACCAGGAAGTATCACGCGATCTCAAAACGTCATCATCGGACAAGAGGGTTGCCAGAAATGGGAGCTCCTGCAAACACAGGCTCATTTTTCTGCAACGCTTTGTTGTAGCGCAACCAGGTAAATTTGTATGGATATTACAATCAGTTTGTAAGTCAATTATTAAATCTGTGTGCTTAACTATTGACAATGGCTGCATAATCAGCCTAACCCCGGAGGACCTCTGAAATCACTGTTTTGTCAGATTACACACTAACAGTAGGGGAGTGGTGAAAATTTTTTGGCTCCAGAGATGCTTCTTTAGGCTAAAATTGTGCATATCCAGTTTCAGTTCTTAACTCTAGGGATTTTGGAAAAAATCAGCCTAAGCAATTTTATCTTGTCTTCAACAGCCATTGCTGTCACATGATAGTCACATGACTTGATATTAATCTGATGGTTACTGCGGATCATGTTGATATGTTTTTGCACATGTATAATTTTGTATGGCTGAGTAATGGACCAAAATTTCACAAAAGACAAGTTCCAGTCTCTATGTACAAAGCACTGTACTTCTTCACTTGCAATATATAGATATTAAATGTGTGCCTTAATATCATTATTATTTAATAATGGGTACTAATTTTGGCGAATTCCAAAATAATTGCTAATTTAAGTGTGCGTAAAAAAACGAATGAAGTGCAAAACTCTCGGCGCATACTGCATATTGCTTTGTACTGTACTAATGCGTGTGAGCGGAAATTGGCCATGCCTTGTGTGTAGCTGTAAAGTGGTGCTCTCAATTCTCACTAAAACGCGGGCTAGCGGCATCAGTAGGCATCGTTTCGGGCAAGACCGAATGTTGTTGACAATTTTTGGGTACCCTTGGTGCTTCACTGAGAGAAAGCTGACCGCGGCTAAGTCAGAATATTTGTTCGCGGCATAACTCTTGAATGCAGTCGTTTCAGGCAAATCCCCACAAATTTTTGTTGCCGGCTGAGTACGTGACAGCGTTTTTAGGGTGAACAGACGCTCTATAGGTGAGATGTGACTTAACGGACAAACAGACGGACCAGAACACAGACCAAGTACTGTAACCCCCACTGCACTTGCGCGCCGAGGGTTAATGATTATCATTGTAATCACAATGTCATCATTGAAGACCCTCCAAAACTTTAAAAAGTCAAAATCGCTAAATTTTGTACGTGTAAATAATTGTTACCTTAAGGTAACTCATATACATTGAACTACTACAGGGAGAGAATGCTTATTTGTACATTTCCATTTTGTTTTCTTAACTCACTGTATCATGAGCATGACCAATTGTTTAAAGAATATTCCTCTGGCTGTTGTTTTTGTCACTTGACAATGTTTTAGTCACATAACTAACATCAAAATATACAGCAACACTCTCTAAATGCTCAGCACTGTATTTTCTAAGCCTTAATGCATATGTAAATCAGTATTGAACATAAGAGCCTGGCCCCTCAGTGTTATTTTTTTTTTAGGTTTTTTACATATGGGAATTTTTCTCTCTGTCAACATCTAAAGCATCTCAACCAAGATTATTTACAATTTTTTGCACACTCTGCTGTGGACACTGAGATAGCTCATGAACCCAGATGGCTTGAACCAGTAAGTTACCAAATATTAAGGTAAACCAAAATGATGTACGTATGCTGTGTGTCTGATGTTGTACATAGCTTAAAGGCACTACAACACAGGCTGCCCACACATCACGTAATCCGCATGCATAAACATTTTTGTACATGCGGTACGAACACTTGTAGTATAGTTGACTGGGCTCGACAGCTGAACGAGGAAAGCAAGCATTCTCTGGGAGCTACAGGCGAAGACAGCACTGAGTAGACACATCTGCAGTTGCTGGAGAATGCTTGGAGCCGGTAAGTCTTACAATAGCACCAAGCAATAACTTTCAGCAGGCAACAGCTCGCTTCGATGCTCCTGCTTTATTTCACTTTGCGTACTGTTAGCTTAGGTCTTCTAGCCACTACGCTCTCATGGCGAACACTGCACCAGGTGGCCTCAGGAAAGCCGTTAGATCTCACATTTCTAGTGTACTACTAGCCGCATGCGTTATTCTCACGCGGAAACGCGGTGAAGTTGAAAGAGATTTTTGACCAATCAGATACCATTATTGAATCATGGCCCGATTTTGAAGCTAATTGCTTCTGCGTGGGCGGCCCGTGTCGTAGCGCCTTTAAACATGAAATCAGTGGATAAAAGAGGGTGTACCGGTACTGGCAATTTATTTTTTTACATTTTTGGAGTTTGCCCGACAAATACGCACGAAATGGCGGCCAAAACAAACCCTCACTCTGTACACGTTACTTTCACACTCTATACATATCTAGTAGGTATCAGTACAGTCCCGACCTATTGCCTTGTGTGAAACAAACCAAACACTCACTGGAATGCAGGCATTCATCTTGCCGGCTGTGTTTAGTGAATGCTGCAAACGCATGCTTCTTTCAACACAAGTAGCCGTGCCCTGCTGACTCAGATAAAAAGCAGCTGCAAACCTTTTTTGATGGTCTAGGGTTTAGCCAGAAGCTTTGGTATGGCGTTTTCAGAGGTCTTCGGTGAGTTTTCGTTCATTCTCAACACTTGCAAGTTGGTTTCTAAGAAAAGCAGCATGCATAGCAACCATCTGTTGCCGCTCCAGCTCGCTATCTTTCGCCTTCGTATTGGTCTGTGCGTTACTCATTTCTGTGTGAGACCTGTTTGGTCCAAGAATAGCGTAGGTATTCAGTGTATATCACCAGCAGAAGTAGTTGCTCAGGGAGCAGTTCACCCGTTTGTTTACATGAACCACTCAACCATGAACTCACTCACCAGCTGAGGCTACCAGTAGGTGTAATGGCCATAAAACCGCTCATGTTAGCCAGTTTGTGTGGAAAAAGGCTCGTGTGGAGCCAGCCAGTGAAACGGCAAAGATGCTATGCAAAACAACCATTTTTCTTGTTGTACAGTTTCGAGTTTCGCCGGTACCAGTACACCCCCTTTTATACCCGGATATGCACAGGATTGGTGCTGTGCATAATAATTTCTGTTTATGCCAACTGCATCTTTAAACGTGCAGTCGGCATACAAAAGGCAAAAGACTGGTGCAGGCAAAGTATTTTCGGTTCAAACATCTTGCTCAGGCTCCAACACCATCATTACACTCACTTTGTGGTTGGCAAGGAACTGAACTACATTGCTCGCAACCGTGCAACTGCAGTACCGGGTAGCCATGCCCCACTGAGTCAGCGAAAGAAGCAGCTGCATTGCTTTCTCACTGGTGTAGAACGTGGCCGGCAGCACCAAAGCAGCATTTGCATTGCTCCTCGGCAAGTTTTGTCGTCTTCCCACATACTGTAAGTCGTTGCTAAGAGAAGCTGTATGCGTAGCAACCACTGTTGCCGCTAGAGCCTGCCGTCTTTTGGATAAATATGGAGTGTTTTACGGAGGAGTAACAGATTTATGGGCTTTGCAAAACCCGTGAACTCCACCATGTAAAAGGGGGTGTACAGTCACGGGCAATCTCAAATTTTTACGTTGGCCATTCTACAAGAAGACAGTATGTTCGCAAGGAGCATCTTGGTCACTCCACAGTGCCACTCCATGCAACCTTGATCATTGATACAGCCTGCTGCATGGACTGCTTTTTCAGCAGTTGGAATTCTTCCTCTCAGTGCTGTGATTTGGCTTTTGTTGTAGCCGTTCTCTTCACAAACACCATTCGAATCAGAAGGGAGAGGGCCCAGTCACGAGTAAGCTCAATGTAACCCCCATGCTGAACAAGGAGGCTATGATTGTGCACCATTACAATACCCTCTGCAGCTGCAATTGTGATTGCTACTTCAGCGTCCCACAATACAGATACGTACTTCTGGACATCCTTGTCTAACTCACCAAGTAGCAAAGGTCGCCCTCTTTTTCCAGCAGGTATTGCCCTTACTTCTTCCTCTATACCGGCTTCTGTATTGGTCTTTAGAGCAGCCAGGTACTTAGACTTAAACAGTCAAACTGTACTTTCGGCTACACAATACTTCTTACTTGCTCTTGTGTTCCCATTTTTAGCAGCGTACTTGGCAATTTTGGTGCAACCTTTGGGGGTGAATGTTGACGTGTACTTTCTCTTCGTACCAGCTGTCCGCGTAGTAGTTTCCGCGCCCTGCAGCACCCTCTCGACGGCTTTATTTGCTTCCGCTGTAGCAAGTGTTGACAGGCCAGCTTTTTCCAGTGTTTCCAGTGTGCTGACCGGTTTGAAATACTTACGAAGACTCATTTTAAATCCTCTCCTCTCCGATCCCCACCCCTAGTCCCTCCAGTGGCTATGCGCATACACAAAAATAATATTTGGCGTACAGTAAGGATTGCGTTAGCATGTGTATTCACAATCTTTTCAATCTTCAGACACACGCAATCATTTCCCGATATACAGTATCACATACAGAGAATCTATGATCTTAATGGATGTTCTGTGTCAAAAGATGACAATATCTTAGATTAAACTTCCAAGAGGGTGATGTTGTAGTGGCATATCACAATTCCCATTTTGATGGAGTAGAGGATGTCAAAGCAATGTGTTTGAGGTTCTCCCGAAGTCCAGACAGGTCACACCATGCTGGTAGATCCCACAGAGGAAAGGAGATGGTGATCACACTCCAGAAGGAGAAAGAGAAGAGGAGAAGAATATGAACAACACTCTCTATCACAGCTCCGTATATCTATGGTGCTGGGCACCATGCTCATTCCTATATACTAACTATTACTGTACTTAGTGATAAATATGTGCAGTCTCTTTGCATTATGGATATTTACAAAATTCTTACAAATTTTCATCACTTTGTATTGTTTGGTTTTTGAGGGCATGAAGAAGGAGAAGGATGAGAAGTAGATGACTATCATAGCCCCATTCTATGATGTTAACACCATGTCCATCCCTAATGAAAATAATAGTTAGACAGTGAGTGTGTGAAATCTAGAATGCCGAGGGCCCTGGGCTGTAGCATCGAAGAGTGAGGACTGCTACTGTGGGCCCAAGGCATTCTAAACCACGAAGGACAAGTCTGTCTAACTTACGCAGAGTGGGGTGCTTGTGCCTTAGCAACAAGCGATGTTTCGAAGACAGACTCACAAGAAGAACATCAACAGCTAGGAAATGAGCATTTCTTGAGACTCAAATCAATTTAGCAACTACCAGTCATCACTAACTACCCATTCCCTTGCACGCAATATTGCACAAAACATAAAGCAAACCTAATACTCGTGGACAGACTCATTTGTAGGAAAAGATTCTAAACCCACATCCAATTTCATGCCGGCTGTGTGGGGTAATGCCACCACGAGCACTTAGAATTCATGAAACAAAAATCTAGCCTCGTACCCAGGCCTTCTCCCTCCTCCATGTGCCAATGCTCCATACATCTTTATTACACGTAGGTTGTGCTTCGGGGAGGGAGAATGCCTGGAAGAATTTATCATGTGATACATGCCACAACTGTCATCCAATGTCATACTGTGATGTTTCAAAGTGTTGTGACGTCAATGTCCTCACACTCTGCAATAGTGCACAACCATAAAATGACTATATACCTGAAGTAACAAAATATCATTCTACGTATGTCGTGGTACGCATCACACAATAAAATCTACCAGTCCTTCTTCCTTCGAAACACAACCTACACATAATTAATCCATACGGAGGATGCATCCATGGAGGAGGGAGAAGGCCTGGGTATCAATCTAGAAGATGTAGAGCCCTCCTACTTTAAATTGCTCAATTTAATTGGTCAATATACAGGATCTATTGACTAGCATTACAGCTGACAAGGATAAACCATGAACACCCAACTGGTCAACTGGGCGATAGTGCAGGGGATGGGGAGAGTAGATGTTGGACAGTGTTGCGGCCTTACGCTTTGGTGGGTTCTGGCAGGTGCAACCCAGTGATCAAGCTGACCACAACATGGGCGGGACCTGGGGATAAATGGTCAAATGAAAGGGAAGGCAAAACTGTTGATTGTGCCCCCGACACACAGCCCCCCACTCCATTAACTGCTTCAACTTTAATGAGAAAGGTCATTATGCTTTTAGCTGCCCTCGAAAAACACTCTTTTGTAGCCTTTTCGCGACCGACGCTGACAGCCACCGGAACAACTGGGTCTACCACAACAGAACCATTAAAGGAATTTTTTGCAAGGACATTCTCATCCATATCAGCACGAGCAAAACCCTCGTCTGTGGAGACCTCGTGTAGCCAGCAGACATAACTGACAAAAGCATAACCATTCACTGTGCCCATGGAGATTCTATTTCTTCCCCACTTGCACTGCGTCATTATAAAGCTCGGTTGGCGTCAAATTGCTATCGAAGCAGCCTTCACAGATAGGCTACCTGTTCCAGCTCTACTCGGTTAGGATATCCCCAAGCTTATGGAACTCTTCCAAAACCAATATCAGCCGACACCGGATGTACGTAAATATTAGCCGCCATGGATCCCTACACAATCAACCTGTGGAGCCATCTCTGAATTCGCCTCATGATCTCATGTCCACGGATGCCCACCCATTGCTGACGGATGTCTCACCCCTGAACAAATCCCCTGTCATTCCTTCAAGGCCGGCTGCGGAGATGCCATTGAAAACCAATGTATATCCTGCCATCATTGTATTGTTTTCTCGTGTCCTGGTGTTGTCAATCTGACAATTAAGATTTGTTGGATAGCCTAATGTCGGCAACTTTTCCACAGTACTGTGGGCATTGATACAGTGCTGTAACCAAACAGTCTGGCGGCAAAGTGAGATATTTTCTACCACTTCTCTTGTAGTAGCTCTGCCGTCAGGTATGTGTTTGATCCTTTCCTGACCATACATAGAGAGATGGGACTTGTGACATGCTATGACCGTTCCTACATGTTCATAGCCCATTTTTAGCACCCAATTCCCACCAGCTAGGGGAGCTCTGCTCCTCAAAGTCACTCAATGGGGAAAAGACCTAAGTGTACTTGGAGTGACCTCCTTTTTGGGAGTCAGTGGTGAAGCGATTGCTCCCTGTTTTTCTTGCACTTTTTTCCTTACACCATTTCGACGGCAGGAATATAGCTTGCAGGCCCCCAGTTCACCACAGATTTATACTAAGATCACTCACCCATTTCCTTCTGGGGCCTAACATGAAGTGTTAGTACAAGTGGAAGTTAAAAAGTGGGAGGTGGCCGAGCACCATTTTTGATGGCATTTTTACCATGAAATTGACTACAAAAATTCTAAAACCATGACTAGAATCAAGATATACAATTGTGATATTTCATAATCAATCTCCCTTTAAATTTGTGGGAATTGTTGTTATCTGCTGCACTTGTCTTGATGCACCTTTGGGAAGTATTATTTTTACAAACCGACTGGTGTCAACAACTGCGCATGGCTACCACTGCGCCCCCACCCCTACCCCAACAACGTTCAAGGAGACTGCGAAGTCAGAAACCTCTCTCGCCGAGCCGCCGACAAGTGGAGGAGGAGTGGTCGGGAGCATCGCCAACCCCCCCTTCGGGGGCTCCGCCCTCTCCGTTCCCTCCCCATACAATGTGCTGGAGAAGCAAACCCGTGTTTGCAAAATTGCAAAATCAGCGGTCCACGGGTGCTGTTCCTCGTCATGCAATACATTAGGTAGTGTTGTCATGTGTTTTGGCGACATCATGACGGCTTCACTATGACCACAACGCTTGTGCACACACCCCAACTGTTAAATTGAACAATGGTTGCAAATACGAACTCGCGTTTTTAACGAGGTTTTGGTCACATGACCAACACCTTCTCTCATGTGATCCTAGTAAATTGAGGATCATTTTGAGTGACAGACATTATCCAAAGAGTGCAGAAGTGGAAATTATACTGTCTTAGCACTAGGCACTGTATCTTTCAATGCCAACTGCTTTCCTAATGCTGTGCAAGTGTATTGTTCCAAGCATATTCCTTAGAAAACTTCATTGTACTGATAGCATCACTGGGCAAAGGGAAGAAATTGAAGCTGTTATCCTTACATGGTGTGAATGAGAAGTATATCTCGAATATGTTAACAACACAATGTTCTGGATCATCTGGATTTCTCACTGTTTTAATGTTAATTTCATGCATTTCAGACCACCCCTATTTGTTTTAAAACCACGGTTGGTATACTAGATAAACACATCCATATTAGTCAATCGTCTTCTTGAGCTGCACACACTGGAGAGAATGAGGCTTGTGGTAGAATCTCAGCCTATAATCTTTCAAGTTTTCAAAAGTACCTGAGCCCTCCCAGATCCAAACTGGGAGTTTGCCCACAGCATGGTGTCTTCATGTGGAGTATTGTAAACCCATTAATATTTGCGTGCCATTATAAAGTTAGCAAATGAATATTTCACATATATTATTGTTATGGTACACTATGCATATCCTTTTCACCATATGCATAGCCCATACTGCATTGTGTGAGCAGTAGGGACAGGAAATTGTTTTTTTGTAGTAGTGTAAGCAGAAGTCGCGGTCGCAGGAGTGTTTGCATGTGCCGGCCATCTTGGCATCTGGTGTTTGTTGAAAGCTATTCAATTAAGGATCAGCAACATCTAGCAGGTTTACACCATGAATGCCACTAGTCTTGAAGTAACGCTTAAGCAGCACACAAGAGACTTACTACCATCAACCTTTTTTACCTTGAACACATACTTGCCCATCTGGTTCACTACCTTCAAACACAAACTTGCCCATCTAGTGCACTGGTCTCCAACCTGCATTGGTAACAGCATGTGATAACTGGTGTGTAGTCTTGAGTTTAAGCTACGCCATGTGCAATGGCCAAGACGGTCCTGAAAGGGGGAACCCCTCTAAAGGGCGAGTTGTGATAGTAAGTGTGTACCAAGCCCAGTTCACCAAAACTATTAATGTAAGTTGCTGCAAAGAGTCATTTCGAGTAACATAAAATGGATTTCATTTTATCAGGGTGCTTGCCTTTTCCCATTCACTCGCCTCTTTTTGTCCATTGGGTCATGGAATGACTCACACATTATGACTTTAGGGGGTAAACCAAGAGTATCTGAGACGGTATGTTATGTCTAATACTACTTTAATAGAGGGAGTACTGTGCTGTTGGACCACTTGAGAAAAATGCCGCTAAATCTACTGGAAGATACTTTGTTGGAATATCCTTCCTTCTGTTGCCGTAAGTTGTATTATTGTGCTGGTACATAAAGTGCATCCTGTATAGAAAACAAGTGTCTTCCTTCAGCCTTGGGCAATCCTCAGTTGTGCATTGCACTATGCATGAGTTTTGTCTGGTTATGGGAAGATGAAGAAAGGCAAAGTGAAAGGAGAATTAATGAGGGGTCTGTGAAGAGAGAGTGGGGATCATTTGCATGCATGTGTCCCCCCCCCCCCCTCATCTCACCTCCTGTTGTTGTGTTTGATGTTTCCACTCCTTTAAAGATGGAGTTCATGGATAAATACGGCGGTTTTATGGAGGAATAGCAAACCCAGTTGGGCTGTCTTTTTTCATTTTTCTTGTCTTTTACCTGTCTATAAAATAGCACACAATAATAATAATGCATACACATATATGTGACTATCCACATGGAAAAGTGGTATAAGTTGGCAAAATCAATTTGTAGTGAACGGCAATAGAAGTCAAAACAGTGGGGACTGGGAGATCTGGGATTTATTCACAGAAGGCTTTTACTATCTATCTAGAATAGGAAAGTAGAGTCAGTGATCTATTATCAGCCACCGTAACATTTTGGACGCGTGTGTAAATATCTCCAGGCAATTGAAGTGATAACTTTTATCGCTCCCTACTTCCACAACGTTTGCCCTATATGCCCCCAAAGCAGGCGTCCAATTCACACTAAAACTGGGAAAAATCATCCATAACGGATTAATGTGGCTGTCAAGAAGATAAATGCGAGCAGAAGGAAACTGCACCACGTATGAAAGCTGCCATCTATCTAATCTCAAAAACCCAGGCCTTCCTCACTTATGCAGTCTGTTATTGCACATGCACACACAGAATATAATTGTGTCTGGGCGAACTCCACGAGAAATGGGGAAGGCCTAGGCTTAAACATCACGTGACAGTAGACTCTGGGTGACTCTGGTGCCTACACCCACTTTATGTCATTGTAACAAATACACGCTCTCGGGGCATGCCCATACTTTACGGGCGTAGTTCTAAGCCAATGTTCACGACTAGAACACGTATGTACCCTCAGACACTTGAAAAGAAGCTTGATGCGCAGGGAGCTCCGTCTTGTGACGATGACATAAAGAGGCATAAGACCCAGAGCTACCCCCAGAACCTACCTTCACATGATGTTTAAGCCCAGGCCTTTCCTGTTTCTCGCAGAGTTCGCCCCCACATAATTACATTCTGCGCATGCGCATGCAATAATGGCCGCGTAAACAGGGAAGGCCTGGGTTCCATTCCGAGGCTACCATCTATCCACTCTGTAACACAACGGGTGGTTTCTCGCTTCGCACTTCTCTCATGAGAAAGTGGCACTTAATTGTGCATAATTATGCCCTCAGTAATCAGACAGTGTGCACATTAATTGGCGTAGGCGAAACGGTTTTAACAGTTTCACTGTAAGATTAACAGGAATTCCAGTTGTGGAGGACAACTTGCTTAATTTTTATCCATCACAATCAGTCAAACACAGCAATAGAAGGAAATCTGCTGGCTATGCCCTTTGGAGCAGCACTCCAACGCATCAACAGTGATACCACTGTTTCCAATTTGCTTTATCACACTGCACCCAGTACACAGACTTCGGATGAGCACATATACCTACCCCTCTGGCATTTGCCTACTCTGCTTCCATCTGGAAATACACTGACGTAACCATTAAATATGTACATACTACTGAATAATTTCAGTAATGAAAAGCACTAAAGTGCAAACCCTCAGCACAAACCCAATTTGTGTATGCAACTTGAGCTGCACAGGCGAGAAGCTGGCTAACACAATTACGGCAACAGGAGCCATGCAGTAAATACATACCCTGGTAACGGATACAACGGTTCTGAAACAGGCTAGAGGCACTTGAAGTAGCATTTACCGCAACGCAGGACTCCGGGCAGTGCTGCTTTAGGAGCTGAGCCAGTGGAGCATGCGCCCAAGTGTGTAATAAATACCCATGCACACCGCACTAATGGGTCACAAAACGTGGTCCATGGTGGTTCCGGTTTCTCTTGCTAGAATGCAGCCGTTTTAGCTAAATCGGCCACATTATTTTTCGGGCACTTGTTGTGCCGAAAACGGATGTACTGTTCATGCCCTGCTTTGTTGCCTGTAGTTCGAAAATAAAGGTAGACAGACACACAGACATGTACTCACACACAGACGGACAGACCAAGTATTGCAACCGTCGCTGTGCATGCCCGCCAAGGGTTAATAAAAATGTGCTCATGAGTCTTGAAGAATTACATGACACATATACTAAATACATAAGACAAAGACAAAAAGACATTTTAGCACATTCCCCTTAACCATCAGGACATTAAAGATACAGCATACCAGTACTTTCAGCCTCTCTGGAAGGAGATACTTTGTCAGCCTTGGCTATCACCTTACTACCAGCCAAAGGGGCATATCTTTTGATCATAGGTTTTCGGCCTTCCACTGCACAGGCTAAGTGATATATGCATGCCATACAATGACAAACATGTGACATGAAAGGACTTATGAAGTTGTGTATATTATGATGCAATTTATGCAGGTTGTAACACCAGCTAGAAACATCTGTTTCCTTATCCTGAAACGAAGAGGATGGCATCTCCTTTATGTTTTGTATGGTTGTCCTGCCTTGCCTTGATAATAAGGTACCTGTCCTAGTCCAACCTGCTGGACTTTCTCTGTATAATTATACATAAAAGCATAGCACACACAAGAAAGCATACCTATACTTTCATCAGCCTCTATGGAAGGAGATATTTTATCTGCCTTGATGCCATTGTGCATGGTGTGATTTTGAGTAAATTTGGGAAAAGACAGTAGGTCCAGACTAAAATCAGGTTAGACAGATTCAGAAAAATAGCAAACCTACAAGTTCAACCTCTTTGGGAGAAGATCCTTTCTCTCTCCTGGTCAATGTTGCTCACGACAACACTCTACCCCTCTGCAAACAGGTACCTGTCCTGGTCTGGACGACTTCTGCACAAAGTTACCCTCACATCAATACACAGAGAGAACAAGTATGACTCAAATACACAACATGCACACCTGTCTCCTTATCCTTTAATAGTATCTT
>CBDICY010000042.1:0-5347 GCA_965277445.1 Saprospiraceae bacterium | reverse complement strand
TTCCTGGTAGTCTTTTAGCTATTTGACCAGGTGTATGAAGCGACGGACACCCTTTTACTTTGCAGGATGCCATTTTATGTCTATTATTCAGTGATTGTCATTCATGCACTTTTTCTGTTTTTTATTTTCTGTTTTTATTTTTCAGTTTGTCTTTGTTTTGGTGCGAAGGCAACTGCCACCCATCTGAATACAGAGTACAAGGTTTAAAACTACCATTTTGTCATAAAATTTATTTAAAACTGTTGCACTACCATATAAAACATGTATCTTAAATATATAATTTTGACATTGTTACAATCATATGTTGGCGCCAACCGGGAGTTCAGACTACTTTTTTATTAAATTTTTCTGGGGGGAGGAGGCAGGGGAGCAAGTCTTTTGGTGCGGGAGGGGGGGGGCAAGGGTTTTGGTCGTCAGGAGTGAGAGAATTCAGTACTGATCCAGTATCCTTTGCCAGGGTATTGTTACAAGAAGGATATTTAATCATTTATGATACTTATAAACCGGACATCTGTATGCATGTACATGGAAGCTGCTGTATGCAAGCTGCTCCAGAGGGTTGAAATTAAAATATGCCATGAAAAAAAGAGGTCATAGTATCGATGTCTAACTTTTCGTGTATATAATTTTGTTACTACACACCGCTAAAACCTTTTAAGCGGTAGTATAAATACACTGTATTGCGCAAAAATTTGAAAAAAATAGTGTTTTTCTTTCTCTTTGAGAACGCGATAAAACCCGCATATTAAATGTTTTAAAGCAATTTAAATGTTAAAAAAACTTGTTATCCCTTTTAGCAATACATTTTCTGGTAGCAATTTTTCTCCTTGAGTATACGTACAGGGTGACCCTTATTTAGCTTAACATCATCTTTTGGCTGTTGCACCCTATCAATATGCTCTAGAAGGGTAAATTGACATTTATTAGACCCATCTGATATCCTGTAATGTTCCCCTGCTCATTTTAGTTTCATTAACATTTTCATAGAATTGTATTAGATCATCAGAGTATCCTGGGTGGAAACCTAAAATGCCGCTATAGCATAAGGGCAAAATTCAATTCTTGCAATTTAGGCAAAACAAATTACTTTTTTGGGAAAAACTAAAACATTGCAGACTTTTGAAACTTTGTTGATGATTTTTATGAAGTTATAGTGCATAAATGTCATTGTTTAACCAAGGAATCTGAGACTGATTTGAGAGGCTCACTGTTCCTTTATAATAAGACCTAAAGAGCTAAAAAATTAAACAGTTTGCTCATTTGACCTTTATTTAACAATATCTAAAAGGTTTTTTACATTTGCTCAAAGGATAAACAGCTGGTGCAAGTTTTTGTGACTCTACCCCAAAAATGTGTCTGCCCAATAGCATAAAAGTGACTTTTTGATAAAGCTTAATTAATATGAATTGAAACTTTTAATCATCATTTAGTGATCTTCTAAGCTTTGCAGTCATTGGACCATCAATTAATGCTATTTTAAAATAATTTTAGAGCTCCAATTAAGTTTTGAATTTTTAGGACCCTTTTAGTTGGTGAAAAAGTTTGGATTTTGTTAAAGAACCCCCATTTTGGATTTTCCTAAAGCTTTTAAATGTTGGGCTAATTTTACCTTAGAGTATTAGCTACCTTCTCATAAATTTTTGAGCTCCCAAGTTAAAAAATGGAGGAGATATGAATTTTTAAAAACTGGCTTGCCATGCTTACTCATGGCCTACTTGACCAGGCCCAATATGGGGGACAAAAGGGGACCAGCTTAAAAATTATTCTGCTTGGGCAAGGATTAAGGATAGTACTTATACCACAAAAAGTTTGAAAAGCCTCATCCAAACAGTTAAAAAGTTAATGGCACCTAAATGAAAAAACTGAGTTTAGTCTCAAATTCGCTATCTTGATATTTTTTTCTTCTTCAATTTTACCGGATCAATATTCCCAAATTTGTATTAAGTGCATCATTCGTTTTGAATTTTCTTTTAGGATATATCTGTTTCCGTGTCCGTGTTGACGTTGACGTTCATCGCCTACGACCGATATCACGCAATCTGCAAGCCGCTGCAGTTCAGCTCGCAGAAGAAGAAGGCAATGCTCGTTATCGGAGCCATTTGGTGAGTAGTATTGAAGCTATCGAAGATAGCGCGAAAAAAAGATATTTTGCTGATTTGGCAAAAATACATCCGATACCATTTTTAAATTGGTATTTGTAAGTTTGGCTGATTTTTTATTATTAAAGGTATATTTTACAAACACTTAAATATCGGCTAAAAATGTCAAAATACGAGCTTGGTGATGATGCATTGTGTATGATTTTGTATCTTGTAGCCGTACATATTTGAAATCTAAGAACCACTTTTGAGATAAAACGTAAGGACCGTACGGACGTATACGGACGTATATATATTGCCTTGTAGTAAAGTAGGACTTTATTGTCTCGAATTTTGGGGTTGCTTGGCCGAGGAATTTTGACCTGTCAGAGACATTATATTGGCCAAGGGCGAAGCCCGAGGCCAATATTGAGTCGAGGACAGGTCAAATTCCAAGGTCAAGCAACCACAAAATGAGGACAATTAAGACCTTTTACGCAAGGCAATTTGTAATTTGACGCTGATTTTTTGCTTTTTTTGCATCAAAATCACTTGCAATCCATTTATTAAGCCTCAATGGCTGCTAAGGAGCAAAAATGTAAAAAGTGTCCAATAAAGTAAAAAAGGCTCCAATAAAGTGAAAAAGGCTCCAATAAAGTAATAAAAAGGCTCCAATAAAGTAAAAAAGGCTCCAATAAAGTAAAAAACGCTCCAATAAAGTAAAAAAGTCTCCAATAAAGTAAAATTTTATTTTCCTCTCTTATTAATGCAAAATGGCAAAGATAATTAATGATTTTTATAATATTTAGCCTCTACGCTAGAGGATGCAAGTATCGTACTTCAAATAAGATCTTGGGTTTAAAAACCTATTGACATAATGAAAAAAACAAATAATTGTTTTCTGTTGACTTATGTATTGCTATAAAAATTTGAAATAGTAAATCACATATCTTTAAAAAAATTATTAATTTTCATACTTTTTTGGTTCTGAAATCTTATTCACTTTAAAAGTTCGTCCTTATTTGTTTTTAAAACATATCTCGTTAAACCAATGCTATACAATAAAATATTTTACAATATCAATTATCCACAATACACTTTATTAAGGCGGAAATGACAATTAAATTCCCAGCCGAAAATATAAAGTAAATTTATAATAATTATTAATTTAAATAGAATACTTTGGGTCGATAGAGGTATATAGGTATATTTTTCTCTTGATTCTGGGATTGCCGTCAGTTACGGTCCTGCCTTGATAGTATGTACTTCCACTTTCGTACCTTTTCATCATCCATCAAATTTACGTCTCGCGAAAAAAGAACCATTTTTCTTCCTTTCAACCCTTTTTTTATGGGATATAACCGGCTTGGCCCAGTCTTCTTTTTTTGGTCCAAGATTGTCCCGAGAAAAATTGCGCAATTTCCTATATTAGGATAATATCAATCATATTTTTTTTTCTCCCAGGTCCATCTCGGCCATGATCGGCATCCCGGACGCCGTGACCTTGGAGCTGACCTCGCCCTTCTTGGAGGCGCCGTGCGTCGATCAAGATCAAATCCTGTTCGACCTCTCCAGCTGCACGCCGTCGTGGAGCGCGGAATTCGACTTTTTCTTCACACTCCTCAAGGTACATAATTTTAATAATTTTAATTATTTTCAACTTTAATTAATTTCTATCATTCTAGGCCGTTTTGTTGTACACCATCCCGCTCATCTTTATGTCGGTGGCTTACTATTACATCTTCAACACCCTTTGGCGCAGACACAACGTCCCCGGCAGCGGATCCTCCCACTACGAGAGCGGAAACAACAACGCCAACAACGCCGCAGCGACCGGCAACAACAACAACAGCAGCAACAACACCGCCGGCGTCAGGGAAGCCAGCTCCAGCAGCCAAGAACAGCAACAGCAACAACAGCAACAAGAGCTGCAACAGCTGGATCCGTCCAGCTGCCATCACCATCACCTCCGTCTGCATCACCACCACCACCATCATCACTTCAACAACGGCAACGCCAACAACAACAGCAACAACGGCCCCATGTCCCTGATCAGGTCCGCCACCGTGCGTTTGACCCGCTCCCGCAGGCAGGACTCCGCCCAGGACATGAACAATCGTTTCGACGGCGCCTCGCCCAAGGCCACCAACGGTAACGTCTCAGGGGGCGGCGGAGGGGGGCAGTGCGCCAATAGGACGTTGGACAACCAGTTGAGGACCAGGAGGAAGGTGGCAAAAATGTTGATTGCAGTCGTCATCATGTTCTCCATCAATTTCTTTCCTGTGCACCTCCTACCCATCGTAAACGTAAGTATTTTTGCTGATGTGTAAATTGTACGTAATGCACGGTACATACCAATTTGATGACTTGTCTTTATGACAGCAAATAAGATTAACAATACATTTTCAGACCAAGGGGAAAAAATGGTTTTATCGCATAGTGCCTATCTCAAATTTCTCAATTCCGGATTTGCATAATTTTTTCGTACATGTTAGGTTAGGTTATTTCGCTTCTGTACCCAATCTAATTTTTCCATTCCAGTCATAATTTTTCCCCCCTTTCATATCTTTAACCAGGTTTTTTTTAGCTCCTGCCTTTGCCTTTCACAGCATAGAAGAAAAAAAATCAAATTTGCACAAAAAAAATGCCTTTCACATCTTCTTTACATCAACCTTTTGCAATACGGGCTTGGCATATGCCCAAAAAACCGTTGAACGACGTATTTTTTAAAGGAATTTTCGAAGTAACATTTTCATACATTTTTTGTGTCGTATGTAACAAATTAAATATTTTTTTCTCCCCTTTTGGTATCCATGGTACTGCAGTCATATTTCAAAGCAAAAATCTCTCCCCTTACCCTTTCAAGAGGTCCTCAATTTTGACCATTACCTCCCTCCCTTCTTTCCTTCTTTCCCAGCTATCCATTGATCTCCCTTCTCCCCTCCATTTGAGCCGCTATGGCTTTCGAAATTCTCATTTTCCCGGAACCCCCCACCGGAAAATTGCACGTTCTGCCCGTAAAATAAGAAAATATCCTTTTCCCCATATTTTTTCCAGGGAAAACTGGCTTAGTTATACCTAGGCCTACATAAAGGCATGAAATGACCGATTTGATAAGTTATCTCTCATATATGCTGAAATCTTTGTGAGGAAAATTTCAAGGAGAATTTCAACAAATAATCAAATACTACAATTCCTTGAAAAGTGAATACTTTATCTTTAAAAAAAAATATTCTGGAAAGTGGAATTTCAAATTTTCGAGTGGCACA
>CBDICY010000041.1:0-17205 GCA_965277445.1 Saprospiraceae bacterium | reverse complement strand
TAGCCTGCTTACGCATAACGCCTGGTTCAGCCGCGCCGCCGCAGGCGGCGTCGGGTGAGCGAAGCGAACGAACTGGAACCATTTGTTAGGCGCATTATTTGCCTGATAACCCTGGTATGAAATTAATGCTATGAAGAGCCTTGGGTTCTTGTCTCATTTCAAACCCTTCAATGCCTAAGGGGGGCTTGTAGCTAGCTCTTTGGCGAGTTTTTTTCCTCTGTTCTTTAAATTGTCTAACGTACTCAATACAAACGCTAGATGATCCACTCACTTTATGAGTAACCTCCTCAAATGCAAAACAAAAGTTCATTGTATACAATTGCCCTCTATACACTCCGTCAGCAAAAATTTCTGCCGTAAAAGAATTAGGTGCATGCTTATCGTAGCGAATTGAATTATCACCATCATAATCAAAATAATATTGATCAATCCGTTGTAAACTATATCTATCACCTTCGGATGGAACATTCAAAAGCTTCCATGACTTCATCATATATGCGGGAATAAAATCAATGGAAAGTAGACCATTGAAAATAAAAATAGTTCTAGGTGATTGATGAGAAAAACTCAATATCTCATTAGACAAAAACATACTTGGAAATAGCAATGCATCCATTTGACCAGTATTTTTTGGGTTTTCAGATATGATCGTATGAACTCCCCGAATGATTTTTACCACTTTTGATGTCAAGATACCACTCTGTCTGAGCATTATGTCAGCAAATGCAGTGCGTGTAGTTTCCTCTGACGCTGTATAGATTTTTGCCACTTGACCAGCGTTCCATTTTCCTGAAAACTCTATTTTTGATAATGGGTGGCAGACCCATAGCACTAAAGATGATGCACTTCTTTCTATAAGGTTCTCAATTGAATCATCTATGCAAATAGATAAAATCAAATCTTCAATTGAATTTATTTGTTGATTCTGACTTTTTCTACTTGATAGTGATGTTTGAGATATTGAGCATAAGCTTTCATGATCTAATGAAAAATGATCTGAAGTTATTTTAAGGTTGGCACTTCCAATATATTCTTTCCACTCATATTGAAATGGAATATAAAATTCTCCTTTTGACATTTTTTCTAAAAGTGAATCATCTGATTTAGAATCACCTTTAAACAACAAAAGCACATCAAATTTTGCTTCATAAGGTGCTGGTGCTTCAGCCTTTAAACCAGAGGGGAAATTTAAAAATAGATACAATATCACAAAATTAATACAATAGCTTTTAACCAATTTCATGCTATCAATCTCTGGTGAAATAGCTCAGTATAGTTTGCGCCTAACGCCTCAATCAGCCGCGCGCCGAAGGCGCGTCGGCTGGATTGAATTGTTATGTGGCTGGTTGATAAATTCTCAAACTCTCTTTCTTGCACCTCGCCTGCAAAACAGAACGAACAAAAACCAACGATTGAATCCGGACTGGCAAACCACGCCAGAACCAAGAAAATCTGTGTTGGCGTTGCACGGAAAAGAGGCACCAAACTCTTTTGCCAGTTGGCACGAACCAACACCCACAAACCGCACAAACCCCACTGCTGGCCAACTTGGAAAACTGCAAGATTTCCTGTGCTTGCGTAGCAGCAAAGAAAGAGAACTAAATTCCCTGCTGGCATTGCACGAAAAGCAAATGCATTGAGCTACTTTGTCAGCCTGGCACGGGCTAACCCTAACCAATTTGCAGCCAACCTGATTGCTGCCAGTGCACACGCTACATGAATATAACCAAAAAACTATTTTGGCAGCATGAATGAGAACTGAATTTTAGGCTGGCATTGCAAGAAGAGCGAAAACTCCAAACTCCTTTGCCAGCTTGGCACAGAACAACCTTAACAGATTTACACTTCAACCTGAGTTGCCAAAGCACTGAACTTCCAGAGGGATAAAAACTTCTGGCAGCTACTGAAAGAAAACCTTCACTTTCTGCTGGCATGGCACGGAAGAAAAAGCACAGAGCTATTTCGCCAGCTTGGTTTGAACTTTCAAACTCTTATTCTCGTTCACTCTGAAATCACAGAATACATTTAGAAATTGACTGTGCCACATAACGCCTGGTTCAGCCGCGCCGCCGCAGGCGGCGTCGGGTGAGCGAAGCGAACGAACTGGAACCATTTGTTAGGTGCCCTTGCAACTCCATTGTTAATTTTGGGCAACGGACTTGCAACAACTCCTCTTGCCATTTACTGCGGACTCTCCGCAATGCACTGCTGAGAAAGGTAGAGGGTTGAGTTTAAACCCTGAACCAAAATGTTGAGAGCTTGTTGGAACCTGATTGTAGAACCAAGTCTTCATGCCATTTGCTACGAACTCACCGTCATGCACTGCTGAGAAAGGCAGAGAAGCTGGGTTAAAACATTAAGCCAGAATGCTGAGAGCTGGTAAAAACCTGGCAGTGGAATCGAACCAAAAACTTGCCAACTGATTTGAACTCTCTGCCAGCACCTGCTGAGAAGGTGACTAAGCTGAATCTGGCGTTGCAAGACAGCTAAGATAATAACTGAACTGTCACGCCAGATAAACTGAACCAACCCCAACGCTGAGACAAACTCTGTTGCTCATGCTGGCGTAGCACCATAGGAAAAAACGACAAAGTCTGAACGCCAGCGGCACAGAACTAAAAAGCTTACGATACAGACAAAACCATGTTTATGACATGAAATCAAAAAACCATCAAAACAGAAAAAATCAAGTGATCGGCACGATATAAAACTCTCAGCACTGATAAGGTTTGAATTTATCACCCTTTGCACTGAACTGAGGCACCTAACGCCTGGTTCAAGGGCTGCGCCGAAGGCGCAGTCCCTTGGAACCATTTGTTATGTTCACTAACAAGTTAGTTATGACCAGAACTTTACTCCACTATTCTCATCTAAAGAAATGAAACCAAGCGATTTCAACTGTGAAATATAGGGTCAAGTGAGGAGTTTTAGTTAATGAATCCATCAGTATTAGGAACTACAAGTTATAAGGAAAAACAACATCCTTTAGAAAAACAGTCTTACCCCGAAAATTCTAAAGAGGTAACTATAAAAACTGCTGATGCACAAAAAATGTTGGAAACATCGGTGCTTCATGAGCCCCAGTTCAGTGCAAACAAAGAAACAAGAATTGTTTCTCCACTTGTGACAGAAAAAAAACTGCCGACTTATCAATAAAGACTATTCAATTAGATAAAAAAATGCTTCAGGATAGCCTTATCGACGTGATCAATGGTGAATTAACTTTTTTATTTGACAGCGAAAAATGCTTGCAAGGGTGTAGTGCCCTCACACTTCCTATATATACAATCGACGGATCGAAAAAGAACGTAGTTAAAACTTTTCAGTGTGAAAATTTATCTGATATTTTACTTGTGACGAATCAACTAAAATCTAATGAAGTTGCATTTATCATTTATCGAAGGAAATGGAGTAGAAGCGAATATCGCTCAATAGATGTAGAAGTAACCTTGACTTTCACTATGCTTACTAACCAAGGCTCTAATAATGAAGCGGCAGCGTTAAACATTGTCCGTGGGGAATTTTTTGATAAGCCGCAAAATACCCAGTTCTTTGGAATTAGTTTTAATTTATGGTTTGATAAAAAACAAAAATTAAGAGAAGTAGGATTATTAAGAGGAGTTAATCCTGATTGGCGTAGAAAAAAAATATGCACACAAGTTTCTTTTAACTGCTTAGAGCTGATTTTTAATAATTATTCACATGATGAGCCTCAATTAAAATTTACGGCAACGCATATTGGGACAGTAAAATTTTGTTACCCTCTGAATCCCTTTTATCATAGAGAAACAAAAAAGCACTTGAGAGATATTAATCCTGAACACTCAGATTTAAAACTGAGTGAAATTATTAGATATCAAGATTTTGAAGACTATTCTGATTTTCATTATCATGAACAATCAGCTAGAGCATATTGTCCACACCAATCTATAAGCTTGAGAAAACTTCTTCTTCAATATAAATTGAGAAGAATATTGGATCAAGTTTGAATATTTGAACATAACGCCTCAATCAGCCGCGCGCCGAAGGCGCGTCGGCTGGATTGATTTGTTAGGTGCCCTTGCAACTCCATTGTTGATTTTGGACAACGAACCTGAAGCAACTCCTCTTGCCATTTACTGCGGACTCTCCGCCATGCACTGCTGAGAAGGGTAGAGGTTTGAGTTTAAACTCTGAACCAAAATATTGAGAGCTTGTTGGAACCTGATTGTGGAACCAAGTCTTCATGCCATTTGCTACGAACTCACCGTCATGCACCGCTGAGAAAGGCAGAGAAGCTGGGTTTAAACATTAAGCCAGAATGCTGAGAGCTGGTAAAAACCTGACCGTGGAATCGAACCAAAAACTTGCCAACTGATTTGAACTCTTTGCCAGCACCTGCTGAGAAGGTGACCAAGCTGAGTCTGGCGCTGCAGGACAGCTAAGATCAAAACTGGACTGTCACGCCAGATAAACTGAACCAGCCCCAACGCTGAGACAAACTCTGTTGCTCATGCTGGCGTAGCACCATAGGGAAAAACGACAAAGCCTGAACGCCAGCGGCACAGAACCAAAAAGCTTACGATACAGACAAAACCATGTTTGTGACATGAAACCAAAAAACCATCAAAACAGAAAAAATCAAGTGATTGGCACGATATAAAAACTCTCAGCAATGATAAGGTTTGAATTTATCACCCTTTGCACTGAACTGAGGCACCTAACGCCTCAATCAGCCGCGCGCCGAAGGCGCGTCGGCTGGATTGATTTGTTAGCTGCCGGACTTGCTCCGATCTTTCTTTGGGCACGGGACTTGCCGCAGCACGGATTCCATGATTTGGACTCAGGGCTTGCCAACCACAGTAAACCAAAAAGCTGAAAACTGCACCGAACTAACGCCTTGCCCCCAAGGACTCTTGCACTGAACTCTCACGCCAGCGTCACTGAGCCAAAATGCTGAGATAAACTCAGTTGCTGATTATTGCACAAAACCAAATTGCGCAGAACTTGGAAACAACACGGAACAGAAATGTTGAGATTAACTCCGACGCTGCAAATGGCAGGGAACCAATGGGCACGGTGTTCGTGCTGGCGTAGCACCAAAATGCCTGATGATATTTGAGAACTGACCAATATCTCCAGAACCAAAAAATCGATTACTGCACTGAATATGATTAGAGCAAAAGAGTGATGAACTGACGCAGCTAACGCCTGGTTCAGCCGCGCCGCCGCAGGCGGCGTCGGGTGAGCGAAGCGAACGAACTGGAACCATTTGTTAGCTGCGCTCTATATTAACCGAGCTCGTTTTAGAGCTTCTCTTGAGCCATGCAAGTCAAGCCAAAACCAGTTTCCATTATTAGTGTATATTCTGAATTGTTCGTGCTGAGCTAACTTTTTTAAGAAATCTTTGTTCACTGGCCGCACAGTTATTCTATCAGATTCTGAGTTAATATTTTTTACTTCAATGGTAACATATGCAGTTTCTGCGACTCTGTCTGATGTCACAAGCTCATATTTTGCTCCAGTCATATTCGTAAATTCACCTTTTTGTACGGTGAATGAAAAATCTTTATCTCTTGATACTACTATTCTCGTGTTAGTGAAATTTACAATTTTATAGTTATTAATAGCATTGTCTTGAGCTGTATCTAGTTGCACAAAGCTTGCAAAAAGACTTATTGGTATAGCTATAATAATGTAAAAGTATTTCAGAATATTTGCCCAATCGTTTTTAACCCTAGCCCAAACTAGGAGTGATGTTGATATGGCAGTTAAGAATAATATGCACCCCTTTAGATTTATAAAATATGATCTGATATCAGTTTCTGTAGCATTAATAGGAGGTCTAAGAAACTCAGGTTGTATATACTGGAGTGTTATTTTTATTGCTGCATATGCTAATCCCGTCATTATATATACAAACCAAAATCTTTTGTATAGCGGAGTTTTTAGGTAAAACAGTTCTGACCTTAACTTGCTTTCAGTTTTTTTTGCCTTTTTTATCTCTTTTTGTTTATTTTTAACTTCTTTAATTTCTTCGATTTTTGATGACAATTCTTCAATGGTGTCGTTTGTACTCATAAAACTTCCTTAATAAATGAGTTTATTTGTAAATTTAATATATAAAAAATTATGTTTATGATTTTAATATGAGAGTACTGAATGAGCAGCTAACGCCTGGTTCAGCCGCGCCGCCGCAGGCGGCGTCGGGTGAGCGAAGCGAACGAACTGGAACCATTTGTTAGGTGCCCTTTCAACTCCATTGTTAATTTTTGGCACCCAACTTGAAACAACTCCTCTTGCCATTTACTGCAGACTCTCCGCCATGCACTGCTGAGAAGTGTAGAAGGGGGTGAGTTTAAACTCTGAACCAAAATGCTGAGAGCTTGTAGAAACCTGATTATAGAACTGACCAAATCCTCTCGCCATTTGCTACGAACTCACCGTCATGCACTGCTGAGAAAGGCAGAGAAGCTGGGTTAAAACATTAAGCCAGAATGCTGAGAGCTAGTAAAAACCTGACCATGGAATCGAACCAAAAACTTACTAACTGATTTGAACTCTTTGCCAGCACCTGCTGAGAAGGTGACCAAGCTGAATCTGGCGTTGCAAGACAGCTGAGATTAAAACTGCACTGTCACGCCAGATAAACTGAACCATCCCCAGCGCTGAGACAAACTCTGTTGCTCAAGCTGGCGTAGCACCATAGGGAAAAACGACAAAGCCTGAACGCCAGCGGCACTGAACCAAAGATTAACACTATTAAGACTTGAATTTTTGGCAGATCCATATAGCTGAACAGACAGATAGGCACGCTACCGCTTGCCTCTCATTCCCTGACCCTGCACATAACTCCATTAATAATGCAGGCATTGTACGAGAAAATAGACGACAAGGCATGATTTTTAGAAAAGAAAACTATCAATGAATATAAATGCAGCAGTTTTGCAGGATGAGGAGCTCAGGCACCTAACGCCGCGTTCAACCGCGCGCCGAAGGCGCGTCGGTTGGAACGCTTTGTTAGCTGCCACGCTTGCTCCGATCTCTCTTTTGCACGGAACTGAACGCCGCAAGGATTCCTTGATTTTGACTCCAGACTTGCCAACTGCACCAAGCCAAAAAGTTGAGAATTGCACTGAACTAACGCCTTGCCCCCAAGGACTACAGCACAAAACTTTCACGCCAGCAGCACTGAACCAAAATGCTGAGATAAACTCGGCTGCTGGTTATTGCACAGAACCAGATGGCACAGAGCCAGAAAACGGCACTGAACCAAAAAGCTGAGATGAACTCAGCTGCTGAATATTGGACTGAACCAGACGGCACAAAGCGTGAAGCTGGCACGGAAATAAAATGTTGAGGCAAGCTCAGAGGCTGATTATTGCACTGACCCATGCGGCACAAAACATGAAGCTTGCACAGAACAAAAATGTTGAGATGAGTTCCAGTGCCGAAAATGACAAGAAGCTAATGGGCACGGAGCTAACGCTGGCGTTGCACCAAAATGCCTGATGATATTTGACAACTGACCAATATCACCAGAACCAGAAAACTCGATTATTGCACGGTATTTGCCTTGTGTTCATAAGTGATGAACTGACGCAGCTAACGCCTCAATCAGCCGCGCGCCGAAGGCGCGTCGGCTGGATTGATTTGTTATGTTCACTATTGAAGTTTTGCAGTGACATTTTAGATGAATTCATCACAACATCCACTAATTTCAAGTTGTATATTATCTAAATCCTTTCCAAGGATTTTGACTTTAGGCTTTTTACCGTGATGGGTACAAGACAATTGCCCTGCGGCATTTTCAACTGCTTCCTGAATACCTTGAACTATTGAAGTTTTATTAGCATCACCGATATTGTTTGGATTTATTTTTTTACCATTAATATGAAATGAATTTCCATTTTTCTTTTCCTACTTTATCCAAGTTAAGTACTCTGATTTTAACAATAGAGCAATATAAAAGATTATCTGTTAAAAGCAATTTGTAGCCTAGATATTTCTCTTTAAGGTATTTTCTCACCTCTATCACATGACTATCTTTAGTTTCCTTATCAAGAACCCTGTTTGTTTTTAACGTTGGAGGAAAATGATTTCATACTTGAAGAAGTAATCCTATAACAACAGACAATCAAACAAATACTAATTTTTGGATTCTTGAACCCTAAACACGTAAATGAAAATATGAAGGTAATCAATCTAAAACCAGAATTTAAAAAGTCATTATGCCTCTTGGCTTTTTTTTACTGCTTCTTCATCGAATAACCCTGACTCCATAGTTTTCTCGATGCCTGGTTTGTGAACATAACGCCTGGTTCAGCCGCGCCGCCGCAGGCGGCGTCGGGTGAGCGAAGCGAACGAACTGGAACCATTTGTTAGGTGCCCTTGCAACTCCATTGTTAATTTTGGGCAACGGACTTGCAACAACTCCTCTTGCCATTTACTGCGGACTCTCTGCAATGCACTGCTGAGAAAGGTAGAGGGTTGAGTTTAAACCCTGAACCAAAATGTTGAGAGCTTGTTGGAACCTGATTGTAGAACCAAGTCCTCATGCCATTTGCTACGAACTCACCGTCATGCACTGCTGAGAAAGGCAGAGAAGCTGGGGTTAAAACATTAAGCCAGAATGCTGAGAGCTGGTAAAAACCTGACAGTGGAATCGAACCAAAAACTTGCCAACTGATTTGAACTCTCTGCCAGCACCTGCTGAGAAGGTGACCAAGCTGAATCTGGCGTTGCAAGACAGCTAAGATAATAACTGAACTGTCACGCCAGATAAACTGAACCAACCCCAACGCTGAGACAAACTCTGTTGCTCATGCTGGCGTAGCACCATAGGAAAAAACGACAAAGTCTGAACGCCAGCGGCACAGAACTAAAAAGCTTACGATACAGACAAAACCATGTTTATGACATGAAACCAAAAAACCATCAAAACAGAAAGAATCAAGTGATCGGCACGATATAAAAACTCTCATCAATGATAAGCTTTGAATTTATCACCCTTTGCACTGAACTGATGGCACCTAACGCCTGGTTCAGCCGCGCGCCGAAGGCGCGTCGGCTGGAACCATTTGTTAGGCGCTATTGTTTGGCTTGATTTTCTATTTATGAGATTTGGAAATATGTGTTATTAAAGAACCTAGTAAATATGTGAAATATGTACCACAGTAAGGGCAGTATACTTTCTCATTATTTTCTAATGCCTTTTTCATTCTTTCATCAAGATGTTCTTTATGATGATACCCTCTTTTATTTTCACTAGAGAAATACTTATCACAATCTGGGAATGAACAAGGATATACTATTTCTCCATTTAAGTATGATATTTTTTTTCTCCTGCAATTGTTCATTACTCGAGCCAATTTTATACTTAAAAGCTGGTTGTTTTCAGTAAGCTGAATTGACACCGGCAATGATTCAATAATAACTCCTGCTCCTGCTCCTGCTCCTGCTCCTGCTCCTGCCCTTGCTCCTGCTCCCGCCCCTGCTAACCCTTGCTGCTCATTCGTTATATCAATTTCGTGAAGTAAGGAAAAAATCAACGCTATAGCAGAATCTGGATTAAGCTGTTCTTGCCCTGAGCTATCGGAAATTACACTAATTTGGACTGGAGTTGATGACTGAATAGCTTGAACTAATGTGATGTTTTCAGGAGTGATAATTTCAATTTTGTATCCTGTAGAGTGGAAAAAATATACATCAGAAAATATTGATTGCACAAAAAGCAGGAGAGTATAACCAATAGAGTTTTTTATGCTCATTATGTGTATACCAAGTCTGGCTCAGAATGTTTATAGTTAAGCTCAAGATATGAAGAATGTGTAGCGCCTAACGCCTCAATCAGCCGCGCGCCGAAGGCGCGTCGGCTGGATTGATTTGTTATGTTCACTTTTGAAGTTTTGCAGTGACATTTTATATGAATTCATCACAACATCCACTAACTTCTAGTTGTATATTATCTAAATCCTTTCCAAGGATTTTGACTTTAGGCTTTTAACCGCAATGGGTACAAGTCAATTGCCCTACGGCATTTTAAACTACTTCCTGAATACCTTGGACAATTGAAGTTTTAATAGTATCACCGATATTGTTTGGATTTATTTTTTTACCATTAATATGAAATGAATTTCCATTTTTCTTTCCCTACTTTTCCAAGTTAAATACTCTGGTTTTAACAATAGAGCATAAAAGATTATTTGTTAAAAGTGATTTGTAGCCTAGATATTTCTCTTCAAGATATTTTCTCACCTCTATCACATGACTATCTTTAGTTTCCTTGTCAAGAACCCTAATTATTTTTAATGTTGGAGGGAAATGATTTCATACTTGGAGAAGTAACCCTATAACAACAGGCAAACAAGCAAGTGCTAATTTTTGTGGATTCTTGAATCCCTAAACACGTAAATGCAAATGTGAAGGTAATCAATTTAAACCAGAATTTAAAAAGTCATTATGCCTCTTGGCTTTTTTTACTGCTTCTTCATCGAATAATCCTGATTCCATAGTTTTCACGATGCTTGGTTTGTGAACATAACGCCAAAATCAGCCGCCGCCGAAGGCGGTCGGCTGGATTTTTTTGTTAGGTGCCCTTGCAACTCCATTGTTGATTTTGGACAACGAACCTGAAGCAACTCCTCTTGCCATTTACTGCGGACTCTCCGCCATGCACTACTGAGAAGGGTAGAGGTTTCAGTTTAAACTCTGAACCAAAATGTTGAGAGCTTGTTGGAACCTGATTTTAGAACCAAGTCTTCATGCCATTTGCTGCGAACTCACCGTCACGCACTGTTGAGAAAGGCAGAGAAGCTGGGTTTAAACATTAAGCCAGAATGCTGAGAGCCGGTAAAAACTTGATCGTGGAATCGAACCAAAAACTTGCCAACTGATTTGAACTCTCTGCCAGCACCTGCTGAGAAGGTGACCAAGCTGAATCTGGCGTTGCAAGACAACTAAGATTAAAACTGAACGGTCACGCCAGATAAACTGAACCACCCCCAACGCTGAGACAAACTCTGTTGCTCATGCTGGCGTAGCACCATAGGGAAAAACGACAAAGCCTGAACGCCAGCGGCACAGAACCAAAAAGCTTACGACACAGGTAAAACCATGTTTATGACATGAAACCAAAAAACCATCAAAACAGAAAAAATCAAGTGCTTGGCACGATATACAAACTCTCAGCAATGATAAGGTTTGAATTTATCACCCTTTGCACTGAACTGAGGCACCTAACGCCTGGTTCAAAGGCTGCGCCGAAGGCGCAGTCCTTTGGAACCATTTGTTAGCTGCTAAACTTGGGAAATTTCTTATAAAGGTGGTGTTATGAAAATATTCTTTTCTGTATTAGCACTATATATATCTTTCGCATTAAGTGAAGAAAATAATATAAATCTTCATTTTGAAGATGGTTTTTGTAATTTAACCAACAATACTTTAACCGGGATAAAAGAATCTTGGGTAACTTTAATAAGTGCTTTAATATTTAATGGAGATATAATAGTTGGTGGTTTAAAAATTATCTTTAATGCGTCTGAAGATTTTCAAGTTGTAAGTGACTATGAAATGGAAAATCTGACTTACCAGCAATTGTATATATTTAAAAGTAGCTTACTTGATACCTTATTCTATCAAGTGTTATTACAATCAGGTTTGATGAAGGCAATAGAATATTTTTTTCCTATTGATCATGAAGAAATCAACGCAAACAGAGATATTATAATTATTGTTTCAATAATTAACTTATTAAGATTTTCAAGAGTATTCCGTATAATAGAACGCCCTTATACATTGCCTTTTTTTTATCTATCATCAGCAGCACTAGCTGACACTTACTCAAAATATGGACTTGTTTCAGTTTTTAGCAGTCGACTCTTTGTCAATATATTGGTACTCAATCTTTGCTTTTTTTTAGAACATCTAACCCTGAGACCTGCTAGCAGCTAACGCCAAATTCAGCGGCTGCCGGAGGCAGTCCGCTGGAATTTTTTGTTATATGGCGTGTAGCAGGATATTTAATAGAATTGTTAAAAATATGAAATTCAAATTTCCTGATGTAGCTGATGTAGCTGATGTAGCTGGTATATTGACCCAGCTATCAACATTCAAAGAATAAGCAGATTTTTGATGTTGTCCAGTTATTGTATTGTATGTATCGATATAGCCAATATGATCGTCAATGAATTCTTTATTAAATGATAATGAAATATAGTACAGTTTAGTTTGATTTATTTTGTAACTACCACGATAAATACCAAGCAAATTATAACTAGTGTTAGATAGATGAAATAATGGGCCGCCTGAATCTCCACCTTCACCATAGCCTTGATATTGCAAAAAATATTCATGGCTACTACATGGTTCTAGCCATTTTAGAATTGATGTTTTTAATTGGCTTCCTGCACCATAGCCTGCAGCTCTCGGATTGAGAAAATCTGTATGCATATCAGGACAAGTTGCATTTAAGTAAATGTTAGGAGCTTCTATTTTTACAGGTAATTCTATCTCGATTATTGCAATATCATTTTTCCATTGTTGCTGGTAATTAGGATGAGCGATGAATCGAATAGCCTTTAATGTGAAAGGGTGCTTTGCATTCAAAAAATGCAATTCTAAATTAGTATATTTGTAATCATTATCTAGACAGTGCGCGGAAGTAAGAGCATGCTTCTCTGATATTAGAACAGCCGTACACTTATGCCATCCAGAAGCAACTTTCTGTACTACCCATGGGTAACTTCCTAGCTGTGCATTGTAAGCTGGATAAGTGAACCTTTTATCTTTTTCACTGGTGTAAGTTTGAGAGCTACTAAAAATTAACAACATGCTGATAAAATATGCAGTTTTTTTTGAATAGCTATACATGGGTATTAATCTTTATTAAAAATCAGTGATTATAGACCATCAAATATTTGAGCCATATAACGCCGCATTCACCGGCTGCGCCGAAGGCGCAGTCCGGTGGAATGCTTTGTTAGGTGTTCTTGCTTAAATGTTATGAAGTTTTATATTCAGATAGTTTAATGTTGAGTCAGGCTGAATATGGAGGTTTCATAATGACTAAATGGATTGTATCGTTTAAACATTTTATTGCTTTGATACTTCTCTATATTGTTTTATTGATAAGTAATGTTGCTATAGCTGGAAAAAAAATTGAGGATAAGAATGAAATTATTACTTTTATATTTGGATCACTATTTCCTTCTGGAATCAAAAGTATAGACCCTGATAAAATCAAACAAGGGAAAATTGGTGATTGCCAAGCAATATCTGCAATATCATCATTAGCAAGATCAGAACAAGGTAGAAATTTAATCCTGAATTATTTTAGTTACGAGGGAACGGAATATATAAAGGTGAATTTACCAGGTTCAGTTGAACCTATCACGGTATCAATTTTTGATGTCAAAGATAATGAAATATATGCGACTAGTACTGATGGAGGATTGTGGCTCCCTGTACTTGAAAAGGCACTAGCAATATACACAAGAAAATTTGGTGAAGGACCAGTCTGTGATGCTGATGACAACTACACTCTATTTATTAAAAGTTTATCCCTTGAATATCTTTATGATGATTATGTTCTAGATGCAATAGATGGAACATTTATAATAAAAATATTAACAGGTAGTGAGTCTAATTCACTCGATATAGATGATCTTGATTTTGAGGCATTACATAGACATTTAATAACTTTTACTGAAAAAAGTGAAATATTAACAGCTGGTGTGTTCTGCAATTTAAGTGAATATAATATTGAAGGAGATGTTAATAACATTAGTGAGCTACTTACTTCTTGTCATCAGTACAGTATATTGGGTTATGACCGCTATAAAAGGACGGTTAAAATTAGAAACCCCTATGGAGAGGGTGAACTTCTAAACGTGAAGTCAGGACAGCCTATTGATCAAGTTAATGATGGTGTATTCTATTTAAATTTAAAAGACTTTAAAAAACTTTTTGACTTTCTTAGTTATTCAAAGCCACTTTCTGATTATCCGTGAACACCTAACGCCGCGTTCAACCGCGCGCCGAAGGCGCGTCGGTTGGAACGCTTTGTTAGCTGCCACGCTTGCTCCGATCTCTCTTTTGCACGGAACTGAACGCCGCAAGGATTCCTTGATTTTGACTCCAGACTTGCCAACTGCACCAAGCCAAAAAGTTGAGAATTGCACTGAACTAACGCCTTGCCCCCAAGGACTACAGCACAAAACTCTCACGCCAGCAGCACTGAACCAAAATGCTGAGATAAACTCGGCTGCTGGTTATTGCACAGAACCAGATGGCACAGAGCCAGAAATGGCACTAAACCAAAAAGCTGAGATGAACTCAGTTGCTGATTATTGGACTGAACCAGACGGCACGAAGCGTGAAGCTGGCACGGAAATAAAATGTTGAGGCAAGCTCAGAGGCTAATTATTGCACTGACCCATGCGGCACAAAACATGAAGCTTGCACAGAACAAAAATGTTGAGGTGAGTTCCAGTGCCGAAAATGACAAGAAACTAATGGGCACGGAGCTAACGCTGGCGTTGCACCAAAATGCCTGATGATATTTGACAACTGACCAATATCACCAGAACCAGAAAATTCGACTATTGCACGATGTCTGCTTTGTGTTCATTAATGACGAACTGACGCAGCTAACGCCGCGTTCAACCGCGCGCCGAAGGCGCGTCGGTTGGAACGCTTTGTTAGCTGCCACGCTTGCTCCGATCTCTCTTTTGCACGGAACTGAACGCCGCAAGGATTCCTTGATTTTGACTCCAGACTTGCCAACTGCACCAAGCCAAAAAGTTGAGAATTGCACTGAACTAACGCCTTGCCCCCAAGGACTACAGCACAAAACTCTCACGCCAGCAGCACTGAACCAAAATGCTGAGATAAACTCGGCTGCTGGTTATTGCACAGAACCAGATGGCACAGAGCCAGAAACGGCACTAAACCAAAAAGCTGAGATGAACTCAGTTGCTGATTATTGGACTGAACCAGACGGCACGAAGCGTGAAGCTGGCACGGAAATAAAATGTTGAGGCAAGCTCAGAGGCTGATTATTGCACTGACCCATGCGGCACAAAACATGAAGCTTGCACAGAACAAAAATGTTGAGATGAGTTCCAGTGCCGAAAATGACAAGAAACTAATGGGCACGGAGCTAACGCTGGCGTTGCACCAAAATGCCGGATGATATTTGGGAACTGACCAATATCACTGAACCAGAAAACTTGATGATTGCACGATAGTTGCTTTGTGTTCATAAATGATGAACTGACGCAGCTAACGCCTCAATCAGCCGCGCGCCGAAGGCGCGTCGGCTGGATTGAATTGTTATGCGCGTTCTAGCTCAATGCTCATTCTGTAAGTCTTGAGAGCCACTTTATCTGTAATTTCACAGGCTTGTTTTAGGCTTTCATCAATAGCACCAGCAACGATTACGCCTGAAATTTGCTTTTCTGGAAACTGCCTTTGTAACAAACCAATATACATCGATATTTGACCAAAAACCTTGTAATCAGCTATTCCAGATTTTAGTTCAACAGCCAGTAGATTTCCGTTTTCCATTTTTTCCAATAACACATCAACTCTTCTGCTACCTAGAGAATATTCTCTACCAATTCCAGAGTTCCCGTAGATTTTATATCCCGGAAATAATTCAGCGATTTGAGAACATAATGTTGTTTGTAAATCGCGTTCGTAAGCAAATGTTGTTTGAACATTTTCTTCATATGTTTCTGAATCAACATCAGTGCAGAAGATTCTATTTCATCCGAATTGTTTTTTTGGGCGCAAAATTCAGAATATCTGCCAATAGCAGCTCGAAACCTTCCATGCTGTTCATAGCCAAACTTTGAAAATTGTCCAGATTGACTATAGTCATGAGCCAATTCACTAATTTTGTTTTGGTCTTTTATTTTATAAATATCTATTGGTTCTTTGATTTCTTCGGAATAATGCTTAGAGATAATATGAATAGCCCGTGGATAGTTGTTTGCAGCACTGCTATTGCCTCTCTTTATTAGCCAATTCTTAAATGCTAATTCCATTGTTTGAATTTTCCTCTAGCGCATAACGCCTCAATCAGCCGACGCCGAAGGCGGTCGGCTGGATTGATTTGTTAGATTTCGTTTATACGCAGATATCTAGAAACTGTTTTCCAAAATCTGAAAAATATACAGATGTTTCAATGTAAGTCTCTACTCTTGCTTCGTACCAATGGGTGTCTTGTCCTTCTGGCGTGTAGTTTGACTCCGCATCTATTTCTTCAGTCAGTATCTGCAAGCGAATTAGATTTTGATAATAGACTTGATGATCAAAGTTGCACTCTTGATTTATGCTATCACACATCCGAGACCATTGATCACTTATAAAGTCGGTATCGCAATAAGGCACATATCCATGTACTTTTTGCCTAAATAACACATTTTCACTTTCACAATTGTTTTTAAGGTGTTTTAATATCAAGGCTTCAAAAGGGCTCATTTGTCTAATTATTTCAACAAATGAAGGATGAACAGAGTTATTTTTCTCTGAGTTCATTGCTGAAGCTAAAAGATTTAAGTACAGCTCTTTTAACTCTTTTTCCTCATGAGCAAATGCTAGACTTTGAATGGCTGGACCTGCGATTGATGCAGCAGGCTCTGTCACATTTTCCTGAGGAATATCAGAAAGTTTTTCTCCCAGTTCCTCTTACATACAATCCATTTATTTCAACACCTTCACTGTTATTTGTATAGCCACAAAATGCTATTACTCTGCCATTGACTCTGAGCACTAAAACTTGGTGATTTTCTGTAGGTGATGCTAATAATTCTTTCCAGAAAGATATGCGTTCTTCAAGTGATTTTGACGGAAGCTCATCATTATAAGCCATATTCCAAGAATGGTAATGAATATATGCTATTGATTCAGCATCATCAGAATTAGCAAAGAATACAGACGATTTCTCTAGGTTAATTGAGTTAGAGAAATGAGACAGTAAACCTATCATTTCGGTCATATTATTATTGAAAGCATATTCTAATGGTAGCTCCCCATTTTCTAATAAAGAGTGGGTTGAGTGACCACTTTCTAATAACCAATACAGCTGGGTCAGTTGATTTTCCACTACAGCTTTAGAAAAATCAAAACCTCTCCCTTTCAAAGGAAGCATGAACAAACCTATAAAGATTAGTTCTGAATATCGGATCATCGCATTACAACTGCTTAAATTTTATGGCTATG
>CBDICY010000040.1:0-4788 GCA_965277445.1 Saprospiraceae bacterium | reverse complement strand
TTGAATGGGTCCAACATCATTTTAATTTACTATTAACTATCAAAATAACTCTAGATAGGCAATTTACTTTCTGATACATATTGATATTTTACATAAAGTATTGGATTTTAGTTACCAAACTGAACATTCCATGACTATTGGAAATAACAGACTTCATGCAGGATAAGAATAGAAAAAAAAAGTTCGCAAGCCTTCTTACATATTTGAAGATCAGTGCTACAAGAAGCACACAATTTTTTATGCCGTGGCAACTGGCAAAAATGAAAAAGAGTATTCCTGACATGTCCCTGTCATGAAATTTATAGGGATGAAGCAGTTGGTCTAAAAAGTTGCAAAAATACTTGAAAAATTACGATATTTGTGAAAATGTGAAATTTGGGGCAATATCGTGAAAATTTGATATTTTGTCAATAACTGCTTAATTAAAGCTTGAATTTTAAAAATTCTTTTGCACACGTGTGACACATATAATTATGATTATCTGAAGTACAGCACATTTCGTTTCAACTTTATCGATTTTCAGTTATATATAGATTTCCCTTTCCAATTTTGCTTTTTTTACCGTAAAATCACCTAGTGTCACTCAAAGATCGGTTTCTCAAGAAAATGCTTATAAAAAGAGCTAAAACCCGTCGCCTTTTCTTCACAAAACTATAGGCTCAGATAATTCTTTTACTCTAATTGAAAACAATTTCAGGTTTTTAAGATATCTTAGTTTGAATTCAAGGTAACAGTACACTATGGCCTATGGGCTAAAAGCATGCAGTTGTCACCCCTTAAACTTAGCCTGGGCCAACCTGGCAATAAGTCCTCGAAAGATAGCTATTTATTTCATGCAAACCAATGAAATTCAACATATTTGTGAATGTTCTCAGTCATCTAGTTGAGTCAAATAGAGGTACGCCTAAATAGTAAATCAATTAATCAATTAGGCCTAAAAAAGATAATTGCTTGGTTGTCCTCCACAACTTTTTTGGAGTAGGTGCGGGCAGGCAGACTTTTTTTTCTTTTTTTTTTAAATATTTTTTTCTTTTCATATCAAGTCAAAGCCACGTGGAATGATAACCTCTATATCTCCCAATAATGGTGCAAGTAAGTCTACTTTACCCAAAAATCTCTTTATACAAGTTTTAAACCAGTATTAAAATGTAAACAAGCTGACAACAACAACTAAAAATACTTTTAAAAGCTCAAAGTTCTCAAAGAAGAAAAGAAAAAAAAACAACGTTTTTTGGAATTTTGAAAATTAGGTGCAGTATACTTTTGCACAGTAAAAACTTTGTCCAGTTATCAAGAATTAGGGGCGGGCGGTGGAGGACAATCAAACAACCTTTTTTTTTTTTTGGCCTTACTAGATTCACCATACATGACCAAACCGATCGACAATCCTCTGCGCAGTCTGTTGGGTCAATGTCACCAAGGATGATGTCACTAAAAGTTGTATGGTGAGTCCAGTAACTGATTTACTATTTATCTCAATGTAATTCAATTTAAAAAATAAATAAATAAATAATTACCATCTGATGGGCTTCTGATAAACAACAGGTTTTTTTGATTAACCCAGTAGGCCTACAGAATTTAGACTTCATGAGCTAGTAATTAAATCATACCATCATGTAGGCCTACCCTTCATTGATTGAGTGAACTACATTTAAATAGAAATTGCTTAAAAGCAATGTCTATAATTCTTTTTTTTTAAATACAGATTGCAGTTACTTTTGTTATTGCAGTTACTTTTGTTATCTTCATAAGATAGCAACAGTTTTTTTTCCCTTTATTAAAAAAATACCATCCTTTACTTGTACATACTTTATTTATTTATTTATTTATTTACTTGTCAGAACATACACTTTTGTAACAGTGGCACTCGCATAAAAACGGTGCGTTCTTTAAACAGAAACACATAAGAAAGATTTAAACACAACTTAAAGAAACATTGAAACACCCCGGAAACCCACAAACTTTTCGTGCTGTTTAACCACAGATTTCCCTTCACAAAGCTAGTATAAAAAGAGGGTGCAATGCAACATACGCGGTGCGTGCCAGGCCCATAGTGCAAGAAGTGCGGGTTCGGAGCATCGACCAAGGCACAAAATGGGGCAAAAGCTAGCCGAGTGATGAAAATGTTGAATAAGGCTTATCATCAGGTTTTCCCAAATCATTTCTTACTTTTTAACGGCTCATTCACATTCCCAGTGATATTTGATGATAGTCTCCTTTTGTATTCAAGTATTTCACGCTTGAATCACAACAGAATTTTCTCACAATTTGAAGTCTCCAACTGTCTCATCCTATTGTTTCGTCCTTGAATGCAAATTATGTAATCCAAATTTAATATTGAAAATCACATTTCACTATCGCAATTATCTCCGAAAATTGGCCCTCATAAAATCAACCAATGTATACTCAACTAGATTCTCTTTGTAATGCTAACTAGCTGGGACATAAGCACATACCACAAAATGTTCATAAAACTGTCAAATACCATCACTGAACATTTTAATGCCACTTTCAAACAGTAACAATATATTGATAACTTTTGTCATTATCAGTAAGTGGTCATTTATAAATTTCCATATCAAAATTGAATTTTAGAGGCATGCACAATAGATGAAAAAGATACAATTGATGGGTTTTAACTTTTGAAGATGCAATTAGAGTAAAAATCAGTAACTTTCTCCCAGGGGCTGTGGTAATGACCCATGAGAGCTTTTGAAGGAAAATAATGGAATCAGGAAATATTGAAAAGGATGGCGAGAAAGGTTTTGATAGTAAGGATTAGGATATTAAAATTGAGTCAATGATGTTCAAAGAGACAAAGTGATGGGATTCAATTTGAGAGAGAGAGAGAAAAAAGTTTACATACTGTCAATCAGTCAATATCTTGGGTTGCTATGGGAATGAGTTAATGAATCTGTAATTTTGGTCACAAGTTTATGATTTTGCAGCTCCAGACACAGCGACTGGAGGGTTTCAAAATATAGGGTCTAGAGAGCAGATTTTCCTTTAAAAAAATGGGAATCATAACATGGGGAACAAAAATTTGGGTCTAGAGAGCTAGAATTTTGGCCAAAACACGGTTGAAAAATGCATTTTTTTTTTTGTTAAATTGAGCACAGGGGGTACAAGAGCGGCGTATAGACTGTAAAATGGTGGGCTAGGGAGCGGCGACTGACCTGAAAAAAGGGGGTCATGACCGCGGCACATCCCCATACCCCATTCCAATGTGAGTGCCCCCCCAGGCTTATACCTATTTTGAGACACCTTGAACTATCTTCACCAGACCTTCTTTGTTGGTAAATTTGGCTAAAATATATGAAAATCATAACATGGAAAGGCCCTAGGCCTGCAATAACTTTAGCTTAGAAGCTTGTAAAACAATTACAAATTATCAAGATTACAATTCTTAAAACTTACTATTATCACAGTCAGTCAGTAGCCTCAAGTGTCATACTATCCAAAGAAGGCTTAAATAAAATCCAGACAACTACCAAGGATTTCTAAAGTAAGCTTAACCACAAACACAATTTACCTCACATCAACCATTTTTCAAACATACTTCATGTTAAATTGATTATTATAAGCTTAACATGGTTAAGCCCTTTAAACCCTACTAGCCCTCATTTAGGGCATGCTTATACCTATGGTGGCAAAGTGTGACTCCATTTGCATTAGATCTAAGCTTAGCTCATAAGAAGCCTGAAGCACTTTAAGCCCTATGTGCTATTTAAAACACCAGGTACAATATTGTGAACAGATTTTTGGCTCAAAATCTAGTAAGCAGATCAGATTTGTACAGTTAAATACAAATCTGTATGTGTAACTGTTAAATGGGGAAGATTTAACAAGTTTTCCTTCACCTTACAAATGTGATTATATCAAGGATTATAATGCAAAATATTCACATACTTGTTAAAATATGTTACTTGTGGTTATGACATGGAAAATTTGAACCATTGCTGTGAGATTTTATTCAGAATGTGAACTTTTTTGGTAAATGCAGCATCCAAATCAATTATCATATTGCATTGTCAAGCTTTTGTACATGAGTTTAAAGATGGATGTGCCCATTTTAACATGCATACTTTTCACTTTTAATTGATTGACCTTGACCTCTGAAATGTATTTTGTGAAGTTTTATCCTGAGGTAGCTTCTCGTTTACTCTCTAGATGCAAAAGAAAGTATGCACCCCTGGGGATGAGGCTATTATGAAAATACATAAGAAATTATTTTCTGGTATACCATTTAATTTCACATTTTTTGTTATATCTTCAAAACTACAAAGAATTTGAAGCTGAAATTTTGGATGTGCAAATAGAAAAAATATGGGCTTTCATTTGATATCAAAAAATGCACTACTTCCGGTTGAGCCCTGGGGGATGAGAATGTGATCGGCATAAGGTCCTTTAACATATAATATTGAAAAATAGTTTCTACAGAAAATGCTAAAAAAAACCATCCTCATTGGATATTTCATTCAGGAAAAGGAGATACAATGTTTAAAGTATTGCTCAGCTGGTGAAAGACATGAAATTCTCTGTGTCCGGACACAAAAATTGGTCATTTACATGACTTCAGACGAAAGCTTATCGTTTTTAGTCCAACGCACATAAGTGACCTATATTGCTGATTTTTACAGAATAAGTAGAAGAAATTATATACTATGGAATGCTGAGCACCCCATGTTTATTTCTTTTTTAGTTTTTTAGGAACTGGAAAAGAATCACTCCTGACCCAAAATTAGAGGCTATTTTTCTATAGTAAATCATGAGGACAAAGTAACTTAG
>CBDICY010000039.1:0-4979 GCA_965277445.1 Saprospiraceae bacterium | reverse complement strand
GATAAATCTGATAATTTTTTAGGAATAGTTCCATTCTCGATACTAATTACATTATTGTTAATATTAATCCCCTCGCCTGGCGTGAAGGAAAATTCAGGTTTATTGACAACATCCTGTGCCAAGAGCGCATATGGAACAGCTTGCATAGGAACGACCCCATTCAAATCAAAACTACCATCATTATCAGGATCAATTTCTACTTGCAGCAAATAAGGCCCATCAAACCAATCTATTTCATCAACATTAACATCTAATTTAAATAGCCCAAATTTATTCGTCATCACAGTATAAGACTTTGAAGGGCTAGCAGGGCTGTTATCTATTTGATAAATAACTGTCATTCTAACATTTACAGGTTCGTTTTCAACAGGCGTCCCGTCTGCTATACGAGCTACAGCCTGATAAGCAAAAGTTTTAGGAACTAAATTTTGAGCAAAAAGAGTAGCATTAATAAATGTGAATAAAAGGCAAAATAGTGGAATAAGCGTTTTCATAGATTTTGAGAATTGATTACGTTAAATTTTATGATTAGTTTTTTTAAATACAAAAATAATACATATATTTAAATAAAAGTTTCATTCTTTCTTTACCAACTACTACAAACAGAACTAGCCAAAGTAATGATATACATTACTTTGGCCAGTTCCAACAAAAAAAATTATTTACTTCCACCGAATCTCCACATCTTCCCGATTCGTAGCCATAATACTAGTCCCTGCCTCAACTTTCACCCCTTCACCAGCAAACTTCCCTTTAATACATTGCTCAAAACCAGTTAAAGCAATCATTTGTCCATCGACGGTTTGCACATTGGTCACTTCGATGACAATACATTCTGGGTCGTTAAAAGAAGAAGGGGTAATGCTTTTGACTTTTCCGACAGCGGTTGCACCAGCGGCAATCACGACGCGTCTATTGGCGTACACTTCGTCGGTTACCGTAAATTTCAGTAATTGATTGTCGGTTAAACTAGCAGAATTAATGTCTACATTGGTTTCCATTAGGATTAAGGTACCTGCGGTTAAAGTTACTTTCTTACTCAAAGAAAATTTTGGGGCCTCTATAATAATACTATCAGGGGTTGCCGCAGTTAATAAATTGGCAAAAGCTAAACAAAAGATTAATAAATATTTCATGTTTTATTTTTTTATAAAAAGCAGGTGTAGGATTTTAATACCGCTTTTTTGATGTTAAAAATGTAAAAAATAAGCTAGTTGTTAAAAGGCACGGAAGCGGTCAACTTGTTGATTTTAGGCAAAAAATGACCAGCTTCAATGCTTGTAATTGAATCAATAATTGGGATAATAAATTGGTTGAAATCTATTGGAATAATACTTTTAGAATCGTATAGGAATGACTTGTCTATTGTTATTTGAACGAAGTACCGACAAGTTATTTGCTTAAGCATTCACAGGCACGTCATTTAAAACTCTGGCGCTAATGTTGGTACCAATTTGTAAAGTAACAGGTGTCCCGCCTACTTTAAACTCGCCACAGTCATCGCAACATTGTGCCTTCACTTTGTGTGGAATACTTCTTAGGTAAATGCGTTGACCATCTACGGTTTGTACATTGTCTACGATTACGGTGATTTCTGCACAATTTCCGCCGCAAGAAGACTTTACTTTTTTTACTCGTCCTTCGGCAATACTACCAGAAGCAATGACTACTTTTCCGTTGACGACTACGTTACTTCTCACAAAAAAGTCAATCGAGTTACCTACATATACGTCATCTGAATCCAGTTCTTCGTTTGATTGTAAAGAGACGATTGTGCCTGCTCGAAGAGAAACGATTTCTTCTTCCATACATACCTCAGAAGTAGTAGGTGTTATCTCATAAGTAGGTGTTGCAAAAGTGGTGGTGTTAACTAATGTAAAAGCTACGAATAAAGCGAAATTGATGATTAATTTTTTCATGATAAATAATTTTAAAAAAAAGGTTAGTTAATTAATTTTAATGATTTTGAACGTTTTTTTGTGGCGTTCGATAATTAGTGGAAGAACGAAATAAATGGTACCCAAGAAATAAAATTATTTTTGACAAAAGGTTCAATAATACATCCTAAACACTTAAATATCAACCTATTAAAAAGGTTGAAATAATTTTTTCAATTATAGTGATCCGTTAAGAATCTTGAGACAATTATATATCAACACCGGGCGCAGTCAGAATTTATCCCCAAGCAAATAGTGCCTTTAGATACTTAAGTTGAGTAACATATATAATATAGAGTATTCATTCCCGTTTTTCGTGCCGTAGGTACGTAAGATATTGTTCCTTATGAGGTATCTTACGTACCTACGGCACGAGAATCAGGAGATATTGATTCTATCCCTTTGTTACCCACCTTTCCTACCTACGGCACGTTGGGGACAATGCTTAATTCTTAATTAGCCCATACTTATACGGTAAAGCGAGTAACTTCGACGTGTCATCTGTAGTTTGGAAATTCATTTCTATGTGTTTTTTTCTCTTGGTAATGAATTTCCAAGTTACGGTGGCGACAAATTAGAGTGGCAACAATTTAGCATCCTCTTATAAAATCGCTTTCCATTTATTTCATTCTTTTTTTTAATTTTATATAAACAGGTTGGGTACCATTTAGCAACCAACACCACTAACTAGCAAAACCATAAATACTAACCATCAAAAATAATACATCATGAAAAATTTAGCTTATATCCTTATCTTTATCTGTTTCCATACGGCTCTTTTTGCAACTACTTTAAATAATGGAGACAATCCAACGCCTGGAAAGAAAACCATGACGATTAAAAGAGGCACGCCGATTACTTTACAATTAATGGATGATGTCAATTCTTTAGACATGGTAGCAGACAATACGGTGGAAATGATGGTCTTAATTGGCGTAGAAAGAAATGGAGAAACACTCATTGAAACAGGTACTTATGCAGAAGGACGCATTACGAGAGTTAGACGAGCAGGCGTATTTGGGAGAGGGGCATTTTTGCAATTAGAAGGTACAAGCATTAGAACATCAGATGGGCAGGTCATTCCAATTAGTAGTGTCAAAACAACTAAAATAGGCAATGGTCGAAAAGTCTTAGCAGTAGGCGCAAGTGTGGCACTTCCAGCAATTGGTGTCGTCATGGGCACCCCTTTATTACTACCTTTTGCAGCTATTGGTTTAGTGATGAAAGGAAAAGAAGTAGAAATTAACAAAGGAACTTTAGTTCGAGCAAAATTGAAGTATGATATCGAAGTTACTTTGCCTTAAAACAAATAATTGACAATTTTGTCTTAAATTTGATTATAAAAATGTTAATATCACAAAGCCTATCTCTTTTTAGCTGATTTAACAAGATATTTGTTACACTACCGAATTAATCAACACATGGTACTTATCATCATGAAATTATAACTAACTAGGATTCCAGATGAAAAATTTCTTTGTTTATTTTTTGTTCTATTTCTTATGTAGCTCGTTTTGCTTACACAGTCAAACCGTTATAGAAATACCGTGGGATAGGACTTATCGAACTTCTCAATCAGAATCAATTAATGATGCCTTTGTATTACCTGATGGAAACATTGTGCTGGTTGGTAGTGTGCGGCAACCAAAAAAAAGAGGGAAAGACGGGTTATTAATTGTCGTAGAACCAGCACAGGGAGAAATTATATTCAAGCAATCGTTTGGGCAATTAGGAGACGATCAATTTAATGGCATTACCGTCTCTGCCGAAGATGGTAGTTTTTATATAGTGGGTAGTACAGAACGGAATCGACATTTAGGTAAGAAAAAAGATGCTTGGTTATTACAATTAAGTTTATGGGGAGATCAAGTAGATATCATCAGAGATACGACCTTTGGCGGAACGACCAAGGACAGTTTCGAGAAGGTCATTTGGATGAAAAAATCAGCCTTGATTGCAGGGTATCAAAACAAAGATTCTGGTCGAATATGGGTCTTGAGTGTGAATAATAAAGGCATTCAATATAATAATCAGTTAGGCCAAGGAATCAGTAAAGATTTAGTAGGGCTTGAAAAAGGAAGCAGTAATCATTATTGGCTTTGTGGCAATACCCGCAAAACAAAAGACTTAGGGACAAAAGAAGGAGACATCTGGTTTATTTTACTAGACGAGAAGGGGTATGAATTGAATAGCAATATCATTGAAGATAAGCATTGGCAAAAGGTACATGCGACCAATCGTTCGCTAAAAGGAAACCTATTGATTGCAGGAGAAAGTTGGTGGCGAAACGACGATGCGGATAGCTGGGTGGTAGAAATAGACGATAATGGCGCCCAAGTGGGAGAAATCAAAGATGTTGGACTACAAAACGAAAAAGGAAATGCCGTCCTGCAATCCAATAATGGCAATTATTGGGTAGCAAATACCATTTCTCAAGAGATGGATTTTCCGACGACTTTCTCTGATCATCATTTAACACTCTGGCATCATTTAACGGATGAACAGTCTTTCCATGTCGAAGAGATGATAGAACTACAAGATAATTTTTCTGCAAAATATTTTTTTAAAACACCTTTTAATAATTACCTTCTAGTTGGCAATAGCCTAATTGGAAAAAAAGGTAAATCCGCCATAAGAATATTGTCCCTTAAAAATGGAAGTTACTTGGCAGAAAAAGGCTTGGCACAAATAGAAAATACTCAGCCCGTTTTAGTCGATGCCGACCAGAATAATATTTTATCTCCTAATGAAAAAGGAGCTTTACAATTTACCTTAAAAAATATTGGCGAAACAGCCATACCTCGTGGAAAAGTAGTCGTTACCGCTAAAAATATTGTTACTGGCTTAAAATTTAAGTACAACCAAATGTTTTTGGAATATTTAGCACCTAATGACCAGCAGTTATTTTCTTTGCCTTTATTAGCTGCTAATAATCTGGCAGAAGGTGTTTCTGAATTTAATTTCAAAGTATTGATTAAAGAAAGAGAAGTACTATCTTTTGATGGTACGGTGGTAAGTGGGCAACCTACTTTAGCGCCCTCT
>CBDICY010000038.1:0-38992 GCA_965277445.1 Saprospiraceae bacterium | reverse complement strand
AGAGTTTCTTTTGAATGTCCAGGAGGATCTCCTTGAGATATGGTTGTGGGAGTGCGGCCGGGGTGATGCGGCCAGAAGCCATGGTAGACACGATGTCGTAGATCTCAGCAACTCGTTCTTGGAGGGTGGCAAAGGCGCTGTTCATCCTGCTCATGGTGACTTGGTAGTCGTGGGAGAGCGCAGCGTCCACGGCTAGCGTTTGGGACACGTCTTGGAGTCTTATTACGTCGTAGTGGACGGCGGTAATTCGCTCATCCAACAGGAGAAGGGCCTCTCGATTCAGGGAGATGTGTCGGTGATTCAGCTCGACCCAGCCACGCAGCTCCTGAATTTGTTCCGCCAAAAGGACCTGGTTGTCGGCCAGTGTGGACACCGCTGTCCTGAGCTGGTTGAAGTAGGTCCCGAGGTTCCAAACTCCCCATCCCAGCAGCATCGCAAAGAAGATGTTTCTCTTGGAGCGGTTAGGGCAACCTGGCTTCTGTGAGGCATCGAGACAGTTGTGGCTGGTGACGCGGTGGATTCCTTCCACAAGGAGCGACACCGTCTCTCTTAAGTGGGGCGGCACTTGTTCTTCAGGGTCGTCCGCTTCATCTTTGGTTTCGTTGGCTCGGACTGATCTCCCTGGGCGCCGTACAGTGTTGAACGGGGGCCTCTGTGGGTCCTCCGTGTTCAGGTCCATTTTTTCTTCTGGTGCACCCGTGGCGTCGTCGGGAATCAGGTCTTCAACGATGAACCCGTGGTGGTCGAAGGTGTAAGGGATGTTGAACACGTTGAGAAAGCGTCGGTAGATGATGTTGAACAGGTCCCGCGCGTTGAAGATTTCCAACAGCAGGTCTGCGGCTCGGCGGAGTCGGGTGCAGGTCAGATGGACGCAGCTGCTCCGCGCGATGACGCGGATCCGTTCCGAGTCTCCGCTGTGAATGACGTCGGCGGTGCAGCTGTCTTTCAACCAGACTTGGGGGTGGTCTCCCGCTAACTCGCCGACTGGGGGGTCATTGTAGAAAGTCAGTTGGCAGTTGGGGCGGTTCTTATCTGCTGCCAAGAATCCTTCTCCATAAGAGGCGCAGGTTGGCTCTCGGTCGCAGACGTCTTTGCAGTGTTGGACGGAGGCGCCTTGCAGAGTGAAGGGACGGCGCTTGATGGCTCCCCGCTGGTACGTCGGCTCACACCATGGCGTTACTGGCTGGATCCCCTTTAGCCAATATTGTCGTAGCCCGTACGCTTCGGTGGAGGCTTCGATGATGTCTGCGTCTTTTCCCATGGTGCTTCTTCTGAGTTGAAGGGGACCCCAGAACGAGGGGCGCAGTCCGTTTTGTTCCAACATTCTGAAGGTGTTGGGGTCAGAATACTTCTGGAATGCGTTTTCTAAATAATCACGGAGGGTTATAAATTGATAAACAAGTTGCTGACTTCCCACCATATAGGTGACTGTGAACGAACTGCGGCTGATCCGGAGCTTGTGTAATTCTTCAAACACCACGGGGTCGCCGTGCGTGATTACTCGTGGTCTCCGGGCTTGGACGGCCGGGGTCATCCACGTCATCAGCAGGGTTAGTAGAAGGGTTGTCCGAAGGAAAGTCTGGGTCGGCATCATGGTCTGTTTTCTTCCGGTCTGAAAAACAGGTTTAAGGCAGCTTTTGATCCAGGGTGGTCACGTCAATACCCATCATGTTTGCCACTGCTGCTACCACTCGCCCTCGGTCAAACGCGGTTGGCAACTCAGGGGTATGGCTTAAGAGCCACACGGCGTACGCCAGAGCTTGGGTGTCCTTCATTCTTGCCAACACCGCGCGGTCCGCTGGAACCAAGAACCTTAAGGTCGGGTCTGTGGGTGATCGGTCCTCCAGCATGGAGAGATAAGCATCCTTTCCGTGATTGGTGCGAATTTCATCTACTACCAGCGTGCGTTGGAGTTGAATCAGGTTGTTCTTGACTTTTAGTCCTTGGGGTGTTGCCTCGTAGGTTTCAGAGAGGGTCTTTCTGCCCGAGACCCCTTTGACGTGGCAGTGTAGGAGCCTGTTGGCCCGGATCTCTGCTTGTTCTATGGCGTTGTCCGTGACTGGGACGTGTTGAGCGCGGGAGCTGTGGATGTACGGGGGTGGAGTCCTCGTCGACATTCCTTCAGGTCCGCGTGGGGGCCATCCAGGCATGATTTGGCCCATGGACGGCGGTGGCGCTCTTGTCTGGCTGGGGCGGCGGTGATGGGGACGTTTCCATTGGTGTTGGAGTGTCCGATCGCGGGCGTTGGCGAGGGGTGGATGCTGTCCGAGGAGGGTGGCGAGGGGGTGTCCCTTCTCTCATCCTTCTCTCTTCCTCCTCTTGTCGTCTTAAGGTCGCCTTCCCACGGTCTCGCTTCTCGCCACCTGGCCCACATCTGGTATTGATGACGCACTGCAGGCTGGTCCCAGGCCACGGAGGCTGCTTGGTGCATGAGCTCGTCCGCTGCTCTCTCATATTTCTCCGCTTGCTTAGTTCTTTCCTGGGCAGTGAATTCTAACCTCTCTAAGTGTTGGGTGCAGGCGCGTGCCTTGTCGCGCTCTTCTTGTGCTTGTTGTAACAAGTCATGGTACCGTTCTCTTTGTTGGTCGAGGGCGTCGTCTCCTTTAACTGCGTAGAGACTCCGCTCCAGCTGTTCTAATTCCTCGTCCGTTCTTGCGGGGTGTGAGGGCTCCCAGCCTCTAGGGGGTCGGGTTTCCCTCGATGAGCCAGGTTCTGGTGCTGATCTTCCGGTTTTCTTTGGTGGCCCGCGTCGGTAATCTCATTGGGTTTGTCTCGGCACGGCGGGTGGTGAGGCTATGTACTGCTTGGCCGTATTCCAGGGTTCCTGGACGCGGGAAATCAGGGGAGGGTGATGGAACAGGAGATAACGGGGGCCAGAAGTCCTCCCATTCTTGATCTTTGAGTTGTTGTTCTCTGGTTTTACTGGGCTGGCGCCGCGCCATCCTTGCGGGGACGTAACGCGTACCTTGGCTGGGGCACCGGTGACTGGTTAGGTGAAGGTGTGGGTGTGGAAGAGTCTTGGTCCACGTCACTCGCCGGTGCTGCTTTGTTGTCGGTTGTTAATACTGGGTCGGTTCCCCTGGGAGATCCCACCACCGGTCCACCAGCGACGGATGCTTGAGGCGGAACGGTGTTGCCTCCAGGGGGTGGAGCGGCGTCTCTAACGTCGTCTCCTGACGCGCCCACGTCGGCGGATCGCTCTGAGAGAGGAGGGTCCGGACCGTCCGGTAGTCGCCCCACGGGCGGGAGTCCCACTCCGGGTACTGGGCCCTCGGTCGACGGAGCGTTGCCGATGGAGACCGTGTCGTCTGCGGCGGGCGCAGCGGCGGCAGAGTCGGACGGTGATGAGCGGGCCTGAAGGCCGAGCCGGCGGCCACGAAGCCCCGTCCTTCGTCTTCTGGGTAGGGTAGCCGCGTCTCCTACAAAAGACTTGGGTTTTTCGGGTTCGGGAGCCAAACTCAAGCGATCCAAATCTAGCTTGGAAGGGTGGATCTCTTCCACGTGGGTGGCTTCCTCCGGCTCCTCGTCGTCAGACACGGGGGTTACGCGCCAGTTTTTGAGCAGCACAACCTTAGGCTGCATGTTGAGCTGGTCTGCTGCGGACATCGTGTGGTTGGAAGGGAGAGCATGCAAGTGTTGTTTTTTATAATCAGGGGCTAAATAGGCTTTGGGGTCCACTGGTTGGACCGCCGCTCGCATCCAGTGCTCGTAGTCCGGCACGTCTTTGGTGAGGTACGTCGCTGGGTCCACAGGCTTCAGGTGGGACACATGTAATAGGGACCTGTCATTTTGGGCACAGTTTTGCCCTCTTGTATATTTCCCCTTTTTCGCATTCAATTTTAAATTGTTCGCTTTAATTTTGGATCTTTTCTGCATTGTTCGAAATAAAATAAAACATTTGTTTACATTTGTACACAAACATAATATTTATTCTGAATGTACATTTGTCAAAAATCGAATTTTAATTGTTGTTTTTTTCTTGCCTTTTAGGTTCTTTTTGAAAGTTGTGTATTACAAATCCCAGCTTTCTGATGCTCAGCCTGTGGGGGAAGGTCCAGGGGAAACGCTTCGTCTGAGTCTTTGGAGTCCCTCGAGCTGAAAGGTATTGCTAATAAGCGCTGTCATCATAAAGGATTTCTTTTATCATGTTTTTTTTAGCACATTCATTTTCTTCAATTTTATCTAATATTTCATCTACTTCTTCTTTTGTGTGGCTTTTATTTATGAGACTTTTTAACTCTCTCAATTTCTTTTTAAGTAGAATGGAATTTTCATAAACTTTGTCTTTCAGTTCATCACAACTTTTTTCTTCTTGTTTCATCTCTTGAATTTTTCCCTGCAAGTAGCTTAGTTCGTCTTCAGCAAGTTCATCTTTTGTTTTAAGCAAGTGTTTTACTTTGACCATTTGAGCATAATTCTCCAGATATTTTTTGCGTAATTCGTCACATTTTTCTGACTCTTCTTTTATTAGTTCTTTAATTTTTTCTTTTCTGCAGAGGTTGTTAATCTTTGTGAGCTCAAAAATTATTTCATTTCTTTTGTAGTTTTGTCTATTCATATCTCTTAAATCAAAACAATCAAAATACTGATCCTCAACAAAGTCAAAATCACTATCTAGGTTAATAGCATCTTCAGCACTAGTAGTTTTTGTATTCATTTTTGCTTTTTGCAATGACAATGATTTAAAAAAAAATGAGTGAGTTAGCTTTCCTCAGTATATATTGTTCAAAAAGTATGTCTTCTATGTTTTTTTTAGCACTTTCCTTAATTCCAGAGCTATCTAATATTTCATTTATTTCTTCTTTTGTGAAGCTTTGATTTATAACGTTTTTCATCACTTCCATCTTCTCTTTAAGTAGATTGGAAGTTTCATGAACTTTGCTTTTTATTTCATTTATGTCTTCTTTTTCTTCTTGTTTTATTTTTTGAACATTTTCTTGCAACTTTTTTAGTTCTGATTCAGCATCTTTATCATTTATCTTAAGCATGCGTCTTACTTTGTCTACTCCAGTATAATTATTCAGATGTGTTTGGAATAATTCTTTACTTTTTTTGGACTCTTCTTCTATTTGTTGTTTAATTCTTTCTTTTCTGCCGAGGTTGTTAACTTTTATGAGCTCAAAAATGATTTCATTTCTTCTGTAGTTTTCCTCATTGATATCTTCTAAGTCAAGACTTAAAAAGAGATCACTAATATACTGCCCCTCAATCAATTCAAAATCTCTACCTAGATCAATAATATTATCTTCACCACTATTATTTGTATTCATTTTTGGTTTTGCAATGAAAAAAAGAGTGATTTTATTTTTCTCAGTCTTTATTTTTTCATGCTTTTTATTGATAATAACAACATTTTGCTAAAGTAAATAATATATGAAAACCACACTGATTCTATAATTATTACAGTAAGATGTGAAATATCAGGTTCTTTGTTCAATGTATCTCTTGCAAAAACTATGCTATCTATAAAAGTGAAAATATTTTTGGCATCTAAAATATCAAAAATAGCACATGGAAAAGGACAAAATAGTAATAGTGTGTAACAAGCTAAAAAACGAGAAAGGCGACCATTTCCATCTGAAAATGGATGTAAACTTACAATATGGTACAATATATAAGCTGCACATTTGCAAATATTTACAATTTTGTTGTTTGAATTAGAATTTAATTTAATGTGTTGAATTAAAGCATTAAAACGATCAATAATAGGCTGAATTGCATCAAACCATTCTTTTTCATTTTTTAACCAAGGGTAATTATGTTCATGTCCATTGTAAGTTGTACTTCTTGGAGCTATACTAAAACAACCAGCTTTTGTGTTTACATTTTCATCAATTAGATTTTTCATTAAATAACAATGCATTTCTTTTATCCATTCAATATCTAACCATCCTTTACTTTCTGAGTCTTGACTTAAATTAACATAAATTAGCCAACTTATATAAAACCAGGTTGTGTATAGATTTTCTTTTTCAATTTGATTTTGTAAATTTTCACCAATGCAAGTTAAATTAACAAAATATTCTATCATTTCCCAATTGACTAAAAAGTGTGTTTGATGTTGATAGTTGGTAAAGTTGTTAAGCTGTCTTAACATTTCATTTAAATTAGGATATGGCGAGTTTTTTCGTAATTTGCTTGGTAAGCAATAGTTTAAAAGTGTGTGACATGGGAAAAATTTCATTTTGTATTTAGAAGATGTATTTTATTTTTTTTCGCTCATCTTCATATATTGGGTCTGGATATTTCAATGCCCATTTTGTGATCATTTTGTTGTGTTCTTCTTTTTCATATTCTGTTGGTTTTTCAATGCCAAGTTTCTCCAATAATGTGTTTAATTCTAACCAAAATTTTTCTTCATCTGTATATTTAAAGTAAAAAAATCTGCCCTCTATTTCAAATTTTAAAGTGTCATTATATAGAGATTTTTTTGGATCTAAAGAGTCTTTTATAGAATCAAGAAAATTCATTAGATTCTCACATGTATTTTCCATTATGTTTTTCAAACCCTTTTCTATAGTTTCGTATGCATTTAATAGACATATACACATTTCTTTTAATAAACTATCAGGTATAAGAGATAATTCATAATCAAAATACTCTTTTCCAATGAATTTGTACCACAGTTGTAGCATTCTACCTTTCTTTCTTGTAATTAACATTTTTTTATTTTAGTTGTTGGGATTTGTGGGGGATGGTTTGGATTGGATATCTCAATGCTTATTTTGTGATTATTTTGTTTTTTATTAATTCCTATTTTTGCTTTTTGTTCTTTTTGCATTTTCTTTATTTTTTTTCTTAATTCTTCTGTTTCTTCTATTTCTTTTTGTATTTCAAAACATCTATCCATCCAATAGCAATATTCATATTCAGCGTCTTCATTATTTGTGTTGTACATGAGGATTAAAGACAAAATATGATATCATTTAAACCATTATTTGAGAAATAAGGAATTTTGTGTGTTATAAGTCAGCTTCTTTCTTTGAGTAAAATATTGTTCTTTTTTAGTATTTCTTTAAGCTGTATAGCAATGTTTTCAGTTTTGTCATTTTCTTGAATGGGTAAAATAAAAACTGGTTTTTCAATTTCTGGATTACGTAGATATTTAATTTGCTTTTTTTTGCTTTCCTCATGGTATATTTTCATTAGTCTGCTAAAATATTTTGATGTTAAGAATTTACTTTTGTCTTTTTTAAGATATTTAATGTAACATGGCTCTGCTGCCATATCAAGATAAATAGTGATGTCTGGTTCTATAGGAGTGTAAGTAACTTTACTTTTGTATAGTTCATCAAGGAGTAACTCTTTTTCCCAATTGGTGATTTCTTCCATTTGGCTAAATAGTTTAATATAAGGCAAAACAGAGTTTTGAGTTAAGTTTAAAAAGATTATTGAATTATCACTACTATGGCAATAAGTTGTTTCTTTGCAGATGTTTTTTGTAATATGTATTTGAGTAGGTAAGAGGTTGACAATTTTACCACAATTTTCATCATATTTCATTTCTTTCATAGGGTTATAGACATATTGCCCTCCTTTTTCCTGCCATTTTACACTTTGTTCAAAGATATAGTTTTTTATTATTTGACTATGACAATCATACATGTTGGTTAGGCATGAAATTAGATCTTTTTTGCCAGTGCAAGGAGCACCTTCAATTGAAATATACATTTTGATCCCTTTTAGTTGGTTTGTTTTCTTTTTCTCAGTAAATATTGTTTTCTTTTAAAGCTTTGTAATAGGTATCCTGAATTTCAATGATGACATTTTCAATTTTATTGAATAGTTTGTAATTAAAGTTGTCAGGTATTTTTCTCTGATAGTAAATTTCACTAACATTTTTAAAAAATTGATCTCTTTCTTCTTGTTCATCTAAAATTTTAATTTTAATCAAATTTATAATCCCTTGCATTTGAGGTAATTTGATGTTTATAATTGGGTTATTATTTAGTTTAAGCAAATTAAAATTTTTCAAGTATAATTCAAATAGTTGGCAATAGTCTGGATACATGTAAATTTTTTTGTTTAAGCTAGGTATTCTGATGTGTAATTCTTGCTCTTTTGAACTAAGATCTATTTTTCTTTTTTTGATTTCACTCATTTTTTTTATATTAACTTAAATTTTTGTTTTCTCAGTTATCTTTTTTACCCTCAGTATAGATTTTTCTAAGCAAATTATATTTTTCCTTTATCTTTATATTTAACTTTTGTATTTTCTGCTTATGATCTTCATTATACTTTGGCAATATAGGACAATGTGTTGGACAACAATTGCATTGAGTATTTCTATGCATATAAATTAAATTGAACTGATTGGTAAGTTCCAAAATTTCTGAGTATTCTTTTTTACATTCTTTAAAATGCTTTTCTGTTTTTTCTAGATCACCCCATTTCATCTTAATAAGTTCTTCACATGTTTCACAATTGATTATGCTTAATTCTAATAAATGGTTAACTCGCCAAAATGCTGGTATCATATTTTCCATGTAGACCTCAGGAGAGACATCAGTAAAAACCATAGACATTTTTTTTATTTGATTTTCAAACATGGCATCCTCAGGGTCTATTTTTACACAGCTTTCTTGCTTATAATATTTTAAGATCCAGGGAATATATTAGTTTGGGTAAATTTATTATTTTTTCTATTTTTTGTATGTGATGACATCAAGATCCCAAGCAGGATAAACACGGATTCTGTATTTGACTTGTTTACGACAAAGTGGACAATTGATCAAGCATGGTCCACAATAGTTACATGTCAATAGATGATTACAAGGCAAATATAATACATTTCTTGTCTTATCTCGACACACAATGCATGTGATTTCAGATTTTAATTTTATATTTTCATTCAAGATATCTTTATATTCCATCTCCATGAATGTTAAAGCATACAGAGAGAGAAAAAAGGGCCTCAGCTTGATTAACAGAAAGATCTTTTTTCGCCAATATTACTATCATGTTTAAAAGTCGTATTTACACCGCAGGTCTATTTTGTGTTGCTCACGCGTATTTTTTCCCGTTTGTGTGCAATTAATAAGACAAATGTAAATGTTTAAAAATTTATTTTCAATTTCTACACATCTCTCGTGATTCGATGCATCTGCATCTATCTTCAAGATAAAGAATGTCTTCTTTTGCTTTGTCAAGATCTTGCATCAGAGTGCGAAGGAAAATTATGTTGGCTATTTGAGCTAAACCAATTGTAATGAAACAAACATTTTTTAATAATGTGTCCATGTTGTCCATTTTCAGAATGCTGATGAAAAGGTCTGCCGCTTTTTTTCCGAAGTTGGCTAAAAGGTCCGAACACTGCCAATGATGCTGTTTAAACTCGTTGTCGAAATGGTCTGCTGTTTTTCTTCTTGAAGTTGGTTGAAAATCCACCCACTAATGATGACACTGAAGTGGAAAATCCGCTCACTAATGATGACACTGAAGCTTTTGAGTTCAAAGGTTGCCAATTGTTGATTTGTCTCCCCAAAAAATCTCTCACACCAGTCCGAAGTTGTTTGTTGTTGTTTGAAATTGAATAAAAGTTGCGTTTTTTTAACTTGAAAGAGAGAGGAGATTTTTCTCAGAGTTAATTTTTTATTCAAAGATTTATGACAGCAGAGCCAAATTAAATATCTACAAGCATGCGATGTGCGTAATCCAGAAATTGAAAAACCAGTTTTTATTTACTCCGTTTTAGACCTCTGTCTCCAGTTCGTTGCCCTCCAGTTCGTTGGCAAGACGCATCAGACCTGGTAAAAAAAATTTTTTGAGTGTGCGAGTTTGTGATGGTATGTGCAATTGTCAAGAGAAAGCGAGCAAGTGTGTGCAAGTTTGTCTTTTGTGGAGAGAGAGAGAGAGAGAGAGAGAGAGTGCGAGTTTCTTTCTTTCTGTCTGGCTGTGTTGTTGAAGTAATTGCGAACTCAGTGTGTGAAAATTCTCAAAGCCTGTTTGAGCTGTGTGTGTGTGTGTGTGTGTGTGTGTGTGTGTGTGTGTGTGTGTGTGTGTGTGTGTGTGTGTGTGTGTGTGTGTGTGTGTGTGTGTGTACACTTACGGAGAAGGCGGTCGAGCGCTCTTTTTTTTTCTTCATCTGTTTGGGCCATTTGTAAAGCTTTCTTGGCCGACGCAATGGCGAATTCAGTGATTGTGATTTCTGGAAAGAAATGTTTTTACGGTTGGAAAAAAAAAATTCGTTTTCTTCCATGTTATTCATACGCATCATATTTTTTTTCACAAGTTTTTTTACCAGTCACAGGGTGCGCCTCCCAGTTTGCTTCGTTTTCTTCAATTGGCGTCATCTCCATCTCGCACGCCCTTTTTTCAGTTGCTCCTTCCATCTCGCACGCCCTTTTTTCAGTTGCTCCTTTTACCCCAGAAAAAGAGAATGCTTGTGTTGCACTGTTTGGAAACATGCATTTACTTCATTTTTTTTATTCGGCTGAATAAAAGTGTGGTCAAAACTTACTTTTCTCTTTCCAATTAAAGAATTCTTCTACATTCTCCCCTTCATTTTCTCCATTTTCTCTCTTGCAGCAAATCGCACCCATTTTGTAACAAGTTGCAGGTTTGACTGTGTGGATTTGCCCTATTTTCCCTCTTGCCATTGTTTTAATTGTCTGATTTAATGGCACACGGTGTTGATAGTTTTTATCTCTTCGCCCGATCTTTTTTGCAAAACGATGTAAACATAAGCGCTGACTGATTTGAATCACACTTGAACGAAACTTTATTTCAAAATAGCACACAAAACTAAAGAAAAATCTATTAACGTCAAAGAAACACTTTTTTTTGAGGGTTATTGCTCCCCTCTCACACAAACTAATCTAATCAACGTCAAGCTTTCACAAAAAGAGGTGTTACCCTCTCTCTTGATACAATACATTTTTAATCTTCACAAATATGCGATAAATGCATTCTCAATTTCTAACATTGCAAGAATGAGTCTAATTTCAGCTATTAAATCCAGATATTCAGCTCTAATCTTTTCCAAATCATTGTTAGAGCTAATAATTTTGGACCCCATTTTCGTTCAAAAAATGTTTACAATTTGGCGAAAAATATTTATGAGCAGCTAAAAAGTTATCTTGAGGACTCAGTTTTTGAAGCATTAATTTGCACTCGTAACATTTAACAATTCCAGGCGCGTAATAACTAAAAAATGCTTTAACTAATTTTGTACAGGAAATTTTTTTGTCAAAGCCTCTAGCTCCTCTAAAAGACAATAATCTAAGTACTTCATCAGCATCAGCAATATATTTTGTACAAGTGAATTCCATTTTTTGAAATTGAGAAACTGTGTATTTCCTCAGAAAGCATTATATTACCTTTCTTGCTCACTCTCCTCTGCTGGTGTTTTCACTTTTTTTTTCTGTTCAGTTCCTTCACGTTTTTTTCCTGCCAAAAAATTGCACTTTTGCTCCGCTCCAAAGTTTTTGCACTTTCTTTGTCGATTTTATCCAAATGATTCTTCAAGAAGTTAATCGCCGCCAATTTGTCTTCAGTACCCTGTGAAAAAGAAAGAAGAGAGTTGTATTTCTTTAAAATATCTGTATGCAACATATATCTCTTTAAAAAATTCTCTGTATTTACTTTTTGTATTTTAATCATTTTCAAAGCTTGTTCTGTATTGTTTGCCATTTTTTTCCTTGCTTTATGTAAGAAAAAAAATTTTATCAGTAAATATTTACTTCTGCCTCTGCCTCTGTAGGGTCGATATCTTGAGTGATAGTGTTGCTGCCTTTTCATTCGCGGATCTCTGCTTGGCTCTGGAAATTGCTGCTCAACCACTTTCTCCAAGGTGGTTTGGATGCCTCCAACGAGAAAGCAGGTGCCAATTGGTTGGTTGATGTGTAGAAGCTGGAAGTCTTTGGTGTTGTTGTAGATATCCATGAAGAGCTGAACTGTTTTTCGCCCTTCAACTACTTTTGGATAGTTTTTGGGTTTCAGTTTGCGCTTTCCCAGGTATTCCTCATTGGCAAAAACCAGAGTTGGATGATCAACCTGGCTCTGGTATTTACCCAAGTACACCTGGGTGGTTTTTCCTGGAGGCAGGCGGTAGGTTTTGGCTGGGTGAAGTGTGTGCACAACTTTGTTGGAATAGTTGTCGCCTGGCACATGCGGGTGCGGATATGTTAAAGTTGCTCCCACAAATTCAAATGGGAGTTTCTCCGTTTCCCCGCTCGTTGGAAAGGGTGTGCCAGCTCTGGGAGGGTTGGATCCAGGAGGTGGAGGATTAGGCGGAGGGGAGGTCCAAATGTGGACATTGGTAACCACTTTTTGTGTTGGAGGACGACATACAGTTGGAGCAACTGTGTCAGGCTGAGGAGCACTTGTTGTGATTGTCACTTCGCTGTCGATGTTGAGCTCTTCCTTTTCGTTGAGATTGATTGTCACTTCTTCCTTTTCGTTGAAATTGATCACTTCGTTGTCGATGTTTTCGTTGAGACTATGAAAATCTGCCGCGATGTCTGCCAGCAAAATGTTAAGATCTGCTATTGGATTTTGCTCTGCTTGCGGCGGAAGGTCTGCTGCTGAGGGCGCCCCTGCCTGCGCGGGAAGGTCTGCTGCTGAGGGCGCTCCTGGCTGGGTGGGAAGGTCTGCTGCTGCTGCTGCTGCTGCTGCTGCCCTGTTTGCGCGGGAAGGTCTGCTGCTGAGGACGCCCCTGCCTGCGCGGAAAGGTCTGCTGCTGCTGCTGAGGGCGTCCCTGCCTGCGCGGGAAGGTCTGCTGCTGCTGCTGCTGCTGAAGTTTGCTCTGTTTGCGACGGAAGTTGGTCCTTTTCATCAAAGATTATCGCCATCAATTTGTCAATTAGTGTTTTACGGTGAGGAAAGTCTGAATATGGACCTCCTGATGTTGGCGTTGGATCAGTGATTGTTACATCACTCAGATATTTTTCCAACATGCTTTCGAGTTCTTCTCTCGTTCCTTCAAAAACCACTGGCTTTTGACCTTTTTCACGAAAGACAAGCGTTTTTTCTCCATTATCCTCTTGTGTTTGAAACATCAGGGCGGGTTCATTGTTGAAGAAATCTATTGTTGCGCGAGGAAAAGGAAAAGTTCCTTCTGGGAAGACATCTCCTGAAGCTATGAATTCTCCAAATGCCATCTTTTTTCAACGGATGAGAAAGTTGACGAAAGTACCTCCCTTCAACTTTTCCTCAGGACCAATTTTTACTCACTTAGTTTCAGTTTCTGGGTCAAACTGACCTATTTTTATGCTCACACCCCGAGTTTTTGCGCGTTTTTTTTTTCCTGGACGCGAATTGACCTATTTTTTGAGTTTTCTAGCGAGTTTTGCGCATGAACTTTTCGTGTTAAGTTTTTGGGTCAAACTGACCTATTTTTGTATCCGCTTAGTAGCTTGCAATAATATTTGGAGAACACGTCGAGTTTTTTTTTAATTTCTGAGCTTTTGCTTTCGGAGCAGATTTTTTTTACACCTTTTTTATTAAAACAAACACAAAGTATAAAATTCACAATATTTATTTTTATTTGACAAATTCTTTCACATTTTCTTTCATTTGCTTTGCAATTTGACTTTTTAAAAATTGTTTATTAATTACTCGTTTTTTCATTCCACCAATGCGATTTACAAATTTGTTGACAGCATAATCATTTAGTAATAGATCAGGACTATTTTTAAAATAGTCTTTAATGCACGATAAATTATGTTTATTTAAATAACACAAAATAAAAAAAATGCACCATTCACCACAGGTTGTTGAAAGAGGATGTTGCAGTTGTTGGTCATTAAAGATGTATCTGTCTCCTAAAAAATCTTGGATAGATTTTACAAATGGTTTATACCCATAACTGTCAAAATAAATATTTTCCTGAAGGGGGTTTATTATAATACCTACCCAATGACTCCCTGCTTTAGTTGAAGGGTCAATATTAACAACAAAAGCACTCAATTTAGTTATTTTTTTAGGATTAGGCAGTGTATCTGAAGCAAAAACACCACCAAAATATTCTTTATCATCAGACAAATTTTTCTTTAAAAGAAGATCAATTTCTTCAGAATTCATTTTTTTTCCCTCCAATTATTATTGCACCACAATTGCTGGTCCCCCTAATGCCAATGCATTATCAGATCTTAAAACATTTCCATAAGCATCAACTAGAATTTCAGCATCATATTCAGCATAAATAATCATAGCTAAGGGTGTGCCATGTCCTGCTTTTAACCTAATATCAAGAGAGTAAAATGTTTTTTCAGGCAAGTCACTTAATTCTAAAGGAGAAGCATGAGTATTATTTAATTTGAAACCTAAAATAAAGTTTCTTTCAGCATAATTATTGACATCTATGCCAAGGGATTCTTCTGCCTGTGGTAAAAGATTAACAGCATTATACAAATAATGTACAGGTTCATAAAAATCAAAATTATCTCTATTACAGTTAACAATAGAGTTTACTGTTTCATTTCCACTTTTTACCAGCCTGTAAGTTCTAATATCAATATTCTTGTAGTTAAAAGGATCTAGTGTTGCATTTCCTCCAAAAGCATTTTGTTCTACAAAAACAGCAAAAAATCTATTAGGTGCAATATTATTTATTTTAAAAATATTATTTTCACTTAAATCAGTCATATTAGCAGGTTTAGTGAATTGTAACATTTCTACTCTACTTATGGGATACCTGTATTTTTTGCCTTTGCGACTAACATCTATAATTTCTTGTAAAATATCTGGATCAATTTTTTTGTAAAGTACTTTCAATTTTAGATGAACAATTTTTATTTGATATTGAGCTCCACTATCAGATAATACATTAAAATTTGGAATATCTTGTTTTGTAAAAGAAATACTTAAAGTTGAATTTGGAGGCAAACATTTAGGTTGTTGACAAATGTCATTATGCAAAGGAGTTATGCAACTATATTCTTTGCTATTTTTTGATCGAACCCATCTATTAAAAACATTTCCTAAAAGACTATCATATTCAAAACTGGGTGTCAGTTCTAGCCCAAATTTGGCCTTTATCAGCGTTTGATAAATCTTCAAAAGCTTTTTTATCTGGCATAAATCCTCTTAAATAGTTTTGCGATCTTTTAACTGCTGCATTTTGAAAAAGACGTTCTTCTAAGTTTGCTCTATAGGCATGCAAAGTATTTCCTTCTTCAATAACTGTATCGTTAAGTTTTACAGTGCAGCTTTTAAAAACAGTTCCTGGAGTATAATTTACAGGAAGAACTCTTGATGCAGGATTAGGAATCATGTTGCCATTTTGCAAAACTTGATCTGGAATATCTTTTCCTTCTCCATCTGTAATTTTAAAAGTACCACATAAAAATATACTTTCAGGTTTTATTAAATAATTTAAAGAAGAATTTATGGTAAAATTTATAGTATTACTTGAATCAAGTGAATTATCCGGAGATATTTCTCTTTCTTCTTCCCCAATAATACCAACCTGAGTGGCTAAAGTTGAATGTAAATCAATATCATTAGTTAATGCTTCAATTCCCTCCCCATCATCTATTGGTAATGCACTTTCAGGATTATAACTCGCCATTGTTATTTTCAATTTTTTTTAATTTTATCAAACTGTAATGTATCTCAGGGAATATTAAAAAAAATTTTAATCGCCAAATACATTTGTGGTCATTCTTCTTCCAATTGTTGTGTAAGTTTCTCTGGGTAATTTCCCTAGCCTTCCACCTCGCATTTTTGCCTTACCTTTCCCTCTATTTCTGTATTTCCTTCTCCTCCATATCACTCCTCCTTTTTGCTGTCTTATACCACTTAAGATTTCCTCCTTCCCAATATTAATAACATCTCCCAACAATTTTTTACCTCCCCTTCTAAGACTTTGCTTAATAGGTTGTCCTTGGGATACACCTTGGACTGTATCCCATAAAACATTTGCACCTGTTTTGAGTGTTCTTTTACCTATCTGTTTCCCAATATTTTTTACACCTGTTTTGAATATTTTTTTACCTAGCTGTTTCCCAAGATTTGCTAATGGTTTGGCAATAACATTTTTAACAAGAAATCCCAAACCTGGTAATTTAAATCCGCCAGCATGTCTATGAATTCTCCCTCTATAAACAGGACCACTAAATGCACCTCCTTTTTGATATATGGCATATAAGCCAGGCGTTTTTTTCATTCTTAATCGAGCCATTTGTTTTTTACACAAAAATTATAACAAAATTAATTTGTATTTATTTATATTTTATTTTTCCACAGCAATAATTAATTAGATACATTTCGAGGTTTAGTAATACCAGATTTAGATCTTGTATGAACAGGTGATCTTTGATTTTGTAAAAAAGAAATTGCAGCTGCCATGTTAGGAGCAGCAAGAACGTTATCATCTAGATCATCCTCATCTGATTTAGTACCTGAATTCTTTTTTTTCTTTTTGGACTTTTTCTTATCTTGTTTTGAAGGAGGAGTGAAAAAAGTAGCACTATCACTTGTGTAATCTGTATCTTCTCCTCCCCTTGCTCCACCAGAAGGTTGTGCTACTTGATCTAACAAAAGAGCAACTGCTAAATCATCTGCTTGTTTTTGGTCTGCAGACTGTCCTGTTGATGTTGTTGCTGCCTGTGCCTGATTTTGAGGTGGTGTAGTTGGTGTCAATGCTGCTTGTGCTGCTGCTGCTGGTGCTGGTGCTGGTGCTGCTGTTGGTGCTGCTGGATCAGGCAATGCTGCTGCTGCTGCTGCTGCTGCTGGTTTTGAGGTGGTGCTGGTGCTGGTGCTGGTGGTCCTGGTGCTGGTGCTGGTGCTGGTCCTGGTGCTGGTGCTGGACCTGGTGCTGGTGCTGGACCTGGTGCTGGTGCTGGACCTGGTGCTGGTGCTGGACCTGGTGCTGGTGCTGGACCTGGTGCTGGTGCTGGTGCTGGACCTGGTGCTGGACCTGGTGCTGGTGGAGGAGGGCTTGGAGGAGGAGTTAAATTATCAAATAATCCATTTAAACCATCCATCCAATTATCACCATCTGTGGTGGGGAAAAAATATTCAAGCATAATTTTTAGTCTTAGTTTGTTAAATTGAAAATATTCTATTACATCTTGACCATAATAACTTAGTAAATTGATAAATTCAATGATCCCTCTGGGAATACCATAAGTATCACCGTTATATTTAGCCAATTTAGGATATTGAGAAGCATAATATTTGCCATTTGCATACAAAAAATTTAAAATATCTATAATACTGCTGTTATTTATTAGTACATTATCTAGACTTATATTGAAATTCTCATCCCATTTAATTCTTCCTGGCAATTTGGTATTAATATATTGTAACAAATAATTTACTTTTGGTTGATCTATTAATCGAAACCATTCAGAAATATTTTTACTTGAAGAATTATTATTGCTTCTGCCCTCATTAAATGGGTTGACTCTTCTTTTTTTAGCATCAGAATAAAGCTGTTTCCCTAATAAATATCTTTTTGGAATCAAATGTTTTCTTTGCAATGTTTCTGCTAAAAGGTTGCCCCCTTTCATATTATTTTCTTCTTCCTCTATATTCCCATCTTCTGTGTTATTTTTTTCTCTATTTAATATTTCTTTTGGAACAATACACCATTCTTTAAATGATTCTTTTTTCATTTTTTTTTACAAAAAAGATTTATTAAAATTTTCCTCAACTTAAATTTTTAACACTTTTCTGGCTAAAGGAACAACAGCTGGAAGTAAACCTGCCAAAATAGGTCCTAAAAGAAATCCTCCTTTTTGTTGAAGAATTTTTTTCTTAGTTTTAACTGGTACCTTTTTACTAACTAAACCATATAAATATTTTTTATCTTTATTTAGCCTTTTCATAGCTTGTTCATTAACTGGTATTCTCTTTTCTAAAAAATTGTTTATCATATGTCCAACTGTATTAATTTGCTCTTTACTTAAAGTATTAATTAATGCTTTTTTTTGTTTACTTGGGACTTTTGCTGTTCCAATATATGATAGAGTAGGAAAATGTTTTTGCATTAAAGAAAAATTTTTCATTGGGAATCCTCCCTTTTGATTAGTCATTTTTATTTTAGGTAGATCTAGCTTTTAAAAATTTTGTCTAAGAGTGCTTTTTTATCAAGCAGAATTTTTATTACTTTTAAAGGCTTAGCACTATGCTTTTTTGAATGGATGCTATCTAGCTGCCCACTTATCTAAAAAAATGCCTACCACATGTTCAAGTGCTTTAATTTGCTCTTTACTTAAATTAGGAAATTTTTTATGTAAATCATCTTTAATTTGGATTTTGCTCTTTTTCATTTTTTTTGGTAACTTTGATATCTCAACATTTTTTTCCTTTGCCTGCCTTTTTTTTCCTCAAGCATAATTTTCTCTCCCCTCCCCCCTTTTAATAACGTCCCCTATTTTCTAACCTCCTTAAAATGTTGTGGCAAAATATTCTAGCTCTATGATTTTTTTTTGGATCTTTAATTTTTTCTTTTGGATTTTTTTTATGATCCCATGATTTGTACAGGCATTTACGTTTGTACATATTTGAATACTCACTTGAATTACCATTATCATACCATTGATAACGAGTATCTTTTAGTTCATTTTTTTCAGGGTCAAGAGCCATTTTAACATGTTGCAAATTTATTAAATGTTTGGTGAGTTTTTTAGAATTGGATTTTTGTTTATATACTAAATAATCTTCAATAAAAGAAAATGCTTTTTTAATGTCTGGTCTTTTAGCTTTGTTAAATAATTCCATTTTTTTATGCAAACTCATGTGGTCTTGATAAGTATTTAGGCTTGGACTTTTTACAAAGAAAGGAACAATTTTTACTTTTTGGACATTAAAAGGACCTCCATCATACTCGCGATTAAATACTTCTATTCTATCACCCTCTTCTTCATCATCCTCATCCCCTTCTTCCTTCTCCTCCTCTTCCTCCTCCTCTTCATCCTCCTCCTCTTCCTCCTCCTCTTCCTCCTCCACCTCTTCATCTTCCTCCTCCTCCTTCTCTACGTCATCCTTCTCCATATCGTCCTCTTCTTTTGGTTCTGTGTAATTTATAGAATGCAAAGCACCACTTTGAAGTCTTGTTTTCATCTTTCTTTTCTTGTTTTGCTATATAAAAATGAGCACCTCATTTTTTCCTCAGTCCTTATTTTTTTACTGACTTACAGCTGTTAAATTTTTCTTTTTCCTGAAATGTAAGACTACTAACACACCTGATAAGTTGGCAAAAGCTATAGATTGTCCTATTTCATCATACAAACCAATACTTATGTAATTAATTTGATTATTACTTAAAGAATAGTACTGCGGTATAGAATAATTATAAGAAATAGCATCTGTCTTGCTTTTATCGGGAATAACTAAAGCTCTAATAATAGCTGCATCATGACTGCCAATTTTAGAATGTTTCACAATGTTAGTGTAAACATAGACATGTCTGGTATACAAATCAAAATCAGTTGGGTATGTTAAAGTGTAAACCTTTCTTTTATTTTCAAATTTTCTCTCAGGAGACAATAATTGAGGATCAGTAAAGGAAAAGCCCATTAATTCTCTTAAAGTTGGACTTTCAAATATAATGTATTCATCAAAAAGAGGTCCTTCTTTCAATTTAATGCTAATTTTTTTGGTAACTTCATTATAAATCAATCTGATTCTACATTTTCTGTAATGGGTAAAGGCATCATAGCTAACTTTATCATTTTTCCTATTGACATATCTCATCCCTACAGCAATTTTCACTAGTCTATCTCTTGTTCTAAGTATCCAATCTCTTCTTTCTTTTTGCCCTTCAGGAGTTAGTTCAGGATGCATAAACTGTGCATCTCTTTGTATTAAAGCTTGAACTGCTTGCCGTGCTAATAATCTTGTACCTTTTACAAGTGGGGCATCCCCATCATCAGGTCCTCGTTCATTGTCAGTTATGTCTTCTTTTTGCTCTTGTTCAAAATCTTGATATGCATAATACAGCAGCATTTTGTCATTGTAGGCATCTGTATTGGTAAAATCAAATTGAAGTCTAATATTTTTGTTTGGTATCATTATGATTCTATCATCATCATCCTCCTTCTCCTTCTTCTCCTCCTCCTCCTCCTCCTCCTCCTCCTCCTCCACCACCACCACCACCATTACCATTACTTCTTCTTTTTCTTGATAACAATAACTCTCTCTCTCCAGTTTCTTCATTTGCTTCTTCTTTTCGTTCTTCCTCTTCTTCTTGTTCTAATTTTGCTAAAGCTGGGTAAGAATAGTGACTTTTTGGAAGACTTAATAAATCCATACTAATTTCTTCATATTCATGAAAATATCTTCCTTCCTCAACCCCACTGTCTGGATATTCCTTATTCTCCAACAAATTACCCTTGTATATTAGAGAAATATGTTTCAATATTTTATTCATCATTAAACAAAATGATTCAGCTGTATATTGACCTGCTGGGATAAGCATCTTTTTTTGAGCTCTAGAATTTCCCACAATAATTTTCCGCATATCTCCATGAATATTAAAAATCATATTGGGCATAGTTATTTCGCTTAAGCCCACTTCCCACTCTCTTAAATTCAAATTAATAGCTTCTTCAAATGGAATAGTAAAATTACTAGGTTTATTGTCAGGATAAATGTGCCTAGAATCACCATTACTTGGTAAATAAATATAAAATTGATCTTCTGAACTCATATATTTTCTTTTTGCTCGCAATAAAAACAAAGATTTTTTATCAGTGATAAATTAATGATTTATTTATTTATTTTTCTCCAAGGGAAGAACAAGCACCTTTTTTTTTTTTTACACAATGTCACACTCAATCCATTTAAAAAAAAAAAAATTTTTTTAAAATTAAATTTTTTTTTTTTTTTTTTTTTTTTGCGCGCGCGAACATGCATGTCATGTGTTTGGCTTAGTTAGTTACTTAATACTTTCAACAGCTTGCATGAAAGTGTTAAATTTTTCAATCAAATTATCAACTCCAAAAAATACATAATCTATATCTGAATGTCTTGTTATATGTTTCTTGGCGATACATCTTGATAAATATCGAGCACCTAATTGGGGTATGGCTTCTAAACTAGTGAGATTATTAAAAATAGGGAAATAAACTGAATCTGGTTCCATAAAGTCTTGACGATTTTTATCATCTCTATCATAACATCGTTTATATTCTTGCACTTTATAAGATTCCATTCCTCCTTCTTCCTGGAAGTAAATGGAAGCTATAAACCACATTAGAGTAAATCCCAAAACATTATAGCCCTCCAAGAAAACCGAATCAAAACTTTGCAGATTGATAAAATCATGGAAAATATCATTTATTTCTGCAAGATCCATCCCACAACTCCAAAATTTATTCTTGGTAGCTTCACACAATATCTTGGCATGATCTGACTCATCAATTAAATTATGTACATGTTCAGCAAAAACAGGACATTGTTCATATTTTTCCAATAACAGGTCAAACAAAAGCTTAATAGATTCTGCCATTCTTTGAATGATGGGAGTGTTACTTTGTTTCAAATCAACACTTTTTTGCACCATTTTGGAAAATCTAATTACTTGGGGGATATTTTGGGCAGATAAAATAAAGCTTAACATTTCTTCACAGCAATAACGTTCAGCTAATTTATAAATTCTCCACTGTTCCAAACAAATAAATTTTATTCCTGTATCAGGATCTTGCAATTGACAACGGTACAAACTAGACAGTGGTGAATTTTCTCCTTTAAAAAAATATAAATTGGATGTAATTCTACTACATTTAGGCTGTGCTCCAATATGTTTTTCCCAAAGTTTAATTAAAACATTTCCATGACAGTTTTTAACATCTTTACAAAAACAACCTAATCTTTTGCCACTAAGCTCGCTTAGTGATTTAATATGCAAAGGAGAAGTCAGAATATGATTTTTGTAAAAATTTAATCCTGTTTTAGGATCTTTTGCAAAGTGAAAAGGATTGTTCCATTTTGATTCTTCCAATTGCCAATTTTTATTATTAATCTTAGGACCAATATAAACATCACAATCTTGAGCAATTTCTCCATCTTTCATCTTTCTTAGTTTTACTAATGATGGACGTTCATATGCTGCTGCTGCTGTTGTTGCTGCTGCTGCTGCTGCTGCTGCTGCTGCTGCTGCTGTTGCTGCTGCTGCTGCTGCTGATACATGTGTTGTGCACATACTGCTTGTTGTTGTTGGTGGTGTTGTTGTTGTTGTTGTTGTTGTTGGAAATAGCTGATAATCTACACAAGGCTCCATTTTTCTCCAAGATAAGGCCAAATTTTTCTTTGACACACATACGTTAACAAGGAGCCTTTCCACAGGGGCTAATTTTCCAAAGTAAAAGCTTTAAAATGTCGAAATGGTTCATCAGCAAACAAATCTGAAGTAAACTGCAAAAAAGTATTCACAGCTTTTGCGTCTGTTCTTATAACTATATACTTAAAATTAGACACAACATGATTTAACATAGCTAATATATCACTTCTATTACCTTTAGATAAACGTGAAGCTACTATTCTTAAAGTTGTATGATCCATAGGACAATTAAATAGAACTAAAATTTGTGTATTTCTGTATAATGTACTGGCACATGAACTATTTCCTTTCCCTTTGTGAAACAAATTTTGAGTTATGTGAATAACACTCATATTTGAGTGGCTTGACCACTTTGTAAATATTTCATCTAATAATTGTATTTCTGCCAATTCACTCATTAAGTCATCAAAAATAATGCAAGTAGGAGCATTTTTTTGTGAATTAGTTGCAATAATTTTGCATAAATCTTCTTTGAATGAACTTTTTTTAAGACCTAATGGATATACTTTAGAAAGTTCTATAATTTTTACTATGTCACCCAATTGTTCTTGTAATTCAGATAATATTTTATTTTCTTCCATACTAGTCCCCAAAAATATATAAATAGTGTCAAAATTTACTGATAATAATTCAGTTTGGTGTAATAATAAATTTTTAACAAAAGTAGACTTACCACACCCACTAGGACCAACTATAATTGATCTAAAAGGATGTTGAAAAGTAACATCCATACATTCTTTTTTATCCATTTTATTTATTCTAACTCAACAAAAACTTTTTGTAATTCTTCACCATACATTAATCTGTCCACAGCAGTGTTATCAGATTTTTTCTTCAGCCTATACATAGGAGGATTGTGTTTATGAACAACATCAGTTATTTCATATCTAGTTTTACCAAATCTGGGAGTCCTTTTATCAAAAGCTTTTCTTTCTTGAACTATTAAAACTGTGTCACCAATTTTAAATCTAGGTTTTTCTAATTTCATTTTAAAATAATTTCCATATAAAATATTCCTAACTTCATCTTCATTTTTTTTATTAACTTCATTAGGACTAAATTTTTGAAGAGAAGAATGTTTTGAATTATTATATGCAGTCAATAAATCTGGCAAAGCATTAATAAAATTATAAGAATTTGTAGCTGAAATATGTTTTTTAATTTTATCCCTTAGAGTTCTGTTAAATCTTTCAACCATTTGTGCTTTAACATTTTGATTAGTATGAAATAATATAATATTGTTTTTCTTGAATAGTTTTCTAACATGTACATTTAAAAATTCATTACCTCTATCTGTTTGCATTTTTCTTGGTACTCCTAAATTTTTAAATACTTTTACAAAAGCCTTGGATACTTCTTCCCCTTGTTTAGTCTTTAAAGGTTGTGCATCAGCTTTCCTGCTAAAACAGTCAATGACTGTCAACAGATATTGGTAACCTAAATTGCTTTTCTTATAATTCAAAACATCTAATAAATCAGCTTGAAATTGATGTTTTATCCCTCTAACCAACACTTTTCTTCGTGGGAAATTTTTAGAGGTTTGTTTAAATGAAGAATAAGTGGGTTGAAGAGAAAGCCATTTTTCTACATCAGAATAAGTTATGTTTGGATTTTTCTTTTTTGCAGCCAAATAAACTTTCCTGGCAGAACTATAAGATGCTGGATTAGAAGGTGTATAATAAATATTTTTTAAAACATTATCAACTCTTTTAGCTGAAAATCTGTTTTGAATTACTTTAGCCAATTCAACTATCTTTCTTTTAACTGCTTTCTTTTTTACCTGTCCTTTGGCCTCTTCTTGTAATCTTTTATTAATTTCTTTTATTTCTTGAGATGTTAATCTTTTTAGATTTACTTTAACATTAGTAAGATTTTGCTGCAAATCTTGATTTTTTTGAGAGGGCGGTCTCCCATTTTTCCCCAATAATTGAGACTTCATATTTTGAATTTCTTGAGATGTTAATCTTTTTAAGTTTACTTTAACATTGGCAAGATTTTGAGGGGGCTTTTTTTTCTCTTTTCCTGAATTAAGAAGTTTTTGCTTTAAATTTTCAATCTCTTGTGGAGTTAGATTTGTTAACGGTATTGTCGCTGTTTTCTTTATCAAGTTTGACATCTTTTAGTTTCGTTCTCTTATTAAAAACCCAACACCTAAAGTACTCAAAACAACAGCAAGATTTATTGGACTTTTTCACACAACTATTATTACTGCAACATTTACAATTCAAATCTACATCACTAACAACTTCCACATCTAACTTAACCATCTTAAATATAAACAGCAATTTTAGCTTCTGGATGATTTTGTTTATATTTCATCAAGTGAGTATAAAAATTTTTTTCTTCCCTGTCAACTTTAGAAATAGCAGTGGTCTTCTTCTTCTTTTTAACAGGGACATTTTTGTTTTTTCTTCCTTTTTCTTTTTCAGTTTGTTTCTTTACATATTCCACTATTTCTCGAGTGTCAGGAGAATCAACAATATCATGTTTTCTTTTTCTTTTAACAGGATTTACAATTGCAATGTTTGGATCTTTACATTTTCCTACTTTTAGCCAACTTTCCAGAGGTGTCATTGTCTTTTCTTTCTTTAAAAAAGTCTTTGGATTTATTGTATTATCTACTACACCATCAGTACAATTTCCTTCATCTTCATCTTCTTCTTTGTCCTCTTCATCCTCCTCCTCTTCCTCTTCCTCTTCTTCTTCTTCTTCTTCATCTTCATCTTCCTCCTCTTCTACTACTGGTTGTTGTTGTTGTTGTTGTTGTTGTTGTTGTTGTTGTTGTGCTGTTTGTTGTCGTTGTTGGTCTTCTAGTTCTGCTTGATAAAGGGCTTCTTGTTCTTCAGGATCTGGCACAAGTTCGTCTCTGAGAAATTTTTTATTAATCTCTGAAATGTTTGGCAAATTAATTGATGCATCTGATTGGCTGCATTGCTCAGACATTCCTGAATCATTGGTGTTACTGGTATTAAAAAAGATATTAGGCACACTCTTAGAATGTGGATTAGTTTTAACATTGGCAACATATTCCATGTTATTATTTTTTTTTAAATTTCTATTCACTATTACTAATTTATTTAGCCAAGAGCTAGTTTCTAATAACTTCTCAGGAGGATTTTTCTGACTTTTTTCTGCTAACTTCTTTAAGTTTATTACTTCTATTCATTTCTTTTTTGCAACAAGAATTACATTTTATATCACTTAAATTAAAATATTTAGAATCAGGATATGGTTTGTAACATGTTTTACAAACTCTAAAACAGACTGCTGCACATCTTGCACAAAAATATTTTTCATTTGGGTTTAACAAATCTTGACACCAATTACATAGAGACATGTTGTAAGTCATTCTTTTTTTAAATAAAAATTATCTCAGAAAGAATTTTTTCTTTACTCCTGAGTATTCGCTTTTTGCCTTTCTCCTCTTTCTCTTAATTTTTTCATACGTTTATATTCCCGAAAATCTTCCTCTTCTTGCTTCATCTTTTCCTTCATTTGCTTTTGTGCTTCTTCTATTTCACGAGTCCTTTGAGATCGTGGAATAACTACATAATTTGTTGTATCATCTTCTTCTCCTTCCAAAACCTGGTTGCCATATTCTGCTTTTATCTTGTCCAAAGCATTCTCAAATTCTTTATTGAACAATTCTCCATTGCCAAATAAATCATAAAATTCTCTAATATCTAAACTAAGACTAGTAGATTTTCCAGTCCCCTTTAAAACCTTTCTTATATGCATATATGGTTTCTTTTTATATTCATTAATTCTAACATAAATATCACTCTTGTCACATCTTATTGTTGCTTTATAATCATGCAAAGGTTTACCACCACCACCATCATCAGAATTTCTTACACCTGATGATGATGATGATGATGATGATGATGAGACCACAAACTAAATGGCGAACTTTCTTTCAATGTCATAGCTACTCTTTTCAAAGTATCAATGTAAAAAAGTACAAGTAAAAACACTTTATCAGCACACATTTTTGAAACCATAAGCTACAGATTTATTGTAATCTAACAGAAATCTTTTGTCATCATAAGGGCTTAATGTAATTTTTCTTTGATGAGAAGTAAAAACATCATGATTTACACTTCTTATAGTTTTAAAATCATGCTCCATTTGATTGTATTTTAATAAACAATTAACATAATCTTGAAAGGACAAGTTTTTATCAATAACATTCTTTTTTACCCCTTTAGCAATTTTAATCTCTTTCATTTCTTCTTTATCATTTTCCTTAACTTTAAGACAATACATCTTACTTCTTAGTCCTACAAAACTTTTTATAATTTTACCTTTGCATTCATCTTTAAATAAGCCTGGAACTTTCTTAAATTGAGCAGAATATAATCCATGAGATGAATCATAATTAGAAAAATCAAAATATCCTGAAGGAAATTTGGCCAAATCTGAATACACATCTTCAGTTTTTATTTTATAAATAAAAGAATCAGTATCAGTGTACAATAAATTAATTTTTGAGCCAAAAAATGGTTTAATCACATTATAATGAAAATCATACATAAAAAACTTTGCCAAATCTAAAATAACCATACCTAAATAAAAAGGTTTGTTAATTTTTAAAGAAGGATAACTTAATTCCAAACCTACTAACTGGGGATTTATTATTTTACAATTTTTAAAATTTAACTTGGAAACATACTTTTCATATGTTTCTACTCTATTTACTAACTTAACTTTTGACTTATTTTCTGGCCTTTCCATAGTTTTACCAAATAAAGAATTGCACAAAAGTTTATAAAAATCACTATCAAAGTTATTGGTAGATTCTGCTCTTTTCTTAGAATTTAGCTCAATATACTCCTTCATTATAGGAGCTTGCTTAAAACTAATAATGTGATGAATGTGTTGAATTTCTAGACCTAACTGCACATATAACTGAAATACTCTATAATGTAGCACATATCTATGTTTGTTATGTAGAGTAGCCAATAATTTTTCAGCCTTGTTTAATTTTAAATTATCTCTTTCCAAAGCCTCTAAAGCAAATGGAGATAACATATCTTTAGTAATAATTTTCTTTTCTGGTGCCAATGGATAATCTGAATGTAAATCATGAAGCTTTTGGGGATAAATAAATGAAACTTCCAAAACAAAGCCTCTCTCTGCATCACTTGGAGTGTTTAATATTTCATTTATTAAACTTGTTGTCGGCTTTTCCCATTTAAAATCTTTATATGGCAAATATTGCAGCATAGCTTTTCCATATAAATTATTACAATCTAAATACATAAGGTATGTTGATTCTATTTGAGAATTAAATGAATCTAAGTATTTATTATTTGCTTGGACATATCTTTCAGAAGATACCATGGATAAGCCACCTCTAATACCCTTAGAGAAAAATAAATACATATTAGAGTCTGTCAATAATTCTAATTCTACCCCGCTAAACCTTAAAAAGGCATCAAAAGTGAAATGAGCATTACTATAGTAATGAATTGGATCTAATTCATAATCTTCTATACAATTGGAACGAAAATTCTCAAAACAATCTGCTAACAAAAGTATATCAGCTAAAAGATACATATGCAAATAATCTTTTAATGTTTGACATTTAAACAATTTCCACATATTTTGAGCAAAATTATAATTTTCATCAGAAATATGCTCATTTGTTAAATCATTGTAAAACATTTCTTTTGCTGGTAATGACTTTTCTTCCAACACAGTTAAATCTTTAATATAATTATAAGGAAATATACCTTTTTGCAACATCCTACATTTCCATTCTTTATTCAGAATATATCTATTGACATTATTAAAATAAGCTAATCCTTTATTTTTTAAATTTTTGGCTAAATTAGACAGACTTTCCGTTAAAAACTGATAAGAATCTTTAAAAACTAAATCTCCCACTGAAAAAGAAAGATATTTTTCTCCTGTCCTTGGAATCACTTTTAAAAATTTATCTGAATACTTGTATAATTTGTCAATAATAAAGTGAGAATCATAATTACAAAGGCCATGTAAAATAATCATAATTTTAGGACTGGTTTTAGCAAATGTTAAATTACATCTGGAACACAAAGCAAACCTAAATTTTCCACTTAAATGGCAATGATCTCTAACTTTATACAAATATGGATACTTTTTAAATTCTCTCAAACAAAAATGACATCTGTTTTGACTTTGAAAAGACATGTTATCTTCCAAAGACATTTTTAAAGGTTTATTTTCTACACTCAAAATTTCATTAATTCTATCCATTTCTTTTTTCAAATGCTCAAAAAATTCAGCAATACAATTTGGTCCTGTGTATAAACGAGGTGATTTTGATGAAAACTCAGGCGCATCTCTACAAACAGTCAAAGTGCCAAAAGATATAGCTTGATGAGGCTGCTTAGATATTTGTTTTGTGCTATCTAAATTAGCAACCTTATTACTTATTGCAGACTCTAAATCAGCATATATTACAAAAGAAGCAGGTAATAAATGGGAAAAACTCTTAAAACTCATAATCTTATCCTTTTCTCCTGGCATTTCAATAGGTCTACCTTTTCCAAAACACATTTCTGAATGATGTTTTAGTTTTTTACGAGTATTAAAATAAGTTAAGCAATAATTACATACAAAACACTTTCTTGAATTGTTTTGTGTATGACTTCTAACTAGTGGGCCCAAATCTGTGATAACATAATAATGGTCTTTGTGAAGTAAAAAATTAAAATGATTTAGTTTTATTTGATCAGTTATATAGTAAGGAAACAGAACTTTTTCAAATCCATAAATATTAAAAGAAAAAGGAGATGTCTTTTCCAACTTTATAACATCTTTTACTGTTACAGGAAAATGTTTTAAAACTGATGGCAAAATTTGAACTAATTGTTGATATTCTTTGCAATTTCTGGAAGGATTTCTACTTTTTCTCAACAAAGCAATTGCTATTGCATAAACAAAGCACATGTTAGAGTCACTTTGAGGCACTGATATAATTGCTTTTGACTTTCTTAGCTTTGCAGGCAAAACAGATTTGTTGCAACCTCCTGAAAACAATTTAAAACGCATTAATGCTAAAGAAAACTTTTCAACTCTTTTCAAAATCCAACCAGATCCTGTGTGGACAAAAGTATCATACCTTGCTAAACATTGAGAAACCATTTCTTGGATTCTTTTTTTAATATGTAACAAGTCAAAACATTTAGCGCTATCACTAGGAAACCATTGTTTGACTTCAATATATCTTTGTTGTTCAAAAGAAAACTTTCTTAATTTAATAAATACACGTAATTGCAAACGCAAACCATAATGTCTTTCTAAATTTGAAAATTTCTTTTTGGTAATTTTTAAAAGTAGGGGGAATGTTGAGGCAATACTTTTTTCCAAATCAAATGCATCACTTTCATCTGGAGTTACAAAAATCTCTTCGTGCCAGCCTCTCAAAGCAGTTTCTTTTGTAATTATTTGAGGCATCAAAACTTTGCGTTTTCCAAAGAAACAAAAATTTTTTTAGCCACAAACATTTTATTTTAACACAATCCTCAAAATAAGAAAAGAAAACCATGCGCACTCGCTCATGTAAAACTTTCTTGGCATGTAAGTAAACCAGGTCAACTTAAACTAAACCAGGGCAAGTTCAACCTCTCCCCCCCAATCACAGGCATCAATAACCAGCTTTAGGAGGGGGTGAAGAGAGCTCCCCCAAACACACAAAACTAAACCAGGTCAACTTTTTTTTCCCTCACTGAGAAACTCAGCCAAGGGCAACTGAAATCGCATTTTCACCCCCCAAAAAAAACGTTCCCAACACATTTAATGCAAAAAAAAAATTCAATCTTTATTATTGCGCAAAAGAAAGTGTGAGAAATATGAAAAATCAATTATCTCCAGAAAATTGAAAAAATCTACAGGTCAAAGTTTGTATAAAGTTTGTACCCAGAAATGCCAACTTCAAAGTTCGCCAAAAGTCGTAAATCTCGCCAAGTCCCAGCAGTGGTCTGCAGTTAAGCCAAACAAAAATTGCATCATTTTCAAACTGACCAGGCGGGGAAAACTCGCCCTGAGGAAACTTTCCGGGAAAAAAGGAAAAGTCCAAAGAGGTCAAAATTTAATGAAAGTTTGTCCCAAGAAAATATGCACTTCAAAGATACGTAAAAGTCATAAACCTTAGCAAGCCCAGCTGCAAAACTCCAGCTTGAGATACTTTTTGAAAATTAAGATCATTTTCAAACTGGCCAGCGAAAGTGAAAGTCAACCTGAGAAAATTATTAGCAAAAAGAAAAAAAAAAAGAACTTTTTTTCCATGTCAAAAAAAATGACATGCTCTTTAAAGTTAATCAAATAATTTTGTCAGGACGATACAACCTTGAAGATGAGGATGAAGAAGCAAAATCTGTGAACAGGGAAAAGTTTTGTTTAGGGAAAAATACATTTACAGTTACACGGACAAATGTGACAATTTTTGTGGTGAAAAACATTTGTGAAACTTTGAAAACGTGCAAACAATGGAAAAAGACAGTGAAAGAATTTATTGAAGAAGAAATTCTTCATGAAAAAATTAATGACTTTGACTTGAAAGTGAACAACATTCACATGAAAACGGAGCTCAACTATTCTGCACACCACATCTTGAAAACAATTATTCCGGAGTTGAAAAAGATTTTTCAATTGGACAAATTCCTTAACATTATTCAGGAAGGAGGATCTTCAGGAGATCTAGTTAATCTCCAAAGTGTCATTGATCAAAACGGTTTGTTGAACGCTTACATTTCATTTTCTATCAGAGTGAAAGACATTTTTCCCAACAAATTTGCGACAGTGAAATTTGTCAAAAGCAAAAATGACAAAAATTCCACAAAAGTGACATTGATCGTAGGAACATTTTCAAGCGAAATTCGAAAACTTATTCAATTCTTTGAAAAGGAAGAATGGAACAAAAACTAAGTGGCACTTTGGCGGAACTCTTGCATAGAGTACAAAGTGGTGCTATTTCATCATCGAACCAATTTCAACTTCAACAAGCGTTGCAACTTATTCAACAGGCAACATCTGTGATCACCCTTGGTGGTGGTGGTGGTGGTGGTGGTGGTGGTGGTGGTGGTGGTGGTGGTGGTGGTGCAGAGACATCTTCAAACCACACAGCGCAAGCAAGAACGCCAGTGGATCAAAACCTACAACACCCCCCACAACAAGTGCGACTGACGCAACAGCCCTCATGGCATGCGCAAGGTGGTCAACGCTTTCCGCCGCCACACCTACATCGTCCACAACAATTAGTGAGCGCGCCATTGCAACTACGTGGGTACTTTTCACCGCTGCACTCTCCACAACAACCGACGGCAGAATCGGCAAACACCACCTTCTGTGCTCAGCCCCCCTCCTCCCCATGGGCCTTGTTGCGACACGCGCAGTCTCCGCAGCAGTCACTCCCACCAACGCAGTTTGTGCACCCTGCACAAGAAAGCGTACACCGAGCTCCACAGCTCGCGCAATTCGCCGACGCGCACTCTGCACAGCCAAATTCGCCACTCCTAACATGTCCTCCACAAAGGAACGTGTTGACGCATCAAACCCCATCACCACTAGCCGATCTGCAAAATCTTCTAACACAACAAGATTTTGTCCCCAACGATGTTGTGAACACCGAAAAGCAGCAAAATGTCAACATTTTGGACAACCCAACAAACCGTGAAAACATGTACGATGCTATTTCCCCTGCAAACAGTCATCAACAATTTGGCAATGCAAACACATCTGCAGCAAACAATGACTTTGCTCAAATCACCAGAGAACTTCTGTCAAAATTGAACAATCTGCCAACGAACGAAATGATGACCAACCTGGGAAAAAGCATGGTACGAAGACTAAGCTCCAACAGTGGTGGCAGCTGTAGCGTTGAAGAAAACAATACGGATCCAACCTTCAATCCAGTCAGCAATCTGTCAAATCAAGATGGTGAAGAAATCATCAAATCAATTTTGGCAGAAAACAAAGAAAGCGAATGTTGTCAACCTGTTGAAAACTTTCTTCCTGTGAAAACGTCACAGGTGGGAGGAGGAGGAGGAGAAGAAGAAGAAGAAGAAGAAGAAGAAGAAGGTCAAGCAGCAGATTGCTTCCAGAGCAGTTTGGAAAAACTTCAAGAATGTAACGAAAATTTCACACTTGAATCAGAGTGTGACACTGAGTGTAATGAAGAAGATCAAGGGTTCACAGTTACTGGCTGCTCAAGTGGTAAATTTTGTCAAATGGTGGGGGAACGTACTCTCAACGAATTCAATGCACAAAGAGAAGAATTCAAAAACGGTTTGCGTGTGATAAAAAACCACATTGATTTCTGGGGACAACTTGTTAGGAGAATAGAAAAAACAGTTGACAAAGTACCTGACACGTATGACGTGAACGGGCGGAAAGAAGTGTGTACCTTTTGTCCTGCGCATTGTCCCTCAGCCTTCAGCAAATCGCAGCAAAATATCTCAATGCCTGGTCGTCCAATCGGATCTGGAACGAAAAAGAAGGATGAAAAACCTTCAAACAAAAAACGCAAAGTTGAAAAAGAGCCCAAAATCGCCAAAAACAACAAAAAGACAAAGTAATTGTCTCACCTGTATGATTTTGAAAATAGTGTTTGGTTTGATGTATCTATGTGTGTGTGTGTATATTATTTGATTTGAGACGAAAAATATTTTCCCATGCTCTTTTTTCCCCCCAAAAAAATAAATCAGATGTACAAATTTCAAGTGATGTATTTGTTGGACGTTCTAAAAAAACATTTGGCACAAAATGGAATAATATCAAAAAAAGAAATCGAAGAATCTTCCGAGTGGACGGTTAAACATCTGAAATGAACAAAAACAAAAAAATCTCTCAATTTTTTTAAAACTTTTCAAAACTCATTTCTTCTACCAAAAAAAAAAAAAAAAAAAAAAAAAATACTTACGATTATTCACTGCAAATTTCCCCTCCCGAATGGGCGACGCGCAAAAGGTGACGATGGATCAGAAACAAATCGATCTGCAAAACAAAAAAGCGATTAATTCAACAACAACAACAAAAAAAGAATCCGGTACTTCTCTCCTCCCCAAATTTCTCCAAAACTTTACTTACCGTTTTTCTCATACTGCGTTTTTCCCGAGGTGTACTTTATGACGCTCTTCTCTGAAGTCTCGCAGCGTTGAATTTCCTTGTGCAAAACTTTCGTTTGAGACGTTTCTTCGCGCTGAACAAAAGCAGCAGCAGCATCACGATCATCATTGGCGGTTGTGGGAATTAAACACACCAAAATAACTGCAAAATAAAAAGCGACAATTATTTTCATATTTCTTACTGAACAATTTTTCGCTCCCCAAAGCAAACAATACACACCTAAGATCGCCACTGCAGAAAAACGTTGTTGAAGAAACATCTTCTTTTCGTCAGCTACTCTACAAAAGGAGGGAAAAAAATTTTACATTCCAAATAAATCGTGTGCGCAAATGGACAAAAACAAAATCGTAAAATGTCTGAAAAGTGACAGATTTTGTCTGAGAATGTAAAAACGATCTAGAAAAATTCAATATAAAAGGTAGGCTAGCTTTAAACTTGTGCGAGCTTTCATGAATATTGCAATCATGAAAGGTTCACACAATTTCATCTTTGTTCTGGCACTGTTTGCGCTAGTTGAAACATGCGCTGCAGTGGAAAGCTTGAGCAGAAATCGGCGCGAATCATATCAAACAGAAGGTGGTGCTCCCTTCCCACGATCCCAATTTTCTGAAATCACAATTGTGACACAAGAAGGAACAATTCTGGGAAACTCACCACAAGAACAAGAAAGCAACGAAGAAGAGGCAGAATCGAGAGAAAACTCACGAAGGAGGCGAGAATCAGGAGAAGGACTGATACCAAGACCAGAAATTAGTGAACTAAGGCGACGCTCAGGTGAAAACTCACAAGAACAGGTGCAAACAAGAAGGCGAAATCGAAATCGACACTCTGGAGAACAATCCGGTGAAAGCTCAGAAACAGCACGTCTTGGACAAATAGGAGAGAGAAGGCACGTGAACAGAAACAATGTTTTGGACAGAGTCGTAGGAAGAAGAAATCCACACACTGCTTACAATTGGTATGCTCAACCAATGCGTGTAGATTTCGTTCACCGCAATGGTTCAATGAAGACAATTTCACAGAAGCCCAACGTGTGTGTCGAGACATTCATGAGTGGCCAACAAGTGAACTCGCAGCAGAACATCCGAGCAGCAGTGTCATGGAATCTCTCGGCCTTTTCTGTCATGTCTATTATGAAACTGGTGCAGATTGCATTAACATTGAAGCGCCTGAAAGACGAGAAAAACTGTGTGAAAAAAGAATGTTTGATGTGCCGGCTTATCAACATCCTTTCAACCACAGCTTCATCGGATACTTTCCCAACTGGGTGCCCGTCGGACAAGAATCAACGTATCGCTACGCATTTGTTTACTACTGGTGTTTCTCCTTTGATCAAAACTATCTATTCTCAAGATCAAGCAACAAATGGCTTTGGAATTTATGGCGTGAACCCAGCAAAAATGACATTGCAGTGCATCAGTGTGCCAGACTAAAACTTGGACTTGGACAGTCCCAACTTGACAATCCAAACCCCATCACACAACACCTGGATTGCCCAAAATACACCCTGCCCTTTTTCACAACCAACGTCAGACAACGACAGTTTTTGCGCGAAGCAACATTGACCAATCTCAAACTGCCAAGAAGTGAAACTGACCGCACCATTTGTTGGAAAACTGAATTAACCCAAATCAAGCCAATTGTTTGCGTGTCCAAAACTTTTCTTGAAGAATCGCGAATCGGCTTTTTGGGAACAACACAACAAGAAATAGAAGCCTTGGTAATCATACAAGATGCGCTCAAATTTGTCAACATAAGCACAGACAAATGCATGTATGAACCTAACAAAGCCAATCTAGATCCACCAACAAGAGGATTCCCAGCGGCTGCGTACTCCTGTGTGTTCGATGAAGCGCGAGAACAAAACTGGACTTTGAGACAAGGACAAGCACGTGGCACCTTTCGGCAAAAAAACTTTGCTAGAAGAAACGAACCAGGCAGACGAATCTTCCCTTCTCCATTTCAAATCTTTGAGCCCAATGAACCTTCTTACGGAAAAGTGTGCATCCAGTTGGATCTTGGACAAACTTATTTGTGCACTCACTGGGATCAAGCTGTGAAAAACTTTCAATCAACTACTCTCTTCCAATGGCTAGAATTCATCATTGAAATGAAAAATGGACCACACAAAGATCAACTCCAAATCTACACCGGACAATGCAGCAACCCTGAAACCCACTGTACTTCAGACGAATACCGTTTCAGAACCATCGTCCAAGGAAAACATGGAAAATGGCATCGGCAAAAAATGTCTTGGCGCGATCTCATGGAAAATGAGGACTTTCTTCATTGTCCTGATCTGGTGTACCCAAGTCCCCTTCACTCCGGCTGCAACCCTGACAACTTCCCCAGGTATGATTTCATCTTTCACTCCAATGAAGAAGGATACCTCCACTTTCCTCCAGAAACCCAAACAGAACGAGCGGCAAGACCAACCCACAACAAAAACGACACCTGCTTTTGGATTGACCCAGAGGTATTTTTCCCACTAAATTACGATGATGGTCGGCATTGTTGCGTCAATGTCAACTTATCTGATTTTGACAAAATCAATCGAGAAGTCCTTGAAAGTCTGACTGATGGATAAAAGACAAAACAAAAAAACCGAACGGCAAAGAAAATGGACAAACGAAAATTGAAAACTTACTTTTGAAAGAGTTGAAGTATTGTTGTGTAGTCGTGTTGTATCTTGCATTCTTATGGATGTGCACTGCTTTAAATAATCCCGAAGCTGGTTGAATGGGTCGCGCAACCATGTGATGATTCCGAAACAGCTTCCTGAAAGCACAAAAAAAAACCCAAAATGACGCAGCTGCTGAAACCTTGCGCAACTAACGTGGACACAAACAACGTGGACACAAACGTCTAATCCTGAAGCTGATTTAACAGCTCAAATAACCAGCAGCTTCTGAAAGCGCAAAAAAAAACAAAACCCCACAATGACGCAGCTGCTGAAAATTTGTGCAACTAACGCAAAAAAACTCTTCCTGAGAAAATTTCGTTTTCATTCTCAAAGAAAACAAAAAAAATGGAACCCACAATGTATTTGATTGAATTGGAAAAAATTCCACCTTTTCATCTCTGGAGTTTTCAATTAGAATCGCTAGAATTGTGGGAAAAAAATTTTTGTTTGGGGGAAAATTTACACGAACTCCCCAAAACAAAAGATCTTTTGGAAATGATTTGGCTTTTCATTAACAAATTTTATCAAGGGCAAAACAATAAAAGAAAGTTGCATTTCATCTTTCAGCTTATTTTATGTTGCCACTCAATGGATATTAGACCCTACAATGAAATTTGTTTTGTTTCAAAGATTGTGCAAGAAACACTAACTGAGATCCACAACCAAAAAAACCCGCCTGAGAAAATGTTTTTGGCTCCTCCAGGAAAAAAACGAAAACAATGAAGGCAAAAAAAGCTTGGTTAATCAAACTGGGAACAATTCCTCCATTTGTTATCATGGATCATCAATTGGCATCGCTTGAATTATGGCAAGACACCTTTGGCGAAAAAAGAAATAAGGAATCAAAATTGAAAGAAATACCCCCAGCAGAAAATCTTATTGAAATGATCATGACTTTTACTCACAAATTTTATGCTAACCAAAGCGAAGAAAGAAAATTTGCTTTCATCTTTGACCTATTTTGCAACTGCAATTCTTTCATTTTTGGTCCCTATGAAAGTATCAAAGATACAAATTTAGAAAATACAAAAGAAATTTGTTTTGTTGACGACATTGTCAAAAAAACTCTAAAAGAAATTCAAAACGAAAAAATAAAATTCTAGAAAGCTGCATTTTTGCATTATTTTTTTCTTCAAAACCCAAAAATGTGCAAGGAGGTCAAGTCATGAATAATAAATAGTTAAAGTAGGACAAGTCAAACGAAAAGCAAACCAGGTCATGAATTATTTTAAAGTGAAACCAATGAAGATGCGAAACAAACCATGAGAAGTGAAACTCGCGTGGTTATTTCCCGAAACCAAACCACGAGAAGTGAAACCTCCCTCGTGGTTGTATTCATCGAAACTTGTTTGAACAAAACCAAACCACGAAGCGTGAAACTCCCGTGGTTGTATTCATCGAAACTTGTTTGAACGCGAGAAATAAAAGAAAAGGCAGACGGTGAGGCATCATTATGAAAATCCTCAGAAAGAAGAAAACATCAAAGATGCTGCAAAAAGAAATCAAGAAAAACTTATTGCCAACCAGTGTTTGCGAGATGTTAGAGAAACTAAGGGTTCAGGATCAGAAACTAAGACAAAAAATCATCAAACGAGAAATCAAAAGAAGGTAAGTCTCAAATCGTTTGTGTTCGGTAATGACGTCAAAGAAAACATGGTGTCGACAATTGAAATATTTACGTGCTGCACGGCAGTTTTTATCTTATTTTTATCATTTGTGATTCTTTGGATCCAACACAAAAACAACGAAGAAGAAAAAATTGAAGTTAGACAAAGTATTCAGCTCTCTTCAGAATCAAAATGTGGGTTCGCAATTTTTGACATCGATCTCTAAATTTTGCTTTGTTTTCTTTCACCAACAGATACAAAGCGAATCGTGCAGATGGAGATGGAACTGGAGCGAGTCAAAAGCAGAGAAAGAGAGACCAGACGGATCTGCGAAAACTTGTGTTGGTCAAGGCTACACTCGACAAACTCAAGACCGCCAGACTATGAAGATGAACCACCGCCGTATGAAAGGTAAAGAAAACAATGAAAAGCGTACTCACAGAATTGATGAATTAGTGAAGTGAAGTGAAGAATTAATCCTAAAACTCGACAATTGTCAACTCCTGTTCGCACACGTGCACAAATCTCAAGCGTCGCCATTTTTTCTATTTTGCAGATGAAGCGAGAGATGGCAGCGCTCGGTCAAAACGGGAACAAAACGCGAGAGATGGCAGCATTTGTGGCGCGACATGGAAAAGAATGTGCGCGACTGAACTCAAAAACGGAAAACCAAAGAAAACAACGATTAACCGCCAATTTTTGCCAAATGTAGTTACAGAATAAATTATTGTGTTTTTTCAACAAAGGTTTTATTTTTTATCGAAACAATGCGAAAGATTAAAGCGAACGATCAAAACCAAGGCGAAAAGGGGCGAAATACGAAAGGGGCAAAACTGTGCCCAAAATGACAGGTCCCTATTGAGGATGATGACGGGTTGGAATAATGTTTTTGGCTTCTATTCCTTGCGTGTTTCTGTCATTAACCACGCTTTCACGTATTTCAGAATGAGAACGTACAGCGCTTGGAGCCCGAGGGGTTTCGGTTCTTCGTTGCTGAACAAGCTGGGGTCAACACTAAGATTGTGGTAACTCTGCCAAACAAGATCCTTCGGTGAGAATTCCAAAGCTGTCCTAAACTGTTGGGGTGTACAGATCCAAGTGGGGTGTGTCGCAAACACTCTGTTCAGATTGTGATGTTGGAGGGTAGTTTGATAATTGAAGGTCCAATGGCCTTTGTCTTCTCCACTTCTTTCTTTCAGAACTTTGGCAGTCCACCGAACGTAGTGAGAACTACGCCGTATGGGACGACTGGGAAGGTAGGTGGAGGTAACTACTCTTGTCTCTCCTGGTCTAACAGTCAGTGGGTCTTCAGCCGGGGCAGATTTGAAACCTTTGCCATACCCGGGCAGTTTCAGCGTC
>CBDICY010000037.1:0-15765 GCA_965277445.1 Saprospiraceae bacterium | reverse complement strand
TCATTTAAAACTCCCGGCATTAGATGATAATAACAACCCATTGTGGCCCGAAAAGCATTCATTTGATGAATTAGAGGCAATACGTCAAGCCGACAGATACACTTTCAGCGGGCAATATTTACAAATCCCATCACCGCCAGAGGGTGGCGAATGGCGTAAAGAATGGTTTCAAATAATTAAACGCGCTGAAATGCCAAGCGATATTGTATTTGAAATGTATATTGACGGCGCATATACAAAAGACACTAGGAATGATCCAACTGGTATTCAAGTCAGCGGGAAAAGCGGTGATAATCTTTACATATTTAAAAGCATTGATAAATATTTGGAAATGCCAGAACTAAAATCGTTTATTACATCGTTTGTTAAATCGTGCGGCGTTAACATTGTTCAAATATTAGTTGAACCAAAAGCATCAGGAAAATCATTAGTGCAATTATTAAGGCGCGAAACAAATTTTAATGTATCTGAATTAAAAACAAACTTTGTTCGTTATTCAAAAATAGAGAGAGCGCGCGCATCGTCACCATTCATTGAGGGTGGCCGCGTTTATTTAATTCAAGACAATTGGAATGATGCGTTTATCCAACAAGTTAGCACGTTTCCAAACGCTAAACACGATGAACATATTGACGTTACATCGTATGCAATTGAACGTAATTTAATCAACAATTTCTTTATTGTATAAAACAAATTTTAATTTCGTATTTTTACGAAAATTTTTCATTTCATAAAATATGGCTTCATTTTTAGATAGATTCAAATCGATAATAAATAAAAGTTCACAACTAACAAACATAAATTATAACAAAGCCATTTACAACTGGCTTGGTGAATCAATTGTTTGGAATCCTGAAAATGATGATTCTTTTATTACCGAAGGTTACAGAAAAAACGCAACAGTTTATTCGCTTATTAACTTAATTACAAAAGCGGCAACAACAATTCCATTTCAAGTTTATGAAATTGATAATAAAAACGATTATAAGCGTTACAAGGCATTAACAAGCGGCGTATTTGATAGCACAACAATACAAAAAGCGGCGTTACTACAAAAGCGATCGTTGATTGAGTTAAGCGATACTGAATTGCATAAAATATTAGAGCGACCAAATCCGGCGCAATCTTACAATGCATTTATTACTGAACTAATATCATTCGGAAAATTGACTGGTAATCGTTACATCTACGGAATAGGGCCTGAAAGCGGCCCAAAGGTTGGTAAATACTCCGAACTATATGCAATGCCATCGCAAATAATGGAAATAATTTCAGGCGGTATAATGCAACCCGTTCAGAAATATAAAATACAATACAACGGAACTTATGAAATCGATGCGCAAGATATTTGCCATATAAAAGATTTTAACCCTTACTATGATGGTACTGGATCGCATCTTTATGGGCAGTCACCATTACAAGCCGGGTTGCGTTCATTAACGACAAACAATGAAGCCGTACAAACTGGTGTTAAGTATCTGCAAAACCAAACGGCCAGAGGTTTATTAATGTCTGAAGAAGGTGATTTGAATGAAGTTCAGGCGCAACAATTAAAAGATAAATTCAGAACGCAATTTCAAGGTTCTAATAATGCGGGTGATGTTATAATTACACCTAAAAAATTAAGTTGGGTTAACTTTGGATTAAACGCTACTGATGTTTCATTAATTGAGCAATACAACGCATCTGTTAAAGATTTATGTAATATCTACAATGTACCGGTTCAGTTGTTAAACAATACAGATTCGGCATCTTACAACAATATGAAGGAAGCCAAAAAAGCGTTATATCAAAACGCGGTTATTCCTGAACTAATTAAAATAAAAGATGAATTAAACAGATGGTTAGCGCCAATGTATGGTGACAAACTTTGTATTGAGTTTGATTTTACAGTCATCCCAGAACTCCAAGAAGAATCCGACAAGGTAGTGGATCAACTTTCAAAAGCTTGGTGGATAACGCCAAACGAAAAACGTGAGGTGATGAATTATGGTGTTGATGAAGAAGATGAAACGCTAAATGATTACTACATTCCGGCAAACTTAATTCCGGTTAAACCAAACGACATTGATGCGCCTATTGAATCGATTGATATTGATGTCAATAAGTTTTTAAGCAAAGCGGAAATTAAAACCGAGGTTAAAGAAAATAAACTACAATTAAAAGATTTATTTAGTACAAAAAACGATGCGGAACTTCGAGCGATTGAAATGGGCGGAAATGGTTCGCACCAAATAGGCGGTTATTATATGCCTTTCAATTCTAATTCGGAATACATCAAAGCAAAAAAATAAAAGTTTGAAAATAAATCGCGACAATTGGCAAAGGGATTTTGAAAATGAACTTGACAAAGCCGAACGCCGTCAATTATCAAAGGTTAAACGGTACTATAAAACGGAATATAAAAAAGGCGTTGAATCGTTTGTTTCTGAAGGCCAAACAAATTTCCAATTATTATTTTCCGAAACTGATTTATCAAAAATATATCGTGATTTATATGTTAATATTGGATTGCAGTTTGCCAAATGGTATGCAAGAAGTTTCGATAAATACACTACAAAAGCCGTTGAATCAGGCCCATTTATCGACCAATGGATTAATTCTTTTGGCGCTTATGGTTCAGCGGTTGCAGCGCAACGCGTTGTTTTAGTTTCAGGAACTGCAAAAGATACATTAATTAAAATAACACAACGTTTGATGTCTGATCCTGAATTTATGACGTTAGGCGCGGTTGAACAAGCACGAATATTAAACAATCAATTTAATAATTATTCAAGATACCAATCTGAACGTTTAGTTCGTACTGAAGCAACTGCTGCGGCTAACTTTGCAACACTAGAATCAGCGACAACTATATTTCCGGGCGCTCAAATGATGAAAGAATGGATTGCATCGTTTGATGACAGAACAAGAAGCACACACGCCGAAGCGGGCGCATCTAATCCAGTACCTTACAACGATCCGTTTATGGTTGGCGGTTCTTTTATGATGTACCCGGGTGATCCTAGCGGGCCGGCTGCCGAGGTTGTGAATTGCCGTTGTAGTATAGCGCCATTTCCAAAAGAAGGTGCGCAAACAGTTGGTGAAATTACTGATATTAACTTTGGTATAGGTGGCGGATCAACAACCGGTTTTGGTTTAGGTGAATTTGTTTCTGCTATTGGTTCGACTATTTCATTAGTTGAAGAAACTAATTTTAAAAATAAAATTGATGAAATTTTAGCAACAAATCCAAATGTCCCAAAAAATATAGTTGATTTAATTGATGATTTTGATGGTTTTGATTTATCAATATTTCAACATTTTAAAAAACTACAAAAATTAAATATAAAAAGAGTTCACGCAAATCATACGGGCGGAATTGTATCAATGCATAAAAAATCATTATCATCATTAACAAATAGAGTTTATATACACGAATCCGGTCATTTTGTAGCAGATTCAAGAGGTTGGATATTTCGAGGAATATTTAGAGGTGAAAAAGATAGGGCAGCAAAACCATTAGAAAACATATTTAATAAATGGAAAAAAGATGTTTTAAATAAAAGTAATTTAAAAAAATACTTTGACGAAATAAACGGAATCAGTTATCAATCATTTGAAACATTAGGCCGAAAATTAGGATATACAAATTCAAGAGAATTTATTGATGATATTGGCGCCCTTAAAGATACGTTCGGCGCATTAACTAAAGAGAGAATCGGAGGTGGACACGGTGTTTCATATTATAAAAAAGTTAGTAATCAATGGCACGAATTTGTAGCACACGCATACGAAAATAGATTCCAAGGAAATAAATTATTTAAATCAATGTATCCGGAAATGTATAAAGATATGATTAATATGGTTGATGAATTAAATTTAAATTATTAAAATGATAGAATTTTTAAAATTATGCGAACAGTATAAAAAAGAAACCAATCAAGACATAACTTTTTTGATTACTTATATGGATATAGATGATGCTGTAAAATTTATTAAAAATAGAAATGGACAGAAAATTGATATTATTGTCGATGATAAAGGGCAAGATATTGCTACACCCATATACATATAATCAAAAAATTTAAAAATCCGTATATTTACAAAAATTTTTCTTATGAATACAATTCTTTACAAAGCGGCGCCAGTTGGTGAATTAATTGATGCTGACGAAAAGGCCGGAATAATTAAAGGTTATGGATCATATTTTGGAAACAAAGATTCCGACAATGATATTATTTCAAAAGGCGCTTATAAAAAAACAATTGCTGAAAATGGTGAACGTGTAAAATATTTATACCAACACGATATGAATCAACCAATCGGAAAGATGGTTGAATTATATGAAGATGACAAAGGACTTGTTTTCGTTGCTGAAATACCAAAAACGCAATTGGGTATTGATGTTGTTCAATTAATGAAGGGCGGCGTTATAACTGAAAATTCAGTTGGTATATTACCAATTCAAAAACAAAATAAAAGCGATTATCGCGAAATTAGCGAAGTTAAACTTTACGAAATTAGCGCCGTTACTTATGCAGCTAATGACCAAGCTAAAATATTAGACGTTAAAGGAAACGTTGATTTGGAAAAGGTTTCCAAGCGTTACGACAATTTATCAAAATTACTTCGCAACGGCAAAATCTCCGATGATATGGGATTTGCTATTGAGGCCGAAGTTTTAAAGTTAAAATCATTATTTATGGAGTTCACAAAGCCGGTTGTTGAAACCACTTTGCCGGATGTTGATGTAAAACATAATGATTCAGAAGTGTTAAAATATTTATTAAATTCCTTAAAATCTTAAAAATGGAAGAAAATTTAAAAAACCAATTAGATCAGATATCTAATTCAATCGATTCAAAAATCGAAAAATCAAACAACGAAGTTGCAAACACTATCGAAGTGAAAGCATCTGAAATTGTAAAAAGTGAAGTTGCTGAAATGAGCAACAAATTAAACGAGCGTTTCGATGCGTTTGAAGTAGCTAACAAGAAGCAATTCAACGCTAACAAGAAAATGACTTTCAAAGGTGCATTATCTGAAGCAATCGAAAACGGTGCAATTGAAGGTATCACAAAAGGACATTCAAGAAGCGCAAAATTTGAAATCAAAGCTGATATGACTGTTGGCGCTGATTTTACTGGCGAAGTTATACCGGCTGACAGAGTAGCGGGATATAAGTTTGATCCAACAAGACCAGTTCACATTCGTCAATTATTAGCACAAGGATCAACACAAAGTGATGTTGTTCGTTTTGTAAAAGAATCAGGATATTCAAATGGTGCTGCGGCAACTGCTGAAGGTGTTACATTAGGACAATCTGATTTCGATATGACTGCTGCTGATGCTAACGTTAGAAAAATCGGAACTTACTTCCGTATTTCTGAAGAAATGCTAGCTGATACGCCTCAATTAACTTCTTACCTTTCTGCAAGAGCGCCAGAAAAATTATTAGAAGTTGAAGATGCGCAAATCCTTTCAGGTTCTGGAGTAGCGCCACAATTAAGCGGAATTATTACTGATTCAACTGCATTTGCTGCGGGTGATTTAGCTGATTCTGTTGATAACGCTAACGAATTTGACGTAATTGTTGCATCATTAAACCAATTGGCAATTGCTAATTATAACGCTGATACAATTCTTTTAAACCCAACAGATTTTCATAAAATCTTATTGTTAAAAGATACAACTAACAATTACATTAAAGACCAAGTTTATGGAGGTTTACAACCCGTATTTATGGGCGTAAAAGTTGTTTTAAATACTGCAATAGCTGCCGGATCTTTCTTGATTGGTAACTTTGGAGTTGGTACACAACTTTGGGTTCGTGAAGGTGTAAACGTTGAGTTCTTCAGAGAAGATGGAACTAACGTAAGAGATGGTTTTGTTACTGTAAGAGTATCGGAAAGAGTAGCATTAACTAACTACTTACCAAATGCATTTGTAAAAGGAACATTCGCGGCTGCAATTGCAGACCTAGAAACTCCGTAATTATTTGCATAATTAAATTAAAAGGGCCGATTGGCCCTTTTTTTTATGCCTAATTTTTAGGGCATCTAACAGATAAGAAACAAAAAAAAACAAAAAAAACTTTAAAAAAAAACTGAAAATATTTTTTTAATTCAATAAAGGTTTATATATTTGTACTGTTGCAATGAAGCAATAAAACAAAACAAACATTATGAAAAACACTAAAAAAACATCAACGGGATTACACATCAAACAAAAAGGTAAACGCATTGAAGTTTATACGCCATCAGAGCAGCAAAAATTAAGAGATAAAAGAGAATTTGAAACTGATATTGTTGTTGGATTTACATTAGCAATGTTATTAATCATAATTGGAATCATAATTGGAATATCAATTTAAAGCGTTTTAAGCGCCTAAAAAATTAAATATGGCTAACACACCACAACATTATCAAACCGGCAAGATATACGATCTTATTGACGTTATACAAGATTTTAAACTAAACTTCAATCGCGGAAACGTTTTGAAATATGTTTGTCGCGCCGGAAAAAAAGATGACGAAGTCAAGGACTTAGAAAAGGCGATTGACTACCTACAAAGGGAATTAAAATATGTAAAAGCAACTGTTAAACTAAAATTTTAAATATGTTTTATTACGATTATTTATCTGAAGATAATGAACCCAAATTTGAATGCGGCGTTTGCGGTTGTGAAACAGAAAAACCCGGGCCGTGTTCTAATATATGTTTTCAAGCTGATATGTTATAGATATGGAACAAAAGATTAAAATTATATTACCAATTGTTTTTTTCTTCTTTGCAGTCAGACAAATTATGAATTATAACGATATATTTTGCGCCTTGTTTCTGTTGATTATTGCAATCAGCATTGTTACAACTAAAAATAACCCATAATTATTTTTATTTTGTTTTGTTTAAAAAGCCGGTTATTGATTTAATCGGTTTTTTTTGTAGCTTTACCGAATGGATAGCAATTTAATAGGTTGTTTAGCTGAATATAGATTCGCGACAATGGCAATGGAGCGCGAATTGTACGTTTCTTTTCCATTATTAGATTCATCGCCTTACGATTGCATCATTGAAACAATTAACGGCCTTAAAAAGGTTCAAATCAAATCCGTAACAAAAGGAACTGACAAGGTTCGTTGTTATCTACGCAATAAAAAAAAGGAAAGATATTCAAAAAGTGATGTTGATTTTTTTGCCGTTTGGGTTAAATCACATAATGGTTTTTATATTTTTAAGAATGACGAGGCGAAAACTTCAATCGTTATAAACAAAGGCGGTAAATATTCAAAAAATTTTAATAACTTTGCTTTTATATAGTGTTTTCATATTTGTTTTTGTTTAAAAAGCGTTGCAATTTAATTGTGGCGCTTTTTTTTTATCTTTACAAAAATTTATATTATGAATTTAAAAATCAAAGAATCAATTTTAAGGAACGGCAAACGTTATAATGAAGGTGATAATATCGAACTTTCAGATGATATTGCCAAAGTATGGATTCAAAAGGGGTTTGCAACTAAAGTAACAAAGAAAAAAAGCAAAATCGAAATTGAAACCAAAGAATTAAAAGTTGAATATTTAGAAAATAAAGACAATGCGACAGATAAAGATTAATTCAACAGTTGGAAATGAGATTTTAACCGGTCAAGATGTTAAAGATTACGTTCGTATTGATACGGCATCTGATGACAATATTATTACTGCTATGATAACGCAAGCGCGAATCTGGTGCGAAAACTATATTTCACGAGATATTGTTGCGAAAAACCGAACTTATTATTTACCAACAACAAACGGTGTTTTTGATTTGCCATTTGGCCCAGTTACAAGCGTTGCAACTGTAAATGTTAACGGAACAGATACAACCGCGTTTGAAATATTGGGTTTAGACAATGAAACAATTGAACTTGATGGCGGTTCTGCGGAACACGTCAAGGTTACATATATAACGGAAGGATTAAACGATTCGTTAATCAAACAAGCGATGTTGCAATTAATATCAACGTATTATGATAACCGCGCGGATTTTGATTCAGGAAGTTCAAAAGAAATTTCAGAAATTCCAACAAATACAAAGGTAATTTTAACATCATATAAAACAATGTTTCTGTAATGCAAGCCGGAAAACTAAATTCAAAGATTACAATAAAACGTTTAGTTAAATCACCGGATCAATTCGGAGGGTTTAGATCTACATTGTCAACTGTTGCATCTGTTTGGTGCGATTTAAAGCAAATTAACGGCGAAATAAACGAAAAGTTTGGTAAACGTGATCACGAAATAGAAGTTGAGATTTTAATGCGTAAGAAAACGGCTAATTTGATTTTGATTGGTGATATATTTACTGTTGAAGGTGGTTCACAAAATTACAGAATAAACGAAAAATTTGAATTTGATTTGGACTACCAAACTAAATTAACCGCAACAAAATCTAATTAATGCAAACTAATTTTATCAAAATAAGTCAATCGGATTTGTCGCAACTAAATAAAAAGTTAGACAATTTACGAGCGTTTGATAAAAAAACATTGTCAAATGAACTAGGGCGTTCTGCAATGGATATTGTTAGGATGGCTAAACAAAACGCGCCGGTTGATAAAGGAACGTTAAAACAGTCAATAAAATCTGAACGCAAAGGTAAAACGGTTGAAGTAATTGCCGGCGCTAATTATGCGCCTTATGTTGAATTTGGAACTGGTGGGATGGTTGATTTAGATGATATGCTACAATTAGGGATTCCGCCAAGTTATGCGGCCCAATTTAAAGGCAAAGGAATAAAAGAAGTTAATTTGCCGGCTCGACCATTTTTTTATAATGCGGCGCGTATAGGATTAAAAAATTTATTAGTTAGATTAAAAGGCGAACTAAACAACGCAATAAAATAAAATATATGTTAGAAGCAATTCATTATGTAAGGCGCGGAATCATTGGTAAATTAACCAATGCGGTGACAATTAACGGCGCCGTTGTACCGGTTTTCAATAGGATTCCAACCAATTCAACATATCCCGCAATTCGTGTTTACAGTTTATCAAGCGATGAAGCTGATCAAAATCAAACTTCATTTATTACTGAAACAATCACACGAATCGAATGTGTAACAAGATTTTATTCAGATGATGGCGGTGAATTAGATGTAAATTTAATGGTGTCAAAGTGCCTTGAATTAGTTCGAACGCGGTCAAATGATTATATTGATTTAAGCGCTGAAGGTTTTAAAATATATACAACAGTTAACGAGGGCGTGAAGTATTTACAAGATGATTTAAAAGATTATACATATTTTCGCGCAATAATAGAGATATCAAACAAAATTGAACAAACAAATGCAATAGGCGGTTTACAAAGTGAATTGCAAAATGAACTTCAATCCTAAAAATTAAGAAATGGCTAAAATTACCTACACAACAAAAATTGACAATCAAACATCAGCATTACCGGCGGTTAATAAAGTCGCGGCCGCTGATATGAATGAAATTAAAACATCTGTAAATTCATTATATGATTCAAAGGGTGGTTGGGTTGATTATGAAGATTCAGCAACAAGTGGAACGCCTATTAATTTAACGCAAAACGTTTGGACTGATTTAACAAATGACAAAGCCGGCGCAAATACAAATGTAACATATAAACCAACATATATCACCGGCGATTTATGGGATTCGGCATCAAATTCATTAAAGTTTTCAGAAATTGGAGTTGGCAAAGTTTTAATTATTAGAAACGATTTTGATATTACTGCCGGCGCTTCAAATACTCGATTAGATGCACGTTTATATTTTCCAGATACCGGAAAAACTGTTGAATTTATGCACGATAATATTGCAACAAACAATGAATTAGTAAGGTATTCAAGAACAACTCAAATTTTTATACAGAGTTCAGAGTTAACAAGCGGTTGCAAGATTCAAGTTAAAGTTGATAAATCTGGTTGCACGGCAACAGTTGAAAATTTTCTAATCACTGTGTTAAGTCACTTTTAAAAAATATTATTATGAGTATGGATGATTTCAAATTAGGTGTTTTTAATGGATTATCATTGATGATTAGCTTTACACACGTTGAAAACAGTTTAAAAATTATATTGTTGTTGGCATCAATTGTTTACACGTTTCAAAAGATTTACGAGGGATATAAAAAAAGAATTAGCAATGAGAAAAATAAATAAAATAATAGTTCATTGTACTGCTACACAAGAGGGCAAAGAAATTTCAGTTGAAACAATAAGAGGTTGGCACGTTAACGGTCGGGGATGGTCAGATATCGGTTATCATTATATTATTGGCTTAGATGGGCTTACAGAGGTTGGAAGGCCTATTGAAAGGCCTGGCGCTCACACGAAAGGAGAAAATAAATCTAGCATTGGGATCACATACGTCGGAGGCGTAGAATCTGAAAGAGGTAAAAATGGAAAATGGATTGCAAAAGACACTAGAACCAAAGAACAAAAAATTTCCCTTTTAAATTTACTTACAACATTAAAAAGTATTTACGGGGATGATGTAACCATTCACGGACATCGAGAATTTGCAGCGAAAAGTTGCCCTTGTTTTGATGCATATGAAGAATACAAACATTTATGAAAAAAATCTTAGAATTTTTAGGCGGTAATGTTATTAAAGAAATTGGCGATATAATTGACAATCTTTTTACTAATGATGAAGAACGCATTGAGGCAAAAAATAAAATTATACAAGTTTTAAAAGAAAAGGAACTTGAATTGCAAAAAATGCAAACTGAAATCATTATTTCCGAGGCAAAGGGAAACTGGTTGCAACGTTCTTGGAGGCCGATTCTAATGCTTGCATTTGGCTTTATAGTCATTTACGTTAAGTTTTTAGCGCCTTTATTTGATTTTAGAATACCAGAGTTGGAAAATGAATTTTGGAACTTATTACAGTTAGGGATTGGCGGCTATGTATTGGGCCGAAGTGCTGAAAAGATTTCAAAGAATATCACAATCAAAAAATAAAATGGCAAAGAATCAAGTCAGAGATATTAAAGTTGACAAAGTAAAAAAGAAGCGCAAAGGCGTTCATTCTAAATGCAAAAATTCGCATTCAAAGAAATCAAAGAACTACAAAAAAAAATATAGAGGTCAAGGAAAAAATTAAAAAGCGAAACAATTTTAATTTTTGTATTTTTGTGAATATTATAAAATTTTAAAATTATTTTTATGGCTTCAAATTTATATCAAACAAGCGAATTTCAGAAATTATCCTTTGGTGATAAGGGATTGCGAATCATAGCGGCTTCAGCTACATCGGTAGCGGGTGAAAACTTTTGCGCGATTCAAGCAATCGAATCATCAACAATTTCTTGTGATGTTGACACCATTGGCGGTGATACTTCAATCACATCATTGGCATTAGCTGCCGGGGTTGTTATTTACGGGAATTTCGATGATGTTGCCGTTGCAAGTGGGAAAGTTGTTTGTTATTTAAGATAATAACAGATGATTGGATTAGGTTTAAAAATTCAGGTCAATCAGGCCATTGGTGAAGTTAGCACATTATTAAGTGCGTTACAATCGCGCGCCGCATATTTTGAAAATGCAAGCGGAACAACTCAAATATTAGATGAGTTTGAAAGATGTTCAATTTAAAGGGAAAACAAAATGAGTAATTTATTACAAAAAGCATCAATAATTACAACGCCAACGGCTTATGATAGCGGTAAAATATTAAGCGTTAAACCGGTGGAATATTACGGGCCTGAACTTGTAACTAATGGCGATTTTGCAACTGATAGTGATTGGAATAAAGAAACGGGTTGGACTATTAGTGGAGGCAATTTAATAGCTACAAATGTTTCCGGAACGGCTGCCTATCAAACGGGCAACGGATTAGTTAATAATAAATTATACAAAGTTCAATTTGAGATAACAGAATATACTAATGGATCAGTAGGATTGAGAGCGGGAACGGGTGCAACTTTACAAACATTTAGTTCTATAGGTGTACACTTTGTTTATATGGTAGTAAGTGGCGCGCTTCAAGTAAGGTTTGATGTAATTGGAACAACTACGCTAAAAGTTGACAACGTATCAGTAAAAGAAGCATTAAACGCCGATTTCGATTTTACAAGAAATTCATCAGCAACCCGCGTTGGTTCAAACGGACTTATTCAAGATGTTGCAAGCAACCTTCCAAGGATTGATTATACTGGAGGGGTTGGAAGTTGGAAATTTGAACCGCAGTCAACGAATCAATTATTGTCATCTAATAATCTAACAAGTAATTGGTCTCTAGTTGATGTTACTGCTGAATATGGATTTTTATCGCCAGATGGCACTAATAATGCAAGTAAATTGACGGCTACTGGCACAGACCCTTACGCTTTTGCTTATAGTCAAAACATTACAAGTCAAGATTATACTGGTTCAGCTTATATTAAAGGCATAGGAAGTAGTATTGGACAAACTGGTAAGATTTGGATTATTATTGATAATGTGTATTTTTTACAAAGAGTTTTTACAATTACTGGCGATTGGCAAAGGGTAAGCATAACTGAACAATTAGGAGTTACAGTTTCTAATTTTTTGTATATGAGATTAGATTTACCAGATTCAAACCCAGTTATTGGCGAGCAAGTTTTAGTTTGGGGCGCACAATTAGAAAACTTACTTTATCCAACAAGTATAATTCCAACAAGCGGAAGCGCTACAACTCGTTTGGCAGATGCCGCAAACAACGCGGGATCAAGTAATTTGATAAATTCAACTGAAGGGGTTTTATATGCGGAAATATCGGCGTTGGCTGATGATAGTACAAATAGACAGATGACTTTGTCAGACGGAACAAATACTAATAGATTAGTTTTAAAATATGATAATCAAAGCAATATAATTCAATCTTTTAATAGAGTTGGTGGTGTAGAAAGTGCTTTTTTAAGTGCAACTATTTTAGACATAACATTGTTTAGTAAATGTTTGGTAAAATATAAAGAAAACGATTATCAATTGTGGATTAATGGTTATAAATTAGATACAGATACAAATTCAACTGTATGGCCGTCATCTACTTTAAATGATTTTAAAATTAATGAAGGAGGCGGGGCAGATTTTTTCGGAAACGTTAAATCCGTTGCAGTTTTTAAAGAAGCATTGACCGATTTGGAGCTTGAATGTTTAGTATCTTGGATGAGTTTTTCAGATTTGGGAATTAATTTTGGATATACAGTTGAATAAAAAAATAAAAAATTAAAAAATGGCACAAACATTAAAATTTGGTAACGGTAATTTCGCAACAAAAGCGGGTTCAACGTTATGTTATGATGATCAGAATGGCAACTTTAAGCCAATTCCGATGGATTTCACAAGGGCATCAACCGCGACACGAGTTAATAAACAAGGTTTAATTGAGGTTGTAAAAAGTAACGTTCCAAGAATAGATTATACAGATACAAGTGATGGTGTGCTACTTTTGGAGAAGGCAGCAACAAACTTGATTACTTATTCAGAAGATTTTAGTCAGAGTATTTGGACTAAATCAAATTCTTCAATTACAAGTAATTCAGTAATTTCTCCAGATGGAACTTTAAACGCTTCTACACTAACAGACAACACTGTAAATGGAATACATAGGTTAAGGGATTCTATATCTTTAAGTGCATCTACTAATTATTCTTTAAGTGTGTTTGCTAAAAAAGGAACTTTATCAAACATACAACTTGCACTTATTAATACTTTAAATAGTTCTACATCAAGTAGAGTTTTTGATTTAGAAAATGGTGCTTTAGGAGAATCTTTAATTTCTGGTGGTACATTATCTAATTCTAAAATTACAGATTATGGTAATGGTTGGTTTAAATGCGAAATTACATCACAACTTAACTCAACACCTAACACTTATCAAATAACACTTGCTACTAAAAGCAGTGGAAATGCAACAACTGTATCTCAAGTTACTTATGATGGTGATGGTAGTGGTAATGTTTATTTATACGGAGCAATGATTGAACAAAATTCATTTTCATCTTCCTACATACCAACGCAAGGTTCTGCTGTGACTCGTGTGGCTGAAACTGCTTCTGGTGCGGGGAATAGCGAAGTTTTTAATTCAGAACAAGGAGTTTTATTTGCTGATATAGCTGCTTTGGCTGATACTGCTTACATTGCTTTAGGTTCAGATTCAAGTAACAGAATACTATTAGGTTCTTCAAATAGCAATATAAGAAGCTATAACAAGATTGGAGGTACTTTAATAGATTTTACATCTTCAATAGCAGGAAGTAATAACAATAAAGTAGCTATTAAATACAAAAGTGGAGATACTGATTTTTACATTAATGGGTTTAAGGTATTTGAAAGCAATACTGCTTTTACTGCTTCTGTTGCATTTGATACATTAGAATTTAAAAATCTTGTTGGAGATACACAAAATTTCTATGGTTCAACAAAAAAAATAGGTTACTACAATACAATTTTGACGGATTTAGAGCTTGAAACGCTTACAAGTTACAGAACTTGGACATCAATGGTAAACGAATTAAATTTAAATATAATATACAATGGCTAATACACTAAAATTAGGAGCTGGAAAATGGGCTACTGGCACAGATACAGTTCTTGCTTTCAATGACGAAAATAATAACATAAAGCCGCTGCCCTTCTCTTTCAGTAGAGCATCAAGTGCTACTGTTGTTAATCAATCTGGTTTAATAGAAACAGTTGGAAGTGGAGAGCCAAGAATTGACTTTTTAGATAATAATAAAGGAGCTTTGTTGTTAGAGCCACAGAGATTAAACTATGTTGCTCAATCAGAAACTTTTACTGGTTATTGGGGTCTACAAGGTGCAAGTTTAATAGCAGATAATAACGTTAAAAATCCTACTGGAAATACTTTCTCTAATATTTTAAATTCAACAAGCACTGGTACGTTTAAAAGCATAAACAAAAGTGAGTCAAGTGCGTGGGATAGTAAAACTTTAACAATGTCTTGCTTTGCTAAAAAAAAGACAAATGATTTTATTTACTTTCATAATATAGGTAGTGTAAGTGGTTCTCCTAGTGTATATTTTAACATTAGTAGTGGTACTCTTGGAAGTGTTGGTAGTGCTTGGTCAAATGCAAAAATAGAAAATTACGGAAATGGTTGGTATAGATGTTCTGCAACAATAACATTCGGAACTAATACAAATTATCTTTACATAGCTAATTCTGATGGAAATAATAATAATTCATCTACTATTGGAAGTCAAACTTATTTATGGGGAACTCAAGTAGAGGAAGGCAGTTACGCTACATCGTATATTCCTACATCTGGAAGTGCAGTAACGAGGGTTGCAGATGCTTGTAGTCAAACTCCCCCAAGTGGTGTTATAGGACAAACAGAGGGTGTTTTATTTATGGATGTAAACTTATTTGCTCGAGGGTCATTTTCTTATTTTGCAATAGCACCAAATTTGGCAACTTCAAATAATTACATCGGTATAGGAATTAATCAATCTGCTTTTTCTTTTGAAGTTGTTATTTCTGGTACTGCCGTAGTTGCTTATAATTTTTCAAATTCAAGTACTGGAAATTTTAAGATAGCATTTGCTTATAAACAAAACGATTTTGTTGCCTATGTAAATGGTGTACAAGTTATGACAGACACAAGTGGAGCAGTTATTTCGTGTACTGAAATAGGGTTAAATAATTTTAATCAAAACCAACCTCTTTTATATAAACAAGCAAAACTTTACAACACAAGATTAACTAACGCAGAATTAGCTGCATTAACACAATAATAAGAGTAACAAATACACACATTAAACTAACAAGAGTAAATAATTAAATTA
>CBDICY010000036.1:0-277163 GCA_965277445.1 Saprospiraceae bacterium | reverse complement strand
TAGTGGACTCTCGGGTATTAGTATTGAAGGAAAAGATTATTTCTACGCCAATCCACTCCGAATGGTACACGGTTCAAGAGTGTATAAAGCGCATGAAAATGATACCGAATCTCCCGAAAGAGAACCCTATTTAGAATGTTTTTGCTGCCCACCAAATTTGGTGCGAACGATTGCTAAATCATCCAAATGGGCATATAGTCTTTCTAAAAATGGTATTGCCGTTAACCTTTATGGCGGCAATAAATTAGATGCCAAATTATCAGATGGTTCTGTTTTAAAACTGACACAAACTACTAATTATCCTTGGGAAGGTGCAGTTAATATCACCATTGATAAATGTAAAACAGACCCTTTTGAGATTTTATTAAGAATTCCAGATTGGGCAAAAGGTACTACGATTGCGCTTAACAGGAAGAAGCTAAATAAAAAAATCAAAGCAGGTAGTTTTGCTAAAATTAAAAGAGAATGGAAGAAAGGCGATTCCATTACTTTAGAAATGCCAATGGATATTCACTTGGTTGAAGGGCATCCAAGAATTGAAGAAGTACGCAATCAGGTCGCTGTCAAAAGAGGGCCGATTGTATATTGTATGGAAACACCCGATTTGCCAAAAAACACAAAAATTCTAGATGTTTATATAGATGGCAAAGCACCCTTGACGGTCAAGCATCAACCCGACTTCCTAGGCGGTGTTGCTACAATTGAGGGTAATTTATTACTCCGTTCGGACGAACGCACCGCCATGTATCAACCCATTCAACAACCAAAATGGAAAAACCATACAACGCAGCTAGTCCCCTATTTTGCTTGGAGTAATCGAGGCATGGCAGAAATGACGGTGTTTATGCCTGTGGTCTGGTAAGCTTAACACAACTCTCTGAGTTATGCCATTTAAAACACTAACAAACTAAATTTAGCAGCTGTAGTCATCAAAACAGTTTAAAAAATACAGAATATATGAAAAACCTATTCTTAAAATATACCCTTTTACTCTTCTTAGGTAGTAGCATTTTTTTCAATACTAGTTGCGCTCAGGCTACCAAAAAAGTAGCAGCCTCAGAAACTATGACCAAGGCTATTGAATTAACACAACCCAATCCAGCATCCGACCCAATGAATAAAGATGGTTGGGTATTAAACGAAGCATTAAGTGACGAATTTGATGGAAAAACTTTAGATAAAAAGAAGTGGTTCGTCGAAGGACAAGATGGCGATTATTATATTTGGAAAGGTCGTCCACCCTCGCAGTTTGTACCCCATAATGCTATTTTGGAAGATGGTAAACTAAAAATCAGAAGTCAATGGGAACCGGATTACGATTTTGTCAAAGAAGCTTATGCGGATGGAAAAAATAAAGACTCCTACGGTATTTTTGATGGAAAACCCGTTCCAATCACCACAGCAGCAGTCATTACCAATAAGCGATTTTTATACGGGTACATGGAAGTCAAATCTAAGGTGGGCAAGTCTAACATGACAGGTGCATTTTGGGCCATTGGTTACGAACAGGAATTGGATGTTTATGAACAAATGGGCGTCCCTAAAATTGATGGTTCTATTAAAGCCAATTCCACACGGGTAGGCGTACATGATTGGAGTCCACCCGCTGTCAGACCTACTAAGGCTTTTGGCTATGATGAAAAAAATCTACCTTATAATACAGCCGATGAATTTCATGTGTACGGAGCAGAATGGGGCAAAGATTATTTGAAAGTTTTTCGAGATGGGCAACTGACCGCTCATTTTACACAAGATGAATTGGGACTAGATTGGGTATTAAATAATCCAATGGAAATATGGTTAGATTCTGAAGTATTTAAATGGTTAGGTGTACCACACAAAGAAGAATTACCTGCAGATTTTGAAATTGAATATATGCGTGTTTGGCAAAAGCCAGATAACAATCTAGTCGCCCCTCAATTTTATGGTTTTGAAGGCCCTATTCTATATGAAGAAAATCCTCGTCCATTAAAGATGGTGCCTGAAAGTTCTGTGCCTAATGATTATCAAAAATTTTGGTTGATTGATACTTCTTCCGCTAAATACTTTATCCTCAACGAAGGCATGTACACAACGGGTGTGAATAGTTTAGAGTTTGCTGGTTTTGGTAAAAATGAAAAATTAGAAGTAGAGAATGTGGTCGCTTTATCACCTGAAGGAGCTATTAATATTCCGAGTGGAGAATATGAGTTGTCTTTAAATGTCTATTTAGAACAAGGACGAGCCGTTAAGCAATTCTATTTGTCTTTTGAAAATCCAAAAATGGAAATACCGATTGATTTGAGTGGATTGGAACGACGAAAATGGACAACTATTACCAAGAAGATTTCTAGACCAACAGGTTCTGCGGTAAATGACCAATTCAAGATTGAAGTACGAAAAGTGGATGTGCCAAAGATAAAAGCTGCGAAGTTTTTTATTGATGATATTGCGATTCGAGCGATAAAATAGTAAATCATCGTGATTTTGAAAATCACGATGATTTGTAAACAAAACGATATGAATTACCAAAGAAATGCCTTTACTTTCGCCACCATAGTTGCTTTTGGCGGATTTGTTTTCGGCTTAGACGCTGCCTTAATTTCAGGAACGGTCAACTACATTGTTGCTGAATTTGGCTTGAATGATTGGCAATTAGGAACGGCTGTAAGTGCTCCAGGGTTAGGAGTTTTAGTAGCTCTCCCCATTGCAGGATATGCCGCTAATGCACTAGGTCGAAAAAACACCTTGATTGTCATTGCAGCACTCTATTTAATTTCCGCTATCGGTTCTGCCTTTGCAACTTCGTATGAAATGCTAGTAGGCGCAAGATTTTTAGGAGGCTTGGCCTTTAGTTCTATTACTTTGGCTGCAATGTATATCGGTGAAATTGCTCCTCCAAAATGGCGAGGAAAATTGGTGTCTATGACGCAAATTAATATAGTTGTCGGTTTATCAGCCGCTTACTTTATTAACTATTTAATCCAACAATGGACAGGTTCTGATGCTGCATGGGTAGCAGATTGGGGTATTAAAACGAATACTTGGCGATGGATGTTAGGCTCTGAAATTGTATTTGCGCTACTTTGGTTTTTACTATTATTTTTTATTCCTAAAAGTCCATCTTGGTTACTATTCAAAGGAAGAGAAGCTGAGGCAAAAAACACCTTACAGAAAATTTATCCTGCGGAGGAAATTAATCGAGAAGTTGAAGAAATAAAAGTAAGTCTAGCACAAACTGGTAGTGACCGCTCGATAATGACCCAACTCAAAGAAGTATTCGACAAAAAATATCGAACTATTTTTATTGTTGCTTTGACCATTGCCATTGCTCAACAATCGACGGGCATCAATGCGATTTTATTCTATGCCCCTACCGTTATTGAGCAAATTGGGTTGGGTACAGATGCAGCCTTTATGCAAGCCATTTGGATAGGATTAACAAGCGTTGTGTTCACCGTATTTTCCTTAATGCTGATTGATAAAATAGGTCGTCGCCCAATGATACTTTGGGGGATGGTTTGGATTATCGGAAGTTTGGCTTTATGCTCCTACGGTTTTTACAATGCCCGTTATACCGTTACCCAACAAGCGATTACGGAGATGACCGAGATTCCAAATGCTGACCGCTTGAATAGTATGGTGGATGTCGAATACAAAAGCGATATTGAATTCAAGGAGGCGATAAAAGCCGCTATCGGAGAAGAAGATGCCAGAACCCATTCCAGTTTATTATTGCAAAAATCAGCGTCGATGAATGGGATGCTTATCTTTTTTGGTATTCTAAGTTTTATAGCCGCTTTCCATTTTTCAGTTGGCCCCATTATGTGGGTTTTATTTTCTGAAATTTTTCCGCATTCCATGCGAGGTGTAGGTATCCCCTTCTTTGCTTTGGTGACAAGTGTTGTGAGCTGGATGGTACAGAAGTTTTTCCCAGCACAGTTGGCATCAATGGGTAGTACTTGGATATTCTTATTTTATGCGGCTACTGTTTTGATAGGCTTTTTAATTTTATTGAAATATTTGCCAGAAACAAAGAATATGTCTATAGAAGAAATTCAGACGACGATGAAACAGTAAACACTTTTCAACTTAAGATTTTTTCTCTCTTTCCTTACTAGTGGTTAGTTAGCAATTTTATTTTGACTAACCGCTAGTACCTATCCTAATTACTGTCCGCCTCCCTTTTCAACATAAGGTAAAATTATAGAAGAACAGGATAAATTTCATCTATACTTGTCTAGTAAATTTCTCTTTTTTTGTTAATCCTAGTGGTGATAAAAAATAATGTAATACGCTGTCTTTTTGACTAATAATACATTTAAAAAAATACAATAAATGACTCAACCAACTATTAAAAAAGAAGTGTCGAACATCTTGTCTAATATGGGGATTCCTGCAAAAGCATTGACGCCTAATGCCTCTTTTATGAAAGACCTAGGCTTAGATTCTTTGGATTTTGCAGAGTTGGTTATGGAATTTGAATTAGCCTTTGCCATGGAAATTCCAGTTATCGAGGCAGAAAATATACAGACAGTACAAGACGCTGTAAAATACATCAATCAAAAGGTGAATAGATAAATAGGGAGCAATCAGAAGTCAGACCGTCTATACGGACTGACTTCTGACTTCTTTCTGATTAATCGAGCTGCATTTATCAACCAATAAATTTTAATTTAAAACGAAATCCTTTTATTATGAAAAAAGTTTACTATCAGCTTACTTTTTTGACCAGCTTTTGCCTGCTATTAATTAGTGGGACAACGCTACAAGGTCAAAATTTACTAGGAAATCCTAGTTTTGAAACAGGCGAACTAGCGCCTTGGACAGAGGGAAATGGAAATACCGTTAATATTATTGAGGATGCAGCGGACGGAACCTATGCCGCACAAGGAAACATTGAGCAAATCATTGATTTGGTAGCAGGACAAGCTTATGTTTGGACAGCACAAGTAAAATGCATTGCCGATTGTGATAAGAATGTGTGGATAGGCAGAAAAGACCTAGCAGATGGTGGAGGTGTTGTGAATTTTAATTTTAAAGATTTTAACGAATATGGAGAGGCAAAAGTGGAATTTGTAGCAGAAAACTCAGGACCACATCGTTTCTGGGTATGGGGGCAAGGTGACGCACTAGGGTATGTGACTGATAACCACGTTTTATTGACTGCCCGAGAGTACGCATTGCAAAATTCACTATTAGGCAATCCCAGTTTTGAAACGGGAGAATTAGCACCTTGGACAGAAGGAAATGGTAACATGGTCAATATTATTGAAGATGCACCAGATGGAATGTTTGCAGCACAAGGTAATATTGAGCAAATCATAGATTTAAAGGCAGGGCAAGCTTATAGATGGACGGCACAAGCAAAATGTTTGGATGGTTGTGATAAGGATATGTGGATAGGTAGAAAAGACCTAGCACCAGGTGGAGGTGTTGTGAATTTTAATTTTAAAGAATTTAGCGAATGGGGAGAGGCAACCGTTGAATTTGTAGCGGAAAATGAAGGACCTCATCGTTTTTGGGTCTGGGGAACAGGTGACCCTTTAAGCTATGCGAGTGATTTCCACATTTTACTTGAAATAGATAGTATTACTCCGCCAGAACCTGAGCCAGTTGATACCACAGGAGGAGGAGCAGGAGTTGGAGCTAATTTACTAGAAAATCCTAGTTTTGAAACAGGAGAATTAGCACCTTGGATTGCGGGAAATAGCGGAAATGCTGAAATAATCAGCGATGCAACCGACGGGGAAGTAGCTGCAAGGGGGAATATCGAACAGATTGTAAATTTAGAAGCAGGACAATCCTACATATGGACAACAGATGTGAAATGTTTGGGCGGATGTGATAATGGGATATTTATAGGTGTCAGAGACTTAGTGGAAAATGCGCTGGTCAAGAATTTTAATTTTTCAGGTTTTACGGAGTACATGGAGGCAAAAATTGAATTTACGGCGACAAGTACAGGCGAACACAGATTTTTTGTTTTTGGTGTAGGAGATTCGGATTATGTAAGTGACAATCATGTCCTGCAAACCCTAGAAGGTACAATTGTAGAAGAACCTGATGTAGAAATAGGTCCTGTCGGTGATAATATTTTACTCAATCCAGACTTTGAATCGGGAGAATTAGCTCCTTGGACACCTGGAGGTAGTGATAACGCCATGATAGAAACGGAAGATGTAGCAAACGGAGACTTTGCCATGAGAGGACATATAGAGCAAATCGTTACTTTAGAAGCTGGACAAAATTACGTTTATACCGCCCAAGCAAAATGTGTAAGTGGCTGTGTTAACAACAATATGTGGATAGGCAGAAGAGACCTAGCAGATGGTGGTGGTGTAGTGAATTTTAGTTTTAAAGAATTTAGTGACTATATGGAGGCAAAAATCGAATTTGAGGCAGAAAGCACAGGCGAATACCGATTTTTTGTTTTTGGACAAGGCGATGCAGTCTATATAACCGACCATCACCAACTCTTCAGATTGGACACTATTGTACCTGAACCAATTGACTCTTCTAATCTGATTGTCAATAATTTATTAATCAATCCAGATTTTGAAGGCGAAACTTTATCTCCGTGGAATGATAATACCACTAATACAGGTATGTTGGATTCAACAGACGTGCAAAATGGAACGAAGGCAGCTTTAGGACATTTGGAACAGATTGTCGCTTTAGAAGCGGGTGAATCTTATGTTTGGACAGCCCAGGTAAAGTGTGTTGATAACTGTGAAAATAACATGTGGATAGGAGTCAGAGACTTAGCAGATGGCGGAGGTGTTGTGAATTTTAACTTTCAAGGTTTTAGTGACTATGCAGAAGCTAAGATTGAGTTTGAAGCCCAGAATACAGGAGACCACCGATTCTTTGTCTTTGGACAAAATAATGCTGTTTACTTGAGTGATAACCATGTTCTAGTAAAAGTTGGGGATGAATTTACTTCTAGTACTTACGAGATAGGAACAGATGCAGAAAGAATAGAGATTGTCAATTATAATCATGGTTTAATGGTCAACATTGACCAAACACTTGATAATGGGTATATTTTTGCCCACGACCTTACAGGCAGAACTGTTTACAACAGTCCAGTAAATGGGCAATTGTTTATTGATAAATCACATTTCAATGCTACTGGCATTTATATCATTTCTGTTCGGGCTGGAAATGCAATTAAGACACAGAAAGTATTTATGAAGAACTAATTGATTAGCTATTTATGGGGCAGCATTTTTGTTGCCCCATAATTTTTCTTGCACAAGTCTCCCCTATTCTGTTTACGCTACTACACAATTTAATTTCCAATGAGCAAATCTACCACCTTCCCCTACTTTCTTATCCCACTCTTTTTATCTTTTACATTTATTGGATTTGCTCAAACGTTAGAACAACAAGTACGCTCCAAGATTAGCGAATTGAATGACCTGATTGCAGAAGTGGACAACAAAGGAATAGATACCTACAAAGAAAAAATGACCGTTCGAACAGCGGAAGTATTTTTGGACTATGCCATCTGGGATGAAAACAACATAGCAAAAAATGCAGAATTTTTCGAAAAAGTGCCTATTTACAAAGACTCGGCTGCTCTAATGGCTACTAATCTTCCAGATTTTGAAAGAAGAGAATGCCTAATCATGTTAGAGGCAGCGAAACAAACTCTTTTACAACTCAATGCCAATGAAATTACTAGAAAAACTATTCCCAGAATTGATTGGGCAGAAGTGACGCAGGATGGACCCCAATTAACTTTTAATAATCGACCTGTTTTTTTAAATGATTATACTTGGAAACCTGGCTTGGAGCGACTAAATGAGTTTCATGGTAATTTGGATGGCTTTTTCTTATCCCCTAACCATGTAATTGATAAAAATGGTACGCTCAATACCAATGTACGAAATGATTTGAATACCAAACCTACAGGTACTTATGGTTTCGTTTTTTTAAACAATAGAAATATTCCTAATTGGGCTATCGAGGAATATGGAAGTGATATTTTGATTCGCCAAAATTCCTTCAATTTTACAGACTTCGATATCGACCATCCCAATGCTAAAGATTTAATTGGTAATATGTTAGATAGTGCTGTTCCTTATATGGCGGATAAAAACTATAGCCAATTGGGATATATGCTTTGTAATGAACCCCACTGGTTCACCAAATCTGGGGTGTGGGCAACAGGAGAAGTATCTAATTATACGATTGACAAATTTCAAGTTTGGTTAGCGGAAAAACACGGTACGATTGAGCAGTTAAATAAGTTGTGGGAAACCGATTATGCTAATTTTGAAGAAGTGACCATTCAAATTCCTATTAGTGGAAATTTACAAGGCAAACCTATCTGGTACGACTGGTCGTTTTTCAATATGCACCGAGTCACCAAATGGTACGAATTTGTAAAAGATAGAATACAACAGTTAGACCCTGCTGCTAAAGTACATCTTAAAATAATGCCACGTCTATGGTCTGATAATTTAAAAGACCACGGTATAGATTTGGAAACCTTAACCCGCATGAGCGAAATTATCGGGAATGATGCAGGGGCTTGGAATAATACGATGTGGGGACCAACCGAATGGTGGGAGGGGGAGTATGCTTTCGATTGGCGAGAAGTATCGATGGGATATGATTTTATGAAATCCGTCAGTCCAGAAAAAATTGTCTTTAATTCTGAATCTCATTATTTATCCAAAAACAAATCTAGAAATTTATACCAAGAACCTATCTACGCCCGTGCAACCTATTGGTTAGCACATATGCTAGGAGAAAATGCCAATCAAACTTGGTATTGGGCAAGACAGGAAGACGGCTCGATGCGTTCTAGTGCTGGTGTGGGTTATGCAGGTAGTAATAATCAACAACCCAGAATTGTCAATGAAGTGGCAGCCACCATGATGGATTTAAACAGTTTTTCGGAGGAAATTACGGCTATACAGCGGCAGAAAAAGCAGCTAAGGATTTTCTATTCCAAAACGTCTGCCATCAATAAGGCAACCCACATGGATGAGCTTTTTGAATTGTATAAAGCCTTATTTTTTGAAGGAATTCCGCTCGGATTTGCAACTAAAAATATTATTCAAACCCAAGACCACAATAACTGGGAGGCCATCTTAATTGGTCAAACCGAATATGTTACAAAAGAAGAATTAGCTGCTTTACAAAGTTATTTAGACCAAGGTGGAACGATAATTATGGAGGAAGGAAGTTTAAGAAAGGACGAATACGGCAATCCTATAAGTCCATTAATTGAAAGCAATGGACAATTAACCATCCTTCCTTTTGTAGAGGTATTGACAGAAACTGCATTATTTCACTTGAGAAATAAAAACTTACTACCTGAAATCAAGGTTGAGGAAACCAATGGCACAAACACCAAAGGTGTACATTGGAGAGCCATCAAAAATGAAAATGGTAATCATATTCTATCCCTAATTAACTTGGGCAATACCGATGCTCGTATCGAACTAAAATCACTCATCGAAGATACTTCCATTGAAGTTAAAGACTTATTGAAAGGTATTCCAATTGAGACCTCTCAAAAACTTGTACCCAATGAAATGCTATTTGTAGAAGTCAGTACAAAAAATACGACGGTAAGTGTCGAAGAGGTCGTCAATGATATAGCCATTCTCTTTCCAAATCCAACGGACGGTCATTTTCAAGTTGATTTTAAAGCACTCCAACAAAATGCTGAATTGCGTATTTTCAATAGTGAAGGCAAATTAATTCGTTCTGAAAAATATCAAAATATACAAACGATACATACTGATATATCCAATCAACCAACTGGCAGTTATCTGATTCAAATAAATGGGGATACCCAGCATTTTAGCCAAGTATTGATTAAGAAGTAATTTAAACGGCTACTTTTCAAAACGTAAACAACATGAAATTAATTAGCTATACTTTCCAACTCTTTTTAGTCATAGCTATATTCGCTTGTACTAAAGACAGCCCCGTTACTACCCCATCTGAAATGATGGAAGAAGAAATCCCCGAGCCATCAATTTTTCCTTTTACCGACCCAGAAAATACCGAAAAATGGGTGCTAAATGAAGAGATAAGCGATGAATTTGAAACCGAAAAAATTGATGAAGATAAATGGCTCATCCAAGGCAGAAGTGGCGAATATCAGTCCAATTTTATTGGCAGAGCACCTTCCCAATTTTCGACAGAGAATGTCCGTATTGAAGAAGGAAAACTAAAGTTAGAAACCCGTTGGGAACCTGATTTTGACTTTAGTGACCGTGTACAGACTTATGGCAATGGAGATACTTATAAATACGAAAATATCACAACGGCAGCGGTTATTAGTAAAAAATTGTTTCGCTACGGTTATATGGAAATAAAGTGCAAAGCAGCAGATGCCTCCGTTACCAGTTCGTTTTGGACAACGGGAGAAAAATCAGAGTTGGATATTTTTGAATTCATGGGAAAGCCTAAACAATCCCACAAAAAGCATTTGGAAAAAGAATATAAATTTTCTATTCACGATTGGTCGCCCGAAGTAAAAGGTCAAACAGTTTGGACGGATAAAGCAGAATTAGCTTGGCGAGTGGCAGGCGACTATCACGTTTATGGTTGCGATTGGTCTGCCGACGGGTTGAAGTTTTATGCGGATGGTGAATTGATTCGTTTTGCTACTGTCGCAGAAATGGAACAAGAGGCAACAGCTGCTGCCAACGGTAGTCCGTGGGTATTGACACGCCCTTTGCGAGTGTGGGTAGATTCTGAGACTTTTCCTTGGCATGGACTGCCAGTAAAAGATGATTTACCTGCTGATTTTGAAATTGACTATATCCGAGTTTGGCAAAAAGAGTAAACTACTTATTGCTGAATAAACAGATTGAAAAAAGATAAAAATTCGATGTTCCCTAAATTCGGTGTTAAATTGATTAGCAACAGCGAATTGAGAAACAACGAATTATTTTTAGTTAAACAGTTAGTGTTCAGTAGCATAAAACGACCTCAATCATGAAAAATATAGCCTTCATTTTTAGTTTTGTACTCACTTTCCAATTCACCTTTGCCCAACAGCAAGCCATTATAAATAATACGGCTAGTCCTCATGTAAAACTAAAAAGTATCGATATCGGCGATTGCAAATGGACGGAAGGATTTTGGGCAGATAAATTCAAAATTTGCGAGGAATCTATGATACCTTATATGAGGCAATTGTTGACGGGAGATGTAGGACACGCCTTAAATAATTTCAAAATTGCGGCAGGATTAAAAGAAGGGGAACATCAAGGAATGCGGTGGCATGATGGGGATTTTTATAAATACATGGAGGCAGTCATGTACGTATATGCCCAAAATGGAGATAAAGAACTATTGAAGGAAATAGATGGCTATATAGACATCATCGGCAAAGCGCAACAAGAAGATGGGTATCTACAAACGCAAGCTCAACTGCGGGATGACATCGAACGCTATTCCAACCGAAGAAACCACGAAATGTATAACACGGGGCATCTGCTGACGAGCGCCTGTATTCATCATCGAGTAACGGGGCAACGCAATTTTTTAGATATTGCCATCAAACACGCTGACTTATTATACACTTATTTTTATCCCGATACCGAACATTTTGGGCGATTTGGATTTAATCAAACACAAATCATGGGTTTGGTAGAGTTGTACCGTACTACCAAAAACAAAAAATACTTAAACCTAGCAGAAAAATTCATCAATCGGAGAGGCACATTCAAAATAGATAACACCATTACGACAAGGGGCTACCCTATCGGCGACATGGTGCAAGAACGTACACCTTTGCGAAAATCAAAAGAGGCAGTCGGTCATGCGGTGTTGGCACTCTATTATTACGCAGGGGCAGCAGATGTCTATGCCGAAACGGGCGAACAAGCATTAGTAGATGCTTTGGACAGACTTTGGGAAAATGTCACTCAAAAAAAAATGTATGTTACAGGGGCAGTTGGGCAAGCACATTATGGTGCCTCCACCAGCAAAGACATGATTCAAGAAGGATTTATTGATGAATATATGATGCCCAATATGACGGCTTATAATGAGACTTGCGCCAATGTATGCAATTCTATGTTTAGCTACCGAATGTTGGGTTTAAGAGGAGAATCGAAGTATGCCGATATTATGGAATTGGTTTTATACAATAGCGCACTATCGGGAATAAGTTTGGAAGGCAAAGATTACTTTTATGCGAATCCACTCCGCATGATTAATGGAGCTAGAGATTATGAAAACTTTCCTTCTGGTACGGATATGCCTGCTAGAGAACCTTATTTAAATTGCTTTTGTTGTCCTCCCAATTTGGTGCGAACGATTGCCAAATCATCAGGTTGGGCTTATGGTTTATCTGAAAATGGGATTGCGGTTCAACTTTATGGAGGCAACCAATTAACGACTCAATTACTAGATGGTTCTACGCTAAAACTAAAACAGACCACTCAATACCCTTGGGAGGGACGGGTGAAAATAGAAATAGAGGATTGCAAGAAGAAGTCGTTTGATGTCTTATTAAGAATTCCCAAATGGGCAGAAGGTACAACTGTAAGAATTAATGGAAAGGCATCTAAAGTAACTATAGTAGCAGGTACTTTTGCCAAAATCAATCGCCGTTGGAAAAAAGGAGATATTATAATCATTGATATGCCTATGACGGTTGATTTTGTAGAAGGGCATCCAAGAATTGAAGAAGTGCGTAATCAAGTAGCTATCCAACGTGGGCCTGTTGTCTATTGCATGGAATCGCCAGATTTACCTAAAAATACGGATATTCTAGATGTTTATATAAAAGGAAATGAACCGCTAAAAGCCAATTATCGTCCTGATTTTTTGGGTGGTGTGACCGCTATTGAAGGTGCGATTTTAATTCGAGAAGATAAAGGAACGGGAATGTATCGAAAGGTCAAAAAGCCGAATTTTAAAACACACCAAACGCAGTTTGTGCCTTATTTTGCTTGGAGTAATCGAGGGCAGGCGGAGATGACGGTTTTTATGCCTGTGGTTTGGGAGTGATTTTGTACTCCATCATTTAAACAAAACGTCCATTGTCAAACTATTATCAATTTCTTGGCTATATTGATTTTCTTTTAATCCAAAAGTGGTAATCATTGTAAGAAAAATATGTTTTTTTGTTTGACTCACCCCTTTAAAAATGCTCTTTTTATTACGTAATTGTTTGGCGTAGGCTTTTGTGATGGTAAATTCTTCACTATAAAATTTAATCTCACATAAATTAATGACTTGGTCATTTCTATCAATTAACAAATCAATTTGTGTTCCCTCATAAGTGTCGTCGCCTTTGAAAATAAAACTAGATGGTTCGGCATAAATCCCCCCAATGCGTAACGCCTCTTTAATTTGAGAAATATGTTTTAAGCAGAGACTTTCGAAGGCGTAACCACTCCAACTTTTAAATTTTTGTGTTTGACTCAATGCTTGCCACAATCCTTCGATGTTGCGTTTTTGTTTTTCTATAAAATTGATGTAAAACAAGGAATATTCATCTGTCAACCGATAAAGCATATCTTTTTTGCGCTTTCCAAAAGGATAATAAGCGGAAATAAAACCAGAGTGGTTGAGTTCGTTTAATACTTTTGTCAACCCTCCACCATTTGATAATTTGGTGATTTTAATAATTTCAGACCTTGTTAACCCTTTCCATTTAGTGGCTAAGGCTCGAATAACTTCGATGTGATTGTCTGCATTTTTAAATAAGGCAGGATAAAGATTTTCGAATTCGTTAGTCAATAAGCCACCATCTAAAAAACAAATAGCCTCCATATTTTGTATGGCACTTCTACCTTTCTTCACCTCTTTTAAATAGTGTGGAATTCCGCCCATGACCATATAAATTAACACCGTTTGATAACGATTTAATTTAACATTTCGACTTTCAAAATAAGTTTCTGTTTCAGTAAGACTAAAGGGCTTTAAGTAAATTCGTTTGGTAATTCTATTGTGTAGCCCGCCTTTATCTTTTACCACTTTTTGAATCATCCAAGACGCTGCCGAACCACAAATGATTATTAAGATATTGTTTTTGGATGCCCAATTATTCCAAAAAAAACCAAATGCCCGTAAAAACCCTGACCGATGTGTCGCTAACCAGGGTAACTCATCAAAAAAGATAATTTTCCTTTTTTCAAACGGTTTCTTTGTTTCCAATACAGTAATCAACTGCAAAAAAGCATCTAACCAGGTTTTTGGTTGTTTTAATGCTGTCGATGGATTGGCATATTGCTTTATAAAAAAAAAGAAAGTTTTTAACTGTTCTTGAATTGGAGCATTTTGCACACCCGTAAATTCTAAGTCAATTTGATTTTCAAAAACAGACCTTACTAAGTAAGTTTTTCCAACTCTTCTGCGTCCAAAAACGGCTACCATTTCTGCCTCTTTAGCATTAAAAGCCTCTCTTAAAATTGCTTGTTCCTGCTTTCTTCCTATTAAGGGTGTTTCCATAATTTTGTATTATTACTCGCTTAATCTGTCAAAAATACAACGATTAAGCGAACAATAGTACATTTTTTAGTTTTTATTATCTTATAGCTCGCTAAATCTTCTAAAAAAATGGAGATTAAGCGAGCTATAATTAATAAAAGCAAATGGTTATTTTATTCTTACCTAACTTTGCTTAGAGTTCGTACTTTCATACAACCAGAAATGATGTAGAACCAAGCTATCATGATTACGAATACATTTAGAAGTATATCGGGAGAGAAAATTATCTTCGGAGTTGAACTGCAAACACTCTTCCTTTGACCATTGTAAATCAGAAATCCATTTATTTATTTTTTTTAGCCATTTTTTAGGTGTTTCTGACTCAATGTAACCTAATAAGCCACATTCCTGTAACCCTTTACCATGTTTTTCTAGCTTAAACCTTTCAATACCACCATTAGGGTTGCCACTTTGAGTAGTACCACAGATGTATTCTTTTTCTCTATGTTTTTCTGGTGGAGGTAGGCGTTTAGCTTCCATTACAAATGTTGGCTCATAGTTTTTTCCTTCTTCTGATTGGGTGTAATGAATATCTGGTTTACCTTTTGATTTTCGATAGGTATCAATATACTGTGCGCTAACATGAATAGGTATTTCAAGTTTTAAAATTTGTACATGATTTTGTGTAATAAATACTTGAGTTAGACCATCTTCATTCAAATCGTTCTTATTTGGGTGAGTATGGAGCGCCTCAAAAAAATATTTTGGCGTTTTTTCAAGGCTTTCTAAAATTCTTTTTAGCAAGCTTTTTTTGGGTAAAGAATGTTCGGTTTCTTTCCTTGTATATTCGTCTTTGTAATCATCTGCTAACATACTAATATCCCAATTTTGTATAATGTGCAATGGCTTTGTCTGCGTCCCTATACGCTGTAGAAGGCAACCAATATCGGTATTGGTTGGGTTTGATTAGCACAATAGTATCTTTAATGTGGTATATTCTTAATATTCTGTTTGATTTTAAGTTTCTTGATATTTCATATTCTGCCAAGTCGGCAATATTAATCGAATCTTCTTTTTCCCAAAGCACTTCATTGTTTTTATTGGTATATTTTAAAACAACACCGATATAGGAATTTTGAAAAAGGGAGTCAACATTGGTTAGCTGAAATTTTTTATCCTTTTCTTCATATAGCAAATTCATTGTCCTCGAAAATTCCTGCCCGTAATTTAAGAGTATTTCTTTTCTTTCTTTGGCTTTAAGCCTTTGAACTGCTTTTGCTCTTTCACCGTGACGAATAAACAACTGATAATAATTATTTACATCGTTAATGATGTTTTTGTCTATTGAAGATAGAGAAAAATCTGATTGTTCTTCAATGAAACGAAGGTTCATATAATCTACTTGCATCAAAGCAGTATTTCTATTTATTAATGTTTTACCACTAGTTACAAAAATGAAAAAGCGATAAAAATCAGAATTTTCACTAAAGTTTGTTTGAAGTGATTTCAACAAGTTTATATTTGATGATTTTAGACTAATGACTTCATTATTAAAAATGAAAGACTTTCTATTAAAAAAAACGGGGAGTTTGTTTTTTCCTATGTTCTTCCAAATTAACAAATTTGGGGCTTGAAAATATTCTTCATCAGGAATATTTTCAAACTTTACATTTTTCTCAAAATAATCTGATTCTAATTTATCATATTTTATACCATCAGAAGACATCCCCCCTCTTGTTAAGACTTGATATTTGTTTATAAAATCAACCTCTTTTCGCCCTCGGTGGCTAATGACATATCCGTCCTTAGGTTGTTTAAAATTATTTTTAATTATATATGATTTAAACGTATTAAGCTGCTGAGATTTTGCAACCAAATTTTTTATTCGCCCTCCTCCTAGTAAGTTAATTTTCCAGATATATGGATTATGAATAGCTTCATTTCTATTAATAAAGTGTAAATCATAATCATCAATTTCAAATACCAATCGCTTTTTTACCGCTAACGCTCTTCTAACAGTAGCATGTAAAATATTTCGGTTAAAGTTCGGCAGTTCATTTCTAACAAAAACTGCAGCCGTTGCGACATCGGCACCATTATCCCATAAACTATTATTTCTTGCTAAAGCGGTAAAGTCTAGAATTTGTAATACATTATAATCAGAAAATAATCTCTTTTTGTAATCCGTTGAGGTGGAATTATATAAAAGGCTTGACGCTTTGATAATTAGACATTGCAGTCCACCTTTTTTTAAATACCTAAAAGCTTCTGCTAAAAATTTTAAGGCAATTTGCTCTTGAGGTAACTTTATTTTTTCATCTTCTACCAGCCAATATTTATTATACCCTTTTAACGCTCCTCTACTAAAAGGGGGATTACCGATAATTAAAGAAAATGCATTATTTTTAACTGTCTCAAAATTTTTCTCTTTAATTGCATAATCCTCTATTTCCTCTTTTTTTAACTCCAATTCATCAATGAAAAAATCAGCATATAAAAGGTTGGTTTTGGTTAAATCATCAAACTCTAGTTCCTCAAGAATCTGTTTAGGTGTAAGTTCATCACACATCGCCAAGCATAAACTAAAAGCAGCTAACTGGGTAGCTTGTGATTCCTTATCAACTCCATATAAACATTTAATCAACTTTTTTAAATCTTCTACAGTTGGACGTTTTGTAAGGTTATTTTGAAGTCGCCACCATTGCACCAATCTTTTAAAAGCCAAAACAAGAAAAATTCCCGACCCACAGGCTGGGTCTAAAACTTTATAGGTGTCAAAATCTATTTGTGCATAATCCTTTAGTGGCATACACTCGTCAATTAGCAAATGGGCTAAATGGGAAGGCGTGTAATAAATCCCTTCATTTTGTTTTTTTGTTTTTTGATTAAAGATTTTATCGTTATCTCCTGCTAAAAATTCTTCATATAACCGACTGATAAGCTCGACTGGAATAAAGTTAAACTCATAGTACCTAATAAATTCAAAAATATTGTTATTAACCTCTTCTGGGCGTTTGTAGGCTTTTAACGCCTGAGTTAAGGCATTTAAATCAATTTGCTTGATGATTCCTTTTTCTTTCTCATCCCACTTAAAAAGATTACCATTTAAATCCTGTTCTAAATCCTCTAATAAATCAACTAACTTACCCTTCGCTATAACATCAACAAATTCATTAGCGCTATCATATTTTTGAAAATACTTTTGGTGGAATGGACTATTCCCCTGCTCATCCTTCCGTTCTTCAAAGTATTTTATCATAATAGATTGAATAATAATCTTTTTGATTACCCTGATGTCTTGCTCTTGATTGAGTTGTGAATTAGCCGCTGAAATTTGTTTGATAATTTCTCGTACCCAAAGAATTAAAATATCGTAAGCCGATTTTTCAAATTTAAATTCATTTTTATTAGCCTCCTCTTCCCAAAACACCCCTGTCTTTAGTTTAAAGGCAAAATGTTCATTGTATAAACGATGTGCTTTTTGAGCGAACTTAATAGTTTCTAAATATACTGGTTTATTATTTTTTTGGATAGGTTGAGAACAATCTAATAACTTAATTTCTGTATCATAAAAAATACATACAATTGGGACATTTCCACTACTCCAAACCTTTTTATGAATTTTTGTTAATACGTTTTCCTGTGATTTTTGTCCAGTAAAATCATATAAATAAACTTGAGGTTTGTATTTCCCTAATTCTATTCTAAAAAAAACGGCTGTTGCCTGAAAAGAAGTGGCTTTCTCCAAGTGCAATTTCAGTTCAATATCATCAATAGTGCGGTAGGACTCACATAAATAAAGGCATTCTTCTAACTCTCGGTCAAAACCCAAAGTCATTAGACCTTTATTTAGCGTTGGTGATATTTCAATGTGACTTGACATTTTTCTATTTACAGACTTTTATCAACTATTTGAAATTAAAAAATTAATTTTTTGATTTATTTCGTGCAATTTATCCAAAACAATATAATTCATATCAATCTTTGTTGGAAAACCAATAAATGCAACAAACTCCCATGCCTCCAATACATCATTAGCATTAATTGTAAAAGGCGGATATTCAGAATTATCAGAAACTAAAATTAATTTTTTATTTTGAGGGTATTCATTGGTCACTCTTTTAAAAACGACTCCTTCTTCTCTCAACACCAAAACATACCGTGTACCATCTTTTATTTCTTCAACATGTTTTACGTACTTCCCAATTACGATATAGCCATTTTCGATTGGAGGCATGGAATTACCTTCTATTTCAAAAGCCCTGTACATACCGATTGATAGTTTTGGGATTTGAAATTTAGGTAAATTCGAGATAAAGTCTTTTTCTTGAATATTAATTGAATAGCCAGCCATCGCTTTGACAGGCACAAAATCAACAATTGCATTTTGCTTTGGATTATCAAATGTAGTTATAGGAAGTATTCTCACAGTTTTTGATGTAATATTGTCTTCTACGGATTTTTTTTGATTAAAAAGTGAGGAACTAATGTCTTTTATTAATAAATCATTAGGTGTCACTTTATAATGTTCTGATAATTTAAGTAAAATGCTAGATGTTGGTTCTGTCTTTCCAGTTTCGTAATGACCATAGGTTGAACGGTTAATATTCAATATTTCACTTATCTGTTTTTGTGAAAGATTTTTGCTCTTTCTTAGATAAACTAAATTTCGCCTTAGCATAATGCTATTATTTTGGACAAATGTCGGAAATTTTAGCACCCTAATCAAATTTTCACGAACTTTTTATAAAAATAGACAATTCCAAAAGTATTGAATGGAGGATAAAACAGATAAAATAGAACAAGAACCAGATAAATTTCGTCCATTCCTATCCCATAATTTGCCATTCCTTTGTTTAGTCCACCAAAACGTCCAAAATTCCTAGTTTTTGGACCACCAATAATCATTTTCCAATAAAGCATGACTAAACAAAAGCTTATATCCTTTTCATTCTTGACTATAGCTTTGGCTATCCTATTAACAACTTTTTGCACTAAAAACCTGCTAGCCCAAATACCCACGTTTAAAGAAGTCCGCAAAGACTTCCCCCGCACCGAAAAGAATCTTAGAAAATGGGATGCCCCCGTCGTAGCCGATTTAGACCAAGATGGCTACCTAGATTTAATCCTCAATGACCACGGCTTAGGTATCAGTATCTGTTGGAATAATCAAGGAAAATTTGCCAAGCCTTATGATTTGATAATGGGCGATTTGCATGGAGTGTCAGTTGGTGATTTTGATATGGATGGGAATCTAGAATTAATCATCTCTAGAGGTGGCGGTTCTGGTAGCAATGCTCGAAATTCTAAAATGTATCGAGTGGATAAACAACGAAATTTTACCGCTTTAGCAGATTTCGATGTGCCTTTAGCCTTAATGAGAGGACGGACAGTAAAATTTATAGATGGAGATAATGACGGTGATTTGGATTTGCTCAATTTTGCCTTTCCAGATAAATCCAGAAAAGGGGAAAGTGAAAATTACATTTATAAAAATAATGGGCAAGGACAATTAGTGTTAGCTACTACCCTGCCACCTAGTAAAATGGATGGACAAAAAACGTTGACGACCGATTTTAATGGCGATAATGTCCTAGACATCATTTTGTATGGTCATGGAAAAGTGAAAGCGTATCAAGGAAAAGGCGACCTCACTTATAAAGAGGTTAGTAAAAAAATATTCCCCAATGATTTAAAAGAGGTCACAGGCATTGTAGAACTAGATTATGATAACGATGGTGATTTTGACCTATTCTTGACCCGTGGAAAAGACTTTGAAATTGGCGAAACGTTTTATGATGCCAATACCAAAAATTGGGGCTTTTATTCCAAAAGAGGGCAATCCAATTTTGAAGATTTATTGATTGGAGATGTGTTGAATATCACCAATTTTCAATCCCAATGGCCTTTTAATGATGCCTATTTTATTGGAGAAACGGGCTACGAATATAAATTTCCTGCGGAAACGCATTCTGGTAAAGATATTCGATTAGTGAATAGTGATGCCTTGGGTTTTCCTGATAAAATTGAAAAAAATAAAGGGATTCATATAGGTTATGTAGGCAATGAAAAATGGCGATTGATAGTCGATACTTGGTCGCCTTCTACGGGAGTTATTCAAGGCGTAAAAGCTTATCCAAGTGCGACTCACTCAAAAGGATTAAGCGATATTTTATTAGAAAATAGAAAAGGAAAATTTGTAGATGTCACTAAAAAAGTCAATCTATTTTTAGAAGAACACACCGTTGCCGCCACCGCTGCGGATTTAAATAATGATGGTTTTCAAGACCTAGTTATTATCAAAAGAGGTGATTTGATTCACGAAAATCAAGCGTTGGTTTATTTAAATCAGGGCAATGCTCAATTTGAAAAATTAAATGGTCATCAAATTATTTCCAGAGAATTAGGCGCCATTGGTATGGCCATCGAATCTTTAGATTATAACCAAGATGGAAAAATGGATGTCATCATCGGTAACGAACGGGGTAAATGGCACTTATTTAAAAACACTTCTCCAAAGGAGGAGACGATGCCTCATTTTGTGGTAGCAATAGGCACTTCCCCATCAGGTAAAGCGAGTAGTTTAGGCGCATTGGTCAGTTTAAAAAATTGCGGACAAAAGCAATTCAGACGAGTAGGCGCAACGGGAGCAAATTACTCGCTGAGTTTTAATCATCAAATACATTTTGGTTTAGGCAATTGTAAAGAAACTAGAGAAATAAAAGTGACTTGGTCAAATGGCGAAACTGAAACCCAAACTGTTGCCGCAGGAAAAGACAAAATTTTTATCGGAAAAAATTAAAATATGCCTACTAAAAACTCCTTACTAATCGCCATCCTACTCTTAGGAATTAATTTTATAAATAGTGCTACCATTTCGGCCCAAGACCGACCAAACATTGTCCTTATGCTAACCGACGACCAAGGTTATGGAGACATTGGCGCACACGGAAATCCTTATCTAAAAACACCCAATATTGAGGCTATTGGAAAAGAGGGTTTAGAAATGACTCACTTCTTTGCCTACCCCAATTGTTCTGCCTCCCGTGCCGCTATCTTAACGGGAAGATACCCCTACAGAACAGGCGTAACAGCAGTCACACAAGTAGACCATTTTATGAATACTTCCGAAACGACCATAGCAGAAGTTTTGGGCGAAAATGGCTACCGTACAGGTATTTTTGGCAAATGGCATTTAGGTGATAATCACCCAATGAGACCGACTGACCAAGGTTTTCAAGAGGCTTTAGTGCATAAAGGTGGCGGCATTGGACAGGCAGCTGGTCCTGCTGGTAATACCTATTTTGACCCTATTCTAGAACATAATAATCAATCTAAAAAATACGATGGTTACTGTGATGATATTTTTACGGATGCAGCGGTTGATTTTATTAGTCAAAAAAGTGATAAGCCTTTCTTTGCCTATTTAGCAACCAATCTTCCTCATTTTCCATTACAAGTACCTGATGAAAAGGCTGAACCTTTTCGCAAAATGGGCTTGCACGAAGACAATGCTTTGACCTATGGCATGATTGATAATATTGATGGAAATGTAGGACGGGTATTGGCAAAGTTAAAAGAACTCGGCATTGCTGAAAATACGATTGTGATTTTCCTTTCGGATAATGGCCCTCGCCACCGAAGAAGTAAAAATGATGTCTATCCAGGACGTTGGGATGCTAATTTAAGAGGAACGAAAACCAGCGTTTATGAATGTGGCATTAGAGTACCTTTTTATGTGAGTTGGCCCAAACAATTAGCAAAAGGAAACACTACAGCGACGATGGGCACAGCGATTGATTTATTCCCTACGCTATTGGATGCCTGCCAAATTCCAATACCCAACAACTTAAATATTGATGGTCAATCACTACTACCTTTATGGAAAGGAGCACCTGCAAATTTAGCCGACCGACCTTATATGGTACAAATGCACTATGGGCCTACGCCCTTTAAATACATGCACTTTACCGTTCGAACCCAAAAGTATAAATTAGTCGGGCCCCATAATTTCCCTCACGGCATCGTACACCAACCGACCGACCATGAGCTAAAAAATGTCTTGAAAAATTTGGAATTATTTGATGTAGAAAACGACCCAAGTGAGCGAATCAATTTAGCAGCTAAATATCCTGAAATGGTTGATAGTCTATTGTTGCAATATGAAGACTGGTTTGATGAAGTCACCGAAGAACGAGATGCTAAAGGCGTTCAAAGAATCCATTTAGGTACTATTGCCCAACCACATGTCAATCTATCCCGATTTGATTGGGGTGGACCACGAGTTATTTCTCGTTTTGATTATGGTGGACCAAGAGTCATTGAAGATAATCAATTGGGACATTGGCAAGTAAAAACAGAGGCAGGAAACTATAAAGTAAGTTTTGATTTACCCAAAATAACAAAAGACGGCATCGCTTATTTGAAATATAAAAATGTGCATTTGCAAAAACCTATTAAAGCCAACCAGACCAAAGTTATCTTTAATAATGTGGCTTTACCTGATGGCATAGGCAATTTTCATGCTTATCTAAAAATAGAACGATTGGCACAAGGACCGCTTTTTGTGGATGTAAAACGAATAGATTAATTATGGCAAAGTCAAAAAATCAAAAAAGCCCATTATCAGATTTAGCAATTACTAAAGTCGAATTATTCAAAGTACCGCCTCGTTGGCTATTTCTAAAATTGACGACCAAAAATGGAATTATTGGCTGGGGCGAACCTGTGGTAGAAGGTCGAGCTGCTACGGTAGAAACCGCTATTAGAGAAGTAAAACCATACCTTATCGGACATCCTGCTAACAAGATTGAAGACTTCTGGCAAATGATTTACCGTGGTGGTTTTTATCGAGGCGGACCTGTATTAATGAGTGCCTTATCAGGTATTGACCAAGCCTTATGGGACATTAAAGGAAAAGCTTTAGGCGTACCCATTTACGAATTATTAGGTGGAGCAGTTCGGGACAAAATGAAAATATATGGTTGGGTACATGGCGATAGCTTGAAGGATTTGGCGAAAGCGGCAAAAAAACGAGTAGCCAATGGTTTTGAGGCAGTTAAAATGACAGTTTGTGATAAAATGGAATGGATAGATAGTCCTCAAAAAGTAATAGATGCCGCTGCTCGATTGGGCGCAGTAAGAAAAGCAGTTGGCCATTCTATTCCCATCGGCGTTGACTTTCACGGGCGCGTACATAAAGGAATGGTTAAAATGATGGCGAAAGCTTTAGAACCTCATTATCCCTATTTCTTAGAAGAGGCCGTTTTATCTGAAAATAATGATGCGCTAAAAAGCCTATATAATTATACCTCTATTCCGATTGCTACAGGAGAACGGATGTATTCTCGGTGGGATTTTAAACAATTATTTGAAGACGGGTCAGTAGATATTGTTCAACCAGATTTGAGTCATGCAGGAGGAATTTCGGAAGTACACCGCATTGCTACGATGGCAGAGGCTTATGATGTAGCGATTGCGCCGCATTGTCCTTTAGGGCCTATATCCTTAGCTGCCGCTTTGCAAATAGATTTTTCTTGCATCAATGCTTTGATACAAGAAACAAGCTTGGGCATTCATTATGCAGAGGATATTGATTTAACGGATTATTTAAAAGACCCAACCGTTTTTGGTTTGAAAGATGGGGCGGTGCCCTTGCCTACTGCACCAGGATTGGGAATTGAAGTGGATGAAAAGAAAGTGCGAAAAGCAGCAAAAATTGGACACACTTGGAAAAATCCAATTTGGAGAAATCCAGATGGTTCGGTGACGGAATGGTAGAAAACAGAAGTCAGGCGTCAGACCATTTTATTGTCAGCCGTCAGATGTATGACGTTGACAAGTCCGTAAATTTAGCAGCTTTTAATCAACAAAGCGGATAAAATATAAATATGAGTGTAATCGAAACAGCAACGCCAACCACCAAACGCTACAATATCCTCGCCCTAATTTTCATTACGGTGGTTATCAACTACATGGACAGGAGTAATATATCCGTAGCAGCAGCGGCTATTAGCGAAGATTTATCCTTGACGACCGTTCAGATGGGTATCATTTTTTCTGCTTTTGCTTGGACGTATTCCGCTTTCCAAATACCTGGGGGGATTATCGTTGACTATGTAAAACCACGGGTTTTATATCCTTTGCTAATGGTACTTTGGTCTGTAGCCACTTTAATTCAAGGATTGGTCAATTCCTTGGGTGCTTTGATTGGGTGTCGAGCAGCCATTGGGCTTTTTGAGGCGCCCTCCTACCCTTGCAATAATAAAATTGTGACCAGTTGGTTTCCCGAAGAGGAACGAGCCTCCGCTATTGCTGTTTATACCTCTGGACAATTTATTGGCTTGGCTTTTCTGACCCCTGTTTTAATTTTAATTCAAAATGAATTTGGTTGGAAAGGATTGTTTATCATCTCTGGATTGATAGGATTGCTTTGGGCTATTATTTGGTATGCGTTTTATCGAGACCCGAATACCCACGCTACTGTAAACACCGCCGAACTAGCACATATTGAAAAAGGAGGTGGATTGATTAATAGTAATATTGTCATAGAGCAAAAAGAACAACAATTTGCTTTAGCAGATTTAAAAGAAGTTTTTACCCACCGCAAACTCTGGGGCATTTATTTAGGACAATTTTGCTTAGGTTCTTTATTTATCTTTTTCCTCACTTGGTTTCCGACTTATTTAGTAAAATATCGAGGTTTGGATTTTATAAAATCTGGATTTTTAGCCTCGCTCCCATTTTTAGCGGCTTTTATAGGCGTTTTATTATCAGGATTCACCTCCGACAGATTGATTAAGAAAGGATATTCCAAAGAAGTAGCCCGAAAAGCGCCGATTCTAATTGGGATGGTTTTATCTATTTCTATTATTGGGGCAAATTATACCGATAATACCGCATTGATTATTTTCTTTTTATCACTTGCTTTTTTTGGCAATGGTTTGGCATCTATCACTTGGGTTTTTGTATCGCTGTTAGCCCCCAAAAGATTAATCGGTTTAACGGGTGGCGTTTTTAATTTTATTGGTGGTTTGGCAGCAGCCATCACCCCTATTGTGATAGGCTATCTGGCGAAGGATGGAAATTTTGAACCTGCTTTATTATATATCGGTACATTGGCATTTTTAGGGTTTTGTAGCTATTTATTTTTAGTGGGGAAAGTGGAAAGGATTGAGATAGCGGGTGAATAAATTAGATATAGATAAAATATTGCAAGAACAGGGTAATTTTCAGCCACGACGATTTAGTTTAAAATCTTTGCTTTACAAAAGAAAATCACATCAAAAAACAATCACCTATGCTTTATAGATTTTGTATTCTACTTTTTGCTTTACTTATTATGGCATGTGGCGAAAAGAAACAGACTTCCGAAAAAAACACCCAAAAACCCAATATTCTCTTCATCGCCGTAGATGACCTTCGACCAGAACTAGGTTGCTACGGCTCACCAATAGCCATAACTCCCAATTTAGACAAATTAGCTAGTCAAGGTTTATTATTTAATCGAGCCTATTGCCAACAAGCGATTTGTAGCCCTTCCAGAGCCAGCCTCATGACTGGGGCACGACCTGAAACCATTAATGTATGGGAGAATTTCACCTACTTCCGTGACGAGAATCCTGATATCATTACCCTTCCACAACATTTCCGAAACAATGGATATGAGACCGTTTATTGTGGAAAAATTTATCATAAAAAAGCTTTTGCAGACCACCCAAAATCGTGGAGTCGAGAACCAGCAACGGATAAACTGGATATTAAAAAACCTAAGTTGGTTGGAGGCTATGCTGACCCTAAGAATGTGGAAATTTTCAAAGCAGAACAAGCAATTGTCAAAGCTAAATATGGAGAAAATCACCACTATGCTTTAGGACGAGGGCCTGCCTACGAAAAGTATGATGTGCCTGACCATACCTATAACGATGGCTATAATACGGAGTTAGCCATTGCAACGATGAAGGATATGCAAGCCAATGGAAACAAACCCTTTTTCTTGGGATTAGGCTTTAAATTACCTCACCTAGATTTTATTGCGCCTAAAAAATATTGGGATTTATACGACCCTGAAAAAATCCCTATGGCAACACAAACAGAAAGCCCTGAAAATGGAGCAGCAATGGGCTTACATGCCTCCTTCGAGTTGCGGGTTCGAGCAGGGATTCCTAAATATGGCCCTATTGAAGGAGAACTTGCCAAAACCTTAAAGCATGCTTATTTGGCTAGTGTAAGCTATGTAGATGCGCAAGTCGGAAAAATGATAACCGCCTTAGAAGAGGCAGGTTTAAGAGAAAATACGATTATTATTTTTTGGAGTGACCACGGTTGGCATCTAGGCGATATGGGCGTTTGGGGAAAAGCAACCAATTATGAGATTGCCACCCGTGTTCCAATGATGATTTGGACACCCGATATGCCTGTTAAAAGCCAAGGTAAAAAAACCGATGCTTTGGTGGAGTTAGTAGATATGTATCCTACTTTAAGTGAGCTAGCGGGACTACCCTTACCCAAACATTTAGAAGGACAAAGCTTTGCCCCTCTTTTAGACAATCCGAATCAAGAATGGAAAAAAGCGGTGTTCAGTCAATACCCCAATCCTGCTTTAAGGGAGTGGGCAGCCAACCCCATTACACCAGAAATGCGGGAGTTGTTCTTTGGCCCATTAATTAAGGATGTAGAGGCGAAAATTATCCAACAACAAGGAGCAAAATGGGATAGAGATATGTACGAAAACCATTTAATGGGCTATTCTATGCGGACAAATGAACACCGAATTGTTTTTTGGAAAAACCGAAAAACGCCTGATACTGCTCCCGTTTTTGTCGAATTGTTTAACCATCAATTGGACCCGACAGAAACCAAAAATATAGCAGATGAAAATCCAGAAATGGTACAGCAATTATTAGCACAATTTAACCAAGGATGGAAAGGGAATTTACCCGAAGTTAAGGGATAATTAAGTTGATTAATTATTGATTATTAATAATCAAACGATGTTAGCACAATTAGCTATTTTAACAACTATTTTAATCATACTAATTTTAGCCGTTTCTAAATGGAAAGTCCATCCATTTATTGCCCTATTATTGGCTGCTTTATCTTTAGGGCTTTGTTTGGGAATGGGGAGTGCAAAAACGGTTGAAGTATTATTGCAAGGATTTAGTAATACGTTAAAATGGATAGCGATTGTAGTCATTTTGGGTGCATTTATCGGAGAGGTACTCCGAGAAACGGGAGGAGCAACTCGTATTTCCAATAGAGTGGTTAAATGGTTTGGCGAAAAACGGATTCCTTGGGCGATAGGTATTACAGGCTATTTGGTGTCCATTCCTGTTTTTGTAGATGTAGCTTATATTATACTTCAGCCAATAACAGAGGCTTTGTCTGTTCGTAGTAAAAAACCAGTTTTGGTCATTGGATTAGCCTTGACGGCTGGGTTAACGGTGTCCCATACCTTAATTCCTCCAACTCCAGGACCATTGGCCGTTGCCTCCTTATTAGATGCTAATATTGGTCGATTATTATGGATAAATGGTATAGTTGGTATTTTTGCGATGGTTGGTGGTATTATATGGGCAACTCACTTTTGTAAAAAATATCGCTTACCTTATGATGACCAATTGGCGAACCAACAAGTACCGATACCTTCCAAAGATAATTCGACCAAACAATGGGTACTTTTAGATATACTGCCTATTTTAATTCCGATTCTATTAATGGGTTTAGGCACATTTTTTAAAAGCGAGGACACTACCCTACTTTCCCAAATAGTACAATTCCTTAGCACTCCGATGATTGCCGTTTTAGTAGGTGCGGCGATTGCTTTTATACAGTTTTATCGTTCTACTAATCAAAAAAGTGGAAACGAATTAATGGAACAAGCTATTGTTAAATCTGCCTTGGTGATTATGATAACGGGGGCAGGAGGGGCATTTGGATATGTGATTCGAGAAAGTGGCATTCAAGATAATTTAGCCACTTTTTTTGCTGACTTGCCTTTTTTAAGTTTTTTAATTCCTTTTTTAGTTGCGGCAGTTTTAACAACTGCTACGGGTTCTATCACGGTGTCTCTAATTGGTACTGCCTCTATTGTCGGCCCAATGGCAAGTAGTATGCCCTACTCTCCTGAGATGATGGCGGCCCTTATTGGTTGTGGTTCTTTTTGTGTCTTTCATGCCAACTCCAGTTTTTTCTGGTTGTTGAATCGTTTGCATGAAGTGCCTGTTTCTGTTTTGTATCGGACTTATACTTTGCAGAGTTTGGTGATGGGTTTTTCTGGGTTAGTTGGCGTTTTTATTTTATGGATTTTGGGAGTGCGATAATTTTTCATTTCCTTAAATCAAGATATTTTTTCATGTCCGTGCCTTGTTTACAACCACCTCCTCACTTTTCTACAATAAAACGAATAACTCTGCCCAAAAACCACCTGCATATTCTTTTCTTCAAAAGGAATATACCAGAAGTTGGCCACTAGAAAAAAGAATAGTACTGGTATCAGAGCGGTCAAACTACCAAATAAAAAAGCTACGCCTAATAATGCTGTTGTAAAACCTAAATAAATTGGGTTTCTAGAATATTGGAACATTCCACCAGTAACCAATTTCTTAGGCTTTTTAAACGTATGAATTTGTGTTTTCACTTTTCTAAATCGTTTTCCCGTTGAAACTACCATGAAGATACCTATTAAGAAGGGTATAACTCCTATGAAATTATAAGGTATGGTTAGCCATTTTTGTACAGGATAAAAGTGGTCTAAAAAAAATATGGCTATCACACATAGTAGAAAGAGAAATGGTGGTATTAATTTTTGCATCAGACTCCATTTTGGCTCAAGATACGACGGCATACACAAAACTTTAAATTTTTTCTCTCCTAAGTTCTTTTTGATTTGACCTTATAAAAGCATGAATATAGTACCCTAAATAGGGTAAAAGTATACTAGCAATTAACATTTGGGGGGGTGCGTGGGGGCCCCCAAGGCTATATCTCCCCTTACATTTACTCATTATCTATTTCAAGAATGAAGAAATATTATCAAATAGATTCATGCAGCAATAGCAATGAGTTAAATCAACTTGAAAGCTTGCATAAAATATCATAACTTGAAATAACTGCACTCAATATTAACAACATCTATTTATACTATGGAAAACGATACCCATTTTTCAAATTCATTCTTTCAATTCCAGTACAAGATGAATTCTTCTAATTTCACTGAATCTCCAGAGAAATACTTAAATCAATATGAACTAGAGGTTTGGTTAGGAAACGAGGATGGTTCTCCCATCGAATTAGCAGGAAAAGGAGATTTATACAATATCTTATTAAGTGCTGCTTTAGAGGAGGATGCGGATATTTTTGAAATTTTTGATTCTGATGCTAGTCTTTTAGATTTAGGAAATACCCTTTATGATTTTGAAAACGTAGATTTTAAGAAGTGTATTTTCGATTACTATAATGACGACTTCTATAACCCAAATGTATTCTTCATAAATCGTATAGAGTTATTACCTCGATTCCGAGGGCAGGGTTTAGGTAAAAAAATTATTCAAGATATCTGTCATCGGTTCGCTAGTGGATGTGGACTATTCGCATTAAAAGCGTTTCCCCTACAAGTGGAGCGTAGAGCGATAGAGGACCCAAAAGAATGGGATAAACAAATGAAATTTCACCAACTTGAACAAGATGAAGAAAAAGCCACTTACAAACTATACAGCTATTATCAAAATCTAGGATTTCACAATATCCTAAAAGATGACTTTTTCTTCATGAGACCTCCTTATTATGGAGTCTATTAGTATTAAAAGTTTCCATTTCATATCGCCCATTTCCGATTTTTTGAAACCACCTTCAGGGCAAATTGAGGCTCAAAAAATCTCGTTGGCAGGACAGACACTCGATGTGTCTGTCCTGCCAAAACCCGTTTGGATTTGGCTATTTCAGACTAAAAATAATAAGTCTGCCAAATCCAAACTCACCAGAATTTCACCACAATAAATATTCAAAAAAGCCCCCCATTTCACCAAAAGCAAAACGAGGAGCAACTCAAAATGAACTGGCTTTTATTCGTTATTTCCTAAGATATATCTTGCGGCTTGCTGCGCCCTTCCTGCGGTTTTGAAAATAAACCGTTTATCTTCCTTCAACTTGTTAAGCCATCCTTGCAAATAGGCAGCATTATTTTCTACTATTTCAGAATAATTGATTCCTGCCTCAGCACTTAAAAACGCTGCGCCCATTTCGGCAATTAGCTCTTCTTGACTATAGGGAATTGAACCAAATTTATTAGGTTCGGTAATGCCTTTTCGATTTAGGCGGTTCTTGTGTCCTGTAGAGTGTACAACCTCATGAAATAAAGTGATATAATACTCCGCTGAATTAGTAAACTGCTTGATGTCTGGCATATTTATGAAATCTTGCAAAGCATTATAATAAGCCTCGTTAGCATTATTGAACTGAATTTCTGGACGGTTAGGCATATCCTTAATAATAGATTCACACCTTTCTAATTGCTCATTTTCTTTTAACTCCACTTCTGGAATTTTAAACTCAATACCTTCTATATCTGCCACATTGAAAACATGAAAATAGCGGAGGGTACTTAATTTCTTAAAATCCTGCCCTGCTACTTTTAGGGCTTTAGCTTGTTCTTCCGAAATCGTTTTGTTGTTGGCATCTTTGTAAAAGACATTGAAATAAAACACCATTTCCCCTTTTGCTCCTTTTTTGATTGTACCGTTTAATGCTTTCGCCTGTTTGAATGAAAGAAAATAAGGTATTGGATGGATAGTGTTATTCATCAAAATTTTATTGATGCCGTTATAGGTTTTACCACTCACATAATTACGGGCTAATCCGTAACTGCTCCAAGTTTATCGCCAAGGGGCTACGCCTTTCTCTAATAATGCCATGATTTTATCGGTTACCAACTGATAAAGGTCAACTTTTGGCTTGTCCGATTTAGTCGTTTTTGTGCTTTTGGCATTAGTGTTAATCTCAACTGTTGTGCTGTCCATTTTAATAAATTTTAAATATGATTGAATAATGTGGTAAAAGATGCCCCGATTTTTATATCAGGACATCATTTTTTAGCTTTTTATAATTTACCTTCATCTGCGAAGGAATAGTAGTTATAGGGCGTAACTATTAAATGGTCAATAACTTTTAGGTCTAGCAATTTTGCCCCCTCAACTAGCTTTTTTGTTAGTTGAATATCGGCTAAACTAGGGTTAATATTCCCTGACGGATGTGAATGTGCCTTATGTAAAGCTTTACATAACATCCATTATGCAAAGTAAATGGTTATGTAAAGTAATCTACAGAACCTCCTATTCCCATTGAAAAAAGTAAAAAATTGCTTTACATAATAATCGAGTTAATCTTACCTATATTAAGATACAATCATTTTATTGGTTTCCTTATTCACCATTAAAATTTGATTGTATTATGAATGAACCATTCGATGATTTATTAGAATTAACCGAAAAAGCTTTGGACTATTTGGAGTCCAAACTGTTTTATTCAACAAGGACAGCCAGTAATTATAAAAGAGCTTGGAATCAAATTATTGAATACATGCTAGCCAATAATCTTAAGCTATATGATGAAGATGTAGGCACTCGTTTTTTGGTTTACAAATTTGGTGATAGAAAAAAACGAGACCTAGCGGAAACGGAAAAAATTTACTATAACGGGACTAAAATGCTAACGCAATTTCATCAAACAGGGCATATCAGTCCTCCTAGATATGCGCCTGGTTCTAAAAAATCTATGATTTTTAGTGGTCCTTTTGCTCCAATAGCTAATCAGTTCCTAAACTATAAAAAAGATTTAGGCCTATCAAAAAGTAGTCAAAGGCAGTATAAGCGAAGCTTCCTTTGTTTTTTCAGCTATTGTCAAAATAGGGGTGTTCAATCAATAAATTCAGTTACCCTATCAATTATTCTTGAGTATTTGAATAGCCTAGATGCAACGAAACGTCTTGCTGTCTATACCGCATTGTGGACTCTTCGAAGCTTTATGAAGTACCTATATGAGGAAAAAATTACACGAGTTGACTTCTCTAAGCAAATTCCTAAATATAAATCTACTTCTCAACCTAAGTTACCTTCAACCTATTCAAAAGAAGAAGTTGAACAACTCATTAATTCTGTAAATCGTTCCAGTTCAATAGGAAAAAGAAATTATGCTTTTATACTATTAGCTGCCAGACTGGGTTTAAGAGCTTCTGATATTGCTCAGTTAAAATTTACCCATCTACAATGGAAGGCTAACAGAATATGCATTAAGCAAATAAAGACAGGTAAGGAGCTAATACTTCCTTTATTAGCAGAAGTTGGTAACGCCATTATTGATTATTTAAAGTATGGTCGCCCTTGTTCAGAGTCTCCTTTTGTTTTTCTTTCAGCAAGACCTCCTTATACTTCTTTTCCGAATAGTACGGTAGTTACTCATGTGGTACAAAGAGCCTTTCGTAAAACAGGCATTAATATCAGTAATAGAAAATTCGGTCCTCATTCATTACGTCATAGCTTAAGCGCTAGGTTATTGGAAGAAAAAATAACACTTCCAGTTATATCCGAAGTACTTGGACATGCCAGTACAAATACGACTAGATACTATCTGAGAATAGACTTGACAGCCATGCAACAATGTATATTAGACGTTCCCCCAATATCTATTCATTTTTATCAACAAAAAGGAGGTATATTTTATGAAAAATAAATGTTATAGCATCTACGCTAGTCATATAGAAGAATATATTCAGTTGAAACATCAACTAGGATTTAAATTTAGAACAGGTTGTATTATCTTAATACAAATAGACAAATTAGCCCTTCAAAGGAAAGAAACCGCCCTAGGTATTACCAAGGATTTTGCGGATACTTGGTCAAAGAAGCGTCCCAATGAGTCAGAAATTTATAGATATGAAAGAGTGCGATTTTTAGTCAAATTTAGTGCTTATCTACAAGATAAAGAGATAAAATCCTATGTGCCTAAATCACTCCCTCATCCAAAAAGCACTTTCATCCCTTACATTTATTCTGATAAAGAGATGAATGCCTTATTCAAAGCACTTGATGAACTTCAACTAGTAGATCGTCACAAATCAAGCGCTTTATTCTCTGTCCCTGCTATTATCCGACTCTTATATGCTACTGGTTTGCGAATATCAGAGGCATTAGCATTGAAAGAAGAAGATGTAAACTTGAAAGACAGTTATCTACAGGTAAAGGATAGCAAAAATGGGAAAGAAAGAATCATTCCCATCTCAGAATCTTTAGTAAAAGTGTGCAAAACCTACAAAAAATATAGGAATCGCTTGCCTCAAAAACACAAAAGTGTCAACACCTTTTTTGTAAAAATAAATGGCATGCCTTGTAGCGGAGGTACTGTCAGGAACTGGTTTAAAAGATGTTTAGAAAAAACAGCTATTGCTCACAAAGGAACAGAACAAGGACCACGTCTCCATGATTTGCGACACACATTTGCGGTCAATTCTTTAGCCAGTATGGCTCAGGCAGGTTTAGACCTTTATGTATCCTTACCCATATTATCAAATTATTTAGGGCATCAATCAATAGAAGCTACCGAACATTATGTTCGTTTAACGACTAGCCATTATCCAGACTTAATTAAAGATGTGGATATGATTTGTATGAATGTTTTTCCAAAATTTAAACAAGATGAAACCAACTGACTTATCTAAATATTTATCAGATTTTCTTTCTCGCTATCTGCCAGTTGAAAGGGGCGCAAGTCCCCATACCATTACTGCGTACAGAGACTCTTTTATTCTATTACTTAATTTTTTAAGAGATGAAAAAGGGCAGCGAATTGAAAAGCTAACGCTACAGAAAATAAAGAAACCTATCATCGTAGAGTTTTTAAACTGGTTACAACAGGAACGAGGCTGTAGTGCCTCTACTCGTAATGCACGATTAGCTGCTATTCATGCTTTTTATCGCTATGTTCAATACGAGTATCCTGACGGATTATATGATTATCAACAGATTTTATCTATTCGCACCAAGAATATCCAGAAGCAAAGTATGACTTATCTAACAATAGATGGAATAAAGCTACTGTTACGCCAACCTGATACCACCACTAAAAAAGGTAGAAGAGATGTAGCTCTGCTTTCTTTAATTTATGACTCGGGTGCTAGGGTACAGGAAATTATTGACCTGACCCCTGCTAGTTTACGACTAGACAAACCAATTACCATAAAAATTATTGGGAAAGGTAACAAAGCTAGGTTAGTCCCTATGCTGGAGGCACAAGTGGAGTTATTAAAGCAATATATCAAAGAACATCATCTAGATAAGCCCTCTGCAAATCGGTATCCATTATTCTTTAATAGCAGAAAAGAGAAACTTACTAGAGCAGGAATTAACTACATTATCGGTAAATACTTCCAACTGGCTAAACAGGAAAATCAAGCTATCCTTCCTGACAGAATCACTTGCCACTCTCTTAGACACTCTAAGGCTATGCATTTGCTTCAAGCAGGAGTTAACTTGGTATACATTAGAGATATATTAGGGCATGTATCCGTAAAAACAACAGAGATATATGCTAAGGCAGATTCTAAACACAAACGGGAAGCCTTGGAAAAAGCCTACGTTGATGTAAGTCCAAAAGAAAAACCGCTTTGGGATAACAATGAAAATTTGATTACTTGGCTCAAAAGATTCTGATTTTTATGTAAAGTAATCTGGGCTGTCTTCTTTGAAATACAGGGTGTTAGCTCAGTTACTTTACATAACTATTTACTTTGCATAATGAGATAATACGAGATAACTGGCTTTCATCTTTAAAGCAGCAGTAAAAACTACTTTTGCATCTACAACAGTAGAAGTCTGTCCACCTTTGCTAACATTATAAAAACCCAATACTCTATTTGCTCTATTTAATAGCAATAAGTTAAATTCCTCAACAAATTCTATTTGGTCTGACCAATGATGAATAAGCACATCGTAAGCTGTACTAGATGAAGTAATTTGAGGTCTGTCACTTGCTTTCACTTTACTTTTGTAAGTTAATTCTACTTCTGATACTGTAAAAAAACTGTTCATTTTGTTAATGTTTTAAAAGCCATTTTCATAATAAGGAAAAATTCTCCCTAATCAGGAGCGGAGGTTACTGTCTTTCGGCTTGTTGCTTTTTACTTTGCCAAATTTCTTAATTGAGGTTATCTCCCTTTTTACAGAACTGCGTCCATCCTCGGAGTGGGAATGTATGCAAGGGGAAAGGGGAATTTATTTGACCTGACGTAGGAAGGTGTAGCCTTGAGCCAAAAAAATTATACTTTAGGTGAGTAGCACCGACCCTTGCAGATGTTCCCAATTTGAGGATAGCTTTGTTCTGAGAAAAAGGGAGATAATGACCTCAATGAATTTGGAAAGGTGAAGAGTGACCAGCTGAAGGATAGGATAGCACTCCGACGACTCATCAGTTGATTGATTATCCCTTGGATCCTACTCGATTGGCATCAATCGTTTAGGGGGGGTATGAAATCAACTGACACGCAGCGTTGGCTATGAGTAGAAGGGAAAACACGTAAGAACTGTTGCCGTTTTTACGGCTGAAATAATGATTAAATGGCTTTGACATTTTGCCTATTCAGGCTTAGGAATGCGGAAAATAATTTTTTAAAATTAGTCCAAAGGACCGAAATCAATGTTGAGTTTGTAGCTCTCCGACCTTTAGGTAAGCCCCAAGACATAACAATAAATACTTATCTATTACTAAAATACTCTTTACAATTCATTCTTACATTTTCGCCCTTTATTTCTGGCATCTTTATTGTTAAATTTAAGCTACTTCCCTCTATTACTTTCTATTTACGCAGCACCCCACCCGTAGACGGTTCACAAACGATGTTTGCTCATCATCAAACAGCACTATGAGGAATAAACCTACTTTACACTTACTCATTTTTTGTATTACGCTCTTATCTAGCCTTGAATCTTCTGCCCAACAACCTTGGCAAATAGAACATTCTAAACTTACTTCTCCTTATTTTGCTACCGAAAACTCTAAAACTAATCCAACTGCTTTTGATAATATGGTTGGAGCAACTGGTGGGAAAGAAGTTGGCAATGCTCACTTTAATGGATTTAATGCCAAAGGCGTTATCAATAGCTTTCGTAGTTTTCACCTGATGGAGGCTGATTTTGGCGATTCTTTTTTTCCTAAAGAAAAAATACTGAATACTATTGATTGTAATTGTGGAGATGACATGTATGAATATTGGTGTAAGCAAAAACAAGATAAAAAATGTGTTGATAGTAACCCTACCTCTAATACTTATGGCTTTTACCAATATAAAACGGACTATTGTGCTTATAAAAATGATACCACTAAGTTTAAACTAAGAGAAGTTTATGCCGCCATTGAAACCCAAATTCCAATTAAACCATCTTATTGTTATGACAGAGATGCCGTTGGTAATTGCCTTAATGATGACCCCAATCCTTGTATGACGCTTGATGGTCGGCAAAATCTACCTGGCAGAAAGTTCCCTGACAAGTGGTACACTAGAGAGGAATGGGGTTGGAATGATGAAAGTATTCAAGAAAATGCTTTCAATTATTTCAAAGGTTTTGCTGCCTCTTTCTGTCCCGCTGACACTTCTAAAGACTGTGTTGTTGATGTCTTAGAAGTTGGAAATGAACCTTGGGGAGAAAATACGCCTGGTCGAGCTGGCTATCATGCCATTCTTCGGGGAGCGGTTCAAGCTTTTAAAGCAGTTTATGGTGAAGACAAAAGTAAATGGCGTATGAAAATTTCTGCTGCTGCTTTGGATGCTCGTTTTGCTTGTCATAATGCGCCCAATCAATATGTACATGAGATGATTCCCAATGACGCTGGAGTCAAAGATTATATTGATTATCTGAATGTCCACAACTATGCTTTCATAAAGAATCCTTGTGGCGTTGAAGTTGATAATTTAAAATTAGAATACACACCCGAAAGTCCAAATGGTGGATTTATGGCATTAAAAAACATGGATGAATGGCGTAGAAGAAACGGCATGGAACATGCCCGAATTAACATCACCGAATTTGGATGGAATAGTGACAAAGAGGAATGTAACTATGGGGTCGGTGAAATCAATCAAGCGGCTTATATTATGCGAGCTAATTTATTGGCGTCTCGCTTTGGCATTCATAAGGTCTTTAATTACCCATTAATTGACTTACCCAAAGTGTATAATGTCGAAAAAGCACGTTTAGAAAGCGTAGAAACGCCACTCTATTGCACAACTGGATTAATTGCAACAGGCGGAAAGAAAAAATTGTCCTTCTACGCCACCGAAACAATGGTCAAAAAATTGGCTGGCAAACATTTCATTAAAGCTATTGAAGAAAACTACACGGAGGAAGGGCAAGTTTTCACCTTTCTTTTAGGGGAATATAATTCAATAACAAAAGAAAGTAAACCCACTCATATAGTTGCTTGGCGAGCTAGTGATTTAGGTACTTCTGATAATAGTAGTAGAGATTATCCCAAAAGAGATAGTGAGTTGGGGCGTTCTTTAACAACCCTTTCCCTACCCTCTTCTAATATGAAAATTGATGGCAACGCTGACTATTTTTATTTAGGTTGGGATGGCGGTAATCCTACTAGAATTGGAAATGCTGTTGTCAATCAAAATGGAACGGCAGGTCATCAAGTTAAAGTTGATTTATCAGGTTTACCGATTGTGATTCCTATTAAAGATGGTGGTTGCAGATATGATGAAAATGGAAATATTGATAACTGTGGTAACGATGCCACTATGCCAGGGAATCCAAACCCCGAAGAGGTTACTGTTACCTGTGGGTCCATCAATATCACTTATGGTAGCAACTGGATTAAATGGACAGGAAAAGATAATCTCAATTATCCCAAAGTTGAATTGGTCAATATTACAAACAATCAATACAAAATAGCCAAAGTTTGCCCTTCCAATTGTGGAAATTCTCAAACCTTTACTGGTTTAGAAGGCGGTGATTATATTCTAAAAATCTTTGACCCCAACTGGGTTTTAGATTGCAATCTAGGTTATGATAAGAAAATTAAGCTAGCAGGAGGAAACGGTAATCCTCCAACAACTAATCCTTGTGCCAATTCGGGGGGAGATGCCGATAATGATGGTGTTTGTAAATGGGATGATTGTAATGATAATGACCCGAATTATCCAAAACAAGCAGGAATACCTTGTAATGATGGCAATCCAAATACACAAAACGATAAAATTCAAGCGGATGGCTGTACTTGTTCAGGTGAGCAAAATACCAACAATAGCAACCTAGCTACCTTTGAATGTGAAGGAGTCAATGTTCGTTATGGAAATGGACAAATTATATTTGAAGGAAATCCTAATAAATCCTACCACTTCAAATATCAGCTTAAAAAAGACCCCTATACTCAAAAGGATTGCCATAATTGTGGTAGCAACAAAACCTTTAGTGGTTTGGTAGATGGTCCTTATGAAATAACGGTCAACTATAAAATATGCCGTACCATTGATTTAGCCGCAAGTGGCAATAATAACTGTGAAGATAATGATGGGGATGGCGTTTGCAATGACCAAGATTGCGCTCCTTGGAATAGTAACCTACCAAAACCAATTGGCTCTCCTTGTGATGATTATAACCCCAATACGCAAGATGATAAAATACTAGAAGATGGTTGTACTTGTAAAGGCACCTCATCAGATAATAATAGTCTAGCTACAAAAAGTTGTGGAGAATTAACCATCCGTTATGGAAATGGTACGATTGAAATGATTGGGCTGCCTAATAAATCTTACAAGTTTTCCATGAATGATATGAATAATGGCTGGAAAGAAGTATTTAGTTGTTGGTCTGGTTGCGGTAGTAGCAAAAAGGTAACAGGCTTAAGAGTCAGTAAATATAAGGTCAAAATTTATGGTGGTGCAAGTTCCTGTGATACTGAAATTACTTTACAAAATAGTGCAAGTTCTAGGGCACTACCGAATGACTTAATAGAATTAGGAACAAGGGTGAAATTGCAAACCATCCATTTGGATTGGGCGGCAGGGAAATTAGCCGATACCGAAGTTTTTATTGTGGAAAAATCGGTAGATGGCATCAATTTTAAGCCCATCCAAACGATTACTCCTTACAACTCAAATGCCCAAGATGATACGCCTGATTATGGTATTAATTATTATCGAATCAAGCAACAATTCTTAGATGGTAAAAGCAGATATTCTCCTGTTAGACAAGAGACTTACTACATTGATGAATCAGCTATTACGATTTATCCTAACCCTGCTCAATCAGTAATAAATGTAGGGGTTGGTCATTTTTCCAACCTTGAAGGAGAATTACTAATTTTCAATCGTTTGGGACATCAAGTAGCAAGGAAAAAATTGGAGCAAACAGGAAATACAGTAAGTTTTGATACCAGCAATTTCGTGAGTGGCATCTACTTCCTGATTATCCAGCCTAAAAAAGGAAAAATGCAAACTCGACAATTTATGGTCGCAAATGAATAATTAAACCAAAAAACGAATAGGGTTTATTGCTTTCTTAAAATTTTGTTTGTAGTTTGTGTATCTAAATTTTCCCTCCTTTTAGATTTACTCCCCTTTTAGATAGATAAAACAAAAAGATGAACAAAAACAAACACCTATTTACCCTATTGGTAATGCTTACCAATGTAATTCCTTCCTTTGCTCAACTATGTGACCATCCTGATTATGCACCTCTAGTAGCCCTTTACGAGGCTACCGATGGAGACAACTGGACTACTTCTTGGGATTTATCCGATTGTGATGTCTGTTCTTATTTTGGAATAACTTGTGATACAAATGGGGAAATAATAGAAATTGATTTGGACGGTAATAATTTGACTGGTATTATTCCTCCAGAGATTGGTGAATTTAGTAATTTGACTAGCCTGAATCTTGCTGGAAATGCACTCTCTGGCTCTATTCCTAGTAACATTGGTCAACTCACTTCGCTTACAGGTTTGACGCTAACTGCAAATCAGTTAACAGGTAGTATCCCTTCAGAAATTGGAAATCTAATAGAATTATCAAGTTTATGGCTAAATTCTAATTCATTATCTGGCTCTATTCCAAGTAGTCTTGGTAATTTAAAAAGAATCATTTTCTTAACTTTAAACGGAAACAACTTAACAGGAAATATTCCTGGTAGTCTTGGGAATCTAAGTAATGGTGAGTTTTTGCTTTTAGAGGACAATAACTTATCAGGAAGTTTTCCCAAAGAACTAAGTGCTTTTGGAAATCAACGAGAAATCAATCCTAATGCTCGGGGGGGTATCAATGTTGCTGGTAACAATCTTTCGGGTTGTTATCCCATTGAATTTAAGGCGTTTTGTAGAACAGATTTTAGGTTGATAGTTGATGGAAATGAAAACCTAAGTGACTTTAGCGAATTTTGTTTTTTTGAGGACGGGGTTTGTGATACGACTATGTTAAGTTGTGATGGCTTGCAATTTACTAGTGATAATAATCGAATAATCGTTAGTAGTTTATCAACGACTTCCAGAGTTGAAATCATTGGCAAGAATACAAGTTATCAGACTATTCTGATTTGTGATGGTGACTGTATGGAAAACCAAGAAATCAATGATTTATTAAATGGAGATTACACCGTTAAAGTAAACTTATTTGATGGGGAGAATTATTGCTATCGGGAGGAAGTGATAAAAGTTGAAAGCAGTAACCCCATAGCAGGAACTGCTAACTGTAGTCAGTTAGTCTTTACAGGCGAAGATGGGCAAATTATTTTGGAGGGCTTAACGGCTAATTATAATAAAGTAGAAATTATTGGGCGTAATACCGATTGGCAAGTTATTCCTATTTGTGATGGCGACTGCCCTCCTACCCTATCTATTCCTGATTTAGAAAGTGGTGAATATGCTGTAAAGGTGAATCAGTCTGGTAATGATGGCTCGTACTGCTACCGTGAAGAGCAGGTCGTTGTGAGTAGTAATACTAATGATACTGCCGATTGTGATGAGTTGAATTTCACAACTGCAAATGGAGCAATTACTATTGATGGTTTAACGGCTAGTTACGATAAAGTAGAAATTATTGGCCAAAATACCGATTGGCAAGTTATTACCATTTGTGATGGGGATTGCGCTGATATGCAGATTATTTCTGATTTAGCGGCTGGTGAGTATGCTGTAAAAGTAAATCAAGGTGGTTATGATGGTTCTTATTGTTATCGGGAGCAAAAAATACAGCTTGAAAATGGAAGTGGTATTCGAAATCGAGAGTTTGATTTTGCGGATAATTTAGTGCTTTTTCCTAATCCTGCTAGGGATAGGGTTAATGTTCAACTACCTAATGTTGATTTTCAAAAAGGAGCTGTACATATATATAATGTCTTTGGGAAACGAATTTCAACAACCTCAATTAATAAAATTAATCACGCTCCTTTAAATATTGATTTGACTGGTTTTGAAAATGGGATTTATGTGATGTCTATTCAGTTAGATGGATTTCCTCCATTCATTAAACGGTTTGTCGTCGAGCATTTGAGGTAGATTTGTAAAAAGAAAGATATGATGCGTCCCCAATCCAAAAACATAATGAAGAAATTCGTTTTTCATGATGAGGAAAAATATCAATTATAATGAAATGTTGAGAGCGAATTGGGTACAGTCATTTTGTAGAGAGAATCAAAATCAAAAAACTATGTCACTTAGTAACGAGCAAATAATAAATAGTGCATTTGGAGCTAGAGATTTTGTTCTAAGACTAGGCATTTTTTTGAAGAATAGCATCGCTATTCCTCAAAAAAATAACGACGTATTAGGGCAAAAGGTCAGCTCCTAAATGCATTAGTTGTTTTTTACTCGTTACTTAGCTGTATCCTCCTAACAAATTATAAAAAAGGGTTTTAGAAATCACTTCCCAAAACCCTTATTCCTTCACCGTAAAAAATATGGATATTAATTAACATCCATCTCTATGAAAACTATTACTACCTCTTAATCATAACTTTATTCTTCCGTCAAACAATTAGCTAAATATGAATTGCTAGCCATAGCCATTTTAATTACTTTCTCTCCAGCAGCTTTATTGCCCATTTTTTCAGCAGTCATCCCTTTCACTAAAAGTAACTCTCCATTTTTAGAATTGGTAATACTCGCTTTTTCAATATGCTTTTGAGCGTTTGTGTAATCTCCTTTTTTATAATAAGCAATGGCTGCAAATTTATTGACATCAATATTTGCTGGTCGTTTTTTATATTCTGTTAAAGCATATTCCAATGCTTTGTCATAATCGCCTACTAAATCCAAATAAATCTGAGTGTATTCCATATTCATATTATGTCCAGAATCCACATCATCTTGGAGCATTACCCAAATTTCTTTAATCAATTCATCCGCCTCGACTTGTCTATCTGTTGCTTGATACAAAGCAGCTAATTGTACAAAAAAACCAAATTCTGGAATAATTGCACATGCCTCTTTTAATAATTTTTCTGCTTTTACTAAATCTTCTCTCTTCTCAGAAATACTAGCTAAAGCTGCAATTGCAAAAGCATAATTTGGTCGATTTTGTAAAATAGTATGATACTCGCCTTCTGCTGCATCCAAATTGCCTTGGCTTTCATATAAATTACCTAAAGTCAGCCTTGCCCAAGCTGTTTGTTCGTAACCAGGATAACCTGCACTTACAGCTAGTTTCATTGCCTCAATCGCACCGTCCATATCCCCATAAATTTCTCTCAGATAAGAAACTCTAGAATAAGACCGTAAATCTGGTCGAATGCTCATCATTTTATCAGCCATTGCAACTGCCTTTTTATAATCGCCCAATTCCACATAAGCATCGGTTAAACTTCCATGGATTCCTGCATTATAGTTATATAATTGAACGCCCTCTTTAGCTGCTTGCAGGGCTTTTTCAAATTCGTGTTGTGATAATAATACAGATGCTTGGAGCGACTTTGCTTGGAATTGAATATCTTCGGATTCAGGTTTAGCTGCTAGAACGTCGTCAATTACTTTCAACGCAGCAGGATAATAATGTCCATGTTCCCCTGTTACTCTCGCCTCATTTATGAAAACTTGTACCATTTTAATAGCAGCCTCATGGTCAGTCGGTTTTTTCTTCAAGGCATTTAGCGCATCGGAATATTGATTTTGCACTAAATCCCATTCTTTCCCATTTTGAATAGCCTCTGAACGGTCTAATAATTCGGGGTAACTCGTAGTTGTTTCTATAGATGCTTTTAATACTTCACTAGATTCCGTTATTTCTTGACAAGCTGTAAAAAATAGCATGCTTACCAACAGCATAAAACAAGTAGTAGTTAAGTAATTAGATTTCATGATAATTAATTTTTAGAATATAGATTAATGGATGTTTTATAAATATAACAATGAGTCGTCTCGTCGAAATAGAACAAATGTTCTATCAACTATTGACTTATGGTTAGTACCTTTTATTAAATATTAGTTAGAGATTGATTGTTTTTAAAGATAAGATTCTTTAAAAAAACCTAACCTGTAATACATACGGTTCAATTAAGTAATTTGGATTTTTAGGTATTAAAAAAAATAATTTTTATTGCTAATTCACTACTTTTTAAAGTTGTAAACCTTTATTAGTTCTGTAAAAGTCTAGCCTTTCTTTATTCAATATTCAAAGAATAATTGGAAAAAATGAGTAAAAGATTAGTCACCGAAGTCCAAAACATAAGTTTAAATCGTATAAATAAAAGTAATTGCTTAATCGAATCTATTTCATTTTAACGAAATAGTACAAAAGCAAAGCGCCTCATTATTACTATCAACAATTCTATTGATATTAATCAGTAAGCAATCCGTTTATTGATTATCAAAGAGTTGATGCTAAACCATCTTTAATAATTGTTAAAAAGTCTCCTAAAAAAACGAGCACTTTTAATTTTAAACTTGAATTATGAATCGAAAATTATTTACACCACTTTACCTACTATTTGCTTTATTCTTGTCCTTTTCTGCAAGCGCAGAAAAAGTTCTTTTTTTTGACACAATTCCTGAGATTAAGTTAATTGACCCACAGTTTAGTTCAGATATTATCATTACCGCCAAAATGTCTGGCAGTAACGAAGTACCTGCGGTAACAACCGATGCGGTAGGTGTAGCAACCGTTCATTTTAATGAAGATTTCACACTAGCTACTGTCAACGCTACTGTCAGTAATTTATCAAGTGCTTTTACAGGCGCTCATATTCATGAAGGAAAGCCAGGGGAAAATGGCGCTGTCCTCCTTCCTTTAACCAATGACTATAAAAATGGAAGACTTACGAGTGAAATAGCAGTTGTCGATAGTACCCTTATTGCTCAGTTAATTAATGGTGAACTGTATTTAAATATTCATACCGAAAATAATCCTGCGGGAGAATTAAGAGGTAATCTAAAATTAGAGACACCCGAAAGTTTTGGTGGATTTTTATCAGGAGAAGAAGAAGTACCTGCTCTTGAGGTAGCAGGTACAGGCGTGGTTAGTATCCACTATACAGCCAATACCAATGTTTTAGAAATTAATGCCTTGGTCGATGGTTTAACAGGACCGATTACAGGTGCTCATTTACACATGGCAGCCGAAGGAGAAAACGGTGGTGTGGTAGAAGGGCTAACGGATTTTTTAGCTGGGAATGCCATCAAGGTAAAAATACAAGCTGGCGATTATATCGAGGCTTTACGTACTGGAAACATTTATCTAAATATTCATACGGAGGCAAATCCTTCAGGGGAATTACGTGCCCAAATTGAACCTATTGATGGTATTGTCATTGATACTTGGCTTAACTCGGAACAAGAAACAGCAGACCAATTAACTGTTGGAGAAAATAATGCTTTGGGCTTAGGTTTGTTCCAAATTAGTGCGAGTTTAGATACCTTAAACTATTTTGTTCAATTATCTAATCTAACCACTTTTGCAGCCGCAGCTCATTTACATAATGCGCCATTAGGAGTGACGGGAGATGTTGTATTTAATATGACAGATGACTTGTTAGAAAACCTGATAGTGGGCGTTGATTTACCAATTGGTAAATCTTTAGTTAAAAATATTTTATCAGGAGATATTTATCTAAATGTTCACACCGAGGCGAATCCAGATGGTGAAATTAGAGGGCAATTATACCGTTTAGCTAGAGATGGTTATACTTATGATATTTGTTCAGAACAAGAGATTCCTGCACCAACAGGGGCTGCTAATGTTTCTGGTTCTGGTATGTTTGCCTTCAATAGAGATATGGATGAGGCACATTTAATGGTCGTTGTTAATGAGCTTAGTTCTGAATTTGCGGGCGCACACATTCATAATGCAGCGATGGGTGAAACTGGTGGCGTCATCTTCCCTTTCACAGATAATTATGCTAACGGGGGAGCTTTTCTATATTTTACTGGAGATAGTGAAACGCCTTTTGATGCAGACTTTGCCGATATTATTAGAAATGGTAATGGATATGTAAACATTCATACCTCCAATAATCCAGCAGGAGAAGTCCGAGGTCAAATAATTAAAACGTTAGCATGTCCATTGCTAAGTACCTCTACGATTGAAATAGGTAATGAACTAGTCATTTTTGAAGTTTACCCCAATCCTACAACGGACCAATTGACCATTGATATTCCGAATATCTCCGTACCCGTTTTAGATGCTTTAGCATTAAGTATCTTTAATAATATGGGACAAAAGGTTAAACAACTAGATAATGTATCGGCTAATCAAACGATTAATATCAATGATTTAAGTGCTGGTATGTATTATTTAACTTTATCTACAGCAGGCGTTACTAGCGGAATAAAATTCTACAAAAAATAGTGTATTAAATTTTCGAACTGCATTTTTCAGGAGAGTTGCTTACTTAGGTAAGTGGCTCTTTTTTTGTTTAAATCACATTTCATTGTCAGTATTGGTATTATTCTGAACCCAATTCTAATAAAACGAGAATAGAATGCTTTTTTTACTAGTAGAAAAGTGTACATTTGGCACTTAGAAAATCGTAATTTTTAGTATCAAAAATTTTGAAAGAGCTTTCACTAAAACGATTCAAAATTTATATAATTTCTGTAATCGTAAAAAACACCACCATTGAGTACAACCACGAATCCAGACATTAGCATGATTCTCCAATTAAAAAATGGAGACCAGCAAGCCATGGCTGCCATATTAGATAAATATGGTGATGCCTTATATGGGGCTGTTTACCAGATAGTCAGGTCAGAGGATATAGCCAAAGATTTAATGCAAGATGCTTGTATTAAAATCTGGAAAAATATCAAAAGCTATGATGAGCAGAAGGGAAGATTATTCACATGGTTGCTAAGAGTTTGTCGAAATACGGCTATTGATAAAGTACGTACTGGAAAATTTAAAGCCATAGCGCAATCCAAAACTATAGAATCAACCGTATATAATAATGTATCGCATAGCGAAGAAATGAACATCCCTGATAGTGGTTTACAGCAAGTTATTCAAAGGCTTGACGAAAAGTACCAACAGGTAATTAATCTAATTTATTTACAAGGATTTACCCAAGTAGAGGCAGCCAAAGAGTTGGATATTCCACTCGGAACGGTGAAATCTAGAATCAAAATTGCTATCCGTGAATTGCGGGCAATTTTGGGGGATAGTCCTTTGATAGTATTAGCTATTATTACTTCTTTACTAATCGTGTTAATCAAATAATCTCATGGATTTAAATAAATACATATCAAGCGGAATATTAGAAGATTATGTCCTTGGACTCACTTCTAATGCGGAAACACAGGAAGTAGAGCAAAATCTGCTGCAATACCCTGCATTAAAAACAGAGTTAAATCAAATAGAAGATGCTTTAGCTACCTATGCGCAATCAAAGGCGATGCCAATGCCAGCGGGACTATCTGCACAAATCATACAATCCATTGATGATTTAGCTGTAAAATCCTCCCCTACTACGGACACGACAACTATAGCCGCAAAACCTAAAGCTGCTGTGCCCAAAGGAACGAATACATTGGGCATCTTTTTAGGGTTGGCATTAGCAGGGGCTTTATTGGGGAGTTATTTTTTAAATGCTCAAAAACAAGATTTACAGAATCAACTGACGCAATCACAAACAGAAAAGCAAGAATTAAATGATACATTTCTAGCTTTTCAATTAGACTGCGAGGAGAAAGATGGTACGCTACAACGTTTACAGGAACAAATAAATATCCTTAGAAATCCAGACTATAGACCTATTTCATTAAAGGGAACAGATAAAGCACCTAATGCGGAGGCTATCGTTTATTTTAATGCAACCGAAAACAAATCTTATTTTGACATTGGCAATTTACCAACTGCCCCATCTGATAAAGATTATCAACTATGGGCAATCGTAGGAGGTGTTCCAACCGATATGGGTATTGTTGATTTATCCAATGGATTCGTAGTTGTAGAGCATATTGGCGATGCGCAGGCTTTTGCGATTACTTTAGAGGCAAGAGATGGAAATCCTGCACCTAACTTGGATGAATTGTATGTAATTGGGAACGTTTAAAAGCTGAAAATTACAAACGAGTAAGTTTATGAAAAAGGCCATTCAAGAGTTTAAGGAGTTTGCGATTAAAGGCAACATGATAGATATTGCCATTGGGGTAATTATTGGTGCAGCTTTTAATAAAGTCGTAGATGTCTTGGTCAAAGAGGTATTTATGCCGCCTTTAGCGATGTTGACCAATGGCGTAAGTTGGGAAAATAAAAGAATTATTTTGCGAGAGGCAGTCATTGAAAATGGGGCAAATAAGGTAGAAGAAATAGCTATTGGCTATGGAAAACTAGTGGAGGCAACTGTAGATTTTTTAATTATTAGTGCTACTGTTTTTTTAGTAGTGAAACTAATGAATAGTCTTCGTAAAAAGGCAGATGATACGGAAGATAAAACGGTTGCTACGCCCAAAAATATTGAATTATTGAATAAGGTAGCGGACTTATTAGAACAACAAAATGAGTTGTTAAGAAAAAAATAGCCGTAAAAATCGGTGTAGTCAATTATCTAAAAATACTGACTATTGCATTGATTTATAAATAATTGACATAAAATTACGTTCTTTGACATAAAAAATTACCATGGGAAGAAAGCTTGCAATACCAGCCGAATTGCCAATGACTGATCCACAAAAATCGGTTTTACAAAAAATTGTATCTCGCTACTCAACAGGTCAACAAATGTCGAAGCGTGCAAAAATTCTATTATTGGCGTCACAAGGACAACCGCATGCACGGATAAAAGAAAGAGTAAGAGTTTCCATAAACACAGTTAAAGCATGGCGCAAACGCTGGGGCGAATTTTATATTGAACTAGGACAAATAACAGATGAAGTAAAATTAGAATCTATCCTTCTTCTGTTTTTAAAAGATCTACCTAGACCAGGAACACCGAGTAAATTTACAACAGCTCAAAATAAACAGATAGTTTCTTTAGCTTGTGATAAACCCACTAATCACGGTATCGAAATGACCGATTGGACTCTAGAAATGCTTGCATTAACAGCCCAATCAAAAGGTATAGTTGAAAGTATCTCCAAGTCGCAGGTGAGGCTGATTTTAAAAAATGCAGCCCCTTCAACCACACAAATCAGAGTATTGGTTATTCCCCAAAATAGATAATTGGGATAAATTCGTCAAACGAGTTGCATTAGTATGTTCTTTCATTTTGTTGGCTATAAAGGAAGCAGACCCTAATTTACACGTAATAAGTGTTGATGAAAAGACTTGTATTCAAGCTATACAACGCCATGAAGCGGTCGCCCCTGCAAGTAAAGGCAGTTACAAGCGTAAAGAATTTGAATATATACGTCACGGAATAACTACTTTAATTGCAGCTATAAATGTAAGAGACGGTCAACTTATCAATGCTCATTTACAACAAACTCGGAATGAAAAAGATTATGCTGATTTTTTAAAAGAAACAGTAGCAATGCTACCAGAAATGGATAAAGTTGTCATTCTTTCAGACCAACTCAATACACATCTTTCAGAAACCTTAGTGCGTTGGGTCGCAGAATCAGGTGGTTACGGCGAAGAAGATTTAGGTATTAAAGGTGAAAGTGGCATATTAAAAAATATGGAGACTCGAAGAGTATTCTTAGAATCTGAATACCATCGCATTCGTTTTATTTTTACACCTAAACATTGTTCATGGCTCAACCCAATAGAAAACTGGTTCGCTAAATTACAGCGACACACTATTAAAAATGGTAATTTCTTATCTGTCAAAGAACTCGAAGAAAAAATCAAAAAATATATTGATTTTTACAATAAGCGATTAGCCAAAGCACTTAAGTGGAAATTTAAAGGCTTTGCTAAAGCTAAAATGCTTCATAATATTGTTGTCAATCATTTATAAATCATTGCACTATACCGATTACCGCCTAATTATTGAAATTGCTTTAAGGTAAAGTTCATGTTTTATTTTATTGATTAATACCTTCTTGTCTTCATTTTTTATGATAGTCTTTATGGTCACTTCCTAATTTTTTTTCATTTGGAAATCATCTTTTTTCCTTTCAAGAAATCCTTTATTTGATTTTGGTAAAGTTGATACTGGATAATTTAAAGCTATAGTGTAGTTCACAACCATAGAATCAACCATATATAAAAGGAATCCCATGGTCAAGAAACGGACACTCCAGTCGAAACGATTAAGTCTAAAATCAATATTACCATCTGTTAATTGCTAGCAATTTGGGCAGTTAATCCTTTTCTGTATTAGCTATTATTACCTCTTTACACGACGTCTTAACGAAAATTAATAAATTAGACCATGTAAAATGAACTCCTTCCTTATTTAGGTTTTCATACTGCATAGTTGGTCTTAATCATTTCATTCCTTTTAGTCAAAAGAATATATCATGGATATAAAAAAGTATATAAAAAGTGGAATATTAGAAAATTATGTCCTTGGACTAGTTTCTGATATGGAAACAGAGGAAGTAGAACAAAACCTACTTCAATACCCTGAATTAAAAAGTGAAGTATATGAGATAGAGGATGCTTTAGCTATTTATGCACTATCTCAGGCAAAACCTTTGCCTGTAGGATATGCCCAAACTATCGAATTTAACAAAATGCTACCTGATTTCGAAGATGACAACTGTAGTCGAGAATCTCCAAGTTATTAGGTAGTTACTTATTTGAAAAAATTACAAAATCAAGAAAACAAGAAACGCTTATCCTTCGGAGTTTGCGATAAGTTTTTAAGTGTTTTAGGAAGAGCTGTGCTTTGGAGCATAGCTCTTTTTTGGTATATCTCATTTCGAAAAAGTTGAATTTGTTGTAATTAGAATTGCTCAATAAAAACTTTAGTAGCATATAGGGAACAAACAAAGCTGTTTTTTTTACTGATAGTCCTTAAAAAAGCCGAACTTTGACAGTAATGAACAACGCCCATTTTTATACAGACTTGCCAATTCATACTCAATCTGTCAATAATATTTTAATTCGACCAGATGTATTCCAACAAATCCCTCCCAATTGGTCAGTAATTGTTACAGATATAAAAGGTTCTACTAAAGCTGTACAAAGTGGCTTATCAGAATTAGTTAACCTCATAGCAACGGGTAGCATTATTGCCGCCTTAAATATCGCTGCAAAATCTAAAATTGACCTCCCTTTTTTCTTTGGCGGAGATGGAGCTACCCTAATAGTACCTCCTACCATACTAATGGAAATCATGGATGCGTTAACGCTACATCAAAATAATGTAAAAAAAGAATTTAATATTGATTTAAGAGTAGGTGCTTTAGCCGTTTCAGCCATATATGAAGCTGGTGCTCAAATAAAAATAGCTAAGGTTTCCATTAATGCACTTTACGCTATTCCAATAGTTTTAGGAACTGGTTTACAATATGCTGAAAAAATTATAAAATCTAAAGTAATTGATTTCCAAGATTTAAATACAGCTGATTCAGTCTTGAATTTAGAAGGGATGGAATGTAGATGGAATAGAATTCCACCGCCGCCCAATGCAGATGAAGTAGTCTGTTTGTTAATTTACGCTAAAAATGAATCCGAACAAGCCACCGTTTTTAAAAAAGTGTTAGATAAAGCAGATACTATTTATGGCGCGCATCAAAAAAGAAACCCTATTTCCCTACCAAAATTAAGGATGAATGCAGGCTTGCGAAAAATTAGGATGGAGTTAAGAATGCGCAAACCTAGTTTTCGATTTCTTGAATGGATGAAAAATTGGATTTATATGATTGGTGGTAAATATTGGTATTTACCTAGTAAAATCGGCAAAAAATATTTAAATGAATTAGTAAAGTTAGCGGACATTTTTGTTTTGGACGGTAAAATAAATATGGTCATTTCTGGTAAAATTGCTCAACGAAAACAACTCCTTCGATTTTTAGATAAAATGGAAACAGAGGACGAAATTATTTATGGCTTTCATGTAAGCCAAGAAAGTATTATTTCTTGTTATGTTCGAAATCGGGAAGCCCATCATATTCATTTCATTGATGGTGGAGATGGTGGTTATACAAAAGCTGCTATTTTGTTGAAGGAGAAGATGAGGGATACTATTTCTTGAATTTCAAACTCCTAAGTATCTCCCAAATAGTCCCCTTTCCCACTTGCCGAGTTACAGGAAAAGTATCCTTTTCTTTAATTTATAATAAATTTCGCTCTTAATGCCCATGTCCTATATACCCCACCATCTGAAAAACAAACAATCCGATTCCTGCAAATACCAATCCCCAATTCACACTTTTTTGGAAGAAATTATAGCTGTCTCGTTTTCGCCAAAGATTGATTAAAAACAAAATGGGGATTAAAGCGGCAATTTGTCCTAATTCTACCCCTACATTAAAGGCGATGATTTTAGCTAAAGTCACCTCAGCTCCAACAGAAAGTTGTTGCAATCTGGTAGAAAGTCCAAACCCATGAATCAGTCCAAAGCCAAAGACCATAAATAATAAATTAGGCGCATCTGATTTAAAAAACTTCTGAAACCCATTCAGATTCTCAAAACCTTTGTACAACACAGAAAGCGCAATCACCGCATCAATTAAATGGTCATTTGCTTGAATGCCTAATAACGTAGCAGCAATCAAAGTCAAACTATGCCCTAACGTAAAAAAAGAGATAAAGCGAATAATATCTTTAACATTTCTCAGAAAAAATACCACCCCCACTAAGAATAAAAGATGGTCATAACCCGTAACCATATGTTTAGCCCCGATTAAAATATAAGCAATCAAACCGCCATCTATTAAGGTTTGTTGGTCGCTGACAGAAACACCATGTGCCATCAATAAAATTGGGCTACCTAAAACAAAAAGGAGCATTAGTAATAAACTAGATTTAATTGGTAGTTTTTTAGTTAGACTTTTCATGATAATACTGATTTAAATTAGGGTATTTTATAATAGATTTTATTACAATGATTACTTAATATTTACGGTTTTAGAAAGGTGTTTGGATTTTAAAATTCGAAAAAAAAAAGCTGCCCTCCAAAGAGGGCAGCTCCCAAAAATCTATTACTATCCTCAAATTTTAAATACCTAATTACTTACCTCTTAGCCGTCTTAATCACCTGTTGAGTCACAGGAAAAGCACCTTCCTCCTCAATCTTCAATAAGTAAAAACCATCCGCTAAGTCGTTCGTATTCATGTTATATGTACTATTGCCAGCACTTAATGCCATCGTCTTCACTTTTACACCAGAAACATGGTATAAAGATAAAGTACCCGTTGATTTGGTTTTATACTGAATCGTCAAGTTATCGCTAACTGGATTTGGAAATACATTCAAATCCTCGCCTTCAATAAATACAGATTCTCCGCTATCATTATCTCTTGAACGAGATTCAGCAATAGACGTACTCACTAAACCAGCCTCAGAAGTATATTCCATAATTGCACCGTATTCGCCTGGCGTACCGTCACAAACTGCAGCTACTCTAAATTCATAAGTTCGACCCGCAGGTGCAAAAATAGAAACTCTTGTTCCTCTAATTTTAGCAGTTACCAACCATCTATCCATTCCTTTAAAACGGATTTGGAATTGGTATCTTTCTGCTCCAGAAGTAGCTGACCAAGACACTCTAGTTTTTCTAGGTGATTGTAAATCTACTGCTGTAATTGAAGGAGCAGCACAAGCACCTGCTGGTGGTGGTGGAGCCATTTCCGCAGGATTTCCACTTAAATATACTGCTGATGCACCAGGTATTGCTGCATTATAAGTAGGGGCAAATTCACCAGATGCTGTTGGCATCGCAAATCCTAAGATTCTACCACCTGAATTCTTTCTTTCTGCTACGTAAATCATCATTCTATTGATGTCAATCGCTACATCTACTGGATTGGCTAAGAACGTCGCCTCTCCTGCGATTCTTAATTGCTCGCTTGCACTTATAATACCATCAGTTGCTGCTGCTGTAAATCCTTTGACGACTACGATTGCTCCATCATTTTCACTACTGCCACCGTCTGCTACATCCGTCAATATCATCATGTCGGTGTTTGGCCAATAAGTCAATCCGTGTGTTCTTACGATTCCTTCAACAGATACTGTGCTAGTTGGCATTGCTGTACCTGACATGCCAAAGAAATTTTCATAAATCACTACCCTATCAGAGTTATCTTCGATAGCATATAACGTCTCGCCATAAGCGTGAATACCCCAAAGATTGATAGTTGCATCTAATGACCTTTGGTAAGTAATCGTACTTCCATCAATTGTGTACAAATGGAATTTATTTCCGCCATTAGAATCGTTCGCATCTTGTGCAACAACTAATCTATTGCCACTTACTGCAATTTCTCGACCATTCATAAAGTCAGAAGAAGAAGTTCCAGATGCCATAGGCATACCGTTTGCACTTAAAGTAGCTAAAACATTATCGTAAGCATTGATTACATTACCACTTCTGTTTAATTGGTATAATCGGTCTGCTGTTTTATCGTAGTGAATACCGTCTGCATCCATTCCTGCACCTGCGAAGGACGCAGTTGAAATCATGTTACCTTCTGTAATTCCTAAAACAGTTACCTGTCCAGTTGTATTAGAAGAGGCAAATATTTGTGCTGCTGTTGCATTCACAAAATCAGGGTTATCGACGATTACTGTTCCTGAACATTCGCCTGTTCCACTATGTGGCTGTGCGACATAAGGGAAACCACCTGTGAATGGTACATCATTCGTTTCAACACCTGTTGTATAAGTTAATACATTTAATAAATCTTGGGTAACTGGACTAGGAGAAGTCATTGGGTCATAGTCATCATACCATAAACCAATTGCCGCTAAAACAACACCACCTACTGCTTGTAATTCAATTCTTGTTACATCATCCTCTAATCTTCTACCATTCGGGAAACCATCCATGTTTGGAATGAATTCTAAATCAGCTGTAGTATTGAAAGGAGCAACGGTTAAACCAATTGCTGCTGCTTGTACCAAACCTAAAGAACTGAAGTTTGCATCATCTCTTGGTGTTGGTGGTACTGCCATATTCAATCGTAACATATCTCCACCGTTTGGTAAGAAGTTGTTTACGAAAGGCTTACCTGCTGCTAATGGGTTACCTGCTTTTCCTGTTGCCAATTGGTAAGGAATTACGTTTGGTACACCTGTATGGAAAGCTGGCCATAAATCCACAGAACGTGGTTTGCCTGCTCCTGGTAATAATAGCGTACCAAATACTGCATCATCTAAAGCTGTTCCTGCAACTGCATCCGAACCTTTTAAACTAAATAAGCCATCTGCTCCGTTAGAAAAATCAAATGCGCCTAAAGAATTCGTTTGAATACGTAGTGGTGCAAAAGAAGGAACTGCTCCACCAAATTGGTCGTCATCCATATATAAAGCCAATTCTGGATTGTAGAAATACTCATCTAAAGTAGTTTCAGAAATTTCATCATACGGAGAAATTGCATTCCAAAAGTCCTTCTGTCCTACTGGAATAACTGCCTCATTTGTTAAAGGCATACCAATTCTTGATACTTGTACATAATCACCAGAATGAACTGGGTTACCTGTGGCAGAAAATACTGTCATTTTTGGACGACTTGCAGATGCCCAAACACCAATCGTATAATCTCCATCTAAAATATTAGCAGGAGTGTTCGTACCTGTTTTTGATAAAGTAGCAATCGGTACTTGAATAGCTAAAGTATGTACATTCATACAAGCTAAATCATCTCTTGACATCCCATTTTGTCTAGGTGCATCTCCTAAATCAAAAATACCGCCTAAATCTACAAAAAATGGGTCATCAGAAGGGCCTGCATAAACTCTTTCGCCAGTTGTTGCATTGGTGATTGCTCCGTTAAATAAAGCATCATACGTTGTATTCAATCCCGCACCACCTGTAATAGAACGAGTTCCAATATTATTTGGTGGAACGATTCCATTTTCTACAATGACAACTGTTCCAGCAGCTGTAATCTTTTCTAATTTATAAGTCGTCTTTAAATTCTGCTTACCCAAACGGATGTTAAAAAATGTAGTTGGGTCTTCGTTTACTTGCGTAAAAGTGAAACGGTAAGTAATATCATCACCCGCAGTCGTCACGTCATTATCAATGTGAATTTCATATCGTACACTTGGGTCAAAGTTGTAATAGTTTGGTCCACCATGCGGTAATTGCATCGGAATATAGGTAGCAATTAAAGTAATCATGTCTGGGTTGTCTGGACTCCGGAATGCATATAAATCAACATTATCGGCAGTTGGGTCATCCGCAATTAAAGGGGCCTCTCTGTGGCTAGATGCCATTAGGCTGATTGCTAACATCGGTAACATGACCGCAAGCAATATATATTTTTTAAAGAAATTATTTTTCATTATGCTATATTTTATTTAGTGATTGGTGATTGGTTAAATAGTGATTAGTTCCACCCTATTCAACCATTCAAAAATTTGATAATTTCGATGCTATTGGCATCGCCTTAGTGTTGGATTCGCTAAGTAACTAGTTACCAGTTACTCATCACCAATCACTACTTAGGACTCACATCTGTTCCTCTCCAAGGAGAAGCTACATAAGGGAAAGCAGATTTAAACGGCTTATCATTTGTTTCCACACCAGTAGAGTAAGTTAACACATTTAATAAGTCTTGAGAAACAGGATTCGCACCATCAAAATCATCATACCATAAACCAATCGCTGCTAAGACCACGCCTGAAACTGCTTGCAATTCGATTCGAGTCACATCATCTTCTAATCTTCTACCATTTGGAAAACCATCCATATTTGGTATAAACTCTAAATCAGCAGTTGTGTTAAATGGAGCAACGGTTAAACCGATGGCTGCCGCTTGAATCAATCCTAAAGAACTGAAATTAGCATCATCTCTAGGCGTTACTGGTACAGCCATGTTTAATCTTAACATATCTCCACCATTTGGTAGGAAATTATTAGCAAATGGTTTTCCAGCCGCTAATGGATTACCGCCTTTTCCTGTTGCCAATTGGTAAGGAATCACGTTTGGTACACCCGTATGGAAAGCTGGCCATAAATCTACTGAACGAGGTTGACCTGCACCTGGTAATAACAAAGTACCAAATACTGCATCATCTAAAGCAGTTCCTGCTAAAGCAGCAGCACCTTTCAAAGGAAATAAACCGTCTGCACCATTGCTAAAATCATAAGCACCTAAAGAGTTCGTTTGAATTCTCAAAGGAGCTAAAGCAGGTACTGCACCACCAAACTGGTTGTCGTCCATATATAAAGCCAATTCTGGATTGTAGAAATATTGGTAGAAATCCGCTTCGCCATCATAAGGCGTTTGTCTATTCCACTTATCTTTCATCCCGATTGGAATAACTGCCTCGTTAGTTAAAGGCATGCCGATTCTAGAAACTTGTACCCAATCTCCATCTACAGAAGGAGCAGAACCATCTGTGTTGAAAGTTCTCATTGCAGGACGGCTGGCAGATGCCCACACACCAATGGTATAATCTCCGTCTAAAATATTAGAAGGGGTGTTGGTGCCTGTTTTAGATAAAGTAGCAATCGGAATTTGGATGGCGATTGAATGTACATTTAATTGACCTAATCCATCTCTAGCTGGTTCGCCTTGTCTAGGTGCATTACCTAAATCAAAAATACCCCCCAAATCTACATAGAAAGGGTCATCAGAAGGACCAGCGAAAACTTTTTCACCAGTTGAAGCGGTCATTATCGCATCTGAAATTAAATCTTCATAACTGGCTGCGCCTAAACCAACACCAGACTCAATTGACCGTGGGCCAATATTTGGTGGAGGCACTACCCCACCCGTTACAATAGCTGTAAATGGACCACCAGCCATACTTCTTTCTAAAGTATAAGTCGTTTTAATATTCTGTTGTCCTAAACGAATATTAAAGAAAGTCGTTGGGTCTTGGTTCGTTCGCGTAAAAGTAAAACGATAAGTAATTTCGTCTCCTACTATTCCAGCATCGTTATCGATGTGAATTTCGTAACGAATGTTCTCCCCAAAATTGTAGTAGTTGGGACCACCAAAAGGCAATTGACCAGGAATGTAATTAGCAATAATCGTAATCGTATTCGGGTCATCAGGACTACGAAATGCATATAAATCAGTATTATCTGCTAAGGGGTCGTTAGCAATTAGTGGAGCCTCACGGTGACTAGATGCCTGTGCGACAAACACGCAACAGAATAGTCCCATCATAAGGGTTAATAATCGCTTTTTAGGCGAAAAGAGGTTCAAATTTTTCATGAATTAAAGTTTTTATAATAAAAATGGGTGTAATAGAAAGGGCATAGATATACCCTACGAAAAAAGTACACTAACTTTTTTTGTTGATTCATAACAATAAAAGAGAAGGCTGATAACTATCTATTCATAGCTCATCAGTTAACTAATTTCTTTTCTTGCTAAATTAAAATGGCTGTATAAAAAGAATCAATAGGCTACCAAAAGGCCAAATACATTAATTCCAGTTTAATAAGGGCTTATTGATTAAAAAATTACCCTGTCTGCTTTAAAGCTAAAATTTGTACTGCTTAAAAAAAGAGTACTCGCCTGTTTATTCAATCAACTATTAATCTATCATTTTTTAAAAAATATTTGATTGTATTGATGTCAAGTGTTTTTAGTGCCTTCCTTATAATTACGGTTTCGGGTTTCAATTTGGATTTTTTAGTAGGTAAAAAATTTACTTTATTTTTTAAACTAATGACAATCAATTGAAAATGAATTAGTTGTATTTAAAAATAATTTTAAAAATAACATCCCTATTTTTTAAACATCCTGCTTTTGAAGAAACAATATTAGCTTAACCATCATTTAAGCTAAACAAAAAAGGCAATCGCTTTTTAGAAAAAACGATGAACAGATTTATCAAAGAATACTGGTCTTTATTAAATTCCAGAAAAAGGTTAGTCCTAAAAATCCAAATTAAAATCCAAACCGTAAATAAGATAAGCATGGGTAATAATAAATGAAAAATCTTCATTTTAAATTGCCTACGTTTTTTTTAGTAGCCTTCCTATTTTTAAATTTATAAAAACAAAAATTATGTACTCCGGTAACTTTACTTTATCTGACATAGTCAATCTATGCACTAAAACAAATAATAGAAGAGCAGCGACTAAATTCTTTATCCTATTTTTGACAATATATTGTTATAATTTTAGTCTATCTGCCCAAGCATCCTTCTTTGTCTCTTCTAATACGCAACAGGCAATAGGAGTTTTTGAGGTAACGACAGATGGATTTATTAAAGAAAGTACCTTTAGAAATATTACTTCGGATGCAGATGGCATTTACTACGATGAAATGACCGATGTATTATATCAATTGAATCGAACCAATGGGGCAGTCACCACCTATAGCAATGTAAAAGCTAATTTAGCAAACGGCAAAACCCCTACCCTTTCTGCCATGTCTGCTGCAGAAACAATTAACGGACGAGAAATTGCGGTTAGTGATAATCGCTTAGTAGTTGCCCAAGATGGAAATGATGCTAATGGTAATCAAAACCGTTTGATTGTTTTTGATATTAGTCCAACAGAAATTACTCTAGCAGCTAGATATGATGTGGATTTTAACCTTTGGGGTATTCACGTAGATGGTGAAACGCTTTACGCAGTAGAAGATAATTCCAATCGTTTAGCCATTTTTAATAATTTCTTTTTTCTACCTGATGGTAAAATCAATCCAACGCAAGTAATTTCTGTTGAGGGCATTACTAGGACACATGGGTTAACCTATGTGGCAGATAGAGATATGATGTTGTTGACAGATGTGGGCGCAGGAAGTAGCCCAGATGATGGAGCGATTAGTGTGGTTATGGGTTTCAAAGCTGCTGCTATGGACGGGAACATTACTGCTGATGAACAACTTAGAATTGAAGGGGATAATACCTTTTTAGGAAATCCTGTGGATATTGCTTTTCATGCATCCCGTTCTATGATTTTTGTGGCAGAAAGAGCCAATGGTGGTGGTAGAGTTTTAAATTTTACCATTCCAACGACTAATGGGAATTTTGCACCTAACTATAATTATGAATTTGCGGGTGCATCTGCCATTCATTTTCCAGGCACAGAAAATTTCCAAGAAGTAATGGCTACTCGCCTAGCACAATTATTTGTCTCTTCCAATACCCAGCAAAATGTTGGAGTATATAATATTTGGAATGATAATACGATTGCGATTAACCGATTTAATAATGTGGCACAAGATGCGGATGGAGTCTATTATGATAGAGCCGCCGATGCGCTATACCAAGTAAATCGAATGAATAACTCGATTAATGCTTACAGTAATGTCAACGCAAGTATTCAACAGGGCATCATGCCTCCTTTGACCGCAACTTCTAGTGCGGAGTTTTCTAATGGTCGAGAAATTGCCATTAGCGGTGGCAAAATGGTGGTTGCACAAGATGGAAATGATGCCAATGGAAATGTTAATCAACTAGTTTGGTTTAATTTCAGTCCAACAGGTTTTACATTTATTAACCGCTTGGAAGTAGGCATTAATCTATGGGGCATTCATGCGGATGGAAATACCCTTTATGCTATTGAAGATAATTCTAACCGTTTGGCAATCTATGACGATTTTTTTAATCAATCGGATGCAGATATTCAACTACCATTTTTTGTAGAAATTGAAGGGATTGTCAGAACACATGGAATTACTTATGTGGCAGATAGAGACATGATGATATTAACGGATGTTGGAGCAGCAAGTAGTGCAGATGATGGCGCTTTTACCATTATTAAAGATTTCAAAACGGCTAGTTCAGATGGAACTGTCAGTCTTTCGGAACAAATCCGAGTAGAAGGGGATGCTACTTTTTTAGGCAATCCTGTAGATATAGCTTTTGAACCAGAAGAAATGATGATTTATGTAGCAGAAAGAGCCAATGGTGGCGGTCGAGTTTTAGGTTTTTCGATGCCTACGATGTCTGGAAATTATATGCCGACCTATAATGATTTATATGCAGGTGCCTCTGCGGTTTATTTGTCAAGTGATAATGGGATGGGCGGTCCTAATCCTCCAACTACAGCGGTAACAGACCGATTTTTTGTATCTTCTAATACCCAAAGAGTGATTGCGACTTATAATGTGCAAGCAGACAATAGCATCATGAAACAACAATTTGTCAATGGAAATATGGATGCAGATGGCATTTATTATGACAAAGACAGCGACATTTTATATCAAGTCAATCGAACAGGGAATTCTGTGAATGCTTATAATGGCGTAAGTGCCGCTTTAGACCAAGGCTTGATGCCACAAATATCCTTGTCATCTGCTGCCGAATTTTCTAATGGTCGAGAATTAGCGGTGAGTGGTGATTGGTTAGTCATAGCGCAAGATGCGAACGATGGTAATAGCAACCAAAATCGGTTGGTCATTTTTGATAAAAATAATTTGTCGCTACAAAGAAAAATAGATGTAAGTTTTAATCTTTGGGGTATTCATGCAGACGGTGCTGATTTGTATGCGATTGAAGATAATTCTAACCGTTTAAAAGTTTATTACGACTTTTTTAATCAATTGGACAATGATATTCAAGTGCCGTTTGAATTTACTGTTGAAAATTTAGTTAGAACACATGGTATCACTTACGATGCAGGTAGAGACATTATGTATTTAACCGATGTTGGTGCTGCTAGTAGCCCAGAAGATGGGGCGATAGTAGTAATCAATAATTTTGTAAATGCTAGTTTAGACGGTCTTATTAGTGATAGCGAACAAGTGCGTATTTCGGGTAAAAATACGTTCTTAGGTAATCCAGTTGATATTGCTTATGATGGTCAGCGCAACATGATTTATGTGGCAGAAAGAGCTAATGGTGGCGGTCGAGTTTTGGGTTTTGTAAGCCCAACATCTTCTGGCGATATTGCGCCAATTTACAATGATTTACATGCTGGTGCGTCTGCTATTTACTTTGCCGATGGCGATGGAAATAATTTTATACCGCCTGTAGTTGTTGAAAGCTTTGAGAAAGAATTAGTCATCGATAATACGCCAAAAACTATTACTTTCAAAATTTACCCCAACCCTGCTAGTGATAACTTGACCTTGGAATTACCGAATGCAGATTTTAAAGCAGTTGATAAAACAACGATTGCAATATACGATGCTTTCGGACAACAAATGCAGGAAATTAATACCTATAGTTTACAGCAGAATATTGACATTAGTAGTTTGTCAGATGGTGTTTACTATATTATAGTCGCACAAAATGACCAGTTAACTACTCAGAAATTTATTAAGACAAAATAGGAGATTTTTTGATAGAGAGCCTCTGTCGGGTGATTTTTTATTTGAGCTGCCTTCTCTGTTATGGGGAAGGCAGTTTTTAGGTATTTAAGAAGAGTAATATTATCCGAACAAATGTATTTATTAAGTTTTTCTATCAATAGACGAAATTTACCAGCAGATAACTATACCCTATGAAAGGAAATATTACATCAAAAAAAATCCTAATTATAGAAAGCCATAATTCTTTTAGAGAACCACTAAAAGAGTTATTATTGCTAAGAGGCTATGAAGTGATTGTCGCCCAAAATGGCTTGGAAGGCTTACAAATAGCTAAACAAAAATTACCTAGCCTAATTATTTGTGCTAGTAAATTTCAAGATATAGATTGTTGGGAACTAAAACAAGCCTTAAAAAAGGATTCTCTCACCTAAGATATTCCTTTTTTATTACTTTCTTCTACCCCTATTATTGATGAACAGCAAAAATTAAGTATAGGAGAATCTATAAATATGCTCCATAAACCTTTTCCTTTTCAGGAACTATTAATGGCTATGCAAAAAAGTATTTTTTAAAATCCAAACTACAAACTTAAACCGTACATATACTGAGCAACATAACAAATCAATCATTTAAAAATAAAATTCAAAAAAACTTATCGCTCGAAATCCAAAATAAGAACCGAAACCGTATATATATCGAACAACACATAAGACAACAATTTTAAAAATAATTATTAACCTAGTGACAAAAATTAAGGAAGTAAAAAGAGATAGAAATAAAATCAGCTTAAGTTAATAATCCTTAACCGTAATTTCGATTCTTACAACCAATTTTGTCCTCATTAAAAATTAGAATATGAAAAATTTAAAGCACATCCTGCTTGGTGCAGGAACAATGATTCTTTTTGCCTTATCTATTATGTCTGCTGACCATATTGACGCTCCAGCGGTTACAGGAGGTACTACGGACGTAACCGACTACTATGCTTTTCAAAGTCCAACCGACAATAATAACATGGTATTTGTGGCAAATATACAAGGCTTACTAAGTCCAGCAACTACAGACGGTGCAGCATTTGACGAAAACACTTTAATCGAATTTAACATTGATAGTGATGGCGATTTAAAAGAAGACTTAGTCATTCAAGCAATTCCAAGAGATGGAAAAATGATTGTGTTTGGACCAACTGCTCCTGCTACTAAAGGTGCAATAAGTACTATTAATTCAACTGCTACTAGAGTTGAGGTAGAAATTACAGGCTATGGCGAAACGGTTAAAATTGGTAGCGATAGCGGTATTAAAGTATTCGCAGGGCCAAGAGATGACCCGTTTTTCTTTGACTTAGGTGCTTATCAAGCAGTCTTAGGTGGTACGGCTACAGGATTTAGTAACCCAGGAACAGATACTTTTGCAGGTACCAACGTATTATCTTTAGTGGTAGAAGTACCAAAATCTATGTTAGGTTCAGCAGCTACTTTAAATACTTGGGTTGCGACAAAAACTAAACGATAATCCTAAAGAGTCCCCCTTCTAAAAATTTATTAGACCTAATTCTCAAAAAAAATATTAAAACAACTAGCTAGGTAGTGTAATAACTATCCTCTAGACTACCTATGCTTTCAAAAAATAAAATAATGAAATATCGAAATATTTTAAGCTTTTTAACTTTAGCCCTATGTTTTCTTTTTGTCGCTTGTGGTGATGATGATGCCACCGAAATAGCCGTTGATTTTGACTTCACGGGAGAATATACCATCTCTGATCAAATGGGAAGACCTGCGATTAATACGGTATTCGTAGCTGCTGAAAACAAAGATGATTTTAACGTTACGATTCCAGCTGACCAAGGAAGTGCGTATGCAGGTAGATTTGAAAATAGATTATTGGCTTTAAACCCTGGTTATACGACGAATGCATTAGGCTTAGATGCGACTACTTTCACGTCAGTTCTAGCGTCTGATGTCTTAACTGTTGCCACAGAAGGTACAACAACTTTCTTTGATGGCACGAATGTTTTAACTGGACGAACTTTGGCGGATGATGTAATTGATGTCGAGTTATTATTGATTTTTGGCGGTCCAGATGGTTCAGCGAATGCAGGATTGACTTCTGACAATGTATCGGCAAACGATAAGGAATTTTTAAATGAATTTCCTTACTTGGCTAGCCCTTGGTAATCGAATAATTAGGACTGTTATTAAGTAAACCTAGTAACAGTCCTAAATCCCATATATCTCAATACCGATTAAATGTTTTGATGAAGTGTTGATTATTCTTGCAAACTTTACTTCTTAGCAGTATGCACAAACAACCACTTCCTACACAGACACTTCATCCTAGAAATTTACCCTCTTGAAACTACTCAAACAATCGCAAAGAGTAAAGTTGGCTGTCTTGGTTAATTGGAAATTGAGCAGCCAACTACTACTTTTTACTAATTGCTCGACTTTTAAAATAGCATCATTATGAAAAATTTAATCTGTTTCTTTTTAGTACTTTTTTTTACGACCTCAGGCTATTCCAAAAACCAAATTACTGCGGCTAATATCAACGAATTATATAGCCCAGACAAAAAAATAACTATTCTCCAAAAAGATATTGATTTTTGGACAAAAAAGATAAATACTAGTCCTAATCAAACTAGCTACCTAATCAAATTAGCAGGAGCGCACAGTCAATTGTTTAGCTTGACAAGTCACATTGAGGATTTAAAAAAATCAGAAACTTTATTGCAACAAGCATTAGCTACTCCCCTACTGAATAGAAGTGCAGCATTGAGAGCTTTAGCTCATAATTATATTTCTCAACATCGTTTTTGTACCGCTTTAGATTTAGTATTGGAGGCAACTGAAATTGGAGAGCATAAATTTGCTAATGATAAGATGCTGTTTGATGTCTATATGGAATTGGGTAATGATGAACAAGCCAAAATTCAACTAACAAAAATTACGAACGATAATAATTTTGATTACTTAATTAGAAAATCAAAATGGGAAGATGGAAAAGGAAATTTAGCAGGTGCAATTACCCATCTGGAAAGAGCAAAAAAGAAAGCCATTGCAAGTAATAATAAGGGATTAATGGCTTGGATTTATTCCAATTTAGGCGATTATTATGGACATAACGGAGAAATTGAAAAATCTTATGACCATTTTAAAAAGACGCTTGAATTAGACCCTGCTAACTGGTATGCGCTAAAAGGTATCGCTTGGATAGCTTATTCTAATGATAAAAACATTAGCTTATCACATTCCTTGATTAAGATTATTATGGAAAAGAATAATAGTCCTGATTTACATTTAAAGTTAGCAGAATTAGCGGAATATAGCGCAAATAAAAAAGAAGTATGGGTAGCTGTTGAAAATTTCCAAATGGCTATTCAAAAAGAAGGCTATGGCGATATGTATAATAAATACGCTTGTTTTATTGCCGCAGAAAATACAGGCGATTTTAAAACAGCTTATGATTTAGCTAAAAAAGAAATAGCTAATAGACCAACAACAGAATCTTACGACCTTTTAGCTTGGACTTTATTTTTAGATGGAAAATTGGAGGCGGCTCAAAAAGTAGCAAAAACACATATTTTGGGCAAAACATCTGAACCAACTGTTTTGCTACATTTAGCTCATGTTTTTCAACAACAACCAATGATAAGTAATCCAATTCTAAGAGAGATAGAAGGGGCAAATTTTGAATTGGGTCCCTTGAAAGCTAAAAAGATTGATGCGCTGACTACAGCTATAAGCTTACGAGAAAAGACAAAGAGTAGACAATTTAAATTGACTCCTGAATTACCAAATCCGTTTTGGTTTATGGGTTAACAAAAAATAATTTTTTAGATTAAATGATGTTTGTTTCACGGCTATTTGACTCTTTTGACCTCAAATAGCCGTTTTTTAAAACAAAAGGGCAGTTTTCTTTTTTATAAAAAAATAGCAGATGAAATACCTATTATCTTTTTCTATCTTTATATTATTTGCTTGTGCGAAAGAAGCTACTATTTTAATACCTGAATTGGTGTCCGAAAAAACAGCAACTACCTATCTTGCTTTAGGCGATTCTTATACCATTGGAGAAAGTGTTCCTTATGAATTGAACTACCCTAATCAATTATATGAAAAATTGGTAGCAGATGATATTGCGATAGAAGAACCTACTATTATTGCCAGAACAGGTTGGACTACAGACGAATTAGCAGCTGCAATTAAAGAGGCAAATCCAGATTCAAATTATTGTTTAGTCTCTTTGTCTATCGGTGTAAACAACCAATTTAGAGGGTATAATCAAGCTGCTTATGCAGAAAATTTTGAAGAATTAATACAACAAGCGATTGCTTTTGCAGGTGGTGATAATGAGCGTGTTTTCGTTTTGTCTATCCCAGATTATGGATTTACGCCATTTGGACAACGTAGGAATCCAGTAAAAATTAGTCAAGAACTAGACGAATATAATGTTATCAATAAAATGATTACCGAGAAGTATGCTGTAAACTATTTTGATATTACTGCTATTTCGAGAGAAGGCTTGGATAGGCCAGAGCTAGTGGCAAGTGATGGATTACACCCCTCTATCAAGCAATATGAAGAATGGGTCAATCTGATTTATAAAACTATTAAAGAAGAAATGTTATTACAGCTCGAAAGAGAGTAAACTTAAATCCATTACCTTTCCTGTATCATCATAGTATTTCATACTCATATCTGATAAAAACACTTCATAGCTTTGTACTTTGACTTTCTTTAATACTTGCACCATCAAAGGGTCTCCTTGGGCATTCTTTCTAATCAAACTAATGATTACAGGCACATATTTTTCGTTACCTCCTTCATAAGTTGCTTGTTCTAAATTGTCTCCTTTAAATATTACTTGATAAGTTTCAATGTTAATTTGATAACTAGTAACACCAGCTTGAAGAATTCTTCTAATAAATTCTTCTCCACTTATAGTATATAAAGAGGCATCTACCATTGTGTTTATAATTTCTGTTCTATCCATTTAAAGTCGTTTTTGTATTTTATTTATTTATATACGATTTGGAAACGAAATATGGATTAATCACTAATCATTTTATCCAACTAGGTTTAAAATAATTTGCCCATTTTCGATTGTAGGCCTTATTGGTCAACAAGTTGATAGTCTTAGCGGTAATTTTTACATTGTTAAAGTAGAAAACAAACCTCAAGAAAAAATAAAATAGGCACCTTACAGCATATCTGATGGAACTAATTTAAATCCTAGACTCTATTCCAAGTAACCTTATTTTATTAAAGCTAAAATGATGGGTGCTCATTTTTATTTTGAAGATATTATTTATAATGGGCTTACACAAGTCGCTTTAGGAATGATAGGTTCAGCACTTTATGAAAACGGAATAACTACTTTTAGGCGTTTTTGTATTTCGTCTTCAAAGTCTTCTTCTGCGCCTCGTATGCGATTTTTCAAAGAGCTGTACCAAAGTCTTAAATCTGATTTGGTTAGCCTTTCCGTAATACATTAGTGTTTATAATTATTGATAGAACTCGCTGGTTTTCCATAATTACAGATTTTATAGAGCTTTATTTCATTTTTGGAAAACTTGGCAAATTCCGACTGCACAGTAGCTGGCAGATAAATTATTGCTACACCAAATGGTAGTGAATTTATATTATACCATCCCATTTCTGGGTCTTCTACATCAATTTAAATAATTATCTAAATTAGCTAACTGTTTAAAGAATGGGAATGATAAAATGCAATATATTTTTATTTATATAATATATTTATTATTCTTGTGCCGCTTTTTTACTCCCTTTACAAATACGCACAACAGAAACACTAAATGTCATTACTAAAACTTCTCTACACGCTACTACTTTGTTTCATCGTAACTATCAGTTCTACTCAGAATAATTCCATCGAATTCGATAATATTCAATTCAATCACCTTGATAAAAAGACAGGCTTACCTAATGATAACGTCTGGAAAGTCTTTCAAGATTCCAAAGGTTTTATGTGGATTGGTACACATAATGGCCTTACCCGTTGGGATGGATTAAACTTTAAGCATTTCCTACCCAATCTAGTTGACTCTACCACTATTTTGGGAACTTCCATCATGGATATTGAGGAAGATAAAGATGGTTATGTATGGTGCTTAGTCCACAATAAAGGCTTGTCTCGTTTTGACCCTGTCACCGAAACATTTACCAACTTTCGACATGAGCCTTATTTAAAAGGGTTAATGCGAATGAAAAATTTTGAGGATGGCTATTTGTGGTTAGGTTCTTATGGTAGTGGGATGTTTCGCTATGAAATTGCTACCGATAGTTTGACTCGCTTACCACTTAGGGCGTATTTCATTGATGGTGAAGATTTATTTCGGCTCAATTCTATTATAGATATAGTCGAAGATGTTAGCGATAACAATATCCTTTGGTGTGCTGGTAATGATGGACTCTACCGTTTTGATAAAACTACCTTGAAATATCAACATTTTGAATCGCCCGCAAAGGGTACTGCGCTCATGACCATCAATAGTATTTTCATGGATGAACCTAATAAGCTTTGGTTGAGTGCTTTTGGAGGTGGGCTTATTGAGTTTGATATTCCTACTGCTAAATGGGAATATCATACTTATATCAAACCCAACATGCTTAATTATGATGGCAAAGGCTATAAGGATAACACTAAAAATGTCTTACGCAAATCACCTACTGAATTATGGGTACAGACTGGCGATAGAGGTGCTGGTATTTTTGATATTCAACAAAAGAAATTCCTATTTTTTAAACATGATATTACCAACCCAATTTCGGTTAAACCAGGAACGGGTAATCGACTCTTTAGAGATAAGGAAGGACGTATCTGGTTTACTTTTTCAGATGCTGGCGTTTCTTATCTCAACCCCGAATGTCAGGCATTCTTCAATATGCCCCTAGACTTAAAATCTTGTAAAGAAACCTATTCCGAAAATAATGTAACTGATTTTGGCTATGATGCCACTACGGGTAAAATCTATGCGGTGGCAAATGGCTGTAATGGCTTGTTTGAAATTAACCCCGATGATTGGTCTTATAAAGCGATTCCTACGCTGGGTTTAGAAAATAGGTATCAAATTTTCATGACCAACTTAGTAACCAAAGATGGAGGAGTCTGGGTAGGTGGCGAAAGTAACAAAGGGGGTGAAACTAAAGAAGTAGAGCGTCCTTCCCTACTCTACTTGGATAAACAAATTGGAAAATTAGTCCCTTTTACACACCATATAACTACTACTATTCAATTGCAAAGTCGTAATGTCCAAGATATTCAAGAGGGGGAAAATGGTACAGTATGGGTGGCTACGAATGATGGGGTTTTGGTTGAAATTAATACGGCGACAAATGATGTACAAGTAGATTCTTTGAATTCCAAAGATAGTATTAAGCTCCAGATTCGGCAAATCATGTACGAATCAAACAGGATTTTAGTAGCTACTTCTAAAGGACTTTACGCCTTTGATTTAGCGGATAGAGCCTTTAAATTATTGGAGACAACTGCCGATTTAGAAATTAACACTTTTGCTAAAGATAAAAACGGCAATTTATGGTTAGGTACGATGCGACAGGGATTGAAAAAGATGTCAAGTAAAGGAGACGAAATTATAACGCCTGATGCTGGTAATTTACCCTTTACTTTAATTGATAAAATTGTAGTAGGTAAAGACAATGAGCTTTGGTTATCTACCCAAGATGGTATTTATTTGTTAGATAAATCCGTCCAGACCCATTCAGAAGGAAGTTTCAAAATTTATAATAAGGAAGATGGTTTAGTTTTTAATAGTTTCTATCTACATGGTTTTACTGCATTACCCGACGGAACGCTACTACTTGGTCAAAAGGATAAGTATTATCACATTCGGCCTGGCTGTCTTAGAGAACCCAAAACTATTAAACCTGTATATCTAACTAGTTTTCAGATTCTAGGAAATACAACACCTACCCCCATTCAGCAATTAAAAAAAATAGAATTGGGTCCAGATGAAAACTTCTTCAATATCTATTTTTCTTCCCTCACTTATTGTCAAGCGGATAAGGTACGTTTTACCTATAAAATGGAAGGCTTAGATAAAGATTGGATTATTACTAACCCTGGGCAAAATCATCAGAACTATACCAAGCTTGATGCAGGAAAGTACACCTTTAGGATTCATCGAACAGGTTTTGCGGAAGATGAACAACAATTAGAAATTATTATTCATCCGCCAATTTGGTTAAGTACGGGTGCATATATACTTTATGCGCTGCTTGGATTAGGTGCATTATTTGGAATTTATCGTTTCCAATTAAAACGACAATTGGAACGACAAGAATCACAAAACCTAAAAGAAATTGATGCGGTAAAAAATAAGGCGTATGCAAATATCACGCATGAATTCAGAACACCGCTTACTTTGATTTTGGGACTTTCGGAGCAACTACAAAAATTGAACTTAGGAGAAATTGCCAGTCAAAAAATAGCGGGTATTAGAAACAATGGCAATCGAATTTTGAGTCTCGTCAATCAGATTCTTGATTTAAGAAAATTAGAATCTCGTAAATTTCAAATCAATCTTATTCAACAAGAGATAGTACCCTTATTAAGCTATGCAGGACAAAATGTCAAACCATTAGCCGTTGATAAGGGTATTAAATTAGAACAGAATATTGAATTTGATTCACTTATAATGGACCATGATGCAGATAATTTAATTTCCGTTATTTCCAATTTACTGGATAATGCGATTAAATTTACACCAAAAGGAGGTACAGTTAGTTATGCTGTCAAGCAAAATAACAAACAACTTTTAATTGAGGTAACTGATACAGGAAAAGGAATTAAACCCGAAGATTTACCTAAGATTTTTGATAGGTACGAAGGTACAAATGCACCTAATTATACCAGTACGGGCATTGGCTTATCGCTTACTAAAGCGCTGGTGGAATTGATGGGTGGAAAAATTGACGTACAAAGTACGATAGATAAAGGCAGTAAGTTTACGATTATACTCCCAATTACTCAAAAAGCGACTAAAGCAGAAATTGGTAAATCTAAATATGTTAGCCTGGCTCCTGTCACAAGCAAGCCGATTACCTTACCGAATCAAGTCATTGATACGGAATCTGATAAACCTATCGTTCTAATTGTAGAAGATAATTTAGAGATTGCCGAAATGGTTGGAGCAATATTTGATGATAAATACCAGCTGACCTATGCTATGGATGGAAAAGAAGGATTGAGTAAAGCAACGGAAATTATCCCCGATTTGATAATTAGTGATGTCATGATGCCACTAATGGATGGCTTTGAACTATGCGAAAGTCTCAAAGCGAATATGCTAACTTCTCATATTCCGATTATTTTATTGACGGCAAAAGTAGCGGATGAAAGTAAAATAGCAGGATTAAAAAGAGGAGCAGATAAATATTTAACCAAACCTATCAATCAAGCGGAATTATTACTTTCAGTAAATAATGCTTTAGAAAGTAGAAAAGCTTTGAAGGCCCATTATTATGCTAATTTCAAAGATACACCAACTCAAAAAGTAAAAAAGATAAAATCTATTGGAGGAATAGATTTTGACCTTGAAGATGTCTTTATCCAAGTATTACTAAAAGTATTAGAAGAAAAAAGTCACGATACTGATTACACAGTTAAAGGTTTAGCAGAGGATTTAAAATTAAGTGAGTCTCAACTAAATCGAAAATTGAATGGTCTCATTGGGCTAACTTTAGGTAAGACTTTATGGACATTCCGACTTCATAAAGCAAAAAAACTACTAGAATCAACGACCTTGACTATATCGGAGGTTTCATATCAAGCTGGATTTAATGCCCCTTCGTATTTTGCAAGGAAATTTAAAGAGGCTTATAATATGACTCCTTCTAATTTTAGAGAATCTGGGATGGGAACATAATGGCAAGTCACACTTATCGTTTTGTCAATCTACTATTTTTCAAAAAGTAAGCCGGAGTATCATACCCCGACCTACATAATAAAACAGTAACTTTTACAAAGTAGGTCTGTCTCATACGATAGGTCGATGGTACAAATTTGCAGATTTATGTACTTTTTTACTAGGACTATACACGCAATTCTAGGATTATACACGCATTTGGAAATTCTTTAATTGTTAGTTGTGCCGACTTCCCATCCCTTCTTTTGGCTTTTTAGTGGAAATGACGCTAAAATCCTAGGACAATACACGCATTTCTAGGATTATACACGCATTTGGGGTAGGAAGTCGGTCTTTTTTGATTTTATAGGTAGGAAAATGGTAATTACGCTCGAACTCACCATATAAATATTTTTGCAGTAAATTTTTCCGTAGTTTTTGGTTGAAACCCCATCTCAATTACTTACAATTCAGTTTAATTTAACCTTCAAATTATTCAAAATTCTCCTTGTTTTTTCGTATTTTAAAGTATTATTCATCCTTTAAAATGTCCTATTCATAATGCCTACGCAAAGTATTTACAAAGAATTATATGCTGGTGTGCCCCTCAAAGAAGTAAGAACTTTCATCATTGAAAAATGTCGAGAGTATTATCAGGCAGGGTTAGGCTTTCCTCAGAATGCTATCATTATTGATGATTGCTTTTTAAAATTCTATAATGGACATGAGCCAAAAGGGGAGCATTTTTCTGAATGGTTAATTAAATATAAATATAATGAGGTGAAAGAATATTATAAGAAGGAGATTATTTCCAAGCAGCTTACTTTGTTGTTTTGAAAATTAATTAGGCTTTAGAATGTAAAACCAAATATTCATTCACATCTTCTTGGTAAAAATCCTGCTGTTCAACATGGAACTGTTCCCGCAAAAGTGCGAATCCTTTCTCTCCTGCCTTATCCTTATCAAAAAAGGAAAGTACCTCTGAAAATTGCCGTTGTTTTAAATAAGGAATAATTCGTTTGACCATCGAAGTACTGTTTAAAATAATCACCTCGCCTTCCAGAAAAATAATCCGCTTTTTGATAACTCTGGAATGTAGAACGATATAAGACAGGTAATCAAACATGGATTCAAAAATATACAATCGGTCCTTAGCTGATGGAATCAAAGTAATCGCTTTTTTACCACTACAACCTTTAAAGGAAAATTCTTTACCTGAACGCAATTCGTACCCTCCTTTAGTTTTCCAACCAATCGCTAAATAATACTTCCCCTCCATTTGATACCAAACTTGCTCTAGATAGTGCTTGGCTAAACCCAAAGGGATTTTTCGTTCTTCTGTGATATATTGAATAAGTCTTTCATCTTTTAGTGAATTAGTACTCTTGATTTGGATAGGGTTTTCAGATTTCGGTTTGGCGGCGGGTTTTGGTAAGTCTAACGGTTGCTGATTTCCTGCTAATAATTTTAGTGCCGCTGATTTATTCGATAAGTTGTTGAGCTTTACTACTAATTCAATGATGGTGCCTCCTTCCCCTTCTCCAAAGTCGTTCCATAAATCTTCCTGGTTATCGCCACCCGATTCATTGAGAAAAAAAGAAGGTTCTGTTTCTATCCGAAAAGGAGAAAAATAAGCTAATCGCCCTCTACGCTCTTTGGCGGGATGATGCCCTAATTGGGCTAAATATTCTTTGATGCTTAATTGTTTAGCAGTTTCAAAAGTCATAGTATATTGTTTAATTTATTCGGTTTAAAGATAAGAATTTCTATCCAAAATACTAAGTATTTTTACCGCCCATTTCCGATTTTTTGAAACGACCTTCAGGGCGAATTATAGCTCAAAAAATCTTATTGGTAGGATATATTTTCGATGTGTCTATCCTACCAAACCCCGTTTGAATTTGTAAATCAGTTGGGCTAAAACAAGGTCAATTGATTTTTTTTCTTTTCGTATGCTTTCCATTCTTTACCTTTAGCAGATTGTTCCAACCATGCCTTTACAAAATGTGTTGGAGTTTCATAATCTTCAAGTTCACTAGCATCTAGAAAATGAGACCGATAACCCGATTCGGTAAAAGGCAAAGGAACTCTATTTTCCGTTGTTATATCAAAGTGCGCTATGCTAAAACCGCTGGTTGAATCAAAGTAATTAGATTTATAATGAATCATGATTTTAATCCCTCGCCAAACTAGAATTGATTTTTTATCTATTGTGCTCATTTTCAGATATTGAGTAGCAGGGAAGAAAAAGAATCTCCCCTACTTTGAGTTTAAAATTAATATTCACTTTTAAGAATTAATCTTCCCTGTATCATCCAAAGAGTGTATTCTTCTAATGGAAAAGAGGTATAAGAAAGACGAAAAGTCTTCACTATGTTATCATTACCATCACCTACTGTAATAGTCGCTTTAGTTCCCTTCCTAACAATTGTCCATACTTGAAATTCTTCCGCTTTAATTTTTGCATTGTTTTGATGACTAAAAATATATTCTAGTAACCAATAGCATTCTGCATTGATGGCTAAATAGCGAACGCCTTCTGTATAGACACATTTAGAAAATAAAGGGTGTTTATACCAAACCGTAGTACCTGTAAACTGTCTTAAATCGTTTAACAATTCTTGTGGATTCTTCATAGTAAGTTTTCTTTTAAAAGCCATTTTCATAATTAGGAAAAATCTCCCTTCATTCGGGAGCGAGGGTTACACTCTTTTGGCTTGATGCTGTTCGTCTTGCCAAATTCTTAATTGAGGTTACTCCCTTTTTACAGAACTTGCGTCCATACTCGGAGTGAGCATGTATGCAAGGGGAAAGGGGAATTTATTTGTGGCTTGTCCCAAAAAAATTGTTCTTTAGTCCCAATGGGCGACCCTTGCAGATATGCTTGCTTTGAGTATAGCTTTGTTCTGAAAAAAGGGAGTAACCTCAATGGATTTGGAAAGGCGAATAGTGACAAGCTAAAAGATTGGATAGACCTTCGACGACTTCATCAGTTGATTAATTATTCCTTGGACTCTGGCCGATTAGTATTAATCGGTTAGGGGGATATGCAATCAACTGAAACGCTACTAATTTATAGCTGAAATAATGTCTAAATGGCTTTGACATTTTGCCGTTTACTGGCTTAGAAACATGCAAGATAATTTGAAAAATTAGTCCGTAGGACCGAAATAACTATTGAGTCTGAAATACTTCGACCAGAGGTAAGCCCCTAAAAAATCAACTTAAATTCCTGAAATTTATACTCCAAATTCACTCACTTATCTTTTGTTTAACCCATCTATTTTCACTATCTTTAAACATTATCCAACACTAAATATGAGCAAACTTGAAAGCACCAAAAAGTATTAATATAGCACAAGGAATCAATCCTAAAAAACTAACCAACTTACTACAAAATAACGAGGTCTTACTACTGAAGGGAAAAAATAAAACCTTTAAAATTCAAAAAGACTATGTCCAAATATTCCAAAATCAAACGCTGACCTTAGACCAAATCCCTACCCATCTGCCTCTCGATATCAAAGGAGTCTCAAACATAGAACTAAGCGATTTACAAAAATCGGCATTAATAAAAAACGATAATATTACAGTAGGAAAACTAAAAATAAGCCTTGATAAAAATATACTGCAACTAAATATTCAACGCCCTATTCGACAAAAAAAACTAAAAATACGCTAAGTGATTTCACTATGATTAAACTTCTTCTAATCTGTACGACTTTAGCTATTACGGATAAAGATACCCTTCCAACTCAACTACCTCTACTCCACCCTATCCGTAAAGCTGATTTTAAATATATTTCATCGGAATATGGTTGGCGCATTGACCCTATTACTAGAGACTCAACTTTTCACGAAGGTATTGATATTGCAACCATTTCTACTAATGCCGCAGTTTATGCTACTGCCGATGGCATTATTGAAACGTTAGATTATGATAAAAAGAGAGGGCTTTTTATCATTATAAATCATGCCTTTGGGTTTCAGACCCAATATTTTCATTTGGACAATTTTTTTATTCGGGAAGGGCAAAAAGTAAGGACAGGTGAAAAAATTGGTCTGGTGGGAAATACTGGAAAAAGTACCGCTAGTCATTTGCATTATGAGGTGCTTTTTGAAGGGGTGGCTATTGACCCACAAACTATACAAACAATACTTAGATAATCTAATTTTTTGTTACCTTTGTCCAATCGGACTTACCTTAAATCAATGCTGAGAAAATGTATCTTTTTACAATACATTTCAATAAATAATGACAAAAAAGAAAATAATAGTCGATGGTACAACCATCAGAATTAACAAAGAGGGATATGTGTGTTTAACAGATATTGCCAAACGAAGTATAGAGGATACAGAACCAATAGTCGCTTTGAGAGCTTGGCTTAAGAACAGTAGTACACTTTTATTCTTACAAACATGGGAAAACAAAAAGAATATAAATTTTAAACTGAACCAAATGGTACAGTTTAGAATGAAAGCTGCTGACAATAGAAATTATGCTACTCCACAAAAATATATTGAGGAAACAGGCGCTATTGGTATTATTTCTAAAAGTGGTCGATATGGTGGAACTTTTGCCCATTCAGACATTGCGCTAAACTTTTGCTATTGGCTAAGCCCAGAGTTTCAAGTTTACTTGATGGAAGAATTTCAGCGGTTAAAAGCGGATGAACAAATAAGACTTGGAGACCCTTTCAACATTAAGCGTTTCGTTACGGCAGGCTCCTATTCTGTCCTAATCACTTCCTTATTATCTAAAGTAGATGAGCGACTACTAACCCATCCTCAACCTTATAAAAAACGCTTACCTTTCGCTGCTGAAGCTGACATGATTAATGAAATTGTGTTTGGGTTCACCGCTAAACAATGGCGATTAAATAACTCTGATGCACCTACCGACCGTAACCAAAGAGATTTTGCAAGTGTTCTTGACTTAATAGTAATGAATAGTTTGGAATTAGTTGATGCCATGTTGATTCAATGGGATGTAGAAGAATTGGCAGAACGTAAAAGGCTATTAACAGACACTTACAACTTTGTTTACCCTATTCTAAAGCGCTCCAAAACGATTCAAGAATTACAAAAAATAGCTGATAAGGCTAAAAAAATAGAATAGATAATGGTAGATAGTAGTTTTACTATAAATAGAATATTAGTTGGACTTTCATCATTGGTGACAATTTAGGGTATTGTCATTATCTATTTTAAGTTCATTCTTGCCTACTGAATAATTATGAAAAATTAGTCCGTAGGACCAGAATGAATATGGCGTCTGAAATACTAGGTATTTGGGAGCAGTTAGAAAACGATACTTTTAATTTGGTCGAATTCGACCAAATTAAAAGTAAAGCTGGTACAAACCGTTTTTACCTTTCCCCTACCATTAAAAAATTACAAGACTTAGCAGACAAGTTTTTAAAATAGAATAGTAACGGGGATGAAATATCACTAAAAAAGGTATTGCTATATTCCCATTTAATCCCGTTATTGGTTATTGAAAACTAACTTTTCAATAACCAAAACCCTTTCATGACGCAAATCACTATCAGCTATCATAAATATAATAATCAACTCGCCAACTGTCAGATTGAGCTACCTAATGAAAGTGTAGCTGAATTGCGATTACATTTCCAACGGTTTCTTGGACCCGAATTAGACCAAGGAACATTCACTCAAAATGGAGAAAGAACTATTATTGAGTTTCAAACTAGTAGAGCAAAAATTCAGACTTTAGAGAAGGTTATCCATGCAACTCAACAAATGACTGCTCGCTTAAATTAACGCTATAACACCCTACGATACTTCCGTTGATTCTGGTAAAAATACATTTACTAAATACTTTACTTCTCTATCTATTTTTGCCAAATTCTTCTCTAAAATATCATTGAATTTATCAGTCTCTATACTATTCAAAACAGGTATTGAATGCTTAGTCAAATCACGCTTATCCGCTACCACCTTAGAATAAAATATCTTCTGCTCTGCTTTCTGCTCATAAGTATCTGACAAGACTCCACAAAATTCTCCTTGAGATAATTGGGCAATTGTTTCTGGTGGTATCAAATAATCTAAAGTGGTTGTTTTTCCGGTGGTCGTTCCTTTTGTGGAATAGGATATATTCGCTCTTTGCTGTATCGTTTTTCCTATCATGTCTGATAGTTTTTTGGCAGTTTCTGCCACTACCGAACCTGTAATTTTATTACCTACTGTATTAAAAATAGCATTGGCTACTTCTCTTCCATAGTCTCTTTCTAACTGAGCCAAGTCCTGAAAACTAAGCAGCGTACTAATTTTATTGGACCGAGCTGTAGCTATTAAATTATCTAGTCCATTAATATATATAGTCGGTAATTCATCAATAATTAAGGAAAGTGGTAGTCGGTTTTTCTTGTTAATAATTCGGGTAATCGTAGAGGCTAATAATCCAAAAATTGCTCCGTAACTCTTTTGTGTTTGTGGATTATTGGCCAAAAATAATAAAGCAGGATTGTCGGGATTATTAATATCTAATGCCACATCATCTCCACTCAATATCCAAAATAATTCCTTCGTAGCTAATCTAGACAGGGGAATTCTAGCACTAGCTGTTTGTCCTGATAGTTGTTCGTAAGCCTCTTTACTAAGTGCATCCGCAAAAGGAGAAAGCAAAGGTTTTATATCTGCCTGCTGTTCTAATATGGAAAAAAGAACACTATCCGATAAAGACAATAAACTAATCACATGAGGAATCGTACAGTAATTCCCTTCTTCAAAACTGCGTAAAAACCAGATAATTGCCGCTATTAAATTCACCGCTGAAGAGGTAAAAAAGTCCTTCTTCTTGATGTACTCCTTATTGATATTTAAAAATAAAGCCTCTGATGTTGCTAGTGCATCAGCTTGGTTTTGTATTAATATAGGAGCTATTGGATTGACTCGATGGGAGTTTCTAGGTTCATCAAAATTAACCATGTATATCCTTGGTTGATGTTTATAACCATGATGGTATTTTAGAAAATAATTATAAGCAACTTTGGATAAATCTGGGTATTTAAAATCATACACTAGCATGGCAAACCCCTTTTGGATATGCTGTTTGATATACTCTTCTACTATCGTATAAGACTTTCCAGAACCTGGCGTTCCTAGTACCATCGTTGCTCGAAATGGATTTACAATATTGAGCCAGCCATCTTCTGTTTTGATATTGATTGAATAAGGGTTTTCTACTTTTCGTTTCTCCTGTTTGAACAATTTATTCTTTTTATTAAACTGGTCCCTCATTAGATTATTCGTAATGATTCTTCGGATATGCAGTAAACCAGTCAGCAATAAAAGATAGCCTATAGATAAGATACCTATATAAGTAAACATCCCAATTTTATTAGGTAAAATTAGGGCGAAGTATGCTCCAAAGTAAAGTGCTGCTCCGAATAATAAAAGGAAAAAGGTCCTTGTAAAAGTCACGCTCTCTGACTTCATTCCTTTTGTACCAATGGCATAAATTATCGCAAAAACAAGTGCTAGTAAATGCGGCTTATGAAAGAATTCAAAGAGGCCTGTGTCAATCACTATTAGCCATAATTTCATAAATAAAGGATGTTCAAAATCGGCAAATTGATAGACTCCATGTAGCAGTAAAATCATTACACTAAATAATAGCGATAATAATAAAGCTGGTTTTTCCATTGTGTCGTTTTCCATATTTTTTTGTTTAGTAACCTATATAGGCTAGTTAAAAATTAGCGTCTTATTCTGCGTTCATTGTTTTTTTGGCGACTCTTATAACGTCTTTGTAAGTATTCATCTAGATTATCTTCTGCCATTCCTTTAATCAATTTTTGACCTCCGATGTCTGCTTTTTCATATTGGCTTTGATAGCCATTAAATTTCCTCGTTAGGTCTATTGCCTCCTTTTGAGGTAGGTCTTTCAATTGACGATTTAAGTCTGGATTACCCGAAGTAAACACCACTCGTTTACCATCATAAGCCATGTCAATAGGCTTACCTGATTGCACATTATCCAATAGGTTTTTTCGTAATTTTAGACTTTCAATATCTGGAAATTCTAGCTGTTCTTTGGTCTTATTAAAGGATAAGGAACGGTCCAAAATTGACCCTTTATAACTATGGTCTTGATACTTATAATTGACCCCTATCACCGAATCTTTACCATATCTAAATTCTGTTTCAATCCCCTTTTCTTGTAGCTGTCTGGCAAAAGTGATAGCATTAACTTTAGGGGATTTTGCTAATACCTTTTCTACATTTCCTTTCACATATAAGCGGTCATTCTGGTTCTTGGAAAACTCCTTATCTAAGCTCTTCTTGTCTAACCCAACATCTTTAAAAAAAGACGACTTTACAGATTTAGTCGTCTGTTTATCTCCATCTTCACCCACTTTATAAAAGACGATTCCTTTACCTTTCTGCTTGGCTCTTATGTCTGAACCCATATTTGATAGCTCTTTATTGAGCTTTTTTAGGCTTTCTGGTTTACCATTTTGCATGGCTTTTTTAAGGTCGCCCAGCATTTCTCGCTTAGCTAAAACCTGTTTGTCGGAAATAGTTAGGTCGTATTTGACCTCCAGTTCATCCGTTATTCGTTTAGATTTTCGGTGCTCATGGTCATGAGGTAATTTCTTTCCAGAACCAATATCTACCCTAGAAGTAAGGACATGAACATGGGGATGTTTGGTATCATCATGCCGATAAACAATATATGGCTGCTTACTATATCCCATTTTTTGGAGGTAATCTTTAGTGATTTTTACCATCTTTTCATTACTCAATTTACCTTTATCCTTTTCTGAAAAACTTAAGGAAACATGAAAAACTGGCTTTGATACTCTGGAAGTTCGGAAACTATCAAAACTATTTTGCAATGATTTAGGGGTCGTTTTGACTAATTTCTGTTTGTACAAAATTGCCCCTTGCCCCTCATTTATCTTCTTTTGATTATAATTAGCGACTCCATAAAAGTTTTTTCCACTACTTATTTTAGCTATCATTTTCTGGTATTTCTTCTATAATTTTTTTGACCCTGCCAATTAATTTAATTGCTGAGACCATTACTAATAACTCTTCTCGTTTCATTTTTCCATCCTTATAGGTATTTAATACTTTGGCTATCTGATTAATATTATTACCCATTTTTCCCAAAGCATCTAATAATTCTCCTGCTTTAATCGTCGCCTCAAATCGCTGTTGTCGGTATTTAGAGTAGGTTTTATCTAGTAATTTATATCGAATAAATTCCGATTTATTGCTATAAAAAGACTGTTCAAACTCTGTGTCAATAGCCGTTTTTTCGCTCGGTTTTAATCGAATAATTGGAAGAATAGCGGTTCTTTTTTCTTCGGTTTCCTTCATAGTTATGTGAATTTATACACCTAATTATCCCTTTAATTAAGTCATAAGAAGGGCATTAAAGTAAGGTTGATTAATCAATCTTATTCGAGGGCTTGCCATCAATTGAGACGATAGGAGCAATTCTCCAAATTGGTGAAAAATATCTTCGATTTTTTCATCAATTTGGCAAGGTTGACCTTTGGAGATATAAACAGCTTTAGCGAGTTTGTATATACAAAGGTACACCTTGCTATGAACGGCAAAGCCGTCATCTCACACGCCTCGAATGCCATTTAGCCCGCTAGGGCTAAGACGCTCGTTAGTAATGATTTACCATATCTTGATATTGAAATACTTGCCCATTTACAGAGCTAGTTCTAGTATGCTTTTAAGCTAAAAAAGGTTAAACATCCTCCACTTGATGCCGTAGGCATCTTATCTCTCAATCTCTCAATCTCTCAATCTCTCAATCTCTCAATCTCTCAATCCCTTTATCTCTCAACCTCTTTATCCCTCAATCCTTTTATCCCTCAATCTCTTTATCCTTCAATCCCTTTATCTCTTTATCTCTCAATCTCTTTATCCCTCAATCTCTTTATCCCTCAATCTCTTTATCTCTCAATCTCTTTATCCCTCAATCTCTTTATCCCTCAATCTCTTTATCTCTCAATCTCTTTATCCCTCAATCTCTTTATCCCTCAATCCCTTTATCCCTCAATCCCTTTATCCCTCAATCCCTTTATCCTTCAATCCCTTTATCCCTCAATCCCTTTATCCCTCAATCCCTTTTAATTTTGTTTACTCTACTCCTGCGGAAGTTTTACCATATTTTTATTCTTTGTCAAGTCTTTTCGCAAATTTTTATTTGCTCATTTTTTTAAAAATTAATAATTTATGAAAAAAGAAATATTTTTAAAAATTTGCGTCATATCTTCTTTCGACCTACATTTGCAACGTAATGATTTGTTTAGAATATCACCTTTCGTTTGAAAGTTCTAAACTTTTCTTCCCCCTCATTACAAAAAACAGTACCGAAATCGAATCATTCCTTGATTCGTTTTGCAGGGAGAATATCCTTTCTCCGCCAAACATTTTCAACTACTCACAACATGGGCTTGCACCAAGCAAGGTAAACCAGTTTTATCTCTTGTCGCAAGATGTGATTTTTTAATGCTTTAGCAGCTTATTTGCTCCGCTATTTCAAGGTCACTTTTATGTCTTTTAGTTCCTGCTATTTGATTGTTATATCCAACAATCAGCCGGTTACACTATTGACCTCTTTCACTTAACACAAAACTACACCGCTATGAGTAACGTTATTGCAATTATTAGTCAAAAGGGAGGTGCTGGAAAATCTACGGTTACTTCCTTACTCGCCAATATTTTTTACTTCATCCTCGGATTTCGTGTTGCAGTTATTGATGCCGATTATCCACAAAGTAGCATTAGTAAAAAAAGAAAAAAAGAATTGGAAGTCATCGCTACCGATGAGCGGTTGACCAGAATCTATAATAAACTTTATACGCATCGGGAACCCTACCCTATCCTTACTACTAACCTTACTTCGTGTGCTGATAAAATTGTTCAATTAAAAGATGATTTTGATTTTGTCTTTGTCGATGTAACAGGCACAATGAATCACCCTTGTTTCACCGACATCTTAATGCAAATCAATCATTTTCTAATTCCTGTCATGCAAGATGATTATTCAATCATTAGTGGTATTGAGTTTTACCAATTAATTGAACAAACCATTCGACCTGTTAGTAGTGAATTAGTCGATGCTCATTTATTCTTTAATCGCATTCCTAGAGTTCATAAAATTGGTCCACTACTAGGTGACCTGCAAAAGCATTTTAATTTCTTTCCTTTTTTCCTCAACAATTATGTGTGTTATGAAAGGTCTTTTCGGAGTACCGTCTTTCCAATTCCAACAACTAAAAAAGAGGCTATCAAATTGATGGAGTTTATCGGGCGCACTCAAGCTATCTGGGAAAAGAATCAAGCGAAGGTCAAGCAAGCAGCAATGGTTAATTAATTGCTAGTACCAATTTTTTAGAAACGAATCTCTTTACAACTAAAATTTTCACAATGCCAGGATATGATGATATAGTAAGTATAGCAGGATTAAAATCCGCTCAAATTGATAAGCCTGATTTTCCAATTCAAACAAAAAAGATTATCACGCCCAAACCTGTTACCGAATTTACTTCTAAGCCCAAATTGGTCCCTACTACTAAACGAGGTAGAAAAACCAAAGTAGATAAATTGATTGATTTTATTATCAGTAAAAAAGATGTTGTTAAAAGCCAAATTTTCACAACCGTTCGAGCTAGAAAAAAACTACTCCATTTTGTGCGCTTAGTTTATGCAGGTCTAAATATTTGTCAAATTGTTGAACTACTCATTTTGCAATGTTTAGCGCAAAATAAAGAACTATTACCTGATAATTATTTAGAACAGATTTATCCTGATGAAAAGAAACTTCCTTCTGGTAACAACCCTTCTTCAACTACTAATGAAAAATAATCTGGCTTATGAATACTGCATTACTACTCTTTGGTTTAACGGTCATTTATTACATGGTGCTTTTCTATTTTGATAATAAAAGAAAAAAGGCATTTCAGTTGGCTAAAAATAACGCTATTGGTAAAACAACTGAGTTACCCATTATCGAACAAACCAAACCAGAAAACTTATTTGGTTCAACTGACTCTTTAGAAAAATCAACAGAAATCGTAGCGCCAACTACAATCACTCAAAAAGCAACTGCCGCTATAAATGTAGTCTATCAGCATAGTAACAAACACCTAAGAGAAGACTTAGACGAGTTGGCGATTCATTTAGATGGAGATGAAGTAATTGAGTTACCAAAAGAAACCCTTATCGAATCGCTTAAAAACGCTAGTGATAAAGAACTAATCGGCGAAGAAGAAATTTCGGCTTTTATACAATCACCTCATTTACCTACCGATGGGTAGACAATTAACAAGTGATTGATTTCATCATATTAATACCTATTTAATAATTCTTTACAAAAAAACTTTCAACATGGGAAAATTAACACTCAATCCTAGATTTATCAACTCCAAAAAAATCGTTAGCCCGCTTGTATTATTATTCTTTCTATTGATGGTCACAAGTGTCAATGCTCAAGATTTGGCAGATGGTCAAGCTGCAATCGAAGAGGCTGCGGATGGTATCGAAGGTTACTTCGAGGCGATTCAGACGCTCGTGTACATAATGGCAGGAATCATCGCTTTATTGGGTGCGGTGAGGACATTTATGAAGTGGCAAATGGGTGACCCTGATGTCATGTCATCTGCCGCTGGTTGGTTTGGTTCAGCCATCTTTTTGATTGTTGCCGTTACCGTTATTCAGTCCTTTTTTGGCATCGGATAATTAGTTATCAGCTAAACTATGGCTATCAAAAAAAAGACCTATAAACTCAAAGACTTGTCCTACATGTCTTTGAGTTTAAGCTACCTCGGTTTAATGGCAACGACTATCATCATTACCATTATTACTGCTGGCGCTACTTCTTCTGGCGGTAATTGGTTCATGCTCTTTTTGTCCCTTGCTGTTGGTGGTGGTATCACTTTCTACATATACCATACAGGAATTAAGTATGGTCAGTACGGTTTGATTATCCTCTTTGGAAAGCTTTTACAGCCAAAACATATTAAAAACGATTTTCCGCTTTTTGCGAAAAATCTAGTTTACAAAAAATAGTTTTAAATAGTCTATGAAAAACATACATGCATGAAAAACATCAACCTTTCACAAAGAATGCCCATCTGGAAAATTGAAAACCACTTGGTAGTGAGTAAAGCCCAAGCTTTATCTGCTAATTTAGTTTTAATAATGCCAGAGGCTTATGCTTTATCGGAAGGTGGTTTGGAGGCTATATATAATATGTTCAATCGGATTGTCAAGGCAATTCCTAAAGGATACATTTTACACAAACAAGATTATTATGTCCCTCGTATCTATCAACGCAAGGGGCAGGGTACTACTTTCTTATCAGCTGCTTACGAACGAAAATTTAATGAAAGGGAATTTATGGAACACCGTTGCTATTTGACGATTACCAAAAATCCTTTACACGATGCTTTTACTACTAATATCTTGACGACCCTTATTTCAGGTCGATTGGTCAAACGAGATATTGCCGATGGCATTACTGAATTTGAAAACACCATTCGTAAAGTGCAGCATATCATTACTGCTGCAGGAATTGAAATTGAAATGCTACAAAATGAAAGCGTAGTTCAATTACTCAATGAGTACTTTAATTTGGGTAGTCGTCAGATTCTCAAAGACATTGCCTTTGAAAAGGATTATATCCGCATTGGAGATAACGACCTAGTAGTTTATAATACAATTGCCTCAGATATTGAAATGCCTAGTGAGATTGATAGTGGAGCGAACGTGGACGAATTCTTTGATAGGTCGGTCACCTATCCTATCGGAATTGGACTAGCTTATCCCCATATTGTCAATACGATTATTCGGAAAAATGACCCTAATAAATTGATTAAACTACTATCTCGAAAGCGAGAAAAGATTTTGTCGATGACTTTTAAAAGTCGAGAAAATGAACAACTCGTTATCGAGTATGATAACTTCTTATCCGCTCAATTAGATTCGGGGTCTATTCCAGTTTATGTTTCTCAAAATGTCATGCTTTGGGGAAAAGGAGAGGCTTTAGTTAAAGCAGAAAATCAGTTGAATAATGCGCTAACTAAAATGGAAGTTTTCGTTCAACGTAATTTTAATTGTGCCAATGTCTTTTGGGCTTGTACACCTGGCAATGCTGCGGACTTACCAGAATCAGAATATCAGATTCAATTTTCGGACACAGCTAGTCTCTTTTTTCCTATTGAGACCAATCCAAAGAACTCTGGTATTGAAGGAGTGAAGTTTTCGGAACGAGATTATGGTATTCCCATCACCGTTGATATCTGGGACACGCCTATGAAAAAAGGATGGATTACCAATCGAAATATGTTTGTATTGGGTCCATCAGGTTCTGGTAAATCCTTCTTTGTCAATTTTATGGTTCGGCAACTTTTAGAACAGGATTATCACATTACTATTATTGATGTCGGTGGGTCTTATCGTAGGCTTTGCAATTACATGGGAGGCAAGTATTATGAATACACCGCTAAATCCAAAATGGCATTCAACCCCTTTTTTGTTCCTGAAGGCGAAACTAAAAATTTAGAGGAGCAAGAATCTTTAAAGACTTTGATTTTTACCCTTTGGAAAGGAGAAAGCCAAGACATCTCCAAAGAGGAATATACCATTTTATCAAAGTGTATCATCTCTTATTATGAGTACCTAAACAGGGCGAGTAAAAATAAGGCTAAAGTCGAGGCAAATTTTAATTCTTTCTATGAGTTCGTAACTACCGAATTTGCTGACCTACTTTTGGTCGAAGAAAAAGCCTATTTCGATTTTGTCTCTTTCAAAATGGTACTCAAACCTTATTATAAAGGTGGCGAGTATGATTACCTGCTAAATAGCTCCGAAGAGTTCTCCATTGCTGATTTACCTTTTTGTGTTTTTGAACTCGATGAAATTAAAGACCATCCCGTTATTTTTCCAATTGTAGCACTCGTCATTATGGATGCCTTTATTGCTAAAATGCGGAAATATAAAGCAATCAAAAAGATTATCCTGATTGAAGAGGCATGGTCTGCAATTTCCAATGCTGGCATGGCAGAATTTTTAAAATATCTCTATAAAACGGTTCGGAAGTTTAATGGCTCGGTGGGTATTATTACCCAAGAATTGGAGGACATTATTGGCAATCCTTTTGTAAAAAATACGATTCTCAATAATGCGGATATACAGATATTATTAGACCAAACTAAATATCAAACTCGCTTTGAAGATTTAGCCAAACTACTTGGACTACCTGAATCGGAAACTAAAAAAGTCATGAGTATTAATAAAGTTCCACTCGATGGAGAACGCTCCAAGGATGTCTATATCCGATTAGGGCAAGTGGGTAAGGTTTATTCGGTTTTAGTACCACCCGAAGAGGTGGCTATGTACACGACCGAGGCGGCTGATTCGGTGATGATTGATGAAATAGCTGATAAAAGTGGTGATTTGGAGTATGGAATTATTAAATACTTGGACTTAAAGAATGGTAACTGACCTATCATATTATAACAATAAGGCTTGCCCAACTGCAAGCGGTTCACAAACAATGGAGGCAACCCGTCCGTATACGGTTCGCATACTGCGTATGCTCGTCCCCCAACTTTAATTCTTGATTATGATGAAATTGAATTATAACAAATTAAGGGATGCTTTTCTATCCCAACAAAAGCTATTCTTGATAGGCTTTGGTGGATTTATTCTCCTTATGCTTTTTGTTCTTCCTAAAATGGAGCGACAAAATACACTCTATCCAAACACCGAAGTTAGTGATAAACATAATGATGGTGGCATAGATGCACTAAGAGCCAATCTAGACAAACTCAAAAAAGAGGCTAGTTTCAATTCGTATGAATCTAGTTATGAAAAAATGGAGGCCGCAAAAGTTGAATTGACCAAAACGGAAGAGGAAGTGCGCCAAGAATTACTTGGAGCAGTCAAGCCAGCCGACCAACTTGACTTTGAGAAGGAGCTAGAAACCGTTTTTAACGTGGGCGAACATAAACAATTTTTCATTCGACAGATTGAAAACTGTAAAATCAAAATGGATTTAGCGGTTGTCGGAATTGGTATTATTCGAGTGCATCAGGTACTTAGAGGAGAGAACCCCTCAGTCCAAGAACAAGACCAAGAAGAATTCATTCGATACATCAAAGAACAAGTGCAGTATGCGTTAGGTGCGGAGGACCGAAATTATAAGGCTATCGTCTTCAAAGGTCTAGAATCTAGTGCGGGCTAATTATCAAAACATCTAAAACGAATCAATTAACAAAGCTATGGATAACATGGAATCGTCTATTACTACTAAAAAATATCAATCGCTGTCCAAAGGATTAGGTACAGCTGGCATTATCCTAGGAATTATGACTTTGTTATTCTCCTTAATTCCAATTCTTGGGATGTTAGCAATGCTACTCGGATTTATTGCTCTTATTATAATAGGTATCGGACTATCGGTTGCCATCAAACATCAACATTCCAAAAGTCGGTTGATTACTGCTTTGGTTTTAGCGGTACTCGGTACTGCCATTAGTTTAATGCAATTTTCAGCTTTAGGATAAAAAAAATCTATGTGCATAACAAAAAAAATACTTTGCTTGGTGATATTAGTCTTATCGGTCAATCTAGCTTTTAGTCAAGTACCTGTAAAAGATAAAAAGCATCGAAAATGGAGCAAAATCATGGAAGAGGTGCAAGTTGCCTCTCAAGCAATTAATACTAGAGTAACGGCTTTTGTTGGCAATATTAAAGATGTGCAAGAATTCATGTCTAAAGCATCAATGGTTGTAAATGGAGTTGTAAAAAATGTGCAGATGGTCCGAAAAATCATTGAAGTCGAAAAGGATATTGCTAAACTGGTAAATCAGTCTATTGAAATTATTAGCAGTCCAAAGGATACTGATGGAGATGGTGAAGATGATTTTGAATTCTTAGATAAATGGAAACATATTCAGATTTTACTAGCCATTTCTTCAGAGGCAACTAATGTTTTCGACTTGTTCAAAAACGTCATTGAGGAAGATGCAACTATCATGGATGACAAGGGTAGGCTGACCTTAATTAGAGATGCCTATAAAGATGCGACTAGGATTAGAGCAACTATTCGTGCTCAACTTAGGAGAATTAATAAGGAGGTGTATCAATACCGAAGATTAAAAAAAGAAATTAAGATTTACGAGGAATTTTTCTCAAAGAGCTCATAATAATGAGTAGTTTTTGTGATTGGCAAAGGATGAGCATACATGGTATTCGAACCATTTATATAAAAAGTGTCTGTACAGCATTCGAACCATAATATAAATGGACTGTGTTTACTCATTCTTTTCTTTAAAACTGTAGCGATTCAATCTATCATTATGCAGAAAACAACACTAAAAAAACACCTTATCCTTTTTGGATGCTTATGTTTTTTCAACACCAGTTATGCCCCAACGATGCAAGCTCAATTAGCCTCTCCTGTTTTTGATGTAGGAAACAATCTGATTGGCGGTATTCAAAAAGTAGTCATGACCGCATCCAAGGCAATTAGAGAAGAGGTTTTGCCTTGGAAAGAACGTGTTTCTAAAGTGCAAGATTTTTTCAAAAAGGCATCGGCAACGGTCAATGTAGTCATTAAAAATTTGAAAATGACCCATGACCTCATTGAAACAGAGAAAAAGATTAATCGGCTTTTCACACGGTCAATTGAGCAAATCAATGAATCGGAAAATGTACTGCAGAAATGGAAATACCAATGGATTTTAGGGCAACTCTATTGGGAATCTAGAAATGTATTTGGCGCTTTTGAACTCGCCCATACTGAAGGGCAAGGTATTATGAATGATGAAGGTCGGATTTGGATTATTCAACAGACGCTCAAAGAGGCTCGAAATGTTTACCGAGCTATGAGAGCCACTATTCGTAGAGCCAACCGAGCCACTTATAAATTCCAACGACAAAAAAGGGAGTTGGAAGTTTTTAATCGACTTTTTGGTAAAGAATCTTAAACCTACATTTATGAGCAAAATTAAATGGCTTTGTTGCATAGTAGGTGTATTGCTGTCACCTATTTCATTTGCTCAAATTCCTGTTGGAGCGGTAGTCGATGGAGAATTAGCAGCTGGTAATACGATTGTCTCAATCGCTGAAGGGGTGACCAACTTCCTACTTAAAAAAGAACGTCCCTTACAGGAAAACATCAAAGACATTCAAGATTTTTTTCGTAAAGCGGAAACGATAGTGAACGGTGCAATAAAAAATATGCGGATGGTGCGAGAAATTGTAGAAACTGAAAAAGACATCATCGAACTCTACACTCGCTCCATAAATAAATTGAACGAACCCATTGATGAAGATGGCGATGGCATTGATGATTTGGAGTTCTTGGATAAGTGGAAACAAATTCAAATTCTCCTAGCATTTACGAAGGAGGCTGCATCCGTTTTTGAACTCTTTAGCAATCTGATAGAAGATGATGCTTTTACTATGAATGATAAGGGAAGAATTATCTTTTTAGAAAAGACTTATAAAGATATGCTCCTAATTAAAAGAGCCATGAGAGCGCAACTTCGCAGAATCAATAAACAGATTTATACTTACCGAAGGCAACGGCGGCAATTAAAAACCTATTCGGCATTTTTTGAAATAAACTAATTTGAAATCAATTGTGGTCTTCAATTAAGATACTATGACTAAAACGCATACTAAAATTATCGGCTTATTACTATTCCTGCAATTTATAGCCTTACCTCCTATTTATCCCCAAGTACCCGTTGTGGACTACTTTGGTAGATGGTTGAGTAAGACTTCTTCTGTGGTCCAACAAGCCTCTCAATTTATCAAAGAGACCGCTGCTCCTTTGGTGAATACCTTTAAAAAGACACAGGAATTTTTCAAAAAAGCGCAAACTTTTGTCAGTAATGTAATCACCAATCTGCGCTATATCGAACGAATTATCGATACACATAAAGATATTAAAACACTTTTTGATAATGCCATAAATGGACTCAATGCTCCTAAAGATTTGGATGAAGATGGGATGCCCGATTTGGACTTTCTGGATAAGTGGAAACATGCACAAATTCTTTTAGCTATCTCAGCTGAGGCTACTTCCGTTTTTGAAATCTTTTCCAATATCATAGAACAGGATGCTTTTACAATAGATGATAAAGGGAGGGTGCAAATTATTAAAGAGACTTATCAGGAAATGTTGAAATTAAAACGAGCAATGAGAGGTCAATTAAGACGAATTAATAGAGAAATATATCAGTACAGTCGATTGAAAAAAGAGGCTGAAGTATTTGATGCTTTATTTAAAACCAAGTGACCGATTAGTTAATGATTACCCCCCAATAATTTATTAACTATCGGTCACTCAATACTTTTCCTATGTGCAAATTTATTGCCACCTTATTCATTTGTATTGGTTTATCACTTACAGCAGTTAGTCAAGTAACAGCAGTCATTGACCCTAATCATAATGCCACTACTAAAATTGAGGCTTTAACTGAAACTGCCGCTACTGGACTCAAGCAATTTTTTGAAAGCCCTTTTATTGAAAAGATTTCTAAAGTGCAAACCTTCTTTAAAGAGGCTAGTCAGCTGGTGAGTAAAATAGTCCAGAATCTTAGAATGACTCGACAGCTTATTGAAACGGAAAAAGAGATTTACGAACTCTTTGTTCGCTCTTTGGACCAAATTGATAAAGCAGAAGATTTTGCAGGTAAATGGAGATATCGGTGGATTTTACTGCAACTCTTCAATGAGTCCACCAGAATTTTTGAAGTCTTTGATATTGCAACGCAAAAGAACATGGGCATCATTGATGATAAAGGGCGAATCCTCTTAATTAAAAACGCCTTAAAGCAAGCTAAAACGGTTAAGGCATCTATGAAAGCGACTGTTCGCAGAACCAATCGAGCTTGGTATAAACTCAAAACCAAGCAACGAGAATTTGAAACTTTTAGCAAACTCTTTAAAGAAATTTAAGCTATGGAAGGATTTTATGAAATACAAACCATTTTAGAAATTATCCGCAATGACCTCATTACCATTGGAGGAGAAATTGTTTGGATTGGACAAGCAATTGGGGCTTTGGGTGCTTTATTATATATCGCCAAACTTTCTTATGAAGGAATGTTAGGGGGCAACCTATTTACGCTAAAAACTTTTCGTCCGTTTGCCCTTGCTTTAGTTTTAGCTTTATACCCTCAATTTATGTTGGTCATTGATGGCATCGCTATGGGGGTCAATAGGGGATTAGGTAGAGTTATTATTACGGATGAAGTCCGAGTCACCGAAATTTTAAAGACTAGAGATTTAAATCCCGAAACAGATGATGACCAACATCTCATTGGCATTGAAGATATTCATGCCGAAGAAGATGCGGATATTACCGCTACCATCGACCGTTTGACCGATGCGGTGACGGAGAGTCTAAATGTTTTTAAATGGGTGGGAGAAAAATTCTATCAAGCCATGATGCGCTTTTTAGAAGAAATTCTATTCCGACTATCCCATGCCATTTTGGTTATTATTAATTCGATTAGAGTCTTTTTTTTAGTAGTGCTTTATATCGCAGGACCTTTGGTCATTGGTATTTCTGTTTTCCCAGGCTTTGAGGCAGCTTATATGAAATGGTTAGCTCGGTATTTATCGGTTCACCTTTGGTTAGGTATCGGTAATGTCTTTGAGGCTATTGCCGTCCGACTTTGGCGAATTATCGTAGAAAGTGGCGGCTTTTGGACCAAAGGGCTTGGTTTAGAAGATACCGTTAACTCCGTCATTCTCACCCAATGGGCTTGGATGTTCCTACTAGTACTCATTGTGGGTTATGTAACTGTCCCAATTGTAGCAGGATGGGTGATTTCTGGTGCGGGTATTGGTCAAATGGGTGCTTTATTATCTGCCTCTATTGGTAAAGGGGCTGTTAGTACTGGTGGGGCTGTTGTAAAGGGTGTCCAAAAAGCACGCTATAACCCAAAGAAATAACACCAAGTAAGAAGGATAAATAATCATTTATGAAAGAACTATTGCTAAAAATAATAGGTGTATCTCCAAAAAAAGAACAGCTAGTTGACAAGGCACTAATTGAAGGAGAAATAGAAACACCACTTAATACTAAAAGATTACACAGTCTTATGAATATTGATACTGCATTCAAACAAACTCGGCTCATTGCCATCTTGACGCTGATTAGTTCTTTTCTTTTCTGTGCAATGGTGATGGTTGTGGCCATGAATATGGTCACTAAGGGAAAAGGGAAAATCTATATCACTAATGGTTATGGCAACACTTTAACTGCTTATCAAATTGCCGCTAATGAGAATCGAAAGGCGGAAGTCAAAGCGCAAGTCCGAAATTTTCATGCCTTATTATATGATATCACACCCAATCCTGATGAAATTAAAGAAAAGGTGGACCAGGTACTTTTGATGGGGGATGCCTCGGTCAAAGCTTTTATGGATAAACGAGGAGATTCCTATTATAAAAAGCTCATTTCTTCTAGTGTAGAAATCAAGTATGAGTTGGATTCTATTCGGGTTAATATTGATGTATATCCATACAAGGCGGTTCAATATGGAAAAGAAGTGGTACAAACACAAGTCGGATTCCTAGTCAAAAATTTAATTACTTCTCTAGATTTAAGAGAGGTTGCCCGTTCGGATGATAATCCACATGGTTTACTAATCGGAGGTTTTGAAGTCCATAAAAATAACCGCATCCAATTTGTTGAAATGAATAAAAAATAAGCTATGAGTAAACTAAAACAACTTTTCAAATCAACCGATGGTAGTTTTCCAAAAATACTTTATGCCTTTCCCATTTTATTAATAATCATTGGTGGACTAGTTTACCTTTCCATGAATATTAAAAAGGGTACAGTAAAGAAAAATATTCAAGCGGCATCTATGGCTGTGGGTTTACAAGATGATATTAATTATATCTCCACTAAAACTAAGGCGAGTGAAGTCTTTGCTCTGAGTAAAAAAGAGATGATTAAAGCCGAAAAAAACGAAAACTTCTTAATGGCTAGGGTCAAAAGGAAATTGGATAAGTCCGTCTTTTCTGAAAGCATGGGTGTGAATGATGAAACACTTTCTGGTTTTGATGATGACCTCTCCCCTACTCTATCCGATAACCCAGAAAATACGCCTGGTGTTTCAGCTAATAATGTAGAAGTTGATTCGGTCCAAGCAATGGATGATGTGAATTATTTGATGAACAAAATCAAAGAAGAAAAGAAAAGTAAGTATCATATTCTAGAAGAGCAAAGAAAACAACGTTTAGCCAATGCCAAATTAGAGAATAAACGTAAACGAGAATCTCTCGACCAAAGCACCCTAAGTGCCGAGGCTGCGGCTTACCAAAAAGGATTAGCTGATAGTCAAACTCAATACGCCGCTTTTCATGGTACAAATAACAGTCAAGGTTCAAATTCAGCTAAAACTAAAAAGAACAAACTTTCCTTCAGTACCGATACTGGTCTAAAAGACGATTTAAACCTAAACGTCAAAAAAGTACCAATTACCAATGCAGAAAACTTAGCTCCCATTGACCCTTTTGAGCATCAAGCCTCTGCACTAAAAGCGGTCATTGACCAAAAACAGAAATTTAGAACAGGAGACAAAATTCAGTTAAGGGTTTTAGAGGCTGGGGTGTATGGGCAATTCGGTATTCCTAAAAACACCCTACTATATGGTATTTGCTCCATTAGTAGTAATCGACTTTTTGTTAATATTTCTTCTATCAATCTCAATGAAAAAGTTATCCCCTCTTCTCTATCAGCTTATGATTTAGATGGCATTCCAGGCATTTATATTGATGGGGCTTATCAAGATGCTACCAAACAAGCCATAAATCAAGGTTTAGCGGATGCAGGAAATCTTGGGTTGAGAAATACCCTTGGTAATCTATCTATTCGATTAGGTAGAAAGGCTAATCAAAAACAGACTGCTTTTGTGCCTGCTGGCTATCAGGTGATGCTTTTTGATGCTCAGAATCTTTAGCAACTAAACTATACAAAATGAGAAAACTAACATTTTTAGGGGTCGCCTTGCTACTCTCTTTTCTGTCCATTGCACAAAATACCATTATTCAAGTCATGGAAAATGGAACGACTCATCTGGTCTTCCCTTCCGATATTATTTATACCGACATTGGCGACAACCAAAATTATATCACCAGTTACACTAATAATATTCTAAGAGTTAAAGGAGTCAAAACGCTCAAACAAACTAATTTAACGGTGCTGACCAAAGACCAGCACTTTTACTCCTTTTTTGTCATGCATTTTGATAATCCTCAACTCAATTACTTTATCACCAAAAGAATGGCTACTAAAGTATTAGGAGATACGGATAATAAATCTCCACCAGTATTACCTATGACTAATCAGTATGAGCCTAGTATCAATACTCGAAAGGTTAATTTACCCATTAGAAATAATGCGGTGGACCAAAACATACCAAAAGAAATCAATTCAGATTTGTATCAAAAAGCCATTTCGCTTTTAAAAGAACCTCATTTATATAATTACATCGGTGCTAGACATGGCGATATACAATTGAAAGTAACAGGTATTTACCATAGTCTAGATAATTGCTTTATGGTTTATGAAATTAGAAATCGAGGGGCCATCCCTTACGATATAAGCTATATAGAATTTGGTATTAAGGAACGAAAGCGACCTAAAAAGGCTGCATTACACGAAAAGAAGTTACCCCCCATTTTTACTGTCAAAGCAGATATTACCAGAGTACTCCCCTATCAAGTTAATGAATATGTAGCCGTATTTGATAAAGTCACCGTTCCAAATGACCGCCTTTTTTATATGGAAGTCGTTGAAGATGGTCGAAATATTACCCTAGATATTCTATTTCATAAACTACCTATCGCTCGTCTGCATTAGGTCAGAACAGATTTTAAATGAGGCTATTTTACATAATACTTTGGATAGTTTTATTCCTTTTACCCAATGAGGTAATCGCACAGGGACATTTAGCTAAAACGCTGTCCGTTACGCCTGCTACTCCTCTCAATGGGAATGGGTTTAATCTAAGTCTACACTATCATCTGAATAGTTTCGATGAATTTAGAGGAGGTTTTTCCCTATTTGACTACCAGCATGCTGATACACTAAGATTTGCGACTCGTCTATTCCATTTAGATTATACAAAGGGTTTCAAATTCAAAAGAGCATCCTTGAACAAATTTGGCTATTATCTAGGCATCGGACTTTTTACAGGAAAAGAACAACCAATACCCGATAATGACGAACTCAAAGAAAAACAAACAATTTTTGGTCTTCGTCCTTTTATCGAATTGGAATGGGTTGCATTTCCACAACTAACATTGATAAATAGAATAGGATACACTTTTGCATTTACAGATAAAGCCAGTAAAAATATAGAACTGGCTCTTGGAACTAGACTTTACTTTTAAAGCCTACCCTTAATCAATTACTATTCATTCATTTTTTGGTAAGGTTGCTCCAGCTCCTTACCCTAATACACTAATGCCCTTTGGGTAATTTTTAATGATTAAACATACTATTATGAATCTAACTCTTCAACTTAAATCACTTTTACTAATCGGTGCATTATCACTTCTAGCATCTACTTCTACAATGGCACAATGTCGTTTTTCCTCTCAACTTGAACGATTAGAATATATCGCACTCAAGGCTATTTATAATGCTAATCCAAATAATACCCTAAGTGAGGAATGGAAACAACTAGCCAATAATCAAACTTGTGATGTTTGTCTGATTCCCGAAACCTATTGTAACGAATATGGTCAATTAAAGGGGCTATCCATTGGTAACAAAGGTATTAGCAAACTACCTAGAGAGATTGTAGCACTTTCAGAATTAGCATTTTTTGACCTTCAGTATAATGACTTATCCTGTTTACCCTACGAGGCAAATCTCCTATGCTCTGCAGACCCATTTGGGGAAGTATTGAACGGAAATCCCATCAACAATTTGATTAACTGGTCTGACTTCTGTAATAATCCTAGAGATATTTGTATGCCTGGTGGTGACCCCACTAAAACAGTTTGTGATGACATCGCTTTTTTCAACTATCTCGATACCCTTTACATTCTAGGATTGGGCAACAGTTATAACAAAGTAGAAATTATTGGTGCGAATACTAATTGGAAAGTTTTTGAAATCTGCACTTATTGCACAGAATTTCAACTCATCTCCGATTTACCTGACGGAGATTATACCGTTAAAATTAACATCAGCACTCCAAATGGTGGGCATTGTTATCGAGAAGAGAAGATTAGCATATCTAAAAATGGTAATCCCAACCCCACAACTCCTCCGTCCAACACTCAGGGCGAACTTAATTGTCATAATCTATTATTCTTTGGTGGGTCAAATCGAATTGAGCTAGATGGTTTAAGAGCATATAGAAATAAAGTAGAAGTCATTGGGCAGGCTACTAATTGGAAAATAGAAACGCTTTGTGACGGTAATTGTAATGAGTATGAGTCTTTTTCAGGAATTCCAGCGGGAACTTACACGCTAAAAGTCAATCAAGCGGATATAAATGGCAATCATTGTTACAGAGAGGAAAAAATCACGGTCACCGAATCGGATGAAACACCTATTCCTGCACCACAAAATAATGACATCAGTTGTGAATTCATCACCTTCCAAGGATTGAGCAATCAAATTTACATCGAGGGATTAACTGCTGATTATAATAAAGTAGAGTATATCGGAGCTGGTACTAACTGGCGAGTCAAGACTTTCTGTGATGGTAATTGTTTCCCTGATGAACGTATCTTCGATTTAGCTGAAGGAAGTTACAAAGTCAAAATCAATCAACGGGGTATTGATGGTAAATACTGCTATCGAGAAGAGTTAGTTCAAGTACTAAGAGGTAATACAAATCGGAATAGTTTGGCAAATCAAGATGACTTAGTTGTATTTCCAAATCCTGCTAAAGACCATTTGAATCTAACTATGAGCGATTTGGAAGAGCCTGTTCAGCTTAAAATCTATAATGCCTTTGGCCATTTAGTGAAAACGATTCCGAAACAATCTATGAGTGATGGTATCTCTATTGATTTAACTGGTTTCGAAAATGGCCTATACCTACTTTCTGTTTTTAAGAATCAGTCAAAGGTTATTACCAAACGTTTTCTAGTGGAGCATTTAAGATAGCATCATAAGTCGTTCAAAGAGGACTTGGTGGCTTAAATAACATATGTGTAGCATTTAATAATATGATTTGGTAGCACCCCATACTACCCTAAGACACCTATGCCTAAATTTCTGCGCCAAGTTCTCTTTTTTCAAAAAATTCAATTGAGTAAACAACTAATACTAAAAGTAGTATTGGTCTTAAAAAAATTGATTTAAAACGTCCTCTTTTAAGACTTTTTAAGTCTTCTTTTAGTCTTTATATTTTAGGGCAATTTTACGAAAGTAATTTTATTAAACCTTAACTAATTGTATTACAATGATTTACACTCTACTTGTGTACTTAATTGGGAATTAACTCATGTGTACGTAATTGGGAGTCAAAACCACCCAGATGTGTACGTAATTGGGAATAGTTTTCAAGACATGTGTACCTAATTGGGAGTCTATGTGTACTTAATTGGGAGTATGTGTACGTAATTGGAAATAGTTTTTAACAGATGTGTACTTAATTGGGAATACGCTAAAAATCTTTAAAAAAGATACTATGAGTCAACTAAACACCATTGCAAGAATTGAGAATGACTTCATTTTCAATGCGCAATATCAATTAACAGCCAAAGAACAAAAAATTATTTTACTATTGATTGCCAATATTAATCCTGCTAAACAGAAGAGATTTGAACTCCAAGTCATTCCTGTAAAAAATCTTCGTTGGGCAATTATGGGAGATGGTAACAATGGTAGTTTTTATGAAGAAATGAAGAAACTAGCCTTTCGGCTAGTAAAAAAAGGAATTATGTTTGATACGGATGTCCTAATCGAAGGGCGAAGATTCCCTGGTTATGTCAATTGGTTTCAAGCGATTAGTCCAATCAAAAATGATAATGGGGAAGTCTGCTTAGAATTCTTATTTTCGGAGCGACTAAAACCTTTTTTGCTAGAATTGCGCCAATATGTTCAGATTGATATTCAGCAGCTGAACAATCTTAGTTCTGGTTTTTCCATTCACCTCTTCCAAATATTCCAAGCTAGGCGAAATCAAATGCTTAAATATCGGCACCAAACTAAATTATTATATCAATTACCAGAGCTAAAAAAGACCTTAGGTATTCAAACCAAGTATGCAGATTGGCGAAACTTTAAACGAAGAGTGATTGATTTAGCAGTACGAGAAATTAATCAGCATACCAATATCAAGGTAGATTTTAGAGTCATAAAGAAAAATGGACAAGTTTTTTCTATTGAATTTGAAATAAGAGATGGCAATAAAAAAGCAGTCAAAAGCTCTCCTACCCTATCGACAAAGCTAAATTTGAAGGATTTAAGCTTTGCTCAATTGAAAGCTTTGAAAATACTAATCAACTATGGAGTAACTCAAGAACTCGCTTTAGAAATAATTGCTAGAGCTTTAGGGAGCGAAATAAAAGGATTTGAAGATTGGTATTTTGAAGAAATTATCCAAATTTTTGAAAGTAAAACCAACCAAAAAACGGCTGATGCTAAAGCAGGTACATTAGTAAATTGGTATTTGAAAAAGAAAATTTTTGAACAAGGAGACCATTTTGCTGCGATTATGGAGCGATTGCAGCAGCGAAAAAAACAATTACAAAATGATGATAGTACAGCTTGGGATAATAGAATAATGGCAAAAGAAATAACTGCAGAAGTATTCAGAAAACATATTTGCTCAAAATAAAATAAGGCTAATAGTGATGCATATGTATTATTTGTATCACTATTAGTTCTTTATTAAATCTATATCTATTCATGTTTATCACCCACAAATGGTACAACTCCGTTCCCAAATATCCATTCATTTAAGCCTTTAAAAAAACATTTATTGATACAAATAATACATTTGTAGCATTTAAAACGGCCAAATAACTTACTCAAAATAGGTCAACCTTGCTCCCTTATTAAGTTTCAAAATTACTCCTCGTTATAATTTATTACCCACAATTGGTACAACTTCATCTTATAATACCATTTCAGTTGAGCTTTTAAAGAACCGTCTCTTGCTACAAATGATACATTTGTAGTATTTAAAATAGCCAAATAACTTACTCAGATAGGTCAAACTTGCTCCCTTATCGAGCTTTAAAATTACTCCTCATTATAATTTATCACCCACAATTGGTACAACTTCATCTTATAATACCATTTCAGTTGAGCTTTTAAAGAACCGTCTCTTGCTACAAATGATACATTTGTAGCATTTAAAATAGCCAAATAACTTACTCAAATAGGTCAAACTTGCTCGCTTATCGAGCTTTAAAATTACTCCTCATTATAATTTATCACCCACAATTGGTACAACTTCATCTTATAATACCATTTCAGTTGGGCTTTTAAAGAATCATTTCTTGCTACAAATGATACATTTGTAGCATTTAAAATAGCCAAATAACTTACTCAAATAGGTCAAACTTGTGTCCTAATAACGTTTTAAACTATTCTACATTCTAATTTCTTACCCACAAATAGTACAACTTCATATTTCAAATATCCTTTCAGATGTGTGTTCAATGAATTACTTTTTTATACAAATGATACATTTGCTGCATTATTAAGTAGCTAAATATCTAGCTCCCAATTAGCCAAATTTGTTCCCTAACCAAGTTTTAAACTATCTGTTGTTTTAATTTAAAGCCCACAATTGGTACAATTTCATTTTCTAATAACTGCTCAATTGAACTTATAAAGCATCATTCCTTGCTACAAATGTATCATTTGTAGCACTATGAATAATTAAATAACCAATTCTAAACGGGCTCAATTTAGTCTCTATAGAAATTTTAAATTATCCGAAATGGCCCACAAATGGTACAAATTCATTCCCTATTACCCTTTCAGCAGTACGTTCAAAGAATCGTTTTCTTGATACAAATGATACATTTATAGCATTATATTTAGCTAAATAGCACGCTCAAAATATGTCAACCTCATTCTCCAAAGAAGTACAAATAGTAACAATTAAGCCTTAGATTCAAGGACTCAAATTTCTTAAAAAAGAAACTCAAAAATAATTTCAAATCTTTTAAATAGAATATTTGTACTCTAGGGTAAATACCTTAAGTTTGCACAAAATGATACATTTGTATCAAGTGAGCAAAATGATACATTTATTGCTTTTGGTATAGAAAATTACACATAACTAAATTGAAACTATGGCCCGTATTATCTCGGTAGCTAACCGAAAAGGTGGAGTAGGTAAGACCACCGTTGGTTTATTTTTAGCTACAGCATTAGCCCATAAAGGGAAAAAAGTAATTTATTTGGATTGTGACTCTCAAGCTAGTGCTTACCAATATCGAAAGTTTGAGAAAGACAATATTTATGGAGAAGAAGTAGCCGAACCCTATAAAATCAGGTTCGTCAACCCTATTTATCTTTTCGATGAGCTAGACCAAGCTAGAGACAACTTTGATGTAATCTTTATTGATATTCCTAGACTGACACACGGAGAAGGTGATGATAAGATTGCCTCTGTATTGGCAATGTGTGATACAGTACTTATCCCTATTAAATCTGGTGAATTAGATAACCTCAGTACTATTGGGTTCCTCAACATGATTAAAAACATTGAGGTTTACAAAAAAGAAAAAGGATACCCTTACCAGTACATGGCTTTTCTCAGCATGGTGGGTAAGAGACCATCTGATGATACTGATGCCAGAGATTTTATGGCTGATTTGAAAATTCCAACTTTCAAAAATGAGCTTAGGGATGTTCGTGCGCTTTCAAAACCCTATACCTATGAAAGTTTATTGGGAAAAGGAAAAGAAGAAAGAGGTCGATTTGAACCTTTCTTCAATGAATTTATTGAAAAACTTAATCTTTAAAAATTATAAGTCATGGCAAAAGGTAAACGCCCTAAAATAACATCTATGGCAAGTGGAGGTATGTCAAGAGAAGAGGCAGAAGCAATTGGTAAACAAGTAACGAGTCAACCTGTTTCAACACCTGCCCCTACCCCACCTGCACCAGTCAAAGAACCTGTTAAAGAAAATCTCGAAGAACAAATGGTAATTGTTCGAGTCCGTAAAAGTTTTAAAAAGAGAGCTAAAACTAAAGCATCTTCTTTAGATATGAAATTGTATGAATACCTTGAAAAGTTAATTGCAGATGATTTAGCAAAATAATAAATCTAGTAATAAATAGATTTAACAATAGTTAAATGCTACAAATGATACATTAGACTCATTTGTAGCATTTATTTTTTTTGCGTTCTAAGCTCTTCTCTCCCATTTTCGCACAATTACCCGTAGCTCCATAATTAAGCTCCTAAAAAGCTTTAAAAGTACCTTAGTTAGTGTTTTTAACTCTATTTTAAAACTCCTTTATCTTTTCTAAAAAATCATTCTCGGGAATACAACTTCACTTTTTGATACATTTGTATCATTTGAAATATTTGTATTATATCTCCATCTAACATTTCTTAATGAAAAAATTAATTCCCTTTCTAAAGCATTAGAGGCTCTCTTTCAAAACATCTTCGTTCAATCCCTAGGTTAAGATATTCTAAGCTCTTAAAACGCATAGAAAACGGTCACACAACAGTTTGGTCCATCTTTATCAAAGTATTGTCCTAAGAGTTATTAGCAAAAGTCCGCCAAATGCTACTTTTGATACAAATGATATATTTAATTCAATATGGCACAGTCTCTAGTAGTTAGGGAATCAAATATCCTTTGGGTTGTACTAGTTGCGGGTGATTGGGATAGTATAGATAGTACATTTGCAGCTTTTGATATAAATGATACATTTGCTCATTGTAGCACATCTCTACTAATCCTGAGCTATAAAAGCAGCCTATACGCCTAAGTTGTACTAGCTGTGGGCAATTAGAGATAGTACATTTGCAGCTTTTGATATAAATGATACATTTGTTCATTGTAGCCCATCTCCACCAATCCTGAGCTATCAAAGCAGCCTATACGCCTAAGTTGTACTAGTTGTGGGTAATTAGGGATAGTATAGGTAGTACATTTGCAGCTTTTGATATAAATGATACATTTGCTCATTGTAGCACATCTCTACTAATCCTGAGCTGTAAAAGCAGCCTATACGCCTAAGTTGTACTAGCCGTGGGCAATTAGGGTAGTATAGATAGTACATTTGCAGCTTTTGATATAAATGATACATTTGCTCATTGTAGCACATCTCTACTAATCCTGAGCTATAAAAGCAGCCTATACGCCTAAGTTGTACTAGCTGTGGGCAATTAGAGATAGTACATTTGCAGCTTTTGATATAAATGATACATTTGTTCATTGTAGCCCATCTCCACCAATCCTGAGCTATCAAAGCAGCCTATACGCCTAAGTTGTACTAGTTGTGGGTAATTAGGGATAGTATAGGTAGTACATTTGCAGCTTTTGATATAAATGATACATTTGCTCGTTATAGCCTGTCTCTATCATTAATAAGTTATCAAACAGCCAATACTGCCTAAGTTGTACTAATTGTGGGTAATTGGGGTAGTATAGATAGTACATTTGCAGCTTTTGATATAAATGATACATTTGCTCATTGTAGCACATCTCTACTAATCCTGAGCTGTAAAAGCAGCCTATACGCCTAAGTTGTACTAGCCGTGGGCAATTAGAGATAGTACATTTGCAGCTTTTGATATAAATGATACATTTGTTCATTGTAGCCCATCTCCACCAATCCTGAGCTATCAAAGCAGCCTATACGCCTAAGTTGTACTAGTTGTGGGTAATTAGGGATAGTATAGGTAGTACATTTGCAGCTTTTGATATAAATGATACATTTGCTCGTTATAGCCTGTCTCTATCATTAATAAGTTATCAAACAGCCAATACTGCCTAAGTTGTACTAATTGTGGGTAATTGGGGTAGTATAGATAGTACATTTGCAGCTTTTGATATAAATGATACATTTGCTCATTGTAGCACATCTCTACTAATCCTGAGCTGTAAAAGCAGCCTATACGCCTAAGTTGTACTAGCCGTGGGTAATTAGGGATAGTACAGATAGTACATTTGCAGCTTTTGATATAAATGATACATTTGTTCATTGTAGCCCATCTCCACCAATCCTGAGCTATCAAAGCAGCCAATACGCCTAAGTTGTACTAGTTGTGGGTAATTAGGGATAGTATAGGTAGTACATTTGCAGCTTTTGATATAAATGATACATTTGCTCGTTGTAGCACATCTCTACCAATCCTGAGCTATCAAAGCAGCCAATACGCCTAAGTTGTACTAGTTGTGGGTAATTAGGGATAGTATAGGTAGTACATTTGCAGCTTTTGATATAAATGATACATTTGCTCGTTGTAGCACATCTCTACCAATCCTGAGCTATCAAAGCAGCCAATACGCCTAAGTTGTACTAGTTGTGGGTAATTAGGGATAGTATAGGTAGTACATTTGCAGCTTTTGATATAAATGATACATTTGCTCGTTATAGCCTGTCTCTATCATTAATAAGTTATCAAACAGCCAATACTGCCTAAGTTGTACTAATTGTGGGTAATTGGGGTAGTACATTTGCAGCTTTTGATATAAATGATACATTTGCTCATTGTAGCCCATCTCTACCAATCCTGAGCTATCAAAGTAGCTAATACTCCTAAGTTGTACTATTTGTGGGTAATTAGGGGTAGTATAGATAGCACATTTGCAGCTTTTGATATAAATGATACATTAGATATGGTATAGTTCATTTTATTCCAAGTATGGGTCAAGAAGGGTTAATAGCCACTAAGTTATACCAGTTGTGGGTATAATAGGGTAGTCTTAATAATACATTTGTAGCTATTGATATAAATGATACATTTATTCATTGTAGCCTATCTCTACCAATCCTAAGCTATCAAAGCAGCCAATACGCCTAAGTTGTACTAGTTGTGGGTAACTAGGGATAGTATAGATAGTACATTTGCAGCTTTTGATATAAATGATACATTTGTTCATTGTAGCACATCTCTACCAATCCTGAGCTATCAAAGCAGCCAATACTGCCTAAGTTGTACCAGTTGTGGGCATTACAGATAGCATGGATAGTACATTTGCAGCTTTTAATATAAATGATACATTCATGCCATTTAGCCAATACCTACTAATTCTAGCGTATTAGGTAATCAACATCCTATTAGTTGTACCAGTTGTGGGTAATTACGGATAGCATAGATAGCACATTTGCAACTTTTGATATAAATGATACATTGTTACAGTTTAGCCAGTACTTGCTAATTCTAGTGCATTAGGTAATCAATATCCTATTAGTTGTACCAGTTGTGGGCATTACAGATAGCATAGATAGTATATTTGCAGCTTTTGATATAAATGATACATTGTTACAGTTTAGCCAGTATTTGCTAATTCTAGCGCATTAGGTAATCAATATCCTATTAGTTGTACCAGTTGTGGGCAGAATAGGGTAGCGTAAATAATACATTTGTAGCTTTTGATATAAATAATACATTGCTGTAGTTTAGCCAATACTTGCTAATTCTAGCACATCGAGTAATCAATATCCTTTTGTTGTACTAGTTGTGGGTAGAATAGGGTAGCGTAGATGGTTCATTCGCAGCTTTTGGTATAATGCTTTAAAAAACTATAGATTCTATGATATAATTATGGGGTAAACCTCTTTACGAAGTTGTACCATTTATGGGATGATAACAAAAATTAGATTTTTTCGACTTTAGAGATACAGATTAAGGATAACAATGAAGTTGTACCTATTGTGGGTTGGCGAAAGAATTTTTTTTACGCATCATAGTCAATACATCAAAAATAATCACTTTAACGAAATAAAAATTTAAAAAAAGTTTACTTTTTTTACTTTAGAAAGAAAAAATATTTAAAATTACTTTCCTACTTAAGTATTTTAATACTTACTTTTTATTACTTACTATTTAGAGACCAAAAAGATTTTTATTTAGACTAGACAGAACTCTAATAATAACAGGGAGTTAGAAGAAAGTTGTACCAGTTGTGGGTATGTTGAAATTGTACTCACTGTGGGCTTTAATGTAGGTCCAAGTTGTACTTCCTGTGGGAGATATAGGCTTTTAAGTTGTACTTCTTGTGGGAATAAGTTGTACTAGTTGTGGGATAATAAATCAAGTTGTACCAGTTGTGGGTTGTACTAGATTTTTATTCGGTACAACTTTTTATTATCTTTGTCAAAATACTACATCAATCGTTAAGTTAATTTTGAAAGCTACACACACATGAATTCTATAAACGAACAAAGAGTCGTAAAATTAGAGAATAATTTTGTTCTACAACAAAATTATAAAATGCCTGCCTTAGAGCAAAAAGTAATGCTCTGCCTAATTTCCAGTATAGACCCTAAAGCGGAACAATTTTATGAAAAGATGATTCCTGTTACAGAGATTCAATCTATGTTAACGGGGGAGGCATCCAAAAAGTGGGGTAGTTTTTATGACCGCTTGGAAGATTTGACGAAACGACTTTTTGATAGTGGGGTTATTCTGGAGTCTGAACTAATGAAGAAAGTTAAAAGTAGAAGACGATTTTTTGAAATTATTGAACCTGCAAGAAATGAATCTGGCTCTACTTGTATTCGATTTGTTTTTTCTCGATGGATGGAACCTCATTTATTGAACCTAAAAAAATATGTTCAATTTCAGTTGAATGAAGTAGTTCCGATGAAGAGTGGTCATTCCATCCGAATTTATATGATGCTACGAGCTTTTCGGGATTCAAAGAGGGCATACGAGAAGGTTAGTAAGAAATCTTATACATTAGAAGATTTGCAACATAAATTATTACTTCATGATAAATATACGGGTAAATATGGACCATCGAATTTCCAGAAAAAAGTAGTTGATAAAGCAATTCAAGAAATTAATGAATGTAGCCCCACTATATATGTTACACATGAAAAGATAAAAACGGGACGGAAATTTACAGGTTTTGAATTTACCATTTTTGATGTACCAAGGAAAGAGAACGTTTCTGATAAAGATATAGAATCGCTTACGAGAGCGGAATTGATGGCTTATGAGGCTCTAATTGAATTTGGTGTTTTTCCAGGGATTGCTTTTCATCGAGTATTACCTGAAATTAAAGGAGGACTTTCAGCTGGTTTCGAAGATGTATTTGTTCAATATCTAATTAAATATATTAAAGAACGTGCTAAGATTAAAACACCTGGTACTTTAGTTAAGTGGGTCCTTAATCCAGAAGTTACAGGGAAAGAAAAAGCTTATCTTGTAAAGATAGGAGAGCAAGTTCGAGAATATGCTAAAAAAATGCAGAAAGATAAGCCTGTAAATTTTGAAAATCGAATGGAGGCTAAAGGCATGACTAATGCTGAATTTGAGGCTTTAAAAAAATAGTTATAAGGACAAAAGAGAAAACCAATAGGGTAGGGGAGTAGTCACTAATTATGGAATACTTCATTAATAACCTTATTAACCACACTTAAATTAATTCAAGCATGGAAGTTTTAAATTTTGACAATTTCGATATTCGAACTATCGAGGATGGAAATTACACATGGTATTCAGTTATAGATATTGTAGCAGCGTTATCAAATTCTTCTGATGCAAGGTCTTATTGGAAAACGCTAAAAAGCAGATTAAAGAAAGAAGGTTCTCAACTGGTAACAGATTGTCACCAGTTCAAATTAGAGGCATCAGACGGTAAAATGAGGTCAACGGATTGTTTGGATAGGGAAGGTGTATTGAGACTTATACAATCAATTCCGTCACCCAATGCAGAACCATTTAAGCAATGGCTAGCTAGTGCAGGAGAGCAAAACATTCAAGAAACGGAAAACCCTGAATTACTCATAGCTAAGGTATATGACCATTATCGAGATAATGGCATGGATGATGATTGGATTGATGCTAGAATTAGAAGTATGAATGTGCGAAATAGTTTGACTCAAAGATGGCAGGAGGCAGGGGTTACTTCGAGTAAAGAGTATGCTTTTTTAACAAATATTATTTCAAAAGGCACATTTGATTTAACGGTTGCAGAACATAAACAGATAAAGGGGTTAGCTAGAAAGCATAATATTCGAGATAACATGAGTACGCTTGAACTTATTTATATCATCTTAGCAGAAGTTACAGCTAAAGAAATATCTGAAAAACAAAATGCTTTGGGATATTCTGCTAATGAACAAGTCGCTATGCAAGCAGGAAATATTGCTGGGGAATCTCGGAAAAGATTTGAAAATAAGACTGGTTTGAATGTAGTAACAAGTAACAATGCTTTGAACAAAGGGAAATAATAATAGAACCTAAAATAAGAAAAGTCCTGCAAATTCTGTAGGACTTTTCTTATGGAAATGTATTTACTCAGATACATTTTTCTTTTTATTTATTTAACAACTGAGTAAAATAAATAACTACAATTACATATTCTCTCATTTCAGGACTGCTCAATAAAAACTTGTTCACCTATTTATTCTTATTCAAACTACCACTATTACCCATCAATCCCGTATCTCTCGTATAAAAAGCCCCTCGCAATTCTAAATACTTTTTCTGGAAACCTCGTTTAAAAAACTTAACTCTTACGTAGACAGGAGCTATTCTAACCCCTAAGCCTATTTTATGGCTGATAAGCGCCGAGAGGTCATAATCGGAAGTATATAATGTTTCGTTGACGCTATGCGCTTTAAATGGCGCAAAATAGTCTGCTGCCGTTTGGGTATGATAGCGATAGAATGGCATAACCGTTAAAGCAGGGCTAACCTTGATAGGAATACCCAAACTAGCTGTATGTAGGGTATTAAAGAGATTGGTGCGTAAACTTACGCTAAGGAATTTTTATAATATGACCCATTCTTTTTTTATAGGATATTCACCATAAAGAATGACATTATCCCAAGTGATTGGACTGACATGCTTCAACATTGCAATATCTAATTCCATTTCTGGAGGACATTCTAGTAAGACCCGATGTATTTCTTTAGCCTGCCAATAAATAATACAAGCCATAATAAGGGTTAAGCAGCTACAGGAATTTTGTTGTTCTAACCAATCTCTAGCACTTACTCTACCTCTCTTTGCATATTTTAAATCACGAGCTAATTGGTGCAATTGCTCACTTTTTAGTAATCCTTTAGTGGTAGAGGAACGAGTAGGTTTATCAGACATAAATTTTAGTATTCGTTCTGTTTTAAAAACTCTTCCTATTTCCCGTTGCCCTCTATAAAAATGGTTTTTTTCAGTATAACCGTTTAGCCGTTTTTAGATGCAGTAATGTATCCACTCTCCGCAGAAGCATAAAAATGCCCCATTCTATCCCATTGACTGGTAATCCAATCCATTTTAATTGTTCTTTTTTTCTTACCAACCAAAACAGATAATGCACCATAATCCCTTTTGGTGTCAATTCGATAAATATTTTGTTTCTGCACCCCTTTAATTCTAGGAGAAAACTTTTTGCCTAGCATAGCAAAAGCAGCAAAATTAATTTCCGTATAGCCACTCGTATCGGTAAAATGCTCTTCAATTTGTAAATCACTTTCATTATAGATTAGCCCGTTCAGTACATAAGGTGCATCCCTGTCGGTGCATTCGGTTGGCATACTGTAATAAGGTGCATAGTTATCCGCAATGAAGGTGTAAAATTCCAAGGCAAAATCTCTAAATTTTGGGCTATAAGCTTGCTCTAAAACTCTACGCCTCCAGCTAAATCTTTGCCCGTCACTACTGGAGGTTTTACCACTTCCCCAATGTTTAGTTATATCCAAATCGCTGATGGCGTTGACTAAAATAGCTAAGGCACTTCTTTGAGCATCTTCTGTTAAAAACCAATCAGATATTTTCTTGATGCGGTGGTAAGGTACACCATCTACTAAATGAGACATAGTATATAAACCAATATTACAACCATGAGCCATAACGGTTGCCATGATTTCACAAACATCATTGGTATCGGGATTTTTCTGTTGATTCGGACTCATGAAATGACGAGAGAAAGAAAGTTCATTATCTACTTCAATCAATAATTGAGGCAATTTAATAATGCGCATGTGTTTTGCTAGATAAGCCTGTATTTTTTCTAGTTTTTCCTTTTCTTCCTTGCTTAGTTCTTCCGATTCATCTTTAGAAACTTGCCATCCTTTATCATCTAACTGAGCATATTTATTCTTGGGTAAGCGTTCTAAAAATTCATCAAAAGCCAAATCCAGTCTTTTGGTTAAAAAATCTTTGACTTTCTCTGGGTCACTTGGTAATCCTGCTCTTTTAAAAAAGGAATCTCGTCTAGCTTCCCACTTTTCAAGAGGCATAAAGAAGTCCTCAATATGACCATAACGTTTGCTATCTTTGATAGCAATATTGCCAGATTTAATATTATCTTTAACAGCAGTCAATAAGGCACATTCCCAAGCGGGTTTATCAATATGTCCATCACTTTTAACCACTAAATTTTGAGTAGATTTAGGCATAAAACTAATAGGAGTATCTGCCTCCAGTTTCCGTTTACCAGATTGGTTCATTTCCTTAATTAGCTTAACTGCCTCTAAAAGTGTATCATCTTTAGCATCTTCTTTTTCTAATGATAAATGCTCTAAAAGTGTAGGTGCAAACTGCCGAAGGTAGCTAAATCTGGTATTGACTAATAGGGTAAAGACATCTTTATGCTTGCTGCTCAACCAATTTTTAACACTATCTCTCCGATTACTTAAATCATCTTTTCCGACTTGTTTAAAAATCATAGTGCTCAGGGAAATATCTGCAATAGATTCATCTAAAATAGCATCTGCTACTGTTTGAAAAACTTCTAGAGATGTCCTTATCGCTTTTCTTTGCTTGCGATGCTGTTTATCCAAATCTATTTGAGTTCGATTATACATTTGGTTCATCACTTTATCATAGGTTTTGACCAAATCATCAGTTAGGTCACGCTGATGTTGTTTGAGAAAACAGACCAATAAAGCATATCGCCTTTTCTCTTTTAATTCTTTAATCCGAAATGCAGTCGTTTTTCTAACATAACGATTCATCCATCGTTGTAAGTTATTATTGAGCCAAGATAAATCTACATCAAGGATACCTGTTGCTTTAATTTTATCTAGCCTTTCCGTAATTTTAATGATGGAACTAGCAGATGCTCTAGCGCTAGATTGTTTTAAATAGTGTAAAGGAGAATAGATTTTAGATTCAGTTAAAAGTAATTTGTCTAATTGTTCTTTCTGTTGAGCAGACAAAAGTTGATGGATTTTATCAAAGATAAATGTTCTTGCTTTTTGTCGTTGCTGATGAATCAAGCGTTTTAAAGTAGATTCAGCTGGTTCTAAGATAGATTGATTGCGAAGAAAATCTCTGGTCAAGGAAAGTAAAGCATGAGTTTGTTCTAATCGGCAAGCTTGTTCAAAAATGAATTGCTCAATTAGTTGAGGGACTGCATCGCTAAATTTGGTTAGCTTTAAATAAACTCGAATTTGGTGTTGGTGTTCCGAAATAGTCGCCTCTCGTTTGCTATAATTTTCTATGGTAGATACATTAATTTCCAATTGGATGCTAGCATATCCAATTAATTCTTCAATCAATTCAAATGGTTCTTGAATAGGAAGTCGATTATGTAATTTTACAAAAGCTAATTGGTAGGCGAATCCCAATTGATTATGTTTTCTTCTACAATTATGGATTAACTCTAAATCTTTATCCGTAAATTTAGCCAACTTTACAAGGGCTTCTTTTGAATATCTCATAGTATATTTATTTTTGAAAAAACACAAAATAAGCACTATTTATCAGTTTTCCAGAACCATAAGAGAGGAAAGCTAAGGTTGGTTTTTGTTAACTTAACAAAACAAATCTATAAGAAATTCATGCTGAGTTTGTTGTCCGTTTTGAAAAAGGAAAACTAAATAAATGGGTTATATTGAAAAAATATCAGATAAAATTGCCAAGTTAATTATCAAGGAGGGATTAGATTATAATCAGACTAAGGCTGTATTTAAAGCGGCTAGACAAAAAGCAGGACTGAAGCCAGAGAAAAAATTGGTGGGGGCAGTAGAGCGATTAAATCTAGAAGAGGAACTTTCCTTTATTGATAAAGCTTACCAGGAAAGTGGTCGTACAGGTTTAATGATGCAAACACTATTAGAAACAGGGTGTCGGGTAAGCGAGTTTATAGAACTACGTGTTGAGGATGTTAGTTTTGCCGAAAGATTAATTACGATTCATAAAGGAAAGGGAGGTAAAAGAAGGGAAGTGCCTATTAGGGAAGAATTAGCCAAGCAACTGAAAATCCATATAGGCAAACGAAAAGCGGGTCCACTTTTTAAATCCCGACAGAAACCATATAAATATACTCGTCAACGAATTGGCCAAATTGTTAGAGGTCTTGCTCAAAAAGCTGCTATCAATAAAAGAATCTATCCACATTTATTAAGACATACTGTAGCTACTAAGTTATTAAATTTAGGAATGGGTATTGCAGAAGTTCAGAAGTTTTTAGGTCATGAAGATATTGCTACAACTCAATTGTATGCCGTAATGAATACTTCAACTTTAAGAAAACGATTTGATGTGGTTACGGCACAACCAGTACGAGATTTACTTTATCAGATGGAAAGGCTGCAAGAAAATTAACCATACATTTTTTTCGATACAAGGGCGAAGATTCCTTAACGCCCATTTTTACACCAATATCTTTAATGCCCTTACTACTTTAAGAAAAGATTTGCTCTGTAAGGGAATTACTTTATCAGATTCAACAACTACAAGGAAATAAAGCAGCAACATTTGCTTCGGACTTACTTCGTAAATAAGTAACTTCTGAAAACATATTATAAAAATTACTTAGCGTAAGTTTACGCAGCAATCTCTTTAATACCCTTAATACCATTCTAAAACATCCGCTTAATGAAATAAAAGCCTCTAATTATGTGCTTTCTACCAAAGCTAGAGAAATCGAAAGTTTTGAAACTTGTCAAACCGATAAAACTTTAGCTAGGTCTCAGGAGAACAAAGGGGTGGATTGTCTCACATAACAAAGCTCTTGTATTATGCTTAAAAACAAGCCTGAGAATCACCTAAAAATTAATCAAGCTGATGCCAAGGCGTAGATTTCTTTCTTGGATGCTTTCGATGCCATGCTCCGAACTTTTTCAATTCTTCATTTACAGCATCTACAGAAAAACGGTTAGGGTTGAATCCTGGTGGTAACCATTCTATGTACTCATCATATTCTAGGTGATTAGAGTCTTTCAAAATTTCCAACAAATTAGCATAGCCATGAACGCCGCCACAATCCTCAGGAGACAAGCTTTCTCTCCATCTAAACAAATAGGATTTGCTAACTCGGTATTATAGGCAGTCTCTACATATAATACATGCTCCCAACAATCACCAAAATCATAACGATAAGTAAAAGTATCTCTCTATTCCAAATCTAAATCTCGTAGATAGACTTTGGTTTCATCCTCCAATTTAGGAAAGTCATACTTATAATTTTCATCAAACATACCAATTTCACGCCCCTTAATATTAAAATCGTGAAGATGAGAATTGGTCCACCCCATTACAATCTGAAGGACCTGATGAAAACGGTCAAATCGAAAATCATCAGTTACTTTAAATGAACGCCAGATAAGCGGTTTACTTTCAATGAGCACTATTTTGAAGTGTAGTGTTTTACTCATAATTTTTTAGTTTTTGATTTCGACATAAATAGAACTAAGTCTTCCTCATGCTTGATAAAATATTTAAAAGCATTATAAGTAATAGGTCGCTCCAAAAGGTCATTAATAATTTTGGATATATCACTCATATTAACCCCTAACTCTAAATACTTCTTGATAGCAGGTTTGTGAATATCCAACACTCTCGCCTTTTTATTTTTACTTCCTTTTGGTCTTCCTAATTTTACCCCTTTAGCTTTTGCAGCGGCAAGTCCCTGTTTGGTACGAATAGAAATATAATCTCTTTCGGATTCTGCAAAATAGGAATAGATAGCTAAAAGTAATTTAGCGTGATTTGCTGTAGTAGATAATTCGGGTTGCCGAACGAAAATAATCTTAATGCCTTTTTCAGAAAGTGTATTGATAATATTAAGTGTCTCCAACATATTTCTTCCCAATCGACTCAACTCTGCCACTAATAAAATATCTCCCTTTTTTAATTTTTCCAATAACTCATCAATCTTCCGGAGCTTAGTATTTTTTCTAGACGAAATAGCTACCTCAATAAATTCGTCAATAAGCCAACTTTCCTTCTGGGCATATTCCAAAAGTAGATGTTTCTGTTTTTCTAAATCTTGCTGGTCGGTACTGATTCTAGTATAGGCAATAACCTTCATTTTTTCTGTTTGAAGTTAAATGGTACTTAATGACTTTATTTGCAGCCCTAAAAATAAAACTATTTAACCATTATTACTTCATTAACCGTGAAAATGTAACGTCCATTTTCACTTCACTAAAACAGTTAGAAATGACAGAAATTAAGATTTGGTCGGCTAAGGAAATCAAACTTTATGATTATCCACCCACCTTCAATTCTATCCAACGCAAAAAGTTCTTAACCCTTCCCATCAAGTTGAAGAAACGAGCAATCAGTTTTTACACCGACGCCAATAAAGTAGGGATTCATCTAATGTATGGTTACTTTAAAGCTAGGAGGCGATTTTTCTTGCCAGAGCGTTTCAAAGAATCAGATGTTCAATTTATCTGCAAACGTTTAAATATCAACTTTGAGGAGTTAGACTTATCTGGCTATAATCGCAAAACCTATAATCGACATCGCAAAATCATTTTAGATTATTTTGGTTACGCTCCTTTCAAAGTTAGCACTCATCATCCATTAATTACTGAACTAATCGAAAAACTACTTTGGTCTTTTGACCGAGCAGCTTTGATACTTGGTAATACACTCGGATGGTTAGAATTCCGACACATTGAGTTACCCTCGTATTATATGCTACAGACTATTTTAACAATCGCTATCCGTAAACGCAATCGAACACTTCAGCAAAAATTAGATAAACTGCTTTTAGAAAATCATAAAACTGCATTGGATCCATTGCTCCTAAAAGTCAGTACAGAGGTCAACCAATCTACTTATGTTTTTATGAGTCTCAAAAAGCTCATTCGAAAAGATAATGCAAAATCTGTTCGATTGAATATTGAAAAGCATGAACTAATGCTTGGTATCTATGACCAAATTAATTTGCTGTTACCAAAACTGAATTTAAACGAGGCAGCTATTCGGTATTTTGGGGAACTGGTCATCAAGTACAAATCTAATCAGATTGTCCGCCGTTCCAAGTCGGATAAGTACTTATTATTGTTAGGATTTACTGCCTTTCAAATCCGTAATTATGAAGACCAACTGGTAGATATTTTGCTCTCTGCTTGTAGAAGTGCTATCAATGCTGCCTACAAAAAACACAAGGAACATCTATTCTTACCTAGACAGGAGCGTGGAAAGCGGATGAAAAAAGCGGTAAATATGGCGCAGTCCAAACATGATTTATTAATGGATATTCGATTAATCATTTGGCAATCCGATGAGACTTTACCTCCGATGGATAAGGTGCATCATATTCAAGAGTTACTGCCAATCCTTGAAGAAGAAAAGGATGAAGACCAGCAGGCATTGGATTTACTACAGCAACAGCATACCAAAGAAGAATTAAATGCTTTACATAATTTTCAAGCGGAACAGTCTCGTTCTGTCCAACATCAAGTCTCTCCAATTATCAAAGCCCTACATTTTAATCCTAAAACATCGACTGCTAATTTAATAGAGGCTATCCAATATTTTAAAGAAAAGGATGGCAAAATAACAAAAACAGCACCTACAGATTTCTTGACGGACGAACAAAAGATTGCCTTGGTAGATGATGAGGGAAAATTTAGAATCTCTCTCTATAAGATGTTCTTATTTGAAGAGGTGTTCATTGGAATCAAAAGTGGTCGGCTTAATTTACAATATTCCTATCGTTACAAGGCTTACGATGAATACTTGATTCCAATAGATACTTGGAAAAAAGAGAAAGCTGACTTATTGAAAGAGGCGAAATTATCTAAGGTAAAACATTGGAAAACGGTTCTAAATAAACTCAAAACCCGATTAGATAAGCAGTATAACGATACCAATCAACGTATTATAAAAGGCGAAAATGCATATTTTTCTCTTCGAGCCGATGGTAAACCACACGTTAAGACACCGAAGGTAGAAGATAGTCAACGAGAAAAGGCATTAGGTGTATTCCCAAATGAAAAAGTGATACCGTTAAGCGAGGTATTGGCTACAGTCAATAAAGTAACCAATTACCTAAAAGAACTAAAGCATTATCAATCGTATTATCGAAAACAAAGACCTGACAATAATGTATTCTTTGCTAATATTATGGCTTACGGTTGTAATCTTGGCGTGGAGAAAATGGCAAAAGTAGCTCGCTCCGTCACTACTACAGAGTTGGATAATACGGCCAATTGGTACTTTGACCTAGATAATATTCGTAAGGCAACCGATACCATCAATAACTTTATGGATAAGATGGAACTACCGAATTTATTTAAGAAAAAGAAGGGAAAATTACATACTTCTAGTGATGGTCAAAAAATTGGTGTAGCGTCAGATACTACTATAGACGCTCATTATTCTTTCAAATATTTTGGTAGTGGAAAAGGAGTCACCTCCTATAGTTTTATCGATGAACGATTCATTCCATTTTATTCGACTATCATCAATACAACTGAAAGAGAGGCTATTTATGTGGTGGACGGATTGCTCCACAATGAACGTATTCGTTCTACTATGCACAGTACGGATACGCACGGTTATTCGGAGGCTGTTTTTGGATTGATGGATCTATTAGATTTTGGATTTGCTCCTAGAATTGCCAAACTACATAAGCAGCAATTATATAGTTTTGAAAAGCGAGCAACTTATTTGGAAAAGGATTATCAAGTCTTACCATCTGGCTATATTAATGTGGATTTAATTGCAGAAAATTGGGATGCCATTTTGAGATTAGTCGCCTCCATCCAATTAAAACATTGTACTGCATCGCAGATTTTCAAACGGCTTAATTCCTACTCTAGACAGCACCCTGTTTATCAAGCTTTGAAAGAATACGGTAAAATTAGCAAGTCGATTTATTTACTCCGATACATAGATTCATTGGAACTGAGACAAGCTATCCAGAAACAATTGAATGTAATAGAGCTTGCTAATCGTTTTTCATCTGCTGTTTCTGTAGCTAATGGTGGAGAAATGATATTTTCCACACATCGAGAACAACTAATTTCAGATGCTTGCAAGAACTTAATCAAGAGTGCTATCACTTGCTGGAACTATCTATTCATGACAAGGCACATTCAGCAAATAAAGGACGTGAAGGAAAAAATGGAGTTGATTGAGCATATTAAGGCAGGCACAGCTATTGCTTGGCGACACATTTATTTCAATGGATTGTTCGATTTTTCGGACGAATATCTGATTGATTCCTTCAATTTACTCAATTCCCAAAACTATGACCTGAATCTAGAGTAATAAACGGGAAGGCTAAAATATACTGTCAAGCTAGACTACACGGGGGATGTCTCGATTTTCATGTGAGACATTTCCCCTGTTTGTTCTGCTGAGACCCACCCAGTGCTACTTTACTGAGCATGTCTTTAAATCCTTTACGGTGATGAGTACTAGCTCCTGAAATACCAAGGTCGGAGTCAATAATTTCAATATTATCTTCCAACCAGCCTAGATTTATTGCCTTTTCTTTTAGCGCATATTGAAGTCGAAGGCTTTCCTGATTCGTCAAGACCTGATTGGGGCTCGATTGTCGAACGTAAATGATTGCTTTTCGCATTAGGTGGTGAGGTTGAATGTTTTGTGAGGTATTCATAAATGACTTGTTGAAATAGGTTTATAATGTCCTCCTCGATTTCTTCTTGGAGGTGTTTTGGCAAATTTTCGAAGATTTGCTTAGGTTGATATGGCATAATTCCTTAGTCTCCTTAAAAATTTTGATAATTTCTTTTAAAGATGATAAGGATAGTTTAGTAGAAAGTGTAAAAGAGGGGTTTCCCAGACTGGTAGCCGATATTGGAATTTTTAGTACAATATGCCCTTGATACTGCACAAAAACGTTTGATTCACCAATAGGAGGACTACTAACAGAAATGATTGGAAGTCTACACCCGAATAATGGGTGGGTAGGGTTGGTTATTTCTACTTCTTCTTTTGGTATATCTTCCAAAAGTGGGTTGTCGAAGGGGGTATTAAGTTTACTGTTCGTTCGACAATATTTCTCATCAATGGCTGTTGCAAAACATTCCCATTCATAAAAGGGTATTGAGCAAATGGCTAAAGGCAGGTTATATGGAAAAACAACGACTTTTTCCATCGGAACACGGCACTCCCCAAGGTTCAGTTATCTCTCCGACATTGGCTAATATGGCTTTGGACGGTATGCAAGAAGCAATTGACCTTGCCTGCGGCATCAAAGCCACAGCCAAGAAAAAACACCCTCGACGACCGAATCCATATCATATTCATATGGTGCGATATGCAGATGATTTTATCGTTACGTCTTCCGATAAATCCATACTCGAAACCAAAGTCAAGCCTGCTATTGAAGCATTTTTGGCAAAACGAGGACTGGTATTATCACAAGAAAAGACGCTTATCACATCTATCAATCATGGATTCGATTTTCTGGGCCATCATGTGAGGATGTATAGGGATACACCCCTTATTAAGCCTTCCAAAAAGAAAGTCAAAGCTTTCTTGCAGAAAGTACAACAAGTCATTCGAGAATACCGAGGGTCAATCACACTTGCCTTAATATCTAAGCTCAATCCAATGATAAGAGGGTGGGCAATATATTATCGGCATTTCGTTGCAAAAGATACTTTCAACTATGATGAATTATCAAAAATTTAGTTTGTTATCTGGCTTTTTTGTATGGTTATTAGCCACGTTAATTTTTAGGTTTTGGGGGCACTATTTTTCAGATGTAAGTTTATCTAATCCCAGAAATGCGGGTTGGCTTTTATTTTAAAATCGGTCAACTTTTTCTGCAACAAGACACAGATGCAATAGTCAAAACGAGGAGTTCATTTAATGCTCCAAGAGAGAACCAAAGTTTTAAATGGCGATTTGACCACCTGTTTTAAAAAGTGGTATCCAAATTTAAAAATTGAGAAGGAAGAGGTAAAAGCAGCAGCCTAAATGCCCCACGGTTTTTTATGCTCTCGAATCAAGAATCGAACAATAATAATTAATTGGATAAAGAACTATACAAAAAGAAAGAGTCCTCTACATGCAAGAGAGAACCCTATCCTAAGTACTTTTGAATTAATTGCTTCTTGTTATTTTTTTAAAATTTCCATTTAAAAAATAAGAAGCCCCTGAGAATCGATAGGACTTCTTACTGAATCAAAACTTATTAAATAGATAAACAATTTTATAGCCATTTAAGTGGAGGTCTCAAAAGAAACCCACATATTAATGTAGTCTGACTAAGTATATATCATCTATCCTAGGATTTGATAAGGTCTTTAATTTTATACTTTGCTATATTTGCGATATAACTTTGAGAGAACGTCATAAAACCTATATTCCATCCCTTATTAAACAATATCCTTTCTCTCATTTTTTATTCATCCTTACTAATTAGAATCTAAGACAAATAAATCTAAAGAGGTTTATTATCAGATAATTTGGTCTTAGAAATTTGATTATTCAATTTAGACAAGCGGGCTTAAAATGAAAGAATTTGTTTTCTATCAAAAAGAATCCTATCTACTATTTATCAAGACTTGGGAATCAGAAGGCTTTAAATTTAAACTAAAAAGCAAGCCTAATCTTCTTCCTATTATTGTTTTATCTTATCGATCATCTAATAATTTTTAGTTTACTGTGAGTTTCATTATTTCTTTACGATTTATCAGAACAAAATATAATCCTTTTGTCCAATTTTCAATATCAATAATATGGGTATTACTTCTGGGTTTATTTTTGAACAATATCTGCTGCCCAATAGCATTAAAAATGACTATTTCCTGAATTGGTTTAGTTGGGGAGTCGATAATAAATTGGTGATGTGCAGGATTAGGAAATAATTTAATATCACCCTGTTCTTTTATGATTTCTTCAGTAGCCACAAGTACGACTCCTTTGGCTTCCCAATTTTCTGCAAGATGATTGTCTATATTAATAGCTTTCAAAGATAAATAGCCGCCTAAACCATCTGCAGCTATAGCCCAGGGAGCTTCATCTTGGTAAATAATCTGGTCTGCTATGATACCATAAGGTGTTTCTAAGCGAATCATTTCTCCACTATTATTTAACTTGCCCTTACGCCATTGAATTATTTTTTGAGCACCGTTAGCTTGTGTCAAGCTAATATCTTTAACCAATTGAATCGTTTCTTCAGGGGCTAACTGCGTATTATTTGGGAAAGTATATTCAACCCCTTCTGTAAATGAAAAGCCAGAAATATCAATGGTTTGTTGACTAGGATTCGTTATTTCCAAAAATTCTGTTTCCTTTTTATCTGAAGGATTATAATTAATTGCTGAAATAATGGGAAAAATAGGAGTAGATGAGTCAAAAATGGTAGAGCCAATATCTATCGACGTTTCGTTTTGACTGATCCCAAAAGCTTTACAAGGTGAATTGGAAAGTAAATGAAAATTATTTCGATTGGGGTTAAAAAATAAAGGATTAGCTAATAAATTATTCGCACCAGGTAATGCCTCTGTATCCGAACAGGAGTAATCAATAGCAATACTTGAAACTTCATCAACTGTAAATGGTGCTTCATTTGAATTTGAGAAAATAGAATTAATCACAGTTGCTTTTCCTCCTCCAGTTCCTGCATCTTTTTCAAAGCATGCTATTGCCGTCTCTGTATTGTAAATAGTACTTTGACTATTAGCAATTTCCGCCAATTCTTTTACACCAATTCCTTGCCGACAATGAAGTATCAAATTATTTATCAATCGGACTTTAGCCAAATCTTTTACAAAAAGTCCTTTATCGGTACAATTATGGATAGTATTAGCAATCAACGCAATACTACCACTTTCTCCTGTTACCACAATGCCATTGCTGTTTTTTCCTAGAAAATGATGAATCTTACTACGTGAAATAGTGGTAGTAATCATTTCTTCTAATCGAATTCCATTACTCTCTTTTTGTAAACCACCTTCTAAATCACAATTTTTGATCCTACTTTCCCCATATTGGAGGTCTATCATATTTCCTCTACCTCCAAATTTTAATTGACTATCCTCTAATTTTAAATTGGAGTATTGAGCATGGACTAAAGTATTTTCGGCATCAATAATTGATAAATGGTCAATTGCCAAATTAGCAAAGTAGGCAGAAATTGCTGCATCTTCTCTTATAGGGTGTTTACCTTTGGTTGGATTCTCTAGGATTAAATAACTAAGGGTGGATAATCGTTCTGTTTGATTAAATTGTAAATTACCCCATGTTAGATGTCCTGATGCCTCATTTGCACGAATAATTACAGGTTGTTCCTTTGTGCCATTTACTTGCAAATCCCCATTAATTTCTAAACTTCCTTTTTCAGGCATTAAAATTTCTACGCCAGCTTCAATTATTAAAGAGGCGTTAGGCATTACCTTAACATCTTCTTGGGCATAATAAGGAGAACAGGCTAGGCTTAGCGTCGTATTTTGGTCAATAATTTCAGGCAAGATACAAGTGTTTATTGCCTCAAAATTAGCAACCCATACCGTATCATTAGTTAAGGTAAATTGGTTAACATTCTCGGTATTAATAATAGTTTCCTCTGCTGTTTTTAAAACTTTTAATTCCAAGTCAAAACTTAAATCAGAGCTTATCGAGTTTCTTTGGTGGATGGCTATAGCTAATACATTTTCACCTGCTCTTAAAAGGTTGGTATTGATTATATGCTGATTAAAATCTGGTTCTTGTAGGCCACTAATAGAATTGTAGGCAGGTGTATTTGCTGTAATAATTCCTGCTGGCATATTGCTTCGAAAAATTTCTTGACCATTTAAGTAAATAACTGCACCATCATCTTTTAATAGGTTAAAAACAAGTTGTTCAGTCATTCCTTCTTTATCATCAATAGTAAAGGTTTTTCTAAAATAAGTTCTAAGTGGTTTATTGGTTGCATCATTTCCAAAAGAAATAATCGTATTTTCATCGCCTTCTCCATACCCTAATTGTGCTAACCCACTTTGCCAACTGGAATCATCAAAGTTTGTTAGTATCCAATTTCCTCCTAAATTTATTCCATTATCATTATACTTCCATTCGGATTGCTGTGGGATTAGTGTTTCAAAAGTACCCTTTGACCAACCTATGAATTGATGACCATCTTTAGCGGTTGCTTCTAGTGAAATGGATTGATTGTTCAAATACCTTCCCGTCCATTTATCCGCAGGGATAGGAAATTCATTAAGGTTGATATTTCCTCCATTAGCTGGCGTACTAATAATTCCCAGAGTAGAGATACTATCACTCCGCAAAAATAATTGCTGAATATTTTTATGCATAAAAGTGGCTCGTTCTATGGCAAAATTATGTAAATCTGCCACTTCGTTTTCCCATTGTTCAATGGATATTAATGCATCTCCTAATCGAGAAGTATCACCTGCCCAGCGTTTGATTTGATGCGGCATTTGAGGAGCAATTGCTCCTCGCATTTTATCAATAATTGGGCTAACGCTATTTGGATGAAAAGTAGTGAATAAATGAGCCTCAAAGCGAGCAATAAATTCATTTTTATAAGCTTCATTACTTAATAGTTTACGTAAAATAATTCTTATCCATTCGTAATCTAGTCTTGGAATATTTTCGCCTATAAAAGCTTCAATACCGTATTCTCCTGCATTAAAAAAAGCACGGTCTAAATCTTTTAAAATCATTCGCCATTTACTGCCTGAGGCTTTACTTTTCCACCATTTAATATTATGCCCCCAGCTCGTGTTTTTTACCCATATTTCAGTAATAATATAGTCCGTGAAATTTGGAATATCTAGAATTTGAGCAACTTCATTATAATAGGATTCTTCGCTTAAATCCGCATTTAATAATTGGAATAATTCCTTGAAAGCTATACTATCTCCTTCTTCTACTTCACCATTATTATTAATTAAATCATAATTTCCTTTTTCTTGATTAAAAAAATGTTCAATATATTGTTCATCTTGTCGAGAACGGATATTAAATAAGCCTAAATATTCTCCATTGATATAGACCATAGAAGGTCGCCCACCTTGAGTTTCCAAGTCCATATTACTCTTGGTTAATTCTTGACAAAGTCTATCCCTAAAAAAAGTATAGCTTTGGTCCGTTCCCGATGCTCGAAGAGAAAAATTATCGAACTCAATTCGGTCTCGTTCAAAAAACAATGGATATTCCAATGCCTTTTTATCATAGTCATCTCGAAAATAAATGCCCATCATCTTTTGAGGTAATACCCAAGAATGATTGCCATTGATTCTAATGCCCGCTAATTCATTAAAAGCAGCTCGATTATCTCCATCGTTTTCAAATAACTCTATATTTATTGGATATTCCCAAGTTGGTTTAAAATCTTGAGTGTAAATACCAATTTCTTCATCCCAGAAATGGTCAGGGTGTGTGGAAATTGAAACAATTGGAAGCGTTCGTTCTTCTAAATTTTCTGCAATAAAATAAGAATGGGTGATTGTTTTTCCAGCAATTAAATTTGGTATAAAAACCTTTGCTCGCAAAACGGCGGTTTGATCTATTTGGATAGGTGTTGTATATAAAAAATCAGCTTCGGTAGGTTCTTTTCCATCGAGGGTATAATATATATTTCCTAGAATAGTGGTTAGTTCAACCGTTTGAGGAGTACTATAAAGTCCACCTTTTATCGAAAAATTTGGTGTATAAAAGACCAAGCCTTGATAACCATTTGTTCCATTTGCTTGATTCGGGGTAGGAGAGGGGAAGAAAGCAAAATTGGGTGATGATTGTTCGGCGGTTCTACCAAAAGAAATATTAGAAGACTGGGTAGTATATAAAATGGAATCAATGATTATTCCTTCTTGATTGGCTAGTGAAATTGCTCCCCCTGTTTTTGATAATTTAAAATTAGTATGATTCAGGGTATCTTTTTCGTCTGCCCAAAAAAGTATATAGGACTGCCCTGAAATAATCGTCCCATTTGGTATTTTCCATTTTTGGGCATCTTCTATATCATCGCTTAAAAAATAGGCTGAAAGATTAACCGCCTCGTTACTAGTGTTATACAATTCTATCCAATCCCCTCTTTCCTCAAAATCTTTATCTCTATTTAGGTTTGTGTTGGAGGCCAAGAATTCATTAATCTGTACTTGTGCAAAAAGAAGGGGAGTGGAACAATCGTAAAAAAAAATGAAAGTTAAGGCGTAAAAAAAATAACGTTTAAAAATTAAATGTCCCATCTCGAATTTTTTTATTTTCTAAATGGGGGGCTTTGTCCTAGAACGTGAATAATTAAATGGAAAAGAAGCTACCCAATCTGGATAGCTACTGCAAAATCATGAACAATGATTCTTTAAGTAGGCTAAAAAAACGCCAACAGGGACTAGGCCCTGTTGGTAGTTGACTGCGATGCAAATAAGACTACTTTTTAAATAATATGTAAGTGGTAGCGGATAAAGGAAAGCCTTTATCCGCTTATTTTTATTAATACGTTTTTTCTATTATTAATTTTTCTGTAAGTACTTTCTGTCCTTCCACCTGAATCATCACTTGATAAAATCCACTACTCATTTTGTCTAATGAAAGGGTTTCTATGGTTGATAGAGTGCTATCAATTGTTTTTGTTTTTACTACTTGCCCAAATTGATTGATAATATTGATAGTGGTTGTTTTTCCTGCAAATGGTTTTAAGTTTAGCCTTAATTCATTTACTGCAGGGTTAGGATACATAGAGAAACCATCTAGATCAATATTGAAATCAACTTTTTGTACAGTTGTATAATCAAAGCTACCATCCACATATACTTGTTTTACTCGATAGTAATTAGCCCCCCTTTGAGGTTGTGTGTCAGAAGTTTGGTGGTAAGTCATTTCTTCCGTCCATTCCTTATTAGTTAATGCTGTTAAGGCAGTAAAATTAGTCCCATCAAAAGAACGCTCTATTACATAATGGTCATTTTTGTAACCTGAATTTGTAATCCATTCCAAATCAACAACTCGACTAGCTTTATGAGCAGAAAAAGCTAAATGGTCGGCGTTTCGTCCAGTAGAGCCTGCTAAGTTATTGCCATCAGTCATTTCCAACTCAACCTCACAATGCTTTGTCCAAGTATTGTCAAAAATAGCTACTAAAATTTTAGTGTTTGGAACATTAGTAGCTGTAAAAGAGTGCCCACATTGATAACTACAGCCATCGATTAAAGCCCAACCACTATTCAAGTCATTTAGCTTAAAATAGTACTCAGAACCTGCTTGTCCAAGAATGTCAATTGTACCACTTCCATAAGTAATCGTTAATTCTCCACAACTTGCTTCTATGGTATTTGTATTTCCTTCATCATTTCCGCCTCCATTGTCATTACAATTCTCTACTACTTTAGCTACACAATTGCTCTCTACCCATACGGTACAGCCTTTTCTTCTAGCACAACGAACAAAGTAGGTAGTTTGAGAAATGGATCCAGGATTATAAGTTGCCTCATTAGCACCATCTACAATATCATGCAATTCATTAGGGCATCCTTCGGTTGATGCTAACCAAATATATTCGATTTCTCCACTACCACCAGTAGGTAGTTGCCCGTTTGTTATTAGATTAGGGTCAAAGTTATCACAATTGGTCTCGTCACCACCAATTTGACCTCCATGAGTAATATTAGGACAATCCGTACCGGTATTATTTCCATTATTATCACCATTATCTGTAGGTGTATTTGTAAGCGTTATTTCTTGCTCACAGATAACATTCCAACTACTACTCTTGATATTTATTCGATAAAGTCCATTCGGTAAATCTGAAACTGTCTGCATATTACCACATTGCCAACCACAGTTAAATATAGTTCCCCAATTCTCATCAAAAATTTGGAAATAATATTCTGAGCCTGCTTGTCCTTGCATTATAATTGTTCCATTTCCATAGGTAATGGTAATTTCTCCGCATTCTACAGATAAGTCACCACCGCCTGTGTTGTCACCACCGCCTGTGTTGTCACCACCGCCTGTGTTGTCACCACCGCCTGTGTTGTCACCACCGCCTGTGTTGTCACCACCATCTGTGTTGTCACCACCATCTGTGTTGTCACCGCCATCTGTGTTGTCACCACCATCTGTGTTGTCACCGCCATCTGTGTTGTCGCTACCACCTGTGTCAGTACTTGAAAGGGTAATTACTTTTTCACAAATTACTTCCCAGTTACTATTTTTGATAATCACTCTATAATCTCCATCAACTAACCCATTAACTATTTGACTACTCCCACATTGCCACCCACAGTTATAAACCGTTTGCCAATTCACATCAAAAATCTGATAATAATACTCTAAACCATTCTGACCGCTCATAGTAATTTGTCCGTTTCCATAGTTAATAGAAGTACCACTACCACAACTAACTGTATTTCCATTGCCGTTTCCGTTACAATCTGATTTTACAGCTATTTGAACTATATTTGATTCTCCTAAATAAGCAACACAACCAGCTCTTCTTGCACATCTTAAGAAACAAGTAGTTGTATTTACTTTTCCTGGGTCTAAAGATAAATTAGTTGCTCCTTCAATAATTTCCCAATCATAAGCAGCAGGATTTGCCAAAATTTGTTCTACTGTACCAGTTGGAGCATCACAGGAAGTTTCATTTTTCAACCAAATAATTTCCAAATCACCAGAACCATCTGATGGAGAAGTACAACTTCCGATAATGGGGCTAGCAATATTGCCCTCACTACAAAATTCTATCGTACCCGCACAAGCTTCGCCAAAACCAATTTTTCCACCAAACGTAATATTATCACAAGTTGAGGTTTCATCACTATCTAAAATAGTTACAACGCCCTGTGGGTCAGCAATAGTTGCACCATTAGCATTGCTTAAATTAATCACAAAATTCTCAGTTTGTTCAGGCGTATTATCATCTATAATTGGAATCGTAATTGTTTGTTGTATATTTCCAGAAGGGAAATTGATAGTGCCTCCTACAAAATTATAGTCGATTCCATCAATAGCTGAACCATTATCAGAAATGAAATTCACGGTTACAGGTGCTGCTGCTGGACTAGATAGACTAACTTGTAAAGTAGCCATACCATCTTCTTCATTCACCGTAATATCATTGATGACAATATTTGGTAAAATAGAAGTAATATCTGAATCTAAGATAGTTACAATGCCTTGAAGGTCTGCTATATTCGCATTATTTGGATTCATTAAATTAACCGCAAAATTCTCTGTATCTTCTGGGGTTTCATCATCTATAATTGGTATTGAAATAGTCTGTTGAGTACTTCCAACAGGAAAAGTTACCGTCCCAAAAACAGTTGTATAGTCAACTCCCGTAAGTGCAGAACCATTTGCAGAAATATAATTTACAGTTACAGGTAGTGTAGAAGGGTTAGATAAACTAACTTGTAAAGTAGCCGTACCATCTTCTTCATTTACGGTAATATCATTGATGATAATGTTGGGTAAATCTGGAGGTACGTCACTATCTAAAATGGTAATTGTTCCTTGAGGGTCAGCAATTGTGGCTCCACTAGGATTTGTTAAATTCACTACTAAGTTTTCTGTCGGTTCTGGTGTTTCATCATTTATTATCTGTACGGTAACATTTGTACATAATTGACCTGCAAGAATCGTTGCTGCGCCAGAGTTAAAAGCATAATCTTGGTTCACTAAAGCAGAATTATTAGCTGTAATGAAGTTTACAGAAATAGGGCTTATACTAGTCTCAGATGCACAGATTTGTAAAATTGCCGTTCCGTCTTCCTCATTGACAGTAATATCATTGATACTTAGCGACGGCAGCGTAGGAGGGGTGTCTCCATCTAAGATGGTAATCGTACCCTGCGGATCGGCAATGGTTGATCCGATTGAGTTGCTTAAGTTGACTACTAAATTTTCAGTAGGCTCTCCAATATTATCATCTATAATTTGTACCGTAACATTCGTACATAATTGCCCTACAGGAATGGTAGCTGTACCAGAGCTAAAAGCATAATCTGAGTTTACAATGGCAGAACCATTTGTTGTTGTATAGTTTACTGTTATGGGCGAAGTACTAGTTGCAGATGCACAAATTTGTAAAGTAGCCATACCATCTTCTTCATTCACCGTAATATCATTAATCGTCAAACTTGGTGGAGGGATATCTCCATCTAAAATAGTAATCGTCCCTTGTAAATCAGCAATAGTAGCACCGTTTGGATTCGTTAAGTTCACGACTAAATTCTCCGTAGGTTCTGGTGTATTATCATCTACTATCGGAACTGTAATATTAACACATGATTGCCCTGCTGGAATCGTAGCTGTAGCAGCCGTGAAACTATAATCATTATTAACTACAGCAGAACCATTAGCAGTAGCGTAATTTACGGTTACAGGGGTAGCACTAACTTGAGAAATACAGATCTGTAAACTAGCCGTACCATCTTCTTCCATTACCGTAATATCATTAATACTTAGCATTGGTAAATCCTGTGGGTCATCATCATCTAAAATAGTAATCATCCCTTGTGGATCAGCAATGGTCGCCCCATTTGGATTGGTTAAATTAACGACTAATCCTTCCGTTGGTTCAGGGTTATCATCGTCTATAATTGGGATGGTAATCTCTGTGCATAATTGATTTGCTGATATGGTAATAACACCAGAAGTAGTGCCATAATCTGAACTAGCAATCGCAGAACCGTCCGCTGTGGCAAAATTTACAGTAATTGGAGCGCTACTAATAAAAGAGGCACAAATTTGTAAGGTGGCGGTGCCATCTTCCTCATTCACCGTAATATCATTAATCATTAAAGCAGGCTCGTTTGGTGTATCTCCATCTAAGATGGTTACCATACCTTGTGGGTCATTAATAGTTGCCCCATTCGGGTTAGTTAAATTAACTACTAGGTTTTCGGTAGGTTCTGGTGTTTCATCATCTATGATAGGAATAGTAACATTTACGCATGATTGCCCCGCAGGTATAGTCGCCGTACCTGTAGTTGTGCCATAATCTAAGCCTGTAATAGCAGAACCATCTGCTGTGGCAAAATCTACTGTAATTGGAGCAGTACTCGTCTCAGACACACAAATTTGTAAAGTAGCAGTTTCATCTTCCTCATTAACAGTTACATCATTAATCGTTAAAGTTGGTGGATTAGGATTCCCATCTCCATCTAAAATAGTAATCATTCCTTGCGGATCAGTAATAGTCGCACCTGTTGGATTAGATAAATTCACAACTAAACTTTCTGGATCTTCTGCAATATCATCATTGATAATTAAAACAGAAATTTCTGCACATAATTGTCCTGCAGGAATAGTGATTTGACCAGAAGAGAATCCATAATCTGAATTGACAATAGCAGTACCATTCATTGTCACAAAATTAGCCATAATAGCTTCTGTAGAAGGGATTGAAGTACATACTTGCAGAGTAGCTGTTCCATCTTCCTCATTTACTGTAATATCTGTAATGGTTAAGCTTGGTGGCGGACCGTCAGAACAAGGGCCAGGAGAATTAACAGTTGTCGTATTATTCGTACAAGTACCATTTTGAGTATCACTAACAGAAATATCAATGTCTAATCCATCTGTTACGGTTAAAGGTGGAGCAACATTTGTAGCTGTAAAAGTACCTGCTGGAAATGGACCTAATTGAACAGGAACCCCGTAAACAGTTGGTGGAATAGCCGCTGTACCTAAAAACGGGTTGCTATAACTAGCTTGCCAAGCAACACCTGTGTTATCGCCTGTCACTATCAGATTAAAAGTATAAGTATCGTCGCTAGGGTCGCTTGGAGTGTTATTATCACTACATACCAAATCCGTAATCGAAATATTCAAACCGCAAGGAGGTACAACGGTAATTGTTACATCTGCCTCATCATCTTCATCAGGCGTATTATCTGTATCGTTTCCTGGTGTTGAATCAGGGTCATCTGTATCTGAAGTTTGTATTTGTGCAAAATTGGTTATAGTGCCTGTCCCCGCAGTTACCGTTGCCACTAATGATAAAGAGGTAGAACTCCCCGCTGCTAAATTCCCAATACTCCATATTCCTGTGGTTGAATTAAAACCATCTGGTTCTACTGCATGCGTAAGGTATTGTAAACCAGTAGGTAATACATCTTCAACCGTTACGTTAGTCGCATTGTGAGGACCATTATTGGTGACAGTCAATTGGAAAGTAATATCTTCGCCTGGTGCAACTTCTGTTTTATCAGCCGTTTTAGTTAAAGATAAATCTGCCTCACCAGGGATGAGTCCTACATTCCATCCTTTTCCACTAGAGGAATTCGCTATACCTGTGCCGTCATTGGTTAATACAAAACATTCCGTTTGCCCAGTCGTTTGATTGGCATCTGAATCACAAAATGGGTCATTTCCTTGGCCTGCTAAAGAATAAGCGAATTGACCACTAGCAAATTCTAGGTAATAAGCGTTTGGTGTATTATCTAAACAAAGATTATCAAAAGTATATCGTCCGTCAGAACCAGTTGTTGTTGTTGCCACTAAAGTAGTAGTTTGTGTTAAATTTGTACCGTTTTGTCCACCCGCACATTCATATAGCTTAACTTCAATATCCGCAATGCCATCTTCTTGGAAAGGTTTGCCAAAAACTTCTAATTCTGAGAAATTGATAATTTCTCTATCATTAAATAATCGAACATATCGACCAAAACAATTTACATCAATTCTTCGAGATGGATTTGGTGTACTGTTATTAAAATAGTGAACGAAATTTCCAGTAGTGTTAACTGCTGTACTAAAATTATTAGAAATTGGATTTTCAGATACGACTAACACCACATTAGCACTACGATTCCAACAACAATCAGTTCTATTCCAAAAATTAATATAGTCTATCCATTGACTGTCTTCTAAATCCACTTGCCACCAAGTATTATTATCACCATCTGCTGTATGGAAAATACTATTATACCCTCCATTAGTACTACCGTCAACTGCTCGACTTGAAACCATATTACTATTGGTGGAAGATGCAGAGGTTGGTTTGTTTAAAGCGAGATTAGTAGCAGCACCCTTTGTTAAAATACCATCTTGATTTACATCATCAAAAGCTATACCTGTAATAGAATTAGGAATTTGAGGCCCTAATTGTCCCCATAACTCACCACAAGATCCCCAAGAACCTTCTGTCCAAGCAGAAAACCCAAAACCTTGTTCTCTATAAGCCGCACCATAGCCAATCACCATGTCTGCTCCTTTCTTCAACACCGAATAGGTCGTACCACCAACTTGAATAGTACCAGAAAAGTTATCATAAGAATACCAAGAATTCAATAACTGAGGTCGGTTGCATGAACCAGCGGTATTATCATAGCCATTTAGTCTGCCAGTAAAGTTGATATTGACTTGCCCTACAGTTCCATTATTAATAATGCTACCTTTCATTTCAGCCGTACCATTACTATATTCATAAAAATATAAGTCATCTTGTCCAGCCCAAATTTGATGTGTACCTGTACAATTTCCTCCTCTTCTAAAGAAAACACCTCTTGCTCCTTGTCCAGAACATTCATAAGATGTATTAAGTACTTTTCTAACGCTTATGGTTTCACAAGGTGTAGTAGGCGGAGTACATCCGTTAGAATTGTCAACGGTCTTAGTAATTGAATTAGAATAAATATAACCAGCACATCGACTCAATCTAACACCTCTACGATATTCCGTAGTTTGAGAAATAATATCAGGGTTATAAGAAGTAGCCGTTGCACCAGCAATATTTTGCCAAGCTCCTCCATTGATTCTTTGTTGCCATAAGTATTGGGTAGTACTTTGATTGCCAGAATCATATCCTCCACTTGGTAATGAAGGGTTGGTGATTGTACTTGGATCATAAGAACCACAATTTGATTCATTGCCAGCAATTAAACCTCCATTTGTATAATTAATAATAACATGTTTGTCTATAGCATTGGAAAACCTCCATATCGTACCACAGGCACTACGTGCTGCTCTTCTATACCAATAAGTTTGAGTAATTACTCCAGGATCATAGGATGCACCCGTTGCACCACCTATGTTAACCCAATTACCATTTAAAGCTTTCTGTTGCCATTGATAAATAACGCCACAGGTGGCACCTGTCCATCCTCCTCCGCTTCCACTTCCGCCACCACCACTACTACTACATCCACTAGCGTTTCTAGTACTAATAATAGTAGAAGGATTATAACCGCCGCAAACAAATTCGTTGCCAGCAATAGTACCTCCAGAGGTGATATTACATCCACCTCCACCTCCTCCGCTTCCACTATCATTATCGAAAGCTAAATTTAAGCGGGTAGTTGAAAGGTGGGCTAATTGATTTGTTTGGAGTACTTCCTTAAAAGCAGACTGCTTTTGAGGATTGTCAATATTATTTAGGCTATATCGACTAGCCATAAAACCTAAACTAAGAAATAATGAAAGTCCAAAAAAATGGAGGCTCATTATTGTTTTCAGGAATTTAAAACATCCCCCCTGAAGGGATTTCATTTGTTCACGTCTTTGCATAACGATATGTGTTTGTTAGAATAATCAAGTCATACCAGCGCATTAAAAATCTGTTTTCTTGGATAGCGTTTTATCCAAAAATTAAGCTTGTTATAACCTGATTAAGAAAATCAGAAAAATGCTAGAGGGGGATTGTCTATTAAAAATTTCCAAAAAGGAAAAGAAAAATCCAAAGATGAAACAGTAATAGGGGAATGCTAAATTTAGTGCCCATTAAAATAGCTATAAGTGCTACCTCAATAGTTAAAATTAAGATTAAGCAGGAATTAATTTGATGGAATGGTAAATATATTTTGGAGGGATAGAAACGTAATTAAAAAATAATGTAGGTTAGGTTTCTGAGTACAATATTATGGAAGTTTAGAGATAAAATCAAAGCTTGAAATTAAATGTAGGTTGAAACTACATTTGTATGTAGCAGTATGTTTTTACAGCAGAGAGAATACATAGTACTTATTTTAACAATATGATTTCATTCACTAAATCCTTTGCATCTTCCTATATAGATGTTTTACCTAAAACGATTTAATGTTAATGAAAAACTTAGAGAAGTATACCTCTTTTTGCCACGCAAACTACATCTATATGTAGTGATATTGCGGAAAAGAATAATTACAGGCATATTGTTTGGGGTTTGATAGCTAGTATTATCCTTCCTCCCCTATACAATAAGTGATAGAAATTAATTCACATTTTCTCCCTCGTTAAATTTTGCTTAAGTATGAGCAAATAACCTGAATTACTAATATCAGTTTTAAGGAATCTTAACTTAAAAGAACTAAGCGTTTTGGGGGGGATAATTATTCTTCTATTCTGATATTTAAAAATTGTCTTTACACAAAAATTAAACTAATAATGAGCCAGTCTTTTTTTCTTTTAAAAACGCTGAAAAAAAATAACAGACCAAAAGAACTTCTATTTTTTAAAAAGACGGTTCTAAGGCAATTTTTTTTAAGAACCTTTTGCCTTTTTGGACTAACGTTGATTTTATCAGTCAGCCTTTCCGCACAAGAATCAAGCTGTAACGATGGTATAGATAATGATAATGATGGTTTTGTAGATTGTGCAGATACAGACTGTGATTTGTTGGCCAATTGCCCTATCCCTACTGCTTGTTCAGCCATAGAAGGAACGATACATTTTGAGAATATGGGCAATAATATTAATGCCGCTTATACGACTCAATATTTATTGGCAGATACGGCGAATGTTATTCAACAGGTTAATAGTGATACTTTTTTTACGAATGTAACCGCAGGAGTATATATACTATATGTCTTAAATTACGAAACAAATGGAGGTATTAGTAATAATGTAGTTGGTGATACTATAAAAAATATTACTGGTGGTTGTTTTATTGTGGAGGCAGGAACTCCTTTTCGTGTTTGTGCGAAACCTAATGCAGTTGATGATTTTGATACTACTGATGAAGATACACCTATTATAGTTAACGTATTATTGAATGATACAGATGCGGATAGTCCTCTTTTAGGAGATTCTGTTTCCGTTTTAACTGGACCTACACAAGGTACTGTACTTAATCCCGTTCCTAGTGATAGCTCCCTCATCTATACGCCTAATCTAAATTTCAATGGCTTAGATAGTATTCAATATGAAATTTGTGATTCTTCAACTACTACTAAATTATGTGATACAGCTTGGGTTTATATTACGATTACACCAGTTAATGACCCACCAGTAGTAGATAATGAAATGCATACGACCCCAGAGGATACACCAGTAAATGGAGATTTAACGGATGCAGGAGATAGTGACCCAGATGGTACAGCTTTAACGGCGAATACAACACCAGTAGATGATGCGAATAATGGAAGCATTACAATTATGACGGATGGGTCTTATACTTATACGCCTAACTTAAATTATAATGGTCTAGATACAGTAGTAGTTGAGATATGTGATGCAGGAACACCAACACCTAATGAATGTGTCAATGATACCATCTTCATTACGATTACACCAGTTAATGACCCACCAGTAGTAGATAATGAAATGCATACGACTCCAGAGGATACGCCAGTAAATGGAGATTTAACGGATGCAGGAGATAGTGATCCAGATGGTACAGCTTTAACGGCGAATACAACACCAGTAGATGATGCGAATAATGGAAGCATTACGATTATGACGGATGGGTCTTATACTTATACACCTAACTTAAATTATAATGGTCTAGATACAGTAGTAGTTGAGATATGTGATGCAGGAACACCAACACCTAATGAATGTGTCAATGATACCATCTTCATTACGATTACACCAGTTAATGACCCACCAGTAGTAGATAATGAAATGCATACGACTCCAGAGGATACGCCAGTAAATGGAGATTTAACGGATGCAGGAGATAGTGATCCAGATGGTACAGCTTTAACGGCGAATACAACACCAGTAGATGATGCGAATAATGGAAGCATTACGATTATGACGGATGGGTCTTATACTTATACACCTAACTTAAATTATAATGGTCTAGATACAGTAGTAGTTGAGATATGTGATGCAGGAACACCAACACCTAATGAATGTGTCAATGATACCATCTTCATTACGATTACACCAGTTAATGACCCACCAGTAGTAGATAATGAAATGCATACGACTCCAGAGGATACGCCAGTAAATGGAGATTTAACGGATGCAGGAGATAGTGATCCAGATGGTACAGCTTTAACGGCGAATACAACACCAGTAGATGATGCGAATAATGGAAGCATTACGATTATGACGGATGGGTCTTATACTTATACACCTAACTTAAATTATAATGGTCTAGATACAGTAGTAGTTGAGATATGTGATGCAGGAACACCAACACCTAATGAATGTGTCAATGATACCATCTTCATTACGATTACACCAGTTAATGACCCACCAGTAGTAGATAATGAAATGCATACGACTCCAGAAGATACGCCAGTAAATGGAGATCTAACGGATGCAGGAGATAGTGATCCAGATGGTACAGCTTTAACGGCGAATACAACACCAGTAGATGATGCGAATAATGGAAGCATTACAATTATGACGGATGGGTCTTATACTTATACGCCTAACTTAAATTATAATGGTCTAGATACAGTAGTAGTTGAGATATGTGATGCAGGAACACCAACACCTAATGAATGTGTCAATGATACCATCTTCATTACGATTACACCAGTTAATGACCCACCAGTAGTAGATAATGAAATGCATACGACTCCAGAGGATACGCCAGTAAATGGAGATTTAACGGATGCAGGAGATAGTGATCCAGATGGTACAGCTTTAACGGCGAATACAACACCAGTAGATGATGCGAATAATGGAAGCATTACGATTATGACGGATGGGTCTTATACTTATACACCTAACTTAAATTATAATGGTCTAGATACAGTAGTAGTTGAGATATGTGATGCAGGAACACCAACACCTAATGAATGTGTCAATGATACCATCTTCATTACGATTACACCAGTTAATGACCCACCAGTAGTAGATAATGAAATGCATACGACTCCAGAAGATACGCCAGTAAATGGAGATTTAACGGATGCAGGAGATAGTGATCCAGATGGTACAGCTTTAACGGCGAATACAACACCAGTAGATGATGCGAATAATGGAAGCATTACAATTATGACGGATGGGTCTTATACTTATACGCCTAACTTAAATTATAATGGTCTAGATACAGTAGTAGTTGAGATATGTGATGCAGGAACACCAACACCTAATGAATGTGTCAATGATACCATCTTCATTACGATTACACCAGTTAATGACCCACCAGTAGTAGATAATGAAATGCATACGACTCCAGAAGATACGCCAGTAAATGGAGATCTAACGGATGCAGGAGATAGTGATCCAGATGGTACAGCTTTAACGGCGAATACAACACCAGTAGATGATGCGAATAATGGAAGCATTACGATTATGACGGATGGGTCTTATACTTATACACCTAACTTAAATTATAATGGTCTAGATACAGTAGTAGTTGAGATATGTGATGCAGGAACACCAACACCTAATGAATGTGTCAATGATACCATCTTCATTACGATTACACCAGTTAATGACCCACCAGTAGTAGATAATGAAATGCATACGACCCCAGAAGATACGCCAGTAAATGGAGATTTAACGGATGCAGGAGATAGTGACCCAGATGGTACAGCTTTAACGGCGAATACAACACCAGTAGATGATGCGAATAATGGAAGCATTACGATTATGACGGATGGGTCTTATACTTATACACCTAATATGGGCTTTAGCGGCCTAGATACGGTAGTGGTAAGTATCTGTGATACAGGAACACCAACACCTAGTGAATGCGTTAATGATACTATTTTCATTACGGTAATACCTGACATATTAGTTGAATTTACGGACACTATCGGTTCAGATGCAGAAGCAATTGGAATGAACTTACCAACTTTAACCATCCGAGGTGGTGTTTTGAATGTAACTTCTACTATTGACATTGTCTTGAATGCAACTCCAGGAAATGCCACAGCAGGTACGGATTACCTACCTGATTTCTTAACGACAGTTACCGTTAGCATTCCTGCAGGTGATTATACAACACCTTCAACTATTGATTTAAATATGATTTTTAGCATAACCGATGATAGTATTTATGAAGGAGACGAGACTTTTTCTATAGACCTATCTAATCCTCAAGGAAGTTCCAATCAATTAATGATTGGGGATGGGGATGGCAATAGCAATGTAGAAAACAATCATATCTATACCATAATAGAAGATGATTGTGCCCCATCAGGTGGAACTATCAATATCATTGGCAATCAATAAATAGCTAATAAGTAGTAGTTCTTGTAATAAGAACTACTACTTGTTTTTACATAAATCCCCTTATCAAAAATGACAATCAATTAGTGACTTTTATAAAACCTATAGAATGGCTGATCCACAGATTAATAGTAAGTTGACCAGTATATATATAGGAGAATCAGGCTTGAGAAAAAATAAAGAAGCAAACATAAAACACAAAATTCAACAGACTATGAGGGGGAATACTTTTACTATCCGATTAAAGTCTTTACTACTTTTTATTGCTCTATTATTGAGTACTGCAAACTTAATAGCACAAGAATCCAACTGTTCCGATGGAATAGATAATGACGCAGATGGATTTGTAGATTGTGCAGATTCTGATTGCGATTTACTAACGAATTGTCCAATTCCTACCACTTGTGCTGGTATAGAAGGAGATATTCACTTCTCTAATTTTGGAGAGAATACAAATCCTAGTTATACCACACAGTATCTACTCGCAGATACAAATAATGTTATCCAACAAGTTACGAGTGATACTTTTTTCACAAATCTATCAGCTGGAATTTATGTTGCTTATTCCTTAAATTACGAAACTATCGGAGGTATTAGTGGCAATGTTGTAAATGATACAATTAAAAATATCAATGGGGCATGCTTTTTAGTTGAAGGCGGAGTCGTATTTAAGGTATGTAAAAAACCTGTAGCTAATGATGATATAGTTTCAACGAATGAAGATTTTCCAATAAGTATAAATATTCTTTTAAACGATGTAGAAGGAGACCTTCCACTAATCGGAGACTCTATCAAAATATTGATTCCTCCTACCAATGGTACAGCCACGTTTCCTAATCCAAGTGATAGTATTATAGTTTATACCCCTGATTTAAACTATAATGGACTGGACAGTATCCAATATGAAATTTGTGATGCTAATAACAGTTCTCTTTGCGATACTGCCTGGGTTATTATCACCATTGACCCAGTAAATGATAAGCCAATTGCAGTAGATGATGTGACCAGTACCCCAGAAAATACAGCTGTACCCATTATGGTTACGCTCAATGATAGCGACCCAAATGACCCATTAGGTAATATAGACCCAACTAGTGTTGATACCCTTCCAGGCTTGAGTCCTGTAAACGGAACGGTTACGATTAACCCAACTACAGGAGTGTTTACTTATACGCCTAATCCTGGTTATTCAGGCTTGGATAGTTTAGAATATGTAGTTTGTGATGATGGTAATCCTTTACCTGCTCAATGTGATACGGCTAAAGTGGTGATTAATGTAGGAGCAGTAAATGATAAGCCTATTGCGGTAGATGATGCTGCCACGACGCCAGAAGATACGCCAATCTATGTAGACGTACAGGATAATGATACAGACCCAGATGGCGCCCCCTTAACGACTACCGAAATAATATTAATGGTTACGGATGGTACAGCAAGCATTAGTAATGGAGATAGTATTTTATATACACCAAATCCGAATTTCAATGGCATGGATACCTTGACCTATAGTGTATGTGATGCAGGAGGACTTTGTGATACGGCTCAAGTTATTATTACTATTGACCCTGTAAATGATAAACCAATTGCGGTAGATGATGCGATTAGTACCCCAGAAAATACAGCTGTACCCATTATGGTTACGCTCAATGATAGCGACCCAAATGACCCATTAGGTAATATAGACCCAACTAGTGTTGATACCCTTCCAGGCTTGAGTCCTGTAAATGGAACGGTTACGATTAACCCAACTACAGGAGTGATTACTTATACGCCTAATCCTGGTTATTCAGGCTTGGATAGTTTAGAATATGTAGTTTGTGATGATGGTAATCCTTTACCTGCTCAATGTGATACGGCTAAAGTGGTGATTAATGTAGGAGCAGTAAATGATAAGCCTATTGCGGTAGATGATGCTGCCACGACGCCAGAAGATACGCCAATCTATGTAGACGTACAGGATAATGATACAGACCCAGATGGCGACCCCTTAACGACTACCGAAATAATATTAATGGTTACGGATGGTACAGCAAGCATTAGTAATGGGGATAGTATTTTATATACACCAAATCCGAATTTCAATGGCATGGATACCTTGACCTATAGTGTATGTGATGCAGGAGGACTTTGTGATACGGCTCAAGTTATTATTACTATTGACCCTGTAAATGATAAACCAATTGCGGTAGATGATGCGATTAGTACCCCAGAAAATACAGCTGTACCCATTATGGTTACGCTCAATGATAGCGACCCAAATGACCCATTAGGTAATATAGACCCAACTAGTGTTGATACCATCCCAGGCTTAAGTCCTGTAAATGGAACGGTTACGATTAACCCAACTACAGGAGTGTTTACTTATACGCCTAATCCTGGTTATTCAGGCTTGGATAGTTTGGAATATGTAGTATGTGATGATGGTAATCCTTTACCTGCTCAATGTGATACGGCTAAAGTGGTGATTAATGTAACTTCATTAACCGACCCACAAATCATAATAAATGAACTTAGTATTTGTGACCAACAAATTGAACTATACAATTCAGGTTCAATACCTGTAGATGTAAGCAATTGGTACCTATGTAAATTTCCGATGTATGATGCCATTAATGGGTTAGGTAATGTAACAATAGTTTCAGGAAGCACAACTATTCCTATTGGAGGGTATTTAGTGATTAAATGGGCCCATTTAGATCAGGTGAGTGGAGAAATAGGATTGTATTCCAATAATAGTGGTTTTAGCAATCCAGCAAATATTGAAGACTATGTTCAATATAATAGTGCAAATAATCAGCGAGCATCTGTAGCAGTTACAGCAGGAGTTTGGGATAATATAAATAGTTATATAGCAGTTGGTGCTTGTGATACTATTGGAATTATTACTTCCCCAAATTCAGGAATAGATACAGATACTGATGATTGGTGTGTTATTGCTGATTCTTTTAATGGTGCAAATGGCACATGTATTGATACAGATGGTGATGGTGTTACAGATACAGACGAACTAATTGGAGTAGATAATGACCCTTCAACTACTAATGATAATACAGATCCAAACAATCCTTGTGACTATAACAGCAATGATGTTACCTTAGCGCAAACAACCTCCTATTTAACTGCCGATTGTGATGGAGATGGGGTAACGAATGAAGATGAAATCAATGGTATTGATGGCAATCCGCTTTTAAATGCAGATAATACAGATCCAAATGACCCATGTGATTATAATCCTGTTCAAATTACTTTAATCGCCACTAGTATAGGAGATTGTGATGGGGATGGTGTAACGAATGCGGATGAAATCAACGGACCAGATGGCGATCCACTTTTAACAGATGACAATACAGATCCTAAAAACCCATGTGAATTTAATGCTACCCAAGTTACCTTAGTAGCAACGAGTACAGGAGATTGTGATGGAGACGGTGTAACGAATGCGGATGAAATCAATGGGCCAGATGGGCTTGTTGGAGGAGGTGATGATACAGACCCTGTCAATCCATGTGAATTTAATGCTAGCCAAATTACTTTGATCGCAACGAGTACAGATGATTGTGACGGAGATGGTGTAACGAATGCGGATGAAATTAATGGTCCTGATGGCGACCCAACAACGCCTGATGGCACCAATCCAAATGATCCTTGTGATTTAATTCCTACTCAAGTAACTATAGTTGCAACCAATATAGGAGATTGTGATGGAGATGGTGTAACGAATGCAGATGAAATCAATGGACCAGATGGTAATCCATTATTAACAGCAGATAATACAGAGCATACAAATCCATGTGATTATAATGCTACTCAAATTACTTTAGTAGCTACTAGTACAGGTGATTGTGATGGAGATGGGGTAACGAATGCCGATGAAATTAATGGCACTGATAATGACCCATTAGTTTTAGGGGATAATACCAATCCAAATGATCCATGTGATTATAATGCTACTCAAATCACTTTAGTAGCGACTAATACAGGTGATTGTGATGGAGATGGAGTAACGAATGCCGATGAAATTAATGGCCCTGATGGCGACCCATTAGGGATAGGAGATAATACCAATCCGAATAATCCATGTGATTATAATGCTACTCAACTTACTATAGTGGCAACGAGTCCAGATGATTGTGATGGAGATGGAGTAACGAATGCCGATGAAATTAATGGCCCTGATGGGGATCCAACAACACCTGATGGAACGAATCCAAACGACCCATGTGATTATACAGCACTTCAAGTGACGATTACTGCTACAAGCTTGGGTGATTGTGACGGAGATGGGGTAACGAATGCCGATGAAATTAATGGTCCTGATGGGGATCCAATAACGCCTGATGATACAGATCCAAATGATCCATGCGAATATAATGCTACTCAAATTACTTTGGTTGCAACGAGTACAGGTGATTGTGATGGAGACGGGGTAACGAATGCCGATGAAATCAATGGCCCTGATGGGGATCCTTTAATCTTAGGAGATAATACCAATCCAAATGACCCATGTGAATTTAATGCTACCCAAGTTGCCTTAGTAGCAACGAGTACAGGCGATTGTGATGGAGACGGTGTAACGAATGCCGATGAAATCAATGGTCCAGATGGGCTTGTTGGAGGTGGCGATGATACCGACCCTGTCAATCCATGTGATTATAATGCTACTCAAATCACTTTAGTAGCAACGAGTACGGGCGATTGTGATGGAGATGGGGTAACGAATGCCGATGAAATTAATGGTTTAGATGATAACCCATTAACCACAACGGATAATACGAATCCAAATGATCCATGTGATTATAATGCGTCAGATATTACCTTAATACCAAGTGTGGCATGGACAATAGCAGACTGTGACGATGATGGAAACCCTAATGGAAATGATCCAAACCCATTAGTGCCAACGGCAACTGATGATTTTATGAATGCTATTCCAGGTGTTCCTGCTACAATGAATATATTAGTGAATGACGATTATTTACCAAATAATGATACGGATAATTTGGGTGTAACGGCTATTGCAGACTTAACAACAGGTTCTGCTGGCGGTATTATTACCTTAGATCCTTTGACAGGTACAATAACATATAATGCTTTACCAACGGAAGCTGGCACAACAGTAACAGTAGATTATCAAGTATGTAATACGACGCCAAATCCAGATATTTGTTCAGTAGCAACCGTACACATTATTGTTTCTATAGATCCAGATACAGATGGAGATGGTGTAACGGATGCAAATGAATTAAATGGACCAGATGGTAATCCATCAACACCTGATGGTACAGATCCAAGTAATCCATGTGAATATAATGCCAATCAAATCACTTTAGTGGCAACTAGCACAGGAGATTGTGATGGAGATGGGGTAACGAATGCAGATGAAATTAATGGCCCTGACGGTAACCCACTAGCAATAACTGATAATACGGATCCAAATAATCCATGTGAGTATAATGCAAGTCAAGTTACTTTAGTGGCAACGAGTGTAGGTGATTGCGATGGGGACGGCGTGACGAATGCCGATGAAATCAATGGACCAGATGGTAACCCATTATTGACTGCTGATAATACGAATCCGTTCGACCCCTGTAATTATAATGCAAGTCAAGTTACTTTAGTGGCAACGAGTGTAGGTGATTGTGATGGGGACGGCGTGACGAATGCGGATGAAATCAATGGCCCAGATGGAGATCCATCAACACCTGATGGTACAGACCCAAATAATCCATGTGAGTATAATGCAAGTCAAATTACTTTAGTGGCAACTAGCACAGGAGATTGTGATGGAGATGGTGTAACGAATGCGGATGAAATTAACGGACCAGATGGTAATCCATTAATATCGGCAGATAATACCAATCCAAATGATGCTTGTGATTATGATCCGACTCAAATCACTTTAGTAGCAACGAGTACGGGGGACTGTGATGGAGATGGTGTAACGAATGCGGATGAAATTAACGGACCAGATGGTAATCCACTATTGACTATTGATAATACCAATCCTTTTGACCCATGTGATTATAACCCTACTCAAATTACACTTGTGGCGACTAGTATAAGTGATTGTGACGGAGATGGTGTAACAAATGCGGATGAAATTAATGGACCAGATGGCAATCCAAATACACCTGATGGCACCAATCCAAATGATGCTTGTAGTGTGCATACTAGTCAAGTTACTATAATAGCAACAAGTACAGGAGATTGTGACGGAGATGGTGTAACAAATGCGGATGAAATTAATGGCTTGGATGATAATCCTTCTACAATAGCTGATAATACGAATCCAAATGATCCGTGTGACTTTAATACAGCAGATATTTCACTTCCAGTTACGACGACTGTCAATTGTAATACTTGTGTGACAATTTCTACAGGAATATGGTTAGAGGGCGCTTTTGAGAATGGCTCAATGTACACCAAACTAAATGATTTGGGTTATTTGCCAGGACAAAACCCTAGCACTTTCTTTGGTAAATTAAACCCAACAGGACCAGGACAACCTTATAATCAAGCACCATGGAATTACGCAGGAACAGAAGGTGCTAGCATGGACTATAATTTAGTTGCCAATGCAGGTTATCCGAGTACAGTAGTCGATTGGGTTTTAGTTTCCCTGAGAACAGGAACAGCAAGTAATACGACGGTTTGTCAGAGAGCAGGCTTATTACATAGTGATGGAAGTATCACCTTTGAAGCAGGTAGTGATTGCTGCAATATTAATATTAGCCAATCCTATTACGTAGTCATCGAGCATCGAAACCATTTAATAGTAATGTCTGATAAAGCAATTCCTGTTACTGGTGGAAATATTAGTTATGATTTTAGAAGCAATCAATCTTACATAAATCTATTTGGCTTCGGTCAAAAACAAGTAGGAGTAGGTGTTTATTTAATGTATGCTGGTAATGGAGAACAAGTAATAAGTCTTTCCGCAGATACAGATATTAATGTCAATGATAAAGATGTTTGGTTACACGACAACGGAGACCATAGTAGCTATTACCTAAGAGACTTTGACCTTAATGGAGATGTTAATGTTCAAGATAAAAATCTATGGTTAGAAAATAATGGCCGATTCTCTGATGTGCCTAGGAACTAAATAATGACAAAAGAATAAGTTCACCATTTGGGGCTAGAGATTAGCCATGAAATGATGGATTTATTCTGTATTCATTACTAAATCAATTAAAAATTAGATATACCAAATTAAAAGAATGATGAATAAGTTTTTCAATTTTATATTACTTGCGCTGATTCTATTTCCCTTATTAGGGATTACACAAAATCATTATAGTATCCGATTGAAGCCTGTAGGCGCAGTACAAGGAGGAAAAATAAATTATCAAGTTCAGTTAGCTGCAGCAGATGGTATTCCATTAAATTTAGCGGGACAGAATTATCGACTATATTTCGATGCTTCTAAATTGGAAATAGACCAACAAGGTAGTGCTATCCTTTTAAATACTGATTTGTATACACCGCTACTTTGGAAGCAAGTGGTCGAAAAAATAGATGCCTCAAGTATAGGTACGCTACCTTATAGAGAAACACTTGGATTGATAAATTTTGGAATTGATTTAGAAGATAATAAAACTGGAGGTGTAACACTTCCTTCTTCCGGTGAATGGCTTTCAATTGCCAATTTAACCTTTAAAGTAAAAAATCAAGCCGATATTAATCCAGAGTTAGCAACTCTTTCTTGGGCTCGTCCATCTTTAACCTCAGATTATGCTACTGCTTTTGTAGAGGTAGCGGAGTGGAAAAGTAGTAATAAAACAACCCCTGCTTTAGTTGATACTTATTACGACCAGAGTTTTACTACTTCAATAGCGGAAAAAGATTGGATAAAAGGAGTTGCTGTTTTTCCTAATCCTGTCAGCCAACAACTGAACATACGGTATGACTCTGTAGAGGAGATAAAATTAGAAATCTGGAATATTCAAGGAAAAAGGTTGTTAAGAGAAACGCTTCCAAAAGGGAATCAATTGATTTCAAGAGATTTTTCAAAATATGCTTCAGGAACTTATCAAATTCGAATGATTCAAGATAATCAGATTTATACAGAATTAGTTGAAAGGATACAATAGGTTGAAACCTATTATCTATACCAGAAATAAAACGAAATTTTCTCCCCCTTCCTCTATCCTCCCTTTGTCATTTTTTTGAATTAAGAATGACTAAAATTCTAGGCAAAAAGTAAACACAGTAAAAATTAGTTAGAACCTAATTTTCTTAAAACGAAAATGAATTAAAGGTAATCTTAATTTAATAGGCTTTAACTAATACAAACAAAGGGATAAACAATGAAAAGGTTATTACTGATATTTGGTCTCTTTCTATTCTTAGGAATTTCCCTAAAAGGACAGGCTATATTTGATATTCAATTAAAACTATTAACATTGGATAGTATAAATAATTTTATTCATTATGAGTTACTTCTTCAAAATGAGGAGGAAGAAAAAAGTGGTTTAGCTGGGCAAAACTACCGCCTTTTTTATAATTCTGAAAAACTTTCTTTTGATTCGGGCATTTCTCTATTAGGAGCTAATTACCAATCTTTTACATTAATTCAAGCTATTCAAAATGCTGATGCTTCAGCAACAAATGGGCCATTGAACTTTGATAAAAATTTGGGTTTTTTAAATTTCTCTATTGATTTAATAAATACAGCTAATGGAGGAATCTTTTTATCAAAAAAAGAAGAATGGGTTAGCATCGCTCAATTAAGCTTCAAACTTAAGTCAAATTATAGTGCAGAGGATTGTTTAGAGTTAGTTTGGGGTAGAGATGGTTTTACCAATAATTACGCTACCTCTTTTGTCGAAATATCTGAATGGGTTAGTACAAACCATACTAGAGCTGCCACAATCAATAACTTCTACGATTGGGCTTCTGACATTTGCGAGACGTCCTCAACAGCACATGTATCTACAACAATAAAAGATTATTACCTTAAACCTAAAGTTTTTCTCCAAGGCTGTTATGATGCTATTACAGGTTTAATGAGGGATGATTTACGAAAAAAGAAATTAATACCTTTTCAAGAACCCTATTCTAACAGAAGTTCTACTACAGAATTAAACCTTCAGACGACTTTTATAGAGGAAGAAATACTACTGAATAGAATTGGGGAAAACGCAATCGTTGATTGGGTTTTAGTGGAATTACGGGCAAGTGAAAATCCTAGTCAACCAATAGTTACCCAAGCTGCATTACTGCTACGAAATGGATATGTTGTGGCCACCAATGGAGAAAGTCCTTTACATTTTTCTATACCCGAAGGTGAATACCACCTAATTATTCGCCATAGAAATCACCTAGGAGTTATGTCTGCATTTCCTATTGAATTTAGCACCAATAACCTAGTACCCTCAATCATTGATTTTACGAATCATACGATAGACACTTATGGCTCAAATGCGCAAACTAACCAAAGGGAAGTCCAATTACTATGGGCTGGTGATGCTAGTGATGATGGTTATATAATCTTTCAAGGAGGAGGAGCTGGTTTACCAGATGGGGATGCGATATTTTTTGACATACTTTCCGATGCTAGCAATGTGAATTCTAGATATAATCATGTAACAACTGGTTATTATAATAGCGATACAAATATGGATGGTCAAATTATTTACCAAGGTGGCAATAATGACATAGACAATTTAATCTTCTTTAATGTCTTCTCTCATCCTAATAACATTAATTTTTTCACTAATTTCTTTATAGAAGAACAGATTCAATCAGAATAAGCTAATTGCCACCTAGTAGTCATTCTTAAAATCATCCCATGAAAAAATACATACCTACCATTATTCTATATTTTATTTTTTGTAATAAAATATTTACTCAATCAACTTATGATATAAGGCTCGTTTATTCAAGTCTTGACTGCAACACTAATATCGCTTGTTACGATGTACAATTGAGAAGTACGACAGGCACTAATTGGGGCTTAGCTGGGCAAAATTATCGCTTATACTATGATGCCTCTTTAGCTGCTTTTGCCTCAGGTGTGTCTACTCTAGGAAATGATTATCAGAGCTTTAATCTTGTTCAAGATTTTCAAGATGTTGATGCTTCGGGAACAGGGAATCTTTCTTTTGAATCAACTTTAGGTTTTCTAAATTATGCGATTGATTTGTTAGACCCCATGACAGGGGGAGATAGTTTATTAGCGGATGGTACTTGGAAAACAACTTCTCAATTGTGCTTTGCTTTAGAAGGCGATATTTTAACCAACCCCGCTAGTTGTTTAGAAGCAGTTTGGGGCAGGATGGATACTACAAGTCAATATGGTACTTCCTTTGTGGAAGTTTCTGAGTGGGTAGAAGAAAATAACACTCAAATGGCAACTGGCCATAATTATATTGATTTAGATAGTTCCGATGGAGTAGGGTCTTGCTTTGAGGATGCTTGCAATACGGGTATAGGCAGTTACGATATTCAATTAGTTTATTCAGGTATTGATTGTAATACTAGCATTGCTTGTTATGATGTGCAATTAAGGAATACTGCGGGTGCTAATTGGGACTTGGCAGGTCAAAATTATCGATTATATTATGATGCTTCTTTGGCTGCTTTTGCTTCTGGTACTTCTACTTTAGGAGGGTATTATCAAAATTTTACGTTGATTGAAGATATCCAAAATATTGATGCTTCAGGAACAGGCACCTTTAATTTTGAATCAAGTCTTGGTTTTTTAAATTATTCGATTGACTTACTCGACCCAATGACAGGAGGCGATAGTTTAGTAGCAGACGGCACGTGGAAAACAACTTCTCAATTATGTTTTGCTTTAGAAGGCGATATTTTAACCAACCCCGCCAGTTGCTTAGAAGCGGTTTGGGGTAGAATGGATACGTCTGCTGCTTATGCCACCTCCTTTGTCGAGGTAGCCGAGTGGGTTGCGCCGAATGATACCGAAATGGCAACAGGAAATAATTATAATGATTTAGATAGTTCTGATGGGGTAGGGTCTTGCTTTGAAAATGCTTGTAATAAGGGTATTGGCAGTTACGACATTCAATTAGTTTATTCGGGCATTGATTGTAATACTAGTATTGCTTGCTATGATGTACAATTACGAAATACCGCGGGTGCTAATTGGGGCTTGGCAGGTCAAAATTATCGCTTATACTATGATGCTTCTTTAGCTGCTTTTGCTTCTGGTGCTTCTACTTTAGGAGAGGATTATCAAAATTTCACCCTAATAGAGGATACTCAAGATATTGATGCTTCTGGAACGGGAAGTTTTGGTTTTGAATCAAGCCTTGGTTTTCTAAATTATTCAATTGATTTACTTAACCCGACGATAGGAGGCGATAGTTTAGTAGCAGACGGCACGTGGAAAACAACTTCTCAATTATGTTTTGCTTTAGAAGGCGATATTTTAACCAACCCCGCTAGTTGTTTAGAAGCGGTGTGGGGTAGAATAGATACTTCTGCTGCTTATGCCACCTCCTTTGTCGAAGTGGCAGAATGGATTGAACCAAATAATACCGAAATGGCAACTGGCCATAATTATAATGATTTAGATAGCTCTGATGGAGTAGGGTCTTGCTTTGAGAATGCTTGTATCACACCAGGTACTTATGGTATTCAACTAAGTTTAAATAATTTTGATTGTACATCAAATACGGCTTGTTATGATGTGCAGTTACAAAGTACAGATGGTAATGAATGGGATTTAGCTGGACAGAACTATAGACTTTATTATGATGCCTCTTTAGGTGCTTTTCAATCAGGTAGCTCTCTTTTAGATAATATCAATTATGGTGGTTTTACTATTAATGAAGATATACAAAATGTTAATAGTTCAGGAACAGGCAATCTAGCTTTTGAAAGCACGCTTAGTTTTTTAAATTATTCTATAGATTTAACGAATACGGCAACAGGAGGTACTCATTTACCTGCGAATGGTACCTGGCTAACAACTTCTCAATTATGCTTTCAATTAACAGAAACAGTTATTAATAGTCCTGATACTTGCTTTGAAGCAGTTTGGGGTCGAATGGATACTTCTGCTGCCTATGCAACTTCTTTTGTTGAAGTAGCTGAATGGGTTGCCGCCGAGGATACTCGTATGGGAACAGGTACAGCCTATGGTGATTTGGGAGATTATAATGCTTGTTTTGTAGAATACGCTACCGTATACGATACTCTAAGAGTAGGTATTTGCGAAGGAGATATTTATACTTTTGGTGGAGTAGATTACTCCATTCCAGGAAATTATACTGATACCTTAACGGGAACAGTAGCTTGTGATAGTATCATTACTTTAAATTTAACCGTAGTTCCAAATAAATCTACTACTTTAAACGAAGCTATTTGTCAAGGCAGTTCTTATAATTTTAATGGTCAGAGTCTAACCGTCGCCAATACTTATACGGCGAATCTAACTACAGCAGATGGCTGTGATAGTATCGTTACTTTGAATTTAACCATAGTTCCTAGTAAATCTACGACTTTAAACGAAGAAATCTGTCAAGGCAGTTCCTATACTTTTAATGGTCAGAGTCTAACAGTTGCCAATACTTATACGGCGAATCCAATAGCAGCGGATGGCTGTGATAGTATCGTTACTTTAAATTTAACCATAGTTCCTAGTAAGACGACTACCTTAAATGAAGAAATCTGTCAAGGTAGTTCCTATATTTTTAATGGTCAGAATCTAACCGTCGCTAATATTTATACGGCGAATCTAACTGCAGCAGATGGCTGTGATAGTATCGTTACTTTGAATTTAATCATAGTTCCTAGTAAGACGACTACCTTAAATGAAGAAATCTGTCAAGGCAGTTCCTATACTTTTAATGGGCAGAATCTAACCGTCGCCAATACTTATACGGCGAATCTAACTGCAGCAGATGGCTGTGATAGTATCGTTACTTTGAATTTAACCATAGTTCCTAGTAAGACGACTACTTTAAACGAAGCTATCTGCCAAGGCAGTTCTTATATTTTTAATGGACAAAACCTTACAGTCGCTAATACTTATACGGCAAATCTAACTGCAATAGAAGGCTGTGATAGCATTGTCACTTTAAATCTAACCGTCATTCCATTGCCCACAGTTACGGTCAGAGATACCCTAATTTGTCGTGGAGAAAATTTAGATTTAACGACTTTAGTTACTACTTCTGGTAGTATTCCTAAGTTCTATCCTTCCGAAATACATGCAATTAATGAAACGAATGAAGTTTCAAGTAGTCTGATTACCTCAGGCAATGAAACTTACTTTGTCCGAGTTAATTCTCTACTTGCAGCCAATTGTTATACTATAAACTCAATTAACATTACTGAAAGAGCTTGTCGATTTGACCTTTCCTTAGATAAATCAATAGCTACAAGTCAAGAACAGCCCATCAGACCAGGTGATACGGTTAATTATATAATTACAATTCATAATGAAGGAGATGTTGCTGCTTATGATATTGACATTAATGATTATCCACAAGCAGGTTTAGTCTTTGATGCGGCTATTAACCCAGATTGGGAATTAATCAATGGAAACCATAGAATCAATATTCTAGGTCCTGTAGCACCAAATGCAAGTACTTCAGTTAGTATTCGTTTGATTGTAGATGCCAACTTTACAGGAACTACCTTAAAAAATATTGCAGAAATTACAGCAGCAGATAATAATCTTTCAGGATCGGACCCTGCTCCTAACGATGATGATTCTACTTTTGATAATGGGGACGAAACGGAAGATGATCAAGATGATGCGGATATTGGTATTGCCAGATTTGATTTAGCCTTAACTAAAAAATTAGCAACTACTCAATTATCAGGCGTACGAGCAGGAGATACTGTAAATTTTGAAATCACCGTATTTAATCAAGGTGATGTAACTGCCCATGATGTATTGATTACGGATTATATTCCATTAGGGATGTCCTTAGTTAGTGGGGCTGGATGGACGTCAATTAATTCCACGACCGCTACTTTTGCTATCCCCTCCATTCCAGTAAATAGTCTACATGCTGTTGAGATTCCGTTAAGGATTAATTCAAATTTTATAGGGACTAGTTTAACCAATACCGCAGAAATAAGCAGCGCAACAGATACGCCTAATGGTAATCCCGTAAGTGATGATGATTCTACTCCTGATGCGATTTCTACCAATGATGGAACTCCGATTAATAATGCGATTGATAATCCATTAGATGAAGATGACCATGATTATGAAACCATAGAAGTAGGTATTTTTGATTTAGCTTTAGATAAAAGTTTGGCACCTAATCAATCACAAGAAGTAAATTTAGGAGAGGATATTAATTATGAAATTTGTATAGAAAATCAAGGGACGATTCCTGCTTATAATGTGGTGGTGACCGACCGAATTCCAAGCGGATTATCCTATAGTATCAACGACACCAATAATTGGATAAGCATAAATGCTAATAGGTATAATAAGACGATACCAGGCCCCATTAATCCAGGGCAAACAGTCTGTGTAAATATTAGACTAACCCTTAATAGTGGCAACCCTGGCGATAACTTTGTAAATATCGCAGAGATATTTAGTCAAGAAGATGCTCAGGGAAATAATATTAAGGATGAAGATTCTACTCCAGAAGGGGAAGAAGAAGAGGGGGGCGAGGAAGATGATGAAGATGCTCAAATTATTAATCTTCCAAATTGTCCTATTGTAATAGCTATACCTACAATTGCCAATATTTGCCAAGGTGCTTCCATTCAATTATCTTCTAGCATCCCAATATCTGGAGCAAGTTATACTTGGACACCAGCCATTGGCTTGGATAATCCCTTTAGTGAGAACCCAGTTGCTTTTCCTACGGTTTCGACTACCTATATTGTAGAAGTTGACCCTCATTTTGGTGGCTGTATTACTAGAGACACCGTAAGGGTAAATGTCTTTGATGTACCCAATCCAGATTTTCAAGCTGCAACCGTTTGTTTAGGGGAAACCACTATTTTTACTGATAAAACAGTTACTTATACCACTTTAACCGATTGGTCTTGGGATTTTGGAGATGGTTTAGGCACTTCCAATCAACAAAATCCTAGCTATACTTACCAAAATGCAGGCATCTATGCCGTTAAATTAATTGTAACCTCAACCAATGGTTGTAGAGATTCTATTTGGAAAGAAATTACGGTACATCCAGGTGCGCAAGCAGGAACAAAGGCTAGACAAGATACCATTTGCATTGGAGAATGTGTAGAATTACTCGCCCAAGGAGGGACTAGTTTCTCTTGGTCACCTGCCCAAACCTTAAACCATACAGATTGTTATAATCCAATTGCTTGCCCTAGCCAGACAACTACTTATTACGTTGAAGTGACCAATGATTTTGGTTGTCGGTCAGTCGATTCTGTAAGGGTTGTCGTTATTCCTGGACCAACAGTTGAGGTCACGATGACAGATATATCTGAATGCGGTGCATTTGATGGTCGTATTGATATTACTTCAACTGGTTTAGCCAGTAATTATCAATATAGTATAGACGGAGGGTTAACTTTTCATAATGATAGTGTTTTTACTAATCTACCAGCTAGTTCTTATCTAGTTGTAGTAAAAGGAGGAGGCTGTGAAGTTCCTTATCCCAGTAATCCAGTTGTAGTTGGTGGAGCGCAATCTCCTGCCATTACTGCTATACCTATTATTCATCCTTCCTGTACAGAAGCGGACGGTAGCATTATTATTGAAGCTAGTGGAGCAACAAATTTAGTTTATAGTATTAATGGCGGCATCAATTGGGTAGCAGAAAATGAATTTACTGGTCTAGCAGGAGGTATTTATTATATCGCAGTAGCAAGTACAGATTTAAGCTGTATTACCTATTATCCGCCTATTACCCTAATCCAACCAGTTGCACCTACTTTTGTAGATGTAAGCTTAACTCACCCTACGGATTGTGGAAAGCCTGATGGTAGCCTAACTATTATTACAGACGGAACAGCAGCTATCGAATATGGTTTAGATAATGGTTTGATGACTATTTGGCAATCTAGTAATAATTTTATCAATTTACCTGCTGGTGTTTATGATGTTTACATAAGAAATGCAGGAAATACTTGTCTCACGCCTTACTCACTAAATAGTATTCAATTACTAGAGCCTGTAGCTCCTAACCTGGATGCAGTCGTTATTACTCCACCAACAGATTGTGGAACAGATAATGCCACCATCCACATAACAGCTACCGAAGGAAATGATGTTTTGGAATATAGTATTGATGGAGGTATCAACTGGGAAAACTTTGCCTATTTTGATAATTTACAACCAGGCACTTATAATGTTTTTATTAGAAATTCGGGAGGTACTTGCGAGGTAGCTTATACCGATAATCCAATTAGTATTAGTTATCCTGATATCCCTCAAATAGTTGAGGTCTTACATAGTCATCCTTCAGATTGTGGCTTAAATAATGGGGTTATTGAAATCACCGCAGCTGAAGGTGTGGGAGATTTGATTTATAGTATAGATGGTGGTTTAACTTGGCAGTTAAGTAGTGTTTTTAATAACCTTTCAGGAGGAATATATAATATAAGAGTAGCCAATAATGATCAATCATGCATGGTTACTTATCCAACAATATTATTAGAAAACCCTAGCCAAGGAGTAATTAATGAAGTGAATTTCACCCTAGGCTGCGAACCTATTCATAGAACGATTACGATTAATGCTAGTAATTCCACTAGTTTAGCGTATAGTATTGATGGAGGTGCAACTTATCAAAGCAGTAATAATTTCATTAATCTAGATTATGGTACTTATGATGTATTTATACGAAATGTAGATGATCTATGTGCTATTGCCTATACAGGAAATCCAATTGAAATTACAGCCCCCCCTAATAATGGAAGTTATATCGTTCATGTACAAGCTGCAGATTTAACGACATGTGGAGGAACAGATGGTTCTATCGAAGTGAATGCATCTGGCGCAAACCTGCAATATAGTATAGATGGTGGTTTAACCTATACTTCTCAAAATGCTTTTGATGAATTACCCGCAGGGGAATACCATATATATGTAAAAGATCCAAATGCCAATTGTGAAGAGGGGTATTTTTTAAATCCAATACAGTTAATAGGAATAGAAACACCAATTATCACAACTGTTGATATCACCAATCCAACCGATTGTAATGCCAATGATGCAACTATTTCCATTACCGCAGGAGGGGATGGATTCTTACAATATAGTTTAGATGGTTCAACTTGGAATAGTGGAAATATGTTTACCAATCTATTCCCAGGTTTGTATAACGTATGGGTAAGATACGATGATGAAAGTTGTGCCATTCCTTATGTGAATAACCCCATTAGTATTACTGCGCCTACAGGACCTATTATTACCGAATGTATTGGTACTAATCCAACAGATTGTAATGTCAATGATGGTAGCTTAATGGTCCTAGCAACAGGAGGAATAGGTACATTACAATATAGCATTGACGGTGGAACAACTTGGCAAGTTTCTAATCAATTTTCTGATCTAGCAGCAGGTGTTTATAGTATTGCGGTAGCTAATGAAGACGAAACTTGTAAAGCAATTCACCCAATGTGTGTGCTAACTGCACCACAAGCACCCAATATAAATGAAGTCCAAGCTTTTGACCCAACAGCCTGTGGTTTGGATAATGGAGCTATTATTATATCCGCAGAAGGAATTGGAGCAGTAGAATATAGCATAGATAATGGCCTTACTTGGAGTACTAATAGTTTCTTTTTTAATTTGCCTGCTGACATTTATCCTATCAAAGTAAGAAATAGTGAAAATAATTGTGAGGTAGAAGAGGGTACAGTTACACTCAATGCACCAAGCCAGCCTACGATTATTTCAGGCATAGAAAATCAATCAACTTGTACGGGTAGTGCCATTCCTGTTAGTATCACCATGAGTGAGCCTATTGCAGATTATACCATCATTGGAAGTGGCGCGCATCTAAATGTGCTTGTATCAGGTGCTACCTTAACTTTTGATGCTTATCTAAGTAGTAATATTGATGTATTTACTGTTTATTTAGAAAATGCCGATGGATGTGTCGTAGAAGATGAGTTTGCTATTTTCCAAACAGCTGCCCCAGTTGCAGATTTTATCCTTGATAATTCCATTTGTTTGGAGGACGAGGTAACGGTGACCTTTAATGGAACAGCTAGTCCAGCAGCGGCACTTACTTGGACTCTCGATGGAGGTAGCATTATTGCTTCTAGTCCTGCAACTTTAACAGAACCCGTAGGTGCAATCATTACTGTACAATGGACTACCACAGGTGATAAGACTATTGGCTTAGCCATTGATGATGGCGGTTGTACAGCTAGTAAAGAAGAAAATCTTACAATACATAAATTACCTTTTGCCTATGCAGGAGAAGATATAACTATTTGCGAAGGCGAATGTATCCAGCTAAATGGAATAGGAAGTGGTGCTCAGTATCAATGGAGTCCTGCAATTGGACTAAGCGCAACAGATATTCCTAATCCTCTGGCTTGTCCACCTGTTACCACAACCTATCAATTATTAGTCATGAGTTCAGAAGGTTGTATGAGGATGGATGAAATAACGGTCAATGTTACAGGTGAATTAACTGCAAATGCAGGCTCAGACCAAATTATTTGTGCAGGAGCCTCAGCATCCCTAAATGCTACAGGTGGAACTCATTATGAGTGGAGTCCAATAGTAGGGTTAAGCAATCCAAATATTGCCAATCCTCTTGCGACCCCTAATACCACAACGACTTATTCGGTAACGATCACTAATGCAGCGGGCTGTGTAGGAGTAGATGAAATGATAGTAAGGGTAAACCCCAAACCAATAGTCGATGCAGGAACAGATAAAATGATTTGTGTGGGTGAAAATACCATGCTATCTGCTACAGGAGGGGTAAGTTATCAATGGAGCCCTACAGTTGGTTTAAATGCAACTAATATTCCAAACCCTATTGCCAATCCAACAACAACCACGACTTATACAGTTGTTGCTACTGATGCAAATGGTTGTATTAACTCCGACCAAGTTACCATAACAGTAGGAGGAAATGTACTGGCGAATGCAGGTGCAGACCAAACTATCTGTAATGGGATGGCTGCTTTATTAAATGCTACTGGAGGAGTAAGTTATTCTTGGAGTCCAGTGGTAGGTTTAAACAACCCAACTATTCCTAGTCCTGTTGCTTCACCAAATGCAACAACCTCTTATACGGTTACTGTTACTAATACAGCAGGCTGTAGTAGTACGGACCAAGTAACCATTTTTGTCAATGGAAACACTTCAGTCCATGCAGGTGCAGACCAAACTATCTGTAATGGAACAACTGTGTTATTAAACGCTTCGGGAGGCGCCAACTATTCTTGGAGTCCGGTGGCAGGTTTGAATAATCCAAATATTGCGAATCCGACTGCTAGTCCAAACCAAACAACGACTTACACGGTCACTTCTAATACAGACGGTTGTAATAGCACAGACCAAGTAACGGTATTTGTAACTCAACCAACAGCAGTAGTGGCTTGTGAAGACAAAACGATTTGTCAAGGAGGAAGTATTCCTTTAAATGTAACTACTGGCGTATCTTATTTATGGACACCCGCAATTGGTTTAAGCAATCCAACTATTCCTAACCCTATTGCTTCACCAAACATAACAACGACTTATACGGTTATAGTAACGGATATTAATGGATGCACAGGAAGTGATCAGGTAACGGTCTTTGTTGGTGGTGGTACTGTTGTTAATGCAGGCGTAGACCAAACAATCTGTGATGGGATGGCTGCTTTATTAAACGCTTCGGGAGGTACCAACTATTCTTGGAGTCCTATAATCGGGTTAAACAATCCAAATATAGCCAATCCTATTGCTAGTCCAAACCAAACAACGACCTATACAGTCACGTCAAATATAGGTGGTTGTAGTAGTACGGACCAAGTTACCGTTTTTGTTAATGGAAATGTAGCTATTAATGCAGGTAATAATCAAACAATTTGTAAGGGAGAAACGACTTTTCTAAATGCAAGTGGAGGAACGAATTATCAATGGAGCCCTACAACAGGATTAAACAATCCAAACATTTCTAATCCAATAGCGACCCCTACTCAAACAACGACTTATTGTGTAACTGCTACCAATGCACAAGGTTGTACAGGGTCTAGTTGTGTAACCATAACTGTAGCACCTAGCCCAACCGTTATTGGTTGCCCAGATAAGTTTATTTGTAGTGGAGGAAATGTCCGATTAACAGTAAATGGTGGTAGCAGTTGGGTTTGGAGTCCTTCCACAGGATTGGACAATCCATTTTCACCAGCACCGCTTGCTTCACCTAGTCAAACGACAACTTATACCGTTACAGGTACAGATATGAATGGCTGTACTAGCTCTGATGTAGTAACTGTCTTTGTGAATGGAACAACAGCTGCAAATGCAGGGTCAGATCAAAATATATGCGTAGGAAATACGACTCAATTAAATGCTAGTGGCGGAGTAAGTTATAATTGGCATCCAACCTTTGGTTTAAGCAACCCTTTTATTCCAAATCCTATACTTACGCCTATCGCTACAACGACTTATACAGTTACGGTGACTACCGCAGATGGTTGTATTGACACAGACCAAGTCACCATTTTTGTCAATAACGGAGGGTTTGTTAATGCAGGAGCAGACCAGACTATTTGTAGAGGGAGCGCCACTCAATTAAATGCTTCTGGCGGCGTCAATTATTTTTGGAGTCCTAGTATAGGTTTAAATAATGCAAATATTGCCAATCCAATTGCAACACCAACGGTAACAACTACTTACACGGTTACTTCGATTACTAGTGGTGGCTGTCAATCATCTGACCAAATAACCGTAAACATCAGAGATGGATTCAGCGTTAATCCATTTATTACTAACCCTGGTTGTTGTAATAATAATGGACAAATCAGCCTTGGAGTAAATGGCGGTTCGGGTAATTATACCTATACATGGACGCCAAATGTCTCTAATTCTAATATTGCAAGTGGTTTATCCGTAGGAGATTATAAAGTAGTGATTACCGATAATATCGGATGTTCTACTATTAGTACAATTAGACTTGACCAAGATTGTCAATGTACGCCAATTGCAGATCAAGCAGAAGTCTGTGTCAATCAAGGAGCAACTACTGGGCAAATTTGTTTACCCATAGGGTTAGATGCAGTAAGTAATTATGAATTTTCTATTCCAGGACAGATTATTCGCCCAAATCATGGTTGTAATTTTGAAAATCTAACAGCTTATTCCTATTCTATTATTTCAGGTGCAGGAAATAATGGACCTTATAAAATTGATAATTGGACAGTTAATGGCGTAATGTATAATACGATGGTTAATAATATGTCAGAATTAACCAATTGGATGAATCATATTGACCCAATTGGAAACTGGACGCATAATTCGTCAATTATGCTAATTATGGGTGGAAATCCTGCTAGTACTTATGGAGATTTAATGATGACTGACCAGCAAACATGGATCGCTTCTACTTTAAATCCAAATAGTACAGGGGTGGCTACAGGAACGCTAGTGGAAGTTCCGATAGGGAATGCACAAAATATGCTTGTCACTATTAGAAATTTGACGACCTGTTGTAGTGAAACTGTGCTATTAAAACGTTGTGATGAATCAACAAATCTCGACGGTAACACGAATAATTTGGTTGTCTCTTGTTTAGAAGATATTCTACCTATAGACCAACAAAGTATCAATGTTTCTAACTGTAATGAGACTGGTAAATTATGTGTTCCTATTCCTTTAGAAGACATTTTTAATTATACCTTTAGCACAAATGGAGACGAATATGCAAATGGATTTGCAGGTTGTAATTTTGATACCTTATTTGCGTATACTTATTTTACAATTCCAAATAGAGGAGAGCGAGGTCCCTATAGACTAAGTGCTTGGGAAGTAGATGGAAAAATCTATTCTAGTGATTTTAATAATTTATCCGATTTAATTGATCAATTAAATACTTGGGACCCGAGAGGTAATTGGAAACAAGAAATTAGCACGTTAACGATAACTGGAGGGATTTCAACTTCCAATTACGGAACAATGGATATTATTCAGCTAAATACAGGAGCAATTGCAACGATGGAATTAAATTCTAATTTATTACCCATGGGAACAGAGTTGACTTTTGATATAGGAAGAAATGAAGTCGTCTTAACCAATAAGGCTACTAATTGTTCGGATTATTTCACAGTAATTGTAAATTGTGATGCCTCAAAATCAGCTTGTGAAGATTTTATTACAGATAATTCAAGGACTTACATGCTTAGTTCTTGTGAAGAAGAGGTAGCTTTTTGTCTAGACATACCTAGTGATGAGCTAGACATTTATTCCATTCAGCAAAATGGAACTTTTTACGCAGGAGCTATTGGTAAATGTGATAAAAATGTTGGTCAAATTATGCTATATGCAGGCAAGGGCAGACACACTTTTACGATTACAAATGAATTGACAGAATGTGAAGATGAAATAATTATTGAGGTGGATTGTGAGGAAAACAAAACGCCGATAATTGAAATTAATCCAACTTTAACAAAAGACACTAGGTTTAGTATTTCAGAAGAAAAGGTAATTAGTTCCGAAAGAATAGAAATAAAAACGCCATCAATAAGTGTTTATACAGGGTTTTCACCAAACAGAGATGGAGTGAATGATTATTTTAAAATTGATGGTTTAGCCGCTTATCCAAATAATGAATTGAAGATTTATAATAGGTTGGGTCGTTTATTATTCACAAAAAAGAATTATCAAAATGATTGGGGGGGAGAAGTAAATGGAACAACACTTCCAAATGGTATTTATTATTATATGCTATATGATGGAAATGGTAAAAAATATACTGGCTTTGTTCAGATTCACCAGTAACCTTAACTTATCGGTTTCTAACCATACAATTTGGAAAATGTTAACTGCAAGGGCTAAAAAGGTAGGTTGGAAAATTATATTTATAAAAACAGATGTTCTCAAATAATTGTTTTTTATGGGCTTACTTATATTAAGTAAGTCCATTTTATTATCAACTATCTTTTTTGTTTTTGTAATAATTCACTAGTCCTCAACAACCAACGTCTATCGGTCAATGGTTCTGTTGCTTTTATTTTTTCTTGAATGATCGGTATTTTAGAAGCTTTAGCTTTCATTAATTGATAAATTAAGGTAGTAAAATTCAAATAAATTTGTCTAATATTATTAGCAATTTTTTTATTCCTTTTTAAATGAATTGTAAAAGAAGCAATTAAGGATAGCAAGGCTTCTTCTTCCTCTGTTTCCACATAGATTTTTATCAACATAGATTTTGCTCCCAAATTATAGAAAAGATCTGAATATTCAACTTGCATCAGATGAAATTGAGCTTCCCCATAGTTTTGTTTTCTATAATTTAAGTCTGCCATATTATAATGGTAGGCATCATCTTGAAAGCTCTTTTCCAAGTGCGTGTAATAATTTTTAATAAAAATAGCTGTCCAATCAAACTTTTTTAAATTAAATCCGAGTTTGACTATATTCTTAAACGTCCAAGGAGATAAATAGCCATTAATGTAAAGAAATTTCTGCTCTACTCCTTCTAAGTATAACTTAAGACATTCTGCTACATAATAATTAACATTATTATTTTGTCTCATTTGTATGCCGCAGTAATTTATGGCAAATAAATAGAGATAATTTTTTTCCGTATCAGAGATAATAAATTGATAGTCATTCAAATAGTTTTTCAATTGGATAAAATAAGGTTCCCCTTTTTCTTGAGTTAATAAGTAATACGCTGATAAATAAATTGAGGTAATAGGAGATAATTTTTCCTTTGTGCTACTTAAATATTCTACAACCTCATCTGTAAAAGAGAACTTAAAATCTGCTGTAATGATATTTTTCCATTCCATCATTTCGCAGCTAGATTTCAACTTATTAAAAAAATAAAACTCATCTAAATGATCTAAACTAGTCTGTAAATGAGGGTCATACTTTCTGATTTTTTGTGCAAAAAAATGCCGTTTGGCTACATCGGATAATTGATATTGATATAAAAGAGACTTACCGCTAGTATGTTTGGATTTATTTAAAAAATCATTCGCCTTTTTAATATAAGTACGATAATGTTTTTCTAATTTTCGCTTCATCAATTCTTCCAGAATAAGTATGTTTTCTGTATGCTGTTCTGTTTCCAAAGACAACATTGTCAGAAATTTTTCTGCATTCTTTAAAAGGATATAAGTAATATCTTCAAATATTCCTTTATCAAATGTCTGATTCGGATAAATTTTTTCGAATAATACAGCTTTGTCTAATTTATTTTTTGGAAAATCCGGAGCGATACTACGTAAGTATTCATAGATAGGTAATAGTTTTTTGTTCTTATTAAAAAAAGGAGATTGCAAAAAATCACCAAATCTACGCCATTCCAAAGAGCTAAATGTCTCTAATAAAGCAATTAATTTACTATTCGTCATGGGTAATTAATAATTAAGAGAGGGGTTTTTATGAAAATATATTATTTGTTTTAATAATGTTTTATTATTTAACTTATTGGTTGTCAGTATTTTATTATTTGCAATTTTAATACCAATAAACCCAATCAAGTCTAAAAAACATCGTAAAATGATTAAAAGTGTAGTTGTAACAAGCTCCTTCTACTTGTATCTTTGAGGCATGAGAAGTTAAGTAAGTTGGTAATCGACAAAATTTTAGGAGTTGTTATCTATTTACAATTGACCTTATCTAAAATAGTATTATTATGAACATTAGATTTACCTTAATATTTATGTTAACCTTTATCCAATATATAGGGTTAGCACAGTCAATTTGGCCTGGAGATGTCAATAATAATGGCATTGTTAATAAGGTAGATTTAATTTACCTCGGTTATGCTTTTGGCGAAACTGGTTCTGAAAGAACAATGGTAAATCAAGAATGGACCGCTTATGATGTGCCAGAAAATTGGGAAGGGAACTTTCCAAGCGGAGTAAATTTTTTATACGCAGATTGTAATGGTGATGGATTGGTCGATGAATTAGATGCAGAAATTATTATCCAAAATATAGGCTTAAGTCATGATGATATTCTATTTACACCCGATGAGGTTTTAGTAGGGATAGAAGGGGAAGACCCAGCCTGTAAATTTATGAACCCTCCATCGGCTGTGCCTGTTGACCAACTTTTTAGTCTTGAAATTGGATTAGGCGATAATCTATTGCCTATAGAAAACATGTCGGGTTTTACTTTTATCCTAGATATTAACCCACAAATAGTAGGTATAAATAACACTAAGATAACGTATGGTACCAATAGTTGGATTGATCCGAATGACGAAGTCTCTATTCGAGTGGAACAAAGAGATTTAGAAGAAGTTAGATTGAAAGTAGCTTTTACCAAAAAAGATAGAATTCCAGTTAGCGGCGCTGGCTCATTAGGAAAAATATCTTTTTTGATAGAAGGAGATATAGTTGATTTATTAGTAGTAGATTCTGTCACTTTTACAATAGATAGTATCATTCTATTGAATGATGAATTAGAACCAATACCAATTGTTCCTGATACTTTAAAAGTAGCAATAGATAGGGACTTGAAAGTCAGTACTCAACAACACCCTAAATTAACAACTATTGGGGTTTACCCAAATCCTAATAAGGGATTTTTGTTAATAGAATCCTCAGAAGTAAGGCTACACCAAGTGGAAATAATCAATAATTTAGGTCAAATTGTTTTTAACCAAATGCTTAGTTCCCAATCATTTCAAAGTATTGATTTTCAATCTCTTGAAAAAGGTTTGTATTGGGTAAAAATCCATTCTAATTTTGGAGTTAAAACAGAAGTTATCCATAAGTATTAAACTGGATAATATTAATTTAACCTTCAATTGTTTAAGACCAATTATCGGCAATAATAATGGCAAGTCTATACTAGGACTCCTTTTTCTTGTCAATGCCCCCTTCTATAAAAGTTAGTAAAATAGTATTTATATAAAAGGAGTATCCCTCTCTCCTTTTTCTTTTTCCTTTTCATTATAATAACCTACAGCTATAGTAAGAAATAAGAATTGTTTAACCGGTAAATTTTTAGAAGGAACTCCCTCCGCTCCTTTTTACGATTTAGCTAAATAAACAAACTTTAATTTTTTTTAATAAAACTATAGTAACTCTTCAAGAGATAATTTAGAAGAGTTTTAACAAATAATAATTATGACTTACATCATGGAGGCACTAAAGGTTGGAATTATTGAATCCGATGAAAATTTATTGGATAGATATAAAGGTTATTTATCCATTTCAGAATTTTCAGAATGTGTTTTAGCCGTAAATTCTTTTGAAAAATTCATAAAATACTATCGGGATTTTATGCAATTGGAGGTGATTCTATTAGATTTGGGAGATCCTGGAAGTTTCGATTTTAAACGGATTGAAAAAATTAAACAACTGATTCCAGCGGCAAATATTATTATATTTACTACTACTTCGGATACTAAAACAGTCATTAAAACACTCCGATTAGGCGCAGAAGGATATTTACTTAAGGATTTATCTAAGGTGGAATTAGAACGGCATCTTTTTTTACTACGTCAAGGTGGAGCAGCAATTTCACCGCCTATTGCGCGTAAAATACTGGAATATTTTTCTCCCAACAAATCATTCTTTACATCAAATGATAAAGACAAGTTATCTAAAAAAGAAAATCAGATAACTAATTTATTACTGGAAGGCTTAACATACAGTGAAATTTCTGAAACACTAAATATAAGTATAAATGGAGTACGTTATCATATTAAAAATATTTATAAAAAACTGGGCGTAAATTCTAGGGCAGAAATCCATAATAAATATTCTGGAAGGAATATTGAAAAATCTAATTAATTTTTGAAAAGATTAAATCGTATCCATTAATTACAAAAAAACAGCACAAATGTTTTGGTCAATTATCATCTTTTTAACACTTATTATATTTTTAGAATTTTGTTTTTTAACAAATAAACCCTTTAAAAAAATAGAATAGGTAAAAGTTTTTTTTAATGAAGGAGCTATATAAATAGGCTCTAATTTTCTGCTAAATTTCAAATTTCCTACGACCTCTTTTGTACATCCATTTTTTATCTAAAAAATTCCCAGCTTGCATTATTAATAACAAGCATTTTATTGTATTTTTTATTATATTTGTATTGATTAAATCTTATAATTTTTTCATAAAATCATTATTAAGACAAAGTTGTTTTATATCTAGAAATCAATACTTTATAATTTAAAAACTAATGTAATAAAATATTAGTATGACTTAAAAAGCAAAAATAAAATTACGCTATTACATTCTCTTCAAAATGTATTAAGAAAAGTGTTTTTGTTTCCTAAAAAAGCCTCTTTTTATTTTTCTAGGAATGCTTATTTGTTTAATAAAGCTACTTATTCTTTCCCTCCTAATAATAAAATGAACTACAGCAACTCAATTGTTATAAATTATGAAATGTAATAGAACAAGTTTTGTTCTTCTATTTACTGGGTTATTATTTTTTCTTCTTGGAAATACAGCAATGGCATCAAAGTCAGATAATATATCTATTGCCTTAACTTCTTTCGATACCCTTCATTGTAATGCTTGTGAAGGAACGATTTATTTTGATTATATCAATTCTACTATTTCTCCTTTATTTACTACACAATATTTTTTAACAGACACGAATAACGTCATTCAACATGTTAGTCCTATAGAATCTTTTAATAATGTAGTAGCGGGGAAATATTTACTTTATGCATTAAACTTTAAAACAATAGATAATATTTCAGGAAATACCCCTGGCAATTTGATAGCAGACATTCAAGCAAATTGTTCCAACTTGTCAGTTGGAACACCGATTACTATTTGCCCTCCTACCAATGGAATGAAAATCATAAACGGAAAAGTATTTGCAGATACTAATGAAGATGGTTTAGAAAATAATGGGGAACTTGGCATCAATGGGGTAGGAGTGTTTATTTATGAGGACATTAACCAAGATGGCAGCGTAAATGGAAGTGATGTTTTACTTAATATGGATACTACCAATATTTTTGGTCATTATACTTATACCATTGATGAAGCAATTTTAGGCAGAACTATTACTCACCTAGTTGTTACGACAGATACCAATACGATTGCGCTTGATAATTATTATACAACTGACAATATAGAGACAGCTGTTTTTGTAGGAAATAGTGGCGTGATATCTAACAAAAATTTCGGACTCAGTCAACAAATTGAATTAGAGAATGATGTTTGGTTGGATATTAATGCCAATAGTATTCAAGATCCATTGGAACTTGGAATTCCTAATATGTCTATCTGCCTTAGTAATTTGAGTCCGCTTTTAATGAATGGTATTCTAATTCCTCCTGGGGGTTATCGAGATACAATTTTTACAGATGCATTAGGTGTTTTTCGTTTTGATGAATTACCAGATTGCGATTGGCAATTAATCGCTCATTATGATCCAACTATTTATACCCCTACTTATGATGCGGATGGAGGAATTTTAAATATTACTAATTTTACTTTAACTGATGGAAAAGTATTACCCTCATATAATAATTGGTGTAATCAGGAGGACTGTTTAACTGATTTAGATTTCGGATTTCGTTTAACAGGAGAATTTAATTTGTCAGGGAATGTATGTATCGATGATGGAAGTAAAGATGGTAGGTGCAATACTGGAGGAGAGGAACAACTATCTTCGCTAATAATCGCTCTGTTTAATGATAAAGGGACTAAATTAGGAAGTATTACAACTAATGAAGATGGTAATTATCGTTTTCCCTTCCTACCTCAGGGTAATTATATCATTGATTTTAGTAAAGAGCAAATAGACTTAGATTCTTTTTTTCTGACTACTCAACTAGGAGACACACCAGCATCTGATATTTTAATAGCACAATATTCTATATTTCAAAAAGTATCTGTTTTAATGGATATTATAGGGGTTGATTTTGCTTTCATAGCACATTCCTTTACCACATCAAATATAATAGCGAATGATAATGATTACACAATTTGTCCAGGAATAAATTACGGTAATAATTTAGCCCTAAATGATTTTACCGATTCAGATAATTTTCTTTATGGTTTAGTGAAACCATCAAATAAAGGAATTACTCAAATAGCAAATAATGGAATTTTTACCTATACTCCAACTATATTTGAATGTACTTTTGATCAGTTCTCGTATCAAATTTGTGATTTGAATACTGCCATTTGTGATACAGCAATTGTTACTTTATTTTTTAACGACGAGCAATCACCTAGTTTGGTAAATATACCCCAAAGTTTAACCTTAAGTTGTGATGAACAAATTCCAGCTCCAGGGTTGGTTTCTGCTTTTGATAACTGTCCAAGAATCGGAATTAATTTAGATGAAACAAGTACACAAGGGGAGGATGGTTGTAGTCAATATGATTATACCTTAACTCGAACTTGGACTGCTTCAGATGTATGTGGAAACACTAATTCTGAATTTCAAGTTATTGATATTCAAGATGTTGTTGCACCTGATATTTTCAGAATCTATACCTTACCAAATGGGAAAAGGTTAATCGGAGGAATAGCTGAATTTACAAACGAACGGTGGAAAACAATCCCTTTTCCAATTGATTTTGAGACTATACCACTAGTATTTAGTCAAATTATCACTAATGAAGAAATGAGTCCTGCCATTCCTCAAATTAGAAAAGTTTCTAAAGCTCAGTTCGATATTCATCTTCAAGAAGAAGAAAAAAATGATGGCATTCATAATCGAGAAAATATTGCTTGGATAGCAATAGAATCGGGAATTGAAGAAGGGGTAACTCCTTTAATTGCTGATTATGTAGAAATAGATTCAACACTTAAAAGTATAGATTTTCCATTCAGTTTTTCTTCCGTTCCAACTTTATTTACTGCTTTACAAACTACAAATGAGTCAGATCCTTCCGTTATAAAATATGAAAATTTAAACACCACTAGTGTGAGGATGCAATTAGTAGAAGAAGTATCAAGGGATACTGAAGTAGCCCATACTTTAGAAAAAGTTGGTTATTTGGCTATAGAAAAAACAGGAGATTTAACAAGTAAATCAGGGGAAATAATAGGGGAAATTGGAACTACTATGATTGATGCTAATTGGCAAAAAATCATATTAAATCATACCTATAATAACCCCATAGTAATCATAACTAGTGCTAATAATTTTGAAGGTTTCCCCTTAACATATCGAGTTAGAAATACCTTTCCATATAGTTTTGAATTGCAAATTCAGGAATGGGATTATTTAAACTCTACACCTAATAACACAACGATTTCCTACCTAGTTTTAGAAGGAAGTATTCCCCTCTACACACCAGATTTTTGTGATTCTGGAACAGATGGATTGGTGATTGGGACAGATATAATCGCCGTGGATAACTGTGATAATACAGTAGGATTAGCCTATAGTGAACATAGTCAATTCGATGGGGCACAATTGATTACGGATCGTAAATGGGAATCAATTGATGAATGTGGAAATGAAGTGAGTTATACACAGCAAATTTCTTGTGAAGGCGTTGCTGTTAAAATTCAATCCTTTTTACAAGGTGCTTTAATAGGAAGTAAAGAAGAAGGGTTAATGAGAGACGATTTACGCAAAAAAGGATTAATACCTAGTAAAGAGCCTTATACTGAATTAGCCAATTTTCAACATTTTGGTGCAGGTGGAGGTGAAATCTTAGATTCCAATCTTTTAAAAACGGCAGGACCAAATGCTATTGTAGATTGGGTGTTACTGGAACTAAAAAGTGCTAATGATATTAATAATATAATAGCTACTAGTAGTGGATTAATTCAAAGAGATGGAGATATAATATCTCCATCTGGAGATTCTTTAATTGTGTTTACGAACGTTCAATTTAGTGACTATTATATTACTGTTCGGCATCGAAATCATATTGGCATTACTACTAAAAATACTCATCTTTTTTCTTTAAATAATATTCCTCAACTAGATTTTAGAGATGCATTTACTGCAACAAATGGTAATTACCCCAATATTCAACTGGGTAAGGTACAAGCCCAATGGTCAGGTGACCTTAATGGGGATGGTCGAATTATATATCAAGGACCTCAAAATGATCCTTTTGATATGTTTTTACACGTTATTTTGGATGATAATAATAGCCACTATTTAACAAATTACATTACTAAAGGTTATACCCAAAAAGATTTTAATCTAGATGGCTCTGTAATTTTTCAAGGACCAAATAATGATCGCTCAAGTCTATTATTTAATACAATTCTCGCACACCCTCAGAATAAGAATTTAAATGCTAATTATATTATTTCTATCAAATAATTCAGGCTTTACCAAATAAGGAATGAAAGCATACACTTAAGTATCGTTTCCTAATATCGACCTTAAAATGTTTTTCGAATTATCCTTCTTACCACGTCCTTTCTTGTATACCAATTTTAAGACAACACAATAACTACACACCCATGTAGTTCAGGTACGAAAAAAAATAGATTCTTCAATTCTCCTTCTTTTTTCTTTTAAATGTTCAGAACTTAGCCAAGGTTGTTTTTTTTTTAATTAAATATTCCTAATCTGGCAAAGCCAGTATCATATAGGTCAGAAATCCGATTATCAACATGTCATACTTCTGACTTGTTGATAATCAATACTCTGGATATAAATCTTGTCAAGAAAACGCAAGATATAATTTGAAAGGAACTAGATAAAGTTCAAACTCAAGTTTTAAACCTGCTACAAAGGGAATTTTGAATTTGAATTTGAATATAAAAAATATCGACAATTTGTTAGTCTTGAGATTTACGTAAGAACCTAAAGTTCATTTAACTAAGTAGTCAGTCAAGTTGATAGTGTCGGGTAGGTTTTGACATAAAATTTGTCGAGAACGAGGCAAAATTTCTTTGCATAGCCGTCGCTACGGAAATAAATTTTAACGAAGTTATCGGCAATATTTTATCAAAAGATACCGACAGTATTAACTGGACTGACTACTAAGCTAAGTTGCGGAAAATCCAAATGGCTAAACGAGACTGGAACGGGCTGGTTTAGCACAACTTAGATTAACTATTATTTAAAATTAGGGGTCAATAAGAATTTAATGATAAAAAATTGCATTGAGAGAAGTATTAAGGCGAGGTTTCTTATTAAAAGAATTACTAAATATTACTACACAAACGCCATCCTAAAATAATCCAATTTCTCAAATATAGCATATCGATTTTACCAAAAAAAATTAGGAAAAGTCATTGATTCTACAAGACGTAGATTTTATTTGTAATCGGTTAAAGACATTATGAGCAAACTTAAAATTGGAATAATTGAAGATAATGAGATAATTTTAGAACGCTATAGAGATTATATCAATCAATCCGAATTATCAGAATGCGTAATAGCTGTAGATTCCGTAGAGCGATTCTTGAAATTTTATCGCCCATTTATGGAATTTGATTTAATTTTATTAGATATAAACCTTTCTGGTATTTCTGGTTTAGAAGGAATTGAATTAATCAAAAATAAACTTCCTAACGTTGATATTATCATGTTTACTATAGTGGAAGATTCAGACGTGATTTTTAAGTCGTTACGCCTAGGTGCAGTAGGTTATCTTTTAAAGGATCTTTCTAAAGTTGAGTTAGAGCGTCAATTTTTATTAATACAACAGGGTGGGGTAGCAGTATCCCCTCCAATTGCTAGAAAAATTATAGAGTATTTTTCTCCCAATAAGCAATACTTTTCTTTGCATAATAAAAATAAACTATCCAAAAAAGAAAATCAGATAGTCAACTTACTAATAGATGGATTAACGTATAATGAAATTTCAGATAACTTAAATATGTCAATTAACGGTGTACGATACCACATCAAGAATATTTATAAAAAACTTCAAGTAAAATCTCGATCCGAAGTCTATAGAAAATTTTTAGATAGCGATAATAAATTAGAAGATAACGAAGAATAGAAAGCTTTATCTAGAACTTGTATTACTATTTTCCTAAACCTATAATTTATCTAACAAACCTATGATTAATATTAAGTTATACGGGGCAGATTGGTGTCCCGATTGCCGTCGAGCAAAATCTTATCTAAAAGAACATAATATTAAATTTGAATTTATTGATGTAGATTTGGATAAATCTGCTACCATGCTAGTCGAGATGATTAATAAAGGTAAGCGCATAATCCCAACTATTTTCATTGGTAAAAAACTTTACACGAATCCAGAAAATCAAATTTTGGCAGATGCTCTGGGTATCAATGAAGTTGGAAGAGTTATTTTATACGGAGCAAATTGGTGTCCTGATTGCCGTCGAGCGAAAAGTTATTTAAGAGACAATGGTATTCTTTTCCAGTTCATTGATGTCGATGAACACGAATGGGCAACAGAAGAAGTAGCAAAAATTAACAAGGGAAAACGCATTATTCCAACCATAATTATTAATAATAAACCCTACAGCAATCCAGATAATTTGGTTTTGCAAAAAGTCTTAGGCATTGATGTTCAAAAAGAAACCAAAGTTTATGACTCTATCATTATTGGAGGTGGGGCTGCAGGGCTAACCGCATCCATTTACGCGCAAAGAGATCGTTTTGATACCTTAATTTTAGAAAAGAAAAATATTGGAGGAAATGCTTTTTTGACGGAAAAGATTGAAAATTACCCAGGCTTTTCTTCTATTTCTGGACCAGAATTAATGAGCAAAATGGAAGAACACGCTAAAATATACGGCGCTACTATCAAAACAGGAGAAGAAGTAGTTAATATTAAAAAAATTGCAGATACTTTTCATATAAAAACCAAAACAACTACGTATATCGGGCGAACCGCCATTTTAGCAACAGGGTCAACTTATCGGACGTTAGGCATTCCAAATGAATCTGAATTAATTGGAGCAGGTGTTCATTTTTGTGCCACCTGTGACGGGGCTTTTTATCGAGATAGAGAAATCATTGTAGTTGGTGGTGGTAACTCTGCTATAGAGGAAAGTATCTTCCTATCAGGTTTCGTTAAACGCATAAAAATCATCACCAATATTGACCGATTAACTGCTACAGAGACTTATCTGGAAAAGTTACCGTCTATCAATAATATCGAAGTGCTTACCAATAAAAACTCTATAGCATTTATTGCCTCGGATGATGGTTTATTTAAAGGACTGAAAGTAAAAGACACGGTTTCCGGAAAAGTAGAAATTATTACGGCAGATGGTGCTTTTATTTTTATAGGACTTATTCCAAACACCCAACTTTTTAAAGAATTAATTGATCTAAACCAACGTGGTTTTATTATAACTAAAGGTATGGGGCAAACTTCTGTTAAAGGAATTTTTGCAGCGGGCGATTGTCGAGCAGGAGCAATCGCACAAGTAGCCGCAGCAACAGGAGAAGGAATATTGTCAGCTTATGGAATTAAGGACTACCTAAAGGGGTAAGATGAGATTTTATTTACTAAAATTTATTTAAAAAAACGATCAAACAATCATGGAACAGCTATTCAGACCAACAACTTTTGCTCAATTATTACTTTTATCGTTTTTAGCCATTCTTTTTTTGCAAGCTGGCTTAGATAAAGTTTTTAACTATAAAGAGAATTACATTTTTTTCAAAAGCCATTTCGAAAAGAGTCTGCTGAATGGTACAGTAGGGATGTTAATGCCCGTTATTACTATTTTAGAAGTAGCTACTGGTATTGTTTCTCTTCTAGGTATCCTCCAAATTGTTTTAAGCCATGATACCCAATTAGGGTTAATCGGTGCACAATTGTCCGCTATATCCATTTTATTCTTATTTTTTGGACAACGAGTCGCCAAAGATTACGCAGGTGCAGGTAGTTTAGTTGGCTATTTTTTGGTTTGTTTAGGAACTATTTATTTGATGAGATAAATTCCAAAGAACTAGAAAATTTAATAAGGGAAAAATATCCCCTAAAGTCACTTAAAATAAAGGATATCTTTATATCATAATAAAAACGATTTCAAAACATTTAAAACAATAAAATTATGTCAGCAGTAGCCAATCAAGAGCAAGAAATTTTAGTCAATGTCAAAAATGTCTTAGCATTATTAGAGAAAGGTGAATTCATCAAAGCAATGGATACTTATTTGGATGATAACGTGAAGTTATGGGAAGGAAATAATCCAGCGAAAGAGGGCAAAACTCATTGTATAAAATTAGAAGAAGATTTATTAGCAACGGTAACTGCCTTTCATGGGTATGAAGTAAAAAGTGGACCAGCTGTAGCGGGAGATACTTCTTTTTATGAGGCCGTGATGTCATTTGATACAAATGATGGTACTAAACACCGTTTCGAACAAGTAGTACGGACAAAGTGGAAAAATGGTAAAATTATTGACGAGAGATATTATCATGCTTGATTATATGTTAAAAGTAAATAGTATTAGAAAAAATACCACGAATCTCCCCCTATAAAAAATCATAATAATCGTTAATAACTTAGTTTCAACGTAAGTCATCCCCAATTTTGTAACAATTTTTTCGGGTATTGGGTTAGAACAAATATTACCCAATGTCTGTAGCAGATTACTTATGGGATGGCTTATGTTGTATAATATAGCTCCTATCATAAATATAGGTTTTATACCTTCTTCCCACAAAAAATAGCAAACCTTTTATCATAATAGACATTGATAATACAGCGATTATTTTAGATTTAAATAGCACATAAAAATATTGTATCTTTGGAAGCATATTTCTTTCGAAATTTAGCCTTCCATCTTAAAATTTCAAATTAAAATACTTTTCAAATATTAATTTATATACAGAATGCTATGTTTCTCAATAATCGAACTTTTATATTTTCGTTATTTTTCTGCATTCTAAACTCGCTTTTAATAAATCCAGTTTCTGCTAATAATCCAAAAAACATACAGTTTATTGGCGTCGAAGATGGCCTATCTCATCGACATGTAGAAGCGATTTTTCAAGATTCTAAGGGAATAATGTGGATTGGAACAGAATTCGGATTGGATCGCTATGATGGCTATGATTTCATCCGTTTTAATATTTCTGAGTCTAGTCCAATTCAATTATCTAGTAGTAACATTATTGATATAGAAGAAACAAAAGAAGGATTACTTCTGGTAGGTACAAGTAATGGGCTTAATATACTTGATTTTGAAAACAGGACGAATAGAATCATACTTCACGCAAAAGATCCAACATTTAAATCAAAAGGTTCAGAAGTCTATTTTATAAAAGCAATTAAAGAAGCAAAAGATGGAACAATCTGGTTAAGCGATGGTGGTAAACTTTGTAAAATAAGAGATATTCATAATCCCGTATTAGAGTATGTTGAGCTAAAATATGATGATGGAAATGAAAATATAGTAGATATTGAAGAAGATTTAGACGGAAATATTTGGTTAACCACAGGAAAAAATATCGTTATCCAAATTTATTATGATGGAATTAAGTATCATAAAATTAGTAAACAATTGGATGTTCGCAATGCCTTTAATAGTGTACATGCTCCAAGTAAGTTCATTAAAAATACAGAAGGAGAACTCTTTACTTTATCTTGGTCTAACCAAGATTTAATATACAATTTAGACAATACCTCTAAGGAATTTATTCCACTAATTGATCATTGGTTATTTACTAGATTATCTACTACCATTAGAACACACATTAGTAAAAATGAATCTATCAGTAAAAATTTTCATTTGTCGGATTATGTAGAAGACATTAAATGTGTAAGTTATAGCGAAGATGGTCTGATTTGGGTAGGAACAACGTTTGGCATTTTTAAAATAAAACCTTCTAATGATTTTTTCTTTACTGATTCAAATTTAAAAAAAGTAAGCCTTAGAGGAATGGTGGAAACGAATAGTGGAGATATTTTTATAGGTTCCTATTCAGGATTAATTAAATATAATCCTCAACTGAATAAATTGAAGATTTTTCATCAGAAAAATCAGCCTTATGTTAGTTCTATAAAAGTATTATCTGAAGACCAGTTACTATTAGGGACAGAAGGAAATGGATTATACTTTTTTAACCTAAATTCCGAAAAATTTAGTAGGGTAGAAAAAGAGGACCCTCGCTTTGAATACGTAGGCAAACATTACCAAACATTATTTCAAGAACAAAGTAATACTAATTTATATTGGATTGGAGCGGGGAACTCTGTTTTTACTTTAGATTTAAATCAAAATAATAAAGTGGAAGAGTTCCACGATAATAAAAATACTCCTTTTTTTCAAGGAAAAAAAATCTATCATTTTTATCAGGACGCCAATCAAATAATATGGGTAGCCACAAGAGTTGGGTTATTTAAAATTAAACCAGATAAGTCGGTTGAAGGAGTAAAAATATTTAAGGAGAATTTATTTGCTCCAAGCCCTTGTATTTATTTCATTCATTCGGATCAACCCGAAAGTTTATGGTTAGGCAGTAGAGAACGAGGACTAATACATTTAGATTTAAAAAATAACCAAACCCATTCCTATACAACTAACGAAGGGCTTTGTAATAATCGAGTTTATAGCATTCTTCAGGCAGAACCCAATACGCTTTGGATGGCAACAGATAATGGCTTAAGTCGTTTTGATATTCAAAAGAAGAAATTTACTAATTTTTATGAAAAAGATGGATTAAGTAGTAACGAGTTTAATACCCATGCCTATTTAAAAACCCGTTCAGGGAAGTTATACTTTGGAGGAATTGATGGATTTACAGCTATTGCTCCTACTACCATTAATACAGTTACTACGAATAGTAAATTGCTTCCTTCAAAGTTAATTAAGTACGATTCAGAAGAAAAAGAATTAAAAGAACAATTTTTTAATTTGTCTCCTAAGAAAATCGTTTCTATAGGTATTAATGAAAAGTTTTTTGAAATGTCCTTTACTTTAACCGATTACTTCAATCCCAGTAACAATCGATTTGCTTTTTATTTAGAGGGCTATGACGAAGATTGGATTTATCATGATAATTCCAATACCATTCGATATACCAATTTACCTACAGGAAATTATCATTTAAAAGTTATGGCTTCTGGTTCTGATGGTATGTGGAAAGAAGATGTTTTATCTATTCCAATTAATGTCCAACAGTCAATTTATAAATCTAAATGGTTTTTTCTTCTTCCGCTTTTCATTATATCTTCTATTTTATATCTTCTATTTTATTTTAGGCTCTATCAAATTAGGCAAATAGAACAATTAAAAACGAAATTAGCGGAAGATTTGCATGATGATATTGGCAGTACTTTAACTAATATTAGATTACTAGCGGGCTTTGTAAAAGAAAAAAATTCGAATAAAAAAGTAGAAAAAGAAATAGGAAATATTATTGACATGAGTAGAGAAGCCGTATCCAATATGAGTGATATTGTATGGTCCTTAAATAAAGAAAAAGAGCAATTTAAACACCTTATTGATCGTATGAGAGGGTATTTAAATAATATTTTTGCTCCCCTTGAAATTCCATACAAAATGAAGGTGTCAGGAGTTGAAGATTCATTGAAATTGTCTATAAATCAAAGACAAAACATCTTACTAATTTTCAAAGAAGCTGTACAGAATATTATTAAGCATAGCTGCTCACCAAAAGTCGATATTTCATTTGTGAAAACAGGCAATCAATATATTCTGACTATTTATAACGAATTCCAACAGAATCTAGTAGATGCAGATGGAAACCAGATGGGACTAAAAAGCATGAAACGCAGGGCAAAAAAAATTGGTGGGAATTTAATTTTCAAGAAAGCAGATAACAGTTTTTCAGTTGTTCTTGTCTTAGATACTATTTGAAAGTAGCAATAGCTTGTTTAGTAGCGTCTTATTCTCAACGAATAGATAGGCATATTTTTGTTAACTTTCTCCTGTATACTTTTTGTGTATCTCTGCTCTAGAATTAACTTGAAGTTTCCTATAAATATTCTTAATGTGGTATCGAACCCCATTAACGCTTAAGTCTATGTTCTCGGAAATTTCATTATAAGTTAATCCTTCGATCAAAAGGCTAACTATCAGATTTTCTTTTTTTGTCAATTTTTCTTTCTTTCTAAAAGAAAAAAGTTGTTTGACTGGGGAAAAGTAATCTACAATTTTTCGAGCTATAGAAGGAGAAATGGCAACACCTCCTTGATTAATCAATAATAATTGGCGTTCGAATTCGACTTTTGATAAGTTTTTTACTAGGTATCCTACTGCTCCTCTCCGAAGTGCCTTAAAAATGACATCACTATCCTCCATAATCGTAAACATGACAATTTCTACATCAGGTATTTTTTTCTTTATTAATTCAATTCCATCTAAGCCAGAAACTCCTGGAAGCCCTATATCCAATAAAATTAAATCAAACGCCATAAATGGACGACAAAATTTTAAAAATTTTTCAACGGAATTTACAGCTATAATGCATTCAGATAACTCAGATTGGTTAATAAATCCTCTATAACGCTCTAAAATCATCTCATCATCTTCAATTATTCCAATTTTTAATTTAGCCATAAGGATTTAAGTTTGAGGTTAGAATTAACTTATTGTTCTTTTACTCAATGGTTCGTGAAACAATTAAGCCCTGATTTTACCGAAATTCAGGACATTTTCTTTGATGGCAATAATTTTCGGTTCGTGTGGGGAAATGCCACACGCTTGAATAATTAAATTCCACATCAGTTCATTGAAATATTGGGTTTTAACGTCCGCCATAGAAAAAGGAGTTCTTTGTTCTATAGGCTGACTTAAATGGTAAATCGCTTTTACTAAAGAAACAGTTGTCAAAGCGGTATTGAAATGAAAATGTAATTTCGTTTCACTTTTACTTTGGCAATGCTCTAAACCAACATACTGTTTAGCATCTCGATATAAAAACTCGATTTGAAACCGAGCTTTATAGTAGCAATAAATATCAATACCTGATAAAGCTAAATCGGTTGAGAAAAAGATTTTATGCAATTTGATGGAACCATCTGCTTTATAAACGTGCATAATAGCTACTCGAATTTGCCTTTTCAAAGCTTTTGAGAATAATGTTGCCTCAAAAATTCGATAATCTTCTTCTTCGATACAACAAGTAAAATAAGCAGGGTCTAGATTTCTAGGATCTAATTTACCGAGATGCTTAGTTTTTGCCCCTCTCCTTTTTGGATGTGGTCCAACGTAAGGATAAAGCAAGTCAGCATCGTCTCGAAATCGACTGATGACTTCTAATCCCGTAGCACAAACTTCATTAATGAAAGGGAATCTTGAGAAATAAGCATCTACTGCTAGGTATTTTGAGATTTTTTTTAAATTTTCCGCATGAAAACAGACTAAAGCAGCATAATAAACGAGCAAACTAGAATAGTCGCCTTCACTTAGAGTTTGGTTAGCCATTAAATGCATTGCAGTATTATTGATAATATCGACACTTGCAAAGCCACCAATTTCTAAACCCCATTTATTATGACCTGCACAACCAGACCAATAGTAGCCAACACCAGGCGTATGTTTTCCACTTTTGGAAATATAGCTTGGGTCAAAAGCGTTTATGCGTTCTTTTGAGCAGTAGGCTTCACTTAATAATCGGTTGAACTCAAAAAAATTAAAGTCCTTGCCATAATTATTATGGAATGTTCCTTCATTAAAATCGGAATAGCGACACATGTTTAGAAAGTTGTGTCGCCCACGCATTTTACATTGCAAATCAAAATTTTCTTGTAAAAAATCGCTTTGCCATTTGCCTATGTCAGGCATATTGCCCAATATTGTTGCCGTGAGTGTTTTTACATTCATTGGTAAAAGTCTGTTTGGTTTGTTTAGTCGCTACTAAACTATGACTTTTACCTTTTTTATGCCAAAAATTCACGCCTGTCACAAATTAGATCTTTCTTTTAAAATCTTCACGAACCATTGTTTACTAGGAGTAGTGATAATTTTATTTAAACACAAATATATTCATTATATTAATAATGTATCCCAATCTCTATGCCAATAGATGCTCTACAACAATAGATTAACTTAATTTAAAACCTAAATGTCTTGATGTCCACTTAATGTATAATTTTTATGGCTATTTTATGCTTTTCTTTCTTCAGCCTTATATTTCGTTCGGTTTCTCTTTATCCGAAGAAAAATATTTAATTACCTGGGTAGCAACTATTGGAGACCAAGCAACACCACCATTTTGAATATTTATTAAGTGATCTTCTAATTCTTCTAATGAAAATCCCTTTATTAAATAACCCCTAGCCCCTAATTTAAAGGTATTAAGCAATAAATTTTCCTCCATTGTATGAGTCAATACGATTATTTCTATATTAGGAAATAGATTATTTAAAACGGAAATTTGTTTGCTTCCTAATATGCTAATCTCTAACAAAATAATATCTAGGGCTACAGATGGGTCATAGTTTTCTAAAAAATCATCTATTGATTTTGCCGTCAGTAAGCATTCTGCTAGGCTAGAATTGGTAAGCATATTTTCATAATGTGCTATTTCTTTTACACTACTATCTATAAGGCCAATTTTGAATAATTTCATAACAGTTTGGGTAATACTACATTCGCTATTAATTTAGGTAGTTAACATTGATGATTAAGAAATGTTGACATTCTCAATGTATTATTACCTATAGGGGCTATTAATTAAAAGAGCAATATAATTTATGTCTCTAACTATCATATTTACTTAAGCGAAAGTATAACAAATTAAAGATGGAAATCGCCAGTCTTTTCTCTTTGATTATTTTTGGTAAGTTATAAAAATATTTCTGTCCTTTTTACAAACTTCTGCACTTATTTTTAAGGCGAGATTATACCCCGTAGGTAGCTTCATTTTATTTGCCAAATTATCATACTACATGCAAGGTAAAAAAGACATACTCTAATTGACAAGGCTGAATAAGAGGATTGAATAAATGCATAATATATATCAACTTTGATGCCAATTTAACAACAATTATACATTTAGATAACCTGTAATATATTTTAAACAGATACTATTTTTTTATAAATTTCCGATCTAGAATTAACATTGAGTTTATTATAAATATTCTTTATGTGATACCGAACACCATCTACACTAATATGAAGGTTATTGGAAATTTCCTTATAAGTCAACCCTTCTACTAATAGGTTAGTAATTCGTTGTTCTTTATTACTAAGACGATGTTTTTTTTGTTCTTTTGGCAATTGATTTTGTGGAGAAAAATATTCTATAATAATTCGACCAATCGTAGGAGAAAGAGCTACCCCTCCCTCCTTTATAAGGATCAGTTGTCGGTCTAATTCTATTACGGATATTTTCTTGAGCAAATAGCCCGTAGCTCCGAGCCTCAAAGCCTTAATTATAGTTTTGACAACAGCTTTATCTCCAAGCATTATAATCGCCGTATCTGGTATTGCTTGCTTGATTTTCCCTATTCTTTCCATACTTGATATCCCATTTAATTCATCTGCTAAAAAGAGCAAATCTAATTGCATAAAGGGTTGCTGATATTTCAAAAATTTTTCTATAGAATCTACCGCCATTATGCATTCTGCAAACGTTGATCTATTAAAAATATCCTTGAATTTATCTAGATGAATTACACCACTCTCAATTATTGCTATTTTCAATTTTCTCATCTTTGATTAAAATAATTTTTAACCCTAAACCCTACATTCTCGCCACCGTATGACCTTGAAAAATGAAAGATAAAGAATAAAATTAATGTAAAAGGGTTAAAAAGGAATAGCCTAAAATGATAGAAGAATATAAAAGAACAGTAATAATGACGCTCGAACAGTGTGATAGAAGCAAAATTTTAAATTCTTTTCGCCCTCTAATTCTACTTTGAAGATTTTAATGAAACTAAGAATAATCAAGGTATTGCCCCTTGATTCGCACAATGTATTCTATTATGCAAATCAATTAACTTGCCAACTTATGAACATTTACTTCTTTTCTTATAACCATACACTTTCTAAAGACGCCGTTTAGGCGCTAAAAAGTAGATTCGAGATGAGTATCTGGAGACCACCTAAAGCTGCGGAATAGTAGGTTATATTTTTCCTATATCCTTAACTGCCCAAAAAAAACCTTCTACTCAGAGCAGGAAGAAGTGTAAACTTCTAAACCCGAAGGGACGAGATGCCAAGTGCGGGATTCAATAAACGGATACCGCAAAGAAATAGAACGTAGGTCTCGATTTACCTAAAATATTCATTCAACGAATGATCAACCTCTGATACGTCACTAGAGAGGAAGGAGCAAAAACAATATGAAAACTACATAAGTGTGTAGTTAAAACAAACTACCACTTTCAACTATGGTATATTTTATGAACTTCCATTGTATTAGGTTTAATGTCTTCCCCTCCATTATATATACCTATTAAAATAGCAATAGTTCGAGCATTACATCCCCCTATGTTGGATACATTTTCCAATAGTACCCAAAATATTAACGGCTATATTTTAATTTTTTTACCTGCTAAAACCCAAAAGGATATATAGGTGCTAAATCTTTATAACTTTAAAAATTAGTTCTCATGAACACCAAAGACTACTCGTCAAAATTGGCTATGTTTAAAAGCTACACAATAATTAAAAGTTGGTTGATCTTATTGTTTATAGGCTTACTTATCCTACCGTCCCTTCATGCGGAAAGCATAAACAATCAGCCAAGGAGTCTTTTTAGTAAGGCTATTACCCAATTGAAAGCCCAAATTGTTGAGAATATTGAAGCGCCAGGTCTAAAAGCTCCCAAAAGCTTAGGCGCAGCAATGCTTGCTGCCTCCTGCGGCATGGACGTCTTTTTTATCAATGACCAAAGTGGTTCTGTCGACGCCGTAGAAAATGTCCAAAGTAGGGCATTTATTTCGGCAATGGCAACCAGAGTAGGGGATTTAGGAACGGCCAATGACGCTAGCCGATTTTCTATTAGTGAATTTGCACATACCAATACTTGGCATCATTATAATTTTGCTTCTGCTGGAACTAATTATACAACAGAAGTAAGCGATGTCCTATTATATGAATATGCAGCGCGAACCTTATCAGGAGGAACCAGTATTTATAGAGCGATGCAGGAAGCCAAGGCAGTAGTGAATGGAACCGCTGTATCCGGCAGAACTGTACCAAAAGTAGTGGTTTTGATGACCGATGCTTTTTGTGAGCAAATTGAAGGAGGAGCCTTGGATATTGCACTAGAACTAAAAAATGAGGGCTTTTACATTGTCGTTATGGCAATCGGACCAGCAGCACTTTGCTCAGACCTGAATATCATTGCCAGTACTGATGGTTATTTTTCAGCAACAGATTATCAGGATTTAGAGGATAACGTAATCACTTCAGTAGAGAATATTTTCACAAATGCTTGTAATGCTCCTCCTTATGTACCTAATTATGATCTAACAGCAGAGATAACTGATTTTGACGCTACTGATTGTGTCCCTGGACCAGGTACTTTTACAGCTGATTATACCATTAGGAATGTAGGTGCTATAGATTTTAACGCCAACTTAAAAATAGCGTTTTATGATGCAGATCCTGCAACTCCTGCTGCCAATCATTTGATTACAGAAGATTTAGGAATGCAAACAATTGCTTCTAGTGGAGGGACTTATATGGGAACCCTAACAAATGTTGCTTTAGAATCTACCAGTACGGTTTATGCTGTTGTTAATATAGATGGTGCTTTGGCAGCAAATGCCACACCGCTTACCTATAAATTAAGCAGCAGTCAACTGAATGAAAATACAGAAATAGGGACAGGCAATAATTTTAGTAACAGCTATCCAAGAACAGATGCTGGGACTTGCGCACCACAAGCAAAATTAAATGTGAGTGTCAATAACACAGGACAAACTTGTAATGATGAAGTGGTTTATGAAATGACGATTTGCAATAATGGCAATGCAGATGCTATTATAGCACCTACCCCTTATGCAAATGCTTCTTTTGTTTTAAGCAATACAGATATACTGGACGTTTTACCCGACAGCCGTTTTATAGAATGGCAAAAGACCTTGGGGGGAACCTCCGCGGAGGGGGACTTCGGAGCTAATGCTGTACAGACAAGTGACGGTAATTATATCGTTTCAGGAAACTCCAGTTCAGGTATTGGAGGTAATAAAACGACTGCTGGATTTGGTGGTCGCGATATTTGGGTTGTCAAATTAGATTCTGAAGGTAATATTCTATGGGATAAAACCTTTGGGGGTACTGGCGATGAACTCAAAGGAAGATTGGTTCCTACAAATGATGGTGGAGTTATACTAGGAGCAAACTCCGACTCTGGGATTAGCGGTAATAAAACGGAAGCTTCTTATGGAAATGATGATTATTGGCTTTTAAAATTAGATGCAAATGGAGGAATTGACTGGCAAAAAGCATACGGAGGATCAAATAGCGAGATTCTACAAGATGTCCAAGTAACATCCGATGGCGGATATATACTTTCTGGATATTCCTTCTCTGGGATTAGTGGGAATAAAACCGCAGTCAATTATGGAGATGCTGATTATTGGATAGTAAAAGTGGATGCAAATGGTAATAAATTATGGGATCAGTCTTATGGTGGTAGTGATTATGATACCGAAGCTCACATCCAAACAACTAATGATGGAGGCTATTTAGTAGCGGGACATTCTCAATCCCCTATAAGTGGGGTTAAAACAGAGAGCTCCTCTTCAAGCGATTACTGGATTTTGAAGTTGTCAAGTACAGGTACGATTATTTGGCAGAATACGTTAATTGCATCCGGGAGCGAAGTAATTCGACTTGGGCATACTATTTATGAAACAAGTAGTGGTGATTTTATTGTAGGTGGAGCTTCTCAATCTGGCATAAGTGGAGATAAAATAGATGCACTTAATGGAACTCAAGATATATGGTTAGTTACTTTGAATGGTACAACAGGTGCCTTAACTAACAATAATGGTATTGGTGGTGCTGGCGGAAGTGCTTCATTTGCTGCAGCCATGCATGAAGTACCTACAGGAGGGTTTGTTCTGTTGGGGTCAAACAATGGAGGAACTGGAGGAGATAAAACGGAGACTAATCAAGGTAGTTATGACTATTGGTTGTTAAAAATGGACGAATCTTTGAATATCGAATGGCAGAAAAATTTTGGAGGGTCAGCATCAGATTTTTCGGGCGGTATTGAAGTAAATTCAGCTGGTGATTATATATTAATTGGGAATTCATCGTCAGGGATTAGCGGGGATAAAACCGAAGCTTCTTATGGCAGTAGTGATTTTTGGGTTATAAAATATAATGAAGGAAAGGTATTATCTCCAGGTGATTGCTATACGGTGCAATATACCTATGATGTTTCTGTTGCATCCGCAGGAAACTATGACTTTAGTGTTGATTTAGTAGCGAATAAAACAAATGTTGCACATCAAGACCCAAGTATTTCACCTGATAATAATTTCACAGTAGGGACAACTACCGGTCTAAACGGTTTTAATGGTGGCGTGCAAACGGCTGATGATGTAACAATAGGAACTGTAACAGCTTGCTCTGGAGGAGATTTACTCTCCATAGCAGTAGATATTCCTGATTTGACCGTTTGTGAACAGAGTTACACAACTGCAACCGTTACAATTACAAATAATTCAGGTGGTTCTTTTAGTTCGATAGATTTAGATTTAAATCTATCAGGAACAGGTACGATGTATGCTTCAGAACCTTATAGTCTGACGAATGGTTTGGTATTGCCTGCTGTTAATACAACTGACCCCAGTTATCCAGCAGTAACCAATGCTTTGTACAATGGAAGTGGCATGAATACTTTAGCTATCTATACCTTACCTGACGGTACAAGCACTTTTAAAATAGACTTAGAAATAGGGACAGGCTTAGCCAATCTATCTGCTCAATTAAATAATATCCCAACAGGCTATAATACGACGAACCAAAGTAATTTAGGAACAGATGCGACAGGTATTACAGGCGAAGCCAATCCAACAATAAGTGGAACTTGTCCTGCTGCCATTACAGCAGCAACTGCTTCTATTAGTTTAAATTATACCGTAACAGGCGCAACTACAACTCAATGGGTTTCTGGGACAAATGGAACATTTTCAGCACCTAATTCGGGAACAACTAATTATACTGTAAATGCGATGGATGTAGCAAATGGCTTTGTCGATTTATCCATTATTGCTTCCACAGCCAATAACTGTCAAACAGTTGAAAACTGTCGAGTTGATATTACTGGCGTAGTTTACGATTATGGAGATGCACCAGCCAGTTATGATTTAAATCAGACCACCCTTCCTGTCGCAGCAGCTTCAACTATTTTGACAGGTTTATATTTGGGTACAACTGCGCCTGATACAGAAGGAACTACTTTGGCAAATGCAACTGCCACAGGAGATGGAGCAGATGAAGATGCGATGGATGGGGTGATTTTGACCAAACCAGCCTCAGGGGCAATGGGGTACACCATCCCTGTAGAAGTAACTAATAATAGTGCCGCAACAGCCTATTTGACTGCTTTTATAGATTGGAATGCAGATGGCGACTTTTTAGATACTTTAGAGCGTTCCACTCAAATTATCATTGCAGCGAGTAGTGGCGTAACGACCCAAACCCCAAGTTTTGATGTTCCTAATATCACGATAAATGATAATCTCTTTTTACGACTTCGTTTGAGTACGGATAATCGAGCTGCTAATGTACCTTATGGAGCATCATCAGAAGGAGAAGTAGAGGATGTTTTAATATTTTGTTTGGATTCTGATGGCGATATGGTATGTGATCATGTTGACATAGATGATGATAATGATGGAATCCGAGATGTAGATGAGGGCTACTCAGTTGAAGTAGGCGTTGATACAGATAGCGACGGGATTGATGATGCACATGACACCGATTGTGATGGGGCTATCCTTTCTACTGATCCAGGTGGAAACGCTGCAAGTGTTCATGATGAAAATAGTATTGGGGGCGCAGGGAGTGCTGCTGCTATTAATTCAGATAATAGTAGAGCTGCTTTAAATGCAACAGGAGATTATTTAGTAATGGATTTAGGATTGGATGTTCCGATAGGGACTATCATAGAAATAGAAGCAAGGGTGACAAATAATTTACACCAAATGAGTATTGAGGAGTCTGCTGATGCAGCGACTTTTAGCAATCTACAAAATTATACCTGGGCTGTTATTACTACTGAGGAAATCAAACAATACACCCTGACAGCTACTTCCAGATATATTAGAATCCGACAAAGTGTGGATAATGGATCAGGAGCACTTCAGGTGGATAACGTAGCATATCAGGCGTTTAATGTATTAGTTTGTAATGGAGTAATTGGCATGTCTCCAACAGATACCGATATGGACGGTACTGCCGATTATCTTGACCTCGATTCAGATGGCGATGGCTGTTACGATAAAATCGAAGCAGGAGTAACTGGCTTTACTACCAATGGCTCTGTCACGGATAGCTTGGCAGCCACTACAGCTGCAGAAGTAGGTAATAATGGGTTAGATGATGATATCGAAAGTGACGATACAGGAGCAGCAACGACTATTGCCTCTTATACGATTACACAAACTAATGGAGGGACAAATGATTTTCAGGATGCTGCGGTCTATTCACCTGATTGCCCTTGTTTGCCTGACTCAGATGGGGATGGTGTTTGTGATGCGGAGGATATAGATGATGACAATGATGGGATTCGAGATGAAGATGAAGGGTATTTCTGTCCATCTTTTGATGGCTCTATATGGGTTAATGATGAAGATCGTCAAGTTATACAAATCAGTAATATTAATGGCAGTCCTTCCCAAACTGATATAGTTACCCTGAACACAGCACAGACAGTTGGAGATATAGGTTTTGCTCCAGATGGAACTTTATATGCAGTTACATTTAATAGCAAAAATTTATACCGAGTGGATATGACTACCGGTAATCTTACTTCTGTTGGAACTATTGGTTTTACAGAAAGTAATCCAGATCCTAATTCACTCTCTTTTGATGAAAATGGAATAGCGTATATTGGAGGGTCTGACTCTGATGCTATCTGGAACTTAGATCCATCGGATGGTACCACCGCATTATGGCATGATTTCGGATTCGGGGATGCTTCTGGCGATTTTATCTTCTTGAATGGGTTTGTTTATGTATCATGGCAACCAACTGGAGAAAATACAGATGTACATTTATTTAGAATAACTATTGATGCGAATAATGCTTATATCAGTCATCAAGATATGGGAAGTTTGCCTAATAGTACATTTGGTTTAACCTCAAATGGAGATAACTTACTTTATGGAGGAAGTTCAAATGGAAATATATACAGTTTTACTCCACCGTCGAGTCCTGTTGGAACAATTAGTACGACAGTAGTATATGATTTGAGTGGTAATGATAGTGCTTATGGTTTAACTTCAATGGTAGAATCAGTTGGAAACGATTGTCAGGAACTAGATACAGATAATGATGGCATTGCCGATCATTTAGATTTAGACTCCGACGGCGATGGTTGCTACGACAAAATCGAAGCAGGGGTAACAGGCTTTACAACCAATGGTTCTGTTACTGATAGTCTTGCCGCCACGACTACCGCTGAAGTCGGCATGAATGGCTTAGATGATGATATAGAAAGTGATGATACGCAGGCGGCGACGACTTCTGGGTCTTATACGATTACCCAAACCAATGGAGGGACGAATGACTTTCAGGATGGAGGCGTTTTTAATGTGAATTGTCCGTGTAATAGTCAATATCCAGATTTTGATAACGATGGGGTCTGCGATATAATTGATATAGATGATGATAATGATGGCATTAGAGATATAGACGAAAGTTCGTGCGGATTAATAATAAATGGAACTTTTGATACGGATTTAAATAATTGGGGTACAATAGGAAATGTAGGATATGGAGGTGGTATTGCTCAATTTAATGGCGGAGGGGGCGCGGCAAATGGCATTTTAAACCAATCCATGTCAACGATAATTGGAGAAGCCTATACTCTTAATTTTGATGTTATTCATGTTGGGATATCTGGTAATTCGAGTTTAGATGTAAGGATTGATGGGACATCTATTGGTACTTTTAATGGTGGCACAAGTCCAAGTCATAACTTTATTGCCTCAGTTACCTCTACTATAATTGAATTTTATGATGCATCGACTGGAGATTTATCAAGTACAGATGTTGCCTTAGATAATGTAGTCATCTGTGGAGCTATAGATACGGATAGTGATGGTACTCCCGACCGTCTCGACCTCGACTCCGACGGTGACGGCTGCTATGATAAAATCGAAGCTGGTGTTACTGGTTTTACGACCAATGACTCTGTCACCGATAGTTTGGCAGCGACTACAGCAGGCGAAGTCGGCATGAATGGTTTAGATGATGATATAGAAAGTGATGATACACAAAATGCAACAACCTCTGGAAGTTATACAATAACGCAGACGAATGGAGGAACGAATGATTTTCAGGATGCAGCAGTACAAGCACCAGCTTGTCCTTGTTTGACAGTTGATTCTGATAAAGATGGGATTTGTGATGCCATTGATATAGACGACGATAATGATGGAATTCGAGATATAGATGAAATGGACTGCAATATTACAGGTGTTTGGATGGATATTGGAGGAGGTGTTTGGGAAAGTAATATAGAAACTAATTTTAAGGTAAGAATCACTATGTCGGATGTGACGGACTATTGGGATGCTGCGTCTTTTCCGTTAGCGAGTAATTTTAGTACAAGTGGGTGCTCAACGGGATATACTTCCGATTTTGGACCACTACCTGGTAATCCATCAATGGGGATAAGTATTGGAGGGCAGCCTTCACAGCCAAGCCCGCTTTTGAGCACATTTACTGTAGAATTTTTAGATGCTGATAATAACTCAGTTGAAGTCAATGAACCCAAAATACATTGGTCCCAAATTGGAGGGCTTTTAGGTAATTTCCGAACATCTTCTCAATGGACTTTACAAAATAATGTAACTGCCAATCTAATTTCATCAGCTAATGACTTAGAATTAGTTAATAATAGGATACTGCGTGCAGCGAATATTGGCTCAGATGTTTCTTCTCAAAGTTGTAATATCGATGCTTCAGGAACAATGAAAATTAACGGAATGCACAGTTCTTTTTCTTTCGAAGTTGTTAATTTAAACAATAACAATCAACCTGATTTTGTCTCTAATAATGATGGACTACAAATTATTTTTGAGGCTTGCGGACCATTGGATACCGATAGTGACGGTATTGCCGACCACCTTGACCTCGACTCCGACGGTGACGGCTGCTACGACAAAATCGAAGCAGGTGTAACTGGCTTTACTACCAATGGCTCTGTCTCCGATAGTTTGGCAGCGACTACAGCTCTTGAAGTAGGCAATAATGGTTTAGACGATGATATAGAAAGTGATGATACGCAGGCTGCGACTACTTCTGGAAGTTATACCATTACTCAAACCAATACAGGGACGAATGATTCTCAAAGTGCGGCGGTGCAAGCACCTGATTGTCCTTGTACAACCGTTGACTTTGATAATGATGGTGTCTGTGATGCCATTGATATAGACGATGATAATGATGGAATTCGAGATGTGGATGAGTGTTTTGCAACAGCAATTCCTTCATCAATGACAACTGTATTTAATGTAGGGACAAGTATAAAAAGTGGAAACACACCTATAAATTATACACCTGTCACGCAGAATTATGCGACACCAGTTGTAAATTATAATAATACTTTAGGTGTAGCTTCTTTTACCACAAGTACACCTGGAATTTTTGGAGGAAATCCTTCTGGCGCACCTGATATTACACCTGACGGTGCGTATGGAGATGTGTCGGAATTATCACTTCAAGCAATTTTGGGGGCAAATGAGGTCATTACTGATTTTACAATTTCTTTTTCTGTAGCTTTTGTAGATGATGGTTATCATTTGGAAGTCAATGATATGATTGTCGCTTCATTTAATGAACTACATTGGGGAACACAAGCTGCATTTCAAGGAGGAGGTTTATTTGATAGTAATAATAATGGCATCTGGGAGCCTTGGGCTAATGAAGGAAATCCTGAGTTCATGGTTGATTTTGTAAATGGGAATGTACAATTTATGGTAGATGATAATATAGGAGGCAGGCAGGATGCTTTACCTTTTATAATACCAGGTGGCGGAACTTATAATCCCTTTCCAAATATAGATTTGGAAACTGGAATCAAAATAGGGTCAAGTTTTTCAGACAAAAATGGAATAGGTCCCATTGGAATTCAAACCATTGATTTTAGTGCGACAGTCAGAACACATTGTGATACTGATTCAGATGGAATATTTGATTATCTCGACCTCGACTCCGACGGCGACGGCTGCTACGACAAAATCGAAGCAGGCGTAACAGGTTTCACAACTGATGGCTCTGTCACCGATAGTTTAGCAGCTACAACTGCTGGTGAAGTCGGCATGAATGGTTTAGACGATGATATAGAAAGTGATGATACGCAAGCAGCAACTACTTCTGGTTCTTATACCATTACTCAAACGAATGGAGGGACGAATGATTTTCAAGATGCAGGCGTCATGGTCGCTTGTCAAAATGATGTTATTTTTGTAGAATTTACAGATTCTATAGCAATGGATGATGAAGCAACTGGAGGCAATCTACCAACCTTAACAGTTAGTGGAGGTATTTTAACTGCTGCCTCAACTATAGAACTGGTTTTAAATAGTAGTCCAGGCACCGCCACCGTAGGAGTAGACTACCTTCCAAGCTTTGGTACTACGGTTACGGTTAATATACCAGCAGGCGATTATACCACACCACAGATCATTGTTTTAACATCTATTATTAGTATTATAGATGATGCTGATGTAGAGTCAGATGAAACGTTCTCGATTGACTTAACCAACCCACAAGGGACCTCTAGTCAATTAATGATAGGGGATGCTGATGGAATGGGCAATACAGAAAATAATCATATTTATACGATTGTAGATGATGATTGTGCCCCTGCAGCAGGAACGATTCTTAATATTCGGAATGGAGGAGAGTAACTAGGATTTAATAATAGATTTTTTCGCAAAGAAAAAATAGGTTTTAAAGGGAATAAAAAAGCACGATTTTATAAAATCGTGCTTTTTTTTATTCCCTTTATTCGTTAATCGAGAGGATAGCGTTTGGAAGCGATTTAAACCATTATCGCAACTACATCTTTGAGTAGTATATTGAGTAGAAGATACTTCTTTTCGGCACTAAATATGAATTAATTAAATTAAGTACCAAGACAAAATTATCTTTAATTTTCAGCGGTTTCTTTTTCCGTTATTTTCCTTCAAAAAAATAACCTCCCTGAAATCTTAAACTAAAGGGTTTTCTTATAAAAATTATACACCGTGAAATCCTTACAACGTATAACAAATTTTGCCGTATCGAACGGCAAAATTTGTAAAAAAGGGATTTAAAGGGAGCGCAAAAAATAGATTTTCTTGAAAATCTATTTTTTGCGCTCCCTTTAAAAACCTTTTTTGATTTAGTTGGACTCGATGTCCAACTAAATCAAGGTACAAATAGTGCGTTCTTTTTTTATAAGAAAGCCCTTTCTTAAACTAATTCTGACTTGGTACTTATCTCCTTTGTTATTAATTTACGAACTATAGTTTTCTCCCCATAAAATTCTTCTTGTTTAGCCACCGCAGGCGTCATTTATAGATAATATTTAAAAACGGTTGGACAGAGTGATCTTTAAGAGCAACACTTATCCAATATATCATTAAAGGCTAATATGAATAATCTGAGATCTTTAAAAAAAGGGCTGCTTCTTTTTTTCTTTTTAATTCCAATTAGTATTTGGGCACAATTTGAATTAAATATTCGACCACTCCACAAAAAAAATTATTACGGTGTTTTTGTCAGAGTTGAAAAAGGATATAACCCAAGCCCAAAAACCACAACTGGATCAGGTCAAATAACTATTTTAATACCTAACAATGGGGTTGTAGAAGATATTAAAAGCATTAATGGAAATTGGCCAACCATTGACTTAGTCAAAAATCCAATCGAAAACCCTTTTATAGACTATTTATCAATTGGCTTCGCCCCCTCAGAAAAAAAAATCCCTTATAACGCTGATCAAGAAATATTATTAATTGCTTTAAAGATAAGTTTACTGCCAGGGGATAGTTTATCACTTATAAATAATGAAACAGATGCTTTTGCACAAATACCTAATAGTATTGGTACAAATCCAGGGAATGATCTTTCTGCTGTTGACCCTTTGGATAATTACCGAATTTATCAGTATACTAGAAACTATGACTATCCAACAAGAATCAACTATGCAAAAAGACCATTCATTCAATTTTACAAGAGAAAATACCGAGAAAATTAAGTGTACTAATCCAAGAAAAAGTAAAGGAGAGCGAATCGAGTTTGGTTGAATAATTTTAGGATAAATATTTTAAACACAATTGAATAGCCATTATATTTTTGTTAGTAAAATAGTGTATTCTCTTACCAAAGTCTCAGGAATATTCTTTATGTCAAATTAGATAACAAAATAGGAAAAATTATTATCGGCTTGAATAAAGGAGAATAAATATTCGATTTGTAATCTTGGGGAGAGAATACCTTTTTAATTAACTTAGATTAACTATTATTGAGCTAGTCTTATTTTTTTAATAAAAAAACTACATATTCATGTAGTTTTTGTGACCCAATATAGTTTTAAGGCAAGTTTTTTTGAATGTTATAAAAAAAACAATATATTTTCGCATAAAGATTCTCTCTTTATTTCCCCCCTTGATTAGGTGTTATCATCTTTTCAAGGGGGTTCTAATTTAAATGAACTTTGATATTCATTTTTGTAAGCAATAAAAATCCCCATTTTATTAATAAAATGAGGATTAAATTTGGAGATAAATTATGTTTAGAAAACTAGGGTCGATTCTGTCTACAAATTTGATTTACCTCCTTTGCATTTATTGGAAGATTCTCTCTATTTTGGTAAAATTTGTTTCTCTCTGCTAATATTATAGAACAGAGAGGTAACTCGAAATGCACTTTGTGACAAAATCTAAGTGAAATATACTTATTATTTGCTAATCATAAAAGTGACTAATGATTTATACCTTAGAAACTACATTAATATGTAAGACAGAATTTTGGGTAAGTCTTAATTAAGACAGTTAGGACTTGCGCAGAAATAACCGCTACAGCATGAGGCTAGCATTTTTGTTTTTAGACGAGGTGTTAAAACAAGAGCTTAACTGTTTTAACAACGAAGTATGGAGGCAAAAAGACAGTATCAAATAGAGTGTTTATTTTTGCGCAAACCATTAGTACTACTTTGTCTTGCATTCTATTGCTTAAGAATCGTAAATGTATTCTTTTCATATAACTAACGTGAAGTAACAAAAAAATGAGGTTAGGAATTGAAATTTTGTTAAACAAAATTTCAATTCAACTAACCCCAAATCTTCTTTTTCAGTCTTTAAAGACGAGGTTAAAAGATGCTTTCAAAACTAGTAGCTTCGAAAAGAAGCAACTTATAGCATTTTTAATACTCTTTTAAAAACTTGATATAATGTGTTTCATAGTAGGAGAGAGGTAGTCTTCATACTATACTATTTTCTAAGTAAGGTACAAATAGTAAATAGTATAATACATTCACTATTTGTAAATATAATAACCTAATTCAAATTTTATAGGTTAGCTTATTTAAAAACAAAAAATATATTAAAAAATAATATAATTTGTATCCAAAACTACATGGTTATGTACCTAAATTACGGTTAATTTGCCTTTCATCTATTTATAAACTTAACCAAATTTTGAACAAACTATAGTTCATTAATCAAACTACATCTATATGTAGAAGTTTAGTTAATTCTACAATATACTGGCAGATAAATTGCAATACACTCAATAGTTATATAGAACATTACACGTAAAGAGATATTGGTACCTTTATCTTTTTCAATAAACACTCCTTCAAACTTGTTTTTATTTACAATCTTAAATTGAGTCTCTCTGTTTAATACAGAGGGAAAATTGCTACTTTAAAAAAGCCTAATAAAAATATATAAAATCTCTCTTTGACAATTTTTCAAGATACTTCCCTATCATCTCATCTGATGGGGAAGTTCTTTTAGAAGTGTGCATTTTTCATGCATTATTCCTCTAGTTAGTTCTATGAACGGAAAAGGTAAATAATTTAAATTATAGCTTATTAAAGTGAAAAAAACAGATAGTACACGAAATTCAACGATAGGGTATAAAAGAAATATACTTTGTAAAATAATATGTAGTATTTTTTTTCTTATCTCACTCTTAGGTTCTTGGAATAACATGCAAGCAGCTGAGATAGCCCTTTTTGAGAAAAAAGTTAAAAACACGTTAAAGCCTTTATTGCCGACTTCTTGTTCTGCTTATGAAGGTGCTATTTATTTTGATGATTTAAATGTTTCTGATCAACTTGGGTTTAGCAGCCAATATTTACTAACAGACATAAATAATAAGATTCTTAAGCTTAGTTATACCACTTCTTTCAATAATGTAACCGCAGGAGATTACATTATTTATTCAGTTAGCTATAAATTTGGAGAGGTGATTTCTGGAAATAAAATTGGTAATGCTATTAATGATATACAAGCTAGTTGTTTCGATATTTCTGAAGGTAAGCCTATTAAAATTTGCGTACTTCCTGAATGTGAGGTAAAAGTTATATTAACTGCCCCTATTTATCAAGACAATAATACCCTATCCGTTCTTGATGATACTTTTACTTTTCAAGCAACAATTAATGGGTTTGGAGCACAAGGATGGATTGGAGGAGGCTTAGAAGGAAATTATAATCAGACTATATTATTTGGTCCTTATCCTGTCGATAAAGAAGGGGCTCGGTTTATCATTCAAGATAAAATCAATAATAGTTGTTTTGTAAGTATTGGTTCAAACATTTCTTCTTGTATTTATACAGAAACTTGTACTTGTTGTAAAGATATGGAAACAAACAGCAATTAAACAAATTGGACTACATCTTTATGTAGCGTAAGTGATCAGGTAGCCTTATTGCTGGTATAGAATATGATGGTCTTTAGTAACTTCCCATTTAATCCCCTTATTTTTTTGATCATAACACCTCCTGATAGTTTTTATGATAACTATTGAATGCTAAGCTGTTTTGGGTTTTAATAATATTTCAGCCCCAATAAAACTGCATAAATATTTTAGGTAAAACATCTAGAGCATCAAATTATGAATAAGGCACTCAAAACATCTATATATTTTCCTAAGATTAACCTTAGAAACAGCCTAATTTTATTGTTTCTACTTGTTAATTTCAAACTCTCCTTGAATGAAACAAAGGCTAATAACATTAAAATTACAAACGAAGAACCAGAATCTACTACTACTTTTCGCAGCTATACAACTATCAGAAATGGCTACTGGAACAGCCCTTCTACATGGCAAGGCGGCTTAGTACCGAATGAATATTTAGGAGGCGATGTGGTTAATATCAACCATATGGTCACTTGGAATCGGGGAAATGATTTATATATTCAGAGCGGTATTTTAAACGTTTCGGGCGTTTTGACTATTCCTGATGCTAATATCAAAATGGAAAACTCTGCTGGTGTAATTAACATCAATCATGGCTTAATTAAAATTATTGATGACAATTTAGAAAATAAATCAGGAAGAATTAATTTCATTTATGGTGCGGTTCAACTTTGCAATGGTAATTATACCGACGAAAGTCGTCATGGTACGCATGGTAATGGCTACATTTTTAGTAAAAATGGAAATATAGAAAATAAAGGCTCTGGTCCTTTTAGTGCAGGAATTGCCTGGTGTATTGATAATGGAGGTGGAGTAAGTTTACCTACAGGTGAAAATTGTGGGGCTGCTCGCCCCCCTGGCGGCAATTGTCAGAACATGACTTTTTTTCGAACTAAGCTTCCAATGGATGAAGATTGCACCAATGGCATTGATGATGATGGAGATGGGTTGGCCGATTGTACTGATTCAGACTGTAACTCTCCTCAAATTCATAGTGTTACACCAACTCATTTAACTTGTCCTGCTGGTCTAAATAACGGACAAATTACGGTTGTAGCAAGCGGAGCGAATTTACGATATAGATTACCTACTACTAGCTGGCAAACACAAGCTAGTTTTTCTAATTTGGGCGCAGGCACCTATACTGTTTATGTAAAAAACAATATTACAAATTGTCAGATAGCTAGTTCTATTACCTTAAACCCTCCTAGTGAATGTGATGAAGATTGTATAGATGGTATAGACAATGATGGCGATGGATTGATAGATTGTAATGACCCTGATTGTGGCAACCCGAGCATCATTAATATTAACCCTACCCATCTAACTTGTCCTTCTACAATTGATAATGGGCAAATCAATATTGAGGCAAGTGGTGCAAATTTATTGTATCGACTTCAAACGACAGGATGGCAAAGTAAACATCAATTTGGACAGCTAGCTTCGGGGACTTATACCGTTTTTATAATAAACACGATTACCAATTGTGAAGTTTCTGCTTCGGTTACCTTAAATTCTGCTTCTGGATGTGATGAAGATTGTAGCAATGGTATTGACGATGATGGAGATGGTTTAGTCGATTGTAATGACCCTAATTGTGGCAATCCGAGCATTGATAATATTGATTTAATACAGCCTTTTTGTCCTAGTGGAGAAAATAATGGAACAATAACTATTTCAGCAAGTGGCGAAAATTTATTTTATCGCTTACATACAACTGATTGGCAAAGTCAATCAACTTTCACCAATTTGATAGCGGGGAATTATACCGTTTTTATAAAAAATGTCCTTTCATCCTGCGAGATTTCGACTGCCGTTGTTCTAAATCCAGTAGGTAATTGTGTGGAAGATTGCACCAATGGCATTGATGATGATGGAGATGGATTAATAGATTGTGCCGATCCAGATTGTGGTCAACCTATTATTAATACCCTTACACCAACTCATTTAACTTGTCCTACTAATACCAATAATGGAACGATTACCGTTGATGCGACTGGCTCCAATTTATCCTATCGGCTGAATAATTCAAACTGGCAAACAAGCCCTATTTTCACCAATTTAGATGCAGGTAATTATACTGTCTTTACTAGAAATGAAACAACTGGCTGTGAAGTTTCGGCAAGCATTACATTAAACTCAGCGACAGGATGTGTCGAAGATTGCACGAATGGTATTGATGATGATGGAGATGGATTAGTAGATTGTGCTGATCCAGGTTGTGGTCAACCTATTATTAATACCCTTACACCAACTCATTTAACTTGTCCTGCGAATACGAATAATGGAACAATAGTCGTTAATGCGTCTGGCTCAAATTTATCCTACCGACTTAATACCACTTCTTGGCAATCAAATCCTACCTTTCTAGATTTAGGAGCAGGAGATTATACCGTATACGTAAGAAATGCAATCGTTGGATGTGAAATTTCTTCAAGTGTAACTTTAAACCCAGCGGCAGGATGCGTAGAAGATTGTACAAATGGTATTGATGATGATGGAGATGGATTAATAGATTGTGCTGATCCAGATTGCGGTCAACCTATTATTAATACCCTTATTCCAACTCACTTAACTTGTCCCGCTAATACGAATAATGGAACAATAATCATTGATGCTACTGGCTCAAATTTATCCTACCGACTTAATACCACTTCTTGGCAATCAAATCCCACCTTTCTAGGCTTAGGAGCAGGAGATTATACCGTATATGTAAGAAATGCAATCGTTGGATGTGAAATATCTATGGTTATAAGTTTAAATCCTGCAATGGACTGTATAGAAGATTGTGCTAATGGCATTGATGACGACGGAGATGGATTGATAGATTGCGAGGATCCAGACTGTGAAGAACATATAATTTGCGAAACAGGATGTGTCGCTTATGAAGGAAATATCACCTTTGATATATCAAATAATTATATCGCTCCTGATATAATTACAGAATATATCTTAACGAATACTTCTGGAATAATCCAACAGAAAAGTTTAACCCCCACTTTTATTAATCTTAGCGCTGGAGATTATTGGGTCTATATTTTTAATTATTCTTTAATGGATGGGGTAACAGGCAATATTATTGGAGGGCAAATCAGTAACTTAGGTGATGGCTGTTCTATGTTATCTAATGGTAGTCCATTCAGAGTATGCGCTGAATTGTCCTGTACAACTATAGCAAAGGATGATGCATTTTCTATAATTTGCCCTGGTTTGGCCATTTCTGGTAATGTTGCCACCAATGATACCGTATCAACTAGTGCTCGTTTTTCTATTATTACGCCTCCTATAAATGGGCGTTTAGATTTCGATACTATTAATGGTGATTTTATTTATACACCTGTTAGTTACTTGCATTGTGAGGATATTACCTTTACTTATAGAATTTTTGAGTCTGATAACTGTAGTAATGAAGCAAGTGTAACGCTTTCTATTTCAGATTTAACTCCACCAGGCTTAGCTAATATCCCTACTAATATTACCATCAATTGTGATGAAGAAATTCCTTATACTGATTTGGCAACCGCCTATGATAATTGCCCTTCTATTTCTATAGACTTAATAGAGACTAGTGCCCAAGGAGAAGAAGGTTGTACTTTGTACGATTATCAAATTACGCGAACTTGGACCGCTATAGATATATGCGGTAATTATTCAACTGAACAGCAAATAATTAAAATAGAAGACCAAACGGCTCCAGATATTTATAGAATCTATACCTTACCAAATGGAAAAAAAATGATAGCAGGCGTTATGGAAAATGTAACACATCGCTGGAAAACAATTCAATTGCCTATAGATTTTCCTAGTCAGCCCCTCATTTTCACTCAATTAGTTTCTATCAACGAGGCAAGTCTAGCAACCGTTCAACTAAGAAATATTTCTCTCAATCAATTTGAATTAAGATTACAAGAAGAGGAAGGAAATACAGGTGACCACCTTGGAGAATCTGTAGCTTGGATTGCTGTAGAAGCAGGTGGTGCTGTTGGTGGATTCAATTCAGAGATAGGAAAATTGACAGTAGGCAGTAATTGGACAAATTATACATTTTCAGAAACATTTTCTTCTAATCCTTCTATTTTTTCTAGTATTCAATCTACCTATGAAAAGGACCCTGTCATTCCTAGATACCAGAACTTATCAACGAATGATATTCAATTAAAGATAGTAGAAGAATCATCTGCTGATCCAGAAGTCACACATAGAGAAGAAAGAGTAGCCTATTGGGCAATAGATCAGGTTGGAGCAATGTATAATGATAAAGGTCAAATTATTGGAGAAGTTGGAACCATTAGTTTAGAACATGGAATAACGATTTTAAATACGGTGCATGAATATCACAATCCAGTTATCCTTGCAAATTGTCTAAGCGCTAATGATGTTGAACCAGCTATGGTTAGGGTTAGGAAGTTGACGAATCAGTCTTTTGAATTATTCTTGCAAGAATGGGATTACCAAGATGATGTGCATGGGACAGAAATCGTTTCGGTAATGGTGATAGAAGGCAGTATTCCTTTAGAAACATTTGATTTTTGTTTAGATGGAGCAGACAGCCTAGTTTTAGGTCAGGATATTATTGCCGTTGATAATTGTGATGCCAATATAGAATTGCTGTATTATGACACAACTTATTTTACTGGCCCAGAAAAAACTACGCTGAGAACTTGGGCTACCGTTGATGAATGCGGCAATTCGACTAGCTATACGCAAACTGCAAAATGCTCAGGGGTATCACTACTGGTAAAGGCATGTTTGCAAGGAGCCATTATTGATGAAGATGAAGTTGGCTTAATGCGAGATGATCTTAGACGAAAGGGTTTAATTCCTTTAACAGAACCCTATTCGGATTTACAAAATTTTAAGCATGAAGGAGCAGGCGGTGGAGAAGCATTAGACCCTGCACTTTTAACCATTACTGGAGAAAATGCTATCGTAGATTGGGTTTTCATAGAATTGCGCGCTCCAGATAACCCTTCAACTGTATTAAGTACTGTTTCTGCACTTTTGCAGCGAGATGGAGATGTCATGAGTGCAAAAGGAGATTCTATGCTTACTTTTGAAAATTTGCCTGTAGGCGATTATTATGTCTCTATTAAGCATCGAAACCATTTGGCAATGTACACTTTATATCCACAAATTTTCAATGCAAGTTCCACACCTTTCGTTGATTTTACGAATCTATTCACACCAGTCATGGGAGATTATCCAGGAGCAGAAATTGACGGGATACAAGCCTTATGGTCAGGAGATATAAATGGGGATGCCAAAACAGTTTACCAAGGGCCAACTAATGATATTTTTTATATTTTCTTAAGTGTAGTAGTAGATGAATTTAATGAGCAAAGCCTACCTAATTTTATTACTAGCGGTTATACCCAAAAGGATTTTAATTTAGATGGTACAGTTATTTATCAGGGGCCAAATAATGACCGATCGAAATTATTAATTAGTACGACTTTAAGTCACCCTAATAATTCCACCTTCTTATCTAATTTTATTTTAGAAACAGGGATAGAACGGGATAGCCTGATTATCAATCCAGCCTGGGGAGAAGTCGACATTTGTGAGGTGGATGCCACGAATCCTGCTTGTGATTTTGACCAAGATGGCTACATCAACCTTATTGACCAAGACGATGATAATGATGGGGTCTCTGATGCGGATGATATAGAAAATTTTAATCCTAATAGCGATAGTGATGCCGATGGGATTAGTGATGTTATAGAGACAGGAAATGACGGGACTTATGATGAAGGAATTGATTCTGACCCATTGAGTACTTGTGACCCTTCTCCTTCTAGTACTCATTGTATTGGTTTCGATGAAGATGGAGATGGCTACTTTTCTAATTATCCTGCTACTCATCCTCAATTTGATGCTGATGATACTGAGGGTTGTATTCCAGATTTATATAACTCCGCTTGTTCTTGCCAAGATGTAGATAATGATGGGACGATTATTATTTGCCATTTTCCAAATGGTAATATTGATAATAAAAAAACTAAAACAATTAATATTAACGCTTGGTTAGCGCATAAAAACCATGGAGATACTTGTGGACCTTGTGAGACGATAGAAACAGACTGTACCAATAGTATAGATGATGATGGCGATGGGCTAATAGATTGTGAAGACCCAGATTGTGGCATGCCTATTATTGCCAATATAATTCCGACTGATTTATCTTGTCCAATTAATACGAGTAATGGGCAAATAGAAATTACCGCAACAGGAACAAATTTGGCATATAGATTAAATACGACTAACTGGCAGAGTAATGCCTCTTTTATCAATTTGGCTGCTGGAACTTATATCGTATTTGTAAAAAATATTGATACAGGTTGTGAAACGTCTGCTGATATTACCTTAAATCCAGCGAGTAGTTGTATCGAAATCTGTGATAATGGTATAGATGATGACGGCGATGGACTAATAGATTGTGAAGATGGGGATTGTGGAAAACCAGCTATTACCAATATCTCTCCAACAGACCTGTCCTGTCCAGCGAATATAGATAATGGACAAATAGCGATTACCGCAACAGGAATAAATTTGGCATATAGGCTACATACGACTAGTTGGCAAAGTAATGCCTCTTTTATCAATTTGGCTGCTGGAATTTATACCGTATTTGTAAAAAATAGTAATACAGGTTGCGAAGTGTCTGTTGATATTACTTTAAACCCAGCGAGTAATTGCACAGAAACAGATTGTACCAATGGTATAGATGATGATGGCGATGGACTAATAGATTGTGAAGACCCAGATTGTTACCTTGTTGTCCATACAGGAGCAGCAGATTTTGATGGAGATGGAGTAGGGAATTATTGTGATTTAGATGATGATAATGATGGCATTTTAGATATAGCTGAAAAAAGTATTTGTGTTCAAACAGTATATACGCTGAATCCAGATATTACTGCTGCTGGAGCATCAATTAGCCCTACTGGAGGCACATTTAACCTCGTATTTGATTTAACCTCGGGTACTGCTATTACTGAAATTGGGGAATCATTTAATGTCCCTGTTACCATATCCCCTATGAATAATACAGCTACGGGCGCTTCAAATACTTGGACTGGGGAGGTCATTTCTAAACCGAGCAGTTATATAAATGGAACTATAGTTTCTGTTTTACCTAATACTGCATCATTCTATGCTGGGTTACCTTCTAATAATTCAACAACGGAAATACCTCTTGCATCTGAGTTTCTTGATGAAATTTATAACTATATGCTGATAAATGAACAAATAGACCCATTAGGAACTTTTTCTATTACAATTGGTGCTATTCCTTCTGCTCCATCAGCAAGCTTATTATCTGATTCAATTCAACTTTCTTCAGCATATAATGCTGATAGGGCACTATCTGGTCGTTGGTTGGCTGGCTATTATGCTAGATTGGATATTCAAAATGACTTATATCTAGAAATAGGCAATGTAGCTGCGACTGCACCTAAAACAGTTAGATTTGGAGAAACCTATACCTACAATTATACTGCCTTTTCATATAATTCTGGTACTGGTCCGACAAATTCGAATTTTCGAGGTCTAATAACAATTATTAATTCAAGTATAACTTTTTGTACGCAGCAAGATACAGAAGAAATACAAGATACAGATAGTGATGGCATGCCCAATCACCTAGACCTAGACGCAGATGGTGACGGTTGCTATGATAAAATAGAAGCGGATGTACCTGGAGCAACCACAGATGGTTCTGAAACAGATAGCCTTATCATTACAGAAGTAGGGGCAAATGGTTTAGCTGATGCTATAGAAAGTGATGATACGCAAGCTGCTACAACAAGCTACACCATTCCTCAAACCCAGTCTGGGGTTAATGATTTTCAGAATTCACTTATTGCTACTTGTGATGATGATGCCAGCAATAATAATCCTGTAAAAATACTCGCTCAAAATACAGTTACCGCATCAGGAAGTGGAGCGAATGGTTTGCCAAGCCTTACTTTAAATGTCCCTGAAGGTAGTAATGAAAATAGAGCTATTCTCCTCTATTATATGGCAGAAAGAGACCACCGTGCAGATGGCACGCCTAATACTTATGGAGATAACTGGGTAATCAAAGACCCTTCAATAGGTCATGATTATAACCATGCAAACCAAAGTAATATATACACTATTTCGGGGTCAGGGAGTACTATAAGTGGATTGTACTATCATATTGCAGATAGATATAGTTTTAGTCAGAATACTAGAAACTATGCAGATGATGCAAAATTTTCAACAGAATACCTTATGGTCTATTTATTAGAAAATGAATTAGATGCCTTACTTCCTTCGGGTTCTGGAAACATTACCATTGATTTTGATTTATTAGGCGTTAATCTTCCAAAAAGTACTCAAGATGAAATGGTACTCGGTGCCTTTATTCTAGATAATGTAGTTCAAGGCACGGGCACTTCTAATCCTTTTGCCGTTTTTGCCAGAGAAAGAAATTATTACGTAAGTAGTACAGAAAGTCCATTCACTACCACAGTAAATAATGATTTAACGCCTGAATCGGATTTAGATGGAGTTATTATGCTAGGTTTAGCAGCTAATGCAGGTTTAACAAATGGTTCAAACTATGGCTTTCATCCTGTTGCTGGTTTGGATGTACTGGCGGATGGTCAACTAATAAATAATACACCACCATTAAATAGGTATACTACTTCTTCAGAGGCTGATGGATTTACTTATAGCGTTCAATTTGGAGAAGCTAAAAATATAAATATAGGTAATCAGATTAGTGTTAGTACCTATAATGGCACTGAAAATGAAATCTTCAGTATTTTATTCACTTATCTAAAAGTAGTAGCAATTAATAACTAAACAGTCATTTATAAAACAAAAAAGAACAAACAAGTAGTGCTATAATTAAACATGAAAAAGAACACACAAATATTATATGCTTCTAAATACTTCCTAATCGTATGGTTCAGTAGTCTATTAGTAGTGTTTTTTTTATTACCTGCTAAAGGAAATGCCTTTGAATATATTCTTAACAATTCATTTAGACCTATTGAAATCTGTAATAATAATATAGATGATGATGGCGATGGATTTACAGATTGTGCAGATGCTGATTGTGATGTAAGGTTGAATTGCCCCATTCCTACTAATTGTACGGTAAATGAGGGGACTATTAGTTTTGATAATATAGGAGAAAACGACGCATCGAATTACTCAACAAAATACCTTTTAACAGATTCGCTGAATACCATTCAACAAGTTAGCAATACCACTACTTTTAATAATGTTTTAGAAGGAGGATATATCATTTATAGTCTCAATTATGAATCAGCTGAAATGATAACAGGGATTCAACCAGGAGATACTATTAAAAATATTACGGGCAATTGTTTTGATATAAAAATGGGTTCAGCCATAAGGGTTTGTAAATTGGAAGAAATTTGTAATAATGGTATAGATGACGATGGGGATGGCTTTATCGACTGTTCAGATTCGGATTGTGAGGTGATGACAAACTGTCCAATTCCTGTAAATTGTACCGTAAATGAAGGAAGGATAGTCTTTGAAAGTATTGGAGGAAATATTGCACCAAACTATTCAGGCAAATACCTACTGACCAATGCACAAAATATCATTGTACAAATTAGTGATACTTCTTCTTTCGTCAATGTTATGGCAGGAGGATACATCATTTATTTTCTAAACTATGAATCGAGCGAAATTATTACGGGAATTCAAATAGGTAATAATATTGAACAGGTTACAGGTAATTGCTTTGAAGTATCGGGAGGAAATCCAATAAGGGTTTGTAAAAATGATGTTTTATTAACAGCTATATTCAGTAGTTGTCCTGGTCTAGAAATTAACGAAAATCTAGTAAATATTAATAGTATTTCAGAAGCTTTTACAACCAATATTATTTCTCCTCCCCTATACGGAGTCGCAACGGTTAAGCCAGGTGGAGCATTCTCCTATATACCTAATACTAGTTTTTGTGGCGTTGATTCTTTTCACTTTGAATTGATCTTTACCAGCTCTGGTTTAAAAGACACTTCCACCATTATTGTTCAATTTACCGATAATGTCACTCCTACACTTTCAAATGTACCCCCTAATGATACCCTAAGCTGTGATGATGAAAGACCAATAGTACCCCGAGTTTCAGCTATAGATAACTGCCCAGCCATAAGTATTGATGTTAGTGAGGTGAGTACTCAAGGTGAAGATGGTTGTTCTTTATACGATTATACTTTAACTAGAACTTGGACAGCTAAGGACGCTTGTGGAAATTCAACGGATTCCGTTCAAGTTGTAAAACTTGAAGATAACACAGCTCCTGATATTTTTAGAATATATACCTTACCTAATGGTAAAAAAATGGTAGCAGGGGTTATGGAGAATGTTACACATCGTTGGAAAACGATACGTCTTCCCATTGATTTTGATAGTAAACCGCTAATTTTTAGTCAAATAATCACAACAAATGAGGTAACGCCTGCTACTACTCGGCAACGGAATATTTCCACTCGGCAATTTGAACTCAGACTACAAGAAGAAGAAGGAGAAGATGGACAACATGCCAGAGAAAGTGTAGCTTGGATAGCAATCGAAGCAGGTAATCAAAATATGGACTACCCGCTAGAGACCCGTTTATTAAATTTAACAGATACTTGGCAAACAACTATTTTTCAAGAAAGCTATACCCCTTTCCCTAGTTTTTTTACAGCTATGCAAACAACAGAAGACATTGATCCTGCTACCATAAGATTTGATTTAACAAATTTAAGTAGTATAGATTTACGAATTGAAGAAGAAGCATCTTCTGATATTGATATAAGCCATGCTGTTGAACAAGTTGCCTTTTTGGGGATTAATCCCAATATTAATCTAACGGATGAAGGGGGGAATACTTTTGGAGAAACAGGTAGTGTTTCGGTTGGTAGTAACTGGATAACAGTTGCTACAAAAAATCAATATTATAATCCAGTAGTCATTGCTGGTACGCCACAATCAAATGAGGCAGAACCAGGTGTAGCTTTAATTCGAAATGTAACGCCAGATAGCTTTCAAATAAAATTTCAAGAATGGAATTATTTAGACGGAAATCATGCGCTGGAATATATTTCTTATTTGGTAGTAGAGGGGAGCCTTCCACTTGATGCCACAATTATGTGTGAAACAGGGAATGATGGCTTAACTTTGGGAAAAGATATAGTCGCTATTGATAATTGTGATATATCGGTTAGCTTGAATTATCAAGATAGCGTCTTTTTTGAGGGCGCTAATAGAATTATTCGTAGAGATTGGTCAGCTACAGACGAATGTGGTAATGCTACTTCCTTGACACAAGATGTCATTTGTACGGGAGTTGCTATTCAATTAAAAACCTTTTTGCAAGGCGCCATGATCGGTAGTAAAGAACTAGGATTAATGCGAGATGATTTACGCAAAAAGGGATTAATTCCAATCCAAGAACCTTATTCTGATATAATTGCATTTAGGCATGTAGGTGAGGGGGGAGGAGAGACGCTTGACACGGCTTTACTTTCTATTACAGGTGCAAAAGCAATAGTAGACTGGGTTTTCTTAGAGTTAAGAGCATCTGAAAATCAGAATCATGTGGTAGCTACCTATGCAGGATTAATACAAAGAGATGGTAATATTATTACAGCTAAAGGGGATAGTCTAATTGCATTTTATGATATTCCTCCTCAAGATTATTATGTGGCAATACGACATAGGAATCATTTGGGCGTACAAAGTTTAGATACCTACTCTTTAAATAATTTTCAGGTTCCTTTTTTAGATTTTTCTAATCAATTTATGCCAACTCGAGGTTGGCATGCTTTAATTGAATCTAATCAGCAAAAATCAATTTGGGCAGGTGATTTAAACAATGACGGTAAAATAATTTACCAAGGGCCACAAAATGAAATATTTTATATCTTCTTAACCGTTTTATTAGATAATAATAACCTTGATGGGCTTAGTAATTTTATTAGTGCAGGATATAGTACGAGTGACTTTAATTTAGATGGAGTTACGATTTATCAAGGACCTAATAATGATAGGGCTATGTTACTATATAATACCATATTAAGACATCCAGAAAACTCAACGAATTTTCCTAATTTCATTATTCAACTTAAAGATGACGACCCATAATTAGTTAGTTTGCATATTTTATTAAAAAAAGCAATGCCTTTTACAAAGACACTGCTTTACACTAACTCTAAGGTTTTTACTCTGAAGACTGCGATGCTTTCAGAATTAAAATCGGGTAAACAAACAAGTTAAAATACTATGAGAAAACTATGAACCCTGATTTATGTAAAGATAGGCCAATGAGTTATTTTATCCTACTATTAGAATTTTAGTATAATAATAAATTAATATATATAACTAATAGGTATTTATATTTTTTTATAAATGAGTTGTTTAAGCATGTGGTCATTAAAAATTAATTCTTTTTTTGATATGACAATAATCATAAATAGTTGAAAACTACACGTTTATGTAGTGATTTTTCTAAAAGTTTGCTTGAGCTTCGGAGTCAATATTCCATTTTATTATCACCTAAAACAAAAAATTAGGTGAAGCCCCTTATCTTAAATAGGCACTAGGATATTTACCATAGCGGGCTTTAAAATTTCTAGAAAAAGCTTTTTCTGAATTAAAACCGACACTATAAGCGGCCTCCTTAACAGAAGTATATTCTTTATTTTCAATTTTTTTACGTGCAATCAACAACCTAACTTCATTAATATATTTTTTGGGTGTTAAACCTGTAATGTTTTTCATTTTTGTATTAAGAAGGGTAGGACTGATTAAAAGTTCTTTGGCAAGTGTATTAACATTTAAATCTGGATGAATAACAGAGGCTGTAATTATTTCTTCTACCTGAATCAGCCAATTTCTTTCTGCAAGACTTAGCGTGTATTGTTCTGCTGAAGTTTGAATTTTTGAATCTAAGAGAAAATCATCATCAATTGGGTTGAAATCCTGCCTAGTATCTGAGAAATTGAGCAAATTATAGATATGAGTTTTCAGCTCCAACTCATCAAAAGGTTTGAGCAGATAATCATCTACTCCAATACGCAAAGCTTTCAATTCATCCAGTACATTATTTTTTGCGGTTAATACTAAAATAGGAAGGCTTCTTAACCTTGCTTGTTCCTTTATTCTATTGACTAACTCCATCCCGCCCATTACAGGCATCATTAAATCCGTGATTATTAAGGAGGGCAATTTTTCTTCAATTCGTCGGAGCGCCTCTTTCCCATTATAGGCAAATATTAAATCATAATCCGTTTCCAATACATTTTTCAAATAGCTACACATTTCCAAATTATCTTCTACAATTAACAGGTAATCTATTTGATTTTTAGAATTGGTAAGCGTCGGAATTGAGCTATTTTTCTTTCGGATGATAGAAAATTCAGCAGGTTGTATCTTGACATTTTCTGAAATTTGCTTCAATTGTTTAGGAAATTGAATAATAAATTGACTGCCTGTTCCGAATTTACTTTTTACAAGGATATTCCCTTCCAATAGTTGAATATATTCTTTACAAATAGCTAATCCGATTCCAACACCACCTTCTGCGACTATTGTTCCGCTCTTAGCTTGATAATATCGGTCAAAAATAAAAGGAAGGTCTTCTTCAGAAATACCTCTGCCATTATCCGCTACTATTATTTCAATTTGGTTAGCTAGTTCTACTATTTGGACGTTTATTTTTCCCTTGTCATCAATATACTTTAAGGCATTTGACAATAAATTCCCTAGAATAGTTTCCAATTTTTTTGCATCCGTAATTAATGGAACGTCCCTTTCTAATGTTGCAATCCTTAAATCAATACCTTTATGTGTTGCTAGTAATTGAAATTTTGATTTGAAATGCTGTAAAAATGGGCGTAAATTAAAAGCATTAGCAGTTACTTCAATGTCCTTAACCTCTGCTTTTGTCAATTCCATTATTTGATTACTTTTTTCCAATAATTGTTCACTATTAAATAGCACATTGCTTAAAGTCGCTTTAGTCTGGTCATCCAACGATTTTTGCGTCAATAAACTTTTAATTGGATTGGATATTAAGGTAAGCGGTGTCCGTAATTCATGTGAAATATTAGCAAATAATCGAGATTTAAGGGCATCTGTTTTTTGAAGTTCAGCAGCTTGACTTTCTATCATTTTTTTGTTCTCTAAATCTTTTTTGAGTAGTTCATTCCTTTTGCGAATTTGTTGGTAAGCCCATATCATTCCCGCTATAATTAACAAAGCTAATCCTCCAAGACTAAGGGAAAGGGTTAATTGATACCGTCTTTGCTCCAATTGTTGCTCTAATTCTAGTTGTTCTAATTTATTTTTCTGCGTTATTTTTTCAGAAATTAGACTTGAAATAATTTTATTTTTGTCAGTGCTATTTCCTTTTTGATAGTCATCCAAGTTGGCCATAATTAATTCATAGGCCTTTTTATAATTACCTTCTTTGGCATATTGATCGGCCAATAGGGGGTTTACTTTTTTATCTAGAATGATGAGGTCCAATTTTTTAATTTCATTTCCATAAAATTTAAGCGCATCTACATCCCCTTGTTTACTAGCCCAATAAACCATGCCTATATAGTTATCTCCTAATTCTTTCTTTTCATTTTGTATGTGGCTAATTTTTATGCCTTCTTTGAAATAATAGGCAGCAGAGTCTAATTTGTTTTCTAATAAGTAACTTTCACCTAGACAGGCATAAATATAACCTATAGCGGAAGATATACCACTGCTTTTTCTCAACTTTAAGGCTTCATTAGCAAATTTTTTGACTTCATCATGTTCTCCAACCGCTAACCGATTACTGGTTAACCCGTATAAAGTATAAAGTTCCATCTTTTTATCCTTACTATCTTTTGTAAACTGCCAGCTATTTAGCAGTAACTCCAAGGCATAATCATGTTCTCCAATTTCCCTAAATGCGTATGATAACTGGTAGTTAACCTCGAAAAAATCTGCTTCTGTAACTGCTACCTCCCTAGCTTTAAATAAATAATCTACTTCTTTGGATATTAAATTCTTTAAACCATAATAATCGGCGTAACCCATATAATAATGTAAAATTTCGGAATTTTTGTTTCCCTCAACCCTATCCAAATGTGCTTTTGCTAGATCCAAATACTTAGGTAAAGAATCAACACTCCCCAAGCGTTCAAGGCAATCCTTTTTTAAAAAATAAATGTTTGCTAACATTCTATCATTTTGAAAATAATGGATAGCCAAATTATAGAGAGAATCTGCTAAATAGTAATTATTCGAAAAATCTGCTGCTTTTGCTAAGCTCATATAGGACTGACCAATTAAGGTGTCAATCGCTAATTGTTGAGCAAGGTATAAGGCATTTTTAGTAATTATGTTCATACTATCAAAGTTTCTCCTGGATAGGAGATCTTCTGCTTGTACTAATAATTCCATTACCCTAGCTTCATTGTCTTCGAATGCCGCATTATTTTGTGTAAAGCAACCCTCTACCTGTATTAGCATTATAAATAAAATAGTGATGCTTATTTTCATTGCGGATATTGTATCAGTTATTAATTTCTGGTAGTGTACGAGGAAAATAGGGTGGATTTTTTAAAACTATCATTGAGGCACAATCAATTATAGATTTTGAATGTAATTTAATGACTAAAACTAGCTCATATTTTCTCATAAAAAGAGAATTTAAGGCTATAAAATCGTTAAATCAACTTCGGATATATCATAAGTAATTGATAGTCAATATTACCTCCAACTAGTTTTACCCTATTTTCGTCGAACACCACCTAATTTCTAGATTCCGTATTTAATATGATTGTTCAATTTTAACAACTTCTATTAAGAATTCCATGAATATTTCTCATTATAACCTTTTGTGTTAAAAAAGAACCTATTTTGTTTTTTTTGTTCCTATTTTTTTTTTTTTCGACCTTCTTCTTGCCCAATTCTTGAGAAACCGTAAATATCATAAACTTCTTTGAAGTCTTTTGAATTAGAAAACAGACTGCTTCTTAGTCAAATCAAGTTTTTTAAAGGAGTCTAAGTATAATTAGACAGAATCGAAAGAGCCTTTACCATTTAATTTGCCCCCCCTTGAGTATTAAATGGTCGTATATTTTTTAATTCCGATAGGATGAGATTTAGAGCATGTTTAAGTTTTACCGTCCTGACAATCAGTACTTTATGACCCTGACGTCCAAATTGTTTATTTACTTAACTCGCTAGGCTCATAAAAAATTTGTTAGTCAGAACCACAAACTACAGATTATCAGTTTGTTAAAATTTTAAACATGCTCTTAGAAAACAGCTATATTTTCTCCAAAACTTAAAATATTGTTCTAATGAACATTAACTACTATTTATTGCCATTATTCGATTATTCGATAAGGAAAAATTGGGTAATTTTCCCTTTTTTTGTTTTCCTAATCGGCACCTCCCTTCATGCTAATAATATAAATAAAAAAACAACCAATTCTTTTTTTAGAAAGGCTTACATTCAATTGCAACAAAATCTTGCTCAAAATATAGAATGGAGAGATTTAAATGCTCCTCAAAATCTCAAGAAAACATCCGCAATGCTCTCTACCTCCTGCGGCATGGACATCTTCTTAATCAATGACCAAAGTGGTTCAGTCGATGCGGTTGAGAACACGCAAAGTCGAGCTTTCATCTCCGCAATGGCAACTCGGGTGGGGGATTTAAGTACTGCCAATGATGATAGCCGCTTCTCCATTAGTGAATTTGCACATGCTGGTACTTGGCATAGGTATGCTTTTGCCTCGGCAGCAGAAAATTACACTACAGAAGTAAGTGATGTACTTTTATATGAATATGGAACTCGAATATTGACAGGCGGTACGAGTATTTATCAAGCGATGAAAGAGGCAAGGACGGCAATAATTAGTAATCCTGTCATTGGGAGAACAACACCAAAGGTCGTTGTCTTAATGACAGATGCTTGGTGTTTCCAAATTGAGGGGTCGGCAATAAGCATGGCTCAAGAATTAAAAAATGATGGGTATTATATAGTGGTGATGGCAATTGGACCAGCAGTGGCTTGTCCAGACTTGAATACAATAGCAAGCCCAGGGGGCTATTTTTCAGCTGTAGATTATCAGACTTTGGAGAATAATGTGATTACATCGATTGAAGGCATTTTTAATGCCGCTTGTACAAATGCACCTCCTTATGTTTATATTCCAAATTATGATTTAACTCCCAGTTTGACTTCTTTTACCGCAAGCGGTTGTGATACTCCGCCAGGTACTTTTTCTGCGGATTATACCGTAACGAATTTAGGGGATGCAGATTTTAGTGCTAATTTAAAAGTGGCATTTTATGATGCGGATCCGGCCTTGCCTTCCGCTAAGCATTTAATAACCGTAGATGCTGGTACTCAAACTATTACTGCGGGTGGAGGAACATATACTGGAATAATAACTGATATAGCTTTAGCCTCCACCAATCTTTTATATGCAGTAGTCAACATTGATGGCGATTTAGCTGTCAATGCAGTTCCCTTAACTTATGCTTTATCCAGCAGCCAACTAAATGAAAATGCAGAGGAAGAAACAGGAAATAACTTCAATGCGATTACGAGAGTAGATGCAGGAAGCTGTGCGCCGCAAGCCAAATTAGAGGTGAGTGTCACCAATACAGGCTTAACCTGTGATGATAGGGTGACTTATGAAGTAACTATTTGCAATAATGGAAATGCAAGTGCCGGCATTGAACCTACACCCTATGCCGATGCTTCTTTCGTTTTGACGAATACGGATGCCGATGTTTTGCCTTTTAACTGGCTTATTGAATGGCAAAAGTCATTTGGAGGAACAGCGGATGAGGCGATATCTGGCCAGCCACATATTAGGCAAACAAGTGACGGTAATTATTTTATTGTAGGAACTTCAACATCAGGGATTGGCGGGAACAAAACGGTGGCAGGATTTGGAAGTTACGACATCTGGATAATAAAAATAGATGCAAACGGAAATAAACTTTGGGAACAATCTTATGGTGGTAGTGCCCAAGAATTGTTTTCATCGGTCGTAACAACAGCCGATGGTGGGGCGGTAATAAGTGCACATTCACAATCAGGGATTAGTGGGAATAAAACAACCCCAAACTACGGAGGGCCTGATTATTGGCTATTTAAAATAGATGCAAACGGAAACTTTGATTGGCAAAAATCTTATGGAGGACTTGCTCAAGATTCTCCTAATGATCTTAAAAAAACGCTTGATGGAGGATATATAATAGCAGGTACTTCGCCCTCAGGAACAAGTGTAAGTGGAAATAAAACAACCTCAGGAACTGGATTCCACTATTGGGTAGTAAAAGTTGATGCGAATGGTAATTATCAATGGGATAATTCTTATTCTGGTAGCGGAAATGATGCTCTTCAGACAATTCTACCAAGCACTGAGGGGTATATAATAGCCGGAACCTCTAATTCACCCATAAGTGGAGACAAAACAGAGAACTCCTCTTCAAATGATTATTGGGTTTTGAAACTATCGAGTACAGGAAGCATTATTTGGGAAAACACTATAGGTGGGTCAGGAACTGATAACGTAGGTAGGAATTCTATTTACGAGACGAGTAGTGGGGATTTCATTATAGGAGGGATTTCTAATTCGGGAATAGGAGGAGATAAAACGGAAGCTCTTAATGGAAATCAGGATATATGGTTGGTTAAACTAAATGGTGCAACAGGAGCTGTAATTTCAGATGAAGGCATTGGAGCGGCTGCAGGTAGTTTTTCCGGGCTGTTTAACATTTATGAAAGTCCAGTAGATAATGGGTTGGTATTGGTTGGATTTTCCTTTGGAGGCGTAGGCGGTGATAAAACTGAAATAACTCAGGGTGGTACTGATTATTGGCTCCTAAAATTAGATGAGTCTTTGAATATCGAATGGGAAAAAGGTTTTGGAGGGACTGGAGAGGATAATGCTTCTGGTATTGAAGTAGAAGCGGGTGCTTATATTATTTCAGGATATACTACTTCGGGAATAAGTGGGGATAAAACAGAACCCGCTTATGGACAGAATGATTTTTGGGTGATAAATGCTAAACAAGTTGAGGAGCTTTCTCCAAATAGTTGCTTTACTGTACAATATACTTATGATGTATCTAGCGCATCTTCTGGCAACTATGATTTTGATTTAGACTTGGTTGCCAATTCAACGAATGGAGCTCATCAAGACCCGATAATTTCCCCTGATACTAACTTCATTATTGGTGTTTTAACTGGAAGAGATGGCTTTGATGGCTCGAATCATACCTCAGATGATGTCACAGTAGCTCCAACTTCTGCTTGTCCAGCAGGAGATTTATTCTCCATTGCAGTAGATATTCCAGATGATACCGTATGTGAGCAAGGCTATACGACTGCCACGGTTACCATTATCAATAATACAGGCGGATCTTTTAGTAATATTGACTTAGCCTTAGATTTGACAGGTACAGGGACAACTTATGCATCCGAGCTTTATAGTTTGACCAATGGCTTGGTTTTACCTGCTGTCAATACAACCGACGCAAGTTATCCCACGGTTGATAATGCCTTGTTTACAGGAAGTGGGATGGACACTTTAGCTATTTATACCCTACCTAATGGAACAAGTACTTTTATAGTAGATTTAGAAATCGGGACGGGGCTTGCCAATTTGTCTGCCCAATTATTGAAAATTCCAACTGGCTATAATGCCACCAATGAAAGTAATATTGGCACAGATGCGACCGGTATTACAGGTGAAGCTAATCCAACGGTAAGTGGAACTTGTCCTGGGGCTATTACTTCGGTTACCCCTTCGATAAGTTTAAATTATACTGTTTCAGGCGCAACTACTACACAATGGGTTTCTGGGACAAATGGAACATTTTCAGCACCTAATTCGGGAACAACTAATTATACTGTAAATGCGATGGATGTAGCAAATGGCTTTGTCGATTTATCCATTATTGCCTCCACAGTCAATAACTGTCAAACGGTTGAAAACTGTCGAGTTGATATTACTGGTGTAGTTTACGATTATGGAGATGCACCAGCCAGTTATGATTTAAATCAAACTACAATTCCCGTTGCAGCAGCCTCCACTATTTTGACAGATTTATTTTTAGGAACAATTGCCCCAGATACCGAAGGAACAACTTTGGCAAACGGAGATGCCACAGGTGATGGTGCAGATGAAGATGCAATGGATGGGGTAAGTATTTTACAACCAGCCGCAGGCACAACTGGTTTTACCATTCCTGTAGAAGTAACGAATAATAGTGCTTCGATTGCTTATTTAACCGCTTTTATTGATTGGAATGAAGATGGCGACTTTTTAGATGAAGGAGAAAATTCTACTCAAATCACGATAGCAGCAAGTAGTGGAGTAACCACCAATAATCCAAGCTTTGATATTCCAAACGGAATTACAGTTCCTACTTCTGTTTTTACTCGGTTGCGTTTAAGTACAGATAGTCGAGCAGTAGAAGTACCTTATGGCCCTGCTGCGCAAGGAGAGACAGAGGATATTCTGTTTATGTTTGAACCAGATAAAGATGGCGATAGTATTCCTGACAATATAGATATAGATGATGATAATGATGGAATTACAGACACAGATGAAGGCTTTATCCCCAGCACAAATGGTAACCGAGTCGTATTTATTATAGATGATTCAAACACGATTGATGCTACAGAACGAGCGGATATGCAAGTGTCTATCCAAGCGATAGCAGACCAAATAGAGAGTAATATTATCGGTGCAGGTGGTACCGTTGAGATTGCTGTCATTCAATATGGTCACGATAATCCAGGGGCGACTCCAGAAAATGCGGATTACAGTATTATTCAATCATTTACAACTAATCCTACAATTAGCTTGCCTGATAATCCCAATTTTCGCGAAGATCATTTACCCGGTTCATTGGAAAAAATGCGAACAGATGGTATTTTCACTTCAGGCGGTGCTTTAGCGAATCCGAATGGATTTTTTATTTTTTCAGATGCTAACAGAGCATCTTACATTCCTGTATCTAATGGGTTTAATCGTGTTTCAGTTTTAGTAGATGAATTCGGAGACGGTAGTGCATCAGCAAATTCAACTGCTGCTTTGGATGGTTTTGGTGAATACATTGACTTGGCAACTACGTACAATGCACCTATTTCATTCTATCATGTTCAATCAGATGCGAGCAATAGTACATCAGGTGTACAGCAAGGAGGAGGAAGCTATATTAGAAATAGTAATTTTGTAATATCGAGTGGAGAAATAAACACTTTAGCGAATACGATTACAAATAACTTAGTCATAGGTCGTGAATTGGATACAGATAACGACGGAACTCCTGATCATTGTGATTTAGATTCCGATGGCGATGGCTGCTACGATAAAATCGAAGCAGGGGTAACAGGATATACGAGCGATGGCTCTGTCACCGATAGCTTGGCAGCAACTACGGCTGGTGAAGTCGGTATGAATGGCTTAGATGATGATATAGAAAGTGACGATACGGGAGCAGCGACGACTTCAGGTTCTTATACCATTACCCAAACCAATGGAGGTACAAATGATTTTCAAGATGCTGCGGTAAAGGCACCTGATTGCCCTTGTTTTACAGTAGATTCTGATAGTGATGGTGTTTGCGATGCTATTGATATTGATGATGATAACGATGGCATCAGAGATGTCGATGAGGGACACCCTATACCAGTAGGTGTAGATTCAGATAATGATGGTGTTGATGATGCAGCAGATACTGGTTGTGACGGCACTATTGTTTCTATTGCTCCAGGTAGTAATGCAGTATCTGTTCATGATGAAAATAGTATTGGCGGAGCAGGGAGTGCTGCCGCTATTAATTCAGATGATAGTAGAGCTGCCTTAAATGCAACAGGAGATTATTTAGTAATGGATTTAGGATTGGATGTTCCAGCAGGGACTATCATAGAAGTAGAAGCAAGGGTGACGAATAATTTACACCAAATGAGTATAGAGGAATCAATTAATGCAGCGACTTTTAGCAATCTGCAAAATTATACCTGGGCTGCTATTACTACTGAGGAAGTCAAACAATATACCCTTAGCGCTACTGCCAGATATATTAGAATCCGACAAAGTGTGGATAATGGATCAGGAGCACTTCAAGTGGATAATGTAGCATATCAGGCGTTTAATATATTAGTTTGTAATGGAGTAATAGGTGTGTCCCCAACGGATACAGACATGGATGGCACACCAGACTATCTCGACCTTGACTCCGATGGTGATGGCTGCTACGACAAAATCGAGGCAGGCGTAACAGGATTTACCATAAATGGCTCTGTTGCCGATAGTTTAGCAGCCACCACCGCCGCAGAAGTAGGCGCAAATGGTTTAGATAATGATATAGAAAGTGATGATACAGGAGCAGCAACGACTTCGGGTTCTTATACCATTACTCAAACGAATGGAGGAACAAATGATTTTCAGGATGCAGCAGTGCAAGCACCTGCTTGTCCTTGTTTACCTGACTCAGATGGAGATGGCGTTTGTGATGCGGATGATATAGACGACGACAACGATGGTATCCCTGACACCGACGAATGTTTGGATTACCTCGCCCAAAATACAAACACCCAATGGAAAGGAGCCACCGCCTCAATGGTCACTTATAATTGGGCAGGTGCATTGGGGTATGATGCGAATGGGATTCATACTTACCAAGGACTGGGACTTCAACAAGATCTCCATATTTTTAATTCAGAAGCGGATGTGCAATACATTTATTTAGGAGATGGAACTTTTAGTATTTCCTTTAGCCCTGCCGTTCCTGCCAATGAAATTGCCTTTACCATCACGAATGTAGATGCGGTTTCTCAATTTGCAGGATTAGGTTTGACCGTAACAGGTACAGCTACCACCAATGACTTTTTCTCAAATTCAGATTTAGTCGGTGTGGATGCTCCAGAGGTCAATGTAACCTATAATCCAAGCAATGGTTTTATGAATTTTGGAGGAGCTACCAATAATAAACAAATATTAGTTCAATCAAATTCTACCGCCACGGTAAGTAGTTTAACCGTAGGTATGGGAGGAATAGATGGGAGTAATTTAGTTTATGTCTCTTGGTATGCTTTAGATAATTGTGATTCAGATAATGATGGTATTTCCAATACTTTGGATGTAGATTCGGACAACGATGGTTGTTTTGATGCGATAGAAGCAGGGCATGGACAAACAGTCGATGTCAATGGTAGAATTGCGACAACTATAGGAGAAGTTGGAGCGAATGGGCTGGATGATGATGTAGAAACAACAGCAGAAAGTGCTATAGTCAATTACACCTATGATAATACACAAGTAAGTATTTACGATTTTCGTAATGCGCTGATTAATAAAGACTGTCCAGAAACCAATTGTAGTGATGGGATAGATAACGATGGAGAAGATTTAACAGATTGCGATGATTCAGACTGCAATATCTATGGCAATATCTTTTCTAATCCAAATATGGAAAGTAAGGCTTGTTACCAAAACTTGAGTAACCTCAAAGCGACAACGCCTTATTGGCAATTAGTCTCTGGTACAGGAGAAACAATAAGCTTTGACGCTAATTGTTTGACCCGCCCAACAGACCTTTGGCCGACTTATGGATTAACAAATGTCGCACCAAGTGAAGGAGACACCTATATTGCATTTCATAATAATAATGCAGGTTCAACGGTATTTGAGGTAGAAACTGTTGTTCATACCACCTCCACAGAGTTAGTTGCAGGAAGAACCTATGGCTTTGAATTTGATGCCCACTATATGGATTTCTCTGCTGGACCAGCAGGCGTAAATACTTTAGCAAATCCTTGTGCCGTAAGAGTTTACGGTATTCAAACGGGAGTGGATGTTTCTGCTGCCAATTTTGATCTCTGCGATGCCAGCACGATTGCGGGCGTAGATTTTCTTGGAGAATCCGCTACCGTAACAGGCAATAGCACTTGGGGAACGTATAATTTGACCTTATCACCTGCTGCTAATTATGACCGATTGGTCTTTCACCCAGCTTGTGGTGCGGGTTGTTTCTTAGCTTTTGATAAATTTAGAGTGGGTATTGCCCCAACTATAGCTGGACCAACGGATTGTTCGGGTGATTTGACTGCTACTATTACACCCACTCCAACTTCATACCAATGGTATAAAGATAGTGTGGCGCTTGGTGGAGCAACAAATGCAACTTATACGCCAACAGAATCAGGTAGTTATACTGTAACTGGTGTAACTACAAGTGGTTGTGAATCCTTATGGTCAACAGCTTATATATTGGATTGTTCTTGTACAGAACCTTCAGGGACAGATACTGATGGGGATGGATTGAATGATGTATGTGATATAGACGATGATAATGATGGTATTTTAGATGTTGATGAATGCCCTTTATTGGACTCTAATTGTACTATTGAATTGCAAAACACAAGTGTAGAAGGACCATTGGCATCGACTTATGATAATACGGGATTTGATATGGAACCGCATCCTAGTATTATGATTGTGAATGAAAATTTAGTACCAAATTGGCAATCATCTGCTACAGATAATGCCATTGAAATTTGGGATAATACACAAGTTCTTATACCAGGATTGACTGCCTATGCTGGCAATCAATGGTTTGAATTAAATGCGTTCGAAAACGCAGGAATATTTCAAGAAATTTGCACAGTACCCGGTTCCGTTTTAAATTGGTCTGTGGCACATCGTGCAAGAGTTGGAACAGATGTAATGAGAGTATTAATCGGACCTTCTGGAGGCTCATTGGTTAGTCAAGGAGATTTGAGTACTACCACGGCAGCTTGGACGGTTCATTCAGGGACTTATACCGTTCCAGCAGGACAAACGACAACAATACTTCAATTTGATGCTGTTTCTACAGGTTCAGGAGACGTTACTGTTGGTAATTTTTTAGATGAAATAACACTTTCTCCAGTTCTTACAATCAATGAATTATGTGACATTGATAATGATGGTATTCCAAATCACCTCGACCTCGACTCTGACGGCGATGGTTGCTACGACAAAATCGAAGCAGGCGTAACAGGATTTACTACAGATGGTTCTGTGACCGATAGTCTCGCAGCCACTACAGCCCTTGAAGTAGGCAACAATGGTTTAGACAATGATATAGAAAGTGATGATACCCAAGCTGCCACCACTTCTGGGAGTTATACAATTACTCAAACCAATGCAGGCACTAATGATTTTCAGGATGCAAGTGTCATGATTGCTTGTCAAATTAACCAAATTTTAGTAGAATTCACAGACTCTACTGCTATGGATGATGAATCAATAGGCGGCAATCTGCCTACCCTGACGGTAAGTGGAGGCGTACTAACTGCACCTGCTACCATAGAGCTAGTATTAAATGGAAGCCCAGGCACCGCCACCGTAGGAGTAGACTACTTACCAAGCTTTGGAACTACTGTTACGGTTAATATTCCAGCAGGAGATTATATCACCCCACAGATAATTAGTTTAACCACCATATTAAGTATTGTAGATGATAGTGACGCAGAACCTGACGAGACGTTTTCCATTGATTTATCTAATCCACAAGGAACTTCCAATCAATTAATAATTGGAGATGCAGATGGTTTGGGTAATGCAGAAAATAACCATATATATACGATTATTGATAATGATTGTGCACCTAATGCAGGTGCTATCATTAATATTCGGAATGGCTGATTATAACGTTTTGCGGTGAAACTGTCCCAGAGGGACGATATATCGGTAGAAAATTGGAAATACGATGATTCTCAACGTGCCTTTAGGTACGTTATATAGCACATAATGTACCTAAAGGCACATTTTAATAGCATAAAACCATTAATTTTCTACCGATATACAATCCCTAACGGGATTATTTTTGAATCACCGCAATCCGTTACAATCAGCGGAATGGAGATTAGGAATAGAAAAAATATTGTATATTACATAAACCCTCATTTTATGAAAATACTAAAAATAAGCATCCTTGACAAGGAACAAAGTAGTTTAGAGCGTTTCAAAAGTTATTTAAATTTATGCGAATTTACTCAATGTGTTATAGCGGTCAATTCTAGAAAGGAATTCCTTAATAAGGCCCAAACCTATTCTGATTTAGATATTCTTTTCTTGGAAGTGGAACCCGAACATGAGGAAAATTTAGAAAGTATTAAATTAATTAAAGAAAGATACCCTGCGCTTGAAATAATTGTTGCTAGTTGGAGTCAGGATGCTAAATTTATATTTAAAGCCTTAAAATATGGAATTGATGGTTTTTTATTAAAGAGTATCTCAAAAATAGAATTAGAGCGGCAGCTATTAATGATAATTCAAGGAGGGGTAGCCATTACCCCTTCCATTAGTCGGATTATTGTAGAATACTTCTCCTTATCTAAAAGAAATTTTGATAGTCAGGCAAATGCTCCCCTTACCCGAAGAGAAAATCAAATTGCCAATCTTTTATTTCAAGGATTAACTTATCCTGATATAGGAAATACCCTAAATATTAGTCTTAATGGAGTTAGGTATCACATTAAGAAGATTTATAAAAAATTAGACATCAATTCTCGAGCTCAAATTTATGGACAGGCGATATCCTTTTAGAATCATTAAAAAATAATTTCTGTATTTAGGTTATGTTACTTTGTTCGTCTGATGTTTTTTGAAACATTTATTTCCAAATTAAGCAATGGAATAAGGCACATCGCTAATGCGGGAAGATTACTATTATCATATATCATTAATTTCTTCTTTTATTTCCCAAAAAGAATCATTTGGCAAATGCAAAGCATTTAAGTGCATTGCCCCATAAGTATTTAAAATATTAGGCCTGATAATATTAGGTAACACTTGAATATCATATATTTCATCTACACTAGTATGGTAAGTCAACTGTGCCATAATCGTTCCTGTAGGTAAATGCAAGATGGTTACACCTGCTACATCCGCTTTGTTAGTAATAGCTAAATGCTTAAAAGTAGAAGAATTTTTACGTAATTTGGAGGTGCCAATCATTAAAAAGTCCCCATGTTTTGCCATTCCCCTCACAAAACCTGGGATTTTTGCGACTACTTCATAATGTCCAGTTTGAGGATCTATACAAATAAGTTCTTCTTTAGCAGATAGTAAAGCATATAGTTGTCCGTCAAATATTCGAGGTGAATGCGGCATTGCCAAGCCATCAATAATTATTTCATTACTCGGAAGGTGCATCAAAATGCCACCTTTTGTAATGTTTGCTCGCCAAGCTTGTTGAGTGTCTCCTTTCCCCAAGGCAGTAATATAAGCTGGTTCGCCATTTTCCATTGCTAATCCATTCAAATGACAGTGGTCTTCACCTATCAATTGACTTATAAATTTTGGTTGCCATGTAGGTGTAAAACTATAATCATCATTAATCAAACAAAGACAGGAAAAAGAAGTATTGACCGCCCAAAGTCCTTTATTTCCCCAATGCAAATCGTGAATATCAACTCCTCCTGTAAAATAGACCGCTCGTGGCGCATAGAAGGCATCATAGGTTTCTTTTTTCTTGGGATAAGCTAAACCAAGTTGCTTAGAATCCCGCAAAACGACAATTTCTTTGTCTGTAGCAATTGCCATCTTCTCTCCTTGGATTGTTAAACCCATTGCTCGTTTAAATGTACGAGGTAATTGCACAAGTTCTTCTTCGTTCTTTGGACTAATAAAAATAACTTTTCCTGCTTGGAATGTACTGATAACTATAGTACAATTCAGTTTATACAGTAACTCAGGTAAATTGGGGGTATAAGAGCAACTAAAAGGCGATAGAGTTTTATTCATTATTTGTATTTAATTTTACGGTAACACCATTGAGTAACAGCTTTATTTTTACAAAGATAGTTCCACTATAAAATTATTCTTTTCCTTTTATCATTTTTAAAATAACCTGTTCCTTTTCTGTTGATAATCGAATGAAATATATGCCTGACGGCCAATCTCTAGTAGAAATATTTCTTGCGAAAATACCTGTTTCCACATCTTGTATAGATTCTTGCAATAGCGTTTGACCAGTAATAGAAACTATTTGTAAGTGTATTGCTCCCTGCTCTGGTAGCTGATATTGTAGTCTCATTTCATTTGTAAAAGGATTAGGAGCAGCTATTAGACTAAGTGATTCTTTACCACTCGCTATTTCTTTGCCCGAAAGAGTATTCCTAGAGTAAGCTACTCTATCTGTTTCTTTCAAGGGTTGCACACAAGTCGCTATCAAAGCCTGAAAATCACTACCAGCCATTGCATGAAAACCCGCATTTAAAGTAATACTAGTCCCCGCTTGGTAGACGACTGTTTGGTTGACGGTAACTGTTCCAGTAGTTATGATAGTATTGGATGCTTTCTTATTCGTGTTAGCTAATACTTGTATCACTTCTATCTCGTTGGAACAAGGAATAGGTTCAATATTTTCAAAAAAGAAAACCTTACCCCCTAATTCTCCGAAAAAAACATCGAAATCATTATCGTCATCTATATCTACAAAACTTGGACTAGAAGAAAAACCACCACCAATACCAAAAAGAGCGACATTTGTGTCGAGTGAAAAAGAAGGGCTCGTGTCAGTTCCCACATTTCTATAAAAGGCGGTATTCCCGTCCTCCTCTCCAATAAATGCATCGAAATCCCCATCTCTATCTATATCTACAAAAGTTGGCACACTTCCACGTCCTATGTCTCCAATGCCAAAATTTCCTTCTGCAGAAAAAACAGGATTAGTTTTACTTCCTGTATTTCTGAAGAAATTAGTAGAACCACCAGCTCCCCCAATAAAAGCATCGAAATCCCCATCATCGTCAATATCTACAAAAGTTGGACTGCTATAATAACTGCCTATGTCTCCTATGCCAAAAGGGGCAGTATTTGTATCTAGAGAAAAAACAGGATTAGTTTTACTTCCCGTATTTCTAAAAAATCTAGTAGAGCCGTAGTATTCCCCTACAAAGGCATCGAAATCGCCATCGTCATCTATATCCACAAAACTTGGACTGCTATTGTACCCAATATTCGTAATACTAAAAGGAGTAGTATTTACATCTAGAGAAAAAACAGGGTTAGTTTTACTTCCTGTATTTCTAAAAAATCTAGTAGAGCCATTACTTTCCCCAATAAAAGCATCGAAATCCCCGTCGTCATCTATATCTACAAAGTCCGGATTGCTAAAAGAGCCAATATTTTCAATCCCAAAAACAACACAATTAAACACAGCGTTAGTTTTCGTACCTGTATTTCTATAAAAGATAGTATTTCCGTCTCCCTCTCCAATAAAAGCATCGAAATCCCCATCATCATCTATATCTGCAAAACTTGGACTGCTATATCTTCCAACATCTCCAATGCCAAAAGGTGAGGTATTAGCATCCAAAGAAAAAATTGGATTAGTGTTAGTACCTGTATTTCTAAAAAAATTGGTTCTGCCACTTTCCGTTTCAAAACCTCCTACCCCAATAAAAGCATCGAAATCGCCATCATCGTCAATATCTACAAAGGTTGGAGTGCTATATCTTCCAACATCTTCAATTCCAAAAGGAGTAGAACTTGTATCCAACGAGAAAATAGGGTTGGTTTTGGTACCTGTATTTCTATAAAAAATAGTACCTCCTTGTCCCTCTCCTATAAAAAGGTCGAAATCCTTGTCTCCATCTATATCTATAAAAGTGGGCGCACTCCTATTGCCTACGTCTCCAATACCAAAATTGGCTTCTGCCGAAAAAACAGGATTAGTTTTATCTCCTGTATTTCTAAAAAAACTAGTATTGCCGGCACTATTACCAATAAAAACATCCAAATCCCCATCATCGTCAATATCTACAAACGCAGGTCTACTTCTGTTACCAACATTCTCGATGCCAAAATTAGCTTCTGCCGAAAAAATTGGATTACTACGACTGCCGATATTCCTCAAAAAATTAGTATTGCCGTCCTCTCCACCAATAAATGCATCTAAATCCCCATCACCATCAATATCCACAAAAGTTGGACTGGATCTACTACCTCTATCTCCAATGCCAAAAGCTTGTGGAGCAAAGTCTTTTACACTAAAAACTTGGCCAGATAATGTAGAAGGGGTTTGACTGATTAGGGCGCTTGTAAGCAATAAGCTGTTACTCAATTGCTTTATCCCAAACATTTTCTGATTTAACCGTTGAGCATAGCGTTGAAGGCGTACTATTAATTGTTGCCGTCTGCGCTTACTCCAATTATAAAAATTGCCTCGTGCAATTGATTGTTTTAAGCGTTGTTGTAATTTTTGGTATTTAAATAATAGTTGCTGATAGCGATATCCTTTAATAAGAGTTTGTTTCTTCATAAGTAACTTTTGCTATTTTAATTCAAAACATAAAGCAGTTTTGGATTTACAAGTTCGAGAAATTAAATTATTTCAAATGTGACCTAGGCCACATTTAATTAATTTTATTTTATCGGAGAATAATTCTTGCTTTTAGGTAATTTAGAAACTATAATAATTAATCAGCTGTTGGTGTTATTTCCTTTAAATAACAACTTGTTTTTGAGTCCAATAAGCTATTTTCTACATAGGTATGTAGTTTTATTAAATCTTTATCTCAATCGTCTTTCTTGCGATAGTTGATGCATGAAATTGCTAGGAAACTTTTATAATTTTGTCTTTATCTCAAGAACTTTAAAAGACTTAATCTAATACAAGAATGGTATCTCAAACACTTTGGTATTGCGAGAATATTAATTTATATAAAATCCTTTGTCCTCCTAAATTAAAAGGATATGAGCGTTTACATTATAAGACATTTAAGCACGGTGATTTTATATACTTTGAAGCTGACACTGCTCAAGAAGTATTTATGGTTAGTAAAGGAAAAGTCAAAATTGCTTCTTACTCAGAGGACGGAAAAGAACTTATAAAAGCCATTTTAACAAAAGGAGAATTATTTGGTGAAATGATTATTTTGGGAGAACAAAAACGCAAGGATTTTGCAGTTTCTCTATCAAAAGACACCGCAGTATGCCCAATGAATATTAATAAAATGTACGATCTAATGAGGTGTAATCAACAATTTAGTAGTCGAATTTATAAATTAATTGGATTTAGAATTCGAAAACTGGAAAGAAGGTTAGAAATGATTTTATTTAAGGATGCTTCAACTAGGTTCAAGGAATTTATCTCTGACTTAGCTTTAGATAAGGGAGTTGTAAAAGAAGATTGTATAGTAATTAAACATCCATATACACAAGTGGATATAGCTCGATTAATCGGGCTTAGTAGGGAAAAAGTAAATCATTTATTTCGCCAATTTAAATCAAAAACAATTTTAAATCATAAAAGATATCAAATTGAAATTCTTTGTCCTAAATGGAAAGAGGAACTATTTCTGGAGGGATAACATTTGATACTATTCAATCTCTTCCTCGGTCATCCAATGTAAACTATCCGCAAGAGCCGAATAAATAGTAAAAATCTTCTGCTTCCTCCTGTGTAAAACCAACTGATTTCTAATATTACTAAGGGTTTTGTCATAAAAATGGAATTAGCACTTAGTACCTTTTACAAATTTTGCCATTCGATATGGCAAAATTTGTTATACTACATCAAGAATATTGTGTTTACATATTTTTATGAGAAAGCCCTTTAATATTAATCAATTTTTTATTTAGAAATGCTAAAAAAATGTCTGTGTATGACTTATTTTCTATTCTTCATGTTCCTCAATAAATATGGATAACGATACAGGATTGAATTGGATTTTGTTTTTCCCTACCAAAAATATATTTTCATAAGTAGCCTTTTGCATTCTAATATTATTGATCAATTCGAGCCCTTCCCCGTCAAAATATTTATATTGTAGGTCTCTTATTTTATTAAAATCTTCTTGATTAATTAATCTACGATCAATCTTAATTGGTTTATCAATGCTCACTTTTTCTTCGGGTAATTTATATAAGACTTTCTTCAGGATGCTTATTTGTCGATTGGTAATGTACATATCCTTTTTTGGGAGGTTAAGGGAAAAGCTAAAATATAGCCTAATTTGAATAGGCTTCTATTGAAGCATTTTTTAGAGGATGAACTAGATTCGGGGAATCTAGTGAACCGCTCTGTCGGGAAGCTACCAGAAAAAGATATTTACAGATCGTTGTAACTTAAATGTGACCATGTACTTATATGGTGTTATATATTAAAAAAGGCATGCTTTTACGCATACCTTTCAAATTAATGGTATTGACTTCTTACTTCAATATTATTTCATTCTATATCTGTGATGTAAATTTAGAAGGAAAAATAAAAATTTTTAAAAATTTGTGAAAAAAGGGACGTAAACTACATGCTTATGTAGTTAAATATAACAATATAATGAAGTTGAAAAGAAAAAATACTACATATTTATGTAGCTGCGATTAATTTAAAAAATTATACTTTGCTGTTTAAATGATTCGTGAAAATTTTTAAAGAATACTGATTCACTTTAAGTCAGGTGATAAAATCAAAATGGCTCAACTTATTTCCGCCCAATTACTAAACTAGTACTCCATTAATTTTTATTTTATGCTACTAAATACTTATATTATTGACGATGAGCAACCTGCTATTAATTTAATAAAATCGTTTATAAAAAAAATTCCTTTTTTAAATTTAGTCGGTACAGAAACCAATGCCCTTACTGCTTTACAAGTGCTTCAATCTGAAAAAATCGACTTGCTTTTTTTGGATATTCAAATGCCTGATATTACAGGAATTGAATTTTTACAAAGTTTAGAAAAATGGCCCATGGTAATTTTTACTACCGCTTTTAATCAATATGCAATACAGAGCTATGAACTAGATGTTGTGGATTATTTACTAAAACCTATTCCTTTTCAACGTTTTTTAAAAGCTACAAATAAGGCGCTGAAATTACAAAAAATGAAGGGAGCTTTTGTACTTAAAGAACAATATCTCTATATAAAAGTAAATTATCAAACCATAAAAATTGCATTTGAAGATATATTATATGTGGAAGGATTGAAAGATTATGTGAAAGTTTACACAAAAGATAAAATGTATTTAACACGCCTTAATTTAAAGGGAATTCAAGCCAAATTGCCAACTGAGGAATTTATTCGTATACACCGCTCTTATATTGTTGCATTTTCTAAAATATCTTCTTTTCAAAAAAACAAAGTTAAAATAAAAGAAAAAGAAATCTCTATTAGTGAGCAGCATAAAGAAAATTTCTTTCGGAATATTGGATAAGTAGTACTTTATAAAGGGTTTTCTTATAAAAAATTATTGCTCTACAATTTTGAGGTCTTATAACAAATTTTGTCGTATCGAACGGCAAAATTTGTAAAAACCTTTTTTGAATTCTTTGGACTCAATGTCCAAAGAAATCAAGATACAAAGCGTGAATTCCATTTTTATAAGAAAACCATTGTACTATATACTAAGAAATTTTTTTACAGTTTTTGTAGAATAGAGTGGGGTAAGTCTTTTCCTCTACACTTTCTTCTACTTCTTCTACACTTTTTTCTATTTGGTATCTTACTTATTTTTTTCGCCGATTAAAAATCTATTTTTGAGCATCCTTATTATAGACGATGCATTATTGTTTGATATTTTATACCATTTTAACAACGATTAGGAAGGGCGGTCATAGTCGTTTACAGACGGGCTAGTCTTAAACTGAGAATAACAAATTTAAATGCGTAGGTCATATTTTCTAAAGTCCTTAATAGGGAAAAGCGAAAACAATTTATTAACTGAATATAAGTATTATAAAAGAGAAGTCGCCATGAAAAAACTTTCAAATTTTTATTTATTTTTTTTCTTAGCAGGAGCTTTAATTTTTACAACAAGTTGTAAAAAAGATGGAAGCAGTAACCCTGATTTTGGAATATTTTCCTCTCAGGATGCAAACACAGCCATTATGAATGGATTGATTGGTTCAAATACACCCAAACAATGGGATGATTTTATTAAAGCTTTTCCAAACACCAATAGAATTATTATGAAAGAGTGTCCTGGTTCGGAAGATGACGCTTCAAATCTTCAAGTTGCTCGAAAGGTACGTGGACAAAATGTAGCAATTCATTTACCTAGTGACGCTGCTATTGCCTCTGGAGCAGTTGATTTTTATCTTGCAGGTACTACTCGAACACGAGAGGCAGGAAGCCGAATTGGGGTACATTCTTGGTCAGATGGAACGAATGAAGCAACTGCCTTTCCTGTTGGTCATGCTAATCATCAGTCTTATATTGATTATTATGTAGAAATGGGGTTTTCGCAAGCAGATGCAGCAGCATTTTATTATTTTACAATTAATGCAGCAGCGGCAGCAGATATTCATTGGATGACCGATTCAGAAATAGAGCGATATAAATTATTAACACAGTAATTTCTAAAGGAACTCTTAATAGATAAGGAGGAAAACCCTATGGTTTTCCTCTTAAAACTGCCATATTGTGTGTAAAAAAGAAAAATGCGCCTAAATAAAACCTTTATAAGACTGCTTCATATTTTTGGATGGTTGATAGTATTCCATTTATATTTAGGTGGACTCGGTGATTTTATTTTGGATACTCTTCAAATGTTCAGAACAGGGGAGTTTGTTTTTGATGATGCATTTTTAGACATTCCTTTATTATTAGGTTGGTTTTATTTTAATGCAGAATGTTTAATTCCGAAGTACTTTAATAAAACGAATTGGAAGAAATACGTGTTATTCATCTTACTTTTGTTTGTTTTTTTAATGATAGCTGTCACTCTTCCAATTATACTAATTGAAGAGATTGAAGAAGAGGATTTTAGCTTGTTTGAAGAAATATTAAACATTGGATTAACTAATATTTTTATTTGGGGTTTGAGTTCTAGTCTTGCACTTTCTAAAATCGCTTTTCGAAATATGCAGTTGAAAAAAGAAGCGGAAAAACAGCGAATTGCTGCTGAACTGAAATTACTCAAAGCTCAGATTAATCCTCATTTTTTATTCAACTCTCTCAATACCATTTACTCTTTAGCCAATGATGAAAAAGCATTTCAAACAATAGACGCAGTTTTGAAATTATCTGAAATGATGCGATATATTTTAGATGAAGCTACCCAAGAAAAGGTACAATTAAAGCAAGAATTGAATTTTTTGCAAAATTTTGTGGACTTGCAATTATTACGCCTATCAGGTAACGTATCTGTTGATTTTAGTATTGAAGGACGAGATTCTGAACAGGAAATTGCACCTCTTTTGCTGATTGTTTTTGTTGAGAATACTTTTAAACATGGGATAAGTTATCAAAACCCACACTCCATCACTATTCGTTTAAAGATTGATGAAAATAAATTGTGGTTAAAAACTCAAAATGCGATTTCAACTCGAAAAAATATCCCTTCCTCAAAAGTAGGTTTAGAAAATGTAAAAAAGCGTTTGGCTTATTTATATGCTGAAAACTATGAACTGAATATTAATAATAAAGAGGAAATATTTGAGGTTGAATTAAAACTAAATTTAAATTAATAACACATGAAAGAAGTAATCTTTTTTATTCTATTATTCCTACTTCTGCTGACTGCCTGTAACAAAAAAGTTAAACCTCAAAAAGTGATTCTTTCCCCAGCCGAAAAAATGGAACAAATAGCAAAAAGCAATTTCAAAAGCAACTACGAAATCACTTATAATAAATCAAAAACCGTTGCTTGTATTTCAAAAAAGATAAAAACAAGGCCTAATGATATTTTCCATACCCTAAATTTTATCTTATATCATATTGAGAAGGATAGAATACTATTTAAGGAAACGCATCCACGTGCCGATGGAAAATGGAAAAGTGATGATGAATTTCAAGTAACACTAACCCCAGGTAGAATGGGAAAAGTTGCTTCTTCTAAAAATAGACCATTAATCGTATATAATGTCAAAACCAAGCAAAAACGAAAAATTTAGTCAAGGGAGTTGGAAATAAATAAAGTACCCAAAAATGTGGTTTTAGTTTGTGCTTATGCAAAGCGTCTAACACATGAACTAGTGTAAATTCGTTAACCATTTGCATGAAGAATTATGAACTCCTGAACCGTGAAACGGGTGGGTTGCTAGATGCTAAAACTGCAGAATCGGTAGGTTATATTCTTCCAACTCTCCAATCAAATCCTTTAAATAAAAATTATGAAAAAGAACCTCAACACACATTATTTATTTTTCTATTTATTAACTTTCATTTTTGCTTGTCAAAATGAAACGCTTAACCCACCTAAGGTAACACTTAATAAAATATCCAATACCCTTAATAAACAAACAAAAGAATCAACAGAAGACCGTCGGGAGGGGCCCCATAACTTCCTTGAATTACATCACAAAATTAGGACTAGAACTGGAGATGCTGCCCCTAGATATACTACAAATTATAAGCAAAAAGCTTTTCAAAAGGCTTTGAAGGCTAATAAAACAAGAGGTATCCAAAGAAATAATCTTGATTGGATAGAAAGAGGACCTGGTAATATAGGAGGTAGAACAAGAGCCATTTTAGTAGACAAAAGAGATGCTACTAATAATACATGGTTAGCTGGTTCTGCTGGTGGAGGAATATGGAAGACTGAAGATGGCAATCAATCTTATCGACTAGTCTCAGAAGAATTACCTAATATGTCCACCTCCACCTTAGCGAGTAGTCCAGCAAACCCAGAGATTGTTTACGCTGGAACAGGGGAAGGTTTTGATGAGCAAGGCATTAAAGGCGATGGGATTTATAAAAGTTCAGATGGTGGCGAAAATTGGACTCTATTAGAGGCTACTGCTAATAATCCTGCCTTTGAAAATGTACTAAGATTAGTAGTAAATCCAGCTGATCCTAATGAATTATTAGCCGCTACAAGAGCAGATTTTCGGATGCAGCCTGATACTACCTTTTCAACGGAAACTGGATTTATTATGAAATCAACTGATGGAGGACAAACCTGGTATAATGTATATAGTGTAAAAGACAATCCTGCCGGTGCTACTAGCCCCGCTGTTCAACAAATTATTGCAGATCCAAATGATTTTTCAACGCTTTATGCTGCTGTCAGAGGTGTTGCTATCTTAAAATCTATAGATAAGGGAGAAACATGGACGATGGTTTATGATGCTTCCATTGAAGAACTCGGAAGAATTGAAATAGCTGTATCCCCAGTAAATACTCAAGTAGTGTTCTTTGCAGCAGAAAATGCTGAAAGCCTTGCTACTTTATACCGTTCAGAAGATGCAGGTACAACTTGGGAATTAATTAATATTAATGAAAACCCCGATTGGTTTGCGACTCAAGGTTGGTATGATAATACTATTGCTGCTCACCCTTATGACGAAAACACCGTATTTGTTGCTGGAGCTGGCCCTATGTTAAGTGTGACCGTTAGTGACGAAACTGCTCCTACTGCTGCTGAATTGGGAGAAGTGCAAAACAATACCGATTTTCTAAAGCTATTTAATCCTTTAGGAGGTGAAGGAGTCATAACTACAGAAGAATTTATGACAACGGCCTTTGGGGTCCAGTTAGCAGAAAGCCCAACAGATTTGATTAATGTTGAGGTTAGATTTGGCGAAGGGAAAAAACAAAAAGCACATAGACATGCTTTTTCAGAAGACTTCACCAATAGCTACCTCGATTATGTAGAGGTTCCATTTGAAGTATGGGATATTGATAATAATAGGCAATTAATGGTCTCTTTTTTAGATTTCGACGAAAATAATATATGGAATTTAGTAGAGATTGGAATGGAGGACCTTAATAACTTACCAGAATTGCTATCTATTCACGCTTTAGATTATGATACCCTTCCCTCTCCCGAATTGAATGGCTTTGTAAACCAAAGTTATTACACTATATTTGGTGGACAAGATTTCGGTAGTGAGGTAGATGGTAATAACCTACCAGAAGGGAATTTATTAATACAAACCAATATAGCTAATGGATTAATAGCTACTTTTTTGCCAATTACTGATGGATATGGGCAATTTAGCGCATCTTTTGAGAATTCATCCACTAAGGGCGTTCATGTCGATCACCATAATATTTTATTAATCCCAACAGATGCGGCTACCCAAAATTTTTATGTTATTAATGCAAATGATGGAGGGGTTGCCTTTTCAAAAGATGCGGGAGCTACTTTTCTCCAAACTGGCGATACCTTCAAAGAAGAAGTTAATCAAAATACTGGTGATACGACTATCTATGAGACGTCAATAGGCTATAATACTTCTCAGTTTTATGGTGCGGACAAAATGAATGGGGCAGATAGATATATAGGCGGAACGCAAGATAATGGTAGTTGGGTGTCGCCTATCGATGCAGCAGAAAATAGTATTTGGGTAGTTGCACCAAGTGGCGACGGGTTTGAAGCAGCCTGGCATTACACCAACCCTAATTTAATTTTAGAATCTTCCCAATTCAACAATATTTATAGGAGTGATGATGGAGGTGCAACATGGAATCAATTAAGCTTACCCGGTACAGGCCCTTTCCTTACTCGTGTTGAAGCCTCGAAACAAGACCCTGATTTAGTATTTGCCATTAGTAGCGAAGGTGTTTTAAGGTCTGCTGATTTTGGTTTAAGTTGGACTTCTGCAACTATGCCTGAAGAATGGGTTTATAATGGATTTAATAATTCAGTTAAAGTGTCTTTAGCTGCTCCAAATATTGTCTGGTCAGCGGGTAGTGTCAATGAATTTGAACGGATTGCAGTATCTACTGATGGAGGTTTTACCTTTAATGCGACCAATGGTTATAATCAAGCAGTACTAGGCGCTGTTACTGGTTTAGGCACTCACCCTTTAGATAAGAATACAGCTTTTGCACTTTTCTCTATAGCTGATGCCCCTAAAATATTAAAAACAACAGACTTAGGAGTCAATTGGACAGATATTTCTGGTTTTGGCGGAAATCAAGCAGAAAGTGATACAGGTTTTCCTGATGTTGCTACTTATTCTATTTTAGTCATGCCCTTTGACACCAATCAAATTTGGGTAGGCACAGAGATTGGATTATTCGAAAGTTTGGACGGAGGTGCTAGCTGGAATTTTGCAGATAATGGCTTACCCCCTGTAGCTATATGGGAAATGAAAATCGTTAATGATGAAGTAGTCTTGGCAACCCACGGTAGAGGACTTTGGTCTGTCAGTTTACCGGAATTAGCAGGTTACGAGCCAATAGAAGCAGTATTAAGCCCATTAGTAACCGTAAGTAGTAATGGTTTTAATAATAAAATAACTGGATTAGCTAATCTACGAGGTGCTTATGATTCGACCATTCTTAAGATAAGCGTGCCGATTAGTGCAGAAGAAATTTATGTTGAGCAGCTAAAAATAAGTGGAAACGATGCTGCCATGATTAGTCCTTTCGACTTGCTTATACTACAAGAAACAGATACTTTCTTGCAAGCAAATATAGAAGTCATTTCTTATATGGGAACAGAAACCCTAAAGGGCGTTACGAGCACTTTAATTTATGACGTGGAAGAAGAACCTGTTATAGAATATACGAATGATTTTAATGAGGGACAAACTGATTTTGTACGATTAGGATTTAATGTCTTTCAAGCAGATGGTTTTGAGGATGCAGCCCTACATTCCCCACATCCTTATCCAGACAATAATGGGGAAATAATCGCCCTATTAAAAAAGCCAATAGAGGTCACTTCTAGCAATCCAATTTTCTCTTATAACGAAGTAGTGTTAGTTGAACCAGGAGATTCTCCAGATTTTGGGACACCTGAATTTTATGACTATGTAACGGTAGAAGGAACCCTTGACAATGGAGAGAATTGGTATCCTCTAGATGGCTATGATTCAAATAGGAACGCAGATTGGTTGGCCGCTTTTCAAGCACAAGCAACTGGTAGCACCGAATTGATTCGCAAACATAGCATTGATTTATCCGAATTCTTAGAGGAAGGAACTGTAATCTATTTAAGATTTAGATTGTTTTCTGACTCAAATGGTAATGGCTGGGGATGGATGATAGATGATATAGCTATGGAATCAGCAACTACCTCCGTAGAGGAACTTCCAGTTGAAATAGCGCTTAAAAATTATCCAAACCCATTTAGTCATTCCGCAATATTAGAATATAATTTACCAGAAAAGAGTGAAGTAAGCGCTGCTCTATTTAGTCTAGATGGTAAAAAAATAGAAGAACTAATTCATACTACTCAAAATGCGGGTGTTCATACTTATCAAGTCAATACTTCTCGTTTAGAATCAGGTGTTTACATTTGCCGTTTTGTAGTAAATGGTACGGAAAAAACACTTAAATGGATTAAGCAGTAATAACTTAATAGGAATCAATATTTTACTAGACATAACATTATGCTCAGATCCAGTTTTAAGAGGAATAGCTTAAGCATCTTACTTGAAGATAAAATTGAAACTGCAAACTTCTAAAGCTACATAATTAAGTAGGAACAACTTCATCTTAGGAATGGTACATTAATAAATTGCGTTTTTATGGACAGTTATTTTTTCTTTATACAAGGCAAAAAACGCAGGGATAGCCCAGCTATCAAGAGGCTTTTTAACGCAGTAGAAAGTAAAAGAATAACCAGAAGCATGTAAATTTATTATTGAAGCATTCCTTATTCTGGGGATGAGCATTTTTTAAACTAAGTAACGAATAAATAATAACTCAGTCATTTGATAGCTATTCTTATTGCTCGTTACTAAAACTTCATTAAAAGAGAATTATGACAATCAATTCATTGAAAAAATCAAAATCATTTTTATTTTCATTAGTCATCTTTAGTTTATGTATGACAAGTTGTGATGTATTAAAAGATGCGGCGGAAAACCAAGTAGATGTGTTTAATTGGTCAGAAAATAGGATAGAGGGTCAATTTTCTAAACTCGCCGCTTCTACTACGCTTTATGATGGTCAATTATATATGGTTCATACAGGCGAATTTTCGAATACCTTATTTTACACTTTCTTTGATGGCAATATGTGGTCAGATGACGAGAAAATAGAGGATCAATACACAGCACATACACCAGCTATTGCTGCTTTAGGTAGTGAGTTGCATTTAGTCCACACAGGTGAAGCTAGTTCAGATTTATATCATTCTATTTTTGATGGATCTACATGGTCAGATGATGTACAGATACCTGGGCAATTTTCCAATCGGGCACCAGCCTTAGCGGTTTATAAAGGGCAATTGCATTTGGTTCATACAGGTGAATTTGGCACGGCTTTATATCATTCTGTATGGGAAAATGGACAATGGACAGATGACCAAAAAATTGAAGGGCAATTTTCTCAATTAGCACCTTCTTTAGCTGTTCATAATAATAAATTATACTTAGTACATACTGCCGAAACTACAACTAATCTTTATATTTCCAACTTTGACGGAAATATATGGAGTGATGATGAAGTGATCTTTGGACAATATAGTGGCAATGCTCCAACCTTGACGAATTTTGAAGGAGAGTTATTTTTATTGCATACAGGGGAATTATACAAAGGTTTATATATTAGTAAATATACAAATGGACGTTTTTTAGATGACGAACAGCTAAGCAATGGCTGGACAAATGACCAGATTGCAGCTTCTGGTTATAAAGGAGATTTGCATTTGGTTTATAAAGGCAATACTAATAATAATTTATATCACGCTATAGGAAAGAAAAGGAGTGGGAATTAGCAGAAATTATCTTAATAGACTCATATCTTTACAAAAGAGTAAAGATATGAGTCTAAGGAAAGCTGATTTAATAAATTTACATTAACGAACTAGCATCACATCAATTTTTAAATTTAATACCTACGGCGGATTTACCAGTATTATAAATAATGGCATCTATTCCGCCTTTTTTACGGGCTTTTTTGTTTAATTTCTTGACCATCTTATCTATGTCTTCATCAATGCTATTATTAATAATGCCAGAGGTTAGGAAGCTTTTCACCTTAACCCCACCTTTTCCGCTAGCGACTACCGTATAATCTCGTTGAGGTTCTCCTAAAACATAGACCTCTACACCGTTTATTTTAGTAACTTTCCCTAAACCTTTTGATTTGGAACTATCACTTGGTTTATATTTGATACCTGTTATTTTTTTGCCTCCAAAATACAAAACGGCATCAATTTTAATGTTTTCTTTTTTGGCTACTTTTAGTACTTTTTTAGCTAATTGATTGGCCTTAGCACTAACACTTTCATTGATTAAACCATCTGTAAGTAAGGAAGTCCATTGCAAACCATTTCGACTATCCAATACGACTTCATAGTCCTGTAATGGTTCAGATAAAAAATAAGCATCTATACCTTGAACTTTAGTGACATCAATAATTCTTTTCCCATCTTGTGCATGAAGAGATACGGCTAGACAAATAAAAATAATTAGTTTAAAAAATTTCATTTTTTCATTTTTTAGTTAAGTGACGACGCAGCAATAAATTGCACAATACTACTTACTCTTATTTACTTCTAAGAAAAAATAATGGTTCTCCCTATTCCTGCCTCACCACTAATGATTTAATGTGACTGTTCCCTTCGGTCAGAAAAAACTAGAAATCAAATCAACCGTGGCATTTGTCAAAAAAGGATAAAAATTAATATTTACATGCTCTATCCATACATTCAAAATTAATCTATTTTCTATCTTTTAATTGCTAAAATATCCCAATAAGGAATATTTGTAGACTAGTCGGGGAATAGTGTCGAGGAATACTCCAAAAGTGACTTGAAACTATAAGCTACTCTAAAAATGTAATCTTATTAAGACAGCATTAGTATTTTTTATTTCCTTTCATTATCTGGAACTTCGGTTAGTTAAATTAAAAAAGCGATGCCTCTCCAGACATCGCTTAACTTCGCTTACCTATAACCCTACTTAATAAATTATTTAGTAAAGTAAGTGGAAGTGAAAAACTAAAATAATGAACAAATGAATTTTTACAAGAGGCTTCATCTGGTTTTTTGTGATGCAAAAGGAGGCAAGAGTGTCCTCTTGCCTCTTTATAAACCCCTTGTAGCTATCGTTATAAATATTCTAGTATAATTTTTCTACAATCAATTTTCTAGTAATTACAGGGCGTCCATCTATCTGAATCATTACTTGATAAAACCCATTCGCCATATTATTCAAGGACATATTGACTTGGTCAGATTGGAGGTTATTTATCTCCAAGGATTGGACGACTTGACCAAATGTATTGATAATGTTAACCTTCCCTGAGAGCCCTGTAAATGGTTTTAGGCTTAGATTTAACTCTTCTTTTGCAGGATTAGGGTACATAGAGAATCCATCTAAATCCACTTCAAAGTTAACCCGTTGAATATCCGTATAATCAAAAGTACCATCTTGATAAGTTTGCTTAATTCGGTAATAATTTGTCCCCATAACTGGATGAATATCTTTACCAGCATAGTAAGCCATCTCATCCGTTAAATCTTCATTACTTACCTTGTTCAATACTTTAAAGTTTTCTCCGTCAATAGACCGTTCTACTTCAAAATAGTTGTTTCTCCATCCTGTATTGGTTACCCATTCTAAGGCTACTTCTCGTTTCGCAGAGAAGGCAGAAAATTCTAATTGAGGCGCATTTCTGCCCGTAGCTGAACCATTTAAATTCACGGTAATTTGTTTGCCACAAATCAATTGCCAATCAGCAGTATAAAATTGTACATCTAAATGACAAATAGTTTCTGACGGATCAGCATTAAAAATGACTGTTTCTGGACATTTATCACCAGAACATTCAAAAACAGTTCTCCAACTTGAGTTGAAAATCTTTAATATAGTTATCGGCGCATTAAGTCCGCTAACTGTTAGTTTGCTATTAATGAAACTAGCAGAAACGTTATCACAGTTTGGAGTTCCTCCTCCTGTTGGTGTGCCTGTACAAGTACAACCATCTGCTTGAATAGCATCATAATGGGTATTTGGATTATAATCATTACATGCCGTTCCAGGTGTTTGTTTTGGGGAACCATCTGGGCAAAGGTTTCCTCCACCCCCATTTGTATTTACTTTATACTCTGCGTAACAATAAGGGTCAAAAGTTTGTACTTTAACCGTATATTCCCCAGCGGATAAACCAGATACTGTTTGAGAAGTACCACAATTACCATCACACACTAATTGCAATGCCCAGCCTGTTCCTGCTCCTTGAATCTCTATTTTTGTATTAGTAGATTTAATTCCAGCAATAGTTACCTGCCCATTTGAGCCACTAACAGTTAGGCCTTCACAATCATTACCGCCACCGCCGCCATTATCATTATCTAGAATAGTCACCGTACCCTGTGGGTCTGCTATGGTAGCGTTATTAGCGTTCGCTAAATCTATATTAAAAGTCTCAGTTTGTTCAGGATTTGCATCATCTAAAATAGGAACAGATAGGATTGCACTTGTACTTCCCACAGGGAAAGTAACCGTGCCAGAAACAAAACCATAATCTGAATTGACGATTGCTGAACCGTTAGAAGAGCTATAATTAACGGTTACAGGATTTGTCGACGGGTTAGATAAATTTAATTGCAAAGTTGCTGTTCCTACATTTTCATTAACGGTAATATCATTAATAGAAATAGAAGGTGTGCCTCCTCCTCCAGGAGTTACATTCACTTTATATTCCGCATAACAATATGGATCAAAGGTTTGTACCTTGATAGTATATTCGCCAGCACTAAGATTTGGAATGGTTTGCGAGTTTCCACAATTGCCATCACAAACTACTTGTAATGCCCAACCCGTTCCTTGTCCAATAATTTCAATTTTTGTAGAACTGGATGTAATTCCAGAAATGACTACTTGCCCATTTGTGCCACTAATAGATAAACCTTTACAATCATCAGGGCCACCACCATTATCATCATTGTCTAAAATAGTGACCGTGCCTTGTGGATCAGCAATTGTTGCATTATTTGGGTTGGCTAAGTTGATCGCAAAATTTTCTGTGGGCTCTGGATTTTGGTCATCCAGAATAGGGCTAGTAATCGTAGCTGTAGTACTTCCCGCAGGAAAAGTAACCGTACCAGAAACAAAACCATAATCAGAATTGACAATAGCTGAACCATTTGAAGAGCTATAGTTAACCGTAACGGGACTATTTGATGGACTAGATAAAGTCAATTGTGTAGTAGCCGTTCCTGCATCTTCGTTAACTGTTACATCATTAATAGTTATTGATGGATTTGGTGCATCGTCATTGTCTAAAATAGTGACTTGCCCCTGTGGGTCGGAAATTGTACCTCCATTAGGATTGTTTAGATTAACGACAAAGTTCTCCGTTGGCTCAGGACTATTATCATTAATAATAGGCACCGTTACATTGGTACAAGTTTGTCCTGCTGGTATGGTTGCTAAACCAGAAGCAAAGGAATAATCTACATTCATTTGCGCCGAACCATTAGCCGTGTTATAATTCACAGAAACATTGCTATTAGACGGAGCAGGAATACAGATTTGAAGCGTTGCCGTAGGATTGACTCCTTCGGTTACTGTAATATCATTAATAGTGATTTGTGGATTTGGTGCATCATCATTGTCTAAAATAGTGACTTGCCCTTGTGGGTCAGCAATTGTACCTCCATTAGGATTGGTTAGATTAACCACAAAATTCTCTGTTGGTTCAGGATTATTATCATCAATAATAGGCACCGTTACATTGGTACAAGTTTGTCCTGCTGGTATAGTTGCTAAACCAGAAGCAAAGGAATAATCTACATTCATTTGCGCCGAACCATTGGCCGTGTTATAATTTACAGAAACATTACTATTAGACGGAGCAGGAATACAAATTTGCAAGGTTGCTGTACCATCATTTTCATTTACAGTAATGTCATTAATCGTTATCGCAGGAGTAGTAGTTGAGTCATCATTATCCAAAATAGTTACTTGGCCTAAAGGGTCTGCAATTGTTGCCCCATTAGGATTCGTTAAACTCAAAAATAAAGTCTCTGTTGGTTCTTGAACATTGTCATCAACAATTGGAATCGTTATATTCATACAAAGCTGACCAGCAGGAATAGTAATCGTACCTGTTACATTATTAAAATCAAGGCCAGCTTGTGCAGAACCATTTAGCGTAGTATAATTAACGGTGATTGGCGTAGTACTAATGCCTGATGCACAAATAGTCAGCATTGCTGTCCCTGCACTTTCATTAACCGTAATATCATTAACAGTCAATGTAATCGCTGGAGCAATATCGTTGTCAATAATTGTTATTTGCCCTTGTGGATCCCCAATAGTTGCCCCCATAGGATTAGTCAAATTAATAACAAAATTTTCGTTCGGTTCATTAATATTATCATCAATAATATTGATAGATACATTCGTACAAGTTTGCCCTACTGGAATTGTTGCTTTAGCAGCAATAGTTGTAAAATCATTACCAGAAATGGCACTTCCATTAGCAGTACTATAATTCACCATAATAACGGAATTACTAGCCGCAGAAGCACAAATTTGGACGGTGGCAATACCGCCATTCTCATTAACAGTAATATCTGTCACCGTAATAGAAGGAGGCGCACAATTGACGTTTCCATTACAATCTGGGTCCGCACAATCTATTAAACCGTCTCCATCATCGTCTATGCCATTGGTACAATTCTCGACACAACCTGGACCACCAATCGTTTTAGTGACTATATTAGAAAAAGCATAATCATTACAAGGCGTTCTAGCGGCTCCTCTACGATATTCTGTGGTTTGATTGATAAAACCAGGTGCGTAAGATATGCTTGTTGCACCACCAATATTTTGCCAACCTCCTCCAAGTGTGCGACGCTGCCATTGGTATCTTGTCGTACTTTGAGTAGTCGTACTATTTCCTCCCGATGGACCAGAAGCATTAGTAATAGTGAAAGCATTAAATGAAGAACAATTACTTTCATTTCCACTTATTGTACCGCCATTGTTGTAATTAATAATTACATGTTTATCTATAGTATTTGAATATCTCCAAATCGTTCCACAAGAACTTCTAGCTGCTCTTCTATACCAAAAGGTTTGATTTTGAAAAGATGGATTGTAAATAGAACCTGTTGCACCAGCAATATTTTGCCAATTTCCATTTGGGGTCTTTCTTTGCCATTGATAAACAGGAGCACAAGTTCCACCAACAACGCCGCCGCCTCCACCACTTCCACTACCGCTGCCACCTCCACTATTACTACCGCCAATTTGTCCTCCACTTGTTGTACAGCTATTTGCTCCTCTTACACTCGTTATAGTACCTGGGGTATAACCTCCGCACCTAACCTCAGTTCCTCCAATAACTCCTGCATTGGAAATGTTACAACTAGTACTACCGCCGCCGCCGCCACCACTTCCGCTGCCACTATCATTGTCAAAAGCTACTTCATTTTGTAAAGAGTAGGAAGTCAACTTTGACGTTTTTAAAGCTTTAACAAAAGATACTTCTTCGTTTATTGTAAATTGATGGATTTCTTCCTTAATTGAATCAGGTGAAACAATGAAGATAAATAGGAAAGCCATAAGTGTTAATTTTATGGCTGGTAGAAAAAGCTTCGGACGCCCTTTTTTTAAAGACACGTTCATTTGTCCACGTTTTTGCATAATAATTAGTTTTTGTTTAAAAATTAATAAATAGGATTATGTTAGACATTAGAATTTCTCCTCTCTATATGACAACATATAGAAAATAAGTACTAAAAGGTCTATCACTAACCGATAGTGTTAACTGACATCAACAGTTAAATATATTATTTTGGAAGTGGTGTAAACGTGATTTAAAGCTGCTGTTTTAAAAAAATTACACTTTAAATGTAAGTGAATCCTTCAAAAAATCAACTAATTTATCGTTGATAAAAGAATGGGGGGTATTGTTTTTGAGATGGGGGGAGTAATTCACAATTTGATAAATTAAATGACTAGCTTTAAAAGCATTTTACGAATATAATGGAGTTTATTTTTAGGAATCTTATTAGCAAGGGAAAGAAAAAAAAATACTAGCTTCAACTACATTAATATGTAGAATTTTGATACTATTTATCTATATTTTGTAGAGGAACAACTAAATTATAAGCATTTTTTATTTTCGTTAAGTTAATGGTTCGTGGAATAAAAACTTGACTAGGATGGTGATTCAAACTTGACTCAGACTGGACTGATATTATTATATCTCTATAACCTTTTTCCTTGAATAAATTACTTAAATAGTGAGCAAATTGCAAAATCATATCAGGCTGCGTTTTCATGACTTGATATTGTTTGATCGTTAGATAATCATTGGGGTTGATCGTTAGTAATTCTTCCGTTTTTGTATTGTTTACATCATAAAAAATTATTGCTTGCTTATCTTTAATTTTCATATGCCAAGAAAAACGATTGCCTTCTTCTGTCCAATGTACATTGCCATCGTATAAATAATGCCTTAAGGGTATAACTAATTGAATTACTACAAATAAGAAAATCATAGCGCCAACTAACTTTTCAGATTGACTGGTTGATTTCTCTTTTTTATTATTTGAACGACCATACTTATTTGATTTAACACCAATAAAATTGAAAAGTTGGCGAAACCAAAGCGGAGGAAAAAACAACATAGAAGCAGGTATCATTAATAATGGAAAAATACCAATATTAAATAAACTAGCATTCATTATATGGAAACCAATTGCTATGATAAAGGCAAATAGCCGAGTGCGTTTCCAAAGTAAAGCAGGAACAATCAGTAAATCAAACAATAAACCACCCCATGAAAAACTCATAACTATCCATTCTTCCATGAAAAAAGACCCAATCATAGGAAAATCTGTTTTCATAGCCAACCAAGTACGCATAGGTTCGCCAGCTATCCAATCAGTATTCAATTTCGCAATACCGCCGAAAAAATAGGGTAGGGTGATGGTAAATTGTAAAATATATAACATCCATGCAGGTGCTGTGTTCGACCGAATAATTCGTTGCTGTTGAGCATCAACTGAATTATTTTTATGCGCATCTATAAAAATTAACCAGAAACTTATTAAACATATCAAATAAAATTGATTAAGATAATAACTCTTATCTAATAAAAAAACATAGGTGAAACCTAAAAAAAAGAGAATGATACTTATTTTATACCGATAACCTATAGCTATAAAAATAGATATTAAACCGAGGCTTAGAAATAAGATTTTCATACCTATTCCTGGCAAGGGGTTAAGCCAATGAAAACCATCATAGGTAAAATGAAAATTGGGATGTATCCAATAAAAATCAACCCAACCATTATTGAGATAGCGAAACATTTCCCATAGTAATATCAAACCAAAACATACCCGAAAGAATATTAAAGGAGCGATGTCTATTTCCTTAAAAAGAAAGGAAGCTCTTTTATTCATTGATAGCTAGTTAATAATTATTTTCTTAAAGGCAATTATTTCTTCATTCTCTATTTGGCATAAATAAGTTCCTTTAACTAAATTGGGAATGGCTATATTTATGTTTCTTTCATTTTTCACCTTTCGTTGCCATACTTTTTTTCCTAAAATATTATAAATGGATAAGTCTACGTTTTTATTTACAAATTGCTTGAAGTCTATATTAAATTGTCCATTATTTGGATTGGGATAGATTTCAAATTTGGGCGAAGTCCTAATTTCGTTGGTCGAACTAATAATCTCATTTTTTCGATTAAAACTAGGTGGGAGTTGTACAAAATCCCCTGTTCCATTAGGAATTCTTGCCATGGCAATGTTTTCTTTTTGTTCACCGAAAGATAGGGAATCAAGAATAGTTCCATCTTCATAACTAAGCATTAAAGCTTCCCCGTCGCTTGATAATTTAAAATTGGTATGGAATCCTGTCTGTCCTTCATCTTTGTCTGCCCAAACAATCACAAAATCGTTGGCAGGAAGTATGGCATCTTTAGGAAATGCCCATTTTTTAACTTTGGTAAAATCGTCTGTCAAATAGAACCCTGATAAACTAATATCTTCATCCGTATTATTATACAACTCTATCCAATCATCATACTCGCCATCTGCATCGGTAATCCCTTCTATATCATTGTTGTCGTCCTCCTCTTCATTAGCAGCCACAAACTCATTTATAGTTATATTTTGCCAATTGAACATTCTTAAATTAGTCCCACAATCTTGGCTTACTTCTGCTAGTTTGGCTTGAATAATAGGCAATTTTAAATTAAAAAAATGATTGAGCGATGGAATTTCTGTACCATGACCACCTCCTGTTCCATCTCCTACATCATATTCAAAATGATCTCTAGTAAAGATATAATTGGGATCCTCATAAATGGCTTGGCGAATAATTGCAGCTTGTTTGATTATAAGTGATTGTAATCGTTCTTGGGTATAGTTGGTAGTTAACAAATTACACATCAATTCAAAATAGCGATTTCTAAATTGAGGAACAGCTAATATTCTTCTGATTAAAGCCTTAGTGGTATCTGTTGTAATTATTGGTAAATTTTTAAAATCAAAATTTACTTCTACTGGTGGCAATTGGTCCTGTTCAGTCAACAAGTTTTGATATTTTTCTTCACAAAGTGCATCCCACCCTTCTTCGCAGCAATACTGATCCTCTCGAACAACAATCTGAACTTTAGGATCTAAAGGATTGTGAGGATTCATTCCACTCTCTATACTAAAGCAAGTCGATGCTTCAAAGTCAAAATCTATTTTTTGACATTTAGTAAATGTACATGTTTGACCATTTAAATCGCTCTGAGCAGTAAGACATACTTCTATTTTAGCTGCAGTAGTATCAAATTGTTTAACAGGGTTCGGTAGGGTAGAGGTTGTACCATCTCCAAATTTCCATAACCAAGTGTGTGCCGTAGGAGCAGAACGATCAAAAAATTGAACCGTATCTTCCTTTACATAATAATAAAAATCTGAACGAAAAGGACAATTCAAATCATAAGAACGATATGGGTTTCCAGCTGTTGAAAAAAAGCCACCCATAGACAAATTATAATCCCAAGGTATCCACTCAAATAAGTCAGTGGTTGGGTTATGATATAAGTACCAATTTCGGCGATTGACGATATAGGAGTCCCAATTATCTAAAGCGACATCAACGGCTAAAATTTTTAGATAATTGTCTACATTAAATACCTTTTGAATGGCTGAAGCAAATTCGGCATCTGGTGTATTGTTTACCACGTCTATAAACTCGATAAAATTTGTCCATTCTTCCGTTTCATTCGTCTTTTTTTCAAAAATTTCTTGGTAAGGGGCTACCTCAGACCCAAGCCATTCCAAAGATGACCAATCATTATTCTTGTATAAATCTCCCTTTCCACTAGAAAAATTATCTTCCACAAAAGTTTTGTCAATTTGTTCAATCATAGTATAAACACCCCAATAAATTTCATTGATATAAAGTTTACAATGAGCAACTCTAGGTGCTTTTACTCCTGCCGTTCGCATAACATCATAGGCAATAAAGTCTCGTAACATACTTGGATCACAAGCCCCATTATGTAGATTAACTTTTTTAATGCCGTTATAATGTTGCCCGTTTACAAATTCATTTAAGTCCAATTTAAAGGGTTTCTTGAATTCAGTAGCATAACCATAAGAGGATTTCCCTCGGAGTCTTACACCTATACTGTCTAGAGTATGCCCATCTATATTAACTTTGGCCGCTAAATAAGGAATATCTGCTCCACTAAATGAGCGGAAAGCTAAATAATAACTGGATAATGTGTCCCAATATGCAGACTCCGAAAAGGATAATTTAATTTCGTGAAGTTGAGTATCATCAAATAGGAGATTACCTGATTGTGTAAAGAGTGTATTAGATAAACAAATTAGGCAAATACTAGTTAGTAAAATGCTTCTCATAGTGTAAGGAATTTCCTTTTTTAGATAGTTGAATAGAGGGAATTAAAAGGGGAGATAAAATATGAAGTAGTGCCTTAAATTTACATGTTTGTTAAGTTGCACGCCACTATTATTCGAATTATGTAATAGAGAGTCTTAAAATTCCCAAAACAACTACATACTAATGTAGTTATTTTGGTAAAACCTGTCTGTTTTGTTGTAAAAAAAGTAGACCGATTTAAAAATAAAAGCCAACCCACTTTTGAGGGAGCAGAAAATGTCTAATCTAAGTGCGTGCACATTCTACTTAATATAAGGGGTGTTATCGTCCTCCATGCTCTGTCTTATCAAGCATGCTCGACCATTACAACCGATAACCACATTATGTAAAATAGCCAAGTGTGGCGGTTTATCCCAAGTCGGTAGGACCCCTTTCCGACTTGAGATAAACTGCAACTGGATTTTATGGCTTGACTCGGCAAGGCAAAAGAAAAGCAGTAAGGAATGATTGATTCTTTACCACTTTTTATATTTCTATATGTTGAAAACATGAATGATATTTGGATTAAGAAAAATTCTTAATCCATCGACAGTTACGTTTTGGGCTCCTCAGTTATTCTTCCAACATCGGGTTTAATTATACATTCTAGCATTATTATACACTTTAGTTATTATCCCCTTTTCATCAAATAAAAATAAAAATTGTATTGCTTTTCCAAATTTCACTTGACCTTGATTAATTCTTTTATCCAGTAATTCTGCAATTAGATAGTTCTCTTTAGGTTTCGAGGAACGTAATTCCAAAAATGTATTTCTAAAATGAATTAACTGATGTAAACATTCTGATTTATAAGATTCAAATCTTTGTTGGTCATCATACTTTTCTTTGGATTCTTCATCTTGTGATAAATCATTTTTTTGAAAAAATATACTGTCTAATTGTTTATCAAAAGTCCCATATAAAGAAAGGTAATCAATTTGGTTTGATATATTGAATTCAATCTTTTTTCTTTTTTTCCTAAACTCTTTTTTAAAAACTCTTTTGATTTCTTTTTTAATTTCGATACTTGTTTCTAATTCTAAAGCTGCTGATGCATATTGGTAATTTCTACATTCTTGCCCATTTAAGTTGAATGAACTAGTCGCTAAAAATATACCAATATAAATACTAATACAATATAATTTCATGATAGTTATTTTTTTGGTATTTTGACATAACTTTTTTTAGGTATATTACCTGCATTTAATTGAATTAATAGGTTAAACGCACGAGTTTATTGTTAGAAGAATTAGTGCCTTTTTATTATAAAATACAGGGTGTACTCTATAAAGTTTGACAATTATTCGCTTTAATATTTGGCAAAAATGAACAATAAGTGAATACAAAATTCATCAAAATAGCCCACTTTTTTCTAACACAGTATTCGTGCGTTTAACCTATTGAATTAAAGCTCTTTTTGAAAATGCGAAATATTCATTGTTTGGGTCAGCACGTAAAACTCGTTGTCCATAAACAACTCGTTGTCCAAATTGCGAGCCTAACTGTCGTCTAATCTTATTTACATTATCAACATTAACTCCTGAACTACCATGCCCTCCATCTAGCTTTCGTCCAAAAACTGCTGTATGCCCCAATTCATGAAGGGTCTCCATCAATATAGCGACCAAAAGGTAAAATATAATTAAAAATAAAATATGTTATAAGTCATTCCCTAATTGTAATATTGTTGATTATCGCCTCCCAATCAATGTCCACTTTTACATTTCTGAACCGATACAGACCATGTAGATTAGTATGAAGCCAAGCAATAGGTGACACATCTTTGATAATCTTTAGTAGTTTTTCGTTCCCCTCTTTTGAGTGTTTTTTGATTAGTTGCGATAGCAGATATGTATTATAATATATGATGGCATTAGCAATTAATCTGGTACTCTCGCTCCAAACAATTTGCTCTGCCTGTGAGTGGACTTGAAACTTACCATCATGAGCATAGGATATGTTCTTTCTCAAACGATGATAGCCTTCGCCTCTGTTTAAAACCGTTTGGATATTTTGTTTGAAGTTAGTAAGATGAATATAGTCCAGCATAAAAATGGATTTTATCAGGTCGTTATATTCAATAAAAGCCAAGAGTCCTTCATTTATTCTATTGAAAGAAGATAGTTTTCTAATGATGTTACTTTGGGTAGTGGTTCTGAGTGCGAGTGACGCAATAATTCTTTGGAACATATCCCAACCATCAATAAATGCTTGTTCATTTAGCTTTCGACAGGGTTTAATTAAATATTTATCGGGGTATTTGCTAGGCTTTTTGAAGCCTACTAATTTGGCTGCCTCTTTAGGGAAACTTTTGTATCGAGGTGCAAACTGGTAGCCAAAAATATCTAGGATAGCAAAATTTACCCGATTCACACCATGAGTATCGGTAGAGTGAATTTTGGGGTCTAACTTGGTTAGATTATTATAAAGTAAATCAAAAACATAATGGCTCTCATGGTTATTTGAACCGAAAACCTCCAGATTAGCAGGAAGTCCGTTAATGACCAAAGTATTCAAAGCAATTCCTTTTATCATGCCAAAATATTTCTTGGAATATCTGGAATTAATAGTATCAAAGCGAGTGGGGAACTTCTGTCCATCACTACTGGAATGGAGGGTGTCCGCTTCTACATTATAAGCATCAAACATTGGTAAATCTGCTGTAGCATCCACAATAATTCTATTGGCTTCCTTCAATGTTTCAGCTCGAACAAAGCTGTCGAGTGTTCTTTTAAGATGATTGTAATTCATGTCAGAACGACCAGCCATATTGCCGATTCCATGATTAGTTCCAAGTGCAACAATACAGGCAGTCAATAAATCTTTATCTACTTCTTTATGCCCTCCTTTTTCTAAGATATGCTTGAAAGCCGAGCTAAATTCTGTTTGTTCATTGACCCAATTCAACAAAGGCACAATACCAATTACAGGAAACTGGTTGTAAATCTGATGGTTGGTTTCTTCTTCTTTGGCATTATAAATAAGTTTCCATTTTTGCGAACCGTCTGGTTTTTTCTCTACCTTAACATCTTTATTATCGCCCTTCAGAATTGCTCGATTAACGATTTTGATTTTAGACTCTAGCTCTTTTTTGAGTTCAGCTAATAAGTCTTCTGGTTTGAGGAAAAGCTTTTCTAAATCTATCTGCTTCAAGATTTGCTGTTTGTTCTTTTTCCAATAATCGAGTGGAATTAAATCTGATTCTAAGCTTTGGTGGCTCACACTATCCTCTATGAAAATATTACCTCCTTGTAATTGTTTGCTAAGACTTTGGTACAGCATCAGCTCATATCTGGCGGCAACGAATCCATCTTTTTTAAAAATATAGGGTTGGAGGTATTTGGGTATAAATCCTTTGGGAACTAATTCTACCTTAGCTTTCTTGAGTGTTTTACCTTTTGCCAGTAGAGCTTTGACAAAGGTGACTGCTTTGATTAACTCTTGATTGGTGTCACCTGTAATTATAAAATCAAGAAACTTAAAAATATGCCGCAAATTATAACTAATTTGTCTTTGTATCTCCTCGTAATGTTGCCATTGAAGTTCGGTCTCATCAATGTGATTATCCTCTATAAAATCATTCAATAGCAGGATTTTTTCTTGGTCTAAGACTTCCAATACCTTTTTCTTGACTACGATAAATGGAGTATCATCGGGAATAGAATCATCTAAGAAAAGTGCGAGTATCATTGGAATCTTGGGCAATTGTTCATTAGCCTCTAAATTGAATTGATAAAAATATTCCTTGACTATTTGCTTGGCTTGGCTTTCATATTTTCGGACATAGTATTTAAAGGCTTCTGCCAAGACATCATTACATTCTTGATAACGCTGGCGAACGAAGGAGAGGATAAATATATAGTGTAACCCTCCTTTGAATTGCCGTAATTCACCTACTGTATAGTGATTAGCTAGACTAGCGTAGTAATTGATATTTTCGTTGGAAATACCCAACATTTTAAGTATTGGTTGTGCTATTTTAAAAAGAGGTGCTAATATCTCAATGTCATCGCCAAAGGCAACATTTTGAGAATTAAAAAATATGTAAAATTAAATACTTGTAAATCAGTTTATTAAGCAGCGATTTGATCAGTCTTAGTTCGATTAATCGCTCCAATTTTCGTAATCTGTTGCACCTGAGGTAGATTTAAAATATCCTTTTGGTCTATTTCGAGGGTATTTAAAATATCTCTGAGGTACTTTTGCGCCCTAAAATAGGCTTTTAAGTCCTGAATGCTTAATTTTTCCTCTTTCCATTCCACTTGAGCTTTTTGTAATAAAATCATGGAAATATTGTCCATAAAAAATGCTAAACCTACTGCATTATTGACCTGAGTTGGCTTGATATTTTTAAAATCAGCTAATCCAAAATATTGTTTAGCATCTCTGAAGTTGAATTCTATCTGGAAACGTAAAGAATAAAACTTTATTAAATTACCAGCTTCCAGATTTAAATCTGTTGAAAATAAAACAACTCTTGATGCCTTTTGAGTGGCTATATCTATTTTGATAATAATTACTACGTTTATCAATGAAGGCATTTTTCTAGTCCAAACCTCTTTCATTTGATAAATTTTTGTACAAATTCCTTCTTCTTCTATATTACTCACTAAATAATTATCTGGTAATTTCTTGTAATCTAACTTTTTGCCATATTTCTTGGGGCGACCTCTACCACCGTATTTTCCTTGATAAGGAAGAAATAGTGCTGTATTTCGATTTAACTTACAAATTAAATCCAAGTCAAACTGACCTACAATTAGACAACAGGTCTTATTGCCATAAGCACCATCAGCTAATACATATTTTAACATTGGACACAAAACCTTTACCAAAGGAACTACTAAACCTAATAAATACTCGAATGAAGTATATAATAAGCCTGTTTTCTTAATATTCTGCTTATTCTTACTTCCTTTTGGACGACCTGCCTTACCTTTTGGTTTTTTCTTTATAGCTTCCTTCGATTTTTTATTGCTCTTTTTTGATGATGACTTCTTATTCTGTTTTAGCTTAGGTGGTTTTACCGTCTGCTTATGTGTCAGTACAAAAGACTTCTCTTTTTCTGTATCTACCAAGGATATTACGTGATTAGATACCGACCGAATTGCTTGACCAGCTATTGAGGAGTAAAACCAACCGATTCCAAAGGTTTGTTTACCTGATTTGCCTTCTACTACTTCATCTAAAGCCAAAACATAGCGATTACTGTCTGGTACACCTATTATCAAGTGCTTGAGTAATAGTAAATTTAGTTGTAGCCAATCTCTTGGCGCTGAAAAAAATCGTTGAACTGTTCGATAGGAACATCCTTTATCTGTCCAGCGAGATATATTTTTCATCGTCACGCCTCCTGAACTCACACAGTAGATACCTTTGATTATTTGTTCAATTATTCCTACATTCGTCCCTAAGACTGGGGCTAAGCCCATTACAATATGGTGAAGCTCTAGCATTTTTGGTAAGGGTTGATTTTTTAATTTTTTTTCGTCAAATCAAAATTAAAAACCCTTACCGTTTTTTATGCATTTATTTTTTTATAACATCTGTCCTTTGGCGATGTCATTGATATCTCTTTTCTGTTTGTTTCTCTACGAATGGATTGTGGATTGAAATTTGGAGCTTCCTGTTGAAGCCAAGTTATACCATAATAATATCCAATCTTTTCATTAATCAAATAATCCATCTGGGCAGCGTGTTCTTTAGAAAGTTGTTTAGCCAGTAGTTTTTCTAGTCGCTTGCGTTCTAGTGTTAACGCCTTGCCTATAATACGTCGCTCCATAGTGCTAAAACTAGGTAAGACAATTTGCTTTTGTTTTGTCCAGTTAATTAAATCTCGAAAGATAAAAACTGGACTAGCGGATATTGCCGACAATTGGCAAGCCCTGCTAAAGAGTTGCTTCCTAATCTCACCATCTGCTGTTTCATAGTTCATTAATTTTAGGATAACCGCCTGTTGCCTCAATCGAATTGGCTTTGAGGCGATACCTTCAGTTGGTAAAATCTCTCCAGCGAAATAAGCTTCTTGGAGATAGGCTACATCTTTTAGTACTTGATTAAGATTAAAAACAAAGAACTGCTGCTTGAATTTGAAGTAAGCGAGTTGCAGCAAAAAATAAACTTTGGTAATTGGCGACTTATATTTACGAATCAACTCTTGTTCGGGTAAAGTAAATTTTAAGTAGATGGAACATTGCTTCTTCTTGAATTTTGGTAAATCATAAATCTCTTGTCTCTCCTTCTCGGAAAGAATGCTTAGTTGGCTACCCATAGTATGTTTTTTGAAAAGCTATGTTTAAAAATACCTCCGTTACTTTGAAAATGGTCTCCGAAAAAATTAAAGTAAAAACAAGGTCTTACGGCAGTTTAAAAAACTGGTTTAGGTAATGTGAGTTTAATTTTGGAAATTCAGACAAGTTTCGTAAACTTGTGCATGAAATTTGGTTACGCAAGAGTCAGTACAAAAGAGCAAAATTTAGATTTACAGATGGATGCCCTCAAAAAGGCAGGCTGTGAAGATATTTTCCATGAAGTCGTAAGTGGAGCTAAGACAGAACGGGCAGAATTAAACCGCTTACTTTCCACCTTACGAAAAGGTGATGTGCTAGTTATTTGGAAATTAGACCGACTAGGTCGTTCTTTAAAGCATCTCATTTTGCTTGTTCATGAATTAACCGAAAAAGGCATTGGACTTCAAAGCCTCAATGACCCTATTAATACCACTACTTCACAAGGAAGATTAGTATTTAATATATTTGCTTGCTTAGCAGAATTTGAAAGAGATGTGATTAGGGAAAGAACTCAGGCTGGTTTAAACGCAGCTAGGGCTAGAGGGCGAACAGGAGGAAGACCCAAAGGATTGTCAGAAAAAGCCAAACGAACAGCAATTGCCGCAGAAGCACTTTACAAGGAAGGTAAGTTAAGTGTGGTAGAAATTTGTAATAATCTATCCATTAGTAAAGCCACCTTATACAAATACCTCAAACATCAAGGCATTGAGGTGAGCACTTTTCATAAACGCCAACGTTCTAAAGAAGTGGAAGTAACCCTTTGGTTAAGGGTCGAGAACAATAATAAGTTTACTAGAGGAAAAAATAAAGTCAGAGCAGATATTGAAAATTATGTACTGTCTCGCTACAACATGAAGAAGCCAGATAAGAATGGTTGGGAATATCTGTTAACTATTCCCTATATAGATGAAGCAGATTTAGAAAAAAAAATACATGATATTTACGAGGAAATGCACTTCCAAATTGGGAGTAAGCATTGTTTCATAGAAGCTGATATTACAAACCCACGAAGGAATGGTAAATCTCTTAAACCTAGCAAATGGAGAGAAGGTATTTAAAAATGATTATCAGGAATTAAGTTTTTTCAAAATAGGTGCAAAAGGTGGTTTCTACTTAGCTCTAGTAAAAAAGAATAATAAATATGGGGTAATTGACTTCCATGAAAACATTGTAGTCCCATTTAAATATGATAAAATTAGCACACCTAACAGCTATGGTCAATACTTAGAGGTATATATTGATAATGAAAAATACTTTTATGACCTGTTCAATCGGATTGAGTTAAAAAGCATCGAGAAAGAAGAAAATGTAATAGAAACCCAACTATATAAAAATCTTGGAGAACAGGCTAAGGCACTTAATATTATTGGAGGGTTAGATGGAGCAGCAACTTCATATTATAAGGATTCAACAATAGTTTTTTATGATGAAAATTTAATTTTAGAGAAAGATGGCAAAAGAGGGATATATAATTTAATCCAAAATAAGATTGTGATACCTGTTGATTACGATGAAATAATTAACAATCATTATGCTAAAATTAATGAATGCTTCTTTTTAAGAAAAGGCGGTTTATATACTATTATCAGTAAGTTTAACTTAGACCCCGTAACAAGTGAAAAATTTGAAGAAGTTAAGCGTTTGAAATCGAAATTTTATTTTTTAGGCTGCAATGATGGAAAGTGTTCCTTGTTTGACTATAGTGGTAAAAAACTTTGGTTCTTTGACAATTTTTGCAAATTACTGCTTAAAGGCGAAAACTCTAAATTTGAAATTTTCAAAATTAGTCATGTTAAAAGTGAATCGTTTGACGGTTCTAAGTAAATTATTAGTTCCTTCAACTGCACCGCTTGATACCTTAGTTTTAAAATAATTGAGGATGTTTTTTTGGTGACGTTGAAAAAGTGCAATAAATTTATCAAGATACTTGTTTTTCCATTCGGCGGCATAAGCTAACCAATGGTCTATTTGTTGAACAGCAAAGTCATACGAATAATCTGTATCGAAAATAGACTGCAAGGTATTTCGTAGTTGATAAGCATCTTCTAAATCTGGTGCTTTATCAAATGCTTTTCGCAAATCTTCTTTGTCTTGCTTGCTAAGATTTTCAGGTCGCTTTGTAAGTTTCCATTTGAGCCTTTTAAAAACTTCTTCTTCTTTGTCGGTTCGACGAAGTTTTTTGCGCATATTATCTAAAACATCATTTAAATGAGTTGTCCAATGAAAGCGGTCAACATGTATTCGGGCATTAGGAAAAAGTTCCTGTCCTAAATCTTGGAATGGTCCCCACATGTCAGAACAAAAATCCTCGATTTGTGCACAAAAACTTTCTCCAAGTCCTTGAAAATAAGCACGTAAGAAACTTTTATCTCTTTGCTCTAATATATCAATAATTTCATGAGTATCCAAGTTAATCAAGATGACTATGAAGTCTTTGTGCCCTTTTTTGAAAGCAAATTCGTCAATACCAATACGCTTAATTTTAGACCAATCAATTGATCTTTCAAGCACTTGGTCATAGCAGATTCGTTCTACCGTTTTATGGCACATATCAACTATAGCAGCTACTTGTAAATGACTTTGTTTAGCACTCATTTCAAAGATATATTTAGCTTGTCTTTTGGTATAGCTTTTTCCAGAAGAAACGAAGTCAAAGGATTCACTAAAAGTGCGACCACATTTACACCGATATTGATGAACTTGAATATGTAATATCACTTTTCGACCACTAATATCTAGGTCTCGAACTTGACGGCGATATTTTGGGGTTTTACTATCGACTAATTGAGCGCAATCTGGGCATATTTCTCCTTCTATTTTTTTTATTTTACAGAAAATATGAATTGCATTTTTTTTTAATAGAAACTTGTTCTACCTCCAAATTTGGAATATTAAGTAGCATTGAATAAAAGCTTAAATCTTGACTCATTTCTCTATTTTTTAGAAGAGAAATTTAAGCTTTTTTTCCGCTTTTGCAAAAATTGTCAAAGAACCAAAACTTTTAGCAGAATTGAGTTCGTTTCAAGAATTAAACTCACCATTATTGAAAGTTGAGAAGTCGGGCAAGTTTGGTGTTTTCAACTTACTTTCTCAAGATATGGAAATTCCTTTCTCTGAACTTGACATAGAGATGATTGATAGAAAGTCATTAAAAATTGGTGAATACATATACAGAATTGACCCAAAATTAATTGGTAGAAGGTATTAACTAAAAACAGTAGATAATATAGAATTTTTCATCATGTTTTACCTTTTGGTCGCTATATTGATGGAGACCCAAGATATGAAAATAAATATAAGTACAATATAATAGTGAGTGCGAAAAGATTCGATATATATTCTAGAAAGAAAATAATTGCAGATATTTTGTCTTGGTTTAATCAAACATTAAGCAAGCAGGAAGCCGAAAAAATAGAGAGTGTAGTTGTTGCTAATTCTAATTCTCCATTTGTAAAAAATATTGATTTTATTATACCTATCAAACAAGGAATAAAAGAATTAGATAGCATATCTGTAGGTGGAGTAGATATACATTATGGAATTCTAGTTTATTCAAATTTACTTACTAAGCTAATTCCTGGTAATGCTATCACGGCTAAACTTAAAGATGGCCAAACAATAAATATGGGAGTAGATATAATCGATAAAGATTTAAACATATATTATTATACAGGAAAAGGATTAAGAGAATTATTTGCACCTGGAAGAAATGAGGAACAAATAGAAAATGCGAAAAAAATAAAAGAAAAGGGGAAGGATTATCTACTAGAAAATTTTTACTACGGCAGTATTAATCTAGGTGAAATCACAGAAATGTCTAATCCCAGAAAAACCGGACTGGTTAAAAAATAAACTCAGCCAACCCGCATTTTCTTCTTTTCCAAAAAGCCCGCCCACTTTAATGAGGGCTTTTTGAAAAAGAAAAAAATTATTTCCACCCATTTTTGACTTGGAGTATGGTAAGAGAAACTAAAAATCAAAATTATTTTTTACTTCTCCAAGTTTTTATCTTCATTTCTCTTTGTTGATGCATTTCATTTGGCGTCAACAGAGAATTACTCCAATGGGGGCGTTTATCATTGTAAATTTCAGCTACTTTTTTTAGGAGCTCTTTCGCTTGCTCTAAAGTATCGAAGATACCACCAAAATCAAATTCATCCTTCAAAATTCCATTAATTCGCTCGGCTACTGCATTGTCATAAGGGCTACCGTCTTGAGTTACACTAATTTTGATTTTATGCTCTTTCAAAAAATCGGTATAAACCCTAGACAGATATTGGAAACCTCGATCTGAATGGTGGATTAATTCCTCATCGTACATCCTATTTTTTATGGCCATTTTTAGAGCTACTAGAGTAGAGGTTGCCTTCATATCATCTGCCACCTCAAAACCCACTAATTTTTTTGAATAACCGTCGGTTAATAAATGCCCATAAATGAATCCATTTTTCGTTCTAAAATAAGTAATATCTGCTACCCAAACCTGTTCTGGTCGAGATGGGATCAGCTCCTTTACTAAATCAGGATATTGACCCCGCCAGAGCTTGCTATCTGTAGTAATTGCTCGTTTTTTGCGTTTTTTGACCAATAAATTGTGCTTTTTCAGTATTTCAAAGAATTTTTTTCGCCCAAACTTGTATAGTTTTTTCTCTTCATATTTACATATCATGTAATACATTTTTCGCCCTCCAATTCGCTTCTGTTCTTTACGTATTTCTTTGACTTTTTCTAATACAAATTCTTCTATAATTTCGTCCTTTTCCTTTCGGGATATTCCATTTTGTCGTACTTCAAAAAAGGTAGAACGTGCATACCCTAACAATTTGCAGGCAGCGTTAATACTCATGATTCCTATCTCATAGACCGACTGGACAATTCCTGTCCAGTTTTTTTTAAAAGGTCAATGCCCGTCAGCTCTTTAGCTAGGTCATTAATAATCTCCATCGAATACCGATAGAAGTGAACTTTTTTCTGTACTGTTTCCAAATCAGATTCTAATTCACCAATTCGTAAATGTACATCCAATTTAAAACGTTTTTTGCGTTGATTTTTCTCCTCGATAGGGGAGTGTGGCTTTGACATAATTTCAGATTTTGAATATTTTGAAATACCCAAATTTCCATTTTTTTTAAGCCAACTAGCAACTGTATTGCTCCCTAAAACACCATGAATTTCTGATAATTCATCCATAGACGCTGAGGATTCGAAATACGCCTTAATAACTTGTCTTTTGGTACGTTTACCATAATAGGGTCTTTTCTGTCCCTTTTTCATAAATCCACTATTAGTAGTCTGGTTTATTTGGGATAATACAAAATAGCGTGCACCTCTATTTAACATAAAATGTATTATAGGAAAATATAAATTGTCCTGAATATGGTTGACACAACCCAACGTAAAGTTATGAAAATCAACGAGAAATGCAATGGGACAGTCAATCCGAAAACTGGAAAACAATACAGCCTAGATTTCAAAAAAAGAACGGTTGAATATTATCTCTTAGGCATGTATAATGAGGAGCAAATTTGGAAAAAATTCCAAATAAATCGTACCTTGTTAGAAAAATGGAGAAAATGGCACTACAAATATTTTGAATCACCTAATTATTCCGAACCAAATTATGGAAAAGGAAAAATCCCAGCAGGAAGAACTCAAGGAGTTAAAAGCCCAATTAAAGGCGGCTCAAAAAGCGCTAAAAAAAGAAAAAATGAAGACCCGTGGGCTGGAATTATTAATTCAAATAGCCGAGGTGGATCATCAGTTGAAAATAAAAAAAAATGGACGGAAAGCCTCCAAGAATTAAAAAAAGATTACCCTGAGAGCAGCATGGAAGACTTATGTGCTGTTTTTGGCAAATCTCGGCAAGCATACTACAAAGCAGAACGAAAACGGCAGGACAAGGAATTTATAGGCGATTTAATTGTCGAAGAGGTCAATCGACTTCGTAAATACCAACCAAGATCAGGCGGAAGAAAACTTTTTTACCTGATTCAATCTTTTTTCAAAAAAGAAGGCATCAAAATAGGCAGAGATAAGTTTTTTGACCTACTACGAGAACGTAACTTGCTGATTAAGAAAAAGAAACGTACTGCAAAAACTACCAATTCTAATCATCATTTTCGTAAGTATCCTAATTTAATAGGAGACTTGAAGGTAGAAAAATCGAATCAATTATGGGTCAGCGATATTACCTACGTTCGATTTGGTAGAACTTTTTTTTATCTTAGTCTGGTTATGGATGCCTACTCCAGAAAAATCGTTGGTTGGCATCTCTCAGAAGACCTTAAAGCGGACGGTACTATAGCCGCATTAAAAATGGGTATCGCTACCCTACCCCGTGGTTTCGTGGGCTTAATTCATCACTCTGACAGAGGCACTCAATACTGCTGCCATGCTTACGTGAAATTGTTGAAAAAAAATCAAATTCAAATTTCTATGACCCAAAATGGAGACCCCTATGAAAATATTTTGGCAGAGCGAATTAATCGCACCATAAAAGAAGAATTTTTAGACCAATGGATGTTCCTAAATTTTAAAGAAGCCAAGTCGGCAACCGCTAAAGCTGTCCGTTATTATAATGGGCTTCGACCTCATGCTTCTTTAGACTATTTAACGCCCATGCAAGCACACAAGTTTTCTGGAAAATTGAACAAAAGATGGAAAAATCCTGAACGAAAATATCAAGATAAACGAGCTTAATTTTTTATTTAATCTGTCAACCTATTTTAGGACAATTCAATATAATATTTGTTAATTTTCATTTTAATGAAATTATATTTGGCTAAATTCTTCTAGTCTTAAAAAGACACAAAAAAATAAGTAACATTTGCATGTTCACAAAAGACAGCTTAATCAATAGCTAACTGCATCTGCTTTGCCAATGAAGTAATAGCAGCAAAGTCTTGAATATCTATAAATTTTTTATTCACCAGCGTACTCCCAACCCCTAGACAAACTGCCCCATTGTCAATCCATTCCCTCGCATTTTCTATTGTAACGCCTCCCGTTGGCATAATCGGAATATAAGGCATTGGAGCTTTGACTGCTTTGAAATAAGGTAAGCCAAAAGTAGCAGCAGGGAATAATTTAATAATATCAGCGCCCCATTCGTAAGCTTGCAAAATTTCGGTCGGCGTTAAGGCGCCTGACATCACAGGTTTGCCGTAACTATGTGCTATTTCAATCACTTCCTTTTTAGTAGTTGGGGTCACAATAAATTGAGCGCCAGCTTGAATGGCTGCTTTACAAGTTGCTGCATCTACTACAGACCCAACGCCAGGCAATATCCCTGAATGTTGAGCGAGCTTTGCTATTTCTTGTAGGGCATTGGGCGTACCAACGGTCACTTCAATTGCTTTTACCCCTCCTTCATATAAGGCCACGGCTGTTTGATAGACTTGCTTAGCGTCCGTAAGCCTAATAATGGCAACTATTTTGGTGTCGAGTAAGGTTTTTAGAATTTCTGATTTAGTCATATTTACTATTTTACTTGCTTTCTATAAACGACTAGCTGTTCCTGTGCATCTCTATTCTCTCAATTTCGTTTACGAAATGCTCTCTAATCTCTGTTCTGAACAATCTCTAACGCTTAACATACCCTAATACATTCCCGTTTGCAATTTGCAATAACTCTTCTTCTGTCATAAAATTAATGTCTCCTTGGAGCGTTTGGGTGGCGCTAAAAGCAGCAGCCCCGAAGTTGACAATTTCATTAATCGTCCAATTATTGATAATACCGTGTAGCATCGCAGCAGCAAACGCATCACCGCCACCTAATCGGTCTACTATTCTAACGTCCAAAGGTTGACTAAAAAAATAGTCATCTTTCTTTATCATGCCTCCTAGTAAATTCTTATTGGCGCTTTTTTGTAAGCGCAACGTCATCCCAATCCATTCAAAATTTCCTAGTTTGTCCAATTGTTCAGCTGCTTGTTGACTGGCTTTTTCTAAACTGGAATAGTCTGTAATCTTATCTGTTTTAATACTAAAAACATCATAAGCAGACCCCGTATTACCAATTAAAATATCAACAAAAGGTAAGATGTTTTCAAAAGAAGTACGAGCTGCTGTTGTGGACCAAAGCGTTCGACGATAATTTAAATCAAAGACTATTTTCACCCCTTTTTCTTTAGCAATAGGTAAGGCTATTTTAATATTATCTCGACAAATTTGAGACAAAGCAGGGGTAATTCCTGTCAAAATAAAATAGGAGGCATGCTCAAAAATAGTTGACCATTGTTCGGCACTAATAGTATTATTACAGATAGAAGAATTTGCTCGGTCATAAGTCACTCTCGTACCACGAATAGCCGTACCATGTTCGATATAATAAGCCCCTACTCTACCTTCATCCCAAATAATATGGTCGGTATGCATTCCAAATTTTTGCAAAAAATGATTAGCTGAACGTCCAATAGGATTATTTGGTAATGCCGTTACAAAGGAGGTATCATGACCTAACACAGCTAAATCTGCTATAATATTGGCCTCCGCACCTGCAAACTCCATTTTTAATGCCGCTGTCTGTTCTATTAAATTTCCATGTTCTACTGGCGATAAACGCAATAATAGCTCACCGTAACCTACAATTTTCTGATTCACTAAGGTTTATTTTTGTCTTACTGCTAAAGGGTAAAAGTTACCCGTTTTTTTACTAAATAATCGTTCAATGCCAAGTGAGAACAATCGTGCCCAATTCCACTATTTTTAATCCCTCCGTGTGGAAGATAGATAGAATACTTTACCCCATTAATTTGTATTTCACCAAAATCTAGTTGTCTGGAAAAACGCTCTATTCTGGGATGATTATTGGTGTATAGGTAAGATGCTAAACCATATTCGGTATCGTTAGCCATTTGGATAACTTCTTCCTCCGTTTTAAAACGAACAAAAGGGGCAATTGGGCCAAAAGTCTCTTCCTGATAAACCCGCATTTCGGGTGTAACTTCAGTTAAAACTGTGGGTTCAAACCAGTAGCCTTTATCAAAACCTCCAGGAATTTTTCCGCCTGTTTGTAAAATAGCTCCTTTAGCTATAGCATCTTTGATTAAAATAGGCATTTTTTCTTGGGCAGCTTTAGTTGCTAATGGACCCATATCTGGTTTTTCATCAGGGCCAAAACCTAATTTAAGTTTTTTAGCTCGTTCAACATAAGCCTTGACAAATTCGTCATAAATGGAATCTTGGATAAAAAAGCGGTTTGCTGCAACACATATTTGTCCGCAATTACCATATTTTATACCAATCGCTAAATCTAGCGCTGCATTCATATCAGCGTCTTCGAATACAATAAAAGGCGCATTCCCTCCCAATTCCATGCTTAGTTTTTTAATGGAGGTTGCACTATCTCGAATGACTCTTCTACCTGTAGCCGTTGACCCAATCATCGTGACGACTCTAGGAATTGTGCTTTGGGAAAGAGTGGTGCCAATTGCTTGAGGAGGGCCACATAAAATATTAATCACGCCAGCAGGAAAATCGATTTCAGCTAATATTTGTCCTAGCACATAAGCCGAAACTGGAGATACTTCAGAAGGTTTAATGACAATGCTACATCCCGCAGCTAAAGCAGGACCAATTTTAAAACCTACATTTAGTAAGGGAAAATTCCAAGCTAGATAAGCCACCGCTACCCCTGCTGGTTGATGCACCATTTTGTGACGGTGCGTGTTTTCATAGTCGGGAATTTGTTCATCCCGTAAGTGTTTCATAGCGTTGGGATACCATTCTAAACTATTAATGACTGCCTCTATGTCCTCCCAAGCACTTTCGTAGGTTTTACCCATTTCATAAACCATAGCCTTTCTCAACAAATCTTCTTTTTCCAAAACAGCAGTTCGCAATTTTGTCATCCAAGTTGTTCTTTCTGCCAATGATAGACCAGACCAATATTTGAACCCTTTTTGGGCTGACGCTAAAGCCAATAAAGCGTCTTTTTCATCTGCCCATGCTATTTCTGCTATTTTTTCTTCGGTCGCTGGACAAATAATTGCATGCCTTTGCTTGTCATTTGCATCTACTAATTGTCCGCCAATGTATAGTTTAAGATAACCAAAATCCATAATTTATTTTTTAACTAATTTTAATTCCGTTTTTATTCTTTTGGGTGTAATATAGGAGTGCCTCTTCATTAACTTCTATTCCTAAACCTGGTCTTTGTGGTACGTCAATATAGCCATCTTTCAATTCAATAGATGGACTCGTTAATTGTTCCCGAATCCCGTTTTCGGTACGGTCATATTCAATAAAACAATCAGGAGGAAATAATCGACCAGGAATGGGTTCTAAATTAGCAATAAAATTTAGAGCAGTATGAAAAGCAATGCCTGTGCCCCAAGTATGTGGAACAATTTCTATCCCATAAGTACTCGCCAAAGTAGCAATTCGTTTAGCCTCGGTCAAACCACCCGCAGAACAAATGTCAACTTGTAGAATATCCACACATTCGTTTTTGAGTAATTGATGATGACCATATCTCAGGTATTCACATTCTCCTCCTGCTATTGGGATAGTTGTTTTATCTCTTAATGATTTATAGTGGTGATAAAATTCTGGCGAGACAGGTTCTTCAAACCAACCGATGTCATAAGGTTCTATCAAGCGAGATAACTCAGCAGCCTCTCTTAATGAATAAGCATGATTAGAATCAACCATTAATTTAATGTCTTTTCCAATGGCTTTCCTGATGGCTTTCACGAAGGCTACATCTTTTTCAATTGTATAGCCAACCTTCATTTTGATGGCTTTAAAACCTTGTTGTACATAGTCCTTTGCCTCCGCTACTAATTTTTCTGTTAAGTTATTGGATTTAGAAAAATATAAACCCGTTGCATAAGGCATTATTCGCTGTCGATGTTGTCCACCCAATAAAATACTCACAGGTAAATCTAATGCTTTTCCTTTGATATCCCATAATGCAATATCTAAGGCACTTATAGAGGCTACAAGAATACCTCTCCTAGCATAATCCAAAGTTTTTCGATACAAATTGAACCAAATGGTCTCGTTCTGAATGGGGTCTTTACCTATTAATAAAGGAGTCAATTGTTTGATTCCTGCTTGTAGCACACTTGCAGGGCCATAGCCTTCTCCCCAACCACAGATACCACTATCCGTTGTAACTTTGACAATACAAATTTGTCGTTCTTGATAAGCCCATTGAGAAAAGAAAAAGGGTTCTGCTAAATGGTCGGATAGCAAATAACTTTCAACTTTAGTAATTTTCATTCCCTGCGTTTAAAGAATTATAGATAATGACAAAAATAGTTTAAGCAGAAAAGGAAAAGTCAATGAGAATTATCCTTTTTTAGATTTTTTTTACCCTATTCTATTTATCTCGTCAAATTTTTTCTAGCGCATTTAATCGGCAAGTATTGGCAAAATAATACTCCCTTGTTAGAATTCTTTAAATGCCCATTTATTGATTACTCCTATGATAAGGAGTAATCTTATGACAATTTTACTTTTCCCTTTATTCTATTTCATTAAAGACTATTTGCGAAATTTTTCTTCCCACGATTAGATTGTTAAGCGTTTTTCTATAGTAAAAAATAAAATAAACCTAAACAAAACCTAAACAATTCCTATTTTTCAATTGAAAATACCTTTACTTTAAGGAATAAATTCTGATATTTAATATAGTTATTTCATTGCTTTTTAGCGTATTATCAATAATTTCATGAAAAAACATACTAAACAATACTTTAAAATGACCTTAACAGGGTTGATTCTTTTTAGTACTTGTTTAGTATTTGCCACAATCAATCCTGTTAAGCCTTTTAACTTGGATAAAGCCATTGAAAAAGCAAAAAAATTAAAATTTGAACAACCTGATAGTGCCATTCAACAATTAAAACTAATTCATGAAGTAGCCACAGAAAATAAAGATACAAGTATAGCCATAAGGTCATTAATGGAATTGGCAAGTGTTTATGGTCATCAAGCCAATTATAAAGCCTCCTACAACCAATTATGGTCAGCGCTACTTTTAGCAGATGCCAGTCAGAATCAATTAAGAAAATCTTTTATTTATAAAGCTATTGGTCGTTATTACAGTTTTTTTAATCGTAAAGAAAAAGCGGTTACTTATTTACAATTGGCACTTAATCTTAAAAAAGAGTATGTCAATGAAAATAATTTTTCGAAAGCACATCTAACCGATAATTACCACGGTTTTGTAGCGACTTATAGGGAGTTAGATGAACCCCAATTGGCGCAGCAGTATTTGGATAGTGCTTTCTTTTATTATCACCCAAATATAAGTAATACGAACTTAGCGCTTTTGAAGTTCGAGCGAGGTGTTTTATATAATGTGAATAAACAACCCAAAAAAGCTTTAACATTATTTGAGGAAGTTCTACCGTGGTTTCAAGAAAATAATGCTACGTATCAAGTGCTGGTCTATAACTATATAGGAGATAGTTATCAATTATTAGCTGATTATAAAAACAGCGAAAAATATTACTTAAGTGCCTTAGCTATTTCTGAGGAACATAAATCACATATAGATTTCACTCCTTTAATTTACGAAAGACTTTATGAAGTAAATTATAAACAAGGAAAATATAAACAAGCAGCCCTTCACCTAAAACAAGCCAAGAATTTAGATGCCCTTTTTTTTGATAGTCGTAGTGAAAACAACCGACCATTATTAGAAATTCAAGATGCTTTTCGGCAAACAAAAATAGAACAAGCTAATTATCTGAAAGAACAACAACTCATTCAATTAGAACAGGAAAAAAAAGTATCTTTTTTAGAAAAGACACTATTAATCGGTTGCATAGGATGCTTAATGTTATTGAGCTTTCTTTACTTCAGATATGTTCGAGCGAAATATAAAGCTGAAAAACAACTCATCAGAAAGGAGCAAGAATTGGAAATTCAAAAAACGAACGAATTAGTCGAATTAAAGAATAAAGAACTAGCTGCTTTTGCTTTAAAATTAATTGAAAAGGAAAACTTTATTGAGGCTTTAAGAGAGAAATTATCCAAAGGAAATGGTGAGGTAAAACGTCAAGAATTAGAAAACCTAGTCTACTCAGCGGTAAGTAGTTCTAAAGAAAGTTGGAGTGAATTTGAGGCTAGATTTGTATCCGTCAATACAAGTTTTTACCAAAATTTGAAAGCCCAATTTCCCAAATTGACCCAAGGTGATTTAAAATTGTGTGCGCTCGTAAAATTAAATTTTTCTAGTAAAGAAATGGCGAGATTAACAGGTATTTCTATTGATAGCATGCACACTACCCGCTCTCGTTTGCGTAAGAAATTGAATCTTGCCAAAGGGAGTAACTTAAAAGAATTTATAGCCAACATATAAAAAAGTTGTAATGTATAATTAGCTCATATTAACAATTTAATGCTTATGAAACTAGTTTTAAAAAAACCAGAGAATTTTTTCAAGAGGCGATTAAATATTTACAAGAAAGAAGTGCCATGTTTGGACACAACTTGGCACTATCATCCTGAGTTTGAACTATTATACATTTCAAAAAGTACAGGTATTCGGTTTGTTGGCGATAGTGTAGCTCCTTTTTCGCCAGGAGATTTAGTGTTAGTTGGTGCTTATTTGCCCCATCTATGGCGAAATGATGCTACTTATTATAATGGGCAAAATGAGAGTGAGGTAAAAACTATTGTTATAAAATTTACTAAAAATTTTATCGGAGAAGATACTTTCGACAATCCAGAATTTTCAAACATCAATCATTTACTCAACCAATCAAAGTATGGAATTTGTTTTGGTAAAAAAATATCTAAAAACCTGCATAAAACCTTACTGGAAATACCCAACCATTCTCCAATTCAACAATCCATTAAGTTGTTAGATATATTACATCAGTTATCTCTATCAACGGATAAAAAAGTCTTGTCTTCTACTGATATGCGTCAGTATGCCCAAGACAATGCGCATCGGTTGAATAATGTGTTAAAACATATTTCCGACAATTATGCAGATGCCATCAGTTTAGAGGATGTAGCTAATATTGCTTGTATGACGACCAATTCCTTTTGTCGATTTTTTAAAAAAATGACCAATAAATCTTTTACGAAATTTTTAAATGAAGTACGGATTCGAAATGCCTCTCGATTATTAGCACAAGAAAATTTATCCATTTCTCACGTGTCTTATACCGTAGGGTACAATTCTGTCAATAATTTTAATAAACAATTCAAATTAATTATAGGGACAACTCCTAAGCAATATCGAAAAACTATCACATCTTATTCCTGATAATGAACAGTTAAGGATTAACAGGGGTAATTTTGAATGAAAAAAAGGTAAAAATCATCAATTTATAAGTGACAATTACTCTTTACTTTGTAAAAAAGATTAGTTAAAAATCGGTAACACTTTATTGGCATAAAAAGCTATTAATTTCCATTTTTTGGAAAATAACTTCCCTTTAAGTTGGGTTAAGTTATCCTTCAATTTCTATATATTTTTTCTAGCTTTTTCTAATCCATCCTACAAAGATTTACCCAATATAAATAAGCTTTTTGACTGTTTAAGAATACTTCTATAAACTTAAAATCACTAAATATTATGAAACTGAAACAATTCTTTTTACGATGGTGGGCCTGTTTCCTTTTGATGTCCGTCATTCATGTAGCCTATGGGCAAGTTTCTGTATCAGGTAATATCACAGATACCGAAAGCCGAGAACCTTTAATTGGTGTCAATATTGTCATAAAAGGTACTTCAACAGGTACCGTTACCGATTTTGATGGCAATTATACTTTAGAGGTGCCTGATGGTAATTCTATTTTGGTCTATACCTATACTGGTTATGCCGACCAAGAAATCACCGTGGGTAATCAGTCTGTTATAGACCTAAGAATGGAAGAAGGCTCGGCTTTACTAGATGAAGTGGTGGTAGTAGGTTATACGACTAGAAAAAAAGGAGAATTGACAGGTTCTGTAAGTACCGTTGATGCAGAAACCATAGAAAGAACCAGTAATAAGGACCTTGCCAAATCGTTGTCTGGAAGAGTACCAGGTCTGATTGCCGTTGACCGTGGTGGTTATCCTGGTTCGACTAATGATGTTACTTTGCTAATTAGAGGAAAATCTACGCTGGGAAATAATTCACCGCTAATATTAATTGATAATATTCCTGCGGCCTCTTTTTCTCATTTGTCCCCACAAGATATCGAATCCTTATCTGTCTTAAAAGATGGAGCAGCAGCTATCTATGGTGCTAGAGCAGCCAATGGTGTGATTTTAATTACCACTAAAAGAGGTAAATCTGGAGCACCAAAAATAAATTTAACTAGTTCTTTTACTAGCTCTCAACTGTCTGTAGTACCAAAGGTAATGACCTCCGAGCAATATGCGATTTATAATAACGAATTTGCCGAAAGAAATGGTGCATCACTTCCCTTTACGCAAGAACAAATAAGCGGCTATGCAGCAGGAACTGACCCGATTAGATTTCCAAATACCAACTGGTATGATTTAACGATTGCAGATAGTTCTCCCGAATGGAGAAACACCTTATCTATTTCTGGTGGTTCTGAAAAGGTCAATTACTTTGTAAGTGGAGACCATTTGGACCAAACAGGCTTATTTGCCTCTGGAGATTTAAGGTTTAAGCAATATCAAGTGAGGTCTAATATAGATATTAAATTACATGAAACCTTTACTTTGGGTTTGGATGTATCTGGAAGATTTGGTGACCGAAATGAACCAGGTGTTGATGCAGGATTTATCTATAAGCACATTTACACCAATGAGCCAACTGAAGTGGGTGTATATCCTAACGGCTTAGTGGCAAGAGGTGGAGAAAATGGTGCAAACCCGTTCATTATGTCTAGCAATGAATCTGGTTCTATTAATAGAATTGACAATAATCTACGGTCAAGAATAGCTGCTGATTGGAAATTAGATTGGTTAACAGAAGGTTTAAGTGTCAATGCTTTTGCAGGCATTAGAAGATGGAATACAGATACCAAAAACTGGTACACACCTTGGACGGTTTACTCTTTCCAAGAAGGTACAAATGAATACATCGCACAACCTGGTTTTTCTCAAAGAGGAAATACTCGTATTCTAAGGGAAAATTTCTGGAAATATGACGAATTAATGTTAAATGCAACTATTCGTTACAATCGAACTTTTGGACAACATAGCATCCAAAGTTTTGTCGGTACGGAGCGATTTACCTCTGATACCAGAACCTTTTATGCTGAAAGAAGAGATTTTCCTAGTGACAATCGACCCGAATTATTTGCTGGTAGTGACGAGGGACAAATATCTAGTGGAGGGTCTGCTGAATTTGCTAGATTAAACTACTTTGGGTCTATTTCTTATGACTTTGCTAAAAAGTACTTTTTAGATTTAACCTTACGACATGATGGTTCTGGCAATTTTGGCCCAGGTAAACGTTTCGGTACATTTCCTGGTGTAGCAGTTGGTTGGAACATTAGCAAAGAAGGTTTTATGGACGGTACAAAAGGCTGGTTAGACGCATTAAAATTACGAGCATCTTGGGCATTGATGGGGAATGATAGAGTTGGTACTTTCCAATATTTAACTCGCTATAATTTTGGGGGAGACCCTAATACTGTCTTCCCGAACTATTATACTTTTGGCACAACAGGCACCCGCTTTAATGGGTATGCAACTGCTAATGTACCTAATCCAGATATTACTTGGGAGACAGCAGATATGAGAAATATTGGATTAAATTTCTCAATGTTGAACTACAGGTTGACAGGTGACATCAACTATTTCTACCAAAAACGAAGAGATATTTTAATCAGAAGAAACGCCTCAATTCCTGATGTAGCGGGTATTCAATTACCTGCGGAAAATCTTGGTAAAGTAGACAATTTTGGTTGGGAAGTTCAACTAGGTTGGAATGATAAAATAGGAGAAGTAGGCTATAATTTAGGAGCAAATCTAACCAATGCTAGAAACGAAATTGTTTTCCTAGATGAAGCAGCAGATGTACCTGAGCAATTGAGAAGAGAAGGATTCCCAATGGATTCTTACATTGTCTATCCTACAGCGGGTATTTTTAGAGACCAAGCACAAGTTGATGCTACTGCCGTAAAATTAGACGGAACGGTAGAAGGAGAACCAATTTATGTAGATGTAAATGGTGACGGAGAAATTAGTACTGGTGATAGAACCCGTATCTATTCTTCAAATGTGCCCGAAATCCAATATGGTATTACAGGAGGATTGAATTTTAAAGGATTCGATATAAATTTCTTATTACAAGGTCAAGCCAAGGCACAAGTATTAGTCTTTTTTGACCAAGGGGGCGCAGTTCCAAATTATTTGTTCAATGAAAGATGGACACCTGATAATCGAAATGCCCAATATCCAAGAGCATTTGCTCCGGGTGACCCTTTTAGTGGAACGCTAAACACCGTTGATAACTTTGAAGGAGCAGATTTTTGGTTGAGAGATGCCTCTTTCCTTCGATTAAAAGAAGTAGAAGTTGGCTACACGCTTACAAAGGATAAAATTGGATTTGGAAATGTAAGAGTGTTTGCAAGAGGATTGAATTTAGCCACTATGTTTTCTGAAGTGTATGATTTAGGCTTAGACCCAGAGGCAGCAGGTTATAACAACTTTAGAAATAGTACTTACCCTTCTTTGAAATCTTACATTTTTGGCGTGAACTTAACTTTTTAATATGAAGACTAGATATGTTAAATTTTCAAAATTTGGCATATCTAAAACTCATCTAAAAAAATTAATAATGAAAAATATAAAATATATCACTTTCTTTTTTGTCTTCTTCTTGGCAAGTGCCTGTCAGGACGATATTCTGAATACCGAATCACAAGAGGCTTTCACCGAAGATTTTATTTATGGTGAAGTTGACCAATTAGAACGTTTGGTGTTTACCAACTATAATAGTACCGAAAGATGGGGGATGAATCAAAGCCAATGGTGGGGTCGTCGATTTAATATTGAAGGGGGTTCTTTTGAGGCAAAATTCAATTTTAGGGATTTTGACTTATTTCGATACAGAGCAGGTTGGACACCTAGTAATACAGGAATATTTCAACAAAAATGGACCAATTACTGGAGGTATGTACGAGACATCAACGCCTTTTTAGGCAGAGTGGATGATAGTGGAGCGATGCAAAAAGACCCAGAACGGACGATGGAATTAAAAGCAGAAATGCGCTTTTTACGGGCTAATCTTTATACAAAATTAATTAAATATTTTGGTGGTGTACCTATTCTAGAACGTTCTTTAGGTTTAAACGATGATTTTAATTTATCTAGAAATAGTTACGAAGAATGTGTCAATTTTATCGTAAGTGAATTGGATGCTGCTGCCCTTGACCTTCCAGAAACTCGCCCTGATTCAGAATTTGGCAGAGCAACCAAACTGGCTGCCATGGCGGTAAAGTCCAGAACTTTATTATATGCAGCTAGTAGCTTACATGACCCTAGTACTTCACCAAGTGGCCCTTTATACGATTATACCAAATCTTCCAAATGGCAAGATGCGTCTGATGCTGCTAAAGCCGTTATTGATTTGGTCGGAGGACGAGATTTAATAGCTGTAAGCAATGCGGAAGAATACCAAAAAATGTTTCTATCCCCGAATGAAGATATCATCTTTGCCAGACCTTATAATTCAGAATTTTATGATTTCGGTATAGATGCCAATTCTTTATGGGACAAAACGCAATCTCCAAACGGTTTTGACGGTTGGGCTTTATCTTCTCCTACTCACAATTATGCCTTACAATATAATATGGCAGATGGTACCACTACGGATGGAAATACTTATAATAGTAGAAGACCCAATAATGGACGAGAAATGCGGTATTATGCCAACCTGCTTTTTAATGGCGCAGAATTTAGAGGTAGAAGAATTGAGTATTATTTATCAGAAGATACCGATGTTTTCCCACATGGTCTTGATTCTCCTGAAGGGCTAGGTAATACTTTACACTCTTCCAAAACAGGCTATAATATTAGAAAATTTCAGGATGAAAGTGTTGATGTCAATGGTGGCATTTCCCCTAACCGTCCATATATCCTTTATCGTTTGGCAGAAATGTATTTGAATTATGCAGAAGCTCAATATCAATTAGGTAATGAAGGCGCTGCCTTAGAGGCCTTGAATAAAGTGTCAACAAGAGCTTTACAGCCAGAAATAACGGCAAGTGGAAGTGCCCTTTTGGAAGCCATTAAAAGAGAACGAAGAGTTGAATTAGCTTTTGAAGGGCATAATTTCTTTGACGAGCGAAGATGGATGAATACAGAGCATTTAGGGTTTGATATTCGAGGCCTTTTATGGACACAATTCTCTGATGGGTCTTTGGGTATGGAAGAATATACGGTCATCACTAGACCATTTCCAGAGAAACATTACTATTTACCTATTCCTAGAACAGAAATTGAAAAAGCACCTTCTTTAGAACAGAATGCAGGGTATTAAAGAGAAGTCAGAAGTCAGAAGTCAGATTCAAGATGTGGTATTTCTCATCAATCTGACTTCTGGCCTCTTAAAAAAATGTCATAAGCTGATAGTTCATACGACAGGGTAAAGTGCATTTTGATTGAATATAAACAATAATATCGAAAATGTACTTCTACCCTTTTTTACAATTGATAGAAATGATTTATTTATGAAACCGATTATTCCTTTAATCCTTTTCTTAGTTTTTCAAGTCACTATTTTTGCCCAACAATCACCACCCAATATAATATTATTATTTGCGGATGATGCAGGCTATGCAGACTTTGGTTTTCATGGAAGTAAAACAATGAAAACACCAAATCTGGATAAGTTGGCTAAACAAGGTGTTCGATTCAAACAAGGGTATGTCTCTGACCCTACCTGTGGGCCTTCTAGGGCTGGGATTATGACAGGTCAATATCAACAACGCTTTGGCTTTGAAGAAAATAATGTACCGGGATTTATGAGTGCCGTTTCTGCTGCTGATGGCCCTGAAATGGGTATCCCCGTAGAGGAAAAAACGATGGGAGAACACCTACAAAACATTGGCTACAAAACGGCATTTTATGGTAAATGGCACGTGGGAGGCGCAGACAAATTTCACCCAAACAAAAGAGGATTTGACGAATTTTATGGATTTAGAGGTGGTGCTAGAAGTTATTTTGAATATAAAAATGAACCAAGAGAGCCACTAAACAAAATGGAACGCAATTTTGAAAACTACGAAGAACCAGATGAATATCTAACGGATAAATTAGCTACAGAAACCGTTCAGTTTATTGAAAAAAATAAAACCCAACCGTTTTTTGCTTTTGTATCCTTTAATGCGGTACATACCCCAATGGATGCTACCCCCGAAGATTTAGCACAGTTTCCGCAATTAAAAGGCAACCGAAAAATAGTGGCAGCAATGACTTTAGCTTTGGATAGAGCTTGTGGAAAAATAATCAATAAGTTAGAAGAGCTAGGTTTAGAGGACAATACCATTATAGTTTTCACAAATGATAATGGAGGACCAACCGACAAAAATGCCTCCAGTAATTACCCATTAAGTGGCACTAAATCTAATCATTTAGAAGGTGGAATCCGAGTACCTTTTTTAATACGATGGACTGGTAAAATCAAGCCTAATACGACTTACTCCTACCCTATCAGCACTTTAGATTTATTACCCACTTTCGTAGCAGCAGGAGGCGGTGATATTGATACTATTTTAAACCTAGATGGCGTCAATTTACTGCCTTATATTCAAGGGGCAAAAAAAGAAAGACCTCATCAACGGCTGTTCTGGAAAAAACAAGCTAGAGCAGTAGTCAGAGATGGCGATTGGAAGTTAATTCGTTACCCCGACCGTCCTGCTGAATTGTATAATATTCCTGCTGACGAAAGGGAGCTAAATAATTTAGCGGCTGTTTATCCTGAACGAGTTCGTAAAATGTATAAAATGATTTTCCAATGGGAATCTACTTTGGAACGCCCTCGATGGTTATTGAAAAGAAAATTTGAGAATGTAGATATTGATAGAATGGATGCATATCGTGACCAATCGAAATTTTTTCAAGAGGAACGAAATCAGCATTAGAAGAACCTAAAAATTATTTAAATAGATAAGTTAATGAAAGTAGCCAAATTCTTATTCATAGTCTTCCTGAGTCTCAGTTTTTATGCTAATGCTCAAAGTCCCGTATCTCACCCTGATACCCCTTGGGAATTAAATCCTACTTTTTCCAATGAATTTAATACATCGGAGTTAGACCAAGAACAATGGACCAATAATGTGGGTAGCTGGGGAACTTGGTCTTGGGACACCGATAATGCTTATATCACAGACAATGCGCTAACGCTCAGAATGAGACAAGAAACGCATAGTAGAAATGGTAAAGAATTCTATTTTAAATCTGGCATTTACCAAAATAGAGAAAAGATAACTTATGGTTATTTCGAGGCAAGCATCAAAGCGAGTGCCAAAGGACAAGGAAGTTGTCCTGCTTTTTGGTTGTACAGTAGAGGACAACCAATTCCGACAGAAGAAGGTGGCGTACAATATTGTGAAATTGATGCCATAGAAATTTTTCAAGTCCCCAATCAATTGAAACGATTGGAAATGAACCTTCATACTCGAATTATCGAAGATGGAGAATTGACTTGGAAACGACCTGGTCAAGGAAATGAAGAATTAACTCATAATACATGGGTAGCTCCATGGGACCCACGAGATGAATTTCATACTTATGGCGTCTGGAATCGATTAGATTCTATTTTTTGGTATGTGGATGGTATTCAACGGGGAGCTAAAAAGAACCTTTATTGGCATTTACCGATGATTCCAACGGTATCTATGGGATTGCGAACGCCCTATGAGCGATACATTAATGGGGTTAGAACGATTGTGCCTCATCCCGATACAGAACCAGAAGAAGGCTTTCCAACCGAGATGTTTTGCGATTATGTGAGGGCTTGGAAAACTGACCCTCAAGTGTATGCTGACCGAGAAAGATATTTCTATGCCGAATTTCCCAAAAACTTAGGACTCCCGTTTGATGTTCGTTATTTTGCGGGCAACGGGGAAGAAGTGCTCGCTGAAAATGGAGAAGGGATTACCGCCTATTTACAAGAATTAACGACAGGCGGAGCGGTAGTTCGTGAAATTAAACTGACAGATGCGGAAAGTATCGGTAAAGAATCGGGTTTAGCCAAATTTAATTTTTCGCTGGATAGCTTGGCTTTAAGTGCTGAACTACCATCAGGCAATTACTATGTCTTGAAAACTGAGTTTAAGAGTTCTGCTAACGGTGGTGAAACAGTAACCCTTGCTGATAAATCTTATCCCATTCAAATAACAGAAGCCGTGGAAGTGGAAGAGCCAGAACCAGCAATTCCGAGCGTGAACTTACTACTAAATCCTAGTTTTGAAACAGGGACTACAGATTTTTGGACCAGAGGAAATGGAAGTGGACCTGTCACCATTGTACAAGATGCACAAGATGGTGTATATGCTGCCCAAGGCAATGTCGAACAATTGGTTGATTTAGAAGAAGGCGTCAATTATACGCTCACATGCTACGTCAAAAATTTGACGCCAGATAAGGAGGTATGGGTAGGCATTCGGGATATGGTGAAAGGCGAACTGGTCACCAATTATTTATTCTCGAATACGGAATACGAAAAAGTAACCATTGATTTTACAAGTACTTCTACAGGCAGTCATCGCTTTTGGGTCTGGGGAGGTGGTGGTACGGAATATTACAGCGATAATTTTGTACTACTCAAAGAAGGAACATTCTTACCAGAAGAACCCAATTTAGTGGTTAATAATTTATTGATGAATCCTGATTTTGAAAGTGGAGAGTTTGACCCTTGGAGTGCTAATGGTGCTCAGGTAATAATGGATGCACAAAACGGTGATTTTGCAGCTCAGGGCAATATTGAACAATTGGTGGATTTGGAAGAAGGTGCTGAATATATCTTCACAGGTTATGTGAAAAATCTAACACCAAATCTAAATGTTTGGACAGGCATTCGAGATATGGTGAAAGGCGAATTGGTCACTAATTATTTAATCACAGATACAGAATACGAGGCATTTCGAATTGAATTTACCAGTAAATCAACTGGTAGTCACCGTTTTTGGGCTTGGGGAGTAGGAGGCTCTCAATACATCAGCGATAATTTTGTGCTAGTAAAAGTAGGAGACGAATTCATCACCAGTATTTCAGCCGAAGAAATTAATGAAAAAGTTAAGATTGCTACAATACAAAATGGAGTGATGGTTAATATTGACCCATCTATTAGGGAATCGACCATTTTCATTCATAGTCTTTCTGGGCAACTGCTTTATAAGAATAACGGTTCTTCAGGAGATACTTTTATCAATAATGCTGGATTCCCTTTGACTGGCCTTTATCTCATTTCGGTTCAGACTGACCGATTTATTAAAACGGAAAAAGTTTTCATTTCAAAATAACAATACATACATTAATTACAGTAGATAAGAAATGACTAAATCCAACAAAAGTCCTTATTTAAAACTGAGCAGTATTCCGATTGGTGATTGCCAATGGACGACAGGTTTTTGGGCAGACAAGTTTAAAGTTTGCGAAGAATCCATGGTACCCTATATGGGAGAATTACTTTGTGGAGATATTGGTCACTCGTTGAATAATTTTAAGATTGCGGCAGGCTTGAAAAAAGGAGAACACAAAGGAATGTTCTGGCATGATGGTGATTTTTATAAATGGATGGAGGCTGCAATCTATGTTTATGCCATCAATAAAGATAACAATATCCTTAAACAGTTAGATAAGCATATTGAGATTATTGGAAAGGCACAGATGCCAGATGGTTATCTACAAACACAAATACAGCTCCGACCAGAAGTTGACCGCTACGAAAACCGTAAATATCATGAGATGTATAATACAGGGCATTTATTAATAAGTGCCTGTATCCATCACCGAGTAACGGGGAAAGCTAACTTCTTGGACATTGCTATCAAACATGCAGACCTATTACACACCGTTTTCTATCCCGAAACAAAACAGTTCGGTCGATTTGGGTTTAACCAAACACAAATCATGGGCTTGGTGGAATTATACCGTATAACCAAAGACAAAAAATACTTGCAACTAGCGGAGCGATTCATCAACCGACGAGGAAAATATGAAGTCGTCCACCACCCTACTACCGAAGGTTACCCAATTGGAGATATGGTGCAGGAACGGATTGCCTTACGGGAGGCAAACGAGGCAGCAGGTCATGCCGTTTTAGCCTTGTATTATTATGCTGGGGCAGCAGATGTCTATTCCGAAACAGGTGAAAAGGCATTAATCAAGGCACTCGACCGATTGTGGGAAAGTGTCACCCAAAAGAAAATGTATGTCACAGGCGCAGTTGGTCAAACACATTATGGCGCATCGTCTAACCGAGATAAAATTGAAGAAGGGTTTATTGATGATTATATGATGCCCAATATGACTGCCTATAATGAAACTTGTGCCAATCTTTGTAATGCCATGTTTAGTTACCGGATGTTGCATGTCAAAGGGGAATCGAAATATGCAGATATTATCGAATTGGTCTTATTCAATAGTGGACT
>CBDICY010000035.1:0-27988 GCA_965277445.1 Saprospiraceae bacterium | reverse complement strand
CCTTTAGTATTTCATCACCTAGTCCAGAAAAAGTGCCTTTGAAATCTTCAACCGCTCCAGCCATATCTCCAGTAAATAACTTAATTACACCGCCGCCAAACTTGATTATTCTATCAAAAACTACGTCAACTGCTGTTCCTAGTCCTGCCATTGCTTTGCTCACAAAATCAACACCTTTTTGACTTTTTGTTAAGGCAACAACCATACTGCCCAAGGCTATAACTATAGCACCTATTCCCGTTCCAATTAGTGCGACCTTGAATAAATTCAATGCTTTTGAACCACTGCCTAAACCTTTGATAACAGATAATAAGGCAGTCTTTTTGTTGTTTAATTTCGTAACAGCGTCACCGATATTGATACCAAAAATGGTAATGTCTTTTGCTGCTCCCTTCAGTCTATCAGAAAAGCTAGATAGAGGTACATTACTTTCTTCTATCGCCTTTTTAGATTCTTTAAATGATTCCTCTATTTTTTCGCCTACTTGGTCGGCTACTTCACCTAAATCCTTAAAACTTTTCTTAGGCTTCTCTGCTGACTTAGCTAAATCCTCGACCTCTTTTTTACCTTTTTTTAGTTGGTTCGTTTTTAGGAGGATTTCTAGGACTATACTATCTTTACTAATCTCTGCCATTTTTATTTTGTGTTTTCATCTGACATAATTTTGCATATCATTTTTGATACTTCTATACCAAACATTTTTTGCACTTCTGGAGCATTATCATATAGTTCTTTTAGTGTTATATTGCTGTTAGTTACACTAATAAAGTGCTTTCCAATCTTGAAAAAATCGACTTGATTTTTAAGTAAATATTTTAAGTAACTGTAACATTCCTCAAACTTCTCTGCATTAAAATAATCACACGCTAAAGAAAATGCAGCTTTCTTTTCAATATCTAATATATCAATAGTAGCTGCATTTCTTAGCGCATGAGAAACCTTAAAAAGAATTGCTGAAGGCAATGTTTCATAGTGATTGACATAGAATATATGTCTATTAATCTTGTGAGGAATAGGTGTACTTGCTTTTTCTGCAATAGTTCTACCTAGTCGCTGAAAAGCACCACCTAATCCAGTAGTGTTTTCGTTTTGATTATTTGTGTCAAGTAGTTTGAATATTACACTATCTTTTTCGATTGTCATAGTTTAAGCGTGTTGAAAACGCTCGTTTTCTTTGCAAAATAAATAAGCATCAAAAACGAGCGAACCTTTAAAATAAATAATGGGAAAAGAATAGTAAAAATAGTATTAGATTATCGTTTAGAAATTTTGAGCAAAAAAAAAGCGATTGCCTAAAAAACAGACAATCGCATACACACAAACGTATATTTGAAGAACACTTTTTCTTTGTTTTTTTAAAATACGTTGCGTGTGAAATTGCCTACTATTTATTCTTTTTTCGTAGTGTAAAAATAATGTTAGTTCCGATGATATACAAATTTACAAAAGGTGTATATTTCACTAATAAGGTTACATTTATGTAGGATTAAACTATTAAGATGTAGCTTTATTAAATCACAAAATCAACTTTGTTTTTATGCTGTTCCGATATTAATCGCTTTACCGTCTCACTATGAAAAACGTCTTTACCCCTACTGGTTGAGTACCTAATATCATCAGTCAAATGCTCCGCTATTTTCTTCAATGTCCAACCTTGTGCCTGTAGGCTAATTGCTTTCTCTCCAGCCGTTTCTTTTCGGGCATCGCTGTTGGTGGTCTTAACCTTATATTTATTACGAGAATGCGCAAATAATTGTAGTTCTTCTGAATTGATTTTGTATAACTCACCACAAACTGAAGGTACAAAAAATGTCATCAATTTTAATAATTTTGCCTTTTCTTCTGAAGTCGAAAATGTGATTGTTATTTTGTTGTTATCGTTCATTATAAAACGTTATTTTGTTTGTGATAGATATGGGTAGTATCAAGCAGCTACCTTTATTTTAATTTCTTTTTGGAGCTTTGCCCAACGTTGAATAATAGTGGCCGCCTGTTCTAACCTATCCATGTAAGGTCTATAGGTTTTCTTTCCTGCATTCGCTTCTACTATCGAAATATGAGACTGAAGGAACAAGGGTACACCAACAACTTTCGTATGGGAATTAAGCAGGAAACTTGGTGGGTAATCCGTGACGGTAGCAAAGTATTCTTTTAAGCCTTCGACCTGTTCCATCCACTCCGCACGAAGTTGCTGCGCCTGGTCTTTTTGTTGTTCTATTTCTGTTTTTAGAATGTCCATATTAAAGGGATTCACGCTTCACGGTTTTCTTATAATAGATACCGTGAAGCGTACTTTTTTTTATAACTTATTGATAATTAGCCTGTTGATGCCATTTTTTTAGACAAAACTGCACTACTTTTTGAGTGTAATTTTTCAGAAATAAAGGCATCAATGTAGGCTCGTTCAAATTGGGATTTATTAGGTATTAATTCGGGGATTAATTCACTCAAGGAAAAAACTTTGTAACCACTAAATAATTCACTTTCTACATTAAACAATTGGCTTAATAAATTATCAATAGCCGAATCACTTAATGATACTATTGCGTTACCCTGCAACGTAAAGAAGTTCCTAACAGCTTCATGCAAAGCAGTTGATTTAATTTCAGTTAGATTAGGTAATTTATTAATAGCCCCTTTTAAACGAACCTTGATTTTAATATCAATTTTATGGTTTCTATCAAGGTACTTTCTTAAATGCCTTTTGTTGTAAATACTAAGTTCTGTTTTAGAAATTAATCGTTTCCATTTTTGATTGAATCGACGCTCGGAATAAGAAGTAATTTCATATTCCAAAACCTCATCCTCTAAATCCAAGAAAGCTAATTTGATATATGCGTTTATCATTTTTATATACCAATCTTCAGAAAAGAAGGGTTTATAATCTTCATAATATTCTCCAGCCAATACCTCCTCCTCTTTTATAATCAAATTATTAGCCCGTGACAATATTTTTCGGATGGCGTGACGGTTTTTAGATTTCTTTGAAGCGATTAAATAAGAATGGACTACAATAGTGCCATTATCTAATAAATCATTCGTTAGAACCTCTTTAATCGCTTTTTTCTTTTCCCTTCTATCATTCTCTAAAACATCTAAGTTAGATTTAATTTCGCTTAGTAGCTCGTTCTCCTCCTCCTCTAAACCTTCAAGATGTATATTTCTGTACTGGTCAATTTGAGTATAAAAATAAGTATTGTTTGAAAATTTGGTTTCACGCTCTTTAATAGCTGCAAAGATTTTCAACTTATCAACTTTCACACCATCTTCAGTTGTATATATTAGTTTTAATATTTTACTTTCGTTACCATGATTTGAAATATCATTATAATATGGGAATACTTGGTCATGCTCCTCCATGCCATCTTCTACATACAAGTAATCTTCTACATACTCACTATCTTTTATTGACGAAAATTTCACCTGTAACTCTGCCATCGCTATTAAGTAGTCATGCTCAGAAATACAACTTTTACCAAAACCTTTTTTAATAGATTTTTCTGGGTACTTAATATCAAATACCTGTACTTCCGCCATTTTTCGGAAACGTGCGACGAATTGCCTGAATTTATCAATAGAATAAACATTAACTGTGTAAATATTGCCAATATTTGTATTATTAATATTAATGCCTTCGGCAATTAAACAGCTACATAATACAAGCTTAACGCCCTGTATTTCTTCTTTAGATATAATCTGATTATATATTTCATCGTCACCACCATCTACGTTATCCCTAGCTATTATTTTTACTTCTTCTTGGTCTAATACACCTTTTGTAATTAGATGCTCTCTAATGCGTTCTAAATGCTTATTTGAATCATATAAAACAAAATGAATATTATCCTTATCAAAATCTATTTTTTCAAGTTCTGCAATTGTGGAAGCAGTTAAACTCTGGTAACTATTAGCTTCTGATTCAATCGAGCGCACCTTTACTATATTATTTTCTTTACGCTCAATTCTAACAAATTTAAAATCTAATTTTTTAGCAAAAAGTTTGTTTGGTGTACCAGAAATTAAAATAGTTTTCTTAGCAAGATCAAAACTATCTACTACCTTATTCAATACCGATGCACGAAAGGAAATATTAGAATATACTTCGCCCCACTGATTAACTAAATTATGGGATTCATCTACCACAAGAACACGCCGCCACAAGTCGGTAACATGATGCAAAGTGTCATAGGTGCAAATTATTACTTTAGAATTAATTGCTTTCAATCTGGTCTTATTAGATATAAAACCAGTTAACCCCACGACCCCATGACTTTTGTATTTGCGTTCTAATTGCTTAACTAGGTTTATTGTTGGTACTGCAATAACTCCGCTAATATCATTTTTGTGAAAAAATCCTTTTATGTATTTTTTATTTTTAAAATGTCCAAGAAAGAATGCAGTTTTCCCAATACCCGTGACAGCTCCAATGCTTAACCTGTCATTATCATTTATTAATAGGGCTAATTTTTCTTTAACTCCTAGTAATTGCTCTTTGACTTTTATCAATTTCGGTAATTCTTCACTTCCCTCTGGTAGCTTTGATATTTGTTTGTTTATCTTTAGTAATTTTGATAGACCTTTATTCTCTTCTGACATATATTTATTTACCTCCAGCACCTCCTCCTCAATATCTACATAAAACGGGTTGAACAACGATTTAAAAGTTTTGCGCTCCTTACCCCCTGCGAATAAATCATAGTTGCTACTTCTAGTTTCTGCTTTATATTTGAAGCCTCTAAATATAAAAGGCTCGTCCTTTATCAATTTAGCATGACGGTTGTAAAACTCAACATGATTTGTGAGTCCAAAAAACTCTTTTAAATTCTTTTCATTGTTGCGACTGTTCAAGGAAAGAAATTTAAAATAATCACCGTCCTTACCTCCTTTCAATTCTGCCAATATCTCCTCCTTTTTGGCACTCATTCCATCTAACAGGTCATCAACTCCCTTATAGGCTAAGTCCTTATTAACCATGCAAAATTTTAGCTTAGTCTTTAGATTGTTCTTTTTGCAAAAATTATAGAATTGTGAGGAGAAACGTTTGGCACTACTGAAAAAATCAAAAACCCTTTTGCTAGATATTGTCTTACCTTCTTTTAATGAAATATCCAAGGCGTCACCGTCATACATTATCACGAACTGGTTCAATTCTCTTTTTAGAAGATACTCTTTTAGTGAGTCGCAAACTTTATATGTTGATATGCCCGTGAATGCAGTAGCTTCTATATTGCATTGAGATAATGCAGTAGCTTTGAAAAACCCCTCAATACCCACCGCAAAACCTCCTTTCACATTTTCTCTAAAAGCTTGTATTGCACTATTGGTTGGAAGGGGCTTAACCTCTATACCTGTTACCCATTTTGAAGGATAACGGTACTTACCTATTTTATTGTTCTTAGCTTTAAAACCGTAGGCTATCGCTATAGATAGCTGTCTTTGTTGTTCTTGTTGCTCCTCTGGATGCAAGCGAGTAATAAATAGGGGCTTTTCGATTAATTGTGGTCTATTCTTTTTAACTCTTTTACCACTTGCATTTACTTTATAGGCTGTGTGTTTAGGGATATAAGTGATTATATTACCAGCAAAATCTCTAATATACTGTTTTATATTGCCGTTTTCATCATAGCCTAAACCATGCTGTCGAGCATTGTCAATTGGTACGCCTATTTCTCCAAGGCGTTGCTTAAAATAATTAGTGTGTTCTTGTGTGTTTTCCTTCAAAATATAAAATTATGCGCTGCGCAAAATCATATTTCAAAACCGAAAATGTGAGAAAAAAAAGGAAGTGAAGAAAAGATAAAAAACCATTCAGTTAGTGTGGCTTGTACACTAACTAAAAGATATGTATCTTTGAGGAAAGAAGAAAATTATACTTTTTTATTTAGTAAACAAAAAGATTGATTATTAAGTACATTTTATTTACTTTTGCAGTATACATTTATCAAATAAGATATAAATTTCATTCTTTCTTTTCCTAGATTTTGCGATTCGGTAAAAGAAATATGAGGGTTCAACGCTTCCAACGTTGAACTTTTTTTTTGCAGCGATTATTAAAAATCCCTCTTTAGGGCTTATATCTGCTTACAAAGTTTGTGTAAAAATAGTAAAAAAATAAAACAATTGTTGTCTTAAATAATTACCTACCTTCATATATTTAAACAATAAATATCAAAACAAGGGAATAGCGCCCTATCCCCTTGCCTTGCTTGACTAACTTTCTATCGTCGAAAATGCCTTAATTAATTCGGCGAATGTTGCCAACTGCTTCGCCTTAAATTCTTCCGCATACTCCATATAGCTATCGTTCATCAAGAAACCTTTCTTGATTCCCTTCAGAAACTCAACGACCTGCTCTGCTGTATAATAATCGAAAATGACATTCAAATAATCCTTTCGAGTCTTAACAGCATCAAAAGCGTTGATAAGCTCAAAGAAGATGCACCCCACCATATCCCGTTGGTCTTGCGACCTTGTTAATATCCAGTTTGACGAAAAAATCATAGATTGCTGCTTTCTAAGAAAAAGTTTGTACTCTGCTGCCTTAAATTCAGATAAGTAGTTTAAAATGTTGATATTGATTGACATATTAGAATGATTTTAAAAGTTGAATAAATTTAAAATAGTTTACTTTTTGTGCGTTTTCTCATTCAATGTCTAGCCTATTTTTTTATTTGTAGAATCTAGCTACAATTCCCCTGCTTTTTTCAATTCTCTGACATATTCACCAACCGACCGCACCGCAATATTTAGGGCATCCGAAATGGTCTGATAACTAGGTTTTTTCTTGTACTTTTTTAGATAAGATTTATAATATTTTACTATCCTTTTTTTCTGCTTTTTCTTATGCTTTTCTTTATTCCTGTCATTGTCCAAATTCGCACTAGAAATTGGCATTCTATCGCCTATTCTGCCGATTTTTGATGTATCGGTGGTTGTACCATCTTCACCACCTAAAACGCCCTTAAAATCATCATCAAAAATAAACTCTAAATCTTCGCTAGAAGTTGGCGGAGCTTCGACCGTGGCAGTTATATTTTTATCGCTTTTTTTGTTTCGGCTAAAGTCGGTAAAATCGTATAAATCCCTTTCATCAATTCCGGCTGTCTGTCCATTGTTAGAAGAGTCAAATATTTTTTCAAAACCCTGGTCATAGGGTAGGGTAGTGCCTACTTGGATTTTTTGCTGCTCCTGGTCCCCTAATACATATAGTTCGCTCAATGGTTCAGGCATCGGTAATGGTTGCAAGTTAGATTCCCATGCCGCCAATTTGCGGTGAATAGCCCCTAATACTAATTCATTAATGTAATTAGTCCACCTATCCCAAACGGACGGTAACAGGTCTAATTGAGAATAGACCACCTGTTCCGTTTGGTCGCTGCCTTTACGGTGAATCTCTTCTAAGATGGTTAGGAAAATAAATACAATCAAACATACTACGGTTATCCATCCAAGCCCCGAACCATAACTATCAATCAAATTTTGATTTTCATTTACTGCCAATTCATTGGATGCTATTATTTTAGTAGTTGCTGCGATATAAGTTGTATCTGCTCCTATCTTATCAGTTCTGCGATTGTCTAGTAAGGTTAACAGCTTGGATGCCTTAAAGCCTTCCAAATCGGCTACTATACTATCTTTTGCAAAGGTGTAATTATCCGCTTTATCAATTGCCCGTCCTGCTAATACTTTCAACCAACTTTTGTTTGCAGCCGTTTTGGTTCTCGATGCCCGTTCCTGTAATTGCTCCGCTTTGTTGATGCTAGATAATATCTTGGTATCAAATTTCTTTGCAGTCGCTTGAATCTGATTATTGAAAGTTGTTGCTATTGTCAGGCTGTCACTTGCAAAGGTTTGATTATTGGCAGATACCTTGGTAGTATAAACGCTATCCGTTGCGGTAGTGGTCTTTAGTTCAACATCTGGTGCAATTGCTTGTACTACCGTTGTGCTACCTTGAAAAGAAGTGTACCCACTTGCTACCAATAAAGCGCAACAAATAGGAATTATAAAACCACTCATTGCCCCGTCTAATCCTTTCCATCGTTTATGGATGAATGCCCGAACCCCATAAGGTAAAAACCGTCTCAATCCTACCTCGATGCCCACCGCCACCAGTAGGGCAAAAATAGTGGATGGGATGAATGCCCACCAGCCAAAGAACTGGACCAGGTTACTATTCGCTAAAGCGTACCAAACCGCTATACCAGTAATGGCACTTACTACTTGTGTACCCGTCTTAATCTTGCCCGTGTTTTGTATAAGCGACACATAACGCTTATAAAAATCTGAATCCAAATCGTACTTTTTAAGAAATTTCATGTTAATTTGCTGCTGTATTGTTATGATACAATAACCGTTTACCGTAATTGCTTGGTCGTAATTAATTTGGTAAGCGGTTTTTTATTTTCAGTCGTTGCTGCCTAATCGAGCAGGGTAGTATTAATCCCGTTGTTGCTTTTTGTATACTTTCTCAATCGCCAAATCAATAATGGTAGATAATTTTCGACTTTGGTTTTCTGCTAATTTTTCAAGCATCTTTACAGTAGATTCTTTGAGGTAATAGGTTTTTCTTACTTTTTCTTCCTTCATGGCTTCAATTGTTTTGTGGATTCAATAAGTTTATTTAAAATTACGTAACAAATATACAATGATTTGTACATGTTGTACAGGTTGAACATGTTAATAATAAGTTAACATGTTGTACGTGTTGTACGATATATAAATATAAATAATGGCAAAGAATACAAGGGTTATTAGTATTGCATCATCAAAAGGTGGCTGTGGTAAATCCACTATCACTATGCACTTAGCATCTGCATTGGCGAAGGATAAAGGCAAAAAGGTACTAATCATTGATACCGATTCACAACGTACCATTATGGATTTCTTTGAAGGGGAAACGATGGAAGGTGTTGAGGCATTGGTTATAGTTGAGGAAATGGCAGGAAGGCAAGTATTGAATTTCCTAAAGCGTTTTGGTAGTGATTATGATATTGTTTTTATAGACATACCTCGTATGACTGAAAAAAAAGGAGACAGCGGAGCAACTACATTATTGAGTTACTGCGATTCTGTACTAATCCCTGTAATTGGTAGTCAAGTTGATATACTTAGTACATTGGATTTTATTGAGATAATTAAACAGATAGCAAAAGAACGCAAAGAGCTAGATTTTGATTTTACGTATGCTAGTTTTATTAATCGTAGGAATAGGCGAAAAGATAACGAGATGGCAGAAAACTTTTTAAAGGAACAGAATTTGAAGGTGTTTAATAATTCACTTAATGATTTAAAGGTACTGTCTAATCCATCTTTGTGCAATTCAATATTAGATAGTAAGGCAGGAAAGGAACGTTTTGAAACGTTCTATAAGGAATTTTGCAAAACATTTAAAATATAAAATATGGCAGATAAAAAGAGTTGGGATGTAGCGAAAGGTAAAGCTGAAAAGAAAAAACCTAAAGAAGAAGACAAAGACGATAATAGGGGTAAGGATAGAAAAATGATAAGGATTGATAAGGATATTCACCATAAGGTAAAATTCAAATTAGCGCCGCTACAAGAAATTGGTATACAGGAATATATTGAGGCACTTATAAAAATGGACGTTGACGGGCATATAGATTGGAGTACGTACAATAAAGATTAATTGTATTGCATTTGATGTAAACTATGAATGTACAATAAAGTCTAAATGTACTATGTTTGTTGTACAGTTTACACCTTATCCGCTAAGTCCTGTAATTTCTTGATAGTCTTTGACCTATTCAGTATAGGGTATATAAAATCATAGGTATTCTGTAGGATGTTTTCACGTTCTTTTATATCCACCACATCCCATTGGAACAACATCCCGTCCAAAAATTCCAAATGGTTTAAAATCGTTAATTCCAAGATACTTGCATAATCCCTTTGGTTTCGGTCGGTCGGTTTGTCTGGATTGTTTGCCCTCCATTGTTTTGCTCTTTGACCAAATACTATTTTATTTAAAATATCCGCTTCTGCTGAAAATGGTAAACGGCTTTTATACGGTTGTGGATGGGTCAACAACCTTTCGTCCATTTGCGATAAAATGCTTGTGACCAGGATAGAATAACTACCTGTTGCTAGAAATCGTTTAATGTTGAATGGATCGCCTAATCTTAATTGTTCATCTGCTTTCAATCGTTGAAATTCCTTGATTAAATATACTTGAAATTTGGGGCTTATCCAGTAGCAAAAATTCAAGGCAATATCCGAATGAGCATAAGTACCGCCATAACGCCCTGCCTTGGATGTTAAACCAATAGCATTAGTCATTTTAATATAATTAGTTACTGACGGGGTTGTAGCGTTTTTAGTGGCATCATCTTTAAACCATAGCATTTGAGTAGGGTTAAAACTAGGATTGCTTTGCTTTTCCCATTCCTCCAGAAAATTTAACGTGTCTTTATTTTTTAGCCACCATCTTATTATTGCATTAGTTTCAGCCGATGCTGTACTCCGCTTTGCTAAGTCACTTAAACAAATATAGCCTTTAGGGTCTATTCGTACCGTAGTGCCGTCTATCGTTATATTTTTCTTTGCCATCGTTTTATTGTACTTTTATATTATTAAATCTGTGATTAGATTTAAGGTGGGGAACTCATAGCGGAGCGCCCCACCACCTTTTCTAGCCGTTAAAAATATCTTCTAGTATTTCATCTAATTGACTTTCAGGAATCGCCAAATATCTACGGGTAACATCTACGGAGGCATGGCGTAAATCCTTGCGTACCTCATTCAATGCCCTGTAGTCGCCTATCTTCGCTTTCAATCCTTCAAACTTTCGTAAGGCATAGGTTTTTCTAAGCGTGTGACCTGACAACATTTCACGCTCAATTCCTGCAAAATTGAAACCCTTTTTAATCCTGGTCAACGCTCCCATGCGAGTAATAGGCACGTCTGAAAAATATCGGGAACGAACAAACAAATGATGCTGCTTTTTTCTCTTTAGTTGCTTACGGCACTTTTCAACAATTTTCTTAATCCTTGAATGTATCTTGACTGTTCTAGCTTTACCCGTTTTCTTTTCGGCTGCAACGGTCACGCTATCGCCTTCAAAATCATTATATGTCAATTTAAATAAATCTATCAACCTATATCCTGTATAGCAACCTACCGAAATTAATAGAAGCTCATGCCATTGCTCGTGCTTCTCTAAGTAATCAATCGCTTTAGTCGCTTCAATCCATTTAAGCGGTGACGTAGTTTTATTTTTCTTTTGCTTAATTTTCTTTGCCATGTTTTTTTAGTTAATTCTGCTTTGCAATTCCATAAGCCTATCTAGCAGCTCCTTTTTGTTCGTGTCGTTTAACTGGATAGCTTCGTCGCTGACAATATCAGTTTGCAATGCTTGAATAATAATTGATAATTCTTTGCTACTTAGTTCTACTTTCATGCTTTGAATATTTAAGTTTTTTCTCTGCCAACTCTATTGTTTTAATAGCTGTTCCTTGCAATGCCTTAAAATGCTCAACAGTTATGTTATTTGTCATTAGAAAATCAGTAGCCTTTCTAATAATTTGCCTTTTTGCTCTTTCGTTCACTAATGACTTTTCTTCTTCATAGTTTCCAAAGTGTGCAGCCTTCTGGTAACTTCTTCCATAATTACCCCACATCTTATTCCAACTTGTTATATGTTCATGCCTATAATGTGTCACCATATTAGCAAGCCATTCGGTTTTTTTGTCCTCGAAAACATTTGAAAGATAATTACTTGTTCTATTAAATTTTTTACAAATAGGGCAAAGAAAGACATTGTTTAAAAAATTTAGGTATAAACTATTATTTTCTATTGCTTCTTTTTCCTGCTTAATTCGTTTTAATTTATCTTTTTTCAGATAGCTATTTGTTTCTTTTTTCATTGATTTAATTTTTGATTTAATAGAAAGGGTAGGGCATCCACCAGAACGCCCCACCAATTATTTTTATATGATATTACTTTTGATAAATGCTCTGTACCCTCCTTTCTCAACATCCCAGTACTTTACTAAATGGTTTGGAGTTGGTCGCCCTGTGCCTTTTGATTTATACGTAATATGAGATTCTAAAAGAGTACCCACGGCTTTTCTTGTAGTTCCATCTTTTTTAGAGTAAGAAAATTCTACTACCTCATTTTGCATTTTTACTTTTAATTTGCACAATGCCCATGCCTTTTTTAATCGAAGGGAAAACGGTAAACTTTTTGGTAATTGGTGTGCTGTCTTGAAAACTGTTGACTTAAATTCTGAATTAAACATTGTGATTAGATTTTAAAGATTTTGAAAAATAAGCCTTGGATTAAATAGCGTTAATAAAAGGCTTTTGAAATATTGTAAAAGTTGCTTTCAACTTATGATACAAAGATAATACTTTTCACTTTACGAAACAAGACTAAAACGATGTTTTTATAAAGTTATTAAAAAAATATTTTTCAATAAAGCTATTGATAGCAATGGTTCTTGGCGTTGACTTGACAGAATGATACATTCTGTCAAGTGAGATATAGATTATAGGGAACAATTATTTACTAAACGTGCTTATATTGTTTAGTTTGCGGTCGTTATTTTCTTGGAATAATAGGGTAGGGCATGGGGTCTGCTAACAATTGCGAAGATATGAGCAATTACAAAACGTAGTTTTCAAGGTCACTTTTGTATATACAATTTCAAGGTGTATATACAAAGGTACACCTTGCTCCTATCGAGGTCGGCTATTGTGTTCCTGCTGTTAGGAAAACATACTATCTTTTTTCGATGCTGTTTGCTGCGAGTGTTGCGAGGTGAGATATTACGCTAATTAACACTATTTGATTGAAAGGAAAATAAGCAGTCATTCCTAAAATTGGTTTATCGAAGGTTTCTATTGTCAACCATTCCACCAACCAAAGCAGCGAAACACCTAAACCAATCAAACCAATAATTTTAAAAATCTTTGCCATCATTTTTTTTTTGGGCTAATCTACAAAAAAATACAAAGACCAGGGTTTTATTTATTTTTCTAAATGTTCACAAATAACTTTCGTTACTTCATTCTGAAAAAATTCTTTTGCGGTATAATCAACACGGTATATTTGCGCTTTTATTTTCGTGAAATTATCATCAATCGTTTTTAGTTCTTCTCCTTCAATCAGTAAAAACGTATCACCTAAACTTAACCAAAAATCAGCATCATTGATTAAAAAAGAAATAAAAGGAAAGGCAGCTTTGTAGTTTTTATCCTTATGAAATTTCAAGGCAAGAAATAAAGCCGCTTGTTGTGCTTCTGTCCTAAAACTTGTTTTACTGATTTCAGAAAGTGCGCCCCTAAACGGACTTAACCTAATAAGTGGTAGTTGCTGCGTAGGAAAGGAATATATTGCCCCTTTTGTTGTCTGCACACTATCCAAGTGTAAACGCTCTTGTACGTAGCTTACTAGCTTTTTATCTATCATTTTTTTACTGTTATAATGAAAATAGGATAGGAGTCGGAGGTTACCATATTAGCCCTGCATCATCAAAACTAAAATAGTTGCTATCGTTTAAAATTATATGGTCAATAAAAGTAAACCCAAAAAAATCAGCTACTTTTTTAATTGAAATAGTGAATTTGAAATCATCGTCTGAAGGTGTTACCGTGTCTAGTGGATGATTATGAGAAATAATAAATCCATCCGCTCCGCTCAAAATTAACATCTGCATTAAATACTGAATATCAGTATGAACACTTTCCTTATCTCCTTTAGACATCGAGAAATAACCAATCGGAATTAAATCCCTTCCAAATATTACGACTACTGATTCTTCTCGTAGGTTGAATGTCTTTTTATCAAAAATTTTGCTTAGAAATTTTGCCCTGCTATTTGTTGTATCCAAAGGCTTCTTTGTTAACCTAGAAGGACTAAAAATTAATTCTACTTTAGGTACAGTTTTTATTTTTTTAAACTTGTGTAATGATTTATATTTCATAGCGTTTTTGTGATTTTTAAGTACATTTCTACAAAGTGGCACAAAGTGGATGTTTCTATTCACCACGAAATAATACAACACTTTACAACTAGTACTTTTTTGTTTAGTCGTAAATTTTCGACTGAAGCTGGAGCATGAACAGGAATAAAAAACGGAGTCAAAAAACTTACTACCCTATACTTTTTATTCACTCAATTTTTATGCTTATTTTTCGGTTATCCCTCGCCTCACTTAGCAGGTAACTCATGTCCGACCTAGATACTCTTTTTGCAATTGCTTCAAAGTCATTTTCTGTAATATCGCTTTCCCATGCCACATTTGAAAAACTAGCAAGATAGGTTACTTGCTTGACTGTAGCCCCTCGGACTACTTCAAAATTTCTTATAGTGTAATTGAAAACATTAAGCATTGTATCTAGTCGCTGTCTCAATTCCTTTTTTGATTCTTCGCTTATGTTGATGCCCTCGAATAGTTCGTTGTATCTGATTGTCATTTTTAGAGTTGCTTTAGAGTTGCTTTTATTTTTCTATCGGTTGGTTATCGGTTGCTTTTACACTTTTTCAAAATCTTCTATTTCGTCAAATTCTAAATTATCTAAAGCATTAATAGCTGAAAAATTCAATTTCGATTCACTAGAAAAAGCTATCCGATTATACTTTATTATTTTTCTTGCCAACGGTGTGGGTTTACCTCGATAATGTGTTTTTCTGTATTTCTTCTTAATCTCATTAAGTGCCTCGTCTCTTTTTTCTTCAGCAGTCGTCGTCCGTCCAAGAACATCCCAAAAACCACCATTTCCCATTTGCTGTTCGTAAAGTATTTTATGAGCTGTTCTATGAGCAAAGTATAGACTATTGTAAGGCTTAATTAGCTTCATACACCTACGTTTAGTTATAGGACAAATGAAGTACCACCGAACACCGGAAACGTTTTCTAAATTTGAACTAACCGCAGACAATCGAACTATGTATTTAATTATCTGACCATCTACACTATAATTTAAGGTAATCGCCTTATCTGTTCGACTGTAACTAGATAACGAATAGGTTATACTACTGCCATCTGACCACCGCATAGTTCGGTTGGTATAATTTCCGAAAAGAAGATTATTATTTTTCAAATAACTAATACAGAAAGTGACGCACTTTTCAACACACATCATTAGTCATATTTTTTTTAGTAGATACCTAAACCTTTAGGAGAAGACTCCTGTTTTTCGCTATTATCAGGCTTGAAAGACAAAAGGTCAATTACCTGTTTTTCTGTTTTCTCGATACCGTTAACGTAAACCCTGCCATCTTCAAAACTGGTTCGCTCGAATTGAATTAAGAAGAAACCTCTAAAATCAATCGTAGTCGTAGTATTGTAACCATTAATATTGATAGGATAGGTCTTACCGTTTGCATCTTGCAAAATCCTTGAAAGGAGATTGTAGGTTATTCTTTGACTTGTGGGCATCGTCGCTGCATACCTTTTCAATTCCACAATTATTACCTGTCCATCTTTGGAGCGAATGCAATTATCTATATCAGTAATGTATATGTCGTTTCCTAGATTTTGCTTTGTCCAATTTTGCCAATAAGCATCTGGTGAATGTTCCCCTATTTCCTTTCCCTCATTCATTTTTTTTCTTGTTTTCATCTGGTAAAATGTAGCGGAGCGCCTACTGCTCCGCTACCACCTAAAATAAATGTATGAACTATGACAAAAAGAATTTTTATTATCTTTTTTTGATTCTTCTATATAATTCGCCTGCCTTGCCTTCAAGGCTGTTGTAGTCTAAATCTACCTTCTTATTTTTCGTTGTCGTTCCTGATAACTGTTTTTTGATGTCACTCAATTCTTTTTTGAATAACTTCGATGCGTCCATGTATGTTTGATTCTTCCAGACTGGATGCAAATCGTTATTGCTTATCAATTTGTTATTTTCTCCAATTTCAAATTTTTCAACGACATCGAACTTTAATTTTTCAATGCTAGTTTGGACTATAGGAAGGCTAGTGTCTAGGTCTAACTCTTTAGAAATTCCCTTTATAATGTAATCTGCATGAAGGCTAGAAATTAGCTTCTTATTTGCTGCTACTTCGCGATCAAAAAGAACACGTAGGTCTCCAAGCTCAATTGATAGCCTCTTTTCCATTTCTGTTTCTGCCATTATTATTTTTTTTTAGCGTGTTTAAAAATTTATTACGAATTGTAACTGCTTTATTCCGAAAAAACTAACTCGATACAATCAGGATAATCATTAAGCTGAAAAGCATGTGGTGTACGCCTATATTGCTCAATAAGCCCCTTGTGCAATTCGGGCTTTGAAGATAGTTTAGCTTTGGAAATAATTACCCTACCGTCATTAAAATTGTTTATTTTAATTACGCTTTTGAATCTTCCAATCATTATATCTTTTAAGCTCCTATTTTTTCGGCTTAACTGATTCATCAGCGCCTGTTCGTCTTTGTCCAGGGTTTTAGGTTGCCCCTCATATTTTTGCATATTCAAATTTGGAGAATTATCAAATTTATGATTCTCTTTTAACATCTTTTCTAATACATCTTTACCAGTCATTTTATTTTTTTTTCTAGTGATTAATTAATGTTATTTCCTTCTCCTAGCTGCTTTCTTAGCTATCTTTTGAGTAATTACTGCAATACCTTTCTCATTAATATCCACGAATGTTTTGTCAGCTTCTAGTCTCTTAATAATGCGCTCGTTTTGCTTTACAATCTGTTTGTTTGTTTTGACCATTTCTTTTAATTCTCGGCTTTGACCAGGAATATTTTTATATGTGTCTGTCAAGCGCATAGTTGGAACTGGTTTTGCTTTTATGGTCACGAATGGAATAGGATTATTTCTAGCTTTCAATCCTGCCATCACTAAGTGAGGTATATCATCATTCATAATTCCAGCCGCAAGTAATGGAGCATTTTGAGCAACCGATAAAACCCTTTCTTTCTTTTGAGCCTTAATCATCATTTCGTCGGGTCGGAGCTTTCCGCCTGTCAATCGGTGGGGTCGGTCGCCTATACTTTCAGTACCTTCGTGAAGAGTCGGGGCTGCGCCTGATATAGCACTTTTGAACTTCAAAATAGAACCTGTGAGTGCGGCAAGTGCAGCGATGGCAACAAATGGATTCTTTGCCTTTTTAATCGTGTCTAAAGCGACGACTATCGCTTGCACTAATAATACACTTTGCTCTGCTATTGCTATTCGCTTTGCTGCCTTTTCTCTAGCTTCTACCTCTCTTTCTAATTGTATTTCTTTTGCATTAATCAATTCCTCCTGACGCTCTATTTCTTCCGCATTCGCTTGGTCTTTAGCAGATTTTAATTCACTTAATTTTCCTTTTTCTAATGATATGCTTTTTTCAAGTGCTTCTATCTGTTCTTTATTGCTTTCGACTGTTATTTCCTTAACTAGATTGAATACTCCAGATACTGCTGCCTTTAAATCTTTGACCAGTTCTGGGTCGCCTAGTATTTTTTCAAGTAGTTCGTCGAATGCGTCAAAATCTTTGCGTAATTTCTTCAGACGTTCTAATTCATCATTTAGCTTTTTAATGCTTTCCTCACTAGCTTCTTTCCCTGCTTCCTTGATTTCATTTAGTACTTCCTTTGTCCTCTCAAGCTCTGCGGTATCTGAATCAATTTTAAGAGGAATATCAATATCAGGTAGCTCGCTTGTTTCCCCTAATTCTATTTGAATATTCCTTTCGGCAATTTCTTTTTCTAGTAGGTCTAATTCTTGTTGAATCTTTGCCCGAATTAGGTCAGCTTGCTCTGAAATTTGTTGCGGTGTTCCAAAAAGTGCTTTTATTGCCGCTTCCTGCTCTAATTCAAGTACCTTTTTTCGTTTCTCAAATTCATTTTTCAGTAATGAGGTTTTGAGTTTTTCAATAATGATCCTGGCCGCTTCTACTTTTTTGAGCATTTCCGCTTCCTCCTTGGCTTCCTCTGCCCTCTGCTTCGCTCTTTTTGCTCTTCCTTCTCTTTCTATCTGCTGCAACAATTGATTATCCCTACGCCTTTTAGTTGCAGTCTCCGCCCTAATATTTGCAATAGCAATTTCTGCTTCTGCTTGTGCATCCAAGTCATCTACGAGACTTTCGTTGAGTGCATTTTGTTCTTTTATGATAGCAAAATTTTCCTCTGCATTTTTGATTCTTTTTACCTCTAATTCATTTTCTAACTTAATTGCATCCTGCACCGCTTTTTGGCGTTCTGCTTGACTTAGACTTTCATCCCTTGCCTTCTCTCTAAGTCGCTCAATATTTGCAATTGACTTAGCATACTCAACATTTAAATCACGTTGAGCATCACGTAAATTTTGCGCTCGTTCTTCTAGTTTGAAGGCAGCCTGTGATTCCTTTAGTATTTCATCACCTAGTCCAGAAAAAGTGCCTTTGAAATCTTCAACCGCTCCAGCCATATCTCCAGTAAATAACTTAATTACACCGCCGCCAAACTTGATTATTCTATCAAAAACTACGTCAACTGCTGTTCCTAGTCCTGCCATTGCTTTGCTCACAAAATCAACACCTTTTTGACTTTTTGTTAAGGCAACAACCATACTGCCCAAGGCTATAACTATAGCACCTATTCCCGTTCCAATTAGTGCGACCTTGAATAAATTCAATGCTTTTGAACCACTGCCTAAACCTTTGATAACAGATAATAAGGCAGTCTTTTTGTTGTTTAATTTCGTAACAGCGTCACCGATATTGATACCAAAAATGGTAATGTCTTTTGCTGCTCCCTTCAGTCTATCAGAAAAGCTAGATAGAGGTACATTACTTTCTTCTATCGCCTTTTTAGATTCTTTAAATGATTCCTCTATTTTTTCGCCTACTTGGTCGGCTACTTCACCTAAATCCTTAAAACTTTTCTTAGGCTTCTCTGCTGACTTAGCTAAATCCTCGACCTCTTTTTTACCTTTTTTTAGTTGGTTCGTTTTTAGGAGGATTTCTAGGACTATACTATCTTTACTAATCTCTGCCATTTTTATTTTGTGTTTTCATCTGACATAATTTTGCATATCATTTTTGATACTTCTATACCAAACATTTTTTGCACTTCTGGAGCATTATCATATAGTTCTTTTAGTGTTATATTGCTGTTAGTTACACTAATAAAGTGCTTTCCAATCTTGAAAAAATCGACTTGATTTTTAAGTAAATATTTTAAGTAACTGTAACATTCCTCAAACTTCTCTGCATTAAAATAATCACACGCTAAAGAAAATGCAGCTTTCTTTTCAATATCTAATATATCAATAGTAGCTGCATTTCTTAGCGCATGAGAAACCTTAAAAAGAATTGCTGAAGGCAATGTTTCATAGTGATTGACATAGAATATATGTCTATTAATCTTGTGAGGAATAGGTGTACTTGCTTTTTCTGCAATAGTTCTACCTAGTCGCTGAAAAGCACCACCTAATCCAGTAGTGTTTTCGTTTTGATTATTTGTGTCAAGTAGTTTGAATATTACACTATCTTTTTCGATTGTCATAGTTTAAGCGTGTTGAAAACGCTCGTTTTCTTTGCAAAATAAATAAGCATCAAAAACGAGCGAACCTTTAAAATAAATAATGGGAAAAGAATAGTAAAAATAGTATTAGATTATCGTTTAGAAATTTTGAGCAAAAAAAAAGCGATTGCCTAAAAAACAGACAATCGCATACACACAAACGTATATTTGAAGAACACTTTTTCTTTGTTTTTTTAAAATACGTTGCGTGTGAAATTGCCTACTATTTATTCTTTTTTCGTAGTGTAAAAATAATGTTAGTTCCGATGATATACAAATTTACAAAAGGTGTATATTTCACTAATAAGGTTACATTTATGTAGGATTAAACTATTAAGATGTAGCTTTATTAAATCACAAAATCAACTTTGTTTTTATGCTGTTCCGATATTAATCGCTTTACCGTCTCACTATGAAAAACGTCTTTACCCCTACTGGTTGAGTACCTAATATCATCAGTCAAATGCTCCGCTATTTTCTTCAATGTCCAACCTTGTGCCTGTAGGCTAATTGCTTTCTCTCCAGCCGTTTCTTTTCGGGCATCGCTGTTGGTGGTCTTAACCTTATATTTATTACGAGAATGCGCAAATAATTGTAGTTCTTCTGAATTGATTTTGTATAACTCACCACAAACTGAAGGTACAAAAAATGTCATCAATTTTAATAATTTTGCCTTTTCTTCTGAAGTCGAAAATGTGATTGTTATTTTGTTGTTATCGTTCATTATAAAACGTTATTTTGTTTGTGATAGATATGGGTAGTATCAAGCAGCTACCTTTATTTTAATTTCTTTTTGGAGCTTTGCCCAACGTTGAATAATAGTGGCCGCCTGTTCTAACCTATCCATGTAAGGTCTATAGGTTTTCTTTCCTGCATTCGCTTCTACTATCGAAATATGAGACTGAAGGAACAAGGGTACACCAACAACTTTCGTATGGGAATTAAGCAGGAAACTTGGTGGGTAATCCGTGACGGTAGCAAAGTATTCTTTTAAGCCTTCGACCTGTTCCATCCACTCCGCACGAAGTTGCTGCGCCTGGTCTTTTTGTTGTTCTATTTCTGTTTTTAGAATGTCCATATTAAAGGGATTCACGCTTCACGGTTTTCTTATAATAGATACCGTGAAGCGTACTTTTTTTTATAACTTATTGATAATTAGCCTGTTGATGCCATTTTTTTAGACAAAACTGCACTACTTTTTGAGTGTAATTTTTCAGAAATAAAGGCATCAATGTAGGCTCGTTCAAATTGGGATTTATTAGGTATTAATTCGGGGATTAATTCACTCAAGGAAAAAACTTTGTAACCACTAAATAATTCACTTTCTACATTAAACAATTGGCTTAATAAATTATCAATAGCCGAATCACTTAATGATACTATTGCGTTACCCTGCAACGTAAAGAAGTTCCTAACAGCTTCATGCAAAGCAGTTGATTTAATTTCAGTTAGATTAGGTAATTTATTAATAGCCCCTTTTAAACGAACCTTGATTTTAATATCAATTTTATGGTTTCTATCAAGGTACTTTCTTAAATGCCTTTTGTTGTAAATACTAAGTTCTGTTTTAGAAATTAATCGTTTCCATTTTTGATTGAATCGACGCTCGGAATAAGAAGTAATTTCATATTCCAAAACCTCATCCTCTAAATCCAAGAAAGCTAATTTGATATATGCGTTTATCATTTTTATATACCAATCTTCAGAAAAGAAGGGTTTATAATCTTCATAATATTCTCCAGCCAATACCTCCTCCTCTTTTATAATCAAATTATTAGCCCGTGACAATATTTTTCGGATGGCGTGACGGTTTTTAGATTTCTTTGAAGCGATTAAATAAGAATGGACTACAATAGTGCCATTATCTAATAAATCATTCGTTAGAACCTCTTTAATCGCTTTTTTCTTTTCCCTTCTATCATTCTCTAAAACATCTAAGTTAGATTTAATTTCGCTTAGTAGCTCGTTCTCCTCCTCCTCTAAACCTTCAAGATGTATATTTCTGTACTGGTCAATTTGAGTATAAAAATAAGTATTGTTTGAAAATTTGGTTTCACGCTCTTTAATAGCTGCAAAGATTTTCAACTTATCAACTTTCACACCATCTTCAGTTGTATATATTAGTTTTAATATTTTACTTTCGTTACCATGATTTGAAATATCATTATAATATGGGAATACTTGGTCATGCTCCTCCATGCCATCTTCTACATACAAGTAATCTTCTACATACTCACTATCTTTTATTGACGAAAATTTCACCTGTAACTCTGCCATCGCTATTAAGTAGTCATGCTCAGAAATACAACTTTTACCAAAACCTTTTTTAATAGATTTTTCTGGGTACTTAATATCAAATACCTGTACTTCCGCCATTTTTCGGAAACGTGCGACGAATTGCCTGAATTTATCAATAGAATAAACATTAACTGTGTAAATATTGCCAATATTTGTATTATTAATATTAATGCCTTCGGCAATTAAACAGCTACATAATACAAGCTTAACGCCCTGTATTTCTTCTTTAGATATAATCTGATTATATATTTCATCGTCACCACCATCTACGTTATCCCTAGCTATTATTTTTACTTCTTCTTGGTCTAATACACCTTTTGTAATTAGATGCTCTCTAATGCGTTCTAAATGCTTATTTGAATCATATAAAACAAAATGAATATTATCCTTATCAAAATCTATTTTTTCAAGTTCTGCAATTGTGGAAGCAGTTAAACTCTGGTAACTATTAGCTTCTGATTCAATCGAGCGCACCTTTACTATATTATTTTCTTTACGCTCAATTCTAACAAATTTAAAATCTAATTTTTTAGCAAAAAGTTTGTTTGGTGTACCAGAAATTAAAATAGTTTTCTTAGCAAGATCAAAACTATCTACTACCTTATTCAATACCGATGCACGAAAGGAAATATTAGAATATACTTCGCCCCACTGATTAACTAAATTATGGGATTCATCTACCACAAGAACACGCCGCCACAAGTCGGTAACATGATGCAAAGTGTCATAGGTGCAAATTATTACTTTAGAATTAATTGCTTTCAATCTGGTCTTATTAGATATAAAACCAGTTAACCCCACGACCCCATGACTTTTGTATTTGCGTTCTAATTGCTTAACTAGGTTTATTGTTGGTACTGCAATAACTCCGCTAATATCATTTTTGTGAAAAAATCCTTTTATGTATTTTTTATTTTTAAAATGTCCAAGAAAGAATGCAGTTTTCCCAATACCCGTGACAGCTCCAATGCTTAACCTGTCATTATCATTTATTAATAGGGCTAATTTTTCTTTAACTCCTAGTAATTGCTCTTTGACTTTTATCAATTTCGGTAATTCTTCACTTCCCTCTGGTAGCTTTGATATTTGTTTGTTTATCTTTAGTAATTTTGATAGACCTTTATTCTCTTCTGACATATATTTATTTACCTCCAGCACCTCCTCCTCAATATCTACATAAAACGGGTTGAACAACGATTTAAAAGTTTTGCGCTCCTTACCCCCTGCGAATAAATCATAGTTGCTACTTCTAGTTTCTGCTTTATATTTGAAGCCTCTAAATATAAAAGGCTCGTCCTTTATCAATTTAGCATGACGGTTGTAAAACTCAACATGATTTGTGAGTCCAAAAAACTCTTTTAAATTCTTTTCATTGTTGCGACTGTTCAAGGAAAGAAATTTAAAATAATCACCGTCCTTACCTCCTTTCAATTCTGCCAATATCTCCTCCTTTTTGGCACTCATTCCATCTAACAGGTCATCAACTCCCTTATAGGCTAAGTCCTTATTAACCATGCAAAATTTTAGCTTAGTCTTTAGATTGTTCTTTTTGCAAAAATTATAGAATTGTGAGGAGAAACGTTTGGCACTACTGAAAAAATCAAAAACCCTTTTGCTAGATATTGTCTTACCTTCTTTTAATGAAATATCCAAGGCGTCACCGTCATACATTATCACGAACTGGTTCAATTCTCTTTTTAGAAGATACTCTTTTAGTGAGTCGCAAACTTTATATGTTGATATGCCCGTGAATGCAGTAGCTTCTATATTGCATTGAGATAATGCAGTAGCTTTGAAAAACCCCTCAATACCCACCGCAAAACCTCCTTTCACATTTTCTCTAAAAGCTTGTATTGCACTATTGGTTGGAAGGGGCTTAACCTCTATACCTGTTACCCATTTTGAAGGATAACGGTACTTACCTATTTTATTGTTCTTAGCTTTAAAACCGTAGGCTATCGCTATAGATAGCTGTCTTTGTTGTTCTTGTTGCTCCTCTGGATGCAAGCGAGTAATAAATAGGGGCTTTTCGATTAATTGTGGTCTATTCTTTTTAACTCTTTTACCACTTGCATTTACTTTATAGGCTGTGTGTTTAGGGATATAAGTGATTATATTACCAGCAAAATCTCTAATATACTGTTTTATATTGCCGTTTTCATCATAGCCTAAACCATGCTGTCGAGCATTGTCAATTGGTACGCCTATTTCTCCAAGGCGTTGCTTAAAATAATTAGTGTGTTCTTGTGTGTTTTCCTTCAAAATATAAAATTATGCGCTGCGCAAAATCATATTTCAAAACCGAAAATGTGAGAAAAAAAAGGAAGTGAAGAAAAGATAAAAAACCATTCAGTTAGTGTGGCTTGTACACTAACTAAAAGATATGTATCTTTGAGGAAAGAAGAAAATTATACTTTTTTATTTAGTAAACAAAAAGATTGATTATTAAGTACATTTTATTTACTTTTGCAGTATACATTTATCAAATAAGATATAAATTTCATTCTTTCTTTTCCTAGATTTTGCGATTCGGTAAAAGAAATATGAGGGTTCAACGCTTCCAACGTTGAACTTTTTTTTTGCAGCGATTATTAAAAATCCCTCTTTAGGGCTTATATCTGCTTACAAAGTTTGTGTAAAAATAGTAAAAAAATAAAACAATTGTTGTCTTAAATAATTACCTACCTTCATATATTTAAACAATAAATATCAAAACAAGGGAATAGCGCCCTATCCCCTTGCCTTGCTTGACTAACTTTCTATCGTCGAAAATGCCTTAATTAATTCGGCGAATGTTGCCAACTGCTTCGCCTTAAATTCTTCCGCATACTCCATATAGCTATCGTTCATCAAGAAACCTTTCTTGATTCCCTTCAGAAACTCAACGACCTGCTCTGCTGTATAATAATCGAAAATGACATTCAAATAATCCTTTCGAGTCTTAACAGCATCAAAAGCGTTGATAAGCTCAAAGAAGATGCACCCCACCATATCCCGTTGGTCTTGCGACCTTGTTAATATCCAGTTTGACGAAAAAATCATAGATTGCTGCTTTCTAAGAAAAAGTTTGTACTCTGCTGCCTTAAATTCAGATAAGTAGTTTAAAATGTTGATATTGATTGACATATTAGAATGATTTTAAAAGTTGAATAAATTTAAAATAGTTTACTTTTTGTGCGTTTTCTCATTCAATGTCTAGCCTATTTTTTTATTTGTAGAATCTAGCTACAATTCCCCTGCTTTTTTCAATTCTCTGACATATTCACCAACCGACCGCACCGCAATATTTAGGGCATCCGAAATGGTCTGATAACTAGGTTTTTTCTTGTACTTTTTTAGATAAGATTTATAATATTTTACTATCCTTTTTTTCTGCTTTTTCTTATGCTTTTCTTTATTCCTGTCATTGTCCAAATTCGCACTAGAAATTGGCATTCTATCGCCTATTCTGCCGATTTTTGATGTATCGGTGGTTGTACCATCTTCACCACCTAAAACGCCCTTAAAATCATCATCAAAAATAAACTCTAAATCTTCGCTAGAAGTTGGCGGAGCTTCGACCGTGGCAGTTATATTTTTATCGCTTTTTTTGTTTCGGCTAAAGTCGGTAAAATCGTATAAATCCCTTTCATCAATTCCGGCTGTCTGTCCATTGTTAGAAGAGTCAAATATTTTTTCAAAACCCTGGTCATAGGGTAGGGTAGTGCCTACTTGGATTTTTTGCTGCTCCTGGTCCCCTAATACATATAGTTCGCTCAATGGTTCAGGCATCGGTAATGGTTGCAAGTTAGATTCCCATGCCGCCAATTTGCGGTGAATAGCCCCTAATACTAATTCATTAATGTAATTAGTCCACCTATCCCAAACGGACGGTAACAGGTCTAATTGAGAATAGACCACCTGTTCCGTTTGGTCGCTGCCTTTACGGTGAATCTCTTCTAAGATGGTTAGGAAAATAAATACAATCAAACATACTACGGTTATCCATCCAAGCCCCGAACCATAACTATCAATCAAATTTTGATTTTCATTTACTGCCAATTCATTGGATGCTATTATTTTAGTAGTTGCTGCGATATAAGTTGTATCTGCTCCTATCTTATCAGTTCTGCGATTGTCTAGTAAGGTTAACAGCTTGGATGCCTTAAAGCCTTCCAAATCGGCTACTATACTATCTTTTGCAAAGGTGTAATTATCCGCTTTATCAATTGCCCGTCCTGCTAATACTTTCAACCAACTTTTGTTTGCAGCCGTTTTGGTTCTCGATGCCCGTTCCTGTAATTGCTCCGCTTTGTTGATGCTAGATAATATCTTGGTATCAAATTTCTTTGCAGTCGCTTGAATCTGATTATTGAAAGTTGTTGCTATTGTCAGGCTGTCACTTGCAAAGGTTTGATTATTGGCAGATACCTTGGTAGTATAAACGCTATCCGTTGCGGTAGTGGTCTTTAGTTCAACATCTGGTGCAATTGCTTGTACTACCGTTGTGCTACCTTGAAAAGAAGTGTACCCACTTGCTACCAATAAAGCGCAACAAATAGGAATTATAAAACCACTCATTGCCCCGTCTAATCCTTTCCATCGTTTATGGATGAATGCCCGAACCCCATAAGGTAAAAACCGTCTCAATCCTACCTCGATGCCCACCGCCACCAGTAGGGCAAAAATAGTGGATGGGATGAATGCCCACCAGCCAAAGAACTGGACCAGGTTACTATTCGCTAAAGCGTACCAAACCGCTATACCAGTAATGGCACTTACTACTTGTGTACCCGTCTTAATCTTGCCCGTGTTTTGTATAAGCGACACATAACGCTTATAAAAATCTGAATCCAAATCGTACTTTTTAAGAAATTTCATGTTAATTTGCTGCTGTATTGTTATGATACAATAACCGTTTACCGTAATTGCTTGGTCGTAATTAATTTGGTAAGCGGTTTTTTATTTTCAGTCGTTGCTGCCTAATCGAGCAGGGTAGTATTAATCCCGTTGTTGCTTTTTGTATACTTTCTCAATCGCCAAATCAATAATGGTAGATAATTTTCGACTTTGGTTTTCTGCTAATTTTTCAAGCATCTTTACAGTAGATTCTTTGAGGTAATAGGTTTTTCTTACTTTTTCTTCCTTCATGGCTTCAATTGTTTTGTGGATTCAATAAGTTTATTTAAAATTACGTAACAAATATACAATGATTTGTACATGTTGTACAGGTTGAACATGTTAATAATAAGTTAACATGTTGTACGTGTTGTACGATATATAAATATAAATAATGGCAAAGAATACAAGGGTTATTAGTATTGCATCATCAAAAGGTGGCTGTGGTAAATCCACTATCACTATGCACTTAGCATCTGCATTGGCGAAGGATAAAGGCAAAAAGGTACTAATCATTGATACCGATTCACAACGTACCATTATGGATTTCTTTGAAGGGGAAACGATGGAAGGTGTTGAGGCATTGGTTATAGTTGAGGAAATGGCAGGAAGGCAAGTATTGAATTTCCTAAAGCGTTTTGGTAGTGATTATGATATTGTTTTTATAGACATACCTCGTATGACTGAAAAAAAAGGAGACAGCGGAGCAACTACATTATTGAGTTACTGCGATTCTGTACTAATCCCTGTAATTGGTAGTCAAGTTGATATACTTAGTACATTGGATTTTATTGAGATAATTAAACAGATAGCAAAAGAACGCAAAGAGCTAGATTTTGATTTTACGTATGCTAGTTTTATTAATCGTAGGAATAGGCGAAAAGATAACGAGATGGCAGAAAACTTTTTAAAGGAACAGAATTTGAAGGTGTTTAATAATTCACTTAATGATTTAAAGGTACTGTCTAATCCATCTTTGTGCAATTCAATATTAGATAGTAAGGCAGGAAAGGAACGTTTTGAAACGTTCTATAAGGAATTTTGCAAAACATTTAAAATATAAAATATGGCAGATAAAAAGAGTTGGGATGTAGCGAAAGGTAAAGCTGAAAAGAAAAAACCTAAAGAAGAAGACAAAGACGATAATAGGGGTAAGGATAGAAAAATGATAAGGATTGATAAGGATATTCACCATAAGGTAAAATTCAAATTAGCGCCGCTACAAGAAATTGGTATACAGGAATATATTGAGGCACTTATAAAAATGGACGTTGACGGGCATATAGATTGGAGTACGTACAATAAAGATTAATTGTATTGCATTTGATGTAAACTATGAATGTACAA
>CBDICY010000034.1:0-132328 GCA_965277445.1 Saprospiraceae bacterium | reverse complement strand
AATCTAGCATATTGTTTATAGCTGTTATAAGAGATGTTGACCCATTTATTCTTGCAAACAAAATATTTGAAGATGGAGCTATTCCCTGAACCTTTTCATCGTTAAAAAAACCATCAACCTCTAATTCTACATTACTTCCTATTGCTATTCCTGAGACATGTGTTGCATGGATATCAAAATTTTCCAAATTTGAAAAACAGTCAAAAGGTGCACCGCAGTCGATATTTGTGCTTAAATCCCATATATGATGAATTCTTGAATTTCCTGAATCATTAAGAAAGGAATTATGAGTATATCTAAGCATATTTGGTTCCAAGATACCTACAAATACGCCTTCTCCATTTATAATATTTGCCCCATTGATATTTCCTTCCCATACCTTATTGGCATTAATTAGTTTTGCTGATTCATCTAATTCTCCCGTAATTTTTCTTGATACCTCTATTTTTTTTACTCCTCTTTCATTTAACAGCTTATGTAAATTATTTAAATAGATTCTACCACTTATTAAAAATTCTTTTCCTAGCTTAATTTGATTAATATTGAAAATTAAATCTTGATTTACAAGTCTCTTTTCCTTTGATTTAATTAAAATTTCTACTATTGGAAAAGCTTCGGCAGAATAATCTAAGGCAAAAAGAGTTTCATATTTTTTTAGATTATTTTTATAATCTTTTTTAGCTCTAGATGTTGCACTTAAATCTCTATTTTCGCCCATATATGGCTTAAGTAACATTCTAGATAAATAGTCTAATTTTTGATAAACATCATATTTTTCTGTTGATGACTTTTGCCCTAAAAGTGTAAATGAAATAAGTAGTCCTAATAATATTAATTTGAGTTTCATTTTAAGTTTATTGTTTAGGATTATATTAAAAAGCACGACATCATCCCCTCCCATAAATCAAATTCCCAGGAGTATCTTCCAAAATTCGATTAATAGTCTGCCTAGAAAAAATAAGGCTAAAAATCATCAGCGTAATTAATGCTAATAATATCCAGCCATTGAATAAATTGAAATAAGTATCTGGATTAATCAGCGAATCGATAATGGCAATTACACTTGCAATCAGCAAAGCAAAGAGCGTAGCTATCAGTATAAAAACAACAATGATTTTAAGATATGCAGAAGTCAGAAAACGATTGGATAAGCCAAATGCTTTAAACGTACCTAAGTTGGGTTTGACTCTTTCTAAATGCACCTTTAGAAGGTTGTTGACAAATAACCAAATACTCAAAAGACTGAACAATATAAGCGCAAGTACTGTAAGTCTAGTCAAATTAGAAACAAGTGAAAAATTTTCTTTTGATTCCACTTGGTTCATATCAACTTCTACCTCAAACCTCTGTTGCATAAAGTTTTTAAAACTTCTTACTTGGTCTAATTGAGCGAAGTTAAACGCCATATGATGAGGCCGTTTAATGGTTGAAAAACTACTGTTACAATTATATTGATAGTAAGGAATAAAATCACTAAAACCATCTGTATTCCCATTTAATACCTTATAAAATTGTGTTAATGAATCAATGGATTTAGCAGGAATTGGATGAAAAATTATCTGATAATAGTAATGTGATTCTTGTTCATTAATTATAATAGGCTCACTTTTTACTTTGCGTACCTTATACTCTTTGAATCTTTCTTGAATTAAAGTTTCTGCTTCTTTTTGTTCTTTGGTCGAAATAGCATGTAAAATATTAAACGTGCCTTCTTGTTCAATAAATCCTGTGTTTCCCCATGAAGTAGTAAGCATATTATACAAGACGGAATGACAGATAAAATCTGCTCTATCAGGCAATTCTTCTACAACGGCAAGAATATCTAAAAAAATAGCTCGTCCATCATCTTCTTGAAGAGCGATACGACGTTGGCTCAAAGGGAAACTATATCCTAAATCGTCTAACATAGCTCGTTTGACAATTATACCACATTCGTTATTATCAAATATAGAGCTAGAAGAAGTCCAGTTTTTGACCAAGTTTTCGCTTTCTAGTACCTTTTCTAAAAGGATACTACTACTTTCTACAGTTCTACCTTTTTTATCATATACCTTTCCATTGTCCATATTGATAAATGGCTTTCGGGTTACAGCATATTCACTAATATTATCTAGAAGAAAAGAATCTTTATAAATTTTATTTTGAAAAGTAGATAATATTTTAGAACGTTCATCCTCTACCGTACTAGATATGGGTAGATTGACCCAATTGGTAAAAGGATTGGACATTCTTTTTTCTAATTGTTTTAAACCACCTAGTGAAAAACCTAATGCGAGTAAGGTAAGTAAGAGAATCCCCGCTAACTTTTTAATATTCCAGTTGGCTTTATCCGATAGTGTCTCTAGCTCCCTTTTGAAGAAGAGTTGCTGAAAGTCAGAACCTTTATTGACAATATTTATAATAGTATTAAGCATAAGATTTTTCGATGGCTTCTATATTGAGTGTATTATAAATCAGCTGCTTAGGGTCTAAGATTGGCGACTTGTCATAATTGTGAAATTTATTATTGGTTCTATAAATTATCTTTTCCAAATCTACTATTCCATAGTTAAGTGTTTCATGTGGTGTGAGGAGTATGATTTGGTCTGCAAAAGCTAGAGATAAGTCAATATCATGTGACACTATTATTCCTGTACTTTGGTTTTTTTGTAAGTTTTCTTTTAGCATTGTCATCAACCTAAAAGCAGTTTCTTGGTCTAGATTCCCCGTAGGCTCATCTCCAAAAAGCACACTAAAATCTGCTGTTATAGCTCTTACAAAGGCTAACCGCTGCCTTTGTCCACCAGATAATTCCGTTATTTTTTTGTCAAATACCTCTATTGGTAAATTTAGTTCCTCCATTATCTCAAGTACCTTGGGTTTAGCTTCTGAAATTGATTTACCTTTTATTAATTGGCTAATACACATATTTTCCCCTGCCGTGAAATTGGGCATTAGATTGGTGTTCTGAAAAATAAAACTAAAGTGCTCATTTCTAAAAAAGGCAAGTTCGTCATTTGATTTAGCCCATGAATCCTTTATTTCTATTGGAGTTTCTTTAGGATAAAATGATAATTTAGTTTCTGGGGTATTGACAATCGTTTGGTTCATGAGCCCTAAGGTCTCAATAAATGTACTTTTACCAATCCCAGAGACACCCAAGATGAAAACCAACTTCCCTTTTTCAATCGATAGTTCATCTATTTTGAGAACAGGTTGGTTCACCAAATAGCTACAGGTTAAATTTGCTATGTTAAATACAGGTTGCATAGATGTTATAGTTTAAAAAGTAGCATATTCTACAGGTATCCAGAAATAAGTGTTATCTAAGGATTTAAAAGCAAACTCATAATTTTCTCCTTCTTTCAAAATTTGTTTGAGTTTATTGGTATTCTCTAAGTATTGACTAATGACCATACTAATAGCTGTATCATTTACTTTTTTCTCATTTCTTATATCTTTAATTCTGAACCTGCTCATATTTCCTTGCAATACTAAGCCCTCTTTCTCTAAACCTTGTACAACTGTATTTAAGTCGTTTATAGAGGTTTTTTTCCCTATTTCGTTATTACCAGAAAATTTCCTGTATAATTCAACTAAAGCATTGTATAGACATTCTCTTTGCTGCTCTATTGAATAATCTCTACAAATACTTAAGTCATTAATCGTTTTTAAATAATCTTCCAAATCTTCTTCTGGCATAAATAGTACTTGAGAGAAAGCTGGGTGGGTAGCTTGATGTACCTTTTTAGGAATATAAACCTCGGCATAAAGCCTGAACTTTTCCCTCAATAATTTTCTTACATCATCTCTTGACCATTTACCTGAATCCTTTAAAAGTTTACCAATTAGAACAACCATACCAGGCCCTACTGTTCCTTGGTCAATTTCCTTTACAGAATTTCCATCATTGATGACGGTGGAAACTTGTTTCCAGAATTTATTGGTAAAAGTGGAAACTGAACTAGAAAATGCTTTAATATTACTTCCCAACTCTCCATTGGAGAGGCTTTGTCCAGAGGGGCGACATATTTTCCCTAATCCAACACCTCCTTCTAATTTAGTACAGGCTTCTAAGTCTAATTCTGGCATAAAAGGTGGTTGAATTGTAATATCTTTTTCTACTTCTTTAACTCTATTTATTTTTTCATATTGATATTTGGCACTTTCAAGTATGATATTGTTTAAACCTTTTATAAAACTTCTACTCGCACGATTATAATTATTGGTACATTGTAAGCCCATTAAATGAACATTATATTCACCTAAAATACTTGCTAAATCATCTGCGGAGATATAGGTTTCGTCATTTTTATCTTGATATTTTCTCCCTAGGTCAGACCGATAATCACCATTATTACCTATCCAAATAATGATATTAGTATGGTTTTTATTTAATCCTGATTCTAATAAAGATTGATATAAACCATAATACATAGAACAAACAGCATCATTGTCGTACCAATTATTGAATTCGGTGTTGTGTAAAAATTCTGTTATTTTTCCCGTATTCGACGTAAGTGGTTCAATGTCAAATAATCTGCCTTCCGCTCTTTCTGGAATATCTCTATAAACTGCCGCACCGTACTTTACATTCTTAACTCCTGATAGTGCTAGTTGTACATCCTTGATAGATTCAATAATACTTTGTTTGTAGGGTTGCATACCTTTTGTTCCTTCAATGACATACAAAACATTATAATTATCTTTTGAAATACTACTTTTTTTAATGGCTTCTTGTAGATTGGAATAGGATATCTCTCCCATTTCTTCAAGAATTTTTTGCCCTTCTCCTTGAACTGCTATTTTTGTTATTACACCACTTCGATAATAATTGGGAAATTGACTTAATAAAGGAAAGCGAACAACTCCACCATTAAATCTTTTAGGGTCTTTTTTTGCTAATTGGTCAATGTTAAATTTTACAGGGTCATTATCCCAGAATATATCTTCTTTATTGACACTTCCATCAGCAGCATACTTATCAGCACTAGTTTGTTTGCCAAAAGCTAATACTTTGAGTGTTTGATTATTCTTTCTTTCTTCAAAAGCAGATTGAGAAAAGTTAGGTTCTAAAGCAATTCTAGTATCCCACTCAGATAATCTATTTTGTCGAATCCACCCGATAATTGATTCTTCAGCATTAGTAGAAGAAATTTTTGAAGATTTACTTAATAAGTAATAATCTAGCCCACCGCTAGTTGTTTCTTTTTTTAAGACAAAATAGAATTCATAGATATTTTTATCGTTTTTGGTAAAATCTCCTCCTGGTCCATTGAAAATATCAACTAACTCTTTTTTTTGCCCACTATTTACTCGATTTAGTAAATTATCTATATCATCAGCTCGATTTAGTAAAAAAACTTTTCTATTAATTTTAGTATTCGGGTCTAGTAAGCCGGAAGACCATAACAACATTTTATTTTTTCTTACCCAGCCATAATCCTGAAATTTACCATTAAGTTTTCTACCCGTCGTGGTTCCTTTACCAATTCTTATCCAATCATTTTTGGTCTCAATGACATAAAACCATTCTTTGAAACTGATGGTCCGTTTTGGAGTTTTTCGGTCTTTTTCATAAGTTTGATTATTGTCTCTATCTGAAAAGACTACCCAAGGAGCTTTAGTTGGCTTTAGCTTACTACCTAAATCATAGCCACTTTTATCTAATGGTCTGACAAAAGCTGCTGGTTTGCCTAAAACATTCTGACCTTCCATTTTTATAGAAAAACAAAATATAAGAATTGTTAAAAAGTATAGGTGACGTATCATGTTTTTTGAATTTGTGTTTTGGATTTAAAATGCAATGTTGAGACCTATTCGGGCACTTAGTCCGTTTTTATTGATTGATTTAATAAAGCTTCCTGTTGGGTCTTCTGTTTCAAGCTTAATGACTTCACTATCTTCATTTTCTAGAACCGAGCCCCCTAAATAATACCCTAAGGCTAATTCTAGACCTATACTTTCTGAAAAAGAGTAAAGTCCACCTCCGGATATTATACCTGATATGAATGGTTTATCATTTTTTGTATAGGAGTCTGAACTTCCATTGATTGATGTATTTCTAAATCTTTCGGGAAAAATCTCACTTAATGAAAGAGAACCAGAGCCTCCTTGAAATTCACCATAATTCAACTCAGCAGTTTCTGACTTAGTACCCGTCGCCCTTTTGATAGAAGTAATGTTTGCCTTATCTAAAACTATAGCTGCTTCTCCAAAAAATCTAAGCTTATCTTCTTTATAACCTGTATAATATCTAACCCCTACACTTAATTCTAATGCACTAATTTTTAACGATTCGCTTAAACCTGTTGTAACTGTTGTAACCGTGAGGGCAGTTGATTGATTGATTTGATTATTATTATCTTCACCGTTAATTATTTCATAATCTTCTTGAGTAGATTCTGGATTATTAAACATATCTAAACCACCTGTGAACTCTATAGCTGATTGATTAAAAATTCCTGCAAAAACAGCAAGATTATCATTTACTTGATAACCAAATTGTATTCCAAATGAGACTCCAGAAGAATTACTGAAATTTAAGTCAGTTAATCCTGAAGTTATTTTATATGGTTCAAAACCAAACCTCCCACTAGGAATAAAAAAGAATTTTCTATCCTTTTTAGGCTTGTCATAGCGACTTATCTTTGAGATTTTTGCCTCATTTAGATTGTCCTCCTGTATATCATAGATAACCAATAAATCTAGCACTACTGGTTTACTCCAAAGAACAGGTCGGTTTTTTGCATCTAAACCATTTCTCATTTCTTTAGTAATAATAACTCCTGCTTGATAAGAGTCGCCATCTTTGTTGATAGTAACTAAATTGGCTTTAGTCAATTTGGTTAGAATACCACTTTTAAGATAGTTATAAGCATAACTGGCGTAATCCGAATAATTAATTAAGCTGCGAGAGTTACCTCGTAAGTCATTCAAAACTTTAGCACTATTATCGAATAGTTTTTCAAAAGTCTGAATAGAATTCTCTGTTACTTCAAGATTGGTTTTATCAAGCAGCGGAGCTGCAGATTCGTAATCTTTTAAAGCTTTATCTACGGTATTTAATATAGTACTTAAATCTTCATTAGATACTGCCTTTTTCTCAATTTTTACTTTTTCTTTATCCAAGAAAACCTGTCCAAACAAAGAAAAAGACCATAGCACTAATAAAAGACTAACTAGATATTTAATTGTATTTTTCATACTTGTTTTTCTTGATGGACTAATGATTAACGAGGGTTTTAATAGTACTTATCTCTCCTTGTTCGTCTATGAGATGAATCAAATAAATACCATTTCTATATTTTGAAAAATCAATGGGTCGGATTAAATAGGGCGCTTCTTTGTAAAGCTGATCTTTAATGATTCGTTTGCCTATTTCATTATACACTACTACTTCTATCATCCCTCTATAATCACCATAGAGTTCTATATTGAATAAGCCGCTAGTTGGATTGGGATAGGCATTGATTTTATCTTGTTTGCCTAGGGTTTGAGATAGGCTATTGAAGTAGTCTTCGTTGTAGATGATGCGTTGTTCTTCCTCTTCATGGGAAATTAGTCCATTAGGAGTACCATCATTATAATCTCTCATGACACTGCATGCTTGGGTATTAGGATTATATATTTCAACAAAGAAATCCCTTTCTTCTTTTAATGATTTAAAGTTGTCAACTTTTAGGTATGTTCTTTCTGTAGGGGATTCATCATAATATTGAGGTCCATTATCATCCATCCATCCCCATCTATAGTGGAAGGTTTCATTTGGAATGAATAATAAATCTCCAGGGATTAATAAATAAATGCCCAAATCATCATCTGGCTTAGGTTTTGGAATTGAGGGAACTTTGAATGTAGTATCGTTGGAACAAAGATTTTTTTGGTTAGTAACCTCAAAGGAATACGATTGACCACCTATTAATTCCACTTCTCTATCATTTCCATCTCGACCGTCAGTCCAATTAACATCTAAATTTAAAGGTAAAGAAAAATTAGTAGTTTCCCCTTCACAAGGAGGGGTTATTATATCTATTTTACTTTGTAAATTTGGTAAATCTCTATCCATTGTAACTTTTACTGTCTCAGTAGATTTGCAGTCGTTTTGTGGATTAATTACAGTAAGAATATATGTGCCTGAATCACTAACTTCATGGACTAAATTTTCGCTTATAATGCTTATATCTCCTTTTTTCCTCCATTCGAAATTAAAGTCAAGATTTCCTTGTGCGCCACTTCCAATACTTACAACATCTATTATACAGTTCAACTCTTTTAGTACGTCTATGGTAATCATAGGCATATCCATACTTCCTACGATATCTATATCTTCTTTTTCTCTACAACCATTAGTCGTATTTAAAACAGTTAATGTATAAGTACCTGGTGCATTTACTGTTACAGTGTTTTCGTTTTCTCCATTAAGAATATTACCATTTGGACTCCAACTAAAATCGTCCCCTCCTTCAACATTAGCCGTGATTTCAACTTTATCGTTTTTACAAGAAATCATTTCTGTGATTGGATTAATTGTAATACTAGGAAGGGTGGTATCTACTTCTATACTAATTATGTCACTTGAATCAGAAGAACAACCATTTTGTGTATTAGTAACTATTAATCTATAATTACCTTCTTCATTGGTAGAGGTTGTAGAGTTACTACTGAATCCTTCTCCATTTTGAAACCAAGAAAAACTTAGGTCTGTTTCTTCATTTAGATTATTGGTTAGACTAGTTTCTCTTTGAGTACAAATAAGTGTGATTTTACCGGGTGTTACTTGAGCAATAGGCTTCATTATATCAACGGCAATGACCACACTACTTTCTGATATACATCCATTGTCATTATTGTTAACCATTAAGTTATATGTACCGCCAGCATCAACTCTTGCATTTTCTGTGTTTTCCGTACCTGAAATAATACTTCCATTTTCAGTAGTCCATAAATAGGTAAAGTTTGTACCTGAAGATGTATTTGTTCCCCCCAAAGTAATAATGTCGTTCCTACAGGTTATTTTATTCTCTTGACCAGCTGCATCAGCCATTGGTTCATTATTGTTTGGTGTAACTACAACATCATCTGAATCTGAACAACCATTAGCATCTTTAACTGTAAGGGTGTAAATGCCAGGTTCAGTAACTGTAGGATTAATCTCATTAGTAGGATATGGCATTTCGTCTCTAGTCCATGAAAACTCTGTTATTTGAGAGTCAGGCATATCTGTACCTATCTGTACAGATGTGGTTGCGCAAGTAATTTCTTGTTCTAAGCCAGCATCTGCAACTATATTTGAGACAGAAGATTCTACTATTATATCTTCTTGATTAGAACTACAACCATTCTCATCAATAATTTTTATTTGATAACCACCTTTACTTAATTCAGAAATTGTATGAGGTAAGCTTATATCTTCAAATTTTACATCTCCAACTTCAATATCAAACAATAAAGAATTATTTTCAGTAACATCTACTTTAATGCTGCCATCATTATTATCACAAGTTGCATTCTGTATTTCAGAGAGTTCTAAATTATAATTGATTTTCTCACTAATAGTAACGACATCACTATGAGTACAATTATCTGTAGAAACAGTCATAACATATTCCCCAGGAGAATTGATGGTAGGCGTTGCTGTATTTCCATTTTCTACTATGTTACCTCTATTTGCTATCCAAGAAATGTCAAACCCTGTATTTGGTGAAGATTCCACCTGCCCTCCTAAAATTACAGTTTCATCAACACAACTAAAAGTAGTATCTGGACCTGCAATAGCTTTTAAATTCAATTCTTTGATTTCTATCTTATAATCCAAAGATTTACACCCTCCATTTTCTACTTCAACGGTATATGTTCCATCAATTATAGCATCAATTTCTGATAAGTTTTGCTTTGGCGTTCCGTCAGGATATATCCAATTAAAACTAGGCGTATTAGTATTATCACAATTTGTACATTGAACTTGTATTACTTCTGCTTTATTATTGCAAATAATAGAATCATTTTCAACAGTAAATTCCACCATACAGGTATCCATAGCTCCCTGCCCAAACAAACTTCCACTCCCCAAGCATATCAAAAAAATCAATAATCGTATTTTCATTAGTAAGCATATTTTAAGTCCATGATTATAAAATTGCCATTATAGTCAATGGCTAAATTGTCATTCGGTAGTACTGTTGGATTACAACCGCTAATATTTTCTAATTGAGGAATCCTATCTTTATCATTTTTCTGTGGTTCAATATGTAGATAATAGGTTTCATTAGCCTTTAATAATATAAAAAGCTCTTCTAACCCTGCAATTTGACTTCTTCCGGAGTTTATTTTTTTAGTGAGTACTTCTGATTTTTCTCCGCTACTGCTTGTGATGTATATTTTCACTTTTCCTTCATCATTGGCATAAAGCACACCGCCTTCTAGTTCTATACAGCGCTTAGGTTGTATCTTTATCTTTCCATTATTGACAAAAGTACTTTGAGGACAACGGTCAGCGGTTAAGATACCTATCGTTCCTGAACGGGCTATATCACAAGGTGGCGGTGGCGGACATCCACCATAAGCAGCCTCTCCTTTTTCGGTTGGGCATTTATCGTCTTTATCGGGAATGCCATCATTATCTCTATCTTTTGGAAGAGGACAGCCTTTATTTGACTTAGGTCCAAATTGGCTTGGACAGTTATCTTCATTATCTGATAAACCATCCCCATCAGCATCTTCTATTCTAGGACAACCATCAGGTGAAATACCTTTTTCAGTTGGACATTTATCTATTGGGGAAGGGATTCCATCTCCGTCATCATCAGGACATCCATTGAATCTTGAAAGCCCTGGTAGATTTGGGCAATTATCCTCATTATCTTTGATACCATCGTTGTCAGAATCTTCCTCAGAAGATGGCAAAGGACAACCATTATTAGACTGGGGACCAAATTTATTAGGACAATTATCTAAATTATCGGTTATGCCATCACCGTCGGTATCTTTAGTGGGAATAGGCGGGGGAGGTGGAGGTATATTCTCATTATCAGGACATCCATTTTTACTAGCTACACCTTTTTCGGTTGGACATTTATCTTCTTTATCCAGAATACCATCCCCATCTGTATCTACATCTATTGGAATAGGAATAGCTCCCTCCTTAACAAAAATATATTTTGACACACATCGATAACCTTCATTCACGCAGAACTGAATTTCTATTAGTCCTTCTTTTTCAAAGATATAATCACCTTTTAATGTTTTAGAAAAATTATCTTCTCCAATGTACCATCTTGTTTGGTTCACTCGATTACTTGGGTTGACTAAGGCTTCAAATTGTATAGATTCCCCTAAATTTACTTGCATCACTTTTTCTGTATCTTCAAAAGAAGGTGTACCAGCATAAGCATTTGTAGCTAGGATATTCTTCTTGCCATTGATAGTAAAATCAATAGTTAAAGGTTGATGTTTTTTTACTTGTTTTTCTTCTTTGCAAGAAGACCAACTAAGTATCAATCCCATTATAACCAGTAAGTAATAGATACGGTATTTAAAGTTCATTAATTATTGTTTTGATTACTTGTATCTTTTTCTATTTGTATTTCCGTTTTCGAGCTATCTGTCAAAATCTCTTTTGCTTTTTCTTTACTAACGGTATCCTTTTCTTCAATGGATTTTTCTGCTTTATTTTCAGTAGCTAACTGCTGAGTTAGCTTATTTAGCCCCACTTCAATCTCTTTGACACCTTGTGATATAGCTCCATAATTTTCTTTTAATACTTCCGTATCATTATTAGAAAATAAAGCTGTTTTCCAATTATACACCTCATAAAATTTATCGGTTAGGGTCTCACATTTTTGAAGTAATACATTCAATTCTGATTTATCTTCAAGGGTCATTTGATTAAATGCTTGGCAGACTTTTACCTTTCGATTTAAGACTGTCTTATACTCCTTAGCCCAATTAGGGATATTCATCGAATACTTTGAAATAGGTTCAGGCTTTATTGGAGGTGTTTTGATGATTTCATCACCTTCACTTTTTGTATAAGTTGGATTGGCAAATTCAACCACTAACTTATTTTTAATTTCGGTCAATGCGTTCAACTCATTAGTTACCTGTGTTGTATTCTGAGTATTGGCAAATGCCAATTGGGTATTTCGGTTTTGCAAATCAAAGGCAGAGAATAAATTATCAATTTGACTTGCATTGGCAAATTCCCCATAAGAAATACTTCTAAGGGAATCTACAAGCAAGACCTGTCTTTTAGCCGCTGCTTTTTCTTTTAAAAATTCATTTGTAGGTACAGGTACTTCCACTACTTTTTTCTTTGCGGGTGCAGTCTCCTTTGCACTAATAGCATTACTGATATTATCAAATTGCCAAATACCCAAGCCAACTAAGCCGAACAATAAAAAGGTTAAAAGAGCGGGCATTATTTTGATGCCTTGAGATTCCTTTTTAACCTTTTTATTTTCATCTATTAGCACCTGTTTAGTAGTGATAGATTTTCGTTTTTTAGGTGCTTGCTTTTGCTCCTCTCCATTATCCGTAATGAAACCTGCGGGTCCATCAATTATATCTGCTACGATGACAGTTATATTATCCGCCCCTCCAGCATTATTGGCTAACCATATAAGCTTTTCACAGGTTTCAGCGGTTTCATTTACTGTACTAAGGATCGATTCAATTTCAAAATCTGGCAACATACTATTTAGCCCGTCGCTACAAAGTAGCACTCTGTCTCCTTTTCTTAATTGGATAATTCTACCATCAGGAGCAGGTGTATGCATAGGGTCACCAAGGCTTTGGGTGATTATATTGCTATTGGGATGGACTCGTGCTTGCTCTGCTGTTATCTTTCCTTTTTCTACCATTTCCCAGACCATAGAGTGGTCCGAAGTAAGCAGCTCTAAATGGTCGGTATCATAACTATTTTTAGCAGGTACACCATCCTTTGAAAAGCGATAAGCCCGACTATCGCCACTCCAAGCTAGATACAACTTGATACCGACTATTAAACCAATAACCAAAGTTGTTCCCATACCCTGTCTCTCAGGATGTTCAACACTTCCATTCACGACTGTATGATGTGCATTGAATATAACATTGCCTAAAAATTCAAGAATACTATCGTCATCTTCTGGAAGGGCATTCACATCAGAAAAGATTTCCTTAATGCGATTGACTGCCAACGTGGAGGCTACATCCCCAGCAGCAGCACCACCCATGCCATCAGCTACTACTAATAAAGTCCCTAGCTCACTAACCTCTACAATTTTAGAGGATGCTAGAGACCAGTCTTTTTGGACTAAATCTCTACCAAGTAGTAGATTATCCTCATTATTAGTCCGTCGCTGACCAACATGGGTGTCGCCTATTGTTTTTATTTTGAGTCTGTTCAAAATAGTTTTTTGCTTTTAGCTTATACAATCTTTGTTAAAATCATCTCCTTTTGCTCCCTTAGGGCAGCCTTTTCTTTTCTTTTTTCCCTTAGCACATGGGCACTCATCTTGGCTATCTATAATTCCATCTCCATCGCTATCTTTATTTGGGTCAACTGCTGCAGGAGGACATCCGTTATTAGTTGAAAGTCCTCTTACTTCTGGACAATTATCTATGTTGTCAGGTGTGCCATCTCCATCCGTATCTTTTGCGTCCCCTCCAGTTCCTCCTACCGCACAACCTGAATTTTCTGCTGGACCTGCTTCATTTGGACACTTATCCGCACTATCAGGTACTCCGTCACCGTCGGAATCTTTTGTTTTATCAGGTTCTGGACAGCCATCATTACTTTTTGGTCCAGCTTCTTTAGGGCATTTGTCATCTTTTCCTTTTATGCCATCATCGTCTGGGTCTTGGATGTCTGAAATCACTAATCCCATCATTTCGATAACCTCTGGAATATCCCCTAATCCTAATTTTTCATCATCAAAAACATCAGCTAGTAGCCCTAATGTTTTAGGCGAAAGTGGCCCCACATCTTGGAAAGATTCTTCGATTAATTTTTTAACTAAATCTGAATTCACTCCTCCATTATTTCTTAATTCAATTAGTTGCTTTATTTCTGAGAAATCTTTTAAATTAACCTTTCCATCTTCAAAGATTGCTGCAATTAGATTTTGCACTTTTAATGGAGCTCCATTACCACCTCCTCCTGGGCATCCATCTTTTTCAGTACCAAAAACATTAGGACATTTATCTCTAGAATCTGGTACTCCATCATTATCTGTATCTACAGGAGGAGGTGGCGGTATACCTTTCTTTTCGCATCCGTCTTTTTCAGTACCAAAAACATTAGGACATTTATCTCTAGAATCTGGTACTCCATCACCATCAGAATCTTTTGCAGGTCTGGTTAGACTATTTATTTGTTGTTGTAACCTGTCTCTGTCTCTTATAAGTCCAGCAATACTATTCCTTGTGTTTCTATTATCCCTATTATAGTCATTTATAACTTGATCTATTGAATCTTTTTGACGATCGAGATTGAATATTTCGTCATCTTGTTTATCCAATCTAGCTTTATATTCTCTTTCTCTTTTCTCAGCATCTGCTAGCTTACCTTCGAAGGTATATGTTTGATAGCCCAAAAAAGCTATTGCACCAACCAACAAAGCCGTTAAGCCCATAACGGCAGTCTTATAAGGCTTTAATGCTTGGTCTAGTACTAGCCCCATCCGCTGAGTAACCCCCATTGTTGAAGTCTTAGTAACAGTAGCATTAAATCTAATCCTCGGCCCATTTTGAGATAACTGAATCTCATCAGCATTTTGTAGAACCTTTTGGCCACCAGCTGCTATTGGTTGGCCATTGACTGTTAAGGGATTAGTTCCTAGATGTTTGATAACAACCTCTCCTTTATCCCATAATATAGCGGCATGCTTTCTATGGACAGCATTATGCTCATCTCCATATTGGACGACACAGTTTCCATGTCTGCCTATTTCGATATAAGGAATAACAATAGTTTGATGCTCTCCTTTTTTCTTATTTCTTGTTGGGTCAATAAACAAAAGCGTATAGTTAGGAACTTCCTTCCCTCCAAGCACTTTTGCTCCTTGCATCATGGTTTGCCCTAGACTTTTTTTGCCTGTTAAAGTGACCTGTTCTGTCGGTTTTGCCATTTTTGTTTAATTAAATTTTGTTAAATTATTTCGGCTTTTATTTTAATATCTTTCGTACTTGACTTCTTGTACACCATCTCGAATGAAACATTGAGTAACCTGTCCTGAATTGATAGTAATAGGATAAGATTGACCAAATATTGATACAGTATAACTTCCTGAAGGCATATTAGAGAAATTACCTGTTAGCCCAATCGTCCCTTCGCTTGCCTCTACTTCTCCGTATTCTTGTCCATCTTTATAAAGTATAAAATTGACGTCTACACCTCCGTCAGGTACATCATATTTATAATATACATTAAGTTCAGTATGTGTTGTACCCAGTCCAAAGAAGTCATTTAATGTTTCCTCAAATCCTTTTTTATTACCAACATTACCTGTATTCAGAAAACGCTCTAAAGCTTTTCTATCGGTATCCATTCGTTCCTGAGTAATTTCCTGAGTGTAAATGGAGGTGTAAACATTATAGGGTTCGCTTTCATCAATTTTATAATAGCCAGAGGCCATGATAGTACCAAATCCGCCCTTAACTTTATTTGTGCCCATATAAACTACCTCTTGTCCTGGCTCTAAATAAAATAGATTCGCTGTTTTCATGGGGTTTCGACGAACCTCCTTAAGAAAAAGAGCAGTAGTAACAGAAAGTAAATTAAGTACTCCAGTCACCTTTATAGGCAAACGTAAAGGACTATTATTTTTGACAGCCGCTAATATCATTATGTTTTGATTAGCTTGTACTGAAAACATATCGGACTGACTTTGCATATATTTCTGATTCATATCTAAAGCATCACCTTCTGTAACAAAAAAATCAGATTGGGTAATAACTACATGTTTTTTGACATAGTCATTTATCACTTCTATTCCCGAATCAATGGATTTATCGTTTGGATTACTTGAGACATAATCTAAGAGTTCTTTTATATCTTGATGCTCTGAAGAACCTATATATTCTTGTTGAGTCGTTAATGTAGTAGGGGCATCACTTACTAGTGTCGGAGTAGGAGTACTTGGGGTATTATTATCTTGAGTCGTTCCACTGTTTTTTGGTTTAACCGTCTTTTGTTTATTGTCTTCTATTTTAGTTTCATTTATATCAGTTATGATTTGTGGCTGTTGTTGGATTTGGTCTTGTCTATCGTTAAATTTTTCTTCTAGGTCGTTGATTTGAGCAAGTAATTGATTTTTAGAATTTTTTAAAGCTCGTAATTGCCTTTTCCTTTCTTTATCAGATAAATTTAATTTTTTTAAATCCTCTTTTTTATCATTTAAATCGGCTAATACATCATTTAAGGAGGCCTCTTTTTCCACTAAATTTTCATGAATGCCTTTTAATTTGTCATCATGGATAGCTTGTGCTTTATTAAATTCAAGCGTATTATTTATTGCAAAGCCTATAGTTCCTAGGATGAGCAGAGATAAAGCTGTAACTGCTTTTTTATAGGGTTTTAATGCTTGTTGGGTAAACATTACTACTCTATCCGTAAACCTAGTTTCTCCAATTTTTTGGGCTGCTATGTTAAAGCGTACTTTAGGACCATTAGTAGAAAACTGAATTTCATCTCCGTTTTGAAGTATTTGCTGACCATTGACTAGATAATTATTAACCATTAAGGGATTATTACCCAAATGTTTAAGTGTTACCTGCCCTTTATCCCAAAGAATAGCAGCATGCTTTCTATGGATAGTTGGATAAGCATCAGAATACTGAATCACACATGAACCTCCTCTTCCTACTTCAACATAAGGGACGACAATCGTTTGAAAATCTCCTTTTTTCTTATTCTTGCTATCATTCAAATAAAGTAAAGTGTAATTAGGCACATTTGCACCACCCAAGGCTCGAATACCATGAGCCATTGTTTGACGAAGACTTCTTCTACCAGTTAATTCTTTTTTATAGGTTGCTTGTGCCATTTTAATTTAGTTTATGATGATTTCATTTGTTTTAGCACCAACTCGTTGTTCAACTTTATTTTCTGAGATTATAGTTAATGTCCCATTATATTTAATAGGCTCTTTAACTTTTCCGAACAAGTCAATTATTCCTACTAAATCGTTTTTCTGAACAACTGCTAAGCCATTTTTAAAGTCAGAAACATCTTTATAATTACAGGGTATAATCAATTGACCTTCATCATTAATAAATCCCCAGCCCTCACCATCATTGACCGCTGCTCGATTATCTTTAAAAGGGCGAATGTATTCTAAATCTAATTGCTTGATGTTTTGTATTCTCTTATTCAGTAAATCGTTAGCGTTTCCAGACTGTATCGCTAACTCATATTCTTTTTGAGCTGTAATTAAATCTCCATCTAAGAAATAGCTATTACCCGCAACTTCATGTTTATTAGTGGTAGTATTTCCATTTGAAAGTCCCAGAAAACCAAAGATGGCAAGTGCAAGAATACCAATCCCTGCTGCTATAGGTTTCCAGTTAAAGTTCTTTGGGTTAGGTGTTGGTTCAATTACTCTTTTATGTGTTTTACTACTATTTGGTTTTGGTCTAGGTGCTGGTTGTGGAATTGGCTTAACAGAATGATCTATCCAATTGCCTGTATTGTTAAAATATAGCGCATAACTCTGTAATTGTTCGGCACTCGGTCGTGTTGCTGGACTAGTGCTCATACATTGTTGAATTAACTCTTTAAATGCCTGTGAATATTCTCCTGGTAGTATCGGTGCTTCTCCTCCATTGACTAGTTGTTGTCCTATTCCTATTCGTCCAGAGGCCGGTAATTTACCTGTAGCCAATTCGTAAATAGAGACTCCTAAAGCAAAAATGTCACTTTCAGATTGTGGTTCATAATTAACCTTAAATTGCTCTGGTGCAGCATAAAGAGGAGATAATCCCACTCCACTATCTCCCATTTTTTGGGTTTGTTTCATTACCGTTCGTTTCAACTCAGCGGTAATACCAAAATCTGAAAGGGCGTACTTTTCATCTAACTCTTTACCTATCGTTATTAATACATTGGCAGGCTTGACGTCCAAATGAGCCATATTGATTTCAGGAGAATGGAGATACGCTAATGCGGATGCTACCTGAGCCATAATATCTGCTAACTCCTCCTCTGAAAAATATTTGTCTTTTGCAATTTTTTGAGCTTTCAAATACCTATTTCCTACTGCTTGAGATAGACTACTTCCACACAATTCAAATACTAAATATGGTCTATTCTTAAATTCTCCATAATTTTTGGCAATTAGGATATTCGGATGTGATAAATGATTGGTCTTATCATATTCTTCCTTGAATTCTTTTCTGCCTATAGGGTCTAAACCGACACTTGGAGCGATTATTTTTAATGCCCAATGTTTTCCATCTTTATCTTCAACTTTCCATACTTCAGCAGTAGAACCGATACCAATAAAGTCGATTAATTTATATCCGTCAAAGTTTTGCCCTTGTTTAAAGTTAGCCATTATTGCTATTATTGATTTTCTAGTTTTAAGGTCGTATCACCAGCGATGATAATTATATCGTTTAGGTTTATTTTTTGAAAACTTTCACTTTCAACTGGTCCATTTGTAGAAGTAGTCCCATTCATAGAGGGTTTCCAAGATGTCTCGATTTCCTGACCATCTCTAATCCACCAACTTTCGTCTTCAAATTTTAAGGTAGCATGCCTTCGAGAAATATATCTCGATAGCGTTTCTACAATATTTATATCATTTGCATTAGGATTATCAGTGTCTAGCCTTCCAATTTTTAACAATTGATTTTCTGAGGTTGTTAGCAGCTGACTTAAATTATACGACTTGTCTATTTCTTCACCATTCTTTACTATCAGCACCCAATCTCCAGATTGTTTGATTTCCTCAATAATATTCCCTGAGACTAATTTGTCTATATTAGGAAACTGATTAAGTATAGTATCAGGATTATTAATTCGCTGCTCGGGATTAGGATGAAAACATCCATTAATCAAATCTGTCCATTTCTTTGATAAATCTGGACGATACTGTTCTAAAGGGGTAAAAGTACCCTCTCCTACTTTTTGGTAATATTCAACTGGATTTTTTTCATATTCTTCAAAACCTCCAAAGGGGTACTTTCCTTTTGTCAGCAATTCATACATTGTTACACCAAATGCAAACATATCTATGGCTGGTGTTGCAATGTCGTACGTCTGCTGCTTATTGTATAGTTCTGGCGCTGCATATACCGCTGTGCACCAAACCTCTTTTACATAGCCTCGCCAATTTCTAATAGTACCCCGCTTATCTTGGAAAACTGAAATGTCAAAATCCGTTAGTTTTGGTGTTCCTTTCTCATCAAAAAGAATATTCTCTGGTTTAATATCACGATGAATAACTCCGTTGCTATGTAAAGTTTTCAATCCAGTTAACACCTTCAATGCCAAAGGAGTAAACGCCTCTTCAGAATGGTATTTTTCTACATTATCAGCTAAACTCCCCCCTTCACACAAATGCATTAGTACACAAGGGTTTCCTAAATACATAGATTCGTGATAAGACCGTACTAAATAAGGCGAATCAATTTGACCTACTTTAAATCCTCTTTTGAATCTAGCAATATAGGTTTCCCATTCTGGAGGTTGTTTATGGTATAAGTCTAGGATTTTACAAGCAAATTTTTCTGCTCCATAAGCTACTGAATAAACAATTCCAAAGCCTCCTTGACCCAACTCTTTTATGACTTGAAATTGTTTTCCCTTTAAATCTCCTGCCTCTAACACCATGATTTCTCCAGTTTGTAACTGAGGCTTTTTAGGTATAACTCCTTCAGGCAAAGCATTAGCTTTACTGTCAGATTCTGTGAAAGAATCTTTTATTCCACCAAAAAGATTAGCTAACTTGGAGAGCATGATTAAGATTTGCTAGATTATTGTTTATTAGGTGTTATCTTAAACTTAGAATGATAAGTTAGCTCCTAATCGAATGATTGAAACACCATAACCAAGTTCAGCAAACACACCAAAAGAATCTGATAATATGTAATTACCACCAACATAACCAGCCCAAATAAATCCTCCAACTCCCAAATCACCAAATAAACTATCTCCAATTTTTGCTTGGTTATATCCTAGCATCCCACCAGCATAAGTGTCTACCCCATCAATCATAGCAAAATGATACCCTACTCTACCACCAAAAATTAAATTGGTGTAATCATAAGTTTCCCCATTAAAGCCAAAGGATTCTAATTCTGCTCCTGCATATCCGAAATAACCTCCTACGCTGATTTGGTCATTAATACCAAAATCAAGAGAAACACCAATTGGTAGAAATTTGGTTTTTGCGCCAGCTCCTACTAAAGTGCCACCAATACCTAAACCAATGTTTAAATCAACTTGGCCTTTAACAAAATTATAATTCTGTGCATTTGTATAGGCACATACAAGGACTAAAGCTAGCAGACTAACAATCAATTTTTTCATTTGTACTTTTCTTTTGGATAAAAAGAGGCAGAGAAAAATGTATAAGTTTTAGTGTTTATTTGCCTATTTTCATCAGTTTTAAAATATGAAGTTCTTGGACTATATTATGTGTTTTCCATGTCACAAATATAATGTAATATATTGATATTTGGAATTAATTTATAATAATTGGCGTTATGTTTGAATAAATGGTCTGCAAAATAATCTTAGTTGCATTTTACATCTTCTTTTAGTGATTTCATTAAACTTGTGGCTTTACTTTTATTTATTTCATAAAAATATAATTTGTAGTTGGCACCTAGTCTATCCATTTGCCTTACATCTAATTCAAAGTAATAGGAATGGCCAGGCATTATATTGAATGTTTTTCCAAAGCCTTTAGGCTTTTTTCCTCTGAACTGCATAGTGATATTATGTTTGCCGGGATTTATTTCATGGACAGAATATCTATTATTATTTAATTTGCAAATTCTTTGATTATCTATAAAAGTACTAAAAGGAACTGCTCCTCCTTGGAGCCCAGTACTTCTTATGAAATAAATAGTTGCGGGCGTATTGGGATCTATGCCCTTATCAACTGTTTTAATAACCTTCTCCCCTTCTCCGTAAAACCTAAATTTTATTGGCAAATTAAATTGCACCTTTACTGGTGAGCCTCTTTGTTTACCAGGAATCCATCTATCGTCCATTTTGTTCATTAGTTTGACGACTCTTAACGCTTCTTCCCCACATCCACCACCTATACCTCTAACAATTTTAGGGTTAATAATATTACCAATTTTATCTATGACAAATTGAATAACTACTGTACCTTCGATACCGTTTTGTCTAGCTGATGAAGGATAAGAGATATTAGCGTAGATAAAATCTAACATTTTTTTATCGGCACAAGCTTTTTTATCTTTATTTGTACCTGTAATATCTTCACAGCCAGGGAATCTAGGCATTACTTCTACCACCTTAAAAATAGACTCGTTTTTGACGGCCTTATTTGCGTTATTTTTTTCTGTAGTTTCATCTTTATTGAGTATTATTTCTCCAATACTTATTCCATTTTTAAAATTAAAAGCTGAAGTTAATTCTCCAAATTTATTATATCTTTTTACTATTCCATTGCCCTCTGTGAAATCGCCAAAGTTTAGTTTATTTCCTTTGTTATCAAATAAGGCCTCTATGTTCCAAAGTTTTCCATTTTTATAATGGGCTTTATAAAATAGCGAACTGTCTTCGTGGTAGTTTACATATTCTCCGTCTAATTTACTTTGGTTATCATAATTGTTAATAATAAAATCCGTTCCATTTTTATAATATTGTACCAACTGTCCTACTGGTCTACTGAGCCATTTATCCTTATATTGCCCAATCATTTTTAATTCTCCACTAAGCCATTCATCTTTTATCACATATAAGTTGTTTTTAAAATTTATTTTTCTAATTACAGTAGCTTTATCTTTTGTGGTACTAAAACCTTTTTCGTTGAAATGCAAATCAGCTTTTCCTGCTGATTTTATAGTTTTGTAAATAAAATCAGCATCTAATTTAGCCTCTTTCTTAGAATTAATAAATCCCATAAAAGTGTTTACAATTTTTCCATTAACTATAATGTAAAGCTGAGGTACTTGATATTTAATTTTAGTTTTTTTAAAATAATTATGTTTAGAATCCGAATAAATATCAAACTTCCATTTATACTTATTTTTATTATGAAATTTAATTTTTTCAACTGGAACTTTGTCCAAATTTAGGGCGATAAACTTAATGTTAAATTCATTTTTTAACTCTTCGAAATATTTATCATTAAACCTATTTAATGTTTTTAGGCATGGATTACACATAATTCTATTATTCTTGTCTGGAACTCCAAACCATGTGTATAGAATTACAGGGCTATCTTCCTCGTTTTTCAGAATTTCAGTTAACATGTTTTTATCACCATTAAGTGATTCTACTTCAATTCCTTCAAAATTTGATTGGCCAATAAGAAAACTGGATACAAATAAGCTGTTTATTACTATGAATAGTTGTATTTTTTGTTTTTTATTCATCATGATTTATTATTTAAGATTATTTGCACTTGTTATCTTCTTTAAGAGAGTTTTCTCATCTCTTATCTGCATTCTTAAATTCTAATACAATCAATTAAAGGTATGATGTGTCTTTATCTCGAGAGTACCTTAGTTTTAGTTTAAACTCTAATTCTTTCCAAATGCAGCGTGCATCAAAAGCACTAAAGCTACTTTCTACAGAGGATATTGATACTGATTTGAATATCAATGTAGTAGCACGATTACCTTTGCTTCCTATTAATACTAATCTAAATTCATTATTTTGAATTTTCTTTAAATCAATCCACTTATTTTTTTTTACTTCATCCCATCTTGAGGATAAACAATTTTGCATGCCAATAAAGGATACTCCTTCTATATCTCTTTCTCCCCAGTACTTAGACTGGCATACCCATATTTTTTTTTTAGAAAAATGTTTATAGAGTATACTTTGAATATTCTTTCCCTTTAAGACTTCCTTTTTAATTTGATCTATTTCTTTCAGAGTTAGAAAATCAGATTTAAATAATTTATAGATTCTCTTGAGAAACTGAAAGAAAAATTCCTTATTATTTTTATTCATTTTATTATGAGATTGTAGTTTTTAAAGCACCAGTATAAAAAAGAATAGAAAATAGTTAGTTTAGTATTGCTACAGCAAAAACTGATAAGCGACAAAGACTTCAAAGCCAAGCCCATGAAATTTACCTAATTTACCCATATTGTATGCCCCTAGACCTCCTATTTTCAAAATGCCATCACTAAAATTACTTAATAAAATTCCTCCTTGTAAACCTATAGTGCTGTCTGAAGACAGCATTCCTCCAATCCATCCTTTTTCAACTAGTTCCATTCTTAGGTTAAGGGCAAAATGAGTAATTCCATCAAAGGAGTGATTTACCAATAAAGAAGGTTCAAAATAGAAATTATAATTTGGAACAAATCTAGCTCCAATTGTAGCTGAGGCTTGCATTGGTCGCTGAAAATCAGCTGTTTGATTAATTTCTGTAAAGATTAATTCTTTAGGTAAGATTTCTGAAACACTTACACCAAAAAAGAAATGAGATTGGTCGAAGTATTCTCCAGAACTAGTACAATAATATAAGCCAGCTCCAACATTAGGAATCATTTTAGAGCCTTCTTCCTCTTGTAAAAGGTTGTCATCTAAGTCGTTGATGATTAAATCTCTATTCGTAAAACGAAACTGATTGGCAATTCCAAGAATACCAATGGACAATTGGTCATCAGAGGCTATGCCTAGTCTAAAACGATAGGCATAAGTTAAGGCTATTGTATTTGTAGTAAGGTTTCCGACTTGGTCATTCATAAAGAATCCTCCAAAACTCATATTGTTATTCACTAATGGTACTTGACCAGATAAAGACGATGTTCTTGGTGCATTGTCAAACCCTAACCATTGTTGGCGATAATTTAAGCCTACTTCTAAGTAATCCCAACTAGCTGTCATAGCAGGATTCCAAATAAAACCTCTATCAGAGAAGGCAGACCAATAGGGTAATTGTTGTGCTTTAACCGAACCATATAAACCTATAATTATAAGAAATATTAAGTATTGCTTTTTCATTTTATTGTTTTTCTCGGATTAAGGTAATGGCACTTTTAATACTAATATCTGTATCATTAATGACTAACACATAATAATAAACTCCTGCAGCTAGTTCCTGACCATCTTTTTCTCCTCGCCACCTTTCTTCATCTTTTTGATAGCCTACTCTTTGATAAACAATATCCCCCCAGCGATTAAAAATTTTTAAACTATTATTGGGATACCCTTCTAATCGAGGAAAATACAATTCATCGTTTTTGCCATCTCCATTGGGGGTAATCGCATTAATATGGGGGAAAATATCCGTTAATTTTTCTGCTATATTAACAAAGAACGAATCTTGAATAATGCATCCATTAATATCTTCAATATTATAGTCAACCCTAATAGAGTCCTCTGTGGTAATGATTAGGTTATCACAGTCTTCACAGCTTAGAACAGTATTATCGACTGAAGACCAATTAAAATTTTGTCCATTAGTTACTTCTATTTCTATAATTTCTCCTTTGACAATTGTAGTATCCTCTAAACGCCTAATCAATGAATCATATACTTCAATGGGTATTTCTATAGTAGATTCAAAACACATATTAGCGACTACTTCTGTAATTATTTCAGATTTGGTTGGTTGTAGCTCTATCTGTTTAAGCAATTTTGGTGATCCGTTTGAAGTTAAGTCGGCTTGGTCTTGTATCAATATTGATATGGTTTCACCAATACAGATAGGTTCTTCAGATGATAAGGAATAAGTTGGATTTATTTCTTCTAGAAAAGTGATATTTACATCTGCAATTCCTTCGCATCCTGCACTATTGGTTACTGTTACAACGTAGCTACTAGATTCAGTAACATTAATAGAAGAAGTTGTTTCACCTGTTGACCAATTGAATTTTGTTCCTGCAAGATTTCCTGCATCAAGATTTACTGTTTCTCCATTACAGTATGAATCATGTGTTCCTAAGTCTATTACTGGAGCTCCTTTATTTTCAACAATTAGAGAGTTATTAACTTGACAGTTATAAAAATCTGATACTGTCACCTCATAAGTTCCAGCACCTAAGTTTGACCGACTACTATTGGTATTGCCAGCATCTGCCCATTGAATATCATAAGGAGCTGTTCCTCCAGAAATATCTAGAATAACACTTCCATTATCTACACTACAATCTGATTCTAAAATACTTGAATTTATATTTATATCTTCTGGCAATGGAATTACTTCAACCATATCAGAACTAACGCAGTTATTACCTGTATTTTTCACAATAAGGGTATATTCACCCGCAGTGCTAATTTCAGGACTTTGCAAAGTAGAAGTAAATCCATTTGGGCCTTCCCAAACATATTCAATATTAGGCCCCGATGAAGAATTTGAACCATCAAGTATAACAGAGGTGAACTGACAACCAATATTTTTGTTACTACCCGCATTGGCGGCGGGAGCATCTTTAGCTGATTCTATCAATACATTATCGGCTGTACTACAACCATTTTCAAGGTTGGTAACATTTAGCGTATAATTTCCTGGAATAGATACAACTGGGTTTAAATCACTATTATTACTATTATTAATGTCTGGACCAGTCCAATTATATTCAATATTAGCACCAGATGTAGACTCCGAACCATCTAAGGTAATTTCTGGGGAACTACAGTCAATTTGAGAGGAGAGACCAGCATTAGCAATAGGTTTTTCCTTATCTTCATCTATTGAGATTGATTTTTGGTCTGAGCAACTATTCGCAGTATTAGTTATTTGTAGTGTATATGTTCCTTCAGCATCAACCTGAGCTTCACTATTATTACTTATTAAAACATTATTTTGGTTTGACCACCTGTAGGCTAAATTATCTGCTTGAATACTGGCTTGTAGTATTGCTTGAGGTTCTGTACAGGTAACTTTAGTAAGATTACTGATTATTTCAGCTAAAGGTTTTAATGTGTCAATTACAATTTCAATTGTTTTAGAGACTTGACAGTTATTAGATGGGTTGGTTACGATTAGTGTATAAGAACCAGGTAGGTCTATTGTTTCTATTAATTTATTACTGCTAAAATTACCTGGTCCAGTCCAACTATAATTTAAATCAGATTCTTCATTTCCACTTCCGATGGTCACGCTAGAAATTGAACAAGTTATTGTCTGAGAAGGACCAGTATTGGCAATGGGAATATTTGCATCTCCTTCTACAATGATGGATTGCCTTTCAACACATCCACTAGCAGTATTTGTCCCTTCAAAGGTATAGGTTCCTGGTAGGTTGATGGATTGAGTTAAACCTTCAAGCGTATTCCCATCAGGTGTAATCCATCTATAAGTATCAGCATCAGTTTGTGCATTAATTTCCACAGAGGAATTAGTACATGAAATTTCATTTGAAGGTGGAGTAATGTTAACCATAGGTTTTACCTTATTCTCTTCAATGGTAATTTCAGTATTAGCAGAGCAACCATTTGAGCCAGTAACTTTAAGGATATAAATACCTGCTTGATTAACGACTTGCTCCCTGCTACTGCTATTAAAATTACTTCCCTCCAAAGTCCAAGAGTAGTTAAGATTTACTCCTTGATTGGCACTAAGGGTTATTTCTTTATTTTCACAAGTTAAAATAGTAGAAGTAGCATTTGCTTCTGCTATTGGGTTTGTCGTGTCCGTATCAATGATAATAGATGCACTTGCTGTACAACCAGTATTGGTGTTAGTAACAGTAAGATTATAATTACCAGGCATAGATACTAACGGACTCGATGTTTCATTCGAATAATTATCGGGTCCTGTCCAAGAATAGGATAAGTTTGGTTGATTTGGCCCTCCTAAAGTGACACTAGACCTAGAGCAAGTAATGATTTGGGTCGGACCTGTATCCACAGTAGGTGTACTATTATTTAGTTCAACTATCACATTGTCTGTGGCAGAACAACCATTTGCATCTGTAACGGTAAGAGTATAAGTGTCTGCTTGTGAGACAGTAGGGTTTGGATTATTCCGATTGGTATTATTAATCCCTGCTCCCTCCCATGTGTAAGTCAAATTTGTTTGGGCAGAATTTGGACCGATTGACACAGAAGTATTATTACAAGTGATTTCTTTTGTAGGACCAGCGTCAGCACTTATATTACATCCTGTAAGGGTGATATCATAATCAATTACCATCCCATTACAAAACACACCACATGTTTCAGGAGGTGCATCTCCTCTGAACGCAATACGCATACTTGTATTCCCGTCAGTAATACCATTTGGAATTGCTATTTGATTTGAGAAAGTACCAGTTCTAACGTTACCGCTATCAAATAATCTTTCGTTATTATCATCGTAATCTCCATCTTTATTAACATCTATCCATATCCTGTAATATCCTTCATTTATGGACTGATGAACAGGAGATAGTCTAATTGAAAAGGGATAAGTCTTACCAGCATTTAAATTAATACCTGTATTATTATTTCTTTTATAACCGTAATTATTATTTATACAACTGGTAACACAGTTTGCAATTGTGCAGTTTCCTTCTGTGAAATTTTTTCCATCTATCTGAAAATGCTCAATTGTAGCTGCTTCATCATACAAGGGTAAGGAGAAACAGGTAGGTTCAAAATAGTTATTATTACATTCTAGGGTTTTAAATATCGAAGAATTTGAATAAGAGGAAAATGCATTCCCACATTGTTTTCTTATTTGAAATTGATAGTCAGTACAGGGTTTTAAACCTTTTATCAAGAGATTTGGAAATGTAGGCCCTACTTCAAGAGGTACAAAAATAGTACACAAAGAATAGCAGTTATTTATATTTTCTACACCTGAAATTATCTGGTTGTATTCATTGCCACTAGCGAGAGTTGAAAAGGTTTCTGTATTCCAACTAGAGGCACCTTGTTCTCGCCACCTTATTTCAAATGATTCTGTATCAGGATCATTAATTAAACCATCCCATTCCATTCTAAGGTAAGTATGCCCGCTTTCTCTAAGAATAAGAGATGAAGGAGTATCACATTGTTGTATACAGCCATTTAAACTAAGTCTGTAACTACCTTGTGTATTAGGAAATTCCGCATCAATAACCAAATAATAGCTGCCAGCACCTAAACTTCTCGTTATGTTTTCATTTTCTCCAGGTCTTCTTGTGCTACTATCAATACATTGTTTAGTTCCACAATCAGATTCTCTAAACAAGAATAAATCTAAATCAATTCCATTTAAGTTAGTTAAATCTATATCTACTGTTGAGGTAGAAGTTTGAGTAAAACGATATATCTTTTCTGGACCAGTAAAGTAATTTGTACTACAATTTGCATATTCAAACATTCTATTTGTTTCACCTACTGTAGTTCCATTGATACTTTGTCCACAAGTAATGGTTTGTGCGTTTGAGCAAATTAGTCCTTCACTATTGCAACTTACCAGTAAACTATATGAACCCTGAGTAAAGGAATTATTTGCCCCTTCGACGACAATAGTGTAGGTTCCTGCGGTTAAGAAGGTCTTTATTTTTTCGGCAGGTATTTGGTTTTGGTCTCTTGTACTAGATGCAATACATTCATTAGGGTTACAACTATTCCTAGCCAATAAAAAAACATCTAAATCTATTCCGTTAAGATTAAATAAATCAATTGAGACATTACTAGAGCTGTTGAGAGTGAAATTGTGTATTTTTTCTCGTGCTGTATATGTATAGGGAACACAACTGTAGCGAGAATTGCTTGTATTTCCGTTATTTGTATTTCCATTATAAACTTGCCCACAGTTTAGATTTATTGGATTAGAACAATCTAGCCCATTTTCACCACTATCTTCTGCAATAGTAAAAGTTAATTCAAAGCATCCATCGACATAAATATTGTAAGTTCCTGCAGGAATCGGGTTTTGACTAGTATAAGACCTATTTTCTGTAAAAAATATTGTTGTACATATAGTTCCCGGTGGAGGTTCTGGACGATTTATGGTTACATCTATTCTACTTCCACTTAATGTGGCACTTAAATACGGGTCGTCACACCCACTTGTAATCCAGACATCTCTTACAGTTATAGTGATAGGTTGACCAGTAGATGGGCTTGAAGGTGAAATGACTACTGAGCCATCATAAGTTGAAGGGCATTGAGCATTTAACAAAAGAGAACTACCTTGAATTAATAAACATAAAGTAAACAGAAAGGAAAATCTATACACAAAAGTATGTGAATTTCTGCTTGATAGGATTTTAGGTTGTTTGATTATTTTCATTAGTTCTATTATTTGGGTAGAATTGAAAGTATGATGCAAATATACCCTGTCACAAATCAATAAAAGAACAAATTTAGAACAAATGGCTGTTTTTTCAAATAAATGGTAAATTATATTTGTTTTTAATAGTTTTATTCTACCCTCCTAACAATTTTTTCAACAATTGTCCTATTCCTTGAGGCTGTATATCTCCATACTGACTCTTATTATCATTTAAAAATTTTCTAAAATCTTGCCCCCCTCTTCGAGAGGCATAAATTGTCTTACCACTCGTCAATACGACAGCTAACTCAGAATGATTATAGCGTTTTATGAAATCAAGGTTGACAACTAAACTATTACTGATAGGAAAAAAATTATAATCAGACATGAGTAATTTACTATAGAAACCTAGATTTTTCATAGCTGTTAGCTTATTTCCTCTTAATAAATAAACATTGGTAATAGTCGCATCAGCCTCTAGATAGACTATTTCATCTACTTCTACAAATTCTATAATTCCTTTAGATAGGTGGATAGCTATGCGTTTACCCTTGGAATTATTTTTTGCTATGTTTTCTAAAAGTAATGCAATTTGGGTGTTATACTGAGTTCTATCTACCTTTTTCTCAAATTTATTGACTGCTTGACAAAGTTTAGAAGGGTCAATTGGTTTAGTAATAAAATCTAGGGCAGAATATTCGATAGCTTTTGTAGCATTTTCAAAATTACCATGAGCTGTAAAAAAGATAATCTCAAATTCAATTTTATCTTTTTCTAGTAGTCTACTCAAAATATCAAAACCTGTACCATCCTTAAGTTGAATATCTAGAAAAACTAAATCTGGTTTTTTTTGTAGAATAAGGTCAAAACCAGATAGAACGGAATCCGCTTCACCAATAATCTCTACTTCTGGGCAATCACTTGCTAGTAGTTTTTTTAAGGCCTCTCTGTTGTTAAGAATATCTTCGATTATTAGGGTTCTAATCATCATAGTTTCGATTTATTTTGATGGTTACTATTGTGCCACCTTGAGGGCGGTCTTTTGTTTTGATTTGTATATCGTATCCCATTTGATTTAATATTTCTATTCTTCGAGCTACCAACTTTGTGCCGTGAGATTTAAATCTACTAACGGACTGCTCTTGAATTTCATTGGCTTTCTTTCTTCCAACACCATCATCTTCTATTGTACAAGTTAAGATTTCCTCTTCTCCTAATTGAAAATCAATATTTAAAAAGCCTTTACTTTTTTTATAAAGCAAACCATGTTTTATAGAGTTTTCGATGTAAGGCTGAATAATCATTGGAGGTAGGGTAAAATTACCCTTATTTATGTTTTTGCCTATTTCTAAAGAATATTCAAAGGTATTTTTATACTGTAGTTGCTCAAATTCTATATACATCTTTAATAATTCCTCTTCCTCTTCTAATGATATTTCATGACTGTAAGTATTATTAGGAAGTTCCATGCTAACCGAAGAATCAAGGAAACGACGGATTAGTGTAGATAATTTTACGAGATTATTATTTGCTGCTCTTGGTTCATTATTTAATATCAAGTTTTGCATACTGCCTAGAACATTAAAAACAAAATGTGGATTCATTTGAGATTGTAAAGATTTAACTTGCAAAAATTGTAATTGAAGATTTTTTTCTTTTTCAATTATTTGTCTTTGATTCCAACGGTTGAAAATCCAATACAGTAAAGAAAGGAAAAGCAAGAGCGAAAGGAGAAGAAAAATCCAGTTTTGATAGAAAGGTTGAGCAATAATGATAGAATAGGTGTGAACTTTATTTTGCCAACCACCAGAATTATTACTTGGAACGATTTGTAGTTTATATGTACCTGAAGGCAGATTGTTATAGCTTATTTTAGGAGTTCTAATTGATTGGGTAGTCCAAGATTCTTCAAAATTGCCCAGATTGTACTTAAATTGCCCATTTGCAGGTATTAGATTAATGTCTAAGGAAAAGGAATTCTGGTTAGATTCAAGATTAATTTGAGTACTATCAGGCAGTTCATTTTTGTAATAGTCTTCTCCAGAAATAAATCTAGATACTTTTAAAACTGGATTAGCTACTTTACTGCTAATTTTGGTGGGGGTGATTATATTAAATCCATTAGAACCTCCAACGATGATTTCTCCAGAAGGTAATTTACAAGCTGCTCTAGTATAATCTAATCCTTGAATATTTTGATTTAGACCGTAAAATGAAAAAGTATTAGTTTTTGTATTGAAATTATAAAGTCCTTTATTTGTTCCTAACCACAGATTGTTTTGTTCATCTTCAGTTATACTTAGAACGACATTGAATGGATTATTAGATTTAGGTGAAAAATGTGCAAAATCATTGTTTTTTTTGTCAAATAAAGCAAGAGTGGCACCACCTATCCATATTTCTCCTTTTTTTGATTCATACACACAATGAATTGAATTTTGAAGCTCATCAGGTCTTAGAGCATTAGGATCTAAGGGATTCGGTAAATAATGAAAGAATTTTTCATTTTTAGGTTCGTATCGGTCAAGCATTCCTTCGCTGTTTCCTATCCAAATATTTTCATTGTTGTCTTCAAACATACAGATTGTCAAATGAGATGATATTCCCTTATCACTAATTACATTATGTTTTTCAAATTTTTGATTTTGGTAATCAAATTTTGTTAATCCTTTTGAAGTGCCTATCCATAAATTATTGTTTTTATCTAAGTCTATTTGATAAATTTTATTGTGTAGTAAACTTGTTGAATCTTTTGGATTATTGAAATAAGGAGTTATTTCCTTCTTGGGGAAATCTATTTTGAAAAGTCCATTATCTGTGCCTATCCACCATAAATCTTCACTAAGAATAGCAATTGTATTAATATTCTTAATAAAAGAGCGATTAGGAAAATCAATTTTTAAAGTATCTATAGTTCCATTTTGTTTTAGCTTTAATAACTGATTCCTTGTTGCTATATAGATACTTTCATTTAGTTTTTTAATGTCGATAATTTCTTCCGAAAAATCATCTATTACTTTCCATGAATTGTTTTCAACCTTAAAGCAATATACTAATTTTTTATTATGTATAATCACCCTATCAGTAGTGTTAATTAGCCTTATATTTTCATATGTTTTTAAGGGGTGAGGTAAATCTGATAGAACAATTGAGGTACTAAAAGGTGTAACGGTTTTATAAAGTTTTTTCTTAGAAGCTAGGTATAATTCTTTGTTGGTATTACACGAAAGATTGATAATTGTATCATTGGTTAATTTCAGAGGAAGTTTGCTAACTGAATAATTTGATGCTAAGACCTCATATATTCCTGAAGGGGTTGCAAAATAAAGGGAACTATCTATGATTGTTGTGGAATAAGGTTTTTCTCTATATTTCCAGGGTAGTAAAAATCTTTGATTTTCGGTAAGTGGATTAGCATAGTTTAAACAAATATCTTTATCTTTTTTTTTGGCATTTAAGTATTGATAGGATTGTGAAGCTGGGTCATAAACCATAACACTGTTAAAAGCTTTATGAATTATTTTATCATCAAATACTTCAGGTTTGTAAATTTTAGATTCTGAGCTAGAATGTATTGAATAAGTTCCCAAATTATCTTCTGATAGCTGGTTCAGCTCGTTATCAAAGCGTTTTGGTCCAAGCCCCCATGAGCCAAAATATAAGTCTCCTTTTTTTGTTTCCAAAATAGAAGACCACCAATCCATTCCGGTATGAGAACAAGCTTGATATTTATTGATTTCTCCTGTTTCAGGATTCAAACTATTAAATCCTTTTCCGGCCCATAGTCCAATCCACAATATTCCATTTTTGTCTAGATGCAGACTTTCTATTCTATTGGCAGCTAACTTAGGATAACGCCAATTGTTAGTAAATTTGCCTGAATTTAGATTATATTTATAAAGTCCTTCATTAGGAGTGCTTAACCATAGAATAGAATCTTGTTTACCCCGAATTATTGAGGTAAAGTAATTGCTCCCTTTTGGATTTTTGATATGCTGAATGGCTCTTTCTTTTGGTAATTTTGATAACCCTCCGTTTGTAGCCAACCATAAATTGCCACTCTTGTCAATGTAAAGCTTATTTATATGATTAGATGGTAATGATTTAGAATTACTTAAATTTTTACGGTAAACGGTAACTTGATCTCTAGTTTTATTAAAACAAGCCAAGCCATTGCCCCAGCCTCCCATCCAGAGCAGTCCATTTTCATCTTCTACTATATCATAAATGGAAGATACTTTTTGTAATTCTTTTGGATTTGAAAAATTATTCCCCGCTATATACAATTTATAACCTGAGTTGCCAACCCAAATTTGTCCGTTTTTTTCTTCATAAATTGTACTAATATTACCTTTATGTAGAAAATTGTCGAAAGATTCAATCTCTTTAAGTTGGTTGTTTTTGGGATTAAAAAGCAGTGGAAAGATATTTCTTCCAGTGATAACTAAACTTCCATTTTTAAGTTTATTGATTGCATGGCATGGATAGCGTTTATTTGCTTCTCTATGGCCAAAATTTTGAAAAGTATTTTTTGAAGTATTAAATTTAGAAAAGAATCCATTCGCTGTTTCTAACCATAATATTCCTGAGGTGTCAGGTAAAAATGCTTTAATGTAGTCGCCAGGTAAACCTTCTTGATTATAAGGATTATGTTGGTATTTTTTAAAAGAATAATCTTTTCTATTTAACTTATTTAATCCTTTTCTAGTCCCTATCCATAGTTCTCCTTCACTATCTTCAGTAATTCTGGTAATCGAATTATTTGAAAGGGTTGTATTATCTTTAGAATCATGATAAAAATTGACGAACTCTTTTCCGTCAAATCTACTTAACCCTGCCTCCGTAGCTATCCAGTAATACCCAAATCGGTCTTGTATAATATCTAATATCCTATTTGAAGGTAAACCATCGTTAATAGTGAAATTCTCAAAAGTCTGCGTTTTGTCAAAAACTATTTTCGGGTTTAAATTGACTTGATTTTGGCCATTAATAAGGTAAGAATGGTATAAGAAAAGTAATGTGAATAGTATTTTAGTTTTGTTTGGCATATTAACGACAAAGTAAATAAAAGTGCTCAATTCTAATATTATTTAGACAGAATCTTGAAAATTGAGTTATGATTGGTTTACATAAGTATTGAACATCCTATTTTAAATTTATGTATAAAGATACATATCTACTTATAATTTGACTGTATTTTGTAACCACTGGTTTATTATGGCAATGGTTGGTAAATGATTTGATAAACATCATTCTATTTCTAATAATTGCCTATCACAATCCCCACAAATCACATTCAAATCGGGTTTACCCCATAAGTTCATCCGACAGGAGAGGCAAGTATATTTTCGTTTGCCTCTTTTAGATTTAGGACGTTTGGGTAGTTTAAAGTTCCAGTCAAATTCGGTAATTGGGCTTGTGTTATCATCTCTAGTTACAAAATCTAAATCTAGTGGTTTTAGTAATTCGGGTAACCACTCCTCCCCTTCTGTTGAAATGAAAGGCAGTTTAAATTTATTGGGTAACTTTTTGAAAGCCTTTAAAAAAATTCCGTTCTTTTTGGGGTAATGACTCATATTTTGTCCTACTTTGTTACCTCCTACTATACCCGTATCACTTGGCACCAAACCTACTGCTTCCATTTTTCTTGCCCATTCTTTGTTATGATAACCAAATCTAGAAGGCTTTCCATATTCAAATTGCCAAATATGGCATTGTTCATGAACAAGCGTACTGTAAACATATTCAAGTGGCATCGCTAAGATTTCAGGATTGATGGAAAGTTCATGAATTGACCCATTTGAGCCTTTGGCTTTTGTTGATTGTCGCCACCGAAAAGGGGCAACAAATCCAGCTACTTGGTTTTTTCTGCTAAAATTTAAAATCACATCAGGTAGCTTTTTTCCAAACAGCATCCTATTAAAATATTGGTATGCTCCTTCAAAAGCCCTAAACTGTTCTAGGGTTGGCGTCTCTATTTCATTTTGAGTACTATCGGAAGAAGGGTTATTTAACACTTTTGACACTATACTTATTTTTTAAAATACTAATAATCAAATATTTAAATGGTATTTTATGTATCGTACGATTAGTAAATATAATAAATTTTATTAGAAAATAGTGCCATTATTTATATTAAGTTACATTTTTCATTTCTATAATTTTTTGAATATAAAATGGATGATAGTTTTAACTAAGAAAATAATTTGTTTTTGGGACTTCCCCGCTGGGTCGAAGTATTTCGAACTACACCTTGTTTCGGCCCTTTGGGCTAATTTTTCAAATTATTCTGCATGTTTCTAAGTCGGAGAGCGGCAAAATAGACCAGCTATTTAGACACTTTTGCGGCCATAAAATGGCATCAGCTCTAACTTGGTTTCAGTTAGATTCATATCCCCCTAATCGATTGTGCCAATCGCTCAGGTTCCGAGGGATAATCATCTAATTTATCTTTCAGATAAACCCGTCTGGGCTGATGTAGTCGTCGAAGAACAACTATCCTTAAGCTTACCACTCCTCCCCTTTCCAAATCCATTGAGGTTCTTATCTCCCTTTTTCCTAGAACAAAGCTATACTCAAATTGAAAATATCTTCAAGGGTCGCCTTCGGACTAAACCATAATTTTTTTGGCGCAAGGCTTCACCTTCCTGCGTCAGGTCAAATAAATGATGCTTTCCCCTTGCATACATTTCCACTCCGAGTATGGACGCAGTTCTGTAAAAAGGGAGATAACCTCAATTAAGAATTTGGCAAGGCGAAAAGTAGCAAGCCAAAGGACAGTATCCTCCGCTCCTGAGTAGGGAGAATTTTTCCTTATTATGAAAATGGCTTTTAAAAACATTCAACTATGAGTTCTACAACAATTAATCAGGCAGTACAATCCGCAGAAAACGCAGCAACAGACAGTTTAAACCGCTATTTAGACGAAATGTGTGAGGTGGAAGAAGAAAAAGATTTTTTTGATTTACAGATGTTAGAAAAGACTTTAGATGTCTTTGTGAACTATACCCCTTATGATTTTGAACCTTTTAACAGAAAGAATAGACCGAAAGAGGCAGGCTGTATTCTGGAATTAATAAAGCTTAAGAAATTTAAAGAGCATCAATATCGAATTGTGGTAAGACCTAATGCCACTAGTGAGATGATACAAAATGCGCTAACCAGAATTGTGCTACCATTTTAAAATATTTGGGTTGAGCAAACACTGTTTGTGAACCGCTTTGGCGGACGGGATGGGTATGTGAGTGCCTTGACTTCAAAAGCAAGGCACTCTTTTAAACACATAGAGAAAACTATTAACTAAAAGATAATGAGACACCAATCAAATTGCTGCTATGCAGCCTTAACAAACTTATCTGTCAATGGTAAAGGAAGTTGTACCAATTGTGGGCAAGAAGTAATACCAATAGCCGATTTAACAGACCCTATGATATTTAATCCATTCTATTTAGTGCTGTTTCTGCTACTATCTAGGATTAGATATAACAATATTTTTTCAATCATTTATTTATTACATTTTTAAATCTATACGCCTAAAAATTAAATAGGTGTATGCAAACAACTTATTATGTCAAACAGATTAATGCCAATTTCAGACGCTGCAAAATTCATCGGAAAAAACGGTGAAATTATGACCCCTCGATACATCGTAGGAGAACCAAGAGACTACCGTTTAAATTTAGGTAATGGCGTTTTAACCCTTGGTGGTGGAAAACAGGTAACTGAGCCAAAAGCATCTTTTAAAGTGTTGCCTATTGCAACTAGATGTTTAGAAGGAGCGCTATTTGGACAACCTGCCAAGAAGTGGTTTGAAGTCTATTTTATTAACGAGGCGGGGCACTTGGGGCAATTCATGTTTCATGGCTTTTCAGTTGATAATTTGAACCGAGCATCTAAAGAGTTGAGGTACGACGAAACCAAGCTTTGTGAGGTGATTTGGACGGTTAGATTAGTTGAAAAAACTAACCAAGCCCAGAAGAGTACCTACTATATGGCAGAGTTTTCTTTTGAAGAAGTGAAAGCCGAGGATTTACCTACATTGAAGGCAGTTCAAGACAACATTCGAGAGGAATACCAGCATATTTATCGACAGTCAACCAGAGGTGCAAAAACGCTTTATGCAGAGAATTATAGCGATGGCACAGAAACGGCAACCCCTGTATTAGAAGAACAGGCTGCCAAAGAAGAATCTTTGGAATTGGAAACAGTAGCAACCACAAAAACTACTGCTAAGTCTAAGGCTAAAACTGCTAAGAAAGAAGTAGCCGTAGCTGCTTAATTATTGAATCTAGACAGGGGAGAAATTGATTTTCTTCCCTGTCAAAACCTATCAAACAATCATGCTAAACCCAACCCAGTTAATTAATAATCTGCGCCAATTTACAGGAACAGGAACTTATTATAAACATCCACTATTTTCAAAATTCAGATATACTGACGGTGTGCGCTATTTGGCTATTAATGCCGAATGTTATTGGCTATTGGAATTTATTTTTAGCAATCAGTCTATTAAAGCGATTAAAGAAACGCCTTTCCAAGTTTGGAAAATTGTCAAAAATGCAGATAAGGCGACCATTACCATAGAAGATGGAAATGATAATCTAGTCAAGACCTTTACCTTAACTTATACTTCTTTCCCTTTGGAGACTTACACCCTATGGATGATTGAAGGAGTTTTGTTACTCAAATCCGAATACTAATTTTTAATCCAAAGCAGAGGGGTATTTCGTTCTCCTCTGCTAAAACCTCAATACCTTAAACAAATGAGTAAATATATTGAGTCAACAATGGTTTGGAGAGGGATTAATGTTACTGTTAGATATAATTCTTGTTACTTTAAATCCCCTTATCAAACTAGTGGTTTTTCCATCGCCCATCTTGAAGTAATAACAGCAAATAAAGCTCCTTTACCTTTTACAGAATCTGGCTATCGGTCTCATTTTACGGATGCCTCAGAAATTGAGGAATATGATACGCCTATAGATTTTGTAAAAGCGTGGCTGGTGGCAACAGCTAAAAGTAAACAATGGAAAAAGAATCATGGACAGCGTAACCAGTTGACCTTATTTTGAAGGATTTTAATAAAATTACCCCTGCGCATTTTTTCATCGGCAAAAGTTTTATAGGAAAATATCAAAACTTTTTAGCCGATGAAAAAATGATTGCCCTCTCATTATTTTGCTGCTCCACTAAGGCATTCCTTTATTGTCAATTTCCCTCATGCACTCCCTAACTTGTCATGATTTTTCTTAAAAATACACGCCAAGCCAGGAACCAAGAGGCAATCGGTAAATTGATGGGTTCGTCGGAGTTTCTATTCTATCCATCAGCTTCCTTCACTTCGCCTTCCCAAATCCATTGAGGTTACTTCCTTCCTTTTTAACAGAACAAAGCTATACAACGCTATAATGTCTGCAAGGGTCGCCCATACGGGCTAACGAACCGATTTTTTGGGCAAGCCACGCCTGTCTGCCGAAGGCAGAAATAATAGTCCCGTTCCCCTTGCATACATTTCCACTTATGTATGACCGCAAGTTCTGAAAAAAGGGAGGAAACCTCAATTAAGAATTTGGCAAAGCGAAACAAAGCAAACTAAAGCCGAATAACCTCCGCTCCCAGATAAAGGGAGATTTCCTTATTATGAAAATGGCTTTTAAAAACATTCAACTATGAAAAATTTCTTTAGTGTCTCGGAAGTGGAATTAACCTACAAGAACAAAGTTAAGGCTAGTGACCGACCTCAAATTACATCATCAAGAACAGCGTTCGATATTCTGCTCTTCAATTGGTCTGACCAAATTTCCTATCAAGAAGAATTCAATATTTTGTTATTGAATAGAGCAAATCGAGTATTAGGGTTTTATAATGTTAGTAAAGGTGGACAATCTTCAACGGTGGTTGATGCTAAAGTAGTTTTTGCGGCTGCTTTGAAAATTTCAGCATCCTACATTTTGCTAAGTCACAATCATCCTTCGATGAATTTAACCCCCAGTTTAGCAGATATAGAACTAACAAAAAAGTTAGTTGCAGGGGCAAAATTACTAGACTTAAAAATCATTGACCATTTGATAATTACTCCCTATTCGTATTTCAGTTTTGCGGACGAGGGGAAATTATAACATATCAAGGGGTTAGGTGAATGTCAGTTTTGGTAAGAAAATCCTATCCCCTACCCTATTCTTTTCAAACTATTTAATTAATCATATTTTAAATTCACTAAAATGAACGACACAACAGTTGAACCTAACACTATTGTAGTAAACAAAAATACTAAATCTCAAAAGAAGGAGAAAAGAGACCTTTACAGAGAAGTAACGGATAAGATTATAGCTTTATTGGAAAAAGGTGTTGCCCCTTGGCGACAAACTTGGAGTAGCTACGGATTAGCTCGTAATTATGCTACTAAACATCAATATACAGGAATCAATAAAATATTGATGAATAACACGGAATACCCAATCCCTTATTTTATGAGTTTCAAACAAGTTAAGGCGCAAAATGGAACAATTAAAAAAGGAGCAAAAGCCGAGCAAGTCTATTATTTTAATGCTTTTTTTAAAGATAGCGATGGTAAAACAATTGATGAAGAAAAAGCCAAGCAGTTAAAAGCAGCAGGAAAGAAGGTGAAAAAAATAAGTGTCTTGCGTTATTTTAGTGTTTTTAATGTGGCAAGTATAGAAGGCATTGAGTTTGATATTCCCGAAGTGGAGCTAAAAGAAAATGAACGAATAGAAAAATGTGAAAATATTTTAAGAGAAATGCCCAACCGTCCAGAAATTAGATTGATGAATGCTAATGAGGCTTATTATAATGCAATCGAAGATTATATTAATATGCCAGACATTAAGCAGTTTAATAATCCAGAGGAATATTATGTAACATTATTCCACGAAATGGTGCATTCGACGGGACATAAAAGCCGTTTGAGTCGGAAAGGAATTATTGAGCCTAATAAATTTGGTTCAGTTCCCTATTCTGAAGAGGAAATTATTGCTGAAATGGGCGCAGCGTTTTTAAGTGCAGAAGTTGGAATTAATTATGATGCAGTTGTAGAAAATAATGCCGCTTATTTGCAAGGATGGTTAAATAAATTGAAGGAGGATAAACGATTTATTTTTAGAACGTCCGCAAAAGCTCAACAGGCGGCTCGATATATTTTAAATAGTGAAAATTAAAGTTTCCTTTAAAGTTAGCTCCCTGTTTTGCTATAGTAGAACAGGGAGTTTTAGTATGTTTATTGTTATTAAAATGTGACGAGTTTGACAACGACTGCCTACCAAATCAAGGCAATCATTGTCAAACGGTCTTAAGCATTGAATTTTGCATCGAGCGAAAATTCAATGCTGATGTATTTTTACTTTAGGTTCATCAAATATTGAATGTATGTTATAGCTTAGGCACAATGTTTTTGGTCTAGTTTTTCAAGCATCAAATTAAATGTGCTAGGACTAGCCTCGAACATTGATGCTCGCTGTGGCCATACTTTTTTGATGATGGTAGCATTATTAATAGGGTTACCTATCCCAGAAATTTCTCCAATAACCCAAGTAGGTACATTCAATCGTTGTATTTCATAATACATAACCCTAGCGGTATCTTCCAAATCTCCTTCGTTTTGCCATTCATTTGCGAATATTAAAAATGCAATAGGTGCATTGCAAGTCGAACAAGTCATTATTTTGTTGGCTACGGTGTGTCTAGTTGCAGGTCCAGCTCGTCTAGGTTTTTGATTCCTACCCTTTTTCCCTAGTTTTGATTCTACAAATGCCATCACTTCTTTGCTCAATGGTTCAAATATAGCTTTTCGTTTTTTATGCATCGGGTCATCTGGGCCGCCAGATAGTTCGCTAGTGAACTTAGTTTCACCATTAGGTTGACCTTGCACTACAATACGTCCTAGGTCACCAAGTTTCTGGTGTCGAAAAGTGTACATCCAATCAGCGCCGAATGGTTCTTTGCGCATAGTTATTTCTGGAGGAAGTTGAAAAGACATTGGAATATGATGTTTGTTTGTAAAATGTACATTTTGCAGCAATTACATTTCGCAGTTTTGCAGTAAAAATGTTTTGCTGTTAATTTATAACCGCCAAGATTGCATAAGGTATTTAATTTATCCTTCTTTTTCGGCTTTATCTGCTAACTCTTGCAGGTATCTAATGGTCTTAGACCTTTTCAAAATTGGATATTGAAAATCATGAGCCTCTGTTAATATACGTTTCCTTTCGTCTTTAGTACAATCCCATTGCAGGAGCATAGAATCCAAGAACTGTAAATTATTTAGTATTACCAAATCTAGTACTTTGGCATAGTCTCGCATATTTTTATCGGTAGGTTTATCCGAATTTAACAACCTCCATTGTTTCGCAGTAGTGCCAAAAACGATTTGATTGAGCATATCTGCCTCGGATGCTAAGGGTAATCTACCTTTATACGGTTGCGGTTGTGCTAATAAACGTTCATCTACTTGACTGAAAAGAGCAGAGACGAGTAAGGAATAGTTACCTGCGGTTAAATGCCGTTTTATATCATAGGGGTCTCCTAGTAATGCGGCTCTTTGGCTTTTTAGTGTTTGAAACTCTTCCAATAAATTTATATAAAACTTAGCATTGATATAGTTAGCAAAGTTTAAAGCAATTGTTGAGTGGGCATAAGTACCTCCGTATTTGCCTCTTTGAACAATAAATCCTTTAGCATTTGTATAAGCCATCCATTTAGTTGGGGAACTAGAATTTTTCACAAATACTTCGGATAAGTAATTGGGGTAACCTTTAAACCCGCTAGATATAGCGGTTTTAAAATCTGGATTGTATTTCAATTCCCATTCGTATAAAAATTCTATTTCTCGTTTTGTATTCATCCAACTACGGATTGGTAAATCAGGACGAGTTGCATTTTTATACCTTGCTAAATCGGTAATACATATATAGTCTGTTTCTTCAAACCTTATTACTTTAACTTTAGTGTCAAAAACGGTAATTTCTGCTTTTTTACTCATAGATGATATTTACAACTTTATCTTTAATCTCCAATATATTTAAACCCACTATGGGTAGCGGGTTTAAATTACATAGTTTCTATCTTGGTGTAAATCTAATAAATAGTAATTTCAGGATTCGTAAAGTATTCATTTTTTTAGCAAAAATAATAGTAATATACATTTTGCAGTAATTACATTTTGCAGTTTTAGCAATTGAGCTATTATATTTGTTATTATTTGATAGTTAAAACCATAATTTAGTAATAAGTGGCACAACAAACGAATGACTTTATATTCGGAGATTCTAAGTTGCAGGATTATTATTACATAATAATTAGAGGGCCTATAGTTTTTTGGAGTTCATTAGTACTGCAAAATGTAATTACTGCATAACGGTTTGCAGTTTTTTGATTAGCCAAATATATGAAACGGATATTTCGGTCGATTGACCCCTTAAATTTGTTTTTACTCCAAAGCATGCATGTGAGCCAGATAAATACTAGTAAACGCTAGAGTGGGAGGGAGATACTATTTCACAAAAACATTTTTACTGCATGACGGTTTGCAGTTTTGCAGTATGATTGTTGTGAAAAACCTCATGAGCCTTATATTTTACGTCTCAGAATTAACTTGCACGAACCATTGAATTAATTATAACCCTAATTTTAGGCGGTCGCATTATATGTATAGACTCGGCTCAGCGGCTTTGCTTTGGTGTAGTTCATTCTTATTTTACTCTTTGAATATATTCTAGAAATAATTAAGAACTACCAATTTTACAAATCCTCATAAAATTTGTGTTGTTAACTCAATTTTGTAAAGCTAAAATTTAGCACCCACGTATTAGATTAATATTCTCTAGTTTGAACTTTTGTAAAAAATTAATTGGATTGATATAATTGGTATTTTTTAAGTGCAAAATAATTTTTTGCTTTAAAATTGAACTGCAAAATGTAATTACTGCGTAACATTTTGCAGTTTTGCAGTACAATTGGACTGGTATTTTGGTCTTTACAGAATTTTAGAGAAACCTTTCTCAAAATATTTCAAAATTCCGCCATTAAATTTTGCACGATTTTTTAACCACAGAATAAGTTTTTTTTGGGTCGATTAAATTATCAAAAATACCGCAAACTTGTCAGCCATTTTTTGAAGGTGAAATTTGAGAACCCCAATAAAATGGGGATTTTGAATTTTTATACTTTTTTAACAAAAAGAAATAAAAGTAGTGAATGCCATTTTAAGCGAAAATAAGCGGTCTTAAATCTAGATTATAGTTAATGTCGAGTAGTTAATCATCTGATTAAAAAAGTCTCGTTAAATCAAATATATGAGCCTTGAATAGAAGTAGGAAGAAAAAAATACTCAAATTTGAATTACTAGATTGCTTGATTTGGAATAAATTCAGAATGATATAATTGGAATTGGTAGAGCTTTGTAATTTCATTTCTTCAAAATGTTCAAAAATGCAGTTTTTACATTTTGCAGTATTTAAGTTTTTACGTTTTGCATCAAAAATGTTGTGCAGTAATTACATTTTGCATCAAAAATGTTTTGCAGTTTAATAATTTGTTCCTATTTTGCGCCTGATTTTGATTTAGAAAACTACATCATTTAATTCACTATGATTATTTCAGTAACTAGCTTAAAGGGTGGGGTAGGAAAATCTACCATTGCCCAAAATCTTGCCGTTTGTTTAGCTCATACAGGATATAAAGTTTGCATTGTTGACGCCGATACCAACCAGAGTTCTTTGCGATGGTCTACTTTTAGAGATGAAAGTTTACCTGGAGTAGCAGTTTTTGGTATTCCAGACGGAAAGATGCTTTCTAGTAATGTCAAACATTTAAATGATGATTATGAAATTGTCGTTATTGATGGTACGCCCTCCTTATCTAAAGTGACTAGTAAGATATTATTACTTGGAGATATTATCATTGTTCCGATTCTTCCGAGTGGGTTAGATATATGGGCTACTGAACAGTTTGTTGAGCGTTATGAGGATGCTAAGGACCAAAAGGAGGCAGATATTCCTGCTTATTTTATTTTGAATCAATACAGTAGTAAAATTAACCTTAATAAAGAGGTTAAAGATGTTTTGGGGGATTTGGACATTAAAACCCTGAATAATTCCTTAAAAAGCCGTGTAGCCTATAAGCAAGCAGTTATTGAAGGATTAGGCGTTTACGAATACAAAGACCCAAAAGCAAAGGATGAAATTATCCAAGTAACCAATGAGATTAAAGAAATTTTTACTAATCTATAAAATTTAAGGACTATGGCTAAAGGAAAAACGAGTTTGCGTGACACTATGAAACTAACAAAGAAAGTCCCAATTAAGAAAACAGAAATTACAGAAACCGATATAGAGGCAACAGAAAAGCAAGTAAGTAAAATTCATAGCACACAAGGAAAAGTTAAACGAGTAACTATTGATATTCCGCTAGAACTTCATGCTGCTATTAAAATGAAGACATATAGAGCTGGTATTACCATGAAGAGTTACATACTAGATTTGGCAAGAATTGATTTAGACATGGAAGAGTAGGACTATCACTTTATACATTTCGCAGTAATTACATTTTGCAGTATATTCTTATAGAACTCCTTTTGCATTCTGCTTTGAGAACAAAGCGTTTCAGTAAATTGAAAGCGATGTTTGACTGAACGTTCAATCTTTGAAAATAGTTTAAGTTGTATTCAGATATATTTTATGGTTACTCAGATGTAAATTTCTGTTTTAGAAAAATATAAAAAAGTAAAATAAAGTTACACATCTGATTATTTGCCTTTGCTTACCTCTGATAACTTTTTTTAATCAAAAAAAATCAACAATAACTTCTTCTTATGTTGTTGTTATTTTAATCTTTAGTTTTCTTTTAAGATTAGACCCTTTCTAACTACCTGAGGAACAATGAATTCCGAAGGTAAAAGTAGCAAAAATGGGACAAAAGGTAGCATTTTTGGGAAGTACAGTAGCATTTTTGGGACAAAAGGTAGCGAAATTGGGTAGATTAGTAGCAAAAATGGGATAGCTCTTTAAAATACATGCTTTTCTATCCCATTTTTGCTACCTTTATGCTCAAATAGTCTTTATTTACCTATAAATCATACATATTCTCCCAATAATGCTACTTTTAAAGATACAAAAATAGAATATGTCCCATTTTTGTTACCTTATATAAACATACTACTATGCCTCGTAAGAAGAAAAACATTAGTAAAAGAGGAGACGCAATTAAACTTGTTGTCAAGTCCAATGAGTTAGTGGAAGCTAAATATATGTTCGATGTATGGGAAGAACGGTTTTTCCGTTCGCTTGTGACAATGATAAGTAAGACAGATGAAGATGACAAGGTATATAGAGTCTGGTTCAAAGACATTAAGAAGAATTTTCACTTAAAGTCTAATCAGTCATATGACCTTTTAAGAAAAGCTGCGAGAAGTCTCAACAAGAAACCTGTATACATTGGATGGACCAAAGATGAATTTCGTAGAGGACGAGAGTATAACTTATTTGCCTTTGTTGATTATTTGGAAGAAGGGCAAAGTGGCAAAGGAATAGAAAAGCAAGAATATGTGGATGTAAAGATTCATCAAGAAATGCTACCTTTCTTATTATATGTTAAGAAGAATTTTGACCCTAATGAGACGCGTTATACTTCTTATGATTTAAGGAATATTGAAAAACTAAAACCTTATTCGATGAGGTTTTACGAATTATTCAAACAAGAAGAATATAAAGGTTGGCGTACCATCCGTATTGATATTTTGAAAGATATGTTTTTGATAACGGATGAGTACCCTAGGTTTTCAACTTTATACCAACGAGTTATTATCGCATCAGTTAAAGCTATTAATAAATTTACAGATTTAACGATTCCAATTGACGAAATTGAAAAGATAAAAGAAGGTAGGAAAGTTGTGGCTTTGAAATTTCCAATTAGGGCCAAAAGTCGAAAGGAAATAGCGGTGATTAGAGGAGAGCCTATTCAAGGAGTATTATTTGAAGATACTATAGATGCACAAGTTATTGAAACGGAAGAAATCAAAGAGACGGAGGCAGATAAATTGTTTAATCAATTTGAAGAAACAGTTACTTCTTTTGGCGTAACGCCCTCCGTATTTATTAGAATGCTCAATTCTAGTAAGTATAATCAAGCGGATATTGAACAAGCAATAAGGGTAACAAGAAGGGCTAAATTTAATCAAGTGATTACCAAAAGCGTTTCTGGTTTTTTTATCAAAGCTTTAAAAAACAAATACATTGATGAAAAGGAGGCTATTGAGAAAAAGAAACAATTAAAAGAAGAAAAAGCGGCTCAAAAAGCGGTCTTAAAAAAAGAGTTGGATGTACTCAAAGATGAATTTGCACTAAAAGTTAATGAGCGAATAAAGGAAATTACCGCAAAAGATGAAGAAGTGACGAATCGAGCTATCCATACCATCAAGAAAGATATTCTTACCTCTGCTATAATTCGGACTAAAGAAAAAGAGTTAGACCGACCACTTACAGTAGAAGATTTTAGAAAAGATAGACAGCTTAGAACTTTAGTCATTAGTAATATAGTAAAACAAGAAGAGATTCAATTCAAGGATATTTTGGACCATTATCAGGAAAAAATCGAAAATTTAGAATTTGCAATAAACAAATTAAAATAAATCGATTTTTTAAAACTAAAACAAACAAACATGGAGTTGTTAAATTTTCAGAATCGAGCTATTCGCACCATTGAATCCAATGGCGATACTTGGTATTCTGTGATAGATATTATAGCTATTTTAACTAATGCAAGTGCCCCAAGAAAGTACTGGTCAGACTTAAAAAGCAAATTGAATAGAGAGGGTAGCGAACTGTCCGAAAATATCGGACAGTTCAAATTGGAAGCATCAGATGGAAAAATGCGCTTTACAGATTGCCTTAATAGGGAAGGGGTACTTCGCTTGATTCAATCTATTCCTTCTCCAAGCGTTGAACCTTTTAAAATGTGGTTAGCTAACGCAGGAGAACAGAATATCTCTGAAACCGAAAATCCAGAATTACTGATAGAGAAATTCTATGACCATTACAGAGATAGAGGAATGTCCGACCATTGGATATCTGCTAGGGTAAGAAGTGTAGAAACTAGAAAAGAATTGACGGAAAGATGGCAAGAATCGGGAGTTACTTCCAGCCAAGAGTTCGCTTTTTTGACAAATATCTTGTCTAAAGGAACTTTTGACCTTTCTGTTGCAGAGCATAAAAAATTAAAAGGACTAGCACAAAAGCATAATATTAGAGATAATATGTCCGGCATGTTGCGCCGTGTCGGTGCGTTTTCCGTAGCTGCATAGAGCAGCCGCATTTTAGCAAAATTAGTTCATTCTTTAGGAATGATTCGGACGGAATTATCTGTTAGAATGTTCTTTGATATGTGTAAAGTAACTGACTTAGCGACCTCTAGAAATAGAGGCGTGAGTGTAGCATGTCAGTAAAGGTGCTGTCAAACTATGAACCCGATAAGGTTAGCAGCATCGAGCTATGTTTCTATATGGTAAAGCTAAATATGTTGAATCTGTGGTCAAATCTGCGTAAAGACATGACGATAACGGAAAGCGGGTGTAAGACCGTTATGAATTGTATAGTTAGGGATTCCATGGTTCCCTACCTAAGCTAATACGATTCCAGAACTCCAAAGAAAGGATGTAAACGACCTAAGCAGATACCTAAGTGGAAACCAACGGAAAAATGTATAAACACGGGATTGCCTAAGTTCTGTAATGGAATATGGTAACAGAGTTCTAATAGTACCCAAGGTTGACTTGTAATGAGTTCAGCATAGACAGACTGTAATGTGTGTTGTTAACTTGGAAGACCATCATTGATTAGGTCATCCGAGTAGGGGAAGTGGAGCAGGTATTAGATGCCATTTTTAAATGGTATCATCTTCTAACTAAATAAGTTTAACTTATGGTGAATGCCATTAATAAAGTTAAAATGAAGTTAGACGGATTAGCAAAGCGTAATCGCAATTCTAATTACGTTAACAAAGACTTGTATAGAATGCTATACAACGAAGAGATGTTTATAATGGCTTATGAATCCATTAGACCTAACGCTGGATTATCCACCAAAGGGTCAGCTAAAACGAGTGTAGATGGAATTACAATGCCTAAGATTGGAAAGATTATTAACCAATTGCGTAATGGTTCTTTCAATCCTCGACCTTGTAGAAGATCCTACATTTTAAAGCCTAATGGAGGGGTGCGTCCTCTTGGTCTACCAGATTTTGAGGAAAAACTGGTACAACAATGCGTTACTCGCATATTAGAATGTATCTATGACAATCCTTATAAACCTACTTTCATTAATGAATCACATGGATTTCGTCAAGGAAGAAGTTGTCATACAGCTTTAAAAATGATGAAAGAACACTTTAGCGGTGTTAACTATGTGATAAAGGCTGACATTAAAGGATTTTTCGATTAGGCATCTTGATGCATATTCTATAACCCATATTTTGAGTATGGGTAGGGTTAAATAATAATGGAAGGTAGTTAAAATTGTACATTTTCTACCGTTCCAGCCTTAATTTTTAATAACTTTTCGATAGTTTGGAGTGTGTCGGGGAATAAATACCCTCCTGTCTCTGTGTTTTTTGAAATTTGAATGGATTGGTTATTTATCCGATCATAAATCCAATAATTACGAACTTGCAATTTTTTGGTCAATTGACTAACGGTTAAATATCCAGCAACCTTACGAGGATGAGATTGGCTGGGATTTATTAAGATTCGATGTTTTAAACGAATTGTTCTTACGGTGCTAGTTAATACTGTTTCCTTCATAGGAGAACGGTATCCTTGCTGAGTAAGTTTGAGTGCAATTTGCTGGTCAGATATTCCTTTTTCTGCCAGGTTGACTATTTGATCTTCCATTTCCTTTGCATTAGAAAGGTCAGCAAAAGAACCAACATTAATATTAATAAGGTTAGTCGTACTTGCGCCTCCTTTCCACACAGTTCGGATTTGTATTTGGTCTCTTTTAACTCGATTAACAACTACCTTCTCAATTAAAGAACGTAATAATTCTTTTTTAGTGGTTGTAAGTAAATGAGGGTCTTTCCAAATTTCAGGTAAATGTTGCCCAATTGCCTTAAATGTTTGAATCAACTCTTTCGGTAATTGAAATTGTTCGACGATTGGTTTGTTTTTTTCTATGACTTGCTGGGCATGTTTAAGGTCTCTTAAACTTTGTTCCCATCGGGCTTCCAGCTCTGCTGCAACTAAGCGGTTGTCGGGGTCAACTTTTTGATATTGTCGTTGAGCCAAATTTGCCTGATAACTAAGTCGTTGTATTTGTTGCTGCTCGGCTAGTTGAGTTTCTTTTTCTGTAGTTTTTAGCTTACCTAGGACACGAGCATAAGCATCAATTTCTACTGAAGAAAGTGCTTCAAAGAAATTTTCAACAACTTTGGCATCTACAGGGTCTGCTCGGAAACGTTGGCAAACTGGTATTAGATACTGCTGAGACAAGTGATTACAAAGATATTGGTTGCCACCACTATATTGCACTTGCATTTTATGACCACATTTCCCACAGTAAATGATACCATGAAGTAACACCGCACCGGGACGAGGAATACCTCTTGATTTATTACGGTCATATTCCGCATAATTATCTTTTAGTTTTGCCTGTATTTTTAGGAAGGTGTCCCAACTAATATATGCTGGATACTTATCCTTGACCACTATTTTCCATTGGTCTATAGGAAGAGGTATTTGTGCTTTTTTATATTTATCTGCCTTTTGAGCAAGATATTGGCGACGACCATAGACAAAAGTGCCTGTATAAGCAGGGTTCTTTAGTGTCGATAAGATTGCACTAACAGCAGGTCTTTTCCAAACCAAATCCCCGTGGTTATTTCGACGAGGTAATTCAAAATGATGTTCATTGAAATATCGGACAACTTTAGCCGCTGAACCTAGCCGCAGAAAAGTCGCAAACAATAAATCTAATCGACTTTGAACTTCTAGATTTGGGTCTTTACTAACTACGCCTTGTTCATCTCGAACCAATCCAGTAGGAAGTTTAAGTGCCAACTCTCCACGTTTAGCTTTATTAATTAAACCTGCAGTCATTCGACTTTTTATCGTATATAGCTCTAATTCAGATAGTTGTCCTTTTAGACCAAGTAAAAGTCGACCATTAGGTGTACCAGGATCGTAAATACCATCATTATCAGCAATTAAACATTTACTGTAGCCACAAATATCTAGTAGTGGATACCAGTCAGAACAATTACGGCTCAAACGAGTGACCTCAACAGATAAAATGATTCCAATTTCTCCTAGTGCTACTTTGCTTAACATATCTTTAAATCCTTTGCGATGATGGGCACTTGCTCCTGATACTCCAAGGTCAGCATCAATAATTTCAATGCTTCTTTCCTGCCAGCCCAGATTTATGGCTCTTTCTTTTAGTCCGTACTGAAGGCGAAGGCTCTCCTGATTGTTTATTACTTGATTTGGGCTGGATTGCCGAATATAAATGATTGCTTTTCGGTTCAGGTGATGTGCCTGAATGTTTTGTGATGTAGTCATAAATGATTTGTTGAAATAGGTTTACGATTTCCTCCTTGATTTCTGCTTGGAGGGGTTTTGGTAAGTTTTGGAAGATTCCTTTAGGTCGATGTGGCATAGTTCCTTAGTCTCCTTAAATAATTTGATTATTTCTTTCAAGGAGGATAAGGACAATTTGGTAGATAATGTAAAAGGAGCTGTTCCTAAGTTGGTTGCCGATATTGGAATTTTTAGCATGATAAACACTCGATACTCAATAAATACATGAGCTTCACCAATAGGTGGGCTGCTTACTGAAATAATTGGAAAAATTTGTCCGAATAGCGGATGGGTAGGATTAGTTATCTCTACTTCTTCCTTTGGTAGTTCCTCCAAAGTTGGGTTGTCGAAGGGGGTATTAAGTTTACTGTTCGTTTGACAACGTGGACCATCATACATTGATTAATATCTTACGAAAAAGGATTAAGGACGAAAGATTCTTGAACTTGATTTGGAAATTCCTAAGAGCAGGAATATTAGTAGAGGATGAAAACGGTAAAACGTTCATCGGAAGAAGAAAATATAAGTTTTACAAAACTTACCAAGGTACACCGCAAGGAGGTATTGCTTCTCCCGTCTTAGCTAATATTTACCTCCATGAATTTGATATGTTTATCGAATCACTTAGGGCTAAACACTTCTTGAAACCAAAAACCAATCGCTTCTATGCAAGGAATGAAAAGAGGATGGCTAAATATCGCAAAGCGTTAAAGACGTCAGAAAAGGGGTCTAACGACTATCGAGCAAATTTACTTATGTTGAAACGCTCAAAGTCAATGCAAGATAAGACTGATTCTGTGAAATTCTACGACGTGGAAAAGAACTTATTTGGTTTAAGGTACACAAGGTATGCAGATGACTGGATATTAGGTATCAAAGGTAATATTACCCAAGCAAAATATGTCTATGACGAGTGTTTAAAATTTTTCAAAGAGACATTAAAGCTGGAATGGAATACGACCAAATCATATTTATCAAGAAGTTACGACCAGCCGCATGAATATCTAGGTATTAATGTGGTTTTCGTTAAACCTAAACAGATAAGATATAAGTATGTAAAGGTGAATAGTATTAATGTACGGAAACGGGTAGTTCCTAAAGCTATGATTACTTTTGTATTCCCAACGGATAAAATCCTAACCAGATTATATCACAAGGGACTGCTCAAGAAAACAAAAGCTGGATATGACGCAACTCATCTTGGATTAATAATAGGACGAGATGATTATGAGATAGGACTGTACTATCAAAGCATCATAAATGGAATTAACAACTACTATAGATTCGTACACAATATAAAAGGACTTAATAGAATTAATCATCTTCTAGGACTATCATGCGCTAGAACACTTGCTTCTAAATATAAGTCCAGCGTGAGAGGAATACTTAAGAAGTATGGAAAGCCTATCAAATTATGGAGGGGTGATAGAAAAAAAAGTCGTTACAATCACTTTAACTTCTAAGCTAAGAAGGGATGCAAATGCTTTCAAAGCAGACGTGAAGTTAAACTGGAACGCTATATTTTTTAAAGGATTGGGCGACACAAAGTCTTATCTAAGAGAATATAATTGTTGCATCTGTCGGTCTGATGACCGAGTACAGATTCACCATGTACGACATATTAAGAGACAAGGGATTAAGTACCGAGGATTTGAAAAAGTCATGGGTGCTGTCAATCGCAAACAACTTCCAGTATGCCATTCCTGTCATTGGAAAATCCACAACGGCAAATATGACGGTGTTGATTTGAAAGAATTATCAGGTATTATCATGGGGAATCTAGGTATTATAAAATACCAATAACGTAAATAGACGAATACGAAGGACTAAAACGTACTAATACTGGAGAGCCACGTGCATCGAAAAGGTGCATGCGTGGTTCGGGGGAGGGTTGTTGAAGTCACAGTAAATAAACAGCAATGTATATTGGCGTTCACGGCTTTGGCTGCCTATCCTATGAATTAGTCTATATTATCCTAGCAGAAGTATCTGCTAAAGAAATTTCTGAAAAAACAGGCGCAAAAGGTTATGGCGAAAACGAACGAGCAGCAAGACAAGCAGGGGAAATAGCTGGCGAGTCTCTTAAGCGATTTGAAAAGAAAACAGGTTTGAAGGTTGTTACACCTAAGAACAACCTTCTTGAATGACATAAACACCTATTGTTTGGTTTGAATCAAATTTCGGAAAGTTTCTGCTGTTATACCTTTAGCTATGATTCTATTGTCCCAAATTTGATTTTGCTCGGTTTGAAGTTTCTTTTTCCGCCCCTGCAATCGTTCCATAATCACCGCAAAATGGTCACCCTGTTCAAAAATTCGTTTTTTCAAAAACCAATTAACTAAAGTACCCGTCTTGGCAGCAGCAGTCGTTTGATTGGTTTTAGATTCAAAGATTCGGATGACCTCTTCAAAATACCAATCCTGGAAACCAATGATTTCGCTACCTTGAACTTTAGCGACCATATCTAGCGCTAATGGAATTTTTACGCCATATCTAGTCAATAGCTGAAAAGCTTTTAAACCCGCGAAACTCAAATCTTCTACTGTTTTTTTTTGGCTACTTGGCTTCGATAAGGTGGGTGGTGTCTGTATGGGGGAGTGTTGCTTTTGAACCACGGTTCTAGTTTTGGCATTGGCCACAACTTTGCGTTTTTCCCAAAATTCAAATTGAATGCTTTTGACTTGTCGTCCTTCTTTGATTGGATGATAGTTGACCGACAAAGAGGTTTTTTGATTGATTTCTTTACAAATACCATCGAGTATTCTTTTTTTGAAATTTCGGTAATCATGGTATTTATTAGCAATACCCAAAAGTGTTTTTAAGTCGTCTAACTCATATTTGATTTTCGATTTTTGTTGATGTTTGGCAAATTTATCCCGATAGGCTCGAAATATTTGAAAGATACGGATGGAGAAAGAGGATTTTAAGGCAATGACCTCTTCCAAGTTAATTGCCACATATTGCTTTAAATTGAGCAAAAATGGCTGCAAGGATTGTGCAAATAAAAATCGTAGGGCAATATTCCCTGCTTCATCATAAACAGGCATAATTTCTTGAAACCAGTTGATGTAACCATCAAAATGCTTTCCTTCTATTTGAATTTCTGTGGGAATATATATCCCTTTTCTAACCAAACTATCTCGGATTAAGCGCAATTCCTTGTAAAAACTACCCCAACGTTTAGCATCTTTTTTGAGGAAGCTTTCCAGTTCTTTGACCGAAATAGTCTGTTCGATGAGGTTTTGCTGTCGAAGTGGGTCAATTCTAGAAATTAAGAAGAGAATAATTTTGGCCTCTTTGGCACTTAGATTATAACGAGCATGAAAAACGAATCGGTTATCCATGCGGGCAATATTGGTATTGAATGGTGCTGACATAGTTGTTTGAATTTTTTGAAGTGAATAATGAGTAACGTCCTGAACATGTACTCATATTGGTTTTTGAATCCTGTTTGTGTACCCCTTAGTCCTGAACTTGTACCCGTATGACCCTGTTTGTGTACCCATTTAGGGTGTTTGTAGTCCTGTTTGTGTACACATAAGGCTTAAAATTAGTCCTGAACATGTACTCATATCACTAGTCCTGTTTATGTACACATATAGGGTTTAATTTGCTGATTATTAGTATTTTATGACTCGTAATTTTGCCTTTTAAAATTTGCTTGCAAAATATACAAGACTAAAAGAAGACTTAAAAAGTCTTAAAAAAGGACGTTTTAAATCAATTTTTTAAGACCAAATACTACTTTTAGTATCGGTAATGAATTCAATTGAATTCATAGAAAAAGAAAACTTGGCGACGAAATTAAGGCATAGGTATATCAGGGTAGTACTGGTTGCTACCAAATCTTTTTAAGTACGCTATGAGTATGATATTTAAGCCGCCAAGTTTTTTACAAACGACGCTTATTGTTACCTCAAATGTTCTACTAGAAAACGTTTGCTAACAACTTTTGAATTGCCCCTAAAAATGGAAAGTAGATAAAGTCCATTTTCAAAACTAGTCAAATCAATCGAGGTATTGTCACCAATAGTTTGTTTTGGAATTGTTTTTACCAAATGTCCAAAAGCATTGTAAATTTTTAGTTCAACAGGTTCTTCAAAACTACTCAGCGTTAAGTTCAATTTTTTTCTAACGGGATTTGGATATAATACTAGTCCATCTTGATGAGCTAAACTGTTTCGATTGGTACTACTTCGATAAACCTGAACTAAATTCTCCCTATAACAGTAGCTACCATCAATTCCCCGTTGATTAACCTTTACCTTGTAGTACCCCTCTGGTAAATCAAAAATACGTTCATCCGAATAGCAATCCCCGTCACAAAGCGTGATGACTCGCCAATTGGTACCTACTCCTATGTACTCTACTTTATTGTGAAAAGCAGTTAAGCCATCAATGTAAATTTGACCTGATGAACCTCGGAAAGTAAGGAAGTCACAACTAATATCATTTTCTGTGGGTAATTGATTTGGTGTGCCATCGGATTCTTGCACCGTAATTTTTTCCTCCTGATAACAATGTCTGCCGTTTCTATCTTTTTGGTTGACCTTAACGGTATAGCTACCCGCAGGAAGATATTCACTCAATTGATATTCTAAGCAATTGCCATCGCAAAGTGTTTGGACCTGCCAGTTGGTAGGTTGTCCTATAATTTGGACTTTGTTATAATGGGCAGTCAGTCCACTTAATTCAATTTGATTATACCCACCGAAGAAGGTTAAGTTTTGACAATTAAGTTCACCAATAATGCTTGTTGCTGGAGGGCCATCGTTAGCATTAATTGAAATTTTTTCTTCCCGATAGCAGTAACCACCAGTTTGGGTATTCATATTAACCTTAACGGTGTAATCTCCATCGGCGAGATTAGGGATGAGTTGTTCGGAATCGCAGTAAGTGCAAACTTCCACGATTTTCCAATCGGTTGGCGCACCAATAATTTCAACTTTATTATAACCATTAGTTAACCCTGATATTTGGAGGGTATTGGAAGAGGTACGAAAGGTTAAATTTTCACAAGTATTAGAAAAATAGTTTTGAGCATTGATGGGGGGAGTACCCAAAAACATCAAAACAAATAGGAATAAAAAAGGCTGAAATGGTTGTGTGTAGTTCATTTTTTTCGTTTAAAAATCCAGAAATGGATTGGTTGAAAAATTACCCAAAGGGCATTAGTGTATCAGGGTAAAGAATGTGTAATTCCTTCCTGAAAATGATTCAATGTTGTTCTAAAAAGCGAAGACTTTAAAAGTAAAGCCTAGTTCCAATAACTAATTCTAGGTTTTTACTGGCTTTATCAGCAAAAGCAAAAGTGTATCCGACTCTACTGATTAGCGTTAATTGAGGTAGTGCTACCCATTCTAATTCAACAAAAGGGCGAACCCCAAAAATAGTTTGTTTAGCCTGATTATCTGGTAGTGGTTGTTCTTTTCCTGTAAATAGCCCGATTCCCAAATAGTAGCCGAAGGTAGCGAGTTGCTCCTTTTTGAATTTGAATCCTTTGACATAATCCAAACTAAGTAGGTTCGTGGCTAATCTCAAAGTATCAGAATGCCTATAATCATGTATCATAAAACCACCTCTAAATTCATCAAAACTATTCAAGTGATAGTGTATGGTTAAGTTAAATCCTTTTCCATTTAGTGGCGTTGCGGGCGTAATTGAAAGTGTTCTTGCTAAATGTTCTTGCCCCACTATTTTATTGGACAATAGGATTACCCCACCCAACAGAATTAATTTTAATAACCTCATCTTAACCGTTTGATAGGCAGTTTATGAAAAAGAATATCCAGCGTAATATTTCGACCATCCTCGACGACCTCCATATAAAACAGGCGGTCATTGGGAACAGTAACTTTGCCAAATACGGCTACATATTCATTAACTTGATAGGGGAGTACCCTGGTAATATCTTCTTTGACGGTAAAAAGGGGGGCTAACTGATGTTCATGTAGTGCTGCCTTTTTAGGGCGCTTTCGTTCTTTGATACCAAATTCTACGTAAGAAATATCATAGGGAATTGCTCCTCGGTTTCTAATTTCATAGACTAAAAAGCAATTATCTAAGCTATGGTAGATACCTGTTACTTTGAGTTGAATGTCTCCATGACTGGCACCGATGTAATCGAACAAATGAGGTTTCTGCAGTAAAGAGACCGCTTTATCGAATAACCTGCCCGACTGCTTTGGGCGGGCAGGGTTGTCATCAATAGTAGCCGTATTGGAATGTTTACGAACAGGTAAATTGACCCTTCTAATTTCTGTTTTGGAGGTAGCCTTAGCAGACGTAGGAACAAGAGGTGGTGATTTATTATCCGTATGCTCTAACACTTTAATAGCCATTCTGGTAGTAATAAAGTAATTGAGTTGTGGGTTATCAAAGTGCATGACAAAAAACGAATAGAAACGTTGGTCTTTCGTTAGTACCGTTAAGTTAGTCTGCTTATTTGTTCTGACACCTTTTACCCGTAAAATATTATTGGTATAGCTAATAATGTAGTTTTCATTATCTCCAATATCGGTATAGATAATATCGGAAGGAAAAACCAAATGGGAAGTTTGATTTTCCATAATTTGGATGATAGTGTTTTGACCAAGGAGTTGCATAGCGCAGAGTAACCCTACCCCTAAAAATGTTAGTTTTCTCATATTGAAGATTATTTAAAGGTGCTGTGAATCGTAAAGCAACACCTGATATCCAGCAGGAACAAAAGCAGTTTGTTTTTGATTGGCTTTTCTACCCAGCCTAATAGATAAGTTTCCAAGGGTGTTTCTTAAACCAAGATTACCAGCATCAGCTAAACCTTGATTGATGGCTTGTTTAGTAGCATCTTGGTACGCTCCATCAATATAAATGCCTGGAATACCATCCAAATCATAAGCGGATAGAGAAGAGGGGATAACTTTACCGTTGAGATTGATGGAAGAGATATTAACAAAAAGTCGATTGCTACTAATGGAGCAGATACCATATAATAAGGTGTTTTTGGGAATACCAAATTGTCCATATACACCAGCCTCCAAGATTCGCAACTGAATTTTATCTCCCGTTCTAAATTTCTGTTTTTGGTCAATAACTGCTTTTAATGCTTTAGCTTGTGCCGCTAAAGGGTCAATAGGCGTTAAATTATCGGAATTAATAACTGGTACTTTTTTGACGTTTAAGTTCAAGTCATCTTTTAGACCAGTAGTCGTACTGAAGGAAAGCCCATTCTTTTTTGATTTTTTATTGTTAGGCTTAGTTGAACCTTGAGTACTTGTACCATGAAAAGCATCATATCGTTTTTGACTATCTGCTAATCCTTTTTGATAAGCAGCAGCCTCGGCACTTAGCGTACTTTGGTCTAAGGATTCTCGTTTTCGTTTATTCTCTAATTTAGCATTGGCTAAACGCTGTTTTCTTTGTTCTTCTAAAATATGATATTTGCTTTTTTTATCTTCCTTGATTTTATTCATCAGAAAATTAAGGTCGTCAGTTGCCTGAATCGAATCAACTTCCATATGGGTAGTAGAAACGCCGGGTATAGTTTCTGGATTATCCGATAGGGTAGGAGAGAGGTCGGCATCAAAACCAGCTAACGTTTCATCATTTACACCCATGCTTTCCGAGAAAACAGATTTGTCCAACTTTCTTTTGGCTCTTGCCATCAGAAAGCTTTCACTCTTTTCAGCTTTTATCATTTCCTTTTTGGAGAGGGCAAAGACCTCACTAGCTTTGGTTTTGGTAGAGATGTAATTAATGTCATCTTGTAAACCAACCGCCATAGATGCGGCTTGCACCTTTTTCTTAACCGTTCCTTTTTGGAGATTGGTCGTTAAATAGATTATCCCTCCAAATGTTATAATTACAAAAGGTAGTACAAATAGGATTTTGGGAACACCTCCACTTGTTCCTTTAAAAAGTTGTGTTAGTTTGCTCATAATTTTTAAGATTAGACCTGCCTGCCGATAGAGGCAGGGAGGCGAGAAGAGATAAGAGAGATTGCTGCTTGCCGTCTCTAATCTCTGCTCTCTACTCTCGGTTCTATTTATTCATTTCCACAAATTGAATGCGGTTATTTTTATGGACTTCAAATCCACCAATTAGTAAACCATGTGGATTATCATCGGAACGGGCGACCTCTCTTAAATCCAAAGAGGTAATTAGATTTTTAACCAGAAAACCAACTTGGGTTTGCACGATTTCTTTTCCATACTGTACCGCTTTGTAGGGATAAACATCAATATTGACTTTGATGGAATCTAATTCATATTTGATTTCTACACTAGACGAAATCAGTTTTTTGTAATAGCTATCTCCTCTTTTATCCATAAAGGCTTTAACCGATGCGTCACCCATTAATAGCACCTGGTCCACCTTTTCTTTGATTTCATCAGGATTAGGAGTGATATCATATAATAAGGCATGAAAATTCCGAACCTGTGCTTTGACCTCTGCTTTTCGATTTTCATTAGCAGCGATTTGATAAGCAGTTAAAGTGTTGCCGTAACCATTGGTAATGTAGATTTTACCTTTCCCTTTGGTGACCATATTCATAGCCACAACCATCACCATTGCACAAAAGAGAAAAGAACTAATGAGCGTTAGGATAGCAATGAGTCGAGTTTGCCTGAAAGCAGTATCAATATTCATAAGGCTGTGTAATCTTTTAGTATTAAGTGGTGTTTCAATTTCCCCTTCAGTTGTTGGTTGTTCTGCATCAACTTCCTTTTTTGGAGGGACACCTATAATTTTTAGAAATAGTTCTTTCATAAGCGAATGTCCATCATGGACGTTGATTTAGCAAGCGAATGTTTATCATGAGCTGGTGAATGGTGATTAGTTGATTGGGGACTAGTCCAAAAACCAATTACTAATCACTTATTCGGATTATACCTAGCTCTTTCAACTCCTTTGACAACAGCCCTACCAGTTCCGACTGCACCTTTGCCAATTGCAGCAGACAATAAAGCTCCACTTTGGCCAATACCTGCACCAGAGATAACCCAACCTGCCACAATAGGGACGGTGATATAACCCACAATTAGAATCAATAAAAACATCCAAGCCCATTGGGTAAGGATTACTGAGTTAACGGTATCTTCTAAACCTAACCCCTTAGTCCAAAAACCACCATTTTCTACAATGATTCGCCAAAGTCGGACCGCTATCGCCTCAAAGACATTGCCGATGCCGAGCCAGAGGTGGACAGACAAATATCGAGCGAGCCATTTCATATAAGCCGCCTCAAAGCCTGGGAAAACAGATATACCAATGACGAGTGGACCAGCGATATATAAGACCACCAGAAAGAAGACCCGAAGAGAATTGATAATCACTAGAATGGCATGAGAGAGGCGGAATAGTATTTCCTCCAAAAAGCGCATCATCGCCTGATAGAATTTTTCTCCTACCCATTTAAAAACATTTAAGTTTTCGGTGACGGCATCCGTCAATCGATTAATGGTAGCGGCAATACCAGCATCTTCTTCTGCGTGAATATCTTCGATGCCAATTAAGTGTTGGTCATCTTCGGTTTCAGGATTGAGGTCACGGGTTTTTAAAATTTCGGTGACTCGCACTTCATCGGTGATGATGGCAGTACCTAGCGCAATATTTACACTCATTGCCATGCCATCAATGACTAGCATGAATTGAGGATATAAAGCCAGTACTAAGGCAATGGCAAAAGGACGAAGGGTTCTGAGGGTAAATAAATTACCACCTAGCATTCCTTCGTAGGAAAGTTTGGCGATATAGAGCAAGGCTCCAATGGCAGCAATGGCTTGTCCAACCCAAACGATGTCTGCACCGATGGTGATTAAATCGTTTCTAATGATTTCTAATACTTGTTGAATATTGTAAAATTCCCCCATAAGCGAATGTTTATTTTAAGTTGTTTTTGTGATTCCGATTAAAATGCGGAACAGGTTTGGTTGGCAACTGGTTAATGATAATCCCCAGTTACCAAACCCCAATCACGATTTCTTAAAAAGTTTAGCAAACGTTTCAAATTCTTTCTGATTCCTTTTCAATTTATACCAAGCTCTATTGGTTCTGCGAACAGTAGTTTTCATTGCTGATTTGACTGTTTTAGCTTGTTTTAAAGCTTTTTTGATTAGAAGAATTCTTCCTTTATCATCGATGATGCCCATGTTCTGCTGCGTAGCAATATCAAAGACTTCAAAGATTCGAGTGGATTCATTAAAGAGTTGTAACAGTATCCAGCGGTATCGCCATTTACCTGCGAAATCTTCGGCTTTATCAATTTGGTCTAAAGAACGTATGAAGAGTTCATAAATCTCTTTTTCCGTTTCAATCAATTGCCGAGTCATCCTAAGATTCTGAACTATTTTACTGACTAACTGACTGGCATCTTTAAAGAAAGTCTGCACTTTAGAAATTTTTTCAATGAAGGGACTTTCGAAAAATTGTTTGAGTCCAGTAGCTGCCGTTTCGGTTAATGCCTCAATTTTCGTAGTGGCATTATGTTCTCCATCAATGACGGTGGTTACTTGGGCTATTCCAATTATGTAAAAGAGACAGTTGATTAAAATGGTGGCAATAAATTTGCACATAGAGCAAGTAGTTTGAGTGACTGCCAGCTAATAGGGATTGGGGGATAACTATTAGCCAGTCAGTCACTTGATTTTAAACAAATTATCAAACACCTCAATTTCCTTTTTTAATCTAGTATATTGATAGACTTCTCGGTTGATGCGCCTTAGTTGCCCTCTCATTGCTCGTTTCAATTTCAACATTTCCTGATACGTCTCCTTGATAATTTGTACCCTGCCTTTATCATCTATTGTGAAAGCGTCCTGCTCAATAATATTGGTGAAAATTTCAAAAACAGAAGTTGCTTCCGTTGAAATGGCCAATAGAATTTGCGCATGTTTCCACTTATCTAGGAAATCCAAATCATCCATACCATCTTCATTTAAATCGGGGTTAGCATTGAGTCCTGTAATGGCATTGTCAAATAGTCTTCTAATATCCTGATGGGTCTCTATAATCTTTTCGATATAGCGCAGATTCTTGACCACATGGCTCACAAAAGTTTGTGCTTTTTGAAAAAACTGTTGGGTCTTCTTAAACGTGTCCACCAATGGGGCAGCCGTCTCTTTAATAAATTGAGAGGCTTGTTGTACAACTGAAGAAGTTTTGCTCAACCATCTTCCAAAATAATCTACAATGGGTACTTGTGGGTAGATAGGATTAGTTAGCAAACAGAATCCTATCAGAATTCCTATTTTAAGATAGAATGCTTTGTTCATGATGCTAATTTAAATTTTGTAGAATTTGATACTTTTCATTTCTATGGCTTTTCGTTTTACCAACCCTCATTATTTTCCTTTGATGATAGGGTGTTGGAAGTTTTGCAGAAAATGCTTCCATTATATTATACATGATTATACTTCTAATTTCGGGTGGTATGCTATCAATGGAATGGTGTGCTACATTTGTACTATCATCTGGAATTTTGCTCGCCTTTTGAAATTTTTCGAGTTGAATAACTTTACAATTTCCTTTTGACCAATTAGGTGTTGAGTCAGGTTCTTCCAGTAAAAATTTGATTTTAAAACCGAAAAAATTAAAGATTGATTTAATTATATTTAAACGCATCATAGCTTTGATTTTTTGTGAGATGAAGTCTATTAAAGAAGATGTAATATTTCTCATGGTATCTATTTTTAACTTTCGAAAAGACGACTATAAACCATCAATTGTCGCCGTTGCCGTCGATAAGTATAAATCTGTTTATTGATTCTGCGAAGTTGAGCCCTCATGGCACTTTTGATTTGACGCATATCTTTGTAGGTCTTTTCCAAAAAGATAATTCGTCCTTTGTCATTCATGGTAAAGGCATCATTTTCGATAAGATTCTGAAAGAGTTCAAAAACGGACGCCGCCTCTTTTGTAAAAGCTAGTAGAATTTGTACCTGTTTCCACTTATCCAAAAACTCTAAATCATCTATGCCGTCGCCATCTTCATCAATCGGTTCGTTCAATTTATTAATAGAGCGAGTGTAGAGTTCAATAATGTCTTTCTCAGTTTCTACAATTTCTCGTACCATTCTCATATTGCGAATTGCGGATGAAACGACCGTTTCTGCTTTTCGGAAGAATTCTTGAATATTTTTGATGTTTTCTTGCAAGGGTCGTTCCTTTTTGAGCAAGAAATTAGTGACCCCTTCTGCTAGAGAAACAATGGTATTGCTTCCTATTAAACTAGGGTCCACCACCGCCCCAACAGGAATTTGAGCAATTGAAATGGGAGCTAGTAATAGCAGTCCTAAGCATAAGTATGTTCTTAGAAATTCCATATCAATTCTCTTTACCAAACAGGCGATTAAAAACTTCCAACTCCCTTTTTTGTCGTTCGAATTTATAAGTAGCTCTATTCGCTCTCCGAATAGTTGACCTCATCGCTCGATAAATGGTTCGAGCTTGTTTTAAGGTTTGTTGTATAATTCTAATCCGACCCTCATCATCCATCACACCTTGCCCTTCTTTATGTGCTAGGTCAAAAGCACCAAAAATATTTCGGGACTCCCAATAGAGTTGCCCTAGAATCCATTGGTACTTCCATTTCTGTAGCACATTTTCGGAGGCATTAATCTGGTTAATCGACCGAGTAAAAAGCCGATTGATTTTTTCCTCTGTTTCAATGAGGTCATGCGTCATTTTCAAATTCCGAATGACCAAATTGACCGTTTCAGATGCCTTTTTAAAAAAGTCTTGTACTTTAGAAATCCGTTCTTTCCAAGGCAAAATTTCTTCCCTTATCGCCTTTGAGGCTGTCATCACTACTTTTTGAATACCGCCAATCAGATTATTGCCGACATCAAAAACGGGAGAGGCTAGAATTTGCGCCTCCATTGTTGGAGCATTGGCAACATTGAATAGGCAGACCAGCCCCAAAAGGAGGAAAGACCTTTTGAATCTTAGGTTCTTCATACTGAATATTAGTTTGGTAAATCAAATGGAGTAGTAGGGAAGGCCACTCGAAAAGCCTTCCCATTACACACACCTATGAAAACAAATTATGAATCTTGCGAGAAGAAATTATCATAAACTTCTATCTCCTTTTTTAGTCGTCGGTACTGGTAAACTTCACGATTGATGCGCCTAAGCTGTGTACGAATAGTTGCTCTAATTCGGCTCGCATCTTTATAAGCATCTCGAATCAAAGTCAACCTTCCTTTATCATCCATGATGGTTGAATCTTCCTCGTTGGATAAGCAGCCAGACCATTGCCATTACGCATGATGACCCAACCACTCTCCGTTAGAACCGTGCTTGCACCGTTAAATGCACACGGCTCACGATATTTCCTTATTTGATTAATGCTTGTTCTTGTGGAGTAAGATTTCTGTCTTCCCACTTTATTATTCCTAATTCTTTCATAACTTTATTGGCGACTTTATCCAAGTTTAGACCATCGTATAATCCATTGTGGATTCTCCAATGACAGCTAAGACATACAGGAATTTGCTTTCTATTAATTCTTCTTAGAACCAATTCGAAGCCTTTAACCTTTTGTCCAATTTTTCTTATATGTTTGACATGGTGCATTTCTATGTATCCTTCTTTATTACAGATACAGCATTTATTTAGGTTTAGCCAGCTAGATGTTATCGTATTATGATATACTTTGAAATTTTGAGTATCTTTTTTGATAACATTTATCATAAAGTTTTCCAAATCTCTGGTGTGACCACCGTACATCGGAATAGTTATGGGTTTAGCTTTTCCTTTACCTTCAAATGTCAATATCCTCCCACCATATTTCTTCATTATCTTTGCTTTGCAACTCTTGAATTTATGAGCAAGTGTTTTGCAAAGAGAAATGAATAATTTATAGTGGATGAAGTTCAGCGTAGCAATATTGTGAACAAATCCATAGTAGTTACTGATTCCCGTCATCATAGATTTATAGACTTTGGCGATTTCAAATACATCAAAGTTTACTAATCTCTTACAACTAATGGGATTGAAGTTTCCGTCAAGAAAGCCTTTTGCAGCAAGAGATTTGCATACATCCGCTTTCTTCATTACGTATCTCATGAAATTCATGTGGACAACCTTTCTAGTTCCTTTAATAGATTTGGAGAGTTTTTTAATTTTAATTTTCTCCTGCCTTTTACTTACGAAAGCCATATAGACTCCAAGGAATTCTACATCTTCCTTTGTGCTTCGGACAAGTTTCGACTTGTCCTTGCACCATTCTAGTTTAAGACTCTCTTTAAAGAATTGCTCACACTGTGAGTAGATTAAGTTAGCCATTTTCTTAGTACATCTTAGACCTAGTACCCAGTCGTCAGCATATCGGATGTAGGACAAATCGACCTTGTTAGTATTTAACACTCTACGAGAAGGCGTATTTAGTTGGAGCTTTCTAAGTCTCTCTACTTCTGTCTTTTTGTGGTTAAATAGTTTATCCGTTGCTTTGTTACTGTTTTTTAGCCTTTTCCTAGCATGATAAAGTAGACAGCAGATGTTGTGATACTTAGGGCAAACCTCTGTTTTTACTCCATGAGTTTTCTTTAGTTCATTTATGAACATATCGAATTCATGAAGGTAGATATTACTGAGGATAGGACTCAAATTCCCACCTTGGGGAGTACCTTTCCTAGGTTTGCTTAATTGCCCATCTTCTACAATTCCACACCTTAAGAATTTCCAGATAAGTCGAATAAATCGTGTATCGTCTATTCTTCTTTTTAGGAGATTAACTAAGATTTCGTGATTTACGTTGTCAAAAAAACCTTTAACATCAGCTTTTATACACCATATTACACCTCTAAAAGCATTCTTCCCTTTTTTTAATGCTAGATGACACCCTTTACCAGGTCTGAATCCAAAGGAATCTTCACTAAATGTCGGGTTTTCATTGCTGTCATAAATGCAGGTTAGAATGATAGAAATACATTCTTGAACGAGTTTGTCTCTAAAATTGGGTAGACCTAGAGGTCTTAATTTACCGTTAGTTTTGGTAATGTAAGTTCTCTTAGAAGGTTTTGGTTGATAACTTTCCTCCTTCAATTGGTGAATAATCTTATTAATAATATCCATGTTTATGCCATCAATATTACCTTTTGGATTACTCCCCGCAGTCATAGCCCCTTTGTTAGTTTTCAGTCGTTCATATGCCAGTATGTAAAAGTCTTTGTTGTATAGCATTCTATACAACTGTTTGTTAATGAAAGTAGGGTTTGCATTTAACCTACTAAGTGTCTTTAATCTTTCTTCTAATTTCATAACTTATCCAAGTTTTAAAAGGGATTAATAGACAAGAAATACCTGTATCCCTTCCCCTATTTTAAGATTAAAATCAGCGGCACATATTACAGTCCGCCTGTGCTCACACCATTACAGTAGAACTTTGGGTACTATGAATACTCCGTTACCCTAGACCCTTCATTACTTGCAGGGTTATCCTTTTATAGGACTTAGGCAATCCTTAGTTCTTCTTTGCTACGATAAACTGACTTAGGACTCTCCTTAGGTTTTAGACTTACTCATCGTAAGCGGGTAAAGAAAACTGGGTTAGCATAGACGTAATCGAAGAAAATGCTATTTTCTTTAACTGGCTCTTTCATTGGGATATAACCAGATGGTTAAAAAATTACCCCCCAAACCGGAGATTCATTCTTTCAGAATTATCCATATCAGTATAGCTTGCGGAGGGTTACCCTTACCCAATTGTCAGAGTAATCTCCGCTTTACCAGCATGCTACACTCCCCTCGTTGTTTCCAACGCTAGCCTGTTCTCACAGACTCGGATAAGCTGGTTGCTTTAGACATAAATTATAAATCTAGAAACCTGTTATTTTCTTTTAGATTTTATTATGGGTTTAGTATGGCATTTATTTGTTGCGTTACGAATACCCCTCTTAATTAATAACAGTTGTTTTACTAGATTTACTTTCCCAGAATGTCACAGGAGTTATTCCTGCATCGTAGATTAGCTCTTTTGCTAATTTTCAAAGAATGACTAAGCGCACTACTACATTTTTGAACATGTCAAAAATATTATCTGCCTCCGCTGCAATCGCTAGTAAAATCTGGATGTGTTTCCACTTGTCTAAGAATTCAAAATCATCTTCGCCGTCTCCATCCGCATCTTTTGGACTTCTAATGATTTCAATAGACTGATTGACCAGTTTAGCAATATCCTTTTCAACCTCAATAATTTCCCGAATCAGCTGAAGATTCTTTACGACACCGTTAACCACCATCGATGCTTTAGACATAAAAGATTGTACATCTTTGATGTTGCCCACAAAAGCGGTCACTCTAGTATTGATAGCTTGGGAGGCAACTTGCACTTCCTCCATGATTTTACTCCACTTACGATGCTTTTTATCCTTAACGGCAACTTGACTAAACGCCAGATTCGCCGAAAAGAAAAATACTACCAAGCAAAGTATCTTTTTTGTTATATGCATAGTCGATGATGATTTAACCAAAAGCTGAAAATTGCATTAAGCTCAATAGGATTCCTAATCCTGTTAAAACGAGTGCCGTAATTAACCTACTTTTTGAATGACCATGTTTGATGGCAATACCAATTCCAGTTCCACATATCATCAAAGCAATGAATCCCAGAAATATGGCTAACATTCCAAATATTGGTATCAATGAGCATACTAGGGTCATTATCCCAAGGATAATTCCAGCAGTACCCAAGCCTTTAGATAGGGATTGATATTTTTTCGTAATGGTTGATTCTATATTACCCATATTTTACTGTTTAATTTTTGTTTGAATTACTGTGAACTGCTTGACTACCTGCTGAATTAGCCTGCGCTAGATTCTAATCCTTTAAACACGATAGCTTTATAGTTTCTATCTTCTGCCCCAAGGGCATATTGAATTTGTTCCTTGATATATCGGATAAACTCTTCTTGGTCATGTTCCTTTACAGATGGATTCTCTCCTCGAAGTACCTGATGTACCCGAATAATACCAATACCGACAACAGCTAAATCCATTTTGATTTTACAGTTTTCAATCTGTCGAATGAAAAATTGTTTATGTTCACCGACATTAAAAACCGTTTCTAATTCTTTTTCAAAGTCTAGTTGGTCCGTTGGATTAACAGCTCCTAACAATTCTTGTCGGACTTCTTCTTCAGTTTTGGTTAATTCCGTTTTAGCTTCCTGCATTTGCTCATAACTAGATTTCCTGCCATGCTCACCATAATCATTGAAACTAGCCTCCTTTTTGAGTTTTTCTAGATTCGCTCGAAGGGCATCAATACCACCTTCGGAATGGACATCATTAACTTCGGTTAAGGGGTGGAACTTATTTGCTCTTTGCGTTTTAGGTAAAACCAAGATTAGCAATAGAATCAAACCACCAAAACCAATTAAAAATAGCTTTTGTCGGCTTTTAAAAACATCCCTTAATTTGTTATAATTGATTTCTTTCATAATAAAGGTTTAAAAATGGGGGGTGAACAAACATCGTTTGTGAACCGCTCGCGGTTGGGCAAGCTGTACTGTTTTATCACGTAGGTCAGTTAGTATTCTTACTATCTAAGTATTTAATAATCCCATACTCCAAATCATCGTACTTTTCGGCTAACTCATCAATTTTTATCGAATCTGCAGCCTCGGTGGTGTACATAGCCACCTCTTCCATTGGCACTAGCGTTGTATAAACTTTACCAGTTTGCCCCAATCGGATATAGACATCTTTAGAGCGTTCACCAGCCAATGGCATTTTATTAATGCTCATCACCTTTTTAGTTTCCGAATCCGTCATACCAAGTAGTTTAGCAATGTCATCAAATCGAGTTTGATACTTTGTTTGGTCGAGTAGTATCTGTATATCCGCATTATTGAGAATCGTATTTTTTACAAAAGGATTGCCAATAATGTCTTCTAGTTCCTGAGTGATAATGCCCACCGAACCGTTGAATTTTCGTACCGTTTTATATAAGTACTTTAAAAAGGTCGCCATACCCGCATTGGAAATAGCCGACCACGCTTCCTCAATCAAAATGATTTTTTTGACCTTTTTGAATTCTCTCATCTTGGTAATAAAAGCATCCATAATGACCAGCATTAAAACTGGGAAAATAATCTTATGGTCTTTAATTTCATCGAGTTCAAAAACACAAAAGACTAATTCAGCAATAGAAAACTCTTCGTCGCTATTCAGTAGATAATCGTATTCGCCACCTTTGTAATATGGTTTGAGTACCATTTTAAAGGAGACAAAATCAAAGTAGGTTCTTTCTTCTTCCAGTAACATTTCCGCAAACTCTGTCGTCACAAATTCATAGAAGGTGTTAAACTTAGCAGGGATATTTGCGCTATTAAGGTACTCGTAATAGGCAATGATACACTTAGAAAGAATAGTATATTCTTCCTTGCTAATCTTCTGGTCCTCTCCCTTCCAAATCGTAAATATCAAAGTCTTCAAAGATTCCTGTGCCTCCAAATTTTTGGTCTTACCAGGCGGGACAAAGAATGGATTAAATGCCATCTTCGATTTAGCGGTGTATTCATAATACTTCCCACCCATGTAATTGCAAAGGCGCTTATAAGAACCACCAACATCAATAATGGTGATATGATAGCCTTGTTCCAATAATTGCCGAACCATCGAATTGACAAAGAAGGATTTACCAGAACCACTAGGGCCGAGTACAAACATATTGCGATTGGTAATCCACCCTTTTTGCATCGGTACATCCCATAAGTCCAAGGTAATTGGAATCCCATAATCTCGTTCTGAGAGTTTAATGCCCTCAATACCTGAATTTTTAGGATTGGTCTCAATTGGAAAAAAGAGACTAGCGGTATCAGAAAATTGAATCTGATATTCACTTTCTGGCAAATCCGCCGCATTCCCAGGCGTACAAGCCCAAAAGACATTGGCGCAATTAAAATTACGTTGGACAAAGACTTCCATTTTGGTTAGCGCATTATTCAAGTGATTTTCTGCTTTGACTAAAGTTTCACCCTTCCCCCAAAGCATTACATTTTGGGTGACATAAACCAGCAATCCTCCTGAGTCGATTTGAGCCGATAGGCAGTTGTCATACTCTCCTACCAGTTGCTCATTTTCTCGACTTTTAAAAGTCATAGATAAAATCTTTTCTCGCTTTCGAGAAAGGTCCTTGACCAGTTTATTGGGGTCATTTTTGCGGATAATGGTATTCACTATATGTGGGTACGCCAATCCAATACCAATGGGATAAGTAACAGACCTATCAAAGAACTCGTCTATATTAACTTTTGTATCAATTTCATTCGGTAATTCAATATCAGCCGCAATCGTATTATAAATCACTACTTCATTATCACCTATCCGGATGGAATCTTTTAAAGGAGCAATGTCTCGAAGAATATGTCGGCTACCTAGATTATAATACTCATTGAGCAGTTGAACTATTTCTTTTCCCTGCAGTGGGCGATTTTCAATTCCAGCTGCAGAAATAATATGCTGCACCTTTCGTATGGTATTTTCAAATTCAGTAATTCCATCTGTAATGTCTCTTTTGACCAAGCGACCAGAAATAAGCGTCGTTAGAATGTTAGTCGTAAAAGCATCTTGTAGCGGGTTCTTGGTAATAATCAGATAACATCGGTGTTCTAGAAATTCCCTTTCGTTAAATTTTCGTTCGTAAGCGGCAGACAAAAAAGTTGTTCCTTGTCCATTTCGCTGATACGTGCGTGGTACATAATAATCCTGTTTGTGTAAAATGTATCCTTTCGGAATCGCTTTGACAATCCGATTGAACATATCATAAATATCCTCCAAACCACCTTCTGATAAAGAATAAGCCTCTGGCATTTTTAAAACCAGTTTAGCGGAGATAGCTTGTGTTTTACTCAATGCTAAAGGTCCTTCAATTTTCCAGATGGGAATTCTATCAGATAGATTCAGGTTCTTCAACGATTAAGTTTTTAGCGATTAATGGAAAATCATTTTTAATAGTCTTGGGTTGCAAAAGTTTGGCAAACAGGATAATCAGACCGTACTGACCATACTTGATTCCAGTATGGTAAATGTAAAAGATGATGCCACCGCCGATAGCAAGTGATAAAAAAAGCATCCACCAATTACCGCCAACAGAAGTAATGCCGGCGGTAATGATGGTCACTAGAAGTGTCGCTGCGATTAAACCTAAATAATTTAAGCTCAATCCGAGGTACGACAAATCTTTTAGTTTGTAGGTTTTCTTTTTCACTATACTAGGGTATATTGAATAACTAAATCGGATAAACCAATATCAGGTATAGCGGTAGGAAGTATTGTTAATTTTGATGGAGTAATACTTGATAAATAACTAATTTCAAAACTAGGAAGTGCCTCTAAATAGGAAGACATGTACTTCAGAAAAGCAGTCATGGTATCCAAGAACATAGACCCGAGATTCAACGCAGCATCAAATAGTGGAAGAATGAAACCAATACCAAAGAAAGACTGAATAACGGTCACGGCAACGATGAGAAAAATAGCAGAACCGAACCAAGAGGCGGCAGAGGACATTACGTCAGGGTCACCCATTTGCCACTTCATGAAAACGCGAATACTGCCCAGTAAAGCGATGATTCCAGCCATGATAAATGTGAGTGTTTGTATCGAATCAAAGTAGCCTTCGATACCATCTGCAGCCTCTTCGATGGCTGCTTGACCGTCGGCTAAATCTTGTGCTTGAACGGTTACCACTACAAAAAGCAGCAGTAGGACCATTAGCGGTTTAAATATTTTTTCGGCTAAAATAGCAGAAGGATTAAAAGTAGAATTTCTCATTTCGATAATAATTTTTGATGTTGAATAAAGAGCCTCTCTGGTGGAGGGGTTAGATTCTTGTCTGTCCATTAGACAGATTTTGCTGTTTGGTCATTGAGTTAATAAAGTCAGTTGTTTCTTCTTCCTTTATAGTCGTTATATCTGTAGTCGATTTTAGCGTGGCCATCAAATCATTTCTTTTTGTTACAGGGGGATTTTCCATGTCTAATTCAGTAGCTAGTTTTTTCATATTTCCTTTTAGTTCTGTTGAAAGTCCAATGGAGGGAGCAAGTTCCTCTTTTCTACTAGCTAGAAAATTGACAGTAGCTAAATTTGTAGTGTTGCCTAATAAATCGGAGCTAGGTTCAACGGTCGTTTCTAAACCAGGTAATTCAGCCGTTTTTGCGATGAGTGCCTGTTGTTTTGCTTTGAAGGCTTTTCGACCTCTTTGGTCAAACCAATAGAGCACTACATAATAGAGGATAGTTAATCCAATAATTAGTAACAGTTGATTCATTAGTTATAGAGGGTTTCTTTATTGGCATCAATATGATTTTTGACCATCAACTGCACACTTTCTTCTTCGTCTTTAGCGGGAAAAAGTAGGGTGATTACTTTGAGCATAAAATTGGGAATTTGTACTTCTACATATTCCTCGTCTGACAATTCATTATTATCAATCAATTGTTGGACTTGGGAGGCCTTCATTTTATCTTTCATAATGCTATATTTTTAATGAGTGAAAAAGGATGGAACAGTTAATAGGAACTACTTTACTGTTTGAGCTTGACTCCTACAACCTTTTGAGTTAATAATTTTTGATTCTTTTCTAAATATTGAATAGCTATGAAGTCCATGATTTCGACACTCGTCATTTCGTCGAAAAGTAGTTTGAGTAAAGCCATCAAGTCTTTACGAATCCGAGTAGAGGCATAATCTTTTCCTCTAAACCTACGACCACTTGCCTTGGTCGTGAGTTCTCCTTTTTTCTTTTTACCTCTTTTTTTAGCCACTACTTTCGAGGTGGTATCTTCAGAACTAACTACCTTCTTTACTACCGTTGTTAATGGATTAGTCTCTATTGTTTCATTTGCTATTTTTTTATCAGGAGCGGTTGAGGTATCCTCATCGAAATTATCAATCTGCACATCGGCAACGGAAATGCCTTGTAAAATTTTGTTGTAGTTTTTTCTCATGTTGAACTAATTTTTATTGGTGGTGAAAAACTGTAAGGCTAGAAAATTAACCAGCAGTTATAGGTTCTACTAAATGATGCAATTGTTGAGTAAAGTCAAATAACTTAGCCCCTTCCTTTTTATCTTTTGGAATTGGATATAAGGTCGTTCGGTAAGTATGTTCATACGCTGCGTGTTGAGCAATATGTCCAGACAAAAATTTAAACTGCTTTGGAATGTCCGCTAAAATGGCTGGCAGATTATGCTTATGTGGAACATGGTTAAAGAAGAGCTGACAGTCTTGAAAACAAGTACTATCTGGGCGCACATTTTTGAAAAGCGTTACATAAAATTCAATGGCAGAGATAAGGGAGAATTCATCTTGTCGAACAGGAATCAAGAAATGATTGATTTCTAAAAGTAGGTCGTACAAATTAGGATTATTCAAAGTCCCCGTTATGTCCACCAAAATTAAATCTACTTTATCTTTCCATTCTGCAATGCGATTTGGACAGGAGGCGATATCGGTAGCAACGATAGGGTAGGGCGCTCTTTCTGCATAAAGCATATCATACAACTTTTTCAATCGAGGATTTTCCGCCATTTCTGCCAGTTCCTTCTTTCGTCTTTTGGCTAAACTATTCTGAGGATAGTCTGCATCAATAACAACAATATTCCAACCGAATTGAAAATAGAACATGTTGGCGAATAAGATAGAAACGGTCGTTTTTCCGACGCCCCCCTTTGGGCTGATGAATGAAATCGTTTTACTCATAGTCGTGTGTATGTAGTCCTGTTGATTCGTAGAGACTATTTCCGTTGAGAGGAAGATAGCCTTACCATCAAGAGCTATGCGGTAGGTAACAAAAAGGGGATTTTTTGATATAGGCATACCAAAAATAAAGTACCTAAAAGCATCCAATACTTATGGATGCAGACCCATAAAATTTGTTTGTGAAAATTTTTTTCGGAAGTTAGAATCACCTCCTGCAAAAAAATACCAGAGTGGTAATTTTTTTGATATGTGTTTTTTTGTACAAACGAAAAAGAAGGTGGGAAACTAAATTGGAAACGAATCCACACCATCGCTGTACGGTCACAAAGGTAATTTCAAAATCATGGTAAAAGCAAATTTTTTAGAAAAAATCTTTAAATTTTATTTTTAATAAATTGTTTTTTGAAAAATAAAAAATGGCACTAAGCCTTGACAGAGAATAAAAATATCGTAAAACTTTCGCAGGAGCTATTAGACAGAATGATGTATTGTGAGACATGTCCGAGTGTCCGTCATGTCCGAATGCCTGTCATGTCCGAGTGCCTGTCATGTCCGAGTGTCTGTCATGTCCGAGTGTCTGTCATGTCCGAGTGTCTGTCATGTCTGAATGCCTGTCATGTCTGAATGCCTGTCATGTCCGAATGCCTGTCATGTCCGAGTGTCTGTCATGTCCGAGTGTCCGTCATGTCCGAGTGTCCGTCATGTCTGAATGCCTGTTATGTCTGAATGCTAATGATGACTCAACTTAGCGACTAACAATTTCGAGGAATAGGGTAAGAGAGAAGGTCCTTGAAAATCGCTACAAAATACTGGCAAATAGTGCCTTGTCGCAAAGTGGCAAGGTGTACTTTATCACGTACAGTATCTATTTATTTCTATGTGATTATCTATTGAAAAGTGCATTCATAGCACCTTTGAAAGAGACTTTTAAATCACTCTTTTTTGAGAATAAGCAGCATAAAATGTTAAAGATTAAAATGAATACTATGGAGAAAAAACGATTAAAAAGGAAGGAACGATTATCAGAAATTAGGTTGTCTAAATCTGAAAAAGAGGCTATTGAAACGGAATTTAATGCCTCTTTTTACACCAATAAATCAGAATTTATTCGAGCTAAACTATTGGATAAAACCTATTCTGAATACCGCAAAAAGCAGTACGAAGCAGAGATTGTTGTAGGAAAATTGCTGCCACAAATAAATAAAATGGGAGCAAATATCAATCAAATTGCTAAACAATTGAACGCAGCAAATGACGGTATTATCAAAAAAGAGGAATTATTAGTCATCGTTTCTGCCATCAAATTAATGGCACAAGTCAAAGAGATACTAACCGAAAACACAGAAAAATGATTGCTAATTTTAATAGTGGAGGTAGCTTTTATGTAGCTGCCAACTATAATGACCAGAAGGTAAAAGCAGGACAAGCGGAGGTTTTGGATAGTCAACATCTGCGAAAAACATCTCCTGTTGAGATACAGAAATACTTTGACCGCTTTCAATATTCCAGAGTATCAAAGCCAGCTTTGCACATTTCTTTGAGTTTTGATAGGGCGGATAAACCAAAATTGGATAATGAAAAAATGATTGAATTATCCAAAGAGTACCTGCAAAAAATGGGTTATGATAAACAGCCTTATGTACTTTATCGACACCATGATACGACCCATCCGCATGTCCATATCCTCACCAGTCGGATAGATATTCATACTAGAAAGAAATTACCGCATGCTTTTGAGCAAAGAAAATCGAAGGCGATTACCGATAAAATGGAGGCGAAACATGGTTTGACAGTCTCCGATAATCGACTTCAATTAAAGCGAGCGCTACTTGGTGATATTCAAAAAGCGGTCAAAGAAGGAAAACCAGAGAACATAAAATCCTTAAATCGAGCACTAGAAAAAACGGGTACAGCGGCAAGAGTTAAGAGTACAGGCAGAGGACTGGTTTATTATAAAGTAGGAGCAGGAGAAAATCGAAAAGGAAGGTCTGTGAAATCCTCTCTTTTTAAAGATGTGGGATTAGATAAGAAGAGTTTAGAAAAGACTTTTGCTTTTAATCAGCAGCAACGGGAATATGTTAAAGGAAAGGTAGAAAAAGTACTAGCAAAATCACCACAGGTAAATGCCATAACCTTCGCTAGAGAATTAAGGAAGGAAGGAATTGATACTGAATTTAAAGTGGATAATAATCGGGTAAGCAGCATTCAATACAATTATCAGAACCATAGCTATACAGGATTAGAACTGGATAAGAATTTATCTTTTGAGGAAACCAAAAAGGGATTAGATTTTCCAGAGGTAAAGACTATAGAACTGCGCCAAAATCTATTGAATAGCATTCAAGCCAATAAGCCCATAGAACTGACTTATAAAAATCATCAAACCAATTTTGGTTCTCCTAATCCAGCTTTAAATGAACAATTAAAAGCCTTACCGACCAGAGATGCTATTCAGTTGAGCCGACAATTCAATAACTATCAAGAACAATATCAAAAGGCTGATTTTTCTGGCAGGGAACTTATTAAAGGGTTTGCAGAAGATAAGCTAGACGAATACTTACAAAAACAATATCAGCAGCGACAGATACAGCAAGAGCGAAGGATAGGCCAATAGGTTGCTAAATTTTAAAACATAAAAATAACTAACTATGGAAAACGACACAATGGAAAAACCAGGATTATTACTAGCGTTACTTTTTAGTGTACTCATTTTAATCCTACACGGCGTTTATCAGTTTGGCCAATTTGACCATCCTGTTTTTCTGAAACTCTGGGTAATGGTTATTAATACAGGACTCTTTGAATTCTTTCATAAACCACATTTATTAGCCCTAGCTTTTGCTATGATTTATGCCCTTGGAACAAAAGGAATGAAGTCGGACTCTATTACGATTGGGCGAACTTTCCTTTTATTGCTATTAGGAATAGGTCTATATTTTGGGGCATTTTTTGCACTCCTTTTACCCGATAAACTGGGTATATTTAGCTACTTGACAATTCTTTCCATCGGCTATCTTTTATTACTGACTGGGCTATTGCATATCCGTAGAATTATCCATCATAATTTAATGAAGGACCAGTTTAATAAGCAGAATCAATTATTTAAGCAGGAGCGAAAAAAGATAGAAAACGCCTATTCTGTCAATATTAAAACCGAGGCTGGATGGTTGAATATTGTCAACCCTTTTCGGGCAACGATGGTCTTAGGTACGCCAGGGAGTGGTAAGTCCTATACGATTGTAGAGGAATATATCAAGCAGCATATTCAAAAAGGATTTTCGATGCTCGTTTATGATTTTAAATACCCCGATTTATCTGGGGTGGCTTATAATTATCTATTGAAGTATCAGGCGAATTATGCTCGATTGCCAAAAGTGTATATCGTCAATTTTAAGGAACCAATGAATTCTCATCGGGTGAACCCCATTGCGCCAAGTTTGATACAAAATCAAGCAAATGCCTTAGCTAGTGCAGAATCCTTATTTTTAAATATCAATAGAGAATACATTAAGCGGAAGGATTTCTTTACTTCTTCAGCGGTTAATTTGGTAGCTGCCTTAATCTGGTTTTTACGTTCTTTTGAAAGTGGTAAATACTGTACGATTCCTCATGTGATTAGTTTGCTTTCTTTGTCGGATGCAGAATTATTATCGGTACTAGAAAAGCAAAAAGACCTCAAACCTTTATTATCTCCTTTTATGGATGCATTTGAAAAAAAGGCTTTTCCTCAATTATCAGGACAAACAGCAAGTGCTAGAATCCCGCTGTCTCGATTAGCGACCAAAGAACTGTATTGGATATTAAGTGGAGATGATATTGCCTTAGATATTAATAATCCAGCCCACCCTGCGTTATTATTTTTGGCCAATAATCCCCAAACACAAAAAAGTTATGGAGCAATTTTTGGTTTATTAGCCTCAACGATTACCCGAATTATTAACAAAAAACATCAGTTACCATTATCGTTGATTATAGATGAATTACCGACAATCTACATCAATGGCTTGGATAATCTAATTGCTACTGCTCGGTCTAATAAAATTAGCACCTTGCTTAGTTTTCAAGACTTAGCACAATTAGAACGAGATTATGGCAAAGAAGTCGCTAACGCTATTTTTAATACGGTAGGAAATAAAATAACGGGGGCAGTTGTAGCCGATACGGCTAATAAGGTATCGGATATGATTGGACAAACGATACAGCAAAGAGGTAATCTATCTTATTCTAGAAAGGGAACGACTATTGGTAAAACGACTACTTTGGCTTATTTGATTCCACCAGAAACGATTGCTCAATTGTCACAAGGGGAATTTTGTGGGGTCTTGTCAGATACTTTTGAACAGCAGTCAGCGCAGAAGATATTTCATTCTAGGGTGATTGCGGAGAAAAGTGATTTATCGAAGTATTCAATACCCGATTTGAACAGGGTGGGAGAGGAGGAGTTTAATCAGATTATGGTGGCTAATTTGGAAAAGATTGATAAGGAGATAGAATATGTAGTGGGGTGTTTTTTATGATAGTTCTTTTTAAATAATACCTCTAGCATTGGTAAATTCAAACCATTTAGAGGGATACATTATAAAGGCATGGGCACTTAGAAATTCTTATCAATGGTTTTAAAACCTTTAAATATAGTAAGGGGGATGGTTATTGAAAAATTTATTTGATATAACAATAAAAGGATTAGAATCGAAAATAGTAATACCTTATTTGGATAATTTATTAGCGAATTACAAATCTTATTTTTTATAACGATTTGCTAAGTCTTGTAGCTTTTGCATGGTTTTAAAGCGACTGAATAAAGGGTACATCCATTCATAAACTTCTTTTAAAATTGCTTGCCGCTCATCAATATCCATTTCCCATCGAATTAAGAGAGCATTCAAAAATTCTAGATTATTTAGTACTGATAAATCAATGATATTTGCATAATCACGTTGATTACGGTCTGAGGGTTTATCAGGATTTTTTTTATGCCATTCTTTTGCGGTTTGCCCGAAAACTAATTGATTGAGTAAATCAGCCTCCGCAGCAAAAGGCAAACGACTTTTGTAAGGTTGGGGATGGGTTAATAGTCGTTCATCCATTTTTTCTAAAATACTACCAATCATTAACTGATAATTCCCTCCCACTAAATTTCGTTTTAAATTATAAGGGTCACCTAACCTCTTTAATTCCTCTTGTTTTAAACGTTGGAATTCCATATTCACAAATAAATGCAATTCTGGACTCAACCAACTTGCAAAAGCTAGAGCTATATCGGAATGTGCCCAAGAGCCACCGTATTTTCCCTGTTTTACAATAAAGGCAATACCATTAGTGTAAGCATTCCATTTGGAAGGATACATGGTATATGAATTTTCCATGAATTCTTCCTGAATAGTAGTAAAACCTTTAAACAGGTGCGTACGCTCCTGTTTAAAATCCTTGTTGTTTAATACCTCCCAAGCTCGTAAGTAACCTAACGTAGCTTTACTATGCATCCAAGATTTAATGACATCATTAGGAGTCTCACTTCTTGTTTTTGCCAAATCAGTTAGACTAATATACTTATTGTCTAAAACAGAAATGTCAATGCCATTGACATTAATTTTTTTCTTTGCCATCTACTGTATCTTTATTAAGATGAACTAATACTGAATGTAGAAATGATAATTACCTTTTCTCTGAATTGGTATTTAGGTGAGTCCGTTAGCTCAAAGGTAGTAATATTTCAGGGGATTTAAAATGAATATGTTTTTGTTATAGCTAATATAAGAAGCTGAAATATCTTTCATACCTCCAATTGAATAAAGCAACACAAAAAACAGCAAATTCCACTCAAAATCACTCATTTCCCCCAAAATGCACAAATAGTCCTACCTATGCACAAATAGTCCTAGTGAAAAAATAGGTTTTTTTTTCAAAATGGGTAAATAGTCCTATAATTGGATAACCAGTCCTAGCGAAAAACTTTAAATGTTTGCAACTTTGAACCAACCAATCGGATAGCCTACTTATGAAAGATAGACATGAAATATGTGTATTTTTTTCAGTAGGCTAGGGTAAGGTAAAACTTCCCTAGCCTGTCTTTTTTGCCCATTCCACAAGAGACTATCCTTTTCTTTCGATTTTAGTGGTTGTTTCCTTAACTTCAGTAGGCGTTTGATTAAATGCTTCTTTGAAGGCTCTTGTAAAGTAAGAGGAATCTTGGAAACCCGTTTCATAAGCTACTTCTGTAATATTCATATCCGTGGTCGTTAATAAAATCTTTGCTTTACTCAGTCGGTATAATCGTAAGAAATTGCCTGGGCTTAAATTGGTTAAGGCTTTTACTTTTCGATAAACCTGTGATTTACTTAAATTCAAATCAAGATGGATTGTTCCGCTGGCATAATTAGGGTCTGCAATATTTTTCTCAAAGTGATAACAGAGTTCTTTTACGAAACTATCCTGCATGTCTATATCTAATCCTTCAATAATGAAACCAGATTGCTCCTTTTTATCGGTAGAAGGGAGCATTTCGGTAAAATTAGTGTATCTATCTTTTAATGCTTTTCGACTATTTAATAGGTTGTCTACCCAAACTAACAACTCATCAGTGGCAAAAGGTTTGGTTAGATAAGTATCCGCTCCTCCTTTTATACCCTTAATTTTAGCTGCTTGTTCTACTTTAGCGGTTAATAAGATAATGGGGATATGAGAGGAAAGTTGATTTTCTTTTAACGTTCTGCAAACTTCAAAACCATCCTTTTTAGGCATCATCACATCACTTATGATTAAATCGGGTAGCATCTCTATTGCTTTATTGATTCCTGATTGACCATCAGCAGCATGAGCAATTTGATAGCCACTAGTTAAAATGCTAGCAACCAAATTGGCTATCTCTAGATTATCTTCAATAATTAAGACAATTGGTTTATCCGATTCTTTATCTATTGGTTGTTCTAATAAGGAAATTGGTTTGGCTATTATTTTAGGGTTACCATTTACACTATTATTGAGTATATAAGCTGCTTTAGGTGCTTTATTCGTAATGGGTAGTATCACTTTAAATACGCTACCTTTACCAAGTTCGCTACTTACTTTAATTTGTCCACCCATTAATTCCACCAAGGCTTTTGTGAGCGATAAACCAATGCCAGTACTGGTGTAGCTGGGTATGTTTTCCCCTACATATCGGTCAAATACCTTACTTAGGTTTTCCTTAGCAATACCTTTTCCAGTATCACTTACCTCAATAATCAATTGGTCATCGACTCTATTGGCAGAATACTTAATGATACCGCCACTAGGTGTAAACTTAATGGCATTATCTAGTAAGTTGGATAGGATAGAGTATAAATTATCAGGGTCATGGTCCATAATAAGGGAACTGAATCCAATCGATTTTTCTAGTTTGATGCCTTTATCTAGTAGGATTGGTTCAAAGTTATAGCCAACATGTTTTAGTAGTCCCGTTACCTCCTTTTGGATAATGTTTAATTTGAATTGCTTTGTTTCCAATTTACCTAAATCCAGTATCTGATTGACTAGATGTAAAATTCGATTCCCATTATTTTTAATACCGGCTATCTTTCGATTGACTAAATCTCCCAGTTGCAAACTTTCAATTTGTTCGGAGAATCCCATAATTAAGGTAAGTGGAGAACGAATTTCATGGCTAATATCGGTGTAAGTTTTATTTTTGACCGCATCAATTTCTTTTAGATTCTTCGCCTCTTGTTCTATTCTTTGCTTTTTCAATTGAAAATGATAGATGCTATATAAGCCACCTAAGCCAATTAGAAAGTAAAGCAGATAAGCACCCGTACTTAACCAAATGGGAGGATGAATCGTTATTTCCAATCGTTGCTCATCTTCTGAAAACCCTGTTCGATGGATTCTAAAGGTATAAATTCCAGCATCTAGTTTGGTATAATTCTGGTGACTTTGCCCTGGATTAGTGGTAATCCAATCTTTGTCTAAGCCTTCCATTTTATAAGTAAATCGAACTTTATCTGCTTGACAGTAGGTGAGTGATGAAAAGTGAATATTAAAGAAATTTTCATCTGGACCTAGCTCTATTTTTTTCAATTCTTGAATAGGCGTTGGTGTCGTTTGACCTAGAATTTGAAAACTTGTTAAGTAAACAGGGGTAATCGTTTTTGGGTCTCTAAGGCAATCAGGTCGAATATGGTAATACTTATCATTTTGACCCAGTAATAATGTTCCGTCGGGTAATGCCGTAAAACCATGGAGATAAAAATTATTGAATACTAAACCATCTTGCTTATTATAGACTTTGAAATTTCCCTCCGTATGCGTTTTAACAGATTTATCCAAAAAGTAAAGACCATCTTGAGTAGATAACCAAAGCCCATTATCCTTATCCACCACAACTTTATCAATCAAAGTATAAGGCAGATTACCCGCATCAGGCGTTATAATTTCGTTTGAGCCATTTGCCATTTTTTTCAACCCTTGCCGCATAGTACCAAACCATAAATCACCATTTTTATCTTTGGCAAAAGCATTAATCTCAAAATTGGCACTTGTCTCTAATAACTGAAAGGTTCGACTATCTAAATCGAAGGTATAAAGTCCCTTAGAAGTGGCCACTAATATCCTGTTGGATTCAGGCATGATTTGTCGAATCTGTAGTTTACTACTATCCTTAGTAATCAGGGAATCGGCTTGTACTTTATCTTCAGCGGTATTAATTTCTACTAAAGTACCATCATTGGTAGCTACCCAAATAATACCATTTTTTCCCTCTTGAATATCTCTAATATTTCGCTGCTGTAATTTAAATTCCTCAATCACAGGATGTGTAAAAGGTACTAATTTGCCAATTTGTTTATCCAAGTAGAGTAGGGAAGGGCGTTTTACTTCTTTACGCTTATCCCCTTTATCACTTTCTCCACCAACCCATACCTGCCCATCTTGGGTCACTAAGTTGGTCATAAAGATTTGATATTCATTTTCTAACCCCATTGTAGGAATAGCTTTGTAAGACCAATCTTCGGGACTAATTTCAAACAAACCATTACAGCCATTAGCTACCGCATAAATTTTGTCCGTATTGGCATCATAGCCAAAGTCAGTTACATTATTTTCAGAGAAGGTTTTCTCACAGGATTTTAGGTTTAGCGGCATATTGAAAAATGCCTGGCATTCTGGATTGATATAGGAAAGACCAGCATCCTCAAAAGTAAACCAGATACGTCCTTCTTTATCCTCAAAGAGTCGATTACCCGTTCCTGGTTTTATCGAAACGGGGTTGGTAATTTCATGTTTAAAGAACAGAAAAGTATCGTTTTTTATATCATAAATACCTGCGCCCCTATCCCTAGTCTGTACCCATAGTTCTGTAGGGGATTTACGCAAGATGCTTTTAGCAATATCGGAATAACCCAAACCATCATAATTAAGCATATTGGGTTTGTCATAAGTATGATATTTCCATTTAGCAGTAGGAATATCAAAGTGAATAAGTCCACCACCCCAAGCACCCATCCAGAGGGAATTCGGTTCATCCATAAAAACGCCATTGATGGTCATTAATGCCGTTCCCTTGGCTGGTGACTGAAAATATTTATAATCTAAGGTAGTTCTATCAAAACGAAAAAGTCCATTATTACCAGCACACCAAAGAATGTTGTTATTCTCCACATCTTCCACAATATCCACAATGGAATTGAGTCGAAACAAATCTTCGTCGTCGTCAAAATGTGCTTTAAGTGGCAGCCGAGTTAAATTATCGGTAGCGATTTCATAACGAAACATCCCACTACCATAAGCAGCTAACCACAAATAACCATCTTCAAAATTTTTCATTCGCATCAATCCTTTAAGATAAGGTTCGTGCCGAAAATTAGTGAACCTTTCTGTAACAGGGTCAAAGCGAGAAAGCCCCTTATTATGTACTAAGAACCAGAGATACCCATCTTTATCTTCTTCAATATCCATAATAGAGGTTCCCATAATGGCAGTAGAATCAATGGGGTTGGGTAAGAAATACTTAAAATTTAATCCATCCCACCGGGTCAGCCCATTATGTGTCCCAATCCACATAAAGCCTTTGGAGTCTTGGAATACTTTCCAGACCATATCGTTAGGAAGGCCTGTCTTTTTGTCTAAATGATTGAATTGGATGTTGTTGAATTCGATGGGGTTGGTTTGGGTAAAACCAAAGGTTGTAATACAACAAAGTAGTAGTGTGTAGAGCAGTTTAGGAAACGGCATTTAATGCTTTTTTGTTGGTGTAGTAATCTTATTCGTTAGGAGGGCAGAAAAGGAAGGTAATGGATATGGTGCAAAGAGAGTGCCACAACCTTATTATGTACTAAAATATTTTGTTATAACCTTTACACAGTCATTGGCAAAAGGAAGAAATAGTATTTGGAAGGATGTTCTAATTTCCGTATTTTTATGGTGAAACTAAGTAGAGAGAGTTTCTATACTTAAATCCTATTGCCTATTTAATCTGGTAATAGGATTTTTTAATTTAAGCTTTATATTTATTGATAATTTATATATATTAGGGAAGCCTTTAATGATTCTCTCTTATGTAACGAGGTCGTTTCTCTCTACTTAGTGACTCGACCTCGATTTCTTTTAATTGGTAATTATTGAAGGAATAGTGACTAGATGTGGTCATTATTCATAGATTGGCTGCCATGAAAAAATAAAAAAAGAAGAAAAATGAGTGACCAATTATCACTTTTCGATGAAGATGAAAAAGCAAAAAAACTTGGGCATGCTGAGATAAAGTATAAAAATGCTTCAAGTATATTGACAAAAACTTCAGGTTTTATGGATAGTTATGATTATACATTAAATCCATATTCAGGCTGTTCATTTGGTTGTACTTATTGTTACGCTGCATTTTTTTCAAGAAATAAAGAGAAAATGGATAATTGGGGGTATTGGATTGAGGTGAAAGAGAACGCTATGGTAATGTTGAAGAAAAAAAGAAAAAAGCCATTGAAAGATGTGGTAGTATATATGTCAAGCGTCACAGACCCGTATCAGCCAATTGAGAAAAAACTCGAAATAACTCGACAACTTTTACAAGAATTTGCGGACTATCATTCTATTAGATTAGTAGTTCAAACAAGAGCACCACTTGTGACAAGAGATATAGACTTGTTTAAAAAAATTGGACGAGTTCAAGTCAATATGACGGTTACGACTGATAGTGAAGAAGTAAGAAAAGTATTTGAACCGTTCTGTCCGTCAAATAAAGTAAGACTAAAAGCGATTAAGGAAATTAATGATAGTGGAATACAGTCATGCATTACTATGACCCCATTATTACCAATCAAAAATGCACGTAATTTTGCATTTGATTTAAAAGAAACAGGGATAAAGAATTTTATTATTCAACCGTTTCACAAAACAAAAGGAAAATTTATAGCGGGTACAAGAGAAAGTGCTCTAAATATTTTAGCTGATTACAATTGGAATGATGAAACATACAATGAGGTATTTCAAGAAATAAAACACCATTTTCCAGACATTGGAGTAGGTAAAAAAGGATTTGCTCCACCTCTTTAAATATGTTTCAAAATGAAAAACCAAATTAAAAATTGGGTAATATCTCAACAAAATGTGTGTGATAAGATAATTTCAGACGCGTGTAAAGAATTTTGGGATGCCAACAAACACAGAGATAATTTTCACTATGATTTAAAAAAATGTCATGAAGAAAGTTATGAATTAGTCAAAGGTCGTGACCTATGCTATGATAGGTTGAATACTGCACTAACGTACAGTTTGTGGTATCATCCACGAAGAATAAATACTTTTCTGTCTTTTTTTATTGACAAACTCATAGAGTTATCGGGGCAAAAAATTGAACTTTATGATTTAGGTGCGGGTACAGGAGCAGTACAATGGGCTATTCTTTTAACAGCTTTCAGGCTAAAAGAAGTAGGAGTACAACCGCCAAAAATAAGAATAATCAATATTGATACAAGTCCCTTTATGCTTTATTTCAATAGAGATTTTTTGTGGAAACACTTTCTAAAACAATATCCATTTTCAAAAGGGGAAATACAAGTTGAATATTGTGTTAATTCATGGAATAATGAAAACGACCTTGGCAGTTCAAATACTTTTATTGCTTCGAGTTATTTGTTCGATTCGACAGATAATATAGAAAAAATAAAAGAAGATTTCTTAGAAATAGTTAATCAATATTCACCATCAACGTTACTACTACTCACATCCAAAAAGAAAAAACACTACCTTAATTCACTACTACCTGATTTTAGTAAATTAGGCTATACCGAAGAAAATAGAGCTAATAATGAGTTGCTTTTTAAACAACCCCTTAATCATATTAATTCTTTAAGACGTGAATTAAAAAATGAATACAATGACATTTCTCCGTTGAATAATAGGTCAAGTTGGCAAGACCCAAGTCATTTTGGAATTATACTTTCAAAAAAACAAAGTGAAATGTCTTTTTCTGCAAAAACAAGAATAGAGAATATTGATTTGTTTAATCCTCCAATAACTGTAAGAAAAGAAGTTAGTCTTAATGAAATACAAACAAAAGCTGCGGTATTTTCGAACACTCCGTCAGTTGTGATAGGTCCAGCAGGTTGTGGGAAAAGCATCGTAATTTCGGAGAAAGTAACAAACACAATACAGCATCACGATTATAACCCAAACCTGAAAATTTTAATAACAACTTTTAATAAATCACTTATAGGACAACTTTCCAATTGGCTTTCGGAAACGCTTGATAGTTCAAGATTTCGCAAGTCTGGGGTTGATTTTTATTTTAATGGTTCTTCGGCGGCAAACGTAAGATTATTGCATTTTGATATTTTACCGCTTCGAATTGGAGGTGTCAAATTTAACGGCCTTGTAAATGAACAAATTCATAAAGATATTTTAGAAACTATTATTCAGACTGTAAAGAATGAAAATAGCATAACAAATGACCAATACGATAATATCCTAAACGTTGATTTTTTATTAGAAGAGTATCATAGAGTAATCTATGGGTTGGAGGTTGGTATTTCTAAGGCAGAAGAAAAATATTATGGGATAACAAGACAAGGAAGAGGTAGAAGTCACTCCCTTCCAAGAAACGGACGAAGAAGACAACTTGTATTTAGCGTTTTAAAAAAGTATGCTCTTCAAATTTTTAATCAAAATATTCCAAGTTTTACTGTAAGGAGGCAGATGTTTAAAAGTAATCTTGACAATAATAGAATTAAAGTAAAATTTGATTACTTATTTGTTGATGAATTCCAAGACTGTACCTTGGCAGATTTTAAAATATTTAACCTTCTACTAAAAAATCCCGATAATCTAACAGTAGCAGGGGATTTAGCTCAAGCTGTACATATTGGTAAGTCAGCTAAAATTCCGAGGTTTCAGGATATGGCAAGAAGACAATTTCATAGACTTGAAGGTTCTTATAGGCTTCCTGTTAGAATTAGTGAGGCAATAAAACCAATTTCAGAGGCGATAAAAATAGGATTTAATAATGAAGATGGGGTTGGTATTATTACACCTTATAAAGGTTCTCCCCCAGGTTCAAGACCAATAGTTGTATATGCGCCAACATTAGAAATAATTGCAAGTAAAATTACAGATATTTTTAATACATATTCTATCTATGACATAAAGAAAGCGACAATTTTAGAGAAAGATAGATTACTTTCGAATGCTTTAAACCAATTGGGATTAGATACAGAAACAGACACAATATTGAGATTGAAAGGTTTAGAGAAGAGATGTATAATATGGTCTACAAGAGCAAAAATTGAGTATGAAAGTGAAGTTTTTGAATTTGTATATACGATTCTTTCAAGAACCTCAACTATATTAATAATTGCATTGTCAGATAATTCTTTACCAATTTTTAAACCCGTAATAGGTAAATTTAACCCAAATCGCTTAATTTTATGGGATAGAGAAACAGAGAACAAATTTGCAACATTTTGCGAATCTATTGAAATTGAACCAAATATAGATGAATAAAGAACACGGTAGCTAGACCGTTTTGATACAGAATCACCTCAAATGCTCCACCACAAACCGCCGACTAAAAGTAGCCGCCCCACCAAGCTGAACAGTCATCACATACATCCCATTCTCAAAACCACCCAAATCAATAGTCAAAACCTCTTGATTAAATTGGCCCAAAGAAGTAGTCAAAACTTGCTGCCCAAAGACATTATATATATGTACAGCCCCTTTTTGAAAATCAAGACTAGGTAATTGGACATTAACTCTATCCCTAGCAGGATTAGGATAAAGCAATAAATCATCCGAAAACTCAAATTCACTATTTCGAATATCACTCCCATTTTCAACTATCACTTTTTGCTCTCGATAGCAATAAGACCCATCAGCCCCACCTTGATTGACCTTTACGGAATATTCCCCAGCCGCCAAATCAGAAATAATTTGTGTATCATCACAATCTCCATCACAAATAGAAATAACCTGCCAATCAGTATTACGTCCAATAATTTCCACTTTATCATAACTAGCCGTCAAGCCTTCAATAGTAATTAGTCCATCGGAAATTAGGAAGTTCAAGTTGTCGCAATTAGACGAAGTATTCATGTTTCCCTCAGTAACTATTACCTTTTCTTCATGATAGCAGTAGGAACCATCGTTACCAGACTGATTAACCTTTACAGCACATTCACCAAGCTCTAAATCAGGAATAACTAGAGTAGGGGAGCAGTCGTCATCACAAATAGGAATAACTTGCCAATCGGTATTACGTCCAATAATTTCAACTTTATTATAGTCTGCGGAAAGCCCTTCAATTGTAATTTGATTATTATCGGTGATAAATTGTAGCATTTGGCAGTTAGCGGTTGATGCTGGTATTTTGCAATCTGGATTGAAACCAAAAAGACCGCCATTATTTTTGAAAAGGACTAAGCAAGTTGTGTCTCCTGTTCGAATAACTCGGTCAAACTCAATAGATGGAATCGTTTTCCTGTGGATTGGTATGTCGGAATTATTAAAAAATCGAATTTCCATTTTTGATAAATCAACTTGGTTGGTTAATCCATTTTCTAAATATCCTACTGATAAAGTTGAAAATTCGTCTATTGTATTCGCCTTATAGCTATAACTGTAGAAATCTTTAGTTCCAAGAAAATCAACCGAACGAGTGCCTATTGCTCCTCCTTCTATAATGCCCAAGTTATTCAAATCAAGTCTAAGGAAACCTTTAGAGGAGCTAGAACTTTTGATGGTGACAATTTGTGTTTCTGTATCTGTGATTAAAAAATTATTACATGGACTAATATTGACTTGATTACGGAGAATACCGACAGTTCTAAAATCTTGTAGTCTTTCTAAACTACTGTCTGTTTTCTGATATTTTGTAAAATTCTTAAAAACGTCAATTAAGACTGGACCTTGAACCCCTTTACTGTAATAGATAATGAATTGATTATTGGGTCTTGGAATTATTCGATTGACTCTATCAAATCTTATTACATTTGGACCACCATTTTCGGTTTCTACGATAGCATTTTGGAAATTTAAATTAGCATCTGTAAGTACAATCAACAAAGAATCATTCGTCTCCAAACCAAAATCAGGATTAAAAAACGTTTGGAATCCTGCTAGAATAAACGAACCATCTGTCAATTGGTTAACCGCTTCAATATTAGGGATTTTATCTAGCAGCGCATCAGGAATACTTTTGGTGAATTCAATTGTTCCATTGGCCAATTTTTTTATGATTTGATTCCCTTCAATTAATACACTATCAATTGCTAAGTTACCTATGCTTTCGCTACTAATTACGTTCCCATCTTTATCTAATTGTTTTTGATAAATAGACCCATTTTCTACAATATTGAGTGTAGTGATGCCATCATTATCAACCTCAAAACAGAGTATTCTTGCATCTGTTCCTGTAGCACTTATTTCAGATTGGCAATTAGGATTCATCTCTTCGACTTGTTCTTCTAGACTAACTTTTTCTTCTCTATAGCAATTTCCTTGACTATCAATTAAATTTACTTTGACGGAGTATTCTCCTTCGGTAAGATTTGGAATAGTGGTAGATGGGAGACAATCGCCATCACAAATAGTAATAACTTCCCAATTTGTGTTTTGACCGATAATTTCAACTTTGGAAGTAGTTGTTAATCCAGAAATAGAGATTTGAGTATTATTGGTATCGAATGATAAATTATCACAATTGCTCGTAGCAAAGAGCGGAGATAAAGCGCCAATTATCAAGGTAGCCGTAAGCAACCAATAGTTCCAAACGTAGTGTTTAGTTCTGTTCATCTTTTTGTTTTTATCAATCTAAAGGGGAGCAATTTAAAAGGAGGGAAAATTTTAGAACAACAAGCTACGAACAAAATGACTAGAATGCAATAAACACTATTTGTTTTTTGGTTTGATTATTCATTGGCTACCATAAACTGCCGAGTTTGCATTTTACCTGTTTTGGGTTGAATAACTAGAAAATAAATACCACTTGTGAAATTACTAGTGTCAAAACTTATTGTATTTCCAGATTGCTCTAATCTTTTTCTAGCGATTTGATTACCCAAACGATTAAAAATTAATAGCTCACCTTCCATATTGGAAAAATGACCAACCCCTACATTTACGACTGATTTCGCAGGATTTGGATAAATGCTAATGGCTGATTCATCAATGTGATATGTCTCTTGCCTGATAGGAGAATATCGACTTTCGCCATCTAAAAATTGTTGTTTGATGCGATAATAGTTGGTGCCAAAATCAGGTGTGTTATCCTGCGCATTTGAAGAGTATGGAGTAATTGTTTGAATGGACTTGAAGGTAATTCCATCTAAAGATTTTTCCACAATAAAACTTTCGGTATTATCTAACTTACCTGCCGCCCAATCTAAATGAATGGTTTGTAGTTTTACCCTTGTACCCAGCTCTATTAAGTCATTGGGAAGTGTCCTAGAACTTGCACTATTTTGTAGCGTGATTTCAGTATCACAGGTGCCAGCTCCACCATAAACTTTGACCTTATATTTACTAGCTCTTAACCCCGTAACCTTTTTGCTGCTACCGCAATTAGACCAACAACTAAAGGTTTCTTTCCATCCATTATTCATATCATTGATGGAAAATTTGTAGGATTTATCGGCTTTTCCAATCATTTCAATTGTACCATTCCCATAGCGGATGGTTATTTCTCCACAAGTTTTGGTCGCTAGACTATTATTATCCGTTGCTGTGCCTTCACAAGTACAACCATCTGCGAGGATTTTATCGTTTTGAGTATTGGGATTATAATCATTACAAGGTGTGCCAACTGGTTTGGGTAGCGCACTATCCCAAGGAGCGCAATCATGGTCATTACAAACGCCATCTCCATCATTGTCCTCACAGTTGTTACCACTACTAGCGGCTAAATCAATAATACGGCATGATTTATAATTGACGGTTATTTCATAAGGGCCATCCACTAAACCACTATATGTTTTTGTACTACCACAGTTATGGCAATCTTTTTGAGTATAAGGTGACTTTTTAAGCTGATATTTGAAATGATAGGACTTATCTGGATTACCTTCAAAAGTGATTTGTCCATTTCCATAACGAACATTTACTTCATCACAATCAATGCTAGAAAGGTTGTTATTATTGGTACTTGTTTCGCCTAAGCAAGAACAACCATCGGATTGAATTTTATCATTTTGAGTATTTGGATTGCCATCGTTACAGGGCGTTCCAGCTTGCTTGGGATAATTAGGGTCCTCATCATTACAATCATTCCAAGCGCAAATACCGTCACCATCTTTGTCTCCTCCTAAATTGTCACAAGGGGTAGTAGTAGGTGGGGTGCCATTTTCACCCGTCAATTTAATTTTATCGCTATGTTCCAAATTGCAAGTTAAATCCCAACTTGGGTCGAAGATTTTCAAGATGTATTCACCAGCAGTTAAATCGGTAAAGGTTTGAGAACTGCCACAATCTTCTGGACAAACCTTCGCTATTTTATATTGAAAATTAGATATATCAATCAATTCTACTTTCGGATAATTGACATCATCTTTCCCTGTCCAGCGTATCCAGTTACTGCCATGAGTAATATTGATAGTTCCGCAAGTAATAGAAGTCCCGTTGTCTTCAGGATTAGGATTCCCTGGCATGGTCGCATCATTACTGCAGTTATCAATGTTTCCATTTTGGTCATATCTGCAACCACCATCTTTGATAGGAATCACAATGGGTAAGCCTGATAAATCAACTTTAACCTGATGTCCTGCCGTTTCATTTTGATTGACAATAGCATTACCAATGCTAGCAGGATTACCACCATCCCAACCTAAATAAAAATAGTCAGCGCCTGCATCAATTTTCATATTGGAGGAGGGTAGGGTAAGGGTTGTTAAAGAACGTCCCAACTCGCTGTCTCTTCTAGGGTAGTCTCTGCTGTTATTATCTGATGTGCCTAAGTCACTTGACCTCCAAGCAACTATATGAGTAGGAGTGCTTTCACCAGTATGTTCATTATATGTTCCCAAGAGAAAGGAAAAAACTTGGTCTTCTTGGGTATAGTTTTCAGTAATAGCTTTGATGAAATGCTTGCCAGCTAATTTTTTAACCAATGTTTCGGTGGCGTAGAACGATAGTTTTTTTGTGCCATTTCTAGCAATTAAACCAGTTGTGCAATAGAGTGGTGTTTCTACACTTTCTAACCGTGCTTTTTCGACATTATACACTTTTGGTAAGTCAATTAATGGATAATTAAAGACCTTATGAATGCCAAAACGGGATGCTAATAAATTGGCTCGCATGATATAAGCCGCTTGATTGACTTCACCAACCCCAAAATTGCATTCCTCTTTATCACTATTCCATCCAAATTCGGTGATGTTAATCCGAGCATGTTCCATACCGTTACGTCTTCGCCATTCATCCATATTCTTTAGCGCCATAAAACCACCATTGGGACTTTCAGGCGTGTATTCTAGTTTTAAATTATCAACCTCAACCCCACAAGGAGTCTTGATAAAAGGGTAATTGTGAACATTGAGATAATCAATATAATCCTTGACGCCAGCATCATTAGGAATCATTTCATGCACATATTGATTGGGTGCATTATGACAGGCGAAACGAGCATCTAGAGCTGCAGCAGAAATTTTCATACGCCACTTACTTTTGTCTTGGCCATAAACTGCCTTAAATGCTTGAACCGCTCCTCGAAGAATGGCATGATAGCCAGCACGACCAGGCGTATTTTCACCCCAAGGTTCATTACCAACTTCTAATACATCGACTACACAATTTTTGGCGGTATCGGCAGGACAAAAACTGGCAGCAAAACCTTCAAAATAATTAAAGGCATTTTGCTGAATACTTTCATCGTTCCAACCCCATTCTTCTCTAGTGTACCATTTATCAGGAAACTTCCGACCAGGAAGGTTTTGCCGACCATCCAAAGTCATGCAAGGGTTAGGGTCATCATTAAGGCAATTTCCAACACCATCTCTATCATAACAATAATAGGGTTTGATAGGAATTTGGGTTTCAATAGCCGCATAAACTTCTCTCATGTCAAACTTAAGGGTATCATTTTTATAAGCGCAATAGTCCGTTTTGTATTGATAAAAGCCATAGGTATTAGAGGAGGGGTCACTATCAGGACATTTTTTATCTTGTTTTTGTTTGCACCAATATTTATACATGTCATCTCCACAATCACAGTCAATCGTATTGAGCACTTTTTCTTTAGGAAAAAAAGAATCACCAAAATCAGCCTCCATCAGATGAAAACTACGAAAACTATTAATAACGCCTTTGGCATTAAATCCATTAAAGTGAGCATTACCAATTTCTTTGCCGCCAGTTGCACCGACCATATTATCAAAAGCAGTAGGGTTCGGTTTAGAATTTTCAGTTTTGAAATATGCTGAGGTTAGTTTGGAATGTTCTGTTTGCCACGGTTGGGTTTGGGCAGTTATTAAGTATGGTAGGGATAGAATGAATAGTAATAAAAAGTAGTTTTTAGTGCTATTTCTCCTCATAGTGGGTATTTTATGAGGGGGGTGGTTTAGACGAATGGGAAATTAAATTGATTATTATGGGAGGAATATTTAATTAATTTGGCAAGAAGGATGCCAGAAGTTTCAGATGTAAAATAATGGTTATGTATCGTCATTTCTGCTTAAAACCCATGTCTATCCCTGTGCCAGCTTAATTGTTCTAAAGATGGGTAAAAACTTTCTTTTTTGGGGAGTAAAATTGCCCTAATCCTCTTAGTTGCATACCTAACCATACCTATTATTAACCAATTTCTAAAACAATCACTTTCCTTAAAAAGAATATTAGTATATTAATCGCAGTTCTATTTTTTGGATACCCAAACATGCTAAAGCTTACATCACCTACCAACCATCATTCAACGTTTTAAGTTTAGACCTTTAGTTATTGTTGGGTTTCCTTGTCATTCACTATTTATTTTCGTGAAACTTAATCTACAATATGAAAAACATAAAAATACTAGTCGAAGCTATTAACGGTCATTTCATTTTGGAAATGCAAGATTATACACCAAGGCATACATAGAGGCAATTAGTCAACTTCTGGTAGCTTTCCATTCAAAAACTTAATTGCAAAAGGAAAAAATCCCCAATTATAAAACTAATTTTCAAAACAACGACACGCTAACATACTGATAATTATAGTTTTAAGGTATATTAGCCCATTTTAAAACAAAGAAACGAATCTGAAACAATGAGTATTCCCATAGGTAGCCGCATAACCGTCAGAGGAGAAGACTTTTTGGTCAATGACTCCAAACCTTATAATGAGGAACATTGGATTATTGAGGCCGAAGGTATCAGCGAATTGGTACGGGGCAAACGCTTTTCTTTTGATACGCATTGGGATAAATTTGAAATATTACATCCTAGTAATACCCTACTCGAAGCAGACATAGAAAGTGGGTATCAAAAAACCAAACTATTTCTGGAAACCCAATTACGAAATGCCACCACTACTTCTAAACAAATAACGATTGCTCAAAAAGGAGCTTTTAATCATGCGGCTTATCAATGGACGCCTACCTTAAAAGCATTGGGTTTACCTCGTCCTAGAATGTTGATTGCGGATGGCGTTGGATTGGGAAAAACGGTAGAAGTCGGGATATTTCTCGCTGAAATGTTGAAACGAGGAAAGGGAGATAGAATCTTAGTCTTAGCTTTAAAGAGTATTTTAGGGCAGTTCCAACAAGAGATTTGGAATCGTTTTGCTATTCCTTTGGTGCGTTTGGATAGTGTCGGAATTGCTCGTATTAAATCTCAATTACCCGCCAATAAAAATCCTTTTGATTATTATAATAAGGTCATTGTTTCAATTGACACCTTGAAGAATAACGCCAAGTTTCGGCATTATATCGAAAAATCTCGCTGGGATGTGGTCGTGATTGATGAATGTCATACGGTGGCGAATGCAGATAGCCAAAGAGGGAATTTAGCCCAATTTTTAGCGGATAGATGTGAGGCTTTGGTCTTAACATCTGCGACCCCACACAATGGACGCAAGGAGAGTTTCGCCAATCTGATTTCGATGATTGAACCGACCGCTATTCCTCGTTCGGGAGATTATGGGAAAGCAGAAGTGGAGAAATATTATGTGCGGCGGTTTAAAAATGATATTGAAGATGATGAAGTGCGCTCCAATTTTCAGGAACGGGAAGTCGTCCGTTTATCTGCACCGCTTTTTGCAGAAGAAGAAGCGTTCTTACAATTCCAACAAAACCTTAAAGTCAAAGCTTTACAGCAGCCTAAATCTGGTACACAACGCAATGATTTATTATTCTCTATTGGCTTGTTCAAAGCTTATTTGTCTTCTCCTGAAGCAGCATTGCGGACTTTGAGGAACAGGATGGGGAAACTAGCAGAAAAAACGGAATTAACGGAAGGGCAACAAGATAATTATGAGGAATTTCAGGAAGGTATTGAATTATTAAATACCATTATTCAGAGAAAAACAGATTCCAAATTTCAATGTTTGAGTCAGGAATTGGAACGCCTAAAATGGAAGGGACGCAAACGAGATGAACGGCTAGTAATCTTCGCTGAAAGGATTGATACCCTAAAAGCATTAAAAGAAAAATTACAACTAAAGTATAGTTTGAATGACGAACAAGTCATTGTTTTCCATGGCGGCTTGACGGATGTGGAGCAACAAACCTTAATTGAAGATTTTGGAAAAGCAGATAGTCAGATTCGAGTTTTACTGACTTCTGATGCAGGGTCGCAAGGGGTCAATTTGCATTATTACTGCCATCGAATGTTCAATTACGATATTCCTTGGTCGTTGATTACTTTGGAACAACGGAATGGGCGGATTGACCGTTATGGGCAAACTCAAATACCATATATCTATTACCTCGTAGCAGAAAGCCAATTGGATGGGTTGAAAACGGATTTATACATCATTGATAAATTGACCCAAAAGGAAGAGGAAGTGCATCAAACTTTGGGGGATGCAGGTTCGGTCATGCACTTATATGATGCGAAGAAGGAGGAAAAATTAACGAGCAAAGCTTTGATGAACGGCAATGCTGATTTTCTGGAAACCGTCCAAGTCGATTCCGAAGATGAGGAAGCCGAATTTGATTTTAATGCGCTTTTTGAATCAGATGATGAAAGCACCGAAGCTATTATCACCGATACGCCTTTGGATGAAAAAGTCTCTTTTTACAAAACCGATTTTGATTTTTACAAAGCCTTGGTGTATTATTTAAAATCGCAAAATGCGGTAGAAAATAATCAGATAGAAATTGGCGTGGATGGTTTATTGGAAGTATTGAATACCAAAGAATTAAATGACATTTTATACGATTTACCCAAAGAAGCCAAACCTAAAATAAAAGAGGTGTACCAATTAACGGTTGATGGGCAGCAGGTGCAAAAGGCAATTGAGGAGGCTAGAAAGAAAAAAGGAAAATGGGCACAATTTCAAATCTTGTACGACCTGCATCCGATTGCTAAATATTTGATGACCAAATTGGAAGCCAATGTGGATAAAGGCGTTGCGATGGTGGCAAAAACTAGAAATATTCCAGCCAATAATCGTTTTTATGTTTTTCATGGACAGGTTAGTAATAATTTGGGGCAATCGGTGCTCTCTGCATTTTTTGCAGTAGGCATAGATAACGAAGGTGGATTGACGGAAAAACCGATGCTCCTAACCGATTTTTTACAAAAATTCAACTTAACGGAAAAATTATATACCGAAGCCGTCGCTCCTGAATTATTGGTTAGCCTAAAAGCCACTTTACCAGATGCGATTGACTACGCCCAAACTTTTTATATGGACCAGCAGCAGCAAATTCTCCAAATGGAAATGGAAGAAAAAGCCGCTGACTATCAAACTCATTTGACCGAATGGCAGCAGGCATCTAAAGCACAAATGGAATTGCAGTTCAAAGATAAATTGGAGACTATCTCCTTAAAACGAAAAAAGGAAACCACCAATCATCAGATTGATACCATCCTCAACGAACAGTCACAGTTTTTTAAAGACCAGACTTCTTTGGGGAATGAGGCGTATTTGAAGTTGTTGGCTGTCTTCTGTAATTAGTAGTCAGACCATTTCATTGTCAGAAGTCAGACCGAAAATTAAAATTTTCTGTCAGATGTCAGATTCAAAGTGCTAATTGCACTAACCCTCTGACTTCTGACAGTTATCGAAGATAACGGTCTGATTGCTGACCTCTAAAAAAAATACTTTGCTCAGATTTATTCAAAATATAGGCGATTATTTCGCATCCAATTATTTCGATGAAGATTTTCAGAAGAAGGTCATCGAACGCTCAGGTTATGGGAAGGAGGAAGTGAAGGGGTTTAGCAAACAAGTCGGCTCGCTGAAAGATAAATACTACCGCTATAAGCAACAATATTTATTGGGTAGATTGCGTACCAAAGACCGCATTACCATCACCCACCGTTGGCATACTGATTTGTTGAAAGCATTGGGCTATGAGGAAGGGAAACCTTACCAAAATTGGTGTCATTTGGACAATGAAAGAGTTGTGCCAGTCAGACAAATGTTATCCAGAGGTAGTAACCCGCATTTGTATGTCCTAGAGATGAAAAGCATGATTGCGGTGGACGAAACGGAACCTGATGGTATTTTTGACCAAGTGTATGAAAGTGCCCAATGGGAAAATGTCTTTGAACTCCCCGATGATTCGTTGGAATTAACCCCTGCCATTATCAACGAAGCGATTTCGGAAATATTTTTATTAGAGCAGCATTTGCGACCGACTTATATTTTGCTCTTGGCAGGTAATGAAATCTACGTTTTACATTACGAAAAATGGTTTAAAGGCAGTTATTTACGCTTTACTTTAGAAGACTTATTTATTGAGGCGACGGCTAAGAATCAACGGCATTTTTATGGCTTGTTTTACTTTTTGACCAGTCGAACTACTTTAGCGCCAGAAAGTGATATTATCCTGATGGAGCAATTGGACGAAGATAGCCATAAGTCGGCTTATTCGGTGACCAAAGACTTGAAAGAAGGGATTATTCGAGCGGTAGAAGATTTGGCAAATGAAGCGGTTTACTTTTTTGGTTTGCCAGAGAACGAAGGGCATAATGCCGAAGAGACGATTGACGCGGGGAAACTGACCGAAGATTGTTTAAAAATCGTTTATCGCTTGCTCTTTATTTTTTATGCGGAGAGTCGAACAGAGTTAGATATTTTACCGATTGACCATGCAGGGTATCAGAAGGGCTATAGTTTGGATATGTTGCGGGATTTGGAGCAAGTGCCTTTGAATAGTGAAAACAGTCGAAATGGACACTTTTTTGATGAGAGTTTAAAGCGCTTATTTGCATTGATGTCGCAAGGTTATAATGAAGATAAAGCCAATGATGCTTTGTTTGCTAGTTTTCGAGTGCGGCGGGTGGATAGTCCTTTGTTTAATGAAGAGAAATTGCATTATCTGCAAAAGGTACGCTTTCGGAATTTTATCTGGCAGCAATTGATTCAGCGACTAAGTTTATCCAAAGAAGCCAAGAAAAAAGCTAGAGGGCGAATTTCTTATGCCAATTTGGGCATCAATCAATTGGGAAGTGTCTATGAAGGTTTATTAGCTTATCGGGGTTTCTTTGCGGAGTCCGACCATATCGAAGTGCATAAAAAGAAAAAGCCGCAAGATGGGACTTTTTTAGTGCCAAGAGAACGGATAGATGATTTTCATGCAGAAGAAATATTGCGAGATGATAGAGGGGAAACGGTGATTCATAAAAAGGGCAAATTTATCTATCGTTTAAATGGGCGAGATAGGCAGAAATCAGCGAGTTATTATACGCCTGAGGTATTGACCCAAACGACGGTCAAATATACGCTAAAGCCTTTATTGGAACGCTTTAAAGATACAGATGGGAAATGGATAGAAGCGGATGAAATCTTGCGCTTAAAAGTCTTAGAACCTGCGATGGGGGCAGCTGCTTTTCATAATGAAGTGATTAACCAATTGGCGGCAGCTTATTTGGAAGCCAAGCAGTCGATGTTGGGCAAACGGATTCCACCCGTAGCTTTTCAGGAAGAGCTGCAAAAGGTCAAAATTTATATTGCGACCAATAATGTTTATGGCGTGGATATTAACCCAACCGCCGTAGAATTGGGCAAATTATCGCTGTGGCTCAATGGGATGCACAAAGACATGGAATCACCTTTTTTTGGTTATCGTTTGGGCGTTGGTAATGCGGTGGTGGGCAGTTGGCTAAAAGCCTATTCGCCCAATGATTTTTTGTATAAACCTAAAAATAAAGAAGGAACTCGTTGGGATAAAAAAGAATGGTGGACAAAAGCACCGAAACCGCTGAAATTTCTTAAAACGAAGATAGAACGGAAAACAGACCAGATTTATCATTTTCTGCTACCTGATAAAAATATGGTTCCTTCGGCAGGAATAAAGTTGTTGAAACAACAGTTTCCAGCCGAAGCGAAAGCGGTGGCGGAATGGCGAAAAGAAATCACCAAACCGATTAGCAAAAATGAATTACCCGAACTCCAAATTTTTTCCAAAAAAATAGATGACCTGCTGGCAGAACATTATCGTTTTCAGCAGACTGTCAATGCACAAACGAAGACTAAAGTGAATCTTTGGGGAGCTATTGCAGGTGGTGAGGCTATTGAAGCAGATTTACGGTCTTACGAAGAAAAAGAACGTTTAGCGGATAATCGAAATCAAAATAATGCGCCCTATTTTAAGCTAAAAACGGTGATGGACTATTGGTGTAGTTTCTGGTTTTGGGATATGCGACAGGCAGCCCAATTGCCCAATCGAAAACAATGGTACGATGATATTGCCCGTATTTTGGACTTGGATATGGAGGCAGAGTTAAAACAAAAAGCAGTTACCTCAAAAACGCTAATAGCAGAAGAACCTAGACAAGCGAGCTTGTTTCCAGAAGCCCGCCAATTAACACTCGGTACTTATCGACAAGGAGAAACAGAATTGGCTCAAGTAGCCGAGGTTATTGTAGAATATACCAATCGAGCAAGCAATAAATTGTTTAGCGAGAACCGTTTGGCAATTGTGCAGGAATGTGCTAAAAAATATCGCTTTTTTCATTACCAATTAGAGTTTGTAGAGGTATTTTGGGAACGTGGGGGGTTTGATGTAGCGGTGGGAAATCCACCGTGGCTAAAGATAACTTTTGAAGAAAAGGGTATTATTTCGGAGAAATATCCAGAAGTAGAAATACGAAAAACGTCTGCCTCGGAGGTGCGCAAAAAGCAAAAAGTATTTTTGGAAAATGAAGTTTTACAAGAAGCTTATTTTGGGGAATATATCGAAACGGAAGGCACATCAGTTTTTATGAATGCAGTACAGAATTATCCTTTATTGCAAGGACAGCAGACCAATTTATATAAATGTATTATTGAAAATGGGTTTCAATGGATTAATGAGAGGGGATTTTTAGGCTTATTGCATCCAGAGGGTATTTATGATGACCCGAATGGACAGGTTTTACGGAAGGAGGTTTATCAGCGTTTATTATATTGTTTTCAATTTCAAAACAAATTACTACTGTTTAAGGAAGTAAAAGACAAAATAAAATATGGTGTAAACATCTATTCTGGTAGTAAGGGAAAAATTTATTTCCAATCCATTCATAATCTTTATCATCCAATAACAATTGATGCCTCTTATTATCATAATGGCAATGGTGTTGTTGGAGGTATGAAAAAAAGAGATAAAATTGATGCCACTAAATACCCTTGGAATATAGATGGACATAAATCAAGGATAATTATTTATGATTATGAAAAATTGGAGAGGTTAAAGACTATCTTCAATCAAAAAGCTCCTGTGTCAGAATGTAAATTAGCTGCGATTCATAGTATTGAAGTGTTTAGAGTATTAGAAAAATTTGCAAAATATCCTAGACGAATAAATAGTAACTCGTTTTACATTACTCAATGTTGGGACGAAACAAATGAAATAAAGTCAGAGAATAATTTAGCTGGTAACATAAAATCAGAAATAAAATATCCTGATGTTTCCAAATTAGAATTAATATATTCTGGTCCTCATTTTTTTGTTGGAAATCCATTTTATAGAACACCACAAAAAGTAGTGCACAATCATACTCATTTTGACATAATTAATCTAGAAAAAATTGATGACTCTTTTGTTCCAAGAACCAAATATACTCCTGCTCAAGCATCAATAGATTTTAGAGAAAAAAGTGGAGAATACAAAGGTAAAAAATGGATAGATTACTACAAGGTTGCTTTTAGCAAAATGATTGATTCTATGTCTGAAAGAACTCTGCAATCTTGCATTATACCTCCAAAAGTTTCACATATAAATGGTGTCATCTCCGTAGTACTTGAAGATATGTCAGACTTAGTAGAGTTTGCTGGATTAACACATTCAATAGTATTAGATTTTTATTTAAAAACTTTAGGGTCTAATAATTTATACGATAATACACTAAAGACCTTTCCAATTGGAATTCAAGAAAAATATAGGAAGTATTTGATGTTAAGGACTTTGAGGTTAAATTGTTTGAATACCCATTATACAGAAATGTGGGAAGAACTTTTCTTAGAAAATTATTTGAAGGATAAATGGTCTAGGTATGATATCAGATTATCACGATTTGATGATTTGAGTAAAAAATGGACTTTAGAAAATACCCCTTTAAAAAATTTCTTTGAACGACGACAGGCTCTTGTTGAAATTGATGTTATTGTAGCGATGGCACTCGGTATCTCCTTAGCAGATTTAATAAGTATATATAATATCCAGTTTTCCGTAATGAAAAAGTTTGAAGATAATACTTGGTATGACCAAAAAGGGAATATTGTCTTTAATATAAATGGTAACGGATTAAAGGGCGTGGGCGTTGACCGTACTACTTGGAACAGCATCCGAGGACTGTCCGCAGGCGAGACGTATACGCATACGATAGACCCAAAGAAGTCGGAGTTGTATGGTGGGCAGGAAGTGGTTTATTATGCGCCTTTTGATGGGTGTGATAGGGTTGGGGATTATCGGGTGGCTTGGGGGCACTTTGAGGAGGTTTTAAAAAACGATGAACTATAAATGATGAACGATGAATTCGTTGTAGGTCAATACTTAATTTTTATACAGGTGACTTTTACCTGAAAATAAATGATTTTTTAAACACGCAAAATTATAAACCAATGAATACTTTAGAATTATTTTTAGCGAATGCTGGTGGGGAGAATGTGGAGGCTACGCATCAGCGGATATTGGCTTGGTTGCTGGGGAGTAGGACGGTGGTGAAGGAGTTGTTCCCTACACTAAAAGTTGAATCCCCTTCTACCCAAACAGAAGTTTTTGGAAGACTCTTCGATATTCAACTCAATGAAGGAAAAGAAATTAAGGCGCTTATAGAAATAAAAATGTGGGCTGCGCTCAGTCAAAATCAACAAGACCGTCAGCAAAAAAAAGCAGAAAAACTTGGTCGTCCTTTATATTATTTTCTATTTGGAATTAGTGGATTAGAGCGCATAGATTTTCCAGATAACACGCTGACTATGGATGAGGTAGCTAGCAAATTTAAAATATTAGCGGAAAAATCTGAGTTAATTTCCCAAGACTTAAAAGCGATTAATTTTGAAGCGATTGATGCAGTCGTTTTAAAACGTTTTTTGATAAGTTATGCCGAGCGATTAGAGGGATTAAATAATTGGTTACTTGATGAAGCATGGCAGAAAAAATTTGCTATACATCCAACTAAGTCTTCTCATTTTGCCTCCCTTTTTCATCATCTTAAAAATAAGATTGAAATGCAATATCCGAATCAATTTCGGATGCCTATTTATCGTACAGATAGCGGTAAAAATGTCACTATTGAAATCAATCATTTTGATGCGCCAAAAAAAGATGCCAATCGAACTATCTCTATGTTAGACAAAACAGGACGTCTTATTTTTTGGGTTAAAAACGAGCATTTGGAAATATTCTTTAACAATCCAACTCCGAAAAAAATTAAGATTTCTAAAAATAACGGATATCAAATTCGGGAATTATTTAATCATCAATGGAAGTCTAATACTGATTTAGAGACAGGGAAAAAGTTACATGCATTTAAAAGTGAGAACGTGAAATGGGTTTCTTTATTACGAATAAATTTGTTTTCAGAAAAAATAGAATCATTAGAACAATTAGAAGAATTGGCAACATTTGTGAAACAGTATTACGATGCTTTTAAGAAGGTAAAGCAACTCTTGTCCTAAAAAAATCAACCAAGTGTTTTATAAAACAATCCATTATAACCATGACCATAAAAGAAAAAATCAAGCATCTCAAAGAAGCAAAACGCTATAGCATCCCAGCTAAGAGATTAAAAGAACACCTAAAACCCATTCTCAGTCGTTCGAAAGAATTGAAAAAACGTTGGATGTGGGAATTACTACAAAACGCTAGTGATTTAGGCGATGATATAAAAGTGGAGTTTGAGCTAAAAAAAGATAAGTTTATATTTAGACATAATGGTCCACCATTTTCTTTAGAGGAGGCTTATAACCTAATAATGCCCGATAGTGGAAAAGATGAAGAAGATGCCAAAAAAGAAAACAGCATTATTGGACAATTTGGTACAGGTTTTATTTCCACCCATATTTTGTCAGGATACATAGAAGTTAAAGGGGTAGTGGATGACGATGGCTTTTACAAATTTTCTTTCGCCCTTGACCGTGCGGAGCGAGAAAATAAAAAGGCACTCATAAAAGGGATTGTAGAAGCCGAAGAAGAATATGAGACAGGCTTAATTCCATTTCCAGAATATGAATTGGGTGAAGAAATGGATACCGAATTTGTTTATCATTTTGATAGCACTTATGAATCTATTGACGGATTAGAAGTTATCAAAAAAGGAATGAAATACTTTGATGATATTATTCCTTTTGTCTTTGCCTTTCGTCCTCAACTAACTGAGATAAAAATTATTGATAAACGTGAAAATATAGCGACTGTTCGTACCTATAGTTGGTCAGCAATAGATAATGAAATCGACGAATTAAAATTAGTTAGAATAAAGTGTAAAGGAAAGGATGGAACAAAAGAAATAAAGAAAGTCGGGTTAATAGAAGAAGGAAAAACCACTATTGCATTTTTATTACAACAAGAAGCCGAAGAAAAATATCGATTATTAGCTTTTCCTGAAAATTGCCCTCGATTATTTTGTGCTTTTCCTATGGTCGGTTCAGAGGATTTTACTTTTCCTGTTGTGCTACACAGCGAAAAATTTGTTCCTAATAGAGAACGAGATGGTATTGAGTTATCAGAACATGATAAGAAGAATCGTAAAAGATTAATTGAAGCTAGGAATGCTTTTTATAAATTAACGAAGATTGCAGCAAAAGAGGAATGGCTTGATGTATATCATATTTGTAGGGTTGACCTTCCAGAATTAAAGGATAAAATCATAAAAAAATGGCTGCAGGAAGATATATATGAAAATCTAGCTATGGTCATAGAATTTCGGAAAATTATTGAATTAGATAGAACTATCGAATTAAAAGAATACAGAACAAGCCTTTCTGATGCTTATATCCCCTTTGCGGATAGAAGGTTAAGTAATAATAAGGAAATTGTAAAAAAAATAAGCGCTTTTGCCATTCAATTAATTCCTAGTAAAATACCAAGTGAGGAAGATTGTCTTTCTTGGTATGAACACTTAAATTTTGATTATTTTAAAGACCAAAAATTAGATTTTCAGGAATTGCTTAATATCATCAGTTCGAAAACAACAAGTTTAGCTGACTTTGAAGTCAAGTATAATTTTAATGAACAAGATGCGATTGATTTTTTATTAAACCTAGTGAAATTTGCTAAAGAAATAGACGAAATCAAAATATTTGAAAAGTACCCACTAATCCCTAATCAAAATGGTGATTTCACTTTGCTTAATAAACTTTCTCTTGATAATATTTATCATGATTCGATGAAAAAGGGCTATAATGAAAAGTTAAAAAATATTTATGCGGCTCTCAACCCTAAGAAAGACTATCGTAATAAATTATTACATACTGATTTTCATGGAATAGATGGATTGATTGACAAGTCAAAAGAACTAAAATTAAAAGATTTAGCATCAGATTTGGATAATGCGATGATTGATTATGAAGGAGAATCTCAGCAAGAAGATTTCCTACAGCCTCTACAAAAATTATTTAAGTGGTATGCCAAGTGTGGTTTACCTGAAAAAAAATTATTAAGTCTCTTTCCTAGGTTCTCAGAAAAACGTCCTCAACTCTATATGGAGACCCAGACAGCGGAACAAAGAGATTCCGTATTTAACATTTTGAGAAGTGGTAAATCAGAAGGACTGGAAGCATTAGCCAATAGTAAATTATCAAATGAAGACCTACAGGTCATTGCCAATAATGAACAACATGTATCTAGCTTTTTCAATTGGTTAAATAAAAAAGTAGCAGATAACCCAGATAAAGAATTAGGAAATATTGGCGAAGCATACATTCATCAGCTTTTAGAAAAAATATTCGGCGCAGACAATGTTGATTATGTAGATGCTCCTGAATATGATTTTAAAATTTATCATCCAGATAAGTCTGTCCGATATTATATAGATGCCAAAACCACAGGAAATGGTATCGCCAATAGTGATAATGTGCCTTTCTTCATGCGTAACCGACAATGGCGATTTTTAGAAAATGAGGAGGCCAAAAAGAAATACTTAATTTCAAGGGTATTTAAAAATGGGACTTCTTTTGATGTTAAATTTTTGAATATTTTGTTGGAGGAACAGCTTGGATAAACTCTTAAAATAATTATTTTAATATCTTAATTAAGATGGACTTAAAACTAGCATATATTAAAAAAATATTGAATAATCATGGTTATCTGAAAGTTATTGATTCAGATACTATTAATCTATGGAAAGCTAGTCGAAAATCAGAAGAAGATATCATATTTTTTTTTAAAAAGGAGTTTTATATTGAAGACCAACTTGTATTAGTAAAATTAGTAGTTGATAATCAAGGCAGAACATCTGCTAAGGTTGTACAAGATACCTTTTTAGGAATTCTTCTTCCCAACAATCAATTTTTTCCATTAAAAATTCCATTCTTTTATTCTATTAAAAATGAGTTTTCTGAGCTTGATGATAGTCAGCTAAAACTTACTCAAAATTTATTAAATGTAAAGATTCGCTATAGAACTGAAAAAGGGAAATATCGACGAGATAAGGCTGTTTACATTTCTTTTCAAGAAAAAGAGGTGTCTCTAAGTCTAGAAGAGATAACTATTTTAGTTAGTGACTTATCAAATTATTCGGAGCAAACTAACAAAACAAAAAATGCTATTACTCAATTACTATTAGCCCTTAAACAAATAGATAAATCATTTTTTATAACTTATTTTAACGGAGAACTAGCTCAGTTATCAATTGACAATACTAAAGAAGAATATCAAAATTTCATTACTAAATGGTTAAATGTAGGAATAGATTTACTTAAGTTGGAAGACTTTAATAAAAATCCATTAACTGCTAGTGCTTTATTGGTTCATTGGAATAAATCGGGATTCTACAATAATTTCCTCTCTATTTCTGGTCTAGAAAATTTAGTTAGTAGCTTATTTCAAAATGGAGTTTTTACTATTCCTGAATTAAGTCAGTTTCGAGAAAAATTAAAAACGGTAGAAGGCGGAGAACATCTACCTAGTTTATTAGAACAAGAGGTTCTTTATTACCTTCCTCTTATTGAATCTAGAATATTACTAAAGGAACTATTAGGTTTCTTACAAATTGAAATAACAGTCGACCATCCATTACCCAATGAAATAGTTAAAAAATGTTCACAAAGTATACAAATTGAGTTATGGTTTGAGGGTAAAATTCTAGAAATTGAAGAAGGCTTATTGTTGGATGCTTTCACCTATTTGAAAGCGGAGGAAATCATTAGTTATTTCCCAAGACTTTCAGAAAATTTCAGATTCAAATTAATTCAACAAATAAATTTTACAGAGCTAAGCGAACTATACGTTTTAGAAAAACAAATAGAACAATTTTTCAAAGACAGACTTCATTTCGTTGCCTTTGATTTAGAATATACTGATAAATTAGACGAAATCGGTTTTGTATCAAATTCAGGCAAAAAAGCTTATCAAAAAGAAAATATTGAAGATGGGCTATTAGATTTATTAGCTGAATTATCCAAGTCAAAAGTAATTATAGGGCATAATATTTTGGCTTATGATTTGCCTATTTTGGAGCAAGATTTTGATTATAAATACGATTCAGAAAAAGTATGGGATACTTTAAGAGTAGAACTCTTGCTCAATCCTACCGCCTCTTCCTATCAGTTAAAAACAGTACATCACGCAAAGGAGGATGCCGAAAAATGTTTAGCTCTATTTTATAATCAACTCTTGCGAATTACATTTGTCGAGGAGTCTATTTTTACCTTAATGATTCCTTTTTTGGTCGAAGAGGTAGTTCCTATTTTTCAATCACTCAGGAGTTTGGTAAAAGTGGATAGTTCATCCGTTAAAACTTTTGCGACAGCTAAGACTTCCGAACTATTACAAGCTTATACGGATAATAGTATTAAAAAAATATCGCAAGAAATCCTTGAAAAGGAAGAAGGAGCTGCTAAGATAATTATTGCCCCAAGAAAATTGTGGGCATTTTTGGCAGGTATTCCTTCCATTATTTTTTGGGAACCTAATGAAAAAACTAATTTGAATGCCATCGTTAGTGAAGGTCTAGTTAATGCTACTTATAAAGGAGATGAATTTAACTATTGTTTACTTAAAATATTTATAAAACAAAGTAAGTACAAAGGACTTTTTCCAAAATTCTCACAACTCTCCCATTACGTTCAGAGACAACTAAAAGGGGAGGTACAAATCAATCAAATTTGTGCCTTTTATAAAATGGAAATAAGGGCTAAAATCCCATTGATTTGTGGTGACTTAGATTTTCTTTTAGAAAACAAAACACAATTGCAAAATATAAAGCAATTGACGGTGATAGAAATTGGGAAGTATTTTAACCAACTGATAAACAAAGAATTAATTGCTAGCTTATCCTATAGTCAATTTAGTAAATTAAACGGAATAGATAATTTATGGAAACAATTTTCAGGAGGTAGAAGTTTTGCTATTATTAGTGAGGCTGATATAGAGAACAATAATTTCAAACGTTCTTTAAATGTTAATTATGATAATTTTTGGATTGAAAAAGTCAACTATGACCAATACGATATTTGGGCAAAACCTAGTTACCCAGCAATCAATCAAATTTGCCCATCGGCAAAAGTAGTAGCTATTCCCTTTGAAGACGAAGATAGTTCAACTAAAATACATCCCTTTACAGTAAATTTTTCTCCCTTTCGGTTAAATCAATTAAAACTCATTCGATTAAACCCTACTACATTTTATAGAGACCGTTATTGGCTATTTCAATCTTTTTTAGTGAAGGCACTTATCTCTGAAGTTAGATTGTCAACGGTATTATTTGTTGCCGAAAAACGAGAAGTAACACCTTTAAAAGATTATTTTAAATCGGTTGACTTTTATATACCTGACGGCAATGCCTCCTTGATTCGTCAATTTGAATTATTCCATGAATCGAATAACCAAAGGAAACTATTAATTTTTCCTATTTCTTTGTTTGAGAGCGTATTGTCTTCCAATAACCAAGCGAAGCCGCTTAATATTATCATTGATAGTTTTAATTTAGAAGATTTTGTTTTCACCCATTCAGATACGGCGGTTATAGATGTAGAGGGAGAAGCAGAAATCAATCTTGGAAATGAATCAAGCGATATTGCTCAACCGTCAGTTTCAGAAGAAGAAGACGGCGAAGCCCATCAAGAGGGTAATAGTCCTTCTCAAAACTTACTGAACGATACTGGGAAAAAGCTTGAACTCATGAGTTCAATAGTTAATTATTATAAATTTTTGATAGTCAACACCAACAATAAACATAAGTTAACATTTCTTGACCCTAGATTAAATGATTATTTTTCAATTCGTAAAAAATGGCTTTGTAAATCTGTAAAATTAAAACTATGGGACAATGAAATAGATTGGCAGGAAGACCTTTCTAAGTTGCAAAACTTCTTTAATCCTTCGACCATTAAAAATGGTAATACACTGGACATAGCCGAATCAATGGAAAAAATTCGACAAGTTTTTCTTGGGGAAGAAGCAAGATTCTATGAACATCAAGTTCCTTACTTGAAAGCTATCTTAGCAGCAGAAAAAGATTTGTTAATTACTTTGCCTACAGGAGGTGGTAAATCTATACTCTTCCAAGGACCTGCTTTGTATCGAGGGTCTATATCCAGAAAACTTACCCTAGTCATCACACCACTTAAAGCTTTAATGGATAATCAGGTGCAAAAATTGTGGGATTTGGGTTTTTGGAATAGTGTGGACTATATCAACCAAGATAAAGGGAGCGAAGTGAAAAACATATACCGTCGAATGGCAGGAGGAGAACTTAATTTGTTATTTATTACCCCTGAAAGATTTAGGTCAAGAGGTTTTGAAATCGCTTTGAAAATGAGAATAGAAATTGATGGAGGGTTAGAATATTGTGTATTTGATGAAGCGCATTGTATTTCTCAATGGGGCAACGAATTTCGTCCTGATTACCAAAGGTCTGCTAAAATTAGTTGGAAAATCAAAAAGGGAGCTAAAATAGCTTTTCCAATTTTATTGTTTTCTGCTACTATCTCAGAACAAATTCATAATGATTTTAATCAGACCTTTAAATGATAAGTAGACTTCACCAAAACGAAAAAGTTAACCCCATCAGGGAACATATAAATATTTCCTTCAAGGTGGGAAAAAAGGAAGGTTTTTTAGCACAAATACTTCAATACCTAAGAGATAATAATTTTAATGTCGCTAAAAGCAGGGCTTTAGTCTTTGTAAAAAGCAGAAAAAAAACCGAAGAGTTTTCAGAAGCTTTTAACCAGATAGTGGAGGATGAAATTATGAAATCAGGATTTTTTCACGCTGGTATGGATGCGGAAGATAGAAAAGTAACAGGTACTGAATTTGAAGAAGGTACGAGAGCCATTTTATTTGCCACAAAAGCTTTTGGTATGGGCATGGATATACCTAACATTCATTTTTTATTTCACATTCAACCTTCTACTACTTTTGAAGATTTTTTGCAAGAAGTTGGAAGGGCAGGAAGAAATAAAAGTTCTTACCAAGATGCTGGATTCAACTTAGACAATCCCATTAAATCTATTTGCTATTTTGAGAAGGAGGATTTTGCAAAGACTAGAGATTTAATGCTTAAAAGCGAAATGAGTTGGGGAGATGTGGTACGGATTGGAGAAATTATTAAAGAATACTATTGTAAGTTTCGACCCTATGAACCAAATACAGAAGACCCACTACCTATTCCACTAAATTTACTAGATACAAACCCTCATTACGCTGCTTTTGACAATACATCTACTCTTTTTAGATTAGGACTTTATTGGTTAGAAAAGTTAGAAAGATATGAGACCACCTATTATGTACCTTCTTTTTTAGAATTTTCTAATTCAATTTACGATGAGCCTAATTTTTCTACTGCCAAAATAATTGATGCTCAACAAAGAGCTTTAATAGAACTTATTTTAAAAACTAGACAACAAGGCTTTCAAGACGAAGCAGCCACCTTAGTTGATATAAAAGCGCTTTATCAACTATTGGATAAGAAAAATTTAACTGAAGCTTTCAAATTAATCATAAAAGCACAAACTAATGGCATTGTATTTCTCAATCAAAAAGTCAAGATAGAATTCACCAAAATGCGGATGGAGGAAATAGATAACTATCAACCTAATAACTGGAATCCACCTACTCTTCCTTTAATAGAAGCTATTTTTAATTTTGTTCAAAATCTCTTGATAGGTATCCCGCTATATGAACGAAAAAACTATAACCAAGACAGTTTAAATGAAATCGCTAAAGAAACAGTCCATGATTATTTTGTGCCAGAACATTATACTTGGGTAGCAAAAAGAGCTAAAAGTGAAAGAGAAAAAGATGAAAAAACTAATGAATATATAAAAAAACAAATAGAAGGTTTTAAAAAAAAGCGGATAAAACATGCTTTTTGGTTAATCAATATTATTCCAAAAATTAAATGTGAATCTATTATTGACGATACCTCAAATGAGGTCATTAATATCATTTATAATAATACTAAAGAAGATAAATGGTTAGCATGGTTAAATATATTTAAAGAAAATATTTATCGTTTTCTAAATTATCTTAAGTCCTATATCCATGAAAATGGTACCGTTCTAAATGTAGTCCAATCATTAATTGATTCAGAAATATCGGTTAGGCAATTAAGTTATTTTGATAGCCTTCTAATCTTTTTGAAAAAATTGGGGTATTTGCACATGAATGGAGGATTAATTCCGATGTCTTTAGAACTATATTTAACAGATATTACCCCAGTTGGAGAAGGAGAAAATGATGATACAGTATTAAGTGAATTTAAAGAAGTGGCTAGTCTAAGAAAATTAAGATTAGCCACTTTAGAGGCATTTGCTCATATCACGGATGAAATTGCTCAAAGTAATTTTATCGAAACATATTTTAAATGTGGAGATTCTAGTCAAGTCATTAATTTATTAGAGCAACATATTAATGAGGATAATGCAAATTTAATATCAGAATTTAGAGAAGAAGCTCTAAATAAGGCAGAAAAAGGATTGAGTCCAGAACAAAGAGCAGTTTATGGCAGTCCCATTAATCAAAATACCTTAGTAACTGCTGGACCAGGAAGTGGAAAAACTCATACCTTAACATTAAGGGTTGCTAGATTAATTCAAAAGGAAAAAATTAATCCAGAAAACATTCTAGTATTGGCTTATAATAGGGCGGTTGTAATTGAACTAAAAGAGCGGTTATCTAAACTTTTTGCTAAACTTGGATATAAAAGCGTTACCCGTTCTTTAAAGGTTTTTACCTTTCATGGTTTAGTGAAGTATTGTTTAAGGGATAAATTGGAGGATGTAGCTTTAGCCAATTGGGAAACTACATTTTTAGATGAGTTTGAGCATAATTCTGGATTGATAAAACAAAGAATAGGGACTATATTCCATGTATTTGTGGATGAATTTCAAGATATAACGACGAATAGGTTAAATATTTTACAATCAATTGTCCTACCAGAAATAACTCATCTAACTGTTATTGGAGACCCCAACCAAAGTATTTATGGATTTGAACGGGTAAATAATGACGAGGCTAGAAGCCCGTTACCTTATTATGAACAATTCCAAGAGGTATTCCAAGCTAAAAAACTACGTTTGACGAACAATTATCGCTCTTATGCGGGAATCATCCAAAAGGCAGAAGATTTATTGACTTTTCAGGAGGATAATTTCAATCTAGGACAATTAAATTGTGTGAGAGTAATTCCTGAAAACGCAGAGAATTATGTTTTTGAAAACAATACCAATGATGTAGGTATTAACGAGTGGAGAGATAAACTAACCGAATTAACAAATAAAGGCTTTAAAGAGATTGCCTTAATGACAAGGACCAATGAAGAAATCTATCGACTATATGATAGGATTAGAGGCTTAAATATAAACGAATATGAAATTCGTATTCAAGGAGAAAGTGGAGATTTTCTTAGAAGCAGAGAAGTTGGAGAATTTATTGATAAGTTAACCCCTTTAAGTCATAAAATCATACCAGGTAAATTTAGTGATAGGTTACAAGAAAGAAAAATAGAAATATTCCATCAATTCCCTCATTGGGATAGATTTTATTTGAATGCGCTGCATGCCATTTTTTTTGAATTTTTTAAAATCAAAGAAACGGATTCAACCTATGGAGATTTGCTTAACTTTTTAGAAGAGTTTGCCAAAAAAGATGATGGACAACTGTTTCAAATTTATCAGCTAAATAAAGATAGTTTAGCTTTACCTGAAAGGAAAGAGATTATTTTAACTACTATGCATCGTGTAAAAGGACTTGAATTTGATTCAGTTATAGTGATGCCATCCTTTCATAAATTATCTAATGATAGTGATGAATTGGATGAGGAAATAAGGCTAAGGTATGTTGCTTATACAAGAGCAAGAGATTATTTAACTATTTATAACGGAGATAGAGAAGCGGCTTTGATAAATAGAGTTGCATACGAATTCCCTAATCCACAAAGACTAGGTTACCAAATTAAAACAGGAATTGAGAAATTTGTATTTAATCACCTAGCTAAGGAATATATCCAATCTCTTTTAATTAATCAAGTAAAAATAGGAGACCCTGTTATTCTACAAAAGGATAAGTATGGAAATTGGGGAGTTAAAATTAATAATTATTATTGTGGAAGGCTATCAAATAGTAACCTAATAAAAAGAAATGAATTACAAACTGTACCAACCAATGTATCAACTATTACAGGATATTACATTACTAGTTTAATCAGGTATACTGCTGAAGAAAGTAGAATCTATGATACCGAACATAGAACAAATTATACAGATAATTGGGACGACTACCTTATAGAAAGAGGTTGGATTTTAATCCCTGATTTTGCGGGATTCGGAAAAAAAAATTAACTTATGCTCTCCCTACAACAAGCTTACGAAGTAAAAGCCTCCATTTTGGAGTACCTTAAAGCCACTTTTGGTTTCCGAGAACAAGTCGTAGAGCAGGCATTCAATGACTTTATCAATGATGAAAAAGAAGGCTTATTCAAAGGTCCTTATATTTCGCTCAAATTGCCTTTTGTGAAAGCAGCCGCAAACGAGGAAATGCCATTGGACATTCGCCCACCTTTCCCTCCTTTTGACCATCAAATCAAGTCTTTCCATCGGTTAACTACTAAAGATGGAAATGAGCCTAAACCGACTATCTTAACCACAGGAACAGGTTCAGGTAAGACCGAAAGTTTTTTATATCCCGTTTTAGATTATTGTTACCAACAAAAGGAACGCAGAGGCATCAAGGTCATTATTTTATATCCAATGAATGCTCTGGCAACTGACCAAGCTAGTCGTTTGGCAGAAGCTATTTGGAACGAGCCTTTGTTGAAAGGAAAGGTAACCGCAGGTTTATTTATTGGAGAAGGTCGAGATGCAAAGGATTTCCCAAAAATGATGGGCGAAACGAATATCATAGAAAATCGAAATGCCATTCGAGATGCTCCACCAGATATATTATTGACCAATTTTAAAATGTTGGATTATGCGCTGATGCGAGCTAAGTATCAGGGGCTATGGGCGCATAACTTTCGAGATACCAGTTTATTGAAATTTTTAGTGCTAGATGAATTGCATACCTACGACGGGGCGCAAGGCTCCGATGTAGCCAACTTGATTCGCCGTTTGAAGTTGAAACTTAAATTAGGAAAGGGTCAATTATGTCCTGTTGGTACTTCGGCAACGATTGGGTCGGGTGATGATGCGCCCCAATTATTGGCAGAATATGCAGGAAAAGTATTTGGAGAAACCTTTGACCCAACAGCAATCATTACCGAAAAACGATTAACTACCGAAGAGTTCTTTGGAGTACCTAAAGAAGCATTGCGCAATTTGTTTCCGAATAATTACCAATTGAGTAATAATGCTTTACAAGAAGGGGAGACTTATGACAGTTATTTAGACCGACAAAAAGCACTTTGGGGCATCGACCCTAAATTGGATGCCTTGGCATTAGGCGACCAATTGCGACAATTAAAAATTGTCTGGGACATCGTAGAATTATGTAGTTCGGAATTAAGAACCGTTAGCGATTTAATTGCTCAATTAAATCGTATTAATGAAGAATTTCGGAAAGTACCTGAGTTGGATGAGCAATATAATATCAAACCAAAAGAAGCCGTAATTAGCTCTATTTTAGCCTTATTGGCTGCTGCTAAAACAGGTCAATTAGGTGGTCGATTGTTTCCATTATTTTATGTGCAAGTGCAATTATGGATACGGGAGCTAAGTGGTTTATTACGAGTAGTTGATGAAACGCCCACTTTTGCTTGGCGAAAAAGTAGCGAACCTAAAAACGATAAACACGCCCTTCCTGCCTATTTTTGTCGAGAATGTGGGGCAAGTGGTTGGTTAATGGTTAAACACGATAATCGCAATAAATTTGAATCAGATGTCAATGAGGTTTATACCAAATTTTTTAATAATCACAAGCATATCTTTTTTGTCAATACCGATACAGCCGACCACCAACGAATAGCAGTATATACGCCTTCGGTGGAACTGCATGATTATTTGCAAGCGGACAATTTGGAAATATATGACCGAGATTTGGGTGAAAGAGTGCCATTTGTAGCTTATAAAATGGTCAATAATAATCGAAATATACATCATTGTCCAGAGTGCAATACCCGAAATTCCCTTTCGATTATGGGAACTAGAGTTTCTACTTTAGCCTCCATTACCACTAGCCAAATTCTCTCTTCGGATTTAGATAAACACGAAGAAAAAGACCGAAAAATATTAGCGTTCACCAATGGGGTACAAGATGCAGCGCATCAGGCAGGTTTTATTGAAGCACGAAATTATCGCTTTACTTTTCGTTCCGCTTTGCAAACGGTTATCAATGAAAATGGTACTGCCATTCGTTTATCTGATTTGCAAGCTGCCTTTTTAGCCTATTGGCAAGATAAAGCGGATGAAAGTGGACAAAAGCAGATAGCTGCCTATTTATATAAATTTTTTCCTTCAGACAAAGCAGGAGAAGTACAGCTTTCTAGCTATAAAAACAAAGATGGTTCTTATAAAAAACGCTTTGTTGATGAATTTAATTTACGGGTACAATGGGAAATTGCTACTGAGTTTGGTTTTAATGCCATCCTTGGTCGAACATTAGAAAAAACAGGTACTTCCGCGGTTCATTTTGACCCAGAGCGTTTGGCTTTGGTTTATCCAGCTATTTTGCCTGAGTTAGAAAAAGCAGGTATCCTTCACGTAGGGGAAGCAGATTTCAATCAATTTTTAATTGGTTTATTACATCGCCTTAGAATTAGAGGTGGCATAGACCATCCTTTTTTAGCAAAATTTAGAACAGGTAGTTTAAGGTTATGGGATTTAAATTGGAATAATGACCGTCGCCATTACCTAAATAAAGGATTTGGCCCTCGTTCCAGATTTCCCAGAATGTTAACCGATAGACCAGATAATCGTGGTGTGGTTGATAGTACCGCTACTCGGCAAGAAAATTGGTTTCATGCCTATTTTAAAAAATCTTTTCAATTAGCTCCAACCTATCCTGACCCATTAAATGAATTTTATACGATTCTATTAAGCACTTTAGCCTCCCCAGAAATACAAATTCTGGATGAACAACAAGCACAAGATTATCGCAATTTTTGCCTTCGTTCAGATGCGCTAATAGTAGAAAAAGGCGTGCAACAATTTAGTTGCAATGTATGTGGCAATAAATTAAGAACTACTCCTAATGGAGCGAATCAATTAGCCCAAAGCAAATGTATCACTTACCGTTGTGCAGGTGATTATGAAGCAGTCGATGCGGCTACTTCCGAAAGTGAAAATTATTACCAACAGGTCTATAATCGCCTTCGTTCGCCTCGTATTTATGCGACTGACCATACAGGCTTATTGGAGCGAAAGGATAGAGAATTAAAAGAGCGAGATTTTAAAGAACGTCCAAAGTTTAATTCTTTGAACGCTTTAGTCGCCACCTCCACCTTAGAAATGGGGATAGATATTGGTGATTTGAATAGTGCCATGAATACGGGCGTTCCACCTTTACCGTCCAACTTTTTACAACGAATCGGTCGAGCAGGTCGTAAATCTGGTTCTGCCTTAATTATCAATTTTGCCAAAAATCAAGCGCACGATTTATTTTATTTTGAAGACCCTGTAGCGATGATGGCAGGAGAAGTGAATACGCCTGGTTGCTATTTGGATGCTAGAGAGATTTTACGACGACATTTCTTTGCTTTTTGTATTGATTGCTGGACAACTGCCGATAAAGACAAACATTTTATTCCCTCTACTATTCTCAAAATCAAACCTGCCTCGATAAATTTAGACCATGCACAGTTCTTTATCAATCGCATCATTCAGTTTATCAAAAATAAAGAACAGAGGTTACTAAAAGAATTCCAATCTATTTATGATAATCAAGTAGATGCACTTGTTTTTTCGGAATTGGCTGCCACTTTACAGACCGAGCGATTTTATCAAGTCATCAAAAAAGCATTTAGGGATTTAATTGAAGAGTATCGGGCCATTCAACGAAAAAGGCGAGACATCCATCAATATATTAAAGACCAAAAATTAGGCGAACAAGATGAGGAACGACTGGAACTGAAACGAGAAATCGCTAATCTAAGAGGTACACAAAAAGCGATTGAAAAGCGAATGGTTTTAGAATATATGACCAATAAAGGCTTGTTGCCTAATTATGCTTTTCCAGAAACGGGCGTTAGTTTAAATGCTAGGGTAATGCCTCGACGGAGTGAAGGGTCAGATAGAACACCTAGTCCGAAAGATATAGAAGTTGTTCGTTCTTCTCGTCAAGCTATCAAAGAACTAATTCCTGATAATCGCTTTTATACCCAAGGTTTTAAACTGACCATAACAGGTCTAAATGTATTAAGTTGGGAAGAAGAATCTGCCAATTATCGCTATTGTTCCAATTGTGACCACTTGGCGGATGATTATCAGCCAGAAGACGTCACTTGTCCCAAATGTGGTGATTTATCCTTTGGTTCCACAGCCAATCAGCATCGGTTTTTAAAATTATTAGCTGCCAAATCTTTTAATAATGCCGTTGATGCTACCTTGGATGATACTAGCGAAGAACGAGAGATGGAATTTGCTTTGCGGTCATTACACTTTCGATTTGACAAGGGCAAAACACATGGAGCTTATGCCATGAAACATATTCCTTTTGGAATAGAATATGTCTCTAATGTGGAAATAATGGAAGTCAATGCAGGTTTGACCTCTGATTTTTTAGACCATAGTAGAACAACCACCATCAATCATCAGGAAGTACCCGTTGCTGGTTATATTACTTGTAAATATTGTGGTAAGTCTTCAACCAATACTCGAAAGCGAAATAATAGAGGCAGTTGGGTGAACAAGGAGGCAAGAGATTATCATTTTCCTTATTGTCGGCATAAAGAATTAGTTTATCAAGGCATAGAAAATGAAGTCTTTAAAGAAGTCTTTTTATATCGAAAAACCACGACAGAGGCGATTAAAATCTTATTACCCGTACAAGAATTTGATTCCATTGCTCAGATAAGTATGTTTCAGGCAGGGATTGAACTGGGCTTAAGAAAATACTATCGAGGTAATCCCCAACATATAGATATTGAACGATATGCAGAGTTTAATTTTCAAACACAGAAATTTGACCGCTATCTAGTTTTATACGATTTAATTCCTGGAGGAACAGGTTATTTAAGCAAATTATTTAATCCCGATGTCTTTAATGAAATTGTAGAATTGGCATACCTCGAAATTAGAGATTGTACTTGCCAACTACGAGGGAAAGACGGTTGTTATCGTTGCGTTTTTAGTTATGGCAATCAATATTTCAGAGATGAATTAAGTCGGCAAAAGGCAGAACATTTATTTGCTAGGATTCGGAATACTAGTGAAAATTGGGATATAATTCCTAATGGTTTAGGGAAAGTAACCAATACAGGTTATATAGAAGAATCAGATTTAGAAAAACGATTTATTCGAGTATTGCGGAATTTAGCTACGTCTAAAGCTACGGAAAATTGGACATTCTCAGAAGAAAATATTGATGGGGTGATTCATTATCGTTTGCATATTTATACCCCTACAGCTCAACTAGAATATTTTATTCAACCACAATATCAATTAGGCAAATCGCAAGGTGTACAATATGGCACTAGAGCAGATTTTTTGATTCGTTGCTTGTCTGCTACCATTAATGGGCAGGAATGGTCGAATGAAGATTTACAACAAATCAAACCCATAGCCATTTATTTAGATGGTTATCAATACCATGCTACCAAGGAAAATCCTCGTTTTGAAAATGATGTTGCTTCTCGGCATGCTATTTTGGAATCTCAAGCATTTTATTCTTGGACTTTGACCTATAAAGATGTCCTAATTTTTGAAGACCAATTAGGTGATAAAGTAGCACTAGATTCTCTACAGATGGGGCTGAATTCTAAAATAAAGACCGCCATTAAAGGGCATCCAGTAGTTAAAGAAACAGATAGTGATTTATTTGCTAGAACCAATAATCTAAGTCGCCTAATTTGGATATTGGAAAATGTGGCAAAGCCAAAAATCATTGATAATTCCATTCGCTATTACTTAACTTGTTTTCAAGATAAGTTTGGCGGTGTTGCCTTAAAAGAAACAGATGTTTTGGCGTTGATTAAAAACCAACAAGGTCTGTCTAGCTTTACGACTAATAATAAAGGTGCTACTGTTTATTGTGCTTTAGATAAAACGAAAGTACCCCATTCCCTTTTTGATTTCCAGCTTTTTAGTAGGGTTAAGGATTTCCAATTACAAAGTGCTTTATTGGTAGAAAAGACTAAGCAGGACGTTGATAAAAAGAGCTGGTCAGCTTTTTGGAAATTATTCAATTTAATGCAATTTACAGGGTTTGAAACTTGTCACTTAGAAAAAATGACGGATGCTTTTCAAGTACAGTTTCTAACAGGTAAGGAAGAAGATTTATCAGCATCTGAAATTGAAGAAACCGCTCCATCAACAGTAGATACAGCAAAAGTCTTAACTTATTACGACGAAGAATATCAAACTATTATTGAGCAATTACTACAGCATAATATTCCCTTCTCCCAAGATGGTTCTTTTATTCTAATGGATGAGGCAGAAAATGATGTGGTAGCAGAAGCTATTTTAGGTTTCCGAGATGCCAAAATTGTACTAGAACCTTTCGACGAAGAAAATGAACAAATATTTAAAGATTTAGGGTATCAAGTTGTAAGTATTGAAAACTTTGATATTAATTTAGTAAAATAACAGTAACACGACTCTCTGAGTTGTGTAAGAAAATAAAACGAATATGAAATTATTGATGTACGATAAATGTTGGGATGCTTTTATAAAATTGCCTAAGACTACCCAGGGGAAGGTTACTGATTTTATGAGAAAATTTAGGCAAAACACCAAATCTTCTGCTATCCATTTAGAACCTATTTCTACTTTCAGAGATAAAAATCTTCGTACTGCAAGAGTTGATAAAAAATATAGAGCGATTATACGAGTACCTAATAGTGGAGATGTTTATCACTTACTTTGGGTAGATAATCATGATGAGGCAATGGACTGGGCAAGTAATAAATTATTTGACTGGAATGATAATACCCAATCCTACCAAATTTTTACTGCTCCTGAAATTATTGAAAAAGAAAAACCAGAAGAAGCAGACCAAACCGCAAAAGTAGAAGCCCCTAAATTTTTGGATGACTACACCGATGAACAACTAGAAAAAATTGGTGTGCCTACTGTTTTGTTACCTTCTGTTCGTCCTATCAATGACTTGGATGAACTAGAAAAAATGGAAGATTTTTTACCTGTAGAAACTTTTGAAAACCTATTTTTCTTATTTGATGGCGTAAATATTGACCAAATTATTTTTGAAGTAACAGAAGGAAAAACCAAAGCAGCAGAACAAATAGCACAAACTCAAAGTGCTAATAACCAACGAAGTTTCTTTGAGTTAACCGATGATACGCTATTAAATGAGATGTTAGAAGGGACTTTGCAAAAATGGAAGATATTCCTCCATCCTTCTCAACGAACGTTAGTAGAAGGCAATCATAAAGGCTCTTTGAAAGTGACAGGAGGAGCAGGTACGGGGAAAACAGTTGCTGCTTTGCATAGAGCAAAATATTTGCAAGACTATAATCTGGGTAGAAATGGAAAACCTATCTTTTTCACCACCTATACCAATGCGCTAACGACGAATTTAAAAAAGGAGCTACCTCGTATGAAGATTGATACTAGCATTGTCAAACTTGATAATCTAGATAGTTTTGTAATAGAGCGAGCAAAAAAATTAAATCTAATTGACGATAAAGCAAAAGTATTAGATTTTCGAGGTTCAAAAAACAGTTTAGAAATATGGGAGGAAGTCTTAGATTTTGAACTCACCCAATTTGATAGTGATTTTCTGGATAAAGAATATAAAGAGGTAATCCTTTACCTAAATTTAAAAACGGCTGCCGAATATTATAAAGCTCCTCGAAAAGGCCGGAAAAGAAGAATTTCCAGAAAAGATAAAATGGAAATTTGGCGACTGTTAGAAGTTTATCAAAGCAAAAAGAAAGCACAAAATTATTGGAATCAAGGCGAATTATACAACCTACTGTATGACCATTATCAAGCTACTACAGATAAGCCTTTTGGTCATGTGATTGCCGACGAAATTCAAGATTTCTCCAATATTGAACTACGCCTATTAAGAGCCTTAGTCGAAGAAAAACCGAACGATTTATTCTTAGTAGGAGACCCTTTACAAAAAATATACAATCGAAAACTTAATTTCTCTAAAGCAGGAATTCATATCCGAGGTAGAAGAAGTCGCCGTTTAAAAATCAACTATCGAACAACTGAAAAGATTAGAAAGGCAGCAGTTGCTATCATCAAAAACATTCCTTTTGATAATTTTGATGGGGAAGAAGAAAGTAAAAAAGGTTACGTCTCTTTAGTTCAAGGCAAACAAACTCCACAATATCAAACTTTCCCTACCAAATCTGAAGAGTTAGCTTTCTTGTGGGAACAAATTGAGGACTTAGCCTTCGCCGATGAAGAAACTACTGTTGCCAAATTAAGCCTACCTGAAATCTGTATTGCCACTCGAACCAAAAATGGCTTAAAAGACATCAAAAGCTATTTGCATCAACAAAAGCTGCCTTATTATGACCTATCTCAACGTCAAGGTAATATCAATGAAGGTATTAGACTTTCGACTTTTCACAGTTTAAAAGGACTAGAGTTTAAAGCTGTCTTTTTAGCAGATGTACAAGAACGTACTGTACCTAATCGACCTGCGGCTTTTCGAGATTGGGATTCGGCTACTCAAAAGGCATTTGACCAACGAGAGCGAGCTTTGGTTTATGTGGCTATGTCTCGAGCGGTACAAGTACTTTTTGTTAGTGGGGTGGGGGAGAAGAGTTTGGTGGTTGGGATTTGAGTTTTTCAAAAAAAAACTTGAATTATAAAATATAAACGAATAACTGTTTGAGCATAGAACTAAGTCAAGAGCTGAAAAAATGAAGAAAATTGTTTTAATTTTTGTGAGGAGATGATGTATGAACCCAATACCATCGTTAGTCCTTTAAGGGGATTTTTACCAATAGAGTAGAGGGGAGAGTTCGTTTTGAGTATATGAGATGAAAGTAGAAAAATTTCATTCAAGACCAAAAATGAAGAAGAACCCGTTTATCATGTAAAGTGGCACCAAAAATATATTTTTAACGTCTAAAATTCTCACTTTAATAAATATTGTATTAATTAAAGTGAGGGATTAAAACCCTTATGAATAAAGGGATTTCCTTCTTGTAATTTTTGTTTTTAACTTTTTAACTTTAATTAATGAGTATTTTACTCAATAATTAAAGAATTTTTTTCTATTTTTAGAAATAGAAAAAATTACTATTTATGGGGAAAAAGCGAACTACAAAACCGTTAAAATGGAAAGAGGCTAAGAAAGCTCTTCTCTTTTTAGAATCAGAAGAAAAGTATCACTACTTACTTATCATCGCTGTTGGTTTTTATACAGGCTATCGAATTAGTGATATGTTGGAATTACAGTATCAAGACTTCCAACAAAAAATGTTAAATATTACAGAACGTAAAACTTCTAAGCAAAGACCCATCCCAGTCATTAATGACTTGCGGCGAATCGTTGAACTATGCCAAGAGAAGCTCAAACGAAAATCAGCACATTATCTTTTTATCCGTACTCGCTTTTTTTCTAATCAACCAATTACCAAAGCTGCTGCTATTACTCGTATTCGGAAAGCTTTACAATTTGCGGGTATTAAGGGCAAACATTTGACTGCGCACACTTTGCGTAAAACTTTTGCCTTGCGTTATTATGAGTTGGCCAGAGAAACAGAAGGTGACTATCGAGCCTTGAATGAACTCTCTAAACAACTCAATCATTCTAGTACGGATGTGACTCGTCGCTATATTGGCTTAGAGGAGCAAGTTGTTCAGAATATCTTTGATAATTTTGCTTGATGAAAATGGGGTGATTTGTGCCCAAAACAAGGAAATTCCACCTGATAATTAAATTAATTTCCATATTGACACGTATCCACATTGTTGATTAGGCTTTTTATTCAAATATTTCTGAACTCTTATCTTTACGTTTCATTTCATTGTATTCAGCAATGTGCACACATTTAGAAATTTTAACTAAAAGACATATACTTAAATGAAAACTTTACCACCCGCCTTTATAGGCCTTTTTAAAAACCTTCATCTTCTTTTCTAAAGAACTAGGAACTCTACCTTTCCACCCCTTCCGCTTATTTTTATATTTCTTATTTTTTTTATCTAATGAAGCCAATTGTTTTGCAACTGCTTTTTGCAAACTTTCAGTCTTTTTGTAAGTATATTCTTTTTGTAAACTTGAAACTAGTAGTTGATAGGCCGTTTCCAGTTCATTTTTTTTATTAAAAACTTCTGCCCCACGGTATATTACATAAGCTGATTGAGAATCTAAAAATTTTGTAAGAGGCATAAATGAAGGTTTATCAATTCGTTTTCTAATTCCTACATTTGTTTGGTATTGGGTTTGTAAGTCATATAATTCATATACTTTTTGATAAGTATTTTTGTTAATGTTAAATAGTGATTTCTTAGAGCGCTGTTGAAATTCACTACAATTTTTTATTTCTGTTCGTTCTTGTTTAATTTGTGTATAATCTAGACCATATAGCCCGTCGTAGTTTTCCAGAAGATGGTTTTGATTTTTTAAAGTTTGATACGCTAGAATATAGTCTTTCTTTCCTATTGCACTACTTAGAGTATTTCTAAGATTTTTGTCTTTTGCTATGATTATTTCTCCTATGTTTTTATAATAGCCTTCAAATAAATTTTCTAAATCTTTTTCTTTAGAGAGTTCGTATTTATCTACCCAGTCTTCTAATTCCTGTTGATTTTTTTCTAAACCACTCAATTGACTATCCTCTTTTTGAAGTTGTTGACTATAGTAGCTTAATGCATAAGCTTTAGCAGCTTCTTTTAGGTGCTTACTAAGAGATAAATGGTCTATTCCCTCAAATTTATGTCTGTTATATATTTCTAGCGATTTTTCAAAATCAATTACAGCTTTTTCATAGTTTTTTTGAACCATTGCCTCTGTACCAGTACCTCTTAGAAAAAATAACTCTTCTTTTTCTATATTCCTCAAATCTGATTTCCCTTTATTACTTACTACATACTGGTCAAATTCTTTTGCAAGCTCAAATTCTTTTGTTTTTATATAATATCCAATAGCTGATTTACCCATCTTTATTCGCTGTTGTCTAATTGCATCTGACAACTCTTTAGAGGAGTTTTTAACCATCATTTCTTCTTTGCTCAACCAGCTTTCTTCTAATTTTAAGACTGTTTCGTTTTTTTCCTCTGAGTTTTGTAGGTTAGAGCGTGCTGCCTCAAAAAGCTGTTCTTTTTCCGCTACTGTAGCTTGTTCTTTTTCTTTAAGCACGGAGGAGACTAAGGCTTGATGCTCTGAATCAAATACTTTCTTGTATAGATTAGTGAATTCAGCTGTCTCCTTTAGCATAAAGCCTTTAGCTTCTTTAAATTGTTTCAATGATTTCTTATTATTACCTTCTGATGCATACTTTTCAGCATATTCAAAATGGAAATCGTATCGATGTCTATTTAGGTTTTCGGATGAATACTCATAAGACCCAGATAGTAAAGATTTATTCGTAGTCCTAAAGTCATTAGCTTGGGAAATAGCTTTTTTAGCTCGCTCAAAATATTTAAGTTTTCGCTTATAGCTTTTATTAGATTTATTAATGGCTCGTTTTTCGGCAATACCTGCCTTAGTTACTAATTCATCCCATCTACCTCTTGTGGCTTGTTTCTTGAGTTGATTATATTTTCCTATATTAGATAATTGGTGCTTTTTAAAGAAAGTATTAGCACTATCTATAGTTCCTAAAGCTGATTTGAATTGAAGTAAGTCTATTTGTTTAGCAATGGAATCTAATTGGTTTTCGTATTGCGTCTGTCTAACAAATTGGACCTCTTTTTCTAAGTTTAAATCTTGGCAATTTACAATTGCATATTTGCTACAAAATTCATCAGCTTTCTTATAAAAGGTGATGGATTCTTCAAATGCTAATTGATTTAAGGCAGTATTTGCTGAATCGAGATAATAAGATTTAATGTCCCTACCAAGATTTACAAAATCTAAAGTATCCTTTGGGGTAGCTTTGGAAAAATGCCTACTACCCTCTTCAAAATGAGTGAGACTTTCGTCAATTCCATTTTTTTCCCAAGCAATTCTAGCTCTCAGGGTATGTGCTGGTAAATATTCTTGTTGATTTTCAAAAGCTTTTTCAACATCTTTGATGGCTTCAGCATAATCTTTTGCTTCTAGTCGCTGATAACCACGTTGTACATAGCTTTGGTGGATGTTATTTACCTTTTTACTTAATATTGAATTCTTAATTTCAAGGGCGCTATCTACCTTTTTTCTTAAGGATTTAATTTTTGCTCTGCTAATAATTGATGAAGGAAGTTCTACCCAAAAGTCTTGATTATAATATTCTTTTTCTAAAAGCTTAGCCCATTCTTCAAACTTTTCATTTTTAGCAAGGATGCTATCAGGATTATTATTATCAATACTTATTAATTTACTTTCAGCATATAACTGTTCTAAATAATTTTTGGTTGCTAATAGATTATCTATTTGCTTTACTCTATCTTTAGCTAGCATTACATGGGTTCGAGTATATTTTAAATAAATTTCTGTAAATTCAATAACTATTGAATTCGTTGCATGAATAGCTAATAATTGACTCGTTTTTTCGTCTAACTCTTCGATAGTTATCTTGGTTGTAAAACTAGTATCAGGGCCTTTTACAGCAAGTGTTAGAAAAATAACTTCAGGAGTGAAGGGTTCTTTTAATTGGACACCTTGATATTTAGGTAAGTTTTCAAAGGATAAGTCTTCAAGTTCTATAGAAAGCCTTGCTTCTTGTGGTCGATTAAAAACTTTTCCAATACTATAATTCCATTTGGTTGTAACCTGATAATCAACTGCTTTATAATTGTCAGGGCTAATGGTTGCATGGATTTGTCTTAAATCATAAGTTGATTGCCCTGATAAATTATAGTAATCGTAAGCTAATACTTTTTCGAAATTACCTTTTTTAACAATTTCTTCTTGACTTAATAGTTGTGTTTGGGGTAAAATATATAAACAGAAAATTAAAAGTAATTGTGCCTTCATGTTTTAAATTGTTTATTATTGTGGCGATTTCAAAACATTAAATTGGACTAATAAAAAGAATACTTCTTTACTAATGGTATAGCAACACCAACATTAATATTTTTAATATTTACTTTTGTAATAAATTTACCAGTATCCCGATTATAAACATCTGGGGTATATTCATATCTACCAATTAATTTAATGACTTTTAAATCTATGCTGATTCCTCCGTTAATTTGGGGGCTAAACCCATCATATTCTCGACTCTTTACCTCTTGGAAGTTAGTAGCAGTGTCTCCGTTCATTTCTAGACTATAAGTGGTACGAAAATTAGCTCTAGCACTTAATTCAAAGAATAAATTTAGGCCTAATTCTCTTTTTTTTCCGATATGATAATTATAACCAAACCCTGCGTCGATATGCTGAAAAGCTAGACCTAAATTTCTTGTAAATACTTCATCAGGCGTTATTTGATACATAATAGGAGATTGGGTATAAGCCACGGTAAAATAACTATTTCCGTCACTAGCCTTTTTTGATTTATACCAATGCAGATTCATTCTACCCGAAAAAGGAATAAGGTCTGAAGGTGTTGAATAAGTTAAATTCTCAGAGCGGAGGTAAATATATTCAGGATTTAGTAAGTAGTCTCCTTCAATTTCTATTTTCGATTTCAAGTTGCTATTAACTCTATTCTTTAGAGGTATTGATTGCATAAAACCATTATTTAATCGGTTTAATGAGTTATTAACATAGCGGTCTAAGTCTGGATAAGAACCTTCAATAAATAATTCTTTTAGTTTAAACGCAGCTGCAGCCAACCCTTTTCCTGTTCTATTATCAATAGCATCTATAACCGCTCCTTCACCCAAATTTTGTGCTAAATCTTTTCCCCATTCTTGCCAACCTTTTCCATTTATCTTATCTACAACAAGTTTAATGTTATCATAGCCTTTAAAGAAGTTTCCATTGTTAAATTGTTGGTCTAAAAATCTAAGTGCAGCACCCCATTTAGCTTGGTTTCTTCTGACTTCTTCTCTATACTCAAAATTTCTCTTTACCAATGCTAAGTCTCTTTTATAGGACTGCACATCGTATTTGGCAATTATCTTATGAGTTTTTACTACGCCTTTAGAAAGTTGGAGATTTATAGTATTTTTTTCCTTGGGATCTAAGAGGATAGTTTTTATCAAACTATTATTACCATTTCTTAACTCAAATTTATGAGTATGATTATAGTTATTGGTTATCGAGATAGAGTTTTGGTCTATTACACTGATTTGCTGTGCTTTTAGGTTAGTGGTGTTGTATAGAAAAAGCCCTGTAATTAGCATGAAGTAGATGTAATTGTTTTGATGCATTTGTTTGACTTTTTGTGTTAAGAAATATTATTTCGATATTCTAAAATCATTCAATATTGTTTTGCTTTAATTAAGTATATAAATTACTCATCCCCATTAAATATCCCTTCCCACTTATCAAATTCAGCCTTTAATTCTGAATCATTTTTGCATTGATTAAAAACGACATCATTACTCCATGAACTGATAATTTGGATATATTTCACGTCATTACTTTCAAGGAATTTATTTACAGTAGTCTTGTATTCTTCAAGTATATCTTCACATGTTTTTTCCTTATTTGGACTAGCCTTCACTTGTTCCTCCTTAATTTTATCGATTACTTTGGTAGGCGTTTTAGGTGGAGGAGGAAGTTTTTTTTCTTCTTTAACTTCGATAATATCAGGTTCATTTTTTGATACTTCCACCTTTAAAGGCGGGACTATGGCCTCTTTTTTTACCTCCTCTTTTTGAGTATTTATGATTTCTTTAGTAGTTTCTTCGATTTGCTGAATATTCTCTTTTTGCTTTGCCTCTTCTTGGCAAGCATACAAAATAGAAAGAAGGCTAAATAGGAATAGGATGATGAAATTTTTCATATTTTTATTATTTTACAACTAAGAATTTTTTAGCATTAACTCCTTCTTTATTATAGACATATAAAAAATAATGACCGTTTTCTAAGGTGCTGATATCAACTGTTTTTATTGAACCTCTACCAAAGAAAGTTTCCCTGTAAAATTCTTGCCCAAGAATATTAGTAATTGCTACTTCGTATTCTTCGTCTCTACTGAAGGTTATATTGAAAGATAAAGATTCTGTGTTTAAACTAGAGCCTAAATTAAAGTCTTCTAAAGAAGGAATTGAATTATCTTTTTCTGTTTCTAATAAATTATAGACTGCCTCAAATCCTTGTCTAGTATTTGTTTCATTAGCCGTAAACCTAACTAGAATCTTATCTGATGCTGAAATAAAAGCTGCGGGTCTATCTACACCAGTAAAAGTAGCTGCTAGGTTTGTTTCTTCAATATTATCCCCATTATAAATTCGAACAAAGTCATCTTCTGCTAGGTCAAATTCTGAAAATTCGAGAAATATATTTTTATCGTGTTCTACAGGAGATATTAACCAAGTACAATCCGTATTATTATTATAATTTTCACAACCGCTTCCATCGCTTAAAATTCCTGATGGTTTTGTAAAAACTGTTCTAGAGTTACAAAAGCCTTTTGAATCAATAGAATAAGATGCCTCAAATCCATCTCCGGGGCTATTGGAATTAGAAGAAAAACGAACTAGCATACTACTATTAGTTCCTGTTATTTCTTGAGGCAAACTAGATGTTGTAAGTCGTTTTATAAGACTTGATTCTTCTGTACTTCCATTAAAAATTTCAATTTTATCACCACTACCCAAGCTAAGATTAGAAAATTGCAAGTAAATGTTTTCAGCAGGTTTTAGAGGCTTTATTAACCATTGACAATAAGTATCATTTTCATAATTTCCATCTAAACTATTATCTGAGAATAGACCTTCGTCCTCTGTTAGAATTGTTGTGCCTGTACAATATGAACTTTGTGAAACAGCTACTCTATTCTCCGTTTTGCCTGTTGACCAAAACCAAGATCCTGGTTCATCCGTTTCCTTTACTTCATCTTTATAATCCACTACCCAAGCTAAATAATAAAAACCTGAGGGGATACCTAAAGCTGGATTTGTTGCATCAGCCAAAAAATTAAAAGAGCCTGTACTATTTGAGCCTATACCTGCAATAGGTGCTTCTCCTAGAAAATAGTCGTCATGCTGTCCTCGTAGATGAGGGTTCTCTTTAGCTAAATAGAAACCCATTTTGAAGTCGTTAGAACTAACATCTTCTATATTGGCAAGTAAACCCAAATAAGATACTTTAGAGCCTTCTATTTTAGTTTGACTTTCCGTAATCAACAGCTCAATATTAGGCGCTCCGCCTCTTACCACTACTACTCTATGCTCTGGATTTTGCCAAAAAAAATTATTATCCCCTTCTTCACTTTCACTAATCTGTTTTGTATAATCAATAGATATACCTAAATAATATAGCCCTGGAGTGATATTAAAATCTGAAAGGTTAAACTGTTCTTGAATTTGAAAAGTACCTTCTGGTTCTAAGACACTAATTTCTTGATTGATAATTATTTTATCTTCATTTGGACTTAATCTGTCAATAAAATCTAAATCGGGAGATAAGACAATCTTAACTTGGTTTGCTCCAGCAGGAACACTACAACTAGTATTTTTAATATTTAAACTAAATGCCAAGGTAGTCTGGGTAACAGCTATTTGGGAAGTAGCATTATCAATGGTTAAATTTGGTTCATCATTGCCACAAGTGACGAGTAATTCATATTTTCCTTGGTCGCCGTTATACCCATCTACGACAATATAATAAGTTCCAGGTGCTGCATTTTTAAGTACGGCATTTTTATCGTCAAAAACGACATCACTATTATTATCGCAACCGTTCAAAATAAAAACATCTAGGTCATGGTCATTCGTTACATTATTATCTTCATCTAGAGTAGTGATACTTGCAACTATATCTCCAGGGCTATCCACTTGTAAAATATGAACCTTTTCAGGACCAGTTTCTTCCCAATTAATACCTTCGTATTTTTCTGCGCCGTATCTCCCACCTTTTGTCGTTCCTGAATAGATTTCACCACAGCTAATTGGAATTGCATTATTGCAAGAAAAGGATTCATCTGCTATCTGTATTTTTGGCGTATTCCAATTATCTTGATTATCTCCTTCTTCGGATTCTAATAACTCATCTTTAGGGTCTATTTTAAATCCTAAAAAATACTCCCCAGGAGGTACATCCATTGACGATAAATCAATATTAAAATCTATATTCTCTTTTTCACCTGCTTTTAGTTTAGAGATAATTTTTTCATGTACAAAATAATCTGACTCATCTGCCGATTCGTCTTTTGATAAATAGAAATGAAGAGGTACTTTGATTTGGACTTTTTCGCTACCTGTATTTATTATTTCTAAATCTTTTATTTCTATTCTTTCTCCATTTTGTTGTAGTGAGGAGTTCCCTAAGTTAGCGGTTAAATTTTCTAAGCAACGGCCGCTTATTTTTATTGTACAATTTTCGTTTACTACAACTTTATCCTTACTTCCATCAAAAATTAATGAACATTGTTCAAATTGAACAATAAAATCATCTGAAAGAATACCTCCATCCGTTTTTTGATTAGTAATAGGTAACCCTATTTGACTATTGACATTTCTCATGCAATTCCATTGATTCCAAATTTCTTGACCCAACCAAAACACTTCTTGCGTATTTCCATTTTGAAAAAGAGCACCGTTTGTTAAAGATTGGAAACGATGGTTTGAATCACCAAGAAATTTTACTACATCAATTGGTAGCCCCGCTTCATCTTTAAATTTTTCAAAGGTTTCTTGGAATGCAACTATTGGTTTTTCTACATCTGTTCCATCATAACCTACTAATTGTTGATAGGCTGCAAGAACGTTTAATTTTCCTGCTCCCCATTTTATTTTTTGTTCAAATGATTCTCCATTCTGCACTTTATCAGCTGATATTTGAAGAAGTTTTTTAACTTGTTTATTGGATAAGGTATCAAAATATTCTAATATTAGTGCAATAGCTCCTGTAACATGGGGTGCTGCCATACTCGTTCCTGCCAATTTTATTCCTGATTTATCCCCTGAGGAACTTGAAGAAAGAATTCCATTAGGCTTTTCATTATTCATACTACCAGGTGCGCATAAATCTGGTTTTGAAATATCTTGGGAAATTCTATAAGGACCTTGGCTGCTAAAAATTGATGGATTATTGGTATTATCTTTTGTAAATGCTCCTACTGTAATTACATTTTCAGCATATCCTGGTAATGTAATACTTTGCTCATGGTCACCTCCTTTATCAACAAACCCCCCATTTGAAGAAATATTATTTTTCCGAAAATTATAGGCATCAATGTAATTTTCCGAACTTGAATTTGAGATTAAGTGAATTTTATAATTTCCTGCTTGTAGAGTTCCTGTATTCCAGCTAAAAAAGATTAGAGTTGAAATATCTCCTGCTGGAATACTCTCATGGTTGAATCCATCTTGGACTTTATTAGTTCCATTAAAAACAATAATCGTATCTAAATCAATTCCGTTCTGAAACGTTATTATTTCTTCCTTACTGGATTTTATTATTGGTGATAATAAACCATCTGAGACTCGCTCTATTTGAATATCAAAAAAATTAGTATGCCATAGTTCAATAACATCCTGATTGAAAGGTTTTTCTTCTGATATTGGAATTATCGACAATTCAATACTTGTATCTTTTGATGTTATAATAGATGTATGTGGACAAGGACACTGATTTCCTCCTTCGTTTCCAGCTGATTTGACTATTGTTAAATTTGGATTATTATTAACAATTTTATCTATAGATTCCTCTAATAGTGTTAACCCATCATGAGGACCTAGTTTGTATCCTAAACTCATATTAATGACTAAAGGGGCACCATCAACA
>CBDICY010000033.1:0-19442 GCA_965277445.1 Saprospiraceae bacterium | reverse complement strand
ACCCTCTTTTATTACACTGCATTTGACGCGCGCGTCAGCGTTTGCTCTCTCCGTGCGCGGCTGTTGCGCGTGCGCCCGTGGTCCGTCTGCTTTACATGATCCGCTGAGGGATGGAACTGAGGCTGGGAGATATGGAAGGCCTAGAGCATATGTAGGCCTGACCTAGAGTGTCTGTGCGGCTATATACACCTCCTTTATTCAGTGCGTGGTGCCATAGCCAAGAGACCACTCAGGTAGTCTCGTACTAGAGGCTGTGATGGGAAGAAAGAGTATGGCTGAGGATAGAGAGGATGCAACATCAGGCGGCAAACACCCTAGGTCGGGCCTACATAATATGATGCTCTAGGCTTTCTATATCTCCCAGTCTCAGTTCCTTTCCTCATCATATATCCCAGCCCAAGCAGTTCGGGGCGCGTTCTTCCTATCTGTATGAAGCTAGCCTTATACCCAGGCATTCCAAGAGCAGGGGTGGGGGGGACGCCTGGGTACGGGGCTAGTACGGAGCTTGCTGGACGATGCTCGCTGAACGACACAGTTTCTCCATTTCCTCATTTCTTATTTCCCATTTCTTATTTCCTCGTTCCTGGTTTTATCACCACCCTAGAAATATACCCCATATGGAAGACCACTAATTAAGTCCAGGGGGGTCACAGAGAATTAATTATTCATTTATCCCTGGGGGTTGCAAAATTTGCCCCAGTCCAAGGGAGGTTGCCGCAGTCCGCGTAAGATGGTTTTATAATACACTGGGTCTATATAATTTCCCTGTCCAGGGGAGGGGTCTGCCCTAAGGGCTTGGCTCTGAACAAGACTTATCCTAGGGGGTTGAGGTTAGCAATTGCGTTGTCCAAGGGTCGGAAAATGGAAAGTCCATGTCCCAGGGGGGTTTCAAACTTGTTCCTCCCTGGGGGTGTACGACTGGAATAGCCCAATGCCAATACCCACGTCCACCATGTAGTGGGACTCTGTTCTGGCATGTTACATTAGGGATACGTTTATCGGGTAGGTCTGAAACCAGTTTTTGTCCTGGTGGAACGCTCTCCACCAACAAAGGCAGCTAGCTGTAGCTGTAGCTACACAAAATTGAGTTTTGTCGGGTTATTGTGGTGACAGGACTTTAGTTGACTGGTTGAGTGCTTGACTAGTGTCATAGGTCAATAACGATGCTCTCTTTTGATATCCCTGCCTTCACTCCTCGCTGCTTAACAGACATTAGTTTACATATCTATATAACTGGCTTATTAGTGTACTTCTCCATGAAACCAGTGCTTCACCAAATGTAGTTTCTGGTCAATTCAGCAGCCACGCCCAATGTTTGCCAGGATGTAATAGGCTTGCAGTAGTCTCGTTCCCAGACCCTGCCCAAGAGGGTCTGGTCACTTGTTGCTTTTTTGAAGAGCAATATCGAAACAACTGTGTATGTCTGATTGGCTCACTTCCCAGCACTTTTGTGTTTGGGCTAGCACCCTGTCTGGAATTGAATGCTTGTGTAGTCTGTGGAAGAGACTCAGAGAGCAGACTCAGAGTGTTCCAAGTCACAGACATTTTAAGAACACGCAGCACTACCCTGTCACTATCTTGTCAATACTTAACTTTCTCCTGTGTTTTCAAGATGTACATGTATGTCTCAGTTCACTTGCTGGGTACCTAGTAGGACTTCATGGAGTGGTGCATGCAGTCAATGTCATACTCATGCACACACCCCCATATGTGTGCATCAAAATTTGTGAGGAAGAAGTCAGTATTATAGCTAGGCAGTACACCAAGCTTTCTCCTCCTCCAAGAAGGCCTTGCTCCTTAAGGCTAGGGGTGGGGTCTGGGCAATGTTAGTACTCTTCCCCCCAGACCCTCACACACTCCCATCTCACACTCTGATGGCACTCTTGTAATTCACGTGCTCATACGTATTTGCAGGATGTGCATGATGGTCACTTGACTTGAAATGTTCAAAATGCCAAGAAAATCAACTGCAGTTCCCAGACCCTGTTCCTCTCATGGGGGAACAAGGTCTGGGAACTACAAAACTTTCTCCCAAATCCCAGCCAGCCAGGATGAAAGAAATGTTATACACAAGAGTTTGGAAGTGTAGTATCTGAAAATTTGCAGAATCCCACCCTTTTCCTGTGTTCCTAGGGATGTACAGCTGCACACTGTATTGGGAAACTGTGTATTAAAAAAAGCTGCAGCTGTGTAAACATGAGGAATATATCCAATATACACACATTATCTGACAATATTATCCTGTTGTGATAGGGGGAAAGTCAGTAGCCACAGGATAAATACTATTATAGCATGTGCCTACAGCGTATCTAAAGCTGCAGCTGTGTAAACATGAGGAATATATCCAATGTACACACATATATTATTTTAGTGTAGTCTCTGGTCCGCAGACCACTTTCCGTTACGCGGGTATACACTACTATGTAAGCACCTACCAGAAAGTCTTCTGTGCAATGGGCTTGGGTCTAGCTGTGTCAGTGCGCCCTGCATTCCAGCGCAACCACTAATTGCATAGTTGGGGCCACAAGCAAGCTACGTAAGCAATGGGGCGTGGGCTGCTATATGGCTGCAGTAGCCTTGGGCCCAGGCCGTTTTTTGTGGGGGAGGAAAAATGGCCAAACTAACTTGCTGCTCGGGGAAGGTAACTAGCAAAGTTGGCTGAACAATCAGCCTAACCCCAGAGGATCTCAAAAACCACTACTTATCTATTTGCTGGAGAAACCGTAGGTAAGCAGTGAAACTTTTCTGGCCTCAAATGTGAAGTTGATGACTACGGTTGTGCACACCAATTTTCACTTCGTAACTCACAGTCCTGCAGGAATAATCAGCCTAACCGTTTTCTTGAAGGCCCTTCCTTCAGCAGCCATCTTTGTCACATGATAGTCACATGACTTGATATCAACTCGATCATTTTGATCAGAATGAATTGCTGATCATACATCTTTTGCTGATAACCTGCAGTATGGCTGAGTTATGGACCAATATGTCCAAAAATACAAGTTCTACTGTTTGGATGCACAGCACTGTATTCCACCCTGGTTTACCCTAGGCAAGCATGATGCATCAAGGCTGGGTTGCTGTACTTTGTCTGCCAAGCACTCACCTGTCTTGATTGGTTGCACTTGTTAACCCTTGGCAGGCTAGTACAGCTATGGTAGTTGTCTTTCTGTGTCTTTGTCAACATCTCACTTCTCAAATGAGTAATCATGAGGTACTGTATATTATTTCTAAACGACTGTTCATGAGTTTATAAGTGGTAGCAAGTACTGGTACAGGTTGTTATTAGATATTCTGTGAGTCTCACTCCTGATCTTACACACCTTGTAGTCTGAAAGAATGAGCAACCCTGGGGGACTTGTCAACTCTGTTCATGAGTTATGTTGTGAAAAAATAACCAATATTATTATGCTACTTTACCATCGATGGATTTTCTTGTTCAATACTCAGCAAAGCACCAGAGGTTACTGAGTGATTGTTAGCTTTGCCTAAATAAAGTAGTTACTGATGGCTTGTCTGTGCTACAGCAGTAACTGACAGCAACAGCATTACATTAAGAGTGTGTGGCATGACAAGTTTCCACCCATGAATTGGGTTTTGTATATGCAAGACACATTATGAGACAACTGTTTTGCACTTTAGTGCTTTACGGGGGAAGTATGGAGTTATTCAAGGATTATTACACTAGCTACCAGGATAGCAACTAGTTAGTCTATGTCTGTTTCAAATGACTAGGAAGGTACAACTGTGCCCCATTCCATCATTTAGGGATACTCATGTGCATATAAACATGATCATGCATTTCTGCTATATCCACAAGCCACCACAGGTATGTACCCACATCACCAAGTGTTAGTACTGACATTCCTTCCGTTAGAATTGAGTTCTTGCATACTACGTCTGCAGATATAATAGTACTTCAGGCAAGTGACTTGTTCAGGGTTAGCAATTTTGGCTACAGTAAATTTTGGCACATGGATATCAGAATTTGGAGTTAAAGTTTGTTATATTTTCACAACTTTTTTTTAAAGGATTTGACTCCATCTGAACCCTAGAAAATTGATTTTATGCAAAATTGTAAAAAAAACACTAATGCCATGGGAATCCCTCCTTTTCTTGCCTCCATACCTCCACAGATTGTGATGTTTGAGTTAGTTGCATACCATGCAATCCTGCCGTTGACATCAAGCATACACTTCTGATCAGTTGCTGAGGCTATAGGTACCATTCTCTGGTGTATTTGCTGCTGTTGAGTTCCAAGCTTTCTATAGCACTGACCCTCACTGCTTCCACATGTTGAATGACTGACATAAAACATTACCAAACCTTGCCTTGTTTGGCTGTGTCGGAGGCTAAACACTGCCTCCTGTGAGCTCCATCTTTTCATTGTCTGTGCTGTTGGACTTTCATGCTTTTATAGATGCACAGTGGCCTGTCACTTGCTCGGCGCTCCTTGTAGAGCTGTTTTTGGTAGTAGTGATAGACATCTCAGAGTCCACAACATGGTTGTGTGGTTAATTGTACGTTGTGTAAGATTGTGAGCCACGTAAAATATTACTGTGTGGTGAGTGCAGTGCCTGTCATTTTATAAAAACATAAAATCTGCCCATTCATCCAGCTGGGTTATGTACTATCTTGCTGTCTTCTAGGAGAATGGCTGCCTCTTGTAGACTGTTGCTATCAGATGTCATCACTGCTCTTGATTCTCTGACCATTGAACAGACCAAAGAACTTGTCATTCGTTTTGGAGTAGAACTCAAAACAGTTCAGGACATTGAGAATGAGCACAAAGGCAGCAGTCGTAAGATCCACAACATCCAGGCCTGGCTGGACCAAGACACCCAGGCCAGCTGGGAAAAGTTGGTCTCTGGTCTCCAACACATCAAGATGAAGAATCTTGCAAGACAAGTGGCCACACAGCATTGTCCACAGTCAGCTGTAGCTGCCAGTCCTTCCACTGATCCCCACCAGCCAGCCACACTCCAGTCTGTAGCCACACCAGCTCCACTGACTCCTGCTGCCTCCTTCCCTCCAGCTTCAACTGATCCCAACCAACTCACCATCCCACCTCCTAGTGATCGCTGCCAGCCTGTGGCCCTCAGGAGTGTTGCTGATGTACAGTCTGCTATAGTTCGCCTGAAAGAGAGATTCTCCTCTATAGCTTCTCATACCAGATCAGAGATGTGTGCCAGAGAGCGCCAGGATCACAATTTCCTTGATAGGTTTCGTGACCATCTTCTCCTTCTCCCTGTCGCCAAGAAAGCTGCTCATGTGAAGTTCTTCCGTGAAAATGAAGATGAAATTCTCGAAGCCAGGAATATCCGGAAGCTGTTTGCCATTCTTAGTCGCTATTTGAGTTTCCGAAATTACGAGATATTGCAAGAGATCATTGTCTGGTTGCATGTTGCTCCACTGCAACAGAGCATGCAGGAATACTGCAGGATGCTCATGAAGTTTGAAATGTCAACGTCAGTTGATGTATACATCACATCAGAGCCCGATGAGTTTACAGAAGACCAGAAGAAAGCATTCTCTGAGATGGTTCTCAGGATCAACAAGCCTGCATCTGAATGTACACTCTACGACGTCCGAAGGATGAACGAAGCAATCATCACAAGTGCTGGTCTGTGTCCTTACAGTGTGTACATTAGTGGGGTAGCCAACAAGTGTGTGGAGGTGGTGGTTAGATTTCCTTCCACTGCTCTTGGTTGGATGCTGTCAGCGATCACACCAGAGTTCCAGAGTTTGTACCAGCTGACAGAGGTGACTGTGGATGGCGGACAACTCACTGTTTGTGAGACAAGCCAAGATGACTTGGTATGTTGTTCTGTACCCTAATTGCCTTAGGCTTGTATTGAATGTAACAACCTTTAGTGTACAATTGATACAAAACCCTTTGCACGGAGGGTTTATGTGTCTGTCTGCCTGTCTGTGTGCAGTGTGAGATTTTTTGCACAATGAAATAATGGCAGAGCATTACCGGTGGTGTTGATTATATAGAGTGTATGATGATCTTGAGTCCCTAGTTGCATGAAGCAAGTCTGTTTTGTCTGCAGAATCACCAGTTGATTGATGCCAGTGAAGTAGGAGATGTGGTGAGAGTGACATCTCTTCTCAACAGTGGAGCTGATCTAGAGACTGTGGATGGCAGGGTACATGTCTTGATTATTTTTACTTTTCTAGTTACTGTTCACATTCTCACAACCTCATGGGCCAGAAGGTGGTCCAAGATTTTGTAAGGAGCTTGAGCCACTCACTCTCTGCTCGTAGATCACTACATGGGCAAGGAGCTTATAAGGGAGGGCTTATGAGTTTCCCAAACCCACTGCATGCTCTTTCAAATGGATTGCTGAGCTTTTATATGCAATTTTGTATCAATTTCTTGAAGAATTTATCATGTCTTCCTAATACAACTAATGGTTATTGCAGCACATGTTGGTACTATTGTATAAACTGATTTTTTGCAGTCAGATGGCACAAACTTTCAAAGGGAAGAAGTTTTCTACTAATCTAAGTTTTCAGAATATTAATCACTGAAGGCCTGTGCTCAGTGCACGAAATTGAGTTGCAAATCACTGGGTTTTTGTTGTAAGTAAAATGATGGATGTTAAATTTAATGAAGCTTTGGACCTGTTGGCACCCCTTTTTAAGCTGTCATAATATTTTCGTTTGTTTCTTACTTTGTGTCATCTCTAAACAAGATGACTTTATTGTGTTGATTTTTATGCAGCAGTCACAGACCCCTCTGGACATTGCCAGCTGGTTTGGTCATCTCCAGATAGTTCGTCTGCTGACTGGCAGAGGGTCAGAGGTGGACTGTAGGGACAAGGTGAGACAGTGGCAAGAGCTTATGTCATGAAATGATGTTAGATTGTGTGGTCATATCATGGACAGAGGAAACCTCTGATCAGGTCATCCACATCTAATGCCACCATGCTGTGACCCTTGTCCACTTCACTATTCCTTGTTATCAGGGTGTGAAATTAAGGGTAAGAGTCAGAAGGCCACATTGGCTCCTATATTCAAAGCTTAGATCTCCAAACCAAAGTTTTAGGTTCTGTGTTTTGCACATAATTATGTGGTATTTTATGTGTAATAAACTGGGTTTCCCACACCTTACATGCTCCGAGATTGCACAAATTCATGTAGAGATGCTGTGCAGCCCTGCACACAGCCTTGTAATGTTGCTGAGCTAGAGACCGTAACCTGAGTCATAACAATGTTGCATATCACTTTTATCGCATTTGGCAAAGTGGCAGTTGTTAATTTCACACCCTGGTTACACTGTCATTCCAGGGATGGTCCCTGTAGGTCTCCCTATCACTGAGTCTATATCCTGGTACACCAGACCCACTTGGGATGTCCAGGGACTAACCCAGGACTACCATCCTCCCAGCCACTCCTTGTGGCAGAGTATGAGTATTCTCTGTGCCACCACACAGGGTGTCCATATCAATATCAAGCTTTGACCACAGTTCAATAGATGATGTTGGTCTGAAAACATCACTCTCTTTAATATACGCATAACCTTGTACACTTATGTATACATAGTTACCAACAACCAGGACTCCAGGTAGCCAAATGAGTGAAGCTACTGTATGTACTTCCATCCCGTGTTACTGTCCCTGTGTGTTTGTGATCACAATATTCCAAGACTAAACTAGTGTAGATAGATGTAAAAGCCGACATGAATGCTCTGTGTCATAATCTACTTACATATAATCCTTGTTATGTAGAGATGATGTGTTGTATGTATGTCTCTCACACAGGGTGGATACACACCTCTAATATCTGCTGCTGAGAAGGGTCATTGTGATGTGGTCATTGACCTACTGTCACTTGGAGCTGATATTAATGCTCAGAGAAACGTAAGTCATCATCCTCATTGAATTGATGAGTTGAGCTACACCCTCTCTCTCCTTACCTGTGTTTCCATACACCTTTTTTAGGGTTCTCCCCATAAATGTTTGAAGGGAGAGGTTAATGGGTGTAGTTTTCATGTCGTAATAATTGACGAGCGGGAGTGAGCTAACCTTGTTTTTACGAAAAAGCGCATTTTCTGTTTATATGTATATCTATCTGACAGGCGTTGTACACACTGTAATGTGCGGTGGCTAATTTTATGCACGTTAGTTGAATTTTACGTTCCACCATCCCACACATGTTGCACAGCAAGAGAACAGCTTTGCTACAGAATAGGAGCTGAGCAAAGGCAAGCACAACTAGCGCATTGTCCTGTGTGACGGCTAGACGTGTTTCAGTTTGCTCCCACTCGAGAAAAATACCATGCATTCGCCTCCTAGTATTGCTGGTCGTAAGCTGAGAATAATCCATTCCCTTTTAATTTTGTCTGGAAGATTAACAACATCTGCTCTGCTATCCATGACCGATTGCTGGCACAAGTACATAGAATCAAGTTGGGAAATATGTGCCTTATTTTTGGACCTCCAAAAAGCTTTTCACTCATTTTCACATCGTAGTCTTCTCTTAGTTTTGCAACATCTGTAAGTCCACCCACATTTGCTAAAATGGTGGTATAGCTATTTAACAAATTGGTGAGTGCAAACAGTTGTAGTAAATGGGGAGTGTTTATCTGATGTCCATGTTGTCTCTGGAGTTTCTCAAAGTTCAGTCCTGGGACCACTACTCTTTGTACTCTATGTGAACAGTGTTATTAATGTTATGCTCTCATCTGGGTTGAAAATAACTCTCTATGCAGATGATATCCTACTTTTGAAAATAATAAAAGATAGACATGACTTTGCCTACCTTCAGGAAGATATCACTTCCTTCTTCCAGTGGTCTGATTGTAAAAACCTTCTCTTCAGCCAGAGAAAATGGAACATAAGACACTCTCCAGTCCTATTTTTAAATGGGCAGCTATAGCTAGGATGTGTCATTACACCTACCTTGGTGTTACTTTATTGTCTGATTTATCGTGGAGTAAACACATTCATGAGTTGTGTACTAAATCTAAGAAAATAGTTGGTCCTTTCTACAGAACATTTCATCTGCATCATCATTCACCTTACAAACTTTTGCAACTCTACATTTACTTGACTAGACCTTGTTTGGAGTATGCCTGTGCAGTTTGGAACCCCCTGCATAGAGATGTAGAGAAGATTGAAAAGGTTCAGAAATTTACTCTCAAACTGTGTCTTAAGCAAATGGGACACGGAATATGTTTCTCTACTTCTTGCCTCAAACCTTCCTGCCCTCTTAGTCCGCTGGAAATATAATACTCTTTGTACTATGTATAAGATTGTGAATAATTTGATGGAATTTCCTCCAGATATTTAGCAACCTCTGGCCACTGTACATCTGCTAGCTTGTATCTACAACCTTTTCACATACAAATTCATATCTCTTCTCTTTTGTTCCAAATGCCTGCTGGCTGTGGAACAAGTTTCCATCATCTCTAAGGTCATCAGATTGTCTTTTGTCATGTCATGTCTAAGAGAATGGCTACACATGTAATTATAATATCTCTTCATGCACCATGTACTAGATAAGTCTATTGTGTATGATTTCATTACAATAAAAAAATTATTGGAGGGAGCCAACCTAGTGTTACGGACAAGCCAATTCTTTTGTACTTGTATTCGACCGGCGCTGCACATACTGTAATATGCAGTGCCTAATTTTGCATACATTAGTTCAATTTACTTTCCACCACCCCACATGTGTTGCCGTTCGCCATGAAGAACGAATCCCATGACCCTGCAGCCTCCACAGCAGCTGACACTGGTAAGTGTCGCTGATCACTGACACTCCTAGACTCGTATTTAATGAAGCTCACTGCACAATAGAGCCATGCAGGGCACAGCAAGAGAACAGCTTTGCTACAGAAACACCGCTGAGAAAAGACAAACACAACTAGCACATTGTCCTGTGAGACTACTAGATATGTTTCAGTTCGCTTCCGCTCACCAAAAATCCCGTGCATTCACTTAAAACAATCGATTTTGCCATCCTGACCATATTGCACATAGCTGTTGCTTTTGCTACACGTGTGTACACACGCACACGTGCACATGCCTTCTTTAATGTGCAGCAGCAGTTATAACCTATCCAGGCCATTTCGGGAAAGAAGAAACATCCCCTCCCAGAAATGGCCTGGCCTTTCACATATGCGCTGCATGGTGTTCCACCAGTGGGACTAAGGTAACACTGATATCAAGTTAGCGCGCGAGGTATATATATATATATAATATTATAGTCAAGCGGTAACACCCCCAAAGGTGATCCCTCTCTTTCTGTTACAAGTGGTTGGGCTACACCAGCCGCCTCAGCATCATGTCCACAACACATATAGCCGCGTATAATGTGGCAAGTGAACCAGAGGTCTGTGGGCAACAGGGCTCGCTGCAATGGCATGTGCCAGTGGCACATACGACTGTTGGGTAGATGATATCTGAGACTATCTGCAATGGCCACCAGCAACCCCACTGTGAGGGTGGTTCCGGTATCATCAGTCCAGGCAAATCTGGCTAGGCAGGATTCTACAGATGGTGCTGCAGTCTCAGAGGCTCCAAGTTTGAAGTTTAAAAAAGCGGGTACATGGCTTCTGACTAACCTAGGAAGCGGGAGGCACCTAGTCTGTTGTGGCCACACCCTCTCCCGCCTTTGGGAGGGAGTGGCTACGGCAGACTACGGAGGCACCAATCGGACTTCAAATCCAGTTCGCGGCTGTCCTAGTCAACGAGCGCTGTTAGCGCTATTGCGTGGTCTCGTCCCCAGGAGGAAGGATGGGGATTGAGAACCGGATAACTGCTATTGCGCCTCCTATACACCCGCGCTCATAGATAAAATGGGCTTGTTCTCATTTAGCGGGAGGTAGCCGGAGAAAAACGGGTAAGCGGGAGATTGGAAAGAATATATACATAAAGTGGGAGATATCCCGCTAAAGCGGGAAACTTGGAGCCTCTGCAGTCTGCCAGGCAGATGAGCCAGCTGCTGCCACCTACTGCTACCACAGCCACCTCATTCCCAACCATACCATCAGCAGCGACGGCCAGGGCCACATGGTGAGTTCGCATGCTGCAGCACAGCACAGGTATCCCCTAGCAGTAAGGTGGGACAAAAGAAGGGATGTTAGGAGTGGCATGCATTGCATTGTTTGCATAGTTCCTAGCCAAAGAAAAGTTGGACTGGCCATGAAGGGTGCCTGAGTGTGGCTGTCATGCCGGCCTTACCACTGATAACTACGTCACCAGGGGGCTTTCTCCTTCCCTGGACCAGCGTTGTGAACCACATCCACCTCATTGGCACTTGGCAGCAGGCAACCTCAGGGAGATTCCTTTCTTGGCAGCATCAACAAGCAGGGATCTGGCAACATGGGTTCTACAGACTCTTTTGGGCATACCTTGATCAGCATCAACAGGGGTTAGCTACCGAGAGGGTTTTGTGGCCATTGGAATCCCCACCATTCCTAAGATCCTTCTACTATGCATCAGGCGGGGGGGTGTACATCGAACTTGCCAACTTCTGTTGGCAGTCAACACAGCTGAAAACTCAGCAGCTCCAGGCAGCCAGTTGGCCAGATTCTCACTGCTACCAGGATACGAAGAGGTGAGGCACTGCAGACGTTAGATCTCCACAATACCTTCCACGGGAAAAGGGCACATTCATAGTCAGTTATTATTTTTCAGTATGAGCAAAATTGTGCAGGAGGTTCATTTTTTCCATTTTGTCACTTTCTAGTTATAAGAGACTACACCTTACTGCTTTCATTTTTACACAATAACTGGGTCCCTGTGTTGTACCAAAACCGAGATATGAGAATGGAAACTACTGCAAATGTACACGCCCCATGCATAAAGTATTGGATTAGTAAGGTGATTTTCCGAAAAACATGTTTTCTCAGTGCTCACGTATTTATGGTCATAACTCACTAACCGTGTGCTCTTTTTGAAAATGGTTTAAACCACTTTATAGAGCAGTTCATGCTCTACATTTAAAAAATAAAATCTCAAAATATATTAACCACTACGAATGGGCCCTTTTCCCATGGAGGGTCATTATATATATATATATATATATATATATATATATATATATATATATGATGCTCTGATATATATATATATATAGTATATATTATATATATATACATATATTTATAATTTTATATATCCTATTAATATTTAATAAGGTAAAAATAGAAAAATAAAAATAGGAAAAAAGCACGGAACTTGTGTGATACAAACCTGAGATCCTACACTTACAACGCAAAAGCGCTATAACAAATGAGCTATGTGGGTCTAAGGGTAGTTGTAGGGCAAAGTATGAACTTATACCGAACCACCCTTAACCGCAATGCGCGCCCAAAGGGTTTTAAGATGTTAAGACCTTTCCTCCATTGCATCTTGTAGATTCACCACACACACTTGTCTGTTTGTCCAGGCTCTGAGGAACCTTGTGAACAAGTCTGGACAGAGAGCACTGCAGATCTTCAATGACCTGGACAGACGTCTCAAGTCAGCCGACAAGAAGGATCAGTCCAGGGTGGGAGGTCGGGGGTCAATTGTTGGAGGTCAGGGGTCAAAGGGTAGAGGTCAGGGGAGAGGAAGGAAGCAAAAAAGAGAGGGACACCAAACCTCCTACATCAATGCCACTGTTAAGACATAGAGCAATGAAGTGTTTTGTGAATGTGTGCACTTATCTGTAACCACACAGCATCCTATCCATAATCTTGAGTCCTCATCTTCTTCTCATACCTCTCACAATAATTTTTTATTATATCTGACTTTTCATAAATAAATAAATAAGATTAAATTACTAATTTGGGATAAAAAAATAATCTAATTGGATAGTTATATTTTTAAAAAGAAAATTAAGATATTCTTTTAAATGAAATAAAAAATTAATAAATAATTTCTAATTTTATTTTTAAAAGTAATAAGATTGCTTCCTTTGTTTATAATAATGTTTTATATTTATATTGTGATTGGAATTGAAATTTTTAGTTCAAATATCACAGTAATAAAAACAGGTTATGAATTAGGTATGGATTATGCAAATTTTAATTCTGTGGAGCTGGCTTTTCTTCAGTTATTTCAAGTTATGACTGAGAGCTCTTGGAATGCATTAATTTATGAGTATAAAGTAAAATTTAAAGCAAATCTTACTTTAGTTTCAATGTATTTCATTTCCTTTCATTTAATTATGAATTTAATTCTTCTTTCTTTACTTAAAGGTTATAAATATATATTAAGAGAGAATATTTTAAGAATAATTCAATCAAATGTTAATATTTTCTATAGAAATAAATAAATTTTTTCTAATTTAGTTAAATAACTTTTGCAATTTCCTACCAAAATTTCCAAAGGAAAAAAAAATTTTATAATAAGCTATTTTTAAGTATAAAATAAATTAATATTAGGGTTGATTTGGGAAGTTTTTACAGTTGTTAATAGAGAATCAGATAAGACTGAAGAGGAAGAAGAATTAGAAGAAAAAGAATTGGAAATTCCGGGGAAAAGTAACAATAGGAAGTCTTTAAACAATTCTAAAAAGTTAGTGGAGAGAGATGATTTTACACAATCCAACTCATTAAATAAAAGATTTTCAGCTTTTATGGATTTGGATCCTAAAAATAAGGTAGTTTTACAAAGAGATATATTGAGAACAAGTTTAGATTATGAAGAAAATATAATTGAAATTCAATCTGACACTAACTTTCAAAATTTGGATTTAGAAGAAAAGCCAAAAAGAAAATTAAAAATAAAAAGAGATTCTTGCAAAAATAATATTACTATAAGTGAAGATTTATATTTAGCAGGAGAAAAAAATGAGATATTAGGAAGAAATATTTCAAAAAATGACTATATCCCTGTTAATCATGAATTTAAAAATTACAAGACTTTCAGTAAGCTATTAAAAAATCCTTTTTTACCAGAAATTTTAACAAAGACTAAAATAGTTTTAGCTTCTTCTTATTTTGTTCCTGAAAAATTAATTGATTCAGAACCTTCAATTGTTTTTTCAACGAGTATTAAAAGTAATTTAAGCATTGAAAGTTCTGAAACAAAATATTCAAAGAAAAAAATAAAATCTAGGCGTTCAAGCAAAAGAAATAGCTCTTATATTAATAAAGTTCAAGAAATTCAAGAAAAAATTGGAATATATCAAGAAAAATTCAAAACTTTAGATAATTTTTTAAAAAATAGAGATTCTTTTAAGTTTAAATTATTAAGAAATGATCATCCAACGAATATTAATAAGTTAATTATGAGCATGATTCAGGATTTGGAAAAACAGCTTTTCGTCGGAAAAAATAAAAATGTCAAAGAATCTCAAACACAAAAATCAATTTTACAACAAGCAATTTTAAAAAATTCAGATAAAAATAAAATGAATGTAAAATATTATACTATTCTAATATTTTAATAGATTTATTATTAAATTTTTAATTTAAATCGAAATTATAAATAAATTTGAGATCTTTAAAATTAATTAAATATTAGCTATTGAAAATTATAATTTTATTCAAAATTGAAAATATATTATTTCATTTAATTTTCAAATTATTATTTCTTTTTAAATCTAAAACCATTAAATTTTTAATTAAAAAATACTTTTTTTTTTTTTATATATTTTTCATTATTATAAAAATAAAACAAATTAATCTAAAATATTTAGAGATACGAAGAAGAATATTTATTTAGAACGTATGGAGCATTTTATGGCGAACGTAAAGTTTTTGATGATTTTAATTTAATTAGTCAGGAAGGAAAATATTTAACTTATTTTTTAAGTATCATTCGTTATTCTACTATTGATCCAGATTTGTTTTTTAAGATATTAATAAATATTGAAAAAAAAATATGCTTAGAGTTGTTAAAAAAAGGAAGCCTTTTCAAATTTTTAATAAAAGTTTAATAAAAATATTATATAAAATTATTTTGTTATATATTCCTAAAACAATTTAATATAAAATTAATATTTTTTTCTTTATAATTTTTAAAACCTAATAATATTAAATTTTTTTGTTAATTTTTTATAATTTTTAGCGATTTCTTTTATTTTTTAAATTATTGCTAAAATTTTAAAACAATATTTAATTTGAAACAATTGTAAGAAAATATTTTTCTAAAAAAAAAAGACAAATAAAGGAAAATGGATTGCTTTTACTCTTGTTGATAACAGTTTCACCATTTTAAAAATTTATGAAGGTCCTTGGAATTATTCAAAAGAAATATTTCCACGTTCAAATGAAATTTACGTTGGCGAAAATGTTCTTGAATGTCAAAATTGTAATTTTAGAGAATCTCATCAAATAAAATTTTATGATCACTTAAGTTTAATTGCTGATGAGGTAAATCCAACTTTTTTGGAAGAAGATCCTTTATTAGTAAATTTAAACTTATTTACAGTTTTATTTCGAAACCCAAAGCCAACTGAAATAAATAAAAAAGCTTCAAATTTTATAAAGGAATCCAAAAAATTGAAAGATAAAGAACTTCCAAAGTTACACATTGATATAACTGAAATTTTATTACTTTGTACTAATTTCTCAGAAAAGAATATTAATACAATTGTTTCTAAAAGTAAACTACCTCAATTAAACAGAAGTGTAGGAAAATTTAATCATAATAATAAAGAAGAAAAAGGTATGAATAATTTCAATAATCATAAACAATTAATTATAAACAATTATAAACAATTATAAACAATTATAAACAATTATAAACAATTATAAACAATTATAAACAATTATAAACAATTATAAACAATTATAAACAATTATAAACAATTATAAACAATTATAAACAATTATAAACAATTATAAACAATTATAAACAATTTATTTCAAGTATAAAATTGTAAATTGACTTTATTTTAAATTTTATCTATTAATAAATTATATTAATAAAACTAACATAAAATTCAATAATTAAAAATATTTAATTTTCTAATAAATTATTATTTTAAATTTAGCTGGAGTTAGACCTTCTTATAGAAGAAACTCAGCACTTTTAGACTCATTTGTTGAAAAATTAAATTCTCAAAAAAAAAAAAGATGATGGAAGTGGTTTTAATATCCCTCAAATTTTAGAATTGGTGAAAAATATTACTCAAATAATTAATTCTCATGAAGAAAATTTCTTTTTGAAATTCGTAGAATTTATTAACTTAAAAATGATTTAGATTTCAGATTTGATCTAATTTAAAATTGATAAAATAAAATTTGAATTTTAAGTGAATTGAAAATATAAAAAAAAACATAAAAATAAAATAAAATTAGAAAAAATATTTTAATTTAATAAATGAATTAAAAATTACAAATTTATTTTAATTATAAGAAATTAGCAATTTATAATTAATATAATATATTAAAAAAAATTTGAAAACTCTAACAAAATTAATAATAATGCTTTCTATTAAGGATTTTAAAATATTATCAAAATTAGGAGAAGGATCTTATAGTAGTGTTTATAAAGTTCAAAGGTTTTCAGATAACGAAGAATATGCATTAAAAAAGGTAAAAATGAATGCATTAAATGATAAAGAAAAACAAAATTCATTAAATGAAGTCAGGATTTTGGCATCAATTTCTAATATAAATATTATTGGATATAAAGAAGCTTTTTTTGACCAGCCAAGTAATTGTCTTTATATTGTTATGGAATATGCAAATGGTGGTGACATTCATCAAAAAATTAAAGAACATCTTAATAGGAAGTTATTTTTTTAAATTGAATTCATTATATTTCTTCTAAATTTTTAGGATATATTTATTTTTAAATTTTAAATATATTAAAGAAAATATTTATAATTATTAATAAAAAGTTATTATTATTGAAATAAAGATTGTATGTTTCAGAAAGTTTTATTTGGAATTGTTTATATCAAACTGCTAAAGGCTTAAAAACTCTGCACGATATGAATATTTTACATAGAGATTTAAAATGTGCAAACATATTCTTTGATCGAAAAAGTAAATTTTTTAAAAATTTTTTAATAATGTACAAAAATTTAAAAAAAATTGATTTTCTATTTAATTTTTAAATATTTCTTTACTATAAATAACTTCATTAAATTTTTAAAATTAAGACAATTTATTTAAGCTTGGAGATTTAAATGTATCAAAAGTTTCCTATGGATTAGCATATACTCAAACAGGAACTCCATATTACGCAAGTCCTGAAGTTTGGAGAGATCAACCTTATGATTCTAAGAGTGATATTTGGTCATTAGGTTAAATTTATTATAAAATAAATGCTCTTCTTATTTCTAATACTTAAGAATAATATAAATAAAATTTTTATTATTCAAAAGAAAAATAATTTTTTTAATAACTGTTTATAATAGGTTGTGTTATATATGAATTAGCATGTTTAAGGCCTCCTTTTAGAGGCCAAGATATTCAATCTTTAAATAAAAGAGTTCAAAAAGGTCAATTTGATCCATTACCTAAAGTTTACTCACAAAATTTGTTTAATATTATAGTAGATCTCTTAAAAGTTAATCCTTTATATAGACCAACTTGTGATCAAATTATCAATAATCCAATTGTAAGATTAAATTCAAAAATAGTTAATATTCCCATTAAAAAATCGACTGACGAATTATTGAAAACTATTAAATTGCCTAAAGATTTGGGAGCTTTAAGGGAAAAATTGCCTAAGCCTAATTATAATATTGTTAACAAATCTTTCGAAAAAGAAGAAACCGTAGAAAAAGAGAATAATAAGAGTATATTTCATTTTAATTATATTTTAAATTTTTTAAAAAAATTAGCTTTAAAGATGCAAAAAAGGGTTTATTCTGCTGATGTAAAAAAAAATTTCAAATATTTACAAAAAGATCCAACAATTGTTGAAGAATCTCTTAATAAAAATCTCAAAGAATATAAAAAAATTGAGAAAAGTCAACAAAAAATTCCTCAATCTTATGAACATAATAATATTACGCTGGGTTAACTTTATATAATGTTATAATTATAATAAATTTAAGAGAGAAAAATAAGCAAAAAAGATGTTGAAGTAAGAAAAAATTCACCTTATTCTAAGGAATGTTCATCAAGAAATAGTTTTGGTAGTTCTAATAAACAACATCAAGCTCAAAATAATGAATATTTGTCAAAATTATTATCAAATAAAATTTCAACACCAAATAAGATAAATGAAAAACCAAAAGAAAAATTATTGCAAGAAATGAATCCTATTTTACAACCAAAAATAGAAAATTCTCAAAATAGTAATTTGTTAAAAAAACAAGAAATAGGGGTAGTTTTAAAAAATACTCTAAATAAGTCAAAAATTCCCAAAAAGACCTCAAAGTCATTTAGTTGAAAAAACATCTTTATTGAATAAAAATGAAGTATTATTAAATAAATTTCAATTAAATCCAGTAATGGCTAATAAAAAAATTCGACCATTATCAAGCAATTTATTAAAAAATTTGAGATCTGAAAAAATAGAAGATAATATCTACAAAAATGAAAAACTTTTAAAAAGAAATATTTTGCCTATTCTTTACAAAAACCCCAATGAAGAAGAAGAAAAATCTCAGTTATTAGCATTGAATAGATTAAAAAAGAATTATGGAATGAATAAAAATTACTCCAATGAAAATAATTTAAATAATAGAATTTTAATGAGAAATTTCAGTGCAAATAATAAATCAAATAAAAATTCAAATATAAATCTGCAAAATTTAAAAGGATTTAAATGTTAATATTGGGAGGAAAATTATTTTAAACAAAAATAATAGAGACCTTAATTCTGAATACTTACCAAAAATTACTATTAAAAAAGGAATTAAAAACTTATAAGAAAAATTCATTATTTGTTGATAAAAATTATAAATAAAAAATAATTCTTTTTTCAATAAAAAAAATATTATTTTTTTTTAAATCTTTTTTATTTTTAACATTTTTTCTTTAAATTTTTGGAAATTTTTAATTTTAAATTTAAAATTAAATATGTAAATCCAAAGTATATCCAATTCTTAAGGGCTTTTCAGATTCCGATCTTAAAGGACTCTATTAAAAAAGTTATTAATATAAAATAATTTTATTTTATAATTACTTCAGCAGTTACATTTAACTTGCAACCATCACCTAATTTGTATGAGCTACAAATAGATGCTTTTAAATTATGATCAATCTTTAAATAAAAATAAATAAATAAAAATAAATAAAAATAAATAAAAGTTTACTCTTCCTTTAACAGTCAATTTATCAGAATGAATTCTTTTTCCTCCGAAAACAAATCTTATTTTATCTGTTTGGAAATTTTTATTAACTTGAAGTCCTACTTCATGTTTATCATTAATTTTATGAGTTCCTCCAATAGTTAATTTTCCAGCATCAATTTTATTTTGATTTATAGATTTACTAATAAATTAAATAATTTTAAAATATTTATAAAGGAATTTTAAAAACTGAATCATTGATACTGTAGATCCTTTATTTTTGGTAAGATAAGGCCAAATCA
>CBDICY010000032.1:0-3001278 GCA_965277445.1 Saprospiraceae bacterium | reverse complement strand
CAAACTCGCGGTATGAGAGAACGTGGGCAAACCTTACTTGCTGAAGAAGATTGGTTTACAGAGACTATAAAGATTGAATTAATTCGTCCTAAAACTAGATTGGATACGATCGATACGCCTTTAGAAAAAATAACGATAAAAGGACATACAGATTTAGAAGCAAGAGTGAGTACCTTAGCTCAAGCATTTAATATAAGACAGCAGAGTATCGATACTACTCCTTTATTAAAAGAAGGCCAAGTAGAAATAATTCATCTTGGTGCGACTAACAAAAATGCTTACTCTCTTCAAAAAGAAGCAGCTATAGAATTGAGTGAATTAAAAAATGAACATAAGCTAGCTAAAAACCCCCTCTCTATAGAAGTTCAACATCCTTTAGAATCTAATGAATACCTTATTCCCTTCACCTTTGACGGAGCAACAGCCATCCCAATAGGAACCCGTTATCAAAAGGCAGCTGATAAAACGATTATCGCCATCCCTCAATTTCCTAGCTATACGGATCTTTCTAGACAAACGTTAACTCGTAGTCCACAACGAGCAGTTTGGTTTAGTTTGTTAAAATTTATAGTCCCAAAAGAACATGTTTTTCAATTGGGTTACATTTGGAAATATGAAAACAAGCAGCCTATTTATGGGAATTTATCGACTCAAGAATTGCGAAACAAAATAAAGTCAGCCAAAAAAATCCTCTTACTAATTCATGGGATTATAGGAAACACCGATTCGATGGCAAGAGCAGTTCAACCTTTATTTAAAAACAAGCAATATCCATTAATATTAACCTTTAATTATGAAAATCTGAACACCCCTATTGAAGAAATTGCAGAGATCTTAGATAAACAATTAAGCGAAATAGGCTTAGATAAACAGTATAAAAAAAAAGATAGATGTCGTTGCCCATTCCATGGGAGGTTTAGTTATACGCCAATTAATAGAGCGCAATCGAAATACACAACCCTTAGTCGATAATTTACTGTTATTTGGTACACCAAATGGAGGGTCTACTTTCTCTAATTTAGTCAAAGTTAGGGACACTTTACTCGGTATCTTAACCATCGTATCTAGTACTAGTGAGTATCTAGCTCAGCCGATTGCTCCTTTTATATATGCAGTTAATGGTATGCTAGGCAGTACAAAAGTGGTATCAACCACTTTGGAACAACTAAATCAAGAATCGACATTTATCAAAGGACTATATTTTAATAAAAAAGCACCTAACACAAAATACCACATCATTGCTGGGCATTTTCAAAAAACTAACAAAGGTGATTTCTGGCAACGCCTAATGGAAAAAATAAAGAATATGCAACTTCAATGGATTCACGGAGAAAACCCCAGTGATTTAGTTGTAAGTCTCCAACAAATTCAACGAATACCTAACTCCTTTGAAGCCAAAAATCATGTTGTCAATTGCCATCATACTAATTACTTTGAAGCAAAAGAAAGCTTAAAAATACTTTATACAATTCTAGCATAATATATTCCACGCTTTCAAAACCATAATTCTCAACTTTTGTTTGTAACTTGTAAACACTTTATTAGAATGGAGAGCAGAGGAGAGAACAGAGATAATTCAATAAATCATTGAATTATCAGAAAAATTTTGACCGAGAATAATAGATTTAGCTACCAACAAATCTCTATTCGCTCCTCTCTTCTCCCGCTTCTTTTTTAATCACCCTAAACTATTTAGTTATGAACAAATTTAAATCACTCCTCCTATTTAGTTTCCTTCCAGTTTTCGCTTTCGCCCAATTAAACCTAACAGATTTCCAATTAGGTGGTAGTGCTACCAAACTTAATGAACAATGTATTCGTTTAGTCCCAGATTTACAATATGATTCAGGTTCAGCTTGGTACAAAAAAGCGATTGATTTAAATGCGCCATTTGTAATGGAAGTTTGCTTAGTTCTAGGGTGTAAAGACGAAGAAGGCGCAGATGGAATTGTTTTTGTTTTCACGCCTTTTGCCCGAACGGGATTTTGGGGAGAAGGCATGGGCTTTGCAGGAATTAGGCCTTCTTTGGGCATTGAATTTGATACCTACCAAAATTATCACCTTGGCGATCCTGCGGAAGACCATATTTCTGTTATGGCAAATGGCGAAACCCATCACGCAGTAAGTTTAATTAAACCAATCATCCTAGATAATTTAGAAAATTGTGAACGTCATCCTTTAAAAATAGTATGGGATCCTTATGACCAGTTATTACGAATTTATCTAGATGGTGAATTAAAGGTTACCTATAATCGAGACTTGGTGACAGATATTTTCCAAGGAAATTCTGGTGTTTATTGGGGGATTACTTCTGCAACAGGTCGATTGAGTAATAACCACGATATTTGTATTAAGAAATTGCAATTTGCCGCCGCAGATGGTTTGCCTAGTTTAGATTTTCAGCAACCAAAAGAATTGATGGCTAAAGAAGACAATCATTAATGATGAGTGATAAATGATGAGTGATGAATGGAACAAATAGAAACATTAGAAACTCCTAATAATTACGCTTATCATAAAGCTTAAAATCGGGTAATTAAACCGATTAAGTAATCTTAAAAAATAACTTGATCAATTCTAATCTGTGGGGTTAATAAATCCGTGGGGAATTAAATGCAAGCTGTCCAATTTATTCTTTATCTGTTACTAAATCAATAACAGTAAAAAGAGCTTCGACTTTCTAATTATCAAATCATTGCTAGTTTGTAATATTCAACAACTCATCATTCATCACTTATAACTCATAACTAAAGATATATGCCCAACATCATACCCGTATACAAAAGCAAAGGCTTCAAACCAGCCGTTTTCGATATGGCAAAAGATCCATTAAATTTTGTGGTCGAGCAGAATCGAAAATTCAATAATTTTTTCAGGATTTCTTTCTATGGCATCAAGCAAATATTTGTAACGGCTGATGTAGAAGTGATTAAACACGTTTTACAAACCAATCAAAAAAATTATAAAAAGAGTGCCGCTTATAAACAATTAAAATTGGCATTGGGCAATGGGTTAGTGACTAGTGAAGGGGAATTTTGGCGTAGACAAAGGCGTATGGCGCAACCTGCTTTTTATAAAGCGCAATTAGAAGAATTGTATAAAAAGATGGTGGGTGTGGCAGAAAGATTTTGTGATGAATTGGATCAAAAAACAGGAAAAGACACCATCAATATCTCTCATGAAATGATGGTATTAACTGCAGATATTGTCTTAAAAACCTTGTTTAGTACAGAAAAAGATAATGATAAGGTAAGTATGTCTGATAATATGAAATTTGGACAAACTTACATTATGAATCGGGCAAGACGTCCTTATATGATTCCCCTTAGTTATATCAATGGGCAGAAGAAAAAATTTGACACCCAGATGGCGGAGTTTGACCAAGGCATCATTGACATCATCGAAGAACGTAGAGGAGTTAAAGATAAACCTATTGATTTATTAACGATGCTGTTAGAAGCAACCGATAGTGAATCTGGTGACAGCATGACCAATCGACAATTAAGAGATGAGTTAGTGACTATTCATGCGGCAGGGCACGAGACGTCTTCTAATGCACTTAGTTGGACACTTTATTTATTGGCTAAAAACCCTAGCGTTTTAGCCAAATTGAGACAAGAAATACAAACTGTTTTAGGAGCACAATCCCATCCTAATTTTGCCGACTTACGCAACTTACAATACACCAAACAAGTCATCGAAGAAGGAATGCGCCTCTACCCTCCTGCTTATGCAGTTGGCAGAGAAAATATAGAAAAAGATGAAGTGCTAGGGCAAACTATTCCTGCAAAATCAGTCTTCCTTCTAAGCATCTACGCCTTACATCAAGACCCTCAATATTATCCCAATCCAGAAAAATTTGATCCTGACCGTTTTGCACCTGAATTGGTCAAACAACGACCGAAATTAGCCTATCTGCCTTTTGGTGCTGGTCCTAGAATGTGCATCGGCAATCATTTTGCGATGATGGAAATGCAATTAATTTTAGTAATGCTAGTCCAACGATTTGATTTTGAATTAGTTGATGCTACGCCTGTGAAGCCTCAACCTTTAGTGACGCTTAGTCCTAAAGGAGGGATTAAAATGCGATTGAAAAAACAGACTACTTTCTTATAAAAAGGATTCTGAAGGAACAACCAACGGAATAGATTTTACTATCTGTCTAACTTTAATAACATTTCTTCCTTAATAGGTTTGTAAACCAAATTGGCCCATTCTTCATATTGCTTGGTAGAGGGATGTAATCCATCACTTGCTACTAACGCTGGTCTATCCAAGCCTTCTCTAGAAATAGTCGTAATATCAAAATATTTGACTTCGTATTTTTCGGTAATCATTTTATTGATAGCATTATATTCGTCTAATTCTTGACTAATTTTTGCTTGATTTCTTCGTTGCCCAAATGGAGTAAATCCGTAATCAGGGATAGATAAAACGAAGACTCGTTCATTATCTCCACCTGCAAAAGCAATCGCTTGTTGCAGTAATTCTTCAAAATTTTCTGCATAGGCAGCTTGATTATATCCTCTAAATTGATTGTTTACGCCGATAGATAAAGAGACTAAACAATAATTTGAATCTGGATTTGCCTGCTTAATTGCCGTCGCTAATTCGTCTGTGGTCCAACCTGTTCTGGCAATAATGGTCGGTTCTTCTATCGCAATATCATCTGCTACTAGTTTTTCATACAATTGGTTGGGATAATTTAATTCATAAGGAACACTTTCTCCAATGGTGTAAGAATCACCTAAAGCAAGATACGTAGTGACTGTTTTTTCGGGCACCAATTCAGGTATTAAAATACTAGCCTCTTTGGTACAGGCAAATAAAAGAAGAATAGAAAAAGATAATAGGTATTTCATCTGCTATTTTTTTATAAAAAAGATAATTGTCTTTTTTGTTTAAAAACGGCTATTTGATGTCAAAAGAATCAAATAGCCGTGAAACAAACATCATTATTAATCTAAAAATTTATTTTTGTTAACCCATAAACCAAAAAGGATTGGGTAATTCCGGAATCAATTGGAATGGTCTAATCCTTGTACTTTCTCGCAAGCTTATAGCTGTAGTCAACGCATCAATCTTTTTAGCTTTCAACGGTCCCAATTCAAAATTCGCTCCTTCTAGTTCTCTCAGAAGAGGGTTACTAATCATAGGTTGATTTTGAAAAATATGAGCTAAATGTAGTAAAATAGCTGGTTCGGATGTTTTACCCAAAATATGCGTATTTGCTATTTTTTGAGCTGCCTCCAGCTTTCCATCTAAATATAAAGTCCATGCTAAAAGGTCGTAAGATTCGGTCGTCGGTCTATTCACAATTTCTTTGTTAGCTAAATCATAAGCGGTTTTAAAATCACCTATATTTTCAGCTGCAATAAAACAAGCATATTTATTATACATATCGCCATATCCTTCTTTTTGAATCGCTTTTTGGAAATTTTCTATAGCTGTCCATTCTGATTTTTTATTGGCCTTGTACTCCGCTAGTTCTGCTAATTTTAGATATAAATCAGGACTATTATTCTTTTCCATAATCGTTGTAATTAAGGATGCTGACAAACCAATATTTTTATCATTGGAATAAGCTATCCAAGCGATACCTTTTAGGGCGTACCAATTAGCAGGGTCTAATTCAAGGGTCTTTTTAAAATGGTTATAAGATTTTTCAATTTCTCCGTTATGTCCATAATAATCCCCTAGATTTGAGTAAATCCAAGCCATTAAAGCTTTATTATTACTAGCAATAGCCTTCTTCTTGGCTCTTTCTAAATGGGTAATAGCACCTACTAAATTTCCTTTTCCATCTTCCCATTTTGATTTTCTAATCAAGTAATCAAAATTATTATTATTGGTAATCTTTGTTAATTGAACTCTAGCTTGTTCATCATTACCCAATTCCATATAAACATCAAACAACATTTTATCATTGGCAAACTTATTTTCGCCAATTTCTACTGCCTCCAATACTAAATCTAAAGCGGAACAAAAACGATGTTGAGCAATATAGTTATGAGCCAATGCTCTCAATGCTGTACTTCTATTCAGTAGGGGGGTAGCCAATGCTTGTTGTAATAAAGATTCTGACTTTTTTAAATCTTTAATATGACCTGTTAAGCTAAATAGTTGACTGTGTGCTCCTGCTAATTTGATTAAATAACTAGTTTGATTTGGACTAGCTAATATTCTTTTTGCCCAAAAGTCAATATCTTTTTGAACAAGATTAATTTTTTTATCTGGGCTATATAATTCGTTGATATTAGCCGCAGCAATTTGGTTTTTGGAATAGCCTACATTTGTTAGGAATAGTAATAAGCATAAATAGATTAAATTTTTCATAATGATGTTGTTTTAAATAACGTGAATTCTGAATATGAATTATTGATTTTCAATAGACTAGCCCCAGCGGGGCAGTACTGTTTGTAGAAAAGTATCAATATGGAGTATTAAGGTCTGGAAGACCGACCCCATTTATCAGGTTTTTGACAGAGTCGGTCTTCCAGACCTTTTTGGTTTGCCCAAAACTCACATTAAATAGTAATAATTAGGGGCTAGAAAATATTCAAGCACTCAATTTTGGGAAAGTAGTAGTTGGCTGCTTAATTATTATTAACCAAGACAACCAACTTTACTTTTTGCGATTGTTTGAGAAAATTTCAAGAGGATAAAATTTTATGGTGAAGTGGTTTATTTAAAGTGGTTGTTTGTGCATACTGTTAGGAGTGAAATTTGCAAGAATAGTCAACACTTCACCAAAATACTTAATCAATATTGGGATATATGGGATTTAGGACTGTTACTAGATTTACTTAATAACAGTCCTAACTATTCGATTACCAAGGACTAGCTAAATAAGGAAAGTCATTTAAAAATTCTTTATCATTTGCTGCTACATTATCAGAAGTTAAACCAGCATTAGCTGTACCGTCAGGACCGCCAAAAATCAATAATAACTCTACATCAATTACGTCATCTGCTAAAGTTCGTCCTGTTAGAACATTCGTACCGTCAAAAAAAGTTGTTGTACCTTCAGTTGAAACCGTCAAAACATCAGAGGCTAAGACAGAAGTAAAAGTAGCCGCATCTAAACCTAAAGCATTCGTTGTATAACCTGGATTCAATGCCATCAATCTACTTTCGAATCTACCCGCATACTCTCCACCTTGGTCAGCAGGAACAGTCGTATTAAAATCATCTTTATTTTCAGCAGCTACGAACACCGTATTAATTGCGGGTCTCGCCATTTGGTCAGAGAGGGTGTATTCTCCTGTGAAGTCAAAATCTACTTCCACTTCGGTAGCAGAATCGTCACCACAAGCAACAAAAACAAGGCATAAAGCAAGAGCAAAAAGGCTTAAAAAATTATTTCGGTATTTCATTATTTTATTTTTTTAAAGCATAGGTAGAATAGGGGTAGATTAATCTACCGATGCTTGGTTTTTAAATTTATTTTTTTGAAAATTATAGAGGGAATGACTCTTAGATGGCTAGATGGTTTGATTGTTTTAAGTACGCTTTAGTAAAGCAATAATCAAAATTCACCTCGAAAGTCGGGACAATTTAACAACTGCAGCAATCTTAATTATCTTTTAGCCTTTGTCGCTACCCAAGTATTTAAAGTAGCTGCTGAACCTAACATAGATTTTGGTACTTCGACTACTAAAGATAGTACATTGGTGCCTGCAAAAGTATCCGTCCCAGGGTTACTAAACCCTGTAGCCGTACCGCCTAAAACAGCTTGATAAGCTCCTAAGTCAAAGAAAAATGGGTCATCTCTTGGTCCCGCGAATACCTTGATGCCGCTTTCGTTAGTAACTTTAGCCGTTTCACCGTAGGGCGTAATGTCCACTTCTACTCTCGTTGCGCTTGTGTTAATGGTGCTTTTTGCTCCTTGTGTAGCAGGTGTAGATGGTCCAAAAACAATCATTTTACCGTCTCTTGGGATAGCCTGAATCACCATATCTTCTTTTAAATCACCGTCACTATCAATGTTAAATTCGATTAGCGTATTTTCATCAAAGGCAGCACCGCCAGTAGTTGCAGGGCTTAATAAACCTTGTAATGTTGCCACAAATACCATGTTATTATTGTCCGTCGGACTTTGAAAAGCATAGTAATCTGCTATATCCGTAGTCCCCCCTGTAACTGCTGGAGCGTCAATATGGTCAGCAGAGATAATGGATAAGGAAAAAAGAATCATTGTTCCTGCACTAAGCAGGATGTACTTTACATTTTTCATGTTGTAAATTTTAATAGGACAAAATCGGGTAGAAAAATCGAAATTACTGTAGGGGATTATTTATTTAATCGGTTCATTTCTATCACTTTCTTACACACTTAATTTTTGTCGTTAGGTTAATAAATGTTTTAAAAATTATTGTTTTTTGTGTTGTTCAGTATATATACGGTTTCGGTTCTTGTTTTGGATTTCGAGGAGTAATTTTTTTTGAATTTTATTTTTAAATGATTGCTTTTAATATTGTTCGGAATATATACGATTTTAGTTCTTGTTTTGGATTTCGGGAGTCAATCTTTTTTTGAATTTTATTTCTGTACTATGTTCAATTATCGATCGATTTGAATTAGAAAATATTTAATATATTTAAATAATAAATGTACAGAAACTACTTTCGAAATTATCTTCTACTGCGTAAAGGGTTTCTCCATCTACGTGAATACCCCAAAGGTTAAAATCAACATCATACCTAGCTGATAGAGTAATTTCTGTTGGACTAATATCAAAAACAATTAGACGATTTTGATTGCCGTTCGCATCATTTCCATCTTGGGCGACGACCAAACGATTACCAATAACGGCAATTTCTCGTCCATTAATTGTTTCGGCAGCAGACATAGCAGAAAAGGTAGGGGTTTCGCCGTTTGCTAAATTAGCTTTTATATTGCTGTAAGCCGTAACTGTACCATTGGTTCGATTTAATTGATATAATGCATCGGTCATTTCATCGTAGTAAATGCCATCGGCATCCGCAGTAATATTTCTAAAAGTACTTTCTGTAATAAATCCGTCTCTCGTTACCTCAAAAACACCTACTACTTGCTGCGTATTAGAAGAAACAAAAAAGGGTTCTTGGGCTGACAGGTTGAAACAATAACAACATATTGTCAAGAATGCGATAACGAATTTAGTCGCTGCTAATCTATTATTGATTTTAGTGCATAGATTGACTATGCCAGATAGAGTAAAATTATCAGGGTACATAATTATTGTTTTTATAAGTTTTAAAATAGAAAGGCTACTAAAAAACGTAGGCAATTTAAAATGAAGGCTTTTCATTTATTTTACCCATGCTTATATTATTTACGGTTTCGGGTTTCAATTTGGATTTTTAGTAGACGTTTTTTATAAAAAAATAAAAACTAGTATTATTTTAATAAATCTGTTAATAGCTTTTTAAATAAAACGATAGTACTTTTTTGTTCAATTTTAATGATGCTTAGTTTCATATCATTTCTTAACAAGTAAGATATTAAAAAAGCACCTACTTTTTAAAAATTATTTTTAGATGCAACTAATTCATTTTCAAATAATTGTCATTGATTTAAAAAATAAATTAAACTTTTTACCTACTAAAAAATCCAAATTGAAACCCGAAACCGTAAGTATAAGGAAGGCACTAAAAGCATTAGACTAACAATCAGGTATTTATTCCAAAAATGATAGATGAATAGTTGATTAAACAAACAGGCGAATACTTCTTTTTTAAGCAGTACAAATGTAGCCTTAAAACAGACAGGGTAAATTTTTAATCAAACAAGCCCTTATTAAATAGAAATCAATATATTCGGCCTTATGGTAGCCTATTGATTCCTATTATACAGCCATTTTAATTTAGCAAGAAAAGAAATTAGCCAACTGATGAGCTATCTGCAGATAACTCATCAGCCTGCTCTTTTATTGTTAAGAAGTAACAAAAAAAGTTAGTGCGCTTTTTTTGTAGAGTATATCTATACCCTTTCTATTACACCCATTTTTATTATAAAAACTTTAATTCATGAAAAATTTGAACTTCTTATCGCCTAAAAAGCGATTATTAACCCTTGTAATGGGGCTATTCTGTTGTGTGTTTGTAGCACAAGCATCTAGTCACCGTGAGGCGCCGTTAATTGCTAATGATCCCTTAGCAGATAATACCGATTTATATGCATTCCGTAGTCCTGATGACCCGAATACCATTACGATTATTGCCAATTATATTCCTGGTGAATTACCGTTTGGCGGTCCTAATTACTATACATTTGGCGAGAATATCCGCTACGAAATCCACATTGATAATGATGTTACTACGGCGGGTGATGACATTACTTACCGATTTACTTTTACTCGGGAAAACCAAGACCCAACTACTTTCTTTAACATTCGTTTAGGCCAACAAAACCTCAAAACGACTTATACGCTAGAAAGAAGTATGGGTGGTGGCCCATTTATGGCTATCGTAACGGGAGGTATCGTACCTGCTAATAATATTGGCGCTCGATCAATTGAATCAGGTGCTGGTTTAGGCGCATCTAGTTACGAACAATTAATTACAGATGCGATTACGACTGCTTCTACTGGCGAAAGAGTATTCGCTGGACCAGCGGATGATCCTTTCTTTGTTGATTTAGGAGGTATTTTCGATTTAGGAAATGCACCAAGACAAGGCGAACCTGCCAGAGATGGATTAGGTCAATTAAATGTCCATACCATAGCTATTCAAGTACCAATTACAACTTTACTAAAATCTGGTGCGGCTGCTACTCCTGCCAATATTTTAGATGCAGATTACGTCATTGGCGTATGGGCATCTGCAAGCCGCCCTGCTATGAGAACATTTAATACAGATGGTTCTGCCCCTTCTGTGGATGGCGACTGGATTCAAGTTTCCAGAATTGGCATGCCATTAACGAATGAGGCAGTTATTCCAATCGGCATGAAAGATAAGTGGAATAGACAAACTCCTTATGCTGGAGAGGCCGACTTCTTTGAATATTTCTACAATCCAGAATTAGCTTTATACATGGATGATGATCAATTTGGTGGTGCCGTACCAGCTTTAGCTCCATTAAGAATTCAAACGAATTCTTTAGGTGCGTATGATTTTTCTAACGGCGCAGATGGATTATTTGGATTGAAAGGAAATCCTGCATTAGCAGGAACAGCTTTAGATGATGCAGTATTTGGTACTTTATTATTACCAGGTGCAGGAAAACCACGGTCAGTTGATTTATGGCCTGCTTTCCACACAGGGGTGCCAAACGTAATTCCTTACCAATTGGCAACAGGAAAAGGTGGAAATCCATTAGCAGCAGGAAAGCCTTTTGCAAATAACTTCTTACCAAACGGTGGTGATATGTTGCGTTTGAATATGGCAGTTCCAATAACACCAAGAGATGATGCGAACTTTAGTCCTTTAGGTTTAATTCAAGCAGCAGCGATTGGTTTAACAGTTGCGCCATTTAATACAACGGCAGATCTAGAATTTATACCAAATATGGATGGTTTTCCAAATGGTAGGAGATTAGAAGATGATGTGACTAGAATCGAATTACAAGCTGTATCAGGTGTGGTATTAGCAGCGATAGGTTTATGGTATGATGATTTCGATGGTGCAAACCCTGTTTCTCAAGACTTATTAAATGTGTTAACTTACTCTACTGGTGTTGATACCAATGATAAGCCTTTTAAATCGTCTTTCCCTTATGTAGCTAGTCCTTGGAGAGGAACAGATGTTAGTCCTAAGTAGTGATTGGTGATTAGTGACTTGTGTAGTTGCTAAAGAAATCCAACACTAAAGCGATGCAAATAGTATCAAATTTATCAAAATTTTGAATGGTTGAATAAGGTAAAACCAATCACTAATCAACCAGTCATCAATCACTAAATTAATAATAATGAAAAATAATTTCTTTAAGAAATATATATTGCTAGCAGTTATGCTCCCTATGTTAGCAATCAGCCTAATGGCATCGAGCCACAGAGAGGCCCCTTTAATTGCGGATGACCCAACTGCAGATAATGTTGATTTATATGCTTTCCGTAGCCCAGACAACCCAGACATGATTACTTTAATTGCTACGTATATTCCGATGCAATTACCTCAAGGTGGTCCAAACTATTACAACTTTGCCCCAAGCGTACGATATGAAATTCATATTGATAACGATGTCACGACTACAGGTGATGATATCACTTATCGTTTCACATTTACACAAGTAAACGAAGACCCAACTACGATTTTTAATATTCGTTTGGGCAAACAAAATTTAAAGACCACTTATAAATTAGAGAAGATTACCGCTGCTGGAACAGTTGTAATTGTGGAGAATGGAATCGTTCCACCAAATAATATTGGAGCTCGTTCTATTACTGGTGGTGCGGGATTGAATACGACTTATGATGCTTTATTTAATGGAGCGATTACTACAGCAAGTTCAGGAGAAAGAGTCTATGCAGGACCATCTGATGACCCATTCTTTGTAGATTTAGGTGGTATTTTCGATTTAGGAGATGCTCCAAGACAAAATGGAATGTCTAGAGATGATTTAGCTTGTATGAATGTACATACTTTAGCGATTCAAGTACCGATTGCTACTTTATCAAAAACAGGAACCAATACACCAGCTAATATTTTAGATGGAGATTATACTATTGGAGTTTGGGCATCTGCAAGTCGCCCAAAATTGACTGTATTTTCAGCAACAGGCGCCCCCGTTCATTCTGGAGATTATGTGCAAGTATCAAGAATTGGAATGCCTTTGACAAATGAGGCAGTTATTCCAGTTGGTCAAAAAGATTTTTGGAATGCGATTTCTCCTTATGATGAAATTTCTGAAACGACTTTAGATGAATATTTCTACAATCCAGAATTGGCATTATACATGGATGATGACCAATTTGGAGGTGCAGTACCTTCTTTTGCGCCACTTCGTATTCAGACCAATTCTTTAGGAGCATTTGATTTTTCTAACGGAGCAGATGGCTTATTTAGCCTAAAAGGTTCGGATGCAGTTGCAGGAACTGCTTTAGATGATGCCGTACTTGGTACTTTATTATTACCAGCGGCAGGAAAGCCACGGTCTGTAGATTTATGGCCAGCATTCCATACAGGTGTACCAAATGTAATTCCTTACCAATTAGCCACAGGAAAAGCAGGAAATCCATTGGCAGCAGGAAAGCCTTTCGTTAATAACTTTTTACCCAATGGCGGTGATATGCTTAGACTAAATATGGCCGTACCTCCAACCCCAAGGGATGATGCTAATTTTAGTTCGCTAGGTTTGGTACAAGCAGCCGCTATTGGTTTAACTGTTGCACCTTTTAATACCACAGCAGATTTAGAATTTATACCAAATATGGATGGATTCCCGAATGGTAGAAGATTAGAAGATGATGTGACAAGAATTGAATTACAAGCCGTAGGCGGTGTAGTTTTAGCAGCCATTGGTTTATGGTATAATGATTATGACCCAATGACTTCTCCAAGTCCAGTTACACAAGATTTATTAAATGTATTAACTTATACCACAGGTGTTGAAACGAATGATGTACCATTCACAGGTAGTTTCCCTTATGTAGCGCAACCACATAATGGAACAGGGGAATGTTCGGGTACGGTCATAGTTAATAATCCTGACTTTGTGAATACTACAGCAGCACAGGTATTTGCTTCTTCTAATACAACAGGACAGGTAACTGTTTTAGGAATTTCAGAAGATAATATGATTTCAACAGCTTCTTTTGCTGGTGCAGGGATGGATGCAGACGGGATTCACTACGATAAAGCAGCAGACCGATTATACCAATTAAACAGAAGCGGCAACGTGATTAATGCTTATGATAATGTCTTAGCTACATTAAGTGCCAATGGTATGCCAATGGTATCAGGCACTTCCTCTTCTGACTTTATGAATGGTCGAGAAATTGCAGTAAGTGGTAACAGATTAGTTGTTGCACAAGATGCAACAGATGATAATGGTGGCAATAAATTCCACCTTTATACAATTGACGGAAGTACGATTACTTACCAAAGGTCAATGGATGCAACCATTAATCTTTGGGGGATTCACGCTTACGGCGAGACGCTATATGCGATTGAAGATAACTCTGATAGATTGGTAACTTACGAAAATTTCTTTGCGATGTCTGGCACGGCAATGCCAACTAGCTCAGTAACTATCGAAGGAATGGTAAGAACACATGGCCTTACTTATTGGCCAAATACGGATATGATGATTTTGACAGATGTAGGTGCTGCAAGTAGCCCAGATGACGGTGCTTTCACCGTAATCAAAGGATTTGCAGCTGCTGCGGCTGATGGAACAATTAGTTTAAGTGAGCAATTAAGAGTCGAGGGTGTTTCTACTTTCTTAGGAAATCCTGTAGATATTGCGATAGACATCAATAGAATGATGATTTACTTAGCGGAAAGAGCGAACGGTGGTGGTCGAATCTTAGGATTTGCAATGCCAACTGCATCTGGTAATGTTGCACCAACATATAATGTAGAAGTTGCGGGTGCATCGGCAGTATATTTAAGTGGAAATCCTGCGGAAATGGCTCCACCACCACCAGCAGGTACTTGTGCTGCTCCAACAATTACAGCAGTTGATTTGCAATCACCTAGAAAAACTAGAGTGTCTTGGTCTGCGACTTCTGGAGCGCAAATGTATCAATTCCAGATTCGATTTAAAGGAATGGATAGATGGTTGGTAACTGCTAGAGTTAGAGGTACAAGTGTTTCTATTTTTGCACCTTCGGGTCGAACTTATGAATTTAGAGTAGCGGCAATTTGCGATGGTACGCCAGGCGAATACGGTGCAATTATGGAATATACCTCTGAGGCTGGTTTAGTGAGTACTTCTATTGCTGAATCTCGTTCAAGAGATATAAATGACGGAGAATCTGTATTTATTGAAGGCGAGGATTTGAATGTATTTCCAAATCCAGTTAGCGATAACTTGACGATTCAGTATAAAACCAAATCAACGGGTACTTTATCTTTATACCATGTTTCTGGTGTAAAAGTGAAGACAATGGCTTTAAGCGCAAGCAATAATACTTATAACATGAATACAAACGACTTGGCGGATGGTTTTTACTTATTGAAGATTGAGGAAGAAGGAGCTTTTCCTGTGACTCAACAGGTGATTAAGACGGCTAAGAGGTAAGTAATTAAGTATTTAAAATTTGAGGATAGTAATAGATTTTTGGGAGCTGCCCTCTTTGGAGGGTGGCTTTTTTTTAGCATTTTAAAGTCCAAATATCTCCCTAAAACCGTAAATATTAAGTAATCATTGTAATAAAACCTATTATAGAATACCCTAATTTAAATCAGTATTATCATGAAAAATCTAACTAAAAAACTACCAATTAAATCTAGTTTATTACTAATGCTCCTTTTTGTTTTAGGTAGCCCAATTTTATTGATGGCACATGGTGTTTCTGTCAGCGACCAACAAACCTTAATAGATGGTGGTTTATTTGCTTATATCTTAATCGGTGCTAAGCATATGGTCACGGGGTATGACCATCTTTTATTCTTAGTGGGAGTGGTATTTTTTCTGAGAAATGTTAAAGATATTATTCGATTTATTTCCTTTTTTACTTTAGGGCATAGTCTAACACTTATCGCTGCTACCTTGCTAGGTGTTCAAGCCAATGACCATCTGATTGACGCCGTTATTGCTTTATCTGTATTATATAAGGGGTTTGAAAATCTAGGTGGTTTTGAAAAATATTTTAAAACGAATGCCCCCAATTTATTATTTATGGTCTTTGGTTTTGGACTGATTCATGGTTTTGGATTTTCTACCAGATTGCAACAACTTTCTGTTGGAGCTGAGGCGACTTTAGCTAAAATCATCGCCTTTAATGTAGGGGTAGAATTAGGACAAATTGCTGCTTTAATCCCCATTTTGTTTTTAATCAATCTTTGGAGAAAGAGAAATAGTTATCCTATTTTTCAGAAAAGTGTGAATTGGGGTTTGGTATTTGCGGGTGTTGGATTGTTTGTTTTTCAGATGGTGGGGTATTTGGGGCATGGGCATTAAGCGGAAAATCTATTATTTAATAAAAAGATATTTTTCTTGGAACTCGGTATAGGAAAAGTGACTATTTAGTTTAAAATTTAAGAAATAGTAGCCCTCATTTTCTCCTTCAACAAAACAGCAGCTTTTGTATAACCACCATCTCCGCCATCAATGAAATGAATATGATTGGCTTCTCGATTCCGAACATAACAAGAAATAATACTTTCTTGGCTCACATGAAAACCATAAATAATTTCGCCATCTGCCTCCATTTTATCTAAAAATTGAAGGAGTTGCTTTCGTTGAATAATTTTACCAGAAATGACCATATTAATTTTACCGTCTAAAACAAAAATGTCCGCTAACTTTACTAATTCATTTAAATATTTTTTGCCAATTTTACTGGGTAAGTACCAATATTTACCGCCAACCATATAAATCCAATTTTTAATCCATTCGATAAATCGAAAATTAGGTTTGCGCATTCTTAATTCCATTCTAATTTTTCGTAAGCCTGCATTCATCCTTAATTTTGGAAGAGAAATAGGATTTCTTTTTTGATGTGCGCCATAAAGAGCATCTGCCTTATCTAACACTTTTTTAAAAACGATAGCTTGTTCGGATTCATTTTTAGCGTAAATTAACAAGCAAACGATTTCATCTGCATTAGGCGGCGGTGGAATTCTATTCCATCTACATTCCATCCCTTCTAAATTCAGCGTTGAAACAGCTGTATTTAAGTCTTGAAAATCAATTACTTTAGATTTTATAATACTTTCGGCATACTGTAAACCAGTTCCTAAAACTAATGGAATAGCATAAAGTGCATTGATAGAAACCTTAGTTATTTTTATTTGAGCACCTGCTTCATAGACCTCCGACACAGCTAAAGCACCTATTCTTAAATCAATATTAAATTCCTTTTTTACATTATTTTGATGTAGTGTTAACGCATCCATGATTTCCAGTAGTAAGGTAGGTGGTACTATTAAAGTAGCTCCATCTCCGCCAAAGAAAAAAGGTAGGTCAATCTTAGATTTTGCAGCGATATTTAAGGCAGCAATAATGCTACCTGTTGCTATGAGGTTAACTAATTCTGATAATCCATTTTGTACAGCTTTAGTAGAGCCTTTGATATCTGTAACAATTACTGACCAGTTGGTAGGGATTTGTTGAAAGGCATCTGATTGAATTAAAAGATTATTGATAGATTTTGTTTGAACGAGTAAATCTGTGTAAAAATGAGCGTTGTTCATAACTATCAAAGTACTGTTTTTTAAGAATTTTCAATAAAATAAGTAGCTTTATTCGTTCAGAATATGCTATTAAGATTTAATTGGCTTCCTTTACAAAACAGTTCTAAGAACAGCAAGTTCAACTTTTCCTAAATGAAATGTAATATTAAATTCCCCCTTTTCTCTTTGTGATTGCATCAGCTGATTTTGTAAATTCTGTTTTTGATTATTTACAAGTAACTCCCTAATAATTTAGTATTTCTCGACTACAGTTGCCATCTTCAAAACCAAGCAACGTTTTGTTAAACTGAATAGTTTGGGCATATCCTACAGGCATTGGTATTGCCTTTGATTGAGCATAAATAGCTAAAGCATCCTCTATCTGATTGACTTCACTTTTTAATTCAGGGTACTGAAGTAGATTTTGTTCAACTTCTTGTATTTCCATATCAGAAACTAGTCCAAGGACATAATTCTCTAATATTCCACTTTCTATATATTCTTTTATATTCATAATATTGTTTTTTTAACGTGAGTTTTGGATAATACTAATTGAAAATCAATGGGTTAGCTCCAGAGGAGCGATACTGTTTGTAGAAAATGATTTGAAAATGCTCCTAAGGTCTGGAAGACCGGCCCCAAGTTGGATGAATTTTTAACAGGGTCGGTCTTCCAGACCTTTGATTAAGAGGGATTTACCAAATATTTTCTACAAACGGATACGGTCTTCTAGACCTTTTTCTTATCCAAAACTCACGTTTTTCAAGTAAAAAGAACGGAATAACCTAAACCAACTAAGTATACTTTGAATGAGGTAAATTTGTGATGCTGGAATTGTACGGGCAATCCCTTGTGGTTGCCCTAGTCACAGGGCAACCACAAGGGATAAGGCTACTCCTTTTTTGCTCCCAGCAAAAGCTATGCGCGTACAAAACATCAAATTCAAAATCACTTTTTTACCCCGTTTGGAGTATAGTAGGAAAACCTAATTCAGGAAGAGATTTATATATACTGTATGGTCTGACTTGTTGATTTTGGCTTACTAAAACGATTTTTAAAGAAATAATGATAGCTTATAAAGAAAGGAATTATCTGCCCAAATTGCTTGTAATTAACAGGTGGTAATATTGATTCTAGATTTAATCGTTTCGATTAGAATGTCTGTTTCTTGACTATGAGATTCCTATTATATACGGTTGATTCTATGGTTTTGGACTACGGTATGACTTTAAATTTTACAGTATCAACTTTACCAAAAAAAAGCAAATGATTTCTTGAAAGGGAAAAAGACGCTTTCTGGATGTGAAAAAATTAGAAAGAAACTATAAAGACTATCATGAAAAATTGAAGAAGAGAAAGTACTAATCAGGCGGTAATCGGTGTAGTCAGTATTTTTAGATAATTGACTACACCGATTTTTTGGCTATTTTTTCCTCAATAGCTCATTTTGCTGTTCTAATAAATCTGCTACTTTATTCAGTAATTCAATATTTTTGGGTGTAGCAACTGTTTTATCTTCTGTATCATTTGCTTTCTTACGAAGGCTATTCATCAATTTTACGACTAAGAAAACGGTCGCACTAATAATCAAAAAATCTACGGTTGCTTCCATTAATTTGCCATAACCAATAGCTATTTCATCGACTTTATTTACACCATTTTCGATGATTGCTTCTCTTAAAACAATCTTTTTGTTTTCCCAACTTGCGCCATTGGTCAACATAGCTAAAGGAGGCATAAATACTTCCTTGACCAAGACATCTACGACTTTATTAAAAGCTGCACCAATAATTACCCCAATGGCAATATCTATCATATTGCCTTTAATCGCAAACTCCTTAAACTCTTGAATGACTTTTTTCATAAACTTACTCGTTTGTAATTTTTAGTTTTTAAACGTTCCCAATTACATACAATTCATCCAAGTTAGGTGCAGGATTTCCATCTCTTGCCTCTAAGGTAACTGCAAAAGCCTGCGCATCACCAATATGTTCTACAACTACGAAACCATTGGATAAATCAACAATACCCATATCCGTTGGAACACCTCCTACTATTGCCCATAATTGATAATCCTTATTAGATGGAGCAGTTGGTAAATTGCCAACGTCAAAATAAGATTTATTTTCTTTTGCATTGAAATAAACGATAGCCTCTGTATTAGGTGCTTTGTCTGTTCCCTTTAAAAAAATAGGTCGGTAGTCTGGATTTCTAAGGATATTTATTTGTTCCTGTAAACGTTGTAGCGTACCATCTTTCTCCTCGCAGTCTAATTGAAAAGCTAGAAATGTATCATTTAATTCTTGCTTTTCTGTTTGTGATTGTGTCAGTTGATTCTGTAAATCTTGTTTTTGCGAATTTAAAAAGTAACTCCCCAATAAAGCCCCAGCTAATGCCAATCCTAAAAAGATGCCTAATGTATTTGTCCCTTTGGACTGAGCTGCTTGAGGTTTCGCTATTGCAGGTGTTGTATCCGAAGAAGAAGAAGAAGAAGAAGAAGAAGAAGAGGTTACTTCCAAATTATCAATAGACTGCATAATTTGTTCCGATAGCCCCGAAGGCATCGGCATTGCCTTTGATTGAGCATAAGTAGCTAAAGCATCCTCTATTTTATATAATTCTGTTTTTAATGCAGGGTATTGAATCAGGTTTTTTTCTACCGCTTTCGCATCTGCATCAGCAATTAGTCCGAGGACGTAGTCTTCTAATATACCGCTTTCTATGTATTTTTTTATATCCATGAGATTATTTGATTAAGACGATTAGTAAAGAAGTAATAATAGCTAATACTAACAAAGGATTATCTCCCAAAATTGCCCGCAATTCACGGATAGCAATTTTGATTCTAGATTTCACCGTTCCAAGTGGAATATCCAACTCTTCGGCTGCCTCTGCTTGGGTAAATCCTTGTAAATAGATTAGATTAATTACCTGTTGGTACTTTTCGTCAAGTCTTTGAATGACTTGCTGCAAACCACTATCAGGGATGTTCATTTCTTCGCTATGCGATACATTATTATATACGGTTGATTCTATTGTTTTGGACTGCGCTATGGCTTTAAATTTTCCCGTGCGTACTTTATCAATTGCCGTGTTTCTGCAAACTCTTAGCAACCATGTGAATAATCGCCCTTTCTGCTCATCATAGCTTTTGATATTTTTCCAGATTTTAATACAAGCATCTTGCATTAAATCTTTGGCTATATCCTCTGACCGGACTATCTGGTAAACAGCTCCATATAAGGCATCACCATATTTATCTAATATGGCAGCCATGGCTTGCTGGTCTCCACTTTTTAATTGGAGAATCATGCTAATGTCTGGGTTCGTGGTTGTACTCAATGATGATGTTTTTAACAATTACAGAAATTATATCAATTTCTAATCGTTTTAGTGAAAGCACTTTCAAAATTTTTAATACTAAAAATTATAATTTTCTAAGTGTCAAATGTACACTTTTCTACTAGTAAAAAAAGCATTCCATTCTCGTTTTATTAGAATTGGGTTCAGAATAATACCAATACTGACAATGAAATGTGATTTAAACAAAAAAAGAGCCACTTACCTAAGTAAGCAACTCTCCTGAAAAATGCAGTTCGAAAATTTAATACACTATTTTTTGTAGAATTTCATTCCGCTAGTAACGCCTGCTGTAGATAAAGTTAAATAATACATACCAGTACTTAAATCACCAATAGAAATAGTTTGATTAGCGGATACATTATCTAGTTGTTTAACCTTTTGTCCGACATTATTAAAGATACTTAAGGCTAAGACATCTAAAACTGGTCCTGGCATATTCGGAATACTAAGGGTTAATTGGTCTTTTGCTGGATTAGGGTAAACTTCAAAAGTGACTAGTTCTTTACCTACTTCAATCGTAGAGGTACTTAACAATGGACATGCTAACGTTTTAATAATTTGACCTCGAACTTCTCCTGCTGGATTATTGGATGTATGAATATTTACATAGCCATTCCCCTTTCTTATAATATCGGCAAAATCCGCATTAAAAGGCGTTTCGCTATCTCCAGTAAAATATAAAAAAGCACCGCCATTGGCAAAATTATCCGTGAAAGGGAAGATGATGCCACCCGTTTCACCCATTGCTGCATTATGAATATGTGCGCCTGAAAACTCTGAACTCAATTCATTAACGACGACCATTAAATGTGCCTCATTCATATCTCTATTAAAAGCAAACATACCAGACCCAGAAACATTAGCTGCACCATTTGGTGCAGGAATTTCTTGTTGCGCACAAATATCATAAGTATAGCCATCTCTTGCTAAACGGTATAATTGTCCTCTAATTTCCCCATCTGGATTCGCCTCGGTGTGGACATTTAAATAAATATCACCTGATAAAATATTTTTTACCAAAGATTTGCTTATAGGTAAATCAACGCCCAAGATTAAGTTTTCAAACAAATCATCCGACATATTAAAAACCACATCTCCTGTTACCCCTAATGGCGCATTATGTAAATGAGCTGCGGCTGCAAAAGTGGTTAGATTAGATAATTGAACAAAATAGTTTAAGGTATCTAAACTCGCACTAATTTGGAACAAACCTAAGCCCAAAGCATTATTTTCTCCAACAGTTAATTGGTCTGCTGTTTCTTGTTCCGAGTTAAGCCAAGTATCAATGACAATACCATCAATAGGTTCAATTTGGGCACGTAATTCCCCTGAAGGATTTGCCTCCGTATGAATATTTAGATAAATGTTTCCAGTACGTAAAGCCTCGATATAATCGCCAGCTTGTATTTTTACCTTGATGGCATTCCCTGCTAAAAAATCCGTTAGCCCTTCTACCACACCACCGTTTTCTCCTTCGGCTGCCATGTGTAAATGAGCACCTGTAATCGGTCCTGTTAAACCATCGACCAAGGCATTAATTTCTAAAACATTGGTATTGGGGGTATAGTGGATACTAACCACGCCTGTACCTGCTACCTCAAGAGCAGGTACTTCTTCTTCTCCTGATAAAAATCCACCAAAACTTTCGGGTGCCTCTAATTTTAGATTACCTCTTAATTCTCCCGCAGGATTATTTTCGGTATGAATATTTAAATACAGTTCACCATTAATTAACTGAGCAATAAGGGTACTATCGACAACTGCTATTTCACTCGTAAGTCTTCCATTTTTATAGTCATTGGTTAAAGGAAGGAGGACAGCGCCATTTTCCCCTGGCTTTCCTTCATGAATATGAGCGCCTGTAAAAGCACTTGATAAATTACTGACTGTAGCATTGACAATTGCTAGTGTGAAATCTTCATTAAAATGAACGGTTGCTACACCTACCGCATCGGTTGTTACCGCAGGTACTTCGTTACTGCCAGACATTTTGGCGGTAATGATAATATCTGAACTAAACTGGGGGTCAATTAGCTTAATCTCAGGAATGGTATCAAAAAAAATAATTTTTTCTGCGCTCGCCGAGAAGGATAAAAATAAGGCAAATAGTAAGTAAAGTGGCGTAAATAATTTTCGATTCATAATTTAAGTTTAAAATAAAAAGTGCTCGTTTTTTTAGGAGACTTTCTAATAATTATAAAAGATGGTTTAGCATCAATTCTTTGATAATCAATAAACGGGTTGCATATTGACTAATACCAATAGAATTGTTGATAATAATAATGAGGCGCTTTGCTTTTGTACTATTTCGCTAGAATGAAATAAATACGACAATTAAGCAATTACTTTTATTTATACGATTTAAACTTATATTATGGACTTCGGAGGCTAATCTTTTACTCATTTTTCTCGATTATTCTTTGAATATTGAATAAGCAAGGGCTAGAATTTTACAGAACTAATAAGGGTTTACAACTTTAAAAAATAGGGAATTAGTAATAAAAATTAATTTTTTTATCTCCTAGAAATCCAAATTGTTTAATTGAACCGTATGTATGACAGGTTAGGTTTTTTTAAAGCATCTTATCTTTAAAACGGTCAATCTCTAACAAACATTTAATAAAAGATACTAACTAAGTACCAACTCATAATTAGTTTAAAATTTCAGGGAGGTTATTTTTTCGATAGTTTTCTTTAAAAAATCCAGTCATAGCACCGCTACGGCTTGATTTTTTAGAGGAAAATAGCGGAAAAAGAAGCCGCTGAAAATTAATAATAATTGTGTGTTGGTACTTATAAGTCAATAGTTGATAGAACATTTGTTCTGTTTCGACCTGGTGACTCATTGTTATATTTAAAAAACATTCATTCATTAATCTATACTCTAAAAATTAATTATCATGAAATCTAATTACTTAACTACTACTTGTTTTATGCTATTGGTATCCATGCTATTTTTTACAGCTTGTCAAGAAATAACGGAATCTGCTGGAGTATTAAAAGCATCTATAGAAACGACTACGAGTTACCCCGAATTATTAGACCGTTCCGAGGCTATTCAAAATGGGAAGGAGTGGGATTTAGTACAAAACCAATATGCGGATGCGTTAAATGCCTTGAAGAAAAAAGCAACAGACCATGAGGCTGCTATTAAAATGGTGCAAGTTTTCATAAATGAGGCACGAGTAACAGGTGAACACGGACATTATTACCCTGCTGCTTTGAAAATTATAAATGGTATTATAAACAGTAAACCAGCCTCTCAAGATATTCAATTTCAGGCATTATCTTTAGCTGCATCCGTTTTATTATCTCAACACGAATTTACACAAGCACTTCAAGTTGCTAAAGAGGGCGTTCAATTATATAATTATAATGCAGGAATCCACGGAAGTTTAACCGATGCTTATGTAGAATTAGGGGATTATAAAAAAGCAGTTGAGATGGCTGATAAAATGATGAGCATTCGACCAGATTTACGGTCTTATTCTAGAGTTTCCTACCTAAGAGAAATTCACGGTGATATTGACGGTGCAATTGAGGCAATGAAACTAGCCGTAACTGCAGGTTACCCAGGTTATGAACAAACTGCTTGGGCAAGGTTAACTTTAGGTAATTTATATGAAAGCCAAGGCAATTTGGATGCAGCAGAAGGAGAGTATCATACTATTTTACAAAATCGACCAAATTATGCTTTTGCGATAGCAGCTTTAGCTGGTATTTCTGCGAAGAAAGGAGATTTAGTAAAAGCAGAAAAACTATTAAAAGAGGCTTGCAATATTATTCCGGAATTTGGTTTTTATGTGCAATTAGCAGCTTTATACAAAACAATAGATAGACCAACAGAAGCAAACAAATTGATTGAAGAAATTTGGGTAATGTTGCAAGATGATGTGGATTCTGGGCATAATATGAACATGGAATACACACAGATTTATTTAGATTTAGTGGGCGATTATGACAAAGCTTTGGAATATGCTTTAATAGAATATGAAAAAAGACCCGAAAATATTGATGTGAATAAATTAGCCGCTATTGCCTATTATAAAAAAGGCGATTACACAAATGCGCAAAAGCATATTGAAAAAGCAAGTGTGACCAATTCTAAAAATGGGGAACTACTGTTAGTAACAGGAATGACTGCTGAAAAAATGGGCGATAAAACTGTTGGTGAAAAAGCAATTAAAATGGCTATGGTTAACAATCCTTTTTTAGCTAATTGTTTGACAGAAGAATTGAAGTCTTACATTAAGAAATAATAATTGTAACTATTCAGCAATAAAGGTTGCTGATTAAATTTTGAGTGTAAGACCTAAATTTTAACACTTTTTTAGTCCTTGGAACTTTTAAAAAGCTCCAAGGACTCCAATATCTTCTAAACCAAAACGGGTTCTTCTTTAACAATTTTAGGCACCGCCTCTTCGATTACATTCACTTCAATAATCTCTGATGCATTTTTCAATAAGTTTTGACAATCCCAACTAAGGTTTTGTAAATGAACTTTCTTACCAACCTTATGGTATCGTTCTGTAATTTTATTTAATGCCTCAATCGCTGACATATCCGCTACTCTACTCTCTTCAAAATCAATAATGATTTCTTGAGGATCATTCAACACATCAAATTTCTCATTGAAGACAGTTACAGAACCAAAAAATAAGGGACCGTAAATCTCATAATGTTTTACCCCATTTTCATCAATTCGTTTTCTAGCACGAATTCTTGTCGCATTATCCCAAGCAAAAACTAAAGCAGCGATAATTACGCCCACAATAACGGCCAATGCTAAATTATGTAAAACTGCTGTAACTAAAGTGACCAACACCATCACAAAAATATCAGACTTCGGCATTTTATTAAAAGTCTTCAAACTAGCCCACTCGAACGTGCCGATAGACACCATAATCATCAAGCCTGTCAAAGCAGCCATTGGCAGTTGTTCCACTAATCCAGCACCAAACATAATAAAGAATAACAACATCAGAGAAGCCACAATACCAGACAATCTAGCTCTTGCACCAGAAGATACATTAATCAAACTCTGCCCAATCATTGCACATCCACCCATTCCAGAAAACAAACCAGATAAGATATTGGCTGCACCTTGCGCTACAGCCTCTCTATTCCCCTGTCCTCTAGTTTCTGTAATCTCATCAATAATATTTAAAGTCAATAAACTCTCAATTAAACCAACACCTGCCATAATCGCCGCATAGGGTAAAATCGTTACAAAACTTTCTACCGTAAATGGAATCACAGGAATATGGAAAGGAGGAAAGCCACCTTGAATAGAAGCAATATCTCCTACCGTTTTCGTATCAATTCCAAAACCAACCACAATTCCAAATACCGTTAAAATAGCAACTAAAGAAGCAGGAATGGCTTTACTAATTTTAGGCAATCCCCAAATTATCAACATAGTTACTAACACCAATATTAATAACGTGTATAAAGGCATTCCCATCAACCAATCACCATTTCCATCTTTGAATTGCTCTAGTTGAGACATAAAAATGATTATCGCCAAACCATTGACAAAACCAAAGATGACGGGATGCGGCACTAATCTCATTAATTTCCCTAATCGCAACAAACCAGCAGATACTTGAAGTAATCCTGCTAAGATAACCGTCGCAAAAATATACTCTACACCGTGCGTTTGTGCCAATACCACTAATACAACTGCAACTGCACCTGTAGCTCCAGAAATCATTCCTGGGCGACCACCAAAAATAGATGTAATCAAGCCCATCATAAAAGCCGCATACAAACCTGTCAAAGGCGATAAGCCTGCAATCAAAGCAAATGCTACTGCTTCTGGAATTAACGCCATGGCGACGGTTAAACCAGATAAAATCTCTGTTTTATAATCTACTTTTTGGGATAAATCGAATAAATTAAAATACTTTTTCATTAAAAATTTTGAATTAGACTACCATTAATGGATAGCGTCCTATCCGAACAATTTTTGAATACTATAATAAGAAAATCACTAGCGCTTGTATGGTCTAGGAAAGTCGATTATTGATGAGGCCTTTTTAGTTAGGGAGCGCAAAAGTATAGGTTATCTAATATAAAGTCAATACATAAAAATAAAGTTCAAATAAAATTATTATTGGATTTATCAACACATAATTTACTATTCAAAACAATATATCGTCAAAAATAAAAAATAGAAATAAAAAACTAATTTAACCCAAAATAATGTCTACTACATTTCTTTAAAGAATAGGTTCTACAAATTTAAAAAGTTACGTTATTTTTAAGTTAAATTTATTAGTAGGTGGGAATTTGTAAATTAAGTGTTTGATAATACCTTAATAGTGATTTTTTGGAAAGGAAAGAAGCAACTAAACGGAGAGCAACTCTATTTTAAGGTCGTGCGGAATTTAATCAAGAAAAGGTTTATGCTGCAGGTAATTGGATTCTAAAATCTACTAAAATACTGTTTAGCTCTTCCGTAAATTCATATTGAGCCAACATTGACTTATTATTCGATTGATTTTTATGTAAATCAATCATTTTATTTAGCGAAGCTATTTGTTTTAAAATATCATCTACCCTAGTAATCTTTTTATTAACTGATTCTTTATCTTTCATTGAGTGATTAGTAGGTTAAGATTTTGGAGTATCGGTTGGCTTCAGAAAAAGCGCTTTAGCAGTTATGCTAAAAGCATCCATCGCTGGAGCAGCAGAACAGATTTTATCACCATGACAAACTTCCATTTTATCCCCACGACAAACGATAACTTCTTCCACATTAGGATAAATTAACCAAATTACTTCTACTGCCGCATCTCTATAATTCTTCATCTTCGCCTGTAATTTTCGGGCTTTGTCATTATTGGAAATGATTTCGATGACAAAATTGGGGACTTGGTTTTTGCCGTTTGCCATAGCAATTTCTTGTTCCTCAGAAAACCAAGCCATGTCTGGTCTTCTATGTACTTTTTCCAAAAAGAAAGTATCAATTTCTGGTTCTAAACCTCCTGATACTTTTTGAGTATTGATTAGCTTTCGAAATAATAATCTAAGATTTCTAAGAATATAATATTGTTCCTGATTCATAGAGCGTTTGGTTTTTTCAACCAAGCCATTTACCCATTCATATTTCCATGAATCCTCTCTACTTAGATACCTTTTTTCAAAAGTCTCCCAAGAGATAAGTCTCGGTTTTTTAACCGTTTTGGAATTAGATGGATTATCAGAAAGAGTAGCTACAGACATATCATTCGTTTTATACAAATATACTTAATTTTTTAAAGCTTTGAAAACTTCTACTCTAGGGTGAAAAATTTGTGGTGTAAGTCGAGCAAACAAATCACCCAAACTTACACCCAAACAAAAATGACTTAGTATCACAAATTTTGGACATTGAATCTTGTGCGTGTTTAGAGTTGCCAGTTTCCAGTTACCGGTTGCTAGTTAGGATTTCCAATGATTAGTGACATATTCTATAAATTTGTAGAGTTTACCTCCTAAATTATCATATCCAGTTTGTAGTTCTTTGGCAGCTTTAGATAATTCTGGATACAATATTTCAATCTTTCTTAAGTGATTTACAGTTTCATCATTACTAGAATGGGAGTAAATCAAAAATTTAATAAAATCCTTTTTGTATTTCTTCCTTCCATAACCTTCTACGATATTAGAATTTACAGAATCCGCAGACCGCCTTAATTGATTTCCTAATTCATAGATTTCATATTTAGGTAATCTAAAAGTAAACTGATGCGTCTTAATAAATAACTGGAAAGATATTTTATCATTACTGAGCGGCACGGGCTAAATTAATCACGCGCCAAAATATTAATCACCTGAGAATCAAAAGGTTTGGTTATAACTTCCTTAAGATTTTCAATCCAATAGGAACTTATTTTCCAAAGTGATTCAAAGGCTTTATTAATAGAATTAATCCAAATATCGGGCATATTGCCGGAATAAGTGTTAAAATCGTTGATGTTGTTACTTTGTTCAAAAGTCGAAATTTCTTTGTTTTTAACATTTGACTTAGAACAAGAGCCATTGATTTTACAAAATTGTCGCAAATTCAGATAAAGCACACTCATAATCATAAGGAGGCAAAATTGAATGTTTGCGCCATTTTGAGAATGATTAAATAAATGAATACCATTGAGTACTCGTTTGATGAATTTAAAAAGTAGCTCAATTTGCCACCGATAAGCATAAAGCATGATGACTTCTAAGGTGGACAAATCTAAGCGATTCGTACAAATTTTGAATTCACTATCTAATACTTTGAACATAACCAATCGGTAAACAATTTGATTAGGGTCATTATCAAATCGAATTAACTGGTCTGATACCTGATTTAAGCAATTTGGAATTTGCCCACTAACAGTTAATTGTTTGCCCACTTTAAATTTCATATTATCCTTTATTCGGATAATAAAAAAAGCAAAGGCTTTTGAAATCTTAGCGGCTACATCAAAACTAAAATAACCTCTATCTGCTACATATGTAACTCCCTTAGTGACAATCTTTAATAAAAAATGTCGCTCTGAAGAGTTGGCTTTCTGGCCAATAAATTCCAATGGAATCATTTGGTTTAAGCTAAATTCAACATGCAGTCGAATAGCCTGTTTCGTTTTTTTGTACTCTGCCCAACACATATTTGAAATCGTAGGAAAAATACTACCATCAACTAGACTAATCATTCCTAATTCGTCTATAGAATCTAGACGTACAATATTAGTTTGTTGGAGTACATGTCGATACATTTTGATGAAAAAATTAGCACTAAATCGAGTAAATCCATCTCGAATTGTTGTCCAGGCAAAAGCTTTTAAGTCTAATTGCTTGGCTGAATCACTTAGTTCTAATTTATCGGTCAATTTCCTTAACGAAGGAACTTGCATCAAATAAGCAAATACCATCGTAAGAGTAAAGTGTTGAAATTTGAATGTTCTTGAACCACTAGATTTATCTATGGCTTCTCCGTTCTTTTCAATGTATTCCTGCAGAGGTTTAATTAGTACAGCAAAGGTAGTTCCCATATCGTAAGTTTTGTGATGAAACCTTACTATGGAAAGTATCGTGCTAGTTTTTAACCTCTGCTATTTTCCTGCCGCTCAGTAATGATTTTTTATAAACATCTAAATCTCTATAAGTCTTTGACATAATTTAACTGTTATGAATAAACTGGCAACCGGCAACTGGCAACTGGTTAAAAAGGTGTAACAGCTTCTTTTCCTTGAGCTACATCTAACTCGGCAGTTGAACTATTCTTCCTAGCTGCTTTATCCATCATCAAAAAATTGAGAATACGAACTTCTGTAACATATCTTTTAATACCATTCGCATCATCATAACTTCTTTGCACTAGCTTCCCCTGGACAAATACTTCTAACCCCTTTTTCATTTGCTTAACCATACGTTCAGCAGTATAAGACCAGCCAACTAAGTTATGCCAAGTTGTTTGATCTATATATTCTCCTTTATCATTTTTGTAAGATTCTGTAGTAGCAATACTGACCTTTGTTACTTTCGCTCCTGTAGTCAATTCTTTCATTTCTGGGTCTTTACCAATAAACCCAATTAACTGTACTGAATTTCTTAAATTATTCATATCGAAATCATTTTTTAAAGACTAAAAGGTTTTGTTTTTTTCCTTTCAATCTAGTTGAATAAATTATCCAAGTCTTTGATTTACTGTATTGAATTAGGAGTTCTAAAACTAACTCGCAACCCGTAACTCGCAACTCGAATATTGTTGATGATGCAAAGTTATGGGCAAGTGCAAGTGCTAGTCGTGTAATTTACGTTTACATACGTTTGTAGCCGTTTGTAAACGTTTGTAAACGTTTACAAACGACTACGTAAATTATAAATTATTGATTATTAGTCAATTATACATTTAGGTAGCTTTTGGTGTGTTTTTTATTTTTTCTTAAAAAAGTCGAAAAAAAATTAAAAAAGCAGTAAAATCAGTCTAAATGAACTATTTTAGGTGTAAAATTAGTTGCTATGATAAGCTTATAAAAAGCCTGATTTCCCTTAATTAAAAACACTATGATTATTCAAAAAGCACTACAAACAGACCTAGCCAAAATACTAGCCTTACAAAAAGATTGCTATTTGCAAGAAGCAGCGATTTATGATGATTATAACCTCCCTCCTTTATTACAAACAATTGCATCTATTGAGGAAGATTTTAAGCAACAAGTCTTTTTAAAATTAGTCTTCGATGAGCAAATAATTGGTTCGGTTCGAGCTTCTCTAGAAGATGGAGTTTGCAAAATTGGTCGCTTGATTGTGCATCCAGTTTTTCAGAATCAAGGCATTGGTAAACGGTTGATGGAAGCTATTGAAAAAGAGTTTTTAGAGGTGGATAAATTTGAGTTATTTACAGGGCATCGAAGTTCAAAGAATTTAGCCTTTTATAAAAAACTGGGTTATCAAGTACTTAAAAGGCAGGCCATTCATCCTGATTTGGAATTAGTATTTTTAGAAAAAATGGCTAATAAAGATGCGCTAGAAATAGTTGCTAAAAATGAAAAATTATGGGACAATCTAGTTCTTAATGATGTGCTTTGTTCCCAGCCTAAATTAGCCTTAACGCCCGAAAAAGCAAAAGCCTATTTGCTCAATCATTCTTTTTATGCCGCAGATTTAAGTGGTCAAAAAGTCCTTTGTCTAGCGTCAGGAGGTGGTCAGCAAAGTATTGGATTTGCCTTATTAGGCGCAACTGTTACCGTGGTAGATTTTAGTGAAGAACAATTAAAAAAAGATAAGTTGGTTGCTGAAAAATACGGTAAAGCCATACGATGTATTAAAACAGATATGCAGGATTTACCCATGCTTTCTGATAATGAATTTGACATCGTTTACCAACCTTATTCTATCAACTATATTCCATCTGTGGAAAAAGTCTTTAATGAAATTACAAGAGTTTTAAAACCATATGGCATTTACCAATTAATGTTTCATAATCCTTTTGTGCATGGTAGTTGGAAGGATGGTTGCTGGGGAAGTGAATGGAAACAGGATGAATTATGGCAAGGTAAAGGCTATCCAATATGGCAGCCTTATCAGGATGGTTATCCCATCAAAACAGCTGACCCCAATTGGAATTTCACCAATAACCAAAATCAAGTAGTAAAACTAGAAAGTCCACAAGAATACCGACATACCTTATCAACTATTCTCAATGGTTTAATTTCCAGAGGATTTGGTATATTGAGCCTAAAAGAAGAAGTTGGTGATAATTTTGATAGTACGCCAGGAACATGGGAACATTATCAATCTTGTGCGCCTCCTTGGATATACTTATTTAGCAAAAAACAGTAGAATGATAAAACCAAAAAAATTAAACTCAGGCGATAAAGTCGCCACTATTTCCCTTTCGTGGGGAGGCGCGGGGGAATTACCCCTCCGCTACGCAGCAGGTAAAAAGCAATTGCAAGAAACATTCGATGTGGAAGTAATTGAAACAAAACATGCCCTCAAACCCAATGATTGGATTTATAAAAATCCCGAAGCTAGGGCGAATGATTTAATGGAGGCTTTGCTTGACCCCACGATTAAAGCCATTATTTCAAATATTGGTGGGGATGAAAGTGTTCGTACCTTACCTTATATTGATTTGGAAGTGATTAAAAATAATCCCAAAATATTTTTAGGTTTTTCGGATACCACCGTTACCCATTTTTGTTTTTATAAAGCGGGGGTTACTTCTTTTTATGGGACTTCTTTAATGGTTGGTTTTGCAGAGAATAATGGGATGCACGATTATCAAATCGAAGATATTCAACGAAGTTTGTTTTCAGAAAAACCTGTTGGTTTAATTTCACCAAATACGAATGGTTGGACTTCAGAACGATTAGATTGGTTCGACCCTAGTAATCAAATAATTTCTAGAAAATCAGAAAAATCCATGGGATGGCGTTGGTTACAAGGTAAAGGGAAAATCAGCGGTAAATTATTAGGTGGCTGTCTAGAAGTATTAGAATTTTTAAAGGATACTCAATTTTGGGTAAAACCAGCGGATTGGGCAGGTAAAATTATGTTTTTAGAAACTTCAGAAATTAAAATATCACCTGATAATTTTGGTTGGATTTTACGCAATTATGCTGCTTCTGGTATTCTTAGAAATATCGCTGGGTTGATAGTCGGTAGACCTTTAGATAATACCTTCGCCAAGGAATATGACGAAACCCTAGTGAAAATTATCCGAGAAGAAGAAGGTTTGGTTGATTTACCCATTATTACTGGAATGGATTTTGGACATACTTGCCCTACTTTTACTTTACCTTTGGGTATTCAGGCAGAAATTGATTGTGAACGGCAGACTTTTTCTATTTTGGAAAATGCAGTTGTGGAATGATGAATGATAAATGATGAATTGTAAATTCAACGGAGTTAATTCGTCACTTAGATAAATATTTGTAAAAACGATAAATCAATATGAAAGGTACTTTAAAGCCGAGGGTAAAAATCTGTTGCATTAGTAGTTTATTAGAGGCTAAAATGGCAATTGAACAAGGGGCGGATGCGCTAGGTTTAGTGGGGAATATGCCAAGTGGCCCAGGGGTTATTTCGGATGCTTTAATTCAGAAAATAGCACAAAGTATCCCACCACCAATTGCCACTTTTTTACTGACGAGTGAAACGGATGCTACAGCAATTATTGCCCATTATAAAAAAACACAAACCACGACTATTCAAATAGTAGATGCTCTGAAAAAAGGTACTTATCAACAAATAAAAAAGAGTTTGCCGCACGTAAAATTAATACAAGTCATTCATGTAATAGACGAAGAATCCGTAAAAGAAGCCATCGAAATTGCTCCGCATGTCGATGCTATTTTATTGGATAGTGGTAACCCTAATTTGACAATCAAAGAATTGGGTGGTACGGGAAGAACGCATAATTGGGTATTAAGTAAACAGATTCGGGAAGCCATTGATATTCCTTTGTTTTTAGCAGGTGGATTGAAAGCAGGTAACTTCCAGGAAGCCATTGAAACCGTACAACCTTTTGGGTTGGATTTATGTAGTGGCGTGCGAACTAATGGGCAGTTGGACAAGAATAAGTTAGCTGCGTTTTTTGAAGCTGTTAATGGGGTAAATTGTTGAATTGTTATATGGCTTTATTGTTCCCATTTAACGCTAAAATTTATAATATGCGCCAACAACAATATAACCATACAGCAATAAAGCAATATAACCATTATTAAAATTCATCAGTGAATAGAAGAATTGCAATCGTTACAGGCGTCAGTCGTTTAAAAGGCATTGGTCGAGCTATCTGTTTAGCTTTGGCCAAGAAAGGTATTGATATATTTTTTACGTATTGGACGCCTTATGATAATGAAATGCCTTGGAAAGTGGAAGCAAAAGAGCCCGAAATGATTCAAGCGGAAATTAAAGCACTTGGCGTTCGTTGTAAAAAAATGGAATTGGATTTAACCGAATCTTCTGCCATTGAACAACTATTTCAACGAGTAAATGATACTTTAGGACAGCCTTCTATTTTGGTAAATAATGCCACTTATAGCACTCAAACAAGCGTCGAGGACATAACTGGAGAAGAACTGGATAAACATTATGCCCTTAATCTTAGAGCCACTACTTTATTATGCGTTGAATTTATTCGCCGCTTTCAAGAAGGATTACAAGGTCGGATTATTAATCTATCTTCTGGTCAATCACTAGGACCGATGAGTGATGAAATTGCGTATGCGATTACCAAAGGGGCTATCGAAACTTTAACTTATACTTTGCATCAAAAAATAGCGGCTATAGGCATTACCATTAATGCAGTAAATCCTGGACCAACAGATACGGGCTGGATGGATGCGGAATTAAATCAAGTTTTACTCAAACAATTTCCGACCAAAAGAATTGGCATGCCTAAAGATGTGGCTAAACTGATTACTTTTTTAGCCAGCGAAGAAGCAGAATGGATTACTGGGCAAATTATTCATTCAGAAGGTGGATTTATTCGTTGACAATATACTTCAATTCATTAAAATAAAATGATGATTCAAACTAAATACGATACGATTATCTGGGATTGGAATGGTACTTTATTGAACGATATTGATTTATGCTTAGGCATAGCCAATAAAATGTTAGCCAATCATCAGCCTCTCCCTTTGGATTTAGCGAGTTATCGAAATGCCTTTGGTTTTCCAATTACAGCATATTATGAAAAAATAGGCATTGATTTAGCAAAGGAATCTTTTGACGTATTGACCGATAAATTTGTAAGCGATTATAATCAAGGCGTTCTAAAGTGTGATTTACATAAAAGTGTATTTCCAATTTTAAAACAATTTAAACAGCTACAAAAAGACCAATATATTTTAACTGCCGCTCATTTAGATTTGGTGCAGCCTTTATTAGACCAATTTGATATTAATCATTATTTTAAGGTGGTTGAAGGCGTAGACAATTTTCGAGCAGAAGGAAAAATTAATCGAGGCATTCAATTGATGCAAAACCACCAAATTCAAAGAGCTAAAACAGTTTTAATTGGTGATACTTACCATGATTTTGAAGTGGCTAATGCGATGGAGATTGATTGTATTTTGGTTGCGGATGGGCATCAGTCTAAAGAGCGGTTAATTGATTTTACTAATGGGGAGATTTTAGTAGTCGATACCTTAAATGAATTAACATAATGAAAGATTGTCATTTCTGTGAAATCCTAACAACTAGCGAATACCAACTTTATCGAGGCGAAGTAGCTACTAACGTGAGTTTTGGATAATACTAATTGAAAATCAATGGATTAGCTCCAGAGAAGCGATACTGTTTGTAGAAAATGATTTGAAAATGCTCCTAAGGTCTGGAAGACCGACCCCAAGTTGGGTGAATTTTTAACAGGGTCGGTCTTCCAGACCTTTGATTAAGAGGGATTTACCAAATATTTTCTACAATCGGATACGGTCTTCTAGACCTTTTTCTGATCCAAAACTCACGTTACTATTCTTTTAGATTATGACCCTATATCCAAAGGACATATTTTGATTATCCCAAACGAGCATTATTTAGACCTTGATGAAATGCCACAAAGGGTGATTAATCATATTTTTAAATTAGCAAAAATTTACGTTGATTTACTAAAAAAAGCTTATCAACCTAAAGGTTATTCCATGATGCAAAATGGTGGCGCATTTAATGATGTGGGGCATTTTCATTTGCATGTTTTTCCACGATTTAGTAAAGCAGAATTTGGTTGGACTTATATGGATGAGGTAGAACCAGCAGCTACGCAATATCATACCCTAAAGGAACTTTTTCGAGGTGATTTAGTGTTGGCAATGAAAAAATAATTATGAAAAAACCCATCATTCTAACCTCCAAAAGGCTAACCTTAAGCATCCCCAAATTAGCAGATATTCCAGCCATTGTAAAATACGCAGGGCATAAAAAAGTAGCCGCTACCACGCAAAATATGCCGCATCCTTATGCAAAAGAAGATGCCCTTTTTTGGATAGATATGGCGGCGGAAGGTCTACAAGTTCAATCCAATTATATTTTTGGTATTCGTTTAAACGACAATAATCAATTCGTCGGTGGTATAGGTATTACGGTTGATAAAGTTCACAATCGAGGAGAAATAGGCTATTGGATTGGCGTACCTTTTTGGAATAAAGGATATGCAACAGAAGCGACTAAACTCGTTTTACAATTTGGCTTTGAGCAATTAAAATTGAATAAAATCCATGCGGTTCATTTGATAGGAAATGATTCTTCTGGAAAAGTAATGCTCAAAAATGGGATGATTAAAGAAGGGGAATTGAAAGAACATTATAAGAAAGGCGACGAATATAGAAGTGTAATTCAATATAGATTAACCAAAGGAGAATATGAGTTGATTCATTCAAAATAAGTACTTATGTCTTTACCAACATCTTTCACAATTGAAACACCCAATTTAAAACTTAGAATTCCTTCTGAAGCAGATATTCCACATATTTTTTCCGCTACTAGAGTAAAGGGGTTCAATGACGGTATGGCTTGGGAAGCGCCTAAAACTAAAGATGAATTAATTGCCCCATTACAACGAAACTTAGAAGTTTGGAAAACAGGCAATGCCGCAGCTTTCACTATAGAACATCAAAAAACGGGAGACTTTTTAGGTCGTATTTCTATTAGACCAACAAAAACAGAAAATGTTTGGAATATCGGTTTTTTCACACATCCTAAGCATCAAGGAAAAGGTATTATAACAGAAGCGGTCAAAATCATGCTCCATTTTGGTTTTACGCATTTAAAAACAAATCGAATAGAAGCTGCTTATGTGATATGGAATAAAGCTAGTGAAAAAATTTTACATAAAAATGAGTTGCAATTTGTTCGAGTCATACAAGAAGGACTGTTTAAAAATGGAGCATGGGTGGCGGAAAATGAGGTAGCGATTGACTATAAAGATTGGAAAAATATGGATTAGATACGCTAAAAAAATCAGATTTCCTTCAAAAAGTAGCAGTCATTTCCACCTAAACATTCCTTACCTTTACCGCTTTATTTTTTCGACACTACGGTAAAAGTATAAGTAGCTAAAAATGCTTGACGACTCAGGAGAGTCGTGTTACGTCAGACCAAGGTAACACGACTCTCCTGAGTCGTCAACTTTAATTCACTCATAGATTTTCACCGTAGAACCATTTTTTCTTAGATAAAACCAGTTCTACCATGCAATTTTTGAAAGCCTTACCACTTTATTTATTAACTGTTTTTCTTTTCCCCTTAATGCTATCGGGGCAAGTAGGTATTGATAACGCAGAGCGACCAATCACAAAAGCCATTTCAATTACGGAAAAACCTGTCATAGATGGGGAAGTATTGACCGATCCTGTTTGGTTAAAAGTGAATACGGTTGGTCCGTTATCGCAGAATCAACCCAATTGGGGCGAACCAGCTTCTGAAAAGACAGATATTCGGGTCGCTTACGATGCCACGACTTTTTATGTATCGGTTGTTTGCTATGATTCGACGCCCGAAGCTTTGGTGGTTTCGGATGCTCGAAGAGATGCAGATTTATCAGGAACAGATGCTTTTTTGTTTATTTTAGATACGTATAAAGATAGTCAAAATGGGTTTGTCTTTGGGACGAATTCGGTTGGGATTGAATACGATGCGCAAGTAGACAATGAAGGGCAAGGAAATTTTAATAATAATCGACAGCAAGGTGGTGTAATTGGTGGATTTAATTTGAATTGGGATGCTTCTTGGGAGGTTAAAACGAAGGTAGGGGAATTTGGTTGGAGTGCAGAATTTGCGATTCCATTTCGGACCTTGCGGTTTAAATCTGGCGATAATACCGCTTGGGGGCTTAATTTTAGACGGAATATTCGGAAGACCAATGAGATTGCTTTTTGGTCGCAATTGCCGCTTGGTTTAGATATGAAACGTTTGTCTTTGGCAGGTACCTTAACTGGGTTAAATATCAAAAATCCAGGTAATTTAAAAGTGATTCCTTATGCTTTAGGACGAGTAGATAGAGATTTTACCAATACAGATGGAAAAGCAGAAACAAATGGTGAAATTGGAGTAGATGTGAAATATAGTGTTACACCAAGTATGACTTTGGATTTGACGTATAATACAGATTTTGCGCAAGTAGAAGTAGATGACCAACAAGTTAACTTAGACCGTTTTAATCTGTTTTTTCCAGAAAAGCGACCTTTCTTTTTAGAAAATGCAGGTTTATTTACGGTAGGTTCGCCGGGAGAAGTGGATTTATTTTTTAGTCGTCGGATAGGTATTGCAGAAGGAGGGATTCAAACACCTATTATTGGAGGAGCAAGGTTATCAGGAAAAGTTAGTAATAAAACCAATGTCGGTTTTTTGAATTTGGTGACCGATGATGTAGAATCTTTGGGCGTTAGCAAAAATAATTTTACGGTGGCGAGAGTAAACCATCAAGAAGGTCGTTCAGCGATTGGCGGATTATTTGTCAATCGACAAGGGCTGGGCGATGATACGGACGATGATTATAATCGAACGTTTGCTATAGACGGTCGATTAGGTTTGGGTAAAAAAGCGCAATTATCTGGTTATTTTAGTAAAACGAGTACACCAGAATTAGAAGATAAGGATCATTCTTTTCAATTTAGATCAGATTATAATTGGAATGGTTGGCGAATGTTTGCGGGCTATACCGAAGTGGGGCAAAATTTTAATCCAGAAGTTGGATTTTTAGGAAGAGAAGGTGGTTTTAAGAAAGTAGAAGCGTTGGTTTTTTATACCTTGCGCCCTAAAAATGAAGTGTCTAGATTCTTAGAAAATCGACCACATATTTCTTATAGGGGGTATTGGGATGCAGAAAACCGACAACAAACTGGCTTTTTACATATTGATAACCATTGGGTTTGGAAAAATGCTTTTGAAATACATACAGGCGTTAATTTTACGACCCAAGGTGTTTATGAACCATTTGAAATTTCTGATGGTGTCCTCGTTCCTGCAGGCACCTATGACCATGCGGAATCTCAAATTATTTTTATCACCAATCCAAGTAAACCCGTTTCGATTAGTACTCGACATGTCAATGGTGGTTTTTTTGGTGGTACTCGATTTGCCAATAGTGCCTCGGTTCGGTTAATTTTAGGCGATAAATTTAACGCAGAATTTGGCCTCCAGCATAATGATATTCGTTTACCAGAAGGTGATTTTACTGCCGATATTTTCCGAACCAAATTAGCTTATTCTTTTACCCCCAATATTTTTGTGCAAAGCCTGATTCAATATAATTCCGTGGCAGATTTTTGGTCAGCTAATATTCGATTTGGCTGGTTACAGCAGGCAAATACTGGTTTATTTTTAGTGTATAATGAAAATAGAGGACGGATTTCGGATTTAGTAAATGGACCAATTAATCGTAGTTTTATTGTGAAATATAGTCGGGTTTTTGATGTTTTACGATAGTTGATTTTTACCATATAGTTTATAAAGTGCACATAGTTTTTTTGACGAGTACAGTTTAGTTTTATATATGAAATATGAGGTTCCTAAAGTAGCCAAAATAGAAGGTGGGCGTAAAATTGCTATTGGAGATATACATGGCTGTTTTAAAACTTTTAAGGCATTAATTACGGCTATCAACCCTACCAAGAACGACCAAATCTTCATTTTAGGAGACATAATCGACAAAGGAAGACACAGTAAAGAAGTAGTAGATGCTATTATGGATTTCCAAACAGTAGGCTATCCTTTTTATGTTGTTAGAGGCAATCATGAACAAGCTTTTTTAAGTGCTTATCAATGTGGTTTTGAATTTTTTGTCACCTATTTAGACCAAAATCAAACAGATGATTTCTTAGAAGATGTAGAAAAGTACTTAACTTTTTTTAGTGAACTGCCTTACTGTTTAGATTTAGATGATTGGTTAGTTTGTCATACCCCTTTTTTGATTAACGAACAGAGTTTGTATAGAGGAATGGAAGGGCTGTTTCCCAAAATTAATTTTGACCTAAAAGACCTTGCTACTAAAAAACAAGTTACAGGGCATATTGTCGAAACTTTAGAAGTGATTCAACAATCCATTGCTCAAAAAAATCAAGTCATTTTACTAGATAGTGGTTGTGTTTATAAGAAGAATGAAGGGTTGGGCTATCTTTCGGCATTTGATTTGGATAGTTATGAGTTGATTACGCAAGAGAATATTGACTAATAGAATCCTATCACTAAAATTCATTTAGAAAAGAGAGAAGAAATACGAGAATAGAGATAATTTAGTGATAAGTTACCTAATAGTTCGTCGTTATTGCTAAACCTTGAGAGGTAAATCTCTAATCTCTACTGAATAATTAGTTAATTTTTAAAATAAGTAGTAAAACTGATGAACGTCTTAATTATCTACGCCCATCCCAGTCAAAATTCTTTCACTTATCAAGTCTTTTCTCAATTCAAAAAAAGTATTTTAGAAGCAGGACATCAATTAAAAACTTCCGACTTATATGCCATGAATTTTCAATCGGATATGTCAGAGGCAGAGTATAATCGAGAAGGTTTTGCTAACACAAGTTTACCTATCCCAAAAGCTATTTTAGCCGAACAACAAAAAGTAGAATGGGCAGATTATATCTGTTTTATCTATCCAGTTTGGTGGAGTGATTGTCCCGCAAAATTAAAAGGTTGGTTTGACCGAGTTTATACGGTAGGTTATGCGTATGGATACGACGACCAAGGCAATCCAGCCAATAGAATATCCATTAAAAAAGGGGGAATTGTGCTTTGTCCCGCAGGACATCCAAACGAATTTTTAGAAAAAATAGGCATAGCAGAAAGTATGCGAAAAGTAATGCTTGCAGATAGATTAGGTAAACGTTTTAAACAGAAAGAAATGTATATTTTAGGTGGGACTTTAGACCTAGAAAAAGTCAAAGCGTCCCACCTAAAAAAAGTAGCTGAAATTGGGAAGAATTTAGCGTATTAATACATCCTTTTCACTAAAAATTTCTCACTCCGCAATCGTCTATTTGCTAGTTTAATATGTACAAAATAAAAACCATTCACAAAATTGGTTAAAGGCAGCCTTATTGCTTCAAAAGGAATAGATGCAATACGTTTTTGCTGTACGATTTGACCATACATATTACTGATAGAAATGGCAGCTTGTTCACCCGCATATTCATTCAAATCAATGGTTATTTCCGCTTGGGCAGGATTGGGAAAAAGTGCAAAAATTCGGACTCTAACAAAATCGTGTAAAGAAAGGCGCAGGGCATCACCAGCCACACTTTCCACAGTTTGCTGATGAATGATTTGTCCGTAAATGCTACTTACAGAAATAATGCCCTGCTCGCCCATAAATTCTTTTAATTCGATGTATAATGCCTCTTGTACTGGATTCGGATAAACCGCAAAAGTTTCCAAGTTTGTCGTTACTAAAATTGGAGTTTGATAAAAGGGGGAATATTTACCAAAATATCAGCACACAAATTTGAGACTAAATCGAGGTTTATTGTAGGAGTTTTCGCCTATTGAGTAGGATTTTCCTCGCATTTTATAGGGTTTTTCTCGCATTTAGCAACTTATCCCCTATATTCCGTTGGCTTTTGCCCAAAAATTTTAGTGAAAACTCTAGTAAAATAAGAAGGGTCATTAAAGCCCGCTTGGTAAGCTACTTCGGAGATGTTCAACGCTTTATTCGCTAGTAGTTCTTTTGCAGTATGAAGGCGTTGCAAGCGCAATAATTGGATAGGGGATTTGCCTGTCACAGCAGATACTTTTCGGTGGAGCTGAGAACTACTCAAGTGAACGGCTTCGGCAAGAAGAGTGATCGAATAATCTGGATTCCCGCTATTTTGTTTAATAAGTTCGATGACTTTTTTGACAAAAGCATCTTCTATAGTTAAATCAAAACTAGTTATCTTTTCTGGTGGAACGGGTAAGTTAGGTTTGGTATATCTTTGATGTAGTGCTTTTCTCGTTTGCAATAAATTAGTCACCCACAATTGTAATTCTGTGTGACTAAAAGGTTTAGTCAAGTAAGCATCCGCTCCTTTTTTCAAACCACTAATTCTATCAGTATTAGTCGCTCTAGCAGTTAGTAAAATAATAGGAATATGAGACGTTTTTTCATCATCTTTTAAATTCGCACATAATTCAAAACCATTTTTGTGGGGCATCATCACATCACTAATAATCAAATCAGGAATTAATGCCTTCGCTTTTTCAATACCTGCTTGTCCATTTTCGGCAAATTCAATACGGTATGTTTTCAAAAAAGAAGCGACAAAATGGGCCACTTCTTCATTGTCTTCAACTATTAAAATCAATTGGTCATTGGTAGGAATTTCAGCTTGTCCATGCTTAACTAAAGAAACGACGGGAGTCGGAGAGATAGCTAAATTTTCACTCCATAAACCCGATTGCAGAAAATTACCGGCAGCACTTGCACTATTGGTAATGGGTAAAAAGATTTCAAATTCACTCCCTACATTTGGAATGCTATTGACTTGTACCTGTCCATTCATTAGCTCCGTAAATTCTTTGACTAAAGCCAAACCTATTCCTGTTCCAGAAACATTTTCCTGTTCTTTAACTTGATGAAAACGGTCAAAGATGTAAGGCAATTCTGCTTCAGGAATACCGACACCTGTGTCTTTTATTTTAATGGCTAATATTTCCGAATTAGTTGTCCCTTTATTAGTTGCATCTGAAAATTCATCGCTTCTAATCTTTTTAACGGTCAAATAAATCGTCCCATCGGCAGGCGTAAATTTAATGGCATTAATCACCAAATTAGAGATAATCTCATAGACTCTATTTAGGTCATAATCCATAATGATGGGAGTTGCTGGCAGATCCAATGTTAGTGTTATATCCTTCGATGCGGCATAAGAATGAAAATTGTCATAGATATATCGAAAAAGAGGTAAAATATCACTTTGAATGAATTGTAAATTCAGATGTCCTACCTCTATTTTCCTCAGGTCAAGCAATTGATTGACCAATCTGAGTGATTGTTCTCCGTTTCGTTCTATTGTTTTTAGTTTGGCAACTACTTCTTCAGTTAAAGTCTCTGATTCAGTTAGCTGTTTAGTTAGACCAATAATTAACGTCAAAGGCGTCCTAAATTCGTGGGTAATGTTACCGTAAAGGCGGGTTTTTAATCCATCAATTGCTTTCAATTGTTCCGCTTCTTGCTCCATTCTTTGTCGATTTAGCTGAAACCGATAAAGGCTAAAAACACCTGCTGTTATTATCAGCATCGCTAAGCATTTTGCCCACCAAGCATTCCACCACGGCGGATGAATCGTAATCGAAATAGATTTTCCTTCTTTATTCCAATAGCCTTCACTATTCGTTCCTCTTACATTAAACAGGTAACCTCCAGGCGGAACATTCACGTAATTAGCCGATTTTTCACTCCCTGCTTTTCGCCAAATTTGATCATAGTTTTCTAATTGGTATTCTAAATAAACGTCGGCTGGATTTTTATAATCTATACAGTTAATCCCAAAAGAAAAAGTATTTTGTTGATGACTTAATATTAGGGTTTCTTTTGTCCAAATAGGTGTTTGAATCAATCCATTTTTACTTGGATGAATGACTTCATTATTCACTTGTAATTCGGTAATTTGAATTTTTGATTGGTGAACAGCCGCTTTCCGAGTCAATGCAATGGGGTCAAAAATATGGAAGCCACCGTCACCGCCAAAAGTCGCTTGTCCCGTTGCAGTTAGATGGGCTACCCCGAAACCAAAATTAGTAATTTGTACACCATCTGACTCATCGTAAGTCACAAAAAAATTAGCATTTGGGTCAAATTTCACAATGGTATTTTCGGTACTCATCCATAAATTATCAACATGATCCATTACTAAAGCCCTAATTTCATCGGATGGAATTAAGGAATTGGCTTGCTTAAATACGGTGGTTTCTTTGGTTGTTGGATTTAGTTTTCGAATACCATCTACCGTCGTTGGATACCATAAATTACCTTCCTTATCTTCTGCAATAGCAGGCACATAGCCGTACTGTTCTTTATCGCTTGCAAAATGTTCAAACTGTTGGCTATTCCTATCAAATCGGTCGATAAAAAGGGGAAATTCTACGTTATTCGATTTTTGTCCACCAGCTACCCAAACTTGTCCTTTTCGGTCTTCAAATATGTGAGACACATAATTTCCACCAATACTATTGGGTACTTCTCTATGCTGTTTATAATTCGTAATCGTTTTCTTTTGGGTATCGACAAAATATACACCACCTCCCCAAGTAGCAATCCAAAAATCGTGATTCAAATCTTCCTTTATAATCCAAATGGTGTGGGCTTTTAGTTCTTTCTGCAGCAAAGCATCAATCGTTATTTCAACTTTAGTTTGATTACTTTGTGCATCGAATAACTCAATACCTTTTGGCGTAAATTGCAATAAAATATCTCCGCATTGTTGCACCTCTTTAGGAAAATTAATTCGCTCAACTTCCTCTATATTATGAACATTTAGGGTTTCTCCTTCTGCAACGCCATAGGATAAATCATTAAATTTAATAAGGTTCTGTCCATCTAAAAATCCCAACCATATATTCCCTTTTTTATCTTCGGTGATATAACTTACTTGTCGTTCTTGTTCTATTTTATAAAAAGGAAAATAGTTGTTTTTGTAATGGACGGTATAGGTTTTCCCACCGCCATTACCAGCGGTACAAATAAAGATAGATTGGTCGGTGGTTTGTAAAATATCCCAAAGGTAATTGGTCGTCAATCCTTGTTGGAAAGGCGAATTTTGTTCGAGGTGAATTTGCTTTTTTAAAACAGGGTCATAGACATTCAATCCACCGTAAAAAGCCCCGATCCAAAGCCTATTTTCTTGGTCTTCCTGAATAAATCCAACTTGAGAATAATGGACATCTACCGTTTTATCTAAGGTTAAAAAAGGGCGACTTAATTGGTTGGGTTCATTGGGTTGAAAAGGAAAACGAGTAAAAATACCTGTTTGCCTATCCAATTTTTGTAAACCGTCGCCCATTGTACCTATCCAAAAATTTCCTCTGGCATCTTCAAAAATAGCCCCTACTCTATTATCGCTTAAACTTTGAGGGTTATTATCTTCCTGTAAATAAGCAGTTATTTGCTCCGTTTCAGGTTGAAATTTGTATAATCCACCTTTTGCTGGATTATACTCCCAAGGCAGACCAGTCCCCATCCAAATAGCTCCCTCTTTATCTTCGTATAGGACTCTAACTCTTCCATCAAATGTTTCGTTTGGCAAGTAATGCTTAAATAGTTCGGTAACAGGATCTAGCCTAGTCAACCCCGTATTGGTACCAATCCAAATCAACCCGTTTTCCCCCTCAATAATCGTATTAATAATACCATCGATTAATCCATTGGGATGATCTCTTTTAGCTTCAAATCGTTTAAATGTATTTTGAGTTGGGTCAAATTTAGTAATGCCTTTTCCTAACGAACCTATCCATAAAATTCCATTTTTATCAATCAAGATAGATTCCACGTAATCATGGATCAAAGAATTCGTATCTAAGGGATTATGTCGATAGCGAACAAAGTCCCTACCATCATAGCGCGTTAGGCCATTAACCGTTCCAAACCAAACAAAGCCATATTGATCTTCCGCCATACAATTGACGGTATTTCCTTGAAGCCCACCAGGTAAGTCAAATTGCTCGAATTCAAAAAAAGGAGTAGGTGCTTGCTTTTGTGCCAATAACGGGAAAGAAAACATTAAATAACAGCCAATCCAGAGGCTAATAGCCCAACTAGAGTTAGTGATATATGGTGATAGTTTTCTCATGTTTATAGCTCAATTTAAGCAAAAATAAGGAAGAACTTAAAATTTTTTTATGGTTTAAAGAGGGAAATCAATTTTTCACCCATTTCAAAACCTTTTCAGCGTCATCTACTTTAAACCGACAAATATACATGCCAGGCATTAAACTACTCGTGTTCACTCGATGTTGGTATTTTCCAGTAGGCTGGGTAGCTTTGATTAAATTACGTACTAATTTACCGTCTAAGCTATACAATACAGCTTCTACCTTACTTTTCTGCGATAATTCATATTCCAAAGTAGTAGAACGGGTGAATGGATTCGGGTAATTTTTTAAGGCGATTGATTCCCTCAATTCCTTAATAGTGGTCACCGTTGAATTCAATTCAAAATTATCAATCATCCAACCCCAACCGCCTTGTTGATTATTAAGCAAATCGGATACTAACCGAAAACGTAGATAAATTACATCACCTTCTTCAAAAAAATCAGACAATTCGATTTGGTGACTTTTTATCAATCCTGGAATTGCTGGAAATCCCAAATTATAAGTTAGCCCCCATTCTAAATGTCTCCTTGAGTCATAACCATCTAGCGTAATCCAAGTTTGTCCTTTATCTTTGGTGGCTTCTATAGTAACAAAATCCTTAAAGTTAGGATTACCAAATTCTTCAGAATCCCCTGTTTCAACGAGTACAATTTCATCAAAAGTTAATAAGCTAGTAGACTCCTCTACTAAAATTGGTTTTTGAAAAACAGCAATGGATTGTGGAATCTCATTGTAGGGATGAGGAGAATGTAAGGCTTGGTCGTCAAATCCTTCTGCCTGGAAAACAGTAAAGGCTAGTCTTGCAAAATCACTTTTACCCTCGTCAAAATTATTACGGTAATTCGTAACGATGTCTTCATCTACGGCATAAATGAAAGCCTCCCCATAATTATCTAAAGCCTGTCCATTATGATAAGCAGTTAGCTTAACCCTAGTCAGAATGATAGTATCCGTTGTTAAATGTAGATTCGTTTGTATATCAAAAGGCAAGATGCTTTCTGCTAGATTACCTGCTAATACCTTTTTCCCAATTAAAGTAGGTACTTCGTTTTCATGAGGAAGGAAAATTTCTATTATCGTAGAATCGTAAGTAGACCGTAAATTAGCGGAACCTGTAACTCGTCCATTTAATCCATTATTTGCAACATCCACTAAGGGGGCAATTAGAGTTGGTGATGGCTCATAGCCTGCTAGTTTTGGCAAACTAACCGTCCAAACACCACGACCATGTGTAGCCAATATCACTTCATCATTTACAATCTTCATTTCATAAATCAATACTGGCGGCAAACCGTTATCTGCATACTGCCAACTTGCTCCCCCGTCTAAGGATTCAAATAATCCTACTTCTGTTCCAACCCAAATCTGATTGGTATCAAAAGGCATCACTAATAAGGTAAAAGTAGCCACGTCAGGAAATCCATTCGTGCTTTCTAGTTGATTGGTATGAAAACCTGATATATCTTGCCAAGATTGCCCTAAATCATCAGTTGCTAATATCTTTGGTCCATCTGCTATCGAAAATAGCGCATAGGCTTTATTTCTATTAGTTGGATGCGTAGCAATTTCTGTAATGGTTCCAAGAGTGGCTTGATTATATCCATTGGTTGGTTGAAAAGAATCTCCTCCATCTGTAGACACGACCACGCCAATTTTTTCACCAAATATTTTTCCTGTCCATACTACTTCAGGGGAAGCTAGAGACAAAGCTATGGGCGTTCTTATATTACTGAATTGCCATTCCTCAGGCATTTCGGTAACAGTCCAACTTAAACCAAAATCAGTAGATTTAAGTACCCCTACGTCACTAACGAGAAAAACCAAATCTGGGTCTTGTTTAGAAGCCTCAATTTGAGTCAAAAATGGCCCTCGTCCTGGTGTTATCGATCTAAGTCTAGTCCATGTATTTCCTTTATCTTCACTCCTAGCAATCAAATTACTAAACGAAGAAAATAATACTAAATTGGGATTACCATAATTCCATGCTGCTTCCATTCCATCTCCAAATATAAGCAGTCTCCAATTACTGGTTTCGTCAGGGTGCTCGGGGGATAACCAACTACCATTATCTTGTGTTCCACCAACATAGCGATTGGCTCCATTCATTTTATCTACACCATAAAACTGGGAGGTATTATAGCCTGAAGCCGTTGGAAATGTAATCATTTCGCCTTCATTTGGGCCAGAGAACGATATAGATTCTTTAAAGGTGTCTCCAGTTTGCAAGAAAGTCTGTCCAGCATCTTTTGAAAAAGCAATACCTCCATCATTCGCATTAATGACATAGAAATTTTGGGTAGCTTCTTCTACAGGAATCAATATTATATTGTGGTGATCAACATGAACTCCTTTAATTCTGCCACCTCTAGTGATAGGGCTAAAATCACTTTCTCCAAATCCGTTGGAAGTTATAGAAAGAAGTGCTATTGTACCACCTACCCATACTGTATTTTCATCATAGGGATGAGCGGCAATGGTGTTATTGTACCAGCCCTGAGAACTAAGCCAATTACCAAAATCGCCCCTTACTCTTGTCCAGTTATTCCCGCCATCAGAGGAACGCATTAAGATTGTTGTTATTCTATCTGTCCCTTCTGCTGCAAAATGTAGAATATTTGGATTAACTGGAGATATGGCCAATTCTATTCTGCCAAAGGGAGCATTATTTTTATTTACATCAAAGACTAGAGACCAAGTATCTCCTTTATCCATTGACTTTAAAACACCAATTCCCCTTACCGTCGCATAAAGAATGTTAAAATTGGTAGGGTCTGCCACAATCTGCTGAACAGCAGGCATTTTATTACTGATAGAAATCCTTTCGTCCTTACCAGTTATAAAATAAACTACTGTCCAATTCTTCCCTCCATCCGTGCTTTTCATGATATGGCCATTGACTACTTGTAAATCCGAAGCTTTATTAAGAGAACGTCGAGTAGCTGCTAAAACAATATTTGGATTTTCGGGATCAACCACTATTCGTAAAATGTTCTCAAATTTTGGGTTATTTTGAGTAGATGGCACTACGGTCCAACTTTCTCCACCATCCAAACTTTTATACATCCCATCTCCTTGAACGAAGATATGGCTAAAACCTTCACCTGTTCCTGCATAAATAATGTCTGGATTGGCATCACTAGCTGCCAAAGTGGTCGTCGCCAAATTTGTGATGCCAGCTGTTTTTAACGTCCAACTATTTCCTCCATCCGTAGTTTTCCATATCCCACCACTCGCAGCACCTACCAACCATGTTAAATAGTTCGTATCTCGCTTATCTACTAATATACCTCTTGTTCTCCCCGCAACATTTCCTGGTCCTCGTTCTTGCCAATCTAAGGAAGTATTTCTAGGACTGCCCATCTCTGAACGTAGACGTACTGCTTTTTGAAGAGCAACCTGCTTATAGTTGGTCGTATATCTTGATTTTGTATCCCCCGTTCTAGTTCTGATTTGATGATGTAATTTGATATATTTATCTGGTCCGCCAAATTCTAATTCTTCTAGTTTATCATTTTTTATAGCGCTAATTTGAGAAATAGTTTTTTGGGTAGGTGGCGATTGGGAAGATTCTTGGCAAGCCATTATTACACTCAAGATAGCTACTAAAAAAAAGAAATTAATGGAGTTAATTTTTCGCATAATTTTTTATTTTATGGTAAGCTACGATTAAGGTAAAACAACTATGGTGGCTTATTCGGTCGTTAGGCTTTTATTAGAATTTGGGTCGGTACTTAGTTTTTATGCCTAATTTTAATATTAAATGTTTAAAAATAAAAATAGTTGTTAAAAAGCAAAAAATCGTTGTTGGAATCATTACTCAACTTGGCGTTTTAGGGTCTCTGTGTGCAGAATTATATCAAAAAAATACTTAACCTGACAACTAGAGTATACTTCTTCGTGCCTCATGTGGAAAAGAGGTTCTTGGGATAGGTAATTAAACGAAAAATAAAAATATACAAGCCTGTAATTTTCGTAATTTCACGAAATATCGTAATTTTTTTCGCAATTAAATATATTTTAAAAATAAACTATAATGTAATCAATTAATAATCAATACTTTACAACCAGTTGTTAAATTTTGGCACAGCACTTGGGTTATACCATACAGTAAACTGAGTATATCCTCAAACAATCGAACTACCAACTTAGCCTATGCTTATGAAAAATATACTTGTTGTTGAATCAGATATAGACTTAAATAATTTAATCCAACTTCATTTAGAAAATCCAAACTGTCAAATAGACCAATCTTATAGCTCAGAAGATGGATTAAATAGGGCCTTATCGACTCCCTACGATTTAATTTTAGTTGATATGGAAGATCATAAAGGCATAGAAATGTATCAAGCCTTAAGGACAGAGAATATTAATAATCCTATCTTAATGTTAACTGCTTGTCAAGAAGAAACACAAGCTTTAAACGCATTTTCAAATGATCAATGCTATCACTTAACCAAACCTTTTAGAATGACTGAATTAATTAGCTTGGTTAAGCGTACTGGAGTAAATTAACAATAATTTACGTTATTCGGGCGCAACAATAACAATAAAGTTAGCCAGAAATTTCTTATTATCTGGATGCGCTAAAATGGTGTTAAATAAGAGGTTAGAACGGTCATTATTAGGGCCTTGAAAAATAACTTGTCCATCCAAATTAAAATCTCGATGTGTATACCCTCGATTAATATAATTAACTAAAAAGTGTTCATTCTCCGTATCTAAAATAACCGATAGAAACATCTCAAAAGGGTCATTTTTAGGCCCTTGATAAATCGTTTTACCATCGCCGTTTAAATCACCCGACCATAAGGCATTTTGTCCATCTATTTGGATGCCTGGTCGTTTACCTTCCGTTGGGGTAAAGACATTTCTAAAATCTATTTCAGGAATATTGTTTAAGTCAAAAGAATACCGATCTTTTGTAATCACGCCAATATGATTTCGATGACGAACGCCAACAAAATAATCTCCATAAGGAATATTTTCAAAAACAACCAAAGAATCTCCTGTAGCCGAAATAATGTCTCCATCTCGTTGTACTAAACCCGTACTCGTTGCTATTATTTCATTTCTATCTGTACCACTTCTAATTTCTATTAGTACCCAATCAACAATGGCATTTGCTCCTTGAACTTCTAGTAATTCAGGAAGCAATTCTTCGCCACCACCATTTCCAAAATGTTGAAATCCCGTTAAAAAAGAATAAGGTTCTTTCGGAGGAATTAATCTTTTTTTACGCAAATCATCTCGCATCAATCCAGTCTCATTACTCCCTACTAAAGCACCTTGTAAATAAGTCTTAATTTTCACCGCAATGCCTTCGCAAATAAGCTGTTGCTTGTAAATAACCTCATTTCCACATTCATCTACTGATTGCCATCTTCTATCAATCACTTGTTCCCCATTATTAAATCGTTTCATTTCACTATACCCTAATTCCACCGAATTGTCACAATTATCAATGGCAATCATATCCTTCCCAATCATTAGATGATCGTTACCTGTATCGCAAAATGTGGGAATATACAAAGGAATACTTCCTTCAATCACTAAATAGTTAATCGGCGTATTAGTCAAGGTCGTATTCAAATAATCCCATGTTGCTACCCGAACATCAAAACTAGTAGTGGTCACGTTACTCACTTGTATAAGAATAGGAAAATCAGCACTTGCATTAGCTTGATCGACAAGGATAACAGGGTTATAATAAGTATGCATTAAAGGAATAGTTCTCCATTCATTATCAGTAGTTGAAGTACCTGATTCCCCAATAATTATTCCTTCTACGTTCGTTAAATTTCCAATATTTTCTACTCCTAAATAGGCTATTTCTTCTTTGTTGTGATGCAGTTCTCCATCTTTTGACAATTCCTCTTTTAAATTCAAAGTAACCGCAGCAGTAGTTAAATTTTGATACTGAACAATGGTAGGATCTGGTTCATCTGTCGTTTGTTGAGCGGTAAAAAAAGTAGGAATAGCTGAAAAGTCATTTTCAAAATCAATCGTTTCAGGCTGGCTACCCACCCCTAAAGTATTGGCTATTAATGGATAATCCGTTACCTGTGCTCCTTGTTCTATTGCTATCCAAGCGACCTTTTCTCTAGCATGTACTTGTGTTGCTGCTTCTTCCTGTTTGAGGCGTAATTCAAATTGGGCTTTAGAGACCTGTCGAATTTGTGTAATAGCAGGTGCAGCATCCGTTTGGGTCATAATTTGTGTAAAAACCAATGGTTTCTCATCAAAATCAATGGGCAAAGGAACTGTCTTCCACCGTTCGCCCACAAATTCCGTAACACCCGCTACTAATTTTTTGCCATTAGGCAAGGTATAAATCCTAAAAATATTCGGCGCAGCTACATCTTGCACTTTGATAGATTGTATCGCAGAATTGAGATTCCCACAAATATCCGTAGCCATCCAAGTACGCTGCAATGCATAATCATATTGGCTACAACCATCTTCTCCTTGGGTACTTTTTTCTTGAATATCAATAGTTATTCTAGGACAATTATCAAAGGCAGAAACAAGCGCTGGGTCTGGCAGGGTTTCATCGCAACTTAGGGTAAGATCGTCAGGAATATTACTCAAAGAAGGAATACTGGTATCCTCAAAAATCAAGGTCACCTTGGCAGTATCACAATCTCCTGAAGTCAGGTCACATAATTGGTAACTAAATTCGTCCATACCACATTCAAAAATGGTCGGTAGGTATTGAAATGCACCATTATTGTTAAGGGTAAGCGTTCCTTTTTGTGGTAGGGTTACCGTAGAAAAAAAATAAGCATCCTCATTAACTGTATCATTCGCTATGACCCAATTATCAAAACTAAGTCCTGGACAAAAACTAAAAACATCGTCATTGGCAATGACTGTACTTTTATTAGCAGCGTGCGGAATAAAAGCATAATCCACCCCTGTTACATTCGCCAATACAGCTACTTTTTGAAAAATAGCATCTGTTGTTATTAAAATCTCTTCTGCAGGAGTCATTGCTACTTTCGTGGTGAATAGAAACGTATCTAAAGCCCTTTGTTGAATATCCAAAGAAACAATGTAATTGTCTTCTGGTAAAAATGGAAATAAATAAGTGCCTTCCGAATTATTAGTAACACCACCAAAAAAAGTCCCTTTATCATCAAATAATAATACCTCTAGCATAGCTATTTTTTCCTCTCCTCCAGTTCCACAAGTCCCATCTTTACTTCCGTCATCCAAACAAATAGTGCCTGACAAATCAAATTCTCCTGCTAAACTGAAACCAAAGTCTAAATCGTCTATACAATCCGCAATTTCGCACCAAGCATTATCTATAGCCGAAACGACGCCATTATGAAGGTTGAAATTAATCGTTCCTAAAATTCCACCATCCGCATCATACGTAGGGGTATACAAACTAGGCGCATTATGTGCTACTATTTCCCAATTATCACAATCAGGCAAGTTGTCAAAAGTGTAAATACCTGCCGCATTCGTTAAAACAGTATCCTGATAAGCATTGATTGGTTGGAGTATGCCATTTAATAAAAAAGGAGCTTTATTAGCAATACAAACAGGTAGGTTGTCAATACCAATTTCTAATGGATCTCGTAAGGAATTGGCATTCAAATCTAACCAAACTTCATTGACTATTTGTACCTGTTCTCCTATCCCAAAATTATTTTGCGTATCTGTTGGTATACCCGTAGAAAATGTAGCTGTTTCTATGTTATCAGTCGTATAATAATAATTTGAATTAATTGAACTAGAATCAGTTGTAATGACCAAATGACGCAGAGCATTAGTACTATTTACACTTATTTTACTAATATATACATACTCCGCACTTCCACTAAACCCGTCAATATGAAAAAATAATTGGGCATTGGCGGTCAAATAGGTTGGATCATTTAAAGTAGCGTTAACAGTTATAGGCGTTTCCGCAAAATTACCATTTGTTGGCCCATTTGTGTAAAGGGTATAGCAATTGGACTCTGTATTATCTGTACAGATTTTAATCGTTAAAATATCCCCGTCATCATTATTACCTACCGTTTCCAAATCAAAAGAAAAATCGACCGAAAGCTGTCCAGAAAGGTCTATCGGTCGGCTTATGTAATCATTATTTTCGAGGCTTAATTTTGATGTTCCAAATGGTTCGCAATTATTATGATTATTTGTTTGGTTGCAATTGATAATTCCAACATTCCAACCACCTCCTCCATTTGTCCCGAGGTTTGGACCTAGGTTTCCACCACTTTCTCCATAATCATCATTCCAGCCTCCTGCCCAACCAGTTCCACCTCCCCAAGTTGTACCGTCCCAAGTTGCATCTGTAAAATCATCTGCTGCGATAGTGGTAGTTTCATTAAGCACATAACTGTAATCGCCATTGATATCTGTGCTAGTTGTATGTATCAAAACATCATTATTATCAACTAATCCATCCTGATTCCTATCTTCATAAATATAGACCGTCACTCCGCTAATTCCAGTTTCTGTACCACCATTATCCGAGCCATCCTCATTAATATCTTGAAATACTTTTCCACTTATAATTTTTTGTCCACTTCCTCCAGTACATAAAGTTTTATAATAGTTTTGATCTAAACAACCACCAGATGGATTAGCAATGGAACAATCTTCGCTAGTTGGTAGTCCTACCCCATTTCCAGCAGCACACCAAGCTATTGCAGTACTAAAATTACCACTCGACACATCTTCCACATTGCCGTTAGCGGTATAAATATATCCATTCCCATTCGTCCCACCAGCACTTTCGTCACTATAATTACCATTACAAATTTGAATACCCGCATAGTTTAAAGTAAGTGTCCCTCTTCGTAGTTCAAAATTTCCATTAGAAATAAGGATAGCGCCATGGTCTACATTTAGATTGGCGCCTGTATTGTCGATGATAAAATTATCGTTTGTGATCATTAACGTTCCTAGAATATTGAGCATTCCTGACCCTATGGCTACATTATTGGCTCGACTAATATTGTGTTGAATATTAACAATGGAACCACTTAGATTACCATTGGGTATATTGCCGCCTTGCCAAGTAGCCGCATTATTCCAATTTCCGTCGGCAATCGTTGTATGAGTTGGGACAGCATTGGAAACAGTAGATAAATAAGGGCAAGAAGTCGTTGGATTTGATGCAGGATTTAATTCCACTTTAGTCACATAATAACCAAAACGATTCCCACAACCATCTGTTACGGTCAATTGCAAGATACAGTCTGTAGTAGTCGTTACCGTTGGAGGCGTAAAATTAGTATTGGCAGCCAAAGCATTCGTAAAAGTACCTCCACAGCTAGTCGTCCATTGGTAATTATAAGTTCCATTCCCACCAGTAGCTGTACCATTTAACGCATAGTCTGCCTGGCTGTCCATTACAAGCGGCACATTTCCTGCCACTTTGATCGCTCGATCATTAGCCGCCATAAAACTAAAATTGAAAAAAGCTCGAATGGCCGCTATATTTTCGGGGTCATTCCCATCTAAGGTATGCCCTCCTTCATAAAGCACTTTCCCTCGATTAGCATCTCCAAAAGCAGGTCCAAAAGCGATTTTAGCAGCAGGCCCACTAGAAAGACTCGGCACATCCTCATGGTCATTATCCCATACACCAATTAAAGTAGTTGGTCGCCAACCATTAGTAGGCAAATAAATTTGTTCAGAACCGCCTTCTTGAGCACCATCAGTCAAACCAATAAATTGCATAATTGGATGGTCGTGGTAATCATATTGATAAGGTGCTTCTCCATTCTTATGATCGCCATGATCTACCGCAGGGTCTCCGTTCGAAGTAAGCGGGTTATTCATTAAAAAATTGAGTCGTTCTGCATTATTACTAGGATTGACCAAATTTTCAACATTAGAAACCGCTTGACAGCCCATCCAGATATTGCCTTGACAACCTCCATTTTCTAAACGATCATTCCAGCTTAATAAACTTTGGTGGCTATCCCAATCAGGATCTGCGTGAGGAATGACAAATATATCGCTACAACAATCTAAATTAGCAGGTTCTACAAAATCATAAGCAGTACTTGGAATACCGCCCATCTCTAAATATTTTTCTCCAATTTTTCCGTTTTTATCATCCAAAGTCCATTGAAGAGAATGTGTCAATGTTCTTTCAACTGGTACGGTAATAGGCATATTCGTAGTAACACCTTCTACGCCCTCTCCTTCCCAAAAATTAATGGTGTTGTTAACTGCGGCAGTCCGATAATCGGCAGAAATAATGAATGGACCTCCTTTAAAATCAATGCTGTTATAAGTAAAATCAGCCTCATCTTTTCCTTTTCCCGTCCTAATAATCCATTTAATGGGAATCCGATGCGTGTTTAATAATTCCCAAATCAAACCATAGGGTTTTAAACCATTCTCTTCTGTTTGCGGCTGCACGCCCATATTAATAATATAGGAACCTACAGGCATCACTTCCTCCGTTGCCATTTCAAAAGAAGCAGTAGGCATGGCTTCGCCATTAAGGTTTAACTGTAAGTATAAATCTTCTTTTAGCGTTTTAATTTTTTGATAAAAAAAAGTGTTGCGCTCGAAGTGTTTGGTAGATGTATTGCCCCAATTGGGAAAGATTAGAATACTTAACCAAAGCACTAAGTACTTAGCTTTGTTCATCTTAAAGTTGCTTTTGTTATAAGTCTTTGTACACTACTTTGGGGAGATTGAGAGGGAAAAAAGTGGGAAGTTGTTGAAGAGGGAATTAAGGAAGGGGCTGGTGTACAAATATAAGGAAAAATGTGGTTAAATGCTTGCTATTTTGTTGACCAGGCTAATTTCAACTTCAATCTCAATTTCAACTTCAATGGCAATGACAATATTGCAATAAAAGGTTAAATAGGCTGGCTGTGAATGATAATTTCATATCTGACATCTTTAAGAATAGGCTGTTCGGTATATAGGGTGAAATTTTCCTAATTTTTGAAGGTGGTAAAAATCTTAAATCACAGTTCATAAATCTTACATCATAAATCTATCACGTAAAAACTAAATGGATTTAAGAATTATGATTTATGATGTAAGATTTATGATTTCTTCAAACCCAATCCAACATTAAAACCATATAAAAAAACCATGTCATCGGGTAAAATAAATAGAAGGGCGAGACCGAGGTCTCTACCCTTCCGAAGTAAACGGTTGCACTTTTCAAGGCTTTACCTGTGGGTAAAGACCTCAATAAGTAGGTATTTTGATGGATAAGTGTTTTTAAGATTTTTTATTAGCTGCATTTGTGTGCATCAAATAAAAATTAGTGAAAGCAATGCTCACCAGAAAAATAAAAATGGACAATAGCATTTGTTATAGTGTTTGTTGTTTATCTACTTTTTTCGGGTGTATTTCATTTTTTATAAATCAAAGTTGTGGTAACTGCTTCTTTAGTATAAATTTTCAGGTAGTAAGTCCCCTGTTGTAAATGCTGAAAGTCAATACTTTGAAACTCCGTAGCAGTTAGTTTTTGTGTAAAGACCAACTGCCCCAATTGATTGATTAGTACTACTTTTTGCAAGGCATTTCCATTTGCTTCAAGTAACACTAATCCTTTGTTGGGGTTTGGATAAACTTCAACCCTCGGCTTTTCTACAACGTCAAAAGTGCTAACGGTTAAGTTTTTATCTATCGCCAGTTTAATCGTATCAGGCACAATCGGAATAGGGTTTAGTTCATCGTCCAAAACGGTAATACTGTCCAGCATAAAAGTGACGGTATCAACCATTAAGAAGTCTACTAAATCGCCAATAACGATAAAAGAAGCCTCCGCAATCGTTCCTGAACCACTTACAGGCACTCTATTCGTTTTTGCTAAAGCAACCTTAAGTCTAGCCCGTTCTTCATCTATCTGCTGTAATTGAATGGATTCGCTAGTATCAGGGGCAATCCAAGTATCTTCAACAAAAGCTAATTGAAGATTATTCCTGCCAATAATATCTGGTGCTACGTCTATGGTAAAGGTTAATCCAGATAAATTCTCTACAGGAATACCCATATCCCCAAGATTAATAGCTAGTTTAAAAACTTGGTCAACTGGAATAGCAGCAGGCGGATTATTAAATTGACAGGCTGGATTAATATCTTCTGTACCAATCAAAATTTCTTCGGGAACTACTGGTATATCATTATGGGTTAAACCAGCATTTTGACGAATAATCGCCGCATCTAATTCATTCACTATGCCATCTCCATTACAATCTGCGAATAAAAAATTGACACCATTTGGAAAGTTTCCTTCCCAAGGCGTAGGTAAAGCTACTGGAATCCATTCGCTACTAGTATCAACTCTTGCTGTCCCCGTTTCTCCAAATGCATAGCCAAGATATAGCAAGTCAATCTTGTTGACAATTCCATTATTATTTACATCCCCAGCCCAAACAGCTTGAGCAATGCCCAACTGTTGAGAGAGCAAGAAAATAAAAAGAAATAACTGTCTTAGTTGCATTTTGGTATTATTAATGTTGTAAAAGCATAGTAAACAGTAGTCAAAAACATTTCCAAACTATCAAACTACTGTCTAATTTATGATCAACAAGTCAAAATTAGGCACTAAGCAAAAGGTTTACAACTACAGTTTTTGATATTATTCAGTCTAAATTATTGTATCAACTCATTCACTAACGCTCCCCTACAATAAGCACCATCAGCTTTAACTAATTGATAATCAAAACAGTAACCAACAAACAAATTAAATAAAATTATTATTTGAATTAAAAAAAAGTCAACCCGTTTCTAAAAATTCACCATGAGAAATAGCAAACTAATTTTATTGTTAGCAACGTTCAGCAAAGCAGAATGGCGAAGATTTGGTGAATTTTTAGCTTCTCCATTCTTTAATAAAAAACCAGCATTACTTCCTTTTTTTGATTATTTAAAAGCCATTGCCCCTAATTTCAGCGAAGCAGATTTGGATAAACGTGTATTATTTCAACAATTTTTTCCGAACAAACCATACGACGAAAGAGCCTTGGTACATCTCAATAATTACTTATTAAAACAAGCAGAGCATTTTTTAGCCATATCAAGATTGGAAAAAGAATCACAGACGACCAATAGGTTAATTCTGGAAGAATTATTAGAAAGGAAACTAGATAAAAATTACCGTCACTATCTTCAGAAAACACAAGCATTATCGATTGAAGAAAAAGACGAAGACAATCAATTTTATTTAAATCAGTACCAGTTGTCAGATATTTCAAAAAGGTATTTTTTAGGACAAAATCAGCGCAGATATGATTCCTCTATTCAATTATCTTTAAATCATTTAGATGAATTCTATTTTTTTAATAAGCTAAAGATAGCTTGTGAAATGTTGGAATGGAAAAATATCATTGCGGCTGATTATCAAATCTCCTTCATTGAAGAACTCGTTCATTTTCTCAAAAATAAAAAAGAATCATTAGACCCCGTCTTATCCATTTATTTAATCGCTTATGATCTATTAACCAAAGAAGATTCCGCCACAGATTTTCTACGTTTAATGGATGCAATCCAATTACATCAGCATAATATTCCCAACTCGGAAAAAAATTATTTTTATGTTTTTGCGATTAATTTCTGCGGGCAGCAAATCAAAAAAAACATTAAAGTTCATTACTATGCCAATCATTCGCTTGATTTGTATTTAGCGGGTGTGGAACAAAAGATTTTATACGTCAATGGGTATCTCTCTCCTTGGATTTTTAAAAACATCACTAAATTGGGTTTCAATCTGAAAAAATTTGATTGGACCGCTCAATTTATTCAAAGGTATCATACTCATCTGGAAAAAGAATTTCAAGAAGACGCCTTACACTTCAATATGGCAGATTTACATTATCGAAAAAAAGACTACCAACAAGCACAGTCTCACCTAATGCGGGTTCAATATTCGGACATCTTTTATAATCTAGGCGCTAAGACCATGCTCATTAAAATATACTTTGAGACTGATGAAGAAGAAGCCTTATTGTCCATGCTTGCCTCCTTTACAATCTATCTAAAACGCAATAAAAAAATAGCCAATAATATTCTCCAAACCTATTTAAATTTCACTTCTTTACTCTATCAAATATTAAAAGCTAAGGCCAATAAAATGGTCGAAATTCAAGGAAAAATTAAAATAACTGAGCTATTAACCGACCGTCAATGGCTGTTGAACGCTAGTCAACAAGCAGTAAAAATAGTCCAATAAGTTTTGATTTTATCAAAAAACCTTTACATTTGTAAACACAGACAAGCTCTCCCCCCTTCTATTTGTCTTCCATTTCATAGTATTCGGTTGTTAGCTAAACTAGATAATGAGTCCTACTCATTCCATCTTTTTTTTTAATTTAGCTAAAAAATTAATAAAACATCATTCGCTGTTAAACAGCTTTATTTTGGTAAACTCAAACATAGTGGTAATACCAAAAACCGTAACCCTTTTGTCAAAATTTTAAACCCATAAATAAGTGGGTATTTGACACTGTATCACTTATTGGGTGATCTACAAAAATTAACGGCATAATTAGCTAAAAATCATCAAGAAACTCAAAAACGAGTAAGAAAAAAGTTAAGCTAGTAGCTATCAAAAAATCGGGTAGTTTTTGCTATGCAACTAATAACAATAAAAAGTCAGGTTATTAGGCTCATAAATTAAGCCACTCGAAGCGGGTAGGTATCCCCCCTAGCTTATCAAGCTTATCAAGAAATTGTAAACGGTATTTAATCAATAAATAGTTAGGAACGGATAATTCTTAGGCTATTTAGCAAAAATTTTAGTTAAAGATGAAAGGCTGGTTATCAAAAAAAATCAGCCTTTTCTTTAAAATTTAGTTTTTTCAAGTAAACGGTTGAACATAATGATAGACGCTACAACAAAGTAGCTACTGCTAATTAATTTTTTGGTGGACTATCAACAAAAAGTAACGGAACTATCAAATCATTTGACACTTGATAGCGTGTAATCTTCTACCTGTTTTTAAACAGTCGAGGCTTATGCTATGGTACTATTTTTTAACTTTTACTTGAACAAACACTTTATCAAATGCGACACCTAAATCAGCATTTCTTACCACCTTAGCTCCCTTCTATAGTAACACCTACTTACGATATTTTAATTCATTCTGATCTTAAAGAATAGTTCAATAGCAGAAAATATCAATTACACTAAAACAAAAATTATGAACAACAAGTACTTCAAACTAAGGCTTTTACAGTCTACTTTTTTATTATGTTTTATGCTCGGTATGAGTATGACTGCCTTTGCCCAAAGCGGCAGTAGTGGCAGTGGTAGTAGTAGTGGTAGTAGTGGTAGTGGCTCAGGGAGCAACAGCGGTGATTGCTGTGATCAAGGTGGTAAACCAGCGCAAATTACCTTCCGTTATGTCGGTGGCAGTTGTAGTAGTTCAACCGATTCACAAGGATCAAAATTTGATTGTGATGGTGGTGCCGCAACCGCAGGATCTGTTTACATAGAAGTTGAAGATTTCTTTGACGGAACAGTCAACTTAGGGGAAACTTTTACTTTAGATTCCGATGGGGACAAATTTGATTCAGGGACAGAAATCATTCTTAGAACCAGTCAAGGAGGCAGTCGCCTACAAACCCTTGATTTTCATACCTCTTGTTCTGCACCAATTGTTCCCGGTGAGCAATTTGGAGCATTATTACTAGAGAGAGTCGTTTTTGATAATGGCTTAGTATGTACACCTCTTGCTCCGCCAGAGGAATGCCCTTTACCTTCTATTAATAATCCAACCAGTTCAATTACTAGCACAAGCGGTAATTTCTGTACCAATCAACCCGTAACTTTTTCTGCCCCAGATTTAGGCTTTCCTTGTTTGGCATACACTTGGAATTTTGGCGCAGGTGCTAGTCCTCAAACTTTTGTAGGGAATGGCCCCGTAAACGTTACCTTTTCAACAACTGGAAGTCGTCAGGTTTCTTTAACCATTGATAATGGTTGTACCGATAATGGTAATGGTGGGAATAATTCTGGTAGCGGTTCAAGTGGAAGTGGGTCTTCTGGTAGTGGTAGTAATAATTCTGGCTCTGGTAGCGGTTCTAGTGGAAGTAGCAGCAACTCTAGCTCTGGAAATAATGGTTTTGCTAACCTAGTCATTTGTCCACAAGGAGGGGTTAATAATAATTCTGGAAGTGGGTCTAGCGGAAGTGGATCTTCTGGTTCTGGAAGTGGTAGCAATTCTGGTTCTGGTAGCGGCTCTGGAAGTGGCAGCAATTCTGGCTCTAGTAGCAATTCTTCTGGCAATAATAACGGAGGAAACGGAAATGAAGTTTGTGTACCGTGTAGAAGAACCGTTAGTATTACTATCAATGTAGAAAATTGTAACCAACCCAATCCTAGTATGATTGGAGATATGGTTTTTAATGATTTGAACGGGAATGGAATTATGAATAATGGAGAACCTGGGATTCAAGGCGTTACAGTAACTTTAAGCAAAGATAATGGCCAGTTTATAGGACAAACAACTTCTGACTTTTTTGGTAAGTACAAATTTAATAATGTCATGCCAAATATGTCTTATAAGTTAACTTATACCAACCTGCCAGCAGGATTTAGCTTTACTACGCCAAATCAAGGTGGCAATGAGGATAACGATTCAGATGCCAATCCAGCTACAGGCATGACTGATCCTATTTTTATTAATCCAGGGGATATGCGCCTCGATCAAGATGTAGGCTTAGTTCAGGGTAATCCAAATCAAGCAAGTGTAGGAGATAAAGTTTTTGCGGATAATAATGGTAATGGCATTCAAGAAAATGGCGAACCGGGTATTGGTGGCGTAACGGTCAAGTTACAAGATTCTAATGGGAACACTTTACAGGAAACAACCACAAGTGGAGATGGTAGTTATTCTTTTACTGGTTTAACTCAAGGCTTGTATAAAGTCATGTTTAATACCCCAAATGGGTTTACGATCACTATGCCAAAACAGGGCGGAAATGATGAGACCGATTCGGATGTTCAGAATGATCAAATGACCAATCCATTTTTTGTTGGCGAAGGACAAAATCTAACCAACATTGATGCGGGTTATATTCCGAGTCAACCTAATAATGGAACGGTTGGAGATAGAGTTTTTGCAGACAATAATAATAATGGACAACAGGACAATGGAGAACCTGGTATTGGTGGGGTAACCGTCAAATTACAAGATGCAAATGGTAATACTTTACAGGAAACGACAACTAGTGGAAATGGTAGTTATAGTTTTACGGGCTTAACTTCAGGTAATTACAAGGTAATGTTTAATACGCCAAATGGGTTTACCCAATCTCCTGCGAATGTAGGTAATGATGCAATAGATAGTGATAATCAGTCTAATCAAATGACCGATCCATTTTTCTTAGGAAGTGGAGAAACAAATAATACTATTGATGCAGGATTTGTGCCAGATCAACCCAATACGGGGGCAAGTCTAGGAGATAAAGTCTTTGTGGATAATAATGGAGATGGTGTGCAAAATGGAAATGAGCCAGGTATTAGTGGGGTAACGGTTAAGTTACAAGACATGAATGGCAATGTTTTACAACAAACGACTACAAATGGCAGCGGTAATTATAGCTTTACTGGTTTAGATCAAGGTTTGTATAAGGTAATGTTTAATACGCCGAATGGATTTACCATCACCATGCCAAAACAAGGCGGAAATGATGCAACAGATTCGGATGTACAAAACAATCAAATGACCAATCCATTTTTCCTTGGAGAAAATCAAGACCGAACAGACATAGACGCAGGATACGTGCCAAGTCAACCTATGAATACTGCAAGTGTAGGGGACAAAGTTTTTGCCGATAATAATAATAACGGACAACAAGACAATGGCGAACCTGGCATTGGTGGCGTAACGGTCAAATTACAAGACGCTAACGGTAATACCTTACAAGAAACCACTACTAGTGGCGATGGTAGTTATGGTTTTACGGGTTTAGCTTCAGGAAATTATAAGGTAATGTTTAACACACCCAATGGTTTTACCCAATCTCCTGCGAATGTTGGTAATGACGCAACGGATAGTGACAATCAGTCCAATCAAATGACCGATCCATTTTTCTTAGCCGATGGCGAAAATAATCCAACAATTGATGCAGGGTTTGTGCCTAACCAACCTAATAATGATGGTAGTATTGGCGATAAAGTTTTTGCGGACAATAATGGCAATGGACAGCAAGATAATGGAGAGCCTGGTATTGGAGGCGTAACCGTCAAATTACAAGATAGCAATGGCAACACTTTACAAACTACCACAACTAATGGAAATGGTAATTACCAATTTAATAATGTACCTCAAGGGTCGTATAAAGTAATGGTCAACGTACCCAACAACTTTAATCCTTCTCCGATGAATGTAGGTAATGATGCAACCGATAGTGATATTGGGGCAAATGGTATGACCAATGTTTTCTTTTTAAATCAAGGTCAAAATGACCCTACGGTTGATGCAGGTTTAGTACCACAAGGGAATACGGGCAAAGCCTGCGTAGGAGATTTAGCGTTCCGAGATAATAATGGCAATGGTATTCAAGATCCAGGGGATTCAGGGGTTCAAGGAGTCTATGTACAGTTAAATGATGCAAGTGGCAATTTCTTAGCCTTTAAAATTACTGATCAGAATGGACGCTATAAATTTTGCGACTTAGATCCAGGTACTTATCAATTAAAATTGGTAGGACAACCAGGAGACTTAATTCCTTCTCCAAAAGATCAAAGTAGTAATGATAGTGAGGATAGTGATATTAATTTATTAGGATTTACCGATTTCTTCACCTTAAGTGCTGGAGAAGATAATACCACTTTGGATGCAGGATTTTCTCCAAGAAATGCAGTTCCTCAAAGTTGTGAGATTAATGCGAATGTCAGTAATGTCCGATGTGACGGGAGTACCTATTCTTTTGATATTACGGTCAATGGGTCAAATACTGGTGACTGGGGCTGGGATATTGGCGAGTTTGGTTTATTCACCCAAAATTATGGCTCAACCAGAAGAATCACAGGGGTTAGTGGCAGTAAGACAATTGTGATTAGAGATCATGATATAGCAGGTTGTGAAACAACGGTTACGGTGAATCCGCCAAGTGGCTGTGGTAATGGCGGTAATAATGGTGGTGGTAATAATGGCGGTGGCGGAACAGGCACTTGCTCAGATATTAACATCAGCGGCAATAATGGACAAATAACCATTAGTGGCCTTACTGCGGCTATAGAGATCACTAAGATTTTTGATGCCAGTTGGAATTTGGTTTATGAATGTTCTGGCGATTGTCCAAGCACCGTTCAGCAAAATGTGAGCAATGGGGACTATAATGTCCAAGTACAATTCTATACCGCTCAATGGAACTTTATCTGTGAAAAACAGGAAAACATAACGGTTGGTGGCAGCAACAACGGTGGTGGTAACAATGGCGGCGGTAATAATGGCGGTGGCAACAACGGTGGTGGTAATAGCAGCGGCGATGATTGTAATAATATCAATGTTCAGTCTGGCAATGGTCAAATTACCGTTTCTGGTTGGTCAGCTCCAGTAGCTATCGTGAAGATTTTTAATCCTGATTTTAGCTTGGCTAAAGAATGTACAGGCGCTAACTGTGCTGGACCAATTACGGCTTCTGGATTAGGTGCTGGTAGATACCATATAGACATCCAATTATATACGGCTGGTTGGCAGTCGATCTGTAATTTCACACAAGATGTAAATATGGGTGGTAGTTCTTTAGTTGCGCCAAATACTGGTACACAACTAGGCAATGGATTAGGTGCAGATTTTGAAGTTTACCCAAATCCAGTTAAAGAGGAAGTATTTGTCCATCTAAAAGGTTTTGCAGGAAAATCAGGTATCATTCAAGTACATAATCAAATTGGGCAAGTAGTCAAACAAGTTCAAGTAGATAAAATACCGAATGCTGCAGTACGAATTGCACTAGATCAGTTACAAGGTGGTTTATACTACATTGCCGCCCAAGTAGAAAGCGGTGAAGTAATGACGAAGAAGGTAATTATAGAATAATTGTTGTTCTCTTATAGAAATAGAGGATGTTAAAATTAGGCGGCTATTTTCCATAGCCGCCTAAATTTTTTTTAATCTATAGCTTCTTAAGGAATGATAAAAATTGATAGTTTCGACGATAAAAAGTGCTATCAATAGCTTTTTACAAGATGGTTGTTTCTACAATCGCCTTGTTTAAGTTATTGGTTATAACGCCACTTTCGTTGAGCGGCATTAGTTATGTCGCTCAACTTTTATCAATTTTCCTTTCAAATCCAGAAAATCAATTGATTTTATTTGGCAAAAGGCGAACGGCGAAGAGGCTGTCACACGAATAATTTCAGCATAAAAACTAATTGTCTAAACTCAATTGACTTTTTATTAAAACACATTAATAAAAAAAAAATATTAAAAATATAAAATATTCATTGTCAGCATTTTAAATCCATTCAATTATTTTTCACTATAAGAAAACATCGTTTCTATTTTTGACTAATCCTAAAAAATGTAATTGATTCCTTATTAGCAACTGCTTATTTTGCCAATTACGCTATTCCATTTGCCTACTTACACCTCCCTCCTTTCAAAAGAAACATAAACGGTTACACATGAAAAACACATTTTTACTATTCCTCTTTCTATCTTTCCAAGGGAATATTTTAATTGCCCAAAAAGGAAACGACTTGTTCGACGCTAGTCAAGTTCACGAAATTAATTTCACTTTTTCTGACCTTTCCTTTTGGGATAGCTTATTGGTTTATTATGACGATTCTAGTTCTTTTAGTGGATCAGATATTCCATGGTTAATGGCAGATCAAATAAAAATTGATGGTACTATTTTAGATTCTATAGGTGTCCGAATGCGAGGTAAATCTTCTTTTCGGCATGCTTCTGAGTTTAAGAAGCCATTCAAGGTAGATTTAAATGAATTTGTACGTGGACAGGATTACGATGGCATGAAAAAATTTAATTTGCATAATGGATCTTGTGACCCCAGTCAATTAAGGGATTTTATTGCTTATGATGTCCTGCGAACAGCGGGCGTAAAAACCCCAAGAGTCGCGCACGCTAGGGTGTCTATTAATGGTCAGTATTGGGGATTATATAGTATAATTGAGCAAATAGATAAAACATTTGTGACTAATAATTTTTCTAATGGAAAAGGCAATTTATACAAAAATAATGCTTGGTCTAGGTTACAATGGCTTGGGCAAGAAGTCCTTCCCTATCAAGAAGACATAGAATTAAAAACAAATGAAGATACCGATGATTGGAGTGATTTCCTAGAGTTAGTAGACGTTTTGAATAATACGCCCGATTCGATTTTTGCTAGAGAAATTCAAAAGGTATTTGATGTTGAAAATTATTTAAGGGTTCTAGCTGCGGATATTGCGTTGAATAATTGGGATTCTTATGTTGACAATCAACGAAATTGGTACATTTATCACAATCCAGATACGGATTTATTTGAATGGATTCCTTGGGATTATAATTTATCGATGGGTGGTGATTTTGATTTTGATGCCAATCCGTATCGTCCCTTAACTGCGGGCTGTGATTTACTCGCCGAATTTCAGTATTATGAGCAAGGAGATGTCGTACTTTTCCTTGATAAAAGTGAGCCTAGAGCACAGGAATGGTTTTGGGATTTTGGCAATGGTGTTACCTCTAATTTAGCAAATCCCGTAGTCAATTTTGGCGATTTAAAGGAGGCGGAAGTTTGCTTAACGGTTAAACGATTGGAAAATGGAAGCATCTGTGAACATACCAGATGTCGCCCGATTGAATTTAGTTTTGACTTAGCAACTTGTCAGGTAGACTCTGGCGAAATAAGTCCGCATCCGATTGATGATCCAATTTTTCAGATAGTGTCCAGAGAAGATGACTTTTGTTGTACGGATGGCTGGGATGCGGTTTGCGAAGCCAAATATCAAGAAATTTTAACGGGTACAGATAAACTAGGGGAATTAGGCATTGAGTATACTAGAAATTTACCTTTATTTATTGACGATTCTTCTAAAGTGTTAATCATTCGATTAATGAATGTACCTGAATTTAAAGAACGATTTTTAGAACTTAGTTGTGTGATGATGGCGACAAATTTCACTAAATCTCGCTTAACCAATTTAATCAATCAACAAACCGAATTAATTCGCCCCCATATTTACGAAGAACCCTATCCTTTTTTCTCAAAAGATTATTATGAATATGATGTGGGCAATGGAACTGGTGGTGGTAATGATGTTAATATTCCAGCTTTACAATTTTTTCTAGACCAACGCATTCCACAAGTATTTAATCAGTTAATCGATGCGGGGGAAAGTTGTTCAATGGCATTTAGTCCAGTACGTTGGCAAGATATTACGATTAATGAATTTGTGGCAGCCAGTAAAGATACTACAGACGGTGTTCCTGATGCGGACGGAGAATTTGATGATTGGATAGAATTGTATAATAATACCAATCAAGCAATTGATTTAACGGGTTTCTTTTTAACGGATAAATTAGACCAGCCACTAAAGTGGACTTTTCCTACTAATACTATTATCGAAGCAGGCGGTTATTTGGTAATTTGGGCAGATAAAGACGAAGACCAAGCAGGTTTGCATGCAGATTTCAAATTAGAAAAAAATGGAGAAGCGTTGATGCTATCGCACGAAGATGGAACGGTGATTGATTCTCTTTCTTTTGGGGGACAGTTGGCAAATGTAGCGATGGCAAGAGTGCCGAATGGAACGGGCAATTTTATTTCCCAAACACCTAGTTTCAATAAAAATAATGAGTTAGTGAGTAGTGATAAAGCGGTTATTTTGGCAGCAAATTTTAAAGTATTCCCCAATCCTGCAAATCAGCAAATTACTATTAATTTTGGTTCATTGTCAATCGATCAACCCATTCAGATATATTTGCGAGATATGCTTGGTAAGACTGTTAATTATACTATTCCAAAAGCTACTAATTCCTTTGTTTTACCAACTACTAATTATCCGAATGGTATTTATTATTTGGATATTCAGATTGCAAAACATACCTTTTCTAAAAAATTGATTGTTCAGCATTTAAATTAATTTTTACTCTACCCTACTAAAATTGGGGAAGAGGTAAATTATTAGGATTCAATTGTATCCATCGGAGGAATTTAATAACGAAATCATAGAATTTCTCTGTATTTCGTTTCCAATCCTTGCGAATTCCTTCTCGAATTAGGTTGATTCCCTTTCTAGAAAAGCTATTTGCCTTATAGCCATGATTTTTAATAGGAATTGGTTCGGCTTTTTTATGATGATGCAGTCCCATATTTGCTGCAAAAGCATAAGCAATGCTAACTAATCCCACTAATTTTTTAAGTTTTTCAAATTTTCTCAAATGTGTATCTTCTAAATTAAAGCCTCTTTTTTTTACATTTTGAAAAAAACATTCAATTCGCCAGCGTTTTTTATATAATTGGGGCAGGTATTCCATTTTAGCAGTACCAAAAAGAAATAAAATATCATCTTTTAACTGCTTTGCATACATACAGCCCCATACCCCATCAATCATACAATCCTGTATTTTAACTACTTTTCTATGCTTTAATAGTTCTTCAACTGTATCTACCCTTACATCTAAGTGGCAAATTCTAGTAATTTTATGGTGTTTCGGAATACGAACACAGAATTTAATACCTTGGTCTTTAAGAAATTTAAGCCAACGATGACCGATAAATTCTCTGTCTCCTAAAAACAACCCGATTCGTTTGGCACCCAATAAGTTAATACACTTTTTCAATAAGTCGATTCGGTCATTTGTATTAGAATTACCACTATTATTATCCAATAATTCCCAATAAAGTGGAATAGTAATGTCTTTACATCTAACAACTATCATCAAGATATTAACTTGACATTTTCCAAAATCCCACTCGGTTCGGTCTATACATAAGGTTACTTTACCTCGTCTAGGCAAAAACATGGATAATAGTAGAGCCATTTGTTCATAATTTAATTCGACTTCTCGAAAAAAATCTTGTATTCGCACCTCATTTGAGCTAGCTTTTACCTTGTCATTTAGGGCTTGAGCAATTTCACAGAATTGTACTGCACGCGTTTTTATCATCGCTAGGACAAATAAAATCACAAATTTCTTACGTGCCTTGTTTTTTACTATTGGGATTTTGTCCAAAATCCCTGTAATTTCGTCATTACAAAATTCTTTCATAAGGAAGTAGCTTTGATTTTTTATGTTTCGCAACACAAAAATCGCTCTTCCTTATTTTTTTTCAAACCCTACTCGTTTTTAGTAGGGTAGAGTAATTAATTTTCTACAGTTAAAACTAAAAATCACTTAAGGATATATTAAACAAGGCGGCTGTCGGAAACAACCGCCTTGTAATCATTTTAATTTCCACTACAATCACAAGGATTAAAGTTGTCATTAATAGTACTACAATTCTCATTCGCTGGTAAATAAGCCGAAGAAACAGATACCGTTCCCGAAACACAATAATTGGTAATCGTTGCTGTCCAATTAGCAGTATTCTCTAAATCGCCATTTAGTATATGTACAGCTAAAATAGTACCTGACAAAGTAGAACTACTTTCATTTTGGAAATTACCATTAAGAATCTTTATTTTAGTCATATCCATGATTACATTGGCATTATTCAATTCATAAGTCCCACCAGAATTAGTACCTATTTCTGCACAAACGTTTTTCCAAACTTCTGTGCCTCCTATCACTTGATAAGCATTCCCTGTATTGAGGCATACATTTTCAAGGTAAACATTACCGTTGGTATTCTTAAATAATTGCCCAACCGTTAAACCGCCATTTACCATTTGAAAATCGGAAGTTGAATTCATTAATTCAAACCCATTTTGAATATCCAAAGCAACATCTTTCACGACAACCGTCCCATCTTCGATCGTTAATTTCCCATTTTGTAAAGCAAAAGAACCACCCCCTTCTAGCCATAAATAACCACCTCCTTTAACGGTAATGTCTGTTTGAACGCTCAAAGTATGGTTAATGACCACCGAGCTTCCATCAATTAGGGTTGGTGGAATATTTCCACCCTCCCAAGTAGAGGCGCTATTCCAAAACCCTGAGGCAATGGTTTTATACTCGGCACAAGAACCACAAACATCTCCATGCCCTTCGTGGTCACTCCATGTCTCTACAGGAATCATTTGCGTCTGTTCTGCCGTCGCATTTATTTTATGGCAAATAAACATATATCCATCTCCATTAAGGTCTCCACAGTTTCCACTCTGTCCATTATTTTCAGTACCATTACATGGATCTCCAAATTCAATGTCTAAATAAGGTGTTTTCCCCGTTGGTCCGTCAAAAGAATAAAATTCAATATGTTTATTGGCATCTCCTCCTGCACTCTTTAAGAATAGACCAAAATTAGTACCTGGGTTATCAATCCAATCTTGGACTAAGGCAGCAGGTAAGGTCATCGTCTTATATCCTACGCTTTCTGTAGTCATCGATCCTTCAACCGTAGTCGTATAATCTCCACCAGGTGTCGTCCAAGTAGTCGAATTAGTCGCTTCATTCCAGTTAGGTTTTCCTGCACCACCAGTTTCTGTGCCTTCTTCCCAAGCGGTTGTTATTCGGCGTGCTTCAATCGTATTTCCACCACCTTCGCCTTTCTCTAAATACATATACATGGTTGCGCTCACCACATTATTTCCAGTATGTGCGGTCAAATCAAATTGAATTAATCCTTCTTCTTCTTCATTCGCTTTCGCCTTCATATGAACATCATCTTTTTGTCCGTAATTCTTTCCTCTATCACCAGACTTACCTTTGATATAAGTATCAATTCCAGTTGTAATGGTTACGGTCGTATTAGACCCACCACCACCGCCACTTGGGATACAGGCATTGGCATCATCTGGATCATACTGTGGATCATTTGCCGGATAATTACCAAAATAACCATCTCCATCTGCATCTATATCTTCTTGCGCATTACTGCCCGTTCCACCACAATCACTTAAAATTAATTCAAGGTAAGGCCGTTGATTATTCGCTCCATCAAAAGAGGTAAATTCGATGTGTTTATTAGCATCGCCTCCCGCACTTTTTAGGAGTAGGCCAAAATTAGAAGTTGGATTATCAATCCAATTTTGTACTAAGGCCGCTGGTAAAGTCATCGTTTTATATCCTACACTTTCAGTAGTCATCGACCCTTCAATTGAGCTATGGTGGTCTCCTCCAGGCGTTGCCCAGTCGATAATATTAGTAGCTTCATCCCAATTAGAGACACCTTTACCACCTGTTTCTGTACCTTCTTCCCAAGGTGTAATCAAACGGTGAGCATCAATCATATTTCCGCCTCCTTCGCCTTTCTCTAAATACATATAAATCGTGGCACTCACAACTGCTTTACCAGCATGAGGTGTTACATCAAATTGAATCAAGCCTCGTTCTTCTTCATTGGCTTTCGCTTTGTGATGGATATTGGTTTTCTTTCCATAATTCTCATCCCTATTGTTCGACTTCTCTTTGAGATAAGTATCCTTCCCTTGATTCACGATTACCGTTGTAGTTGCACTACCATTGGCATCAGGTACACAAGCATTGCTATCATCTGTATCATATTGCGTGTGGGTAGTTGGGTAATTCCCAAAATAACCATCACCATCACTATCTTCTCCTGTACAATCACCCGCAGATGGATCAGGATCACAAGCATTTTGAGGGTCAGAATCTGTCGCAGGGTCATAAATAAAGTCACCACCCGTTTCTACTTCATCTGTAATACCATCTCCATCACTATCCTCTGTAGTATTATTTCCATTACTAGCTGCTCCACATGGACCACAGGTAGCATTATAAGTCGCTTTGAAATACAACCAATCTCTTGGATGTGTTTTATAAGTCAATTGAGAAGCATTATAATAAAAGCAGATGGTCATTTCTCCATCATTATTGACATTATCAGGGCATTCACAATTACCATTATAAATAGAAGGCACACAAGCATCATTATCATCCGCATCGTATTGTGGGTCGTTTAATGGAACACCAGTATAAAATCCATCAAAATCATCATCTGTCCCAATACAAGGTCCCATATCGCTAATAGGATCACAAGGATCTAATGGGTCAGAAATACCCTTTTCGTCAATATCAGTAATCCCATCATCATCAGAATCAGAATTCGGGTCATAATCTCTAGTATCTTTAGTATCTGGTACGCCATCATTATCATCATCGCTATCCCACGAATTTTTCCACCCATCGCCATCAAAATCACAATCGGAGCTAATCGCTGATGGGTCACATATCTCTCTTGGGTCACTTTCTCCCGAATCTACTGTGCCATTTTTGTTACTATCTTCTACCCCATCTGCAAGACCATCGCCATCCGTATCTGCTTTATTAGGGTCTGTATCTGTTCCCCAATCGTAGTTATCATCTCCACCTACTTCTATATGGTCATAAATACCATCTCCATCAGAATCTACTGTACTTCCGCCACCATTATTCGTTCCTCCTCCATTACAAATATCACTTTGCATACTGAGTACTAATTGAGGATGCTTACCAGAAGAACCTTCGCTAGAATAGAATCTCACTAATTTTCCTTCCGCTCCTTCCGCTAATAGTATAATTCCAAAATTGGTAGATGGATTATCTATCCAATCCTGTACCATTGCCGTAGGAATCGTTATTTCCGTCCATCCAGTACTACTGGTTTCCAATTCTCCTATTAGAGAAGTGTTATAGTCCCCTCCTTCGTTCGCCCAATTCTCGCTGCTCGTTGCCTTTGTCCACAGTACATCATCGTGATTACTATTAAAATATTCTCCGCCTCCAGAACCTTCGTCCCAGTATTTAGTTAACTGATAAACTTGCGCTATCACATCTTGATCTTCCCCATTTTTTACATAGAGTTTTAATTTAGCATCTGTAATAACATTTCCTGACTGTGCTGCTAAATCAAAATGAAGTAAGCTTCTACGAGGTTTATTATCATCCTTCTTGATATGCAATTCACTATCATTTCCATGATTATCATTATCATTGAAATATCCACTTGGATTAGGCTCTCGTTCTATCCAAGCATCTTTGGTAGCAATTACATCAATAGCAAAGGTGTCAGAATACACACCAGCAGGGTTACAAGCATCCGCATCGTCAGGGTCATATTGCGGATCAGTAATTAGGTAATTGGCAAAATAACCATCTCCATCTTCGTCTACCCCTGAACAACTACCATTTGAAGGGTTTGGATCACAAGCATTTAATGGATCAGAAATATTCTTTTCTAAAATGTCTGTGATACCATCTCCGTCCGTGTCACTATTTGCATCGTAAGGGTCACTATCCATGGCATCTGTCACGCCATCATTATCATCATCTGTATCTATCTGATTCGCTTGTCCATCCGCATCAAAGTCACAGGCAGCTGATGTGTTAAATGGATCACAGAACGCTAAAGGATTACTCTCTCCTGCGTCAAAAACACCATTTTTATTGGTATCTTCCATTCCATCATCCATTCCATCCTCATCCGTATCTGCTGATAATGGATCGGTGTCAATCCCTGCATTATAAGTACCATCTCCTCCAGTTTCTACTATATCGGCAATACCATCTCCATCACTATCAGAATAGGGATCATTCGGATCAACATCATCCGCCTCAGAGACCCCATCTAAATCTTCATCATAATTACAAGGACCGCAAACATCATTATGTCCTTTATGCGCTAACCAAGCATTAACCCCTATTTCTTTTGTTTCTCTATTGCTATAATTATTTCCTGGAATGTGGCAAACTGTAATTTTCCCATCTCCATCAGTATCTCTACAACCACAATTACTATTATTAAATTCTGGGAAACAAGCCTCATTATCTACTTCATCATAAAGCGGATGAGTCATCGGATAATTGGCAAAATAACCATCGCCATCTTCATCTATCCCTACACAACTACCATTTAAAGGATTCGGATCACAAGGGTCTAACGGATTAGAATCCGTTCCCAGGTTAAAGATGCCATCTCCTCCATTTTCAAAATCATCGGAAAGTCCATCTCCATCAGAATCACTATCTTTATCGAAAATAGCAACATCTAAAGAATCCGCTACTCCGTCTGCATCTTTGTCAAAGTCTGCTTCATTAACTAAACCATCTCCATCAAAATCACAACCATTTTTAGTATAGTCACTAGCACACTCATCTACTGCAGTCCATCCTGGTTCTATGATAACGCTATCCCTTTGGACACCTGTTTCAACGACAAAGTTGGAGATATTACCATTATTATCAGGATGTTCTAAAACAGTATGGTATAACAAAGGAGACCGATCATTCCCTGGACCTTGGTAAATCACTTTTCCATCTAAGTTAAAATCCTTTTGCGTGTACCCTCTAGAAATGAAGTTGGTCAAGAATTCCGCATTACTTTCTTGCGTCAAAATGTGATAAAACATTTGGAAAATATCATTCTGTGGACCTTGGAAAATAATCTTAGCGTCTCCACTAATGTCCCCTGACCACATTGCTCTTTTTCCGTCCATTTCTACTCCAGGTACATCTCCCATTACAGGTGTAAATTGATTCGTAAAATCTACAAAAGGTACTATAGCAGGACCAAATCTTTGAGCATAAAGCGAGTACATTGCCAAGTGATTTCGGTGTTTGATCGAGACATAATAATCATTGACAGGTACATTTTCGAACACCATAACAGAATCCCCTGCTACAGTCACTACATCGCCATCTCTTTGCAACAATCCTGATTGTGTCGTAATTACATCACTAGGATTATGTCTATCTCTTAATTCTATCATTACCCAATCAACAATCGCATCTGGCCCATTAACGGTTAATAAAGCAGGATCTAATTTTTCTCTACCTCCTGTTCCATGATGTGTAAATCCTACTAAGTCAGTATAAGGCTCTTCTGCTGGAATCAAGACATTTTTTCGTAAATCATCTCGCATCAAACTAGCCGAATTACTTCGAATCATAGCTCCCTGAAGCATGGCTTTTGTTCTAAGCGCCACCCCTGAGCAATGAATAGTTTGCGTCAAAGAAGTTGCATTTCCACATTCATCTATTGCGGAATAATTTCTTTCAATTACTTTAGCCGGACCATCATAGCTAACAGTCTCTTCATAAACAATACTGACATTATTATCACAGTTATCAATTGCTACGATATCCACGCCTAAGACCAAGCTATCTGTGCCATTAACACACGCATCTTCAATATCTAATGGCAAACTACCTTCTATAATCATTAAAGAAATCTTACCTGTCGAGGTAATATTCGTTTGATATTCCCAACTATCCAATGCTAATTCGAAAGAGTTATTACTTAAAATTCTTACATTGACTAAGATTGGTTCGGTCTGGTTAGCATCTGCATATTTTGCTACGATTACTGGGTTATAATAATAATTGTTAGAAGAAACAACGATAATACCTGCGTTTACATCTACCGTTCCAACTTCTCCAATAATTTCATTTTTATCATTCGTTATATAAGTTAAACCATCTACTGCTAAATACCCTACTCGCTCCGCTATATGATCCGTTTCCGCATCCGCAGATGTTTCTTCTTCTACTTTTAAGCTTACACCATTAGCTGTTCCATTGCCACATCTTACGGTAGCTGGATCACTTTCTAAGATAGATTGTAGCGACGCAAAGACTGCCGCTCCATCCTCGTAGTTATTATTAAAATTGACATTGGTAAAGTTATGGTCTGCCATAATCGTCCCAACCTCTAAATTAAAACCAGCGACATTGGTGCCTTCTTCGATGGCAATCCATGCCACTTTCTCTCCACCATGTATATTGTCATTGGCCTCTTCCTCTTGTAACTTTAATTCAAATTGCGCAATCGACGTATTTCTCATTCGCACCGCTACTGTAGAAGAATCAATGGTTGAAATTACTTGCGTAAACACGACAGGGACAGTTGGGAAATCAATAGGGAATTGAATCGTTTTCCAACGTTGCGTTACATTTTCCATCATCCCTGCTACCATTTTTTTACCATTCGGTAAAGTATAAATTCGGAAAATATCTGGTGCTGTAATGTCTCTAATTGTCACAATCTGCTCATCAGAAGCCGTGTTTCCACAAATATCAGATGCTGTCCAAGTACGCGTAATGGTGTAGTCATAAAGCGAACAACCGTCTTCTCCTTGTGTACTCGTTTCCATCTTATCAATAGAGATAGCAGGACAATTGTCGTAAGCAGACACTAAAGGTGCTAATGGTACTTCTTCATCACAATTGATGGTTAAATCAGCGGGTACATTTTCTAATTCAGGAATAATCTCATCTTCAAAATTCAGCCTAACAACTCCTGTTGCACAGCAACCCGTCGTTAAGTTACAAACTTGATAAGTAAATTGATCTGTTCCACATTCATAAACAGTTGGCGTGAAGTCAAAAGCACCAGCTGCATTCATCACAACTGTCCCTTTAGTAGGATTTGTTAAAATAGAATAGGTTGTATTCTCAATATTTTGATCGTTATAAGAGACATTGCCACTAAATCCAAATCCAGGACAAGCATTTTGAATTTCATCATTTGCTGCAATAATTTCCGTTGGTTCTGTTAATGTAACGTAGCCATATTGATTAGGGCAATCCATATTACAATAGTTCAACACTATATTATAGGTATTTTCACTTAATCCTGTGAAAAGTAATTGCCCATCTGGTTGATAGGTTATACCACCATCCAAACTAACTTTAACGCATAGATTTTTCCCACCTTTAGCCGTCACCTCTATCGTACCATCAGCAGCACCACAAGAAGTTGGATTGGTAGTCGTTACATCAGAACTATAAACGATAGGATTGATGCTAAAAGAAGTCGTATCATAAGCAGGACAGTTAATATTACCCACTTGTAAGATAACGTCATTAACAATTGCCAAAGAATCCGTGGGTGTTAAAAAGCCGACAAAATGAGGCCCTTTTCCTTCTAGGTATCTTGGGTTGGCATTTTCTCCGAAATCCCAAGCATAAGTGATACCAGCTCCTGCATCAGCTGCTTCAAATTCGTAAGCTGCTACTCCACAAATGAAGCCATTTGTTCCGGATGGTGCAGTAATAATATCAGCTATAATAGCTACCCCATAAACTGTTTTAATAACTTCATTAGATGTTTGCCAAGTAGTAGAACACTTTGCTCTAATTGCTTGCCGTCTATAGCTCGTTGTTACGGAAATAGGCGTTGGGTCATAAGTTGCACTCGTTGCACCAATGATGTCTTTCCAAGCGCTATTCCCCTCTGGCAACTCTTGCCATTGGTAATAAACTGGGCCTCCTTCGCCACCTGAACCGTCTGCTACAGAGGTAATCAAACTTGGGTCAAAAGGAATACCACAACCTTCTTCATCACCTGCAATACTTCCTGAATCGGTTAACTCCAAGCATCTTTCACCAACATAATGCCCATTAAACTCGGAAGTCTGGTAAAAGTCAGTACAAGTACCGTCCGTACATTGCGTAGTTGTTAAGGTAATATAACTTCCAATATTTGTTGTTACTAGTGGCGTAAAATCTCCATAAAACTGTTCTTGTCCACTTCCTGTGTGGTTGATATTTATGGCTTGGATAAACGTTTTTCCTTCTCCATGCTGGCTCGGATCCGCTATGGTATTGCTATAAAATTCAATACGGTATGCGCCTGCTGGAACATCTAGTAAGAAGTCATAATAAACATCTCCACTTACGATGGCAATTCCTTTTAATTCAGGAAAGTTTAATAAATTATTAGCCCCATCGTCTACATCATTTTCATCATTCTCGGTTACTTCGTCTCCTGTATTTCCGCTCGCTAAATCAATTCCAATACCTCCATTTCCAGTAAAGCTATTTCGCAAGATGGTATTTCCATTACTTCCTACATTTACTACCTCAATACCAGCGCCATTATTTTGGGCAATAATATTGGCATCTTCGGGGTTGATCCCTCCAATTTTATTATTGCTACCATTGACTAAAACACCAGTTCCATTCGCAAAACCTGTTATGCCATCTTCATTTACACCAATATAATTTCCTACCACTTCATTATTGGAACTTTGTAAATTCACACCATAAGCGTTATCGCTTGCATCGTTGCCACTAATGACCATTCCTGTCAATTTACTGCCATCAGCCGTAGTTTGGAAAATAGCGCCATTTGTTGGTAAATTCTCTCCATTTATTTTTATTTTAAGAATAGTAGCAGTATTTGCCGTTGCCATTGCGCTTCCATTTTGAGTATAGCCATCAATAAAGACCGCCTCCGTTAAGTTTTCGAATAAACTCATTGGCGTAATCGTCCACTTTGTTCCGTCATAATCCATACCTGGAACTGGAATATCAAAGCAAATCGTATCTTTTCCTGCTAATGCATTCGCTTCTTCGATTGCCGCTCTTAAGGTACAATCACAATTCACAGTCATACATTTTCCATCCCCAGGGTTCGTATCTCCTTCATCCCCCGTAGAATTTACGGTAATACAACCATCAAAAACATTCGCACCATCAGGGCTACAATCTGAATCATCACAGTCTATCATTCCATCGAAATCATCATCTATTCCATTATCACAGATTTCTGTACAAGTCATGACAGCGATAGCAATTTGGTCCGTTGCAGTACAGCCATTCCCATCCGTCACCGTTACATTATAGGTTAGAGAAGCAATTGGTGCAACCGTATGACTATTTCCATTTGGAATACTATTATCCCAAGTAAAAGTATAATTGCCATCGCCGCCAATAGCACTAGCAGATAAGGTAACGCTTTCGCCTTCACAGATAGCTGTTTTGGTCAAAGCTGCAGTAAGGGTTAATCCATTATTACAATCAGGGTCGGCACAATCAATCAGACCATCATTATCATCATCTATTCCATTATCGCAAATTTCTACGCAATTTCCAGCAACAATAATAGTTTCGGAACTAGGACATCCTCCATTAGCATCGTGCACAGTAACTACATATGTGCCACCTATTAAATTAGTTCTATTTCCATCATTTCTAGCTATATCGGCAATCATGGAAGGGGTTAATGATTGATTATAAAAGAATTTAAAATCATCTATTAAACCAGTATAATAGTCCGCCGTGCTACCTCCAAATCCAGAGCCATTATCATAGTAACCAATTCCCCCATTTCCACTATGAGCACTTACTTCACTATTCGCAAAGCCTGTATAGGTCGCTGTTCCACCTACTCCATCTAAAAACAATTTTAAAGAGTCATTAGCATAAACAGCAGCTATATGATGCCACGCTCCATCATTAGGGATAGTACGTGTTCCTGCGTTGACTTGTACACCATTATCTCTAGCAGCAAATTCTAAGGTAGCATTATTTAAACGTACAGCGATTCCATTCGTACTTCCCCCTTCATCAATGATCGTTTGTAAACCACTTAATCCAGTAGGCTTAATCCAACAAGCAATTGCCCATTCTGTGAAAGCTGTTTCCATAAATGCGCCATCTACACTATAGCGCACATAAGTACTTCCATTTAAGGAAAGGGAATGTTGACCTTCTACTGCATCCGAAGAGTAAGCAATAGTTCCTAAGCTAGCAGCTGTATTTTCATGGTTATTATTACCAGAAACATCATTGGTTGTGTTTTCAAAAGTCCAATGAGCATTTGAAACAGGGATATCACTCCATACATAACTATAAGGAGCTGTTCCACCAGAAGTAGATAAAGTAATAGAAGAACAACCAGACGTAGAAGTTACATTAATATTATGACAATCAGCATCTGCACAGTCAATATCCCCATCTCCATCATCGTCAATACCATTATCACAGATTTCTGAACAATTATTAACGATTAAAGTCACCTGTTCTACCGAGGTACAACCATTTCCATCAGTAACAAGTACCTCATAAGTTGTTGTTGTAGTTGGGTTTATGGTGTGACTCACTCCATTAGCCAAACTATTATTCCAACTAAAAGTATAGTTGCCATCGCCTCCAGTTGCCGAAGCCGTAATGGTCGTATTGTTTCCTGAACAAATAGCAGCATCTGTTAATGTAATCGTTACTGCTAAATTATTAGCACAATCAGGATCATCACAATCCGTTAATCCATCATTATCATCGTCTATTCCATTATCGCAAATTTCAGGAGTATTACCACAAACCCATGGTGATAAATAATTTCCAGCAATAACTGTTCTAGTCGAATTAGCAGGTGTTTGCCAATAAATGGCTAAATTATCACCACCTCCACCTTCTTTGTGAAGTGCTTCGATGTAATATCTTTGACCTGCTGTAAGCGCAATACTCACAGAAGTTTGCGTTGTATATTTTGTAAAATCCGTTGGACTAGTCCATCCTGTTATTTCTGCAATTTTAATTTTATTATTAGGGCTATCATCTGTACTTAAATAGACCTCAGTATCATCATCAGCAGTAACCGTAAAGGTATAATTTCCAGTTGCTGTTGGATGTAAAAACCCTCTAACCCTTGTTCCATAATTATCTGCATAATTAGTTGGTGCCTCGAAAGAAGTGAAGGTGCCTGTTTCTGTAGGCGTATTAGGATAATTAGCACTTCCTGTAAGGTCGGTTAAGGAACTTCCACTAATACCAGTCCATCTTTCATAATAAATAGATCCTGTAGCGCAGTTAATACAGTCGGGGTCATTTTCGTCAATTAAGCTATCACCATCATTATCTATACCATCCCCACAAATTTCTGTCGGAGGTGGTACATTATCACAATATTCAATCACTAGGCGTGGTGCAGCAGCAACTTCTCCGTTATAAGATTCTGCGGTTCTTTCGCCTGAACCTTCGACCAAAATAGCGATACTATTATTTGGCGCCCATCCAGCACGATTCACTATTTCTTGGATAATAATAGATAAATCTGGGGTTTGGTGTTTTTCATCTGCCGTATTCCATGCAGGAACGTCCTCCCAATTAACCGCAGTTGTTTTATTCCGAGTAGATAGCTTATTAGTGGAACTAAAAGCTAAGGCATTATCGGAATCATCTCCAGAAAAGATTAAATTAGTTGTTCCTGAATTTAGTTCATCCGTTTCAAATTCGATATAAGCATTGGTAATAATCGCTCCATTTGGGAGGTTAACTCCATTAAAACGTATCCCTACAATTTGGTTAGTTCCTCCATCTGCAATCAACTCTAAATCAGAACTAGTAAATCCGATAGTACCACTAGAAATATTTTCTTCAGCGTCATCATTTCCATTGGTAATACTGATAGAAATGGAATTAGGCGTCCCTCCACAATCTGTATCGGCACAATCAATCAAGCCATCTCCATCATCATCAATGCCATTATCGCAGATTTCTGGTCCACTACAAGCATTAACGGTAACCACAACTTGATCTGTATCGGTACAGCCATTTCCATCTGTAACAGTTACTGTATAGGTCGTCGTCGTCGTAGGATTTACAGACTTAGTCGCCCCGCTTCCTAAGCTATTACTCCAAGTATAAGTATAATTGCCATCTCCATTAACTGCGCTAGTTGTTAGGGTAACACTAGTACCTGTACAAATATTTTCATCGGTTCCTGCCATTACAACAGGTCCACAATCCGAATCCGCACAGTCTATTAAACCATCCCCATCATCATCTATATTATTTCCACAAATTTCTGGCGTACTACCACAAGAACAATCACAAGGGGTAAAATTATCATTGATATTGGCACAATCTTCCGCACTAGGTAAATATGCTCCAGAAACCGTTACTTGATCAGAAACACAATATTGGGTAATAGGTAAAGACCAAGTTCCATCATTCTGTAGATTCCCATTCTGTAACCAAATTTTAGCATCCATTCCTGTAAGTGTAGCACTAGATGCATTTTGGAAATTACCATTTGGTAGTTTAAATTCAGAATGCTTGATATACATAGAAGAACCAGAATAGTTGACAAAATTCCCACTAGAATTAATTCCAATCGTAGCACAAACATTAATCAAAGAATCTATACCATTAGCATTATCAAAAACTTCATAAACCGTTAAACAGATATTCTCTAGTTTTATTAATCCATTAGAGTTCTGTAAATTTTGACCAATACTAAAAACGCCCTTATTCGCAATTAATTTACCTTGTGCCGTTTCTACTTTTACATTTCCTCCATTCGCCGTAGTTAAATCTGAATTTTGGAAATAAGTGGCACCATTTTCAATCAAAAAGTCACCATTAGAAAAATCTAAACTACCATTAGTCACATATAGCTGAGTATTTCCTTTTAATTTAATATTATTATTAGCGATGGTTACATTATGTTCAACGCTAATTGTTTTATTACTAATATCTCCTAAACTAGGTACATTTCCACTTTGCCAAGTAGCTGAACTATTCCAAGCTCCATCAGCAATCGTTTTATAAGTAGCTGTAGTTGCAGCAGTCGGTAAAGGATTACAATCAGGATCATCACAATCAATTAAGCCATCTCCATCGTCGTCAATCCCATTATCACAGATTTCTGGATTACAATTCAAATCATAAGTCACCGCATCAATTTCAATATCTCCAGAACCTCTATCAAAATATAAATATTTAGTAGCTACTATAGTGGTTTTTGCAACCGCCGTAATTACATCTTGTGCACCAGTTGCTTGTCCATTTTGCGTAAATCCAGCAGGGCTATTTTGCTGACTATTCGGGATATTCGTTCCACTTGGTGCTTCAAAAACATCTGAAGTTGCCGAACCTCCTCGTCCAGAAATATAAATCGTATAGGCACTACCCACAGGTAATTCATCTGCAAGGGTAACCACTAAATAATCTCCTGAAGCACCAACTTCTGTCGTAATGCCATCAGGTGTACCCGTTGCATGATTAGCTGCACCGTTTCTAATAGCCCCCATTGCCATATTTCCATTACCGCTACAAGGTGAAGGATTCGGTGGGTTATTATCATTATTTAAGCCAAAATCTACATCTAATTTATTAACATCCTCTCCTAAAGTAAATACACCTGAATCATTATCATCATCTCCGTCTAAATCATGGGTAGCTGTATAACCACTTGGTACATCAATGGCTACTCGATATTGTCCAGCAGGTAAATTATCAAAGGCATAAAGGCCAGACATATCTGTATATGTCTCTGCTAATAAATGGCTGGCATTATCATATAAAGAAACTTTTACGTTAGCAATTCCTGATTCACCAGTTGAAGCGCCATCACTATTAACATCATTCCAAACCAAATCTCCGATAGTGGCAGTTGGTAAATCATCATCACAAAAATTAAGTGAGGCAATAGAAAATGAATTCGGCACAATAATTTCTACTTTGCGAATACCTGTAGCCGAAATAACCACTTTTTGGTAACCATTATCCCCTACGGCATAAATGATTTGCTCTTTAATTAAATTATTACTAGCATCATAAGCTTTAATCATGCCATCGGTCATACCATAATCAAAGTCAATAATTTCTAAAGAAGCCACATCTACATCGACATCAAAATTAAAGGTAACCGTTCCTCCATTTGCGTGATCGTTAGGATTATTGCTATCGCCGTTGGTAGAAATAATCAATAAATTACCTAAAGCAGTATTGTTCTCACCAATATTCCCTGTTTCGCCACCATCGCCAATACCAGGGCCACCAAAATCACTATTTGGTGTTCCTAAGTCATCATCGTTTCCAGTTGGGTTGCTAGAATCAAAAATCATTGGTGGACGACTAGAAGGATTGTCTGTTGTAATATGAACCCCCCAAGCAGCCCAAGTTTCAGAAGGATTGGTTCCTGCTGCAATCGCTTGTCCATTAGGATCCGTATCAAAATTAATATTCGGAATACCTGCTGCGATACAAGAACAATCAGGGTCATAATTATCAATCAATCCATCTCCGTCATCGTCTATATTATTATCGCATATTTCAGTAGTTATCGTAGGAATATGTTCTGTATCAAATTCTAATGCCCAACAGTTTAAAGTACCTCCGTCGGCTGTAGGGTAAGTGTCTTCTATCGTCAAAGTCCACGTACCGTTAACGTCTTCTCCGTCAAAAGCACTTAATGGATTATCTGGTTGATAATTTCTACCATCATTAGGTGGACAAGTAAAGGAAGTTAAAGAAGATTCATCATCAAGCGTAACAAATATATTAGAATGATTCCCACAAGGTTTATTCATTAATAGAACAGAAGTTCCAGCAGGGCTAGTCAAAGTCACATTTATATCATCTATATAGTTATGTGTTATATCTAAACTGACGACATTAATATCATCAATAATTCCATTCTCCGTTATCGTTAAAGTAGACGTAACCGTATGTTTTCCATTTATACCATCCCCAGAACTAGGAATCGTTTTATTACAATCATTACTGCCTCTAGGCAAGGTCGTACATTCTCCATCTTCATTATCAATTAAACCATCATTATCATCATCAATACCATTCCCACAAATTTCAACGGTTTGCGGGCAATTAAATGGGCCTGTCATATCCCAAATAATGCCTGACATGGTAACAATATTACCATATCTAACACCCGTCTTTCTATTTACTTTTTGTAATTCTGTTCCATTTGCCGCCGCTACCCACATATCTCCATGCACATCAACTGCCATTTGTAATTCATTCGGCAAATCTCTGGCAACCATGGTATAAATATCTAATTCCACATAATATTTGAAATAGATACTTTTATAACCATTAACGGCACCCGCTCCTAAACCGCCATAAATAACCGTATTGTTTTTTTCTTGAGTGACAATCATATCTCCCCAAGAAGACCATGATGAAATAGGTATATCCAATTTTACCGCACTCCCCGCTGTAGACATTCCATTTGCGCTAACAGGCACTCTATAAACAGTAGGACTATGACTCGTTGTATTGTCCTCTGCCCCCATATAAACATGTCCATTATAATAAGCACCAGCACCGCTTGAAAAGGATTCATTGCTTCCTATTGTACCAGATAAATTAACCAATTCCCCATGATTATTAGTAGCAGGCTCCCAATAATAAATCTTTGTACCTCTAGCATAATAAACAATACTTGCATCTGGATTAGCTGCTAAAGAATTCAAATTACCCGTTGTATAAGGAGAAGTAGTTGCTATAGAAGAAGCACCAGTCGTTATATTCAACTCTTCGATTTGCCCACCATCTCTTGCGATGAAAATAATGGTTTCATTACAATTTTTGAAAGCTGCATCTTGACTAGCAGTAGTAACATTACGTTTTAATGCAATCGTTTCTTGCTGAGCAATTTCCTTTAATTGAAATACAAGTTTAGAGAAAAACGACTGGGGCTTAAGCGAAGTGTCGCCTAAAACAGAGTGAGATAATCCACTAAACAGGATTACCAATAGTAGTATATGTTTGATTCTCAACTTTGACATTTTAACGATAGGTTTGTAAAAAGGTAAATAGTGTGTATTTGTTATTCGTTTTTAAACAAGAAAAAATTCCTCTATATGCTAGATCAACTACTGGGCAGTAATTGGCATAAAAGAAATCTTCGAAATAGGATATAGAAGTGAATCGTAAAAAAATATTGGGAAGTGTAAAAAATAACTATAAGCAATAAGGAAATGAATAAAATTATCATTTCGTTTGTAGCTTGTTAAATAAGCAAGCGTAGTAGTGTTGTGAGTAATAAGTTTGTGCATTTTTGCTTTTTGAAAAAGTTTTGTTCAAAGATGATGGGAGGGAGTATTGGGGAGCAAATACATAAATATTTAATTATCAAAAAGATACAAATAAAAAAATTTATACACTATCAATAATAGAATATTATAGGGGAGTTATGGGTTGTGTAAATGGGATTTTTTTGCTAGAAAAGGGGAATTTATTAGGAGGGAAATACTAGTAACAGTAAGTACTACAAATACCATGCTAATTTCAATTAACTATTTTAAATCATAAAGAAAGAAGCATACTACTCAATGATTTTAAATTTTTCTTAAGACTACCTCTGTAATTCGTTAAAGGGAGTCGGAGCAGAAAAAAATGTCCTTAATACAAAGAAAAACCCCGAATTTTCATTAATTGGAAAATTCGAGGTTAAGTTTTAAATTATTTATCTGATGCTAGTATCTATTTTTTGTTAGTTCCCACTACTAAAGGTCAATTCTAAGTAAGGCCTAGTATTCGCAGGGCCATCAAAGGTATTAAACTCTGTATGTTTATCAGAATTTGAACCTGTACTCTTTAAAAGAACACCAAAATTGGAAGCTGGATTATCTATCCAATATTGAATTAAGCTAGGGGGCAAATCCATAGTATGATAGCCTAAAGAGGAAGCATCAATTGTTCCTTCCACAGTTGTAGAAAAATCTCCTCCTGGCGTTGTCCAAGCAGTAGCACTTGATGCTTCCTCCCAATTAGAAGTCCCAGATCCAGCAGTACCTGTTCCTTCTTCCCAAGCTGACAAAATTTTATAGGCTTCTACTACCGTTCCCGCTCCGCCATCTGCTTTCTCTACATTCATATATAAAGTAGCACTAGTGACTGTTTGTCCTGTATAAGCAGCTAAATCAAATTGTATTAATCCCCGCTCTTCTTCATTTGCTTTATTTACGACATGCATATCTGATTTACCACCGTAATTATCACCTATATTATTTGACTTTCCTTTAATATAAGTATCCTGACCAGTATTGACTATTATAGTATTTCCACCTCCAGCAGAAGGAATATCTCCATCTGCATCATTAGGGTCAAATTGCGCATGGTAATTTGGATAATTCGCAAAATAGCCATCTCCATCCACATCAATACCTGTACAATTCCCATTTAGTGGATCAGGATCACAAGCGTTATTCGGTGCAGGGTCTGTATTATCAGGAATTCCGTCACTATCTGTATCTGTGCTACAATCGCCACAAGGCGCAGCAAAAATCACTTCCAAATAAGGTTGCGTATTTGCAGGACCATCAAAAGTATTAAATTCAGTATGCTTATCTGAATTTGATCCTGCACTCTTTAAGAGCATACCAAAATTAGTAGATGGGCTGTTGATCCAATCTTGGACTAGGCCAGCTGATAAGGTTATTGTTTTATATCCTAAAGAAGAAGCATCCATTGTTCCTTCTACAGTTGGGCTAAAGTCTCCTCCTGGTGTTGTCCAAACAGTAGCACTTGATGCTTCATTCCAGTTAGAAGTCCCATATCCAGATGTTCCCGTTCCTTCTTCCCAAGCAGATAATACTTTATAAGCCTCTACTACTGTTCCAGCACCTCCGTCTGCTTTCTCCAAATGCATGTATAAAGTAGCACTGACGACTGTTTGTCCAGTATGAGCAGATAAATCAAATTGTATTAATCCTCGCTCGTCCTCATTCGCTTTATTGACAACATGCATATCCGTCTTTCCTCCATAATTGTCTCCAATATTATTTGATTTCTGCTTAATATAATTGTCTTGTCCTGTGGTTATCGTAACCGTAGTAGGCATATTCGTATTAACAGGCACACAAACTAAAGTATCATTCGGATCATACTGTGTATGGTCAGTAGGATAGTTTGCAAAATAGCCATCCCCGTCTTCATCTATTCCTACACAATCACCGTGATTTGGATCAGGGTCACAAGCATCTAAAGGATTGTTCTCCCCTGCATCAAATTGTCCATTCTGATTTTCATCTTCTTCTCCATCTTCCACACCATCGCCGTCTGTATCTACTGATAATGGATTTAAATCTATCCCTACATGATAAACACCGTCTCCTTGCACTTCATCCGTATCAGAAATACCATCACCATCCGAATCCGAATTAGGGTCAAATGGATCAACATCATAAGCGTCTTTTACACTATCATGATCATCATCCCAATCCCAACCATTTATCCAGCCATCCTCATCAAAATCACACCAGTAACTAGTTCCATTAGGGTCACAGATACTTCTTGGGTTGCTTTCTCCATCATCTACCATCCCATTTTTATTAGCATCTTCTACTCCATCCGCTAAACCATCTCCATCAGTATCTACCTTATCAGGATTAGTATCAACTCCCCAATCATAATTACCATCACCACCCATTTCTATAAAATCATAAATTCCGTCTCCATCGGTATCTGTCGTATTCGCTCCTGCATTCCCATTTCCTCCACAAATATCAGTAGTCATATTAATCACTATTCTCGGTCGCTTACTTGAATAACCTTCCCTTGAATAAAATCTTACTTCCTTGTTATTAACAGCGGTTGCTATCAAAAGAATTCCATAATTAGCAGCAGGGTTATCTATCCAGTTTTGAATGGTAGCAGTCGTTAAAGTCATCTCTGCCCAACCGTTATTATCCGTAGGCATAGTGCCCAGTAAAGTAGCTTCGTAATCTCCACCACCATTCGTCCAATTATCCGTATCAGTCGCCTGCCCCCATAAAACATCATCATGATTATAATTATAATATTGTCCTTCTCCAGAACCTTCCTCCCAGTATCGAGTCAATCGATAAGCATTGATGATTACCCCTTGACCAGTACCATGCATGAAATATACTTTCAATTTAGCATCTGTAATAATATTGCCATTTTGAGCAGATAAATCAAAATGAAGTAACCCTCTATATTCTTGGGAATTATGTTTTTTAAGATGTACATCTATATCACCTCCATGATTATCATCATCATCTTGCTCTATCCAGGCATCCTTTCCTGCAATAATTTCTACCGCAAAAGTATCAGCATAAACCCCAGCAGGTGTACAAGCATCTGCATCGTCTGGGTCATATTGCCCATCCGAAGTTGGATAGTTAGCAAAATAACCATCTCCATCTGCATCAATTGGCGTACAAGCAGGAGATAAAACAGTAGGATCGCAAGGGTTTAATGGATTAGAAACAGATTGCTCTGCTATATCTGAAATTCCATCGCCATCCGTATCGCTATTTTCATCAAAAGGGTCAATATCCAGCGCATCATTTACCCCATCATCATCATCATCTAAATCTGCTTGGTTAGCCGTGCCATCGTTATCAAAATCGCATATAGCTACCGTGTTAATAGGATCACAGAAAATAAGTGGATTAGTTTCTCCTGTTTCTATTACTCCATTTTTATTAGCATCTTCTTCCCCATCTGTTAAACCATCGCCATCCGTATCTGCCATTAATGGATTGGTATCAATGCCCTCATCAAAACTAGCATCGCCTCCAGTCTCCACTATATCTGAAATGCCATCCCCATCACTATCCGAATTTGGATCATTAGGATCTACATCGTGAGGTTCGGCAACCCCATCTAAATCTTCGTCATAATTACAAGGGCCACATATATCTCCATGATTTTTATGTAGTAACCAAGCAGTAATTAGTATTTCTTCCGTTTCTCTATTCGCATAGTTCGTACCTGGGATGTGGCAAATTGTTATCATCCCATCATTATCCGTATCTTGACAATCACAATTTCCATTCGCTAAATCAGGAAAACAAGCTTCATTATCCATTTCGTCATATAAACTATGCGTAGTTGGATAATTCGCAAAAAATCCGTCTCCGTCCAAATCAACTCCGATACAATTACCGTTGATAGGATTAGGGTCACAAGCAGCTAAAGGGTCAGAATCGGTGCCGAGTGTAAAGACACCATCACCACCAGTCTCTATATCATCCGTAATCCCATCTCCATCAGAATCAGAATTTTTATCAAAAATGGCTACATCCAAAGAATCTGGTACACCATCTCCATCTTTATCTAAATCTGCTTCATTTACTAGACCATCTCCATCAAAATCACAACCATCTAAGGTATAATCAGCCGAACAATTATCAGTCGCCGTCCATTCAGGTTCAATGATAATACTATCTCTTTGTACGCCTGTCTGAACGACAAAATTGGCAATATTTCCATTATTATCAGGATGTTCTAAAACCGTATGATATAATAATGGAGAACGATCATTATTTGGGCCTTGGAAAATAATTTTTCCATCCAAGTTAAAATCTCTCTGAGTATAACCGTTACTGATGTAATTAGTTAAGAAATCCTTATTCATATCATCCAAAAGGATATACAAAAACATTTGGAAAATATCATTCTGTGGTCCTTGAAAAATAATCTTCGAATCCGCATTAATATCTCCTGACCACATGGCTCTTTTTCCATCCATTCCTACTCCCGGAATATCTCCCATTACAGGCGTAAAGGCATTAGTAAAATCAACAAACGGAATAATAGCTGGACCAAATACTTGCGTGTATAAAGAATACATTGCCAAGTGATTCCGATGTTTGATGGATACATAGTAATTATTAACCGGTACATTTTCAAAAACCATTACAGAATCTCCCAAGGCAGTTACGACATCACCATCTCGTTGAATCAAACCTGATTGTGTAGAAATAACGGTACTTGGGTTATTCGCATCTCTTAATTCAATCATGACCCAATCGACGATAGCATCTTGTCCTGTGACGGTTAATAAAGCAGGATCTAGTTCTTCTCGTCCGCCCGTTCCAAAATGTCTAAAGCCATCTAAAGCAGTATAAGGTTCTTCGGTTGGAAGCAATCCTTTAGTACGAAGGTCATCTCGCATTAAGCCATCTGTACCCCTAATTGCTGCGCCTTGTAAAAAAGCCTTCGTTCGTAAAGCTACCCCTGAACAATGAATCATTTGGGTCAAAACAGTAGCATTTGCACATTCGTCAATCGCCGTATAAGTTCGCTCTATTATTTTTGCCGTTTGTTCATATCTAACCGTTTCCTCAAAGACAATTGATACATTATTATCACAATTATCAATGGCTACTATGTCTACTCCCAAAACAAGGCTATCTGTTCCATTAAGACAAGCTTCTTCTATGTTAAGCGGTAAACTGCCTTCCACGATCATCACAGAAATTTTACCAGTAGGTTGAATAGTTGATTGATAATCCCAGCCAGTCAAAGCTAATTCAAAAGAGTTATTACTAAGGACTCTAACATTCACCAAAACTGGTTCTGCCTGATTTTGATCCATGTATTTAGCAATAATGACTGGGTTATAGTAATTATTATTGGAAGACATTACTACAATCCCAGCGTCCATCTCTATAACACCTACTTCCCCTATAATTTCTCCTTTATTATCCGTTAAGTAAGTCAAGCTATCTACGGCTAGATAAGCAATTCTTTCGGTGGCGTGATCCGTTTCTGAATCAGCAGATGTTTCCTCCTCTATTTTTAATTGAACACTATTTGCGGTTAAGTCATTACACCTCACCGTAGCAGGGTCACTTTCTATAATGGATTGTAAAGTAGTAAATAACGCAGGCTTGCCATCATAAGTATTGGCTAAGTTGACCGTTGAATAGGCCTGATTAGCAAATAATTGACCAACTTCTAAATTAAATCCTGTTGTATTTGTGCCCTCTTCTATCGCAATCCAGGCAACCTGTTCTCCCTCGTGGATATTATTATCATTGCCTTCTTCTTCTTGTAGTTTCAGTTCAAATTGTGCCACAGAAGTATTTCTCATTCTTACAGCAACAGCAGAAGAATCTATAGTAGAAACGACTTGGGTAAAAACCACAGGAGTTGTTGGAAAATCAATTGGAAATTGAATGGCTTTCCATCGTTCGGTTACATTTTCCATAACCCCTGCCACCATTTTTTTACCATTTGGCAAGGTATAAATTCGGAAAATATCAGGAGCAGTAATGTCTTGAATTTCAATAATTTGTTGATCGGTCGCCGTATTACCACAAACATCGGTCGCTGTCCAAATTCTTGTTAGCGTGTAATCATGTAATGGGCATCCCTCTTCTCCTTGGGTGCTTATTTCTGTTTTATCAATAGAAATAACTGGGCAATTATCCGAGGCAGAGACCAAAGGCGCTAAAGGTATTTCTTCATCACAATTAATGGTTATATTTGCTGGTATATTTCTTAAAATTGGCGGTAGGGTATCCGATAAATTCAATGTAACCGTTGCCGTTGCACAACAACTTGTAATAGAATTACAGACTTGATAAACAAATTGATCTGTACCGCATTCATAAATCGAAGGCGTATAGCTAAACTCACCATTCGGCTCTATTATAACATTTCCTTTAGTCGGTTGGGTTTGAATGGAATAAACTGCGTTGTCGATATTTTCATCATTATAAGCTACATTTCCACCAAATCCGAAACCAGGGCAAGCATTTTGAATTTCATCATTAGTAGCAATAATATTGGTTGGTTCCATCAAATTGACTGCTCCATATATATTGGGGCAATCTATATTACAATAATTAAGTACAATATTATAAGTGCCTTGTCCCAAACCAGAGAAAGATAATTGTCCATCAGGCTGATAAGTTAATCCCCCATCTAAACTTACTCTGATACATAGGTTTTTACCGCCAGTTGCCGTAATGTCAATTATACCATCAGCACTACCACAAGCAGAAGGGTTTGTATAGCTTACATTCGAGCTATAAACTATAGGGTGAATACTGAAAGTAGTCGTATCATAAACAGTACAACCATTTAATTCCACTAATAAAACTACTTCATTAACGACGGCTAAAGAATCCGTTGGTGTCAAGAAACCAACGGTATGTATACCTATCCCTGTTTGGTATCTTGGATTGGCATTTGCGCCGAAATCCCATACATAAGTAGCACCTACTCCCGCATCTGCTGCTGCAAATTCATAGGCTGTTGCTCCACAAAGAAAACCATTTGCGCCAGAAGGGGCAGTAATAATATTTGCAGTAACCTCTCCAGTAATGGTTTTGGTAATAATATTTGATTCCTGCCAGGTAGTAGAACATTTTGCTCTAATGGCTTGACGTCTATAGCTAGTAGTTATAGAAATAGGCGTTGGGTCATAAGTTGAACTGGTCGCTCCAACGATGTCTTTCCAAACACTATTTCCTGCTGTCAATTCTTGCCATTGGTAATAAACAGGGCCACCTTCCCCACCTGAGCCATCTACTACAGAAGTAATCATACTTGGGTCAAAAGTACCACAACCTTCCTCATCTCCAGCAATACTACCAGCGTCTGTCAAATCAAGGCATCTTTCACCGATGTAATGTCCATTAAATTCAGAAGTTTGGTAAAAATCTGTACAGCTTGCATCCGTACATTGAGTGGCAGTTAAAGTAATATAATCTCCAATTGAAGTAGGCACTTCTGGTGTTAAACTTCCGAAAAATGATGTTTCCCCATTGCCTGTATGATTGATATTCAATACACCAATAAATGTTTTTCCTTCACCATGTTGAGTCGGATCCGCCGTTGTATTACTAAAAAATTCAATACGATAATCTCCTGCTGGAACATCCAACAAGAAATCATAATAAACATCTCCACTAACAATCGCAATTCCTTTTAATTCAGGGAAATTCAATAAATTATTAGCTCCGTCATCTGTATCATTGACATCATTCAACGTTACCGCATCTCCTGTATTTCCGCTTGCCAAATCGATTCCGATACCACCATTGCTTGTAAAGCTATTTCTAAGAATGGTATTTCCATTATTACCAATATTAATCACTTCAATACCAGCACCAACATTTAGAGCAATTATATTAGCGTCCGCAGGAGTAATCCCGCCAATTTTATTATTACTACCATTCACCAAGATTCCAGTTCCATTTGCAAAGGCAGTTGTTCCATCGGCTTCTACACCAATACAATTTCCAACTATTTCGTTATCATTACTCTGAAGGCTAACCCCACAAGAACCACCATTGGCATCATTTCCACTAATCACCAAGCCAGCTATTTTGCTACCATCCGCTGTTGTTTGGAAAATAGCACCATCTGTTGGTAAATTTTCTCCGTTGATTCTAATTTTTAAAACTGCTGAGGCATTATTAGTTGCTTCTACACTTCCCGGTTGCGTATAACCATTAATAAAGACAGCCTCTGTTAAGTCTTCGTAAAAACTCATTGGGGTGATTGTCCATTTGTTACCGTCATAATCTTGACCAGGACCGGGGATATTAAAGCAGATGGTATCTTTTCCAGCTAAAGCATTCGCTTCTTCAATAGCTGCCCTTAAAGTACAATCACAATTAATCGTTTGACATTTTCCGTCACCAGGATTCGTATCACCTTCATCTCCTGTTACATTTACTGTAATACAGCCATTGATAATATTTGCATCAGGATTACAATCATCATCACAATTATCAATATCCCCATCTCCGTCATCATCAATACCATTGTCGCAGATTTCAGAACAGGCTGGTACATTAATCACTAAATCTTGCACACAATCATAAAAAATGATACTGTTATCCGTACAATCAACGGAGTGTATCCAAAGCGTATAATTGGTAGGTGTAGCCGTAGCTTGTACATCACTAATAGCGACAGGAGGCAAGGTAAAAGTACCGTCCCCTTGTTCAAAAGATAGCGTAACCATGGTCGTTTCATCTATTTTTCTAATAACCTCCCAACAAGTATTATCTGTATTTATAATATTGATGGTCGTTACCATTGAATCATTCACACATATCGTAGAAACCTCCGTATAAGATAAGTTATCGCAGGCTACAGAGCAAGCTGGTGGATCCGTAATAGTAAAAGTTTGCGTACAGCCATTTTGTCCACCGACAATATCTATAGTGATAGGATAAGTATCTGTTCGATAATAAGAATGTGGTAAATTTCCGCCAGAAGCGCCATGCGTCCAATTATTTCCTTGATTATCGCTAGCGATATAACTCCAGTTATCAGTATCTGAACTTAAATCAATATTCGGCCAGTAACGGTCATCCGTTACTGTTCCTGTACCATTATCAAAACAAGGTGTTGTAATAGTACCTGTACAAGTAGGCGTTGTGCAATCTGGGTCATTAACATCTATTAAGCCATCCCCATCATCATCGAGGTTATTATCACAGATTTCTTTAGGACTAGGACAAAAATCAAACCCTGAAAGACGGATAGCATGACTGTTACTTAGGCCGTCATCATTAGGTCCATTTGAATAAGTAAAAGTAATGGAATTTACCTTTCCAAGCGTCGTAATAGAGGCATGTCCAGCAACATCATCTGGGTCTAAATCTCCTCCAGAAGTATTATCATAGCCCGCTAATAAATTTAGATTAGGCGTATTATTATTAGAAATAGTAATAGCCGAACCTACAACGGCGTTAATATTTACAGGAACGCCATTGTTATTAGCAGTTACATCTACTTCATCTTGCCAACTTTCTAAATTAGATGCACCACTTCCTTTAAAGTCAATATCGCTAATTAATAAATCACAAATTTGAGTAGGCGTTTCAAAATTATAAGTAATAGATGTTACTTCACTACTATTATTAGAGGTCACTCCAAAAGTTAGATATTCACAGCCAAAAAAGTATTGACTATCTGATGTTCCAGCATTTCCATCACAATCAAAATTACCATTTGGCGCATTACACGTTGCTGTATATAAATGGCCTCCAACTGCTCCGCAATTACCAAAATCCAAATTTTGCCCATCTGAATTGTCTAGCGTCACCGTCACATTATAAGTTCCCGCTGAACCAGAAATAGGATAAATTTTTGAAATGGTAGTTTCTCCATTTGTAATGTCCCAAACTTGACCGCTAGAACCATCATACCAATCAAAACTATATACATCTGAACAATCTGGGATACAACTCCCCACACAATCTGGGTCAGCTGCGTCAATTAATCCATCTCCATCGTCGTCTGTGCCATTGTCACATATTTCTTGAGTAGCCGTAATACCACAATAACGAACCCCATCTACTCTAATTTGTCCACCATTTCTGGTAAAGCGCAAATATTGTAAACCTCCTATTGGGACGGTATAATCAATCGTTTCATAAACTTGAGCGGATACCGTTGCGTCCAAAGTTGTATTACTATTTGCAGGATTCCCCCATATAATTTTACCAGTATAGCCACTTGATTGATTAGTTGACCCTTCAATACTCACTCGGCCATTATCATTTCCTCTTGTAATATGTATTTGAATAATTTCTCCTGCATCAATGTTCTCCCCCATGTCTAATGTTAAAACATCACTTGCTCTTAAATCAGCATAGGCTAAATCTGGTAAGCCTACTGCGTTATTAGGATTAGCTACCGTTACATTAGTTTGACTAACAGCCGTAATTTCATTACCTGTACAAGGACAATCAATATCTGTAATGCCATCATTATCATCATCAATATCATTATCGCAAATTTCTGTAGTAGAAGGAGGAGGCACCATCGTTGTATAACAAATAGAATCAAGATGCGCATATAAATCAAAAGCTACTGTTGCTCCATTCTCATTCCCTAAAAACCAAGTGGACATGCCAAAATCACAGGATTGGGAATTTCCGCCTGAACCAATTTGCATGCGATAACCATTCACATGAGGAATCATACTAATCGTTCTTCCTGCATTACATCCGATACCTGTCAATGTTCCGCCTATTTGCCAATAATCCCAATCTACATGCCTATCTCCGCAACCGGCACTTTGTTCGTAAGGGCCTTGAAACTCCGTCCAAGATTGCATGTCTGACAAATTCAATTCAACTTGCCAGCCATCTTGTATCCCGCAAGGATCCCCGTCAGAAACATGCCAATGCGCATCTCTACCATTAAAAATATTTCCTTTAATGGTTAAAGTACCATCTTCATTATCTGCTAAAATTAAATCTACATTATCATAATCTAGTGTGTTGGTATTATTACCAGAGTCATCCATTGTCCAAATAGTCTGGTTATTATTTGGCATTAAATCACAACAAAAAGTAGCACATATTGGTGGTGTAAATGTCCAACTATCGGTACAAAAACTATCAAAATAAGCGTTTCCTGTTCCTGAATTATTTCTACCAGAAAACATAACATGAGCGGTATTCGCTGGGGCTATAACTGATTCTTCATAAAGTGTCCAAGTCGTAGCTGTTACATTCATGTGGTAACCAGAGAGATAATTCCAACTAGCATCATAAAATTCTACACCAACCACAGGATTCGTATCCCCTGTTTTTTTAGCATAAGCAGAAATATAGTAGGCTGTTCCTGCTGTACCAGCAATTGCTTGTTGTGCACCACCGTCGCTACCTGTAACCACAATAGCATTTGAACCAACATAAGCGTCATTCGTAATTGCTGTAGTTACAGAAGCGCCTATATCCCAACTACTTAAACCCGATTCAAAATCATGATTAGAAATGATACTGGTAGGGCAAGCATTAGTAGGTGTATTTTTTGTTAAACAATAATCATCTACACCTGCTATCCCCGTACCTGCATTTTTCCAAACCCAAACTTGCACATGAGCGGTATTCGCTGGTGCGGTACCAGAAACGGTGTAAGAGTCAAAAGTAGTAGCCGTAATTTCTGTTGAAAAACTATTCCCTATTTTCGCCCAATTTGCATCAAGGAAATCAAGCCCTGCCCAAGCTTGTTCTGGACCTGAATTTTTAGCTAAAAAAGTGAGGCTATATACTTCTCCCTCTACCGCAGGCGTACTATGTCCGCCGCCACCTTGGCCTCCACTTACCGTACCATACTTATTACCATTTAATTCCGTTGTAACTGAAAAATCATCCCAATCATCCCAACCTGTCATATCGTTTTCAAAATCACCATTACTCAAAACACCACCATTACAATTACTAGGATTTGGAGGAGGGCGCATAGTAATATAACAAGGTTCATTCAAATGCGCATAGACATCCATAAAAACAGGATTCCCGTTTTCCGTTGCTTCGAACCAAGTGGACATGCCAAAATCACAACTCTGAGAATTACCTCCTTGGCCAATTTGCACCCTATAACCTCCTGCATTTCCTGTACTTGGTCCCGATACATCTAAAGTTCGCCCTACATTACAGCCAATCCCTGTCAAAGTACCTGAAACATCCCAATAATCTAAATCTAAATAAGCGTTCGGGCAACTAGCATTTACCTCATATTGTCCTTGAAATTCCGTCCAAGTCTGCATATCAGATAAAGTTAAATTGACCTCCCAACCATCTTTTGAACCACAAGGATAAACCGTATTAACCGCCCAATCGGCATCTCGTCCATTGATGATACTACCTAAGATACTCATCGTACCATCTCCATTATCACAAAATATCAAGTCACCTTTATCATAATCCATAAAATTATCATAAACATCATTCCCAAGTGACCAAGCATACTTATTAAAAGAAGGCATTACCTCACAAGAATTAGAACAAGAAGGTGGGGTAATCGCCCATTGTTCGAAACAAAATCCATCCCACCACATTTCGCCAACAGTTGTACTTTTCCAGCCTAATGCTTGTACATGAGCTGAATTTGCTGGTGCTTTCATAGATAAAGTATAGATTTCATAGGTATCTGAAGTTACTTCTATATATGCTGCATCTAATTCGACCCAACTAGCATCAAAAAACTTAATACCAATAGAACCCGTAGCTGTAGTTGTTTTTTTAGCATACACCGATAAGGCAAAAAAGTCGCCTGCTACTGCCGAATAACCTTGACTAGGGCCTCCAGTTCCAGTTGTGTTGGCATAAGCGGCTTGCGTGCCAAAGTGAGCATCATTGGAAATACTAGTATTGGGTTCGAAATTCCAGTCAGCAGCGCCCAATTCAAAATCAGGGTTATCTAAAATACCAGAAGCACAAGAAAAGGTAGCATTATTACAATTTATAGTTTCTGAAATTATTACATTATCAATAGCTGCTTCTGTCTTACTTCCTCCTCCTAAATCAGCTGCTGTTACATAGATATAAATTGTTTTTCCTGCATGAGCAGTTAAGTCTGTAGTTATTTGAGTCCAAATAGCATCCCTATCAGTAGCTGCACCTGTTTCATTTACTACCGTTTCCAAGGTATTATTATTACTAGCGTCCTTAACACTAATGGTCAAATAGTCGCTATTGTCTCCATTTGTATAATGCGAAAAGTAATAGTATAAATCCAAGGAGATATTCGTTGCGCCTGCCGTTAAATTAATATTCGGAGATTGTGCAGTAGTTGGCCCACCATCTAAATCTTGGGCACTTCCATTTCCTGTCAATAAAGTTTTGTTACCTTCATAGGCTGTCAATTCCATTGTTGTAGCACCACTCTGAGTATAAGGGTTTGGGGTGTTAATTTCCCAATCACCATCTGTAGCTCCAGTACTTAGTGTCCAATTATTTGCCCCAACAACACTTTCAAAATCCGCAATATAAAGCGTTGTATTTCCACATAAATTACAATCTGAATCCGCACCGTCTATGTCCAAATCTCCATCATCATCTATCCAGTTGCCGCAAATTTCAGGGGTAATACAACAGCCAAAAATTTTACATCATCCAAATCCCACATTACCGGTTCCGTATTAATGATGCTGTTCCAACAATTTAAATCATTTTTATCATAAGCTAATAATTCAAATTGAAATACAGCGCCATTGGTATATTCAAAGTTGACATCTCCAGAAAAATCAAAAGACTCAAATTCCCAATTTGAGCCCGTAGCTAAATCGATGTTTTTATAGATTTCTACTCCATCTTTCAACACCCTTATACCAAATTTTTGAGCTGGGTTGTTACAGACAGTCGTAACTTCCGGATACCAGAGGTTACTTAAGGGTGATTGTTGATAAAAATCTATTTTAGACAAACGTCCACTTCTATTGTTTGGAAAAGTAACCGTAAACTGAATGGCTCTATCATCATCATCTACCCAAGTATTATTAACGCCAAATGCGCCAACACAAATAGCTTTTCCAGAATGCCCATCAGTTGTTGAGTTCTTACCTGTTCTTCTATTCAAATTGGAAACAGTTACACAAGCATTCGTCAAATCAGGAGCAATACCTGCATCTCCATTCCCCATCGCTCCAGTGTAATTGGAGCCATTAAAATACCACCCTGCCAATTCTGAATCATTTGTACAGGCAGGTGCTATATACTCAGCAATAGCAGGTGATGCACCCTTAAGATTTTCTTGAATTTGAAGTTTTAATTGGGTGAAATTTTTAGTAAAAAAATTAAAGCTATTTGTCTCTTTTGCAAAAAGATGAATAGATGAAATAAAAAAAAGTGTTAGTAAAAGTTTGATTCTCAGCTTTGACATTTTTATAGGATTGTAGAAACGAAAACGTCTCTTAATTGATTATCCCCCTTATTAAAAAAGAGGTTATAACAAGTCTATTTACCCAAGGGTAAATCCAATTTTATTTTGTTATTTAATTTTCAGAAGCAGTCGAACTGTAATAATCACCAGTTATGTTTGACCTGCAATAGTAGGGTAGGAATAAATCAGTAAGAGTAACTTTAACTCGTTCTTTAAAATAGTAGGGTTTGAGTGTTTGTAAGTAGTTAGTTTGTGCATTTTTGCTTTTTAAAACTGTTGTTCAAAATAAAGGGGGAGAATGAATAGAGGGGAATAATAAAAAATCTGATTACCGATTTATTCGTAAAAAACCAACAATCTTTTTTCTGTGAAAGGTTAGGGTGTAGAGAGGAAATTAAAGGGAAGTAATTTAGTGATAGCAAAAATCATGCTCGTTTTTATAAATTATTAATTTTTATTTTAATTATAATAAATAATAAAATGTTTTTTTCAAAAAAGATCGGGAATAATCATTATTATCATGCACTACATAAGTGGTTGGACAAAACTACTATATTGTTACCGTAACGCATTGTCATACAACAATATAGCAATAAAACAATTCAACAATTATTACCAGAATAATTAAGTCCGAGTACTTACAACATAGTCTCCTAAGCTAAACTGTTTAAGGCTTATACATTAATGGAGGGGCATTTTTTAGTTCCCTCCTTTTCCAGTAATATGTAAGATGAAATTAGAGAAATAAGCAGTATTATCTGGATGCAACAAAATGGTATTAAACAATAAAGCAGAACGATCATTGTTCGGTCCTTGAAAAAGAACACGACCATCTAAATTAAAATCGGCAGCAGAATAAGTGTGGCTAACAAAATTACTAATAGCATTCGTATTTTCAGGGTCTAATAGTATAGTTAAAAAAAGATAAAATATGTCATTATTCGGTCCTTGAAAAATAATTTGATTATCTTGATTCAGATCACCTGCCCACATGGCTAAAGTCGCATCTGTGGTTGTTCCTGCATCTGTACTAGTGGTTGTTGGGTTGGTAAAATCTAAATTGGGTACATTATCATTTGTAAATGTTTGCGTTGAATTACTAAGCATACAAATATGATTGCGATGCCGCACCGCTACATAATAACTACTAGGAACCGCACTAGGGAATACAATTAATGAATCGCCCCTATTAGAAATAATATCTCCATCTCTTTGCACCAATCCTACCGCACTCGCCACTACATGACTTTTATCCAATCGACTCCGCAATTCTAAAAGCACCCAATCAACAATAGCATCAGCACCTTCAATAGTCAATAAATCTTCTCTTAGCATTTCTCCCCCACTCGCTCCAACATGCTCAAATCCGTTTAAGTCCGTATAGGGTTCTACTAATGGAATTAGGTTTGCTTTGCGCAAATCATCTCGCATTAAGTTAGAATCATTGCTGCCAATTAAGGCCCCATGCAGCATCGTTTTTGCTTTTAAAGCAATGCCAGGGCAAGCGATGGTTTGGGTCGCTACGCCAATATTCCCGCATACATCTGTTGCCGACCAATCTCGGTGGATTATTTGTTCGGTTCCCGTAAAACTAATGCGTTCATCATAAGTTATTGGCAAAAATTGTCCCGTATTATCTAGGGCAATTAATTCATCAGAAAAATCTAATTGAATACTATTGGCATCACAAAAATCCGTTGGCGTTTCTAAGGGCAAACTACCTTCTATTACTAAATAACCAATGGTCTCGGTGCGGTGTTCCCCATCTAAATAACTCCATTCTTCTACCCTCACTTCAAAACTATTATTGGTTACATTTTGAATACGCACCGTAGCAGGATCAAAATCGTCAATAGACAAACTGTTCGCAATAATTACGGGGTTATTATAAGTGTTATCTAAAGTAATCGTAAACCAGTCACTTGTTGTTTTAACTCGACCCGTTTCCCCAATAATTCCACCTGTTTGGTTACTTAAATTGCCTGTATCAGCAATCGCTAAGTAGGCGACGGTTTCCGAAGCGTGTGCCGTATTTATCCCTTCAGAATTTTCTTCTTGTAACCTCAATCGTCCGTTGGTCCAATTCACACTCGTATTTCTAACCGTAGCCGCATCCGCATCTCTAGTTGTTTGCATATTGGCAAATAGAAGTGGAATATTGTCAAATCTCTGGGTAAAAGGAATAGTGGTCCAGCTATGGGTTAGCGGGATCGTATCTGCTTGCCAATGATAATTAGCGGTTTGTTCGCCCGTTTCCATAGCCATCCAAGCTACCGATTCTTTTAAATGTATCCCATCATCCGTTGCCGCTTCTTGTAGGCGAATTTCAAATTGGTTCTCGGTAACATTACGCAATCTTACAGTCGCTGCTGTCGCTTCATTATTAGTAAGCAATTGCGTAAAAACAATGGGGTTTTCTGCAAAATTGATAGGTAAATAAACGGTCTTCCAATGTTCGCTGGTAAATTCTATCACGCCTGCAACCATCTTTTTACCATTTGGTAAGGTATGAATGCGAAAAATATCAGGCGTCGTTTCATCTACTACGCTAATTGTTTGGACGTGGTTGGTAGAATTACCACATTGATCTGTAGCAATCCAAGTTCTGGTAATTAGATAATCATATTGTCCACAAGTTGTATTGTTTTGGGTACTATTTTCTTCATAAAACAAGTCTGTTGTTGGGCAATTATCGAAAGCCTGAACCGTCGCTTTTGCAGGAATTTCATCCGCCCAACCAATTGTTAAGTCTAGTGGTAAATCTCCAAAAGTAGGTGGCGTATCATCTCCAAAAGTTACGTTGACCGTAGCCGTCGCACAACATCCTGTATTGCCATTACAAACTTTATAAGAAAATTGATCTGCTCCACAAGCATTCGAGATCGGGGTATAAATAAATTGTCCGGTTTGGGCTAAAGTAATTCGACCGTAGGTAGCATCAGCAGCTAAGGAAAATACAGGATTATCTCCTAAAGTATCATTATTCGCCACGTTTCCTTGGAACAAAACACCTGGACAAGACCCAATAATTTCGTCGTCATTCGCTCGAATGGCAGCAGGGTCGGAGAGGTTGATGATTCCGCCATCAATGGCACAATCTAACGCACAGTAACGCACAAATAGTGGATAAGCACCTGCTGCTAAATTATTAATCGTAAATTGATTGTCTGGTAAGTAAGTATTGCCACCATCAATACTGACAGCAATACATTGATCGGCTTCACCGCTAATACTAAGCAAAATAGATCCGTCAGTACCACCACAACTCGTTGGTTGGGTGACACTGACATTTTGGATCTGCAATAATGGGTGAATATTGTGAGTTGTTGTATCTGAATTGGTGCAGCCATCTAGTTCTACTTCCAGTATAATAGACTGGAGCGTATCGGTATTGGCATTGGGTGTTGTATAAGTTATCGCTGTAGGCGCTTGTCTAGTTGAGGTACTGGGAGTAGCATATCTCCCAAAGTTCCAAGTATAGTTAGCAAAAGCACCTGCGTTTTCGGCTGCAAAAACATAAGGTACATTGGCGCAAAGATCCCCTCCGTTTTCCGCAGGAATAGTCATTATATTCGCAACTGGAATAGGTTTAATTTTTTTCTCTATCGTATTGGATGCTACCCAATCATTACATTCATTTTTTCTCACCAACCGCCGATACAAAGTTGTCTGCGTAATTATTGGAGGAAAATAAGAGACCGCCGTAGCTCTATTAATCTCCTCCCAAGTTTCGCCATTATCGGTACTTTGTTCCCATTGATAAAAGGCTGTAATTCTAGGATCACTAGTTGGTGTACTAACATTGTGGATAATCGTTGGCAAAAAAGATTGGAAACAAGTTGCTTCTGCCCCTTGAATAGTACCTGCTTCTAGAAAGTTAGCACAATCAGGATCATCACAATCTACTAATCCATCTCCGTCATCATCCATATTATTACCACAAATTTCTGCTGGTGGTAAAGGTACAGACGCACTAAATTCAGAAGTCGCCGCAAAAGCTAATGCTGGTACTAAGTTGGTAAAAACAGCAATCTTAATAATCGAAGTTGTTGCCGAAATATGGTAACTAGCTAATACCGATTCAGGTAAGGGTAAAGTTATTGCTGCATTATTAACATCTCCCCCTACATCTAAATACCCTAAATAAATTTCTCCGCCTCGATCCATTGACGAACTATTGGCAAAGAATTCTATTCGATAGCCTTCTTGGTCTTCATAGCTATCATCAATATCTAAACTTACGGCAACCGTTGCTGTGGTATTTGTATAATTAGTAACCGTTAAAATTGGGAAATTCAAAAATTGTTGTGGCCCGCTGTCTGTATCATTTAAATCGTTGAGAGTAATACCATCTGCATTAATGCCTGCTGCGCTTATATCAATGCCTATACTTGCATTAGCATAAATACTATTTTGTAATAGCATATTGTCCGTTGCATTTTGACCAATTAAAATGCCGATTAAGTTATGATGAATTTTATTTTGATAAACAAAGTTATTTTCATTTTTTTGAGTAGGGTCATTGGCTTCATTGACGATATTTAGTCCTACTGTCAACTGCTGATAGACTTCATTTTTGGTAAATTGGCTATTTTTAGTCGCCAAAAAATGCCAGCCTTTTTGACTATTCGCAATTGTATTTTTGGTGATGACTAAATCTTGACAACGGTTACTAATTCCCCCTTCATTGCTGATGATTAAATCATTATTACTTTCGGCATAAACTCCAATGGCGTTTTCTGCAATGGTATCTCCGTCAGATTCATATAAATCAAACCCCGTTTCATAAAAACTAATAATATTGTGGCTAAATTTATTATCCTGTCCACCAATGGATTTTATGGCTGTTCCTTCGCTTCCATTTAATTTATTGATTGTTTTTAAACCAACGCCAAAGTAATTTTGATTAACCTGTAACTGTGTCGCATTTGTTGAAAAAATTGCGGATTGACCATTGATTGTCCCTGCAAATAAATTGGTTTCCCCTTCATCATTAGTTCCATCTGCATTACTACCGATAATAACGGAACGATTGGTGTGTTGAATATCAATTAGGCTTTTTTGCGTATTTTTTTGAGCTAAGGCAGTTGGTGTCAGCCCAAAATAATTACCATACAACCAAACCATTCCATTACTACTTTCATTGATTTGAATCATTTCCTGACGCCCATTTAAACTTAGTCCTCGAATGATGACCTGATTGGCTTCACTTTTAGCTTCATTAATCGTAAAAATAGGAAAATCGCCTGCGGCTACAATTTCTAACCGAATCGCCGTATTTAAGGTCTTCCCAAGCTCATTTTCATTCATCTGCGTTTGTCGCAAATCATAACCATCAATTAACACATTATCGCATAACGGAGGTAAGGCGCTGTTTATGGTCAGTTGAAACCAACTTCTAGGATAATCTACATCTTTATCTCCTAAAGTAGAATCATCTATACTGGTTGTGCTGACTCGATTTGCCTCGGTTACTTGATTCGGAATGTTATCATCTTGATAATAAAAATGTCCTGCATCGTAATTTGGAAAATTAAAGCCTATGGTATAAAAAATAAAACCACTCGCTGGTGCTTGCGTAGCCGTGATGGCTTCTCGGAGAGAGATCGCCCCATCTATTCCAGGATTATTGAGTAAGTTATCCACCGAAGAAACATCTCCATCTAGCACATCTGCGGTAGTGGTGACTCGAATGATTTTACATAATGGATCAGCGTCATCTATAGCCCCATCTCCATTATTGTCTATGCCATTATAGCAAATTTCGGTCGTTAAAAAAGGCATTGCTTTTACTTTTCCTAGCAAAAAAATAGCTAAAAGTAAATAGGTACAGCAGATTGCCTTTTGATAAATGGTTTTCATTATTACTGAGTGTTGTGTGTCTAAATTGTTCGGGTAAGTGTTTGCTCAGTAATTAGCCTATTATCAAGTAACTTGATGATACAATAAAAGCGAAAGGGGTATACTAGCTAAACTTTCCAATTCGGCCAATACACTTTCCTTTACGCTTTATTGTTGGAATAGTCGCCTATTCCGTTTTTCAAGTCCAATGTGAGTACCGATTTCGTTGTTAGTTGGTTCTTCGAACGAAATCATTTAGGTTTAAAATATAGGGTGAAGATTTGTTCCTTAATTAAATGAAGGTGCTGGGTATTAGATGTCGGGTGTCAGGTTAGACGTAATTACATCTTGACCTGAAACCTAGCACCTAAAACCTGTTACCTTATTGGATTTTAATAACCTTCCCTAGCGATAAAGTTTGTTCTTTAAGCTTATCTACTAAAAGGAAATCATAAATGCCATTGCCTAATTTGCTAACATCCAAGGTGAAATTATTGCGGCCTTGTTGCAAGTCTTGTTGAAAGGAGCGAACGAGTTCGCCTGCTTCATTGTATACTAAAATATCTTTTTGTCCAATTTGTCCCTTCCAAGTAAACTGCAAATTTACGTCGTTAATGGTCGGGTTTGGATAGAGTAATTTTTCATCCATCAATTCAAGCGCTGATTCGGTAATTTGAAACGGCGTATGATTATCTGTAACTGGAAGGATTGTCTCCTGTTTAGGAGGAGCTGCATAAGGGCAGAAAATAGGTAAATCGCTTATATTGCCAATATAAGCTTCCCCATTAGCGCCGACTGCACCAAGTGAATTACCAATGTTCACACTTCTAGAATTCGGCGGTAAAAAAGCATCTTCTGTATTATTGACCAACATGACTTCTCTAGCGCAATTGGCTTCAATAGTAAAAGTGAACAGCTTTGTTTTTTTAAAAGCTTTATAAGGCATTTCTACCAATCCTAGTGTTCTTAGACTAAAAAAGACATAATCATACCTAGGGCTTTCGTTTGGACTATCTACCCTGCCGCCAGGAATCCATTGCGTTCCTTCTACATAACTTTTGATATCCTTGACAAAAAATTGTCCCGTCGTTGCTTTCAAGGTAACTTGTCCAGTAGCGGTCAGGTTGTCTGGTGGATACCAAGTCCTTTCTGGCATCATCGAGACCGTGTATTCATCTGTCATTGCATTGTAATCAAGTAAAAATTTTACTTGTGCGGGGAGAGTCGCGGTACTAATAACCAAAATGATTAGTGCTTTTAAAATTCTCGCCATTTTTTTAGTATAGGTTTAGTGATGTGAGTGATAGTTTTTATTGAGAAGTCAGAAGTCAGACCGAAAATTAAAATTTTCTGTCAGAAGTCAGATTCTATAAGATAAATGGATGCAATTATTGAATTTTGCACTTATTTATCTGACTTCTCACTTCTGACAGTTTATGAAATAAACGGTCTGACTTCTCATTTCTTTACTTCCTTTCTGGCACCTGTTCTTCAATAAAGAAGTTGGTGAAGAAATTTTCGCTATTATTAGGATGACTAAAGACATTGAAGAAAATATAATCATCAATATCATTATCTCCACCTTGGTATTTAATGTCTCCATCCAAGTTACAATCACTCAAAGAGTAACCGTTTGAAATGTGGTTGTACTTAGGTGGGTTATTCGTTTCGTCGCCAAAAATCGTGAAGAAGATACCATCCGAATCAGGAATACCAACCCCACTACCTTGGAAAATAATGAATCTATTGCCATCGGTATTTCCTCCCCAAAGGGCAAATTTACCGTCTAAATCTTTTGTTCGCATACCATGTTCACCGTGAATTGGTGCAGAACCATCGGTAAAGTCTAGGGCGATTGGTGCGAGTAAGTTTCGATCCATTACAACTGGATCTTTTGTCATAATACCTAAGTGGTTTCTATGCTTAATCACGATATAGTAATCTGTGCCCTCCGCTACAGGGAAATAAACTGGGCTTTCTCCATCTACATCCACTATGTCTCCATCTCTTTGAATCAAAGCAGCCTTCGTTTCTATGGCTTCTGTATTATCAGCTGCACTTCTTAATTCTAAGAAAATCCAGTCAACGATAGAATTTTCTCCTTTATCGTCCAATACACTAGCATCTTTAATGGTTTCACCACCACCTTTGCCCACATGCGTAAACGGCTTGTATAAACCAAGTTGAATCGTACTGTATGGTTCTTGCGTTGGCACATATCCTTTCGCTCGTAATTGATCTCTCATCAGCAAGGTCGTTCGGTGATCATAAGCACCTTGTAAGTAAACACGCATGTTGACGAAAACAAATGGTTCGTCATCTAAGAAATCTGGAATACCATCACCATTCGTATCATCATTGGTTAAATCACCATCTAAATCTGTATCTTCATCAACATCTAAAATGCCATCGTTATCGTCGTCTGGGTCTTCCCCATTAGGTATACCATCACCATCATAATCACAGGTAGGATCAGTAATACCATTTTCTATACAAGGTGGCGGCAAACAACCTTCTACAGGTGGACTACAAGGATTAGCTGGGTCTGATTCCCCTGATGTAATAATACCATCCCCATTTAAGTCTTCATCTCCATCTAATATACCATCATCATCAGAATCAGTATTTAATGGGTCAGTTTCCCCAAGATCAACTTGACCATTGCCATTCGTGTCCTCAATTCCATCCACAATACCATCTTCATCAGAATCTGGGTTTTGAGGATCGGTTTCGCCATCGTCTACTTGACCATTTTGGTTGGCATCTTCTATACCATCAGGTAAACCATCATTATCTGTATCATTGCTTAATGGATTGGTATCCTCACCAGGAGTATACTCCCCATCATCACCTGTTTCTACATTATCAGGAATGCCATCATTATCAGAATCTGAAGTTGGATCGAATGGATCCGCATCTTGATCATCATCTACCCCATCCGCATCGTCATCAGGATCAATTTCGTTGCTTAGACCATCTCCGTCAAAATCACAAGTTGCTAACGTTGGTTCTAAATCACATTCATCACAATCAGGGTGATCCATATTCGGATCACAGAATTGTAATGGATCAGATTCATTACCGTTGACTGTACCATCTTGGTTCGCATCTTCCACCCCATCCTCAATACCATCTCCGTCAGAATCTGGATTTAATGGGTCGGTTTCGCCAGCATCTTGTGTACCGTTTTGGTTGGCATCTTCCACCCCATCTTGAATCCCATCATCATCACTATCAATGTCTAATGGGTCGGTATCCGTTCCAGCGGTATAAACATCATCTTCGCCCGTTTCAATATCATCAGGAATTCCATCAAAATCGGAATCAGAATTTGGATCAAATGGATCTACATCATCTGTATCGGCAACGCCATCTCCATCATCATCCGTATCCTCTGTATTTATTGCTCCATCACCATCTAAGTCACAGTCTCCATTAGCAGGATTCGGTACACAAGGATCCGCATCATCTGGATCAAAGGTTGGATCTGTATCGGGAAGATTGGTAAAGAACCCATCTCCATCTTCATCCACAGATTGACAAGCAGATGAATTAGGATCAGGATCACAGCCATCTAATGGGTTACTATCCTGTGCAGGATTATAAGTACCATCGCCACCTGTTTCTTCTGTATCCGTAATTCCATCAGAATCCGAGTCAGAGTTTGGATCAAAAGGATCAGCATCTTGTTCGTCGGCTACACCATCTGCATCATCATCTGGGTCATTGGCATTATCAATACCATCCCCATCAAAATCACACTCATCGAAAGTTGTATTCGGATCACAAAGCGTTAGTGGATCAGATTCTCCATCATTTAAATTTCCATCTTGATTGGCATCTTCTATGCCATCATTAATACCATCCCCATCCGTATCTGGGTTTAATGGATCTGTTTCTCCAGGATCTTGAATGGTATTTCCATTGGTATCTTCTATACCATCTAAAATACCATCATCATCCGTATCATTATCTAGAGGGTCGGTATCTGTTCCTACCGTATAAACATCATCTTCGCCTGTTTCTACGTCATCTGTAATGCCATCATTATCAGAATCAGAATTTGGATCAAAAGGGTCTACATCATCGGCATCCGCAACACCATCACCATCATCATCGGTATCATCCGCATTCGCTGTACCGTCTCCATCAAAATCACAAGTTGGTGATTGATTGTCTGGTACACATGGATCGGCATCATCTGGATCGAATTGTGGGTCATCTGATGGAAAATCACCGAAATAACCGTCTCCATCTTCATCCGTTGCTCCATCTTGACAAGCAGTATTCGCTGAACTTGGATCACAAGGATTGAATGGATCACTTCCATCCGATACTTCGTCTCCATCGTTTACGCCATCATCATCGGTATCAGCATCTAATGGATTTGTATCTGTTTCGGGATGATAAACGCTATCCTCTCCCGTTTCCACATCGTCTGAAATACCATCACCATCAGAATCAGAATTAGGATCTAATGGATCGACATCATCTTCATCTGCCACTCCATCATTATCATCATCTGGATCTTCTGAATTAATAACAGAATCTCCATCAAAATCACAAGTAGGATCTGTTTGAATTGGGTCACAAATATTCGTTGGATCAGACTCTCCATTATCTTGTACCCCGTTCAGATTAATGTCTTCATCGTTATCTGCTACGCCATCACCATCCGTATCTGCATTAGCAGGATCTATTTCTCCAGGATCAACTTCTCCATTTAAATTGGCATCTTCTACATTATCTAATATACCATCGCCATCTGTATCTGGGTCTAATGGATTTGAATCTACACCTGGATCATAACTACCATCGTTACCAGTTTCAATAACATCTGTAATGCCATCATTATCAGAATCAGAATTTGGATCAACTGGATCTGCATCATCTCCATCTAACACCCCATCATTATCATCATCTGGATCATCATCATCTACTAATCCATCTCCGTCTGTATCACATTGTCCAGCATCGGCTACTAGTGGGTCACATTGGTTGGTCGGATCAGATTCACCGTCATCTATGACGCCATTTTGGTTGGCATCTTCTTGTCCATCTAATAAACCATCGCCATCCGTATCGTTCTTTAAAGGATCTGTCTCTCCTGCGTTTTGAATACCATCTTGGTTAGCATCTTCTACGCCATCAGGAATAAAATCATTATCGGTATCATCATCCAATGGATTGGTATCCGTTTCTGGATTATAGACACCATCTCCTCCTGTTTCTACAATATCAGGAATATTATCTCCATCAGAATCAGAATTTGGATTAAAGTTTTCTATATCATTTAAATCTGCCACCCCATCGCCATCGTCATCGTCATCTGTACCATTGGGAATCCCATCGTTATCAAAATCACAGGCAGTTGCCATAAAATTAGGGACACAAGGATCGGTATCATCTGGATCATAATTTTCGTGATCAAAAGGATAGTTAGGATAAAATAAATCGCCATCCCCATCAATTTTTATACAAAGCGTAGTATTCACATTCGGGTCACAAGCGTTTAACGGATTACTATCCGTGGCAGGATCATACATTCCATCTCCACCCGTTTCATCTATATCCGTCAAGCCATCTTTATCAGAATCTGAATCTGGATCATAAGGATCAATATCACTTTCATCTGCCACCCCGTCATTATCATCATCAGGATCAAGAGAATTAATGAGTCCATCTCCGTCAAAATCACAACTTGGGAAAATCGCTTCTGGATCACAAATATCTAATGGATCACTTTCTCCATCATCTTGCATACCGTTTTGGTTCGCATCTTCTTCCCCATCATTTAAATCATCATCATCCGAATCCATATCTAAAGGATCTGTTTCTCCTGGATCTCTAGTACCATTTTGGTTGGTGTCTTCCACCCCATCCAAAATGCCATCATTATCACTATCCGCATCTAATGGATTGGTATCAAAACCAGCATCGTAAATATCATTATCGCCTGATTCTATATCATCTGAAATACCATCACCATCCGAATCAGAATTTGGGTCATACGGATCTACGTCATCTACATCTAGTACCCCATCCGAATCATCATCTTCATCTTGTTGGTTAATAATTCCATCTCCATCTAAATCACAGGTAGGAGACGCATTACTTGGTACACATGGATCTGCGTCATCTGTATCAAATAAAGGGTCTGTCTCCGGAATACCTGCAAAAAATCCATCTCCGTCGTCATCATCTCCATTACAAGCTGCAACAGTATTACTAGGTACACAAGGATCTAAAGGGTCGCTTCCATCCGCCGTTTCGGTAGAATCTGCTACCGTATCAAAATCAGAATCAGACAATGGATCAAACTTGTCTACGTCATCTACATCATTTACCCCATCATTATCATCATCTGGATCGGTTTCATTAGGAATGCCATCGCCATCAAAATCACAACTTGGGTCTGTTATCTTCGGATCACATTTATCTAGGGCATCCGTTTCTCCATCATCCGTCATTCCATTAAGGTTGGTATCTTCTTCGCCATCCCCAATATTATCACCATCTGTATCTGGGTTATTTAAATCTGATTCTCCTGCATCATGCACCCCATTTCCATTAATATCCTCTAAACCATTTGGGATGCCGTCTCCATCATTATCCTCACAATCAGCGGCAAAAGGCTCATAATTTTGGGAATACCTAAATCGCGCTAAGCTATTCCCTAAATCAATCACCCCTAATTCGTTACCAGGATTGGAATTTTCGGAGTTGGGTAATTGCGCAAAAATATCTGTTTTATTATCAATTAATCGAAGTAAACCAACACAGCCACCGTCACTTTTAAACGAGAACAAAGCCGTTTCTTGCCCTCCTCCGTAAACTGCTTTTGTGACTCTATCTCCGATCAAACCAAAGGAAATATAATCATGCGTTGGATCTTCAATTGGTTGATTAACTACAGTGCTTCCACCATCCCAATCGCCACCAAGGCTCTGAAAATCAATCAACTGAAACCCAGTCGGCACTACAATAGTTACTTGTCCTGTTCCAGTAATCGTATTAGAAGAAATAATAGACCCATCGGGTGGTTTGGCGTAAGCGGTATAGGTCACCCCATCTGCCTCCAATTGTAGGGTAAATTCTATTTGCGCAAAACTAGCTAGGCTATAAAAAAACAGCCCAACCAATAATAAGCAACTCCTCAGTAGTGATTTATTAATTTGCATTGTTAAAACATTTACCTTTTAAAGTGGTAATGAGGCACATTTCTTGGCGTATTCTTCTATCAAAAACCGAGAATTAGCTCTAAGAAATGTGCTTAATTAGTTAAAAGGTTAGTAGGTTATTTTTTCAGGATGAACTAGGTGATTCATCTCAAAAAGGGAATAAATAATTATAGCTTAAGGCTGTATCATAAGTAAAACCGATTAAAGTATCGAAATCCTCCCCCTACCCCCCTCCAGAGGGGGAAAGTATTGTGCAAAAAGAAGGTTTTAGAACTTTATTTTGATTTTTTTCAAAAATGAACTTATGAGACTACCACTAAGCAGATTAAAAGTATCGGATACTTAAAAAGGTATCCGATACTCTTCTTTGCTTCAATTACGGTAGCTGTTCGAGTATTACATAGTTCGCCAGTTTTTTGACTTGATTATCTGGGAACTGTAGGATACTTTGGAAAATAAGCATTTGCCTGTCGTTTCTAGGTCCTTGGAAGATAGAATTACCATCCATATTATAATCCGTTCGGTAATAACCGGGAACAATATAGTTATCTAGTAAATCCGTATTATTGGGTTCTGCGATTACTCGGAAGAACATTTCATCTACATCATTACCAGGACCTTGGTAAATAATTTTCCTATCCGAAGTAACATCTCCAGCCCATAAATACTGTTCGGTACTATCGAAATTCATTCTTTCAGAGTGAATACCTAAAGCATTAAAGTCTTTATGAGAGAAGTCCACTCTAGTAACAATTGGAGAGAACAACCCTGCATCATTCGTCATCACCCCAAGGTGATTTCTATGTCGAACAGATACATAATAATCCCCTGCTAAAGTGCTATCAAAGGTCAAGTAAGCATAACCATCTGCGTCCATCTTTCTTGGATCGGTAAATACTCTATGATCTCTAATATCTCCATCTCTTTGTAGTAAAGCAGCTCTAGTTGTTACAATACTGTCTAACTTAGATCCATCTCTAATTTCTACAAAGACCCAATCGACTACTGCATTACCGGGGTCAGCACCAACAAATCCCGTCGATCCGAATACTGCCGCACTATCTGGTTGAGGTATTTCTTCTAATACGCTATCTCGTTTTACATGCACAAAAGCAGGTACGACTGTATTTAAAGAATCAAGGACATAAAAATCTTCGTAAGGAGATACTCTTGGTAATAAATTTTTACTTCTTAAATCATCATTCATTAATACAGCATCTGTTAAATCACGACCTAAAGCTGGCATCGCACCTTGTAGTTTGACGTTAAGATCTAAAACGACTCCAATACAACTCGGACTCAGAATCGGATCACAAGGGTCTAATGGATCACCATTGAAAATATCGTCTGGATCTTCATCATTCGGATCTGGCATTGCAGGGAAACCTGTAAACACACCAGTAGTCGTATTGACTCCATCTGCGTCGCCATCTCCATCATCATCATCTACTTCTTCTCCATTACTAATCGTATCTTCATCTGCATCTTCTTCATCATCCGTAACAGAGTTGTTATCTGTATCTGTATCAAATTGAGCTACAGAATCTTGTGGTTCAGAACCAGCGTAAGTGGTAATATAATGTTCAACACTATCCGTCAATCCATCATTATCATCATCTAAATCAACCGTGTTCGTCAGACCGTCTAAATCCCAGTCACAACCACCGATCGTATCTGCAACTACATTTAGGGTAAATGTATCGGAAAAAACAGCCACATCACAAGTATCAGAAACAATGGATAAACGGAATTCATATTGATCAAAGTTGTAGAAAGTATCTACGCCTGCTGGTAAATTCTCTCTTGAATTTTCATTCAATACTGAATCAATGCTCAATACTTTTAAGCCAATACCATTCGTTTGTTCTCCATTGAAAATATCCCATGTCGTAGAAATATCGGTGAATCCAGGATCACTAGGCGCTTTCCATTGCCAAGTTAAGACAGGAAGTCCAGCTCCTTCATTCACTACTTCTGCTTCTATGTTTACGCCAATATTTGCACAAACAGTCGCAGGTCCAGTCAAAGTCGCAGTAAATGGCCCTTCTACGGTCAATTTAGCTAATTGAGAGAAAACCGTATCACAATAAGTACTAGTAACAGCAGCACGGAAACGATACCCTTGCATACCTCTTACATTACTGACAAATAAGGTATCCGACAAGGTAGTAGCAGTAGAATCGCCAGTAGCCGTTGGTCCAGCCCCATTGACAGAGAATAGTGGTTCACTTATAGGATCAATATTTCTCCAATTAATTCCATTATTCGTACTAATTTGCCAATTCATTACATTAATTCCTTGTCCTGTAGAATTTACAACTCTAGCTGCAAAAGAAGTCATTTCACCAGAACAAATAATGACATCTTCTGGATGATCTGTAAAGCTAGTCGATCCTTCTTCAATCAGATAAGCAGCATCCGACGTATCTTGATTACAGACAGAAGTCCATACAATCATTCTATACTGATTAGAATCTAAACCAGTTGTAATATCTATACTTAAAGTATCAGTAGAAGCACCATTATAGACGCCTTCATTTAGCACATTCTGCCAGATACCTGATCCATTATGTTCTAGTTCTTGCCATTGAAATCGAAGACCATCCTGTCCTGTGTAGCCATTATTAGTTACATTCGCAAAGAAAATAACCCCTTTGTCTGCACAGTTAGTCGTATCTTGAGGATGTAAATCAAAGACGATATCTCCATCCACTCTTAATAAGGCTCTTAGAGAACTCGTTGCATCTGCACAAGCAGAAGACGTAATATCTAATCGCCAGAAGGTACTATCCAGTAAGAAGTGATCGGCTACCGTAGGATTTACGGTCAACTGAGTGGTGTTTTCCCCAGAGAATGTTCCCATTAAACCAACCAAACTACCGACAGAAACAAAATTGGTTCCATCAACCGACACTTTCCAATCATAAAGCATTTCTCCAAATCCATCATTTCTTGGATTAGCGTTAAAGATAATCGATTCCCCTGCACAAACGACAGTATCGTGTGGGCTATCCGCCGCTGTACCAAAAACAAATGGTCCTTCTACTCTTAGTTGAGCAGAATCCGAATAGATGCTATCACACTCGGTTGTAAAAAGCGCCACTCGGTAAAAAGCACTATCTACACCACTTACACCCGCCACTACTTTTGCGACATCACTAATACTTAAAATACTATCTCTTACCCCATTATAAATTTCATTTACACCTAAATCGACCCAAGCACCACTTGATACTTTTCGTTGCCATTGATATCGAATCACGCCAGAAGCATCATTTCTTGGAGTTACGTCAAAAAGTGCAGGTTGACCTGAACAAACGGTTGTATCTCTTGGATGAGCATCAACATGTAATGGTCCATTAACCGTTAGAATAGCTGCATCAGAATTAATATCTTGACAACTCACTCCATTCAAGCCATTGGCTACGATTCGATATTGCCATTGATCCATACCTGCGGTAGCAGCTGCATCTAAGAATAAGGTATCGTAATAGGTACTATCAATCGAGGCTAGAATATTGGCCTCTTTCGAGCTATTGGTACTATAAATCGCTTCATTAACATCTACATCTTCCCAGCCTGCACCAGCGTTTTTATTCACTTGCCATCTAGTGGTTAAACCACCTTCTCCGATTGTTGCCTCTGAGCTAAAGAAAGTCGCATCTTCTGCTGCACAAACAGCTACATCTTGTGGGTTCTCTTCAAAAATAATTGGTCCAGAAACACTCAATACCGCAGAATCAGAATAGACATTCGCACATTGGTCGGTGAAAATACGCACTCGATAAGCAAAGCTATCTAAACCAATCACGTTATTCACACAAAGAGTATCAGATTTCACACCACCATAACGTCCACTCGCAGAAGTCAATGTAATCCAATCGGTTGTACCAGGTCGCTGAGCTTCCCATTGGAATTGAATATTACCTCTATCTGTTTGATTACTAACGGTTACACCGAAACAAGCCGCCGTATCAGAACAGATATTGACATTGTCAGGATCATCTGTAATAAAGATTAACCCTTCAACGGATAGGATAGCCCCATCAGAAGGTACATCATTACAACCATTCCCTGTAATACCACTCGCTACATTTCTATACTGCCATTGGTTCATGGTAAATACCACATCACTAATATATAAGGTATCATAATAGATACTATCTGCTAAATCTCCTGTAGAGCCGTTTTCTTCAATACCTCTTCCTTCACTATAAATAGCCAAGTTTAGATCTACTAAATTCCATGTTTTTCCCGTATCAACACTTACTTCCCAACGAGTCAGCATCTGTCCTTGACCTATTGAAGTCGCTGAAGTAAAAGAAACGGCATCTTCGACGGCACATATTGTTGCATCCTGAGGATCGGCTAGATGTTCGATTGGTCCGTCTACTTCTAATAAAGCAGTTTCAGACAGTACATCTCCACAAAGTCCTGTGTTAATTCTAACTCGATATTGAGTGCTGTCTTGACCTGCGATAAATAATACGCACATCGTATCCGAACGAACACCTGCATATCGACCGTCGCTCGAAGAAAGTACTTCCCAGTTAGCATCCACATTAGGATCTTCTCCTTTGTCTAATTTTTCCCATTGGTAATTAACGATTCCTTGATTGGCTATATTGATAATCTGTACGCCAAAACATGCCGCGGTATCAGAGCAAAGCGCTACATCCATTGGCTGAAAACCTGGTGCAATAGAAATTTCTCCTTCTACCGTTAAGGTAGCTTCTCTAGCATAAGTATCTGCACAATTATTGCTATTAAAACCAATTGCTGCCAAACGGTATTGCCATTGATTCATGTAAGCAGCAGCCGTATCAATATATAAAGTATCAAAATAAGCTTTCTCAAAACCAGGATCTAGATCTATAGCCGCAGTAGAAGAATCAGCTGCCGCCGTATAAACACTATCTACATGATAAACGACATCCGTCCATGTTTGTCCCGTATCTGTACTTACTTGCCATCTTCTATTCAATAATCCCTGTCCCATCAAGGTTTTATAAGCAAAGAAATTAGGATCTTCCTTCGCACAAACAGTAACATCATCCGCATTGGTATCAAATCGAATTGGTCCATCAATTCTTAGCGTCGCATGCCCAGAAGTAATCGTATCACAGAATTCAGTCTTGATACCTACTCGATAAGTAAAACTATCTCGTCCAATAACGTTGGTTACACATAAAGTATCCGCACGAACACCAGAGTAAGTACCGTCATTTGTTAAGGTCTCCCAGTTAGCAGGATTATTCGCATCTAAACCTCTTGCCAAAGCATACCATTGGTATTCAATCAAGCCAGAATTAGATTCACTTCCTATAGTTACCCCGAAACAAGCCGTTGTATCAGAACAAATCTGTACATCAACTGGTTGTACGTCTACAGATAATTTACCTTCAACGGTTAAAGTTGCCTCGTTAGAATAAACATCTGAACAATTAGCTTCATTCGCTCCAATTACGGCTAACCTAAACTGCCATTGATCCATGTAGTGAGCAGCCGTATCTATATGTAAAGTATCCAAATAGGCTTTTTCAAAACCAGCAGGTAATCCTGTAGTCACAGAATCAATTCCTACAGAAAAAGTATCTGCAATGGTCAAATCAACCCAATCATTGCCATCATTTCTATTTACTTGCCATCTTCTATTTAATACGCCCTGTCCCATCAAGGTTCTGTACGCAAAATCATTTCGATCTTCTCCTGCACAAACCGTTACATCAATTGCATTTAGGTCAAACTGGATTGGTCCATCTACATTTAAAGTAGCTGAACTAGAAGTTTTGATCGCACAATGTGTGGTTTGAATTTCTACTCGATATTGGAAACTATCTCGACCAATCGGATTGGTTACACATAAAGTATCCGATCGAGCCCCAGAGTAAGTACCATCATTAGCAACTGCTGCCCAGTTACTTGGAATATCCGCTAAACCTCTTTCTAATACATACCATTGGTATAGGATTTCGCCTTGACTAGCTGCATTGCTAACCACTACGCCAAAACAAGCAGTAGTATCAGAACAGATAGCTACATCTACAGGCTGGAATCCAGGTACGATATTAATCTCCCCTTCAACCGTCAATGTTGCTTCCTCTGTATAGATTTCTGTACAAGCATTAATATTATCTCCAACTGCTGCAATTCGGTATTGCCATTTATTCATACTAGCGGTTGGTAATCGAATATATAAGGTATCGTGATAAATATTTTCAATCCCAGGTCCTCCTGGAACAGTAGCGGTAGTAATGTCATGAATCGCATCATCTACAACATCCATCCAAGTTTGCCCTGTATCTTGGCTTACTTGCCATCTTCTATTGAAATTTCCTTGTCCGACTGAGGTTTCTGTAAAGAAATATATTTCATCTTCTAAAGCACAGAGAATAGCGTCTTCCGCTTCTGTATCAACAATAAAAGGTCCATCGACACCTAATTGAGCCGCATAAGAAAAAATAGTATCACACGAAGGCGTATAAACTTTCGCCCGATAAAACAGGCCATCGAGTCCCAAGGGATTACTAATTACCAAAGAATCAGTAGTCGCAAAAGCATAAGGTGTTCCATTTTCAATATCGCTCCATAAATTAACGTCCGTAGAATCAGTACTAACCTGCCATTGGTATAAGATTACCCCATCTCCATTATTGATTGCATCTACATCAAAAAATAAAGTATCCAGATTACACGCTGTATAATCTGCTGGATGTGCATCTGATGAATTCTCAAAATCCAAAGGTCCTTCTACCGTAACCCTAATGGTATCGAATAAACTATCCGAATCTATGGTACAAACAATCATTCCTTGAATACCTGTACTTGGAGGTCTATCCGTAATTGTAACAATTCGATAATCCGCAGTAGAATCAGGAGAAACATAAATCCGATTCCCTACTTCATAATCCGTAAATACTAGGGTATCTTTAGCACCTGTGATATTGTTCGTTTCTTCTAAAGTAACAACAAACGGAGACCAACCACCTGTGATATCCACCATCAAGGCAATAGAATCCTCTCCTGCTGCTCCACATTGAGTCAAGGTATCTCCACCAATTAAAGTCGCCGTATAAAAGTTAACACCATTAGGGTCACAAACATCACAAATATCAGAAGTATCACCTGGAGAAAACATGCCATCTCCATCTGTATCTTCAAGACCATCTGCAATACCATCTTCATCACAATCATCACAACTAAAAGCCCTTGTATTATAATTCCCGAGCCAATTATGCACCGCTCCTGTACTGGAGTTAAAGGTGGATAAATCCATACCGGGATTACTATTATCACTATTATTTCCTGTCCCGTTATAAATCATAATATTATAGGGATCCATTCGATTATCAATCAATCCTAAGGTATCAGGACAATCGCCAGGAACTTGGAAGGTTAGTAGGAGTGTTTCCTCTCCATTTTCTAGGTTAATACCAGCTCCATCAGAGAGTCCTATAAATAAATAGGAAATACCAGGTGCCTCATCAGGGCTTTCAACGATATCATAGAAACTATTCCATGTACCACTCACACTTTGAATGTTTGAGATGGTATCAAATGCATTATCTCGCATCAAGATGGTGATTTGCCCCGATCCAACGACTGCATCGTTGCTACCAGCAGCAAATTCAGCTGCTGGCCGTACATAGACTCCCCAAAGAGAGTCATTGCCCTGTTCTAAATATTGGAGTTTAAATTCAAATTGTTCCTCTTGACCTTGCATGGAGCCAATAAAGCCCAGCAGGAACAGCGGTAACAAGCTGATTAATTTTTTGTAGGTGTGAAAATGTTTTTTCATCAGCGACTTTTTTTTGTTTTTAGAAATTAATAAGTGGTTCATCTTGTAAGCATTCTCCGAGTGGCATAGCTAAAGCAAGGCTAACAAAAGTTAATTGCTAGCATACCGATGGTGAAATAATTGAAAAAAGGGGCTTTTAAAGTAGTAGCTACTCTTTTCAAAACGAAGTAGTATTAATACTAGAAGTCGTTGAAAAATAATAAGACAATAGAAAAGGGAATAAACAGGAAGGGTTTTATATTCTCTCTACTAAATGTCCGAAACTACGGGTAGCCTTTTTTGTTTATCTAATTTTTTAGCATGACCTCCATTAGAAAGTCTAAAAGTTCTCAAATTTTACTTTCTACTATTGGTTATCTACTTGATTGGTTATACCATCTTTTCAAATGATTATTTTCTAAACCAAAGGATATTATTAGTATAAACGCATTGAAAAAACACTTTAATTATTGACTATCAATAAGTTATAATCATTCATTTCTTTTCAACACTTTAACTATTTAGTATCCAAAACAACTTGTATTTCAAAAAGGGGGACTTAAAAATATAGGTTGGGGAGGCAAAAAATTCAGAAAGAACTAAGTCGAAAAGTGTTCGTTTTTAAATGTATATCAATCTGTATTTTATATCATATATGAACCAATGGTTCAACAGTAATTAATTAATAAATATCATAAAGGGAACTAACGCTGAGACAAATAAAGAATAAATAATTATCTTCTTTACTCCAAGGTAGTAGCTTGCGTCTAAAGGGAAAGTGTGCATTTTTGAGTGTTGGGAAATTACCCTGTTCATAAGCTGTTAGTTAGGTGTTTGTAGTCTTTATAAGTATTAATGGGGAATATTAGGGAGAAGGGAGGAAAATAAAGAGGGGAATAAATCAATAAAAAATGGTCAAAATTCATGCCATGTTATGTTTTTAGGCTTTTTTTTCGTAGGAAGTTTGAATTTAGGTATTAATTGTACCTTTTCCATTAAAAAATATCTTTTTAGCAAGTTGACGTCATTAATAACATAAATAAATTTTATTTACTTAGCTATCAATTTTTTAAGCATTAGAAAAAAAATTATTTTAATTAAATAGCTACTCCTACTAGCTAATTAAATGCTTACAAATAACAATAAAGAATATATCATTCTTTTTTGGCTTTATTTTTGAACAGCTAACAAGTAGTTCTCAAATTTTACATTATTTTCCACTTTTGGTTGAATACTATTTATTCTTAAGTAAGTTATACTTAAACAAATAGTGGTATTCCTGTTTATGGATTTCTCCATCAACAATCTATCTACTGCTGATTTAGGATACTCTTTTCAAATGATTTTAGTCGAAACGCTTTAAAGCTAAAATCATGAGAAAGCCTTTCTTTCTACTCATTCTTCAGTTAATATGCTTGCAGACCGTCGTCTATGGGCAAATGTTTTTTACAGTAGAGTTGCAAGAAGATCAAGTAACTTATGTTGTAAAATTGCGTCCAGAAGCATCTTATGCTGGGACCTTAAGTATTACCAACAATGCCCAACTTAGCTTTGTCGTCCCAACGGGCGGCTTCAAGGCCGATAGTATTAAAAATATTACTGGAAGCTGGGTGAATGACAATAATGTGGTAGCACCTGAGGAGAATCCAGAAAAGGACTATCTAGTTTTTAATTTAAGTGGCAATATTTCTACGCTAGAATATATTGAAGGCGTGGAAAATGAATTATTCTCTTTCAAGAATGTTGGAGAATGTACGGGAACTTTAGATTTCATTACAGAAGATGATCCTTTCTTCTTTAATTCCAAAAATATTAATATTGGCAATCAAATCTCTGTCTTAGGGGCAGGTTTTGGCAATGCTTTTTCGGGGACTTATGGACCAGAAGCAAATTGCTTACAAACACAAGTAGGCATTGCTTGCGAATTAATAGATTCTATTGTTACCACTAACCCTAGCCAATGTGGTCTAATTGGTGGGACACTTACCATACATGCTACACCTGATAATGCAGGTTTATTATTACAATATTCCATTAATGGTGGGGTAACCTTTCAAAATGAACCAACTTTCACAGATTTAGTATCAGGTAGACCCTATAATGTTTGGGTTCGAGATGAAGTACCTATCTGTATCCAAAAGGATGTCATCGTAGAGTTAGGACCTCCAGCAGATGCGATTATCATTGGTAAAAGTTCAACTGCGGATACTTGTATGCGTTCGGATGGGACGATAAAAATAGAAGCGATTCCGATTGTTACGGCAACAACCTTAGAATATAGTATTGATGAAGGCGTAACGTGGTTAGAAAATGATGGTTTTTTCACAGGTTTAGCCGCAGGTACCTACTTACCAAGAGTTCGAGCAAAAGATGCGCCTTGTCATGATGATATAGAAGAAATTGTGGTAACAGCAGCTTGTCCAGATGATGGCGGAGGTGATGGCGGAGGTAATAATGGAGGAGGTATGCAAAATACAGATTGCAAATATACCTATACATTAGATGCCAATAATGGTGTCTTCACCGTTTCAGTTATAGCCGATCAAACTATTCCAGTTCCTCAAAATACTACTTCTACGGCTCAAGTAACTTTAAAAGTACCTACTGGCAGTTTCGAAGTCACTAATTTTCAAAGTTTAACGCCAGGTGCTAGTTTTGAACAAAATAGTCGTTCTAATGCACCACAAGAAGCACCTGATTTTGACTATATCGTTTTCGGTTTAACGACTTTAGGTACTCGTACTATAGAATATACGGCAGGCGTAAAGATTCCATTATTTTCTTTTGAAAATGGCGGTATGTGTACAGGAAACCAAGTATTCTTTATGGAAAATTTTACCGATCCGTTTTATCCGCCTAATAGTGAAAATGCGAATGCTAATCAACAAATAACCGTTGCCGCAACAGGTAGTGATTTAACAATTATTTGTAATGATCATGGTGAAATTTCAGATTGTGGACAAGAAATAGGCGTGGTTAATCCTCCAGCGAATTTACCAATAGATACGGTTTATGTAACCTTACCTGTGGAAGCCACCACGACTTTATGTATCGGAACAGAATTAGATATTGCAGCAGCCGACTTAGGAACCGTTGCTTTATGTAGTGAAGCTGAAACTGTTATTACGACGTTAACAGATGGCAGTAATTGTTTTGATATTACCACCGATGATCATTTTAACCAAAGTGAGACTATTTGTATCGTACATTTTGATGCTAATGATAACAGTATTTCTGATACGACCATTTTTATCTTATGTCCAAAAGTAACTTTAGGAGCTGACTTAGAAGTATGCGCAGGAGAAACCATCACCTTAAATCCATTGGGAGGAACAGGTAATTTCACTTGGGTGACCGATGGAAATATTAGTTGTACAGATTGTCCTAACCCAGAGATTACCCCTACTGATCCGACGCAATACATTTTAATAAGTACAGAAAATGATCATTGCATGGATTCAGATACTTTAATGGTTAATCCTATTGCTGTACCAAATATTACGGCTATTACGCCTACCCAACCGACTGATTGCGAAGAGAATGGCAAAATCGCTATTACCGCAGAAGGAGGCGTAGGCCCATTAAAATATAGTATTGACAATGGTGCTAATTTTCAAGATGCTGCTCAATTTGATAATCTAGGAGCAGGTAATTTTACCGTTATAGTCGCTAATCAAGATGAAATTTGTTCAACATCAGGTGAAGCACCTATTAATTTAGTGATTGCAGGCGCTCCTCAAATTGTTGATTTAACAGTCACGCCGCCAAATCCTTGTAAAGAGGAAAAAGGATCAATTTTGATAGCAGCAGCAGGCGCTAACGAGACAGATATTATAGAATACAGTGTAGATGGTGGAATGATTTGGCAAACAGAAGGTTTATTTGCAGATTTAGAAGAAGGCGAATATAATGTCGTTTTTAGAGTCCAAGGAAGTAGTTGTGAAGCAGCTTTTGAAAATAATCCAGTTACTATTAGCCAAGTAGCTGATTTAAGAATCACCACTCCTCCTGGAGATAAAATGGTTTGTAGCGAAAGTGATAAAACCATCCAACTAGAATTAAGTGAAACTATTGCCTCCTACACTATCACAGGTGGGCCTTTTGAAAATGATGCGAATGCAGGCAATACACTAACTTTTGAAACCAATCCAGTCGCAGAAGGCAGCCTTTATACCGTGATGTTAACAGGAGAAAGTGGTTGTAGCATTACCGAAGAATTTACCCTTACACCAGGAGAAAACACAGATGAGTGGATGATTGATATTGCAACGACTCCTGCTAGTTGTGAAGATAACGATGCTAGTATTTCCGTTACGGTAAACGGCAATAATAATGGATTCTCTTTCTGTTGGGAACCCAATAAAGCGTCTGGACCAAGTCGAGATGGATTAAGTTCAGATTCTACTTACCAATTAACCGTTACCGGTTCTTCTGGTTGTACCGTCGTATTTGATAATATCATGACAGGCACCACTTGTGAAGTACCTTCTTGTAATATTTTTACAGGTTTAGATACCTTAAATGCTTTTGTAGTTGGCGATCAGGCAACTGCTTGTATTCCGATTGAAGATATGGATTTATCTGAATTCCAATTTTACACCAATGGGGAATTACAGCAAATGCAATTTGGAGAGTGTATGCAAACCTCTGTTTTTTATGACTACGGAGTCCTTTTTGAGTTAGGTGGTGCACCATTTAATCTAATTGAATGGTCTGTAAATAATGACACCTTAAGAGATTTCCAATTTTCCACTATGGAAGAATTAGCGCTAAAAATGAATCAGTTTGATTTTCAAGCTAACTGGATCGTCAATGAAAATTTAACCGCTATTCAAGGATTCTCCACCGCAAATATTTATGGTACGTTAAAGGTACAATCAAATGGCTCTAGTCAAATACCTGAATTACCCATAAGCACCATGAATACGATGTTCCAGAGTATTATTCTAGATGGGACGAGAGGTGTCAAACAATACACAATAAAAGATCCACTAAATGATTGTGAAGATGATTTATTCATCAAGGTGCAAGGCTTAGACGATGGTGTAGACACTTTGGATTTAGTAACCGTTGTCAATACCCCTATTTTGGGTCAATGTTTAAATACCAATGAAACGGGTACAGAAAACCTAACGATCAATGTTTGTAACGAACCAAGTGTAGGTATTCTAAATGGAATTGATGGAGAAACGGACGAATGCTTTGGCTATATGCCTAATAGGGATTTTGTAGGTAAAGATTTCTTCTGTTTGACTTTATGCAACGGAGACATTTGCGATACCACAATTGTTAGAGTGACAGTCAATGAAGAAGGCTTATTATTCTATAACGGTTTTAGTCCGAATAATGATGGTATTAATGATGTATTTACCATTAGAAATATAGAAAGTTATCCAGATAATAGTGTCCTCATTTATAATCGTTGGGGCAATAGAATCTTCAAAAGAGACAACTATACCAATGACGAAGGATGGGACGGTATGTTCGAGGATGGACTTTCTCCTGATGGCGTCTATTTCTACGTTGTCAAAATAAAGATAAACGATGTAGAAGAGGTCTTTTCTGGGCCTATTACTCTAGCTAGATAATCGAGTTACGAGTTGCGCGTTGCGGGTTAAAAATTAGCTAAGTTTTAATCAAAATAATTGAAGTCAAGCTAATTTTTCTAAGATTTAAATAAAATCTTATCCAACTCGCAACTCGTAACCCGCAACTCAAACCACTCCCCGCCCAAAACTTTCAACTAACACGAAATAAAGGCAACCAATGCGTATCATCAAGTACCTATTTTGTATTTTCTTTTTCATTGCTCTAGGAACTCAACTTTCTGCCCAAGTAGAAGGGAAACTGATTTTACTACCTGATAATAAAACTTATCAAGTATCAGTCATTCCGCAGACGACTTTAAATGCTTCTTTTAGTATTACCAATTCTGCTCAAATAACCTTGACCGCAGCAACTGGAGGTTTTGAATTAACACGCTTGAGAGGCGTCACAGGAGATTGGATGGTCTCTGGTTTTGCCATAGCACCGACAGAGAATACAAGTGCAGATTATTTTTCGGTCCAATTAAATTCTCCTTTACAGGATATCATGTATACCGCAGGAGAAGAAATCATTTTATTCACTTTTGAAAATAGTGCGGATTGTATAGGTGACATATCTATTATTGATGATACTTCAGATCCATTTTTACCACCAAACTCTCAATTCTTAAATGTTGGTAATTTATTTACCATTCGTGGAGTTGGACCAATCAATGCGTATCAAGGAAGTGCATTTCCAAATGCGCCTTGCCCAGATGATTTAGCAGCAACAGCTTCTGCAACGGTTGGGGTGCTTTCTTGTCCAGATGATGTGACCACCATGGTCGTAGACATCAATGGCGGAACTTCTCCTTTTACGATTATCGTCACCAATACCTTAACGGGTGAAGTAGATAGCGTCATTTCAGAACATGTGAACACACCGATTACCTTACAAAATGTAACTGGTGGAAATTATACCATTCAAATTTTGGATGATAAAAATGCCAATATCACTTTAACAGAAGTAGTGAATGCACCAGATCCAATCACATTTGATTTAGCCGTTACGTTTGCTAATTGTGAAGCTAGTCAAGATGGTGCAATTGAAATAACGACGATCAATAGAACAGGGGATATTACCTATGAGTGGAGCAATGGCTTAACAAGTACGACTGCTATTAACAGATTAGATCCCGCTACCTATGCGGTAACGGTAACTGATGAAAATGGCTGTAGCGCCACTCAAGAAGTAGTTGTAAAAATGGACGGTTGGATAGAAATGAATATGACCCCAACAGATGTCAGTTGTTTTGGAATGAATGATGGCGCTATTTCTATGGAAACAAGTGGCAAGAATCCACCTTTCACTTACAATTGGGACAATGGCACCACTACAGGAACAGGCGATAACCTAACAGGCTTAACAGGCGGCGATTATACTTTGACCGTAACGGATGCAACAGGCGTTTGTAATCAAGTCACCAATTTAACAATAGCAGAACCTGCTGAAGTAAGTGCCATAGCCTTTATAGATAGTTCCTCTTTATGCGAATTACAAACCTCAAGTGTCGTCACAATTGATGGTGTATTAAACGCAAGAGGCACCGTTACCTATTCTGTTGATGGCATTAATTTTAGCAATAGCAATCGCTTTGTTTTAGACGCAGGCGAATCTTATACCTTAACGGTTGAAGATGAAAGCGGTTGTGGAACAGATTTAGAAGTGACCCTACCAGAAGCATCTGGTTTAGCAGTTGAATTACCAGAAGATTTAATTTTAAAACTTGGGGATGATTTACAATTAGAAGCAGATTTTGCAGCGACGACTGATGTCGATTTCAGTTGGTCACCGGCAGCAGGATTGAGCTGCGATGATTGTCCAAATCCCGAAGTCACACCTACGAGTACCACTACTTACACACTAACAGTAAGCGATGACAATGGATGCATTAAAACTGCATCCGTCATCGTTTATTTATCCACCACCCGAAGAGTGTATGCACCAAATATATTTAGCCCAAATGGAGATGGACAAAATGATAGATACAGCATTTTTACAGGTCCAGATGCCTTATCCATCAATAAACTACAGATTTTTAGTCGTTGGGGAGAGTTAGTTTACGAAACACCTACCAATGCCTTAACAGATGGCGGCACCGATGGCGTACCTGGACAAATCAACCAGAGTTGGGATGGGACCATTAACGGCCAAATAGCTCCTAATGGCGTCTATGTCTTTATGACAGAAATTACTTTTGTCGATGGCAAAACAGAGATTTTCTCTGGCGAAATTACTTTGACGAGGTAGTGAGATTATGAGGTAATGAGGTAATGAGTTTATACTGGGCTTCCAAATCATAAATCTGAAACCATAGTTCATAAATCATAAATCTACGTTGAGAAAAACAAACGGATTTACGATGTGAAATGTATGATTTCAGATTTATGATTTTTTTTTGCTCGATTCGAAGATACAACCTTCGAATATCGGTTTTGTGCCTCAACAAAAAAAAATGCCGATGGTAACGTCGATATTTTAAGATTGCATCCATAGCCGTCAGACTAAGAACACAACCATTGATAATCAGCAACTTACGGTGATGTCGATATTTTAAGATTGCATCTTAAAATCAATATTTCTTGCGTTTTTAACGCAATTTTTGACGAATTAAATTTTATAAGAAAACCCTTTTTATTTAGATAGCTTCCTAATTGACGAATACCAAGCCTTCAATTTATTCACCATAAACTGCTTCGTACTATTTTTATACACATTTAAATAGGGGGTATATTCCCCGCCAAATTTCCGATAAAAAGATTCGATTTCTGGAATCATAGAGCCTTCAAAATCAAAAAAACCAGCCTCTTTTTTAGCCTGTTGAATCCGATCATAAATCAAGTATTCATTCGCTCCTCTTTGTATACCGTTTTTGTCAAAGCCACTCAAAATTAAGGTACTCGTTTGGGGCGTCTTCAAAATACCAACAACTGCCATTACCCTACCCTGTCCATCTTTAATGCCCGTAAGTTCCAATACTTTTTTAGCGACTAATTTTTCGCAATAGTTTTTTAAAAAAGCAATAGTAAAGGGAAATTTTGCGCCTTTTTGTAAGAATGTTTGCTGACAAACAGCCACGAAAGTATCCACCGAAAGAGCTTCTGTTAGTTGAAAATTTTGCTGTTCGGCAAATTTTATTTCTGAACGTAATTTAGTGTGAAATTTAGCTTTGATTTCCGCTAAAGATTGATCCTTCAAATTAATCCAATAAGAATACCGCAGTCGGTTTTCAAAATTGGCTAAATGAAAAGGAAAGTAAGTCGTAAACTGTGGATGAAAAAAATAATTAAAGGTCGAGAGTTTGGTCAATTCCGTTAATAATAAATGGGTTACTTTTCTTCGCTTTGTTTCTTGCGTATAGGCCGTTCCTTTAAAAACCCTATAATAAACCCCCAAATATTTTCCTAAATAAGGATTCGCAAAATGGTTTCGCCCATCTTTCGTCAAGACAATACCTGCTACAATTTGCTGGTTGTCTACAACTGCTAAAATTTGAAACGGACATTCTAAGGCTTCTGCCAAATACCAAGATTTACCGTAAATCGTGCTTTGAGGAGAATGGTCTACAAACTCATCCCATTGCGGATAATCGGCTATCGTTAAATATTGGAGTTGGCAATTTTCAATTTTCACATCAATTTTTCAGTTTAAAAATAGAGTAGGAAGCTACTTAAGTTTTCAATGTACCATCGAATTCATTCGACGCAGTTGGTACATATAAGCGACGAGTGATTGAGATTCAGAAAATAATGTACGGTTTTCTGCTAGAACGATTTCCCCCTCTGGAGGGCAGGGCTGTTAAAACGTACATTATTTAACGTGAGTTTTGGATAAGCAAAAGGTCTGGAAGACCGAATCTGTTTGTAGAAAATATTTGATAAATCCCTCTTAATCAAAGGTCTGGAAGACCGACCCCGTTAAAAATTAACCAAAACGGGGTCGGTCTTCCAGACCTTTGGAACATTTTTGACTCATTTTCTACAAACAGCACCGCTCCTCTGGAGCTAAATCCTTGATTATCAATTAGTATTAACCAAAACTCACGTTATTTAATTAATTCCAATAATTCGTCGGTACCGTCAATCATCGAAACAGATTATATCTCAAAATACAGTAAATTGCTCGAAACCCATCTTTCCAATTAATCTTTTTCCCTTCCTCATAAGTTCGACCGTAGTAAGAGATGCCTACTTCGTAGATTTTAATCCTTGGAATTCTAGCAATTTTAGCGGTCACTTCTGGCTCAAAACCAAATCGATTTTCTTTTAGGTCTATTTTTTTGATAATGTCGGAACGAAATAATTTATAACAAGTCTCCATATCCGTCAAATTCAAATTCGTCATCATATTAGACAAAAAGGTTAAAATTCGATTACCGATCGTATGCCAAAAGAAAAGAATGCGGTGTGGTTTACTTCCCATGAAACGAGAACCGTAAACAACATCTGCATTATCATAAAAAACAGGTTGGAGTAATTCATTAAATTCAAAAGGGTCATATTCCAAATCGGCATCTTGAACAATCAAATAATCTCCAGTTGCCGCTTGAATGCCCGTATGAATAGCTGCCCCTTTTCCTTTATTTTTTGGATGTTGCGCTACTTGAATATTTGCCGTTGGATGTTCCTTGATATATCGTTGTACGATAGCAAAAGTAGTATCCGTAGAGCAATCATCAATCACGACAATTTCTTTTTTTATATCATTCACCAACACTACTTCAAGTACTCTATTGAGAATGGCTTCAATCGTTCGGGCTTCATTATAAGCAGGAATAAGAATACTTAAAGTGTTCATACGATGAGTTAAAATAAATTACAATGATACGAGATAAATATGGGTCGTTCAAGTTATCTTGTTTCGATGTTGCTTTGTTACCTTGTTGCTTCCAGTCGTTCCCTAAATGCCGCTGCTAATTTCCGGGTATAAATTTTTGCCCCTGCGTCATTAAGATGTCCTTCGTCCCATCTATTTTCTAATTGATAAAACTCAGGATAGTTGATTGGATTCGCCAAATCTATTCTATTGCTTGCCGGCAAACTGTAAAACAAGGCCACTATATCTGCTACCTCGTGAAATTCAGGCTTAATCGGATTTAATAAAAAAATGATTTCGACACCTCTACTTTTTGCTAACGCCAACTGTTCGAGCAATAACGTTCTTAAGTAATCATTATAAACCACGTTGTCGATGGTTTCAAGATGCTGATACACCTTAGTAAAATCGTTGTTCAAGTTTTGCAGATAAGTGGGCAATCGTTTTTTCATCCGTTCAGTTGTGGTATGCATTCCCTCTAGTGGGTAATAACCGTCTCCATTTTTTCCCACAAAACTATAGTCAAAAACATTTTCTCCATGAATAAACTTAATGAAATCTGTTCGCATACCTATTTTAAAGGCGTTTTCTGCATAAGCTATCAGGTACTTAATCGTCATCCCCAATTTGACCTTTAAACTACTACTTCCTGACCATATATAGCGATAACTCTTCCATAATTCAGGCAGTTTATAGTAGTACTTTCTTCTGGTAGGAATAAAGTAATGCTCTGGTAAATATTCGAATCCGTTAACCTCCAAAAAGATATATTCGATGTTCGGTTGTTCTTGAATCAAGTTTTCAAGAATGTGAAAAGTTTTAGGTGGTAAAGCTCCATCTACCCCCAAATTAAAAGCATAGGTACTATCTCGTTCTACCAGTTTATTAAATAAATTAGGAATAACCTGTCGAAGCGTATTACTTGATCCAATAAAATAGGCTTTAGGCGTTATTTTTTTATCTTTTAAAAATTGAATTTTCGTATTCAGCTGAATACTTCCCCAAGTATAAGGCAAAGGATCTATCGAGTTCATTACCACGGTAATGGCAAATAATATTCCAATTAAAATACTACCTTTTGTTACTAGTTTAATCATATTTCCCCAACTCAAAATTGAAAATAAATAAAAGGTTTATTGCCTCCATATTCACCTAACAGCGGAATGGCTAAAATCAATAAAACGTAAATCGTCCAACGTAAGAAAATTGGTTTATTCAAAATCGTATCCACCAGGTTTGTATGGTATTCAATGTAATGTAGCAACCAAATAAGCGGTAATAAAGCTAAAGAGATTTTAAACTCTACCTGTGCAACAACATCTTTAAAAATATTCACCTCAAAAAAAGCACCATCCCCAATAGGAATGCTTTGCAATACTAAGAAAGCATCGGTCATAGAACTAGCACGAAAGAAAACCCACCCCAAAGACACCAGCAAAAAAGTATAGGTAACTTGTAAAAAACTAGGTAGCTTTTTTAGAAAATCACCAAATCCAAGTCTTTCTATAATTAGAAAAAGACCATGAAACAGTCCCCAAGCAACAAAGGTCCAATTAGCGCCATGCCAGAGTCCCGTTACTAGAAATACGATAACTAGGTTTCGATACAATTTATATGATCCTACTCTATTTCCACCCAAGGGCAAATACACGTAATCTCTAAACCAAGTAGATAGAGAAATATGCCAATGTCGCCAAAAATTCCGAATGCTTTTAGTAAAATAAGGTCCTTTAAAATTATCCATTAGCCGATAACCTAATACTCTAGCAGAACCAATAGCAATATCTGTATAACCAGAAAAATCACAATAAATTTGAAAACTAAAAAAGACAATACCCAAGATAACTGCCATACCTGAATATGCTCCAGGGTTATCAAATATTTGATCGGCATACACCGCAAAGCGATCAGCAATGACTATTTTTTTAAAAAGCCCTAATAAAATGAGTAGCAATCCACTTCTAATTCGTTGATAATCAAATTCGTGCTTTTCTAAAAACTGAGGCAATAGGTTGGTAGAACGTTCAATTGGCCCTGCCACTAATTGAGGAAAGAAGGAAACATACAATGCAAAGTTAAAAAAGTTAGTTTCCGCTTTTTGTTGTCCTCTGTAGACATCAATGGTATAACTTAAAGTCTGAAAAGTATAAAAAGAAATACCTACAGGCAACAGCCAACTATGCTCAGGAATAATCAAGCTTTCGCTTAAATGACTGAAAATAACTTGTAAGTTTTCCCTTAAAAAATTATAGTATTTAAAAGAAAAAAGAATGCCTAAATTAATCGCTAAACTAAGCCAAAGCAATTTCTTTTTAGCGCTTGGTGACTCCTCATTCCCAATCGCTTTTCCTACAAAATAATCGACTAAAGTAGAAACGATTATTAATAAAATAAAAATAGGGTTCCAGCACATGTAAAAAAAGTAGCTGGCAATCAGTAACCAAATAATCCGTGCTCGAACAGATGATATCAGAAAGTAAAGTCCGACAACAATCGGAAAAAAGATAAAATACGTATAAGAATTAAATAGCATTTTTATTTGGTAGTTGTTAAAATCTTAAATAGTTGACAGTTTTTTTATTCTTGGCTCTCTGTCAATTTTTGTACCTTATTGGATGGCTGACCACAAATACGAATTCGTAACCGCCAATTTGTGTGGCTGGTTGAAATTCAGTACTTTGTGTAAAACTAGCCAAATGAATTTGGCTGTTACAGGTTGACTGAAGGTCAACCATCCTATTCGATTTGGCAAAAGTTATCACATCAATTTAATGTTTGATTCAATTGATCCTCAAAAACATATAGCAACTGTCTACTCAGGCTGACCACAAATGCGAATTCGTAACCGCCAATTTTAATTAGCTGGTTGAAATTCAATACTTTGTGTAGAACTAGTCAAATGAATTTGGCTGTTACAGGTTATTTACGGTCAGCTTGTACTGTTTACCGCCTACTGCAATAGTTGCTTAGTGAATTCTCCCAATTTCTGGGTATACAAGGTCGCACCAGCATCATTAAAATGACCGATATCCCATCTATTGGCTACTTCATAAAATGTAGGATATTTATTTGGATTCGCCAAATCAATTCTATTAGCTGGCGGAAGGGACTCAAATAGGCTTCTCATCTCTGAAACGCTATCAAAAGCACAATTAAAAGGCGTCAGCAAGTAAACCATTTCAATATTTTTAGCCTTGGCTTGATGAATCAAGTCCATTAGCATCTCCTGCAAAACAGGATTATACGCTTGCGCTTTTACTTCTTTTGAGTAGGCAGCAGTAAACTTTTGCTTGGTGGTCGCTAATTGTTTCCTCAAATTATCAATAGCTATTTTTTCTTTTTCCTTATTCGCTAAAAGTGCATAATAGCCATAGCTGTCTCTTGTATTTTTCATTTTTGCAAGCGGGGTCATTTGCATTTTAATCATTTCTTTACGCATCCCAATTTTGAAAGTACTTTCTAAAAAGGTAACCCCATGTTTAGCCATCAACCCTAATTTGTGCGTAATCCGTAACCCTGCATTTTTGAGGTAATCGGCATAAATGAAATATTTTAAACTCGCCCAAAAATGGTCTAACCGATAATAATATTTGTTTCTAGTTGTCTGAAAAAGATGAGGTGCCATTTGGTCAAAGCTATTCAACTCAAGAAATATATAATCAATGGGTGTTTCTTTCTTCAAGAGGGCTTCTACCAAATAAAAGGTCTGTGGTGGTTGAGCACCATCCACGCCTAAATTAAAAGCATAATGCTTAGATTGATTCGTTACCTCACAAAAAGTCGTTGGGTTAACCGCATGATAGGTAATACTGGAACCAATAAAATAAGCTTTTGGTGGAATCGCTTGTTCTTTTAAATAGGCCTCTTTTGCTGCTAATTGTGGATTTCCCCAATAATAAGGCAATCTAAGCATACTATTCAAGAAAATAGCAGTTGAAATTACAATAAGGAAGAGTAGTAAAAATTTATAAGCTAGTTTGAGCATATCCTTAAATTAATTAGCTGCATTAACGCCTCGACACAATCGAAAACCCACAAATCCTTTTTCTTGAGGAGCAATACTAGCTCTAGCACTTGTCCGAATAGCCGTAACCGCATCTATAAAGCTACCTCCACGAGTAACTTTAAGCGACCCCGTTTCCAAACCTTTAGGCAGTAGGTTAAGTGGCTCCGTATCATAATCTCCCGACCAATCCCAGCACCATTCACTTACATTCCCACTCATATCAAATAAACCCAATCCATTGGCGGCAAAGCTACCAACAGCAACCGTTTGTTCCCGATTAATACCCGCTACGACATAGGTTTGGGCAGGTGTTTCTGTGCCAGCAAAATTGACATGATCAGGATTAGCTTGATTAATACCATGACCAAATCGAATGCTTTGACCACCTTGTCGAGCCGCAAATTCCCATTCTGCCTCTGTAGGAAGTCGGTATCCATTGGCGGTCCAATTCGGTACAATCGTCCATTTTAAACTATCCGATTCATTTTCATTCGCTTCATCTAGGGTTGTTTTATCAATCGTATAAACAGGTTCGTAACCATGTTCTTGGCTTAACCAATTACAATACTCAATCGCTTCGTACCAATTAACGCCTGTGATTGGTTGTTTTCCTCTCCCCCATCCATTATCACTATTTAAAGGCGTTTTGGTGGCTTGCGCAAATCGATCAAACTCTTCGTAAGTGACTTCATAAGTTCCTAAATAATAACTATTCAAAGCAACAGAATGTGGTGGTTCATTCGCTGCCACTTTATCACCTAAAACATCCCCCATTAAAAAAGTATCTCCTTCTATTAATTCCATTTTTGGAATAGGAGTTTCAAAACTAAAAGGCACAAATGCTTCTCTCGTTTCAATAATCGTCGTCAATAGGTAATCCAAAGAATCCGTTACCGTTCCACTGGCATCCGCCGTTGCGGTTGCACCAACCGTCGCATCCACAAAATCTTTCGGTAATGGAGTCAAGACAACACCCAATCCAATTTCTTTATGGTTATTAAAATTAATGACTTGTGTCAATGGCTCGTAATCTATGCTGGCAAAACGAATCGTCATTTTGTCCCCTTTAATTACTTCATTGGTTAATTCAAAAGCAAACGTTCCATTTTCAACCGTTGCCTCTAATTGTCCATTGACATAAATATTAATCGTACCAATTGCTGCTTTTGCCGTTACTTTATCTTTGACCGTTCCATTAATATTGTATCTAATAATTGCTTTTTCCTTAGGCGTCAAATAAATCGCTTCCCCAATCAGGTAAGTTTCTCTATCTATTTGTTGTAGTACAAAACTATCGGCACGACTGACATAATCCGTTCTTCTTATTTTCAAAGCGACAATTTGAGTCGTCATGGATTTTTTATCGATGCTTAAAGCAAATTCCCCTGTAGCATTGGTCGCAACCGTTTGGCTCAAAAAACTCACTTTAGCATTGGCAATTGGATTTTGGGTGGTCGCATCTAAAATACGTCCTTGTAGGTTGACGGATTTAATCTGATTTTTCAAACACCAACGAACTGCCTTCTGCAGTTGCACATCCAAACTATCAAACAATATCGCTCGGTCAAAATGATAACAAACTTCATCTCTTAAATTCGCTCTTTCCTCTGTATTCTCTTCTGCTTCGTTTGATTTATCGTATAATTGTACGCCTTGATTATAATAAGCCGTTCCAATATTACCAAAGAAAGACTTTACAGCCGATTGTAAAACCTTGGCATCTGAATCATCTCTTCTATCTAAAACTGCTTCCAAGATTCCTTTATCTAGTGATTTTTTGACAATAGTTGCTAAACTATCCACCGTCCTTCCTTGTGTGGCAGCAATAGCATCTCTAGCATAATATTCTTGTAGTAAAATTCGATCTTGTGGCTCGTCAATACATAAAGAAAGCAGTTCTCCTTCGTAGACGTAAGGAACAATTTCTCCCTGACAGTTATCCCATGTTTCAGGAAGATTCCAAATAAATCCTGCGCATAATAACCAAAGTGGTAAGATAAAAAACAACACATCTTTCCAAAAATCCTGCATTCCTAAGTTTGGAAAGCCTACTTTCTGCAAATACTGTTGCCAGTCTTTCGGAATTAAAAAATCTAAGACTTGTTGTTTTCTCGTCAATTTTTCAATGACAGGAATATTATTCTTATTGAAAAAACTAGGCGTAGCATCCGATTCATTTAATGGCTCCGCACCATCATTTTTCATCCCAATAATAGCGTGCTGTGGTGCAGCTAGTTGCTCAGTTGTAAAGGGACGGTGTGTTTCAAAAATCTGTTTAATTTCCTTAGTGAGTGATTGGTATAAACTAGGATGTTCCTCACTCAGAAAATCAACTAAGGTCGTTCTGATTTCGGCAGGTATCCTCGAATCCACAAACCAAGGTAAATTAACAAGGTCAAATAGATTTTCTATAGACAATAAGCCTTTTTCGTCTTTAGTTTCTGCAAGGATAGCACCAAGATGTAAAGTTAAATTCCAATGCAAACTAGGATAAATCGCACAAGCAGTCATCCAAAGCACTACTGATTCTGGAAAGTGTTTTTTAAGTTGTTCAACTAAATTTGCTGTTTCTAGTTTTTGGGTTGCAAACAATTCACTATTGCCACGTTTTAAAGTAGTTTGTCCTCCTACAATTTGCGTTTTTTCTAGTAAATAGTTTAAACCTTCAATACTTGCAGGAACAACTTGAAAATTCGTTACTTGGCTACTTGATTTTTTATATTTAAGGTAAGTTGAAATGGGTAATAATAAGGCACTTCCCGTCCAATTTTTGAAAGCAGTCTGCCAATCATTAGTCTCCACCCTATTCGCTAAGACAATCAATTGAGATTGATAAAACTGATGTTGTAAGGTTTCAGCAGTCAGCCCCTTCGGATTCTTTTCATTATACGCCAAGCCATCCTTCCAATAAAATCGCTCAAAATGGACTTCATTTAATTGAAAATATTCATGGATTAAATCAAATAATCGAGCTAAATGAGCCGTAGCTGCAGATTCATCAATGAGCAATAAATACTCCGACGGCCGGCTTTGCAATTGATATTGAAAATTAACCATCCCTGCATTCTTAATGGTATGGTTAATCGTTTTCGGAATATGTAGTCGATAAAATTCATCGGGTGTTCGCCGCCTGAATTTATTCATCAATCGGTAGAAAAATTCTCCCGATTTAATCGCTGCGAGTAAGGCACTAGGCAAACCTAAAATGGGTAGAACAGCTGCTTGTTCACTTGGGTTCGCAATTAATCGTTTGCGCCGTTCATCTCTCGCAATCAGTATTTTTGCCAAAATTGCCGTCAATAAAGCTAATAACAAAAATTTAATCAGCTTCGCATTTTCCTGATAAAATTTTTCTAAGGCATTCAAAGGCGGAATCGCCAGCTCTCGAATATCGTTGGGGTAAGGAAAGTCTTTCGTGCTAAACAAAGGCGTACTGACAGGACGGGCTTTTTTCTGTAAAACCTGTCGAGTAATCGTATCTAGTGGAATATCTCGAACATTAACATAATAAGTTGTCAACCAATTTTTGCCATTAATATCTGTCAATTGCACCTCCAAAGTATCCGCCCCCACTTCATCTTTTGCCACATATTGCAAACAAATAGAATCCAATTGAAATTGCCCTAAAGTTGTATCAATACTACTCGCATTTAAGAGCGTAGCTGTTTTAATACTCGGTCTATCAGCTAATTTATTCCGCTTAATGCAAACTGTTTTGGCCTCATTCGGCGTCAAGCGTAAATAAGAAGGCTCGATATATTCCGATAAAACTTTGGCTTTCGCTTCAGCAGGAAAAAAGTAGCGGTAAGCCATGATCAAACCGGCCAAAGCAACCAAGCTTAACAAACCAAGTTTTAGCCAATTCCTTTTAGTAGCAATTGATTTTGTCCTCCCATTAATCGTTTCAATTTCCGCCAAACATTCGTCGTACAAGTCGTAAACTAAGGCTTGTTCCGTTTCATTCGCCGCAATTAATGGACAGATAAAGGTCTTTAATTCCCCCAAAGTTAAATCGGCAGGAAACCGCTCTAACATTTTTTGCCATTGCAAATACTGCTCTGTACCGAAGGTAAAGCCTTCCGTTTCCAACCTACTAATTAGGTGTGCGAGAAATTGATATTTTGTGGATTGGTTGATACGAGTTGCGAGTTGCGAGTTGCGGGTTAGGATACGAAAACAACTCGCAACCCATAACTCGCAACTCGATGAACTAAATTATTTTCAAAGAGTTGTACTATTCCTTTATCAAGCTTCAACCAACCTCCTCAAACTAGCCATATCTTCTTTCGTTTTCGCCAATACCGCATAAGACATCAATAATTGACTTTGATCGCTTGCTGCTAACTGGTTTATATTATTCAATTTATTGGTATCAAAATTTAACTTTTGTAATAACAAAGCCCAATGAATCAATTCCGCGGTAGCAGGTTTTTTCCTTAATTCCACATTCGCTCTAATGTATTCAAAATGTGCGATGACCGTTTGTAAATTGGCGCTCGACAAACCAGCAGTCTTTGTTTTTAAAATTTCTAATAGTTGTTCGCCACTAGGAAAAGGAATATGATAAAAAGCAACCCGCCGCAGAAAAGCATCTGGCAAGTTTTTCTCCGAATTGGAGGTCATAATAATAATCGGCTTATTTTCCTCAGATGCTTTATAAGAAGTGCCTACTTCCGAAACATGAAATTCCAAATCCTCTAAAGCAGCTAAAATATCATTCGGTAAATCTCTTGGTGCTTTATCTATTTCATCAATCAATACCACAAAACGTTTGTTCTCTTTAATCGCCTTCCCCAGACTGTGATAGGTAATAAATCGCTTTTCTATATCGGTCGGTGCCAATAGCTCTTTACTCGTTTGACTAAACTGAAAATGACCTAAGGCATCATATTTGTAGAAGATGTCCTTAACCGTAGAACTTGTCTGCGCATTAAAAATAAGCGGTCTACCCAATTTAAAGATCCAAGCAATGTGATGTGCCAGTCTAGTTTTTCCAGTTCCCGGTTCTCCAGTTAATAATAAAGGTAGACCAAGATTTAGCGCTACGTTGACCGCATCCATTAATCCTTGACTAGGTAAATAATTACTCGGTTCATTGAGCGATTTATCTTGCTTGATGGTCGGTAAAGTTCTCTGTGTACTTTTAGTATATAGATTAAAAGACATGGTATTGGTTCAATTAAGGAATGAAAAACGTTTTTTGAGTGCTCTGTAAATTTATTGGAATTGCAACTTATTCGTTGATAAGGGGCATCGCCCCGCCCCTGTCTGTAGATTCGGTAGTATTCTAGGTTTTCTATTAAGGAGCAACGCTCCGACACCTTTTATAATTATGGTGTCGAGGCTACGCCCCTTTAGGAAACTAATAATCATTGCATTTCTACAGACGGTGACAAAGCTAAAGCTCTTTTTAAATCAACAGATAATTTACAATACCAATTTATTTGGCAGATTTAAGTCCGCATCAAAATAGAGTTATCTAGAATCATTTTTTTAAATAACTCAAAAATACAACTTACGTTAATATTTAATAGATGGTTGTCAAACAAATGCTCTTTTTGGCTAATACTTGCTATACCGCCTTAAAAAACAAAGCATTATCTTTGTAAGTGAATAGCAAAGCACTTAAAGGGCTAAAAATTGAGGTAGACGATATATTTGGTTAAATTTTCTTTAAATATATTTATCCCAGTACCTATAGACATTATTGAGACGTCTTACAATTGGGTTCTACCCCAGCTTGGAAATTCATTTCCAAGGGTAATTTATTCTGGGAAATGAATTTCCCAGTTACGAGCTACTCGTCTAATCATAAAATATTTTCTATACAACAAATAATTTTACATGAACCAACTCATCATAAAACATTCCACAATAACTGCTAAAACAGCGCCTAACTTAATCCATTCCCTACTGCTTGGCATTACATTCTGCTTTTTTACTACTAATCTAGTTGCTCAAAAGTATATATCTCGGACAGCGCATGTCCATGTAAAATCTACCAATCGGATTACCAATATTGAGGCAGATAATTATCAGGTAGCTTCTGTCTTGGATAGCGAAAATGGGAATATAGATTTTATTGGCTTATTAAAATCGTTTGAATTTAAATTAGGTGCTGCCGATCAATTATTTAATAGCAAAATGGTCGATGTTTCCGCTCACCCCAATATTAAGTTTTCGGGACAAATCGCAGACATTCATAAAATCAAGTTTGACGAGCCTGGTAATTATACGATTACCGTGAATGGCGTGCTTTACATTTGGGATGAAAAAAGAGTGACAAGTGCAGTAGGTACCTTAAAAGTAAATGGCGATGGATCTATTTCAGGCACGTCTAATTTTATAATGATGATCGAAGAAGGTAGCGTTGAAAAAGTCAATCAACTCATGAAAGAAAAACTTCCATCCGTTATTGCCGTAGACACAGAAACTTTAGGAATTTCCAGAAAAGTGGAAATCACCTTGAATATGACTTATAAAGCTCGATAAGACCACTTTATTTACGATAAGAGAAAAATCAGCTCAAATAAAATATTACTTCCTCTTTTCGCACGAATTTTTTCCCCTTTGGAGGGGGTTAGGGGGAGGATTTAGCTATTTCATTCAGTTATAAAGTTTGGTTTATATTTATAAAACAGGCGTTCTGCCCTACACTAACAAAATGAGTAAGCGAATTAAATATCCGATCTATGCTTTTGGTGGATTGGCGGTGCTTTTTATCTTAATCGCATTTGCGTACACGATTGTTATGCATGCTCCTAAAGCCACCGTCGAAAAAAAGCCCATAGATTTCACCCTTTCTGCGACCGAATTATTCCAAGAATATTCAGAAAATCAAGCCGTTGCCGATCAAAAATTTATCGATCGAATTGTACAAATTAGTGGGGAAATTTTTGAAATTTCTACCGATCAGCAAGGCGCTACCGTATTGATCTTAGCCACAGGAGCCAATGAAGCAGGCGTTTTATGTACGCTGGAGTTAGAGGAAAGCGATAAGGTGCGTAGCAAAAAAGTTGGCGATGCGATTACCCTAAAAGGCGTTTGTACGGGAATGCTGATGGAGGTGGTTTTGAATCGATGTCGAGTGATGGAGTGATGCAGTAGGCAGTACACAGTTTGCAGTTTCGGATAGTATCAACTGAACTAATTTCCTTTTTTAGTAACAGATAAAAAATAAGTTGGACATGTTGGATTTAATTCCTCACGAATTTATTACTCCCACGAATTAAAGTTGTTCAAGTTACTTTTCCAGCGTTACTTATTCAATTCCCCAACATGAAAATACTCGGCATTTCTGCTTTTTACCATGATTCGGCCGCCACAGTAGTTGATGGCGCCAAAATTATCGCCGCCGCTCAAGAGGAGCGATTCACCAGAAAAAAGCAAGATGCCGCCTTTCCTATAAATGCCATCCGCTATTGTTTGACCGAAGCAGGATGGAGCATTGATGAATTAGATGCCATCGTTTTTTATGATAAACCCCTCCTTAAGTTTGAGCGCTTATTAGAAACGTATTATGGTTTTGCCCCAAAGGGCATTCGTTCCTTTATGACCGCTATTCCCGTTTGGTTAAAAGAAAAGATGTTTATCAAACGGCTCATTCACGCAGAATTAGCGAAAGTCGAACCATATAATAAAAAGCAAGTAAAGTTACTCTTTCCAGAACATCATTTATCGCATGCTGCGAGTGCCTTTTATCCTTCTGGTTTTGAAGAAGCCGCCATTGTTACGATGGATGGCGTTGGTGAATGGGCAACGACGTCTATTGGCAAAGGCACAGGCCGACAGATAGAAATGCTCAAGGAATTAAAATTCCCGCATTCTATTGGTTTACTCTATTCTGCCTTCACCTATTTTTTAGGGTTCAAAGTCAATTCTGGAGAATATAAATTAATGGGCTTAGCGCCTTACGGCAATCCAAAAGCAGCCGAAGTCGCACAATTCATTCAAACCATCAAAACCGAATTAATTGATGTGAAAGCAGATGGCTCACTTTGGTTGAATCAGCAATACTTTAATTATGCGACAGGCTTGCGGATGGTCAAAGATAAACAATGGGAAAAATTATTTGGCTTTCCTCGACGAACCACCGAAAGTCAACTAACCCAACAACATTGTAATTTAGCTTATGCCATACAAACGGTTACCGAAGAAATCGTTTTAAAAATAGCACAGGAAGCCAAACGCTTAACAGGTGCAAAAAATCTATGTTTGGCAGGAGGCGTGGCACTTAATTGTGTCGCCAATGGTAAATTATTAGCTGCCAATCTATTTGAAAAGGTATTTATCCAACCTGCCGCAGGAGATGCAGGCGGTGCATTGGGAGCTGCTTTAGCGGCTAATTATTTGTATTTTGAAGAAAAACGAACAGTCAATGCCGCACAAGACGATATGGAAGGCAGTTATTTAGGCCCTGATTTTTCTAATAAAGCAATTGAATTAACCGCTAGAAAATACAAAGCCCGCTTTCAAAAATTCGAGCATTTTGACAACCTAGCGCAAACAACCGCCCAATTTATAGCCGATGGAAAAGTAATTGGTTGGTTTCAAGGAAGAATGGAGTTTGGTCCAAGAGCTTTAGGTAATCGCAGCATTTTAGGAGATGCCAGAAATGAGGAGATGCAGAAAAAATTGAATCTTAAAATAAAATATCGAGAAAGTTTTCGTCCTTTTGCGCCTTCTATGCTAGCAGAAGATCGAAGCGATTATGTTGATTTAGCAACGGATTCGCCTTATATGCTATTGGTTGCGCCCATTAGTCCTAAAAGACAAGCAGCTTTACCTGACAATTATTTTCAATTGCCACTAATGGATCGGTTGTACATCAATCGCTCTGATATTCCAGCAGCGACCCATATAGATTTTTCCGCCAGGGTACAAACCGTCCATCAAAAGACCAACAAAAGATACTGGACGTTAATTAATGCTTTCAAACAAATAACGGGTTATAGCGTAGTAATTAATACGAGTTTTAATGTCCGAGGCGAACCAATAGTTTGTACGCCCGAAGATGCCTATCGCTGTTTTATGCGTACCGAAATGGATTATTTGGTCATTGGCGATTATTTGTTTACCAAAATGGAGCAACCAAAATGGGCATCGACGGATAAGTGGCAGGAGGAGTTCGTGCTGGATTAAGACCTACGATTATTGTCGAGTATTATTAAATCTGCTTAGTGCCAGATAAAATAAACTAGGATTGCCTTATTTAATTCCCCACGGATTTATTCCCCCACGGATTATAGCTCTTCAGATTATTTTTTAATATAACTTAATTTAAATTTGTCTAGTGAATTGACTAATTTGTAGATTCATCGTTAACCATTCATTATTATAAAAAATGGAATTTTTAAAAGACTTAGGTAGATTTTTAATGGAGCGCAAGAAGTTTTGGTTAGCGCCCATTATTTTGGTGTTACTATTATTAGGCGTCTTAATCGTGATTGGTGGGGGAAGTGCCGCTGCTCCATTTATTTATACTTTATTTTAAAACGGTTGACGGTAAGCGGTATTCGGTTCACGGTGTGGACGAGACTACCGTATACCGTGTGCCATAAACCGTATACCGTCTTGGATAGAGAAAAAAATCTAGAAACCTGTTTAGTCATCGCAACAGGTCTAATCATTGCTTGGTTTGTATATCAAGCGCAGCCGCTACTCATAGCCGCCGCCGTCATTGGCATCATCGGTGCCTTTATCAATCCCTTAGCCCATTGGATCAATTGGTTGTGGTATAAGATTGCGGAAGTGATGGGCGCTATTATGTCTAGGGTATTGCTGTCAATTATTTTCTTTGGCTTTTTATTCCCCATTGCCCTACTCTATCGTTTATTAAATGACGATGGCTTGCAATTAACGAAAAAAGGAGAGGAGGAAAGTTACTGGACGGATACTGCCAAGAAGTATGAAAAGAAGGATTTAGCAGATATGTGGTAATTCCATTGTGCTAAGCAATTAATTAATCCCCTAGATTCATATCTTTTAATAGTTTAGCTACTACTTTTTCTACACTAAAAGGCTTTACTCGCTCTTTAAAAAAATCGGACTTTCTGTACCGATTATTTTCATACATATATTGCATCGCTTCGGCTAATTTATCGGCATTGCCTACGGGGGTTAAAATGCCGTATTTAGCAAATTCTAGGGTTTCTTTTGTTCTTTTATGGGGGTCGGTACTGGGGGCAATAGTCTCCCTTGGACCAGAAGGACAATCCGTAGAAATGACAGGAAGACCGCAAGCCAAACCTTCTGATAAAACCCTACATTGCCCTTCATAATCAGAACTCATCACTAAGCAATTCGAGGCATATACATATTGGTAATAATTTTGTTGAAATCCTAAAAAATGTACTTGTTCTGTTAAGCCTAATCTTTCAACTAATGCTTGTAAAGATTGCGCTAAATCGCCTTTTCCAATTAACCATAATCTAGCCTTTAAATGTTTAATTTTTGCAAATGCTTCGATTAGTAGTTGATGATTTTTTTGAGGTCTAAACATAGCAATATGAATAAAAGTAAAAATCTTATTTGTAGCAATATCGCTTACTTTTGAAGTTTCTATATTACTTAAATCCATTGGATTATAACTCAAATAAACAGGGACTTGGATAGCAAAACTAGTTTTTAATTCAGTCGCTAAAAGTTCCGCATTTACAAAAATCCCTGTTGCCTGAGGGTATAGTTTTTTAATTAAATATTGAAAAAGTTGCCCTCGAAAAGTTGTCGCAGGAAAACGAGTAGAGATATGATTGGTTACCCGTAAATAAATCTTCCCCTGCCAACCAAATAGCTTTAAAAAACAATTCATAAAATTAGGAATCGTGTCGAAAGCAATACTATGGGTAACTCCTTCACGTTTACAAAATTTCCAGTAGCGCCAAAGAACTAATGGTAAAGTCAATAAGCGCATCCATTTTGAAGCATAAACAGGACGCAATATTTTCAAAGGGACATTAGCTGGCAACTCAAAATCTATAGGCGCATTGAAGCAGACACAAGTTACTGTTACCTCTTTGGATAGATATTTGGCAAGTATGGATGCATTGCACTCTTCTCCACCAGAAATTAAGGAGGTTAAGAGGAAGGCTATTTTTTTTTGTGAAGTCTTTTGCAAATTTAAAAATTAATGTGGACTGACTATTTTTTAACGATCCATAGCTAATAATGCTACAAAATTAATCGTTTTGAGTTATACGATTTATAGATAGATTTTGGTTACCCATTGTTTTTAATCCTAATTCGATTTCTGTTATCCTATTATTACATTAATCAAAGTGACGATTTGTTAGCTTATCTTTGCTAATTATTTGTAATCTTGACGTTAAGTGTTTTTTTATGCAACACCTTGTTTTTGATTGCGTTTTTTAGAAGGTTAGGGTAAGTTGGATTCGACTTATTGGTGGCGGAGCTGTATTAAAATTAAACAATAATTATTTATGTTTAAAAATATTGTTTAGAAAATGTTGAGACAATTCAAAGGCTTTATCCAAAATAGTATTGCAAGGTTGATTTTTCCTCAACAATTTTACTTTAAAAAAAATGGATATTGTCCCTGCTGTGAAAAAAAAGTCATTTTCCAATCACTTAATAGCTGGTTAAGAGACCATTTAAAATGTTCTAACTGTTTATGTATTCCAAGAGAAAGAGCATTAATATTTACCATAGAAAAATATTATCCTAATTGGAGAAATATGGAAATACATGAGTCATCTCCAAGTACCAGGGGAGCTAGTACTAAATTACAAAAACATAATTCTAATTATTTAGCTACTCAATACTATCCCAAAAGTTCTCGGAAAATAATAAACGGTTTTTTAAATGTTGATTTAGAACAACAGCCTTTCCCTGATGCATCATTTGACTTAGTTATTACACAAGATGTACTAGAACATGTATATCAACCAAAGCAAGCATTTCGAGAAATTGCTAGAACTCTGAAAAAAGGAGGCGCTCATATTTTTACTACACCACTAGTAAATAAATTTTCACCTTCAGAACGATGGGCAAAAAAAGGAAAAGATGGCAATCCTATTTTTCTAAAACAACCTGAATGGCATGGCAATCCAATAGACAAAAAAGGAACTCCTGTCACCATGCATTGGGGATACGATATTGTTCAGTTTATCAAACAAGAAAGTGGCTTAGAAACTACCATTGAATATACCTATAATCTTAGTCTCGGAATTACTGGCGAATACATAGAAGTTATTATTAGCCGAAAGATTTAACTCTATTTTATAGGTAAGAAGATTAAAGAAATAAATGGAAGAAACCATTGATAATAAAGAAAATTGGGACTTTGAAATACTACCTAAAACAAGTCTATTAGCCTTAAATTTAAAAGAAGTTTGGGATTATAGAGATTTACTATTACTCTTTACTCGACGGGATTTTGTAGCTAAATATAAACAAACGATTTTAGGCCCCATCTGGTTTTTCTTACAACCGTTATTTACAACCCTTATTTTTACGGTTATTTTTAGTCGCTTAGCGCAAATCTCAACCGATGGTATTCCTCCCATTTTATTTTACTTAGCAGGTATCACTTGTTGGAATTATTTTGCCGATTGTTTGTCAACTACTTCAGATACCTTTATTGACAATCAGCATATCTTTGGCAAGGTTTATTTTCCAAGATTGGTCATGCCACTCTCCATAGTGGTTTCCAATTTATTAAAATTTGGGATTCAGTTTTTATTATTTGCTTGTTTCTATCTTTATTTCTTTTTAGCTGGTTATGCCATTCGATTTAATTTCTATGCGCTCCTGTTACCCGTGTTAATATTAATTTTAGCGGGTTTAGGATTAGGTTTTGGTTTATTGATTACTGCATCTACGACCAAATATAGAGATTTACGGTTTTTAATTGCTTTTGGCGTTCAATTGTGGATGTATGCCACGCCCGTTATTTATCCTTTATCAGAAATTCCTGACAAGTATAAAGTTCTAAGTATACTCAATCCAATCACTTCAGTCATCGAAACTTTTAAGTATGGCTTTTTAAATAAGGGTACTTTTTCATGGTTTTATTTGGGGTATAGTTTATTCGCAACTATGGTAATACTGATTCTAGGTACTATTATTTTTAATAAGACAGAACGCACTTTTATGGATACTGTTTAAATCATGGCAAAAACTGTTTTAAAAATAGAAAATGTCTCCAAATTATATCGTTTAGGAGAAATAGGCACAGGGACTTTAAGCCATGACCTTAACCGATGGTGGCATAGAGTAAGAGGAAAAGAAGACCCTTATCAACAAATTGGCACGATTAATCAAAGAGACCAAAAAGGAGACACAGATTATGTATGGGCATTAAAAGATATTAATTTAGAAGTAAAAGAAGGGGAAATATTAGGGATTATTGGCGCCAATGGTGCAGGAAAATCTACCTTACTAAAAATTTTATCAAAAGTTACCGCACCGACAACAGGACGAATTAGAGGCAAAGGAAAAGTAAGTGCTTTATTAGAGGTAGGAACTGGTTTTCATCCCGAATTAACCGCTAGAGAAAATATTTATTTGAATGGGGCTATTTTAGGGATGCGCCGTCACGAAGTAAAATCTCAGCTAGATGAGATTGTAGACTTTGCAGGTATCGAGCGTTATTTAGACACCCCTATTAAACGCTTTTCTTCTGGTATGAAAGTTAGATTGGGCTTTGCGGTGGCTGCTCATTTGAATACGGATATTTTGATTGTGGATGAGGTTTTGGCAGTAGGGGATGCGGAGTTTCAACAGAAGTGTATTGGAAAAATGGGGGATATTAGTCAAGGAGAAGGGAAGACCGTTTTGTTTGTTAGTCATAATATGAAAACAATTCAGCAACTATGCACAAATAGCTTATTACTCGATAATGGGCTTTCTGTTTTTTATAATCAAACTAACAAGGTTATTAAACATTATTTAAAAATTTGGAATGTGCATTCTAAGGGAATACATACCTTTCCAGCAAATCCAAAAGTAGAAGCATTCATTAAAAGTGTAAGTTTTCATAGAAATAACAATGAATTAACAGAAAATTTAACATTTGGAGAAGCATTCAAAATAAAAATTGGAATAACTAAAAACATACCAATAAATAATCCTTTACTCGTGGTATTTATAGATGATAGTATGGGGAACAGAATATTTACTGCCAGAAGCGAAGATTATAATTTCCTCTTTGATATTAACAATTCAAAAACAATAACAATAAACATTACTTCTCCTTTTTTAGTTCCAAATAATTACTTTTTAGGAATACTATTATTAAAGAAAAAGCGATTTAGAATTAGTTATTATAAAAACATTCCATTTAGAATAATATCACCCAACAAAAAGGAAGAAAAATATTCTGCAAGCTGGGGATATATTAAAGCCCAAGTTTCATGGAAAATTTAATATATTTAGAACTATGTCATTAGAAATTTCAAATACAATTAACAGATATGAATTATGGGAGAAAATTATTAACAAAAATGGGTTAATTAAAATATGCGAAATCGGCGTTTATAAAGGAGATTTTGCTTATCACATTTTAAAAAAATGTACATCTATTGAAGAATATCACATTATAGACCCATGGAGAAATTTATCAAATTGGAAAAAACCTTGGAATCATGATGATCTACAGTTTGAAAAAATTTATAAGGAGGCTTTACTAAAAATAGATTTTGCCAAAGAAAAAACCTATATTCATCGAGGAACAACACAGGAAATAATACATACTTTAAAAAATAATTACTTTGATTTAATTTACATAGATGGAGATCATACCTTAAGAGGAATAGTTTTAGACTTATTATTAATTTATGATAAAGTAAAAGATAATGGTTTTATAGCTGGAGATGACTTTTCTCCTAATATTTGGCAGCACGGCATTTCCTTCGAGCCCACCTTTGTATATCCTTTCTCAATTTATTTTGCAGAAGCAAATCAGTTGAAAATTTATGAACTACCGTTTAATCAATTTTTAATCATTAAAAAAAAGGAAAAATTTGAATTTATTAAACTTAATAAAGAAAAAGTAGAAACTTCAGATTTTAATCTTAGAAAAAGTCTCATAAGTATAAAGAAAAATCTTCCTCCAAGTTACAAAACTTACTTTATTGATGCTAAGAGATATATAAAATCTTCATTAAATAAAATTATTAAAACATGAAAAAAATCAATTTATTATTATTAACACTAATTTTAGCTTCTTTCTCAACAGTGCTTCACTCTCAAGCATTAAGTGTAACTGATAATGCTAATGGCTCAGTCCAACTATCTGTAACTGATGTTAGTACAGGAGATGATATTGATATAACCAGTAATGGAACAACTGCGGGCAGAACAAGAGTTAGAATTTTCCCTGGTGGTTCTAGTACAGCAGCTTTTATGCAAGTTGGCAATTCTAATGATCAATCAAATGTAGCATTTACAAGATTAGGTGCAAGGAATAATTTCGGAATTCTTGCAACTGGATTTGCTGGAACTCCTGCTAATTTATTAAATAGTATGGCAATAGAGTTAGACCCAACAAATGTCTCTTCTGGAGAACGTTTTATTGTAGCAAGAAATGGTTTTGTTACAGGTGCTGGTGCTACAGAAGTACTCTTACAAGTAGATGAAAATGGATTAACAACCATAGAAGCAAAAGTACAAGCATCAATTACTCCTCCTGATTACGTTTTTTCAGAAAAATATAAACTTCGATCATTAGAAGAGGTTGAAATGTACATTAATGAAAACAGTCATCTTCCTGAAATACCGTCAGCAGCAGAGTTTGAAAAGGATGGAATAAATTTAGGAGTAATGAGTTTCGATTTATTAAAAAAAGTAGAAGAACTTACATTATATATGATTGAACTTAAAAAAGAAAATAAGGAGTTAAAGAAAATGGTTTCTGATATTCAAAACAAAAAATAATATTTTAGAGCAATATATTATTAATATCCATTTATCAAATGGCAATCTATAATTTTGTTTGTCATTTCATTTCTTGTAATACAGATTAAAAGGTTTCTAATTGTAACGTTTTGTAATAAAACAAAATGTTACAATTAGGAATAATTAAATAACTTATGCTTATCCTAGATAAATATATACTTTTAAATTTTCCTAAAACAGGAAGCACTTTTGCTAGAGAAGCTTTAAAGGAGATACATAAAGAACGAAAAAAAAAAATTATTTACCAACCTTATAGAATTTTTAATAAAAATTTCAGGAAAAGCCTCTTCATAAAGGAACTTATGCTTCCTTCTACTTTTAATCCTTCTATTAAAGGTCAACACGGAGGGTTTTATCAAATCCCTAATGAATTTAAACATAAAGAAATAGTTTCAACTATCAGAAATCCTTTAAATAGACTATTATCTATTTACAACTGCAAATGGTGGGTCGGTAATAATTTATTAGAAAATTCATTGAGGGAAAAATATTTCCCTCAATTTCCAAACCTGAATTTAATTGATTTTATTAAATACCGTGACTTACTAGAAGAGCAAATATTACCCGAAGTTGGCAAATACGGTTTGGGGTTCCAAAGTATTCGTTTTATCAAAATGTATTCTAGAAATCCTAAAATTACAATTTCTAGAATTAATTCAGATAGGGAAGTTAAAAATGCTTTTTTTAATGACTTAAAAAGAATATTTTTTTTAAAACAAGAAAACTTAACCAATGATTTAATAGCCTACTTAAGAAATAAAGAATATTCTTCTTCTGAATTAATGACTATTAAGAATAAGGAAAAGGTTAACGTTTCTTCAAATCATTCTAAGTTAAAAGAAGATGAGTTTAAAGCAGCAATAAAATACATACAAGAGAAAGAAAAAATTTTATTAGAAGGTTACGATACAATAGGTATTAAGTATCCATTAAGTCAAAACTTATTATAATGCCTAAACTAAACACAAGGATTCATTTAAAAATGCTGGAAGAGTCAAAAAGATATTCTTTTCCTCAAAGAATTATTAATTCTCTTAAAAAAAAATACTTTAGAAAGTATATATATGGCTTAGAATGGGGTAATCCAGAAACCATAGAACCGCTTCGATATATAAAAAAGCAGTTTATACTTCCTTATGTAAACGAACAAAGCACCGGATTAGAAATTGGTCCAGGAGGAGGTAGATGGACTCAATACCTTCTTAAATTTGATAGACTTTATTTAGTTGACTATCATCAAGAACTACTAAATGAATTAAAAAGTAACTTTAATCAATCAAATTTTATTTGGATAAAAAATAATGGAACTGATTTTCCTAATATTCCAAAGAACAGCATAGATTTTCTTTTTTCATTTGGTGTTTTTGTGCACTTAGATTTAGAATTAATTGAAGAATATTTAAATAATATTTTCCTTATTGCTAAATCAAATTCAAATTTAGTAATACAATATTCAGATAAAGATAAAATATTAGGTCAAAAAAACCCTGGTTTTTCAGACAACAATCCAGAAAAAATGATAAGGATGATAAAGAAGGTAGGGTTTAAAATATTAGAAGAAGATAGAACCTCCCTTTGGCACAGTAGTATTGTTAGATTCACTAAAATATGAATAGAAAAATAAAATGTCAACTCATTTAACTCCAATTAACTTTTCTTCAAGCCCCCCATATATTTTCATCCACATCCCAAAAACAGGAGGTAGTTCAATTGCCCACAGCTTAAATATAAAGAAATCTTCACATGCTACAGCCTTAGAGGCAAGAAAAAAATTATACTGGTGGCAATATCGAAGGAGTTTTAAATTTGCCCTTGTTAGAAATCCATGGGATCGCTTTCTCTCACTTTACAATTATGCCAGAATGCCAGAAAATCTTTATCATTCTGCCATAAATCCAGAAAAATCTCTATATGGAAAACATCAAGATTATGATTTACTAAAAAATGCAAGCCTTGAAGATTGTGCTCGCTACTTGATGGAGGGTAAATTAAAGCATTCTAATATATGGAATCATTGGCAACCTCAAGTAAATTGGTTACTAAATAAACATGGGAAAATAGATTTAGATTACATTGGGCGGTTCGAGGATATACAAAATGAAATAAATTATATTTTTAAAAAATTAAAAATACACGCAACAATTCAACACCTCAATGCTTCTAGACCAATAAATCAAAAATCTTATAAAGAAGCGTTTACTGAAAAATCCAAAGAAATAATATTTAATTTTTATCAAAAAGACATTCAACTTTTCAATTATCAATTTTAAGATATTTCATCAATAGGAAACAGCACAAGCACCCCGTTTATTACAGTTTTAATGCCTGCATATGATGCAGAAACATATATTGATCAAGCAATCCAAAGTATTTTAAATCAATCGTATGAAAATCTAGAATTCATAATCATAAACGATGGATCAACAGATAATACGGAAAAAATCATCTTATCGTTTAAAGATGAAAGAATTAGATATTATAAGAATAGCTCAAATTTAAAAATTGTAAAAACACTTAATAAAGGTTTAGCGTTAGCAAAAGGAAAATACATTATTAGAATGGATGCAGATGATATTAGTCTTCCTAACAGACTTGAGAAACAAGTAAGTTTTATGGAAGCTAATATTGATATTGGTATTAGTGGAAGTAGTATGTTACTTTTAAACAAAAAAGAAGTAGATAATAGGTTACTAGAAGTCAAGACTTGCTTTAAACAGTTAAAAATTAACCTCTTAGATTATTCCGTCATTTTTCATCCAACTGCAATCATAAGAAAAGACATTTTAATTAGACATAATTTACACTATAGAAATGAATATTTATATGCAGAAGACTATGACCTCTGGGTTCAGATATCAAAAGTAAGCAAGTTGGGTAATATTAAAGACCCCTTAATTAAATATAGAATGCATGACAAAAATAGCAGCATCTTACAGAAAACAAAGCAAAAATCAACTCATATTCAAATAATAAAAGAACAGTTATCTTTCATTAGCAATAGATCAATTGCAGATAAAGAACTTAACTTTTTTCTAAGGAATGAAAATAACTTGAGCTGGTCAGGAATCAAGTTAGTTTTAGTAATATACTTAAATAATTTTAAAAAAAAATCTTTCGATAATAAACTATTTCTTATTTTTTTATTAAGAAAAATAAAGACTGCTATAACTAAAACAATAATTGAAAAAAATTTTATTAATCTCAAATCAAGATAGCCTAACAGGAGCACCAATAGTTCTGCTCCATCTTGCCAAATGGCTAAAAAAAGAGCAACCTGAAATCATTCTAGATATTCTCTCTCTAGAAAAAGGGCATTTATCCAAACAATTTGAAAATATAAGTAATAATTATTATTTCTTTCCTAAAATATATACATCCAAAGCTCCAAGCAACATTAAGTCTTTAACAAGAAGATTATTTTCTCGGCTTCACAGAAAAATAAAAACAAAAATCTTAATAAATAAACTCAAAAATAAAAATTATAGCATAATATATACTAATACCGTTGTTTCAGTACCTGTTGGAGTTAAAATAAAAAATATTAGTAAATCAAAAATAAAATTAATAGCACATATACATGAATTAGATTTCATGATTCAAAAGCTATGCCCTAAACTTAATCAACATGCAAAATGTATAGATTCTGTTATAACTCCTTCTCAAAAAGTAAAAGATAACTTAAGTCAAAAATATAGTTTTCGTCCTTCTTCAGTAACCGTAGTTTATTCTTTTTCAGAACAATATATTGAACTAAAAAATAATGAAATCTTAAAAAATAAAACCTCCTTTCATATAGGTGGATCTGGTTCTGTGGTATGGTGGAAAGGAGTAGATTTATTTCTAAAAGTGGCAAGTTATATAAAAATTAATTACCCTAAAATTGATATAAAATTCACATGGGTAGGAAAAATAGAAGATAAAGAAAAAATGGAATATAATATAGAATTGGAAAAAAATGGATTAAAAGAAATATTTCATTTTAGCGGCGAACAAAAAAAACCATTAAAAATTTATAAAGAATTTGATATTTTCTTAATGACTTCAAGATTAGATTCTTTTCCTTTAGTATGTGTTGAAGCAGGAATGTTAGGAAAACCAATTATCTGTTTTAAAGGAGCGACAGGAACAGAAGAAGTCTTAAAAAATGGAGGTGGTTACATTGTACCTTTTGAAGATACAGAAGAAATGGCAGAAAAAGTACTTCATTATTATAATGATCCAAAACAGAAAGAAATAGATGGTGCGATAAATAAACTTCAGTTCTCAGAGTTTACACCTGAAAACCAATGCCCAAAAATATATAGTATCATTGATAAATTAATGTCTTAGCTTTTATGGTCGCCTTATCGCTCGTTTCCATAATCGTTCCTAATTATAACCATGCTCATTTTCTAAAAAAACGTTTGGACAGCATCGTACAACAAACATACGAAAATGTAGAAATTATATTACTAGATGATAGTAGTACGGATAATAGTCTTAATATATTAAATAAATATGCGCAACATCCAAAAATAAGTCAATTAGTCACCAACAAAAAAAATAGCGGAAGTACTTTCAAGCAATGGAAAAAAGGTATTGACTTATCAAAAGGAAAATATATATGGATAGCAGAAAGTGATGATTGGGCAGACACTCATTTTCTAGAAAAAATGGTTGCTATTTTAGAATCAGATCAGGCTATTAGTTTAGCTTATTGCCAAAGTATAGTAGTCAATGCAGATGGGAAAAAATTATATTCTATGTTAAATTGGACAGATAGGTTTCATCCTAATAAATGGGAAAAGCAATTTATCACTTCTGGTAATCAAGAAATTCGTCAGTCTTTAATCTATCAAAATAATATTCCAAATGCTAGTGCAGTTGTTTTTAGGAATAATAATGATTTAGTTAATTTCGTTCATAAAAAGTTGTCTATTGTAGGTGATTGGTGGTTTTGGATTCATCTTATAAAAGATAAAAAAATTGCCTTCCTTCCTGAAGAGCTTAATTTTTTCAGAAAGCATAGTCAAACAACCAGAGAAAATTTAGATCTAATCAAAAAGAAACAAAATACGCTTGAAAATTTATTAGTGCTCCAATTAGTAAAACGATTTTTCCCCGAAATAAGCTCTACTATAAAAAAACAAGAAAAGAAACGTATATTGCGTTTAATCCATTGGGTCTATCCTAACAATTTCCAATCAATAAAACCATTTGTAACTCAATATCTTCCTAATGAAAATTCATTCTATTTATTAGTCCTTCAATCTTATACTAATTGGTTCATTAGCAAAATAAAAGGTATTAAAAGAAGAATTCGTAGAATCCATCGAACTATCCAATAATCAATTCTAAAATTTGCAGTCACCACTCATCTCCATCATCCTCCCCAATTACAATCACGCCCCTTATCTAACAAAGCGCTTAGAAAGTATCTATAACCAAACCTATGCCCATACGGAAATTATTCTATTGGACGATCATAGTCAAGACGATAGCTTAGCTGTTTTAAAAAAATACGCCAAGCATCCCAAAACAAGTCATTTTATCATCAATAAACATAACTCTGGTAGTCCCTTTAAACAATGGAAAAAAGGCATTGAATTAGCCAAAGGAAAATATATATGGATTGCGGAAAGTGATGATTGGGCTAGGCTAGATTTTCTAGAAAAGTTGGTCAAAAAATTAGAATCAGATAAGGAAATTATTTTAGCGTATGCACAAAGTAAGAAGGTAAATAGTAAGGGTAAGGTGGTGGATGATATGCTGAACTATACCTTTCAATTCAAGCCCAATAAGTGGCAATCCGCCTATATAAATAATGGAAATAATGAAATAGAAAATTTCTTAATTTATAAAAATACGATTCCTAATGCGAGTGCCGTACTTTTTAGAAATAAAGCAGGAATCAGCAATTATTTAAAGACAGATATGAAAATGGTGGGTGATTGGTGGTTTTGGATACATTTGCTAAAGGATAGAAAAATGGCTTTTGTTCCAGAACGACTAAATTTCTTTAGAAATCATGCCGCTTCTACCAGAGTTAATTTAAGTTTAGCCGCTAAATTTAAGAACATTACGGAAAGATTGGAAGTATTAAATGTAGCTCAAATATTTTTTCCAACAAAAAAAGCAGCATTTAAACAAATTAAAAAAGCCTTGGTTTCTGAATTGATTTTATGGGTTTACCCTACTCATTATAGAAAATCAAAGCACTTCATACAACAATCTTTCAATACCAAGAACAATTTTGTTCTATTAGTTTTAATTGCCTATTTAACGTGGCTGAATAACAAATTTAAAGGAGTCGCAAGAAGAATATTATCATTAAAGCGAAGTTTTAAACAAGGCATATTAGTGTCACCTCTTTCCAATACACATTCATCGATTAATGCTAAAAATTACTTACATTAAAAATAAGATCAAGGCTCCTTCTATTTTAGAACCTTGGTAAATTTTATATATTTGCATAATCACAAACTATAAAAATCCAATTCCATGACCTTACTATACTTAGATCCTGCCACAGGTAGCTTAATATTCCAAGCTTTATTATCCGTTTTTTTAACAATCGTTGTATTTTTTAAACGAATTGTCGCATTCATAAAGTTAAAATTTCAAAACAATTCAGAAGAATAACCAATCAGCTTAATGAAAATTGAAACTAACAATATATCTTATAAAGATCCTACTGCAAGAATCGTAAAGAAAGAAGACGGTTATTATCGATATATTTTTCAAGAATATAAAGCAGAATATGATCATTTGATGCAATCTGGCTTATACCAAGATTTAATTGAAGAAGGGGTATTAATAGCACATCAAGAAATAACGATAGATTCAGATAACAACATAGTTTATAAATTAATTTATCCTACACAAATTCCATTTCAAAGTTATCCTTTTGAGTGGTCTTATAATCAATGGAGAAAGGCACTATTAGGCTATTTGCGTATCAATCAAGTAGCTTTAAAGTATGGAATGATTCTGAAAGATGCTACGCCCTATAATTTTTATTTAACTAAAGGTAAAGCAGTATTATTTGATACTAGCTCTTTTATCTTTTTTAAAGAAAATGATTTATGGATAGCCTATCAACAATTTTGTGAAGAATTTCTCGGGCCATTAGCATTAATGCATTATAATGGTCAATTATGGAGCAGGCTTAGCATGACTCAACTAAGAGGGTTACCTCTTAATTTTATTAGTCAACAATTACCTATCAAATCTTGGTTCAATTTATCCTGTTTGCTTCACATTCATTTACATGCTAAATTTTATAATAAACAGACTAATAATGCCGACAATACAAACAAAAATCCACAAAAAGGCTTCACTCTAGAAAAAATAAAAGCATTTTTCTCTATGATTGAATCGACTATTCAGTCTTGGAAAAAAGCTCACCAATACAGTCACCATTGGTCAGGTTATTATGAAAACGATATTGAATCAACTGCTTACCTACAAGACAAGGAGGCTACTATCAAAGAATGGTTAGCATTCACAACTCCCCAATCAGTTATAGATTTAGGAGCAAATACAGGTAAATTTTCTTTTATTGCAGCAAATTATACTAAAAAAGTAATAGCCTTAGAATACGATGATATTTGCGTAGATAAGATAGCAAAACAAATTGAACAAGCAGCTATTCCTAATGTCTCCGTATTAACAGGCGATTTAGCAGAGCCAAATCCAGCCTTAGGAGTATTACATAAAGAACATCAATCTATATTTGAACGGGGGCAATCAGATTTAGTCATGGGACTAGCATTAGTCCATCATTTGTGCATTGTTAAATACCTTTCGTTCAAACAGGTTGCCTCTATATTCGATCAATTTAGCTATGAATATGCTATTGTAGAATTTATTCCTAAAACAGATAATAAAGTAAAATTACTACTAAAAGGTAGAACATCTATTTTTCAAGATTATTCAGAAGCTAATTTTGTTGCAGCATTTTCCATTTTTTTTGAACTAGTCCAAGAAAAAAAATTAGCTTCCTCAACTAGAAAATTATTCTTATTTAAAAAGAAGTAGATAGCCATAAAATGGAACGTATTAAGCAGTTTTTAGCATTAGATAAGCCTTCTTTTTTAATAATAGTCCTACCTTATTTTATTTTTATTTGGGACGATATTTATTTATCCACTTTTTTTAGTTACTCCAAACTACTACTCTTACCAGTCATTCTTTTCATATCATTTATAATTGACTGGAGTAATAGATTTTTTACCTACCTTGAGAATAGAAAAATATATTTATTAATTACACTCCTTTCAACCTTGGTAATAATGATTTTATATTATTATTCCATATTAATTCCTACTATTGTTTGGATAAAGCAACAGATTCCCACCTTCAAATTTAATCGAAGATACGCTGCACCAATTATTTTTATAATTTTTGCCGTTTTACAAATTAGATTTAATCAACCTAAAAGTAGTTATTTCTTTATTTTAAATGTACTATTTATCAATTTCTCATTATTAGTTACCTTTAATAAAATCCAATCAAATTGGAAAGATAAACTTGTCAATATCAATCAAATCAAAAGTAGTTATTTATCTATTAAGCCAGATAATATTAGTCCAAAACCAATAATTTTAATTATAGTAGATGAATATCAGTCTCCCAATGATTTATTCAGTATTGATAAAGACAGTTCTTTTTATTCCTTTTCTCAAAAATTGGTTCAAAACGGTTGGATCGTAAAAAACAAGTTTCATTCTCATGAGACCTTTACCATAAGGAGTATGAGTTCTTTATTTAATTTCAATCTTTCTTTAGATACCAATTTCTCTAAATACAATGAAACAACGGTTGGTTCTAAGTTAATTACAGCAAATTTATATGATACACTAGTCGCAAAAAACTGCCCCTCTTATAATTTTGGTATTTTAGATTTCGGAAAAACAAATAGGTTTTTAAGAAAGTATTATTTATATCCTACCAATATAAATGAAACACTAGCAAGTAAATTTATCGAAAACAGGTTTGTTCTTTATCGGCTTTTGACAAGAAATAGCACCACTATAAATGAAGATGATTACCTACATAATTCCGCTATTATTAATTCTTTACCAGAAAAATTAGCCAGTATTCAAGGTACTTCTTTCTTCGCATACGCTCATCTTTTAATGCCCCATGCGCCTTATCAATATGGTTCAGAATTTGAATTCCTACCTGAGAATCTTAATAATTACATTAAGTACTGGCACTTCACAAACAATAAACTTAACATCTTGTTGAATCAATTAATTAAAACAGATAAATATAGAATTATCTTAGCAGGAGATCATGGATTTAGATTTGATGAACATAAAAGAATGAATCCTCAAAATACTTTTGGAACTTTTTGGGGCTTTGAAGGTAAAGATTTAGAACACATTCAATCTGTTCAAGATTTAGGAAGCTTAATTAATGGATATATAAAAAATTAGTTCTACCACTTCTCAAAAACCATCTCCTTCTTCAAAATAAAAAACTGCCAAAAGCGCCAAATATCAAACCATAAGAAAAAGCGTAATTTTCGCCAAATGCTCCACGCATTTAAAGGCGTTTGCTGCTCCAAGAAAGTGTTTCGTTCCTGCCGAATCCTCCCCCACTCGCTCGTAAAAATCCGATAATAACTGTGAAAGAGAATTTTTAGAAATTTTGGTCGCCAAAAGATCAGGTTGATTAAAAAGAGTATAATAAATTTAAATAATAAAAAAGGTAAGTTGAGTAGAAGGATGCTCTTAGGCATCAGTTTTAGGAAAGAGTAATAGATATTTACTTGAATCTGTAAAACGTATTCGTAGTTCCAAATTTTAGCAACGGATTGGCTGACCTTATGGTAAACAATTGCCTTGGGCGCATAGATCGTTTTATAGCCTAATACATTTGCCCTTACGCCAATTTCTGCATCTTCATAGCCTGTGGTAAAATACTCGTCTAAGATGCCTATTTTTCGGAGCATCTCCACCTCATATAAAGCAGCTCCTGCGCAAGCTCCCATATTCTCCCTAGCCGTCATATGGTTTTCAATAGGTTCGTTATGACCGATTGGAATAATCTCTCCTGTATTGAGCATTTGGTGGCCTACATTATCCAATTTAGCTCGATTAAAATAATTAATCATTTTGGTAGATACAATTTGTGCCTGCTGGGTTTCGGCACTCTGTAGCAATTCTTTGATCCAATCTTTGTCTTGAATGGTATCATTATTTAATAACAAGACATATTTATAGTCGGGATTGGGTAGGATGTATTTTCGTAAGATTTCATTATTCCCTTTGGTGAAGCCTAGGTTTTCATCATTTAAGACGAGCTGAACTTTTGGATGTTGTTGGAATTTTTCTTTGAGGGTTTCGACATCTGATGCTTCGGAGCCATTGTCTACTAAATACACTTGGAAGTTTTGATGGGTTTGCTGCATTAGGGAAGCTAGGCACTCTAGGGTATCTTTGATGCCGTTCCAGTTAAGGATGATGATGGGGGTTTTGTAATTTTCAATTTTCAAATTCGGATGTTGAGTGACGGATAAAACCTATTTGCTGATTCCCCACGGATTGCTTTTCCCCACGGATTTTTTATTACGGATTGATTGTTTTTGGGTTTGATTTTTCTCCACGGATTACTTTTTCCCACGGATTATTTTTTACGGATTGATTGTTTTGTGGATTTAATTTTTCCCCACGGATTGCTTTTCCCCACGGATTTTTTTTACGGATTGATTGTTTTTGGGTTTGATTTTTCTCCACGGATTGCTTTTCCCCACGGATTTTTTTTACGGATTGATTGTTTTTGGGTTTGATTTTTCTCCATGGATTACTTTTTCCCACGGATTTTTTATTATGGATTGATTGTTTTGTGGGTTTAATTTTTCCCCACGGATTGCTTTTCCCCACGGATTTTTTTTACGGATTGATTGTTTTTGGGTTTGATTTTTCTCCACGGATTACTTTTTCCCACGGATTATTTTTTACGGATTGATTGTTTTGTGGGTTTAATTTTTCCACACGGATTCCTTTTCCCCACGGATTTTTTTATTACGGATTGATTGTTTTGTGGGTTTGATTTTCCCCACGGATTGCTTTTTCCCACGGATTTTTATTTTACGGATTGATTGTTTTGTGGGTTTAATTTTCTCCACTAATTACTTTTCCCCACAGATTTATTTTGCTACGAATAACTTCTCTACAGATATAAAATATTGCTATTATTTTATAACACTCATCAAAATATAGTTCACTTCCTAAAAATTATTGCTAAACTAATCCGTAATTAAAAAAGTTAGCAGCAAAAAAATACTAATTCAGAAAGCTATCCATTCTAGCTAGTTATCCGTGGTATCATTCATCCGCGGTATTTATAATTCGTGAGGAAAAATAAATCCGTGGGGCGGCTACTTTTATTCCATCTGCATTAGGCTTTCGTACTGAGCGACCATATCTGCTGGTTTGCCAATAGCGATTGGAACGCCTCTATCCAGTAATAAGACTCGGTCACAATGTTTGAGGATACTTTCTAGGCTATGGCTAACGTGGATAATGGTTCGGCCTTTAATCAAGCGTTCTCGGAATACCTTTTCGGATTTTTCTTTAAAGTTTAGGTCGCCAACGCCTACAAAAAATTCGTCCATTAGTAGAATATCTGCTTCGGCATAGGTCGCAATGGCAAATTTTAATTTACTTAACATCCCACTAGAATAGGTTTTAAGGGGTACATCAACAAAGGACTCTATTTCGGCAAAACGAATGATACTATCAAAAATATTTCCGATGCGCTTAAAAGTTAAGCCCAAAATAGACCCTGTAAGGTAAATATTATCCCTAGCGGTCAATTCTGGTTCAAAGTCCATGCCTTGTGCTAGGCGCAGCATTCGACCTTTTGTTTCGATGGTACTCTCAGGGTCTGGTCGCATTGCTCCCATTAAGAGGTGCAGCAAGGTTGATTTGCCACTTCCATTCCGACCGATAATACCAAAAAACTCTCCTTTTCTAATCGTTAAGTTTATATTTTGTAAAGCTTTTACTTTTTTAATCGGCGTTGGTTTCGCCATTAAAAAATTGAGCACTCTCGTACGAATCGTTCTAGCTGCTTGCTCTCGGACATAGAAGGTTTTATAGAGGTTTTTGATCGTTACGACCGCTTCTCTTTCGTCCTTTTTTGTATTTGCTACTATGGTAGTGGTGTCTGTCGTCAAAAGAAAATTAGTTTATGCTGGTTGCTAATGATAGCTCATAAAATCTTCTTTACTGTACATTTTTTAAATTTATTCCTAAGGTTCAAAGTCTGCAAGATGTTCTCCCCCTCCAGAGGGGAAAACCTTGTGCAAAATTTCAACGCTTGTGCAAAACTTAAGTGATGTCTAGTAAAAAAATGAAATACCTCTACTCAAATGATCGTCACTACAATTTGAGTTCCTTCAAAATTCATCTTTCCTCATTTATCGTTCATCGTTTCCTAAATCGTTTCTAAAAACTTATGCGAAAACCTCTTGAATAAAAAGACTCCAACCCCTAAAATAAGTGCCCCTGTAGCTAAGTTTATGCCTACTAATAACCAATCGGGGGGCATTCCTTTCATAATAACCGCTCGAATATTCATAATAATGCCCACAAATGGATTGGCAAATAATAGTGGTGGAAAAATATCGCTAAAGACTTCGCCGCTATAAAAAATACCAGAGCCCCAAAATCCTACTAAGAGCAAAATCGCCCAAAGGTGTACAATGTCTTTTAGGTATATTTTTAAGGTCGCTAAAATGATACTGCAACCTGTAGCAATCAAAAATAGGTTGATAAAAAAAATAGGCAATAAAAGGGCATTCACCGTTAAAGTTACGCCTGAAACAAAGCAAAGTAGAAAGAAAACGGTAATATTAAAGGACAAACCAATAAAAATACTTAGGGTATGAGAAAAGAATAAATCCAATTGATTGAACTGTATATTCTCAATTAAAAAGCGTTTTTTATTGAGAATGTGCATGCCTTGAACGGTACATTCGGTAAATGCCATCCAGATAATGAGGCCACAAAAAAGAAAGAGGGCAAAGTTTTCTTCGGGTGATTTAAAAATGTATTTAAAAACCAAAAAATAAATCCCCATTTGAAATAAGGGATTTAATAAGGCCCAAAATAGTCCTAATCTATCGTTATAATAGCGTTTTTTGAACTCTACTTGCGCCAGTTTCCATATCCGCTCCATGCGGTTATTTTCGGGTAGCCATTCGTAGAATTGTTGTTTGAGTGCCGTTATCATTTATAGTTCATCATTTTGCTCTCCAGTTAATCCCGTTCTTCTTTCCAAAATGTTTCTGGATAAATTTATCTCGATTAATGGCTTGATAGCGTTTAAACCCCGTATTGGTATCTTGCCCAGCCGTTGCCCCTTCTTTGTGATAAATAATACTATAAGGTGTTACGACCGTTTCCAGCCCTTGTTCAGCAGCAGAGTAACAATAATCACTATCTTCATAATAACAAGGATGAAATTGTTCGTCGAAAACGCCAATTTGGTCAATCGTACTTCTTTTAATATACATCGTACAACCAGAGACATAACCTGCTAATTTTGGAATTTGGTAAAGTGCATTATCTGGATGGTCTCCCTTTCCAATATTTTGTCCGCCACCATGTGCATATAACTCTGCACCATATTCTTGCAATCGACCATCTGGATATAAAATTTTACTGCCAGCTATTCCAATATTTTTACTCGCATAAGCAGCTCGGTGCAGTTCCAATAACCAATTGGGGGTGACCTCCGTATCATTATTTAATAAAACGACCTCATTTTCGGGAAATAAGCGCATCATTTTATTATTCGGCTTGACAAACACTTCATTCGTCGCAGCGAAAATAGGTATCAATTGATGGTTAGTAGTCGCCAATGCTTTTAAATAGTCAACCGTTCCATCCTTACAGGCATTAGAATAAACAACAATTTTATAATTTGGATATTGCGTATGAAGATCAATAGACGCTAAACATTTTTTAAGTAAATCTAGCCCATTCCAAGTGACAATACAAATCGTTACTGGTGGGAAAAAAGCCCTTAGAAGGTTTTCTTTAACTGCTTTTGGGCCAACCAAATTCGCCATTTTTTGTTTTGCCCGTTTTGTCATTTCCGCCAAATCATATTCTCTTTTTAGGGCTTTAATAATGCTATCGGCTAAAATATCGGGTGTTCCGATTAAGCCATCTTGTTCATGTGTTAAATTGATGCCTTCATTCCCAATTGGCGTGGTCACCACAGGCGTATTATAAGCGATGGCTTCACAAATTTTGCCTTTAATGCCTGCTCCTGCTAATAACGGAGACACCGATAAAAAGGCAGCTTGGTATAAAGCGGCTAATTCAGTTTCTTCAATAAACCCTTTGAAAGTAACTGATGGCAATTTACCTAAATCAGCAATGGATTTAGGCGCATGCGCTCCAGCAATGATTAATTCAGCATTTTCACAAACAGCTTTAATTGTTGGAAAAATAGTCAAGGCTAAGGTTTGAGCAGCAGAAATATTGGGTTCATGTTTATAGTTACCAATAAATAAAAGGATGTGTTTTTCGTTATCCACATAAGTCTCTACTAGTGGTTCATGCACATTAGAAATAATGGCAATTTTTGCACTAGGGACTTCGGTCAAAATAGCCTTTTTATCTGCTGCTGTTACTGCCCAAACACTATCTGCTTGTTGGTAGACAGCTGCTTCTCTGATCTTATTTTCCGCTACTTTCTCTTTGGTATAGCCCTCAATTAATCCAATCGAACGCGCTTCTCTTACCCAATGCACATCAACCGTATCTACTATCAATTGAGCATTTGGATATTGTGTGCTTAAGGTAGTCACTTCTGAAAATGCCATATAGGTCGTACAAATAATGGCTTTAAATGCAGGAATTTCTTGTTTTAGCTGCTCATAACTCATTAGTGGCAAAACTTGAATGCCTAATGCGGTTAACTTAGCAATATATTTCGGTTTTTGTTTCCCTAAAGTATAAACAAACACTTCCATTTCTTCTGCTAAAAGGGCTAAATATCTAGTCGCTCTTTTTCCTCCACTCGACGTATCAAAATCTGGTAAATAAGTGGAAAAATAAAGTACCTTACCTAATTTTTTTTGTGGAGGCAATTGAGTGATGGGGGTGCTTAAGGTTTCCTTTAGCGCTTTAAGAATTTTGTCTGATTTAGTTAATACCGCAGTCGTTTTTTCCTGCGTCCAATGATTCGGAGGAGTAGACTCCTTAAATAATTTCTTTTTAAGATTGCTTAGAATCAACGTTGGTGGCTCATTTAATAAAGCTTTTCGAAGCGTATTAAAATTTTCTAAATTGATATTTTTAAGAAAGGATATCGGGCTACTTAAACCTGTTCGGAGAAAAGACAGCCAAAAATTCGATTTATTGCCATTGATCGTTTTCGTAGTAGAAAAACTAGTCGCTTTATTGGACTGTTGGTTCAAAATAGTCTCCCCAATAGTCCTTTTTTTAGCGGTTGAATTTTTTAGTGCTTTGGCAAGTTCCCGGATAGTGGTTTCTGCGCCAGCCCCTAATTTTTGATAGGTTAAAGTGGCGCTTACTTGCTGAATTTGAGGGCCATTTAATAAGGGATAAAATTCAATGCCTCCATTTTTATTAAAAACATAAGCTTGTTCCAATTCAATTAATGCCGTAGATGTAAAATTGTCGATTGGTATCAACTGCCCCTCCCTTGTCTTCCAATAAATTTCGCTTAATCTTAATGCAGCTAATTGGTTCGCAAAGTTCAATCGAAAACGAATCGGAGTTATTTCTGGAACATTTTCTAAGTCAAAGGACAATTGAGTCGTATCTATGCTTATTGTTTGTTTTAATGGAGGAAATTCCGAAAATCCATTGCCATAATCTATAGCTAAACTAGCCACCAAATCAATCATTGGTACCCATTCCTTGAATGCTTCAGATTGATGGATTTGCTTTAATTGAGTTAATTCAGTTGTTGGATTTGTACTTTTTGTTAACTGACTAAATAATGTATAACTTTCTTGCAGTAATGGTTCTTGAATAGACTGATTAGCATAGTGATGTCTTAATCCTTGATGAATAAAGGCGTCCGCTATCGTTTTTGATGCCACCAAGTTATCTTTAACGAATGTTGCTAAGGACTGTATTACCGTTGCTGGTTGGTTCACTACTGCTTCAAAACTAATAAATTGACTATTTTCTTGCTCAACATACTTTGCTACCTGCAACATATATTTCAGCCATAAAGCAGTTGCTGTCACTTTGGGTAATTGGTTGCGCTTCCATAGGGATTTAGCAACTTCATAAGGATGTCTTACCAGTATATATTGCTTAATATGAATATTTAACTCTTGAAAAATAGCTTGCCAAAAAGGAAAAGTTAGCGAAAATCGAGGGTCTTTTAGTGCAAATAAAGGAAGGTTCGTAAATGCAGTTTGAATAAATTGCATAGCTTCTTGCTGTAAATGCTGGACTTGCTGGACTTGCATCCAATTTGCTGGCAAGGCAGTTATGCTCTCCCAAGATTGGCCCAATATATTTAATATGTGTTCATTAAATGCAACGACTCTTTCGTCTTCATAGAACCCCCGAGGGTTGTCAAAAGCAGGCTGCATTAATGCATTCCCCATAGGAATACCACTCTCTTTTAGCAATCCAGCAAAAGCAGACGTACCGCTACGATGCATCCCGAAAATTAGGAGGACCGTTCGTTGATTGATCGTATGATTGGTATTTTTTTGCATTTACTCTTTACGCCTTCCTTGAGCAATTTGTTGATTTAATACGACTATTCGATCTGTGAAATTATTTTCTGCTACCGTTTCAAATACTTCTAAATAAGTTTTAGCTGCACCAAATTGTTGTTTAGCAATAGCCAATTCCGCTAAAAGCAAATTCAATTCATAATGGTTCTTTTGTCGATTATAAATTTGCTGCGCTAAAGCTTCCGCAGCTATACTATCTTTTTTGACCTGCCATAAAAACTGAGCATAGTCTAATAAAATGGTTTCATTATTAGGGTTTTCTCCTATAGCTGTTTGAAACCAGGCCTCTGCCTGTTCATGCGCTCCTATTTGCCAATGTAATTTCGCCAATTCATGAGGAATAGAATTTTTATAATCATAATTGGTTTTAAAAACAGGTTGATATAAATCTGCTAAACTTTGAATAGACTGCTGAGGAGATTGACTTGATAATTTTTGTTGGGTTTGAAAAAAGACATTATAGCTATATTTAGCATAGCCAAACCAGATTAAACAGGCTATCGACAAACCTAAAAAAACGGTATTGAATCGCGCAGGTAATACATAAAAAGTTTCGCTATTCTTACTACTTAATATGCCTAAACTACAAAAGGCCAATAAATGAATCCCACTAAAATGATATTCATAAAAACTAATATCTGCATAAAAAAAAGCCGTAAATAGATAAACTAATAAGGAGGCAAAAGCCGCTTGTTCGTAGCCATCTAATTGCTTTTTAAAAGACAAACTTCTTCGGATTAGATTACCAATAGAATATAAAAAGGCCAATAAGCCAATCAACCCCAATTCAACTAAATGTTGAGTGTATAAATTATGGCTTCGATATCGTGTAAAAGTAGTTGGGTCGTTAAATACTGGCAAATCGCTAAAATCTAATTGATAAGCATTTAATGGCCAATTCCCCATTCCCACTCCTAAAATAGGGTTTTCTGTAAAAGTCCATAAAGAAGTTTGTATTAAATAATATTTAAAATGGGTAGTAACGGTCGCTACTTGTTTTATAATGGGGATTTTTTGTAAAAAATCAGGATTAAAGAATCCCATCACCCCAACAAAGAAAAAAGTCACCGCTACCCCAATAAAGGAATTCCAAAATTGTCCTCTTGACAAATGTGTCCAGCTATAATAAATGACGACCAATAAAAAAGCTAAAGTCGCCCATTGTGCATCGGTGATAGATAAAACAAAAATCATAGCTAAAGAGAAGATGATTTTCACAATATGCACCATTCGATAACGCCCTTCGTAAAATAATAAAAAAGGGTAAAAACTCACCAAAAAACAAGAGGTATAATTCGCGTTTTTACCAAAAAGATGATTCCAACTCCCATCCATTACTGCAACGTTCGTTCCTATTGCATATATATGATAAACCATAATAATAAGAAAGAAAATAGGAAACAGCATCGGCATAAAAGAACTAGAAGTATCTCTAGGTGTGAGCGACCTAAAGAGCAACATCCACATAATCAAACATAGCCAACCAAAAGCCAAATACCATACTAAACCACCATTAGTGGCCCAAAAGTAGGATAGAAAACCAGTAGTTATAAAAATTAGCCAACCAATATCTGCTCGTTCAATTCGGACAGGAATTTTATTCTTTTGGACTAATAAGTAAGTGAAATAGACAACTGGAATGATTGCCATCAAAATAAATTGCCAATTATTTAAAAACCAGAAAGGAGGCGGAACAATAGGAATTAAGACAGCCACTACTAAAGCCAGTAAAGTAATACTCTCCTTTAATTGGAGCATTCTGTCGAACTCTACTTTAAGCGCATTGGTCCGTTCAGGTAAATCAGCAAATAATTTATAAGGCAACTGAGAGGTAGGGAACACTAAAGTCCATGCAGTTAATAAAAGTATTTTAAAATCCACCCAGAAAGATTGATTTTCATTATACCACATTTCTACCCTTCCCTTGTACGGAAAAATGACTTTACTCTTAAATTCCGCAGGATCTTGTCCTTGTTCTTTCACTTGAGAAATAATTTCCGCTTCATCTCTAAAAACAACCGAACCAATCGCTGTAATACCCGGTCGAACATTATAAATGGTTGCTTGTACTGCTGGTGGATAACTTACAAAATCAGGTATCTCCATCAAAGGACGAGGGCCTACAAAACTCATATCCCCTTTGAGGACATTAATCAATTGGGGCAATTCGTCAATCTTAGAATTTCTAAAAAAAGCACCAATTGGCGTAATTCGAGGATCTCTTTTACCAATATTCGTTTTATATTTTTGTTCAGGAGCGGCACTCAGCATCGTCGTGAACTTCAATATCTTAAATCGTTTATTTTTATACCCCACTCTTTCTTGCACAAAAAAGACACTCCCTTCTCCCGTAAATCGTAAAACGACAATCGCCACAGCCATAATTGGTGCAGCGAGGATAATTCCTATTAGTGAAAATAGGAAATCAAAAAATCGTTTTATGAGTGCGTACATGGGTTACGAGTAGTTGAGCATTAGTTAAAACTGGATGCTAGATACTAGATACTGGATGCTAGATGCTAGTTAGGTTCTACTCTTTTTACGGTATATCTCCTACACTTGTTTTATTTCTTGATCAAAAAGCCTGCGCCTATCATTTTAAATCCTTTTTGCATATCAGTACTATCCCTCAAAACCATATAACCTAATGGGCGAGTGGCACATGGAATTGGAGCGTTATTGCATAAATCTGGTCGAATCGGCATCGTATAATTAAAATTGGTCTGTTCTGTCTTGAGTTTAGGAGCAGACAATCCTTTCGGCATCACCCAAGTTACTGGATTCGAGCAAAAGTCTTTGATGTATAGTTTATGAAAATTTAAGGAAAAGAGTATAAATAAACTGAATAAACCTATTACTAAACTTTTATTCAAATACTTCCATAAATCAAATAACAATAAAAAACTAACTAGGGTAAAACTAGCCCCTAGAAACAAGAATCCAAAAACAAATCTGGGATCAGGTGCATTATAAAACCAAAAAAGCAGGTTCAATAAGATAGCAACTTGTAAGAAGGCAAGCTGTTTTTTCTGTTTTTTCAAGAAAACAAGTATGGACACCACCGAAAAAAGATTGGTCAATAAAAGCGGTTTCCAAAGCAAATCTTTATTTCCCCACCAGATAGTCAACCAATCTGTAAAAGGCATTGCCTGAATTGTATTGGAATCTGAGTTAGGTATTTTTGCCCAAGTATTAATCAATATTTTTTCAAAAGCAACGACTTCATTGGCAATTTTCCATTCGGGGGAGAATAAATCAATTGCAGGAAAAGGGAAAACTAAGTAGCCTGATAAATAATAATTTCTGATTAAAAAAGGGAGGCCAATAAAAATAGCTAAACTTGCAATCGTCACTATTTTTTTAAACGAATAATTGGTGAAAATTAACGGTAGCAATAATAAACTAAACAGTAAAGCGCTCAGTTTCAAAACAATTGTCGTAATGATTAGCCCACTAAGGAATAAAATTTGAAAATCAGAAAATTTAAAATGCGCTTTTTCCATGACCAAAAAAACGTAAATAATCAAAGCTGAACATATATAATCGGGAGCAGGCGCATTTAATCCTCTTAGAAAAAATACCCAACAACAACCAAAAACAATCACATATAAACAAGCTCTCCACCAATCATATTGAGCTAAGGCATCTCGTAGAAAAGAAAGTAACTTTAAAAATAATAGTATGATTACGACCCCATTAAATGGATAAATCAATAAAGCATTGTCTTGATAAAAGGCAGGTATCTCTAAACTAAACAAAGCAGTAACTGGAAAAAACATATTATTATAGCCAAACTGTGGCTGAAAACCAGCCAAACCAGGTACAACTGCATATTCCTGAATCCATTGAATATTTTGAGCATGGTATAATTTGGTATCATACACCCAGATTTCTCCCGACGCCATTAGGCCTAAAAATAAACAGCCTGCTAGTAAACTGTACTTTTCAACTGTTTTTAATGCTATTACTTTATTAAAAATCTTTTTTAAAGAAGCATTAATTGCGTGACAATGCACGATATATAGTCCCAAACTAATTCCTATTACTGATAGAAAAACCCATTGATTTAATGGGATAAAAACAGACAAGTATGCACTTAAGGTCGCCATCGACATAAAGCCTACAAAAAAGTACGTCTCTGCTGTTAAGTCTCCCTTTTCTTTTAGAAAGTACTGGACAAAAGAAAAGCCAATGATATACATTAGCAGGAAGATGAACATCCAATATAGTAGGGTTAGGAGCATTTATATGGTGGTTATTTATTTGTTGTTTTTTTTATTTTATCCTTTTTTGAAGGAGGTGATTAAGAGTTTTTGAGAAAACTATCTGATCTTACGCAGTAGTTTTGAAAAGCTACTACAAATAAGGTAATAAAATATAGTTTAGAGCTACGCTCTATTCTGAAAAATTAGACTTGTTAATCAGCAATTATCCCAAACGAGGGAATACATCCACTTTAGCCGCAGCTAATTTAGGTTAGATAAATTTTAATTGCTGTAGCAACTCAAAAGAAGTTTTGAGTGCTTTGACATACAATTGGTTCTTTAAGTCAAAATGATTGGTTTGCTTTACTTTGGAAAGCATTTCCAACTTTATCCAAGCTATCATACTGGCAAAAATATGATTACGCTGGGTAGTCTCAACTTTTGTAGGGGATTGCTCCAAACCTACATTTTGTTTGAGGGATTTGTGGAGTACCTCTACATCTCATCGGTTCAGATAGAGCGCAGAGATAGCATCGGCACTTAATTCTAGGTCATTGGTAACTATGTACAATTCGCCAGTACTATCATCTTTGTTATGGAAGACGTGTTTGACTAAACTGACAGGAAAATCTAGTCCTTTTAACCAAACGGGGATTGCCTGGTCTTTTTGTACATCTAGTTGGTCGACTCTTTGAAATTTGCCATTTTGCTTTTGCTCCAAACTCAAAGCAGCCGTACGGTTACTTTTGAGTGCTGCTACGAAGTATTTTTTGAGTTCGTAGTGAACAAATTGAAAGTTTTCCTTAGAAAAAAAACAAGTATCCCAAAGTATATACTTGAATTTCAATTTGTTGAGAAATTACAAAATACGTAGCCGTTTCTGAACCAATTCATGTTTTGATACTGGGCTACGCCTTTTGACTTTCTTTGTTTTTTTGTCAAACCATTCCTCTGTTTTTTTGATAACTTCATAAGCTACTGGAACAGAGATGTACTCTAATTCGACTAAAGGCGATTGGTACAGAAAATTGACTATATTAATGCCTTTGACATTTTTATCTCTTCCTTTTTTGGAGTGGTCGTAATGCCAGCAAATAATGTCATTTTCTTTGGTGTGTGGCTTTTCCTCAATGGTATCATCTATTTTTATTATCCCATTAGGATGTTCAATTCGGCGAACCAGAGGTTTTACACATTTCCAATAGTCTTTATCCGTCAGTTCGTCTTGGTTTAGAAAACGACTGATTTGGTCGTGACTAAGAGAATGGTTCAACATTTCGGACATATTAGTAGCAGTTGTTTTTCCAAACGATGCTATTAAATAGTCTGTGTACAAGTCTAAAATGTGAGATTTTTTCATCTTATGGCTACTTTTAGCTACAAGTTATTAAATTGTTAGAAATAGTCTATTTCAAATTATCAGCATTTTGCACCTTTTTTGCGGTGCATAACGTCAGTTAATAATAATATTTTTTTCTAAAGTGCCGCAAATACTAAATTAGTTAACGATTAATCATATCTCTTGCATTTTAGTTAATTGCGTTAAAAGTGACTTGTATAGATCTTGGTATCTTGGTCGATACATTTTTTTGAAGGCATCTAATTCTTTTTGCCCCAATACAAACTTGCCTTGTTTTATTGCTATATCAGCCAACATCAATTTAACTACCCCCAGAGTAGTATAATCACCTTTGACTTTATCGAAAAATTCTAAGTATTCCCTCGCCTTATTCATGTTATTTTCCGCTATTGAAATTTCTGCCATAAGAATGATATGGTTGTGATTATTATGTTGGATTTTATAAGCATGAAGTCCATATTTTTTAGCATTATTAATATCTTTTCGTATTCTCAACAAAAATTTCGCAAAACTTCTGAGTATAAGTTCATCATTAGGTGAAAACTTTAATGCTCTTAGGTAATAAGTTTCTGCTAAATCATAATCGCCTACTTTTTGATATTGTAATGCTAAATCAAGTAATAAAGATTGGTTAATACCTAAGCTTCCTTTATAAAAGTGATGCGTATTTTTAAAAATTGGATTATAAAGTTGCTCTAAAATTTGAATAGTACTCTCATTTCCTTTATTAATACGATCATGTTCCAGCTCCCCATCGTACTGAGTTATCTGAGAAGTTTTATCTTCATTCTTATAAATAGATTTGATTTCTTGATATTGATTATAAGTATAGTTATAATAGTTAAACCATCCAAAACTTGATAAAGCAAGTATAAAGTAAATTGATTTAATCAATTTAGAACTAATTAAATAGAGATTCTCCTCTGAAAAATTCATTGCTATGCCTATACCACTAAAGGCTAAAAATTGTATGCCACTAAAATGAAACTCAAAACAATTTGCAGTTTGATAGAAAAAGGAAACAGTTAAATAAACTAAAATACTAGCTAAAATAGCTCTTAATAAATCATTTGGTTTCCTTTGAAAGATAATTTTCTTAATAAAAATTAAGAACGGCAAAAAGAAAAAAGAAAAACCTAAAATTCCTAATTCAACTATTATTTGACTATAATAATTATGATTACCTAATCGAAACAAATAAATTGGATGATTAAAACCTCTAATGTTGCTTAAGTCTGTGTTATAGGCTTCCATTTGCCAATTCCCAAAACCTATACCCGTCAATAAATTACTTGAAATGATTTCAAGTGAACGACGTATCATGAAAAAACGGTGAGATGTTCCTGGAGAATTAGTTTCTTTTATTTTAGTTAATACTTGCTCAAATAGCAATGGTTGTGTATAAATACAAATAAATGAAATAATAGTTAGAGAAGTAAGTACTAACAAAAAAGTAACTAATTTTACATTTCTATTGTGAAGCATTATCAAAAGATAATAAATCAGAATTACTACAAAAGCTATAGTACTACCTCTTGCTTTAGATAGATACAGAACAACTAACACACACAAACCTCCTATGATTTTAGTATAAAAACCTCTCCGAGAATTAAAATTGAAAAATAGCAAGAAAGAGAATAGACAAATTATATAAGCGGAGAGGTAATTTGCGTTATATCCAAAAAAGTAGTTCCATTTGTGAAGTTCCGATAAACCATAAAGCAATACAATAAATACGATATAAATTATATTTATCCAAAACAGGCCCAGCAACAAATTAATAGGTCTCAAAGCAACTAATCCGTCCAGATTAATTGAACTTAGTGTAATTATCCAAAGATAAAAACAAACAAGTATAAAAAAAGGATACCAGATTAAGGTTTGATTCGTAGCCCAAAAAAAGGAAAGTCCTGCCAATCCAATCAATAAAATCCAAAAAAATTCTTTTTTACTGCACTTTAAAGAATATTCTTTATCAAACAAACAGGCACCAAAAAATAATAGAGGCCCTAACGAGGATAAAATAAATCTATAATTATCCCAAGGGGCTATAATAAATCGAGGTACTAAAACAAGTTGAGTCCCTAGCAAGAATAAAATTAGCGTAGCTAGAGGTTTTTGTTTTACCTCCATTAAAGCACTCTGAATATATGTAGAGAAATGATTCGTAATTGATAAATAAAAGTCAAATTATTAAATAATCATTCCTTCTTGAAGTTTCCATGTTCAAATAGATAGGACTATTGTACTTATAGAGAGCATCTCCTAAAATAGGAATTCAATATGAATGACTTAGAAAAAACACTCCGCAAAATTCCTCTAAAAAGGCTGCGGTGGAAGTGTTTTAAATACATCGTGAACTACATTTTTACGTGGGAATAAAATAGCAAAGGCAGTAAGGAGAATAATAGTAATATCTAAAATTATTGATTTTTTAATTTGATACCAAGCTTCCACCCTCCCTTTATAAGGCAGGATATATTTCTCATAAAACTCTCTTGGAGGTAATTCAGATTGATCAATAATACTTTCTTCATCTCTAAAGATAATAGAACCAATACCTGTAATACCTGGAGGTGTGTTATAAATAACGTTTTTAACCTCAATCGAATACTGGTTAAAACTTTGTGCCATTAAAGGGCGAGCACCAACTATACTCATATCTCCCAGAAAGACATTAATAATTTGTGGCAATTCATTAATCTTAGTTTTTCGTAAAAATTTACCAAATGGTAAGACCCTATTATCATTCTTTATAGTTACATCCCCTGTTCCCAAACTCGGACTATTTTTCAACATTGTAGCAAATTTCCAAATATTAAAAGGTTGATTCTTATATCCTATTCTTTCTTGTAGATAAAAGACCTCTCCTTCTCCTGTTAGACGTAAAATCATCATAACAGGAAGAAAAATCGGAAAAAAAACAATAAGAGCAACTATTGCAATAATTAAATCTAATAATCTTTTAAGAAACCGATACATCATGTTTAGGTATTTCAAAGGCTGTTTCAAAAGATTTCTTCCCAGATTGGAAAAAATCACGATACCAATTAATAGTTATTTCAAGGCCATCTTGCCAAGAGGTCTCTGGCTCAAATCCAAGTATTTGTCGAGCTTTAGTTATATCTGGGCATCTACGAGCAACAGACCCAGGATAAGTAGGTGCATTAACATAAGTCCCTTCAAACTCGAACATCTCCCCTGTCGCTTTAATCAATTCTTCTATAGTAATCTCATCCATAGAACCTATATGAAATATTTCGCCATTTGATGCTTCGTTCTCCATAGCTAATACAGTTCCTTTCACTGCATCTGTTATATAACAAAATGATCTTGTTTGGTCATGTCCGTAAACTTTAAATGGATTTTCATTACTTAAGAAACGCTGTGCTAAATGAGGAATAACATGTTTAAATCCCATTCTAGGACCAAAAACATTATGATAACGTACAATTGTACATTCAAATCCGCATTGTCGGGCATAGTTTAAGAATCCAGATTCGCCTAACATTTTTGTTACCGCATAGGTAAATCTAGGATGACCTATATCACTTATACATAACGGTATACTTTCTGGAGTTGGCACAGTATATCCAAATTCATCTATTGTGCCAGCATAACATTCACTCGTAGAAGTAAAAAGTACTTTTTTAACATTAGATTGCTTTAGCCACTCTAATGTATTATATATCAGTGCTGTATTAATACGAATAATTTCATGAGGTATCTCCAACGTATTATTAACCCCAACTACGGAAGCCAACATATAAACATAGTCATAATCATCTTCTAGTTGTTGAAAAGTTGTCGGTATTGTAAAATCACCCTGTATAACATTTATATTATGAGTATCAACTAGATTAGACAAATATTGATCCATTTGTCCTCTAAAAAAATTATCACCAATTGTTATTTGATAATTTTTTTCTTCGGCCAAATATTTAGCAATATTATATCCAATAAATCCTGCACCTCCAATAAGTAAAACCTTTTTCTTTTCCATTATAAAGTATTAGTTTAAATCACCTCTGCCAACAACTCTAACAGAATGCTTTTTATTAATTTCTACAATTTCTTCTTCAGATAAAAGTCCAATAGTATCAAGTACTAAGACATTCTCTTGTTCAAGAATAAGTTTAATAAGATTTGTATTATTTTTAAATAAAGTATGTCCTGCGCTAAGAACAATAATATCCAATTGATCCTTAAAAAAATGTTCAAATTTTGAAGAGATTTCTAATTCTTGCTCTTCCCAAAAAAGAACAAAAGGATCACATAACATAATTTCACACCCCTCTTCAAGTAAATACTCATAAAATGGTTCTACTGGAGAATAGCGTGTATCTCCTACATCCCCACGATAAGAAATGCCTAATAAGAGAACTTTTTTACTAGAGAGTGTTTTACCATATTCTCTTAGAAGAAATTGAAAGGCAAAAAGTGGCATTTTATCATTAATCTGAACCCCTTTTTCACTTTGTCTTAATGGCTCGGTACTATTAAAAAGGTGCTGCTTTGACCAAGAAGCCAGTAAAGGGTCTTTTGTCAAACAGTACCCCCCCACACCTATTCCTGGGAGCATTAAATTAGCATGTGTAGGTCGCATTCGGATTGCTTTAACAACTTCATACAGGTTAACCTCTGCTTCTTCAGCAAATCGTGACCATTCTACAGCAAAAGCAATATTCATTGCTCTATAGGAATTCTCTAAAACTTTGGCCATTTCCGTGGCATTCGTATTTCCAAGACGAGTCAATGGATATTTTTTACTACTAATAATTGTCTTTAAAAAAGTTTCTGTTGCAATGGCACTATCCTCATTAATACCTGAATAAACTCTAAAGAAATTTTGTATGGAGTCTATATAATTTGGTCCTGGCATCACTCTTTCATAAGAATGTCCAATTTTAAATAAATCTTTGGAAAGTCCTCTTTTTTCTAGGCACGATTCAATTATAGGGCGAACTATTTTTTGACAAGTGCCTGGAGGAACAGTTGTTTCAACAAGTATTAAAACATCTTCTCTACAATTATTTCCAATACTATTTATAGCTTTTTTAAATCCAGTTAAATCCACATCATAGCCTTCCAAATCTCTTTTATAATTGGTTTCTTTTTGAACATCTAAGTTAATATCTACAATAACAACATCCGCTTTACTATAAGCGTAAGAATCAAAAGTTGCATAAAAATTACCTTTAGCTACGGAATTTTGAAAAAAAATTTCAATTTTAGGATCAGAAGCAACAATAGGAAACTGACCTTCATTAATGGCTTTTATTTTCCAGTAAGTTTCTTCTCTTAATAAATCGACCCCTATTACGGCATACTCCTCTGTTAAAGCATTTGCGCAAACGATAGACATTACTGCGCCCACAAAACCTAATCCTTGAACCACTATAACCTTCTTATCTAAATGCTGGCTCAAAAAAGAATCTATCCCCTTTTCATCTTTTCTATTCTCTGGCAGTATATATTTTTTTCCATTATTTGGATTAATAGAAACTTCTAATATTTTTTCCATACTATATTATTAAATATTGACAACATTAATCTCCAGTAAAACATTCGATTTTTTACTCACTTACATTACGTATAAAAAAATATTTAGTTATATTTTTTTCCATTTATTAGAAAGTATTTTTGACTCTTCGATTAAAGATTCATATAATCTACAGATATTTTCCACTAACTTTTGTCTACTAAAATTATTCACAGCATGGCTATAACCTTTTTCAGATAATTGCTCTCTTAATGCCTTGTTTTCTACACATTTTAAAAGCTGATTCGTAAATTGCTCCTCATTATCGCTGTCTACAATTAGAGCTGTTTGATTCTCTAAAACAACATCTCTTACTCCTCCCACATTTGTAGCAATAATCGGAAGATTTGCCGCTTGTGCTTCGATTAGACTTACTGGCGTTCCTTCATTTAAAGAGGTCAAGGTCATAATATCGAGACCAGCATTAACTATATCAATATCACTCCTCCATGAGGTAAAACATAATGGCTTATCATGTATTTTATCATGTTCTGTTGTAAATGAAATTCCTAAGTCTATTGCATAAGCTTCAAGGTTTTTCCTTTCCTCCCCATCCCCTATAATAAAAGCTCTTACTTTTGCAGTAGTATGTTTTAACACACCTTCCAGTCCTTTGAGGAATAAATAATGATTCTTAATAGAAGCTAATCTTCCTACAATACCTATTGCTATCGTTTTTTCATCAAGACTAAATTCCTTCCGAAATTGGTTTCTTTTAGTCTCTTTGTCAATTTGATAACGTTCTAAATCAAATCCTAAGGGGACAACCTGAAACTTCTCTGCTTTATCAATACTAAACTCATTAACTAATTCATTCTTTTGTAATTGACTAATTGCAATAATCTTAGAAGATTTTTTTGCTAAAAATCGTTCAATTTCTAAATACAATCTGGTCTTTAATTTACCAAAATAAGAATGAAAAACATGTCCATGAAAGGTATGAACAATAATAGGTACCTTACAAGATATAGCTGCAAGCCTACCTAAAGCACCAGATTTGGCTGCATGTGTATGGACTATATCAGGTTCAAATTCTTTTATAATACGTCTAATTTCTCTATATGCTTTATAATCTTTCACAGGGTGAAGTGGTCTATACATATTTTTCACAAAAATCGGCTTAACACCAATAGTATCAAGAATATATTCTCCACTCTTTTCTAAACTATCAATATTCCCCGAAATTAGTAACGTTTCGAATCTACTATCATTAAGATATTTGGTTAAATACCCTGCATGATAAGTAGGCCCCCCTACATTGACTCGGTGCATTATACGTAATACTTTTATTTTTTCCATAGGCAATAAAACACTATTTAAATCCATCTCAGATACCACTTATGCAGAATGAATAAAGACCAAATAAAATGAGGATTTACATATCTTTTGCTGAACAGGAAATCTTGCAAATCTTTCTTTACAGAATTATCTAGATCAAAAAAATCTATAAATTTTGTATCATTTATTAGATTCGTTAAATCTTGAAATAAATGCCCCCTTAGCCATTTAGCTAAAGGAATAGAAAATCCTTGTTTTGGGCGTTCAATCAATTCTTTAGGAACATATTTATATAAAACTTTCCTTAATAAATATTTTGTCTGTTTATTCTTTATTTTTAAACTATCTGGAATTTTTTGGCTAAATTCTATTATATTTTGATCCAAAAACGGTTCCCGTCCTTCTAAAGCAACTTGCATAGTAGCTCTATCCACCTTAGTCATAATATCTCCTTCTAAATAAGTCTTAATGTCTATCATTCCCAAGAAAGATACAATCTGATTTTCTTTCTCCTTTAGAGAACCATTAAACCTTGAATGCCCTCCCTTTACATAATTTGTTAAGTCTGTATCATTAATAAAAACGGAAGATGCATTAAAAAAGTCAGCAATAGAATTTGCTTTCATTGCGTTCTTTAATTTACTGAATTTCAAAGCCACATCTCTATATTGATTTATTACAGGAATCCATGTTCTATTTTTTTCTAACCAAGACGGATTAACTTTACCCATCGCCACATTAAAGATTGGCTTTAAATGCCTAGGAATCTTATTTAATTTGGCATAATAATTTTTAGCAATCTCATATTTTGTATAGCCACCAAAAAGCTCATCGCCTCCGTCAGCAGAAAGGCTGACTGTAACTTGTTCTCTAGCAAGTTGAGCAACAAGATAGGTTGGAATGGAAGAACTATCTCCAAATGGTTCATCATATATGTCAACCAATTTAGGTACTATTCTTTTAAAATTATCCTCTGTACAAATAATCTCTGTATGATCTGTTCCTATATGATTGGCAACGCTACGTGCAAATGGTGCTTCATTTCTTTTTGGATCATCAAATCCAATAGTAAATGTTTTCAGAGAAGTATTATATTCTTTTTGCAACATTGCAGTTACTAAGGAAGAATCAATCCCGCCACTCAAAAACATACCTACCGGTACATCAGCAACCATTCTAAGTTTAAAACTCTTCTTAAGAATTACTTCTAGCTCTTCTAAAAGTTCTCCCTCACTTTTAGAGGAGATTTCACTCTTGTTATATATTTTCTCGATGTCCCAGTAACAGGTTTTTTTTACTTGACCATTAGAGTCTACTTCTAAAAAATGTCCTGGCTCTAATTTATGTGCATATTCAAAGATACAATGAGGTGACTGGATATAGCCTTGTTGTAAATAAAGTCCAACTGAAAGTTTATCAATTGTTTTATCAAAATTTGGGTGCTCATGAAAAGCCTTTAATTCAGAAGCAAACATAAAATGATCCTCTTTTTTGTACCAATACAATGGCTTTACACCAACTCTGTCTCTACATAAAATCAATGTTCTATTTGCTTTATTCCATATTGCAAAAGCAAACATTCCTCTAAATTGATTTACACAATCTTTTCCCCAATGGTGATAAGCTTGGAGGATAACTTCTGTATCTGAGCTTGTTTTGAAAGCATACCCTAGTTTAATCAGTTTGTCCTTAATTTCTTCAAAATTATAAATCTCCCCATTATAAACAATTATATAATTCTCCCAGAACATTGGTTGATGACCTAATGGCGATAAATCTAAAACAGAAAGTCTCCTATGTCCTAAACAAATAAAATCATCTACATATGTACCACTATCATCAGGTCCACCGTAGGAAAGGGTATTATTCATTCGTTTTAGAAAATTTTCATTTTCTTTCTGATTTCTTTTTAAGAAATTGGTAAAACCAACTATTCGACACATAAGATAAAAGTTATGAGTTTATTTTCATATATTGATTTCATCATTGCTCCTATTTATTTAATATTATTACTAGGTATAGGTTTTCGGGAGTCTAGAAAATATCGAAGAACACCACTTCTAAAATATTATAATTATGGCTTAGCCATTCGATTATGTTGCACTATACTATTCGCTTTAATATATGAATATTATTTCCTGTATGGTGATACATTTGGTTATTTCTATATGTCAGGTCAGTTTGTAGATGCTATTCTAGATAACCTCGGAGTCGCTTGGGAATTATTCTTCTATTCTCCTCGTAATTATTCTGTAGAAGCATTAACCTATATTGAAGGAGTCCCTCTTTTTTCTCAACTAGGCAGCAGAAACATTATGAGGTTTTGTGGCTTAGCAGCATTCCTTTCTTTTAAATCCTATCTAGGTGCTTCTTTCTTGCTTACTTATTTTGCCTTTAAAGGATGTTGGAAAATCTTCTTGACCTTCCTTGATATTTATCCTAATTTTCATAAATACCTAGCAATATCCACGCTTTTTATTCCGAGTGTTTTTTTTTGGGGAACGAGTTTGATGAAGGATAGTATCTGCATAGGAGCATTAGGCTTTCTACTTTCAAATGCTTATATTCTCTTCATTAAGAAGAAGAAGAAGAAAAGAAAATTATCATTAATATTTTATGTAATATTAAACAGCATTATCTTAATAAATGTAAAACCTTATATTTTCATTATATTCGTTATCTCCTTTAGTACTTGGTTTATCCTAAGTGGTGAAATAAACATTATACGTAATAAATCTATGAGGAAGATGGGAAGAATAATATTTCTCCCGTTATTATTGACTGTTGCTTTTATGGGAACTCAATTCTTAACAATTGCTGGATTCCAATATGATATTGAAAATGTTGAGTCAAAAGTCAATATTATGAGAACAGCACATCTAGATGCAGGAGGATCTTCCTATGATTTAGGTAAAATTGATCCTTCAATAGGTGGGTTTTTTATTAGTTCATTAGCAGCTTTCAATGTCACACTTTTTCGCCCTTATTTTTGGGAAGTCAGTAATTTAGCAAATATCCCTGCTGCACTAGAATCATTTCTGTTTTTAATAATTAGTCTAAAACTACTATTGACCAAAAGAACAAAAATAATAACCAAGATTCTTGAACGCCCTGAGCTCGTCTTCTGCGCATCTTTCACTTTCTTATTAGCTACGTTAGTTGGCTTAGTTTCTGCAAACTTTGGCACTCTAGTCCGTTATAAAATCCCGTTATTACCTTTTTATGCAATTCTAATTTTTGTACTACTTAAGCGTCCAAAACCTTGGAATAAAATGCGATAGTCTTATCAATCATAGTCTGTAAATTATACTTCATTTTTAGTAAACGATAGCCATTATCCTCTATTTTTACTTTTAATTCTTTATCCATAAGCAACTGATCTATGGCTTCTGCATATAATTTTTCATCATAAGGCGGTACTAAAATGCAAGATTCTTTATGTTCTAATAACTCATTTGGAGAAGGGACGTCAAAGGCAACAATCGGTTTTTTAACAGATAGTGCTTCCAAAATTGTTATACCAAATCCTTCTGATACAGAAGGAACTAAAACGATATCTGAACTAGCCATAAAATCTCTAGCATTTTTTCTAAACCCTGTAAAAACTACTTGTTCTTTAATTCCTAAATTTACAGCTAGTGATTTTAAATGCTTATCAAGCTCACCTGATCCAACAATAACGAGCTTTATCTCAGGATACTTATCTTTCAATAATTGAATCGCTTTAAAGGCAAAACGATGGCCTTTGTAATGAGTCAATCTTCCAACAATCACTAATTGTGGCTTCCCATAAGTACATTCTTTTCTTATAGCATATTCACTATTAAAATCAAATCCATAATTTACTACTTCTATTTGTTCTTTCCTACTTATCCCTAAGCCTGTAAACAGGTTAAATAATCCTCTTGAAATGGCATAAGATCTATTTACCTGAGTCTCTGCTAATTTAGCAATAGATAAATATTTATCCATGCTCAAAGATACTGGTCGAAATCCATATTTATTGGTATACTTTTCTTCATAACCATGTTTACCTGAAACCAGCTTTAGTTTTGGTAAAAAGAATCTTTTAAAAATAGCAAAATAGAAATCTGTAAAAATGAGGTTCGTATGAACTATGTCGTATTCATTTTCGGTAATTAAATATCGAATTTTTCTAAAACTTGTCAAAGAAGATAACCCTTTGACCGAAAGACAGAAAAAAGGTATATCGTTCTTCTCTAATTCTTTTTGAAAAGAAGCTATTCCGTTCTGCTCTTTATAAAGAATAAGAAAATGTACCTCAACATTATTACTTATAAGCCCTCTACTAAGCCTAAGGAGGTAATTTTCCGAACCAGCAATACCGTCTATTTTTTGAGAAAGAAGTATCTTCATTTTTTTCTATTAAGCTTTCTTTCCAATCGCATGCCAATAAGGCACCCCCTCAGAAAAAACAATATCTGTTAACCCTGATTTTTCCATCATTTCTTGTATTGCTGATTTCGAAAATCTTTGCTCTAAAGACGTTCCAAACCTATCTAAGGAGTCATTCCGCATGACATAAAAAGATTTTCCTATATAATAAAATAGTGGCACTTTCCGATACCATTTCTCATCAGGGAATAATGTTTTTACCATTTTAGCTAATAATACCAATGGAGCATATATAAATAAAGCTATTAAATCACAAATAATAACTTTCAAACTATTAGGAAGTTTAGAAATAATATTCCTTACGACTTCAGAAAACTTGTGAAGCATTCTAAATAGGTTGGATTTATTTTCAAAATCATAATATAAATACACCAAGAAATAGCCTCCAACTTTCAATTTTTCAACAGATTTCTTCATTGCCAATGTTGTATCTGGAATATGATGTAAAACACCTAGCGAAAATACAAAGTCAAAGCTATTGTCTTCAAAAGGAATACAATCAGTACTAGCTCTAGTTATTCTAATGTTATCTTTATCTTCTAGTAGTTTTGCCGCTGCAAAAACAGCATCACTAGGATCTATTGCTTCTATAAATTTAACTTTTTTTGATAGATATCTAGACCACCTACCTGTTCCACAACCAACATCAAGTGCAATACAGCCCTCAAGCATTTTTTCATCAACAATGTCAAAGTATTCATCTCCAATATGTGTAATTTCTTCATCTGTAAAATTATTAAACCGCTTCCATTCTTCACCAAAGGAATCTACCACTTTAGCATCAATATTTGCATTTTGCTGGTCATCAGCTAAAAAGGAAGCAATTTTTTTATTTCCAACTCTTATTTCTTTATTTGGTAACTGATAGTATGGGATCATTTTACTAAATCTTTATATTTTTCATACATTATAATATTCGATAGGTAACATTCAGCATATATTCTAACTTCATTCGAAAGTCGTACTCTGTTAATTTTATTTTCAACCAGAAAGGTCAAAGCCCCAGATAATCCTTCTACGTGCTTAGGTTTGAAGAGCAAACCTGTTTTAGAATCTTCTATAAGATTATTTATTCCTGGTATATCCGAAGCAATAATTGGAAGACTACAAGCCATTGCTTGCATAATAGCAGTAGGCATTGTTTCGCCCAGAGAAGCATGTATATAAATGTCTAAACTTTGTAAGAAGGTAACAACTTCTTGCTCTTTAATCATTCCTAAAAAAATGACATGGTTGTCAAGATGGAGTTCTTTAACCAATGTCTCCAATCTAATTCTTGTCTCTCCGTCTCCAGCTATATGTAAAACTATTTGCTTAGTATTCTCCTTTTTTTGTAGAAAATGTTTAAGTCCTCGAATTAAAGTCTCGTGATCTTTAGTTTCGGAAAGTCTACTTACCATCCCCAGCTTTAACTTAGTCGTTTCTTCGGGTTTAATTATCGGATAATACTGTGTAATATCTATACCGTTTGGGATAATATTTATTTTATCTTCTTTATAAAAAATTCCAAGTTTATGAGACAATTCATTTTCATATAAGGAGGTTAACAACACAATATTTGATGCAAAAAACATAGATAAAATAGACCAGAGCCATTCACTCCTACGCTTAGCCTGATTAGGAGTGTGCTCAACGGCTATTATTCTTTTTTTATATAATACTGCATAAATAAAAGTTGGAATTATAAGACTCAAACTATGCAAAATAATAACATCTGAACTTAAAGCGACTAAGCTTTTCCAATAAGCTAAATAAGAGGAATAATCAGCTCCTTTTCTCTTTAAGATTTCTCTAAAACGTAAGTTATTAGCTTCAACCTTTTCTATATAGTCAACTCTAGTTGGTTCTATTCCATAAAATATAAGTGAATGGTCAAATGAATCATCTTTCTCTGCTGCTGCGAGAAATGAAAAAACAACACTACCGTGTCCTCCTAATCCAGAATAGAGTACTTGGGTTACATTTCTCATGCTTAGTTCTCCTTGAAAGCATAGGTTATACTTTCTTTCTTATGTTCTGTAAATGATTTATAAGTCAATTCATGAAACATCTGTTCTAATTTATTAAAGGTCGGCTCTCCATTAACAATATGATAAGAAGCGATTGCAAAGTTGGTAGAGCCTTCTTCTAACAATTTAGAAGCCCCCTCAATGGCCTCCAATTCAGCGCCTTCAATGTCCATTTTTATAAAATCCACCCTACTCAAACCTAATCGTTTCACTTCTTCATCTAATGAAACAACTGGAACTAATACCTTATTACCTCCTGACGCATCTAAAAAAGAAGAACCCAACTCTTGATTATTACTAAATTCTAGTGTCGTATTCTTATTCCATATTCCAGCCTTAACAACCTCGATGTTTTGTATGTTATTTATTTTTATATTTTGATTTAAAATAGCCAAATTAGATTCATCTGGTTCATAAACAATAACTTTACCTGTATCGCCAACTAGTTTACTCATATAAATTGCGACCGTTCCCCAAAATCCTCCTCCATCAATCACTACATCGCCATTTTTAGGACTATAATGAATAAAATAAGCACTTTGTTCCATTAATAAATGGAAGGGGTTTTTAATAAACAAAAGAGAAAAATTTCCATAATCTACCTGATAATAATCATTATTATAGTGAATAGAAAAAAAATTAGCAACTCTATTATAGAAAAAACACCTAACCTTATTCTTAAAGGTCGACTCTGGTAGTACTTTGAATAGTAATGATTTAAAAGAATTCACGCTACTTTTTTAAAGTTTGTCTATGAGATTAAATATTATTAGAAAAGAAGTCGTACATGAACTGTTGTTTTAATTTTTTACAAACGACAAGAAAAAATACATTAAACTCCTCCTACGAAAAAAATCCTAATAATCTTTATTATCTACAAGATTATTTATCAATTAAAATTTTCTTCCTAAAGCATTTTTCATCATGCTAATAGCTTTATATTTGAAATTAGCTTTTGATTCAAAAAGCAGTTTAGCTTCACTTGATTTTATCTTTTGTGCATAAGCAAGAATATCATCTTCTACTCTAAAATTTGAGTAGTTTTCATGTTGCATTACTAGTTTATGAAACACTTCTTTTACATGAGGTAATATTTTCTCTCTTTCCTCCATCATAGTAATATCCTCTCCAGAAGAAAGTTCATTATCTCCAGTTCGCTCAGTATATTCGCCATAACTCCAAGCATAATCATCGAATACAATCCAACCTTCATTCTTTAATAATTTATCCGCTAAAAAAAAAGCAAATCCATCAATTGTCCAATTTTTTGGACCATCAATAAAACAAAAATCGTAAATAGGTTCACATTTATATTCTTTTGTTTGTTTCTCAATAATTTTATTTAAATACCAAGTATAAGAAGTGTTTTCTCTTCTTACAGTTACATATTTTTCCAAATTTGCTTTCCTTAATAAAGTCTCAATATTAGGTTCAAAATCTTGACTTTGCATTAAATCTACACATGTTAAATGTCCTTCTCCCAATTCATCTAAAGCCGCAGCTATGTAACAACTACTTACACCATGAGCAAAGCCCAATTCTAAACAATTCTTAAATTTATTTTGAAGAACAAAATCATAGAAAATTTTCCCTTTATTCATACTTGTATAAGGGATACCGTTTAGAATATTTGCAATATCTTCAAATTTCATATTTTCATAATTTACAGTTTACAAAAAACAATCATTTATCTTCAATAGAGTCAGTTAATTAATGTCTGTCCGAAAGCATTAATTCTTAAGGAGAGGGCAAAACATATCAATACTTCACATTTATTTATCTAAACAATGGAGGTTAAATGATAATCTCTCCAAGGCCAAATTATTTAGATAATAATTTACTCCGTGATGGTATCAAGTCCTTTTCTTATGAGGCTTAAATCATAAGTACTTGTACTAATTTATATTAAGTTTCAAAGGGTGTGGCTTTAATCTGATGTAATTAATTAGCTCTCCCATGTAGGTCAAATAATTCCCAACATTTCGACCAGCGACCTATTGTATAACTCAAAGCTCTAATATTGAGTACACATTGAGCACTAAGCTCTTTCCACATCATTCCCGAACAACACAACCTTTCTTTGACAATGACTTTGCAAGCTGCTTCGGTTACTCCAGAACCTATTGGGCTTCCTTGCTCGGCTGCTTGTGCATAATTCATTTGATGTTGATGGTTTGAAAAATAAGTGATGGATGTTTCTAATTTTTCTTTCTTCGTTTTACTTGTTCTTTTACTTCGAAAACTTATCATATCTTCTAGTAATTCTGCTGCTGCCCCTTCCTTATATCTTAGAAAATGTCTAGCTCCCTCATTCCATTGTTTCTGCTCATATTGAGACTTCGAAACTACTTTGCTAACAGGTGTTAAGTATTCACTAGCATGCCAAAAATCTAAAATTTCTTCCTCAGGTAAGCTATATACCCATTTTATTCTTGTTCTTCTATGATTTCATTAACTACTTTTGTCGTCGTCTGTATATAGGTTCGACTAATTTTTCGCCCATGATTATCCAATAAATCTTGTTGTACTTTCCGTTCGCTTAGATTACCATATTTACTCGATATTTGCTTAGCAAATTTGGGGGTCGTTTGATTAATAATTCTGCCATCTATTTCTAAAGGAACATAAATCTTTCCGCCTTTGCTATTTTGATACACATGCCGATTAACCTCTATTTCACCGTAAGGCGTTTGGATTTTTTTTCTTGACCCTTACTTGTCTGTTTTTCTCCATTAACTTCTATTGCTCTTCCATCTGTATCAAATTGAAGTAAAGCTTGTTCTGTTACTAAACAACCCAACTCATTTAATCCTGATTGTATAAGGTTCTCTGAGCTAAGCATTGATTTAGCATCTAAATCTATTTCTATTTGTAAAGTCAGTTTTCCTTCCTTTTGGGATATTATTTTTGCTGGCATCTATCTTTTTTTATTCGTAATCGCAAAATTTAACTGTTTTTTTAGTAGAATAGCCTTTTTTGACGGCTTTTTCTACTCTTTTTCTAATTTCAGGGAGTTTTTTAACAATATACTTTATTCATCAGATTAAAGCCACACCCTTTTCAAATGTAGGTAATGAATTGATTATCAGTACTTATTCAATCCTTATATAATTCGTCCCTTATACTTAAAGTAAAATAAATTTACATTCTATCTGAGAATGTAAATTTATTTATCGTCCCTTAATAAAATATAACCATGGTAAAGGTGTAACTCTATGAGATACTATGCCGATTATTAAAGCAAATAAAATAAAGGTTATTAAAGTAGCATAAGCAGCACCAATAGCTCCATACTCAATTATTAAAAAATAATTTAAAATACAGTTCAATATAGAATTGAATAATGCTAAATAACCAAATATTTTAGTCTTCTTCTCAAAAGATAAAACAGTTGAAAATATTTGATAAATTGCATAAAAGAAATAGGACAATCCTACAATTAAGACATAATTAGTTCCTTCGTTATAACGTTCGTCAATGAATATATCAAAAACAAAAGGTGTAATTAACCAAAGTACAAAAACTCCCAGTCCTATTAAAATAAGGTATAAATAATTGATTTTAACAATTTGTTGGTAAGCTTCTTTTCCTTCTTGTAATTTTTCATAAAATAAAGGGCTCCAAGCACTCATAAATGAAGCACTTAATATGACAATCACACTTCCTATCGTGTATCCTACATTATAAATACCTAATTCTTCATTCCCCATAATATAAGAAATAAATAAACGGTCGCCACTATTAATAGCAATATGACTCAGGCTATGAAAAATAATTGGAAACCCAAAAAGAAAAGCACCTTTTCTATAAGCATCAATATAGTCAGCTTGGAAAATTTTTTCCTTGATAGCTATGTATAAAACAAAACTACCTGCAATAAAGGAACTTAGAAATATCCCCCATAATCTTCCAATATAACCAGTCTCTAAGAAAACTACTAAAAATAGAGAAATAATTATATTCAGCAATAATGCAATAATGCTAAAATAGGCAAATTTCAATGCTCTCTTTCTGATAATTAACTGAGCACTTAGTATTGATTCAAAAGTCTTAAAAAGCCCCACACTGGGCATGAGGAATAACCAATAGACTGCAAAATTTAGTTGGTTGGCAAAAAAAACACCAAAAAGAAAAAATATTACTGTTAAAATTAAACATGCACAAAAAGAATTGACAATTGCGGATTTAAGGTAGGCATTAAATTGAGAATTCGACTCTTTAATATATTGAATATCTACTGCAGCAGGTAACCCAATAGTGACTAAAGGTTCCACGATTGAATATATAGTCAATACTATAACCAACAAACCATAATCTGCAGGGCTCAGGTAATCCGTTAGAACAGGTAATAGTATAAAGTTTATACCACGCCCTACAATGCTAACAAGCGTATAAATTGAAAAGGATTTAATCAATAGTTATTTTTGTAGAATCCTTTTTAATCTATTCATCCCTTGGCCATCAACATTCTCTCCTATAAATTTTTCTTCAAATTCTTTTTTATTTTTAACTTTGTAAGGGAATATTTCAATTTCCTTAGAGCTTGACATAATATCTTGATAATCAATAAAATCAACGGCGTTCATTCGAATCAGTTTCTCTTGAAAAGAATCAAATTCTTTTATTTTAATTAAATAGCAATCATTAAAAAAGATTGCAGGAATTGATAAAGAAGTATTATAAAAAAAAATCGTCTTTGCTTCTAAAATTAATGGCTCAATTGCCGTTTCCTTAATATATTTTATATTAGGATGTTGGAACAGGTAACTATTATTATAAGAATAAGGATGTAATTTAACGTAAAAAAAACAATCATTTTTAAGCGCTAAATCATTTAAATTTCTCAATAAGTTATTATACTCCTCTTTAGTCAAAATAGTGTTATCAAATTCTTCCTCACCCTCTATATCACTAAGAGGAGTTTCTAAATATAGCAAATAATTACCTTTATTTAGTTTATTGGAGTGTTTATAGTCAAAAAAATTCGTCAATTCTAGGTTTCCTACAATTTCAAAGTCTGTTGAATTTGCATTATCTTGCTTTATATAGAAACTTATATCTTCTTGCGAAAATATAATATATTTATCTGGTATTCTTTCTTTAAATTGATTTTCATGAATAACTGAAAAAAGATTACCTTTTCTTGATTGATACCAGAATTTAAGTATTCGATAAAAATTCTTTTTTAAAGGAGAGACTGTCTTTGTCAAAAATTTAATATTAAAATTCCATTTTGATATTTTCTGGCCAAGAAATAATTCTTTAATAAAATTTCGTTCCTTAAATTGGATTTTAACAAGATCTTCTAAAGAAATAGAGGCTGCCCCATGCATCATAAAGTAAGAAGGAATCACCTTTTGCCTACATGCAATATTAATGCAAATGTTCTGGATAGACTCCAGCCCCATGAAAATAACTTTCTCTGGTTTTATTTCATCAAGCAACTGAAATGGGCTTGAAAAATCTGAGTAGTATATCTTTTCATTATTTGTATAACTAACTGTTTCTTCAGATTTAAAAACATAAAAAAGATACACAAATTCAAAATCAGCATTCAATTTTTCGAAAAATTGTATCCAACTTCGTCTGTTATACCCCCAACATAATAATATTTTTTTTTTCATTCTTCTATCCGCTTAATCCTCATAATACCCCTTTCCAATTAAAATATATTTGTCCTCTCTATAATCAGGTCTTTTCGAATTTGTAAGTTGAAAAACACAGTTTTTTTCGACCAAACTTAATCTAGCAGAATTAATCCGAGAATTCACCTCAGAAGGAGGAGTAATATTATCTAGGAGTTCCCATTCCCAATTATCATTCCTTTTCCAATTTTTTTTGTTTCTATGTTGGTCTATCAGATAATAAAATCCATTTTCTGTAATCCCCATCCAATCCAGGAATAACTGTAGATTCCTAGGTTCTTTATTTTCATATTGGCGAATCAATTTAATTCCTTCTTCTCTAGTCATCCGTCTTAATCTAATTTCTCGACAAGCATGATCTGTTACCTTTCCATATCCATGTTTAATAAATTTGATATAATCATGCACATCTGAATAAACAAAGCAATCTACATCATTATAAGTATCAAATGTCCTAGTTTGTGACAAAGATTCATAGCCATATAATTGAATCATTTGCTCATGCTGTGCTTTTGAATCCCAACGCATGAAATTATTTAAATAAATTCCTCGAACACCAACTCGTTCTAACTCTTTATCATCAGGATAGGTATATTGAATAATATCCTGCTCTCCAATACCATCGAAATCATTAATTAAATCTTCCGCTTCATACCCCATTAAATCATGTTCTTTTCGGTATTTTCGCGTCATTTCTACTTCATCTAAATGAGAAAACATTCCTACTTGATCCAGCCCTTGGTGAGCTCCCCAAACAATTAGTGGGATTTTAAATTTTACTGCAATTTGAACAGGATAAACAGTTTGTCCTGCCAAACAATGCCAATAAATACTACCAAATCTCCGTAATGTTCCCCTTGTTAATTTCTTTACTGTATCAGGATTTACAGTAAGTGTCATAATATCACAATCGAATTTTATACGCAAATTTGCTAAATTCCTAATACCGACATCGGTATTATAGTGTTTATTATAAGTGACTAATAAGGGATTCATTCCATATACATTCTTAACTGTATGGACAATAAAATAGGAATCTCTCGCTCCACTTACAGGAATAATGCAATCATAATTACTACCTGATTTATTTTTATACTGCTTAAAAATCTGATTCAGTTTTTCTCCTCTTTCCTTCCAATTGAGTTGGTCCTTTTCTTCATGAATCCTACACCCACTACATACTCCATCTTCATCAAATGTTATATACAATGGATGAGTATCTGAATAAAGACAACGATTGCAAAATCTCATATTATCTCTTTTTCAATTTTTATATATAGCAAATCTTCTAATTCTTTATCCATTTTTTTCTTCAAACGAAAATTTTCGTCAAAATTATTTTTAGCATAGCTTGCATATGTCTCTAACCTAATATCAATTTCTTTCTTGATATTTGCCTTTGTCATATTTACGCTATGTTCTGTAAAATGAAAAAGGTTACCTGCACTTGCTGCACTAACTTTAGTATTCTTAAAAACTTCTACAAAATCATCACTATTTCTAGCTCCTCCAAAACCAATAACAGGGACGATAGCAATCTCGCAGACCTCATTTATTAAATCCATATTAAAACCATTATAAGTACCATCATGGTCTACAGAATTAATCAATATTTCACCAGCGCCTAAATCCTGAACTCTTAGTGCAAGTTCTTTTGGAGTTAAGGTCAAAGGTTTTGCTTCTACATAATCGTACACTCTATAACCATTCTCCGTCCAAATGCCATCAATAGAAACTACTATACATTGACTACCAAATATTTTCGCAGATTTATTTATTAACTCTGGTTTGTATATAGCAGTTTGATTCAATGCTATTTTGTCTGCCCCACATTGCATCAATTTTTTAATATGACTTATTTCAGTTATCCCACCACCAATGGTAAGTGGCACATAACATTTTTTAGTAGCCTCTTTAATCATCTCATAGTCAGGTATTCTTTTTTGCTTACTAGCGCTAATATCTACCATGATTACTTCATCAATCCCCCATGAATTTAAATATTCAAGTGCAATATCGGGCCTACCAATTGGTAAATACTTTTTATATTTAATACTCTGAACAACTATACCATCTTTAACTATTAAAGAAGCAACAACCCTTTTTTTTAACATTTATATAGAATTAAAAAAGCTTCTAAATAATTTCAATCCATTCGTCTGGCTTTTCTCAGGATGGAATTGAACACCAAAAATATTTTCATATCTTACTGCAGCAGTAACCTTTATACCATAATCACAATGAGCTATAACATATTTTGAATCACATTCAAAATAATAGCTATGATCAAAATAAAAATTACTATAATCTGGTGTACGTTCAAATAACTCCATACTATTATTGGAAACTCTAATATCATTCCATCCAACATGAGGTACAGCAAAGTTGTTAGGCAATTCTAACTTCTTAACTTTCCCTGGGATCCAATTCAACCCATTATGAATTCCATCTTCCTCTGACATAGAAGCCAACATTTGCATACCAACACAAATACCTAATATTGGTTTTTTCTTATTTAATACTTCATTATCAAGCAACTTATCTAACTTCCTAGTTCGTAAATTTTGGATAGCTTCTTTAAAAGCCCCTACGCCTGGTAAAATTAGGGCATCAGCATTAGAAATGATTGTCTCATTATCTGATATTTTTAGATTCTTATACCCTAAAAATTCGATTGCATTACGAACGGAATAAGTATTGCCAATTCCATAATCTATAATAACAATATTTGGATTTTTCATATACCTATGCCTACTTCAAATTTAGAAATCCAATGACCATTTTCATCTTTCTCAAATAAATCCTTATTTACAGATTTATCTACCTGTTCCCAAAATTCCTTTACAGTAATTCCTATATATTTACAAAAACTTTCAATATATTTAGGAGAACATTTACCATCGTATTTCTTCAAAAGTTCTATTCCTTGTTTCCTTGTTATACTCTCTTTCCTTATTTCTTCATTTACATAATCAGAAACCCTCCCAAAACCAAATTTCAGATATTTTATCATTTGATTAAATGTTACCCAATTCTCATCTAAAGAAGTAATACCTTCTGGGTCTCCAATATCCCAAGGCTTTTCTTTTCTTATTTCTAAACCTCTGAGCGTTGCGTAATTACCATTATCAATCAAAGACCAATCATTCCAAAAATACCCTAAAAATACAATCCGCAAGTTTGCTCTATCCATCTCTTCCTCTGTAGGGTAACTATATTGTAAAATTTGATTTTCTTTTATTTCCTCATTCAATAACCACGTTAGATCTCCTCCTCCCAAAGTATTCATTTTTCTTAGATTATTACCATCTGATCCATCTTTCCCCATAACATTCAAATCTCCTAATTGTAAAGCAGCATTCTCCCCCCACCAAATTAAAGGTATTTGATATGCTATTGCTAATCTGGGTACACTACTAAATAAAGCTAACTCTGTAGATTTGCACCAATTTGTATATTTAAAAAAACCTTTATGCATTAATTTCCTCCAAACTTGCGGTGCAGGATTAATAGTTATACAATCAAATCCATGTTTAATTAAGTTAGAAATATTATCAACACCCATTTCAGTCACCTGTTCAGGTGGATAACTTAAACAAACTAGAAGCGGGTTCATACCTAGTACTTCCTTAACAAAAATTGCCTGTCGATGACTATCTTTACCTCCACTAACTCCGATAATACAATCATATCCTGAATGGTTATTGGCTCTTCCGAAATCAACAATAGATTTAATTTGTTCTCGCCGCTCTTCCCAATTAACCTGTTTTAAACTTTCATAGTATTTACAGGGAGGACAAATTCCATCATCTCCAAACTTGATTCCAGGTCTAGTATCTGTTTGTAAACAAATCTTACAGTATTTCATATGCATTTACTATTCCGTATTCAATTATATCGTGATATACTCCTCCTTTAAAAAAGGCCTCCTTTCGAATACCTTCCTCTTTCATTCCTAGTTTCTTTGCCAACTTCTGCATTCCTTTATTAGCAGAAGAAGTACCACAATGTACCCTATGTAAATTCAAACCACGAAAGGCATGATTTATCATTAAAAGCCCAGCTTCTAACATTATTCCTTTTCCCCAAAACGATTTCTCTCCTAAAAGAAAAGCAACTTCAGCATTCCTATCTATCCAATTAATAGCTTGTAAACTAATATTTCCAAGATGAGTCGATGTTTCTATATCTTCGATTGCTAAAACCAAGGAAGTGTTATTAGTTTGAACTGTTTTCACATAATTCAAGAGCTTAGATTCAGTCATTGGAAACCTGCCATGGGAATTATATTTGATAACCTCCATATCATTCAACCAAAATTGATAATTTCCTTGAATATCGGATTCTAGTAAAGGTCTTAAAATTATTCTTTCTCCTTGTAAAAAAATATTCTTTCTCATATCCTTAAATTTCTAATTCAATCTCTGTTTTAACTCTTCAAGAGAAAGGATTTCTCCTACACCTAAGGCTGATAAGGGGTCTTCTTTTGCATTTTTCATTAATCGAATAACTGGTTTACCTATTTTCTCAGCTTCAATTAAGAAATTAGAAAAAAAACCTATTACTAAATCCGAATAATAGATGAGTGTATTAGCATCAACTTGTTTACCTAAAACAATAAGTCTATCATTTAATACCAGTCTTAATTTTTCCATATTCTGATTAGGGTGAGGTTTTAAAAGAAATAAAAAATCTTTATTGGAATATGCTAATAATAATTCTGATAATTTTTCTGTTTCTTCAATCTCATCCACACCAAATCTTTCTTTCCCATTTACATTAGATAAAGGCTCAGGAGCATATAAAACAATCATTTTTTCTTCAAATTGCAAACCTATTCTCTCAAAAAACACTTTCTTAGGAATGGTAGGCTTCCAAGAATCTAAATATGTCCAGTAAGGATTTTCAAATACCTTGAGTTTGTTTTCAGGGATCCCTTCTTGTTTACCAATTTCAAGTGCTCTTTCATCAATCACAAAAATAGTATCAGGGTAAATAATACGGTCTTTGAATCTAAATCGTTGATTCAAACTTGTCCAATGGTCAATAAAGCTAAAGGTAGGAAGTTTTAACATTTTGGCATATTGAATATATTCTAACTCTATTTGTGAAGTATAAGAAGTTGCACAAAAAACAAAATCTGGTTTAAACTTTAGAAAGTCTATTTTTATATCTGGATGATTCCTTGCTACCTTTATCTTAAAATCATCAAAAAAATCATAATGCCTATCTGATATAAAAAGGCTTCTCTCTAATTTTTCTCCATAGAGCTTAACCAAAGCTATAATAGCTTTAGCTCCTCCTGGGTCACTAAAGACAAATAATCCTCTATTACTGGTAAATAAATCCTCCACTTTAACTATCTAACTTCCGTATCCGAAGTTGCTTCTAAAGGAGTATATATCTCCGAATCATCTAAATTAGGGAAAGCATCATTTAATTCTTTAGAATATCTCAATACTTTTTTTATTGCATCTACTAAATATTGTACATCACTAGTACTTAAAGGCTCACGAATCATTGGCGAAATCACCATTTCTAGCTCGTAAAGCTTTTCGGTTACAGGACATAATCCTTTAGCATAATTATATTTAATATCTGGATTTTGGTTAAAAGGAAAACCTTTAGAACCTATTGCAATTTGGTGTTGATAAATAGGATTAAGGTAAAGTGGCTTTACATACCCTTCTGTCAAAGGGACACTCTCAAATCCATCAGGGGTGGGGAATTCCGCATTAACTGCCTTAACAAACAATTTCCTACTCATTCCTCCTTTTGAAGCATTATACTTTATTGGAAAAATATAATAAGCATGATCACTATGATCAGGTTTAGGATATGCTGTTAAGCAAGGTATTTCCTTTAATTGTTCTGTGAAATAAGCCGCTAAATTAGTCCTGATACCTAATAATGGTTGTAATTTTTTTAATTGCTCAATTCCTATGGCAGCCTGCAGTTCCGTTAAGCGATAGTTTCCTCCAATAATATTTGGTAAATCGGCAGGGGTTAACTTTTCTGCATAATTTTCTCCGTGGTTACGGATTAATTGAGCTCTAAAAGCAATTTTATCATCATTTGTTACTAACATCCCACCTTCACCTGTATGAATATGCTTATGAAAATTCAAGCTAAAACCTCCAATATCTCCAATCGCACCAACTGGTTTACCTTTATAAGAAACGCCTGGAGATTGTGCTCCATCCTCAATCACTTTTAAATTGTGCCTTTTTGCAATATCCATAATTGCATCCATATCAGCTGGTCCTCCAAAAATATGAACAACTAAAATAGCTTTAGTTCTCTTATTAATACTTGCTTCAATAGATTTAGGATCCAGACAATAATTTTTCTCATCTATATCTGCAAATACAGGTATTCCTCCATAAAACAGTACAGCGGTTGCGGATGCAGACATGGAATAAGGACTACAAATAACCTCATCTCCTGGTTCTATACCGACTGCTCCGACTGCTACCATCAATCCACTAGTCCATGAATTTACGCTAATAGCATGTTTAAACCCATATTTTTTTGCCCATAATCTTTCAAATTCAATTACTTTCTCCCCTCCTAAGAAATGAGAACCCGGACCACCAATAAATGCTGATAATACATCAGATTCTATTACTTTTGTAGCAGCAGCTATTTCCTCTTTCCCCATAGTTTTCCTGTAGGGAAGTGGTTCTTTCCTAATTTTATCTCCGCCTAGTAATGCCGGTTTTTGATTACTCATACTTGATATAATTTTGAGTTAGATTGACTCACTTTTAATAATTTCTGGTTTAATTCAAGGCTAGTTAAAAAATTATCTCCTTCACTATCATTAGCGATACAGGCTACCCCTTTTTTCATTACAGGAATCATATAATTATCCAAAAGATTCGTTAATTGTTTTTTTAGTTTCTGACCTTCATATATATATATCTTATTCCCTCCGTCAAAGCATCTAATTTGATAATTTTCAAAGATTAAATCCATCTCAAAAATTGGGTAATTTACACTATAGCCATTAAAAGATAAAATTACATCTTTCGATTTAGCCGTAAAGTAAATAGTTGGGTCCTCCTTAAAATAATCAAATCTCTTATCTATTATCTGCGTATGACTTATATCAAATGGTTTATCAAGTAGATATTCCGCAGTATCAAGTGCGTGACTAGCATAATTTAAAATACCTTTATAGTAACGTACATTAATATACTTCACTTCTTCATTGATACTTTTGATATATTCTTTTAATTTCTCGTAACCTATTTGAAACCTCCTTATATAATTAACTAAAACCTTACTTTTACTTTGATTATATATGCTTTTTAACTTAATTAGTTCATCTACCTTATAGGCGATCGGCTTTTCACATAAAATAACAGGAACCTCGGCTTTCATGCAGTCTTCTAAAAATAGACTATGAGTTGTTGTTGGACTACAAATACTGATAATTTCATATTCCCTCAAATTTATAGTATCATATGCTTCTTTAACAAAAAATCCATATTTGCCAGCAATCCTATTAGCTAACTTTTGATTCCTATCAAAAACATCAACTACGTTAATTTTTTCTATATTAGAATAAGCTTTAGCATGAGTTAAGACCTGATCAGAGTCAATATCATATAACGCTCCTATATTACCACAACCAATTAGGAGTGCTTTATACATTTGATTCCTTAAGTTTTTCTAACAGAAAAGTATATTTTATTTCTGCTATCTTCCAATCTTCTAGATTATCAATATCCTGAACTTCAGATTCAGGTAAAATTAAAGCACTCATTTTTTCCGTATACAGCTTATTTTCTCTTAAAAATGCTATAGTTTTGAGAAAATAAAATTGCCCTGCATCGTGATAAGCTTCGGGCAAATCTTGTGATCTTGTATTTATATGTTCTGGCCAGTTCATTGTCACTTGACTATTCTCAATTTTTAAAGAACGTAAAATTGGAAAACTGAAAGCTACAACTGACAATATACTATCAGCTTCCCCAGTTGTTAATTTAGTATATGCTTCTAGTATTTTTTGAGAAGTAATAAATGGTGCTGTTGGATAAATACAGCAAAAAAAATCAAATTCTTTTCCGTTTTTTTTATAATTACTCAGTACTTCTTGTATTACATCTGCAGTAACTGCATGGTCATCTGAGTTTTTTTCTGATCTTAGAAACGGTACATTCGCCCCGTAAGACTTAGCAATTTCTCCTATTTCTACAGAGTCCGTCGATACCATTACTTCATCAAAACATCCAGCTTGCAAAGCAGCATCTATTGAATATTTAATAATTGGAGAACCTAAAAATGATTTAATATTTTTCCTAGGAATTCTTTTACTACCTCCTCTAGCAGGTATAATTGCAATGCACTTTGTCATAGATTAGGACTATATTTAAAAAATTATATCTAGCGTTAAAGGAGTTCCTCTTTTTAAATTTTTAGAGATTCTTTTACCTAACATTTCTTCATAAAACTTAGGCTTCATTCCATCTCCTGGGCGAATCACTCGAATATTTTCACGAGTCAATTCCGTTCCTTTAGCAATATCTTCTACTACATAAATAGATCTCTTGAATTGTCGGCTCTTCTCTTCTACTTTTTGAGTATCTAGTTGTGTGCCTCCCAATGATAAAAAAGCCCTCTCTGTTTCTACAACTAATGCTTTTAGTTCTTCTGGTTCCAAAGAAAACGCACTATCCACGCCACCATCAGTCCGACGTAAGGTAAAGTGCTTTTCAATAACCCTTGCACCTAATGCTACGGATGCTACAGATGCTCCTATTCCCATAGTATGATCAGATAATCCAACTACACAATCCTCAAATATAGATTGAAATACAGGGATTGTCCTTAGATTTGTATTTTCAGCAGTAGCTGGATAAGTTGAAGTACATTTGAAAACGACTATCTCGTTAGCACCATGTGATTTAAGATATTGTACGGATTCGTATATTTCATTGAGTTTGCTCGTTCCTGAAGAAATCAAAATAGGTTTACCTGTCTGTGCAACTTTTTTTAAAAGCGGAAAGTGATTACTCTCAAAAGATGCAATTTTGTAAGCAGGAACATCTAATTCCTCTAAAAAATCAACTGCTGTTTCATCAAAAGGAGAAGAAAACGCTAATATTCCTAGTGACTTGGCATAATCAAAAATTTCTTTATGCCACTCCCAAGGTGTATAAGCTTCTTGATAAAGTTCAAATAAATTCTTACCAAACCAAAGAGAATCAGGGTTGTTTATCTCAAATAAACCACCTCGATGATCAATAGTTATAGTTTCTGCTGTATAGGTTTGTAATTTTAATGCAGAGACTCCTGCATCCGCTGCCGCCTTCACAAGCTTCAATGCCCTTTTGATATCTTGATTATGATTACCAGACATTTCGGCAATAATAAATGGTTTCTCATTTATACCTATTTTTCTATTTCCTATTTTAATTGTATTCATTTCAATATATCTCCTTTAGACAGTTTAACGTTTAAATCCAAATTCAATTCTTTTATTTCCAATGCTCCTGTCGGAGTCTTAACAATAATGCTCTTATCAAATATTTCGAGGACTGTTCCATTCTTTTGTTGATCACTAAAGCCAAAATCTGAAAAAATAGCCTTATTGATGACTATCTTTTTACTACCTAAGAATGAAAATGCTCCTGGGTAAGGTTTAGCTTGTGCTCTTATCCAATTTCTAATCCTCACTCTAGACCAATTCCAATTAATTTGTCCATCATTAGGAGTTCTTTTGCTAAAATAAACAGCTTTCTTTCTATCCTGTTTTTTTCTTATGATAGCGTCATTTTCAATTTTCATTAGAACCACTTTTACCATAGTTGGATAAGCTTCATGAAATTTATTCAAAATATCAGCTCCCGTTTCCTCTATTCCTATGGGTATATTTACTTGATGAACAATATCCCCATCATCTAATTTTTCATTTAATATATGCGCAGTAATTCCTGTTTCGGACTCTCCATTAATGATTGCCCATATATGAGGCGTTCTACCTCTATATTTTGGTAATAAAGAGCCATGAAAATTTATAGCGTATTTCTTGGGAAGTTGAATTAAATCTTCTTCAATGATAAATAAATAATTAATTGATAATAGTACATCACATTGTAATTGCTCGATAAAAGAAGTGGCCTTTCCTTTTCTAGGATTCCCAACAAAGCATTTTAAGTCATTTTTTTTGCAATAATCGGAGATAAACTTAGATCTTTTATCTGTAAAAACACCCATAATACGATTAGTAGATTGATTAATATCAATTAATAAACGCATACCTAAATCACCACTAACTAAAAGAACCAATCTCATAATAAATCAATATTTTTTGAAGGTTCTAGAAACTCATATCATTTGGTGTACTCACAAAATAAAGTAATCGGAATATCAATATTAGTTGATCAATTCCACTATATATTTCACTAGACATTCAAGTTTAAAATAATTTTCACAAGACAAATTTAAGAGATTCCTCTTGATATTCCTCAAAACCTAATTCCCTAAAGGCTTTTATTGAAGGTATATTCTCATTTTTCACGTAACCAATTATCGTTAATTCATCTGCAAATTCTTCTTTTATTGCTAATAAGCCTTTTTTCAAAATTAATTTACCATAACCCCGTCCCCGATAATTCTTATCCAACGAATAGCTAATTAAAGCTTCATTGTCATTTATATTAAAACGAATTTGACCTATTGCTTTCTTATTTTCCATAATCACATACATCCGTACATTATCAGACAAGATATTTTTTTCAAACCAAATTTTATGGTTATCAAAAGAAACTAAGGCAGAAGAAAAAGATTGTAAACGAGTAAGTAAATCATTATACCATTTATAGTATAATTCACAATCATTTTTTTCGGCTAAACGATAAGATAACTTTAAATAATAAAATAGTTGATTGAATCGCTTATGCTGATTTCCATCAAAATATCTATTTTGTTTTTCTATTATCCCCAATGAATTTAATAAATTTCTATTTCTAAATTCGGTTTTAAAATCAAAAGCTAATTCCTCACGCTCAAGATATGACTTTATGTCAGCCTGATTGTCTGCCGTTTGATAAAGGAACAATAAGCCCCCCACACTTAAATATTCATAAGAGATAGTACTAGGAGCAGTAATTGCCATACCGCACTTTTTCATATAAAACACCAATTCTTCTGCACTTAAATCATTTAAAAGTTTTATATTTAATGTCGTATTCTTAATATATTCCTCTAATTGAATTTTATGATTATATGCACTACCTATTATTAAAAAACAAGATTCAACATTACTAGCTGTTTCGCATTCTTTTAAAACGTCTAATATATCATTATTAGGATCAGCTCCCCCCATACAAATAAAGATACTTTCATTGCTTTGATTAACGTAACTCTTATTTCTAGCAATCTCTTGAAAAGGTTTTCTTAACAAGGCATATTCTAATCCCAAACAAAAGTTAGTATATGGTTCTGCTGAATATTGTTGAGAAGATATTCCTCCTGCATGATTGATAATTAAATCTGCAATAAAATGGTAAGCATGAATATCATCAATACAAACTATAATACATCCTCTATTTTTTAAAATTTGATGGTATTCAGTTTTGAAGTGATATCCATCTAGGACTATTATATCCTTCTCTGTAAATATATTCTCAGTCAAAAAAATGGCTTCTTCTTTGATATCTTCAAAAATTGGGCAATCAATTAATTCACACACCTCTACTATTTGTGTCCTCAAAGATTTTGGAAGATTAACAGAAATAAACTGACAATCAAAATCTTCTTTGAGCATTTCAACCAATGCTAAAGAACGAACCACATGTCCTAGTCCAATTTTAGAATCACCATCTGCACGAAAATAAATTCTAGACAATTTTATTTCTTTTTAAACAACCAATAAGTAATATCATCAAAACCAGCTGAATCATAAATGTACCCCCAAAGAAAGCCGTAGTCTACTAATTCAACATTAAAGTTATCAATAAACATTTTACCAAAATCTCTCTTAAATAGTTTATTCTGTTCTCCTTGATATTCTATCATAACTGGTGTTCTATTAAAATACTCCCCAATTAAAATATATTCATTAGAATAATCATACATTCTTTGCATTGTATCCAATAAATCATTCGGATTAATATGAATTAAAACACCGATAGTAAATACTAAGCTAAACGAGCCCTTCCGATAATTGGATTCTAAAATCGGACCATTAAAACTATTAATAACAGGATATTTTTGTGTAACTATTTCAAAGGCATCTGGACTTAATTCAATTATTGTTTTCTCAACATTAGGGTATATTTTCTCTAAAAACCCAATATTTCGCCCAATATTAGACCCACATTCTAAAATATTATTCATTCCGTCAATTCCCTTCAACATTATCTCCCACCCCTCTACTCCAAGTTCAACATTAAAAGCTGAGTTCTTTTCCCGATAAGATTTAGCATATCTATTTTTCCAAAAGTCTAATTGTTCTTGCATGAAGTATTTTTTAAATTTTTTAAAACCTGTTCTATTACAAATTCTTGTTCCTTATCCGTTAGAGTAGGATACATAGGTAAACTAATACATTTTTCATAGTATACCTCTGCTATAGGACAATCTCCAATTTTATTTCCTAGTTTTTGATAATAGGGTAAAGTATGAACAGGAATATAATGAATTTGTGCATAAATTTTTTGCGTTCTCAAAAAATCATATAATTCTTTTCTATTATTAACTTGAATAATATATAAATGATAAGCATGTTTGATACCTACCTGAGGAGAAGTAATTACAATACTCGTATTTTTAAAAGCTTCATCATACTTTTGGGCAATAAATCGTCTCCTCTTTAAACCTTCTTCAGCACGACTCAATTGAGAAATTCCTAAAGCACATAAAATATCAGGGATTCTATAATTATATCCTAACATTTGCATTTCATAGTACCATCCACCTCGTTCTATCCCATTTTCTTGTATAGCAGAAAACATAGAGGGACTATTACTAATACCATGTGTCCTTAAAATCATTAATTGATCGTATAATTCTTTATTATTAGTGGTAATCATACCTCCTTCTCCACAAGCAATATGCTTTACAGGATGGAAGGAAAAAATAGCTAAATCAGCGTATTGACCATTTCCACAGTATTGAATGTCTCCTTTGCTGTCTGTATAGGAACCACCAGGTGCATGACAAGCATCTTCAATAATCCACAATCCATATTCATCTGCTAATTTTCGATAAGCTTCCATGTCTACGGGATATCCAGCAAAATCTACAGGAATAATACCATCATAAGTTCCGATGGGGCTTGATTCAAGTTTTGCTTTAACTGTATTAATATCTAATGTAATATTACTTGGATCTATATCTCCAAATTCTACTTGTCCACCACAGTATCTAACGCAATTAGCGGAAGCAGCAAAAGTAATTGGAGAAGTAATAACTTTACTTTTTTCTGTTACTCCCAAAGCTAAGGTACAAAGATGCAAAGCAGCTGTTCCATTTGCTACAGCGACTGCATATTTTACACCTATATAAGTAGCAAATTTATCTTCGAATTCCTTGACTTTTGGGCCTGTTGTTAAATAATCAGCAATTAAAACTTCATTAACAGCTTGTATATCTTCAGCTGTAATATTTTGTCGCCCGTATGGAATAACATTAGACATCATTTAATAGTTTTCTGTTGTAAAAGTATCATCAACATGCTTTAAGATAAATGATCTGAGGGACTTAGCATTCACCCATGCTGAATTTTCGCCTGAATTATAACTAAAACCTTGAGGTACTTTTGTAGCATTAAAGTGCTTAATAAAATCTTCTAAATTCCAACGTGGCACCGTGGGTAGAATTGCATAATACTCTCCCAAATCATAAGTATTATAAGAATCAGATGCAGTAATCATTTCCTCATGAATTTTTTCTCCCGGTCTAATTCCAACAATTTTTTGTTCTAAGTTCGGTGCAATAGCCTTAGCCACTTCTGTTATTTTATAAGATGGAATTTTGGGAACAAAAAGTTCTCCCCCCCAAGCATGGCTAAGTGCATGAAAAACCATATCCACCCCACCATCTAACGAAATATTAAACCGAGTCATATTAGCATCAGTAATAGGGAGGTATCCTTCCTTACGTTTTTTTATAAAGAATGGAATAACCGAACCGTTAGAGCCCATCACATTACCATATCTCACGACTGAAAATCTAATTGGGTTTTTCCCTCCTATATTATTAGCTGCAATAAACAACTTATCAGAAGTTAGCTTAGTCGCTCCATACAAATTAATTGGTGCACAAGCTTTATCTGTTGATAAAGCAACTACTCTTTCAACGCCCGTTTGCAAACAAGCATGAATAACATTTTCTGCACCTCCTACATTTGTCTTTATACATTCAGATGGATTGTACTCCGCTAAATGTACATGCTTCATCGCTGCAGCATGAATGACATAATCGATACCTGATAATGCTCTAATTAACCTTTCTCTATCTCTCACATCACCTATTAGAAATCGAATGGCAGGATACTTAGAAAAAGGAAATTCTTGAGCCATGACAAACTGTTTTTGTTCATCCCTAGAATAAATAACTAATCGACGAACACTAGGAAATTCCTTAAAAATTCGTCTTGTTAATGCTTTACCTAAGGAGCCAGTTCCTCCCGTAATTAAAATAGATTTATTATTTAAGTCTAACATTTTATATTTAGCTTTAGAGCTTTAAAGATTAGGTTTTTCTAATTCCTTTAGAATTATATTTTTATTGTACCAAGCATAAGCATTCTCAATACCGTTCTTTACAGATACAAAAGGAACATATCTTAACAATTCCCTTGCTTTGTCTATATTCGCCAAACTATGCGGAATATCTCCTTCTCGTTCAACCCCATAATTCGCAGAGGCCTCCACTCCAACAACTTTTTGTATATACCCCCACAACTCATTCAAACTAGTCCGTTCCCCACAAGCCACATTATAAATTTCATTCACAGCTTCCTCTTTTTCCGTAAACAAAGCCAAAATATTAGCCTGTACCGCATTCGCTACATAAGTAAAATCTCGACTATAAGAACCATCCCCATTAATCGTAGGTGCTTTCCTATTTATAGCTGCTTTCATAAATAAAGGAATAACTGCAGCATAAGCGCCATTGGGGTCTTGCTTTGGGCCAAAAACATTAAAGTACCGTAAACCAATATATTCTAAACTATAGGTGGTGGCGTATACTTGTGCGTATAACTCATTCACATATTTAGTAACTGCATAAGGCGACAACGGTTTCCCTATGTTATTTTCAACTTTAGGAAGAGCTTTACTATCACCATAAGTCGAAGAAGAAGCCGCAAAAACTATTCGTTTTACCCCTTTTTCTTTTGCTGCAGTAAATACATTTAAAGTTCCCGTAATATTAACTGTATTAGTGGTCAAAGGATCTTTAATAGAACGAGGAACAGACCCCAAGGCTGCTTGATGAGCAATTAAGTTAATCCCTTCGCAAGCCTTTAAACAAGTATTAAAATCACAAATATCTCCTTCCAAAAATTCAAATTTAGGATGGTCAGAAAATTCAGCCAAATTCTTTTTAAATCCAGTAGCTAAATTATCTAGTACTCTAACAAAAGTAACTCTCTCGTCCTCTAATAATGCCTCCACTAAATTTGAGCCAATAAAACCTGCCCCGCCTGTAACTAAGATTTTCATAATTTACTACCTGTTTTAGATTGAGGCTGTCTCAAAAGATTCAATATTTATTTTTTAACTGAATAAAACATTAAAATCCTCCCCCCTCCCCCCCTCCAAAGGGAGAAAAATTCTGTACCACTTGAAAAAATCAAAACTTTTATTGGTAGATTTTTTAAAAATGGATTTTTTGATACAGCCCCTAAAATTTCTTTAGTGAAAGGATGGCAATTTAACCGTATTAATTATCAAAAAAAGTTAAAATTGCTTGAATAATAAAATCTTGAGTATCCCTATCCATTTCCGTATGAATAGGTAAAGAAATAACAGACTTACAAAGCATTTCTGTTGTTTCCAGTCTAAATCCATCTTCTACATAAATTTTAAACGCATCCTGTTTGTATAAAGGTATTGGATAGTAAACCCCTGTAGGAATACCTCTCAATTTTAGATAATCAATTAATTCATCCCTTCTACCATCCTTAACCAGTAGCGTATATTGATGAAAGACATGGGTAGAATTGGTTTCCCGAACAGGAATTTGGAGTTGCTCCATTCCGTCAAAGGCTTCATCATACTTAGTTGCAACTTCTTGTCTTGCTGTCGAATAATTATCTAGGTATTTTAATTTTACATCCAAAATTGCTGCTTGAATGCTATCTAATCTGGAATTACAACCAATGACGGAATGATGATATTTCTTCCTTTGTCCATGATTGGCAGTCATTCTAATTTTTTCAGCCAAAACGTCATCATTCGTAAATAATGCACCACCATCACCATAACAGCCTAAGTTTTTTGATGGAAAGAAGGAAGTACATCCTATATCCCCTATTGTTCCTGCTTTAGCTATACTTCCATCCGAGAAAGTATAATCAGCACCTATCGCTTGGGCATTATCTTCTATAATATATAAATTATGCTCCTTGGCAAATGCCAGAATTGATTCCATTTCTGAGCTTTGTCCAAAAAGATGTACCGGAACAATCGCTTTAGTTTTAGGGGTAACTACATTTTTAAGATTGGCCATCGTTACATTAAAAGTAGCAGGATCTACATCCACCATAACTGGTTTTAGATTTAGTAATCCAATTACTTCTGCTGTAGCCACATAGGTAAAAGCAGGAACAATTACTTCATCACCAGATTTTAAACCTAGTGCCATCAAAGCAATTTGTAATGCATCTGTACCATTTGCACAACCAATTACGTGTTTTACGCCTAAATAGGTTGCTAAATTTGCTTCGAATTGTTTGACCGCAGGACCTTTAATAAATTTAGCGGAACGAACAACGGCTAAAATAGCCGTATCCATCTCGGCTTGCATGGCTTGATATTGACTAACTAAGTCAACCATTTGAATGTTATGCTTTAAATCCGTCTGCATTCTAACTATTTTATAATCTCCAATATTCCAACTCATCAGTTGGGGCATAAATACCTTTTAAGTCAAAAAGAATAGGCGTACCGTTCATTTTTGCTCTAATATCAGCAATACCTAATTCTTTAAATTCTTTGTGAGCTACTGCCAAAATGATTGCATCATAATTTTCGGCTAATTGCTCTGTCATAGACAATTGATACTCATGCGCCACTTCATTGGGTGAAGCATGTGGATCGGTAATGTGTACATTCATAGAATAACTCATCAATTCTTTGATTAAATCGACTACTTTTGAATTTCGAATATCAGACACATCTTCTTTAAAGGTTATTCCCATGACTAAAACCTTACTTTGTCCTGGGTTTTTCCCTTTTTCTAACAACATCTGAACCAACCGTTTAGCAATAAAAGAGGGGACTTCTTCATTGATTCCTCGGCCACTTAGTATCATCTGTGAATCAAATCCTAATTTTTTGGCTTTGTAGGTCAAGTAATAAGGATCGACTCCAATACAATGACCACCAACCAAGCCGGGGAAGAATTTAAGGAAATTCCATTTAGTCCCTGCAGCCTCTAATACTTCTTTCGTATCTATTCCCATTCTATCAAAAATCATCGCCAATTCATTCATCAAAGCGATGTTAATATCTCTTTGCGTATTCTCGATAACTTTTGCGGCTTCTGCTACTTTTACAGATGGAGCTTTGTAAATACCTGCTGTAATAATATGCCCATAAGTAGTTGCAATTTCTTCTAATGCTTCGGCATCGTTCCCAGAAACTATTTTCAAAATCTTGGTCAATGTCCGCTCCTTATCACCTGGATTAATTCGTTCAGGAGAATACCCATATTTAAAATCAACTCCTGCGGTAAGCCCTGAAGCTGCCTCTAAAATGGGAATACAGTCTTCTTCCGTACAACCTGGATAGACCGTACTTTCGAAAACGACATAATCTCCTTTCTTCAATGCCTTTCCAACACTTTCAGAAGCTTTTTTTAACGGAGTTAAATTCGGTACTCGATGCGCATCAATGTCTGTAGGTACCCCAATAATATGAAAATTTGCAGCTTTAAGATCTGCTGCACTAGCCGTAAATTGTATATCTGTTCCATCAAAAGCACTACTATCTAATTCCTTACTAGGATCAATGCTTTTATTCATTAAATCCACACGCTCTTGATTAATATCGAAACCAATCACTCTGAAGTGTCGTGCAAATTCCAATGCAAGCGGCAAACCTACATAACCTAATCCAGTAACGGAAATAATTTTTTCTTTGGATAATAATTGTTGGTACATTTAATATAATTCTTAGTGATAAGTTTTGAATTTTGAATTTTGAATTTTGAATATGGCTGGCACATTAAAATTTCATTAAACTATTTTATATAGAATGTGTGTTTAGCGTTAAAATTATCCTGTAGTAATCATAGTGTTATTAAAACTCCTACCATACCCTAAAAATGTAGTACAAAAAATTCTAGCTAATCGAATTAAAATAGCTATATAATATTCTAAAAAATTAATTTTTCGATTATATAAAAGCATAGAAAAAAAAATAATGGATTGCAATTCACATCTATGGGCATCTCTATCGGAGATTGAATTAGTCACCCATCTGTAATTCGTTAGTGGTTCTTTATCGTAATGAAAAAGAATTTTTTGCTCACTCAATAAGCGATTCCATATAAACCAATCTTCTACTGCACTTATCCATTTAGGAATCACTCCAAATTTATAATCAACAATTAAAGATTTTTTAATAACGGTCGTACTAACACAAAAAGGATTTGTTAACAAACAAACAGTTTTCATCTTAAACAATCGTTCATATATTTTCAAAAACCATTGCTTATTTTTATACTTAATAAATGATCCTTCTTCACTAATAATATTATAGGCAGAATGTATAAATTCAATGGTAGGATTATTAGAGATAGTTTTAAAATGCCTTTCAAATTTTTGTGGATGATATATATCATCTCCGTCTAAAAAAGCTACATACTTTCCTTTAGCTTCTTGCACTCCCTTATCTCTTGGTACTCCAGGGCTTCCATAATTTACCTTAGTTTTCAGTAACTTTATCTTGGAATGTTCTTTTACATACGCATCTATCAGTTCATAAGTCCCATCTGTAGAGTTATCATCAACTATAATTAATTCCCAATCCTTAAAAGTTTGCGCTTTTACAGAATCAATGGTGTTGATAATAAAAGGCTTACAGTTAAATGCTGGAACGATTATCGAAAAAAAAGGAGGGTCTATTAATTCCATTATTATACCTAAAAATGAATATTATTGTTCATAAATGAATACAAAGGTATATATTAATGAAATGATTCGATAATTAACTAAATTGCCTCAATCTTCATGGACAAATAAAGTCGTTTTTACTTATATATGACTGGGCGATAAAAGTTAAAAAATCTGAGATATTAGGGGTATCTCAAAAGACCTAAATCAATTTCTACAAACCGAATAAAGTATCGAAATCTTCCTCTTTCCTTCCTTCAAAGGGGGAAAAATTCTGTACTATTTGATAACTTCAAAATTATTCTGCTAAGGCATCTCTAATAATTTTTCGAAGAATAATAAATCCTAAACCAAGAAACATTCCTAGAAACCCACCAATCAATAAAAACTTCAAAGTAGAAGCTTCTTCTTTTATTGGTAAAAAGGTCCTATCAATGATCATAAATTCAGGGGTTTCGCTATTCAAAGTATATTCTACTTCTTGTTTTTTCCCTAATAGATTTTTATAAATCTCATTGATTCTTTCCACATCTCTTTCCAATTGTCCCCTCTTTAATAAAGATGCTCTAGAAACCAAGCCATAAGTCTGATCAGCAGCGTTTGCAAGTTGTCGCTGAGCAGAGCTGAGTTCCTTAGCTAAAGAATCAACTCTAGCAGCCAATAATTCATAATTATATTGAGAACGTCCTGTTGTTTCTTCAATATAAAAAGCTCTTAATTCTTTAAATATTAAGTCAATTAATTGAAGTGAAGTGCCACCATTTAAAGAAACTACTTCAAATCGAGTAATATCTGTATTCTTATCATAAACAATAGACAATATGCCATTTGAAGCCGAAATTCTATTCCCGACCACCAAATCTCTTAAGGCACTTAAAGCTCTATACTCTCTGGGCTCAAAAGTATCAATATTATCATGTGCAAAATAAAAATCCTTTAGTTGAAGTTCTTGATATTCTTTTGCTATTGGTTCATTATTCCAGACATCATGATATTCATAAACATCTATCAAATGATTCGCCAGAAAATCGTTCTTTTCATCAATGGTTACCTTTTGTAAAAGTACTTGATTGATAATCCTACTAGAACGAGCTAATTCTTTAATTTTATTATTCTCAATCCCTCCCCCAATACCTAATCGAAGTAAATCTGAAGAAACCCCACTATTACTTTTTTGTCCTTCATTTTCCTTTACCAAAAAAGATAACCCTGTTGTATAGGTTGTTTGTTTAGCGACTTTAAAAAGATAAGCACCTCCTGTAACCAAAAGGCTAATTAGTATGACCCAATATAGGTTTCTAAAAATCTCTTGACTATACGTTTTTACTGTTAGGATGATATCCTTTAAAGATACTTCATCCTCTTCGTAATAGGGAGGCGGTATATGTGTAGGAGGTTGATTCAATTATGCTAAATGAATTTTAAGTATTAATATTTAAATAAACTAAACTTAATTCTGAATGATAAATTTTGAATTTTGAATGACGCTAACTTACTGATTATCTCCACTCAAACTTTGTCATACGATTTTATTTAATAAACACTACTGATTGCTAATTTTCTGCTTTATTTGTTTTTTCTGCTCTTTGCTCTTTATTTTCTTCCTTCTTTGATTGGTTCAATAATTCTGGGTCAAGCGAAATAATAACTCCTTTTTTAAGTTTCGGATATGCTTTATAAAAAGAAGCTTCCGCTACCTTTTCTTGTTCTTCTGCTGTTAATTCCTGCTTCGCACCAATAGAAATAATGGCGCCTTTTTCAGGTTTAGGATATTTATTAAAAATTAACCAGCTTTTTGTTCCCTTTGTCCCTCCATTGGGATATGCTACTAAAACTTTATCTTTATCCGCTGTTATTCCAAAACCCGCTGCGAATTCATTAATATACCACTTAGCGGACTTTCCTGCTTCAAAAGCTACTTGAATTATATTGTCACTTAAAGTATCTTGGCTTAACTCCGCTACTCCTGTATTTGCCAAAATAATAGAGACTAAATCTTCTTTTTCTGGAATAGTAATGATATCACCCGCTTTCAATCTGATATTATAAATAGAATTCTTGTTTTTTAATGCTTGATCTAGTTTAGTAACAATCACTTGACTATCCCTTAAGATGGTTAGCCCTTCTAAAAACGCTTCTGAGGTAATTCCGCCTGCTCGTTGAATAATATTCGCTAAAGTTTCATTCTTTTTTAATAAACTGTATTCTCCAGGAAATATTACTTCCCCTTTTAATTCTATCAAAGACTGTGCCTTATAATTAGGCGTAGTACGCGCTACAACTTCATCATTGGGCATTAAGGTAAAATCATTTCCTACCCCAATAATGTTATAATTATCATCAACTTCTAACGTTGCAATAGTCGTTCTAGTAGGCTCGTCATTCTTAACTTCTAGCCGAAAAACATCTAATTTCTTAGAGGCTTCAGGTTTAAATCCTTCGGCTAGATAAATCAAATCTTTTAGCTTTAATGAAGCGTCATATTGTAAAGTTTGAGGATTATGTACTGCCCCATGAATAGTTACCATAGAGACATTCGTAAAAGCTGCCTTTGAAACTACCCTTAACTCATCCAATGCTTGCAAAGCAAAATTATCAGGACTTTCAGGATTTTCAATAGCTGCTCTAACATTTACTTTTAAGTAGCTTTTCTCTTTAATATTACTTTGGTTCGTTCTAATTAGGTAGCCAAAATCAGCAGCCTCCGCCTTTAGTCCTCCTCCAAGTAAAATAGCTTGCCTAATAGTAATGGTGGAATCAGGATCAAAGGGAAATTCTATACTTTCTCTAACTGCTCCTTGCACTTTAATAGTATACGCATCAACATATCTGCTTTGTTGATAAATACGCAATTTGTCACCAGATTTCAAATCTAAATCAGTACTATTTCCACTATTAATAATAATATCTTCTAAATTCAATTGTACTAATTCAGCAGTATTATCTGTATTTTTTCGTATTAAAAAAGCGACATCTAGTCTTGCTTCCTTTTTTAATATTCCTTTTTCTAATAAAGTACGAATATTTGGGGTACTTTCCAAGGCATAATCCCCAGGTAATTCTACCGCTCCTTCGATGGAAACCGTATTCTCAATGGCTTTAGCTAAAGATTTAATTCGAATTAAATCTCCGTTAATTAATTCAAACCGCTCCTTTCTTTCTATAATCTCTTTTAGATTAATATCTAATAAGATTTGTTTATTATCTATAAATCGTTCTATTTGAATAACTTCTTGGTAAGCATCCGCACTTAACCCTCCAGCATACTTAATCAATTCCGTTAACCCCTCTCCTTCTTTCAATTCATATTTAAGTGGTCTTGTTACTGCACCTTCTATTTCTACGATTTTTTGTGCAACGGGTACTTGTATGATAATGTTATCTTCCAAGTAAAATTTAAATTGTGCACCTGGCTTATCCATTATTTCATAAATATCCAACTCAATTTGTTCTTGGTCTCTGATAATCCTAATATTTCTATAACTACCCGTTTCGGAAGGTCCTCCTGCTGCTATTAAGGCATTAAAAGCCGTATTAGTAGCCACTAAATCATAAGAACCTGGCCGCTCCACTTCCCCCAAAATGTTAACGGTAATGACTCTTGGTTGAGAGAGCGTTAAACCAAATTGTTCTGGCTTAAAAACATAATACCTTTTAAACCTAGATTGTATTAATTGTTTGGCTTTACCCCAATTCAGCCCTTTCAAAAATATTCTTGGCATGCCATCAGGCTGAATATATCCTGCTTGACCTATCTTAAATTTAGCATCGTATTGAGAAGCACCAAATATAGACAAAGTCAATTCATCTCCATCCCCTAAGGTATAAGAATCTGGTATTTTCGCAATAGAAGAAGCATCAAAGATTCTAGAGCTATCACTTTTAAAAATCTGGTGCCCATAAATTTTAGACAATCTTTCAACATCTGAAGAGTCTAGGGTATTAAAAACAATTACATCTGTTTTAATTATATCTCCTTCAAATAACTCATTGTTATTATTAATCTGTGCTTTCATAATAGTTGGCACTATTAGTAGTAACAATAGAAAATATTTATAACTATTAGATTTAGAAAAAAACAAGTTCATAGTTTTTATGATAACAAATTACCTTCCTGGGTAAGATATGAAGATCAATATTCTTTTTAAGAATTAAAATTAGCTATATGCTATGGTTGTAGTTTATTTAAAGTTTGGTTAAACACTCGATGGCTATAAAAATAAAACAAACCTCCCAAAATTAGTAGCCCTTCAAAAGGTCTAACTACATGAAATTTTATATTCGGAGCGCTAATCGTCCAAAAGTTTTCTTGGATTTTTCGTATCAGTAATAGTGGGGCTTGGGGTTCCGATTCGGCAGGATAAATAGCTAAAATATTTGTTAAAAAAGCTATTGTACCTATTAAGATCAAAATAAAACCTCCTATAGCGGTTGGCGTTTGAAACCATTTATGGCTAGTTACCCTATCTTTTATGGCATTAATCCAAAATAAAAATAAGCCTAGTGCCGCTCCAATTAAATCAATGATGATATCATTAAAATCAAAATAATCTGTTCGGAATGGTGCTAAAACAAAATATTGATACCCTTCGTCAATCGTCGCAAAAATTATTGCATAAAAAAGTGTATCTTGATAATTATTGAATAAAGGAAATAATAAAATCGCTAAAATGGCATATTGAACAAAATGGATAATTTCAATATTAACTACCAGTAGTGTATTAAAAGCAACAATAATAAGTAAGAAGGTAATCAAGAAAGCAATTAAGACTTGTCCCTTTCCTTCTTCTATTTGTTTTATGTCTTTCCACAACGGAAAAATATATCCTAATAAAATAATTCCCCCTAACCATAAAACAATTAAATTATAAATATCTATTCCATAAGGTTCATTTAAGGTTTCATTGATCCATATTCCAACTTCTTCATGTGGTAGCACAACTAATAGATAATAAATAATGGCTAAAAAAACATTTATTTTTCTATTATCTTTCAGCCAATTATATAGACTTCCAACCACCTTAAATAAATGGGGTAATGATGATGCTTAAATATAAAAATGGGGATAAAAAATTAGAATAGATTTATTACGGCTTCGCCTCCGAAAAGTCGCTTATCTTCCTAAAACAGACTTATTTACACAAGAGCCTTTATTTAGATTTAACTGAGCTGACTTTTAGTCAAAAATGATAACAGGTAACTTTACGGAAGTCGCTCTAAAAAGGTTTTGTTTTTCCTTTTTAATTAGTTATTTTTTAATGTTTCGTAATGTATAGGCAATATTATTAGATAATCCAACAAAGGATTGTTTTTCAACTTTTGCAACGAATTTCGAAGGGCAGCGGATGAAAGCAACGAATAAAATATAAGGGGCTATTTTTTATTCAAAAACAATCGAGTAGGGTAAAATTAGGCAGTCCTCCTAACTTTATCCCTCTCACAGAACCATGCGTACGGACCTCGTACACTGCTTCTGTTAAACCTTATTCATAGTATTGATGCAAGATGTTTGTTTCAACCTGCTCCATATCATACAAACCTTGTTCTTTTAACCATTCGTTGGGTAATGCCTTATAAATTAGGTGGCAACCTGCATTTTGCCAAACTTGTATCTTTCCATTCTCTGACTGTCCATTTTTCAGCATTAAGCCTATTATAAATTCGTAAACTCGCAGCATGCAAAACCATAGATATTAAGTAGGCAGTAACCACCTCTTCTTATACACTTACTCCCCCTACGTATATAAACGAATATAATGTCAACATAATCATAGATATTGCAACAAAAAGATGAATGCTTTTAATAAAGCAATCCCTTAGAACTGTACGCAATAAATCAGAATTATGCAACAAACATTACCCTACTTTTTTTTCCTAATCATCCCCCTCTTTTTCACCTTCTCTTCATCCGCACAAAAGACCAAGGAAAATACAGACAAATCCACTATAAAAACAGATTTTTCCGACCGCAAAGCCATCATTGAGGCCATTGAGAATTTTTATATAGGAGACCATACAGGAAGTATAGCGCATAAAAAACGCTCCATGCATGAAAAGGGGGCTTACAGATATGTTAATAGAGATGGCATCTATTCAGAAAGCGTTTTTCGATTGGATTCAGATAATGCAGATCCAAATTATAAAGAGGAATTACTGAGTATTGAAATCTACGATAAATTAGCTTTGGCTAAACTTAGATTGGATCAATTTCAAACCGAGCAGCCTGAATACAAATTAATGATACTGCATAAGGCTGGCGGTGAATGGAAAATTACCAGTATTAATTGGGGCTTCGGAATTACTCATTAGAACTTATAATAACATCCCTATGAGACTGTATCAAAAGACCCGTTTTGAAAAAATCCACCATTAAAAGTTCTGATTTTTCAAATTGCACAGAACTTTTCCCCCTTTGGAGGGGGTTAGGGGGAGGGTTTTGAAATCTTATTCGGCTAAAAAATATTTGCCGAATGTTTTGATACAACCCCTCATTCATAAATCTTTGACACTTAAATCGGCGTCTTTTTCCGTTATGCTGCGTTATTTATTTGTTGAATAGCTACGGCTATTAAAAAAATAAATGCCTTGCCTAACAAAAAAATACACTCGATTAACTTGTCAATTACTTATAAATGATAGCAATAGCTTAATATATCAGTACGTCCCAAATCAAGATACCTTAACCATCAATTATTTACAAAAAACATTCCTATGTTAACTCAAATTATAAGAAAAAATTTTGTACTCTTTTTGTGCTTGGCATTGTCCACTTTGCTTACCGCACAAAAAGAACTCAAACAAATAGATGCTACCCTAGATTCCATCTTTGGTCATTATAATATGGGTGAAAAACCAGGCGTATCTATTGCCATTATAGAACATAACAAACCAACTGTTCTTCGGACTTATGGGCATGCGAATCTAGAATACCAAATAAAAAATACGTCGAATACCCTATTTAATGCCACAGATTTAGCCAAACAGTTTACCGTATTTTCTATCCTACTACTACAAGATCAAGGAAAACTCTCCATTCATGATAATCTCAAAAAACATATTCCACTAGTAAACGAATGGCCCTTTGACATTACCTTAAAACATTTAATGGAACAAACAAGCGGTCTTCGAGATGTTGTGGAACTCAAAAAATGGGCGGGTTATCAACATGGAGATGTGGTCACCAAACAAAATATACTTAACACTATTGCAAAGCAAAGACAGTTAAATTTCCCTACTGGAGCTCAATTTGAATACAATAGAACTGGTTTTGTTTTATTGACAGAAGTCATTGCTAAGGTGTCTGGAATGTCTTTTTCAGAATTTGTTAATCAATATATATTCACTCCCTTAGAAATGAACAATAGTCTGTTTGTAAATGCACATACTGAACTCATTCCTAATAGATCTTATTCATATGTGAAGACAGATAATCAATTCACCAAAATAGTCAACAATACTTCTTTTGTTGGTGGAACTAACTTGTATACTTCCGCAACTGATTTTGCAAAATGGTTGCGGAATATGTCCAATCCTAAAATTGGAAAACCTTCCTTCTACGAATATATGCAGACGCATATAAAACCATCAAATGGGAAAAACTCAAATTATACTCCAGGCATTTTTAAGGATGATAGTGAAGGGTATTGGACGATACACTTAGAAGGTTTTGATCATGGCTATACAGCTTATATGATGTATGTTCCAGCACATGATTTTTCTCTAGTGTTCTTTTCAAATGATCTTAATTTTTCAATTGGCAATGCATACAAAGCTATTTATGGTTGGTTTAATACAGATTATGCTATTCCTTCTGTAAAACCCTTTGCTGCTCAATCGGTCAAATTCATTAATAAATCGGCTGTCGCATTGCAAAACTATACTGGAAATTACTTATTTGAAGACGATTTTATTACTCGTAAAATAGTTTTGGAAAACGATACGCTTTTTTATGTTAGAGATGAAAACAACCGCACACCAATGGTACCAATAGCAGGAAATCATACCTTCAAAATGTTATTTCCTCATAGTGATAATATCCGAGTTAAATTTAAAAATCAAGCAACAATCATGGAATTTAGAACGCTTCTCAACGCTAATGAGGCTGAGGATTATGTTAAAATTGCGAGAAAGTTTTCATTCCATAAGAAAAAACAATCACCTTTTTCAGGTAGTTATAGGAATGGTGTACTTGACCATACTATTCATCTACAAAACACAAATGAAGCATTACAACTAACTATGAATGGCACCTCAATGGTATTGGAGCAAATTGGAGAAAATGAGTTTTTAGCACTATCAAACTCTACCGTGGGAAAAGTCAAATTGCAGAAAGATGAACAACAAAATATTATTGGTGTATATTTGTCTGGATTTCAAATTAAAAATCTTTACTACAAATTGATTCACTAGAAATAAATACCGTGCCTTTAACACAAGATTTATTAAACGAACTCACACAGGAAGCCGCCGTTACAAGAAAATATTTAGCCAGTGTTCCCTTTGATAAAGCGGCTTTTCAACCACACGAAAAATCAGAAATGTTAGGTCGATTAGCGATTCATGTAGCCGAAATTCTAGGCTGGTGGAAAGTATGTATCTTACAGGACGAACTAGATTTTACTCATTTTGAACCAAAGGCTATTCAATCGACGGATGAATTATTGACTTATTTTGATGAGTTATTGCTAGAAGCAAAAACGGCATTACAGGAGGCAAAAGATACTGAATTGGAGAGCAGTACTTGGTCTATGCGTTATGAAGATATTGTGTATTTCACGTTATCTAAAAAGCAATCTCTTAGAGTTTTTTGTATGAATCATTTAGTACATCATCGAGCGCAGCTAGGGGTTTATTTAAGGCTTTTGGATATTCCTGTTCCTGCGGTTTATGGCCCTTCTGCGGATGATGATAATGTATTGCTGGTTGCTCCTTTTGCTGTATAATTCTGCTGATTATTTTAGTGAATGAATTTTTTCTTTAGTAGTTTACTGATTTCTTATGAAGAAAGCCTTGAAAATAATTGGAATAAGTTTGTTATTAATCCTCTTTTTCAGAGGCTTTCTGTATAGACAAACCATTTCTTATACACCAATTAAAGAGAGAAAGTCTATTCCATTAACCAATCAAAAAATAATTACTGCCATACAAACCGAAGCAAAGAATAAGCAGCTAGATTTATCAACTATTGCTCATATTGCAAGAAAAATCACCAATAGTCACCTTCAATTTACTTTCCAGAAAGTATCGAATAATCCTAATAAAGTTGCCGTAACTGGAAAAGCTAATTGTATCGGCTATGCTACCCTTTTTAATGCTATCGTCAATCATCTCCTCCAAAAAGAAGGATTACAAAATCGCTACCAAACCAAACATTTAGTAGGGAAACTTGATTTTTTGGGGGTAGATTTACATCAATTTTTTACGGATGCTTTTTATCAAGATCATGATTATAACCTTATCGAAGATAAATCGACCCATCGTATACTTCTCATCGATCCAAGTCTCGATGATTATCTTAAAATAAGTGTTCAATCCATCCATTAAATTTCATATCGGATAAAAAGCCAATAAAGTGTGTAACTTTAGTTAACTTTATCTAAAGATGCATAATAAACAACCATTCACATGAAATTAATTATCATATCCTTAGGCTTATTCATGATAGGATTAGGTATTGCTGCTCTTATTTATCCTGAAAATCTTTACGGTCTCCTAGAAGCTAATTTAGATAATCCAACGCTTTATTTTGGTGCAATCATCGGAAGGCTTGCTTTTGGTCTTTTGTTAGTTAAGATGGCTAAGGAATCAAAACATCCCATGGTTATTAAAATAATTGGGTTTATTGCAATCATCGCTGCCATATCCTTTATACTCATTGGTTCAGTAGGTTTTCAAAATTTTGTGTCCTCTTTAATTCCCGTTTTCAAACCCTACGGTCGTATTGTAGCATTGTTTACTATAGCATTTGGTAGTTTCCTTATTTATACATTTTTGGAGGAAAAAAAACTCGGTACGACTAGTTGAGCAAGCGTTTATTACCCACGTAGCTTTATCAAAAATCGTTCTATCTGCCGCCGATGCCGCAAAATATGCACAATCGCATGTTCTATGATTTGTTCTGCATCAAAACTTTGCCCCCAACTAGTTAGCATTTTCTTCGTGTTGTCGTGTTCTTTTATTTTTAAATTTGGGTAATCCATAAATAACTGCTCATTGAACTGAAACATCTGTTGTAATGCTTCCTGATAAGCGGCTATAGTTGCTAATTTTTTTCTTGCTATAAAATCTATATCTTCTCCTTTCCATTTTCTTATTGCAATGACATAACCATAACCCGCACGAACCACATGGGTTAAAATGGTCTGAATAGAACGGCAATCCATATCTTCCGTTTCCTTGTCAACAATCGTGGTCAATTCATCAGGACTAATATGTTTAATTGAGGCTTGTAGTTCCAAAATAGCTTTTTCATATTCATCCAAAAGTGCGCCGATCGCACCATTATCTCGGTATTTTTTCATGTAATTTATACTTTAATAGCATCCAAACAAAGCACTAAAGCAGCATCTATATGGGCTTGCGTTAGTTCCTCATCTGTTCTCCGCAATTGCGTCAAAAAACCTTGTACTCCGCCCATTAAATAGCCAATTAACAAGGTATTGTCTATATTTTTTAGAATTTTTTCTGCTTTGCCTTCATCTAATAACGCATTCATTTTGGCAAGAACCGCTTCTTCCAAAACAATAGAATCTAAGGAGAGGAAAGGAGACGCCCGACATTGTTCTAAGAAAAAATATTCTGTCTCTTGATGGTAGCAATTTTTAAAAAAGATGTCAAAAATAGCTCGAAAATTAGCGAGAAAAGATTGGTTTTCATCAAAGTTTACATAGACTTCTTCGGCGTGTTTTCTTTTTAAGCTTTGGTACAAAGAGTTAATAATTTCTTCTTTGCTGGCAAAATAAGTGTAAATCGTCCCCATCCCCATTTTGGCTGCCTTACCAATTTTAGACATCGTTAAACCTGCTAGTCCTATTTCGGAAACTAGTCCCAAAGTCGCTTGGTGAATTCTATCTATCTTCTGCGGGTCTCTTGGTTTCATGCTACAAATATAAAAGAATAAACCAACCAAATCTACTCTACTTTAAAATCTACATAATAATAGGGTAATGCTTGTTTTTTGGTAGGCTGCTTTTCTAAATCTGTATCAAATAAACGATTCAAATTATTGCCTGCTAAATCTTCTAGTTCCGCTTTTATTTGAATGCGGTAAGGATTGGCTTGCCAATTATTTAAGGGCGTAAACACCCATACTTTTTCTTGCGCTTTTAAGTTTATTTCTCCTTCTACAATCTTCCCTTTTTTCGTATAAACTCTTAATGATTTGGTAGCTAATGCATGGTCAAGTGCCTCTCCAAAATTAATCACAACCGCTTCTTTTGTATTGGCTTTCGGTGCTATAATTATCCAATCTTTAGGTATAGGTGTAGTTCTATCCGCCTTCACAACTTCCATATTTTTAACCTGTCCTGCCGCCAAAGAATACCCATTGGCATCTTTCCAATTTTTAGCAACGCGCAAGGTATAATTTTTTCCTTCTTCTAATGGCGCACCTAGTTTTTGATTTCTCAACAGTTCTCTTTTGACTCTTCCTGGGTCAAACCAAACCGTTAATCGAGTGCGATCTTCATTCCATAATAATGGTTTTAAATCTAGAAAAGGCGCTTCAATAGTATCTCCATTTGCTGCCGTTAGCTGCAAATAGTCGTATCCATTTCCATCACTCATTGGTGCTGAAAAATGGAGGTACATTTTGAGCGTATTTTCTGGTAATTGCGCTACACTAGGATAAATATGAGTTACCTCGGTTAAGGTGTAATTCTTAGGTGGAACTGGTTTAAAGGTAAAATAAGGTAGTTTGGAAAATCTTGCTTGATAGGTCAAGTCTTTACTAAACGGAATGAGTGGGCAAAAATAGAGATTCATACTATCTTGCGTCCAACTTCCCACTATTGGCGATACGGGATTATCTGGATTTTGCGGAAACAAAAAAACTTTTAGGGCTTCTTTTGAATAAGTCCCCGTCGGTACGTTTGCCAATTGTACACAGCCTTTTCGCTTGGAAGCATCGTCAGTTATAATGGAAAAAGTTTGGGCAGTAAGTGTTGTGGAGAGGAGGCAGGCAAAAATGCAAAGGCGCAATTTTTTTTTCATTATATCCGCTAGTTTTCTAATCATTTGAATGGCTAGTATCACGGGGTAATTTCCATTACCTCGTGATGTTGTTGTTAGCCTAAATCTTGTTAATCATGGATAATCTTGTCATCCTGTCTACAACCAACGATTATTCTGCGTCAACAAATCTAAATCACCATTCCCTTTTCGCTGTAACATAATAAATTGACTATCTGACAATTTAGCTAACTGCTGCACATTTACAAATGGTAAATTGATAAAATCAACACCAGCCGTTCCAGAACGTTCCGCTACTTTCTCCGTCAAAGAATCATTAAAATTAGCTACTTGGTCGACAGAAATTTTCATTACTGCTCTTGACGAGTTTGCCATCAATAAATACGACTTCCCTTCTTTTTCCATTTGAATAATATCTAAAGGAACATTCCAATTACCTAATTCCGCAACTGTTTGACCCGTTGTATGTTCGCCAGGTTTTAAGTTCGTCATAGGAAAAACCACCAATGGGGTACAAGTATAAGCGGCTACTAAATTCGCCTCGCCGTTGATATTGACTGGTAAAAAAGCTTTAATCGGTGCATGTGTTTCATATTTGCCATGTGCAGCATGATAAATCTCTAGAGAGGAATGCGTTTGCTCCGCCTTAAAAGGGAAAGGAATACTTCGGAAAGTAGAAGCAAATTCTTCATTCGATAAACCAGAAACCATTACTTTTCCTTCGAAATAATTTAAATCAGAGATAGCTGATACGCGCATACTATTGCCTCTTCTATCCTTCTTTTCTGCATCAATCGCATTCGTTAAATCAATTTTAGAATGACTCACTTCGGTTAAGGGCACATGCTGAATGGTTTCGCCATCCGTCTTAAGTAAAACGGGCGTACCATTGCTATGGTGAACGGCAAAGTAAATCATTTTAGAAATAGGATTGACTGCCATATCTTGGATGGTCACTTGGTCTGCGGTAGTGCCTAATAAAGCAGCGATCTGTTCGTCTACTTTTTTCATACTTAACTTTTTGGATGCTTCCGCAGCCGTATTGTCTTTGGTATCAATAGCAGCAACCATCGCACTTTTGGAATCTCCAACAAATAAAATACCTTCGGGTCCAAAAGCAATCGAATTCATGGATTGTACTTCGGGATTGCCAACCACAAAATCGGCCGTCAATGGAGATGTTCCGTTATTCGCTGATAAATTTATAACTAGACAGCAAACGAAAACTAGGAGTAGGGTGTTAATTTTTTTCATAATACTACATGATGACAGGATATTTAGGATTTACAAGATGGGAAAGTCTCTCTCTATATCCTGTTGGTTAATTAATTGATTTAGGAATTACTTATATAAATTGATTTATTGCTATATTGTTTTATGGCTATCATCCAACAATAAATCATACAGCAATAAATCAATGCTTCAAAATGATTGAGCGCTTAAAATTAATACTAAAATGAATCCAACTAAGACTTTAATTATCATGGGCAGTTCCCATAGTAATGGAAATACCCGAAAAATAGTCGATGCTATTATTGCTAAAAGCAATGCGACTTTTATTGATTTAAACGCCTATAAAATTAGTTATTTTGATTATGAACATGGTAATAAAGCCGATGATTTTGTCAAAATCGCTACACAAATGGTGCAATATGAGCAAATAATCTTTGCAACGCCTGTCTATTGGTATGCCATGAGTGCCCAATTAAAAACCTTTTTTGATCGTATGACGGATTTATTGACCATTGAAAAACCCTTAGGACGACAGTTGCGCAATGGCAAAAAAATGTTTTCGATTGCTTGTAGTTCTGACTCGGTGGAATATGAAGGGTTTACCATGCCCTTTAAAAATACAGCGGACTATTTGGGGATGGCATATCGTGGGCATTTGCATAGTTGGGTCGTAGAAGATGCCATTCCTAGTGAGGTTTTAGGTAAAATTGATTTATTTTGTGAGCAATTGATTTAGTTTTTTGGTGCTGATTCTGGTAATATTCAATTGGAGTTAATCGTCAGTTAATATCGTCCGATGACTGCGTCGTCGGATGATATTAACCAGCTCATCGGACGACGATAGTCATCCGACGAGATGGTTTCCCTTAAATATGGAGAGCTTACCTAGTTTTTATGATTATAATTATCGTCCTAAAATGCAAAATGATTTAAATATAAATTTGGCGCAACCAACCCATTATACCGACATTGCTAAGATCTATAATGAGTATATCCAAGCAGGCGGCGCAACGATGGATGAAGTGCTAAAAAAAGCAACTGATATTGCCCATTGGGTGGATCACTTTAATGATCGAGAACGCTTGTTTGTCCTAAAAAAAATGGAACACGTCATTGGTTGGGGCATTATCAAAAAATACAGCGACCGTAGCGGTTATCGAACGACTTGCGAAACAGCGGTTTATCTCACCAATACGGAATTAGGTAAAGGCTATGGCACTTTCTTCAAAAAATACCTGATGCAAGTTTGTCAAACATTGGGCTATCGACATTTAGTGGCTAAGATTCTAGGAGGAAATGCTGCAAGTGTTGCCTATAATCAACGATTGGGCTATACCATCGTTGGTACGCAAAAAGAAGTTGGCTTTCGAGATGGGCAATGGCAGGATGTAGTAATTATGCAATACTTGATTAAATAAATGAACACATTCTTTTTTGGCTGAATAAAAACAATTACCTTGACGTTATGTTACACTAACAATTAGCATTCCTTTCCAAAAAAACACATAACTACCTTTTTCTTATCTCATTCATTCCAATAACTTTATTTCGTTTAACTTTTTATACATAAAGATTAAACAAAAATCTTTTTTTATAGTTTATCCTTCGTCATTTCAGGTAAATGACCTCAAATAATATCTCTTTAAATTAAAATAGCGACTAACGTGGCAAAAAAAATAGCGGTTATAGGGGCTGGTTTTGCAGGATTAAGTGCAGCTTCTTGTTTGGCACAAGCGGGCGAAGAAGTGCATTTATTTGAAAAAAACGAACAATTAGGCGGGCGTTCTCGACAGTTCAAAGCAGATGGATTTACCTTCGATATGGGGCCAAGTTGGTATTGGATGCCCGATGTCTTCGAGCGCTATTTTAAACGCTTTGGCTATACTAGCAAAGATTTTTACGATTTAAAATTATTAGATCCTTCATTTTCCATGATATTTGAAGGCAATGAGGAAATGAAAGTGCCTGCTAATTTTGAGGAACTTTGCCAAATGTTTGAAAACGAGGAAAAAGGAAGTGCCGTGAAGCTGCGAAAATTCATGATAGAAGCCGCTTATAAATACGAAAAAGGGGTGAATGATTTGGTCTATAAGCCAGGGCTTTCTTTATTGGAATTTGCGGATTTAGATTTAATTAAAAATACTTTTCGGTTACAAGTTTTTTCTTCTTTTAGCAAACATGTTCGGCAATATTTTAAGAGCCCAAAATTGATTGCTTTGATGGAGTTCCCTGTTTTGTTTTTGGGAGCGATGCCACAAGATACGCCTGCCTTATATAGTTTGATGAATTATGCAGGTTTGAAATTAGGCACTTGGTATCCAATGGGTGGTTTCCACAAAATTGTGGAAGGGATGACTCGAATTGCAGAAGAACAAGGCGTGTATATTTACAAAAATGAGCCTGTTACAAAATTAGCGGTACAGCAAAAAAGAGTGAATCGAGTCATTGCAAATGGACATAGTATGGACATTGATGCAGTCGTTGGTTCCGCCGATTATAATCATGTTGAACAGCATTTATTGGAAGAACAGTATCGGAATTACACGCCTAAATATTGGGCTAAAAAAACCTTTGCCCCCTCTTCCCTACTCTTCTATTTAGGTGTCAATAAAAAAGTACCTAAATTACAGCATCATACGCTGTTTTTTGATAATAATTTGGACTTACATGCTCAAGAAATTTATAAAAATAAAAAATGGCCGACGAAACCTTTGTTCTATGTCTGTTGTCCTTCTAAAACAGATGATAGTGTCGCACCAGAAGATCAGGAGAATCTATTTTTATTAATGCCGATTGCCGCAGGTCTAAAAGATGAGGAAAGTATCAGAGAAGAATATTATCAAGTAATGATGGAAAGACTGGAGTCCTACGTAGGGGAAAACGTACGAGATCACATCGTGTATAAGAAGAGTTATTGTGTCTCCAATTTTATTGAAGATTATAATGCCTATCAAGGAAATGCTTACGGTTTAGCCAATACTTTGATGCAAACGGCGAATTTAAAACCCAGCATCAAAAGCAAAAAACTCAAGAATCTATACTTCGCAGGACAATTGACTGTTCCTGGCCCAGGCGTTCCACCATCCCTTATTTCTGGACAAGTGGTAGCCAAAGAACTACTGAAAAACCTATAAACTAGCAGAGGGTAAGCTTATAACCAGTAACTTTCCTGTCTTGGGTCGTTAATTTTGGTTAATTTCAAAGCACCGTAAAATCATCTAGCAAAATTAATTATCGAATTAATTTTGGGAAGTTACTGAATGATAGTTTCACCCTCTGCCCTAAGCGACCGACTATGAAAGAATTATTAAAAAAGGATCTTTTCGACAAAGTATCTTCGGATTGTAGTAAAATTACAACTCGAAAATACAGTACTAGTTTTTCTTTAGGGATTTATGCCCTAGACCGAAGATTCCATGAACCAATTTATAATATTTATGGCTTTGTGCGCTTTGCAGATGAAATAGTCGATAGTTTTGAAGGCTATCAACAGGCTTATTTATTGGACAAATTTTGGAAAGATACGCATGAGGCAATTGAGCAAAAAATTAGCTTGAATCCTATATTGAATAGTTTTCAACAAGTCGTGCATGAGTACGATATAGAGGCAGAATTATACGATACATTTATGCGCAGTATGGAAATGGATTTGAATAGTCAAATCAATCCACATACACATACTAGACAATCTTATGAGGAATATATTTTGGGTTCCGCAGAAGTCGTTGGCTTGATGTGTTTACGTGTTTTCACGAAAGGAAATGATGCAGAATACCAAAGGCTAAAACCTTCCGCCATGAAATTAGGAGCCGCTTTTCAAAAGGTTAATTTCCTACGAGATGTCAAAACAGATTATGAAGAATTAGGGCGAACTTATTTTCCTGGAGTGGACTTAGCCCATTTTTCACTAGCAGAAAAGATTAAAATTGAAGAAGAAATTGAAGCTGATTTCGCCGCCGCTTTAGAAGGTATCAAAGAATTACCTCGTGGTGCTAGAAGAGGCGTTTATATTGCTTATATTTATTACAAGAAATTGTTTGATAAAATCAAAAGTACCCCCGCAGAACGCTTGATGCACGAACGAATTCGAATTCCCAATACTCGGAAATTCGGACTGCTGTTTAATTCTCTAGTACGACATAAGTTTAATGCGATTTAACGGGTTGGCGAGTTGCGGGTTGACTTAGAAATGACTCCTAAATCTTGGATTTTTTAAACGAAATCCCCAATTTTACATCGAGGCCCACTTTTAAATTTAAGATTTTTAATTTTCAATTTTAGATTTCTATTATGACTTGGATTCCAGCAACAATAATAACCATTGCCACCGTTTTAACTATGGAGTTTGTGGCGTGGGCAATGCATAAATATGTGATGCACGGATTTTTGTGGTATTTGCACGAAGACCATCATCAAGTTAATAATGACCGCTTTTTCGAAAAGAACGATGCCTTTTTTCTGATTTTTGCCATTCCTAGTATCTTGCTATTTTGGTTTGGATCTTATGAGTTTAACGCTTTGTTTTGGATAGGTTTGGGGATTTTAATTTATGGCATGCTCTACTTTTTTGTACATGACATTTTTATCCACCAACGCTTTAAGTTGATGCGGAATACCAATTCCATTTATTTTAAAGCTTTGAGAAAAGGACATAAAGTGCATCACAAACATTTAGGCAAAGAAGAGGGCGAATGTTTTGGGATGTTGTTAGTCCCTTTTAAATATTTTAGAGAGGCACGGAAGGCAGCGGCTCGGCAGGCTACAAGGTAGGTTGTTCAGAATGCAGAATAAAATCCTCCTATTTCTTAAGGGGTGACCAAATCTTACATCAAAAATCATAAATCATACATCGTAAATCCATCTAATTTTTACGTAACGGATTGATAATTTAAGATGTATGAACTATGATTTAGATGCGTCCTAACCAATACTTTTTGTCATATTTTAATTAACCCCTTCGACCCACTTCCGAAAAACAGCTGTCTTGGGACCACTCGTTTTCAAACTTACCTTATCATTTTTCATGGTCACCACTAATCGGTTACCAAAGTAAGCTTCCATTTTTTCAATAAAATTAATGTTGATAATGTCACTTCTATTGATACGGAAAAAGATAGCAGGGTCTAAAATAGCCTCTAAATCCGACATTCGATAATTGACGACATGCCGCTTATTTTTAGTATCCATCGCAAAAACGAGGTCATCACTTGCGGTAAAATAGGCGATATCCTCTGTTTTTAATAAAAAGATACCTGATGTTTTTTTGATGGTAAATCGCTTTTTATATTCTTTTTGAGAACTAGCCAATGCCGACCTCAATTCTTCAATCATCGTAGCATTTAATGCCTGGCCTTTATCTTCCGAACGGAATAGTTTCAAGTATTTGTCCAAAGCTTTTTTGAGGTCTTCATCCGAATAGGGCTTTAATAAATAAGCGATGCCATTAGTTTGGAAGGCTTCCAACAAATATTGGTCGTAAGCCGTTGCAAAAATAATGGGTGACTTCACTTCATGTTGCTCATATAATCGAAAGACTTTGCCATCCAATAATTCAATATCAGAGAGAATTAAATCAGGATCGCCATTTTCTTTTAGGTATTTTAAGCCTTGTTGGACAGATTGTACCCACTTGATTTCTAATTCGTGTTCAAAGTAGGCATACAATAATTGTAATAATTTTTGAGCGGCTAGTTTTTCGTCTTCTAAGAGTAGTATTTTCATGCCTGTATGAATTTTATTGTCAGGGTGATTAGTGTTTTATTCAGTTTACGGTATACGGCTGACGGTATACGGTCTGTCACATGAAATAATTCATCCTAAACACTATTGGCTACGGATTTTATTTAGGGCAAATTCATCGTTCATCATTTTTACCTGTCAGTAGACAGGCATCCTTCTACTCCGTCGGTTTCCCTTGGCTACCCGCCAAAATACCGCCATCTACCGTCAATTCAATGCCTGTTATATATTTGGATTCTTCGTTCGCTAGAAACAAAGCACTATAGGCCACATCTATTGGTTCACCAAATTTACCCATTGGAATGCCTGCTTCTACATCTTTGATCATTTTCTCCCGCATGTCTCCTGTACCAAGCATAGTATCCCACATCGGCGTCATTATCGCCGCTGGGTGAATGCTATTACAACGAATTTGATACCCTTTTTCCGCACAATACAACGCTACACTTTTGGTGTGATTTCTTACTGCGGCTTTACTGGCGGCATAAGCAACGGCCAAAGGAATGCCTACGATTCCACTTCGAGAGGAGATATTGACTATTTTGCCGCCATTGGCTTTCATCATTTTAATCGCATATTTGCAGCCCAACATGACACCCGTCGAGTTGACAGCTTGCACTTCTTGCCACGATGCTAAATCTATATTTTCCGCATCAAAAGGACCTTTCGTTTCTAAAAAACCTGTTATTCCCGCATTATTCACTAACACATCTAATCGACCATATTTTTCTTGGATATGTTTGGTTATTTTTTGCCATTCGGCTTCGTGTTTAACATCTAAATGATGGTATTCACTTTGAGGTAATTTTTTAGCTACTGCCCTACCCTGCTCATCATCAATATCGGTAATTAATACAATCCCGCCTTCCTGATGAAATAATTCAGCAATGGCTTGTCCGATTCCTTTGGCGGCTCCTGTAATGAGGCAGATTTTTTGGTCAAGTCTTTTCATTTATAGAAATATTTAAAATAAATTAACTACTTAGGTAGAAGGTATAGGGTTGAAGGTTAAACGGTCTGACTGCTGTCCTCTTTTTCAAACCAACTTCACCAAAGGCACCTTCACCGTAAAAGTATCTGCCGTCTGTTCAATTTCCACCGTTTGGTCGGTCAATAATCGAATCCGTTTTTCCAAGTTATTTAAACCTGTTCCAGTACTATCTTTTACATTTTCTTTTGGTTTGCGGTCATTTTTCACACAGAGGAAATCATTCTCCAAATAGGTAATGGCATAAATGGGTTCTTCAGGCAGCGCGAAGTTATGCTTCACAATATTTTCTAATAAAGTCTGCATCGACGCAGGTGGTATAAAATAGCTATCTAAGTCTTTATCTGCTAATTCATTTTCAAATAAAAATAATTCGTCAAAACGCTGTTCTAAAAGGAAAATATAATCTTCTGAAAATTGCCATTCTTCTTTTAAACTGACGACATCTTGGTCTTTATGGCGTATCATATAGCGATAAAGAGAAGATAATCTTTTGGTATACCGACTAGCTTTTTTAGGGTCCAAATTGATTAGAATATCGAGTATATTGAGGTTATTAAAAAGAAAATGTGGATCAATCTGCGCCCTAAGCAGTTGTAATTCGCTTTCCTTCATCTCCTTTTGTAGCTGCATAACTTGATTTTTACTTTCATAATATTGTTTTCCAATTAGAAATAAACAAAGTCCGACTATAGAGGCAAAACAGTTTTCTATACCTTCAAATGTCCAAACCAACCAATTTACCCCTTTGGTAGGTGCAAAATCATACATTGCAGGCACTAATATAGGTTGTAAGAATACTTGGACAGTTATGATTAACATGATTAACCCGAATGCTAGACCGTATCTTTTTTGTTGATAATAATCATGGAACAACCAAAAAACAACTAAAATTAAGACCAGTACATCTAAAGAAAAATCGAAAAAGTAGATTCCTAACCATTTTAGCCCTTCCCATGAAACTAGCTCATGGCGACCAACAAGGCTATTGGTGATGTAAACTAAGGGGTAAATAAAAGCATAATAAATACCGATTATTTGCCAATCTGATTGCTTTATTCGACTAAATATTTTCCGCATAGTTCTATTTTCTTGACCTATCCCAGTTTTGCAATTCAATGATATTCCCTTCGGGGTCTTTCGCATAGGTATAAGTAATATAACCTACCCCTTCCACTCTTTTGCCACTAATTTCACCCTGTTTACTTCCGCCATACTGTAATAATTTCTGTAAAATAACTGCTACATCTTCTACTTCAAACGCTAAGTGCCCATAGCCTTTTCGATTCGGCGTAGATGGCAAATTTTCTTCCATTTTGTTATAGCTGTAAATTTCTAGCGTTGGTCCATCTACACCACAACCAGGTAGTCGCAAATGTACGCCTTGTAAATGTGCATTCGACAAACCTAATCCTTTATCCAGCCAATCTCCTTTTTGATTGCGAATCGGCGGAACAAATTGACAATCAAAAACATTTATGTAAAAATCAGCTAGTTTTTGCCAGTCCTCGCTGATGATGTTGGTATGCACATACTTCATAATTCAAAATTAAGTGTTTAATAAAAACATCCCCTTGATAAAAGTGTGAAGCTATTGAAAATTTCGGTCAATCGCCTTCTTTTTGGAGTGAACATCATACTGCTAGTTAGCCTTTTGATAAATTTATCTCTTTCCCTCTTCTAACCATGTTAATAACCATTTTTTATCGACGACCGAAGTTGATGTTTGAATTAACTGAATTAATTTACTTTTTTCCTGATAGTCATAAGGATTAAGTCGTAGAATTTTTTGAGCAAGCAGCGTAAAATTCAAATAATTGGTTTTGTATCTCCCCAATTCTCCCATATCAGGTACACGACGAGCATATGCTTCAAATGCTTTTAAGTGATTTTGTAGTACATCCCATTCTGCTAATTCTAAATAGATTTTGGTCACCGTCACTCTAGCAGATAAATTCTGGTGATAATCTTTAAATTTAGTGGTACTCAATATCTTAAGGGCTGTCTCATAATCTTTCCGTCGATGTGCTAGTGCAGCAAGTGCCCAATTGCCTGTAGTGTGTTGGTCTTGTTGCTCCAATTTTGGAATATATTTGACGATAAATTGTTCTATCCAATCATAAGCTTTGTTCAAAAGACCTGTCAGTACAATATTTTTGAATGCAATAAATGCAATTTTCTGTTCATACAACCCTAAAGCCAATTTCTCTTTGTAAATCTCAAAAATAGTAACTAGGTACTTCTGTTTTCCTTTATTAAAATTAATTATACAAGAGCCGCTTAAAAAGGTATAAAAAACAGTTAATTCTTTTTTAGAAAAAATAGAATGATGGGCTGTCAACAAGCCTCTTAACTGGATAAAATAATTAGGATCATCAATTTTGGAAGACAATTGATAACAAGCATAATAAGTCGCTATAGTAGGATTCTCCAAGTAAGCTGGCTGTGCTTCAATAGCTGTTTTCAATTGTTTCATTAACCCTAAATCGAATGGAATAGGAGTACCCGTAACCCTAGCATCATTTTGAATAAAACTACTTTCATTTAGTTTTTCTAGTAAAATACAAATATCTAAATTGGCAGAAACTTCTTGCAATACTTTTTTAGGTTGATACCGATTGGTTAATTTGGTGGATTCGTATTGTTCTTTGCCTAATAAAAATTTCGCTCGATAATAATCTATCCCTCTAAGCAAGTCTTTCTGTATGGTTTTCTCTACCTCCTTCACGACTTTTTGGTAAGGTTTTTCTAATTCTTTTTCCCGATAATAAGCCAATAAAGCTAGTTTATTTTCTATCGTCTTTTTTTCCTGCTGTTGATGAATAATAAATTTTTCGGTGAGTCGATTTAAAATACTCATCGCCATTCTTACTTTATGGTCATCGTAAGTTTCGTTTGGATAAAGATGGTCAAAAACTGCGGTCTTAGACGGTAAAATTGCTTGATTTTTACGGTATCTTAAATAAAAATCTAATAATTGTATAACATCCGTTCTTTGATTATAAAAAGGAGAGGCGACCCACTTCTTGAGTAGTTTTAATTCTTTAGTAGTTAAAGTCGATAACAGTTTGGACAGGTGTGTATTCTCCATTTTTTTAGATAAAATCCCTCTAATTATTAGAATGATTTATTTTTCTTTAGCCACTTATTTTTTACAAATACAATATTTAGTCTTTTCCAAAACTAGACCATTTTTATGTAAATAACCATTCTTTTATTTTACAAATGCCATTTTTTGTATTTAGGCTTTTTTCTGCTTCAAGGAAAGCAATGATAGGATAAATCAAGCATTTTGTGAATATTTCTAGGTTCAAATCTACATTTCCTAACCAATTCACAAACCTAACATCCAATATAACAACTTAAATTCAAATTCGCATTTTAATTATGCCTGCTTTTTATTTTACAACTTAAGTAATTTGTACAGTGATTTTCGATCTTCAGAAGATGCTAGTTCAACTATTTTTGCTTTACAAAGTCCATTATTTGTTGTTGCATACTTCTTTTTTCTATTGCACCTTTGTTGAAAATAAATATTCAATTCCAATTCTTTATCATGAAAAAGATACCATTATACTTTGGCCTATTTCTGATTATGCTATGGGGGGCTAGTCAAAAAATGTCCCCCTCCCTTGCAGGAAATGACAAAGCAGAACAAGCCCCCGAATTAGCCATTACCCACATGGAAGGAATTAATGAGTCCCTAGATTTATCCACCCTTAGCTGGGAAGAATTTCATCATATTTACCATCCTCAGTTTTCGGAATTAACAGATGAGGCGCTTTATCAGCTATATAAAGAATTGAAAAGATATATTGATACCGATGGTAAAGATAATATTGGGCATTCTGGAAGTGACCCAGGTATTTTAACCTTATTATTTTTTGACCCCTGAATTGGTATTGGCTACGTAGCCACTTTCAATTGTGTGGATGGACAATATTCCAAAGGCATCAAGAAGGTTTGGGGTTTATTACCTAAACAAAAGCATCTTTTCGATGATAAAATGACCAATTCACAGTTAGTAGAAAAGGAATAATAATTGGCACTACGATAACTAAAAACATGTTACGACTCGGGAGAGTCGTGTTACATGTTTATCGCAAAAGTAACACGACTCTCCCGAGTCGTAACCATAGTTTTCACAGTAGCATCATTACTCTAATAAATCTCACGCATATGTTTTTCTCTTTTTCAAAGGTTTTTTGATAGTCAATCCAACTATTAAAAAGCCTTTTTCATTCACGTAATTTTTTATGCGATTCACCTTAAAAATAGCGAATTGACTTGTTTTTTGGAGAAATCAACCTGTTTTGCCCCTAATTTTGATGGTGTATTCAAGAACGAATTAAAAACATTCTTTCATCCGACTTAAACTATTAATTATGAAAATCATCCATCTTTTAATCTGCTGTTTAGCAATGATATTTGCATCGACTAGCAGTTACGGACAACTAACTAATTTTTCTAATAAAGAGTTAGGCGTCACAGTAGGTTATAATTATGGTTACTTTAAAGACCTTAATTATTCGCCATTGAATTATAAACAAGGAGGTCTAGCCATTGCTTTTGATTATACTTTTCCAAATAGAAGAAATGGCGATTTATGGAACATCCATTTAGGCTTTGCGCCGAATACTATTGAATCTGTCGCTGCGGAACATTTCACCGCTGATTATTTAATAGGCGATATTCGATTCGACTATTTGAAAAAAATGAAAACGAAAAATGCCAGACTAAGCGCTTATCTAGGTGGTCAATTTAATAGCCACCATAATTTTGTTAATTGGGATGGTTTAGACAGCTTCACTTATTTATTTGGGCATAATCTAGCAGCAAAAGGGCAAGTAAAATGGCAACTAAAAAATAAGCACTCGATTCAATCTAGTTTAGCTATTCCAGTAGTTAGTTGGACGGTGCGCCCTCCTTATAATGGCTTTAACAAAACAACTGAGGAAAATGAATCTAGCCCACTAAAATTAATCACCGCAGAAGGAAAATTGACGACCGTCAATACTTATTTTATGGTGGATTGGGATATTCAATATCGTTTTGTAACCAAAGGAAAATGGGATTTGGCGCTAAAATATAGCTTACAATATGAGCATTATAAGGACGTCCATAGCTTAACTCGATTGCAAAACCAGGTTGCGGTTACTGGTATCTTGAAGTTTTAAATTACCTACGTTTCTAACAAAAAAAATAAATATATCATGAAAAATAATAGCCTTTTTTTATCAATAATAATTGGTCTTTTTTTATTTACTGCTTGTGAGAAAGCCATTATCGGCACAGATGAAGTCAATGAGCCAGAAAATAATTTTGAATTATTCTGGAATGATTTCAATGACCATTATTCCCTTTTTATGATTAGAGACATTGATTGGGACGAACAATATTCCATTTTCAGACCACAAGTTACCCCTCAAACAACGGATGAAGAATTATGGAAGGTAATGACCCAAATGATTGAAGTATTAGATGACGGACATACTTTTCTAGCTAATATTAATGATAATAAAGAGGATTATTATGTTTCAGGTAATGCCTTAAATGCGCTAGCGGAAGAAGAATTTGATTTAGCATTAGTAGAAAATAAATACTTAGACGGTTTGACAGATTTAACAGGGGACAAAGAATTCTCCTATGGAAAAGTCAAAGGAAAAAACATTGGGTATATCTATTTAGGGTCGATGAGTGATACAGACCCTGCACAAATTGATGACATCCTTAAAGCATTAAAAGATTATCCAGCAATCATCTTGGATATACGAAACAATGGTGGAGGTAGTGATGCTTTTTCTGCCCGAGTGGCAGGTGCTTTTGCAGATAAAGAAGCATTTATTTACACCGTACAAAACAGAAACGGTCCAGCACATAACAATTTTGAAAAACCTCGAAAATATTTCTCACAAAAAATAGGCGACCAACAATATACTAAGCCAGTCATTCTATTAACGGACAGATATACTATAAGTGCAGGAGAAATATTTTTATTACACATGAATGCTTTCGACCACGTAGTACAAATGGGAGATTATACCGCAGGCGATTTTTCGGATGGTAGTCCCCGTAAGTTTTTGCCGAATGGTTGGTTCTATCGGTATTCTATACAAATGTTTTTGCAGCCTGATGGTAAAAGCTTAGATGGAATTGGACATAAACCTGATGTGTATATCAAAAACACCATAGCAGATATTGAGGCGGGCAACGATAAGGTGATGGAAAAGGCATTTGATTATTTATTGAAAGAATACGACATCAAATAAATGTTATTGTTTATCATAGGGCAAGGGGCAAAGGATTGACAAGCTTAATAACATCCGATTGATACCATTATCGAGACCGCTCATTTTTTGCCTCACGCAGAGATTTCAGAGTCCGCAGAGTATTTATAATCTGTACTCTGCGAACTTTGCGTCCTCTACGTGACACATTTTTTGAACAGTCTCCCATTATCAATTGAAGATATTTTCAGCAAGTCCCCTATACCTTTGCCCTACGCTAAGTACTTAAAACAAACCATATATTTTCCTTATACTCAAAGGCTTTTTGATAGTAATGACTATTAAAGAGCCTTTTTTTATTGACCGATTTCCCACCTCTTTTCCCGTTAATATCAGTTTTATCATCCATAAATTATTAGTAAACTGAATGATCTATAAAATGTAATGCCGCCCCCAAATACTTCCCGAAAGTCGTTGAAAATTGAAAATTGAAAATTTGAAAATGAAAATTATCCTGACCGCTTCTGAACATCCTTTGTCCGTTTCTGGACGATATGCTTACTATTATTTTTGAATAAATTTTTATAAATTACTGATTGTCAAACAATTACAATTTTGGTATAGACATTGAAATCTATTTAACAAGTCATAAAAAATAGATATTCCTATGTTGAAAAATTATATTAAAATTGCCCTTCGGACTTTTGGTCGTCATAAAGCCTATACAAGCATTAATGTGATCGGACTAACCCTTAGTTTAGCTTGTGGATTGATGATGCTCTTATGGGTGCAAGATGAATATTCCCAAGATCGTTATTACGAGGATAGCGAACAGGTTTACCGATTATGGCGAAATTTTCCCGATGATACTGGGCTATTACAAACAAAAGAAGCAACGCCTTATCCTGTAGCAGATGCCTTGCAAAAAGATTTTCCTGAAATTACCGATGCAACTGCTTTTAGACCTTTTGGAGCGATTACTTTGCGAGATGGAAATAGAGAATTGATGGTGAAGGGATGTATGGGGCACTTTTCGTGGTTTGATATATTTTCGATTCCTTTAGTGCAAGGAACAATCGAAGGAACGGATGAAAAACTAGACGGTATTTTTATTTCTACCTCCTTAGCGGAGCAATATTTTGGCGAAGATTGGCGAGATGGGGTCATTGGGCAAACAATTGATGTAGATGGTAGAGATGTGGGCGAAACGACTTTACAAGTTGCAGGTGTTTTTGAAGATTTGCCTGCCTTTTCTAGATTCGATTTCCAGTTCATGACCAATGTTCGGCAATTTGCTAAAGACCACGCTCGTTGGACTAGTTGGGGAGGAAGTGCTTTTTGGACTTATTTTAAAGTAAAAGCAGGAACAAATCGGGAACAGCTACAAGCTAAAATTACTGGTTTGGTCGGTGCAAATGGTGGACAACAGTCCTTATCCCTTTATTTACAAAACGTTGGAGATAGTTACCTCTATTCTCAATTTGAAAATGGAAAAGCCACGAGTGGCAGAATTACGTATGTCCGCATTTTCTTTTTTGCGGCACTCTTTTTAATGCTCATGGCTTGTATCAATTTTGTAAATTTAGCAACCGTGCAAGCGACTCGTCGAGCAGGAGAAGTTGGGGTTAGAAAAGTAATTGGCGCAGACAAAAAAGCATTATTTACCCAATTCATGGCAGAAGCCGTATTGATAACCTTGACAGCGGTGATATTTGCGGTCTTTCTTTGTGAAGCATTTTTACCTTATGCCAATGACCTCTTAGGCAAACAAATGTCGCTTAATTTTGCGAGTAGCCAAATTTGGTTAACCTTGGCTTTGATTACTGGAGTTGTTAGTTTATTGGCGGGCGCTTATCCTTCCTTTGTTTTATCCTCTTTTCCCATTACCAATATTTTAAAAAATAAATTAGGGGGTAAATTCAATAGTAATGCGATTCGTAAAGGCTTAGTGATTACGCAATTTGTGTTATCTGCTTTGGTCTTAACTTCTAGTTTAATCATTCAACAGCAAGTCAATTTCATCCAACATAAGGATTTGGGGATGGATCGAAATCAGATTATCCAATTAAATATCCCCAATCAATTAATTGGCAAAACGCATGAATTGAAAAATGCCTTATTGAATAGTCCAACGATTGCTGCCATTAGTCAAGTCCAACAGTCACCCATTGATATCGGGCGAACAACGGACGATTTTTATTGGCCAGGTAAAAATCCTGATTTAGAAACAAGAATTCAAATATTGCATGCCGATAAAGACTTGGCAACCGCTTTTAAAATGGATATGGTCGAAGGGCAATTTCATCAAAAAATAATGATTGATTCTTTTTCTGACCAATTGGTTTTAAACGAAAAAGCGGCGAATTTAATGGGTTTAAAAGACCCTGTAGGAAAAATGGTGCATTTGGATGAAAACCCATTCACCATAGTCGGCATTGTCAAAGATTTTCACGCCAATTCCTTGCATGAAGCCATTCAACCATTGGCTATTTTTAATAATACTGGCGCAACTCAACAATTATCCATTCGATATACGGAAGGTCAAACAACAGAGGCATTAGCACATGTAGAACATACTTATAAACAATTTACCAGAGACAATCCTATCCAATTCTACTTTTTGGATGAAGCCTATAATCGCATGTACCAAAGCGAATTATTGATTGGCACATTAGCCAACTTCTTTGCTTTTATAGCCCTCTTAATTTCTACTTTAGGACTGTTAGGGTTGATTGGGTTTATGGCAGACCAACGGACAAAAGAAATCGGAATTCGGAAAGTATTAGGTGCTTCAATTATTAGTATTGTTGGTTTATTATCCAAAGAATTATTGAAGTTGGTCACCATTGCCTTTTTGATTGCCATTCCCATCACTTATTATTTTGCCCAAGATTGGTTGCAAGGGTTTGAATACAGCGTAAGCATTCAATGGTGGATGTTTGTGATGGCAGGGGCAGGTATGCTATTGGTTGCTTTGGCAACTTTGAGTTTTCAAGGTGTTCGAGCGGCAACGGTTAATCCTATTCAGTCTTTGAAGAATGATTAGCTGGTAGCACATGCCCCGCACGACTGTGCAGCGGGCAGGTTTAGCTTGTTCGGGACGCTGACCTTTAGGTTAGCAAATTGTGTATAATTTAGGTATTAAATTTGTCAGGTCTAAAGACCTGTATCCAGAACAAACTAAAGCCGTATTGATTACCCATATCTTTTTTAAGGCGAAAAGTCGTCAGTTTTAGCAGGAATGTTGTCAATTTGCAGGAATTTCTCCCCCTTCAAAAGGGGGAATTAGATCCTGCTAATTCATGATATTTGTAATAAAATCAATCATAATTACCCGTTTAAAACTTATGGGTAATCAATACGACTAAAGTCTGCGCTACCAGTTAAACATCGTTAATAGTCATAAAAAACAGTCGATATGTTCAAAAATAACTTAAAAATTGCTTGGCGAAATATCCTCAAAGATAAAGGAAGTAGCTTCTTAAACATCACAGGCTTAACCCTTGGTGTGCTATGCTCCATTATCATTTTTTTGACGGTAAAATATGAATTCAGTTTTGATCAAATGCACCAGCATCAAAGTGAAATTTATCGGGTAACCAATAATTATTATTACCCAACTTTCACCATGAATGTTGGACAAACGCCTGATCCGATGGCGGAAGCATTGAAAAATGATTTCCCTGCTTTTACCCGCGTTGTACCTATTTATTCTAGTTATAATCATAATATTTCGGTAGCCGATCAGTTATTTGAAACCGATATTATTTACGCAGGAGCTGATTTTATTGAGCTGTTTGATTATTATAATGACCCTAAACAATGGATTATTGGCAATCCAAAGGAAGTTTTAACCGAAGTAAATAAAACGGTATTGACTAAAACTTTAGCTACTACCTTATTTGATAGACCTGAAGATGCCATTGGAAAAATTATTAAACTTCGCAATGAAACGGAGATAGAAGTCGGTGGTGTGATTAATGACCCACCTGAAAACACGAATTACCCTTTTGAGCAATTGGTCTCTTATCCAACTTATCAACAAAACTTCTTCCGCAATTCTTTTGGTGGTGTTTCTTCCACCACTACTTTGGTACAAATTCCAGCGGCAGTCGATATAGCGGGATTAAAACCTACCTTGACCCAATTTAATGCAAAATATATGGAAACGGCTTGGGGGAAGGATTTTGTCTCTACCGATTTACAGCCTTTATCTGAAATACATTTTGATGAACGGTTTGGGTCAAATAATTATACTACTAGCAAAACTTATTTATGGGTGTTGGGCATGATAGGTTTGTTTATGATCTTAATTGCTTGTATCAATTTTGTGAATTTAGCGACTGCCAAGGCGATTAGTCGATCCAAAGAAATAGGCATGCGCAAAATATTGGGTAGTTCTAAAAAAGATATTATTGCTCAATTTATGAGTGAGTCTTTTTTATTAGCGACACTTGCATTAGTCTTAGGCGTTACATTGGCACAAATAGCCTTCCCTTATTTTAGCGAATTAACTAGTTTAAATATTGGAAATGATTTTACATATACCAATGATTTAGTTGTATTCATTACAGGTTTATTAGGGTTTATTACTTTGGCAATGGGGATTTATCCATCCATTATTTTGGCTAATTTCAAACCGCTAGAAGTGGTTCGCCAAAAATTCTCTACTTCTCCGATTAAGGGTTTGACTTTACGCAGAGGCTTAATTGCTTTCCAATTGACGACTTCTCAAGCCTTAGTTATTGGGGCAATTGTGATTACTTGTCAGATGCAGTTTTTTCAAGATAAAGATTTAGGTTTTGAAAAGGAATCTGTTGTAGTCGTAGAGATTAATGGGAATGAATCCAATGAAAAGAAAGTCGCTTTTAAAAATAAGATCAAACAACTAGCACAGGTTAAAACTGCGACTTTAAATTCTTCTATTCCGATGTCAGGGCATCATAGCACCACGGGATTAACTGCGCCCGATTCGGAAATAACAGAACGCTTTAATGTAGAATATATTTATGTCGATAATGACTATACAGATGCAATGAACTTTGACCTTTTGGCTGGCAAAACTTCGGTTACAGAAATAGCCATAGATACCGTTAGAGGTTTTGTGGTCAATGAAACTTTAATTAATCGCCTAGCTTTTGGAACAGCCGAAGCCTCTATCGGCAAAATGATTAATGTGCACGGTTTTAATGCCCCGATTATTGGCGTTGTCAAAGATTTTCATACGCTCTCTTTGCACGAAACCATTCGACCTGTTGCCTTAGTTTATGGGCGCAAAGATTATAATAATATAGGGATTAAGTATCAAACAGAGGATATTAGCGGCACTTTAGCCCAATTAGAAACCGCATGGAAATCCGTCTTCCCTAATAAAAATTTCGATTATTATTTCCAAGATGAACAGCTCGGAAATATGTACGAAAGTGAGCTACGTTTTGCTCAAATTATTAATTTGTTTACGCTCATTTCTATCATCATTGCTTGTATCGGTTTGATTGGTTTATCTGCCTTTTCTTCAGTTAAACGATTCAAAGAAATTGGGGTACGCAAAGTATTAGGTGCTACTGTTCCAAATATTTTAATGTTGATGTCTAAAGAGTTTATTGTCTTGACGATTATTGGTTTTATATTGAGTATTCCATTAGCTTATTACTTCATTACTGCTTGGTTGGAAGGTTTTGCTTATAGTATTAAATTAGAATGGTGGATGGTTGCTTCGGCTGGTATTTTGACAATGGGACTGACTTTGATTACGGTTGGTTTGCAAAGTGTGAAAGCAGCTTTTGTAAATCCTATTGAGAGTTTGCGGAGTGAATAACAAAATAAAGATTTTCTTATAAAAAGGAAAAAGCGCACATTTTGACAATTTTCAATTCTCAATTTAAAATTTTCAAAAAAGGATAAATGCTAAATTTTGAACTAGAAAGCACCATTATGGGAAGTAGTGACAATTTTATCTTTTTTCTTCCTTCAGAAGCCCTTTTGAAAATTGAACATTTTAAATTAAAAATTGATAAAACTATTTTAATCCCCCCCTTAATGCCAAATAAATTACTCCGAAAAATAGAAGAACACAGAACCTATTTTCGCATCGGTTTCACTCCAACAGCCTCTCCTTCATTAAAAGCTTTTTTGCAAGCTTCCAACCATATTTTAGCCGCAGCATCCCCTTCAGGACGAAGTCGATCCGCTTTGCTGAAAAAAGCCATCGCTGCTTCGGTCTTTCCTGCCTCCATAGCGATAACGCCTTTCTCGAAAGTCGCTAAAAAAACATCTGGCACCTGATTCACAAAAAACGGCTCATAAGTTGCCATCGAATTAGAAATACCTCTGACGGCAATCATAGGAATACGTCTAAAACGGAAGTCTTCCTCGTCTTTGAGCAACTCATAAGTATTAACATCAATTAGTATATGGCAGCCTACTTGGGCGGAAGCAGGTTCAAGGCGTGCGGCACGATTGACCGTTGGGCCTAAAACGGTATAAGCAATTTGGTCCGTAGCGCCAAAATTTCCAATCAGTACTTGCCCTGAACCAATACCAATTTTTAGCTCATGGAAACCATCAGGATCTTCTATTCTTTCTACTTCCTGCCAAATTTTCAAACAACAACTAACAGCAGATTTAGCTACTCTTTTTCGATATTCGGTGATTAACTGTTGATGAGTGGCGGATAAGTTAGGGTCTTTTTCCAAGGCAATTTTCTGGCGGTCTAGCAATGTTAATTGATTCGCTTTTGCTTCTTTTAAAGCAGCTGTTAATTCGACCAATTGCACTTCTTTAATAATGGTTTGTCCTTGTAGTTTCTCAAGTTCTCGTTCAATACTTTTAATATCTTGGTTAATAAAATCCAGTTCTTCAATATATAGTTTTTTGCGCACTTCTTCCATCAATTTCCAATGAGCTGAAAAATGACCACCTACCCAGCCCATCACCGCATCGCCCATAAACTTATCAATAATCCCCTCATGCGAAACAACAATTTGCCTACGGGCAGTATCCATCACTTTACGCAACTTCAAAGCGAGTCCCTCTACATCACCTGCATCCTTTTCTACCGCTTTAGTAAACCCTCTAATATCAATAAAAAAGACGGTCATCCATTGGCGATAAAAACGCTCAATCACTTCTGGAGATCTGTAAAATTTATTGACGATAGGTGGGGAAAAACATTGGGACAAAATGGAATGCTCTCTTCTTTTGCTACGATCTTGTGCCAAGGCATTACTGATAAATACACTCACCCCAATCGTTAGCAATACGACCAATAGCATAATCCCCGTGAGCCTATCCGCACGGGCATAAGCTTGTTGCAAAGAAACAGGTACTTCCACTCCCCCATTGAGCTCAGAGAAAAATATCTTATTTTCTAATAAAGGATTTAAAGCATTTTCTACATCATATTTTTTACTAATTTCAGCTAAATCAGCGGGTGTCTGTGCTTCATTAATGGCTTGTTGAACGGTCGCTTGCAACTTCCCCACTTCGCTATTAGTGATCAAAAAACTAGCCAACACAAAGCCGATTAATAAAAGTGGCACCCCAATAAAAAGCGATTGATTAAATGCGGGCGTCTCTTGATTTCCTTTATCTAATTTAAGAAAATTAAGCCCTTGTTTAGAACGGATAGCAGTAGCCAATCGTGCGACTCTAGCCACCTTCGCCAATCGTGCTACACGCGCTATGCGGGCAATACGTGCGCCTCTCGCCACACGAGTTGCTTGCAATTGAGGCCCCATTGCACCCATTAATTCAAAGGCAGAACTAATAATCGGCAAAGTGCTAATGAAGTCAATAAAAAACCAGGGACTCTTCAGATACGACCGTCCTAGAATACTACATTTAGCGATTAAGTCAAGGAGAAAAATAAAATCTATTAGAAAATTAAGCCACAAAAAAGGGAGCATTAAGGAAGGGGGAACAACTCTAAACAATTCTAGGACATACAATACTATGGCAAGGATTGCCAATACCAGAATAGGGGTATTCGACCGTTCAAGCAATTTTTCTGCGCTAGACTTGTCCTTTTGCTGCATAGTAAAATATTGATCTAAAAGGGGTGGTGTCCTTAATGTTGGGCGATACTTTAAAAGTATCGCCCAACATTAAGGAATTATTTACGCTAATATCCAAAAAATTAGAAAGAAAGTCTAATTATGTCAAATAAGTCCAGATATTCGAACAAAAAGTCCAGATTTTATTGAGAAAGCTGCTTTACCTTTATTGCCGATATTTCTTTTTGTCAATTAAAATCAAACAAAATGGATGTTAAACAAATTTCCGCAGGTACGATTACTGGTGCTATTACCCTTTTTGGACTAGGTTTTCTGATGTTTGAACTAATGGGCGGAGGCGCTCAATTATTTGATGGCTCAGCAGCTGGACTTAGAGGTGAAGTACTTAAAGTTCCTATTTTCCTCATTGATGTAGCTACCGCCTTATTAGTCACGATTGTTTATAATCGCTGGGCAGGCATCAAAACTTTTGCTGCTGGCGCTAAAAATGGTCTTTGGATAGGTCTTTTATTAGGCGCTATTGTACAGCTAGATTTTTATGCTTGCACAGAAGTATCTACACTTAACTCTGTCTTTTTCTACATGGCAACCCATGCGGTACGAACGGCTATTGCTGGCGGTGTCATTGGCTGGGTATTAGGCAAATTAAATGCGGCTTAAAAACTAGTGATTTTAATTTTGGGAAAAATAATTATCGACCAAAAATCTTTTTTAACAATAGCATTTATGCTAAATCTTTTGGAGGTAACCAACTGCAAATTTTAAGTTGTTCGCCATCAATCGAATAAATGCTAATAAAAACTCCAAAACATGAGAAAATTATTAATTATTGCGACCTTCCTTTCCTTGGGTCTATTTATCCAAACCAATCTTTCGGCTCAGGACAATCCGCCTCAAACTTCTTATCATTCCCTTGATTACATTAAAGTCGCTCCTGGTATGTATAGTGATTACCTGAAGTTGGAAAAAGCATGGAATAAAATCCACACAGCCAATATTAAAGCAGGTAAGTACAATCAATGGGTGATGGATGAGGTATTATATCCAAGAGGCGCCAATGCAGAATATGATTTTATTACTCGACATTCTTTTCTTGGTGAGCAACAATTGACCGCTTTTATGGAAGGGGCTTTTTTTCCAGAAGATTGGCAATCTTTATTAAACCATGAAGAAATGGCTTTAGTACAAAGAACGGGCGAAATTAGAAGCATTGTTAAATCCGAGATTTGGTCTAGTATTGATGGTGTTTTTGCCGACGATTTTCGAGATGCTAAAATTCACGTTTTTAACTTCTTTGACCGTCCTAAAGGAAAATCAAGAGCTAACCATGTTAAAGCGGAACAGGATGTTTGGAAACCAGTTCATCAAGCTCGAATTGATGCAGGTACGATGAAAGGTTGGTTTTTATTAGGATTGGTCTTTCCTTATGGAGCCAATATGGAATACCAAGACGCTACTGTTGATGTCTATTCTAGCATAGCAGACTATTTTGCAGATGGTATGATGGATACTTTTAATAAAGTACACCCAGGAAAAGATGCCAATAAATTAATGGATTCCACTTGGGATACTGCTACTTTAATTCGAGGAGAAGTGCGGATGATGGTTGATCGGATATCAAAGTAGTCCTATTTTTTTGACGAAATTTATTTTTATACATACGTAATGTTTTTGTTCCAGTAGCGAGGTCATTTTTATGGCTTCGCTATTTTTTATTAAATAGGATTGTATGTCCAAAAAATCCAGATTTTTGAATAAATAATGCTCGTATTATCTTAGATATTCCCTTACCTTGACGCTTTCTCAAAATGCCCTACCACCTTTAGATTTTGTCTAGTTTTTGTATCTTGTTGAAAATATAGACACTACACCTAACATCGCAAATAAACCTCTTCGCTTTTTTGTAAAATTGCAGCGGCGCTTAAAGTGATCTTGATAGCAAGAAAAAATAAAATATTAATAAAACCGCTTAAAGAGTAACTCATATGAATAAACATATCTTTTTTTTTATAGCCTTCTTATGGGGTACGCCTTTATTCAGCCAAGCGACTTTGATTGATTCTCTAGAGCTATTGATTCTTAATGCCTCTTTTTCAGAAAAAGTAAAACTTAAATACCAAACAGAACCTTATTTCAATGGTATATTAGATATTAATGAGCGACTACAAGCAGCACAACGCTACGTGGATATATGTACGGAATTAAGGGATTCCTATTTATTAGAAAATGCCTATTGGCAATTAGGAAGAGTCCATAGAAACCTCGGCGATACTTTACAAAGTAAGCAGTTTTTCAATCAGGGAAAAACGATTGCCAGTCAATATGGTTGGTCACTTGGAGATAATAGAAGTGGATTGAATGAAATAACGTTTGCTCTTTTTTTTATCACTATCTATAAAGATGACACTCGACAATTGAATTTTGATTCCATTCAAAGTAACCCTCCGTTTTTTGAGCTAAATAATACCCCTAATAATTTAGACTCTAATGCCGTCTATTGGTCTAAATTGAAATTGAGAGGGAGTCCTGACCAAGCGGACGATTATGTTTTTCAAATTTCATCAGACTATTATGGTCAAGAAAGCTGGAATCATATACAGGCCTATCTAGTACGGGAAGACGGTACAGTAGAAAGGCAACAATCAGGCTTTGCACTTCACCAAGAAGAAAAAGCGATTTCTTATCCGGCCAATTTATTTCGATTTGAGATTGCCAAAAATGAAAAAGCCGTTTTGTACCTTCGGTTAGACGGAGTAGAAGCAGATAGCAAACCAGACTATATTTCGATTAACTTAGTAGATAAGGGAATGTATCATGATATAAATGGTGGCTATGAATTTGATGGTCAGTTTTATCTGGATTTTGGTTCTTCTCACTCCTTTGTAAGCAATTATATTTATCATCATGAAATCGTGGAAGATACCGCTGGGGCGATGACTATTGATGCTGTTTATAATAATTGGCATTCTCTAAACCGCAAAGATTGGATGAATGTTAAGCCAGCCGTGGATAAAGTCTATTGGGTAAAAGCCAAATTCATTGGTAGCCCTATCTTTAATGGCGAACAAGTGATTCATGTTACCAATTGGGCAAATAATGATCTATGTAGTTTTGATTATGTAGATGCTTATATACCGAATGGTAAGGGAGGATTCCATCATCAACGAACAGGCGATAGGGTTGCTTTATCGGAACGGCCTTATCATTTTTGGCCTACCTTTTTAAAAGTTGAGGTGCCGTTGAATGATACCTTAGAGTTAATGGTACGGTTAGCAGGAGCAGATGCACAATTGTTACCAGATCGGATCCTTTTAACCCACATTGATGAATCTTCTATCTGGCCCGACCAAATTAATCAGGGCTTATGGTGGGGAATGATTTTAGGCATCTTTGGGGTGCAAGTCTTATACTTTTTATTCTTATTTTTTGCTGAAAAAAATTGGTTACATCTTTATTTAGCTAGTTTCGTTTTGGGTTGGTTTATCGCTTTTGGGCTTAAAGGCGAAAATTATCACCAATTTGTCGCCCTTCCTTTTTGGAAGGAAATGTTGATTCCCTTAAATATTAGTAGTTTATTTTTAGTATTGTTTGGTTTAATTAAATTTACAGAGATTTATTTTAATTACTCCAAAACGTCGCGCCTTTCCAAATGGATTATTCCTTTATACCTATTTGTTTTAGCTATATTTATACTCTTCGATACTATAATAGATTTAGCATTAATAAATCAATCAACGTCTCAATTATTAATAAACATTTTAATTGCCATAGGCCTCATCATATCCCTAACTTTGGTTTTTACGGCAAAAAAACAAGTGCATGTTTCTAAATCTTTTTTCTTCTTGGCGTTTTTACCTTTTTTAGCGCTTATCTTATTATTAGTCATAGCTGAACTCCTACCAGAGATATTGGATAGCCAATCGACTTTGCGTAATTATATCCAAATGAACCGGTCAAAATTTTTTGAAGTGTTTGGTACTGGCGTTCCCTTATCTATTGTTTTTTGTCTAATCATGTTGGCACTAAGTACCGGAAAACGAACCAATGCTTTAAAAGCAGAAAAGGAAAACGCCCTACAAAAGAACTTAGACGACCAAAAACGAATCAATAAAGCCATCAGCCGTTTTGTCCCCAATGAATTTTTGCATGCCCTAGGCAAATCTGATATTACCCAAATCAGCTTAGGCGACACGGTGGAAAAAGAAGTAACCGTTTTCTTTTCGGATATACGAGATTACACGACGATAGCAGAAGCTTTGAGTCCCGAAGAAAACTTCAAATTTGTGAATAGGTATAATGGTCGCATGGGGCCGATTATCCAAAACAATCAGGGGTTTGTCAATCAATATTTAGGGGATGGTATTATGGCCATTTTTCCCAATACACCTGCAGATGCCTTACGTTCGGCAATTGACATGCAACAGGTGATACGCAATTATAATCAGGAAAGAATTGCAGAAGGCAGAAGGGTAATTAAAGTAGGAATGGGCTTGCATACGGGATCGCTAATCATGGGTATTACAGGGGATGAAAATCGACTAGATGCGACCACCATTTCTGACTCGGTCAATTCTGCTGCTCGGATTGAAAGTTTGACGAAATATTATGGTGCCTCCATTCTATTAAGTGAAGTTTCCATAAAAAAGATAAAAAATTCCGATGAATTTCATTTTCGTTATTTAGGTGAAGTACAAGTAAAAGGAAAACAAAAACCGTTAAAAATTTATGAATGCTTTGATGCCGATTTACCAGAAATAGTGGAATTAAAGTTGGCAACACTTGAACTATTCAATGCGGGTATTCAACATTATTTTAATCAATCCTTTGCCCAAGCTATTTTGAATTTTGAAACCATAGTTACTCAAAATTCGGCAGATAAAACCGCCCAGTTATTTTTACATAAAGCTAGACAATTAGCCAAAATTGGCGTTGCCGAAAATTGGACGGGTGTGGAATTAATGGGGCAGAAATAATAGCATAGGAGTCAGGTTTCAGGTGTCAGTTTGCTTTACGTTGACACCTGACTCCTCAGGCTGACCGCAAATGTCGATTTTTCCGACTTGCAAAGTTTTCAAAACTTAGTAAGTCTTGATATTCAACGAATTAAACTTCCCAAGTCTTGAAGACTTTTTAAGTTTTGGCTATTTGCGGTCAGCTTGTCCTGACACCTGACTCCTGACTCCTGACTCCTTTATAACCAATCTTTCAAATACAACTTCTGCCATATTTGTGCAGAAGTTCATTGATTAGAAATTAATGTCAAAACAATCCAGGTTTTTGAACAAATAATGCTAGTCTCTCTCTTGGAAAACCCCGATATTGTCGATTCCCTAAATGACCTACCTCTAAATCTTAGCTAGTTTTTGTATCTTGCTAATAGATACAGAAACTACACCTAACATAACATACAGATTACTATATGTCCACCTCAAAAAATCGGAAATTAGCAGCTATTCTATTTGCTGATATTGTTGGCTATACCGCCCTTATGCAAAAGGATGAAATCACCGCCAATCAAAATTTAGAGAAGTTCCACCAAACACTCAACGAGATAGTAGGTCAATACAAAGGGCAAATTATCAATAATTACGGCGATGGTTGTGTCTGTTCTTTTGATAGTGCAGTCGATGCGATGCAATGTGCTAAGGAAATACAAATTACTTTTCAAACCGATCCCAAAGTACCAGTTCGAATCGGTTTACACAGCGGCGATGTCTTTTTTAAAGAGGATAATGTTTATGGCGATAGTGTCAATATTGCATCGAGAATAGAATCTTTAGGCGTAGCAGGAGCCGTCCTGTTTTCCAAAAGAATTAAAAGAGATATTGCGAATCAGACGGAGTTTAAAGTGCAATCTTTAGGCGAATTCGATTTTAAAAATGTGGAAAAGACGATGGAGGTGTTTGGATTGGCGAATGATGGCTTAGTTATCCCCAATCAAACAGAAATGAAGGGAAAAGGGCAACTGGTTTCCTCCGCTCCAAATGGTATTGCTAAATGGCTAAAATTAGGAGGATTAGCACTTGCATTGTTAACGGTATTTGGTCTTGCTTGGAATGTCTGGATGGTGGGCGATACTTTGAAAGTATCGCCCACCATCCAGACAAAATCCATTGCAGTCCTCCCCTTCAAAGATTTAAGCAAACAACAAGACCAAGAATATTTTAGTGATGGCGTAGCGGAAGAAATCTTAAATGCCTTATCTAAATTGGAAGATTTAAAAGTAGCGGGTCGCATTTCTTCTTTTTCCTTTAAGGGCAAACCAAATGCCAGCCTCAACGAAATTGGAGAACAACTAAATGTCAATACGATTCTAAATGGAAGCATTCGCAAAAGTGACAACCAAATCAGAGTGACCGCTAATTTGGTAAATGTAGCCGACGGTTTTCAAATTTGGTCGGAGGTCTATGACGAAGAATTGAAAGACATTTTTAGCGTGCAGGAAAGAATTGCTCGGAACATTGTTCAGAAATTTCAATTATCGCAATCTCCAAAAAACAAGCCACTATTTGTTCAACAAACAGCGAACTCCAAAGCTTACGAATCCTACTTAAAAGGAAGGTTTTTTGCCAGTAAAGGGATAGATGGACTGAAAGAAGCAGAGCGGGCTTTTAAGCAAGCTATTGCGCTAGATACTAGTTATGCTTCGGCTTATTCAGATTTAGCAGGGGTGCATTGGGGATATGCCATTTATGGATTATCGTCAGCAGATGCTGCCTTTGAAAAAATGAAAAATTTGGCAACCAAAGCAACTATTTTGGACGACCAAAGTGCAGCCGCCTATCATTGGTTGGGTTACTATTATTGTTTTTATAAACAGGATTGGCTATTAGGTTTGGATTACCTAAATAAGGCAGTAGGAATAGATGAGAGTTACGAGGCAGCTTATCACATGGTCATTATGCCGCTACGCCCTACACCCGAAAACTTCGAAAAGGCGATTGTTTCGGAAGAAAAAAATGTAGCGAAAGATCCCTTATCCATAGGAGGTTTAATGAATTTAAATAGGGTAAACCTTTGGGCTGAAAAATATAAAAAAGTCATTGAAGGCGCTCAAAAGGTTTTTGAACTGAATCCTAACCAAAGAAGTACCATGCGCCATATTTCGGAGGCCTATCTTTTTTCGGGACAACCTGAAAAAGCATTACCTTATACCGAAAAAATGACACAAAAAGACAATTATGCTTTTTACGATTACTTGCTTAATTTAGTAATGCTAGAGAGAGCGGAAGAAGCCAAAACACAATTTTTGGAAAGAAAGGATTCACTCGTCGCTTTTGATAAAGCCTACAGTTATTTTGTGTTGAACGAACCAGCCGAAGGATTTAAATGGCTAGAGCAAGCTCGATTAGATAGAGACCCTAAAGTCATATTTTATAAAGTCGATGCTCACTTAAATGCGTATCGAGAAGATGATAGATATAAGGCTTTTGAGGCAAGGATGAATTTTCCGAAGGCATTGAAAGATTGAGCTAGATACTTTGAAAGTGTCACCCACCATCAAATCCAACATTTCAACTACCCTGACACCAAAAAATAAAAGTATTAAAAATAGAGCATATTATGAAAACCCCAAATAATAAAAAAGCAACTCAACAACTAGAAATTCTGCTGCAACAGCAAGCGGAAAAAATTGCCCAATTAGAAAGGGGACAAGCGATTGAAGTTGCTCTAGACAAAGTGCGAGCCCGGACGATGACCATGCAACATCCTGATGAATTACGGGAGGTAGTCGCTGTATTACAGGAACAAATCACCACCTTACAAATAGCCGATTGGGGCAGTAATATTTTGATTGCTCATGAAGAAGGATTGATAATTGAGCATTGGATTGCCTCTTTTAACCAAGCCCAATACCCTGAAAGTTATTTGATTAAAGGAAAGGAACATGAGGTAATAGCCGAGTATTGGGCGCATTATTACGCTCAGACACCCCACTTTACCATTGCTTTAACAGGAGAAAAGAGAATATCCTATAATGAATATGTTTTTACATATACGGATTTAAAACGATTTCCAACCGAGATAAAAGCGCATATTAGTACGCTCAGCGAAAGTTATTTTTGCTATGCTCGCATGAAATATGGGCATTTGGCAGCACTTGGAACTGCGCCACTTTCGGAGGAAAACTTTATAATTCTACAACGTTTTGCTAAAGTATTCGAGCAATCTTATACCCGTTTTCTTGACTTAAAGAGAGCAAAGGCACAAGCTAGAGCAGCTAAAATTGATGCAGCCATTGAACGTATAAGAGCAAAAGCCTTAGCCATGCATCATTCCTACGAGGTAAAGGACGTAGCTAATGCTATGAGAACAGAACTAATGAACTTGGGGATTGCTGGGGTTTCTGCCGCCACGATTTGGATTGAACAAAGCAAAGATAAAGTAAGAGCTTGGGATTTCACTAGCGTCCAAGAAGTAGCAGATAGTAAAGACCTTGGAGTAGATTTAGTCCTAGATTTAGAAAAAGGTCGAGCGCACCCCAAAGCCTACTTTTGGAATGTTTGGAACAATAGAAATCAAATCTATTCGGTAGTGGAATCCAATAAAGAAACCTTATATGCCTCCATGAATTGGTTAGTGGAATTAGATGAAACAATGGGCAAAGAAATGTTGCATTTAGTGGATACTGGCCAATTAACCTATTGGTGGCATGCCTCTGCCGCTATTAAAAAAGGGACTATTACGATAGATTTTGCAGCACCACCTCCTGTAGAAATGGCGATTATACTACCTAAAATGGCAGCCGCTTTTGATTTGGCTTATCGGCGTTTTGAGGATTTACAGAAGGCGGAAGCTCAAACCAGAGAAGCCCAAATTGAAGTCGCTTTAGAAAGAGTCCGTGCCAAAACGATGGCAATGCATAAAACAGAAGATTTGCGAGAAGTGGTAGGGGTACTTTATGAACAAGTCAACTTATTAAATCTGGCAGATGAAGGTTGTAATATTAATATTTTTAGAGAAGACATCAACTCCATAGAAACATGGATGGCTGGATTTGACGGAATTTCCTTACCCGATTGTTATTATATGGAAGGACAAGCGCATCCTTTTCTCCAGAGGCAATGGGATAATTGGAGGGTGCAAGCTCCCCCTTTTCATATTTCTACAGCAGGAAAAGAATTGGAGAAATATGCCAAATATATAGTAGAAGAAACCGATTTAAAGCGTATCCCAGATGATTTTAAAGAGATGATGTTGTCTTCATCTGAACTACATTTTTCTTTTATTACCTTTAAATATGGACAAATTGAAATAGTCAATACTGCTACCTCCCCTTCCCAAGAAAATTTACAGGTATTGACTCGTTTTGCCAAAGTTTTTGAACAAACCTATACGCGTTTCCTTGATTTACAAAAAGCAGAAGCGCAAGCCAAAGAAGCACAAATAGAAACCGCCTTAGAAAGAGTGCGTGCGCAAACCATGGCGATGCATAAAAGTGAGGAGTTAAGATTTGTAATTTCGATGGTATTTGAACAATTAAATGGGTTGGGCTTTGATGCTTATGCCTGTGGATTGGTTTTATATGATAAAGAAGATAAATCTTATACTTTGTGGATTGCAGGATTTGAAACCGATAATTACGCACAAAGCTACCGTGTTCCTTATTTTATTCATCCCTATTATAATGCTCAATTAGAAGCCTGGGAAAGCGGCAATCAATACGCTACTATTGTCTTTGAAGGGGACCTAAAAAAAAGCTACGATGCCTTCGTTTTTGAACATAGTGATTTTAAGCACCTTCCTCAATCCGCTAAGGATGCAATGACGAGAGTTGAAACTACCACTATATGCGATGCCTATATGACTTATGGTATGTTGGAAGTAGTAGTAGAAGGTTTAGAATCAATTTCTGAGACACAAGCAGCGATTTTACAACGCTTTGCCAAAGTTTTTGAACAGACTTATACTCGATTTTTGGATATTCAAAAAGCAGAGGCGCAAGCCAAAGAAGCACAAATAGAAGCTGCTTTAGAAAGAGTGCGAGCACAAACGATGGCGATGCACAAAAGTGCCGAATTGAGTGAAGTAGTAAAAGTATTATATCAAGAAATTAAGCCCTTTGGTTTTGCTGCTTTTTCCTGTACGATTCATTTATTAGATAAAAAAACGCAGAATACAGAAGTGTGGATGGAGGACATAACGGGAACTAAGCACCTGCAAAGTTATTATTGGTACGGTCGAGAAAATTCCATAATCAATCAAATGTGGGAAGCTTGGGAGCAACAATTACCGATTTGGGATATCCACTTAAAAGCCGAAGAAAAGAGGAATTTGGATAACTATCTTTTTGAAAAGACAGATTATCAACAATTTCCTAAAGAAGTAAAAAATCAAATCCGAAGTTCGAATGAAGTTTATTTTACAATGGCCTATTTTAAACATGGGTATATCTCTGTAACGGGTTTTATCCCTCCTTTGCCTTCACAAAAAGAAATCATACAGCGCTTTGCTAAAGTATTTGACCAGACTTACACCCGTTTTCTCGACCTTCAAAGAGCAGAAGCACAAGCCAGAGAAGCACAGATAGAAGCTGCATTGGAAAGAGTTCGTGCCCGTGCGATGGCAATGCACAAAAGTGAGGAACTGCAAGAAGTAGTGGCCATCTTTTTTCAACAGTACAAAAAAATTAATCAAGATACTATTTCTAGTTGGATTTCCTTGGTTGACCCAATAGCCAATACCCTGAAAATTTGGACAACTAATGGAGACATAGTGTCTGCTGTTACAGCACATGGGGAAGAACAAGCTGAATTTCAAAAGGTGATTAATGCTTGGAGACAAAAGGAAAATATTCAGTTTTCAATTGAAAAGAAAATGGCCAAAAAAATATTGAAAAATAAATTTGGGCTTGTCTTACAACCGCCCAAAAATAAAAGTCATTTTCACTTATTAGAATCCCTACATAATTTTGGTTACGTTGGCCTTGGTACATGGGACGAATCGAATGAAGCAAACCAAGCTATTTTACAACGCTTTGCCAAAGTCTTTGAACAAACTTATACTCGTTTTTTAGACCTCCAAAAAGCAGAAGCACAAGCTAGAGAAGCACAAATCGAAGCAGCTTTGGAAAGAGTACGGTCGGCATCCATGGCGATGCAAACCTCTGGTGCCCTCGGAACTATTTTGGGAAAAATGCTGGAGGAAATGACCTTCTTAGACATCAACCTAGTTCGGGCAATTATCTGGACTTTCCATCCAGAAGAACGGATAACAAAATGGTGGGGGGGGCATCAAGAAAATAAAAATATTGCCAAATGCTATACCACAAAGTACGAGGTACAAGCACATCATCCTTTTTTTAAAGCCTATATCAAAGCTTGGAAAGCACGGGAAAAAATGTTTGTGTATCAATTAGCAGGAGCAGAAAAAGAAAGCTGGGATGATATTCTATTTCTAGATTCAGAAATGAAAAATTTACCCGATGAAGTAATTATTGGGATGCGCGAACCAAAAACAGTTTATGCTTCCAATAGTTTTAACGAATTTGGCGTCTTGATGATTAGTAGTCTAGAACCTTTAGCAGATACTAATTTAGCCATTATTCAACGATTTAGTAGTTTGTTTGAGCAAACCTACCGCAGGTTTCTAGATGTGCAGGAGGCAGAAGAACGAGCTAGAGAAGCACAAATTGAAGCAGCCTTAGAAAGAGTCCGAGCAAGAGCAATGGCAATGCGCCATAGTGACGAACTATCCGAGGCAGCAGAATTATTATATCATGAATTTTTTAAGCTAGGCGTTGAACCTTTCTCTTGTGGTTATTTAATCAATGATGACGAAAAAGGGGGATGGAAAATATGGCTGACCAATCCAGGCGAACCCTTTTTTAAACAATATTGGACGATTCCCTACACCGCCGACCACAATCTTCAAGCTAGGTATGAAAGTTGGAAAAATAAAGAAGCCTTTCATTGTGCCGTATTAGAAGGAGCAGAGAATCAGGCACATCATCAGGTCATCTGTCAATATGCGCCTTGGAAGGAAGAAGTAACCCCGAATCTTACACCACAATTGGTTTTTAATAGTGCCCATTTCTCTTTGGGTCATTTACTGGTTATTTCCCCCGACCGACTAAGTTCGGAATTGGAGCAAGCAATGGTACGTTTTGCTGGCGTTTTTGACTTGACCTACCGTCGTTTCTTAGATTTAGAAAAAGCAGAGGAACAAAATCGACAATTAGAAAAGGTTTTTAACGAAAACCAACGCTTATTACACAGCATCCTTCCCGAGCAAATTGCCGAACAAATTCGTAAAGGAGAACAAACGGTCGTCAAAAGATTTGAAGCAGTATCCATTCTTTTTGCGGATATAGTCGGTTTTACAGTTTTATCAGAAAAGCTGTCTCCACAAGAAGTTGTAGATATTCTCAATGGTTTATTTTCAAAATTTGATGATTTAACGGATAAATACCAGTTGGAAAAAATTAAAACCATCGGAGATGCTTATATGGTGGCAGCAGGTGTGCCAGAAGAAAAAGATAACCATGCCCACACAATGTTTGCTTTTGCTAAAGAGATGTTGCAAACCCTACAAGCTTTCAATCAAGCGATGGGGGGCAATTTAAAAATAAGAATTGGCATTAGTTCTGGTCCCGTGGTAGCAGGCGTGATTGGCAAAAAGAAATTTGCTTATGACCTTTGGGGCGATACCGTGAATACCGCCGCTCGTATGGAAGCGAATGGCCGAGCAGATTGTATTCAGGTTTCGCCTACGACTTATACCCTTCTTAAAAAAGAGACGGCTTTTGAGAAGATTCCAAATGTGGAAATTAAAGGAAAAGGATTGATGGATGTCTATTTGTGGACGCCTTGATTTATTATATGACCAAATTGATTGCCCTTCAGATTTGATTATCTTTTGTCAGTACCTTTCTAGGGTTTGACAAATTTTAAATACCTAATTTTTTATTCATTACAAAAACCTCAAAAAATGGAGAATACTGTTAATCCTGAAAAAATCTTACAAATTGGCTTGGGTTTTTTTGCCTCTAAAACCGTATTAACGGCCAATAAAATGGGTTTGTTTACCCTTTTAGGGAAAGGCCCATTAGCTGGCACCGCTATCCAATCCGAGTTATCCTTACACCAGCGAGGGCTGTATGATTTTTTAGATGCACTCGTTGCGCTAGGGTTCTTGCAAAGAACAGGCATTAAAGGCAAGGCTATTTATAGTAATGCGCCTGATAGTAACCTTTTTTTAGATAGAAACAAACCCACTTACATTGGCGGAATGTTGGAGATGGCGAATAATCGACTCTATCCCTTTTGGAACGATTTAGAAGAGGGCTTAAAAACTGGAAAACCTCAAAATGAACTTAAAACGGGTGGCGGGTCTATATTTGAGCAATTGTATAGCAACCCTGAGCAACTAGAAGAGTTTTTGGCGGCCATGGCAGGGATTCAAATGGGTAGTTTTATAAAGTTTGCTACTGAATTTGATTTTTCTAACTATAGCACCCTTTGCGATATGGGCGGCGCAGGTGGATTTTTAGCCGCACAAGTAGCCATGCACAATCCCAATATGCAATGTACTTCTTTTGACTTGCCTCCTGTTTTGCCAATAGCTAGTCGAAACATTAAAGCAATGGGCTTATCCAATCGAGTTAAAGCGGTTTCAGGAGATTTCTTCGAAGCAGATTTTCCTAAAGTAGATGTCCTAACTATGGGAAATATTTTGCACGATTGGGGGCTTGAAGAGAAGAAATTATTAATGCAAAAGGCTTATGATGCTTTACCTGTGGGAGGTGCTTTAGTGGTTATTGAAAACATTATTGACGACAATCGGTCAGAAAATGCTTTTGGTTTATTTATTTCCCTAAATATGCTCATTGAAACCGAAGCAGGTTTTGATTTTACAGGAGCAGATTTTAATGAATGGGCAACGGAAATTGGATTTAAGGAAACAAAGGTGATGCCTTTAGCAGGGCCAGCTAGTGCGGCTATTGCTTATAAATGATGTCCGATGTTGGGCAACACTTTTAAATTGTTGCCCAACACAAAACAGCAAATCGTCAACCCAAACAGTTTTTTGAGGTCAAATTTCCCCCTCTAGCTTCCATTAGGAACGGCGAAAAAATAAATGTTCATTTTTGACTTGCCTTTTTTGCCCCTAACTGCATTTAAAATACTCAACGCTTTTGAGTGGGTTGACTTATTGGTTGGTGGATAAGTGGTTTACTTATGCTAATTTAGAACAGAGATAAGAGACCGCTTAGCCGAAATCTGCTGGATTTACTGCCCTTAATCTCGAATTTCATCAATTTCAAGCCACTAATCGCTGTTTTCAATTTTGAAAAGTACCGATTGTTTAAAAAAGATTCATTAACAAATTTTGTAATAACGCTATTTTTCACAAGCATTGTCTAAACCCCTTAAAGAATTAAATTATGAAAAATTCCTTCTTCCTGCTTTGTTTTTGTTGGTTATTATCTAATTGTGTATCGAAGCCCACCGTACCGACGACCACAAAATCTCCATCGCCAATTGCCCCTAACATCCCTGTAATTAATGCAAACACCCCAAAAGAAAAAGCGGTTTTAGCTAAACCTTTTGTAGGTGTCACGACTAATGGCGAGATTCAAAAAGATTTATTTAGTGTGAAAGAAACAGGTATTTCTACCGAGTCAATTCAACAGGCAGTCAATGATTTTTTAGGAAGTCTTTCGAGCCAACAGCAACAAAAATGTAGTTTCCCAATTGACAATAAGGAATGGCGACGATGGCATAATATTGACGAATACGAACGACAAGGGATTGCGCTTTTTGACATGAGTGAGGAACAAAAAGCCTTGGTCTTTAAAATATTGGAGGCGAGTCTAAGTCCACAAGGTGTAGAAAAAAGCAAAAATATTATGAAAATGGAAGGCTATCTAAAAATATTAGCCAAGCGTTTTAAAACCAGACAAAGCACCCTTGATAAACTAGGCGGTGACGTCCGAGACCGAAACGGGGCTCGCCCTAGTCCTGTCAAATGGCATGTGCATACGGTTGTTCGAACACCTAATGGCAATGATTATGGAAAAGATTTATTGCGGCAGCATTTGGAGGCGCATCATTAATTAATAGTGTTTAATACCTGCCAGCCCTCGGAGGGCTGGCAGGTATATCATTTCAAAATAAAGCAGTCTCAATAAATAAACTATGCTAAAATTCTTTCGGAAAGTCAGACAAAATCTAATAGGCACAGGAGATGCTAAAAGGTATTTATTATATGCCATCGGCGAAATATTCCTCGTCGTCATCGGCATCCTCATTGCCTTGCAAATCAACAACTGGAATCAACAAAGAATGTCCAAAAAGACGGAAATATTAATTCTCAATCATTTGGTGCAAGACTTAGAAAAAGATACAGAACGCTTTACTTATTTGGATAGCTCTTATGTAGACAAAAGCGCAAAGTCCGTGGCTTTTAGAGCATTAGTCACTCAACCAAGCATTACTGACGAGACCTTATTAGGAATCACCAATTTTTGGGGAGCACATGCGGAATATATTAACCCACAAACCACCACCTACGAAGAGATGGTCAATTCGGGTAAAATTTATGACATTTCCAATAATCAATTGGTTAATCAAATAAGTGATTATTATAAAACGGTGAGTCGAATGGAAGATATCACCAATAAAGAAGGGAATCAATATCATAGCGTTTGGAATAGTCGTGATTTAATCAACTTTTGGTATTTGAAAAATTTAAAAAACGACCTGCCTAGACTTCGAAAAGTAGGTCAGCAATTATTGGACAAAGATGGCCCCTATTTTAAGCATTTAATCAATATTGTCGGCTGGGGCAATGGAATGACGAATAGAAATATTAATCGAATAAAAACGCTGAAGGATTTAAATGCCAGTTTGCAAAAAAATATTCATTCCTATCTGAATAATCAACTATAACCTTATGCTAAAGTTTTTTCGAAATATTAGACAACAATTACTCAACAAAGGGTCAATTAAAAAATATCTCCTCTATGCCATCGGCGAAATTGCCTTGGTTATGATAGGCATCCTCTTAGCACTTCAGGTAAATAATTGGAATGAAAATAGAAAAAAATTAAGCGCAGAAAAAGCCATTATAAAAGCGATTCACAACGATTTTGTAGCGGCAAAAAAGGAATTACTAAACTGTAAAGGTGCCTTATTATATCAAAAAGCCCATTTGATTCCTTTAATTGATTTGTGTAAACCAAGCCCCCTTAAAATTCGGGAAACCGAGGTAGATAGTTTAATTAGAAACAGCTATGCTTTGCCAACTTTTGACCCTGCCTTTGCCGTACTCGAAGATTTAATCAATACGGGGCGTATTGAAATTATTCAAGATATAACATTAAGAACATTACTTTCGACTTGGCAAGGCCTACTGGAAGAATCAAAACGACAAGAGCTGCATCAAGGTGATTTTTTGTATAATCGGTTCACCCCATTTATTGAAGAAAGAGTAGAATTTAAGCACAAATGGTTTGCCAATGATTATCAAGAGGTCGATTTTTTTGATATAGATTCCCGGCTACTTTTAGAAGATTTTAAGTTTTGTAATTTACTTAAACGGGCGCATTATTGGAATTATTGGGTGGAGAAAGAGTATTCCGTTCTTGAAGAAAAGATGGATAGTATTATAGAATTAACTCAGCATTAATCAGAAAAAAATGATAAAATTCTTCAGAAAAATAAGACAAGGGCTATTAGAAAAAGGTAAATTTCAGCAATATGCCCTTTATGCCATCGGTGAAATCCTATTGGTCATGATAGGCATCTTATTAGCCCTTTATGTGAACAACAAAAACGAAGAAAGCAAAGCTTTAGTAAAGCGTCAAGAAATTTTGACCGAAATCAAGGAAAATTTAATTTTTAATGCCGATAAATTTCAGAAAGAAATCGCAATAGAGCAACAAGTAACTGCTTCCATAGATATTGTGATGAAAAATTTAACGGAAACAAAAATATATCATGATTCTCTTGACAAGCATCTACATTATTGTTGGTTTTGGCCGACCTCAAGTTGGAAAACCTCTGGTTACGAAACATTAAAATCGCATGGAGTAGCGCTCATACAATCGAGACAATTAAGAGAAACCATTATTGACCTGCATGAAATAACCTATTCAGAGTTTTCAGAAATCGATAGAAATTCGGAAGGTTATTCTCAATCTATGGTTATCCCAATTTTTGCAGAACTATTGGTTTTTGCACCAACTACCCCGAACACCCCATTGAAAGATTATAGGGCAACCCCTAAAGACTATCCCGCATTATTACAATCAAAAAAAATGACGGGTATTCTAAGTTTTTGGCGAATGCTGAGAATAGCTGGCATTCAATATAGACAGCAGGTCATTGAAAAAAATAGGGAATTGATTGGTTTGATTGATAGGGAATTAGAAAAATAATAAAAGATAAAGCTATGCTAAAATTCTTCCGTCAAATTCGCCAGCAATTAATATCTCAAAATAACTTTTCCAAGTATTTGCTATATGCCCTTGGTGAAATCATCCTAGTCGTCATCGGGATTCTAATTGCCATTTCCTTAAATAATGCCAATCAAAATAAGATAGAGCAAGCAGTACTCAACGAAAAATTAATAAAACTTCGACAGGAAATTTATCAAGATAGTCTGCTATTTATCCATATCAAATCCTTTAATGAGCAAATAAATAAGAACATAGACCAAGCTTTGCAAAAACTCCATCCAACAATTGCTTATGCCGATTATTTGGATTTTATCCAGTTGTTTCAAAAAAATGAATTACGCTTTAGAGTGTTTATTTCTAAGGCGAATACCTATAATGAATTGGTTAATTCGGGTGATTTTAGCAAAATTAAAGCCAAACAGCTAAAAGAAAAAATCACCGTGCTTTATAGTTTTTATAGCCATTATGCCAATGTGACCTATGCGGATATTGATAATTTGTTCGCTTATAATCAAAAATTGTATAGTGATGGGATTTTACGAGCTAAGTACTTGCAACCCAATCTAACAGAAGCAACACAAAAAGCAGGTTTTCAATTTTTTAAAAAGGAATTATCCAATCCCAAAAATCGCCTAATTTTAGAAAACTATTTGATTAAAGAACAGACTTTTAGGCGACGCATTATTAAGCGGTATGACACCATGTTAGAATTGATGGAGGGTTTGCCTTTGCTGCCTAAGGGGTAATTGGTATCCAATTATTGTCCGATGAAAAACTAATTGAATCTATGACAAATCTCGTGATAGGGGTTTCGGGGTCGCTTCAAGCGCCCCCGAAACTTTAAACTTTAATAAAATTAGTGGGGCGCTTGAAGCGACCCGCTAATAACCACGAGATTTGTCAAAGAGTGAACTAAATTATCAACTATGCTAAAATTTTTTAGAAAAATAAGACAACAGTTGCTTTCAGAAAATAACTTTTCTAAATATCTGCTTTATGCCGCAGGTGAAATCCTATTGGTCATGATTGGCATCCTCCTCGCCCTCCAAGTCAATAATTGGAATGAAGAAGGAAAAAACAAATACAAAGAGCGCTTCTTTTTAAAAGGAATCAAAGCTGACCTTCAGCAGGATACCATTGAATTAAACCAAATCATTCAAAGAAATAGAGAGCGTTTATCTTATTTTAAAAAAATTGATACAGGTTTTAATTTTGAAATGGCGGAAATCTTAGAGGTATCTGATTCCGTCTTGAAATGGGAATATTTGTTCAATCGAGAAAGGTCTTTTCAAACGACTAAAGGCAGCTATAACTCTTTGATTTCGGATGGGCAGTCCCAATTAATTTCGAATCGGTCATTATTTGATGAAATTCAAGGCATCTATGAGGTAGAATTAATTCATATTGAAAGCCTGTACGAAACCATAAAAGAAGCAGAGGGCAATGTTAAATGGAAAAGAACTTATGAGATAAGGTATCCTCCCTATCAGACCATTGTTGAAGCAAGGGAAGATAAAACATTATTAGCGGATTTGAATTACCTGCATTTTGCCATTGGATTTTATACTAGTAGATTATTACTTCATAAGAAAAGGATAAGGAAGACTTTGCAAAATATTGATAACGCATTAAAAAATAGCTTTTAATCTAAATGGGATGGCTTCCTTTGGCAATAATCCTAAAAAATAACTATGCTACGATTTTTCAGAAAAATAAGACAGGGGCTATTAGAAAGAGGTAAACTTCAGCAATATCTACTCTACGCCATTGGCGAAATTGCCTTAGTCGTCATCGGCATCCTCCTTGCCTTGCAAATCAACGTTTGGAATCAAAACAGCATCGACCGCATTAATGAGCGAGACTACCTCCAACAACTATTAACAGAACTAAAAGCAGATAGTCTAACTTTGCATCAACAACAAATTCGATTTGAAAATAATCTACCGATTATTAAATCCTTTTTGCGAGAATTGAATCAGTCAGACAATCAAAAAGCCTTCAATCAATCCTTTAGGAAGTATCTCAATAAAGTATGGGGTGCCACCTATTTTAATAGTAATAATGCGACCTTTGAGGAGATGAAATCTAGTGCTAAATTGGGCATCATCGCAGACAAGCAATTAAGAAATAATATTGTTATACTCTACAATAATCTCAAGCTAACGGAAAAAGTATTTGAAACTACTAGTACATTCATTGAGCCTATGGACCAAAAGCTTAGTTTTGATTATGGATTTGCTAAATACATAAATTTGCAAGCTCCGATGTTTGATGCCTATATTTCAGAAGCCGAAATATTTCAACTCAAAAAAATCAAACCTCTTTTGGAAAGTAATGCGGCTAATTGGCATTGGAATTCAATGGATTTGTTGCCTGTTATTCAAGTTCAGTTAAAGGAATTGAGGGAGACGATTGTGGAAATTGAAAATTATTTAAATCAATAGTTGAAGATAGAGGGTAATGGTGGGGGACACTTTCAAAGTGCCCTCCACCATTACTCTTTATCTGCCTATTCCAAACCTCAAAATTTAATCAATGCTTAGATTTTTTAGACATATCAGACAAAAACTACTCAAAGAAGGGCAGTTGAGTCAGTATTTATTCTATGCTTTAGGCGAAATACTATTAGTGGTTTTGGGTATCTTGTTGGCTTTGCAAATCAATAACTGGAGTGAGGATAAAAAAGACCGAGAAAATGAGATCTATATCCTTGCTGAAATAGTCAATAATCTAAAGGAAGATGCTGGACAGATAGCAACTATTATACAATCTAGGCAGGATACTAAAGTAGCGGTAAACCGAATGCTTAGGCATTTGAGTCAACCAATTGTACCTGTGGATACCATTGCCATTGATTTGGGCTACTTTCTGAAATTTGAACGATATTATCCCATTTATGTAGCCTACGAAATGATGAAGTCAACAGGCTTAAAAATTTCCAATCGACAATTACGAACTGCCATTGGTCGCTACTATGATTTTGAGCAAAATAAAGTAACTAGTGGTATTGAAGATATCGAAAAAACATTTCTTAGCATCATGAATAGTAAAAATGCTATTAAAAGCAATTTAGCATATATTGAACGGATGGAAGGCCTTCAGCTAGTGGATGCGAATGACCCTTTATTCAAAAAAGAATTATTGGAAGAATTAGTTGCTTTTCGAGGAAATAATAATGGCACCTTGGATAAGTTGTTAGTGTTCCGTCAACTAAATCAAGAGTTAATCGCTTTGATTGAGGCAGAATTAAAGGAAAGAAATATGGAAATTGACAATCAATAAAACGAAAAAAGATGCTTAAGTTCTTTAGAAAAATACGTCAGCAGTTCCTAATGGAAAACCATTTTTCCAAATACTTACTATATGCCATCGGTGAAATTCTATTGGTCATGATAGGTATTCTCTTAGCGCTGCAAGTCAACAATTGGAATGAACAACGAAAAAACAAACAAACAGAACAAAAAACACTACTAGCCATTCTAAATAACTTAGAGGAAGATAGCCAAACCTTGCAACAAGTAATGGAGAGATATGAATTAACCCTAAAAAACATTAAACGACTTTTTGCCCCTTTGCCCATTCCTGATGATAGTTTGGGATACATTTCTACTAGAGCAGTTGGGGTTTCTAATTTCATCCCGATTACAATGGCCTTTGATCGCAGTATGAGTAGTGGCTCGTTTAATTTAATTGGTTCAGATAGTGTGGTACAGTCCATTCAACGCCTATACGGTTTTGACTATAAATCTTTGAATGAGGTAGATAGAAATCTAAACAGGTTTCAAAATCAAATGATGGGCTTGACGACTAAATATGAGGCCTTTGATTTGAATTCTTTGGATAGGAAAGGTATCTATGACCAAAATTATGTCTTGCCTTGGAATGTCGAAAATTTAAGAAAACGAAATGCCTCTAAAGAATTTAAAGCTTTAATCAAACAAATCAATGTTAATGTACATATGGTGCTTCGGTTTTATGAAAATGCCAAAATCAGGAATGAATCAGTTCAGCTGATGATTAAGGATTATTTAGCTACTTTAAAGTGATTTTCTTATTACATGATAGGTATTTTATTAACACCTCAAGTCAATCAATGGAATCAGAATCGAATTAATAAACGAGAGGAGCAGAAGGGTTATTAGAAAAAGACCATACTGAATGCATAAATCTTATAAATAACTATTAATTATACGACGATTTTTTTATTACTAATTTTTTTACCAAATTTCTTGATTGCCCAACAACCTAGCTGGCGCGCATTTGAAAACTTAATCGATAAAACATGGGAGGCAACAGGAAAATGGGGCGACGGTAGCCCTTTCCAACAATCCATTAATTATACATATGATTTAAATGAGCAAATCATTATTGCCAAATCCAAAGGGTTTGTAGATAAAGCCCAAACGAAAATAGGTAATCGAAATCACGGCATACGGAAATATGATTTGACCGCTAAAAAATTTGTTTTTTGGGAATTTGATGTATTTGTTGGCATGACTCAAGGGGATTTAGTATTGGACGATAAAAATATTACTTATCAGTATAAATATGGAGCTTCGATAGTAACGGATAAGTGGGAGTATGTCAATGATTCAACTTATATTTTTACAGTTGGTGAATTTGAGAATGGCGCATGGAAACAGAAATATTTAGAGACTACATTTACACAAAAAAAAGAAGGAAGCGGCAACTCAACCCGACTTCCGCATCCGAACCATTATCGCAGGCGTTAGCTTGCTATCTTTAGCCGATACGGCTACCATCAAAGAAGCCATTATCTTTTTAAACCAAGCTAGAAAAGCTTATCAAGAAAAAGGCTATGTAGTGCAAACGATTCGGATTAGCACCCAAAATTTGTATGAACTGATGGACGGAATGCCTAACGCAGCCACCTTAATTAAAACAATTAGACCAAATTGCTACCCAAAATGGTTTACCTATTGCTATCGGTCATCTTTTACCTGCTAAAAAGATGTTGAAAAAATTAACCTTTATTCTTACTCCAGGTTTTCAAAAAATAGTTTCAATTTTTTACAAGCAGCTTGTAATTTTTCGTTTCTTTTAGGATATAACGACAGGGCTTGATAAATAAAAATCATTTGTAAAATTTCACTAGATTTTTGCTTAAAAGACCCGTCTTTACTCCATGCTCTTTGGTATTCTTTTTTGATTTTTTCAGTATATTTTTCGATGTCTTTTTCATCGCAATATAAAAGTTGACATTGGTAAATATTAACGTTTGTAATAATGTCCCAAAAATCTCCACGATTCCCCTTTTTAATAGCTTTTAGTTTTTTGTTTAAGAAATCTATCACATCTTCCTTAAGCTCATTTTGAACCAACAGAGGAAGCTTATCGAATTCGACGGTTCTTTTAACGTTGAGTCCTTCCTCTTGTAAAAGAATTCGTACACCAATTAGCCAGTTCGTCAAAGGATGAATCTCTTCACTCCCAGCCAATAATTTATTTAATTGATAAGCTTTTTGGTAATTTTCAGTCATTAATTTAACAGCATCAATCGTAGCTTCTCTTTCTTTTTTAAGGTCTTTCTTCTTTTCAGATAAATCTTTAAGCAAAATAAATTGCCTTCTATAGGCACTAGCTATTAAATTATATCGCTCGACGGTGACCCCTTCATCATTCAATGCAATTAATTCGTCAATAACCGCTTTCAATTGCTTATAACCAGGCACTTTTAACTCTCGCTTAATTTCCTTTTTCTTCTCTTTATCCTGCTCTTCCTTCATCGCCTTTACGACTGCTGCATCTTCATCTTCTGCCAATAACTCACCATTGATTTTGAGTTCAGCTAAATGACGAGCTTTCAAATTAAGCGAAATCTCTTTGGAACGAACGGAATAATTGGCTTTAGGAATTGATTTTAAGGCTTCATATTTTTCTAAGGCTTCTTGATTTAATTCAATTTCGGTATAGGCTAGTGCTTCCAATTCCAAAACTTGTGCATCTCTTAAGCCTGAGGTATCAATTTTTTTACTTGTATTTCGCAATTTTTTTTCTAAAGCACTCCCTCGCTTTCTAGATGATTTTGCGCTATTGACAAAATTTTCTAAGTCCGCTAAAATCTGTTTTCTGTCTAAATACGGCGTATCTGCAAAACCACCATTTTTTTTGGTGACTAAGCGATAGTATTGATCCCCATAGCATTGATAAGCCCCCCAAGTATTGGTATGCCCATATTCACGATAACATACTTCTCTGGCATCTTGTACGGCTTTGGCAAAAATGGATCCCGACAACATCTGATCATAAAAAATTTCAGCAAATCGATGTGCTGCATTGTCATCTATAGCCCAACCAGCAACTACTACTGCTTTCGCCCCATTCTCGATAAATTGGGTACCAATATTAGCGGCTAACTTAAAGCGTTCTCGCGAATAAGCTTCTTTTTTACCATCCATCTGTCCAGCGAAACAGCTATTAATAAAAACCAATTCTGGAGTGGTATCCATTTGGTTAATTTCACTTGGCGTCAGCACTACATTATCTGACAATAAAAGTCCTGTCTGAGGTTCTTCAGTAGGGTCATTCGGATTAGCCTTAAAATCTACCACACCATGACTGGCAAAATGTATAACCTTATAATTATCGTACAAATTACTAAAAATAGAAGTTAAATCGGTTTTAATTTCCGATACCGTATCAAATCCAGCGGCAATCAATTTGTCTCTTACCAGATGAGCTTCTTCTTCTGCGGCGGGTAAGGAGGGAATGGCTGAGTCAACATCCAAAATGGGATTACCCACAATGAAAGCAGTATTGGCATTTACGGGTTTAATTATCTTTCGTCGGTCAGTAGTGGATAATTGACGAATCATTCCACTTGATACACAAATGGGGGCTTCTGCAAACTCATCATAATGCAATAATTCCCATGGAAATTCTGCCGTGTCTTTATCTAATATTAATAGTATATTTTGTTGATTACGGAAAATCATTTTAAAGTCATTCGGTATAATTAGATTAAATACCGATTTCATTAATTTCTTATTCCACAAACTCGTCTTGCTATTCTCTTTCAATAGCGCCGTAATTATTTTTCGGTTATGGTAGATATTTACTTCTTCTACACTCGCCTTTTTGCTAGAAGCGTTAAAATAAAGCGATTCGGCTCCGCTTTTGGGATTTTTTCTAACAATGGCAGTCAGTCTTCGCCACCAAGTATTGCTTTCTTCTATAGAATAGTAAGTACGCCGACCCTCCGCAATTCTTCTTTTCCCATAGACATCAATGTTGGCAAAGGTCTTACCTCCTTCAATTTCATTGAGGTGGTGGAAGGCAAGTATTGATTTATGCTCGTATAATTCGATGAACTCCAAATGAGTAATCGTCAAAAATTGCTTGTTACTTTTTTTATTGTCTTGGGCTGTATTAATAAATTTTATTTTTTGGTTGGCATCTATCACCCCTTTTATAATGGCATTGACCGTATCGTAAATGGAAATATTACTCACATAATTAGACCCTACTAATAAGGAAGAAATACCCACTCCATCTTCTTCATTTTTTTTAGTGGTATGATCCAGCGCTAATAAATAGTTGAGACATCCCAACTCAATGGTTTGTTTTAATAAATTAGGCGTCAATTCCTCTGGTTCTCCTAATCCAACAATGATGGCTCCCATATCATTTTCCTCATCAGGTAGTATGACTAAATTACTACCAATTTCACCAGGATAAACCCCCAATTCTGCTCTTTGAGATAATTCATCATTTAGCAACTTGTCTAACACATTCTCTGCACTAGTAATAATGTCATTTTTGAAATGACCAATAAGTATTGGGTTGTCTGCATATTTTAAGTGGCCATTTTTAACGGATATTTTTAATAAAGAAGGGGTAGTAAAAGGATTACTTGGCGTAAAAGATTTGAACGCTTTCAGGCCAATTACTCCTCGCATCAAAACCTCTGGATCGTTATTAACAATAACCGTTTTGGGGTTTTTAGGATACTGCAAGGTGGACCGGTTGCTTGGTCTAGTTTGTGAAAGCCTTAGCGTCGACCCTGTTTGTAAAATACCTTTAATGGCTGCAAAAATCCGTTCGTCATTCGCCAACTCGCCATGAATGGTATCATTGGCAAAATAAACAGTCTCATTTAAAGTGACAGGAATACCTCGATCCCAAGTGACACTACCATCTCCTTGTGAAGTACTGGTGTATACCAAATCAAATTTTTTCAAGGGAGGGGGAAACTTTGATTTTCCTTGAAGGTCTTTTTCTTTTTCTTGAAACTCTTTAATTTGGGTCAAGTTTTTTTCTAATACCTGTTCCGCAGCCTCAATCGTTGGATATTCTTCTTGGAATTGGTCTTGAATAAGTAAATTGTCTGTAGTTCTATCAGCGTTACCAGCTATGTAATAAACTCTAGTTGTAAAATCATCAGATTTCAGAAACTTATTCACCAAAAATTCATTAACTTTTTCTCGATTGTCCTTAAATTTGTTGAGACTATTCTCTGTTGGTAAGACCCAGTTATTATTGGTGGTTAAGCGTTTTAATTTTTTCCAAAATGCTAAATTCCCAAAATCAATTGCCGTTTCATTATCGGATATTTTGGAAGCATCAATAGGTAGTAAATCATAAAGGCCTGGGTATTTGCTGAACACTTCTAATAACTCTTGTTTGCTTTCTAATATCGCTAATGCAGCTAGTTGATTGATGGTCGAACCTTGTCCCGTCAATACTTCAGGGATTAAATAAGATCCTTTCCAAGGTGTCCCTAATAGAATGGCGCGGAAATTTTTATTTTCGCAGAGTCTTTCCCAGATATTTGAATCTTCTTTCGTTAAATTGCGCATCATTAAATTCCGCACCACCATTCCACCCATAGAATGAGCAATTATTTGAATAGACTTTCCTTTATATAATAATTGTTCAATCTCTTTCTCAAGTATTTCAGCGGAGTCTTCTAAGCTTCTCCGCCAATCGTAAGGAAAAATAAATACATCGTATTCTTTTGACAGGTAATTAACTAATTTTCCATAGGCTGTTTTTAATATGGACTTAGCTTCTATTCCCTCACTATAAATATCCAGTTTTAATAAGCCGCCCAAGGCCATTCGAGGATAATTTATCCAAATCTCATCTTTCCCATCTGAAAGGTTAGTTCCCATTAAACCTGGTAATAAAATGATTGTATTTTCCTTTTTATTCGTATGGTCAGGATATATACTACCATAGTGTAGTTTTGGTAGATTAACATTTCTATTCCGTTCTCCCCGAATGACTTTTTTAAAATTCTTCGGCATTTTTCCTTTCGGTACCTCTAAGGCATTTAGGATGGCTTGCTGGGTTTCAGAATTACTAAAATAAGATAAATGATGGACTTCCTTCCCTGTGACATATTTATAATAAACATCATTTTTTCGCAATACACCATCAAACATGGACTCCGTATCTACTACAAAGTCATTGTCATCCCCAAAGCAAAGCCTAAATAGGAAATAACGGAGCATTCTAAATATATCTCCTTTACCTAAGTTTCCTGCGATAATATTCAAATCGCCATCAATTTCAATTTGATGGTTATTAAGTAGTTTTAATAACGGAGATCCCGGTACCATGGCTTCTAAACCTGGTAAGACACTTGGATCCTTTCGTTGTTCTACCACCGTAGTCAACAAGTATTTAATTCCTAGAAATATAGGGTTGGCAGCTTGCCCTGTTAGTTGACCAGCGAGGTTAAGCAAAATATTGAGAAAATAATCTACTCGATCGCCTAAAAGAGTCGTGCCCCCAGCTGGACAAGCTATTCGTACAAACTTTTTTACTGAAACATTCTTTTGATAAGCTACCTCATTTAGCGCTACTAAAACATCTGCATCTTTTGTTCTATTATTAGGTTGGAATTGATTGAGTAAGTCCTCTAATAGTGCTTTTTCTATTCCCTCTTTGAATTCTTTAAAATCAATATCCTTCCATTCTATTTGCTTTAATTCCTCAATAATAGTCCAACTGTCTTCCCAATTTATGTTGTGCCAGTCTATTTCCGCTACATTCTTGATTGAATCTGTAACTGAATCACCTTTTAGTATTTCCTTGAGGCTGGTCTGCGCCAAAACTTGCTCAAGAGCTGCTGGATAAATCTCTTTAAGTGTGGTAAAAAGTTTCTTTAAAATAGACGTCCCTTCTTCTCGTAAATTATTAATTTCTTCTTTTGAAAACGCTGGATTCCCATCACTACATCGAGCCAATACTTCCCCAACTAACCCCCCTCTAGAATGGGTGACTAAATGTAATTCTAAATCGGGTGGGAGAATTTTTAGTAAATCTAAGGCATTCTCAAAAGGGCTTTTGGTAAGCGTTTCATGATTAAAAGCCAAGATATTGCTCCCATATTTTTTTACCATTTGTTGCCAATATCCTGTTTGCTTCAATCCTTCGAAAGAACCGAAAGTATTCGATAGCGTGCCGTGTATAAATAAAAGAACGGGTAATTGGTTGTTTAATTTTTGCCCATTGTTTTTATCAAAAGGGATTAACTCAAATTTTCCATTCAAAAAATTAAGCCCTCGATTTCGAATGGGTAATAGTTTATCTTCTACCCACTCGGCTGTCTTGCCCACCGCCATGCCTGTAGCTTTGGGGGCAAAAATTTTCACAAATTTGAGCGCTACATTTTGGATAATGTTCCGATTTCCATCTTTAATTGGAATATTCGTAGGGATGAAAAAAGCCTCATCATCGTTTTCTTCTCCGACCGATCGTAGTTTAGTTTTTTGCTGAAATAGAGGCTTTATGTCATTAGGTTCGGCAATCCAAATGAGGTTGTTTTCAAACTCAAACTCTACCAAATCGCCACTTGCCAGCGAAATTGCATTGTTTTTCCCTCCCCCACTTCTGATTGATTCGACTTTGATATAATGTTTGACCTTTAGGTTAGATTCGTCTTGTGGCTTATCCGCAAAAGGTTTTCCCGGTATGTTTAGTTTTAACATAGAATATGGTTATTGGGGTAATTCGAATTCAGTTTAGCCTCTAATATAGGTTATTATTCTTTTTTTCAGAAACTATTAGGGATAAATTAGGCTAAATAGTCCAATTTTATCCCTGCTTTTTGCTAGGAAAATATTTTGTTTAGTGTACTTTCCATCCCTTACTCAAACCAATCACTCCTCAAAACTAGGCACTAAATTCAACTGACTATCCGCCACTTCTTTCCGATAATCCTGCCAAGCCCCCTGTAAAAAGCCATTAATTTGCTCCATCACAGGTGCAATCGCTTTTTCGCAAGTTGCCACCACATGTTCATGCGTAGGCGTTGGCGGAAAGAGGGTATTTTGTAAATACCTACTTGTATTTTGCAACTGATTCTGCAAGTATTTTTCATTTCTAGAAATACCCTGAAAATCTTTTGGGGGAAATAATAAATTAAGCATTTCCTGCGCCGTTTTTTGTTGGGTTGTCCCTAAACTAATTAAGGTATCTCGAACTGGGGAATCGGCCAATTTCTTTAACTGCTGATTCATCATAGTTACCGTTGCAATGACTTCTCTAAGATTATCTGCCGCAGCAGTTACCTTTCCAACATTCTGATACTGTCGATCAATTAATGCTGCTTTTTGGGTCATTTCTGCTAAAGTGATCGTTAATTTAGGGTCTGCTTTGACGGTAATATTGGTAGTAGCTGATTGTTTGCCATAACTAAAGACCGCTTTATAGGTACCTGGAATAATAGAGCGTCCACCTCGTTCTCTACTGTCTTTTTTAGGCTTTGCTGTTCTAGGGTAACGAATGCCTTTGGTATCCAATTTCCAAGTTATTCGATTGATGCCCTTTTTGGGTGTTGCTTTTAAAGTACGAATTTTATTGCCTTGATCATCAAAGATGTCTACCGTGATTTTTTCGATTTTCTCCTCCTTCTTTTTGATAGGTGTTTTTACATAATAAGATAATAAAGCACCAGGTTCTCGATTTTCTCCCATAAAGATGCCATGACCTGTACTTCGGTAACCATTGGGTTCACCTAAATGAGCGAGGTAAGCACTCGGGGCATCAAAAACAAAAAGGTCCTGATTCGTCACTTTAGTTGCGCCAAGTTGAGCCATTTGTCGCAAAGGCCGAATATCATCTAATATCCAATTAGACCGTCCAAAAGTACCTAAGACTAAATCGTGTTCAACGGGATGAATCACCATATCCATCGTAGAAACGGTTGGATACCCCTTGGTCCATTTTGTCCAATTTTTGCCAGCATCGACACTTACATACAAACCAAATTCTGTTCCTAAGAAGTATAAATTAGGCGCAATGGGGTCTTGTTCAAAACTGAGGGCATAACCCCAAACTTGGTCAGTTTGCACGACTTTTTTCCATGTTTTACCAAAATTAGTGGTGTGGTAAACGTAAGGTGTCCAATCATTTCGTCGGTAATTATTGATGACCACGAAAGCCGCTGCTGCATCATGCTTAGACGCTTGGATTTGTGCTACCCAAGAACCTTGAGGTACGCCTTTCATAGTAGCGGTTACATTTGTCCAATTGGCTCCACCATCTTGGGTTAATTGCACATTGCCATCATCTGTTCCTATCCATAAAACATCCTTTTGTAAAGTACTTGGTGCAATAGTCAGAATAGTGGTGTGATTCTCTGCTCCTGTGTCATCTATGTTTAAGCCACCTGTTGTAATCTGTTGTTGTTTGGCAGGGTCATTCGTCGTTAAATCAGGGGAGATTTTTGTCCAATTATCGCCTTTATCGACTGTTTTTAAAACGTATTGACTACCGTAATAAACCGTTTTATTATCAAAAGGATCCATTGCCATCGCTGCATTCCAATTGAAGCGCAATTTTGTACCATCCGCTAAAAAAGGTTTAATGCCTCTAATGGCACCCGTCGCTAAATCGTAACGTAAAATATTTCCTCCTTGCGAACTAGAATACCCTCTACGCGCATCCAAAGGGTCGGGCATAGCATCAAATCCATCGCCATAACCAATTCGATTCCAATATAAATTACGAATGCCTTTTCGTCGCCAAACTTGACTAGGTCCTCGCCAACTACCATTATCCTGCATCCCTCCATACACATTATAAGGCACTTCATTATCGGTCCGAATATGATAAAACTGCCCGATTGGTAAGTTTTCTGGATAGTCCCAAGTAGCGCCTCTATCCCTAGTAATGGCCAACCCACCATCATTTCCGTTGATAATAAAATTAGGGTCTTCTGGATGAATCCAAAGGGCATGATTGTCGACGTGAATTAAACTGGATGGAATAAAACGTTTAAAGGTTTTGCCACCATCTTCACTTACATCGGTAAACGTATAGATGTTATACAAGCGATTTTCATTTTGTGGGTCTACATAAATATCGGCGTAATAGAAAGGTCGATTCCCAATATTTTTAGTGGAAACTAAAGTCCATTTTTCGCCACCATCTAAAGATTGATACAAACCATTCTTTTTCGATTCTATCCAAGCGTATACCTTATTCGTTCGACTAGGCGCAATCGCTAAACCAATTCTACCCAAATCTCCTTTTGGTAACCCATCTGCTGCTTTTTTCTGTGTCCAAGTGTCGCCACCATCATAAGAAATGTACAAACCAGAGCCTTTTCCACCCGAATTAAAATACCAAGGATAACGCTGATGTTCCCACATGGAGGCAATCAACTTATTCGGATTTTCTGGGTCTATTACTAAGTCTCCACAACCTACTTTATTATTGACAAATAAGACCTTTTTCCATGTTTTTCCACCATCTACTGTTTTAAAAACGCCTTTTTCTGGATGTTCGCCCCAAGGTGAACCAATAGAGGCTGCCCAAGCAATCTTTGAATCTGTTGGATGCAAAATTAATCGGTGAATATTTCTGGTATTTTCCAAACCTATATGCGTCCAAGATTTTCCTCTGTCAATCGTTTTGTAAACCCCATAACCACTACTCACACTATTCCTAGGATTCCCTTCTCCTGTACCAATCCAGATTTCATTCGGGTTATTTTGATTAATCGCAATTGCTCCGACAGAGGCTGCTTTTTCATTTTGGAATACAGGTGTCCAAGAAGTTCCGCCACTTTCAGACCGCCAAGCACCACCAGAAGCAGAACCAATATATATCACATTTGGATTTTTTAACACCACATCTATTGCTGTTACTCGACCACTCATTCCCGCTGGCCCGATATTCCGAGGCTTCATGTCGGTGAATAAATCCATGTCCAGCTTTTGTGCGGAAACGAATAAAGCAGCGCCAGAAAAAAGAAGTAGGAATAGTATTTTTAGGTTGTCCATCATGACTGTTTTTAGTAATTGGAAAAGCTATCTAAGCAGAATTCAGCGAAACATAAGTATTTTATTCGATTTTTTGGCAAAAAAGCGGTAGATAATTAAATCTTTGCCTCTTCGTCGAACAAATCTTTTTTAGTGTAGATAAAATTAGACTATTTGCTTGATTTCAAAGTAATTGGCTACAAAAAATTATGCTAAAAGGATTATCTGCTGGTATCACAGCTTACGGACAAGCGCTTCGGGTTATTTCAAAATTAGGTTTATGGGGCTATGTTTTTATCCCTGCCCTCATTAGTTTGTTCTTGGCATCTATTATTGGTTTTACTGCATGGAATTTATCCGACGATCTTGGGCATCAGTTAATTGCTTGGTACCCTTGGGAAATGGGGCTATCCATAGTCGAACGCATTGGGACTGTTTTTAGTGGCCTATTAATGATTGCTTTAGGTTTGATGTTATACAAACATTTAATCATCCTATTATGTGCGCCTTTTATGAGCCCGCTTTCTGAAAAAGTAGAAACCCATTTGATGGGAAAATCTACAACTATTCGCTTCTCCATTTCCCAAATAGTAAAAGATTTAGTTCGAGGATTACGAGTTGCTTTACGAAATATTATTCGAGAGTCTTTTTATTTAATCTTACTTTTGATAGCAGGATTGATTCCAATCTTCAGTCCTTTTGCTCCCTTTTTAATCCTTGCCGTTCAATCTTTTTATGCTGGTTTCGGGAATATAGACTATACTTTAGAACGGCATTTAAATGTCCGAAATAGTGTTCGTTTTGTCAAAGCAAACAAAGGCTTAGCTTTGGGGAATGGACTCGTCTTTATGGGATTGTTGGCTATAGGTGTTGGATTTTTGATCGCTCCACCTTTAGCGGCTGTTGCGGCGACGATAGCAACGACTAAGCGACTGAAAACAACGCATATCGTATCGACTGAATATGTGTAGTACAGCTCTAGATAGCCATTTCAAGTCTGGATACCATAATTTAGATCCTTTTTAGAGTTAATTAGGTTAAAAGCCTAAAAAATATTGATTTTAAGATGCAATCCATAGCCGTCAGGTGGATAGTTCAAAAGAAATAAAAAAAGACTTTCTATTTTTGTGTATTCAACCACAACAAAAAAGAAAGTCTAATGTATTCAGAAAAAGAATACCAAGTAAAGATAAGACAATTAGGGAGAAAAGTCGAAAAACTAGAAGAAAAGAGAAGTATGGATAAGGAAACTTTGTCACAAGTAAGGTTATTGAATAAACGCCTGCGTCAACGAGAATCGGAATTAAAGGAGGGGCGGAATAACTGGAAAGGCAAATATAAACATAACCAACAGACAATCAAAAAGTTAAGGGTAGCATTAACTAAAGATGAAAAAGTGACACGTCATCATTATGGACGCTCGCTAATTAGCTTATGCGTACTACTTAGAGTAAAAGGTGGTTGCTCTTATCGAGGAGTTGTTCGAGTATTAAAAGTATTGCTACTATGTAATTTAATAGAGCAGCATAAACTACCTTGTGCAAATACGGTACAAAATTGGACATCAAAAGTAGGATTAGATACCCTGCAAGGAGCTGTTAATGAACCAATTAGTGAACAAGTAACGCTGATAGTAGATGAATGTATAAGAAAAGGAAAAGAGAAACAATTAATTGTTTTATTAGCCCCATTTGAAAAAGAGAAAGAAGAATCCTTAACGTTTCAAGACGTTCAAGTAGTTCATATGGAAGGCGCTAAAAGTTGGAAAGGTAAAGAGATAGAAAAGACCTTATCTTTTTTGAAGACAAGTCAAAAGGTAATAGTAAAAAATGTATTGAGTGATGAAGGCAAAAATTTAATTAATTTTTCCAACTTAAGTCAGCTAAGCCATATCCCTGATATTGCCCATGGAGTAGCGACTTGTTTGAAAAAAACTTTTTTAAAAGATGCGGACTATCAATCATTTATGAAGTTAGTGGCTACTTATATCTACAAAGGAGTTAATCAGGATTTTAGTTATTTATGTCCGCCAAAACTAGGTAAGAAAGCTCGTTTTATGAACCAAACGGCTATTGTAGATTGGGCAGAAATTTTAACCCATCGCATTAGTCAATTAGATAAAAAATCACTTACGTTTTTTGAACAATTACCGCAACATTCTTCTATGATTAAGCATTTATCGGCTTGTTTAGATATAGGCCAGCGGATTCAAGTTCCCTTGAAGAAACAAGGAGCAAATAAAAAAACATTAGCAACGGCTAAACAAATGATTGAGGTAGGTAAAAAACAGGAGGGGTATGTCAAGACATTTGTGAGTTATCTGGATAAATATATCAATTTATATGATGAATTTATAGACCAACATGATGTTAGAAATATTCATGTAAGTTCTGATATTATTGAAAGTCTGTTTGGTAAATATAAAAGTATCGCCAATCATTCTGCTTTAACAGGATTAACGAAATTAAATTTGGAATTAGTGATTTATTGCATAGATACAAATGAACTTTTAACGACGATTCCAACGGCTATAGAACGTATTTTTATGACCGACTTAGAACAATGGGTTAATGACCATTCTTCTGATAATCAATTGGTTAAAAGAAGAAATTTCTTTAAAAAAGAACCCGTTAAGGCAGAAGTTTCTACGTTTTTGAACTAACCAGCCGTCAGGCTAAGAAAAACACTACTGATAATCAAGCGTTTACGATATTTTAAGATTTTATCTTAAAATCAATATCTTTCAAGTTTTTAACTTGTCTTGCTTTTTATAGAGCGAAATAAGCAGTTAGACACGATACAATCGTGAAAGATATTGGTTGGAAGATAAAATCTTCCAACATCGAAAAGCCTTAGCCTGACGGCTATGGATGCAATCTTAAAATACCTACACCGATTTAACTACTTGATTATCAGTATTTTTTACCTTAATCTAACGGCTATGATCTGGATAAATAAAAATCATCCGTGGAGGCTATCCGTGGGTAACGAAAGTACGTTTTTCTCCACGGATAACCCTCCACGGATGATTATATCTTTTTGTACTGATTATCTATATTTTTAATCCATTCTCACAAAAAACAGTTATCCCTGACTTAATAAACACAGCTAATCCAGTACGATATTTATCATAATGCGCCTTAAACCGCTCATCTTCCACATACATTTGTGCCAAACCTAAATACCGTTCTTTCGACACTTCATAAAAGAGGTTCAAATGCCTAAAGTGTAGTTCTATAGCTCTTTGCACATTGATACTTTCTACTGGCAAATCCATTAAATCTGCTAGTAATTGATTGACTTCCTCGCCTTTTTGTTTTGCATTCTTCCAACCGTCTTTGCCCATTGCACGGATTCTATCTTCGGTAGCTTTTAGTTCATCTGCGCCCCATCTTTCGGTCACTTCTGCTCGCATGGACTTCATTTCTTCTGGGCTAAATCCAGCATAAATTTCTTCGTCTTTCATCATTTCATTATTTTTTAATTCATTAATGGTGTAGTCAATTGTTTTTAGTAATTGTTTGATATTGCCTAGTTGGTTTTTCAATGCTTTTTTATGACTTTCTAAAGCGTTAATCAAATCAAAATCAGCAGACTTAATAATCGCTTCGATGTCTTTTAAGCTAAATCCCAATTCCTTATAAAATAAGATTTGTTGCAGTAGTAATAATTCGGTTCGCCCATAAAACCGATACCCTTTTTCACTTCTAAAAGCAGGTTTTAATAAGCCAATTTTGTCGTAATAATGTAAGGTTCGAATACTTATACTTGCCAATTTTGCTAGTTCTTTTACGGAATATTTTTTCATGATTTTAGGATTTATATTACAAAGGTAGGCTATGACGTAAGGGTAGAGTCAAGGGGATAGAGGGATTTTTTATGTATAGTCAAATTAATTGAAAATAAATACCCCCTACAGAATTTTATCAAATATAAAACGGATGGTTCTTTAATGAAAATAGATAAATTCCCCTATGACATAAGCTGACCACTAATGAACAATGCTTGTCCGTTTCTGGACAACATTTAGACGTTTTAATTTTAAATTATTTTTACAAAATATTGATAGTCAACAATTTATAATTTTGGTATAAACATTGAAATCTATCTATCAAGTCGTTAAAAATAGATAGTATGATGTTTCAAAATAACTTAAAAATAGCTTTCCGTTCCTTGTTGCGCCGCCGCACTTTTACTACCATTAATATTACTGGTTTAGCATTAGGCATGACCGCTGCCATTTTTGCTTTTTTATGGGTACAGAATGAAATGAGTTTTGATAGTTATCATCAAAATGTCGAAAATATTTACCGAGTTAATAATAACTGGAAATTTGAAGATGGAACAGATTGGAAAATTGCCAATACCCCCTTACCTATTGTGGAGGTTATTAATAATGAAGTACCTGGTGTTTTAAAAACAGCCACTTTATTAGAAAATAGATGGCGCCCCTTTACCCTAAAAAATGGAGGTGTAAAACTAAAAGGTAAACGCTATACTTATGTAAATCAAGATTGGTTTGATGTGTTTGACCATCAATTTGTAAGTGGAACCGCAGCAGGGTTCGAAGAAAATATCCACAATGCCATTATTACCAAAGATTTTGCTAAAAAATTATTAGGAGAGTTTTATGTAGTCGGCGAATCCTTTCTAATTGATACGACCGAATTTATAGTCCAAGCAGTTATCGAAAATCATCTACCTAATTCTAGTTTTTCTTATGAGATGATATTGCCAATGAGCTATTATTTATCTATTCCTCAAAATAGAAAGGACGTCTCTTGGAATAACGCTAATAATCTCACTTTCGTCAAATTATTTCCAACTGCCAATCCAACCGAGTTTGGTAAAAATTTGACCCTCGCAGTAAATACAAAATTAAAGAATGAAGAACAAACCTATACTTTGCAACCCTTAACAGCAGTACATTTTGATGAAGACCGAACAACCCCAACTATGCTAACGGGCAATAGTCAAATGGTTTATATCATTGGATTTATTGGTTTTTTGATTTTGTTTTTAGCAGGTGTCAATTATGTGAGTTTGACAACAGCACAAGCTGGAATGCGTACCAAAGATGTCGGAGTTCGAAAAATTATTGGTGCAAAAGGCAAGCAGATTTTTCAACTCTTTTTCGCTGAAAGTTTAATTACCGCCTTTATATCTTTAATCATAGCAGCCTCGTTGGTACAATTAGGTATGCCTTTTTTTAATGAATTTGCAGAAAAAACTTTTCAATTAGACCTTTCTAACCTAACCATTTTAGGCGTGCTAGGCGGCACTTTAATTGCCACCATTTTGCTATCAGGTATTTATCCTGCTATGTTTTTGACCAAATTTTCTCCTAATCATTTTTTAAAAGGACAAAACATTTTAAAAATAAAAAACACCACTTTTAGAAAGGGGTTGGTTGTTACACAATTTGCCATTACCGTTGGCTTGATTATCAGCGCAATGATCTTATTTCAACAGCAGGAATATATTCGAAAAAAAGAATTAGGCTATAATAAATCGCATGTTTTTGAATTTTCCATGGCTTATAATAAAGAAAGACAAAATAAGCTAAAGGCTATGCAGCAAACGTTGGCAGCCTCTCCTGCGGTATTGAATACAGCTACAGCTAATGGTTCAATTATTAACATGATTAGTAGCACCTCTACCAGAAATTTTGATTGGGAAGGTAAGCCTGAAGGGACGAATTTAAGAGTCGGGCAATTTTCTGTAGATGCGAATTATAAGGAATTGATGGAATTAAAATTAATTGACGGTCGCTGGTTTTCACCTGATAATCAATCCGACGGAAATAATATTTTAATCAATGAAACAGCCATCAAACAATTCCAAATAAAAGCACCCATCATTGGGCAAAATATTCATTTTCAAGGTAGTGACGGTCAAATTATTGGCATCGTCAAAGATTTTCATTACCGCAGTATGCGGGAAAAAATTCAACCTTTGGTTTTTTATCGTAATCAATGGTCGCATAGTAATATTTTAGTCAGAACCACCGAAGGAAAGGTAGCGGAGGCTTTAGCCGTGGCTAAAACAGCTTGGACAACTCATAATCCTGAATTGCCTTTCGAATATCGTTTTATGGACGACACCTTTGACCAACTCTATAAAAGCGAAGAAAAAAACGCTAGCCTATTTCAATTATTAGCAGGCTTAGCGGTCTTTATTTCCTGTCTTGGTTTGTTTGGTTTAGCCGTCTTTTCTACGGAACAGCGAAATAAAGAAATTGGAATTCGCAAAGTGTTAGGGGCAAGTGTAGCAGGCATCATTGGTTTACTTTCCAAGGATTTTTTAAAACTGATTTTAATCGCGCTAATTATTGCTTGTCCACTAGCTTATTGGGCAATGGAAGAATGGCTGACTAATTATGCTTATCGGATTGACATCCCTATTAGCGTATTTGTACTTGCAGGAATTTTGACGATTGGTTTGGCTTTATTGACGGTCGGTACTCAAAGTATGAAAGCGGCGGTGGCAAATCCGATTAAGGCTTTGCGGTCGGAGTAATCCGCAAGGGGTATCATCAAGTAATTTTCCATTACTTGATGATTTTACTTGAAATTGAGTTTAAAATTATCTAGCAACATTACTTGTCGAATTAATGTTGGGAAGTTACTGGATAATAGGAGACAATACTATTTAAATGACTGTTTTGATAAAATAAAAAATCATGTTTAAAAATCACCTTAAAATAGCTTGGCGAAACATCCTTCGACACCCAGGTTATTCGCTGTTAAATATCATAGGTTTTGGAACAGGTATCGCCGCTTCCTTTGTGCTGTTCTTATATGTACAGCAAGAAACGAGTTACGAAAAGCATTTTGAAAATAACGATAAAATCTATCGGGTTGCCTCCGATTTTTATAATATGGGAGGCTTTGCGGTGTGCTCGGAAGCCTTTTTTAATTGGGCAAAAGAAGATTGTAAAGAAGTAAAATATGCCACGGCAGTCAACGGTATAGGTAGCGAAATGCAAGTAGAAGTAGATGGCACAAAGTATATAGAAGGTACAGGTTTAGCCGTTGATTCTAATTTTTTCAGGGTATTTAGCTTTGAATTTGCAGAAGGAAACCCAAGGCATTTAATGAAAAAGCCTGATGAAATAGTTATTTCTGCGCCTTTGGCTAAAAAGTATTTTGGTACGGCTGCTGCCATTGGTGAAACGCTTCTCATTGGAAAAGATAAAAAGCCTTATCGAGTCTCAGGTGTCTTACAACCTATCACACAGAAAAGTCATTTGAAAGCAGATATATTTTTACCCGTTACGGTAGGAAATAATCCTAGTTGGCTTTCCGCTTACCTTTATGTCTATCTCCAATTACACGAAAATGCCAACGTAGCGCAGTTAGAACAAAGCATCGAACAATTAAGAAAAGAGGCCATCTTTCCTATTGTTGCAAAAGATACAGATTATGCCGCATGGACAAAAGGAAGCCAAAGAGTAGAATTTTTTCCTCAGCCTTTAACAGACATTTATTTTCACTCCAAATTTAGATTTGACATTACCGAAGGAGGCAATTTTCAGCAAGTGATGATTCTTGGAATTATTGGCATTTTTCTTATTCTCATTGCCATTATCAATTATGTCAATTTAACGACTGCTCGGTCTGCCATTCGAGCCAAAGAAGTAGGTGTAAAAAAGACTTTGGGCGCACGACGTAGTGTATTGGCACGACAATTTTTGACGGAATCTTTATTAATAAGTTTTCTAGCAATGTTAGTAGCAGGTGGATTGGGGGAAGTCTTATTAAACCTTTTTGAAACCATTACAGGGCAACAAATTCTGACCACTATCTTTTCTAATTGGCAAAATATTGTCGGTTTAATCCTATTTTCCTTAGTTGCAGGTTTATTATCAGGCATCTATCCTGCTTTATACCTCACTAAATTTCAACCCGTCAAAATATTGAAAGGTCATTTTAAATTATCTGGTAATAAAAATTTAAGAGGCAGCTTAGTGGTGTTTCAATTTGTCATTGCGATTAGTTTGATTATTAGCAGTCTAGTAGTGTTTAATCAATTGACTTATATGCAAAAAGCCGATAAAGGATTTGAACAAGAAGGGGTTTTAGTTGTGGAGAATATGAGTGATTTGGGAAAAAATAAAAATGCTTTTAAAAAAGAAATAGAACGATTACCACAAGTACAATTAACCAGTTTTAGTGACCGAATGCCCGCAGGAAATTCTATTTGGATGTCTACTTTTAAGACCCCCGAAATGGAAAAAGCGATTACGATGCAAACTTTCCCTGGAGATGAAAACTATCTCTCTACGCTAGGTTTTCGCATACTACAAGGTAGAGATTTCTCCAAAGATTTACTTTCAGATTCTAGTTCGGTTTTAATCAATCAAGCAGCAGTCAAAGCATTAGGCTTGGTAGGAAAAGACCCAATTGGAGCAGAAGTCAGTACTAAAGGATATAAAGTCATTGGTGTCATCCAAGATTTTAATTTTCAGTCGCTCAAACAAGAAATAGAACCTGCTGCCATCACTTTTGGGGCAAAAGGAGAACGTTTAACGATTAAATTAAGTGGTCATCAAATGGCTGGTTTTATGACCGAACTAGAAAAGACTTGGCAGCAATTTCAAACAGAAGAAGCCATAGAATATACCTTTTTGGATGATAATTTCGCTCAGTTGGCAATTAAGGAAAAGATGTTAGGACAGGCAGTTAGTATTTTTACTTTACTCGCCATTTTTATTGCTTGTTTAGGGCTATTTGGTTTAGCTGCTTTTATGGCAGAACAACGAACGAAGGAAATTGGGATTAGAAAAATCTTAGGGGCTAATGTTAGTGGAATAGTTGGTTTATTATCTAAGGATTTTCTAAAACTGGTAATCATCGCAATTGGCATAGCTGCTCCCCTATCCTATTTTCTACTAGACAAATGGTTACAAGATTTTGCGTATCGAATTGAGTTAGCCCCTTGGGTCTTTATCGTAGCAGGTTTGGGGGCTATATTATTGGCTTTTTTCACTATTAGTTTTCAGAGTATTCGAGCGGCAATTGCCAATCCGATAAATTCGCTTCGAAGCGAATAAACAAATAAAATTATGTTCAAAAACAATATCAAAATCGCCTTCCGAAGCCTTTTTCACCAAAAAGGATATTCGGCTATTAATATTGCTGGCTTATCCATTTCTCTTTGTGTTGTCCTATTGATGTTAGCATGGGTACAAGACGAATGGAATATGGATAAATTTCATAATAATTCAGACCGATTATACCGCCTAAAAAGTACGATTCCATTAGCCGATAGCGAATTGGATGTGTTTAAGGGTATTCCCTATCCAGTTTTAGCAGCAGCCGAAAAAGAATTACCAGAAGTGGAGAAATTCATTCCGCTTGGTAGAAATTTTGAGGAAACCGTTCAAAGAGAAGATTTACATTTTCGAGCCAGCGGTACTTTTGGAAATTTAGCTTTTTTTGAAGCTTTTTCCTATCCTATTTTACAGGGAGATATAAGCCAATTGGACAAAAAAATAGATGCTATAGCCATTTCAGAGACTTTGGCAAAGAAATTTTTTGGCAACGTTTGGCAGACTATTACTTTAGGAGAAATTATTCATATTCACGATATAGGAGATTTTTCGATAGCCGCAGTTTACAAAGACTTTCCAACTGCTTCGACCATCCAAAATGACTTTGTTTATAGTATTGAAAACCATTTGAAACGAAGCCCTTGGGCAAAAAGATGGAGCAATACAGGAATGCAGGGTGCTTTATTATTGAAACCAGAAGCGGATGCCCAATTGGTTGCTCAAAAAATAGAAACCATCTTTAAAAGTCACCAAAAAGGAGATTTAAAAAAAGGTGTTTTAATTCAGCCTTATGCCGATGATTATCTCTATGGTAATTTTGATAAGCAAGCAAAAGTAGCAGGCGGACGTATTGAATATGTCCAAACTTTTGGCATTGCTGCACTTTTTTTGCTGATTATTTCAAGTATTAATTTTGTAAATTTGGCAACTGCGAGAGCATCCAAAAGAGCAAAAGAAGTAGGGGTTCGTAAAACCATTGGTGCGGGTAGGAACTCCTTAATTAGTCAATTTATGGCAGAAGCTGGTGTCGTTACCCTTATCTCCGTCGGAATCGCCATTTTGTTAGCAGAAATTTTATTGCCTACCGTAAGAATAATTACGGACAAGCTATTATATTTTGATTATAGCCAACCTGTTTTTTGGGTAACCACTTTATCGATTACCGTATTACTTACTTTATTATCGGGAATTTACCCTTCTTTAGTCCTCTCTGCTTTTCGTCCCATTAATGCTTTAAAAGGAAGTATATCGCAGCAAAAGATTGGAAACTTTAGTTTTAGAAAAGGCTTAGTGAGTGTACAATTTATTTTAGCCTTATTATTGATTGTCGGCGCCTTGGGCATCCAGCAACAAGTAGATTTTATTCAAAATAAAAATCTAGGCATCAATAAAGATAACCTAATGGTTATTCACCAAGATGAAAAAATTGAAAAAAAATACATCAGCCTTCGCAATGAATTATTGAATAAAGAAGGCATTGCTAAAGTGACTTCTGCTGGCCCTTCCCCTATAAATAATCGAGCCAGTACCGTCGATGTATCATGGGCAGGAAAAAGACCTGACCAAGAAAATATTACATTTAATATCGTGTGGACAGAAAGTAATTTCTTAGATGCTTTTGATATTCCTTTATCTACTGGAAAATTTTATCGAGAAGGGCAAATTAGGGATTCTATTAATCTTGTATTAAACGAAAAAGCAGTTGAAACCATAGGCATGAAAGACCCAATTGGTAAAACCATTACATGGTGGGGAGAACCTAGGACCATCATTGGTGTTGTCAAAGATTTTAATAACCAATCACTTTATGAGGAGATTAAACCAATGGCTATTTTATTAGATGCGGAGGATACAGGCTTGGTATATATCAAAGCAAAAGCGGGCAAAACGAAAGAAGCTATTGCTGCTTTACAATCCACTTTTAAAAAAGTGATTCCAGAATTGCCTTTACATTTTGAATTTGTAGACGAACAATATCAAGCACGATATAAAAGCGAGGTGTTGACAGGAAAATTGGCTAAGTACTTTGCCATCATAGCCATCTTTATCTCCTGTTTGGGTTTATTCGGTTTAGCCACTTTTTTTGCTGAGCAAAAGACCAAAGAAATTGGTATCCGAAAAATATTAGGTGCTTCTATTCCCAATTTGATTGGCTTATTGTCAAAAGAATTTTTACTGCTTGTTGGAATAGGTTTATTGGTTGGTACACCTGTTTCTTATTATTTACTAAACGACTGGCTAGCAAAATTTGCCTATAAAATAGATTTGACTTGGTGGATGTTTGCCATTCCTGTAATAGCAGCGATATTGATAGCTGGATTAACCGTAAGTATTCAAGCAATTCGGGCTGCATTTATTAATCCAATACAGAGTTTGAAGAGTGAGTAGGTTTAGCCTTCTAAATGAGGACAAACTATTGATTCTTTAATCTATAAAAGTGCCCTAAAATGTTAAGACAAAACATCCGACTATTCTTCCGTTCCATAACCCGCCAAAGATTACATTTTTTACTAACCGGGCATTACGGATTTTGAAACTGTTTTAGGTCAGCAATTCCGAACCATGGGAGATACTTTTTCTGTCGTCGGTGTGATTAGTGATTATCAACAATGGGGCTTACAAAAAGCAGCAGGAGAATACGTGTTTATGAATCGACCCATTGATTTCCGTCGGTACGTTATCAAACTCAATGTGGCAGATTTGGACAATATCCTTTCTACGATTCAAGATAATTATGAATCCCTATTTCCTGAAGCGGTTTTTGAGCATTATTTTATAGACGAACAATTTGCCCAACAGTATGAAGCAGATAATCGCTTTAGTCAAATCATTAGCTTATTTGCTGGCTTGGCTATTTTTATTGCCTGTCTAGGATTATTAGGTCTATCCCTTTTTATGATTTTACAAAGAAGAAAAGAAATTGGCGTCAGAAAAGTCTTGGGCGCATCGACTACTGGCATCATCCAGTTATTAAGCAAGGATTTTTTAAAGTTGGTCATATTGGCATTAGTTATTGCAGCACCAATTGCTTCGTATTTTTTGGATGACTGGTTAGCCAATTATGCGCACAGAATAGCCTTACAATGTTGGATATTTATAGCCGCAGGATTCGGTACCATTTTATTGGCTTTTATGACGATTAGTATTCAGAGTTTAAAAGCAGCTTTGGCTAATCCGATACAGGCATTGCGGAGTGAATAGTTTTTAAAAATAGACAAAGATGAATATAAGGTCGAAATTTCAAACTAGACCATCTAGATTTATAAATAAAATCATCCGTGGATGTTATCCGTGGGAAAAAATCCCAAGTAGTTATTCCCACGGATAACATCCACAGATAAATATAGATTATTAATTGTTGTATCCATTAATAAAAATAAAAGATGTTTAAAAACAACCTAAAAATTGCCCTCCGAACCTTATGGAAAGATAAATTCTATTCCATTATTAGTGTATTTGGTTTAGCAATTAGTATTGCATTCTGTTTATTAATGATGGTCTATTTACGAAATGAATCGACTTATGACCAACATCATAAAGATGCGCATAATGTATATCGAGTTGTTTTTGATAATTACGAAGACATGGGGCCTTATGCTACTACACCTTTACCTGTTGGCCCTGCTTTAAAAGCCGATTTTCCAGAAGTAGAAGCGATGACCCGAATTACCCATGCTTTTCAATCCTTGATGCGTTTTAATAATAATCAATTTTTTGAAACGCTTTCTTTTGTAGATTCAGGTTTGGTAGATGTTTTAAACATGGAGTTTATTTACGGTGACCCAAAGACCGTATTAGAACAACCTAACCAAATTATGCTCAGCGAAAGCACCGCTAAAAAATATTTTGGAAATGCCAATCCTGTGGGGCAACTATTGAAAATTGGGAGTAGTGGTAACTTAAACTCGGTAGTTGGGGCAGTATTTAAAGATTTTCCTCAAAATACCCATATCAACTTGGAAATAGGCTTACCTTTTGCCTCTTTTATGAAAATAGGAGGACAAGAAGATTTATGGAAACAAATGCCCAGAAGTTATACTTATGTGCGGTTGGTAGAAGGACAGAAAGGAATTGATTTTTTGAATAAGTTACCTGCTTTTGCTCAGCGTCATGTTGGAGAAGCCATTCCTGATTGGGAACAAGCCTATCAATTGAATATTCAACCGATTGAATCTATTTACTTACAGTCAAAATTACAAAGAGAAACAGCCGCTAGTGGTGATATATCCAGTCTTTATTTATTAGGGTTTATTGCTTTATTAGTCTTACTCATTGCAGGAATTAATTATGTAAATTATGCCACCGCTCGTTTTTCAAAAAGAGCTAAAGAGGTTGGTGTTAGAAAGGTCTTAGGTGCTAGAAGACTACAATTAATCAAGCAGTTTTTACTAGAGACTTTTTTAATTGCGCTAATTGCAGGAAGTTCCGCCTATTTATTAGCAGAATTATTCTTACCTACTTTTAATACCATTGCTGGAAAGTACTTTGTCGCATCGGATTTAAATCACCAATTGGTATTTACTAGTTTAGGGGGCTTGATTTTATTGATTGCCTTTGGAGCAGGTTTGTTTCCTGCTTTATTTCTTTCTGGCTTTCGCCCCGTAGAGGTCTTAAAAGGTAAATTTTCTAATTTGTCCTTGCCCAATATTTCTAGAAAATATTTAGTGGTTACTCAATTTACTGCCTCGATTATTTTATTAATTGCTACGATGGTCGTTTATAACCAAATGCAATTTGCTAGAGGTCAATTTCAGTCGAAAAGCGAAGAAAAAATTGTATTGTTTCAAGTCAACGATAAGCTCAATGAAAAGTATGAGGTATTAAAAGAAAACCTCTTGGGAATACCTGGGATAGAACAAGTTACTGCGGGTAGCAATATGCCTACTTTTTATGGGGATAGCTGGCCCGTTCGTCGGGATTTAGATGCGGATATTGTACAAACGGAGAATTACGTGATTGAAAATGGATTTATAGAAACATTAGATTATGAATTAATTGCTGGAAGAGATTTAGATAAAAATAGAGCGGAAGATGTAAAAGGTAGTTATATCGTTAATGAAACGGCTGTTAAATTACTAGGATTTGATAACCCAGAAGCCGCATTAGGCCAAACTATTTATTGGGGCAGCGACGAACTAAGCAAGAAAGGGAATATTGTAGGTGTAATTAAAGACTTTCATTTTGAATCGCTCCATCATAAAATTGAACCTGCGCTCTTACAATTTGCTCCTACCACTTGGTTGACGAATAATTTTGTGGCAGCTAAAATAAAAGCTTCCCAATATGCCAATATTCAACCAGCCATTCAAAAAACAGTCGCTGAATTAGACCCGAATTGGCTAGCAGATGTGCAATTTCTAGACGCCAATTTTGAAAAGGTCCATCGAAAGGATATTCAACAAGGACAAATTTTTGGTGCTTTTGCCCTATTAGCCATCATCATTTCCTGTTTAGGTTTATTAGGTTTGGTTGCTTTCTCTGCAGAAAGACGAACTAAAGAAATTGGTGTTCGGAAAATATTAGGCGCTTCAGTATCCAGTATTATCGCTTTATTATCCAAAGAGTTTTTAACCCTCATTCTAATCGCTTTATTAATTGCGATTCCATCTGCATGGTTTCTGATGAAAAGTTGGCTGACTAATTTTGTTTATCACATTAACATAGAATGGTGGGTATTTGCTTTGGCAGGGGTTACAACTATTGGTATTGCTTTATTGACGATTAGTTTCCAAAGTGTCAAAGCTGCTTTGGCAAATCCTGTAAAATCATTGCGTAATGAATAAGATTTAACTGGTAGCACATACTTTAGTCTGTTCTGTTCGCCGACCTTTAGGTTGGCGCATTGCATTCAGTAGCTATTTTTGAACTAACCAAGGCCTAAAGACCTTGGAACGGGACAGGATAAATCCCAATGTCATAAAGTTAAGGGGACTGGAGAAAAAAAAGATTAGATTAGTATTTTGTGGATGTATAAATAAATTTACAAATAACTAATCTAATCAAAAAATGAATAAAACAAATGTACGAATAATTGAGAGGTTACAAAATTTTTTAAAAAATTGGGAAGACAAAAAAAGCACGTATTGTGAATCGCCTAAAGATTTTAGTCGCAAGCGCAAATTGAGTTTTAAACGGGTAGTAGTATTTCTTATTAATTTGCCAAGAAAAAGCCTAAGTATAGAATTAGGAAATTTTTATGAACAATTAGGGTCGTCCGCTCTAGAATCCTGTACCAAAAGTGCCTTTAGTCAGGCACGAAAAAAACTAAAGTGGGAATTTTTTAGCTTATGGAATAAGGAATTTGTAAAAAGCTATTATAAAGAAAAGGTAATAAAAACTTGGCAAGGACATACTCTAATAGGAATAGACGGTTCAACGGGAAGTCTATTTAATGATAAAAAAGGAGAAATAGCTACCCATTTTGGCAATATGAGTGGCTCAATAATGAGTCGAATATTGAATGGAATAGATGTATTGAATGGAATAACGATTAAAGCGACCATATTTCCAGTAAGAGAAAGCGAAATGGGAGAGGCAAAAAAATGGGTAAAATGTTTTAAAGATGAATTTCCTTACTTAGCCTCCCCTTTACTTCTATTGGATAGAGGATTTGCAGGATTTGCTTTCGCTTGGTTATTACAAGAAGCAGGGTTAGATTTTGTAGTTCGTTATCCAGTAGGTTTTAACGGAATGGTTAAAGATTTTATAGCTGGTGAAGAGCAAGACAGTATAGTGGAATGGAAAATATCTCGGGATGCTTTACGAGAATTAAAAGCAAGCGGTTATGAAGTTGATAATAAAGTAAGCCTGAAGGTAAGATTGGTAAAGGTCTTATTAGATACAGGAGAAACAGAAGTACTGGTTAGTTCTTTATTAGGTCAAAATCAATACGCTCACGAAGATTTTAAAGCCCTCTATTTCTTGAGATGGGGAACAGAAATTAAATATGACTATTGGAAAAATAAAGCACAAATAGAATTAGTGAGTGGGCATAGTGTAAAAGCGATAATGCAAGATTTTCATGCAACTATTTTTACGAGTAATTTAAACTGTTTATTGATTGAAGGATGCGAAAATCAAGTAAAGCTCATCAATGAAACACGAAAAATGGATTATGCCGTAAATAAAAATGTTAGCTTAGGTTTTCTAAAAGGTAGGATAGTAAAACTGTTTTTACTTCCACAACCAGAAAAGATTATAGAGCAACTCAAGCTGCTGTTTATAAAACATTTAGAGCCAATAAGACCAGGTAGGAAGAATAAAAGAAACTTTAAGGCTCATAATATCAATGGAAAATACATGACCCTAACCAATTATAGGCGAGCCATATAAAAAATACTGCTACTAAAAGTGGGCAATAAAAAGAAGGGAGAGGTATGTCTTAATAGTACTTATATTTTATTATTTGTAATTCATAGATTACACAATTATAGGGCATTATATATTTTTGATTTATTTTATAGAAAATAAAAGCCAAACAATTGTATTTATGAAATTTAATTAAATATTTACTGCTTAAATATGAAACTCAATAGGATATATTTTTTAGTATTTATGTTGTTACATATTTTATTATTAAATAATTATTGTTAAGGAGATTAGGTTCCCTCCTTAACTTAATGACATTGGGATAAATCCTGTGCTACCAGTTTTTTACAATTCAGGTTAAAATACAATACTACTTAATTTATGAAAAATAAATGCTACCTTTTTTTAATGCTGATACTACTATCAGGTTGCGCTACATTTTCTTCTGGTATACAAAAGGAATCCGTTGAATTAGTGACGTTAATTCAAACATTAAATGAATCCTTAAAAGAGAAGGAAGGCATCACTTCTATCGCCATTTCACCAGATGGAAAAGAACTCTTTTATACCAAAAGCATTGGGCGATGGGCTATAGACCAATTGAAAAGCAATCTCTATACTATGCAAAAAATAAATGGCCGTTGGACGAAAACTAGTCTAGCAACTTTTGCGGGCGATTTTAATAATAGTGGGCCTAGTTTCGCCCCAGATGGACGTACTTTATTTTTTATCTCTAAACGCCCGACTCCAACAGGAGATGTTTCTTCCAATATTTGGAAGGTAGAAAAATCAACAGCTAGTAATTGGGGAACACCAATTTTTGTCGAGGAGGTAAACAGTCCTAAAAGTGAATACTCTCCCAAAGTATTGGCAAATGGTGATTTATATTTTGCCTCTAGTCGAGTAGGTGGTCTTGGGCAAGGAGATTTATATGTAGCTAAACTAAATAATGGTACTTATAGTACGCCCGAAAATTTAGGCGCTACCATTAATTCGGATAAAGGTGAATGGAATTTACACCTAAGTTCAGATGGAAAGACGTTACTTTTCGAAGCGTCTCAAAGACCTCAAAATGCGTCTCCTTTTGGTGATTTATATATTTCTTTTTTGAAAAATAATAGTTGGTCCGTACCTCAGAACATTAAAGAACTAAACACCACAGGAAGTGAATTGAATCCGATATTAGTCAATGATGAACAATTATTGATATACACCAGTACGGTATTTTTAAAGAATAGGGTAGCTAAATTATTTAGTCGGGATTTTCAACCAATACTAGCAAAATACTATCTAGAAAAGTAAAACACAATTGATACTATCAAGATAAAATAAACTAGATTTATGTTTAAAAATTACATCCTAATTACCCTTCGCCAACTCTTCCGAGAACGATTTTTTACCGCCATCAATATCGGTGGTCTAGTTCTAGGCATGACTACCGCTATTTTATTATTACAATATGTTGGGTATGAATGGAGTCATAATCAGCACCCTGAAAATGTACCGAATAAATTTCGTTTATTATCTAAAAGTAAAGCGGCTGACCGAGTCTTTGACCAATTACCGCCTGCATTAATCCCACTACTTAAAGAAAATTTTCCTGTCATCGAAAAAGCGGGGATGATGGCACCGAGAATAGGAGGAGGTGTCGTTGCTTATCAAGAAGAAGGGTCAGTTACCGCAGCCAAAACCTTTCGGGAAGATTTTACGGTCTATGCCGATAATGATTTTTTTGAAGTCTATGGTAATGGTTTATTGAAAGGCACCCTTGCTTTGAATCAACCCAATACGGTATTAATTTCAGAAAAATATGCCCAAAAATATTTTGGTTATTTAGACCCAATTGGCAAAGTATTGAAGCATTCTAATCAATTTGGCAATCATCCATTTACAGTAACGGGCATCTTTAAAGATTTGCCTGAACAGACAGATTACCCCTTTGATTTTTTGTTTTCTATAGGGACCTTTAGAAATGCGGATATACTAGAAAGTAGTAGTTGGGTCGCTTTAGACCAATGGCATGCAGCGATTTATTTAACGATTTTGGAATTAGCCGAAAATACCGATTCGGATGCTTTAGCCCAACAGATTACTGATTTAATGGCAGCGCAACAACCAGAATGGGATGTGCAATTTACCCTTCAGCCGCTTTCTGAAGTACATCTAGGCGCAAGTTTGGCAGACACCAATCCTACTTTTGGCGAAAGAAGTATTGTCCTCTCTTTATTGGCGATTGCTTTACTCATTTTATTTATTGCTTGGATTAATTATGTCAATCTAACCATTGCACAAGGATGGAGCAAATTAAAAGAAATTGGGGTACGAAAAACAATTGGTGCCACTCGTTTACAAGTAGCAGGACAATTTTTGTTTAAAGCGATTTTTATCAATTTGTTAAGTATCGGTTTAGTCCTTCTATTTGTAGAAATTTTACAGCCTTTTTTCAATGAATTAGTTGGCGTTTCCTTACATCAAGGCATCCTTTTAGAAAGTGGCTTTTGGAAAATTATTGTGGCTGTTTTACTCGTTGGCACTTTAATTTCTGGTACTTATGCAGGAAGTGTTTTGACGGCTTTTCAACCACATCAAGTCTTAAAAGGCACGAATCAATTATCGGCTGGTAATAGATGGTTTAGACAAGGCTTAATTGTCTTTCAATTTGCCATTTCTATTGCCTTAATCGTATCAGCGGTTGTCTTAAATCGACAGATAGATTTTATGAAAGACCAAGACTTGGGGATGAACATCGAGCAATTATTGATACTTAGAGGTCCTTCTGTAAAATATGAAGATTCAAAAAATAAAGCGCAGACTTTTGTCAATGAAATTGCCAACCAAGCTTGGGTACAAGAATACTGTTTAACAGGTAGTTTGCCAGGAAATACTTTTACCCAAAATTTTAATGCAGCAGGGTTTTCAACTACCAAATCTGTACCTGATACCGATAAAAAATCTTTTCCAGTTTCCATGATTGATGACCGATATGTTTCAACTTATAAAATAGACTTGGCAGCAGGGCAAAATTTTTCAAGCACTATGGTGGAAAAAGGATGGAGCGCCGAAAAAATACTTTTGAATGAAACGGCTGCCAAAGCTTTAGGGTTTGAAACACCTTCGGAGGCTGTAGGTGAATTAGTAGATTGGGATGGAAATTATGAAGTTGTTGGTGTGTTAAAAGATTATCATCATAGAGGTTTACAACAAGAAATAGACCCCATGATTTTTCTGCCTTCCGTCAATACCAATCTATTTACCATTCGGACAACAGCGGATAATATGTCTACTAAATTGGCCAATTTAAAAGCCCTTTATACCAAAGTTTATCCTTCCGACCCTTTTGAATATTACTTTGCGGATGAAGATTTTGCTAGCCAATATTCGGAAGAAAAACAATTGAGTAATATGTCCTTTTTAGCTTCTTTTCTAGCTATTCTCATTTCCTGTTTAGGGCTACTAGGTTTAGTCGCTTATGCAGTAGAAAGACGTACCAAAGAAATTGGTATTCGCAAAGTGTTAGGAGCAGGTATCGCTAGTATTATCAGCTTAGTGGCTAAAGATTTTGTCAAATTGGTTGTTTTCGCCTTATTGATTGCTGTTCCATTGTCTTGGACAATGATGGATAATTGGTTGTCAAACTTTGCCTATCATATAGAAGTTGAATGGTGGATGTTTGCGATTGCAGGTTTAGTAGCTATGAGTATTGCTTTCTTGACGGTCAGCTTTCAAAGTGTTAAGGCGGCTATGGTCAATCCGATTGAGAGTCTTCGGAGTGAGTGAAGACATCCATCCATGGAAGTTATCCGTGGGGATTTTTACAGTACTATTTTCCCATGGATATGCTTCCACGGATGATAATATTACAAGCTAATTGTTAGAAAACAATAGTCATTTTTACTATATCAGAAAAGGGTTTTCTTATTTTCTTATACTTTATTTTCTTTTGCCATTAAAATAGTCACCCGATGTTAAAAAATAATTTAAAAATCACGATTCGCCGCCTTTGGAACAAACGAAGTTATGCTTTTATCAATATTGCGGGTATGGCAATAGCGGTGACGTCTTGTTTGCTATTATTTAGTCATATTCAAAAAGAATTGAGCTTTGACAAATACCATCAAAAAGCCGACCGTATTCATCGCTTAAATATAGGAAATTTCAATACTGCCAATAGAAGTGTGGTCTCTTCGGGAGCTATGTTACCCGCTTTTGCAGCAGATTTTCCAGAGATAGAAAATTTTGTCCGCTTTCGGAAATTTCCGTCTTTAGTAGAAAATGGCGCAACTCAATTTTATGAAGACGCTTTCTTTTATACTGATTCTACGGTTTTTGAAGTATTTGATTTTGAATTAGTAGCAGGGAATGAAAATACAGCTTTAGCGGAACCTTTTAATATCGTGCTAACCCAAAAAGCAGCGCAAAAATATTTTGGTGACCGTTCCCCAATTGGGCAAAATTTAGAAATTGACAACCAATTTACTTTTCAAGTAACAGGTGTTTTAAAAGAAGTGCCCAATAATTCCCATTTTACTTTTGAATATTTGGCATCCGTCTCTTCTTTGCGTCAACATCCAAATGAGTCCATACGCTATTGGCAACTAAACTCTTGGTACTCTCATTATTACCATAGTTATATATTAGCAAAACCGGGGGTGGATGTGAATGCCTTAGCTACCAAAATAGAACGAATTGCTGCCAAATATTCCAACCCAGAATTCTATCAATTGTACGGACAAGAAATGGGTTTGTATTTACAGCCCTTGACCGCTATTCATTTGAATCCGCAATATGGAGAAATGGAAACGCAAGGAAATTTACAGAACTTGTATATTTTCGGTCTTATCGCCTTTATTATTTTACTAATTGCCTGTTCTAATTATGCCAATTTAGCCACCGCCTTAACCTTGCAGCGACATAGAGAAATTGGGGTACGAAAGGTATTGGGGGCTGGCAAAAAGCAAGTCTCTTTACCCTTTTTTGGAGAATCCTTTTTAGTAAGTGGAAGTAGTTTACTTTTCGCTTGTGCCTTATTGCAATTAATCAATCCCTTTTGGAGTCAATTGACTGGTCATCCATTTGCTTTTACTTCAGAAATGTTGCCATTAACCTTATTGATATTCTTAATAACAGGTTTATTAGGAGGCGCTTATCCTGCTTTTATTGGCAGTTCTTTTCATCCTGCTTCTATTTTTAGGAAAACAACTTTGAAGGTTGGAAATTTATCAGTGAATAAAGGTTTAATTGTTTTTCAATTTGTCTTGTCGTTAGGTTTAATTGTTGCAACGATTGTAGTTTATGAACAATTACAATTTATGCAAAGTCAGTCCTTAGGCATGGATATGGAGCAGGTGGTCGTACTACCAACTCGTGGTAATCCAACTGTAACTCAACGATTTGCTGCTTTTCAAAATGAGTTAAAACAATCCAATGATATTAAAGCGACGACCATATCGGAATTAGTACCAGGGCAACAAATATTTGGTTTTGTCTGTCGATTTGAAGGGCAAGAATCAGGTGACAGTTATTCGACGAACCCTATCAGTTATGATTATTTCGAGACCTATGATATAGAAATGGCAGCAGGTCGAGCTTTTTCTCAAGCCATTCCAAGCGATACCTTAGAACGAGCCATTATCAATGAAACCCTTGCTAGGGAATTGGGTTGGAATGACCCACAAGATGCTATTGGAAAAACTTATGATTTTGCCAATGATGGAGAAAATGTAGGGCATGTGATTGGGGTTGTAAAAGACGCCCATTTTCGTTCACTACACCAACAAGTTCAGCCCTTATTATTTATGATGGATGACCAATTTTATAGACATATTTCATTGCGTTTATCTGCCCAAAATATGCCCCAGACGCTAGGAGCAATTGAACAAACTTGGCAACAATTTTTTCCAAATTTACCTTTTGACTACTTCTTTGCAGATGAACATTTTGGTCAACAATATGCAGCAGACCAACGGTTAGCTGCCTTATTTGCTTATTTTGTGAGCCTAGCTATCCTATTGGCTTGTTTCGGACTATTTGGCTTGTCTGCTTTTGCGGTGGAACGACGAGTAAAGGAAATTGGCGTTCGCAAAGTATTAGGCGCAACGGTTTTAAATGTCGTTCATTTATTATCTAAGGATTTCTTAAAATTAGTCGCTATTGCCTTTATTATTGCTACGCCCATTGCTTATTTTTTGATGGATAAATGGTTAGCAGATTTTGCTTATCGAATTGATATTCAAGGCTGGATGTTTGTAGTAGCAGGAGTGTCTGCCATCCTAATTGCCTTTTTGACGGTAAGTTTTCAGGGCGTGAAAGCAGCTTTGATGAATCCTATTGAGAGTTTGCGGAGTGAGTGATAAGAATAAGAAGCGAGAATAGAAATAAAATGGAATTTACCTTATTTAACGTGAGTTTTGGATAAGCAAAAGGTCTGGAAGACCGCAACTATTTGTAGGAAATATTCGGTAATCCCCTCTTAATCAAAGGTCTGTAAATAAAACATATAAGTTTTCCTTACTACTGGACATTGGATACTTGATACTAGACTTTTGATGAGTAGCAATAATAACCCAATTTTGGAATGGCTTAAAAATCAAGCGTTTAGGACTCGATAAATTGGATGTTTGACTTATTGAGTATCCAAAATCTAGTATCTAAAATCAAAATGTCCAGTAGTAAGTAAGTTTTCATCCGTGGAGGCTATCCGTGGGAAACTAAGGTACGCTTGTCCCCACGGATAGCCTCCACGGATGATTTTTACATTATAGAAATATTTTGTTTTGTACACTTTATTTATTACCTATTACTAATTCATGCTGTAGAAATAGCCATTTTATTTAGCTGACCATTATTGAACACAGCTTGTCCGAATCTGGACAATATTTCATAAAAAAACAAACTAATTTTTTTTACAAGACACTAACAATCAATTAGTTATACTTTCGGTACAAACCTTGTTTCTTCTTCACTAAGCCGTGATAAATAAAGAAGATTATGTTCCAAAACAACCTTAAAATCGCTCTGCGTAATTTGTTTAAAAACAAAACGCAATCTACTATTCTAATTAGCGGTCTGACCATTGGTATGGCAGCCTGTATCCTACTCTTACAATACGTCAATTTCGAACTGAGTTATGATGATTTTCATAGCCAAAAAGAAAACATCTATCGAGTTGTTAACGAACGTTTTCAAGATGGGAAATCCGTCCAGAAAGGAACGATCACCTATCCTGCAATTGGCCCAACCATGCGGAAAGATTTTCCCGAAATTGACAACACCACTCGGATTAGCTACAGCTCTGATGTGATGGTTATCAAAGGAGATAAAATAGAACCAGTCGAACCAGGGCTTTGGGTGGATGAACATTTTTTAGAAATTTTTGATTTTAAATTAATTGCTAGTCAGGATTTGACACCTTTGGATGAAACGAATGAACTAATATTAACTAAATCCTTAGCAGACCGATATTTTCCAACCGCAAAAGGCAATTATGAGGCAATTATAGGCGAAGATTTAAAGATTGACCGCAATCAAGACCCTTTTAAAATAGTCGCTATTTGCGAAGATGTACCCGATAATTCGACGTTGAATTTTGATTTATTATTGAGTTATGCTACGCTCATTCGCTATGGTGGAGAAGGGTCAGATATCAGCTTCACAAATTCAGATTATTACCATTATGTAACCTTAAACCCCAATACCGATGTTGCGGCTTTAGAAGCCAAATTTATAGATTTTAGTAATCGTTATTTTCAGGAACAACAGGCTTCTGGCAGAAAAGAAATTTTCACTTTACAAGCATTAGCGGATGCCCATTTGTATTCTGCTGATTTGGAATATGAAATTGGTAGTACTGTTAATGGCAGAGCCGTTTGGTCTTTATTAATTATTGCCTTTTTTATCTTATTAATTGCTTGGGTCAATTACATCAATCTAAGTTCAGTTCGAGCCATAGAACGTTCTAAAGAAGTGGGCGTTCGAAAGGTTATTGGTGCCACTAGAAGTCAATTAGTCCGCCAATTTTTAGCAGAAGCTTTATCTGTCAATGGGTTGAGTTTAGTATTAGCCTTTGGCTTGGTACAATTATGCTCCCCTTGGTTTGCGCAGAATTTTGATGTCAGCCCAGAAGGATTGAGCTTTTTTGCGGGTAATGGCGTTAATGGCTATCTAGCATTTGCCTTATTAGGACTAATTTTAGGAGGCGTCATTATTTCAGGATTCTATCCAGCTTGGTTATTATCGTCTCCACACGTTGCTACGGTCTTAAAAGGTACTTTTTCTAAAGATTTGGGAAAAGGCTGGCTGCGAAAAGGATTGGTTGTTTTTCAATTTACGATGTCCATTGCATTGATCACGGCTACTTGGTTGGTCTCTAAGCAAATTGACTTTATGAGTAAACAGGAACTGGGTTTTGATATTAATCAAATTATGACCATCAATGGTCCAGAAATGAGTAATTTTGATAGTACTTTTATCGAACGAATGACAACTTTTAAAACGCAATTAGCTCTTCATCCAACCATTAATAGTGCCGCTTCTTCTAGTCGTTTACCCGGTCAGCGAACTGGAAGAATTTTTGAGATTAGAAAAGTTGGAACAGGTACTACTAACCAAACCTTCGCTTCCAATTTTATAGGAGCAGATTTTGAATATGCTGAAACGTATGGAATAGAACCATTGGCAGGGCGATTTTTTAGACCGACTGACCATAATAGAAGTTTTAATGCGTTAGAAAATATTGTTGTTACCGCAGCCACCGTAAAAATGTTGGGCTATGCAGATAATGAAACAGCAGTAGGTCAACGCGTCAATTTCTTTGGAAAAGATTGGTCGATAGTGGGCGTCATGCCTGATTTCCACCAACGGTCTTTACATACAAGTGTGGCACCACTCGTTTTTGCGCCTTTTTATAATCCGGGGAATCCATTATCTCTCCATATTTCGAGCGCAGATATAGGAGCTACTATTGCCCATGCACAAACGACTTATCAAGAAATTTTCCCTGGTAATACATTTGAATACTCCTTTCTAAATGCAGATTTCCAACGTTTGTATGAAGCCGATCAACGCTTTAGCAATATCCTTTCTTTTTTTACTTTGCTAACCATTCTTATTGCTTGTTTAGGGTTATTTGGTTTAGCTTCTTACACTACTTTTTTAAGAACTAAAGAAATTGGTGTTCGAAAAATATTGGGCGCTAGTTCGGCTAGTATTATTGCCTTATTATCTAAAGATTTTTTAAAATTAGTTGTCGTTGCTATGATTTTAGCGGCGCCAATAGCTTATTTTACTATGGATTTTTGGTTACAAGAATTTGCTTATCGAATTGAAGTGCAATGGTGGATATTTGTAGTGGCAGGTTTTATAGCCATTGGTGTTGCCTTTTTGACGGTGAGTTTTCAGAGTGTGAAGGCGGCTTTGGCGAATCCGATTAAAGCGTTGAAAACGGAATAGTAAATATTTCGGTAACTCTACAGATTATAATCGACTCTTTTAAGGTAATGAGTGGATAAGATTAATGAGTTAATGAAATCGAATTCAGTTTAAACCTCGAATATTAACTCATTAATCTCATTTCCTTATCAACTCATTACCCCTATTTCCAAAAGTGTTGATTATGAAATATTTAGTAATAAATTAAGCTAATAAATAACACCCAATGTTAAAAAACTATTTCAAATTAGCCTACAGAAATTTATGGAATAATAAATCCATAGCATTTATTAATATGTTCGGTTTATCCATTGCCATTGCCACCTCCATTGCGGTCTTTTTATTTCTGCAAAACAATTGGACGATGGATAATTTCCACGAAAATGGAGACCAAATTTACATCGCCGAATATGTGGTTGAGAATAACGGGGAGGAACAAATTTGGGGCAACACACCTATCCCTTTGGCGGAAGCTTTATTAAATGATTTTCCACAAATCGAAAATGTCACTAGAGTAGAAATGCGAGGTAGCAAAGTCTATTTAGAAGACAAAGTATTTGAAGAGTTGGTTTATTTTGCCGACCCTAGCTATTTTGATATGTTTACTTTTCCATTAGCTGAAGGTTCGACGGCAGCATTAAATGATCGGGATGCTATTATTCTAAATGCAGCATTAGCAGAGAAATATTTTAAAGAGGAAGATGCAATTGGAAAATCCCTGACCATCGTTTTTGACAATCAGGTAAAAAAGGTTTTTACGGTCAAAGGTGTCGCTGCTCCGTTTCCAGAAAATGTAGGTTTTAAATTCAATATTATTGCTGGATTTAACACCTTAACCAGCATTGGAGCAACCAATCAAAACGATTGGACTCAGCACATTAGGGGAACATTTATTCAACTACAAGAAAAGGCAACTATTGAGACTGTTGCTACCAATATGGACAAATATATTGCGCTGCAAAATGCTGCAAATGATGATTTGAAAATAAAATCTTTTGTTTTTGACAACCTAAAAAATCCGAATCCTAAAGCCTACGACGTCTATAGTCGACCTGCTTATGCTAGCCACCCCATTGAAACGATCATATTTAGTTTGATGGCTTTGCTAATGATGGCGTTATCCTGTTTCAATTATATTAATATTGCATTAGGATTTGCGGGGAAGCGCTTAAAAGAAATAGGTGTTCGCAAAGCAATTGGCGGAAAAAAAATAGAATTGATTTTACAGTTTATGTCAGAGAATTTACTGCTTTGTTTGTTCGCATTGCTCTTAGGTTTAGCAATTACTCAAATGGTATTAATCCCACTTTTTAATTCCATTATGGTTGTACAAATCTCGCTGACCATTAGCCAAAACCAGAGTATTTGGTTCTTTCTACTAGGGTTACTAGGGTTTACCGCCATTGCTTCGGGAGCTTATCCCGCTTTCTATATTAGTGCTTTCCAACCGGCTTCTATTTTTCGTGGTAGCCAACAAGTTATTAAAAAGAATAAATTGACTCGTTTGTTTTTGGGGACTCAATTTGTCTTAGCTTTTAGCACCGTTATCATTGGTGTTTTACTGCTATCGACGGGTAAGCATTGGGAACAAATGGATTGGGGCTATCATCCAGACCAAACCCTAATGGTTCGTTTAGAAAATGCCAAGCAATACGACCTTTTGAAGAGTGAAATGGAACGAAATCCTTATGTGCAAGAAATAGGTGGTTCCGTTCATCATGTGGGGGAATCTATTGCCAGAGGAAAGATAAAAATTAAGGAAACAGAAACGGAAATCATCCAATTTGAAGTAGGCGCTGATTATTTTAAGGCTTTGGGCTTACAATTGCGGCATGGTCGTTTTTTTGATGCGTTTCGACCAAAGGAAGATGCACAAGCAGCAGTTATTAATCAAAGATTTGCGGATCAACAAGCATGGGTCAATCCCGTCGGGCAAACTTTTAGAAAAGAAGGGCAAGCATATACCGTTGTAGGGGTCGTAGAAAATTTTAAAATCTCTGGCTTTTCTAAAGAATTCCCCCTCGCTTTTTATCTGGGAGCGCCCGAAGATTACGGATATATGGCTATTCGACATGCCGCAGACACCAACCAACAAGTAGAAGATTATGCACGTAAACATTGGACAACACTATATCCAGATATCCCTTTTAATTATTTCCACCAAAACCTTGTTTTTGAAAATTTTTATCGAAGTTATGGAAATGTTTCTAGGGTTTTTGGATACGTTGCTGGATTAGCTTTACTGATTGCTTGTATGGGCTTATTTGGTTTAGCGACACAGAATTATGCACGATATTTAAAAGAGGCGAGTATTCGGAAAGTCTTAGGGGCTACGGTTTCCCAAATTGTGCTGTTAGCCAATCGTCAATTCTTCTGGATGTTGCTTATTTCTAGTGCTATCGCTACCATTCTTTGTTGGAGTGGGATGCAAGTTTTACTAGCGATGGTGAAAGAATATATAGGCACTATAGAACTAGGATGGACGCCATTTTTTATAGCGAATTTGTTAGTATATATTACGGCGATTATTGCGATTGGTGGACAGTCTTATAAATTAACTAAAGTTGCACCTGCGGATGCTTTGCGGATGGAATAATTGGTTGTTTTAATAATCACTCGACTCTAATTTTTTTTAACGGTAAGTGTTCAATATGTAAAGGCAGCTTTTGCGAATCCTTTGGAAAATTTGAAGCGTGAGTGAGAATATCCATAAGGAACGGTAGTCATTACTTTATTTTTACTACTTTTCGACTCATCCAGTTGTTTTGAGAAATGAGTTGAAGTGTGTAAAGTCCTGATGGGACATCAAGATTTAGTAAGGATACTTTCTTTATTCCAGATGCTATTTTTTTAGTATAAACAATCTGTCCTTGATTATTTATCAATTTAATTAAGGAAGATTCCTTTAGTTTTTTAGAGAATTGGATGGTGGTTTCCTGAACAAAAGGATTTGGGAAAACCATCAGATTATTGTCAACTAAGAATATTTCTTCACTTGAAGTAGAAAGGTTTATCTCTTCTTCAATTAAGTGTTTTTCGTTAATAGTTAAATCATACAAGATTTGCTCCTGACCATTCGGCCAATTAATCTTTAAGCTGTCCACGCTATTAATTAGCCCTAAACCAAAATGGACAATACTTGAACTCTGAGAGGCATAACTAGCACCTCCTCCATATATTTCTCTCAAAAAAACCTTTTCTCCTGCGTATAACCAAAGCTTAGCCCCAAAGGCATCTCTGTTGCTTTCAACACCTACCAGTTTAAACTGAATGAAATTATGAGTTTTGTCGGATTGATTCAAATATAATTTAGTATAGGTGTCTGGTTGCCAATCAGATAACACTACCGTCAGCATATCTAAATCTCCATCTTGGTCAATATCGGAAGAGATGAATCCACGAGCAAATCGTTCATCAGCAATACCTGCTAAATCAGAAATATCCCTAAAAGTTTTATCTCCATTATTGAGGAATAATTTATTAGGATCATTCTCTGAAGTTGCATTAAAGGACAAAGCAGGAATCCGCCCATTCGCTACAAATAAGTCTAACCAAGTATCATTATTCACATCTAAAAACGCCGTTCCCCAACCTGTTGTATTTAGATTATCGGAGGCTACTTTTTCATTTTCAACACCACAAGAGGTGGTCACATCTTCAAATTTTCCTTGCTTGTTTTCTATCAAGACATTTCGACCTATATTAGTTATGTAAAAATCCATATCCAAATCTTGGTCATAATCGCCAATAGCTATACCCATGCCATAAAGCCCAACATTTGCACCGCTTTCAACGCTTATATCCTTAAACATTTTAGTAGGGAACTGGTTATCAAAAAGTTCATTCGCTACAACATATTCGCCAAAATCGTTGGCCACATACAAATCCATATCATTATCAAAATCAATATCTGTTGCTACCGCTACTAACCCACAACCTACACTATTTAATCCTACCTCAGCTGCCATTTCTGTAAAAGTCAAATCACCATTATTTCTATAAAAGTAATTTTCAAAACATCGATGATCATAGCCGTTGACTAAACCTGTAGAATCTTGAGTAAAAACAGCTTCTTCCAAATGATTGACGACATAAATATCTAAAAAACCATCTTTGTCAAAATCAAAAAAAGTACTGCTCGTTGAATAACTTGCTCCTATTATTCCTGCACTTTCACTTATATCAGAGAAGGTGCCATCTCCATTATTTCTAAATAATAAATTTGGTCCGTATAAGTCATTTCTATAATCCCAAGTGCAAACAAAGACATCTCTAAAACCATCATTGTCAATATCTCCTGTCGAAACGCCCATTGAATTATACTGAATCGTTTTATCAAACCCTGTATCATTAGGCAACTTTGTAAAATTGCCTGCTCCATCATTTTGGTATAAATTATCTCTTCCCAAACCTCCCGTTAAGTACAAATCATCGTCCCCATCGTTATCATAATCAAAAAAAGCTGCTCCTCCACCTGTTAATACTTTAGCTCTAAAAGCATGGTCGATGCCCCGTTGCTTGCTTTCTTCTGAAAACATTTGAGCATTTAAAATCATTGAGCCCATCATAAAAACCAATAAAAAAGCAGCTTTTTTCATTATTTTGTTAATATCATTATTTTTGAATCAATTAATTGTCCATCTACTTCCAAAGTATAAATATAACTACCCGATTCCAATGCAGCTTCCTCAATGTCAATAGCTGCTAACCCTCGGTCTGGTAAAACTAAAGTTTTCAATATTTTCCCAGATAAATCACGGATTTCCAAATTGGCAATCATAACATTATAAGGTATAAAATACTGCACTTGAGTGGTTTGATTAAAAGGGTTTGGTGCGTTTTGTAATAAATAGGCTGTTTTCTCATCAATATCCATTCCTTTCGTTATTTGCCCCAAACTTCCACCTCCACAACATAATTGAAGGCTTCCTTTGATTTTAGTCAACTCTGATACTAATGCTTCATTAGATAATTGCAAAGCAGCGTATTGACTAGCCAGCTCTTGTAATTGAGTATTGATAGCATCCAAATTGGTTGCTCCATTAAGCCCTGTGGTTGCTGGTCTTTCGTATTTACCTTCATCTTTGTCTAATCCTTCTTCTTCACTTCCACGAGCAGCTGCTTTAGCAGTAGCAGGAATGATTGGTGCTGGAGTTACTACCCTTATTGCTTCCTGTGCAGGTGTCCGCCCATTATTTAAAGAGACCTCTGTTTGAGCTGTCATCAATTGTACGACTAGTAATAATAAAAGGGTAATAAGGCTATATATTTTATAATTCATTTTTATTTTTTAAGATGAAAAAAACTGACCACAAGACAAAAAACAAAACTTGCCATCCCGCACCTTTTATTCCTAAAGGAACGCTTACCCGCGGGTAGGTTTTTCCTTTAGGAGTTAGAGGTAAACGAGGGGAGTTTGGACTTCATAAAGTTTTGTCCTGTACTTAGATGAAAAAGATTTATTTCTTAGCTGATTTAGCCGTCTCTTTAGTATATGAATTGGGAGATTCCATCATTTTTGCTAGGGTAGCTACTTGTTGCTTTAATTCATCTAACTCCTTCAATTTAGCTTTTAAAACATCAATTTCCGCTTGTTGGTCTTCAATAATTTCTTGTTGTTCTTGCATTCCTTTTACTAAAAACGGAATAACACCTGTGTAATTGACTCGCTTAAAAGCCTTTGCTTTATCAAGATTATCACTATTGGTCACTAAAGCAGGCAATATTTTTTCTAATTCTTGTGCAATAAAACCATATTGTAGCGTTTCTGGTAGTTTCATATCAGCATATTGGGCTGTTCTGAAATGATAAGTCGTAGGATTTAATGCTTGAATAGTGGTCAACCCATTTGCAATGGGTTGGATGTCTTTCTTTAAACGAATATCTGAAACAGGTAAGATAGCGCCTGAAATAGCAATATTACCTACGACATGTAATTCTTGTTCAGGGGTAACATTTAATCCAATGGCTACTTTTCCCATTGTGTAAATATTATCTGCTATATTTGAAGGAATATTATTATCTTCCTTCAGCCATATGGTATCGGCTATACCACTTAAATCTAAATTTTTGGTACCTCCAGCATCAGTAATTTGTACGTTTTTTCCACTAAGGCTAAAATTGGTAATTAATTCGTTGGTTGCATCCGCATCTGCATCCACTACAGAGATATTGTCTACATAGTTTTTGGTAGCGGCATCTTGAAGTGCTGTTGGATCCGCTAAACTGGTAATTTTATTATCCCCCATTGCAATATCACTATTGGCTGTATTCCCTTGGGTAAGTACTTCTGATAGGGTTTGGTCGTCTGTTCCAACTCCACCACTATAGGCTGTCTTAGTGACATTTCCACTACCATCTAAGGTAAGTGCAAATGAAGGGCTTGCATTATCAAAACTTGCACCTAAATATTGATCCAATGTTACTTGGCCGTCATCTTGGATTTTGAATAGTATTGTACCATCGCTATTTGCTGCTAAAAAAGCATTTGAAGTATTATCATTTCCAAGTCCTTTGATATGCAATCTAGCAGCTGGGCTGGCATTTCCTATTCCTACCTCTCCGTTAGAAGCAATATCAATACTACTTTCTAGTGCACCAGGTCTTATTCTAAATGGCAGCTTTGACCCATTCGTAACATCTCGAATAAAAAAATTGGTTTCATTAGATGCTAGATCCCAAGTTTGAGAAGTAAACCCAGAGGAACCATCTTGTTCTAGTCTCAAGGTTGGCGTATTACCATCTACTAAATGTGCCTCCACCACGGGAGTAGCTGTTCCTATCCCAACATCTCCTTCCGCATCCACATACAAAGCATTCGCAATAGCTCCTGCCTCAATTTTAAATGGCGTTCTTCCAGCAGTAGCGTCTTCTATTGCAAAATAACTTGGATCACCGTTGCCTGTACCATTAATGGCAATCCGCCAATCATTTGATGCAAAACTTGCACTATTACTGGTATCATCAAAATGGATTCGGAGATTATTTTCTTTATATCTTCCTGTATCAAAACCAAAAGATTCAGAAGAAACACAATCAAATCCTATGCAGCCACTTCCCTGTACAATTAAATCGGTAGCAAAAACCTGGGCAATAAACATGGGTTGTGGATTCAATCCCAAATAATCCGCTGAAATCGTATTAGGGTTTTCATTCAGATTTAAATTGGTAAATGTAGGCTTAAACGTATTCGTTGCCAGTTTTAGAGAAGAAAGGTTGGTCGTAGGGTCACTATTGTCTTCAGGTAACTTCAACCCATACTGTTCGTTTCTAGGCAATACAAACTCGCCATCCAAAATACTAAAAATTCTATTGTATTTTTCAACTTGATTGGGTATATCCAATAATTCTTTTTTTGCTTTTAATTGGGCTTGCTGATCCGTTTCCGTTAAGTATCGTAGAATTTTCTGTTCTGCCAGCGATTGTTTGAAATTAGGCGTAACTTGAATAGCATAACTCCCGTCTTGAAAAGTTTTAGTGTCAAACCCTTCCTTTTTCAAAATCCAATTATTCGTGTTTGTTAGTTCTTTTTTTAAATAAAATTGATTAGGTCCTGAAATTTCTACGGTAAAATTCTGATAGGCATCATTAAATTCAAAGGTTATGGTAGAAGCTGAAATTTTTACTTTTTCTACGTATTCAACAATAGAGGTTGAAATGGTTTGAGCTTGTAGCGTGAAGTAGGTTGGGAGATTAAATAAGAGGGTCATGCAAAAAGCTTGAAGCATTTGTTTTTTCATGAAAGACTACATTTAAGGTGACTAGGAAATAATTTTTCGTAGGGAAGGGGAGGAATTATCGATGGAAGAAAAAGAGGTATATTTTAAAAAGTAAGCTAAAATTAGACCAACTTTTGAAAGTTTGATTAAATTGGTGCAAATTCTGCTAAATGACTAGCTAAGTTTCTATTAAATAATCCCTATTTTATAAGTACTTAAATGTGAAAATCGTTTTCTAAATTATTTTAAAATCTAGAAATTATATACTACAAAATTATGCAAGACTACTTCCTAGGCGTCCACCAAAAAGAACTAGAACGTTTAGACCGACAACATACAGCTTGGCAGCCCGAAACCCAACAGTTAATACAACGTGCGAATTTACCTAATTGCAATACTATTTTAGATTTTGGTTGTGGCCCTGGCTTTACGACTTTTGAATTAGCCAAACATTGTCCCTATACACAAATTACGGCTCTAGACAAAGCGACTTTATACCAGAATTATTTAACCCATCAAATTGAGCAAAAACAAACAAAAAACATCACACCGCTTTACGAAGATATACTTAATTTATTGAATTATCCCGATACCTTTGATGGCGCATTCTGCCGTTGGGTTTTAGCTTTTCTAATTCCTGATTTAAAGGAAATCCTTGCAGCAATTTATGAAAAATTAAATCCAGGTGGTGTCTTTGCTGCGATGGAATATTTAACTTTAGGGAACACCCTTTCCTCTCCACCGAATGATGGTTTTCTAGCCAATACTAAAGGTTGGCACAATTTCTATTTGACCAATGGCGGCGATGCTCAAATTGGTACTTATTTATCTAAACTACTAATAGAAGCAGGATTTAGCATTGAACATCAAACTTGTGTAGGTGGTTTTGCACCCGTCGGGCATCGTTGGTGGCATTGGTGGCGAGAAGCACATGAAGATTTTGCGCCTGTTTTTGTGGAACAAGAGTTGATGACCCAAGCAGAATATATAGCCGCTAATACCTTTTTTAAGGAACAGGAAAGTAATGAAAAAGGATTTATTTACTCACCTATTATTTTGCAAGTTGTCGCAAGAAAGCTTTAATTAAGGACGATTTATTCAACTTTGGCAACTAATAAAAAGCTATTAGTTGCCAAAGTTGCAGGTAATTCATAGGTTCTGGCAGGTAATAGAAAGTTATTAATTGCCAGAATTCGTTAAAAGAAGGGCTAGAATAGTTTATTTTTGATTTTTAAGGATAATGAACCTAACTTGGGATTACTTGGTACAATTTTGAAGGCAGCTATTTTATTTGAATAAAGTCTAAGAGAAACAACAAAATGGAATTTAAAAAACGCTTAAGAGACGCCGTTCCTTTATTTTTCAAAAGCAACTCTTCCAATCCTAATAAAGTAACTAAGCAGGTAAAATTTGATACTTTTGGAGGTGTTTTTACGCCTACGTTGTTAACTATTCTAGGCGTAATTATGTACTTGCGACTAGGATGGGTCGTTGGAAATGCGGGTTTATTAGGTGCGTGGCTGATTATTTTATTGTCCTTTTCTATTACGATTTGTACCGCTTTGTCAATGTCTTCGATTACGACCAATATTAGAATTGGGGCTGGTGGTGCTTACGCTATTATCTCCCAAGCACTTGGTTTAGAAGTAGGTGGCAGTTTAGGGATTCCAAGATATGTCTCTCAAGGTTTGGCAGTCACTATGTACATTTTTGGTTTTCGAGAAGGCTGGTTAATGATTTTTCCACAGCATTATCCTTTTTTAATAGATGTCTCCGTCTTCCTATTACTCTTTTTAATTGCCTATAAAAGTGCAGATTTAGCCATTAAAACCCAGTATTTAATTATAGGGATTATTGGACTCTCCTTTATTTCAATTGCCGTTGCTGCTTATCAAGGGAGTATGCAATTTTCTTCCGAAGAAGTGATAAAATGGGGCAGTTTTAGCGATGTTGGTGCTGCTTCAGACGCTAAATTCTGGGTCGTTTTTGCGGTCTTTTTTCCTGCTTCTACGGGTATCATGGCAGGAGCTAATATGTCGGGTGAATTAGCCGATCCTCGCAAAAGTATTCCAAAAGGCACACTTTGGGCAATAGGCGTTAGTTTGGTCATCTATTTAGTCTTAGCTTATTGGATCGCTCGGTCTGCTACAGAAACCGAATTATTAACCAACTTCAATATTATGATTGAAAAATCATGGTTTCCACCACTCGTTATTGCAGGCGTATTAGGGGCTACTTTTTCCTCTGCCTTGGCTTCCATTGTGGGTTCTTCTCGAATTTTATATGCGATGGGCGAACATGGCGTTTTACCAAAAGGGAATTGGTTGAAAAAATTAGATAAAAGTGGTCAGCCACGGCATGCCATGTTGGTAACAGGGCTTATGATTTTTGCAACGATGTTATTGAGAGATTTAAATGCGGTTGCGCCATTAGTAACGATGTTCTTTTTGATTACTTATGCTATGCTGAATCTAGTAGTAATCATCGAGCAACAATTGGGCTTAATTAGTTTTCGACCACTTTTTACTGTTCCTAAAATCATTCCTTGGCTAGGCTTAGTTGGAAGTGTGTTGGCGATGTTTATTATCAATCCGACAATTAGTTTAGTCTCTTGGATTTTAGTCGTTTTGGTTTATGGCATTTTAAGAAGAAGCAATATAGAAACCCAATTTGAAGATGTGAGAAGTGGTTTATTTACCTCTTTTTCTGAATGGGCGGCTAAACATACTGCTGGTGGAATTGGCAAACAAGAAAGAGCTTGGAAACCTAATTTATTGATTCCTTTGACAGAAGTAACGACCGTAAAAGGTGCTTATTCCATTATTAAAGATATTGCCGCACCAAGAGGGGCAGCGATGTTAATGGGAATCGGAAAAGGGAAAAGAGCAACCAAATTAAAAGAACGATTAGAATTAATTTCGGCAGCCTTCAAAAAAGATGACTTGTTTTCTTCTACAACTATGATGAAAACCAATAGTTTTGAAAAGGGCGTTAATTTTGGTAATCAAGCTTTAGGGGCTGCTTTTTTTCGACCCAATATTATCTTTTTAACAATGTTGGAACAAGAAAGCTCCATCAAAGATTTTCCTGCCGTTATTCAAGAGGCTAAGGCTTTGGAAGTAGGCATTTTATTATACCTGCCTCATCAGAAAGCCTTACTGGGACAACAACAGTATATCAATATTTGGATTAAAGATCGAAGCCCTACTTGGAGTATTGATGATGGGCAACCCAATCCCAATTTATCCTTATTGATTGCGTATCAACTCAAGATGAATTGGAAGGCAGAAATTCGCTTATTAACGGTGGTTAGACAATCGGAAGAAAAGGCAAAAGCAAGGGCTTTCCTAATCGAATTTATTAACTTATCTCGCCTACCCATTAAAGAAACAATTGTCCGAGATGGTAATTTTTATGATAACTTAACAACTGCACCACTAGCTGACCTGAACATTTTTGGTATTTCTCCTGGCATGGCGATTGAAGATTACCAAAAAATAGCCAACGTAGTGGATACTACTTGTATGTTTATTATGGATTCGGGGCATGAGAGCGTTTTTGCTTAGTCATTCTACCTTGGTAATCCTTCCAATCGGACGACGCTAGTCATCCGACTGGAAAGATTTTTTCGTCGGATGACTATCATCGTCCGATGAAAAAATCATCAAAGGAGGGGTCATTAGTCCAAACCTTTCATTTCTGCTAAAGTAGCCTTCCCCACCTTTTTCATAGATTTCTTCAATTGCTTGGTCAATTTTTTAGAAGGCGGTAGAAGTAGTATATCCGCTATTTTAGGCAAAGCTCGACCATACCAATAGCCCCAAGACCAGATAATTTCTCGTTCATCTGCTATACTTTTTCCTAAAAGCGTCGCTTTTTTAGATAAATTGCCTTCCGTTTTTAAACGTTTTAAGGCAGCATATTCCGTAATTTTCAGTACATCTCTTGCCGTATTTTCAGAGCTATTACAAAGCATAACGGCGGAAGACAGCGCACTAATCCCGACATTTGCCAGCGTAGTAGGCGAAACTTTGTCAATCCTGTCTGCATCCGTATGATAAAAAACATCCGTAAAATGCCATAATAATAAGCCTGGAATTTGTGCATCTAGAAAAGGTTGATGATCACTCCCTCCTTCAAAAGGATTGGTATTGACCGTCCAGTTGGTAGCAGCCGCTTGCTTTCTACAAACAAATTCGATAAAATCATTGAAATAATGAGGATTGAATGCCTTTTCATCTACTTCCCCAGCTCCCCATTCCGTATGCTTATCTTTTCCTCTAGTCCAAATAGCAGAAGGGTCTGGCATTTTTTCTATTAAAAAAGTGCCGCCTGTCTTCTTCGTATCCTCGCCTACCATATCCAAACTCATTCCCCATTTAATCCCAGCAGCTCGTAAACTGTCTTGTTCTATATACCGACGAGTAGAGCGAATTTCAACGCCCCATAAAAAAGTAAGTGTCCGATCAGGAGAAATGTCTCCTTTTTTGATCAAAGTTGCAGCTACTCTCGCCATCTCTGCTAATGCCCCTACTCCACTAGCATTATCATTCGTTCCAGGTTCTTGCACATGGGCACTAAACACAAACCTATCTTCTGGTTGCTTGCTTCCACGGACTTCGGCTACTATTGCCAATTCTTCCGACGGGTACAGTTTTGTGTCGATTTGTACCTTTATTTTGAGTGTTCCTTTTTCCAATTGTGCCAACAAAGCGGTTCTTGCAGCATAAGATAAATTAATCGCCCAAGGTTTTATTTTACTATTAAAAGGAATAGAGGTAAATGGAATGGAGTGTTGAAATTTTCCTGGTTGATTGTAACTTGGAATTCGGTAAGCCAAGATGCCAATTGCTCCTTTTTTCTCCACAACTAATTTATACAAAGAATAAGCATGACAATCTGCCATCACAATTTTGCCTTTTAAATCGAGTTTTTCAATGGCTGCTTCTTCACAAGATTTTAAATAAACAACTTCTGCTTCTATACCTTCAATTGGCGTAGGAAAACTATTAATCGCTATCATATTTCGATTAGTACTAAAGTCAAGTACTGGTTTATCATTGCCCGATAAATAGACCTTCGCATCAACTGGTTCCCATGCTGGTTTGCGTAAAGGGTATTTTTCTAGTCGATAAGTTAGTCTCGCATCAGGAGCTTTATCCTGTGATTGATACCCAGCAATTTCCAATATCCGCTGCACATAATAGATGCTAGAGTCGAAGCCAGCACTACCGGGTGTTCGCCATAAATCTCCCACAAAAGCGGTTGTTTCCAAGGCGTTTTGACCCGAAAATTCAGGACGGATTAATTCCATATACTCGTCCAATTGAGGACTTATTTTTTGGGCGGAACTCTGGAATGGAGAAAAGAGGAAGAGGAAAAGGAATAGGCGTAAATATCGGGTAATCATAAATTTAATTTTAAAAAGGGTACAATCGGAATTTGTTCTCATTTAAAAAGCAAGGTACTAAAAAGGTTTTGCAAAAATAGCTAACTCCTTCGTGCATCTTTTCTCCCTCAAACAAGTCTTTCTCATTAGAAACCACCTTTTCAACAAAAAAGACCACACACCCGATGTTAAAAAATTACCTAAAAATCGCATGGCGAAACCTCGTCAAAAGTAAAGTTACTGGATTTATTAATATTGTTGGCTTAGCCATTGGTATGGCAGTCGCCATTATGATTGGCTTATGGCTAAAGGATGAGCTAACCTACAATCAATTCCATAAAAATTATGATAAAATAGCCCAAGTTTATATTCAACAAACTTTTAATGACCGAATAGGAACAGGTAATGCAATTGCCTTACCTTGTGGCCCTACTCTACGCAATGAATTTGGGGAAAACTTTAAACATGTTGCCTATGGCTCCTGGAATTTTGAGCAGTTGGTTGCTTTTGAAGATAAACGTTTTTTACATCAGGCTATGTATGTAGAGCCTGAATTTCCTAAACTATTTTCTTTGGATTTAATAGCAGGTGATTATGACGAAGTATTAAAAAATCCTAATTCTATTTTATTAGCAAAATCATTGGCGACTGCTTTATTTGGTAACGAAAACCCGATTGGCAAGGTCGTCCGTCATGAATCTACCACCGACTTGGAAGTCTCAGGCGTCTTTAATGACTTGCCTTATAATAGTGAATTTCATAATGTAAAATTTTATACGACTTGGGAACATTATAAAAATGAAAACCCATGGATGGTAGAATCCGAAAATAATTGGGGCAATCATTCTTGGCAATTGTTTGTCCAACTAAACGAGCAAGCTGATTTTGCTCAAGTCTCCGAAAAAATAAAGGATATAGAATTCAAGCATAATCCTGAGGCAAAACCAGAAATTTTTCTGTTTCCCATGTCTCAATGGCATCTGTATTCCAATTTTAAAAACGGTGAAAATATTGGCGGTCGCATCCAATTTGTTTGGATGTTTGGTATTATTGGCTTGTTTGTATTACTCCTAGCCTGTATCAATTTCATGAATTTAAGCACCGCACGTTCTGAAAAACGGGCAAAAGAAGTTGGGATACGTAAATCCGTAGGCTCGATGCGTGGGCAATTGATCGCACAGTTTTTAAGTGAATCTTTGGTGGTTACTTCTATCGCTTTAGCACTTTCCCTTTTACTCGTACAATTATCCTTGACTTGGTTCAATAATCTGGCAGACAAAGCTTTAGCAATACCTTGGTCAGACCCTATATTTTGGATGCTGATTCTTGGATTCTCTATTTTTACTGGCTTGATCGCTGGTAGTTATCCTGCTTTTTACCTTTCTTCTTTTGAACCACTACAGGTCTTAAAAGGTAGTTTTAAAACTGGTCGAGCTGCCAGCATTCCTAGACAGATTTTGGTGACCATTCAATTTACCGTATCCGTTGCGTTAATCATTGGAACCATGGTTATTTATCAACAGATTCAACATGCAAAAAATCGCCCAGTTGGCTATAACAAAGAAGGGATTATCCAATTTTTTAATACGGCTGAATTAGATAACAAATATGAATTATTGCGAACCGAATTGCTTAATACGGGCGTGGTGGAGCAAGTGAGTTATGCTTCTAGTCCGATTACTAATATTTGGTCTAATACGAGTAGCTTTCGATGGGAAGGGAAAGATCCTGATGCCTTACTTAGTTTTGGGGTAATGGGCTGTTCTTATGAATTGGGGAAAACCTTTAATTGGAATATAATTGAAGGTAGAGATTTTTCCAGAGATTTTGTCACCGATACTTCCGCCTATATTCTAAATGAAGCAGCCGTTGCCCAAATGGGCATCGAAAATATTGTTGGAAAATTTATTAGAAGAGGAGAAGACGGGACGCCAGGACAAGTAATTGGGGTCATCAAAGATATGGTGATGCAATCTCCTTGGCGACCGATTAAACCTACCATTTTTTATATGGCAGATGACTGGGTAAGTGTGCATAACATCAAGTTGAAGCCCGAAGTACCCGTCCAAGATGCCTTGGCAAAAGTGGGTACTGTTTTTAAAACATTAAGCCCTTCTAGTCCTTTTGATTATCAATTTGTCGATGAAGAATATGAGAAAAAATTCCGTTCGGAAGAACGCATAGGGAAACTTGCCAGATTTTTTGCCTTTTTAGCCATATTTATTTCCTGCTTAGGTTTATTCGGTTTATCCGCTTATGTGGCAGAACAACGTACTAAAGAAATTGGCATTCGAAAAGTTTTAGGTGCATCTGTAGCCAATTTATGGGCTTTGCAATCCAAAAGCTTTTTAGTCCTAGTATTTCTCGCTTGCTTGATTGCCGTGCCATTGGCTTGGTATTATTTAGAAGGCTGGTTGGCTTCTTTTGATTATCGAATTTATATGGATTGGACGGTTTTTGTAGTTGCTGGTATTTTAGCTTTAGTCGTTACTTTGGTGACGGTTAGTTATCAGGCGATTAAGGCCGCTTTGGCAAATCCTGCTCGGTCTTTGAAAACGGAGTGAGGTTTTATCACAGCAGTAACACAACTCCTCCTGAGTTGTGCGACATTTTGAGATGCCCCCAAAATGTAGTTAAAAAAATATCCGTGGAAGTTATCCGTGGGAAACTAAAGTATGTTTGTCCCCACGGATAACTTCCACGGATGAAAATTTATTCGGATTCAATTACTCGAATACCATCAAAATTTTCCAATTTCCCTTGCAGTCCCCAACCACCAAAACCTTCTGAAACCGCCAAAATCAATTCATTACGCCCTTTTTTCAACGGCAAATAGGTGGAATCAAAATAACCAATACTTCCTAAATAACGATAATCTCGACTCCGATAACCATTATTACCGCTATAAATAATTTGTTGGTTGCAATAAACTTGAACTCGGTCAGAATACCCAAAATCTAAGCGTTTTACTTGGTCACTATCTGATTGAATGATCACTTTAGCAAAGACCGTATTTATTTTTCTGTTCCTTTCGTAAAGGATGGCAATATTTGTTAGACCAGTAGCTTCTGCTTTTAAGGTTGTCCATTTTTTATCTGTTAATAAAGCGGCTGATAATTTTTGTTTATTGGCTATATTCTCTTCACTAAAAGTAGTAGAAATTTGCCACGAAGGAATTATATTTTTAGGCAAACTATTTGCATCAATATCTGGAAGTTCGGTCAAGGTTACTTCCTCCTTTTTCTGATAGGAAAAGTTCGCAAAATAAACAGCTCCACGAGAGGATTTAATCCCAATACCTCCTTTAGTAATTCCTCTTTTTAGTTCCCGAATTTGTAATATGGGGTTCTCTTGATTATCCAAATATAAATCCGCTCTAGTTCCCGAAACAATTAATTTCAGATGAAACCAACGACCAAAAGGGTAATGGAAAAGCGCATTATACCCACCTTTATGTTCCACTTGCCATCCAATTTGTCCGTCTAAAACGGCACGTCCTTGGTCGTGATATAATTGCCAAGCTGATTGTCCATTATTTACTGGAGTGTATTGCATCGCATCGGGCATACCGTTTAGGTGCCCTCGCAAATAAATCTCTTCATAATTCGATCTATCTTCCACTCTAAAGATGATACCAGAGAAAGAACGCCTTTCTTCCATATAAACATCAAATTCTATAATGCCATTTTGAAACTCCACTTCTTTTAACCACGCTATCCCATTTTTTAGATAAATAGCTTGATTGCCTTTGTAGTTATCAAATAAATGACCACGAGCGTTTATTTCCCAATTTTCAGTATTAAAGGGGATAACTTGCCCAATAATTTGGGTACTAGCAAACAGAAAAAATAAGCCGATTAAAAGGCTATGTTTTTGAATAATTAATTTCATGTGTTGATTTTAAAAGCTCGTAATAAATCTTAGTTATCAGTCGGATGACCAGATTTATTACGATGCTGTACATTACTTTTTTTACATTGCCTCCAAGGTAGGTTACCTTGACTAAAATGGACGATACAAGGTTTTCCAAGTTCGTACATGTTCATACAAAGCTGTATATTTAGGGGAGCATTACTAAATTTACCCGATGACAATGGTTACACTTGAAAATAGAGAACAATCCAAGCAACTTCAATTATTACTGCAAGAAATTGAGCAGCAATTACAATGGGGAAGCGGCGTAAATTGGCGACACCAAGATTTTCAGACTTTAAGTGAGAAAATTTTGGACAAAACAGGCGAGCAATTAAGTACCAATACCTTAAAACGTATTTGGGGTAAATTGCCTTATAATAGTTTGCCCAATAGCCATACCTTAAATACGTTAGCCCAATTTGCCAATTACGAAAACTGGTTGGTTTTCCAGTCGAATCATTACCCAATTACTGTTTCAAAAGAGGTGGAGAAAGAACCACCAAATATTCCTTTAAAGCCTACTTTTGCTACCCCTATTTTAAAGATTTCTGCTGTTCTTATTTTGTTACTAGGCTTAGCCCTTGTAGCCATTAGCTTGATACCCAAACCTAGTTCAAAGCCCCTTAGTCCCTCCGTTTTGGAAAGTATTCAATTTAGCAGTCATCCTGTTACATCGGGCGTGCCTAATACGGTTGTTTTTAAGTATGATGTCTCCCAAGTTCCCTCCGATAGTATTCAAATCCAACAAAACTGGGATGAACGCCGTCGGTTCTTCATCTCAAAAGACCAATCTGAAGTAACCTCCACTTATTACTATCCAGGACATTGGAAAGCTAAATTGGTCGTAGATAATCAAGTGATAAAAGAACAGGGCATTTATATAAAATCGGAAGGCTGGTTGGCAACGATTAATCGGAAACCAATTCCTCGCTATTTAAAAAAGGAAGAATTAGCAACAGATGGCTTTTTAGGTGTTTCTAGTAGTATACATCGAGAAATAATGGAAAACACCGCTCAACCTGAAGTTTTGGCGTATCATTTTATTGAAGAATTCCCCAATTTGGAAAGCAGTAATTTTTCGCTAGAATTATTATTTAAAAATACCTACACCAAAGGAGATGCCATCTGCCAGTATAGTCGAATTGCGATTGACTGTACCGAAGGCGTATTTTTAATCCCTTTTTCGATTCCAGGGTGTGTAGGTGATATATCTATGCGGTTTAATGATGTTCGACAAAGGGGGCATAACCACGATTTTTCCGCTTTTGGTTGTGATTTTGAAGCATGGCAACACTTCAAATTAGCCGTCAAAAATAAAAAAGCCAAAATCTTCCTAAATCACCAATTGATTCATGCCGTTACGTATCAAGAGGATGCAGGAAAAGTAGCAGGTATGAATATTTGGTTTACAGGTGCTGGAATGATTGATGATGTAAAATTGAGCGATGGGACAGATACGGTTGTTTATCAGGAAGATTTTGACAATCAGTAAACTTTTAGAGTTTCCAGAACTTGGAGTTCTGGAAGCTCTTTCCTACGAAAACCTCAGAATAGAAACTAGTAATTTAATTAGGCATTTATGCATCTTTCCCCATTCAAATGGGTCTTTCCTAATAGGTAACTCAATTCAAGATCAGAAAATAGAGACTAAAAGGCATCAATAAAATAGAAATTCGACGAAATTTAATTCATTATTTGGAAATTGTCTTCGCCTCTCTGTTCTCTATTCTCCGTAAAGCAATCATTTCACTACTAAAAGACCACACCCGCATGTTAAAAAATTACATCCTAATTGCCTTTCGCAATTTAACCAAGCACAAAGGTTTCTCTGCACTTAATATTACGGGATTAGCTATCGGCATGACCGTTTTTATGTTAATCGTACAGTATGTCCAATTTGAACGGAGTTACGAAGCCTTTCTACCCGAATCCGAAAATATTTATCGTGTTGCCTTAGAACGGTATGACAATGGAGAGCTAATCATTGCCTCTGCCGAAAATGTACCTGCCGTTGGGCCCGCCTTAAAAGCCGAATTACCAGAAGTAGAAGATTTTGCTCGGATGTATAATATGGGTTATAAAAATAATGTCATTATTACCAATGAAGCCGTGCAACCTACCCCCATTGCTTTCAAACATCGGTTATTTATGTATGCCGATGCTTCTTTTTTAACTTTAATGGGCTATGAAATGGCTTTAGGAGATGCGGCGACAGCTTTGGCACAACCAAATCAAGCGGTCATTTCGGAAGCTTATGCAGAGAAATACTTTGGGGCAAATTGGCGACAAGACAATCCGATTGGTCAATCCTTACGCATGCAGGATGATGATTATAACGATGAGACGGTCCAAGTCATGGGAATTTTTAAGGATTTACCAGCGAATACGCATTTAAAATTTGATGTACTTTTTTCCTATGAAACCTTATATACTCGATGGGATAGAGCTAAAGAACGCTACCATACTTCTTGGGGACGGAATGATATGTACACTTTTATAAAAGTAAAACCAGGAACAAATCCTGAACAATTAGCGGCAAAATTTCCTGCTATCGTCACCAAAAACAATCCCGACTTAGCACAGAATAATCGAGCAGACAAATTGACCTTACAAGCTATTTCAGACATTCATTTAACTTCGGATTTAGCAGAAGAACCAGAACCCAATGGTAATGAACGGATTGTCTTTTTCTTATCCATTATTGGCTTATTGGTCTTGGTGATTGCTTGGATTAATTATGTAAATTTGGCAACTGCGAGGGCAATGGAACGAGCAAGAGAAGTGGGTATTCGGAAAGTTTCGGGTGCAGTCAAAGGACAATTGATTAGTCAATTTTTAATCGAATCAGGGCTAGTCAATTTTTTATCAGTTCTCTTAGCGATTGGATTTACGGGATTGTCTTTAGGTTTTTTCAATCAATTAACGGGTTTACAGATTAGTCTAGCCAATTTAGTACAACCTTGGTCACTCGGTTTATTAGCAGGAATATGGGCAGTCGGTACTTTTTTATCAGGCTTATATCCAGCTTGGGTATTATCTGCTTTTCAACCTGTCAAAGTATTAAAAGGTCAATTCAAAAATACTAGTAGTGGGATTTGGTTAAGAAAAGGGTTGGTGGTGGTACAATTTGCCGCTTCCATCGCTTTGATTGCGAGCACTTTTATTATCTACCGCCAACTCAACCATATGTTAAACCAAGACATCGGGATGAATATCGACCAAGTATTGGTCGTCGAACGACCAGGAATTTCTCCTCGTGACCGTCAAGCCAGAAATTCGGCAATTGATGTCTTTCGAGCAGAGATGGCGAAAAAGCCAGAAATAAAAGGGCTTTCTTCTTCTGTAACTATTCCTGGCAAACAAAGAGAATACAAAACAACTGCTCGTAGATACGGAACACCCGAAGAAACATCAAAAACCATTCGATTTAACAGCATGGACTATAGCTTTGTCGAAGTCTTTGAAATGGATATTTTGGCAGGTCGTGCTTTTTCTAAAGACTTTCCGAGTGACCAAGACACAAGTTGTATTATTACCGAATCGGCGGTGCGGATATTAGGGTTTGATTCCCCAGAGGAAGCTATTGGAAAAACGATAGCTATTCCAAATTTCAGATGGAATCCAATTATTGTTGGAGTCGTCAATGATTATAATCAAGTGTCCTTAAAGAAAGCTGTCGAACCGATATTGTTTTATTGCACGTCTTATTCTGGCGAATTTTATTCTATGCGAGTATCGACCAATAATTTAGACCAGACCATTGCTCATGCTCGCCGTTCTTGGGAAACTGCCTTTCCTGGCAACCCTTTTGATTTCTTCTTTTTGAACGATTATTTTAATAACCAATATCAAAACGAAAAACGTTTTAGTCGACTGGCTTTGGTTTTTGCCTTATTAGCGGTTTTAGTCGGTTGTTTGGGTTTATTTGGCTTATCAGGCTATACGATTACCCAACGAACAAAAGAGATTGGGGTACGAAAAATTTTAGGGGCAACGACTTCCAGTATTGTTGCTATGCTATCCAAAGACATCTTGAAATTGGTCTTAGTTTCCATCCTAATTGCCGCCCCTTTAGCTTGGTGGGCAATGGATAATTGGCTGCAAGATTTTGCTTATCGAACGAATATAGAATGGTGGATTTTTGGCATTTCAGGTTTGATTGCTGTTTTGGTTGCTTTTTTGACGGTAAGTTTTCAAAGTGTGAAGGCGGCTTTGGCGAATCCTATTGGGGCTTTGAAATCTGAGTGATATTTTTAACAACGGATTTAATACAGAATGGATTACTAGAAATAGAAGTAGCTGCTCAGTATACATCTGCCCATATAACATACCGTTGGGCGGGTTTATTTTGAGCATTGGAATAAAAGATAAGCAATAGCTGTCTGTCACTAGGTAGAAAATGGATCGCAAGTCTTTTATTTGATATAAATGGGCCTAGTCTCCTGCTCATAGGATTCCCCCGTTGATAATTCAACGTTGATACTAAATTTCAATTCAGGGTTTATTTCTGGCATTTTTTTCAATAATAACCTCAAAGTTTGGCTACGAATAGGCATTGTCTGATTGGCTAAATAGTCAGGCAAATCACTAGTTGCTTCTTGTACCCAAGTATCGTCAACGAGCCCCCAACTACCTTCAACAATTATCAAATCATCCATTGTACTATTGGCTAAATGCGCCTCATCAAAATCGTTTAATGTAACAATAGAAAGACCTGTTAATCGCTCCGTTTTAGATCCATCGTATCCTGCAAAAATACTGCAAGCCATCGCTGACCCCATCAATGAAAAGGAAGTTACTGCAGCGTGATAATCCACTTCATAAAGTATATAGATGCCTGCGAATTCTGCAAAAGGAATAGTGTCCATGTCCATTGATAAAGGTCTAAAACTATCAAACGTATCCTTTTTCAAGTACGCAATGTCTAACTCTTTTATATCAAAATATCGATAGTCTTCCGCATTTTCACAACCAGTTATTACTTCGTCTTTTTTACAACTAGGCAACATAAAACCAATACTGAATAGTAAGGTTAAAAAAACTGTTTTAAAATTTCCCATAGATCTCTTTTCTTTAAAAGAGTGCTATTTTTAAGCAAAAGGTTGGGTAAAGAAATAGAAAAATTAAATACTTAACATCTATTTCGCTAAACGCATCACCAATTTTTCCTCACTTATTTTTCCATCGGCTTTCATCGCCAAGTAGATTGTAACTTCATCGCCTGTTCTTTTGATAGTCAGCCCATCAAACCAAACTGTTTGTTGCCCCATTTTGACCAAAGGAAAAATGGTATAGTCCTCCTTTTCCTCCCAACCTGTTAAGTCAGGATTGAAATGTTTGAGCTTATAAGCAAGCGTTTCATTTTCTTCTATGATCGCAATAAATTCATAGAAAACAGGCTTACCTTCCTGTACCATCCTAAAACTTCCAATCATAGAATTCCCCATAGCAGGACCAAAATTTTCTTCTAAATCACCACCAAAACCTTTACCAACCCATCGACCTACATACCAACTCATATCTGCAATTTTAGCAGCAGGAGAACTTGCGCCTTCTTTTAATTTTAGGGTATTGGGCGTCTTGGTTTCATACAATACCTTGGTAGCTTGACAAGATAGTTGAGGAGCGCCTAAAATACTTAGACAAAAGAGAAGAGATAGATAGTTTTTCATTGCTAAAGATTTTAAATTTACTTTTAAAAGTACAAAATTTTCTAAGTTTTCATTCGACTAAATTATGAATAGGCTGTTATTAACCAAACTCTTATTAATGTTCGTTTACCTTAATTTTTACAGTTGTAAGGTAAATGAACCACCCTTACTTGAAGTAACTGTAGCAGATTATATCCAAACCTATCAAGAGCGAACCGATTGGGATAAATTCTTGTCCTTTTATAGCGATACCCTCCATTTTGAGGATATTAACTTGGGGTTAAAAATGAATGGCATCGAAGCCTTTAAACAATTCTACGATTGGCCGAATCCTGATTTTCAAAAATTAACAGCCGATCAATTAATTTTCAAAACAGAAGCTGTACTCATACAACGAAACCAAGCTATCATTAGGGGACAATTTGAACCTTTTATTTGGAAAAAAGAACGGCAGGAGTGGGCAGGTGATTTTGCCTTCTGGCTATATTTTAATGCAGATGGTAAAATTGTGAAGCAATTGGATTATGTCAAATATCCTTCTTGGATAATTAAATCAATGGAAAAGGAGTAAAAAAGAGGGCAGAAGTCATATCTTTAGCCGTTTTTATAATTTCCTAACCAATAAAATCAGTCATCAATGACTAATCAAACCCGACTCACTTTTTATAAAAAAATGTTTTTAAAAAATATTTTCGTTTTAAATACCTTTTTTCTTTGTTTACTAACTACCATTTTAATAGGTCAAGAAACTTCCCCTTTACTAAGATTTCCAGCTCTAAATACGGACGGTAGCCAACTCGCTTTTTCTTACCAAGGAGATATTTGGACAACCGATGCCAATGGCGGAACTGCTCGTAGATTGACCATTCACGAAAGTTATGAAAGTCATCCTCAATGGAGTCCTGATGGACAAAATATTGTTTTCCAAGGCAATCGCTATGGCAATAATGACATCTTTTCAATCAAAGCCACAGGTAGTCGCCCGATGCGCTTAACCCACCACTCTACTGCTGATGGTGCGCCCACTTTTGACAACCAAGGAAATGTCTTATTTACCACCAGAAGAAATTTTATACAGGTCGAAAGAGAAGCGGAAATCCATCAAGTATCTGCTACTGGAGGTACGCCTTTTCGCCGTTTAAATACGACAGGCTTTAACCCAAAACCGTCTCCGAATGGTCGTTTTATCGCTTACATTCAAGGGAATTGTCGAATTGTAAGAGAGGCTTATACTGGGCCTGCTAATCGAAATATTTATGTATACGATACGCAGAACGAAACCTACTTGCCAATAGTAACCAACGATGCGCAAGATGTTTATGCGGATTGGGGCAATGATAATACTTTATATTTTTTAAGTGCGAAAAGTGGTCGGTATAATATTTATCAAATTGGCCTGGATGCCAATGGAAAAACAACGGGCGAAGCAGTTGCTTTAACCAATTTTACCGATGAAGGCATTCGTTATTTTGATGTGAGTCAGAATGGGCAGAAAATTGTATTCAGTCATGGAACAGCTATTTACACTATGGATGCACAAGCAGGTGCTAAGCCTCAAAAGATAGATATTCAAGTTACCGAAGATTATCGTTTTGACCCCGTTGAACATAAGACCTATACCAACTCTGCTAGAGATTATGCGATTTCTCCAAACGGTAAATATTTGGCACTAGAAATTAGGGGAGAAATCTTTGTGACACCAAATAATAAAGACCGAAAACGAACCGTACAAATCACTAAAAACCCTTTTCGTGACCAAGCACCAGCTTGGTTAAATGATTCTACTTTAATTTTTATCTCTGACCGAACTGGAAATAAGGAGGTATTTATGGCACAGTCTGCCGATACCGCAACCATCGACTTATTTAAAACTTTTAAGTTATTTGTAAAACCATTAACCAATACGGCAGCAGAAGAAACACAAATGGCACTTTCTCCTGATGGCAAAAAATTAGTAATGGTCAAAGGACGAGGTAAAATGGTGGTCGCTGATATTAGTGCTACAGGCGCTTTGACGAATGAGGTTACGCTCTTGGATAGCTGGGATATTCCGCAAGGCATTACTTGGAGTCCAGATAGCAAATGGTTAGCCTATGCATATAAAGATTTGAATTTTAATCAAGAAATTTTTATTCATGCTGCCGATGGCAAAAGCGAGGCACATAACGTCAGCATGCACCCAAGAGGAGATTATTCGCCTACTTGGAGTGCGGATGGTAGTAAACTTGGTTTTATTTCTATTCGAAATAATGGGGATGCCGATATTTGGTTTGTTTGGTTGAAAAAAAAGGATTGGGAAAAGACGAAAGTCGATTGGGAAGAGTCGGAATATGACGAACCTAAAAAAGAAGATAAAAGCAAAAAAGACAAGGATAAGAAAGCGGATAAAGATAAAGTGGAACCTATCCAAATTGATTTTGAAGACATCTATCAGCGCATTGTCCAAGTAACTCGTTTGCCCGGTAATGAAGGAGATTTAGCGATTAGCCAAGATGGCGAAACTTTCTTTTTTACGACTTTTAATTCAGGTCGTTCTGGTGGAAGTGGTGATCCTGAATTCAAAAAAATTAAATGGGATGGAAGTGAGTTAAAAACAGTCTTGGCAAAAGGAACGATTTATAATGTCTCTTTGGATAAAGGCGGCAAAAATCTATACTATTTAAAACGTGGCGGCACCTTGGCAAAATTCAAAGCAGATGCCGATAAACCAAAACCTGAACCCTTGCCTTTTAGTGCCAAAATGGACATTCATCATGCGAAAGAAAGGCAGCAAATTTTTGAAGAAACTTGGCGGAGCTTGAATGCAGGTTTTTACGATCCTAATTTTCACGGGCAAGATTGGACGGCTTTGCGTCAAAAATATGAACCACGTGCTTTATCGGCTTCTACGGCACAAGACTTCCGAGATATGACGAATGAAATGTTGGGGCAATTGAATGCTAGTCACATGGGCTTATACGGTTCGTCACCCGAAGAAACGCAAAGAGAACGGACGGGGCTTTTAGGTGTGGAAGTAAGCCCTCAAAATAATGGGGTGAGAATTACGGCAGTTGTTCCGAATAGTCCAGCCAGTCGAGCAGAAAGCACTTTAAATGTAGGCGATATTATTACTGCGGTTAACGGTACAGCAATTGATGCCAACACCAATTTATATGAATTATTAGAAGGAACGAGGACTGAAAAAATTCTCTTATCTGTTTTAACAAATGAAGTGCAAAAAGAAGTCATTATTCGCCCAACTAGCTCTTTGCGTAGTGAATTATACGATGCGTGGGTAGCCGAACGTCGCGCCTTAACGGAGAAATATTCTAATGGTCGTTTAGGTTATTTACACATCCGAGGGATGAACTGGCCGAGTTTTGAGCGTTTTGAAAGAGAATTAGCAGCAAGCGGCTATGGCAAAGATGGAATTGTGATTGATGTTCGATTTAATGGCGGTGGCTGGACGACCGATATGTTGATGGCGGTCTTAAATGTGCGGCAACATGCCTATACCGTTCCTCGGGGCGCAGCAGAAAGTTTAGAAAAAGAAAATCAAAAATTCAAAGAAACTTATCCGTATGGCGAACGATTGCCTTTGTCTTCTTGGACTAAGCCATCTATTGCTCTTTGTAATCAAAATAGCTACTCCAATGCAGAGATTTTCTCCCATGCTTATAAGACGCTAGACATGGGTACTTTAGTGGGTATGCCGACTTTTGGTGCAGTCATTTCTACGGGTGGACAAGGCTTAATTGACGGTTCTTTTGTACGAATGCCCTTCCGTGCTTGGTATGTCAAGGCGACGGGTGAGAATATGGAACATGGACCAGCTGTGCCAGATGTGATTATTGAAAATGCGCCTGATGGGAAGGCGAATGGGGAAGATTTGCAGTTGAAGAAGTCGGTGGAGGTTTTGTTGGGAGAGATGGAGTAGTTTTTCTAAGTCACGTTATCCGTTGGCATTTTATTTTCTGCCAACGGATGGCTTGTTTGCTGTTGGCTAATATAAGTAAGAAGACAGAATTAGTTAAAACTTTAGACAGGATTAACAAGATTTACATGATTTTGATTATCAATAACTTAGATTCTGTTCCTCCTGTAAATCCTGTCAAAAGAAAGTTAAAACTAATTTTGTCTAGCTACTTAAGTCTTAACAAGTTCATTTTTAGTTTACCATCTTTTCTTTGATTCTCAATTTTCAATATATTGTTCAGGCGTAAACCCCATTTCAATATCCAATGCAGCACCTAACGCCCAACTGGTATCCTTTTTATCAAGAGATATTTTACTTTTAACTGGCAGTTTATACCCTTTACGAAAGAGTAACCAGTAATAAGAGGTTAAAAAACAATACTCTAAATTACGTTTATTGGTCGCCTGACCATAATTAGTTGCTAATTTTGCATAATCTGACCCACATAATTCAACGGCTCTTGAATAAAGCGTATCCAAGTTAATGTCTTCTTCTAAATGTAGAAACTTTAAAGATTCAGGAAACCCAGATGCTGCAATAAAATCATTGTCACTAGTAGGAATATTGATGGAGTTAAAAATACAAAGAGGTTTGTTGCAATTACAATTATCCTTACTTTGATCAACCTGCTCACACGATAGGTTAAATGTTTCCATTATATGACTCATGCATTTATCACTATTTCCTGTTCCTTTTTTGTCATTCTTTACAGAATTAAGGAGGAAACAATCTGTTGAAAAGGCTAGCGATCTAACCTGCCTAGACCCCATCCGAAGAAAACTTCTGGAATAAATATCATACACTTTCCCTTCTATTTTTCTTTGTAACTTAAAATCTTCGAATCCAGTATTGGGCATAAATGTAATTTGGGTGGAGGCCCCTCCCATATCCAATAAACCCTCTCTCTTTTCTTTTGGGTCAAATCGGTCATCCAAATAATTGATAGCCAACCAACCATACAATCCTTCATAACGCCCTGATATAGTCATTGCGGATTTCATGTCAAAAACTTGCGCTGTTTTAATGACCTCCGTTACCTTTTCAAATATTCTATCTCGTTCTACTTTATCTTTTAATCTCATGCCTGCTGTTGCTAATAGATATAATGGTGTTTGTTGTCTATATTTTGGTTCAATTAGTGCTTTAGCCATCTCCAATAAAGCCTTTATATTAGCTGCTCCCTCTTTAGGATTGGTTTCAAATGCTGAAATACCGGGCTTCACCTTTCCTTTGGTCTTATCTTTATTAACTAGCACTATATTTGGCATTTCCTTATGCTTACTAGCCTCCACTTTATAAAGATATAACCTAGAACCAGTACTTCCGGCATCTATTATTATTAAAAATGGTGATTTGTCTGAAATCGCTTTCACCTCCATTGTGCCCGTATTACAGGAAAGGGAACAAGAAAGGATTATAAAGACTAGCAAAGTATTCTTTACTAAAGTGCCGTTTGATTCATGCATAAGTTTATCTTTTTAGAAGAGTTTTCTCATCAAAAAATCGTTTGAGATTCTTAGTAACGAGCAAATAATAAGTAGTGCATTTGGAGCTAGATATTTTTTACTCGTTACTTAACAAATAGGGTTTTAGTTTTTATGAAAATGCCATTCTTCATTTTTAGTTTACGGCCTTTTCTTTGATGCTCAATTTTCAAGGAGTAAACCCGATTTCAATATCCAATACTGTACTTAGCACCCAACTGGTATCTTTTTTATCAATAGATAGATATTTTACTATTAATCGACAGCTTTCACCACAAAACGTTACAATCAGAAAGTTTACTATAATATAAATTGTTTCTGAATACCGTGTAAAATAATTTTTTGTCATTCTGACGTGTCCCCCGATCGCAGCACTCCTTACCGTTTCACGGTTCTCTCACTTGAAGGTTCTCAGAACCTTCATCCTACAGAGTAGTTCGTTCATCCTATTAAAAAGGATATTAAGGGTGAGTAAATTTAGATTTTTCATTGAAAAACCTAAATTTACTCACCCTTAAAAATCCCCCTGGTATGAGAATTAGTCGACAGGTATTTGCTTAACTTTTAAGGTCGTAAATCCACTTGCCTTGTAAAAAAACAGATAGTCATTGGAAGAGTCTGATGACTTATAACTCAATGGAATAGGGCCTGAAAAATGTGTCAAGGACGGCCCCGCGAACATATATTTCTTGTAATAAACATCAAGACCTCCGTCAGCATTAAAATAGAGTAGGTACTCATAATCAACACTATCGTACCACCCAGCTTCATCATTATAAGAAATACCAAATTTTGTTTTAAAGCTGTTATCTGGGCAGGTTGCTCGGTATACTCCCATGCCTGAAAGATTATGTTCGCCTGTTGTCCATTCTAACTCGAATGTCGTCGCATCCTTTTTACTAAAACTACCATGTACTAAGTAGTCCCAAGTACTTGCTTTAATAAAACCTAAACTTCTTGCTCCATCAAAAATTTCTAATTTAACTTTTTTATTAGACATAAATTTATTTATTTAACATATTATAAATTATATTATATCGTTTCCAGAATGAAATTGAATCATTATACACATCTATTCTTCTTCGTATAAACGAACTATTCAAAAGTGTCTATGGGCATATTTCATGATATAGATTGCCGTTTTTAAGTATAGTATGATTTTTTTGATTCCCTATACTTAATTATTTTTATAACCAAGAACTATTTAATAAACAATACGAGCCAACATGGGTAGCTTATTTAATACCCAATCGCTAAAATTCTTCTTTCAGCATTAATTCGAATAAAAAATATAAATTTTTAAGTTTTCTATTTTCCTTCTTTTTAATTATGCTGTAAACATATATAATAGGGCATTAATATTTTATAACAATTTTTGACGTTTGTCCTTCATTTTTATAATATATATGATTTATTTAATTGATACTTAATGCTTTACAAGCTGAATCTATAAGGTAAAAATCGTAAAAACAAAGGAGATAAAAACTTTTTTTTACTTAAAAAATCTTTCAAAAAAAGAATTTAAAGGCATTTTGGAGGTAAATAATTCGCCATTTTTTACTATCACCAAGATTAATTCTTATCAAATCATTTTATCAATAAATGCCTCTTCAAAGGTAGCAATGAAGTTATTGATGTATTTTTTAGAAAGGGCGTTTCTTTTGACCACCATATAATGCGTGCGTTTAACACCATTTGGTCCTATTCGTTTTAGTCTTAAATCTTCGGATAAGTTAAATCCTTTCAATTGCCATTTAGGGGCGCACATCACCCCCAAATTTGCAGCCACCATAGACAAGGTAAATTCCGTAAAAGGAATAGCGGATAATTTTTTAGGAATTACGTCAATTGCTCTTAAGCAATGTTCATATATGGCAACACCTTCCAACGGAAAGGAATTAATAATTAAATGAGCCTCTTCAAAACTAGTTGGGTTGACAAACTCCTTTTCATTAAAAGGATGCTCTTTGTGAACTACCGCAAAAATTTCATCTTGGTAAATTTCGATACTGTACAAATCATTAGAAAGTGGTTTATAAGTGGACATCATTATATCGACTTCATCTGATTTTATTTTAGCAATAATTTCATGCCTAGAGCTAAATTTAAGCGATATATCGATTTCAGGGTAAAGGATGCCCATTTTTTGAATAAAGTCTGGCAGGTCATGAAAAAAAGATTGACACTCTACCGCTAATTCAATTTTTCCTTTTGCCCCTTCTTTAATTAGCTCAATTTTACTAAATCCTTTTTCAATAGTCTCAAATAATTGGACCGCCAACCTATATAATTCCTGACCTTCATTGGTCAAAATCCACTTATTCCGTTTTCGGTGAAACACTTTAAACCCTAACCGTTCTTCCAACTCCCGTAATTGATGGCTTAAGGCGGATTGGGTTAAAAATAATTTCTCGGAAGAATTGGCAATGCTCCCTTCTTCTGCAATGGTCTTAATGAGTCGATAATACTTGAGTTCCATATCTACAAAGTTAGTTAACTTCTTCTATTTCTTAATTGAGGATATTTCAGTTATCGAACAAATAATGGTCAATCTAAAAACTTTTGTTCGATTCATTTTATCTGTAATTTTACCAAAACAATAATTATGATTAGCAAATTTAATAAGCTTATTAAAATGAAAAATTTCAACTTCCTCCTGTCCCTCTTTTTTATATTGAATTTACTGGCTTGCCAATCTAATAAGACAGTCACCGCTAAATCAACTGCTGCTACCACCAAAGCCGTAAGCCCCAGTTTAATAGAAACACTTAAAGCATCCCTTACTTTCTATAGTTCTTTTGATAAGGGCATTTCGGCTGATTTTGCCAAAGGAGATAAAAATATCTACACCGCTGCTTCCAGAAAAGAAGTGACGAGTGCAAGTACAGGCATGACCAATGAAGACCATCAAATGGTAACAACTGGACAATCAGGTGCAGGTGCTTTACAGTTTGGCAAACAAGGAAAAAAGGTTATTTTTTATAAAAGTAAAGACAATGTACCTGCGGAAAAAAATAATTGGACGGGCACGATTTCTTTTTGGTTAAAAGTAGACCCTGTAAAAGATTTAGCACCCAGTTATAACGACCCTATCCAAATTACAGACATCAGTTATAATGATGGGGCTATTTGGGTAGATTTTACCAAAGACAACCCTAGAGACTTTCGCTTAGGTGTTTTTGGCGATAAGGAAGTATGGACAAAAGATACTTTAACCACTCCCGTTAAGACCGTAATGAACAAGCGTATAGTCGTAGCCAAAGAACTGCCTTTTTCGGGTGAAACATGGACACACGTTTTGATTACTTACGAAGCATTGGGTACTGCACAAAGTAAATCTAGTCTTTATTTAGATGGAGTAAAAATGGGTACGTTGGAGGGCGTTTCAGATGCGCTTACTTGGGCAACTGACCAATCCAACATCTACTTAGGGCTTGGTTATACTGGGTTCATGGATGAGCTTTCTATTTATAAAATCGCACTTACCGATAGTCAAGTAAAGGCATTTTATCAATTGGAGAATGGAGTGCGATCTTTTTTTTAAACGTCTCTGTTTTGATTTTTCATAACGGTTTTGCTAAACACAGTGGCGGCGTTTAGCCGACATTGATGTTTTAGCATTTGTTGTACTAAACCTACGGTAGCTAAAGGCAAAAAAAAGCCCTACCTTTAGTTCGTTAAATAATACTATTTCATCATTAAAATGCTTTATCATGCAAAAAAAACACCTTAATCGGCAGGGCTTGTGCCGAAGTTAGCGGTTTTTCTGAACTCTATCAAAAACTCTTGACCAAAATTCGATTAAACGGTCAGAGTGAATCAACTTTAGCCAACTACGGCAAATGCATCGCCAAATTAAGTCTCTATTTTGGCTGCACTCCGCTCGAACTTACCGATGCTCAAATCAACGACTATTTACTTCTACTTCGAGACCATCAAAAACCTTCCTATTCTTATTTCAAACACACCGTTTATGGTTTGCGCTATGTTTTTCGACTAGTTGGCCGAGAAGACCGTGCTATTCGATTACCTACGATTAAAAGAATCAAAGACCTGCCTGTTGTTTTTAGCAAAAAGGAATGTCGCCTTTTATTTAAAACACCCAAACTACTCAAACACCGTATCCTATTAAGCCTTACCTATTCTGCTGGTTTGAGGATTGCAGAAGTCTGTAATCTGCACCAAAGAGATATTGATTTTGACCGCAAACAAATCCATATCCGACAGAGTAAATACAAAAAAGACCGTTACGTACCACTCTCCGATTTAATGGCTAAAGGGCTTAAAAAATATTACCATGCTTGTCAGCCCAAAGATTGGGTATTCAATGGTAAAACTTTTGGCAGCCCCATCAGTAAACGTGGCATTGGTTGGGTAATGCGAACCACCCTCAAAAAAACGGATATTCAAAAGAAAGCCAGTTTGCACACCTTACGGCACTCTTATGCCACTCATTTACTCGAAGATGGTCTGGATTTATATACCATTCAACATCTTTTAGGGCACGAACATATCTCCACTACTTTAGTCTATTTACACGTTGCCCACACCATTCAGCAACGAGGACATTCTCCTTTTGATACCCTTTATAACATCAAGCAAGATAGTACCCAAAAAGGATGAAGCCTAAATTTGATATTGGCAAAATCCTTCGGGATAACTGGAAATGGATTGAAAATAATCCAAAATTAACGAATCATCATAAACGGATGCTTCGAGCTATTTCCTTATGCCGTACCAAAGCATTAGGCGGTCATGTGGATGCTTGTACCGACTGTGGTTGTATTCGCATTTCTTACAATTCTTGTCGCAATCGCCATTGTCCTAAATGTCAAAGTATTCAACGAGAAAAATGGATAATGAAACGGGAAGCAGAACTATTGCCTGTTCCTTATTTTCATGTTGTTTTTACCATTCCCGACAAACTCAATCAACTTTGTTTACATCACCCAAAAATGATGTATGATTTGCTATTTAAAACCGCAAAAAAAACTATTCATTCCTTTGCGAATGACCCTAAATATTTAGGGGCTAAAGCAGGAATGACTGCCATTTTACATACTTGGGGGCAGAATCTGAGTTTGCACCCACATTTACATTGTATCGTCCCTGGTGGTGGTTTGACACCGAATGGAGATTGGAAAAATGCGCATCCTAACAGCAAGTTTCTTTTTCCCGTCAAAGCGATGAGCAAAGTTTTTAGAGCCAAATTTGTTGCCGATTTACGAAAACAAGCAGCTGAAAATCATATCACTATCCAACCCGCCATTTTTAAACAACTTTTTGCTAAAAATTGGGTCATCTATGCTAAACGTCCTTTTGGTGGACCTAAACAAGTCATTGAATATCTAGGGCGATATACTCACAAAATCGCTATCACTAATCATCGAATTCTACACATTACCGGTACTTCCATTATTTTTCGCTATAAAGATTACCGAAAAGCGGGTAAAGTGGAACGAATGGAATTACCTATTTCCGAGTTTATCCGTCGGTTTGCACTACACATTTTGCCTACTGGTTTTAGGCGTATCCGACATTATGGATTTTTGGCTAGTCGGTATAAAAAAGAAAATTTAGCCAAGGCTAGAGCTAGTTTAAAAGTAAATCCACCGATAACGAAAATGCCTGTCGTTTGGCAACAAATCAGTATACAGCGATTAGGCTTTGACCCGCAAATCTGTACTTATTGTGGTGCAAAAGCGATCGTTCGTATTGATATTTTACCGCCAACTAGAGCGCCTCCTGAGAAAATCCCGCAATTAAAGTTGACCACTATTTCATAGGTTATTTTTAATCCTTCCCTTTGGAAGGCTAAAATTGATTTGCCTATACTTAACAAAATTGCCCAAAACCAATAAATTTTCGCCCTTTTAAGACTAGTCTTTCTGAATAAACATTGATTTTGGAAGCCATTTCTTAAAAAATATTTCGTTTCTTCTTCTCTTTAATCTTTCTTCATTTCATTCAATCGCCATAATAGCAAAAAATCCTGCTGAACCAAAAATCGGTTCTGTACAACATTATCTTCATGCTTGGCACTCCGTGCCGCATGAAGACTTATTTATTCCACACAGTTTTCATTTCTTTTTTTAATTTAATCGCTTCATTCATTATTACTTGCCATTCTTTTGAATCAAATATTTCAGGAACATCGGGCAATTCATTTTTATAAGATTGATTTATATTCTTCAACAGATTTTCAAATTCAATCAATTTCTCTTTTTCTTCTTTAGTGTAGAATTCAGCGAACCATTTCATTTCTGGTCGATATGAACTTTTCCATTGTGAAAACAATTCATAAGGAATATGAACAAATGGAACAGACTTTTTATATTTTATACAGTCCTCCTTATCTGCCAATTGTTCAAGTACATTAATTATTTCTTTCGGGCTTTTGATTTGATTGTCTCTCTTTAACTTCTCGTCTAGCCTCCACGTTTCTAATTCTTTAATTTCATGTTTTCCATTGAACTCAAAATTCAATTCCCCATTCTCATTTTCTGCTTTTCCACTTCCGATAATTTCCTTTTTATCTGACAGAAAATTTAATTTTAGTTCTTTGACTTCATATTCATCTCTTTTAAACCAAATTTCATTTAACCCGATAGCAGTTTTATCAAATTCAAATTCACCTTTGTAAGCAATTTGGTTTAATACTTCATTTGGCATTTTTATGTGACTTAGATTGAAATCAAATTCAAAGTCGTCTTCATTTTCTTCTTCGTAAACTTCAATAATTAATCTCAATTCTTCTTTTAATAGATTGGTGTCTAAAATTGGTTGAATTTGTATTACTCCAATTTCAGTTTTCCAATTTTCTATTTTCAATTTTCCAATCATCGATGATTTTTTTCCTTTAATTGTGTGGAACATTGTCCATATCAATGAACTCATTGATATATTTCTAATCTAAAAAATGCAATAACCATTACATTTATATAGACACAATACTTAATTCATTAATTATCAGTAATTTAAAATTGGCGAGTCGTTACATTTATATAGACATAATATATACTCACCAGTTTTCCCTAAAAGTACAAAAAAGCTAACATTGTATGGATATAATATTCATACATTCTCTACATCAACCTTATTTTAAAATTCTTTCTCATCCAAATGATCAATTATAAACAATTCATTTATTAAAATCTCCAATTATTTACACAACTCTATCCTTCAACCTAAAAGCATCTTTATAATTAAATAATTTAGCGGCTTTTAATTGTGGATGCTGGAGGATACTATTTAGTTCCGCTTTACGGCCAGAAAAATAACCTTCATCAATACCTCTGGGGATGTGCAAAGGATTATAAGGTCCATGACCAACATGCGTAATCATTTCCGTTACAATTGGGGTATCGACGGCTCTTTTATACCATTCTGGATGAAAAGGCAAAAGGTGATTGAAGACATTATCGATACAGCCTTCTTCATGCCCATTTCCATATAAATGGACATTAACGTAATCAGCAAAAGGAATTTGGTGTTTTTTCATCGACTGAATGTTCTTTCTTTTCCAACCATTTAAAATGGTATCATTCAAAGTATCAATCAATCGAATCGCTCGCTTTAAATCTAAATGCTTGGTTTTAGATCGTTTCTTAAAGAATTTTTTGGTTTGTAATAGGGTAGCTCGATGCGGAGATTGTTTCCCTTCATTTTTGGTTTGCCAAATTAGGAACGGATTTCGGATGGGGATATCAAGTGGTTTAGCCAACATGCACACTACTTCAAACAATTCAGGCGTCATAAAAATAATCGGGAAATGGCTGGAAAGGTGATCTGGCACATAGCCCAAACCAGCATAAAAATGACTGTATTGCGCATGTAATTCTTTAATGACTTCTCGCTTCTCTACTTTACTAGGGTTAAACTCTTCTATCGTTTTAAAGACAGCTTTCCCCTGCACCTTATTTTTTTTACTCAATAAACTCTTTACCTTATCTCTATTGGGATAAACAGGAAACCCTGCATGAAAATTGAAATGTAAGCCTACTCTTACCTGCCGGTTCTTGGCATAGTCTGGATGCGTTTGAATATCTTTAATTAAATTTTTAATCGCCTGGATGCTCCCTGGATATGCTCCATGTGGATGGTCTGCACCTCTTGGTGCAAAATTAACCATGGCTGCTACACTACTGATGACGCCTGCTTTGATAGCTTCTCTAATGCCATTATCAATATAATGACAAGCGCCAAAATCATCGGCGGTTACGATTAATCTATGCTTCATTTTTAAGTATTTATTTTTTGGTGGTTATAATATTCACTCAAATGTAGAAAATTCTGGAAACTTACGGACTATACATCTTAAACTCACCCCATATTCCTACCCAATTCACTACCATTTCCCCCCAATCGACTAGAATCAGCAAAATAATTAATACTACTCCTACCGTTTTTACCGCGAATTGACAATAACAAACAACCGATTAAAAAATGTAAGCAGTAGCCTATTTAAATAAAAAACTACTGCTCCTATAAACTAAATCAAAAATCATGAATACCAATTCTTTTCAAAAAATGCCACAGCAGGCACCCGAAACAAAACAATCTGCCTTATTTAATTTAGCCATCATCATTATGGGAACCGTTAGTTGTTATACGACCGCAATGGGCTTAGAACCGATGTTAGGCAGTCGAGTCTTTTCTATAGCAGTTGCCGCCGCTTTAAGTTTAATTATGGTGGCTATTGCCTTACAATTACCTAAAGCGTTCCAAGAAAATCGACAAACAGGAATGATTTTAAGCTATGTCTTTGTGGCTTCTTTTAGTGTTCTATTAAATTATAATTTCATTTTTGGCAAGTTCTCTTCCGAAAAGATTTTATACAAAGAACTAGAATCACATAAAGATGCCTTATCAGATTTGATTCAAAAAGGAGAAACAGTAGCTAAAAGTCATTACAAAATAGAAGCATTAACCGCAGCCGCAGAAGAAAAGCGAACGATTGCGAATGAAGAATATCAAAATAATGTCCAACCGGGCAAAGGAAAAATACATCGACAAAAAGATCAAGCAGCAAGATTGGCGGAAAGTCAGTTAAAAACCAATCAAGAGAATTACTTAGCTTTTATTACGCCGATTAATGAAGAAATAGATTCGGTCTTGACCAATACCACCGCAGCAATGGGGCAAGCGGACTGGGCAACCTATAGTGATATGATACCTATAGTCACCTCTGCTTATAATAAAATTGGCAGCAAATTGAACAGTCAATTACCTGAATTTACTCATGAGAATAGACGGTTTGAGAATCGAGATATTGGGCAATTAAGTCATTCTTTAGGATCTATGTTTTCCGCCAAGAAAAATGGTGGTGATCCTTTTGCAGTAGTTGTTGCTTTAGTACTAGCGATATTGATTGATTTCATTATCCTTTTTGCCATCATTGTATTGAATCGACCAGCGCCTTCAGCTACTAAAAAGAGTAAAAAAGACAAAAAAGCATTTCAAGGCTTTTTATCGCCAAAAAATATTACGCAAGAACCGTTAATCATAGAGCGAAATTTCTAATGCTGACGGTTGCGAGTTGCCTGGTATCAGTTACCAGTTCTGTATTCGAAAAGGCAACTGGCAACTCTCAACTGATAACCCCAAAAAAAGTCCTCACACTATTTTAAAACTGAGGTCATTCCCTTTAACTGATTTAAATATACAGAAAATTTCTCTCAATTATCATACGATAGTGCCGCCTGTTATCGAAAACAGGCGGTCTATTGTAAAGCGCACTAAAAACTAAACAATTATGTCAAACTATCATATTTCAGATTTTAATTCAGATAACCCAACCACGGGTAATACCATTAATGACGATTTTAAGGTCACTACTTTAAAGCGTCCTAAAAAGAAAACAACGCCTAAATCCATTAACGACCAATTTAGAAATACCGAAGATCCAGAGGATTTAGCAGATTTTAGAGAAGCGATGGAAGATTTAGATTTGCCCGAAGAAGAATTTGAGACCTTCGACGATGAAGATATTATGACAGATTTTCGGGAAGCATTTCCTAAAGAAAATAGAACAAGGCCCAATATCCCAATTGAAAGACATCAACCAGAACCGATTCCAGCACCTGTTGAAAATCGACCATTAATTGGTGGTTTGCCTCGGATTCCAATTACCATTGGTAAGAAACGAAAAGCTCGTAAAGTATTGAAAAAGGAACATACTTCCCTACAGGCAAAGAATAGTAATTTTATCTTCGTTTTTGGGTATACTGGTTCTGGAAAAACAACTGTCTTAGCAGCTATCGACCTTTATATCCGTAGAAAATATGCTAAAACCATTAACCCAACGGGCAATAAAGATGGCATCAATCACATCAATAAAATTGTCCGTAATATCACTTTTGGGGAATTCCCTAATGCGACACCAGCAGGGACTATCGTCGAGTACGATGTCGCTTTAACACATCCAGTTAGTGACGAAACGGTTAATCTAACCTTCATCGAAATGGCAGGAGAAGATTTGCGAAAAATCAATACGGATGATGAAGATGGTGGAACAGGCGAATTGCGATCAGAGATTAAAAAATACTTGACTTGTCCCGATATTTCCATCTCTTTTTTATTAATCGCCGATTATAAAGAACGAATCGAAACACTCAGAGAAGATGATTTATTTATGAATTTCTTTGGTTATGTTCGCAATTTGGAAGTGCCTTTGAAAAATGTTGGGGTCATCGTTTCTAAATTTGATAAAGAATTAACCGACCGTTTATTTTTAAATGATGTCGTAGAGGATTACTTACCACAAACGCGTCGATTTATGGAAAATAAAAGCATTATCGAAAATGCTAAAATTTTCCCTTTCTCCATTGGTGAAGTGATACAAGAAGAAGGGGACGAACCAAGAATTACGGCAATAGATTTACGAGATACAGACGCCGTAGTGAATTGGTTATTTGATTCTTTTTCTGAATTTAATACCACAGCACCAAGCTGGTCTTGGAAAAGTATGTTAGGGCTATAACCATACACTCTTTGTGACGGGGTTGCTTTTTGCGTTATTGATACGCCATACCTTTTTTGATGAGGTGAAAAATCTTACATCAAAGTTCATAAATCATAAATCTACTTTGAGATTGTGTCGTTTACTTCCTGTAAATTCATAAAACCGAAACAGATATATGATTTATGATGTAAGATTTATGATTTTTTGCCCCACTCTAAACTTATGGAGTATCAATAGCGCTTTCTGCGCCCCTGTCACTTAAGAGAGGCATAACTACCTTATAGTATTTTATTCTTAACCAACGGAACCGTCTACCGTAGACCGTCTACCGTGAACCGTCAAAAATATGCGCACCAATAAATACCCTAATTTTTCTATCATCGCTTTTGGCAAACAAAGAGGTTTGCAAGTATTTCATCAATCAGGATTTAACAGGATTAATAAAGATAAATTAATTGAAGCATTACAATTGGATTTAGACGATATGCCCTTGCGAAAAGGAGAAGTATTATACAGTAAAATCTTATTGAATATCCGAGGGGTTTTGCATACTTTTTTTATTAAGTATCATTTTGCTTTAGATACTTATGGACGAAAAGGCTTTCGAGCAATTGGCATTGGTTTAAAAGGTAAAAAAATCAAAAATTGGGAGGATGCGATTCGTTTGGCGAGTATTTTACGGTCTTTGCCTTTATATGAATTTTCGGCAGTCGATTATTATTTACAACAATTAGAAGGATTGACTACAGAGCGAATTGTAGAAAATCATATTTTAGAACAAACACCTTATCTTTTTCCAGCCATTGATTATTTAAGTGAAATAGAATTGGCTACTTTTATTTACATCTCCTTATTTGAGGATAGTCAGTTACCTCATTTAGCTAAACTTTATTTAACCAATGGGCGGCATATTCTAGGGGATTTAGACCATCCGTTGTATGAGGTGGTCAGCGAATCAGATTTTGAACAATATGTCTCTTCTTTTGGGTTTAGTTTGTATGAGCGGCAGGCGCAGAAATTAAATCAGGTAGCTTGAGGTTTACCCAAAAATCTGATAAACCACAAAAGCCCCTAAATAAGCCAAACCCGTCATAAATAGAAACTGAATAATCGGCCATTTCCAGCCACCTGTTTCTCGCTTGACGACTGCCAAAGTACTCATACACATCATCGCAAAAATATAGAAGACGAGTAGCGATAAGGAAGTCGCAAAATTATACGTTGGTTTGCCCGTTACGGGATTGGTTTCTTTAGCCATTCGATCTCGAATCGTCCCTGTATCCTCATCGGCGCTTCCAATACTGTAAATGGTTGCCATAGTACCAATAAAAACCTCTCTGGCAGCAAATGAGGTAATCAAGGCAATACCGATTTTCCAATCATAACCCAATGGTCGAATAGCAGGTTCTATGAACTTGCCTAAGTGACCTGCATAGGACGCTTCGATTTGTTTGCCTGCAATCAAATCTGCGGTTGCTGTTTCGTCTAAATTATTTTGAGTCGCTATCGTAATCGCTTCTTTTTCTGCCAATTCCATTTGATTACTAGGACCATAAGAAGCCATCACCCATAAAATAATGGAGATAACAAAAATTACCTTTCCTGCCTCAATCACAAAGGCTTTTACTTTTTCATAAACTGTAAATAATACGTTCTTTAAAACGGGTTGACGGTATTCTGGTAATTCCAATAAAAGAAAACTTCGTTCTTCTGTTTTTAATATCTTTTTGAACACCCAAGCCGACCCTAAAGCGGCAATGATACTCACGATATATAAGCCCATAAATGCAAGCCCTTGCTGGTTGAAAACGCCCCAAATCGTAGCAGAAGGCACTACGAAGCCAATTAATACAGTATAAACGGGAATTCGTGCAGAACAAGAAATAAAAGGAGCGACCAAAATAGTGATCAGTCGTTCTTTCCAATTACTAATCGTACGAGTAGACATCACCGCAGGAATCGCACAAGCACCACTAGAGACAAGCGCAACGATACTCCGCCCATTCATCCCAAAACGTTGCATGAGGTGATCAAACATAAAGACTGCCCTTGCCATATAGCCTACCTCTTCCAAGATGCTAATGAGTAAAAATAGGATAGCAATTTGTGGAATGAAGATTAAAATACCGCCTAAGCCAGCAATAATTCCATCTGTGAGTAAACTTCTATACCAAGTATCTGCCATTGCGCCGTTAACGGCTTCCGTCAAACTAGCAAATCCTGCTTCAATCAAATCCATAGGAAAGCTGGACCAAGCATAAATGGCTTGAAAAACAATTAACATTAACACAAAAAAGATAAGTGGGCCCCAAACTCGGTGGGTGACTACATCATCTATTTTTTCTGTTAAGGTTATTTTATTACTTTCCGTCCGCTGAATCGCTTTTTTAAGTATCGGTGTAAAGCGGTCAAACCGCTGCATGACTTCTCTAACCTGATTCGCTAAGGGGTTAAAGTTTTTAACTTTAACCAGTTGAGCAATTTCTGTTCTTTTTGCTTCCGATAAAAAAGTCAATCTATTCCCATTTTGTGCCCATAATAAGGTTTGGAATGGATTGTCTAATTGATGTGTATCTTGTATGCTTTGACTAATTTCCTTTTCTGTATCCGAAAATTGATAAAAAAGTTTGGGGGCAGTAAAGGGTTCGGTGACTAATTGATTTAAAGTCGTTTTTAACTGCTGAAAATTATCCCCCGATCGTCCACTAATCGCAACGGTTGGTACATTGAATGCCTTTTCAATAGCTTTCGTATCATATTGAAGGTTTTGCTCCGCTGCCGCATCCGACATATTCAACGCCAAGACCATCGGAATACCCAAATCTCTCACCTGAGAGAATAACAAAAAATGCTTTTCTAATTGCGTTACGTCGGCAATATATAAAATCGCATCAGGATAATAGTCGTCAGCAGGATTGGCGAGAATATTTAAAACAACTCGCTCGTCTTGAGAAGTTGGGTAGAGGTTATAGGTACCTGGAAGGTCAATTAGGGTTGCTTCTTTGCCATCAGCTAAAGTTAATTTACCTAATTTCTTATCAACAGTAACACCTGGGAAATTGCCGATTTTCTGGCGCATTCCAGTCAGTTGATTAAAGACAGTCGATTTACCACAATTGGGATTTCCCAATAAGGCAATCGTTAAAGTTTTGGTGGCAGAGGGTATTATTTCAGCACTACGCATTCAGCTTCATTATTTCTTATAGCAAATTGTTGATTGTCAGCTTTGATATAGATGGCGCCACCGAAAGGGGCTTTTCTAATCAATTTCACTTTACTCCCTGGCAAAATTCCCATTGACATCATCTTACAGGCAGTTGCTTCATCCGAAAAAGAATCAATAACGGCATTTTTACCAGGTGCTAATGAATTTAATGCAGTCATAAATTTACTATATTGTTATTTAGATTTATTCAAAATAAGAACGTAAAAGTAGAATAAAATTTTATTTGTACTAAGGGAATAGTTAGTTTTTTTAAGTCTATCTCACTTTTAGAGGAGTGAACGACGGTTCTATTAAAAAACTTGATCATTAGCTGCTGTTAAAAAAATGCTAGTTTTTGCAAGAATAGTCCAGTTTTGCCTTTTTCTTTTGGTCTACCTTTGAGGTAATAAAAATAATTAAAAAAATTGCTCCTAATAAGGCAATTATCACTCCATTTAACCTCAATATTATGAACAACCACAAACCTCAAGATTTTCAGCCAAATCTAGATCCAGAACGATTAAAACCGCTCTTTAAAATCAATTCTTTTAAGCATGCAGGAGACATCTTATTGAATTGGGTCATTATTCTTGCGGCTATCTATTATTGTCAAAGTTTCCCAAATTTATTGACTTATTTGTTAGCCATTATTATTATTGGTGCTAGGATGCATGCCTTAGCTATACTCATGCATGATGCAACGCATTTTCGCTTTTTAAAAAATAGATATTGGAATGATTTACTATCGGATGTTTTCATCATGTATCCGCTTTTTTTAACCATCGAAAAGTACAGGATTAATCATTTAGCCCATCATAAACATTTAAACACCGATCACGACCCCGATTGGGTTTCTAAATTACCGATGAAGGAATTTCAATTTCCTCAAACGAAAAAACAATTCACCTTACAGGTCTTATCTTATTTTCTCTTGATTCAAGGCATCAAAGATGCCATATGGTTCGTCAAAAGATTTAATGTCTTAGGCCCTAATAAAAATCCAACCAAAAAAGGTAACCCTATTCCTCAGTTACTGTTTTACGGTTTCTTTATTTCGTTCTTCTCGATATTTTCTTTATGGCAAGCCTTTCTATTATTTTGGATCGTCCCTTATTTCTCTACCTTTTTGATGTTCCAATATATCAGAAGCGTGTCAGAACATTTTGGCGACTTAGCCTATGATCACGAATTAACAGGCTCTCGTACCGTCAAAACAAATGTTTTGGAACGCTTCCTTATTGCGCCGCATAATGTTGGGTACCACTTAGAACATCACCTTTATCCTGGTATTCCGTATTATAATTTACCCAAATTACATCAGCTATTAATGGAAATTCCTATCTATAAAGCCAACGCACATATTACGCATGGCTATTTTAATGGTTTACTTAAGGAGTTGGGGACTTAGTCAAAATTTGTCAAGTAATTTAGGCAAGCAAATCTTAAATCAGAAATCATACATCTTAAATCTGTTTAACAATCCAGCGTTAGTAGTTTGATAACCAGATATTAAAGGAGATTTATGATGTAGGAGCTAGTCGACTGTGGTATAACAAACTCGCATGAATAGGCAATACACTTGTCTAGCATCAACTAAACACCTATAGCTTTTTTCAAACCTATTTCACTACAAATCTATAGACGCAGTAGTAAACTAAAACGCCAAATCATGACTATGAAAAAAACTAAAACAATGTGCTTTGAAGATTTTAAAGTGAGATTTAACCAAGAAAATGTAGAAGCCCTTTTTCAGCATTATGAAGAAATCGGCTTCCTTTATCCAGAAAAGAAAGCATTATTAGCACCGCACTTAAAAACAATTACCCAGAATTGGAAAAAATTACTTCAAAGTAAAGAAGAATTTTTGTGGATCTTTTCTAATTCTGAAGAAAATAACAATCATTTTTCTTCGGTCTGTGCGTGGAAACAAAACAATACGGGCATGCTCGCTCAGCACTTGGTTTCTAATGGTAATCCTTTTTTATCATTAAAAGTAATGTTAGCATCTTCTTATCACGCAGAGCATCATTTCACTAAAAATGAAGTCAATTCTAGTCAAAATTGGTTTCGACAAAACAATCGCTATGCTTTTCGAATTTTTGCCTCTATGTATGATAAATTAGGTCCCAATCGAGCAAGTTTACGATTATTTCATTTTTTGAATTTGCCATTGAATCAAATTGAAGAAACGACTGCTACCAACATTGAACTAAGCCCTGTTACGGGCATAAATAAGGAGTTCATCACTTTTGTTAGACAACAATACGGAGAAGTATTTGTGCAGGCAGAAGAACTCGATCAAAAAGATATTTTATTGACGAAATTGAATATTGCATTTAAACAATATGGATTACAACGATATAGAAAAGTGTTAAAAGTTCGATGTAAAAAAAGTGGCAAAATCATAGCGTGTGCCATTGTTAATCGAGCGCCTTTAGGCATCAATTTTAGCTTTTTAGAAAATAAAGCCTACTATATTTTAGCAGAAGGATTGACTACACCAGAAAGATTAGCCGTACTAAAAGCAATGAATAGCGCAATCAAAATTTATTACCAAGATTTTGCCCTTCAAGCTGTTCCAATTGTTACAGACGAATTGACAGCAAAAGCGTTAGAGCAATTGAATGCGAAATTTCTACGAACCTATATGCAGAGTATTTGGATGCGTAGTGGTTTTGCGCAATGGTTTGATCATATTCATTCTTTTTTACAAAAAATAGAAGCACGGAAAACTAGACAACAAGCGCAGGTTTTGAAGCAAGCGAGTTAGTGGTAAGACTATATTATGCTACATTTCAGCATGGACTTATCAAAGAATCAATATAATTAATCATGAAAAAAATCAATACTTTTTATCATTTAACAAACATATTTTATTCACTCTTTAAAATCAAATATCATGGGTTTTTTAACCACTATTCCAGCAAGCAAATTGGCTTGCGTTTATGAAACACTAAATCGTAAATTAGTCCTTTATGCAGAAGGAGAAGTTGTAAATTTCACTACGGGTATCGCTTTTCATCAAGATACACTTGCAGGAGGGCTTAAATTTACCTTAATGGGTTGGACAGGTCCAATCGGAGAAGGAAAAAGACCTTACAAACAAGTACAAGAGTTTGGTATATCCTTACCTCTACCTCATTTCAATGACAAAACTGTTCTCGTCGTTACTGAAAATCATCCAAAAGGAAAAGCAGTTCCGATTCGTTATCTAGGTTTGGATAAGGCTGTAGATGCTGTAGATCCTAAGGTTGATTTAGCCATCGCTAATTCGCCAACGACCTTGTTACCCGGTCATGTTTCAAAAGTTGTTTATTTAGAAGAGCTTTTTAAAATTAGTGCCAATGTAGTTTCGCCACTAGTTCAACGTGGGGGTTCGGTTGATATTAAATGGGATGAAAGTGCAGTAATCCTAGAAAATGCTGGTCTAGAAGGAGCTGATATGGTTTGGACATTTAAAGCCGCGAAAGCAGGAGAAACACATATTTATGTGGATACTTCTGGAGGAATAGAACCGATAGAGCTGCAAACGGCCTACAATGTTGAGGTCATCGAACGAGCCAAGTAAGCTTACAATCGTTCTATTTTAATTTTTAATCACTTTTAAATCAAATATTATGGGTTTTTTAACCACTATTTCGGCTGACAAATTATCAGCTGTATATCATACGGCTACGCGCCAATTATATCTTACTGCGAAAGGTAGTGCTCAAAATTTCACTAGTGGTATTGCTTTTCATCAAAATACATTATTTGGTGGACTTAAATTTACCTTAATGGGGTGGGTTGGCCCTAGAGGTACTGGAACAACGCCCTATGACAAGACGCAACATTTTAATGTTTCTTTACCACAACCTCATTTCAATAATAAAACAGTACTCATCGTCACAAGTAATCATCCAGATGGAATTGCTGTTCCGATTACTTATTTTGTAGGGGAAGCTATCGATAGCGAGCTAAGTGATGGTGTCAAGGGTAGTGCGCCTACTCCCGTTCGCAATAATGTCCCTCGAACTGTTTTCTTAGATACCAATTTCACCATTAAAGCTAATGTAGTAGCGGGTATTCTCCAATCAGGTGGAAGCGTTGATATTAACTGGGATAAAAGTGCCCTCACCTTAATGAATGCTGGTGTAGAAGGAGCTGATATGGTTTGGACATTTAAGGCCATAAAAGATGGGATGACCAATGTTGTGGTTACTTTTAGTGGAGGTATGGCGCCTATAACTTGGCAACAAGTACATGCGATTGATGTGATGCAACCTATTCAATAAGCAATAAATAGCAGATCAACGTTAAGTTTGTCTTAGAGCATGTTTAAATTTTATCGTCTTGAAAACCAATATTTTATAAACCTGACGTCATCATAAGTTGCTGGTATTCCATCCGCTTGCGGTTTACTAACGATGTTTGTTTATCTCGATAAGCCCACAATTGATTATTTAGTCAGCTTCACAAATTATTGATTTTCAATTAAATAAAATTTTAAACATGCTCTTAGTTACACTACTATACAAAAGAAATTAGTGCTCTTGAAAACAAGGCGGTTGTGGGAAACAACCGCCTTGTACTACCCAAAATAAGGCGGCAATTTTCCATTGCCGCCTTATTTTTAAATAGAAAATCTAAAAATGTATAGTAGTCTAGCTCTTAGTAACGAGTAAAAAATATAGCCGGTCATTTTTTCGGTGAGTCCAAATATTTGAATGCAGAGTGCTTTTGAATTACATATACTCTTTTCTACAAAAGATAGTAAGGTGTAAACGGAGGCAATATACGCGATCTTCGAAGCAATTAATCCTCCCTCACTACTTGCTACAGTAAAAAATACTAGTTTTTGTAAAAATATTCCAATTCTCCTTTTTCTATATCTTACCATTTTATTTTTGAGCGTAGATGGAGCAATTTTTGAAACTAAGTCAATGGTATTCCCCCAATAGATTTTATATTTCCTAGTTATTTTAAAATAAAAAAATGATTCAAATTATCCAAATTAGTCATTTGGCAAATGCCGATTTTGAGACCTTCTTGACCTTTATCTTAGCGCAAGATGCCACTACTATAGAAACCTTGCTAGAAGATTGGACAATGAACATTTCTACTGCTGTTTCGGGAACAGGTTCTTTTTTAGTGCTAAAAGTAGGACGAGTAATCGGTGGTGCTTGTATCACCCAATCCCCTGATTCGCCACCAACCACAGGTATTGCCTTAATAAAGGATTGTTTTATTATTCCTACTGAACAAAACAAAGGCTATGGCACTCAATTATTTAGGTACTTACAACATTTTAGTCAAGATCATTTTGGACTACTCCAACTGAAAAAAGACTGCCCTTTATATGAAAGAACGGGTGGGTTGATTGAGTTGGATTTTTCATAACGCATCACTAGATGATAAAGAATTATCCTATGATTACCCTCCAACCTTCCTTTTTGCCTAAAAAAACGAACAATTAGTAGATTTTTTCAACACTTCTATCAAACAAAGGCTTAAAATTGTGGCAAGTTAGCTTATAAAAGGTCGGACAGGCAAGCGTGGTCATACTCGCTCATTTATGCTATCCACCGTCAAAAAAATTAAATGCCACCAATCGTATTCCTCATATTATCCTTTATAGCCGTTTTTTCGGTAGCGTCTTTGGCGATTTATTTCCTCTATCAATTACTTAGAAATTTCCAACCAGGTAAAAGTCGAGTCCTTTCAGATTTCAGAAAAATGCGCAATGAAATCAAAGAATGGAGCGACCAATTAGTGCCTTGGAGTAAGGAAGAAATGAGCCTGCTGTCTTTGCGACAAGTCAACCAGAACATAAAACGAGGTATGACCAAGACAGCCAAAGGGATTTTCACTTCTATTTATCACGAACCCGTAATTGTCTATAATTATCGGCGCTATATTGCTGCCAAAGAAAATGCGATTTTATACGCACGAACTTCTCAAAATGAATTTGCTTACCGCATTAAAAAGAAAGGCATTGATGTAAATATTGATGGCCAGTATGCTGGCGTCTTAAAAGAAAATGGTGGTTTATATGGGGGTCGTAGAAATAGGTTATTGGCTCGCATTAATCGAGATGATGAATTAAAATTACACCCGATCGTAGTGGGGGATAAAGAAGTGGCAAGTGTGCAAAATCCTATGAAGACCGATAAACATAACCCTAGAGCTTTTCAGTTTTTACGACCAATGGAAAGTAATGAGGAAAAAATGTTTATGGCTTTAGCCATTTTGGAAATGGTGCAAGAATCTTTGAAGGAGGAATTCTAGATTATCATGACAACAACCTACGATCAACCAAAAAAAATCCTTCCTACCCTACTTTTCTGGCTTAAAGTCTCCCGTCCTGGATTATGGTTTGCTACCCTCTGGTTATATCTTTTACCAACTAGTCAAATGGAAGGCATTTGGACCTCTATTCCTTTTTGGATAGGATTGATCTACGTTACTTTTCCCTTAAATTTTCTGGTTTATGGTTGGAATGACATGGTAGATAGAGAAACGGATGCACTCAATCCTAGAAAAGATAGTTTTTGGTTTGGTGCAAAAGGAACCGTTGCTCAATTGGAAAATTTATGGCAACCAATGCTTATCCTACACGCAGTCTATGGCAGTTTGTTATTCTATTTGGTGGGCTGGAAAATGTTGGTATTGCTATTGACTTTTGTCTTGATTAATGGCGCTTATAATTTGCCTAAAAATGGATTACGTAGTCGCCCTCCTTTGGAATTATTATGTCAAGTAGGCTATATCATGACAGCGCTATTTAGTGTTTATATTAATGAAACTGCACCTTTGCCTTGGCAAACTTACCTTTATTTATTACTTTTTGCTTGGCAATCTCACTTAATTGGAGAAGTGATGGATATTGTGCCAGATAAAGCAGCAGGTCGCCGAACTACGGCAACCATTCTAGGCGTACACCAAACCAAATTATTAATCATTGGTATTGTCCTCGTTGAAGTACTCATGCTCTTTTTTGTATTCAAAGATTTTATCTTTGGCGGTATGCTCAGTATTGGACTGATTTGGCTCTTGCTAGATTTGTTTTTTATTTACAAATCCCAAACCTATTCGGTGATTCAAATGAAGCTTTTTGGGGCTATGTCTAATATCGTGGCAATCGCTAGTATGCTTTATGTTTGGTATTCGGGTTCTTTAATTGGTACGATTTAATGATAATATTGAAAAAATAAATTCTGGTGCTCACCAAAATTAACGGCTATAGCATCTTCCTATTATCAAATAACCGTTTAACTTATTTTAATGAAATTAACTAGCTGTTTAATAGGCTTATGCTTAGCTTTAGTCCTCCCTATTTTTGCACAACAAAATGCAGATACGGCTATTGAGGTGCGTGTAAATAATCCACGATATAAAAAAGGGGAAGGCCCTGAAATTTTAATAGATGGAGGCCATCATAATTTTCATACTTATGAAGGACGTTTTAATCCCTTTGCTAAATTATTAGAGGCAGATGGGTATCAAGTAGCAGGAGCAACTGAAAAAATTACGGATAAATTATTGCATCAATACGATATTTTAGTGATTTCCAATCCTTTAAATGAAGTAAATGCCAATGGCAATTGGATTTTACCTAATCCCTCTGCTTTCACTCCAAAAGAAATAAAATGTGTAGCAAAATGGGTAAAACAAGGAGGTAGATTACTACTCATTGCTGATCACATGCCATTCCCCGGTGGAGCAGGAGATTTAGCAAATGTGTTTGGGTTTACTTTTAGTAATGGATTTGCCTTGCCTTTAGAATCAAGTTTTCCAACTACTACTTTTACATTAGCCAATGGTACATTGCACCAAAATGAATTGACAAAAGGTAATACAAATGAGGAGGTAGTTACACAAGTAGCTACTTTTACAGGTTCTGCTTTTCAAATTCCAACAGCCGCTACGCCCATTTTATCTTTTCCTGCCGACCATAGTTCTTTAGAACCCGATACTGCTTGGCGTTTTCATCCTACGACTAAAGAAATTCCGCTTAAACACGATTGGTATCAAGGCGCTTTTATGCCATATGGTAAAGGCAAGATTGTTGTTTATGGTGAAGCGGCTATGATGACCGCTCAAATAGCTGGCGCACAAAGACGAAAAATAGGGTTTAATCATCCGCAAGCTAGTCAAAATGTCCAATTTATATTGAATACGATTCATTGGTTGGACAAATAAGTATGGAGGTTGATTTGTTGATTGATTATTAGTTGATTTTAGCATTAATAATCTAGTCATCAATCAACTATTACTCGGTTGCTCCACCTTCAAATCGCCGTATCTTCCGATTTCGTTTTTTAATAGACACGCCCTTCGCAAATTGATAACTAAAAGAAATATACCCAATTCTGGATTCTCGTTTCCGCAAAGAATTTTCTTCAAAGCCATTGCCAAATAGCACAGATTCAAATTGATAGGTATCAAAAATATCGGTCACTCTAAAGTTTAAATTCCCTTTTCCTTTTAAAATTTTCCAACGTAAAGCGGCATCAAACTTCTGCGTCTCTACTGCTTCGCTATACCGACGAGTACTTGCCCCTCGATAAATCCAAGTAATATCAAAAGTCAGTTTCTTATTAATTTTAAAAAGATTTTTAATCGTCCAGTTGCTATTATTTAATTGTAGAAAACCGAAATCATTATCGACGGTTGTATTAATTTTCTCCCAATAAAAATTACCATTAATATTGGTTTTTAGAAACTTTAGTGGAAAAATAGAAACCGCTATTTCTGTTCCATAGGCGTGACTATTACCGTCATTCGTATAAGTTCTCAAAATGGTATTATCCGTCTCATTGGTTAAATAGAAGGGTAAAATGATACTGGTTTTATAGCGGTAAAATAGCCCAGGGCTAAAGGACCATTTTTCAAAATTATTGCTAAAGTTAACTTCAAAATTATTAGAATATTCTGGATTTAAAGTAGGATTCCCTTGTCTATTATAAAAACGATCGGAGGCATTGGAAAAGGGATTAATTTGCCATAAACTAGGACGAGAAATACGCCGATTATAGCCAAAGTTTACGCTATTTTTTTCTGCAAAACTATAAGTGAAATGCGTAGAGGGAAAGAGGTTGTGGAAATTTCGATTCACTTGTAGTTCTGTCCCCTCAAATTGACTTTCTGACCAAAATCCTTCGTATCGTAAACCGAATTGTCCTTTTAAGTTGCCCCATTCTTTTTTGATTAAAGTGTACAAACCAATGCTATTTTCATCAAAAACGAAACGATTTTGTAGTTGGGTCTCATCATAATCATTCACCACTTGGTCATTACTGACCTCTTTAATCGTGTAAAGTATACCGTTTTCCATCACCATTCCATTGCTAAAGGGGTGAACATAATCCAAAGAAAAATTAGTGACTTTAGAATCATATTCTAAGAAATCATCTCTAAAATCATTCCCTGCTTGGTAATTAGCGCTCAAATCATTTCGATTATCAGTAAAATGAACCTCCGCTTCTAGAAAATGATTTTTATTGGTAAAATTACGGCGGTAATTAGCGTTGTATTCTGCACTTAAATGTTCATGTCGATTATTGGATAAAAACTGATAAGCAGTAGCATCTTCGGTAATTTGAGTAGTGTTAATAATATCATGCGAATTATCAATATACCCGCCAGAAAAGGAAAATTCATTTTTTTCATCTAAGAACCAGTCAATACCTCCTTTGATACTTTTGACCTGCCCATCGAATAAATTATCTCCAGTTTGGGTATAATTAAGTGCGTCCGAAATTCGACTTCTACTATTTCTAGAATCCGTTTCTCTATCCGCAAAATTAAGATTTAAGCTTAAATTCACTTTACCCAATCCATTCGACAAAGCCAATCCAGAACGATATTGTTCATTAGAGCTTATACTGCCCGATATCGTTCCCGAAAACCCTTGTTCTTTTTTCTTTTTGGTAATAATATTGATAATGCCCGTCAGCCCATCTGCTCGATGTTTGGCAGATGGCGTCGTAATCAATTCGATTTGCTGAATTTCACTTGCATCAATTTGTTGGAGTAAATCTTGTGGTTCTAAAGGCGATGGTTTGCCGTTGACCAAAACATTAATATTGCCAGAACCCCTTAGTTCTATTCCACCGTCAATACCTGTTTGCACTTCTGATAATTGGTTCAATACTTCTACCGCATCTCCCCCACCCGACTGTAAATCTTTTCCAACATTAATGACTTTACGGTCAATTTTCTGTTCTACCGAAGTCCGTTCTTCGCTTACGATAACTGTTTCTAAAGTAGTTAAATCGCTCGCCAATACTAATTCCAACTTTTGATTACTTGTTAATGCTATTGTTTGTTCGGTATTTTGATAACCAATAAAACTAAATTGCAAGACATACCTTCCTTTTGGTAATTCCAATAAATATTCTCCTTTATCATTCGTCGCCGTCCCTTCTACAAAAACCTTTTCGGGCGTATTGGCAATAATCGTTACATAGGGAATTACTTCTTTGGAATCGGCGTCTACTACTTGTCCACTTAATTGGACTTTTGAGTTTTGTGCCATTAAATTTATTACAGCAAACAAACAATAAGCAAGTGTGATAACAGTTCGTCGGATGATCATATTAGTCGAATTTTATAAAATAGCAAAGCTTTTTAGAACGATAGATAAGGATATTTCTAATTGCTTTTTTATTGCTATGGCAAGGTATCACTAAAATGAATCGGATGAAACCAACAAATCTTAGTTTTGAATTCTATTAACAAAATTTTGAATTCGGGTAACATCGAACGAATAACTTATCGACTATCCAATCAATCATAGATCGACGATAAAACTAATAAACATAAATCATATCCACTAACTACAAACAACTAATTATCAACTACTTACATCAAATCAAACACATTCAACCTACTATCTATTTGCCAATTATCTAATCTAAGCTGTACGTTACCCTATTATTCTGTCCGCTTACCCTGAGTGTATTGTCTAACTCCTTGATTGTCTGCAACTTTGAACCATCAACAAAAGCAATATGAGAAAGCAGGCACAGCTATTTAACGAATTATATGCTTATTTATCTTGCTTTTCTACCTAGGAAAGTATTGCTATTAAATAGGTTGGATGACAATACTTTATTTAATTATTAAACAACCTAATAACCCCAAAATTCATATTATTATGGCTATTAAAATTATCGGAGCCTCCTACGGCGTAACTACTAAAGGAGCAGATGTAACTGCTATCGTTCAAAAAATGGTTAATAACGGAAATGATGATGTGGCTGTTACGAACCAAGCCTTAGGTGATGACCCTGCCCCAGGTATTAAAAAGCAATTCGGTGTAGTATACCAATTGCCTAATGGTAAAGTTCAAGCTCGATGTGCTATTGAAGGACAGACGATTGATTTAGTGTAAACTTAAATCATACGGTGAGAGATACACTAACTCTACTAATTAGGTAGATTAAAAAATAATGGCTCAGCTAATAGTTTATGAATTAGCTGGGCCTTTTTTGTGTAATTGACTAACTTTTTTATCGATATACTGCTGCTAATTGATCTGCGTTTATTCAAACGTACTACTATTATTGAAATTTTCGCCAAAAACTATTCAATTTAGCATCCAATGCTTTAGCATTTTTATGATAAGGATGTCCTTCATCATTGACCAACTGGTTTAACAAAGCGGTTAATTCATTTCCTTGTTTCTTGGCGGCTACATAATTGACTACTTGATACCATTCCGCCGCTTCTTTATAACGTATATCATTCGTACTAACCACCTTTTGAAAAGCATTCGTCGCCTCCTCGTAAGCCTTGTTTTGATACAAACTATGTCCTAAGTAATATTGCGCTTCATTATATTGAGGATTAGTGGTAGGTATGTTTCGGAAAAACTGAATAGCTGCGGCGTAATCGGCATTTTCATAAGCTGTTAAGCCTGTAGTCAACGAACTTTGATCCGTATTGGTAGAACGAGTTGCAGACAAATCAAAATTATAAGCACCTTGGGATAAAGCCGTATTAGAATAATTGGTAGTTGAAAATTGTAAACCAAAGAAACCTACTACTAATGCTACACTAGCTGCCGCCGCAAGTCGATAAACCAAACGGCGAATCTTTCTCCCACTTTCTTTTTTTTGACCAATCTGATGTATTGTAGCTTCCTTATTTTTATTTGCTGCTGCACTCCATTCCTTCATTTCCGCTCGCAGATTGTCTTCTATCATTACTTCAATCGCATCATGGGCGAGTAGATGACGATCAACTGCTGCGGCCAATTCCTTATTCGTAGCTACTTCTTTATCAAAAGCGGTCGCTTCGGTTTCGGTCATTTCTCCGCTTAAATAAGCTTCTATTTTGTCAAAGATTTGAAATTCCATGTCTTTATATTTTTATACTTTAAGCGAATTCGCTAACTCTGGGTGTTTTTCAATAATCGTTAATAAAGATTTATGACACCTGTATTTATTCTTTCTTGCCATAGCAGGGCTACTAAAATTCAGTTCTTGTGCAATTTCTTCCATTGAATAGGACAATTTCCACAATTCTAATATTTTTTGACAACGTTCCCCGAGATGACTCATTAACTGTTTTAAAACGCTTTTTTGTTCGCTACTAAAGAGCTTTGATTCAGGCGTTTCTTCTGCGGTAGCATCCAATTTGCTATTATCCTCCGTCAAACTTACCTTACTCTGTTTACGAATTTGATTCATCCATAAAAAGCGGCAAATCGAGAATAAATAGCCTTGAATCGAACTATCACCTTTAAATTTATCCTGCCTAATATTTCGATCCAATACAATGATGCCTTCGTGAAACATATCCTGTCCATCTTCGAAGTTGCCACTATTGCGCTTTACGAAATGGATAATCTTATTTTTCAAAGCATCACCTCGATAAAGGAATCGAATAACATCTTGTCGTCCTCGTCCTCCCGACTTGATGGCTGCGATAATTTCTTCGTCAGAAAATGTCAATGTATTCATCTATATGTGTTTTTTCAAATAAATATGTACCCAAAGAACGGAATTTTTTTTGAAGTAGGATAAAAATACTTAATTATCCTAAGCTTTTTGTACCTTGCAAAAAGACTACTATTTATCAAATAGGCATTATTTTTACCCATCCTACCTCCAATCGCTATAATTTTATTCGAGTAAACACAAAAACAAACTGTCATACAGTACTGTAAATCACAAATTATATCACGCAAATATAGTTGCGGGTTACGTGTTGCGAGTTGTTGAAGTAGTTTAACATTAATTAAAACTAATTCTTTTAGGTAGGTGGACAATTTTAAGTTAAAAAATGGTGTCGGGTATCGGGTACTAGGTTTCAGGTGTGCTGCAAATACGTCTAACCTAAAACCTAGTACCCGATACCCGACACCTAATAATAACCTAAACCTAATTTTGTCCAAGTACTTATTAGGTTATCTAAAATAGCCTTATTTGATTGACTTTAATCCGCAATTCGTAACCCGCAACCCGTTAAATTAAAAACCTTGGGTACGGAATACTATCTAAAAACACATAAAGACAAATACTTAACATTTACCGCATAAACCTCATTATCATGAAATCTAAAATATTTACTACTTTTTTTTGTTGTTTGATTGGTCTTTCTATGAATGCTTTTGGTCAAAAAAAAGTAACTGCTTCTTTGGATGCTTTATTGCAATCCGATTTTATCAAGCAATTTCAGGAAATGAAAACCTCTGCGGTCTCTAGTGCATCGGCATTTAAGAGTCAACAAAATAGCGGTAATTATTCCCCAGCGGACCAACAACGCGTAGAAGAGGCGTATACAAAAACGGCTGAAAAATTCAATTTTGTGTTATTAAATCTAAAAAATGATTTATTAGACAAAAAGAAGTTAAAAATGATTACCGCATACCCCGAAGATTATCAAAAACAATTGGAGTATGACATGATTAAATTAACAGAATTTTATGCGGTAAATTACCAACAAGTACTAGCTGATGTAGTGAGTGAGCAAGTAGATGGCGTCGCAGTATTGGCATTAATCAATGATTTAGTATTTACTTCTATTGGTGTTTTTCAATTGGTAAAAAGTATCGTTGGTACAGTTAAATACAATAAAAAAATGAAGCAGGTTTTTTCTGCAAAAGAGCTAGAAAAAAGACTGATCGAACCTCACAAATTCCCTGAATGGACTGCATTAGGCATGCCGAATGACCCTTATAATTCTGGTGGACAAATCAATGACCAAATGCCTCAAGAACCTTCTAGTAATCTTAGTTGGAACTGGAATCTTGAGCGACAGGAAAAAAGATATACCGACAAACCTGATAAAGACAGAGACGGCGTAGCAGATACAGAAGACCTTTGTCCAAATGAATATGGTTCTGGTAAAATGGGTTGTCCTGATACAGATAAGGATGGCGTAGGAGATAAGTTTGACAAATGTCCAATGGAAAGTGGATTAGGAAGCGCAGACGGTTGTCCGAATTCAAATAATGCCAATAGTAATCCAAACTATAACGATAACGATAACACTAATACTAGTTCAGATCTTGATGGAGACGGTATCTCAGATGATTCAGATGCTTGCCCAGATGTTTATGGCCCTGCGGAAAACGAAGGTTGTCCTTATGTTAGTAGTGCTACTAATAATGATGGTTCAAGCAATCAGCGAAGTATCAACAAAAAACAACCTACTGCAAAACCCCAGCAGGCTTCAAAACCTAAGCCAATTGCGATTCCGATACCTCCGAAAAAGAAGAAAAATAATGGTTAATAAATGGACTCTATTCTAAAGAACTTAGTGCTTCCAGAATTTGGAGTTCTGGAAGCACTTCTCATAAGCTTATCAAATAATAAAAATGAAACCCTATATTTTATTTATCACTTTTTGCTGGTATATCCTACCATTAACTGCCCAGACAGCACCTGTCCAAGAATATAAAATGGGTTTGATAATGGACGATACAGATTATGAAAAACAACCAAGAGAACCTCGATTTGAAGGATCAAAATACTTGGAATTGCCGATAAAAGTAGATTTAACCCCTTATTGCCCAGAAGTAGGACATCAAGGAGAGATTCAATCTTGTGTGGGTTGGGCATTAGGCTATGGTGCGTTAACCATCCAAAGAGCGATTCAAGATAATATTACGGATAAACAGGCAATTACCACCAATGCTAATTCTGCCTTATTTATTTATAATCAAGTGAAACAAAATGACCATTGTGGAAGCGGCGCTAAAATTTCTGATGCGGTTGAATTGCTAATGAATAATGGCGATTGTTTAGCCAGTAATTTTGATGGCGATGTAAATGATTGTAGCAAAATGCCTGCATCAAATTTACAAGCAGAAGCGAAGAATTTTTCCGTCACCGATTTTATGACTTTATTTGCACAGGATGAAGCACCCGAAATAAAGATATTAAAAGTGCAGAAAGCATTGGCAAATCAACAACCTGTGGTGGTCGGATTAAAGGTGCTTAAAAACTTCTTTCATTTAAAAAATATTGGGTATTGGCGACCAGAAATAGGCAGTCAGTTACCAGCAGGCGGACATGCCATGGTCGTCGTAGGATATGATGAATTAAGAGGCGCTTTTCGATTAATGAATAGCTGGGGAAAAGAATGGGGAAAAGATGGTTTTATTTGGATAAAATATAAAGAATTCGGAAAATATTGTAAGTATGCCTATACGATACATTTGGGAGAAAAAGGAGCGAATTCGAGTGCTGTTACGATTAGCTCAGATGTAGAAGCAGATATTAAAAGTTTAGCAGAAAATGCACCTGCACATACGCCAAGCCAACCAACAACAACAACAACAAATTTAAATACTCAAAAAGGACAAACACGAATTGCAGGCAGTTTTAAATTTCTTTATGTAGACAATGAAGCTTATGACGATGAATCTTTGATTAAACCAGCAGCCGTTACCTTTAATGGACAGTATTATCGAGTGAATCGCACCGATTGGGAAATTGGGCAACTTTTTCAATTATTGACTATTTCTGCTTCCAAAAATGAATATATTTATGTTTTTAGTGTCGATATGTCTGGAGAAGTGAATATTCATTGGCCCAGAAGCGAGGAGTTGAATAGTAATTTTAAAGGCATGAATGAGAGTGCTTTGGTTACTTCGGTTGGTGCAGAAATTTACATTCCTGGAAAAGACAGCGGTTTAAAACTAGAGCAAAAAGGAACAGAGCGATTATGTATCCTATTTTCAAAAGAGCGAATCACAAATATTAAAGCGGTAAGTGAATATATGGAAGATCAAGGAGATCAGTTTTATGGAAGTTTAGTTGGCTTATTAAAAGACTTTATTATACCAACAAATGATATTCAGTTTTCACCGAATAGTATTGATTTTACTACAAATAGTACCCAAGGATTTATTGTACCGATTGTGGTAGAATTGGAAGCAAAGTAAAGTAGAAGGGTACAAAAATGCTTTCTAAAACACTTGTTAATAGTAGAAAACTAAAACTCAACGAATATGAACCAGAAGTATTTTATTTGCCAATTGTGGATGATACTATTATTAGTAGTCATTCCTACTTTTTGGGTCAACGCACAACAAAACAAACCAACGAAGAAAAACACATCGCCTACGCAAAAGGATAAAGTTAAAACCGATCGTTCGCAAACTGTATTGGCTTGGATGTCTCCTAACCCAGATGAAACAGGGTATATCTTTACGTCTCAAAAAGAAATTCAAGATATTAAAATAAAGGCTATTTCTAATAAAAAACTCGCTTCGCAGGACATCAAAGTGGTTATCAATAATAAAACTTTAGATAATTCTAAATTTGGAGAAGGGGCTATTACTAGACCACAAAAGCAAGAAAATAACCAATATTCTCATACTTTTTCGGGGCAATTGAAATTAAAAGAAGGGAAGAATGTAATTGAAATTCAGGTGAGAGAACAAGGAAAATTAATTAAAACTCGACAAATTACCATCAAATATTTTCCAGAAAGAATCAATTTGCATGTCTTGGCGATTGGACCAAAACATGCGGATTTGCAATTTACTGCCAAAGATGCCAAGGACTTTGCCAATGCCTTTAAACGTCAACAGAATTTATTATTCAAAGAGGTCTTTATTCATACATTGGCAGAAGCAGAGAATACAGAATTGATGGATGTGAAAATAGAATTGGAAGATTTAAAACAGCGGTATGAAAGCATGGTGGAGGATAAAATCAATGATAAAGATTTATTGATTCTGTTTATTTCGTCTCACGGGCGAGAAGTCAATAATCGTTTTAAGATTTTAACAACGGGTTATTCTGCCCGTTTGGCGAATTATCACTCCATTGACTTTGAAGACGATATTCTTAAATTTTTAGAACAGATTAATTGCAAAAAACTTATCTTTATTGATGCGTGTAATAGTGGTTCAATTAAACAAGGGGGAAGTAAAGAAATCAAAGACGAAGAAATGGCAAAAGCACTTCATACTTTATTAGAAACCAGCCCAGGATTGAGTACTTTCACTTCTTGTCAAAAGCATGAACTGTCTTACGAAGATAAAAAATGGAAAAATGGAGCGTTTACCAAAGCCATTTTAGCCGCTTTTAATAATGTACCCTTCAATGGAAAAAAACCAGATAAAGATGGTAATAATATATTAGAATTGGGCGAATTAAAAGATTATATCCAAGCTTATGTTCCTTCTATCGTTAAGCGAGATAAACCCAATGCTGGCACCCAAAAACCCCATGTTATTGCCAATGAATTGGGCATGGACTTTCCCATTTATGCTTTATCGGGTTATGTGCCTCCAAGCAAAAATGCTGATGCAGGATGGCTTCCGTTACCCCTTCCAGAAGAAGGATTAGAAGCCAATAGGACTGCTCCTCCTGTAACTACTAATCCAGCCTTTATGGATAGTGACGGCGATGGCGTATCGGATGAAATGGATAATTGTCCACATAAAAAAGGCTTAATGGAAAATAAAGGCTGTCCAGAAGCGATTTCTGAAAAAGACTTCACGGGCCCTACCAATGGTTTATTCACAGACAATCGAGACAGCAAAACGTATAAATGGGTGCGCTTAAAAGATGGCAAAAAATGGATGGCACAAAATTTAAATTACGAAGTCAAAAAAGAGTCTTGGTGTCTTGATAATAAAGGGAAGAATTGTAAAACGAATGGTCGTTTATACACTTGGAATGCTTCTTTAAGTGCCTGTCCAAATGGTTGGCGAATGCCTACTGCGCACGATTGGGAAAATTTGATTAGTTATTATGGTGGTACGCAAGCAGCTTACCATGCTTTATTAAAGAGTGGAGATAGTGGTTTTGACATCAACCTTGGCGGCATTCGCCAATCCGATAATAATTTCTGCTGTGAAGGAGAATTTGGTAATTATTGGTCTTCAGAGAGTAGTGTTTCTAAAGCCATTTATGCAGATTTCAATAAAGGCTTTGGTGCAGTCAATAAAGAAGAAGCTGCTAAAAGTACGGCTTTGTCTTGTAGATGTATTAAGGAATAAGCAATGATTTTGGACACTTTAAACCTTTTACTAATCTATTGACAATCAATGGTTTTTTCTTTAAAAAATAGAAACGAATAATAGATTTTATTAAAAAATTAATTACTTTTAATGGTCTTTAGTATGACCTATTATGTTTTTTATTTTTATAGAAATTACCTCATTTCAGAAGAGCGCATCAAGCATTGCTCTAAAGTCCTGTAGGGACTAAAAAAATAATTTTAAGAAACCAATATTTGATACTATGACGAAATTTAAAAGGTTATGCCTCTCTCTTCTTTTATGCACTTATTTCCTCCCTCTTTTTGCGCAATATGACACCATACATACGATTCAAGTACAGGGCAAAATAATGGAGCAGGCTGGAGGAAAAACAGTAGCTGTAGGAAATACGAGTTTAAAAATAGTAGGGGTCGGCGATTTTAAGACAACTGGTCAAGGAGCCTTTGCTTTTGAATTACCCATTTTAGCATACAATAGATTTGATGCACAAGTCACCGTTAAATTGAAAATAGACAATTACGAAATCTTGCGACCAATGGATGGCATTTTTTTAGTGGATACTTTAGACTATGATATGATATGGGATGTGTTGGTCATTGGAAAAGGGGCAGATACCAATTATCGCAAACAAGTGACCAAATTGAATAAGCGACTTAATAAATTGAAAGGAGAAAATACGCTATCTCAAAAGCGCCTCAATGCAATGAATGATTCGCTACTCAATAATATCCAACGAAATGAGGTGCAAAGGGCGCAACTGGAAAATACCATTGCTGATTTAGAAAGTAATTTACAATCTGCGGAGTCAGGAAATGATGCATTAAAAGCCCAATTAGTAGCTGCCCAGGAAGCTTTGAGTAGTCAGCAAATGCAAGTTGATGATTTGCAACTTCAATTGGCAGATGCAATGGAGGAAAAATATTTGCGGCAACAGCAGATTTATAGAGCGATTTCAGCCGACTTGAAAGATTATTTGATACGCACTAAAGATGTCCATGAATTGGTGCAAAATGTCGGCGAATATTTTCCCTCTAGCAATAATCCCGAATTTAGTACCATTTTTAATAATACCTTGAAAGCGTATAATGGCATTACAGGAAAAATTAATGAAGAACACAAAAATTATATTCAAGGTGTTCAAAATTATTGGAACAACCCACAATTGGCGCATCAAGTTGAACAAACTTTTGAAGTCTTATTTCATCAACTGCATTACCCTAAATTACAACCAGCAGTTAGTGAAATAATTGGCTATATTCGCATCAATAAAAAGAAAAAAGCCATGAAACTAGGGCATGAAACTTTTCATAACTTGAATGCCTTAATTATTAATTTAGAAAAAATGATTGATAAAAGCCTAGCTGCTTTGGAAGATATAGAGTAGGCAGTTTGCAGTAATCAGTTAGCAGACTGCCTGCTGTAATACTGCCTACTGATTACTAGATTAAGCCCCTTATTTTTTTAACCTTAAAAAAAATTACGACAAGATGAGAAACAAATGGATGGTTAGCTTCTTTGTTTTTGGGATCGCATTATTGTATGCTTGTAATCCCGATTGCGAAAGTACTTTAAGAATTTCAGCGACAGTTACGCCCGTTGGCGATCAAATTTTAGTGGCAACTTCCCCGCCCGAATTTTTAAAAAGTGGTCCTTTATATGCGAGTAGTACACTTATAGTAGATGAAAGTGCAAAAGTGGCAAGCCCCGCAGATTTTAATGATGCCGAAGGTGGCTATCTAATAAGCTTGCCAAGTAATTTACTACCAGCGTCGACCAACTTTTTTATTAGGGATGAAGATTGCGGTGGATTTATTCCAATCAATACCGTTTTTACTTGCGAAACAGCAGCGAATTTCACGGCGGAAGTAACGCCTAATACCCGTTTATTACGCCCAAATGTTGAAACAGAAGTACTTATTTCTACTATTCCAGGCAATTTCTTAGAAGGCAGAACCATATTCCTGGAAAAAGTAAGCGCAGGCAATCGAACCATAGTAGAAACAACTTCTTCTTTTATGGCAGCCGCAGGAGGTAGTATTGTAACGATACCTTCTGATGCAGCAGGCATGACTACATTCTTTGTAGAAAATGAAGATTGTGGAGGGTTCATTCCATTAAATTCTGCCTTAATTGCGGATCAGAGTTTCGCTGCAAATAATCCTTATTTATTTACTACGCCTGCTCCACCATTGATTACCATTCCAACGGTCAATGTCGCACCCATCTCCAATGTCATCAAAACTTGGTTTAGTGCGCAAGATCCAGATTATTGCATTTGGATTGTGCCAGAAGAAAGCGACAAATTGGATGCAAATGGTGAACCCATTGAGTTGCCTACTTTAGTGCCCGGTATTCCAGATTTATTTGAAGAATTTCCAGCAACTAAAGAATCAGGAACTAGAGAAATTAGTGTCAATCTATTGCGAGAATTATTAGGTGCAGGTGCTTGTACAGATCTTACGCTGGCACAACATGCCTACCATTTTAACCCTATCACAGGAATTGTTGATCGGGAAAGTGGATATGTTCGATTGACCATAGATAGACGATCCAAAGGAGGAGATATTGAAAAATATGAAGGAATGTTGGTTGATCCACAATCTATTCAACAAGCCGCTTATAGAACGGGTGCAGGTCCATGTATGCCTCCTGGAGAAGGAGAAGAGAAAATGACTATGATGGTTTTAACGCATGAAACAACAGGGCAACAATTGATTCTTTATAGACAGCTTTTGTAATAATATAATAATATTCAATATAAAGTACTTCCAGAACTCTAAGTTCTGGAAGTATTGGTACTATCACTTTATGCTAAAAGCATATCATTGGGAAGCAAAAGGAATGATAAATATAACCATTTTATCCGCTCTTAAAAAACCATTCGCCCACCAATACTCACAAAAGAAAAGCTTTCCCGAACAGGCTGAAATAACTTATTCGTCGTTTCCAATAATAGTGGAAGTGCGGTACTCACATTGATACTAAATTTATTAGAGGTCTGATATTGCACCCCTAAAGTCGCCACCACTTGATCGTTCGTTTTAATCAACGCTTTCTCCCCTCTAAAAGGTGGTTTAAAACCAATATTATAACTAATGCCAGGATAAAGGGCAATTTTTCGGTTCGCAAATAATTGAACCACTAAAAAGCTAAAGTTAGTATTATACAGCCATTCATCGCTAATTGAAATAAAACTACTCGGCGCAGCGGTACCATTGACAATAAAATAATAGTACGCATTATTATTAAGCGTAGCGATATACGAAATATTCAAATCAATCAAATCTCTATCCGCACCAAGGCTTCTAACATCCTCTTGTTCGCCATTTCTAGGCGAAAAAGCATAACCTCCTGTTATGGTTAAATCAGGTATGGATTCAATAGGAATTAATCGAAATCGAAGCCCCACTTCTCGTAAGCCACTAAAAGTTTGATCTCTACCAAAAGCACCGTCAGGATTGCCCCCATTAAAAACTTCAAAAGGAGAAATTCTGGCATTATTGTCAATCCTTCTTCTGGCATATTTGAACCTTGCCCCCAAATCAAAACGTCCATTTCGGGTAACCCCTAAATAAACATCTACATTTGTCGTAAAATCAGTCAATCTAAAACGATCTCTAACTGCGGATTCTGATAATGCCGACTCGTGTAAAGTAATCTGGTTGGAAAAGAGGGAACTATAAAAATTAACTTCTACCGATCCTTGCGTCAATACATTAGTAGATAAACCACCAATAAATAAAGCCTCCTCTTCTATTAACTCCAATTCAACTTTATTCTGTTGAGCTACTAAAGAAAGGCTACTCAGTAGCAAGGTCGCTGTGATAATTATTAATTGTTTAAAATGGTAAGGACTTGTTCCCATGTTATTAGATTTAATTGTTTAGTTTAAAGGAGTTTTTATAAAGCAGCTACATAAAAAAATAGCGTTATTTTGCTAGGACTAAAGTAAATAAATAAGTTACCGTTACCAAGTAATTTGCCTTTTTTAATAGAGCTTTTGATAAAATAGATTTGCTTAGCATTTTATCAATTCTCCTAATATATCTGTGTCCCTTTATCCGTGGTAAAAACTAATACCACGGATAATTGAAGGAACACGGATGTCAGCTATTCGTGAAATTTTTATACTATCGTTTTTTAATTGATGGTCTATCCAAACACAAAAATCAAGAACAGTTCAATAACTGTCCTTGATTCGATGTGTTAGATGAGGTTTACAATTTAGTGATTATCTACATAAATGGTACTAAATTTCTCTTTGTATTGACCGCATTTGGTCTTGTAGTAACATCTCAATTTGTAAGTGCCAGGCTCCATACGCTTTAATCGGTGGTCATTGCTATTATGTTGTGGGCCCCACTCATAAGGTGCATTCATTTCTCTTCTTACTTTGTGACCGTTGATATATAATTCACACCATTCAATATCTTGATGTCTGTCCGCTTGTACTTTTACGTATAAGTTTGAGTGCTTTCGGTAATGCTTGCCATGTTTTCCATGTGTGAATTGAAGACCGTAGTTGCATTGTCTGTGCTTGACAACGAAGTTACAGTATTCTATGTGTTCTTTACCACATTTATCATAGACCACGCACTTCAATTTATAACTACCAGGTTGTAAGTTTCTTAATAAACCATCTCCGTTAGTATTTGGGCGACCCCATTCGTAAGGGTGACTTGATTCTCTTCTTACTTTTCGACCATTCAGGTATAAATCCATCCATTGAATATCTTGGTATTTTTCAGCATTCACTTTTACATAGTAATCACTTCCTGCGGAGATTTCTTTTCCATCGTGGCAGTCGTCGTACCAAAATCTCCATGTACAATGGTCTGTCGGAGGAGGACCACATGGCTCATACCAACACTTGATAAATCGAGCATTTCTAACTTGACTACAAGCATTTCCATTACTAAATTCACAAATTTTTCGTCCGTCACAATCATACCAGTATTCTGTATAATGACTTACGCCACATCGGTAACGTTGGAAGTATTTTTTACCATTGTATTCAAATTCACAAATTTTATCATTTCTGTATTGGTTCTTCATGTTTTTCAACCAAGTTAAATCACGGGTAGGGTCATTATAGTGGCAGTTATTTCCACCATTATGGTCATTCTTTTTGTAAATTTTTATAGTGAATCTAGAACTATAATACCCATAAACACCTAGTACAATGGATCGTTCATGAGATCGCAAATCAGCATATTTATAATAACTATCCTCTTTGCTGCTACCTGAACGATTGCTGTAGCGAATCACTCTTTTATTACCTCCGTCACCATAAACGTATAAGTCCGCATTTCCTTGATTAACGTATACTTCTACTTCGTATTTATAGCCTTGATGTAGATTGTGCTTTTCATGGTAAATATTCACGTAATGTCCTTCATTAACATATCCATCATAAGTGTAAATTAGACTGCGACTACTACGACCACTAGCTTCTGCTTGTGTTTTTCGATCGGCTGGCATCGTCATCTTTTTATCTTCATTTGCCTTGTTATTTTGCGCTCTCTTTTGAGCAGATACTTCGACAATAAAGAAAGATAATAAGAAGAAAAACAAAATTGATTTTTTCATGATTTAAATTTTTAGAGGTTTATTGTTTCTTTATAATTTTAAATAAATAATTGGTACATTAAGGTGTGTTTTGTGAATTTAAAATGTACCCAAGCCGTTAAAAAAAAAGGTTCTTTGACAATTTTTGCAAAAGCGGAAAAAAAGCTTAAATTTCTCTTCTAAAAAATAGAGAAATGAGTCAAGATTTAAGCTTTTATTCAATGCTACTTAATATTCCAAATTTGGAGGTAGAACAAGTTTCTATTAAAAAAAATGCAATTCATATTTTCTGTAAAATAAAAAAAATAGAAGGAGAAATATGCCCAGATTGCGCTCAATTAGTCGATAGTAAAACCCCAAAATATCGCCGTCAAGTTCGAGACCTAGATATTAGTGGTCGAAAAGTGATATTACATATTCAAGTTCATCAATATCGGTGTAAATGTGGTCGCACTTTTAGTGAATCCTTTGACTTCGTTTCTTCTGGAAAAAGCTATACCAAAAGACAAGCTAAATATATCTTTGAAATGAGTGCTAAACAAAGTCATTTACAAGTAGCTGCTATAGTTGATATGTGCCATAAAACGGTAGAACGAATCTGCTATGACCAAGTGCTTGAAAGATCAATTGATTGGTCTAAAATTAAGCGTATTGGTATTGACGAATTTGCTTTCAAAAAAGGGCACAAAGACTTCATAGTCATCTTGATTAACTTGGATACTCATGAAATTATTGATATATTAGAGCAAAGAGATAAAAGTTTCTTACGTGCTTATTTTCAAGGACTTGGAGAAAGTTTTTGTGCACAAATCGAGGATTTTTGTTCTGACATGTGGGGACCATTCCAAGATTTAGGACAGGAACTTTTTCCTAATGCCCGAATACATGTTGACCGCTTTCATTGGACAACTCATTTAAATGATGTTTTAGATAATATGCGCAAAAAACTTCGTCGAACCGACAAAGAAGAAGAAGTTTTTAAAAGGCTCAAATGGAAACTTACAAAGCGACCTGAAAATCTTAGCAAGCAAGACAAAGAAGATTTGCGAAAAGCATTTGATAAAGCACCAGATTTAGAAGATGCTTATCAACTACGAAATACCTTGCAGTCTATTTTCGATACAGATTATTCGTATGACTTTGCTGTTCAACAAATAGACCATTGGTTAGCTTATGCCGCCGAATGGAAAAACAAGTATCTTGATAAATTTATTGCACTTTTTCAACGTCACCAAAAAAACATCCTCAATTATTTTAAAACTAAGGTATCAAGCGGTGCAGTTGAAGGAACTAATAATTTACTTAGAACCGTCAAACGATTCACTTTTAACATGACTAATTTTGAAAATTTCAAATTTAGAGTTTTCGCCTTTAAGCAGTAATTTGCAAAAATTGTCAAAGAACCAAAAAAAATAAAAAAAAGTTTTTAGTGGTTAAAAAAATGATACCACAAAGTTCTTACCTATCAGCGCTATTTGCTACACCCAAAAATGTGATTTTTAAAAATCATTCAATTAGGTTAGTTTTCTAATGGAAGGGGGTGATATTTTAAAATCATACAATTCTGTTATATCATTGGAAATCCAAAGCTTGTACCTTTCATTTTTTAAAATTTTATCCTCTACTTGCATTTTTTAAATGGTATAAAAAAATTTTATAGCATGCTTATAAAGCGGTGATGTATTGATAGCTAGTTATAACTAAACCAGCCCAATTAATGTGAGGGTGTTTTAAAAGTAATAAGTAGTTTATTGTGGAAGAGTGTTTAAAAAGGATTGATTTGGGTTATTCAAAATTCTTTTTTATTTTCTTGTATATACGATGTGTGTTATTTCACTACGAATATAAGGAATAAAGCGGTTATTTATGTACTTTGCCTATTTAAATTTGTAAATTATCGACATTAGCCCCTATTTTCAATTTATCTAAAGTCTAGCCTGAAATTGTGATAAAAAGCCTTATTCCATTTGTTTTCCTAATTTTCGCTAACCAATTGTCTGCGAATACGCCAGATACAATGCGGGCAAACGCATTCTTGGAACAGGCAGTTGAATTAATGGATGCCTTAAAATTTCAAGAAGCACTACCATTAACCGATAGTGCCCTTTTTATTTACCAATTAGCGACCGATACACTTCCTCAATTAGGTCTAGCCTATAATGTCAAAGGAGATGTTCTTTTTGACATAGGAAATTACAAACAGGCATTAAATTGTTATATAATTTCAAAAAATATATTAATTAACCATTATGGAGATGCCCATGCAGATGTGGCACAAGTATATAATAATATTGGTCGCTGCCACATGGCATCGGAGGCTATTTATGCCGCCGCAGAAAATTATCAAAAGGCGTTAGAAATCCGAGTAGCGCTATTTGGTACAATGCATTCAAAAGTAGCCGATAGTTTTAATAATTTGGGAAACTGTGCCCTATATTTAGGAGCGCTTCCAGGAGCTTACCAATATTATGGTCAGGCATTGGATATACGCATTCAATTATTCGGACGGCAACATATAGATGTCGCTTCCAGTCTCCTTAATTTAGGCTATTGCCAAATGGAAGTAAAAGACTATCAAAAGGCAATCCCATTTTTCTTAGAATCATTGCAAATAAGGAAAGATTCCTTAGGAGCTTTCCATCCTAAAATTGCTCAGAATTGCCAGAACCTTGGAGACGCCTATATTCAATTAGAACAATTAGATACTGCCTTTATTTATTTGAATCAAGCCTTAGCTGTTTTTGAACATAACAAGCAGAACGACCATCCAGATGTAGCTAAAATTTATACAGGCTTTGGTAATGGGTATACGAGGTTAGGAAATCATAAATTAGCTTTAGATTATTTTGAAAAGGCTTTACAAATCGAATTGAAACAGTTTTCGCCAGATAGTTATCGTTTATTTCCCGTTTATAATGCCCTTGCAGATACTTATGCCGCATCGGGAGATTATAAAAAGGCTTTAGATTACTATCAAAATAACCTACACATTCTCCACGAAAATGTAGCACCTAATCATATGCATGTTGGACTTACGCATAATAATATGGGAACAACATTGCAGAAAATAGGGGAATTTGAAATTGCATTAGACCATTATAATCAAGCAGTCCGCATTTTCAAGCGTTTGAATGATAACCATTTCCTAGCCACTATTTATAATCATATTGGCAACTGTTTTTGGGAAGGCGAACAAGCTAACATTGCGATTCCCATTTATCAACAGAGTCTTGACCTCTTTGAAGACTTATATGGAACAACTCATATAGAAAACGCAGCTATTCATTATAATTTAGGCAATTGTTTAGCCAAAGAAAAAGATTTCGAATCTGCTCATATTCACTATGAAAAAGCTATTGAAATAACAGAAGAAATATATCACACGCAGCATCCATTATTAGCCAAATATAAAACGAGTAAAGGAACAGCTTATCAAGAACAAGGAAATTACGATAAAGCAATAACTCAATTTGAGGAAGCTTTAGCAATTTTAAAAGTAAAGCTTAATGATAAACAAGCAATCGGTTTTATTGAGTCACCTATCGTTTTAATTGATTTATTAAATGCTAAAGCAAATACGCTATTTTCACTTTTTACTACTACCCAGAAACAAGCTTATCTTTTAGAATCATTATCACTCTATGAATATGCTATTGAAATTATTAAATCCTTACGGAAACAATATCAAGAGGAAACTTCTCAACGGGTATTAGGCGAAAAAGGCTTTATTGCTTTTGCGGAAGCCATCCGTACTTGTTATGCCTTATTCCAATTGACTGGTGAGCAAAAATATATGGAAATAGCTTTCGCTTATTCCGAACAAAGCAGAAATAGTGTTTTATTAAGTGCATTAAATACCAATGCAGCGGCTCAATTTGCAGGAATTTCCGATAGCCTCATTCAAAAAGAATTGGCTTTAAAAACGAGTATCACTTTTTATGAAAAAAAATGGCAAGCAGCCAATAGAAAAGATAAAGAAGCAGACGTAGATTTAATAGATGATTTGGGGAATAAAATTTTTACCCAAAAACAGCAGTATGCCGCATTGATAAAACAATTTGAAAATCAGTTTCCAGCCTATTTTCAATTAAAATATGCCGATCATACGATTACGCTACCATCCATCCAACAAGATTTATTAGAAAAGGAAACTGCATTAGTTGAATATTTCGTAGCAGATTCAGCCGTTTATATTTTTGTAATTAATGCAACAGCTACTCATTTTGAAGCAATTCCTATCAATGACTTACTAGAAAAAGTAAGCTTATTTAGAACTGGAATTTATGAACCTCATACCAATAATTCTACTCAAAGCGATAGTACTTATTTAGCTTATCTCCAACAATATACTTCGGCTGCTCATTATTTATACCAAAAATTGTGGCAACCAATAGCAACCAAACTACCCAAAAAAGTAACCATTATTAATGGAGGTGTCCTCAATTTATTGCCCTTTGAAGCTTTATTGGTTGAAGCCCCCAAAAGACTGGATAGACAAAAAGGATTCCATTATTTATTGAAAGATAAAGAACTTAGTTATGGGTATTCTGCTACTTTATTACATCAAATAAAAAACGGAAAAGCGGCTAATTTTTCTAAACGCTTACTCGCTTTTGCCCCTGAATTTATGGCGACAGACAGCAATTTTGTACCTTTGATTCATAACATTCCAGAAGTACAAGCCATTCAAGAATTATTACAAGGAGATATTTATACAGGATCTGTAGCTTTTCGACAAACATTTCTTGACCAAGCATCCGCCTATCAGATTATCCACTTGGCAACCCATGGAAAAGCAGATGCTAATATTGGCGATTATTCCTATTTAGCCTTTACCGCTACTCCTGATACAACCAAGGAACGATTATTATATGCTAAGGATATTTATAACCTATCTCTTAATGCAGAGATGATTGTTTTAAGTGCTTGTGAAACAGGTGATGGCGAGTTTTTCAAAGGAGAAGGTGTCATTAGTTTAGGTAGCGCCTTTTTCTATGCGGGTGCAAAAAGTATTGTTTCCACCCTTTGGTCCGTAGATGATGCCTCTACTAAAAAACTGGTCGAATATTTCTATCATGGGATTAAAGCAGGACAGACCAAAAGTACTGCTTTGCGTCAAGCCAAATTACAATACCTTGAACAAACCAATTATCCGCACCCTTTCTACTGGGCTGCTTTTGTTGGGAATGGGGATATGAAGGCTATTCCAGCAGTTGCTGGGGTTTGGGCTTCTATTTTATGGGGATTGGGATTGGGTATTTTAGGATTTTTAGGATTTCAATGGCAGCGTAGGAAAAGGAGTTGAGGAATTAATGATATATTAGCGTATCTCCTTTTTCAGCAAACGACACAACAAATGATTCAACGCATAACGTATTTCTTAGCAGGGCTATTTCTATCGGTCTCTATATTAGCCCAAACACCCGAACAATCTTATTTTGAGTGGACAACTTTACCCTTTTCTAAAGAAGAATTGGCTCAGCGCAGAACGAAGTTAATTAACCTTTTGCAAAAGCAAGAAAAAACAGGATTGGTACTAATTCCCTCAAGAGATAAATTGTCTCACGGCGAGACTTTTCGGCAATTAGATGACTTCTATTATTCGTCACGCTACAACCAGGGATGATTTTCACCGTTGAGCCTTGGTATTATAATCACGATGAACAAATCTCGGTATTTACAGAAGATGTTATTTTGATAACTAAAGATGGGGCAGAAATTTTGAGTGCCACCTTGCCTCGTACACCTGAGGGTTTAGAAGATTTGATGAAGAAATAATTGTACATTTTTTATTTGTAAAATTGGCTATCTTTAAGTTTTGATTAATGATGTTTTTAGTTTAACATTTTAAGCAAACAGTATAATTATGGTGACGAAGCGATGCTCCTTTGAGGAATCTTGGTAAATATAGTGCTACAGACTGAGTCAGAGCGATGTTCTTTTGGCTTTGGAAAGGAGCTTTAGCTTCGAAACTATCTGTAGGTATTCTAATGCACTAATTTTGCCAAAGGAGCATCGCTCCAACACCATATCCAAGTTCAGCCTTACAATTATAGCACTACCAATAAAATAATACGAACTATGAAAAATTCCCTCTTCTTTTTAGCTTGTTTTTTTACAATAAACGCCTTTGCCCAAATTAATTATGAAGGCGAATGGCAACAACTCTTTAATGGCAAAGACCTCACAGGTTGGGACATTAAAATTAAGGGACATGAACTCAACGAAAATTACGGCAATACCTTTCGAGTAGAAAATGGCGTAATGAAAGTGTCCTATGACCAGTACACCGATTTTAATCGGCAATATGGACACATTTTTTATAAAGAATACTTCTCACATTATTTATTGAGAATAGAATATCGATTTGTGGGCGAACAAGCGCCTAAAGGAGAAGGTTGGGCGTTTAGAAATAGTGGCGTGATGGTACATGGGCAATCAGCAGCGAGTATGTTGAAAGACCAAGATTTTCCAATTTCTATAGAAGTCCAATTTTTAGGAGGCAAAGGCGATGGCAAAGCTAGACCAACTTGTAATCTATGTACGCCTGGCACACATGTAGAAATAGATGGGAAATTAGAAAAAAGACATTGTTTAGAATCAACTTCTAAAACCTATCATGGAGACGAATGGGTAACGGCGGAAGTATTAGTGGTAGGCAATGAAATGATCCAACATATTGTCAACGGAGATACCGTATTTACTTATCAAAAACCACAAATGGGTGGACCCGTCGTGAATGGATATGATCCGATGGTCAAAAAAGATGGTATGCCTTTAACCAAAGGATCTATTTCGCTTCAGAGTGAAAGTCATCCAATAGAATTTAGAAAGGTAGAAATATTAGATTTATCAGATCAGTTTTCGCCGAATCCGCCAATTATACTTCAACATGCGAGCATCATTGATGGCATGTCTGGAAATGTACAACGAGATAAAACAATATTAGTCATTAATGGAAAAATTACCCAAATATTAGCAGGAGATACGCCTTACAGTATGCCTGCGAATACCAAAATTATTGATTTAAAAGGACAATACGTCATGCCAGGCATGATTGATTGCCATGTGCATTTACGAGATATGGGCGCTGCAAAACGGGCTTTATTATCAGGTGTAACGACGGCAAGGAGTATGGGCGTTGACCATTTTATAGATGTAGGAATGCAGGAATTAGGCAAAAGTGGAAAAGTAGATATTCCCGAAATTATTGCAGCAGGTTATCATGTACGCCCGACTCCCTCGGATGGTTTCTTTATGGATTTTCCTGATATGGCAGACCTGATGGAAACTAAAGTAAGAGGGGAAGTCGCCGTCCAACGAATGGGCAAAGCACTAGTGGACAAAGGAGTTGATTGGATTAAAACCAATGCAACCGCTAGAGCGGGTTTGCCACATACAGACCCAAGAGAGCCTTATTATACAGCAACAGAAATGAAAGCTTTAGTAGCAGAAGGAGCCAAGCAGAATGTCCCTGTTGCCGCCCATGCACATGGAGACGAAGGCGGTCGAGCGGCTGTATTAGGTGGTGCGAAGAGTATTGAACACGGGACTTATTTGAGTAAAGAAACGCTGAAACTGATGAAAGAAAAAGGTACTTGGTTGGTTCCGACGATTGCAGTAGTTTCTGATTTAACTGAACCGGGAGGAGATTATGATAATCCATTATTAATGATGCGAGGACGGCACATGTTGCCAAGGGTAAGAGAAACCGCCAAGAATGCTTATGAAATGGGCGTAAATATAGTCGCAGCAACAGATACAGGATATGGTAAAAATAGTACGCTGAGAATGGGCTTAGAATTAGAAGAATTCGTCAATATAGGCATGACGAATTTAGAGGCTATTAAAGCAGCAACTTCTAGAGGCGCAGAAATGTTGGAGATTGACGATCATACTGGCAGCATAGCAATAGGTTTAGATGCTGATTTATTGATTTTAGAGCGAAATCCTTTAGATAATGTGGGGGCCATTCATGATCCTTTAATGATTATTAATAATGGCAAAATTGTGTTGAATAGGATTGATTATTAATTTTACTAAAAAAAGCGGTTGGACGAGGGAGGTGGGTGTCTGTTCAGAAACTTAATATAGGTGGAAGTAGTGTTTCTTAATCCTTAAATACTCGGCCAACCGTTTCGAGGAACATATTACAAATCAAATTGATACTTAAATATAAGTTTAAAATTCATTAATTCATAATAAAATTCCACGAAACAAACTAAATACGTTTTTTTTAACGAAAATTAATTCAATTCTAATTATAATATGTGGTTGATTTATTTTTTAACAATATTATTATTATTCTCAGATTACTCCTTACTTAAATCAAATTCCTTACCTTCTTGACCAATTTCTGCATTAAAAGGAGTCATTGCTAGATACTGTTGAGTTAATGCTTCTAGTTGGGCATCATTATGATTAGGGTCATGGTGAAAAAATAATAACTTTTTCACCTTTGCCAAAGCAGCAAATTTAATAGCATGCGTAATGGTACTATGTCCCCATCCGATACAATGTTCGTATCCTTCATCTGAGAACTGCGCATCGTGAATTAATAAATCGGCATTTTTAGCCAAATCATAACCAGATGTCCATTCTGGATCTACGGAAAAGTTTCGTAAACCTAAGGCTGGTTCATGATCAGGAATATAAGCAAATATCGCCTTTTCGTGCTCTAAGCGATATCCCAAGGTTGGACCAGGGTGACAGACATAGTTCGCATAAATTTTTAACGAGCCAATTTCAAAATAACCATGCGTCACTTCATGAAAATGTACTTTGGCAGGTAATTCTCGAATATTAACAGGAAATAAAGGAGGCGATAAATAACGATTGAGCCGATCTACTAGATGATGGTTAAAACTGGCGGGACCCCAAATATGTACCTCTTGGTTTGGATTGTATAAAGGGCCAAAAAATCCTAACCCTATAATATGATCCATATGTAAATGGGTCAATAGAATATGAATGACTGGATGCTTTTTTATAACTGAATCATTGCCCAAGCGTCGAATGCCCGAACCTGCATCCAACACAATCAAAGTATCATCCGTGGTGACGGTAACGCAAGAAGTATTCCCTCCATAAATCTGAGTTTCTGGCCCTGGTGATGGTACAGACCCTCTCGTACCCCATAATTTTACCCTCATGGTGATTCTTTTTCCCAAAAAATAACGACAGCGCCGACAAAGCGATTAGAGCGACCTATTATAGGAAAGCTAGTAACAGATAAGTAATAGCGTTCACCTTCTAGATTTTTTATCCAAAATTCACTTTGGGATGGTTGACAATAAATTAATGTTTTGACCAAAGGTAAATCCATCCGAGGAATACGTTTTTCATTGGCATCTTGTGCTTCAAAAAGACTAGACCATTTATCCTTAGCCATAGTACCAGTCTCACTAAATTTTCTTTTTAGGATAGCTTCAGCAGGTTCATTAAAAAATAATAATACGCCATCTGTATCTGTAATAAAGACGGGGACGGACAGCGAATCGGCAAGCTGTCTAGCGAGTATTATTTCTAATTCTTTGGCTGCCATGTAGGAAATTTAGGGTTTCCTTTGGACTTATCAAAATCATTTAGCAAAAGATTAATCCTTAGTCGAATATTTTTTTTTAAAACGCTAATAATTAGCTTTATACAGCGAAAGATTAGTGGTAAGAGGATGCCATTCGAATAATTTCAGCAGAAACACTAACCTAGAATGACAAAGCAGTAATTGGAATATTTCTACAAGATTATTTCGACCCAATAAATTAAAGTTGCCTCTTTAAATTGGCGTAATTTAAAGCTGATTAAAAGGAATTATTAATTTTGTATAGTTACTTAATTGAAAAAGATGAATAGGCAAGAGTAGTGTTTTAAAACACAAACAAATAACACACGCAATAAAGGCAAAAAAAGAGAGGACAAAATTTCATCCCCCCAAAAAGAGTAATTAATTCGTTTGCAAGATAGTAAACAACCTAGGATGTTTCCAAATAGTTATCCACATTTTTTCATTAATTACCATATTTAGGGTACTTTTTTTGCGCAAACTTAGTAGTTAGCAGTAGAAAACAGTACAAATATGGCTGTCACTAAAAAGAAATTATTGATTCTTTTTCCTGCTTTATTCCAAGATACATTAGATAAATTTGTCTGATTCTCAAAAACTAAATCCTAAGCACTCTTGTTTTGAACGCATGGAAAAATTAAAACTTATTTACGTATACGACGCTCATTGTTCTTGGTGCTTTGCTTTTAGCAAAGTGATAGTCGCCATACAAGAAAAATACGCTACACAATTCAATTTTGAAGTATTAAGTGGTGGCATGGTCATTGGTGACCGAATAGGAACGATTAAGGACGCCGCTCCACCAAATATTTTAGAGATCTATGAACGAATTGCCTCTTTTACAGGCACTACCTTTAGTGACACTTATTTAGCTAATGTCCAACAAGGAGATTCTATTCGAAACTCAGAAATCCCAGCAAATGCATTAACTGTATTTAAAAGTTACCTACCTGATAGTGCCATTGAATATGCCCACGCCTTACAGCATGAATTATTTATTACTGCTTTGGAAGTGGATGATGATAATTTATACCTAGGTCTAGCAGAAAAATTTGGTTTGGATGGACCAACCTTTTTGGCACAAATGCAAACAAAAGAAGTCCAAGAAGCAGCACGTTATGAGTTTGCGCTCGCTAAACAATTACAAGTGACTGGATATCCTCAACTTTTAGTGCAAGCTGGAGCAACCCAATTTTATTTAATTGCTAAAGGATATACCGATTTTGCTAATTTGGATGAACGGATTCAGAAAGTCTTGGATGAAATTAAACCTGAGGGTTAGGAGCAATAACATGCTCCCTAATTTTAGGCATTTTTTTGATTAAAAGAGCTTTTTTACCTCATTTACCTTAATTTTTATTTTTAGTATAAGTCATATAATTATGTTTTGATAGCTAGTAGAAGTCATGTAATAGCCAGTAATTATATGTTCATAACAGTTTAGTTACTTTCGTATTTTTTCATAATCAATGCCTTAGAAATTAAAAAAAGTACTCATATTTATGAAAGATTCATAGGAAAAAAATAGGAAAGTACCTTAAAAAAACCTTATATTTGAAGCATATCTAAATATTTTGCTCACCAATTTTAATAATAGAAATACACCAATTTCTAAGTGGTAGAGCTATGGGAAAAACCAGCTACACACTTTAGTTTTATGTTCCTATCTAATTTAGATATACTGGAGGCCATTAAAATAAGTTTTTGAAAAATTATGAAATGACCCGTTGTTTAAGAGACTCAAAAAATGAATGCAGGATTTTTTGATGATTGTATTCTTATAAAATCATCATTTTCTAGCAACTATGTCTTTCAAAACAATTTATTTACGCCCTTAAATTTTAAAATAAGCGCAGGTTAATTTATAATTATTTTAACATTACAACACAAACTGTGTTAGCCCTCAAGGATGATTACTCATTACTTGGGGGCTATTTTATTTAGATTAAATCGTATGTTTGCCAATATCTATTGACGAACAAAATAAAATGAAAAAACCACTTTATTGGATAGCGGGACTACTTTTACTTTTAGGAATTGCTTGGTTGCTCCTTATCCGTGCCTTAAATGCGGGCAGTCTCACACCTGATAATACCGTCTGGCAATCTTATATCGGCAGAGATTCTACCGTTGGTATTTTACCAGATAAATATGCTAATTATTTTACTTACACCGTTGCACGAACCAACAACGATATAGGTTTTAAGATTAAAGGTATATTTCCTAGTACTCGCTATTTTAGTTTTAATGTATACAGTTTGGGGGACAATGCCACTCAGGGGTCTTTAGTCGATTATCAAATTGAGACAGATTCCGGAAAACCCAATCCATTTATAGCTAATAAAGATAGTGTAGAGGTTGATCATCATTTTACAGTTTACATCGTTCCTTCCAAGCATAAGGATAAACAATTACCCAATCTGCTTCCATTTAAGGATGATAGTAAACTACTAACGATGGTTATTCGCTTATACGATTATAATATAGATGATTTTGGCGGTGTGGAATTCCCTACTGTAGAAGCATTTGAAATGGACAATGACGTAAAAAACGTCGAATTAAAGCCCGTCAATTTACCGACTGCTTTGAATCTACGAACCATTGTCAGGAACGTTAGTTTACCCAGTATGGTGAAACGTTTAGGAGGCGTATTTGATACTGAAAAAACAGCTCGATTAGATGGCTCGACGTCCCAAAAACATACGCCAGTCCCTTTTCATGCGATTGATACTAGAGGCTATATTGAAAATAATGACAATCGCTATTTACTCGCAGGTATTACCAAAGAAGAATCCGAAGTTTTTGTCTTCAAATTTAAGTCGCCTACGTATACGACAGGTCCAGAAAATATTAACCAAACGAATGTTCGCTATTGGTCTTTTAATTTAGGAAATGCTGCTACTTATAATTTTAATGGCTTAAAAGATGAAGATATTCTTTTAGATGAACAAGGTTATGCCAACATTATATTAGCTAGTCCAGACGCGGAGATAGAAAAGCGAACCAAAGCTTTAGGCTATAATTTCTTAGCTTGGAATATGCCATGGAAAAAAGGACTTATCTTATTTCGACACATGTTAGCCAACCCAAATTTTGAAGCTCAAATAGATCAAGTACCGCCGATTAATGCAGATATGACCGATTTTACGCCAATTGAAGGGCAAAAATTTATGGGCGATTACGCTCCTCAAGGAATTAGAATGTCTAAAACCGAATTTTTATCGGAATATAGTGTGCAGGTTGAGTCGATTGAAGTACAGCAGTTAACGCAGTAGGCGGTAGCAGTAAATTCGTAGGTTTAATAAACCAGCACGACTGCGCGGGCGGGTTCATATGGAATTAAATGATGATGTTCTAGTTATTAGTGTTTATTCTGAAATTATTCGTATGTCACCCCTCTCGCCCTTAGCCTTTCGCCGAATCAAGTCTATTGTTTATCCGTTAATAAGTTGTCGATTTTTTATGTATCTTTCCATTAAAAAAATCAATAGTGCAAAAAAATACACCAACCAATTCTTTCTTCTTCCTGTTGATTTTTCTATTAATTAATGCCTGTCAAAGCAAAACGACAACCGTTAAGACCGCAACGGGAGAAACTGAAGAAATCTCTACCGATGAATTCCTCAAAATAGTAGGCGAAACGTATGTGTATGGTTACCCTTTAGTCTTGATGGATTTAACAAAAAGTGTGTCAACTAGTACCGCTAAACCGCATCTACTATTACCTCGTGCACCTGTTAACCAATTGGGGCATTTTAGAACCCTTCCTGACCACACGATGAGAGCGGTCGTAAAACCTAATGTAGATACGTATTACTCCATTGCTTGGCTGGATTTAACTGGAGAAGCACAGGTTTTATCCATGCCTGCAACAGATCGTTATTATTTACTACCGATGTTGGATGCCTATTCTAATGTTTTTGCCTCTCCTGGTACTCGCACGACAGGTACTGCAGCACAAACATTTTTGATTGCGGGGCCGCATTGGGAAGGGGAAGTTCCAGAAAACATGACTTTAATCAAAGCGCCGACAGCAATGGTTTGGTTACTTGGTAGAATACAAGTGAATAGTGCAGAAGATGGCGCAACGACAGTCAAAGCAATCCAAGATGGTATGGCATTAGTTCCATTAAGTGCTTATGGCAATGAAAATTATGTACCGCCTGTTGGTGTAGCAAATATAGACAATCAAACGATTGTACCTGTTAAGGAGATACAAAACTTGGATGTAACGACCTACCTCAATCGAGTAGCGCAATTAATGGCACAGAACTCACCCAAAGCGGCAGATGCGGAGATGGTAAAAAAAATGGCAAAGATTGGTTTAGTTCCCGGTCAGCCTTTTGAATTGAGTACAGATAATTTTATCTTAAAAACTAAGCTAAAAGCCTTACCCAATTTTATTCATAAAAAAATGGAACAGCGTCGTACCAATCCAGATACGAGTTTATTAACCAATGGTTGGATGGCCGTTTATAAGGACATCGGTACTTATGGAACAGATTATATCAGAAGGGCTTATATTGATTTTGTTGGCTTAGGAGCCAATATTCCAGAAGATGCCATTTATCCTAATTGCACCACAGATGTTAATGGTCAACCATTAGATGCCAGTACTAATTACCAAATCCATTTTGATGCCGATGAACTACCGCCCGTCAATGCTTTTTGGTCCTTAACCGCTTATACGGCAGAGGAATTTTTAGTGGAGAATAAATTGAATCGGTTTGCATTAGGGGATAGAGATTCCTTAATATATAATGCAGATGGTTCGCTAGATTTATATATTCAATCAAGTCCTCCAAAAGCTGAATTGATGCAAAATTGGTTACCTATTCCAGCAGAAGGCGCTTTTTCTTTGACTTTACGCTTGTATTGGCCGAAAGCAGAAGCATTGGATGGAGAATGGAAAATTCCTTTTGTGATTCCTGTGGAGTCTTGATGTTAGATATCGGGTAGAGAGTTATCAATATCAACCTCAACCTCAACCTCAATTTCAATTTACCATACTAGCTTAGAAAAATGGTGAACCTGTTCGGTTTTTGAGATTGCTATTGCCATTGAATTATTATTTTCACTTTAAGGCAATTTAAAAGAGGGATTATAAATCAATCCAATAATATTCCCCCAAGGATCAAAAACAGTAGCAACCATCAATTCACCGCCTACATTGGTCGGTGCTTCGTGCCTTGTTGCGCCGAGCGCTAATAAACGGTCATATTCTTGTTGAATATTCTCTACGCCCCAATAACTCAAAACACTTTCAGCTTTTACTGGAGTTGGTTGCCCTTCGGGTTGCAGCCCTAATTCATAACCAGCAATATTAAACCCCACATAAAATGGTTCATCGAAATAAGGAGCTCTTCGAAAAGCTTCCGTATACCATTTAGTAGCCGTTTTAAGATCCGTTACTTTGTAGATCGTTGTCCTTAATCCTAACATACTGATTAATTTTTAATTCTAAAAATAAGGAACGAATATAGTTCATTTTGAATTAATCCATCTGAAAACTTAAAACTATTCGTATTTATTCAGAATAGAGATAAGAGAGGTGAGAATAGAGATCGTTTTGTACTACCCTCCCTATTTTTTCGTCGTTCTTACTAAGTTTTGAAGGTTAAATCTCTATCCTCTCTTATCCACATCTTAAATTAAATAATTATACAATGAAAACAACAAACACTTACGTCAAATTAAGCAAATTCTTAAGTCTAGTCTTACGCCATAAACCAGCCACAATTGGTATTCAGTTAGACGAAAATGGTTGGACAGATGTCCAAGTATTATTACAAAAAATGCAGCAATTTGGTAAATCCATAGATTTGAACACGCTGCAAGCCGTCGTTGCCAATAACGATAAAAAATGTTTTGCCTTTAATATCGATGGTGCTAAAATTCGAGCTAATCAAGGTCATTCTTTAAAAATTGAATTGGGATACACGCCTCAAACGCCTCCTGATATTTTATATCATGGTACAGTAGAAAAATTCTTAGCAAGTATTTTTCAAATGGGTTTGGATAAACGCCAACGCAATCATGTACACTTAAGTTCAGATATAGCAACAGCTACCAATGTCGGAAAAAGGCGAGGAAATCCTGTGATATTAGAGATCAACACAGCGAAAATGCATGCAGATGGCTTTCTTTTTTACTTATCTAAAAATGGGGTCTGGTTAACCGAAAAAATACCTGATAAATACATAAATTAGCCATAAATAATCAATTCAGCTACGCTATGTTACGAGATTGCAAACATCTGTTACAGTAGTACAAGCTTGTTTATGGGTTCTTATATACATTTGTGGTATTCTCTCAAATAGATTATAATAATACATGACTAACAACGAATTCATTTTTATTAAAACAGGAACCACTATTGATAGGGTGCTTTTAACAGATATTTATGCCATAGAATCCGAAGGTAATTATTGTACGATTAAAACCGATAATCAAGAATACGTTCAACGATCTTCTTTAATCAAAATGAAGCATAAACTCAATGAACAAGGATTTATTCAAGTTAATAAATCAACTTTATTACCCATCAATAGAATTGATCAGATTAATTTGACTATTAATCAAATAGCTGTTTCCTCTCATCAATATACCTTAAGTAGAAATTTTAGAAAAGAATTTATAGAAACATTAGATTTATTATGATCCGCGTTTTTTTTTTGCAAAGATTCTCTCTCTTTGCAAAATGATCCTCTCTACTATGACACTATAACACTATGAAGGAGGTTGTCCCAATTTTTGAGGCAGCCTTTTTTTATTTCTTACTGTTTTGCCAACTCCACTAAAAGTATAAACAACGTAATTCTTAGTTAATTAAATCCGATATTTTTCTTAGTAAAAAATTTATTGCCTATGTTTATAGCATGAAAAATTTAGTACTATTCCTTTGCCTGCTTAATCATTCTTTCTATGCTACCGCACAATGCCTAGAAGAAATCCCTGGCATCGTTTGGAAAAGCACAGAAAGCAAGATTAGTTTTGAAGACTTAGCTGTTCATGTAGCGCCTATGCTATGGTTTTCCCCCGATGAAATCAAATTATACGATGCCCAAGGACACAAACAATTACCCAATGCTTTTCCTTTTGAAACTACAGATGGCAAACCAGTAGTTTATTATAAAATCAGCAATATTTATACACAAGATAAAGAACTTGCTATCTTAAATTTGGTGAGTACCAGCCCCAATTTTAGGTTATTAGATTTACAAAAAGTTAAGGCGATTGATTTAGACTACTACTATTATTTCGAAGAGGAAACGGGCTTAGGCAGTCATCCACATGATATTGAATCTATCACTTTACAGATAACGATTCTTGAAGCACCAGACTGTGTCGATTTTAATTATGCTATTTCTGTGAAAAAAGTAACGGGTAGAGCGCATGGTTTAAATTGGTATAATAATGAATTGGAAGTAGATGCACAAACCTTTTTCCCACTATCCATTTTGATAGAAGAAGGTAAACATGCCTCTTGTACCGATAAAAATGCAGATGGTGTGTATACGCCTACGTATGATGTCACCGAACGAGTCAATGATGCTTGGGGCGTTCGAGATATTATTACCTCTGGAAAATTGGTCACGCCTAGTTTTCAAGCGTGGATGGCTAAAAATAGAACTCCTTCAACAATTGTCTTTCCACCTTTTCCAGAAAGTAGCCCTTATTACCAAAAATATGTGCAAAAATTTGGAGACTATATCACAGATTCCCAATATGAATTACGCCCTTATCCTAATTATGAAAAAGTAAAAAAAGAGAAAAGAATAGATAGCTCACTTGACCATTTAATGAAAAATAAAAAACCACACCAATGGCCTGATATCAATAAGGTAAGTGGAAATGGAAAAATTAAACAATGGGCGAAAACAGATGATTCTTATAAATCTGTTAGTGTGGCATACCGTTGGGATGACAGTAATGGACTTAGTTTTGCAATGCCTCTATTGCTTTTTAAAAATGTCGAAGCGCCTATGACTGGTGGTTGGTTTTATAATAAATTCTATTTTGGATTGGGCGATTCTTTTGTGAATGACTCTATCAACCTTCCCTTGCAAAGGTTATTTGGGCATCAAATTGTCCATACCAGTTCTGCTGCTAAATGGGTAGATAGCTATATTGGTCTTGGTTACGAGTTTTTAGACACCAATAATGAAGCAGAAAAATTCAAATACAAAGCCTACTTTACCTCTGAGTTAGGCATCAAAATTCGGGTTAATATTTCCAAAACACCGCTTAAATTTTTAACCTTTATTGGTCCTGATTTCTGGGGCGTTCGATTGGGTTGGAAAAATGTGGGTTTTAATCCATTTGTGAATAGTGGTTTTGTGTTATCGGTCGGGGCAGGTGTTTTTTAAGAGTAGAGAGGCGAGAATAGAGAATAAAGACAAACTGTATCTCTCTATTTCTGCGACGGTCAAGTGTAATCCGACTCTCCTTAGTCGTGTGCTTTATTTATCATCATCCAACTACAGTTCTCACCATAGAACCCTCACTTTAAATTCACCGATAGAATAATAGTGGATAAACTTCCCCTTCCTCAAATAAATTCTTCCCTCTAGGCAATTGTAAAAAAGCATCTGCATCTACCAAATTTGCCAAATCTCCTGAACCATTGCCATCTACAGGTGTAGCTAAAATTTGCCCTTTTTCATTATAACTCACTTTGACTTGTAAAAAATAAGTTAAGTCTGGTTTAAAAGTGGTTGCTCTAGTCAAAATACCATGCGGAATAGTCTCCTTAGATAAACCTAAACTAGTCGTCAACCAAGTGACAAAATAGCGTTGAGTACATAAAAAAGAAGAAACGGGATTGCCAGGCAAAGCAAAAACTAAAGTACCATTGAGTGCTTTACCAAACCAAAATGGTTTGCCTGGTCGTTGTTTAATTTTATGAAAGCGCTTTTCAACCCCTAAAGCAGCTAATGCTTCGGGTAAAAAATCAAATTTCCCCTTAGATACCCCACCACTTAAAATGACCACTTCATATCGATCAATAATTTTCGCCAAATCTTTTTTAATCTCTTCCATATCATCATCCAAATGATGACGGTCGGCTATTATTTTATATTTGGCTAAAGTCGCTCGCAAGCGATGCACATTGGATTTTCGAATTTGATAAGGTAAAGGGGTTTCTTCGATTTCTACCAATTCATCTCCTGTAGAAATAATAATGGACTTTGGTAAACGAGCGACTTTTAAGTGCGTTTTTCCAACCGTTGCCGCTACGCCAACTTCCGCAGGAGAAATAACCGTTCCATAAGGCACAACTAAGATGTTTTTCTGACGGTCGCTCCCCTTCCAATGTATATTTTGTCCTTCTTTTAAGGCATCTACTTGAATGGTTGCAATACCGTTTTCAATCACTACATCTTCATACCGAATGACGGTATCTACCTTATTCGGCATAATCGACCCTGTCATGACTTCTAGACAATGACCCTCTTTTTCTAAAGTTAATTGTGCCGCACCAGCAGGCGCTATTCCTGCAATGGGGAAAGCTCGTTTTCCATCCGCAAAATGGGCGTATTGAATGGCAATTCCATCCATCGTCACTCTATCATAAGGCGGTAGTTGGCGATCAGTTACTAGGTCTTCTTTTAGCACCCGACCGATAGATTCCGCTATTGGAATGCGTTCCGTTCCAAAATCTTTCTGATGTTTATTTATAATCTCTAAAGCCTCGTTTACCGTAATCATATATATATTTTAAAACTTTATTTTGATGCAATTATAATTTGTTACCCGACGTGCCGTAAATACTCAAGATGGGTAGAATTTTGTTATAAATTTAACCCTTTTTTCGTACGATAGGTACGTAAGATATTTTAGTTCGTATATTACCTTACGTACCTACGGCACGAGAATTGGGGGATATTAATTCTTCTTTCTCGGCTACCTATCTTTCGTACCTACGGCACGTTGGGAAACATATCACGATTTCGCCCTTACTTCATTAAATTTCTTTTTGGATTAGTCTGACAACTCTCAATTTAGAATACAACTAACATTAATTACCTGTTAACTAACCTGCCATTTTACTAACATCACAAAACACTCATTATCAGCAAAATAAATAGTTACTAACAACAAAAACAAGAGTTACCAACATTCTCTTTTAAATATAATATTCAAATTGTTTAACTTGCTGACAGCGTTGTTTTATGCATCACTAATAACTCATCACTCAAAAAGATGTTCGGTACACCAATCTTTCGGCAGCAATTTCCTATTTTTCAACACCATCCAGCCTTGGTGTATTTGGATAGTGCAGCAACTACGCAAAAACCTCAAGTCGTCATTGATGGCATTACCAATTTTTATCAAAAAGAAAATGCCAATATTCACCGAGGGATTTATGATTTAGCAGCGAAAGCTACGCAAAAATACGAAAGTGTTCGGCAAAAGGTAGCGGATTTTATTGGAGCAAGTAATCGATCAGAAATTGTGTATACCTCAGGTACAACCGCTGCCATCAATTTAGTTGCCCATTCTTTTTTATTACCTCGATTAGTACAAGGCGATGAGGTTTTAGTTTCAGCGATGGAACATCACGCGAATTTATTGCCTTGGCAAATGGCATGCAAAGCTAAAGGAGCAAATTTACGGATTATTCCTATTGATAAAGCTGGAAATTTGGATATGGTTGCTTATCAGGAAATGCTTTCTGCTAAAACCAAAATGGTCGCAGTTGTACATATTTCTAATTCTCTAGCGACGATTAATCCAATAGCTAAAATGATTGAATTAGCCCATCAACAAAATATTCCAATTTTAGTGGATGGTGCCCAAAGCACCGCACACTACCCTATTGATGTCACCGCTTTAGCTTGTGATTTTTTCACTTTCTCTGGGCATAAACTTTTTGGACCAACTGGCATTGGTCTTTTATATGGGAAAGCCGCTCATTTAGCAACCATGTCACCTTATCAATTTGGTGGCGATATGATTAGAACTGTCACCTATCAAGATGCAACTTTTGCTCCTGCACCTCAGAAATTTGAAGCAGGGACAACCAATATTGCAGGTGTGATAGGATTAGGGTATGCCATTGATTTTATGAACCAATTGGATAAGAAAGCCATTGCAACTTACGTCAAAGAGTTAGGCGAGTATGCAAGGGAAAAGTTATTAAAAATTAATGATTTAGAAATTTTTGGCAATGCCAAAAACAGGACAGGCATCGTTTCTTTTATACTAAGAAATGCACATCCACATGATGTCGCTACTTTTCTAGGGGAAGCGAATATTGCCATACGGGCAGGACATCATTGTACCCAACCATTGATGGACTTTTATGGTATTCCTGCTACTTCTAGAGCTTCTTTTTCTATTTATAATAATCGGGAGGAGATAGATTTCTTAGTGGAAGAAGTGAAGGGCATTCAGGCTTTTTTTGGGTAATCAACCAGTAGCACAGGATTCATCCTGTTCGGGACGCTGACCTTTAGGTTAGCTTATTAATGGATTGAAGCAATAATAAATTATACAGGCCTAAAGACCTGTATCCAGAACAGGATAAATCCGTACTGATTACCCATAAGTTTTAAACGGGTAATTATGATTGATTTGATTACAAATATTATTAATTAGCAGGATATAATTCCCCTTTTTGAAGGGGGCTAGGGGGATGTTTTTAGTGTAAACTCCAATTATTTTGGAAAACACCGATTTCACATCCACCAACCCCCTACAAATTGAGGATTTTTTGTCTTTAAAAAGATAAGGGTAATCAGTAGGGATAAATCCTGCGCTACCAGTCTGAATTATTAAATTCTTATATTTAGGGTATGCAAAAACTAACGCATTGTTTAAATTGTGAATGGACTTACCAAAGGCCGAGAATTTCTGCCCTAATTGCGGACAAAAAAATCATGCGACTCGTTTAAAAATTTGCACCTTCCTTAACGAACTTGTTAATAATATTTTTAATGTAGTATAAAGGTTGGATAAAAACTATTGTTTATTTTTTACTGTTGTTATTGCTTTATGGAATGGTGCTAGCTACATTTATGATGATTATCACCTTCTTTTCATTAATACCTTCTTAAATGAACGATAAACTCAAACAACTTTATAAAACCGTTATTCTGAAGCATAATAACACTCCTTTTCACTACGAAAAAAAGGAAAATGCTACCCATCAACTAGAAGCCTATAATCCATTATGTGGCGACCGATTTAATCTATTTGTAGAAGTAGAAAATGACAAGATTGAAAGCATTCATTTTCATGGTTATGGTTGTGCCATTTCTAAGGCTTCGACTTCCGTTTTAGCTAAAAATTTAGCAGGTAAAACGATGGAGCAAGCACTCGCACTTTGTGGCGCTTTTCAGCAAGTTGTCTCGCCTGATGGAACTGTAACAAATGAGTCAGAGGAATTTGAGGCTTTTGCGGCGGCTAAGGATTTTCCTGGACGGTTGACTTGTGCTACATTGAGTTGGGAGGCTACGCGATCTTTTCTTGTTAATCATCCGAACCCACCAAAGTAAATCCTGACCAATAAACCACATGTGCATAATCCGACTGCTTTTGCATGTCTGCCATAGCTTGCTGCAAAGCCAATCCTTTATTGCCAGAGGCTAAATAATACTGATAAAATTGCTGCATAAAAGCCGCAGTTGCCACATCACTAATATTCCAAAGACTGACTAAAACACTTCGACTACCTGCTACTAAAAAAGCCCGACTTAAACCAATAACTCCATCTCCTGAAACTTTACCTAAAGCAGTCTGGCAAGCACTTAAATTGACCAACTCTGCAGGAACCGACCAATGCATAATTTCTCTTGCTTTTAGTATACCGTCTTTTTCCAAAGAGCCATCCGCTTTAAAATGATCCGCTAAAACGATAAAAGAATCTAAAGGATTGGCTTCATCCGCCATACCATGTGTGGCTAGGTGCAAAATATTGGCCTTGGTCGCACCATCTTCGACTGCTTGTTGAGTCGCTTTGGCTTGTAATAAAGGTTGTGTTTGGAATAATTGGCCCAAAGCAAGGGCTTCTGTCTCTGCTCCTTTTAATTCATTAAAACGATACCGTCGATCTGCTTGGCTCATGGTAGGGTTTCCTACGATTAAGGCCTTGGCATTTTGAACACTACTATAAGGCGCTTCTCCATCTATTTGAGCAAGGGCTTTCATAGACGGGCTATACAATATTGTATGCCGAGTACCTATATACTTTCCCGTTTGGGTTTGTAAAGCGGCGAAAGGAAACAACCAAAGGGCATCATGCGGAATGATTACAACTGTTGCTTTTTCTACTAATAAGTCAACTTCAAAAGGTTGCCATAATTGTTGGTATAATTCTTTCGACAAATTAGAAAAATCAGTATTTTGAGTAGTCCTTGTCATAGTTATAACGCCTCTTTCCGCATTGGCGTCACCAATCTTTTCGACGCCTCGAAGCATCGTCAATCCTCTGTTTTGTGCATCTTGCATCATTTCGGCTCGAAATGCATCTATTTTGGCAACTAATTGGGCTTTAGGAATTTTCCATTGATGAAAAACTAAATCTCCATTTGGCTTTTTTAGCCAAATCAGTAATTTATCTGCTAGGCTATAAAACGATAAGAAACATCTTTTAGAGATCGCCCTAACGGGTAGCTTTTTAGTCGGTTCTATTGTATTATCAACGGTATGAAAAGAAAAATCGGGTATCGCATTTGGGGAAGCCAGACTATTGGCCGTTTGTTGGATAATAGCCTGTGGTTCCTCCTCTTCAAACGCGGTAATAATTCGATTAAATTCATCGTCTTCTGAATCAGAAGTAATCGGAGGGATAATGGGTACATTCGAACTCATTTGTTGCATCGGGTTATTTGCTCCTGGAAAAACAGATGGTAAATCACTAAGCATCGAATTTTTTCGCTGCGCCCGTCGCCTATCTCTTCCCTGCATTAAATCGGATAAAGCTTGCCCTTTAGCGGTTTCTGTAATAGCAAAAGCTTTTTGAATGGCTTCTTTGGTGCCAATGTTTAGATAAGTTTCAATAAGTCGATTAAAGACATCTTCCACACTATCTAAAAAAGCTACTTTGCCTTCATCCGTATAGAGTTTATTTTGTCGGACTAAGATTTTGGTTTTACTTTTTTCAAAATAAATAGCGGCTTGTGTCCAATTTGCTGCTTCCCAATAGCAACAACCTAAACCCCAGAACAAATGCCATTCTAAATCTTTGGCTTTGGTTGTTTTGGCATATTTTAGCGCTTGTTCGTAACTAGATTTTGCTAAAGAAAAATCTCCAATACCTAAGTATAATTGCCCCATTTGCGCTAAAACTTTTCCCGCATTTTTATAATCTTTCAATTTTTCAAATAAGGCAACAGTTTTCTCGTAAGCGGGAATAGCTTGGTGTATTTCTTGCGCTTGAAAATGTAATCTAGCTTGTAGTGCAATGGCAAATCGTTGGTCTTCCATTGTTCCGTATGCTTCAAAAATTGATAAAGCGGTTGTTACTTTTTCTTGGGCCAAAGCAGGCTTTTTTTGCTGTCGAAAAATCTCCCCAATTTTAATTATGGTCTGCGCTTTTAGCAATGGATATTGCTCGATGTTCGTTTGCGCTAATACCTGTTCATAAGCATTTAATGCAGGTAATAATTGCGGTTGGGCAAAATAACTATTCCCAATATGGATAAGAATGTTGAGGTTTAAATCATTTGATTTCAATGCCAATTCCAAGGATTTCGCTACAGTAGGACTATATACATCGGGAATTTCTATTTTGGTGACTCGTTGGAAAGATTTAGTAGCTTTTCGAAGTCGCCGACTAGTCATTTCTAATTGATGATCCTCTTCATTCAAGGCTTTAAAGGCTGCTTCATAGGCATATACCGTTTTTTGAATATCTCCTTTTTGTTCTAATATTTGCCCTAAGTTTTGATATAATAACGCCATCAATTTAGGATTGTCTAAACCTTGTGCTAATTTTAAGGCATCCAATTGAGTTGCTGTTGCCGACCGTAAATTTCGTCGATTTACTTGGTCATGGACTTTGGTCTGTAAGGCAAATACTTGTTGAAAAGTATCCATTTTTTGGTTTTTGACAGGGATGATTTAAAGGAGCTTTATTTTAAAATAAACCATACGGGAAGCGTTTCCTGAACTCCAAGTTCAGGAAACACTTAACCTATTGGAATAAAGTCTATTTATAGTTATTTAGATAGTCAGATTAAGAATTGACATTACAAAAATTATTACTACTTCATAATGTCTAATATCCGTGTCCCTTCAATAATCCATGGTATTGATTGCTTCCACAGATTATTGAAGGGACATGGATATTTTTCACTATTTTAACTGATACTCTATTCTTTCCGCCCACGACTACCATCTACCCAAGATTTCCAAACACCAAACATCCGCATAGAAAACTCTAAATTATGTTTCTCCACAATTTCTTTAGCAATTGCTGCTCTAGATTGTCGTTGCCAATTCACTTTCCAATCGGGTAAATTCGCATAACCCAAAGTAACTGCCGCTACAATCGCCGAATTTCTTTTTAACTGTTCCAAATCTACTTTATCATAAGTATCTGAGGCAGCATGATAATTTTGTCCATAATTAAAGGGTTTATGACTAGCGACTAAATTACCGACCCCTTCTAACATAAAGTCAAAATTATCGGTCCCAACGATTGGAATATCTAAGACCGAATTAGCCCCTAAACCCGCTACAGGTTTCATGACTTCCTTCGTTATTTTTGCCAATTCTGGACGGCCATTGGTAAAAAAGCCAATGATAGCACCACTTCCAATATCGACGGACATTTTCATAATATGCTGATCTAATTCTCCTTGGTGTAGTTGGGTATAAGCTTGTGAGCCAAAATAACCTTGTTCTTCTCCATTCCAAAGCGCAAATCGAATCGTTCGTCTAGGCTTAACCCCCATTTTAATCATTTGCCGAGCAATGTCTATCATCATCGCTACATTACAACCGTTATCATTTGCCCCTGTTCCTAAGCCCCAGGAATCTAAATGTGCACCAATAAGAACGACTTCATCAGGCTTTTCATAACCTTTAATTTCTGCTATTACATTATGACTGGTTTGTTCGCCCGAATACGCTACATCTAAGGTCGCTGAAAAATCTAATTTCCCATCTGCTCTTAATATTCTTTGGCAACGTTTAGCATCCTCTCTACCCATTACTAAATTAATCAAACCGTGATCATATCCATCTGACGCAATAAACCGATAGAGTAATTTTTTGGGCCTAGATGCCATATTTATAATGCCAATTGCGCCTGCTTTAGCTGCTAAGGCATCCGCTTTAGCTGCGTTGGCATATTCGGTAAAAAGCCCATCTACATCTAAACATAAATCATTTTCTACCAAGACAAAACTACCTTTTACGGCAGTTCCTGCTTTCGCAAAATCTTCCGCTGTGCCATAGCCTACATCAATAATCGGAGCGGTAATGCCCTCTTTAGGGGTTGATTTAGAAAAATATTTAGCGACTACTTTTGGGGTAAAATTAGTCGTTCCTGATACTTCCGCAATTGTCGAATTTTCGACCCAAAGCGAAGCAATTTTAAAAGATTCTTTTTGTGCAGCCACGCCTGCGTCAATAAATTTGCGTAAGCCCCAATCTACCGCTTTTCTATTCGCTTCTGTTCCTGTTACTCGACCGCCATATTGGTCACATAATTCTTGCAAATCTTCTTCTATTGGTGTATCGCCTAATAAGGTAGACATTAAATTGGCCATGTCATTATTAGGTTGGGCAGTCAACCCAAGGACTAAAAAGCAACAAAAAAGGGAATAGCTTATCTTTTTCATAAAAAAACAATTAGGTGTAAAACAATTCGATTAGCAATAGGCAGCTTATGATTAATAATTTACCCTCACCAATGCGATTTACTACAAAGATAAGCAGCAAGTGCTTAATTATACTATCCTAGGGTAGATTAGTATTACTAGTTGTCGCTTATTAGTGATTGACAGATAGTTGGTAAGATGCTCCCTCCTTAAGTTATCTTATAGATAACATTTTTTCAATTGCCCCCTTTTGAATTATTTTTTCCATTTAATTATGGCTATTTTTCCAAAGGGAACAGTACCTTTAGGGTTTCTAAATCTGTCTTTCTTTAATCAAACTTTTACATGAAATATTTACTACCTTTAATCTTACTTTTATTAACTGCTTGCAATCAAGTCGATACAACTATGCAAAACGAACTTACTAGTTTAAAAGAAAAATTAGCTGCGGCCGAAAAAGCTTTAGCAGCACCTACGAAAGATGAAACTGCTTTTATCCACACCGTTTTTTTCTGGATGAAAGAAGAGGTTACTGCTGAACAAAAGGCAGCATTTGTTAAAAATGGAATGGGTAAATTAAAAGAATGCCCACAGATTTATAAAGTGTTTTATGGTCCTCCAGCGGGTACCCCAAGAGATGTCGTAGACAATAGCTACGATTATGCTTGGATTTGCCATTTTAAAAGTAAGGCAGAACAAGATGCTTATCAAACCGAACCCATTCACCTAAAATTTGTCGAAGATTTTAATCATTTGTGGGAACGAGTTCAGGTTTATGATAATGTTTTGTCTGAGTAGTTCTTTTTTTTGACGCTGAAAGACGCTGACTATTATGACTTTTTTATGTTTTCTCTTTTTGGATAGAATATAATTTTCTCTATGGAAAGACTTAATAACTCATAACTTCAAACAGTGTCTCTCAGCGTCAAAAAATAAATATTGTCAAAGCCTTCTTTTATTAAACTAATCGTCAATACTATGAACAAACTTCAACTACCCACCTTTCTAGTTAGATTTTCAATTTACCCTATTATTGTGCTATTTGGTTTGGTGATTAGTACTAGTTGTGCACAGAACGATACACAACTAAGCCGAATAAAGGTCAAGGGCAATCAGTTTGTAGATGCAACTGGTAAAACGATGGTTTTTCGTGGATTGAATACAAGTGATCCAAATAAATTAGCAAGGGAAGGGCAATGGAACAAACGCTATTTTCAAGAAATGAAAAATTGGGGTGCTACCGTCGTTCGCTTTCCAATCCATCCAACCGCATGGGCGAAAAGAGGGAAAAAAGACTATCTGAAATTACTAGATGATGGCATTAAATGGGCAACGGGATTAGAAATGTACGTCATTATTGATTGGCATAGCATTGGGAATTTGAAAACGGAAAAATACCAAGCCCCAATGTATCAAACCGACCTCAATCAAACTTTAAAATTTTGGACAACCATTGCCAAACAATACGGTGATAATCCTACCGTCGCTTTCTATGAACTCTTTAATGAACCTACTTTACAAGGTGGTAAATTAGGCGCCTGCACTTGGGCACAATGGAAAGAAATGATAGAAGCTATTATTGCAACTATTCGTCAAAAAGGAGGAAAAGGCGTTCCTTTAGTCGCTGGTTTTAATTGGGCGTATGATTTAACAGCTGCGAAGAAAGAACCCATCAATGCGGAAGGTATCGGCTATGTGAGTCATCCTTATCCACAAAAAAGAGCACAACCTTGGGAAGCCCAATGGATAGCTGATTGGGGCAATATGAAAGAAAAATATCCAATAATACTAACCGAAATTGGCTTTTGTGAACCCGAAGCTAAAGGGGCGCATATTCCCGTCATTAGCGATGAATCTTACGGAGAAGCAATCACCAATTATTGTGATGAAAAAGAAATCTCCTATGTCGTTTGGGTATTTGATCCTCTCTGGTCGCCGATGCTATTCTTGGACTGGGACTTTACCCCTTCTCGTCAAGGACGGTATTTTAAAGAGAAATTACAAAGGTATAAAGGTGCAAAGGCTAAAGGGCAAAAGGGTTAACAATAAGCACTAACTTACTTTTTACTGCTGACTGCTTAAACAATATTCCTAAACTACTGCTGACTGTTGACTGCTACTACCTACTAAAAACTGCTAACTGTTCACCATGTGCGTTGCTAAACGAGGAAAACAATTAAATAGAGTCAACTTAAAATCATCTGGAATATCTAGTGTCCGAATCGCTAAATTCATACACCGCAACCATTCCATAGCCGCTTCTCTGGTAATTTTATGCGGCAAATGCCTTGCTCGCATCATGGGTCGCCCGTATGTTTGATTATACTTTTGTGGCCCACCCAAAAACTGAGTTAAAAAGGCTGTTTGTTTGGCAATCACCAATTCCATGTCTGTATTAAAAAGTGGACTTAGGGTATCGTTCTCCAATACTAATTCGTAGAATTTATGGACTAATAATTGTAAATTTTCTTCGCCTAGCTGGTTGTAAAGTGTATTTTCCATCAGTATTTTTTTGTAAAAATAAACCTTCACAATTTAAGAATAAAATCCCTTCATTCCCTACAAGAAAACATTTGACCTCTTTTTCCAACTATTTGACCTTTTTAGACAAACTTCTCTGTTTAATTCTTGCCAATTTTGCCAAACGAATATTTTTTAACGCATAAATATATTTTCCTTATACCTATTTTCATTCAGCCTGTTTGATGAACGTTATCAAACAGGCTAATTTTATCGAATTATTGCTTCTCCAAATACCGATGAATTGCTGCAAAATCTAATCGCCCCATCCCACTTTTAGTCGCATCTGCAAATAATTCTTTGGCGACATTTGCTAGATATAGTGGTTGATTATGTTCGTAGGCAGTAACGGCTGTTAAGTGTAAATCTTTATACATCCATTCTAAGGGAAATTGATATGAACTATTCCATTTCTCAAAGAATATAGTTCATAAATAGGCTTTAAGAGCGTTAGATTATGGTTTTGTGAGCTGGTATATGGGTTATCCATCAAACCTTTTTTGAGTTCAACCAAATTATCGAGAATACTTAATTCTTGCTCTCTTAAACTATCTGTATCGACTGTTGTTAATCCAAGTTTTTGAAGGTAAAGTCCTTTGGAGTCCACTATCAAATTTAAAAAATCGGCTTCCGTAACAGTTGATACAGGTAGTTGATTAAAAGCGTCCACTAATTTTTGGAGTTCTGTTGCTCCCTCTTTAATAGCAGGCAATATATCCTTATCATAATCAAATGAATTAGGACTTGTCCCTATTATTAATGGATTATTATTTTCAAAATCAAACCCAGCCTTATAAATTGCTTGCTGTTGTCCATCATAATATAATCGGATTTCCTCATTGGGTTTTTCAAAAGTCATGGTCAATTGATGCCATTCCCCATCGTTTAAGGGCATGATTTGGCCATTATCTCGTTCATAATTCAATCGTCTTTTTCCAGAGCCAATACTCCATGCGAAAGTTCCTCCAGATAGATACAAAGGCCAGCCAGCATTTTTCTGGTCGTAGATTCCTTTACTGGAAAATTGTTTTTGAGCAAGCAATACCATTGGCTCCTTTGAAGTAGTTTTCACCCAAAACTGAACAGTAAAACTCTGCTTCCCATCTAAGGCTAGGTCGTCTAAAGTTAATTGGTTAAAACCGCCATTGAATCCCAAAGACAGGCATTCTTTATCTATTCCTTTTTCAAAAATATAGTTGCTTCCTTCAAAAGTATAATTCTGTTTTTTTATACTTTTATTGAAATCAAAATGAATGGACTTCTCATTGGCTGTTGGCGTATCCTGTTGTGCGTTTAAGCTGTAGAAAAAAAAGGCACAGAGTAAAATAGTTGCTATGCTTAATTTCATGATTTTTTGATATTTTTTGTCATAAATACCTCTATAAATGTAATCGATACTTTTTCGAGGTAATAAGTTGATAAGCTTAATGAGTTGATGAGTTGGAATTTAGATTAAATCTCCAATATTATCTCATGAATCTTATTTCCTCATTAACTTATTACCCTTTTTATAAGATGCCAATTATTTAATAGGAGGTACTTACCAAACCTTATTCCTTAATAATTTCCTCCGCAAAAGAAGTGCACTTGTTCAAAGTTTCCTTGACATCATTCATAGTAGTTCTAGGATTTATTAAACACATTCGCAATACCACTTGGTTATTTAAAAGAGTGGTGACTAATAAAGCTTCTTTTGATTCAACCACTCGCTTAGAAATTTCTTGATTCAATTGATTTAATTTTTTTTCATCATAACTTTGATGAATGGGGTTGTACCTAAAGTTAATGATAGCCAAAGTTGCAGGAGAAACCACTTCCCAATTTTTACTTTTTCTTAAAAGTTGTTCTACTTTTTCGGCTAAGGCTATATTATAAGTTACTGCTTTTTTGAACGAACTTAAACCAAAAGTCTTAATAGACATATAAAATTTTAAGGCTCTAAATCGACGAGTAAGTTGTACACCGTAATCATAAAAATTAATTTCTGATTCGTTGCCTTCTATATCTCTTAAATATTCTGGTTTTTCACTAAAAGTAGTACTTAACCATTTATGATTTCTCACTAATAAACAACCCATTTCATAAGGTTGGAAAAACCATTTGTGTGGATCTACGGTTAAAGAATCAGCTTTTTGAATGCCTTTTAAAGCTTTTGTTCCTTTTTCAGACAAAATCGCAGCTGCACCATAAGCACCATCTATATGAAACCATAATCCTTCCGTCTTACAAATTTTTGCCAAGTCTTCCAGTTGATCTACGGTACCTGTATTTGTAGTACCAGCAGTTGCGATGAGGCAAAATGGTTGCAAACCTGCTAAGTGATCTTTAGCAATGGCATTTTTTAATTTGTTTAAGGAGAATTTGAATTCAAAATCAGTTGGGATAATCCGAACTTGATCCTTTCTAAAACCAATGGTCCTAATCGCTTTTATATTAGAGGAGTGTGCTTGGTCTGACATATAAATAACTGCCTTAGAAAAATCATCGCCACATTTTTGTCTTCTAGCGGTTACCAAAGCGGTAAGATTTGCCATAGACCCTCCACTAGTGAAAATACCACCTCCTTTTTTTGTAGGAAATTTAAACAATTTTAACAACCAATTTATCGTGACAATTTCAAGTTCCGAAGCAGCAGGAGAAGCTGCCCAACCACCAGAAAAAACATTAAATCCAGTAGCCAAGGTATCCGCCATCGCGCTTATATAATTACTAGGCCCTGGTACAAAAGAATAGGATTTTGGATGTGAAACAATATTACTTTCTTTCAAGACTTTATCAATCACAAAATCTAAAATTTTAGTAGCATCTGTTCCCTGTTCTGGCGCTGTTTCTAAAAAAATGGCATCCATTTCTTCTCGAGAAGCAATTGCAACAGGGCTTTTAGCATTTTGAGTATCGAAATGTTCTACTATAGCATCTATTACTTTATAGCCATAATCTTTCATTTCGGCTTTAGATAAAGTGAGTTTATGTTGTGGTGTCATTAAGAATATTTTATTTTTGGTAAGTTATCTTTTTCTTACTCCCTCGATAAAGTTAAGCTAAATAAAATCCAAAAATAAACTATTACAAAATACTATAACCAGTTTTGAACGTCAACCTATTTTTTGAAAGTAAAGAATTGAATATTGAAGTGCAGTATTTCTCAACTCTGAAGGAGTTGTTTTTGGAGTTTCCTATACTTAATTTTGTTCCAATCAACGTAAGAATCTGACAATTTCAATTATTAAAGAATGATATTCTTAATTACTCCGTTAATAAAGGAATATTTGAAACCAGCATAAATACTATGAAAAAGTCACAACAACATCCCGAACAAAAATTAATTAACAAAGTAGCGATTATTACTGGCGCAACAAGTGGTATGGGAAAAGGGATTGCGGAATTATTTGCTCGTGAAGGCGCAAGTTTGGTGCTTTCTGGTCGCAATAAAGAGCGAGGTAATGCTTTAGTCGATGCACTTTCCCACATTAATAATAAAGTCGTATTTGTACCTACAGATGTTAGTGATCCAAAAGAGAATCAACGACTGGTCGAAGTGGCTCTATCAACTTTCGGTCGCATTGACCTCCTCTCCATTAATGCTGGAATGTTAGGTTTAGGAACGGTTACGGATATGCCTATAGCACTTTGGGAGGAGACTTTAGCTACTAATTTGAGTGCTATTTTTCACCTTAGTAAATATGCCCTCCCTCATTTTTTAGCACAAGAAAAGGGCAATATTATTATCAATGCTTCTATCGCTGCCTTTAAAAGTTTTCCTGGCCATCCTGCTTATTGTGCTTCAAAAGCGGGAGCTGTCGCATTAATGAAACAAATGGCGGTGGAATATAGTCCCCATGTTAGAGTAAATGCTATTTGCCCAGGGCCCGTAGATACGCCTTTATTATGGGATAGTGCAAAAGGGTTTCCCGACCCTGAAGCTGCCATTGAAAATGCTAAAAATGCGACTTTACTCAAACGGTTAGGTAAACCCTCCGATATAGCAAATTTGGCTTTATTTTTAGCTACAGAAACTTCCTCTTGGATAACAGGAACTACTATTAATATTGATGGGGGGATTCTAAATGCCTCTTAGGTTTACCAATGGTCTAGTGAGGTAAATTAGATATGCCAAATTTGATTTTTTTTGGCATATCTACTATCTAAGGTAAAAGCTATCTTTGATAAGTAAGAATCAAAGCGCTACCTCCTTTTACAAATCCATTTTTTGATCAACAAACTGCAAATGCGCTATCTTCTTAAGCATATTAGTTCCATCTCTATCCGCCATTTTATCCCTAACAGTTGTAATATTTCCAGCCGTAACTATTTCGTATTCCTCGATATTTCCAGAAAAATTAACGGTGTTTATCCCTTCATTTCCAGTAATATCATTATCCAACTCATTGACGGTTACATTGGTATTATTATTCCCCAAAAGGGTAATATCTTTTAAATATCTGGAATGATGAGTGTAAGGAATCGTCGCATCAAATCGCAAGCTGAACGTACCACTAAAACCTGCATCTATTCTAGCATTGTAAGTCAAGTAGGAATGGAAAAATTTATTACTAACCAGCTCTTTTCCCATTGGATCTTCTGTAGCAATTTCTGCTCTTGTTTTGGCAACATAAATCCCCCACATGCCATGCGTCGGATTTTCGGTAAATGCGCCCCAAAGTCCATAATAGGAATCAATTAAGGCAGCAAGATATTCTTGAGTTAAACTATTCTCATTCGACAATTCTTTTATCCAATCGGCTGCACCGATACCCCATAATTGATTATCCAAAGCGTTCTTTTGGGCGGCTCTAATTGCCGACTGAAATTCAGGTGCTGCTCCTGGATTGGAATTAGAACCATCTACGCCAATTCCATAATCATGTACTAAATGTAAAATCTCTTCGTAAGCTGCATCTCGATGATTATAATCCTGATTGACATACCAAGTATGTCCTTCCACTTGAATCTCTTCCTCATATAATGGTTGTCCATCCACTTCAACGGAGTTATTGCCATCGTCTTTGCCGTTTAATAAAGTAAGTATCGCATTATTATCCGCCATTTTATTGGCAATTGCCCCTTTATCGCTTCCAAATTGAGCACCTTCTAAATCGGTCAAATAATGCGTCAAAATATTGCGACACCGAATAATTTGTTCTTCCCTAATATTGCTTTGCGCTACTATATGAATGGCTTTTCCATTCGGTGCAATCACTTTGGTATACCGATTAAAATTACTGGTATAACTATTCCCTAATGAAGTTGGAACTGCTTCTATGCCTAGCATATCGTTTAGTTCCCCTGGAGCTTGTGAGGTTAAGGTTTCTTTTTTACAAGCGGTGAAAAAGAAAGTTATGGCTATAATTACAAACAAAAATTTATTCATGATTTTTTTATTTTAGGATGATGGTAACACAACGCTCTGAGTTGTGTAGTATAAAAACTCGGCACAACTCAGAGAGTTGTGTTACAGTTATCTTTTATACGTTCCATCAGGCAATACTGTAGGAAATTTATACTGTGGATCTGTCAATAATTGATAAACAGCAGCATCCGTTTCTTGCACTTTAGCAGAGGTATTCAATTTCCACTCTTGCTGAATTTCTCCTAAACGGCTTTCTTGCGCACCTAAAATAGAAGTCAAAGCCCAATAATGGTATTCCGTCACCATGCAGTTATACTCGCAAGTGCTATCGTCGTAGGTGTACCAAGCACCAGCAGGGTAAGTACTAGGAATAGACGTGAAATTGCCACCTCTAGCTTTGTCCATAGCATCAGAAATTGTTGTGCCTGCCCTTTCACCGAATACATTCGGATATGCTTCTGCATAACCTGCATGTGTTATGATATGCAAAACTTCTTCTAAAGAGGCGTCAAATCTACCCGATAATCCACTAGAAACATAAGTAGGATTGGTTTCCTCATTTCCTAAATCTTGTCCTTCTCTGCCAGAAGGGAACTCATTTAAATCATTTTCAGAATTCCACATGACCATAAAAGCTTTCTTTTCTAGCATTTTGTCTACGACTAATTGGTTATCTATCATGCCATCTTCGTCATTGTCTAAGTATTGTGCCATTACATTAGCCGCATGTAATAATTTGGCATCCGCTACTTGTGGAACTGCATAAATATCTATGCCAAAAACCACTACTTTTCGAGTAAAATTGCTTAAGATACCATCGGTATTAGCGACTATTTTGAAATTGGGATCACTCCCTTCATCAATTGTGGTAGTCGTAGGTGTTTCAGTTGAAGGACTTACATCATTGTCTTTATTACAAGCTACAAAACATAAAACTAAAGATAGGATAAAAATCATTTTTGAAAATTTCATAATTACTTTTTTTAAGTTGATAAATGGTGGTTAGGGCTTTGGCAAATAATAACCTACGCATTTTACTTGCTCTTTTTCCCTTTAGCTGCGTTAAAAATTTTGACCGTAGCCCAGCTATGCTAAAAATTTTTGCCTTGCTAAAGAAAAAAATACCTGCGTAAAATTTGCGTAGCTTATTTATTTCCAAACCCCTTAATAAAAAGTAAAAATTGTTACATGTATATCTTTTTATGGTGGATGAATTTTAAATTACGATTTACTGATTACGATATCTAGACCACTAAATGAGGCTTATCCCTACCCCTAAAAATGGAAATAGATACCAAGAAAACATAAGTGTAGACAAAGAAGGAAAAAGTGTAGCCGAAGATTAAGGGATAAATAAAAAATTAGTTTTTGATTAGGTTTTTAATTCATTACATTTACCAACTTATTCTTCACAAAAATTAGAACATGGATTTATTTGCTAAAATTCTAATCGGTTTAATCGCTTTTATTCACATTTATATCTTATGGTTTGAAATGTTTGCATGGACAACTAGAGGGCCAAAAGTATTTAGAAGTTTCCCTAAAGAATTATTTCCGCAAACCAAAGCCATGGCAGCTAATCAAGGATTATATAATGGCTTTTTAGCGGCAGGATTGATCTGGACGTTTTTTATTACAGATAGCCAATGGCAAACTAATGTAGCTACCTTTTTCTTAGCCTGTGTTGCTATAGCAGGTATTTATGGGGCAATGACCGCAGATAAAAAGATATTTTTTGTACAGGCATTACCTGCGTTAATTGCTTTGGTGCTTTTATATTTACGCTAAATGTAAAAATGCAAGTCTACCTTAACCTCTTAAATAAATCTTCCTGATAAGCATTGCCAATCGGAATCTTCTTTTTACCAAGCTGAATAAAACTTTTCTGGAAAGTCTTGATTTGTGAAAAAGCAACTATGAAAGACCGATGCACTCTAATAAATTGATCGTCTGGTAATTTTGCAGCAATGCCTTTCAAATTAAGCCGAGTCATCACCATTTTTCCATTGGTATAAATTTTTACATAATCCTTTAACCCTTCAATGTATAAAATATCCGAAAAGGCAATTTTTACCGTTTGATAATCTGCTTTTACATATAAAAATGCCTCTTTTGGAGGAGTAGTCTCTGTATTTTTTTCCTGCCATTTCAAAGCTTTATTTATCCCTTTTAAAAAACGAGCAAAAGGAATTGGTTTTACCAAATAATCAATTATATCTAATTCATAACCTTTCAAAGCATACTCCTCGTAAGCCGTCGTAAAAATTACCATCGGTGGGTTTTCCAAAATCTGTAAAAATTCGATACCTGTTATATCAGGCATTTGAATGTCTAGAAAAAGCAAATCAATCTTTTCCTTTTTGAAAGTTTCTAAAGCGGCTAAAGCATTGGTCGTACTGCCCACCAATTGTAAGGAAGGCGTTTTTTTGACATAAGATGTCAGAATATTGATGGCGGGTTGTTCGTCGTCGATAATGTAGGAATGGAGCATAGTATTTTTATTTTTGTAGGATATTTGTAATAATAGTAAAAGAAACAGATACACACTATTTGAACAAGTTACGGACACCATCAGACAGTTTACGAAAGTAGGATGTCACTCCTTTTGCCTATCGGGGTATCCACATGGCCGTGAAGTCTCTCGATTTGGAGAACTAGTCCGTCCGCTACTTCCCTAGGAATTACACAAAACATTAACAAACATACATATATTCCACCATCGTTTTTTATAAATATAGAAAAAGACTAATTTTGTAATTCCTTCTAATAAATGGCTCAAAAAGCTATAAAAAGGGGCTTTTTTAAAAACTATTCTCCCTTTAGCAACCTTTTAGAAGGTAAATAGTAACTAGATTTATATGTATTTGACTTTTTTAAATAAAAAAATGACCAATTGTTGTTGCCGCCTTTTTTAAATAAAGGAAAGGTTCTGTAATTGGTTTGTCATAAAATAAAAATCAATTTAGCCTTTCCAAGTAAGGAGAGGCTTTTTTTGTAAGTAAAGAGTAGAGATTCGAACCATGCGAGAAGTCTCTAATCTCTAATCTCAAAATTAAACAATGAGTACAACCACTCAAATAACAGAAGAAGTAACCATCAAATTTGCAGGAGATTCTGGAGACGGGATGCAATTAACGGGTACTTTATTTACTAATGATACCGCTTTGACAGGTAGTGATTTGGCGACCTTTCCCGATTTCCCTGCGGAGATTCGAGCACCACAAGGAACCTTAGCAGGTGTTTCTGGTTTTCAATTGCATTTTGGTAGTAAAAAGATTTTTACACCAGGCGATGAATTTGATGTATTGGTGGCAATGAACGCAGCCGCTTTAAAAGCTAATTTAGGGCAAATCAAACGTGCAGGAACGATTATCGCTAGTACAGATGGTTTTGATAAGAAAAATTTGCGCTTGGCAAAATATGCCGATGGTGCAACGCCAACAGAGGATGCCAAAGCTCAAGGTTTTACGGTCTATGAAATGCCCGTTACCAAATTGACGAGAACTTGTTTGAAAGAGTCGCCTTTGGGGATGAAAGAAAAAGACAGATGTAAAAATATGTTTGTCTTAGGCTTTTTATATTGGCGATATAATCGGGAATTACAATCCACTATTGACTACTTAAATAGAAAGTTTAAAAAGAAGCCTGATGTTTTAGAAGCCAATATGAAAACCCTTAAAGCGGGGTATCATTACGGCGAAACAACAGAAACTTTTACGACGACATATAATATTGAGCCTGCCCCAATGGAAAAAGGGACTTACCGAAGTGTCATGGGAAATCAGGCATTGGTTATGGGTTTAGTGACGGCTTCGAAGAAATCAAAGTTGCCTTTATTTTATGGCTCCTACCCTATTACACCTGCTTCTGATATTTTACATGGCTTAGCTAGTTATAAGAATTTTGGGATCAAAACTTTTCAAGCAGAGGATGAAATTGCAGCCGTTTGTGCCACCGTTGGTGCTGCTTATGGTGGTAATTTAGCGATAACGGGTACTTCTGGTCCTGGGGTTGCTTTGAAAGGTGAAGGAATTGGTTTAGGCTTGATGTTAGAATTGCCAATGGTTATTGTGAATGTGCAAAGAGGTGGTCCTTCTACAGGATTACCAACTAAAACAGAGCAATCAGATTTATTACAAGCTTTTTATGGTAGAAATGGAGACAGTCCACTACCAGTTATTGCGACCAAATCTCCATCGGATTGTTTTGATGCAGCGTATGAAGCTTGTCGAATGACTTTGCAGCACATGACGCCAGTTATATTATTAAGTGATGGATATATTGCGAATGGTGCAGAGCCTTGGAATTTTCCGAAAGCGGCAGATATTCCTGAAATCGAAGTGAATTTTGTCCCACCGACAGATGACGAAGAAGCGAAGTTTATGCCTTACGCAAGAGATGAAAAACATGTTCGAGGTTGGGCAATTCCAGGTACTAAAGGTTTGGCGCACAGAGTAGGTGGTTTAGAAAAAGAAGCCAATACAGGAAATGTTTCTTATGATCCTGCGAATCACGAATACATGACGAAGATTCGTCAAGCAAAGATTGACGAAATTGCCAATCATATTCCAGAACAAGAAATTGATAATGGACCAACTAGAGGAAATGTCTTAGTTTTAGGTTGGGGGTCTACTTACGGTGTCATTCAATCAGTAGTAGACGCGCTATTAATGGAAGGACATAGTATCGCCCATGCTCACTTGCGTTATTTAAATCCATTTCCAAGAAATTTAGGTAAACTATTACGCAGTTTTGATAAGGTCATTTTACCAGAAATCAATAATGGGCAATTGGCTAAAATCATTCGAGATAAATACGAGATTCCTCTTTTACAATATAATAAAATTCAAGGGGTGCCAATTTCTAAGGCAGAATTGAAGCATTTTGTGGGAAGCGTTTGTGAAACTTATTAAAGAATACAGTTGCCAGTTGCCAGTTACCAGTTGCCAGTTCGAGAGATGAACTGACAACTGATAACTGGCAACTGGCAACTGGTAACTAAAAAATATGTCTACTTTACCAGCAGATACAGTCATAAAAAAATTAAAAGCCAAAGATTTTGCAACTGACCAAGACGTAAGATGGTGTCCGGGCTGTGGAGATTATTCCATTTTAAAGCAAGTGCAATCGGTTTTAGCAGAATTGGAATTAAATAAAGACGATACGGTTTTTATTTCTGGAATTGGATGTTCCTCTCGCTTTCCTTATTACATGGAAACGTATGGCATGCACTCTATTCACGGTCGTGCCCCTGCGGTAGTAGCAGGTTTGAAATTGGCGAATCCTGATTTAGATGTTTGGATGATAACAGGTGATGGAGACGGATTCTCCATTGGTGGCAATCATATGATTCACGCTTTGCGTCGGAATTTGGACATCAATATGTTATTATTTAATAACGAAATTTATGGATTGACCAAAGGGCAATATTCTCCAACGTCTGAGGTTGGAAAAAAGACCAAATCTAGTCCTTTAGGTTCTTTAGATCACCCGATTAATCCTTTGGCGTTGGCAATGGGCGCAGATGCTACGTTTATCGCTCGTTCAATGGACAGAGATCCGAAGCATCTGAAGGAGATGTTGAAGCGAAGTTATTTCCATAAAGGAACCGCATTATTAGAAATTTACCAGAATTGTAATATTTTCAATGATGGTGCTTTCTTCACTTTTACCGAAAAGAAAAGTAGACCTGATACGACGATTTATTTAGAACACGAACAACCACTAATTTTTGGTGGCGGTTCAAAAGGGATTCGACTAGATGGATTTAAGCCGCAGATTGTGGATTTAAATGAGGGTAAATATACGGTAGATGATTTATGGATTCACGATGAACATGACCAAATCAAAGGACAAATGTTAACGCGTTTCTTTGATGATCCACGTACTAATCCTGACGCTTTACCAAGACCTTTTGGCGTGATTTATTCTACCGAAAGACCGACTTATGATGATATGTTATTTGCTCAATTAGACGAAGCAGTTGACCAGTTAGGAGATGGTGATTTGGATGCGATGATTGCTGGAGGAACGACTTGGGAGATAAAATAGTGATTAGTGATGAGTTATAAGTGGTGAGTGATGAGTACTCACTCATCACTCACCACTTATAACTCATCACTAATTTAGAACCTTACCTGCACCAACATGCCTGTTGGGCTTCCATAAAAACTAATATTTTCTCGCTTCTTTTTATGCCAATGTGGAATTAAAACGCCCACAGCAGCACCTAACGCATATCCTGCAATAACATCGGTCGGATAATGTTTTCCTGCTCTAACTCTCAAATAACCTGTAATGGCAGGAATAACCACAGCCGTTGTCCATACCGCTGGTTTCCACTTACTTTCTGGATAATAATCAGCAAATACCTTTGCCGCAAAAAAAGAGTTGGCGGCACTAATAGACGTATGACCAGATAGGAAAGCAGTTCTGGCATTTCTAGCCGTTTTTTTATCTAAGGGGGCATCTGGGTTATAGACAAAAGGGCGATTTCTTTTAACGGTTGTTTTGATTAATAAGGTAATTCCTGTTGTAATAAAAAATGTCTCACTATAGATTGCAGCAATTTTACTAAAATCATTACGGCTTTTCTCACCTGCTAAAAAAAGAACGGGAAAAAATTGAGTACCTATCCAAAAAACATCACTCGCCTTGTCTGCTTTTGGCGAATAATAATTAGTAGCAAAACGATCAAAGGAGTTAACCTGATTCACATTTAAAGTTTCTAAATCTATCGGTGTTAATTCGGTTAAATTAGTTCGGAGATGCACCCCAAGTCCAGAAGTAATACCTGCCAAAGCAACTAAGCCACCATCTTTTTTCCAACTTAATTCATAAGGCGATTGCGCCATTGCTTGAATCCCAATAGCACAAAAAACAAATACAAACCAAAATCGAATCTTTTCCATATATTTTCCTTTTCCTTATACTACGAAGTAATTAACTACTTGCGTTGCCTGAATAGTATATTTGTCGAACCATAGCCCACTTTTTTCCCATCTAAAATTAACAAATATTCATCTGCCCAATGGCGAATATGGCAAGAATCATAGCGGATTTGGCAATTGATTGCTTGCAAAAATTGATGGCGCAATGGCAAAATTTCTGCTAAGGTAGATTTGCGAACTTCTATTTTAAATGCCCCTTCCATCTATTGTCGACTTGGAGTTTCAACCTTATTGTTATTTTTTAATATCAAGGCAGTTGCAGGAATTAATATTAACCAAGCTCCTGATAAAGGAGAAAAGAAAATAACGAATAAAGCGGTAGCTAATAAAGACCAGCCCAAGAAGGTAGGAATATTTCCACGATTCTTCTCTATGGAATTAATTAATCCGCCAACGATTAACATAAAAAAGCCACTCGTTAAAAACCAAAGAAAGGCTTCTCTTTTTGGTTGTCCATTAATCGTATTGAATAAACCATCAGCTAGTAATTCTTCACCAACTAAAGGTGTTAATAGAAGGACTCCTACTAAAGTATGTAAAATACCAATACCAAAAAGAGATTTTCCAATCCAATTTTTCATTTTTACTTTTTTTAAATTAATGTTGAAATTACAGAAAAAACAAAAGAAAATTAATTCATTAGGAGGAAAATAGTTGGCACAGCTTGATTAAACTGTTAATTGTTGTTAAAAAGCTTGACCTTAGACTATACTCCAATGCTTAACTTGGCGGAAAAAATAAAACAATGAAAAATTTCAAATTATTTATTTTAGGTTCAGGTTGGGTATTCTTAGCGTTATTTTTAGGCTCAGGTTATGTGATGAACAAATTTAAAAGTGGTCAAAAGACCGCCTTTTCTCCTATAACTTGGGAAGAACATTTATCCGTCTTTGAAGGAGCATTGAGTTGTAGTTTAACCTCGGCTGAATTACAAGATAGAATTGCCTTGCTAAGAACTGAAATTTTCCCTAATTTAACCAAGAAAGTAGAATTAGAAGAAGGGTATATTTATTACTTTGCCGATGAAGGGGACTTAGCGATTAAAATTTTAGAATTTATTGGCAAAGAAAAACAATGTTGTCCTTTCTTCAAATTTGATTTTTCGATACTTCCTTTTGAGAATGGCTTGGCTTTACAAATTTCAGGGTCAACAGGCGTAAAGGAATTTTTATCTTCCAAAGAATTAGCAATAGATTAGACTTAATTCTGAATGAAAAATTTTGAATTTTGAATATCACTAACTCTTTGATTTTCATCACTCAAATTTTATCATACGATTTCATTTAGAATAAACACTATTAAAGACAGTCGATCATGAAAATAGGAGCAGTAGCCAAACAATCCGGATTTAGCAAGGATACCTTACGATATTATGAAAAAATCGGCTTAATAAATTTAACTAAACATCAGAGAAGTCCTCATAATTACCGCATTTATGACGATCGTATTTTACAAGAATTGAATTTTATCAAAAAGCTTAAAAAGGTAGGGTTTACTTTAAAGGAGATTAAGGATTTACGAAGAATGGATGCTTTGAATATGGTTTCTTGTAGTACAATTAGTCCTTTGGTCAAGGAGAAGCTCGCAAAAATAGAGGCACAACTAGAAGCCTTACAAACGCAAAAAAGAATATTATTGAGCTTGACACAGGCTTGTCAAGGAGATTGTTCGGCTACTTTAAAAGTATTAACTTAGCGCAAATACCCATCAATATAAAATAATGTATAGCCTAAAAAGATACTTACAACAGTTCCCCCATTTCACAAATGCCGCTTATGAATTAGCCTTGCCTTTTTTAAAAAAGCAAACCCTAACAAAAGGAACCTTTTTATTAGAAGAAGGCAAAATTTGTCACCAAATCGCTTTTATTGAAAAAGGCTTGTTTCGTACTTTTTATTTAAGAGACGGACTAGAAATCACGACCTGTTTTTGTAAAGAAAACACTATTACTTGTTCTTATAAAAGTGTCATTACTCAACAACCAAGTGACTTGTCTATTCAAGCAATAGAAGATTGTGAACTAACTATTTTTAATTATGCGGATTTGACTACCTTATATACCAAACATCCTTTTTGGCAAATAGTCGGTCGAATGGCGGCAGAAAATGAATTCCTAATTATAGAAGATTATACCCGATTTATCAATGATTTGTCCGCTAAAGAGCGCTACCAACGAATTTTAAAAACAGATCCAAGTCTTTTGCACAGAGTTCCATTGGTTTATTTAGCGTCCTATTTACAAATCAAACCTGAAACATTAAGTCGAATTAGAAAAAAACTCGCCATTTCTTGACCTACATCAAGTGTACTACCTAAAGTTTACCTGCATATTGCGTCTGTAATAAATTTTGAAGCAACATTCCGCTATTCAAAATTACTACCTGTCGATAGACAGGCATCATTCACCATTTAAAATGTAAAATTATGGACGCAAATGCCCTTAAGCAATCTGTCGTAGCTAGTTATGGAAAATTAGCAACGGCACAAAGTAGTATTTTCAATAAATTGTTTTCCTGCTGTAGCCCTGGTGGCTTAGCCGATGAAGTAGGCAAAGAAATTGGTTATTCAGAAGCAGAATTAAATGCGGTACCAGAAGGTTCAAATTTAGGAGTCGGCTGTGGTAATCCGTCTGCATTGGCAAATATTAAAGTAGGAGAAATAGTAATAGATCTTGGTTCAGGCGCAGGTTTTGATAGCTTTTTAGTCGCTCAACAAGTAGGGGAAACAGGACGAGTCATGGGGGTTGACTTGAGCGAAGAAATGTTAGCCCTAGCTAAGAAAAATGCTAAAAAAAGCAATTACAAAAATGTCGAATTCGTCAAAGGAGATATTGAAGCATTACCATTAGAAAGTAATATTGCAGAGCATGTAATTTCTAATTGTGTTATCAATTTATCCCTTAACAAAGGCGCTGTTTTTCAAGAAGCGTATCGTGTCTTAAAACCTGGAGGAAAATTGGCTATTTCAGATATTGTACTAGAGGGAGAATTACCAGATTTTGTTAAAAATTCTTTAGCAGGACATGTCGCTTGTGTAGCTGGGGCAGAAAAACTAGACGTGTATTTAGCATATATTCAGGCAGCAGGTTTTAAGGCAATAAAAGTGGAATCAAAAAAGACTTTTCCTTTAGAATTAATGATAGCGGATCCAATGGTACAGAAAATTGCCAAGCAGATGGATTTTGATTTATCTAGTAAAGAAGCAAAAAACATAGCTTCCTTAGTTTCTAGTATTACTTTAAGTGCCCTAAAATAAAGTAATGAAAATCACTCCTAAAAAAACATTAATTGGTAGCCTCATCGCTTTCTTTTTAGGGATTAGTTGTTGTTGGATTAGTGCTTTAGCTATTTGGTTAGGAGGTGCTACTGTAATCACCTCTTTTGCTACTTACTTTGATAAAGTGCAATATGCTATTATTGGGATAGGTATATTCCTAGGCATTACAAGTCTAGTTTTATTTTTAAAGCATCGGCAACAGGTTTCTTAAAGAGATAATCCGCTACTTTAAAAACATTGAAATAGCATTAAGGGAATAGAAGGATAAATTTAATGGTTCTACGGTGAGAACTGCGGGTGACGACTCGGGAGAGTCGTGTTACTTATACATCGCTACTATAACGAATAATACAACACTCCTGAATTGTCCGGCATTTTTAGCTACCCATATTTTTTACCGTAGCGCCATTTAAATTCTTATTCCCTTACTCAACATTCTTCAGAATAATTTTTTCAATTGGTTCTTGCCCAATCGCCAGCGTTTGATGGTCATTACTATTTAAGGTTACCTTGATTTCATTTTTATCTTTTATAAATTCTGGAATATGAAACCAAGGACCATACAATCGGGCTATTTTATTACCATTAATATATAGATGTGCATGTCCTTCTCCTCTTCGGTGTTCCTTGCTCGCATTTTCTGGAGCAAATCGAAAATCATTAACGGCTACATGAATATTCCAGCCACTCATAGGGTCTTTTATTAAGGTTAGTTTTTCTATTTGAGGCAGGATACTATCTTGAGAAATATCCAAAATACCATGATTCATGGCTACATGTCCCTTTAAATCAGCATGTCCCAGTTTTTCATGCTCTTGATATGAAATCTTAGAAAAATGAGCACCAACAAAAAGACCAGCCAAAATAATAATCACTTGTACAATTGATTCCCGCTTCATGCTACATCCGTTTTATTCAATCTAAGGACGAAAGGGGTAATTCCTAAGATTAAAAGTGCAGGAACAAATAATAAAGGAAAATCTATTAACCAATGACTTGGTGGCAATAAACCTATCAAAATTTCCACGACATGAATTAAAGCATGCCCTACCGTAAATAAAGTAAGTCCGATGTGTACTGCTTTACAATCAAAAATATGTCTAGCACAATAAAAAGCAGCTAGACCAGCAATGCAATAAACTAAGCCTATATCATGAACAAAATGTGTATTTAATGGTCCCGTATCTTCTATACCCGCAGGTAAGTTTAGGTACCAATTTTCTGCAAAGAAAAGCATCCACAGACCATTACCAATACTAGTTGCGCCGAGAAAATTATAAAAGGACTTGAGTAAAAAAGTATTTTTCATTATTAGTGTTTATGCTGAAATTATTCGTAGGACAACCTCTTAGCCTTTCGCCGAAGATAGTCTATTATTTATTTAAGAAGGTACTCAATAATTCGCTAATCTTTTCAGGTTCATCTTCTTGTAAAAAATGACCACAATTTGGTAAGGCGGTAATTTCAGTTTGCGGTAAATCTTTTTTAATACGCTGCATCGTATCAGCTACTTTGGGTAAAATTCGATCGTTTTCTCCATAAATTACTCGTACTGGAACCGTAAAAGAAGGCAACTTTTCTACTATTTCTTTAAACCCATTGATGCTCATATTAGACGTACTTTTTATCAAAGCCTGTCTAGCTGGTTTCTCTTTAAATGGATCTTGATAACTGGCTACTAATTCACCCGCTATTCTAGTTTTGTTTTCTACCCCAAAACGCATTGCCCAAGCTATCCCATTAGCCGAAGTGATCCAACCTTTTAGGAAAGGCGTCTTCAAAGCAAGGATAAAAGCAATAACCGCCCAACTAAAATTAGGATAAACTAAAGTATTCATAAACACTAAACGCTTAACCGCTGGTTGGTTTCTAATCGCCCAATGTAAGCCAACAGGACCACCGAGGTCATGCACTACTAAATTTACCAATTGAATATTTAATTGGGTTAAAAATTCTGTCAATAATTTTGTATAAAAATTAAAACTATAAGAAGGCGATAATGGCTTCTCCGATTTTCCATACCCAGGTAAATCTAAGGCTATTACTCGATGCGTTTCGGCTACTTTAGGCATTATATTTCGCCATAAATAAGCGGCAGTTGGAAATCCATGTAGCATTAAGACCACGTCTTTCGCTTCTGAGTTGCCTCCTGCTTCCAGATAGTGCAATTTTATTTCCTTAGTGGTTGAATATTTACTAACAACTTGTTGAGGTAATTGAGCAATAGGGATCGTCGGCATAATTAGGTTTATTGATTAAACAGGAAGTTGAAATTACAAAAAAAATGGAACTTTAACTTCCTATTTTTATCTTTGGGAAAACAATAAAAATGAAAAATCATAATTACCTTTTATTATTGGTGCTGCTAGCCACCACTTCTTGCATGGCACAAAAAGCGAATCTTGCGGAAAGATTAGGCTATGCAAAAGATGCTAAATTATTAATCATTCATGCAGATGATTTGGGCGTTTCTCATTCCGTAAATGCGGCTAGTGTGGCTGCTTTTGAAAAAGACATAGTCAACTCTGGGAGTATTATAGTGCCTTGCCCTTGGTTTCCAGAAATCGCTAATTATTCCAAAGCTAATCCTTCAGTAGATTTGGGATTACATCTTACCTTAACCGCAGAATGGCAGGATTATAAATGGGGTTCAGTTACGCCTAGCCCGAAAGTACCTGGTTTGGTCAATGAACAAGGGTTTTTATATGATAATTGCGCAGATGTAGTTCGAAAAGCAAGTATCGCTGAGGTTGAAAAAGAGTTAAGAGCACAAGTAGAACGAGCATTGGCATTTGGGGTAAATGTCAGTCATTTGGATAGCCACATGGGCTGTTTGTTTAATCCTAAATATTTTGAGACTTATTTAAAAATTGGACGGGAATACGGCTTGCCATTATTAATACCAGCTTCTGGCCTACAACAATTTCCTGCTATGGCAGAGAAAATATTGCCAACAGATATTGTCATCGATAATATCTTTATGCTGAATCCACCTGATGCTAAAAAAGGAGCAACCGAATACTATGCCAATATGTTACGAAATATCCCTGTTGGAGTCAGCGAAATGATTATCCATGTTGGGTATGATAATGCAGAAATGCAAGCGGTTACGATTAATCATCCAGATTTTGGGGCGGCTTGGCGACAGCAAGATTTTGATTATTTCACAAGTGAGGAATGCCGAAAAATTTTAAAAGAAACAGGCATCCAATTGATTACTTGGCAAGAACTTAGACAATTGATAAAGAAGTGATTCCTTCCTAAAATGCCAACAAAAAAGCTAAACTCACGTTAATCTCTTCGTATAAATTCTAAATACTAGGAAGTCTAGAAACATACTATTTATTTAACATAAAAATTAAAAAACCAATCTTTATGAAACCCACATTATTAGTATTAGCGGCAGGAATGGGCAGTCGTTATGGCGGCTTGAAGCAATTAGATGGCGTTGGCCCTAGTGGTGAAACCATTATGGAATTTTCTATTTATGACGCTATCAAAGCTGGTTTTGGAAAGGTCGTTTTTGTGATTAGAAAAAGTTTTGAACAAGCATTCAAAGATAAATTCGGAGATAAATTTGAAGGAAAAATTGAAATAGCTTATGCTTTTCAAGAAATTAATTTTGAAGTTCCAGGAATTGATGACATGCCAGAACGGACAAAACCTTGGGGGACTGCACATGCCGTATTAGCCGCTAAAGATCATATCAATGAACCATTTGCGGTAATTAATGCAGATGATTATTATGGAACAGAAGCTTATCGTTTGGTTGGAGATTTTCTAAGAAATGAAGCCTCTCCATCATTATATTCTATGGTGGGTTATATTTTGGGCAATACCATCTCTGATCACGGGGAAGTCAATCGAGGCGTTTGTAATACCAATGAACAAGGGCATCTTCAAGGAATGACAGAAAGAATGGGGGTAGGTCGCAAAAAAAATGGGCACATCTATCATACAGAAGATGAAAAACGACATGCTTTGCCAAAGACAACTATCGTCTCGATGAATTTATTTGGTTTCCACCATTCTCTTTTTGAAAAAATCGAAGTAGGCTTTGAAAAATTTGTTAGAGAGAATTATAAAAATCCAAAATCAGAATATTATATCCCTCTAATCATTAATGAATTAATTAATAATGGAACGATTAAAATGTCTGTAATTCCAACCAATGCAACTTGGTATGGGGTAACTTACCAAGAAGATCGACCTACCGTAGTGGCTGCCTTACAAGGATTGGCAAACAAAGGGTATTATGAAAGTCCATTGTTTTAAATTCAATCACAACTTCAAAATCAACTTCAACCTCAAGACTAGACTAGCCTCTTGAGATTGAAGTTAATTTTTGTCACTACTCGGCTACAGGCGAAGGGCAAAAGGTAAATGTTGAACTAAAAATAGGGAAAGATAGTCCTTCAAGTCATAAGTAGTTAATCGTTCCCCCTAAGCTAAAACCCTTAGCTCTCTGCCTTTAGCCCTTTGCCGAGTAGTAGCTATTTTTTATCTGAAACTAATTTATATATTTTGTAAATATTTGATTACAAGTTGATTATCATCAATTTTTCAAGTAGTTTGCATATAATTTAGTCGTCAATAACTCCGATAAATTAATGATTATTGGAGTCTGACTTTCTTTGGTTTGAGAAAAAAAACAACCAAAAATATTTTATTGCAAAAAACATATTTGATTTTAAGTTAATTCATAGTAACTTTTTTATGAATTTTGGCGTTATACCAAACACTTTTTAGGCACTTATAGCCTAACATCATGCAATAGAAACTGATCTCACATCAAGGCTACACTAAGATACAAACACATCAATTCTTTGAGAATCAGAAGGTAGAATTTTTCTAAAGTTTAGCTCCCTTAGTTTTCGTGCCACTTTACATGTTGATATACCCAGAATATTAAATTGATTATTGAAACACTATTCAAAATAATAAAATAATTTTCGCCAATGGCAAGAGTATTAATCGTCGATGACGAACAAAGTATCAGAAGAACCCTCCGTGAAATTTTAGAGTTTGAGAAATATGATGTGGATGAAGCTGGAGACGGCTTAGAATGTCTGGTCAAACTCAAACGAGCACAGTATGACGTAGTGGTGATGGACATTAAGATGCCCAAAATGGATGGAATGGATGCCTTAGAACGAATTCAACTATTGGCACCAGATACGCCTGTAGTCATGATTTCGGGACATGCGAATATTGACACAGCCGTAGATGCTGTAAAAAAAGGTGCTTTTGACTTTATCTCTAAGCCACCAGATTTGAATAGAATGTTGATTACTTTGCGTAACGCAATGGATAAATCTAGCTTGATTTCTGAGACTAAGGTTTTACGAAAGAAAGTATCTAAAAGCAAAACCCAAGAAATCATCGGTGTTTCTCCTGCTATTGCCAAAGTAAAAGATGATATAGAAAAAGTAGCGCCTACGGATGCTAGAGTTTTGGTGATCGGGCCGAATGGTTCTGGTAAAGAATTGGTCGCAAGATGGATTCATCAAAAAAGTCGTCGGGCAACCGCTCCAATTATTGAGGTAAATTGTGCTGCAATTCCTTCCGAATTAATCGAAAGCGAATTATTTGGACACGAAAAAGGCTCTTTTACCGGTGCGCATAAAAATAGAGTTGGAAAATTTGAGCAAGCTAATGGTGGTTCGATTTTCTTAGATGAAATCGGAGATATGAGCTTAAAGGCGCAAGCGAAAGTATTGCGGGCTTTACAAGAAAGTAAAATTACTAGAGTTGGTGGCGATAAAGAAATCAAAGTAGATGTAAGGGTATTAGCCGCAACGAATAAAGATTTACGTGCCGAAATTGCAGCAGGTCGATTTAGAGAAGATTTATATCACCGTTTAGCCGTTATCATCATCGACGTACCACCGTTGAATAATAGACGAGGGGATATTCCTGCTTTGGTCAACCATTTCATTACCATTATTTGCCAAGAATATGGTATTGCAGTTAAAAAGGCATCTAAGGAGGCGATGATTGCGCTACAAAATGTCAACTGGACAGGTAATATTAGAGAATTGAGAAATGTGGTAGAGCGATTAATTATTTTGAGTGGCGAACAGATTACTGATAAAGATGTTTTCAGTTATGTTATTCCTGCCAGCAGTACCCGCAATAATAAGTTTAAAGAAATATTCGAGCAATTTAATAGCGTAGATGAATTACAAAAATTCATTAAAGAAGAATATTCTAATTATAAGGCAAATTGATTCAGTAGGCAGTAATTTCAGGAGGCAGTAAAACTAGTCTTCCTATAAAATACTGGCAATAGAACAGCCTCCAGAACTAATAATAGCCTATAAAAAAGCCCATCAATTAATTTTGATGGGCTTTTTTTGAAAATTGAAAATTCCTTAAGTTTTAAACTCCACCGTATTCAAAATATGTTCTAAATACTGCATTAATTCTCGTTTTTTCTTACTAGGAGCAAAAACAAATCCATCGAGCAAATAGAGTTCATTATTATTAGGGTTGTGGATTAAATAACTGATAAATGGTCCGCCCATATAATCATTTTTCAACTCCCAAATCCCTTTAGCTTCTACCGCAAAATAATCGTTAAAATCTACATTTTTGACAAACATCGGTAAATCCACGTCATTAATCAGCATGTAAGAATCTGGAATATCGGAAGACACATACTGCTTGGTAATGGAATCTCTTAGGGATTTAATTCCTTGATAACTTAATTGCTCTTTTTGAGTGTAGGGCATTCTATGGAGAATAATATTACTACTGAATTCTTTGGTCATTTTGCGTAGCCACATGGTATTTTCTTCTTCTAATGCCACAAAATAATCTGCTGGGATTTTTAGTTGCACCCCCATCGTTGAATCTACACTTTGCTTCGCTCTCCAACTTTCTCCCCCAGCATAAATATTCGCTTCGATTAATTCCGCATCATTTTCTTTAATCCGCTTCAGTATCGTCGAATAGTTATTTTTGATATTAGCTAACAGACTTTCTTGACTCGTTCCGTACATGAATACGTTCAGTTGCCCATAGGCGTATTTATCCTTTTTTTGAATATTTCCATAACCTTTGCCCTCCGTAGCACTACGGACTCGCTCTGGCCCTACATCGTCTCCCATTAGTTTGGCGGCGTCCGAAGATTTGTCGGTCATATCTGCTAAGTAGATATAAGTTCGTAACTCTTTTCTAATCGGATCTTTTTCTAAATCTGAAGGCGTAAAATGCTTCAAATCTAAAATCGGTTCTGGTTGTGGTAAAATGAGGAAGGCAGAAGAAAAATAGAAACGGAAGGTATCTCCAACGGCTCCTTCCCAAACATCTTTATCCGCAATCACGACTACATGATTGGCCTTTCCAAAAGCATTGGCCTTCGCAGAAAGTCGAGTTCTTGCCTCTTCGGTACAACTTGTGCTAATAAAAGCAGCAATTGTTAAGGCTAAAAGTCCTTTCCAAAAGGTAGCGTAAGTTATTTTTTGTAATCCTTTCATATGTATATTTATGCTTAAATTTATTGTGAACTTACCGTTGCTGTGATCATTTTATCATACATACTCGGTAGCTAATATATTTTTAGTTATCAAAGTTAGTAAGGAAAATCTAGATTTCAATACTTTAGGGAACAGGAACACTTATAAAGATGCAATTCCTTTAAATTTTGGTGGGTATCTTGGAAGGAAGGTGATGAGATTGATGAGGTAATGAGTTAATAGACCTTATCAACTCATTACCTCATTAACTTATTCCCCTTCTACCTCTTTTCGCTGATTCCGAGGATGGAAGTTTAAAATAGTAGACCGTAAATACTCTGTATCTAAATGGGTATAAATTTCGGTAGTGGTAATGGATTCATGCCCAAGCATATCTTGAACTGCTTTTAAGTCCGCCCCACCTTCGACTAAATGGGTGGCAAAAGAATGTCGAAAAGTATGTGGACTAACATTTTTTTGAATCTCCGCTAATTGAGCCGCTTCTTTAACAATATTAAACACCATAATACGACTTAATTTTTTACCTCTCCTATTTAAAAATAAAAAATTAGCGTGGTCTTTATGAATGTTTTTTTGCAGCTTTCGAACGCCGTCGATGTACAAACCAATATGCTTGATGGCTTCTTCTCCAATTGGCACAATCCGTTCTTTATTATTTTTACCAAGCACTTTAATAAATCCTATTTCTTTGTAAAAATTAGACAAACGAAGGGTAATCAATTCACTTACTCGCAAACCACAAGCATATAAGGTCTCCAGCATTGCCCGATTCCTGACACCGTGATCATAACTTAAATCTATGGTAGCTAACATGGCTTGAATTTCATCATACGCCAATACTTCGGGGATTTTTCTTTGCAGACTAGGGCTATCTAAAATAGCGGTTGGATCGTCATCTATAATATCTTCAATTAATAAAAATTTATAAAAGGCTTTGACCCCAGAAATAATTCTCGCTTGCGAATTGGCCCCTAAACCAATCTCATTGATCCATTTAACGAAGCCTTGCAAATGTTCTGATTGGACGGCTTTTGCTTGAATATCATAATCGTGTAATTCTAAATAATCTGCTAGTTTTTGTACATCTCGCACATAGTTCTCTACAGAGTTAGGAGATAGACCTCTTTCTAATTTGAGGTACGCATAAAAACCTTTGATAATGGGTGTCCAATTCATTGATTTAAATTAGGAAATGAATTTTCTTACAAAGGTGCTATTTTTTTACAAATAACGAGGATTATAAATAATCTTAGGCAATTTACCCCAGCGTTTTTTACGTCGAATCGGTCGATCCCGTTTACCAATAAAATATTGTAAATCAATTGAATAAAAATTGCCTTGCTTCGACAAACTGGCAATCTCATTAATTTGTGGAGAATTGACCGTTATGGTACCTTTTGCACGTGCAGCGAGTGGTGTATGTGCACTAAATCCGATGTACAATATTTTACCATTTTTAAATTCTTTTTGAAAACCTAAAGCCCCTACAAAAGCCAGATTTACAGTAGGATTTACTTGAATATCTTCGATTAATTCAGCTTCTCCAAAAATATATTTTTTCTGACTGTGTTGAGCAGCCGTTTTACTCAAACTAAATCCACTTTTCACAATTGGGTAAATGCGTTTTTTCTTAAAACTTTTATACCAATATTTAGGGAAAACGGGGCGAGTAATTAATAATAAAGGAATCGTAAAGGTTAATTGCTCTTGAAAAGTCGTTTGATCTTCAAAGCGATAATTATAGCCTCCGTAACTTGCGGTCGCACCATATTCTAAATAGACCTGAAATTTTTGATTAAAACCACCCCATTCCCATTTATAATTAAATAATTTACTGCGTGCAACTAATCCAAAAGAACTACCTATAAAATAATCCCCCCTTAAAGGGCTATTGTCAAATTCAGTAATTACAACGGTTTGACTAATATTATTACCTGATTGAAAGCCAATGGCAAAGTTATCTCGCTGACAGCATAAAGAAGTTGTAAAAAATAGGAATAAAAAGGTAAGTCTATACATAAAAAAGCATCGTTGGTTTAGTATTCCAACGATGCTTTTAGGCTTTTATGCAGGTTCTCCATTTATTAACAAAATAGGAAATCTAAATATTTCTGGTATCTCGTTCCATCGTCGCATAAGCCGCACCGTCCGTAAAGGAAACAGAAATCGCTCGCCATCCTTCTTTCGCTAATTCATTAATTACTTTTTCTATAGCTTTTAATTTATTTTGAAATAAACCAGATTCTTTGACTATTTTATACTCAATCATAAGGCTGTTATTTAAAGGGTTAAAAAATTTCATTGGCTGTCTTAAACAAAATCATTCCCACTAATATCTCTTACCAAAGTAGCATGGCCATAATAACCATAGTAGGTAAAAGAAATCGTTACTAAATCCCATCCTTTCATCGCATGATGATTAATAGTTTTTTCTAATGCTTTAGCTACTTTACTTTTAGACCATCCATTAAACTCTGTTAAAATTTTATACTCTTTCATAAGGCGTTCGTTTTATTAGGTGAATAATCAAGTACCCAACTAAAATTAAACGACACATTTTATGAGGGTCTCTTTTTCCGTTTTGCTGCGTTAAAAATTATCTCCGTAGCTAGGCTATGCAGAGAATTTTTGCCTTGCATAACGAAAAAATAGCCTCCTCAAAAATGACGTTTAATTATATTTAGGTACTTATTTACCTCAAAACTGCCCTAAAAACGGATAAAAAGCTACTTTTTTCGATAAACTAAGTAGAAATTTAGCTAAGCCAAGTAAAAATTCGATAATGCTAAATCCAATGCTCCTTGACTTCTTTTCCATCAACGGTAACTACCGTCAATTCCTCCGAAGGATACCAATAAATTTTACCCGCTTTGTCACAAACTGCCAGCATTTTATGGACGCCTTCTTTTACTGGGTCTTTAAATACTTTGCCATAAGAATCTTCTGACCGGTATAAACCTAGACCAGTACCTAAAAGAATAAAAGCTTCGTGCCTTTCAACATGTTCTACAAATACTAGCATGGCTCTTTTTTTAGAAATTTTGACTTAAGTGGTAGGCAATTTTTTAAGTAGCTGTGGATTCAGAATTAAAACAGCAATTCATGTTTAACTTTTGAATGCTCACTTCCGATATCAGAAATATCATTCAAAATTTTGTCCATATTCCTTCGCAACTCGCAACCCACAACTCGTTACCCCGCAGGATCCTTCTTCAAAGTAAAAGTACGTGTAACTGGATTTAATTTGGTTGGCACGACTTCTCCACTATTAAAAATAAGCGTTAACTTAATCGTATTTTCACCATAAGGAAGTCCTTCTATATAATATGATTCCCATTTACTAATGATGTGTTGTTCGCCATTAATCTCCGCTAATACCTTATAGGCTTGACCTTCTAAATCACAATTCAATAAATAAAAATCGAGCATTACTTTTTTGGTATCTTTTCCAACATAAGTACCTTTTGGACGGCTATAAAATAATACAGGATCTTTGATACTAGAACGGGCATAAATGGAATTGTCTCGAACACTTACTCTTTGTGCCACAAAAGCATCTGGCGTTTTAATACTTTCATGGTAAGATTTACCTAAAAAGGCCATCATGTAATACCGCCCATCTTCCTTCGCAAAATCAAAGGCACTAGTATATTGAGCAGAATAAGGTGCATCATCAAAAATCACATGAATATGCTGTCCTGTAGCAGAATTCGCACACATTAAATCACCAGCATCCGCAGTTTGCGCTTTTAACTGATAATTACTCACATTAAACTGGAATTTTCCATTAGAAAAATGTTGGTATTCTAACTTAGCACCTGGGTACTCCACCTTTGAGTTGACAGGTGTTAAACGGTATTTTTGTCCATTTGTCGTAGCAGGTTGAGTAGCGGTTGGGGCAGTTGGTGTTTCCGCTGCTTTATTATTTGTTTCTCCACCACTCTGACAACTGGTTAATAAAAGTGCGGTGAATAGTAAAAAGCTGGTTAATAATCTCATCTTTTGAATTTTTAATTAGTAAGAAATAGGCTATAAAAAAGCAAAGCTATGGTAAAATACGAAATAAAACTTCAAATTCAAGGACAACTTCATCTCCAAAATTTACGTTGATAAAATACCGAAATTAAAAGCGGCTCTTAAACGAGAAGTTGAGAGCAGAACTAAACAATTTCTTGATAAATTCTAGCATTTTAAGCCGTCTTAGGCAAAGGTTTTAAAATTGATTTTAAGGTTGAAGTTGACATTTATCCCCCCCTCTTTACGCTCTGTCCTCTGCCCTATCCTCTTTACCTTACATTTTTTGCTAATCTGATGACACAAAAAGAGAATAGTTGAGTTAAACTACTAGAGAAGACCTAGTTTTACGAAGTTTTCTAAAATGAATGAACTAAAGCTTTCCTTACTAGTTTGTAATAAAGAACTTTATTTATTCATTTTTTGATACAACATATAATTTTCAAAACAAAAATTTAAGATGAAAAAATTATTATTTAGCATCTGTACGATTGCATTAGTTGCTTTAATGACAACTACTTCTACGGCTCAAATTAAGACGCCTGCGCCAAGTCCAAGTGCTACTTTAACACAAGCCATTGGCTTGTCTGATGTGACGATTAAATATTCTCGTCCAAGTGCAAAAGGCAGAACTATTTTTGCAGCAGATGGCTTAGTTCCTTTCGGCAAAGTTTGGAGAACTGGTGCTAACCAAGTAAGTAAAATTTCTTTTGGTGCAGATGTATCTGTAGGTGGAAAAGATTTGAAAAAAGGAGATTATGCTATTTTAACCATTCCTAATGCGACTTCTTGGACAGTACATTTTTACCCTTACGAATCTGGCAACTGGGGAAGTTATGTAGAAAAAACACCAGCTGCAATTGCAACTGCTAAGGTAACTGAATTACCTTTTGCTATTGAAACTTTTTCTATTTCTATCGAAGATATCACAGATGATAGCGCTAACTTATCATTTTTCTGGAGCAATGTTGCAGCAGAAGTGCCTTTGAAGTTTGAAGTAGAGAAAAATGTAATAGCAGCTATCGAAAAAACTTTAGCGGGTCCAACTGCAGGTGATTACTACGCTGCGGGTAATTACTTATTGTCTATCGAAAAAGACTTAGATAAAGCTTTGATGTACGTGCAAAAAGCAACTAAAGGAGACAATCCAAGATTTTGGCAAGTACGAAGAGAAGCATTAATCTTAGCTAAATTAGGTAAAACTAAAGAGGCGATTAAAGCAGCTACTTTATCAAAAGACTTAGCAGCTAAGGCTGGTAACGATGATTATGTAAGAATGAATGAAAAGTCTATCAAAGAATGGACTATGAAATAGTAGTTTTCGGTTTACAGTAATACAGTAGGCAGTTTGCAGCAATGCAGTTGTTCTGTTTTAACTGTTAAGCGTTTTTCGCTACAGCAAATAATAAAAAAGCTCAGGTCTTGTCAAAAGACTTGGGCTTTTTTGTTTTTATTGTTGCCGTTAAGACGTTTTTGTGCCCTTCAAATACTAATTGAAAAATCGCTGACGTTTATACCAGCATATTTTCAACTTCAAAAATTCTTTTTATAATAGCATTTTACATTTTTTCAATTGTTGTATTGTTTTATTGCTGAATTGTTGAGTCTACTAATCACTACTTATTATATCTCAACAATTTAACCGTTCAGCAATATAGCCATTTTAATTACCTAAAATTTAAAAAAATGCTATTTTTATCAAGAAAAAAGAACGTTTTCCCTTTCCTACTCCTTTTCTCCTTTCTCTTTGTTTTTACTGCTTGTCAAAAAGACGCAGTAGCTGATTTGGCAGAAGTACCAACTGTTCCAGAAGAACGTACTTTTCCGGGAGTAGACGAACGGTTATGGCCTTATTTTCAAAGATTTGAGGAAGCGGGTATTGAACGAGGTTTTGACGTTGATTTAGTGGCGTCTAGAATCACAGGAGTCATAGAAAACTTAGATGGAGAACACGTTGCGGGACAATGTACGACCTTCGGTAATTTTCGTCCAGGCCGAGTAACTATAGACGCAGAATTTTGGAATCGATCCAGCGATTTATTTAAAGAATTTATCATCTTCCATGAACTAGGTCATTGCTATTTAGATAGAGGCCACCGGGAAGATACTTTTTCCAATGGTCGTTGTGTAAGTATTATGCGAAGTGGAACTTTAGATTGTCGGGATAATTATAATGTAGCCACTAGAGCGAGTTATATTAATGAATTATTTGAACCAAATCAGTCAACGCTTTAATTCATCGTTCATCTTTTACAGTTCATCATTCCAATTCTTTCCATTCTTTTCCATCTTGATAAATATAAACCGTATTTGCTGGCGGATTTTTTAAATCCAATAAATAATACTGTCCTTTAAAATGGGCGGTGTAGATGCTACGTTGATGCGTAGGGCCTGCACCAATTCCATTTCTCCAAAACCAATTCCCCCATTGATTAAAAGTTACTTTGAGTTGATTGGGTGTCTTTTTTAAAATTTGTACGCCGTCCGTTGGTCGAGTCATATTGTACTGTGCGACCTCCCAAATTTTTCCTTTTATTTTTTGTTGATGAATAGTCGTCAAGGCATCTTGAAAACCAGATTTTCGACCAATAATTCGAAACATATACGCTCCTTGATAATTATCGGGTACATTTAATATCACTACATTTTCTGCGTCCTGCCAGCGGTAGTCTTCTAATAAACTATAAAAAACGGTCGTCGATTCCTTCCAAGTTTGATTTGTTTGTATCAACAGACTGAGGGAAATCATAAAGTAGATGGTTAATAAAATATATCGTAAAAACTTAGGTAATTGAAAAAGAAAAAACGTCAATAACATCAATCCAAAAACTGATGGTAAATATCCATACCGATCGTTCTCTATAGCTTGTATCCAATAAAAATACAGATTCAAAACGGGTAGTAGAGCGAGGCCAAACGCCGTTCCCAATGATAAATAAATTACCGTATTTTTTTGATTACCTTGCTTTTTATACACCAAAAAGAATAGACTAAAAATGACTATTAGACCAAGTAATCCTACCGAATAATCATCACAAAAATTAAAAATTTGTTGTTTCCATTGATGTGGATAAGAGCGGACAAAAAAGAGATATTTAATGCCGTATTTCAGCAAAGTATCACTCATCGTTGTCAAAGAAAATTTTAAATGCGTAGTTGCTCCATAATGTCCAATCCAACTTCCAATTATCCATTTATTTAGCAAAAAATAACCTCCCATTAAAATAAATTGAGGTAGACTTATTTTCATAAAAAAATGTAAAAAACGATGCTGTTGATTCGCCACCCACAACCAACTAGTGTAAAAAACAATGGCTAACAAAGGTAAGATTAAGGACAGCTCAAAAGTGAAGAGTGCGAGTAAAAAAAATCCTTGAAGTGCGTAAAAATATAGTCGTTTTTCAGTTGCTAAATACCGTAACAAATTGTGTAAACTTAATAAAACAAAAGCAGTTACTAATAAATAATTTAAGCAGGCTCGCCAGACAAGTACTTCTGTTTGATAAGGATTCATTAAAAATAGTAAGGCTCCAATGAAGCTAATATTCGTCGCTTGTTTGATGTTGAATTGTTCAAAAAATCGACGAAATAAGCTAAAGTTCAAAAAAGCATTAAAAGCATGTAGGCTGCAAAAAATAAGATACCAAACCCACCCATTTAAACCAAAAGCAGTATATAATACATAAAACCCCAAAACGGAAATTTGATTAAGCGCAGGAAATCCAAAACTATAGAGGACATTACGAAAAGGTTGACCTTGAATTCTTTCAATACCGCTAGTGACATCTGTGACAAAACCAGCTCCTATCGTCGGAAGGTAAATACAAAGCGTTAAAGATAGAAAAGCGAAAAAAACAAAGACGGGTCGTTTTACCAAAATGATCAACCAATCTCCAAGTCCTTTTTGCTTAAAAGACCGCAATAAAGTAACGGATTGGTTATCTTGTGACATATATTTTAATCGTTTGACCAGACAAAAATAAGGAATCCTTTGTTTTATTACCTTTGTTTTATTACGTGTCAGTAAATTCATTTGATGATTGCAAGTAAAGTATTGGTAAGCTATTGATTTTCTTAGCTAGGATTATTATAGGTTGTACGGGTTGAGCGGATTAAAAACGGATTTTCTAATCTAATATTTAATCTAAGTTGCGGGCAACTGGTAGAAAAGCCTTTAGGCTTTCCCGTCACCGATCTTCGGGTCGGAAATATATAACAAAACAGGCCTAAAGGCCTTTGACAGGAAAGCCTGAAGGCTTTGCTACCAGTTTTTTTCGATTCTCCACAACTTGAATTATTAAAAAAAATCCGTACAATATCCATCTAATTCGCTTCATCCGTACAACCTATTTATACCTAATTAGCCGTCCAAAATCCGTAAAGCATTACTGTTCAGGTCGAATGAATTTATTATAATTTAGTTAGGTATTTTAAATCAGGTTGAATTCCCTCGCGCGATTGTGCAACGGGTAGGTTCGCCGAAACAAATTCAAATTTATGCTGCGTTCCAAAACACTATTTTTTGTACTATTTTCTTGGGTCATGTTTAGTACTTGCCAACCTAAGATGAAGCAATGGTTTCTAAAAATGGAAGACATTGCTTTTGAAGCAGGAGCACAACAACCTAGAAAATATAATCGTCAAAAAGGTTGTAATGCGCCTTTATCCTATGCACCAGATACGAGCCATTTAGATCATTTTCCAATGCGCTATATTCGAGTGAATGTGCATTATATGAACCATACTGATAGTACCAAAAACTTCAATGAAGCGGAGGCATTAAGTTTCACAAAAAGGTACTTAAAATCTGCGACGAATGATTTAAAAAAACTCACGAAACCTGCCATTCCACCGGATAATAATTTGCCTGCTTTACCTAAGCAATATCGCTATGTATTAACGCCTTTACCAGACGACCCAAACGATACAGGAGTTTATTGTCATTATGATGATGATTTATTTTTCTTTGTCAATAAGGGCAGAAATCGGAATAATTCTAAACGAGCGGTAATTGATAAGTATGCTGTTCAGGCAGATTCGGTGTTGAACATTTTTGTGATGCCCCATCATCCAGATAGTGTAAAATCTAAAACTTACTCCGTATCTGGAACAGGTATCGCTTTACAGAATAATTTAAAAATAGCAGGCATCTACGAATCGGGTAATCACGCTCCTTGGGCTTATAGAGGTTTGTTGAATCATGAAATCGGACATGTCTTAGGCTTAAGTCACGCTTGGGGCTATGACGGTTGTGATGATACGCCTATACATACCAATTGCTGGAACACGTCCGATGTACCACCTTGTGATACAATGGCATCGAATAACGTCATGGATTATAATGCCCACCAAAGGGCTTGGACGCCTTGCCAAATCGGTAAAATTCATCGCAATTTATCCAAATTAAGTAGTCGGCAACGAAAATTATTAATCCGTACTTGGTGCGACTTAAAAGAAGATAAAACTATTTTTATTAGAGATTCCATTACTTGGGAAGGCGCAAAAGATTTAGAAGGACACTTGGTGATTGAAAATGGTGGAACTTTAGTAATTAATTGCCGAGTTGCTTTGCCCAAAGATGCTAAAATTACGGTTCGCCCAAAAGGAATCTTAATTTTAGCCAACGCTTGGTTACATAATGATTGTGGGGCAGAATGGACAGGGATTGAAATACAACAAGTAGGCAAACAGAAAGGGCAAGTCATTTTTAAAGGACAACCATCGATTGATAATGCGACCATTTTTATTGAAGGGATTGAAAATGTGGGGCAAGAGCGTTTAATTAAGAAGCGATAACAATGATGGAATCAATAACCTCTATTCTATTTCCCAATGAAAGTGATATTCAAAGCTTACTCGAAAAATGGACGATTAAAAAACAAGTCAAACGCTTTGATTTTTTAATCCAAAAAGGAGTAAGAGCATCTCACCTGTATTTCATTACGAAAGGAACATTACGTATTTATTATGTCAGTAATGAGATCGAAATTTGTGTAGGTTTTGGTCATCCCAATACGTTAATTTGCTCTTACCCTTCTTTTGTTTCCAATCAACCTTCAGACTATTATATTCAAGCCTTAACCGATACGGAATTGGTTGATATTTCTAAAATCGATTTTTATAATTGTAATCACCCCAAGGTATTTTTTATCTATTTCTACTGCATCAAAGTCACTTCCCCATCCTTAATATGCAAAGCACGTAAAGCATCGGTTCGAGTATCTACATCAATAGAACTATTTTCTAATCGTAAAACCCCTCTTGGACAAACAGCAGAACAAACACCACAACCCACACAAGAAGACCGTACAATATCCTGCCCTCTTTGTGCATACGCTCTTACATCAATCCCCATTTCACAGTAAGTAGAACAGTTGCCACAAGAGATACATTGGTTGCCATTGGTCGTAATTCTAAACCTAGATTTATACTTTTGTACCAAACCAATATACCCTGCTAATGGGCAGCCAAATCGGCACCAAGTTCTATTGCCCATCAATGGATAAAAACCAGTTCCAACGACGCCTGCAAAAGCAGAACCAATCAAGAAACCATACCAAGTTCGAACAGAATCACTATTGAAAATGAGGACTTGATAATTTCCTGTAAAGTAAGTGTATAAAACCATCAAGGTCATCACGACTGCAAATAGCAATACGCCGTGAATAATATACCGTTCGTATTTCCAAGCCCGTAAACTTTTATCGGATAATTGTCGGAAAGGATCGCCCATCGTTTCTGCCAATCCACCGCAACCACAAACCCAAGAACAATACCATCTTTTTCCAAAGAAATAGGTAAATAATGGCACACCAACAATCATTAGTGCTAATCCCCAAACCAACATAAATAGACCTAAGCCACCACTACTCGTCAGGGTGTTTAAATTATAATCGAAAAAGAAAGAATAGTTTAGCGGCCAGATATTTTTGAAATCATAATAAGGTTGGTTCAATCGAACTAATATCTCAGGTAATAAAAAGGCAATGGCTGTTTGGAAAAACATCACCGAGCAAGTCCGAACGACTTGGTAGACATTATGCCGATATTTACTCATCATTCTAATCCCCATGACCAAGACGATAATCGTATAAAGTGTACCGTATAAAAACCATTGACTTGCGCCGTTGCCGCTTAAAGACAAACTTAATGGATTGACCATCACGACCCAACTAGTAATATATTCTGGCATCCAGTATAACAGAATGTAAAAACCTATTAGGTATACACCCGTCATCACACCTAACCAACCTGTAACATCAGGGGAAGCAGATCGCTGTGGATTATTCTCTTTAGACCGCTGTTTGAAGAAGACCAACCAAGTAATCAAACCAATCATTGCCGTCGTAATAGCAGGCCAAAGTAGGTTGTGATTCATGTAGAAAATCCCATAAATGATCGTTCCGACAATCGTTAAGCCTAAAAACAAACTTCTAATATTTACTTGTAAGCCTCTAGTTAGTGAATTATGGTAAATGCCATTATTTTTAATACCAGGTAAGGGAATAAATTTAGGGAAGATATAGAGTAAACCTCCTAAAATACCCAACCCAAAAGTGAGCATAAACCAACGAATTGGGTTTTGAGCAATTGGCCCAACACTCGCCGACTTAACGACCCCAAATAAATAATCCTTAGTGTTGCCCATTCGGAAATCCCATTCATAAACACCTTCTGGAATGCCATTTTTAGCTTTTTCTTCCAAAGATTGCTGTGCATCTGTCAAGGTCTTTTTTAGATCAGCGATAAAAGCAAAATTAGAATCGTACTTTTTGTCTAATAGGCCATTCGCTTTTGCTTTCTCTATAATTTCTTTTTTGTGGTATTCTTTAGAAATATCTAAAGCGGATTCAGACAATTGGTATTTACCCATGCCCAAAGACAGCGTAAATAATGCCAACGCTGTGATAAAAATTCCTAATCCTATTTTTTGTATTATATGCATGATGGTTAATCAATTTTCAATTTTCAATTTAAAATTTACAATTTTCAAGCGCTTCTACTTATCAGACACTTTCAAAGTGTCTGATAAGTAATTTTGGAAGTATTAACGTGTCAGTACCGATAACTATATCAGACACGGATACACTTATCGTTACGCTCCAACTGCTTTTCTTAAAAATTTCAAAGCAGCCGTCAAACTTCGCTTTTGCTTTAATTGCAGATTTTGTCCAGTTTGTTGGTTATAAATTTTGACCACTTCTGCTTCGTATTCTTTATAAAACTCTGGGTCAAAATTAGCCAGGCCTAAGTTTTGTAAAACGGTCTCCACGGATGTTTTTTCCTTTAACCATTTCTCACAAACCTCATGTCGGTAACGAATGCCCATTAGGTTGAAACCGAGAATTTCTTTGGTCTCTTTTTCATAAACAATTCGGATACTCTTGCGGCCTTCTGGATGTTCCCAATAAATAGACACATGATTTTCTGGTGCTTTGGCTAAGACGGTGCCATAGACTTGATATTCTATATCAACGAACTTGGCGGAGTTGAACCAGATACCTGGATCATATTCTTGTGCTTTGCCACAAACGGTATAAGCAACGGTTTCTCCCATCATTTTTCCTGTGTACCAAACCGCTTCAATAGGGCGTCTGCCTGCTTGTGGATTTCTTAGTTGCGCACAGTCACCAATCGCATAAATATCTTTTACACTTGTTTCTAATTTCTCATCGACTAAAATCCCTCTGCCCACTTCAATTTCTGGCGCACTCTCTTTAATGAAACCAATATTTGGATGAACGCCTGCTGTCAAGCCAACAAACTGACACTCAATTCGCTCTCCTTTATTCGTAATGGCCGCACAAGCTTTGCCTGTTCCATCGTCAATGATTTCCTTTAATTCTGTTTCTAAGCGTAAATCAATGCCACTTTCTAGGATATGTCGACTGACCATTTTAGATTCTGCTTCTGGCAGAACCATGTTCCAATACAATTTTTCTCTAACTAAAAAAGTGGCTGGAATATGCCGAGAGTGAAACATTTCTGCCATTTCAATACCAATCAATCCGCCTCCTACAATTACCGCATGTTTTAGGTCATCTGCACTTGCTGCTTCCATTCCATCTAAATCTTGCATACTGTACATTCCTTGGACTCGGTCTAAATCTTGACCAGGCCAGCCAAATTTATTAGGCGTAGAACCACAAGCAATGATGAGTTTGTCATAACTCATATTCGCTCCTTCCTTAAAGACTAGATTTTTATTTTGGCTATCAATTTTAGTAACAAATCCTCGCTTTAAGTCAATGCGATTCTTTTTCCAAAACCAATCTTCGTAAGGCTTTAGATCTTCTTTTCGCATGTGCCCCATGTAGGCATACATGATAGCGGTGCGGGAGAAAAAGTAGTCGGTTTCAGCAGAAATCACGGTAATTTTATGGTCGCTCAATTTTCTAATAAATCGAGCGGCGGTGATACCGCTAATTCCGTTCCCAATAATGGCAATATGCATAGTTAATAGGTTATTGGTTGGTTTTAGAGCCGTCAGAAGTCAGACCGTTTATTATATAAACTGTCAGAGGTCAGATACGTTAATCCGCAACGTCCTAAGTCTGACTTCTGACAGAAAATTTTAATTTTCGGTCTGACATCTGACCTCTTTCAGGGCATCAAGTTAATAAACTATTCTAAATATGTGCTAAAAATAAATAAAGTTGCTAAAGCACAAAGAAGAAAAGTCAAAAGCGGCTTGTAATGTCCTTGTTAAGACGAACCTATTTGCCGAGGTTCTTAAAAAGGGTTAAATCAATGTCGGCTACTGTTAATTTATTGTATAAAACTGGCATTTTATTTATTTTGGCAATACCTTTGAACAATAATTATATATGATTCATTAACCGACAATCACTAAAAAATAAAGGTAACATTTTATTTTTTATAGTAGACGAGTATTAACATCCCATTTACATGAAGCAAACTTTACTCCTATTTTTTCTTATCTTTTCTATATCCCTGTCAGCACAGGTGACCCTCAAATTAACCGAACCCACAGGTTCCACTACCGTATTGGCTTCCGATGATGATATTACGGCTAAAGGATTTATCAAAAACGAATCAGACGTTGAAGTAACCTTAATGTGGAAGCGAAATATCATTGAATTAAAAGATGGTTGGGAAACGGCTGTTTGTGATAAAAACCTTTGTTACGTTCCTTCTTATGGGGAAACTTCTGCTGCGGATGGGACTAATTTAGTATTAGCACCAGGGGAAGAATCCAATTTTGATGTGCATGTTTATCCTGATGGAACAGAGGGGTTTGCTATCGTTGAGGTAACAGCAACAGATATTACTAATGCGGCAAATACCGTAACGGGTCGATATGAGTTCAATCGAATGTCTACCAGTACGACCAATTTAAATAAGGCAGATATAAAAGTTTATCCAAATCCTACAATTGATTTTATCTCTATTTCAGATGCAGATCAAGTAGAGCGGTTGATTATTTACAATATCGTAGGTCGCCCAGTCAAAATGTTTGATGCCAATTATGCGAACCATTATGATGTCATGGATTTGCCTACAGGTATGTACTTAGTCCGATTGATGGGAGAGAATGATAAAACGATTAAGACGGTTCGATTGAGTAAGAAAGGAGGCGCTTAGTAGTGATGAGTTATAAATGATGAGTTTTGACTCATTAGTCAATCTTAATATAAAATAAAAATCGAGTTAGTGAGTTGTCGCTAGCTCGATTTTTATTTTGGACGAGCTAGTAGGATGGCAAACTGATTTGGACTGATTGAACGGATTTAGACGGATTTTATCTTAGGATGTGTATTCATAATAAGGCATAAAGAATTATAATAGTCGGTGTCAAAAAAGAAAGGATGACCATATCAACTAGTATTCACTAGATTTTTTCTAATTTAGTAGCAACGAAAGAATAAGCTAAACATTTGTTATCCGTAGGGCTTAAAATCCGTAGGGAAATCAACTACTAATTGTTCCAGTATTTATTCGTAGATATCAATCCTGTTAATCAATATAAAAACCTGTCATCCTGTGAATAGTAGACCCTATATTCTTGCCGAAACAAATTGGAAAACTGTTAAAGAAACAGACTATAAAGTGGCTGTGATGCCTTGGGGCGCTACCGAAGCCCATAATTACCACCTACCTTATGCGACGGATAATTACCAAGTCGATTATGTAGCAGCGGCAGCTGCAAAAATAGCTTGGGAAGCAGGCAGCAAAGTAATTGTCTTGCCTTGTATTCCTTATGGTATTAATACAGGGCAATTGGATGTCAAATTGTGTATGAATATCAATCCAAGTACACAAATGGCGATTTTAAAAGACACGGTGGATGTTTTAGTTCGAGCAGGAATTGATAAGTTGGTTTTGCTGAATGGACATGGTGGGAATAATTTTAAAAACATGATTCGGGAGATGTCTTTTCATTTTCCAGACATGTTTATTTGTTGGGCAAACTGGTTTCAAGCAGTAGATTGGAAGCAATATTTCGATGATCCTGGTGACCATGCAGGCGAAATGGAAACAAGTGCGATGATGCACATTGCCCCTGATTTAGTACGCCCATTATCCGAGGCAGGAGATGGAGCCGCTAAACGATTTAAAATTAAAGCTTTTAAGGAAGGTTGGGTCACCGCACAACGACAATGGACAAAAGTGACGGCAGATACAGGCGTTGGGAATCCTTATCCATCGACGGCAGAAAAAGGAAAAATTTACTTAGCAGACTGTGCTAAAAATATTGGCGAGTTATTGGTGGATTTGGCGACTACGCCGAATGAGGAGTTGTACGAGTGAGCAGGCATTTTATTTGCTAAATCTAGCAGATTTAGTAAATCTTATTTGAGTAGAGATTTACTAAATTTTGAAAATTTAGCAAATCAAAAAATCACCTCCGTCGCCCCCCAACCATACCGAGGATGGTATTCATTTTTAAAAGTCTTCACTTCTGGCATCTGAATTAAACGACTAGCAATCATATTCCGTAATTTCCCTTTGCCAATACCGTGAATGACATAAATTCTAGGGACGCCTAATCGAATCGCCTTATCTATATATTGTTCAAAATGATCCAGTTGTAATTGCAGCTTTTCGGAACTAGACATCTTTCCTTTTCGACTCGGCAGATTTTCAATATGCAAATCTATTTCTCCCGAAAAATTGGCATATTCCTTTACATCATGCACGTTGTATTTGTCATTCCCTGATTTTTGATATTGGACAGGTCGAACATTTTTTTGGGTATAAGCTTTTAAATCTTCTTCTTTCTTTATTTTCTTCGCAGCATTTTCAAATAGCACATACAAATGAACGGCACGATCTAAGAGGGGCGCAATGTTGACTTTTTTGAAAAACTGTTTGGCTTTTATTTTTAGCGACTTTTGTTGTTTATTGCCCGTTCCAGCCGTAGTCACTTCCCAACATTCAATATCAAAAATCGGCGTATCATTTAATTGATCGAATAACAGATTGTCTAATTGAAAAGAGGAATGAGCGGTTAATTTTCCGTGGGTAGTGGTAGCCGATGGAGTAGGCAAATTGCGCTTGATACTAAAAATAAATTCAGTCGCCGCATCATTCAATAAAAAAACTTCATAATGAGTCGTGCGTCCATCTATATCGTATTTGGGATCAAAGGCTAATTGTACCCCTTGACTTTTGAAAGTCGAATAATTATCGGTTGAGGCTGGTGGGGCATATTGCACGACTTTTTCACTTGGCGTAGGTGTCGCACTTGGCGTAGTTTTTTTAACTTTAGGAGCAGGTGCTTTATAATCTTGTTCTCGAATCAAATCTTCTTCAAAAATAGGAATTTCCATCTCTTGCGCAGGTATCCACACATTAAGCATTCCATCTGCCAACATCTGGGTAACCTCGCCTTGGTCGCCTGTGTGTTTGAGCCTAACTTTAGTTCCTATTGCGAAGAGCATTGATTCTTGGTTATTGTTTTTATCAATTTATTTTTAGTGGAAGCGTAAAGTTAGGGATAATGGAGTAGAAGTTTTGGTTATTTGTTTTAAAAGGTTTAGTATTAGGTAATCTGGGTATACGCCATATGGCGTATACCCAGAAGTTAGTCGCAAATAAAGAGCATGCTACAAATTAATAAAAAGATTATTTGGTTTTTTATTATTTTAATAGTATAATTGATTTTAATAATATATTTATTCTATTCACCTGTAAAATTTTATTTATGAGTAATCAAAAAATACCTTTATCAGAAATGATCCAAACATTAAGAGAAGAGCTAGAGGCAGCTCAAAAAGAATCTACAAAATCTAATCTTAAGTTCGAAACTGAGTCGGTTGAACTTGAACTTTCTGTTGAAGTATCTAAAACAGCATCTGGAAAAGGTGGGGTAAAATTTTGGGTAATTGAAGCAGGTGGAGAATATGAGTCTCAAAAATCTTCTACTCATAAATTCAAAGTAGTATTGAAACCTAAATCCAAAGATACTAATGGTTCGTTTGATGTCTCAGATGAATCCTACTCAAAAGCTTCAGATACATAATTGAATTTATGGAATTTGAGTAAAGGGTAAAATAAACGCAGATGAATGAAAATCTAATTGTACTTGTTCATGTAGAATATCAAACTGAATCAAAAGGAATTACAAATAAATATAGTACTGGTTATTATATCAGACCTGACATTATATTAACAACATTACATGTTTTTCAAAATGATAATTTAAAAAGGTTAAGAGTTAGAAACCAGAAATCAGGAAGCTGGTTTAACGCAAAAAAAATATGGCAGAACTATAGCCTTGATTCTGCTTTACTTCAAACTTCAAATGCTAATACTAGTTTTGAACTGGTTTCATTTAATGAAGAATCTTTATTAGAGAGTGTCAAATGGAGCTCGACTGCTTATCCAAAAGCTTCATCAGAAATTAAAGAAAATATAGAATATAGAAGCTCTGTAGGTCTTTTAGGTAATATAACGCCATTTGGTGGGAAGGGGCAAAATGCGAACTTCTTAGACCTTACTGTTATTTCTCCGCCTCAAAACATAGAGAATTGGAAGGGAATCTCAGGAGCCCCTATTTTTGCAAATAACAAACTATATGGTATTATAAAAAGTGTTCCTGAAAGTTTTACTGACAGGTTAAAAGGAATATCAATAATAGACCTTTTAAAAGATTCTGGATTCAGAGCCGCAATTGCTAATAAAAAATTTGAGATTCCTTCTCAAGATGATTGGGTTTTAATTATTAATTCAGAATCAAATAAACAAAAGGAATTAAATGAGTATGTAGAAGGAGCTGTTAAAGAATTGAAACTTACTGAAGAAGAAGCATATTCTAATTTTGAAGTTCGGAGTTTTAATCTTCTTGATATTTTATCTTCTCCATCAGATTTTCTTAGATTTATAAAGTTAATTTGTGTAGCTCCAATCGCAATTATAGATGTAACAGGTTTTCAACCAGGTATAATGTTATTGCTCGGAATTAGAGCAGTGGCAAAAAAGGGGATTACAATTACGACTACTTTTCAAGTAATTTCATCAAAGAATTTATCAGAACTCCCCTTTAATATTCAAGAGATTAAATTAATATCACTTGATGAGAGGTCAGATAGTATATTAACAAGTCTTCCTCCTAAAGATAAAATTATCATTGCAATAAAAGAAGGAAGTATACAGATCAAAAAAAATCCAAATTATCTTGATTTGCCTACGTATTTTGCAGTAAGAAATCCAATAGTTTCGGATATACCAAGTATCAAAAACAAAGTTCTCTTTTTATGTTCCTTCAACGAAAGTTATAACGAAAAACTTAAATTTGTTTATAATAAATTAGTCAATTATATTGGTCCTTCAAAGAATCTTGTGAGAATGTTAGACATAATTTCTCCTCAATTAGTTGGCCAGAGCCTATACGAACATATAAGATGGACTGATAAATGCGTTGTTGATTGGTCTCTTTGGAGGCCAAATGTCTTTTATGAATTAGGTGTTAGAATAGCTTCTTCAGATTTAGGTCCAATAAATTTACTAGAAAAAAAAGAATTAGAAGAAGGATTAAAAACTGAATATAAAGCACAAAAAAAATTGCTTTTAAATTTATTTGATCCATTCATATATTCTGTATCGGATGAGGAAAGATATTTCCCAGAAGGAGTTAAGAATTTTGTCAAATTTTTGAATGGAGACCATGATGCCATTCCTCCTCAATTTAAACTCACAAAATTATACCATAACCAAGTATACTTTGTAGTAGAAGAGTTTTTTGATTGGGCACAAGAAAAGTTAACAATTCCTATACATGTACTGACTAGAATGCAAATAGAACGAGATGTAGGGAAAGATATTGAAACCGAGGGTAAATTAAATATATTGTTTTCGGCGAATTTTGAGTTTAAACGAAAAATACAAAACCATATAAAAGAAAAATGGCTTTCGGCTTGGTTTTATTTTAGACATAGAACTGCCTACCATGAATTTGAACAAGATAAAGATAAAAGAAAGGAACTAATTGAATTAGGGGAAAATGTATTGGAATTCTTAGACCCTGATCGTGATTCAAGAGTTTTTAATGACATAATAACCGATATCGATAATTTAGAAAATCTATAAATACTATGAATAATAATAATAAAATTTTAGAAAAAATTCAATTATTAAAGAAAAAAGCAAAAAATAGAAGAGATCTAAACAGGTTTAAAGACGCTGAGAAATATGTGTTAGAAGCAATAATGATTATAAATACTGAATTGAAGAATCTCAATTCAAGTTCAGAATTGTTTAATAAACTTAAATTCCAATTATCTGACAGTTATGGAATATTAGGAGGAATAAATAGAAGGTGGGGATTAACTATAAAAGATAATCAAAGTAAGTTTAAAAAATCTTTCGAATATTATGATCTTGGGCTCGAACATGAAACCAGCTCAAACAATTCTTACAATCTTCTAAATAGAGTTATTAGCAGAATACTATTTTCACCTGAGTTGATTGAAGAAGGACAGGTAAGTGACATAAATTTAAAATTAGAATTAATAAAGGTTAAGGATATAATTGAAACTCAGTTAAAAGGACAAAGAAGAAGAGATGTTTGGGCATTAGCAGATTTAGGCTTAACAAAAATATTACTAGAGGAAGGAGATTCAATTTCTGCATTTGCAGAATTTGTCAACGAATCTCCACTTGATAATGTATATGTGAGTTTGTTTTCAACCTTAGAGCCTCTTTCAAAGCTCAATATTCCTCAAAAAAAGGAAATTATTCGAGTAATGGAATTTCTTGAAAGTAAATTTTAACTAGCCTGCCTTTTAATATTTTAAATTAAATTTCACCTAAAATAACACATCAAAAAATCTGCGACTAACAAAGTGCAAAACGGCTAGTGTCGCTAAACGCGCCACCATAGTTTGCACCGAGCGTTGGCTACTATAAGAAAAAGAAAATGACCAAATAAAAATAAAGAATTGACAAGAAGAAATGAAGTACAAAAACGGTAAAAAAATATTACTAATCCTCGATGTAGATGAAACGCTAATCCATGCTACTGATAGAGAATTGAATCAAAAGGCTGATTTTAAGGTATTCAATTATCATGTTTATGAAAGACCATTTTTAAAAGAATTTTTGGAAGCAGTAAAAAATGATTTTATATTAGCAATTTGGTCATCAGCATCAGATGATTATGTTGAGGAAATAGTAAAAAGAATAATTCCAGAACCAATAGAACTAGAATTTATCTGGGGAAGGAGTCGTTGCACTTATCGACGAAACTTGCAAATAGATGAACATGGATATTATGACGATGATGTTAGAAATCATTATCACTACATTAAACCATTAAAAAAGGTAAAAAGAAAAGGGTATCATCTTAATAGAGTTTTAATTGTGGATGATTCGCCTCATAAAGCAAAAGACAATTTTGGAAATGCGATTTATCCAAAAGAATTTACAGGAGATATGGGAGATCAAGAGTTGAAATTACTTACCAAATATCTAAAATTGTTAAAAGACAAAGAAAACGTTCGGCGAATAGAAAAGAGGCGTTGGAAGAATCAAATCAAATAAACTGCTTTAGGGAACAATTCATCATTGTTTACTGTCAGTAAAAGCTAGAATATGGTTGCCAATGCTGAACCGTTTAGTCAGAACCTTCCTATATCAAATTTCGACTAAGCGTTCAGGCCTGTTAAACCATCACCTAACCAAAGTAAAATCCCCCGAAAATACCTCCACCAATCCATCAATAAATTCTACCTCCGCAAAATAGATAAACACATCTGTCGACAATTGTTGTCGTTCAAATTCCCCATCCCAACCAACATTATCGGTTAGCGAAAAATTTTCCCGTTGAAAAACCCTAGAGCCATTTCTAGCATAAATTTCAAAACGGACAATGCGGTTAATATTTTCGCCACCAAAGATGCCTAACATATCGTTTCTGCCATCGCCATTTGGAGAAAAAGCATTCGGCACAAAAAGCTTACGGGATTGTAAAACGGAAACGGTAATTGCATCTTCTGCGGTACAACCTGTTACTTCATCGGTGACCCTAACGGTATAATCAGTTGAACTAAATGGTCTGGCACTAATGGTCGCACAATCCAAGCAACTTAAAGAATCGGTACTAAACCATTCAAAAGTTACTTGTCGATTAGCCGTTGCTTTTAAGTCAATGGTATTGCCTAAATTAATGGTTTGGTCTTCGCCTAAATTGACGGTTACTTCTGGTGGATTATTGATGATAATTTGGTCAAACGCTTTTTCACAACCATTATCGTCTTGCACTAAGACGGTATAAGTACCCGCTTGTAAATTACTGATTTCTGGGAAGTCAATAAAGTTTTGATTGTTAACGGCATAGCGATAAGGGGCAGTACCTCCCGTTGAATTGGTAATGGCAATTAGACCACTATTTTCTCCACCTGGACAGGTGACATCTTGTGGGGTGATCGTGGCATCAATGGGTGTTGGTGCTGCTAAGGTAACTCTTACTTCGTCGATACAGCCTTTTTCGTCACGAATGGTTAAATCATAGTCACCTGCAGCTAAGTTGTCAATAAAAGGCAAAGTAGTACCTGTATTCCAAATGTATTCATAAGCACCCGTTCCACCCGAAGAGTTATCCGTCAAAACGCCATTATTATCGCCGCCACAAGCAATGGCTTCCGTTATTTCTATGGCTGCTATTAAAGGGTTGGGTTCCATGATTTCTATACTGGCAGTACGCATACAACCACTTCCATTGGTTAATTGAACTTCGTGTAATCCTGCCGTTAAATTGGTGACGGTTTCGGTTGTTTCACCATTATCCCAGACAATATTATCAAGTGGTTCGTTAGCAACGATAGTGGCTTGTCCATTGGCTTCTCCAAAACATTCGACTGCTTGGACATTGGTGAATTCGACGCTGATAGCGGCTGGTTGGATAATAGAAAATTGGGCAGCATCTTGACAGCCATTTTCATCGGTTACTGTCAAATTATAAATGCCTGCACAAAGTCCCGTCGGATTTTGAACATTCCCAATGTCATTATCCCAAGCAAAACTAAGTTCACCTGTTCCGCCAACAGCTATTACTTCAATTCTACCATCGCAACTTTCGAAACAATTGGCATTAAATTTATCTACTAAAGAGATACCGATTAAGGGGGGCGCAGTAATTTGTGCCACAAAGTTTTGCGCATCTTCATCGTTGCTCACAAAAACATTAAAATTACCAGCAGGTAAATCATTAATAGTAATGGTCGTATCATTTTTAGCAATAGCGCCAACCATAATAATGGAAGGATCTTCAATACCTTGCAACCTGAATTGATAAGGTGCTTTTCCAGCATTAACGACTATTTGAATTTGCCCTGAAATATCCGTTGCGCAATTAAGCGAACCATCCGTAATTTCTGCGCTAATTGGTATAGGAAACTCCATGATAAAACAAGTGTCTATGGTACACCCCGCATTATTATCGGTAATCGTTACACAATAAGATTCGCCACCAATTAAGTTATTTGCGACTTGATTCGTTTGCCCACTAGACCATTCAAAATTATAATCTCCTGTACCAAATTGGGCACTAGTAACCATTACACCCCCTGTTTCTCCTTCTCCTCTAGCCAAACTACCTATTCTTAAATCTAGCTCTAAAGCTTCCACCACCCGTAAATTCGTTTCGACAATAACGGCACAGTCATCTGGGGTAACAATCGTATCTAGGTAGACGCCTGCATTCACATAAACGTTATTGCCTACGGTGATCATTTCTCCTCGACAGATAGTGGTATCGGCTTGAACGGGATTGGCATAGCCTCTTTCTGCAACGACTAGGGAAAAATTACCCGTTGGATCAGCCGCTTGTCCATCAACCATAATGTAATAGGTCAATTTCGGGTTAAGGCACTCTAAACTTATAAATATAGAACTAGGATCGTCTGACGTATTCTGAATAGGTACTTCGGTTAAAGGCGCATCACATTGATTGCTTTCGCTAAAAAAGACGGCTATTTCGGGTTGGATTGGATCGGTTCCTACTGGTGGAGGTAACTCACTATTGGCATTGATAAATACTCTTCGAGATTGGCTAGGTACAAATTTAAACCAAACAGAATTTTCGGTGGTAAATCCAGTCATTGGATCATCAATACTCGTTGCACAATTATTATTATAAGTTTCATCTATTGTTCCACCATTCGTCACAGGTAATTCAATTGCATTACAAATATGATCATTTGGTGCGATTGCTCGATTGGTCGCATCTTCGCTAACGGAAATTCTAAATGTAACGAAGCCACTTGATTCTAAAGGAATATTATCGGGCGTAATGATGAAATTGGATTCATCTAAAGTATAAGTAACATCTGTTCCCGGTGTAGGCAGAATAAAGTTCCCACAAACAACTTCTAAACACCCCTTATCGTTAGCCGAAGCATCAATCGCACAACGATCGCTAAATAACCCAGCAATATCGTTATCAAAAGACCATAAGCACACAAATAATTCTCCGCCATTCAAATCACTTAAACAATCTACGGTTGTTCTATAATGGACTTCATTCTCATTAGGATAAGCAATTAAATTTGGGCAATCATTATCATAAAATCGGACGGGATCATTTTCTACTGCAACTCCCCAAACTGGTTCGCCTGGCGTATTAAACGGACCATCCGTACAAGTGGTCGTTGATTCACCCGTTAGCACCGTTAGTTCCACAGTAAATTGTGCCGTTAGCGTGCCAATTGAAATAAAAAAGACTAAAAATAAGAAAGCCAAAGGGCGAAAAAAAGTAGAAAATATATACATTATATACTTCATTAACAGATAGTTAAGTCGGTTTTTGAAAAATGATAACAACTGATTCTGGAACGGTTTTGTACCTGCTCAAATTTTATCAATCGCTAATAAACAACGTTTTCTATTTAAAAAAGAGATGCTTTGCTAGTCCTTTCCACTTTTTAAAGGAGGTTTAAGTATTTTTTAACATTGGAAAAGTAGCAGGGGAGTGAGTAGGTTAAAGGACGGAAGTGATAAGAATCTGAAATATCCAACTTTCTGCTTAAAGTTGCAATAGAAAGCAGTACTTGATTGCTATTTTATCAAAAAATGTAGGACAGCTACCTTTTTTACAAATTTAAGTTGTCCTATTTTCTCGAAATCCGACAACCTTTGTACCTTGTTACCTCTCAACCTCTATACCTTTTAACCTTTATTAAAATATGAATCAAAAAATCCGCAATCAATTCCCCAGTCTTTCCCGTATCCATAATGACCAACCGTTCACTTTTTTAGATGGCCCTGCGGGAACACAAGTCCCCAATTATGTGATTGATGCCATTTCCGATTATTATAAAACCTCCAATTCTAATGCACATGGACATTTTTTGTTAACCCAAGAAACGGATGAAATAGTAGAAAGTACGAGAGCAAAAGTGGCTACTTTCTTAGGGGCAGAAGGAGGAAATACCATTTCTTTTGGACAAAATATGACGACGCTTAATTTTGCTTTGAGTAGGGCGATTGCGGGAACCTTGAATGCAGGAGACGAGATTGTCATTACCCAATTAGACCATGAATCTAATCGAGCGCCTTGGTTGGCATTACGAGCGGAGGGAATTATTGTCAGAGAAGTCAAATTAAAAAGAGATGGCACATTAGATTATAAAGATTTTGCCAACAAAATCAACGAAAATACTCGATTGGTAGCTATGGGCTGGGCAGCCAATATATTTGGAACGATTAATGAAGTCATGAAAGTTCGGGAAATGACGCATGCTGTTGGTGCTTGGTTATTATTGGACGCTGTACATTATGCACCGCATTTATCCATAGACGTGCAAGCGATTGGTTGTGATTTTTTGCTTTGTTCTGCGTATAAATTTTATGGTCCTCATGTTGGTCTATTATACTGCAAACCTGGATTATTAGACCGTTTGCAACCTTACCGACTACGGACTGCTTATCAACATGCTCCCTACAGTATCGAGACAGGAACGTTGAATCATGCGGCAATTGCAGGCGTGAAAGCGTCGATTGAATTTGTAGAAAGTTTTGGAAAAGGAAAAACGGAACGTGCTAAATTAGTCCATGCATTGGATAAGATTCATCGCCATGAAATTGGCTTAGCCCAACAATTATACGATGGTTTAGCCGCTATGAAAAAAGTTAAATTATATGGGCCACCGATGGATGCTTCCGAACGAGCACCCACCTTGTCTTTTCTGTATAAAGGCAAGACTTCCAATGAAGTAGGGCGATATTTAGGCGCACATAATGTCTGTACTTGGTCGGGACATTTTTATGCGATAAAATCGACGGAGGTATTAGGATTAGCAGAAAAAGGAGGCGTAACTCGGATGGGAATTTCTGTGTATAATACAAAAGCGGATATTGACCGAACTTTGGAAATTATGCGTGCACTTAAATAAAAAATTAAATCAATTAATTGCATCTTTGAAAAAAATGCCTTTATCTTTGTGTTCATAAAATACAAAGTATGATTAATTTATTAAATAAAGGTTGGTGGCATAATTCTTTACCAAAATAGGGTGAAGGATAGCGCTCGTTTATTTGTATCATACAAAAAGCGGCTTGTCGAATTTCACTCGGCAAGCCGCTTTTTTATTGGGTATAGCGGAACTTCAGTACCACGAAAAATACAAAAGTAAAAACATGAAAATAGAAGCATTACACGAATTCCACGACATGGAATTTTCTAAAGGCTGGGCAGAAAGATTTACACCAACGCCAGATAGGTTGGCTTTATTTGAAACTATTTTGCAGCGAATACGAGAAATAGGAGGAGATACTTGCCACGTCTTAGAATTGGGCATTGGTCCAGGCTATTTGGCAGATTATGTATTAAGTCGATTGCCCAATATTAGTTATGAAGGATTAGATTTTTCGAAAGCGATGTTAGAAATAGCAGAGAATCGCTTAGGGAATTATGCCAATCGGACTGTTTTTACGCAAGCAGATTTAACGAAAGAGAGTTGGGTAACACAAATAAGTCAACGACCCAAAGTAGTCGTTTCAACTTGGGCCTTACACGATTTATTTAGTCCCGAGAACATTGAATTTGTTTACCAAAAAACAAAAAGTATTTTGCAGCCAGATGGAATATTTTTAAACGGAGATTTTATCAAACCTGAAACCTCTACTTTTGAATACGAAGGGGGCAGAATAAAACCAAGTCTACATCTACATTTATTAAAGGGAGTTGGTTTTCGATCCGCTGTTTGTTTGAAGCAATTTGAGACAAATATAGAAAACCCAACACCTGCAAATAATTATGTCTGTTTTGAGGCACGAAATTAGTAATAAATAGAAGTCGAATAAATAATAATCATGATAGCAACCGCAAAAAAAATTAAGTTACAAACGGTCGTCAAAAAACAATTGGCTGATACCGTTACGCCTATTACCTTATACCTCAAACTAAGAGCGCATTTTGATAAACCAATTTTATTAGAGAATAATGATTTTGGGCAAGCAGAAAGTTGTTTTTCCTATATCGGCTTAGAACCCATTGCCAATTTTATGGTAAAAAATGGGGTGGTCACTAAAACATTGCCTGGAGAAGAAAAAGAGGAGGAGCCCTTATTAAATTATACAGATGTACCTGCTATCTTTCAAGATTTTATCAATCAATTTGAAGTAGAGGAAATCAAAGCAGAAGGAGCTATCAACGGTTTTTTAGGACATACTAGTTTTGATGGCGTACAATATTTTGATACGCTTAAGTTTGATGAAAGTAAGCGACGATTTGATACCCCTGATATTAATTATTCGTTGTATCGTTTTCTAATAGCATTTAATCATTTCAAGAATGAATTATATTTAATAGAAAACGTTCCAAATATTTATCCAGAAACAAGCAAGATGGAAAAATTGGAAAAGTTAATTTATAATCAAGCTTTTAATACTTTTGATTTTGAATTAAAAGGAGAGGAATCTAGCAATATCACGGACGAAGAATTCAGAGAATTAGTTCGTAAAGGAAAACATCATTGTAAAGTGGGCGATGTTTTCCAAATTGTCTTATCTCGCCAGTTTGAACAAAAATTTAAAGGAGACGATTTTCAAGTGTATCGAGTTTTACGGTCGATTAATCCTTCTCCTTATTTATACTATTTTGATTGTGGAGATTACACCATCTTTGGGTCTTCTCCCGAAGCGCAAATGTTGATTAGTGGCAATACTGCTACGGTGAACCCCATTGCAGGCACTTACAAACGAACAGGTAACGACGAGCAAGATGCCCAAGGCGCTAAAGATTTAGCGGCTGATCCGAAAGAAAATGCCGAACATATCATGCTAGTTGATTTAGCTCGAAATGATTTAGGGCGACATTGTGAAAAGGTAGAAGTCAAAAGTTTAAAAGAAATTCATTTTTATAGTCACGTCATTCATTTAGTTTCTAAAGTAGATGGACAGTTAGAGGATAACACCAATCCAATTCAAATATTCGCAGACACCTTCCCAGCAGGTACCTTATCAGGCGCACCTAAATACAAAGCCTTAGAGTTAATCAATGAATACGAAAATCAAAACCGTAGTTTTTATGGTGGTGGTATCGGCTTGATTGATTTTAATGGCAATATGGTACAAGCGATTGTGATTCGTTCTTTTATGAGTAAAGACAATACCTTGTATTACCAAGCGGGTGCAGGTATCGTGATTGATAGTGTACCAGAAAGTGAGTTGCAGGAAGTGAATAATAAATTGGGCGCGCTTAAGCGAGCTTTGACTGAGGCGGAGAAGATATAGACAAGATGACAGGATTTTTTCAGGATTTAACAGGATGCCACTTTCGATTTGCTGAAAAACTGTAAAATCCTGTACTACCTGTCTCTGTATTAGGTCTATTTTTAAAAAATCATTTTTAATCTAAGATTAACAGCACTAAGATGAAGTTCAAAATCCTGTTAATCTTGCAAATCTTGTCATCCTGTGAGAATTTTAGTATTAGATAATTACGACTCTTTCACTTATAACTTAGTTCAATACATTCAAGAATTAGTTGGACATAAAGTAGATGTTTTTAGAAATGATGCCATTGCTTTAGAGGATGTGGAAGCTTATGATAAAATTGTGTTGTCGCCGGGTCCTGGTTTGCCTAAAGATGCAGGTATTATGCCTGAACTGATTAAGCGATATGCGCCGACTAAAGAGATTTTAGGGGTGTGTTTAGGACACCAAGCCATCGGAGAAGCATTTGGAGGAACGTTGCATAATATTGAAAAAGTCTATCATGGGGTAGCGACGGCTATCGAAGTAGTAGATGGAAATGCGTTAATGTTTAAAGGTTTACCAAATGAGATAGAAGTAGGACGTTATCATTCTTGGATAGTAGAACGACCAAATTTGCCAGAAGTATTACAAATTACAGCAGTTGATGAACATGGAGCAATTATGGCAATGCGTCATCAAAAATACAATGTCCGAGGGGTACAATTTCATCCTGAATCTGTTTTGACGCCAATGGGTAAGGCGATGTTGCGGAATTTTTTATTTCCCAACGAAGAAAATGCTATCAATTATAGCGAAAAATTGATTGCCGAGGGCAGAGGAATGGCTTAAATAAATATAACTAATCAAACAGAGTTTGATGCTACAGAAAATTCGTTGGGATAATTAACTACCAACGAATTTTTTATTATACGTCTTAAAATCCTGTTAATCCTGAATAATCTTGTTATCCTGTAAATACTAACTTAAATTTTATCGTCGTTAAAAATACATGAAGCAACTACTCATTATTTTCATAACTCTTTTAAGTACTTTTTCTGTAATAGCACAAGGCTATAACATCGCTGGCGGTATCCGAATGGGGACAGATTGGGGCATTACAGGAAAGTACAGAATTGGAAAAAAAGAATCGATTGAAGGCATTATTCAGTCCTCTGCTAGTAAGAGCAAAGACGAGGTAATTATTACGGCCTTATATGAAAAGCATAACCCACTCATCAGTAAACGATTTAATTTTTATACGGGGGCAGGCTTGCATAAAGGCTGGAATAATACGGTGAACGGAGAGACAACTTATAAGGACCCATTTGGGGTAACGGCTATTGCAGGCATCGAATTTAACCTAGGTCGAACCAATGTGTCTTGGGACTTTAAGCCTGCTTTTAATTTGATTGGTGGTGAACGAAAAATGTATACGCAATCAGGTATTTCCTTGCGCTATGTTTTTAAAAAACGCCCTTTGTTTGAGCGAAAAAACAAGAAGAAAAAAGACAAGGATAAGAAGAAAATTAATTGGAAGTTTTGGGAAAAGAAATAGCAGTAATACAGTTTGCAATAAAAAAGCGACTTAGGAAGTTACCTCCTAAGTCGCTTTTTTACTGAATATAGTAATTAGACTAGCTTTCAATAAAGTAATAATTTGCAGATTGTCCTACTGCAATACTGTCTATTGAATTACTCTTGCACATTGATCTTAATCATCTCACTTTCATCCATATTGGATTCCATGACGATACTTTTCTTTTCTCCTTTGTAAGAATAGGAGAGGGTAGCTGTATTTGGTGGTTTACTACCGAGATTTACAGCGTGCAAAATCAAGTAATTATCATTACCAGCTTTTAAAGGTAAGGTCATTTTTCTAGCTCTACGACGCAATTGATAATTTTCTAAAATCCAATGTCCATTATAATTTAAAGAGATAATATCGCCATCTGCTAGTTGATGATCATAGACTTCAATCGTAATTGTTCCAGGGGAAACATCAATTTGATTTTGCTTAATAACGACCGCTCGATTATCCAACTTTTGGGGAAGTTGATTGGGTTTGATAGTTGCTACTTTGGCTACTTTAGGGACTTCCTTTTTAGGATAAATTACTTTAAAAAAGTGTGGTTCTTCCAATTGTATTAGAGCTGGATAATTTTTACTAGCAACCCATTCATTTAAATCTTTCACTAAACCTGAACCATAACGGTTAAATTTTGCAACCATTTCCATATTGTAATAATAATAACCTCTACCGTATAATTTATACTCAGTTGGAAATCCGACACCGTCCAAATACTTTTGTGCAACATCTGCAAAAGCACCTGCCTTTTGTAATACGTTTTGATAACTCCGATCAGTAATTTTAAAACTTTTAGCAGTTACCAAGTTGTTTTTTAGGTGTTGTACCAATGCTTGTAAATTATTATCATCTTCGATGCGGACGCCTTCTAAAAAGGCTCTTATATTTTCGTGAATGGCGATAATATTGCCCAACTCTTTGGTATCATTGGTAATATTTAAAGTTGCATATCTTTTTTGAACGGTTTGCTTAAGGCGTTTTTTAGCGATGTTATAGTCGTCATATAGTGTCACCACTTCTTCCAAAGTCTTATAAATCTGTGCTAAATTTTTTCGCTCTTTTAAGTCTTCTTCTTTCGTTAATTCCTCCAAATCGAAACGAATGGCATTCACCCGCTTAATTATGGCTTTCATTTCATCTATTTCCTTTCTCAATGAAGCGGAAGTAGCAGTTGGTAGTATTCTTCCGATGGATAAGGAACGATCATGCCAAGTATAAGGCGAAACATCATAAAACCAATGTTCGGGGTCTTCAAAAATATCTTTTGGTAAATCCGCATTGCTGTAGAAGTTCAATTGGTTGCTTTCTAAATCAACATATTTATTCACCTTTTGATTAAATGTTTCTAAGAGTCTATGCGCAGTCAATAAGCCATGTGTACTCTCATTGGCAAAATGTAAATAATTATTTAAGGCTTTTAATTCTTCCTGTTGCATGGAGGAGATTTGGGCAGTTCCCAAAATCGGTAAGAATAGACATAAAAAAAGTAGTTGTCTGCTCATGTTCTTAAAATTTTGGATGTTAGTTTTATTCAAGTATGTATTGCTATAGTTTGCCTAAGTAGGAAAATTACTTAGGTGATAGCAATTGATTTACTATGTAGGGAAAAATATTTAAAAATCAAAAAAAAGTCAAGTAGTCAATTTAGTTGGGATTGCTAAAGTTTTGTTAAAGGGGGGGGGGGCGGTTGTCAGTTCTATCTCATCTAATAAATAGATAGTAAGAAATTATACTATAATCTAAAAGGCTTCAACAGCATAAGAATCAAACTGATAATTCCAGAATTCATTACGAGCAACTGGTAACTGATAACTGGCAACCGTTAACCCACAACGCAACTATCACCCTGCTGTCACTTCCCACATTTGCTGATTGTGCAAATATTTTTGCGCTAAGTCTCTTAACTCTTGTGCCGTAATGGTATTAACGGTATTTATTAAGGTGTCAAATTGGTCAAAAGGTATTTCATTTAAAACCATTGTTTTTATAACATCGGCTACGTGAAATGGGCCATCTACCATATTTAGCATATTCCCCAATATATAATTCCGAACCATTTCTAACTCTACTTCAGGTACTAAATCATTACAAAGCATATCCATTTCTTTGTAAATTTCTTTTTTGGCAGCCCCTACAAATTCATTTCCTACTTCTGTGGATACATAAAAACAAGCATCATGTAGCATAGTATCTTGGGTAGAATAGATGTTATAAGTATAACCTTTATCTTCTCGAATATTCATCATTAATCTAGAACCAAAGTAACCCCCTAAAATTGTATTTAACACGGTGAAGCCAGCAAAATCAGGATGTTTCCTACCAATCGTTTGCTTCCCAATTCTAATGGCCATTTGCATAGAATTTGGGATGGAAATATGACGGCTTTCTGGTGTAGCATCGGTTAATTTAAATTTAGGTAAACGACTTCTTCTCCCTACGGGTAATTGTCCAATATGTTGATCCAATAAACGAATTATTTTATCGGTTACCCTGCCACTAATGAATAATTCACAATTTCGTGCATTATAATGCTTATTAAAATGCTTGACTAAATCTGCTCTTTTGACGTTATTATAAGCCCTATTGTCACTATTATAACCATAAGGATGATGTTTTCCAAAGATAAATTCTGTTACCTTTCTATAAGCAACTACATCATTTTTTGTTAAATCTACTTGTAATCTTCGTTTTGTATTGTCTATATAGGCAGCTAATTCCTCTTCTGGAAAAGTAGGTACTGTTAATAATTCTGTGACTAATGGAATCAGCATTTCAAAATGCTTGCGGAGGGTATAAAAAACGAGATTAGAATTGTCTAGATTCGTAGGGGTACTTAAAGTTGCTCCATAAAAGTCAATTTGTTCCGCAATTTCAGCTGAAGAAAAACTTGCCGTTCCTTCTTTTAATAATCGGGAAGTCGTTTTGGCAATTAATTTCTTTTTTTCAAAAGGACGCCCTGACCTGAAGACTAGTTGTAATTTTAAGACATCTTGGGTCCCCATATCAATAATGTGTACGGGTAAGCCATTAGAAAGCCGCATTTTTCTAGGCTTTGGCAAAGCTATTCTCTCAATTCGCTTGATTGGCGGTGCTATTTTTCTATTGACCATATTATGTGCTAATGGATGATTTGTCAGAATTAAAGTTATTAAGGTTACTAAACGTTATTTTATAAAAATGAGTGCTGTTTTAATATTTTATAAAAATGTTTGTAATATTTTAATAATCAGTATTTTATAAATGTTCATGCAATGAAAGATACACTTCTGTTGAATTGCTTAAAACTAGTTATCAACAGTCTCAAAAAGTTATCCACAATATGTTAATTTCTTTATAACTCAAAAGTTGATAATAGATTGTACTTTTGTTGTCACTCGTATTTTACATGCTTATAATGCTTAGTACGCTATTTTTAAAACTACAGAAAGGTTTTTTCCCTACTATCAAGTGCTTTTGATAGCTTAACTGTAAAGAAAGAACTATTTCATTAATAAACCAATCGACTATGAAGTTCAGTATTTCTTCTTCTGAATTATTAGCCCAACTACAAATTGCAGGAGGCGCAATTGGGTCGAATCCAGTCTTACCTATTCTGGAAGATTTCTTATTTACCATTGACGATAATCAATTGACGATTACCGCTACAGATTTGGAAACGACTATTGTGACCCAAGTAGAGGTAATGGCAGATACTAATGGTACGGTAGCTATTCCAGCAAGGATTCTTTTGGATACCTTAAAAGCGTTACCGCAGCAACCGATAACTTTTGCGATAGATGAGGAATCGTTTGCCATAGAAATTACTTCTGCTTATGGAAAGTATAAATTAGCTGGAGAGAATGGGACAGATTTTCCAAGAATTCCTGATGCTGCGGATACTGATTCTTTAGTAATCGGTGCACCTGTTTTAGCACAAGGAATCACGAAGTCGTTATTTGCTACGAGTAATGATGAATTGCGACCAGCTATGACAGGAGTCTACTTTCAAGTAGACTTTAATAAAGTCGTCTTAGTCGCTACAGATGCGCATAAACTAGTGAAGTACACTTTTAATAATTTAAAAAGTGAAATTTCTACCACGTTTATTGTACCGAAAAAAGCTTTAAATTTATTAAAAAACGCTTTGCCTGGTGATGGAGATGTAACGGTTTCTTTCAATAAAGCCAATGCCTTTTTTGCGTTCGATAATATCAAAATGGTTTGTCGATTGATTGATGCGCGCTATCCTGATTATAATGCAGTTATCCCTGTAGATAATCCAAATGAGCTAGTAGTCAATCGGTCTGATTTCCAAAGTTCGTTGAAGCGGATTGCGATTTATGCGAATAAAACAACGAATCAAGTTATTTTAAATATCCAAGATGGCAGCTTAACGGTTTCGGCACAAGATTTAGATTTTTCTAATGAAGCGACGGAACAGTTAACTTGTACCTTTAATGGCGATCCAATGAATATTGGTTTTAATGCTAAATTCCTAGCAGAAATGCTAGGCGTCTTGGAATCAGATGAAGTAAAAATTCAACTATCTGGTCCAACAAGGGCAGGTATTTTATTACCATTAGAAGAAACGGAGAATATAGAGATTTTGATGTTGGTAATGCCTGTAATGTTGAGTAATTAAATAAGAAGTCAGAAGTCAGATTAAAAATTAAAATTTTCTGACTTCTGACTTCATTTTCCTATTCTGGAACAGCATGCAATAACTCCAAACCAGTTGAAGTCCGAGGCAGAAACCCTTCCCAAGTTTTTTCATTAGAATCAGGCGTCAAATCTAGGTATTTGCTATAATCCATTTGTTTTAAATGAGCGCCTAAAAAAGCCGTGACAAAATGCTGGTTGATATTATTAATCCGTCGTTCGTTCCAAGAAGGTTCGGCGAAACGGTAATATTCATCAAAATGTAAACCCGGGGCTAAAGCCGCTGGCGGTGGAGGATTGGGGGCGACATTATGTCGAGCATTTTTATACGTCAACAAATATCGGTCGGCATTAACGGCTCCTTCATAAAGTGCTTTAATCCCTTTTTCATAACCAGACACATCATCTTCGCTACCCGCCACAAAAAAAGTAGGTACTTTTAAGCCTTTCAAACCTTCCAAATCCCATACATTTCTTGCCATTCCCCAAGGAGCAAAAGCAATAACTGCCTTTATTCTAGGATCAATCGAACTTTGGTAATCAGGATGACTACTTCCTCTAGTAGCTAAAGCAGTACTCCCTTTCGTCATACCCGTAAAAAATTGTACCGCAGCTTCGCTATAACCTGCACCTGCTGCATTCAATGCGCCATACCCGCCCATCGAGTAACCAATAATTGCGGTATTATCGCCGTCAACCAAACCTGCTAAGAAATGGTTGTCCGCTTTTTTTCCTAATTTTCCAATTTCATCCATCACGAATAAAGCATCCTTTGCTCGGTTTAATAAAGTGCTTTGAAAAGGTCCTGCATCTCTATAGGTAGATTCGGTGTGATCAATTGCTACGACGATATAGCCTTTAGACGCTATGTTTTCTGTTAAATAAGTCAATAAAAATCTTGAACCAACATAACCATGAGACACAATAACCAAAGGAAATGGTTGATCAACTGCTAATGGTTTGGCATCTCGTGCTGCTCTTCCTTGAAAAGTAAAAGGAATCAAGGGGCGTTTTGGATTATTCGCAGCCCCTAAAACATCTTCATAGATTACTAAAGGATTTGTTCCTTCTGCTAAAGCCGCAGGATACCAAACTTCAACCGTTATTGGGCGGTCGTATAATGGGTCTACCCCATCTTTGGAATTCAAGACATCTACTTGGTCTTTATTAACAAACTTTAAGGTTTGTACACCTACTTGGTACTCCCCTCTTACCGCTAATTCAGGCGCATCAGGTAAGGCGTCTCCATAGATAAATGGATTGACATTGTCTTGTGCAAAAATAGCAGTTGATGTTAATAATAAAAATGCTATTATGCTGACTATAGAAAAATTAAATTTCATTAATAGGATAATTTTAATTAAAAAATGGCTTTAAAAACTAGACTCTATGCTGTATAATTACGGCTTATACTTCACAAACGTCTGTTGTTGTTGCCCTAATCCCTCAATTGATAAATCAACTACATCTCTATTTTTTAAATAAACGGGCGGTTTCATACCCAAACCAACACCAGGTGGCGTGCCTGTAGTAATTAAATCGCCTGCTTCCAATTCCATAAACTGTGATAAATACCAAACAATATAGGCTGGCTTAAAAATCATGTATTTCGTACTGCCTTTTTGTCGAGTTTTCCCATTGACAGACAAACGCATTTTTAGTTTAGTAATGTCTTTAATGTCTTCTTTTAAAACGACATAAGGCCCAACAGGACTAAATCCAGGACAAGACTTTCCCTTCACCCATTGTCCACCTCTTTCTAATTGAAAATGTCGTTCAGACACATCATGGACAATTGTATAGCCTGCAATACAAGCTTCCCCTGCTTTTTCATTTTTTAAGTAAGAAGCCTTTTTCCCAATGACAATCCCTAATTCGACTTCCCAATCTACTTTTTGACTACCTTTTGGCAATACCACTTTATCATTTGGGCCACTTACTGTGTTATTTGCCTTCATGAATAGAATAGGTTCTGTAGGAATCGCCATGCCAGATTCGGCGGCATGGTCGGAATAATTTAAACCAATACACATTAACATATTGGGGCGAGCTATTGGGCTTCCCAAACGTTTTTTCTTGGAAATTCTTGGCAAACAATCCTTTTCTTTTTTTATTAATTTTGCCAATTTTTTTAAGCCACTTTTTTGGAAAAATTGAGGATTCCAATCTTCAAAATAAGCGGAGCAATCGTAGCGTTTGCCATTAATTTCTACCCCTGGCAACTCTTTACCTTTTTTACCAAATCTGATTAATTTCACGTTGTCTTATCTATTTGTTTAAAAAATAGCAATTTAAGGCAACCATTGTAAAAAACAGCATGTTTGCTTATTTTTTCTTTACTATACACATTGAAAAGACGACCTTTAGTAGCTAAGGTCTATTTTTTGATAAGGAGGGAAAAACAATAGAAAGGAGCGGAATATTAGAAAGGTATTGTTAAAAACAAGGAAGAGAGCGTAGCGGAAGAAGTGGATCTTTTCAAAAGCGATCCATCCACTACCCTCTTTTCCAAGTACCTTAGCTGGTTGCAGCAGCTCTTTTTTTCATTTTAGCGACATTCTTTGTCGTTGGTCTAGCTTTGCCATTAGACCCTCTCCATAATTTACCTTTCTTGGATTTTTTGTCTCCTCTACCCATAATAAAACAGTTTTAGTGGATTGATAAAAATGATTAAAAATACACTCAAAGTTATCTTTGATAAGATTAGCTATAAAAAGCCAGTCCAAGAAGTAACTTCGGCGAAAAGAGAGGATAGAAGTAATTTCCTTTCCTCGATTAAGCAGTTACTTAATTGAAACGCAAAATTTTCGACCGCAAATTTAGGGGCTCTTGATCCTTGTGTCAATATATTACTGGTGTTTTTTAAAAAATAATATTATTTTAAAAGCTATGTGATATATATTTTGTCTTTCTTTCATAAAAAAGCCATATTTACAGGAACAAATGAATTAATCCGTTTATAAGGTGATGAATTTAAATGTAACAATTTTGTCATTATCTTAGTCACTTATTAGCCCCGTCACCTGTTAATAAAAATTCACATAACCACTTTAATACAACTATCATGACAACCTCTGTCCAAAACAAAAAAGCAACAATTCTAGATAAACAAAAAAAATACCTCTTTCCCAATCACGTTTTATACTATACAGAACCACTACCTTTTGATCACGGTGAAGGTGTCTTCTTATGGGATACCGAAGGAAAAAAATATCTAGATTTTTTTGGTGGTATATTAACGACAAGTGTTGGACATAATAGAAAGGAGGTAACAAACGCCGTACAAAAACAAACCGAAAAAATCATTCACTCTTCTACGCTTTATCCAAATGAGGCACATGTGAATTTGGCAGAAAAAATGGCGGAGTTGACGCCAGGGAAATTACAAGTTTCTTTCTTTACCACTTCTGGCACGGGGGCTAATGAAACAGCCATTGTTTTGGCCCAAACACATACGGGTAACCATGATGTAATTGCCTTACGACATGCTTATCACGGTAGGTCTGCTTTAGGTATGTCTTTAACGGGGGTTGGAACTTGGCGAATTGGTGGTACTGGGGTCGCAGGGGTCAAACATGCACTAAATCCATATTGCTATCGTTGCCCTTTAAAGATGACTTATCCAAGTTGTGGTGTTGCTTGTGCACAAGATATTGAAGAAGTGATTAAGACAACAACGAATGGAAAGATTGCTGCCTTTATAGCAGAACCAATTCAAGGAGTAGGTGGATTCATTACCCCGCCAGCAGAATATTTAAAAATTGCCAGCGATATTGCCAAGCATTATGGTGGTTTATTTATTGCAGATGAAGTACAAACTGCTTTTGGTAGAACGGGAGACAAATGGTTTGGCATCGAGCATTCAGAAGCCGAACCAGATATTATGACGATGGCAAAAGGCATTGCCAACGGCTTTCCTCTAGGCAATACGATGACCACGCCTGAAATTGCACAAAGCATGATGGATGCCCAATTGACGCTTAGTACTTTTGGTGGAAACCCTGTTGCTTGTGCCGCTTCTTTGGCAACGATGAATGTTTTAGAAAAAGATGCCGATCCAGTTAGAGTCGGTGAATTAGGAAAAATGCTGCGAACAGGGTTAGAAAAAATGCAAGAGAAATATAGTATTATCGGAGACGTAAGAGGTCGAGGTTTAATGCAAGGTCTAGAATTAGTCAACAACCGAACGACTAAAGCACCTGCACCAGAAGCTACCAAGCATTTATTCGAAGAAACTAGAAAATTAGGGTTGATTATTGGTAAAGGTGGGCTTTATGGTAATGTGGTTAGAATTTCTCCTCCAATGACGGTTAATGAGGAAGAGATTGCAATGGCTTTGGATGTTTTGGATAAGGCTTTTAAGGTGGTGCAGGGAGTGGCATAACATCCTTTAGCATAGTTTTTTAACGGACTTAATAAAGCGACTATGTGCTATAGTCGCTTTATTTTTTGTATGTACGTCATCATTAAGCCTACATTTTCCTTATTTCAGAATAAATGAAGCATCAGTAAAACAATTCAATACGTTACGCAATTACTTATTCATAGAGACCAATCACACTTTAATCAAATTCTAGTAATGAAATATTTATACTGTCTAATTTTTGTGACTATCCTTTTCACCAACTGCAAATCTGTTTACATTACTCCCAAAGGAGATTTCAGCGCAGATAAAGTGGCAAAAGCACCAGATTATGCCAAGTCCGCTTATTGGGCAGCCTTACCGACCAAAAAAGATGCGGCAGATAATACGCCAAAAGGTGTAAAAGACGAACAAGCAAACGCCAAAGTCGATGTCTTTTTTATGCACCCAACCATTTATACGGGACAAGAAGGCGACGACCAATGGAATGGGCCAGTTAACGATCCTGCTTTAAATAAAAGAGTCGATGAAAGCACCATTAAATTTCAAGCAAGTATCTTTAACGGGGTTGGAAAGGTCTATGCGCCACGTTATCGGCAAGCGCATATCAATACTTATTATATTCAAGATAAAGTGAAGGCAAAGGAAATTTTTGATGTAGCTTATGAAGATTTAAAAAATGCTTTTCAATATTATTTAGATCATTATAATAATGGCAGACCAATCATCATCGCTTCTCACAGTCAAGGGACTACCCATAGTCGAAGATTGGTGAAAGAATTTTTTGATGGAACGGATTTACAAAAGCAATTTGTCGCAGGGTACTTGGTCGGTATTCCAGTATTAAAAGACGAATTTGATCATATTCCTGTTTGTCAGTCTCCATCAGAAACAGGTTGCTTTACTTCTTGGCGAACTTTTAGAAGTGGTTTCACTCCCAAAAGTTTTACTTCTGATAAAATAGCGGTTACTAATCCATTGACTTGGACAACGGATGATAACACCGTGGCTAAAGCAGCAAATAAAGGATCTGTGCTAAGAAAATTAAAGAAAGTTTATCCTGAATTATGCAGCGCCCAAGTAGTCCCAAAAGATGGGATTTTATGGACAGGCAAACCTAAGTTTTTTGGTAGCTTTTTATTAAAAGATCCTAATTACCATATCGCTGATTTTAATTTTTATTATATGAATGTGCGAGAGAATGCGCAGGAACGAGCGGCTGCATTTTTGGCGAAGCAATAATAGGTAGCAGGTACTAGGTGTCAGGTGTTAGATTAGGCACACATTTAGCCTGATACCTAGTACCTACCACCTGATACCTAAAAATAAAATCATGAAAAAAAGATACATTTTGTCCGCACTTCTTGCAGGCACCCTTTTCTTTGGTCCGAAAGCTGAGTTTGAAACCGTTGATGGAAAAATTGAGCCGATTAATATTCCAATAGAGCAATTGGACCAATATATTAAAGAGAAAGAAGTCAAAGTGGTCAATCTAAAACCTGATAACGAATCAAGAATCGTTTGGGCAGATTCCATTAGGAAAACAGCATATGCCGTTGTGTATTTACACGGTTTCTCTGCAAGTATTTGGGAAGGAGATGCAATTCATACGCAATTTGCTAAACGGTATGGCGCTAATTTATACCTTGCTCGACAACAAGATCATGGAATTGATGATAAAAATACCTTCAAAAATTTGACGCCCAAGAATTATATGGATTCTGCTAAAGAAGCCATTGCGATTGGGCAACAATTAGGAGAAAAAGTGATTGTGATGTCTTGTTCAACGGGAGGTACTCATTCCTTGTATTTGACAGCGCATAACCCAGAAATGGTGCATGCACAAATTATGTACTCGCCTAATATCTCGATTGCTAGTACAGCCGCCCAATTAACAACGATGCCTTGGGGCGAATACTTAACAGGTGCTTTGGTTGGTGACTATGTAAAATCTGGCGCTTACCATAAACCCGAAATGAAAAATTTTGCCACTACTCAATATCATTCTAAAGGGATCATTGCATTAGAGGCTTTATTAGAACAAACCATGACTTCCGAAACTTTTGGTAAAATTAACTCGCCTTATTTTGTAGGCTATTTTTATAAAAATGAGGAAATTCAAGATCCTGTAGTTTCGGTAGCAGCCATGCTAGAAATGGATCAACAAACGGCAACACCTGCTACTCAAAAGCAATTAGTGCCTTTTGCTAATGTGAATAATCATGTGCTTTGTTCTTTGCGGCAATCGGAAGATATTGATGCTGTTAGAAAGGGAACTTATAGTTATGCGGAGAATGTTTTAGGAATGCGCCCAGTAGGAAATTAATTTATTCAGGATTACCTCTTGGTCGTTTTCCCTATTTTTTTTCGTGTTTTTTGACATAATTTTCTTCTATAGCTTTTGCTTTTGTACAACCTCGAATATTTATGCGTAGAATTTTAGCCGTAAATCGAAAAATACCTGCTACTCGGTTATACAAATTTAAGTGATTATATAAATGTGGACAAAAAAAATTATTACGGAAACGAGTACAACGATTCGTTTTCGGGTTTTACAAAATGACCAAGCATTAACTTTTCAAGAAGTCTTTCTCCTGTGGTCGAATTCAATCGAATTTAGAACTTTCTATATTGAACTATTAGCCACATCTCCTTTTCCTTCTTTTTATTGGGAACATCCTGGTTTGCGCACTTCCTTATCCGCTCGACCTTATGAGTTTGTTTTATTGATTAGTAATAGTTTAGAGAAGCGAAGATTAAATACAACCGCTTTTGCTGATTTTTTTCATACAGAGGAATTAGTTGTAGATTTTGACAATTTGGGTAAAAATGCTCGGTTAATTGTTCCTTCGCCTTTAGGAGATATAGCAGATAATAAACATTTAGGTAAATTTATTCGAGCCAATAAACCAGCACAGCAACAATTATTGTTTCAAAGAATTGGAGAATTGATGTTAGAAAGAGTCAATAAGCAAAAAGAAATCTGGCTAAACACCGCAGGAAATGGAGTCATTTGGTTACATATTCGGTTAGATAGCCGACCTAAGTATTATAAAACGCAGGCTTATAGAAATCCTGATTTTTTGATTCGCCAAACTTCCTAGTTTTATCATACTTTTGCGCATTTTTTCATTCATTGAATAACTCATGAAAATTGTTATTGCTGGAGCTGGAGCTGTTGGTTTTCATTTAGCAGATTTACTGTCGAAAGAAAATAATGACATCATTTTAGTGGATACCAATGAAGAAATATTGGAGTATGCTGCTACGCATTTGGATTTGATAACGATACAGGGAGATGCAACATCTATTTCGGTATTACAACGAGCAGAAGTAGCTAAAGCAAAACTTTTTTTGCGATTTTCAAGAACCTTTTTTAACCGCTATTAGCTCAGTAGCAACTGCTTTGGGCAATGTCGGGCCAGGCATTGGAGATATAGGGCCAACGGATAATTTTTCGGCTATTCCTGCTAGAGGGAAATATTTTTTGGCTTTTTTGATGCTGTTAGGGCGTTTGGAGTTATTTACTATTTTGATATTGTTTATGCCCTATTTTTGGCGGTTGAATTAAAAAACGGCTGAAAATCCAAAGACTCCCAACCGCTATAACGTGTTTAAATTTTATTGCTTACCACCCAGGCACTATATTCAATCCAAACACGACCTGTGTTTCTTTTTGTATCGGAACTGCCCAATAGGGTTCTAAAATCAAAGCACCAAATAAGTTGACTCTTACGGATGCCCCTGCACTCATCACAGGCTTGACGCTAAAGGTTGAAACGCCTTCGCTGTTATTCCCAAATTGATCAAAAGAATCCCATGCCATTCCTGCATCGAAAAAGAAATTTAAATCAGTTAAGAGAAATTTTGATTTAAATAATGCCAACTGTTCTGGTCCTGTAAAAGGAATTCTAATCTCAAAGTTGGTGACAAACATTTTATCACCGACAAAATTTCTGGAAGATAAATTATTCGCATCCGTTACTGCATTTTGCCCATATCCATATCCCCGAACATACCAAGGATAAGCCACATTATTAATCGCTCCCAAAGTATTCGTGTTTTCTCCATACCGTCCATAATGTAAGGCTCTGAAAGCTAGACTAATTGGTTTAATATGCTTATAAATTCTTGCATCAATGGTTACACCTGTAAAATTTAAATCCCCAAAATTTTGGTCTACCCCGATTCGATAACGATACCCTTGCAACGGTGCAGTTAACCCTGAATAAGAATTATCTCCCACCAAAGCCGCATTGATATTAAAGAAATTAATACCCGGTCGAGTCGGCAATTTTTCTCGGTCAGATTGGGTAATTGGATTACCAAAATCATCTGTATATAAACTGTATTGGTCGGTTCTAAATCCGTAATGTGTCAAAGCCGAACCAATTTCAAATCGCTTAGTGGTCGAAAAAGGCAATTGCAGAAAAACGCTGGCTTTATCTTCAAATAATCGCTGCGTTTGTACCAAATATTCCTGTGCTTCAAAAGTCTGGTTTTCGCCAATCTGCAAAGTTTCTGTACCGTTATAACCAATGCCTCCAAAACGATAAGGTGTATGGGATAAACTACCGCCCCAATAAAATCGACCTTTTTTATTCAAATAGGCGACTGTACCACCAAAATCATAAATTTCTCCATTTAATCTTGCCCCTGTGTATAACTGGTGATTGCCTAAAATATCGCTAAATAGAAAATCTACACCGCCTTGTGCGCCAACTGCTGGCCCAAATAATTGCCCCGTTTGTGCTCCTAATCCTGCGCTTCCTCCAATATAATCCAGCTGAAATTTAGGGGTGTATTCCTTACTATTAAAAGAGGTCGTCTCCGCTACTGGTCGTTGGTCTAAACTATGTAAATTAGCATCGACTATAGAGGTCACTTCTTTATTCAAAGGTGGTAAAATAGAAGCTGCCAAATCTGTTTGATTGTTTGTTATCTCTTTATTTAAAAAGGCTTCAGTTCTTGCTCCGTAGATGGTATACTGCCCTTTGAAAAAATGCGTATATAAAATTTTATCTCTTTTAGCCGAAGTCGAAATAGCAGGAGCAAATTCTGTAATCCCACTTATACCCGTCATTAAATCGGTCATTTGTAAAACCTTGCCCGTTGCAGTCTCATACTTATATAAATTTCTAAAACCATCTCGATTAGACAAGAACAATACATTGTCTGCTTTATCAAAAACAGGATTTAAATTATTCGCTTGTGGGAATAAATTTAATTGCCCTGCTTTTTTAGTCTCCACATCTAAAATAGCTAAATTAAACGTCCAAGCGCCATGTGTTCGTCCTCTTCTAAAACTAACCTTATCAGTCGCAAAAACGATTTTTTTCCCATCAGCCGACCAATTTGGTTGTGCTTCGGAATATTTATCATTGGTCAATTGATTGACCGTCTTTTTTCTTAAGTGATAACTATATAAATCTACTTGCCCTTGTACCAATCCTGCTACTACAATTTCTTTTCCATCTGGTGACCAACTTGGATTACTAAAAGCAGGCACGTTTGGAATGGCAATTTCTTGTACGGTTTTTCCTTTTTCAATATCCTTAATCACTAAAACATTTTGTCCTTTTTTGAAAGCAACAAAGGCAAATTGCTTGCTATTTGGCGACCAAGCTCCTGCCGATTCGATGAAGTTAAAAGCATCTAAATGTCCATCTCTAGTCGTACTGGCTACTTGTCGAATGGTTTTTCCTGTCTTGGCATCTGCTAAAAATAAGTCAATTGAAAATAAATTTTTCTCTGATAAAAACATGACGTATTTACCATTTGGACTCAAAGCTGGTGCAATATTCATTTTACCAGAATTTTCTCCTGATAATAATTTTTTGCCTACTAGGTTTTCTTTTTCTGATTTTAAATGGTTGGCATAATAGTTTTTTAAATTTTCTTGCCATTTCTTGGATAGCTCTTTTGTAGGTAATCCCAAAACACGTTTGGTCGCTGCTTCCAAGCCATATTTGCCCACTCCTTTAAAATAAGGCTCAATAATATCGTCTCCATATACGCCTGTGATAAACGCCCAAAAAGCTTGTCCATACCGATACGGGAAGTATTTGCCATTACTTAAATCTTTGATACTTGGTACATCTTCATTCAAGACCGCATCTCGCATCCACATAGCCGTATGGGCATCTACTCGCCCAATCGACATATACTCAGCTAATCCTTCGACCATCCAAAGTGGAATATTCGCTAAATTTTTAAGACTAGTCGAATCTCCTTCCGACATCAAATGATACTGAAAAGCATGCACCATTTCATGCCCTAATACATGATTAGTTTGTTGATTCGACATGGCAATCGGCATAATCACTCGGCGTTTATAACCTTCTGTGACTCCGCCTGTTCCCACGCTAACTGAACTAGAAATAGCATTGGTTTGCTGGAAATCACCGTGATTATTATAAAAAATAATTGGATTTTTTGTCGCAAAGGTATCACGCAATACTTCTTGGTGCATGTGATACCATTGTTCGCTTTGTTGGGTCAAAGCATCCAAACATTCGTGATTGTCTAAATAATGGTAAATCTCAAAATTAGGCGATTCGTAAACCTCAAAATTAAATTTCTTGTATTTGGCTTTGTTCCTGCCAAAATACTGTGCTTGGATAGCCGTGAGTGACACACTAACTAGCATTAATAAGAGTAGGATTTTTTTCTTTTTCATGGTTAAAACTTTATAGGCTAATTCGTTAAAGTGTATGTAGTAGTCAATTTTACGCACGCAAAAACGCGAAGGCGCAAAGTTTTTTGACAGCTTTTTCTTAACGAAAGCAGTTAATAATCGAGTCAATGTGCTATAAATGATTAACTGAATACAGCATTGACCAGATTCCAAACAACGGCTTGGAATTTCAGATTAGTTAAATGATTTTAGGTCTAAATAAAGTCTTCTATGAATAGAATAGATAAGTTATAGCTTGACGCTATTGAGTTATAGATGCAGTTATATATTAAATGATATGGAAAGGTGAATTCGTATATGAGATTGGTTAAAGTTATCTTAAAAAGGCAATGAAGCATATTAGTAAGTAATGATGTAAAAATAAAATGTACAAATTATCATCCGTGGAAAATTAAATCATATTCGATTCCCACGGATAACTTCCACGGATGTTTTTCCTAAATAAGTTTGCTATAGTTGTACACTTTATTTATAATCCGTTACTAATTAAGGGTTATACAAAGTTTTTATGACGCCGAAGGGCGCTGTTTTAAGTCATGAGTTATTATGCTTTAGTAAAAAATACGGTGAACTGAAGTTCACTTATACTTACTACAATTCATTCATTTTTGTCGCATACTTTTTAATAATCTCCAAAGTAGATTCATCCCTATCATAAACAGAATACCAACCTTGATATTCAAAAGGTGGATCTCCAATAAATTCATCCCCAACTTTCCAAACAGCTTTAGGTATTCTTGGGCGACCTTCTCCGCCCCAAGCCCAAAAATTACAGCCTGCAATAGGTTGGCTATTTTTAGCTGATTCGTGGATTAAATCAAAAATTTCCTGATAGTAGTTATCTCGATAAGTCGTAGGGGAAGTCGATGCGTAACTTTCCATGTCTCTAGCAATTCCAAACTCTTCTAAGACAACAGGCATTTTTAATTTTTCGGCAAAAGCAATATGTTTTTTTATATATTTTTTGGCTTTGTTTAATGACTTTTGATAAGTCTTTTCTGGCTTAGTTGGATTATACCAACCCCAGTTTTGAATCCAAATATGCATAGTCGCATAATCTATATTTTTAATGCGGTGCTCTTTTTTGAATTTAGTGCTAAATGGTACAAAAGCATTGCCTTCACTACCGATTGATACTAAATGATTTTGATCTAAAGATTTAATAAAAGCGGCGGTATTTTTAATCCAATTTCGGTATTTCCGATTACTGATAATCGCTCTTGGTTCATTGGCTAATTGCCAAGACATGATGGTTGGATCTTCTTTATAGAGAACATTAGAAATAGTGTTGGTTCGATTAATAATGACTTCAAGGTGTTTGAAATAGGCTGCTTGGGCCGCTTTATTTTTAAAAAAACGAGCTGAGAAATTCATGTATTTTAACCACTTTCCATTTTCTGCAGGTGGCGGATAAGGAATAGTTTCCCCCGTTACCCAATTGATATATTGGGCAAAACCACCCGACCAAGGCCACATATTATTCAAACATAAGACGCCGACCATACCTCGTTTTTTCATTTCCACTAATAAAAAATCTAAGCCTTTGAGCAAATCTTCATTATATTTCCCCAACTCAGGTTGTAAGGCAGGAGACATCCGCCAAGGTTCGCTATCAGGCCCTTCGCTGGCTGCCATGATGCGTAGATTATTAGTCCCTAAAGATTGGAGACGATCTAGTTCTCGTATTAATCTAGTTCGATACGTTGGGTTATTCGCAATTCCTAAATTCATCGCTGCCCAAAAATTAGTGCCCAGATAATAATAAGGTTGACCGTTTTTAATGAATTGTTTATTTTTTACGGTAATAAAATTGGTATTTGTTTGTCCCAAGGCAGTAGTTGTTAAACAAGAAGCAATTAGGAAAAAAATCATCATGCATACACTCATAACAAGTAGTCCTTCACTAATATAAATGTCCTTTTTCATTTTAATTTTTGTTTTTATTTTTATTCACCACTAGGTATGCCTATTTTTGCAAACTTATAGGAAATCTATACATGAGATTAATAATAAAATACTTATTCCTTACTTTAGTTTTATTTAGTAGCACTTTTGTGTCCGCACAAAATGGGGATAACCCTTTTGAACTAAAAGATCGACTAGAAGTCGAAGCTACAAGCGACTCGGAAAAAGAGGAAGTAGATACCCGCATTATTCAATCCGATAATCCATTTGATATTGCGACGCAACCGATCAAAAAAACAACAATTTCACCTGTTCCTGTAACTTCACCTGCTGATAAAAATGATACGATTGCTAATACAGCAACCTCTAAAAACTATCTATTTTGGGTCTTTTTCTTGGTTTTAGCTTTTTTTACGACCGTTATTAGTATTTCTCGGAAAAGATTGGAACAAAGCTATCGGGCGTTTCTCAATGATAACTTTTTAAGACAGTTACATCGGGTTAATCAAGGCAATTTTTCCTTTTCTTATTTTCTTTTATATCTTTCTTTCTTCTTAAATGCAGGCATTTTTATTTACCTAGCGGCTAATTATTTTGGTGCTAGTTTACCTCAAAATTTTTCTTGGATTTTCCTTATTTGTTTAGGCGTTGCTTTAGCTTTTCTCTTCAAACATATCGTACTATTTTTTATCCAATCGGTCTTTCCAATTAGTAAAGAAATTAAGCTATATAGTTTTTCAATTATGGTCTTTAGTGTCATATTAGGAATAGTCTTATTACCAATTAATATTTTAGCTGCTTTTGCACCAGAAGGACTCATAAAAATAGCTATTTGGGGAGGACTTGGAGCGATTCTTGCAATTTATCTTTTCCGTTCTCTTCGAGGTTTATCAATAGGAAGTAGGTACATAATGTCACACAGTTTTCATTTTTTATTGTATCTTTGCGCCGTTGAAATTCTGCCCGTGGTAGTTCTATTAAAATTTATTTTATTGAGGATTAATTAAAGGCATAGGAAAGTTATAATTCGATTTATTGTCTAATAGGTTATATATAGGCAAAAATTAAAATCAAACAACAAACTTTTACGAATTGAAGATTGTTGTTATTTAATTTATTTTCAGCTTGGATTTTACAATTTTCCTCTGAATCCCTAAAATGGAAATTTATTTTCTGTTTTAGCGTTAATTTCTAAATGTATGTTAGGAATGTCATCAAATAATACCGCTCAAAAAGTAGAGCAATATAAGCCAGTCAAAAGTATCTTAATTTCTCAACCGCAGCCTACTCGGTCTCCTTATTTTGAGTTGGAGCAAAAGTATGATTTGCAGATTGATTTTAGACCATTTATACATGTTGAAGAAGTAACTGTTAAAGAATTTCGCAAGGCTAGAATTCGCCCTGATGAATTTACATCAGTTATTTTCACTAGTAAAAATTCTGTAGATCATTTCTTTAGAATTTGTGAAGATATGCGTATTCGGATGTCGGCAGAAACAAAGTATTTTTGTTTGACAGAAGCAATTGCGAATTACTTGCAAAAATTTATCGTTTATCGAAAACGTAAAGTCTTTACAGGTAAAAGAACCATTCTTGACCTGAAGCCTTATTTGATGAAGCACAAGGCTAAAGAGCGTTTCTTATTACCTTGTTCCAATTTAGGTAGTCAACGAGTATCTTCTTTTTTGACGGAGAATGAATTTAATTGGAAAGAAGGAATGATGTATAGAACAGTCAGTAGTGATCTTTCTGACTTAAGTGATATTACTTATGATGTATTGGTCTTTTTCAGCCCATTAGGGATTAAGTCGCTTTACGAAAATTTCCCTGATTTTCAACAAAATGAAACTAGATTTGCTGTTTTTGGTAGTTCTACTAGTAAAGCCGTCAAAGAAAGAGATTTAACGATTAATATCCATGCACCTTCTCCAGAGACACCATCCATGACCATGGCTTTGGAAAAATATATTAAGGTAGCGAATAAAGATAAATAGTACTAATTGCGAATCTTGGATGGTTTTCAATCAACCAAAAATCGCAAGAACCAATAACTATAGCTAAATAACATCCAGAAGTTCAAATTTGTAATAGATGCAGATTTGAACTTTTGTTTTTTAAGGCTGTTTTTTGAAGTTAAAGTTGATTATTTACCAACGAATAACCATTACTAATGACTACGGAAGATTACAAAAAAGTAGCCCCTACCCTGCCTAAAGACCCTGGAGTCTACCGATTTTTGGCAAAAGACGATACGATTCTTTATGTTGGAAAGGCCAAAAATTTAAAAAATAGATTGTCTTCTTATTTTGGTAGCAAAAAACACCAGCAAAATAAAACCAAAGCATTAGTTAAAAACGCTGAACGATTTGAATATACCATTGTAGAAACAGAACAAGATGCCTTATTACTCGAAGCCACGTTAATCAAAAAATTTCAGCCTCGCTACAATGTAATGCTGAAGGATGGAAAATCGTATACCTATATCTGCGTAAAAAAAGAGCGTTTTCCAAGAGTTTTTATTACTAGAAGAGTCTTTCGAGATGGATCTACTTATTTTGGTCCTTATACCTCGAAACATCGCATTAAGGTTATTTTAGATTTGATTAAATCCTTGTTTCCGCTCCGAACTTGTAACCTGCACTTATCTGCTGATAATATTAAAAAAGATAAATTCAAAGTTTGCTTGGAGTACCATATCAAAAACTGTATGGGTCCTTGCGAAGGGCACGAAGAAGAAGGGAGTTATGATGAAAAGATTGCGCAGATAAAAAATATGTTGCGAGGAAACTTTGGTGCAGTTAAACAGCATTTCAAATCTGTCATGCAACAACACGCCGAAAATTGGGAGTATGAAAAAGCGCAAGTTTTAAAAGAAAAATTAAGCGCCTTTGAAGATTATCAAGGTAAGTCTACCGTAGTGAGTACTTCCATCCGAGATTTAGATGTTTTTTATATCGCCACGGATGAGAAGAAAGCGTATGTCAACTTTCTCAAGGTGATTAATGGAGCGATTATGAATACACATACGCTAGAATTGACTAAAAATTTAGATGATGATGAGGAGAAATTATTGGTTTTTGCGATTGATGAATTGAGGAAGAAATTTAATAGCATCACTAAAGAAATTATTTTACCTTTTAAGGTCAAGTTATTAGAAGCGGATGTAGAAATTACGGTGCCTAAAATTGGAGATAAAAAGAAATTATTAGACCTCTCCGAAAAGAATGTAAAATATTTCTTATTGCAACAGCGCAAACAAGCCATTAATAATATTAAAAAAGAAACTTCTGCGGAGCGTATTCTGAAAACAATGCAAGAAGATTTGCAAATGGATGTATTACCTTTCCATATTGAATGTTTTGATAACTCTAATTTGCAAGGTTCTTTTCCAGTATCTTCCTGTGTGGTCTTCAAAAATGCCAAACCTTCCAAACGAGATTATCGTCATTTTAATATCAAAACGGTAGAGGGACCTAATGATTTTGCTTCTATGGAAGAAGTGGTATATCGACGATATAGTCGTTTAATTAAAGAAGAGAAACCGTTGCCCAACTTAATTATTGTCGATGGAGGTAAAGGGCAATTGAGTGCAACCATGAAAATTATTCGTGCGCTAAAATTAGAAAATAAAATTACCATTATTGGTATTGCCAAAAGATTGGAAGAAATTTTCTTTCCTGATGATCCCATTCCTTTATACATCAATAAAAAGTCAGAAACTTTGAAGGTCATTCAGCATGCCAGAAATGAAGCCCACCGTTTTGCGATTACCTTTCATAGGAATCAACGTTCTAAAAATTTCACGTCTACTGAATTAACCAATATTCCTGGTATTGGGGACAAAACCGCACAGAAACTCTTGAGCCATTTTGGATCCGTCAAAAAGATAAAAGCTTCCTTGGAAACAGCATTAGTTGAAGTAGTAGGAAAAGTAGCGGCGAGAAAAGTAAAGGCTTATTTTGAGAAGCAAGGCGATAAATAATATTGCAGTTGGTAGTTAGCTAGTAGGCAGTAAAAAATGCAGTTCTTTAACAAATCCCGCAGAATCTACAGCGAATATAGATTGACTTCGTCGAATTGATATTTCGCTATTGTCTTCCCTATTGATTTTTAAGGGCGAAGGCAAAGGACAATCTATATTGTCCGTCTCCGTCACGGGATTAGTCAGAGAACCCAAAATGCTAATCCACTTGAATGATTTTTAAATCCACTAGAGGCAAAAAGTAAGTGCTGAACTAAAATAGGGAAAGATAGTGACTCAAATTATAAGTAGTTAATCGTCCCCCATGAGTTTAAACCTTTTACCCTCTGCCGAGTTTTTCTATTAGCCTAACCAATCCAAGCGTTACCAAAATTTTAAGAATAGCACCTTTCCTGTTAAACAAGGTTAAAACTCATTTTTTTTAGATAATTGCATAGTGGTAACACAGTCAATTTAGCATCTATTAAAGACAGCGCTGGTCTTTATTGTATCCATTTTGTTTATTCCTAAACTCCTAAGCTTATGAAAAATATAACCTTCCTTTTCGTATTCCTATTTAGTTGTACTTCTTTGCTTATTGCCCAAAAAGAAAGTACGGTTTTTGGTAAAAATGGTTGGAGAATTAGTGGCGTGTGGGGTGGCCCTGCAGTCGGTGTTGGTCAAATCCAAGAGGCCCCTATGGTCTTCCGAGGTGGTTTTGGGGGGGTAGAGTTTGGTAAGTGCTTATTTTTAGGTTGGGGCGGTTTTGAAACGGATAACGATGTTTATATTGACGCCTTGGATAATAATCGTTTCAAAATGGATTATAGTGGATTTATATTAGGCTTCACGCCCGCTGCTCACAAAACAATTCATCCTAATTTTATGATTTTAACGGGGACGGGAAATGCTCAAGTTGGCAATAGTGAAACCGATAATGTATTCGTTGTACAACCTACTTTTGGATTAGAATTAAATGTATTTCGCTTTTTTCATTTGTCACTCGATGGAGGCTATCGGATGGTAACCAATGTAACTATTCCAGAAATGACTGGACGAGATTTGTCTGGGCCTTATGCAGAGGTGAAAATGAAATTCGGATTTTCTTGGTGATTTTTTTTAGAATAGAGGCTAAATAGATTCCAACTTCAAGCACAATCTCAACTTCAATTTTAAACCAACTTCGACGGGAAATAGAAGATTTATAAACTAGTGCACTAAATTTGAAATTGAGGTTGAAAAATATCGACAATTTATTGGCCCTAAAATTTGTCTAAGCCCCTAAACAAGTCAATAATTGGCATACTATCGACAAACCTTTCCTATATACTGAACTTTTGACCTGCTTTTTTTGTAATTTTGTAGTTACATATAGGTGTAGAAGTACAGGTAAGTAAAGGAGTAAAGGTGGAACCCTCAAAATCCCTCTTAACCTTTATGTCCTGATACCTTTACATCTCTAAACCTTTATATAAAAAATGAGTAAGTTAGGAAAAGTTTTAGTAGCGATGAGTGGTGGTATAGACAGTACCGTTACGGCAATGATGATGCATGACCAAGGCTATGAAGTGATTGGTATCACCATGAAAACGTGGGATTACGCCAATTCAGGAGGTAATAAAAAAGAAACGGGTTGCTGTAGTTTAGATTCTATTAATGATGCCAGGCAAGTAGCAGTCAATATGGGCTTTCATCATTTTATAGTAGACATTCGAGAAGATTTTGGCGATTATGTCATTGATAATTTTGTGGATGAATACATGGCAGGTCGAACGCCCAATCCTTGTGTGTTATGTAATACGCACATCAAATGGAATTCTTTATTAAAAAGAGCAGATGCTTTGGATTGTGAATTCATTGCTACAGGGCATTATGCGATTATCAATGAGCAAGCGGGACGCAAATTTGTTACCAAAGCAGCTGATGATAATAAAGACCAATCTTATGTATTATGGGGACTAGATCAAGATTGTTTGAACAGAAGTAAGTTTCCTTTGGGGGGATATACCAAACCCGAAATTCGTCAGATGGCTTATGATTGGGGGTATGAAGAGTTATCGAAAAAAGCGGAAAGCTTTGAAATCTGTTTTGTACCAGATAACGACTATAGAGGCTTTTTAAAGCGTCGAGTAAATGGTTTGGAAGAAAGAGTTAGCGGCGGTAATTTTCTAAGTACTAAAGGCGAAATTTTAGGTCAACATGAAGGTTATCCTTTTTATACAATTGGTCAACGAAAAGGCTTGAAAATTGCCTTGGGCAAGCCAATGTATGTTACGGAAATACAACCCAAAACAAATACGGTAGTTCTAGGAGAAATGGAAGATTTGATTAAAAACGGAATGAGTGTCGGTGGAGTCAATTCTATGAAATATGAAACGATTCCTGATGGTTTGGAGGTAACTACTAGAATTCGATATAAAGACCGAGGTACACTTAGTGCATTAAAACCTAGTAGAGAAACACCTGACAAAGTGAACGTAGAATTCTTTGCCAATGTCAAAGGCGTTGCCCCAGGACAATCCGCTGTATTCTATGAAGGCGATGATATCGTTGGTGGTGGAATTATTCACAGCGGACGAATGAACTAATTTAAAACAGAACAGAGAAGCGGGCGTAGAGACTTGATTAGTGATAAAACGAATATTTTCGACTATAAAAATAGGATGCGTTCATCCAACCTTTTTCTTAGCAACCGCATCTTAATTCAAAAATAATTAAGATGCGGTTACTTTTTTTTCTATTCTACTTTCCTAGTATTTTAGTCGGTCAAACTGATCAATCTATACCAGTATTTAAAATCGTAGAAGAAATGCCTCAATTTCAAGATTGTGGCGCAATAAAAGTATTATCCAGATCCGACTGTTTTCAAAATTACATTTGTACGAATTTAAAATATCCTCCCTTTGCCAAAAAGCATGGAGTTAAAGGAGAAGTAATCGTTCGGTTTGAAATTAGCGAAACGGGTAAAGTAGAAAATGCAAGGATTATGCAAGACATCGGTGCTGGTTGTGGAACAGCGACTTTAAATTTCGTGAATTCGATGCCTGATTGGATACAGGGCAAACAAAGGGGCATTCCTGTAAAAGTGGCTTACCGATTAACCGTTGATTATCGACCTTCTTCCTTCGATTGTCGATAAATACGTAAATATATTTCCAGAGTTAAACGAAATGGGTTAATTTAGAGTTTTAATAAGACTAGTGGTTCAATGTATAAATTCTTGACAATTTTGCTAAGCTGAACAGGATGGTTGACTTTCAGTCAACCTAAAATATTGCTGTTCAAAACGATAACAGGTTGACTGAAAGTCAACCATCCAATAAAATGCAATGTGTCAGAGAACCATTTATATTTCCTCATTTTTTAAATACTCTAAATCAAAATAAATGGCGAATCGTCAATTTAATGCACAATCTTCAGGCGGCGGCTTTAATATTATTCCTGCTTTACTTATCGGTATAGTTGTCTTATTCGTATTATTTACGGTTGCTAAGTTCGTTTTTAATATTCTTTACTGGTTATCTCCTGTTTTATTAATCATTACCCTTTTTATAGATCATAAGGTAGTTGTTAATTATGGTAAATGGATTTTAGAATTAATGGGCAAAAATGTCTTATTAGGCGTTGGGTTATCTTTATTAACTATTGTAGCTTTTCCAGTAGTCAGTTTATTTCTTTTTGGTAAAGCGATGTTAAAAAAGAAAGTCAAAGAAATGACCCAACAATTTGAACAAAAGACCCAAGGGGAATATACAGAATATGAGGAAGTAAAGACAGAGGATGCAGAATGGGTAGAATTGCCACCTCCTCCAGTTCGAGAAAAGCAAAAACAAAGACGAGGGAATGCAAACGAGTATGAAGATTTATTTGATTAAGGCATAAGTTAGTAGAAGGCGTAGGGCAAAGGATAGCGTGTTGATAAATCTAGAAATTATTAAATTATGCATTAAAAGCAAAAAATATTTTCAACATATCCTTCCTCTGCCCTTCTCCCCTTACCCTTTCCAAAACAGCCCTATTTTTTTTGTTTATAAACTATTGATAATCAACACCTCTAAAGTTTTATGCTAAAAAAAATATTTTATAGCGGGAAAAAACTTGCAGAATACTAAAAAAGCATATACATTTGCGTTCGCTTTTAAAAAGCAATACTTTTATAGTAGGTTGGTTCGGTAGCTCAGTTGGTAGAGCACAGGACTGAAAATCCTGGTGTCGGCGGTTCAAACCCGCCCCGAACCACAACAAACAAGGCCTGTCGAATTTATTTTCGGTAGGCTTTTTGTTTTTTATTAACTCACCTTTTGTGCAAAACACCTCAAATTGAAGGGATAGTGCAACTAGCTTGTAACAATAGAGGACATTCCTAAGTTAAGTAGCTAGATAAACTTCCAACATAGTTACATTCTACATTTTAAAATCAAATCATTACGGATGAAAGATTGGAATAGGAGTTACTATAGGAGAACCGAAATAAATATAGACTTTAAAATAAAAAAAGTATGAAAAAGACATTGCTTGCAATCATGCTTCTAGTAACTTTTGCTGCCTGCAAAAGCACAGGAGATAAAAGAGATTACGACCAAATGGCAAAAGATTTATGCAGGTGTATGCGTCCTTTGGCAGATGTGAATACCCAAATCAAAAAATTGGTAACAGAAGGAAAGACAGGAGAGGTATCTGCCTTATTTGCTAAAGTAGAAACAATAGCGAAAGAAGGAGAAACTTGTGCGAGTTCTTTAGAACTAAAATATGGTGTAGTAGAGGGAGAAAGTGAAAAGAAAACATCTGCTGCGATGAAGAAACATTGTCCTGATATTGCTGCAATGTTAGAACAAAGTGAGGCGTCTGGTCAATAAGCAAGCTTAAGCGGATAAAGTACATCTGCACTTCAAAAAATAAGTTTTTTTGACTTAACTTGAACAAGTTTAGGTCTTTACGTCCTTGCCTGCGTAAATATCCGTATATTTGTTGCTTTGAATATCGTGAATTCCTCTTAAAAACCAGGTAAATTGGAAGGGGATTCGTAAAAATAAACGAATGGAAAAAATGAGAATCGGCATTACTGTCGGAGACATAAACGGTATTGGTCTAGAGGTTATCTTAAAAACGATTTCCCACAAAAATATCACACAAGTCTGTACGCCTGTGGTATACGGGTCAACAAAAATTGTTTCTTATCATAAAAATATTGTAGGTATTGATGACTTTAAGTTTCAAGGCTTAAGAGATGCACATCGTTTGCATAGTGATAAAATTAACATCATCAATTGCTGGCAAGATAATGTCAATATCACCTTAGGAAAAGTAGCTAAAGAAGGTGGAAAATATGCCATGATGTCTTTAGATAGAGCCGTAAAAGATTTAGAGAATGGCTTAATTGATGCCGTTGTAACTGCGCCAATTAATAAGCAGGCAATGGATATGGCGGGCTTTAAATACCCTGGTCACACAGAGTATTTCATGGATACTTTTGGGGCAAAGGAGAATCTAATGTTTATGATAACAGAAGATTTAAAAATTGGCTTGGTCACCAATCATGTACCTGTTACTAAAGTTGGGCCTATGATTACCAAAGGCCGAATTTTAAAGAAGCTGCGTATCATGAATGAAACCTTAAAAATGGATTTTGGGATTGAACGACCAAATATTGCTGTTTTAGGGTTGAATCCACATGCAGGAGATGGAGGGGTTATAGGTACAGAGGAAGAAACAATTATTCGACCTGCTATTATTGAAGCAAAGAAAAAAGGGCTTCTTGTTTTTGGTCCTTATGCAGCAGATAGTTTCTTTGGAACACCTAATTACAAAAAATTTGATGCGATCCTAGCCATGTATCACGATCAAGGCTTAATTCCATTTAAAGCCTTATCTTTTGGTTCAGGGGTTAACTATACAGCAGGCTTGCCCGTTGTAAGAACTTCTCCTGATCATGGTACTGGATTTGATATTGTAGGGCAAAATAAAGCCAATCCTGATTCTTTCCGTCATGCCATCTATTCTGCAGTTGACATTGCTAGAAATAGAAAAGAATTCTTAGAAATGCACGAAAATCCAATCGTTAAGCGAACGAAAGATTTAAAAGAAGATGATTTGACGGCTGGTGCATTAAAAGAAGATGCGAAAGAAGCGGCGAAAGTAAAAATTTAATCTATTTAATGATACATCAATTTTAGATTTGATTAGACGAAAACCCCGACTTTCCATATATTGGAGATTCGGGGTTTTCTATTTATACAAAAACACTTACTAGTTACGTTTCAATATCATGAAAAGAATACAAAGGCTACTTTTAATTTCTGTTTATTTGATAATATCTAGCCAATTATCAGCCCAAATTTTAACAGGCTTAAGTGCTAAGTGGAATGATGATTTTTCTGAATGGATATTACTCACCGACTATGAAGAGGTAGAAGGAGAATTAAATATGACTTGGCGGATGCAAAACGATTGGTCTTCCTTTGACTACCGCATAGAGGATGCTTCTGGGAACATTAAAATAAAGTGGCGGGATAACCCTAGCGAATGGGAAACACGAGGTGATAATGAAATTATTACCGCTAGAACTAGATGGAAAGACGATCCGAGAGAATGGAGAATTACCGATAATGACATGACCTTCCTTTTAAAGAGTAAATGGGGGGATAATCCAAATACTTGGTTCATTACGAATAAAGAATATGGCTACTTTGAAATGTATATGTATCAAAGAGATGATTTTAGAGAATGGGTGATTATTGACGAGCTAGGGGACGATGTTTCTTTGGCAATGAAAATGACGATGGTCTTTTTAGTGATGCATAATAGTACCCCTAAGTTTTAGTTGGCAGTATGACAGTTGGCAATACGCAACAGTTTGTATCTGAGACCTCCAAAACTATGTTGTTCAGAATAGGAAACAAAATTCCCTTTATTTTTGGGCTTGATCAATTTTTTACCCTCTCAAAAAATTGGTGTATTACCGAATCAAAGTCACATTCCCCTTAACCGTTTCTATTTGTTCGCCCACTTGATATTGTATCGAATACACATAAACACCAGAAGGCATTAAGTCTTTTTGATTATTTCGTTTACTACCATCCCAACCTTTTTCTGGCTCATCATTATCATACATTAAAGTGCCCCAACGATTGTATATTCTAAATAGGCTAATGTTCGCTGCATTATTTGGAAGGGTGATGTTGAAATAATCATTTTTACCATCGTTGCCTGGCGTAAAGACATTAGGGACAGTTGGTGGTTTGACGATAATCCTTGTTTCTAAGAAGAAGATACAGCCTTCTGTTGTAGTAATCATGGCTTCAATAGTTACGGTACGAATTTCTTCGGAAACAGGGAGGTTATCTAGGGGAATATAGCTTAAAACTAAGCCATTTTCTCCCGTTATCAATTGACCGTTTTCTCTCCATTCGATGGTACTAATATTTGCTAAATCTGTTTGAATAAGGATAGAATCGACCCTTTGTCCAATGAGAATCACATTAGTATCTAAATTAACTAAGGTGGTCCCCGAAAAATTAGTAACGGCCACTTCTGCCGAACCCATAATAGGACAATCCATTAAAGTTCCTGACAAAGTATAGATAGTTGTTTGGGCTGGAGAAACAGTTGGATTTGGGCAATCGCTACAGCTAATATTCTCAGTAGGCGACCATTCAATATTTTCTACTCCTTCAGGTAAATCGGCAAATAAATCAATTATTTCTGCTTCACAAATAAGGCTATTAGCGGGCGTAATGTCCACTTCTATAAAAGGAATGACGGCAATCATTGCCATCGAGGTATCTATACAAGCACCGTTTTGATTGATTCGGGTTAATAGCACCGTATCGGTAGGGGTAATAACTAAATTATAAAAAGAATCTGGACTATCAAAACCTACATTTGGTGACCAACGGTGTTCGATGTTTGGATAAAACTGCGGATCATAAATAGACGAACTAAGTATCAACTGATTGCCTAAGCAGATAGTCGTATCCGCAGGCGAAATATCCATATTTTTGGGCAAAGAATCTATTTTTACGATTATGGTATCTGCTGCTGTGCAACCATTGGTATTCACCTCTGCAATATAAGTTTGTTTGTTTATTGGTTCTAAGAATAAATTGGTCGTATTGGTATCTAACCTATTATCGAGCGTACGAATTTGTGGGGTCATATTATTGGGTATAGCTAATATATTTAAGGTTAAACTTTCTCCTAAACATAAGGTGATTGAGTCCGCTTCATTGGCAAACTCAACGGCTATTGGCTTGACTTGAATATGGATGGAATCACTAACTTGACAAGCCCCATTGATAGCAGTCAATGTATACGTAGCATCCATAACGGGCATTGCATTAGTATTTGCCAAAGCTGGGTCATCAATAGTTCTTAAATCATTCGTAGACCATTCATAAATTACCTCGTCTTCCTTAATTGTATTTCCTAAAGAGACAGATATTGCTTGACAAACAACGGTATCGTTTCCTACATTAATAATAGGCAATTGATTAACTTCGATAGTGACGCTGTCTAAGGTAGGACGACTACATTCGGTGGTAGCTACTTTTAAAAAATAGGTGGTGGTTGTGCTCGGTTGGATAGTGGGGTTTGAAATAATTGAGCTAAAATCGTCCGTTTTTGTTGACCATTCATAAGTTTGTCCAGCTATCATTTCCCCTCCCAGTTGAATGCTATCTCCTAGACATATCTGTTGATTTTCGATGATATTATAAATGGGGGCATTTCCTGTCATGACGCTTAGTGTCATGGTATCACTCACTAAGCAATCTTCTTTTTGTATATCCAAAATGTATTCAAAATCACCGACTGTATTGGCTGTAATTATTGGATTAGGACAATCTGTACAGCTTAAATTGTCCATTCCTGTAGCACTTGACCAAGTATAACGAATATTCGTTGCATTAATTTCACTATTTAACTGGATAACTGCCCCTTGACAAACGGCTTGATCAATTCCGGCATCCGCCCTAATTGCTTCTACTGTAACTTCTTGAGAAATAGTGCTACAAACCGTACTAGCATCTAAAGTATAAGTAGTTGTTACGGTTGGCGTTGCAATTGGAATAGGACAGTTTCGACAACTTAAACTTTCTGAAGGACTCCATTCATAAGCAGAAGCACCATTTGCCGAAAGCATGATCGAATTATCCGCACAAACAAAAGTATCTTGAGAGACCATGATGTTATTAGGGATGTCGGTCAAAACACCTGGCGTTGTGCCTGCAAAATCAATAGCAATAGCCCCACTAAAAATAACGCCATCAAAATCATTAATTAGAACCGCATAAACTTCTCCTTTTTTGACTTGCAGCGGTTTGACAAAACCTTCCCCTAGTGCGCCTTCACAAGTAGTGGTGACAGGTGTCCCTAATTCTGGATTGACATTTGCCAATCCTGTGACGCTATAAAGCAAATCATCTGCCCAAGAACTTCTAATTGGTTGCGAGCTTTCGGAAGCATTACAAGCATCGCCTAAATCGTCAAAAGGCCCCCAAATATTAAAATCAATATCTACTAAACCGTTTGGATCATTATTACGAACTAAAAACGCAAATTCACCATCAGCTTGTGCTTCAAAAGTAAACCAAGTATAATTGGTTTCAAAGACATCGTCCCAACAACCATTATTCACACCAAATTTAAAAAAGTCAGGATTACCTGAACCTAATTCTACCGTTAAAGCAGTTGGTGTATTAGGGCTACAACCATTTAAAACCAACGCATTTTCACAGTCAGAGGCAGAAGGGAAAACAGTCGGACAAGTCGTTGATGGATTTATGGAGATATCAAAAGGAGTACAATTATCTTCATTGGCCACTATAAAATAATAAGTCCCTTTTTCGTCAAGTGATACATTGGGTAGCAAAATGGTAGATTGGTCACCAATTCCTTGTTTTTGATTGATACAAACGGCGTCTCCTGATTCAGGACAACCTCTTAAAATAGAAATACCCGTTGCTGGATTTACCCCACTCACATTAATAGAAACACACTCACCACCTGGAGAATCATAGGCAAAAATATATTCAGCACCACTCAGGAAATCATCTTCGCCACAAGGGCCAATTTCTATGTCATTTCCTGCAAAACAAGTCGTTAAATTGGTAGCTTCAAAAGGAAATTGGGCAATAGGAATTGGCGTATCACAAGTCGTTGGTTCGATTACTGGACAAGCTTCGACCAAGCATTGCCAATTCAATTTAAATCCACTTCTATTTTGAGAAGGATCAGAGGTAAATTGAATGGTGACACAATCACTTGAAGCAAAAGTAAGTGCTGCTCGTCCAGCTCGGTCAATTGATAGTAACTGCGGACCAAGGTTAGTTGCAGTTCCTTCAAAAATAGTTAAGCGGTCAAATTCTGCTTCTATACTATAATTTTCTACGTCGATGGCAATACAACGATGAAAGTCAGTTGGACAAATCGTAAATAAATGATTTTCTAAAATCCCATAATCACCTTCGCTTCCACCTGAGTCAAATAAAGTGCCTTTGCAAAGACTAGTACTAGCAACTTCTCCAATATTAAAAAATGAGGCTAAAGCTTCTATACAAATTGTAAAATTGCCCGAGTTTGGACTAGCGGTTGCTGAGAAATCATTAATCCTTAAAAAATACTGGGTATTTGTTTTTAGACCAATAGCTTCTACGCTAAGATTCGTTTCACCAAGTTCGGTAGAGCTGCAAACGCCTAATTCGGATAATTGATTTTGTGCACAATCTCCTCGGTAAACGGCTAATTGCGGATTGGTAATTCCTTCGGTATCCGTTGCCGTTAAACTAATTTTAAAATCTCTGGTGCTACCATCATCAGGAATTGTAAATTTAAACCACACATCATTTTCTGCCGAACCACCATTAAAACAAGTTGGAATATTTTCTGTATCTATATCACTAGTGCTTGCAGCTATATTCGTGTGAATAGTCGCTTCACAATAAGGGAGTATACCCAAATCAATAGCCCCGTCGCAATCATCATTTTGTGGTTGGGCGATTAAATGTATAGTGGAAAAAATTAAACAAAGCAATAAATAAAAATACTTCATTTTAGTTTTTGTTTGAGGAAATGTGACTGTTAACCTGATTTGGACTAAGCGTTTGACAGTTTTTAATTTCAGTTGCCATCTTAATTTTTTTTCAGACTAAGGTGGTTGAAAATTGAAAATTAAATTTCACAGTGCTCGTAATACTTGATTTAAACTATTTATAATTGTTAATAGACTGTTATTAATTGCGCTATAGTTTTAACAAAACGGTTTTTTACTAAAAACGTAAGAAAATCGGCAATTTTCACCGAAAAATTAACTAAAATTTCGGTAAACTACCTTATTTTTGCGCCTGTTTTGATAAAAACAAAACATTAACAACGGTTATAATTAACAGAATCTTATATTTTGCTTAAGACACTTTAAGGTATAATTGAACGTCTTTTGAATGTACAAGTTACTAACGGTTGTCGGTTATCCGTTGTCAGTTATGAACTAAGTAGAGAACCGACAACTGACAACCGACAACCGACAACTGAAATGAATTTAACAATTGACATAGGGAATACTCGAACAAAATTCGGTTTCTTTCGAGAAAAGGAATTAATAGAGAAAATAGTGGTTGAAAAATGGCGATTAACAGATTTAAAAAAAATCGTAAACAACCAAAACGTTAAAAATATCATCTGTTCTACTGTAAAGACAGTTAATAAACGGATGGAAACTTATTTAAAGGAACATTGGTATTTTTTAAACCTTAATGCCGAAACGCCATTGCCGATTCAAAATCTATACGGTACGCCTAAAACGTTAGGGAAAGACCGATTGGCAGCCGTCGTAGGAGCAAATGCACTTTTTCCAAAGCAAAATTGTTTGGTCATAGATGCGGGAACTTGTACGACTTATGACTTAATAGATGCGAAAGGCAATTACTTAGGGGGTAATATTACCCCCGGTTTAGGCATGCGATTTAAAGCCATGCAACATTTTACGGCCAAATTACCCTTAGTAGATAAGCCGTTAACTGTTAAAAATGGGATTGGTAAAAATACAACCGAAGCCTTGCAAGTTGGAGGAGGGTTAGGCAATGTTTTAGAAATGGCCGCCTGGATTCAGTTCTTTGAAGACAAATTTAAGGGGATTAACACAACCTTAACAGGAGGAGATGCTGAATATTTTGCTAAACGGCTGAAAACTAAGATATTTGCCAATTCAAACTTAGTCCTAATTGGACTAAACAAAATCCTTGATTATAATGTGGAGCTTTTGTAAACGTATTTTTTTAACGCTGTCTGCTTGTTTCGTTGTAACGCTAGCGATGGCGCAACCTAAGAATAACTCTCCTTATTCCAGATTTGGATTAGGAGATGTGTTGAACCAGAATTTCGCCAATCTTAGGTCTACGCCTGGATTTACGAATGCCTATAATAATGCCTATCAGCTAAATTTGCAAAATCCAGCCTCTTTGGGCTTTATGCAAATGGCCGCTTTTGATTTTGGCTTGTATGGTAGAAGTTCTACTTGGGAAAGTCAAGCAGAAACTGGTGGTACGCAAACTAATGATAACTGGAGTGGTAATTTATCTCACTTAGCATTAGGATTTACCTTGAATAACCCAGTCAATGACTTATTAGATAGAGAGGTTCGGAACTTCTCTTGGGGGATGTCTTTCGCTTTGGTGCCTTATTCCTTGGTTGGCTACACCGTTCAAACAAGCGGAAATGTACCTAATATAGGAAATGTCCAAAGTGAATTTAGAGGAGAAGGTGGGACGAATCAATTTCTTTGGTCTAATGGATTTAGATACAAGCAAACTGCTGTTGGGTTTAATTTAGGGTATCTTTTTGGCAAAATTGAAAACACCCGAGGCGTTATCTTTGAAGATATTGTAGCAGGCTACCAAGATCGATTCGTAGATGATTTTAGTATCAATGGATTTACTTGGCGATTTGGTGCACAGCATAATTTTATCTTTAATAAAGGAGATGCTAAAAAAGTAAAAGTTTTGACTTTAGGTGTGACAGCCAGCTCAAATAGTAGTCTTAATACTAACACCTCTCAATTTTATACTCGATTTAATCCGACTTATGTGTTGGGACTAGCAAATGATACGATTGTCAATACGAGCGAGATTGATGGAAAAGCAACTTTACCTGGACAAATTGGAGTAGGCGTTGTGTTAGCGAGCGGGTCGAAATATAAAATTGGTGTGAATTACGATAAAACAATGTGGAGTAATTATCGGAATGATGCCAAACCAGAAACTTTTGACGATGCTTATAGAGCATCTTTTGGAGCGGAATTTATTCCAGATTATTCGTCTTATAATAAATTTTGGAAACGAGTTAGGTATAGAATTGGGGCCTTTACAGGAACAGATCCAAGAACGGTAGATGGAGCACAATTAAAAGAAACTGGGATTACGTTTGGCTTCGGCTTGCCGATCACATTACCTAGAAAACAGGTTTCTTTTATTAATATCTCCGCAGAATTTGGAAAAAGAGGCGCAAATACCGCTTTGCAGGAAACTTATGGAGAATTTACCGTAGGATTTACTTTAAATGATAATTCTTGGTTCTTTAAACGAAAGTTCAATTAATTCGAATAAGAACAGAGAAGTGAGATTAGAGAATAGAGATTATTATTATACCATCCAATTTATTTCTACTCTCTCAATAAAATGGTCTCTACTCTCTAATCTAGAAAAAACATACTTTAAAAATAAAATTAAAAACTAAAAATTGTAAAAATATGAAGCGAATAGAAAAAATGTTCAAAGCGGTTTTATTTTTTGCTGGAGTGCTTTACTTAGCAGTTCCTGCAAATGCGCAATGTGGTAAGTTTGTAGATTCAGCAAATGCAGAAGAATCAGAAACATTCCACGTACTATATCGACAAGATGCAAAATCTAAAAACTACGAAGCAGCTTTACCAAATTGGGAAAAAGCTTTTGCTGCAGCACCTGCTGCGGATGGTTTAAGAGATGTTCATTATACAGATGGTATCAAGATTTTGAAAGATTTGATGAAGAAAGAGGCAGATGAAACGAAGAAAGCTGAAATTGCTCAGCGAGTACTTGGTTTATACGAAGGTGCGATTGCTTGTTTAGAAGCTGGTAGCATCAAGATGCCGAAGACTACTGCTGAAGATAGAATAGCTTATCACCTTGGTCGCCAAGGATTTGATATGTTCTACGAATTAAGAACACCTTATGCTTCTACTAGAGCAACTTTAGAATCTGCTATTGAGAAAGGTGGTATGAATACAGAGTATATCGTTTTAGATCCTTACGCAAGAATTGTTGTTCACCAGTTTACCAACGATAAGATGACAAAGGAGGAGTCTAGAGCGGCTTACGCAAAATTATTAGAAATTGCAGACCATAATATTGCTAATAATGCGAAATACAAAGCATATTACGAGCAAGCAAAAGGTTCAGTAGAAGCTATTTTTGCACAAATTGAAAATAATATTTTTGACTGTGATTATTTCGTAGAAAAGTTACGTCCTGAGTATGAAGCAGATCCTGAAAATCCAGAGGTATTAAAAAAGATCGTTCCTATCTTAAAGCGTCAAGGATGTGAAACAGGAAATCCTTTCTTAGATGAATTAGAAGGAAAGTATGCTAAATATGCTGCGGAAGAAAACGCTAAAAGACAGGCAGAGTTTGAGGCAAACAATCCTGGAATGATGGCGAATAAGATGTATAAAGCAGGAGATTTCAAGGGAGCGATTGCTAAATATAGAGAAGCTTTAGACGCAGAAACAGATGATGATAAAAAAGCAGGGTACTACTTTAGTATTGCCTCTATCCAAGGTAGAAAATTAGGACAGAACGGTCAAGCTAGGACGAATGCAATGAATGCGGCTAAATTACGTCCTAATTGGGGAAGGCCTTATATGTTAATTGGTGACTTATACGGTAAAGCCAGTAGAAACTGTGGAAAAGATGGTTATTCTAGAGGTTTAGTAGTAATCGCTGCTATTGATAAGTACAGAAGAGCAAAGAGTGTAGATTCGGATCCAGAAGTTGCACAAGAAGCTAATAAGAAAATTGGTATTTATAATGGCTCTCTTCCGCTAAAGAGTGATGTATTTATGAGAAGTATGCAAGGTGGAAAGAAGGCGAAGACAGGATGTTGGGTTGGCGAAACGGTAACGGTTCGATACCAAGAAGGATAATACTTAAAGTAATGACTTTAAGTTAAAATACACCATAAAACGCCTCGTTCTCATCTTTGTAGAACGGGGCGTTTTTTATTTTATATCTTATGTATGAAAAAATAGCTAGTTATGGCAATTAATAAAATTATTACGCCTTTTTTGTATTGTTGTAGTATGTTATTTCTGTATAGTTGTGGTTATCAAACTTATCCAAAAATGACGAATCAGCAGGATAATGGTATTGATCAAGCTAGACTGGAAACTACGCCAATTTTAAAGCAGTCGCTTTTTAATGCTAAAGATAGAACGATTTCAGAAGCAGGCATTCAGCAAATTTTGAATAGCGAAATTATCTTGCCAGATACTATTCGTATTGCGCTATTAAATTATTCGGCTAATTCAATTAGTCGTTATTATGATACTTATTGGAACAATGAAGCTTATCTAAAGTCGCAACAGGCGTATATTGAGGTACTGAAAAAACAGCTAAAACAGGTAACTGCAATTAAAAAAATAATATTAGTGCCCAATATTATTATTGGAGATTATCCAAATATTTTTACATTGCGAGAGTCTGCGGTTAGATTACAGGCGGATTTATTATTTATTTTCTCTATCAATTCCGATATTTACCAGAAATATAAAGTTTTTAGAAAGGATGAGGTCAAAGCCTATGCCACTTGTGAGTCTTTATTAATAGATATTCGAACTGGGATTATTCCGCATTCGGAGGTCGTGACAAAAGACTTTTTGACTCAGAAAACAGCGCAAGATTTGAGTAATAATGACCTGAGAAAAAGAGCAGAACAATCAGCTATTTTATTAACATTAGAAAATATTGGCGAAAAACTAACTGGATTTTTGAAGCAGTAAATTTGTATCATCAACTTTCAGATAAATTATTAAGCAATGAATATTAAACTACAATTATCTAAATTACCTCTTTTAATGCTGTTTCTTGTATTGGCTTGTACGCCTAAGGTCGTCGAAGAAGTAGCAGAAGTAGCCCCGCCTCCGCCGCCACCTGTTAGAGATGATTTAAGTCCTTGTGGAAAATTTTTTGAATCAGATAATCCTGACGGTGCAGAAACAGCACATGTCTTATATCGAGATTTAATAAAACTAAAGAACTTTGAAGAAGCCATGCCACTTTGGGAGAAGGCGATTAAAATGGCACCCGCAGCAGATGGCTTAAGAGACTATCATTTTATGGATGGGGTTAAATTATATAAGTGGATGTATGGCAAAGAAACAGACTTGGATAAAAAGTCCATTTATATTGATAAAATATTTGAGCTGTACGACGAGGCTTCTAAGTGCTATCCTAAAAAAGCAGCGCAATACAAAGGTTTAAAAGGCTTTAATTTGTATTTTAATTACCCACATAAGTCAAGTCCCAAAGAAATTTATCAGATTTTTAAGGAAGTAGCAGATACGGAAGGGACAGACATGCCCTATTTTATAGTCAATCCTTTTACGGCTACTTTAGTCGATTTGGTATTGGAAAAAAAGCTTTCAAATGAAGAAGCGTTTAAATACCAAAACTTAATTAAAGAAACCATCGCTAAAGGAGTAGCGGACTGCGAAGGAAGAGCTTGTGAGTCATGGAAAATTATCGAAAGCTACGCACCGATTCGATTAGAAGATTTAGAAACTATTAAAGGCTTTTTCGATTGTACTTATTACAAGGATAAATACTACGCAGAGTTTTTAGCAAATCCTAAAGATTGTGATTTGATGACGACCGTTTATAGTCGGTTGAAATGGGGTGGTTGTACCGTAGAAGATTCTACTTTAGTCGCTTTAAATGCAGCCTACGAGGAACATTGTAAAATAGAAAACCCCATAGCAACGTCTCCTGCCAAACTCGGAACAGATGCTTTGAGAAATGGAGAATATAAAAAAGCCATTGAATATTATGAGGAGTTATTGGCCAACGAGACGGATGTCGATAAAAAAGCAACGTATACTTTGCGAATTGCGAAGGTCTATTATGTGCATTTAAGAAAATTTTCCAAAGCTAGAGAATATGCCTTAAAAGCTGCGAAGCTTAAACCTAATTGGGGCGAACCTTATTTAATTATCGGTCGATTATATGCTTCTAGTGGCCCGCTTTGTGGTCCAGGCACAGGGTTCGATAGCCAAGTAGTCGTTTGGGTGGCTTTAGATATGTGGAACAAGGCTAAAAGTGTTGATCCTGCTGCTGCACCAGAGGCGAATCGGTTTATTCGTCGCTATGCGCAATATATGCCTAATAAAGAAGATATTTTTATTCGTGGATTGAAAGAGGGGGGCACTTTTAAAGTGCCTTGTTGGATACAGCGGAATACAGTTATTCGGGCAGCGAAGTAAGGAGTGTATGCAGAAAAACGGGTGTAATTGAATTTGACCTACAACGTGCTGTAAGTACGAAAGGTAGGTAGCAGAATATATAATATAGGTTTGGTATAGCCTAATTTTCGTGCCATAGGTAAGTAAGATGATGTCCGTAAAAATACATCTTACGGTACCTACGGCACGAGAAAAACGAAAAATAGTCAATCTTACCTAATCTACCCATCTTATGTACCTGACGGCACTATTGGCTTGGGGATGAATGCTGATTTCGCCCCCCAAAAACTAATGCTTAAATTGCAGAAGAAGGTAGTGAGTTGATGAGTTTTTATCCGATGTTTAAGCCGGATATTATCTCATCAACTTATTGACTCATTAGTTCATTACCCTAAAAAGATGTTAACAACGTTTTTAATCATACCTAAAAAAAATCTAGTGAAATATTCTCTATTCTTTGTTCTTTCCTTTTTGTGTTTTTCCTGTGGAAACGCTCCTCCCAAAAACGCCCCAAAAGACACAATAGAGATCAAAAAATCAGCAAACGAAGATGACTTGCTATTCTCAATGGCAGGAGAACTAATTGCCAATCCTCGGACACAAGCAGAAAAAGATAAAAACACGATTATCAATTATATGATGGATGAAGGCATCGAATTAAAATCGACTGAATCGGGGTTGTATTATCAGATGATAGCAGAAGGAAGCGGGAAAAATGCGGAATGGGGAGATTGGGTGAAAGTAAATTATAAAGGCTATACTTTAGATGGAAAAGTGTTTGATTCTTCTTATAAAAGAGGGAAGTCGATTGAATTTTACGTTGGGAATATGATTGCTGGTTGGAATGAAGGCTTGCAATTGATGCAACCTGGAGGAAAAGCATTTTTTGTCGTTCCTTCTGGATTAGCTTATGGCGAGAAAGGTTTTAAAAGTATTATACCACCTAATACCACTTTGGCTTTTGAGGTGGAATTGGTGGAGGCAGGAAAAAAGTAGTTTGGAAATTTATTTTCAAAGGAAGGATAATTAAAAAAGGCGATGCATCTTAAATGCATCGTCTTTTTACGTGGAAATGAATTTCCCTATTACGTTTAAAAATTACTACTATTTTTATCTCGAATAATATCTTTTAATTCACTTAAAAATTCATATTGATTGGGCAACACCTTTTTGAAAGCCTCTTTAATCGCAAAATAGCTACCACGCTGCTCTAAATCGGGAATCATTTGCTTGATAGTATTCTTCATAAAATGAACATCTTCCTTAATCAAACTTTTTAAAGAAGGAATGTCGTGCCAATCTCCTTCAACGGCTATAGCATTTTCTGCTTCCCCTTCCACATTTTCAACAGGATCTAATTCAAAAGTTTGTTCTCTTTGTAATAAAGCAATGGCTTTGGATGGATCATTGATCTTACCTTGTGGTAAAGTCCACGCATCTTCTGCTTGATTTTTCTCAGTAGGGTTTACTAAAAAAACTTCTAAGCCTTTTTCCCGAATTCTATAAATAATCAAGTTTGCTTTATCTAAAAGTGCCATTGTATATGTTGTCTAGTCAATAATATGATTAGTTGTTAAACAGCGAGGAGGTAAAAATGTTGCGAAGAGTGGTAGCTACAAAATTACATAAAAATTAGGGTAAATAATAATAAGGACTTTGACAAAATTAGGTTTTGGTTATTTTACATCAGATGTGCGGTAAATACACCTAGCCTGATACCTAGTACCCAATACCTAAAACCATTTGCATTACTAAATCCCACATAGTGCATCAATCGTTGTTTTCAACCCAATGAATAATAATTCTTTTCCTTCTTTGGTGACAAAAGCATCGTCGTCTTCACCATCCACTAAGGCGTCTTCTACAAAAGCTAATAAATCTTCTTGGGGATATTTATCGAAAAAAACATCTAATTTGTCATTGAATTTTCGAGCCTTCGTTTCATTTAATAAGGTCCAATTTTTTTCTTCAATTTCTTCGATTTTTTCCGAATCCAGAAGTGGCAGATCAGCTACTTCTCCATCAATTGCTTTCCAAATGACCAATGCTAAGTATAAAAGATATTCACTTTCTTCGGCTATTAGCAATTTAAAACTTTCAGAAAGTAAATAGGAAAATAGAATAGGTTGCTTTGCTTGCATATCTCCAATAGCTCGGTCATAACCGTTTTCTTCATCATCCAAAGCCTTGGTAATGCGATCAATTATTTTTTCAGAGATAAAAGGTATTGTCATTTAAATTTAATTTAAGGACAAAATTAAGGTTAAAAAATGATATTTTTAATGGTTAAATCAATAACCTTTATTCGGCGAAGAGCAAATGGCGAAGGGAGGGCATAGGAAGAATTTCAGAATAAACACTAATTCTCTCAAAAGTTACGAATTACAGGTTAAAAAGATAGAATGCTGAATCTAAAATTGAATTAAAAGTAAGTGTATCAGGGTATCCAACTCAAATTATTAGGTGTTTGATCGAATATAACCCGCAACTCGCAACCCGCAACTCGGAATCTCGCAACTCGTAACACTCAAATATTCCTTTTTTCCTAAAAAAGCAGTAGATTCGCCTTTCAAGTTTTGTTTTCTTGAAATTTGTTATAATAAAAAGTAAAATTGTCCAAATTATTTAAAAATTGATAGCATGAAAAAAATAATCACCAATACATCAAGAAGGAGATTTATGAAGCTAACGGGATCGACCTTAGCTGCCAGTTCAGTTGGATTTAATATTTTAGCCAATAATCAACCTAAGCATCAATTTAATACAGACACCTTAAAAGTAGGTTTAATCGGTTGTGGAGGTCGAGGAACAGGAGCTGCGGTACAAGCCTTAAATGCAGAAGCAAATGTGGCGTTGACCGCTATGGCAGACGTCTTTCCTGAAAATATGGAAGTAGCTTATAATGGATTAATGGATGAGGATATAGCGGATAAAGTAAAAGTGCCAGATAATCAGAAATTCATCGGTTTTAATGGCTATAAAAAAGTATTGGAAACAGATGTAGATGTCGTGATTTTAGGAACACCTCCTAATTTTCGACCAGCACATTTAGAAGCCTGTATTGCTGCTGGGAAACATGTCTTTTTTGAAAAACCAGTTGCAGTTGATGCACCCGGTATTAGAAGAGTCATGGCAACCGCTAAAGAAGCAAAAGCTAAAAATTTAGCCTTTATGTCTGGTTTCTGTTGGCGATATGACTATCCCAAAAGAGAGACTTTTCAGCGGGTATTAGATGGCCAAATTGGAGATGTTGTGTCGATTTATAATACTTATAACACAGGAGCTTCTTGGTGGAGGCCGACGAAGCCTAGCTGGGGGAAACTTAAAAAAGAGTTAAGAAATTGGGTGTATTATAATTGGTTGTCAGGTGATCATATTGTAGAACAAGCGATTCATAGCTTGGATATGATGTCTTGGGCAAAGGGAGATGTATTGCCTGTAAGTGCTTCTGGAGTTGGTGGTCGTCAAAGTAGAGTGGAAGCGCAGTATGGTAATATTTATGATCATTTTGCGATTACTTACGAATACCCAGATGGTTCTAGAGGCTTACATCATAGTCGCCAACAAAAAGGAACAGATAGAGCGTATGGGATAGAAATGTTGGGTACTAAAGGTCGTTGTGACATTAATGTTTGGAATCACCACGAAATAAAAGGCGAAACTAATTGGCGCTGGGAAAAAGAACACGATAAGAAAGATAAAAATAATATGTACCAAACGGAGCATGACGAATTATTTGCATCTATCCGAAATGGGAATCCAATCAATGATGGCCTACGGGCAGCGAATAGTACCATGTTGGCAATCTTGGGTAGAATGGTGGCTTATACCGGTAAAACCATTACTTGGGAAGAAGCATTAAACTCGCAAGAAATTCTTGGACCTAAAGTAGAAGATTTTAACTGGGATTTAGATTGGAAAATGGCAGATATTGCTAAGCCAGGAGCAACTAAATTTATCTAAAAATCGGAGTAAATCATGGTGATTTTGAAAATCACCATGATTTTAGAACGAAAAACCAAACCAATGCCTACACCAAGAAGAACTTTCCTCAAAAAAAGTGCCGTAGCAACTGCATCTCTTGCTTTTTTATCCAATGCTTATTGTGCTACACCTACACCTAAAATTAGTGCCAAGCCAACGCAACCACTTATTAAAAAGAGCCTAAAGTTTGGAATGATTAAAGAGAATTTATCCGTTTTGGATAAATTTAAATTAGTCAAAGACTTAGGATTTGATGGGATAGAATTAGATAGTCCAAATGACTTGGACGAAAAGGAGATTCTAAATGCTAGAGACAAAAGTGGTTTGGAAATACCTGGTACAGTTAATTCTTTCCATTGGAAAATGCCATTGTCTCATCCTGATCCTATCGTTCGAGCAAAATGTGTGGCATCTATGAAAAGTGCGTTGCGAGATACTAAAAAATATGGTGGCACAACGGTTTTATTAGTGCCTGGGGTAGTAAATGAGCAAGTATCTTATGCTGCTGCGTATGAACGTTCGCAAGCAGAAATCAGAAAAATCTTGCCCGTAGCGGAAGAAACAGGCGTTAAAATAGCGATTGAAAATGTCTGGAATAATTTCCTTATCAGTCCTTTAGAAGCAGCACGATATATTGATGAATTTGAAAGTGATATGATTGGCTGGTATTTTGACGTAGGTAATATTGTTCGATATGGTTGGCCAGCTCAATGGGTAGAAGCTTTAGGGAAGCGAATTATTAAAATTGACATCAAAGATTATAGCCGTAAAAAACAAACCCAAGAAGGTATTTGGGAAGGTTTTAAAGTAAAGTTAGGAGATGGAGACGCCAATTGGCCTGCGGTAAATGCCGCTTTAAAAAAAGTGGGCTATCAAGGTTGGGGATCGGCAGAAGTGGCTGGTGGAGATAGAGTTCGGTTACAAGAAATTGCTGAACGAATGGATAGGCTGTATGCGGCAGTATAAAATGATTAAATCAATTATTTAAATCCGTTGGGGAATCTAATCCATTGGGAATATTATTTTGTACCCAGTGGATTATATTCCCAACGGATTTTTTACTATTTTTTATAGTCCTAACTTCTCTTCTATAATCATCTTTTCCGCCTTTTCCATTAATGCTTGTTTCGTAGCAACTTCCAAGTTCAAAGGCAGTTGGGCAATACCAATTAAGCGACGAAGCACTTCAATACCCACAAATTGAGCGAATAATGCTTGATTAAATCCTTGTGGTTGCTGATATTTATTGAGTAACGATTGTATAATGGTTGTTGGTTGTTCCGCCATGAGTAAATGCGCAATTAAAACCCCCAAATCAAATTCAGCGAGTCCAACAAAACCAAATTCTGGATCAATTACTTTCAACCCATCTGCCACTTTTAACCAACTACCAGGATAAAAATCACCATGTAATAAATGCTTGCCCTGTGCTAAATAAATGTCTCCACAAGCTTTTATTTTAGTTTTTAAAGCAGCATTTGTTTTATAAGGTATTGCCGCAGCTTGCAAACCTGCTTGCACATCATCTAAATTGAAGCCATTTTCTTCTAGGTAAGGGAAATTAAAAATATGTTCATGGTTCAATTGCCGCATGGCTAGATTCGTTGGGAAATTATCGGGAATAGCCACTTGATGCAAAGCCGAAAGATATTGCGTCAAGCCGTCTATATCCGAACTAGTTAATAAATTATCTTTTTGATACAAAAAACTATAGTCTGCTCCTTTGCCTAAATCCTCTGTGGCTAAAATGAAATTATGTTCATCAAACCCTAAGCATTTGGGGGCAAAATGATTGATTGCTTTGACATCTTGTAAGGCTTGAAAAAATTGCGCTTCTACAGATACCCGTTCTACTGGCGCATCAATTTGCGGAAATTTTTCTACCCAAGGTCGTGCCTGTTTTAAGATAAAAGAACGTTGGTTGGTTGTTGCTCGTAAAACAAAATTCATATTTCCCTCTCCAGGTTTCTCCAGAGAAATAAGCGATTCATTTTGTTGTAACCAACCTTGATGGTCTAAATAATTATTGACGGCTGTTATATCTTTTTCCAAAAAAAAAGCAGTTGGGAAAGCTTCTTGAAATCGTTGTTTTAAATCCATTCTACGAAAGTAGAAAGAAATACAAAACTACACCAACTCAATTCTTGTTTTGATAAGGACATTTGCTACAGAAAATCAGTAGATACTAGAAATAACTGTTTAGCTTTGAGGAATTCAAATGGTAAGTTTTCCATAAATCTAACCTATCAGATAATTTCAAAGTATCAGATAGTTAGAAGCCTAACGACACCCCACAAGTTTTAAAAAGGGCTGCTGGTAAGCAGTTTTACTGCGAAATCTCTATTTTGCTTGCCTCTGGCAAGCGTAGAAATTCTTTTTATGCTAATTTTTGCCTGCTATTGTCGCCAGAGGCGACTCGAATAGTGGTTTCGGATTGAAAATCCTTACCAGCAGCATACTTTTGGATTTGTGGGGTGTTAATTGAGGTAGAAGCCTCATTACCTTATCTCCTCACAACCTCGCTACCTTACAATTATGCAAAGAAGAACATTTCTAGCAGATACGACAAAATTTGCCCTTTTAGCGAGTCTTTTTCCAAGGGAAAGCTTTTTTCAGCTTGAGCAAACGCGTCAACCCATTCGAGTGATTATAGATGCTGATACAGCAAATGAAGTGGATGATTTATATGCCATTGCTTGGGCTTTGCTAGAACCTAAACTAGACGTGATTGGCTTAACTTCTGCACAATGGCATACCAATCCAAGAACACCTAATGACTCTGTTGGAGAAAGTCAGCGATTAAATGAAGAGATTTTGGCATTGATGGGAAAGACAGCAATTCCTGCTCCACAAGGGAGTAATTTTCCAATGGTGAGTGAACAAAGAGCGCAACCTTCTGAGGCGGCTAACTTTATTATCGAACAAGCTTTGGCAACGCCCGAAGGCGAAAAACTAGCAATTGTCATTCTTGGACCTTGTACAAATATTGCGTCTGCTATATTAATTGAGCCGAAGATCATCCCCAAATTATCCGTCAATTATTTAGGGTTTTGGTATAACGTGGAAACGAATACCTGGAACAAGCGAGAGTTTAATACCAATAATGATCCCAATGCGGTGAATGCCTTGATTAACACGCCCAATTTAGACTTTAGAGTAATGACGGCAACGACGAGTCAGCATTTAGTTTTTGAAAAACCAGTCATGGATAAATTGCTAAAAGGTAGAGGCGGAATAGGAGATTATTTAATTGATCGCTGGGAAAGCTACGACCGTTTTTGGCAAGCGACCGATAAAGAAAAAACAAAATGGGTGATGTGGGATGTCGCTATTTTAGAGGCTTTAGCTTATCCCGAATTAATTGAAGAAAAGGAAGTAATGACGCCACACGATAATTTAGCTCGACCAATTAAAGTCTACACCAAAATAGACGTACCTGCGATGAAAGCTAATTTTGAAAATGCCTTGGATACTTTTTTGAAGCCATAAACTTAACGCTATTCCTTTTGTTAAACTTCCAAATACAGATTTAAGAGCAAGTCTAAACGAAAGAAATTAATTTATGAAAAATACGCAATATATAGATGCAAGCGGAATTATAGCAATGGAACAGCGATCACGAACACGACTCATTAATTCTTTGAGTGGTTTCAAGAGTATCAACTTATGTGGAACGATTAGTAAAGAAGGCGTGACGAACTTGTCGTTGATTAGTTCGGTGGTGCATATTGGGGCAAATCCTGCATTAATGGGATTTATCATGCGCCCCGTTACCGTTAGAAGGGATACGTACAATAATATTTTAGAGACAGGTCAATATACTTTTAATCACTTAAATGCGAATATTTTTAAGAAAGCGCACCAGACTTCTGCTCGCTATCCAGTAGAAATATCTGAATTTGAAGCAGCTTCCTTAACAGAAATTTATAGTGATATAGTAAAAGCACCCTACGTGGCAGAAAGTCATGTTCGAATAGGGCTTGAATTTGTCGAAAAGATGCCCATAACTGTAAACGGTACATTATTAATGATTGGAAGGGTAACAGAAATTTTCTTCCCTAAAGATTGTTTGTTAGAAGATGGTTATTTAGACATTGAAAAAGCAGGGTCTATTACCACTTCTGGCTTAGATGCGTATCATAGTACGCAGAAATTAGCCAGATTATCTTATGCAAAAGCAGATCGAGTAATTAAAGAAATTTAGCGGTTACTACCCTTTTAACAATATTTTTACTACTATAATGGACATTCATGCAAGTGTTTTGTATTTTTGAGACTCATTACAAATGATTTCAACAAACTATGAACAAAACATGCTGGAAAAAAAGACCAACCTACTTTTAATCGTCTACTTTGTTTGGAGCTTAACTAGTTACGGGCAAAATGACCTGTTTTTTTCGGAATATGTAGAAGGAGACGGTGGTTGTTGCAATAAATGTTTAGAGATTTATAATCCTACCAATAGCGCAGTTAACCTATCTAATTATGTCATTGAATTTTATAATAATGGTAAAACAACAACAGGAAATGCGTCTTTTACGATAGCAGAAAGAGTTAGCTTCTCCACTTTGGCTGCTTTCAAAACCATTGTTTTATGTCAAGGTAAAGCAGATATTGCTTTAGCATCAGTCAGTAATGGAACTTTTAAGTTTGGTAATTATAATGGAGATGATGCCATTGTTTTACGAAAAAATGGGGCAATCATTGACATTATTGGTTCGATTGGCTGTGACCCTGGCACCGCTTGGGTTATTGGTGGAAATAGTACGAGAGATAATACCTTAATTAGAAAAACTTGTATTGAAAAAGGGAATACCTCAGGCGATTGTGGATTTGCTAGTTTAGGCACAGAATGGATTTCACTAGGGGCCAATAATTTTTCTGACTTAGGTCGTCATGAAACAGGGATTCCTAGGGTAGAAATTACGGGAGATAATGCACTCTGTGAGCGACCAACAATTACTTTATCTGCAACGACGGGATTTGCGAATTATGCTTGGTCAAATGGAGCGACTACTCGCACTACAACAATCAACACACCAGGTAATTATCAAGTAACGGTAACGTCTGCTGTCGGCTGTACAGCAACAGCAACTAAAACGGTCAATGGACAATCTCCTGCTATTTTTGCTACGATTTCTAATATTAAAGCAGTTAGTTGTCTTCCTAAAAAAGATGGTGGTTTTACGGTTAATCCTAGCGGTGGCTCAGGAGGATTTGCTTATGCTTGGGAAACGGGGACAAGTACTGCGAATATTATTAATGGTATCGGTGCAGGGAACTATGAGGTGACGATAACCGATAATAATGGCTGTAGTATTGTAAAGTCAGTTGAAATAGAAGGCAACGTAACGGTACCATTAACAACTGATATTGCTTCAGAAACTTGTGAAGGTCGTGGAGATGGGGTAGTTACCTTAGCTGCTGTTGGGAGTGGTTTAAGGTATAGTATTGGAGACGGTATTTTTCAAGCAAATGGTCGCTTCACCGATTTAATACCAGGAGAATATTTAGCGCAAGTACAAGATAACACGGGGTGTGGAGACCAACAGAGAGTGGTAATTGAAGAAGGGTCTAATTTCGATTTACGGAATAGTAGAGTGTCGCAGGCAAAATGCGAAGCGTTGGGAGATGGAAGCCAAATTATTTTAGCACCAAATGGAGGAGAAACGCCCTATCAATTTAGTTTTGACGGTGGAGCTTTTACTGCTAAAAAAGTGTATTCTAATCTAGTAGGTGGCGTTTATGATATTGTAGTGAGAGATGCAAGCGGTTGTGAGAAATCATTTGAACAAGAAATAGCAGGAGGTTCGGATATAAAGATTGAGGATTATGAAATAACCCCTGCTACTTGTGAGGGTATAGAGGATGGAGGTGTAAGTATTGAACTGTCAGGAGGATCTGATAATATTGGGATTGATATTCTACGAAAATCGGATGGGTTTCCATTGGTTTTTAATCCCAATACCCTTTTAGGAAGCGGTAACCATGACCTGATTATTAGAGATTTTGATTTCGATTGTAGGATTCCACTAAGCATTACCATTCCTGTAGAAAGAACATTGGTTTCAGAGGTGTCTGTTGCTACTTCTTGCGATGAAAATAAAACAGGGAGTATACTCATTAATCCTCAAAATGGGGTTGCGCCTTATCAATATAGTCTGGGGAACGATGAATTTGTAACCAATAATCTTTTTCAAAACTTGCCCCTTCAGCCTTACGTGGTAACTACGAGAGATCAAGATGGATGTACAGCTATAGATTCTGTTGATTTTGAGACGATAGCGGGCTTTGAAATTGTCTTTGCCGTACCTAGACCAGCGTTATGTGCAGGAACTCAAAATGGGCAAATTACAATTGTCACCAATCGAATGGAAGACACTATCGTTTACAGTATAGATGGTGAAAATTATACGAGTAATAATATTTTTTCTGGTTTGCCAGCAGGAGATTATATTGCCTATGCCCAATCAGGGGATTGTATAGCGACTAAATCGGTAACAATTCCTGCTGCGGAAGCTATCACTTTGGAAGCAGTCATGCCTGAAATTGCCCTTTGCGAAGGTGGAAACGATGGACAACTAACCGTTGAAATTACAGGAGGAACAGCGCCCTATACTTATCAACTAAACCAAGGTGCGTTTCAGACCAATCCTATTTTCACGAATTTGTTACAAGGTATCTATACGCTGACGGTTCGAGACTCGAATCAATGTGAACAGATTTTCACCGATATAGTTTTACCAGGCCCTGTCCGATTAGACCCAGAATGTACCGTAACACAACAGGTGTCGGAAGTTAATGGTTCGGATGGTATCGCTGAACTAATTATTTTTGGTGGTGCGGCACCTTATAATGTGCAATTAGTCGATGCAGAATTTAATAATATTATTTCTTCTGATGGCTTAGTTACCTTCGATAATTTATCGGCGGGGGATTATTTGGTAGAAGTAGTAGATGATAATGCTTGTATCAGTACTTGCAATTTTACGATAGAAGCACCACAATGTGGTTTTTCGATTACGAGTACTCACACCAATGCGAATTGTTTTGATGTATCAGATGGTACTATTTCGTTGACAATTCCAATGGGCAATGTACCACTTAATATCGTTTGGTCAGATTCGATCTATAATGGTCAACAAAATTTAACCAACTTATCTTCAGGTGTCTATAAAGTAACGGTGACAGATGCCATTGGTTGTACAGATAGTACGGAGATAACCATTACTAGACCTGATTCCATAAGTGTAACGATCGAAACAGCTAACGCAACGATTTGTGCAAAAGATTCGACGAGATTAAGCCTAATAGCACCTAATGCTGTTAAATATTTATGGTCTACGGGCGATAGTATGGAAACGATAACAGTTGATGAAACGGGCAATTATTCGGTAACGATTGAAGATAAAATGGGCTGTCGTGCTACCGATGAGATAGAAGTGACTGTATTGAAACAAGATACTATTTTAGACACGAGATTTACTTGTGATGTAGCCAATACAGGAACTTTTATGCTGGAAGAGCGAAACGAAAATGGTTGTAACGACATCGTATTGAGAACCTTTGAATTGGCTCGAAAAGATACGACCTTTTGGGCAGAAAGAACTTGCGACCCTATCGAAGCAGGCATGTTTCAGACGATGTTAGTAAATACTTTTGGTTGCGATAGCCTGATTGTTAGAACAGTTCATTTATTGCGCTTAGACACGACTTATCAGACGCTTATAAGTTGTAATAGTGAGGAACTCGGCATTCAAGAAATGATTTTAACCAATCAATTTGGTTGTGATAGTTTAATCGTGGTTGAAACTGTTTTGTCGGAAGATTTACCACAGTCATTCATGACTAATTTCACTTGTAATCCCATGGAAGCAGGGCTGGATACAACGGTTTTAAAAACAAGTACCAATTGTGATAGTCTACTGATTACGGAAACGATTGCTCAAGTTTCTGAGTTAACTGAGTTGACGATAATGACTTGTGACACAACCGCTGTTGGTGTAGATACTTTTTTATTAACTAATCAATTTTTATGTGATAGTCTAGTAATTATTACTACACAACTAAACCCTAGTCATGCTTTTTCTTTTATCGAAGAAAGCTGTAATCCACAAGATACAGGAAGGACTATCCAAGTATTGACTAATCAATTTGGTTGTGATAGTATCTTGACAATTAACACTATTTTGACACCAATGAATGAATGCCAAATTGGTTTTACCATCTTAGCAGATACTATTTGCAGGGAGGAATTTACAGGTACAATTCAACTAACTATTACAACAGGAGCACCACCGTTTGCTTATTATTTACTAAATGATTTTTATCAAGACACTTTACAAAGTGGAAGTATTTCGACCGCAGAAACTATCTTGACCGATGTTCCTGTTGGGCAGTATTCCATTATCCTAGTGAACGAAAGAGGGATACAGCGTAGAGAGCGATTGAGTATAATCCAATCAGCTGAAATAGAGATTGACGCTCAATTGTCTGATTATAATGGTTTTTCAATAAGCTGTATCGGCGAAACAGATGGCAGCATTGATTTAGCTATTACTGGTGGAAAAGCTCCTTATACGTACTTGTGGGAAGATGGAATAACCACCAATAATCGCCAAAATTTAGCAACAGGTATTTACGAAGTGACGGTAGTCGATGCGAATAATTGTACAAAAGCCACCACTTTTGAATTATCGACGAATGAAGTATTAGGTGTTGATTTTCAAACGACGAATACTAGTTGTGCAGGGGAAGAAAATGGTCAAATCATCATTGAGCATTTACCAAACGCCAATGGAACAACAGAATATTCCTTAGATGGCAATATCTTTCATCCGATTGGGGCATTACCTTTTACCATAGGCAACTTACCAACAGGAGCTTATCAATTATTTGTACAAGATGAAAATGATTGTCAGACAAGTAGGAATTTTACTATTCCAATAGTTAAGGAACATCAATTGTCTTTGGGAGACGACCAAGATTTATCTTTAGGAGATAGTTTAATTCTAATTCCTACTGCCAATTTTGACATCACTCGTTTCGAATGGACGGCAACAACTCCTTTAGTTTGCACAGATTGTTCGACGCTAGGGTTAATTCCGACACAAGATGAAAATTATACTTTGACTGCTTATGATACAAATGGTTGTAGTATAAGTGCAACTACAAATGTGCGCATACGTAAAGACAGCCAAGTCTTTTTACCAAATGTATTTAGCCCAAATGGGGATGGATTGCATGATAGGTATCAAATTTTTTCTGGCAATTCCGTTCAAAATATCGATCAATTTCAAGTGTTTGATTATGAAGGACGATTAATGTATCAGGCGAATGATAGACAACCCAATGACCCGTCTATTGGTTGGGATGGGCGATTTAATGGACGAGATATGTTGCCTGCTGTTTTTGTCGTTTTAGTGGAAGTGACGTTGATTGATGGAACTACTAAAAACTATAGACAGACGATGACTTTGATAAAATAGGAGCATCGAGCTGATGCTCCTAGTCTCATTGGAATTCAGAAAATAATGTACCGTTTTTTAAACTCTCCCCTAACCCCTCTCTTGAAAAAAGAGGGGAACATTTTTAGTGCAAAATTGGAAATTATTGACTATTTATCCGATAATTTTTGATTTTAACGACTCCCTTCCCTTTGAAGGGAAGGGCTGGGGATGGGTTAAAACGCTTAGCCTGACGGCTATGGTCCCCAGACTAGGAATGGCTTTCTCGTCGCCGCCTGACGACGCTTACTTTCATAAGGTAGAAAATTACTGTAATTTTACCCGAAATTACTAGGCTTAAATAATGCGGATTGATTAATCGGGTAAAATATTTAGCTTGAATTTTTTCGATATTTTTTGCCAAAAAATCAATGCATAGCACCGCTACAGATTTATTTTTTGGTAAAAAATAGCATGAGGAAAGTCAATTCCGAACCGCATAGCGGATGGGATGACTTAAGGCTGCTATAAAATTACCCGATTAATTGAGCTGCATTACTTAATAAGGGCTTTCTTATAAATTAGACTTTTGACAAAATCAAAGACTAAGATGCAGCTTGCATCAGTCCATCAATTCTGTCATATTGTGATTATTTTATATTTATACTTACTTCGTTATCCGATTTTTCTTCTTTTTTAGATAATCAGATAGAAAATTGATAACAAGCCATGTCTGGATGTTTGAAAAAACTCTTGATAAGTTCCGTGTCATTTTTCATTTCATTTAGCGTTTTTGTGACAAGTTCTTTGAGTTCGCTGGTTGTTTTTACAAATTGATTGGCTAATTTCTTTTTCAAATAGCCCCAAACTTGTTCAATTGGGTTAAATTCGGGGCTATATGGTGGGATATTGCTTAACCATACAATCGGATTATCTTGATTTTGATTCATCAAATAGGCTTTCATTGTTTTTGAATGATGAGCAGGCGCATTATCCCATATCATGGATATTTTATCTCTACAATCCGCTACTACATTATCTATAAATCGAGTAAGTCCTAGTTGTTTAAAGCCTTCGCTTTCCCTGATTTCAAAATAAGAATAGCCATCAGGTGAAATTCCTCCTGATATACTAACAAATGCTTTGTTTTTTGAATCGCATTCTAATTCGGGCGTTTCACCTTTTGGCGCATAAGTCTTTGCTATACAAGGTAGTAAACGTACTGCTGATTCATCTTGAAAAATTATTCGCCTATTTTCATCTTCGGCTTTTTTTTATATCAACTGCCGTTTTTGATTTGAAAACCTCTACTTTTTCAGCATCTTTTCGGTAATCTTTCACTTGCGGTTTCTGAGAAGTATAATTTATACATTTCATTAAGTACCATATATAATTTTCGTGGTAATCGACCTCAAATTCTTGTTTAATCAAAGATTTTATACTCCATTTATCCCATGTGAAAAAACCATAATCTTTTGGTGATTCTAATAAAAGTGATTTTAATTGTTCTTTTTCTGTATTCGTTAGCCTTGATTTGGGGCCTGTTTTTGTTGTTTCTTCTTCTAAACCTCCATTTTTTATGGCTGTAATCATCTGACTAACAGCACTTTGTCCAATAAAGAATATTTCGCCAATCTCTGTTTGGGACATACCTTTCTTGTGACATTCATAAATCGATTTGTTTCTTTCTAATTTAGTCATATAATTTTTTATATAACTAGTTCAACAACCGTGCGAATTATTAATTCTTTATCTGATTATCTATTTTTCTTTCTCCAAACAGGAAATCGCTCTCTTTTGGTTTGAGTCTGCCCTAGTTTCCTTCCTTTTCCATTTATTTGGAGTTTTGGTAAAAAGGGCTCTTGCTCAAAACCCAAAATAATTTCTGCCAAGTGTAATTGTGCCTGTGAAGGCGTTACGTCCATGCCATATTCTATTCTCTTTTTATAATGCTTATCGTACTGCTGCCACTTTCGACAACCGTGTTTTGCCTCTTTTTTGCCTACAAAAAGTAACCAATAGGCTAAATTCACTATCTCCATCCAGTTTTGAAAATGGTCTTCATCTGGTGTTTGGTACTTATTTAACAATAATCGCTGCTTGCCGAATCGAAAAAAATGCTCAATATCATATCGGTTGCGATAAGACCAATATATTTCTTCTGCACTTAAAGCCAATTTCTTTTTTCCAAACACACAAAGCCACATGCTTTTCTTAAATAAAGGAATGCCTGTTTGGGCATCTAGTAAGCGAATTCGAACTAATCGAAATGGCTTATCCTTCATATAGTGTCCTCGCTTGCTTCGTATCATCATATCTTCCCATATTTCCATATCCACTATACAGGTCTTGCCATTCGCTAATTTTACACCAAATTTAGTTTTAATATCGGAGCTTATTGCCCAAGTATTTACCGCTTTTAATTTATATAAATCACCATATACACTATTCGCTCCTCGATTATCTTTGTTGCCTTTTCTTCGCTCTGCTACTTGTTCTGGCATTAATTGCTTCCAGACATTCCTATTCGAAGGCATCCGTATGATATTGACTAATTCTTTTTGTTTATAAGTCCCTGCTATATATTCTGGACTACAATAGCCACTATCTAAAGCATTTACTGTCAACTCTTTATGAAATGGTAAGTCTTTATTTGACAGTAAATCATTGACTTGTTCCGCTGTAAAACTATTCTTATTCACTCCATAGGGGACTAAACGCATGCTTAATGGTGGATTCCACGCAGGTTCACTCATTCCGTAATGGGGCTGACGACAAGATAAGCCAACTGTGCTCAATTCATAGCCTATTTCTACTGGTCGGTTGCCTTTTATTTTGTTGTTCGCTTGATACACATACCTCCTTTGAGGTAGCGTCGGTGAATGTGGCCGAAATAAGGAACTTACATCTGTATTCAGTAACCAAAATTTCTCAAAGGGTTTTGAAAAATGTGCCACCTTTATAGGCAAATTTTTTTTCGACTTCTAATCGACTTAACTTTTCTGATTCCCCGCCTTTTTTTTCCCGTTCTAGTTTCTTGTCTAATCGAGATATCGTTTTATTGATACTACTATGTTGATAATGGTAGCAATTACTTAAACTTATTTCTACTACTGACCTTGCAAACGTTTGGCTCGCTAAACCCATCACTAAATTCGCTAAACTTTTGCTACTTCGAGTTACTATTCGTAATATTGATTTACAGAACTGTTCTACCATGACATTTTGATTTGTGGTTATTTCTCAATGTCGGGAACAGTTCTCGTTTTTTATAATCTATTTCAATTTTTTCTAATTATCAAAAGTCCAGTTATAAAAATGCTCAACCAGGCGTTCCCAACAAATTTTGCCGTATCGAACGGCAAAATTTGTAAAAGGTTTTTTAAAGGGCGAGCTAAAAATGTTTTTAAAAAATCATTTTTAGCTCGCCCTTTAAATCCCCTTTTTTGATTGATTGGGACTCGATGTCCCAATCAATCAACATTTATTTGGATGTTCCATTTTTATAAGAAAAACCTTTAGACCTAATTTATTGTATGTATCGACTGTTTATATCCCTGTTTATTTTATTATTTTCTAAAAGTATCAATGCACAATCAATTGACACGACCCTCCATTTTCAGACCATAGAAATTAAAGCACCTCGCCTACAGTCTTTCCAAACAGGCAAAAAGAAAACGACTTTTGACAGCTTTCAAAAACGCACCGCTGCGACCCAAAATTTAGGAGAAGCATTAAGTTTAAACACCCCAATTTTTATTAAAAATTACGGACCAGGGAGATTAGCGACAACTGCGATTAGAGGGGCTAGTGCTGCACAAACTGCCGTGATTTGGAATGGCTTTAATATTAATAGTCCGATGTTGGGACAAACCGATTTTTCTTTAATTCCTACTTTTTTCATAGATGAAATCGGCGTAGAATATGGTAGTAATAGCACCGCTTGGGGAAGTGGAGCTATTGGTGGCAGTATTTTGTTAACTAATAAAAATAAATTTAATCAAGGTTGGCAAAGTGTATGGGAAAGTAAAATAGGCAGTTTTGGCAATTTTTTTAATGGAGTAGGAACGAGTTACAGTAGCGAAAAATTCACAACGACAACTAAACTATTTTATGAAACAGGCAAAAATAATTTTCCTATTAAAAATGGACAATCGGATAGATTAACCCATTCGGAAATCAGTAAATGGGGCGTTTTACAAAAAAATGGGTTTAAAATAAAAGACAAACAACAACTAGATGTAAACATTTGGTACCAAACCGCCAATAGAAATTTACCACCCAATTTAGTCCAACGTACAAGTGTGGCAGAACAAGCAGATGAATCGTTGAGAACGACCTTAAATTGGAAATATATTGGACAAGAATCCATCCTTCAAATTAGAAGTGGCGTATTCTACGAACGCTTATTTTTCCAAGATACGACGGCAGGAATTGATTCTAGAAGTCGAACGTGGACTAGCCGAAGTGAGGTAGAATGGACAAAAGCCATCAATAAACAACAATCCATCAATATCGGCACAAATTATGCCTATCTAAAAGCCAACTCAACAGGTTATGATGACCAAAATCCTGTACAAGAAAGAGTCGCTATTTTTGGCATGTATCAATGGAAAAATCCTACTGAAAAATGGCAAGCCCAATTGTCTGTTCGTCAAGAATGGATTGATGGAAACGCAACGCCTTTTATTCCTTCCCTAGGTTTTTCAGGGCAAATAACAAAGCAATTAAGTTTGAATGGCACGATTGCTAAAAGCTATAGAGTACCTACGTTTAACGACTTATTTTGGTCATTACAAGGTAGACAAAATTTATTATCAGAGAATGGGTGGAATCAGGAATTGGGATTAGCTTATGCGATTAATAAAAATTGGAATTTCATCACTACAGCATATAATAGAACGATTGATAATTGGATTTTATGGCAACCAGAAAATGGAGTTTGGCGACCCAGTAATTTATTAAAAGTATGGAGTAGGGGAGTCGAAAATGAATTGAAAGGACAAGCACAAATTAATGAATTAACCTTTCGATTCTCTGCACAATATGACTTAACTTTTTCTTCCAACCAAGAAGGATTATCCGCTAATGATGCTTCTGTTGGCAAACAATTAATCTATGTGCCCAAACATAAATTTAATGCGACGGTAAGTGCAGTTTATAAAGATTGGACGCTTGTTTTTTATCACCAGTACACTGGGAAAGTTTATACGTTAGTGGATAATTCTGATTTTTTACCCGCCTATCATTTAGATCACCTTCATTTATATCGAACATTTAAAATTCGAAAATTAAGCGGGCATGCTTTTGTGAAGTTGAATAATATTTTTGGTGTGAATTATCAGGTGATTGCGCAGTTTGCTATGCCTCAGCGAAATTTTGAGATAGGGTGGAAGATTGGGTTCTAGAAACAGGAGAAAACACTTCTGCTCTAGGCTCTACACTTGCCTAACTCGCAGCAGAAATGCCTCCTCATTATCTTTACAACGGAATATTTCCATGCTTCTTCTTAGGCAAAGTCACCGCCTTATTCTCCAACATAGCAAAAGCCTTTATCAACTTCCGTCGAGTATTTTTAGGATAAATCACCTCATCAATAAAACCACGTCGAGCGGCTCGATAAGGATTGGCAAATTTTGCCGCATATTCTGCTTCTTTTTCTGCTAATTTAGCCGCAGGATCAGCCGCTGCTTTAATTTCTTTTCTAAAAATAATCTCGCTTGCTCCCTTTGCGCCCATGACGGCAATTTCCGCCGAAGGCCAAGAAAAGTTCATATCTGCCCCAATATGTTTGGAATTCATCACATCATAAGCGCCACCGTAAGCCTTTCTAGTAATCACCGAAATTCTAGGAACGGTTGCCTCACTTAAAGCATATAACAATTTAGCACCGTTGGTAATAATACCATTCCATTCTTGGTCGGTACCTGGTAGAAATCCTGGCACATCTACTAAAACCAATAATGGAATATTAAAACAATCACAAAAACGAGTAAATCGGGCTGCTTTTCGAGAACTATTGACATCCAAACAACCTGCTAAATACATTGGTTGGTTCGCTACAATACCAATACTTCTACCACCTAATCTAGCAAAGCCAACCACAATGTTTTCGGCAAAATCTTTATGAATTTCAAAGAAAGTTTCTGTATCAATAATACCATTAATCACATCTCGAATATCATAAGGCTGATTGGCATTTTCAGGCACAATACTTTCCAATACTTCTCTAATTTCATCCCCCATTTCATAAGGCAACTTAGCAGGCTTATCTTCACAGTTTTGCGGCATATAACTAATCAATTGTTTAATCTGATTCAAACAATCAATATCATTAACTGCGGTTAAATGGGTAACTCCAGATTTCGTAGAGTGGGCACTTGCCCCTCCTAATTCCTCCGAAGTTACTTCTTCATTGGTAACTGTTTTGACCACATTCGGTCCAGTTACAAACATATAACTAGAATTTTCGACCATAATGGTAAAATCCGTCATCGCAGGAGAATAAACCGCTCCACCTGCACAAGGCCCCATAATCGCCGAAATCTGTGGCACAACGCCCGAAGAAGTCACATTTCGATAGAAAATATCTGCATAGCCGCCCAACGATTTTACCCCTTCCTGAATTCTCGCCCCACCACTATCATTCAAACCAATCACAGGCGCACCAACCTTTACTGCCAAATCCATAATTTTGCAAATCTTCTCCGCATGGGTTTCCGACAAAGCGCCACCAAAGACCGTAAAATCTTGTGCAAAAACATAAATCAATCGACCATTCACCGTACCATATCCAGTAACCACACCATCTCCATAATACTGCTCTTTCTCCATCCCAAAATCAGTCGTTCGGTGCGTGACCAAAATCCCAATTTCTTCAAAAGAACCTTCATCTAAAAGGAAATGAATCCGTTCTCTAGCCGTTAATTTCCCTTTTTTATGTTGCTTATCAATTCTAACTTGCCCACCACCAAGGTGCGCTTCTGTTATTTTTTTATCTAAAATTTCTTTATTAACCGACATAATAATTAGTCATTAGTCAATGGTCAATAGTCATACGCCAATAGCGTTTTGAAAATTGAAAATTGAAAATTATAAATTGAAAATTATCTATTCTTTTATCGACTGGCACAATTCCACCAAAACCCCATTCGCCGTCTTCGGATGTATAAAACAAACCAACTTATTATCCGCCCCTCGTTTAGGTTCTTTATTTAAAATTCTAAAGCCTTCTGCTTCCAAGCGTTTCATTTCTGCTCGAATATCTTTCACTTCAAAAGCAATATGATGAATGCCTTCGCCTTTCTTTTCGATAAATTTAGCAATGGCACTATTCGGGTTAGAAGCTTCTAATAATTCTATTTTAGAAGACCCTGTTTTGAAAAAAGAAGTTTTGACAGATTCTGATTCGACTTCTTCTGTTTTATAATGCCGTTTACCAAAAAGGCTTTTGAAAAGTGCATTGCTTTCTTCTAAATTTTTGACGGCGATACCGATATGTTCTAATTTCATTTTAATTAGGTTTCGGGTATCAGGTGTCAGGTTTCGGGTGTCTACGTCTAACCTGACACCTGATACCTAATACCTGGCACCTGTTCTATAATAACTCCTTCAAAGCCCCAACCAAACAATTCACATGATTCTTAGTACAACTTTCCCCCATAATTCCCACTCGCCAAATCTTACCAGCAAAAGCGCCTAAACCACCACCAACTTCAATATTATAATCCATTAATAAAGCCTTTCTAATTTTCGCTTCGTCAACGCCTTTTGGTAAATAAACCGCATTCAAATTAGGCAGCCGATGTTTCTTTTGTACCAAATAAGAAAAGCCTAAAGCTTCTAATTGTTGCTTTAAATATTTATGAACGGTTTGATGTCGTTCCCAACGATTTTCCAAACCTTCTTCCAAAACAATAGACAATGCCTCATGCAAAGCAAAAACGGAAGAAACTGGTGCGGTATGATGATAAGCTCGTTTTGCCCCCGCCCAATAATTTTTCACCAAACTTAAATCTAAAAACCAACTCTGTACTTTCGTTTTTCTATTCTCCAAAGCCTTGACCGCCGCAGGAGAAAAACTAACAGGCGATAAGCCTGGAGGCGCAGATAAGTTTTTCTGAGTCCCAGTATAAATCGCGTCAATATTCCAATCGTCTACTCGTAATTCCACTCCACAATAAGACGTCACCGCATCGACCATTAATAAACCACCTGCATTATGTACCAAATCGCTGATTTCTTCCAAAGGTTGTAATGCGCCCGTAGAAGTTTCTGCATGTACCAAAGCCACTAATTTAGGTTTTGGGCACTTTTTTAAAGCTTTTTTTACTTGTGCTGGCGTAATCACTTTTCCCCATTCCGTTTCTACTTTATGTACCGTTGCACCACATCTATCTGCAATTTCCGCCATTCGACCACCAAATACGCCATTGATACAAATAATACATTCATCGCCTGGTTCTAATAAATTCACCAAACAAGTTTCCATGCCTGCACTTCCTGGTGCAGAGACCACAAAAGTCAAATGATTCTTTGTCAAAAAAGTCTGTTGGACCATACTTTTAACTTCGTCCATGATTTGCACGAACTCAGGGTCTAAGTGACCAATTAATGGCGTTGCCATGGCTTTTAGTACTCTTGGATGGGCGTCTGATGGGCCTGGACCCATTAATATTCTTGGAGTTGGATTTAGTGGTTTCATTATTTTGATGTATTTCGATTATATAATTGCTTGTAAAAATGGAGCGTGAATTTAGCAATTTTCCTATACTTTTTAAGCCTAACAAGGAGGTTGATTATTTTGTTTTACAAAATTAGCTAAAAATTAGCAATTTTGACTAAAAATTTGGTAGGATTGTTAAAGTTAAGGAAGTGTGCTATTATTTAAATAGGGTAGGGAGGAGATAGTCGTCCATAACTATGAAAAAAAAGGAGTTATGGACGGCTATTTGATGTATTGGTAAAATGAAAAACTCTTTACGCTTCAAATAAAGACGCCATCGTTATGGATTGTTGAACAAGAGAGGTTGCATATTGATTTTGGCTTAACCCAAAAGTACTTATTATCGTCAGAAAAAGTGTTTTCTTACTTTTGGTGTCCTTTCTAAATATGGATATTTTATTTTTTAGTTCTTCCGCATATTTCTTTGTGATAGTAAATTCGTCTAAGGCATATTTTATCTCACAGATATTGATAACATTATCGTTTCTATCTATCAGTAAATCTATTTGTGTGCCTTGTTCTTTGTTCGTACCTGTTTTTCGCCAAGCCGATTCTTCGGTATAAATTCCACCTATTTTCAGGGCATCTTTAATTTGAGGAATATGTGCCAAACAAATACGTTCAAATGCAAACCCACTCCAACTTTTCCAAGAAGCAGTAGTTGATTTTTTTACCCAAGTACCTGTTCCGCTTGCTCTTGAGTTGACAATAAACTTTAGATAAAAGGCAGAATAAGGGTCACTTAACTTATATAATGCCAATCGAGTATTTTTACCAACAGGCAGATATTTGAAAATAAAACCAGATTCCTCCAAAGCATCAAATATTTTAGTAGTAGTGCCACCTGAAGATAATTTGGCTGCCTTCATTAATTCACTTCTACTAAGCCCCTTTGGATGCTTTGCCAAAATTTGGACAACATTCACATACCTTTCCGCTTTATTAAAAAGCCCTTCGTATAAACTATAAAATTCATCTCTCAATAAACCATCCTTGGAAAAACAAACTTCATCAATCACTTGTGTAGCACTTTGCCCCCTCCTTACTTCCTTGAGGTAATGCGGAATGCCACCCATTACCATATACAATTGTAAAATGTCGTAGCGTTCTAAGTAAATATTTCGGCTTTTTAAATAGCGTTCTGTTTCGTATAAATTAAAAGGCAATAAGCGAATCCGTCTAGTAATTCGATTGTGTAAACCACCCCGACTACGAACCACATTAGAAATCATCCAAGAAGCTGCGGAACCACAAACGACCAACACAATGTCTGTTCGTTTATTGGCCCAACTATTCCAAAAATTTTCTAAGGCAGGTAAAAAGCCCGATTTATTAGTCGCTAACCAAGGCAATTCATCAATAAAAATGACCAATTTCTGCTGTTGTTGGAGCGTTTCTAGGTATTTAGTCAACAGATTAAAAGCTTTTAACCACGATTTTGGAGTAGTCGTTATTTGCTTTGTCTCGCCTAGTTTGGTATTTAAAACATCTGTGAAATTTTCTAGTTGCAAGCCCTTGCCTACTTTATTTAATCCTGTTATCGAAAAGACAATTTCTTCTCTATATACCGTTTCTACTAAAAAGGTTTTGCCAACCCGTCGCCGACCATACAAGGCCACAAATTCGGATTCATTGGTGGTTAATAATTCTTTTAGTAAGGCTTGTTCCTTTTCTCTTCCTATTAATTTGATTGCCATTTTGGACGCTATTTTTGGTGAATTTGCAGCTAAAAGTAAGGAATAAAAATGAGATAGTCGTCCATAACTCTGTTTTTTTTGAAGTTATGGACGACTATCTGTTGAATCATTAGAAGATTTAGGGTATTATTTCAGTTGATTTTTGGAAAAGGTGGATTGGAAGAGGGACTGTTTAGTGGTTTGTCTTGTAAAATTGGATTAGTCAAAAAAGAGTTTGAAAAGAAAAAGATATTGAGTTAAAGTTACAAAATGCTACCTGAGATGATTTTTTTGATACAGAATTGTATTAATTGTGTATCAGTATTTCTAAAAATCCTACCTTTTCAATATTGTTTTTCCTATTTATTTTATTAATTTTGATACATTACTTTATAAGAAATGTATTCTATGATTATAGACCTATTCAGTCCAGAAGGGGAACGCAAATATTTAATAGAAGACGAAAGATTACAGTTTTTAGAACTTGCTAGACAAGCCGAAAACGAGCAAAGAACCTTTTGCTTGATGCTCTATTATACGGGTGCTAGAATATCCGAAGTGTTAAATATGACTTATGGAGATATTGATAATGTGGGTTTATATGTCACCATCGAGAGCCTAAAGAAAAGAAGGAAGGGAGTATTTAGGAGAATCCCTTTGCCAGAACAGTTTTTAGATGAATTGCAGATGGTACATAACATTAAAAAGCACCAAAAGAACCCAAAGACCAAAAGGGATAAACTTTGGACTTGGACAAGGAATACGGGCTACCGTAAAATAATGGAGATAATGAAGTTGGCAAATATTGAAGGCGTACATGCTTGTCCTAAAGGGTTACGCCATAGTTTTGCTATTCATTGTTTGGAAAAGAACATACCTTTGAATATGGTTAGTAAATGGATGGGGCATAGTAGTTTAGAGGTAACAACTATTTATGCGAATGCGTTAGGGAAAGAGGAAAGAAAGATTGCATCTAGGATTTGGTAATTCTAACTTTAGAAGTAATGGCGGGTCAATTGAAATAGAAAAAGAAGGCATAACATTGGATGTTATTTTTCAGTCATCTAAAAAACAAATTATGACTTTAAAAGAAGTATTAAGACATACAGGTACTAATCCTGAGTGCTTACATTGGTTAGAAAGTGGAACAGAAAAAGAGGTATGGGCAGAGTGCGAGAGAGGAGATTGGATGTTAAGTCTTTTAGAGGATTCTGATGTAAGAACACTAATAAAGGGCAAGGTGGCTTGCGCTAAGTTAGTTGAACATTTAATGACAGACAAAAGGAGTTTAGAAGCCTTAAAGGTAGGTGAGCGATTTGGAGATGGTGAAGCAACTGTTCAAGAATTAGTTACTGCTTATGATGCGGCTGTTATTGTTGCTAATAAGGATTATAATAATTATCCTGCTGCTATTGCTGCTTATGCTTCTTATATTGTAGATGAAAATACTTGGGTTGCGGATAATCGTCCTATTGGTCGTTTTGAATCTGCTTCTTTTACTGCTCTATATGTTGCAGATGTTATTGTTATGAGTGATAATACCTATATTAGCCCTGATGCTGCTAAAAAAGAAGTATTAAAAAAATGTGCTGATTTAATTAGAGAAGTTATTCCTACCATTTAAAATAAATAACTTTTGGGCGGTACATTTAATACTACGATTTATGCTTTGGGGAAGGAAGAAAGGTTAATTGCTTCTAGGATTTGGTAAATGATTAAAAAAATTAAATGGAAATTAAAAAAACTGAAATAAGAGATTTTTTAGAAAGTTACCAAGTCTATATTGGTGAAAGGGAGGTGTTGAAATCTTTGAAAACTGAAGATGTAACCAAATTCATAGAAGAACATGACCTTAAAAAAACTATGAATATAGAAAAGTTAGACCCTATAAAGGATAAAGAAATTATTATATTCATAGAACATTTCACAGGTATTCGCAATGTTGAAAAATCAGGTTCTCTATTAAATGAGGTGATAAATGTTTACTTGGATGATAGACCACCAGTTAAAATTTCTAAATGGAATCTTGGTGAATTTTTTATTGATTACCAAAAAAGATGTCTTTTTTTAGAATCAATATTAGGCATTAATACAGATGAAGAAATAAACAAAATGGTAGATTATCTAAATGGCACAATTGAAGAATTAGATATTTATCATTATTCTTTATATCCAGTTAAAACGGATTTTAAGGAAACTTCAGTAAATAAATTTTCACTTCATCAATTAGATGAAGAAGAATTTCAAAATTTCCTAAATTCCCATCATAATTTTGATCTTCATATAAATTCAACAGAAAAGATAGCAAATTATCCATTAGGAAACAGAATGCTTCTCATAAGTAAGGAAAAAGGAAAAAGAAGACAACATAATGAGAGCTATCATCTATTTTTTGATAGATTAGATGAAATTTACTCCAATCACACGATTGTTAAGTTCTTATTTGATTATTTTTTTGGAAATATTAGTGTAAAACAATCTTCAATTAGCACAGATAGTTTCCCTCATTCAGGAACTTCTTCGAGCAGTAAATTTTATCATGGTGAATTAAAAAATATCCAAGCTATTGCAATTAATAGAATCCAAAAAGTAATCACTTTTCTTGAAGATAAATTATATTACAGGTTAATTATCAGAGCAGAAATAGCCGCAAATGAAACTTTTGCCAGATGTGTATTGCTTAGGTCGGTATTAGACCCTTTTTTTGAAAAAAATAGTAATAAATCAAAAATCAATAATGCACAAACTACATTAGGTTCTTCAACAAATAGATTAGACAAAACGCTTGTCCAATCAAAATTAATTCTTAAATTCTTAAATGATAATGGCTCTATTAAGCAGAACTTAGTTTCAGAAGCTGAATTAAATCAGTTTTTGAGAGTTAGAAATAAAGTTGCACATCCCAGACCTAATGCAAGCATCATGGAACTTCATCAATTATATGACAAGCTAGGTCTTATTAGAGAAATCATTTATGAATTTGTTTTTATCATAATAGAGCGCAACATAGATAATTCTCTTGATGATTTTGAGATAGATACTTTATTATAATTTTACATGGTGTCATAGCCAAAAGGAATCTCCAAATAATAATCTGGTAAAATCGACAAAGGCTAGAACCAACGTTCTAGTCGTTGTTGGTTCATACCCAAAATACTAGGTTATAGCTAGAACCTTCCCTTTATCTCATTTACCCAATTGATTATTTATACCATAAATGCTGGTAATATCTCCTAAATTGTAGGAAGTATTTTGAATTTAGCATTTAAATCCTTCTACAGTTATTAGGTCGTTTATTAGTGGTTATAACCCCAATTAAACCCTTATCTTTGTAATAATGCTACACAGATAGGAAGCAATTACCACTAGGCATACAAACTAAGACCTAAAAACCATGTCAAAAAATAACCGCAAATCTTTTCCCATCCCCGATTGGATACAATCCTACCTAGAACGAAACATCGGCAAACCACCAGTTTGGCAATTCCCACCCATTCCGGAAATGGCAGAAGAGATTTATTTTCGTCCTTTAACTTTTAGCAATCGGTCTCATTTTTTAAGAGTATTTGAAAACGACAAAGACCCTTGGATAGAAGAACGATTCAAAAATGCCAAAAGTGTTTATGAATACGTTTGTATGTCTAGAATTATTATGCCTTATTCTTTCAAGAGAGGCGGACAAGATTGGTTGGTCTATCAAGAAAAAGAATGTATCGGCATTATACATGCTTTCGATTTTAATAAAGAAAGTGGAGAATTTACGCAAAGAAACTGCTCCATAGGTTACGCTTTTGGGCAAACTGTTCGAGGTAGTGGGATACCGCAAAAAGTAGTGCGACATTTACAAAATTATCTGTTTACTAAGTGGAATATGCTTTACCTGACGGCATCCGTCAAAAGAGAGAATATTCGTAGTATTCGATTTTTAAAAGGATTGGATTATATCGAACGACCGTTAGAGACGGATTGGCAGGCTGATGAAGATAATGCTGTTTCTGATACCCTAGTTTTGGATTTATTTCGGTCAAAAAGAACACAAAATAAAATGCACACTTTATGGGAACAGGAAAAGAAGGAGTATCAAGCTTGGCGAGCTACTTGGGTAAAACAACCAGATGGGAGTTATATTATTCCGCCCTAAATCATGGTGATTTTTAAAAATCACCATGATTTAAAACATAAAATACTAGAACTTCAACGTTCAAGCGCGGGAATCAAGCCATAACTCAATTTCTCTTGATGGAAATCAACAAATCCTTTTACGCTCCCAAACCATGTTAAAATCTCCGCTTTGGGAATTCTGGTTTCGCAGTTGTCGTCAAGGAAAACATGATAAGAACTATACGTCCAATTTTCGGGCGTTTTAGTAAACTTATGAAGAACTGGATTTAAATGTAGGTAACGGATTACGTTTGTTAAATATCTGGCGCTATCTACCATTTTTCGTTTGGTATTTTGCCGCAATAAACTTCCCTTTCGGTCGTGATATTTATTGAAAGCTTTGGCATATCCGCCTAAAAAATTATGGAATTGTCGGTGAACAATGTAATGGAGTAATTCTGATTTGGAAAGTCCTTCTGGAATTTTTAAATTTTTGTCCTTTCTTTTTTTCTCCGCTAAGAAATCCAGTAGCGTTTTTTCAGACCTGACTTTTATTAATAAATGAAAGTGGTTAGGCATTAGACAATAAGCAAAAGTAGAAACTACTCCATTTAATTTTTCTGCGTATTTTTCCAAAAAATAATAGTAGTTTTCTTTATCTATAAACATATCTTCTGAACCATTCGCATGGTTGTAGATATGATAGATACCTTCTGGTTCATACATTGGTTGTTTTCTCATAGTTGTTTGTTTTTATTGGTCTAAAGTTAGCTAAATCATCGTAGTTTTTAAAACTAAATCATGGTGATTTTCAAAATCACCATGATTTGGCATCCTATTCCTGCCGAAGTTCAATCATCACTTCCAATATCTGACTAGCAGCCTCAGAAATAACCGTTCCAGGCCCAAAGACCCCAACAACACCAGCCTTAAACAAAAAGTCATAATCCTGAGGAGGAATCACGCCACCAGTAATCACAATAATATCTTCTCGACCTAAATCAGCTAATGCTTGAATGGTTTGCGGAACTAAGGTTTTATGCCCAGCCGCCAAAGAAGAAATACCCAATATATGGACATCATTTTCAATAGCCTGTTGTGCCGCTTCTTGGGGCGTTTGAAATAAAGGCCCAACATCGACATCAAATCCAATATCTGCAAAACTAGTCGCAATGACTTTGGCGCCTCTATCGTGCCCATCTTGCCCTAGTTTAGCGACCATAATTCTTGGACGACGTCCTTCCAATTCGGCAAATTGATTGGATAAGGCTCTTGCCTTTTGAAAAGCTTTATTATTTGTCCCCATAGCACTTGAATAGGCACCTTGAACGGTTCGAGTAGTGGCTTTATAGCGACCAAAATGGACTTCCATCGCATCAGAGATTTCGCCTAAAGTAGCTCGAACTCTTGCAGCTTCAATGGCGGCGGCTAATAAATTGCCTTCACCACCTGCTACGTCGGTTAAGTTTTTTAATGCTTTTTGTACCGCTGCTTCGTCTCGTGCTGCTTTTATCTTTTGGATACTCGCCACTTGTGAGTTTCTAACAGCCGTATTATCAACTTCTAAAGTATCTAAAGTTGTTTGTACCTCGTCGTTTTGAAAAATATTAACGCCAATAATCTTATCAATTCCACTATCAATTCTTGCTTGTTTTTTAGCAGCGGCTTCTTCAATTCGTAGTTTGGGTAAACCATTTTCAATCGCTTTTGCCATGCCACCCAAGGCTTCGACTTCTTTAATCAAAGCCCAAGCTTTTTCCGCAATTTCTTTGGTTAAATATTCTACATAATACGAACCGCCCCAAGGGTCAACAGCTTTGGTAATATCTGTTTCTTGTTGTAAATATTTTTGGGTATCTCTGGCAATTTTGGCGGAGAAATCAGTTGGTAGGGCAATCGCTTCATCCAAAGAATTGGTGTGTAGTGATTGGGTGCCACCAAAGACGGCTGCCATGGCTTCAATCGTCGTTCGAGCAATATTATTAAACGGGTCTTGTGCGGTTAAACTCCAACCAGAAGTTTGGCAATGCGTTCTTAATGCTAATGATTTTGGATTGGTCGGATTAAATTGTCCAACGATTTTTGCCCATAACATTCTTGCTGCCCGCATTTTGGCAATTTCCATAAAATGATTCATGCCAATACCCCAAAAGAAAGACAATCTTGGTGCAAAATCATCAATTTTTAAACCTGCTTTTAAACCTGTTCTAATATATTCCAAACCATCTGCTAAAGTATAAGCCAACTCAATATCCGCAGATGCCCCAGCCTCGTGCATGTGATAACCACTAATACTAATCGAATTAAATTTTGGTATATTTTGCGAAGTATATTCAAAAATATCTCCGATAATTCGCATCGAAGGTTGTGGTGGATAAATGTAAGTATTCCGCACCATAAATTCCTTCAAAATATCATTCTGAATCGTACCACTTAATTTGGATTGGTCAACGCCTTGTTCTTCCGCTGCTACAATATAAAACGCCATAATCGGAATCACCGCGCCATTCATCGTCATCGAAACCGACATTTTATCCAATGGAATTTGGTCAAATAAGACCTTCATATCCTCCACACTATCAATTGCCACTCCTGCCATTCCCACGTCTCCCATGACTCTTGGATGGTCAGAATCATAGCCTCTATGCGTCGCTAAATCGAAAGCAACCGATAAACCTTTTTGGCCTTGTGCTAAGTTTCGGCGATAGAAGGCATTACTTTTTTCAGCAGTCGAAAAACCTGCATATTGGCGAATCGTCCACGGTCTACCTGAATACATAGAGCTGTACGGTCCACGTAAATTAGGCGCCATTCCTGCCACAAAATTTAGATGCTCGTAGTCCTTAACGGTATTTGCATCATATTGTGATTGAATGGTAATGCCTTCAGAACTTTCCCAAGTTTGTTCCGCAGTTTCTTCTGTAGCTGTAGCTTGGACATGCTTGTCCGAGTCACTAGCTCGCTTGAAAGGTATATTTTTAAAATCTGGTTGTTTCATATTTTTGACGCTGATTGCGCTGATTATTATGATTTTTTATGTTGGGATGAATAGACAAAATTAGTTTTTGATTTCCCTACGGATTTATCAACCCCACGGATTTTATTTTTTCGATAATTGTGTAGCTTATTGCTGTTGCCAACCTTCTACCAATGCTTTAAAACAAGCCACTTGGTCACCATTTGGGTCACTATTTTCTTTTTCGCCATAATAAACTGCCATAAATTCCTCTGCACTAGACCAAACTGTTTGCATCATTCCTTGAAATTTTGGCTTCATAGTAGCAGTAGCATTCGCTCGATAATCAATCGTTTGTTGGACTTGTTTGGAAGCAACTTCAGCAGTCCTCCACGGACAGGTAATGACTCGAAAACCTTTCATCGCAAAATAGGCGGCTGTTGGGTCTGCCCGTTCATAATGCCAATCACAAATCACTACATCCTTTGGTATTAAATCAATAGCTCTATGGGTATTATTCATACTGGCTTCCCACATTCCAATGCCTGTTGTTTTTCCATCAATCAATCTATCTCCCCAAATCCATAATTCCTTTTTAGTCTGAGCTAGATGATTGCTGATTTTAGTGACTTCTTGGGCAAATAATTCCGCTTTATCTCGACCTCCACAACGTGGGCATTTATCATCCCCGATATAAAAAACTTCATCCATGCCTGCATGAAAAATAGTCGTTTCAAAAACGGCAGTAATTTCATCTACTAAATCAAAAACGACTTCATGTACATCGGGATGGAGTGGGCAATAACTTTTGCAATATAGCCCATCTGCATTTGGCCACTCATATTTTTCGGGTAATTGAACATGCGGTGTTTCATCAAATTGTGGATAAACCGTTAATAGTTTACTTAAGTTGCTATGCCAAGATTGATGCCCTAATAAATTGATTTGCGGAACAAGCTGAATTTGATGTTTTTGGCAAATCTGAACGATTGCTTTAATTTCCGCTTTCGTTAAAGCAGATTTATTGACCAATTCGGGATGCGATGTATATTGATAATCGTAATCGACCCTTAATAAAAGCGTATTAACTTTTGCGGGAGCTAACTCGTTTTCAATAAATGTAAGAAATTTAGGAAGACTTTCGCTTTTCGGAATCTTTAAAGACAAACCTCGAACGGGCATCAATTCGGTTACAATATCATCTTGCCCTATTGTCTCAATAGGTACTAGAAAAAATAATAAAAGAAAATAGCTTAAAATTTTCGATGTTGTCATATACTAAATTTTTAGATTCTATTCCTTAGCCAATTAGACCCACCAACTTCCGCCACTTTCAACTGCTGCTGATTCTCCAAATATAACTTCAAACCAATCTTAGCTGCCAATTCTGCTTCTACAGCTTGTTGCGCTAAAATCTTCTCTGGAGAATAATAATTTTTAACAAAATGCGTATCAAATTTCCCAGAAGTAAAGGCTTCATGTTCACAAACAAATTTACCAAACGGCAAAGTCGTTTGAATGCCTTCTATTTCATATTGCTTAATGGCTTCCAACATCAATTCAATCGCTGCTTCTCTAGTTTGCCCATAAGTCACTAATTTGGCGATCATGGGATCATAATAAATCGGAATGTCTTGCCCCTCTTCATAACCGTCATCCAATCGAATGCCTTCGCCTACTGGTCGTACATATTTTTCTAAAGTGCCAACACTTGGTAAGAAATTATTTAAAGGATCTTCGGCATAGACTCTAAGTTCTAAAGCGTGTCCATTGATAGATAAATCTTTTTGCTTGAAGGCTAATTTTTCTCCTCTAGCAACTTTGATTTGCTGTTCTACTAAGTCGATACCCGTAATTAATTCCGAAACAGGATGTTCTACTTGTAAACGAGTATTCATTTCTAAAAAGTAGAATTTTTTATCCCCGTCCAATAAAAATTCAACCGTTCCTGCACCCACATAATCACAAGCTTTTGCCACTTTAACGGCTGCCTCGCCCATTGCTTTTCGAATCTTTGGAGTCAAGACCGCAGAAGGTGCTTCTTCCACTACCTTTTGATGTCTTCGCTGCACACTACATTCTCGCTCAAATAAATGTACGACATTCCCATGCATATCCGCCAATACTTGAATTTCAATATGCCGAGGAGAAGTAACATATTTTTCTATGAAAACAGACCCATCGCCGAATGCAGAAGTCGCTTCACTAATCGCTCGTTCCATTTGTTCTGGTAATTCTTTCAAATTTTCGACCACTCTCATACCTTTTCCACCACCGCCCGCAGAGGCTTTGATTAAAATAGGGAACCCTACTTCTTTGGCAATTTTCTTTGCTAATTTCACATCTGTAATTGCCTTATCAATACCAGGCACCATTGGAATATCGTAGTCTTTGACGGCGTCTTTCGCTGCCAATTTACTACCCATAATTCGGATAGCATGTGGTCGTGGCCCAATAAAAGAAATGCCTGCTTTTTCGACTTTCTCTGCAAATACAGCATTCTCACTTAAAAAACCATAGCCTGGGTGAATTCCATCTGCGCCTGTTTGTTTGGCAGCAGCAATGATTTTATCTATCACCAAATAAGATTGATTGGATGGGGCAGGGCCTAAAAATATGGCTTCATCTGCAAAACGTACATGCAAGGCATTTCGGTCTGCTTCTGAATAGACCGCTACTGTTTTAATGCCCATTTTTTTGGCAGTTCGCATGACTCTTATGGCGATTTCGCCTCTATTGGCTATTAGTATCTTTTTCATATCTACAGGATGACAGGATTTTTTACAAGATTAACAGGATTGCAGACCTTGGAGCGTCTTCAAGACCTCCAAGCGTCTCCTCGACTAATTTTCTAATCAACTAATGCTTGAAATTCAGCCCAAGCGGCTTCCGCTAATTGATTCGTCAAATTTTCAATATAATAACTCCCCGCAGCAGGGTCAATCACTCTATCCATATAACTTTCCAACTGCATTAAATGCTGAATATTTAGCGCAATTCGCTGAGCAAAAGGTGTTCCTAAACCATCTTTGACTTCATCAGATGGATAAATATATAAGCGTTTTGCACCACCAATGACGGCAGCCATTGCTTGGGCAGTCGCTTTGATTTTATTATAATTTTCGTTGTCGGTTTGCGTAGCGGTCGTTAAATGTACCTCAATAGTGGTTGGGGGATTAGAATTACATCCCCAAGCCTTTAAAATATTTTGCCAAAGGAGTTTTAAGGTCCTTATTTTTGCGATGCTTAAAAAATAACTATCTCCTAATGCAATGGAAAATTGTATTTGATTGACAAAATCTTCAATTTCTAGGTAATTATTATTTAGCTGATTTAAAAAGTCGTTGCCTTTAGCTAAGATTTCTGCTAATTCCGTTATAACGGCTGCATTCTTTTTAAAATGGGATAAAGCATTGATCGTTAAAACTTTCGATTGAGGTATTGTAATCGCTAGTTCTTGGATTGTTTCCGCTTCCTTGATATTTGTGATGACTGTTCCTTTGAAACTAAAAGAACAAGCAACTTTATTTAAATCAAATGCCCGACTCTCTAAATATTGTTTAAAAAAAGTAACAAACCGTTTCCAAGACTTTTGCTTAAAAATAAAATGCGTCGAAATCCACTCTAATTCAATGTCTCTTAATAAGATTTTTAAGTCTGCCTTGGATGGACTTTTTCGCAATTCAAAAGCAATGGCGTTTGCCCCATTCATCAAAGCATTCAGCGCTTCTTTATTCGCGAGTTGCATATTGCCCACTTGCACTTTGACCCCTATTTCCCAATCGTTATTGGTTCGTTGATTGGTCAACGGTTTTGGTGTACCTGCTAAATCATCTGCATGGGCAAAAGGTGTTAGGGTAATGGCTTCATTGATGGTCCAATTCAGTCCGTCAATCGGCTTACCTTTTAAGTCTTTTGTTACTTTCGCCAACCATTCTGCTTTAGAAACTGGCTGGAATTGCTCGAATAATGTTGCCACTTCTTTTTGTTTAGAAGTCAGAAGTCAGACCGTTTATTACATAAACTGTCAGAAGTCAGATGTATGACGTTGACAGACCCAATTTTTTATTGGGATAAACAATCTGACATCTGACAGTTATCGAAGATAACGGTCTGACATCTGACCTCTCCTTTAGTGCATTTCAATAATTACCTGCCCCTTGTCAACGGCAGTTCCTTTGGTTACTTCAATGGATTTGACGACCCCATCTCCTTCTGCTTTCAACACATTTTCCATCTTCATCGCTTCCAAAATTAATAGAGCATCGCCTTTAGCCACTTTTTGGTCAGGGGCTACTAGTATATCTAAAACCAAACCGGGCATTGGTGCTTTTACATTGGTCATTTTCTGCGAACCAGCCGTAGATAGTCCCATTTGTTTGACCAATTGGTCGTAACTATCTTCAATGTTAAGCTCGTATTTATTACCATTGATTTTGATAATCATGGTCTTATCATTGAAATTAGCGGTTTCTAATTCCGCTTGGTAAGCTTGACCATCTTGTAAAATATGGAAGTTGCCCTCTGCTGTTTTGACCATATCCAAAGAAGATAAATCTTCTGCTTGTAGCGGAAAGGTTTGCTCGCCTATATTGATGTTATACGTCATTAAATATTATTTTTTATCTTAGATACTCGTAGCACAGACTTTAGTCTGTTCTGGATAAAGGTCTTTAGACCTGTTACCTACCATCTATTTTTTTATAAATTAGAATGGCTAACCTAAAGGTCAGCGTCCCGAACAGGATAAATCCTGCGCTACCAGTTAAAAATCAATTTGTTCTTTTTCAAAATCTTTTAAAGAAGTTCCCAAGGAATGTAGGTAGTCTTCGCCAAACTTATCTATAAAAGCATCTTTGCCTTTCTTTGTAAAATTGGGTAATAATAAAGACCACATGACATCATCCCAACTGCCTTTTCTAGTAGGAAAATAAGTTTTAGAAACGTGCCAATAAAAAGCGGTGACCCAAATAGATTTACAAATATTATGATAAGCTCCTGGCGTTGGTTCTTTTTTCATGTTCCCAATTTGAATAGAAAAAGAGAACATGGACATTTGAGTTTTTATACTATCCGATTCTATTCGTTGCAGAATATCTTGAACTCTTGAATGCCCAAAAATTTGTTTGTCAAAAAAGATAAAGGAATAGTCTTTTTGTAGGTCGTGCAGTACTTTGATACTTTTCTTGATAACATTCCAAGAAGGAAACTGAGTGGCAACGACTTGACCTTGTTTGTATTTTAACCACATCTCTTCTACAATCGCTTCTAATAAAGCTTCTTTATCTTTAAAATAATAGGTCAAATTTCCTCGACTAATCTTAGCCGCTTGTGCTACTTGGTAAAGCGTTGGTGCGCCAAAGCCCAACTCATTAAATTGAGTTCTACCCGTTTCTATTATTTTTTCTTTTGTTGTCAAAAAAATTAGAAGTTATTGAAGGTTAATAGAAGTCATTATTTTACTTAGGAACAGTAGTCGCTACTAAAGGTTTAGCAAATTTAAAATAATTTTAGTCAAAATTGCTAATTTTTAGATAAAATTATAAAAGCCTTGATTCTATTGGTATTATTGTCGTCAAATTCAGGATAAGTTGTGGAAAATAGGATTTGGTAGGAATTAAGTGTATTTATTTTGACAACTGCCGCTCAATAAACCCCATCATTTTATCCTCAAAAGTAGATCCACCAGCATCCCATAATCCAACATGCCCACCATTTTTAACTAGATAAAACTCCTTTTCCACCGCTTTTAGTTGATCAAAAAGTTGTTGACTGTATTGGTAAGTAATATTTTTATCCGCATCGCCATGTGCGATAATAACAGGCTGTTCGATATGTTTAACGGCTTCAATTGGTTGAACTTTTTGCGGGTTAAAATTAGCGATTTCACCTGCACGTTCTAAGACATAATTGGATAAGAATCGAACACCAATACCTTTTAATATCCGCTTTTTATAATCAAAGACAATTTGTTCTAATTCTGTAAAAGTGCTTTGGATCAAGCCAAATTGGAGTCGCTTATCTTTTGCTAAAGCTAAAATACCAATAGCGCCACCCATTGAACTGCCCCATATACCAATGGGTAAATTAGGCTGTTTGGTTTGGATATAATCAATGATTTTAGAAATGTCTTGGCTTTCATAGAATCCATAAGTACAAAATTCACCTTCACTTTCTCCATGCGCTCGACTATCGACCAAAATGGACTCAATACCTCTATTCGCTAATTTTTGCGCAACGCCTAGATAACTTTCTTTGCAGCCTCCAACGCCGTGGGCAAAGATGATAATCCCTCTTGCTGTATCTATTGTAGTTTGTAGCCAATAACCATTTAAATCAAGATTAGGTGCTACTTCGATGTTGACTAATTCATGTTTTAAACCAAATTGTTGAGGGGTGATGTTACCGTTGACTCTTGGTGGTTGTAAGACGACATAAGGGGCGGCTATATGGACGATTATAAAGCCGATGATTAAGAGAAGGAGTATGGAGAAGACGAGAATGTATTTCATTTTTGGAATTGTTTTGCCCAACGGATTTGCTTTCCCAACGGATTTTTTTGCTTCATTTCCTAGCGATTTGTATTAGTTTTAATTAACCATACTTCAAACGCCATTACTTTAGTAGTATTTCACAGATTTGTTGGATAACAGTCCGCTTTTGATATAATTCATGTGCTTGGTTTTTGATAATATTATAATTTGAAATGCCTAGTTGTTTAAACCAATTTTGTTGTGGTTGGTATGCATCTAATGCCCCATAAATTAAAGAAATTTGGCTACTTGGTTTTTCTGTTTCATACCGTAATCTTGTAGCAGAAATAGCATAGAAGTTTCGGACTTTTAAACCTGCTAAATTTGCTTTCCATGCGATAGTGCCGCCAATGCTAAAGGCTAGTATATCGACTTCTTGTTGGTAATTTTTTAATAGCTTTTCTACGGCTCTTTCTATTCCTCCATTTACAAATTGTTGGTGTAAATTTTCTTGGGTATAATTGCTTGTATCTACTTGACCTAATTTGCAACAATCTAGAAACTGAATATCAAATTTAGATTGGAGTAGGGTAGTATATTGAGATAAATAGGTTGTTTTTTGGATGCCCCAAAGGTCGGATAGGATTAATAATTTTTGCTTCATATTTAACTATCAAAACTAATATAACCGAAGTTTGACTCATATAATTGTAAAGAAGAGGATACTAAAACATCCCAGATATTACCCATAACAACTTCTTCTGTTCGATACAAATATATATCCTTATAGACTTTTACCGTTTGCCAAAGTAAATAGCCGACTGTAAAATATTTAGAATTTCTTTTATTATCTATGTGCTTAGATTCAATAGGTGGGATGGTAATTTTTACTTGTGGAGAGATACGGTCAGCAATTATGATAACGAAATTTTGTTCATTGTTTACTTTATATTTTTGGGGAATACAATCATCTTCAAGATAAATAGTGGCAAAATTTTCATCAATTTCTGAAAAAAAAGCTTGATGAAAAGCAGAAATTAGATTTATATATTTGACATCTGTGATTTCCAAAATAGCTAAAAGCCCAAAAGGTTCATAAAAAAAATACAGCCCAAAAGGTTTATTTCCATCAGGTGATCTTCTTTTTAGATAACTATAGTGTTCTTCCGTTTCTTCATCAGTCATGAATTTATAAGTTGGGTTATGAATAATGGTTTTGCTTCCTTCAAAGAAAGGGATTCCAATTTTTTTTCTAAACTCTGCAATGGATAAATTATCTTTTGTAAGCTCCATAGGTTTTTAGTTTAAAATAGGGCAACAATTACAATTGCTGCCCTATCCTATTAATCCTGAATAATCATATCATCTTGTAAATTAGTGTCCCGTAGCAGCACCAGCTCCACGAGGAACCCGAATATTCTCCACAATTGCCTGTACTTCCGCAGGAGGTGGAGGTGTCATACTACAAACGACTAAAGCGACAAGGGTATTCAATAGCATCCCTAAAGTACCAATGCCTTCTGGTGTAATTCCGAAAATATACTGCTCTGGACGACCGCCGCCATATTTGAAAAACCAAATATAAGCACCCGTAAAAACTAGACCTGTCACCATTCCTGCAATCGCGCCTTCCATATTCATTCGCTTATAAAAGATGCCTAAAATAATAGCAGGAAAGAAAGACGCTGCCGCTAAGCCAAATGCCCACGCGACGACTTGCGCCACAAAACCGGGCGGATTTATCCCAAAGTAACCCGCAATGACAACTGCAACACCGATAGTTACTCTAGCTGCTTGCAACTCACCTTTTTCGGTAATATCTGGCTTTAACCATTTCTTTAAAATATCGTGAGAAATAGAAGAAGAAATAACCAATAATAAACCTGCTGCAGTCGATAGGGCAGAGGCTAAACCTCCTGCAACTACCAAAGCAATCACCCATGCTGGTAATTTAGCTATTTCTGGATTTGCCAACACCATGATGTCATTATCAATCTTCAACTCATTGCCCTTCCATCCACTTGGTGTAGCGGTAGCAGTAACGTAAGCTTGATTTTTATCATTATAATATTGAATTTTCCCATCCCCATTTTTATCTTCAAATTTCAATAAACCTGTTTCTTCCCATTTCCCAAACCAGCTCGGCATACTGGAGTACGGTTGATTATTGACGGTATTTAATAAATTAGTTTTGGCGAAAGCCGAAATGGCTGGTGCAGTAGTATATAAAATAGCAATTAATACTAAAGCATAACCCGCAGATTTCCGAGCATCCGCTACTTTTTTTACTGTAAAAAATCGAACGATAACGTGGGGCAATCCTGCTGTTCCCAACATCAAAGCAGCCGTTACAAAAAATAGATTGACTTTGCCGGTATTAGAGGTTGTATATTCGTCAAAACCGAGGTCGGTTGACAACATATCTAGTTTGTCTAAGAGATAAGTTCCATCAGATAAAGTGCCCCCTAATCCCAATTGAGGAACAGGATTGCCAACCATTAAAATAGAAATGAAAATAGCAGGGACTAAATACGCCACAATCAACACACAATATTGCGCTACTTGAGTATACGTGATGCCTTTCATGCCACCTAAAACCGCATAAAACATGACAATCACAATACCTATTAAAATGCCTGTTTCAAAATCGACCTCTAAAAAGCGAGAGAAAGCTACGCCCACCCCTTTCATTTGCCCAACCACGTAGGTAAAGGAAATAAATAAGGCACAGATAGCCGCCACTAGTCGAGCGGTCTGTGAATAATAACGTTCCCCAATAAAATCAGGGACGGTAAACTTCCCAAACTTCCTCAGATAAGGGGCAAGGAGCAAGGCTAATAATACATAACCACCTGTCCAACCCAATAAATATTGCGAGCCTTGATAGCCCATAAAGGAAATCAGCCCAGCCATTGATAAAAAGGAAGCCGCAGACATCCAATCGGCTGCCGTTGCCATTCCGTTCACAAATGGAGAAACACCTCCACCTGCAACATAAAATTCAGAAGTAGAACCAGCTCTTGCCCAAATGGCAACGCCAACATAAATGGCAAATGTGATGCCTACTATTATATAAGTCCATTCTCTAACGCCCATTGTTTTTGATTTGTGATTACTTCGTTTTGTTGAAAATTTTAAATTGAGAATTGAAAATTGCTATTCTTCATCCACTCCAAACTCCTTATCCAATTTATTCATGCGATTAACATAAACAAAAATGATAATGATAAAGACATAAATAGCTCCTTGTTGAGCAAACCAAAAGCCTAATTTATAGCCACCTAATCTAAAATTATTCAGGTAATCGGCGAAGATGATGCCACAGCCATAAGAAACGAAGAACCAAACGGCTAATAAAACGGCGAGTAAGCGCAGGTTTTTTTTCCAATATTCTTGTAGATTTTTATCGGACATGTTTTATGTTTTTCGAATTGTCTGATTAATAATAAAGCGTGAATATAGAAAATTGTCTTTTTTTTATTGCATTTAGCAGGTAGAAAAAAAATATAAGTGCTTATTTTTTGTAATCAAAAAGTATCTTATTTTTTATTTTAAAACAATAACTTGTATTTTGGTCAAAATTTAGAGGAAACAAATAACTATGCTAACTACCCAATTAAACTTTGATGAATACGGAAATCTCACACCTTACAAAATTATAGAGGTGGATTTAGCAACCTTTGAAGCTTATTTTGTAACCGCTTTTCCTAATTCAAAAACTAGAAAGCGTTTATTTGAAAACTATTTACGCTATATTTATCGTTTTCAAGACGAAGTATTTCCTTTTTTCGAACAATGGATAAATGGCAGTTTTGTAACGCAAAAGGAAAATCCAAAAGATATTGATTTGGTGACTTTTTTGGATTATTCAGTTTATGAAAAGCGAGGTGATAAGATCTTAGATAAATTTTGGTCGTTTTCGCTGGAAGATGAAGGAATAGATTCGTATCTTGTAAAGGATTATCCCAAAAACCATTTACTTTATATGAAAACATTAGAGAAGAAAGATGTATGGTTAAAATTATATGCCAATAATCGAGCAAAAATACCAACGAAAGGCTTTCTAAAAATAATATTTGAAAAATAAGTTATGAAGAAACGAGAAATATCACGGTTAGAAAAAATTGCAACTCAATTAGAATTAATTGATGATATTAACAAGGTAATTAAATCGTGTGAGGAACTAGATAGTAAATTGGAAGTTCGTCAATATGAACATTTGAAGAAAAAACTTACCAAAAATTTAATGAAAATGTTAATGGAGGATTACCAAATAACTTTCCCTTCCCTAAAAGTTGCCTAAAATTCCTCTTGATAATCCTAAAATCCTATCACCCTGTTAAAAGAATTCAAATACATCTATCTCTTCCGTCGCTGCGCTAAATCAGAAGCTAAAATCATCTTAAAGCGAAAGATGTGGAATGCGGCCAAAATTGAAAAGCGATTGCATCATCATTTTGATAAATCCAGATTTCGATTGACCAAAAAAGTATTTCGTTTTAAGTGGATGCAAATGCACATTAAAATCGGTATTTCTAAAGACCCTGAGCGACGACTGCAATCGGTGAATAATGATTTTTTTAAATCGGGCAATACGGAATGGTTCGCCATGAATATCTTTGAATTGCTCGCCGTTTATACTTGGATTTTATGGTTGGCTTATCGCTGGTGGATCGTGGCAGCAGTATTAGGCTTAGTTTGGTATTATAACCAAGATAGTTTTGCTGCTTTAACTTAATAAATGCTCATACTTAATACCCATATCGTTCCAACAAATATTAATAACATTCGCCTGAGTGACTATGCTGTCGGTATTTTTCCTCAATTGCCTTCCAAAAAAGGTGTGAAAAAAGCTATTAAAAATGGACGAATTTACATTAATGGAGAAAAGGCGGCAACAGGTAATTGGGTAACAACAGGACAAAAAATAGAATTAATAGCACTAGATAAAAAGCCGCCTAAAATTTATCAACTCGATTTACCAGTTATTTATGAAGATGAGCAATTAGCGGTGATTCATAAGCCCGCTGGGATTATAGTAAGTGGCAATCAATTCCATACTATTCAAAATGCTTTATTGTATAATTTGACTCTCTCCAAAGCAATTGATGCTTTTCAATTACCCCGTCCCGTTCATCGGTTGGACCATGCGACAAGTGGTTTATTATTAATAGCGAAGACGACTGCTGCGAATATGCATTTAAGTCAACAATTTGAAAAAAAGACGATTCAAAAAAGGTATCAGGCAGTTGTTATGGGAAAAGTCCTACCAACAAAAGGAATGATTGATAAAGCAATTGAGGACAAAGCAGCAGTTACAAAATATGAAGTCTTGCAAACTGTTTCCTCCTTAAAAGTAACCCATCTATCTTTAGTCAACTTATATCCCTTAACTGGTCGAACCCATCAATTACGAATGCATTTAGCACATTTGGGGCATCCTATTTTGGGGGATAAATTATATCATCAAGATAAACCCTTGCTAACGGGAAAAGGCTTGTTTTTGGCGGCGGTTGAATTGACTTTTGCACATCCTGTAAGTGGAGAAGTATTGAATTTTACAATAGATGCCCCTGCTAAATTTAGGTATCGTTTGGATCAGGAAAATCGGAGGTGGACAACACGTAATGACTAAGATTATCAACGAATGTTTTGCCAACGGATTTTTTTAGGTAGCGCAAAATACTATGTGGTAAAATCCGCTGGCAATTTATTGATGAATGATGGAGGCTTTTAGTAATTCAGGCACTAACAAGCGATAGCTTGAATTTATTACAAATAACTCCTATTTAATGTGCTATCGTAGCTTGTCAAACTGCCTACTGTACTAAGAAACGCCAACCACACTCGTTTCATTCAAAAATTTCTCTGTCTTTGCACTTTCTACTTTATTGATAAACTTCTCTGCTTCGTGTCGATCTCGCACTACTTTGGATAAAGTAAAACAAGAAGTAACACTAAATAAATAAGACATTCCTAGAAAGCCTTTTAAGGCTAAATCAGCTTCCATATAAACCAAGCCAATCAACATCCCAATAAAAGATAATCCGAAGGCGACCCAAGACATGGTATAAAAAGACTTGGAATTTTGATTCTCATAAATATAATGATTCATGACGCATTTTTTTATGAATAAAGATTCAAAGTATTCCGCTTAAAACACTTTATTCGGTGAAAGAATGAGTTGCCAAGGTTTGGGCTTATTGCTTCCAAAAGCAATTGAGAATCGACTAATAAGGATGAAATTTGGACAAAATGGTAGTTTTTAGCGAATTTTCGCTAGTTTAAGTCAGTTTACGTAGGGCTTCTTGTGCTTGTAAAATATGTCTTTGTTCGTGTGTCACGACAAAAGCTAAAGCATCACCAATCTTCATTTTCATCAGCTTAAAAAATTCGACAGGTACTTTTCGTTGATTGATATTCTTGACTTTTGCTTGTGCGAGTAGGGTCAATAGTTCTTGTTGGTATTCCAGAAATTTTGTAATAGTTTCTTTAGTTAATTGACTACCAACTGGGTTGAATTTAGCAATTGCTTTTTGTTTTTTGACATTATCTGGCGACATCATATCAATAGACATTTTACCAAACCAACCATTTTTGTAGTTTTTATCTATTGTATTATCCTTTGCAGCGGCTAATCCTTCTCTTATCACAGCATTATAATAGGCATGATAACGATTTAAATGCTCTAAACATTCTAAGATACTCCACTTACCAACATGTTCTTTTTGGTTTAATTGACTGATAGTTAGTGGCTTGAATTGTTTATCCACAACGGAAATGATGTTATCCACATCTTTTGTTAAATTGGTAATAAGTGTCTGATTAGTCATTATTTTTTAGTTTTAAAATGTACTGTCGAACCTACCTGCTGCGCAGTCGTGCGGGTTCATTCGACTCACAAACTAGTGTTCTGTCAAGTAAGCAATGAAGGGAGAGAGAGAAGGGGCTGTCTCAAAAAATTCAGCTAATGTTTTTTATCCGAATAAAGTATCGAAATCCTCTCCTACCCTAGCTATCTCAAAAGAAATAAAAAAAAGAAACATAAGGGTTTCGGTTCGGACAAAATGTCCTCACCAGCAATCATTTTTTGTAAAACCACGGAAAGAGTTAGAATCAGAATATTTTGATACAACCCCATCGAATTAGAAATATTGAGGCTCGCTCAATGTTTCGAGTCTCCAGATTTGAAACCGCTATCCGCAGGTCTCCTGACCTGTATTGAAAATTCACGCTTTTCGTTATGGAATTCCTCTATTACAACTTAAATTTTTTATGCTTAACCTTCACCGCATAATCCAAAGGCAATAGAGCCGCTACTCGCAGACTAGCCCAATAGCCTGCTTCTTCCACTTCTGTCGGATTTAAAATAGACCCATATTTATTAACGACAATTCTGCCATGTTTAGACCATAAAAAAGACTGCGGAAGATTATTAGTGGTTTGTTTAAAATTACCAACTCTCCCAGCCATTGTAGTCCCTGTATTTTTTTGTATGCCTTGACTAACTTTAAGTTGGCTATTAGTAATGGTTAAAATTCGGTTGATAGAGATTTCGTATTTGTCTTTCCTAAATTCGGTTATCAATAAAGAGTCGGCAGCAGTAGGTTCATAATTGATAAATTCTTGTTTTTTATTAAACAAAGAAAACCCTATTTCATACCTATTGGCTATTTCATTTTGTTGGACTAAATTGGCAAAAAATGTCTACTCGATTGTTCATAAGTCTTGTAACGATTTCGTTTATACTTAGCGATTTCTTTTTTACTCCCTGCTAACTCTTCAAAAAACACTTTGCCAGAATAGATTAAATCTCCTTCTTTATAAGATTTATAATCTTCTAAAAAAAACTGTACTCGATAACCCAATACTTTATTTTCAATAATTAATGGCACTTTTGCTTCCGCCATTAATTTGCTTTTCTCTTGCTCAAACAATAACACTTCTGGGTTCAGAAGCTGGATTAATCCTTTGTCGTAATTAACGCCTAAAAATTCTGATTTAAACCGCTTTAATCGCCTTAACCTAAGCCTAGATTTTGTTTTCCCCACGACTACTGCTTCTTCTAAAATCACACCACTTGGTGTTAAAAAAATAGTATCGGCTAAAGTCGCTAAATCCTTGATTGCAAGTGAATTTAATTCGTAGTTTAAATGGGAAAGAACGAGTAGTAGGTTATGTGAAGCTTCCGTTTTTAATTCAAATCGTCCCTGTTTGTCTGTAATAGTCCCAGTTGAACTATTATCTAAAAAAACAAAAACATCTGGAATGACTTCGCGGGTTTCTTCATTGGCAACGATGGCTTTAATTGTTTGTGCATTGATTGTAGTCGTTAGTAATAAACAACCGATTAACCAAATCAAGGTATTTATCTTTTTCATTAGTTTTTAAATTCTGAAATTTTTTAAAATAATAATCCGTGTACCATTAACCTATTTTACAATAACTTGTGAGTGGGCAACAATAGGTAATCCAGTTTTGCTTATTCCTTCCACAACTATATCATAAACACCAGCTCTATCCGAAGTGTAAAATTCAATATAAGCCTCTCCTAATTCATTAAATTGGATAGTTGGTGTCCAATGTAAGGTCACTCGATTATCGTATTGACGATCTTCTTCATTGATTCCATCATAAACTGGCGCATAAAATTCTCTAGCTTGATCATAACCATTAAAAGTGAAATTGATAATTCCATCCCCTTCTATATCCATTTTTAGCGGACTTACTTTCTCAGGTGGTTTTAAATAAATCATCATCAATCCATCACTATCCGTTTCATTATATATTGACAATTTGGGCAAACTTAGTAATACATCTACAAAAGCAATTTTACTCGGATCAAGTGACATCGCAACATCTTGAGGAACAAGAGCACCATTGACCATAAATCTAGTCTTTTTAGTAGGAATAATCGAATTAAGATCAACTATATTACTTGCTCCTATTTTTACATTATATCCTAAATTAAAAGTTTCAGTAGCCACGTCATAGCTTACTTTTGGCACCTGTTCCACCAAAACGGTTAAAATATTTTTATGGGTATCTAGTTCTATTACTTCATTGATTTTTACTCTAAAATCTGGATTTTCATACAACATCCCATCTTCATAATACGCAATAATCTCTTCAATTTTTTTAGTTGATACAGACTTAACTCCTTCCGTTTCTTTTGTCTTTCTTTTTTGGTCCTGTGGTGTTTTTAAATAAATCATTACCAAACCGTTACTTCCTACTTCTCCAAATATATTCAATTTATTAAGACTGCGAACTATATCAATAAAAGCGATATTGGTAGGATTAATGGAAGTAGCATATTCATCAGACACCAACGCTCCATTGACCATAAATTTAGCCGTATTGGAAATGGTAATACCACTCAATCCAGTTTGTCGACCTCGAATAATAACTCCCTCTCCACCTACTAGCAAACCTGGCGCTCTTTGTAGAATACTCAAAATATCATTATGTGCATTGGGGGCTGTTACTTCATCCATCCTTATTCTAGTATCTGGTCTTTTGTACAGCATCCCATCCTCATAATACTCCACCATTTTATCAATCTTTTTAGCGGTTACCGAAATGGAATCTAATTCAATCGACCATTCATCGACTTCATCATAAGCTACATCATTTTTGTATTGAATTTTTTCCAAATTAGATACTTGTCCCTTTACTTTTCTGTTACTTTCTATAAAGTGAATATTTATATCTTTTTTGCTAATAGGCATAGGCAACTTATCTACTATATTTATATTAATAGCTCTATTTCCTTTTAATACCAAACTCCCTTTTTTTACTTTTTGCTGTTTTTTATTTAAGGTAGCTGCCTGCAAAACCATATCGACACCATTTGGCGCATCTAAATTATCAATTGAAAATTGGCCTGTTTCATCCGTTTCAAAAGGAACTAATCTCAAACTAGCAGATAATTCTGATAAATAACCTACTGCTTTCACGGGTTGATTTAGTTTATCTTTTTTGGTAATCTTTCCCGAGAGAGACAAGCTTTCTTCTGGAGCATAAACTATTTCCTTAGTTGGTGCTCTTAATGCATCCTGCCAACTAAAACGCCGCCAACCTTGGGTCATTAATAATAAATCTAGTGCTTGTTTAGTGGCTGGCTTGGTATCTTTAAAATAAGAAGTTGCATTTTCAACCACCCCTTTTATATCAGAAGATAGTAGTAAGTAACTTTGAATATTGTCCGTATTAGCGTTAACTGCTTCTAGATAATTACTGACCACACTTAAAGACAAATCCGCTTTCATCGTTTCTCCTTCATCATCGTAAGCATCCAATTGTAATCGTACCTTCTCTCTTTTTCCATAAGTTGTTTGATTAGGGGTAATGTCTATATTAAAATTATCAATGCCATCATGATTAAAGATTAATCTTTCTGCTCTTGGTTGTCCTAATTTATCAAATAAAGTAAATTGTAAAATACCATAAGGCATTTCCGCTACATCAATCTCAATCTTTTCGAACGACTGCCCTTCTAAGGCATTTTCAAAAAAGACTTGTCCCATTCCCTGTCCAATGATATTACCCCCTTTTAAAATAGTTGGTTGATTGGTTATTACTTGTAATTGGAGGTGATCTGCTCTATGATTATCAATTGCTAAAACAGCACCTTCAGATATGGTAGTAGGTAGTGTTTCTTGGATTGCTTTTCCATTATATTCCCCTTTAAAAATATAGGTTTGGCCAGCTTTGGGTTGCAAGCTGAATTGTCCAAGACCATTTTTATTAGTAGCTACATTTGCGACTATTTCATTATTGGTTGTGAATATTTCTCCTTTTAAGGGAATGCCCCGTCCAGAAGCATCCATAGTTTTTACGGCTACTCTGGAGATTAAGTCCTGTACTAAATCACCTCCTTCAGGGAAAAACTGAATAGAAGCGCCAATTGTTGAAATATTGGAAGTCGCTGCCATATTATTAACCCCCCTAATATAAATGGCTTTTCTAAAAAAGAAATCGGTATCAAAATTCTTCATGTACTGCGTATAAGCGCGCAGCACGTAATTTCCACTCCTATATTTACTGGTTATTTGGAAATCACCAAAGCCTTGGCCGTCTTTTATAGCGATGGTTTTAGTTTCAACGATAGTTTGGTCTGGGCCAATTAAGTCAACATAAGCTACTTTACTTTTTGCTTTTCGTTGAGATAAAGTTTGATCGGTTAAGTATACTTTGAAAAATATATCTCCACCACCTGTGTAATACCCTCTATCCGTGTGCAGATATATTTTTTCGTAGTCACTATGTGATTCAATTGTTTCTGAAATCAATTTTAAGGAAGGAGCCACTTGCCCTAACAAAAATTGTGGTAAGAGAAATAGTAGACCAATTAATACATTTTTCATAATATTGGTTTTTAGTAAAAAATCTTTTCTATAAGACAGATGCATAAAATATTAAGAAAAATCAATTTTGACGAATATTCTTTCAATTTTAAGCAGCTTTCTTTCAATAATCTGGATTAATGAACCTTTCATCCATGATTTTTACAACTTGATATAAATAATACCGTCCTTTTAACGAGCTATCCATATTATTGTAAACAGATACAAAAACCAAAGTTTATTATTTAAATCTTGAATTTGGTGTACCTTTGTACAAAATTGATATGCGTTTTTAAATAATACATAGTCAATCATTCTTATTTGGTTTTTGGAATCAAAGAAATCGCCGAAAAAAATGTTATTACAGATGTTACGAAAAACAACTCTTTTAATGCTTTGTGCATTAGCCCTATCTTGTACTGCCTTTGCGCAAGAAGCTTGGTCTTTACAAAAATGTATTAGCCACGCCAAGCAAAATAATTTAGCCCTTAGACAATCCCAAATTGCTGTTTCGCAAGCGGAATTGACTGAAAAAGGTAGTCGGATGGCACGAATGCCTAGTATAAATGCCTCAACCAATCTTGGTTTTCAATATGGCCGAAATATTGATCCTACAACTAATGATTTTGTCAATACTCGTATTGGCTTTAATAACTGGAGAGTAAATGCTGATGCGCCTATTTATAATGGTGGTGCGATAAAAAACACCATCAAACAGAGTGAGTTTGATTTGGAAGCAGCAAAAGAAGATGCCAATACCCAATTTCAGAATATTTCCTTACAAATGGCTTCGGCTTACTTAAATATCTTATTGGCAAAAGAACAAGTAACGATTGCACAACAAGCCATTAGTCAAACGAGGGAACAATTAACCACCATTGACAAAAGAATTAACGCGGGAACTGTTCCTAAAGCAGATAGATTAGATATTTTAGCACAAATTGCTAGAAACGAACAAACATTAGTACAGGCAGAAAATTCTGTAGAAATTAATTATTTGACTCTAAAGAATATTTTAGAATTAGAGCCAGATTATAATTTGGAAATTATTATCCCAGCAGAAATCATTGAAGTACAGGAAAGCTCTGAGGTTTATGCACTTGGTGCTGTTTACGGTCAGGCTATTAATACCCAAGCGTCTATTAAGGCAAGTGAAGCAAGAATGAAAAGTGCGGAATTAGGCGTACCTATCGCTAAAGCTGGTTTACTCCCAAGTGTTAGTGCATTTGCTGGTCTAGATACAAGGTTTTCTAATGCATCTTTGTTCCAGAGTGATCCTTATTTTGATCAGTTAGATAATAATTTTGGACAAAATTTAGGTATACAAATCAGCATTCCTATCTATAATAAACATAGAAATTCCATTAATATAGAAAGAGCTAGGCTAGACATTATTAATGCTGAAGTACAAAACAAGCAAGCCAAGCAGCAATTGAAAGCAGATGTGCAAAATGCGATTGCCAATGCTAGAGCCACTAAATTAGAATTAACAGCTTCTCAAAGGTCTTTAGAAGCAGCCAAAGCAGCTTTTGATAATGCCCAAAAAAGATATGATTTAGGTGCTATCAATACCTTAGAGTTAACAACTGCAAAAACTAATTTAGATACCGCAGAATTAAATGTAGCGCGTGCGAAATACGACTATGTTTTTAGATTAAAAATCATTGACTTCTATATGGGCAAAGATTTGAATCTGAACTAAGCAATGAGTAAAATCCTTAAATAACTCAATTTCCGAATAATGGTTTTATTGCAAAATTGTTATATTGTTAGCGCACTAAATTAAATATGAAAATTCTTTAGTTGCAAAACAATATAACCATAAAACAATATAGCAATTTCCTTACCTCGTAAATTGGATTAAATAATTAAACCCGTAATGACAAAGAAGAAAAAAAAGAAAAGCAATAAACTGATTTATGGTCTGGTAGGACTAATTGCCTTATTACTGGTAGGAGCTATCTGGAAAGGTAGACAAAAACCTAAGGGGCTAGCAGTAGAAGTAGAAAAGGTAGAACGCCGAACCATCAAAGAAACGGTAGCAGCGAGTGGAAAGGTATTTCCAGAAGTAGAGGTCAAAATCAGCCCTGATGTTTCTGGAGAGATTGTAGAATTGTATATCGAAGAAGGCGACTCCGTTAAATTAGGTCAATTATTGGCTAAAATTGATCCTGATGCTATTCGCTCACAAGTAGATCGAGGAGCCGCAGCCGTCAATAACTCTAAGGCTAGATTAGCAGGTTCTAGAGCGGATATTGAGCGCAATAAGGCAAACATGGTGCAAGCCCAAGCGCAATTAGAGGCAACAGAAGCGCAGTTAGCCAACCAGAAATCAGTTCATGAAAGAAATATTGGGCTTTCTAAAGAAGGCGTTATTTCTGAGCAAGACTTTGAAACTTCTTTGTCCAACTTACAGCAATTACAAGCCAATGTTCGGTCTTTAAAAGCCAGTTTAGAATCGGCTAAAGCGAATTTAAAAGCAGCAAAACAATCTACGAAAGCCGCTACTTTCTCTGTGGCTAGTGACGAAGCGACCTTGAAGGAATTAAGAACAAATCTAAAGCGTACTTCCCTATTTGCACCAATGGATGGTGTGGTGTCTTTATTATCCGTAGAAAAAGGAGAACGGGTAGTCGGTAGTAATATGATGGCAGGTACAGAAATGATGCGAGTAGCTAATATGTCTGCGATGGAAGTGCAGGTCGATGTAAGTGAAAGTGATATTCCTAAAGTAGCACTTGGCAATACCGTGGATGTGGAAGTGGATGCTTATTTGGATCGAAAGTTTCAAGGCCGAGTAACAGAAATTGCCAATTCTGCCACGTCTGCAACGGGAGCAGCTGTTTCTTTAAATTCTGATCAAGTCACCAACTTTATTGTAAAAATTCGCCTTGATCCAAGTTCTTATACAGATTTGGTTTCTACGAATAATCGGTATCCTTTCCGCCCAGGTATGTCTGCTTCCGTTGAAATTAATACAACGACCGCAGCGGATGTCTTAAGTGTACCTATTCAAGCAGTAACCACAAGAGAAGAAGAGAAAAAAGGTAGTACTTCTAGTGAAGATTTAATTAAGGAAGTTGTTTTTGCTACGGTAGAAGGTGCAGATACCGTACAAATGATTGCCGTTAAAACGGGGATTCAAGATGATACCTATATTCAAATCACTTCTGGTTTGAAAGGTGCAGAAGAAATTGTCGTTGGTCCTTATTCCGCTATTTCTAAAAAATTAGAAAGCGGTAAAGCCATTACTAAAAAAGAGGATAAGGATAAAAAAGAGTTAGCAACAGTAGAATAATCAATAGCCTCATTCACCAGCAAAACATCTTTTTCCGATTATACTTAATTTTGCCAAAATATAAAGGCGAATGGTTTCGGAGGAAGATGTTTTTTTATGCGCTGACTCCACCCTATCCTCCTAATACTTAAAATAATCAAATTTTAAAAATGGCTTTAACAGAATCTAATATGTTGCCTTTGGGCACCAAAGCACCTGCTTTTAATTTGCCAGATACTATTTCTGGAAATAATATGAGTTTTCAAGATGTCAAGTCTGACCTAGCAACGGTGGTGATGTTTATCTGCAATCATTGTCCTTATGTGATTCACATCAATGAAGGGGTTGTCGCTTTGGTGGAAGAATACAAAGAACTAGGGGTTAATTTTGTGGCGATTAGTTCTAATGATGTGGAAAATTATCCACAAGATGCGCCAGATAAAATGACCATTCATGCACAAGAAGCGAATTACAATTTCCCTTATTTATATGATGAATCACAGGAAGTAGCAAAAGCTTATGATGCTGCTTGTACGCCTGACTTTTATATATTCAATGGAGATGATCAACTGGTTTATCGAGGTCAATTAGATGGTTCTCGACCTGGTTCTGGTAAGCCTGTTACGGGAGAAGATTTACGAGCTGCTTTAGATGCTGTACTGGTTGGACGACCTGTGGCTAGTTTGCAACGACCGAGTGCGGGTTGTGGGATTAAGTGGAAGCGGTAATCATAGTTAAGATCATGGAGATTTTAAAAATCTCCATGATCTATCTCTCTATAAAATCCCTGCAAACTTCTCGGTTACTACCTCACTTATCGCTTTAAAAATAGCAGGGTTTCCTACAATAATATTTTTACCAAATAAATAATCATTCCCACCTGCAAAATCGGAAACTTGTCCGCCTGATTCTTGAATCAAAATTACCCCTGCCGCCATATCCCAAGCACTTAAACTGTATTCGTAAAATCCATCAAATCGACCACAAGCAACATAAGCTAAATCAACTGCTGCTGCACCACACCGTCGCACACCGCGGGTATTTTGAATCAATTCTCGAAACACCGCTAAATAAGGATCAATCCACTTAAAGTCATAGTAAGGAAAACCTGTCGCTAATAAAGATTCGCTTAATGTTTTTGTTGGACTCACTTTAATGGATTGTCCATTTAAATAAGCACCACCACCCTTCCAAGCGGAAAAACATTCGGAACGATTCACTTCATAAACAACGCCCAAAACGGTTTCGTCGTGATGCTGCAAAGCCACACTTACGGCAAACATAGGAACTTGATGTAAAAAATTGGTTGTACCATCTAAGGGGTCAATAATCCATTGAAATTCGCCTTTGGTTTGTTCGACGGTTTCTTCCTCTGTTAAAAAAGTGGAATTTGGTAACAAAGCGCTTAGTTTGTTGACCAATTGCATCTCCGCAGTTTTATCGACATAGCTTACTAAACTATTCAAACTCTTGGTTTCTATCGCTGCTGCTTGTACTTTCCCTAATTCTGCTCGTAAAAAATCAGCTGTTTCGGTGACTATTTTAATCGTGGACTGGCAAAGCGTTTCTAAAGTATTCGTATCCATTTATTGAGCTAATTTTATAAAATGCCAAAAGTACTAAAAAAAAAATTGGACATTTTGCAGTTAATCCCCACGAATTTATTACCCCATCGAATTAGAGTTATCCAATTTATTTTTGAGTATTTATTAATTAGTTTCTCTAGAAAGTATAGCCTCTGTTGTCTTTTTTAAAGATAGCCTTATTGGTTCATCTAAAGCATTTTTCGTATAAGGCATGATTTTCTTTTCATTGTAAAAATTACCAGACACCCCTTCCATTTCTGGGCTAATTGCTAGCCAAACTGGTGCAATCGCTCCATATTCAGGCTTCTTCCAAAAACGCTTTACCATTTTTACTAATTTGCTCATTAACTTAGGCGAATCTCCTAGTCCTGTATTGATTACTCCAGGGTGAACTGCATTAATGGTCACACCACTACCTTCTAGTTCTTTTGCATAATCTATCGTAAACATGGTATTCCCTAATTTGCTATTCGCATAAGTTTTCATACTATGAAAATCTTTACCATAAGGGGTCTCTTCAAAAAGCAATTTCCCCGTTACGTACAGCCCCGCATTCACATTGACAATTCTAGCAGGTTTGTTTTTGGTTAAAATAGATGTTAAGCCTTTTGATAAAATATAAGGTGCTAGATAATTGACCATAAAACTCATTTCTAAACCATCCGCATTCAATTTCTTTTCGGTCATCCATACACCTGCATTATTGATTAAAACATCAATATCTGGATGTTTTTCAATGATTCGTTCTACTAAATCCCTGCATTGCTGAATACTAGATAAATCCCCTTGGATAAAGCTAATTTGCTCCTTTCCTGTTTCCTTTTTTAATGCTGCGACTACTGCATTACCCTCCGCTTCTTTTCTAGCAGTAATAACTACTTTATGGTTTTCCGTCAGTAATTGGTGGGCAATGGCTTTTCCAATACCTCGATTGCCACCTGTGACAATTATTTTTCTCATCTTTTTATGATTTGAAGTTAATGGATTAAGATAAGCATTGACTAAGGTAATAATTTTTTGATTATTCAACTGTTGAGCAACAGCTAAGGGCGTGTTAGGGCCAAAATCCTCTTTGATGGCTGGGTCTGCCCCATTTTCAAGCAAGCATTTTGCTACTTCAAATTGTTGTTTTTCTATGGCAGCAATTAATGGTGTCGTCATAAATTCGGGGTGCTGATAATTAGGATTCACCCCCATTCTTAGATGGTATTTTACTAGTTCCAAGTCTCCTTTTTGAGCTGCTGCAAAGAGCTCTTTCCAATCGCCTGCTGCCATTATTTTTTTTGAAGTGATAATTTTAAAGCAGTAACAAGGTAATTATTAATTTTAAAATAGAAAAAAGAACTACTATTTTTTAAAATGAGTTAGAATAGATTGAAGGATAGTATCCGTTTTAGCTTGCATTAATGAATGTCCTGCATCCACACTAAGCGCTTGGTAAGGCGCCTGAATATACTTTTTTTGTAAAGGAATAATATCTTGTACCACAACAGGATCTGCTGTTCCCCAGATAAATAAGGTTGGTCGTAAAATATTTTTTTCAAATGCTTGATCAACACGTTTTCCATCCATCTTCGATGCACGATACCAATTAAAAGCTGCAGTAACCGCCCCATATTCTCTTTGAATAGCCATACATTCAGCCAATTGTTCTTCCGTCCATCGACCTCTTAATCCATCTACCACTTTTTTTTGATTTAAATGAAAAAGCAATGCTGGTAGAAAAGGCAACTGAAATCTTTTCATGTAGGCACTCCGCTTTTTTTGTTCTGGATGGTTTAAAACAGCTTCTTGAAAAACAGCCGTATGTGGAATAGCCATAGCGGTCCAAGTATGAATTCGTTCAGGAAAATCCATTACTGTTTTCCAACCAACTCCTGCCCCCCAATCGTGCCCAACTAAATGAAAGGTATCAAACCCCACTTGATTCGCTACAGCTACAACATCTTCCACTAAGCGATCTATATGATACTCTTCCACTTTTGGCGGTCGTGCCATAGGGCTATACCCTCTCTGATCAAAAGCTATCGCTCGATACCCCTCAGCTGCGGCTTTATCTAAGAGTGGTTGCCACATCAAAGAAGATTCTGGAAAACCATGTAATAAAATAACACCAGGACCATCGTTTTGCATGCCTGCTGTTCGAACTAAAAACTCTAAATTATTAGCTTTTAAACGATATTCTCCTTTATCTATGGTTGTATCAAAAAGTGGTAATGCCGCTACTCTTGTACTATGTTTTTTTGACCAATCAATGGCATTGACGTACAATATACTAGGCACAATTATTAATAAAACCAAGATGATTAGGCCACCAATTTTTAAATATTTCCACATTATTAGCATCTTTGTTAGACAAGTTTATCTTATAGATTGATAGGAAGAGGTACGCCCCCCATAAAAATCACATTGGAAAAATCGTATATCCTCCATCCATAACGATATTCTGCCCTGTCATAAAATCACTTGCACTAGATGCTAAAAATACCGCAACGCCTTCCATTTGTTCTAGAGTACCAAATTTTCCAGCAACATTTCGACGCATCATGGCATTTCTAAAAAAATCAGGAGCGCCTTCCGTCATTTCAGTTTCTATAAAGCCTGGTGAAATAGCATTGGCTTGGATACCATATTTCCCTAATTCTACTGCCATAGAACGAGTTAAACCCAGTACGGCTGCTTTCGTCGTTCCATATCCCGCAGAAACAGAAGTACCGACTAAGGCTGCCACAGAAGAAGTGACAATCAATTTACCTGGTGCTTTGCGCTCCAATAATTGTGCGATTACTTTTCGATAAGTATAGGCAACACTATTCAGGTTGATGTCTATCAATCTTTGCCAAGATTCATCGCTTGTACTGTGCAACATTCCAGGAGTTCCGCTGCTTCCAGCATTAGCAAAACAAATATCTACTTGGCCAAAATGTGCCATCGTTTCTGCAAAAGCAGTATCCACTTTTTCACTATCGGTCACATCACAAACGAAAGCAGCAACATCTCCACCCATTTCTTTTAACTCTTTGATAGCCGCTGCATTTTTAGTCGTATTCCTTCCCCAGATTGCCACCTTTGCGCCTGCTTTCACTAAACCTCTAGCATAAGCTAGCCCAATACCACCATTACCACCTGTGACTAATGCTACTTTTCCTTTTAAACTAAATAATTCCATTTTATTTTTTTATTAATTAGGTTCTATGTGTCAAGTCTCAAGACTTGATACACTTATTATGTTATGTGGCACAACTCAGAGAGTTGTGTTACTTCACTTTAAAAGCCAACAAAACGTTTCCCTCTTTCTCCGCATATTTTGCGTAGCCAGAAGTAACAAATAGTTGATTACCAACGATAACTGGACCATCCGAATCAAATGCCCCACCAAAAGCTTTCACTCCATTAACTGCTTCATAATCTCTCTTCGCATCAAAAGCCCATAACTCTCGACCATCATCGGTCGCATAGGCTTTGATAACACCATCTAAAGCAGGTCCATAAACCACTTCTGGCGTCAATGTAATGGCTGCCGAAATACCTGGACCACACCCTCTAATACTAAAACCTGGACAACGGTCTTCTTCAATTGTCGCCCACAATCGTTTGCCATCAGCTACATTGAGTGTGTGCATGCCTGGTTGTTTTGGAATATCTTCATTAATATCGTATAAACCACGATCATTAATAGGTACAAATAAAGTTTTTCCATCTGTTGCCATGCCCCAATGAACACCACCCATCGTGCCTCCTCTACCTACTTGTTCTTGCCATACTATTGCGCCATCATTATCTGGATCCATCGCCGTCACTTTACCCGATTTTTGTCCTGCTAAAATAAGGTCTTTCCCATTAGACTTTACTAAAATTGGAGGCGCACCATAATCCGCATCAGGGCCATTATTTTCTGGACAATTAGCTCGACTGAATAAGGTCACACAAGCGCCGTTCCATGCATCTCCTGACATCGTTTGTTGTACCCATTTAATTTCTCCGTTATCGAGAGAGAAAGCCATAATGGCATCACTTGTTAAAGTAACTGGGCGGGTATAATTTTCACCTGTTCCGACATACAATAATCGTCTAAGCGTATCTATAGTGACACCTGTCCAAATAGGCGCACCTGATGGCCCCATAATTGGTACACCTTCGCTATTTTCTCCATGTTGGCTTGGTTCTTTCGCAATCGTATGCGTTTGCCAAACCTTAGCCCCATCGGCTTTATTTAAAGAGGCCATTGACCCTCTAAACGTACAACAAGCGTATTGCTCATTCGCAGAATTTAACACTTCAGTAGAAGATATGGGTACAAATAATCGGTCTTCAAACAGACTCAAAGTCCCCGTAATCGTTGAATTAGGATGATCATCCGCTTTTGTTTTCCACAATAACTTTTGGGTCTTCAAATCGACCGCATAAACAAAAGCATTAAAGTCACTAAAATACAGGCGACTTGCCTTATTTAGGCTATCTCTCTCTATTACCAGAGCACTTCTGACCTCTGCGTCTGCTTGAAAAGTCCAACGAATACAACCTGTATGTCGGTCTAAGGCGTAGATTGTTCCCAGTTGACTCGCTGTAAAAAGGGTATTTCCTGCAATCGTTGGTTGTACCCTTGCTCGGGAGGCAGACGGAAAAGCAAACACCCAATCTAATGCTAAATTGCCAACATTGGCAGCATTGATTTTTAAATCCCGCTTGTTATAATATCGTTGGTTTCTTTGTCCCATTCCCCAACCATCAATCTTTGGAGAGGTTTCCGATTCTTCTATTTCGGCACCATCTGCACATAATCCTTTAACAACCCCATTCCCACTTTCAGCAGGATCAACATCTGAAATATAAGCCGCTAGGGATTTCTTTTGTTCGTCCGTTAAGGTAATTGCTTGATTCAGCATGACTCCTGTAGTCATAGCGGTCAAAATTCGATCTTCTGGCATCAATTTTAAAGCAGACACTAAAGGAGCACCCGTTGCTCCTCCATTATGACAGATACCACAACGGGTTTCAAATAATTTTTTTGTATCTAAATCTGCAATAATGGTTTCGCTAGTCTGATGGGTTAGTTGCCAATAAAACCAGCCAAAAGCGGTAATTAGTAAAATAAAAAAGACGGCTAGAATGGTTAGTATTAGTTTTTTCATTTTGATGATTTTTGATTGTGAGATTGTGTCGCTGCGCTGATTGTGTGATTGTGATGCCGTACTGATTGTTTACGTATGAGGTGAACAATCACACAATCACTTCAAATATTCGGTGCGGAAAAATTAGGATCAATGGCTTGTCGCAAAGAGAAAACATTCCCATCTACATCATTTGCATGAACCATCCAGAATTTACCCAATTGTTGTGGTTCACTCAAAAATTTCACCCCTTTTTCTTTCAATCGCTTGTATTCTTTTTGAATATCTAACACCTCAAAAGAATAAGAATAGCCTAATTCAGTAGGTGATCGTTTGTAAATGGTATTTGGTGTAGGATGCGCTCCTTTATACTGAAACAACTCCATTTTTTTCTCTTTGCCATCTAGCATAAACCAAGCACCTGTCATATTTACCCCATCCAAATCAATGACTTTTGCGCCTATTTCGCTGGCATCATAGTCATTAAATCTATAGGGCTCAATTTCTAAAACGTCTTCATAAAAGCCAGCTAGTCTTTCAATATTAGGCGTCATAATCGCCACCTGCGTCATCCACATTTTATGCTTTTCTGAAAAGTCTTTATCTATTTTTAACCATATCACAAGATCAGACATTTGTTCCAATTCCATCATGTTTCCTTCTGGATCATACCCATAAGCATAAGTCACCCCATAACCGCCTAAATCAATTGGTTCATCACCTCTACTTAAAATATCTACCCCTGCATTGATAAATTCTCTATATCCAGAATTTTTCTCAGCTGTCTGAAAGCAAGTATGGGTCATCCCTGGTCCATAAGGCGGCATCTTTTCAATAATCGTATCCATTTGATAATCAAATTGCGTTAATTCCAATAAAAAATTAGGAGATTTTAAAGTAGCTACTTCATAACTGATACTATCCTGACCAAACAGTTTATCAGCCGCAGTATTACCACTAATTTTTTCTCGGCTGATTAATTCAAAATTCGTTGCCTTTTGGTAAAAATTAAGCATCCGATCCAAATCTTTAACGGCTAATCCGATGTGGTTGAAACCAATAATAGTGGTAGGAGATTCAACAATGGTTGGGCTAGGAGCCAATTGGGTGAGGCGACGTTGAATTAAACCATAGCTAGCTATTAGTACAACTAGTAATATTCCAAGCGCAATGAGACATCCTTTTTTTAGCATAATTCGTTTGTTTTGAAAATAGGAAAGAGCAACTATTCACAAAATAAAAACTAAATTTCAAGGATTCTTTTACCATTTGGTAAAAAATAAAAAGGCTTTGACCATTTTTGCGAATTATAGGGTGGTTTGTCGTAAGTTCTTAATATGGCTTGTCTATATGTACTGACGAATTCATTCGATGGTACAGGCTAACGCTGTTTTCTAATCCGACTAAGCGACTGCTGCGTAATCCCAATATAAGTAGCAATCATGCCCAAAGGTATTTTTTGCAGCAATTGTGGATGTGTTTTCACAAAAGCATTATATCTTTCTTTAGCAGAAAGCGATTGAAATTGGTGGGTTCTATTTATAGAATGAATAAAGGCTTCTTCTGCCATTTGTCGCACAATGGAACTCATTTCGGAGGTTAATCTGAATAACTTTAGCACATCGTGGCGAGATAAGCAATAGGCTTCACAATCTTCTAAGGCTTCGATACTTTCCATGCTTGGTTTTTGCATGATAAAAGAAGGCATGGAAGAACAGAACATATTTTTAGTAGCAAACCAAGTGGTAATTAATTCGCCCTTGGGGGCAATGCGTCCTCTCATTGTTCCTTCGATCAACCAATAGAAATGCCTAGCAGTTTGTCCTTCTCTAACGATAATCGTGCCTTTTGGAATTTTTTTATGGACAAAATGTTGCTTAATGAGTTGAGTACTCGATTCGGATAATTTTGTATAATTATTTAAAGCTTTAAGGAGTTGTTGCATGAATGTGCATGTCAATAAAAGGAATACTATTTTTTAATGATCCATGAAGTTAAGCATTTATTTCAAAAAATCATTTTTAACTCTTTCTAAAATCTTACTTTAAAATTGGAAGACTTATCCTTTTTGTCATCTTCTAAACTAAACTTAATCGGCATTAGCATTTTAGACCTTACGCAATAATAATAATCTGTGTCGTTTTCCAGATGGTTAATTTCATTTTTGTATTTTGAATCATTAAATTCACTAAGAGCGTTACTTCACCAAAGTAATATCCCCCCCTAAGGTTTCTTCGACATCATCTAAAAATAAGACTTTAGCGACAAATCCATAGACACCTTGTTGTAATTCTCGACCATCAAATAATCCATCCCAACCAAATCTATTATCGCCTATCGGCAAATCTACTCCATTATAAACCATATTTCCCCAACGATCGAAGACTCTTAATTCGGTAATCCTAACTGCTGCAGGGCCTCCAAAAATAGTAAATTTATCATTATTTCCATCAAAATTGGGAGAGAACGCATTCGGTATAAAAACAGGTCTGTTTGGATTAACCATCACAAAAATGCTATCAGATGCGGTACAGCCAGTCGCATCCGTAATCGTCACCACAAAAGGCATACTTACAAAAGGCATAGCAGTAGGATCTGGACAATCGGTACAATCTAAAAAGTCTGGGCTTGACCAAGTATATTCAACGGGTCTACCAAAAGGAGTTGAAACCGTTTGGAGTTCTGTAGAAAAACCTAAATCAATCGTTTGGTCAGCTCCAGCATCTACAGATAGTTCTTCGGGTTCATCAATACTGGCGGTTACGGTTTCTGTACAACCATTCGGGTCTCTAACCGTTAAGGTATAATCCCCAACTGCCAAGCCGCTAAGGGTCGGGCTACTTTGGAAATTCATTCCATCTGAACTGTATTCAAAATTGCCACTTCCACCACTTCCAGCAAGGGTAATGCTGCCTGTATTTTCTCCAAAGCATAAAACATCTACGACATCGGCGACCATTAAATCAATTAAATCAGGTTCTATAATCATAGCCGTTTCAGAAACTTCACATTGATTCTCGTCTCTAATAATGACGGTGTAAGTCCCTTCCGCTAAACCAGTAATTTGTTCGGAGCTTTGGTTATTCGTCCATTCATAAGTATAGCCTCCTGTGCCTCCTTCTACGACTGCGGTAACCATTCCATCAATTTCTCCTTTACAACTAATATCTGTTTTTTCTAATCCTAATGTTAACGCATCAGGTTGTTCTACTATAAATTCAAAATTCCCTTCACATAAATTAGCATCCCGAACGTTTACCTGATAAGTGGCCGCAGGAATATTATTTAAACTACTATTTGCTACAAAACCATTTCCATCATTCCAATCATATTGATAATTTGGTTGCCCATTGGCGATACTAATAGCGACTCGACCATTACTAAAATCAAAACAGGTTGGCATTTGTACGACTAATTGATTGGTATCTAACACTAGTTCTAATTCTCGCAATTCAATTAGCGTTTGTTCCGTACAACCGTTCACATCTGTAATTGTTACGGGATAATCACCAGAAGAAAGATTCGTTAAAGTTGTTACTTCTGATGCGCCCATACCGAAATCAATCAAAATAGGATTCGCTCCATCTTGAATAGTTAACTCAATCGCTCCATCTGTTCCACCACCACAAGTAGGTTCAGTTAAAGCTGTTACGACCTCAAAAGGAGGAATAGAATCGACCATAAAAGGGAAAGAATCTCGGCAAGTGGCTTCATTAGTAACCGTTACAGTATACAATCCAGGCGAAAGGTTGCTCAAATCTTCTGAGTCACTATTATTACTCCATTCCAAGCTATTAATTTCTGAGTTACTTGAAGTCGTAAAATCAATCGAACCACCTTGGTCTCCACAAATAGCATCTTCAATGATGGCATCCCCTGTAATAAAATTCACATCTTCGCAACAAGCCTCTACAATGACTACGGAAGAACTAATCGTACTTACTTTACAACCTAGGTTGGTGGTAATCGTTAAGACGACTGACTTTTCTCCCGGTTCGGTATAAGAAACAGTATGTGGTCCGACGCCAGTAACAGAAGTTGCTTCGGCTCCAACACCAAAAGTCCATTCGTAATCCACAATCTGTCCAGCAGCGAAAGTAGAATTAGCGCCACTAAACGAAACTTCATCCCCAGCACAGATGACATTTGAATTGCTACTGATAACTGCTTCTATATCTGGTTCCGGTCCTTGAAATTCCCCATCTCCACCAAATTCCATTGCAAAACCATTTCCTGATTGAGAAAAGTTATTAATTAAAACTCCATATGCTTTTCCTGCTTCCATATCTAGGGCACGCACAAATCCATCTTCTCCAGGATCACAACCCAAATCTTCCGAATCGTCAGTTGAATCTAAACTTAGACCAGTTGGTCCTTGACAAGCAGTTGCCATACATCTAAGGGCAATTTTTCCATCGGTATTATTCAATCCATTAGGTAATTCGTAAACAACAAAATCTATATCATCTGTAGGATTGATTGGATCTAGTGTAAAGGCAAGCGTACCGTCATTGGCAGCAATCCAAGTAAACCAAGTAGAACTTTGCTCTGAACTAACCCCACCACCAGGAATATCTAAACAAGTTCCTCTCGCCTCGTCATTATCATTTCCCGTACCTGTAACTTGTTGAATTACAAATCTAGATTTATCACAAAGAACGGATGCAATCTCTAAATCAGAACCTGGTTCTGTTGGTGGAAAATAATTATCAATACACATCTGGAAAGTTCCTTCTCGACGGTTTCTACCTTGCACTCTAATTAAATACGTTTCTCCCGGAATCAATCCTCCTTTGTATAATTCTACGACATCGGTAGCGGAACCTCTTTCGCATTGAAGACTTATAAAACTGTTATTGCTATTAGTGCTACAATTATTATCCACATATAATTCCGCCTCTGGCTGCCTCAAAGATCCACCATTCGTATCTCCTCCACTATTTCCATTAACGGTTAAGGTTAAGTCTGTAGCAATCGCCGTAAAGCGAAACCATACATCTGCTCCATCATTAGAGGTACAGGAATTTCCTGAAAAATTAGTCGGTGTGGCATCCTCATTCGTGAATTCCCCCACCTCAGAACAATTTTGAATGATGTTGTCAATCAAGATAGCATTCCCACAATCATCGTTGACTGGCTGAGCTGATAAAAAAATAGGGCAAAAAAGAAATGCCAAGATGAAAAATAAAGTAGTAACCCTCAATGTGTAATGACTATTCATAAGGTGATGTTTGTAAATCAGAAATAGCAAAGTATAAGCTACCTCTTAAAATAAATAAGTTCGATGGGTGTACTCAATTTGATACTCGGGTAAGCAACTACAAAAAAGAACACTTTATCGCATTCCTTGTTAAAAAATAACGAAAATTGTTATTGGCTTATGTATAAAAAAGCAGCAAACGACGTGTAATAGCCAAACTTAATCTTCTTCTTAAACATTTTAAAAAGGTTACTTAAAATTTAAGTTTAAAACTAATCCACTCAGCTCATTATTCCCACGACAATATAATAGCGTTGCTTATTAGAGCGGAATAATAAGCAATATGCCAAATAAGACGTAATGAATACCTATTTATTTTTATAAAAGTAATACATTTGTAGCCAACGATATGAAGAAAAACATACCTAACATTATTACTTCGATTAACCTGTTTTGCGGCTGTTGTGCGCTTGCCTGCGTTTTCTATGCGCTGTTTTTCAACGCTTTTCTATTTTTATTTGTGGGGGCTTTGGCAGATTATTTCGACGGTTTTGTTGCGAGGTCATTGAAGGTAAAATCAGAGTTAGGGAAACAATTAGATTCTTTGGCAGATATGGTTTCTTTCGGTGTAGTGCCTGGGGCAATTGTATACATGTTATTGGTGAGAGGGATGACTAAAAATTTTGAAAGTTTTCCGCAATATTTAATACTTGCTGGTCTACCCGCTTTTTTAATTACCGTTTTTGCCGCAGTCCGACTCGCTAAATTTAACATAGATACTCGCCAAACGGAGGAGTTTATTGGTCTAAATACCCCTGCTTGTACCATTTTTACGGTTGGCCTAATGTTGATGTATCATTACGATTCTTATGGTTTAAGAGAAGTTGTGATTAGTCCTTGGCTACTCTATCCAACCATAGTCGTGCTCTCTTATTTACTCATTGCGGAATTACCAATGTTTAGTTTTAAATTTAAAAACTTTAAATGGGCAGGTAATGAAATGCGTTTTATTTTTTTAGTCCTCGCCTTATTGTTCCTCATTATTTTTAAAGAGGTAGCACTTTCCTTGATTATTATTATGTATGTTTTATTTGGATTATTTAATTTGATGGGTGCTGCTAAAACCGCTTGATTTCGTATCTGACATCTTCAAGGTTCTAACGACTCCCCACAAGTTTTAAAAAAGGCTGCTGGTAAGCAGTTTTACTGCGAAACCTCTATTTTGCTTGCCTCTGGCAAGCGTAGAAATTCTTTTTATGCTAATTTTTGCATGCTATTGTCGCCAGAGGCGACCCGAATAGTGATTTCGGATTGAAAATCCTTACCAGCAGCATACTTTTGGATTTGTGGGGTGTCAATAGATCTTCAAGGTTGTCTGATACGTATATATATTGAGCGAAATTGACTAACAGGAAACGTATCAGATAATTTAGAATTATCAGGATACGTCTCAATCTGCTTAGGCTTAGCTATGGAGCTAACCGTTCTATCTTCCATTCTTCCCCTTCCAAAGTATAGCAAATTCGATCATGCAATCGACTCGATCGCCCTTGCCAAAATTCGATCAAAGTAGGTTTAATTTGATAGCCTCCCCAATGGCTAGGAATAGGCAACTTATCTACATCTTTATACTTTTCTTTTAAATCAGCCACATTTTGTTCTAGAATACTTCTATCTGCAATGACCTGACTTTGCGGAGATGCCCAAGCTCCAATCTGACTCCCTTTAGGTCTACTGTGAAAATAATTAAGCGATACGGATGGCGCTACTTTTTCGGCGGTACCTTCAATTCGGATTTGTCTTTCGAGATCTTTCCATAAAAAAACAACTGCAATATTTGGATTAACTGCTAATTCTTGCCCCTTTCGACTTTCATAGTTGGTATAAAATATAAAGCCATTTTCATCAAAACCTTTTAATAAGACAATTCGAGCAGCAGGTTTGCCTTGTGCATCTACCGTTGCAATCGTCATAGCATTCGCCTCCTTAATCTGACTGTCTAAAGCCTCCTGAAACCAATCATTGAATTGTTGAATTGGACTCGCATATATAGCTGTAATTTCTAGTGTTTTGGCTCGATAATCTTCTCTTAAAGCCGCTATGGTTTGGTTGTTTACTTTCATGTTTTATTTTTAGTATAGAGGAACTTTAATTCTCTCTGTAAATCTGTCGGGGAACTGAAGTTCCCTATACTATCACAACAAAAAGAATTCAAAAGAGATTCAAAAGAAAGGAAAAATTTGGAAAGATAGTAGATTTTATTTGGCGAAAGGCTAATGGCCAACGGCTAAGAGGCTGTAATACGAATAATTTGTTACTACTCGGTTAGAGGCGAAAGGCAAAAGGTAACTACCGAACAAAATTGGGAAAGATAGCAGCTCAAATCATAAGAAGTTAACCGTTTCCCGTGAGTTTAAACCCTTTGCCCTTTGCCCTTTGCCGAGTAGAAATAATAATTTTAGAATAAACACTATTCAATTCAATAAAAAAAGCATAAAAAAACCCTGTCAAAAATCACTTGACAGGGACAAAACAAAAAACAAACACTATGAACAAACACTATCTTTAATCAAAATTGTAATGGTTAAAAACAATAATGATATTGAGTCAAATAAAAAGTATTTCCCTCCATCAACAAAAACAAAGTGTTAGAAACACTTTATGTAAATGCCGAAGGAGGGAAAAAACACCCCCGAGCAAGTCGGGGGACAAGATAAAAACAAAAACTATGAACAAACACTCACCCTATATTCGATAGGAATAGACCATTTAACGATTATTATAAGATACTTCTCTCACAAAACAACTGCTCTTGATAATAATAAGTCGTTGATGATCAAATATTATTCAAAATTAATAATTTATATATTAATAAATAATATTTATATTAGATTTTATGACTCTTTCGAAATTTTTGTAGCCTTTGAAAAAAAATTGTACCATGAATGGTAATCGATAAACTTAAGAGAAAGTAAATTCCACTTAGTTTAGATAGGGGAATTACTCGAAGCGTACTATTGTCAAATATGTTTAGTAGAGGAACAAAAACCGAACCAAAAAATAATATTGAGCAGGAAAAAGCTAAAAAAAAAATAAGTCTTTCTTTTTTTATTTTTTTAGTACATTATTTCAAGAAGCAAATTAAAGTTATATTATAATTTTTTCATGTTGATTAATCTGCTTAAACCAATTAGATAGGTTTCCTTCTACCGATATCTAAGTAGGTTCGTTAAAACATTCGTTTAGTTCAAATACAAGAGAATTTTTTTCTCAAAAATAGTAGATTATCAAAAAGGAAAATAAACAGCTAATACATTCGATCTAATACAGAGGATTGGTTCTAAGAAATTGATTAAAAATTTCAATAGGACTAATAACCTCTAAAAAAACTTCTATTAGTGTTCGACCAAACATGATTTGAGGGGTTGATAGAAAGCGATTCTTTAATAGAATCTCTTTCTTCTAGTTCCAGAAGTAGGAGCATTTTCTCCCTCAAAAGAAGGCGGTTCTTTCAAAGAACCGCCTTCTCCCATTCATCGCCAAATTCATGTTTGGTCGAACACTAGATTATATGGATCAGTTGCAATTGCAATTGCTATTTCAAATTAAAACATTAACAATAGTACTCCATCTGTCTAATGGGCATTACCACTTGTCACTTTAAAACTACTTGCCTGTTCTTTCACTAAAAGCCATAGTCCAGCAGAGATAGTCAAAGCAATAGCTGAAATAACAAAAATAACAGATTGGTTTTCAAATCCATCTAAATAGCCTCCCAATAGAGAAGCAAAAATCTGAGGAATCACTACTGACAAATTAAATAAGCCCATAAATAAACCCATTTTTCTTTGGTCTATTACTTCGGACATGATGGCAAAGGGCAAACTTACCACCGCTCCCCAACCGATACCCACAAATGCCATTAATAAGAAAAACGAAGTTTGAGTAGTTCCTAAAAAGACCAATGCTGCATAACCAATCGCCATGATTGCAATACAAATAGTATGCGTTCTCACCCTTCCAATTCGCTCTGAAACGGGCTGCAAAACAGTTGCAGGCAGTAAAAATCCAACTGCATTTAGGATAGCAAAGGCCACACCTAATCCAAAACCAATCTCATTATTTAGGTCTTGCCCTAGTTCTTCTTGTAAACCATAGCCCATAATATTGGTTTTGACAAAAGCAAATGAATAGACAAACATCGTTTGAACGCCTAACCAAGTAAAAGCATGTGCTAGACAAATCTTTAAAAATTCAAGCGTATCCGTATCTTTTTGCGCAACAGCTTCGGCTGGATCTTCGGTCAATGCTTCTTTATCCGCAGCTAAATTTCTAGGCTCTTCAATAAAAAGCGTAGGAAAGATGGAAAATAGAAAAACAACGCCTGCTCCGATGTAAATCAAGGTATAGTTACTAATAAATGCACCAATCAAATAAGCAAGTACCCCAAAAAAACCAGAAACAGTTTGCATGATTGTGTAACCTCTGGTTCTTTTCTCTCCTAAAGGGGTGACATCTGCAATTAAGGAACGAGTTGGATTAAAACTAATGTTGATTGATAAATCTAAAGTCAAGGCAACGACTAAAGCAACTGCCATGATATTATCAATCTCTAAAGTACGATCAATAATATCCAAATTAGGTAAAGCCAAAATCATTAATGCCGCCAAAGTACCGCCAATCAAAATAAAAGGGCGCCGTCTACCTCCCCAAAACCAAGCTTTATCACTCACTAGCCCAATAATCACTTGGCCAAAAATACCCGCCATTGGACCCGCTAACCAGACTAGTCCAATATCTTCTAAACTAAATCCATATTTAGTATTTAAAATCCAACTAAGTGCGGCGATTTGAACACAAAGAGCAAAGCCCATTGCGGTTGCAGGAAGTCCTAATAAGGCATAGAAACTATTAGATAACTTTTTTTGAATAGCTAACATTCGTAAACGTTTTGGTATGAAAATTTGACGAAACTAAAGGTTGGAAGTATTAAGGAAGGCGAAAGGTAAGGAAAATAAATTAGGGTGTTCTTATCTTTTTTTGAAAATAAGTTAAAATCATTTATGCATTTCTATCTTTTGCTGCATCTATCTATCAAATATCAACATTACCTCAACTAAAAATCCATATCATGTCTCCAAAAAAGAAAGCTTTAACCTTAACGATTCCAGAACCTTGCGGTGAAGATTTTAATGCCATGACGCCTGTCAAAGGTGGTAAATTTTGTGGGTCCTGTGAAAAAACGATTGTCGATTTTAGAACAATGAACGATTACCAGATTTTGGATTTTTACCAACAAAATAATGGTAAAATTTGTGGCGTTTTTAATCAAGTACAATTGAATCGAGCCATGTCTTTTCCAATGGAAGCAAAACCTACTCGAAATTGGAAAGCAGTTGCAGCTTTAGCGGCAGGACTGATGTTTGGTAGCGGATTAGTTGCGCAAACAACCGCCCCTACCCTTGGAAAAATAGCGATGACCAAACAGGCTGTTTCTAAAGGAACACAAACAACAGATTCAACCATCCCAAATCGAGTTGTCAAAGGAATTGTCAAAGATCAAGAATATCAAGAAACCTTAATTGGCGCAAATATTATCATTGAAGGTACTAACTTAGCCACTAACACAGATTTCGATGGCTTCTTTGAAATTACCGTCCCCTCAGATTTAGATACCATAGAGTTAACTATTTCCTATACAGGGTTTGAAACACAAACCATCTTATTCAATCCACAATACCCTATTCCCAAAAGAACCATTGAAGTCAACTTAGAAAGTAATGCCCCTATGATGGGAGATGTAATTGTCATGGGTATTATGGTAATGCCTGATCTTGAAGAAACCCCAACTTGTGGCACAGAGGAAGTAGTGAAAATAGAAGAGGTTCCCGAAATCACGCCTGATGCAGTTACTGAAAAAGGAATAATTACAGATCAACAAATGACGGTTTACCCCAATCCTTTTATAAATAGTTTGAAAGTTAGTTATGATTTTGCCAACACAGGTGATTATTTATTTAATGTCTATGATACGAATGGTCGATTATTATTTGCTAAACCTTATCATTTATTAAAAGGTCAGCAAACGATCGAATTGGAGATGGCAACAAAAAATTTAACTGACGGAGTCTATATTCTACAACTTTCTGATAGTCGTGATAGAATTTTAGCAACTAAGAAGGTTTATAAGGGACAGCCGTAGTTGAGCAAAACTGGTAGTCAAGCCTTCAGGCTTTCCCGTCAAAGGCCTTCAGGCCTGTTACATATAGAGAACTTAGTATTTTATGCAACCATACATTCTCCGACCTGAAGGTCGGGCATGGGAAAGCCTAAAGCCTTTGTTACCAGTTAAATCACTTCTTCCGAATAACCATCAGTCCATCTCTAATCGGCAAAAGAACGTTCTCTACTCGTTCATCTTGTTGAATTTTTTCATTAAAATCATGTAAAACCCTAGTCACTTTATCTAGTTTCTTTTCAGCGACCTTTCCACTCCACAATACATTATCAGCCAAGATAATACCACCTGAACTAACTTTCTCAATTACTAAATCAAAATGGGGAGCATAGTCTTTTTTTCCTGCGTCTATAAATACAAAATCAAAAGGATAAGGAAGCGTTGGAACAATTACGGTAGCATCACCAACATGCGGTTTTATTTTATGACCTACCGAAGAGCGTTGAAAATATTTATGGCTAATATAGCTTAATTCTTCGTTGACTTCGACGGTGTGCAAAATGCCTTTTTCGGGTAAACCATTAGCTATACAAATGGACGCATAGCCTGTAAACGTGCCGATCTCCAAAGCGATCTTTGGTTGAATTAATTGGCATAATATCGTTAATAGACGTCCTTGCAAATGCCCGCTTGCCATTTGAGGCGCTAAGGTTTTCAAATAGGTTTCTCGCTCTAATTGGTATAATAAATCCGATTGTGCTGTAGTATGTGCCTCGCAATACGTATCTATTTTACTTCTAGAATCATCCATTTTTGCTATCACTATTTTAGATTTTTTTGCACTTTAAATTTAGGTACTAGGTTTCGAGTATCAGGTACTAGGCGATACACGTCTAGCCTGCAACCTTATACCTGCTACCCGAAACCTTGTTTTACTTTAAAACAAAGTTACCGATTCAAAATTAACATTCGAGTGGTGCAAGTTGCCACTAAAACGCCTCGTCCACTATGTGCCTTTCCACTCAAAATCAAATAACTTTTGCTCTGACTAACTATTGCTACGTCTATAACAACCGTTTCATCTTCAGGAGATAAGGGTTTTAGGAAAGTTATGTTCATATCTAAACTAGTCGTAGGTTTCTTTGCGGTCATGCCAGAAAAAGGACCAAACGCTGCATCGAAGAACATACCATAATACCCTCCGAAAGTAATTCCAAAGGGGTTATTATAACTTTCTTTTACAGGAAACGACCATTGGATAGATTTCCCGGGGATGTAGGCTAGGACTGTTCCATCTAAGCCTTTAATTGCAGGTGGAGGCATTTGTACATTTTTCCCCATACTGCTTTTTCGCATCTCTTCAAATATCTTTTTTGTTAAATTGTTCATTTCAAAAAATAGGATTGATGGAATAATTGTTTTGGTTATTTAGATCATCGGATAAAAGATTATTATATTTTGGACACGGAGAACACACAAAGAACACCGAGTTAATTACTTAATATTCAATACTTGGTGGCCTCTGTGTCTTCTCGGAGTACTCTGTGTCCAAATTCGTTTAGTATTCCTTTTTTAGCCGACTATCTATTATTAATGATTGGTTGGCAAAGTAGCGAAAGTTCGCTGAATAATAAAATGTAAAAAAATAAAATATTTTGAATAGGGGATAAATAACCTTTAATGGTCTCGTACATACAGCTGCATTTAATAATTATTTTTTAAAATCACCTAAAACAAAATATGAAATCTATTCGACTACTCTTATTATTTATACTATTTACTACATCTCTCTTTTCCCAAAAATATACCATTAGCGGCTATATCAGCGACCAAGAAAATGGCGAAAAATTAATTGCCGCAAATGTGTTAGACCAAAAAAGTTTAGCTGGTACCGTTACCAATACTTATGGATTCTTTAGTTTGACCTTACCCAAAGATTCTGTTATACTTTCTTTCTCCTATATTGGCTATCAACCACAAGAAGTAAAACTCTACTTAGATAAAAATATAACCTTAGAAATAGATTTATCTTCTTCTGTTAGCTTAGATGTGGTTGAAATTGTGGGCGAAAAGCTAGAAAAAATCCAAGAATCGAGTCAAATGAGTCGAATTGAAATACCTGTGGAACAAATTAAAAAAGTTCCTGCTTTATTGGGGGAAGTCGACGTTTTGAAAACCTTGCAATTATTACCAGGTGTACAATCTGGCGGCGAAGGGCAGTCTGGATTATATGTACGTGGTGGTAGCCCTGATCAGAATTTGGTCTTATTGGATGGAGTACCTGTTTATAACGTTTCGCATTTATTAGGATTCTTCTCTGTATTTAATGCGGATGCCATCAAGAATGTAACCCTAACTAAAGGTGGAGTCCCTGCTCGTTTTGGGGGTAGATTATCTTCTGTTTTAGAAATAAACATGAAAGAAGGGAATAATGAAGAATTTCATGGAGAAGGCTCCGTTGGTTTTATTTCCTCCAAATTGACTTTAGAAGGACCAATTAAAAAGAATGTATCTTCTTTTATTGTTTCTGCTAGACGAACTTATGTAGATATTTTTGCTCGACCTATTGCTAAGAAACAAGCAGAAAAAAATGGAGATGAATTGACACCCACCTTATATTTCTATGATTTGAACGCAAAATTCAATCATAAAATCAATAAAAAACATCGCTTGTATTTGAGTGCGTATACAGGAAAGGATGTTTTTGGTATTAAATCTAGAGATAATTTAACAGATGGCAATTATACCGTATTAAATGGTGGCACGGATTGGGGAAATGTAACGGCTGCTTTTCGTTGGAATTATCAAATTACAAATAAATTATTTGCGAATACCACCATTACACATAGTCGCTATAAATTTGATTTTGATACAGAGTTCGAGGATGTTTATAATAATACCAGCGATAAATTTGCAGCACGTTACTTTTCTGGTATCTATGACTGGGCAGGTAAAGTTGATTTTGATTTCATTCCAAATCCTAACCATTATATTAAATTTGGGGCAAGTGCGACCAATCATACTTATGAACCTGGTGCGTTTCAATTTAAATTTGAAATAGCCAATGAAAATCCAATTGACACCACCTTAGGTTCGCAAGATGCCAAATCATGGGAATATAGCGCTTATGTAGAAGATGATTTACAATTTGGTCCATTTAAAGCAAATATTGGATTACACGCTGCTGCTTTTGATGTCAATAATAAAACCTACTATTCTATCCAACCAAGATTAGGGCTACGATACCTAATGAGTAATAATATTGCGGTGAAAGCCTCTTATACTAAAATGGCACAGTACATTAATTTATTAACCAATGAATCTTTGAGTTTACCGACAGATTTATGGGTGCCTAGTACAGACCGAATCAAACCACAAGATTCTTGGCAGGTAGCTGCGGGAATAGCAACGACTATTTGGAAGGAATATGAATTTAGTGTAGAAGGTTATTATAAAAAAATGCAAAATGTGTTGTCTTACAAAGAAGGAGCAGATTTTATTGGGCCTGATAGTGATTGGCAAGACAAAGTGACGCAAGGAGATGGCGAGGCTTATGGAGTGGAAGTCTTTTTGCAAAAAAAGAAAGGTAAAACAACAGGTTGGTTAGGCTATACTTTGAGTTGGAATTGGCGACAGTTTGATGAAATTAATAGTGGCAAACGCTACCCTTTTAAATACGATCGACGACATGATGTGTCTTTAGTTGTTTCGCATCAATTTAATGAACGGATTTCCTTAACGGGTGCATGGGTTTACGGGACGGGTAATTCTATTACCTTGCCGTTATACCGCTATAATAGCCCTGTTCAAGATAATTATGGCGATATATATTTTAATGAAATAGAAAATATTGGAGATAAAAATGCCTTTCGAATGAACGCTTACCATCGCCTAGATTTTAATGTAGAAATTCAGAGTAAAAAGAACGCAAGGAGAAACTGGCAAGGTGCATGGAATATTGGCGTGTATAATGCTTATAATCGAAATAACCCTTATTTCATCACAACAGGAAGGAACAATGAAGGGCAGCGCACCTTTAGACAGATTAGTATTTTTCCAATTATTCCTTCTGTGAGTTATAAGTTTCAGTTCTAGTATTACTGGATGACTTCCCGTCATCCTATAATTTTCAGCTATCTAATTTACTGGATAACGGGAAGTTATCCAGTAAAAATAAACAATAAATCATGCAAAATATAAAATACATCATCTATATACTTTCCAGTTTTTTATTGCTAAGCTGTGGAGAGAATTTTTTCGACTCGATTGTAGAAGTCGAAGTGCCAGCACATGAATCAAATCTAGCCATTACCGCTCATTTATCTAATTTAGATGATGTGTCTTTAGTGCATGTCACGCATACTGTAGGCATCTTAGATAATAAGAATGCAGTTCCCATCGAAGATGCTCAAGTAGAATTGTATAGCGATGGTCAATTATTACAAACTTATCAATATAGGCGATTTTTTGTATATGTTAACTTTGAAGGAGATACACTTACCGTAGATGGTTATGTAAATCAAGCACCAAAAGAATTAGCGGTCAATAAAAGGTACGAACTAAGGGTGTCTACTCCTACATATGGTGAAATTATTGCCACTCAACCCTTGATACAACCCACACCGATTATTTCTGGAACTTACGAAGAAAACGGTATCTCAGGTATTTTTGAAGATATAGATACAAATGGAAATGAAGATGACCGAGCAGAAGAAATTGCCATTAAATTTCAAGACAATGCGAGTGAAAAAAATTATTATGCCGTACAAGCAACTGGGTATTATGAAACGGTTACCTCTAATGGAATAGAAGAATTTGGAGAACCTTTTTATTTAACACCAGTTGACCCAGCAACTGAAGAAGGGTTGAATGGGTTAATTTTATCAGACGCTACTTTTGACGGAAAAGAATATGAATTAAAAATGGCTGCTTTTGGACAAACGGAGGACTTGAAACGAATTGAAGTAACTTTATACTCCATTACAGAAGATCGCTACTTGTACGAGACGACCTTAATTAATTATCAAGAAAATGATGGTAATCCTTTTGCAGAACCCGTCATTATTCACGAAAATGTGTCTCAAGGGAACGGTATTTTTACTATGAGTGCAGGGAGTATTTTCACGATTGAAATATGATTCGAGTTGCGAGTTGCAGGTTGCGAGTTTGAAAGGTAGTATAGTTTAAGGTTTCCGAAATTATCTGATCTTGATTTTGTATTCAAAATCAAACAAACATTGTCATCCAACCCGCAACTCGTATCTCGCAACTCGCCTAGTTCATCGGACAATCCAAACATTTACATTTAAAAAACTGAGATTGAAAATTGGCCAGACGGCGAGAATCCACATTTCGATTCGTACACCAACAGCCACCAGGTTTATCAAAGCAAACTAAGGGCTTTTTACAACGATTACAAGTAGGGGCAAAGTCATCATCTAATTCGACCATCGCACAACCCACTTCGCCTCCTAGCGGAGGGTTTTCTTTGCGAATACGGACATTCACAGAGTCTAAGCGATCAAAAGCTTTTTTAATGCCTACGATGATTCTAGCAGCGACCGTTTCAATTAATTTAGTTGGCTTTTTCATAGCTGCTTTGCAGATAAAATGTACCGTTTCATAATTGACGGTTCCTGTCAAATCATCTTGAAAAACTGCTCTGGGCAAACCCGTTTCGATATATACGTCCACCGTATAATAACCGCCCGTTTTTCGCTCCTCGTTATAAAATCCATGATATGCGTGAAAGCGCATGCCTTCTAATGCTATTTTCGCCATTTTTTAGTATTTGGGTATCAGGTGACAGGTGTTGGGTATCAGGTGCTAGGCGTAAAACCTTGAACCGTCTACCGTCTACCTTAAACCATCTACCATTAATCCAATTCTGCCACTTTTTCTAATATCCATTTTTTTCCAGCCAAAGCTTTACATTTAGCTATTTGTCCCCGAATCTTATCCAATGCTTTTTTATCCCCAGGAATTGTACTTGATAATTTTTTCACAAAGCGCAGCAAATTTAAGTATTGTTGCTTAACCTCTCTAGAAATAATTTTATTTCGGCGAATATAAATCCTAAAACTGTCAATTAAAGAATCTAAAGGATTATACTCTTTTAATTCATAGTAGGTTTTTAATAAAATCAATTTTCCACCAAGCGCATAGACATGGTTTTTATCTCCTACTTCTCTTAATTGTTCTATTACTTGGTCATATTTTTTTTGAGAGAAATAAACATTTGCTAAATTAAAAGTTAAAGCATTTTCTCGATGTGCTTTAGGAAGGTAATTAGTATAAGTTTGGATAAAATTTTCTACCCAGTCGTATTCTTTTATATGAAGCCCTACTGTGGTTATGTTTTTATAACTCTGAGGGGAGATAATATTATCTTTGAGTATAATTTTTTCCTTCAATAATGTTTGAAATATCTCAAATAATCGTTTAAAATATTCGACCTTCCCCTCATTCACTTTGACTATGCAATAATTTTTTAAGTGCGTATAGAATATATCTAATTCTTGTAAAGTAAAGCGATTTTTCTTATCCTCTAAATGTGTTTTTAAATTAAGAAAATAAGCTGTTTCGACGGGTTCTAATAACATTTTTGCTACTAAAAAATAAGCTTTTATTGAAGGTTCTTTTATAAAAGAAGAGTTTTCTACATATTCTAAAAAAGAAGGAGGTAAAGAAATTTTTACATCAAATGAAACACCTTCCTTATATCCTATGTAATCACAATAATTTTCTAGTTTTTTAATGATATAAAAACATTCTAGATGGTAATCCGCATGCTCAAGGTTATTGAATAATTTGATTTTTGCTTGAACATTTTTAGGAAAGTTAAATAAATTATAATTGACTGTATAGCTAGATAAATGGTAATCGGCGTTCCTTAATTCATTTTTTTCCAAAGATTGTGTTAGCTGATTAAATGTACTATCAAAATGTTTATTTAAAGATAAATGCCTTAGCGTCTTAAGTAAATTTAGCTGTTCAGACAAGCCATCTTTTTTGTATGTGTTATAGGATAGAAAAGCATAAACCAATTTAATCAAATCAGAAGAGAGTCGTCTCAACCTAACATCACTATATTTTTTTTTGTCAAAAATATGCTGCCATACCACCTCCTTTCCTAATGGATTCGCCTTCTGTTCTTTTTCTGAACTTCTAAAATGTTGGTCAATAATTGTAAATAATTGTACTAATTCTTGTTGTTCGTTATGAAAAGGGGAGGTAACAAATTTTTTAAAACTATTAAGATCATGTTTAGAGAAGGTTTTTAACAGCAATAAAAGTTTGGGACTAATGAGCATGAATAAATAGATTATCTTCTGTTAAAATGTCTAAAAATAGCAAAAAATAAGATAATCTCAAATATTTGATTATCAGTATTTTAAGACTAAAATAAAAGTACTACTTTTAGGTACAAATGTAGCATTTTGTTCTTTTTTTTAAAATAGAAGAAATGCATATTTGTAAAATACTTAGCAGGTTCCAAGAGAAATGATGCAATACAGGCAATAATATTGTTCCCATTTTTCACTTTGCATGGCGATTTATTTTGCCCATAAAATAAAAAAAGCGCTAATGTTGACAACCTTACATCGACTAAAAGTTTTTGTTCTTTTAATCACTTTAACTTGTTTTGGACAACTCCAAGCACAAGACTGCGACCAATTAGGGGTTGTTAGTAGAGGATTTTTATTAGGTAAATTTAATTGTGAAGTTTTGATCGTATCTGCCAATGGTGCAGCTATGTTTCAACCTTCTAAACTATCGGAAGAACTAATACCTGGTCAATTAATTCGATTTTCTTATACATTATTGGATAGTACGGATTGTGATGAGGATATACCTCTTATTAATCTTAATTGTATAGAATCCTTATTCGACCCTAATGGGGTCGCAGAAAATACTTGTAATTTTGACATCGAATCCGTAGCACTTCCTGATTCCAATAATTCCTTTCAATTAGAAGTATTTAATCAAACTGATTTTGGCAATTTTTATCCACAGTCGGTGACTTGGTATGAATATGAAACAAGCAAGCCACTTGGAACAGATCCAACCATTATTTATACCCCAATTCCTACAAGTCCACCTACAATTAATATATGTACCGATATTACGGTAGCTATTCCAAATAGTGATTTATGTACTTCGACTATTTGTCATACGATTGTTCCTGAAACAATTTTTCCAGAAGAAACAAACTGTCAAGCTTTATTCATCTATCAACCCGAAGATCAATTAGCGGATAATGGTACCATCAATTTTTATAATTTATCGTATGGCGATTATGACCAAATTGAATGGGATTTTGGAGACGGACAAAAAGACACGACCAATGATTTAACCCTAGCGCATATTTATAATACCCCAGGTCTATATGAGGTTTGTGTAACCGTTGAAAATCAGCAAAATGGATGCTTTTCGACCTTTTGTTTACCTGTCTTTACGGTAGGAGGTTCAGAGATTTGTAATTTTAATGATTGTGTCTTTCCTGGAGATGCCAATAAAGATGGCTGGGTCAATATTTTTGATGTCTTAAACTTGGGAATTGGTTTTGGTAAGTTAGGAGAGTTAAGACCGAATGCAGCTATTACGCCCATTTTGCAGGCGGCATTTGATTGGGGTACAACTATTTTTGATTTAGATTTAAAACATATTGATTGTGATGGAAATGGTTTAGTCGATGCATTAGATTATGCGGCCATCGACCAAAATTATCAAAAAGTTACGACCAAGAAAGATTTTGCAGTAGATGCTACATTACCAGAAGTTAGTTTGGTTTTCCCTGCTAATCCCCTCGTAGTCGATCCAAATCAAACTGAAGTTCGAGTTCCAGCAAATCTAGTCGTAGGTACAAACGGCTTATCCGTTAATAACTTATATGGCATTGCATTGGCTGTCAATTATGATAGTTCTTTAATTCGTGATGTAACAACCATTTATGACCCAACTTCTTTTATTGGAGATTCTAATATTTTAGATCGACAAAAATTATTAGCTCAAGAAGGGCAAGTGGCTTACGCGATCACAAAAACTGACCAATTAGGTGTTAATGGTTCTGGTTCGATTGCTGAGTTTGCCTTCATTTTAGAATTGGATATTATTGTAGGTCTTTCAGCAACTGAAATAGAATTAGACATCATAGATTTAATCGTCGTTGATTCCTCAGGAAGAGAAATTCCCGTAACGGTATCGGATGATACCCCTGCGATAACAGTAACTTTTGATGAAAATGCGCTAGTTAATACAGAAGAACAGCTATTGACTCAACAGTTTGACGTCTACCCAAATCCAGTTAAAGAAAATTTAATAGTTGATTTGGCAAAAGAAGTAGCTTTAAAAGATGGGCAAATAGAAATATTTAACACCCTAGGTCAAAAAGTAATTCATCAAGCTTTGACCAACTACCAAACAATTTTACCCGTCTCCAACTTAGATTCGGGTGTTTATTGGGTGAAAATTTATACAACGGATGGTGTTGGGATTAAAGAGATTGTCGTAGAATAAAATATGTTATCCGTGGGGAATCTAATTCGTTATTTTCCCCACGGATTCTCGTTTATTGTCATACTGCTGACTGCAAACTGCCTACTGTACTAAACAACTCGATTCGTTACCTCTTGCCCACTAAAATATTCCACCAAATTCTGTATTCCTTCCTCAAACATATCTGATCGGGCTTCACTAGGCGCAGTCCCAATATGCGGCGTCAAAATAACATTTTCCATCGTCAAGAATGCTTCTGGAACTGTTGGCTCTTTCGCAAAAACATCTAAGGCAGCACCTGCAATTTTCCCTGCTTGTAAAACTTCAATTAGTGCCGTTTCATCAAAAACACCACCTCTAGCGGTATTGACGATAAAAGCAGACGGTTTTAATAATGCCAGTTCTTTAGCACCGATTAACTGCCGAGTACTCGGAGATAAAGGAATATGCGGAGATAAAATATCTACCCGTTGTAATAAATCATTTAAGGGTAAATAGCTTGCTTGATATTCTTGTTCGATAGCTTCGTCTAAACGGTTTCTTTGGTAATAAATGATGTTCATACCAAAAGCACTTGCCCTTTTTGCGACCGCTTTTCCGATTCTCCCCATGCCAATAATACCTAAAGTTTTGCCTTTTAAAGAAATGGAATGCAACTGGGTATTATACCAATTCTTTAGTGTTTTATTGCGAATGGCCCGATCACTAACCACTATTCTGCGGCAAAGGCTCAACATTAGTCCTATCGCTAGATCTGCAGTTGGTGCAGTTACTGCATGCGGCGTATTAGCCACTATGACTTTGTGAGTCTTCGCTGCAGCTACATCTACCCGATCATACCCTACCCCGTAATTACTGATGATCTTTAATTTTTTGGCTTTTGCCAATAAAGCGGCATCCATGCCTTTCTTCATTGGGCCAAGAAAAAGGACACCTTCATAGTCTGCAATGCGTTCAGCTACTTCTTCATACAAATCTTTCTCTCCTGGAATACAGTCCGCAGTAATATGTTGATTAATGGCAGCTAATCTTTTTGGTGGTAGTGGTAAAGTGATTAATACTTTTTTCATAGAATAATTTTAGGTATTTGGCTTAGGGCATTGAGCTTAGGGCAAAGGGGAAACTTGCGACAGTAATAAACTCACACAAAAATAGTAGTTTCGGAATAAACCCGTTAATTTTGCGCTTGCATTAATCAGCCACGCATCATTTATCACTCATAACTCATCACTAAATTACATGGGCAGAAATAGAAGAAAGCCATTCATTATAGAAAAATTAGCCATTACGGACTTAGCAGATAAGGGAAAAGGCTTTGGCAAAGATGCAGAAGGACGCGCTATTTTTGTGGAGGATGCTGCACCAGGCGATGTAGTCGATGTTTTAGCTAGACGGAAAAAGAAATCTATTTTCTTAGGCACCATTCAAAAATTCCACACAAGATCTGCTAGTCGAGTAACCCCTATTTGCAAGCATTTTGATCTTTGTGGTGGTTGTAAACTACAACATGTTTCTTACGAACAACAATTGGCCTTCAAAGAAAAAGATGTCCGAAATGTCATCCAGCGAATTGGGAAAGTGGAAGTCAAAGAGATGTTGCCCATCTTGCCTTGTAAGCACCAAGAATTTTATCGAAATAAATTAGAATTTTCTTTTTCTAGCAAACGCTGGTTGACTAGAGAAGAAATAGATAGTGGTATTCCCAATGAAGCACAAGTATTGGGTTTTCATCCTGGAGGCGCTTTTGATAAAGTGATTGATATTGATAAATGTTTTTTACAATACGAACCCTCCAATTTTATTAGGAATACCGTTAGAGACATTGCTATTGAACAAGATTTGGCATTCTTTGATGCCCGTCAGAATGTTGGTTTTCTCCGTCAATTAATGTTGCGAATTACGACCTTGGGCGAGATCATGTTGGTTTTATGTGTTCATAAAAATGACCAAAAAAAGATTCAAGGAATTTTAGATGAAATTATTAAAAGAATACCTGGATTAACTTCTGTTTACTACTGTATCAATACCAAGACCAATGATTTCATGTATGATTTAGAGATGGAATTATACCATGGCCAATCCTATGTTGAAGACCGTTTGGGAGACGTAACTTTCCAGATTGGCCCAAAATCGTTTTTCCAAACCAATACCAAACAAGCAGAGGCACTCTATCAAGTCATTGCCGACTTTGCGGATTTTGAAGGTACCGAAAATGTATATGATTTGTATACTGGGATTGGCAGTATTGCGCTGTTTATCGCTAAGTATTGTAAACAAGTAGTTGGTATTGAAGAGATAGAATTGGCCATAAAAGATGCGAAGGAAAATGCCACTAGAAATAATATTGACAATACGACCTTTTATGCAGGCGATGTCAAAAACATTCTAACGCCTGAGTTTGCTAAAAAACATGGTAAACCAGATATTTTAATTACCGATCCACCAAGATCTGGCATGCATCCAAAAGTAGTCAAGATGCTTTTAGAATTGGAGGCCCCTAAGTTAATTTATGTCAGTTGTAAACCTTCTACGCAGGCGAGAGATTTCGAAGTATTATCAGAAAAGTATGAAGTGGTAAAATGTCAGCCTGTCGATATGTTTCCTCATACGCACCATATTGAGAATGTGGCTTTGTTGAAACTGAAATAGGGCTACTATTGAAGAATTAGAAGAACTCAAAGAAAGACTTAAAATTTTAAAAAAGGATAAAAAAAAGCTTATGAATGATAAAATCTTAAAAATAAGAGGATGCGTTGCAGCAGCTAATGATATAGCGGAAAAAAGTGTTCAGGCTAATGATAAATTTGACAATCAATCAATTGATAAGTTGATTAATAAAATAGATACGTTGAAGGCTAAGCTTCAGAAAAAATTGGCGGAACAACCAGCAGTATCCAAATAAATTACTTTCAGCATTCAGATGTAACATCTTTTTTTAGTACCCTACATCTGAATGCTAATTCCACACTACATACAAGGCATCTTCCCCACTCGTCGAGCATGACGCCCACCTTCAAATTCTGTTTCTACAAATACGGTTACCATATCTAAAGCCATAGATTCACTTATAAAACGAACAGGTAAAGAAATCATATTGGCATCATTATGAGAACGAGCTAATTCCGCAATTTCTCTTTGCCAGCATAAAGCTGCACGAATTTTTTGGTGTTTATTAGCAGTAATAGAAACGCCATTCCCACTACCACATAATAAAATCCCCATATCTGCTTCTCCACTTTCAACACTAGAAGCCGTTGGATGCGCAAAATCAGGATAATCTACAGAATCAGGTGTATGCGTACCAAAATCAAGTACCGTATATCCTTTTTCATCTAACATGTTAACAATGGCTGCTTTATATGGATAGCCAGCGTGGTCACAACCGATCGCAATTGTCTTAACTTTCATTTTTTAGTATTGGTTTCTGATAATTATTGGTTGGTCAAGCGAAACAATTCACTAATTACCAATCACTAATCACCAATCACTTTTTCTTTAAAATATAAATTGGAGAAGTACTCCGAGTTGGATTGACATAACTCACTAAAAGCGAAATCAACCCAATTAAGCCGCCAAAGATAAGGGATAATTTACTAGCTTGGTATTTTTCACTTAATAAGGAATTATAAAATGGATCTAATGGTAATCTTTTTTGGTCGACTACTTTAAAACCATTTTTATCTGCTAATCTAGCAACGGTCTTTGGAGAAAAATGCCAAAGGTGACGAGGGACATCGTAAGCTGCCCAGTATTTCCCATAATGTTGCGCATCATAAGACTTGTGGTTTGGGACAGCTATTAGTACAACACCATCGTCCGCCAACTGACGATGCATACTTTGCATATAGCCATGCATGTCGTGTAAGTGTTCTAAAACATGCCAAAGTGTAATCACATCTACTTTTTCAGCTAATTTACCATCTAAAAAAGTTGGTGGAGGATTCACTTTAATATTGAAATTTTTAAGAGTATTAGCTCTAGCATCACCATCAATCTCCACTCCTGTTACTTTGAAACCATTTGATTGCATATGATTCAAAAAATAGCCTGTACCACTACCAATATCTAATAAACGCTTCCCCTTCGTTAACTTTTGTATTAATTTTTGTTTCTTCTTCAACATTAAGTCTCTCGCCGTATGGTACAAACGATTCACTACACCTTCTTTCGTATCACTATGGGAAATATAAACATCACTTTTATAATACGGAGCAATGGTCGCAGGAGAAGGTGCATTTTGGGTAAAATGAAAATCACAAGTTTGGCAAGCATAAATTTCAAAAGCATCCTTAGAAATAGAATAATCCTCGGTAGCTAAAGTTAATTCAATGTTTTTAGCATTACAAAGTGGACAAGTAGCATACTGTATAGTAGAAGTCGATGTAATATTTTCTGTTTGTACCATGGTGACAAATTAGTAATTTGAATAAAGAAGTTAATATAATCCATAGATTTATTAACGAAGTGTTTACATATCTTGACCTCTAAGATAATCCTCAACGATAACTTTATTTTAAGCCAATAATCAGATGTATTCCTTTCGCTGATTCAATTCTTAGAAAAGAATGATAGTAGTTATTCGATAAGCAGAAAGTAAAGTTACATTTCCTTTTTAGGGGAATCGTTAAATCTTTTTTTATTTTTTTTGAAATAGAAAATATTTAAAGGAAGTAAGTTACATTAATGGGCAAAAAAGGCTTAAAAACAAAGGGTTTCCTTACTTTTTCGGCAAAATAAATTGATTACCAATCAGTTAACCTCCTTTTATTTTCAAGGTTTATTAAAGTTAATAGTCCCTGTAAAAATGAAATAAAGAAATAGGATTAAAAACATAGTTTGTCGTATTTTTTCTATTATAGAATTTTTTTTAATATTTTATATTTATTACATATAAAAGTTATATCTTTGTATTAATCATTCGACAATAAGATCTTTCGTTTCTCATAGTATGGGTAGCCCTCAAGGGCTGCCTTTTACTTTTCTAGTCTACTCAATTAACTATAACCGATACCTTTTATATCTTTGCTGAAAAGTTGGAGCAAGACGGCTGGCTCACACATCAATGTGACTATCCTTCAATAAGCTAATTCAACTAGTTATTATTTACGAAACTAGTCCATGAATAAAAAAAAGATTTTCAATGATCCGGTATATGGTTTTATTACCATCCCATACAATATCATTTTTGATTTAATCGAGCATCCTTATTTTCAGCGTTTACGTCGGATAAAGCAACTCGGACTAACCGATCACGTTTACCCTGGTGCTTTACACACTCGTTTCCATCATGCCTTGGGAGCAATGCATTTGATGACACAAGCAATAGAGGTACTACGATCAAAAGGAGTAGCTATTTCTACAAAGGAAGCAAAAGCCGTATCGATAGGTATTTTATTACATGATATTGGACATGGTCCATTTTCTCATACCTTAGAAAAAACCTTGATCAATATACACCATGAAGAGTTGTCTCTTTTTTTTATGGAGGCATTAAATAAAGAATTTAAAGGTAAGTTGTCTTTAGCCATTCAGATTTTCAAAAATGAATATCCTAAGCAGTTTTTACACCAATTAATTTCAGGTCAGTTGGATATGGATCGAATGGATTATCTGAATAGAGACAGTTTTTTTACAGGTGTTTATGAAGGAGTAATCGGTTATGATAGAATTATAAAAATGTTATCTGTTAAAGATGGAAATTTAGTAGTAGAGAGCAAAGGCATCTATTCTATAGAGAAATTTTTGATGGCAAGAAGACTGATGTATTGGCAAGTGTATTTACACAAAACCGTAGTTTCAGCGGAGCAAATGTTGGTAAAGGTATTAGAAAGAGCAAAAAAATTAGCAGAACAGCAAAAAAAGCTAAATATTTCAGAAAACCTTGCATATTTTCTTTATCATTGCCCCGAGAAACCTTTTAATAAAAAAGAAAAGAGAGAACTACTAACACATTTCTCCTTATTAGACGATTTTGATATATATTCAGCACTAAAAAACTTTACAACTTCTGACGATTTTTTATTAGCTTATTTTGCTAAATCCATATTAAATAGAAATTTATTTAAAATTGAGTTTAGTAATCAACCATTCAGAAGTGACTATCTAGAAAAGATTCGTCAGAAAATCAGTCAGAAGTTTCCCATCAGCCTACAATCAGCCAAGCAATTAATAATTAGCGGAAAAGAATCAAATAATATATACACCATTTCCAAAGAAGAAATTTTAATTCTTTTTAAAGGAGGGAAAGTAACGCCAATGTCTGAAATTAGCGATTTCGGACTACAAAGTAAGAACATTACCAAATATTATTTATGTTATCCCAAAAATATATCCTAAATTTGCGAAAAACGATGTAACACTTTGGTAATCAATACAGTAAAATATATCGTATATAAATAATTCAATAATAACAAACTCATTATTTTTAATTCACAAAACTGGCATTTCAATCATGAAAAATTTAAGTTTTTTATTTACCACGGTACTTATGCTAGGTTTTATCACGTTGTCTGCGCAACCAAGTGATAGTGATCCTGTTGGAAAAGAACCAGGAAAGTGCTACGCTAAGTGTTTGATCGGTGACGAATATGAAACCGTAACAGAACAAATCGAAACTAAAGCAGCTTCTAAAAGAGTTGAAGTCGTACCTGCTCAATATGAAACAGTTACTGAGCAAATGGAAAAAACTGCTGCTGCAAGCAGACTAATTGCAGTTCCTGCTAAGTATGAAACTAAGACAGAGCAAGTAATGGTTAAGGAAGCGTCTAAACGATTAGTTTACGTTCCTGCTGAATACGAAACCAAGTCTGAGCAAGTATTAGTAGCAGAAGCTTCTAAGAAAATGGTAGCAGTTCCTGCTACTTACGAAACTGTAACAGAGCAAGTATTAGTAAAAGAAGCAACTAAGCGTTTAATCGCAGTTCCTGCTACTTACGAAACTAAATCTGAGCAAGTATTAGTAAAAGCAGCATCTAAGCGAATGATTCCTGTTCCTGCTGAATACGAGACAGTAACAGAACAGGTAGTTTCTAAAGATGCATCTACAAAGATTGACAGAGTACCTGCTCAATACGAAACAACAACGGAAAGAGTTGAGGTTGCACCTGCTTCTACAAAGTGGGTAAAGCGTAAAGCGGACAAAAACTGTTTATCTGCTGATCCTAATGACTGTTTAGTATGGTGTTTAGTAGAAGTTCCTGCTGAATACAAAACAGTTACTAAGCGTACGAGAAAAGCTTGTGCTGCTGGATATACTGCTAGCGGTGAAGATTGTATCAAAACCACACCAGTACCTGCGGAATATAAGACAATGTCTAAGCGAGTAGTAAAAACTCCAGCAACGACTAGAGAAGAAACAATTCCTGCGGAATACAAGACCGTTACTAAGCGAGTATTAAAAACTCCAGCAACGACTAGAGAAGAAGTAATTCCTGCAGAGTACAAAACAGTAACTAAGAAAGTAGTAAAAACTCCAGCAAGTGTAAGAGAAGAGGCAATTCCAGCTCAATACACAACTGTTACTAAGCGAGTAGTCAAGACACCTGCAACAACAAGAGAGGAAGAAATTCCTGCAGAATATGCAACAATCACATCACAAGTAGTAGCATCTGCTGCAACGACAAGAGAAGAAGCAATTCCTGCGCAATACACAACTGCTTCTAAGCGTGTATTGAAGACTGCTGCTAGCACTCGTGAAATCGAAATTCCTGCTGAATACACAACTGTTACTAAACGTAAATTAGTAAAGAAAGGTGGGTTCACAGAATGGAGAGAAGTTGTTTGTAACTATAAAGTTACTGCTGAATTGAATCGTCAGATTCAAAGAGCACTTAAAGATAGAGGATATAACCCAGGTCCTATTGATAACATTATCGGGACTCAAACTAAAGCTGCTTTAGTTAAATTCCAAAAAGATAATGGTTTACCAATTGGTAGCTTGGATGTTGAAACGATGAAGGCGTTAGGCGTAAGCTACTAATCTTTTTTAGTTTAAATATCGAATAAAAAATCCCTGTATCAGTTAACGATGCAGGGATTTTTTTTGTCATTTATCTTCAAACCCATTCAGTTTTGAGAAAAGAGAAGCGACAATAGAGAAAAGAGACTTGCTTAGTTGCAAATCGAGTATTTTTTCAGCTAAGAAGTCTAATGATTTTTCATCTCGATTCTCGAGTCTCTACGCTCTATTCAAATTTATGTCTGATTTTAAATCATTTATCGTTAACCATGTTGTAATCCAAGCTGTATTTTGTTTGAAAATTTTAAATTGAAAATTGAAAATTACTAAAGTTTAAGCAACGCTATTTTATAAGAAAGCCCTAAGTAATACTCAAAAAATAATTTGAACAACTCTAATTCATGGGGATAATAAATTCGTGGGGGATCAAGTACAAAATATCCAACTTATTTCTTATCCGTTACTAAGTATTCCGACCAAACTATTTCATTCCTACCTAAATATCCTTATTTTTGCGTTTTTCTATGAAAATGCCAACTTTATTAGGTATTCTCATGTATTATCATAGTATATATTCCGAATATGTAAGTAGGAATAATAATTCATAAAAATTAATCAATCCTGTTAAATTAACACTTATCAATTATGAGTAAAGTAACCGTAGTGGGAGCTGGAAATGTGGGGGCAACTGTTGCTAACGTACTAGCACACAAAGACATCGTAAAAGAAGTTGTTTTATTAGATATTAAAGGAGACATGGCTCGTGGAAAGGCTTTAGATAGCTGGCAACAAGCCCCTATTGATTATTATAGTACGGCTTTGAAAGGAACAGATGATTATGCGGATACCGCTAATTCTGACATCGTAGTAATCACAGCAGGTATTCCTCGTCGTCCAGGTATGAGTAGAGATGATTTAATTTCTACTAACGCAAAGATTGTTACTTCTGTAACAAAATCAATTATGGAGCATTCAGCGAATCCAATCATCATTATCGTTTCTAATCCATTGGATGTAATGACTTATGCAGCGCATAAAGCATCAGGCTTAAGTGATAAGCGAGTATTTGGAATGGCTGGTATTTTAGATACTGCTCGATATAGAGCATTTTTGGCAACAGAGTTAAATGTTTCGCCAAAAGACTTGCAAGCAGTATTAATGGGTGGACACGGTGATACGATGGTACCTTTACCAAGATATACAACCGTTGCGGGTATTCCTGTAACAGAAATGATTGGAGAAGATAAATTGAACGCTATCGTAGAGCGTACCAAAAAAGGTGGTGGTGAATTAGTGAAATTGATGGGTACTTCTGCTTGGTATGCGCCAGGTGCAGCGGCAGCTCAAATGGTAGAATCTATCGTGAAAAACGAAAATAGAATCTTCCCTTGTTGTGCTAAATTAAACGGAGAGTATGGCTTAAGCGATATGTTCTTAGGCGTTCCTGTGAAATTAGGGACAAACGGAATCGAAGCAGTATTAGAACTTCAGTTGAATGAAGATGAGACAAAGTTATTACACCAATCTGCGGATCACGTAACAGCAGTAATGGATGTTTTCAATAAAATGGGCGTAGCTTAATTTTAGCGCTTCATTTAATACTTCATTAAAAAATAAAAAATGAGTTAAAGCTGTAAATGCTTTAGCTCATTTTTTTTTGGCGTCATTTGAAAGATTTTAATCAACTTTAGCGGGAAAAGATACGGTAATGTATACGCGACTATAATCGATTATTTTCATAAATGACCGAATCCATCAACAAAAGTTTTGCTTTTTTCTTATCTTCATGCCCAAATATGTATTATAATAGGACTATGAGAAAGAATTTCTTTTAAAAAAATCGTTATCATTACCTTCTAATCAATAATAAGGATAGTTAGATATGATAACAAAACCTACCTTTCTATAGTGTCTTATTAATTATTAGTAATTGGGTGAAAATAAAGTGAATTATTTTTATTTTATCGCCTAACAAATAATCAAAGAACTTCAAAATGACGATAAAATTTTGTGGAGCAGCGCAAGAAGTAACGGGAAGTGCGCATTTAATTACATTAGATAGTGGCTATCAAGTATTACTAGATTGTGGATTATATCAAGGTCGCAATAAAGACATGCAAAATTTTAATGAAACTTGGTATTTCGATCCTAAGCAAATTGATTGTATGATTTTGTCGCATGCGCATATTGACCATAGTGGTAGAATTCCTAAACTGGTAAAAGACGGGTTTGAAGGTTGCATTCATAGTACTCATGCAACCAGAAGCCTCTGTTCGATTATGCTCTTAGATAGTGCGAAAATCCAAGAACGAGATGCAGAATATTATAACAAAAGATTAAAGAAAAAGAAGAATAGTAAGAAGAAACCAAAGCAACCATTATATACTAGCAAAAATGTAACGGATACAATGAATTTGTTTGTTGGCTATGCTTATGAGCGATGGTTTAGAATTAGCGATGAAGTAGAAGTCTTTTTTAGAGATGCAGGACATATTTTAGGAAGTGCAAGTGTAACACTAAGAATTTCAGAAAAAAACGGGAAACAAACAATGCTTGGTTTCTCTGGCGATATCGGCCGACCAGATCGCCCCATTTTAAGAGACCCTTTACCTATGCCCGAAGTAGATTATATGATTTGTGAATCTACTTATGGGGATAAAGACCATACAGGAAAACCAGGGGAGGAAGAAAAATTCTTACGCATTATTAAAGAAACTTGTGTCAAAAAACGAGGGAAATTGATTATTCCAGCTTTTAGTATCGGTCGGACACAAGAAATTGTCTACATGCTTGACCAGATGGAAACAGCAGGCGTATTACCTAAAATACCCGTTTATGTAGATAGTCCATTAGCTGTAAATGCAACGACTATTTTTGGGGCACATCCAGAATGTTATGATGACGACTTGCATGAATATATGCTACTGGATGACAATCCCTTTGGTTTTAATGATTTAACCTATGTAAAAGATGTAGCTTTATCCAAGCAATTAAATTATTCTCATGAGCCTTGTATTATTATCAGTTCTTCTGGCATGATGAACGCTGGACGAGTTAGGCATCATTTATACAATAGTATTGAAAATAAGAAAAATACTTTTCTAATCGTTGGTTACTGTTCCCCCAATACACCTGGAGGGATGCTGAAAAATGGAGTAACCTCTATTAAGTTATATGGCGAACACAAGCAAGTAATCGCAGATGTAGAAACAATGGACTCTTTTTCTGCCCATGCAGATAGGCAGGAGATTCTACATTTCTTAGACAATCAGAAAAAAGGATTGAAAAAATTATTCTTAGTGCATGGTGAAAAGAAAACACAAGAAAAGTTTACAACCTTTTTGAATAAAAATGGGCTTAAAGAGGTCGTCACTCCTAAACTAGGGCAAGAAATAGAATTAGCATAAATACTAAAATTAAAAAAAACGTTACTATTCATAGATATAGAAAACGAGCGATTCTTCTTTAGAATCACTCGTTTTTTATAAAATTGAAAAAAAACCGATTTTCATTAAACTAAGTTTTAAGTTTAATGTTATAACATTAATATGATTCTAGAAGAGATGAAAATAGAAGAAGCAATACAACAAAAGCGACCTTTTAGGAATAATCACCAAATGGCAATGGTCAACTTGATCTATACGCATAATTGGGTAACAGATCAGTTAAGACAACACTTAAAACCTTACGGCATTACGATGAAACAATATAATGTGTTAAGGATTTTGAAAGGAGCAGCAACCCCCATTACAACTTCAACTATTAGAGAGCGATTACTGGATAAAATGTCGGATGCTTCTAGAATGGTTGAGCGGATGCATCAAAGGGGCTTAGTTGTACGAAACACCTGCTCCTCTGATAAAAGATTAGTAGATGTAAGTTTGAGTGCAAAAGGAATTGAGTTATTAGAAAACATTGCTAATCTTGAGCAAAAAATGGACGCTATTTTTAAAGAATTGAGTGAAGAAGAGGCGGAAGTACTGAGTAAATTATTAGACAAATTGAGAGGATAAAATAAAACTACTGCAAATAATAAAATTTGCAGTTTTATTTTAACTAAATCAATGTTATAACATTATTTTAATTATTTTAAACAAATTTTTGATTATGAAAAGTGTAAGATTTTTCACCTTGTTAACTTTATTCGCTTTTATTGTTTTTGCTTTTACCACGACTGTAAATGTAGCAGTTGATACCGCAGCAAGCCAAGTAACTTGGAAAGGATACAAAGTAACAGGCGAGCATGCAGGAACAATTGCCGTAAAAAATGGTAACTTTATTTATGATGGTGATGCTTTAACTGGTGGAAGTTTCGAAATTGATATGACAACACTTGCTTGTACGGATTTACAGGGGGAGTATGCAGGAAAATTAGTAGGCCATTTAAAGTCTGATGATTTCTTTGGCGTTGCAACTTACCCAACAGCTAAATTTGACATCACAAAAGTAGTGTCTAGAGGAAAGCCTGGCGACTATAAAATAACAGGTAACTTAACGATTAAAAAAACAACTAAAGAAATTCGATTTAATGCTAACATCGATAATTCAACAGGTGTACCAGTAGCAACCGCAGCTATTACAATTGATCGTTCTGATTTTAATGTAAAATACGGTTCTGGTAGTTTCTTCGATAATTTAGGAGACAAGACTATTTATGATGAGTTTGATTTAGGATTGAAGTTGGTTGGTACTAAATAAGTTAGCAGTATTACAGTAGGCAGTTGGCAGTACTACAGTTAACAGCTGGCACTATTACAATTGTCATTGAGAAGAGGCTGTCTCAAAACGATGGTGTCGATATTTTAAGATTGCATCCATAGCCGTCAGGCTAACGATTCAAAATCTGGATTTTTGCAAGCAACTTACGATGATGTCGATATTTTAAGATTGCATCTTAAAATATCGACATCATCGTAAGTTGCTGATTATCAACGATTATTTTTCTTAGCCTGACGGCTATGGATTGCATCTTAAAATCAATATCTTAGTCGTTTTTAACGATTTTTCGTGACATTTTCGCATTTTTCTATCAATTTGAATCTGTTAGCCTGACCTATGGTTCACACCTCTTAACTGCAAACTGCTACTTCGGCGTAGGGCATTTCAAATCACCAAAATAGTAAACGATACCAATGGTTAAAAAACCAAGCGCATCTTTTGTCTTACTACTGCCCCGCTGTCTCCCTGTTTCCCCAATAATTGGATCCGAGCGATCTGCTAGTGCTGCAGCAACAGGTCCTCGAAGATTCTGAATATCATCTATGTCCGCATATACACTACTTACATCATCTAGATAATCGGTAAACAAACGCCGACCACTTAGCTCTACATTAATACTCCATTCATAATTGAGTGATACTTTAAATCCCGCCCCAAAAGCGAGCCCTCCAGTAGTCGTATAATATTCTTCCCCTTTAAACTGTCCTTCTGTACCCAATGGACGTAAACTGACTAAACTCGTATTTCCATTACAAATTGAAACAGGTGTACTAGGATTACTATTACAAATTTCTGTCTGTGGATTAAAATTTGTTACGGAAAGTCCTGCAAATAGATAGGGGGTAAAAAATTGGGTTTTACTACCATGAACATAAGGTAAGAAATTAAATTCAAACTGTCCAGAAACATCTAAAACACGAGATTGGAAGTCTAGATTTCTTCTCTGCTCAAAAGTATTATTAGAATCAAAATCATAGGCACTAACTTGTCCTACCGTTCCCGTTAGCTTAATAGCTATTCGCTCATTAAAGTTATATCGACCTAAAAAGCCTATGGTCAATCCTGGGTTGTTAAGCGAAAAATCTGTATTCAAGTCTCCAAAATAATGACTTGCGCCTAGATACCCACCAAATTCAACACCTTCTTGTGCTTGTACATTGCATAAAGTAAAGCAACAAAAAAGGCCTAAAAAATATCGCTTAAATCTATTTTGTATGTTCATTTTAACGTCCTGAATTAAATTCGAGATTAAATACCTGTTATTAACGAGGATTATAAAGAGATATTACTATAAAAGGTAGAATAAGTCGGCTACTTGCGCTAAAACAAGAAGGTCATTAAGTTTTATCAATCATAGATAGAGATTTGCTTACAAAAGCCCTATTTACAATCAATGAAACCTAATAACCTTCCTATCTTATTTTTATACTAGCTTGTATCTATACAACTTAAAAATTAGGCAACTTCTGCTAATGCCAAATCAAAGGTTGTCAAATCAACAAACTTCTGTAAACGTGCTTCTATTTCTGCATTCGTCAATTCCTTTAAACGCTGGTTACTAAATTTCTCTACACAGAAAGAAGCCATTGCAGATCCGTGAATAATGGCTCTTTTCATGTTTTCAAAAGAAATATCATCCGTTTGCGCAATGTACCCTGCAAAAGCACCTGCAAAAGTATCTCCTGCTCCTGTTGGATCATATACTTCTGCTAATGGTAAAGCGGGTGCAGAGAAAACATTATTTTTATCAAATAATAAAGCACCATGCTCTCCCTTCTTAATGACTAAGTATGTTGGGCCCATGTCCAAAATTTTAGCCGCTGCTTTCACTAAAGAATATTCACCAGATAATTGTCGAGCTTCTTCATCATTAATCGTCAAGACATCAATTTTAGCGATTGTTTTTTTCAAGCTATCCATAGCAATGTCCATCCAAAAATTCATGGTATCCATGATAATCAACTTTGGTCGCTTATTCATTTGCTCAATGACTCGCATTTGCACTTCTGGCTGTAAATTCCCCAACATCACATATTCCGACTCTTTATAACTATCTGGTAAAACAGGATCAAAAGAGGCCAATACATTTAAATCCGTCACCAATGTATCTCGCTTGTTCATATTATCGTGGTAGCGACCAGACCAATAAAAAGACTTCTCCCCTTCTTTCAGCTGCAAGCCTTCTTGGTTAATGCCTCTTGATGCCATATACGTCAATTCTTCTTTCGGAAAATCTTCTCCAATGACAGAAACCAACTGTACATCATTTGTATAATGAGAAGCTGCAATGCTACCATATAAAGCAGCACCTCCAACAACCATATCTGCCTTTCCAAAAGGCGTTTCGATGGTATCAAAGGCAACCGTACCAACTATAATTAAACTCATATCTATTTACTTTAATTTTTAAAAATTACTTTTTAGCAATGAAACTTTTGTTCCACAAAGTTAGTTATACTATTTGCACTTAAAAAGGTTATATACTTAATAGAAAAAAAATATAACTTTTTTTTTAAAAAGTGTTGCAAGTTATTTTAGAATGATTTAAATTTGCACTCGCTTCTAAAAAGTTAGGAAGCTTACTAAAATAAATTACGCTTTTAAAGCTTAATTATAACCATTCTACTTCTTCTTAGATGTAGATAAATCATGCCTCTTTAGCTCAGCTGGTTAGAGCGCCGGACTGTTAATCCGTAGGTCCTAGGTTCGAGCCCTAGAAGAGGCGCATACATAATAGTTAAACCCTTGTAAATCAATTATTTGCAAGGGTTTTCTGTTTTAATAAGGCAAAATAGCGGTCAATTATTGGGCAAAATTTATAAAAAATCTTGCTTTTTTGACTTTTCTCAAATAGATTGCCATTCGGACTTACCAAATATGAAAAAAGGGAATATTTTCAGGCTATAAATTATTTATTAGTACTGGATTATTCATTGTATATGGGGCATTATAAGGTTTTAGTTACTTCCACCCACATAAAAACAGGACGAGCTTGCACGATACCGATAGATTAAGATTGCATCTTAATCTCTCAATATTTTTTATCCATTCTTTATGTCTAGCTTAACTAAAATAGGTAAGCTAGACACAATAAAACGCTCTCTTTAAATATTCGCCAAACAAAATTTTTGTACCGCATCCGAAAACTCCTCTGTACGGAATAACATCAATTGGTGAGGAGCATCTTTAAACATCTTAATGGTAACTTCCCCTCCAATTTCAGCAGCCACCATTTGCAACGCTGGTGCTGGAACCAGTTCGTCTTTTTCGCCATAGGCATAAAGCACGGGCTTGGTATTATCGGATAATGCTTGTGGTGGTTCATAAGTGAACAAAGACACCCAAGAGGCTAAATCATAAGACCAAGTGTTTAGTGGGTCTTGCAGTTTAGCTTCTCTTGCATTTGGAATACCGTAGTCTTTATCAAAATCAAAAAACAAATCAATATCCAATCTGAGTCCTCGCCCAAATCGCTCAATCATTTTTTGAATATCTTCACTACGCATATAGAGTGCTCCCATTTTGACGACCTGACTTCCAGGCACCGCTAGTGAACCCATACATATAGCACCAGTTACCGCAGGTGAATCAATCGCAGAAATGGCTGCACTAACGCCCATACTTGACCCTAAAGTAAAGACTGGTAAGCTGGTTAATTCTTTGACATGTGCCGCAAAATCTCGACTGGCTTGCGCCCATTCGGCCATCGTCCAACTTCCTCTAGGACGGGTCAAATTTGAGCGACCATGACCGGGGGCATCAAAACTCCATATATCTGCTCCTTTTGGCGCATGGTGTTGACAAAATATATTATAAATACCACCATGGCCACCTAAGCCATGAGAAATGATTAAGGCATATTTGGCATCTTCTCCTTGAAATCGGTAGGCATTTAGTTCGCCTAAAGAATGGGTTTCTATTTCCATATTTTAAGATTGTTTGATTGTTTGACGGTTTGATTGTCCACTTTACGTAAACCATCTGCTGATAATATTCTGCTAAACATAGCGTTCAAACCTTTAATTAAGGTACATAAATTGAAAGTTAGCAAAAACCCAACTAATCACCTATCACTAGTCACAAATCACTAGTCACAAATCACTATTAGGAGCATTCGGAAAACTAGCCAGCTTATTCAACTCTTCATCTGACATATTTAAAATCTTATCTCCATGAGGGCCATCATAAACCAAATGATAGGGAGCGTCCTCTTTTTTAGGTTGCGGCACTTTTCCACCCTGACCAGTAAATGCTGGAGGCGTTATATAAGTGGCTAATTCGGATTCATTGATACCTGCTAGTTCCACTACTTCTTGGTCTATCCAAAGTTTTGGGCTAATAGGAATTTCTGAGGTGGCCACCTCTAAAGTTAGATTTTCTGGACCTCCAAAGTACATAGAGTGACACATACCGTGGTCTAATGGCCCTAACACATTGACCCCTTTTGAACGCATTCGGTCTCTTAAATTCAGCATATCTGCTACGGTAGGTACATTGAAAGCGATATGCTGTACCGTACCGGGCGCAGAACCCTTGGCAGGATGTCGAGCGTGGGTGACCCCAGCTATTGTTTCAATATCAGCCGTCTTAGGTGTGTAAACTAAAGCTACAGAACAGCTATCGTTTGTTGATAGGTTTCTGGTCAGCATAGTGATTAGCTCCACCCTGTAATAGCGTAAAACTTTCTTTGAATCCTCGGTCGGAAGGTTTAAGCCCTTTTTCTTCTCCTAAATGCCATTTCCCAACATGGTAAGTTTGGTAACCTGCGTTTTGAAGTACCGCAGGCAAAGTAGCCACTCGATGATTTAGATAGCCTTCATAACCTGGATGTTGTTGTTGATATTCTGTGACTCCTGCTGGTGCTTGCCCTCCTAAACCTGCAATATGATTATCCGTACCTGTCAATAAAACAGAGCGCGTTGGAGAACAGGTAGGCAAGGTATGAAAATTGCTAAACTTGATGCCTTGGGTAGCCAATTTGTCTAAAATTGGTGTATGAATTTCCCCCCCAAATGCTCCTATATCTGAATAGCCTAAATCATCAGCGATGATTAATAATATATTCGGTGATTGCGCAAATGGTAAGGTATCCGTTTGCTGCCCAAAGGCATCTATAGGAAAGTGTCCCAACCAAGCATATAAAAAACAAATAACCACTATTAGTCGCTTGTACGAGGGGGCATACCAGTTATTTAGTTTGGCTAAATGTTTTTCGTTTGACATCATTTTGATGAGTATATTTTATTTGTAATTCAAGCCAATTATTTGAATAATAATTACTTAAAATGATTTAAACATTTACTATAAAAAACAATTATTTGGTTTAAAATACAAATAAATAAAAAACAAATAAATCATTATTCTTTTACCTATCCTAATAATTATAATATTTTCTTTCAATAAAAGATAGAAAGAAAATTAAATTCTGCTTTTATTGCAATAGAACTTTATTTAACAAATAATATTTGCGATAAACTAATAAGAAAAGTAATAAATTAGACAGAATGATTATCAATTAAAATTAAATTAGAAATACATTGATACGGCCTGTAGCGAAAAAAATATAGACTTTTGCTTAAAAAAGTTTATATTTACGGCTGTAGGTTTTGAATGTCTTTATTATTGCTAAAGAGGCAATATTGAAAAATAATTATTCAACAATTCTAAAATCACCTTATTAATTAGTTTGTAATACAAATAAATAGCGCATGGAGTTAGGAACAAAAAAAAAGAGCAAGAAAAGAGGTAGACCATTTGCTAACAAAGATTTATCGGAGGTATTAGATGCAGCAGCCATTATTTTCTCTAAAAAAGGATTCGATGGCGCACAGATAAAGCATATTGCGCAACATGCCAACTTATCAACGTCCTTATTACAATATCATATAAAAACGAAAGAAGAATTATGGAAACTAGCCGTTACTAGATTGGGAGATGAATTAATGCAACATCTTAAAGAAATAGAAAGTTATTTCAAGGACTTAGAAGGTATTGCTTTGATGAAAGCCTATAATCGGCAGTTTATCTATTTCTCTGCCAAACGCCCTGAATTTTTTAAGATTGCCTTCCATGAAATAAGTAACGAGTCTCACCGAGCAGAATGGATGATGGATAAAATCTTAACCCCTATTCATGAGCAATTTGGAACACAAGCAGGGCCTAACAATCAGGCTTTAGAAAAAACGCTAGGCCTTTCTCCTGCTCATTTACACAGTTTAGTATTAGGTGCAGCTAATATGTTTTTCGCTCTTTCTTTTCATTATAAACGACAATATGGCCTAGATACTTTTGATAAAGAAGAGGTAGACAAGTACGTTGATTTTGTGAATGAAACGATTTTTGCTCGGTTTAACTCTTAATATTCTGTACTAGCTAAAATAATCTAAGTCATAAAAATCAATATAATAGAGGTGGTTAAATTTTATAAATCTTTTATTAAAAAATTTGTCTCATAACCATTTCCTTTTTACCTCGACTAATAGGTATAAAATGCGTCCCAATCGTCAATAAATTCCCTTCGATAGAAGTAACCTTTGTCGTGTTGATAATATAAGATTTATGAACCCGCAAAAATTGACTAGCAGATAGGATAGCCTCTAAGTTTTTTAGTCGTTCAAAAGTGACAATATTTTTGGTTGCACAAACGATTTTGACGTATTCCTTCAATCCTTCAATAAATAAAATATCGTCAAAAAATACTTTGACAATTTTACCATCTGCTTTTACACTCAAAAAAATGGAACCTTCTTTTCTATTAGGAAAAGTAGATTTAGGCAATTGTGTTTTGGCTTTATAGACTGCTTGCAAAAACCGTTCAAAAGAAAAAGGTTTTAACAAATAGTCTATCACATTCAAATCAAAAGCAGTCAAAGCATAGTCGGAATAGGCAGTTGTAAAAATAGTGAGGGGTGGATTTTTTAAGTTTTTCAATAAATTAATCCCACTCAAAGTTGGCATTTGAATATCTAAAAAGAGTAAATCAATATTATCTCTATTCAAAATATTTTGTGCATCTATAGGTGATTTTGTTTTAGCTACCATTTCCAAGTCTGGCACTTTTTTAACAAAATTTTCCAATAATTGTAAGGCTAAAAATTCATCATCAACCAATAAAACTTTTATTTTTTGCATAAATTAATTTTAAAGGTAGCTTAGTATAAAACGCCTTAACTCCTTGACACTTGGTTGCTGACTATCGGCTAAACCTTTTACTAAAAATTCATATTTCTGTTTTAATCGACGACGAGTAATTTCATCATTATGGCCTAATTGCCTCCACAATGCCTCTCGATAAAATACTTCTGCTTTTACTTCTGCTGCTAACAATTTCTCTAGACTGGTACTATCGGGCGGCATATTCCAATTTTGCTGATAGACTTTTGCCAATCTTTCTACATCACTGTTATCTATCTGAATGACGTTATTGTCTATCTGTTCGGCACTCGGATTGATAAAACCGTATAAAAGAAATAAACCGCCCCCAGTTAGTAGAAAATGAAATAGGGGTTCTTTCCATAATTTTGTTTGCATCTATTGATATTATTTATTTAAGCTTAGACATAATTTGGCAGATAAAATGGTGGTGGATTGGGTTTCGAAAAATCATAAATTATAGTTCATACATCTTAAATAATAAATCTGTCACGTAAAAACTAGATAGATTTATGATATATGATTTAAAATTTATGATTTTTGATTTTTGCCACCGTCTAAGCAACGGGTATCTTTAGACGCACCTCAAAAGTGTATTCCAAATTATTGATGTGCAACTCATGCTGATTGGGGTAATTCAATGCCAATCGTTTCCGAATATTTTTCAATCCAACACCACCCACATCATCTTTCTGTTGATTAGTATCATTCTTAGAGTTAATCGTCGAAAAATGAAGTATATTACCTATCATCTGTACTTCTATCTTGGCATAAGCTTTTTCGTTGGTATCAAAATCGCAATGCTTTAAAGCATTCTCTACTAAAGGAATGAGCATCATGGGTTCAATTTTTTGACCATTAATAGGGCCTTCTTTTTCAAATTGAATATTAACAGGTGTTTCATTTTTTAATTGAAAGAGGGCGATATATTTTTCAATTTGCGTCAGTTCCCCTGATAGCGACACTTTTTTGTTTTGACTTTCATACAATACATAGCGCAATAATTGAGATAATTGCAAAACCATTTGAGGGGCCTTGGGCGATTGAAGGATGGATAGCGAATAAATATTATTTAAGGTGTTAAACAGAAAATGTGGATTGATTTGAGCTTTCAAAAACTGTAACTCAGCGGCTTGATGTTCTTGAATCAATAACTGGTTGGTTTTTTCTTTTTGATATCGATTGATTAATAAATGAAATAAGGTACTAAAAATAAGCACCAAAATGGACATCAATGCGATTAAATAGTGAAACCTTCCAGTACTTAGTATACTATTTTGTGGATAAATAGACTCTAATAAAGGATTGATAATAATAAATCGCATGAATAAATAGATGGCTATCAACACGACACTACCTATCGCAAACTGGCCGTATTTTTTTGATTCAAAAAAAAGATTAACCAAAAATTTGCCATGTGCATAGAATAGCCCGACCCACATCCCCAAATTCAATAAGGTATGGAAGAATGCCCCTTTTACACCTAAGACTTCTACTTTTACTAGAAACATCCACAGGAAGAAAAAGATGTTTATTGAAATATGTAGCCCTATTCTTGCCATTTGCTATGCCTATCTTATTTACCTAAAAATTGAATCAAATCGCCTAAAAGTAGTTGAAAATAAATAAGGCACAAAGTTTTTTAAACGTATGGTAGGTATTCTTCAACCAATGGTGATGGATGGAAAAGAAAATTTCGTAGACTTCCTTAAAATAACCCAAGCAAACTCCATTATAAGCTGAACTTATTAAAATAGTATATCAAAGTTAAGTAAATTGCAGAGAATTCGAGTGTATCAATAATTGTTCATGCAATGGAGATTATTGAAGGTCAAGGAAAAAAATAAGCATTATGAACAATGACTTTAACATGCAGAAGCCTGCTAATATTCTTTTACGGAATTTAGTTGATTACTATTTTTTCATTGATATTTCCGTAGAGGAATTGACCTTAAAAAGTGAACATGTATTTCCTTTTCCTAGAATTACATTTGGCTATTTTTTTGACTCCCCATTTTTAGTTACGAACCACACTTTAAGTGAAACTGCTAAAGCAGATATCATCATATCAAGAATATCCACTAACAAAATATCCGTAAAACCCTTAACTGAAAGAGTTAAAATTCTGGGTGCTCATATAAAACCTTACGCCTTAGCATTTTTCACCAAGGAAAATATTTCAAAACTTCCATGGTTAATTAAAACAACAGACCTTTTTGAATATAGAGCAAAATCATTCATAGAAACAATAAATAAGTGTTCCTTGCCTAAGCAAATGTTTGAGGAAGTTGAAAGTGCTTTTTTAGATTCGCTCTTAACCAAAGATTTAAGCACGATTATCCATGCAGTTGAGCTTATAGAAAAGAATCGTGGAAACATTGAAATTTCAGAAATTTCAAAGAAAATAGGAATTACAAATAGAACACTTAGAAATCATTTTTACAAAAATATAGGTTGTTCGCCAAAAGAATATATTCATTTGCTAAGACTTAAGCAATCTGTATTTGAGATGAAAAACTCTGCTGATTCTTTAACATCAATTACTTATTCACAAAACTATTCTGACCAATCTCATTTCACCAATTCTGTGAAGAATATTACAGGATTCTCTCCCAAAGAAATTCGAAAAAAAATGCCTGATTTCCGATTCTTACAATTTTAGAACCATTCTTAGTCATAGCTTTGCTTTATTTCGACAGACATTTTTTTTAAATAAAAAATGAGCGTCTATAAAAATTCTGCTATTTGTTATGAAAAATATCATCATTGCAAGTCAATTCAGCACAGTACTAATTCTTGCTACTTTTTGTGGTGTCATGATTTGTATTTATACTGCTCATGTTCCTTTTTGGAAACAAATACCACCTGAAGAATTTTTAGGCTGGTTTTCTACCTATTCGGGAGGCATTTCCAATGCTACTGGACCTTTTGGGATGCTAAGTTTTGCTTTGCCTCTTATCACATTAATACTCACTTGGAGCAATACCAATAGTAGATTATATTGGTTATTGTCCTTCCTACTTATATTGGGAGTTATTGCTATTACTATGGTTTTCTTTGTAAAAGCAAATACCTCTTTTATGAATAAAACAATTGCGATAGAAGCTATACCGAACACCTTAATCATTTGGGGCAAACTTCATTTAGTCAGAATTATCATAACAGCCCTTTCTGCTATATCGGCGGTAATTGGGATTATAAAATACCATCGTTAATTATTAAAAATTGGCAGCTTTAGGTTTAGAGTTCCCTAATCTGATACAAACCACAAAACAGAAGACATGGCAGATAAATCATCCACAAATAATGAAGAAAAAGATGACAGCAAAAAATTGAGCAACCAAATGGTCGATAAAGCAGCAGCCACTTATAAATGGTGGAATAATTTGGCAACGCTCAACAAAGAAGATGCTATCGGTATGACTTTAGTGAAAATATTTGTTCGAATTATTGGGATTATTATCATGATTATTTTATCGCCAATTGCCATGATTGCTTTATTCATTGCATTTTTGGCAGTAATTTAAGTTTATGGAATGGAAGGTTTTTAAGAATAAGTTTTGGGTATGTTGTGTCTTATTTTTAATCCTACATCAAATCACCCAAAAAATGCTAAATTTTAATTTAGGATGCCTTGATAATTACCTTGATGCGCTGCTTTGCATGCCCATTTTATTAGGACTTCTATTACAAGAACGACAGTTCATTATTGCTAAATATTTTAAGTCAACTTTTCAAAAAAGCTATCATTTTTCTATTTTAGAAATTACTTTGGCTACTATATTTTTTGCTATAATCTTTGAAGAAGGTTTTCCTAAATGGTCCATTTACTTCACCAAGGATTACTGGGACTATCTAGCTTATTTAATTGGTGCTCTTTTATTTCATTTTTTTATAAATGAATGAAGGATAACGCTTCTGTTCTTAGTAGTAAGATAAAAATAAATTTACATTTTCTAGAGTCAAAGATTTAACTAAAACACTTAAAATGAACCGTTTATTTAGCTAAATCTCTGACAAATGATAAATTTATTTTTATCGCTTTCCTTAGAAAAAATTGTTTAATCAAAAAAATACAGATGAATAATCATTTAATCCGCTTAGGAATCCTTCTTTTTATTGCCTGTTCATTGATGTTAACCATGTCTTGCAATAATGAAGAAACAGCTAATTTAAAAAACAAAAATAAATCTACTATGGAAAAAACAGTTTCAAAGCACATTACGCTAATAAATTCTTTTGAAGTACCAACTGGAAAGGTAGCGAAATCCATAAAATATTGGGAAGATTGTCGTGATTTCCTCAAAATCCAACCAGGATATATTTCTACAAAATTACACCAATCTATTAAGGAGGATGCAAGATTTTTGCTGGTCAATGTTGCCATTTGGGAAAGCCCTAAAGCATTTATGGATGCTACTAAAAAAATGCAAAAAGCAATTGGTGCGCCACCTGTTGATGGCCTAAAACCCAATGCCTCTCTTTACACAGTAATTAGAGAATAACCAGTCCTTAAATAATATTATGGCAGTTTCAGCGGATATTCTTGTCGCTGGAATTGCCGATATATGTATTTATTACCATCCTCCAATATTCTGGTTTTACGGATAAATCGGTAGAGATAACTCGTGCCACCAATGACTTGAAAGTAGTATTAGAGGAAGGCTTAGTTACAGATGCCATTATCGTTTCTGCCTCTCGGAAAGCAAAAAAAATACTAGACACACCCGCCTCTCTATCTGATTATCAGTACATCTTTATACATTTTTCAATCATGATTTCATAAATCAAATACCCAAAAACCAAAGTATATTCTATTCCAACCATCCATAAATTCTCAAAATATTCGCTATAACTATAATTGATATAAGTCAGAAAAATTAATCCTGACCATAAAATCGGAAATCGAAACCGAGTAAATAAGCAAAAAACAATCGGCATCGCCACATACCAAGGATGCACCGTCGCGGAACAGAATAAATAACAACATACCGCAAAAAGCATCCGCTCAAATAGTTTTGACCAATCTGTATTTTGTTCTAAAAAGGTAATTAGAAGAATGCCTGTCAACGCAGACAAAGCCAAGATGGGGCCTAATGTACCAATAATATTATAGCCTTTTATTTGGAAGCCAATCCATCGGAAGAAATAGTATAGACTACCATTAAATTCAAATTTCTGAAAATAGAGATTTAGACTATCGCCAAAATTAGTGAGGAATACGCCGTTGATTAATGGGATAAATAAAGCAATTAACGTTATGCCAATAATTGAAAAATAGGCGATGATTTTTTTCCAATTTAGTTCAAACCATTCTTTTAAAACGATTCGATTTTTTGTGAGCAATATAAGTTGCATTAGTTGATTCAAAAATTTAGTTTCCCCCAAGTCTTCTCCCCCTTTGAAGGGGGTTGGGGGGATGTTATTCGGTAGTTTTTCGGAATATTTGGAATTTTCACTAGACAACATCCCCCTAGCCCTCTTCAAAAGGGGGAATTGCATCGTGCTAACTAAAATCTTAGAAAAAAAATTTAACACTTTTCCTCTAGTGGAACAGGATTTAACAGTCTTGCCTCTGGAGAGGGTTGGGAGAAGGATTTCACCATTTGTTGTTCTTCCAATCCGTCTCACAAATAATGGCAAAAACATCAAAGGCAATAATTTAGAAGCTACCGAAAGGGCAAAGGCAATAGCAGACCAAATCCATTTATTTTGGGTAACAATTAACCAAACAGCTAATAATAAAAAGAAAATCATGGCACCTTCAAAATGAATATTCCCTGTAATCTCAATAATAATTAGCGGGTTCAACGCATATAAAAGTACATTCTTAGTGGGTAATTTAAAATAAGGTAATAACTGAATGATCAAAAAAATACTACCGAATTCAAAAATGAACAAAAAACTTTTCATCACTAAACTACTTCCCCAAATACTATTGGGAAACAGCCAAGCAGCTGCGGCAAAAATTGCCTGATTAACAGGCGGATAAATCGTAAAATAATTAGGAGAATTTAACTGTTGATATAGCTCAGTTGTTAATCCAGGGATAGCAACATTATTTTCAATATAATACGTTGGCAAATGGTCAAAAGGATTAATGCCTTGTGTCAATAACCGACCATCCCAAATAAAACGGTATAAATCATCGGAGAAGTTAGGAATCGTAAAAATGAGGATAAAGCGTAATAAAATAGCTATGCCTACAAAAAAAGAAAGTGTCGTTTGCGTCTTCGTGAAATGGAAAACGCCTATATAAATTAAAAAAAAAGTACCGTATAAAGTAATCAACTGTGGAAAATCACTTCGTGCGGTTTCATAGCCTAATGCATAAACTAAACTTATCAATACTATGCCAATCCCCCACCTTATCTTTAAATTTTTCATAGTATGTTTATAGCATTTCTTGTAAATAATTTTCCATTAAGCTAGGTAGATATTGCTTCAAAAATTGTACTTGTTGCGGAATGCCATCAGCCGTATCATGATTATGCGTCGTCACGATTACTACCTCTTCTTTCGGAAACATAAAAATAAATTGCCCGCCGTACCCCATTCCATAATGTAGCTGTCTCCCATTTCTTTCGGTGGAGTACCAACAATAACCATGTTTGGAGCGAGGTAGACCAAAGGCCGCTTGTAGTTTTAAATCTGGATTAAGCGACTGCTCAATCCATTTTTCAGAAACAATAGTTTGCCCATTCCATTGCCCTTTATTCAATATCAATTGTCCTATTTTTAAAAGATCATCTGCTTGCATCCATAAGCCTAATCCACTTCCATCATGATTGCCATCATTTCTCACTTCCCATTTTACATTTTTAATACCTAAAGGAGTGAAGAGATTTTCTTGGGCAAATCCTAAAACGGATTGCCCTGTTGCTTGCACTAGAATGGGCGTTAATAAATGCGTTGCGCCACTATTATAAAAATAAGCTTTCCCCGGTCGAGTGAGTAATTGTTTGGTTAATACATATTCATTAGGCGTGGGGCTTTCTAGCCAGATACCATGTTCGGTATATCCTTTCCATTCTAATCCTGCTGTTTGGTTGAGTAAATCCTTAATGCTAATTTGTTGTTTACGCTCATCTTTTAAATTAGCAAAAATGGTTGGAAAGTATTTATTAATAGGCTGATCTTCGTTCAATATTTTTCCTTGTTCAATGGCTATCCCCACTAATAAAGACATCATACTTTTGGTCAAAGACTGCACATTACATAGCGTGTTTTTATCCGCTTGGTTATAATATTTTTCAAAAACGGTTTTGCCTTTTTGAGCAACTAAAAGGGAATATTGCCCTTCATTCGGCGGCCATTTATCTATAGGTTGACCTTGCCATTCAGGCGCACTTTGGCAGGCAAAAATGGATAAGCATCCGATTAAAAAAATATATTTCATCTCCTTTATAAAATTCCTGTTTTTCATTTTGTAAATATAGATAAACCTAATTATATCCTAATCATCGCTAAAAAACATAGCTACTTATCGTTTACTTTTTATCGCTTCTCACTAAAAAAGCTTTGCATTTCACCCCTATCGCCTGCCATTTGCCCCAAAATCTGCCATTCCCACCAGTTTCCTTGCACCTAACCACACTTCCCAATTTTTAAAAGAAATCACTCCTACTTTTGAATCATCAACTAATTCTAATAAAAATCGAGTCATGCAAATTCAAAAATTAGTCCTTAATATTTTTACTTTCTTATCGCCTTTATTACTACAAGCACAAAAGGATTTAGTAATAATGGGAACAGTATTAGATCAAAAGGAAGCCACTACTTTAGCTTATGTAAATATCGGAATAGTTGGCACAAGTCTCGGCACTATCTCTACAGCAAATGGCACTTTTGAATTATACTTAAAGGCAAACACTAATGAAGAAAACATTGTTCGATTTTCTTATTTGGGTTATGAATCAAAAGATTATACGATCGCTTCTCTTCGCCTATTAAATGGGCAAGCTATTAAATTAAATAAAACAGGGATTACTTTAAAAACGGTTGAAGTTAGACCCGATTTGTTGCAAGCCAAAGTGATTGGGCATGAAAAAACCAAAACGAGTCGAGCGACTAATTTTTCGATTTCTAAAAAGCCCAATCAAAACCTTGGCGCAGCTATTGGTCGAAGATTTAATATTGGAGAAAAAACAAGTCAATTATCCGAGTTCAAATTTTATGTGGGAGGGAATAACTTTGACACGATTCGCTTTCGGGTCAATGTCTATAACATTAAAAATAGACGACCGAATGAATTATTGAATCAACAAGCAATTATGTCCACCTTAATTAAACATCAAAAAGGTTGGGCGACGGTTGATTTATCTACCTATCAATTATTTGTCGAAGAAGATGTGGTTGTCGCTTTGGAATGGATTGAGCATTCGCAAAAAGGACATGTTTTACAATTGCCTATTACTATGCCTGCTTTTGCTACTCATTTTTATAAATATGGCAGCCAAGATAAATGGAAACGTTTTCGAGGTATGTCAACGGCTATGGTGCTGACTGTTAAGCAGTAAACAATCACAAAATTTAAGCATAAAAAGGCGATTGAAATCGCCTATACATTCTAAAAATCTATAAATTTTATTATTATGAAAAGTATCCAATTATCAATCACTCAATTTTTCGCTTTAGCTACTTTAGTATTTTTTGCTTTCAATACCACCTCTTGTGTATATGATGGAAGTGCAACCGCATTAATGTCTGAACGAGAAGATTTCACTTTAGACTTACCTGATTTTTCGGCAATCACTTTAGATTTTCCTGCTAAAGTATTTATTAAAAAGGGCGAGCAAGAAAACATTAAAATCAATGCGCAACCAGAAATTTTTGCCGCGTTAAACAAGACCGTCAACGATGGCGAATGGTTAATAGATTTAATCAACTTTAATGATGGTTATGAACGAGTGACTATCGAAATAACAATGCCAACTATTACAGGCTTACATACCACCTCAACGGGCGATATTATCGTCGAAGATAAATTTGACAAGGTGGAATTATTGACTTTATCTGTGGATGGAACAGGCGACATTCAATTTGAAGGAAGTGCCAACCAAATTGATTTATTGATTGATGGAACTGGTGATGTAAATTTAAGTGGACAAACAGATTTTTTAAATGCTCGATTGAGTAGTACAGGTAATTTACATGCTTTTGATTTAACATCAACAGTCGTAGAATTGGTTTCTACGAGCACAGGCGATGCAGAGGTTCGAGTGGAAAAAGCATTGACGGTAACGATGACTAGTACGGGAGATGTGAAATATAAAGGACGCCCACAGATTACTAGTAGTATTAGTGGGACGGGGGATTTGAAAGATGAGAACTAAAAGCCAATTTCTACCATCATTTATTACTAAAAAATTAAATAACCATTAATATGAAAAATAACCCAAGGTCTATTTTCAGTTTAGTGATTCTTTGTTGGATTGCCATTTCAGTAACCAACGCACAAGTCTATATAGAAAAACAAACAAGGCATCGCTTTGCACAATTGTCTATTGGTTATGAATATACCACTAGCCTCGGCGGTTCTGCTGCTTTTAGAAATGGCAATAATCAATTAGAAACCTTTGATTTCAATTCCAGCACAAGCAACAAATTAATTATTGGAGGCACTCATTTCTGGGGACATGCTGATTTTTATTTTGCCGTTTATGGATTTGGTGGTAAAAGTGGCATTATTCGTAACACCGACTACACTAGTCTCCATGGTAGTGGCTATGAAACCGTTTTTAAGTATTATCCTTGGCGAATTGAACATAATAAATTAAGACCTTTTATAGGGACAGGTATTGTTCCTTATAACTATCGACAAAACGATAATCGAGCAGCATTTGGATTCGCTACTAGTAAAAGGTTTTATCGATCTCCTTTAATCACAGGGATTACCTTTAACCATAAAAAGCATTTATTGAATGTTTCTTTGTTCTATAATTTTGCTAGTAAGATTGACTATTTTATTTCTAGAACGGAACAAATACATGTCAAAACGCCACCACTTTATTTATCTTTTGGGTATAAATTATTTATTGACACCACCCTTCCGCATGAGAAAAAATGGGAAACAGGGGAAGCACAAAACACTACTAAAGAATGGGCCGCAAAAGGTAAATTAGATGGATTTTTTGTGGGTATAGGTCCTTCAACAGGTTATGGATTAGGCAAATCAAGTTATAATCTAGAAAATCGACCGTATCTCAATAATTTTGATGCGCCGATTATGGCAGATGTTGCCCTTGGTTATTTTTGGCACAAACCTAATTTGAATGCGAATATCAGTTGGCGAACTTACCGTTCAGGTAAAAGTGGTTTTGGTGCGGTACAAAACATCAAGCGAAATTCATTTGCCTTGGAATTATCAAGAGGCTTGTTTGATTATAAAGGATTTGTGCCACTCTTAGGTCCTATTTTAAGTTATGAAATTTTATCTGCAAGAGAACGATTTGAAGGTGTCGAGACGTTTAATGTTCAGCAAAAAAAATTAAGTTATGGTATTATTTTTGGTTGGGATATTCGGCCAACTCATAAAGATTGGTGGTACTTACGAACGAATTTGCGCTACTTTCCAAATTTAAAAATCAATGTTAAAGATGGCTTAAATCTTTCAGCAGGTGTGCTAGAATTTAATTTTATCCAATTGGTTTTATATCCGAAGCGGATGTTTAAGTAAAAGACTTAATAACAGATAAAAAATAATTTGGACAACTTGTTTTAAATTCTCCACGGATTTATTACCCCCACGGATTTAAGTTGTCTATTTTATTTTATTATTATTACTAGATCTACTATCATCAAAAGCTGTCCATCCAATCTTTGACGGCTTTTGCCATCACCTCCGTTGCTTTTCTAGGCCAATTGATATGCGATAAATCAGGGTGTGTATCTGCCTTTTTTAAGGTAAAAGCAGTTAATGATTGGGTACTTTTAAATTTCTGGTATAAGTTCTTGATCGCTACTTTGGGTGCCATTAAGTCATCCTCAATATCTATTGCTAAAACTGGACTTTTTACAGCAGTCATTGCCTTTTCATAATCAAAATCATCCCCAATGACTTTATAATTTCCTGTTTTGCCTGTGTAGCCCCATTCTTGCATTTGTTTTTGCGTCGTATAATACCCACCGATTTTAAACTTAGGTAGCATAGTGACTATTTGACCAATTACAGGCAATAAATTCAACCCAATTTTTCGTCGATAATAATGAAAACCCGACCAACCTTTATAATACACATTAGGCGACCCAATCATTGCCAATCCAGCAAAGTTATTGGGATATTTAGCAACCGCTAAACTGGCTGCTTGTCCACCTAAACTATGTCCTAAAATGTAGATTTTCGAGGTTGGATTTTCTTGTTTTAAATAATCAGTAACCGCTTTTAAGTCGTTTATCATGGCTAGGAAACCGTAGTTGTTTTTTGCATCTGGACGGACAGAAGATAGACCATGTCCTCTTAGGTCTGCGGTGACTACGGTAATGCCTTTTTGGGTTAGTTGTTGGGCGAAGGGTTGATAGTAGGTGGCTTTTACGCCGAAGGCTGGGTAGATTAGGAGAGTTGGGGCATCACCACTTTCTGCGTTGAAAGTGGTGATGCCTAGTGTTGTTTTATCTGATAATTTTAAAATGCTTTGCTTATTGTTCATATTTCTAATTTAGCAGCTCTTTTATCTAAGACAAATTCTTGAAAGATTTGTCTTTCCTCTTTGCTTAAATCGTAAATGGCTCTTTCTTCTCCTTTTTTTAGGTAGTGAATCCCAATGTTTAGGTATAATAATGGGATGATCATTTCTTTGTATGGTTTGAAGGTTTCTTGGAGATAAGTGTTTAGTTTAGTTAGACGAGGTTCAGGGTAGTCTTCTATGTTGATTAATATATTAAAAAATGTAGGAGTAAAGGCATTCCAAAATTCTGATAATAATTGTTTTTCTTTTAAAGTCGATATTAAAAAATGTAGGTAAATTTTCATCTTTTCAAATTCTACATTTTTGAATAAAGGGTATAAATTTCCTGTATAAAAAAGAAAAGAAAGCTTGCTACTGTCCATTTCCGATAATTGGAAAGCTTTCTCAAACTGAATTTTGCTTTGTTCTAAATTATTAGTACTTAAGTAATAAGATGAAATCCCTAAATTTAAGTACCAATGCTTGCTATCAATTTTTAGCCCTCGTTTTAAAATAGTAAGTGCCTTTGGGTGGTTATTATTTTCTAAATAAATCATTCCTAACACAAAATAATAGTTTTGATTTTTTGGCGATTTTTCTATTGCTTTAGAACAAGCATAGATAGCTTCTTCATATTCTTTTAAAATAAAAAAAATCTTACTTTTTTCGAAATAATTCTCAGAGTCTTGAGGATCTAATTTTATTGCTTTATTGTATGACCCAAGAGCTACTTGATATTTTCCAATATTTAGATAAGTTCTACCTAAATTAGAATAAGCAGTAGTATTTACTGGATTAATATCAATCACTTTTCTATAATGGATAATTGCCTTATTATATTTTTTTTGAGTATAGTAAGTATTACCTAATGAAATGTATATATTTTCTTCATTTGGGCTAACAACAATAGCTTTTTTATAAAAAATAATCGCATCTTCATACATAGTTAATTTTGCATAAACATCTGCTAAGTCTGAATAATAATCACTATCTTCTGGATTTAACTCAATAGCTTTTTTATAAAAAATAATCGCATCTTCATACATAGCTAATTTTGTATAAACATCTGCTAAGTCTGAATAATAATCACTATCTTCTGGATTTAACTCAATAGCTTTTTTATAAAAAATAATCGCATCTTCATATCTCTCTAACTTATCATAGACACCTGCTAAATCGGAATAATAGTCACTATCTTCTGGGTTTAATTCTATCCCTTTTTTGTAAGAAATAACTGCCTCTTCATATTTTTTTAAACGTTCAAATGTATTTCCTAGCAATAAATGAAAAATTGCTTTTTCTGAGTTTATACTAATTGCAGTATTAAAGAAGTCACTTGCATTCGCATATTTCTCTCTTTGAAAATATAAGTAACCCAATCTAAAGTAGTACCAGGAATTAGTAGAATCTTTTTCTATCGCTAGAGCATAATATTTAATCGCCTCCTCATATTCTTCTTGTTCTTCAAATACTGAACCTTTGTTAAAGTATGCTTCAGAATTAATTGGATTTATTCTTAAAGCATTATCAAAGGCATTCATAGCTTGATCATGTTCTTTTTCGAATAAATGGGCTTTGCCTTTCTTTATATATATAGAATCTATTTCTGGATTTATTTCTAGAGCTTTAGAAAAGAATTTAATTGATTTTTTATAATTCTTTTTTATGTAAAGGTAAATTTCTGCAATAGAAATATAATTTATAATATTTAAGGGGTCTAATTCTATGCTTTTCTCTCTATATTTAATAGCTTTTGAATAATCATTATTATTAAAATAAAGCAAAGCTAAGTGTTGAAATAGGTACTTATTTTTTTTGAACATTTCATTAGTAGTAAGCTTTTCAAAGAAAGCTAAATCAAAATGAACATCTTTATTTTTTTCAACTCCTTCCTTTAAAATTCTATTCAAAAGTCTTTTTCCGAAACGCCTTTCTAAGCTTTCTAGGGCTGCCTTCTGCTTAGTATCTAACTGTTCATTCTTCATCTTTAAATCAAAAAGTATATCTTCTATAGTCTGATTAAGTTCATTTTCATTTTGAAATTTAGGAAGTGATAAATTGTCTAAAACTTTCAGCGTTTTGGAGGGAAGAGATTTCTTATAAAATTTAGCTTCTTTTTCATAAGTTTTTTTTGAATTATCTTGCTGTAATAATGCTCCAAATTTAAACCTCAAATATTGTTTCTGTAAATCTTCTTCACTATACAAAGCAGTTAAAAAATCAATAAATAGTTTCGCTATTCCACCATCAGCCTCATTTATCTCAAAACAAATTCGCATCAAAGGTTCTCTTAACTCATAGTAAATATCTTTTCCTTTTTTGTTCTTTCCTAAAAGTCCTTTTTCTACTAATTCTGCAGTTTGTTTGCTTAAAGTATTAGGGGCTATAAAACAAAATCTGGAAATTTCCTTACCCATTTTAGGTGTATGATTACTACTTAAAAATTGTATTATTTTTTGTTGTTGTGGGGAAAGAGCATTAATAAATTGTTCATAATAGGGTTTTAAATCATTCATCGTTTTAACAAAAATCTCAGATAAATTTGATTTAAAATCGACTTTCAAAAAATTAAAAAATATAACTAAAAGTCGATGATTACCTCCTGTTAAAGCATAAATAGCTCTGACTTTTCCTTTGAATATTGGTTTTATTAATTCTCTTGTTAATTCTTCATTTTTCTCTAAGCTAGCTTGTATCTTAACAAGTTCAAAAGCCTGTTCAAAACTGAGTTTTTCTAAATGCTCAATATTAAAAAACTGATAAAAAGGAGCTTTAGCATCTTGAATTTGATAAAATAAATTTTGACTAGTTGCAAGGATGCTAAATTGATTATGTTCGTGCATTAGGCTACGGAGTTTATTTTGTCCGTCTAATCCCATACCTGTCTTTTTATCAAAAAGAACGTTCAAATTTTCTACTAAAATTACTAAGCCTTTCTCTCCAATAAATTCCAATAAAATATTAACAAAAGCCGTTTCTTGTTGCTTAACAGGTAAACCAGAAACTTCATAAATTAAGTCCATTAAAATGTCATACTTGCCTTCTTGGTGCTTGACAAAGGACAATAAAATATGTCGGATAAAATCAGAAAAGTTAGCGATTCCACGCTCATCTTCATTCATATATGCCACAAAAATTTTATCTACTAAATCTAGATTATTTTTTAAGCGATAGTGCAATAATTTGGTGATATGGGTTTTCCCACTTCCTCTTGGTGCGATTAATAAAGACTGGTAAGTTTGTCCAAGAAGCGCCTTTTCTAATAGTTCCTGTTCGACCCTATCGACTACTTCTTTTCTTCCAACCAAGGTTTTTTCTAAGGTTGCTTGGTCGAGTGTATTGGCACTAAAGCTTAATAACATATTTTTTAATCAGTTTTGGATGTATCTGAATTTATATTCCTGAAAATGGCATTTAGATAGAGGTAGAGTAAAGTCAGTCCTATAATGGTAATTTGCAAACTCATTTTCTCTAAATCACCTAACCAATTGGGAAAGAATGGATATATAGACAAGCAAAAGGCAAGTGGTAACATACCTCCTGCTAATGCTGAAAAAACTAAATTGGCTAATACGATTTTTTGTTGCTTACGGTATTTGCAAAGAATAACTAGCAAAAAAGTAACAATGCCTGCTGCTGCCGATAGTTGATTTATATCCAGATTTTCCATTGCTCCTCTTTTTCAAATTGCGCTAATAAGATTTATTAATTTTCCACCATTTTCTTAGGATTTCATATTTGAACTGATATACCCGTTCTTCATTTTTAATTTTTCGCACTAAATAATCATCTGTCCGAAGTCTATCTAATTCATTAATCAAATCGTTTCTTTTGATTGGTTGTTCACTCCCTAAATAATTCAGTATGGCTTTTTCTGTTTTAGGTTTACTGCTTTTACTGAGGAAATTTAGAATAGAAAAAGAGGTATCCTTATCGGGATAGTGCAAAGTAATCCGCTCATAGAAATGCTTGAATTCAAATTTATTATTAGGATTTTCTAAAATGGTTTGATAAGCTTCTTGAATCGTCTCTTTATTATTGGATTGGTAACGGATGAGAGAAAACAGCGCGTCTATATAATAAGGTATATTTTCTCCGAGTTGACAGATGTGTTTCATATCCTCCTCGGATAGATTTGTTTTGCATCCTTTATCAAAACATTTTGCTAAGAACAATGCATTTTCATTAGTTAAAGGGTTCAAGATGTAATCATACATGTGGTTTAAAGGTTGCCCGATATTATTGCCAGCTTTTTTGATTTTGTCTAGGACCAAATCAATCCCGATAGAGCCACAATAAATAAAGCGAATAGCAGATTTAAATGGTTCATTATGCATGACGGAGCGCAAAATGCCAATTAATTCACTTGCCTCTTTTCGGTCTTCAATTTTATCTAGCATAATACTAAATTCATCCAAACTAATAATAATCAGTTTATCAGGATTCGCTTTGATAGCTTCTGCCAAAAGTTCATCTAATTGCTTTTCCCATAACTGTCTTCGTTTATTTAATTCTGCTGAAAATCCTGGTATTTCAACCGAAGAAAAACGCCCTAATAAATTATCAAAGGCTTTATCTATTTTCTTGATTGCCCCTTCTTTAATTATTTTGTCTGCTTTGAATTTTAAATATAATTTTTCAATAAAGCTGTCGCAATTACTAATGCCTTCTACTTCTAAATAAACAGACTTAAATTGATCTAGACCTACTAATTTTAGGTTCAGTTTTGATAATAAAGAACTTTTTCCTGAACGCCTTAATGCGCTTAGATTAATGCTTTGGCGTTTTAATATAGCAACCATCTCTTCAACTTCGGCTTCTCTGCCGATTACTTGATTAGGTTTTAATATGCCTCCTGTACTTGGTGTTAATGGTATTATTGTCATAATATTTAGTTTTTACAAACATACGACATTTTTAACGTACGTCAAAATTATCGTACGTTATTTTTATCGCACGTTTAATTTCAAGCATAAAAAAACGGATTAAAAGCCCCAAAGCCTTTAATCCGCCATATATATCCTAAAATAATTTTCAATAAATTTTAAGCTATCTCCGTCTTCAAATCAGCTTCTGTCACTTTCTTCTTCCCCCCTCGAAAAACCCAATCAACCCCAGCCTTCAACCGATAAGCCAACCAATACATAGCAGGAATAACAATCAAAGTCAAAAAGGTAGAAAAAACCAAACCATAAATAACTGTCCAAGCCAATGGCCCCCAAAGGGCATTGGAATCACTACCAAAATAAATATTAGGGTCTAAGTTATTAATCAGAGAGGTAAAGTCGAAATTCATGCCTATGGCTAAGGGAATCAAACTTAGAATAGTCGTAATCGCCGTTAATAATACAGGTCGAAGTCGAGTCGAAGCACCTTTGATAATACAAGCTTTGACATCTGCTTTCGTCATATCCAACATATCGGCTAAGCCTAAGGATTCTCGTTTTCTTTGGATGACCAAGTTGATATAATCAATTAGTACAATCGCATTATTCACCACAATTCCCGCTAAGGAAATTACCCCAATTCCTGTAAAAATAATTACCATGTCTTTGCCCGAAAAAGCATAGCCTAAGAATACACCAATCGTACTAAAGAGGATAGATAGGATGATGATAAACGGGGAATAGATGGAATTAAACTGTGCTACAATAATGATAAAAATTGCAAAAATGGCAATTAAAAACGACGTCCCTAAGAAAGAACTATCTTCTGATTGTTGTTCTTGTTCGCCCGTAAACGCATAGGTTACGCCTGCTGGTAAATTATAATCAACCATTAGTTCATCCAATTGAGCAATAATTTCATTGGCATAATAACCATCTAGCACATTGGAGAAAACGGTAATCATCCGCTTTTCGTCTTTCCGTTTGATGGAACTATAAGTCGAATTAAATTTAACATTCGCTACCGCCGAAATTGGTACTTGACTAATTTTCCCACTTGCAGGACTTCGGAAAGTAATCCGCTGATTTAAGATGTCATTAATGTTATTTCGGTACTTTTCATCTAAGCGGATAAAGATAGGATATTCATCTTCTCCTTCTTTGAATTTGGAAACTTCTTTACCGTAAACAGCCGTTCTTATCGCATCCGCAACAGCGAAAGTGGAGACGCCATATCTTCTAGCTGCATCTCTATCAATTTTTACCGTCAATTCTGGTTTACCCAATCGAACATCAGGCTTTAATTCTTCAATCCCTGGAATACTTTGCTCGTTGATATACGCCATCACATTTTCGGATAAGACGGCTAATTCATCAATATTTTCGCCTCTTAATTCTAAGTTAATCGGATAACCCGTCGATGGTCCATCTTGGTTTTGTACAACTGTTACTTGCGCCCCCGCATATTTTCCTTGAATCGCTTCTCGAACTTCTTCCATCACTTTCATGGTAGAAATCCCCCCTCGTTCTTCAGTCGGCACAAAAGCGATGGTTAATCTCGCTTTATTCGGTGTCACGCCTGGTTCAGGCATGGCATTTGGATCAGAGGTATTCTCACCAATTTGGGATAAAACAGCCGTTACAATATGTCTGTAAGGTTCAATCGTTGCTTCTACATCTGCTTCAATATTTTGCATTAACTCATTCGTTGCTTCAATACTTTTTCCCATTGGTAGTTCCACGAATGCATTCACATAAAGTGGATTCGCAGAAGGGAAATAAATGATTTTGGGCATAAATACTTGTAGCAAGAAAAGCGACCCAAAGAGTAAGCCAATCGTACCTGCAAAGATTAATCCCGGTATGCGTAAAGCACCACTAATAAATTTATTATAAATACTTTCTAAAATAGCTAAGCCACTATTCTGAAAAGAAAGGGCAGCTGGTCGTAAAATAAAGAAGTATACTAATTGGGTAATTAAAGCCATTCCCAATAAATTTCGTAGCCACATTGCCCCTGTAAAATGACCAAATGCTGCGATACCTAACATGACAATAGTTCCAATTAACACATTATTTCGTTTGGCAATTCGCCCTTCTTTCGTCTCTGCTCGTTCATCTATTTTCATTAAACGAGAAGTAAAAACTGGATTGATAACCAAGGCTACAAAAAGCGAAGAAGACAATACTATAATTAAGGTAATCGGGAAATATTTTAAAAATTCTCCCATTACACCAGGCCATATTAATAACGGAATAAATGCCGCTAAAGTCGTCGCTGTCGAAGCAATAATTGGCAAAGCCACCTCTCCAGTACCATACTTCGCTGCGTCTTGTCCATTATATCCTTCCTGCATATACCGATAGATATTTTCTACCACCACAATCGCATTATCCACCAATAATCCTAAGGCGAGAATCAAGGCAAATAGCACCATAATATTCATGGTCTGCCCTGTAATATTCAGCCATAAAATACCCGTTAGCATCGAAATAGGAATGGCTAAACCTACGAATAGGGCATTTCTTAAACCTAAGAAAAAGAGCAATACCAAAACGACCAATAAAACGCCCATAATGATACTATTCTCCAAGTTAGCTAACTCGTTTCGAGTATAAACAGAGGCATCATTAAAAGTGGAAATCGTTAATTCTGAAGGGAATTCTTTTTGCATTTTTTCCACGACCGCATTAATATTATCTGCCGTCAATAATACATTCTGCCCAGATCGCTTGATCACATCTAAAGAGATAACTGGTTTGCCATCTGCCCTCGCATAACTCTTTCTTTCTTCAAAAGCATAGGTCACTTTGGCAATATCTTTTAAATAAATCGGTCGTTGATTCTCACTTTTGACAATCATATCTTCTAACTCGTCCACCGATTCAAATTCACCGACTACCCGAATGGCTCGCTTAAAATTATTGCGGTTAATTTCACCGCCTGACATCGTAATATTTTCCGATTTTACTGCATTTTCAATATCGACAAAACTTACTTTAAGCGATTCCATTTTTGGTAAATCCACATCTATTTTCACTTCTCTTTCCTGCGCGCCTTTTAAATCAACTCGCATTACTTGCCGTAAACTTTCCAACTCATCTTGTACGCTTTCGGCGTAATTTCGTAATACATCCATTTCAAAATCACCCGAAATATTCACCGTCATTACAGGAAACTCCGCAAAGTTGATTTCTTCTGCCTGCGGGTCTTGGTCTAAGTCCGTTGGCAATTCTTTTTTTGCCTTATCCAAAGCATCTTTGACTCGCCGCACACAATCTTCCGCTTGTTGGTCTGAATTAAATTCGCAAATGATGACCGAAAAATCCTGCATGGAATTCGACTTCACGTCTTTAATTCCTTTCAAGGACACCAATTCTTTTTCTATCGGACGAGTAATCAAATTCTCAATGTCCGCCGCCGAATTACCAAAATAAGGTGTGCTAATAAACACCACAGGAATATTCGCTTCTGGATATTGTTCCTTCGGCATATTCCGATAAGAGGAATATCCAAAGAATAATATCATCACCGTCAGTATAAAAATACTGGTGGCATTATCGACTGCCAAAGAAGTTAGGCTGAAGGTTTTTAGGCTTTTTTTATCTATCATAATTACAAGATGACAAGATTTTACAAGATTAACAGGATGAACGAGTGACCCCGCAGGGTGAATGTTCGGGGAACATTCAAGCGAGAGAACCGTGAAACGGATGGGAGTGCTTAAGCTAGAGAACAATAAGTTAATGAGTTAATGAGGTTATAAGGTACTTCTCATTAACTCATCAGCTTATAACCTCATTACCCCTCAACCTTCACTAATTGATTTTCAGCCAACCCTCTCGCCCCTTCCATAATCATTTCTTCCCCACCAGTTAAGCCAGATTTAATAATTACTTCTCCGTTATAATTTTCGCCCGTTTCGACGTATACTTTTTTCGCTATTTCTCCTTTTTCGCTAGTTGCTTTGATATACACGTAATCTTTTCCACTTACTTCTTGCTGCACCATTTCAACGGGAATAACAGGAACATTTTTCGCTTCAAAATCATTAATTAACATAGAAGCCAGCAAATTTGGTTTATAGATGCCTTTGCTATTATTCAGATTAATTTCTGCTTCAAAAGTCCGGTTCGCAGGGTCAATGGTTCGACCTATTTGGCTAATTTTTGCTTGAATTTCTTTGTCTAAAGCAGGGAATTTAATGGTAACCGTTTCCCCTCTTTTAATTTTACCAAGATAGGTTTCTGGAATATCTGCTACGACCTTTACTTTATTGGTATTCAAAATTTGGATGATTGGCATTCCTGGAGAAGCCATTTCGCCTTGTTTCAAACCCACCATTTCGATGACACCAGAAATGGGTGCATACACATTGGCTTTCGTCTTTTGAAACTCAATTGTCTCCAAGCTTTTTTCCAAGCGTTCTACATTATTCTTAGCTTCTAAATACTGTAATTCAGAACCAATATTTTGTTTCCATAAACGAGATTGTCGCTCAAAAACATCTTTTGCTAAGGTCATAGCTGTTTGCAGTTCCGCTACTTGTTTGTCGATTTGCTCTAAATCAATTTTAGCGACTAATTGCCCCTTTCTGATATTATCTCCTTCTTTAAAGCGCATTTGCAAAATTCGACCGCCTGTTTCACTACTTGCCGCCACCATATCATCTGCTTCGACGGCAGCTTGAATGTCCACAAATCGTTCAAAATCTTTGAGCGCTACTTTTGCGGTAGTAATCAACGTTCTAGCCTTCTGATTATCGGGAATCAACGCATCAATTTCCGCTTCCGTTTTTTTAATCAATTGCGTTAATTGACGGACTTCGGCTTTTTTATTTTTTAAAAATTCTTTTTTGCCGTTCAAATCTGTTGGAATGGCATTGGGGTCAACCTGCGCTTCTTCTTGGCAGGCAACGACTAGGAAAAATAGGGTGATTAAACTTACTAAATATTTCATCTTTTATTATAACTATTATTGAGTGATTTATTATTGAGAGGTCAGAAGTTAGACCGTTTATTTCACAAACTGTCAGAAGTCAGATAACATTTAATTGAATCTCTGATTTTCAAGCGTCTGGGCCTGACTCGTCTGACTTCTGACAGAAAATTTTAATTTTCGGTCTGACTTCTGACTTCTTTTCTTAAGTTACAAAGCGTTTCAAAAGGTGCTTCTACAATGGCAAAATTCACCAACCAACCAGGTACTTTACCACCTAAATCTGCTAAAACTTGTTGGGTGACTTTGACCATTCCATCGACTTGTGGCTCAAACATCCACTTGGCTTGCATTCTGGGCAATCGGATAATCCCTGACTTTTCAGGGATATAATCGGGCACACATTTTAGATGTACTAACTGAGTACCATTCTCTAATGATTCAAAGGTCATTTTGGTGATGTTGTCTCTATCGGAAACGGGCCAAGGAGCGTCGTTTAAAAAATAGACATAATATTCGTCCTCAGATACCTTTTTCAAGCGTTTACTAATTGGACATTTTACAAACCAAGTAGTTAAATTGGCGTGGTCTTTTAGTAAATTCGTTAATTTAGCAATCGTCGTTTTTAAAGTAATAATGGCTTTGTATTCTTTAATCGCATAGCCTTCTACTTTTCTGGTAAAAACTTGAATCCCTTCCTTTTCTTTTTCTAATTCCCATGCTTGTGAGAACAACTGTCCATTCATCGAGTATCCACAGAAAAGTAAGCATAAAAAGAGTTGCTTAATTTGCATTTATTGTTGGTTTATCGTTTTGTATTTTAAGCTAAAAGGATTATAAATTTTCACCACATAGTTACAAAGTTCACATAGCACACATAGTTTTTGATGAGTATAGTCTAGTTTCCTAATGCCACATCTAAAGATAGTTTGGCAATCAGCAAATCGAATAGAGCTTGTAAGTGATTACGCTGTGCGGAAAAGAGGCTTTGTTCGGCTTGAGAAATCTCTAAACTAGACCCGACTCCTTCTTTGTATTTTACTTGTGCGGTATTATAAATTCGCTCTGCTAAGGCTATATTTTGTTGTTGACTTTGTTCTCTGTCTAAAGCACTCTGGTAATCAATTCTAGCATTAGCAACCTCTCTATCAATCAACCGAGCAAATTGTTGTTGTTTAACTTTAGCAATTTCAGTAGTTAATTTAGCTCGTTGAATTTTAGCTTTTTTACCAAAACCATCAAAAATCGGCACTCGCAAAGACAAACCAACAATTGCGGTTGGTGCCCAAAAACTATTGGGGTCATTAAATAACTTATCGCCTTGAAAGGATTGATTATAGGATAGATTTAAATTTAAAGAAGGTAGGTAAAGATTCTTAACATAGCGCTCGTTTAATTCATTTAACTCAATACCAGTTTCGGCTACTTTATAGTCTCTTCGCTTGTAATAATCAATTGTTCCCGTTAAATCACTTGGAGCAGGGATAGGTACTACTCGACCTAAATTATCTTCAATGATGAGCTCCGTTTCAATAGGAAAATTCATCAGTTGCTTAAAATTATTCATCGTCGTTGCAATCTGTCGCTCTAAATTGTCTTTTTCCACTTTCAAATTGGCAACGGTCAATTCTAGTCTATCAACGTCTAATTGCTCGACAAAACCTTCCTTGTACAACGCACTCGTTTCCGTTCTTAATTTTTCAACATTGGTAATATTTTTATCTAAAATCTTAATACTCTCCGTCAATAAGATAATAGGTAGATAGGCAGTAATAACTTGGTTTTTAATGCTTTGCTGCTTGGCAGATAATTCATCTTGTACCAAAGCTCTATACAAACTTGCCGCTTTTAAGCCTGTGAAAAAACTACCATCAAAAACCATCGTTTGTAGATTAATACTCCCTTGGAATTGATTTTTTAGGACAAAAGAAATTTGACGAGAAAAACCTTCTGGCAAGTTACCTTCTGCATCTCTAGAAGCATCTACAAAGGCATCAGGCAAAACAGAAACAGGTCTTTGTAAATAGCGATTGAAACTGGCATCCGCATTAATTTGTGGCAATCCTGTTGCTCTAGTTTCAAAAATGCGTTGCTCTGCATCTTCGATATTTAATTGCGCTATTTTAATATCATCGCTATTCGCAAGCGCATATTCTACCGCTTTATCTAGCGTCATTTCTACCCTTTGTTGGGTGTATCCCAATTGGCAGATACTACAAAAAATAAAAATTGGTAGTAATTTTTTAACAGTCAGGTTCATTGATAAAAGGTTTCGAGTTGCCAGTTACCCGTTACCAGTTGCGGGTTGATCTAAACAGGTAACGGGTAACTGGCAACTGGTTATTTTTATTTAACTATTTCTGAATTCACTTCGTTCCCTTGGATATGTTTTTTATACAAAGACAATCCTTTTTCAGAAGCGATTCCATGGATATGGTATTTGATGAATTCTATAAATAGTTTTTCTTTGTTAAATTCTTTTAGTGGAAATAGTTCTTCGTCTACTAAGGAAAAAGTACTCATTACATACATTTTGGCTAAAATATCTGCATTTACATCTGCCCGATAAACACCTTGTGCTTTTCCTCTTTCGATATTCTCTTTAATCATCCGCTGCCCGTGCCCTCGATGTAGTTTTTGTAATAGAAACCAGATATTTTGGTAATACTTTTGCAAATCGTACACTAAGGTTGGCGATAGTTTTCGCAATTGTTGTACGGCATGTCTCCCCACTTTTAACATTTCTTCAATTGCATCTCCAGAATTGGTTTTCACTTCTTCCATCATCGCTTTCTCTTCTTCGATATGTGCCAACATGATCTTAGACACTAAATCTGTCTTATTTTCCACATACTGATACAGGGTCTTTTTGGACATGCCCAACTTTCGAGCGATGTCGTCCATTGTGACACTCTTTAGACCGTAGCGTAAAAAGAGGTCTTCTGCCTTTTCTAATATTTGCGTTTTTACGTCCATTATCAGCTTTAATTTCTTTGCAAAACTACGGGATTTAAAACTTAGGAAACTACAAAAGGTTTAAAAGTTTCCTAAGTTTTTGTAAATATTTGACAAATAGGCTATTTTCTTCGATGAAGTGTTTAAGAAAACTCATTTTAGGATTAAAAAGTTACTTTCTTTGAATTTGACTGCTTTTTCATTTACTTCGATAATTATTCTCATCAAATTTTAAAAAATGAAAAAAGGTTGGTTAATTCGTTATGCTATTTTACTTACACTAAGTCTACTATTCATTTTTGAGAACTGTACAATTGACAAAAATCAACCGTCAAAGAAAGCAATAATGCCTACTAAAGTGGAAATAAAAGACACTTATCCCTATAAAGGAGCTCCATTAAAAATAGGGGTAGTTGGTTTAGTACATACCCATGTTCATTGGATTTTGGGAAGAGAAGAGGTAGGGGATATTGAAATTGTAGGTATCGTAGAACCCAATAGAGAACTGGTAAAACAGTATGCTCAACAACATGGTTACTCGATGGATATTGTTTATAATACCATTGAAGAAATGGTCAAAGCGACTCAACCAGAAGCAGTAACTGCATTTAATACTATTTATGATCATCTAAGTGTCGTGGAATATTGTGCTCCTAAAGGAATTCATGTTATGGTAGAAAAACCCTTGGCGGTGAGTTATGAGCATGCTAAAAAGATGATCGCTTTAGCGAAAAAGCATAATATTCAACTATTAACCAATTATGAAACTTCTTGGTATGGTAGTAATTACGAAGCCTATCGACTCATACATGACCAGCAAAAGATTGGAGCTATTCGAAGGATTATTTTTTACACGGGGCATCCTGGTCCTATTGAAATTGGTTGTAATAAAGAATTTGTTGAATGGCTTATTGATCCTTATTGGAATGGAGGAGGAGCATTGACTGATTTTGGTTGCTATGGCGCTAATCTTGCGACTTGGCTGATGAAAGGTGAGAAACCATTGACTGTCTCTTGTATTACTCAACAAATTAAACCTCAAAAATATCCAAAAGTAGAAGATGAAGCAACGATTATCCTCACTTATCCTAAAACACAAGTCTTAATTCAGGCTTCTTGGAATTGGTCACATAACCGAAAAGAAATGGAAGTGTATGGGCAAACTGGCTATGTTTTTTGTAAAAATGGTCAAGATATGCAAATCATGGAAAATGAAAAGGAAGGCGGTCAACCAATGACAGGCGCTCCTTTAGAAAAAGGCATCCATGATCCATTTGCTTATTTAACGAAAGTAATTAAGGAGAATTATCCAGTTGAAGAATATGGTCTTTCTTCGATGGAGAATAATGAAATAGTTATGCAAATTTTAGAGGCAGCAAAACATGCTGCAAAGACTGGGCAAACCGTTGAATGGGAAGCTTTCTTTAAAAATTAATTTTCTTTATCTATATCTTCCCAAGCATTTGGACTTACGTCATCGTGATTTAACACCCGCTTTTCCATTCGGTCGATTTTCATAATTAATCCACAAGCTGGGTCTGGGCAAATTACTCTGGAGTCCGTTTCCATCCAATCGGCAGGATGACAAATTCGTTGTTTCGCAGGTAGTAATGGAATAGTGGATTGCATCGCATACAAACAAAAATTTTGTCCATCAGGCATGGATAATTTACCGCCTTTTAAATAAAAGGCATCGCCGACTGCCATTTCACAAGTACAATGTCCGTCAATAGATTCTACTGCTATTTTTAAATCGTATAACTCGAATTGGTCTGCTCTTAGTTGCTTATTATTGTCTGCCATGCTTTATTTTTTGATATTTAGAAAACTGGTAGTAAAGCCTTCAGGCTTTCCTGTCACCGACCTTCAGGTCGGAAATGTATGAGCGTATAATTAGGATTTATTCTTGGATTATATTGCTAGAAATCTTAGTTGGTTAATCGAGTAGGAGGAAATAAAGATACCCATTTAGACCTGCGGACTCCGCAAAGGTGTTTATCTTTATTTCCGACCTCTCACACCACCGGACGTACGCTTTAACGTATCACGGCGGTTTCTTCTAACAGTTGAACCGTTTCCGAGTAACCAAATCAGTAAGAGAGTGTAGCCCCTTTTGGTCAAACCATCTCTTATTCATCGTTCTTTGACATACAATCTTAGTTGAAAGATTCCACCAACCTCCTCCGTATAAGGTCGCTGCCCAAGATTCTCTTGGTTGCGCTCCTAGTTTTCGGAGGAATTTGAAGATAGTGTGTCTTCTGCCACATTGTTTAAGTCGATAAGTACGCAAGCGATGTCTTATCCAACTGTCTAATTGTCGCCATGGCAGCCAACAGTTTGCTAGTTTGAAATAGTTTACCCAGCCTTGGTGAATGGCGTTGAGTTCAGCGATTACCCTGGAAAAGCTTACCCCTCTGTTTCTTTTTGTCACTTTTATGACTTTCTCTTTGAAACGGATTAGGCTTTTGTCTGCTATCCGTATACCACCATTTGGTTGTATCGTATAGCCCAAGAATTTCACCTGATCACATCGTCGAACGCCACTCTTTTCCTTATTCACTTTGAGCTTTAATCGACTCTCTATGAATTTGGTAATTGATTGGAGTACCCGTTCTCCTGCTGCTCTACTTTTTACGTAGATGTTGCAGTCGTCCGCATACCGTACAAACAGATGCCCTCTTTTCTCCAACTCTTTATCTAGTTCGTCTAGTACTATGTTGGATAGTAGTGGAGACAACGGTCCACCTTGTGGCGTGCCACTTGTCCTTTGTTGTTCCAGTCCCCCTAGCAGCATTCCTGTTCTTAGGTATTTTCGGATTAGGCGCAGTAGCCGTTTATCCCCTATCCCTTTTGACAGTCTCTGCATTAAGCGGTCTTGGTTTATCAAGTCAAAGAAGTTCTTTAAATCTATATCTACTACCCAATGGTAGCCTTGAGATATATATTTACTCGATTGTTCTATGGCTTGCAACGCACTTCTCTTTGGTCGGAATCCATAGCTGTGTTCACTAAATAATGGCTCGTACAATAGTCTTAATTCTTGATGGATTGCCTGTTGAATTAATCGGTCTAATACGGTAGGTATGCCTAATAGACGTACTCCTCCGCTCGATTTTGGTATTTCCACTCCTAGTACCATTGAAGGGGCATATTGCTCCTTTAGTACCTCTTGGATTAGTCTTTTCCCATTTTCTTTTAGATACGCTTTCAAGTTCAGTATATCCATCGAATCAACGCCTGATGTGCCGCCATTGCACCTTACTGTTTCATACGCTTTGTTTAGATTTGTCGGTGACATTACTTGTTCTAGCAATGTCTCGGTAAAGGCTCGATTCCTTGTGAGTAGCGAAAAGTAATTGGACTCCCTCAATCCCCTTTCGATAGTTCCGCTATCTGCTTTGGGTTTAGGGCGTAGCGATACTATCTGCTTTGGAAATAAGCTGAGTTGTTCGCCTTTACTTTGCTGTCCTTGCTTTTTACGCATCTTCAAGTCTGCTCCTTTTGTTAGAAAATTCAGTCCTTCGAAGTTAGCCTCTCTTGTCCTATTCTCCTTTTTTTTTTTTCCTTCAACACAGAAGGTGTATTTGACAAGGTTTGCTTTCCTACTATGACCTCTGCTGACTTCTTGGACACTAGTATAACGAAACTAGTCCAAGACCTCCCGAGGTAAGACATAACTCTTTCATTAGGCTCTGCCAGATTTACCCCCGCAAATTTCCGAACGACTTTTGGGAGTCCCGATTCAATGATCGGTTGCCCTTTTGCGAAAGCCTACTATCTGATTTCTGTTCGTCAAAACCTAATTTTGCCTACGGTTTCCTTCAGATTCCTCCTCACGGTGGACACCCTTACCTTCAGCTAAGATTCCTTGTCGTTTAGGCTCTTTTGGGACTTGCACCCGTTAGAGGTATGTCATGCTCGGCGCACATAAAAAACAGGCATAAATGCCTTTGACGGGAAAGCCTGAAGGCTTTGCTACCGGTTTTACTATGATGTTCCCTTCCCTGTATGCTTACTAGTCCGACCATATCCAAATACCAAAGTTAATATCGTCATTAATGATAAGCCCCAAGCAACAAAATTATATAAACCTGCTTCTAAAGGGGCAACTGCTGGAATGCCAAATTCTGCACCCGAAGAAGTTGTATTGGCCATTAAAATAACGGGGATAAAATAGGGCAATAAGAAAGGAAAAATACAGGCGACTAGGCTTAAAATATTGGCGCGTCTTTGCGGTAAAATATTACTTTTCTCGCCAGTTTTAGTCGCAAATTCTGCGACCATTAAAATGGCGACGACACTATGCGTAGTCAGTAAAACGGCGACGCCTACCGTTCCTGCAATCCAACTTTCGGCATGTTTTTGGGTTTGACTATGTTTTTCTGCAAATGCTACTAGTTGATTGATTAAACCACTTGCCTTTAATGTAGCTACTAAACCCATTAATAAAATGGTAAAAAAACTGATGCCGACTGCTCGATTAATCCCATCAATAACAAAACTTTTAGCCACCATATTCTCTAAGTCCAAAGAGATTAATTTATCTATGGGTAACAAACCTAATCCTAAACCTAAAACGACGCCAAACATTAAACCTAATAACAATCCATGTAATAAATGCTTCCCTTTTAAAAATAGGAAAATAATTAGTACAGGAACTAATAACATTGGCAAACTTTTTGGGTCGCCTAATAATTGATTGCCTTCGGTTGGAATAGTGCCTGTTGAAAAAGTCGCACTTAGAAAATAGCCAATTAAAGCAAGCATAACTGCTGGGATAATGTATTTTAATCGACTGCGAACCGTTGACCCAATTTCCGCTTTTTGACTCAAAGCACTCGCTATAGTCGTATCCGAAATCGGGGCAAAAAAATCTCCAAAAGTCGCTCCACCAATAATGGCTCCTGCCAAAGTGGGTAAATGAGCGCCCACCAAACCGCCCGAGGGATATAAAATAGGGCTACAAATCAGAATAGTCGCAAAACTAGAACCAGTTGACAAGGAAACAATACAGCAAATAATAAAAGTAGTCATCACAAAACCAACACCTCCTAAATTCAATTGACTCGCTAACCAAGTTAGTGCTTCGACAAAACCTGTAATGGTCATCAAAACCCCAATCGTAGAGGCAAGCATCCAAGCCGTAATCATAATCATCACGATTGGTTCGGACATACCTTTGATAACCGTTTCGCTAAAATAATTTTTATCTTTAGCTAGTAATAAACTAATGCCTAATGCCAATAATAACACAGGCCAAAAACCTCGTTCGTCTGGCGCACCTGAAAGAGCTATAAAAATCACCCCAGCAACAAAGATTAAGAAAGGAAAGATAGCGCCTAATACACCACCGTAGAAGGATAAGATTTTTTCGTTTTTCGTTTTGTTTAAATCTATGTCCATTATTATTGCTTGAAGTTTCACCAATTTCGAATTCTCAGATAAAAATGATAACTATCCGTTATTTTAGTTTTTCTTCTTGTACAATCGTAGCTTGGAAATGAATTTCCAAGAAAAAATGAATAAAATGTTTCTTTGGAAATGAATTTCTAAGCTACAATTTTTGCTGAATACGTTCTATCCGATTTTTCAAAATATCCAAAAATTCTTCATCGTCGTCTAAACCTAATCCTTTTTTATAAATAGCCAATGCCTTTTCATAAATGGCTTTTGATGGCATAGTTTCTCGCTTTACCAAGGCATCGCCCCATTCGATATAGCCCCAAACAGAATAATCTATTTTTTTATAAAAATCTTTAACTGCTGCCTCTCCTGCTTCGTCGTTACCTAATAGGAAATGGGTTTTGATCAAGGTTCGTTGTAGATATTCCATTAACTCTTCATCGGAAGTTTCAGGAAAACGGGTTTTAAAGGCTTGAACAAATTCAATCCGGTGTGCTAAACATTCGGGGTGATGTTTGCCCACATTGCCTAATTCCTCCCCTACTTCCCAAATCCAGCCGCCCCAATCGTAATCTGCTTCGTCTTGATTGTATTTTTCTACCAATACACTAAAATCACGATAAGATTTGGGCGCATTTTCATGTATAGCGTCCCATGCCTTTAGGAAATAATCACAGCATTCTTTAGACGCTTCTTCGCTGCGTTTCTCAAAACCTTCCGTTATCCAGTTATTTATTTTTTCTATCGTCGTTTTCTTAAACATAGTTTTATTGTAGTTCGAGGTTGTATCAAAACATAAAATTGAATTTCACAATCCAAAGAAAATAACGAAATCCTCCCGCTGCCCCCTCCAAAGAGGGAAAAATTCTGTGCTAAAAGAAAATTCAGAACTTTAATTGGTAGTGTTTCTCGAAATTCGTCTTTTGATACCGTCTCTAGCAATGAAAATAGATAGTACACCAAGTAGGTGTTTAGTGCTACAAAAATCAAATATAGGGCATTGTTACTAAAAACGAATAGATTATACTAGTTGACTGCTCAATTTTTGACTTTCTCTACAAATAATATCCCATTTTGTAAGAAATCGAAAAATGATCTCGTTATCCCCTTATCTTTAATCACCATAAAAAACGACCCCATTTATGAAATTAGCTTATTGGATAATTGGTCTATTGCTCGTTTTATTAGCTATTGCTTTTAAGCCAGAAAACAACTCCAAAAATGTACTCGAAGAAATGCCACTCCAAAAGGAAGCACCTAAAAATTTAATTAATGAATCAGGCACAACCATTAAAACTCGATTCAATCTCCCCGAAGGATTTCAACGAGTAACTACTTCACCAAATTCTTTTGCCGATTATTTACAAAATTTGCCTTTAAAACCAGACGGTAGCCAAGTCCACTATTATAATGGTGCTATCAAGCAAGCCACCAATGTATATGCGGGCGTAGTTGATATGGACATTGGCAAACGAGATTTACAGCAATGTGCAGATGCGATTATGCGCCTACGAGGGGAATATTTATGGACACAAAAGGCTTATGATAAAATTCATTTTGATTTCACCAATGGCTTTCAAGTTGATTATAGCCAATGGATGAAGGGGAATCGAATGCGGGTCAAAGGCAATACAACCACTTGGTATTCCTCTAAAAATCCTTCTAATACTTACAAAGATTTTAGGGGGTATATGAATCTCATTTTTGCTTATGCAGGCACCCTTTCGTTGTCTAAGGAATTGCCAAGTGTTGCTTTTGAAGACATGCAAATTGGGGATATTTTTATTCAAGGTGGTAGTCCTGGACATGCGGTTATCGTGGTTGATATGGCTAAGCATCAAGAGACGGGCAAGCAGTTATTTTTATTGGCGCAAAGTTATATGCCTGCACAAGATATTCAGATTTTGCAAAATCCAATGAATGAGGAGATTAGTCCTTGGTATGATATGCAGTTTACAGGGAATTTATTGACGCCCGAATGGCGGTTTAGGAAGGAGGATTTGAAACGGTTTGAGTAATGTAATTCTGAGAATTGTACTGCATTTTCTTCAAGAATAATCCACGGAGACGAGCTAGGAGGATGAACAAACAAAAAAATCCCAGAGAATTATTTTATGAAGTGAACTGCAAATCAGGTGGGTTAGCTGAACAGGTTAAACGGATTTTTTCTAACAATCGTAGCTTGGAAATTCATTTCCAATTGGAAAATTCTTGGAAATGAATTTCTAAGCTACGTCATGGATTCCGTTATTTTAGTATCAATTTTTATTCATTAGTACCCTTGCATTGCCATCAAATTCATGTGGCAGAAAACCAGGCGTAAAACCATGCGCTGTAATATCACCAAACTTTTTATTTACAATAATTCTATCTTTATCTACACCAATAAATAAACAGGGTTGTTCTTCGTAAATAATCGCATATAATTTTTTGAATAATTCGTTCTGTTTTTCAACATCAATAGTTGTTTTAATTTCCTGAATCAATTGGTCAGACTCAGCTGTCCCGAACCCAGAATAATTCTTCGGACTTCGTGAAGACCACTTACTTTCAGGATCTAAATTAAATGGATAACCTGAGCTAGAAACATACGTTATATCAAAATCTCTACTTTTAATTTTGGTCAATAAAACCTTTCCTGCTAAAGCTTGGGGTCTTAACTTTACTCCCGCTTCCAATGCATTGCTTTTAAAAATGTCTACCACAGCAGTATTATCCGCATTACTTGTTGAATAACTTACGTCTATCTCTAAATTTATTCGTTCTCCATTAATTACTTTATCTACAACCCCATCATTATTCGTGTCTTCCCAACCTGCTTCTTTTAGCAATTGTTTAGCTTTGACTACATTAAAATCTATAAACGGTAATTCTTTATTATAAGCAGGTGCTGCTGGTATAGTGGGTTGATCAACTGGTACAGGGTAACCATAAAAAACCGTATTAAATATTTCTTGTCGATTCATTAAATGAGCAATGGCTCTCCTTACTTTTTTATCACTTAGTTTTTCTGTTAAGGTATTAAAATACATCATTCGAATACCAAAAATATCGGGGTTATAAAAATTGTATTTATCAGTAAATTGAATCTTCTTTTTCTGATCCAAAAAAGTAGTCCAATTGACACTTGTTATAATATCTAATTCTTCATTCGCCATCAAAGAAATAGCCGCATTTTCCTCTGGAATGATTTTATAAATAATTTTTTCAGGCACCGCTTTTAACATCCTATTGCCATTTTTGACTTTATCTCCCCACCAATTTGTTATTTTCTTTAAAACAAGTTGTTGTCCAGTAATCCATTCTTCTAGTTGATAAGCTCCTGAACCTTGTAAAATTTCTGGTGAACGAATAAATTCAAGACTATACATTGCTTCTCCTAATTCTTTTAAATCGACTTTATCTAATAAACGTTCATTATCCATTAAATCATTTAGTGTATAATTGGCTAATATTCCTTTAGGGTCATATAAATAAGCAGGGAGTGGATTCGTATTAGTATAAGCTCTAAGCCCCATCATATAAGGCAGCGAAAAAAGCGTAAACCTTTTAGGATTCGCTGCGTCTATTTGAATTTTTACAATATCTTTAAATTGAGAAGTATAGAATGACCGCTTGTGCGGATTAAACATTGCCTTTACAGTAAATAAATAATCTTTACCTGTAATTGGCGAACCATTCGCCCAAGTTACTTCTTCTCTAATTTCATATTCGTAAGCAACCAATCCTGCATTTTCACCTTCCGTAATTTTGGTAATTTTAGGTAAGGCTTTAATTAAGACCGGCATCAGTTCATAAGTAACAGGATTGAAATCAGCCAGAGGTAAGAATATTTGATGAAGCACCTGTGTGGATTCACTATCAGAAGCGTCGAGTACATGTAAAATTTTCGGGTCGGAAGGTAATCGAACTTTGACGGTCTTATCCCAAGGTTTATCATTGGGTAAATCAGGTGCATTGCGACAAGCAGTAAAAAATAGACAAAAGACTAGAATGGAGGATAGGTAATTGGATAGGTTCATATTCATAGGATTTAGGTATTCTTATTGAAGGACTCAAGACGAGTTATGCACTTCAATAGGATTAAATCGGTGATGAGATAATTTTGGAAATGGTTGTTACAATCTTATAGCAGACCTTGGAGCATTTTTTAAATCTCCAAGCGTCTCACGAAATAACTATTTATTAATCCTTCTTTGATGAATTATTCTTCTTTACCATCAAATCTGTTCACCAAGCAGAGCTTGGCGCTACAAAAAATCAAACCCCAATACGCGAACCATGCGGAATAATAGCCCCTTTCTTCAAAACAATAATCCCATTTTTAACGCAATATGTTTCCGTTTCTGTATCTTCTAAGGCAACACTACCTCGAATATGTACGTCATTTCCAATTCGGCAATCTTTGTCAATGATGGCATTTTCGATCAGGCAATTATTCCCAATACCCAATGGGATGCCATTATTGGCTTTTAAAATTTCCATTTCATCAATGGTTTCAAAGCGTTCATTTCCCATGACAATGGCTTTGTCGATGACCGTTCGGAAGCCAATTCTAGAACGAATACCGATAATCGCATTTTCAATTTTGTCTGCTTCAATAATACAAGCTTCTGCAATGATTGCTCGGCGGAAATAAGCCGCCAAAATTTTGGAAGGTGGCAACATCCGAGGGCGCGTAAAAACGGGGTTGTCACTATCAAATAAGTTGAATTGTGGGATATGACTAGCTAATTCTACATTGGCTTCAAAGAAGGAACGAATGTTTCCAATATCTGTCCAATAACCATCGTATTGATAACTGGCAACGCTGTAATTAGTGGTAATGGCTTTAGGAATAATCTCTTTCCCAAAATCAGTCGCATCAGGGTATTCGTTAAACAATTTATTCATCGCTGTTTTATTGAATAAATAGATGCCCATCGACGCTAGATAATGTTTGCCTGCATCTTTGTCTTTTTGTGGGACCTCCGATTGCCACTCCGGCAAAAGAGAAGCTTTTGGCTTCTCAATGAAGGAGTTTATATAGCCTTTTTTGTTTACCTTCATGATACCAAATGCCGGGGCATCACGATCATTTACTGGAATTGTGGCAATCGTAACGTCCGCTGCTCTTTCAATATGATCTTTTACAAATTGTTCAAAGTCCATTTGATACAATTGATCTCCTGAAAGAATCAATAAATAATCAAAATCATGGTTCGCTAAATTCGGCATACATTGTCTTACCGCATCTGCTGTTCCTTGAAACCAATTTTCATTAGTTCTAGTTTGTTCTGCTGCCAATACATCTACGAAACCATTACTAAATACATCAAAATGATACGTGTTTTTTATATGTTGATTGAGGGAAGCTGAATTGAATTGTGTCAAGACAAACATCCTAGTTACATTAGAATTCAAGCAATTAGAAATTGGAATATCTATCAAGCGATACTTTCCCGCTATCGGTACTGCCGGCTTGGAACGTTGTTCTGTTAATGGAAATAATCGAGTGCCTGCGCCACCTCCTAAGATTAAGGCGACCATTTTTACTGGTTTGTCTACCCCAGGAATTCTTCTACCAATAGTTGTCGAGGAATTGAAAACTTTCGCTTGTTTCTTTGCCATGTTTATACGAGTTGCGGGTTGCGAGTTGCGGGTTATCTATCGTGCGAACAACTCGCAACTCGTAACCCGCAACTCGCAACATCATTTTGTTAATGCAATAATGGAATTATATAAATTGATATATTGATTAGCAGAATTTTCCCAAGAAAAGTCTACTTCCGTTATAGTTGTTCTGATTTGCTCGAATTGTTTAGTATTTTGATATAAATACGTGGCTCTTTCGAGTGCATGCGCAGCATCTTCTACAGTTAAATGCGTAAATTGAATACCTCGTCCTCCTGCTTGCCCAATATCTTTCACGGTGTCTTTTAAGCCACCAACTGCTCTGACAATTGGAATAGTTCCATACCGCATGGAGTACATTTGATTGAGTCCACAGGGTTCTACTTTAGAAGGCATGACCAAAAAATCAGACCCTGCATATAACTGATGGGCTAATTGCTCATTATATTCTAAAGCCACATTGACATAATCTGGGTAATCCTGTCCCAAATGTTTAAGCGCTTGATGAATTTGTGGTTCACCTGTTCCTAGAATAATAAAAGAAGCATTATTACCTACCTGCAAAAAACGATCAATCATGGGAGCTAATAAGTTTGCCCCTTTTTCATCTGCCAATCTTCCGATAAAAGTAATTAAAGGCAACTCTTTTTGAATGGTAAATTGCTCTTTTAAGGCCGTTCTATTTTTATTTTTAAACGTCTTTAAACTCCGTTTTAAATTTTCTGCAATTAAGTGATCCGTTTTAGGATTCCAAACTTGTACATCAATCCCATTTAGAATTCCTTTGGCTTTAGCGTGTTCTTGTTGCAGTAATGGCGCTAAGCTACCAGCATTTAACTGTAATTCCCGCATATAAGTAGGCGAAACCGTTGTCAGTCGCCAACAGCATTTAATAGCTGCCGCTAACGGATTAATGGCTCTTCCCCAATCAATTAAGCCTCCTACTCTTCCATCGAACAAAGGTAGTTTATTCACTTTTTCCCAACCAAAAGTACCATGATATTCTCCATTATGAATCGTGAAAACCGTAGGGATATTTGCCAAACGGCTAAAGACCATACAATGCTTCATCATAAAGGGCGTCAACCCTGTATGATGATCATGGCAATGAATCACTTCGGGTAGATTTTCTAGTTGTTTAACCCAATGTAGCGTAGCCTGTTGAAAGCAAAGACTGCGCTCCACCTCATCGTAAAAGCCTTTACCATTTTCATCCAAATAAACACTCGGTCTATCGTATTTCCCAGGAATATCTGCTACATATAGTGGAAAACCTAAACCACCTCCTTCCAGTTTTTGAATAGCAAAAGAAATAAGTTCATTTCCCATTCGGAAACTACCTTGAAAGCAGGTTGTCCATCCTTGAGCTAAAATCCATTTTGTATGATATTTGGGAATAATTACGGTGGCAGGACAGCCAGACTCCGTTAGATACTTTGGTAAGGCACCTGCTACATCTCCTAATCCGCCCGCTTTAGCTGCGGGATAGCACTCTGCACTAATGTGAAGTACTTTCATAAAGTTGGTCTTGTTTTTGGTGTTTTTCTTTTTTAGACGTTACTCTTAAAGCAGTAGCATTAAGCTACTATTAATGAATATTTTATAGTTGGCTAAAGATAATATTTATTTTATTTTTCCATCGAAATCATTCCTTTTTTTTACAAATGATTTTTTATTTAATTTTTCCCAATGGATTTTATTTCCCAACTGATAGGTTTTACCTGATTAGAAGATTGCTTCCATTTAGTTCATTTTGAGATTGAAGTTGAGATTGAGGTTGAAGTTTTAGAAATTCAACTGTCCAAGTCCCTCTCGAATAACTTCTGGTTCTCCATCAAGCATACTCACTACCGTAGAAGGCATATTACTCCCATAACCACTATCAATAAAAGCATCCACTTTTGATTTAAAATCCACATAAATATCTTGTGGATCTGTAAAATATTCTAATATTTCATCGTCAGAACGCAATGAAGTCGTTAAAATAGGTCGTCCTAATTCTTCTACAATGGCTAAAGGTACTGCATGGTCTGGTACTCTTACGCCAACCGTTCGTTTTTTATTTTTAAATAATTTAGGCACCTCATTATTGGAAGGTAGGATAAAAGTAAAAGCGCCAGGTAGGTTTCGTTTTAAGGTCCTGAAAGTTTGATTATCAATAGTCTTGGTGTATTGAGAAATTTGTCCAATGTCTTTACAGATAAAAGATAGATTAGCAGTCTTGTAATCCAAGTTTCGCAAGCGGCAAATTTTTTCTACCGCCTTTTGATTATTAATATCACAACCCAATCCGTAAATGGTATCCGTTGGATAAATAATAATGCCTCCATCTCTTAGAATATCTGCGATTTGACGAATTTTTCGCCATTCTATATTGTTAGGGCTAATTCTGAATAACATAAAATGTCATTTTGTGCTATAAATTGGTATTTTTTTCCATTTTCCCGCCAAAAATAGGGATTAATTTTGTGCTTTGACGCTTTCATTGATAAAGAAGTGCATAAACTGAAACATATTATTGTATTAGCAATATCAATTAATAGTCATTCCCTAAACCATTTCATAAAATAAATTTTTTAAACCACCACAAAATGTCAACACCGACACTTTTAATTCGAGATCAAACGGATTCTTCTTTGCAATATTGGAGAGAACAAGAAAAGTTATCATTAGAGCTATTAAAGGTAGTAGGAGAATTGCGATTTGATAAAGCAATTGAGCTAACAATCTTTCGCAGGAATATCTACGATACTCGGACCACCACGTTAATAAATAACCATCTATACGCTAAACGATACACAGATAAAGACATTGATGTCGCAGTTAGTTTAGCAATTACCAAAGTCATCGCTACTATTGAAGATTTAAAACCTTGCAAAGTAGATATTGGAAAATTAGCGGTAGAATGGCTAGCAGGCAAACATCATTTTCAAAATTTGAATGCCTTTGTCATTACAGAATTACAAGCTTTTATTGATGTCCCTAATAAAAATGAAGCGGCAAAAGATGTCGTATTATATGGCTTTGGTAGAATTGGTAGATTGGCCGCTCGACGGTTGATTATGGAAACAGGGAAAGGGGATCAGTTACGTTTAAAAGCTATTGTCATTCGGCCCAAAATGAAAGACCGTTACGAAGAAGCAAAAAAACGAGCGGCTTTATTGCAATCGGACTCTGTTCATGGGGACTTTGATGGCATGATAGAAGTGGCAAAAGATGGTTCAGAGTTGATGGTGAATGGAAATAAAATTCAACTCATTTTTGCTAAACAGCCTGCCGATATTGACTATACGCTTTATGGAATTCAAGATGCTTTAATTATTGATAATACAGGGGTTTGGAGAGATAGAACTGGTTTGAACCAACACTTACGCCCCGGTGCAACACAGGTATTATTAACCGCTCCAGGAAAAGGAGATATAATCAATATAGTCTATGGCGTTAATCAGGACGTAATAAAAATAGATAAAGAACATATTTTTAGTGCTGCTTCTTGTACGACGAATGCGATTGCACCTGTTTTAAAGGTAATTTTGGATAACTTAGGTATTGAAAAAGGACATATAGAAACAATTCATTCTTATACTAATGACCAAAATTTATTGGATAATTTTCATAAAAAACCTAGAAGAGGTAAAGGTGCGCCAGTTAATATGGTTCTAACTACAACTGGGGCAGCTAGTGCAGTTACGAAGGTACTACCTGAATTTGCAGGAAAATTAACAGGTAATGCCATTCGGGTACCAACACCTAATGTTTCTTTAGCCATTTTAAATCTTACTTTAGCACAACCAACGACGGTCGAAAAACTAAATAACTTATTGAAAGATGCCGCTTTTCATGGCGACTTATTTGAACAGATTCACTATTCTGATTCTACCGAATATGTTTCTAGTAATGCGATTGGTATGACGACAACTTCTGTGGTAGACACGCCTTCAACTATCGTTTCTAAAGATGGTACAACTGCAACCGTTTATCTTTGGTATGATAATGAGTATGGTTATACTTGTCAGGTGATTCGGTTAGCTAAACATATCGCGAAGGTTAAGCGGTATGTATATCATTAGTTTTTACTTGGCAAAGGGTGAAAGGCGAAAAGGCTAATTCAGAGAAAATTATCTTTCCTCTTCTATTTTTAGTTCGGAATTTACCTTTCGCCCTTCGCCGTCTACCTTTAGTCGAATATTAACTATCCTTAAAATAAGCTTCAATCTCTATTTTAAAATTGTTAGATTATTTAACAAGTAGCCTAAAATAGTAGCCATACGATATATTTTAGCTACACTTTGCCATATTCAAAACAAATAAGCTATATTTTTTTTAACAAAAAGTAGAGAAAGCCGTAATTTCATGCAGCAATATATTTAAATTTCAAAACTTTCAGTCAGCACTAAGCGTTTTGGTAGCTCACCGAATTTAATCATTAAAATTATAGTCGCATGAAATCGATTCCTACTTTTTTGCTTTTATTAGCAGCCATTTGTTGTTTTGTAGGTTGTTATGAATCTAAGACTGCACCAAAATATCCAATTGAGGGTGCCGTAAATTTAAACCAACCAGCTCCAGCCACTCCTGCAGCTCCTGGTGCAGAACCAGCTCAAAATGCAGCGGGTGTATGGCATTATACCTGTAGTAATGGATGTGCAGGTGGCGCAGGTGGCGCAGGTAATTGTGCTACTTGTGGTAATGCTTTAGCGCATAATTCTACTTATCATGATAATACTGGCGCACCAGCACCTAGTCCAGTAACAACAGAAACAGCTACGTCGAATGTTACCTTTACAGGAGATCCTGCCACTCCAGAACCAGCTCAAAATGCAGCAGGGGTATGGCATTATACCTGTAGTGCAGGTTGTGCGGGTGGCGCAGGTGCAGCAGGTAACTGTGCATCTTGTGGAGGTGCTCTAGCACATAATTCTGCTTATCACTAAAAAAGAGTAGAGAACAGAGAGTAGAGCTTACTGTAAAATAGAGATTCAAATCTCTGCTCTCTATTCTCTGCTCTCCTAATCTTAAGCGTTAGCAAGTCTCAATATGTGCAATTAAATCTTCTAGATTCCAAGCATCCACTAAGAGGTGAGTTCCAATTTGTGTTCGACAAAGCCCCGTTAAATAAGCACCACTTCCAGTCAATTTTCCAAAATCATAAGCAAGCGAACGGATATAAGTGCCTTTACTACAAGCAACCCTAAAGTCTACCTCAGGCATTTCTACCCTGGTAAATTCAAATTCATAAATCGTAACAGGTCTAGGTTTCACTTCTATTTTTTGCCCCTTTCTAGCCAACTTATATAAAGGCTGACCATCTACTTTAATGGCAGAATACATCGGTGGGTATTGTTCTATTGGTCCAATAAATTCTTCTCTTGTTTTATCTAATAATAATTTATCAATATGTGCTGTTGGATAGGTTTGGTCTTCTTCGGTTTCCACATCATAAGAAGGCGTGGTTGCACCTAATTTGAGCGTCCCTGTATAGGTCTTGCCCATTCCTTGAAAAGTATCTAATTTCTTGGTGAATTTCCCTGTACAAATAATGAGTAATCCAGTAGCTTTGGGGTCTAAGGTTCCTGCATGTCCAACTTTAATTTTCTTAATTTGCAACTTATTACGCAATGCCCATCGAATTTTGTTCACTACATCAAAAGATGTCCAATCTAAAGGTTTATTAACCAATAAGGTAGCGCCTGCCTGAAAATCGTATTTTTCCATAATTTGAGTCATATAGGTTTCTACAAGTACTTTTAAAGGTGCAAAAATAGTTTTATTACCGCTTAGTTTAGACAATTGCTAACAGTTTATTAAATTTGACGTACAAGCCAACTTATGTTACCTAAATCTATATCTTTAGAACAATATTTTCCTGCCCTTACAGAAAGAGCATTAAGAACAGAGATTCTTGAAAAAGGGGTGATCTTTTCCTTTGCCACAGGAGACGTCTTGATGAATTATGGAAGACATATCTCACATATCCCACTCATCTTAAAAGGTGGTTTACGAATTTTAAGAGAAGATGAACTTTCTGGAAAAGAAGTTTTCCTGTACTATCTACAATCGGGAGATACTTGTGCGATGTCTATGAATTGCTGCTCTCAAAAAAAGAAAAGCGAGATAAAAGCAATAGCTGAAGACAAAACAGAATTAATCATGATTCCTGTAGAGAATATGGAAATTTGGTTAAAAAAATATCCTTCTTGGAAGAATTTCATTTTTGAAACTTACCAAACTTCTTACGAAAAATTAATGTCTTACATCGAAGCCATTTCTTTCCAAAAACTAGACCAACGCTTATTAACTTACCTACAAGGGAAAGCCACTATCAATCAAACAAACAGTTTTCAAATTACCCATCAAGAAATTGCGAATGAATTAAATAGCTCTAGAGAAGCCATTTCTAGGTTATTAAAGAAAATGGAACAAGAGCAAATTGTTAAATTAGGTAGAAATTACATTAAACTAACTACTATGTGATTACTGTCACAAAAATACCTTTTTAAATCAATTACTTTTGCGAAATGTATTCTTAGGAATATATTTATAATATTGAATGCTAGCTAAAAAACTATTATTCCAAGCAAATAGGCGCTATTTATAACTAGATTCTCTCTTGTTGTTTAAATTTTTGCAGCTTAACCAAAAATAATAGTTAAGCTAGTGTTCTCTCCTTTTTATTTTTGATAAATACTTAGAAAACATACTGTTCTGTGATTCATGTCACAAAGTATCCATTTTAAAGTTTTTATCTTTATACCAGAGGATCGCATTATTATTCGTAAAAATAATAATGTTTATTGAAATAAAAGATACCACTTCACCATAAATCATTAAGGTAATTTGACTCAAACTCATCAACACAAAAACTACTTTTCATTTAGTTTTCAAAAAAGAAAAGAGTCAAAAATAATGGAGAGCATCAATAGGTGAAGTGGTTTTATTTCAGTTTCTCCCTTCCATTTATTTTAATTCTTCCAAATCTTTTTGTTCCAACTATCTTTCCATTTTGTTTTTCCTTATTTTTGGTGCATTAATCAAACAGGAATCCTATTCATCGCCTATTCTCTAATCACCAATCTATTCATTTATGAAAAAGCGGAATTACACCCTTCCAATTGAGCGAGAAGAAAACATTAAGGTTACCAAGCCGATGGACACAGCAGTTGGTGTCGCAGCAGTTACTTCTTCTTTTGTACAGGGATATGGACAAATGGATTGGATTAAATGCTCAAAGGCTTTTTTGAATCTGAATCAGACCAAAGGTTTTGATTGCCCTAGTTGTGCTTGGCCTGACCCAAAACCTAGCGATCGCTCAAGCATAGCAGAATATTGTGAAAATGGCGCAAAAGCAGTAGCAGAAGAAGCAACCGAGTCGAGAGTAACGCCTGATTTCTTTGCCAAGCATAGTATTGCAGAAATGAATACTTGGTCGGAGCGAAAATTAGGAAAATCTGGACGATTGACACACCCAATGATCCTGCGAAAAGACGCTACACATTACGAACCAATCAGCTGGGATGCTGCTTTTAAGCACATTGGCAAAAAATTAAATCAACTTAATTCGCCTGACGAAGCCGTCTTTTATACTTCCGGAAGAACAAGTAATGAAGCTGCTTTCTTATATCAATTATTTGTTCGGCAGTTTGGTACCAATAATTTACCTGATTGCTCTAATATGTGCCACGAATCAACGGGTACAGGTTTGTCTAGAACTATTGGCATAGGAAAAGGAACGGTCAAATTAGAAGATTTTTATGTAGCAGATTTGATTATAGTCATTGGGCAAAACCCAGGTACTAATCACCCAAGAATGTTATCAGCTTTGCAAAAAGCCAAGCGAAAAGGCGCAAAGATTATTACGGTTAATCCATTAGAAGAAACCGCTTTTAAAAAATTCAAAAACCCACAAGAAATTCGAGGCTGGATTGGTAAAGGCACGACTATTTCTGATTTGTTTCTACAAGTGAAAATTAATGGTGATTTAGCTTTACTAAAAGCGATTATGTGTGTGTTATTAGAAATGGAGGACGAAAATCCAGGAACAGTTTTTAGTCAAGAATTCATTACCAAACAAACCAAAGGATATAAAGCTTTAATCGCTGATCTAAGAACACAAGATCTATGGGCTTTATCGGAAGATTGTGGGATTCCATTAGGAGAAATCCGACAGGCAGCGGAATTAATTAAAGACAACCAGCGGATGATTATTTGTTGGGCGATGGGGATTACCCAACATGAGAATGGTGTCGATAATGTACAAGAAATAGTCAATTTATTGTTACTGAGAGGAAGTATTGGTATTCCCGGTGCGGGCGCTTGTCCCGTTCGTGGACATAGCAATGTGCAAGGTGACCGAACGATGGGTATTTGGGAACATTTAAAACCTGTTTTTAAAGAAAAACTAGAAGCTACTTTTCAATTTAAAGCACCTACCGAAGTAGGATATAATGCGGTACATGCTATTCAAGCCATGCACGAAAATAAGGTGCGAGTCTTTTTTAGTATGGGCGGCAATCTATTATTGGCAGCCCCCGATACAGAATACACCGCAGACGGAATGCGCAACTGTGATTTAACTGTCATAGTCAGTACTAAGCCCAATCGAAATCATTTAGTAACAGGAAAAGAAGCCATTATTCTCCCTTGTTTGGGTCGAACAGAATTAGATGTACAAACCGCAGGTAAACAATTTGTGAGTGTAGAAAACTCTATGGGGATTGTGCATAAATCAGAAGGTGTTTTGACGCCTGCCTCCCAAGATCTTTTGAGCGAACCGATGATTGTTGCCAAATTAGCAAAAGCCACTTTAGGGAAACAAACTAAAGTCGAATGGGAAAAATTGGCGAGTAATTATGATTTGATTCGAGATAAAATAGAAACCTGTATTAGTGGTTTTGATAATTACAACGAGCGAATTCGTCGAAATGGTGGATTTTATTTACCGAATGGACCAAGAGATCAACAGTTTACTACAGCCGATGGCAAAGCACTTTTTACTGTTAACTCTGTTCCTAATAACACCTTGAAAGCTGGCGAATATTTGATGACTACTTTGCGAAGCCACGACCAATTTAACACGACTATTTATGGCGATGATGACCGTTATCGAGGTATAGTCAATGGTCGTAGAGTCGCCATGATGAATGAGACGGATATTAAAGCGGCAGGTTTAAGACAAGGTGATTATATTGATCTATACAGTCATTTTAATGATGTGGAAAGAATGGCGCCACATTTTATGGTGGTCAAATATAATATTCCAAAAGGCAGTATTGCTACTTATTTTCCAGAAGCTAATGTGTTAGTTCCGATTGATCAATTTGCTCGGGAGAGTTATACGCCTGCTTCTAAATCAGTCGTGGTGACGGTACGGAAAGAGCATGGGTAGTGAAGTCTTCAGGTTTTCCCGTCAAAGGCCTTATTGGAATTAAATAATTTAAATATACTCCAACCTAAAGATCGATGACAGGAAAGCCTAAAGGCCTTGCTACCAGAACATCACTAAATTCTAATGAAAAATATTCCCAATAAAGTGGCCATAATCACAGGTGCAGGTATCGGCATTGGTTATGAAATCGCCAAACAATTAATCTTGGAAGGAACGGCTATTGTTTTGAATGATCTTGATCCAATAGCAGTTAAAACAGCAGTCAATAAACTAAAAGAATTGGGTGGTAAAGTAGTCGGATTTGAGGGTGATTCTAGCGAAATGGAGATCATTACAGGGATGATAAACCAGGCAGTTATGACCTTTGGGCGATTAGATTATGCGATTGCCAATGCTGGAATTACCACCTTCGGTAATTTTTTAGATTATCCCGTTGAACGCTTTCAACAATTGGTCAAAGTAAATTTGCAAGGGACTTTTTTCTTAGCGCAACAAGCGGCTAAGCAAATGATACAACAAAAAGGTGGCGGTAGGATTCTGTTAATGTCTTCGGTTACTGGACATACATATCATCCAGATTTGACTACTTATGGGATGTCCAAAGCCGCTATTGTTTTTTTAGCTAAAACCTTAGGGGTAGAATTGGCTAAGCATCAAATTACGGTAAATGCCATTTCACCTGGTGCGACTTTGACAGAACGGACTATTGATTTGGAAGATGGAAATGAATATCAAAAACAATGGGAAAGAACAACGCCAAATGGAAAATGTGCTACTACAGTAGATATAGCGAATACTGCTTTATTTTTACTCTCCGATAAAGCCAAACACATTACCAGTCAAACGATTATTGTAGATGGAGGTTGGACAGCAATGAGTCCGTCGCCTGTATAATAGAGTATCGGATACCAAGTTAAACCTGATATCCGATACCTATGACTTGCTATCTAATTTAAGAAATATAAAGTCGAGTAGCACTAATCGTACCACCATCATCTATTTCCATCTCCATTACTTTACTTTCAAAAAGTCTTCTAACCAAGCAGAAGCCGCTTGAAAGTTATCAAAGCAGTATTCTTCCTTTACTAAACCTGGAACAAAATTGAAAGCAGCAAACATATCTTTTGGTTGTCCATACAAGCCAGTAAAAATTACTTGGATATCTTGTTCGTATAAATCCATGACCGCATCTTCCATCGCATACAAACCTGATTGGTCTACATAAGGCACCTTATCCATTCGCATCACCACTACCTTAATATCAGGTAAGGCCTTAACCATATCTTGGAAACGAGAAGCAAATCCAAAAAATAAGGGTCCATCTAAGTGCTTGATATAAACTTCTTTACCAACCTTTTCAATAATATCTCCTTCATCAATCCAAGGCATTTCTCTAGAGAATTGTTGTAATGGGGCAGTTTGTGTTCTATCTTCTACCACATCAGATATTTTCTTCATAAATAATATAGAAGATAAGATCATTCCAATCGCAACCGCTTCAATTAAACCAACAAATACGGTTAAAAAAATAACCAATAACATGACAACTACTTCCGATTTTGGTAACTGAGGAATATGTTTTAAGCCTTTATAATCCATTACACCAATACCAACCGTTACTAAAATACCTGCTAAAACAGCGGCTGGGATCATGGATGCCAATGGGCTTAAGACTAATAGTATCAACAATAAAAGGATACCTGCAGCCATGCCCGATAGCTTAGTTTTTCCTCCTGAATCAATATTTACTACTGTTCTAATCGTTGCACCCGCTCCTGGGATACCGCCAAATAAGGCGGCGATCGAATTACCAATCCCCTGCCCAATTAATTCTTGATTAGGATCATGTTTGGTTTTTGTCATATTATCTGCTACAATAGAAGTTAACAGTGAATCTATCGCTCCTAAAGCTGCTAAGGATAAAGCAGTAAAAATATAGGGTGTTACCTGTGATAGACTAAATCCAGTAAAGACATCCAGGTAAGGCATTGGAAATCCGTTTGGAATAGTCCCTATCGTTCGATATTCAGGAAGGAGAAAAACAGCACCGAGCGTCACCGCTATCAGCGCTACTAAGGTACTAGGAATAGCTTTAGTAATTCGTTTAAATCCGAAAATGATAAAAACCGTGATTAAACCTAAAATAAGGTCGGTATAATTGATGCTGTTAAAGGCTTTACCTAAAGATCTTAATGCCCCTAGTACACCAGCAGCATCGCTTCCTGCCAATGCTGTTGCTTCTCTCATGATGTCCTCTTGTGTAATATTACCTGCACGGGAAATAGTTTCTTTAAAATCTTCTAAGACTAAAATATCCTCTGCAGCTTCCTCTTTAAGAATTTTTTCTAGAATCACCTCTTCTGCTTGTGGCTTATATTGATTCAACAAATTAATATCCTCTTTAGGGTAGTAGCCTAACATTGGTAATAACTGGGTAATTAAAATGATTACCCCAATTCCTGTCATAAAGCCAGAAACTACAGGGTAAGGGATATAACGAATATATTCCCCTATTTTCATAAAGCCCATAATGATCTGAAATAGACCAGATAATAAAAAGACAATTAAGATAGACGGTATGGCCTTACTAAGGTCTCCATCATTTGCAGCTACAATTCCTGCAATGATAACCATACTTACTGCAGTCATTGGTGCAGTTGGGCCTGAAATTTGGGTATTAGTTCCACCAAATAAGGCAGCAAAAAAACTAATAAAAATAGCCCCATACAGTCCTGCCGCAGCTCCCATACCTGATTGTAAACCAAAAGCTAAAGCTAGAGGAAGCGCAACAATACCAGCGGTAATACCGCCGAATAAATCTCCTTTAAAATGGGAGAAATCAAATCCAAATTTTTTCATGAATGTTTTTTTTAGTCGGATGCTTATTCACAGTTGATTTTTCGACTGCTAATTTACCCTATGTTTACCAGAAGAAACGATAAGGTGCGTCCATAACTACCACTCTTTTTTAAGAGTGACCAAATCTTTATTAAAATAGTAAAAAAGGGAAATAGTTAGGAATAGTAACTTGATAAAATTTCCTGACTGTTTTATCAATGGAATATGCTAGAAATATTTTTTTCTATTCCTAATTAACAAACCACTCTGGGGGGGGTGTAAGAATTTCTCTATTGAGAGAAGATTTTAAGTCTATATGGGTAAAAGCAGTCAAACACCTTTTCAATAAAGCTTGCTTGCTTATTCCAAATTCAATTGGAAACTTATCATCCAATAATTCTTCGTTTTTTTGCTCTTCTTGTTCAGATTCACCATCACTAAAATCACATAATTCAACCACTACATGCTCCAAATCTGCTATCAAGTAAGTAATTGAATTCGCTAAGCATAAACTAGTAAAAGCGAGCAGAATAATGCTTCTGGAGAAAATTTGATATGTTGTTAATGGATTCAAATATATGTCGAGGTTAATATTAGTGCTTGATTTAAACAAAGAGCTTTTGGAAAAGTTTAGCCAAAAGTATTAAAGATGAAAAGATTTTCTAGTTACGTATTTGCGCTAATATATCACAAATTTTGTACAAGATGTTTTGTTCTGACTATTTTTCTTTACATTCGTATGGCAATAATTTTTTCAAAACAAAATTTTTTACTTATGAATCCTTATGTAGCGTCAGTTATAGCCGCTGTCATTCCAATGATAGTAGGCTTTCTTTGGTATAACCCAAAAACTTTTGAGAACGCTTGGATGGACACTATTGGCATGACTAGAGAAAAAATGGAAAGTGGAAATATGGCAGTTACGCTAGGGGTCTCTTTACTAATGGCTTTCCTCCTGACCTTACCACTAGCTTATTTTGTGAATCATCCGTCTTCTTTTGGTGGCGACCCTAGTTCCGATACTTTTGGACATGGAGCCTTTCATGGCGGCTTAATAGGTATTTTTATGGCTTTACCAGTCATAGGAACAAAAGCACTTTTTGAGCAAAGAAACTTTAAATATGTTTTAATTAATGTTGGCTATTGGGTCGTGACGCTTGCCTTGATGGGAGGCATCCTAGACCATTTCTTACCAACTGTTGGGAGCTAAAAAGCCTCTTTTTAAAACTATTTTATTACTAAAAATTAAATTTATAATGAATCAGATAGTAGCACAATTATTAGCGGCAGCATCAGCCCTAGTGATGGGATTTATTTGGTATAATCCAAAAACTTTTGGTAATGCTTGGATGCGAGGCGTCGGTATGACGGAAGAAAAAATGGCTTCTGGAAACATGGCCTTACGTTATGGCTTAGCATTTCTATTGGCCTTCCTAATTTCTCTTTTTGTTACCTCTTTTGGTGGCGGACACCCAGAAGAAGTCTTATCTCAATGGCAACATTTTGCTTATCATGGTGGACAAATAGGGCTATTTATGGCGACACCTGTTATGGTTATTATTTCCTTGTTTGAAAAACTTGATTTCAAAACTATTGCCATTAATGCTGGGTATTGGGTTGTCACTTTAACCGTTATGGGCGCTATTCTTGGTGCTATGTGGAATGGTTAAAAATTAAAATAAAAGGAGATACTTCAGTCCCCGAAAAGCTAGTCTAAAACGGTCGTTTATCTTACTTTCGATAAACGGCTGTTTTCATAATACTTCTATACAGAATGGTATCTTGAAGTATCAATGGATTCGTTTACTAGTTATTTCCTTTCGATGGTTATATGATTTGCTCCCGCAAAAATCACCTTATTTTCGCTCTTGGATTGGTGGAAAGGAAAAGCAATATTGTTTGCAAAAAGGAATTGTGCAATACAAGAAGTTAGTCCTAGAGAAAATAAATTAATCAATATTTGAACCTTATTTCAAATTATGTTTTTTACAATATATTAAAAAATAGAATAAAGTTTGGCAGAACTTTAATGGTTTTATTGTAATTTACGCACGTTAGGTAATCTACCAACAATTATTCTTTTTTTTCGTATGCTAACAACATATGATTTATTCAATAACCAACAATTAGAAATTTAAAATTATGGCTGACAATTTTAAGAAAATTGAATTACAAGATGATGCTAATCACACTTCTATTATTCTAAATGGTGCTTCTGGAAATATTGCTTTAGGTGGTGGTGGACATGGAGGAGATATTGCCATGCGGGACAATACAGGAAAAAACACCATTCATATTGATGGTAATGATGCAAATGTAAACATAGGAGGAAACGGTCAGCAGGGAGATATTTTTTTAAAGAATACAGAGGGTCAACAAACAGTAAGAATTGATGGAGGACGAGCAAATATTGAAATTGGTGGTGCTGGTGCAGAGGGAGATATTGCTTTAAAAAATACAGAAGGTAAGCAAACTATTCATTTAGATGGTGGTAGTGCTAACTTAAATATGGGAGGTGCTGGTGCGCAAGGAGATATTGGATTAAGAAATGCAGAAGGGTATCAAACGATGCACTTAGATGGTGGTGGCGGAAATATCAACCTTGGTGGCGGCGGTGCACAAGGAGATATTGGCTTAAAAGATCATAAAGGAAAGCAAACCATCCATATTGATGGTGGTGATGCGAATATTACAGCAGGTGGTGCTGGCTATGATGGCGAATTAAAATTAAATGATGGCGAAGGAAAAGCGAATGTGCATTTGAGTGGTGGAACGGGTAATCTTTCACTAGGTGGAGATGCGCATGATGGAGATATATTTTTGAAAACTTCTAATGGTAAAACTAGAGTTGAATTAGAAGGACACGATGCCCAAATTAAAGCTTATAACGGTGCGGGTAGTTTAACGATTCATGCGAATGGAAAAGAAGGTTCTTTAAAACTTGGTGGTGGTGTTTCTGATGGCGAATTAATCATCAGAGATGGTAAAGGGAATACAACGATTGAATTAGATGGAAATGGCGGGGTGATTAAAGTGAACGGTGGTACAATCACGCCTGCAGACTTCGTTTTTGAGGCAGATTATGGTTTACCAAAAATTGAAGAAGTCAGCAATTTCATTCAAACCAACAAACATTTGCCAAATGTACCTTCTGGTGCAGATATGAAAGCAAATGGGTTGAACTTGAATGCATTTTCTATGACTTTATTACAAAAAGTAGAAGAGTTGACTTTGTATATGATTGAGCAAAATCATCAAATTAAAGCTCAGCAAGCAGAGATTGATGGCTTGAAGCAAAAATTAGAGGTTAAAAACTGATACAGGATGACAAGATTATGCAGGATTTCACAGGATTTATTAGAGTGATTTGCTGTAAATAAATATATACACTAAATGCCCGTTTTCTATTTTAGAAGGCGGGCATTTTTTATTTACTCAATTGGTAGCAAAGTCCTTAAATTGTGCTTTTCTATAATTAAAACAATCACAATTTGTCGTCCATAGCTTGGAAATTCATTTCCAAGGAAGTATTTTAGTTATTTTTCTTGTAAATGAATTTCCAAGTTACGATTATGTCGTAGCAAAAATGAACTGCAACAATTTGGAATGCCTTCGTTAAAACAATAACAATTTGAGAAAGAATACCTCCTATTTATATCTGTTTTGTTTAGTAATACTACTGAGCAATTGCCAAGAACAAAAAGTAGTACTCCCCAATAGCCCTAATATTTTAATCATTTTAGCTGATGATTTAGATTATTCAGAACTTGGTTGTTATGGTGGCGAGATTCCAACGCCGAATATTGACCAATTGGCTAAAGAAGGTACTTTATTTACCAATTTTTATACGGCAAAAGAAGATGCGGATACCCGAGCCATGTTACTCACAGGTACATCTCAAGCACTAGCGCCAACGACCAATGAATTACAAAAAGAAGTCCTCCCTATTAGTCAATTATTAAAAGATGCGGGTTATCAAACCTTCATGAGTGGCAAGTGGAATTTAGGTCAAAATAGAGTAGATTCGCCCATTGAAAAAGGCTTTGACCAATCTTTTGCTTTGATGGAGGAAAAAAGTACCCACTTAGGAAATAAACGATATTTCCCTGCTATTTTTAGAGCTGATAATAACATCAAAGAAATATCCGAAGACTTTTATAGTACCCAATATTTTACTCGGCAATTATTAGCTTTTTTATCGACCAATAAAAAGAAGCAACAGCGAAAACCTTTTTTTGGGTATCTGTCTTTTACTGCTCCACATTATCCATTACAAGCACCAGCAGGCGCCATTCAGAATTTTCAAAGCCAATATGAGGAAGGCTATGCTGCAATTTATCAAGAACGTTTAGCCAACCAATTAGCGAAGGGTATCCATTCGGGAATAGATGATTTAGCTATTCCTAATTGGGATCATTTAACGGCTGAGACACAAGTTTATGAAGCTAAAAAAATGGAAATCTATGCAGCTATGGTGCAGGAAATGGATAAATATATTGGACAAATAATCGACTATTTAAAAATAGCCAAGCAGTATGACAATACCATCATCGTTTTTTTATCAGATGGTGGCATTACAAAAATGGAAGGCGCTCAACAATTTGCTAGTATTAATAATAGTTTGGAGAATTTAGGCAATCCTAACTCAATGGTTAGTTTAGGAACAGGTTGGGAAGGGATTAAATTAGGAGATAAAGGCAATCAAGTCCTAGTTGATTTTGACCATCCAATAAAAGCGCCTTTGATTATCCGCTCTCCATTATTACAAGGACAAATTGGAAATCGAGTAGATAAACTACAAACCGTTTTGGATATTACGCCAACCATTCTCAAACTAGTCGATTTACCCCATCCTAGCGAAAATTATTTTGAAGACGTATTAGTTATGGAAGGACAGCCTGTTTTCTAGTTTAGGTTAACTTCAGTTCCCCGAAAATTAAAAGGAGTTAAATGGAATTAATTAAGAGAGGTTTCGATGGTTCAAGTCTCATATCTTTGCAAAAGAGCAAAGAGATGAGACTTAAAATATCGGCTTCTAAAACGTACGTTATTTTCTGCATTTTACTAAATTCCCTTATACCATTCGCTTATGCCAACTTTCTCCCAAAGGCTTGATCCAATTGGTATCAAAATCACCTTTCGTTTTAACTAAATTGTCAAATACGGGGGTCGCATCATTAATTTTCCCTGCCTTGTATAATGCTGCAAATTCCATTCTAGGGGCAGCTTTTACCTCTTCCCCATCCTTATAAGTAAAGGTCATTCTATCAAATAAATCAATGCCATAATGTTGTTCAATCTGTTTGATAAACCGAACAGATTTGTCAATAGAACAGCCACTTGCACCTGCTAAACTTTCGTCTACCATTAAGACAATAAATTGATTGTGGTAAATATCTCCAAAGGCTCGAAGTTGATTATTATGACTAACCCAACTGGTGGTAAAATTGGCAATATGTTGGCGAATTTCGGCTATTTTATCAGTTGATAAAGCTTGTTGTGCTTGGTAAATCCAAACTCTAGTGGTATCTGGTAGTATATCGTAAGTGGTCAATGTTTTTGATATTTTTTTATAATAGTCTCAATATTGAAAGTATAATTCTCTAGTACACGAATATCTTTATCCCATTCAAAATATTCACTACCTTCAGGGGTGATTACTTTAACAATTTGCGAATCTGTATAAATCCAAATAATTTTTTTAACACCAAATTTAAAGAGCTGATTTATTTTTCTACGATGGTCTTTTTTGACTTTTTCTGGCGTATCGAATTCTCCTTTCAGATCTATTTCAATCGCTATTTCTGGTGGCTTTTTTGAATAATTATTCGTCAGTTGAAAATGAGCTACGTTAAAAATAGCAATATCAACTGCTCGCCATAAGTTTTTCTTTAAAGACAATCCTTGTTCTCCAACGGTTAAATCGTAATTAGGATTATCCATCATCAATAAACTCAGGAAAAGATAGATTTTACCTTTTAACCAAGATTGGAAATTACTGTCTGGCATTGGTTCTTCATTTTGGTTTGTTCCTTCAATATAGGCTTTAGTCCCCTTATAATAAATAGGTTGCCCTTCGTCCATCTCGTAGATGAATCGTTTAGGAATAATCTTTTTTATGGCTTGCTTTTCAAGCGTCATACTTGGATTTTTTTATAAAAATAAGGCTTTTTAGCTAAAGAAGTTCAATCAACAATTAAAAAAATTATTGGTCGATACAACCCTTTTCAATTATTCCTTCCTCTTTATAACAGAACCCTCAAAATAAAAGGTTCGTAACTACTAATATGACCAACGCCCAATTGATTGAGCAATGCCTAGCGCAAAACCGCTTGGCACAAAAGGAATTGTACGACCGCTACAAAACGGCTATGTACACCCTTGCTTATCGAATGTGCAATGATTTTGGCTTAGCAGATGAAGTATTGCAAGATGCTTTTTTACAAATTTTTCGCTATTTACACACTTTCAGGCACGAAAGTACTTTGGGGGCTTGGATCAAAACGATTGTGGTGCGAACGGCTTATAAAAAAATAAAGCGCTCGGTTTATTTTGAACCTTTGGATAATCAAGTCAATCAATCCATAGAATGGGGAACGGAACTAGATACCGATTATTTAGAAAAAGCCATTCAATCACTATCTGCGGGGTATCGTTCCGTTTTTACTTTAGTGGAAATTGAAGGATATTCACATCGAGAAACAGGGGAATTATTAGGGATTTCAGAGGGCACCTCTAAATCGCAACTGTATCATGCCAAGCGGAAATTGAGAACGCTTTTAAAAGCATACGAACGATAAACAATGAATCAAGAAACGAATCATACTATTCTAAAAAAAGCAGTTACCCGATTGCCTTTACATCAACCGCCTGATGCAGTTTGGTCGGCGGTAGATGAAGCATTGAATCTACAGAAAGGAATACAACGATTGCCTAATCATCAGCCTGCTGAGTTAGTTTGGCATAGTATCGAAAAAAATCTAGTAGAAAGTGCTTCCATAACTTTAAGTTCTGGAAGCACTCGGCGGCTACTTTGGACAAAAAAAATCAGTATTGCAGCTTCTTTTCTATTAGTTTCAGTAATGAGTTGGTGGGCAATTAATAAATTCTCTAATACCAATCAATTTCATTACACCCAAGAAATTATTGATCCTCAATTATTAATAGCAGATTGGGATGAAGATGCGGAAGTCTTTACTCAAATAGAAGCCATTTGTCAAACCAAGAACTATGCTTGCACGGCCCCTGAATTTCAACAATTAGAACAGGAACTCCAAGAACTCAATGCTGCCAAATCAGATTTAAAACAAGCCATTGATGATTTTGGAAAAGATACGCAGTTAATCGCCAAATTAAGTGAAGTAGAGTTAGAACGCACCCTTATTTTAAAAAAAATGATTACCCATATTTTATAAAATGATCAAAAAATACATCCATTTAATCTTACTGCAACTACTTGTTGTTTCGGGCATCTTTGCCCAAAAAACAACTTTACAAGTAGTGACGCAAACCATCCAAAAAGAATGGGCTTGGCAATTAGATAAAACACTAGTGATTAATGGAGAAAATGCAATTATTACTATTGAAGCTTGGGATAAAAATAGCATTCAAGCTACTACTGAATTAATTGCCAAACATCCCGACCAACAAATTGCCGAAAGAGATGTGCAAGCCCAAAAAGCCATTGCTAAAACCACTAAACGCTCCATTATCTTAGGTAATCAATTGGTTTTGGAACAAGGCGCGCCTAAACAGGAATCTAATTTAAAAGCAAAATTCACCATTTATGCCCCTAAAAATTGTGCTTTGCGTATCAAAAACAGATTTGGCAGTATCGACATTAAAGGCATTAAAAATACCGTAGAAATCAATAGTCAATTCACCAAATTGAATTTGCAAGACATAAAAGGGAAAGTCGAACTGAGTAGTAATTTTGGTGATATTATAGGACAACAGTTAACAGGAGAAGTAAGAATTGATGCCAATCGTTCAGATATTCAATTAGATCATCCTTCTGGTAATTTTGTCATCGCTGCTAAGTATGGTACAGTGACTATTATAGAAGATAAAAATCGTCAATTTGATTTAGATATAAAAGGCAAAAAAACCAATGTAATTTTTATTGAACCTGTATTATTTGCCCATAATTTTAGATTGGCAACCGAATTTGGAGAAATTACGCTACCAATGAATACTGCTTTTAGGTTCATTGAAAACTCTCAACAGCGCAAAGAAGCTATTTTGAATAGACAAGGAAATGCTTCTCAAATTTCGGTGGCTTTATCTTTTGGTGATATTACTTTTCAATAATCAATCATTAGCAACTCCTAAAAAATACCCGTATGAAAAAAATCTACTTACTCTTTCCATTTATTTTACTTGGTACTTTCGGCTTCTCTCAGACAAATACAACTTATCAAACCGTTGAAGAAACCGAACCACTAGAAAAACAGCATTTAGTAGCTATCAAAGATTGTTTTTTATGTGCTCATGGAGATGTTAATCGTGCCTTTCGATTTGGCTTTGGTAATATTAATGCACCGCTTCAATCCGTGACAGAGTACACGTTGGGGCTAAATTATGTAAGCAATTATTTTTTAGAATACGAACAAAAAATAGCAACTTCTTTTTCTATCAAAACGCAATTGGCTTATAGTTCCTTATTGAGAAATAAAGGAAAAATAGAGCATATAGAAATACAAGGTTCTCTATTTAATCAATATATAGGTACTCATTTCTATAGCACTTCTTTATCCATTGAACCACGTTGGTATTTTAATAAAAAGCAGGAAATCAAGAATGGAAAAAGTGGAAATAATCTTAGTGGTGTATATACAGGTTTACTCCTAAGTCAGAATTGGTGGGAAGATGGTGATTATATTTCCTATGGAGAACCTACTTTTTGGGATCCGAATAATCAAGACCGTTTAGCGAACAACGGTCAAAGTCAAATAATGGTATTAAACCTTGGTTGGCAAAAACGATTTAGGAATAGAGGTTTTTTTAATTTTCAATTAGGAACAGGTATTAGTCATAACTCCCAAAACATTTCCATTTTAACTGCAAAAGATGGGCAAATAATTGACCTTCCTGCTTTATCTAAATGGAAGTGGTTGCTTAATTATCAAGTAACCTGGGGAGCTGTTCTTGGCAAAAAAAGACAGTTAGAAAAAATACCTGATCACTTTTTAGAATATTATGAAGAAGCTAAGGATATGTGGAAAATTGATTTATATAATATTTTTCAAGGATTAAATGAAAGAGGAGCTATTGGTCGATTACACATTGCTTATGAACACAAAATCCAGCGTAGTTCTTTTTCTTTAGAAGGAGGGTTACAATACTTATACAGTCAAAATTTTGAAACTAAAACGTATACCGATCAATTTGCCTTACAAGTAGAACCTCGATTTTACTATAGGCTGAAAAAAGATACTAATAATGGAAAGAATGCTAATAATTTATCCTCTATGTATTTTGGTTTATTAACTCAATGGAATATAGATGAAACAGCTTTAAGCCCAATTAAACGGAGGTTGCAAAATAACCTTACGTGGGGTTTCCAAGAACGAATATTCAAACACTTTTTTATAGATTATAAGGTCGGCTTAAGCTTGAATGGGTTAGGGAACAAAAATAATGATTTGTTTTTTCAAGATTTTCGACTTGGTTTTGCTTTTTAAAAACCTAATCCGCCCGACCAGACAGGTAAAACACCTATTGGTTAATAACAAATAATGCTTTGGCAATTTTTGTACGCTATTGGATGGTTGACCTTCGGTCAACCTAAAAAATGGTTTTTAAAAATATAACAGGTTGACTGAAGGTCAACCATCCAATTCGATTTAGCAAAATTGTCAAAGCTGCTAACAAATTATAAAAATCCTAATGAAGAAAATTTACGCTATTACACTATTTTTAAGTATTGCCTTTTTTGGACACGCTCAATTGGATACTAGTTTTCAACACACGACTGTAGCGTATGGTCAATTAGAAAATCAACAATTGGTAGATGCTAAACGGCATTATTTGCAATTGCAGAAGGATGAAAAATATTTATTTAAATTGGGGTTTGAAGGTATGACTTTACCTAGAACCCATTCTAGATCCTCTTTACAGAATTTACCATTAGCCAATAGTCTTTTTTTAGAATTTGAGCATCGTTTCAAAACAGGTTTTTCTATTAATGCTCAATTGAATTATAACCGAGCTACTTCTTATACAATTCCTCAAATTCGCAGTTCTTTAGCCCCTTATATTACCCATCATTATGGTTTTCATATCGAGCCTCGTTGGTATTTTCAAAAGAGACAACAAATAACTAATCAAGCAAGTGGAAATAATTTAAGTGGTCTTTATCTAAGTTTGCTTGCTGGTGTTAAATATTGGCAAAAGCCTTATCCTGGTCCAGGTAGAAGTGATGGAAAATTATCCTTTCTTAAAGGAAACTATCAGTACAGCACCTTCAACTTAGGCTGGCAAAGACGCTTTAGTAAATATGGGTTTCTTCATTTAGAATTAGGAACAGGTCTTCAACATATTCCACAAAAAAATATTTCCGTAAGTAGTCATGGTTATACTTATGAAATAGAACCATTGGCTAGGTGGCAATGGCTTACTAGTTATAAAGTAGGCATTGGTTTAGTCGTTGGAAATAAAAGTGATTCCTCAATTAAAAATAATATTTGGCGGTATCATCAAGCAGATACAGATATGTGGAAAATTGATTTATTTGGACTTCTCTCCGCATTAGGTAAAGAAGGAGTTGGTGGAAAAATTAATCTTGGCTATGAGAAAAGTATCAAACAATCTGCTTTCTCTATCTCCACTAATTTACTTTATTTACATTTACCTTCATGGATTAGTTATTATAAACGGAACCAATTAAGTATTCAAATAGCCCCTCGATATTATTACAACCTAAATAAGCGTATGCAAAAAGGTAAAACGGCAAATAATTTATCCGCCAATTATTTTTCTATTCGTTCTCAATGGAATATCAAAATGTATAATGATTTTTGGCAAGAAAAAGTTGATTTTAGCTTTTTATGGGGCATACAACGAAGGTTATTTGAACAAATGTTTATCAATTATGAGTTGGGTTATGATTTTCCATCTGCGCATCAGTTTGAGGGCGTGTTTATCAGCGAACTAAAAATCGGCTTAGCCTTCTAAATCATTCCTTAAAAACTTTAATAGCAACTTGTCCATTAGGGGAAATAATATTCAAGAAGTACACATTTGTGGATAAGTATGTTGGTAAGTCTATTTGTTGTTGATAAGTGCCCGCTTTATGAGGTTCATTTTGGAGATAGGTTTCTAGCATACGTCCGTTTAAATCCGTCAATTGAATCGTTAGGTTTTCTTGATGTTCTAAAGTGTAGCTTAATACAGCTCTGTTTTTAATAGGATTTGGATAAACCGAAATTTTGGGAATAACTAAAGAAGGATTATTGATACTCACATTAAAATCAGATATAAAGCGAACCAATTGGAAATCACTTTTATTTTCTTCCTGCTTAATAAAACCTCCAAAAATTATTTTATGATCAGCTTGTCTTAAAACCATGCGAGGTAGATAAGTAGTCCCATTATAATTTTGTAATAATAATTTTCCTTTTTTGCCAAAAGTAAAATCCAAACGTCCATCACTTTCATATTTGGCAACAGCCGTAATAGCTAAAGGCTTTGACGCTCCCGAAGTTCCAATAACTAATATTTTACCATCTTCTTCTAAAAATAAATCTATTGGGTTATCATCTGATTGTATCGCCAAAGCCGAATAATCCGTAAATTCGGTGGTTACTTTTCCCGCTTCTCCAAAAGTTTTATCGAGTTGTCCATTTTGATGAATACGAGCTAAGGCAAAATCTCCTTTAGGTCCTTTGATAGCTTCCCCTAAAATAAGGATGGAATTATTGGGTTGAAAAGCCATTTTTCTAGCATACGTTCCTCCCGTATAACCAAAATCAACGGCTGCAATCCCATGCTCCCCAAATAGCGTATCTAATTCACCTGTTAAATCAAAACGTGCCAAAACAATGTTATAGAAATTATTTATTCTTTTAAGCCCTGTCAAATAAATTTGATTGTTATGTAACGCGGCGCCATCAAAATGATCCACGTCCACTACTTGATTGTCATACTCAATATATCCACTCTTACCAAAAGTCGTATCTATCGCACCGCTTTCAGTAAAGCCAATTAAGCTAAATACTCGAACAAGCGAACCACTATGTCCTTTCGCTCCACGATGATTGCTTAGTAAAAATTTATCACTATCTGGTAATTCAATAATACTGGTATAAATCGAAATTGTCCCTTCTTCGAGAATGACGCTCCCTCCATCTCCAAAAGTTTCGTCTAAACGCCCATCCGAAAAATAGCGGAGTAAGACTACTTTTTTGACACGTCTATTGTCAACTATTTCTTCTCCAATAACATAGCCTGCTACCAATATTTTTCCGCTATTCATTACTTTCATCGTGATAATTTCTTCTCTTGTATACCCCAATGTAGTAATGACTTGTCCTTCATCTCCAAAAGTATCATCTAGAGAACCATCTTCATTTAATCGAACGATCGCAAAATCTGATTGCTGCCCAACCTCTTGACTATAGCCATAATAATCAGAACCAGCCATTAGAATTTTTCCATCTGATTGTAAACACATCGTTTGAAAACTATCACCATTATCCGTCATATCAACGATCACTCGCCCTGATTCTCCAAAGGAATCATCTAAAACATCAAAAGACTGTGCAGTTAGGTTAGTCGTAAAAAAGAGCAATAAAATAGCCGTAAGCAAGTTAGTGAGTTGCATATCCATAAAGTATTTTGGTTATAAAAATAGGAGGATAAAGAAGGAGGGAATTAATAAAAAGTAGTAGAAGTGGGTAGGTTGAATAAAACAGCAATCATGCCATGATATGTTAAACAAAGTTGATGTGATACATTTTTATTTTGTTACTTTGATTGTAGTTTGTCCATTTGGGGAAAATAGGCGCACAAAATACATATCTGTTGGCAAGTCTATTTGTTGTTAATCGGGGATCTGCTTCTGTTACTAAAAAAAATTACTGGATAACTTCCCGTTATCCAGTAATAGGGATTAAAAACCCTCAGGCACTTTCACCAAAGATTGATCGGCAGCAAAATCATACAAAGTCAAAGTCCGTAACTCATAATACGCCAACCAGAAATTTTGCAAAGTCCGGACATAATTCCGTCGAGCTTGTTCTTTTTCAGAAATAGCAATATTTAATTCAGTAATTCCAATTTTAGCAATAAGGTAACGCTTTCGGGTGATGTCTTCTCTTTTGATGCCTGCTTCATAGGCTCTTTTGGCTAATTTCACTTGATTTCTAACTAGGTCAAATTGCTGCACTCGTATCAAAATATCTCTTTCAAAATTGACTCGTTCTTGTTCTATAGATACTTTGGTCAGTTCTAAATTAGAAGCGGCAATTTCTTTGTTAGCTTGAGTTTTTCCCCAATCAGCAATGGGCATATTAATACCTAGTCGAACCACCTCTTGATCTAATAAATTACTAAAAGCATCTCCAAAATTATTAGCCGTCTGCGTCAATCCAAATCGACCGAATAAATTAATATTGAATCGTTCACGATCTGCTTGCTCTACCTCTCCATCTGCCTCTAATAAACGACGCTCAAAATTAACCGAATTGCTACGATTCATTCGAGCAAACTTTAAAGCCTTTTCCGCATCAATTAAAAAAGTAGGAATATCGGCGGGTACTTCTAGTTCAAAAATAACCGCTTCTTTAATGCCTAAATGATTTCTTAAGCGTTCCGTATTTGTCGTCACATTTAAGCCTGTTTGTGCTACATTGGCGTCTGCATTAAGCGACTGTAATTCAATTTGTAACAATTCTGTTTCAGCTATTTTACCCACTCGAAAACGACCTTTAGAAATCGCAAAAAGGGTATCTGCATTAATTTTATCTTGTTCCGCTGCTGCTAAGTTTAATTGGGAAATTAAGACATCAAAAAACAAATTTGCTGCTTCAAAAGCAACACTTTCCATTTCTTCTGCATATTCTTTCGTCCGTTCAGAATAACGCAAAGGCTCTATCTTTTTATTCCATTTTAATTGATTATAAGCAAATAAAGGTTGGATAAAACCAACTGAAATGGGGGCAGACAGATAAGATTGTGTACTTGGGTTATTATTCGTTTTAAAAATATCAATTCGTTCTAAATTGGTAGATGCGAATACCGTTCCTCCTGTAGCCGTAATCTGTTGACTTAATTGCAATCCCAAACTAGAAGACATTAAAGAACGATTGATAAAAGCATCTGTACCATCTGGTAGCGTAATAGAAGCTATCGAGCGATTCAAATTAGGCAACTGCGCATCTAAATTTATCTGTGGTTTATAATCCGCTAAAAAAGATTTATAGCGCCAATAACTGTTATTCAGTCTCGTATTCGCAATCAATACATCAGGGGCATCACTCTGTGCTAAAGTCACCACTTCTGACAAAGAAAGTTGAAGTGTTTTTGTTTGCGCACTTAGTAAGAGAGTGCTTAATAATAAAAGAGCAATATATAAAAGTCGGGTGTACATATTTTTGTGGGTATAGAGGTTTAAAGGTACAAAGGTGTTGGGGTAATGAGATTGATGAGTTGATGGGATTATGAGATAGTGAAGACAATCTTGTAAATCCTGCATCATCCTGTCATCTTGTAGCTAATCGGACCGCAAAGCTTTAATTGGATCTTGTGCTGCTGCTTTTTGAGCAGGAAATAAACCAAAAACAATGCCTACACTAGCAGCGATACCGAAAGATAAAAGAATCGACCAATTGGAAACAATGGTTGGAATATCGGCATAAGAAGCAATCGTTTTTGCCGCTACTACGCCCAGAATAATTCCTAAAATACCGCCAATTAAACTGATAAAAATGGCTTCAAAAAGAAATTGTAAAACGATGTCCCTCTGGTTAGCACCCAAAGAACGGCGAACACCAATTTCCTTGATTCTTTCTAAGACAGAAGCTAGCATAATATTCATAATACCAATGCCACCGACCAAGAGGGAAATACCTGCGATGACCGCCAAGACAAAGTTGAAAGTCTCTTGAGTTTTCTGTTGTTGTTGGAGTAATAATTCAGGTACTTCTATTTCAAAATCAACTTTGCCGCCGTGTTTTCTTTTTAACAAACGAGCCATGATATCAGCCGTCGCTTGTAATTTTTTGGAGTCTTTGACCCGCACCACAACTCTATCTAATTGATGGTAATTTTGGGCTGCATCACTTGCATCATCCCAATTTCCTTCTTTCAAGTCATTTTTACTAACCAGTGCTCTATTTTTGAGTCGCAATAAGGTAGTCGTCACAGGTACATAAATGTCCGCATTATAATCTCGGATGCCTAAATTGGCTAAACTTTCTTTAGTGGCAATTCTTTTTTCTAAAACACCAATGACGGTTAACCAAACATTGCCACATTTGATTTTTTTGCCAAGGGCTTTTCCATCACTAAAAAACCTTTTTTCTATAGATTTGCCAATAATACAAACTGGTTTGCCTTCTTCTTCGTGAATAAAATGAAAACGATGCCCCTTCGCTATGGCTAAATTATTCAATTCAAAAAAAGCATTGGTCACACCAATACAACGCCCCTTTTGATGTTTTCCATCTCGGACAACATTTAAAGGCAAAATGATTTCAGGACTGATTTCTTCAATAGTGGGAACTGCGCTAGAAATAGCAGCTACGTCTTTAATCGTTAATCCTGGCGACCAAGGCTTCTTTTCTTTTTTGCCTTGCGCTTGATTGCCTCCTTCTTCGTCCGTTGAAATGATACTTTTAACGACAATATTATTGGTACCAATGAGCTTCATCTGGTCTAAAATAGACTGTTTCGCGCCTGTTCCAATAGCTAACATGGCGATTACTGCCCCTACACCAAAAATAATTCCCAAGGCGGTCAAAATGGCTCTTAACTGATTCGCCATAACCCCTTCTAAAGCTAGATAAAAATTAAATAGGACTCTTTGCATTCGGTTAACGAGTTGCGAGTTGCGGGTTGCGGGTTGTGTAAGCTATTCCCTTAACCTGTCCCTCTAATGAATTAAAAACGAACTGAGTTAACTGTTACGAGTTACCTGTCAAACAGACAACAGGTAACTGGCAACAGCAAATCAGTTAAAGAAAATAATTCCACTATTTCCAGCAGAAGAAGTCGGCAAATCTGAGTCTTTAATCAACTTTCGTTTTGCTTCCATCCTTGCTAACCGAGCTTTTTCTCTAGCTTCTTGTTCTAATCGAATTTTCTTTTTGATGGCAGGATCTAAAGGTTGAAATACCATGTCCTTTGAATTATCAGGCATGGATAAATAAATATTATCCCCTTCTTGTAGGCCAAAGTCAATAATTACGGCATCATTATTAGACGATCCTGTAATGACTTCCTGTTTTAAGATTTTACCATTTTGCTCCTTGAAAACATAAGGTAGGGAATCGCTGTACAAAGCCTCCAAAGGAACAGAAATTATATCTTCTAGTACATCTGTAATAATTTCATTACTAGTCGTCATGGCAGGTCGAAGAATAGAATCTACCCCTAGCATCTCGATATTTACTTCAAAAACTTTAGCATCATATTCTCTTAACTCTTCTCCAATATTGGCAATACTAATCACTCTACCTTTGTAGATGTCATCAGGAAAAGCATCAATTTGTATCGTTACATCTTGCCCTTTTTCCACATTACTGACATCTACTTCATTAACATAGGTCTTAGACATCATTTCAGATAAATCTGGCAATTCTGCCACAATAGGATTCCAAGAAGAAACTTGAGAACCAGCGGCTACTTTTCCTTGCCAAGTTTTAGCATAAATAATCATTCCTGCTTTAGGTGCTTTGATGGTAAATTCGCCAGCCAATTTAACCAAACGTTGTAACTTTGTTTTATTTTGTTTTAAATCTGCATTAATTTCTGCAATCTTAGCGACCGCTTTATCTCGCTCTAATTGATATTTAGACTCTGCCTGTTTATAATCTCGTTCGTTTCTTTCTAAGTCAATTTGCTTCTGTTGAATGACCGCTTGTGGTTCGTATTTGTTTTGTTCTAATTCTAATAATTTTTCATTTTTTGCAAACCCTAAATTAATCAATTCATCTCGCAGCCCTCTTAAGGTAATCGCTGTATCTATTTGCGCTTGCTCTAGTTGGGTTAAAATTTTATCAATTTCTGTTTGCGCATCGCCCATTTTATTAGAAACTTCGGTGCGATCAAGGGTTGCCACATAATCTCCTTCTGCTACAACCGTACCTTCTGCCACCATATCCTGAATGGTGGTTTGACCAATCCGTTCTGCTCGCATACTAGAAGGTGCTTTAATTTGCACAGAACGTTTAGCTTTTAATTCCCCAGTAGCATCTACTTTTAAGGTAAATGCTCCTTTTTTAATGGTCGTCTTAATGTCGGTTTGTTGTTCTGGGGTGGTTTTATCGGAGTAAAAATAATACCCAGCAAAGGCAACGGCAAGTAAGAGAAGTGGTAGTACGATTTTTTGTATGGACATAACGGGTGTTGGTTTGAAGGTTATAAACAGTTGGTGATAAATGGGTTGCTAAAAAAATAGTCTAGAAACACATTATTAAAAACAGCAATTTAACGTTAATAATACTGTTTTTTATCTTTTTACGGTCATTTTAACAATTATTAACAACCTTAACGTTAGATGCACAAAAAGTAACACTTGGTGGGATGGTTATAAACTTGGCGTAATTATTGCTATAATTTAATAGTATGTTTCAGTTATCCTTTTCATCGTTTTTAACAACCTATATCTACCATATTCATGGTAATTAACACTTAATTTATAGTAATAATACCTTTTGGTATTAATTTTGCTGTAATACAAGTAATCAATTCCCCTCCATTTTCCATCGTTTTTTCAAATTTCCATCGTTTTTTTTAAAAAATATAGTTTTAATAAAGCTATCTCTTTAACTATTGCTGCTTTATTTAGCAGTATATAGCATTTTACCTATCCGTATTATAACCTACCTTATTATTTTCAGGTTAGAAGCCCAAAAATCATTGCGCTTCTAGGTGTCAATAAATCCCACACATTAGGAGAATCCATTTCCCCCTGACAATGGATCGTTCGTTTTTAAGTAGTTCATAGGAATTACTTGGTTTAGTTTCGGGGCTACTCACATGTTGTAGGTTACAATTGGACGTTCCAGGGTAAGAATTGGAATGACTGCGATCAATAGCGACTATAATTTGTTGGGTAGCCCCATTTTCCAAATTGCTATTGCTATTGCTATTGCTATTGCTATTGCTATTGCTATTGCTATTGCTATTGCTATTGCTATTGCTATTGCTATTGCTATTGCTATTGCTATTGCTATTGCTATTGCTATTGCTATTAAAAAATCATACTCAACCCAAAATTCCTAATTTTTGAAAAAAAAGCACTTAAAAAATAAAATCGCTTTATTGTTATAAGACTAAGTAAGGGTATTAATCAAAACGGCACGCTCCTTTGGGAAACGTGCCGTTTTTTGTAGAACTATTCGGAGAACTAAAGTCCCCTTATACTAAATCAATTTCCATCCTTCTCGATACTGTCGCCCAACAAATTGGTTCGCATCTTCAAAATTCGTAATTCTTGTATTTTCGCCGTCCCAAAGTAATTTTTTACGTCCATAAAAATCCATTCGTCCTCGCTCTCCTTCTTTGCCTAAGGAATAACTTCTAATCGCTAAATTCCCCATTAAGACTGTCTCCGTCAATGGACCAGAATAATCAAAAGACGAAGTCAATCCTTGATGTTCTTTGCTATTAAAACCAGCTTTGCAAGCCTCTGTCCAAGACATTTGATGTCCATGTTCTGGGAATGCTTCTGTTGGGAATTTTTCTACGAATGCTTCACTCATCGTTAATGTTGGTTCTCCTTTACGATACACCTTAGGATTTCTACCATAAGTCCCGCAAGTCATAATCCCTTTTTCCCCAATCATAATTACACCGTTGGCACTACCATTACCACCAATATCCTCATCTGCTGGAATCAAATCTGGATGGAATGGTCGAATGCCTCCATCATACCAATTCATCGTAACAGGCATGTCATTGACTTTCGTTTTCGGGAATTTTACTTGTACATGCGACGATGGTGGACAACCTTCTGGAATATGTTCTGGCACCCAATCTCTTTTAAATACTTGCCCTACACTACATTCCACCTCTGTTGGATAAGCCAATTGCAACACTCTAAAAGGCGGGTCAATTAAATGACAGCCCATATCTCCTAAAGCACCTGTTCCAAAATTCCACCAACCTCTCCATTTAAACGGATGATACAATGGATCATACTCCACCATTTTTGCTGGTCCAATAAATAAATCCCAATCTTCCTTGCTCAAATGTTCTGGCAAAGGGGTATTATTGTTTGGTACAGGAATACCTTGTGGCCATACTGGGCGATTCGTCCAAACTTCTACCGTATGTACTTTGCCAATCAAGCCTTGATTAAACCATTCCATCATTTGTACTTGCCCAGGATTAGAAGCCCCTTGGTTGCCCATTTGACTCACCACCTTATATTTTCTAGCTGCCTCCGTCAATTGTCGAGCCTCATAAATATTATGGGTCAATGGCTTTTGTACATAAACATGCATGCCCAATTGCATAGCTGTCATTGCCGCCACGCCATGCATGTGGTCTGGTCCAGAAATCGTTACCGCATCAATTTCATCTTTCATCTCTTCCAACATGACTCGAAAATCTTTGTAAAATTTCGCCTTTGGAAATAATTCTCTAGATTTCTTCGCCATATTCACATCTATATCACATAAAGCGACTACATTATTTGCCCCATTATTCCACGCATTCCGAATATCGCTCGCTCCTTTTCCACCCGCTCCAATCGCTGCAATATTCAATTTATCACTAGGTGCTACATATCCTTTCCCTCCAATCGCACACCTTGGTAAAATAAAAAAACTTCCGCTTACTAGCGCACTCGTTTTTAAAAACTGTCTCCTTGAGTTAATCGCTTGTTCTTTTTTATTCATTGTCCCTTTTTTTTAAATAATAGGAATTGCTTAGTTAATGGGACGTAAGTTAGGAAATTGATGCTTATTTTTTAATTGGAGTGGATTTTTTTTGTTAATTTTTGTAGTTGATTGCAGAGATTTTAATTATTCTTCGCCCCTTATAATAGATATGCGAAATTGATATGTAAATTCTAGCTGAACAAATGACACTTTTGTCCCACATGAAATGAACCAGAGTCATTTTGTAAATCAAAGAGCCATTCTTTTCGCTAAAGGAACAGAGACTAAAGCACCTAAAATATCTTATTTCCAATCTCTATTCTCTTAACTAAGTGGTCTCTACTCTCTAATATACTCTATTGGGAATCGCTATTATACCAAATCGGAGAAGACCAGAGCTATAATTCCAAAAATTATAATTAGTTTTTTTCATGGTTGTTAAAAGTAACACAACTCTCCGAGTTGTGCAGTTCATTAAATATATTTTTTGTTTTCGGCTTGCTATCAAATAGTGGCACAACTCGGAGAGTTGTGTTACTTTACGATAAACAAATCTCCATCATTAGCAAAAACAATAGGTCTATCGTAGCCAACCAACTCCTTTTTATACAAATTCTTAAGCACCCATAAATCTGGAGCGGGCGCAAAATGATGCAAGATTAATTTTTTCACCTTCGCTTTAGCAGCAATTTCCGCTACTTCTGCTGGTGTGGTGTGATAATCTTGAATGTCGTGAATAATTTTTGCGTTTCTAGCCATTCCCCTTTTTCCTAAGGTCACTGACGTTTGTTTCAATAAAGAATTTAGAATGACTTCGTGCAATAATAAATCAGCATCTTGTGCCATTTCCAATACCAACTCATTCTTTTTTGTATCACCGCTAATGACGACCTTTTTTCCCTTGTATTCGATGGCATAGCCAACAGCAGGTTCAATCGGTTCGTGATTGACATCAAAAGCCGTGATTTTAATACCATCTTGTTCATAGATAACTTCCTTGCTATTTTGTACATTTTTAAACTCATGCGGAATGGCGTGTACTTTTGAAATATCCATTGTTTCATGTCCATGATGATCTACTCTATGTTGATTTTCTAAATGTAAATACCCTTTGATAGATTGGTTGATACTATCAGTACCGTCTGGTCCATATAAATGCAACTCCTGACTACGGCCCATTAGCCATGAACGACTCACCAAAGCTGCCAAATCCATAAAATGGTCAGAATGGTAATGGGTAATAAACACCCCATCAAGTCGGTCAAGCGGTAAACCCATATTCCCAACTTGTTTCACCACACCATCTCCCACATCGAACATAAAAAAATGTCCGTTGACAATGACTGCCGTTCCTGTCTGCACGCGTTCACTTGGCATGGGAGAAGAAGTACCAACGGTATACACATAGATACTTTCGGTGTCAGCCAATAGTTGATTGTTTTTGTCTACTACTGCTTGCTGCCTTTTCAATTGTTGATTGAGCATCATTGGCACTAGCTTTTCTGGAAAGAATTTAGCTATTATCCAGCCTGTGATTAAAAGTAGGACAATTAGTAAAAGAGCAAATCGGAGTATTTTTTTCATGATGAGTAATTTTTCGTTTTGAAACGTGGCTTGAAATTAAGCATTTGGACGATAAAAAAGGAAGATGTAGACTATTTTTAGGTCTTGTTGTTTAATTTTGCAGTTATGGGAGTAAAGATATGCTTTTTTCACAAAATTAGGATTTAAAACCTAATTTCAACATTTTATGATTCTGCAATGATATTGGATTGGGTTTGACAAAACGTAACTAAATTATCCATTTTTGAAAATTGCCAAAACGGGAGATTTTACATTTTTATAAGAAAACCCCCTAAACAAAAGGATTAATAGGAATAGAAAGAAATACTTTCAGGTATTTCATTATAAGCAATTTTTTTCATTTTGAAACGTGGCTTTAAGATAGGAATTTAGACGGTAAAGGAAGGAAGATATGAGGTAATTTTAGGTTTTTTTCAACGAGGGGTTGGAATTTTTCAATGAATGGTGCCAATTGGTAAAGAAAGATTCTTCTAAGTACTTAGACAGAATTAGTTTTAATTTTCCTTTGACAGGATTTAAATAACTGAAAATCAACATCCTGTAAATCTTGTTAATCTTGTCTAAAATTTAACAATAATTTTGTCTTTCTACTTATCTGATATTAATATAGAATATGCGTTACCTTTAAAAGTTTTTTAGAATAATTATTTTCAAAAATGGAACTACAATTAAGTCAGCCCTTGTTTAGGATGTAAATATCAATGATCATATCACATCATTCCCTCAGAAAAAATTGTCACAAAACTATGATTGACTTACTAGTCAAATTGTCCAATTGGAAGTTTATATTGCCCGCATTTTTAGGGACATTGCTCTCCGTTTTTCTTTTTATAAATGGAATGGAAAAAATGAGTTCCATCGCAAGAGAAAAAATGGAATTATTGGATGCCCGAAAAAGCTATACTTTAGAAGAAGTCAATGTATTCTTTACGAAATTAACCGCCGAAGGTAGAGCCGTTCATCAACAATTAACGGGGGTAATTGATATGCTTTTCCCCTTAATATTTGGCGCTTTGTCTATTTTATTATTGGCTTTTTTAATAAAAAATATTTTTGGTACTCATTCCAAACTCTTATACCTTGCCTTATATCCAATTATTGGAATGACCATCGATTATATGGAAAATTTTAATACTTTAGCTCTATTAGCCGCCTTTCCTGATTTGACAACAGCTATGGTCGAAAAAGGGTCTCAGTTAACCGCCTTAAAACATCAGTTAGGTTTTTTTAGATTTGCTGCTATTTTTGGGTTAGGGGGAGTTTGGTTGTTTAATTTGATTCGTAGGCGACTTCGATAATATTCATTACTCATCATTGGCATTACAACTATCCCAATGCGTGATTGCTGGTTAGAACTTATAGTTCGACACCTTTATTCGCTCGCCTCTGGCGAAGATTAAAATTATCATCTTCGTATTGGTTTCCCCTTTTAGTTTTATATCTCTTTTTTATTTTATCATTATCCCACTCGCCAGAGGCGAGCATCAAAAAGGTGTCGGATTACAAATCCTAACCAGCAGTAACTGGTATCCGAGCGAGGTTCAAAATATATACGTATCATCACAAAACCCCAACGGGATGACATAAATATACCCTATTATTTTTTATATCGCCCCTTTGGGGCTTTCATTTTTTTGAACGTTGTCTATTTTTCATAGGTTTTTGCACCCTATGCTAGCGTATTTCGCTCCGTTGGAGCTAAGGTGTTTGAAATTACTTCCTTTTATTAATATTTGGTGTTTTGTCGAATCTATATTGATAAATTAGTGTCATTTTATTCGCCAACAAATCCGTTTAATACCAATAAATACTGTTATTTTTGTTTTATTTTATTTTATCTAAAGCGCAGAATGACATTTTTCAACAACCTCCCAAAACATTTCCAATTATTTTTAGTTTTAGCCATCTGGATTCCAATATCTATTATTCTTGTTTATTCTGCTAAGGGATTAGTACCAACCATAATTGCATCTATTATTCTGTGTTTCCTAATTTTCATAGGAAGACGTATTTGGTTTCCTCCTGATTACGGTAGAACTAAAGTGAGATTGTTTTCTTTGTACGCTGCTTTAGCTCTCGCACTTACATACGTAGGTTGGAAACCCTTAATAGAAAAGACATTAACAGCTTTTTTAGCGCAACATTATCCGGATTTATTAGCATCAATTCCTGGTAAACAGATAGAACCTGGTTTTATTTTTGGCTTTCTTTTTTTAGTAATTGTAGTTGTTAATTACTGGAATAGAGAAGAACCATCATTAAACAAAATACTTTCTCCTGTTGAAAAAGCATTTCCAGAATGGGGTTTTAATAAAGAGAAGGAAGGGTTCATTAAGGTTTTAAAAAATCAAATTCATAAAATAAATCAGGAAACTAATTGGAGTGATGAAAATTTTATTGAATTGGAAACAGAGGTAAGTTATGGAACTACTATAAAATTAAAAGCTCCTAATTTAATTGATGCCTTAAATAAATACCCAAGAGCCAATACGATACTAATATTAGGTGAACCTGGAAGTGGAAAAAGTGTCAGTCTTAGAAAGCTTGCTTTTCAAATGTTAGGAAAAGCAGAAAAGAAAAGTAATGTAATACCAATTTATGTAGATTTAAAAGGCTGGCGACCAGAAAATGAAAATTGGAGTAAAAACAATCCTCCAAAAGCTGCACATCTTTATAATTTTATTTACTCAACCTTATCAGAGATAGACCCTTTTTTAGATGAATTTTTAAAATCCTATTTTAAACGGATGTTTAAAAATGGCAATTTATTCTTCGTACTAGATTCATTTGATGAAATACCAAGTATTCTTGATTGCGAAGAAAATTCATGGATTATTAATAAATTATCCGAAACTATCCATGATTTTTTATCTGGCGCACATCAGAGTAAAGGAATTCTAGCTTCCAGACTTTATAAAGCACCTTCAGCACACTATAGGCATGATGTGGAGTTTGAAATTCTACCTTTTACAGAAAAAAAAATTTACTCTTTTTTCAATAAAAAACTTGAACCTTCCCATATAGGAAAGTTGTTTAACAATAACGATTTATTAAATGCGGCCAAAAATCCTTTTACTGCATCCTTAATTCTTTCATATATAACCAATAATCAGAATTTCCCTCCAAATAGATTTAGTTTGTATTCTGATTATGTAAACAAAAAAATAGATAATTTACTAAAAGAGGAAAAGGAAATTCGAATAACTAGAAAAAATGTTGTAGAAACATCAAGTTTCATTGCTAAAACGATGTTTAGTCAAGAAACTTATGCGCTTGAAATACCACTTGAGGAGTTAATCCGATTAAAGAATGAACTACCTACAGAGCAAACAATAAAACTTTTAGAATCAGCAAAATTAGCAAGGGTTGGAAATACACAGAATCCTAATTTCAGTTTTTCTCATCGTAGATTTAATGAGTATTTTTTACTACTAAATTTTCAGAGCCAACCAGAATTAATTCCTTATAATTCTATTTTTGAGAATAGTCGATGGAGAGATACTCTAGTCCTATTTGCAGAAATTGCTAATGAGGATATTGCAACTAAACTAGCAAATCAATGTTGGTCAAAGATTTCCCTACTAAGGGAAGGGCGTGCTAATATAAGTGAAGAGACTTATATACATGCGATTCATGCTTTAAGATTTATAGTTGATGCTTTTAAATCGCGAACTGAATGCCTAACTGATTTTAATGATTCATTAGCAGAATTAATTTTAGACAAAATTGAAAAAAAAGGAGATTTACTGGAAATCAAGTTAGCAATAGAAGGAACGGGGCTAGTCCCAGAAGGAAAAATTGAACCCATATTAATGAAAGCATTTGAATTTGACCATCATTGGATTCATGAAAATATTATTTCTGCTTGCAGGTATTTACCCAAATTAAGTTCAGAATTATCATTAAAAATTTTTAAATCTATTCTTGATAGAGATAATTTTAGATTTTTACCGAAAAGGATGCTTCTAGAGGATGAAATCAATTTGTTTTCATTAAATAATACTTTTTCCGAAGTGGTAAATTGGTTAAAGAGGAAAAAACTCGAAAATAGTGTCTTTATGTTGATGTTTTTAGCTTTGACTATTTTAATGATTTATTCAACTAAAGGAGGTTTTTTAGGAGTTTCTGCAACGATTTTCTGGTTAATCACTATTTACCCTTCTTTTGCTAATTACTTTAATGAGGATTTAATATCTAATGTATTTAAGAGAATTAAGAATTTGAAACTGCCAAAAATTACACGAGAATCTTTTTCCGAATATGGTATGCTAATGCTATGGATAACTTGGTACCTAATCTTGGGTCTAGGTTTGCCTTATTTTCTATTTAGGCTCTTGAATTTGTACTTAAACTCTGTTTATTTAGTATGGTTGTTAGTAATGATTTCACCAATTTTTGTCGTTGTGATTTATAGTATTTTTACAGTAAAAATGGGGAAAAAAAAAGCAATCAATCTAGTTGGTGATTCCAAAATTTTGGAAAGACAGCAAGTTGAAAAGCATCTTTCAGTACTAAAATATCCATTTTTTCAAAATATTTATTGCAATTACTTATTTGAAAAGAAAATACTATTCAAGGGAAATTGGAGGTATTCATCTTCTTACTCTTACTATTTATATGTGCGTGAGTATAAAACTATTTTTGAAAAATTTTATAGCTTTTTCTTTGAGATTAATCGACAGAAAATGAAAGAAAGTGAAACACTTATTGCGAAGATTGATGAAAAATCTTTGGGCTTAAATTAGAGAGTTTTTAGTTTCTATATTTTGGACTGTAGGAATTCTTAAATAAGGAGGTTTGATTAAAATAAAAAATACCGACAAAACAAAAAAACTCAACACACAGCCCCCGACCAAGGCCATCCACCAACAGCATCCACCTCCATTTGTTCGGAAAACTCAATCCAAGCCAATAATAAACCAGCGATAAAAGTACCGACTAACTATTGCCCTCTTTTCCAACCAAGTCTTTCCCTATATTTACCAAAAATTCCAACCCAAAAAACGCAACCCACTAACAATGAAAATTATGTCCAGAAAAAAAATAGTCGGCATTGTATTATTATCATTAGTCGTACTAATAGCTTTAGCTATTTTGTATGCCAAACAATACGTCAATCTAGCGTGGGAAAAAAGCGAAATTGACCTAGCAAAAATTGAATTACCACAAGGCTTTAAAATAGACATCTTTGCAAAAGATATAAAAAATCCACGCTCTATCACCCGTTCTGCGGATGGGACGGTCTTTGTGGGTACAAAAGGCGAAGGCAAGGTGTATGCCTTACGAGATGAAGACGGGGATAATAGAGCGGAAAAAAAATGGGTCATTGCAACAGATTTGGAGATGCCCAATGGCGTGGCGGTGAAAGATGGGGATTTATACGTGGCGGAGTACAACCGTATTTTTCGGTATGATAATATTGAAAAACAATTGGCGAATCCACCCGAACCCGTTGTCATTAATGATGACTATCCATCTGAAACACATCACGGTTGGAAATTTATAGATTTTGGACCAGACGGAAAATTGTATGTGCCAGTCGGTGCGCCCTGTAATAACTGTGAATCCGAAGACATTTTTAATACCATTACTCGTATTAATCCAGATGGAAGTGGATTGGAAATTGTCCATCGAGGCATTCGAAATACTGTAGGCTTTACTTGGCATCCGACAACCAAAGAAATATGGTTTACTGACAACGGACGAGATTTAATGGGGAATGAAATCCCTAACTGCGAATTGAACCATGCGCCCAAAGATGGGATGCATTTTGGCTATCCTTATTGTCATCAAGGAGATATTGCAGATCCTGAGTTTGGCGAAAAACATGCTTGTAGTGAATTTACGCCACCTGTTGTAAAACTAGGGCCGCATGTGGCTCCATTAGGTTTGATTTTTTATACGGGTAGTCAATTTCCCGAAAATTATAAACAGCAATTATTGATTGCCGAACATGGTTCTTGGAATCGTAAAGAACCTATTGGTTATCAGGTATCCTTGGTCCGTTTCGATGCTAACGGAAAAGCGGCAGGCAAAACGCCTTTTGCAGCAGGTTGGCTACAAGACGGGGGGGCTTGGGGAAGACCGGTGGACTTAGAACAATTACCAGATGGGTCGGTTTTGGTGTCCGATGATTTTGCTGATGTGATTTATCGAATTTATTATGAGGATTGATTTTCATTTTCCATCTATCATCTTTTGCACATTTCCAATTGTCAACTCTGAATTATGTTCTTCCGCATGACAATTCGCACAAAGTAATTCACATTTTTGCGCTTCTTCCAAAATTGCTTCCCAACTGCGGTTAGACAATATTCTTGCACCTAGTTTAAAAGACTTTTCGTTGGCATCTATATGATGAAAATGAAGCGCAGAAATATTAGCAGTATAACCACAATTGATACAATCGCCCCCATCATTTCAATGAGTTTTAATTTTCTTCTTAATGCTCTAGTGGTTTGAGAATGGTAAGTATTGGTTTGTTCTTTTATTCTATGGTAGTGGTCTTTTTGTTTGCACTTATTACTGCAATATTTTTGTTGTTGTCCTTGGAGGGCATTGGAACAAATCGTACAAATTTTCATAATGGTTGCTTATTAAAGGAATGAGAATAAGCTTAAAGGTAAGAAAAAAAATGATAGAATCAATAAAAAAACCGTCCATAATACGCTGATTACGAACGGTTTTAGTGGTCCCACAAGGGCTCGAACCTTGGACCCTCTGATTCACCTTCCGCAGCTTTCGCCATGGGGTAGGACTATATCATCACCATACTCTGAAAAAATCAGAACTTAGGCGAGGGGCGTTATTGAAGGCTTATTGTTTAGTCTACTCACCTTCTAGTCTCTGCACCTTCCTAGTTACTTTAATGACTTTCACTAGGCTTGGCTCAGGATTGCCAGCTTTTCTTTACACTCAGAAAAGGTAAGGTTTCCCTGAATTAACCCCTTGCTCATCCTACCGTTTCCGCTAGGAGGCACCTTAGTAATTCTTAAAATATTTTATAGTTGAATCTGGAGTGTGTTGTTCCAGAACTATTTATAAACCACTTAGATAAATCTAAGTATTTATAGTAAAATATTCGATATACAAAGAACTACTACTTGATGAGTCAGATGCTCTAACCAACTGAGCTATGAGACCCTAATTTAATTGGAACGCAAAATTACATAAATTTAATTTCCGTTACAAGACTATTAACTGATAGAATGCTAAAATAGTTGCTTAATGTGAGAATTGTTTATTGTAAAGCATCTGTAAATCGACTCAACATCTCCACATCCTTCAAAGCAGGTTCCATCTCAAATTTACTATTCACATCTACACCTACTAACTTCGGTAAGTCCAAAGACTTAATAGCTGCCGCAGAAAATTCATCTAATCCGCCACTTAATAAAAAAGGTAAATTACCTGTATATTTCTTTAATAAGGTCCAATCAAAAGTAAAGCCATTACCGCCTGGGTTCTTGCCTTTCGTATCAAATAAAAAATAATTGACGTAAGGTTCATAGCCTTTAGTTGCAGCAAAATCAAAATGTTCGTCTACCGAAAAGGCTTTGATAATTTGTAAGTCATCTCCACAACCAAAAGTTTTAGCGCTTTTCGCTAATAAGTCATAGCAATAATCTGGACTTTCTTTGCCATGTAATTGCACATAAGTTAACTTAAATTTCGCTACTTTTTGAACGACTGTCTCTATATCCTCATTGACAAATACCCCTACTCGTTTTACTTTTCCTTCGCTTGCCGCTAAAATTTCTTTGGCGGCACTATTGGGCACATGTCGACTTGATTTTTCATAGAAAATTAAGCCCATCCAATCGACAGGTAAGCTTAGTAAATCCTTGATGTTGCTAGGATTTCGCATCCCACAAACCTTGGTAATTTTTAATTTAGAATTTTCAATTTTCAATTTTCAAATTGTTGAGTGGGTTAGATAGCCATACTTTTTGCTAATCCTGCTTTCACAGCATTCGTAAATTCCATACAAGCTGCTCCAGGGTTATCCGTTTTCATAAAGTTTTCGCCTATTAAAAATCCTTGAAATCCGTGTTCTTTCAATTCTACTATCGTATCTGGATGGCTGATGCCACTTTCAGAAATTTTGATGAAATTATTTGGTATCTGATGGAATAACTCTTTGGAATGTTGAATATCCACCTTAAAGGTTTTAAGATTTCTATTATTGACGCCTACAATGTCTATGTCTGCAGTTAATTTAGGCAATTGCTCTGCCGAGTGAATTTCTGTTAAGACTTCTAAACCTAAAGACTTCGCAAATTTTGCTAGTTCCGCCAATCGCTTTTTAGTCAAACATTCCCCTATCAATAAAATCACATCCGCCCCCATCGACTTCGCTTCTATTAACTGATATTCATCTACGATAAACTCTTTTCTAAGGATGGGCGTTTTCGGATTGTGTAAGCGAGCTATTTTTAAATCTTCAGTGGTACCTTTGAAAAATTTAGTATCCGTCAAACAGGAAATTCCAGATACGCCTGCCTTCGTATAACCAGTCGTTACATCCGCTACTTTAGCCGTAGTATTAATATCTTTTTTGGACGGAGAATACCGCTTAAATTCTGCTATAATGCCCGATTTTTCGGGATTCAATAACGCCGCTTTAAGCGATAAGGTAGGGCGATTAAAAAATCGACTTCTTTCTAAGCTTTTGGTGGAGACTAATTGCTTTCTGCCACCAACTTCAATGTATTTATAAGCAATAATTCGTTCTAAAATATCCATTTATTGGAGTTATGAGTTATAAATGATGAGTTATGAATTGAGTAAAACGCATCACTTATAATTCATAATTCATCACTAAGTTAAGATTCAAACTTAAAAATATAATCTATTCTTTCTAGTACGGGCATTCCCGTCTTTGGGTCTTCTTTTTCTAACCAAATATCAATTTCGACAGGATCAACATCATCTCCCAACTCTTTTTTGCTACTATCAAATTTGACTTTAATCGTTCCTTTTGCCCCTGGTTTAATAGGCAAATAAGGTCTTTTCAACACTTCTGTACAATCACAAGTAGAAACTTGCGAAATCTCAATATCTTCTGTTCCTGTATTCGTAAAGGTATATTCAATTTCCTTGAATGCTCCTCTTTTAATCGTTCCTATGTCAATAGATGATTGCTCAAAAGTCATACCTGATTTTGACATCTTTGCAGGTGCTTCCTTTGGAACTGCTTTTTCTATAACTGGCGCTACATTTTTTTGTGCACAAGCCACAAAATTAAGCGAAATCGCTAACAAAAATACATACTTCGTTTTATGAAAAAAATCCATGTTATTATATGTTTTTGAGATTAGAAAATAATCGGTTTTAATTGGTGGATAGTGTATGTCAAGTCTGCCTGCTATTACTGCTTACTGCCTACTTTTTGCTGTTTTTGCAAATTCATTTGCTCTATTGCCACTTCCAATTTCTCCACAGCAATTTTTTTCAGAAAAACCTTCTTGTCCTCATCCAACAACAGAATCAAAGGCGTTGTTTCTATGCTGTAGTTTTTAACATATTTATAATAAGGGTCAACCGTATTAATCCAATTGATTGCTTTATAATCTTTGAGCGCTTGAGCGCAATCGCCAAACTGTTTAAAACTTGTATGGCAGACCGCAAATACTTCAACAGAATCAACATGTTTTTCATAAAAATCTACTAAAACTGGCATAGATTTTTTACAATGTCCACAGTCTGGTGCCCAAAAAATTACTACGGTATAGGGTTTATCAATGTCCTTTAATTCACTTTTCTCGCCTATTACAAAACGTCGATTCTCATCTTCTGCGTCTTTAATCTTTATACTTTCTTCTATTTTTAACTCATAATTTTCTAAATTCGGGGAAGTCCTACCAATCAAAGTTTTATCCCATAATAAGGCGTCCTTGGTAATTTTAGCTCTTGTTTCTTCTTGTAAAAAATTGGTTTTGCCTTTCATGGTATATGCTTTTACCATATGGACAAAAACGGCATCCATTCCAATATATTCCGAAGCGTAGTATTTATTTAAATAATCGAAAAAATATTTTCTAAAAACAATCGAATCTGGGGCGACTAAATTCAAAATCTCATCAACTGACAATATAATAGAATCAGGATGTGGCACCGTTAGGTTATCCATATAAAAATTAATCATATCGTTGCAAATCTTTGACCTAAAGAACCGGGCATCGTCTCGGACATAGTCAAAAAAGTGTGCTCTCCGATATAAATATTCTTGTAATCTTATAGATTCTTCATCTCCTTCAAACTCAGGAATGCTTAATTGTTTATTAGATTTTATAATCGTCGTCGCTAATTTTTTAGGGTGTTGTTGAATGAGGTTTTCTTTGTAAGTTTCTGAAACTTGTTGTAATTTTTCTAGAGCTACTTCTTCTTTCTTCACCTCTTTTCCTGCTGCCCTACCCTCTTGAATTGTCTGAATTAATGCCTCCATTTCCGACCGATTCTTAGCAGAAAATTTCACATAGTCATAGAAAATACTATTATCTGGTGCATTTTCGAAGACCATGTCTTTAGTTAAAGTAGTCGCATCAAAAGTCAGGCTATACTTTTTTTCTGCTTCGGTAATAAAAATTTCGACATATTGATTGTCTGGCGGCATTACTAATAAGTAAACACCTGCGGGCAAGTCTTTATTTCCATTAAAAATAAAAGCACCATTTTCAGCAATACTAGCGGTATCATCGACTAAAATAGTCCCACCTAAATAATGGGCTAAGATTAATTGATCTTGCTCATAATTTTTTATAGTTACGTCTATCTGATAATCTTCAACAGCCGCTACCGTTGATAGAAAAGCAAAAGAAAAGAATAAAAAAAGTAGTTTTTTCATCATTCACGGGTTTGGGAAAAGTTACAATTATATTTTAAGATGCTATATCTAGGTATAAGAAGTCAGATAACTCCGCTATGAATAACAAAAAATCAGCAAATTAGTCTAGTTAAATCTGACTTCTGACAGTTTATATAATAAACGGTCTGACTTCTGGTTTCTAAAAAATCTAAGGTGCATCAATCCACTAAAACGCTGCACATCTCTTTAATGTCGTCAAAATTCACAATTTCTCTAGGCAATATCAATCTTATTGGACTTGTTTGACATTTGCTTAACAGACTTTCGCTTGTATAAAGCACAAAAGGTCAGTAGCATACACTACTGACCCTTCGATTTTTTTATCCTAAAAGAAGTTTTATTCTCCGTTTCCGTCGATGAATACTTCGATTTCTTTTGTTTTAACGACTAAATCTGTGAACTTCCCTTTGAAACGAGTTGCTTTCACAATATGGTTATCGATCCAATGGTAATTTCCACCTCTTGGTTTGCCCATTAATAAACCTTGATATTTAAAATTGTGCTTCTTTAACCACATTTCTGTGATTTCTCTATGTTCCTCTGTTCGAGAAGTAAAGAAAGTAATAATATGTCCTTCGTCGTACCACTTATTGATGATGTCTAAGGCATCAGGGTAAGGCAAACAAGTACCCATTCTCTCTGGTTCTTCGTTTGGAATATCATCACAAACAGTACCATCTATATCTACTAAAAAATTCTTTACGCCATCTGGTAATACAGGACTAATCAATCGTCCTTTGTTATCAAAAAGTGTCTTCAACTCTTGTTGATCAGCCATAAAATTATATTTGAAAATTATTGATAATTTGAATTTCTCTTAAAAAGAAACGCAAAGTTACTATAAAACAGCTACAAAAGCTACTTAGTTATTGTATCTTTTACATTAAGTATTCTTATCTACGATGATTTAGGAAAAAAGTGCCAAGAATTAGTGTTTTTAATACATATCTAGTAACTTTATCCCTATATATTATTTCTAATTTTCTAGCTTCTTATCCTCATGACACCATCTATTGCTGCTAAATATTTGAGTCCTCAAGAACGAAAAGAACTCAATGTAAAAAATGACTGGAAGGCTACTTATGTAGTACTTGAAACTTGGATTACTATTGCCATTACTTTTGCGGTGGTCTATTTTTATCCGCATCCATTGGTTATTTTAATTGCTCTTTTTGTGATGGGTGGCAGGCAATTGGCTTGTTCTATTATCATGCATGATGCAGGTCATTTTGCTTTGTTTAATAATAAAAAAATAAATGACTTTGTTGGTCAATGGTTAGGCAGTTACATCATCCTAAATGATTTACTAAAATATAGAGCCTGCCATATTGGACATCATTTGACGACAGGAACAATAGATGATCCTGATATTTCCCTCACGAAAGGTTATCCCACCACGATTAAAAGTATGTTCCGAAAATTCTTTCGAGATTTATCGGGTGCAACTGGACTTAAGTCTCAATTGGGTATGATTTATATGCAGCTTGGCTATCTAAAATATAGTTTAAGTAAAGACATTCAAAAAATAAATCAAAAAAATCGCACTTGGGGAGAATTTTTCCAAATTGCTTTCTCTAATTTATCAGGTCCAATTTTAGCGCAACTTATTCTATTTGGTCTCCTTACTTTAGTCGCTTCTCCTTGGTTATATTTATTTTGGATCGTGGCTTTGTTGACCACTTTTACCTTTTCCATTCGTGTTAGATCCATCGCAGAACATTCAATGGTCGAAGATTCAGAAGATACTCTGCGCAATACTCGAACGACCTATGCTAATTGGTTGGAACGGTTACTTTTTGCGCCTCATAATGTAAACTACCACGTTGAACATCACTTAATTATGAGTGTGCCGCCTTATAATTTGCCTAAAATGCATCGGTTGTTGAAAGAACGAGGCTTTTATAAAGAGGGTTTGCTAGAACAGAGTTATTGGAATATTATTAAAATGGCAGTTAGTCGGAAGGCGATTGCTTGATTTCTCGTAATTCGTATCTTCCTGTAGCGCCAAGCTCTGCTTGGTGGGCGAAGCGGATATTCTTTTACCACGGATATTTTCATCTTAGATAATCGATTGTAATTTTCTGCTAATAATTAACCGTATATTAAGTACTTTTGTTGGATAACTTAAATCCAATTTCACCAAGTCTGAAATACTTATCTCAAATAACCCATTTTCTTTTCTGCCTTTTATTAATAGGCTTACCTTTTTCCAAAGCATTGGTGTCTATTGCTTTTGTTGGACTTATCCTTGTGTCCATTTTTTCTTTTTTTCAAAATAGGTCATCCTTACACTTCTCCAATAAGTTACTTCTCTTACCAAGCATACTATTTTTCTCTTTGGCTATAAGCTTATTTTATTCCAATAATTTCACAAAAGGATTGGATGTCTTATTAAGTCAAATAGAATTTTTAGCGATTCCTTTTATTTTTTGGGTGAATCACTCGCTTATTACCAAACGCTTTCAATACTGTATTCAATTATTAATTGGAGCAACAACTATAGCTGCTTTTATCACTTTTGGCTTCTTTTTATTGCCTGTAGATTTGACACAGTATATTGCTGCGACTATTCCTCTATTAAAAGATTATATCATTCATGAAAAAGCCTTGGCTTTTGGAGTATATAGTCCCTTTACGGAGCGGTTGCAGTTTAGTTATTTGATTGGGGTGGCTATTTTTTTGCAATTATGGGTGTTTTTTGAGATGTTCGGGAGTAAGTGCAGATCCTCCCCCCACCCCCCTCCAGAGACAGGAGTGATTGGTTCTACTTATTTACAGTTTCTGCTGGTGAGGACTTGTAGTCCGCAACCAATATTGGCTCGCCTCTGGCGAGTATTACGACACTTTACACTCGCCAGAGGCGAGAAAAATAAAGGTTTCGGACAAAATGTCCTTACCAGCAATCACTCGATTTTAGAACCAATCACCCCTGCTCCAGAGGGGGAGAAAGATCGTGCTAATATCTACTCTGGTATCCGTAAAAAGAATAACTATTTGTTATCTCTTCTTAAAATAATGATCCTCTTTAGCACGCTATTAATCCTAGGTGCAAGAGGTGCGCAATTAAGTTTTTTAGTGGCCAGTATGATTTGGATAATTGGTGGGTATTTTTATTTTATCCACCCTAAACTATGCAGAAAAATCAATGCTTTTTTTGCTTATGCTAGTTTAATCATTGGGCTTATTTTTTTTCTAATCATTGCCCCTTTTTTCGCCTATCAAAAGATTCCTACCGTTAAAGTTAGATATGATCAAATGCGTTGGGAGATTGGAACGTTTCAAGATGGCACTTTTAAAAATTATGAATACATTCATTTTACGAGTATTCGACGGTTATTATCTTGGAAAAATAGTTGGTCTATCGTTCAAGCAAATCCTATTTTAGGGGTTGGAATTGGGGACTATCAAACAGCAATGGAAAAAGAATATGCAAAAGATGAATTAGGTTTTCCCGTAAATACACAGAGTCAATTTTTGTATTATTGGGCGGCGTCGGGTCTAATTAATTTATTAATTTTTATCAGTTTATTGGGCTATACCTTTATTACTTTTATTCGACATCAAAATTTTACTCTCAAATTATTGGGTTGTTCTTTTATCGTTTTTTATAGCCTTGTTTTTCTCTTTGATGCCCCCTTAAATTTTCAAGTAGGCGCAATGACTTTTTTAACTATTTTCTGTTTATTAGTTTCCAAAATTAGTCAACAGTCTAATAATCCCATTAACTCATTATCCTCATAAATTTCATTAATTCACAAGATGCAATATCAACTTCAACATATTTTACCCAATCCACTCAAAGAACAAAAACGAACCCATACTTCTAATATTTGGAAAACAACCTGTCATTTAGAAAAGGGTAAAAAGTATTTAGTGACCGCACCTTCAGGAAAAGGGAAATCTACTTTTTTACATATTCTGTATGGCTTACGAAAAGATTATTCGGGAACAGTAGAATTAGATGGTCAGACACTTGATGATTTAACTATTAATACTTGGGCAAATTTACGCAAGGATAATTTGGCGATTGTTTTTCAAGATTTGCGCCTATTTCCTAAGTTAAGCGCAATGGATAATATTTTAATTAAAGCCGATCTACATACGCTTAAAACAAGCGAAGACATTAAAGCAATGGCTAAACAATTGGACATTGATCATTTACTAGACCAAAGTTCTGCAACGCTTTCTTACGGTCAGCGACAACGCGTCGCTATTATTCGTGCTTTATGCCAACCTTTTGATTTTTTATTTTTAGATGAGCCTTTTAGCCATTTAGATGAGGCGAATACAGCAGCAGCTTTTCAGTTGATAGAAAATGTTTGTGCAGAACAGGAAGCGGGTTATGTATTAGTTAGTCTAGGAGAGAAGTTTGGGCGAGAATATGATGTAGCATTGATTTTGTGACAGTTACTACTATTACCCAGCAAGGAAGTTACTTGATAATATGGCTTTCCCAATTTTTTGAACTGTGCATTATTATTAAGTGTTTATCTTTGTATTATGGATGCAGCATTTTGGCAAACCCTAGGTTTAACCTTTCAAGTAGCAGCAATAACGACGATGGTTTTATTGCTGATTGGAATTCCTCTGGCCTATTTTTTAGCCAATACACAATCTCGAATCAAACCTATTTTAGAGGCATTTATCAGTATGCCCTTAGTATTACCACCAACTGTTTTAGGTTTTTATCTACTCCTTTTATTAAGCCCTGAAAGTACCTTTGGTGCTTGGTTATTGGAGACTTTTAATTTGCGCTTGGTTTTTTCTTTTGCAGGATTAATTTTGGGATCCATTATTTACAGTTTGCCTTTTATGATACATCCGATTCAATCGGGCTTTGAAAATTTACCACGGAGTTATTCGGAAGCGGCTTATACTTTGGGTAAATCTAAAACAGTAACGCTTTTTAAAGTACTATTGCCAAATATTAAGCCTGCTTTATTAACAGGAATAGTCTTATCTTTTGCGCATACGGTAGGAGAATTTGGCGTCGTTTTAATGATTGGTGGAAATATTCCTAATGAGACAAAAGTAGCGTCTATTGCGATTTATGATGAAGTCGAAGGATTGAATTATACGATAGCTAATCAATATGCGCTAATCCTATTTCTATTTTCTTTTGTCATACTGTTAGTAGTCTACTTAGTTAATCGACATGGACTTCGAGTCAATAAATTTTAAGAAAAGGGTAATGAGAAGGATGAGTTAATGAGGTAATAAGAAACACCTCATAATCTCATAATCTCATAATCTCATAATCTCATAATCTCATAATCTTTGCATTTAAACTTAACAAAAAAACTCAATTTTGCTAGTGGAAAAGGGCTATTGGATATTGATGTCCAAATAGAAGAAGGAGCTTTTGTCGCCATTAGTGGCCCTTCTGGAAGTGGCAAAACGACTTTATTACGGTTGATTGCAGGGTTGGAGAAAGGGAAAGGGTTTATAAAAATAAAAAATAGTATTTGGTTAGATACGGCGAATGGGTTGTATTTGCCGCCACAGCAACGGAAGGTCGGTTATGTTTTCCAGAATTATGCCTTGTTTCCGAATATGACGGTTCAACAAAACTTGAGGTTTGCATTAGAAAAAAATCAAGTTCCTGCTATTGTTACCGAGTTAGTAGATACGATGGAATTAGGAGAATTGGTCAATCGGTATCCACAACAACTTTCTGGTGGGCAACAACAACGGGTTGCTTTAGCAAGAGCTTTGGTCAGAAAACCGCCTATTTTATTATTGGATGAACCGCTTTCTGCTTTGGATGAAGGATTGCGAAATCATTTACAAGATTATATTTTAAAAACTCATCAAAAATACCAATTAACCACGCTTTTGGCCAGTCATGATACTAGGGAAATTAGTAAAATGGCAGATAAGGTATTGGTATTGGAAGCGGGAAAAATAATAGGTTGGGGAAGTCCACAGGAAGTACTAAAAAATACAATTGCCACAAATAGTCTTCAATTAGAAGGGGAAGTTATGGAATTATTAGCAGATGATTTTGTAAAGGTAAAAATTGGAGCTAATGTATTGATTTTAAAGCGCAATCATTCCTTAAAAACTGGAGATAAAGTTCAGATAATAACTACTACTTTAAATACTTCTATCTCTCCAAAAAAATAGAAATACGGAAACGTAAAACTAAATTTCAGTAATTGGCGAATTTATCGTTTATCGTTCATCATTCTTATTATTATCTTCCTATAAAATCAGGTTTTTCCTTAGTCGCAAAAGCCCGCAAAGCATTTTGATAATCTTCACTTGCCGCTAAAGCCAGCAATTCTTTTTCTTGAATCCATTGAGAATCTTCAAAACCTGTTTCATAGGCAACATTAACGACTCGTTTGGTGGCCTGTACGGAAAGTGGTGCTTTGGTAGCGATAATTTTTGCCATTTCTAGGGCGGCAGGTAGCAATTCTTTTTCGGTATAAACACCTGTTACCAAACCATATTGTTCTGCTTTTTCAACGGATAAGGGAGTACCCGTATAGAGCATTTGTTTAGCTCGTCCAATGCCAATAATTCTAGGCAAACGATAGCCAGAGGCAGTTAACCCAACATTAACCCCTGCACAAATAAATTTAGCCGAATCAACCGCCAATCTTATATCACAACAAAGTGCCAATTCCAAACCACCACCGATACACCAACCATTAATCGCAGCAATAACTGGAAAAGGTAATGCTTCTACTCTATCCATTATCTGCCCAAATTTTTGAAGGTTTTTAGTAATAACTTCTAAGGGTAATTCGGTGTTTTTAATAGCTTCTTTTAAATCATCTCCTACACAAAATTTATTACCTTTTCCTATAAGGATTAAAGCCCGAATGCTTTTGTCTTGCTCTAATTCATCTAGTAATTCAATGAATCTTTTTTTGATAATTTTTGATAGACTATTTGCAGGCGGGTTGTCTATTTCTAATAAAACGATGTGTTTGGCTGGATAACTTATATGAATGGTTGGTTGCATTATTTTTTTGCGCAAAGCTACATTAAATGTAAATATTTTAAGACTTAAGGAAGTAAGTAATGAGTCTAAGTTAAGCGATATTTTTTAATAGTTGCGAGTTGCGGGTTACGAGTTGTTTTAGTAATTTAAAGTTGATTATAACGGATTATTTTAGGTTATTCAACTAGAATCATTAGGCTGTTCATTGAATTTAATCCACAACTCGCAACCCGTAACAATTAATCTTGTTCTAATACTCACTTATCCCAAAAATAAACCACTATAATTCCAAGTGTATAAGCGACCATATCCCACCAACTAAATCCTGTACCAATAACAATTTCTGCTAAACGATTTCCTGTTAAGTCTAATAAATCAACTATGTTTAAATATTGTGAAATTTCAACGGTATAAGCAAAAACAAGTACCCCAAAAGCCACGTGAAAAGCAGAGCCATTCCAAAATGCTCGTACCAAGTAATAGAGTAAGATGACTACTAAAAAATCACCTCCATAAGGTCGGACAATTGAGTCTCTGACATATAAAGCAATCAATACTTCTATAATAAAAAGTACAACTGCGAATAAAAAATATCGTCGATTGAATTGCATTTGCTAAGTTTCTAAAATTAAGAATCTATTACTTCATTCCCTATTCAGGTTCTACGGTGAAAATTGTGGGTGGTTATAGATAAATCATACGACTCAGGAGTCGTGTTACTTGTCCATCTAAAAAACTCTGTGCTCTCCATGTTCTCTGTCCCTCTGTGGTAAAAAACATTCTATATCGTTGCTTGAATCCTCACTAGTTCAAAGTTCAAACGCATCACCCAAGTTAAAACAAGTACAATGGATATTTTTTGAATCAACGGTAGAATATCAGTAATAATGTCAAAGTAATAGCAATAATTATTGCCGATTAATAGTAAAATACAAGCGGCTCCAGCCCAAAGGTATTTATAGAATTTATTTTTAAAAAGTCCTCTAATTACACCAATTAGCGCAAGTAAGCCAAAAAAACTTGCCATCAGTACCATGGTATGATGAAGGTCGGTAAATATCAATATAGCACAAATCATGCAAAACATACCTGTTATTTGAATGCCCCTTTTCCAAAATAAGGGCATTGGAATTAGTTGGGAGAATTGAAAAAAGAAGTAACCTATACCAGTACAGATTAGGAAAACAGCTAGCAATCCAATTGGTCTTGCGGGGTTAGGTAGCCCGTTGATACCATGCGTATGGAATAAATCACAAGTATAATTGCTGACCCAATCAAAACCAGCAGCATTTATATCAGCATTAGAACCTCCTGCATAAATCGTGGAAGAAAACACATATAAAACATAAAATAGGAAAATGCCTATAGTCGGACTATATTGATAAAATTGAACAAGATTCTTTTGTTTGTGAGTAGCCATATTTTTAGTTTTATTCAGTTCGTTAAATTAATTATTATTTCTGAATAAACTATTTTTTGGCTTGTTGAGTGCCTTTTAAGTTATCGTTCGTAACTTGGAAATGAATTTCCAAGAAAGTATTTTTAGTTGTTCTTTCTTACTCTTCCACCAAAACTATTTTTTGAGATAAATTAGTCGTCTGATTATAGACTTTCACTATATACATCCCTGTACTTAAATTAGCCCTTTCAAAAGTAAATTGGTGCGTGCCAACCATCAAATTTTCATCACTTACCAACATTTGAATTTCGCTTCCTAATAAAGAAAAAATGCCAATATTTACATTTTGTGCTTTAGTTAAAGAAAGCTCAATAGTTGTTTTATCCCAAAATGGATTCGGTTGTGTTTTTAAAGCAATGGTGATCGGTTTACTTTCTTTTAAAGCTGAAATAATTGGGGAAGCGGCCTTGCTTCTAACCGCCAAAACTTCCTCTGAGACAGCAGTCATTTCAGCGGGTACACAAGCAATGATTTTTGCCGTAAATTCACTTCCTGCAGTTGCTTGAAAGCCTGGCAATAATTGGATGCTATTGGTTGCCCTAAAACCTACCTTAGCCGTCCTAGTAATAAATCCTGCAGATTCGATAATTCCTGCGCGTTTAAAAGTATCGGTAGGAATCGGTAAATCTGAAATGGTATGCATAGTTGTACTAGCATCGGATAATGGAATATTAACTTGTTGACTAATCATGCATCCCCTATCATCTGTCACAGAAACAGTATAATTACCTGGCATCAAATTAGACCGATAAGATTCCGAACCTGCATCTGCCCATTGAATGGTAAAAGGGCCAACGCCGCCTTGCGGTTCTAGTTGAATAGCTCCACCAGCATCACAAGTAACATTATGGATAGCCGCCCCTGTTTTCAATTGTGTACAATTTTTGATATTAATTTTTAGCTCGCCTAATCCACTACAAGCATCCGCAGTGTGATTACTAAGTGCTGTAATAAGTAAATAGCGAGCTTGAATGTTGCCAAAATCAGGCCCTGCTTCGCCTTTATAATCATTGCCCCCCGTCGCTTCCGCAAAAGAAAAAGTACCAAAAGAAGTCCAGGTACTACCATCAAAAGAATAGTCGATTTGTACGTCTTTAAAGCCCTTCCCTACTTCACCGACTACATTATAATTCCAAAAATGGGAGGTCAATAAATTATAAGCCGTTCCAAAATCATATTGTATCCAATGCCCTGTTCTGCCTGCGGCATTAGTCGAAGTAGTACAAGAAAGCCAATTATCCGCTGCGGTATTAGAATGCCCACCTGATTCACATTGGGCTTGAAGGTCTGAGAAAGTAAGCAATACTAATAGATAGAGGAAAATTATTTTTATAGAAATATTCATTTGTTTGATTTCAATACTTTAATAAGATGGTTACCCCCGACTCATCACTCATCACTCATCACTAATAACTTCATCACTAAACTAAGCCATATTCATAAACCCAACAGGCGGTGTATTATTAGCAGTATTATAAAAATTAGCAATATTCGGTAAGACTAAGCTCAATTCTGATTTTTCTACTCCGAACCAGAGGGCTAATTCTGCAAAATATTCGTCGGTGGACATTGTGGGAATTAAACGTCCTCGGCCAACATCTAAGGAATTATTGATGAATAAATCTGGATAAGTACCGTAAATATCTTTACCGTTGACCGCACCGCCCATGATGAAAGAATGACCGCCCCAGCCGTGGTCTGAGCCATTGCCATTAGAGGTAAGCGTTCGACCAAATTCAGAAGCGGTGAAAGTGGTGACTTGATCCGCTACGCCTAATTCTTCCAATACTGTGTAGAATTCACTTAACCCTCTATCCAGCGTGTTTAACATGGTAGCTTGATTGTTGAGCACTTCTTCATGATGATCCCAGCCACCAAAAGAAACAACAAAAATCTGCCGATTCATCTTTAAAACATTTCTAGAAGCAATCGTTTTGGCTACCATTTTTAGATTATTACCAAAACTAAAAGTATCCGCAGCGATAGAATTGGTGAAATTTGGTACTGCTTTAATAGCCGAACTAAATTCATTATGATTCCGTTGCGCTTGACTAATCGTATTCCTATAGGCTATTTGCAATAAGTTTTCATATTCAGCAGATAATACATTTTGTACGCCTGCTTTTCTAGCAATAAAATCTGGTCGATTTAGATCTAGTACGGCTATCCCTGTGCTGCCATGTATATCGGCGGCAGCGTCTTCTTTATGGTGAATGACATAGTTAATTGCTGAATTCCCATTTAAAAAAGTACTATTCCCCGCCAAGGAAATATTCATAGAAATATTAGAGTTTTCATTCATAGAAGCCAATATGTCGGCCATTCTTCCTCCCCAGCCAACGGTTTTTCTATCTAAAGGTAGAGATGTTTGCCATTGTCTCATTTGGTCAGAATGAGAAAATAATCCTAATGGTAGATTTTTTAGAGCGGTATAATCAGTCAAAGTTGTTGGCTCGTGTAGCGTACCAACATTGGCTGCAAAAGCTAGGTTTCCATTATCAAATAATGTCTTTATTCTGGTCAAAGACGGATGAAGCCCATATTCTTTCCCATCGCTTGTGTTTGGAGTGATGGATAAAAGGCTATCTTTTCCTAAGGTTAAAGTACCTCTTACAGTAGCATACTCTGCGTGTTCGGTATCTCCTTTGGGTACTAACATATTAAAAGAATCTGCTCCACCTCCTAGTAAAACGCAGACTAAAGCTTTATAATCATTATTGAATAAAGCGCTTTTAGCTGCAACTGTGTTAGCTAAATTAAGATTGACAATTGTGTTTAATAAAGTATTAGCGCCGATAGCGGCACAACTTAGTTGGCCTATAAATTTTCTTCTGGAATATTTAGCGTACATAATATTTGTTTTCTTTTTTAGAAAAAATGGAAAAGGAAAGAGAACTAGACAGGACAATGTGTCGATCGTCTAATCTTTTGAATAGTAGTTTTACCGAAGTATATTATACTCTGGGGATAATATGACCATTTCGATGATAAAACCCAGTTTTAAGCGTTGGGTTCCATGAGTAGTGTTATTCAAGCCAATCGCTAAATCACGTATGGTATCTTTAGTAGCCTCTGTCATATCTCCATGTGTAAGAAGTAAATCCAGTCGATTGATGAGTTCCTCTATTTTATTATTGTCAAATAATGCTTGCTCAATAGAGAAATCTTGAATGACTCTACCTGCTGTATGATCATGAGTAAAATTGTCATTTAATTGTATCCCGCTAACTTTTTTATCATATAAAGGCGCTCGATCTTCAAAAGGATTATCGCCCGCAAAACCTTTATACATATAATTGTGCACACCAGTACTCGTATAGGAATTAAGCATTTGAAATTCTGGAGCGAATAATCCCTTCTCTCTAATTGCTCCTGCGGGCTGAAAATCTGATTGAAAAAAATTGAAAACACTAGGAGAAGCTAACAATCTTTGTCCAGTAAATCTTTGAAAATCTCTCGTTTTATTATAGTAAGTGCCATTTGGACTTGTCGCACTAAAAGCACGCATTTGTTCCACATATTTTAAAAGAGGTTCTTTCATACGACCATACGTAATATCTTCTCTGAAACCACAATCTCTAGCTTCGTTGTCTAGTAAAATGGCTTTAATAACTGCTTTCATATCCCCTCTTACTCCTTGACCATTGTTATTAAAAACAGAAGCTACTCGGTCAACATATCCAAGACTAGGATTGGAAGTAACCAATCGTTGGATTAGAAATTTACAAAAAAACGGTCCTGTATTTGGGTGATTAAATAAAACGTCTATTGCATCATCAATATCTTCTATCCCTGTTTGCCCACTAGGAATGGTGTGGTTTTTTAAAACTACTTTTTGTCCTGGTTCATGTTCTTCTTCAAACATTACCATAGGCGAAGTATAATCTGTACCAATCCAACCAGGACTGATGCCAAAGCGAAAATAATTAAAGCCAAGTCCTGTAAATACTTTGGCTATTTCTGTTATATCTATATTGTCGAAAGTGGGGATTAAATTGCCATTTTCGTCTGTCTTCCGAGTACCATCATTATTTAATTCATAAAGCCCAATACTGAATAATTGCATACATTCCCGTGCATAATTTTCGTCTGGGAAGCGATTAATACTCAAATCTGTTTTACGGTTATTAACGTGTGACAAGTAAGCCCCCATAGCAGGATGCAGCGTGACCCCTCGAAATAAATCTCGCCAATTGCCAAAAGCATTGGTTTGCAACATATCGTAATAATTAGCAGAAGCAATTGGAAAAAGCACTAAAATTGATTGGTCGGAAACAACAAAAAGTTCGGTTAAGGCAGCTGTTATCCGATGCCTTAATTGAGCATTACTCGTCATGACTGTTTGCCACCAAGAAAATTCTTTAAAAAGTACTGGAATCAGTCCAGCAGGACTTTGACCGTCCGCCGATAAAGAATCTTGATAAATCGTAAAAAGACTATCCATCATTACCTGCATAGAATCAATTGGCATGGAAAACTGCTCATCAATCCAAGCAGATACTCCCATATTTGCTGTACGATGAATTTCGGCGTAATTGGCTCCAAGGGTAGCTTGCGCTAAAAATCGAGAAGCACCAAAAGTGTCTACCATGACCCCATGGCCGTTAACCGTACTAACAGAATCAGAACCAGTAGCGTTATTACTAGAGGTAACGGTAATACCAAGGTTGTGTCCCGCACCAATGTAATCAATGTATTCTTGGCTTTGGAGTGTGGTAATGGAAATACTAGCAAAAAACAGAAAAACATATAGGACTTTATCCGAGAGGAGCGTCGTTTTCATTGTGTTAATTTGTTTGATTAAAAAATCATTAATTGGGGTTATGATTTTATCTTTCGGGAGAGCAAATGTAGAGAATTAAATATATAAATAAAATTATATTTGTTATTTTTTAAATTATTCTTCTGAGACTCCCTTCTAGTGCTTTAGCTGTCTGATCCCAACTGAATTTTTGTCGTTGTTTTTTGCCTAGTTCAATTAATGTTGTTCGCTTTGTTTTATTCATATACAACTCAATCATTCCATTTTTAATAGCTTCGATAGATTCGGGATTTACTTTTATACCAGCTTCTCCCAAGACTTCGGGCATAGAGGAAACATTTGCGGTAATAATGGGTATGCCGCAATGCATTGCTTCTACCAATGGAATCCCAAACCCTTCAAATAGGGATACATAGACGAATCCCAAGGCGCTTCCCATCAAAAGAGGTACTTCTTCATCGGCAACATAATTTAAAAATTGAATGTCCTTTTGAAAAACAGCTTTCTCATAAGCCGTTTTAACGACGCCTGTTTGCCAAGCAAAACGCCCTGCGATTAATAATTTCAGCGGTGCGTTAGTAGCTTGTTTGAATTGGTCAAAAGCTATAATCAGTCGATGTATATTTTTACGAGGATGTACTGCACCGATATAGAAAAAGTAATCTTGCCCATCACTATATTTGGCTTTAATAGCCGTTTTGGTAATTACATCCACAGGTTTAAAATCTGCTCTAACACCATTATAGACGACATCAATCTTTTCTGGTGAGATACTGTATTGTTGTTGAATATCTTGTTTAGAATATTCCGAAACCGTAGCAATTCTAGCTGCTTTTTCTGCGAATTTGGGCATAAAATAATTATAATATCGCTGTTCCCAAAATTTTACTTGATGCGGAAAGTGAACGTGTGCTAGATCGTGAATAACCAATAAAGTAGGCACTTCCGTTTTCAAGGACAAAAATCCATCGGTGGAAATAAAAGCATCTGCCTTGTATTTTTTTAGTGCATTGCTTACCGCAAATTCAAACCATAGATAAAACAAAAAAGGATGTCTGGCAGGAGGGAAAAGTACAACTGGTTTTACATTACTCGCAAAAACAAATTTTTTATCAAAGGGACGATCAAAAAAGAAGATAAATTGATGTTCGGGGTGCCATTCGACTAATCTTCGAATGGTTTCATAAGTGAACCAGCCGATGCCTTCTAAGCGATCTTTTAAGAGAAAACGAGTATTTACAGCTATCGTCATATAACTGCGAAAGTAAGGACAAGGATTGAATTAGTGAAGGATTTAAGGATTGAAGATAAAAAAACAGGCCATTCCAAATAATCGGAACAGCCTGTAAGTTTTTAACTATCAGTTTTGGGAACTACGCTATTTTAAGCGCACGTTTCTCCAGATTTTGGTCATTCAACTGTTCAAAAGTATAGCCCTGAGCCGCAAAATGAGCCAGTACTTTGGGCAGTACATATTGTAATTTATCTTTTGCTTTAGCACTATCGTGAAAAACAACAATTGAGCCAGCATCCGCATTTTTGGTAACGTTGGCTAAACATTGTTCGTTGGTAATATTATTATCAAAATCTCCACTCAATACGTCCCACATCACGATGCGATAATGTCTTTGTAAAAATTGCGCTTGCTTCGGCTTCAATCTTCCAAAAGGCGGTCTGAATAAAGTCGAATTAACCAATCTCGCACATCTTCTAGTATTATGGAAAAAAGGAATGTTGTCAGATCCCCAACCACTCACATGATTATACGTATGATTACCTGTTGTATGTCCTGCATCAATTACTTGCTGAAAAACAGTAGGATATTTATCTACTTCTTCTCCAACTGCAAAGAAAGTCGCTTTAGCATTGTATACTGCCAGTTGTTCTAAAACCCAAGGGGTGACTTCGGGATTAGGACCATCGTCAAAAGTGAGGTAAATAATTTTTTCTTCGGTAGGTACTTTCCAAGTAAAATTTGGAAAAAGGTTTTGAATAATTTTAGGCGTTTTAACTAAATACATGGATTCTAATTTTGGATAAAGTTCGGGAAATAGTGTTTTAGTGTTAATTTTTTTTGGATCATGAATTTTCTCAAAGTCATAAAAACAAAATCAGATAATCGCAAATTATAAAATTGCTTTCATCAAGTGTAAAGAGATTAGTCAATTATTTTTTAAGTTGGTTACTGTGGGATTTTCACCTAATTTTGCAATGCTTAAAGAGAGCTACAAAATTGTGCTAAAAATAGTTTCAATAATCTCCTTCTTTTCAGAACGAATTGAATCTTAAATTTGCTGCCTAAAAAATGAATTTATTTTTATTTTTTTTCGTTTAATAAAACACATTACTTTATTTATTTATAACACTTTGATAATCAATGGATAAGCCAAGAGTTAGATTTGCCCCAAGTCCTACGGGTGCATTGCACATTGGAGGTGTGCGAACAGCGTTATATGATTATTTAATTGCTAAGCAAAAAGGTGGTGCTTTTGTGCTGCGAATTGAGGACACCGACCAGACAAGATATGTACCTGGAGCAGAAGATTATATCAAAGAAGCGCTAGAATGGGTAGGCTTAGTTCCAGATGAAGGTCCAGGATATGGAGGGGATTATGGTCCCTACCGGCAATCCGAAAGAAAAGCTATTTATAAAGAATACGGAGACAAATTAATTGCTAGTGGCAATGCTTATTATGCTTTTGATACACCAGAAGAATTAACTGCTGCGAGAGAAGCCGCTAAAGCCGCTGGAAATCACTCTTTTAAATATGCTGCGGAGAATCGACAAACCATGCGCAATAGTATTAGCTTGTCCGAGGCGGAAGTAACTCAATTGTTAGTAGATAATACACCTTATGTTATTCGGTTAAAAGTACCGACGGACGAAACGATTAGCTTTGATGATAAAATCAAAGGAAAAGTTAGTTTTAGTTCTAATGAATTGGATGATAAGGTGATGATGAAAGCAGATGGAATGCCAACTTATCATTTGGCCAATGTAGTAGATGACCGATTGATGAAAATTAATTTAGTGATTAGAGGAGACGAATGGTTATCTAGTACCCCACACCATGTTTTATTATATCGAGCTTTTGGTTGGGATGATGAAATGCCCGTTTTTGCACATTTACCGTTGATTCTAAAACCATCAGGAAAAGGAAAACTAAGTAAGAGAGATGGTGCTAAATTTGGTTTCCCTGTCTTTCCATTAGGTTGGAAAGGAGCAACCGAAGAAGACTCTTTTGATGGCTTTAAAGATTTTGGGTTTGATCCTGCAGCAGTTGTCAATTTCTTAGCCTTTTTAGGTTGGAATCCTGGTACAGAACAAGAAATATTTTCTTTAGAGGAGTTAATAAAAACGTTCTCTTTAGATAAGGTTGGTAAGTCAGGTGCTCGGTTTGATTATGAAAAAGCAAAGTGGTTTAATCAACAATACTTGATTGCCGCAGATAATGGCATTTTAGCAAAAATGGTTCGACCAATTATTGAAGCGAATCGACATCATCCGAGCCAAGTATTTTTGGAACAATTCTGTGGTTTAATGAAAGAGCGAGTAACCTTATTGCCTGAATTTTGGGAAAAAGGCTATTACTTTTTTGAAAGCATTAAGGAGTATGAAGGCAAACCAATTCGCAAAAAATGGAAGCCAGATAGACGAGCAAAATTTGAGACTTTACGTTCTTCCATTAACGAAATTGTCGATTTCAAAGCGGACAATATAGAAACGGTTGTGAAAGCATTTGTCGAAGAAAGTGAATTAGGTTTTGGCAATGTGCTACCTATCTTAAGAATTGGTGTCTCCGGAACAATGAAAGGGCCCTCTATTTATGAGATTATCGCTTTAGTGGGCAAAGCAGAAACAGATGCTCGATTAGTGGCTGCTTATGATGCATTTGATGCGATGAAAGCAGCGGTGTAAACGAGTTACGAGTTACGAGTTGCGAGTTGCGAGTTGACCTTAGGAAAAATAGAATTCCGGGAACTGTTCCCTATAAAAGTTGAGTTATTAAGACTGTTATTTATAAATCAGTTTTTATCATCAGATTTGTGTGATTTCGGACAACCCGTAACCCGCAACTCGCAACTCGACAATCATGCCAAGGAAAAAAGCCATTCACGGCAAACCAGAAGTTCATAGCGATCTCAAAGGATTTGATATTAAAATCAATGAATTTGGAGAAATCATTTCTAGCTTAGAGGTAGATCGACTCAATGGCTTTTTAAATGAAAATGTCATTGACAAAAAATTTAAAGGAAGAAATGAAAATTAAGCAAGTTATTAGAAGTTATTGGAGGTAATTATCTTGATAAACCGACCTCTAATAACTTTCAATAACGGTCACTTAATCTTCTTTTAGACAAAAACCAGCCCCTTTTAGTAAAAAAGAAGTCATTCTCTTACATATTATAAAAATTGGTAAGATTTATGCATATATTATAAAATTGACAATAGATAAAAATTTTTACAAGTAACAAACCGATTAATTTTACCTTGTTCCAAGCTGATTTAGCAAATATAAGGATTGAAGGAAAAAAGGGTTAAAAGATTGAAGTGTCCATAAAAACCACAATCATTTAAAGCTTTTTGCCAAATTTCAACCTGCTTCCTTAAGATTATATCCCTTGAAAAATAACCGATTCTGGCAACACAGAACAAAGCCTATTTTAGGTTCAATTTTGTAAAATAGCCAACTCCTACCTTTGTATCTGAAAAAATGAAAATTACTAAGCAAAATTGACCACTTAGTTTTTCATTTAATCCAATTCGATTCCAATAACTTTGGAATTTCTCCATTACTTACGAAATTAACTATACAAAAGTGCCGGGAACTACCCGACTATTCAGACTAAAAAGTTTTTTATGGAAAACCGATTACCCTCGCAGCAATGGCTATTGCTCCTACTAATGATAGTGGGCTGCACTTTAAGTTTTTCTACCGTTCTAACTGCTCAAAATTTCACTTTAAATTATACAGGCGCTGATACCATCTATGTGGGGAATGACTGTTCCGCAATTTTGGATTGGGGGCATCCTAACACCATCAGTTTCACAGCGGACAACGGCAATGATATAGATACTTTTTACATCAACGATATTAGTGGTGGTTATCAAATAGGAGATCAGATTAGAGCAGCCAGAAACGTTTTTGTGACGGTTGATTACTATGTTGAAGATGTATTGGGCAACAATCAAATTATTAAAGATGCGCTGAGGTTGGTCATTAAAGACACCATTCTACCAGTTTTTGATTTGGCTACTTTACCTAGAGATACCAGCTATGCCAGTACGGGCGACGTCCCCCAACCTCCAAGCATTAGTACTGTTATGGCAACGGATAATTGTGGGGTAGAAACCATTCGATATAACGGAGAACCCAATCCTAGACCAACTGCTGATTGTGGTCAATTTATTAGAGTTTGGGAAGCTTTAGATACCGCAGACAATGCTACTATTTATACCCAAACCATTACCATTACTGGAGATACGGACGCACCTGTCTGGACCAATAACCCAATAGACATTAATTATGTTTGTAATGCAACCAATGATATTTCTACGACGATTGCTAATTGGTTGGCAGTCAATGGAAACGGCACCGTAACAGATGCCTCTAGTTTTACGGTTACGCATGATTACGTAGGCTTAGACAGTTGTGGAATTACAGGTAATGCAGTCGTCACCTTTACGGCTACCGATGAATGTGGTAATTCGACCAATGCGACAGGAAATATTATAGTTCAGGATACTATAGCACCTAGTATTAACACAGAAGCAGTAGATACAACGGTTAATCTTTCTAATCCTTCAGTCACTCTAAATGATTGGTTAGCAGCACATGGATATGCAGCAGCAAGTGATTTTTGTACGGCTATTGATAACACCGACACCTCTGCTCATTGGATAGTAACCAATATTGATACAACTATAGTTTGTGGAGATAATATTAATTATACTGCTCTTTTTATCGTTACGGATGATTGTGGCAATAGCGACTCTACGACAGCAACTTATGCCGTCGTTGATGATTCAGGCTTAAATGTTGCAGGCTTAAATCGTGATACTGCGCTATCTTGTGGAGAAGATCTTATTAAAGTGAACCAATGGTTTCTTAGAATAGAGAATCAAACTGTTTTGGGTGACAATGGTGATCCATTAACTTTCGATCGAATTAATTACACCGATAGAGATAGTTTTCAAGGGACTTGGATAGGCTCTGGTGTTCCTTTTAATATTGATTTTATTCCCCTAAATGATTGTACTTGGTACCTCGATGCGGAGATTTTATACAGAGACATTTGTGGTCAAATTGGAAGAGATACTGCACGAATTTCCATGATTGACACCATTCCTCCTGTATTTACGAATATCCCAATGGATACAGTTGTTGCTTGCGGGCAAGTTCCAATGGCTTCCGTTGATACAATTATGGCCATGGACAATTGCGATACAAGTATGACGATTACCGTCGTTGATCATCGAGATACAACACTTTCTGCCATTAATATTACTCGGGTTTGGTCTACAATGGATGATTGTAATAATATGGTTTTGGACACTCAGTTAATCACCGTCATAGATACGGTAGCTCCCGTATTAACGGATGTTCCCAATGATACCATTTCCACTTGTGATGATATTCCTTTTTCGTTTATTCTTTTAACAGCTACCGATAATTGCACACCACAAGAAGATTTATTTGTTGACTTTTTTGAAGAAGATGACCAAGGAACACATCCAGATTCTTGTCAAACCTATAATTATACCATTACTAGAACTTGGATTGTTACCGATGCTTTTAATAATTCAGATAGTTCCACTCAAATCATTACAGTAGTAGATACTATAGCGCCTACTTTTACGATGCCTGCGGACATAACTGTCAGCTGTGAATTAAGGGATAGCCTAATGATTACAGGGCAACCAAGTAATTTGAGTGACGATTGTGATACTGAACCAGATTTTAGTTTTGTGGATTTAGTAATCGGCGGTGATTGCGTGGGCAATGGCGTACTAGATACGATTATTAGAACTTGGACAGTTAGAGATGCTTGTGGCAATAGTAGCGACAGTACGCAACAAATTATTTTAATTGATACAACGGCACCTGTTTTAGTAGGTTTGGTAACGGATATTACAATTCAATGCAATGGAGACATGGTACCTGTTCCAGTAATTGGTACAGATATTACGGCGACAGACAACTGTAGTGGCAATCCAATTATCCAATACATTGGAGAAACCAATACTCAAAATAGCGATGCCAACAGTTGTGATTTTTATAATTATGAAATCATTAGAACTTGGCGGGTAACGGATGCTTGTGGCAATGCTGCCGAATTTACCCAAAATATCAATATCGTTGATACGCTAGCACCTACTATTATCTGTCCAACAGATATAGTGATGGAGAGTGATTCCAATAATTGCGGACAAATCGTTACCCTTCCCAAACCATTTTATTTTGATGATTGCACAGGTACAACGGGTAAAGATTCCTTAGCATTAACTCAAAATTTCACCAATGCTGCGATTGGAGACATCAACGAAGTACCCGTTGATACGCTAACTTTCAATTTTAATATTGGCGGATTAGCTCCGAATAAAACAATTACTAGTAGTGTTTTAATGACCATCAATCTCAACAATGTGGATGGAGAAGGTGCTAACGAAATCTTTAGTATTATCGGAGAGGACGGGAGCGTACTTGCCGGAACCAATCCAGCGGCTAGTCAATGTGGGAACAGTACCACAACTTTATCTATTCCAGCGGCTGTTGCCAATGAATATGCCAAAGATAGCGTTATCACTTTATTCCTTGCTCCAAATGGAAGTGGAACAGAAGCCATTAATAATATTTGTACAGGAGGGAACACCAATATTACCTTAGAGTATGATTTCGAGATGCCTGCTAGTTCAATTACGCTAAGTTATCGGATGGATAATGGGCCACTTACCAATTTAGCAACAACACCAACCGCTAATTTTGCAGTAGGTAATCATACCCTAACTTATTACGCAATTGATTGTTCTGGAAATCAAGATAGCTGTACGTTTGAATTGACCATTCAAGATAAAATTGCCCCTACTTTTGATTGTCCAACCAACATCATTACCTATACGGATTCAACGAGCTGCGAAGCTACTGTCGCCCTACCATTCCCTACTAATTTTGCGGATAATTGTGATGCATTCGATAACTTCAATCGGTCTATTGCTGAATTTATTACTTTTAGGACAGATGCCAATGCAGGGCAAGTCCCTAATGATCGAATCGACACTTTTGACATAGCTACCCCCAATGCCATAGGAGACGGAGCCCTTACTATTTCCTTTGTCGGAGACAATAGAGATGCTGGTGAATTTTTTAATATTTACGGAGAAAATGGGGGCTTATTAGGATCGACAACTTTAGGAGATAGTACTAGTGAATGTACTTCAGGAGTCATGACTACCTTCACTTTAAACAAGGATACATTAAATGCATGGGCAGCAGATGGTACGATTATTATTACGACCCGCCCTAATTTAGATGCGAGTAATTTTACCGATTTCATCAATCCTTGTCAACCTAATTTAACTACTGATTTTACCGACAATAATAGCGTTCTTTCTATCAATTTAAATTTCCCTACTATCTCCGTCAATTATACCATTGCAGATTCCAATGATGTATTGATTAGTTCAGGCGTATTAGTAACCCCGACCATTCCAGTCAATCATAATTTTGGAATTGGGACAAGTCGAGTGACTTATACAATAGCAGATGCTGCGGGAAACACCGCTGCTTGTTTATATACGGTGGAAGTAAAAGATTCTATTACGCCCATTATCGTTTGTCAAAATGATTACGTAGTATCAATAAATCCTGCGGGTAATCTAACTGATTTATCTTTAATCGCAGATAGTTTAGTCACAGCTATAAGTGATAATTGTGAAATAGATAGTATCATCATCAATCCAACAACCGTATCTTGTGCGGATACAGGAATGATGACGCTGACCATTTTGGCAAAAGATAAAGCAGGCAATAGCTCAACTTGTCAATCAACCATCAACATTATTCCAGAAGTATTAACACCTACTTTTTCTGTAGGAGTTTGTAACAATGATGCCTTATTTTTATTTGCAGATACCACTTTCCAAACACCTATTTCAGCAGGTGCCACTTTTACTTATAATTGGGTTGGCCCTAATAGTTTTACCTCTACAGATGCCAATCCTATTATCCCGAATGTAGGCATTGATAATTCGGGTACCTATACCTTAACCATGACAGGGGAGTCGGGTTGTACCTCAACGGGGACACTCTTTGTCAATATTAGCAGCGTGGATGCCCCTTTAATCAATACAGAAAGCAATACCGTTTGTCAAACTGATGGCATTACCTTAACAACTAGTGCTGCCAATTGTACAGATTTGGAATATCAATGGTATGAAGTTGTCTCAAGAGAAGCACCTTTAGAAGATACGATTATGTTAGTAGGGACTTCTACCATTCCTTCTTTTACCATCGATAATCCAACGGCTGGTAGACATGCTTATTATTTAGTGGTTCAATGTTCAGATTGTTCTTCCTTGGGCTCACAAATAGTTTCTGTTACAGTTTTTGATGTTCCTGCTGCGGTCACCAGCGAACCAATCGTCAATATTTGCGAAGGAGAAATAATTGCTCTCTCTTCTCCTTTGACTGATCAAACTTGTACTTATAGCTGGGTAGGACCTGGTTTTACTTCCGATTTACCAACTCCAGCTCCTATTATGAATGCCACGAGTGCTAATGGAGGTATTTATACTTTAGTTGTTAGTAAAAATGGTTGTACCTCAGAGGAAGCATTTACGGTAGTTAGCATCACCCCACGTCCAGCTAAACCAAGTATTATCAATGAATCGGGCAGTATTGTTTGTGAAGGAAGTCCGTTGGTTTTAAAAACAGATATTACCAACGCCAATACTTATACTTGGACGAATACTAGCTCTTTTGCTACGTTTACTACTACTGCACCCGAATTGAGATTAGATACTGCTAAAATTACAGATGCAGGCAATTGGATCGTTAGTGTAGAAGCTATGAACTGTACTTCTGAATCATCCGATGCGATTGAAGTGCAAATAGAAAATAAACCTACAGGTACGCCTTTCTTTGCAGGGGCTGCTTGTTCAGGAAGAAATTTCCAATTAAATGTTAATCCTATTATCGCAGGAGCAGGATATGAATGGGTCGCACCAGATGGAATGGCTTACTTTGGAACAAATCCCGAAGTTCCTGTTGAAAGAGCATATACCCTAAATATTACTTCTGTCAATGGTTGTGTCACTACGAAAACTTTACCAATTGATGTAAAGACTACGCCTATAATAACTACCCTATTTGATTCTGGTGACGCAGACCCTTGTATTATTCCAGAAGATACCAATATTCGATTAATTGCAGATGTTTTCCCTGCCAATGATGGCACCTATACTTATACTTGGACAACACCCGATGGAACGGAAATGGCGCCTATTCCTGATAGTGTCTTTACGATTCCTAATGCCGTAGCGGGTGAAGTGAATGGTACGTATGCTTTGGTTGTCAATACAGGAGCGGGTTGTAAATCTGACCCTGCTACGAATCTAGTAGAAGTAACAGATATTCCAGTTCCAAATCCAGTTATTACAGCTAATGCAACGAGTCTTTGTGAAGGACAGTCCCTTACTTTGACCGCAACAGAATATACCAATATCTCCGCAGAATATAGATGGCAAATTACTTCTATTATGGATACCGTTACCCAATCTCCTGTATTGGTTTTAGATGCTGTTACGACGGCCTTAAATGGCGTGGTGTCTTTACAAGTATATAATGATGTCTGTCCTTCTGTCGGAACGGCTACTTTGGCTATTAATGTAAGTACACCGCTGGCGCAACCTGTAATTGATCCATTGGCTGCATTTTGCGCTGGAGAAGAAATCTCCTTGACTACCGCAGCAGTCTCAGAGGCCACTTATTTATGGGAAGGGCCTAATTTCACGGCTACTTCCTCTACACCTAATATCGTCATTTCCACCAATGCTGATTTAGAAGATAATGGCGGTTATACCTTACAAGTCTTATCCAATGGTTGTACTTCACCAAGATCTGAACCATTGACTGTAATGGTGAACGAAGTTCCTGCTGCACCAACCGCTAATAATAGTGGCGATATTTGTTTAGCGAATACTTCTGATATCATTTTATTTATTGAACAAGAAGATACTTTGGCAGGTGCGGAATATACTTGGTTCAATTCAGCAAATAATGAAATAGTAGCAGGCCCAAATATATTTAGATCTCAAATTTTAGAAGTTGGTGATTTTCCAGAAGGTAACTATCAATTTTATGTCACTCAAAGTTTAAATGGTTGTGAATCTCCTGTTTCTAATACAACGGAATTGATTATTTCTGAAATTCCAACAGAGTTAGCACAAATTTGTGATGGAGATATGACCATTTGTGACGCCAATAATGCGGTGATTTGTGCAGTTGCTCCCAACCAAGGATTTGGTACTTGGTCAACCGAAGCTGACAATGTAGTAATTGAATCACCCAATGAAGCACAAACTAGTATTAGCGGCCTAACTCCAGGTAGTACTTATACTTTCTTTTGGACTTTATCTAATGGTGTTTGTGGTGAATATTCTGCTACTCGACTAATTGTAGATGTTGGCGTAACAGGTGCTATTGCCAAAGTATGTAATCCGATTGTAGAAGAATGCGAAGGAGAAACGGTAAATCTTTGCGCCAATCCAGTACCAGCGGGTTTTGCTGGTCAATGGAGTCAACCAAGTAGTCAAGCTGCTTTGGGTGTGACCATTAATGATGTCACCGCATCCAATACCATCGTCTCCACGATAGAACCGGGCAATCCTTTTAATGCTTATACTTTTTATTGGACAGTCGTTGATGAAGCAGGGGTTTGTGCTGCTACCGATACGATGATCGTAAGAATTTTTGGTATTCCAAGTGAATTAGCCAATATCGAAGATACCGAATTAATTTCTTGTAATGGTGAAGCAGTAGTAGCAGCTACTCCATTCTCTGACGGATTGACGGGTACTTGGACGAGTCCGAATGACGCTATTATTATTGATGCCCCAAATAGTAGTAGCACTAGTCTGAGTAACTTAAGTCCAGGGATGAATATCCTAGTTTGGAGTTTAACCTCAGGCGCTTGCGAAGCCTATTCTTCTGATGAAATCATCGTCTTTTATGAAGCAGAACCCGTAGCCGTTGACGATATATTTGACATCGGTTTTAGTAGCGAAGCTACTTTAAATGTTATGGAAAACGATGAAATCTTTTCGCCAGAATTTGATATTACCATCTTATCATCGCCCATGCATGGTACAGCAGAAGTAGATGCAGCTGGTGATATTCAATTTGTAGCGAATCAAGGCTACGTTGGACAAGATGTCTTTACCTATGAATTGTGTAATCCTACTTGTGCTAATGATTGTTCAATTGCTCAAGTAGCCTTAGAAATTGGTCAAAAAGCAGGTTGTATCATTCCGACTATCATGACGCCTAATAGAGATGGTATCAATGATTTCTTCATGATTCCTTGTATCGAAACGGGTAATTTCCCAGGGAACGAAGTCATCATTTTTAATCAATGGGGAGATGAAATTTACCGTGCGGCGCCTTATACGAATAATTGGCAAGGCACATATAATGGAGAAGATGTGCCCGCAGGGACTTACTATTATGTGGTCTCTTTTGACAGAAATACCGAGCCAGAGGCAGGGTTCTTGGTTATTGAGCGGTAGGAATGGAGGTGGGCAGTATTGAGATTGTTATTGCCATTGGAATTGTCATTGAGATTGACATTTTGTCGTTCATTTTTAGGAGCAATCCCCCATGAGGTATAGGGGGAGTAAAGGTAATAAGGTTAAAAGGGTTCAAAGGGTTCAAAGGTTTACCATAAAAGATTGAAAGGTATAGAATAACTTATAGACCAAAACTAGTTACTCTTAAAGGGCAGGGGTAAAATACGGAGTAAAAATAGTTTTAATTTTTTAGCCACAACGTGGCGATATATTATAGCATAGGGCAAAGTCCTATGCGAATAATTAGCTACATTTTTCAAGCGCTGAAAGCGCGATATATTAAAGGTATTTTATGTACGTTGACTGCTTCTAAAAGCAGCTAACTTTAAAATAAAAATCATGAGAAAAATTTTACTTTTTTCAATATTTATAGCTTTAGGTTTCACGGCAATCGCCCAACAAGAAGCCCAGTACACTCAATTTATGTATAATAAATTGGCGTATAATCCAGCTTATGCAGGAAGTCTAGGCGCAACGACCGCAACGGGCATTATTCGAAGTCAATGGCTAGGTTTAGAAGGCGCACCTAAATCTCAAGTGTTTAATATAGATGCCCCTTTATACGATAATCGAGTAGGTATTGGTTTAAATCTTGCTCGGACGACCATTGGGATTGCCACTAATTATAATGCGGATGTATCCTATGCTTATCGAGTACCTCTAGGGAAAGGTAAAATTGGAGTTGGATTACAAGGAAGTATTCGTTCTTTTAATGCCAATTATAGTGATGAACGTTTAATTTCTACTCAAGGAACTACCTTTGATGCCAGCATACCTGTTGGACAACAAAATAAGATGTCCCCTAATTTTGGTGCAGGGGTTTATTACAAAGAGGATAAATTATATGTCGGTTTTTCTGTACCTAGATTATTAGAAAACAATATTGATTTTTCGGAAGATGCAACGGTTATTTCTCAATCTCTTCGCCACTTTTATTTAATGGGCGGTTATTTATTTGATGTTAAGGAAAATGTCCAATTACAGCCACAAATGTTGATAAAATACGCACAAAATGCTCCTTTAGACGTCGATATAAATGTCAATGCCATTTTTATGGATAAATATATGGTTGGTGCAACTTATAGAGTCGGTGGTTCTAGTAGAGGGCTTCCAGCGGAATCCATTGATATTTTATTTAGTACACAAGTCAATGAACATTTTCTTTTTGGCATTGCCTACGACGTTACGGTCTCTGAATTAAGAGACTATAGTAGTGGTAGTATTGAAGCGATGGTCAGATACTCTTTTGGGCCTAAAAACACAGAAGAAAAAGAAGTAGAAGGAGATTATTTGAATCCAAGATTCTTTTAAAAGCGTATAGTAAATTAAGTAGGTAACCAAATATGATAAGTATACACTTTGAATAAGAAATTTTAATTTTAAAAATATTGTTACGGGTTGCGAGTTGCGGGTTGTTTTAGTGGTTTAAAATTGATTAAAACTAATTATTTTAGGCTATCTCAACTAGGAATATTTAATTCCATTTAACTCGTAACCCGCAACTCGCAACTTTTAAAAAGAAATACTCAATTTTATCTAATTACTTATTTGAGATAAAATTCCATAATCCTAGTAGAACATATCCAAAACAATGAATATACAACAAGTAATTTTTTGCGTAATTCTATCGCTATTTGGTCAATTGTCTTTAATGGCGCAAACAGAGAACACGACTATTAGCACAAAGCCACAAGTTAAGCAAGTCGAGCATCCAGATGTTAAGACCCAAAATACCTTTCGGATTAATTCTAAAAAACTAGAATTCTCTCCTACCTATTATCAGAATGGAATCATCTATGTAACACTTGGAAAAGAAGGCGAAAAGATTGATGGAAATATCGGCGTTCCTTTCTTTGAATTATTCTATGCAGAATTAGATGGCGAAGGAATGCCTAGCAATCCACAACCGTTCTCTGCAAAAGTAAATTCCACTACACACGAAGGCCCTACCACTTTCAATTTTACCGAAGATATTATTTACTACACTAGTAATAGTGCTAGTAGAAATACAAAAGGTAAAAAGACCATGAAAATATTTGAAGCAAAAAAAGGAGTAGACGATTGGGAAGACAGTCAAGCATTGCCTTTTAATAGTGATGAATATACAACCATGCATCCGACGCTAACAGCAAATGGAAGTAGGTTATATTTTGCTTCTAATCGACCAGGTGGATATGGGGAAACAGATATTTATTATGTAGAAAATAATGGAACAGGCTGGGGAGAACCCGTCAATTTAGGACCTACGGTTAATACGAATAAAAGAGAAGCCTTTCCTTATATTCACGAATCAGGTATGCTATTCTTTTCCTCCGAAGGACATGGTAGTATGGGCGGATATGATATTTTTTCGGTGAATACTCAAGAAAGAAACTTAACAGAAATTATTCATCTAGGCGCTCCTTTTAACTCTGAAAGTGCCGATTTTGGGTTAATCTTAAATCCAACTGGCAGCCAAGGTTATTTTACTTCTGCTCGTTATGGAGGTCTTGGGCAAGATGATATTTATCTGTTTGATGCGCCAAATGGTTTATTTGCTATGGCTACTTCCACGAATGAGTTAGCAAATATTTCTGTGGTCAATGAAATGGACGGTACTGCTATTGACAATGCAGGTGTTTATATCTTTGAAAAAAATAAAAGTGGCCTATTTGGAGAAGAAGCCTTATATGAGGTAGTCTTAGAAGCCAAAGATGGTAATCCCGACCAGATGGAAGTTCGTTTTGTAATGAAAAAGGAATTGGGTCAACCAAATTTTTATACCGATGCAAAAGGAATGATTGCAACCGACTTAGCTGCTAATCAAGAGTATTTATTATTGGTTACTAAAAAAGGCTATGCAAATAAAGAGGTACGGTACAGTACTTTTGGGCAACCTTCTCCAATGCAAATTCAAATTCCTTTAACGACTAAAAATTGCATTACGTTAAGTGGTATTGTGCGGAACGAAAACACAGGTATTATCATTCCAAATGCTAAGATTTTTATAAAATCTAATTGTGATGGAAATACTCAATTTGTTAGCACTAATACAGTAGGGCAATATGAACAATGTATCTCTTTTGGTTGTGAATATATAATAGGCGCTGAAAAAGATGGTTTTGCGATTACTAATAGTACTATTTCTACTAAAAATTTGACTCAATCCAACTTAAAAAAAGACATTGGATTAACTCCTACTAGTAATCAATCAACGGTACTTAATGGTAATCTAGTAGAAGGTTCGACCATCGTTTTAGAAAATATTTATTACGATTTTAATAAATCCGCTATTCGAGCTGGTGCCGCCGCAGAGTTAGACGCATTGGTCACTTTAATGCAACAAAATCCAAGTATGGAAGTCGAATTAACGGCACATACAGATGCTAGAGGAGATGCTGCTTATAATCGGAGTTTGTCTAAAGAGAGGGCTATAGCGGCCAAAGATTATTTGTCTAGAAAAGGCATTGCTGCCCAACGAATCAAAGCCAGAGGAATGGGGGAAGTTGCTATTAGAAACCATTGCGAAAATAATGTAAAATGTTCTGAAAAAGACCATGAATACAATCGTCGAACGGAAGTACGGGTGACTAAGCTATCTGAAAATGTTGGTATTCGATATAGTGGTAAATAAATAACGATGAACTATAAATGATAAACGATGAATTTTTAAAATATTCACTTTCACAAGTATTTATGCTACAATAAACTATGATAAATTATATAAAAAGAGCTTCCAGAACTTTAAGTTCTACTGATTACCCACAGAATAAAATGACAGAATGGGTCGAAGCTACGCTCCTTTTAGTGTATATTTAGCTTCATTTTACTACAGACGGAGTCAGAGCGATGCTCTTTAGGTATTCTCAAAGGAGCATCGCTCCGAAACGGTCTGTAGATAGGTCAGTTTTAGCTTTTTTTTCCAAAGGAGCGTAGCTTCGGAACTTGGAAAACTATTCTGTGGGTAATGGATAGAACTTTAAATTTTGGAAGCTCTAATCATAAACCAGAAGCCCATATTATCCTACCTATAATCCGTTTCCTTCACTTTAAAATCAAAAACATCTAACCGCTGATAATGACCAGTAACATCTAACGTCATCCGTTCTTTATACACTCGATCTAGGTCTTTAATTTCGCAAAGTAGGACGTCTTCTACATCAAATTGAGGTTCTAATAAATAACTCCCATCTGGACCAATCACACAACTTCCCCCATTCAGCATAAAATGGTTGGGTTTATCTTTTAAATGAGTTGGTAATTCCAGCTCTTTAGGCATGTCTTTGACTCGCAAAATTTGACCTGCTGCAATCACAAAACAACGCCCTTCAAAAGCATAATGCCGACTAGCAATCTGATGGCGTTCAAACACACAAGGCCAAACAGCTACATGAATTACTTCTTTTTCATTATGCATTGCTTGCCGACTCAAAGGCATCCAATGTTCCCAACAAATCAATCCTCCAACTTCTCCGAAACCTGTATCAACTGTTTTCAACCCTTCTCCATCTCCATGACCATACAACATTTTTTCTGTATAAGTAGGCATTAATTTTCGATGATGGTTTACTAAATTCCCTTTACTATCAAATAATAATAGGGAATTATAAATCGTCCCATTTCCTTTACCTTTCGTCACGACCTCATTGGCGCCAACCATAATCGTCACCTTATATTGCTTTGCCCATTTACCAATTTGAATAGTCGTTTGACTCGGCACTTCTACACCACTTCTCAGCATTTTCAAAAAGACTTCCTTCGTAGGTTCATGATCCCAAATCGCAATATTGGGACAATGATCTAACCAAGCAGGATAACCACACAACCAAGTCTCCCCGAAGACAATCATCTCCGCTCCTTTTTCCGCAGCTTCTTTGATGTAAGCTTGCATTTTCTCCAAACTCTTGGCTAAATTTAAATACACAGGACTAGCTTGAATGATGGCAATCGTAACAGATGTAGGCATAGAGTGATATTTTTTAAGTTAAATTAATTTGTTGCTACTTGGAAAAGGGCTAAAAACAAAGGGCAAAAAGTTTAAATTCACAGGAAACGATTAAATACTAATGACTTGAATTATCATTCTCCCCTGTTTTAATTCAGAGCTTACCTTTTGCCTTTTGCCTCTAGCCAAGTAGTAATTTTAATTTTTTGAATTTCAAGTATTGTCTATTTGTTGAATAAAGCGTATCTTTGCACTCGCTTTTCAAAAAGCAACTAATATCAAAATATAGAAACGTAAAAATATACTAATAAAATGAAAAGGACTTATCAACCATCCAAAAGAAAAAGAGCGAATAAGCATGGATTCCGTTCTAGAATGAGTAGCAAAAATGGAAGAAAAGTAATCGCTCGTAGAAGAGCTAAAGGTCGGATCAAATTAACGGTTTCTGACGAGAATATTGGTAAGTAACTAATAATTCATTTTCATTAATTATTTCATCCTTCTTTTCCAAAGCATTATGTCTTCGGAAGGCAAAGCAAGTAATTCCACATTGGGATACTTGCTTTTTCTGTTTATTTACAAGATAACAAGATTCTACAGGGTTAACAGGGTATTTTAATATTTAATCATCAACCCTATACCTTTGACCCTCTATCTAAATAGTTATCAATAATTAATAATCAATCAACCAATAACTAATCCGCGTGTCTTTAAAATTTTCAAAAAAAGAAAAATTAAAAAGTCGAAAAGCCATTGAGCAACTTTTTCAGGCACGTCAATCCATTCATGTCTTTCCATTGCGATTAATTTGGCGAAAGATGGATTTTCCTTTAAGTCAATCACCTGCACAGTTTGCTGTAAGCGTACCTAAAAGAGCTTTTAGTAAAGCAGTACATCGCAATAGAATTAAGCGAATTATCAGAGAAGTTTATCGACTACATAAAGCCGATTTTTATGCAGCGTTGCCTAAAGAAGAAGGACAATTTGGTTGTATGTTACTTTACTCAGGTAAACGAGCACCTACCTTTGCAGAAACGGAAAAGGCTTTGAAAAAATTGATTAAAATAATGCCTAAGAAATTAAAAAGGAAGGCGCATAAATAAGAAAACCTACCTAAAATATAGGTAGGCCTCTCGAATGAAAACACGTTATATACAAGTTCTTTATGATGAACGCCAAAGCGTCTTTTACATTGCTTACTTTATAAGAGTCTCCTAATTAAAAAATTCCACACTTTTCTACTATTTTTTTATTACTTCTTTTTTCAAACCTGCTTATTATACATTAATTACCACTAGAAATAGCTTAAAATTGAAGTTGAGGTTGCGCCTGAAGTTGAAGTTTATTTAGTATCTTTGACAAAAAAATCACAATTATTGGATCATTCTTTAACTAGTACCACCTTATAAGTGTTAGCATTATTCCGTACCAATCAAGTGGCATTCAGCATATTATTACTAGTATATGCACTCATACTCAGGTTGTCTTATTTCTGGGGAAATACACCTATTGATATGGCAAATGATGGGGTTTTATCTCTGTTTATAAAGGATTATTTAGGAGATAGTACCGTTCTAACTGGGACGATCACATTACTAGTCGTTTTTCTGCAAGCTTTATTAGTTAATAATTTAGCCAATAAATATCGCTTATTTAGAGAAACTACCCTATTTCCTGGTCTTTTTTACATTCTACTGGTCAGTTGTGTTCAGGACTTTTTACCCTTATCTGCGGTACTTTTAGGAAATACCTTTCTCATTATAGCCATTACCAATTTATTGAGTATTTTTAAAAACGCTAAATGTGCAGATGCTATTTTTAATGTAGGCTTTTGGGTAGGAGTTGCAGCACTTTTTTATCATTCCTTTGTTTTGTTTTTATTCTTAGGATTATTAGGTCTACTAGTTTTACGAACCTTTAAATTGAAGGAAGCCATCATGCTTATTAGTGGTTATCTTTTGCCTTTTATCTTTGCCAGTACTTATTACTTTTGGCATAATGAATTCCTAGTCTATTGGCAAACACATTTCTTGGAGCAATTTAGTCTTTTAGATTTCCCGCCAACTCGTGGTTGGAACACTTACTATAAGTATATTATTCTGGGCTTGCTTATAGTGATGGGTGTGTTTAATCGGTATACTTTTGAGAAATCGTATAAGATCCGAAATTACATGAATATTTTTTATACCACTTTAATCATTTGTGGTTTGACCTTTTTATTCCAAGAAAATATTCAATTCAGCCATTTCTTAATTATTGCCACTCCACTTTCCATTCTTTTGGCCGCTTGTTTTTTAGCGATGTCTAAAACAACCGCAGAGTTTATTCACCTTTTTATTTTTATTGCAATTATGCTCTTTCAATTTAATGTTTTTACTTTCTAAGGAATTACATACCTCCACCAAATTCTTCCGCCAATGTTGCAATGCTTAATAAAATACCATTATGCAAAGCATGAAAGAGGACACCATATCTAAAGCCCCAACCAACTCGAATATAGCCTAACATAATACCTAGAATAAATTGTGGCAATACGAGTAAAGGCATCAGATAAAAGGGGATTTTGGCGCCAAAATTTGCGAGATGTACTGCTGCAAAAAAGACTGTAAACAACCAAAAAATGGTTTTAAAATGCTTTTTCCACCAAGTTATAATTGACCATTCTGTTTCATTTCCTCCAAATAGCATAACGGGCAGTTTCCACCAATTACCTATAGGAAATCTAAAAAACAACTCTTCAAATATAGGTGCTAAAATAACTGCCATAAAAAACAAGACTAATGGCTGATCGAGCATCTCTATAATCTTATGATCCATTTCTTCCACACCTGCCAAACCAATAATTCCCGATAAAGGAATCATTAATAAAAAATCTATCGCCAACAAATAAGGAAAGACTTTCCATGGTCGCTCTAAAAAAGTACCTGGCAAAGGGTCTAATCTAGGGTTCTTTACAAAAGCAACTAAATCTTGCCAAACGGATGAAAGCGATATTTTCAAAATAATAAGGATTGAGTGAAAAGTTGAATAATTATAACGGTTTAACAGAGGGTTTTGAGCAAAGAAGAGGCGTAATAGCATCTAGTGATTCTTCTAAATTACGGAAAATACAGATGGTTATATTGCTAAAAACGACCAAAAGTACTAAGTAAAGGTAGATGCTAACCTAGGATACATCAACAATTTAACGTAACTATAAAACTTAGAATTTATCGTCTTTTATCGCTTTATAGCCCTTTGCGCTCTACCCAATGCCCTAAGCAAGTATTTTATAATTTAACAACACGAACCGTTTCAATTTTTGTATCACTAACTAATTCCAAAATAAACCGATAGCCTTCCAATACAATTTCAACACCTTGTTGAGGAATCGTTTCTGTTGTTGTTACTAAATAACCTGAAAGGGTGTGGTATTCACCTTCTGTAAAGTCAAGTACTTCATATTTTTCATTAAGGTAATCAATTTCTAATCGACCAGAAAACAAAAATTCCGTCTCTCCAATTTGTTGTTCGATATAATCTTCTTGATCGTGCTCATCTTCTATCTCTCCAAAGATTTCTTCTACAATATCTTCTAGTGTAATAATGCCTGCCGTTCCCCCAAATTCATCTACCACACACGCAATACTTACTCTACTTTTAATAAACAAATTCATCACCTCTTGCACCCGCATCACTTCTGGGACAAACGGGATATCTAGGACAATTGCTTTTAATTCTTTAGGCTTGTTCAGCATTTGTTGATGATGCACATACCCCAAAATATTATCCATATCCCCATCCGTCACAATGATTCTAGACAATCTAGAGGATTGAAATAAGGCAAGCAATTCTTCTATACTCGCATTGATATCTATGGCTTCTATTTCCGTTCTAGGCACAACGCATTCTTTAACCTTGACTTGTCGAAATTCTAAGGCATTTTGAAATAATTCTTTATCAATTTCTTCATCCGTATCAGAAGAAAAAGAAGCTTCAATAAAATGCGCTAAATCAACTCTCGTAAAAACGTTATCTACTTTTTCTATCGGTGTTTTTAAGACATATTTTAATAAAAGATTTGATAACTTAGTCATAAACCAAGAAGGGACACCCAATAAAAATTGAAAAAATCTAAGTGGATAGGCTAAAAAATAAAGGATATTATCTGCAAATAATCTAAAAATAGTCTTTGGCAAAAACTCTCCAAAAATTAGGACTATTAAAGTCGTAATAATGGTATTGAGGAATAACTGTAACGGCTCACTTGGTACAAAAGGACTCATCAAAGGCGTCAATAATTTTGTCATCAAAGTTGTAAAAACAACTAAGGCAATGCTATTTCCGACTAGCATGGTTCCCAAAAAATGGGCTGGTTGATCAAAAAAATTAGCTAAAATCTTGCCCCTTCTAGCCCCTCTTTTTCGCTTTAATTCCACACGTAATTTACTAGAGGAAATAAAAGCAATTTCAGAACCTGAAAACAAAGCAGATAAAGCCAAAAAAAAGACAATAGAAAATATTAAAGAAATAGTCATCTTAAGTACTAGCGATTTTAAACATTAAAAGAATTGATACTTTATAAAACGTCTTCATTTTCATCAACTCCTATCGATTCTTTTTTACAATTATTGCAATATACTTTATTCCATGCAATGATGCCCATAAGATAGTCAGAATCTAAAGTATCTAATAGCTTATAAAAGCGATAATATTTCTCAAAATTAATTATTTTGTCCATTATTTAAATGATAGCCTATTTTTGGCAAGGAATTATAACGTATTCAAACAGGTAGAATCATTAAAAGTTATTCATTCCTCATCAGAAGGAAGTAAAGCATTTATTTTAACTAAGATAATCAAATAGGGACTGCCTTCATCAAGACAATTTTATCCCATCTTTGGTACAGATAAAACCTATTGGTCTTAAATGTGTTAAAGTTTAAACATTAGTTTTTATTTTTGATTGTTACCAACTTATAAAAATCAGTTTATGGAAACCAACTCTTTATGGTTCCTCGAAAATATTGATGTCACCAGCATCTTCTGTCCACAAAAATTAGGCGCAGGAGCAATGGACAAACATGTTCAAAGAAACTATAAAAAAGGAGAATACATTTATATTCCCAACGAACATGCCGATCAAATCTATCTTTTATCAGAAGGCAGGGTAAAAATCGGTGCTTATGGTGACGGCGGCAAGGAAATCACCAAAGCCATCTTAACAGCAGGAGAAGTGTTTGGGGAACTATCGCTAATTGGCGAGCAAAAAAGACGGGATTTTGCCTATGTCATGGAAACGACAACAGTTTGTACGATTTCTGTAAACGAGATGAAAGGCTTGATGCGAGAACATAGTGGTTTACAGTTATTCATTATGAAAATAATGGGGAATCGAGTATTAGATATGGAGCAAAGATTAGAATCCTTGGTCTTCAGAGATTCTCGAACCCGAATCATTGAATATTTAGAAAATTTAGCCAAACGAAAAGGACAACGAGTAGGATACGAAACCGTTGTACGGCAATTTTTAACCCACCAAGAAATTGCCAATTTAACAGCTACTTCTCGCCAAACAGTCACGACCGTTTTGAATGAGTTAAGAACAAAAAATATCATTACCTTCAATCGAAAACGATTATTAATTAGAGACTTAGCCGCTTTAGCAAAAGAAGTTAAGTCACAATAATTGATAGCCTTTACAATTTATCGGTAAAAATTAGTATTTTTATACTAAATTCATTTTCTTTGTGACGCTTTGTATTCCTAGCTTACAGGCAATGCTATAGTATTAACTATTTTCAACAGTTCTTAAATAGTTGGAACTACGAAAATTTTCCTCATATCATCCTTCAAATTTAATATAATGAAAGAAGCAGTAATTGTGTCTACCGCCAGAACAGGAATAGGTAGAGCGTATAAAGGTGCATTTAATAATACCAATGGTCCTACTATGGCAGGTTGGGTTATAGAAGAAGCTGTCAAAAGAGCAAAAATTAATCCAGCAGAAGTAGATGATTGCGTAATGGGTTGTGCCATGCAGCAAGGAACGACTGGTCAAAACATTGGAAGGTTGGCTGCTTTAGCTGGTGGTTTACCTGTAACCGTTGCTGGAATGACCATTGATCGGCAATGTTCTTCTGGTATGATGGCGATTGCAACTGCTGCCAAACAAATCATGTATGATGGTATGTCTGTTGCGATTGGTGGCGGAATTGAATCTATCAGTTTGGTGCAGAACGATAAAATGAATACTTACAGAGCTTTAGATAAAAGCCTAGTCGCTAAGCATCGTGATGTATATATGCCCATGCTAAAAACAGCAGAAGTAGTAGCAAAAAGATATGGTATCACTAGAGAAGCACAAGATGCTTATGGTTTACAAAGTCAACAAAGAACTGCGGCGGCACAAGCAGCAGGGAAATTTGATGATGAAATTATCTCTTTAACAACCAACAAAGGTATCTTCAATAAGGCAACAAAAGAAATTACTTTTGAAGAAGCAACTTTATCTAAAGATGAAGGCAATCGCCCTTCTACGACCATTGAGGCATTGGCAGGATTGAGAACAGTTATAGAAGGAGGTTTCATTACTGCTGGAAATGCCAGTCAATTATCAGACGGTTGTTCCGCAGCCGTATTAATGGATGGGAAATTAGCAGAACAAAGAGGTTTAGAACCTCTAGGCGCTTATAGAGGCATGGCGGTAGCAGGTTGTGAACCTGACGAAATGGGGATTGGACCAGTCTTCGCTATTCCAAAATTATTGAAAGCGCATGGTTTAAAGATGAGTGATATTGGTTTATGGGAATTAAATGAAGCTTTTGCAGTTCAAGTATTATACTGTCAAGAAAGATTAGGCATTCCTAATGAATTAATGAACGTAAACGGTGGGGCTATTTCTATCGGACACCCTTATGGGATGACTGGTGCAAGAATGGTTGGGCACGCTTTAATCGAAGGAAAAAGACGAGGCGCTAAATACGTTGTATGTACGATGTGTGTTGGTGGTGGTATGGGTGCTGCTGGTCTTTTTGAGGTATATTAGTCAGCAGTAGACAGTTAGCAATTTACAATATATCCAAGGATATAGGATAAATATAAATCATAAAATGGGTTGGTATCTTCGGATACTAACCCATTTTTTGTAGCTATATTAAGAAAGAGGTAAAATTCAAAATTTGTCAGGTAATTTTGGTCAGAGAAAATCTTAAATCACAGTTCATACATCTTAAATCATAAATCTATCTAAATAAAACGCAATGGATTTATGATTTATGATTTAAAATTTATGATTTAAGATTTTGTAAGATTTAGAGTAAACAATCGAATTGATACTCCCGTTTACCCCATTAGTAATATAATTTAACTATCTCTTTATATTATTATTTATCCTATAAAGCGTTCTTTTCAAAAAATATTTACTCTGCTTAAAATTGTCGGTATCTTTATCCTAATCTATGATAAAACTATTGATCATAAGCTATAAACACTACTCGTTTAACACGAATTGAATAAAATTAAACCCATGTCTATAAAAGCTATTAATCGAAGAACCTTTTTAGAATTTTTAGGAAAAGGTATTGCTGTTAGCTCCCTCTCTCCTACCTTAATTCCCTTAGCGACTTCCTATTATAAAGACCTAAAAGGAATTGCGCCTTCTCGAGAAGATAAATTAAAGTTAGCCAAAGGCTTAGATTTTGAGGTGCTGATTAAATGGGAAGATGCTATTAGCAAGACAGACAAATTTGGTTTTAATAATGATTTTACCGCTTTTATTCCACTAGATGTCGATAATCCTGATGACGGCATTCTTTGGGTGAATCACGAATATGTAGACCCATTTTTTGTGTCTAATCATGTTGAGGGCGAAAAATCAAAAGAACAGGTAGAAAAAGAAATGTATAATGTCGGTGGGAGTATTTTACGGGTTCAAAAGAATGAAAAAGGCAAATGGAAAATCGTGGAAAACGATCCATTGAATAAGCGAGTACACGGTATGACCAATATTCCTTTTAATTGGGATCACCCAATTGCAGGTAAAACTTCGGCTATGGGCACTTTAGGAAACTGTTCGGGTGGCGTCACGCCATGGGGAACGATTCTAACTTGCGAAGAAAATTACGACATGTTTTATGGAGAAAGAGATTATAAAAGTGGCAAACGTATTGAAAAAAAGGCTTTCCTTGCTTGGCATACCCAATACGATAATCCACCAGAACATTACGGTTGGGTGGTAGAAGTTGACCCAAAAACAGGTACTGCACAAAAACACGTTGCTTTGGGTAGATGTGCTCATGAATGTGCGACCGTTAAAGAATTAGCTGATGGTCGCTTGGTCGTCTATTCGGGGGATGATTCCGTTAATAAATGTCTCTACAAATTTATTAGCTCCGAGCCACGTTCGCTATCCAAAGGCACCCTTTATGTAGCGAATACCACTTTAGGAAAATGGATACCGATTGTCTACGAAGACAATAAAATTTTACAAAAACTCTTCAAAGACCAAACAGATACCTTAATCCAATTGCGAAGTGCTGCCAAATATCTAGGCGGTACGCCATTGGATCGACCAGAAGATATTGAAATTGACCCTGCGAATGGGAATGTCTTAGTTTCACTAACCAATAATTCTACTAAAAAGAATTTTTATGGTTCCATCCTAAAGATTGAGGAAACAGACGGCGATCACGCTTCCCTTACCTTCAGGCCTTCTCTTTATTTAGCGGGCGGAGAAGAAACAGGCTTTGCCTGTCCTGATAACATGGCGTTTGATAAAGCGGGAAATCTTTGGATTACGTCTGATATTTCGGGCAGTATGATGAACCAAGAACCGTATATTCCTTTTAAAAATAATGGATTATTTGTTGTCCCTCGTTCTGGACCACAGGCTGGTCAGGTTATTCAAATGGCAAGTGCGCCTGCCGATGCTGAATTTACAGGCCCTTTCTTTGCGCCTGATGGCAAGACCCTGTTTTTAAGTGTGCAACATCCTGGAGAATATTCTACTGGACCTGATGGCTTGTCTAGTCATTGGCCTGATGGCGGAGATACAATTCCTCGACCTGCGGTGGTGGCTATTACGGGGAAGACTTTGGATGCTTTGCAGGGGGCAGAATAATTCAACTGAAAAGCAAAATTTGCAAGGTGGCGATATTTTAAGCTTTTAGCTTAAAATCAATATTATTTACGATTTTATCGTTTCTACATGTTCAAAACATGAACGATATTCGTGTTAAGATACAATCTTAACACATCGTTCAGCTTAAAATATCAACGATAATCTTAAAATCATCATAGAAAAACAACAGCCATTTGCAGAATATAAGGCAAACGGCTGTTGGTATTCTTAAAACATCGGGGGATACTATCCCGATGTCTTAAGTTTAAAAACAATTTCCCAACAAGATACCTAAAAATTAGCAAGTTATCGATTTTTGAAGATTTCATCTTCAAAACAATATCCAGCAAGTTTTCAACTTGACTTTCTTCTCTAAAATTATAAAAAAACACCCAAAAACAGTATCTTCCCGTTTCAAAACAAACTATGAGTAAAATGGCAGGCTACCAAATTCGAAACCAATTCCACACCCATTATTTAACTTGCACCATTGTCGGCTGGGCAGATGTCTTTAGCAGAAAATGTTATAAAGATATAATTATTGACAGTTTAGCGTATTGCCAAAAAGAAAAAGGCTTAATTGTTTATGCTTAGGTCATCATGTCCAATCATCTTCATTTGATCGCCGCCGCCAAAGAAGGCAGCAAAGGATTATCTACTATATTAGGCGATTTTAAGAGACATACCGCCAAGCAAATCATCAAAACGATAAAGACTCAACCAGAATCTCGTCGAGAATGGCTCCTCAATCTATTTGCCTATCACGCTAAATACAATCGCAATAATCAAAATTACCAAGTCTGGATTCAAGACAATCATCCTATCGAACTGATTAGTCCTAAATGGATTCAACAAAAATTAGATTATATACATTTGAATCCTGTTCGGGCTGGCATAGTGAAAGAAACGCATCATTATTTATATAGTAGCGCTTCTAATTACCGAGACGGAACAGGCATTTTAGCGGTTACCGTGATTTATATGGGCATTACTGATTTTTATGTTTTTATGGGTGGTGGTTAGTAGTTAAGTTAAGACAAGTTGAGAACTTGAATGATATTGTTTGGAAGATACAATCTTCCAATATCGGTATCTTGCTAATATACGGCTATCATAGAAAGACAACAGCCATTTGCTCAATAAAAACAAACGGCTGTTTATATACTCAAACATCGGGTTTTTAGGCATTCTGAAAAATCATCACTATCTGAAAATCAAAATTTGCAAGGTGGCGATATTTTAAGCTTTTAGCTTAAAATCAATATCACTCACGATTTTATCGGGTCTAATTTTCATCATAAAACTTATTTTGACAAGTTGAAAACTTGTTGGATATTGTTTGGAAGATACAATCTTCCAAAATCGAAATCGTGCTAATATTAGGGCATCGTACAAAAAATAGCCATTTACCTTTGTTTGGCAAACGGCTGTTGATATTCTTCAAACATCGGGGTTTTCGACTCGTCAGTCATTCTTCAGACATCGGGGTTATCTACTATATTAGGCGATTTTAAGAGACATACCGCCAAGCAAATCATCAAAACGATAAAGACTCAATCAGAATCTCGTCGAGAATGGCTCCTCAATTTGTTTGCGTATCACGCTAAATACAATCGCAATAATCAAAATTACCAAGTCTGGATTCAAGACAATCATCCTATCGAACTGATTAGTCCTAAATGGATTCAACAAAAATTAGATTATATCCATTTGAATCCTGTTCGAGCGGGCATCGTGAAAGAAACACACCATTATTTATATAGTAGTGCGTCTAATTATCGAGATGGAACGGGCATTTTGGCGGTTACCGTAATTGATATGGGTATTACTGATTTTTATGTTTTTATGCGTGGTGGTTAGTAGTTAATACAAGTTGAAAACTTGCTAGATATTGATTGGAAGATGCAATCTTCCAATATCGGCAGCTTGCTAATTTTGGGGCATCATAGAAAAACAACAGCCATTTGCAGAATATAAGGCAAACGGCTGTTCGTAATCTTAAAACATCGGGCAACAGCCATTTGTCCAATAAAAACAAATGGCTGTTGGTATACTTAAGACATCGGGGAGATGCAATCTTCCAATATCGGATCGGTAGCTTGCTAATTTTTGGGTATCATTGAAAGACATCAGCCACTTGCTTAATAAAAACAAATGGCTGTTGATATACTTAAGACATCGGGAAGCAGCGGAGGAATATAATGACACATTATGTAATTTAGCTCACGCCTGTTCGCAGATAAAGGCGGCATCCTTGCGCTGACAAACTGCTCTGCCTTCGGGTCGGGCTTTGGCAGTAACTGGATTTTGATTTTGTGCAGAGCTGCATTTTTATACAGACAAAAGAAAGCGGTAAGGAATCTAGCATTCCTTACCGCTTTTTTTATGATTCTTTCATTACAAAAGGATTTTCCCAATTTATTTTATTCCAAAGTAGAAGTGGAAGAAAAATTGCAGCAAGCCAAAGTAAAGGCATTAAAAGAGTTGGTTTATTATCAATTTTTGACAAAGAGACTCTTTGCGGGAATGTCTTAGAATAAACAATATCCCATTCACTTTTTTGCTTAAGCATCTTTTGATGTTTAAGATATGGAATCTTTGAATTTAACTTTATTTGCTTTTTTTCATCATCATGATAATAGGAAAAAGACAGCTTTTCTTTATCAACACTTTCTATTTTTGCTACCCCTTTCACTTGGTCAAAGTAAAATACCATTGACGGGATTGTCATATATAACGAATACCCATAAAAAGGTAATAAAATTAAACCTAATAATACTTTTTTCATTAGTCGTTATTTTCATGTTTAAGTTCAGGAGCAATTGCTTTTTTCGCTCCCATAACAGTAGCATTTATTGTTTCTTGTGCGGCTGTTCCTAGTCCATTACTTATACTGGAACTTCTCTGTTTTATAGTAGCTTTTATATGTCTTCTCGCATTCTTTATTTCGCCTTTGGTAGCATTTCCTAGAGATTTTGCCGCTTTAGTTTGTGCTGCTTTAATAGTTGACCTAGATGCTACAGCTCTTGTGACACCTTTCTTTATCGCAGAAGTTGCAGCCTGTTTTAATCCTTGTCCTGCTATCCCTCCCACTATGTTAAGTGGACCCGCTATAGTTGCATTCTCTGCTATTTCTGGTAAATCAAAACTTTCTCTATCGTTATTAGCTATTTCTAAACCTTGTTGTGTTACATCCCCTGCGATACTAGAACCTATTCCTATTCCTCCCAGTAACATAACACCACCTGCCGCTGAATTTGCTCCAACTGCACCAACCAGACCTGCTCCTGAGCCTATTACAGCACCACTCACAGCACCTGCAGCCCCATCAATTAAAGTTTTGCTTATACTTATATCTTCACCAGATTGAACTTGATTATATATTGAGAAACCAATACTAATTGCACCACCAACGACTGCACCAATTCCTGCAGTTACACAATTAGGACAATTTCCATCAGGGTCATTATACCGAACAGGATTATTCCAACCGTATGCAAATGGGGATTTATCTATCTGCATAGGGTCTTCCGCAAGTTTGTCGATTTGCCAAAAACGTCCAACAGCAGGGTCATACATTCGATTTACAAAATCATAAGTATTCAAACCGAAGTCATCTTGTAATTCATTACCATTAAATAGGTATTTTTCCTTCCTACCCGTATTTTCTACAAAGTTTCCCTTCATTTCAAGCCCAAAAGGATAAAAATGATTTTCTTGAAGCAGTTCTGTTGCCTCTTCAATCACATTATTGCCATTTAAATCGGAGAAGGTCACTCGATTATTCCCCAAATGGTCGGATAAGGTATATTCATAACGTCCGACGCCATCTGCAAAGTATAATCGCCCTTCCGCAGTATAAATCGCTTCCAAAGTATTATCTCGGTATTCAATGCCTTCTATATAATATTGGGTGGATAAGATGTCGCTGCCTAGTTTAACTATTTTTTGTAGTTTGGTGCCATTGGCATCATAGACCCATTCTATTACTTTTTGACCGTTGTCATCCGTAGAAGTGGCGGTATAAGGCAAATTTAAATAATTATATTCAATTTGCATTTTTTTATGTGGGTCCAATTTTAAATTGCCATTTTCATCGTATTCCAAATCAGCGGTACTTCTTTGCACAAAACCAGCTGTTTCATATCCACTTGTGGGACAGGGCAAGACTTCGGCGGTAAACCGTCCCCCTGTTTCTGAACTGGTAGAAAATCCTGCCTCCAACTCTATTTTATTGCCTGCCTGATAATTCACCGTAGCATCTCCAAATACTTTGCTTTTACCAATTAGAAGATTATTGACCGAATGCGTCCCAGAACGGCTAACCGTCTCCTGAATGACCTTATTATCTGGACAACTAGCCCCATCGGTGATGGTTTTAATTTTATTAGAATTGGGATAATAATCATAGGCTAAATCATCTATAGACTGAGGAAGCCAGTCTGAACCATTATTATAAACACCACTTCGTTCTAAGGTCATCATATTCCCTCTGGCATCATAGCGGTATGCTGTCCCATAATCACTAGGATCTAAGGTGGTTCTACTAGGCGTATAAGTCCCTGAGTTGGCTTTGGTCAAACGGTTTAAAAAATCATATTCAAAGCCATAAGTCTGTTCCTGTTTACCTTTTACCTGCCAGATTAACTGGGAAATATTACCGTTCTTTTGGGCAGGAGCAAAAGTACCAAAACCTTGGTCATAATTTAATTCCAATTTAAATAAATCTGTCACCTCCATCGTCGGATTAATGTACTGTAAAAAGCCATTGGTTAAATATTGATAATCTGTTTTTTGTAAATAGCTATTGCCATTATTAAAAACGCCAAGCTTTTTGTTCATTAATTCATCTTTGACAGTATAAGCATTGCTGCTCAACCATTCCTCATTTCCGCTATTATGTTGATGGTAGGTATTGGTCACTCTGCCTACATGGTCATAATGGGTTCGTTCTATAATAGTCTGGGTATTTCCAAAAGCTGTAATTTCTCTTTCTACTCGAATTGGGTTATCTGCATAATCATATTGGTAGTTACTTTTTTTGCTATCCAAAATTAAATTCAAGTGGCTATTCCCCTCTGCATTAATCATTCTACTGATTAATAAATAGAAGCCCTTCCTTTGTTGTCAAATAATAAGATTGATTTAGAATGCTGCCATAAATATTTTTATTAGGGTTAATTCTATCTAATAAATCATGTTTTTTTTGATATAAAATGTCAAAATTAAAATCCAATACAAATAATTCATTTTTTATTATAATAACATATTGTTTCAATTCAGGATTAATAATACTATAAAAATCAAGTCGCTCTTTCTCATTTATTCCCATATGTTTTCTAATAAAATTATCTAGTCCCCTATGATCTTTATCAATTACTTTTTTTAAAGCACCGTCTTCAATACTTAAATAACTATATTTCGCACTATCATACATCCATATTCTATCTTTACTTTTAGAGATCTGAATTGGACTAATAACTCTACCCTCAGGCACCATAAACTTATAAATACTATCATTCTGAATATAGCCTTGATAATTACTCTTTGAAAAATACCAGATTCTTCCTTGAAAATCAGCTTCTAATTTCCAAGTATCATTATTAGGCAAGCCATCTTTTACCGTAAAAGTCTTAAAAGAAACACCATCATATTTCACCACTCCTCTATTCGTAGCAAACCACATAAAGCCAGCGGTATCTTGTGCAATATCATAGACATGGTTACTTGGTAAGCCTTGTTTTGTGGTATAACGTACTAACTCTTGTCCTGAAAGAAGATTTAAGGTAATTAAACTAAGTAGTATTGTAAAGCATATTTTTGCCATTATTTAATATTGAATCATAGAGCATATTATTCCTCAATTTCGCAAATCTTATCATTACTTTGTACGCCTAAAATCACTCTTCCCCCCTCGCTTCTCCATCAATTTCGTCTCCTTAATAATAATATTATGAGAAAATGCTTTGCACATATCATAGATAGTCAAAGCAGCAACTGTCGCCCCAGTCAAAGCTTCCATTTCCACACCTGTCTTGCCCGATAAACTAGCGGTACAATCAACCACAATTTCTTTAGCTGCATTAATGTGAATGGCGACTTGGCAATTATCCAATCCTAGTGGATGACAGAGGGGAATTAAATCACTTGTTTTTTTAGCCCCCATAACACCTGCAATGATAGCCGTTTGAAAGACGGGGCCTTTTTTTGTTTGAATATCTTTACCTTCAAATTGAGCTAATATTTCGTCATCTACCACAATAATACTCCTAGCTTTGGCTATTCTTTTTGTCACTTTTTTTTCGCCTACATCGACCATGGAGGGGTTACCTGCAGCATCTAGGTGGGTAAACTTTTTGTTCATATTTTATTTATTATGGAGTGCCGAAGTTCTCCTATTCGACAAGGCAATTCAGCAACAGTCCAACGATTATAACTTCCTTAAACTTCCGTTCCAACTACTTCTGCTTTATAGTGCAATTCTGAACAATTCTCTTCTACAAAGATAGTTCGTGCCAATCGTTGAATATCCTCAACCGTTATTTCTTGGTAAATTTCTTTTTCTGTATTGATTAAATCTATATCTCCTAGCAATTCAAAAAAGGCTAAATTAATCGCTTTATTCAAAATACTTATTTCAGAGAAAACCAAAGTGCTTTCTACTTTATTTTTGTATTTCAATAATTCTTGTTCTGGAATTAAATCGTTCTTTAGTTCTTCTAGTTCTTCCCAGATAACGGCTTTTGCCTGCTCTAAACTAACCCCTTTTGCTGGTTTACCTTCGATAATCAATAAACCTGGATCTATATTTCCCGTAATATAAGCATCAATTTGGCTAAACAATCGCTTTTCTTTCAGTAGTCGGCGATATAAACGGGCCGACGCCCCATTACTCAATACGTCCGATAATAAATCCGTTGCATAATAATCTTTCTCTGCTCTGCCTGGAACATGAAACGCTAAGTATAAAGAATCTATCGGTACTTTGGCATATTCTGTTCGTTGGGCATATTGTTGTTGCTTTGGCTCCTGTGGTATATTTTTGGCAACCGTCTTCCCCTTAGGAATTTGTCCAAACCATTTTTCAGCAAGTGCTTTAACTTTAGCCACCGTCGTATTACCCGATACGACTAAGATAGCGTTATTCGGCCGGTAATATTTATAAAAAAAGGCTTTTACATCTTCCATCGTAGCATCTTCCACATGCTTCGGTACCTTCCCAATTGTTGGCCATTGATAAGGATGTACCTTATAGGCCATATCAGAAATATGATGCCATACATCCCCATAAGGTTGATTCAGACAAGTCTCTTTGAACTCTTCTAAAACAACTTTTCTTTGAGTTTCTAGGCTTTCTTTACTGAAATTAAGGCTAAACATGCGATCAGATTCCAACCAAAATGCGGTTTCTATATTTTCGGCAGGTAGCACATTATAGAAGTTAGTAATATCATTGTTAGTGAAAGCATTATTTTCTCCACCTGCCATTTGAATCGGTTCATCAAAATTGGGAATATTTGCAGATCCTCCAAACATCAAGTGCTCAAATAAGTGTGCAAATCCAGTTTTATCAGGCGACTCGTCTCTAGCTCCAACGTTATATAAAATATTCACCGCTATCATCGGTGTACTGTTATCCTCGTGTATCACAACTCTTAATCCGTTCGCTAGCTCAAATCGAGAAAAATTGATCAAATTGTATATAGTTTAGAAAAATTTGCTAAAGAAAATTCATTTAACAATACTCTAGTACAGTTGGCAGTCGATAACACATTACTTAAGCGTGATTTGCAACAGACATCAACTATCACTTATTTAGTACATTAACCATTAGTATTATCTAGAGAAGTGCAAAAGTACAGTAGCTTATTATAAAAAGCAAAAAGGAAAGAAATAAGAGAAAGGAAAGTCTTAAAAATAAAATTTATTCGTCCGTTGATACACCAAACGGTTAATTTTTCACATCTATGATAATGAAAACTTGGTAGTTTTTCGACAATAAAAAAGGGTTATCTATTTAGGTAATCCTTTTCTTGTGAAGGATAGCAGATTGCTTAAATGAATTGCGTTTGATTTCCCCACAGATTAAAAGCCCCCACGGATAAGTGAAAACTTAAAATGCTAATTAAAATTAGCAATTATTTGCCTATAAATCAAACATACAGTCTACTGTAAACCCGCCACCTAACGGCAAGCTGCTTACTGTTAACTATACTAGTCTAGCCCCGTCAATTTCCGCTTGACCTTCAATAATTTCCGAACTTCTTTTAATTCTACCAAAAATGGATCAAATTCGTGAAAATTATCAGAAATAAGTTTGAGATGTGTCCATCTACCAAATTTATCAAAACATTTTTGCACGCGCTTAACCCAAACAGATTGATTGGTTACAACGGCATAAATGTGATTATCTTTCATTTCCTTTACCGTCTCTATAGGGTTACAAATAACCATATCTCCCGTACTAATAGTTGGTGCCATACTATTTCCATTAATGTTAAAGGCAACCAAATCTCCCATTAGGCCAGGAATATGAAACCGACCATTGGCTTCTAGTAAATCTACGCCTACTGTATTACTAGAAAATGCTTCTATATTTGTAAAAAGAATATTTGGGTGAAAATCTATTCCTAAAGCCATAGCTAGTCTATCTTCTTTTGGCAACTGTCCATTAAATGGTTTTCCTTGCCCTTGAAACATAAATGCTTCGCTCACTTTATAAGCCGAACAGAGTAATTTAGCTTGTTCGTAAGTTATTTTTCGTTTGTCCTGTAGATACAAATCTATAATATGCCCTTTCGTTCCTAGTCGTTGAGCAAAAACAGTTTTACTTTTTTGTCGGTCACTTTTGACAATGACCCCTCTGTCTACAAGTGCGTTATAAACAGAGCGAAACCGTCCGTTTAATGCTTGTCGATTAACGTTGTGCATAGGTAAATGATTAAAAATGCTTGTGTTATTTTACCTTGAAGCGAGGTAGTATCAAATGGTTTAGAAATCTTGAAAGTGATGTCACTTAAACTAAAGCGATGTAAGACATAGAAACGATCAGCAATTAGTCAGAGAATAATAAAATTATACAGATGTATGTATAAATTAGCGCCTATTCAAATAATTTGCCTAAATTTAAAGATTTGGTAGTAGCATTTTGCTGTCAACAGTACACCGTTAACCGTCAAAAATAAACCGTCTAATTTTTGATTGCTTCTATGTTCCTGGTCGTCGATTTATTGCTTAATATGCTAAAAAATAATTAACGAACTATTTAAATTATATAGAACTAATCTTACGAATTACTTTATATAATCTAGTGTAAGAATTTACTTCTTCCACAAATGGGTCATATTCCAAGTAATTGGCAGAAATTAATTTAAGCTTAACGATTCTGTCTTTATGATCCCGAATTAATTTGACATATTTGATCCAAAGTGTCCCATTACTTTTGACTGCATACATTTCATTTTCCTTCACCTCTTTCAAGCTAGAAATCTCTCGGCAAATCACCATATCTCCATCTTGAATTACCGGTTCCATTGAATCTCCATCAATAGGGAAAGCAACTAAACCACCACCAGCTACACCGGGAATAGCAAAAAACTCATTATCTTCACTAGCGAAACTGCCAGCTTCTACTGCGGTACCTGCAAAAGCACTTACAGAAGTATATAATATATTTCCAACGCCTTTTCCTAATTCCATATCGGCATTACTCTGTGGTAAGTCAAATCCAAATGGCGTCCCTACACCATCTAGTAAATAACTTTCATTGACCCCATATACTTTACATAAAGTTTTGGCGTGCCGATAATCGAGTACTCGCTTATCATCTTTATTTAAAAAAGCCCTCACAATATGTCCATAAGCACGATTGCCTAAAATTTTCTTTGCAAAATCCCCCATTCCTTTTCCACCTCGATCATTTAGGACAATATCACCTCTTTCTTCCAATAATTTAAATACATTAATAAAGCGTTCGTTGAGTTGTATTCTGTCGTCTCTAATCATTTGTTTATTCTTTATTTAATAAATATACCTTTTCAAACAATCATATTGAATGGAAGGTAAAATTAAAAGATGTCGCAATATAACACAAATAATTTAACAAAACAAATGGTTTTAATTTTTTTGTTTCTAAATATAAAAAATTTTAATCGTTGATTCCAACACTCATAATAGAAATCTAATAAATGCTTATATATCTTCCTATTTGTCAAGTAAATAAATGATTAAATTGGTCTTGAAACAATTCCCTTCAATCAATAGTAAAAACAAGCATGCTTTAATAGAATAACTTCTGTCAGAGCATCATATTTTCCAAGCGTATAATTATATTTACATGAAAGGAATTATTCTAGCAGGCGGATTGGGTACTCGACTATATCCATTGACAATGGCAATAAGCAAGCAAATGATGCCTGTCTATGATAAGCCAATGATTTATTATCCTTTATCTACCTTATTATCTGCTGGTATAAAAGATATTTTAATCATATCTACCCCTCAAGATTTACCTAATTTTTGGAAACTATTAGGAGATGGAAGCCAAATTGGTTGTAACTTTTCTTATAAAGAACAAGCCATTCCAAATGGTTTAGCACAAGCATTTGTGTTAGGAGAGCATTTTATTGGAGATGATAGTGTTGCCCTCATTTTAGGCGATAATATCTTTTATGGTAATGGCTTGACGGAGACCCTACAAAATAGTGTAGATCCAGATGGAGGTGTTGTTTTCGCTTATCAAGTTGCAGATCCAGAAAGATATGGGGTTGTAGAATTTGACGATCAATTTAAGGCCCTTTCAATTGAAGAAAAACCTGAAGAACCAAAATCTAACTACGCAGTTCCTGGGTTATATTTTTATGACAATTCGGTAGTAGGAATTGCGAAGAATTTAAAACCTAGCCCTAGAGGAGAATACGAGATTACGGATGTCAATAAGCATTATCTAGAAGCTGGAAAATTAAAGGTAGGCGTTTTCGATAGAGGAATTGCTTGGTTAGATACAGGAACGCATAATTCCCTGATGCAAGCAGGTCAATTTATCCAAGTCATTGAAGAAAGACAAGGGTTAAAAATTGGTTGTATTGAGGAAATTGCGCATCAAATGGGTTTTATTGACGATGCTCAGTTAGAGGTTCAAGCGACTCGCTTTATTAAAAGTGGTTACGGAGAATACTTAATGAATTTACTAAAAAAATAAGAAACGAAAATAAGCTAATATTTAGATGCATAAAAGGTGGTAACTGTATGGTTACCGCCTTTTTCTCTTTTACCTTATTTAGGGGTCAGAGATCAGATCGTTTATTACATAAACTATCAGAAGTCAGAAAAAACCAAATTAAATTTCAGCATTTCGAGTATTTATTCCTGAGTAATCTGACTTCTGACAGAAAAATTTAGCCTCCCATCCCTTCGGGGCCGGAATTATTACTCCTCATGATCTGATTGCTGGCTTCTTTTTCACTATATTACCGCTTCTTTTGAAAACCTATAAATCAATTAAGATGATCTTTCCTATTGGTGATGACCAAGTTCGTGGAGGCAGTAAGCCAATTTTCAGTTATCTTTTTATTGGTATTAATGTCTTAGTCTTTTTATATGAATCGTCCCTTTCTATAGAAAATTTAAATGAATTTATTATGTCTTTTGGCTCCATTCCATTAGAAACGATGAAAGGAGAAGACTATCACACACTATTGACTAGTATGTTCCTACATGGAAGTTGGATGCATTTAATTGGCAATATGCTATTTCTATATGTTTTTGCGGATAATATTGAACAAGTAATTGGCAATCTTAATTTTCTAGTTTTCTACATAGCAGGTGGATTAGCTGCTCACGCTGGGCATATCTTTTTTAATATAGATAGTGCTATTCCAACGGTTGGTGCAAGTGGCGCTATTTCAGCAGTTTTGGGGGCTTATTTAATAATGTTTCCTACCTCAAAAATAAAGATTTTAGTCGTTTTTCTTTTTAGGTCTTTTAAAGTTCCCGCCTTATTATTTCTAGGATTTTGGATTGTCCAGCAGTTATTTAGTGGTTTTGCCGCTATTGGTCCCGAAACAGCAGAATCTAGTGGTGTAGCATGGTGGGCGCATATTGGTGGATTTGCCTTTGGAGTAATTGCAGGGTTCTATTATCGAAGCATTCAACGCGAAGAATTAGATCGATTTAAAGAAGGAGCTTTCATTGGATTAGGATTTAAAAGTAGGTAGCTTAAATACTCCAATGATAGCCATTAAAAATAACGAGGTTACAAAGCACACTAGTCTTGTAACCTCGGTACCTTACTTAATACCTTATAAGCTTTTTTATTAAGCAGCAACCGAATCAATTTCTTCTAATTTCGCTTCTAGTTGCGCTTCTAATTCCTCATTAATATCTTCTACTTCATCTTCAGAAAGGTCGTCTTTTTCTACTTTTAAGTTATCGATAATAAAGACCTGACGAGCAGGTGTATTTTTACCCATAAAGTAAGACAAAATATCTTCTATATTCGTGTCTTCCCCCATCACTACAGGTTCGAGTTTAATTCCATCTCCAATGAATTCTGCAAACTCATTTGGAGAAATCTCTCCTAACCCCTTAAATCGAGTAATTTCTGGTTTACCTCTTAATTTTTTAATAGCATTCTGCTTTTCTGTTTCACTATAGCAATAGAATGTTTTTTGCTTATCTCTCACTCTAAATAAAGGCGTTTCTAACACAAATAAATGTCCATTTCTTACTACATCAGGAAAAAATTGCAAAAAGAAAGTTAATAGCAACATTCTAATATGCATGCCATCGACATCCGCATCCGTCGCAATGACTACTTGATTGTATCTCAAATCATCTAAGCTATCTTCAATATTTAAGGCATGTTGTAAGAGGTTAAACTCTTCATTCTGATAAACCACTTTCTTCGTCAAACCATAGCAATTCAAAGGCTTTCCTCGCAAACTAAATACCGCTTGCGTTTGCACATCTCTTGCTTTCGTGATCGAACCACTTGCGGAGTCTCCCTCCGTAATAAATACTGTCGTTCGCAAACGATCTTCTTCTTTGGTCTTTTTATTAGTATCATTAAAATGAAGGCGACAATCTCTTAGTTTCTTATTATGTAAATTCGCTTTTTTGGCTTTTTTACGTGCTTCTTTCTGAATGCCTGCAATATCTAATCGCTCCTTTTTAGATTGCTCAATTCTAGCTTGCAATGCCTTCTTAACCTCTTCATTTCTTAGCAGGTAGTTTTCTAATTTTTCCTTAACAAAATCATTAATAAAGGTCCGAATAGTCGGTCCTTTGGGACCAATATCATTAGACCCTAATCTTGTTTTGGTTTGTGATTCAAAAACAGGTTCTTCTACCTTTACACTTACTGAGGTAATAATGGAAGCTCTAATGTCTTTTACATCATAACTCTTTCCCGCAAATACGCCCCTCACACAGTTTACAATAGCTTCTTTATAAGCATTTAAATGCGTTCCTCCTTGCGTCGTATTTTGTCCATTCACAAAAGAGTAATACTGCTCTCCATATTGATTGCCGTGAGTTATGGCAATTTCAATATCTTCTCCTTTTAAATGAATAATAGGGTAGCGTAAGTCTTCACCACTCGTTTTTCGAGTCAATAAATCAAGCAATCCATTTTTAGAAAAAATGGTTTTGCCATTAAAGTTTAATTTTAATCCTGCATTCAGATAGGCATAATTCCAAAGCTGATTTTCAATATACTCCGCTCGAAATTTATAATTTTTAAAAATAGACCTATCGGGCTTAAATTCTACTAAAGTACCGTTAGCCTCCGTAGTCTTTTTAATTTTATAATCATTGTCTAGGTTACCTTGATTAAACTCAGCAATTTTCGTCCTTCCTTCTCGAACAGCCTGTACTTTAAAATAGTGAGACAAAGCATTAACTGCTTTTGTACCTACTCCATTCAGCCCTACTGATTTCTTAAAAGCCTTTGAATCGTATTTACCCCCAGTATTAATTTTAGAGACACAATCAATTACTTTTCCTAAAGGAATTCCTCTACCATAATCTCTGATAGAAACCATCCCGTTTTCCATATCCAACTTAATGTCAATCGCATTTCCAAACCCCATCACATATTCGTCGATACAATTATCTAACACCTCCTTGATAAGTATATAAATACCATCATCTGCTGTTGCTCCGTCTCCTAATTTCCCAATATACATTCCTGGTCGTAAGCGGATATGTTCTTTCCAGTCTAGTGAACGGATATTATCTTCATTATAAGTTACATTTGCCATATCTAGAATATTTTAGGCTTAGTTTAAAGTGTATTAATCAAATAGTAAGTATCTAACTGGAATATTATAAAGAAAAAGTAGCTTCTACAAGTACCTTACCATATTAGTTTGTAAGAAACGCCAACAATAGATTACTTTATAATGTTGGTTATCAGTAGATTACCTTACGGTTTTTATTTGTTTATTAAAAGTATCTTTTAAATAAAAAAACACATAAATATTAATTTAAAACAAAAATAGTTATTTTTAAATAAAAAAAAATATTTGTTGTCTATCAAAATGAATATTCAGCTACTGAAACTAGGCTACTTTATCCAATTGTTTAATAGTTCTTCTTATCACTACTTACAAGAGCTAGAATCTACGCTTCAAAGAATAGCATACACCAAAATAATAAAAAAGAACATCTATTTTTTAAAAAATAGACTTTAAACAAAGCAATTACCTAAAAAATGGCAAAAAAAATTAATTTATTTTCCTAAAAAATTCTTTTCGATAAAGTTCCTTTTTTACCTTTGTCCTCACTTAATCTTCTTTTGTTAGATTTACGAATAAACTAACGTAAATATTCATTTATCTTTTGAAAAAGGGCAACTTCATTCATAAAAAAATATAAGTAAATTTTGTTACTTATATAAAAAATGCTATTATTGCCCGAACAAAACAGAAAAAAATTTACCAACCATGAGGTTAATAATTAATTTAGTATTACTAGCTATTGTTGCTGCCCTGATTTATGTCTTAGTTGACAGTATTAGAGAACCTATTGCTTTCAAAAATGAAAGAGATAAACGAGAGGATGCAGTCGTTGACAGATTAAGAGATCTTCGGCGAGGACAAGAATTATATCGAACAATTACATGGGGTGAGTTTGCCAGTAATTGGGATGATTATAAAAGAGTATTGAGTACTGGGAAAATTCCTTTTGTGAAAGTAATTGGTGATCCTGATGATCCTGATTTTGTAGGAAACGTTACTTTTGATACAACTTACAGTAGTGCTGCGGATTCTGTTAAAGCATTAGGTTGGGACTTAAATGAGATGGTGCAAATTCCTTTTGGTAATGGCAAGATGTTCGATGTGCAAGCAGATACCATTTCTTACCAAAAAACAATTGTAAATGTTGTTGAAGTAGGGACAAAGCGTAGCTCCTTTATGGGCAAATATGCAGATACTAAATACAGACGGTATGATGCTCGTTATGACCCAAATAGTATTATTAAGTTCGGTGATATGAATAAGCCAAATACATCAGGAAATTGGGAAAGATAAACACCAGCGTTGTCAAAACCTCTTTTTCAAAGAATAATATCAATCAATATAAACTGTCTATCCTCTGCGGGGTAGACAGTTTGTGTTATTGTATATATAGTCAAACAGGAGAAGTATTAGTCCTGAAAAAATTTGACCTAGTCATTCCGCTTGTTTTAAATAATGAAGCAATTCTATCAACAACTTTTAAAGAAATATGGGAAAAAGATCCTATCCTCTCCTACCCATTTCCTAGCATACAGATAGCATTCGTCCGTCCTCACTACACTATCATACCAAACAAGCTCTATCAACCAGCTAACAAGGCTTCTTATCTTACGCCACTAAAAGCCAATACGACTATACCTGAATTATATCAAGTAAATGAATTATCAAGCATTGCAGCTAAACTAATCTTTAGTTTACCGCAGGCAGCGATTGAATTCTTTGAATCAAAGTACACAAAAGGTACACAGTATTATAATAGTTTTACGCCATTAATAAACGGCATCGCCAAAGAAATGCGCCCACTTTCTGGCAAACATATTTGGGTAAATGTCCATGCCAATTTATTACAGCTTATTTTATTCGATGGGCAGTCCTTAATCTTCTCTAATCAATTCCCCTTTGAGACGGAAAAAGATTTTCTTTATTATACCTTATTGGTCTACAGTCAATTCAAATTAAATCCAGAAGAAATACCTTTACATATTAGCGGTCAGTTGGCTAGAGACTCTGCTATTTATAATCATTTATATCGTTATATTCGAAATATCTCTTTTACCCCAATAGCGCCTACTTATCAATTGAATAATCAGCTACTCGATCATCCCAATTACTTCTTCTTTGATTTGCTATCTATTGGCGCATAAAAGCGCTTAGCGCACAAAAGAAAAGGTTACCCGAATGAGTAACCTTTTGCCAACCTTTAGTTTCATACAATACTTCTAAAAAAATCTTTATATTAAAATCAGTTTAATTTTTAATAAATGGAGTAATTATCTTTTCCCTACAAAATCTAATCTTCTAATTACTCCCTAAAATTAGTCGATAGTATTGAAAAAATAGGTATAAAAAGTTTTTTATTTCGGTCGCTCTTTTCCGCAATCGTTTGCGCAAACGATTGTTGTTAGTAACTTTTTTCGTATTTTGTGCTACAAATCCATAAAATAGTCAAAAATTTAATGAGTCGCATTACAATAAAAGATATTGCTAAATTATTGGAAGTCAACCCTTCTACCGTCTCTAGGGCATTAAAGGATCATCCAGATATAGGGGGAGCTACGAAAAAGAAGATTCAACAAGTTGCTAGAGAATTAGGGTATCGCCCCAATTATCAAGCCATTCGATTTCGACAAAACAAAAGCAGTTTAATAGGATTGATCATTCCTGAAATGGGGATGTTTTTTTTCCCATCTATTGTTCAAGCTATTGAAGAAGTTACCAAAAAAAATGGTTATAATTTAATCATTCTTCAATCCAATGAATCTTTAGAAAAAGAAAAAGAAAATGCATTAATCTGTAAAAATTTTGGTCTGGATGGCTTATTGGTTTGTTTATCCAAAGAAACAGTTACAATACCTCATTTTTCCGATTTACTACAAAGTAAAATACCTATCGTATTTTTTGATAAAGTATTACAAAGCAAAGAATTATCAACGGTCGTTATTAATGATTATCAAGCTTCTTTTAGCGCAATTAATCATCTAGCACGAAAAGGCTATAAAAAGATAAGTGGGGTATTTGAAAGTCAGAATTTAGAAATTACTCAAAGTCGAAAAAAAGGATTCTTAGATGGGTTAAAAAAACATGGCTTGACTTATCGAGAAGACTTTTGTTTTCATGTCAATACTTTAGCAGAAACCAAGGCACAATTTGCCGATTTATTAGATCAAGAAGAGCTACCAGATGCTGTTTTTGCCATGACGGATAATGCGCTTGCAGGTATTATTCAAGCCATCTATGAGAAAGGAATCATTATTCCTGATGATTTAGCAGTTATTTGTATTAGTAATGGAAACTTACCTTATTATCTAAATCCACCAATTACACATATCCGTCACTCTGGCTATATGGTTGGAAAAGCAGCAGTAGAATTATTATTTGATTTAATGAATGATAAAATTACGGTGGCTAAGCGACAAATAGAATTAGAGACTTTTTTGGTAGAATTGGATTCTTGTTGAAAAGGGAATGAGTTGATGAGTGTAATAAGTATAATGAGTAAATGAGAATAATAAGATTATGGAATTAATTGGTCGTAAAAGATTCATAAATAATTGAGGAATAGTTCAGGCCAACATAAATAATTGACAACTTATATTGTTCAGGTAATTGATTCAAATAGAACAAAAAAATGCATACTGATCAACTGCTTACTTCCTACCACACTAGAGCAAGGCTCATTCACTCATTATTCTTATAAACTCATCAACTTACTTTCCTATTTCTGAGCGTTCTTAATTAAATAAATTAAAATACCTGTAAATAAAATATTAGGCATCCAAACCGCTAAGGTAGGAGGTAATGATTGGTTCGTTGCGAAAGTAGTAGAAAACTTAGATAAAAAGACATAAACTGCCCCTAATCCAATCCCTAAGGCTAAATGTAAACCGAGTCCTCCCCTAACTTTACGAGACGCAATCGCCATACCTATCAAGGTGACAATAATAATCGTTATAGGTTCTGCCGTTCTTCTTAAAATTTCAATTTCATAACTTTTTGTGGCTTTTACCCCTCTTTCTTTTTGCATCGCAATCGCTCTATTTAATTCTGGTGTAGTTAAAGTCAATTTATCATTTTCGTAATACACAAAATCTTCAGGATACAAATTTAATAGGGTATCAATACTTTTTCGTACACCAAAAGTCATGGTCTCTTCGTCTCCATTAAAAGTCCGCATTTCATAATCCGTTAATTTCCAATTATTAATACTATCTTTTGCAGCAATCCATTCCGCTTTCTTGGCTTTCAAGCGAAAAACTAAACGGTTATCTACAAATTGCTCAAGGATTAAATCTTTCGCAGAAGTATCTCTTTTTCTGTAAAAGCGAACATAAGCTTTCGACTGTGTTTTGGCTGCTTCGTCTCTATCTAATATTAAATGAACATCTCTAGTTTGCCCTTTATCTTCATTCTTATAAATATATTTATGTTCAAAATCAACTTTAGATTTATTCCCTAATGGAATGATGTAATGATTCCCAAACAAGTGCAATGCACAGATTAAACTAGAAGCAATTAAGTAAGGTAACATCATTCGTTTAAAACTCACACCAGCGTTTAGAATGGAAATAATCTCTGAATTATAAGCCATCCGTGAAGTAAAAAAGATAACGGAGATTAAAGCAAATAGTGGAAATAATAAGCCATTAATCCAAGGAATAAAGGCTAAGTAATAATCTTTAATAATCTCTTCTAAGGTACAGGCTTCTTCCACAAATTTATCTACCTGAGAACTAAAATCAATAATCACCGATACCATTGTAAATAGTAATACCGTAAAGAAGAAGGTCTTCAAGTATTTAGCAATGATGTATTGGTCAATCTTTTTTAGCATAGGGTAAATAAAGGTTATTAGAGGTTATTAGAGGTTATTAGAGGTTATTATCTTTAACTCGGTAAAAAAAATAACCTCTAATAACTCCCCATTACCTCCATTCTTATTGCCATTTAAAGGAACGATCATCAATAGCTCTTTGTATTGCTAAGATACCGTCCAAATGGTCAAATTCGTGTTGAAACAATTCAGACAAATCATCTTTTAAATGCCATGTTTGGCATTCCCAGTTTTCATTAAAAAAAGTAACAGAACAACTTTTGTGTCGCTTTAATCGAACCAATAAATTTGGAAAACTCATACAATCATCCCAGAGTTCTATCAATTCTTCGCTTAAAAAAGTAATTGCTGGATTGATAATTACTTTTGGCGTTTCTACATTCCAGCAAATCACCCGTTTCATCACGCCTATTTGCGGTGCGGCAATCGCTCTACCTGCATTATATTTAGTTCTGAATTCTAGAATGATCTCGTGTAAATCTTGAAAAACAGGGCGTAAGGAGGTTAATTCTGACTGTTTTACCTCTTCAGATTTCTCATATAATAAAGGATTTCCTAATTGTAAAACACGACTTAGTTTCATGCTGCAATATTATAACTTTTAGTGTTAATAAGGGGTTATTTTTGTCTCCCCAATACCATCGCTACCAAAAATCCAGAAAGTAAATGCCAAATTCCCCACCAAGCAGCTACCAATGCCATACCACCTAAGTCCCCAAAAAAATTAAGAGCAATAATCAAGGCAAGGCCCGAATTTTGGATGCCTGTTTCAATAGTTATAGCTTTCGTATTGGCAATAGACATTTTCATTAATTTAGCCCAACTAAAACCCAATAAGAAAGCCAATGAATTATGGATTAGAACGATAAAAAATATATCGTCTACATAAGTTAATATATTTTCCCAATTACCTTTGATGCCAAAAAAAACAATCCCAAAGAAGATAATCATCGATAAAATCTTAACAGGCGATTGAATGCGCTCCGTTAGTTTCGGGTAAAAATGATTAATAGACATACCTATCGCTAGTGGAAGGGCGACCAATTTTAAAATCGTCTGAAGCATTTCAATAGGATCAACAGAAATACTTTGTCCCAAAGCGGCCGTATTTGGTACATATTGGGATAGTATGCCAAATAATAAGGGCGTAGTAAAAATAGCCGCTAAAGTTGAAATAGATGTCATTAAAACCGATAAGGCTGTATTTCCTTTTGCTAAATGTACTGCAAAATTAGAGACATTTCCGCCCGGACATGCAGCAATCAAAATCATCCCTAAAGCAATAGATGGTTGGACATCTAAGACAAAGGTTAGGCCGAGTGTTAAAATTGGTAGTAGTATTAATTGAGCAATTAATCCAATGATTGGTGGTTTGGGAACTTGAAATAATTGTTTAAAATCTCTAAGCTTGATGTCCAATGCTACTCCGAACATCAAAAATCCTAAACAAAAATTTAGTAGCACCAATTGGTCAGGGCTAAAATTTATTCTTAACGCATCTATATTTTCCATTAAATCAAAATAAAATCAAATTATTTTTTTCTTAACTAGAATAAACTATAAGTCTTTGTTAATCAAATTAGTACGTCATTTTTTCGTTCATTCAAAAAAAAGAAAACAAAAAGAATTTCAAAAAAAATTAGTTCCCACATAATAAAATAGCTGCTAAAAACATTTATAGAGTGTAATTATTAACAAATAAGAAAAATTAAACTGCTTATCCAAATTTCTTCTACTTTATTCTAATCTAACTTTTTTAACCGCCATTGCGGTTTACTGCATTTCACTCTAAGTAACTCCTATAACACAAATTCATTTATTCAATCAACAATTGTTTAAACTATATTTTGCTTAATCAAAATATAATTTAACAAGACATCTTTTAACTTAAAATTTAAAGCACACCTCCTTTATGGTTAAAATCTACACTTTTTAGTGACAAAAAATTAGTTAACGAATTAATCTCAAATCATTTTCTACTGCTTAACACGCTTAAAAAGAAATGATACCCCCATAGTTTAACTGATTTTGAATCGTCACGTTATTTTGGCAAAACAAAAAAGTGACCATCATGAAGTACCTATCGTTAATTTTAATCATGCTCGTATTTGCTACAACTGTAGCAATTGCGCAAGAAGCAATTACCACAACAACTGAGAAAGATTTTTTCACAGAAAATAATTCCCCCACGAATATAAATACCCCCGAAACCGATTTGGAATCCCCCAAATCTTCTAAGAAAAAGAAGAAGCCTAGAAAAGATGGATTTGAACATCAGTTTGAAGCCATTAATTCAGGAAACGCTGATCGAGTTGCAGACATGCAAAAAGACAGCATCCATTACTATCGAAAAAATGAGAAAGGTGAAACTGCCCTGACGTTAGCTATCCAAAATCAAAATACCTCCGTGGTAGAAGTACTAACGAAAAAGGCAGTCATCAATCTCAAAAATGATGCAGGCGAAACCCCCTTAACCTTAGCTATCAAAGGTGGTAATTTAGACATTATCAACTTAGTAGCAAAGCGAGCAAAATCCTCTCTGAAAAATGATGCAGGCGAAACCCCCTTATACTTAGCAATTGAATTAGACGACCTCTTTCTCCTAGAAACTTTATTAAGCAAAGGAGCAAGAATCAACCACAAAAGTAATGGCATCACCCCTCTTGCCAGAGCTGCAGAATTGAATAAGCCTAAAATTGTTGCTTTCTTAATTAAAAATGAGGCAAAGATTAATGAACCTAATGATAATGGCGAAACCCCTCTTTATATCGCTATGCAAAAAGGACATGACATCGTAGCAGGCATTTTATTAAGTAAAAGCGCAGACCCCCAAGGTGATGCGAATTGGAAAAATAAGATTGGTACTCCCATTTTACAATTGGCAACCGCAAACGGAAATCCTGCCATCGTTAGGATTTTAATCAACTTTGGTGCGGAAGTCGATGCGACCGATTATATGGACAACACCGCTTTATGTGTTGCAGCTGAGTTAGGCCACTTAGAGGTAATTCGTGCCCTTATTCAAAATAATGCTAACGTCAGTCACCAAAATATGAAAGGTGACACTCCCTTGATGTTAGCCGCTGCTAACAAAAAAGATGGAGCAGTGACTTTACTACTCGAAAGTGGCGCAGATGCCACAATCATGAATTACTCTGGCTACGTTGCCGCAGATTTTTATAGCGATACAGTATTAGATGGCTTATTTGCGTCAAGGGGAGCTAAACAAACTAGTAATGAGAAAAACAACACGAACAGCACTACAAGCAACCAACTAAAAGAAACATCTACCGATTCAAAAAACAATCAATAGGCGTCGTAAAGAGTGACTCTTGCTAGTTGTAGAATTGGCAAGGTCGCTCCTTATTTTTGAGGTTTTATGGTTCTCTTAGGAAAAACCTAAAATCATAAATCTGTCTAGTGATTCAATTCATAAGTAGTTGATAGGTTAATTGCTTGAAACCATTTAATTTTTTTTAAAAACGCCGCCTTTGTTGGCTAAAAAATGGGGTTTAATTTGCCAAGAAGTTATGACTTGAACCACAGGTTTTTACCTATCTGATTTATGATTTTTAACGATGCTCGACAATCATTGAAAACTAAAGAAACTAACAGTAGACAGGAGTTAGGATTACAAAATTAGATATTCCCATATAACCGATTTATTAGTATTAGCTAACAAATCCCACTCCCATCTGGTTTTGAAATGCTAACATCTGTCTGCTGTAACGAGTTGTCAGTTGCGGGTTGCGAGTTTTCTAACTACTCGTAACTGGCACTCGAAAAGAAATTAACTGGTCATAACGTTTGGTTTAAAGACACGATTCAGGGGTGGATCGTGTCTTACTTTTTTGGAAGAAATCTAAAAAAGATTCTCTCCTTAAGTCAGTATCTCTCGCAAATAATGTCGAGCTTCATGGAAACTATCATACCCAATTTCCTTATTATTTCCATAAATAATTACGGTATACCCTGTTTCTGTAAACATTAACATTTGTCCTTTGATAGCTTCCGCCCCTCCTTTGTGCGATACTTCGAGGCTTTTATAGCGTTTATAAATCTGAAACCCATACCCATAGTAGACATTCTTCTCTATTTTTACCTTGTCCTCCATCGCCAAATTTGTATTTGATGCACTCAATAAATGATATTGTTGTAAGGCTTCTGAGAATTTTAGCATTTCTTGCATCGTCAGAGACGAACCACCATGAGGTCCACTGCAAGCAGCAATAGTCATTTCCGTAGGAGCAAAAATATTTTCTGCTAAGTAGCTACAGTAATCTTGTTGGGTCACCGCTTCTATAATTGCCCCTAAGACTAGGTAGCCCGAGTTAGAATAAGAGAATTTTTTTCCTGGTTTAAAATCTAATTTTTCTTGTTCAAAATAAAGAAAATAATCTCTCCAAGTTTCAATTTTTTCTTCGTCTATTTTTTGAATATTTTCATAACTAAAAATATCCGAAATGCCACTACTATGCGTCAGTAAATGATGAATGGTAATTTTTTTTGCATCTTCGGTCTTACCGTAATTGGGTAAATAATCATAAACCGAATTGTCTAATTCCAATTGCCCATGCTGTACCAATTGCATTATGGCAACGCCCGTAAACATCTTCCCCATAGAAGCAATATTAAAAGGCTTCGTGATTTCATTTACATTACCTTCCGCATCTTTTCCATAGGCATTCTCGAAAATAGGAATACCATCTTTAGCAACCAATACTGCCCCGTGAAATTTATTATTGGCAGCTAATTCGCTAAATTTTTGTTCAATCAATTGTAAGCGTTCTTCGGGTGTTTTAATGTCGTCCATAGTGTCATTTCCACAAGCGAAAAATAGTAAAAATAGAAGCGCTAACATGATTTGCTTTTTAATGATCATCATAATAAAATTTGTCAGGTAAAATAATTTAAATGTTCAATCTCAGCTTCAAAATCAACCTCAACTGCAAAAATTAGTCGTCCATTCTAGGCGCTGAAATTGCATTCATGGAAAATTTAGAAAGTGAGAAAGAAAAGATAATCCAAGGTAGTAGGTTCCAAAAATTAAGGCAATTTTCGAAAGGTAAGAAGCGTACCACTAGAAGCAATGGTACTCATTCGGTTATTTTTTAAGCTGTTTTTGGTATTGAGAAGGCGTTAATCCAGTCTGTTTTTTAAAAATACGATTAAAACTAGTTTTGGAATTAAATCCACATTGACTGGCAATCCCCCAGATAGTGAGGTGTTGATTTTCAGTTTTTGCTAGTTCTTTTTTAAATGCTGCTAAGCGATATTTATTGATGAGTTCATAAAAATTGGTGTTTAATTCTTGATTAATGAAAGTAGATATTTTTTTGTCTGTCAACGCTACATGATTAGCTAAATTTGATAAAGTGAGTGCTTGATTGAGAAAAAGTTGTTCGTTTACTAAGGCATTTTTTAAGGCTACTTTTATTCTTTCAATCTCTTGAATTGAAAAAATCGTAACATTTTGGGAAGCGATTATTTTAGAGACGGTTTTTTGTTCGTTTGCCTCTTTTTTTTCTAATAAAAAGGCAGGAATGAGCATTTGGGCTTGGAAGAATCCATAATATCCTAAATACAATACGACTGACAGGATTGTTAAAAGGTTAATTTGATTATCAAAAAAAGGAAATGCCTCCAATTGGATTCCACTAATTAACAAAAGGGTATCAATGACCAAGTAAAAAATTATTCCTAGCAATAAGCGCTTAGACCAGATAATATCTCCTTCCGTTGAGTTGGAGAAATAGCTTTTCATTGCTTGGGTATATTGGGGCAATATTTTCAAAGATAGGATCGTAAAAAAAAGCAAATAAAGCATTTCTATATAATAAAACATATCGTTGTTATCAAAGTAATACTTTAAGTAGTGAAAGAGAAGGCCTGAATTTGGATCTTTAAAAAAAAGCGGTAAGGAAATTAATAAGAAAAAGAGGAGGAAGGGAATAAAACAAAGCCAATTTTTTGGTTGCTTAAAATCAATTTTGGTAAATAAAGAAAGTATATAAAAATAAATTAACGGGCCGATTAAAAAACCTGTTCCTTCTGCTAGGGCGTTCGTCCCAACAAAAAGCCAATAAATTTGATGGTAAGCAGCATAATGATTTAAAAATAAGGCAAAGACAATAATGAAAAAAGCCAATAAAAGTCGTTGATGTAAATAGGTTTGTTGCTTTTTTGCTAACAATAGCAAAATAATGGCGGTAATGACGATGCCAAAGACAAGGGAAAATTCATAAAGTAGTTGAACACTTTCCATTTTTTACAGTCGGATTGGTTGGCTTTTTTAATTTTGACGAATATACGATAATTGAAGAAAAGGAGAAAGGCTATTAGAAAAGTAGGCAATAAAAAAGGCAACGCTAATTAAATCAGCGTTGCCCTTTTACTTTACAGTAAACTGAATTTACCTCGATAAATACCGAGATCGATTCTTATCTAAATCTCTAAAAAACGGATCATTCAAGTCTTTAATAAACCGAATCGCTTCACCCGTAGATTTCATCTCTGGCCCAAGTGTTTTATCAACATTAGGGAATTTATTAAAAGAGAAAACAGGCACTTTTATCGCGTAGCCCTCTAGTTTTTTCACGACATCAAAGTCCTTTATTTTATGCGTGCCTAACATTACTTGCGTCGCCATTTTTAAGAATGGATATTGGTATGCTTTCGCAATGAACGGCGTCGTTCTTGATCCTCTTGGATTGGCTTCAATCACATAGACCTTTTCGTCTTTGATAGCAAATTGAATATTGATTAAGCCTTTAATTTTTAAAGCAAAGGCTAACCGTTTGGTATATTCCCGCATTTGGTCTAGGACATTCTCTGAAAGACTGTATGGAGGCAACACCGCAGAACTATCTCCAGAGTGAATCCCCGCAGGCTCGATGTGTTCCATAATCCCCATAATATGGACATCCTCTCCATCACAAATCGCATCAATTTCTGCTTCCTTTGCTCTTTCTAAAAATTGATCTACCAAGACTTTATTATCAGGCATGTGTTTGAAGATGCTCAATACTTGTCTTTCTAATTCATCATCATTAATCACAATTCTCATCCGCTGTCCTCCTAATACATAAGACGGACGCACTAAAACTGGATAAGTAACTCTATTCGCAATGTCTAACGCTTGGTCTGTATCGTCTGCTACCCCATATTTTGGATAAGGAATATCCAATTCTTTAAGCATATCAGAAAAAGCACCTCTATCCTCTGCTAAGTCCATCGCTTCAAAACTAGAACCGATTATTTTGATACCTTTCTCATGGAATTTCTCTGCTAATTTCAAAGCAGTTTGCCCACCTAACTGTACGATAATACCTTCTGGTTGTTCTAGTTCAATGATTTCCTCGATGTGTTCCCAATAAATAGGTTCAAAGTATAATTTATCCGCTACATCAAAATCCGTCGAAACAGTTTCTGGATTACAATTAATCATAATTGCTTCGTATCCAGCTTCTTTAATCGCTAATAAACCATGAACACAACAGTAATCAAATTCGATACCTTGTCCAATTCTATTTGGGCCTGAGCCTAAAACGATGATCTTCTTTCTATCGGAAGGAATACTTTCGTTTACTTTATCAAAAGTAGAATAGAAGTAAGGCGTTTGTGCTTCAAATTCTGCCGCACAAGTATCTACCATTTTATAGGTTCGACGAATGCCTAATTTCTTTCTTTGTTTGGTCACAACATCTTCATCCTCTATTCTCAATAACCAAGCAATTTGTGCATCAGAATACCCCACTTCTTTGATCTCTCTAAAGAAATCTGCTGGAATATCTTCTGGTACATTATAGCGGACTATTTTTTCTTCGTACTTTACTAATCTTTTGATTTGCTTTAAATACCAAGGATCAATTTTTGTTAATTTATGTACCGTTCTTTCTGGCACACCTAATCTCAACGCATCTTTTACTCTGAATAAACGATCATCACTAGCGTTCTCCAAACGCTTTAGAATATCCTCCGTTCTAATCCATTCTTTTTTATCCGCTCCTAAACCAGCGCGGTTATTTTCTTGAGATTGACAAGCTTTTTGTAAGGCCTCTAAGAAGTTCCGACCAATTGCCATCACCTCTCCTACAGACTTCATTTGTAAACCTAACTTATCATCCGCTCCTTGGAATTTCTCAAAATTCCATCTTGGCATTTTCACAATTACGTAATCTAAAGTCGGCTCAAAATAAGCAGAAGTTGTACCCGTAATCTGATTCTTTAATTCATCTAAGGTATACCCTAGTGCTAACTTGGCAGCGATTTTAGCAATTGGGTAACCCGTTGCTTTACTTGCTAGTGCAGAAGATCGAGATACCCGTGGGTTAATCTCAATCACAATCATATCTTCCGTTACGGGGTCAACCGAAAATTGAATATTACAACCACCTGCAAAGTTTCCTAAAGAACGCATGGCGTGAATCGCTTCATTCCGCATTCTCTGATAAGCCGTATCGGATAACGTCATCGCAGGAGCAACGGTAATACTATCTCCTGTATGAATCCCCATTGGATCAAAATTTTCCACTACACAGATAATCACAACATTATCATTCTGATCTCTTAATAATTCTAATTCGTATTCTTTCCAACCCAATACTGCTTTTTCCACTAATACTTCTCTAGTTGGAGAAGCATCCAGCCCTCTTCTTAAAAATTCATCAAAATCTTCTTTTTTGTGGACAAATCCACCACCAAAACCACCAAGCGTATAAGATGGACGAATCACTAATGGAAAACCAATCTTCTGTGCCGCTTCTTTTCCTTCTAAGAAAGAATTAGCAATATAGGAAGGCGCAACACTCAAGCCAATCTCAATCATTAATTGACGAAAAGCTTCTCTATTTTCTGCTAATTCAATCGCATCTAAATCTACCCCAATTAAACGGGTGTTATGTTTCTCCCACAAACCTTGTTTTCCAGCTTCGATAGCTAAATTCAAAGCAGTTTGTCCACCCATTGTTGGCAATACGGCATCAATTTGGCGCTCGGTTAAGATCTTATCCAAACTTTCTACCGTTAAGGGGAGCAAATAAATATGATCGGCCGTTACGGGGTCAGTCATAATTGTTGCTGGATTGGAATTAATCAACGTAACTTCAATTCCTTCTTCTCGAAGAGATTTAGAAGCTTGCGTTCCTGAATAATCAAATTCGCAGGCCTGTCCAATAATTATCGGACCGCTTCCAATAATGAGTATCGATTTTATCGAATTATCCTTAGGCATGGATACTAGATTTTAGGTTTGTAAGGAAAAGTTGATTGGCTAGTGCAAAATTCCCGCAAAGATAAGGACTTAAGCCTAAAATAGTTAAATAGTTGAATAATAATTAGTTGAATAAATAATTCCCTAATAAAAAAAGGCAGCATGCGACGCATACTACCTTTTTTGATGTCTTATTTATTTAATTGACTAATATTATTTGGCAAATCACATTATATTTTTCCTTATTGGAGGTTTTAATTGTCAATAATTCAGTTTAAATTCTCAATATTCAGATGTGAGTATCAGTAAATCTCCGTACGAAGTATAATGAATTCTCTAATTTATAAACTAAAAAAGGGCAAAGAACTAAAAGCCCTTCACCCATTTATATATCTATAAATCAGTTACAAAAACCGATTAAATTTTTATCTAGCAAAAGTAACAGACCGTCGTTCTCGAATAACCGTCACTTTAATTTGCCCAGGAAATTGCATTTCGTCTTGAATTTTCTGAGAAATTTGGAAAGATAAGGTATCCGCCACTTCGTCTGACACTTTTTCACTTTCTACAATGACTCTTAATTCTCGACCTGCTTGCATCGCAAATGCTTTTTGGACACCATCGTGCGCCATTGCTAAATCTTCCAGTTCGCCAATTCGCTTTAAGTAACTTTCTAAAATTTCTCTTCTTGCGCCCGGTCTTGCACCAGAAATCGCATCACACGCTTGTACTAAAGGAGAAATAATATTATTCATTTCTACTTCATCGTGATGCGCACCAACTGCGTTGCAAATTACTGCATGTTCGCCGTGCTTTTCACATAATTTCATTCCTAAAATAGCATGTGACAATTCAGATTCCTCTTCTGCTACCTTACCAATATCGTGTAATAGACCTGCTCGCTTTGCCATCTTCACTTGCTTAGGATTCAAGCCTAATTCTGCGGCCATCATCGCACAAATATTCGCCGTCTCAATCGAGTGCTTTAATAAGTTCTGTCCATAAGAAGAGCGGAAACGCATTCTACCAACCATCTTTACTAAGTAAGGCTGTAAACCGTGGATGTCTAAATCAATCACCGTTCGCTCTCCAATCTCAATAATTTGCTCGGTTAATTGCTTCTTCGTCTTTTCTACCACTTCTTCAATTCTCGCAGGGTGAATTCTGCCATCTGCGACCAATCGCTTTAAAGACAATCGACAAATCTCTCTACGAATTGGATCAAAACTAGAAATTACAATTGCTTCTGGTGTATCATCTACTACAATTTCTGCACCTGTAGCTGCTTCTAATGCTCGAATATTTCGACCTTCTCGACCAATAATTTGTCCTTTTAAATCATCTGATTCCAAATTAAATACAGAAACCGTATTTTCAATCGTGTATTCCGCACACATTCTTTGAATGGTTTGAATCACAATTTTCTTAGCCTCTTTATTGGCATCTGCTTTCGCACGAGTAATCGTATCTTTGATGATAGACATCGCATCCGTTTCTGCCTTTGCTTTCACGGCTTCCAATAATTGCTCTTTTGCCTCTGCTTCTGTCAAGCGAGAAATGTTTTCTAACGCCTTAATCCGTTCTTCATTTGCTGCTTCTAATTCTTCCTTTTTCCTTGCAACAATTTTCATTTGTTTCTCTAAATTCTCTCTTACCGCCTTAATTTCCGCTTCTTTGTTCTCAACTTCTTGTTTGCGCATATCAAACTCTTCCTGCTTTGCCTCTAGTGCTTCTTCTTGCTCCTTCACTTCTGCTTTCAATGCCTTTGCCTCAAACTCCAAATCTTTCATGTCGATTTTGTGCTGGGCTTTTTCGCTTTCAAACTTAGATTTCAGGCTACTAAATTTACTTTTTGCCTCCTGAATCTTCTTCTGTTTAATTTGCTCATTCTTTGTTTCGGCTCTACTAATAATTTTATCTCCCTTTATCTTAGCTTCTTCCTCCGTTCGCTTTGCCGCTATTCTTGCTTCTTCTAATACTAAATCTGCTTTACGATTAATTTCATCAGTTTTACTTTGATTTTGTTTTTTGATCAAAGAATTTCCAATAAAAAAACCTATACCTATACCAACGACTGCACATACTAGTGCTACAATTAACTCCATAATTTCCTCTGTTTATGTTATATATGATTGAAATAGGATGACCATCTTTGATACTTGATTATTGACACTAGAAACTCAATATACCATGTAATAGATATTTATAATTCAATTTCTAACATCCAATACTAGATAAAGTATCTAAATAAGTTTAGTCTAATCGACTAATAGGTCATCCAATAAATTGTCAATTTCTTGAAGAGGATCAGCGAGTGGATTCGAGATAGGTTGGTTAGTAGTAGTTTTGGTTCTAGCTTTATGCAAGTCAACGGAATAGCTCAATAGCGCCATCGCTAATAAATCTTGCTTGTCTTTATTGGTATAAGTTGTTTGAAATTGCCGTATTTTATCGTTTAGTTCTTTCGATAAACGTAAGATAACAGGCTCATCTTCAGCTTTTACCTTTAAGGAATATGGACGGCCAGCAATGACGACCGTTATTCTAATTTTATTGTCTTGGTTATCCATATTCAAAACCGATGGGAGAAATGTAAAAGTTTAAATCGTCAATTTAAAAATCAGGAAATAAAAATATCTCCTTATTACTATTAAATTTAAGTTGATTAAGTTCTTAATTTACAAAATCTCAAAATATATACTAACTTCTGCTAAAAGCGCTTGATTCATAATGAATCAAGTAGCTTTTTTAGAGATAAGGAAAAGTAAACTTGCTTTTCAAAACCGTAATTTACTGATTAACAGTATTCATAGATTTTATATTTGCATTTTAAATTTTCTATTTCCTTCAAACCCTGCCTTCCACTTAATCCTCTTCTTCAATCACCGCCTTAGGTGATTGGGCCAATAACTGTTCTTTTAATACAGCTAATTGATGTTTTAGATAACTAGTTTCTTCTACATCGCGCTGCAATTTAACTCTTAATTTATTATTTTCCTCAACTAACAGGCGATTTTCTAAACGGAGGTTCTCCATTTTTGATGCTAGTTGCGTTATTTTTTCTTTAATGTTCGCTATTTTTTTTGATAGCTCCATTTTTTTTCGAGTGTTTGTTATAGTGTTTCTGGTGTAAATCATGGTGATTTTGAAAATCACCATAATTTCGATTTACTGCTATCTTTTTATCTGTGCATTCAAATTTCGTTCAAAAACTTGTATTAATTTATTCATTTCTTTATCGACAAATTTATCAACCAAAGTTTTGGTCTTGTCTTCGAAGATAAAGCTAACGGCATAGGCTTTTTTGTTAGCCCCTAATTGTTCTTCATTTACATAAACGTCAAAAAGGTTAATATCTTTTAAACTCTTCTTGTTTGTTTTACGTGCACTTTTTACAATATCGTTGAAACTAACCGAATTGTCAATGATTAGATTTAAATCTCGACGAACTGTCGGGAATTTATTCAACTCTTCGTAACCAATCTTATGCTTCTTAGTCGCTTTGATTAAAGCATCAAAATTAATGTCGGCGTAATAGACATCACTCTTGATACCCATTGCTTTGACGACCTTCTTTTGTACTTTTCCAAACTTCGCTACCACTTGTTGTCCTCTGAAATACTTATATCCAGTAACAAATATATCATCTTTTAAACTATCCTCTTGGAAACCTTTTACACCTAAACGTGCTAAAATGTTATTGACATAAGCTTTTAAGGTATAAAAATCAGCAGCTGCTTGTCCTGTCTTCTGCCAGTTCTCACTAGCTTTTTGACCTGTTAGGAATAAGCTTAAATGCTGTGTTTCTTTATGTTCACCTTCTTCCGTCTTTTTGTAGGTCTTTCCTGATTCAAATAATTTCAAATCAATACTTCGGCGATTTTGATTATGTGCAATGGCTTCTAAACCGCTGAACAACATCGTTGGTCGCATCACATCTAAGGTGATATTCGAGGTATTATTAACAAAAACTAAGTCTTCTTCTGGAATCGGCAAAATTTCTCTGGCATAACTAGACTTTGTCAAAGACACCGCCATCATTTCATTGAAACCATTCGCTGCCAAATAATCGCCTAAGACATTTCGCAATTCTTGCGGACTTGGTCTCTTAGTAGCTACCACAGAATTTTTCACCTGCGTAGGAATTGGTACTTTATTAAAGCCATAAATCCGTAGAATTTCCTCAATTAAATCGGCTTCTCTCGTTACATCTGCTTTATTGGTTGGAACAGCCACAACAAAGTCTGTTTCACTATCTTCCAAGATTTCCATTTCCATCGCCTCTAAAATCGCTCTAATTTCTGCCTTTGGAATGTGTACGCCAATCAATCGCTCTACATTTCTATAAGCCACTTTTATTTCTGCGCGCTTAATTTCGGTTGGATAAATATCTACTATTTCAGAAGCAATTTTACCACCCGCTAATTCTTTGATTAGTTGCGCTGCTCTTTTCAAAGCATAAACGGTAATATTAGGATCACTTCCTTTTTCAAACACCTTCGCTGCATCTGTTCTTAAATCGTGGTGGAAACTCGTTCTTCTAGTTGTCTTTGCATTAAAATGCGCTGCTTCTAAGAAAATATTGGTTGTCCCATCGGTTACTCCAGATTTCAATCCACCAAAAACACCTGCAATACACATTCCATTGGAATCGCCATCGCAAATCATTAGATCAGTCGCAATTAATTTGCGCTCTACTTCATCTAAAGATTGAAAAATTGTTCCTTTCGGTAAATTCTTAACGATGATTGTTTTGCCCGTAATTTTATCTGCGTCAAAAGCATGTAATGGTTGCCCTAATTCGTGTAAAACGAAATTGGTAATATCCACTACATTGCTAATTGGCCGAACGCCAATAGACATCAATCTAGTTTTCAACCAATCAGGTGATTCTTTAATCGTCACCCCTGAAATGGACACGCCTGAATATCTTGGACAAGCTTCCGTATTTTCTACAGTTACTTGAATAGGTAAATCGTGATTGTCTACTTTAAAATCTGCCACAGACGGCATTCTAACCTCGCCAGAATGTCCATAATTAATTTTCAAAGCTGCGGCTAAATCTTTCGCAGAACCTATTTGGTTCGTTCCATCCGAACGGTTAGGCGTCAAACCAATTTCGTAGATATAATCGTTTTCTAACTCATAATGATCTCTCACTAAAGTACCAACTTTTGTAGTCTCTGGTAAAAGAATAATGCCGTCATGATCCGTTCCCAAGCCAATTTCATCTTCTGCACATAACATGCCCATGGAAACCTCTCCTCTAATTTTTCCTTTTTTAATTTTAAAAGGGTCGCCATCTAAAGGATACAACATGGTGCCAACCGTAGCTACGACTACTTTCTTTCCAGCAGCAACATTCGGTGCACCACAAACAATCTGTAATAACTCTTCTCCTCCAACATCTACTTTCGTTAAGGATAATTTATCTGCTCCAGGGTGTTTACCGCATTCTTTGACCTCACCGACCACTAAGCCTGCTAAGCCACCAGGAATACTTTCCACCTCTTCTTCGCCTTCTACTTCTAGACCAATATCCGTCAGAATTTCTCCCACTTTTTGTGGTGGTAAATTAATATTTGTATATTCTTTTAACCAATTAAGGGCTAGCTTCATTTTTCTTTAATAATTAGTGCCTCCAATAAAATACGGAGCAAATTTGGTGATTTATGATAAGTTCAACCAAACTTAACCAAAAATCAGTTCCATTTTTTCAAATAAAGGTGCAAAGATAGGGATTTTTAGGATGGGATTTCTTCCTAGTTGACGTTTTGTTTCTCAATGAATGCTGACTATTTTTGTATTTTTGGAAAATCCTAAAAGCAGACAAAACTTTAAAAAGAAGAAAGTGTTCCAATAGTATAAAAATAATCTAACAAATGGCAGAAAAAAAGCATCAAAAGCATACCAAACTTAGCAAACCCAATTACGGATTTTTTGGTAGAAATGAATGGGCGATTAATGGTACGCCTTGCGGCAATATCCAAAAATTGGCTTATAAGATAATGGAACGCTTAGGGAAAAAATACAAATTAAGCTATGTAGATGCAGATCATAAAAGTGCAGATGAAGCAGCAATCAATACCAGCAAAGAAAATGCGATAGATTTTGGGGCGAATATGGAATATACGGATAAAATCAATTTTCATCGTTTTGACACCAAAACCAATTTAGATACCTATCAGTTTCGACAGTATTTTAATGAAGAAGATTTAGTGTTGGTGAATGGGAATCATTTTATAGCAAAAAAACAAATAGTCGTTATTGATCCTAAAAAGGAAAAGTCACTCGCTAAAAAATTAGATCGTTTAACTGATGTTGGCTTAATTTTAATGACCGCAGAGGCAACGGAAATTCCTGATTTTTTAAAAAACCATTTACCCAATATTGCAGACATTCCAACTTACCCTTTTTCAAGAACTAGTAGAATTGCCGCTTTTTTAGAAAAACAATTGGTCAGAGTGCTTCCTCCACTTTATGGTTTAGTTTTGGCAGGTGGCAAAAGTCAACGAATGGGTAAAGACAAAGGGCAAATTGACTATCATGGCAAACCTCAACGCTTGCATATGGCGGATGTCTTGAATGAAATTTGTGATGAGACCTTTCTATCTGTTCAATCTAGTAAAAAAGAAACGGTTACTGATTATCCATTTTTAGAAGATACCTTTTATGATTTAGGTCCTTTTGGGGCCATTGCCTCTGCTTTTAGGCATCGACCGAACGCAGCTTGGTTGGTCGTCGCTTGTGATTTACCACTATTAGATTTAGAAACCTTAGATTTTTTAGTAAAAAATAGAAATATTTCTGCCATTGCTACAGCTTTTAACAGCCCTGTCAATCAATTTCCCGAACCTCTAATCAGTATTTGGGAACCTAAAAGTTATCCTGTTCTATTACAGTTTTTAGCTCAAGGTTTTTCTTGTCCTCGCAAGGTGTTAATTAACTCGGATGTGGAATTGGTGGATGCACCAGATGGGCAGAAATTGATGAATGTGAATAAGCCAGAGGAGTTGAAAGAGGTAATTGAATTAATTCAAAAAAAATAAAAAATGGTAGACAAATCAATGCCTACCATCCAGTCCATTACTATTTAATTTTAGGATATGTTCATAAGTAATGGGTTAATGCAGTTTCTGGGATATAACTCATTTAATGGATAGACGGAGTTCTTTTTGAAATGGTTGGGTTGAAGTTTATTATTTTTCTAACATTCCAGCTTTTGCTATAAAATCATCCCCTTTCGCAGATGGTGTCGTCAATAAACTAACCACTATATAAATAATAAAAGAGGCTAACATACCTGTCATAGCTTGAAAAGTGTAATCAATTTCCCAAGGAACACTAATAAAAACACCTAGTGCAGCCACTAAATTAAAAGAAGAGAATACAATACCAAAAATCATAGATGCCATTGCACCAGTAGAAGTTCCTCTTTTCCAAATGAACCCCATGACTAAAGGTACAAAAGCGCCTGTGGCTAAAAAGTCAGAACCAATCCAGGCAACGGTGAGGATGGAGTTAATATTAATACCAATAAAAAGGCTTAGTAAAGCGACAAAGAAGGTAGCATATCTACCAACTTTTACTAGATGTTGGTCAGAAACGGTTTTGTTTTTTGGTTGATATAAATCAATGGTTAAAACTAAAGCGCCTGTATTAATCAAAGAATCCATAGTAGACATAATCGCTGAACAAATGCCTACAAAAATAACCGCTGAAAGCACGGTTGGCATGTGTTCAAAAATCATCGCTGCCGCAATCCCACCTTCTGGTATTGTTTCATATAAACCTCTACTTAACATTCCTGTGAGCGTCACTAAAAGATAAAGCGGTAAGAAAGCTAGAAAACTCATCACCATCATTTTTTTAGCATCTATGGGTGTTCGAGTCGCAGAAATACGTTGCCATATATTGGCTTGAATCATCCACGCTGCGCCAAAGGTGATGATATATGCTATATTTTGGGAAATATTATGCGTAAAATCAAAGAAGTTAGGCAGTTCTTTTTGTTCAACTATTTCAGCTAAACCACTAAATCCACCAGCTCCATTATAGGCATAAATAAATAAGGTAATAGCTGCAATTAATAGAAAAACGAATTGTAAAATATCGGTTATAACGACGCCTTTAAATCCACCAAAAACAGAATAGGCAACCACAATCAACGTACCGATGATAGCTGCCATTTCGTAACTAATTGCAAAAAAGGTACTGAAAAACCGACCTATCACAATCACTTGAACCGCACTCCCAATCACCATAAAAATCAGTATCAAAACCGATAATAACTGTGCAGATGCCGCATTGTATCGAGCTTCCATTAATTGGGGCTGACTAATCGCCCCAATTTTACGAATGCCTTTGGCAAACAAAAACATTAAAAAAGTGGAAAATAAAACAGGCATGCCATACACCCAAAAAGAACTAATTCCATTGGTAAAGGCTTGATCTATCAAATCTACCGCAGAACCTCCTCCCCACCAAGAAGCAATGAAGGTGATGGACAATGCCCAGAATGGCATTTTTCTACCTGCTAAAAAATAATCTTCGCTGTTTTCGTCTTTTGGGCTTCTGAGTACTAGCCATAGGATGAACATAAAATAGGCTACTAATAGAATGGCAGATAGGCTTTGACGATCGTTGAATTGTGTAAACATAGGACAAATGTAGGAAGCTATATTTAAAAATTCAAAAGATGGTTTATTAGAAATCTCAAAAGGTCGTCCATAATCTAGAAATTAAATTCCTTATCAATTTTCCTATTAGAAATGATTGAAATTTAGAAAATAATGCACGGTTTTCTGCTAGAGCAGCCTTTCCAGCTGGAGGGGACTGAGAGAGGAATTCTTTAATTTATAAGCCTAATAATCAACCTATTATCTTACCCTCTCCGAAGAAAAAAAACATTGTACAAAAAAGGAATTTAGGAACTTTATTGGATCCCTTTTTCAAAAACAGACTTATGAGGCCATCTCATCGGATACTGAGAATTAAAAAAGGTGCTTCCGAACAAGTCAAAAGCACCTTTTTATATAAACCTTAAAAAATATTCTAATTCATCAAAAAAGTATAAGTTGCATATTATCCATAAGGAAACTGAACTCGTGGGGAAATTATTTGCTACTATTATCCGTTACTAAGTGTCCAATTTCAATACTTGTAAAAACGCCTTTTGTGGCACTTCTACATTACCAATCTGTCGCATTTTTTTCTTTCCTTTCTTTTGCTTCTCTAATAATTTACGCTTCCGGCTAATATCTCCACCATAACATTTTGCCGTAACATCTTTTCGTAAAGCAGAAATAGTTTCTCTGGCGATAATCTTCGCACCAATCGCAGCTTGAATGGCAATCACGAATTGTTGTCGAGGCAATAATTCTTTTAGTCGCTTACAAATTCTACGACCAAAAGAAACCGCTTTCGTTCTATGCACTAAAGCAGACAAGGCATCTACGGGATCACCATTTAACATGATGTCCATTTTAACTAAGTCCGATTGTCGATAGTCTTTTGGTGCATAATCAAAAGAAGCATAGCCTCTAGAGATAGATTTTAAGCGATCATAAAAATCAAAGACAATTTCTGCTAAAGGCAAATCAAAAGATAACTCGACTCGTTCTTGTGTCAAATAGGTTTGTTTAGTCAACATCCCTCTTTTATCCATTGCTAACGTCATAATTGCCCCGATATATTCGGGTTTGGTAATGATTTGTGCAACGATAAAAGGCTCTTCTACTCTATCCAATTTAGTAGGATCGGGCAATTCTGTTGGCGTATTGACAATATATTCCTTACCCTTTTTATCATAAGCAAAATATGATACGTTTGGAATAGTGGTAATTACTTCTTGCTCAAATTCTCTGGATAAACGCTCTTGAATAATTTCTAAGTGTAACATCCCTAAGAATCCACAACGGAAACCAAACCCTAGAGCTACCGATGTTTCTGGTTCAAAAACCAAAGAAGCATCGTTCAATTGTAGCTTTTCTAAACTATCTCGTAAATCTTCAAAATCATCATTGTCAATTGGGAAAATACCTGCAAAAACCATTGGTTTTACATCCTCGAAACCATGAATAGGTTCTACCGCTGGATTTTCAACCGTCGTAATGGTATCCCCTACTTTAATCTCTTTGGAAATTTTCACTCCTGTTACAATATACCCTACATCACCAGCACCTAATTCTTTTTTCGGCACTTGATCCATTTGCAAAATACCAATTTCATCTGCGGAATATTGATTATCCACGTTCATAAAATGTACCTTGTCTCCTTTTCTCATCGTCCCATTCATAATTCTAAAGTAGGCAATTACCCCACGATAGGAATTAAACATAGAATCAAAAATCAATGCTTGTAAAGGTGCTTTTGGATCCCCTTTTGGCGCAGGCACATTATCTACCACAGAAGCTAAAATATTCTCAATGCCTATCCCCGTTTTTCCACTTGCGTGAATAATATCTTCTAAGTCGCAGCCAATTAAATCTATAATCTGGTCCGATACTTCATCAATCATCGCTGATTCCATATCTACTTTGTTCAAAACAGGTATAATTTCCAAATCATGCTCAATAGCTAGATATAAATTGGAAATCGTCTGCGCTTGAATTCCCTGAGAAGCATCTACTAAAAGTAAGGCGCCCTCACATGCCGCAATAGATCGAGATACTTCGTAAGAAAAATCTACGTGTCCTGGCGTATCAATCATATTAAAGGTGTATTTCTCCCCATCCGTATGATTATAATACATCTGTATAGCATGACTCTTAATGGTTATTCCTCGTTCTCGTTCCAAATCCATATCATCTAAGGTCTGCGACTTCATATTCCGCTCAGAGATGGTCTGGGTAAATTCCAATAGCCGATCAGACAAGGTACTCTTGCCATGATCAATATGAGCTATTACACAAAAATTCCTAATATTTTTCATAGTTTGCAAAGATACGCTTTTTGTAAATGTAGCGAAAGTCTTAACGAGAAGAGTTGCAATTTGTTGACAAATATTCTGACGAATCATGTATCCAATTGCCAACGGGTGCTTGCTAATAGATATAAGGACTTGGTTTTGACGTACTTCTTATTCCATTTTACTTTAATTTTGTCTTACTTATCCTTATTAATCCTGAATATTTTATTGATATGACCAATTTTATTATCCGAAAAGCGATTTTGGAAGATTTACCAAAGCTTACGGCTATTTATAATGAAGCGATTCAAGCTCGACAGACAGCAGATTCTATTCCCATGTCCGTCGCTGATAGACAATCTTGGTTTGATAGTCATCAACAAGTCAAGTATCCACTATTCGCCATAGAAAAAGAAGGAATTGTTTGTGGCTATTCTACGCTTAGTGCCTATCGAGGTGGTCGGCATGCTTTGCGTTATGTCGTAGAAATTAGTTATTATTTGGATCCAACTTATCAGCGGCAAGGATTAGGTAGCACTTTGCTCAAACATGCTTTGACAACCGCCGAAGACTTAGGTTTTAAGCATGCCGTTGCTATTTTATTGGACACAAATTTGCCAAGTATCGGATTATTAGAAAAGTATGGCTTTGTTAAGTGGGGGCATTTACCGAATATTGCAGCAATAGATGGTCAAGTTTGTGGGCATTTATATTATGGAAAACATCTTTAATTAGAAGTCAGAAGTCGGACCGTAAATTAAAATTTACGATCTGACTTCTGACTTCTATTTTAAATCGAATATGAAGAAAGTAATTATAGCATCTAAAAATCCAGTAAAAATAAATGCAGTAAAAAAAGCATTTGAAAATGTTTTCCCAATGGAAAACTTTGAATTTATTGGTACACAAGTCCCTTCTTTCGTCTCTGATCAACCAATGTCAGACGAGGAAACGTTAGAAGGTGCCATCAACCGAGCAGAAAATGCTAAATTGGCTAGAAAAGATGCCCATTATTGGGTAGGCATAGAAGGAGGTATTGAAACAAATGGTATTGATATGGATGCCTTTGGGTGGATGATTATTTTATCAGAAAAGCAGGTCGGACAAGCTCGCTCTTGTACTTTTCCATTGCCACCTTATGTGGCTAGAGCCGTTAATACAGGACAAGAATTAGGACACGTAAACGATGCTTTTTTTAAAATGCATAATTCTAAACAAGGTGGTGGAGCGGTTGGCAGCTTGACCAATAATTTAGTTACTCGAACAGATTTATATGTACAACCTCTAATTTTAGCATTGATTCCTTTTATGCAGGAAGAATTATTTGAGGGTTTTGAGAAGCAGTAAACGGATTGCGGGTAAAAAAACGAACAAAATGATGCAGGCAAAACAAAAGGGTCTTTTTTTGATTATTTTTCTTGTGGGCTTACTCAGTTGTGGGAAGAACGAAGCGATCATCGAGTCTCCTGTTGAGGAAAAATCCGAATACATTTTTTTGGGACATACTTATTTTAAATCCAATAGAATTGATCCTCGCTTAGAGACGATTGATTATCGTACGTATAAAGGGGTTTGGTTAGGCGGAGATTTATGTTCAGAAACAACTAGGGAGCGAGCAACGATAGATTATTTAGATGATATTTTTGATTTAGATAATGAAGATACGCATTGGGCAGTCGGCAACCATGATGTACGGAATGGAAATTTAGATTGGATTCGAACGGCAACTGAGCGAGAATTATTTCATGCAAATACAAAAGATGGTATCACTATTGCCACTTTTGATACCAATGTTGGACATGTAAAAGGAAGAGATGCTACTTGCGAATACCGAACACAACAAGCGGACTTTCTATTAAATTTACTCGATACTTTACAAACTTCTAGTCACCTGATTTTATTGACACATTGGGTGGTTTGGGGAGAAGTAGAAGCAGGTATACCTTGTGAAATTTTAGCTAATAATTGCATTAATGGCTTTCAATTTTTATGTGGTGGTGGTAGTTCTAGATTTCCTCCTTTTTTATATGACCGACTAGTCGCCTTGGAAGAACGAGGTATTGAAGTCATGGTCATTAGCGGAGATGGTGGTGTTTATTCCAAACAATTTCATCATACGACCAAAGAAGGGGTCGATTTTTTTATCTCAGGTCTTTTCTCTACTTTGGATAGAGACAATCCTCCTACTTTTGCCGTAGGGCCGCCCGTAAATTTAAATCCAGATAGTGTTTTGATTTTTAAACATTCCGTAGAAAATCGCCTATTAGATTGGCGGTTTGTTGGATTAGACGATCTAGTTGATGTTAATAGGTATTAACCACAAATAGTAGGTTTTATTCGGCGAAAGGCAAAGGGCTAATGGCGAGCGGCTGCCATACGAATAATTTCAGAATAAACACTATTCTAAAAGGCAAACAATATTCCTTTTTGGTTGTTTTGGAGAAAAGAATGGGGCTAAAAAACAAAGTAGCGACCATACAAATCCTTAAAATAATGAGATTGTCTGCTTAATCCCTTCATATTTTATTATCCCTCTAAAAATTTCCGCTTATATTTGCAGCCCTAATGATGTTTTTTTAGTAAAATCCATCATTACTATTTAATAGAAAAAAATATCATTTCAATAATATGAGTTTAATCGAACTAAAAGTACCGACTATTGGCGAATCCATTACCGAAGTAACTTTATCTCAATGGTTAGTTGGGAATGGAGAATATGTCAAGTTAGACCAAGCCATCTGCGAATTTGAATCAGATAAAGCCACTTTAGAACTTCCAGCAGAAGCAGAAGGAAAATTAATTTGGGTAGCCGAAGAAGGGGACGATTTGGAAATCGGAGCCGTTGTTGCCAAAGTAGATACTAGCGTAGCTGCTGGAGGTGACGCACCCGCTGCACCAGCACCTCTGGCTGCACCTGCCGAAACAAAAAGCGCAGCAGCACCAAGTACTGGTGAAGTAAAAATAGTAGAGATGAAAGTACCTACTATCGGAGAATCTGTTACCGAGGTAACTTTGTCTCAATGGTTAATTGGCGATGGAGAAGCAGTTAATTTAGATGACCCTATTTGCGAATTTGAATCAGATAAAGCTACTTTAGAATTTCCAGCAGAAGCAACAGGAAAATTAATACATGTCGCTAAAGAAGGAGACGATTTAGAAATTGGAGCAATCGTAGCGAAGATAGAAGTAGGTGCAAGTGTTGCGGCGGTAGTTGTTGCCGCTAAAGCAACACCAACTACGACGGAAACCTCAGCAGTTGCAGGTCACCCTTCACCAGCTGCGGCTAAAATCATGAGAGAAAATGGATTGGCTGCTAATACGGTTAGTGGTACGGGAAGAGATGGACGAATAACTAAGGACGATGCGGTAAAAGCGGCGGCAAATAAAGTGACAGCGCCTGCACCAGTAGCAACGACACCTACGCCAAAAGCTGCTGCACCTGCGAAAACTGCGCCAGTTACAGTAGGCGGAAGTAGAGCAACTTCTCGTAAGAAAATGAGCCGAATGCGGCGAACGATTGCTAAAAATTTATTAGCAGCAAAACACGAATCAGCGATGTTAACTACTTTTAACGAAGTAGATTTAACGAATATAATGGCTTTAAGAAAAAAATATCAAGAACAGTTTGTCGCTAAGTATGGCGTTAAATTGGGCTTTATGTCTTTATTTTCTAAGGCTTGTGCAAAGGTATTATTAGAGATGCCAGATGTGAATGCGATGATTGATGGAGATCACTTGGTTTACCATGATTATGCAGATATTTCGATTGCCATTTCTACGCCGACGGGATTAGTGGTTCCTCCAGTACACAATGTAGAATCTTTAAAATTTCATGAAGTTGAATTAAAAATCAAAGAATTAGCAGGAAAAGCCAGAAATGGTAAGTTAACCTTGGATGAAATGAGGGGGGGAACGTTTACAATTACCAATGGTGGCGTTTTTGGTTCTATGATGAGTACACCAATTTTGAATAAGCCACAATCGGCAGTTTTGGGCATGCACACTATTCAACAACGGCCAATGGCAGTTAATGGAGAAGTGAAGATACGTCCGATGATGTATTTAGCCTTATCCTATGATCACCGCGTCATTGATGGTAGTACTTCCGTTACCTTCTTGGTGAAAGTTAAAAACTTATTAGAAGATCCTACTACGCTATTATTAGATTTATAGGATAGACTATCTATTATAAATACTAAAGGGATTTTAGTAAAGCTCCACAATAGATTTTTATTAATCTAGCATAAGCTTTTCTAAAATCCCTTTTTATTTGCTAAAAACTAGTAGATACTACTTAACTAAAGTTGAGTACCTCTCTCCTATTCTTTTACCACTTCTTCTACTTTTACTTGTGAAAATATTTTGGCAAAATACGCTTGTCCTTGAGGAGTAATATCATTGGCATAAGCTGCTTTCCCATTTTTTTGGAAAACAAAATAGTTGCATTGGTCATCATAATACATATCTGCCTCTGCTAGCATTTCTCCATTTTTTTGGAAAAAAATACGTCCCATTGCCTTACAATTTGGATTTATTTGCGCCACATTGGTAGAGACAAAACCAACCATTTTTTGAATATTGGTTTTGTTATTGATACTCATACTAAAATCTACATTATAGAAGATAATATCAATAAAGTCCGCCCCTTCATAAATCACTTTCATTTCTTCAAAAGTAATACTTGGCAAAGAAGAAACTTTAACATCCGCAGTTTTGCTGTCCCATAACTGCTTTCTTACCTCCGCTCTTTCATCCGCTTCCGAATTTCCTTCACAACTAGCAGCAAATAACCCGATGCAGCTTATCAATACAATATATAATAACTTATTTTTCATTACTAAAAGGCGCTATTTCTTTAAAACCAACTTTATATTTACTAACAGTAAGGTTTTAAATTATTATTTGAGGAATAAATGATTAGTCAACTTTACGTTTTTCAAGGATTAAAGATACTAGATAAAGCAGAATATCTATATTTTTATGGTTTTAAATTAAAAAACATAAGTCCCACCAAACGTAAGAAAAAAGCTTAAAAGGGAATTTGCATTTGGATTATCGTCCTCATTTCTAAATAATAAATTAATCGAACGAGTGTATCTTGCATAAAAACCTACATGGGCATTCGTATGAAATGTAATACCTGCCAACCAACTAAAATCATTTTCTCGCAAAAAAGGAGCGGTTACTTCGAGTGCCGTATTTTTGAATTCACTACTAAACAATCGACCATAAGACAAGCCTGCCTGAAAATGCATTTTATGATAATCTTCATCCTCTTGGTACCAATCTTTAATGGTATAAATTACAGGAACTTCGATGTAATTCAGGTTAATTATTTTCTGTGGAGTAGTTGAATTGTCAAAAACCTTGGTTCGACTTCCTCGCTGGCTAAAGAGGATTTCTATTAAAATATCTGATTTTTCGTTTAATATCGTATATGCTCTTACACCAGCCGTTAAGCCTAATTTATTAAATTCCGCAGATTCATCTCCGTTAATTTGAGCCGCCGTCAAGCCTATATTTATACCAGCTTTGAATCGTTGCTGCGCAAAATTATCCATTTTGATAAAAAACAGGCAACATAATAAACAAACGACCCCTTTATATATTTTTAAAAATTGCATCAAATTAATTGGTGAGTGATTGAAATGCTTGTTTTATCCTTCTTCCTTCGTATCTATAAATTTAATCGTTGCGCCTTTATGAATTGTTCCGCCTCGAATTACTCTAGCCGTAATTCCTCCATGTCCTCGCATAGCGTTATACCCACCAGGGCCAAGATTTTCTTCCATCCGAGAACAAGGGTGACAATAACCTGTACTTTCCAAAATAACTTCGGCTCCAATGGCAAACTGTCTATTTTTTAGAGCCACTAAGTTTAACCCAGCAACTACTAGGTTTCTTCTAGTTAAAAATGGACTAATTGGCGTTGTTTGCTGTAACATGCCTGCTACTGCTTGTAAGTGTTCTGCCTGAATGAGCGTGACTTGTCGCTTTCCTTTTTTGGATGTATAATGATCTTTTATTAAGCCTTCCTCTATACTAATTTCCGCTTCAGTTACTTCTACTAAGTCCGTTCTACGCTTTGGACGTATGCCAATCCATTCGATACGTCCAACTTGAGGGATCGTTTTTAGTAGCTTTGACATGTTAGAGGTAGCCATGATAAATTGGTAAGATTTAATAAAAAAAGGGTAATAAGTTGATGAGGAAATGAGGTTAATGAGATAATATTGGATATTTAGCCTTCATCCTAACTCATAAACTCATTAATCTTATCAACTCATTACTTAAAAAGTGTCGATTACACTTGTTCAAGTAATTACTTATAAAGGAGGGCTTATAAAAAAAGAAAATACCCACAGAGTCTTGATTTGATTGGACATCGAGTCCAATCAAATCAAGAAGGTTTTTAAAGGGAGTGCTAAAATGAATTTTTCTTTGAAAAATTCATTTTAGCACTCCCTTTAAATCCCTTTTTACAAATTTTGCCATTCGATACGGCAAAATTTGTTATTTGACAGGAGGATTTCTTGGCATATAATTTTTTATAAAAAAACCCTTCTTATTTATACAACTGCATATACTTCGTAATATATTTTCCTATCATATCAAATTCTAGGTTAACAATCGTTCCTACTTCAATCGTTTTAAAAATTGTATTTTCAAAGGTATAAGGAATAATTGCTACAGAAAAAGTACCGCCTTTCGGTTCAACCACTGTCAAACTTACGCCATTAATCGTGATAGATCCTTTATCTACTAACAGCCAATCTGGTTTGAGTTCATACTGAAAAGAAAAATACCAGCTACCTTCCGCAGTTTCTACGCCAATACATTTAGCCGTTGTGTCTACATGCCCTTGCACAAAATGACCATCCAATCTCGCAGAAGCAGACATCGCTCTTTCTATATTAATAATATCTCCTTCTTTTAGCGCACCGATGCTTGTTCGATTCAACGTTTCTTCAATGGCCGTAACTACGTGTTGTCCTTCTGATAAAGCAATTACCGTTAAACAAACGCCATTATGCGCAACACTTTGGTCAATTTTAAATTCATTAGAAAGTGGACAACTAACGGTATAGTGAACGTTTGTTCCTTCCTTTTCAATTTTTTCTACTTTACCTAAAACTTCAATAATTCCTGTAAACATTAAAAATGATTGTGTGATTGTAAAATTGTGTACTTCTGATTATTGTCGTCCTCGTATCAAATGAATCGGTCCTTCTAATAATTCAGTTTGTTCGACAACGCCTGTTACTCTCGCTTCAAAAACACGGCAAACATAGAAATACACGCCTTCTTTAAGGTCTTGTCCCGATAAATTCGTCCCATCCCAATTAATGGCAGGGTCGTTTGTTTCGTAAACCAAACCGCCCCAACGATTAAAGACTTTAAATTCTATCCTATCAATAAAACGATAAGGAAAAGGTTTAAATAATTCGTTAGTTCCGTCACCATTTGGGGTAAAAGTATTGGGTAAATTATACGAAGGACAATTATCCACACAAACAATATTGCTAAAAGGGCTTTCATTTCGACTAGAATCAATCGCCGTTACTACATAACAACCTGCGATACCTAAATCAGGTTGATGATCATAAGTCGTCTCTCCTGAAAAGGTAATCGTTTCTATTAAGGTAAAATCGCCTCCTTCTGTTGGTGTATAATAAATATTGTATTGTTCCACATCTGTTACGGCTTCACAAACCTCATTTGGATTAGTCCAAGACAGACTATTAATAAAGAAATCAGGGTCTATTGTTCCTGTTGCATCATCACAAATATTACTTACCGTTAAAGTTGGTGGGCAAGGTGGTACATCATCATTAGGAATAGTACAAATTTCTTGAGAGAAATTTAATAAAGGAGATATAACCCCTTCAATACCATAAGTACCAATACTTTCTATTTTATAGCAGTATTCTTGTCCATTATTTAATCCCATATCCTGAAAAGAAAAGGTAATGGAAGTACCTACAGAATCAAAATTTCCTTGTTCATTTTGTCTAAGAATCGTATATTCAAAATTATCCCAAGGCACCATTTCTTCCCAACTAAGATTAATTACATTATCAGTTGGATTAGCTCCTAGAAATACAGATGCGGCGGCATTGGTCTCTCCCAATGGTTGACTATCTCCATTTACAAAAAACGCTACTTGATAAGTATAAGCATTATCAACGGTATTTAGTCCTTCATCCAAAAAAGTGGTATCATTAGCGGTACTAAAAAATGGACTTTCAAAATCAGCATCAGGTACAGGTTGAAAATTCGTGCCATTTAATCCTTCTGCTCTCAATAACTGATATCGATAAGGGCCTGGGTTGAAAATAGTATCTAGGTCAGTTGCAGATGGTTTCGTCCATGCTACTTCTATACTACCTGTGGTGGTATTGGTTATAGCTACACTTGATTTTGTAATCAAAGGAACATCTCTACTTAATTGCACACAAGCTTCTTCGGAAGACAAACTTTCTACCCGATTAAAAGGATTGTTTCCTGCCGATAATTGCGCAAAATTAGCTAATATTCGATAGCAATAAGTTCTGCCCCGTTCCACATCTTGATCAATAAAAATATAGCGACCGTCCTCCATATCATTCACCAATCCAACGGTCAATTTAGTATAACCCTGCCCACCTAGTCCTGGACTACAAGTATCTATTGGGAATTGATTACTGCCCAATCTTCTCCAAACAGAAAACCCTTGAAAATAGTCGTTACCAGCGTCTTCACAAACATATGGTTTCTCCCAAGTCACTCTAATTTCTTCTGGTAGGGCAACTGCTTGCACATCTTCGGGAGGTGGGCCAACTACTTTGATTAGGACCGTTTCTAACGTAGAAAGAAAACTAATTTCCCCTCGATTATCTGTAATTTCTTTATTATCTGTCGCTCGAAAAACTACTTGATATTCTTGGTCAGAAATATGCTCACAAGTAGTATCCCAAATAAATTTTCCTCTTAGAGGCTGAGGTTGATACCCTTGGGCTACTTCCAATCTGGCAGGATTTATTTCCACTTCAAAAGGTCCTCCACGTGCTGTTAATTCGACCAACTGTAGGGGCATATCTGGATCAGTCACCACTACATCTAATTCTAAGGTTTCTCCAGCAATGACACAAATTTCCCGAATCACTTCAATCTCTGGTGGTTTATTTTCACAATCTCCTTCAATCAATATTTGCATATCTCGAATCATCGTATCGATCGGAATGCCTTGACGGTATTCCACGATGATAAAGGCAATATTATATTCTCCTGCTCGCTGAGGCGTCCGCCAAATAAATTCTCCTGTAACAGGATCTAAAAAATGATCATTATTAGCCCCGGGACTAATTTCTTCAGGAAACAGGTAATTAGGTACAGGTATACTTGCGCTCGTTTCTTCATCAATTCCTCTCAAGGGGGTAATCAAATGGTAAGACAAGCTATCTCCATCTACGTCATAAGCATTTGGATTATGAATAAAGGTCTCTCCCACACAACCGATATCAACAGGTGGTTGTAATAACCGAGGCGTACTATTACTTCCTTCAAATTGAGGGTTCAGTAAGGTATATATAGTTTCTAAATGAAATTCTACCATATCTGAATTAGGCGGATTAACATTCAAAATCTGACCATTTCTATTCGGATCAGTCATCGACAATTTATAAGTCCCAATACCAGGGTAGACATGAAAGGCCATATAGATATTGACCTTGGTATCATTAGGTAATCGTTCACCCGAAGGAATGCCACTATTACCGATAGGCCCATTGATTCTAACTAATAAATCGCAATTCCCATCTCCCCAGCATAAAGTCAAACTATCTCGATCAGCTTGAATACTAGAAGCTTTCGTATAAGTCGTAATCATTGCCTTGATCGTCAAGGCATCAATTTGCTCTACAGTAATTTCTCCTGCTCGGTTATGCGTTGCCGCAAGGTCAGATATACCAAATAAAACCAGCCAACTCGTTAGCAAAATAGGCAGATAGGAAGCATATTGTCGGAACATAGTATTTATTTTAGTGATCACTAATATTTAGGGTTGTGATGTTCTATCAGCAACAAGGTAACAGGCAACTTTAATTATCAAAACCTGTCCAGGTCTCTCAGGAGACTTATCAATCGAATTTTTACTGAATTGTTTCTCTACTATAAAGTGTAACAATTTAAGTAAAACAGTTGTAAAGCTATAAAATCTCAAAGGGATAGTGGTTTTTTTCCAAAAAAAGTTGGTCGTAGTCGTAGCTAAAACGAAAAAAAGGTAAGCTTAGTTTTAGAAAAAAATCAAGTAGGGATTAATTTCTAAAATTGTCGTACAAAATTAGTATTTTTCCGTTTTGTTTCTTTCCTGTAAATTGTGCATCTAAGCTAAACCTTTGTTTAGGGGATTTCTAAGTACAATGCGCAGGTATAAAATTAATATTTAGCTTTTCCTCAAATGGGATTTTTTGATAGATTTTTTGGTTCAACTATAGAAACTATACCCCAACCTACTATTAGATTTGGTCGGTATAGTGATTCTTACAAGAGTAAGGAACAGTATGCTGCGTGGGAAAAATCATTAAATTTATTTGAGCAGCAAGAATATCTGGCTTCTTTTCGATCCTTTTTCACTTACCTCAGAGATGTTAAAGAAGAAAACGTATCCTTTGTAGAAGAAAAAGGAGAAATCCGATTTGAACTTATTCAAGGTTCTAAAAAAATAATAGGCTTTGCTAATAGAAAAAAAATAAGAGCCGAAGCCAAAATAGCTATCACGGAGCAACTGAATATTGGCTTTATGCGGCGCTTAATGGAAGAGAATTTTAAAATGCGCTATAGTTGTTTTGCTTTGGATCCAGATAATGACATTACCATTATTTTTGAAACAAAGATACTAGACGCTTCTCCTTATAAACTCTATTATGCCTTAAAAGAAGTTGCCACTAAAGCAGATAAATTAGATGATTTGTTGATTGATGAGTTTGATGCATTACGTCATACCGACGAATCATTAATGGAACATCCTAGTGAACAAGAGAAAGAAATAAAATACCAATTTGTCATTCAAGAAATTGAAGCCGTTTTACAAGAAATAGAAAACGGTAAATTAAATGCTCATCAATATCCTGGTGGCATTGCTTACCTTTTATTAAATCTAAGCTATAAATTAGATTATTTAACGGTGCCAGAAGGTATGCTAATGGAAACATTAGAACGTATTCACCGCCTCTATTTCACGAAAGATACAAAGACCAACCTACAAAAAAATGCCATTTTACAAAAAGAATACCAACAACTCGTCAAACAATCTAAAGTGGATTTCTTTAAAGGTATGTATCGAGTAAAAACCTCTTTCGGTATTACCAAACCTGTTACTCATGACCGAGTGGTCAGTTTTATTGACGGAGAACTGAATCAAATGGATTGGTATAACGAAAATGGTCACTTTAAAGTAGCGATGGCTATTCCTGGCTATATAATAGGTTACTGCTTGTTTAATTATGCTATTCCAAAACCTGACAAAGATTTATTCTTTCTGTACTATCAAATTATGTACGGGGAATACTTTGAAAAACTAGGATTTAAACTAGCGTTAGTGGATTTAAAACAACAGACTTTTAATAAAAAAGGTATTAAGAAAGCGATTAAAGAAATTGTAGTCGCTAATAAAGAAAAATATCCCCATTTATCTCCAAACGTTCATAAATTGTCTTTTGATGGGCAGGTAAAATTTGCAAAATCTTATCTGACAATGGTTCGAAATTTAGATTTGACTAAAGTAGAGTAAACGAGTTGCGAGTTACGAGTTGCGGGTTGGTACTCGTAACTCGCAACCCGCAACCCGCAACTCGCAACTCCTAGCATGTGAAAGAAATCATAGAATTATACCGAAATGTAGTCATTCAGATTGCTACCCCTTACAGTAAGGGAACGGGGTTCTATATCAAAGATTATAACCTAATTGTAACGAATGAACATGTCGTTCGAGGAAATAAAGCCGTCGTAATAGATAGTAGTCAATTTAAAAGACAGCTAACTAATGTTCTTTTTGTAGATGCCAAACACGATTTAGCTTTTTTATCCGTCCCTAAAACGGTTAATATTCCAACGATCCAACTAGGAGATTTAGCAACGGTAAAAGAAGGAGATCACGCTATTGCTATTGGACATCCTTTTGGTTTGAAATATACCACCACCCAAGGAATTATTTCCAGTACACATCATCAGCAAAATGACATTACTTATTTGCAGCATGATGCGGCCTTGAATCCAGGAAATAGTGGTGGCCCCTTATTAAACATGGCAGGAGAGGTGATCGGTGTGAATACGTTTATGATTCGAGATGGAGAAAATATTGGTTTTTCGTTACCCATTAACTATTTAAAAGAAACCATTCATAGTTACCAAAAGGGGCAAGGCAAATCTGGCGCTCGTTGTTTGGCCTGTTCTAACATGGTTTTTGATAATGGAAAAGTACAAAAATATTGCCCTCATTGTGGTGCAAAATTGACTTTGCCTGCTTATGAAGAAGACTATGAACCACTCGGTGTTAGTAAAACTATTGAAGAATTATTGACCGATACAGGTCACGATGTGAAATTATCTAGGAGAGGCCCTAATAATTGGGAAATTAACCAAGGAAGTGCTAAAATTAATATTACCTATCATGAGAAAACTGGCTTGATTATTGGGGATGCATTTCTATGTAACCTCCCTAAAGAGAATATCGGACCTCTCTATGAATACCTCCTAAAACAGAATTACTTAATTGAAGGACTAACCTTTAGCGTTAATCCAAAAGGACATGATATTATACTTTCCTTACTCATTTACGATCGTTATCTAAATGTAGACACAGGCATTCAATTATTTAAACATTTATTTGAAAAAGCCGATCATTATGATGATATCCTCGTAGACGAGTTTGGTGCAATCTGGAAGCAGGAAGAATAGTATAGGTAGTAAATAATTAGCAGTAGACATTCACAATAACTTACCCGCTAACAATTTCAACCTATTATTTGCTTTGTTCCTTAATTACAGGTTGTCTATGGCAAGTTACTTTGCATCAATTGGCAACTAGAATCTACCACTTTGACAAAAAGAAGGCATAATTTTGATAAATTAAAAATTGATAAAATATGCTACTTAAAAATGGCGTTAAATGGTCGGTCTGGTAGTTTTTTAGTATAGGAAGTAGGCTTAAAGCAGGGATTCGTCAAGAATCTTGCACAATCAATCACTTCTTACTATTGTCAGATTCCTTTGAAAACTATATCCTTGTATAAATCTTTAGGTTGTCCCTTATTAATCTTTGGAGAAGCGTAATCTTTTATACTATTATTTAAGCTACATTTTGATAAACGTTAATAGTAGCATTTTCTAATCTCAACCAAAAATAAAGTCGTTTTAAATATATTTTACATGAAACAACTTAAGACCTTTTTACTCCTTTGTGCTATCACTTTTAGCTATTTGAGCGTTCAGGCGCAAGATATTCATTTCTCTCAATTTTATATGTCTCCTTTAAATTTGAACCCTGCTTTAACAGGGGTCATGAATAGCCAAGTGAGAGTCGTAGGAAATTATAGAAATCAATGGGCTAGTGTATTAAAATCTAATGCTTTTTCTACTTATTCTGCTTCTTACGATCAGAAAATTCCTGTTGGTAGATATGATTATTTTGGTGTGGGTGGTACTTTTTGGGGTGATAAGGCGGGTCAATTAGATTTCAAAACTTTACAAGCTAAAATTTCTGCTTCTTATAGCAAGCGAATGGGTGGCTACAGAAGCAAATCGCATTACCTAGTAGTTGGGGTAGAAGGAGGCATTGCTCAACGAAGTATCGACTTTACCAGAGCACAATGGGCCTCTCAACATGACGGACAAGGTGGCTTTGATGGAAGTTTGAGTAGTGGTGAGAATTTTGCGAATGACAATTTCATTTTTCCAGATTTTTCTGCTGGTTTATTATGGTTTACGGTCTTTAACGAAAGAAGTAATTTTTATATAGGTAGTGCCTTTAGCCACCTGAATAGAGCCAATCAATCTTTTGACCCTCAAACAGATTTGCCTTTATACAGCAAGTTTACTGTACACGCTGGAGGTGAATTTATGGGCGGCGGAAAAATTGGTTTAGTACCGGGTGCAGTTGCCTTATTCCAAGGGCCTTCTTTCGAATTGAATGCAGGAGCTAGTTTGAAATTCTTGTTGAGTAATGGCAAAAGAGGCGATAATCAATCTTTCCAATTAGGTCTTTGGACTCGATTGGCCAATAGAGCAAGTCCTTTTGATCAAGACAATGCCACGAATGAAACTACGACTATTTGGGCAGATGCAGTTATTGTTTCTACTCGATTTGATTATAATAATTTTGGACTTGGATTCAGTTATGATTTAAATATCTCTGACTTAAGCCAAGCTAGTAATGGAAATGGTGCGTTTGAATTCTCTATTATTTACCATATCAAAGGAGAAGAAAAAAGAGACGTTTACTGTCCTAATTTCTAATTCAGTAACTATCTCAATAGTAAAATTTTATACATAAAAAAGAAATACCCTACTTTTAACAGTTTAAAGTAGGGTATTTTTGTATATTTACCCCCGATAATGAAATACTGAAACTAATACGTACGCAGGAATCGGCATCCTGATAAGAGTTAATATTGAAAAAAATCCTAAAAACTACTGTAGAGTGAATTTTTAATTAAAAATGTAAAATGCTAAATTTAAATAATTCACGCCCCCAGACATTAAACATTTAGACGTATTCACTCACCAAACTCTTAGTGAGAAAACTGTAAAAGACATCTTAATTTACCGCTTGGTTTTGTCGATAAACCAAGGATTGCAAGTTATCTTTTATCAAAAAACTTAAACGAGATTTTATTATGTTTGGAAGTAAAAAGAACAAAGAGGCTAGTACGAGTAATGTTTCAAACTCAACTGGTTCAAAAAGTCTTTCCTTAAATACCTTAGTTAAAGGCACCTCTATTAAAGGAGACATCAATGCAGAAAGTGATATTCGAGTTGACGGAAAAATTAATGGCACTTTAAAGTGTAGTGCAAAAGTTATCATTGGTCCAACAGGTGTCGTCGAAGGCGAAATTACTTGTGTCAATGCAGTTATAGAAGGTCGTTTTGATGGCAACTTAGTCGTCAAAGAAACCTTATCCCTAAAAGAAACAGCTATTATCAACGGAGATGCTTCTTACGATAAATTAATCGTTCAGCAAGGTGCAGTTATCAATGCTGCGATCAAGCGAAACAATCCTTCCGGAAATAATAGCGCTACTAATAATTTAAAAGTATCAAAAGATATTGTCAAAAAAACAAACGGAAAGGTCACAGCCTAAAAAAGGCAATCCTAATGAGATTTTAAAGTATTCAGGAATGGTTTTTCAAATCTTTATAGCTTTAGCCATTGCCGTTTTCATCGGTCAAAAACTAGATGCCTATTTTGCATTAGAAAAACCACTCTTGACTGCTGCTTGTGTCCTACTAGCTTTGCCGCTAGTCCTTTACTCCATCCTAAAAGATCTATTATAATTGGAAGCTCCTGCTTTTTATAAATACTTTACCTTTACCTCTCTTGGTACCGCTGTACTTTTGTTCGCATTATGTCAGTTTCCATTACTCCAGCCCTATTTATTATTCTCCTTTCTCAGCTTGGCGCTATTTATGCTATTAACATTAGCAATGTTTTTAGTAGGCGGCATTACGGCAAAAAGTACCAATAAGAATTTATTTACCTCGGTTATTTTAGGCTTTACTTTTGGAAAAATATTCCTTTCTCTTTTTGTCGTTTTGGGCTATCATCAATTAGCACAACCTGCCTCTAAAATATTTTTACTCCCTTTTTTTATTGTTTACTTAATTTTCACCATTTTTGAGACTTATTTGATGATGCAGATTGGGCAACATACTAAGCCTGCTGTGAAATAAAGTCAACATCTGAAATGTAAAATTAAAAAGTCAACCTCAACTCCAACCTCAATCTCAACCTCAAAATGGTATGCAGTTGTAGTTGCATTTGAAGTTGAAGTTTATTTAACTCTTCAATTTTTAATTCATTCCACTTATGGGACCATTATGGGGCATAGACCTAGGCGGCACTAAAATCGAAGGCGTCGTACTAGAAGATAGAGAAACACCAAATGTACTAAAAAGGCTTCGAGTACCGACTGAACGAGAAAAAGGCTACGATCATATTATTGAACAAATCGTCAAAATAGTCGAGGTCTTGTCAAGTGAAGTGGGCATTCGTCCACAAAAAATTGGCATTGGTCATCCTGGTTCTTTAGAGCCTTCTTCTCAATTAATTAAAAATAGCAATACCATTGTATTAAATAATATGCCTTTAAAAGCAGATTTGGAGCAGGCTTTAAATATTCCTGTTGTCTTAGCCAATGACGCCAATTGCTTCGCGATTGCAGAAACTGAAATGGGCGCCGTCAAAAATGCGGTGCCTAATGCAGAAGTAGTCTTTGGGGTTATTATGGGTACAGGTGTTGGCGGAGGACTCTTCATTAATGGAAAAGTAAGAAACGGCAAACAAGGCATCGCAGGCGAATGGGGACATAATTTTTTAGATGAATCTGGAGGTAAATGCTATTGTGGGTTAACAGGTTGTAATGAAACAATTTTCTCTGGTATTGCCTTAGAAAAATATTATGCATCTATTGCAGATAAACAACTTAAGTTAAAAGAAATAGTCGCCTTGCATTTAGCAGATAAAGATGAAGTCGCAACGATGACCGTTAAACGCTTATTGCATTTCTTTGGTAAAGCGATGTCTAGTGTGATTAATATAGTAGATCCTGATGCGATTGTCTTAGGTGGCGGTGTTGGGAATATTGACTTGTTATATACAGAAGGGCTAAAAGAAGTAGAAAAAAATATTTTTAATCATCGTTTGGAGACGCCTTTTTTGAGGCCTAAGTTGGGAGATAGTGCTGGGGTTTTTGGAGCTGCTTTTTTGTAGATTTAATATGATTTAGGCGTATCCTCTTCCCCCAAATTATTAACTCTTCTATAAATGTCCTTAAGTTGAATATTCAGCTAATTCCTCTAGTGCTAAATACTCTTCAAGTGTGTTTTTCTATCTTCTAATTTTTCTATCGCACCCATTAGTTTAAGGCTCTTGATACCCAACGGGGTGATCGTTTAAATATCCTCGATTTTGCACAAAAAAAGCACTTACAAAGCCTAAAATTGTTATAATTTGTAGCTTTTTTAGGTGAAAAATCAGTTTTATTTATAGCATTCTTGCTATCACCCCGTTGGGTTATAAGAGCCTAGTTTAAAATTAAAAAGTTCTTAACAAATATAATATTTATTAAGAACTTTTGCAAAATCTAGTATAGTTGGCAATAAACAGCTAAACTGTACCTACTAAAAATTGCTTAATTTTTTACTGTCTACTATACGTTACTCCTCATCCCCCAAATCACCCAACATATTCGCCAAGTAATCATGGAAAGTAAATTGCGATTCAATATAATCTTTATTGATGACACTAAATTCTGCTAAACCGTGTAACAGCAATTCCATATAGGTATAGACATCTTCTTTCGCCACCTCTTCATGCTCGACCATCTTTCTTAAACCTGCTACTTTGTCTAAAGCTTTTTTATAATTGACATCTTTTTCGTCATTCAATAGATTTACGCCATTGCCTCCAGAAAACCAAGCTCGAACGGTGCCGTAAGGATCTTTTTGTCGACCTCTTTTTAGTTTTTCCGGGTTAGGGAATAATTCTAAAAATTCTTTTTTAATCGCACTTCCGATTAGGTTCATGGCAACGCTATAAGGTCCTTCTTGTTCTCCTTCATACACCAATTCTACCTTACCTGTAATGGCAGGAACAATCCCCCAAAAATCGGTAATTCTTGCGGTGGTTTTCTTTTCTCCGTTGATGAGCATTCGGCGTTCTGCGGCAGATAATAAATTTTCGTAAGCAGAAATACTTAAACGAGCAGATACCCCACTCTTTTCATCAATGAACTCACTTTCTCTAGCTTCAAAAGAAATTCGTTCCAATAAGACTTTTAATATTTCTGGTACTCGAATCGACTGTTGCCCTTTTGTAATCGCCGCCTCTTGATCGGTAATGATTCTCGCCGTTGCAATGTCCTTTGGATAATGCGTCAAAATTTGACTCTCGATTCTATCTTTTAAAGGCGTAATAATACTTCCTCTATTCGTATAATCTTCTGGATTGGCCGTAAAGACAAATTGTATTTCTAAAGGTAAACGCAATTTAAAACCTCTGATTTGCATATCACCTTCCTGCAAAATATTAAACAAGGATACTTGAATTCTAGCTTGCAAATCTGGTAATTCATTAATCACAAAAATACAACGGTGAGAACGTGGAATTAAACCAAAGTGAATCACTCGCTCATCAGAGTAAGGCAATTTTAACGTAGCGGCTTTAATCGGGTCGACGTCTCCTACCAAATCGGCAATACTTACATCGGGCGTTGCTAATTTTTCCACATATCGTTCGGCTCGATGTACCCAAGCAATAGGTGTATCGTCCCCATGTTTGGCAATTAAATCAATGGCTACCCTAGAGATTGGATTCAACGGATCATCATTTAATTCGCTACCAGCAACGATGGGCATATATTCATCTAATAATTGCACCATCAATCTAGCCAAACGAGTCTTCGCTTGTCCTCTTAATCCTAATAAGAGTACATTATGCCTAGATAAAATAGCTCTTTCTAAATCAGGAATAACGGTATCATCAAAACCAATAATGCCATTGAATATTTTCTCTTTTTTAGTGATTTTTTTGATTAAGTTCTCTCGTAATTCTTCTTTGATAGAACGAGATTGGTAACCGGACGCTTTTAATTCTCCAAGTGTTTTGGGTTGGCTCATATATTATTTAGTTGCGAATTTTGAGTTACAGATTTAAATAGTCCCTAAATCAGAATTCGATATTTTTGGTAAATGGAACTGCTAGTTTATTGACAAAGAGGCATTTTTAAATACCCTTCGTCTAATAATTAGACTACTAAAGCAATTAAAACAGTTACAAGTATATAAAGTTTATGGAAATTTATCTATGATTATTTTTTACTTTTAGTTTCTTGGTTAAATTAATTTAGTTTCTCCTTATTTTTGCAGAAACAAAAGCTAAATACGTAGTACATTAGATACCCTTTTAAACAAATAGGAATTAATCCAAATAAAAACGGTATCCTATAAATCACCGACCTAAAAAAAAAATATGGTAAAGCTTTTTAAAAAGCGAATTGACCGAAAGTTTAAACTAAAACCAATTAAAAAACGACCTCCGAAAACCAAATTTGGCAGACGTATTAAAGACCCTTTTGGTAATTTAATTTTACTAAAAAGGGCATTGACTAGCATCATTGGCATCGCCACTTATCGACGCTTAAATATTGTCAATAAAATGAATGTCGAAGGCATGGAAATTTTGAGAGATTTGCCTAGACAGAATGTGCTTTTTGTATCCAATCACCAAACTTACTTTGCGGATGTATTTGCCTTCAATCATATTTTTAGTAGTGATAAATGGCGAATGAAAAATATTAATTTCCCTATTTACTTGATGATGCCGAGAGTACGGTCTTATTATATTGCCGCAGAAGAAACTATGAAGAAAAGTGGTTTGTTGCCTAGGATATTTTCTTATGCAGGCGCAGTTACCGTTAAGCGTGCTTGGCGGAGTAATGGAAAGGATGTCAAACGCAATTCAGACCTTCGAGCACCTGCCAAGATTAAAGCTGCGTTAAGTCACGGTTGGGTCATTAATTTCCCACAAGGAACAACGACACCCAATGCGCCAGTTCGGAAAGGGTCTGCAAGTTTAATCAAGTCGTTCAATCCGATAGTTGTTCCTGTTAAAATTGATGGTTTTAGAGCAGCCTTTGATAAAAAAGGATTAAAATTTAAAGAACGTGGAGTGGAGTTGTCCGTTAAATTTGGGCAGCCTGTGCAGTTTGGCGAGACAGCTACCAAAGAAGAGATTCATGCTTTTTTGGTAGCTAAAATTTTAGCTTAGGCTAGACTATTACATAAATTAAGCATTAGCCAATAAAAGGAGCATTTTTAGAGGTCAGAAGTCTGGCCGAAAATCAGCACGACTATACATGCAGGTGGTGAAGTGAGATTTTCTGTCAGTTAGAATGATTAGCTGTAAATTGCTAAAAGCCATTATAATTGAATAATTACTGACTTCTGATAGTCCATAAAACGGACAGCCTGACTTCTGTTCTCTTTTCAAGGAAGTTCTATTTTAGGTTATATGCTTTCATGGGTTTCTATACTTTATCATTAATGTTATTGTTAGGCATAAATAAGGTGCTTTTGGCGCAAATGAAGTATCTTTTTCAACACAAATTACAGAATAAACATATATATTGCAGTTATAAATTATCAGCTCTCCAATTTCAAACAAGTAACCCTTACTAAGGTATTTCTTTCAAAAAATTTTATATACTAAAACTACTTGGTTTATAAAAAAAACAATATGTGCTCAAATTAAACATTTTGACAATAAACAAATATATAATGTCAGGATGAATCGATATTGTGCAAACTAAGTTTCCTTTTATTTTACCTTAATCACTTCGCATACTCAGCAAAAGGGTAAGGCAAAATAATTTCTAAATATATAAAAGTAAACATCGTGACCCCATTAGAAACTTCTTCTCTACCAAAATTTAATTTTCATAATGTTAGTTTATGGATGCAACGCCTCAATAAAGCTATTGATGAAAAATTAAATGATTCTACAATTTCCAACAAATGGTTAGCTAGTAAAATGGAAATTAGCCAAAGACAACTAATTCGTAAAACCAAGGAGTATAGCGGATTACCACCTAGACAATATTTACGTTATTATCGCTTAAACAAAGCTATGAATGCTTTAAAAAAGGGGCAATTTCTAACGGTTAAAGAAACTGCTCATTCCGTAGGTTTTGAAAAATCGAGCTATTTTACGCAGCATTTTGAAAATATTTATGGTAAAAAACCCCTAGAAATTCTCAGAGAAAATGGCTGGCGGTAAATTTGAGGTATTGTTGGCAATTATGGAGCGTTTTTGGCAAAACAGCAAACATTAAAACCTCATATATTTGTAATACAACAATATATTGATCTCCTAACATTACTCTCTCAATTTATTATTATACTATTATAGATTATTAGCTAAAAAAATGATCATCAAATAAACCGTCAGAAGTCAAGAAAAAATTCGGTCAAATTACTTATTTACAGGTATTTACACCTTGTCGTTTTAGCTTCTGACAGCTAAAAGTATCGGTTATTTAGCTAAAGCTCTATACATACTATAAAGCAATAAACAAGCTTCTACTTAAACTTATAGAAGTAGGTCAACAGTAATTCCACTATTTGAAGAATCTTACTTTTTATCTACTTTCTAAGTGATTTTTTTAAGCGTTCTGCAATAATAACGCCTAATAATTCTATGCGAAATTTGGACTAGGGAGCTATATAAATTTATAAAAGATACTAGAAATCAAGCTAGACGTACTCAGGTACTACCTTGATCCTAGTATCTGATCCCTAAGATCATAAAACAACTTAGATTTAATTCTGTCCAATTATTTACTAATAAAATAGTCCATAAAAAACATACTTGCAGTTTTCTTAAACTAGCAATTTTTAGTTGCTTAACAGCAATAGAACTATAACGGTAACAACATGCTATAGCATTATATTCTATTTTTTAAACCCTATAAAAGGATTAAGTCAATTAACTCTTTTATTCAAATCTTTATTTACTATGTCTAAGTATTTAGTAGAGCTCATTCCAGTTGGGGAAGAGGGTCAATCTTACAAAGGAGAATGGTCCATTACAACTGCGCATGATGCTGCTCCTCATTTAATCAATTTTTACTTTAATGGAGCTGGGCATGTAGCCTTTTATAATGCACCTCCTTTTTATGTACAAGATCATGCAAAGTCTAGTACTGTCAGTCTCCTATATTTCAATGGAGCATTATTAGTTACTATGCAAATGCCACTCGAAAACGTAGACTCACATAATCTTCATTATGAAAATGTATCGCTTACATTCTCACAAAACGGGGAGATTGGTGGTCACATCTCAATGGTAATTTTAGGTAGAGGACAACAACTTTACAATGTTCAAGGAAAATTAAATGCCTAAAAGCCATTTCATTAGTTTTTAAACTGAAATGAAAAAGGCGCTTCAGCCAAAGCTAAAGCACCTTATGAGAAGGGGAAAAGCATCCAAACTCACCCCTTCCTACTGAATAAATTCAATAACCTCTTAAATCTATTCATTATCTATGTTATCACAATATCCATGCCCTACAGTAATGCCGGTATGTTATTTACCGCCTCCAACTTGGCCTACGATGTGTCCACCTTCAATAGGTTGTTCTCCTCAAGGAGGCGCACAAGCACAATTTCCTACATTGAGCACTAGTTGCTTAACAATGACTACAACTGTAATTCCTACAGGGCCAGCTATCACGGTAACTATTCCAGCTGTGACTGCATTGGCTCATTGTAATGGTGCACAAGCTCAAATTACGGGAATAACTGCTCTACCAGGATCCTGTGGAGTATTACCAGTTTCATTTGGTTGTCCTCCTCAAGCAGGTGCACAATCACCTACGACTACTGTACTTCCAACAAGAATACCTCAGATGTGTCCCGTCAATACTTTGTATACAATTGGTTCGGCTCAATGCCCAACGCTTCCAATTGGTTGTACAGGCTATCAACATTGTCCACAACCAACAACTACGGTACAAGGTGGCGCACAAGCTCAATTTAGTTTTCCAACAAGTCATTGTTTTGATCCAGTTGTGAAAACGGTTAATCAGACTATGCATCATGTTGTAAATACAGTTGCTAATACTATAAATACAGTTGCTAATGCTACAAAAGCAGCAACTCATGCTATTACAGGAACTATTCATAATACAATAGCGACAACTGTAATGCCTACTACAACTATTACAACTGCACAAGCACAAATACCAACCATGACGACAACCGTTCAGCCAACCCATTTATTAGGTTGTACAGGCTATCAAGGATGTGGTCAAGCTGGTGCGCAAGTAGCCGGTCCAGTCGGTCCAGTCGGTCAAACAGGTTGGTTAGGTTGCAATCAACCTACACGTACTTTAGCGACTGTTTGTACACAAATTGGGTGTCTACCCACAAGAGCAATAGGCTGTCCGAATACGATTTCTTGTCCTCCTAATACAGGAGCACAAGCCCAATTTAGTTTTCCAACAAGTCATTGTTTTGACCCGATTAAGCATACGATTAATGCAACTGTTCATGCTACACAGGCTGCGACCAATGCTATTACAGGTACTATTCATAATACCATAGCGAATACCATAACAAGAACGGCCATCCATGAAACTACTGTTGCTACCACAGTTATTGTAGCTACAACTGCACAAGCAGAAATACCAACCATGACGACAACCGTTCAGCCAACCCATTTAATTGGTTGTACTGGTCACCTCGGTTGTAACCAACCAACGGGTGTAGGAAGTCCAGCGACTGTGTGTACTTTAACACCAATATGTCATACACCCACTAAAGGAATGGGTTGTCCAAATACCATCTCTTGTCCACCAGTTACGACTGCGCAAGCACAAGTAGGGGTTGGTCATACAGGTTGGTTAGGTTGTAATCAACCTAATCGTACTTTAGCGACTGTTTGTACACAAATTGGGTGTCTTCCAACAAGAGGAATAGGCTGCCCGAATACAATTTCTTGTCCTCCTGCTACTACAGCACAAGTTGCAGGAACTGTCGGCCCAACAGGTTGGTTAGGTTGTAATCAACCTACTCATACTTTAGCGACTGTTTGTACACAAATTGGGTGTCTCCCAACAAGAGGAATAGGCTGCCCGAATACAATTTCTTGTCCTCCTGCTAATACAGGAGCACAAGCACAGTTTTCATTTCCGACAGTACATTGTACTATACCAGCAGTTTGTATAGTTACCGCAATTGCTGGCTGTTAATATCCAATAGCATCAAAAGCTTAATTAGTTTTTAGCTATTTTTTTACGAAGGTATTGATGAATGGAAGTTCATCAATACCCTTTTCAAAACAAAGAATATGCGCCTTACCACAAAAAATATAGCTCATTATTTAGTTGATAAAGGTTTTTTAGAACCATTAACACTAGCAAATGGTGATTTTGTTATGAGTCAAACTCAAAGTCGAAACTGTATTTTCCATATTTCGACGAGCATCGATCAGGGGCTCTTTGTCAAACAACTTGTTAGTATGGATCCACAAAATGTGTACTTAATGCAAAAAGATGCAACGGTTCACTATCTAATCCATTCCGCTCCATCCTACAGCGATTTAAAAAAATATATCCCTTCCTATTATGGTTATGATCCCAGCAAACATGTATTAGTTACTGAAAATTATCCCAATACTCAAAATTTATATGAGTATTATATAGCCCAGCAAAAATTGTCTCCCGCAGATGCCCAAGAGATGGCGAATATACTATCTACCTTCCATAAAGATATATCTGATACTTTAGTCAGAAACAATTCTCTTCAATTTTTGAATAGAGAAATTCCTTGGATATTAAAATCCAACGATATGCCAGCCTTACAGGATATACTCTTTAAAACTATTCAACAAGATGAAGTATTAAGTCAAAATATCAATGAACTTTTCCAAGAATGGAAGGGCAATAGTCTTATTCATGGAGACATAAAGCTAGTAAATTTTTTGAAAATTAATAGTCCAAACACAACAACACTAAAATTAGTGGATTGGGAAATTGCGAATATAGGTGATCCATTATGGGATGTTGCTGGCTTTATGCAAGCTTATATTTCTTTTTGGGCAATAAGTGTTGGACAAAATCAAGTTCCATCAAACAGGCTACCATCGCAAAATGAACTGTGGACGTTAGCGGCTATAAAAGCCTGTACAAAAGCTTTTTGGACGCAATATGTAAGCAATCAAAATTGGGAAGTTACTGTAGCAAAAATCAAATTAGAAAAAGTCATTAAATATACAGCCGCTCGATTACTACAGACCGCAAAAGAGGCAAATGTGGCTACCCCTAATCAATTATTGCCACCCGTTTCTACCTTGATTCAAGTTGCAAAAAATATTTTTAACAATCCTGCAAAATCAGCAGAAGAATTAATTGGAATCTCTTTATCATGAATACAATATCAAAAAAATTACACGAACAGCAATTGATGAATATCCTTGAAAAAGTAAAAATCATTGATAATCACAATTATGAAATAGCTGGTAAAAAAATACCTGTCTATCAACAACAACCTAAGTTCGAATATATCGGTGATTTAGCGCTTTTTGGCAAAAACGAGGAGCAAGACCCTATTCATCAAAAAAAAGCATTGATACAGCACCTTACCAATGCGCTGTATAGTAATTTCTATTGCGAAATACCAGATGAAGCGGTTCATTTGAAGCTACCATCTGTCAAAGAAAGGAATGAGTTTATGAATCAATTGTCAAAAGCCAATTATTCTACTCAACAACCTGATCCAAATTGGAGGGTCTATTCTGTTCAGCCAAATGGAAGTGGTTTTGCAGAAAAAAATGGACAACTTCGACCTGTTCAGCCTAATACTTATGTACCTAATCCTTATCAATCTCAATTAACGGTTAACCAAACCATCCATTTTTATCGCCAAAAAGAAAACAGAATCGTACAGCCTGTTTTTTATCATGTGCATGGAAATGAATACTTAGCTCCAGATAGCAATATGATAAGAATCTACTGGAATATTCAGCCTAAAGGAGCAGCCTTATTAATTGAGCAAATCACTAAATTATTAAACGATTATCGAATTCCTTTTAATTTTAAATGTTTAAATCACCCCGATTTATTCAACAGAAGTGATAGTGCGGTACTCTATTTTGATAAAACCGATTTAAGTATCATCAATAGTATTCTTCCTATTATCATTCAAGCAGTCCAGCCTTATTTAAAACGGGAAGTACCACTTTTTACAGATATACTTCATCCTGGAGTTAGTCGAGCAGAAGATCCAGGAGATGGTCAAAGTTTTGGCATGAGTCGCTGCAAAATTATAGCGGAGGCATTAGTAACGCTAAGTAAACTAAAACTAAGTAAGAAGAAAAAATTTGAAAGCCTCTGTCAAGCATTACTAAAAAAAGGGATTAATCCTCAGCAAATGTCAATCAACCCTCATACCAAACATTTTTTATTACGTGCCTAAAATTATCGCTTGGCAAATCAAAAATAAATCATCGAAAACGCCTAAATTCATCAATCTAATAAAAATATATTCATGAATAACTTACAAAACCACATAAGCCCACAAACCACTACCTCTTTCTTAACGACTGCTCATAATATCGGAAAAAAATTAGCTAAAGATGCAATATGGTCGCCAGAAGGTTTTTGTAATTGGCAAGGAGGAAGCCTTGAAGTGACCAAAGGTCAATATCAAATCGTTCAGAGAACCTTTAAGGCAGATATTTATAATGGATTATCTGGGATTCTACTATTTCTTTCTGAGTTATATGTAAGAACAAATGATTCAATTATTTATCAATTAGTAGATGGAAGCGTCAAGAATATATTACATCAACATGAAAAAGAGCCGCTTCCTTCCAAATTTAGCTTTTTTGGCGGTCAACTAGGTTTAGGGTTTACTTTATGGCGAGTAGGTATGACGTTAAATAACCCCGAATGGAAAGCAAAAGGATTAGAAATACTTAACGCTTTAAGTGATCAACGGCCAAACGAAGAAGAAGTAGATCTTATCGCAGGAGCAGCAGGAGCAATCCCTGTCTTATTAGGCGTTTATAATTTTGAACAAACAACTAATTTAGTCGAAACCGCTAAAAACTGTGGTAACTTCCTATTAGAAAAAGCTCAGAAAGAAGGCACTAGCTGGTCTTGGGAATCTATTGGTGCAAAAAATGGGTTAACAGGTTACTCTCATGGTGCAGCTGGCATCGCTAATGCCTTTTTAGATTTATATAAAGTAACCAATGAAGCCAAATATCTTGCTGCAGCTAATGGTGGTTATCAATTTGAACGAAAACATTATAATGCACAGCAGCGAAATTGGCCTGATTTAAGAGCGCAAGAACAAGCTACGCCTAATAGTCCTGCCGTTTGTGGAGAAATGTGGTGTCATGGTGCACCCGGTATTGCCCTATCCAGAATCAAAGCTTATCAACAAACAGGAGATGCTAGTCTTTTTGAAGAGGCTCAAATCGCACTTGACACGACTTATAGAAGTGTTTACAAAACATTACAAAATGTAAGTCTTGGAAATTTTTCCTTATGTCATGGTTTGGCAGGAAACGCCGACATTCTATTAGCAGCAGGCCACACTTTATCTAATCAAATGTATATTCAATTAGCCGAGCAGGTTGGTCAACTGGGTGTGGAACTATATGATAAAACAGGAACGGATTGGCCTAGTGGTATCAACGACCCTAGTGGATTGAGTTCAGGTAGACATTATACTCCTGGCTTAATGTTAGGTGTTTCTGGTACGGGGTATTTTTACCTAAGACTGGCAGATAAAAATTTACCAAGTATGCTGCTACTCTAGGCATTATATCAAATTGAATAATAATTCTCTTGAATCCTAAAAAATTAATAAAATGCATCCTATTTTTTCAACAAATCCATCAACGTGTCCTCAAAATTGGCACAGTTACGCCAGCTTAAATGAGGAATTAACCCTAATCTTTTTTCTTCATCCAGAAAAAAAAACAGAAGAAAAAATAGCTAAAGAAACTGTTTTATTGGCTACCCATCCATCCAATAGAAATTACATAAACAAAAACTTTAATGCTACTAAAGTAGGCATAAAAGCCTTAAGAAAATTTGTTAAAGATAATTGCCTAAAAATTTCAAGCAGAAAAGTGAGTACTGGAAAAATTGAGGTAAAAGGTAAAGTCGCTGATTTCAATAGGGCTTTTAATGTTCAATTTTCAAATTTCAAAGCTGCTGATGGCAACTTACATACAGAATATTTAGGCTGTTTAAAGTTACCAGAAACCTTAGTAGACCATGTTCTTCATATAGGTAATTTAGAGGAAGGTCGAAGAAAGGCTAGAAGAGGCAACGCACAAGTCGATACGGCAAGCACTACTGGTTTTAAAGGGTATACACCAAAAGATATTAGTACTATCTATAATTTCCCAGGCAACGATGCAGCAGGAGAATGTATTGGAGTCATCGAATTAGGTGGTAGTTTTAGCCAAGAGGATCTTAGTAAATACTGTGAAATGAATAATTTACCCATTCCTGAAGTAGTAATAGTAGGAGCAGAACCAAAGGCTCCTCCTTCTGCACAAATGGTAGATAATATAGAAGTGACAATGGATATTGAATTAATAGCAGGATTAGCTCCCAAAGCCAAAATAGTCCTCTATTATGCAAAGTCTGTAAATGAAGGCATTCATTCAGCAATAAATGATATAACTAATAAACCTTCTGTTCTTTCTATAAGTTGGGCGTTATCTGAATACGATTTAACCCCATCAGAAAATCAAAAATTAACGCTTTTATGTCAACAAGCCGCCCAAAAAGGCATTACCCTAGTAGCGGCTTCAGGAGATTATGGCGCTTATAATAAGCGACCATATTTAAATGTTATGTCTCCTGCTTCTAATCCATTGGTTCTTGGAGTTGGAGGTACCGCATTATACCCTAGTAATGGTCACTATCAAGAAATTGTATGGTTTCAAAATCTTGGCAGTGAACAAACAAATGGTTCTGGAGGAGGATATAGTCAATTGTATCAATCTCCTAGTTATCAAAAAACAGCTATTAATTTTTATAGAACTCATTATTTTGCAACAGGTGGAATATCCAGAGGTGTTCCAGATGTAGCAGCCAATGCAAGTAGTCAAACACCTTATCAAATTGTATTTAAAGACAAAATATTGGCCATAGGTTCTGGAACTAGTGCGGCTACTCCCGTATGGGCAGCTTTAATTGCTCGCTTGAACAAAGCATTAGGCTATCGATTAGGTTATATCAATGAGTGGTTGTATAAATTAGAAAATAGCAAAGCTTTTAATCCAGTCGTTTCAGGCAATAATGGTTATTATCCAGTTGCTCCAGGCTGGAGTCCTACAACAGGATTAGGTACACCAAATGGGAAAGAATTATTATACGCCATCAAAGCATTGATACCTAAATAACGTTTCTAGTAATTTGGGCATTTTATAGAGGGATTAGAATCAAGCATTCTAATCCCTTTTTTAGATAGAAAACTAGCTTAGTCTTTTTTTCCTTAGTTAAACCCTCTAAATTTTACCATTTATTCGACTTTTTGTGTATTTTACACCTCCTTTTCTACTGAAATAAACATACTGCTGATAATGAGTAAATTGTGTTTTTGACACAATTTCATCTTAAAAATCATCTAACTACACAAACGTCAATCATGCCAGAATTTGTACACCTGCATTGCCATACCCAATACTCCCTTTTAGATGGTGCTTGTGAAATAGGCACTATGATGCGCAAAGCCGCTGCCGATGGGCAAAAAGGTGTTGCGCTAACCGACCATGGCAATATGTTTGGTGCCTTCAAGTTTGTCGCAGAAGCAGAAAAAGCAGGAGTCAAACCCATTATTGGCTGTGAATTTTACATGGTAAAAGATCGCCATATTAAATCTTTTGCCAAATCTAAAGGAGAGAAAGATCGACGGTTTCATCAATTATTACTCGCCAAAAATAGAAAGGGCTACGAAAATCTTTGTAAACTCTGTTCACTTGGCTTTATAGAAGGTTTGTATTCTAAATTTCCTAGAATTGATAAAGAATTATTATTAAAATATCACGAAGGACTCATTGCGACTAGTTGTTGTATTGGGGCAGAAATTCCACAAGCCATTATTCATCAAGGAGAAGAAGAAGCGGAGAAACTGTTAAAATGGTGGATAGACCTTTTTGGAGATGATTTTTATATTGAATTACAACGACACAGAGGTTTAGAAAACATTGATAACTTAGGCATTAGTCAAGAAGATGTCAATCAGGTATTACTCAAATTTGCTCGTAAGTATAATCTAAAACTGATTGCCACTAATGATGCGCATTATATAGATGAAGAAGATTCGTTACCGCATGATTTATTATTATGTATCAATACGAATAGTTTAGTAGCGGATGAAAAACGATTTAGATTTGCTAGTTCTGACTTTTACTTTAAGTCGCAAAAAGAGATGAATGTTTTGTTCCATGATGTTCCAGAAGCTATTGATAATACAATGGAAATCTATGACAAAATAGAGCCTCTGACACTTGCCAGAGATGTTTTGTTGCCGAACTTCCCAATTCCAGAAGGCTTTACTTCCCAAGATGATTATTTACGACACCTGACTTATGAAGGTGCTAAACGACGCTATGGAACGATTACGCCACCTATAGCAGAACGATTGGATTTTGAATTAGATGTCATCAAAAAATCAGGTTATCCTGGCTATTTTTTAATTGTTCAAGATTTCACCACCGTTGCCTTAAAAATGGGGGTTTCGGTAGGCCCCGGTCGGGGATCAGCTGCAGGTTCAGCAGTAGCCTATTGTATCAATATCACCAACGTTGACCCGATTAAATACGATTTACTTTTTGAGCGTTTTTTGAATCCTGAACGGATTTCGATGCCCGATATTGATATTGATTTTGATGATGAAGGCCGACAAAAAGTCATTGATTATGTCATTGATAAATATGGTCGAAACCAAGTTGCCCAAATTATTACTTACGGTTCGATGGCCGCCAAGTCTTCTTTGCGAGATGTTGGACGGGTAATGAATATTCCATTGTCAGAAGTGGATAAAGTGGCTAAGTCTTTCCCGCTTAATTTAGGGGCCACCTTAAATAAAGTATTAGCCGATGGAGATATTCAACCCAAGTTAAAGGGAAAAATGAATTCTGAAGATGTCGAAAAAGCCTATCAGTTTCGACAATTATCAGAAGCGAAAGATGACATTGGGAAGATGATTCGTCAAGCTAAAAAATTGGAAGGGTCTATTCGAAATACAGGCATACATGCTTGTGGAGTCGTCATTACACCAGATGATATTACCAATTATGTACCTGTAAAAACAGATAAGAATTCTGGGATGTTAGTTTCTCAGTTTGATAATAGTGTAGCAGAAGATGCAGGTTTATTGAAGATGGATTTCTTGGGGTTAAAAACCTTGACGATTATTCGAGATGCCGTTCGATTGGTTAAACATACGCATGGATTAGATCTCGTACCAGATGATTTCCCATTAGACGATGTAAAAACTTATGAGTTATTCCAAAGAGGAGAAACCGTTGGTATTTTCCAGTATGAGAGTACGGGCATGCAGAAGTATTTAAAGGAATTAAAACCGACCAAGTTTGAAGATATTATTGCCATGAATGCCCTTTATCGACCTGGTCCATTAGAATACATTCCTGAATTTATTGAGCGAAAGCATGGTCGAAAACCTGTGATTTATGATTTACCAGAGATGGAAGAATATCTCGAAGAAACGCAGGGAATTACTGTATATCAAGAGCAAGTAATGCTGCTTTCCCAAAAATTAGCGGACTTTACTAAAGGGGAAGCCGATACTCTGAGAAAAGCGATGGGAAAGAAGAAAAAAGCCTTGGTAGATAAAATGTGGCCGAAATTCTTAGAAGGTTGTACTAAAAATGGGCATCCAGAAAAAGTAGTAGAAAAAGTATGGAAGGATTGGGAAGCCTTTGCTTCTTATGCCTTCAATAAATCTCACTCTACTTGTTATGCTTTTGTCGCCTTCCAAACTGCCTATTTAAAAGCACACTACCCTGCCGAATTTATGGCATCGGTACTCACGCATAATAAAAGTGATATTTCCAAAGTGACCTTCTTTTTAAGAGAATGTAAGCGAATGGAACTAGATGTATTGGGCCCGAATGTTAATGAAAGCCATTTGAATTTCACGGTAAACCCTAAAGGGCAAGTTCGCTTTGGGATGTCTGCCTTAAAAGGCGTGGGAGAAGGTCCAGTAGAAGCATTCCTAGAAGAACGTAAAAAGAATGGGCCTTTCAAGAATATATTTGAGATGGTTCGACGCTTAAATTTAAAAGCGGTCAACAAGCGAATCATGGAAAGTTTAGCATTAGGAGGTGGATTTGATGAATTTGAGAATGTAGACAGAGCACAATATTTTGCGCCTTCCGACAAATATGATACCCTCATTGAGCATGCCTTGAAATATGGCAATGCGTATCAATTACAAAAAGCACAAAACGTCAATTCATTATTCGGAGATTCTGATGAGGTCTTAATTCCAGAACCACCAATGCCTGTAGCAGAACCTTGGAGTCTAATTGAAAAGCTAACGAGAGAAAAAGAAGTAACGGGTATTTATATTAGTGGTCATCCATTAGATGATTACAAAATGGAAGTAGATAATTTTGCGACTTGTAGTTTAGAAAAAGCAGAATCTATCAAAGGGCAACCCCTAAAATTAGCGGGGATTGTCGCCGCTGCCAATCATCGAATTAGTAAAAAAGGAACAGGTTTTGGATTCTTCACTATTCAGGATTATAATGGGTCTATGGAGTTTCCGTTATTTAGCGAAGATTATCAAAAATACAAACACTTATTTGAGGTTGGTCAAGCCTTATACATTCATGGAACCTTCCAGAAAAAATGGAGTGGAGACGATTATCAGTTTAAGATTAGTAAAGTCGAATTATTAGAAAATGTGGCCGCTAGTATGACGAGTTCGCTGACCTTACGTATTCCGATTGAAAGTTTGACCAAAGAATTAGTACACAATATTGAAATGACCTGTAAGGCACACGCTGGAAAACATAAATTAAAAATACATTTGATTGATCGAGCCGCTAAAATGAAATTACAGTTGGTGGCTAAAACACAAACCGTCAATGCAGATAATGATCTAATTTCAAAATTAAAAAAACTAGGGGTGGCTTATCAAGTGAATTAAAAGATACTATATTGGATACTTGATGATATGATTGAGGTAGATAGGTTGATTTGTAACCGCTAAGAAATATTTATCATTTAGCGATGTCCTAGCTAGCATCCAGTAACCAACATCTAGCTCCAACTCCAAATGTTAAGACTTCCTAATTGCTATATAAAAGGAGGCATTAGGCACGAAAATTGAAATAACTTAGTGGATAATAGAAGTGCCTATGTTAATGTTTTTATAAACAGTGACAAATCTTTTATTATGCCTCCAAATGTTACTACCTTTACCTTATTCTATAAACGCCCAGTTAAGAACTGATTGCTAAATATAAGTTTAGTTTTTCAATAATCAGTTTCCCCATCAATCTGACTTATTATACCATTCTCGGTTACAACAACATGAATTTATCAACTAACCTCTATTAACTATCGTTTTGCGATGAAGACGAATCTCATTAAGCTTACATTTTTTACTCTTTTTGCCTTTGTCATTGCAGGGAATCTAAATGCACAGTATACTAGTACTTCTACTGATAAAACCATTCCTTTATATACAGATGAAGATATACGGATGCGTTTGCGAGGTATTGCCAGTTGTGTCATTCCACGCTATACGGATGTTGTCAAAAGTTATATTCGAACTTATACCATTAAGCATAGAAATAAAACGGAAGAAATGTTAGGAAAAGTAGTCATGTATTTTCCTATCTTTCAGAAGTACGCCAAAGAATATGATTTACCCGATGCCTTAAAGTATTTATCTGTTACCGAATCTGCCTTAGATCCTGTAGCCATTTCAAGTGCTAAGGCAGTTGGTTTATGGCAATTTATGAAGTTAACAGGTAAAGAGTACGGTCTAAGAATTGATGATACGATTGATGAACGTAGAGACCCTCATCTTTCTACAGATGCGGCCATGCGGTATTTGCAAAGACAATACAAACGGTTTGGAAACTGGCCATTGGCAATAGCAGCTTATAATAGTGGTGGTGGAAATGTTAGTAGAGCCGTCAGAAGAGGTAGAAGTAAAAATTTCTGGAAAATCAGAAAATATTTGCCCAGAGAAACAAGAAATTATGTGCCCGCTTATATTGCTGCAGCTTACTTATTACAAAATTACGAACAACATAATTTAAGCCCGACTTATCCCGAAATGGATTTGCAGTTGACCGATGTTACCAAAGTATATGAAACTTTAGATTTTAATCAAATTGCTGCTTTAACTGGCTTGTCTATTACTACGATTCGTGCCTTAAACCCTTCCTATAAAAAAGACTATATTCCAGCTAATCCGAAAGGTCAATTTCTAATTCTTCCGAAGCGAGTGATGAATGATTTTAATATTCACTTTAGTCGACCTGATGGCCGAAAAATCAATCGCAGTCCTTCTGGCAGAAAAAATACCGGTAGACCACTTTATACCAAATCTTATTATACGGTTCAACAAGGAGACAATTTACCTTTTTTAGCCAAGTTATTTAACTGTGACCCAGTTCATTTAAAAATTTGGAATGATTTAAAAACAGATCAAGTAACACCAGGACAAGAGTTATTACTCTTTGCGCCTAGTTACGAAAGTAATACTATTACCGTCGTTAATGCTACAAATAATAGTAATAATATAACTGCCCCGTTAGCTAGTATTTCACCAAAACCTATTCAATCTTTAAAAGATTCTCCTATTTTTCCAAAGAAAGTAGCAGAGCGACCTAAATCCTATTTATACCACACGATTCAACGCAATGAGAGTTTAAAAAATATTTCTCGCAGGTATCAAGTTCCTATTCCTATCTTATTGGAAATGAATGATATTGATGAAGGAAAATTACCAAAGCCTGGTAACCGAATTAAAGTGAAGGTGGTTTATTAGGAAGTCCTAGAAATACAGCCATTTTTTTGACCTTTTCAGGCGTATCTAAGTTTTGTTGAAAATCTTTTAGACAAATACTTCCTGTATAAGCTTTAAATAAAAAGACTTTATATGGATGTTGACTAGCTTCTAAATTAAATTGTCTATTTCCATATTCTTCTAAGATTTTATTCTTCTCATCAATGATTTTTGATAATAAGACCTCTATGAACTGTTGATGCTGATTAGCCCAATTTTCTACCTGGTTTAGATAACCTTGAATTGATTTATTCTCGATGTATTTTAATTTCTGAATTTCCTTTGTGATTTTTATAAACTTCATCTTCTCCCAAGGCTTTGCTTTTAAAACAGGCAATTGCCATTCGATTCTCTCTGATTTCCAATAATCCTTTGTAGCTTTTATTTGATGAATTTTAAAACTAGGAAGTTCAATTGCTGTTAAATAGCCACCATGGCATGCTCCTGTATCAATTCCATAAGTATTGTTAATTATTTTAGGAGAGTCACCAACTACATGATGTCCGTATATTATTGGTTTGTTACCTGTATAATATTGACACCAATAACTATCATTAGGATATTTTTTATCTAGATATTTAGAACCAGCAGTAGTTCCTGCTAACACATCCGCTCTCTGTTCTGACAAGTGTTTATCGTGTTCAAAAAAGGCATGAACAATGATAGCATCTCGTGTCTCATAATAATAATCAAGCGTTTTTAACCAATCTACAAACTCTTTATATTCTTTTCCAAATTGAATTTTCACTATTTCTTGGGAATAATTCAAAACATTATTTAAATGTTTTCGCTCATGATTTCCCATTAAGACCTTAGTATTAGGTCTATTTTTAAAAAAATGAAATAATTCTTTAGATTTTGGACCTCGGTCTACTATATCTCCTAGAGAGATAATTTCATCTGATGAGGTGATATTTACTTTTACTAAAAGCATCCGAAATTCATCAAAACAACCATGTATATCGCCAACAACTATTGTTCTTTTCATCAATAAGATTTTATGTTATCTTACCATCACAACTCTTTTACTCACTAAATCGTTCCCTGTTCGCAGAACAGCAATAAACACGCCCGTAGAAAATGCTTGCGCCTCAAAGGTTACTTGATACATTCCCGCTTCTTGCCACTCATGCTGGTAATAAGATTTGACCAATCGACCATATCCATCATAAATCATTAAGGAAATTTGCTCTTTTTGCGTTAATCGAAAAGCGATCTCTGTCTGCTGTTGAAAGGGATTAGGAAACACTTTTAGGTCAATATTTTTTGCTTGATTTTCGATAGTTAACCTAGGTTTTGTTTGTCTAGCGGTACTTGGTGCTTTAGAAATGATACTAGACGGTAAAGCACCACAACTATCTATTTTAGCCAAAAAACTACTACCTGCCTGTGCATGGAATCCAGGGCTTAAGATAATAGCTGAACCTGCTTGAAAAGTGACTAAACTACTTCCCGATTGAATCATCCCTTCCGAGGAAATCATACTATTGGCTTGATGCATCCCTGTTGAGACAGGTTGATCATCAATTTGCATCATGACATCACTATTATTATCATCGTCACAATCTGTAAAATTGGTTATATAATTGGTTAAAGGACTATCGCCATTACAAACGACCCTTACATTTTCTGCATCTCCGTAACCGTCACCATCATTATCTAAAAAATAGTACTGGCCGCTTACTATGAAAGTTGCTTCAGTTCTTTGGCTAGGGCAGCTAGCACATTCGCATTGTGCCCAAAACATGGTATTGCTTGTTTTGTTAGAAACGACGTGGCCACTTCTTAGCGGATCAAAGGTCTCTCCTGTATATAATAGATTTCCACCTGTTGCCGCATCCCACCAAGTAATGGTTGATTTTTTAGGATTAACAATTAAAGTAATTTCCTCTACTATACCATGATCTGCTCCAGCAAAACTATCATAAAAACAAACCTTCCAATCGCCGTTTGCATTTTCTCCATTGAGAGTCGAAAATAAATGAATAGGTTGAAATGCGCCTGCAATCGCATAAGTCATCGTTCCTGTACTCGTATTACAAGTACTTTCTAATTCTGCGGCGGTCATAGAAGCCGTATCTGCAAAAATAAGATTTAGGTTATTTTGTGAACAACCGTAAGTAGAACCAGGAACACCAGGTGCGTTAAACAAAGAAATAACGGTTCCGTCAGGAGATTCTAAAGTCGCCGATAAATCTCCAACCCAAGCATGTTGTACCATAAAACTTAAATAGATTTCATTGACTGGTTCTGCATTACCGCTGACGGTGATTGTTTCACAAACAGTTGTATTCGTTGCATTGATTATTTTACCTGAAGTAATAGTAATTTCATTACAAATATCTAGCCCACAACTTGCTTTTAAACCTTCCCCTTCAGCAAGCGACTCGCTTAAACAAAGTTCATAATGTTCAATACTAGGTGGAGTCGTCGTCAAACTATTAACTGTAATAGTTGACGTCGGTGAAATGCAATTTAAGTCACCCGTTTTATGCACAGCAACAGTATAAGTATCTGGATTTAAGTTAATAAAAGTACCCGTTGTATTCATTATAGAAGTACCACCATTCGGTGTTAATAAATAAGTCAATGCCGTTCCAAATTCAGCATTAATGATCACCATTCCATCCGCAGCATTTTCACAAGATGCTTCTCCTACACTAATATTGGTGATACTAGGTGTATTAGCCGTTAACGTAACAGTAGTTGGTGTAGAAGCACAATCAGGTGCCCCTTGTGTTCTTAAAACTAAAGCATAATTTCCCGCCGATAAATTGGAGAAAATACCTGTAGTATTCATTATTGTAGCGCCTCCAGTAGCTGGCGTTAATAAAAATTCTACGGGATTCACCGCAGTAGCAGTCACCGTAATACTGCCATCTCCACTACCAGCACAGTTTTCTGGACTTTTTTCGATGGTATTAACAACAGGTTCTGGGCAATCTAAACAGCTAATTGTTGCTTCCCACCCCGATCGAGTCACAGAACCATCTGAATCAAAAACAAAGGTTAAACAACCACTTGCATTGGTTGCCGAGATGACTCCGTTATTGGGCAAATTGGCAGTACTTGTACCACAGAAAGCACCTAAGGAAGGAGCACTTGTACTATTTCCATTATAAATAGTCAAATCATCCCAGCAACTAGTAGCTCCTGACGTTTCTAAATTAAAACTAGAAAAAGTCGTTCGTATGGCTTGTCCCGGATTATCTGGGCAAAAAATCCATTCTAATAATTCATTATTCTGATGGTTTCCATTCGCTCCCCCACTATCTGTAAAGGATTGACCACAGGCAGAAGCCGTAGAAAAACTAGCAGTCGTATAATTACTAGTGCTACAAGAATTACTTTTCATTCGCCAGTAATAGGTCGTAGCAGGTACTAAAAGTCCTGTACTATATTCCGTTCCAGTTATCCCAGTAACGCTGATTACCAAATTTGTAAAACCATTATCCGTCGCCAGTTGTAAATCATAATGGGTTGCTCCTGTGGCAGCGGTCCATTGTAAGGTTTGTTTTAAACTAGCAACACTTGAATTATTAGCAGGCGCTACTAAAACTGGAGGGTCTGCTATGGGTAAAATTTCAAGGGTCGCTGTTTTTTGATGTGCAATTGTCCCATCTGTGGCATTCAATCTTAAACTATAATCTCCTGTCGTTAGTCCAGTTGTATTACTAATCGTCCAAGTTGTCATTGCAGGAAAAGTGCTAAAGGTAGTTGAAGCTAAATTACCCGTTACTCCTGCTGGTAGCATCTCTTCAGAAAGCGTTACCGTTCCAGTATAACCATTGAAAGCTAAAATAAATACCTCATAAATGAAATTACTACCTGCGCAAGCAGCGTTCCGATTAGGACTTAACAAAATGGCATAATCTGGATCTGTCGTACAATTTTCGTTCACCCCGGGCGGAAGATCAAAAGCTTGCGTACCGTCACTAGCACTAGCAGAACTCCCTTGACTTGCACTATACCCCAGCCCTCTTTTGGCAAAAGCTCTCCAAATAATACAGCTATTCGCTCCGCCGTATAAAGCAGTATCCGCTTTCAAAATAGCATCTCGACCATCGACAAATCCAGGCGAGCAAGGTTGTAATTTCAAGCCTTCCATTACTAATTGCATCGCAATATTATTCCCTCCTGTTCCTTGATATAAATCGGCATTAAACCCGTGTTGATCAATCAAGCCCCAAGACATTTCCCAAAGCATGGCACACCATACAGAACCGACACCGTGAGGCACAGAAGCTGTTTTTATTCTATCATAAGTATGAGAATTAATAGCCATATCCGTGGAGTAAGGAAATTCTCGAATACCATCTCCCGTTATTGGTTCATTAAGGGCATAGGTACCTACGCCTCTTTTATCGGTGCCTTGGTCTGTACCTTTCATCGTCAGCATCACTCCCCAATAATCACTCCATCCCTCTCCCATTTGTTCCGAATTACTCAAACAACTACTCGTATTCGCACCTCCAGTCAATCGAATAGAAATACCATGTCCGTATTCATGTAAAATAATCCCATTATCTAAATCTCCATCTCTATCAGGATTGGGAGCCGTCCAATTAAACATCTGCATTCTTGGATTAAATCCATCTGGAGGGGTAGAAAAGTTCGCATTATTACTCCCTGAACCATCTTGAGCATCCGCATAAACAAAATCGCTACCAGTACCGCCTTTACCATAATTATTTTCTTGAAAATTACCACTAGCCTCATTAAAGCCTAGTCGATAAGCAACATCGTGAATAATATTATTCCAGTAAAAAAGATTGGTAATATTGGCATCTTGATTCGCACTTGGTGCTTGGGTTAAATCTATGGTATAATCAAAATTGAGTGCAGCTCCACCATCGGGGCTGTATCCTGTTCCATTATTGCCATTGATGTCTTCTTGTGCGTGTACGTTATTTCCTCTAGTGATGGTATACTCCGCTCCTGCAACACCATTATCATCATGCCAACCATAAGGCGAAGCCGTCGCATCAGATGGGTCACTAATGATTGTTCGACTACCATGCGTCGGACTTTCCACAGGAACAGCATAGACATTATAGGCTGCCGTCATTGCGGTTGAACTATGGTTATGTGTAGGACTTAATTTATGTGTAGGGCTAGACTTATTTGAATTTTCCTCCCCTTCACATTCGTCAGGCGTACCAAAATTACAGCTTAGCGTCCAGTTATTTTTATCTACAATTTCTCCTGTCACCGCATCTACTCGAATGCTCCACCAATTAAGGTGATTTAATTCCAGAATGGATATATCCCACGCTAATTTCAAACTGCCTTGGTTATTGGCTTGATAGACCAATTTGGCAGGAATGTTTTCTAAGGAAACCCCACCGTTATTTAACATTAAATCATTGCCCGCTTCATTTAATGTTTTGATAATTTCGAGTGGTTGAGTGACTCGATAGCCCAATTGATCTGCCGCTGCTTGTACTGCTTCAATCGCACTAAGTTCATTAAGATTTGCATTCGCTTGAGAAATATTCAACGCCACATTCGGTACAAAATCATTATGAAAACTTAAGGGTGCATTTTTTCCTAATAAATGCAAATCCGCATTTGCTCCAATAATTTCTAAACCTTGGTACCTTTGTCGAATATAAATATGCTGAACACCGCTAGTAGGGCTAATATGTTGGTCAGTTATGGTCCACTCAGCAACATCCTCCGCAGAAAGGTTATAGTTCGTAGCAGTTGCATTTAATTGTTGTTGAACAATAAATTCTAAGCTTTGAGCCACTAAAGAATTGCTTGTTAAAAATAATAGGGTTAAAAAGGAGCAAAAAATTGGTTTCATATTTAATTAATTGGGAGCGAGATTAGTAACTTAATTCTTTAGGTGTACCTTAGTATTACAAACCTGCTATGAGGTTATCAGTTGGGCGATAGTAATTTATCGTATACTGCTTAATAAAACAGTAGTTATAGGATGGTAATAGGCTAGTAGTAAAATATAAAATACAAGTTAATATTTTTTAGCGATATTTAGAAGAAAAAGTTATTTCAAAATAACCGTATTCGACTGCGCTGCCAGTTCATTCCGAATAGTTTTAAACTTTTGGTCTCTTTTCAAGAGTTTCATAATTTTAGACCAATCCTTTTCTTGATCCAAATTTTTGAGTTTTTCTTGAACCTCCTGTAAGATTTTATCTATTTTCTTAATCAATAATTTTCGAACCGCATCTATACTATCTTTCAAGAAATTCTTGTCAGGCATTTCTTGTGTATTAAGCGGCTGTTCATACTTTTTTTCCCATGCTTCGCTATATTGATAAGGAGAAGTGATGGCTCCTAAGGCAATTTTTTTGATTTGTTCATCTTTATGATTGAGAAAATAGTCTGTATCTAGTTGATGATTGTTCTTAAATTCTTCCAAAATGGCAGAATAGAAAATATTATCAAATTTATCAATAAAGTCTTTAATATTATTTAAGATATATTCTGTGACCGTTACATCATTTTCAAATACTTGGGTCCCAAAACAAATTAATATCCGAATAATATCTTTCTCTTGAAATTCATCCCCTGTAACAGCTTTAGGCGCTGCTCCGGGCATGCCAACTTCAGGAAATGGCTGTCCACCATCAAATGGTATTCCTTGATCCATCTCTGGAAAAGGCGCTTCGTCTGGAAATCCACCAGCAGGAGGTGCACCAGGAAATGGGGCATAATCCGTAGGAAACGGGGCATTATTTCCAGCAGGAAATCCGCCTTGTTGTTGCTGCCTCTTTTTATCAAAGTAAGCTTTTTGCTCTTTTTTCTTTTGTACTTTTTGGATTTCTCTATCAGATTCCGCCGTCAATAATTCTGCGGGAACGTCCATGATTTGCGCACATTGCTTGACATACATCGAGCGCTTAATGGCATCAGGAATCTTGGAAATACTATGAACTATGTCTTTAATTAAAGCCGTCTTCTTTACTGGATCATCTGCTACTTCTGCTAATAATAAATTCGTTTTAAAAAGAATGAAATCTTTCCCCTCTTTATCCATATACTCTTTAAAAGCAGTTAAGCCTACCTTTTGCATATAGGAATCGGGATCTTCTCCGTCTGGCAACAAACAGACTTTTACATTCATGTCTTGTTCCAATACCAAATCCAATCCTCGTAAAGCCGCTTTTATTCCCGCTGCATCTCCATCGTATAAAATTTTGATGTTTGGTGTATACCGTTTAATCAGGTTAATTTGCCCAACAGTCAAAGATGTTCCTGAAGAAGCGACTACATTTTCAATCCCCGCTTGGTGCAAGGAAATAACATCGGTATACCCTTCTACTAAAATACATTCATCTAGTTCTCGAATTGATTTTTTAGCAAAATAAGCACCGTATAAAACTTTATTTTTAATATAAATCTCCGATTCTGGAGAATTAATATACTTTGCCGTTTTGCTATTTTTTTGTAACGTTCGCCCTGCAAAAGCTATGACTTTTCCCGATAAATTATGAATGGTAAACATGACCCGGTCTCGAAAAAAATCGCCGTCATATTGATTGGTGAGTCGTACTTTTCGGAGTAATTCTATATTATAACCTGCTGCAACTGCACTAGCTGTCAACAAATCTTTAGCATTCGGCGCATACCCTAAGCCGAATTTCTTAATCGTCGCTTCTCTAAACCCTCTTCCTTTAAAATAAGACAAGCCAACACTTTTTCCTCTCGTCGTTTCAAATAATTCTTTCTGGTAAAAGTCTTTGCCATATTCATTCACCAAGTATAAACTATCAAATAATTGCTTCTCTTGAATTGCTTCTTGCGACAGTTCTTTTTCTTCTATTTGGATGCCGTATTTTTTAGCAATATACCGCAAGGCTTCTGGAAAAGTCAAATCTTCTTTCTCTCTTAAAAATTGTACGGGATCCCCTCCTTTACCACAACCAAAACATTTACAAATATTTTTACTCGGAGAAACCGTAAAGGAAGGGGTCTTTTCATTATGAAAAGGGCACAAACCGATCATGTTCACCCCTCGACGTTGGAGGTTTACGAAGTCTTCTACGATGTCTTCGATTCTTGCTCTTTCTAGTATTTCTTGTACGCTTTTTTGACTGATCAAATTAGATGAATTGATGAGGTTGGTAAGGTTGATGAATTGATGAGGAGTAACCTCATTAACTTATTATCTCATAACCTCACATTTTAATAACCAAATGCTTCTTCCCAAGCGACCATGCCACCATCCAAATTAAACACATTCGCATGATCAAAACCACCATTTTTCATTAAAGTGCACGCTCGTAGACTACGGCGACCTGTTCGGCAATAAACTAAATAAACCTTACTGGTATCTAATTGCTCAATTTTTTCCCAGAATCCTTCCCCTAAATAATTAATCACTAAAGAATTAGGTAATCCACCCGCTTCATGTTCTTCTGGGCTACGGACATCTATTAACACCGCATCCTTCACCGTCGATATTTTTTCTTTAAATTCGACAGGGGTAAGATTTTGGATTTCTCCTTTTAGCATTTGCCATCTAGGAGTTTTACAAACAGTCACTTTCATAAATATTCTTTTTCTTTTCTTACAAATTTACAGATTTTTGCCTATACTTGTTGGTAATCCCAATACCGTATTAACACAAAATGCTTAAAAACTACTCAAAACTATACTTATTTTTTATTATCTGTTTTGCTAATTGTACGCAACTCCTAGCGACGACAATAGATGCCCTCCCTATCATTGAATTATCTGATGCTTTACATTTTCAACAAATATCCAATGAACAAATTGGGTTTATTGAAGATAAAAATAAGGAGCTATCTCTAGCCTTATTAGAAAATCAACAGTTAACCCCTTTAGAAAATCGAGAGCTACTTGATTTGGCTCAAAAAGGGTTTAATTATTGGGTCGTCATCCAATTAAAAAATATAACCCAATATAATAAAACTTGGTGGTTAGATGTCCCTGGTAATTACGTGAGTGCATGGATAAAGCGGGCAGATGACTCCATAGAGACTTCGTATACAGGAAATTTGTTAAAACAAAAAGAAAAAACTGTCAAGGGTTTATTTAGGAATTTTAACTATGTGCCCATTCAATTACAAGCAGGAGAGACCATAATCGTTCATTTAAACATTCAAACGAGTCCCTTTTTTCCCATTTATAAAAATGCCATTAATATAGGGCAACCTATCTACTTTGAAAATTTCCAACATGAACGCATGGGAAATGTTGTTTTTTGGGATGGAATGTATTCTGCGTTAATGATCATGTTCTTTCTCTATTGCTTAACTTACTTTTTCTTTACTAAAGAGATTTTTGCCTTATGGGTAGCCTGTTACGCCCTATGCTTGATTGGTTATTTCTATCAATTTAATTCCACTTGGTACCGCTTTGGGCTTAGCCCCATCTTTATCCAACAGTTTGGGATGGCATTAATGAGCCTTGCTTTATTATTTGACTATTTATTTACGCGAAAATTTATTCCTCTAAAAACCTTATTTCCATTCTGGGATAAGCTCTATGTTAAAATCATTTATTTTTTGATGGGTTTTATTATTTTTCATGCTTTATTCTATTGGGTTAGTCAAAGTTATTTATTGGCGCTCTTAATCTTATTAGTCGTACATACCCTATTATACCTTCCTAAATTAATTGTAGGATTCAAATTATTTAAATTTAAAAAAGTAATAACCCATATCTTTGCGATAGGAGTAATAACTTGCTATGTTCTCTTGTTTTTTAATAATTTCCAATTTACCGACTTAAGTAATCAGCTATTAAAAATAGGCGTTAGTTTTTATATCCTAACTATTTTATTGAGCTTGAGTCTTCGGGCAGCAGATTCTCAACAACAAAAAATTCAAGCAGAAACGGAGAAGGTTCTAGAAAGTCTTAAATTAAAAGAGTTACAAAAATTAGATACGTTAAAATCCAATTTTTTTGCTAATGTTTCGCATGAATTTAGAACACCACTTACGCTAATTTTAGGGCCAATTAGTTCTGTTTTAAAAAATGAAAAATTAGGAAATAGAGATTTTACTTTACTCAAACGTGCTCAGCAAAACGGCAAAGATTTACTAAAATTAGTGAGCTCTATACTCAACTTGTCTAAAATGGAAGCAACTAAAATGCAGTTGCAAGAAACCCCTGTCTCCCTATTTAACCTAACCCATCGAGTCGTTGCAAATTTCGAATCTTACGCCCAACAAAAAAATATTCAACTTACTTTTGATTACCAAGCGGCAAAAGGATTAAAGGTATTATTAGATGAAGAAAAATTAATTACTATTCTAAATAATTTATTATCTAACGCCTTGAAATTTACTCCCAAAAATGGACAAATTGCATTTAAAGTAACCGATGAAGCAACACAATTAAAATATGCTATTGCAGATACGGGAATTGGCATACCTCCTGATGACTTAACACATATCTTTGATAGATTCCACCAATCAAATCATCCCAGTACTACTAATTTAGGCGGGACAGGTATTGGTTTAGCTTTGAGTAAGGCATATTGTCAATTAATGAGTGGAGATATTACAGTAGCAAGTCAATTAGGCAAAGGAAGTATATTTACGGTACTACTTCCGAGAAAAGAAGTTTTAGGTACTCCATTTGAAGAGGCAGCAGCAGACCAAGAAAGCTTATTTCCTATTACACCAGAAAAACCGAAAATAATCGATAAACAAGCAAAGACTGTATTAATTGTAGAGGATAATGCTAGTTTAAGAGGATACCTTTCTACTATTCTCGCTCCTTATTATCATATTTTGGAAGCAGAAGATGGGAAGGAAGCTCTGGCTATTTTACAAACTAGTATCGAACAACAACAATCAACTATTCCAAATCTAATCATTTCAGATATTATGATGCCCAGAATGGATGGTTTTCAGTTATTAGAAACGCTAAAAACAAGAAAATCATTCAAACATTTACCCATTATTATGCTAACGGCTAAGGCTGGTCTTGATAGCAAATTAAAAGCCTTACGAATTGGCGTAGATGATTATTTATTAAAACCTTTTGAAGAAGAAGAGCTACTCATTCGAATTGAAACTTTACTAACAAATGCAATGGTAAGATTCGAATATACCCTAAAGGAATCTACCGATGTCACTCCTAGCGAAAAAACAAACATAACTAGAGAAAACGAATTATGGTTAGCAACAGTCAATGCGTTAATAGAAGAAAAAATGAGTCATCCTGAATTTTCTGCTCCACAAATGGCAAATGATTTAATCATAGGAGAGCGAAGTTTACAAAGACAATTAAAAAAATTAACTGGTTTAACCCCTAATCAATACATTCAAGAATTCAGATTAACTAAAGCCCGTCAATTATTAGAAGAAAACCGATATAACACAGTTGCTAAAGTTGCTTATGCAGTAGGTTTTTCAAACACTCAAACCTTTAGCCGTCGATTTAAACAACGGTTCGGTAAATCTCCTAGTACCTATTAAAAAATATCCAATACCCACTTTGTCGGATTTGCACTCCTTTTTGTCGGATTTAGCTGCTACTTTCTGCATATTGTCGGATTTGCCCCCATTTTTGTCGGAAATAATCCCTTTTGATACTGCATATTTGCATCAACATTTTTAATTACGCTTATCACTCTTTTAATAAAGTTATTTAAATTAGAACAACTTCTCAAGAAGATATACCTCTCTTTCAATAAAACAATTTTCTTGCTTACCTAAATGAACTAGCTATTTGTAATAACACTAGTTCTTCAATCCTATTCCTATTAGTTATCAAATCAGATGACAATACAAAATACTGACTGCCCTGTACTATCAAAGCATAGTGTTTCATAGTGTAGGGACAGTCCTTTTACCTAACAATATTAGTCATTACTCAATAAAGCGAGAAAAGAATAATCGCCTATCGCCTACTAAAATAAGCATAGGTATCTTTTTTCAAACTTCAGTCAATCAATAAACTGATTGACATCACATTCTTCAATTAATTCCAAAAATTATGAAAAAATTAATTTGTAGCCTTTGTTTTTCTTTAATCACACTTACCATAGCGTTAGGACAAGCTGGTTTAGCTGAACATAATAGAGTTCGTTCGGAGGCTGGTGAGATTGAATTTACCGCTATTCAATATCAACCTACCTATGATAAATCTGGTAATCAGAATGGGATTAAACAAGTAAAAGTCACTTTAAAAGAAATCCCTTCTCCGCTTACTTGGGACAGCAAATTAGCAAAAGGTGCGCAAGATTGGGCCAATGCACTTAAAAATGGAGCTAGCGGACATGATCCAAAAGGTGGCTGGGAAAATATCTACACGGGTTCTGGTAGTGCAGATGATGGCGTAAAAGCATGGGAAACCGAAAAACAGGCCTTTAACGGGGCTGGTGGATATAACGGTTGTGACTACTTCAAAAATAAACAAGTTTATTTTACTTGTGGACATTACAAAAATATTATTGATCCGACGTTGAAGAAGGTGGGTTGTGCAGTAGCAGGTAATAACGTCGTTTGTAAGTATAGTAATTAATTAGCTCCTTATACAGACCCCAAAGAAAAGAGGTCGCAAATTGCGACCTCTACTTTAGATATAATCAGCAATGACTTCAGAACACAGCTGGATAAAAAAATAGAAGAAATAATCGCTACAAACTTGGATGCTCTCACTTTAGACAACCAGTATTTAGCAAAAGCAATGACGATAAGTGAAAGACAATTATATAGAAAAATAAAAGAAACTATTGGTCAATCTCCTAATCAATTTATTAGGAGTTATCGACTAAAAAAAGCGATGGAATTTATTGAAAGTAAAAAATACCTTACGGTACAAGAAGTAGCGGGAAGAGTCGGTTATCAAAACGTTTATTATTTTAATAAAGTTTTTTAGCTACACATGGCGAAAGCCCAATGGAAGTGTTAAAGCGCCTAAAATTGAGATAAAATACCATTTACAGGGTATAAATGGCAGATATGGAATAGAAATAATCTTGAAATTTATTTGTTTTTAATTTACCTTTGTATGTAGATTAAACACAAACTCCAACAACTCTCTTAGTTACTCCATTCACCGATTTCACAACACTTACCTGATTTAAGTATAACCTCCCACGCTTAAATAATATACTATTTAACCTTAAAATATCTGTTGGTAAAGGACAGGCTGCTTTTGTTATTAGCATAGCCATATCCAATCAACAATAAATTATAATCTCTAAACAAATGGGATAACCCCATACTTAACAACAATTTAGTAACCATGAAATTAATTAAATTTTCCTTTTTATTGATGTGCTGTTTTTTGGCAGTACCTTTTTTAGTTAGTGCTCAAATATCTGCGCATTTTACTCCATCTGCTAGTATGGCTTCACAAACGTTTAATCATACAGGTGGCTTACAGACCTTTACTGTTCCCGCTGGCATAACTGAATTGACCATATATAGTGCAGGCGCTACTGGTGGTAATACTTTTGCTGGTGGTGTCAAATCTAATTCAGGAGGTTCAGGAGGTGTTATTGGAGGGCGATTTGCAGTAACTCCAGGCGAAACGTTAACTATGCTAGTAGGAGAAGCTGGTGATCCTGGAAATACCATCGGCGCATTACTTAAGGGCGGCGGCGGCGGCGGCGGCTCTTTTGTATTCAAAGGAACTGTGTCTCTTGCGAACTTATTATTAGTCAGCGGTGGCGGTGGCGGTGGTGGAAATGGCAAAACAGGAGGAAGTAGTGATTTGCTCGTCCAACAACCTGGAGACCTTTCTAGTGGAGGTGCTGCAGGTGGCGGTGCTGGAGGTGCTGGAATTACCCTGGATGGGACAAATATGGGTGCAAACGCTATCGGAGGAAAAATGATAATAGCCCCAGGAAATGGCGCAGGAGGAACTGGAGGAAGTGGAGTTTCAGGTGGTTATGGCGGTGGTGGAGAGGGAGAATCTAGCGCAGCTAGTGATGGCGGCGGCGGTGGCGGCGGTTATAGCGGCGGAGAAGGAGGCCCTACACTTGGGGGAGATGCCTCTACGGGGGGATTCAACTTCTTAGATAATGTAAGAGGATCTCAACTTTTTTTTAATGCAAGCGGAAACCCTGTAAGTGGAAATAACGAGCGTAATGGTCAAGTAGTAATTGCCTATGCAGCACCTCAGGCACCTATTCCTACCATGAACCAATGGGGTTTAATAATTTTCGGCTTATTAGTCTTGAATTTAGGGCTTGTTTTTGTTAATAAGCAACAAGCAGTTTAAAATATTCCTCTACCATACACTTTATGAAAACGCCGCTTTTAGTGGCTAAAATATGGGGGTTGTGGTGAACGATAGAGAATAAAATATAATCAAATTTATTCTAAAAAAATCAACCATTAAAAGTGATGAATAAAATTACTTACTTATTGTTTAGTTTATTTAGTCTTTGCTTAGCAACCATTGTTAATGGTCAAATTGCTAACCATTTTACTTGCCCAGCAGGGACAACGACTCAAACATTTGACCATACTGGAGCACTTCAAACTTTTGTTGTTCCTGCCAATGTAACTCAACTCACTATTGTTGGTGCTGGTGCATCAGGAGGTGGAAATGATGGCTTTAATGGAAATGGAGGAGGTGGAGGAGCAGGCGGTGTTCTAGGCGCTACTTATACCGTAACTCCAGGAGAGACGCTAACGATATTAGTAGGCGGGAAAGGAATAGTAGGGTCTGATTCAGGATTTTTTGGTGGTAACTGTTGTAGTGGCGGTGGCGGTGGTGGTGGCACCTTCGTTTTTAGAGGAAGTGTTACGCTTGCTAACTTATTAATAGCTGTAGGTGGCGGAGGCGGAAGAGGAAGTGGAGGTCCTGGTCAATCTAGTCAAGCTTTTGTAACGACAGGAGCAGCTAATGGAGGAACAGCTCTACAAGGGGGCGCTGGCGCTGGTATTTCTACTGATGGGGCAGATGATACCGAAGTTAGACAAGCTCATGGAGGGCAGAGTATCATCGCAGGTGGTGCAGGTGGTGGTTTAGGTATAGGAGATGGTGGAGAAGGTGGGCCAGGTGGTTATGGTGGCGGCGGAGAAGGAGAAGAAGAAGACATAAATGGAGCTGGCGGTGGTGGTGGTGGTTATATTGGAGGGAATGCTTTAGGTACCGATGTTGGTGGCCAAGGCGGTACTTCTTTTTTACCTCCCGGAACTACGCCTGTTGTTAATCAAGTTGCTGGAAATCCTTCTTCAGCTGTAGAGTCTATTCATGGGCAACTTTTAGTATGTTATACTGCAAGCCCAGCAGCAGTAACAGCCCCTATCCCAACCATGTCTCAATGGGGGCTAATCATCTTCGGCTTATTAGTCCTAAATTTAGGCATCATTTTCCTGTATATTCACGTTTCGCTGAAATGAAAAAATAAAAAATAAATTCGTAAACTCGCAGCATGCAAACAAAAACAGAGCGAGTAGACGATATTCCCGTATTGGTAAGAAAATTTGAAGAGAGTGATTTAATCAAATATCTAGACCAATATTTTCCAGACCATGGGAACTGGAAAGGGATAAGCGGTGGGAAAGTCACCGTTGGATTTTTGACATATGTGTTGTCTTGTAGTGACCACCGAATCAGTCATGTAGAAACATGGGCGGCTCAGCGACTAATCACGTTGCAATATTGCATGAATAGTCCAAGTATGACCAGTAAAGATTTTACGGATGATAAATTAGGCGCTTTATTAGACAGATATTCAGACGATGATAAGTGGGTTAAGTTTGAACATGCTCATAATCAACGACTAATTAACGTGTACGATCTTAATTTAACATCCGAAGCTATTCGATTAGATGCGATGATTACTCAATCGCATCGAAAAGCATCGGGAAACTTTCAATTCGGACATTCAAAACAACATCGGTCGGATTTACCTCAATTGAAAACGATGGTAGCTACTTTAGATCCTTTAGCCATGCCCTTGTTTTCAGTTACGGTTCCAGGCAATACAGCCGATGATGTATTGTATTTACCAGTTATCAAGGAGTTAATGACTAATTTACATTTGTTACATCAATTATTTGTAGGAGATGCAAAAATGGGAAGTTTAGTCATAAGGAGTTTTTTACAGCTTAACAATCAGTATTATTTGACGCCTTTGAGTAAAAAACAATGTACTCCAAGTCAACTAGCTGATTATCTAGCGCAAAAACCTAAAAAATTAATTCCAATAACGACAAAAGATAAACAAAGACAGGTAATTCTTAGAGCTCAAGCCTTTGAGCAAATAGAACAAATCGAAGATGAAATCAATGGTATTTGCTGGGAAGAAAGACGAATTATTGTTTATTCTCCAACTTATGCCAAAAGTCAGCAAGTCAGTTTTGAAAATCGCTTAAGCAAGGCACAAAATGAGTTATCACTTATTTTAGAAGCTTCCCAAGGGCGAAAAAAACTAAATACTAAAGAAGCCGTTCAAACCGCTGTTACTAAAATCTTGACGAAGTATCGAGTTAACGACTTCATTAGCGTCAAAATTAAGGAGCATATAGAAACTAAAAATGTAAGAAAATATAAAGATAAACCTGAACGAATCAAAGAAATCAGTCATTTTGACCTTGAAATTTCACTAAATGAAGCACTTAAGGAGGAACATTTACAAAAATTAGGCTGGCGAGCCTATGCCTGTAATGCACCCAAAGAAAGATTAAATACTATTCAAGTAGTAGAATGTTATCGAGACGAATATAAAATCGAACATAAATTCGATGAACTACTCAATAAAATAACCGCATTGATGCCTGTTTATTTAGGTAAACCAAATAGAATAAAGGCGTTAATTCGACTTTTACTATTAGCCTTAAAATATGTTAGTCTAATTCAGTACCAAGTACGGTCGGAATTGAAAACTACAAAACAATCACTCAAAGAACTTTATCCAGGTAACCCTGGAAGAGCTACTGATAAACCGACAACGAATATGATTTTAAGTGCTTTTAAAAATATTCATTTAACAATTGTATCAATAGAAGATAAAATTTATGTCAAAATAGAGGATTTAAAGCCAATTCAGCAGAAAATCCTTGATTTACTAAAAGTTCCGCCTGAATCTTACTTGGGAATGAACCAATTGTTTTTTTCTCATTTTGATTTCAGCGAAACATGAATGTATAGAAAACAAACAGATTTTATCAAATAATATCCCCATGATTGATAACGATGAAGTTGCTATTAAGTCGCTTCAATCGTTTTAAATCCCAAAACGCAAAAATGGTGTGCTTCGCAAGAAACACACCATTTTTTTATGGCTATAAGTCAGTCACTAGACTTTAAGCCAACTGACTTGTATATTTTCCTTCAACTGCTTTATAATAACCGTCTTTTAATTTCTTCGCAATTGCTTCAAAAGCATCCAACGTTAATTCCACATCTTCTAAAGTATGCGAAGCAGTAGGAATCAATCGAAGAATCACCATGCCTTTAGGTATTACTGGATAGATCACCATCGAACAGAAAATACCATAATTTTCTCGCATATCTCGTACCAATTCCATGGCTTCGTCCATGCTTCCGTGCATATACACAGGCGTGACGCAACTATTGGTATTGCCAATGTCTAGGCCTCTTTCTTTTAGGCCCGATTGTAAAGCATTCACAATTGTCCATAACTTATCTTTATGACTAGTATCTTTCAGCATTTCCAAACGCTTCAACGCACCTTTTACCAATGGCATCATCAACGTTTTGGCAAATACTTGCGAACGCATATTATACTTCAAGTGACGCATAATATCCTTGTCTCCTGCTAAGAAGGCGCCAATACTTGCCATAGATTTAGCAAACGTAGAGAAATAAACATCAATCTCATCTTGCACCCCTTGCTCTTCTCCTGCGCCTGCACCTGTTGCCCCTAACGTACCAAATCCATGCGCGTCATCTACCAATAATCGAAAATTGTAATATTCCTTTAAGGCAACGATTTCTCGTAATTTTCCTTGGTCTCCACGCATTCCAAATACCCCTTCAGAAATAACTAAAATACCACCACCAGATTTTTCGGTTAATCTAGTCGCTCTTTTTAAGCCTTTTTCTAACCCTGCAATATCATTATGATCAAAAACGATTCGCTTTGCCAAACTCATTCTCATCCCATCTAAAATACAGGCATGACATTCAGAATCATACACAACGACATCCTTACGATCAAGCATTGAATCAATAGCAGACATGATACCTTGGTAGCCAAAATTCACTAATACTGCTGCTTCTTTTTGAACAAACTTCGCTAATTCTGCCTCTAATTTATAGTGTTCATCTGTATCTCCAGACATCATTCTTGATCCCATTGGATAAGCTAAACCAAATTCTTTGGCTGCATCTGCATCTACCTTTCTGATTTCTGGATGGTTTCCTAATCCTAGGTAGTTATTGATACTCCAGCAAACAATTTCTTTGCCTTTGAATTTCATTCTACTTGATAATTCTCCTTCCAATCTTGGAAAAATCCAATAACCTTCGGCAACATCCGCCCATTTTCCAAGCGGCCCTAAATTACCTTTAATCTTGTCAAATAAATCCATACTAATTTGTTTATACACTAGCTAAAAAATAATGAACGATAAACGATGAATAAAAATTAACTTAGAAATTTAATCATCCGTTGTTCCTTCATTGTTTGCCAAGTGTTACTTGTTTATAATAAGTCAGAGCGTTTATACTTTAACTAGTTCTTGAGCTAAAGCATTATTTATTTCTTTTTTTAATTGAGTAAAGTTTGATTCAGACATTTCGGCTAATGGTAGCCGTACATCGGTATTGCAATAACCTAAAATATGTAAAGCTGCCTTAATGCCTACTGGATTACCATCTACATATAACCAGTCGTGTACATTGATTAATTGCAGGTTTAATTGTGCTGCTCTAGCAAAATCGCCATTTAAGGCCGCTCGAATCATCTCCGAAAATTGTGTTGGAAAAGCATTGGCAATAACCGAAATCACCCCATCTCCACCACATGCAATTAATCCTAAAGCCGTTGGATCATCTCCAGAAATCACTAGAAAATTATCTGGCCTATCTTTGATAATTTTAGCTGCCTGCACTATATCTCCCGATGCCTCTTTAATGGCAATAAACTTATTACTAGCATGTGCCAAGCGTAAGGTAGTAGTCGCAGTCATGTTAGAAGAAGTTCGTCCTGGGACATTATATAAAATAATCGGTAATGGAGCCGCTTTTTCGACTTCCATAAAATGTCTAAAAATACCCTCTTGATTAGGTTTGACATAATGTGGACTCGCTGACATAACCGCAGCATATCCTTCTAAATCATATTTATTTAAGCGATTAACCAATCGAAAAGTATTATTGTCTCCAAAAAGTCCAGCAACTAATGGAACTCGTCCATTCGCTACTTTCGCTGTAAACCTTAATATTTTCTGACATTCTTTTTCAGACAAATTAACGGCCTCTCCAGTTGTCCCTAAAGAAACTAAATAATCTACTCCGCCATTAATATTATATTCAATAATTCGCTCTAAATCTGCGTAATCTACTTGCCCCTTACTAAAAGGAGTGACTAAGGCAACACCTGTTCCACGAAACTGCTTCATTTTAATTACTAAATTTTACAAGGAAAAAATTTACTTGCTCCAGATACTTTGTTAAGTTTTTGGAGTCGAGCATTAAGTCATAATTATTTGGATAATCCGTTAGGGCGCCAATTTTATAATTCGCATTTGTTGATACGGCTAAATACTCAAGGGGAAAGCAATCTGTTTGGCAAAGATTGATGAGTAAATCATATTTTTGTTGTTTGAATTCATTTGTTAAGGCATCTTTTGGCCGCCAAAGCCAATCTAAATCTTTCTTACAAAAAAAATCAAAAGGTAGTTCATTTTTCACTTCTTTTTGATCTATATATCCTATAATCTGAATATTCCCCGCTTTCTTTTTAAGTTGTTCCACAAAAGTAAGTACCTCTTTTCTTGTCTCTTCTTTCGTCGCATCCATTAAGATACCTACCTTGGCTAATCCTGTAAAGTTTCCAGTTGATTTTTTTTGTCGAACACCTTGTTCAACGTCTTTAAAGTGCAACTTTTCTCGATATTGAGTCAGTATGCTCATAATTTTTGTCTTTTGTGGTGGTTCAGTTTATTTGAGATTAACTGTTCCGATAGCTAGTATCAATCCAAACCCAACTTATTTAGTTGTTGCCTCTAGGTCTATAGTGTCATATTGTCCTATTTCGCTATATTTTTGAATCCGCTTTTCAATTCTTTCCTCCACACTCATTTCTTTCAATTCAGCAATTGCTTTTTTAATATATCGCTTTAAGAGTTTAGCCATTTCCTCTGGTGCGCCGTGTGCGCCACCTAATGGTTCTTTGATAATATCATCGACTATTCCAAAACCATGCATGTGTTCTGCTGTCAATTTCAAGGCTTCTGCCGCTTGCTCTTTATAATCCCAACTTCGCCACAATATAGAAGAACAAGATTCTGGAGAAATCACAGAATACCATGTATTTTCTAACATAGCTATTTTATCACCCAAACCAATCCCAATCGCCCCACCAGAAGCACCTTCGCCAATTACTACACAAACGATAGGTACTTTTAGTTGTGCCATTTCCAATAAATTTCGAGCAATGGCTTCTGCCTGTCCTCTTTCTTCTGCTTCAATTCCAGGATAAGCCCCTGGAGTATCAATCAAACAAACAACAGGATAATTAAATTTCTCTGCCATTTTCATCAATCGCAAAGCCTTCCGATAACCTTCTGGGTTCGCCATACCAAAATTACGGTACTGTCTCATTTTGGTATTGACCCCTTTCTGATGCCCCAAAATCATCACCGTCTGCCCATCCATCGTCCCTAAACCACCAACAATCGCCTTATCATCTCCAAAATATCTATCTCCGTGCAGTTCCACAAACTTCTTGCACATTTGCTGGATATAATATAAGGTATAAGGACGCTCAGGATGCCGAGACAATTGTACTTTCTGCCAACCCGTTAGGTTGGAATAAATATCTTTTCGTTTATTTTTAATTTTATTTTCTAATTCCTTAATCGTCGCAGATACATCTACTTCGCCCTTTTCTCCAACTTGCTTAATCTTCTCAAGTTGATCGTATAAAGCTTCTAAAGGTTCTTCAAAATCTAAAAATTGCATAAACTGTTGTTCTTATGTGCTAAATGAAGGTAATCGCAAAAAATAAAAATATTTATTACCTGCCTAAAAATAATGTTTACCACCTTTCCAAATTATAAATCCACTACAAAGCTACTAATAACTCATGGCTTCAAAAGAATATCTTTATTTTTTTTATTTTTTTAACAGTTTGACTTGCATCTAACTTTTAAGCGTTATATATTTGCATCGCTTTAGAAGAAAAGCAATATGTAATACACTTTATCTTAGTTTTTTGAAACTTTATAAAGTTCGATTCAGTACAAAATAATGGCATTAATATTGCCTATATTATAAAGAGTAAGGTCCGGTAGTTCAGCTGGTTAGAATACCTGCCTGTCACGCAGGGGGTCGCGGGTTCGAGTCCCGTCCGGACCGCTATATTTACCTAAGGAAGTGGTGCATTGCACCACTTTTCTTGTTTTATAAGGCATTTTAGTTTCCTTCTTCAAAAGAATTCCTGTTTTTAAGTCTGTAACACCACTATTTGTTTACGGTATGTTTGTGGTAATTTCGATGTTTGTGGTTTTGCACTTTAAACAGGGTATTTGTTTGTTTTTTAAACTAAAGTGCCATGTTCTTACCAACAACCATTAAGATTACCGTTCTTAAGTCCAATCCTAACAAAGAAGGATTATTCCCTATCGTTCTCCGTTTCACTCAAAATCGTAAAGCCCATAATATTTATCTAAGAAAATACATTCCACTCGTTGAATGGGTCAACGAGGGTAATATTTTCATTAGAGAAAGAGGTTCTACCGCTTTGGCCAATGCCAAAGAATTAAATTTATTTCTAACTAGCCAATCTACTAGAGCACACGAGATTTTATTAAATGCGGAGCGAACCAACGTCCCTATTTCATTTAAGCAATTCAAAGAGAAGTTTGTCAATATGGACAATCAAGACTTTATTGCTTTTTGTGAAAAGGAATTAGACCGTCGAGAAACTTCAGGGAAATATTCTCCAGCCACTATCAAATCCAATTGGTTCAAATTAAATAAGCTCAAAACTTTCCGTACCAATCTTTCCTTTTTTGATTTAACGCCTAAAACTTTAGAAGAGTACGAAAACTATCTTCGAGTCAGTCGAAATAATGATGTCAATACTATTTTTGCGGCAATGAAATTTATTCGCACGATGCTCAATTCTGCTCGCAAACAAAACCTCACCAAAGTTTATCCATTCGACCAATATAAATTAGTCTATAAAAAAGATACTCGGGACCGATTGAATATGCAGGAATTGGAATTATTGCAAAAGGTCTATAATGAGGAGACTTTGCCTGAGCATCTTCAAAATGTATTGACTTATTTTCTATTTGCCTGCTATACGGGTTTGACTTGGGGAGATTTGGTCAGCCTAGATTATAAAGAAATCGAGAAGGAAGAAGATACTTACCTGATTAATAAAAAGCGTCAGAAAACGGAGAATCAATTTATCGTTCCATTAATGGATAAGGCTAGAATTTTAATTGACTTGACGCAAAAAGAAGGAAAGGTATTTCCATATATTTTGACCAATCAAAAAGCGAATGCTACGATTAAGGAGGTGATAGCGAGAACAAAAGTCAAAAAGAAAATAAGTTTTCACTGCGCACGCCACACCTTTGGGACAGTCGCTTTGAATACAGGCATCCCAAGAGAAGTCATCCAAAAGATGTTGGGGCACTCTAAAGAAGAGATGACCAAGCTTTATAGTAAGCTCCAAAACAGCACCATTATCTCTGAAATGAAAAAATGGAATAATGATGTACCTGCCTCCGATTATGAAAAGCGATTAAGCGAAGAGACCATCCAAACTTATAAAAACCTCCGTACTCAAATTATTGCGAATAGAATTGCTGGTGGTCATTCTGAATTGAATGTAGCGGAAAAGATTGGGGTAAGTGAGGCGAATTATAAGAAGATGGAGAAAGGGGAGTTGCAGTTTGGGATGGCGCACCTACTAGAAACTTGTAAGTTTTTAAACTTGAATACGAAGATGCTTTTTTCTCAGTTTTTGTGAGCCACAGGAAATTAGAAAACCAAAAGCAAAATTTCACAAATTTACAGCTCTTAGATCTGATAACTGTAAATTTGTGAAAAACGAAAGGTGCTTTTTACGCAATTTTTGTAAATTAGCGTTTTATTCTTCCTTTAATTTAACTACACAATGCCTCGAAATAAAAACTACGCTACTAAAGCTAAATCTATTAATGATAAAATTCTCGCTGAACTAGTTCAAGCTCGTAAAGGGATGCAGCCTAAGATGACTAGAGCTGCTTTGGCAGAGGCTTTGGACGTTGAACCTTCTACTGCGCTGCGGATGGAGAATGGACAGTTTAAATTGACGATGGAGCGATTTTTTGAGCTTTGTTTTATTTTGGGATTGGAGCCGATGGAGGTGATGAAGAAAGGGTTTTGATTCTTTAATTTTCAATATATGCTTCTTATGAGCCCCCCAGAAATAACTATCTTCTTATACTATGTTAAAATTCTAATGGAAGCTGAATTCCATTCCTTTGAATCTATCATTAGTAGTAATCATTTATTGACCACAATCCAAAGGCTAATAATAGCTCCCGTGCAGTTGCTGCTGTATTTATGCAAGACCTGGCATTGGACAAAAACTAGAACTAATGTTCTAGTTTTTGCAGGATGAATGTCCCCGCATCGACGTTGCTGGCTTTTGCTACCAACGAACGCTGAGTTTGCGTTAGATGATTCGTTACTTCTTTTTTGATTTTACTGATTTACCTCTATTCATTCTTCGTGAAGACATCTTCTTCCAAATATTACGGAAGTCGTTTACTTCTTTTTGAGAATAACCGTATCCATCTATTAAAACAGCCTTATCTACAATGTCTAAAATATTTTCAATTTTATTATTACGCATCAAGTCATCTATAACTGTCAAATTAATTCCATGATTCTCTACAACAGGAATTAATAATTCTTTAATTTCAGTAGGTTCGAACGTTAAAACACCACCACCATAACTTCTTCCAGTAATTTCGGAGAAAGCAAATGTTAGTGAATTTAGAAAACAAACAGTTATTGATTCTGGAGAATAATCTTCTGAAATAAATTTTACTCTATGAATTGTATCTGTTGAAGATGCATCCACTCTATTTAAAACTAATTTTGGAAAACCATGAACTTGCCTTAAAGCAAATCCAGCAGGATTCCATAAAGAAGGTGTTATGTACCAATTTTTTCTTATTCTACATTTATAGCCAGTATGAAATTTATTCTCCTCACCATATTTAATATACTCCTTACATTCATTTGGTAAATTTTCAAAATCTTTATCTGGAGGAAGGAATAGTGCATTTGGTAAATCAGATTCAGAGTTGTTTTGATAGTCATCATCATTAAAAATGATTCCACTTAAATGATTTGATTTACTTACAACTTTATTTGTAAAATTGGATAAATTCCTTTTTTTTACTTGACTTTGTTTCATCATAAAGAACTCATTTCTACCAGTAACTATTCCTACATTACAATCTATTATGCTTTTTGCTAATGGAATATTCCCAGTTGCTTTAGTTTTACGTAATAGTTCTATCTCTTCTTTATTTAAAAAATATTTTGTCCATTTTTCAGAACTATGTTCTATTATTTTTACTTCTGATTTTGATACTTTCTTGAAATCAATATTTTTTAAATCATCTAAGTGATCTACTTCAAGAGTTCTAATCCCTTTAGCATCATTGACTTTTTTCTCACATAATAATAAAATTACTTCTTGTTGAATTCCATCAAACACAAGTTTTTTGAAAGTGATAATAGTAATTCTTTCAAAGAAATTAGATAAAAAAACCCTTGTTTCTCCTGCATACTTTACTTGAAATAATTCTGCTGGAATCACCATTCCTAATCTTCCTTTTTCTTTTAATAAAGAAGAGCCAATTACCAAAAAAGGAACCCAAATGTTAGTTAACTTATTAGGAGATAATCCTAAATTTCTCATCATTTCAATCGCAATTGCCCTATGTTCTTCAGGGAAATTTTGATATCTTATAAATGGAGGATTTCCGACAACTACATCAAACTTATCTTCTGAGTTCTTTGATATGTAATTAAAAAAGTCACTATTGACTATTGTATCTGAATTTAAGCCAAAACTATTAGCTCTTAAACTCGCTTTTTTTGCTTCTTTAGGGAATAATTCGATTCCTTTTAATTTTCCATATAGGTCTTTTTGTTTTACACCGATTTCTAATAATCGGTTAATGCAGGCTTCAACAAAATTACCATCACCACAACTTGGTTCTAAGATTTGTGTATCCTTTTCTCTAATTGCCCAGGAGCAAATGAAATCTGTAATCTCTTTAGGAGTATAATAGCCGCCTCTAAGTTTTTGTTCATCTAAAACAATTGCTTCTTCTTTCATAGTTATTCGGTAATAAATAAGTGATTAGTTGCTGTGTCAATATCTTTATTGTCGATAGAGTAAAGAGTATTTTAAAGTTTGGACAGCAAAAAGTTATTAGCCTTTATGCCATACATTTTAAATAAAACTTATGTGTTGTTTTTTGCTATTCATTTTTAGTGAAATTTAACTGGTATCTGGTGTTTGTGCTGATTTTTTCACCACTTTATACCGAGTTCTTTGATTTATTGGAGTTCCTTTTTGTCTTCCAGGACCATTTTTACACTTTACAGGTAGAAATGGGGTTTTATCAAAAGTCAAAAAAAAGTTTTGAGCCGCTTGTCGTACCTGACATGGGGTCAAAATTGTGTTCGGTTCTGCTGTGTTCTTATTGACTTCCTTGTACTGTTGCCATTTTTTGGGTTTATAGCTGGCACTAGATGCAGCAGTAAAAAGTAACCAAAACGCAGCCATTACTACTACCAACCAATTATCAAAATGCTGCTTGTCAGGTGTCTGATATTTTTCCAACATAAGTTTTTGCTTACAAAACTTGATGGATGGCTCAATATCGTACCGATGTCGATAACTTTCAAAAGCTTGCCTCGTGGTAATTTCATCTTTTCGCTGACCATGAATCGTGGTAAACATGCTTTTTTGAAAAACTAACTGACCTGTATCCGCATCAATTACTTTAGAGGCAACTAAATCAAAGGCTTTATCTTTCATATTATGACCATTTTTGGTGCGGACTAATAAATTGGTCCATTTCCATATCATAATTTTGAGTTTTCTGCCCTTATTTGTTTGTCCATCTAATTCGATATAATCTTGATGGGCTAATTCAAAAACACTTCTTTGGTAAACATCATAAGTTTTTCCTTCTCTAGTATAGGTCTTGGTTTGAGAAAAATCAATCAAGTAGTATTTTTCGCCATAAACCAAAGGCGCACCTTGCTCTGAATTGGAACACTCGGCTGGCAGCCATACCTTTTTACCATATCGAAACCGAATAATATTCACTAAATTCTTGTGTTTATAGGTCGGTTCAATATAATTCGGACAGCCATAGCCACTATCTAAGGTATTGATAATGGATTGCTCAACTAATTCAAGATTTTCTTGTTGCTGTAATTCTTCCATCTGTTCAACCGCACAATCAACAGCACTTTGAGTTGATGGTATGCGTTTGATACTTATCGGAACGCTCCATTTATTATTCAAAGGTGGAATACTTACATTTACTAAAGAGATCGGATAACCAATACTGATAGGTTTATTACTTTTTATCACATTGTTGGAAATCTTGATGTATTGGCGATCTTCCAAACATTCAGAATGAGCTTTTGTCACCCCACTAGCATCTGTTTGAAGTAATAACCATTCTTCTTTGCTATAGTTTATTTGGCTTAGCCCTAAATTCCGAAGAGCGGACATCGTCTTCGATTGATTTTCTTGACTTTGTCCAACGCCATGAATGCCGTCTCGTATAGAAGAATACTGATGATGAAACAAGGGACTCTCGCTCAATTCGACTATGCTTTGAGCGGAATCGTAACTCGCTAGTGCCAATGACGTATTAGTAAAAGCTTTGGCATATTTTATGTCAAGGTTTAATAAGTCATGGCAGAACTGTTCGCTGGTAGATTTTTTCACACATTTATACCTGCAATAGTTTTGCCTTTTTTTTTCAGACGACTTTTCGTCCAAACTTTAAAAGAGTATTGACAGTATCAATTAAATTTTTGTGTAGCATTTTGAACTTACGTTCTAAAACTCTTTTCTTGCTTCCTTCATACGTTTCTTTCAAAGATTTTTTTGTTTGTATAAGATTTTTTACAATTTTTACAATTTTATCGTGAGTTTTCTTTTCGTTCGATTTTTTAAAATCAATTGTTTTAATTGGTAGATTTTCTAAAAATTGTTTTCCGTGAGAATAGTAATCGCCTCTAAATTCACTCGCTTTAGATTTAACTATAGACTCAAGAACTGGGTGAGAAAGAAGTCCTAATATATAAAAGATAGAATAGTCAGATGTTGATAAGATAGAATAATAAGGGCCATTTCCACCACCAGTAAACTGAATGTTTTTATCATCATAAGCGTAGTTTTGCCCAATTGAAAGAACAGAGAATATTATTTTAGAAGAGGAATGAAATTTTGTTAAACTCTGACTTCTTCCAAATTGATACCAAACAGGGTCTTTTCCATTCAAATCTCTTTTCATAAGAGATGTTTTATGAAAATTTAAATATTTCCAACATTTAGGAAAATTAGTTTCCATGTATTCTTCTGAATACAGTTTTGCTAAACCATTATGTATTTGATAAGGGAAGATTATATGACTATTTGCTTTAGGTGTATCAAATAAAGTCATACTAACTTTATAAAGACAAGGTAGTGTAATTTGTTTTTCTACTTCCCATTCTTTTCCATTCTGAACAAAGAATAAAGAAGTTTTAGTTTCCTTAGTAGATTTAAAAATATATTTTTTGTCAGCACTTGTCTGTAAACCAACTGGAATATCTGCTATGTCACTTAATAATGTTGTTCCGATTTCTTTAACTCTATTAAATAATGATTGTGCTTTTGGAGAAGTAAAAACCCAAGCATTTTCAGAATAATCTGAATTTTTATATATAACACTTTGAGTATTCTCGAATACATTTTCTATGTTCACATTTGAAATTCGTCTAACTGAAAAGAATTCAAGTTCTTTCTTATCAAGAACTATAACTGCTGTATAAGTGGACCTATTAGGGAATACTTGAGTAACTCCAAAATGAATTATTTTTGAAATAGAAGTTTTTTGAGTTATAGACTTTCTTAGCTTTAATCCACCTTTTATAATAAAAAATTTATGAGGAATTATATATCCAAGAATACCTTCTTTATTCAATAATTCTATTGCTCTTTCTATAAAAAGATAATATTTATCAAAACTGTCTTTTTTGGAAACAGAGTAAGGAGAATTACCGCTTCTGTAATATTCAATTTCCTCTACAGAGTATTTAATGAAATTTTGAATCCTAACATATGGTGGATTTCCTACAATTAAATCAAATCCTTTATTTGTCTCTAAAAAGGGAAACTCTTCTTTCCAATCGAAAGGTTTTATTTTAAATAGTAGTTCATCCTCATTAAGAGCCTCTTTGTTAAATTCGAAATACTTTTCATCTAAAAGAGAGTTGCCACATTTGATGTTATTTTGAAGATTTGGAAGTATTTTTTCGCTGTATGTATCTAAATAATGGTTTATTGATGAAGCATTTTCATTTTCAATTAGCTTCAATAATAAACTAAATCTAGCTACTTCAACTGCATAAGGATTTATGTCAACGCCAAAAATATTATCGTGTAGAATTTGTTGTTTTTCTTTTAATGTTAAATTCCAAGAATTATTGCTAGAAGGTGTTAGTTTGTCTTTATCAATTTGTCCTTCTTTGAGTAAAAACTCAGTTCTTTTTTCTAAAAGAAAATCAAAGACGGAAATTAAAAAAGTTCCTGAACCACTACAAATATCTGCGATTTTTAATGTTTTAGATTTTTCAAAATCGATTCTTTCAAAAAAAGGAGTTAAAGTTTCTTTAACTATCTGTTTTACGATTTTTTTTGGAGTAGGAACAACTCCGTTTGAAGCGAGGACTTCTGGTTCAGATACAATTGAAATAGAATTGTTTTCGATTAATTCAATTTTACTCCCTAAATATTTTTCATATATCTGACTTAAAATAGTTGGATCAATAACTGAAAAATCGTAAGGACTAATAGGATGGTAAAGCTCATTGAATATTTTAATTAGAATACCATCATCTAATTGGATATTTAAAGCCAAATTATCTTCTATGAAATCGAAAAGTCCAGAATTATACTTTTTATCAGAAGTTTGAAAAAGAGTCTTTAGTTCGTTATAAGATGAAATAGATTTAAGAGTTTCAAATTTTTCGATTTCTCTGTCTTCGCATATTCTTAGAAAAATAATACGATTAATTAACCGTTGGATTAAGAAGTTAATATCTTCTTGATTAATATTACTATTGTTTTTAACAACATTATTTGCTAATCTTTCCCTCCAATTTTCAATTTGCTCTAGAAAATAGTCGTCAAAAGTGCATCTGTCTTTAGTTTCTATAGGGAACCCTTCCTCTAAAGAGCCTTGTTGGATAGATTCAAATGATAAGTATTTGTATATTTCATCAATATTTTCAAGGAAAGATTCAAAATGAAATGATTTATATCTAGAAACGTGAGCTTCATCAGAAATATCAGGTTTAAATCTACAATCATAAATTATTATATGTTCAAAATTAGTTAATATTGAAATATTTAAATTTGCATTCCATCCATATCGCCTAGTTTGAAAAGAAGCTGTTTTAGAATCTTCAATATTAATTGAAGGTCTTTTTGCTTCTACAAATAATTTTCTATTTCCTAATATTCTTAGTGTATAATCAGGGTTCTTTTTGGTTAATTTATCGGCTTCTTCAACTTCTATTGTTTCTTCTTGAAGTACAGTTCTTAAAAATTGATTTTTTTGTTCTTCATTTTCAACATCCCATCCAAATGATTTTAATAATGGGTTTAAAAAATCATTTCGAAGTTGGGCTTCTTTATAACTGCTCTTTTTATAAGTTGATAGTTGATTTTTGAAATCTGATACCAAATTTTCTATTTGAATAGAACATTCTTCCTTATTTGATGTGATTTTATAGCGCATTATTTTACAGTTCTTTTTGTCTTGTATTTGATTTCTTCTTCTGCAACTTTTAAAGCATTTAGGGCCTGATTTTCTTCTTTAACTAAATCATAGACTTTATTAGCAAGCCAAAGAGTTTCTAAATTTTCAATAGGTTCATTAAAGATTTTACTAATAACATTTAGATGTTCTCGTTTAAGTATTTTTTGGTTGCTTTCTATTTTACTTAAATATGCATCACCAACACCCAATTGATGAGTAAGCATCCTTTAAACTCCATATTTACCGCTCCCCAAAAAGCTTCTACCTTTGTCAAAAACTAAAATATGCGACAAAGAAAAAAGGAGGAGATGTATCCCTTGGTAAAAAAATGGCAGAAAAGTGGCGCTAGTAAACTTCACTTTAGTCAAGCCCACGGGCTCAAGCCCCACACCTTTCATTACTGGGTAACTAAATACGAAAAAGAAGTAGGCGTAAAAGCGTCACCCAATTCAAAAGATAACTTTATTCCTCTAACAGTTAGGTCTATACCATCGGCTCAATTAGAGTTAAGTTACCCCAATGGAGTACGCTTACAAATTATGGGTCAAGTGAGTAGCGACTATGTAGGACAATTGATAAAATTAGGGTCAAATGTTTAGCCTCAATGCGCACCAAAGTTATTATATCTATTCAGCTCCGACAGATATGCGCAAGGGTTTTAATGGTTTAAGCGGACTAGTACGTAATAAATTAGGGAAAAATCCCTTAAGTGGGACGGTCTTCATTTTTGTAAATCGAAGAAGAGATAGGATGAAGATACTCGTATGGGAAACAGGAGGCTTTGTGATGTATTATAAACTATTGGAAAGTGGGACATTTGAATTGCCAAAGATACAAGGAGCTTCGGCAGCGATTAGTTGGCATCAATTAGTGTTAATAATGGAGGGCGTGGTATTAGCATCTGTCAAAAAACGAAAGCGATATGACTTAAAGCAGACAGGCTAAAAAGTGCCTAAGAATAAGTAATAAATAGGCAAAAAATGCTAAGAAAGTTGTATTTTTACAGGGATGTCGAAACAAGAATTACAAGCAAAAGTAGGGGTTATTTCCAAAGAGAATGAAGTACTAAAACAAGAGTTGGAGTACAAGGATTTAGTGATTGCTAAACTGCAAAAAATGCTATTTGGCTCGACCTCGGAACGATTTACAACAGCAGAGCTTAGTAATCAAATGTCGCTGTTCAATGATTTGGCAGGCAAAGGACAAACAACAAAAGAGGAAGCAGTACCTACTGAAAAAGAGGTGGTCACTTATGAACGAAACAAACCCAAGCCAAATAAGAAAGCAGTCGGTCGGATACCTTTACCCGAGCACCTACCTAGAATAGAAATTATCATTGAACCAACCGAAGATACCACGGGGATGGTCAAGATAAAGGAAGAGACGACCGAGATACTGGACATTATCCCGCCTAAATTTCAAGTCATACGGATAATTCGACCAATATATGCTAAGCCTAAAGCAGAGCAAGAACTTGGGGTTAGTCCCATTATTATCGCAGATTTACCATCCAGGTCAATAGATAAAGGTATTCCTTCTGCTCGTTTATTAGCTTATTTATTAGTGAGTAAATTTGTAGACCACTTGCCTTACTATCGACAAGTTAAGATGTTTCAAAGAGCAGAAGTGGACATCAAAACCAAGACCATTAATGGTTGGATTGCAAAAGTATGTACCTTGTTAAAACCTTTATACGATGTTTTTTGTGAACATCATTTTACCAAACCTTATTTACAAGGAGATGAAACCACTATTAAGGTATTAAAAGTTAAAAAGTCAGGCAAAAAAGGCAAAGCGCATCAGGGCTACTATTGGGTGTATTATGATCCAATAGATAACCAAGTAGTATTCATCTTTGACCAGGGTCGAGGACGGAAATACCCTAGCGAACATCTACGTAATTTTAAAGGTAAATTACAAACAGATGGATTGGATGTTTATTCTGAATTTGATAAATTAGACTACATCACTTTGTTTGGCTGTATGGCACATGTACGTCGTAAATTTTTTGATGCTTTAAAAAATGATGAAGCTAGAGCAACTAAAGTGCTGGGCATGGTCGGGCAGTTGTATAAAATTGAAGAGAAAGCACGTAAAGAAAATTATACGCCTGCCCAAAGGCTTGAATTAAGGCAGCAAAAAGCCGCTCCCATTATGTCTGAACTAAAGACTTATTTGGATGAGGAGTATGATTCCAAACAGGTACGACCCAAATCAGCTATTGGTATTGCCATTAGATACGCCATTGGTCAATGGTGGAAAATTGAACGATATTTAACCGATGGTACGGTTGAAATTGATAATAATCTAGTCGAAAATGCCATCCGTCCTGTTGCTTTAGGGCGTAAGAATTATCTCTTTGCTGGTTCAGAGCAAGGGGCTAAATGGGGCGCTATGGTTTACACCTTCCTCGCTTCTGCTTCCAGACATGGGCATAATCCATTAGAATATCTAGCTGATATCCTCCGTAGGTTACCCGATACTAAAAAATCACAACTCCATGAGTTATTTCCTGCTAATTGGTCGCCTAGACCTCCTTCTGATTTGGATTTAATTTGATGATTTTTCATATGGCAAAGATAGGGTCAACTTTACAGGAAGGAAATATGTACTTTAAAAGATGCTTACATTGATGAGACAATTCTCGTTGAAGCATTCCGCTTTTTTCTCTTAATTCTTTTATTCGCTTGCCTAATGTCATTTTACCAAATTTAGACTTGACTTAATTAGGGCAAATGTAAGATTTTTTTTGATTTAATTTCTCAAATGAATGAAACATGTTAATTTGCATGGTGGGGAAATAAAAATAACAAATACGAGTAATTTGGAGAAGACGAAAGAATAAATAAATAAATAAACCAACTAAGTTATTAGATTCAATTAACCAAAATTACCAATGGGCATAAAATTAAATAAAATTAGAATTAAAAATTTCAGATCTCTGAAGTCTGTTGAGACTAGCTTAGGAGATGTGACATTACTTATTGGAGCTAATAATGCAGGAAAAACGTCCTTTTTAAGGGCTTTAACAATTGCGCTCACTTCCGACAGAAAATTTATATCTAAAGATGATTTATTTATTAATAGTCAAGGGGATTATCCATCTGATCCAACAATAATTGTAGATATTGAAATAAGGCCAATCGAAGGAACTGACTTTGAGGATGAATGGGCTCAAGTTTTTGGAGAAGATGTTCAATTTGATGCATCTAGTCATGAATTTTTTGCATATCGAACGTTGATTGATTTTACTGCAAGTCAATCAGAATCAATGATAAAACGGTATATAATAACAACTTGGGATTCAGATACGGCAGATGAGAATCAAGAGGTGCGTGCCAATATATCCAAAATACCACTTTTTTTCATTGATGCTCAACGTGATTTACAAGAAGATTTAAAGCTTGCGCAATCATACTTTGGAAAATTAGCCTCTCAAATAGAATACAACGCTACCCAAAAACAATCTCTTGAGGCGTCGTTAAGTCAGTTAAATGAAGACTCTGTTGCTCAAAGTGCTGTTCTAAGTCATTTAAAAGATTCATTGGGAGAGTTAAATAAAACGGTTTTAGCAAATGGGAGTGGAGTTGAAATAACGCCCTTTCCAAAGAAACTCCGTGATTTACATAAAGGGTTGACTGTAAATTTTCAAGATGGAGGCTCAGAGACCTTCAGCTTGGAGTATCATGGAATGGGCACCAGAAGTTGGGCATCTCTATTAGGATATAAAGCATTTGTTAGTTGGATACAAAAAAAAGCTAATGACGAGGGAGAAATGCTACACCCTGTACTTGCCTTAGAAGAACCAGAGGCACATTTACATCCTAATGCTCAAAGGCACGTATATCAGCAGTTAAAGCAGATTACAGGACAAAAAATAATTAGTACCCATTCTCCATATATTGCCCCATTGGCTAAAATTGAAGAACTTAGGTTCTTTTATAAAGATGGAGATTCTACAAAAATATCTGATTTAACTTCCTTGATTCCAGATTTTAAGCCCAAAGAAATTTCTAAACTTGAAACTGAGATAATACGAACAAGGGGGGAATTACTCTTTGCTCGATTAGTCGTATTATTTGAAGGGCAAACGGAAGAAAATGCTTTACCTGTTTTTGCAAAAAAATATTGGGGACATGAGGCTTTTGAGAAAGGGATTTCCTTAATTTACTGTAGCGGAGGTCATTATAAAATATATTTGCGGTTATTAGAAGAATTAAAGATACCTTGGATTGTATTTAGTGATTATGATAATGCAACGGTTCAATCTGCGGTAGTAAATGCAGGAGTAGCAATAGGGGTTACTGATATAACTAGTGATGATAGGTTTATTTTATTAAATAATTCAATAGAAAGTTATATTATTGATGAAGGATATAGAAACCAAATACAAGATGCTTATTTTTCACTTAAAGAACCCGAATATTCTGATCCTGTTAAGCTACAAGCCGAAAGAACTAGAGTAGAGGCTTTATCAGAGGAACAACTTAAACAAGATAAAGCTATTAAAGGATGGAAAGCTAAAATGGGTTCCGTATGGGCTCAATCAATAGTAGAACATGCCGATGCCGCTAAGCAGATACCTGAAAAAATGGAAGAATTATTTGTATCAATCGATGTGATATTGACTTAAATATAATTACATGTCTAAACAAATTTTATCAGAGGAGCAGCAAAATATTGTAAATCAATGGATTAATGATAGTAAACCTATGCTTGTTGAGGCATCCGCTGGAAGTGGAAAAACTCGTGTTTTAACAGAAGCAGTAAGGAGAATAATAAAGGATTCACCAAAAGACCGATTTAAGATACTCTGCTTAACATTTACCAATAAAGCATCAGAAGAAATGTTGGAACGGCTTGCAGATGTAAAAAAGATAAAAGAAAGAGTTTTTATTGGTACTACTCATGGATTTGCTTTAGAAATACTTAAAACAAGAAGGCATGAGTTGGGTATGGATGAAATGCCACAAATAATTGATAAAAGACAAGACCAAATAGCTATTTTAACTGAAGTAATTCTATCTAATCCAACCATCACAAAGCACTATCAGCAACTTCCAGAAAATTCAAGGTTTGATAGCCTTAAAAAGCATCAAAACGATTTGTTAGATAAATGTTTAGCTTTTATTAGTAGCAAAAAACAGCAACTTGTATGGCTCGATGAAGATTCTGATAGTTATCCTGGAAAAGGTTGGACTCCTAGTAGAATTAATTTATATCGTGATTATAATGCGCTTCTACGTAACCAAAATTTAATTGATTATGATGATATTCTTTTATTAGCTTGGAAAATCATTAACGAACGTCCTGCGGTTGCCAAATTATATAGGAGGTTGTATAAGCATGTTTTAATAGATGAGGCGCAGGATTTAAGTTTTGCACAATATGAGTTAATAAGAGCATTATGTGGAGAAAAGATAAAAAGTATAATGATGGTTGGTGACTCAAATCAGGCGATTCATGGTTATGCTGGTGCTAGTAGTCGATTTATGAAAGAAGAATTTAGAAAGGATTTTTCTTTAACTAATGACCAACTTAAGAAAATCACTTATAATTATCGTTCTTCAGAAAGCATCATAAATTTAGCTAGTGAATTAAGTGGAGTCAGTCAATCTAGAATAGAAAGTTATTATAAAGGACATGTGGCTTATTCAGTATTTCATAATAAAGAAGAAGAGGCAGAATGGATCGTAAAAAAAATAAACGAAATAGTTGGTGAGCAATCAGATACTTACGATGGAGATCTTTCTTTATCTAAGATAGCTGTTCTGGGTCGTAATAGGTTTGTTTTTAATGAACTTATTTCAAAATTAGAGGAAGATTCTTCATTATGTAGTCGCTTTTTTCTAAAAAGAGGAACTGAAATACTAGACCCAGAATCAGCTATGATTCGGATATTTGATTTGGGTACTAGAATGATTTGTAATCAGAGAGCCCATGTTTACTATAACAAGCTAATTGATTTACTTGACATAAAAGAGCAAATAGATATTGATGACAAATGTGGGATTGATGCACTAGAAGAACTCTTAGAAAAAAGTAGGATTAACTATTTACCTAAAAGTATAAATACAGCTCTTTTAGATGCGTGGAAAAAAGTAGAATCTGATATTAATAAGTTTCCCAGAATTCTTGAAAGCCTCGCTCTGGCAACGCAGGAAATTGAAGAGGAAAATGAAAAAGCATTAGCTATCCAAGATATTCATGAGTGGAAAGCAGCTTGGAGTAAATATATTCGGTCTGTTGCAGCCAATGCTAAGTCCATAGGTGACTTTCGTAGATTTTTAGCAATGGGTGTAACACAAGTAAAAAATCAAAAGGGGCTGACGCTAGCTACTGTACATACAGTAAAGGGACTAGAATTTCATGTAGTTTTCTTAATTGGAATGGGAGATGGTACATTTCCTGATTATAGAGCAATCAAGAAAAATAATCTTGAAGAAGAAAAGAACAATGCATATGTAGCCGTTACTCGTGCCAAAAGAGATTTGTATATTAGCTACCCATCAGTCAAGAAAGTTCCATGGGGGGAAATTAAGCAAGAAAAGTCTAGATTTTTTGAAAAAAAAGATTTTGAAGTACAGAAACCTTTATTAGGATAGCATTAATTTTTAATTATGTTCGATTGACTAGCATATAACGGATATTAACAAAAATACAAGAATTATTACTAATTAATAGTAGAGTATTTGCGAGAATTATTTATTACTTGATACTAAAATAGGAAATATTTCTAATGTCATCGATACAGAATTATCTTAATTGTTTATCAAAATATTCATGACATTTGTTAGCAGGTAATTGCGAAGATTTGTCTATGCTTTGTGTGTGCGTTTGGATATTATTATATAGTTACGAGGATGAACTTATTGTACTAATTTTGACATTAATCTTCTAACTAATAAATAGATATACTGCAAACGGGATAAATTTGTGAAAATAATTTTAGATGACAGAAGTCAGACCGTCTATTTCATAGACTGTCAGAAGTCAGATGGCGTTTTATTAATTTATTGATTATCAGTACTTTATGAATTTTAAATCTGGCTTCTGGCAGAAAAATCTATTTTTCGGTCTGACTTCTGACCTCTATTTCAAAATCACTTTTTTATCCCGTTCAGAGTATAATCCAAACCTCAAAGTAAAAGCAATCTAATACCCTATAACTTCATCCACACCCATCAAAATATCCTCCGCCTGAGGCCGTAGTCAAATCTTTAATAAATCCAACTGCCATACCAGCCGCCTTTTTCAATTTCTTAGTGGTCGTATCAATAATAATAGAGTAGGTTTAGAGCTAGCTTTAGTAACCAAATCAACGTTAGGTTCAAGCAAACGAAGTTTCTTAGTATTATTCTAAAATAGTCCTTTCTAATAAAATATTTACGTTCTTTTTTATATATTTTGTTTTAATGTATTATTTAAATATATTTGCTTTTGAATGAAAACAACCCTTCAATAATTCATTCCTAGGAGAAACCTACCATACTAACCATCACCCATCAATTTCTTAAAAAATTAATAATTCTAAGTGCTTTCTATGCTTAGAAATCATAAGATATATTCTAAACAGCTAAAACCCAGTTATTCAAAATGAAAAACTTAAACATTAAATATAAGCATGGGCACCTTTATGACATTACCACAGGACAAAGAATCCATTTAGAAGATGGGGCTATATTTGCTCTCCAAGGTGATTCTAGTAATTTCATGGAGCAAGACCCACTTAATAATGCTGTACCAGATAGTAGAATTAGAAATTATGAAGAAATCAAATCTGCTGTATTGAATCAAAAAAAACTGAAAAGTTATGCTAAGATTCTAGATGCAGGAACTAAACTTCAATTTACTATCGGTATTACAAAAACTAAAACTAAAGAAGAGGCTAGGCGCTATCATTTTGTATGTGAGTTATTAGAAGACCTGTATTTGTATAAAAAAAACGGATGGAAAAACAATACTCCTGCCGCCTTATTTGAATGTCATTGTGTAGTTTCTGAAAACCCTTCCGATAATGTAGAATTCTTTGAGAAGGTTTACGGTGTTTCTCTTAGCAATTTATTTGAAAAAACCTGCATGTTATTTTTTTCTAATCAAAGAAGCTCAGCAGGAAGTGCCTTCAATGAGTTTTCCTTGCTCAATAATTCAAAAATAACGATTGATGTTTTAAGAAGTAAAAAGGACCTAATACCTGTTGGGAAGTTATTTTGATTACACGATGAAAATCTATAACACATAACTAAATGGAAAGAGAAACGACCATAGAGCAACTATTCAGTAATAGAAAAATAAGGTTTGAAATTCCTTCTTATCAGCGAGCTTATTCTTGGGAAGAAAAACAATTAAAGCAGTTTGTTGAGGATTTAAGAAATGTCAAAAAAGACTATTATTTCGGAAATTTTTTATTTGAGCAAAAAGATAAATACACCTATTTAGTCATTGATGGACAGCAAAGACTTACTACAATTATTATATTTTTTAGTGCACTACATGACTTTCTCAATCAATATGAGGAAGAAGAACTACTCGATGATATTAAGGATACCTATTTTATAGACTTAAGTACTAAGAAGAATAAGTTCTCTACTGTCAGTTATGACAACTCTTTTTTTCAGTATTATATAATTGAAAGGGGTAAAGAAAATCTTTATAAAGAGGATACAAGTTCAAGTACAAGAATAAAAACTGCTAAGGATTTTTTTCTTAAAATATTCCAAAATGAGAAAGAAATTAGGATTCTTAAATCATGGAAAAACGTAATAGAGGATGCTGTAATAACCACCTATGAAGTACCAGGTAAAACAAGAGCCACACAGATATTTTCTTTCCAAAATGATAGAGGTAAGGCTTTAACTAAACTAGAAATTATAAAAGCATATTTCATGCTACAAGTATATCAAGAAGCTGATAGTGAAGAAGACGCCCTTGATTCTATTACTGCTTTAGAAAAAGAATTTGAAAAGATATATCAGGTTATAGAATTAATGGAAATACCAGAAGACGAAGTTCTTCGAATTTACTGGAGAGTATTCAGTAATTATGGCTTTAATTCTGAAGATGTTATAGAAGAAATTAAAGAAGTGTTGAAAACACAGAAAAGAAAAGCTGAATGGATAAAAAACAATGTTTCTAAACTAAAAAGAACTTTTGAGCTAATTCTAGAAATAAAAGAAAATAAAGCAAATATTCAGGCGGTAACGGATTTATTCTATTTGAAAAATACTGCTTTTTCTCTTCCTTTTTTAATCAAAGCGAAGTTTCTTAATTTTTCAGAAGGTAATTATATTCGTTTAGCTCGACTTCTTGAAAACATCACATTTCGTACTTTAATTAGAGGAGGAAGAGCTGTAATTCAATCAAGGTTACATTGGCAATTATTAGCTATTGACGAAAAAAAGGATGCTATTATTGATATAATAAAAGAACAGATTAATAATAATGATTGGTGGAAATTCTGGAATGATGATGAACTTGAAAGACATTTAAACGGATATTTTTATCAAAATCGAGTAGATAATTATTTGTTATGGAAATATGAACTAAGTCTACCCTCATATGATTATGGTTCTCCATTAGATTATAAATCTATTATTGCCAAAGAAAACATTGAACATATTGCTCCTCAAACTCCTACAAAAGGGGAAGTGTTAGAAAACGGTTATGGTCATTATAAAGATATTGAAAACCCTAATGAAGGAATATTATCGGGAGGATGGCTTAATAAGCTTGGTAATTTAATGATAATTTCAAAACAACATAATTGTAGCATCGGAAATAAACCATTTAAAATAAAACTAGATAGTTATAACAAATCAGGTACTCTACAACAACATAAAAGAATATCAGCTTATGTAGATGTAGAACAACCCATTTGGAACAAATCAGCTATAGAAAAAAGGCATCATGACCTAATAAAATTTGCTTTAGATAAATGGGACATTAGTAAAATTTAGTATTAAAAAAATATGAGAAGACTACCAATAAAAATTATTCAAAACTTAAACCAAAAATGGTAGCAAAAGAACACAGTCTAAACCGCTTTTTACAAGAACGAGATACGATATTTATCATTCCAGTATATCAAAGAAATTATGATTGGACAGAGAGTCAATGTCGTCAACTATTTTATGATATTTTAACTGTAGCCCAAGAAAGAAAGCGTCCTTCGCACTTCATAGGTAGTATAGTTTACATTCACGAAGGTATTTATTCTAGTGCTAGAAGAAGGGAATTAACTATCATTGATGGACAACAAAGATTAACAACTATTTCTCTTTTATGGGCGGCGATGTATCATCGAGCCATAGAATTTGATGAGAAGAGGTTGGCTGAAAAAATAAAAGAGAAATACTTAGAAGACGATGGTGATGTAAAACTACACACCACCCAAAATAATGTAGCAATCTTAGATTTTATCATTAGTGGGCAAGTGCATGAAAAAGACTATCCTGAGAAATCTAATATGATTGAAAACTATAATTTTTTTCGGGAACGAATAAACGAGCAGAATATTGAAACTATTCAAGATGGTATTAGCAAATTAATATACGTAGATATAGCATTGGAAAGAGGAAAAGATGAACCACAACGTATTTTTGAAAGCCTCAATTCGACTGGATTAGATTTAAGTCAAGGAGATTTGATTCGGAATTATGTATTGATGGAATTAGAGCCTAATGCACAAAGAGTCGTTTACAAAGATTATTGGCGCCCAATAGAAGTAATGACTACAAATAGGCAAAAAAATGAACTGCAATTATCTGATTTTCTTAGACATTATCTAACCTTTAAAAATCGTGAAATTCCAACTAAGCGATTGGTTTATGAGACTTTTAAAGCTAAATATCCAGATAAAGGCTTAGACAATTTAGAAGAAGTTTTAAAAGATATTAAGAAATACGCTAGTTATTATTATAAACTAATTAATCCTGAAACAGAAACAGACAAACATATTAAGCAGCAAGTTAAGTATATTAATAAGATAGAAATAAATGTCTCTTATCCTTTTCTATTAGAGGTTTATAATGATTATGAAAGTAAAGTAATTACTAAAGCTACTTTCATAGCGGTATTAGAATTAATTCAATCATTTGTTTGGCGGCGTTTCATTATTGGATTACCTACCAATGCACTTAATAAAATTTTCACTACCCTATATCGAGATATTGATAAAGATAATTACATAGAGTCTATTCAAATTACTTTACTAAAAAAGACTGGTACGCAAAGATTTCCTGATGATGAAGACGTGAAGAGCGAATTGGAAGTTAGAGATATGTACCATATTAAATCAAAAAATAGAATGTATTGTCTAGAGCGATTGGAGAATCATGACAATAAAGAACCTGTACTATTAGAAGGAAATAAGGATATAACGATTGAGCATATTTTTCCACAAACACCAAGTTCTAGATGGAAAAAAGAGTTATCAAAAGAAGATTTTGCTAAAATGAAAGAAAAGACAAATGCCTTAGCAAATCTTACGTTATCTGGTAATAATGGTAATCTGGGTAATAAATATTTTATTGATAAAAGAGATATGCCAGAAAAAGGCTATGCTGATAGCCGATTATTTTTAAATAGATATTTAGGGAAAAAAGATGCCTGGACGCCCAAAGAGCTTAGAGCAAGGCATCGTCTTTTAACTAAAAGATTTTTTGAAATATGGAGTTATCCTGACGTAGAGCTACCGAAAGAGGAAAACTTAGATGCTATTAATATTTTTTCTATTGATAATCCTACGGGAAAGAAAATTGATTATGCGCTTTGGGAAGGACAATACATGGAACTTAAAACTCATCGAGAATTGTTGGAAACTATTGCTACTGAAGTGTACGATATTAATCCTACCTTATTTTTTAATACCGATGTAGGTGATAGACTTAGAATCACCCCAAAAGGAACGGATTTAAAGGGACCAATTCAAATTAGTGAGGAGTATTTTATCGAAGGATGGCTTTCTGCTAAAGAGATTTTTTTACGGCTTAAATATATGTTGAAGAAAGCGGAGAAGGAGGAGGCTTTGGAGGTGAAGTTATGTTGATTTTTAATTAAACATTAGGTTGCCTGTATCAACTATTTTATAGTATCTACTATAAAAATAAAAAGAATCCAAACCTTAAGGAGTTTCGATTTAAGCCATATGAAGACTTATTTGAAAATAATTTTTAGCCTTAAATTATTTATGTAACCATGTAAACTCTATGGGAAAAGGAGATAGAAAAACTAAAAAAGGAAAAAGATTTAGAAAGAGTTATGGTAAAAGCCGCCCTCGAAAAAAGTCCTTTAATCATAAGAAAAAAGAAATGGATAAAGAGAAGGTTGTAAATAACATGGATACACTCTACTTGTTACGCCAAGGAGCAGAATTTGCTTTAAAAAACCTTACTAACAATCCAAAAAAAATGGATAAAAGTGTTCTGTCTCAACAGATTAAGACACATGAAATAACGATACAACTTATTGATGATGCTATTGCAAAATTACGTAAGGATTTTTTTCAGTTCTCCGTTGAAGAACTTTACTCAATGTATGGTCAATACGATAAATTCATTAGTATTGAATTCCATGAAAAATCAGATTCAGCTATAGAATTTGGAGAATCAATTTCAGGTATTTTGATTTATAATAGAAGAGAGCGAGAAGACTTAAATAAAATTTTGAAACAAGGTGAATTCTCTAGAACAAATACATTTGTTAAAATAGACTTATCCAAATCTGACGATTTACAAAATGAACAAGTAGAAAAACTTAGAAACAGAGGTTTCTTAAGTGGAGATGTATTTAAAATTTTAGTAAGAAACTCACCTAATATAGATAGTTATAGAGATAGTAAAAAGAAAGAAATTCCTGGCACACTCAATATCAAGTTTGAACCTGACGATTCCAATCCTGAAATTTTAATGTTAAACTTATGGAAAAGAATAATAGCCAGAGGTGATAAACCAATGATTGAATCAGAGTGGGATGAATACTATACCTATAAAATTCTGTATGAAAAATCAGAAATAACAGAACAGGAATGGACAAAGAAAATTTACGAACCTAATTCTAAAACAATCAAAGAACGCATTAGAATTAATATTATTAGAAGTAAGCTAAAAAGAAAGATGATACTATCTGGAGAAGAAACACAAGATTTTCTAGCTATAACAAGAAAGAGAAAACTAGAAAGAGAAAAGCTAGTTAAGAAAGAACTAAATCGAGTAAGAATTGCTAAACTTAAAGCGTTAATTGATGAACATGAAGAAGTTATTAAGGAACTAAATGATATTGCTTATTACTATGAAGAAGAGAATTTTTCTACATACGGAGCAAAATATCCTGTTTATTTAAGGCTGGAACGTTATCTACATATATTTATAGGTCATTTTGAGAAATTCCAGATGGGAAAATGGATTGGTAAAAAAACGCCCTTCCAATATAATTTTAAGGATACCACTAGGTTAATAAAAATTATAATAGAACAACTGCAACCTCAAATTGATGAAGCTCTTGACAGCGGGAAAGAATTTAATATTTACGATAAAAGAGCTTTTTACTATAATGGTAATTACTATTCAGTTCATGTAGGACGAAATGGAGAATTGAAAGCTTTTTATCCGCATGAGAATTTATAATGGATTATTGATTAGAAGTTTCATCCTAATCTGAATTAAACAAAATTCGTTTAACTAACACCCAAGCAACCCCAACCCCCAATCCACACCCAATAACAAAAGCAACTAAATATCCCAAATTAACCTCATCCACATCCATCAAAACATCCTCCGCCTGAGGCGCAGTCAAATCTTGAATAAACCCAACAGCCGTACCAGCTGCCTTTTTCACTTCTTTAGTCGTGGTCTCAATAATCGTAGGTTCAGAAGTAACATCAGTTACCAAATCACCGCTAGGTTCAAGCAAACGAAGTTTCTTAGTATTATCCCAAAAACCATAAAAGACACCTTGGTATTGATATTTTTTACGTTTAGCAGCAAAAGCAGGATAAAGCGGAATAGGAACTGTATCCAAATGAATAAAGGTATCATAAACACCAAAGCCTCGGCAACCTAACTCAAAGAGTTGTTGAAAGATAATACCTTGTCGAAGTAGGTCTTCTCGAATTAGTAGAATTAATTCATCTTGTTTTTCTCTGGGTACATCAAAGTTAAAATCACAAGCTTCTGCGAGCATGTGAGCAGATGTTTTAGCTCCGTTGGTAGCTACATAATTCCGATAGGTTCTACCCTTAATCCTTTCGGTATTTACTAGGATAGGGAGATTAAAATAGTCTCTTAGAAATTGAACGCAATTAATTGCTTGTTGTGAAATGGGATGAGAAGAGAGTCCGGTTTTAGGATTATAAAATTCTTTGGCTATAAAATTGGAGGCGACTCGTGTGGAAGAGTTATCTACGATAATAAAATCGTTGGGGTCGCTAGGATGGAGAGGGATATGGGTTTTTATAATTTGCGCTTCAGGCATGGGTTAAGGTTTATTTATTTTCACCAAGGCGACTGCGAGTAGGATTAATCCTGCGAGAATAGCTAGGACTAAAATGATATTAAAACTATCGTCTTCTCCAGCAAAATCCTTGAAGAAATCTTTGTATTGCGGTACAGCATTATTCAGCCATTGCTGATAGGCAATATCTTCTAGTTTCTTGGTTTTGAAGAGGTCAACTACTTTTCCGCCAAAGTCTAGTGCTGCCTTTACAATTACCGCTGCTGCCATTAGTATTAGCTTTTAAAAATAAGGTAATAAAGACCACTTAAAATGATTAGAACTAAAGCGGCAATGACAATGATTTTACTTGTATTCTTAGTCTCCGTCACCTGTTCATAAATCTGTCCTTGTGCGCTTTCTTCAGGTGTATAACCACAGCGTAATAAACCGTAATTATTGAATAACACGTCCGCTCCAATTACATTACAGAGATAGTCTTCATGCTGAACAGTAGGTTCATTTTGGCAATAGCCTTTACAGCTTTCAAAGAGATTCGGGTTAATACTGATTAATGGATTGCAGGTCTGAGAAATACAGGCTTTGACTTTATTACAATGGTTGCGTTTTCCTTTATTGAAAGGATGTTTCCAACTACAATTTGTCTTTAAGTCGTATGCCATTTTTTACTTTAATTTTCCTGAAATCAATCCCCAAATTCCAATGGCGGCAAAAAAGATAAAAACTAAAACGCCAATCTTTTTGCCCCAACAATTAGTGCATTTCTCTTCTTTACAATTACACATTAGGAATTCATTTTTTTAGTTATAAAAATGCCAAATAACAAGAACAGCATCGCTAATACACCAATTACTACCCAAATACCAATACTGTTCTTTTCTTCTTGAACAGGTGGCTGATAAGTCGGCGGATATGGATATACTATTGGCGAATCCTTATTTAGAATAGGGTCTAAAATATTACCGACTCCCGTTAAGATGCCTGGAAAGTTTTTCCAGAAATTACCACCATTTCTATGGTCAGCTCCTAGACTTCCTTGCTCACAAGGCACACAATTAATTAATGGAACAGGAGCTGTTCCGTCATTCATCAATCCTTTTGGACATCCATCATTAGTATTTTCACATGCCATGCAATTCGCTTGATTTGAGACAAACATCGGGTGATGGATAAAAGTCCACCACCCTCATTAAATCTCATGGTTATAATTATACTGCTTTTCGTAAGTCACGAACCGAAACAGGTGTTAGCGTAACCGTCTTATCTGTTCGATATAATCTAAAGATGGTAATGGCAATACTGATTAAGCCGCCAATACCCGTTAAGACATCTCCAGTTGTAAATATTTGCGTAATGGTTTCTACTAATTGCGCTTGTAAATCAACGGGGACTTCCACGCTGGTTTGCCAGGCTAAAAAGTTAAAAATAGTAGAGACAATTGCCCCCCAAAAGATTGCCGAAGTCCAATAGTCATTGATTCGTTCTCCTGCTTTATAAATCGCTCTGGAAACCATAATGACGATACTAGTAATGGCACTTAAAATTGCCCAAGTGGTCTTTTGGTCAATAGCGGTTAAAATCGCATCTGGAATTAATTCTTGGGTAGCCTCTGGTAAGGCAAAGCCTGTAAACACAAAGGTCAAAGAGAATATAAAATTGATAAGGGATGCCCACATGATTTTGGACTCCCAAAATGGCTTCGAATTCATTGTTTGTTCGTTTATAGATTCTTAAAAATGGATAGTAAAAACAGTAGTAAAGCTATTAAATATATCCAGTCGTAATTGTGCCAAAACAGGTGTTGGTAATAGTTCGGCTGCTTGTTCATTGTGTTCTGTTTTTGATAGCCAGTAGTTGTTCTGCTTGTAGATTTTCTAATTCCAATTTCTTGGCTTCTGCTACTCGATAGCGAGCATCTGCTTTATCCATTTGGGCTTTAGCCAATCCTTCTGAGATTCTTTTTATTCCTAAAGCAATCGTCAAGAAGGACGCAGCCAAGCCTGAGATAATCGTCAATAAATCGACTTCTCCGCCTTCCGTTGGAATCGGTAAACCTACATTTTGCAGAAAACTACTGGCTAATGTCGTTCCCCAACTACCCGTTAATCCAATAATATTGCTGGTTATATTTTTAGTCGTTTTCATTAATTTTAGAAACTACTTAGAGCTACCCTTTTCCAGCCGTTGTCTTTGGTTTTGATATATAAATAGTTTTCATCGGCTGCTATGTCCCAAGGATAGCCAGTTGTATCTGAACTACTTGATGGTGTTCTCTTTAAAACAAACGGGTCATACATATCCCACCAATCTGCTGCTGGGATGCCGTAGTTTCCATAGTCTACTCGCTTGGCAAAGATTTGTCCACCATTGGTAATATTCACCGAAGAGTTGTAACCGTGAGGGTTAATTCTAAACTGTAGTTGATTATTCCCATTATCAAAAACAGAAACATCAAAGGCACTACTCGGCGATTTAAGACCAATTACTTCAGTAGTAGCGATAGTCGTTGCGGAGGTACTATTTCCTTCACCCGTCATAATCGCTCCACCGCCACCTGCGCCTGCTACAGCATTATCCACATACGTTTCATTGGCAAAATTGGCATCATTCGTCAGTTGACTAGTTGCTGTTGGAATTGTTGGTTTATTCTTGATATAAGCATCATTGGAAGTACTTGTTACATTCCAATCACCTTGCACATTTTGCTCGGCATTGGTTGGTGCAAAAGCTGGCTTTCCACTTACTTCCGTCCATGTAATACCGTCTTTGATATTTGCGGGAACGGTTGGGTCTGCTTCATTAGACACATAACCGTTATCTGCTACAAAGGCATCTACTTGTGCTTCATTCAATTGAGTGTTGGCATCACCATCGGCAATATCTGCTGGAATACCACTTACCTCCGTCCAAGCAATACCATCTTTGATATTAGCGGGAACGGTTGGGTCTGCTTCATTAGACACATAGCCGTTATCTGCTACAAAGGCATCTACTTGTGCTTCATTCAATTGGGTATTGGCATCACCATCGGCAATATCTGCAGGAATACCACTTACCTCCGTCCAAGCAATACCATCCTTGATATTAGCGGGAACGGTCGGGTCTGCCTCCGTCATTACATACCCATTATTAGCAATAAAATTATCCACTTGTGCTTCTGATAATTGAGTATTGGCATCACCATCGGCAATGTCAGCTGGAATCGCACTTACTTCTGACCAGCTAATTCCATCCTTAATATTAGCAGGGACAGTCGGGTCTGCTTCGGTAGAAATAAAACCATTATCCGCTACAAATCCATCTACTTGTGCCTCACTTAACTGCGTATTATTATCTTGATAACTTACTGTTATATCACTTAATCCATTACTTCTTTGTAAGGTCAAAGTACCGTTTGTTCCTGTTCCTCCAGTAATGACACCGTCAGCTCCACCTGATGCGGTAACTGCATCAAGCTGCACTTTAATATCTTCTAATGCCGCTTGAGCAGTTGCTCCATTTACACCAGCAATTGGATTAATGGCAATCTGTTCGGCAATTGGCGTTGATTGATTGGAACTACCAACTAAAACAGCTCTATCGCCTATCCAAATTAACTCTGCCCAACTGTTGGGGTGTGCATCTAAAGTAACGCTATTGACCTCCGTACCATTGACATCAATTGGGAAAATCTCTCCGCTAATATTTCCTTCAATCGTAAGATTAACGCTGGTACTATCAGAATTTCCAAAACGTACAATCAATCGGCGTAAGTCCTCCCCTAAATTTTTAGGGTCAATGAAAAAGCCATTTCCTGTAAAGGCTGGATTCAAATCAATATCAAATAGGTAATTCTGGTCTTTGCCCAAAATAACACCTCCTGATAAATTGCTGATTTCAAACTCGACATATTGATAATAATCTTGTCCTAACATGATTGAATCACCTACTAGATTAATCGTCGTAATGGCATCATCAGCCATTAATCGAAATCGAGTATCTGGTCCTACTGCTGAATTTTCAAGTTCGACAACCACATTGGTATTTGGTTCTAATTGATATAACTGCAATTCATAAAGTGGTAAATCTACCGTCTTATCATTGACTGTTAATTGATTGCCGTTTACTGCCAAGGTTGTTGTATAAGCTGGATGCTCAATCGGCACACAATTACCACTAGAAATACAAATACTATCACCACTAATGGTCAAAACTTGCATCTCATTAACGGGGTCTGCATCGGCATCTACTCCACCTGCTTGACTTCTGGCAAAAGGAGTGAAAAATGGAGATAAAAACTCTAATGCCTCCAATTCAATTTCCGTCACCGTATATCCTGAAGGAATGGTTGCTGCTTGAAATTGCATAGGTTGTATAGCATTGGGTGAATTGCCAATAGTTGCTGTAACTGTACCGCTCGCAAAGTTTGTTCCCACATATACATCAAGGTAAATCGGGTCAGCAACTTCTTTTTGAATAAAGCGAACTTTGGAAAATACAGAAGGCGCATATTCACTCACTCCTGAAATATAAATACTTCGCTTTTGGGTATTTTGACTGGTATAAGTAACGCCTACCGATAGAGAAAGCGTTTGCCCATCAGCAGTCAATTCCATTAAGGCATCCGCCTCGGTTTGATTGCTTTGCCCAATTCGATACCAGCCTTCACTAAATTGGGCTTGGACGCCTTGATACCAAAGGAGTAGCAAGGCTATTAATATTTTTTTCATGTTCAAAGGATTATATTTTGATTAGGTTTGAATGGAGTGAAAGACCTATTTCTTTCACTCCAAAAAATTTATTAACCCATTTTCTAAAACTGCTTATTTCTTCTATTTACTAATTACAGCTAACCAACCAGTCGCATAAGAATCCAAATTATTAAAAGTATATTCAGAGACTCCTGCACTTGTCACCTTATAATGTACTTGCGAACTTGGAGGCGTATCAGCGGTATTAATCCAAGTTTCTGTTCCTGATACTACTGCCTTTTTATAAAGTGTAGAATTCCCTGGCATCATAGTCCCGTCCATTGCTAGATTGACATTGCTTCCTTGTTCTTCGATGATTACTTTTAGATTGATATTTCCTGATAAATCTCCTGAAGTGCCTTTGGCAGAAACATGATGGACTTTAATACCCGCAGGCGCAATCACCTTTGCCATATTACCCGTCCAAGTAAAAGAAATACCTGAGAAGTCCGTTCCATTTACGGTCGCATTGATGTACCCACTAATGCCATTAGTAAAAGTAATCGTTGTATCTTTTGAGGCAGATGCCGCTACAATTGGAGCTAAATCCACATTATTTCCATCTTCAATCGAAAGGACTGTTCCTGCTAAATTTAAGTTTTGATTATCAAAATTATCATCCAAAATAGATTTTGTGCCACCTGCATCGGTAATTTCAATATTATCACCATTTACGACAAAACTATTGATTAACTCATTCGCACTATCCGCATCGGGGTCAGCTACATCTACGGTTGCTGAACCACCATCTTCTAAAGCTAAGGTATAAAGCGTTCCTGTATTTGAGCCCGTCAATTGTTGGTTATCTGAACCTTGTAAAGGAGTTAAATCCACAACTGCGTTATTGGCACTTTGTGTTGCACCAATGGTTAAATTGACACCATCAAAAGAGGCAGTAATATCCTGAATCTCGTTTTGGTTATCGGCATCCGCATCATTAATATCAATCGCTACTGTTCCGCCATTTTCTAAAACTAAAGTATAAACGCTACCCGTTTTAGAAGAAGTCAAAGTTTGATTTTTCAAAGATGCCAAACTAATCACTTGACTATTGCCATCTTCCATTTGCAAGGTTAATTCAAAAGTTGTTTCGTTGAAACTTGCTGTTAAATTTTGGTTATCGGTATTGACTCCGCTAATGTCTACATTGACGGTATTTCCATTGGATAAACCAATTGAGACATTTGTGCCATCAAAAGTTGCACTCACATCTTGTAATTCGTTAGTAGCATCTGCATCTCCATCATTGACATCGACTACGACATCCGCTCCACCGTCTTCCAAAGAAAGGGTGTAAACGGTTCCTGTTTTACTTGACGTTAATTGTTGGTCATCAGAACTAGCCAAAGCACTTAAATCTAAAACGGTTGAATTACCATCTTCAATAGCAATGGTTAAAGCAGCCGTTCCAGCATCAAAAGTAGCAGTAAGATTCTGATTATCTGTACCAGTTAAAGTACTTACATCAATGTTAATTGTGTTGCCATTAGTCAGGGTCAAAGTGATATTTTGTCCGTCGAAAGAACCTGCAATATCTTGAATTTCATTAGTCGCATCAAAGTCCCCATCACGAACGGAGACTGTTCCACCATTTTGCGAAAGCGTTACATTATCGCCATTCTGTGTCATGACTTGTGGGACAGCAGCCTCAGCAACCATTTTATCAATAATCATCATGTTGTGATTAAAGGTAGCTGCCTTTAGCTTTTCTGGTAAATTAGTTGTCCAAAGGACTAAGTATAAATTATCCGTTGGGTCAAAAATCAAGGATGTTCCGTTGTTTGGTGCTGCACCATTGGTATTGAGTACATCGACTTCAATATCCAAAGTTGGGTAACGAGAATTAATCGCTACGATTTCATAGCGGTCGCCTTTGGAATCCCAAATCTCTTGTCCAATCGCTACGCTATCAGGTGTATAAGCATTGGGATAAGAAGTATAATCGTTTAAAAAAGTATTTTGAAAACGGTATTCGCCGACTGTTCCAGCAACGGGAAAATCTAATTCGATAATCCCGTTCATTTGTTCGAGGGTCAAATTATACGGGTCATCCTGTGCCGAAAGAGCAAGCGAAAACACCATTAGCAAAGCTAAAGTGAAAAGGTTTTTAATTTTATTCATGGTCTTTATAAAGTGTTGTTAAAAGGTAATTAAACAGATGAATGTATTTGTTCCTGAGCTTTGGACATTCTTATAAGTGCATTGCACTTGTCCGTTGCTGATTCCTGTAATTTGTTTCTGTGTAGTCGGTGGAAAGTCTTCGTCAAAATTCCAGTATTGACTAGGATTCGGTGTTCGTCTTTGATAGGTTTTTACAAAGGACATTTTCGGTAATCTGGTTCGAGTATAAGTATCGTTGTAGTTAGTTCCTTCATACTTTAAATTGACAATAAAATCTTCTTGCGAAAAATTGGAAGTTGTGCCATAGACTGCTAAGTATTCTGGTTTTGTGCCTTGGGGAATCGTGATAGTCACCACGTTTTGATTCCTTGTATAAGTCAAGTTTTGAGCACTCGCTATGACAAAAGCTCCATCATCTAATGTTCCTAATTCGTAATCATATTCAGCATTTCCAGTAGTTGTTGTATTCGATAAAGAATTCTGTATTTCTAAAAAGGCATCTTTGGCATTATTGACGGTTACGCCATCACCATTAAAGTCTAAACTAGGCGTACTAACAAATTCGGAAGGCAGTTCATTAGAAAACTCTACAATACCAAAATTGGTATCTAGTAATTTTAAAAACATCCCTTCTTGAGCATTGCCTTCATCCACCAATTTGGTATGTAGCATGATGTCTTCTTGGTCAATTCCTAGGGATAAAGTGCTACCTATTTTGGTAGAGGTCAACATCAAACCATTGCGGTCAATTAATAAGCCACTACTGGTTTGCGCACTATCCGATTTTATTAAAATGGTAGAACCGATTGCTGCTAAACTAGCAAGTTGACCATTCGGTTCTGTTCGAGCTAAAGAGAAAAAATAGGGATTCATAAAAAACTGACTGTACATATCTGACATGCCTGTTTTCGCTCGAAAATTATTATCGGTTACTTTTAAAAAACCTTGGGATGCTCCGTTCGCTTGAGTACCGCTAGTGACATTCCATGACTTACTCCCTTCGATGTCATTATTTTGAAAACCAAAAGAAGTTGCTCCTTTTTGAAAAACAAAATCATGACTATCTGACGGGTCAAGGATTAAAGTATTTTTAGTAATCAATCCACCTAAGGATGCCGTTTTATCGTCTAAGGAAATACCATTTTCAAAAGTGTATTCGCCCACCACATTCCAACTAGTGCCATTCCAAGTATAAACCGTTCCGTTTGAACTATTGATATACAGAATCGGACCTCCATTAGGGTTTCCTGATGGTGGCACATTATCAATCGTTACCTGCATGATAACTTCACCGTTGCCACTATTATTAAATAGCGTTGGACGGTATTTGCCATCCGTTCCAGAGAGCAAAAAATAGTTTTGTCCTGGTGCGGTTTTGATTTGCTCGGTCGGGTCAATTTGTGCATGAATTGAACATAGCAAACCAAAGAAAAATAGGATTATAATTAGTTGCCTCATCTATGAATTAATGGTTAAGGGCGTACAAAGCCTATTTGAATCTAACCTTTTGGGCTGCAAAGGGTGATTTTGGAAACCTGAAAACGGCTTTTTCTCTGTCAATAGCTAATGCTATTAACCTCCAAAAACCAGTTCTCAGAACTCCAAACTGACCCTTTTCGCTACCAAAAATTAGAATCAATTAGGCTTTAAGAAAAATACTTTAATTTTCTCGGCTACAAAAGGAGACGTATCAGCAATTACCACCTGCTTATTAGTCGCATCTACTGAAGTAATAGTCAAAGAATTCCTACCTACGCCGTTGACTTCAATTATAAAATCATCCGTTTCTGAAGGGATGTTTTTGGTGAATTGTAACGTAGCAGAAGTATTCTGATTTAAGAATTCCTCAAAGCTTAAATTAGCACCCACCAAACCAGATTGCGATTGGGGTAATTGAAAGTCTGCCCCTAATACTTCGCCATCATTGGTTTGCACAATCATGGTAGAAATGTCTGAAAAATCGCCGTCGTATCGTTTTAATTCATCTGGCATTAAGCCATCAATGGATTTACTCATGCTTTGTTGATTTCTAGCCCCAAGTCAAGATTATCTACAAGTAATTTTGGTTTCTTTTTTCCACTATTTTCGTTAAAAATACTCGCCATAGCTGCGGCTATGCCTGCGTTTTTTGCCTCAATATTGAAAAAAATAATTCCAAAATTTTACTTGTACATCATCCTCACTTGGCGCTTATAAAAATTAGTGGTTGACCATTTTCAGTTAGGATTGGTTGACTTGTCTCCGTTAGAATGAAATTTGTTGGACAAGCTACTGCCTCCACACTAGTCCAACCTAAATGGTCGGTCAAAGTAGCTTGAATGCAATAGGTATTATAAAGGTCAATTGTGCCACCAAAATTGGTTGTAATTTGTATCGCTCCTGCTGGTGTATCGTGGGTAAATTCGCTGCTTTCTCCTGTAACAAGTAAAGGCAAATCATCACTAATGGCATTGATAGCATCTTGTGTTCCTTCTAGTAAAACTGCTCCTTCTTTTACCGTTTCATTTAGTAAAAAGAAGTCTAATTGTAGCCTTACTAAATCCGTTCTAGGTTCACTATTCTGCGCCACTATCGGATGGTCTTGAAATGATATTTTGATGATTCTACTCAATGTATTTAATGATGATTCTATTTTATAAACCCTAAATTGGCCACAGGAATAATTTTACAATCTTCCACATATTCATCAGGGAAAAAACTCTTATTTCGACTCACTTGTGTGCAAAGCTTATCTCCATTTTTCAGCGTCGCTTGAAAGGGAATTTGATTCGTTCCAGTATTGATTTCTGCTAAAGACCGTTCGATAATCACTCCATTTCTTTTGATAGCCATACGGATATAAGGACCAACTGAACCAGTTGTATCTATGGTCTTATTTTCTAAAGAAAACAAAACAATCCTAGCCACTAAACCTTCCAGAGAAGGCGTGATTCCACATGCCATAAGAGAAATTAGTCTTTTAAGATTAAGCGAATACCTAGCACTACACCCATACCAGCAATAAACAAAGCTCCAGACAAAGCCAAGGCAAAATATACCGAACTTTCCACGTCCCAATGAAACGTCAACTTAAAGTTATCTGGGAACATAAATTGGGATTATTAAGTCAGGTTATTAGTCGTCGGTATTTGCCGTTCTGCTATTTCGATAGCTCTTGCTTCCGCATCTGCCTTTTCTGAAGTACGTTCCAGCATGTTGACAAAAATGGAATTGGCGATAGTGTTGCCGATAATTAATACCAATACACCGAGTAAACCAATGCCTACATAAAACTTCCAGTTATTTTCCATGATTAGTTATTCAAATAAATTCTTGATAAAATAATTCGTTAATATAAAGACAATCACTCCTGCGACTAAATTGCCAAAGAATGCTTGCCAAAAGACGGTGTTTTCATCCATAGCTTATCTATCTTGATTAGACCACCTCCATTTTATTTAATCGGTCAATTAATAGTTCTCGATAATCGGGCTGCCACAAATAGCAACCACTCGACCAAGTAGCTTGTAAATCTAATTTCAGGGTCGTATCAAATCGGTTTTTGTAATCGTTATAAACGGCTCGTAATTCATTCTCATTTAAATCTTCATAAGCTCGTTGCAATACTTCGCAGCGAGTATTTAATACGCTGGTACTTGTTGTTAAAATAGCTCGTAATTCAATGGAATAACTAGCAGGTAGAAAATCTAATTGGACTTCTCCTCCTGTTGGTGTATAGGATATATCTGGCGTTTCTACTTTCAAAGTATTGCCGCCAAACCATTCGTTTATCCAACCCATGATGCGCAGTAGGATTAATAAAAAGACTAATCCTATTCCACCTAACACCAACCATTTTACTATGTCGGATTTAAACTCCATCAATACCTTCCAGAGAATTGAGCAATTAGTGCTTGTTTGTCATCTGTTGGTTCATCTTCGTCGGTCTTGTCATCCTTATAAAAGAAGTACCAAACGACAATCCAAGCAACACCTAACATCAATCCAATGGTCGCCCAATTTTTTATTTTATGAATCATGATTTAAAGAGATATTTCAGTAAACCGATACCAGCTAATATCAATATGCCGATACCCATTATTTTTAAAATCAGTTCTAGGTCGAACCATTTGGAATTATCAATTGGAATAAAGTTTAGCTCCTCCGATTCTTGTCTAAAGAAGTTAGTGAGTAAACTTCGATTACCAACAGTAGCGTAAAAGTTCATCAGTTCCGTTGCACCAAATCCTTCTGGATTTAAAGGCACATCGAGTACTTCTAAAATCAGCTCACTACCATCTTCTCCGATTCTTTGCACTTGGTCGTATAAGACCTGCCGAATGTATTCCGCATCGTTCATTTCTTGATTCAATATCCCCATTGCCATCAGTTTTTGGGAAATAGCAGCAGGGTTATTCTGAATCACCATCTGGATAAATCGGGAGAAAGTCTCGTTCACTTTTTATACTTTACGGCAAGCAAGAATTTGCTTAATTACCAAATTCGATAGCCACTAATTCCAAGGTTAGATTCAATAACTGCCCATTATACATGCTCACCAACCAAGCCACATGGCGATTGATAATCTGCTCCTGCTCATTAAGTTCCAAGAAACCTATATTGGAATAAGTCTTATAAGGGTCTTCTATTTCATCTAGGTTTAAAGTACAAGTGCTGTTCTTTCGCTCATTGGCGTAGATGACTTTGATATTCTCCGCAAACTGCGCCATTGAACCTAATAGATTCGCATCCGCACTTCGATAAGATTCTGCTAAAACGACCTTTGCCCCTGCGATATAAAAGGTTTGTCCACAAAAGCGTTCTAACCAACTTTCTTTATACAATGCCTCACTTCCTTCCACACGAATAATCGCCTCTTCATTGATACCCGCTAAACCTGGATTGACACAATTTTTATAATAATTGCCTTGGTCAAATAATCGGATTACAGACTTCACATTCTGATTATCCTCATTATACAAATGTCGAGTGTCAATAGATAACCGTACCTTTTCGGGATGGGCCATCTTCGTCGGCACAACTACTGGTCCAACTGGACGCCCTTTCGGTGCCACAATCGACACCGATGAAGGTGCATTGGTACTCAATAATTTACTCATACCTGTTACGGGTGCATCGCCATAATGCTTTTCCAATAATCGAGATAAGCGATTGGCATACCAGTTATTATTTGCGCCTTTGCTCTTATTGACCGCTGTCCGTATGACTGGATTGGCTAATGCGGATTTTACGGAATTGCTTGTTGCCATAGGATTTTATTTTCTTTTTGATGGCAAGATAGGGAGGGGTGGAGATGGGAGCGGAGGATTGGGGAGGATCAATTACTTTTATTGCTCATATTTGTTAAATGATAAGACATTTAATGGATTGCAGCGGAAAGACTAATTTTTTTTCAAAAATGAGAAAACTGATTTAAAAGTTATACAAAAGATAGACACCAATTATAATTATTATCGCTCCAGACTTTATTGGTCTCAAAAAAGGTCTAAAATCGCATGTTTACTGGAATTAAATAATTAACTGCAAAAAAATTAGGTTTTATAAAGACATTACTTCGAGTAGGATCTTTATTTTTTAATGGACTAAATTAAGTCGATTACTTTAAAACCCTAATACACACGATAGTCAAGTAATCGCCTTATGATCCTTAATATGAAATTGGTGTTAATTTTTAATCTACAATTAGTAGATTAAATTCACTTTGATACAGTTTATAAATATACGAATAGGTGAGTATAGATGATTTTTTTTAAGGCATTTTTTGTTTGATTAAATAATGTAAGGAATAACTAAATTCGCCCCTAATAAACCTATCGACTTTCAAGCGAAAGTCGTTTAGTTCACAAAATTTAACCATCCTGGAATATACCCCAATTGCGATTTAGCTATTTGCTTTATTTCAGAAATTCTATCTGGCTGTGTTGAAAGTTTTTGTTCTTCTGAAGGTGTAGGAATATCTTCTGATACCATGTTTGATAAGACTCTATTTTTTTCTAAACGTTCAGATTCACTAGAATTTAATCCTCCTCCATGTAAATCACCTATCAATGGAATATTCTCAATAACTGTATCAATGATTGCACTCTCTAGTCCATCTGCTTTTGCAGTTTTAGTAAAAAGAAGTATTGATAGGAATCCTCCGATTACTCCGGCTTGTTTAGCAAGTCCTTTTAAATCTACGGAGGGTGATTCTATAGTATCAAAAGCTTTGTCTAAAGTATCAATAGCTTTATCGACATCATCAGATGAAGCTCTGATTTTTTTCCCAACGTCTGCCATAGTACCGTCAATACTACTGATATTAGCCAATTGTCCTGAAGCGGCTTTGTGTACAGCCTCTGGTTTATAACCAGACCTAATAGCTGCATCTATACTAGGTTCGACGATGTCTCCTTTGAAACTATTATAACCTCCATTTGCCTTAAGTCTCTTTATTTCTTTTACATCTGCTTGAAAATCGTGATATGTTTTTAATGTATGAGGTTTAGCTGGTTTCCCATTTTTAGCCTTTCCTGTTTCTTGCATTACTACAGGATCATCTCCAGGTTTATACTCTGGATTACCCATCATCTTTATTTTCTCTTGCGCAATAATATGATCGCCTTCTAATTTTTGTCCTTCACGTAATCTGCCTCTCGTTTTTTTATAAATTTCTACGTCATCAGTTTTTAATGTTGAAGAAGAAGATTCCTTAGTTGTCTCTCCTATTAAATCTACAAAATTACTAGGATTATTTCTTGTAAAAACAAACAAATTTAACCCATCCTTCTTCCCAGTAGGATCAGCCTTTATCCACTGCCCTATCCAAGGCACATAATACCTCGCTCCATAATAATACAGTCCTGTTTCATCATCTCGTTCCTTTCCACTATAGCGATAGCGTTTTTGTTCTGCACTGCCTGTATTATTTCCTATATCATTAGAGGTAAAAGCAATGAAGGCAGAACCACCATAAGGCGTATACTCTTCATAATTAAGGTGTTTTCCAATTTCATTGGTATCTAAAGTAGCCGAACCTAAATGATTGGTCAGTTGATATTTTATTTTAGGGGGAGTACTTTCTTTTTCAACTAAAGCTATTCTATTTGTAGCATCCATAATGTGAAGGCTCCCTTTTTCCTCTGTTCCATCAATGAATATCTCATAGCCTTGCAGATAAAGCCGTTGGGTATAAATCGTATTGTCCCGTTCTATGACCTTTCGACTACGCATACCATCGCTACCATAATTATAATAGGCATAATGATTATCACCGCTATTGAGTTCAACTTGATGCATTTGATTAGCATAATTCCATTTGATGTTTTTTAAGTGGGGCATTCTTGTTATATTGCCATTCTCATCGTGTGTTATCTCAATATCATGGTAGCAATTTGTATCGCTTTTGTAAGTATTTATGATACGGTTACTTTCCCTTGTGTCATAAGTATTTGTTCTCGTCCATGCTACTGCACTAGAATTAATTGGGCGATGCTTGATTTCTAAAATATTTCCCGACTTGTCATAATGGTAGCTTTGGACATAAGTCGTTAGTCTTTGTTGGTTATTTTGAGATGCTAATAATTCGCCTCTAAAATTGATAAGGGTGGTCTGTTTCTGTTTGTTCATATATTCTCCGCCGTGATAACTGACATGCTGTCTGCCTGTTGCAGTTATTAATCGGTAGAGCGCATCGTAGGTATAATTGCTTTCTGGTTCTATTATTTCATTGGCATTAAAAACAGTCTTAAACGCATCATCTCTTAGTTTCGTAATATTTCCAACGGGGTCGTAGGTGTAAGATAGTCGCTGTAAAGCTGTGTTATTATTAGTATTCGTACTATTTAGTTTTTCTAAACGGAAAGTGTTTGAAGAATATTTATACGTTGTCGTAACTCCGCTTCCATATTGGATTCTCGTTCTTTGCCCACGTGCGTTATAGTCTATGTTTTTGACAAAGGAGGTGGCAAGTGAGTTACTTGTTAAATTTACGGATAATGATTTTAGTTGATTAGTTTTATTATAGAGAGGAGTGAAGAAGCTTCCATCAGGAGCTACACTTTGTTTAACTCTATTTAATGCATCAAAATCAGAACTCACAGAAAATATTCGGTCTTTATTGTTTTTCTTAAGTACAGTATTGACATTCATTAAATTAATATTCCCTTTATATTGTTCCCATAATTTTCGTTCACTAGCTTTTATATTCCCTTTGAAATCAAATGCAGTATTTTCTATAACACCTGATTGATCTTCCAAACGAATGATTTGACCGATAGCATTTCTTCCTTGAGCACTTTCTTTACTTTCATTAATCGTTTCGTCCTTATCATATAGAGTTTTAACTGCCAAAAATTTAGCTAATTCATTTCCCATTGGAATAATCCAAGATTCTATGGGACGACGCAATTCATCGTACTTTGGTTCAGTTATCGTACCTCTGGCATCCTGACTCCAAATAGGCTGTCCATCGACCGCTTGCAACAATCGTTTTACACCAGCATCTTTACTATCCACCACTAGTTGTTGTTGCAGCATGTTGAATTTATGATTAAAACATTTTAAGCCCGTTGGGTCGGTAATACTAAGATTATTACCTTGAATGTCTAATTCAATGTGGGTTTTAAAAAAACTTTCTTCATCTGTTGTTCCAATGTTTTCAGCTATAGTTAAAAACGGGCGACCTAGGCTGTCTAAGTGAGCAACAACGGGCGTCTTTTTATGTATTTGTGCTTTTCTCAAGGCTGCTTTTTGAGCATCGTTTCCATCTTCTTCCACTTGTTTTTTCCATGTAGAAAAATGGTTAGGGTTTGGCAAACCATTTTCTAAAAATGGTTTGTGTCCCCTCCACCAACCTGCAATAATTGCTTGATTTTGTGGTAGCCAATCCACCATGTCATTTTTGTCATAAGTCACCTGTTTCCAAGCATAAAATTCTACCTTTTCAAAACTACCGTCGGGGTGAACCGTCGCTACTATTCTTTCTAAAGGATCATAAAAAATAGTTGGACTTACTCCGTATTCTCCTTGAATAGCTCGATCATGAACATCTTCAAAATCAGAAGTCTCTGTATAAAAAGGTTCGAATTGTTGAACTGGTTTTCCTTTGTTATTATAAATTTTCCACCCTGATACAATCCATCGAGGTGCGCCATTTGATGTAGGTTCAGTTTCTATTTTAGTTTGAACCTCTCTCCCTAAGCCATCAAAATACACTAGTTTTCGTTGGATTAATGAATTGGAATTTTTACTATAATGTTCTTCTCTGACAATAGAGTAGATGACAGGAGGCTCTACTTCTCTAATATATTTCCACAAATCATAAACCATTACTACAGAAGCATCCTGCAAATAATCTATTGCTTTTGTTACTCCTAAATCAATACCTTCATAAGGCTTGTCAATGAGAGCCACTACCTCTTCATAACTCCAATGGGGGCTAAAATTAATTAATGGATCGCCTTCTTCGTTAGACATTAAATTGTCATTAGTATCTAGTTTCCCCATAACTCCTGAAGCTGAGACTAATCCAAGTGCATCAAAACGAACTTTTGACATATTTCCGTTGGGATCGATAATGGACTTTGGCTGAAGCGTAACATAATCATTTGTAGCTAATATGTCGTTTTCTAAAGCATCGGTCACTTTCTTCATCAACAAGGAAATATCATCGTATTCAATTTTACTTATATTTCCAAAAGGGTCTGTACTTTCAAAAGGAAGATAGAATTTTGAAACATCATATTTTTGCTGACCAGAAGGAATCCACCAATGATTATCCATTTTGACATATCCAGCACAAACCAAACGTTCCTCTAAATTGGGAAGTGTAACCATAGGAAACACTTCTTGTATTTGAGCTTCCGAAAAGGCGGCTTGGTAACTTTCGTAAGGTAAAAGTTGTCTATCAATTTCCCCTAATGGTAAACGACAGGCATAAATACGCTCTGGACAAAGTCCTAGAACTGGAAGAATAACTTGATTTATTTCTGTACAGTCCGCATTTTTATCTTGTTTAAAATAAGACTTTGACCAAGAGAGAAGGCGTTTATAAGTACCGCTAGCTTCACGTTCTTGAAATTCTTTAAAATCGGAGCCTAGAACTGTTAGGGTTGCCAAAATTTGACTCCGTTCTATTTTACCTCCTTGCCAAACGAAATTAACCAGTTCGAAGTTTTTAGATTGATAAGGAACTCCCGTATAATAAAAGGTCAATTCTTTTTCATTCGAATGAGCATACTCTTGTTCTACAAGTGTTGTGTGAAGTTGCATTTGTTCTACTTCATGCCCTGAACCTCTACGTGGATAAGCTATATTGACACTTTTTAAGACATTTCCATATTTATTTACTTCTAAAGTGAGTTCTTGAACGATTCTTGGATCACTTGGTTCTCTTTCGTAATGATAATTAAGGCTTTCGTTTGGATGGACAAAATAAACTGCGTGTTTATTATTATATTTAGATTGGATTTTTTTTACCGTAAAGTTAGATTCCGAGACAGTAAAAGGTTGGGCTTGACGTGCCTTGCTTTCAACATCTTCTTCTTTAGCATCTAATGCAAAAATCTCCTGTCGTAAAACTTGCCCCCTTAATACTCGATAAGCTTCAGATAAAGAAGATATATCAAAGTCTCCATCTTCAAAAGAAAAAACCGTATTAGGCAAATCAAAAGCCTGCTCATCTTCTTGCCAATAATCCGCTTTAAAAAGGTTATGAATGTCAATATCTTTATTAAGAGAATTAGAGTTAATTCTCATTTTTTCAAGTTCGTCTTTAAGATTTGAATCAAGATATACTCCTGTATGAAACCAAGTTTTTGTTAAAACAGGAGGCATATGATATTCTTTTTTTATATTTCGGAGATCAGGAACATCATGTAAGTTTTCTTCTTTAAAAATATTAAAGAATTCTGTATCTTTTTGTTCTACAAATGCAAATCCACGAAATTCTCTTTCTTTACCGTCATAAAAACCATGATGGTAAACGTAAGTGGTAACTAATTTAGTTTTGGAAATATGGTCTACCTTCTCTACCTTCTCAAGTACTTGAACAGGGAAAGGTAAAGTGGATACCCAATTAAGAGCATGATTATTCTCTTCGTCTTTTCGATAAAAATAAGTAGAAGGTTTATACTGAGTACGAGTTGTAGACCCCATATTATTTCGCATTTCATTCAAGAGATTAGGCTTAATTCCACCTGAAAAATCAAGGTACATATAATTACTTCTTCCTGCTCCTTGATAATTTTGAGTCCATAATACGCCTACACTTCCATTTCCCAATATATCTGCTACTTCAATGGCATCTAAATCTGTTACAGCAGGTGTTCCATTTATTTCGTAACCATCACTCCAGATGTTTCCAGATTGATTAAACCAAAATCGAAGTTTACCCGATTCAACATATAATAAATCGGCATTACCACTTCCATCAATATCTACTAAATACAAACGATTTGGATCAAAGTTTGCACCAAAATGAGGGGCGTTTACTAAAGTGATTCTTGGGCTAAAATTTCCATTTCCCATATTTGCCCAATAATCAATACGTCCATTATGAACTAATACAATATCATTCAATCCATCTCCAGTCATGTCGGCTAGTTTTACTCTGGGGTTACTAAAATCTACATTTGGAAATTTTTCTAAATCATTTTTTCGTCGAATATATTTAGGTAATCCAAACCCTTTTTCTTCTTCTGCGGGAAACCAAACAAAACTATTAGTATCTGTTCGAAGTACATCTGATTTTCCATCGCCAGTTAAGTCCAGTAGCCGAATACTGGAATCATTTAAAGAGAATGTTGGATAACTGCTATAAGGCTTAAAATTATCCCAGCCTCCTTTTCCATTAGTTTGAAAATAGCCCCATTGGGGGCCTTGGTGAACTAATAAATCCGCTTGACCATTACCTGCTAAATCTCCAAAACCAACACCTGTCATTTCAAGCTGGATGCCTGATGGCATATTTTTTAATTGGCGTCGTCTAGAGAACTTATAATTGCCTTGATTTTTCCAATAATAGTATCCATATTCAGAAGTGTATAAGACATCGAGTAAACCAGTACCTTTCAAATCTACTAGCGTATAATTTGGATCATTTAATGCACTTGGAGGCATATCGTTTCCTTCGGCAGTAATGGTTTGAAAATGTTGTTGATCTGGTGTAAAAGAGGTATATCCAAATTCTAAAGGAGGGAATGACTTGATAGCATAAATATCTGATTGTACATAAATTCCGATATCTTTCCCAGAAAGTTCATTGATGTATTTTTCTTCCGAAAAATGAATTTGTGGCTGATTATTTTCTACTCTACGGTAGCCCCTTTGAGTAACCTTAGTAAGCATTGAAATTCCATTAAAGACATTCTCTTTGTAATCAAAGTCTGTTGAACGAACGAGCTCTTTTTTATTATCGATGTTATGAAACATCAAGACACGTTGACATTTCCGAAAGGTGCGAATTTCAAAACCTGCTCTATAAAAAGAAAAGCGATCGTCTCTTAGTGACCAATTAGGTTTTAAAATTTTATTTTCATAGAAATCAATATATTTGATATTATCATTTTCGTCCCTTATTTCATACTCCTTGTTAATTCTATGGTTTTCTGAAGAAAAATCGTAATCAAAAAGTACAACGAAAAAATCATTATTAGATTCAAAATCAGATTCTATTGCATCAATGACTTTTTGAAACTTGGAACTATCTAAAGGAATATCATTTCCATATCGAATACTTTCTAAATAAAGTTGAAAAACTTTTTCGTTCTGAAACCTATGAGATTCATACATCGGAAGTCCCTCTTCATCACTTCTAACGTCTTTAGCTTTATCTTCTTTATAATTATAATATATATAGTTTCCTTTTGCATCATAGGTCAATTCCAGCATCCATTCAAAAATCTTGGCTCCAATAGTTTCAGAATTCCTTAACTGACTAGTTTCTTTTAAACCATAAATACTAGTAATATTTTCTTTTGTTGTAATTTTCCAAAATGACTGTGTTGCTGGCTTGTCTATTTTTGTATTTCTCCAAAATTCAATTCGAGCAAAAAGCCCTTCTGTTCGAGGTAGGTATCTATAGACCAAATATTCAGTATTATCTAAAATTTCTGTTCGAGAGTATCTTTGACCGTCTACCATAAGAGGAACTAAATCCTCTGCACCTGAGAGAATAAAAACATCCTTGTCATCCTCATAAGTAGGTATCCCTTTATTCGTTTTTCGAGTTACTTTGGGGATAGAGAAATCCCATCCCATTCCAAAAACACCGTTTCCATTTCCTGTGCTATATTGTAGATTTAGTTCAGGACCAAATCCGTTTCGTCCTGGAGAGGTATAGATAGGAATAGAAAAATTCGCTGTGCCTGTAAAGGCATTAACTTGAAATTTTTCTCCTATGCCTTGTACTGCCCCACCTCCATTTGGAAGAGACAATACACTACTAGCTGATTTGGCATTATTACCGCCTTTGCTTTGTGTACTATTTATAGTAGCAGTAGTAGAAAATTGCTCTACTATTTTCTCTATACCAGAAATACTTGCTCCAGTTCCCAGAATACTCTTTCCTGATAATTCTAAAAAAACGCGGCGATTGAGTTTATTATCCATAATTTCTTTCTATGGTAACAAAATAATTTCTTTAATTACAATTAAGTGGTAAGTCATATTCATACCCAAATTGAATAATAACGTCTTTAATTGTACTATAATCGAAGGTCTCATTATTTTCATTTATTTGAATCGACCAGCTATCTAATAGTTGTGTATCTATTGGGATATTTTCTGTCTTTCTAACTTTAAAAGTCTGACCATTATTTTCTATATATGGCAAGTCAAGCCATCCATTACTATTTGAGGATCGAACTTGTGCATTTACATTTATTAATCCTTCATTTCCAAGAAAGGTTAACCAAATAGATGTAAGTTTTCGATTATTTTGATTAGGGAGAAATAAATCTTCTGTTAAAAAAAACTCTAAGGATTTAGGTTCTATATTTGTAGGTTCTGAATTATTCTTGATAGGGTTTTGAAAATAATAAAATATATCTGGAAAATGATTTAACATCGAAAATCCAGCAATTTCCCCTTTTGGTAATTCTCCATTACTCTGTAATTCACACATTTTTTCTTCCATTTTCCTCTTTAAATTTTCATCGTAATAGGCAGAAAAATTTATTGTAATGAAAACATCTACAATAGTATTGTAATCAAAAGAATTTGAATACTTAGGTAACTCTAATTCATATAAACCTGTTACTCCATGACCTTGAAATGTCTTTAGTGTATTGATTTCAGTAGGAATAGCTCCAATTTCTTTCGGAAGAGGTAGTATCATAGTTTCAGGAATATGCTTAACAGCAACAATATTATAGTCAGAATCTATCCAATCATCCCAAGAGTTATTACTACCAGAATGCTTAGTTCTTTGCCAAGCAACCCCTGCTTTGGTTAATTGACCTTTGATGCCTGTATAGTTACTCAATGCGACAATATTTATTTCTACATTATCTATAAGCCTCCTATAAGTTCCAGGAAATGCCAAATCCAGTTCCTGCGGCATAATAGCAAATTGTATTACTCCTGTTTCTTTAAGTTTAGTCATATCTAAAAAATTCTTATTTCTAAGAGATACCACATGGCTTATTGGAATTTCTTTCTTCGACTTATTAGTAATTCTTCTAAATTCTATATTATTTAAATCTTGTAGTAATTGTTCCGATACTAACCACTTTCTTGTACCTTGATATGCAGTATAATCTAGTTTTATCATATTCACTTCATCTTCTTCTTCAATTTCATAAGCTCGCTGAGTTAGCCAAGCTAACTCAATTCCTTGATTGATATAATGTTTCGAATAATCCTGTAAAGATTGAGTGAATTGGTGCCAAAACTCCTCATTAAGTTCTCTAGAGCTACTAAAATTTAATAACTCTAAATGATGTTGAGTTTTTAATTTCGAAATTGAAAGCCCTTTTAACGCTATTTTTTTAGAAATTTCTTCGCGTTCAATTTCCTTTTCAGCTATGGTTATGGCTATAGCCAACTCTCTCTTTTCTCGCTCCATTTGAGCCAATTGTTCTTTCTGTTCTTTTATTCTAGATGCTGAACCAAATAATGAACCAATATATGGAACAGAGCTTAAATGTCCTCCTAAGTCAGAAACGAAACCTCCTACTTTACCCACAGTTGATCCTAATATGGCTCCACCCCATGTAGCCACACCTGCTCCAATTGGTCCACCTATTGCAAAACCAATGTATTGCCCTAAACCAGCACTTGTGCCTGCTATCACCACCTTCTCTGAATTTTTAGCAGTCGCTATTGGGTGTCGATCTTTGAATTTATTAATTTGATCACTTTTATTAACTAATCTTTGGTAAGCAAGTCTATAGTTCTCTCTAGCTAGATTTAAAGATTTTTCTGTCAACTTAACACGCATTTTTTCTAATTCTACAGCCTCTACTGTTAAATCTAATCCCTGCTTTAAATTTAATGTTTTTTCAGATTCATTTTCTGAACGGTCAAACGAAGTAAACGCTCTTTCTTCTAATCTTCTTGCATTTTCGATAAATTCTCTGGCTGTATTTCTAAGAAAATCATAATTCCATAAAGGAGTATAATCTTCTGCATAGCCAAAATAGTTTTGGCCATTTTTAATTTTCTGAAGCTGCATATCCGCCAAATAAACCATTTCTAATACTACAGGATTATACCTAATAAGATAGTCTTCATTTGGATTGTGAATTGTATTTTCCCAATAGTTATAAAATATTCTTAATATTTGGGCATATCTACCTTTTGCTTTCTCAAAAGATCCACTTTTAAATAATGCATCCCCCCATTTAAGGTAGGTTTCTGCTAATTTTATTTTAATAAACTCTTTTTCTACCGCATGAAGATATTGCTTTCCGAATTGGTCTTTCTTCCCTCCATAAGGAATTTTACCAACAATAGGTGTTACTTGTCCATTATGCACTATTTGTGCTTTATTAAATGGTGTGGGTAACATTCCATATGTTGCCTCTAGCATGTCTTCATGAAGATTATTTTCATCTAAAACAAATTCATTTTCATGGTAGGTATAAAGAATTTGTCTTAAGGCGTTTTCATATTGTCCAATATCAGAATAAAGATCGCTTTTTAATATAGGTATTATTAGGTGTTCTAAGTAGTAGTGTGTAAAATAATTTGTTGATGGATAGGAATTTGGAGAATCTACAGGATGCTTTGGTAAGTTTTTGTCTGTTAGAAGTAATTTTTTAAGTACTTGGTTTTCGAAGGCTAATCTAAAACGTTCTTCATTTTCTACTCGATACTTAAATAAGATTTGATTACCTGAATTTACAGCAGTAGGAGGTAATTGAGCAATTAATTTAGATGAGGATGTCATTCCAGTTAATGGAAATTGACGTTCATTTCTATTAGCTTCTAATATGTCGTTAGAGCGAGATTCAAAAAAATTAAAACTTGGAGATAAAGATGAATTTTGAAGACGTGTAAGCGAAAGTTTTTCTGTATAACCAACCTTACTATTTAGCACTTCATACGCTAAATCTAAATTGGTTATTGCATTACCATATTTCCTAAGTTTCTTATTTTCAAGAGCCAAAGCTAATAAATTAAAAAGTTCCCTTTCCCGATTCAATAAACTTGTCTTTTCTTTAACACCGTTTACAGTTATTTGAGGGTAAATTAATGACCAAAGACTATTTTCAAAATGAAATTCCCCATAATGAAGATTGTTACTTGGGGAAGACAGGTCAAAAAAATCTTCTGGATAATTAAGCCTTGATAAAGTTTTTTTTAAATTAATTATATAATTTGTACTAGTCCCTATAGGTGTTTCTGTAGTTTCATAACCTAAGAGTGAAACATTAATCCTATTTGCTTGCCATGGAATAATAATTGAGAATTTTCCATTCCTGTTAGTAGTTGTATATTTCTTTCTAGGAGCTGGAGAAAATGGTCCATTACTTGTTGTCCTTTCTATAATTTCAACACTTGCATTTTCTAATAAACTTCCACCTTCACTCTGCACACTTCCAGAAATAGTAATAGATTGTGCAAAAAAACTTAGAGGTAAAGTGGTAAATAATAATAATAAGAGGTAACAATGGTAGTTAAAAATATTAGATCTCATAGCAATAGGTTAAGATTATTAGAATCAGTATAGATTTTCAATCATTAATATCCATTGATGGATTATCTAAACATAACAACTACAAAATAGAAGAACTAGAAATTCTTATAAAATAATTTTGGGTAAGAAATATGTTCTCTCATAATCTTCTCAATGGTCCTCAATCTAATTTAATATTTAAAAGGTTGAATATAATTTTGTACGACTAAATTAGAAAAGAACACAAATTTACTAAATAATGCTTATAATATTTTTAATTTATAGCACAAAACTTTGTACTTATATTGCATAATAGGCAAAAAAACAGAATAAAATTCTTTAAGTTTAAAATAAATTAATTCTTAAACTCCACCCTAACCTCCTGCCCCTCATAGGCCTTCAAAATAATAGCTTTAGCCAGCACCCGTGGCACAGCATTACTCAACTGATGCTCTGCATAAGCAGCTTTAAAATCAGTAACATATTTCCGACAAAGATTAATATGCTGCGTCCAACGATAGTTGGTATCAATACCACAAATCACTCGGATGTCTTGTTTATAGACAAAGCTACCTGTAAATGGAACTTTGAGCGTGATAGGTTCATCCGCCTCAGCGAGTAACTTTTTGTATAAAGGATGGTTGGATTGCATAAGTCTTCTTTTTATCGGACTAATTGGTATTTGCCTTTTTTCGGTATCCATTCGTACAGTTTTTTGTCTTTACGGTCTATGATGATATGATATTGAACACGTTTGTTATAATGGGGTGCTTTGCTGACTAATTTGTGGGCTTTCATGAGGGATTTAGCACAGGCAAAGCGTTTAAAATCTTTAGGTTGTAATTCCTCTTCTTCGGTGTCAAATAAAATAACATAGCGGAAAACGGCACTATTTGCCAATACTATCGGCACTTTCCGAATCATGTGGCAAACGTAGATGACCTCTTGTCCATAATTTCTTCGATTAAACCCTAGGTCAATCTGCCAGTCGGGTGGATTGGCATCTACATAAGTCGTCCATTCATCCCAGATAGTAAGTCCATTTCTAAAATAGTCGCTGATGGTTTCGGTCAATTCCTGAATATTGGATTTGCCTTTGATGACATATTTTAGCGTTGGATAGCGATTCCAAAAAGCACTTCTACCATATTTATCCACGTTCTTAATAATCGACAAAGGGTCTCTTAATCGTTTCTTTTGGGCTAGTTTGCCAATGTCTGGTAAATCATAAAAGGTGCGACTATCCGATAAAGCATGGACAAAACAGCGAGGAAAATAAGGTGGCGGATAATGCAAACGATACTTGATAAAATATTCATCAATCATATCTCGCAGTAAGGTGCTTTTACCTTTACCTGGTGCGCCCAAAACAAGGGTACATTGATACTCTCGAATACCCGGTTGTTTATCGAGTGTTGCTCGTCTAATCCACTCCATATCGGTTCGGTATAGACTTTTTCACTTTTATCATTCTTCTGGTGGCATTAAATTCCGCCAAACCAAAAACGACTACTGGGACTAACCATTTTGGTATCTCTCCTTTGACCTGAATTTCTTTTAATTTTAGTGTTAAATAACGCTTTCCCCATTTCTCTTGTAAACGATGGTATTTCAGCTTAGCAAAATAATTCTTTCGAGAATCGGCTACTTCATCTAAGTATCTATTAAGGTTAGACAATGCTTCTTTTTCTTCGTTGCTCTTATCTGCCTTATCAATCAATTCCTGTCGAAGTACTCGTAATTGGGTTAAACCATTTGGATTTTCAACTACATAGTCAAAGAGTAAACCGTGTAAAGCCTCTCTAGTATCTACCCACATTTCCCAAAGAGAGTCCGAATCACCTAGTAAATCTGTCCAAAAGGAATCTTCTGCAGTTGGTTTTTTTTCTTCTGTTTCGTTGGTAGTTTTAGTATTCGCTTTTTCGGTTAAGGTCTCAACTTCTGCTTCGTATTTATCCAACCAAGCTTCCATCTCCTCTTCTGGAATATCAAAGTCGTCTTCATCGAAGTTATCTTCTGTAACTGGTGCTTTTGGTGGAATTGAATTATCAGTATCAATAGGCGCAGTTTCGGTTTGCTCACCTGGTTTCTCAACCGCTGCAATAGCCGATTGATATTTGGGTTTGCTGATTTCCTTGATACCCACCGCATCAGGTAAATCTTTGGCATCACCGAATATGGATGAAAAGGTGGACATGGTTTAGGTTTTTGATTGTTGTCTTTCTTTCAAGGCTTTCTTGGCATCTTGATAGGAAGTATTAGCCGCTTTTAATGCCAATACTTTAGGCGTTAAAGCTTCTAGTTCTACAGGAATATTTCCTGTTTCCATCATTTGAAAAAAAGGCTTTTTGAATTCTACCTTTTCCAAATGTACACCCATCAAGTTTCGATTTTTGGAAGACAATAATAGTTTGGTCAATCCTCCAAAAATAGAACGTAAGATGCCTTTTTCACTTGGTTTCTTTTCTGGTCGAAGACTTGCATTCTGTAACACCTTCGTCAGATGGTCTAACTTTCTAGAAACTAAATCAAATAACGGTGGCGTCTTAGCCACTAAATCCATTAGGCTAAAAAAGAACTGTCCATATACATCTCGTTCGGCTGCAACCTTGATAAGTTCTGCTTTCCAAAGCTCTGCAATCTGTTCTTGTAATTTCTTTTTCTCAGCAGCTAATATTCCAGGGTCAACGATGATGACTTTCTCTTCCTTTAGCATATTTACTAAAGTCGCTTTATCATCTAAATGAATCGCCTCGGTGAATAATTGAGCAGCAGAAGGAGTTGGCATTTCTTCTACTATTTCTGTAGCAATTTGTACTAATACTGCCTGCTCTTCCTGATTAGGTAATTCTTTTATATTTAGCTGATTATCAGTCTCTTTTTTCATAGGGAAATGCTTTTAATAAATCAAATTTATTGCTTTTTAAACAATAAAAACAAGAACTTTGCATCAACTAAAAGGCTGAACATTTTAAATAAAAAGAACTGCCTTTTTAATCAAAAATAACATCCTATGAACAAACTACCTTTATTCCTTTTTCACCGTTTTCCAAAGCCAGGGAATTATAACTTAAAAGCATGGCAAGCCCTTAAAATCAATAATCTAGAATTAACCGATATAGAATTTTTAGGCGCAACGGGCAGCACTCGAAATAATGCTTCCATGAAGGGCAATTATTATTTTTTGATTAATCCTATTTGGATAGCAGAAGCAACAACTGATGGTCAAACAGTCAATCTCAATGACCGAAAAGCCATCATCATTTTCAAACCAACCAAGGAGCATCTTTACCTAAAACATCACATCAATCATCCTGATGAAGGCATAATGGATAATGAAAATCCAGCCTATGCCCTTATTAATTTACAAATAGGCAATCTCCAACACCCTAATAAAATTCGTCGAGAGCATATCCAATCGGAGCTGATTGAAAAACTAAAAAACGATATTCAATTCCTACTAGAAGACTTAACGCAGTTGGAATTTGAAAAATCAGAAAGGGGTGCAAAAAGAGCTTGTTTTAAAACAAATAAAGGCTACTTCTTTTTGGGCATCTGCCCAATCGAACATCCCTATCCACCAGAAGATTTTTAAGACTTTATTCATCATTAATTTTAAAATAAACAACATCATGAACAACAGTTTAAGCGGAACCATCAATGACTTATCAAGCAAATTAAATCGCTTGACCAATTTAAATAATGCCAGAAACCCATTAGTCTATGGCATTAAATTAAAAAAGCTAAAAGAGCGTATCGAGCAGAAATTCAGAATTTTTGAATTTCTTCAAAACAACGCTAAAAAGCCTGGACAACAATATCCATTTTTGGAAACCAATGGCGACCCAATGGTCATTCGATTTAAAATGGAGGCAGGTTTTAAAAAGCATCCAGAAGATGAAGACTACACCTTTTTTGAAGAACCTTCTGTAATTGAATTGCACCTGAATAACCCTGCTTTGGAGAGTACTTATAAAGTGCCAGATATTAATATCGTTCCTGAGTCATTGGAACGTATTAATTATAAACGAGAAGAGGCTGTTCGGACGGCTTTAAAATCTTTGGTGATTGCTTATCATGGGGTATTGACAGCAACACGGAAGACGAAGGTGGATTATTTGCGGAATAGTTATCCTGATTTGCAATCGCAGTTTGTGGGTGGACGATATAGTAATCCAGAAGAGGAGTTAACGAAATTGGATGAGGAGATGATGGAGATACAGAGTAATTTAAAGTAGGGCATGGAACTTTTAAGTATTTATCGGTGGTTAATGCTACCGATAAAACTTAAAAATCATGAAAACAACAATTCTAGCAATTATCCTTATTCTAATTTCTTCAGGTGCTTTCTTTATGACAGGCAGAGCAATGTATCAATTGCGTCAAATGGATTTATTAGGTAAAACTTATTGGAAAGAAAATGGACTAAAAACGGTTTTACTAACCATTATTTGGTTACTGCTTTTAGTTGGTGGAATCGGATTGCTCTTAGAGAAGTCATGGGCAATAACTGAATTAAAAACTGCATTTGGTCTATTTTGGATAGCAGGATTTCTAACTTGGATTTGGCAATTTATTGGTGGCTTGATGATACTCATTTTCAATACACCTCTTAATTTTTCGGGTGTCATGAAGCACTCACCTTGGACTCAAGAAATGTTAGAAAAGACCATGAAACCCCTCAAAGAATTAACAGACTCAGATGGAGATGTTATAGATATATTGAATGAAACAACTGAAGAACCAGATGAGGATGGAGATGAAGATTGGTTTGAGGCTTCTATGCGACAAGAAATCATAAAACAGGTCGTTGGGAAAACGATTGGATTTGTATTTTTGACTGGGGTTATTTTCTTAGTTTGGACAATCCTAGGCTAAAACAATCAGGCATTTCGACAGTTAGAAATGCCTGATTTCTTTTTTACAATCTTGATGTTAAATCAGTTCTATAATTCAAATACCCAACACGATTTCCAGATTTACTAAACATTCTCATAACCTCATACTGCCCCTCCGTAAACAAAAAAGGCTGCATATAACAAGCAGAATAATATCCCATAAAATTATTAATCATCGGCTTATAAGCTACCCCATTTTCATCATACACACCATACATTTCACAATCGGTATAATTAACCATAGCGGCATAAATACCCGCATCAGGGTCAGGTGGTGTATCACAAATAAAGTCGCCTTTTTGGGAGCATTCCGAACCATCTGCTAATTCTTGGACGAGCATACTATAATGGTCTTCATGATGCGTATGTGGTAGATTAAAGAAATGCCCTAATTCATGGATAGGAATTTTAGCATCCGATAAATCCTCTTTGCCTAGGACGATGCTGGAGGTTTCTCCTCCAATATTGGTAAAGCCATGTACTTTATGACAACCAGCCACTTTTCCATCATTATAGCAAATATCCGTTTCGTGGTCTACTAAGTAGAGGTCTATTACATTTGAGGTGTTATGCTGGATGAGTTGGTGGTAATATGACTTAAAATAATCCTCTGTTAATGACTCAAAAGTGTAATAATCCGTCAGCGTTTTATGAGCTAATAATTCAAATTGAATATCTATTGGTTCAAAGACTGTATTAGCGTAATCAAGCATGTATTGAACCGATTCCTTTTTTACGTTTATGGGATTAGCCGTATCTACTACTTCCCAACTAATCACATAAATCGTGACAATAGAATCTTTAGGTTTAGGAATGCTTACTTGTTCTTTTTCTACTAATGGTATTGAAAGTTCTTCCTTACAGTCTATTGCATTTTTATTACAAGTAATGGACAACGTAAGCAAGAACAGACAACACAAGCTTCCTATAAATGAAGTTTTCATAACAATCGGTTTTAGGTGATCGAAAATAGTTTTGATAGTGAATACAAACTATTCCCTCAGCCGCCGAGCTGCTGTTCCTAACGCTGTACTCCATTCCATATCCTCCGTCTCTTTTATAAGTCGAGCCTCCTCATATAAGACCTCCATTTGCTCTTTTAAAATCGGAAACTTCCGAGCTAGGTTACCACAATTTTCATAAATATGCTGGTACTTCTTTTTATCCGCAGCGGTACAATTTCCATCCTTTTGGCATTTATATAATTCCTTATACAGCACCATACAATTACTGAATTTATCCGCTCCTTTGGTGCTATAAATCGCTTTTAATTGTTGGTCTGTAATTACCTTTCGGAGTCGCTGAGGAATAGGGACATCCTTTCTTTCCATTGGTGTCAATTCCCACTTTTCTAAACAAAGGGTATAATACTCTTCTTTAGCAAAAGCAAAACCTTTGCGGTGATTGGCTACTTTAACAATAATTCGACTTGGTTCATCACCCGTTGTAGTATAAATAGCCTTGATTTCCTTTTCATTATTTAACCACTCTTTAGATTTATAGATTTGGTGGAAACGAATGGAATTTGCCTCTAGGAATTTAATGACCTTAGCGACTATATCTGTATATTCGACTGTATCAATCGAGCATTTAGATTTCTTCTCTTTTTTAGGTTTTTCTTTGGCTGCTTTTGGTGGTTCAGAGGTTTCTACTTTAGCAGGTTCTGGAATTGGTACTACCTCTTTCTCGGCTAATGTGCCTTTTAATTGCTCCAATTCTTTTTTACATTTATCGTAGGTCTCTTTTCGGACGTAGGTGTTTTCAAAAGCACCTTTTCGCATAAATCGGTCTGCCATTGTTTTGGTCAGTACCGTATGCAAATGGTCATCTTCATTGATGAGAATAATATCGCCAATACTAGCGGTATCTTTTAAAACTAAAGGCGTTTTTTCTTTGGCTTTGACCGCTTTAAAAGTAGTCGCTAAAACAACTTCTTCTGCATCGTGCAAAAAGGATTCAGGTAATTTTTGTCGCCAATTAAGTTTAGCTGCTTGCTCCGTTTCTTTTGGGGTAACTGCCTTTTTAGTTGTTTTTTTAGCTGGAGGTGTTTTGGTCCATTTGGTTTCTAAATTTGCATCCACCTTATTTTGTGTCAACCAATTTTTACTACTGGATACCTTATACTTAGCAGAGTTACCTGATTTAGTTACCTCCAAAACAGTAATTGCATTGCCTCCTTTTCTGTAATAGAATTTGTCACCGACTTTATATTTGCTTTCAAATGCTGGTTTTGGTGTAGTAGCCGCAGTTGGTTTGGGAGCTTTTATTTCTGCTTCTTTGGGTGCAGGTGTAGTATCACTTTTAGCATCCAATTCTTGTTGAATCAACTTATAAAGTAGCTCGTCATTTTCGGCAATTTCATCTAAATAGAAATCACCATCAAAATCTAGCGTATCACTTTTTAATTCAGCGTACTGCTTTTGTAAATCATCTGATACTTTGTCTAATTGGGTCGTTTTTATTTTAGCTAATTTGAACATGGTCTTGATATTTTGTTGAGTGGTTATGGTTAAGTTTTAGGCAGCAACTGCTCGTAATTGTAAAACGCGCAGTCTCGCCTTAGATTTTGCTTTGGCAATTTGGAGTAGTTTAGTTTTGTCAATTGCTCTGATAGGAACACCTTTCGCTTTGCTGCCTATAAAGGATAATTTTTGTTCATCCAAATCATAGATAGGGCTTCCATAAGTAGCTCCATCCATATAATCTTTGATAGTGCCATCGCTGGTCGTTTGTACAGGCATGAAGAGGACAAAGGGCGTTTTTAAATCGGCTAACTCTTCTAGTTTAGCAGTAGTTTCAGTTAAGACAATCGCTTTATTATGGGCATGTATCCAAATTTTTACTTTCTCTTCTCCTAGCTTTTTAAAGGTTTCTAATGCTGGTAAAAAGCGTTTGAAAGCATCTACAGAGATAATCTGGTCGCCATAAATAAAATGCAGTTGAGTCATATCTGATTTCCTAAAGCCATTTGCCTCTAGCGTATAAATCAGTTGTCTAAAATCCTCGACGTGTAGTTCAAAAGTTTGATAAGTCGTTTCGGTATTCGGCAGTATCTGTTTATAATCTGGAAATTTCACATCTAAAATCAACTCCTCATTATTTTCTTTAAAGCATTTTCGAGTCATACAAAACACGCCTTTTTTGCCCTTCTTCACCTTGGGCAAAAACAAAAGCATAATGGCATTGGTCGCTGTAATCCCATAGCTGTCAAAATTGATTCCTAGCATATTCATTTGCAAGGCATCTGTACCAGCAATCGGTTTCACTAGGCTTTCTAATTTCTTATCTTCTGGTTCTGCTTTATAATCGCTGGCATCTTTTAGTCTTTTTGGTTTAGCTTTTTCAGCAATCAAATCCCAAAGATTGGTCTTTAGATTTTTGAAAAAGGTCTGCAGACTTTCTGCCGATAAGTCTGACTGACACATACATGGACGATGCCGTTTTTGTTTAATCTTTTTGCGCCAAGCTAGAAATTCAGGAAATGCACTAGGATTTGGTGCGACCACACTTTCAAAATAATCTACCAATAAAGTATAGGCAATCACCTGGTTTCCTTCATCGAGTTCTTCTTGTAGGCGTCTTTCTAATCTTTCTTTCATGGGATAGTATTTTAAACAGCTACTATTGCAGCCTCTTTTTCTTTGAGTTTTAAAACCCTCATTCTGGCTTTGGCTTTAGCTTTTGCAATTTTTATTTTTTTGGTTTTATCAATTGCCTTCTGTGGTGTTTTAGTAATAGTTTTAGGCTCACCTTTCCAAAATCCTCTAGCATGGAGCAGGGCAACTAGTTTAGCATCTGCCTCCAAAGCCTGTTCATCTTCGACGGTAAAATTTTTAGATTTCTGTTTGATGAGACTATAAACTTTAGTGAGTTTTAATGGCTCGCCAAATTGTTCCTTAATCTGTTCTTGTCGGTTAATGAGAATTTTATCCCACACCAGCATATCGGTCGTTTTTATAGTAGCTAACTGATAATTCATAGTCTTATATTTTATCCTATTTCAAGGGCTAACATTTCATTGTATTGGAGAAGTTTCAAGGCTTCCATTGCAGCCAACCACTTTTCAAAAATACCCTCAATATTCTCTGCTTCATCCTTCTTCCCGCCCATTGGATTTTTATCTTTCCAATTGCGATACTTCTTGGCAATTTTTCGATAATTTGTCCAGGTAATAGGTTCTAGTTTTTGGGCAGATTCATTAATTCTAAATTTGATTTCTTCTTCTCCTTCTAGTTGTTGATAAGCAATCATGCCATAGGAATAAATAGTGCTATCTGCATTGTCCAATTCAAAATAAGTATAGCTGCTTTTAGCTGTGCTATATTCCCAAACAGGTCTATTTTTATTCAATAGGGCAAAGCGTTGAAAATAGGCTTCGTACTTATCAGTTCCTAAATCTAAATAGGGTTTTAAATCCGTTTGCCCTTTTAAAAATTGGAGCATCTTGAGGACTAGATTTTTATCTACTTTTTGCAGTTGTGTTTCTAAATCAGCTTGATTTGGAATCGCTTTAAAGTCGCCTTGATACTCATTCCTTAAAGGCAAATTGACCACATCAAAAACTACTTTTGGAATCGTAATCGAATCAAATCTAGAATAGCCCAAATGATAAGTCGCTGCACCAAATAAATTGATTTCTTCTTTCCAGAAAAAGTACTGTCCATCAATAGTTTCTTGTAGTGTTAAACTACCAAAAGACACTTTTTGAGAATAGGTACTAACTACCTTTTCTAGACTGGTTTTAGCAGCCCCTTTTTCACTTTTATCCAATGTAGATAAGTCGATTAAACTGCCTTTTAAACTCGGTTTAATTTGCCCTTGTAACTCTACATATAAGTCAACTGCCTTTTGAATACCTTCAGGCAACGCAGCGACTTTTATATTATATTCCTTAATAAACTCCTGATGCAAAATCATACAAATACATTTTCTAATTGCTCAATTTCAATCATTGCTTCTTTGAAAATATTCTCCTTTTCAGCCGAACCAAAAACTGGGTCACAATCCACTTGCTTACCTTCCTTATCAAAACACAACCAACGATAAAACTGCCTAGCATAACCACCTTCCCAAGCCACTTTGGTATAGCGCACAAACCACATCAATGGCTCATAAGCATTTGCCATAATCGTATATTCCTTACAGACCGATGCGCAGTTTCTGGCATCTGCCTTTGTGGCATGAATGAGTTTATCTCTAACTTCGGTTGTTGGCTTCATTTAATGCATTTTTGATGACCTGTGTTACTTCGTATTCGCTGTAAGCTCTATCCAATAAAATGGCTTTTTCTTCTCCTTTTCGATGCTGTCTTAAAATCTCTTTTTTCAATTGATGGTTAAAACTAGATGCGCCTTTTCCAAGTGGAATCGTCCAACCAACGGCATCCCAAGCAGCAATCAAACAGGCAAAACCTTTATAGCGATAATACCTCGGCGAAGAACTAAGCAGTAGTAAATCATTCATATTTAATTCACCTGTAAAAGACTTCACTCGACTGATACTAAAAACGATTTGGTCTCGGTCTTTTGTGCCAATAATGACATTCACCTGCACATTAAACCCTTTGTCCACCAGTAGCTCCGTTACCAGCGAACTAGCAATACCCGAATAAACCATTTGTTCTCCCGTAATATCGCCTGTTCCACCTGCATGAATGTAGAGTTTAATCGTATTTTCTGTGGTACTTTTCGTTTCATGATAAGCATAGGATTTCTTCACATCGCTGACGATTTTAGTCTCGCCATCTTTGATGATTTTCCGAAGTCCCATTGCTGCTCTATCAAAAGAAAAGATGCCGATTTCTTTATCATTGTAAGCTATCTTTTTTCGCTCCACTTTATACTCATCTTGAAAAGCGGTAAAGCCATTCATGTGTTTTCTGACCTTAGGTCGAAGGCGTTTTAATAAATCGAAATGCAGGTATTCATTATGCTCCGTTAAATCATTTGGTTGGGTAATTAATGGTTTGCCATACCAAGGGTCTTGCTCTGCTACTGCGGTAGTCGCTCTATTTTTTAACTTTTGTAATTCTCTTCTATTTTTTGAAAATTGTAAGTTTTGATTTTGCCTTTTGACAAAAAACTCCATTGCTCTTCGAGAAGAAAAGTCTAGTATCCGAACCTGCTGCTTTTTGATTCGATATTCGCTATATGTGATGCCCTTACCTCTCACTAAGATTTCGTAAATCGTTTTCGGTCTTTTAAATAAACTGCCTTTTCCTCTTTGCCTTTATAGGTATTATAGAACTCCGTCAGCGAGACCTCCTTTCGGATAATATCAGCGATATCGTTATCAACAATCGAGAGGTAACTTTCAATCGCATCTTTAAGCGTTTTTCCACCTTTTACTTTCTTTAAGTTACCCATCTCCCGTTCCATTTCTAGCTGATAAATTTTGTTTATCTGCTTCATCGTTCGCAGGGTAATAATATCGCTGGCTTCTTCTCGAATCAACACATCTCGCATCTGGTCACAAATCCTAAAAACGGACTCAAAAATGAGCGACTTCTCCAGTTTTCGATTAAATTCAATGTAATAATAGGAAGAAGAAAAACGGTCAATTAGAGAGGCATCTTGTTTGTTATTTCCACCATATTTGCTGCTTGTTCTTTTGCCTGTCGTATTCCCTGTTGCGATAATGCCAAAGGCTTTATGCTTTTTTACTTTCCTACCTTCGCCTGTGGTAATCATGGCATTATCGCCATTGGCATCCGTTTTAGCTAACGCCTCATTTAATAAGCCTGCGGTATTGGCATCGAGTTTTGGTAATTCATCTAAAATCAGGATTTTACCCTTTTCCCAAGCATCTACTAATTTTCCTTCTTTATAGCCTTCGATGGTTTCGCCACCAATAATTTCTCTAGGCGATGTCCATTGATTACAGTTGATGGTGATATGTGGTCTATCCAATGCTCTAGCAATGGCTTCTGCCAAATAGGTTTTTCCTGTTCCTGCCTCCCCCACTAAAAAGACATTATTACCCACCATTACATCATCCACAATTTTTAAAAAGACAGGTATTGACCCAGCATCCTTGGAAGTCGTGTGCACATTTTTGAAATCAGGTAGTTTGATTTCGATTGCCTGATTTTGTTGGATGAAAGCTTTGAGTGGTTCGGATAGATTTTCTATTCCGACTTCTCCTGTCCAAGTTTGGTTGTCTGAACTGGCATTGGGTTGAGCAGTTAGGGCTAGGAGTTCTTTTAGTTTTGCTTCTACGTTCATAGGCATTGCATTCGGTTAAATGGCAGTTCGCTTATTTTGAGTGCTAAGTGCCTTTTAATGTTTTATGCAATTTGAGGAATTTGGTGGGTGGGGGCAAAAAATCAGCGGATGGGGTGGGAAATAGTAGAATGCTCTACGTGTTACAACAATTAACTAACGGTGGTTCTATAAAGAAAGATAAATATAGTTAGTCGGTTTGTTTTATCCAAATATTGCGGATATAAGAAAACCGTTCCTTCGCTAATTTGACCTAAAGAAATACTAAGCAGACCATTCATTACATAAGAATAATTTCAAGAGATACATGATTTAATTTTGAGATAGAAACCCTAAAATGCCTTAATTTTTTTCTAATCCTAAACGATAAACTTATACCAATGAAACGGATGGCAAAATTATTAGTGATTCTATTATTGTTTCACAAACCACTAATTGCGCAGATAATCTTACCTAAACAATGTCTTAACCCCAATACTAATACATTTAGTACAATTATTACTTCTCCGAAAGATGCTGGAAGTCCAAATTATGGTTATGACGATTTAGGTATTAGCGGGGTTCGGGATGGAAATAAGTATGTAATTCTAGGACAAAGCTCTGCACCTGCAGGAGGATTTCTCACTCCTAATACCCAACTTATTACACTTGATAACAATGGTGATGAAGTTTCTAGTTTTGTTCACAATAAGAATCATGAAAATGTTTCTTTAAATAGAGACTATCCAAAGCAAATGATAGCCTCTTTTTGTTCGGAGAAAGGATATATAGTTACAGGACACAGTACTAATGATTTAATTTTTGAAAAAATTACTACCGCTAATACTGTTGAATTTGACTATTCCTTTACAACAAATGAAACGCTAAAAGGCGAATTTATTACGGAATCAGATAACGGCGACTTTTTATTTGGAGGTACTTCTTTTATAAGTGGAGGGAATAGAAAAATACTCTTAGGGTTTGGGAATGCCTGTGATAGCCCAGCCCCAGTTGCTTTTCAATATGATTTTGGAGAACATATTTTCCCAGAGGCTGCTACGGCTATTAAATTGGGGAGTTCTACAACTGAACATTATGCTATTACAGGCAGAAAGATTGATGGGAAATTATTTATGCTAGTGGTAAACAAATCAGGAAATATAGTTGCTGGAGATTTACTGCCAATATCTTTTGGCTCAGAGGCACATTCTGGATATGATATCATCCAAAAAAGTAATGGAGATATTGGAATTCTTGGACAATATAATAATAAGATATTCATCCTAGAGCTTCGATATAATAATGAAGAAAATACTTTTATCATTATTAGAAGTAAACTTTTTGATATTCCTGATAGTGATTTAGAAACGCCAAGTGCTTTTATAATTAATCATGAAGGGAACTATGTAATTAGTGGTACTGGATTTACTAATTTAGTTGGAGGTGTTCAGGATAATAATTCTCCAAAACGTGGTATTATCTTGGAAGTAAACGAAGAAAGCTTATCCGTAAAATGGGCTAAAGAATATATTGAAGAAAGTTATGCTTTTTCTTCTTTTTCAGATATTGTAATAGCTCCTAATGGTTATTTTTGTGTTGGTTCTACTGGTAATTTCCATACAGTGACATCTGGTAATTTCTCGTTCATAAAAGGTATCAATGATGTTTACGCCGTCAAAACAGATGAAAATGGGCAATTTTTTGATTGTGATTGTTTTGAGGAAATTGATATAATTACAAGTAACCCAAATCCTATAGCCTTAAATACACTTATTGCAGATAAAAATGGACTTACGATAGAAAACACAAGTTACTCAGCTGATACTATAGAAATGAATCAAGATTTCTGTGACCAATATAATTGTTCCACTATTCCTTGGTTTTCTATTGATTTTAATATTAGTTATGATACGACTACTCTCTGTTCTAATAATGACCCAGTTGTTAGTATAATTCCCCAATTGGACGATTTTTATCCTGATTATTTTGACTATGATTTAGATTGCGATGGCGTCTATGAACATACTGGGAAATTGAGTGGAGAAATCATTAATCACCAATTTGGAGGACCAGGCATTTATGATATTTGTATTAGAGGAAAAAAAGTATTGAATGGGGAAGAAGTTTGTGATACAATATGGACACTTTCTGTTCAAATTATCTGCCCAAATGTACCAGGTTTTTTTGAATGTGGGCAAGCTGTAGTAACCTGTTTTTCGAGTGATCGCAGGCTTGACCACTATGACCCGACTAGATATGTTATAGGCATGATAGATGTTAGAGATAGAAATAGTGTGCATTATGACCCGCCAAGGAATTTACAATCTAACTTTCCAGGTTACCATCATCCTTCTTGGACGGCAGAAAATTTAGGAGAGATTTTTGGGATAGCAACGGATTTGAGTAGCAATATATATACAACTGCTACTACTATGTATCCTATCGATAATTTTGGGACTAATGTTGCCAACACAGGTGGAGAAGTTCATCAAATAGCCCCCTCAGGAATTATTTCTTTATTAGTGAGGTTGCCTAATACAGGAGAGGGGTTAGGGAATGTTTGTTATGCCAAAGCACCCGATGGAACTAATTTACTTTTCGTAACCAACTGGGAGAATGGGTTTATATATCGAATTAACTTAGACACCTATAATGGCGACCCCAATGATGCAACTAACTGGACTAGCTATGATGCTTTTGATATGGACGATGTCTCCAAAGATTATGCTCCATTAGGGCAACTTACATGGGGAATTGGTTATAATGCTATAGACAATAAATTATATGTTGGTCGATGGATGCAAAATGCTGGAGATGTTGGTGACCCGAATAATTGTACAATGTGTGAAGATGAGATAAACTTTTCTGTAGGATTAGGTTCTAACGAAATTCATTCTATTAATTTAACGAATAGTGCGGAGTTTGTTACTAATACTACATCTTTGGTATTTACATTACCTCAAACACATTTGAGTAATGGTCCTGGTTCTCCACTTATTTCAAATCCAGTGTCAGATATTGCTTTTTCAGCAAATGGCAAAATGTTGTTTTCCGAGCGGTCGATGTGTTGTCCCACTGAGGGAGGAGCACATCGAGCAAATGTAATGGAATTAGAAAAAAGTGGTAGTACTTGGCATCTTAGCCCTGCTACTTTCCATGTAGGTCCTGAAAATAATACATCTAATGATAACTCGGCAGGTGGGATAGATTATGGATATGATGATTTTAGTAATACCAATCCTGATAGTCTGCCTAATTGTGATAGTATTGTATGGGCAACGGGTGATATACCATTAATCGATATTTTTGGTATATATGGCATAGTAGGAATGCCAGCAACAGGTAATGATATAGCTGATGTTAATAGTTATTTTATTAATATAGCAACTGCTTCAAATAGAGGAATTCAAAAACGTTTAATTGGAGATGTAGAAATTTTCAAATGCGGTTGTAATGAGGTGCAAAGAAATTGCGAAAACCTAGATTGGTCAAACATTGGTTTTGATATTCAATATGATACAAGTACGTTGTGTAATGGCAACATACCAAACGTAACCATTACCCCTAATATTACGGGCAATTTAGTACCCAATACCTTAGACTACGATTTAGACTGTGATGGCGTTTATGATTTAACAGGAAAAGCAACTACAGATATCATTACCCATCAATTTGGAGACGCTGGCATTTATCCCGTCTGTATAAAAGCAAAAACAACAACTGCAGGAGGTTATGAATGTGATACTATTTTTACGAGAGATATTCGAATTATCCCCTGCTGTACAACTATTCCTAATCAGGGAAAGGCAGTGATTTCTTGTTTTTCTGGATTTATCAATAATACACCTAATCAGGGGGTAGATAATTCAGCACCAGTATTAGGTATCGTAGATATTAGAAATCATGATACAGCACCAAGGGGAAGTAACTGGGCAGCAGCGAATAAGACCAGTTCACCAGATTGGAATGCTACCAATATGGGGCAGATTTTTGGATTAGCTATTGATAGTGATGGAGACATTTTTGCAACTGCTACTTCTGTATATGGTACAGATTATGATTATGGACCTGCAGGACCTGGAGGCATTTACAGAATTGATGGTGCGACTTATGCCATAAATAATTTTATGACAACCACGACTAGCTGTGATGACCCCATTGTAAGTAATAAAATACCTAACCAGAGCCCTACTACTAATCCAAAAAAAGCACCAGCACTAGGAAATATTTGTTATGATTCAAAGCATGACCAATTTTTTGTTACCAATCATGAGGACGGAAAAATTTATAGAATTCAAAATGGCGCGACTACAGGGACGATTTTAAATGTCTATACCCCCTCTTTTAATACTTCTAGTTGCGACTCTGGTTTTGTTCCATTAGAAGAAAGATTATGGGGAATTGCTTATAATCCTGTAGAAAATAGAGTTTATTTTAGTCGATGGGTGGAAGATACTAATAATGAAAATCCAATATTAGGTAATGAAGTCTGGTCTTTATTATTGGATTCATCTGGAAATTTCATTTTAGGTAGCGAAATTAGAGAAATAGATATGAACGAGACTATTCTTCATTTTAGTCCAGGAGATACAAATCCTATTTCTGATATAGCTTTTTCTAATGATGGTACTATAATGATTATTGGTGAAAAAACAATGAGTGATGGTGATGATTTGAATTTAATGGTATTATCTGCTAGTTTAAGTCATGCAGCAAGAGTTATAGAGTTTACAGGAAATAGTGGTACATGGAATCTAAATCCGTTTGGAATTAATAAATATCAGGTAGGGGCTAATGGTAATAGTACTTCGGGAGGGATAGATTTTGGATATAATAGTTACCTTCCATCTAATAATCAACAATTATATTGTGATGAAATGATATGGTCAACAGGGGATGCTCTATCTCCTAACCATGGTCATTGTAATAATAAAGAATTGTTATATGGTATTTGGGGAACAAATACTACAACAGGAGGCAACTCTTCAAATAGCGTTCTTATTGACGTCGATAACGACTTGTGCACTTTTGCAAAAGCAGAATTTGGAGATTTAGAAATCTTCAAATGTGGCTGTGGAGGAGAGTCTGTATTCGACTGTAGTGAAGTAGATATTGCTGCTGAATCTATTGATAATCCAGACGGTTTATGCTGTTATTCCTTTGATATTATAAATAATACAAATGGTATTGACATCTCTCAAATTGATGTAGAACTGCTCAATACAGATTGGACTATTAATTTAGGGAGTTTGATGTTGAATAGTGGTCTAAGTTGGGCTTGTACCCCAATGAATAATCAAGTTTGTATTGAAAATTCAACTGGTAGTTCCATTTCTAGTATAAGTGATGCATTACAATTATGTCTAGCACCTATAGGTTCTAATCCATCTACTACTCAACAATTAGTGTTTTCTTGGTTAGAAACAATTGGCGAAAGTGAGCAAGTAGTTTGTCGAGATACTGTTACGCTAAACTGTATGCCACCAGTAGGGGCAGACCCTTGTTTAGAAATTATTGAACCAACGATTACTTGTAATCCAGCAAATGCGAATGAATATTTCTATAAATTAAAAGTCAAAAATACTTCTTCCATAGCTTTAGATGCTTATAAAGTAGTCCTAGAAGATTTATCACTAAATTCCATCGGGTTTCGACCATGTTCGGCCACTACAGGTAGTTTTCCAATCATAGATGTGTTGATGGACCCTTTTCCTTTAGCACCAGATGCTATTTCCAATGAATTATGTATAAAATTGGAAAGCAGTCAACCTATCCTCGAAACTACTAATATATGTTTTAGTGTTGGGTTAGATTTTTTATCTGGTTGTTGTAATGCAGTGGAAGAAGTGTGTGCGGATTTAGAACCTTGTTGTGACCCATGTGAGGACATTAGTATAAGTACAGCGGTCATCAACCCAGAAAGTGATGAGTGTTGTTATGCATTGGGTATTCAAAATAATTGTGAATATGATATTTTTACAAAAATTGAAACAGAGATATTAACGCCTGGAGTAGAATTTGGCTACCACGCCATCGGAGGAACAAATGCTTCATATTGGACGGCCTGTGGTTCTTCGAAGACTTCAGTTTGTTGGCAACCTATTGGTACCACTATCCCTTCTGGAAATATTGATGACTTGATGCAATTTTGCTTGAGTGGAATTGATGAACCCGCCAAAGTACCTCAAATAGTTTCCGTAAAGTTTTATAGTCTTGATGCTAATAATAATGAAGTGGTGACTTGTACCAAAACACTTGAATTCAATTGTCCGTCTATTACTAATTATGATTGTTTAGAAATTACAAATGCAACTATAGATTGTGATTTACCCAATCAAAAGTATAACCTTAGCTTTAATGTAACCAATCAATCTACGCTTCCATTTACAGCTACGGCAATGGATGCTACCATTATCTCTCCAAGTGATTTATATTTTGACCCCACTGGAATAATGCCTTTAAATCCATCACTTAATAAAGGAGAGACTAGTGCTATGCTTAATGCTTGCATTAAAAGTCACTCTGGTGCATTTCCATCTACTGCAACTGAAATCGCTGTCAATTTTCGCTTACGATATGAGGAAGGAGATACTTGTTGTTATGAATATATTTTAGATACAATTCCATTGCCTACATGCAGTGCACCCGACTCAGTTACCATTAAAATTGAGGATGCTTCCACAACTTGTGGAGACGAATTTTGCGTAGATATTAAAGTACGCGATTTTTATGAAATCCTTACAATGCAAGCTTCTATAGCTTATGACCCTTATATTCTACAGTTTAATCGTATTCAACAGCTTAATTTATCACATTTAAGTATGGGTTCTTTTAATACCAGCAATGTTGGTTCAATAGAGTTTGCCTGGTTTGATAATGCTGCATCAGGTGTAAGCGTGCCAGATGAAACAAGTATTTTTCAATTATGTTTTGATGTTATTGCAACTAATACCACTTCAACTACTTTAACTTGGAACGATTCTCCACTCGTTAGAGAAGTCACTAATGCTTCTAAAATGCTTGATTTTAAAGGTATTAATGGACAAATAAATATTAATTGTAATGAACCTTGTCCACCTGATTATATTGCTGAGAATAAACTAACAGGTATTCAAGCAGTTGATGCCACTTATGTAACCGATGGTAATTTAGAAACAGAGCAAATAATAGAAAATAATGTAAATGTGATTTATGATGCTAAGATAGCAATTACTTTACTATCTGGTTTTGAAGTTAAATCTGGAGGAAGTCTCCATGCTTTTATTGATGGATGTGGAGAGCACGCTCCAGACGATGATGGACCACCTCATAGTTTTATTAATTCAACAAATATCGTTCAAACAGCAAAAGAAACCATTTCCGTCTATCCAAACCCAACGGAATCTGCTATAACAGTAGAATACAACATCGAAAATACTCAAGAAGTCAATATCTATTTAGCAGATTTCTCAGGTAGAATAGTGAAATCGTTTAATTTAAATACCCAAGATAAAGGAATTTATTATCAACAAATTGATTTTGGTGCCAATTTACCTCAGGGATTATATTATGTGATTTTACCCACAGAAAATGGAGTATTGACAGAGAAGGTTCTTTACCAACAGTATTAATGAAAATTTAATCTTACAACTACGAAACTGGCGTTTATTTTTATTCACTAGTCGTAGATGGAAAAGTGGTGGAGACCAAACAAATGGTTATTACTTCTAGCAAATAAAAATTATTCTAATAAATGGGCTTTCTCTTAAATTAATATTAATACCTATTCTAAAACACTAAATTCAATAAACATGAAAATCAAATTACTACTTATTCTTTTTAATTTACAGTTTTACTTATTTACATTCGGTCAACCCTTCGTTTTAGACGTTTATGGTGATGGACTCATTCAAAAAAGATTAGTAGTTGGAAGTGCTACTTCTACTAATAGTAATATTTATATTGGAGTAAATACAGGCTTAAATAATACTACTGGAGATAAAAATACTTTTATAGGCAACCATTCTGGTCAAAGTAATACCATTGGGATACAGAACACTTTTATAGGAAATGATTCTGGCAAAAGTAATACAGGTGGCAACCAAAATACCTTTGTAGGTAACCATTCTGGTCAAAATAATACAACTGGTTGGTTTAATACTTTTTTAGGAATAAATTCTGGACAAAGTAATACAGGAGCTCCTAATAACACTTTTTTAGGAGCATATTCTGGACAAAAGAATAATGGTAATAATAACACCTTTATAGGAAAATCTTCTGGCTTTGTTAATAGTACAGGGACTAATAACGTTTTTATAGGAACAGATGCTGGCAATACTAATACCACCGGTATTGGTAACATTTATATAGGCTATGCAACTACAGGAATAAGCGGTAATTTGTTAAACTCAATAGCAATTGGAACTAATGCTAGGGTAGATGCTAGCAATAAAATAGTTCTAGGAAATACCTCCCTAGCTGTAATAGAAACTGGAACAAACGTAGCTATTACATCCGACTTACGTTATAAAAAAAATATAAAGAAAGAAACAACTGTAAAACAATTAGATTTTATCTTACAATTACAACCTGTTTCTTACCAATATAACACCACAAAATTGATTAAAGAACAATATACTAAACTACAAGAGTTTTCAAAAAGAAATACTCGCAACAACAATCAATCTGAGGAATTAAAAGATGATATTGACAATTCGTTAGAAATAAGCCGTATTGAGGAACTCAAAGCGGCTAAAGAAAAAGATAAAATTTTCTATACTGGTTTTCTAGCGCAAGAGGTAGATAAAATAGCAAAGAAAGTTAGCTATGACAAATTTAGTGGTATTGTACAGCCCGAAATAAATGGAGGTAAATATGCTTTACGTTATGCAGAATTTGTAGTCCCCCTAGTAGGTGCCGTGCAAGAACAACAAAAACAAATTAAAGTAAAAGAAGACCGTATCAAAACTTTAGAAGCTAAAGTAGCGCAACTAGAAAAACTACTCAACAAAGTAATTGCTGGAAATGATAAAGGGAATCAGTCCGTAATTATTCAGCGAGTAGGCTTGGGACAAAACACTCCTAATCCATTTAATAATAGTACTTTAATTCCTTACACTATCCCTAACACCGCTCAAAAAGCGAGGATAGAAATATACGGTATTAATGGACAATTGATAGAACAAATTCCCATTACTGCATTTGGGGAAGGTACTTTAGAAATTCAAACTAAAGCCTTAACTAGTGGGATTTACACCTATAGTCTAATTGTTGATAATAGAATGATAGCCACTAAGAAAATGAATATTTTTAAATAGGAGAATCCAATGAAATTACAGTCTAGCTATCCAAGGTCTTCATGCCTTCGATAGCTAGACTGTAAATTATTTTCTTTTTTTATTTTTCAAAGGATATTCAGTACCTTCAACCTTATTTTTAAAAAAAACTATTTGATAACAATCATTAAACATATCTCCCTTTTTTATTGGCTAATTTATACAGCTAGTTTATTCAACCCTCCCTATGCCCAATCTTATCACTTCCATCAATATACTATAGAAGATGGTCTACCTACTGATGCGGTCTATGGAGCAATGCAAGACCGTCAAGGATATATTTGGATATTTACCGAAAAAGGAGTGTCCAAATTTGATGGCTATGAGTTCAAGACTTTTACTATGGAGGACGGTTTACCCTCAAATGATATTTGGGATTTGACGGAGGGTAGCCAAAATAGAGTATGGATACAGACGATTAGTAATAAACTAGCTTATATCAAAGCTGATAGTGTTTATCAAATTAAAACTAATAGGCAAAAAAACTTAAGACCTTTTACTATTCATGATACAGAGGAAGTTTGGTTTTATGAAGAAAATGGCTTGCATGTAGTTAGTAATGATACGCTTTTGTATAGTCCTTTTGAAGGAAATATTGGAATAGCTTCCAAAAAACCGAACATTTTTAATGGAGAAACTTCGATTGCCTCTTTTGTAATAAGTCCTAATCAATTTATTTTTTTTGGACCTAATCATTTTTTTCAGGTAGACAGACAAGGTGTTGTTAAAGACAAAAAAATATATGATAGCCAATGGTTAGATATTTTTCATAACACTTCCAACTTAACGTCTAGTCAACAAGATTATAGGAGGTATTTTCTTCAGCCAAGTTCTGGTAACTACTTTATAGTTACATCTTATGGAATAGGCAAATGGAATAGCCGCTCTTTAAAAGGCAATAGTTTTCGATATGAAGATAAATTTTCTGTCCAAAATTTGAATGAATCATATCCAATATCTTACTTTGATGGCGAAACCATACAATGCACATTTAAAAAAATCTTTTTTACTGTAGATAAAGAATTAAATATTACAGACACTTTCTTTTTGAAAGACATTGATACTCGAAGGGTTTTTAAAGATCGAGAAAATAATTTTTGGATGGCTACAGCTGCAGATGGTATCTATTTTTTAACTGCTAACGCTAGGAATGCTATCACTTTTAATGAGGGAGAGAAAGTATATAAACTATTAGGAAGGGACAGTACAATATTATATACTACCTATCAAAAAGTTTACAAACTTTCTGGAGATTCATCAAATCTTTTTTTCAATGGGAACGAAAATGAAAGAAATATTAAACCATTGGCTTTCAATGAGCATAATCAAGTATTTATTGGCGGAGATTTGTTTTTGTATAGAGTTAATTTATTTACAAAGAAGAATGATTTTCAAGAAATTATAAAGAACTTAACAGGTGGAGATACTTTATTACAAAATGTCTTAGGAATCCCTCCAGCTATGAGAAATACAAAAGCTTTAAAATGGGAAATGGATGAATCGACTTTATGGGTTTCTACGGGCTTGAGATTCCATAAGTTATCTTCAATAAATGGAAATACACCGAATCTGTTAACTTTTCCCATTAGAAGAGTAAAATCCATAATTATTAATGAAGATGGTTCACTTTGGTTAGGGGGAGCTACTGGATTAAAAAAATTGGATGCTAGTGAGGTTTTGATTAGTTATGACAGTTTAGAGTCGTTAAACCAAAAAATTATTGCTTTGGTCCCTGAAAATGACACGCTATTGTGGTTGGGTACAGAGGGAAATGGTGTTTTGGGCTTTGACGGAAAGACAATAACTAGGCTTTCAAGTACAAAAGGAATAATTGTTTCAGCTTTGTTCAAAGACGAGGACAATCATTTATGGGTAACCAGTAACAAAGGAGTACAACAAATCTATATTAATCCTAACAATCCCAAAAATAATCGCTTGGTAAAAGCATACACCACCAATGATGGATTAGCATCCAATGAAACCAATGATATTTATGTGAATAGTCAATATATATATGTGGCTACTAATAAAGGGTTGACCAGAATAGACAGGCAACAACGATACATAGACGATAGTGCTCCTCAACTATTTATTAATACCATCGAAGTAAATGGGGAAGCACAAACATTAGAGGATAATTATGATTTGACCTATCAAGAAAATGAATTACAAATAGCCTTTACTGGATTGTCTTACAAAAGTTTTAAAAACATTGATTATACCTACCAATTAGTAGGAGCAGATGAGGAATGGCAGGTGACCAAGAATCGGACAGTCCGATATGTTAATTTAAACCCAGGGAATTATATCTTTCGATTGAAAGCCCAAGATATTACAGGAAAAGAAACAAGACTTGAGACACCAATTCAATTTGTCATTCACCCTCCTTTTTGGCAAACTAACTGGTTTAGAGGAATAATTTTATTAGGGGTAATCGGATTGGTTTATTTGGTTTACAAATTTCGTATTGGGCGAATTAAAAAAACAGCTAAAATGGACCAACAATTTGCTGAATTAGAATTGCAAGCCTTACGCTCCCAAATGAACCCTCATTTTGTTTTTAATTCCTTGACTTCTATCCAATATTTTATTCAAGGAAGTGATATAGATGAGGCAGATGAATATTTAGCTAAATTTGGCAAACTGATGCGCTTATTTTTAGAATCTTCAAAAACGAAATACATTGCTTTAGAGCAGGAAATTAAATTGCTTAGAGCTTACATAGAGATGGAGCAACTCAGGTTTGAAGAGAAATTTGAGGTTGATTTTTTTGTAGATACTGACATTCAACAACATTACATCAGCGTTCCATCTTTATTAATTCAGCCTTTTGTGGAAAATGCCATTAATCATGGCCTTTTTCATAAAAAAGAAAAAGGCTTGTTACAGCTTAAATTTGAAAAAAAGGAGGAAACTATTATTACTGTAACCTTAATGGATGACGGCATTGGTAGAAAACAGGCAAATGAAATCAAAGAACAATCGATTCGGTCCTATAAATCAAGAGGCCTTGAAATTGTAGAGGAACGGCTAAGAGCAATTAACCGAATGGAGAATATTAATATTCGATACACTATACAAGATTTAGAAAATAATTTAGGAGAACCTTTGGGAACCAAAGTGATACTCCAAATACCCATATTGCACAATGATTAACATAGCACACAAAAACAACACATAGCATGAAAACAATAACAACTATTTTAATTGATGATGAAAGAAAAGCTCTGGTTACCTTAGAAAATAAAATAAAGAAACTATTTCCTGATTTGGAGATCTTAAACAAATTAAGCGATGCACAAGCAGCATATGATGCCATTCTGCATCAGCGCCCACAACTTGTTTTTTTAGATATAGCGATGCCAGGGGAAAGTGGCTTTGACTTGTTAAAACGTTTGCCGAACTTAGATTTTGAAATTATTTTTACAACAGGATTTGATAGCTATGCCATTGAAGCTATTAAATTTTGTGCGATTGGTTATGTGGTAAAGCCTATCCAATCGGAAGATTTATACGAGGCAGTTAAAAATGCCAAAAACAGAATAGCTATAAAAGAAGAAAATTATCTAAACAAGCAACTGATAACGAATCTTTTAAATCCCAAAGATCAGCAAAACAAGATAAGTATTCCTATGATGGAGAGCTTGGAAATCGTGGCTGTGAAAGACATTATTCGATGTGAAGGTATGGAAAGATGTACAAAAATAGTACTGAACAATAGCAAATATTTAGTCTCCTCTTATAATCTAGGCGAATTCAAAAAATTATTAGAAAAGTACGGTTTCTTTACTTGTCATCGTTCTCATCTTATTAATTTAACACATGTAGTTCGGTACAACAAGGAAGGAGTTATTACGCTATCTGACCAATCTTCTGTTCCCTTGTCAAGACGAAGTAAGACTGCTTTTTTAGAGCGATTGAAGACCTAATAAACCTCCACCTCCACCTCCATCATCCCCAAATACTTCCGTAAATCCTCCTTCCCAAACTGCCGTTCATAAAGTAACCTCCCCAATTCCTCCGACTCAACCCGCCCAAAAACAAATTCAGGATTCCCATCTTCATGCGGAAAATTAAAAATAAAATTACCAAGCGTTTTAATCGCCTTTCGATAAGATTGCAGTTGCGTCTTTTGCAAAGTAATAGCTAACTCACTAGTAATAAAAGAAGACCGAGGTGTTTGAAACCAAGCATCAAATGGAATATTCGTATTCTCAAACATAGGAATCAAAGAATTGGTATATCGTTGCTTTGGGCTAAGTGGCTGATTATACCCTATTTTACCATGTGGCAGACCATGCTGATTTTCTACCCCAACAAAACCAATCGTAGGATAAACAGATGCTTTATAAGGAGCTGGTAATTCATACCAATAGATTTTATCACTTTGAGTTTTAGATGTTTGATTAACTTCGATTTCAATATCACTTACTTCAATTAAGCCATCCGTTTTTAGCGTCAAACCAAATTTATCATACAACACATCACAAAAAGCAATCAAGTCCCTTTGGTGAATCGTTCCTTCAAAATGTCGAGGTGGTAGTTCTTTGAAACTGCCATTTTTGCCAAACTCTATTTCTTCAGGTGTTCGCATCAATAAATTGAGTAGTTTTCCATCTTTATAATACTTGGAAAAGTTACCAGACCTTGGCATTTGAAATTTGTAAACATCTCCTGATTTTAGGATTTTTAAACCATCTTTATAGCCTTTATAGCCGTCGTTAAAATGCACTTCCTCTCCCCAGATGAGTGCTTGAATACGTTGGATAGAACTTGGATGATTGGCTGGTAGAATACTCGTTAAAGCCGCATCTTTTCTAGTTCGCAAGCGAATACCCGGTTTAATGTCTTTGTTTTTGGTGGTGTATTTAATCAGTTTAACGGAGCTTGCTGCGGCATCTCCTAAACCATTTGCCATACCCAAAAGCGTATTGCCTGTCACCAATTGAATGACTTCTGTATTTTTACTACTGGCTAACTTATTCCAATTATCGGTGATATTTTTTAAGGCTAAATCGCTGGACTTATTGGTGTCATTTTGGGTAGCAGAAACCAATTGCCCATTACTCAATTTTATCTTTCTGGTTCTTAATCCTGAATTTAAAGCTGCCGTTGCATAGATATTGGAAGGCGCATAAGGATTATTGGCAGATTCATCAATTTCTACTCGGAGAATGATGCCGCTTTGATAAGTGGTGGTGTCTCCTGTTTCATTGCTGAAAGGCATAATAATCGGTTGCCCTGCATAAAAATAGCCTAGAAAATCTCTGATTCGATTGGCATCTGTTTCTCCGCTTAGCCGTCTTTGTTCCAAATGCTCTTGCTGATTCTTTAGTTTGCGCTGTCGGAGGTCTAGCTTTTTCTCTAGTTGAGTTCTTTGTTTTTCATCATCCGTTGAGAGTAGCTTTTGCTCTATTTCTGCTATCTCTTCTTCCGTATCTTTGATTTTAAAAGCTAAAGTACCCATTCGCCTTTTTATCAAATTGGGATATGCTTGCTCAAAGGCAGTTAGCATTGCTTTTTGTTTGTCCTTTGCGTTTTTGCCTTTTAAATAATCATTGATACGCTGGTCAATTTGAGATTTGGTTAATGGCTTTCGCAAGGTCTTTACCTCCACTTCTTCGATATAGGCATCTTTGGCAAAAGGCGAATAACCACCCGTTCCTGGCACATATAAACTCCTACCCAAAGTTTCCGCTTGATAGTCTAGAAAATCTACTTCCAAATCGTATTCATCATTTTCTTTTAGCTCATTGATGTAGTCGTTATACTGTTTGGTGACGGTTGTATAAAATTTCTCCTGCATCGCTACAGGTTGAATAGAAATGGCATTGGTGACTTTCTTTGGAATATCTTTGAGCGATATCGACCTTTCGGGGTCATTCAGTTTAATTGGGTCATTTAAAATAGCATTTAACTCACTATCTTCTTCCAATAAATTCCGAATGACTTTTGCGCCATATTTATTAAAAAAGTCCTCTACTTTTAATTGGCTTTCGCTACTTCTTTGACTGCCTGTGGTATTGGCATCCAACGATTTTAGTTTCTTTTTCAAAACCATAAATAATCGCTGTTCGGCAGGAATAGAGGTGGAGAGGTAAAGGTATTCTGGCATATTTTCTTTACCATTTAAAACCTCCACTTGTCCCGTTCGATTGATGCGCCCTCGCTTTTGAATTTCGGTATTGATATTTAATTCCGCTTGATGGATAATCATCACTCGCTTTCGTTGGTCGGCAAACTTAATACTCGCATGGCAACTTACGCCTGTACTAGCTGATTGATTAATGAGCAATACATCCGCCTCGCCATTATTAAATTCCCAGAAAAACCGTTTTTTGTCCGCTTTGAAATTTCGATAAGTAGGCATTCCATTCTCCACTTTTATCTGCCCTTTGCGTCCTGTACATTCTCGCACTCGAAAATAAGGGGCAGGCTCACCACCAATATCCGCTGGTCGGCGCTGCATTTCAATAAAATTAATCAGCGTATCAATCGGACTAATACTAATGCCTGTACTTACTTCATAAATCTTATCCAAAATGCGTCGATATTCTGCTTGGGCAATAGCTCCTAAAGCTGCCACTTCAATAAATTTAGTGGTAGAGTGCCCTTTGCCATCCTTCTCCGTATATTTCAAAACGCCTTTTAAACCCTTCTCTAAAATCAATCGAAAATCTTGGTCTTCCACTCGGTCGCCATCATCGTACCCCAAAGCTTCTAAGAAACTACCCATCGTGCTAGAAAAAGCAATGACCACCTTTTTATCCTGTTTTAATAAGGCAACTGCCTTTTTAGCTACCTCCAAAGCTTTAATGGAAAACAGCAATTGGCTAATCACATTATGCACTTTATTAAAGTACTCGGCATTATGAATTCCTGCCTCTTGCGTCCCTTTGGTCACGCCAGCAGTACCGCCATTAATATCGCTCATCGTCTCATCCAAATCGGCAATAATATCCGCTATATAATCCCTTTGAAAAGCAATAATGTCCCGAACAATCTCCGCCACTTTATCAAACATAATTCGATGCCTATCAAAATCTTTTTCCAAATAATCATAAGCCACTTTAATCCCTTCAAACGTCCGTTGCCGCCGAATCATCTGTCCACCTTTCACCAAATCAGATGCAATAATTTCCTGCAAAGCCTCCCCTCCTCTTTCAAATGTATTGGTGAGTTTTTTATCATCAAGTCCTGCCTCTTTGATACTCGTTTTAATCGCATACAAAGGCAGATTACTCGCATTCTTCGCATAAGTAGCCGATAGGTAACAACAACCTTTTGCCGTTGCCAGAATTTCTCGAATATAAAAACCTGTATTAGAATCACTCCCTCCTGCATTATGCGCCTCATCCATAATGAAAATTGCCCCTTTAGCATACTCCCTTAAAAAGGCAGTTTTAAATTGCGGATTCTTGGAAGGTTTAACCCTTCGCCGATTCTTTTCAGCCGCAGCTCGACGAGCTTTATTATCATATTGCAATTGAGAATAAGTCGTCATCAAAAAATGATACCCATCTGGTAAATCCGTTTCCCCCTCAATCAATCGAGCTTGCTGCTTTTGATTAGAAAATATAGAAAACAGCGGATTACCTGAATATTCCCTAATACTCACCACCGTACCATTTACCTCAACGGTCAATTCTGATTTATCATCATTATTAAAAATAAAGGGAACCGCATCCGTATAGTTGATGTCTAACATATCCCGATATAAATCAGAAAAGAGATTCGATTTCTCTGTAATAAAAACGGTTTTATAACCATTAACTACGCCATATCGAATCAAAGCGGCTGCCTGTCTACCTTTACCAATACCCGTTTGGTCACCAATAATCAATCCATTGCCTTGCTCAATTTGATGAATGGCAAGGGCAACGCCATCAACCTGTTCTGCCCCTAAATATTTATACAATTCCGCTACGTTTCGATATCCTAATTTGGCTTGCACAAATCGGTCAACATCGCCATACTGCCTTTTTAAATGGTCTAATGCTTGCCGAATTTCAAACGCCATATTTGCAGGTGTACTGACCTTAAAGGAAAAAGGATTATTGGAGGCAGGAGTGTATTTTGCTATTGTTTTATCGTTCATAGGGATTGATTATTTGTTGATTAATTATTGGGGTTAGTCCTCTAGATACATGGAAAGAATTTCTAGATATTCTGCTAATTCCATTTTGAGATAAGCCTTCCCTTTCTCCATATCAACTTCTCGTTGACTCTCTTCAGAAACAGCAATAGAAACCTGATTCAATTCCTCAATATCTGCATCATCCAAATTTTGCCAATGCTTTTGTAAATCAGAAAAGACCCCAATCATTTGGTCACTCTCCATAATGAAATCAACCAAAACATCAACTTCATCTGTTTCAAAAAAAGCATGTTCAGGTAGTTGTAAAGCTGCGCCAATGGCATTCGCTAATTGAGGATTATCCAAAATACCTTCTGTTATCATAACTCGAAGACGATTCAAAAGTGCATCATAATGATGTTCATGATTTTGAATGTCCAGATTACTTTCCACTACACCCAATCGTAATAAAGTATCCGTTGGCATCAAAAGTGGATGACTAATAATTCGGTAGCTGTTATTTTTATGCTGCATATAATTCTGTATTAAGTTGTTGAATAGCAATTTCTAAGTGGTCTTTAAGTGTTGGTAAATAACCAGCTGCCTTTTTCTTGGCTTTTTTGACTCGCTGAAATAAGGCATCAAAAGTGGAAACCTCGGTCTCTATTTCTAAAGCCTCATGAATTCTAGGAGCAGTTCCAAAAGGCACTTCTTTCCTTCCTGCAATCAAAATCAGGCGCAAAGGAAATGCTGTCCCCTGTTTAGCATAGAGCTTTCGAGAATCAATATTTATCATATCCAATACTTGATAATGATGATACAACCAATTGAAAAATGGTCGGAAGGAGGCAATCATACCTTTGGCATTATATTCGGTATGTCCACCAATAATTAGCGCAGCTCTGCCTGTATCTTTCATGGTAGCTAGCGCATGCGCAATCATTAAATGGTCTAGCTTTTTGATAATAAATCCATCGTAATCGTAATTGACCACATCCAACTTTCCAAAAGGTGGATTACATAGTACCGCATCCTGTGTTTTTTCATAGCCTTCAAAAGGCAGTAAGGCATCTTGATTTAAAACTGCTTTAAATGGTTGTAATTCCAAATTTGCTAATCGAGTAGCGTCTAGTTCATTCACCGTCGCCTTTTCATAAGGAGCATAAATGCAGAGTAAGCCATTACCTGCACTTGGCTCAAAAACGCTACCTGCCTTTTGTGCCTCTACAAACCATCCTGCTAATAGGGCAATTGGTGCCGCTGTAGAATATTGTTGGTAAATCTTTTTGGTGCTGCTGGTTTGGGAGAAGGTTGGTTGGAGATTGTAGTAAAAGTCGGTGGCTTTTTGGAGTTGGGTTTTGATGTCTTTATTTTCTTGGATTATTTTTCTGTACCAGAGTGCCCAGGCTAGTTCTGCTTTTTCGTAAGCGTGGTTTAGGTCGGTTATGTTTGCTTGTTTGGCTAGGGCTTTGATTGTTGTTTTGTTGGTTTTGATTGTTTTTTGGAAACGGTTGTGTAGGAGGTTTATAAATGAGCTTGTGCCTTTTAATGATTTTGGTTGACTGCCTTTTAATTGTTGATTTTGCATCTTATGTGCCTTTTAGTTTGGATGCAATTTGTTGATTTTGTGGGATGCGGGCAAGAAATCAGCGGATGAGGGTGGATATTTGGGAAAATGAGCACTTAATCGAAAATCAATTTCCAATTAAGTACTCATCATTAGGTTACTTCAAGTTTTCTACCAAAATTTTGGAGGAATAAGTTCGACCTTTATCAATTATGGTAATAATATATAATCCATTTTGAAAACCTTTTAAAAGATTTTAAATAGGGCCATTTTTGATTTTTTAATCCTGGAATGCTAGCAATATTATTAAGATTAATCGCCTATTGTACTTCCGTTTGTAGTTTGTTTCTAGAATCAATAAATTAGAGCATAGAGGAAGTCCTCGAAGAGAGCTTTTATTACTTACGGTAGCACGAAATATATTATATTACTACCATTTTAAACGTCTAAGGATTTAAAGGTCGAACTTTAATGGTTATAGGGTTGAACTTAAAGCGCATGTTGGAATCATCTTCTCCTTTACAATTTAAATCAACACCAGCTGTATCTCCTTTAACTTGAAGCCAGTTTATAAAATCACTACCACTTACTTCTGGATAATCTAAATCAAAACTTGTGTCCGTATAAGAGAAATGAACCCTAGCATTATCTGCAAATCCTGCGAACACTTTATCTTCTGGAAGTGTCCATAGATGTATTTTTTCCTCAACCTTTCCTGCAGACCCATCTCCACCTACTTCCTTCCAAGTACAATTTACTTCTGCAAAAATATCTTTCCCTTCATTCACTAATTGAATAGTACCATCTACTTTTGGCCCTTTTCCATTAAATTCTCTATCACCAAAGGATTGGTACTCTGCACAGCGGTAATATTCTTGCCCATCATTAGGATGAAAAGACATTTCTTCAGTATATAATTCACAATTGCGTATAGGGAATTCTGTGTTAAAAACTAGTTTGGCAACCTCTCCCGTATTAAGGAAACGCATGTTATAAGCAATTGGGACACCTGGAGATTCAATTGAAAATTGGTTACCTGATTTTAATATGGATTTTAATCCTTCGATTCCAGTAACAATTTGGTCCACTTCTCCAGAAGGTCCGCCTAAAATAACACCTTTAATTTTAGATTCCTCAAGGATTTGTTTGTCCTTATGACTTAATTCAACATCTCCACCTTTTCCAAATTTATTAAATGCTACTGATATGGCCTTTTCTGAATCTTCTTGACTATAATTAGACTCATAGGAGAAAAAAATCATTCGCCCATATGTGACAGAAGAAATATAAACAGGACTGTAGGTTCCAAAAGATTCAATATCTGGCAATTGAGAAAAATAATCACTAGGCTTACTAAACTCATCTAAATCTATAGTATAATACTTCTGGATAAACTTAATAAGATATCGTGTCTTTGTTTCTTTATTATTAAAATCATATTTCCCTTTAACCTTGACTCCCCATCCACTAAAGCTCCCACCAGTATGAACATTTACTTCTTCCTCTGCTCGAACTTCTTCAATTTCAAAACTCACATTAGCGGGGGTAGCATTTTCAGCAACTCGATGTAGTAATTCTGATTTTGCTTCTCTAACATTGGATAATGTAGGATTAGCAACTATAATTTTTGGAGAAAGCCCTTCTTCTGTTGTTAGGGATATGGACAAGGTTAAGGTGTCCTTTTCACAAGGGATTGGTTGATTGGCTCCATCTGCTAAGGAATTTCCATTGATTAGGTTACCTTCATAGAGGACATCAGACCGACCATCTGCCATAAATTGCTCATTATATTCAGCCCCTAATTTTATATGCTGAACTGTGCAAACATATGCTCCTTCTCGTTCTTCCTCAATTGAAGATTCAGAATCAGGTTGCATTGGAGGAGGAGAATAGTTAGGGAGTTGTTTTAATTCTCCATTAAAAATAGCTTTCATACTGTCATTTATTACCAGATTAAACTGGTCAAAAGCATTGGATAAAGGATTATTCATTGTACAAGTATCACAGTTTTGTTCCATTTCGGGCATAGGCAACAAATCATCAAGGGGGTCTGATTTGCAACTAAAAGTTATTGAAATGATACTTGCTATTAAAATAAAGAATAAGAAATGAAAAAATTTCATGATGTTTGAATTTTAAATTATTAAAAAAAGAAGCCTACTTGTAGTCTAAAAGTCCCGCTAATTTTGAGCGGAACAGGAAAATCCACATTGTTCAAGTTAATTGGTAAAGATTCTGCATACAGTCCTTTGATGGTCGAGTTTCCGAAACTCCCTCCATAAGCTAAATCAACATTCAGAAAATAAAATCGAAAGTGATAACCTAAATTAAGCGTAAAAGCGTTGTTTTTTAGATGATAAGGGAATGAAGAAATTGGGGATATTGAATTAGGTTTAAAGGTTAATAAACTTTTCTTAAGTGTAAATCCAGAGGCCAAATACAGCCCATTTAATATTGTGGGAGGTGGTCTATGTTTGAAACAAGGACTATTAATATTTAATGAAGGAAAAATTTTTCCTCCTTTTGGAAATGGATAAAAACGCAGTTCTAAACCAAAGGATTGTTGATGTAGATTTATAGAAAATTCTTGCAATTGTCGATTACCTATGTATTTATACCACTCCATATGAAGCGCTATTGAGGGTTGTAAAGAACTTGATTTAAGGAATAAGCTTGCATTAGGGATTTTCTTTTTCAATAAGGAAGGTTGAGTTGATATTGCTAATTGCAAGATACTTGGCTTAAAATGCCTTGATTTCTTTTTTCTTTTTTGTTTGTTCTTATGACCAAAGACTTTGGACATATCAGACCTATTTGAAGAGAATACAACCTCGGTTTGCCCCATTACACCTAAAGAACAAAAAGTAAATAACCCCAAAATAATACTCCACCTTTTTGTTATTTCAACGATGTTTTCTTTCCGTAATTTATTATAACTAATAAACCACCTTGTTTTTTTAAGGAACGACATATGGTTGCTTTCTTTTGTTCCAAAGAAATTATTAATAAGTATTTTAGCTATTTTTTTCATAATGTTTGTTTTGGAAGATAAATCAATATGCTGTCAAAGGTTAGTAGCCTATCTTTTGGATATGTTATATGTTTGCTCTCATTTTTTTGAAAAAAAGTTAAAACCCTCAAAGAAGGCAACCCTAATGTAAGCTGGACTAGAATTATTTTATTAAATTTGATGCAGTACTCCCCGAATTATTAATAGAGAAAACGAAACTATGAAAAACAGTATCCTTAGCTTACTCTTGTTATGCTTGGTCTTTACCTGTTTAAAATCTCAAAGTAATAGGGTAGGAGATAGCTTCTTGGCACAAGAACGAAGAGCTAATAAATTATTTAATAAAGGCCATTATGCTGATGCGTTTCAATTAGTTGATTCCATTAATAACCAAGCACTTAAACGGCCCGAACTTAAGTGGTTGTTGCTTTTAGCAAAACTCAATTATGAATTTGGAGATTATCAATTGGCTCAAAACCAATTAGATACAGTACTAAAATCTTCTGCTATACTTACTCAAAACCAACGTATAGAGACTTTAAACCTGCTAGCTAAAACTTATGTGGATTTGTGGAAAGAAGGAAGTGATTATTACGAAAGAGCAGATTCTATTTCTTTAGAAGTCTTTAAATTATTGCAAGATACTAGTGAATACTCTGCACTTTATATTAATACGTTAAATGCCTATGCTTATAACAAAGAATATGCAGATGCAATTCCCATCTATTTAAAGTCCTTAACTATACAAAAAACAACTACTAATAAAGATGCTTTGACATATTTGCAGACTTTGCGGTTATTGGCGAATGCCTATTTTTTTGAAGAACAATTTGATGCTTTTGAACAAACCATCAAAGATTGTAATGCCTTCCAACAAAAAAATAATTTACAAAACCATATTTATTATGCTAAGTCTCAGGAGTTATTGGGGTATTATTTTTTTGATAAAGAAAATTTTAAAAAAGCTATTGCTGTCTTTAGTTTAATGGATGCTACTTATAGTAAATCTTATGGAAAGCAGCATAAAAACAGACTTCACAATCTATTCTTTTTAGCTGCTTCTTATTTTCAAATCCAAGATTTTCTTAATACAGAAAAAAATTATCTTGAAATATTAGGCATTGAAAAATTTCATGGAACAGATAGGGTAGAATATGCTCAGGTATTATGCAATTTGGCAGATTTATACCAAATAACAGGTCGTTCTCAAAAAGCCATTGATTATTCAAGAAAGGCTATCAAAATATTTGAAAAGACGGATTATTATAAAAATGATAATGGTTTTTATGGTTTGGCCTATTTGAATTGCGGAAATGCTTTTTTTGCCTTAAAGGACTATCGAAATGCAGAGAAACATTTTAGCATAGCCGATAGTATTTTTACAAAAAGGGAACAATGGAGTCATTTAATAGCTACAAAAAGAACACAAGGAGCTATTTATAAAGCAAAAGGTGATCTTGCTACCTCCTTAACTTATTACGAAACAGGGCTAAAATTGGTAAGAGAAAAAGGAGGAACAAAAACAAACTTAATTAGTCTTTATTATGCCATTGCTGACAATTGTTATTACCAAGGAACATCTAAAAAAGCATTACATTATTCTGTAAAGGCTAAAAAACTTTGTAGAGAAGTTTATGGAGAAAAAAGTATCCTCTACACTAGAATTCTTGGGCAATTGGGGCGAATATTTGAAGCCGAATCTGCTTATTCTATGGCAAAACACCATTTTAAGCTTTCCAATAATAATTTAAGTCAACAACTAAGAGAATATTACCCAGCATTGGGTGAGGAAGAAAGAATTCAATTTCTTGAATCCACTAAAAAATTAGCAGATGCTTTTTACATTTTTGCCGCCAAAAATTCAGCTAAAATTCCTGATTTGGCTGCAAAAGCCCAAAACCTATCACTGTCTATTAAAGGATTGGGCCTAGAGACTAGTAGAAATATGCTGGCTTTACAGCAGAATGCTCGGTCTAAGCCTATTTATATCGAATGGCTAGAAACCCGAAAAAAATTGCGTGCGACCTTTAATAGGAGTTCAAGTCAACTAAAAGAAAAAAAAATTGACCCTCAGAAGATTCAGGAACAACTATTACTTTTAGAGAAGCAAATGGGCTGGGAGACCAAAAAAAAAGCTGCTTGTACTTCAAAAGAGCTTCAACAAAAAATAAAAGAAAGAGAGGCTGTTATTGACTTTATCCATTTTAATACTGGAAATCTAACTTTAGGAGAAGCAAATACTATTCAATATTGTGCGATAATTAATAAAGCAAGACTGGACTATCCTATAATAGTGCCGCTTTGTAAGGAATCCGAATTGAAGCCATTTTTAGCTCGTAGTATTAAAGCCAATGCCAATAATTATGTAACTACTCCAGCAATCAACAAGGAATTATTTCAATTGATTTGGCAGCCACTAGTAAAACATTTGGAAGATGTAAATAGTATCTCTTTGTCTCCTACTGGGATTTTACACCATTTGGCTTTTGGAACGCTATATGACGAAGAGATACCACTTGCACAAAAATTTGAATTCGTTTACTATGCCACTTTAAGGGACTTTGTTAATCGTAAAGCGGACGAAAAACTTCAAGGAGATATTGTTTTAATTGGAGGCTCAGATTATGATTATAATTTAGAAAATATTAATAAAGATGGAAGAGAAGAAAAAAAGCAGAGAGAAGCTTTGGAAAAAAACTTGCTTCCTGCTTTAAGAGGGATGTCAGATTCTACTCGAAATGCTATTTCTTTTGACTATTTACCAGGAACAGCAGCAGAGGTAAAAAATATCGCTAATAATTTTGAGCAAAAAAAACGAAAAGTACATTTGTTTACGGGAGAAAATGCAGTAGAAGAAGTAGTAAAGTCTTTTACTGCTGAAAAAGCACCCGAAATACTACATATAGCTACACATGGCTTTTTTTTTAAACCATTATCTATAACAGGTATTGATGCTAAAATTCCGAGAGAAAGTATTCAAATGGCCAAAAATCCTTTATTTCGTTCAGGTTTAGTATTTACAGGCGTTAATAAAGCATGGAAAGAAGGACAAATAATAGAAGGTAGAGAAGATGGAATATTAACAGCCTTTGAGATTTATAATTTGGATTTGTCAAAAACTCAATTAGTCGTGCTTTCTGCTTGTGATACGGGCAAAGGTGATGTTTTTAATGGGGAAGGTGTCTTTGGTTTACAACGCGCCTTCTTATTGGCAAGAGCTAATAAATTGCTTATTAGTCTATGGAAAATACCAGATAATGCTACCGCTTTACTAATGGAAGTTTTTTACGATTTCATTTTGGAAGGTCATGCTGTTAAACAAGCTTTTTCAATGGCTCAACGACAATTAATCAAAGAACACCCCGATTGGTCTGCTTTTTATTGGGGAGCTTTCATTTTATTGGATTAAAATCATACATCCTTCTTTATTTTTTCGTAAATTGTTAGGGTTAAATTTTAGACAAAATTTCTTACCTTTTCAATTTCCCATCTTTTTTCCTCCCACCATTCACTTCCCCTAAGTGAGCTTAATTTTTTATTAAAAACAAAACTATGAAAATTTTAAACTTTTTAGCGAGCCTATTTGTAGGCTTGATGCTCTTTTCATTTACCGTTAGTGAAGAGCTTTTCTATTCAATTACTGCTCATGTAGAGGGGATAGAAATGAGAGGGATGGTTATGAGACCTGTTCCTCCATCTCCTGGTACCCCTCAAATTTTTCTAAATAATATTGGACAATTGGAAGCAGATTCAGATTCAACAATAGTCTTAACTATTACAGATGTGTTTACAGAGGAATTAATCATAACTGAGATATTAGAAGTTGGTGATGTGCTTGCAGAGGAATTTCTCTTTACTGTTCTTGGAGACGTAAATAGTTTGAATGATACTTTAATTGTAATTAATGTTAATGATAATATTGAGTTTCCTTGCGCAGTAGCAATTAGTCGATGTCTAGAAAGCAATGTTCCTTTTATTATCGATAGTATTGGAACTCGTTCTGATTTTTCCGACTTTCCAGATTCAATTCAATTAATATCTGTAGTGATAAGAGCAATTCCTACAAATAGTATTTGTTTTGATTTTCCTGAGGTAAAGCAATTTTTTACCAATGAAGTGAAAACTTGCAGTGAATTCTCTAATGTCGAGGCTTTCTCAGATACGCTTTCTTTTGATTCAGGGAATGACATTGTAGTAGAAAAAACTATAGTTGACACCTTATTCATAGATGAATGTTCTAAGACCATTTTAAAAACGCTTACTGCAACTGCTTTTGTAACCTATGAATTAGATACGTTTTTTGATTTTGGACAATATCCAGAATTAATTGTAGCTCCAATAACAATTGACACTTCTTTTATCCTTTATCAATATATTGATACTATCAAGCTAATAGATACCACTGTTCCCATTTTCACTTATGTTCCTCCTAATGGTATCGTAAATTGTGAGGAATTTGATTTAGATAATTATGCTGCCACAGCATCAGACGATTGCGGAGAAGCACTAATGATAAGCTCAACGGTCTCCTCTTCTATTGAGCCCTCAGGAAATACTATTCATCAAATTATCTGGACTGCTGAAGATGCTTGCGGAAATACGGTCATGGATACTACCACAATAACCGAATTAAACAATTGTAGTACATCAACTTGTGACAGTATTATTATGGTCTCTTCTAATGAAGATTTGAGTATTAATTACAGGCAAGGAACTAACCTCAATTTAAAACTATATCGGATTGGAGAGAATGATTCTTGGCAATTAGTAGCGACCTGTATAGGAGAAGGTTGTAATAATCCACAAATGTTTTCTAATCTTGAAACTGGAAAATATATAGTTGATTATCAATTATTTAATGCTGATTGGCAATTGATTTGTGAAGAACAAAGAGCAATAAATATCAATAATACTATTCCTTCAAATCCTTGTGCAGATATTCAGATTGAAATAGACATAAGCTCCATTTCCATCAACAACCTAAATGCTGCCTTTCTAGATATTCAAGTTTATAATAAAGATTGGTTGGAAGTTTATAAATGTATCAATGGGGAATGTCAAAATCCATTGGTCGTAGAAGGATTGGCAAGCGGAAATTATAATATCATCACTAAACTATATGACCAAAGAGCAGATGGAGGATGGGATTTTATTTGTGAAAGGTCAGATTTAGTAGACGTACCCGTCACTGCTCAATCCAGAACGAATACCGAATATGACTTTGATTTTTATCCAAATCCAGCTAGAGCAGAACTCTACGTCAATATGGAAAATTACCTAGGAAAATCAGCGACCATTCGTATTAGTAACCTGATGTCAAAAGAGGTGTTTTATCAACAAATTCCCAAGGTAACGTCTATTACAGAACGAATATCTTTAGCAGGCATTGATAATGGGTTATACATTATTGACATCCAAGGGGAAGGGCGTCCTTTGTTTGGGAAAAAACTGATGATTAGTAAATTATATTAATATTCAATTAATGGAATGGGCCAACTAATAAATCGCATAATTAGCCCATTCCATTAGACGATTAGATTGATTTAATAAAAAAACGATGCTTGAATTAGGATAATGTCTAAAAGAACCTCCATTATCATGTGTCAAAATTTTTAAGTTTTGGCCAGCATAATTTTTATCTATTTGTTGAGCAGCAGCACCTATTCCTATGTCTTTTGTATTGGTTTTAGTCGTGAGATGTAGTGCAAGAGATTGATTAGAGTTGGTAAATAATAGAAGCGTAGATTGATTAAAGCGTTTAATCTTTAAGGTTTTGGGATTAAAAGGGTCTTTACTTAATGCAACTTCTGAATCAAAATTGATTTGTGGAATAGTACCCAAATTAATGCCATTAATGACCTCACTTTGACGATTCAATTTAGTGCCTAAAAAATTAGGTTCGACAATCTGCTCATTCAATATACTAAGATTAAAGGAAGCCAATTTCGCGACTTCTTGAAATCTACTTTGTTCAATAGAAGTCAATAATTCTTTGCTTTGGTTTATTTGACCTGCCTGAGCTAAGAGGATGGCTTCTAATAACTTAACGCTCAAAAGTTGGTTTTCATTTTTTGCGCTTTGTTTTGCTGACACAAGCTTGGATTTAGATTTCGATATGGCTTCCTCCAGAGAAAGCGCAATAGCATAATTGAGTAAAGCGGGAAAATAATTGGAGTCGTACTCAAGTGCTTGCGCTAACTTTTCTTTGGCTTTTTTAATTAAAATAATTTTTTCTACATCAGAAGGAAATCGCAAAGGATTGTTTAAGTCTACATTAAGCGGATATGCCCAATTAATTTTCCCATACTCTTGAATTTCACTTGCAGCTGATAAGTAAGCAAAAGCTTCATTATTTAATAATTCTTTGGTTTCAACAAATTTACCAATATGTTGGTAGATATCGCCCGCAAGATTGTCTTGACCGATAACCGCTAAATATTTAGCCCCTTCATATAAGTCTATTAGCATTTGGGTTTGCATTACTACCGCTTCTGCCAATCTTTTTCGTTCTTCTTTTGCTGGATATTGAGGCAAGGTTTTAGTATTTAATTCATAAGCTTCGTATAAATGGTCAATTAGTTGCGGCATTAACTGAGTCACATTTTTATATCCAGCAAAATAAGCTAACATTGCCCCATAGATATCCGCATCTCTTTCTTCTTGAGTATTGGCTTTCAAATTAGAGGAGTCCATAAAAAAAGCAAACGCTCCTTCGTGATTCTGATAAAAATGAGTTAATTCATGTCCAATGATAAAAGCTAGTGCTGTTTCCATATTAACGCCAAAAGAACGACAGGTTTCAATTGCTTTTTCTTCAATGACTAATCTATTGGTTCTTCTATTATAGGCTGCAATATTTAAGAATCTATCCTCAATCACTATTTCTGGAAGATTAATATTCTTTTGACCCTTTGCTAATTTTATTTTTGAATAAACAGCCTGAACTATTGCCAAATCATCACTATATGCATGACAAAATGAATTAAAATGAATAAAAAGTAATAGCAAAAAAGAAAAACGATACATACTATATATTTTGATAGATATTCCTCTCCTAAGTTTATGTTTTAGGAGAGAAATATCTTTATAGTTTAGTTTTTATTATGAATTTAATACTATCCTCTACAACTAAATACCCTTCTATCACACTGTGCAATTATAGGAGTTGATGTATTACAGGCTAAGCTATTGGAATTAGCTACCTGAAATACTAATGTATGTTTTTTCCCCGATGCAACAGTATGAAATGAAGATTCTTCTCCGGGGGCTAATGTTTCTATTCTAACTCCATTAAGACCTATGTGATAAGTTTTACCCGAACTAGAATCATTAACAAAACGCATTTGACCTGTATTATTTACTTCACAAGCAATTCTTTCAGGTGCTGGTTCAGGTTCGGGAACGACAACTAGGTCGCAAGAACTATTGGCAATCAAAATAACAAGTAATAAAATAGCTGGAAAAAATTTAAAGGTTCTCATAATATAAAGTTTAAAGGTTACTAAAAATTGTATTCAATGATTAGTAGCTAAAAACTTAAAAGTGTTATATGATGACCGTATTTTTTTTATTTTTTATAATTCTCCTTAAATCTGATAGCTCTAATTACCATTGCTTTAAAAGCAAAATCGCCCGTTTTTGATAATTCGATTCCTTGTCTAAAGCAATAGCCTGCAATAATTCTTTAGCTTTATTTTCTTGTCTATCCATCTTTAAGAAAGCTAAAGCTAAATACCATTTTGCGTCTGTTTGTAAAAAATGATTCTGTTGAGTAGTAATTGGTGTTAATAAGGGAATAGCTTTCGAAAAATTTTGTACTTCCATATAGCAGAGACCTAAATAAAACTGTGCATCAAGGTCATTAGGAAATTGGACCATATGGTTTTGGAGCGCAACTGTCGCCGCTTGAATCTTTTTATCTTCATATAAAATCAAAGCATCGTAAAGGCTTGTTTTCTGATCTCGTTGGGTATCTCCTAATCCTAATTCCCCTAGTTTTTCAAGTAAAGGATTTAATTTCTGAGTTTCTTGACTAAAAGAATCAGCATAAAGTTGATTGTAATTGGACCTGCTTGGGATTAGCCAAAATAATCCCATGGCAATGGCTAATAATACAATAGCAGCAACCGCCCTATATTTTTGCCAAAGCGGGATAACTTTTGCGTTAGTTGAACTAGTTATTTCACCAGCAATATCTTTTGATGTTTCTTCCTTAAAAAAACCTTCATTGTTTAAGGAAGATTGCACTTCTCCTATATTTTTTAATAAGTCTTCTTCATCTGTTTGTAAAATGCCTTTTAATAATTTTTCTTCGAATTCAATTTTTTTAGCAAATACTTTATCTTTATTTTTTCGACGTTCTACTTTATCATTGCTAAGTTTGTCAAGTCGCCCCTCTAGGTAGTCGCCGATTATATCCTCTTCCAAGAAAAAACCATCTGCTTCAAAATTCTTTGTGATTAAGTGAATCTTATTTTTTAATTCCTTTTCATCCGTAAAAGTTAATCCTTTGATTATTTGTTTATAGACTAAAAATTCATTGGCTACTGTTGAGTTGGTATTTAGCTGTGATTCAAAAGCTAAATGTTCTTCTGTACTTAATGTTTTATCCAAATATTTTTCAAATAATTCTGTAGAAGTGTATTGATTGTCCATAATTTTCTAGTTATACAGTTTTAAATGCAGGGTTTTCATTAATCCATTTTCGTAATTGGGTCATGCATTTATTCAACTTTAGTCTGGAATAACTAGTTGTATATTCCATCTCTTCCGTTATTTCCTCATGCGAGTATTTATGTATATGTTTCATTTGGATGACTTTTTGGCAATCTTCTCCCAATTTTTTGAATGCCTTTTTTACCAAACCATAAAGCTCCGAATTTGCTGCACTTTTGTCAGGATCAAAGTCTGCCAATTCTTTAAGTTGATAATTAATTTCTGGCTCATCAACGATTAAATCAACAGGATTTTTATTGTTTTTTCTAAGTTTTGACAACCATTGATTTCTAGCAATAGCATACAAATAAGTACTAGGGGCTGCTTTTATAGTAAAGCTAGGTTCTCTCAATTTGGGGATTAAAATCAATAAACAATCTTGAAATAGGTCTTTAGCATCATCTACTGTGCCACTATTTCGTTTGATTAAGGATTGAACAGTTGGGTAAGCATCTCTATATAATTGCTCTATTGCCCATTTTTTTCCTTGTTGTAATCCCCGTAATAAATGAGTATTGGAATCTTTGTTGCTTCCTTTATTTTGAGACATAAGCATCGTTTAATACGTTGTTGATGCCTCAATTTAATAAAAAAGAAAGAAAGACTCTTAATATTATTCTTTAGTGAGTATCTTTCTAAGAACATTTGTTATAGTAAAATTGGTTTTTTTTAACTTACTTTTAATTTTCCCAGAATTGGAAAATTCATGAGAAAGGGTATAAAGAAATTATCAATCAAACTGAGTTAACCCTAAAAAGTTATCCACTCCAATCAACCAATTTGCTTACATCTTATTCGTAATATAAAAGGCAGTAAGGCATATTGATTTAAAACTGCTTTAAAAATTTTCATGTTTTTTCATTAACTTTAACTTATAAAATCTTCATTTTTATAAAAGAAAGTATTTGAGAAAACTAACTACATCTTTTTTTTTAGGCATTATCTTAATACTTCTCTCTTGTCCTATCTCTAGCGCACAAAAAGATACCATTTTTGTAGCTAATGAAGCTTTCGTTACTTTAAATGATAATCTTACCTGGTGGATAGATAGCACTAAAAATAAACCATTACAGGAAATTTTAAACCAAGAATTTCATCCTAATCCTTTTAAGGCAATTCCAAGAATTACTTCAAACAATATTTATTGGTTTAAAATTAACATTCAAAATACTAACAAAAATGATTCAATTAATAGGCTAATTTGTACAGAAGATGATTTCCAATGGCTTGAATTGTACACTTTAAAAGATAATAGGATTGATTTAGTTTCCAAAGGAGGAGTACTCTCCAATTATGAAACCAGAGGTTATAAATTCAATGGTAGGTGCTTATCACTTTCTATTCCTCCTGATGAATTAAACACATTCTTTATAAAAATTAAGACTTTTCATGATAAAGTACGAAAGCTGAAAAATATTGAATTGATTACCTATGAACAAGAAACTATAAATAAATCTATTTGGCTTTCAAAGCTATTTCCAACAATTATTTTACATGCAATATTACTCAGCATTGTTCTAATTGCTACTATTTTTTGTCTTTTTCAATTCTATTTTTATAAAGATAAAGCCTATCTATTCTATGCAACATATGCCTTTGGAATATTTCTCTATTATTTTAGAGCAATGGAAGAAACTTATTCTTTACCCATATTTTTTGCATATCATTTAGATTATTTTAAGCATATAGAAATTCAGAATGGGTACTTTATTTATTTCTTCTACCTCTTATTCCTTTATCATTTTTTAGATATACCTAAATTCTATTCTAACCTTAAAGAGTTCTTTAATATTGGGATTTGTTTTTACGGTTTTATGTTCTTAATAAACCCTTTATTACAATTTTTTGGGAGTGTAGAAACAAGTATTGAAGTCCACGATTATACAAGTGTATTTTTCTTTCTCTTTAGCCTCTATTTCATTGTTATTCTATTTTTTAATAAAAAAAATATCTTGGCTAGGTTTGTTATTTTAGGTACACTATTTTTAATCTTAGGGCCTTTTCTAAGTGTTTTAGGGCGTATATATCCAGATTTGGAAACTATGCACTTTTTTGGACTAATCCGTAAAATCGACACACCTGTTTTCCCTCTTTATATCTATAATACAAAAATTGGAATTATACTAGAAGTAGTTTGTTTTCTAATAGGTTTGAGCTACCGCAGTAAAATCAATCTTGAACAGTATTATATTGATGAGCAAAAAATAAAAGAGGCAGAAAGGTTAAAAAAGCTAGATGAATTCAAAACACGGTTTTACACAAATATTACTCATGAATTTAGGACTCCTTTGACCGTAATATTAGGAATGGTTCAACAGATAAAGCAGCATGGAACGATGCAATTGGATAATGCTTTAGAAATGATTCAACGGAATGGTGATAACCTTTTAACATTGGTAAATAAATTATTAGCCTTATCAAAACTAGAGGATAACCGACAGGAAGTTCATTTGGTAAATGGAGATATAGTAGCTTATTTAAAATATCTCTCAGATTCTTTTAAATTTCAAGCTAATTCTAGTGGAGTTGATTTTATTTTTGAGTGTGATAACCCCATTTTGATAATGGATTTTGATAAAGAGATGTTACGCCAAATCATTTCTAATCTTGTAAGTAATGCGATAAAATCTTGCACTAAATCAGGAGTAATAAAATTTACTATTAAAACTCTTTCCTCCCCTTCTGATAAATTGCATATCTATATTTCTGATACGGGAAGAGGAATTCCTAATGAACATTTGCCATTTATTTTTAATCGTTTTTATCAGGTCAATCCTAATAAAGGCAATATGCTTAGCACAACAGGAGTGGGGCTTTCCCTAGTAAAGGAATTAGTAAGATTACTTCAAGGTGAAATTTCAGTAGAGAGCATTGTAGGAAAGGGGACAATCTTTAAAGTAATGCTCCCTATTAAAAACACTAAAGATGAAATAGGAACAATTTCAATAAAAGATTCTAACAACCAGTTAAACACGTCGAAAGAGAATACCTCATTATCACCAAATGGAAAAGATAAAAATACGCTGTTAATAGTTGAAGATAATGAAGATATTGTTCTTTATTTAGATGGTATTCTAAGTGGGGAATATAATATACTAACTGCAAAGGATGGCCTAACGGGAATCGAATTAGCATTAGAATTAATTCCAGATATTATTATTAGTGATGTAATGATGCCTATTAAAAGCGGTATTGAGTTATGCCAAATTTTAAAGAAAGATGAACGAACTAGCCATATACCTATTATTTTATTGACTGCTAAGTCTGCGCAAAAAACCAAATTGGAAGGTTTAGAACATGGTGCTGATGTATGGCTTACTAAACCATTTAATGAGCAAGAATTGTTAATTCGGCTAGAACAACTTTTAATGCTCAGAAAACAACTTCAACTCAGCTATGCTAATGGTTTAACTTTAAATACTCCTTTATTAAAGTATGAAGATGCTTTTATTAAAAAGGTAAAAACAATAATAGAGGAAAGAATTGGGGATGAAAATTTTGGCACCTTAGAATTAGCAAGTTCCCTTTTTATGAGTAGAATACAATTATATAGAAAACTAAAAGCCCTCTGTAATCAATCGCCTTCCGAATTTATTCGCCAAAACCGCCTTTTAAAGGGAAAAGAATTATTAGTTCAAACTAATCTCCCCATTCAAACAATTGCTTATCAAACTGGCTTCAAAGAACCTGCTCACTTTTCCAATGCTTTTAAAAAATACTTCCAAGAAACACCTTCCGAAGCAAGATTGAAACGATAATGTAAGTTATTGTAACCTCATTGCAAATCGTCATAATCCTATAATACTACATTTGTCTTAATAAAAATCATCAAGGTAGCCTATACTAGTGATGCCAATAATGAATAAAGTTTTTTCAACTTTATAAAACCCTATTTATGAAAGAAAAAATAATAGTATTCCTTTTTCTAGTGATGCTAATACAGCTTGCCAATGCACAAGCAGTTTCAACGGAAAGATATGCAATTGTACCGGCAGGAGGGGAAATGGAAAATGCAGTAAATGGAATACATCTGAGTTGGACATTAGGCCAACTTGTTACACTCACTTTAGAAAATTCGGATAGTACAGTAATTCTAACTCAAGGTTTCCAGCAACCAGATATAGATTATACAACAACAAATTCAGAAACAAGCCCTTTTGATGGAGATATTAAAATCTTTCCTAATCCAACAAATGGCTTGATTAATATTGAGGTACAGTTAAAACAGAAGTATGAATTTAGCCTTTATCTTTTTGATGTATCTGGAAAAATGTTGGAGCAATCAATGCATTCTCTTAAAGAAGGATTGATAGTGGTTGATGTCGGCTCATATTCAAAAGGACAATATTTTATAGAGTTTATTAATCGAAAGGAACAAAAACAACAAACATTCAAAATTTTAAAAAACTAGACTATGAAAAAGATAATGTTATTTTTTATTGGATTCAATTTTTCAATAATATCCCTAATTGCCCAGAATACTTTTCAATATCAAGCGATTGCAAGAATGGGGAATGAATTATTAACAGAAAAACCAATTGAGCTTAAGGTTACTTTATTACAGAATGAGAAAGGGATTTATTCAGAAACTCATAAAGATACAACGAATCAATTTGGATTATTCAACTTAGAAATTGGTTCTGGAAAAGTAGAAACTGGTGATTTTTCTCAAATTGATTGGAGTAGTAATGATTTCTCTATTAAAGTAATGCTAGGAGACCAGTTAATGGGAATAAATAAAATTCATGTAGTACCCATATCAGCTTACGCTATTTCAGCAGCAGGGTGGCAGCAAGAAGATAGTTCAATTGTAAGAACGAATCATAATGTAAGAGTTTATAACAATCTAAATTTAGAAGATGGAGTATTTAGAATTTGGAAATATAATGAAAGTTATGCACCTGCTCTCCAAGTATTAAAACATTCTAATAATGCTTATCCTAATCAAACCGTTTTTGAAGCTACTGGAGGTATAATTGATATTTCTCCTAAATCGTTTAAAATTTTCACGAGCAATAGTGACCCTAGTTTACTAAAAGCACAATTGGAAGGCAATCTTAATATTGAAGATGGGGCATTTAGAATTTGGAAATACAATAAAGGTATTACACCTGCTTTTCAAGTATTTAAGCATTCTAACCTAGAATATCCCAATCAGACCGTTTTTGAGGCGGTTGGGGGAGTAGTTGATGTAAACCCAAAAAAATTTAGAATTTTTACTGCCAATGATGACCCTTGGACATTAAGAGCTGAATTGGATGGTTCTTTCAAAATAATGGGAGGGGTAGAAACTAAGACTTTAAGAACAGAAGATGAAGCAAGTGTGAAAATTTTGGAAATTAGAGGAGGCGCTGATATAATTGAAAAAACAAATTCAACTCAAAAATTAGAGCCTGGCGAAATAGTTATTATAGATGACTCTAGCCCAAATCATGTTTTGAAATCAGCTAAAAAATACGACAAAAGAGTTTGTGGTATTGTAAGTGGAGCAGGAGGAATTAATCCAGGTATGGTACTTGCGCAAGAAGGAGTTCTTGATGGTGATGTTCCGATAGCTATTGCAGGTAGGGTTAAAGTTAAAGTGATAGGGGACATTAAGCCTGGTGATTTATTGACGACCTCTGATAAACCTGGTTTTGCCATGAAGGTAAAAAATCGAAAGAAAGGTTTTGGGGCTATTATTGGGAAGGCGTTGGAATTTTCGGATGAGGAGGGGATGGTTTTAATATTGGTTAATCTTCAGTAAACTTTTTAACTATGAAAGTAATTATTGCTTTTTTATTAGTAATTTTTAGTATCTTATTAAATGCTCAAAATAAACCTATTCAAAACTATGAAAGTAGTTATTTATTTCAAGGAAAATATCCCACGGCCTTAAAGAATAAAGACTGGTTTCCGGATGATCATGAAGTTCAAGGAGTAACAAATGATGGTGAAAATTGGTTTTTTACTATTGTCGATCAAGTAGGTCTTTTCGCAGATGCTAATACAGGTTTTTTGTGGCGAATACCAAAGACTATACCTTTAGATGGAAATGTTTTAGGCAATTCTGGAGTGATAAAAATATCTTCTGAAGATAGTGAATTAACAGAACTGAAAAACTTGGATGCATGGCATTATGGAGATCCAGATCATTATAAATATAAAGGAATAGATTACATTCTTGTTCCTGTTAACAAACCAAAGCAGTTAATTATTTGTTTTAGGGCAGATAATTTAGCATATGTTAATTTTGGTTTCCTAGATAGTGCGGTTTCACCTGGTTGGTGTGCAGTAGGTGTGGATAGCGCTTTATATACTTCTGCAAATAATGTTGGCGTTATTTCAAAATATGAAGTAGACTGGGATAAACTAATATCTACAAAAGAACATCAAGGTATTTTTAATTTTTCTGAATCTTATTCAGTTACAAATCCTGACGGGTCAATAGTATTTCTGACTGATATGCAAGGTGGGGAATTTACACTGTCGGGTGAGATGCTTTATTTAGTTTCAGGACGAGGAAAATGTGCTGGAAATGGTGCAGCATGGTCTCCACGTGATGGAATTCATGCAATAGAAACTCAAAATTGGATTCAAGTAAATGAATCCTATATAGGATTAGGAGAGAAAAACTATTTTAGTTATGATTACAACTCTAGCTGTGTTTGTTTGCGTTTATTTGGTACAGAAACTCCTGAGGGGTTAACTTTTTGGGATTTAGAAGATGGAAGTGCACCTAATATTAATGGTTCGTTACATGTTTTAGTTGATAGATACATTTGGGAGTCTCTATGTAATGATGAACTTAAATTTTATCACTACAGTACTAATATTCATGTAGACAAAAATGCAATTGATACGGAGGGGCTATTAGGGAGAAGAAACAACCCTTTTAAAAAAGTAAATGACGCCTATAATTACTATCCAATTTGGAATGGTGCTAAAATATTAATCAAAGCTGGAGAATATGATGATACAGGCATATATTCAACTCGTATTCAAATGTTAAGTGAGGGAGGGGTTGCTATAATTGGAAAGAAAAATTAGAAAGTACCTTTTCGAGAACGTAAAGATTACCAAGGCTTGTAATTTAATTTGAAATTGTCAAAACTTAATCTATCACTTCACGATATTTAGTCAAGACTAATCTTTACAGGAGGTGATAATTTTTTTCTTTTTTAAAAGCCTTCAAAATCAAGCGGGTAGGGCAATTGGAAAATAAAAAAATGCGGGATGGCAATTGTCGTATTAGGTCAATCCTAATATTTCAATTTGTCTAATCAAGTTTAGGCTATTACATTTTATTATCGAATAAAGGTCTAAAACTATAAATTTCCTCAAACATGAGTTTATAGTTTTAGACTCTTACCTCTTCAATTTACCGGTTTAAATGTCCAAATTTGATAAATTCAAAATACTCACAATCTCTATCAACTTCTCTGCATACCGCCTATCCGTAGCATACCCAGCTTCTTTCAACCCTTTAGCCCAATCTTCATAATCCGTCTTTGGAATCTTCTGCAAATGCAAATACCGCTTCTTCTGCAAAAACAAAGAATGGTCACGAAAACTCAACCAAGCCGAACCATACTTCTTAAAAAAGTCCTTATGCGTATCATCCGTAAAATTAGAACAATGCCCTTTAGCACACTTACGAGAAAAACATTTGATACCAAAATGGTTGTTATTAGAACGAGCCAATCGACTATCTCCAGCATCACTTTCCAAAAGTGCCTGTGCTAATTTAATACTAGCAGGAATGCCATACTTCTCACTTTCAACCTGAGCGACTTTCGCAAAGCGTTTCACATAATCTCGGCATTGTTGCTGCTTTTGTAGAATGACTGCCTCGGAAACACCTCGCTTTCTCAGTGCATCTGGAGCTAAAAGGGCACTTAGATTGTAAATTTTACAACTGCCTTTTGACGTAGCATTTTCAATATTGGGTGCAGCGGTTGGTTTTACATTGACAACTCTATCTGCCTTTTTATTATCCATAACTGCCTTTTGAGATAGCGTTGTTTTGGTTGTTAAAGTGCAGTTAGCAGGATTATTTATAAATAAATAGTCTCGGTTAATGATACAGATTAAGAGTATGGTAAAGCAGCAAACCAAAATAGCGTTAAACGTTCGTTTACCAATTTCGATGTGTTGTACGATGATAGGAAGGTACTTAGTTAAATTCATGGTTGAGTTGTTTTGTTCCTCTTTTGGCATGTTGTCCTTTTTGCATTCGCCCAAAAAGGACCAAAAACGCTTGCCAAAATAAACTCCTTCCAGTCAAACAGTATTTTGGCTGCCATCGCCACCGTGACGTGTACCGTCAAAACTGAATTTATCGGAAGAATAGGAATGTTTAATTAATAAGATACTTATACATATTGCTTAAAAAGCAACTGATGATTCAAAAAAATTATTTCTCAAATTTGGTTCTGGTGAATAACTCTCCATAGCTGTAAATGACAAAAGCTAAAAAGGCAGATAGGGTGATTTTGATTAACACGTTTGTATACCAAAGCATCGTTCCGTCATAGCCTAGCCAAACTTTGTAATAGAGTATGTTCAGCCAGAAAGTAAGTAGGCTATATATTCTCAGAGTATTTTTACTGCCTTTATGAATCGTCAGTATCAGGGCTGTTAACTCTGCTACTCCACCGAATAAGTAACCACCCACTAATATCCATTTGCTTTTTGTTTCTGCCACTTGAACGAATAGAATAGCCACATGTGAAACCTGAATTAATAGAGCGCCAGTCAAAACAATGAAAACAAAAGACTCCGTTTTTAAAAAGGCAGTTAAGGCTTTAACTATTCGGTTCAATTCGTTTAAACAGCGTTCGTACCAACGTAACTGCCCTTTAACGCCGCTGTATAAATATTCGGACGGTGTACGATTTTGGTGTACAGCGTTAACTGCTTTTTGAACGGCGTTTAATTTTGTGGACGTTGTATGTTTATTGGTTTGGACAGCGTTTACGGTTTCGTTAATTGGTGAACGCTCTTGTTCAATCGTTTGAACGGTGTTTATTAATTCGTCCGATAGTAAACGAGTACGTTCGGACGTATTAACCGCTTTCTGTACAGCGTTAAAAGGCACATGCGGCTCATTTAAGTTTTCTAAAAGGGCAGTTACCCGTTTTTTAGTACCATTGGTGAGTTGTTCTGCATATTCCTTCAGTAGGATAGCTAAATCTGTTATCGCCATCGAAGAGCCAATTTCTAAATCCTCAATTGGTAAGTTCATTCGTGCTGCCTTTTCCTTTAAACGGGCATGCGAACTGTAGCCAATGTACTTGTACACAGATAAGGTTGAGACGTACAAAACGCCGTCCTGTTCAATCGTTCGTAATTCGTTTAGATGTGTTTGAACGTTCATTGTTCGAAGATGCCTAGTTGATATAATTTGAAATTGGGCGTTTGTAAAATCTCTTGTTTAAACGCTGTGTCCAAAAACGTTAACTGTCCTAAATGATTATAACAAGCGACTTTACGATTATTCGATTGGTCGTACACCAATGCCTTTTTAAACACGTATCGTAAACTGCCCGTAATTAACATCTGCCGTAAATTAAACAGCCCAATATCTTTACCATACAAACCTGTTTCATAATCCACATCTACACTATTTTCTATAATCGGATGCCTTTTATCTTCTATCGCTAACTGTATAATATGCTCTTGTTTACAAATGATAAATGCCTTTAGCAATGGTTGTGATTTTACAAACGTTGCTTTGTATTCCGCATAGGTCAATTCCTGTCCAGGTAAATAGACTTTTAAGCAAGCATTGGTCGCTACTTCAAAAAGCATTGCCTTTTGATACCGTCCTTGACAAGTGCCGTTTAACACTCGTTTTAGTAACTTCTGTAAACCTTGGTCTGCACTTTTATAGTCGTCAGAAAAGTAGTTGAAGTCTTTATGTGGTTTCTGGTAAATTGGCAGAAACTGCACATACAATCTGTAGGCACTAGTCAGTGGTCCACACTTAGCTTTTCGTCGCTTTTTGCTCCTTTTAGTGAGTTGTGTCATAATTCATCCGTTTATGTAAAAATAATTAAATATTGCGTAAAAAGCAATTTATTTGATATTTAAAAATTGTTTATTTGGCAATTTCTTATCTTTCTAGTTTTTCTTGTACTGATGTTGTGTTTGCTGGAATAATTTGAATGCCGACCAAGTTTTATCTGGCTTGGTTGATTCGTCTAAAGCATTGACTTCTTCTAAAATTGCGTAAGTTCTATCGGCAAATTGCTGGCGCATTCTGTCTCTAGTTGGAGTAGGGAGTTCATACTTTTCAAAATAATAATCTAGTTTTTCAAAAGCAGTGTTGTAAGTTGCGAGTCCTGTACTAAATCCTTTTTTCATGCCTTTGGTTACTTCCATAAAAAGTTGGTCGGAGGCATGGTGGGCATATTGCCAATTGACAAATTGTTGATTGGTGGTCTTGACTACTTTTAAGCGTTTCTGTTCTTTTGGAATCCATTTGTCCACCACTATTTTCAATGTGCCAGCTTGGTATTCATCATCGACTCTAAGCCAGGTGAGTGGTGCATAAACGTAAGCGTTCTCATGTGTATCTAAGTGTTGCTTAGTCATGTTAATAGCTCGACTGATAGTTTGGAAAGCTAGTTCCATTGGTAGGTTTAATCGTTGTAAATGCAGTCGGAATAGGTTTTTAGCAGATGGTGCAATAGACTCGATGTAGCTATCTGCAAAGTGATTATAGAGTAGCTTTATCATTTGAAAAAACAGTAGCGTAGCGTAATAATTCTGGTCATCTTCTGGTAATTGACGATTGATTTCATGGTCTTTGGAGAGTTTATTAAGATGTGCCTGCCCTTTGGCACTAATGTCTGATTTCCTTTCTTTGGAAAAGGATTTTACGAGGGTTTTGGGCAAATTTTTCTTTGAATTTTCGGCGGCGGAATTATTTTTTTGCATACTGCCTTCTTCGTCTCGACGTTTCAACATTCTTTCCTGCTCGCAGGAAACTTTTGAAGGTTGTGGCTTTGCCACGCCTTTTTCCACACTTGCTAAGGGGTTATTATTATTTATTTTTAAAGTCTCTTTTAACTCATTAAGGGGTTGCTGCAATTTTTGTGTTTTGGGAAGGCTAACTAATTGATTTTCAATAGTCTTGGGATTTAGCTCCAAAACCCAATTTTCTGGCTTTTCCACAAAGCTATATCGGAAAGATAATGCGGCTTTGTTGATAAATAATTTGAAGTCGCCACGTCCATTTTTAGCTATTTTATGCTCGTAGGTAACTGTTCCATCTTCCTCTATTACTTTGGTTCTCATACGGCTTGTATTCGCCTTTCTAAGGATGAATTTAGCAGCCGTTAATCGTTTGATGAAATTGGAATACGTTCGTAGGCTATACTCTTCATCCATCATAGTACGGAGTTGTCCTCGATTGGTCATGACGGGCATGCTGTCCATATTTCCAGATAAATAGTAGAGATATTCTTGTGGTTTATTTTTACGCAGATAGTCCATTTCCTCTATCAAGAGAGTGGTGAGGATTTTAGCGGTGGTGGTTTCTCCTTCCTTGATTCGGTCTTTTTTTCTGGAATCATTATAGTCCATTTTCATCTTCTTAAAAGAGGACGAAAACGTAGCCTTAATGTCCAGACTATCTCGAAAGGAAATAACTAGCGGATTGATATGAGGTACGAGTGGACTTTGCCTAGCTCGTAGGGCGTGTGCTGCGGACATCAGTATAAGTTTTAGTGAAAGTGCTTAAAAGGGAATGGCGACAAGTCCTTCAACTCGCCGCCATCAAAACATGGATTACGACTTTTTTCCCATGAGGATTTTCAGAAAGTCCTTGTTGAGATTGATAACTTCCTTTTCAAATACGTTTTCTCGTAGTTCAAGATTATCTCTGGAATGCTTTAGAGCTTCCATCTTTTCTTGAATGTCTCGCTGAACTTCCTCTAATGGAAAATGGTCTTGATAAATTTTCTTTAAAAACGATGCTGGATATAGCGTTCCTAATTTTTTGATAAACCCATTAAACGCTTGATTGCAATGGCTTGCATACCCTTCAATCCCCAATTTATTATTGACGAAATAGGTATAAGTCCTATTAATTTCATTAGAAAGTTTGTTGGCTGCTCTTTGAAAACCTTTTTGATAATCGGCTTCTTCCAAATGAGTACCCTTTTGGACTGTTTTAGTCATGTCAGATTGATTTAGTTAATAGATAGACAAGGTCAAATATGGTCATTTGCTCCGAATCTTAATTGTTATTTTAGCTTAATTAATAGTGGTAATGGCAGGTGACACTATGGACACCTGCGTAATATTTACCTGTTTTATGGCATTTCTGCCTTCTTCGTTCTTTTTAGGGAGTCGAACCCTTATCGCTTTCCGACAAAGCAAAAGAATAAATTGTGATAAAGGAGCAGGTCAAGGCGACCTGCTCAACTAATTATCCACAAACACTATTTGACTTAAACTATAAATCCAACTGGCATAAGTCTGCCCGAAAGTCTCTGAGGGCACTAATACATGCCTCGATTGCTGTTTTATGAGTATCAAAATCTCGTTTAGTCTTAGGTAGTAACATGGCTACAATACCTGAATTTATAATATGAAATTCTGCTACATCCTCTAATGGTTCTCCACTATCAGCATATTCCTGTGCAACATGATGAATCGCATACAATAAAGTTGCTCCAAGGTAAATGTTGGTATAGTATTTCCGTTGCTCAATCCGCAATGCGTGGATTGGCTTACTAACTACATCCGTAACCATAAGTCCGTTTTTTATAAAAAATTACAACTGTCCTTGGAAGTATAGGTCTTCTACAGTCAATGCCTCGTACTTGCTCTCCAAGACCGAGCCTACTGGATACATTAGGCGATACTTTTCGTTAAAGAAATTCACAATATGTACCAAAGAACTTACTGGAATTTCCAACTTAGCTCCTCTCTGAACAACTATCCATTTACGAAAAGTTGTTTCCTTGACTCCTTTCTCTTGGACATACTGCATCAACTCTTTTTTGTGTTTTCTCAAAGTTGATTCGCCGCCTTTGAAAAGTAACAAACGAGCAATGATATTATACTTATAATTGCTATTGTCCATCAATTCTGGCAATTGCTTCATCTAAATCAGTTTTGGAGATTATCTAAAATGTATCTAAGAATAATATTTGACTACGTCCATTAATTTTAAGCCCTCTCCATATTTTCCTGGCTTTTTCTTCATGTATTCGTAAAGAGATTTGATAGTCGTTTTCCATCTTCCCCCATCTTTGAAACCCTTAAGATTTCCTAATTCCAAATTTTTACGAACACCAGAAGGTTTAACTTTCAAAGCGATACCTGCTTCTGTTGGTGTTAATACTCGATTGAATACTACTTCTTTCAAAAGTGAAAGCTCTTCCTTAATAGATTCATTCTCTTGGTCAAAGTGCGAACAGATACTTTTAATCTGGTCTTCTAAGATTGTAAATCTATCTTTCGGTGGTGCTAAATTTAAAATTCTATTGACTCTTTGTGTGTTGGCAGATGTTGCTCCCATATTTTTGATATTTATCAAATTCACATAAAGAAAGAAAACCTTTGAATTACTGCTAAAAATCCCGTAATTTGTCAAAAGTTCCTTTCTGGAATCAAATGTAAGACCATTTTTTATCATAATCAAATAATTGGTCACAAAATTTGTTTTTTGTGCCACTTTTTGGCAATTTTCGTTCAAATGACTGTCAGCGACAGGTTCGTACTATTTATGAGAGAACTAGGCGTAAATCAAAAAGATTTAGCCGCACAAATTGATTACCCTCGGACTAATCTTTCAAATTTCGTTAATGGAAATGTAAAAAGTCCCAAAATTGATTTAATAGTAGCTCTTGCCAATAATTTCCCACAATTAAACTTAAACTGGTTATTAACTGGAGAAGGTGAAATGTGGAAAGAAGATTACGTCAAGTCTGGCAAGAAAAAAGAAGACATTAAAGTTTCCGCTAAAGGAATGACCTATCTAGGCGAGGGAATGGATTCCAAACTTGTCAATGAACTAATAGAAACACAAGCCCAACTGGTTGATAGTCAGAAAAAACAAATCGAGCAATTGGAAAGGGAAATTGAAAGATTAAAAGGTAAGTAGGATTAAAATTTTCTTAGCCGTTGAATAGCCGCTACAATCACGCCTTCAGATTTTGCATCTTCATTATAGGGAATAGGAATTTTTGCAAAAGCCTTATTAGCAGGAGCTAGTTTTGGTCTAGAGTCATTTTTCTCCCAATATTTTAAAGTATATCCACCATTCACATAAGCGGCAATAATATCCTGATGCTCTCCAGGTAAGTGTTTATCTACAATCAACAAATCACCATCATAGATTCTCGCATCTTTCATAGATTCGCCTTTTACTTCTAATAGAAAGGTATCGGAAGGATGTTTGATAACTGCCTTATTTAGATTGAAGTGGTAAAATTTTTCTTTATGGATTTTACTGAGAAGAGGTGTTAATCGAATCTGTGCAATCTCCGCCAAGCCAATCAGTTTTTTATAAAACTTGATAATCGAAGTAACGACACCCACCACAAAACTGGCTTTAGTTTTTCTAGTAAAAAATTGAAAATAAGGTGAATCGTCCTTCTCTTTTACCAAAACAACATCATGTTTTTTAGGTGCTAAATCATAATGAATCACTAGCAAGTCACCTTCATAAAATCCGAAGTCTTGGAATAGCGCAGCTTGGACAAGCGACAGAAATGCCTTTTGTTGACCAATTAGTAACTCATTTAAATCCATTTTCCCTTTTGGAAAAATATCATGAGTCAACTCAGGCTCACCTGCTGAAATGTGGCTGAAATATGGTAGTCTAAATGTTGCTCCTGTTTGAGGCAATAGGAATAACAGCGCATCGGGATACGTCATGGATTTATTGAGATTGTGTAGTTTCTACATAATATGTTTAGTCTTACGCTAATAGATAATTAGAGGTAAGCTAAACCTTTCGTACTCGGTTGCAATATATGGGGAAAGAATATTTAATACAAATTGTTTTAATTATTTTTTATTTTTAAAACAATTTTGCTAATTGGAGGCATTTCTGAAAATTCATATGAATTAAAAAGAACCTTTAGTACATCTTGTGATTCCAATAAGAATCGACTTGTGTAAGCATCCTTTAAACTCCATATTTACCGCTCCCCAAAAAGCTTCTACCTTTGTCAAAAACTAAAATATGCGACAAAGAAAAAAGGAGGAGATGTATCCCTTGGTAAAAAAATGGCAGAAAAGTGGCGCTAGTAAACTTCACTTTAGTCAAGCCCACGGGCTCAAGCCCCACACCTTTCATTACTGGGTAACTAAATACGAAAAAGAAGTAGGCGTAAAAGCGTCACCCAATTCAAAAGATAACTTTATTCCTCTAACAGTTAGGTCTATACCATCGGCTCAATTAGAGTTAAGTTACCCCAATGGAGTACGCTTACAAATTATGGGTCAAGTGAGTAGCGACTATGTAGGACAATTGATAAAATTAGGGTCAAATGTTTAGCCTCAATGCGCACCAAAGTTATTATATCTATTCAGCTCCGACAGATATGCGCAAGGGTTTTAATGGTTTAAGCGGACTAGTACGTAATAAATTAGGGAAAAATCCCTTAAGTGGGACGGTCTTCATTTTTGTAAATCGAAGAAGAGATAGGATGAAGATACTCGTATGGGAAACAGGAGGCTTTGTGATGTATTATAAACTATTGGAAAGTGGGACATTTGAATTGCCAAAGATACAAGGAGCTTCGGCAGCGATTAGTTGGCATCAATTAGTGTTAATAATGGAGGGCGTGGTATTAGCATCTGTCAAAAAACGAAAGCGATATGACTTAAAGCAGACAGGCTAAAAAGTGCCTAAGAATAAGTAATAAATAGGCAAAAAATGCTAAGAAAGTTGTATTTTTACAGGGATGTCGAAACAAGAATTACAAGCAAAAGTAGGGGTTATTTCCAAAGAGAATGAAGTACTAAAACAAGAGTTGGAGTACAAGGATTTAGTGATTGCTAAACTGCAAAAAATGCTATTTGGCTCGACCTCGGAACGATTTACAACAGCAGAGCTTAGTAATCAAATGTCGCTGTTCAATGATTTGGCAGGCAAAGGACAAACAACAAAAGAGGAAGCAGTACCTACTGAAAAAGAGGTGGTCACTTATGAACGAAACAAACCCAAGCCAAATAAGAAAGCAGTCGGTCGGATACCTTTACCCGAGCACCTACCTAGAATAGAAATTATCATTGAACCAACCGAAGATACCACGGGGATGGTCAAGATAAAGGAAGAGACGACCGAGATACTGGACATTATCCCGCCTAAATTTCAAGTCATACGGATAATTCGACCAATATATGCTAAGCCTAAAGCAGAGCAAGAACTTGGGGTTAGTCCCATTATTATCGCAGATTTACCATCCAGGTCAATAGATAAAGGTATTCCTTCTGCTCGTTTATTAGCTTATTTATTAGTGAGTAAATTTGTAGACCACTTGCCTTACTATCGACAAGTTAAGATGTTTCAAAGAGCAGAAGTGGACATCAAAACCAAGACCATTAATGGTTGGATTGCAAAAGTATGTACCTTGTTAAAACCTTTATACGATGTTTTTTGTGAACATCATTTTACCAAACCTTATTTACAAGGAGATGAAACCACTATTAAGGTATTAAAAGTTAAAAAGTCAGGCAAAAAAGGCAAAGCGCATCAGGGCTACTATTGGGTGTATTATGATCCAATAGATAACCAAGTAGTATTCATCTTTGACCAGGGTCGAGGACGGAAATACCCTAGCGAACATCTACGTAATTTTAAAGGTAAATTACAAACAGATGGATTGGATGTTTATTCTGAATTTGATAAATTAGACTACATCACTTTGTTTGGCTGTATGGCACATGTACGTCGTAAATTTTTTGATGCTTTAAAAAATGATGAAGCTAGAGCAACTAAAGTGCTGGGCATGGTCGGGCAGTTGTATAAAATTGAAGAGAAAGCACGTAAAGAAAATTATACGCCTGCCCAAAGGCTTGAATTAAGGCAGCAAAAAGCCGCTCCCATTATGTCTGAACTAAAGACTTATTTGGATGAGGAGTATGATTCCAAACAGGTACGACCCAAATCAGCTATTGGTATTGCCATTAGATACGCCATTGGTCAATGGTGGAAAATTGAACGATATTTAACCGATGGTACGGTTGAAATTGATAATAATCTAGTCGAAAATGCCATCCGTCCTGTTGCTTTAGGGCGTAAGAATTATCTCTTTGCTGGTTCAGAGCAAGGGGCTAAATGGGGCGCTATGGTTTACACCTTCCTCGCTTCTGCTTCCAGACATGGGCATAATCCATTAGAATATCTAGCTGATATCCTCCGTAGGTTACCCGATACTAAAAAATCACAACTCCATGAGTTATTTCCTGCTAATTGGTCGCCTAGACCTCCTTCTGATTTGGATTTAATTTGATGATTTTTCATATGGCAAAGATAGGGTCAACTTTACAGGAAGGAAATATGTACTTTAAAAGATGCTTACCGACTTGTTGCTTCTGTATTTAATAAATTTTTAAATTGTCATTGTTTTGAAAAAATTAAAAAAATAATTGACATACTTAATTATAATGACTATCAAGGTATTATGCTTATTTAAAAAAGTGACAAAGTCTAATATGAAATTTGCTTTTAGAAAATTTCATTTTCTAAAAAATAGAATTTAAATTGTATCCAACAACAAGTTAACTAACTTTTTTACAAAAAACTTGTGATTTTTGTTATATTAATGCACGCTTTTAGTCTTTTCAATGCTTAGAAAACTATTACTAAAAATGATAATAACTTATAATCAATGATAAAACCATACTTCATCTAGTATATAGAATGAAATTAACCTGAAAACTCCTATAATATGAATTCTCTAAAATTTTCTAAATTTACTTTCAAAGCTTTTAAATCCCATACTCAAACCTTCCTTAATAATTTAGATTTTTTTTCAAAAGAAAATACGCCTCAGGATGTAGAAAGTGAATTGATGAAATCAGGAAAAGAGAATTTTGTAAATCAGCAAAGTTCGAATATCATTTCTAAACCCATAAGGATCTTATACTTAGGACATTGTTTTCAAGAAACATTTTTAAAGATTTTTTTAGATGAAATCCGCAGCTATAAACCTAAACAAAAAATAGAGGTTTATACAGTTAAAAACCAAGGCGCTCTGCCTATATTTGATAATAATACTATCGAACACGGTATTTTATGTAAGGGATTAATAAATCCGCAACCTTTTACTTCTATAAATGGGGTTGATATTAAACTAATCAATTATGCTGATGACGATGATGAAACTATTATTTTTTATCCACCTGTCTTTGATAAAGAATCATACAGTAACATTGGAATTATTGACCTCGATTGGGATAAAAATAACCTAAAAGAAAATATAAAGAAACATACAAATGGTGTTGAAAAATTTGATGCGATTTTTTGTTGTTTCGAACTTCATTTTTGTGTCAACTGGAGATATTCTTTAATAAACCTGATAGACTGTCTAAATAAAGGGGGAGCGTTTATTTTTGCTGATATTTCAGATGAATTTAAATTATTAGATGGGAATTTTCCAGATGGGATAAAAGAAAGTAAACCTAAAGTCTATAAATTTTTTAAAATCTTTAATGAATTTAGGAATGAGAAACATTACTGGAATCCTGAAATTAGTTTTTCCAATTATAAAGAAGTAGAGACTTTCCTTTCTTCTTTTTTTTATGAACCTATTGACTCAATGGAAGGGGAATACATGGGGAACAAGAAGGATAAGCCTAAATTTAAGATAGATTTTAAAAAAAACACAAATGAGCAAGTTATTAACAATAATAGTAGTTTTGAAAATTACTTAAGAAGAGGTGATTTCAGTTATTTATCTGTAGGTCTAAGTTATAATGAAAGAAACCAATTGATTAAAGATTTGGTAATAGCTAAAAATGAAGATGATGAAGGGTTAGACACATGGGATACTTCTTTGAAGTATGGGATTAACCTTTATTTTTCATCAGGATTTAATAAAGAAAAATATTCTAATAGTGATATTTCGTGGAATTACTCAACTTTTTCAAAAGATATTCAACAATTATACGAATTTAATAAAGAGAAATTAATTAGTAAATCTTTAGATGTTTTTGCAAATCATGATATTGTTTTCCCAAATCATACTCTTTATACTGGTTTTTTTTCATGGAAAAATGCTTTTTCAACGCTAACTGAAAAAATTCAATTCTTAATAAATCCTTCTACTTTTTTAGATTCTTCTCAAAATACTTTAGAGTTAAAATATAAAGATGAAAAACATATTGAGCAAGGACTAGAAAAAAGAGTTAAAGATATAATTTCTAATCTATGGCATTTAGAGAAGTCTCTAAATGCTTATCTTTTTCAACTAATTTATAATAATCCTCATATTAGATTTCCTATTTCTTTTCAATGTTTAAATGATGAATTTGACAAAGAATTATTGAATTCTGAAAATTTTATAGATACTAAACCATTCATAATAAAACCATTTAAAAAGAAAGGAGCATGGGTTGGGTATAAAATAGAGTATAATAAGAAAGGAGAAATATTACACCTTATAATTTCCTATTCTTCTTCTTTTGGGAGTTATTATTTGAAGCTTAAAGAATTAAATCAAGTAATTGATGGGAGGTCTCCGGATTTAAAAATTAAACCGATTAAAAAAAATACTATTTCAAAAGTTGAATTTTCATATAATACAGATGATGATAACAATAAAGAGTCGATTTTGTTTTCCAAAGAGTCTCAAAATATTGAAAAGGATTTAGCCAAAATTTGGAGTAATATTATTCGGCTAAACAATAAAAAAACTATTAACAAAATTCATCGTAATTATCTATTAAATATCTTTAGGTTACTTTATAATTTTCAACTTAACCAACCCAATTACCAATTTTCTTTTTTCCCATCTAAGGTTTCTGAAAAAAGAGATAGTAGTGATATAAAAAAAAATAATGATAAATTTATAGGATTAGGTGGTGTATTTTCTTATGACAAAATCTTATTGCCAAGCCTTAAGAACAAGCATAAAAAACTTTACTTTCTTATGAAAGCTAGAAATAAAGTCCTTTATCGAGTTTCTAATCTAATTTTATATAAAGCTGGACTAATTAATTATGTGAGTCAAGATTATAGAGAACATGCTAGAAGAGCAGCAATCGCAGCAATTAGTGCAAGAAATGTTTCACATAATATTGGTAGTCATGTAATTCCACATGTAAGATCAGGGTTTATAAAAAATGAAAATGGAATTCATCATTATAATACTCTTCTAGACTATATCCAACAAAGGAATGACTTTATTAATCAATTAGCTTCTGGTAGTAGTAATTGGACCATTTCTGTATGGTTTGTAAAAGAGGTTATGGCAAGATTCCTAAAACAATATTATCTTTTAAGTTCACTTGCGGCTTATGAAGAACTTAAAGTTTATGACTATACTTATTATAGTGAATATTATGAACAAAAGTGGTTTGAAGAACCTATTAACATTGAAAAGTTAAAACAATACAATAATAAAGTTATCATAGTTGGGTTTTTAAAGGAATCTTCAACTCACAAAAATGTTTTTTTTCTTGTAGGAGAAAAGGGAGATGAAGGAAATATTAGAGGAAGGAAAATTTCCAATATTGAAATCAGAGTCAATTTTAAAATGTATACTGATGGGTTAAGAAATGATGTGTTTATTTGGGAAAACTATGGTGAAAAGATTAATGATGAAACAGAGTTTTATAGCATTCTCAGAAATCAAGGTAATAGAAGGTTTAAATTTAAAGGCACGCTTAAGATAGGTGAAAATGATACATGGAATTTAAATGATGCAGAATTCATTGAAGGAAATTTGGAGATTAAAATACGAAAAAGGAAATTTCTACATAAAGATAATCATGGACGTTGGATTCTTGAAGATACCTCCAAGTATATTCATAAAAAAACTTGTATTAATATTGCTGAACAAGTAACTGTAAATAGTTTTGAAAGAATTGATGTTGAAAATATATTAAGACAAAAGGAAAAAAGTATAGAAGATACTAGCTCAGAATTAACTTATTTCTATGGTATAATTGATAAAATTGATTATACAAATAATAGCTTAAACCTCTTTTTTAAAAAAGATTTAAAAGTTGAAATAAAAGATTTAAGAATTAGGATAGAAGATTTAAAATTAGATGAAAATGCTACCTTTAAAGAAGGGAAACGAATAGTAGTTAGTGGTAAATTGGATGAAGATGAATTAATTATTACAAATGCTAACATCGAAGAACTTATCGTCATTCAATATTTAATATTACCAACTTCGGAATCAAAATATGATATGTTGGATGATGAAGATGTAAAAGTTGCTATCCCAGGTGGAATTTCAGGTTTTCAATCTTTTTATACCATTCTTGAAAATGTAATTCGTAATGCCGCTAAACATAATTGGATTAATCTACCAATAGAAGACAAACTGGGTAAAAATTTAGAAGTAAAAATTGAAATAGCTGATCAAGGTAATGATGATTTTCTAATATGCAAAATATGGACAAATGGTGCAGATTTGAGATTCAAAGCTGGGATTCCTAAATATAGTAATTATTTATTGAATGAACCGGATTGTTATAAAGCGGATAAAGCTCCAAATAACTGGAATAAAGCTATAAATAAAAGCTTAAATAATTTACTTGTCCAAGACATTATTGATAGTGAAGGTAAATTCATTATGGAAAACTTGGGGAGTTCAGAAATAAAAGTTAACGCTGCCTATTTAGCTGCACAAGGCGAATCTTTAATCTCTAACAAATTAATGGCAGGAGAGAGTATTTTACTTAAAGATAAAAAATCAGAATCAATCTTAGATGGATATATTAGAGTAAGTCAACTACTTGAAAGAGCGAATGGCCAGACAGTTCCTCGATTAGGTTATCGGTTTAAATTACAAAAGCCTAAAGAAATATGCATTATTGAAGGTAATTATAATAATGGCGAACAACTGAAGAATATATTCAAGAAAGAGATTGTTACCTTTTTTACTAATGAAGAAGCTTTAAGAAAAGAGAATCAGAGGGGACTTGATTTTGACTTTTGTCTAATGTTTTTAAAAAAGGAAAAGAGACCACATAAAAAACAAAGAGCACTAGTAAATATAATAATTGAGATTTTATTATTCATTTTCTCAACAAAGAAAAGTCAAAATAAAATTAATGATATTAAAGTGAAATTTGAAGAAATTTTTGCTAGAATTGAAAATTACCCATATAGGCTTTTTTTGGTTTTAAAAGAAGAAATTCATCATGAAGAAGTTTTTATGAAATTTATAAAGAATTCGAACTTTCATGAAGTTAATGCTGATTCAGCAAAATTTCAAAAAGAACTTTTATTCCTTAAAAAAAGAATTTTCTTTTTAAGGAATCAAAAGTTTGAATATATTCTTTACACGAGTAAATTTAGAAATGCAATAATAAATTTAACTCATAATGAAATCCTTTACACAAAAAACAATTTAAAAAGTTTGATTATTGAAGCGTTAGAGTTGGCCTTTGGTTTAAATAATGAAATAAATCAAAAGGATAAGTTATTAAGTGATAAACTCAATAAAATTTCTAGTAGGTTAAAAAGATATTCTCAATTAATCATAGGCTTGCCTAATCAAAAAAATTACATAGAAATTTTTCGTAAGTATATTGATTTTTGTGAGTTGAGTAATAATTCTCATTTACCGTTCTTAAAAAAGTATAGGGCAGATTTTTTAAAAATCAATGAAAAAGTTTATCTATTCATCGATATTGATTTTAAGCAGTTAAAGCTTGAAATCGAAAAAATCTTTCAATTATTATTCGCAGATGATTCTGGAACAGAGGTTTCTCATTTGGTTAATTTTGAAAATGTTTTCTCATCATTACGAAATTACCCTTCTAATGAAGTATTGACACTTTCAATGAATAAAACAAATTTGGTGAATAAATTTCATGAATTTATTCAAGCAGATGATGTAACTAGATATAAAAATTTTTATAAAGCAATTGAATTTGAAAATAAACTCATAACTCTTTATAAAAGGGTTAACTTAATTTCGGGTAAAACTAATGGAAATATTGAAAGATTTACTGAATTACGGTCTGAACTAATTGAGTTATTTGAATATTCATTTAAAAAAACATCAAATAATTCAATTAATCTAAGAAAAAAATTTAGATATATATTTGATTTAATATCTCTTATACTAAGTTATCCACAAAACAGCCAAAAAGTAAATATCTATATCCAAAATGGGAATTATTTCAGGAATAAAATGTTAGAATTTGTAAATGCAAATGTTGTAGAAAAATGGATTTATTTTAAGAATATTGCAAGTATGCAAGATGAATTTATTTCATTATTTCAAAAAATTAATATCTATGATTCCAAAAATTCAGATTCTATTCTTTTAGGAACCCAAGAAAAAGAACACGCGCATTTAATTATTTTACTTTATAATGAATGGGTCAAGCTTTTGGGGGGGAAATACATATATAAAGTTATTGTAAATTTAGATAAGAATTCAGGAGATGATAAAAATCAAAATTTACCTCCTCCAAGTTTACCTATTATTCTTCGGAACCCTATTTCTTCTTCAAAGAATATTGATAAAGGACTTCAAACAAAAATAACTACAACTAGTAATTTTTTATCAGAAAATTTAGAGCATTTCGATTATGAAATTCAATACCATAGGCATAAATCTGTATCCAAAACGATTGACGGTAATACAAAGATTCATTTCTTAGAAAATTTGTCTGGCAATAAACCATCCTTTAAGTCTTTTAATTTTTCTTGTGAGAAGAATGAAAATAATAATATATTAAAAGTTTTGGGAACCTACAACTTGGTTAAATTTAAACTTTTACTTAAGGAAAATGCACACACTTCAATATTAATTGTTGATGAGCGAATCATGAATTATTACCAAAGAATAAATGAGAAAAAGACAGTAAATTCCCATTATAAAAACTTTTTAAATTCTAATATTATTATTCCAATTGAATTTTCAATGAAATTGGTAGGTATTGAAAGAGAAATTAAAGTTCCTCCAAGAAAAAAAATTAGTATAGAAAAAACTACACAATACTTATATAACTATTGTGGACCAAACGATAAGCCTGATAAATCTTGTGCAAACTATCATTTAGAAGATTCTATTTATTTGAATTATTTTTATATACCTGAATTTAGAGATAAAGGAAAAGGGCAAAAACTTAAATTAAATACAATTATTATCCATCAGTCTATACTTGATAAAGGCCTTGGTACTAAAGAAGGCAAAGAAAGAGAAGATACAGCTAGAAAAATTATTTTTTCTTTAAAAAAAGTATTTGCTTCGGTAATTGTTACTTCTGGTAGGAGCAAATCACCTTTGTTTTCAAAATTTACAAAATTTCTTCCTTTTTCTGTATTAGAAGAATTGATGATGACAAAAGATCCAGATAAATTAACTTTAACCCAAATTTTATTTAAAACACTTAGATAATGCGCGCTTTTATATTAGTACCAGATTCAAGAAATGTTAAACCAATTGAAGAAAAATTAGCAATCAATTTAGATGAAATTGAAATTGAGGATGAAAAGATTATATTAAACTATAATCAAGAAATTGGATTGATTACCCAGAAAAAGAGTGAGGATAGTTTTTTTTTTAACTTCTTAGCTAGTTTAGAAAGTACAATTAAATATAATAATAATAGAGTAGAAAATACAATAGATCAGTTCATTGAAATGAATGCAATAAATGTAAGTAATTTATTTAATATTTTTGAAAAGATTTTACATCTTTTCAAAAAGATAGATAAGTTTTATTTTATCTGTCATTATCCGGAGGGAGTTGTAATTAACCTAAATTATTTATTTGCAAGAAATAATAAATATAAAGAGAAGATTCATTTTCTGCCATATACGATTAATATTGATAATAAACCATCAGCTAAATATATTCATCTGACACTATTTGATGAATATGACTATGAATCAATAATTCTAATTTTAGAAAATCAAATAATTACTGAAGACAATGGTCTTAGTTGGGGAGTAGACAAGTATCCTTTTTTAGAGTTCTTCTAAACAATATCTTTTCTATAAATTAAGATTTTAATTCTAATATCCAATATTTAAATGGATGTTTTAAGAGTATGTCTAAATTTTATCATCTTGAGAACCAATATTTTACGAACCTGGCGTCACATTTGGTTTCTTCCTTATCTCATTAAGCAAAAAATTAAATACTTAGCCAGAACCGTAAATTATTGATTATCAATTAAATAAATTTTTAGACATACTCTAAGAAAAAAAGATTATTATGAAATTTAAGGACACAATAAAAATTAATTATGAAGATTTTGCATCAAGTATATTAGAGCATTTTAATGAAAAACATTGCTTGTCAGATTGTGAAGAAGCTCTTAAGTATAATTTCAAAACTAGATACAGCGATGAAGTCTTAAAGAAATTACTACCAATCATTTATTCAGTATATAAAAACCAAGGAAAGAAAAAGATATTCTATGATTTTGAGACTGAGGGTAATAAAAAACAATCTGTAGAAAGTGATTGTGACCCTAGATACCTTTTTTTGGATAGTTGTATCTGGTTCCGATATAACAACTTGAATGATACTGCAGGGTATATAGCCTTAATAGAAGAATTGAAAAATAATTTTCAATTAGACTTATATACCTTAAAGTCTGCACATGAATTTCGTGACTTTCAAATAAGATTATTTAGAAATTCTTACGTCAAAAAAATTGGAAAAAGTGCTATAATAAGTCATGCTGGATTGGTAAACCCATTTGCATTTCATTCTGAATCAAAAATGGAAACATTGTTGAGGAACTTACTTTCTGATAGTGAAAATTTCAAGGATGGAGATAAATGGGAGTGGGATATATTGTTATTTGATGATCATGCCGTGAAAAAATTAACTAATATAGAGGGCAAAGAATCTTCAATTTCTAAAGGAGAACTTATCAAAAGAGTTTTGGATGTAAAGCCTTATGAGGACAGTCATATAAGTGAAATTGACAAATGTGTTTATAGTTTTTCTGATAGAGGTATAACCTTTACATTTAATTTTCACAAAATTCAAAAATATGATTTAGCACAAAAACATTTAATAGAATTCATTAAAGGAGATTCCAGTAAATTTTATGATATAATATTGATGGATTATTTATTTAATGAAGATAATTTAGGAACTAAAATAGGACGATTTAGTGATGAAATAATAAAATTATTACATAATGAATTTAATGAAGATAAAAATAACGGTATTATAAATAATTTTGTATTAGGTAAGTTATGGATTTTTCCTATTTCCGTTTATCAAAAAGTCATAACTGACAAATTACGAAATGCTGGAATTCCGTACTATGGAGGAAATTTTATTTTTTCGGAAGGAGCTGATCCTGTATGTACACCTCATTTATTTAGGTATAAATTCTTTAAGTTTTTAGAACTTCAAATTGAAGAAATACAATACTCCAAATCGAAATCATCGCTTTCAGCCATTTTAGATTTGGGAAAAAAGATTACCTTGGAGGATTCACTTGAAAAAAGAATTATCGAATTAAGAGGATGGGCAAAAAAATCCTTTCCGAGCATTGTAGAATTAGGAGTTAATTTTGAAAGACTCCACCAGCATAAAGATAAGAGCAGTTTTGCTAATTCTGCAATTAGAAATTTATTTTTTGATTTAAAGCGCAAACAAGATTGGATTTATCTACAAAATTTTTTTGACATACTTTCTTTTACAGATTACCCTTTTCCTGATTTGTTGAGAAAAAACATTGAACATTTTGAAAATTACAATCCAGACTTATATAAAATATTAAGTTCTATTGTTAATAATGCGCTCACCTCTAATGAAATCACATAATTACAGTTTATTTAAAAAAAGTCAACGGAATATAAATGTTTATGACTATACATTTGTATGTGTTAATCAAAATGAGTTAATTACTTATCCTATTTTTCTAGAATTTACTGATTCATCCGTTGATTTCTATATGCATTTAGAGAATGGAACATTTTTTTTTAGTGGATTATTGTTTCAAATCCCCCTTTTAGAAAATGACAATCAATTAACTAAAGAGGTTTTAGAGTCAATTTTTAAGGCTGAAATAACTGGCCATTTTCAACAAAGCCAAGATACTTTTTCAAGATATAATTCAAGGCATATTTTCTCTAAAAATACAATAACTAAGAGTAGAATATTTCTAGATTTTTTATTTGATTTAATACATAAGGATGTCTTTAGCGAATGGAGAAAAATAAAAGAGGTAAGACAAACTCTTCTTGGTAATTTTTTTACAAATTCAATTATTTGTAAAAATAATCTTCTTTTTAGCAGAGAAGCTTACAAAAAAAACTCACCTGATTCATTTCCTCTTATAATTTCTCAAAGATTATTTGACGATGAAAAAAAATGGTTATCAATATTATTAGATGAAAGAGCAAATTATTTTTGCTTTACTAACTGGTTTAGACCAGTTGAAATTGAAATGGAAGAAGTTTTATTTTCTGAAAATTTCAATCGGGCTGATTGGCAAAAAAAACACTTCTCAACTTCAATTGAAGATACTAAAAAAAATAGTTTAGAATCAAATAAATTAGAAAAAGAAAGAAATGATATATTTGATTTTTATCTTAAGCGTTATGATTTTAATTCAGTTTTTAGATATATAAAATCATATCATCCTATATTTGGAAGCTTGGTTGTAAGTATTATTTCTCCTTTGATAATGCTTTTGGCAACTCTTTTACTCATCATTCTAATAATTCTCTATCCTTCAAATATAGTTTTTTTAATTTTGAGTAGCAGCGGAATTATTTTTCCTTTCTTTTCAACGATTTTTCTTCTTTTTTTTATAAACTCCTTCATCCAATTCTTTAAAGGAAAAAATAACTTCCCTTTAATTTTTCATATTAAAGTGATGGCTCCTAAAATGTTAATTTCGATTCTGGCAGGGTGGCTTACCTTGTTCCCTTTTTCAGAAGAGTTATGGGAATGGAATACATTCTATGAATTTAATATGATAAGTTGGTGTTTTTTTATTTTTATTTTAATATTTGTAGTTATTACTACTATTTTTTATGAAGTGAAATCAGCTGAACCTATTCAAGATTTTCAAAAGACCTGGTTGAAAGTTGCGAGAGTTTATTTTATAGGATTTTATTTTTCAATTGGATTAGGTACATTAATTTTACATTTATCCTCTTCATATATTTATGATAATACAGAGGCAATACCAACTACAATAGAAACTTTAAATTTCCATGAAGAATTAAAACAAATAGGAGAGGCGCCTAATTACTTAACTCTTATTTCTTTAAGCCTTGACACTATTTTATATTCTAATAGTTCTGGTAACATAATTCAGGATAAAATTGAAGGTTTCCATAGATTGAGAAATGATATTATATTCAACAATCATTTTGAAAACTCGAGGCGAGAATCAAATATTTTAACTCAATTTGATAGTTTAAATAATAGTAAAACAGCGAGCAGTTTTAATTTAACTAAAGTTAGTTTAAAAAACGGATTACGAGAATATTCTGATAACGTTAAAATAAAGATTCCAAAAGCCAAAAGAGATGCGGCCAAAGAAATGGCAATAAAGATTTGTAAAAACCATAGGTTTCCAGTAATTGCCTATAATGAAACTTTTGAAATTTTTATTTTTCCAAGATTGTTAATTCTAAATTCTTTAATTGCTTTTATCATTGGATTTATTTTGCAGTTTATTATGGAAGCAAAGGTGTTCAAAGAAAAGATATGAAAAAAGAGGTCTAGATATACTTAAGAATATTTTCTAAAAAAAAATAAAGAAACATGAATTTACAGGTTTATTCATTATAAGTTGTTCAATTTAAGGAAATCTCATAACTTTAACTGATTAAAAGTTCTTTTGAAATTACAGGCAACTAATTTAGCGCCTACTTCTTGGTATAAGCCTTAGCAATCAATTTCTTGTTTGTGGTATGTTTGAGGTGAGATTTTAGAATCTTACTTAATGTGCTGACAATCAAAGATATAACTGGACGAGTCAACAGTCCCGTCCGGACCGCAACTTTAAGTTGTGAAAAAGCGGTGCATTTGCATCGCTTTTTTTATTTAACATCAATGGTTACAAGCATTTCAACAGCCTCACCACTATAACTCTGTTGCTAACCATGCTCAAATTAGGTGTCAAAATGTTGACATATAGTTTACAAGTACAACAATTCACCTCTTTAAGGAAGAGCGCGTTTAGCTTTTTATCAATAGAAAACTGATTTGAAATATATGTACTAACTACTATTAAAATAGTCGCTCTCAAAAGTAACTTCAACCATCAAGGTAAAATTCCACTCTATTTACGATTTACTCAAAATCGTCAAACCCATAGAATTTCTCTTCGAAAAAGAATCAGTCTGTCGAGTTGGATTGATAATGGAAAAATGTATGTAAGAGAAAGAGGTGCACTTGCTGCTGAAAATGGAAGAGCTATAAATTTATTTCTTAAAAGCCAAATAGTAAGAGCAGAAGGCATCATGCTAGAAGCAGAACGAAAAGATCAAACACTTACCTTTCGACAATTCAAAGATCAATTTATCAATATTCGAAGTCAGGATTTTTTTATTTTCTGTAGGGATGAGATAACAAAAAGAGAAAGCTATGAGAAGTACTCAACGCAAACAATTAAGTCAAATTGGCTAAGATTGAAGAAACTGAAATCTTTTAGGTCTAATGTTTATTTTTTAGATATCAATCTTCAATTTTTAGAAGATTATGAAGCGTATTTAAGGATGAAAAGAAAGAATAGTATTAACACTATTTTTGCAGCGATGAAATTTATAAGAACTATGTTGAATGCTGCTAGGAAGCAAAAAATAACAGATATTTACCCTTTTGATGAATACAAATTAGTCTATGAGAAAAATACTAGAGACCGATTGCTAAACCATGAATTGGAGAAGGTGCAATGTATTTATGATGAAAATCAACTCCTAACCCGACAACAGAAGGTTTTAAAATATTTTCTCTTTGCTTGTTATACAGGACTTACATGGGGTGACTTGGTAAGCCTAGATTATGAAGAAATTGAAAGAAGAGGCGCTGTTGCTATTATCACTAAAAAACGCCAAAAAACTGGTAATCAATTTATTGTTCCTTTAATTTCAATGGCTAAACGATTAATTGATTTAACCCAAAAAAGAGGGAAGGTTTTCCCGAAAATTCTTTCGAATCAAAAAGCGAATCAGATAATAAAAGAGGTTATTGCTAGCGCCAAGATTCATAAGAAAATTTCTTTTCATTGCGCTAGATATACCTTTGGAACAGTAGCTTTAAATAAAGGAATTCCCAGAGAGTCTATTCAACGAATGTTAGGTCATTCGAAGGAAGAAATGACAAAGCTCTATTCTAAATTACAGGATGAGACTATTATACAAGATATGCAAAAGTGGGAAAATGACAATTCAATTGTAGAGTATAAACAAAATTTAAGCAACGATTCACTTAGTACTTATGATAACTTGCGAGGTCAAATGATTGCATCCAGAATTATTAAAGGAATTTCTGAAGGTGAAATTGCTGTAAGGCTTGAAATTAATGAACAAAAATACAAGAAAATGGAAAACGGTGAATTACAATTTGGAATGGCGCATTTTCTTGAATTGGGGAGATATTTAAAACTTGATACAAAAGCACTTTTTAATCAAATTTTATAAAATTATCTATTCGCGAACCAAACTACATAGTTCCTGAGGAATTCATAGTTTTTAGATGCCTTGTTAGTAGCTTCTAAGTTGCAAATAGGAAAAGTTACAGCACCCATTTCTCCTTTACCTATTCCAAAAATACCATACATATCGTCATAGTCATCTAAATCTAATAGCTTTATTTTAGTCCCAAACTTTAAGCCACCTCTATCTGTTTCCACTACTGCTGTCTCAAAGGGAAATTGCAATGTTTGGCTCAGATGTTCTTCCCATTAGCAGCTCCATTCGTCAAATAGTACTCTTATTCCTCAAAACTATTTAAGCAATTATTTCACTCCAGAAGTCATCAAAATTCCCAATATTCTCCTATCTTCGCTACTCTACCAACTACACAAAATACATAAAAATGGATCGTTCATTAAAAGACTTTGAATCTTGGATTACTAAATCTATGCTTAGTAAAGGGGAAAATTATTGGGTGGAGGATAGTGTGCAAAACTTGGAACAAGATGGAGAAACATGGGCTGCAGATGTTTATGGTACAGATAATTACCTTACGGAAATTACGATTAACAATGAGCAGGTAACAGAATGGTTTTGTGATTGTCCTTATGATTATGGCCCAATTTGTAAACATGTAGTCGCTGTTTTATTTGCCGTCAGAGATGAAATACCTGATGCTTTACTAACTACTACAGCAACAACATCCATTACTGCTTCTAAATCCAAACAAACCAAACAAAAAACAAAAGCTTCCAATCCAATAGCCGAAATTATAGAAAAACTGGAGGAGTCTGAACTGCGCAGATTGATGACCTATTTTGCAGGACGGCAGGAAGAAATTCGTTCTCATCTATTGTCTAAATATGCTCATTTATTGGAAGTGGTGTCTAAAACACAGTATCAACAATTGGTTAGTTCTTATATTGATGCACATACTGGAGGACGGCACGGATTTTTAGAATATCGAGATGCGAGTCGTTTAGGGGACAAAATATATATGCTCGTAGAAAATGCAGATTCACAGAATCCTATGGCAGTAGCTTATTTGTGTGAGGCAGTTATCGGTCAATTGGCGGAAGCATATCAACATGCAGATGATTCTAGTGGCAGTATGGGGGGAGCTATGGAAGCCGCATTTAGTAGACTTTATAACTTGGCAGAAGCAGATAATGAAGCACCCGCGGAAGTGGTCAAGTATATTTTTGACTATGCGATTCGGACATGTAATAGGGCAGACTATCAAGGTTGGGATTGGGGAAGTAATCTACGTTCTTTGGCTTGTGATGCGGTTAGAACTAAAGAACAAGCTGCACAAGTCATGAAAGTCCTTAATCAGTCCATTGAGGCTAGCAAAAAAAAGGAATATGGGAGGTATCAGGTAGAAGCAACTGAAAGACTTAAATTGTATTTATTGAGAGAGCACTATTCGACCGAAGCAGCCGATGAACATTTAAATAATAATCTTCAGTATGCCTCTTTTCGAAAAATGGCTTTAGAACAAGCAATGGACGAAAAGAGATATAATGATGTCCGTCGTCTGGCGGAAGCAGGAATTGTACAAGATACTGGAAAATACGCTGGGTTGGTCAATGAATGGAAAAAATGGTTAATTCGTTTGTCTAAAGCAACAGGAGATACCACCTCTTTTATCAAAATTAACGAAGAATTGTTGTTTGACAGAGGCGAAATGGAATATTATCGGAAATTAAAAGAAATCATTCCTCAGGAGGCATTCCAAAGTAAAATAGAAACCTATATCCAGCATTTTAGAAATAAGGAAAACCAACGCTGGGGGCCATCTTTCAACCAATCTGTAGCGACTATTTTAGAAGAAGAAAATCGACTAGCAGATTTAATGGAGGAAATTAAAAAAGGAGCTTCTTTGCATCGTTTAGATCGCTATTTTGATCTACTAGCTAAATCTTTTACAACTGATTTTTTAATGCTTTATGAAAAATTAGTTAAGCAATACATGGATAGCAATACGGGTAGAAGTAGCTATGTATCCTGTTGCCACTATATTGATAAAATCATCCGTTTGGGCGGATTGGAAGATGCGAAGATGATTGTGGCAGACTGGCGAAAAAAATATCCACGTAGGCGGGCAATGATCGAAGAACTGAATAGCAGATATAAATGGTAAACGTTTTTATATTAACAATCAAACACAAAACTACTTCCACCACACAACACATGAAAAAACAACAAAAAAATCCCATCTCTCTCTCCAAAAAGGCAATGCAAAAAGTCGGCTATAAAGTCGTCGACACCATCATTGAGCATTTAACCGAAATGGACAACCTTAAAATCCACGCACAACAATCCCCGACTTATTTAAATAAAAAACTAGGCGGCAAAATTCCTGCAAAAGGACAAAATCCATTAGCCATAATTGAGCAAGCTAAAAAAGAAGTATTTGGCAATGTCTTGCATGTGGATCATCCTCGGTTTTATGCTTTTATTCCTTCGCCTGGGAATTTTATGGGCGTGATGGCAGATACTTTGGCTAAAGGCTTTAATGTATTTAATGGGCATTGGTTGGCAGGCTCGGGTTCGGCGGCAGTTGAAAGAATTACGATTGATTGGTTAAAGGACATTTGTGGATTTCCGAAAGCAGGAGGTGGCTTATTTTTAAGTGGTGGGTCGATGGCGAATTTATCGGCTATTGCGACGGCTCGAAAAATTAAACTGAAAGATGAAGGGAAAAGAGGGGTGGTTTATTATTCTAATCAGACGCATTCTTCTCTTGCCAAAGGCTTAAAAGTGTTAGGCATTGGGGAACAATATCGACGACCTTTGCCCGTAAATAAAGACTTAAAAATTGACGTAACCGCTCTAAAAAAAGCGATTAAACAAGATATTAAAAATGGTTTGACACCTTTTTGTATCGTGGGCAATGCAGGAACAACCAATGCGGGCGTGGTAGATCCATTGGGAAAAATGGCTAAAATTGCCAAAAAATATAATTGTTGGCTGCATGTTGATGGTGCTTATGGAGCGGCGGCAATGTTGACCAAGACGGGCAAACAACTCCTCAAGGGGATTGAAAAAGCAGATTCATTGACTTTAGATCCACATAAATGGTGGTTTCAGCCAATGGAAATAGGTTGTTTATTGGTCAAAGATACCCAGCATTTAAAAACAACGTTTCAAGTCTCAGCGGAATATTTAGAAGATACCAAAGCTAAAGGTTTGGAAGAAATTAATTATTATGACCACGGTATTCAATTAACTCGTTCTTTTCGAGCGTTAAAATTATATTTCTCTTTAAAAACATTCGGGCTGAAAGCCTTTAAAAAAGCCATCCAAAAAGGGATTGATATGGCGGAGTTTACCGAAAAGTTATTAGGTCGAGAAAAGGATTGGCAAATTATTACGCCTGCCCAATTAGGCATTATCAACTTCGTTTATGCGCCTAAAGGAGCTAGTTTGGCGGAGATAGATGCTTCTTCTAAGATGATTGCGGAAAAAGTCATGCACGATGGTTTTGCGATGATGACGACGACTAAAATTAATGGCTTGACAGTTTTGCGGATGTGTCCAATTCATCCGGGGTTAACGAAGAAAGATATTAAACAGACCATAGAGCGGTTGACTGTCTTTGCGAAAATTTCCTAGTAGTCTGTCAAGTATAAAATGAGTAGTTCGCTAATTTTCCCGCCGTAGCTTAGGACTGTCTCAAAACGTTCAGCTAATGTTTTTTATCCGAAAAAAGTATCGAAATCCTCCCCCTGCCCTGCCTCCAAAGGGGGAAAAGTTCTGTGCTAATTAAAAAATTCAGAACTTTAATTAGTAGATTTTTTCAAAATTGGTCTTTTGATACAGCCTCTATCATTCGACATTTCATTCTTGACTAACCACTAATACTATTTTTTAGTAGCTCTTTCCAATTTATCATTTAAAGTCTTCCCTAGTCCAATATCAGGTAATCGTTCTGCGATAATCATATCCAAATTCAGTTTATCAAGACGGTGCATAGCCGCATATAAATTCCTTGCCGCCTCTTTTAAATCTCCTGAACTTGACAGTATTTCTTGATGCTCCACCATCGGGTGTTGGAGGGCGTTTTGAAAACGCAATAAACCTATTTTCTTAGGTAAACTAGTTTGTATTAATTGCTCCGTATCATTTGTAAGATAAGTAGCTGTTTTAGGCGCATAATGCCTAGAAAGCATTCCCGGTGCACTTGGTGCAGTATCATTGTGGTTCTTCGTTAATATTTTTCCAATTTTCTTTTCTATCTCTTCCACAGCTAAAGATCCTAATCTGTAGATGATGGGTTGATTGTTTTCAAAACCTATGATGGTAGATTCTATTCCTTTTTCGCATGCTCCCCCATCTAAAATCACCTCCAAGTCAGCCGCAAAATAATGCGCCACATGTTGCGCATTGGTCGGGCTAATTGAACCGAAAGGATTTGCACTTGGCGCAGCCACTGGAAAATCAAGTTGCGCTAATAGATTTAAGGTTAACGGATTATTGGGCACTCTAACGGCAACCGTATCTTTTCCCGCAGTTACTATATCTGGAACAATCGCTTGTTTTTTCAATACTAAGGTTAAAGGCCCAGGCCAAAATTCCTTGGCTAATGCTTTAGCGCTATCTGGAATTTCCCGAGCAACAGTAGGTAAATAATCAGCCCCATTAATGTGAACAATTAAAGGATTATAAAGTGGCCTTTGCTTTAAAGCAAATATTTTAGCAATTGCCTGCTCGCTGTAAGCATTGCCAGCCAATCCATATACCGTTTCCGTAGGGATTGCAATAATTTCATTATCCGCTAATGCTTTCTTCGCTAAATTTATATCCGTAGTTATCATGCTATATGATATTTTAAAAGTTGGCTAGTGGTCAAGGTTAAAATGACGAGTAAAGTAATTTTGCCTACCGTAACTTGGAAATTCATTTCCAATAGAATTAAGGTATACTTTTTTCTGGGAAATGAATTTCCCAGTTTCGAGCCACCCGTCAAATCATACTTGGTCGAACACTAAGTTCTATGCTTGGCAAAATTACGATGTTCCTCCTTTCATTCCTAAAAACTTGTATGTTTAGTAACGACGAAACAATACTTCAGGAAGGTACAAAACTTATTATTTCATAGTTACTTCACTAAGTTTATCCTCAAAATCTGCATTTCCTCTACAAAATCTGCATTTTTTCCTATTCCTCTTTTCCTAAAGTATAAGAAAAAGATACATAAGTATAATCTTAATTACCGTTGCTATAAATTGCCCATATTGACGCCTAATAGCGTATATCTTTGAACCATGAAAAGAAAAGATTAGTGTTTGCAATATTAGCTAGCATGTAAACATTAGTATTTATTTCAAATAAGTTAAAGTAAAATTTATAGCGCAACAACTACCTTCTTTTAATCTTTTTTCTTAAACCGACAGTATTGCAAAGTCCCGTCCGAGCGTAATACTTAAAACACCTACAAAATGAGTATTTTAAAAAGAATATTTGTCTTAGCTTTAGTAGCATTAGTAATGGTAGCTTGTAATAAAGATCAGGAGTTAACTTCTGAAAACAACAGCAGTTCCATCACAAAAACCGAAGAAATCCCTTTTGATTCTAACACCGCAAGAAAAAGAGCCTGTGCGTCTCACGACCATATGGAAAAATTATTACAAGACGATACTTATAAGCAAGCTTATGAAGCAAGAAAAGCAAAATTCGCTAGACAATTAAAAACAAATGTAGCTGAAAGTAGAGCACTTTGTAGCAATCCAAGAGTCTTACCAGTTGCCGTTCATTATCAAGGAGCCAATGCTGATAGAGCTTGTTTGGTTGCATTGGCACAAAACTCTATCGCCTTGCTAAATGCAGATTTTCAAGGAAAAAATGGGGACATCGTGCAATGGACGAATAATGCTGCTGCTACTTTCCCTGGCATCAGTTTCGGAGAAGCTTGTATTGAATTTTGCTTAGCTTCTAAAAACCACCCAAATGGTTTTAATTTAAATGATGGAGATGCAGCCGTAACCGTTAATCAAACCAATGGTGACCAAATCAATGCTTGGGCAGGGTACATCAACATCATCGTAAATGATGCAGATGGTAACTTAGGATATGCACCATTAGGAGGTAGTGGAAACGGAGACGGTGTAGTCATTAGCAGAGATGCTTTTGGTTCAGGCAATGGTTGTAGTGGCGTAAGTCCCCAATCTCCTTATGATTTAGGAAGAACGTTAACACACGAAATGGGACACTACTTAAACTTAGACCATATCTGGGGCGGTGGCTGTAACCAAGATGATGGTATCACAGATACACCAAGTCAAGGAAGTGATAATGGCGGTTGTCCAAATATTGGCAAACAATCTTGTGGAACTGCTGACTTACACATGAACTACATGGATTATACAAATGATGCTTGTATGTATATGTTTACCGCTGGTCAAGCAACGGTTATGGAAGGTTGGATGAATGCGAACTTGAGTTTAAAAGATCCAGCTACTGTATGTGGTGAAATTACTGATGGAGGTGGTGACAATGGCGGTGGAGATAATGGAGGTGGAGACAACGGTGGTGGAGACAACGGTGGTGGAGACAACGGTGGTGGTGATAATGGTGGTGGTGACAGCGGCGCAGATTGTACTGCACCAACTACAAGCTCTGTTACTCAAATTAACGAAACAGATATTAGAGTTGATTGGGAAGATATTACTGGTGCTATTCGGTACCAAATTCAATACCGTCCACAAGGAGGTACTTGGACTAGAAAAGCAGGCGTTAACTCTCAAAAACGAATTAATGATTTAGTACCAGGTACGACTTATGAGTACAGAATGAGAACGAGATGTGCAGATAACACTTGGACAAGTTATTCTAGCATTTCGACTTATGCGCTTCCAGGCGGTGGTGATAACGGAGGTGGAGATAATGGAGGTGGTGACTCAGGTAGCACAAGTCGAGTACAAATCAAAGTAACTTTGGATGATTTTGGTTCTGAAACAACTTTTGCTATCGAAAATGGAAGTGGGAACGTAGTAAAATCTTGGGGCCCATTCGCTGATGGTCAAAATGGTAAAGTAATTACTAGAAACCTTGATTTACCAACAGGCATTTATACTTTCGTGATCTTTGATGCATATGCAGATGGTATCTGCTGTGACTTCGGAGAAGGGCAATGGAAAGTAAAAGTAGATGGTTCCGTTATTGCTTCTTCTGACGGAGTATTTGGCGCTTGGGAAGAATTTGACTTCGCTATCGGTGGGGCTAGAATGAGTGGACCAGCTTCCAGAAAAGATGCGAAAGATTACAGCAAATTAGTTGGTACTTCTAAATATAGAAATCTAGCGATTAAAGAATAAAACGTAGGTGTTCCGTTACTTAGCGGCGGAACCTTATAAAGATGTTATAGGTGATCTAACTCGAAAGGGTTAAATTTTACTAAGCCCGATTGGAGATGTTCTTCAATCGGGTTTTGTTTTTTACAAGGGTAAACGGTTACACTACTATACAATTTTTAGGACACAGAGGTCCTAAGGCGGCACAGAGGAAACACAGAATTTTTATTTTCTGAACTTAATTACTTTGTGTTTCCTCTGTGTCCTAATCAAAGTTTGAACCGCAAACCCATTCTAAAATTAATCGTTTGACCCGCTTTGATCGTTACATCCTGTACGCCATTTCCAGCCGTTTGAAAAGTCGCCTTAACTTGTACTTTATCTGCTTCGATAATATTTTGCATTTTTGAAGCATCGATGGGAATAAACGTTGTTGTTTCAATTGCCTGAATTACATTGCCATTATTGTCAATCTCGGCAGGAGCGACAACTTGGGCAACTTCTTGAAACAGCGAATCAACAATTAATTTATTACCTTGTAAAAAATAAAATTGTAATTCCGCACCAATGGGTAATTCATTTTCCACAATTAATTTAAACTCCCCTTCTGAAACCGCTTCAATATCCTCAAAAGGAATATCAAAATTTTCCGTTGCGATAAAGCTTTGTGCTCGACCAATCACAGGCACTTCAACGATTACTTGGGCTTTAAAGGTGCTCGTATCTTCGATAAAAACGGTTAAATTTTGATCATCTTCTGGATTGGCAATGGCCGTCAAACCATATTCTAATTCTGTTGGTTGAGTATCAAAAACTTCTACAATATTGGAGTTGGTATAATCTATTTGTAAAGTGGTTTGCTTACTCGTTCCTCGTTCTGCCAAAAGTGGATAATTGATATCGACTCCATCAATCGCAGAGGCATCAATATCCATTTTCCAACCTGACTTGGTTGTTGCATTTAAAAGGTCTACTCTAGAGCGAATAGGTACACCAAACGAACTTTCAATATTTGCTGTAATAGTGGGTTGAGAAAATCGTAAACTACCATTTAAAAATCGCTCATCATACAGGTCTATCGCAACGGTAGCTGGCGTCAATTGGAACTCTTCTCTCCCCCAAGTTCCCGAGACAAATTGTAAGGTAGGTCGAGCAATCACTCCTGCCTTTTCTAAAACAACGGGGTTTCCATCTACATCGGTAGCGGTATATCTGATTTCTAATTCATTCCCTTTTGGTTCAAACGTATAGCCAATTAAGCTTACGGAAGGCGTTGTTCCTGCAAATCCATTGGTTTCAATTTCCAAAGGTTGTCCATTTAATTTAATGTCTGGCAACGTAAAGGTAATATTGACTAATTGACCGCCTATTGGTTGAAATTGAAAGAGTACAAAACCTGCTGAAATCGTTGCTTTTTCAATCACAATATTCGCTGGCAAAACAAAAGGCAATACAGAAACAGTATCCGTTAAACCCGATACGACAGGAAAATCTAATGCGCCTAATACGTCAAGTGTAGATACTTGAACTGGTTCGCTTTCATATTTAAACACTAAATTTCCGTCTGGTCCAACGACCAAGGATTGTCCTTCTGGGCTATTATTTTCCCATAATTCGATAAAGGAAACCGAGGCATCGGTAATGACAGGAATGGCAAATTCTGGTGCATACTCCGTTGTTTCTAATTCTTCTGCTACTTGGCAACTAGCAATCAAACATAAACTAAAAAATAAATACTTCTTCATATCTTGGTGATGGTACTTTGATGGATAACCCCCTATTGAATTTCAAATTCAATTTCAACTTCAATTATAAAATTCAATGGGAGCAATGTTGCTTTTGTATAGATAACGTACTGGTTAAGAGAATCGTTATCTTGTGAAACGTTTATTAGATAAAAGGACAAAAGTTGACAGAAATATAAAGAACTAGTCCTTTAGCCTTAGAAAGCTGTCAATAATGTGCCATTTACCTTTATACCTTTCTATCTTTGCCCCTTTGTGTGGCTCAAAATACTCCTTTTTCAAAACTTTAACAGGTTTTTAAAAGTTTTACCTAGACTAAAACAGTACCTTGTGTTCGTTTGTTAGAGTCATAAGGAAGAGACCAACATTCATTCAATTAAACTTAAATAAAGTCGATAAATGAAAAAATTATTTTTATTTGCCTTGTTAGCTGTTTTTACGGCAACGGGTATACAAGCACAAGATTCAGCAGCCCCTGCTAAAGTAGCTAAAGAAACCAAAGCGCCGAATATGTGGAAAACTTTGGCTAAAATTACTTTTAAAAAGGAGTATGACGAATTGATGGGTTTTAAAATTGATGTGCCTGTTTTTAGTAAAGAAATTAAAGCGCTAGAAGGAAAAGAAGTAACGATTAAAGGCTACATAATTCCAGTTGAAGGCTATAAAAGTCATAAAGAGTTTATCTTTTCTGCCTTTCCTTATAATATGTGTTTCTTCTGTGGTGGCGCAGGCCCAGAAACCGTTATGGAAGTTTTTTCTAAAGAAGCGATTGAGTATACCGCTGAAGCAGTAACGATTAAAGGGAAATTAGAATTAAATGCCGATGATATTAATCGTTTGATGTATGGGATGACGGAAGTGACTTTGGTGAAAGAATAATAGAATTTATTCGGCGAAAGGCAAAAGGCTAATGGCGAGAGGGCTGCCATACGAATAATTTCAGAATAAACACTAATTCTTATATCAAAATCCGTTGGGCAATTAATCCGTTGGGCAAAAACCAGTAGATTAGTTTCCCAGCGAATAGCCCATCTATTTCCAATTCCCCTCCATATCTATCGGTCGTTCAAAAGGATTAATATATTTGTCTAATAGTACCGCCAATTCAGCCCTAGTTATTGGTCGATTCTTATCAAAATTATTGCCGCTCCACTTTGATTTTATTTTCTCCATAAATTGCTCTTTGTCTCCATACATTGTTCCATGTTCCGTTTTTATCCATTCAAATAGTAAATCACAAGCTGCCCCAATCGTTAACAATTCATTTGGCGTAGCAGGCCAATTAAAACTCGAATCATAACCTTTTATATTTTCGTGAAAAACAGTTGTTTGAATCGTACTATCTGGATAAAACCAAGTTTGATTCGCCCATTTATAAGGAACTCCATGTCCTTTTAATAGACCGGTTGCCGCAATTTTATGAATACTAAAAAATGGATGCGCTGGTTTTACGTCTATAAAAGGGATTAGGTAACCACCAAATTCTAACACTTTTTGCTGTACAAATCTAATATCCAAATCTTTAGGGAACGTCCCTGTTTGTGCTGCAATAGCACCTACTAAACCTGCCACTTGTCCAACTTGCACAATAACTGGCTGTAAACGAGAAGATCCATTGACAATATTGGTCACCGAAATTGCCTTGTCCGCTATCAAGAAATTATCTACTCCTTTAGAAATTAACGCGCCCAGCGGAATAGAAAAAGAAGGCACTTTTGGAAAGTCAATTTCAGGCGCATTGGGATATTCAAAATGATGGTGGTCTATTGGATAATCGCCCACAGCAATGCCTGTTCGATAAAGCGAAGAATCATAAGGCTGCAAAATATGGTTAACATTCATTTGTACTAAACCATGAATTCGTCGCCCTTCTCGATGATAAGGCATTAAAGGTAAACCATCGGCTGTTGGAAATTCATCTGTCGCAATCCCTAAATGGGGATAGCCCAGTTCTGTTTGGATATAATAGATAAATTGTAGGGTTTTGTTTTTGGCTTTTTCTAATATTGCTTTACGTTCTGCTTCTGATTTATCAATCAAGTTGGCATAATAATCATTTCCTTTTAAGGGCCAATTAATCATGTATTTACCGTTTGGTAATTTGCCATAAGTTAACATGGTTTCACAGGGATGTACCGTAGTCGTTACCGTTGTGTCACGGCAATTCTTTTTACAAGCACAGTAAAATTGATTTGGGTCATAATTGGCAGGTTTTGGAATCGTTTTATTAACTCCTTTCCCAAAATCTTTTAGAATCGCCGCATAAGTCAAATCTTGTAAAATATCATTGGCTATTTCGGGCGCCATTATTTCTCCCGTTTTGCTCCGACTATCCATACCAATATCAAAAATTGCCCCTGCTTTAGCTGCTACATCGCCTAAATCCGTTCCGTCAATCGCAACTCTTGCCGTAATTTTTTTTGTACCAGTTCTGCCTTCAAAATACCCTGCCCATAAGTCAAATTCTCGAACGATTGTTTTAAATGGAGTATCATAAATAATGGTCAAATTCTCTTCCTTCGCCGCAATTTGTTTCCAATAATAATCGCCAATTTTCGGCTCAAACATAGTGTTACTCACCCAACCCGTAAACAAGGAATCTGCTCCGCCATAATGTTGTCTAAGCGAATCTCTAAACTCGCCCCAAAGTCCTGCAGGTAATTGGTGATTCCCATCGGTGGCGCTTACACCAGCGGCAGTCATCATACCACCTAGCCATGAAATGGGGGTCACTAAAGTTGTTTTTGCGCCACTTCTTGCCGCTTGAATCGCTGCGGTCGTTGCCCCTGTTCCTTCGCCGATTACTAAGACATCAATGACGTCTTCTGATTTAGGATTGGAACATGCTAATATGCTAACCAAAGTTATTAAAAGGTAGAAAGCGATTTTCATATAATACTATTTTATTCTTTAACTTATGTCTAGCTCGTAATATCCGTTGTACAGTTTTTTGCTACAACGGATAATTAAAGGGCAACGGATTTAGGTAGTTTTTTGAAAAATATTGGGAACTAAAGGAAAATGAAAGAAATAAGCTATACTAGAAACGGGATAAATTTGTGAATTTGTAAAAAAGAAAAGGTAAGCTATCTTTAAGTGACGAAACTAAAAAAGATATGCTTACCCTCAACATCAGCAAAACTGACATTGAGCAACTAAGATACGAAAGATATTCTTATCCATGTATGCTCGTACAAAAACGCTTAACAGCTATTTTAATAAAGGCTACTACAACATATAGTCATAAAGAAATAGCTCAACTATCTGATATTAGCTTGAATAGTGTAACCAATTATATCCACTTATGGAATAAAGAAGGTTATGAAGGTATCCTAAAAGTAGGATATGGCACCAATAAAAGTGAATTGGAAGCTCATAATGAAAGTTTATTGACCTATTTTGAAAAGCATCCACCCCATACAGCTAATGAAGCTGTTTACCGAATAAAAGAGCTGACGGGCTTAAATAGAAGCCCTACTCAAGTTCGAGAGTGGATGAAGCGACATGAATTAAAATATCGAAAAACAGGTCAAATTCCTTCAAAAGCAAATCCTGAAAAGCAAGCTGATTTTGTTGAAAATACGCTTAATCCTTTGATTAATCAGGCAAAATTGGGTCAAATTCATTTATTATTTATGGATGCTGCCCATATAGTCATGGGGGTATTTTTATGCTTTTTATGGTCAGTCAAAAGGGTATTTATTAAAAGTTCTTCTGGACGAAAACGACATAATGTACTTGGTGCAGTCAATGCCGTTAATCAACAAATACACTTTTTTACCAACCAGACTTATATCAATGCCAATTCTATAGTAGAGTTTTTGCATCAACTTAGAATCTATTATTTTGATATGAAGCCGATCTTTATTGTTCTAGACAATGCTCGCTATCAGAAATGCGATTTGGTTAGATATATAGCATGGCAACTCAATATACATTTGGTGTATTTACCTTCTTATTCACCAAACCTCAATATCATTGAGCGATTGTGGAAATGGTTAAAGAAAAAATGTCTGTATGCTAAGTACTACGAAGACTTTAATCAATTTCAACAAACCATTAATCAGACATTGAAAAAGGCAAACTCCGAATTTCAATCTGAACTAGAATCTTTGTTAAATCTCAAATTTCAGACTTTTTGATTTCACAAATTTATCCCGTTCGCAGTATACACAAGAGTTATAGCATGAGTTATAGCATGTTTTAAGGAAAATCCGTTCTTATCCGTTGAATCTGTTTAAATCCGTTATCCCATCCTCCTAATTCGTCTGTATAGGTTAAAAATTTCTAAATCCCTAAATATTTTTTCTTTATCAGTCACTTTAAATTTGCCCTAACACCATTAGCGATACTCCTTAAATTCTACCAGTTTTCAATTCCTCCACCGCATAATTAGCCGCCCGAGCCGTCAAAGCCATATAAGTCAAAGAAGGATTTTGCACACCCGTAGAAGTCATACAAGCGCCGTCTGTTACAAAAACATTCGGGCAATGATGCAGTTGATTCCATTGGTTCAACAAGGAAGTTTTCGGATCCTTACCCATCCGGACACCACCCATCACATGAATATCTAAACCTGGGGCTTGGTGACTATCGCCTCTTTGTATATTTTCACAACCTGCTGCTTTTAACATCGCTTCTCCTTCTGCTAAAAAATCTTGTAATACCTTTTCATCATTTTCATCATAATCAACCGAAGCAATTAATTGTGGCATTCCCCATTCATCTATTTTATCTGCACTTAGTCTAATATGGTTTGTCTCTTTAGGAATCGTTTCCCCTTGCATCATCATATAAATCGACCATTCGCCAGGTTGGGAAATTTTTTCTTTGAAAGCTGCGCCAATTTGTTCACCTGTTACTGCTCTATTCCAACTTTTTCTGGCAGCAGTATAAAAAGTCATATAGCCGCCTAGAAAGTTGGTGTCTTGTTGTTGGACATTTCTAAAATTAGGCAGCATAATGGCAGTCGGTCGCCGTCCAAAATAATAACTATCCAAATTACCCGATCGAGTGGCGGTTAAAGAACCTCGGTAATTATGGAAAGCGATATATTTTCCTAATAAGCCATTATCGTTGCCCAAACCATTAGGGAATCGTTCGGATTTAGAGTTTAACAGAATTAAATTCGTATTCTCTGTAGCTGCATTGACAAAAATAATTTTAGCGTAATAATGTCGAATTTCCTTAGTTAATCGGTCAATGACTTTGACACCAATTGCCTTTTTTTCTTTATCATCATATAAAATTGAATGCACTACGGAATCTGCTTTTAACGTTAAATTGCCCGTTTGTGCTGCCCTTGGTAAAGTAGATGCATTGGCACTAAAATAAGCGCCATAAGGACAACCTCGATAACATAAATTTCTTGCTTGGCAATGTCCTCTGCCTTGTGCTTTGTGAATTTCTTTAGGTTCGGTTAAGTGAGCGCAACGACCAATGATAAACTGTCGGTCTGGATATTCTTTTAGGATGTCTTGTTGGATTTCTCTTTCTACGACATTCATTTCCCAAGGTGGTAGAAAATCCCCATCGGGTAAGGTTTCTATGCCATCTTTATTGCCACTAATGCCGACAAATTGTTCCACATAAGTATACCAATCCGCAATATCTTCATAGCCAATTGGCCATTGAATCGTATACTTATCTCTGGCGGGGTTTTCAAATTCATACTTGCTCCATCGTTGTGTTTGTCTTGCCCATATCAAAGATTTTCCACCAACCTGATAGCCTCGAATCCAATCAAATGGTTTTTCTTGGATATAAGGCTGTTCGGTATCTTTTACAAAAAAATGCTCCGTCGATTCGTCAAAGGCATAACAGCGAGAAACAACTGGATTTTCTGTTCGCATTTTTTGTGTTTTATGCAAACGATGTGGAAAATCCCAAGGGTTACTAAATGCAGTTGGATAATCGCCGATATGTTTAACGTCTCTTCCTCTTTCTAACACTATCGTTTTTAATCCTTTTTCACAGAGTTCTTTCGCTGCCCAACTGCCGCTGATTCCTGAACCAATGACTATTGCATCAAAGGTATTATTGGGGTTCTTTTCTGTATTTTGATTGGTGATCATTTTTTGGTTGGTTTTTAATTAATCCAAGTTGTAGAGAACTGGTAAAAAGCCTGAAGTCCTTTTTCTACCAGTTAAAATTTATCAAGTAACGGGAAGTTACTTGATAAGAGGTTAGCCCAAAGCCCATGCTTTCTCTCCTTCTTGAAAAGGGTAATCGCCTTCAAATTTACCCGGAATTGGAAGATACCTTAATGCCTTTGTCGCACCATCTTTGGCTGTAAAATAACTCAATAAAACTAGACTTTTTAATAAAGTAAAATAGTGATTGGTCTTGCTTTCTTTCGCGCTTTTATCTAAATCAACTAACCAATTATGCCTTTGTGGGGTCGTCATTTTTAAAAACGACTTTCCTACTTTTTCTTGACAATCTTTTTGAAATTTCATTAGCCCTTCTTGTATTATCTTTTGCTGCTCCTCTTTATAACAATCCGCCACATACACATCCATAAAATTGGCGATTTTTAGCGCTTTGATGCCAGGACTATCAACGGTTTCTGGAAGAATCGTTTCTCCTATTTCATTCAATAAAACAAGATCCTTTTTTGTAAAAAAAAGTGGTTGATAGCCATCCGATTGACAACTAGAAAACAAGGTAGCAGGTAGGACTAAACTACCACCTGCTGCTACCGTTATATTTTTTAGAGCATTTCTTCTTTTCATCGATTAAGTTTCTTTATAATTCAGCAATTTTGGTAACTAAGGCTAAATCTTTCGTTATCCCTTTTTGAATTTCCTCTTTTGTTTTCCGCTTACCTAAAAATTGAGCCGCTACCCATTTTATTGTCGGATTATCTTTATGGGTTTGCAATAGCGTATTTAAAAGTGTTTTGGCAGCATCCATACCACTTATTTCTTCTAGTGTTTTTAAGCCTAATAAATGATTTGACGTAGCAAGATTCAGGTTATTTTGAGTATAGGTTGCTACAGCTTTCATTGATTCTGTTGCCACTTTATTATTGCTTATTTTTTGCGCACAATGGGCTGTTAAGTAATTAGGAATTCGTTCATCAGGATTAAATGGTTTTCCTACACCTAGATTTTCGGGCCAGGTTTTAGCTTTTTTCAATAAGCTTAAAGCAACGGTATAATTTTTTTCCTGCATTTGTTTTAATGCCTGCCAATAATGTGCTTTCTCATATAAAAGTCGCCCTTCCGATGCCCCTTCAAAAGGTAAAACTTTAATTCGATCGAGTAACTTAATACTCCTATCGTACAGCCTATTTTCGTTCAAAATTTGAGCGAATTTCATTCCGATGGCATAATTTTCAGGAAACTTTTCATAAGCATCCTCTGCAATAGTTAATCCTTCTTTCCATTGTTTTTTGTCGATGTTATCATTGATTAATCCCATCCAAGTTCTCCAATTATTATTCTCTAGTTGATGCGCTCTTTTCAGGTCAACTATTGGGTCTTTTGCCGCAAAATCTTTTAAGAAATTAGCTCTTGCTAAATAAAATGGCGCATAGTCAGGCGTATTGCCAATAGCCTCCATAATACTGGCTGCTTCTGCTTTTCTATCTTTACCCCATAGATTTAAGGCATGATAATATTTTAGTTTCCAGTTATTGGCATGTTCGTTTCCCCACTCCAAAGCGGCTAAAGTTTCCCGTCTAAAAGGAAAGACTAATTCAGGAGATAACTGTCCAATATTTGTTAAATATTTTGACCCACTATCCTCTTGAATATAAGCCCACCATAAATCAATAATTGGATGTTGTGGAGCGGCGTCCAGCACTTTTACCGCTGCACTATTTTGACCTTTATTATAATAATCTATGGCTAGTTCTAAATACGTTTGATAAGACAATTCTGAGCGATTCGCTGTTTTATAGGCTGCTAAATCTGATGCATTTCCACTTAATAAATATCGTTCAAATTTAGCAAAGTGATTGATTGGGTCAATTTTTTCGATTTTATTAAGGGCTTCTTCGGCGGTTTTAAAATCAGTCGTTTGTCTAGTAGCAATCGCCACTACTTGCCAAGCATTCAGGTTATACTGATTAAAGTCTAGGGCTTTTTTAGCATATTTTTTAGCTTTGTCAAATTGTCCTTCTGCCAATAATAATTCACTCATTTGTGCATAAGCATTTGACCTAAATTCCATAGACCGAGCTGCCCAACCGAAAGCTTCCTTGGCATTTAAATTATCTCCTTTCCCTCGATATAAAATCCCTGCTACATAATTTGCTTTTGGATGATACGTATCTAAGCGTAAGGCTTTATTTGCATACGTTAAACCTTCTTCATATAATCCTTTTCGGTATAATAATTCTCCCATGCCTAGTAGGGCATTGATATGAAAAGGGTCAGTCGCTAAAACTTTCTCAAATTTTTCTTTTGCTTCCCTATATAAACGGTATTTCATATCCTCCCACCCTGCTTTGTATAGTTTTTCATTAGAACTAATAGCAGGTATATCGCCTGTATGAAATGGTCTTTCAATTAATAAATCATCTGGATTGGAGGTATAATGAAGGTCTAATTCAGGAATGTGAATACTATAATTTTCAGCTCCTTTTATGGTATACTTTTTTGTAAAAACTTCCATTGGTGCTAAATCTAACCTAGCTTCATGGAATAATTTTCCATCTTTACGAATTTGTAAATTTGCTTCCGTTTTTATAAAAGAATTTAAACCAATCGTTAATATGCCATCTGCTTCGGCTACATTCATTACTGCATTTTCAGATACATCTGACAGCCCTCCAATCTCTTTTACAGGAAACCAAACTTCTCGCCAAGTATCCGCCGAATAAGGTTCAAAATTAGCTTGCGTTTGTGGATTGTCATGACCACCGGGAAAATATTGTAAAAACTGTCTGCCTGCCTGAAATTCAATATATTGTCCGTCCGTATCGGTCAATAAATCTTCCCAAATTCCACCTCTTCTGGACAAAGCCCATAACCATAATTTTTGTCCAGGAATCGCCTCATATTCCCCCCAATGTCCAAAACCATATTTGGCATCGTGGTAATAGCCACCAAAAAAATCATTATATTCGCCAACTACATGATAGGATTTGCTAGGACCAAAATTATTTTCTTTATACAAAGCCAAATTTCTTCCCATATCATCTATCGGCCAAGGTCGGGCTTCTCCACTATGCTCCAATAATTCATTACCTGGGGTAAAAAATTCAAAATCGGAACGAGCAGGTGCAGCACCTGTCATCCAATTATAATAGGATTGATTCATCGATGTTGGATTATACCACAAGGCATCCGTTTCAAAAGCGGCTTTATCCTTAGGCAAACGAATGGTTACTCGCCATTGCGTTCGAGAAGGCAAATCTATATTTCCTACCGTACAAGATACACTTCCATCTTCGTGTTCTTGTAGCACGTAATCTACAGGTGTTGCGGTAGACGGATGGTGCCCAATGATACCAAAATTAAATTCTATGCCCCCCGAAGTCCAAGGACCTCGCATGGAAATATTCCGAAATTTCATCACCTCATTTCGATAGATAAATTCTTCTCCAGTTGATTTTTCTATCGCACCCCAGACTTTACCACCTACTTCTGGTGTGACAAAAACTTCAACATAGTCGTTTTCTAGTTTCACTACTTTCCAATCTTGGTTTTGTGCTTCCTGGCTATATCCATCGTACTTAAAGTAAGGGTAGATTTTGACATTATCCGTTAAAATGGGAACTGGGTCTGGGTCGCTGAATGGATAGGTTTTTAAGCTTCGCTTTTCTTCTTGAATGCTTGCTTTTTGGGCAAAAAGACCAATACTAATTAATAGAAAAAAGCTTAGGATGAGGTAGTTTTTCATGATGTAAAATTGGCGATTCGATAAGGTTTTATTTTTAGGGAAGGTAGTAAATATTTAGGAAATGAGCGTGCTTATTAGGTGATTTTTTAGCCAGTAATCATTTCACTAACCCAACCTCTCCGCTAAAAAGGGCTAATTGCCCATCAGCTAATTCCACTTCCACCGAATAGACATAAATACCTATGGGCATCGCTTCATTTTTATAGTACCCATTCCAACCATGCTCCCCAGTATTCGGTAAAAAATCCCTTTGGCTAAAAACCAAATTACCATATCGGTCAAAGATATGGAAACGGGTAATTTTCTTTACCTGTTGAGAATTAGCATGAATTTGAAAAATATCATTCTGTCCATCCTTATTAGGAGAAAACACAGAAGGAATATAAACATCAGAAGGTTCTGTTACTTCAATTTGAATACTAGCTTGTGCGATACAAGCATTGCTATCTTCCACAATTACTTTATAAATCTGTGATTTACTACTGGTCAAAAAGGGTTGAATACAGTCTGAACAACTTAGTCCAATAGCAGGCGTCCATTCAATATTTTCAATTAAAGAACCTACCAAATTGATTTGTAGTGGCAATTGATAATTATCTGTCGTTTTGACACGAATACTATTGGGTAAATCCAATTGAACACCTATAAAAGAAGTAAAACTAGTTCTTTTGGATATTTCACATTCATTGGCATCTTGAATGATTAAATCATACGTACCACCCGATAAATCAGGGAAAACTCGATTAGCCAAAAAAGTTTGACCACTATCAATCGAATAGTAAAAAGGCGCTTCGCCTCCAGTTATTTCATTAAATAAAATAGTGCCTGTCGCTGTTTCACAATTAGGAATCATTACCTCATAAGTAAAATCTTCTAAACTAGTTTCCGCTACCCTCATTTCCGCTGTTTGTGGACAAGTCCCATCTAAATTCCTTCTTTGCAATTCATAAAGACCAGGTTGGTCAACTTGGATTGTTGTATTTGTTACATCAGAAAGAATGTGTCCATCTGTACTTTTCCATTGATAACTAAATTCAGTTTGATTGACTGCGTCTACTGCGCTTAAGCTAATTTTTTTTTGATTGCAATGCAGATTTTCTGATTTAAAAATGGTTAAGGTATCTTCACTAATGGTATAGACTTCGACCGTTTTATTTGCACTACAAGCTTGTTCATCTATAGTCGTTCTGACCGATAATTCATAAGTACCTACTGCATCTATTATAGGAAATAAGCTAGTTTCTCCGTTTACAAAATGACCATCTATAGTCGCCCATTCAGTCGTAAAATTGAGGTCTTCGGGAATTACGGTTGCCGATAAGCCTAAACTGTCTCCACAAGTCAATCCAATTGCTTCGGCTATAGTTACCTCAAAATCCAATACTTCTACTACTACCTTCTTTTCTATTTCGCACACCTCATAAAAGCCAATATCGTCTAATACAAAATCAGTTCCTGCTCCAATATCTTCTGGACTCACGAAAATGCAAACTTTAGCAGTATTCGTGCTTCCTGCATTCCAATCACCTGCTATCTGTTGCCAAGAACAAGCAAAAGATCCCAAAGTGCCAATTGAAATAATTTCTCCATTTATTTTTAATACAATAATTGGTGGGTCGTTTAATTTTAATCCCGTAGCAAAGCCTCTAAAATGGTAATCCTGATTAGATTTTACCTTTATTTCTTGACAGTAAATTTCAACATTTGACGACTCCGAAACCCTGACCATCATCATATTACCACCTGCTTCAGGTGTACTGTGGTCTTCACATTCCTTTGCTTCTGCAAATAATTCAGTTCCTATTGTTCCAATGATATAACCTTCGGGTTTAGTACTTTCGGGCTCATATTGAGAGGTAAACCCTACATCACCCTCGCTAAAATCGCTATTAGTGAGTAAATTTTCTGATTCTAAAAATCCTTTTACCCGCAAGGTATAAGTCGTATCGAAAGGCTCGGTAATCAATGAATTTAAACTCAATGGATTATTGAGTCCTTTGGTAGGTGTCCATTCTGAAAATAGAACGGTTCCGTTAGTGGTAGCCGACAATAGCCCTTGTTCTGAACTACAAATTTTCAGTTGCTCATTAGCCGTTATCTCCAAACATTGCCCAGCTAACTGAGTAGTAAAGAAGCACAGGAAAAACCAATATAGTAAAATAGGTTTCCGCATCTAAAGAGTAATGTTTTGGTTGTAAAATAGACTTTATGCCAAAAGGTCTAGAGCTTCCAGAACTTGGAGTTCTGGAAGCTCTGATTTATTTAATAAGCTCGGTCTTGTTTCGTCACAATAGGCACATAACCAAATTCCAATCCTGCTGGCGGACTAATAATTAGTGCTGGGTCTAATTTGACTAACTTGCCTGTAGTTGGAGGCGCAATATAATTTCTATCAATGGGCCATTCTTTATGCACTTTTTCTACAAGGTATTGAAGTTCATCTTTTTTATCTTGCGTCCAATTAAATTGTTGAAAAACGGGTTGGTCAATAAATTTATACCAATAATAAGTGACGGTAGAACCATCATTCAAAGTGGTTTCAAATGGGCCAGCAGCTGGACCTGGAGTTTTCCAAACCCCATCCGTAGGCGAACTAAATGGTGGTTTCTTTTCGGCGATTGGAAATTCTTTTTGGTACAACCCAGTTTCTTTTGGCAATTCTTGAGGCGTCACGGGAATAATATTACCATCGACTTCTTTAAAATATTGAGGAAAACTGCCTTTTTCAAATTTGGAATTTGTCTTCCATTGCAAACCAAAAGTATTGGATTCTAATATCTCTGTATAAAAGATTTCTTCCACAGCAATAATCGGTTTTCCATTTTGTTTGTATTTCGGTGCTTTTGTGCTTAGTTTCGGTTTATGCGCACCTTTTGTTTTGAACGTACCCATAATGGACGTATTCGTTTTTCTCCAATTTAGGAAATCATTAAATAAAGCGGCTTCATTATAATAAGTAAGGTCTTGGACTAAAGCAGCTTTCCCATTTTCATTTACAGGAAATTTGAGTTTAGGGATTTTTGTATAGACATTCCCTGCTTTATCTGTACTTTCAAAGGCGGGTACGGTGTTGATTTCCATCGCACCGCCTCTAATAATTCCTGGTCGAGTATCCAAACCTCTACCATTTATGATCGGATAATCTATCGAAATTTTACTCCAAGTTTCTGGTAAATAATAAGCGATTGGTCCTTTAAAATTTTCTGTATTGATAAAACATGTCCAGCTCTGATTTCCTGTCGGGGTTGTTCCTTCCACAGCATCGGTAAAAGGTAAAGCCATATAAGAATAGCCCATAAATTCTCCTTGAGGGGTTCCATCAAAAGTCAGCGCATCTGGTGGAATTAATAGCCTATTGTGCAATTGAGCGATGCCCAGTCGTTCGGTAGGCAAAGTATTATCATCATAAAAGAACGACCAACCAGGGCTGGCAATTTCAAAATCATAACAATTAGCCGTCGCATTCATACTAAATTTTGGTCCACCATATCTATATTTATTACCTGCCCAATAGCCTAAGCCGCCTTCTAAAGTTTGAAAAACATCTCTATAAGTGGGGCCTCTTTCATCCCAATTATCTCTAGCCAATGTACCAACTGGACATAGAGGAATCGTTTCATTATCTAAATTATCAGGGATAATCCAAGTGCCTGGTAAGCCTATTTGAAAATTAGCAATTGGTTGGTCAATTAATGCCCATGCTGCTGTATAAAACGATACACCTAGTCCATATCCTTCTGGTGACTTTGGCGCATCATAAGCAATATATCCGTGCAATCCTTTTGAGCCGAGTTTAATTTTAGGTACAAATGATGGGGCAATGGGAACGGTAGCTAGTTTTGTTTTGCAAGCTATAATGAAGCAGGTAAATAGTAATGAAAGAAGGGCTATTTGAGTTAGTAGACGGTGATTTTTCATAGTTTGAAAATTGATGAATGAAGCTCAGCAGGCTGACCGAGAAGCCCTGATTTGCTAAATCTAGCAGATTTAGTATAGATAAATAGATTGAAAAAATATATTATTAAAATAAATAATACAATTAAAGAATATCCAATATCCGTGTCCCTTCATCTATCCGTGGTATTAATTGCTACCACGGGTAGATGAAGGGACACGGATGTTTATCATTTTTTATCTGACGCGCTATAAATCTTGATTTCATTGAAATTCAAGGTTTTAAAGATTTACTAAATTTTGAAAATTTAGCAAATCGCCCATTCTCAATCAGCTTATTAGACAATAATGAACTATAAGCGATGAATGATTAATTTGTACAATATTGATTTTTAAGATTACATTTCAAAAATTCACTCACTTTTTTCTTCAATTCTCCTTAATTAATGCTCAACGGAAACAGGCGGTACTTCTTTAAAAGCATCCTTAAACATAATAGCACTTGTATATAAAATAACTACTATCACAATGATTTTTAATTGGTCGATAGGCAAAGATTTAATAAAATAAACGGCAAATAATACCGCTATGGCTCCTGGTATGGCCATTGAAATCGTTGCTTTTCTGTTATAAGCACCTTTTTGAATAAATTTAGCAGATGCAAAGGGCATCAAAAAAGCACAAGAACCCATCATAATTGGAAAAGCTACTTTTGGAGACATTCCCAAAGCAAAGACCAATGCCATACATGGCGCATACAAACCAATTCCTGCGGTCATTAATGCACCTAAAATGAAATTTACCACAACGGCTATCCCTAATTTATAACCACTTAATCCTACTGCGTCTCCTCCTCCTTGAATCCATTCCATTTGTGTGGCAAACATAAAAAAAGCGGTAACTAACAGCGCAAATCTCATCATTAATCGTATAGATTTTACGGGTAAGGAAGAAATGAAATCGGCGCCTATAATCGCACCGATTGTAGCCGCAACCAGCATCAATACCAGCGTTAATACATCCACTTCTATAATTTGAATAAAGATAGTCGCTTGGATTAATACAGGTATAGTATTCGTGACATTTAAAGTCCCAGGCAGCACGCTGTCATCTGTCTGTTTGGTAAACTTTAGCAGCGCTGTTTGAGGCGCAAAAGCGCCAATGCCAAAAACATCAAAGAAATTGACCACAAATCCAATCAATGCATTTTTCCAGATACTTACTCGTTCTAGATGATGTTTATTTTTAAGCACATCTCGGACTAAAAGTGCGGTAAACAGGACACCCAAAACAATCAACGAAACCCAGATTATTGTAATCATATTTTATTTCTCTTAGTACTAATAAATGAGGTGTAGAACTACAAAATCATCCGTGGAGAAAAGTGTATTCTAGTTTCCCACGGATAGCCTCCACGGATAAAAAACTTAAAATCAGCACACTTTATAAAAAACAGGTGACTGCTCCTCCAATTTTGCTTCGATTTCCTTAGCCGCTTTTGTGATAGACAATCCGCCTAAATTGGTACATCTCAAAGTATGATGAATTTCATCCCCCACTTTTTTCATGGTCTCAATGACTTCATCTAATGGAATTAAATGTTGGTAATTAGATAATGCCATATTTGCACAAGCGACTGCATTCGTTGCCGCCATCACATTCCGTCCCAAACAAGGTGCTTCTACTCTGTTTCCTATAGGGTCACAAATTAAACCCAATGAATTTTGTAAAGCTAAAGATGCTGCCGCAAGGGATTGATTTAGCGTACCATTTGCCATGACGACAATGCCTGCCGCTGCCATACCACCACCGCTTCCTGTTTCTGCCATGCAGCCGCCTACTTCGGCAGCAAAAGTGGCATGCGCAGCGATAAATACGCCTATTAAACCTGCTGCTAATAAGCCTTTTACTTTTTCATCTTCGGTTAAATTCATGGATGTTCCCATGCCAATGATGGCACCAGGCAATGCTCCACAAGAACCTGCTGTTGGTGCAGCCACGATAACACCCATCGAACTTTTCACTTCCATCATGGCAGACACATACATAATGATCAAATTATTGGCATCTCCTCCAGGTAATCGTTTTTGTGCTAATTGTTCTTTAAATTGTAAAGACTGGCTGCCTAAAATTCTATCTTTATATTCCGTTCCTTTTAAACCCAACTGAATTGCGTTTTCCATAATCTGCAAAATGTCTCGCATTTTTTCAAATACTTCAGTTGCTGTAATTTTACCACGTTCGCTTTCATAAGCCATGGCTAATTCCCAAAGCGACAAATTTTTTCCTTCATTATACTGTAGCATTTCTGCGCAAGTAATAAAAGGCACGCTGATATCCTTTCTCGCCATAATTGGTAATACAGGTGCTAATTTTTTAATCTGCTTTACTTCTGAAAATTTCAGTAATTCTTCACAAAAGGTTTCTGGTAAAAACTGCTGTGCTTTGACTTCAATAAAGGGCTGTTCTCCATCATGCCATTCAATGGAATCGGCATCAAACACTTTTGTTAGATATGCCTGTACCATTTCGGGGGAATCACAATAAATCAAAGTTTCATAATAATCCCCTGCCATAGAAACCTTTGCCCCATCAATGGCAATCACTTCAATCATTCCGCCTCCCGTAGAAATCGCCACCAATCTCCTACATTCCCTTGGTGAAGTTAGGGTCAGTTGATAAGTATTTGGGTGTTTGCTAATACTCAACGGATTAATAATAAAGTCAATATTTATCTTTGCTTTTTCGATGTATTCCTCGGAAAATTGCAATCGCTCGTCAAAGGCTTCCCATCCTAAAAAGCCGCCAAATAGCCCCATATCAGAACCTTGACTTTTATGCGTCGTCGCCAGCGAACCTGCTGGATCAAACTCAATTAAAATATCGCTGATTTCTCCATCCATTAAGTCTCGGCATAATCTGCCAATCCGTAAAGAAGCCGCACAATGGGAGCTCGAAGGACCACGCATGACGGGACCAACTACATCGTTAAAAATACTGGGATAGTTTTTCATTGATAATGATTTAGAATTAATCCTTTTTATTTTGTTGAAGTATTTGTTGAAATTGCCCTGCAAGCATTCGATACCCTTCCTTATTAGGGTGCAACCCATCCGTAAATAAAGAAGCATCTATCTTTCCATCTGCTAGTAATAAAGGTTGACCAATATCGGCATAATCAATATTTTCTATATCTGCCAATTCCGATATTTTAAGATTAAGCCGCTTAACTCGTTCTTCTTGCGCTGTTCTTGGTAATATCCCAATGAACAAAATATCAGCTTTGGGTTGACGGATTCTAACGGCATTTATTAATGCTTCCAAGCCGCCAATAATTTCCTTATCGGTATTAAGATGTAGATTATTCGTGCCAATCATAAAAATGATTTTCTCTGCTTCAAACCCTGTTAACTCATCGTGATAGATTCTCCAAAGAACATTTTCTATTCTATCCCAGCCGTATCCAAAATTACGAATCCCCCTTGGTTTCATAATGCTTTCCCAAGAATCTTGTCCTCTAGCTATATTCGCTTTAGGTGCGCCGCCCCAGAAATGCGTAATCGAGTTACCAAATAGGCAAATTTTAGGTGCATCAATTTTATTTAATTCGAGAATTTCTTGATGCCTATCTTCCCATTTATACACACTAATATCTCTACTCTGCGTTTTGGGAATAGTGGTAGAAATACTGCCAACTTTTTCTTTTAATATTTTTCTTATTAATTGTTCATAAGCATCCGCATATTCTACCATTCCGACATCATTTGGATGGATATAATCTACATACGAATCAAAATCAAGTCCTAGCTCTTCTTCTTGTAACAAGAAAATATCGGTATATCCTGCTGCTTTTAAAGCATGAAGAGCACGATTTAATGCTTTATTATAAGGAAGGTATTCCGTTTTACTTTTTCGATTGGTAGAGTTATTAGCGTATCCAATATGTGCGGTTAGAATAATGGGAACCGTTGGCCTTTTTTCTTTTAATTTCTTTACGGCATCCAGCGTTAATTGATAGGCATCATCTTTATCTGGTCTTATATTAGGTAAGCAATCTAAAATATATAGTTTCGCATCAATTTCCGCCATTAACTCAATTAATTCAGGCTCTAATCTGCCATTCCCCGAAAAGCCAAGATTAATCACAGGTCTTTCTAATTTTCTTTCTAAAATATTCGTCCAAGCCATGCCCGGTCTAGAGGCACAAGCGCCCTGACAAATAGACGTTCCATAAGCAACAATTGGCTTTTCTTTTCTAAGCGGTTGTACTATAAAAAAGGACTCCTCTTCAACCCCTATTTCCAAAGAATCGACTTCATTATATAGCGGTAAAAACAGTTGGTATTCTCTGCCATATTCCTTATAAGCAGCCGTATTGTCATCAATCATAAACTCATAATTGGATGCTTGTTTGATAGAATAAGTTCCCCAACAGCGAGCCCATTCCCCATGATAAGTTTTACTGTACAAATCCACTCCACTAACACCCGTAGCTGGCATATGTGGTAAAGCAAGGTTTCCTTTTACTTTGTACCTAACTGAAATGTTTTTTGCATTCGTCCAGAATCTTATTGATAGTCCTGCCGATTGTTTGGATAAATTCCAGACAGGTACTCTAACGTCTTTTTCTGCCCTTGCTGGAAGTCGATGGGAAATAGACGCCACTTCATTTGGCCATGCTTGACCTGAAATTACAGGTACTTCAGTATCGGAAGGATTCCACCATTTTAGGGTTTGTTCCTGCTGAGCAAAAGCAATATTCGCAATGTTTAAAAACAATAGTAAGCCGATAATTCGCTTCATTCTTCGTTTATTTTAGAAACAATTCTACACCAACTAATAAGTATTAAAGGTAAGCATTATAAAGAACATTATTGGTAAATATTTTTCAAATTGACTCGCAGCAATTGCTAAAATAATATTGGCAATTCATCCAGTTCATCCCTAACCAAGTCCTGTTTAACCCAAGACGTAATAAATATTTTGACACCTCTCTATTTTTGCATAGTTTCTGAATAATTTAATTTCTAAAAACTAAGTAAAATGAAAAAGAGCTACTTTCTAAGAGACTATTTGAGCTTTATGTTTTTCTGCTTTTTGACTAATTTATATGCCAATCCCATCTATATTTCCAAGCCTAAAACTAATGTCCAGATTGACACTCTTACTTATAGGCAATTAGTCAACATTAAAAATAAAGACTTAGCTAAAATGCTGGGTATAAAGTTAAAATTAAAACACCGTGTTTTTTTGGACTTCACCAAACATCGGCTTAAAAAATCTTTAAAAAATCAACCTTCCTTAGCTCATAAAAAAGTAACCAGAACCGATTTACTTCAAAAGATGAAAACCGCTAAATTAGCAGAACCTGATTGGGCAATAATAACTGGCATTAGTTCTGCTATTTTTTCCTTATTGACCGCTTTTGCTCCTGCTTTATTTGTAGGCGCATTTTTATTATTTATAGTCACTTTGTTTTTGTATGTTTTAGGACTATTAAAAGGGTCAAATATTGGTTGTTTGGGTCTCATTATAGGGGCAGGATTTTTAATTTTGGGGCTTAGATTTTTCTTACTTGGGGCCTTAAGTCCTTAATTAAAATTTTATTTTAACAATGTATCCAAACAAGTCAACCAAAAATCATTATAGCCTTTCCAATACACAAAATTCGCTGCCCAATGTGGTGCGGGGTCGGAGGTATAAGCCAACGTCTTTCCTTTCCCTACTTTTCTGGTAACTAGCATTGGATGTCCTGTTTCTTTAAAGGTCATTAATACTTTTCCTTCTGGAATGGGGATGGTTTCGTTATAACCTAAAATGGGTGGAATGTCTGTTAAATCTAGCTTTTTTAAAGCTTTTTTCCCTTTCTTCGTCAATTTGGGATAATACCCTTCGGTACTTTCTACTAAATCTTCCGTCGGCAAACATTGGACAGGTAAGATGTCTCTTAATAAAGTTCTACCCCAACCGCCTTTGCCAATCTCTCCTGTAAAAGAATACCAGCCACCCAAAAACATACAACGCTTGCCTTTTTTGACCGCTTCTACAATTAATCTGGCTCTATCTGGAAAGGTTAAAATGCCTTTTCCAAATGCTGCTCTATCAAAAAAATCGGGCGCTAATTGTAATAATTTCCCTTCAAAATCACTAAAAATTAAAACATCATAGTCCTCAATAATTTGTTCAAATTCCCCTGGTCCCAATTTATAAAAATCCCACGAGGGAACAGAAGTAACGGTATGTTCCCCTGAAGACTCTAAAGCATCTTTTAGCCAGACGCCGTAGTTGAAAATTTCTAGCCCTTTGGGCGCAAATTGGAAGGGGCTTTCTGCAAAAACAGGGCCTGTTAAAATCGCCCAATCGCCTACGTAATATATTTTTGCCATAGTATCATTTTTTGGTAGTGTCTTAAAGTGGTTAATTTACATTTTGCACGCAGAGGAGGCAGCGTCCGCAGAGGTTAATACAACAATTATTTTTCTTACGAACATCAACTCTTTAATACACGACTCATTTTTTTAATTGCCTTATCATTTCTTTAATGTTTTTTCCTCCTCGAATAGCCACTACTATTGTCACAATGATGTACCATAATATGGTAATCATTAAAAGTCCCAACCAAAACCAATGCTCCATAATTTTATTAATTTAGAGTTAATGATTAAATTTTATCGTAGCAAAGTAATTATGCCAGAAATGCTTCTTTCTTTTGCATCATTCATCAAAATTTTTGATTGATAAATGTATACTGCTTCAGGAGCATTTTGATTTTTTATTTTGCCATTCCAACCTCCATTAAGAGGCATATTCTTTTCCTCGAATATTAAATTGCCCCAACGGTCAAATATTTGAAAAGTTGAGATAGTATGTAAGTCCTCTCCGTCAAATATGGAAAAGACATCATTTATACCATCTCCATTTGGCGAAAAAACATTAGGGATATAAATCCTATAATGATCTAATTTTAAATAAATCGTACTATCACAACCATTTTCGGAAGCTATTGTTTGTATATACTCACCGGGTATATTAAAGCTAAAATTTCCAATTTTGTAGGTTTCAGAAGGGAAAATTTTTACGGTTATTTCTTTTTCAAAAGAATTGGCTAATTTTAATTCGAGTCTAATAATACTATCACAATTTTTGACTGTCTTCATAGTATCCCAATAGAAACCGGGAACTGTTAATTGCTGATTATCAAAGGTAAGAGAATCTCCTGAGCAAAACGTTTGAGTGATTTGAGTAAACACAGAAGGTAGGTTGTGAATATAGGGTTCAGAAATTTTACATCCTTTTTCATTTACTATCTTCACTTCATACTTCCCTACCTTAGAGGGTTTACTTAAAACATTGGAAGTGGCTCCGATAATAGCAACTCCATCCTTATACCATTGGTAATTATACCCTTCTTTATAGGCAATTTCAAAAGCTAAATTAGGCGAACAAGGTTGGTCATTCACTTCAATATTAACATCAAAATTGGTATCTTCTGCTAGTTCCAGTTTGTCTAGGAAGTAATAAGTATTATTGGATATAGTACTATGATAACAGTCAGGACCAACTATAACAGCTTGAATATTTTGAGAAGTCTTAAAGGTAAAATTGAACTGTTTCCATTCATTGTTTCCAAAAACACTCGTTGAACCTAAACGCAACCATTTCAAGCTGTTAGTCGGACAACCAAAATTGGCATCTTTTATTCCATAAGGTATATTATCACATTCGGTTGTACCATAAATAACTAGATCCATACTAGGCGAGATTGATCTATCTAAAAAACCTATATAAAATTGAAAGCGATATAACGAATCTGGTAGAAGTGGTTGAGGTAAACAAGTTCCCACATATTCTTTCCAGTTGGGGTTGACATCTCCGTTAACGGTACCATCTATAAATCCTATAAATCCCTCTCCATCTGGTAAAGGGCGAGGAAAGGCCTCATTAGCCGTCCAACCACAAATGTGGTAATAATCTGGTGTTGGTTCGGAGGCTTGCAACCATGCGGTAGCACAGTTTACACTAGAATGTTGTTCTGGGCAGCAATCTTGTTCTTCAAAAGAAGGGTTTGGGATAAGGGATTCTGGTTTTAATATTGGGCAAAAACAATCTTCATCATTCAAATCTATTTTTCCATCTCCGTCATCATCAATTGCATTATCGCATATCTCAGGAGGAACTAGCAGGTTCGTTGTTCTTTCACCTCCATAGAGATATAAGAATAAAAAAATGGATAATATGTGAGTTGTTAGGTTCATTTTTGAGTTTTAAAAATCTTATTTCCTCGCTTTTCATTTTTGGACCATTGACAAATGTTGTTTTCAAAACATTATCCACCTTGGGGCTTTATCAAAACATAAAATTGATTTGTTGAAACCGAATATAATAACGAAATCCTCCCCCTACTCCCTCCAAAGCAGGGGTGATTGGTTCTAGGTTTCTTTCACTAATAAGTCGCCCTTCCGCCTGATAAATCAAAGACAAATCCCGTATTAAAACTAGCTTCTTCAGAGGCTATCCAGCAGCATAAAGCAGCTACTTCTTCAACCGTTCCCAATCTTTTCATCGGGATCTTATCGATCATATATTGCAATACTTTTGGGTCTGTATTTTCATTCAAATCGGTTGCTATTACGGCGGGGGCAATACCATTAACAGTAATTCCCTTTTCCGCATATTCTTTCCCAACGCCTTTTATCAAACCGAATAAGCCTGCTTTACTTACCGCATAACCAACCATATTCGGATTACCATCTTTACCACCAATAGAAGTAAGATGTATAATGCGCCCATAGTTATTTTTCAACATCGAAGGAATACAGTATTTGGTCAGTAAAAATGCGCCTGTTAAATTAATCGCAATCGTTTTTTCAAAGGTTTTGGTGGTATAATTCACTATTTTATTACCTGTTCCACCAACAATTCCTGCGCAATTGATCATAATATCCAATCGCTGATGTTTTTTGGTGATTTTTTGGATGACTTTTTTGATTTCCTTTTCTTTAGTAATGTCTACTATTTGACCTTTAATTGTTAATTTCTGGGATTTAAATTTGGCGACTGTTTCTTTCAATTCTTTTGCTCGAATATCAAAAATGTAAACTACTGCGCCTTCTTTTGCTAGTCTTTTGGCAATGCCTTTGCCAATGCCTCTTGCACCACCTGTTACAATGGCAATTTGGTTTAAAAATCTAGTTGTCATAGTCATCATTGATTTTAGTATTTAGCCTAAATTTACTACTTTCGGGTTAACCATCCGCTTTAAGTATGACCCTATAATCATCGCTAGAGCCGTCAAAAAATAGGTAGCGGCTCCTGATTTATAAGGGCCAATACTAGTTGCTAATTCCTTAGTGCTGTCCAATTGCTGGAATACTAAGAAGGTAATAGGAATGGCACTTCCCACAATAATTGCTGCCATTGCGCCCCAATCATTGGCTTTTTCCCAATAGCAAACAGCTATTAAAATAACGGACATACTTGCTAGATAAATCGTTCCTGTCACCTGTAAATATACCCATAAATCTCCTTTAAGAGGATACCATAAACCATACAGCAACAAAAACACACCTATACCAGCGACCAAAAGTCGATTAGTAAACAATGCTTTCTTTTCAGACCATTTATGTTGATGAATTGGGGCTAAAACATCATTATAGATCACCGAACTCCAAGCCAATAAATAGGAAGAATTAGTGGACATATCTGCTGCTAACATTCCTGCAACCAAAATTCCTATTAAGCCGACAGGCACTATCGCTGCAATGAATGTTGGCAATGCCATGATTTCCCTTTCAGGTGGGTTGCCTGTTTGGGAAAAGTAATAAAATGCAGCTATCCCTAAGAAAGCGGGAAGTGCAAAACGCACTAAAAAGAACGGAGCTGTTCCCATATATATCCTTTGACCTGTAGTCGTATCTTTTGCAGATAACACCCGACTAAGCATAGTTTGCCAAGTTAGTACAGATGCAAAAGCGACCAATAAATCCAATAAGATTCTGTCTGTACCATAAGTTCCTTCGTGAAAGGGGTTGAAAGCTCTTTCACCATAGGTGTTTTCTAAGTGATGTACCAAATTATCCCAACCAAATTGATAAAAACAGATAGCCGTAACCGCTAATAAGCCAATACTCATCAATATAAATTGGAAATAATCGGTCACTAAAACGGACAACATCCCACCTAAAACCGTATAAATGGCGACGATTATCAGTAAGCCCGTCATTAAAATTTCTAAATACTGGGTATCAATACCTACTGTCTCGGTCAAAAAATCACCTGCCATTCTAAGAAAAACGCCCATATTCAACAAGCCACCTAAAACGATGACTACGCCACTTGCCCATCTAACTTTTTGTCCAAATTTTTTATCAAATAATTCTGGTAAGGTAATGACGGATTGTTCTCGCAGCGGTTTGATACAAAAGCCTGTCCAGCCCACAATAAACACCGCTAAAGCTATAGCTATGCCCGGCGTGATGCCCGCAAATCCATATTTATAGCCCAACTGTGCATTCGCCATACAAGTCACAATGCCAAATTCGGTCGCAGCTAAAGAAGCAATACCCAAATATAAATCTACTTTTCGACCAGCCACTAAATAATCCGATACATTATGAACAAACCGACGCATCCACAAACCGACGGCAATGATGGCGATAAGATAAATTATAACGATGCTGCCGTCTATGTACCAATTAAAGTTAGTCATTTAAGAAATTGAAAAATTGTTTGATTGTTATGATTGTTATGATTGTTTGATTGCTATATTGTTCTAGGCTAAAATCTACATTTAGTCAACATTTTCGATCGTTTTATCAATATAACCATAAAACAATATAGCCATTTGGATTTTCCGCAACTTAGATTAATTATGAATTGTTAGTTTGATGTAATGAAACAACTCGCAATTATTTTCCATATAGATCCAAAACAATTTTTTGCAAAGCCTTCCCTACTATTTCAGTAATTTGTTTACCCTGTTTCTTCGTACCATAATTGGCATCTCCATAAACGCCAGAGGGTGTCATCGCTTTCATCGTTCGGTATAAACCTGCTTTTCCGCCTGCCAACATATCTCCTTCCGCCCAGTCAAAAGTAGGCACATTTGTTTTTTTACCAATCTTATCCTTTTGGACTAATTTAGGTGCAATTAATAACATCAAGGAAGTCTCAAATTCACCTGCATGACCTGCACCTCCTTGTCCAGATTTGTTCAATTTTGTTAATTTTTCTAAGGCAATTTTCCACCAAGTTGCTACTACTACTCGACATTCTGGATTTCGATAACCAAAGATTTCTAAAAAAGTGCCTGCTATCGCTAGATTTCCACCGTGGCTATTTAAAACCATAAAATTCTTAAATCCATATTTAACGACACAATTAGCGATGTCTGTCATTTGGTTTAAAAAGGTAGCATGTTGAACAGATAAACTCCCTGCAAATTCAGTATGATGCTCTGAACAACCGACACTTATAGTTGGTAAAATCAACACTTTATTGCCGATTTTTTTATTTAATTGCTGGCAATGATGTTCCCCAATCAGGCGATCCGTCGCCAAGGGTAAATGGGCACCATGTTGTTCGATTGCCGCAATGGGTAAAATGACTGGAATATTTTTATCCAGTTCCGCTATTTGAGGTGATGTTAGTTGATCCCAGTACATATTTTTGAGGTAACGAGGTTATGAGGTAATGAGGTTGTAAGGTGTCGGGTATCAGGTATCAGATTAATTAACACAGGCAACTAGTAACCGATAACTCGCAACTGACAACTGTCTACTTTTTCACCGCCCACATTTCAATTTCCACTAAAAGGGTAAACAAAAGTGGTGTCTGAACAGCTGTTCTAACAGGTTTTGGGTCTTTAAAATAGGTTTTATAAACTTCGTTAAACCTTGGCCAGTTATCCAAATCGGTTAAGTAAACATTGACTTTAAAGACATCATTTAAATCAACTCCGCCCGTTTGCAATTGTTTCTGGCAATTTTGAAGGGTCAAATGTGCTTGGTCTTCGATGGTATCACCGATTACCTTTCCGCTTTTATCAATTGCCGCTTGACCTGAAATGACGACTATTTGTCCGGGCGTTACTTGTAAAACAGGGGAATAAGGGCCTGCTGTTACATGTTGAGAAGCACCTTCAGGAATCTGTTTCCCTGGCGTATTTGTTTCTGCACCGAAACCCATTGGATGTGGCATATACCCTGTAAATCCTGCTATTTTCCACTTACTACCGACCTTTCGGCAACGGTATAGCGTTTGCCAATTTAATCTATCTTTTGTGCCATCTTTTTTAGTAATATAGCCATCAAATTTTTTATGAACTAAAGCACTCTTGCCTTTAATGTCTATATCTCTTAATGTCGTTGCTTCATAGAGTGCTTGTTCGGGGTCATCCGCCCATTCGGTTTGCGTAAAAAGGGCAGCTTGTTCTAACCAGACGGTTTTGTATTCTTCTAGGTCAGAAAAATTCATGCGCCAAGAATCGGGATTATGTAGGTTCCTAGCATCTACCCCCATAAAATTTCGCTCTATAAAATCATTGCTGACCATCTCCCAATCTTCTTTACAAAAGGCAATGATGTCTCTTTCTACTAGCATTTCCCAAATTTGCTGACGGTCTTTGTCTTTCGGGAAAGGGTTTTTATAATTTGATTTATCCATAATTGTATATTTAGCGTTGCACAACTCAGAGAGTTGTGTTACAGTTGACAGCTTAAGAAAATTCTTTTTTAGCTACTTGAAAATGCGCAATGGCATCTTCGTCCACTTCTATTCCTAAACCTACCCCTTCTGGTAAATAAGCATAAGGCGGTTTAAAATGTAAGGGTGTTTTTAGTAAATCATGTGTCCGAATCATTCGACCAAAAATATCACTTGGCCAAATACAAGAAGCTGCCGCGGCGGCGGAATGTAAATACATCGCTTCCAAAATGCCTAAATCTATTTCTGAACCATGCCAACAAGGTAAGCCTGCTGCGGTAGCGATATAATCTAAGCGTTGAAAATTAGCCAATCCACCATTAAAATTATAGCCATCTACTGCCTTTGCTTGAATGGCTTGAATGGCATCTTTCACGCGTTGACCGTGCAAAATATAAGGCAAGGAAACATGCAAAACGATAGGTACTGAACTGTATTGTCGCAACAGGGCATATTCTGACAACATCCACCGTGGAAGTGGATCCTCTAGGCATAAAACATTGCCCACTTCTGCAAGTGCATCTGCTCTTTTTCGAACTTCCCCAGGATATAACCAACGTTCATTTGGGTCCAAAATGACTTCCATATTGGGCGCGGATGCTTTGATGCTTTCACACCAGCCTTTTACATCGTCTTCTAAGTCTGTTTTAAATTTGATACAATCATAGCCTTGGTCAGCAAAATTTTTAGCGAGATCTCCTATTTCTTCCAATCTTCGGTGGCTTGACCAGGCGCCAACTCTAACTTTATCTTGTACAGGACCACCCAATAAATCAACCATTCGCATATTATGTGCTTTGGCATAAGCATCATAAATCGCACATTCAAAACCGTCGTATTCCCTACAAAAATTAAAAGGTAATTTTTGTAGCGTTAAAGTTCTGATATCTGTACCTAACAGCACATTAATAATATCGCTAACAACTTGCCAATTATGGTCTCGATAACATTCTCCCCAGCCAATGATGCCATTACTCAATTCCATCTTCATCACCAACTTAGGCAATTCATCGAATTGGAGTGACCAACCCGACTTTGCTCCTTTGGGCAATTTATGCAAGGGTTTATTGATGCCTTTGCTTTCGATGACGCCTTCATGAGCAGGGACAATAACTTCGTAACAGGTGAAAGATTTTATAATCATAGTTAGATTAATTGATAGGATTGTATGAACTATACCAAAAGCACATTGGTGAAAATCGAGTAAATTTAATAAAATTATGTGTACGTACACAATTATCAACTGCCAATATAGTATTTATGATAAAAAATCTAATGAGCTTCCTCATAAAAATTGTTGATGATTTGGCGAACTTGTCTATAAATAGTATTATATTTGGACAAGTTTAATGCTATTTTGACCAATTTTATATGGCTTCAAAAACCCCGCTTTGTATCCTAGTTTTGTTGATATGCTTAATTCCTTTTTTTGCAAAAGGACAATCTATTTTGGATACTAAAATTACAGGAAATTTCCAAAATGAACCCATTTCTTCTATTCTTGAAAAAATAGGGCAAACCTACCAAATTTCAATTTTTCACAAAGCATCCGCACTTCCAACTCAACCTATAAGCATTGCTTTTGATTTAAAACCGCTGTCTGCTGTGTTAGCCGAACTATTGAAGGAAACAGATTTAGGTTTTTTAGCCTACCGTTCTTATGGGGTATTTATTCTACCTACTAAAATTATTGAAGAAGGATATACTGCTGAATATTATCAAACCTTGGAAGCAGTCAACACTAAAGAGGAATTAGCAAATGAAAACACGATTATTGTTGGCGCCATTGATAATTTAAATCCAAATGGAAAAGCAATTATAGAAGGAACGGTACAAGCAGAAAGTACGCTTGAAGCAATTATTGGCGCAACTGTTTTTATTAAGGATTTAAATCAAGGGGTCTCAACAGATGAAAAAGGGCATTTTAGGTTGGAAGTTCCATTAGGGGAACATGAATTACAAATCAAATACCTTGGACATCAAGATTTAAATCAGCTGATTAAGGTGTATAATAATGGCGCTATTTCTTTAACCTTAAGTCGTGGAGCAGTCGATTTGGACGAGGTGATTATTACCGCAAAAACGGCAGATTTTAATGTCGATAATGCTCAAATAGGCTTGACGAATATTGATGTGGCAGCTATTAAAAAACTACCTACTTTTTTAGGCGAAACCGATATCATAAAGGGACTATTATTACAACCAGGCGTTAGTACTTTAGGAGAAGGGGCGATTGGTTTTAATGTAAGAGGAGGCGCTGTGGACCAAAATTTAGTGATGCAAAATGAAGGTATTATATTTAATTCTTCGCATGCTCTCGGTTTTTTCAGCACTTTCAATGCCGATTTAATTAAAAAAATAACACTCTATAAAGGGAGTATGCCCGCTCAATATGGTGGTCGATTGGCTTCTGTTTTGGACGTAGAAATGCGAGATGGAGATTTTCAAAAAGTCAAAGTAAAGGCAGGTATTGGCCCTGTTTCTGGTCGAGTGAGTCTGGAAGGACCTATTATAAAAGGCAAAAGTTCCTTTATTGCAGGGTTTCGGTCAACCTATTCCGATTGGGTACTAAATTTGATAAAAGTACCAGAAATCCAGCAAAGTACCGTTTTTTTTTACGACGCCAATTTAAATTTTACGCATCGGTTTAATGAAAAAAACACCTTGATATTCTCTGCTTATGCCAGTCATGATAATTTTGGTTTTAATCAAGATTTTGGCTTTGATTATGGGACTAAAAATGCTCAATTAATTTATAAAAAGACTTTTTCAGAAAAGCTTTTTTCCAAATTATCTGTGGGCACAAGTCGCTATGAAAGTACCCAATTAGAACTAGGTGGCACCAATGCTTCTGAATTGGACATTAACCTCAATTATTATAAATTAAAAGAACTCGTGACTTTTCTGCCTACTGAAAAATTAAGTATCCATGGTGGATTTTCTAGCATTTGGTATCAAGTGGAACCGGGGGCGATTCGGCCACGAGGTCCTATTTCTCAAATAATTCCAAGAAGTCTAGAATTTGAACAGAGTTTAGAATCAGCGGTATTTGCCAATGCAGATTGGACTATTTCACCTGTTTGGTTGGTTTCTGTTGGGTTACGGCTAAGTCATTATCAGAATTTTGGCCCCAAGACCGTTTTTCAATATCAAGATAATACCAGCCCAACCCTTGAATCAACAACAGGCAATCAGCGTTTTGAAAAAGGAAAAACGATTGCCACTTATGGGCAATTAGAACCTCGTTTTTCCCTTCGATACCGACTGAATGCAAACACCTCTTTGAAAGCAGGATATAGTCGAACCGCACAATATTTAAATCAGATTTTCAATACCAATACGGCTACCCCAAGTAGTCAATGGCAATTAAGCAATAATTACATTAAACCTAAGCGCGCCCATAATTTTTCCATAGGGTACTTTAGAAATTTTGACAATAATGTTTGGGAGACCTCCATGGAGACTTATTTTCGGAGTATCGACCCCTTATTTGATTATATAGATTTTGCGAATTTAACCGTAAATGAACAAATTGAAACCCAATTAGTATCAGGAATTGGGCGATCATATGGTTTAGAAGTGAGTATAAAAAAGACAACAGGTAAAATTCATGGCGCACTTAGTTATACCTTTTCCCGTTCCGACCAAAAAGTAGCAGGGATTAACGAAGGGCAATGGTATTTGAGCAATTTGGATAAACCTCATGATATTTCTTTACTGATTAATTTGCAGCCCAATCAACGGAATACCTTTACCTTCAATTTCAACTATGCAAGTGGCAGGCCGACTACCGTTCCTATTGCCAGCTATCAGGAAAATAACGGAGTAGTAGTGCCTATTTATTCGACAAGAAATCAATTTCGTATTCCCGATTACCATCGACTAGATTTTGCCTATACTAGAGGAAAAGGGTATAAAAAGGATAAAAAATTTAAAACCAGTTGGACTTTTTCTATTTATAATGTTTATGGTCGGCGCAATGCTTTTTCGGTATTCTATAGTCAAGAGCCCTTTAAAAGTCCAAAAGCCAATAGATTATCTATTTTGGGTAATGCTTTTCCTGCTATTACTTTTAACTTTGAATCAATCTGAGGTTGAAGTTGATTGGTTATTAATTATTCTACTAAATGATAAACTTCTGACATATTATTAGAATCCCTCTTTTTTAGCTGAGGACCTAAAATAGGTAATCAGGTAAAAAACAATATTTAAAATATCATCTAGCTCGTCAAATCCGTTGTCTTCATTCATCCGTTGGGCTATTTTCTACCAACGGATGAATGAAGACAACGGATGATTATCAATTTTTCACCTGACTATCTAAGAATTAAGGAATAGCCTTATTAATATGAATTTAAAAATAATATCCAAAAAAGTACTTCCTATTTCACTCCTAGCATTAGGCTATTTTGCTTGTTTGGATGAAATTCCTTTGACTAATTCTGAGAATAGCTTAGACCGCATTATGATTCGAGGAAAATTGAGTTATGGTACACCTTCGAAAGTTAGTGTGGTGCTTTCTGATTTATCCGATTTTTCACCATCAGATTCCCCTGTTCCTATTATGGACGCAATCGTCTTTCTAAAATCTGCAAATGGCGAAGCAGTAGCAATACCTATGACGACAATCGGTGCTTATGAATTGGAAATACCGTCCAATCATCCAACTATGCCCATTGAAATTGGACAGGCTTATCAGGTAACTGTTCAACTTCCAAATAACCGAAATTACGAGTCGACTTTAGAGCCGCTGATAGGAGTACCTACTATTAAGGCGGTACACAAAAATGTGGTTGAGCGCCCCGTATTGGATGATTTAGAAAATATTGAATCTCGGTTATTCTTAGAAATCACCCTCGATACACCGCTGGAATTACCGAATAATCCCAGTCGTTCTTTTTTAAAATGGGAATTTGAAGGGACTTATAGGTTTCCTGAATCTGCTATCGCTACAGAACCACTTAAATCAGTCAAAGTATGTTATAATTTTGATCCGCTAAATTTAGATAAAGTAGTTGTTTTCGATGGAAATCAGGCTACCCAACCAATTTTAAACAATCATTTCCTATTAGAAGAACCATTAGATTTTCGATTTTATCGGGGGTTTTACCTTAAGATTGTCCAACAATCCCTAAGTGAAGGTGCGTTTAAATATTGGAAAGAATTAAATAATGTCATCGACCGAGATGGTAGTTTTTTTGAAACTTTACCAGCCATAGTTAGGGGCAATTTTAAGCAATTAGAAAACCCAGAGGAAATCGTTTTTGGCTATTTTTATGCAACAGTAGAAGATTCTATACGGATATTTATCGGTCAAGAAGAAGCTGAATTTCCAACACCAATGTGCCGAGAAGTAGCCGATAGAGAAATCTTTAATTCACAACCCAATCTATGTAGAAATTGCCTCTTAAAAACTGGAAGTACTTTAAAAAAACCCGATTTTTGGATTAATTGATAATCTTGAATAAATTATAAAATGAAACCAATTCATTTCCTTTATATCCTACTAGTTTTGATGCTACCTTCTCGGATAAATGCAACAAATAGTCTAACTAATAATTGCATTATTCACCTGAACAAATCCTTTTATGTAAGCGGTGAAGTCCTTTGGTATAAAATATATTTGCCTGAAAGTTTCCGACAACAGGACGTTAGTTTCGAAATAAAGTTTGTCAATCAACAAGGATTGCTAGTCAATGATATTTGTTTAAAAAATGAAGGAAAGACCTATCTCCATGGTCATTATAAGATACCTTTTACTATTCCATCTGGATACTATCATTTATTACTTTTTGGAACAGCAAAGGAAACTAAAAAATTGGTAAAATTAGCCAATGTCCCCATTCCTATTTATAATGATTTACAGGAAAATTTAATTAGTGAAACTACGGAAATTACAGAAGTCATCACCGCACAAAAAGCACCCAATTTAGGAGAATTACAAGTTGTTTTAACCTATCCAGATAAAGTACATAAAAGAGAAAAGGTGGCGGGACAAATATCGGTAAAAGATGCTTCAGGTAATCCTATAAAAGCGACCATTTCTATTTCTGTTAAAGATGTGTTGTTAACAGGAACATCCAATTTATCTAATGTGATAGTTGCCCCTATAAATACGATTCAACCAACTGTATTAAAGAAAAAATTAAGTATTAAAGGGGTTGTAAATACCAGCATAGGCGAACCAGTAAAATCAAATTTATTAGGTTATTATTCTTCCAAAGAGCAATTATTACAATATAATCGGACGAATGACCAAGGGTGTTTTTTAATAGAATTGGCCGAGTTTTATGGACGTAAACCTATTCAATTTATTGCTTATGAATCAATGGATAGACAAATCGTTTTTCAACAACAATTTGAAGTGGGTAAAATCACCCCATTACCCTATAATAAAATCATAGCAAATTATCTTCAATTAAGTAAGTTAAGGAAAAAAGCTTATCAATATTATGACACGCAAGAATGCTCGGTGGAACAACCCCTAGAAAATTTCACGCCTACCGAATGGACTGATTATAGGAGAATAGCCATACAAACTTATGATGCCTTTAAAGATTTGCCTACTTTTTGTACGGAAGTCCAATCAGCACTTAAATTCCAATTAACCGCAGAAGCTATTTATAAAGCAGATTTTGATGTAAAAAGATATGGGGATTACGAAAGAAATCCTCGTCCGCCTCTTTTTATAATAGATGGCAAACTAACGAGAAATGCTGATTTTATAGCTCGAATAGCGTTGCCTAAGATTAAATACCTTGATGTGTTTAGCGACCTAAAAAAATTGCGAAAACGATTTGGGCCTATAGGTCAATATGGTACCGCTATTATACAAACCAAACAGGGAAACACCCAATTACAGGAGATAGACGAGAATAACATTTTTGATATTTCTGGTTATCAAAAAACGGTAGACTTTCCAATATATGACCAAAATACTACAACTTCTCAACCGACGCTACGGCCACAGATTTATTGGCATCCAGCATTGGAAATAGATCCTACTGGAAAGACCAATTTTTCCTTTTTTCAATCCGATGATTTAGGTACGTTTCAGATTGAAGTAGTGGTGCAAAGTGAATCTGGTAAAATGGGTTATGGTAGTTGGGTGTATGAGGTGGCTTATTAAGCATTCACATAATCCCGATTAAACAACATTATCGTTTTGCCAGCATCTACATATATCGTTTGCCCTGTTACCGAACGACTTAAATCGGATAGTAAAAAAGCAGCCATATTGCCACAATCCACAGGCTCAATAAAGTGATGCAGTACTTGCTGGTTATCGACAAAATCTTGCACCCATTTATGAGGGTCTGGTGCCCATGTTTTGATTAAATCATAGTTCTGTTCAGCATGCACCATGCCTGGGCCAATACAATTACAACGGATATTATGCTTACCTAACTCGTAAGCTATAGCTCTAGTAAATCCTTCAATTGCTGATTTTGTGCTGGCATAGGTAGAATATTTTGGTTGGCTCGCAAAACCATGAACAGAAGAGATATTGACGATATTCCCCACTGTATTGTTATCCAATAGTTGTTGGACAAAATATTTAGTAACCAACCATGCACCTCGGACATTTACCCCATACACTTTATCAAATTCCGCCTCTTCTATTTTCTGTACTTCCTTACTCAAGCCCACCCCTGCATTATTTACTAAACCATTAATGACGCCAACTTTCTTTCGGATTTTTTTAAACATTCGCTCAACGGCTTTTCCATCGCGAATATCTGCTTTTACAGGAATGGCATTTTTATATTTTTTGGCTGCTTTGACGGCTTTCTTCTTCGTTAGTTCATTGATAATTAATGTTGCCCCGAAATTATCTAATGCCTGACAAACACCAGCTCCTACACCGATGCCACCGCCTCCTGTTACCAATACTTTTAAATGACTTAAATCCATGTTAAAAAGGTTCAGAGGTATAGAGGTATAAAGGTATAGAGGTGGTGGGTTGCCCCTTAAACCTCTATACCCTTGTACCTTTATACCTATTATTTACATAATCCCAAACTTGGCGAACGCCTCACAAGCACTCATTCCATTTTGAATGGCTTTTTCGACTAATTTTTCTCCATTGGCTTTTTCTATCGCTAATCTGACAATCTCTTCTTCTGCTTCTTGTGGGATAATACACACCCCATCTATGTCTCCGAAAACAATATCTCCTGGTCGGATTTTCACGCCATTCATTTCGATAGTACACCGAAAATCTAAGACCTTACCTCTTGGTCCTTGGTCTTGGGCATAATTGCCATAAGAAAAAGTAGGAAACCCTAATTTTAAAATTCCTCTAGTGTCTCGGTGATAACCATCCATAACTGCCCCTGCTGCGCCTAATTTAATAGCCCTTGTACTCATTAGCTCGCCCCATAAAGCATAAGTTGGAGAAGCGCCTGTACATATATAAACCTCATCTTTTTTTAAATCATCTAAAGCTTCTAACATCAGCCCGAAAGGTTTAGCCATTAAGGGCGATTGACCTGAGGTAGATTGTTCTGCAAATACATCTGCTTCTAGGACAGGCATCGCTCGTCCAGCAATCAGCATATTTTCTCTTAAAGGCTGAATTTTTGGCGAGAGGAATTGATTCAAAAAACCCAATTTGTCCATTACATCTCCTATTACGGCAGAGAATAATTGGGTTTTCATTAGTTGGAAGAGTTGGTCGTCGTTTTGCATGCTTCGTTTTTTTAATAGTCACCCAATTTATTGGGTTGACTCATATTCTATTCTCAGTCAGCCTAATAAATTAGGGGACTACTTTCTTTCTGGTAATAACTCTAATACCGTTAATAAAGGACAATGGTCGGAAGCAATTTTTTCATCAATGACTTTAGTTTCCAAAACTCGCCATCTATTTGCTGGTTGATATAAGACGTAATCAATCTTTTTTGTTGGATGATTCGAGGGATAAGTAGCTTGATTTGTCGGATCCGCTTTTGTCCAAGTTTTATATATTTCTTTCATCGGATTGCTATTGGGTAACGCATTTAAATCTCCTGCTAAAATTGCTGGGTATTGGGTATTTTCAAATATCGTCACCAAATCTTCTGCTTGTTGCAAACGAACTCGTTCGTCCTTAATGTGGTCTAAATGCGTCCCAATAAATTGTATGGTATCTCCACTTTTCAGGATGACTGCTACTGCTAAAGCAGTTCTTGGTTCATAACCTTCCTCGTATCGTAAAGGATGAACTTGGGTGCTTAAAAAAGAATATCGAGATAAAATCCCTTCTCCATATTCTCCATCATCATACCTCATTGCTCTACCAAAAAGGGGAACTAATTTGGTACGGATGGCTAATTCCGTTACCAAATCCATTTTTTTTGCTCGGTTGGTCAAAAAATCTACTTCTTGTAAAGCGACTAAATCAGGCTTGGTTGCCTTTATCGCATTTGCAATTACGTCCAAATCAAAGTCATTATTCATCGTCGCTCCGTGCAGGATGTTAAAGGATAGCACTCTTACTATTCTGGAAGAATCTACTTTTGGTTGACCAGTCAAATTGATGGAACAAGAAAGACCAAAAATTAAAAGGAATATAGATTGAATGAATCGCATTTTAATATTTATTAGCAATGATAAATAAAATGTACAAATTTTTATCCGTGGAGGTTATCCGTGGAAAATTAAATTGCACTTGTCCCCACGGATAACTTCCACGGATTACTTTTATGCTATAGAAGTATTTTATAGTTAGTTTGATTTTAGTAACTGTAAGGAGTCATTATTCTTAGCGACTAAAATATAATCTTCCTGCTGTATTTTAATAACTTCCATATCCCGAACTGCCCCTTTAATCTTCAATCCTATTGATGAATTTTTAGCTACTTCAAAATCCCCCTTTCCATCTCCTAAAAGTAAGGTTCCCTTACTCGCATCATAACGACCAAATTGTACCCTAGTCTCCATTAAATTACCCCCTAACAAAATATCTAAATGCCCATCCCCATTAAAATCTCTAGTTAAGATACTATAGGTCGGTGAAAATTGAGCTGCCATAGGCAAAGCTTTTATCTCCAATTTTCCATTGCCTTTATTTTCGATATAACTAGTTGAAAAGGTGTGTGCTACTAATTTTTGGGCATCAGCTAAATCTTCGACAGTAAAAAGGTTTTCTATACTCGCATTTGCATAATCTTTATAAAATAGAAAGTTCTTTTTTAAGCTTGGCAATTGCCCTACTAAGTCATCTTTGGGTGGCATCGGCCAACTTTTTCCATTAACAAAATAAGAGAGGACAGGATCTATTGTTCCGTTATTATCAAAGTCCTTTACAACAATACTAACGGGTTCATTTTTACTTGCTTTTATTTGTGAATTATGTCCAAAATTGCCCGCGATGTAATCCATATCTCCATCACCGTCCATATCAGCAGCAGCTAAGGTATTCCACCAGCCAGCCGAATTTTCAATTTTCAATTTAGAATTTTCAATTTTCAATCTCCCTTGTTGGTTATCTAAAACTGTAATGGGCATCCACTCTCCTACTAGCATTAGGTCTAAGTCTTCGTCTTGGTCATAATCTGACCATAACGCATCGGTTACCATGCCTATCTTTTCTAATTCGGGGGCTATTTTTTGAGTTGCATCGATAAAATTACCCTTGCCATCATTTTCTAAAATATAACTTGATGGACTTAACGGATATTGACCAGGAATCAGCCGCCCACCAATAAATAAATCTACATCTCCATCTTTATCGTAATCGGCTGCTTTTACACAGGCAGTGCTAATTAACATTGCAGGTAAATTGGTTTTTTTTGTGAATTGGCCTTTTCCATTATTTAGGTATAATCGGTCTTGATATTCAACAGCATTTAGAGGGGCTTCATTGCCTCCACTACCCACATATAAATCCAAATCTTTATCGCCATCGGCATCAAAAAATAAAGTGGCTATATCTTCGCTATTTTTATCTTTTTCAAAAATGGGTTGATTGGTTATTGTAAAATTTCCTTGTTGGTTTTGGATAAAAATTCGCCCTATTTGACCTTTTGCGCCTCCAATAAAAACATCTGTTAAGCCATCATTATTGACATCTCCAACTGCTAAATCAGGGCCTTGGGTAGACAACATATTTGGTAATAAAGGCTCTCTTTTAAAGTCGTTAAAATTATTTTCTTGGTGTTTAAAATTTAATCCATTTCTATTAGCAATTGTTTGGAACAGTATTCCGCTATTATCGAGAGTTGGCGACGCATTCTCTTTTATTTCTTCGTCATATTCAATGGTTATTTTTTGATTGGCAGGGGTATTTTGAAGTAATTTCGTCGTTCCATCTGGCCATTTTATACTTATTTGTTGAATGATACTATCTTTTTCTAAACCAAAATTCAAAACAGGTTCTACTGATGATTGAAATCCTCTAGTTGGTTGCAAAGTCTGCGTTTGAATTTTATCGCCAATTTTGATAGTCACTTTTGTACCATAACAAAGTCGATTGAGAGGGCATTCTTTTAATTGAATTTTCAGGTAATTATTTTGATTAAACAGTTCGGAATTATTTCTATAAATCGTGGCTATTTCGTTGACATTATTGACTACTAAATCCATATCACCATCATTATCTAAATCAGCATAAGCAGAACCGTGAGATAATTGCGCTTTATCCAATCCCCATTTTTTAGTTTTATTTTCAAAAGTGAGGTCACCTTTATTTCTATAAATATAATTGGCTACTTCTATAGAAGGGATTTTTGATAGTAAATCAGCTACCGCAGGTGCTTGTCCACTTTGCTGTTGCTTCACTTGTTCGTCAGCAGCGAAGGACATAAAATCCATATTGGTATAATCGGATTTATAACCATTACTGACAAATAAATCTTTCCAACCATCATTATCAAAATCAGCAAACAAAGCTGCCCAACTCCAATCGGTATTTGAAACACCTGCTAATTGACCAATTTCACTAAAACTACCATCTCCATTATTCAAATGCAGCATATTTCGCATGCTTTGATAATGAAAACCTGATTCGTATAAAGCTTCTTTTTTAGCATAATTATCTGAACCAGAAGTCATTTTTTGGCGAAAATTACCTTCGGGCAACATATCTAAAGTAAAAACTTCCGCTAATCCATCATTATTAATATCTGCTACATCTGACCCCATGGAAAAGAGCGAAATGTGGTCAAAATGGTCTCGAATGACCTCTTTAAAAGTGCCATCTTTTTGATTGACATAAAAATAATCTTCTTCATTATAATCATTGCTCACATAAATATCCGGCCAGCCATCATTCGTCAAATCTTCTACCGCCACGCCTAAGCCAAACCCTAAGACATTATTTTTAATGCCTACTCTTCGAGTAACGTCTCTGAACAAACCGAAAGATTCTTTCTCCGCAGCAATCAAATTATTTTCATATAATTTATCTCCATAATCGGGATTGGAACGCGTTTTATAACTTTTTAACAAGCGATTAAATCCAGCATACTCCTGGATAGAGTGATTTATTAAATACATATCCAAATCGCCATCCTTATCATAATCAAAAAAAGCAGCTTGGGTGGAATACCCGGTATCCGCTATCCCATATTCTTTTCCCATTTCAGAAAAGGTATTATTGCGATTATTGATAAATAATAGATTTTCTCTTCTTTGAGGTAAAGCCGCTGCTGAACGACAAACGTAAATGTCTAACCAACCATCATTATTAACATCCGCCATCGTTACCCCTGTATTCCATAATCCTGCTGCAGCTACGCCTGCTTTTTGAGCGATTTCTTCAAATTCAAAATTGCCCTTATTGAGGTATAAATGACTGGCTTTCATATTTCCAGTAAAATAAATATCTGGTAATCCATCATTATTAATATCGCCAATAGCCACTCCACCCCCATTATAAAAATAACCGTAGTTTAGGACGTTAAATTCTTCTGATTCTCGAAGGGTATTTTTGAAATTTATAGTTGTTTCTTTAGGAGAAAGGGAAGAAAACAAGGTGGTAGGTGGTGCTTCTTGGCAACCGATTAATAAGCATGAAAAAAAAAAGTATAGTGTTCTCTTAAGCATATAGGTTCTGTGGCATTTAATCTATAACTAAACAAAAAGTACCAACTCCCAAAAGGAAGTCGGTACTATATCGTATGAATTAAAAATCAGCTTATTATTTTTTATCCCACCAAACTTTAGTGGCGTTATTATTTGCACCATTCAGTAAGCCTTCAGCTGCTTGCGTAGCTGCTGCATTATTACTGTACTCACTTTCTACAAAAGTCATTCTTCGGAAAATATCATTGACGCCAAGATTAGGGTTTTCAGAAGCAATCAATGGATACAATTTAGGGTAACCCGTTCTACGTACTTCAGCAAACGCTTCCCAACCGTCAGGGTATAAACCAATCCATTTCTGGGTAATGATTTGCTCCAATTGTCGTTCTTTGTCAGCTCCTGCTTCAAAAGCTACAGGAATATCTGTATTAGCAGGTGAATTTGCATCCGCAGCTGCAGGTGTAGCTGCACTTGCTATATAAGTAACATCCGGAGTCGAACCTGTTTCCTCTTCTATAGAAGTAGTAATACCTTGTTCATATAACTCTTGAGCAGAACCACCCATATTCCATCCTTCTAATGCGCCTTCTGCTCTTAAGAAATACATTTCGCAAGCGGTCATTACTTTATGAGGAGGATTAGCACCACCTCTCCCTACTGGTAACCATTTAGTATTCATATCCGAATTATCAGAATTTAAGGCAGGTGTTTTATCAACTTTAGGCTGACCATTTCTCAGTCCTTCATAAGGATTACCATCACCGTCTGTGTCACCGCTTGCTGCAGGGTTAAAGTAAGCAGCCAATCGTGGATCCTCGTAACCTTTTAAGACACTTTCCATTAAGGCACTCATTCTAAATTCACCCCAGTTAGTTATAGTAGAAAATGGGTTTAGAGAATTACCTGTAGTAGCAATATAAGCATTATCAGCATTGCTTAACATTACACCAGCAGCTACTGCTTTTTCTGCTTCTGCTTTAGCTAATGCAGGATCTGCATATTTAACTCGCAATGCTAAACGAAGACGAAGGGAATTTGCATAAGTAATCCATTGGTCAACATCACCGCCATAAATCTGGTCATTAGAACCAAACACATTACCACCTCTCATACCATTCAAAGTAGCAATAGCTTCATCTAATAATGGGAAGAAACTACGATAAATATCTTCTTGCTTGTCATAAGCAACAGAAGTTTCTCCATTTCCGAATTGGGAATAAATCGCAGGCCCCCAATAATCTGTGACTCTGTGATACCCTTGCACTTTCCATATTTTTGCTAAAGCGCCTTCTCCTGCTAAACCATTTTCAGCAGCAAAATCTTCCACAAATTTTAGATCTGGTGCAGCCTGTCCGTAGAAAGAACCCCAACATAAGTCAATCCATCGACCAACTTCCACATATCTATCGGAGTCAAAGTTAGCAGCGGTGGTAGCAAAATATTGGCTGTATAAATCTGCAAATAAATTAGCAGAGATTTGGTATCGCCAATGCAAACCATGCATAGCAAAATATTGAGCTCTGGCAAAGCTCTGTCCCAAAAGCGTAACATCCACATTAGCGGCTGTCAAGGCAGTAGGGTTCGTATTTAATTCTTCAAAATCATCTGTACAAGAAGGGTTGAAACAAACAACCAGCAATACGATGAAAAGATATTTTAATTTATTCATATTCTATGAATTTAATTTTTTATTAAAATTTTGATATTTCAACAATAAGACAAATGAATAGTCAAATTGTTATCAATAAAAAGTCTTTAGAAAGACTTATTAAAAGTCAATACCTAGATTGACACCAAATGTTCTCATTGTTGGAGGAGCAAAAGAGCTAAATCCTTCTCCTTGTTTTGCTGTCTCCGTCAATACTTCTGGATCAAAATCTCCAGCTTTATTAGAGAAAAAGAATAAATTACGTCCAACTACAGAAACTCTAATAGCAGAAATATAATCATTCTTAATAGGTAAAGAATAACCAAGAACTAATTCTCGTAATCTAATATTTGTCGCATCTACAGCGAAAGCTTCTCCTACAGGTGCATTTCTACCACCCACTCTGTTCCAGAATTGTTCAGCTGTAATCGTTTTATTATTTGGCGAACCATCTTCATTAACGGTTGTGCCCCACTTAGCCCATTCTCCTTCACCAAAAACAGCACCGTCTCTACCAAATACCGTTTCTTCGTTATGACCACCGCCATATAAAATGGCATTCGTCATGGAAGTAGCACTACCTCCAATTCTCATATCAATTAAAAAACTTAAATAAGCATTTTTATAGTTCAATGTATTAGAAATACCACCTAGCCAATCTGGATTATAGTTAGCCGCCAATACAGTACGACCACCAGTTACCATTGGAATACCATCTGCATCTACTACAATTGGGCTATTTTTATCTCCTTCTACTTGTCTAACAAAACCTCTGGAGAATATATTACCAAAAGCTTCTCCTTCTTCAATAACGTAAGCTCTAAGGAAATCCGAAGCTACTTGAATTCTAGGTCGTTCATCATTAATTGCTACAACTGTACTATTATTTTTAGTAAAATTAAAGGTTAGATCCCATGCAAAATCTTTAGTTCTTACAGGAGAGAAGCTAAGCAATGCTTCAATTCCTTTATTTTCTACATCACCACCATTCGTGAAAAATTCAGAAGCACCAGAACCTACTGGTAAGGCAATAGAAAATAGTTGATCCGTAGTATTAGATTTATAATAAGTTACATCCAATCCAATTCTATTTTTCATAAATCGAAAATCTCCCCCAATTTCAGTAGCTCTTGTTTTTTCAGGTTTCAAGTTTGGATTCGGAATCGTACCACTAATGTTTAAAAACCCATTCGCTCCACCTGCTGCTAAACTTGCTGTTCTAAGCGTTTGGAAAGGACGTGTACCACTACCTACTTCTGCCCAAGAAGCTCTTAATTTAGCAAAAGTGATAAAATCAGGCATAGTGACCAAATCTGATAGTACCGCAGTTAAACCAACCGACGGATAGAAAAAAGACCAGTTATCCCGAGGTAAACTAGAACTCCAATCATTACGTCCTGTAATATCTAAAAAGATAGCATCTTTATAACCAATATTCGCAAACCCATAAACAGAATTTTCATCTCTAGGATAAACGGTGCTAGTAGTTCCAAAATTACCTTCCGTAAAACCATCATTTGTATTACTTAAAGCAAAAAAGTTAGGGACAATTAATCCAGTACCTCTATCTACTCGACCAGTAAGTGTAGAACCACGTTCTTGTCTTGCATTCGCGCCAACATTCAAACTTATAGTTAAATCCTCATTGACTCTTTTATTATAAGTAGCTAAAACATCATTATTAAATTCGTATTGGTCACTTTTTGTTAAATTAAATACACCATTATCTGCAATAATATAACTATCATTGGCAAATCGAGTATCATGTTGTCGATTGATTCTATCAAAAGCAGAACGAACCTGAATCGATAATTCATCGGTAAACTCGTACCGAAGCGAAGTAAAAGCAACTATCCGATCAAGGTCTCGCTCATTATTATTTCTGTTAATTGTCCAATAAGGATTCGCTCCACCATTAGATCCTGGATTCCAATAATGCTGTCGATTTAAACCAGAAGGATCCGTAAATTCAAATTTACTAACATCTTGGGTTCTAATCGTTCTTGGTATTCTAAGAATATGTCGATTAGCGTTGGCATAATTTTCTCCACCAGGTATAGCATTCGTAATATCGTCCTTAATATAATTTACTTTAGCGTCCAAAGTCAACTTATCCATTAATTTATTAGTGATTCTTAAATGGATATTATGTCTTTTTAACTCATTGCCCGGTACAACCCCTTCTGCTCCCGTATAAGTATAGGAAAAGTAGGTTTGCGATTTTTCTGTCCCTCCACTAATAGCTAAATTAGTAGCTGTATTTGTTCCTGTTTGGTAAAAATCACTAACATTATCAGGTTGAGCGGCTAAGGAATAAGTCCCCCCAGCAGCACTAGGGTCGTTAGACCAACCATCAACCGATTGTCCAGAAATTCTTGGTCCCCAAGAATCTTCAGAAGCCCCATTGTATTGTCCGCTATTTCCTTGAGCGAATTCATTCTGAAAATTATTCAAAATAAGTGGAGAACTAGACGTAAAGGTAGTATTTAAACTAACTTTAAAGCCTCCTGTAGATCCTTGCTTAGTCGTAATAATGATTACACCATTTTGACCTCTGTTTCCATAAAGGGCAGCGGCATTCGGTCCCTTTAAAACGGATATCGAAGCAATATCGTCTGGATTCACATTAGAAGGGTCTCCCAAAATAGGTACACCATCCACTACATATAAAGGCTCACTACTTCCAGCAATAGAACGATTCCCTCTTAAGATAACTCTAGAAGAACTACCAACACCAGAACCACCAGGACTGACAGAAATCCCTGCTACCTTTCCAGATAGGGAATTCACTACATTCAAAGATCTTGCTTTAGAAATGTCTTCTGTTTCAACATTTTGAGCAGAATAAGATAGAGATTTTTTTTCTCTAGAAATACCTAGAGCAGTAACGACCACTTCATCGAGCGCCACCCCTTCTTGTAAAGTCAAATTAATAATTGATTGTGCGCCAACTACAATGGATTGCTCCGTATAACCAGTATAACTAAAATTTAAAGTCGCACCATCTGATACATCAATAGAATAATTTCCGTCGAAATCCGTAATTGTTCCATTGGATGTACCTGCTTCCAAAATATTTACCCCTATTAAGGATTCCCCGTCGGCATCGATAACCTTACCAGTAACGGTTCTTTGCGCTACTACCATGGAGATACTTGTGCAAAGAAATAGGAGTAAAAGAAATAGGTTTCTCTGAATCATAAGCAAATAATTTTATTATTAAAAATAGAATGAAAAATATGTTCAGTTGGGATTTTAATTAAAGCCTAAATGTAATAAAAAATATTAAATAATTGTGTGCGAACACAAATTTTTTTATAGAACGTTTTTAAATAAGGATTTGTGAATACATTTTCTATATATTTAATACTTTTAACTAAATTATACTTAATACAAGAAATATAAAGTACGTATTTTAATCAATAACAATATATATGTTTGCATATTTTGTTTTTAACTTATATTAACGCTTAAAGCTAAATACTTAATCTATATTTAAATAAAATATATAATAAGTTCATTTTTAACCTCTTTTCGTGCACGAACACATATCTATTTCTTATTTTTAGCATAAACAATATTCATATTCCTCTTTTTTCTTGAATTTGTGATATAGTTATAGTCCATATAATTAAGACAATAGATCTTTATTCAAGAATTTAGCACTTCCAGAAAGTTAAGTTTTGAAAGTGCTTTTTTTATGATTTATTTTAGGAATCACAAATAAATGTTGCTAAAAAACAGTCGCTTCAAAAAAATCGACTTATTCATAAATATCCAAATTCGGATAAAAAATTGCGAAGGAAAACCAATAGCCCATAAAAGATTTAGGCATCTCTAATTGTGTGCCTTGCAAATCACCACTAACTGCTTTTCCTAAAATCGTCCACTCATTGCCATTGGTATCTACTAATAAATTATGCTCGTTGACGGTAGGTAAAAATTCAATCGGCGTTCCATCTTTTAAACGAGCAGAGAGGACGCCCATAATGCCTTGTGTAGCACTCCCCAAAACAGCTATTTTTCTACCCATAAAAAAATTGTGAATTATTTGAATTTCGTCTTTTTCAGTAAAAGAGCTAAAGCGAAAAATTCTAGTTTCATTGGCATCAATTACCCCTAGCACTCTTTCTTTATTAGGCAATCTAGTATCTGTATTCGTAACAGGAAAAACAAAAAAGTCGTTATTGGTTCTAAAATCAAGGTAAGGATAATCTCCATAAATTAAATCAAAGCCTGTATCTTTTGACAAAACTTTACCTGTGGGAAATAGCCTTTTCCATGTACTCCAAGGCATTTCTGTCATAGAATGTACAATCGCTGATTTTCCTAAAAGTTCGCCATTAACCCCTTTTAAGGCTAATTGGGACCAAATCGTTTCTGTCGATCGATCGAAGGGCATTAAGTTAGAATTATATAGCAATCCACTTACACCAAAAGTGGTCGTATCTCCATTAAAAGTTCGCTCCCAAGCCATGCCTGTCCCTGTAAAAGGACAATAATTAATAGCTACTGGAAGTCCGCCAACTTCATCATTAATAATTTCGTGGTAATCTAAAATCGGATGCGGATAAGCTTTGATTTCCTCGCCTATTTGTAATACTGTTACTAAATCTTCCTCGTCCATAAATTGAGTCGCTTCGATGGTGGTGAATTTAGGTTCATTCACCGAGGCAATCGCATCTCGTCCCGCCCCTTCATAGACTTCTAATTTGGGAATAAACCAAACATCTGGATTTTCTACAAAAGCAGGTGTGCCTTTATTACAAGAAAGGCAGCATAGAAAAATAGTAAAAAAAAGAATAGCAATATCGAATCGAGTCATGAAGTTTATTTTAGGAAAAGGTACTGTTTTTTTAATGTTTTTTAGCATTCTCCCCTTTTACTTGTCTCTTTCTTGACGAAATTGGGATGATTTAAAACATAGTTTACTCATTTTTATTAAGTATCTTGATAGTTCTAATATATATAGACCTATTCTAAACGGCAAAAACACTAAAAAATGAACTGTGAAAAGCCAATTCTACTCCATTTAATTTTTCTTTGCTATACAGCGAGTCTATTAGCACAATCAAATGGTGGCAGTTTAGTGACTACCCAAAACAGTAACGCCGTTGAATTAATCAAAGAAATTTTCATTAAAGGAGACTGCAAAAATGTCAGCAATATTCAAGCATCGGGTGAACCCATTAGTTTTGGAGAATTCGAGAATGCAGGGAATGTGATTGGCTTTCCTGATGGAATTATACTATCTACAGGAGATGTAAAACTAGCAGAAGGACCTAATGAATCAGTAGAGGCAACGGCTTCTTTTGCCAATAATTCAATAGATGAAGATTTATCAAAAATAGCTACCAATCAGTTATTTGATGTAACGGTAATTGAATTTGATTTTGTTCCTTTATCCAATCAAGTGTCTTTCCAATATGTATTTGCTTCCGAAGAATATTGTGAATTTGTAGGCACTATTTTCAATGATGTTTTTGGTTTTTTTGTGAGTGGCCCTGGCATTAATGGTGAGTTTAAAGATGGCGCTATTAACGTCGCTCGACTGCCTGATTCCGAAGAATTTGTATCCATTAATACGGTCAATCATATCCTTAATAATGATAGTTATGTAAAAAACGAATTAGAAGGAGATGCGAATAGTTGTCAAACTCCTTTTAGCCCAAACCATGTAAATACCATTGAATATGATGGGTTTACTGTACCCTTAACTGCCCGTTTTACGGTCATCCCTTGCGAGACTTATCATCTCCGATTAGTGGTTGGAGATGTGGGGGATGACAAATTAGATTCGGCTGTTTTTTTGCGGTCTAAAAGTTTTGATTTAGGAGAATTAGTCAAAGTCAAAGCAATTGTTCCTACTCGCACAGATACGATTGCCTACGAAAATTGTGCAGATGGACAGTTTGTCTTTACTCGTCCGACAGGTAGCAATAGAAACGAAGTTTTACCAGTTGATTTTATTATCAACAATACTTCTTCCGCCTTAGAAGGCATAGATTTCCAAATTATTGAACGCTCCATAATTATTCCTGCTGGTCAAAATAATTTCGTTTTGCCTATCGAATCTTTTCTTGATGATGAAATAGAAAATATAGAAACGCTTACTTTAGATCTGCAACAAGTTTGTAAATGTGAAGGCGGTAGTCAGGCGACTTTACGCTTAGCAGATGCTCGACCGCCAGGAATTTCTTTCCCCATACTAAATGCCTGTGCCGATCAAATTTTCACTATTCAACCACAAATAAATGACGGCGTTCCTCCATTTAATTACCAGTGGAATGATGGTTCTACCGATTCTAGTCTAACTGAACTCATTCAAGTGTCAACTACTTATAAGCTAAGCCTTACTGATTTTTGTCAAAATAGTATTTCGGATAGTGTCCTCGTAAACATTCAAGCAATTCCAACGGCAACGCTTTCTGGTGATATTGATTATTGCGAAGGGCAAGCAGACTTAGCTTTGCCCCTAACTTTTACGGGCTTGCCCCCTTGGTCCTTTACTTATACTATTGATCGTGATTCGTCCATTTTAATAAACAATATTTTTGATACCGATTTTAGATTGCCTGTTAATCAAGCTGGAAAGTACGAATTAATTGAATTTACAGATGCAGCTTGTCAGGGTCAGGCATTAGGTATGGGTTTAGTTACAGATATAGGTATGGAACTTACTTATGAGGTCATTCCTCCTAGTTGTCCAGAAAGTGAAGACGGCAATATTTCCTTAATGATAACTGGTGGAGAAATGCCTTATGATATTCGTTGGTCTACAATGGTTGATAATCTATTAGCGCCTACTAATCTAAAAATTGGAGACTATGCATTAACTATTACTGATGCACAGAATTGTCTTTTATCTACCATCATTAATTTACCAAGCCCTACTACCTCATTGCCCCTTTGCGAAAATACTACCGTATATATTCCAAATGCTTTTTCTCCGAATGGCGATGGCATCAATGATTTTTTTGAAATTTCTTTACCCAACCCAACCAGTATCCAACAAGTTAGCACCGTCCAAATAACTGACCGTTGGGGCAATTTAGTTTATACCACCAATAATACAATGCCTAAATGGGATGGGGCTTTTAAAGGGCGATTATTAAATCCTGCCGTTTTTTGGTATCAAATTATTTTATTGCTTGAGAATGGAGAAACGACTTTATTACAGGGAGATGTGAGTCTTTTGAGGTAGAAAAAAGTGAGATTTGTAAGTTCTCATCGCATGAGTCGTCAGGAGACGACTAGATAATGATTCCTAGTTTGGAGACTAGGAATATCGGGTATAAAGGAAACATCTTTTCTTCAAATTTGCTTCCCTTTTTTGAGGTTGAAATTGAGTTTGAAGTTGAAGTTGAGTATCCTCCGCTATATCATCAAATGAATCTTCTCATCTGCCTCCAAGTAATAGCTTAAATTTTCTTGCATGACTACATCTAAAGGTAAATGCTGAATAGGCGTAATCTCTTTTTTTCTGACTAGATGTTCAAAAATATTAAGGATACCTAAATAGCCTTGTTTAGCAGGATTTTGATTGATTAAAAAATTAATTTTTTCTGCTCGCAAATAAGCTAAATTTTCTGGAATTAGGTCAAAACCCACTAACTTTATTTTTTCTGCTTGTCCTTCTGATAACACATCAACCAATTGATATAATCTAGAAGTCGTGACAAAAATCCCTTTTAAATTAGGGTAACTTTTTAATTGATAATTGATGAATTTTCTAAAAGCATTCGTATTTGTTGGGTTTTCATAACTCGTTTTAATAATCTGTATATTTCGACTAGAGTGATCAATAAAGTAATTCTGGAACCCTTGCTCTTTTTCTAATAAATGCTTGGAATTATAAACGCCTTTTTCTAAATGTAAGACCATCACCGCATCCCCATTCTCAATACCAAAATCTAATAATTTAGCGGCTAATACTCCACTCTGATAAGAATCTTGTCCTATATAGCATTGAAAAGAAGTATCTCCTCTCTTTAAGTAAGTATTGATTAAAAAATACTTCAAACCAATCTCTTCACATTCATTCAGAAACTTATGTGATTCGTTATAATAAATAGGGGCAACTAACACCGCATCGTAATTGCCTGTGAGAATCTCATCACAGCGATTGGCAAAAGCATTGGTGTCTGCATCAGGGAAATGAAAAAAATCCACATTAATCCCATAATCCATCGTAGAATTCAATCCTTTTTGAATTCCATTTTTAGGCTGTTGCCAAAAGGCATCAACATCAGGGCTCGGTAGTAGCGCCGCAATTTTCCAAACCCGATTATACGCCAATGCACTTGCAATTACATTCGGTCGATAATCTAATTCTTCCATTACCGCTAATACTCTCTTTTTAACGGCTGGTGCAACATGCCCTCTTTTATGAATAACCCGATCAACAGTTCCTTTAGAAACCCCTGCTTTTTCAGCAACGTCTATAATTCTAATTCTTTTTTTCATTTATCCGACTGTAGTTTTTGCCCAATAGTTGGCAAGCAAAGATAATCACAAAAAAATAGAGCTTGTTAGAAATTTATCTTTCGGGCTAAAAAAGTGTCTTTTTCACCCTGATTTCCTCAAATTTATTGGTAATAACTACGACTATTCCGAAGAAATTTGAGATCATCAGACCAAAAACACATCTTTTTCATCTCCAAAAACAAACTCTTAAAAACTAATCTAATTTGGAAAGAAAGAAATTGTAATCGGCTAGTTATCTTTTCAATGCTCAAATTTCGATGTATATACATGTGTTCGGAAACAAAAATCGTATTATTGGTGAAAATTGCATATGATTTTCATATAGTTTAATTATTAAAATATTTTATTATTTCTAAATCGCCCCATAAAATACAAGATATTCATATAAACAAATAATTTTTATTTTAAAAATAATTACGTGTTCGCACACAATTTTAATCTTATTTTCTATATTTACGACACATATCCCGCATTTTGAACATTTTAGACTCAAAGAATAGATGTGGAGCTCACTTAAACTTCCACTATCTATCCTTACCTTTTAATAAACTATAATTAATTAAACCTTAAAATTTCAACGCATGAGAAATTTTTTACTAAGTCTGTTGTGTCTTTTAGTCACATCAGTTAGCCTCTCAGCACAAGTTAGTGTATCTGGGACTATTACTGATGAAGGCGGAGAAGCACTCATCGGCGTAAACGTCCTAGAAGCAGGTTCTTCTAATGGTACGATTACCGATTTTGATGGCAATTATGACCTCACGGTAGCTAGTGGTGCTTCCCTAGAATTTTCTTACACAGGTTATGAAACTCAAACGGTTGCTATAGGCAACCAGACGATTATTGACATGGTCATGTCAGAAGGGGTTAACCTAAATGAAGTAGTTGTAACTGCTTTAGGTATTGAGCGAAAGAAAAGAGCATTAGCTTATTCTGTTACCGAGTTAGGTGGCGATGAAGTGGCTGTTGCTAAAGAAATCAATGTAGGTAATTCGCTTGCTGGTAAAGTTGCAGGGGTGAACGTAAGTAACCCTTCTACTGGTCCAGGTGGTTCTACCCGTATTGTGATTAGAGGTAATGGTAACATTGCTGGTAATAATCAACCATTAATTGTTGTGGATGGTGTACCAATCAATAATGACAATTTAGGTTCTGCTGGAATGTGGGGTGGACAAGATTGGGGTGATGGAATCTCTAGTTTAAACTCTGATGACATTGAGAAAATTTCTGTCTTAAAAGGAAATACAGCTTCTGCACTATATGGTTACAGAGCTAGTAATGGGGTAATTTTAGTCACTACTAAAAAAGGTAAAGCAGGACAAGGTTTACAAATAGAATTAAATTCTAATTTTCAAGCGGAGACTTTCTTTGATAATTATGATTTCCAAACGGAATATGGTTCTGGACGGAATGGCAAAAAACCTTCGAATGAAGGAGAAGCTTTAGCAGGTGCACTATATTCTTGGGGCGAAAAGTTTGATGGTAGTAGTGTGCTACAGCCTGATGGTCAATCTCGTCCTTATTCTCATGTTGGAGATAATTTGGGTCGATTTTATCGTACAGGTTCTACTTTTACCAATACCCTTTCTATATCTGGAGGTGCAGAAAATGTAGGGTATCGTTTTTCTATGACCAATTTAGATAATCAAGCTATTATACCAAATTCTGGTATTGACAGAAAGTCTTTTTCTGCTAGTGTAAATGGACAAAAAGGTAAATGGAGAGGAGCATTGACTGGTACTTACGTAAAAGAAGACACTAAGAATCGTTCAGGTTTATCCGATTCTCCTGGTAATCCAAACTATTTTCCTGTGATGTTAGCGAGAAACATTAATATAAATGATATAAAAGGAGATCCTAATAAGTTAGGTGCGAATCCAGATGGGTCAGGAACTGAATTTGTCGTTAACGATAATCAATTCATCACCAATCCTTGGTGGGTAGCTCATCAGTTTCAGAGAAATAACCAAAAAGATAGAATGTATGGTAATGCTACTTTAGGGTATGAATTGATTGATGGATTATTATTAATGGGTAAAGTAGGGATTGACAGATTTACAGAAAGGAGAACAAATTTAACCCCTTATGGAACAGGTTATTCTGCTTTTGGACAAATAAGTGAAGGTAACAGAACGGTGCAAGAAGTCAATTTGGAGGCCACTTTACGCTATAATAAAGCTATTACAGAAACGGTATCATTAGATTTCATTGTAGGTGCTAACCAACAAAAGAATAGAGATGAAAGCCTTGGTGGTAGTGGAAACAATTTTAATGTACCATTTTTACATTCTATAAAAAATGCTGCTCAACAGTCTGTTAACTATGATTTCAGCCAATATCAAGTAAATTCCGTTTTTGCACAAGCAGAAATTGGTTTAATGAATGCTTTATATTTAACGGCAACAGCAAGACAAGATTGGTTCTCTCAATTGACGGACCCAAGTGGTAGAGATTCTGAGAATTCTATTCTTTATTCTTCTTTTGGGGTTGCTTATGACCTTTCAGAAGGTTTAGGAGATGCTTTACCAGCTATCGTTGATTTTGCTAAAGTTAGAGCCTCCTGGGCAGAAGTTGGTGGCGCTACAGATCCTTACCAACTAGGATTAAACTATGGTATCCGTGACCAAGGACACCTAGGCAATCCTTTAGGTGCAATTGCTAATAATTCTGTACCAGCAGGTGCATTAGTACCTTCTACTAGTAAGGAATTAGAATTTGGGCTAGATGTAAGAATGTTTAAAGGTCGAGTAAATGCAGATTTCGCTTATTATAATAGAGAAACGGTTGATGGTATTTTAGAAGCTTCCATTTCTGGTACTTCTGGGTATGGTAAAAAAACAGTAAATGTTGGTAAGATTTCTAATAAGGGAATTGAATTCTTATTAAATGTCAATCCAGTTAGAACCGCTAATTTTAGATGGAACCTTTCTTTTAACTATGCTAGAAATAATAATAAAGTTGTTAGTTTATTAACCCCAGAAGATGATGGAGAGTTTGTCAGGTTAGAAGAAAGTAGAACTAGAAACGCCTATATCCATATAGTAGAAGGCTTACCATATAGTCAAGTTATGGGGTTTGCTTATGCGCGTGATGGAAGCGGCAATATTATGGTAGATGATAATGGAATACCTGTGCAAGGAGACTTACAGGCATTTGGAACAGGCGTACATCCAAATTCTTTCGGTATTAATAATAGCTTTAGAATTGGAGATGTTAATGTTGGTTTCTTGGTGGATATCAAGACTGGCGGTAAGATTTATAGTGCGACCAATGCTTATTCCTACTTAGCAGGATTGAACAAGGAGACTTTACCAGGTAGAGAGTCTGGTCTTGGTGCAGTACAAGCAGAAAATATAGAAGATTATTACCAAAAAATTTATTCTAGTATTTCTGAAGAATTTATTGAGGATGCTAGTTTTGCTAAATTAAGAGAGGTGGTAATTGGTTATAGCATTCCTAAAAGTGCTTTAGGTAACTTACCTGTTGATGGTATAACACTTTCCTTTGCTGCCAGAAATTTATTGGTATTATGGAAAAAGACGGATAACATTGACCCAGAATCTACTTATACAACTGGTAATGGTCAAGGTTTAGAAATGTTCGGTGTACCAGTTACTCGAACGTATGGTTTGAACTTGAATGTTAAATTTTAATAAAAAATTGTTTGATTGTTAAATTGTTAAATTGTTCATCTAGGCTGACACCTTACAACAATAAAACAATAAAACCATTCAAGCATCAAAATATAAAATATGAAATTCTTTAAAAATAAAATATTACTGCTTGTTATAGCGATGCTAGCGATGCACTCCTCTTGTGATGATGGGTTTGCAGAAATAAATACGGACCCACAAGCAGCTATAAGCATTGATCCGACTTTTCAAATGACTTGGGTGCAATTGCGTACCTCTGGTGGTCGTTATGAAAATTGGAGAGCAGGATTGATTTATTCTTCTATGATGATTCAACACTTAGCTGCAACTTGTGGTTATTGGTCAGGAGACAAATACACCTTTAATGGTGGCTATTCTTCTTCTTTAATTGATAGAGCCTATTCCGAGTCTGTCAAGGATATACAGGATTTAGTCAACACCTTAGAATCTGGTGCTGCTGGTGACCAAACTATGCTAGGTATGGCTAGAATTTGGAGAGTCGTTATCTTTCAAAGATTGACGGATATGTATGGTGATATTCCTTATTTCGAAGCAGGAAAGGGCGCTTTAGAGGGGATTGATTTTCCAGCTTATGATGCACAAGATGCTATTTATGCGGATATGCTAAAAGAATTAGAAGAAGGGGCTGCACAAATTGGAAGTGGTGGATTTGGTGGAGCAGATTTGATTTACGGAGGAGATGCTGCTCAATGGAAAAGATTTGCTAACTCCTTAATGCTGCGTTTGGGTATGCGATTATCCGAAGTAGATCCAGGAGCGGCGCAGGCTTGGGTAAGTAAAGCCATTGCAGGTGGCGTTATGGCAAGTAATGCAGATGATGCTTTTATCCAACATACTAACGGTCCAGCAGGAATTAATAAAAATGGTATTGGAGAAGTACTGGATAAATCTAATGGTTTTGGAGATGATTGTCCTAGGTTAAGTGCAACTTTAGTAGCTATGATGGAAGCTTCGGGTGACCCTAGACTACCTATCTTTGGTGCTCCAGCGGAAAATACAGGAGTAATCGCAGGAATGCCTAATGGTTTGGATGAAACAACACTTCCTGATAATCCAACAGGTACTTCTACCGCCGATTTCAGTAGAATTAATCCGACTATTGTTTCTGTAGCATCGCCAATGATGTTTATGACTTATGCAGAAACGGAATTATTATTAGCAGAAGCAGCAATGAGAGGTTGGGGTGCTTCAGATGCAGGCAGTCACTTTGAAGCAGGTATGAGAGCAGGTGTTAAAATGTGGGAGCATTATGATGCTTCTTTAGCAATAGATGCAGCAGCAGTAGACGCTTTTGTCGCAGCAAATCCTTTTGATGCAGCGAATGGCATGGAGCAAATTGGTAATCAATACTGGTTGGCTACCTTCTTAAATGAGTATGAAGCTTTCTCTAATTGGAGAAGAACAGGCTATCCAACTTTAACCCCTGTTAATTATGCAGGTAATGTAACCAATGGTCAGATTCCACTACGTTTAGCAACGAACCCAGGAGAAGGAAGTTTAAACCCTAATTTCGAGGCAGCTAAAACTCGACAAGGTTTGGGGTCTGATTTTCAAAGTCACATGAGTGTTCCTGTTTGGTGGGATAAATAGTATTTAAGTTTTTAAGTTTCATAAGCGATTTTAATAAATTTGGATAGGTTTCTTTTACAAGAAACTTATCCATTCTTTTAATTTGTAAAAAGTTAACTATTCAGTACGCATTTGCTGAATATAATTAATATAACTTTAGTTTTATACATCAGATATTTTTGATGCAGGCAGGCTTTTTAGGCTGCCTGTTTTTTGTTTTACATGCCAAATAAATCTTCAAGAGACAAAGCTTGAGTAATTAGTCCAAGACTGTGTTTATTTTCAGTTAGTCCAAAAGTAGATAACATCACCCAAAATAATTGCTTTCTTGTCTGAGTATGATATTGGAAAGCCGCCATTTTTTTTCTTAGTTCATCTGCATAATCCTTTGTAAATACAAAAGGTTCACGATAATATTTAATCTCGAATAGATTAATCGTTTGATCGTTTCTGTCCAACAATAAATCAATTTGCACGCCTCTTGCCGTATCATCTCCTTTTGCATAAAAACTTGATGAAACAGAATAAATACCAGCAATATCTAATGCCTTTCGTATTTGAGGAGTATGTTTTAAACAGATACTCTCAAAGGTATAGCCGCTCCATGCTTTAAATATTGGCGATTGGCTCAAATGTTGCCAAATGTCTTTTCCTTGATAGGATTTGTCTTCAATAAATTTCAAATAAAAAAGAGAATATTCATCTGTCAGTCGATATAATTTTTCCCTTTTTTGTTTACCAAATGATGGATAAGCAGAAATAAATCCCGATTGTATTAATTCTTCTAGCACCTTAGTCAAACCACCACCATCTGATAATTTGGTCTGTTTAATAATTTCTTTTCTAGTCAATCCTTGCCTCTTGGCTGCTAGCGCTCTAACAATGGAAAAATGATAATCGGCATTCGCAAAAAGAGAAGGATAAAGTCGTAAAAATTCATCTCGAAGCAAACCATTTTTAGAAAAGCAAATATGATCAATATTCTGGACGGCACTTTTACCACTAATAACTTCCTTCAGGTAATGCGGAATTCCCCCCATTGCCATGTATAACTGCACAATTTGATAATGATTAAAATGGATGTTCCTGCTTGACAAAAATTGAGCGGTTTCCCCTAAGGTAAAAGGTTCTAAGTAAATTCGTTTAGTAATTCGATTATGTAATCCTCCTCTATCGTTTATAACTTTTCTAATCATCCAAGAAGCGGCAGAACCACATACAACAATAACTAGGTTTTGTCGAACAGCCCAACTATTCCAAAAATAACCGAAGGCACTTAAAAAACCAGATTTATGCGTAGCTAACCAAGGTAATTCATCAAAAAATAGCACTTGTTTTTCTGAGTCTATTTTCGTTTTTAAGTAAGTTCTTAATAACTGAAAAGCCTCTTGCCAATCCTTTGGCACTTTTACAGGCAAAGAGGCTTGGGAATACCCTGTTAGCTGGTCTTGAAAATTTCTTAGTTGATTTTTTATAGGTCTATTTTGTTCTCCTGTTATTTGAAAGACCATTTGTTTTTTATAAACTTGTTCAATCAAAAAAGTTTTACCAACTCTACGCCTACCAATAACTGCTACCATTTCTGCCTCTGACGAAGTCAATGCTCGTTCTAATATTTCTTTTTCAGCTTTTCTACCTACTAATTTTTCCATACCTTATCTTTTGATTAAACGACTATAAACATGCAATATAATATATTTACAGCGAATAATAAAATACTATTAACTGCTGTAAATGTAAAAAATAGATACTTACAGCAACTAATGAAATAGTATTAACTGCTGTAAGTGTTCATTTTTAATCAAAGTAAAGCTTCAGGTTTAAAAAGGTAAGATTTATAAACTAAACGTATAACTATACTTAATCAACAGCGAACTCTGATTGGTTAAAGGCAATAACGGATTCACAAAACCTCGCTCCGCATTCAAATCTGAATTATAAACAATAAAAAGATCATTCCCTTCCTTCGGATTATAACGCAAACGAATATTTCCCAAATACAATTTATCTAAACTGTTGTATTGTACAAAAGAAGAAATACTAAACTTGGTGGAAAACATCACCAAAGCTTTTAAGCGACCAACATGCGCTATAAAAGATTGATTTCTAGTCGCAAAATTCACTTTATTCCATTCATAAGTAGCCGTTAAACTTAAGCCTGAACTAATATTATAAACGGGTGCTAATTGAATCGTCGTTTTTTTACCATCATAAAAATCACCTGTTTGTACTTCTCCTGCTAGTAAATAAGGTTTGCTGGAAGGAGTAGCAAATTCTACTTTATAACTTTGGTAAAAATAATCGTCAATAGGAATATCTACGATGTCTGCTAAATCGAAGGCTGAAGTTATATCATCATATTGCAAACGAGTTCCCACTTCAATTGCTGCTCCATTCCGCCAAATCCATTCATAGCCAACGCCATAAAAAGAACTGTTATAATCTCCCGTTTCGTTATCCCAGTAAGACACGCCTCTAACACTTGCACCATGTCGAAGTAAAGTAGAACTGACATCAGGAAACCAATTATATTGTAACCTAGACCCAAATCGGACATAATTCGACCGTTCTAAAAAGCCAACTTTTGCATCAAAATCTTTACCTAATCGAGAGATACTTGTACCATAAACAAAGCCTCTTTGAGAGCGTTTGCTCAAGCTCAGCCAAAAAACAGAAGGATCAGCGGATAATGTTTTAGTTTCTACTCCGCTAGAAAATGATTGCGCAAATTTGGTAGAAAGAAAAACATCTTTTCCGACTCGAATATTAGAATCAAAACCATAAACGGTATTATTATTCCCGTCTACATCAATATTATTAGTCAATAAAAATCCAGCGTCCGAGTTTTCATTAATGATCCTTCTTTTGACTCTGAAAACAGAATAATTATTACTCGCAAAAGCATCCGTACTTTTGGTCTGCATACTGATTAAGCCAATGTCCCAATTTCCAGTTCTACCCGTTACTCTTGCCCCACCTAAAATAGGAATCGAATTGCCATCTGAATCAATCCCAATTCTTCGGCTATAAAAAAGATTATTTCGAGAACCAACGGTAAAGTCAAAAATGCCTGAACGCTCTTGGAAAAAGAGTCGCTTTTCTGGAAAAAATAAAGAGAAACGAGTTAGATTAACTTGCTGGTCGTCTGCTTCTACTTGCGCAAAATCGGTATTCACCGTTAAGTCTAAGGTGAAGTTATTACTAATCCCATATTTGACATCTAAACCAATATCTTTAACAAAAGTGTTATCTGCTTGATAAGCGGTTCCTTCTGTATTCAAGTTTTGTACCGAACTTCTCCCCCCTAATACATAAGGCGTGATATAGAAAGGCTTTTTCTGCTCTACCTTTTCAAAAATGTAGGTCTTTGCTTGGGATGGTCGCCAAATACCCATTTCGCCCAAATCTGGGGAGATATCTGGACTAATGTGCGTTTCGTTTTTCCGAGCAATATAGCGCCACATCGTAATGCCCATGGTTACTTTTCCATTGACTGTCTGAAATTGCAAACTACTGAATGGGATTCGCATTTCAGAAAACCAGCCGTCTTCATTCACCACCGTCTTCACATCCCAAAAGTTATTCCAACTGATATTCATTGGGTTTCGACCATTCCCATCATTGGAAATCGCCGCATCAAACCTAGAACCTGTTGGTGTGGTAAAAAATCCTAAGGCATTCTGTTTGTCATTATAACTATCTATCACCATTCCAAACCATTCTGTACTCGCATCTCCCCCATCTCTGAGTTTATTATTTGCCATAATTTTATGTGCCTCGCTATCATACATCGCCCCAGATAGATAAATATAGTTGGCATCATAAGCCATTCTAATCTCGGTGCGTTCAGAGGGTTTTCCTCGATAATTTGGGGATTGTACGGTAAGTTCGACAGGTTCAATATTGTCCCATTCTCCTTCCGAGATAATGCCATCAAAGGTAAAATTAGTGGAGACTTGCTGGACGGGGAATCCTTCTTCCGCAACACAAAAAGTGCTCATTAATAGCAAAATTATTATTTGGATTGGTCGTAATCGTTTCATTTTACAAAAATACATTTTTGGAAGAGTTATGTAAAGTTATGCTTATATCCAATTGAATCTTTTATACTTAATTCCTTCAACTTATTTAAACATAAAAATAAAATACTTCATAAATCATTTTTAGCGCTAAATAAATTTAATTATATTAATGCAACCAAAATATAAATAAAGGTACTAAATATAACAGAGCATCTTAATTCTGCCATAATTACCTGAGTATACTTTTTAATAACGATCAAAACACCTAAAATCATGAAAAGAAAAATGAACCTTTTCGCTATTCTTTTTACCGCCTCCTTCTTTCTATTTGTCGCTTGCCAAAAAGAAAATATCTATGAAGATATCGATAATCGAGAAATTCAAAAAGTAGATCCCCTAATTGCTATAGACCGAATCATGGATACGCCTGTCGTGATGGGAAAAGTAGTTTTAGATAATAATGATCAATTTCAATCAGGTTGGATGATTGATAAACAGGCAAAATTTCATAAATTCCAATTATCGGAGGTCATTTCGTTCCCTACTCGAACAACTTCTGACTCAGAGCTTTTACTAGAAACTGTTTTGAAAAACACTACAGAATTGGCACAAATAAACGCTGTTGATTTAATGCAAAGAGCTCGAACTTTAGAGGAATTGGAATACCAAGTACCTGTTTATCGTTCTGGTGAAGCTGACGCTAGTACGGAGGTCTATTTCTACTTTGCTAATATAAGTAATACCACCTGTGAATATAATGGTAATCCTGTTTCTTTTGTTAGTACCGCAGGATGTGGTGTAGGCGCAAACGAATTAACAAATTGCACAACTTCTAATTCTATTACTACGATGATTATTCATTCTGTAGGAAAGTCAAAAGTAACCATTCCTTATGACCTTGGCCAGCCTTTGGTTAGTTATATGAATAGTCTGATTTTAGAACATGATGAGTCTAATTAATTTTGTCAGCTAGTGTTTTACAACTAAAAAAATCCGTTGCTACTCTATTTTTTAGCAACGGATTTTTTCGTTACCGCCGCCATATAAGCCATTGCTGCCGCTTTAGATTCTGGGTCTTTCAAAACAGTTTGTAACATATCCCCTTCTGCCGAACTAACATAAGCCGAACCAATATTTTTTGCTACTGCATTTACTTGCTCTTTGGTCATCATCAAAGGCACAATCGGTTTTTTAGCCAAGCTTTGCGCAAACTCTAGACAATGACTCGCCAATTTTTCTTTTTTGACAACCTGATTTAATAGTCCTAACTCCTTAGCTTCTGCTGCATCAAAGCGACGACAAGTCATCACTAATTCTTTCGTCCGAGCAGGACCAATTTCACTTACCAATTTTGGAATACCGCCCCAACTTAGGGGAATCCCTAAATCTACCTCAGGAATAGAGAAAAAAGTACCTTCCGCTGCCATTCTAAAATCACAAGCCAACATTAGTAGAAATGCCCCACCAATGGCAAAACCATGTACTTGCGCAATCGTGATTGCATGCATATTCCCAATCGCTTCCGTCATCCGATAACCAATCTGTCCTTTATCTCGCCTTTCTATCCAAGTCTCTGATTCTGTTGGGTTATTCGGAAAATCATATATGTCTGCCCCTGCGGAAAAAGTACGTCCTTCGCCTCGAATAATCACTACTTTAATCTGTTTTTGCTGATTGAACCAATGGGCTGCATCGGCTAATTCTCTTAGACAAAGTCCACTTAAGGCATTCAATCTTTTTGGTCGATTTAAGGTTAGAAAAGCGATGCTTTCTGTTAGTTCAATTTTTAAAGTTGTAAAATCAGCGGTCATATTTAGTGAAATTTAATTTTTTACGAAATTACACAAAAGTTTTTTCCTACCTTACTCTTTCCTTAACTTTGAATAATTCTGTAATTGAACTACAGAAGCTTAGTACATCGTTCAATAAGTTGTTTCGTGTTTTGCTCGGCGGCTTCGCCGCCTCGCAAAGGGGTTTTTAAAGGGAGCGATGCTCCTTTGAAGAATCTTATTGAACCTTGTGCTACAGACTGAGCCAGAGCGATGCTCTTTTGGCTTTTGAAAGGAACTTTAGTGTTGAAATGGTCTGTAGGTATTCCAATTTACCAATTTTTTCTAAGGAACATCACTCCGTCACGGCAACTAAATTTAGCCTTACATTTATAGTTCTATCAGAAAACTTAACGAATAATTATGAAAGCTTTTCTAACCAATTTATTCCTGTTTTTATTTTTGCAGAGCACCTTTGCTACACCAATAAACCTATCCACGTTCAGTCAAGCAGATTTAGGAGCTACCTACATCGAAGCTTGGAAAAAATTCTACCCATCCAAGGCATTAAATCAAGGCATTCATACCGCTATTTTTGATTATGAAAATTATGCGCCAGATAATATTAAAGAATGGTTGGATTTTAATCAAAATATGTTGGTTCAATTATCAGATGCCCAATACCCTTATGTCCTTGAAAATCGAATTGATGCCCGATTATTGAAAGTGCAAGTACAAGAAGAAATTCATAAATGGGGGGAGAAGAAAATGCATCAACATTCTATTGCTTTATATACGCCATTGATTGCCAGAGCAACGGATAAAGTGTTGAATGCCACTTATTTGACAACTAGTGAAAAAGTACAATTGATTTGTCAGCGATTGGAAGCAGTAAAAAATTTATGTTCTGCCGCACAAAATTCCTTAATCAATGACGATAAAGCGGCTATTGAAAGAGCGATAAAAAACTTAGTTAAAGCAGCTACTTTTTATGAAACTGAATCAGCTAATTTGACTAAAAATTGGAAAAATGCTACTGCTTGTCAAAATATAACTACCCAGTATCAAACAACTGCGGCTATTATTCAAACGTTAATTACCCATCTTAAAACCAATATTTTACCAAAAGCTAAAACCATCAAAGCGACTATAGGCAAAACCGAATATGCCAGAAGATTAGCTTTATATACCGATAGTGGCCTCACGCCTGATCAATTATCCGCAATTGCTTTGGCAGAAATTCAAACCGTCAGAAAATTAATTGGTGAAGTTTCTGAGCAGTACTTAAAAAAGCAATATCCAACAAAAGCATTGCCAAATAATTATGAAGCTATTGTTAAGGCTGCCTTTACAGATATGGAAAAAGATGCGCCGACTAGTGGGGCAGATTACCTACAATTTTGGTTAGAACTAAGAGATGCTGCGATTGATTTTATTGAACAAAAAGAAATTGCTACCCTACCTGCTTTTCAAGCTTTACGCATCATCCCTGCGCCCGAAAGTGCAGGTGCTGCGGCTCGAATTGGATGGGTGGATAGCGCGCCTCCTTTTGCGCCAAATCCCTTAACCACTTTATATCTACCTTCTATTCCTGATACTTTGCCAGCGCAGGAACAAAAAGACTTCTGGGCTTCTTTTAATAAGCCTTTCAATCGAATGATTGTGATCCATGAATTATTTCCAGGACATTATATGCAAATAAAAATTAGTCGGGCTACTCCACATCCTGTTCGATTATTATTTCCTTATGCCGTCTATTTTGAAGGCTGGGCTACTTTTACAGAGAGAGTTCTATTAGATGCGGGTTGGGAAAAAGAAAATCCCTTGACTTTTTTAGCGCATTTGCGAAAGCGCTTAGAAAATGCCAATCGAGCGTATACTTCTATGCAAGTGCATTGTAATGATTGGACACAAGCACAAGTCCTGCAATTTTCTACCGAAACGTCTTTATTGGCGCCTCAATTTGCCAAAAGTTTATGGGGTAGAATTATGCGATCACCGATGCAATTGACCTCTTATTTTTTAGGAGGACAACAGTTTACGGAGTTATTAGCAACAGAAAAAGAAAGACAAGGAAGTGCTTTTAATTTAAAAGATTTTATGGATACGATTATGCAAGTTGGGGCGATTCCTATTGATGAATTTCCTCGTATTTTTGCGGAAGAATAAGACATTCCAACCGTAATTTGGAAATGAATTTCCAAATGAAAGATTAAGCTATTTCTTGGAAATGAATTTCCAAATTACGATTATGACTCGTGACAACTCTTAAAATACTAAATTTCTTTTTTGATATTTATTACGGTCGTCGGGAGACGACAAGATAAGCGAATCGAGTCTGGAGGCTTGATTCATCGGGCAATAAATTTAAAAATAAAACATGACTATAGATCGAATCAATTTACAACCTAATTACTCCATTTCCAGAATCATCAAAGGTGGTTGGCATTTAGCAGGTGGACACGGGCAGATTAGCGAAGCGCAAGCCATCGAAGACATGAAAGCCTTTGTAGAAGCGGGCATTACGACTTTCGATTGTGCGGATATATACACAGGAGTAGAGGTTTTGATTGGGAAGTTTCGCAAAAAATATAAAGACGCATTCGCAGCAGGTGATCTTGCACCCATTCAAGTACATACTAAATATGTCCCTGATTATGCGGCTTTGGCAACGTTAACCAAAGCAGATACCACTAAAATTATTGACCGATCGCTACAACGATTAGGGGTTGAACAATTAGATTTGGTACAATTTGCTTGGTGGGATTATCAATTTCCTCGATATGTGGAAACCGCAATTCATTTAAGTGATTTACAACAACAAGGCAAAATTAAATATATTGGGGTAACCAATTTTGATGCCGCTCATTTAAAAGAAATTTTGGACGCAGGAGTTAAGGTAGCATCCAACCAAGTACAATATTCTGTTTTAGATCAAAGAGTGCAAAAAGGGTCTAATGAATTAATGGCTAAGTATGGTATTCAATATCTTTGCTATGGTGTCGTTGCAGGTGGTTTTTTAAGTGATCGATATTTGAATGCGCCCGATCCTATACAGCCTTTAGAAAATCGCTCTTTAACAAAATATCGCTTGATTATTGACGAATTTGGTGGCTACAAATTATTTCAAGTCGCTTTGCAAACGCTTAGAAAAATAGCGGATAAATATGAAGTAGGGATTGCTGAAATTGCTACTAAATACATTCTACAAAAAAACTTGGTCGCAAGTACTATTATTGGTGTCAGAAATTTGAACCACTTACAAAAATTGCAACAGCTTAGTCGTTTTAATTTGGAAGAAGGAGATATAGCTATGATTCAAAAAATTATCGATAAAGCAACAGGGCCTAATGGACCGTTTTATGAATTGGAACGAGATAAAACAGGCAAACATGGGCGAATAATGAAGTATAATTTGAATGAAGATTAAAGGTGACTGTTCAGGAGACATTTATTTTGAGGGATAAAAAAAGTGGCAAGCAATAAAATAAGTGTTTTCTGAATAGTCACCTTTTGCATTAGCAAACCCTGCGAATTTCATACTGTAAACTACAAATATGGTATGATTATTGGTAATAATATATTTACTATCTCCTATCAAATTCTCCTTTTCTCTCTTTAAAAATCACCCTACCAATCCCCTATTTCCCCCCCCCTTCTAACTTCCCCTCCATTATACTATCGAACTTAAACTCAACTATTTTAGCTATGACAATTTTCAACACACGCTATTCGCTATTATTTATTGACCTCCCTTCTGCTTTCTTATCAACTCATCAGTTAATTCCTATTCGTTGTTCACTATCTGATTTTTCCTAATCAATCACCTCCCTATCCATCACTAAAAAGACCACACCTTGTTAATATTTGATATGGGCTAATATTGTCTTAATTGCAATATTTCCCTCATTCCCTTATCTAAAAAATGCCAAATAACCATTGACATCAACCCTCCATTTTTATTCTATTTATTACCTACTTTAATTAAAATTATGCACAACACCACTTTTACACTTAAATTAGTTTTTATTTTTTCCCTCATCTGGGGAAGCACTATCTTACTCCATGCACAAAGAACAAGTGAAGGCTATGAAACCAAATCTTGTGGCAACGAAACGGTGATTACCTATGGGAATAATTCCATCATCATGGAAGGAAAAAGAGCTGTTAATTATGCTTTTAAAATCTTAGACAACCGCCGCAAAATAGTATTTGAATGCAAAGAAGCTTGTGGCAATAGTCAAGAAGTGAATGATTTACCTGCTGGTAGGTATAGAGTCATTATTAGAAATGAAAAAGGTCGGAGAATTTGTAGAAAATGGGTTAAATTAGAAAGAGTGCCTTGCTTGGCAAATAGTGGTCAATTAGCCGCAGTAGCAACACATGTAAAGTTGAATAATGACCTAGCTACGTTACAAGCAACCGTAGAAAAAGCGCCTGTAATCCCAACTGGTTTTAGCAAAATTCATTTACTGACTTATGGAGAAGACCTTGAAATAATTGCTTATGATACCGTACCAACATTTACAGTAACCGAAGTAGGTAATTATCGCATTCAAACCTTAATCATTGAAGCTAATTCCTTGAATTTAAATGAGTTAATAACTAACGAAATATCTATCTTTCGGCTTAAAAGATTCCTTAGAGGCAATAAAAATAATTTCTGTAGTGCCTTGAATGTCAAAGGGGCAAAATTTCGAGTACAGATTTCTAATAACCAAATAGATACTGGTTCAGGTAGTGGTGTCGGCTCAAATATTCTAATGTGCAATGGTATTCAACTATTAAAAGACGCTAATATGCTGTCGATTTCTAGTGAAACAGCCGATGCTTATTTCTTTAAAATTAATGATAAAGAAAATCATTTGGCGAGTGTCTTTGTTTGTAGAAAGGATTGTGAGGAAGAAGAAATTGTAATAGATTTACCCAATAGCACCTACCTAATCTCTGTTTTTAATAAAAGAGGACGAAGGCTTTGTAAAGAAACGATTGAAATAGCTGTTCCGAATAATGAAAATGAAGTTAATGCAACAGGAAGAAGTCAAACTCATTTTTCTCTAGCAGCTCATCGAGTACAAAGAACCGTTGCTTTAGAATGGCTCACCAATACAGGATATAAAGTCGCTCATTTTGAATTAGAGCATTCTGTAAATGGCGTAGATTTTAACAAAATAGACGAATTTGTCAATGAAGACTGGTCTAGTGATATGGCTTATCATGAAACTACTGATTTCACGCCTGCTTTAGGAACTAATTACTATAGAGTGAAACAAGTTTTCGTAGATGACAGCTTTAAATATAGTCCTATTCAACAAGTTGACTTTTTAGTAGATTTAGAAAAAATGGCGGTCTTTCCAAACCCTGCACAAGAAGCCTTATTCGTTAATTTAAAACCCTATCTTGGCGCAAAAGGACAATTAGCTTTAACCAATCAATTTGGGCAACTCATTCAACAAATAGACCTAACAACTATTCGAGGGGATTTATTAACCATCAACACCTCCGAAATAAAAAATGGCGTGTATTATCTAAATATTCAAGTCGATGGTTATAGAGTATTGAGTGAAAAAGTTTTGATTCAGCGCTTTTACTAGAAATCAACCTATAAATCATTCCTTTTTTGTTATTAGCTATTGTTATGTTATTTACTTAAATCAAGTAACATAGCAATAGGCTAATACTCTTTTTTTTAGGACTTTCTCAATATTCAAATCGGAAATAGTTACAAAACAACTTTACCAACCTTAAACCACTAACCAAATTAAATTATTTTTATTTATTTATTACGATATTTTCACACTAATACTTTAATCAAAAATATTTTTTACATTATTTTATTTTGCCTACTGGCAAACACTTCAGTTCTCACCCAATTCATTATTCATCCAATTACGTTTTAAATTCCTATATGACGATTCACCCCTCAAATCATACAACTCACTTATTTATAAGTTGATGACCGTTACAAATACCTCCAATTTTGTGTTATCAAAACTAAACCTTTGCCACCAATTAATAACCACTCTTTTTTCTATTACAAAACGTAAAAACCTACCTAAAAAAATTACTAAATTCTATAATTTATAGGCTTAATCTATACTTTAATCACCTGCAATATTGCATTGCCCCTTTAGGCAAAACTGTTTAAAATTTATTTAAAGATGAAAAAGTTAACCTTTTTATTTGCGCTATTATTAACCATTGTTACTCAAAATCTTATTGCTCAAACAGCTCAAGTAGCTTATGCGGCAACCAATCAAAAGGAGTCAATGATTCAAACAAATACCAACCCAAATCAAGTAGAAATCTTGACTAACTTTAAAGCAACTAAGCAACAAAGAAAAGCAATTAAGAAAATCAATAAGTATGTAACACCAAGAGTTTTAGGTAGAGTTACACACACCGCAGGGTTAGTTGGTAAAACGGTAAAAGCACAAATTAATTTTGATGCGAATGGTGCTATTGAAGCAATTACAATTATCGAAGGAAAAGGCGAAAAGATTGATGCAAAAGTGACCAAATTAATTAAAGAGTACGATCAAAAGCAATCAATTGGAAAGGCTATAGGAAATGCAACTGCTATTCAGTTAGACGTTCCTTTAGTTGGTAAGAAGTACTTCGTAAATTAATAGTATAACGCCAAATATCAGCAGTTTTATACTGCTAACAACTTATAATAGCCTTAGTCATTTTTGACTAGGGCTTTTTTTATGAAAAATCTTTGTCGAATAAATGGTTAATAAAAACTAAAATATGTTCAAAAATGAACTACCAATTGGATTAATACTGTTTATACACTAACTTTCGGTGGATTAACATCAATCGTTAATGATAAATAGTAATGAGTAAACAAGAGATTATAAATATTGTAAAGCGTGCTATTGCACAGGCAGACACACCTGAAGCATTGGCTCAGTTGATTCCTTTTCTGGAAAGCAATCGACAATATAATGCAATGAGCAAAGTAGCTCGTTTGGCACAAGCTAAATATGAAGGCGCAGAAAGAGATTTTAATCAAGGTTTGGTGGATAGAGAAGGCACTACTTTTATCTATAATGCCGTCAATCGAACTGTTTTACAATTAGTCGAGGACTTACAGAAAGATGATTTTGATGTATCGCATTATGAGCCAGCTATGCGACCTAACGTATGGCAAAAAAAAGTAGTCATTATATTAGGAGGTATTTTATTCGTTTTAATTAGTGGTTTAGGCTATTGGATTTATAATAGTTCAGCAAATGATGATTCCACTCCTCTAGGTATAACTTGTCCTACTTTTCGAGAAAATGCAGAATTTAAAGTTCTACTATTACCTTTTCAGCCTAATAGAAAAGATGAACTCACCCCACATATTACGATAAAAAGAAGATTAACCGATAAATCTGCTAAAGAAAAACTAAATACCAGCATTGAAATTGATAAAGACTATTTTGACAATCACGATACGCCAGGCAAGACAGAAGCAATGATGGCAGGAGGCGATTGTGGCGCACAAATGGTGATTTGGGGGATTTGGGAAAAGACCAATAGTGGAACGATTGTTTCTACGGATTTTAAATATTTAGGTAGTCTAGACCGCTTTGGTTTTCAAAAATTAAAATTGGAAAGCGATGACCAAATAGATACCGTTTTCACCATGTCTAATATTGAAACGCAAGGCACGTTGACTCAAGATATTGAAAAAGTAATTGATAATTATTTTGGGCTAATTGCAGAATTATCGGGGCAACCACAGGCAGCCATTGAAGCATTAAAAAGAGGCACACCTTCTCCTAACGACACGGCTGCTTTTTTGCTTAACCAAATGACTTTAGCCAATTGTTACATTGAAACAGGAGACAATCATGCAGCAGGAGAAGTATATGATAATATTTTAAAAACACATCCTGATTATGATTTTGCTAGACATAATAGAAGTGCTATTATGTATGAAGAAGGAAATTATGATCAAGCAGTAGCAGATATTTCGGTTAACCTAGATAAGACACCAAATGATGCGGACGCCCTAATTATTAGAGCAAGTGCTTACCTCAAACAAGAAAATCTGGAAAAAGCAGAAAAGGATTTAGATAAATTTCGTATTGTTTCGCCTAATAAACATCATTTGCAAAAAAGAGTTAATCTCTTAGAAGAAAAGAAAAAAGAAAAAAGAATAATTATTGAAAAGGCTACAACTGAATTAAAAGCTAATAAAAATTCAATTAATGCCTTAAATAATCGAGCTGCTGCTAATGAAAGTTTAGGCAAACATAAAGCAGCCATTGCAGATGCCAATCGAGTTATTACATTAAATAAAGTTAATGAAAAAGCTTATCAAACCTTAATAGAGGCGTATAAAAATGATAATCAACCGTCGAAGGCAATTAAGATGTTACAGCAAGCAAAAACGAAAGGAGTTAGATTAAATAAAAAAAATCAACAACTTCTTGAAAAAAAACCTGCGAATAACTAAACCGTTTGCTATTTTTTAAGTTTCTTTGAATAGAATATAGTCAAACTAAAAATCATTACTAATTATGACAAATCAAGAAGTTATTCAACGTTTAAAGGCTGGTAATGCTAGATTCGTAGCAGATTCTCTAGATGGAAAATTACAAAACAGTTCCAGAAGAAACGACCTAGTAGGTGGACAAGCCCCTTATGCTATTGTATTGAGTTGTGCGGACAGTAGAGTCGTGCCTGAATTAGCATTCGATTCTGGTTTAGGTGAATTATTTACCGTAAGAGTTGCTGGAAACGTAGCTAATAGTTCTTCTATTGGTAGTATCGAATATGCGGTAGCGCATTGTGGTACTAAAGTAATTGTGGTAATGGGGCACGAAAGTTGTGGTGCAGTTACTGCTGCCGTAGCAGGTGGCGATAATGGCTATAATATCAATCATCTATTATCGCATATTACTCCTGCCATTTCTGCTTCTGCCGAAGGTGCTACTATTACCGATATTGTTAAGAAAAATGCGGAAATGACGGTAGAAGAATTGAAAAATCGTTCTGCTATTATTAAGGCTGCAGTAGATTCAGGAGATGTGGAAATTGTAGCAGCTTATTATAATTTAGATGGCGGGAAAGTAGATTTTTTGTAGGCTCTTTTTATTATAATTGAAGAAGACCAAGCTAATTTAACAATAAATACAAATGTTCATGAGGAGGTACAATTCTCATGGACATTTTATATTTTTGTATAGTTAGTCTTTATTAATTATTTTCTTAATTACAAGCATTTCGTACTTGGTTTCTGAGCAATGATTGGATGCTTTATCTTCATATTTATAAATTAATTCAGTTTGAGTAATTCGTATTAAATCACTCCTACTCGAAATTGCAGTATTGAGTATGACTAATTTCTTTCCTATCTTCTGAATACAAATTGTGATTATTGTATTTGGTTTAGATGCGCTTACCAACCGATTCAAAAAGTTCAACTCTTTTTCTCGCTTCTTTTTCCCAAAATGAAACATACTATCTAAAAGTATATAGTCAAATTTGTCAAATTTTGAGTAGCTATATATATCGGCTACAACTCCTGTTAACGACAAGTTCTCTTTTTCTGCAATTTTATTTAATTGGTCAATTCCAACTTTAGAATGATCAATTCCTGTAACTACAAATCCTAATTTTGCTAAAGGAATAGCGTCTCTTCCTTGTCCACACCCGATATCTAATAGCTTTCCTTTCTCTTTTATCTTAGCATAAAAATCTATCAATTCGGGATAAGGTTTTCCAAATAAATTTTCCGTTTGATAATATTTATCGTATTCGACTTTCATTTTCCACTAGCGGTTATATGGGTTAAAATGGCTTATTACACCTTCGGATAATGCGGATAAGACTGCTTAAAAAATGCTTGATGCAATAACATTTCTGCAACCTGTTCTACCCCTGTTTTATCATAAATTCGACTTCTAGTCCTAATCCTGCTGCTACGTCTCAGTCATGTAAGGATTTATGACCATCATATTCGTGATGGGCTAACATTTGACTTGGTGACCTTAATGGACCTGATAAAACTAAGGGGGTATCGTAAGTTGTGGTATTCATATTTTTAGTTGAATGTTTCTTGACGCTGATTTCGCTGATTATTATGATTTTTTATGGCAAAAGAATAGTGCTTACATTTCACTATTGTCATTTCTTAGTTCTTTAAAAAATGACCAAATTTCAACCGCTGCATTGATGTCTTGATTGGTCGTTCCTAATATTTTGGGCATGATACTTTTTGGATGTGGCATAGTATGTCCTGCACCAATCATTTTATAAACTACCGCTTTAGTTTGCCCTTCACATTGCCACATCATTTTTTCAATGATAGTATTATCTGCTGTCATTACATCAGGAAGCGACTGCTTAGTCATCGTCAATTGACAAGTATCTAAACCTAACCAATAATCCATCGTCTCCTCAGTAGACAATACTGTTCCTCTAGAATCATTGCCTAAAATAGAGACCAAACCTCCATCATAAGGATTCACGGGGTCAGCCGTTCCATTCATAATTAATACAGGTACAAATTCTCCTTTTTTCTGGCAATCTAAATTAGCAGCAATAGGTAAATTCGCAGAAATTGCGGCTATTCCAGTAATCCATTCGGGCGCTTCTAAAGCTAGTTTAAAACTAAAATGACCACCATTAGAATGTCCTGTTGAAAAACGATATTGAAAGGATTGATTGAGTACTTCGCTCAAGTGTTTTTCTATTGCTTTTAAAAAAGTAATGTCGTCAATATTGTCTATATTCGCTTGATAATCTGCACTTCCTCGGCAATCATTCCAATGATTAGCATAACCCGTTGGATAAACAACGACAAAACCTTCTTCGTCGGCTAACTTATCAAATCCATAGGCGGTTTGTTCTCTTACACCTTCGCCCGTTCCTGTAGAACCGTGGAGGACAAAAATAATGGTATTGTCTTTGATATTGTTTGGGGCGTACCAATGAAAATTTCTTGACTGTCCACTACTTTCAATTGTGGTGGTTGAGAATTCTCCCGTTAAAGTTGGTTCGGGTAGGTAATCAGCAGTTAGATATATTTGTCGTAAAGTCAATGCTATTAGGCATAAGGCGAGGGTAATTCCTAATAGAATTTTAAGCCATTTATTCATGTTTGTTTTGTTCGAGGCTTTCATGAAACAAGGCGGTTGTGGGAAACAACCGCCTTGTATATTCCTATTGGGCTGCTGTTTTCCACAGCCGCCTAATTTGAAAATTGAAAATTAATTAATCTGTCTATCCTTCCCTTCCCAATAAGGCTTCCGTACATCCCGCTTTAATAACTTCCCAGCACCCGATAATGGAAAAGGTTCGGTTCGGAAAGTAATGCTTCTTGGGCATTTATAATTGGCGATATATTCTTTAGTTTTAGCAATAATATCTGCTTCTGTTGCTGTTTGTCCTGCTTTCAAAATTACTTCGGCGTGAACTTGTTCCCCCCATTCTTCTGATGGAATACCAATCACTACGACTTGTTCAACTGCAGGATGATTATTAACTGCATTTTCTACTTCCGCAGAATAAACATTCTCTCCACCAGAAACAATCATGTCCTTTACTCTATCGACTAAAAAGACAAAACCTTCGTCATCCATGTATCCTGCATCCCCTGTATGTACCCAACCATCCCGTAGTGAAACCGCAGTTTCTTCCGGTTTATTCCAATAACCTGTCATCGCATTCGGACCACGAACGGCAATTTCTCCAATTTCTCCTAATGGCAAAGCATTTCCTTCTTTATCTGCTATTTTTATTTCCACACAAGGAATGGCTTGACCAGCAGATTTTAATTTTCCTGCAAAAGGACCTTCAGTTGTATGGTATTTAGGGGACAACATAGTCGCTAAAGGTGCTAATTCTGTTTGACCATATCCTTGCGCAAAATCTGCCTGTGGTAAAGTATTCATCGCTTGAATCAAGACTGATTCCGTAATCGGAGAAGCACCATATAACACAAACTTTAAAGAAGATAAGTCAGCCGTCTTAACACTAGGGTCATTGATGACCATTTGAATCATTACAGGCACTAATAGGGCATGTGTAGCTTTCTTTTCGTCAATGGCTTGGATGGTAGCCGCTGGTGTAAACATGGGTATAAAAATATGGGTTGACCCCGCCAACATTCCTCCTTGTGTCATTGCACCATCCGCTAAATGGAACATTGGTGCTGCGTGTAAAACCCTATCGTCATCACTTAATCCAATACAACTCACCAAAGCAATGGCACTTGCCCATACATTTGCATGGGTTAACATCACGCCTTTTGGAAAACCTGTTGTTCCACCTGTATAAAAAATACCCGCTAAATCATCATTTTTGCGATAAGCATCTGGTGTTGGTTGATGTACTTGGATTAATTTTTCATAATCCAACATCCCTTCTGGCAACTCCCCTTCTCCTATAAAAATGATTCTTTTTAAATTAACGCCTTTTGCTTTTAAAGCAGGTACCATTTTCGCAAATGCATCATCCACTACCAAGACCTCTGCCCCAGCATCATTCAAAGAATAAGCATTCTCCGCAGCTGACCAACGAACATTCAACGGAACAACGCAAGCACCTGCCCAAGGTATGCTCAAATAATATTCAAAATATCTATCGGAATTCAGGGCTAAAATCGCTACTCTATCGCCTTCTTGCACGCCCATGCTTTTTAAAGCACCCGCAAAACGAGCTACTCTATCTTTTAATTCTGACCAAGTTCTTTGGCGGTCGCCATTAATCGTCGCAATTTTTTGACCTCTGGTTTGTGCATTTCGATGCAAACTTTGTGTTAAATAGAACATATTTGATTAGGTTTTAAGTTTTTATTTTAAAATGTGAAGATAGGAAAAGGGATTATATTTTCTATCTAAATAGTGGATAAAAAATAGCTTGAATATATTGCATTTAATTCCCAACGGATGAATGAAGCCCAACGGATAATTAGCTATTCAATTGGGGTGCGAATCTCCATTAATTATTTGCTACCACTTAGTCATTTAAGTTTATATTATAAATGCTTAAATATGCTACTTCCAAACTTTATTCGTTTTTGAACCTGCAACCCGTAACTCGCAACTCAAATTATATCGTTTTAGCCTTCTCCCGCAAAACAAATTTCTGGGTCTTCCCCGTAGAAGTCTTTGGTAAATCGCCAAAAACAACGTGTTTGGGTGCTTTATAATGAGCAATTTCTGTACGCACAAAAGCAATTAGATCTGCTTCTGTAACTGTTTTTCCAGGTTTTAAAGCGACAAAAGCACAAGGCGTTTCCCCCCATTTTTCATCTGCTTTAGCCACGACCGCTGCATCCATCACCGCAGGATGTTTGAATAAAGCACCTTCTACTTCTATACTGGAAATATTCTCCCCACCAGAAATAATGATGTCTTTAGAACGATCTTTTAATTGAATATAACCATTGGGTAAAGTGACAGCTAAATCACCACTATGAAACCAACCGCCTGCAAAAGCTTTTTCATTCGCTGCTGGGTTTTTCAAATAGCCTTTCATGGTGTTATTGCCTCTAAATAATACTTCGCCCATCGTTTTTCCATCAAACGGCACTTGCTCTAAAGTTTCTGGATGTGCGACTATTAGGTCTTCCGAAACATGATAAGTGACACCTTGTGCGGCTTTAATTTCTGCTTGTTTAGCTGCTGGGAATGCATCCCAATCCGTATCCCAATCACAGAAAGTAGCAGGGCCATACGTCTCGGTTAAGCCATAAACATGGGTAATTTCAAAACCATTTTGTGCCATGGCATCCAAGACTGCCGCTGGTGGTGGAGCGCCTGCAACCATCCCTTTGACTAAGTGTTTTTTCTTCGCTTTTAATTCATCAGAGGCATTGGCAATCATACTATGCACAATAGGGGCGCCGCAATAATGGGTGATATTTTCTTTTTCAATTAATTCATAAATTTCTTCTGCTCGAACAGCTCTTAAACAAATATTTGTGCCACCAACTGCTGCTAATCCCCAAGGAAAACACCAACCATTGCAATGAAACATTGGTAATGTCCAAAGGTAAATTGGATTTTTCGGCATCTCCCATGCTAGGATATTTCCCAAAGCATTTAAGTAGGCGCCTCTATGGTGAAAAACAACGCCTTTTGGATTTCCAGTTGTACCAGACGTATAATTTAAAGCGATGGCATTCCATTCATCTGCGGGTAATTGCCACACAAAATTAGCATCTCCTTCTGCAATAAATACTTCGTAATCCATTCCTCCTAATCGTTCGCCGCCCGTTTCATTTGGGTCAATAATATCAATAACTAACGGTTTATGTTTGACTAACTTCAAAGCTTCTTTAATCGTAGACGCTGCCAAGGTATCGGTCAATAATATCTTGGTTTCCGCATGGTCCATCATAAAGGCAATGTTCTTTGCATCCAAACGAGTGTTAATCGCATGGATTACGCCACCTGTCATTGGAATGCCAAAATGTGCTTCATAAGTTTCTGGTGTATTATAACCCAATACAGAAACGGTTTGTCCTTCTTTGATACCGTATCTTAGTAAAGCAGAAGCTAGTTGACGAGTTCGCTGATAGGTTTCTTTCCAAGTAAAACGTCTTTCGCCATAAACTACGGCTGTTTTATTGGGATAAACATAAGCCGCTCTTTTGATAAAGGTTAGGGGAGAAAGAGCGGTGTAATTGGCTTGGTTTTTATCTAAACCTTGGTTGTATTGGTTGGTCGTCATGATGAGATTTTATAACTTTTTCTTAAAATTTATTTTTACAGTAAAAAAAGTCGAATATAATTTAATTAATACTGATTAAAAAATAAAATCTACCAATTTCCATCCGTGGAAATTATCCGTGGGAAATTAAGCATACTTTAGTTTCCCACGGATAACCTCCACGGATATTTTTTAAGCTATAGCAGTATTTTATAGCTGGATATTTTACTTATCATCCGGTATATAAGGATATATCTTTAATGAAAAATCAAATGCAAAACCACCAAAGACAGTAATAAGACGACACCTGCCTTCGTCAATTGCGGGGAAGCCGATTGATAAATGTCTTTTAATGGGCGCATTCCCTTTTGGAAAAATGCGGGGATGGCAATTAATAAAAAGCCAGTCGCAATCACCAAACTTGCCCGCACAAAATAATTGATGTCAGGGAAATAATTCTCTAAAAATAAATGAGAAAAGAAGGTACTAATAAACCCGATAATTACTAATCTATAATTAGGTTTTAAAACAAATCCTGCTGTGCAAATTAAGACGACAATGCCTGTGATGATATAATATCGTAACTCATTTAAGGTATGCGTGAAGGCGACTTCTACTGCTGAAAATTTAGAATACAATAGGATTAAGCCCATGCCAACGCCTGTAAACAAAGTCACTAAAATAGTCTGCCTCCCAGCAGCGACCATTTGTTTGTCCGTTGCATCTTTTCTAATATAGCCTTTATAAATATCTACCGACCAAAGCGTCGCTAAAGAATTAAAAGTAGAATCAACCGTACTCATTAAGGAAGCAAATAAGGCACACAAAATAATGCCTCGCATGCCAGCAGGTAAATAATTGGAAACTAAATAAGGAAAGGTTTGGTCAGGGTCTTGCAAAGGATTATCCATTAAAATTCCTGCTAAAGCTATACCTGGAACAATGATTAATATCGCCATCAAATATTTCAATACGCCGCCTACTAATAAACCAATTTGTGCTTCTTTTAAACTTCTTGCCGCCAACGACCGCTGTACCACACTTTGATTCGCACACCAATAATTGATGTTTAATAAGAACCAACCAAAAACCGCTATCCAAGGCAATTGTGGATGGTCCGAAGGTAAATGCAAATGCATTAAATCTGGTGTTTTTGTGTATAATTCGCTCCAACCTCCTAGATGATTTAAGGCTGCTACTAATACCGCAATTCCACCGATGATAATAATTCCAAACTGAATTAAATCGGTTTTAACAACGGCAGCTAAACCACCTAAATAAGTATAAATAGCCGAAAAAATACCCAAGCCTGCTAATAGAATGCCTACTCTAGTGGTTCGGTCTTCATGGATAAAGGATAAGTAATCGCCAAAGACTAAATCTGCCGCATACGCCCCCCAGAATAAGGCGCCTCCTAAAGCTATAGTTGAAAAAAGAATAATATTAGAAATGGAATAGAAGAGGCTTGCTGTAGCTCCCAATCTATTTTTAATAAACTGGGTAACCGTAATCACTTTATCTTTTAAATAGAGGGGAATAAAAATAAACGCTGCCATCCAAAGTCCTTGAATCGCATTGATTTCTAAGTTGGCTTGTGCTAAACCATAGAGGTAGGCTGAACCCATCATACCTAAAAACTGGTAGCCTTGTACATTGGTCGCAATCGTTGAAATGGCTACGGAATACCACCTTAAATTTCGAGAACTTAAAAAGTATTCTTCGGTCGTGACATCCTTGCCCATTCTACCTGAAATAGCAACGACAAAAATGGTAATGAAGTAAATTAAAACGATGAGTAGGTCTATCAGCATGGTCTTCGATTGTTTTGCACGAAGATAGGGAAAACTTGTAGGATTCTCTTAGTCTTGGCACCACCAACATAGATTATGTTTTAGATTTTTTACCACAGATAAATAGTACCACGGATATTTTTCTGTAATGCCAAGTTCTGCTTGGTAAAATATAGGTTAGAACGTTTTTTTATTTTTAAAAATCACGTTTTGTAAAATTTCTTCAACTTTACATGAAAATAGTAACATATAAGACAACTTACCTTTAATTTTTTTACTAAATTTGTTTTGATGGCAAATCAAACAAAAATACCAGTCTATATTTTACCGATTATTGTGTTCGCACAATTTGGTGGTGCCTCTCTTTGGTTTGCTGGTAATGCCATGATTGCAGATTTACAACAGGCACTTCATTTATCAACTGATGCTACAGGGGATATTACTGCTGCTGTTCAATTTGGTTTTATTATCGGCACTTTGTTATTTGCTTTTTTATCTATTGCCGACCGATTTTCTCCTAGCAAAGTTTTTTTAATCTCTGCCGTTTTAGGGGCTGTTTTCAACTTATCCGTTTATTTTTTCGCTACTGATTTAACCTCCTTGCTAATTTTTCGATTTGCTACTGGCTTTTTCTTGGCAGGTATTTACCCTGTGGGGATGAAAATAGCGGCAGATTGGTATGCTAAGAAATTAGGAAAAGCTCTAGGATATTTAGTTGGAGCATTGGTTTTGGGAACTGCTTTTCCGCATTTATTGAAAGTAGTTGGACAATCGCTGCCTTGGGAAATGGTTTTGTGGATAACTTCAGGTTTAGCAATTTCAGGTGGGTTATTATTATACGGCTTCGTTCCCGATGGACCTAATCGTAAAAAAGGCGCTCAATTTGAATGGAATGCTATTTCTAAGATTTTTGCTTTTCCAGAATTTAGAGCTGCTGCTTTTGGTTACTTCGGGCATATGTGGGAATTGTATACTTTTTGGGCGTTTGTTCCTTTTCTGATAGCTACTTATAATGATTTTAACCAAACTGATTTACCCGTTGCCCTACTCTCTTTTAGCGTTATTGCTATTGGTATGTTAGGTTGTATTATCGGTGGGTATATTTCTTTGAAAAAAGGAAGCCGAAAAGTGGCTTTTGATATGTTGTTAATCTCTGGATTATGTTGTTTATTTTCCCCTTTTTTATTTAGTGTGTCTCCTATTTTATTTATACTCATTCTCTTAATTTGGGGATTTACCGTTGTTGGCGATTCGCCTCAATTTTCTACCATTGTCGCTAAAACAGCCCCTAGTTTATACATTGGGACGGCTTTGACGATTGTCAATTGTCTTGGTTTTGCCTTGACAATTGTGAGTATTCAAGTCGTCGCTTATTTAATAGAAATCATTCCCGTTGGCAATGTATTTTTACTCTTATTAATTGGTCCTATCATGGGTTTATTTTCTTTCCGAAAACGAAACGCTTTGGCAAATTCTCCTTATTTACTGGAGACTGAGGAGTATGCAGCAGATTAACTAATCCTCATTACTTTTATAAAAGACTTTTCGGTACTTCAATCACTTTTGCCCGCAAATATTCCCCTAAAGACTTAGCCTGTGCATCTACCTTCGTAGAAGCCGCAACGCCTTCTTCTAAAAATCCTAATAAATAGAAGTTCAAGCCTAATAAATTAGGATAATCATAGCGAATTACCTCATACTGCCTAGCTTCAGGCATCAATTCTTTTAATTTGTCAACAGTTAGAAATTCCTTTAAAAAAGTATAGGTTTCAGGTGTTTTTCCCCAAACTCCTAAATTTGCATTACCGCCTTTATCTCCCGAACGAGCAGCAAATAAATTACCTAAAAAGGTTTTAACTGTTTCGGAATTATCAAAGGAAAAATTATAATCGGGGCTTGGTTTGTCTAAAATAATGGGTGCGCCATTATAAGTTACCTCCTCAACTGTTATTTTTTCACCATCTACATCTATTTCTTGTTGCAAATGTTTTTTATCAATCAAGGCAGGGAAATGAACGACTCTAGGTTTAGCTGAACCTAATTGACTATCAAAGCAAAAACCAGGCACAGAACATAAGGCTAGTTCTACCAATTTAGACGTAAATAATCTACCTGCTTTTTTAGGATTTCTATCAATTACCGAAAAACGAATTTTACCAAAGGCTTCTTCGTTTACTTCAGGGTCTAAATTTTGTGTTTTGAAAAATTGAATGTCTAATTTATCAAAAGCTTTTTCCCCCCCCACACTTTCTAAGAATTGATTTTTAAGAATTTTTGCTTTTTCTTCAATATCCAATCCTGCAATTAAAAAAGATAGGGTATTTTTAAAACCACCCATGCAATTGATGGTTACTTTTGCCGTATTTGTCGCTGGTGTTCCTTTTGTGCCAGAGATACTTACTCGGTCTTTACCAATTTGTTCTAATTTTGCGGTATCTATATGTGCCACTACATCAGGTGTAATATAAGCAGGGGCGTTGACTTCATATAATAGCTGCGAAGTAACCGTTCCAACACTTATCAATCCACCCGTTCCAGGATGTTTGGTAATCACAGAACTACCATCATTTGCCACTTCCGCAATTGGAAAACCAACATTTATATAAGAAGGCACTTCTTTAAAATAAGAATAATTTCCACCTACCGCTTGTCCGCTACATTCTATAATATGTCCTGCAACTGCAACGCCTGCCATCGCATCCCAATTATCTCTAACCCAACCAAAGTGATAAGCAGCGGGTCCCATCACTACAGAGGCATCTGCTACTCTACCTGTCACTACAATATCTGCCTCTTTATTCAAAGCTTCGACTATTCCCCAGCAACCCAAATAAGCATTCGCAGAAACTGGTGGCATCCCACTTTTGGCTAAAATCAGGTCTTTATCCAAGTGCTGAAATGGCACACCTTGACTTTGCAAGTCTGCCAATCTAGGCATCAAATTATCGCCTTCTACATACCCAATTTTAGGGTTTAGCTGCAATGTTTTTGCGACATCTTTTAAGGCTTTTGCCAAACCAGCAGGATTTAACCCGCCTGCATTCACCACCACTTTTATCCCTTTATCCAAACATAAACCCATCACATCTTCCATCTGCTTGAGAAAGGTTACTGCATAACCCAATTCTGGTCTTTTTGATTGCGCTTTATACAAAATTGCCATCGTCAATTCTGCTAAATAATCGCCTGTCAAAAAATCAATTGGACCGCCTTCTATCATTTCTCTAGCTGCCGAAAAACGATCGCCGTAAAAGCCACTCATATTGGCGATAATCACTTTGTCTTGCTTATTTTGCATAATTTTACCTTTTAGGAAAAATAATAGTTCTTTTTTTACTGTAAAGGTAAAATTTTTCTGCTTTTAAGCTTGTTTTGTTAGAAATATTTTGATAGAGCGGCTACTTTTCTTTTACCACCTAGACACATAAGTTCATTTAAGTTCTAGTTCATCTTGTATCTAAATGAACTAAAAGGACTAAATGGTAAAAAACTAAACTATACTCCTCAAAAAACTCTGTGTCCTCCTTTCCTCCGTGGTGAAAAAGAAATTCATGAAATGTAATCACTATTTTGTAGCATTTGATTAAATTTGGCGAGTAACTATCAATACAAAAGAATATGATTTATAAAAATTTAGGCAATTCAGGTTTAAAAGTCTCTGCATTATGTATGGGTACGATGACTTTTGGCAACGAGGCAGATAAAACAACGAGTAAAAAATTGTATGGTCTATGTCGAGATAAAGGCGTTAATTTTTTCGACTGTGCCAATGGATATGCTGGTGGAGAATCAGAAAAAATATTGGGCAAATTAGTCAAAAATCATCGAGAGGAAGTGGTCATTGCGACAAAGGGTTATTTTCCAACTGGTGAAGATGTGAATGCTAGAGGATTAAGCAGATTTCATTTGACTAAAGCTTTAGACGCTAGCCTAAAACGACTCAATGCAGGCTATGTAGATGTTTATTATTTGCATCACTTTGATACTAATACGCCTTTAGTAGAAACTTTAGCGACCCTAAATGATTTTGTTCGACAAGGAAAAGTATTGTATTTGGGCATTAGCAATTTTGCGGCTTGGCAAGTGATGAAAGCGATGGCTATTTGCCAACAAAATAATTTTGCGCCCATTAATTGTTTGCAACCAATGTATAATTTACTAAAGCGGCAATGTGAATCGGAGTTATTACCAATGGCGGAAAGTGAAGGATTAGGAGTATTTCCTTACAGTCCTTTAGCAGGTGGTTTATTAACTGGAAAATATCAACAAAGAGTCCCTAAAGAAGGTCGTTTAAACACCAATAAAATGTATCAAAAACGCTACGAAGCAGAAAGGGAATTATCTTCCATATCCTCTTTTGTAGATTTTGCGAAAACGAATAATTACCATCCAGTTTCTTTGGCGATTGCTTGGGCAGGTGGGCATTCAGGAGTAACGGCACCTATTATCGGCGCAAGAAATATTGAACAACTAACGCCTGCATTGGCTGCTACCGATATTGAGATGACGGAGGAATTAAGAACAAAAATATCCAGTTTTTCCTTTGCACCTTCCATTGCTACGGATAGGTCGGATGAACTTAAATAATTGTCAGTAACACAGCTCTCTTAGCTGTGCCATGTTAACGATAAAGCTCTAAAAGCTTGCCCCCATTATCAGTCACAGCTCAGAGAGCTGTGTTACCTAAAATCATTATTATGAAAAAACTATTATCATTTCTTGCTATCCTTCTCTCCACAACGGTTTTTGCACAATTGCCAACTTATGACCTAGTGCTAAAAGGCGGACAAGTAATCGACCCTGAAACAGAGTTAAATGCAATTAGAAACATCGGCATTATTGGCGATAAAATTGTAGAAATATCTCAAACCGAACTAAGCGGAAAAGAAGTACTGGATGTTTCTGGACTTACCGTAGCTCCTGGTTTTATTGATTTACATGTGCACGGCATGACCAATAAAGCGCATGAATATCAAGCAAGAGATGGGGTAACTACTGCCTTGGAGTTAGAAGGGGGAAGAGATTTTTTGAGAGAATGGTTGGCTAGTAAAACAGGAAATTCTATTGTCAATTATGGAGCAACTGTTCCGCACGGCACTATTCGAGCGATGGCAATGCAGCAATATCAGCCTTATGTCACCCAAGCAAAAAAAGTTATAGCTGAAGAAGGTTTTGGCAGTATGAAGTTGACCAAACTGATGATTAATTTAGGTAAATCAGCTTATCAATCTTTGTCTCATTCAGAAATAGAAACGATGAAAATTTTGTTGGCAGAAGAATTGTCGGCGGGCGCATTAGGTGTAGGTGTTCCAGTTGGTTATTATCCGGGATCAAAACATGGTGAAATTTATCGGGTTTATGAATTCGCTGCCGAAAAGCAAGTGCCTATTTTTTCGCATACCCGTGGTTTTGGCATGCCCGGCATACAAGAGGCGATTGCCAATGCGACTACTAGTGGTGCGCCTTTACATATCGTTCATGCCAACAGTCTTTCTTTGGGCGAAATTCAGGTTACTTTAGATATGGTAGCGTCTGCTCAAAAAAGAGGATTGGATATTACGACCGAAGTCTACCCTTATACTGCCGCTTCTACCTCTTTAGAAAGTGCTATTTTTGATGAAGGTTGGCAAGAAAAATTAGGCATTATTTATAGTGATATTCAATGGGAAGCAACGGGCGAACGATTAACAGAAGCTACTTTTAAGGCTTATCGAGCAAAAGGCGGCGTGGTGATTATTCACATGATGAAACCAGAATGGATAGTCAAAGGTATTAAAGATAAACGTACGATGATTGGCTCGGATGGCATGCCTTATGCACCTGGTGCGCATCCTAGAACAGCAGGTACTTTTTCTCGTGTTTTAGGTCGCTATGTTCGAGAACAAAAAATCATTGATTTAATGACTGCTTTAAAAAAGATGACGATTATGCCTGCAAAACGCTTAGAGGCAGTTGCGCCTATGATGCGTCAAAAAGGTCGAATTCAAGTGGGAACTGATGCAGATATTACTATTTTCAATCCTAATACCATTATAGATAAAGCGGATTTTAAAGGGTTGCAATTTTCTGAAGGGGTGGAGTATGTTTTGATTAATGGGGTGTTTGTGGTGAAGGAAGGAGAAAATGTTAAGGATGTTTTTCCTGGAGAGGCTATTATTGGAAAATATCGGAATTAAATGAACGATAAACTATAAATGATGAACGATGAATTGTTCATTTGCTGGTTAGGATTTTTAACCTGAGACCTTTATTCGACTCGCTTCTGGCGAGAAATATTGTGATTCTAGACTAAAAATCCTAATCAACAACCATTCAAGCTTCTTCAAAAAGGTTATCCATTTCCTTTTCTGTCGTCCGTAATTTTTCTTGACAAAACTGTACTAATTCGGCAGCTCGTTTGACTTGCACAGAAAGTTCATCAATGCCAATAGCATTGGCTTCTAATTGGGCAACAATAGTTTGTAATTCTTCCATTGCGGATTTATAAGATAAGGCTTTTTTACTCATTTAATTGACGGTACTTTTGATTTGGTCATTTAATAATTGGGTGGTTAATATCGTTCCTTTTTTGACTTGACTCTTTTTAGTTACTACTTTTCCATTAGCAGTAGTAATGCTAAATCCTCTTTTTAAAGCCGTTTCTGGTGCTAATAGCTTACAGATTTTGGCCAATTGCCCCAAAGTGTTTTTTTCTAAAACTAAACTATTCTTAGCCGCTAAAGGTAATCGTTGTGCCACTTGATTCAAAGCAACTTTTGCTTCTTTAAGTTGGGTATTCCCTTGTAATTGGATCATCTTTTGGGCATAGGTTAACTGATTTTTTTCTGCCTGAATTTGATAATTTGCTGAATTAAAGATATAGTTTTTATATTCCAATATCCTTGATTCAAAATGAAGCAACCGACTGATTAAAAAATCAGCTACTGCCGTTGGTGTTTTCAGAGAAGTATGTGCCACTTTATCTAAAACCGTCTCATCAATTTCATGTCCAATACCGACTAAAACGGGTAATGGAAAATTAGCAACTGCTCTACCTAAAGCTAAATTATCAAAACCTGCTAAATCCAATTTAGAACCACCTCCTCGAATAATAATGACCGCATCATAATTAGCTTGCAAAAAAGCGATTTTCTTTAATTGCTTTAATATTTCCTTTTCTACATTCGCCCCTTGCATAGCAGCAGGAAATAATTGATTGCTAAACTGATAGCCATAACTATTCGTCGCTATTTGATTGAGGTAATCTTGTAGCCCCGCAGCCGTTTCAGAGGAAATAATGGCCACCCGTTGAATAGCCGTTGGTAATGGAATTTTGCTATTAACTTCTAATAAATTTTCTTGTTGCAGCGTTTCTAGAATCTGCTGTCGTTTGAGTTCCATTTGCCCCATCGTATAGCTAGGGTCTATGTCCTCAATGACTAATTTTAAACCATATCGCTCATCGTACTCAATTTTCACTTGAATCAATACGGCTACTCCATCTTGTAATAAATCGGCTAATAATTTTTTATGCTGTCGCCTTAGTTGTCGATACTTACTCGCCCATAAAACGGCAGAAGATTGGGCGATAATATTTTCTCCTTCTGCTGATTTTTCAATTAAATTTAAATAATGATGTCCCCGACTCGCATTAATTTGCGCAATTTCACAGCGAATCCAGACTGCGTCCTGAAAATTCAGTGCAAAGACCCTGCGAATGTATTCGTTTAATTCAAATAAGGAATAGGATTGCATATACGAATGTGTAGTTTATACAATCGTAAAGGTAGGGAAAAAAAGAATAATAGAGATGATGAGGAAATAAGATTTATAAGTTAATGAGGTGGTGAGGTTGGTAAATGTAAACTCATTACCTTATTACCTCACCCACCTCATTAACTCACAATCCTAATTCGCCTTCAAACTACTCGGCACATTAATAGGTAATACTACATTAGGCACAATCGTTCCATTACTTTTCATTACCGTCACTACTACTCTTCTATTATATTGTCTGCCTGACGGACTATCTTGTCCATTTAGATCATTTTTAGCAATCGGAGAAGTTTCGCCAAACTCACTTGTTGTAATTTTATCTGCGCTAATCCCTTTGGCAATTAAATAATCTTTAGCAGAACCTGACCGTCTTTTTGATAAGGCGGTATTGTATTCGAGAGAACCTTTGGCATCTGTATGCGCACTTAATTCTACTTTATAATCTGGATTATCTTGCATTAAATTCGCTAGTTCATCTAAGTCATTTCTTGATTTTGTTCTTAGATTAGATCGGTCAAAATCAAAGAAAATATTTTGCACATAAATCGGTGCTTTACAGGATGCCGAACAGTTCGCTCGCTCTGCTTTTAAATCTACTACTTTGGCATACTTATACCCTTTCGCCACTAATGCGGCTTTTGCTGCTTCTGCCTCACTAGCATCTGTAAAATCTCCTAAATAATATCGAAAAAGATCATTAACATCAACGGCTAATTTCACATCTTCCACTTCATAGAAATAATCAACAGGCACGCTTTTTTCAAAGACGGAAATTTCTACTCGATAATTATTAGCAAAAAGGAATTGGCAACTACAAAGAAGGGCAATAAAAAGTATCACTTTATTCATCTCAGACTGGTTATTAGCATTCATTATCGAATAAAAAAATTTTATAAGTGGTTGGTTTTTAATAACAAGTGGTTATTTTATTTCTTAACCAAAATGTTTTTATTACACATTTAATTTTTTTATTATTCATAAAATGACTGAAAAATAAATAGTTAAACATTCAATAAAATTTTTATTCAATAATTAGCTTGGAGTTAGTAAATCTAGTGATAAATATATTATTTATATCCATTAATTGAAAGTTCTTATGGTTCTTTTTTACTATTTATTCTTTTTCAAAAACTCAATTAATTTGGATTATTGGCTTTCAAACCTAAAGCTAATAATACCATAGCAATCACTAAAACAACATAGCATGCTGCCTCATAGCTATGCCCTCCGTATTGCTCGGCAAAGCTAAAAACAGCAGGCCCTAAAGCACTTCCCGCTACATTAAAACTCATGGCAAATCCACTAATTTCCCCCAAATGTTTTAAGCCAAAAAATCGAGGCCAACTCACATTTGTCAACACTCCCGCTAAGCCACTAAACATACCGTTGGCAAAAATTAATAGAGAATAACAAAATGGAATACTTGCCAAATTGATTACCGCATAAGCAGACAACACAACCCCTAATAACTCTAGCAACAATAAATATTTCAACTGGATATAATCGCTTATCCAACTCCCGAAAAAATGAAAGAATAAGGCGACAAAAGCAATGGGCACAAATATGGAAAAAGCTTCGGTTCTACTACGACCTACTTTTTCGAAAATATCTGCAATATGAAAAGTCAAAGCGGTCACATATAAACCTAGTAACATCATTGTCAAAATAAATATCCAGAAAACAAAAGTGCCTCGTGCTTCTTTTAGCGTATAATCTTTAGCAGGTAAGCTCTTTTTTTTACTTTTCGTCTGAAATAAAAGGCGACCACCATCAGGTTTACAGTTGGCATCTTCGGGATTGTCTCGAAAAAATATAAAAGCAAAGCCAATAAAACAAAGTGCGACAATTGCCAATTGCCAAAGCGTTTGTTGCCAGTTGGTTTGTTCTATCATTTGATTAAAAATCTGTGGCGCAATGGAAAACCCAAAGGATACCGCTACTCCACTCAAACCATTGGCAAAGCCTCTATTTTCCACAAACCACTTCATGAGCATCGTTCTAGAAACCATCGTCAATACCCCTTGTCCAGAAAATCTTAACAAGAAAAAACAAACCGTAATCGTTGCAAAAGTGATAATAGTGGATGGTTCATTAAAGAATTGAAAGGAGATTGTAGTAGCAATTTGAGCAGAAAAAGAAATTAAAACTAAAGTAATCGCCAATAATAAAGCCGCTGCCATTGCAATTAAACGGCTACCGTATTTATCGTATAATTTTCCCACTTTAGGCAATAGCATAGCACTTGTTAAAGTACCAATTAAATAGGCATTCGATAATTCTATTCGTTCAATTTTTAAGGCATCGATTAGATAATCTGTAAATACAGACACGCCCATGGTTTGCCCTGGGATACTCATGAGTACACCAATAATTCCTACAATCAGAATCACCCAACTATAGTTAATCGGAAATTTGGAGGGTTTGAATGGGATGTCTTGGCTAAGAAGGATTTTCATAATTGACTATTTTAGACCATCAGATAATTATCACATTATCTGTTAAAATGTTTCAACTCACACAAATTGAGATTTACTAAATTTTAAAAATTTAGCAAATCAGTTGCCCCAAATAAAAATGCACAAAACCTAGTATTAGATTTTGTGCATTTTTAAAGCAGTATTAGTTTATTCATTCTTAAAAGAAGAAACGCCGTATGTCTTGATAATTCGCAAATAAAACTAAGCCCATTACCAGCGCAAAACCAGCAATCGTGGCATATTCCATAAATTTATCACTTGGCTTTCTACCGCTAATCACTTCGTATAGTAGAAACATCACATGTCCTCCATCCAAGGCAGGAATAGGTAATAAATTCATAAATCCTAGAATCAAAGATAAGATAGCAGTCATTCTCCAAAATCGCTCCCAATTCCAAGAAGTATCAAACATACCTGCAATTGATCCAAATCCGCCTAAACTTTCAGAGGCTTTAATTTTTCCTTTGAAAATTTGACCAAAAGCCTTGATTTGGTCGGCTAGAAAACTATAGCCTTTCCGATAGCCTGCTGGCATGGCTTCTCCGAAAGAGTATTCTTGTCTCTCAAAATCGTAGAAAAAAGAAATTGGTTTCTGATAAGCACCAATTTTCCCATTTGCTTGCAAGGTTAAATTCTTAGTAAGTGTATCTCTTTCATTTCTGATGATAGAAATCGAAACAGGTTTACTTTTATATTGATTGGCTATTGCTACAAAATTGTCATAAAATGGCGTAGCTTGCCCATTCAAAGCAATTATTTTATCCCCGTCTTTTAGTCCTGCTTTCCCTGCGGGTAAGGTGTCTATGGTCTCTGCAACAATAAACGGTAATCGAGGAACATAAATTTGCGCTCCTTTATTCTCATGACGAGATAAAATATCTACATATTTCTCATCAATACTAATCGTTTTATTTTGACCGTTTCTCTCGACGGTTACCGACTTGGCATCATTAATGATTATTTCTCTTCTTAAATAATTTCCACCGAATTTCTTTACAGTATTGCCACCAACTGCTAATACTTTATCTCCATTTTGTAAACCTAAGTCCATTCCTAAAGAATCCACATAAATACCATACTCCACATTCTCATTAGGCAAATACTCTTCTCCCCAAGTCCACAAAACCAATCCAAATAAAATAAAACCTAGGATAAAATTCACCGTCACCCCACCTAACATGATAATTAAACGCTGCCAAGCCGGTTTCGACCGAAATTCCCAAGGTTGTGGTGGCAATTTCATTTGCTCTCTATCCATACTTTCATCAATCATTCCCGATATTTTCACATAACCACCTAGCGGCAACCAACCAATTCCATATTCTGTATCGCCTCTTTTGATTTTGAATAATTCAAACCAAGGGTCAAAGAATAAATAGAACTTTTCTACTCTGGTATTAAACCATTTAGCGGGGAAAAAATGCCCCATTTCGTGTAGTACAATCAATATAGACAAACTTAAAAAAAGTTGTCCCGCCATAACCACATAATCCATGTGTATCTTAATTTTTCTCTACCACACACTTTAATAAAAATTCTAAAAATTAAAATTTGCACGAAGTATCTCCCCCTTTGGAGGGGGTTGGGAGGAGGAATTTCGATAAAGCTATTTTAACTCCTCCCCCTAGCCCCCTCCAAAGGGGGAAAGTTTAGTGCAAATTTTAAAATCCTATACTAAAACAAAAGTGTGTAGTAAATTTAATTTAAAATCTAAAATTCAAATTTTGCATCCTTATTTCAGAGATAAAACGATAGTTTTTACACCATTGTTTTGGCTCGCTTGCAAAAGTAGTATATTTTTGGTTCAATGTTTTATTAATAGTCGAGTGTCTAGTGTAGGTTATCGATTTTCTAGCAAAAGGACAACCAATAACTGACAACCAGTAACCAGTACCAATGATTTTATTTTATACGGAGGATGTTGATGGAAATATTGCTCGTTTGGACGTCGAACAAGCTAGGCATTGTGTGCAAGTACTACGCAAAAAAGAAGGAGATGCCATCTCTTTTGTCGATGGAGAAGGAGGATTCTATGAAGGCATTATCCAAGAAACGGGTAAGAAAAAATGTGTGATTCAGATCCTAAAAACCCATCATGCTTACCAGAAACGACCTTTTAAATTACACATCGCTATTGCGCCGACCAAAAATATTAATCGCATAGAATGGTTCTTAGAAAAAGCGACTGAAATTGGCATTGATGAAATTTCTTTAATTATTTGTCACCATTCTGAAAGACGAAAAGTGCGAACAGACCGATTGCGTAAAATATTAGTTGCGGCAATGAAGCAATCCTTAAAAGCTTACCTTCCGATACTACATGAACCCATTTCTTTTAAACAATTTGTCCAAACTCCTCGTAACAACTGCCTAAAGTATATCGCCCAAGGTGCAGAAAATATACCGTTAAAAGACAACTACCAAGCACCAAAGAACGTTTTACTATTAATCGGCCCCGAAGGTGATTTTTCTAAAGGAGAATTACCTTTAGCTTATGCCAATGGTTTTCAAGGCGTGAATTTAGGCAGTAGTCGATTGCGTACCGAAACAGCAGGCATTGTGGCTTGCCATACTTTGAATTTGTTAAATGATTGACAGGATAACAGGATATACTAGATTAACAGGATTCGCCCCTTTTAAATCTTGTAAAATCCTGAATAATCTTGTCATCCTGTAATAATATACGGATGAAAAATATACTCTTAATCTTTTTGGCTTTATTTATTCTTTTTGGATTTACCGCTAATTATCCAAACACCGCAGCCTTAAAAATGGGCCTACTAAAATATAACGGTGGTGGAGATTGGTACTCGAACCCAACTGCTTTACCTAATTTAGCTACTTTTTGTAATACTGAACTGGGCACTAATTTCACTAGAGATTATGGAACGGTAGAAGTAGGAAATGCAGAAATATTCGATTTTGCGTTCTTACACATGACAGGACACGGAAACGTCGTTTTTTCAGATTTTGAAGCAGAAAATTTACGCAATTACCTGATTGCTGGTGGTTTCTTGCATATTGATGATAATTATGGGATGGACCCTTATATGCGAGCAGCCATGAAAAAAGTCTTTCCAGAACAGGAGTTTATTGAGTTGCCTTTTGAACATCCTATTTATCATCAGAAATTCAAATTCAAAAATGGATTACCAAAAATTCATAAACACGATGATAAACCATCCCAAGGATTTGGTTTATTTCACGAAGGAAGATTGGTCACTTTTTATTCTTATGAATCTGATTTAGGAGATGGCTGGGAAGATCAAGAAGTACATAAAGATACGCCTGAGGCACGAAGAAATGCGCTACAAATGGGCGCTAATATTATCCAATTTGCTTTTGAGCAGTAGTTTCAGTTGTCGGTTTTCGTACAAACAAACAAACAAACAAACAACTGATAACCGACAACTGCCCTATTTTATAACTTTCAAGCTTAAATCTAAGCTAGTCGCTGAATGCGTCAAAGCGCCAACAGAAACATATTGTACGCCAGACTTAGCGATTTCCCTGATACTGTAAATATTCACACCACCAGATGCTTCCGTTTCAAATCGGTCACCAATTGTAGCGACTGCTTCTTCTAAAAGTGGTACTTCAAAATTATCTAGCATTATTCTATCCACCATTCCAATCGCCAGCACCTTATGCAACTCTACTAGATTCCGTACTTCTACGGTGATAGGCAACTTTATATTTTTCTCCTTAAAATAAGTATGGACTGCCTTAATTGCCTCTTGAATGCCACCACAAGCGTCAATATGGTTGTCTTTTATCATGATTCTATCGTACAACCCATAGCGATAATTGGTACAACCACCTACTTTTACAGCCCATTTCTCTAAGAAACGCAATAATGGTGTCGTCTTTCTAGTATCCAAAACAGTAACCGATAAATCCTCTACCTCAAATTTAAATCTATTGGACATGGTGGCAATACCACTCATTCGCTGCATCGTATTCAACACTAATCGCTCTGCTTTCAACAACGCTTGCGAATTGCATTCTACTTCAAAAGCAATTTCGCCATAGCGAATCGCCTCGCCATCTTTCTTGAAAAGCTCAATCGTCGATGTTGGGTCAACTCGCTTAAAAATACGTTGGGCTAATTCTATTCCAGCAATTACGCCATCGTCTTTTACTAATAATTTTGCTTTGGTTCTTGCTGCTGCAGGAATGCAGGCTAAGGAAGTATGGTCACCATCTTGAACGTCTTCTTCTAGTGCCTTATCAATAAAGTTATTGATGTAGTCTTCATTTATTAATCCGCCAGTCATGTTTTTTGTCTTTTGTGTGTTTTTAGGTGGTACTTGGTACTACTAAATGCCTCTTTTTTTAAAAATTCGGACGAAGATAAGCAATTTCAACCTTAAATGCTTATTAACAGATAGAATACAAAAGGGTTTTCTTATAAAAACAGTATGCACTATTTGTATCTTGATTTAGTTAGACATCGAGTCTAACTAAATCAAAAAAAATTTAAAGGGTCAGCAAAAAATAGATTTTCTAGAAAATCTATTTTTTGCTGACCCTTTAAACTCCTTTTTTACAAATTTTGCCGTTCGATACGGCAAAATTTGTTATACATCATAAGGATTTCATGATATGTATTTTTTATAAGAACATGGATTTAAGGTATTTCAATAACAACCAAGCTTATCTTAAAAAAGGAAGCCAAATCGAATGGTTAAGCTTTTTATCACTCCTTTAGAATTTTCTCTGGTTGTTCCATCTGCTTTCAAAGCGGAATCATCTGTTACATCCGTAAACCCTTGTCGATAAATAATCCCCCCAACTAAAGCTGTACTTTCAGATAAGGTATATTGCACACCGCCACCAAATCCCCAAGTGAGGTTAAATAGATTGACATCTTCGGTAATATTTTCCCGCTCTTTATCTAATGTGGTGCCTTTGACGTCCCCTCTTGCTTGCAATTTAAACCCTAAACTAAAAATTGGAATTTCTGCAAAATACCGTAAATACCCAAATTCCTTCGTCCGCAATTTTACCCCAAAAGGTATTTCTAAATATTGAATATGGTATTTTAAATTAACGCCATCTGGTAATTGATGTAAAGTCAAATCACTTAATTCTGATTTAGGCCATAGGTCTCCGCCTTCTTCATGCTTCAATGTTCCACCTTGATTAAATGCAAAGTTAATTCCACTCACAATCGCATAATTTTCTCGGAAATAATATTCGCTAACCATACCTAGCTTTAGTCCTAGATTAAGTCCATTTCCATTGATTAAATTATCATCGGTGGACATCCAACTAAAAGAAGGGCTCAATTGAAAACCCAATCTCAATTCATTATCAAAATCCAAATTTAATTGACTAAAGCCAGCGGTAGTCATTACCGAAAAAAAGGTGATAAGTAAGACAATTTTTTTCATCTTATGATGGTTGTTTCTTTTATATTCAAATTTCTCTACTCTCAAAAACGCACAAAAGCACTACTTTATGCTACCAAAAAATAATTTTTCGTTATTTTTTATATTATTAATAAGTTTCAATTGTTTTATTGCCTGTTCGGATGACAAAGATAAGAACATTCCTGATGTAAGTGATGTAGACGTTATGATAAAAGTAAATAGATTTGATCAAGACCTTTTTGCTATTGATACCAATCAAGTAGCAGCAGGGATTAAAGCATTAGAAGAAAAATATCCTGACTTTACCGATTTCTATTTAACTAGGGCTTTACAAATCAAAAAACCTTGGGATACTACAGGCGCTTATCGAGAATACACCAAAGGTTTTTTGACTTACCCTTTTGTGAGAGAATTACATCATAAAGTGGATTCCGTTTATGGAGATTTTAGTCCCATTGAAAAAGAATTAAAGCAAGGTTTTCAATTTTATAAGCATTATTTCCCCAACAAGGAAGTTCCTGAATTTTATACCTTTATATCTGAATTCACTTATGGTATTGCCATTCCACCAAAAGGTAATGCGATAGCGATAGGCTTAGATTTATATTTAGGAAAAGACTTTGAATACTATTATTACCCGCCTTTAAGTTTACCCAAATACGTTGCTCGTACTAACGACAAAAAGCATTTATCGTCCAAAATATTTAAGGGAATCGTCGATGATTTAGTTGGACCAGTTAGAGGCAATCGCTTCATCGATCATATTATTAATAATGGCAAAAAAATGTATATCCTCGACCAACTATTACCTTATGCGCCCGACAGCGTTAAACTGGGGTATACCGCTCAACAAGTGGCATGGGTCGATGCGTATGAATTAGATGTTTGGGCATATATACTGAAAGAAGAATTGATGTATTCTGATGATTATAAAAACTATAAATCCTTAGTCACGCCTGCACCTAAATCTGCTGGATTAACCGAGGATTCTCCAGGGGAAGTAGGTAATTGGATGGGTTGGCAGATGGTCAAAGCATATATGAAACGCCAGCCTGAAACAACGCTGCAAACATTAATTTCTCTAGACGACGTACAGGAAATTTTGACTAAATCACGGTACAAACCTAAGCGACGGTAGTAGCAGTAGGCAATATTACAGTTGGCAGTTAGCAGTATAGGTCAAGTGTTTGAACCTAAAATCTCACTATTTTTCTGTCATTTCAAAAATCTATCTAAACCAGCACGGCTGCGCATGCGGGCAGATCTGTTGTCCTTAAATTATCCGTTGTAGCAAAAATATAAAACAACGGATAATTTAAGGACAACAGATAGCAAATTAAATACCAATCATTTCTATGAAGTCTAATAATCTCCTCTAGCCTCTAATAGTTAAGTTAACGGCAAAGCTGCAAACCATTCTGCCAAAGGTTTCCAACCTGGAACATCTACCCCAGAAAACAAAATAAACTGAATCACAAAATACAAGCCTAAAATAAGTGGGAATACCCACCGTCCTCGCTTTTCTTTCCGTTCTCGAATAATCAATCCGATTAGAATCAAATCCATAATGATAACTGTCCATAGATAAGGACGCAATGGAAAAGCGTCTGGCAATGACCAATTTAAAAAACGAACCAAAGCGGGTTCTAAAAAAGGAATTGCTGTGGCAATCATTGCTCTCGCATGAATGGCGATATTTTTCCGATGGTAAATGGCAATTCCGTAAGCCACTAATAAAACCACAATATCTTTGAAAGGGATAAATAAACCTCTGGCTAAATTGGTTTCAAATTCTGCTCGATGATGTGCTAATAGAGCGCCTGCGATGATAACTAAAGGAAACAAAACATAAGATATTTTGCCCAAGAGGCGATGTATCGCTAATTTTTTCTGTCGGATGAATAAAGGTTGTAGGATCAAAAAAGCCACCCAAAGCATCATTACCGTAGCATGGGCATGAATATATTGGGTAAAATCAGCCGTTCCATCAAAAAACTTGGAAAAGTAAGAGGGCCAAAAGCCAAGAATGGCAATGATTAACAAACCAATCAAATAAATATCTGCTTTTTCAAATTGGATTTTATTGATATTTCTTATGGACATAATATTGGGGTCTCGTTTTTAAAAGAATGCTTAAAACTACCGTCTTTTTCTCTAAAAGAGTAGCACAAATTATTCAAATACCTGCACTTTTTCGACAGCGGTTTAGTTTTCAGAATAAAGGATGGAGACATCCTTAACCAATATTCAAAAAATGGCGCTATTTTTGGCTTTCATTCCTTAAATAGATTGTCATGACACTTAAAGAATTTTTTGATTTATTAGCGCTTAACCCAGCATATATTATTGGCTTTTTTCTATTGATTCCATTGGCTGCTTTTATTGGAACCATCATCGGAAAAGGAGAAGAAGATGAAACTGTGTGGCAATTTTACTATTCCACCCTTATCTATTTAGCTGCTGTTCCAGGTATTTTCTCGGTTACCTTAAATATCTATTTATTCTTATTTGAAAGAAGAAGTGTAATGGAGGCAGATGTTTACACACAAATTTTACCGATTATTTCCATGTTTGCAACGCTCATGATTATTCGAAAATCGGTTAATCTGGACAAAATTCCAGGTTTTGGTAAATTATCGGGTTTGATTTGGATGGTTGGTGCTGTTTTATTGATTATGTGGTTTATGGAAAAAACACGGATTTATGTCTTTTCTTATATGCCTGTACAGTATGTTTTCTTTATTTTGATTGGATTGATCTTGGTTTTCCGATTTGGATGGGGGCGATTGAGTAAGCCTTAGTCAATAGGAATAATTCTTTTCTTCCTAATCATAGACATTTTCACCAAAAGTAATAAACGAAAACAGCTTTTGGTGCAAACGAAAAAGAATAAGCTAAATTAAACTATAAATAACCCCACATCTCTTCTAAATGAACCGTAATTTTGCAGTCGAAAAAAAAATAGAATAAAATCATTAGTCTTTGGCTTATCAAATGACTAATAACCAATGACTAGTATATATGATTAACGTAGCGAATGTTTTTGTGAAATACGGGGATAGAGTATTATTGGATAGCGTCAATTTTGTCATTCAAAATACCGACAAAGTTGGTTTAGTCGGTCGAAACGGGGCGGGTAAATCTACTTTATTAAAAATAATGGCTGGAGAAATTACCCCTCATGATGGGAATGTCACCATGCCTAAAGAAAGTACGCTTGGTTTTTTGCACCAAGAAATGTTTTTACCAAAGGGCAAAACCGTTTTAGAAGAGACGTTAACTGCTTTTAATGAGGCCGTAGAAATAGAGAAAAAGATTGAGTTGATTAATCAGGAAATGGCTGAGCGCACAGATTACGAAAGTGCTGCTTACGCCAAATTAATTGAAGATTTCTCAGAGTTAAATGATCGTTTTGCTGTTTTAGGAGGTATCACGATGGGGGTGGATGCTGAGCGAATATTAAAAGGGTTAGGTTTTAAACATAGTGATTTAAGTCGTTTAACCGATGAATTTAGTGGGGGTTGGCAAATGCGGATTGAGTTAGCTAAATTACTATTACAAAAACCAGATTATTTACTACTGGATGAGCCGACTAATCACCTGGATATTGAATCTATTATTTGGTTGGAAAACTTTTTAAAAACTTACCCAAGTGCCGTTATTACCATTTCGCACGATAAACAATTTTTAGATAACGTCACTAAACGTACTATTGAAGTAGAATTAGGAAATATTTTCGAATATAAAGCTTCTTATAGTAAGTTCGTTCAATTGCGAGCAGAACGTCGAGAAAAACAAAAATCAACTTTCCAAAACCAACAAAAAGTCATTGCAGAAAAAGAAAGAACCATTGCTCGCTTTATGGCAAAAGCCAATAAAACGAAGATGGCGCAGTCTATGCAAAAGGCTTTGGATAAGATGGAAAGAGTCGTTATTGATAGCGAAGATAATGCTGCCATGAATTTGCGATTTCCACCTGCCCCTCGCTCTGGACAGATTGTGGTAGATGGACAGGATGTCAAAAAATATTATGGCGATTTACATGTCTTAGAAGGCGTTGATATTAAGTTAGACCGTGGCGATAGAGTCGCTTTTGTTGGTCAAAACGGACAAGGAAAAACGACCCTTGCAAAAATATTGGTTAATAAATTACCTGCTACGGCTGGAGATATTACTTTGGGGCATAATGTTTCTGTGGGGTATTATGCACAAGATCAATCAGATACGTTACATGCTGATTTGACACTTTTGCAGACGATGGAAAATGCCTCTCCACCAGAAATGCGGACTAAATTACGAAATATTTTAGGGGCATTTATGTTTAGTGGAGAAGACGCGGATAAGAAAGTATCGGTCCTTTCGGGTGGAGAAAGAGCAAGATTGGCCTTGGCTTGCATGTTATTACGACCGTTCAATTTATTGGTACTGGATGAGCCGACGAATCACTTGGACATGATTTCTAAAGATGTCCTAAAGAAAGCGTTGATCGCTTATGATGGGACGTTAATTGTTGTTTCGCACGATAGAGATTTTCTTGGTGATTTAACCAGTAGAACGATTGAGTTTAGAGACAAGCAATTATTCGACCACATAGGAGATGTCAATGTCTTTTTAGAAAAGCGAGAAATGGAGAATATGCGGCAGGTAGAATTAGAAAAAAGTAAGCATAAAACTGCACCTATAAAGGTCGTCGTAAAAGTTGAAGATAAACGAGAGTTAACTTACGAAGAAAAAAAGGAACGTAAAAAATTACAGCGGACTGCTCAAAATGCAGAAAATAAGATTAGCCAATTAGAAGAAAAAATTGAGCAATTCGAGACAGAAATGGCGAAAGCTGATTTTTATGGTAGTAGTCGAGAGCAAAAAGTAATGGCAGATTATGAAGCTAAAAAGACGGAGTTAGATACGGCTATGGAAACTTGGGAGGAAGCGGTTATGGTTTTAGAAGAATTTGATGAATTGCATGCGTAAGCTATTCATTGACTAAGTATAAGTACTAAAAAAGGATTGTGGTTAACTTCACAATCCTTTTCTATTCTATTGATACCCCGCCGCCTGCAATTTAAACAACTCCGCATATTTCCCATCCCGCGCCAATAATTCCTCATGGCTACCTAATTCTTTCATTTGCCCATTTTCTAAAAATAAAATGCGGTCCGCCATCCGAACGGTGGAAAAACGGTGAGAAATTAAAACCGCCATTTTTCCTTCGATTAATTCTGAAAAACGTTGGAATACTTCATGTTCTGCTCTGGCATCTAATGCTGCCGTTGGTTCATCTAAAATTAATAATTGAGCATCTTTCATATACGCCCGAGCCAATGCGATTTTCTGCCATTGCCCCCCTGATAACTCTACGCCATTGGCAAAGCGTTTACCCAAAAATTGTTGGTATTTTTCTGGCAAATTATCCACCACGGTATCTGCCAAACTCTTGTGTGCCGCATCTTTTATCGAAGGTAATGCTTCTATTTTCGGAATATTTCCAATCGCAATATTTTCTGATACCTTCATTTGAAAGCGTACATAATCTTGAAAAATAATGCCTATTTCTCGACGCAAATCTTTCAAATCATATTCTCTTAAATCTTTTCCATCTAATAAAATGCGACCTTCATTCGGTTCGTATAAACGGGCTAATAATTTGACTAAGGTTGTTTTGCCTGCGCCATTTTCTCCGACTAAAGCCAATTTTTGTCCCGTTGGTAAATGAAAAGACAGATGTCGCAATGCCCACATTTCGCTATTCGGATACTTAAAACCAACATTTTCAAAAGTGAAGCCTTTTTGTATGGGAGTCGGTATTTTACGAGACGCGCCATTTAAATTAATCGTTGGTTTGATTTCAAAAAAGCCAAATAGGTCATCTAAATATAAAGCACTTTCAGAAATGGTCGAAAAGCGATTCATAATTCCTTGCAGCATCCCCCGCATACGCTGGAAAGAACCCGCTAAAAAAGTTAAGGTACCAATGGTAATAATTGCACTAACTGTTTGTAAAATGATAAAGACATAAGCACCATAATACGCTAAAGTACCTAGAAAGGATAGCAGGCTTCCAACCATCGCTCGATTAATCGCAATCTTCCTATTCTCTAAATAATATTTATCGGCAATGACTTCAAAACGGTCGGCTAAAAAATCTTCTAAGCCAAAAATTTTCACTTCTTTTGCCGTTTGATCACTTGCCCCAATAAATCGCAAATAATCTAATTCTCTACGCTGAGGTGTCCAACTTCTGGTCAAGGAATAACTCCGTCGATTGAAGTGGGTTTCCCCTAAAAAAGAAGGAATAACGGCTACGATTAAGAGTAAAATCAACCAAGGATTAAAGGCAATTAGGCCACCTGCTAAAAAGACAATCGTGATCATGTCTTGTGCCTGCGATAAAACCTGTGACATGAGAATCGTTCGGCTATTGGTCTGCCTTCTCGCCCGTTCTAATTTGTCATAAAAGTTGGCATCTTCAAATTGGTATAAGTCCAATGAAGCTGCATGTTTAATCAATTTAACAGAAGTCGCATTAGAAAACAAATCCCCTAATAAGCCATCGAACAAAGAAATGGCTCGATTTAATAATTCGGATAAAACCGCTAATCCCAACTCTATTCCAACCAAGGTCCACAAATCAACCATATCCTTATCCGTCACTTCCATTAAACGAATGACTTCATCAATAATCTCCTTCCCTACCCATAAAATAGCTAATGGAATCGCTGATTTTATCAATCGCAAAACCACATTGCCCAATGCCATTCCTCTATGGGTTTTCCAGATTAATTTGAAAAAGGGTGGTAAGTTTTTAAGTGCCGTAAATTGGTCTTTGAAGGAGACCTTTTCTTCTCCTTTCTTTTTTTTAATATGCCCGCCTACTTTTTCTTTTTTATTTTCTGCCATGTATCTTTCCGTCTAGTTTTACTTTCTTTTCTTTTTCGTTACTAATGCTACTTGATAAGCTTTTTCAGCCCAAATAGCTAATTGAGTTCTATCTTCTATGATGTCTACTGGTACTTCATAATAAGACTTCATAAAAGCCGTCATGCCTGCTGCCTCAAAATCTGGGCGAGTTTCATCGTTCACTTTTAAATGAAGCGTTCCTCCCATTATTCCGCCAAACATAATTCCTTCTTTATAGAAACCAACACCGCCAAACATTTTTTTATGCATGACTTCTCCAAAATCTTCCAACTGCTCTAATATAAATTCTAAGTAATCTTGTGAAAATGCCATAAGGTATGTTAATAAATTAAATATCTTTAGAGCATAACAATTTTGAAACTTTATAAGTTTTCAATCTTTCTCTTTACCGCAGCACAAAATAGATTTACCTACTTCTTAAGTAATGATAAAATAATAAATCTCATCATTTGGAGACGGTCTCTAAATATCCTATCGACTTAGGAATCAGAAACCTCTTTATGGACTATTTTGACAGCATTTTCATCTGGTAAAATTTCAAGCCCTAAATAATCGCCTAGTATTTTCACAAAGGAAGCGCCTAAAAAAATGATTTGTGAGGTATAATAAATCCAAATCATCAATACGGCTAATACACTAGCAGAACCAAAAGTAGTCGAAACATGCGTATGTCCAATGTAGAAACCTATTCCAATTTTTCCAAAAATAAAAAGTAGCGCCGTAAAAAAACCACCTATTAATACCGCTTTCCAATGTACAATAGCATCGCCTAAAAACTTGAACATCAAAGCAAAAACCAAAGCAATCAATAGATACGAAACAAGGTGTTCTAATAAATAGATTGATTGAAAAGTATTAGGTAAATTACTGGAATGTTTAACTAAAAAACTATGGATAGAAGTACTCAATAGTAAGATAAAAAACAGGGTAATCAATATGGAAAAAGAAGCAAAATGATGAGTCAAATAAGCTAGAATACTGCTTTTAGGTTTAGCTTTTAAGTCCCAGATGCTATTAAAAGCTCCATGCAATTGGCTAAACATTCCAGAGGCACTCAACGCTAAAATAAAGAATCCCGTAATTGTGGTTAAAATAGTATTATGTTGGGTATGCTGTTTTTTAATAATGTCTTGAATTTGTAAAGCAGCATCCTTGCCTAATGCTCCGTTTAATTGCTCATAGATTTCTCCTGAGACTGCTTCTTTGCCAAAAAAAATCCCCAAAACAGAAGTGACTATCATAATCATTGGCAATAAGGAAAATACCGCATAATACGCCAATGCCGCTCCTTTTTGAAAAGTATCTCTATTAGAAAAATGGTTAAAAAGGTCTTTAAGAAACGCTAACATTATATAGGTTGTATTTTATTAATCTGGAATATTGCTCTTTTTTCGGGTCACTATCTCTTCCTCTTTCTCCATTTCTTTAGACAGAAAATAAAATAACAGTAGCACAAGGAGCGCCAAAACTATTCTTGGCAGATAGTCTATTAAAATGTGCAGCCAATTGTTTAGCAATTTATTTACGTTGTTAATATCATCCATTATTTAATTATTTTTTCTCTGTCTTTTTATAAATAAATTCTACTAGAAAACAAAGAACAATAATCCCTATAGCAATATAATCATCTGCTTTACTAACCGAATAATGTTGGACTAATAGTGCTACCATAGCAAGAAAGCAAAATATAGCGCCAATTATTGGAATACTTTTAGTCCCTCCCGTTTCATGAGATAATTTAAACCCAACATAATTAACAACTGCAAAAATAAGTAAAAACCCTACACTTCCCGCAGTAGAAATACTTTCTAGTTTAAGCGTATTGACTAAAATAATAGTAGCTACTGCTGTAATCATTAAACCTATAGGTTGATTCCATAATTGGTAGGTAAAACCATGTGGCAATTCATCATCTTCTGCAATTTCATAGCTCACCCGACTACCTCCATAAAGAGAAGCATTAATAGCTGAAAAAGTGGAAATTAAAGCGGCAATCGTAATAACGGTAAATCCTATTTGACCTAGCATGGGCTTAGCGGCTTCTGCCAATACATAATCTTGAGCCATTGCAATTTCGCTGAATGCTAAGGAGCCAACAGTAATAATAGCAATGATAATATATAGTATAATGACAAAAATCACCGACCAATAATAAGCACGAGGAATGTTTTTTTCAGGGTTTTCAATATCTGGAGCAGCATTAGCCATTAATTCAAAGCCTTCATAAGCTACAAAAATCACCATCCCTGCGGTGAGCAATTTAAATGGTGATTCCCAATGTTCTGGCGAAAGTTGTTCCAAATGTGGATTACCAAATAAGCCATAAACACCGACGACTACAAAAGCTAACAAAATAGTTAATTTAATAATCACGGCATAGGATTCTATTTTCCCCACTACTGCAATACTATAATAATTAATTGCTGTTCCAAAAAGTAGGATACCTGTTGCATAAATATGACCGTCCATTACTTTATCGCTGGTCAATTGTAATAAATTGGGTGCATAAGCCCCAAATGCAGAAGCATATAAAGCCAGCATAATAATATAACTAACCCAAAGCAAATTATTTATACCTCCGCTAAATACGCCTATCCCAAATCCTTGGTTAATAAACTTAACGGTCCCCCCTCGGTCTGGATATTTTAAGGACAATTTCACATAACTGTAAGAAGTGATTAAGGCAATCAACCCTGCAATTAAAAAAGAGGCAGGCATTCCCCCTTTAGCTAAGGCTGCTGCTAATCCAAGGACAGCGAATATTCCTCCGCCTACCATGCCACCAATACCTATGGACATGGCTTCTTTAAGTCCAATTTTAGAATTTTTAGTTTTAGCCATAGTTATATTTTTTTCTTAGCTTTCCAACAAATTTAGTAAAATGAAAGTATTTTTCTAGTAAGCACACCAATCTAGAGCCTAAAAATTAAGAAAAGATATGAAATCCTTAAGCGTTGTCCAATTAATAAAATCACTAAAACCTAGCGAGAAAAAGCATATTGAGTTCGATTTTCAACACTATCGGCAAGGTGCTATGCTAGAAAAATTATTTAAACTAATTGCACATACAAAAGCAGTCAAACTAAAGAAACCTTTTATCTTCGAGCAACCTTATAATGAACCTTATGAAAAATCAAAAGATTATTTAATAAGAAATATCTTTCGCAACTTGACTCGAAAAATTGAAGCCTTTTTAGTGGATCAAGCCTTTCATAGAGAAATTCATAAAAATTTAAATACGCATAATTATTTCCTCTCACTTTTAGCTACTTAACTTACCGTTTTGATTTGTTGGAAGTCACATTTTATTTAAAATCCAATTAAGGTTATTTCAAACAATAACAATTTGATAATCAAATATTTATACCAAATATTTCTATTAAAAATTAGTTCAATTTATACAAAAAAGTATTGAAAAAGTAGTATCCATTCATCCCAAATCATTCTTAAAAAAATAAAACCAACCCTTCAACTAGAGAATCTTTAGGATAAGCCTTACCTAATAAAATGGTTAAAGTATCCTTATTAATTCTTATTTTAGCCAATACTTTCTAACCTAATCTATATTATAATTATAATGAATACACCTGAAGAACGTTTTGCTGCGCTAAATTTAGAATTACCTCCTCCACCTAAACCAATAGGTGTTTATAAACCATTTTTACAAGTCGATAACTTTATCTATGTTTCTGGACATGGAACGGTACAATCTGATGGCAGTTTGATTATCGGTCGAATTGGCGAAGACATGGATATAGAAGCAGGAAAAGTGGCGGCTCAACAAGTAGGTTTGGCTATTTTAGCTACTTTAAAAGCTAATTTTGGCAGTTTAAATAAGATTGGCCGAGTGATAAAAGTGTTGGGAATGGTGGGTTGTGTGCCTGAGTTTAAGTCACATCCTTATGTTATTAACGGCTGTAGCGAATTATTTGCTAAAGTTTGGGGCGAAGAAAAGGGGATTGGGGTGAGAAGTGCGGTGGGTATGGGTTCTTTGCCTGATGGGATTCCTGTGGAGATTGAGGCTATGTTTGAGTTGGCGTAGTTGAATTGTTTCATTGTTATATTGCTATATTGTTCATAGGCTACATATACCAAGAAAGAACAATATAATCAATTCAAATGTATATTTTCTTCTAGTTCAAATTCTTCTTCCTTCTTACGATTTTTCCACCAAAAATAACCTAAGCCAAAAACGATTACATAAGGTGTTAACAACATGTATAGAATGCCATTATTTAAGCCTTGTCCATCTGTTCCACCATTTTTCAGGTTACTCTCTGCGGACATTTTACACATTGGACATTGTGCCTGTATTTCTGTAGTTGATGCTAATTGCAAACAAAATACTAAGGAACAAAGCGTAATTATTTTTATGATTTTATTTTTCATGATTATGGTTTTAGTATAGGGGGACTTCAGTTCCCCGAAAAAACTAGATAACTTTACAGGGAACTGAAGATCCCTTATACTTTAATAATACGGTCGTAACATCAAATAACAAACGGGGCCTGTAATTGCTACGTATAACCATAATGGATAAACCCATTTTGCCATTTTCCGATGCTTTTCAATTTGTCCAGTATAAGCCCTTATAAAGGTAAATAAAATAAAGGGTAAAATCACCGCTGCTAAAATAACATGCGTTATTAGAAGGAAAAAATAAACGTATCTAATATTACCTTCTCCTCCAAATTTAGTGGCTTCTGTCGTTAAATGATACACTACATAAGATAGTAAAAACAAAACTGATAAACCTAATGCTAAGAAATTCGCCTTTTTATGCGCCTCAATGTTTTTATTCTTAATGAAGTAAAAAGAGAACATTAGGGCTATTGCAGCTAGTGCATTGACGCTGGCATGAAATGGCGGTAAAAAACTGAAGTCTATGCCTGTATCAATGTGGATACGGCGCATGACAATAACTAAAGCTAGTACTAGCACAGAAACAATCGTCGCTGCGGTATTTAATTTTTTAGCTAATTGTAAATTCATACAGGATGACATGATTTTTCAGGATGAACGAGCGATCTCGCAGGGTGAATGTCCTGTGGACATTCAAGCGAGTGAACCGCGAAGCGGTCGGGACGGCGCAGGATTCCTGATGTGTAACAATAACTTCTAATAACGCTCAATGACCTCTCATTACTTCTCCAGTTCTCTTTTAGTTCTCGCTTCCTCTGGTGGTGCTTGCGGCATTAAGTTGGCAATATGTTCAATCAGCTTACTAACTTCTTTATTATTATTGATGTCATAAAAAAAGCGGATAGTCGAACTTGTATCTACAATCGCTACCGTTGAATTACCCGCATAAGTTTTGGAACTATTTTCAGGAAAAGGAAAGGTCTGAATAAATTGCTCCATTGCTGCATCCGTTCCTGTTAAGAAATTCCATTGCTTTTCTTCTTTGATTCCTAAGGTGTTTACATAATTCTGAACAGCCTTTAATGAATCTGCTTTTATGTAGGTATAGAACAAAATATCGTCCTTCTTATCAAATTGGTCTTGAATATTATACAGTTTCTCCATGTTCGCTTTACTCGCATCCGCTGCACCTAACGCTATGAAATTCGTTATGATGACTTTCTCTTTCATAAAACCATTATCAATTATTTTACCAGCTTGATTGACCAACTGAAAAGTAGGTGGTGTGCCTAGATTTTGGTCTAATTCTTCAAGAATACCTATTCTATATTTGTAGCCTTCATTAAGGTAATACCAAGATACCGCTGGAAAGCCTACCAAAAAGATACTAATTGCTATTACACGAAAGATTCTACCCATTATTTAGTTGATTGATTATTGGGTTGATTAATTATTTCTCAATAATCAATCAACTAGTAATGCAAACTTACACCCTATAAACAAAAAAAGGCGAGGTTTGTGCCCCGCCTTTTTTCATTTTATTGTAATTTTTCAGTTTCTATTTTTTTGAGAAGCATTCCTTGCGGTTTTATCGCATCCTCTGAACTGACTTCATTTTTCTCTTTAATCAATGCTCGGCGTTCGCCCCAAGAAGCTCCTTCTTGAAAGAAGGCTATCATTCCCCAAATCAACAAGGCTGTTGGTAATAATACACTCATTCTCAAACCTGGTACTTCGTGCGCCATGTGCATGAAGTTATAAATAATGTAGTAGGCTTTATAGATTGATAATATACCAATCACAACTGCTGCTGCAATCACGACTGCACTTACATCTTCTAAACCACTAAATACATGTCCCTTTTGTAAAAGCGATACAAATACTTCTACTAATGTTACCGCTGCTAAGACTGCACAACCCTTCCAAACTAATTTCTTTGACTCTTCATAACTATGATGTCCCATTTTCTTTATATTTTGTGATTGGTGATTAGGGATTAGTGATTAGTTGGAAAAACGATTAAGTCTTATTCAATCACTAAAAAGCAAATCACCCTTATTTGCTAATTAATTTAAAATTTCAGAAAATAATTGGTTGGAAATCTCCTAAGCTGGTGTAGACTAACTAATCACCAGTCACCAATTACTAATCACCATTTATAGTAGATAGAATACTAAAAATACAAATACCCAAACTAAATCGACAAAGTGCCAGTATAAACCAATCTTTTCTACCATTTCATAACCATTCTTTCTAGCGGCATATAAACCACTTCCAGCATTCAACATAATGATAATCAAAAAGACAACACCTGATAATACGTGAAACCCGTGAAATCCTGTGATAAAGAAAAATAAAGCACCAAAAGCTTTTGGTCCATTTTCTTGGGCAGCAGCAACTCCTGCATCTGTTATAAATTTCCTTTGGATAAATCCTTCTTCATTTAATCGGAAGCCTGCAAAATCAAGTCCTGCTTCAGGGATATTCTCCATATCTACATTACTAGACGCAATCTTTGCATTAGCCGCTGCTAAGAATGTTTCTTCTGCCGTCATTTCATGGTCACCATGTCCACCACCATGGTCATCTAAATGAGCGTGGTGAATCAAGTAGCCCATGCCTGGTTTGAAGGCATCATCTGCTGCGGAAGAACGAGAACCATCTGCATTTAGATAAACCCCATTATCAGTATGTGTACCAAAAGGGTTTCTCGTAACGGTCATGCATTCTTTACTAATTAAATTATTCCATTCCCATGCTTGACAAGCTAAGAACCCTGCACCACCTATAATGGTTAAAAACATCCAAAATACAACACCTCTCTGATTTTCTCTATGTCCTTCTTGTACCCCTCGAACCATCGTAACAGAACTCAGGATCAATAAGAATGACATGAAAGTTACGAAAATTAAAGGCGCACCATGAATACCAAAAGGTGCAGTAGAGAAGACAAAATCAGGTACTGGCCACGTTGGACTACTGAATCTTAATGCTCCGTAAGCAATCAAAAATCCTGCAAAGGTAAAAGCATCGGAAACCAGAAAGTACCACATCATCAACTTACCATAACTCGCCTTAAAAGGCTGTTTTCCTCCTGACCATAACTCCTCAGTTGTTTCGTGTACATCTTCGTGATGGGCTGTATTTGCTGCCATTATCTAATTAATTTTGAATTTTGAATGATTGAATTTTGAATTAATACTTCAATCGAAATATTAATCCTTATCACTCATTCTTCTTAATTTATTATTATAAAAATTCAAATGAAAAAATTTGATTAACGAATAGGTTATCTATTCAAGATTCAAAATTCAACATTCAGCATTAATTTTACTGTTGTGACAAAAAGAACACCAATAGATAAATCCAAAGAAAATCTACAAAATGCCAATAAATCAAAGTTAATTCAAACCTTAATTTTCTCTTTTTTGTTACTTTATATTTCAGCGAAAATGCTTGAATCATCGCTACTAATATCGCTGCGAGTCCGCCTAAAACGTGGGCTGCATGGACTCCAGAAATTACATAGATAAAAGAACCTGCTGGATTCCCTGTTAACTCTACACCAATTGCCGTCAAATCCAACCATCCTTGGTATTGCAAAGCTACGAATGCCAAGCCTAAAATAAAAGAGACTACTAGTAACCCCTTATATAAAAATTCATTACCTTTTTTAAAGGATAAGTAAGCACTATGTATTGCCAAACTACTTAATAGCATGACAATAGTGTTGATAAAGAAAATGTTTGGTAATCTAAATTCCAACCAGTTTCCGCCTGCTCTTCGAACGATGTAAGCACTTGTTAAACCTGCAAACATCATGACTATACTCGCACAACCAATTAGCAAGGCTAATTTCTTAGAGTCTATCTTACTTCTGTTTGTCGTATTTTCAGTTACTGCCAACATAAAAATTGTTTGATTGCTTGATTGTTAAACCTGCCTGCCGGCAGGCAGGTTGTTGTAGGGTTTAAACCTCCAACTTTCTAATTCAAATAATCCTGTTTATTATAGCTTATCAAAATACAAAGCAAAAAGTACTATCGGTAACCAAAAGAAGGAACTAAACATTAATTTTAGTGCCGCTTCTCGAGTGCATTTTTTATATAAATTCCAACTAAAACCAGTATAAATAATACTAGCTATTGTTACTATTATTGCTGAAGTGATTCCTGTTACACCTAACCAATAAGGTAAAATACCTACTGGAATTAAGCATAAGGCGTAAATCATAGATTGCCCGCCAACGCTACTATCTAAAGTGGCATCTTTACTAGGCAATAAATTGAACCCTGCATTTTTATAATCTGCATCTCCCATCCAAGCGATTGCCCAAAAGTGAGGAAATTGCCATAGAAATTGTAGACCAAATAAAACAACTGCTAACGTAGTCATTCCACCTTGTGCAGCTACACAACCGATCATCAAGGGCAATGCTCCAGGAATAGCGCCGATGGCAACTGCCGTAGGAGAAATTCTTTTCATCGGTGTATAAACAAAAGCATATAACACCATAGAAATCATGCCTAATAAACCTGTCCAAGCATTGAACATGGATAATAAAGCTGTTCCTACTAAACAAGTGACCCCTGCTACAATTACCGCTTCTGAAACACTCATTCTCCCTGTTGCCAATGGTCTGTTTTCGGTGCGTTTCATCAATTTATCATAGTCTCTTTCTAGTACTTGGTTCAACGTATTTGCTGCCGCCGTTACTAGAAATCCACCTAAGCCCAAAACAATAATACCTATCCAAGGTGCTGTTCCTTCAAAGGCAATCATATAAGCCATTACTGCTGAAAAAACAACCGTTATATTCAACTTGAACTTAACCAACTGACCATAGTCGCTAACCTTATCAGTTAATGCACCAAAAATCCGTTGGTCTTTATTTAATGTCTTAGTCGTTTGCACGAAGCTTATTGATTATTTAGAATAGAGAACAGAGATTAGGGAAAAGAGATAACTTATCGAATTAATTACTAAGCTATCTGTATTTGCTCAATGAAATGATCTCTAATATCTACTCTAATATTAATATGATTAACCCTTAGCTAGTCCTATGAAAGAAGCTAACTAAGGGCTATTTATTTTAGTAGCTCATGAAAGACATGAGTAAAAATTATTAGTGATGTCCGCCTTCTCCGTCTGATACCTCTCCTGCTGCTAATGGTTCAATCTGAGAAACAAATTCTTTCCCATCTTTTCCATAATCGTAAGCCCATCTTTGTACAGAAGGAATTTTACCAGGCCAGTTACCGTGTCCCGGATTAATTGGCGTTGTCCATTCTAAAGTAGTTGCTCCCCAAGGGTTCTTAGACTTAACTACTTTCCCTTTGAAAATACTGTAGAAGAAGTTCACTACAAATAAAATCTGAACTAAGAATACGACAATTGCAGCAACTGTGATAAACTTATTCATATTATCAAAATGTGAGAAAGCATCGAATAATTCAAAACTATAGTATCTTCTTGGTACACCCGCTAAACCTAAATAGTGCATTGGCCAGAAGATAGCATACGCTCCAATGAATGTTCCCCAGAAGTGAATCTTTCCAATCGTTTCATTCATAAAACGACCGTACATTTTTGGAAACCAATGATAAATACCCGCAAACATACCGAAGAATGCCGCAACACCCATTACAATATGGAAGTGAGCTACTACAAAATACGTATCGTGTAATTGAATATCAATCGCAGAGTTTCCTAAGAAAATACCTGTTAAACCACCAGAGATAAACATGGATACGAACCCAATTGCAAACATACTGGCAGCATTGAATCGAATATTTCCTCGATATACTGTGGTAATCCAGTTAAATACTTTTACCGCCGAGGGTACCGCAATAATCAAAGTAAATAATACAAAGAAGTTAGCTATGAATGGATTGACACCTGACATAAACATGTGGTGTGCCCATACGATAAATGCTAAGAAAGCAATTGCTAAGATGGAATAGACCATCGCTTTATATCCAAAAATTGGCTTACGGGAGTGTACAGATAATACTTCTGATACTAATCCCATCGCAGGTAAGATAATGATATATACTTCAGGGTGTCCTAAGAACCAGAATAAGTGTTGGTATAAGATTGGGCTACCACCAACATTATCTAAGGCTTGACCGCCAATAAAGATTTCACTTAAAAAGAAACTCGTCCCTAATCCTCTATCACACATGACTAAGAAGAAAGCTGATGCCAATACAGGGAATGATAAAATACCGATGATTGCCGTTACAAAGAATGCCCAAATGGTTAAAGGCAAACGCCACATCGTCATTCCTTTTGTTCTTAAGTTTAATACAGTTGTTACGTAGTTAATACCACCTAATAGTACAGAAACTACGAATAATACTAAACTTACGGTCCACATTGTCATCCCTGCACCTGATCCATCTGATGCCTGAGGTAATTCACTCAATGGTGGATAAGCAGTCCAACCACCTGCAAATGGCCCTGTACTTAGGAATAAAGAGGCAAACATGACGACTCCTGAAAAGAAAAAGAACCAATAGGATAGCATGTTTAAGAACGGCGATGCCATATCTCTTGCACCTACCTGTAAAGGAATCAATAGGTTACTAAACGTACCACTTAATCCAGCAGTCAATACAAAGAATACTAGAATAGTACCATGCATGGTTACTAATGCGTAGTAAAATTCAGGAGCTAATGTTCCAATTCCGTCCGCATCTACCACAATCCATTGACCTAAAAGCGGCTTTAACCAAGTTAAACTCTCTTCTGGGAAACCTAACTGTAAACGGAAAATAACAGACATAGCTGCACCAATAATCCCCCAAAACATTCCCGTAATCAAGAATTGTTTAGCGATGATTTTATGGTCCATGCTAAAGAAGTACTTCATGATGAAGTTAGATTGGAATCTATCACCATGATGATGGTCATGAAAATGATCATCAAAACCTTGCTCTTCAATTAGAATATCTTCTCTATCTTTTACTGGAGAAACTGTTGTAGCAGCCATATCTTAATTTTGAATTTTGAATAAAGAATTTTGAATAAGTGATAAAACCGTCAAAAAAAATTCAAGCTATTCAATAAATTTCTAATTATATTTTTCAGTAAATTTTAAATAATCAATTTTGGATTTTAATGAGTATCATTCAAAATTCAAAATTCATCATTCAAAATTATTACTGCGTTAAAATCTCAAATTCGGTTCTTCTATTGTTTGCTCGACCAGCATCCGTATCATTCGTATCTACTGGCTTATTCGGGCCATACCCAACTGCTCTGAACCGAGTATCTGAAACGCCTTTGCTTTGTAAATACTTCGCAACTTCATTTGCTCTAGATTCTGATAAAGCGACATTTCCTTCTAAAGAACCTGTACTATCCGTATGACCAGCAACTTCAATAGTTAAATTGCCATATTTGTTCATGGCAGCCACCACATTATCTAATTCATATCTAGATAATGCCGTTAATTTAGCAGAACCCGTTTCAAAGTTTACATACTTCAAACGGATAATTTTATCAACATCAGAAGCTAATGCTTTTTGTAAATTGTCATTAAATTCTGTCTTTCTAGCTCTTACTTCTGTATCTAATAATTGTCCTTTAAAAGGATCGTTATCTGTATTCCTAATAGTTGATAAGTAATAAGAAGTTTGTCCTTCTAACCATTCTTCGTATTCTTCTTGCGATACGATTTTGACTTCTCTTCTCATACTAAAATGACCTCTACCACATAATTCTGCACAAGCCAATTCGTATTGAAAAGCTTCCCAACGTCTTGGACCATCTGGTTCTGTCTCATCAGCTGGTTCATGCCACTCTGGATATTTAGGATCGCCATTTCTATCCAATTCTCCTAATCGTTGTCTATATTCTTCTGTTGTTGTATTTGGTGTAAAGACAAAATAAGTAGGCATTCCGGGTACTGCATCCATTTTCACTCTAAAGTGAGGTAAATCAAAGTTGTGCAATACATCTCTAGCAGTAATTCTAACTCGAACTGGCTTTCCAACAGGTAATACAATTTCAGAAGGATGAAAATCATCTAAATTTTCAACATCACTCCAATCTTGTCCCATTGGGTTTGATCCATCAATCATTTTATAGTTAGTCGCTCCTAATACACCATCTGGGCCAGGGTAACGTAGATTCCACGCAAATTGCATTCCTTCTGCATGAATCTCGGTATAATCTTGTCCAACGACAGAACCTACAGGTACATCTGCCATTACTTTATTCCAAGTAACCAAACCATCAGATACTAAATAGAACATCACGATAGCAGGAATTGCTGTCCAGATTAGCTCTAACTTATTATCATGCGGCATAAAAGCTGCCTTCGCATCTGATTTTCCACTATACTTATATGAGAACCAAAATAAAGCAATATGCGTCAAGAAAAAAACGATACTTGTAAAGAATAGGGTAATATTGAAAGAAGAATCTATCAATGCACCATGTACAGATGCAGATTCATGCGGTCCATACCCTAAGATACTATCTTGGTAATATAAAGCAGAAATAGCACAAGCAGGTAAAAACACGACCATGAAGGCCAACATCATCTTACCTTGCGTTGCATTTATTTCTAATTGCGTTTCTCCTTCTCCTCGAATGCTGCCAGCTAATTCGGTCAAGCGCCCAATTTGCACGACAACTATTCCGATAAGCGCCAAACATAAAATAATGAGTAAACTAGTCATTGTTAATGTTTATATTTTACTACTTTCAATTCTTTCAATAAACGATGACACAAAATTATTGAATGTCAAGGATAGAATTGTCAGTTTAATTTTATATTTTTTATTTAGATTTTGTCTAAATAACTATTTTCTGTAAATTTTACTAAACCTTGAAGATTTAGCAAATCGAGCATTTCTTATATTACTTCGTGGTGTAACGCCTCTCCTAAATAAGGATCATTCGTAGGTTCTAAACTAGCTTTTGATAACTGGTTAAATCCTAAGTATAAGAATAAGCCTAAGAAACCAAGGAACGTACCTACTTCTAATAAACCAGGAAAGTGATTTCCTAAAGCAAAACCAGCATCTGTTGCATGATGTCCTGCATCTCCATGACCACCGTGAGCTAATGCCTCTGTTGCAGTAATATATGCACCTGGCTTAATCATTTGGAAGAAATCTAACCAATGTCCGAAGAATAATACGATAGCTGCAAACATCATAATACCTGCCTTTCTCTTCACAGAGTTTCTCATTAAAATTAAGAAAGGTAGTACGAAGTTGATGGCTAAGTTAGCGTAAAATAAAAGAGAATAGTGGTCAAATCTATGTTGGAAATAAACTGTTTCTTCTCCGTTATTAGCATACCAAATCAACATGAATTGGTCAAACCATAAATAGGTCCAGAAAATACTAAATCCAAAAATGTACTTTCCTAAATCGTGAAAGTGATCAGGTAAGACACTTGTATAATAGCCTTTACTCTTTAAGTAAATTAAAGTCGCAATGGTTAATGCTAAAGCAGATACTAACCAACTAGCCGTTGCGTACCATGCAAACATGGTAGAATACCAATGCACATCAATAGACATAACCCATTGCCAAATCATTGCTGCACTTGAAAATGCTCCGAAGAACATAAAGAATGCTGCAATTTTCTTGAACTGCACATATTGAGAATGATTCGCATTTGGGTTATTATCTTCATCTACAGACAATGCTCTTAATTTAATCGCACAGAAAGACCAAATCCCTACCGTAATTATAGTACCGAAGGTGTACCAGTTTTTATTGATAAAACCAGACTTACCCGCTACTACTTTATCGAAGTTTGGATTACCTACTTCTACTAAAGAAGGGTCTGTCCAATGGTATAAATGGTGAGCATGACCCCATATTCCTGCAATAATAACCAACAGAAACCCTAAGCCTACAGGCAAATAGAGTGAATATGCTTCAAATACTCTTTTAAAGTTGACAAACCATCCAGCGTAAGCTAAAGTGGAAGCACAATAAAAGAACAAAATTACAAAGGCAATTCCTGTAAAGAATACCGTATTATGTAAAAAGTTGGTCCAGAATCTCGTGTGCAAGGCATCATCGTCAAATAAGAATGTAGCAGCCATACAAGCCAATCCTACAGCAATCATTCCTAGAAACAATCTTTTTTGACTACCTTCAAAAGTAAACTGATTCATTATCTTTAGTTTGTTTTAGTAGCTCCAATTTAATCGGAGAAGATTTTATTTTAAATGGACTATGCTGTCCAAATACTTTTCAATTTGTACCATCAAATTAGCAGTTTAAATTTAGTAAACATATAATACTGCTTACTACAAACTGCCTACTATTTAATGGTCGTGACCGTGGTCATCCTCGCCAGAATGATCATGTCCGCCATCATGGTCATGTGAACCGCCGTGCCCACCATCTTCGTGATGTCCGTCTGTATCGTGTCCATGTCCGTCTAACATTGGCACTTCAATTTTTGCCATATGCGTTTTCCCCATTCCTTTAGGTGCCGTACCGCCTGGTACACCAACTGCGTTTAAGGTATTTGTTTCTTGGCTGTAGACCAATTTTCTATCTTTAGCTTGTAGCGATCGGATGTAGTGAATCACTTGCCATCTTTCTTCATAAGATAATTTATCAGAATATCCACCCATCACGTTTTTACCATACATAATAGAATGGTAATATCTTCCTTCTGTAGCATTCACAAATTCGTCAGTAGTAAAGATTGCTGGTTGAGCAGGATATTTAGCATTAAAATTAGCCTCATCTACTAACCAACCGTTACCATCTCCTTTTTCTCCGTGACAAATTCCACAGTTGATGTTGTATAAGTTTTTACCTACTGCTAAACCTGCTTCTGTAATAGGAAAAGGGTTCACCAAAATTTCATTCATTGCTCTGGTTCGCTCCTCATCTGTATCTCCGTAATAATAAGGCACACTACCATTCGCTGGAATCGCCACATCATTTTCTGCTGGTGCTACATGACCTGCATATCCTCTAGGAATAGTTCCTTTGACAGGCTTCCGAGGTTGCGCCATTTTATAGTATTCAGCTTCAGTTCCCCAAGTATTTTTAGAATAATAATCATAGTAGTTTGCTTCATAAGCAATTGAGTGTGCCATATCTGGCATATACTCCTTACCAGGATTATTCCCTTCTGGATCACTATTACAGGACATGACTGCTAGCAGAAAAGCTACTGCAACTAGTAGGGTAACTATATTATTTGACTTATTCATTTTTATAATTATTGATTATTGATTATCAGTTGATTGATGATAAATCTTTTAACTAAAATCAATATCTTTAAAAATTTCTATATCCGTAGAAGCGATTATTAACTAAACACAATATGGAATAATTAATAATCAATAATTATTCAACTATATAACTTTTGAACTTACTTCTGATGCGCCTGTCTTAGAAAAGAAACTGGATAAATTCGCAATCTCTGCATCGCTATAGCCATTGGTTTGAAAGGCAATACAGAATTTATCATCTGTAATTCTATCATCCAAAGTTGGGTTTTCTACACCGAAACCTAATCCGTTCACGATGTAATAAGAAACCACCATTCCAATACCAGAGAATAATACCGTTAACTCAAACGTAATTGGAATAAAAGCTGGTACAGACCAATATGGCTTACCACCAAAAATGATGGGCCAATCTCTTGTAAATACCCAAGTCATAAATAAAAAGGCGGTCAAAGTTCCCATTGCGCCAAAAACAAAACCTGCAATGTGTAAACGAGATTCAGAAAATCCCATTAATGGATCCAAGCCGTGTACTGGAAATGGAGTAAATACATCATATACTTCCAAATGCTCTTTATTGGCTTCTTTGACAGCTTTCAATAAATCTGCATCATCGTCGTATAACCCGTATAAAATTTCTTTATTTTGACTTTTCATTCTATTGATTATTGATTATTGATTATTGATTGATTGCTTATTTACAACCAACAAAAAATAATTTTTAAGAATTTATTTTATCAAGATGATTGATTATCAATTAAAACACAAAGCTGTCTATAATTAATAATCAATAATTATTCAACTAGTGTGCTCCTTCTTCGTGGTGGTGATGTGCTACTGCATTCTTTCCAGAGTACTGGTCACCTGAAGTTTTCAATATACTCTTTACCTCCGCAATCGCAATTACTGGCGCTACTCTACTAAAGATTAAGAATAAGAAGAAAAATAAGCCCATAGAACCAATGAAGATACCAATCTCTACCCAAGTTGGTACATAATAAGACCAACTAGAAGGGATATAATCTCTTGCTAAAGTCGTTGCAATAATTACAAATCTTTCAAACCACATTCCAATGTTGATAAAGATAGACATGAAGAAGGTGATGAAGATATTTCTTCTATATTTCTTGAACCAGAAAATTTGTGGAGACAATACATTACAAGCCATCATACCGAAGTAAGACCACCAGTAAGGGCCTAATGCTCTGTTGAAAAAAGCAAACTGCTCGTAAATATAACCAGAGTACCAAGAAATGAATAACTCTGTTAGGTAAGCCGTACCTACAATTGATCCTGTTAATAAGATGACCTTATTCATCGATTCAATATGCGCTATGGTAATATAGTCTTGTAATTTATACACCTTTCTGATAATTAACATCAACGTTAATACCATCGCAAATCCTGAGAAAATCGCTCCCGCTACGAAATAAGGAGGGAAAATCGTGGTGTGCCATCCAGGAATTACAGAAGTGGCGAAATCAAAAGATACAATCGTGTGTACAGAAAGTACTAATGGAGTCGCTAAACCTGCTAAAATTAAAGATAAAGATTCAAACCTAGACCAATGCTTCGCTGAACCTGTCCATCCCATAGAGAAGAAACCATAAATTTTTCTTCGCAATCCTTTAGATCGGTCTCTTAATGTCGCTAAATCAGGCACTAAACCTGTATACCAGAACAACAAAGAGATGGTGAAATAAGTGGAAATCGCAAATACATCCCATAATAAAGGCGAGTTAAAGTTCACCCATAATGGGCCTCTTGTATTTGGATAAGGGAAGATAAAGAATGCTAACCAGATACGTCCCATGTGAATTAAGGGGAATTGACCTGCACAAACTACGGCAAAAATGGTCATCGCTTCCGCTGCTCTGTTTACCCCCGTACGCCATTTCTGACGGAACAATAACAAAATCGCTGAAATCAACGTACCTGCGTGACCGATACCAATCCACCAAACGAAATTGGTAATATCCCAACTCCAGTTAATGGTTCTGTTCAAATTCCACGTACCGATACCGAAATAAACCGTCCAGAATACACAGAATCCGAACAAAGCGACTCCTAAGAAAGAAATGGCTAAACATAAAACCCATGCTGGACTTGGCGCTCCTTCCGTTGGCGCACAAATGTCTTCTGTAATGTCGTGGTAACTCTTGCTACCATTAATTAACGGTTCTCTGATTGGAGATACAACTGCACTCATAATTATATTTTTTCAATTTTCAATTTTCAATGTGCAATTTTCAATTTTCAATTACACACTTTACTGTTTGTAAATTGAAAATTTTAAATTGTAAACCCGCCAGCCTGATGACCAGTCGGGCAGGTTGAAAATTACTTATGCTAGTTCGCTATTTTTATTCGTAATCTTAGCTGAATAATGAACAGAAGATAATACGTTGATTTCTTCTAATACTTTATAAGCTAAAGCTGACTTCATTTTTTGTGCAATTGGTGCTTCTGGATTGTTCATATCTCCAAAAGTAATCGCACCTGTAGGACAAGCTGTTTGACAAGCTGAACGTACATCCGAATCTCTTAACTTTCTATTCTCTCGCTTCGCTGTCAATTTACCTTCTTGAATTCTTTGTACACAGAAAGAACATTTCTCGATAACGCCTCTTGATCGAACCGTTACATCTGGGTTTAAGACCATACGAGTTAAGTTATCTGCACCATAAGGTGTTTCTTCACCATTAATCGCATACTCGTTAGATGGGAATAAATCCGCAGTCGTATAATCTAACCAGTTGAAACGTCTTACTTTATAAGGACAGTTATTCGCACAATATCTTGTACCAATACATCTGTTATAAGCCATTTGATTCAAGCCTTCTGCACTATGGTTGGTTGCCGCTACTGGACAAACATTCTCACATGGTGCATTATCACAATGCTGACACATCATTGGCTGATACACTACATTTGGATTTTCGTAATCTCCGTAGTAATATCTATCAATTCGCATCCAAGTCATTTCGTGGTGTCTTGCAACTTCCACTTTACCCACAACTGGTACGTTATTTTCTGCAATACAGGCTACTTGACAAGCACCACAACCAATACATCCGTTCAAGTCAACATACATTCCCCAATGGTGACCATTGCCATATACATCTTCTCTATCAGGATATAAACCGTAAGAGTTTAATTTTTGGTGATGCTCTCTTTCATGTACTAAATCAGTCGCAAATTGCTCTAATTCGTTTAAGTTGCCTTGTCTGATCACAGAACGATCAGTTAAAGATCCTTGGAAACCAGTTACGCCTAAAGCTCTTGCTAAGATATTATCATCAACTGTTGCTGCTTCATCCACGTTGATTGTCTTCCCATCTTCATCTAATCCTTTCACACCCATTGTGTGGTGATACTGTACGCAAGCAAATAATTCATCTACTTCTACACTTTCAGAGATACTATTTACTGCTGCATAATATTGTGTGTTTCCATCGGCATCTGTTGTTAACCAAGGGAAAACGTTATTTCCTGTATTTTTTCCAGTTTCTCCAACTACATTTCGACCGTAACCTAGTGCAGTTGCTACTGTTCCTTCTTTTTGTCCAAATTGACGTACCGCAGTTGCTGTTTGGCTAATGCCGTTTACATCAATATTTACTTTATCTGCTTTTCCTCTATATTCTTCCTGATTCAAATCGTTAAATGCGCCAAACTTTCTTGGTGCTTCCCATTTAACTGGAACTGCTAAGTAATTCCCCCATACCGTTCTAGTAACTGGGTCAGGCATTTCCATTAACCAAGGGTTCGTCGCAAATTGACCAGCACCCATGTTAACTGTTTCAAAGAAAGAAATCTCTAACTCTGCACTTAATGGTTGGCTTACTTTAATACCTGCAACATTTACTGCTTCAGAAAAAGTACCACCGTCCATTGGACTTGGCGCTTCAAATACCCCATTATGTAAAGCGTTGTCCCAGAAAGTTTGGAAAGAACCGAAAGCAGTTTGCTGAGCAAATGCTGCATTCCATGTTTGCTTGATATAATCGTAATAAGGACTGTCTGAATTTTTATCCAAGTTCGCACTTCCTGTCCAAGTCAAAATAGATAATCCAGCTTCTCTGGTATCAAATAATGGGTGGATAGTTGGTTGAACCAAGCTATAGTGACCTACTTTTGCTTCTACATCACCCCAAGACTCTAAGTAGTGACTTGCAGGAGCGATATAATCACACAAAACAGCCGTTTCATTTAATAAACCTGCCGTAGATACTTTTAAACCAACTTTTGCCGCACCTTCTGCAAACGCTGCTGCATTTGGTAAATCAAAAGCAGGATTTGCATCTAAAACGATTAAAGCGTCAACTTGACCAGCGTTCATCTCCTTTACCAAAGCTTGAACATCTGCATCAATTCCTTGACGTTGATTAGAAGCATTGGCAAAGTCAATCGTCTTGCCGTAGTTCCCTAATAAATTATTGATCGCATTTACTAAAATTTGCTCTCCTTTATTATTAGAACCAGACACGACTAAAGAATGCCCCTTATGGGCTGCTAAATCTTTTGCTGCTATTTTTAAAGCCGCTTTTGCTTTATCATTTAATGCTGGTGCACTTACTCTAGCGCCTCCAGTCAATGCTGCCACTTCATTATATAAAGTCGCAATTGATGCGCCTAATTCAGATGGCTTAATAATAATTCTATGGTCTGCATTAGAACCTGTCATTGACATGTGACCTTCCACTTGGTAGTGACGGTTCATTGTCGCATTCTTAATGCTCTTTAATTTTCTATTTGATGCGTAATCTCTAGCATATTCTGTTGGAGAAATCCAAGTTCCTAAGAAATCAGCATTTAAACTGACAATTACGTCTGCTGCTGCAAATTGATAATTAGGAATTGTTTTCAATCCAAAAGTCGCTTCATTCGCCTGCAAAATAGCAGAACTAGAAACAGCATCGTAAGTAACTAACTTTGCACTTGGGTACTTTGCTTGCAATTCTGCAATTGCTCGCTTTGTACTTGGGCTTAAAATAGTATTCGTTACAATTCTAATATTTCTGCTACTAGCTAATTTCCCACTTACCGCTTTATCTAAATCCTCCCAGCTAATCGCATCAAAAGCCTTTTCTCCTGTTGCTGCTTTAGGTCCTTTCAATCGAGCTACATCGTATAATCCTAAAACACTTGCCTGCGCTCTAGCACTTGTTCCCCCTCCAGTCAAACTAGATTGAGAGTTGCCTTCAATTTTGATAGGTCGTCCTTCTCTAGTTTTCACTAAAACAGCACAAGCATCTCCTCCTTCCACATAAGTAGAAGCATAATAAGTAGCAACGCCCGGTACAATTGCATCTGGCTTTGTTACATAAGGAATCGCTCTTCTTACAGGCGTATCACAAGCTGCTGCTACGGTAGCCGCACCTAAACTGAATCCTAATATTTTAAGAAAATCACGACGATTAGCTTCTAAAGAATTATCTGCTGCTTGCATATCCTTCACATCATCCACAAATTCCTTTTCTGCTAACTCTAAAAAAGCTGGGTCATTATTTAACGTTTCCGTTCCAACCCATACATTCTGCTTTTGATTTTTCATCTACTTATATGTTATAGTATTGAATTTTTAATTGATTGTTGCGAGTTACGAGTTGCGAGTTACGGGTTAAAAACAACACGCAACTCGCAACCCGCAACTCGTCTAATAGTGACACTTTTGACATTCCAAACCACCAATGTCCTCTACGGTTACTTTTTCTCTTACGCCATCCTTTAATTCTTCATGATATTTCTCGTAAGAATCGTAGTAATCATTATCTGCGAATTTCACTTCTGTTTGTCTGTGACAGTTTATACACCAGCCCATAGATAATGGAGAATATTGTCCAACAACTTCCATCTCTTCTACTTTACCGTGACAGTTTTGACATTCTACTTTACCAACCGCTACGTGCTGTGCGTGATTGAAGTAAACGTGATCAGGTAAGTTGTGAATTCTAATCCATTCGATTGGTCCTTGTACTTTTGTTTTCGTATTATTCGTTAAAGAAGATACAATGCCATCCCATTGTTTGTCTGCTGCTTTTACTGCTGCATCAGATATTTTTAAAGCACTATATTTTGTCTTATTATCGTCGTTTTGAACAAAAGAATTAACAATCCACTTTTTATAGATTTTTGCAATATCTTCTTGCTCCATTTTCTCGTAATTCGGAAGATACTTATCTGTATTTGGATCAAAACCTATAGAAGCAAATATTTTTGTTAATTCTGCTGTTCCATAAGTAGAACCTGTTTTTACTGCTTTGTGGCAATTCATACAAGTATTTGCCGCAGGAATTACAGAGTGCTTACTTCTTCTTGCACCATCGTGACAATATTGACAATCTATTTTTTGTAAACCAGCATGTGTTGCGTGAGAGAACTTGATAGGTTGTTCTGGTTGATACCCTTGCATTCTATTTAAACCAATTGCATTATTTACGGTCGTATAACCTCCTAAAATAATAGCTGCAAAAATAACAAAACCGATAACGCCTTTACTCGTTAAGGTATCTACTAAAGTTTGTCTAGCAGCAGGTGCGTTGCCTTCTTTAGCTTGTGCTAAATAATTAAGATTAGAAACAATTCTAGTTAATACTAATGCTAATAAGGCTAAAATGATCGCTAATACCGTAAATAATAAGGTATTATCACTTTCTTCTGCTTGAACTCCAGCAATTGGAGCATTTGGGTCAACTTTAGGAGCGCCATAAGTACCAGCAGCAACACCATCAATATAGGCTAAGACATTTGCAATCTGGTCATCCGTTAGGTTAAAATTAGTCATTACTGTTGGCTTCCACTCATTCCATAACTCATTCGCTCTTGGATGCCCCGTACTAATTAATGCCTGTGAGTTCCGAATCCAAGCGTATAAATCCTCTTGAGGATAATCTGCCCACCGTTCTCCATAACCACCTAAAGCAGGTCCAGTCAATTTACTCTTCATGTCCTTTGCGTGACAAGAAGCACAATTCACCTTAAACAAGTTTTTTCCATCATCCAAATCCTGTGCGGAAAGTGTTCCAACGCTTAGGATAAGCGCTGTAAAAAGGAGGAAAAATTTAGAAACAATACACCGATTCTTCATCAGAAAGTATTTAATAGTAACAAAAAATAAAGTTCAAATTTTGAATGCTAACTTTATCAATTATTTGAATTTAGTGGAACTATTTTCAAATAATTTAATCAGGAAAAAATCGTGAACTTTTTTTTTGATTATTCCTTAATAAATTTTCAGAAAATTCTGAAAACTCAATATAAATCGAATTGACATAGTTTTGTCAGCGCAAAGATATAATTAGTGGTAATATTGAACAATAATTCCTATATAGGTATTTTTATTTAGAAAGAATCTAAATAACTAATTGTTATAAATTCGTTAAATCACTTTAAATGATTGTTGTTCAATTATTTACAGAGACCAAATTATTCACTATTTGACACTACAAGTACCAAAGAATATTTTCATTAGTGTCCTATTTACACTAATAATCAAAAAAGAATTTGTTGCCTACCATATAAGATAAGGTGTAGGATAAGTATCGCAAAATGAGTTTCTTGGGGACTTAATGGGTAAAAAAAAATTATTTTTACCAAAAAATGACGAAGAGAAAACGGGTTGCGGGTTGCGAGTTGCGAGTTTAAATCGTCTAATATCTATCTAAAAAAAGAAAAAATAGTCTAGGACAGGATTAATCGTCACTAAAAAAATCTTTGTGAGTTACAGATTTCGGATTGAAATGAGTCAAATAATACCTAATATAAATAGTCTAGCATAATTCGTTTTAATCAATTTAAAACTACCTAGATAACTCGCAACCCGCAACTCGCAACTTTAAAAAAGTGCTAATTGCCTGTCTCTTTACTCATCACTTACAACTCATAACTAATTAAATGCTACTACCCTATTTTCAAAAAGATGAAATTGAAGCTGGTTGCGATGAAGCTGGCAGAGGTTGTTTGGCAGGTCCTGTTTTTGCGGCGGCTGTTATTCTACCCAAAGATTTTAAACACCCATTATTAAATGATTCAAAAAAACTAACCGAGCAACAAAGAGACATATTAAGACCTATTATAGAGCAAGAAGCTATCACTTGGGCAGTCGGGTCTTATTCGCCAAAAGAGATTGATGAAGTCAATATATTGAATGCCTCGTTTTTATCCATGCATCGAGCAATTGACCAATTAATAATTATACCTACTTCTCTATTAATTGATGGTAATCGTTTTAATGCTTATAAAGATATTCCCCATCACTGTATTATTAAAGGAGATGGTAAATACTTATCCATTGCAGCCGCTTCCGTTTTGGCGAAGACTTATCGAGATGATTTGATGAAGAAGTTAGCAATTGATTATCCTGAATACAGCTGGCAACAGAATAAAGGTTATCCGACCAAAGCGCATCGAGCAGCTATTAAGAAATTTGGGGCAACGGAGCATCATCGGATGAGTTTTCGGTTATTGGCGGAGGAGTGAACGGGTTGCGAGTTGGAATGGTAGCTGTTGATCGCTGTTATTCTTTTATCAAACCCTCGACCAGTTTAACCTATTTTCCAAAATTTTAATTAAAATTCCTTAATTCGACTCGCAACCCGCAACTCGTTTATTTCCCCGTTCTTTACAAAAAAATAACAATTATGAGTTTACAACAAGATTTAGCGGCCCGAGCAGGCAATCAATGTGAATTATGCGCTACTACCAATCATTTAAATACCTTCCTAGTGCCTAATGCGCCAACAGAAGGAGTAGATGGACATGCCCTAATCTGCACTACTTGCCAAGAGCAGTATGAAAATTCCGATAAAGTCGATGCAAATCATTGGCGATGCCTCAATGATAGTATGTGGAATGCTAATGCACCTGTACAAGTGTTAGCTTGGCGAATGTTGCACCGATTAAAAGACGAAGGCTGGCCTGTGGATTTATTAGATATGATGTATATAGAAGAAGGCACTAAAAAATGGGCAACATCTACAGAATTGATGGAAGGCGAAGAAGCTATTATACATAAGGATGCCAATGGGAATATCCTACAAGCAGGCGATACGGTGACTTTGATTAAAGATTTAAATGTAAAAGGGTCTAGTCTTACCGCTAAAAGAGGTACTGCCGTTAGACGAATTTCTTTAGTGCGAGATAATGCTGGACAAATTGAAGGAAAGGTGGAAGGGCAACATATCGTCATTTTGACGCAGTATGTGAAGAAGCAGGGGTAAGCAAACGATGAATGATGAACCATAAACGATGAATAATATTATACTCTTTTTCGATAGATTATTAATAGGCTCATTCGGCAAAATGCGAAGGGCTAATGACGAAGGTGCTGCCATACGAATAATTTCAGCATAAAGGCCAATACATTTATGAATGTTACAATTCATCATTCATCACTTATAGTTCATCGTTTAAGGAGTTTATTACTTGGAGGCATTAATTTGTTCCACTCATCAAGCAAGTTATATTAGGATTTATTAACTTTATCCATTAGAAAAATAATACCCCACTTCAATTTCAACTTAAAACCAATAAAACTACAGCGATGGATTTAGACTTTCTAACTAAGATTTTAGCAGCAGGCGCTATGGGTGTCAGTATCTTTTGTATTTTCAAGGTCTACAATTTACTATCCACCGAACAAGAAAAGGACGAACCTCGTCCTATCATAATAAAGTCCATTCACAGATTTATGACCTTTGGGGTAGTTATGACGCTTTTGTCATTGGGCATAGAGTATGCTCGTCATCTAATGAAAAATACACCAACCGATAGCGGAGATTCCGCCAATGCTATATTAATCAGTCAATTAGAGAAACTGGAAAACGAAAACTTATACACTATAGATAAAGATGGTAATCCTGAAGCTATTACTTTAACTTATGGTGACAAAACCTATTCGCTCAGTAAAGCCTTACAAAATAATACGCTTGAAAAAAGAGAATTGACTTTAAAAAAAGAGGAAGGCAATTATGCTATTATCAAAAAAAATAATGGCAGCGAACTTAAACTAGGATTATTACAAAATTTTAAAGAGTTCATGCCTTCTAAGAAAGAAGCCGCAGAAAAAGCTTTGGCAACAGGCGTTTATTATACCGAAGCAGGCTTACTAAAAATTGTTCAGAAAGAATTAACTACTAAAAAAGATGCCTCCTTAGCTATCGCTAATTTAGCACAAGTCATTGCCCCCAAAAACAATGGGAATGGGCTTAAAAGTTTGAAAAAAATAGCCGTTAAATTACTTATCCAACCTCAATTACTAGACGAAGGACTAGATGCTACCCAATATAAAAATCTATTAGCTGCCATCAAAGATATTCGCATCTCTCCTTATACAGAATATGAATCCGCACAAGTTTATCTAAGTAGGTATAGCCGATTTGGGGATAATGAAGATTATGAAAAATACAAGGCATCGCTACAGGATTATATCACTATTTATGAACGGAGAGGTCGAGATACTACTTCTGTAGAATATCAATGGTATCAGGATTCTAAAAGCGTTTTGAATATAGAATAATTGTTTCAATCAAAAAGTCGCAATTGTGGATTGGTATTAATGACATAGTAATAACTTCGCTTGTTTTTAGGGTCTTGAATACCTCCATTTTTATCAATCGTTTCTTTTATTTGTGTAATCGTTGCTTCCATATTTTCCGTTAAATCCTTAGTTGGATAACGTAATACTTTCCAATCTTTTCCATTTATATGATTATTCCGTTTATTATCATAGAGTTTTTGTTCCGTTGTTTTATAATGATAAGCCATTCCATCACACTCTATATTAATATTGGTCTTTTTACAAAACAGTGCAAAGTCTAAAATCCAGTTATTTTTCTTATCCTTATCATGGAGGAAATATTGTCGTTCTGGAAAAATGCGATGTTCCATTAATTTTTGATGCAATAGATTTTCTAATAGGCTATCATTGAACAAGAAATTAATCTCTGGTTCTTTCAATTGAATCGTATGAAAAAATTTCTCCTCGGAGGTAGGGATAAAAGTAATTCTTCTAGGACGTTGACTAATAATTGGTCTGACTAAAGGGAGCAGTTGATTGATTTGAATTTTATAATAGGTTTTTCTTGCTTTTGGGTGATTCAAAGATTCTGTAGGAAATAATTCTTGTCGACTCACCAGTTTAATATCAATCACTTTGGCATAGGATTGAATACTATATTTATCTTTCTTGAATTTAGAAGTATGATAGAAGGCAATGTATTTTATCCTACCGTCTACTACCATTTTTGGCGTCCTTTCCATTTTAGGAATTCTATACCAACCTTCTTTTTTTAATAGCAAAAAATCCTTGGGTGAATTCATCAAGGCTATTAGTACTGTATTTTTAAGGGTGTTTTTTCTCATAGTTTTCATTAATTTAAGTCAAGTATAAACAAAAAAGAAGCCTTGTTATAATTTTTTGCCAAAAATCTGTTTTAGCATATCCTTTAATTGTTTGGGCTTCTAGAAAAAGGTAACTTTGCCAACCAATTTACTTGTAATAACTAATTTCCAATGGCAACGCCAAAAACAGTCGCATTCCACACCTTAGGTTGTAAACTGAATTATTCAGAAACCTCTGCTATTGCTCGGCAATTTGAAGGGGCAGGCTATAGTGCCGTCAAATTTCAAGACGGGGCAAATATCTATGTCATCAATACTTGTTCGGTAACAGATTTTGCGGATAGAAAATGTCGGAAGATTGTGCGACAAGCATTGCGCCATTCTCCTGATGCTTTTATCGTTGTGACGGGGTGTTATGCGCAATTGAAACCAGAAGAAATTTCGGAGATTCCAGGCGTAGATTTGGTTTTAGGGGCAGCAGAGAAGTTTAGAATTTTAGATTATGTCGATGATATTTCCAAAGCACCGGGCAAAGGCATGGTCAATGCAGGAGAAATTAAGGAAGCTAATGTTTTTACCAATGCCTTTTCTTTTGGCGATAGAACGCGTTCTTTTCTAAAAGTGCAAGATGGTTGTGATTATAAATGTACTTTTTGTACAATTCCATTAGCAAGAGGAAAAAGTCGAAGTGATGAAGTGGCAAATGTAGTTGCAAATGCTCGAAAAATTGCGAATTTGGGCGTTAAAGAAATTGTGTTAACAGGCGTCAATATTGGTGATTTTGGGAATGGTACTTCCGTTATTGAAGGCGAACGTCCTAAGAAAGAAGCGATGTTCATTGATTTAATCAAAGAGCTTGATAAAATAGCAGGCGTTGAACGCTTTAGAATTTCTTCGATTGAACCGAATTTGTTGACCAATGAGATTATTGAATTTGTGGCACAATCTGAGCGTTTTGTACCGCATTTTCACATTCCCTTACAATCGGGTAATAACAAACAGTTGCGCCAAATGCGTCGGCGTTATAAAAGAGAATTGTACGTTGAAAAAGTGGCTAAAATCAAAGAATTGATGCCGCATTGTTGTATTGGTGTAGACGTAATAGTTGGTTTCCCTGGCGAAACCAATGAGGACTTTTTAGAAACGTATAATTTTATCAACAAATTAGATATTACCTACCTACACGTTTTCACCTATTCAGAGCGACCAAATACGCCTGCGAATGAAATGGAAAATCCAGTCCCAGTTCACATTCGTAGAGAACGCAATGAAATGCTCCGTATCCTATCTGAGAAGAAAAAACGCCATTTTTATAGCCAATATATCGGACAAACTAGAACGGCTTTATTTGAAGTCTCCAAGAACAAGGATTTAATGAGTGGTTTTACCGATAATTACTTGAAGATTGAATTACCGTATCATCCTGAAATGATTAATGAATTAGGGCAGATTCGATTGGGCGCAATTAATGAGCAGGGAAATTTTGAGGCAAGTTTAATTGAAACAGTTAATGCCTAGTACTTTTTGACGCAGGAGGATACGCTTTAAAAGTCAGCCATCAGGCTTCTTTAAAGTCAGCTTATCGTATCTTTGACGAACATTTTTGATAGTATTACTGTATCCTTTTGAAGTTTCCCACTTCAATTTTAAACTAAGTACAATATGAATGCCCGTTTTTTGACACTAATTACCCTACTCTTTATTACTACAATACTACAAGCACAAGAAATTGATGTGCCCAAATTAGTCATCAAACCAACTTTGGCGATGCAACTTTGGGGAACTTATACGGATGGTCAAGCCATTTATAATACGGACAATCAACAATTTGAAACTGTAGACAATCGGCTAAATTTTTCCTTGCACCGTTCTCGGGCAGGTATCAAAGGTAGTTATGGTGACCGTTGGGTGTATGATTTTACCGCTTCTTTGGATTTCGTCGGACAAGATGTATTATCAGGTAATGTGGGCGCTTTTAATAACACCGCTTCTCCTAGATTTAGGATTTGGAATGCCTTGGTACAACACAAGCTCAGCGAAAAATCAGAGGCATTATACTGGACGATTGGCTTCTTTACCCCATTGATGAGTCGAGAAAGTATCACTAGCCCATTTAAAGTAGGGTCTTTTGAAAAGGCATGGTCTCAAAACTATATTCGACGCCATGTAACGGGAACTGGGCCTGGTCGAATTTTGGGTAATAATATTGGTGGTTTTTTCAAAGCAGAGAATGGCAAATTAGCTTTTGATTATAATTTAGGCGTTTGGAATCCTAGACTAATTGGTTTTAATGGAAATTCTGCTGGTCGTAAATTCAGCCCTTTATTAACTTATCGACTAGCTGTCCATATTGGGGATGCAGAGTTTAAAAAATATTCTAGAGGACTTTCTTTTAATCATAAAGGTCAACGAAATGGCGCCACTTTAGCTATTTCGGGAAGCGGACAAGGAGAATCTGATTTATGGGAAGAGAATACTGCTTTTGGTGCAGATATACTTGCTAATTTTGGTCCACTTAATTTATCAGGAGAATGGATGCAGTTGAAAAGAAAAAATGGTAATCTTTCCAGTACTGCAACTACTGGTTTTATCAAAGCAGGTTATTATTTACCACTTGATAATGGGAAAGAGTTAGAACCTGTTTTAGCCTATGTCTTTTTCAATGGTCCATTAGATGCAAGAGGGCAAGCAGATGCTGCTAGTTTAGGTACTTTTGCAGGGACGGATAATTACTTTGAAATCACCTTAAATTATTATGTTTCTAGCAAAGTTCGATTGAGCTTAGCTTATACCCTTCGAAATGGAGATGAAGGGGCTGTTACACCTACTGCTGTGAATAATAATTATTTCCAACAGGGGAGCGTTGGGACGATTCAGCGGGGGAATTATTTAGGTTTTGGCTTACTGTTTTCTATATAGTTTTTTTGACGCTGATGGAAACTGTTTAAAATTATGACTTTTTATGTTTATCCTTGTTGCATTTTAAACAAATACATAAGGAATACAGCGTTCTTCAATGTCAAAAATTCAAGATGCTTCCATTTTATAAACCCGTAAACTTCTAAATAGTCGATGTCCGCTACTCTCCCATTCCCCTGTAAATCCAGCAGGTAATACCAAGAAATCTCCTGTATGAAAAGTTTGCATTTCACCATTGGTCGGTGTCAAATTTAAGGTACCTGATACAATATAAATTAACTGTTCTTTTAGCGGCATAGTAATACGTTTTGTTGTTCCAAGTTCCCCTTCTAGCTGAATAGCTAATTCTGCTCCTTCTAGTAAAATATCTTTGTAGGCTTCCTTTTTTTCATTCTTGTTAGGTGTGATTCCTCTACCAGCCAATTTCATTTTATCTACTAAATAAGGTTGTTGCAAGGAATCTACTTTCACTTTGGGTCGATTGGATGTGATGACCGATAATTCATGGTAAAATTCTGTTCCCCCTTGGGTTTCCCAAATTCCTGTATATCCTTTAGGCGCAAAAAAGAAATCGCCTGGATAATAAAAGTGTTCTACTCCATTTCTCGGATGTAATCTAGCTCGTCCGTTTAAGACATAAATAAATTCATCAATCCCATAATTATCCCAATCTGCTTCAGCGGTTTCACTAGAAACTACATAAACTGAAATTTCTGAGCCTCGATATAAATTCTTTTGGAATAACTTTCTTTCTGGTTGGGATTGGTTGGTAACTGATTTTAAATTTAATCCAGAGAGCGTCGCTTTATCTAAGAGCAATGGTTTAATAATTTGTTTTGTTGCTTTAGTAGCTTTTGATTGCTGCTGTTTTTCTTGACAGCTAAGTAGGCTTAAACTAAGGAAAATTAATAAAAGTAATTTATTTTTCATGTGTTGTTTTTATGAAATGGCTCTACGGTGGAAACTATGGGGGAATTAAAAAATTACGACTCAGGAGTCGTGTTACTTATAGAGGGAAAGGTAACACGGCTCTCCTGAGTCGTAATGTATTTTCTCAATCGCTTTTTAGCGTCTCCGCAGGATTCAACTGAGCAGTTCTGACGGCATGGAAACTGGTAATTAAAAAAGTAGCGACTATTAAAAAAAGGAAAATTGCTCCAAAAATCAAAGGATTGATAGTTGTTCTAAAAGCAAAATCTTGTAGCCATAAATCAATAAAATAATAGGCTATTAAAAAGGCAGGTAAAGCGGCTAAAATAACCAACCAAAGGAAATCTTTTGTCATTAATAAAGCGATATTTGGCAAACTAGCGCCCAATACTTTTCGGATGCCAATTTCTTTGACTCGCTGTTGTGCGATATAAGCGACCAAACCAAATAAGCCTAAGAAAGTAATAATGATGGTCAGCCCAGAAAACAGCCCAAAGATATTTCCTCTAATTTGGTCTGTTTCATACGTCCTTTGCAAATCCTCTTCTAGAAAGCGATACTCAAAAGTGGTGTTGGGAAAGATGGTTGCCCACGTCTTCTCTAAATGAGCAATAGCGGTAGGGATATCTTTATCAATTTTTACTGCAATTTCATAATTAGCAGGTACTAAGGTGAACATTTGAGCTGCAATGGGTTCATGTAAAGTATTTTGATGAAAATCCTTGACTACGCCGATAATCGTTTTAAAATTAGGATTGCCTGCGCCTCCATAACGAACTTTCTCCCCTATTGGTTTTTTCAGGCCGAAGTTTTTGACCATCGTTTCGTTGACTAGAATATTTTGATTAACGTCATTGGTATAATCTATAGCAAAGTTTCTGCCTGCTGCTAACTCAATCCCCATCGTTTCCAAAAAGTCATCATCTATACTCCCGTAATGCACAAATTGGGCTTCTTTATTTGTTCCATTATCCGCACTTAGTGGTCGTCTGCCCATACCAACGCCTGGTAGAAAACTAGAGGTACCGACCGCAGTTACTAAAGGGCTTTCCTTAAAAGCGGTTTTTAAAGTAGTGATTTTTTGTAAATCTGCTTCTGCTGCAAAATTTAATTGTATAATTTGAGCATGATTAAATCCCAAATCCTTTTGCCGCATAAACTGTAGTTGCTCGTAAATCATGCTGGTACTAGCCAATACAATTAGGACTATGGCAAATTGAATCCCTACTAAGGCTTTTCTCAAAGGCGATCCTTTAGCCATTTTTCCTTTCATAATAGCAATTGGTTGAAAGGAGGACAGAAAAAAAGCAGGATAACTTCCCCCTAAGATACATAAAATGAATAGCATACTTAACATACCCAAAATCACTTGGGGCTGTATCAATTGCTGGGTAGTCAATTGCAAATTTAATAAGCCGTTTAATGGCGAAATACTTATCAAAACAAGAACAATTGCGAGTATAAATGCCAAAGTAGTCAAACAGAAAGATTCGCCTAAAAATTGAACAATCAATTGTTGTCGATTGCTGCCCATCACTTTACGAACCCCAATCTCCAAGGCTCTTTTACTAGCTTGGGCAGTCACCAAATTCACATAACTAATCATGGCAATTAGTAGCAATAGAAACCCTATGCCTGCAAAAATGTAGATATAGGTATACCCACCCGTTTCACTCAAATGTATTTTAGGCAAAGGCATCAATTCATGAATCGCTTTCTTTAATACAGGCTCTTTTTCAGGGTCTATATATTTTTCGTAAATACTCGGCAATTTTTCAGCTAATTGATTCGGTGCTATGCCTTCTTTTAGTAACACATAACTATAAAAAGAAAAACGTCCAATTCTATAATCTGCTAGTCTGGAATCTGTTGTAGCCGAAATAAGTGCTTGAGAGATAAGATGACTATTTGCAGGAAAATCACGATAAACACCACTTACTATTAAGGAATAGGATGGATTTACATCTGGTAGGATATGGGCTAATTCACAATTAATGATTTTGCCAATTGGATTACTATTTCCAAAAATTCGATTGGCCAAACTTTCGGTCAAGACAATTTGATTGGGTGCACTTAAAGCAGTTTCCGCATCGCCATAAATAAAATCAAAAGAAAAAATAGTCAAAGCAGCAGCGTCTGCCACCATCACTTCATTTTCTACAATCTCCTTCCCTTCCGATGCTAAAGTCACCGATTCATTGCGAAAAAAACGATAAAATCGAGCATACTTTTCTACCTCTGGAAAATCTTGTTGTATGTAAGGACCTAAGGGCGCAGAGGTTCTATCCCAATTCACCTCCATCACTTTTTGATGCGTATGAATTGCCTTCGTTTCAATCCGATAAATACGCTCTTTATTTTCGTGAAAACGGTCAAAATTCAATTCAAAATCGAGGTATAATAAAATGACTAAAGCGGCGGCTATACCAAGAGATAGGCAAGAAAGATTAAGCATGGTATAAGTCGGCTGACGATATATATTTCGCCAAATAATTTTAAGGTAATTGCGTAGCATATTGGGTATGGTTCGGTTTACGGTATACGGCTGACGGTACACGGCGAACCCGTTATGTTCTATTTCCTATGCTGCTGGTTAGGGTTTTTAATCCGATACCATTATTTTTCTTGCCTCTGGCAAGTATTTTTATTGAAAAAGCTCGCCAGAGGCGAGAAAATATAGGTGTCGGGCTACAAGCCCTAACCAGCAACAGCAGAACTTAACGGCTGACAGTACACAGTCCGTCCCATTCACAAATTAAAGAAATATTTATTGCCTAATCTACTATAGAAGGGAGGTCGGAGGTTCAAAAATGTAATTTTGAACTAATTATGCGAAGCAAATTGTTTTTTAAAAGCCGATGGCGTCATTCCAGTCTCTTTTTTAAATCTTGTAAAAAAAGACGCCTTTGCATTATAGCCTACTTCATATCCAATGGATTCAATCGTCCTATCGGGATGACTTATCAATAATTTTTTTGCTGCCTTAATTCGATATTCATTGATATAAACCGTATAACTTTTTCCAATATTATCATTCAATAATTGCGACAAATGATTATCGGTTATTTTCATTTTTTTGGCAATGACTTCCAATTTCAGCAAGGCGTTTTTATACAACTCTTCTTCCCTCATCAATTTTTCTAATCGAGTGATTAATTTTTTAGCCGTTGGATCGTCAATTTTTTTATTGCGGTATTTTGACCGTGTAAAAAATATATATTTAATGGTTTTTCTTTTAAAAATAGCGGCCAATATCAGCCCATAAAAAACAATAGATGTAAAAACGGGGCCTAAAACATAAGTCGTATAGAGCGACACCACAAAGCCTATTGAAATTAATAAGGTAATGAAATAAACGAATAAGGCTCGCCACTCTTCGGCAGTTATGTTTGCTTGATTCTTTACTCCTTTTTTAAGAATAGGGAATAATTGAATCATAGCCAGCAATAAATAAATGGTCAACTGCAAATGAATAACATATCGAATTCTGTTATCCCAGATTTGATAATGGCTTTGGAAGGAATAAAATAAACCGAAGGTGAAGATGAAGCCAGCATTTCCCCAAAGATGTATTTTTTCTAAAACAGTTAATTTGTCTCTTGAAGAAAGGGTCAATTGGATATAACTCCAGATAATTGGTCCAATTAAAAAATTGGCGGACAATCCTAACTGAATCCAATTAGCCGATAAGTATTTATCAAAAAAATAAATGCAGGAAACACCAACTCTAAGGCAAAACATTAATAATAAGGCAGCCAGTAAATAATGTGCCGCTTTCTTTTCTGACACCCCAAAAAACAGGTAAACACAAAGCAATAATGCATTGAATACACCAATGGCGCTAAAGAAGAAAAGGAGTTGGTCGTCGAGCATTTTAGATAGCTATTTTAAACAATAAAAATACTATATTTTTTTATTAAAATAACGGATTCATTTAGGCGCTAAATGATTTTACTTAGTCAACGTAACTTGGAAATTCATTTCCAAGAAAAATATGGCGGCAATTAGCCATACGACTCTGGAGAGTCGTGTTACTTTTACGTATCAATGATAACACGACTCTTCAGAGTCGTCACTCATCTTTAGATACCCACACTTTTACCATAGCACCATAAAAAAAGGGAACATATACAAATATACGCTCCCTAATAAGGTCAAAAACAAAATTATATCTAAACTGACCTATTGCTATAAAACAGGTCGTCAATTATTATTTCTTCTTAAACACCAATTTGATGTGATAAATTTTATTCAACTGCACATAATCTGTTTTTATTTGCTGATAGTTCAGATTATCTTTAATATAGTCTTCTAAAAATTCATTCCCAGTATTGGCATCTATGACAACTACTTCTTTATTGGAATTAACCAAAAAACTCAGTTTCACCGTTTCTTCCTGTTTGTCTAATGCACTTAAATCTGGCTTTTTGATTAAAGCCATGATTTCAGTTCTGAGCGTCTTAACGTTTGGGTATTTATTGATTGGATTCGCCTGTAAAGGCATGGTCGAGAAAAGAGAAAATAGGAATAGAAAGCCCAATGATTGGATTAACTTTTTCATGATTTAAAAAGGTTTTAGGAAGTCGGGTGAACAACTTCAGTTTGTAAATAAATTTGAAAACAGTCGGGTGGATACAAACGTAACCACCTTTTTTAGTCGTAAAAACTTTGTGCTTTTACTAATTTCGGGTAATAAAAATAACAGTCTAAAATTAAGTCGTGTTTTTAAAAGACAACTATCGGGTAAAATAGTTGTACAGTAAAAATGCATAAATTGGAGAAATATTGCAGATATAATCGACTAATTTAACTAGAAATACTATTAAAATTGTTTTCGGCGTAGCGCTGACAGAAGCGGAACTAATTTCCAGTCAAATCAATCACAAAAGCACCATCCTGTCTTACATTGTGATAAGGAATGCCTAACTCTTCACAACTTTTCACCCATTTTTTGATCGACCAACTCGTATTGGAACTATCGAAAATAAGGGTCTTAAAATCGTAATAATTTAATAATTGAGAGATGTCGATGGATGGATTTTTTTGGAGTACTAGATAATCAGCAGCTAAGCGATTTTTAATCAGTCTATTAATTGGCAAAGCTTGTTCAACTATGACCATTTTTACGTTATGGAATTGTAGAACATTGCCTTTTTTGTATAAGTTGTTCGTTTGAATATCCACCTCCTTAATTGACATAACTTCCGCTGTTCCCTTTGCCCAACGATTGTTTTGAATACTATAAATATAATCGCTTTCCGTCAAGGTACTATCTGCCAATTCATAAATCATTGCGCCATCTATAAAATCAATAGCACTTTTTTTATTAATGGCATAAACTGTAATTTGCTGCTGCTTGATTTGATTATATTTAGTGCCTAATTGAACACAAGAAACGACCAATAAACAAGAAAGCGGCATAATTATCCAACGAACTTTATTAGTCAATAATAGCATTGCAAAACCAAAAACAACTCCATAAAACAAAAGAACTTCAACCTCACTTATCCAAAAGCCGTTTATGATATGAATGGGTAAATTTTGCATAGCTTCAATCAACCAATTTTGGAGAGAAATGACCCAAGCAATCAACCAACCTAAAGCACCTGCTATCCATCCATGAATACTACTCGCCAATAATAAGCCTAAACTCAACTTCATCAATATACCCGCTAGTGGAACAACGAATAAACCAGATAACCAAAAATAAGTAGGCACTTGATGAAAATAATATAAAATCAAAGGAAATACAGTTATTTGAGCACTCACACCAACGACAATTAAATTCCATATTTCATATAATAATCGAGACTTAGGCGACCAAAATTGTAGGATTCGTTTAGCAAAAAAGATAATACCAATAACTGCTAAAAAGGAGAATTGAAAGCCTACCTCAAAGAGTGCATAAGGATTCAATAATAAAATGATAAAAGCAGCAATAGCAATCACATTATATGTATTAACAGCTCTTTGGATAATTAAACCCATATTTAAAAACGTAAACATAATGGCAGCTCTCTTGACCGAAGGTGGTAAGCCTGTTAAAAGCGCAAATCCCCAAATGCCGATGCATAAACCTACAAATTTTAGCCAATTCCAAGTAGCACCTTTAAAAGGTAAGCAATTGAATAGGAATAATAAAATAGCGCTAATAATGCCAACATGTAAACCAGAAACGGCTAAGACATGGATAGCACCAGTTTCGGAATACGCTCTTTTTAATTCGGGGGTCAAATTGGCTTTATACCCCAAGACTAAAGCGGAGACAATCGCAACTTCTTTATCAGATTTGATGTGTTTTTTGAGGACGTTAAGATAATGACTTCTAATTTTGTTTACGGTTTGCCAAAAAGGATGCCCTTTATTAGTTGCCAAGACCTTCCAATTGGTCTGATAGACAAAAGATTGAAAATGGATATTTTGAAAATAGAGGTAGCGGTTATAATCAAATGCTTTGGGGTTCTTTGGTTTGAGAATGGGTTGGATTTTACTTTTTAATACAATTTGGTCGCCATACTTCAGCATCGGAGCGCCTTCATATTGATTTAAATAAAGCAATAGTTTTCCTTCACAGTCTGTCAGCGATTGCTTGTCTACGCCAATAGTTTGGGTCGCTAATTCTACCTTTATTTTATTATTTTTGGAGATTGGTATATTGGTGATTGTTCCAATTACATAATTTTCTGCTTGAATATTTTTTTGAAAATGGTTTGGATGACGAAGTTCATTTTGTTGACACGCCAATTGATAACCGAGCAAGCCTATAAATAAAAAAATCGGCAATCCAGCCGTCCATCTTTGGGCATATTCCTTTAATCCTTGAGTGAAATAAAAAATAGCTAGGAAACTAGATAGCAAAAGAAACTTTAAGAAAGTAGGATTAAATGCTACCTTTTCAGCTAGGAAAATGCCTAGCATTAATGGAAGGACAAGGCGGATAAAAGGAAGTGCCTTCCAGTTTACCGCTGTTGGTGTGTGTTTTCTCAAGTCTGTGAATGTGTAGTTCTAGTTCTGGTTTTCTCTAAAAAAGACTTGAGATTAATTTCGTATTAGCGGATTTTAGACCGCTGTTATCTATATAGAGACGTAAAACAATACAATTCCACACTTTTAGCCCTAAATTTTCTTTCGTAGCTCAAAATTCTTACCCAAATAAACTTTTCTAACCATTTCATCTGCTGCCAATTCTTCGGCAGTTCCTGCTTTCAAAATATTCCCTTCAAACATTAGATAAGCTCGGTCGGTAATGGATAATGTTTCTTGTACATTATGGTCGGTTATTAAAATACCAATATTTTTAGTTCTTAATTTATTAACAATACCTTGAATATCTTCCACCGCAATTGGATCAATCCCTGCAAAAGGTTCGTCTAGCAAAATAAATTTAGGATCGGTTGCTAATGCTCTGGCAATTTCCGTTCGGCGACGTTCTCCGCCTGATAAAGTATCGCCATTGCTTTTTCTCACCTTTTCTAGGTTAAATTCATCAATGAGGCTTTCTAATTTAACGGCTTGTTCTTCTTTAGTTAAATCCGTCATTTCTAAAACTGCTTTTAAATTATCCTCTACCGTCAACTTTCTAAAAACAGATGGTTCTTGTGGCAAATAGCCAATTCCTCTTTGTGCTCGTTTGTACATGGGTAAACTCGTGATATTCTCCTCATCTAAGAACACATTTCCTTCATTGGGTTTGATGAAGCCAACCACCATATAAAAGGTAGTCGTTTTACCAGCACCATTTGGTCCCAATAAACCCACAATCTCTCCTTGGTTCACTTCCACAGAAACGCCTTTGACGACGGTTCTTCTTCCGTATATTTTAACTAATTGCTCGGATTTTAATTTCATATTTACTGAATTTTGGGCGTAGAGATATTACGTCTCTTTTCTCTAATCTTTGCGCGCTCTTCTTTTTAATACCCAAAAGTAAAAAATAAACGCTGAACAGAAGGATAAAAATTCTTGTTTAGGCGTTAATGATGGGTTAAAGCAGAACCAATATAATATTGTAATTTTGCATTCGCAATAGGATTTTAGGCGAATGAATTCGCCAATATGATAAAAACAACTGGAATGGCAGCTACAAAACGTACAGACGTTAATACATTAGGAGAGTTTGGTTTAATTGACCACCTGACAAAAAATATTCAATTACAGAATATTTCTTCCGTTAAGGGAATCGGAGACGATGCAGCAATTATTTATAATGACAATTTACAAACAGTAGTCTCTACGGATATGTTGGTAGAAGGCATCCATTTTGACTTGATGTATTCGCCTTTAAAGCATTTGGGCTATAAAGCAGTTGTGGTAAATGTCTCCGATATTTATGCGATGAATGCGATACCGAAGCAAATCACGATGTCTATTGCTTTGTCGAATCGTTTTTCTGTAGAAGCGTTGGAAGAATTTTATGAAGGGGTTAAGCTGGCTTGTAAAAAATATAAAGTTGACTTGGTTGGAGGAGATACCACTTCGTCGCCTAAAGGATTGTACATAAGTGTCACCGCAATTGGACAAGCACCTGCTAATAAAATAGTGTATCGAAATACGGCAAAAGTTGGCGATATTATTTGTGTGACGGGAGATTTAGGTGCAGCTTATTTAGGCTTGCAATTACTGGAAAGAGAAAAGCAGTTATTCCAAGCTAATCCTGGTGTAAAAACAGATTTAGAGGGACAAGACTATTTAGTCGGCAGACAGTTAAAACCAGAAGCAAGAAAAGATACCATAGAATTACTTGCTAAAAATAATTTAGTCCCGACGTCTATGATTGATGTTTCGGATGGCTTGGCTTCTGAATTGTTCCATCTTTGTACCCAATCAAAAGTCGGGGCATTTATCGAAGAAAAAGGCGTGCCGATTCACGATGATACGCAATTGATGGCAATTAAATTTAAATTAGATCCGATTACTTGTGCTTTAAGTGGTGGCGAAGATTATGAGTTATTATTTACTATTAAACCAAGAGATATTGATAAGGTGAAATTTTTACCAGATATATATATTATTGGAGATGTGGTAGATGCTAAAGATGGCGTAAAATTGCATACAACTGGTGGGAATATTCATCCGATTAAGGCGCAGGGGTGGCAGCATTTTGGGAGTTAATTCTGTAGTGCCAAGCTCTGCTTTGTCAAATCATAAATCGCAGTTCAAAAATCTTAAATCTTAAATCTGTCACGTAAAATTAGATGGATTTATGATGTAAGATGTCTGATTTAAGATTTATGATTTTTTCGCCGCTACAACAACTCCCTAATAATCTCCCCCATCTGTTTCCCACTTTCATTCGCCACTTCAATCATTTCTGCTACGGTAGAAGACTTTATATTTTCTGTAGGATAACATTTATTAGAAACTACAGAAATGACCATAATGGGCAAACCGCTATGTTTAGCGACAATCACTTCTGGTACCGTAGACATCCCAACTACATCTCCACCAATCCGATGCAAATACTTATATTCCGCAGGCGTTTCTAAGTTAGGGCCTGCTAAAGCTACATAAACCCCTTCATGCGCTCGAAACCCTTTTTCGGTGGCAATCGCAATCGCTTTTTGATTTAATGCCCTATCATATGTATCCAACATTTCAGGGAAACGAGGTCCTAATCGCTCATCATTTGCGCCTCTTAATGGGTTTTCTGGTTGTAAATTAATATGGTCTCGAATAAAAACTAAATCGCCTGCAAAAATATGTGCGCTAGTACTGCCCGAAATATTAGAAATAAATAAACGGTCAATACCTAAAAATTTTAACACTCGAATAGGGAAAGTCACCTGCTTCATCGAGTAGCCTTCATAATAGTGAAAACGACCTGCCATGGCTACCACTTTATGTCCATACAAATAACCCAATATTAATTTTCCTTTATGAGTTTGCACCGTAGAAATGGGAAAATGTGGAATATCTTTATAGTCAATTTCAGCAACTCGCTCTATTTCATCGGATAAAGCTCCTAGACCTGTGCCTAGAATAATACCATATTTGGGTGCAAAATCATTAATGCTTTTGATATAACTAACGGCTTCTTGAATTTGATCGTAGAGCATGATTTGAGTTTTTGATAAAGGTATATCGACAAAAAATAGGAGTTACTTTATCAAAAGCAACTCCCACTTTTGTTACTTCTAAACAAAGTAACAACCGATATTTTACAATTCCAAAAAGCCTTACCGAATCACCGCAACAGGCATTCGTCTATCAAAATTTCCTTTAATCACAGGGGATTGGCGACTACCCGTATAGCTACGTACATTATGATAAGTAAAATCAAATAATTCTTGGACAGAAACGATATTATCGAAATTTGCATCTGCTTCTCCTTTTAAACCTCGGATTAAAAAGTGACTAAATACTCCTTGTCGCAAGCCTGAAGATTCTAGAGAAGTTTCGCTAGATTTAGAAGATAAAATTAAGGCAGATCCTGGACTAGATTGTGCTAAGGCTTCATAATATTTTAATAAAGCATTATTAGCATCTGCTCCTTTCATTGCTAATAGCCCACCAGAGTGGCAAGCATCGGCAATACAGATTTTATATTTAGCAGGGCTATTATCTAAAATTTCCTTGATTTCTTCATGGAAAATTCGATTATCAAAACCATCGAAGTCACTCGGTAAAAAAGAACCTGGCAAACCATGACCTGAGAAGTAGAACATCACTAAATCATTCGGACCTGCTTTCAGAAATACTTCATTAAGTGTATTTAGAATCTTTTGCTTCGTCGCATCTTCATCAATCAAAATCCGAATGTGATCATCCGATAAAGCACCGCCTTCTGGACTTTTTAAAAAAGCATACATTCTATAAGCATCGTCATCCGTGAACTTTAAAGTAGGCATGTGATTATAAGTGGCTACACCTATTACGACTGCCCAAACCTTCATTTTATTATGTATTTGAGCATTCTGGGGAATCGTTGGTGTCTGCTCAAAAGGGTCACTATCTCCTACATGCACACTTGCTTTCCAATAGCCAGAAATTCTTTTTCCATCACCTAAAGTTAAAATTCCTTTTCCTTCAAAATAACCATCCACCCAATCGCCTACATACACATCTCCATTGGCATAATAAATCGTGCCTTTACCATGCGCTTGTTCACTTTGAAAACTTCCCTCATATCTAGCACTATGATTTTTATAGACATAAATGCCTTGACCGTCTGTACAATTACCAGAAATACAACCTTCTCCATTTGCATTTTTTGCCATCAAGGCATCTTTTTTATTTTTTGATACTCCATTGAGTAGCGCTTCAATATCAATAGTATTCCCTTTATTATCTAAGGCTCGACCTTTGACCCAAACACCAGACCATTCTTTTTTATTAGCTAAGACTTTTTTGCCTTTTCCATGTGGGTAGCCGTTTTTCCATTCTCCTTTATAGATACTACCATTGGAATAAGTACACATACCCCAACCATTCATTTTTCCCTTTTGGAAATCGCCAATATATTTAGCGCCACTAGGATAACTATAAGTTCCTGTGCCATCAATACAATTACCAGAAATACATTGGGCGAATAAAAAAAGTGGAGTGATTAGAAGTAGGGCAAGGCTAAGGAAGTGTTTGTGAGTCATAGAAAATGTAGGGATTAAATCGTTATATGTTATGTTCTATTTATACAACGATTTTTTCAGCAAATAGTCTATTATTGGACGCCTTTTTTTAGGAAAAGTATCGAATATTTGCTGTTTGCTGTTTTTATATAGGAATATTTGCTTTCAGAGATGCATTATATTTGGGTAATGAGTTGATAGGATGAATGAGTAAATGAGGAGGGGGGTTCCAATCCTATCTTATTAACCTCATAATTTCATCAACTTTTCCTCTTTTTACTAAGATTCGATTCTTTCCATCCTACTATTTATAATTGACTTTTTAGTGCAGCCGCTTTTTTGCCATAAAAAGCGCTTTTTCCGTCAATAAATTCCGTCAATAAATCAATCGCTATTTTGTTTTGTTTATTTTTTGTCTGTGCTAAAGCTAAATACCAAGTCGCATCTTCGAATAACTCCAAATCATCTTTTCGCTTTCTTACTTCTTCTAAATTAGCAATAGCTGTCTCCATATTATTGACTTCTAAATTAGCTAGACCATATAGAAAGACAGCCTTCGTATTTTGTGGTTGGTCATTGAGGTAAGTGTCAAAATGAGGGAGACTTCCTTGATAATCTTTATCGTTATATGCTTTTAAAGCAGCAGCTAGTTCTTTGGGCAAAGAGATATTATCATAATTTTCAACGCCTTCCCCTCTAGTTTCATCTCCTAATAAAATAGGATAACTTTCAAAGTGTTCGCTGTATAATCTTTCATTAGCCGTATTATTCCAATAGAACAAGGTAGAAATACCTATAAATGGCAATAAAATACCAGCAGCGATTCTAGCAATAAATCGTCTTCGAGTCGTTAAACTACGTCGATTAATAGTTGTAAATACTTCTTCTTTTAAAGCAGAAACATCCTCTTCGATACTCATCTGATTGACGGTAGCAAAACTATCTTTGACTTCTGTACATAATTCACATGTAGAAAAATGTGCGGTACATTTGGCTTTATCGTGTTCGCTAATCTCATTGCCTAAAAAGGCTTTAATCTCTTGTAGCGACAAACATTGGTGGCGAGCATCATTCCGTTGCATCGGTAAAAGTTGTAACTATAAATTAATGTGTGTTCTACCTTATAGTCATCTCTAAAAAAATAATATCTTCAATGATTGTCGGTTAACAATTAGTTAGTTGTAAAACGTCAATCCTTATTTTTGGTTAGTTTCTTTCGCAAATTATTCTTCGCATGTTGGATATAACTTTTGACTTCATTAGGTGTAAAACCCGTTATTTCCGACACTTCCTTGTAACTTTTCTTCTTGTAATAGAATAATTCAATACACCTTCGATGGTGGTCTTTGAGCGTACTCATTGCTTCTTCCAAAGCTTTTGTAGACGCTGCATCGTCCTCTGTTTCTATTAGACGCAGTAATTGATCATTTTCCACACTATTTTGAGAATTTCTTTCTATATCACTCCACTCACTTAATTTTTGTGCGTGGCTACTGGTCTGTCTATGATAATGCGTACATTCATTTCTAGTAATGGTATGCACCCAGTTTCCAAAGGCCTTCACCTCTGTTTTATGCAAGTTTTTCAACACCTTTTCAAAAACAACCATGACCAAATCTTTGCTCGCTTCTCTATCTTTTAGATACTTACGGGCAATGATATACACCTTGTCAACGTATCGCTGAAAAAGTTCTGCCACATAAATTTCCTTGCCCGTTTGTTGGTACAATTGGATAAGTGATTCATCAGAATGATGCTGGTAGGCATTTTCTCTAGTATGTTTTTTAACCCAAAGCATTAAAGGTATATTCTCATTTTAAGTGTTGAATAGGACAAAGATAAGGAACGTAGGACAAATAAGTTTGTAAATGTTGATAAATGTTACGGGTTGCGAGTTGCGGGTTACGAGTTGATACAATTTCATGCCTTTTTTAATAAATCAACTCAAGGTGCGGACAATGGTTATATGGCTAAATTGTTATATTGTTGAGGAATCAATAGTATCAAAATCAGTTGTTTTAAGTTCCAAAAAAAATATACCCACTTTTAATGCTCCGCACCTTGGATTAAATTAACTGAATTCTGACTACTTATAGTCAACTTAGATTCATTTTAAACCCGTAACTCGCAACCCGCTAACGCTTACAACACACTTTCAGGTTGCCGCATATAGTCTTGAAATAGTTGAAAATATTTCCCCGTATGCCGACCATCTACTACCGCATGATGTGCCTGAACGGATAAAGGCATTAATATTTTATTACCTTGTTCAAAATATTTGCCCCAAGTCATTCTAGGAACAGAATCGACAGGTGTGTAATGCATCGCATGAGAAAAACTGGTAAAGGAGACCCAAGGAATAGCCGATAAAAATAAATAATCATCTCGATGTTCTTCATCTTCCATCGATGGATTGGTCAACATTTCATCCATTACTTTTAAGGTGTTTTTCAAAAAAGTCGGAAAATTTTCAAAATAATCGACGGTACAAAAGCTAAAAACATCTGCTTCTTCCGTATTGACGGTAAAAGATGGATTGACAGTAGTATGTTCTAAAATCTGATTGTCTCGAATTCGCCATCTAAATTCTGGAATTTCATTCGCTACTCTCGCAATAAAATAGACCATTGTGGGTGTAAAAGGATAGTTGTTTTGTTTAATAAAATCTAAAAAAATACTAATTTCCACATTGGCACAAATATTAAAATGGGGGCAATCCATATTTTTAAAAAAGTCAAAATGTTTTTTTCTATGCGGATTTGATAGGTCAATGTATTTAGACATAAGAAATAGGTTTATCTTTACCTTTGAAATATGATTAAATGGGGAAATGATTAAATGAATAAATAAATGCAAGTTGTCGTTTATAGTACCATATTAAAGGACAAAGATAGAATTTACGTCCAAGAATTATTTGATGTTTTACATGAAACAAACATTAACGCTTATGTATATGCCCCCTATTTAAAACAATTACAAGGAAAAATCGAATTTAAAAGGGATGTAGATGAGTTTGCAGGACATGTAGATTTTACGATGGATAAAAGATTTGATTGTGTGATTGCTTTAGGTGGAGATGGAACAATGTTAGCAGCGACCTCAGAAGTAAGGGATAGCAATGTGCCAATTATGGGTATCAATTTAGGTAGATTAGGTTTTTTGGCGAGTATAGAAAAACGCCGAATCAGAGAAGCTATTGACTTATTAAAAAAGGGGCGTTTTACTTTGGATGAACGGTCTTTGCTACACTTAGATTCTAATGTCCCTTTGTTTGGAGATATGCCTTTCGCCTTAAATGACTGCACCATTTTGAAGAGAGATACCTCTTCCATGATTACCATTCATACTTATATTAATGGCGGTTACCTAAATACTTACTGGGCGGACGGAGTCATTATTGCGACTTCAACAGGTTCAACGGGTTATTCTCTGAGTTGTGGTGGACCTATTGTTTTTCCAAGGTCTGAAAATTTTGTCATTACCCCCGTTGCCCCACATAATTTAACCGCTCGCCCTGTCGTTATTTCTGATAGTTCGGTCGTATCCTTTGAGATTGAAGGTCGAGCGGATAATTTTCTCTGTACCTTAGATTCTCGCTTCGAAACAATTACCGCAGCGCATCAATTAGCGATTCGGAAATGTGATTTTACGGTCAAGTTAATTGAATTACCCGATACGGATTTTATGAAAACGATTAGAGGGAAATTGTTGTGGGGGAAGGATTCTAGAAATTGATACGAGTTCCGAGTTGAGTTAGTAGTAATGTTTAATAATTGAATGACTCCTATTAATAAGGATTTTTCCAACATTAAACAAAGCTCCTATACCAACCCGCAACTCGTAACTCGCAACCCGCAACTCAAAAACATGAGTAATTTATTTAGAAAAATAGCCATTTTACCCCTTCGCTTCTATCAAGTAGCCATTTCTCCATTATTGGGGCAAAATTGTCGTTTTTCGCCAACTTGTTCCCATTATATGATACAAGCTATTGAAGAATGGGGTGTGTTTAAAGGTATTTATTTAGGTACCAAACGCTTATTTAAATGCCATCCTTGGGGACCGAGTGGGCATGACCCAGTTCCTAGAAAAAAGAAATAATTAACCGAGTTGCGAGTTGAATTAGTAGTAATGTTTAATAATTGGATTAATCCTAGTTAATATGAATTTTTCAATCTTAAACAAATATCCTATACAAACCCGCAACTCGCAACTCGCAACCCGCAACTCAATAAAATGCTAAGAAGACCTAGAAGAAATCGTCGTTCTGCTGCCATCCGAGGCATGGTGCAAGAAACGCACTTAACTGTTGACCATTTAGTCTATCCATTATTTGTGATAGATGGAAAAGGTATTAAAGAAGAAATCAAATCTTTGCCAGGTAATTTCCGCATGTCTTTAGATAATATTCTATTAGAAATGGAAGAATGTTTAAAGTATGGTTTGACGAATTTTATTTTATTTCCTGCCGTCGAAGAACGCTTCAAAGATAAATTGGCGACTTATAGTTACCATCCAGATAATTTTTATTTAACCATAACTGCGGAAATTAAAAAACGCTTCCCAGAAACTTGTTTGATTTCTGATGTAGCGATGGATCCCTATAGTTCAGATGGACACGATGGTGTCGTGAGAAATGGTAAAATTGTCAATGATGAAACTTTACCCATTTTAGCAAAAATGGCGGTTGCACAAGCTGCCGCAGGTTTTGATTTAATCGGCCCGTCGGATATGATGGATGGCAGGGTACAAGTTATTCGAGAAGCTTTGGACGAAAATGGTTTTTATGAAACGGGCATTATGTCTTATACCGTTAAATATGCATCTGCATTTTATGGCCCTTTTAGAGATGCCTTGGATTCTGCGCCAAAAGGAGGAGATAAAAAGACTTATCAAATGAATCCTGCCAATCGACAAGCAGGCTTAATCGAAGCCGAATTGGATGCCAATGAAGGCGCCGACTTTTTAATGGTTAAACCCGCTTTAAATTATTTGGATGTTATTTATGCTTTAAAGCAAAATTTTGATTTGCCGATAGCTGCCTATCATGTAAGTGGCGAATGTGCGATGTTGACTGCCGCTTGTCAAAACGGTTGGTTGGATTATGAAAAGGCAATGCCAGAGACTTTATTGAGCATTCATCGGGCTGGGGCAGATGTGATTATTACTTATTTTGCTAAGGATTTTGCTAAGATGCAAAGATAGAATATCTAGTGTCCGTGTCTCTTCACTTATCTGTGGTCTATATTCCTACCACGGATAAGTCAAGGGACACGGATATATTCATTTAGTACTTTAAAGAATAGAAAATTATTGATGACCATTGAGCGTTTAAAATCCAAATAGTCAATGAAAAATGAAATCTTACTAATTCCAGATAAAGCAGATATAGAAAGAGACAGCTTAGCAGAAGTATGGAAAAATAAAGGAGGCGAAGTAAAACGAATTGGAAAATTTTGGATAAAACCTGATGTTGGAGATAAACGAGTTTCCATTTATGGGAATGATAGTTTTGGATTAGTGCTTGCTCAAATTTTGGAGATAACTTTATTAATGCCAAAAGATGAAGTAATTGCTGACCTATCGAATGAATTTGTCAAAAGAGAAATAGCAATTATAAAGGTGGGCGAAATTGATACGCTTCAATTTCCTTTATTTGTTAAGCCTGTTATTCCTAAATTATTCAAAGCAGGCATTTTTCAAAATGAGAAGGAGTTAAAATTAATGCTTCAAGATATAGCAGCTGACACTTTATTAATTTGTTCAGAGGTTATCGTCATCGAAAAAGAAGTCAGGTCTTTTATTCTAAATGGAAAAATTAAAGATGTAGCTTTTTATGAAGGAAGCGGGGAGCTAGAAATACCAAGACAATTTATTGAAAGGTTTCTAAGAACAGATTCAATAGAATTACCCAAAACCTTTGTGCTAGATATTGGCTATAATGAAAAAGACCAATGGTTCATTATTGAATTTAATGCTAGTTGGGGAGCAGGATTAAATTTTTGCAAGCCTGAAAAAGTCATTGATTGTATTAGAATGGCAGCACAACCTTTAAAGTAATAATAGTTAACTCCATTTCCAGCAAGCCAACTTTACCCCCAATTTCCTATCTTTGCAGACTTATCATAAAAGAATAAACAGCAGCTTGGATTTTCTACAAAACTATTCATTTCTAAAACTGTTTCGTTCTTGAAAAATTATTAAAAAAGCAATAACCACACTAAAAAAAAGAGTCAAATATAATCATATAAAAAACTAAGTGGACTCTATGACTAGGTGGTAAAAAAAGCAATAAATGAGTACAGCATTCCATAAACTTAAAGTAGTCAACGTTAAAGCAGAAACAGACCAAGCCGTAGCCGTTACATTAGCGGTTCCAGGAGATTTAGCTTCCACTTTTGAATACCTTCCAGGGCAATATTTAACCGTCAAGTTTACCATCAACGGCAAAGAAGTCCGTCGAGCGTATTCGATGTGTAGTAGCCCTTTAGAGGAAAATATTACTATTGGGGTCAAAAGAGTTGAAAAAGGATTGGTTTCTAACCACATCAATGATAAGGTAAAAGTAGGAACGGAGATAGAAGTAATGGCACCACAAGGAAATTTCCATACCAAACTAGCCATAGAAAATCATAAAAATTATTACTTATTTGGTGGAGGAAGTGGGGTTACCCCTTTATTCTCTATTGCTAAAACGGTTGTAGAAAAAGAGCCTAAAAGTTCAACTTTCTTGTTGTATGGTAATCAGAATGAAGATACCATCATGTTCAAAGACCAATTGGAGGGAATTGAAAAAAGATATGAAGGACAATTTAAAATGGAACATATTTTAAGTGAACCAAAATTATACAAACCAAGCGGTTTTGGCAGCGTCTTTAAAAAAGCCAAGCCAAGATGGATGGGTAAAACAGGTTTTGTCAATGCCAAAATCATCAATGAATTTATTGACGGAAATAGCACAACGGCAAAAGAATCTGAATACTTCCTTTGTGGTCCTGCGCCAATGATGGATATTGTGGAAAAAGCCTTAAATGATAAAGGTATTGACCCAAAGAAAATTCATAGAGAATTTTTTGCTTCGCCAAAATCAGATGACGAAAAAGCAGCAAGTGCAGAAGGTGCAACGGCAGGTGCAAAATTAATTGCGACCTTAGAAGGTAAACGTATTGAATTAACGATGGATGGCAGCAAAAACATCCTAGATACTTTATTGGAGAACGATTTTGACCCACCTTATTCTTGTACTTCTGGTGCTTGTTCCACTTGTATGGCAAAAGTGACAAAAGGGTCCGTTGAGATGGATGCTTGTTTTGCTTTGGATGATGATGAAGTAGCAGATGGCTATATTTTAACTTGTCAAGCACATCCAACAACCGCAGAAGTAGAAATTAATTTTGATATATAAGCTAAATCGTTAAATCATGGTGATTTTGAAAATTACCATGATTTAGTAAAAAAGGAGAAAATTGCAACACACAGAGATATTTATCAAAGGGGCGAATGGTAATAATTTAAAAAATGTCGATTTAAGGATTCCTAAAAATCAGCTTGTCGTTGTGACAGGCGTTTCAGGGTCTGGGAAGTCGTCGATTACCATGGATACTTTATTTGCGGAGGGGCAAAGGCGCTATGTAGAAAGTTTATCTTCCTACGCTCGGCAGTTTTTGATGCGAATGAAAAAGCCCGAAGTTGATTATATCAAAGGCGTGTGTCCTGCCATTGCGATTGAGCAAAAAACGACGACTCGGAACGCTCGTTCTACCGTTGGGTCGTTGACAGAAATTTACGATTATCTTCGCTTATTATATGCTAGAGTGGGTCGGACTTTTTCACCTGTTTCGGGAGAATTGGTTCGTCGACATCAAGTGTCTGACGTAACGGATTATATCCAATCGTTTGAAGAAGGTGATAAGGTGCAATTATTCATTCCTTTGCAGCAAAAATATGATGATCGTCTATTAGAACAAGAATTAAATTTATTATTACAAAAAGGATATACGAGGGTTTATATTGATAAAAAATTGACGAGAGTAGAGGATGTTTTAGAAGGTGATTTGATTGATATAAAAAAGACCGTCGGGGAATATGCGGATGCAGATATTCGGATTCTAATTGATCGATTTGTAGTCAAAAAAGGAGGTGAAGAAAATATCAAAAGAATTGGTGATTCTGTGCAAGTTGGTTTTTATGAAAGTGAAGGAGAAGCAATCGTAGATATTATGGGCAAAGAGGAATGTGCCTTTAATAATCGTTTTGAATTAGATGGCATTCTTTTTTTAGACCCTACCCCACATTTATTCAATTATAATAACCCATTTGGTGCTTGTCCAAAATGTGAAGGTTATGGCAAAACGATGGGGATTGATGAAAATAAAGTAATCCCGCTGCAATCTTTATCTGTTTATGAACAAGCTATTGCTTGTTGGAAAGGAGAAAAAAGTAAACTATGGTTAGATAAATTTTTAGATGTAGCGCATTTATTTGATTTTCCCGTCCATACGGCCTACCAAAATTTAACAAAGAAACAACGTAAACTACTTTGGTCAGGTAATAAACACTTTTCAGGTATCAATGCCTATTTTGAAGAACTAGAAGAAAAGACTTATAAGATTCAGAATCGAGTGATGTTGGCTCGCTATAGAGGGAAAACCGTATGTCATACTTGTGATGGTGGTAGATTGCGAAAAGAAGCCACTTATGTAAAAATAGGCGGCAAAGACATTACCGAATTAACCAATATTCCGATTAGTGATTTACTCGAATTTTATAATCAACTAGAATTAAACGAATACGATGAAACGATTGCCAAGCGCTTGATTTTAGAAGTCACCAATCGCTTGAATTTCATGATGGAAGTTGGCTTAAACTATTTGAGTTTAGACCGTATTTCTGCTACGCTAAGTGGTGGCGAAACCCAACGGATTAATTTGACTAGAACTTTAGGCAGTAACCTGACTAGTTCTATGTATATTTTGGATGAACCTAGTGTTGGTCTGCATCCAAGAGATACCAATCGCCTAGTAGAAGTACTGAAAAATTTAAGAGATTTAGGAAATACTGTAGTGGTTGTAGAACACGAAGAAGACGTCATTAAAAATGCCGATTATTTGGTGGACATGGGGCCAGAAGCAGGGATTCACGGTGGAGAAGTTGTTTTTGCAGGACCTTATGAGGATATTTATGAGGAAGCAGCAGATAGTCTGACGGCAAAATATATGAGTAATCGGATGCAGATTCCTGTACCTGCTAGTCGGCGAAAAATTTATAATAAACTAGTTCTCAAAGGAGCGCAACAGCATAATTTAAAAAATGTAACGGTTGATTTTCCTTTGAATACTTTGACCGTAGTGACAGGCGTTTCAGGTTCTGGTAAAACCACTTTGGTCAAACAGATTTTATATCCTGCCCTAAAAAAGCACTTAGACTTACCCCACTCTACTGCACCTGGGCGACACGATAGTTTGGAAGGCGATGTAGGCGTGATTACGCAAATTGAGATGATTAGCCAAAGCCCAATTGGGCGGTCTTCTCGTTCCAATCCAATCACGTATGTCAAGGCGTATGATTCGATTCGGAAATTAATGTCAAGTCAACAATTGTCCTTAATTCGAGGGTATAAACCAGGTCATTTTTCCTTTAACGTAGAAGGCGGTCGTTGCGAAACTTGCAAAGGTGAAGGCGAACAAGTGGTAGAAATGCAGTTCCTAGCCGATGTCCGTTTAGAATGTGAAGAATGCCGAGGCAAAAAATTCCGAGCCGAAGTTTTAGAAGTTAATTATAAAGGTAAAAGTATCTTTGATATTTTAGATTTAAGTATCGAAGAAGCCTTAGGTTTCTTTTCTGAGAACAAAGACATTATTACTAAAATAAAACCACTTTTTGATGTTGGTTTGGGTTATGTCAAATTAGGTCAATCTTCTAGCACCCTTTCTGGTGGAGAAGCCCAACGGGTCAAACTAGCCTCTTTCTTAGGTAAACAAAATCGTAAAGAGCATATTTTCTTTATCTTCGATGAACCTACAACTGGTTTGCATTTTCATGATATTCGTAAACTATTAGATGCGTTAAATGCTTTGGTTGAAAAAGGGCATTCTGTTCTAGTCGTCGAACATAATATGGAGGTGATTAAATCAGCGGATTGGGTGGTCGATTTAGGTCCTGAAGGTGGTCGAGATGGTGGGCATTTGGTTTTTCAGGGGACGCCTGAGGATTTGGCGGAGGTTGCTGGGTCTTATACTGGGGTTTATTTGAAGGAGAAGTTGGGGATGGAGCAGGTTGGTTGATCTGGTTTTATCCTATCTAAGAATCCATTTAATTTATCCCCTTATTACAAATTTGTTATACGAGTACAAGAATATCTTACCTAAGGAATGTCTGATATTCTGATCCGTCCGGGACGTAGTTCTTTGAACACAATTTACTAATAATGTGTCTTTTAGGCTATCAAAGAAGCTATTTGTTTGATAATAATAATGAATTCAAAAAAAACTAAGCATGAAAAAAATAAGAACCAATGGAAAATTTAACTGGCATTTTTAAACTAATAGAAGAAAAAAAGTATGAAGATTCATATTGTTTTTTATGTGGTGGTTTTCTTGATGAATCGAATCGAACTGTTGAGTATATAATTCCAAAATGGCTTCAAAAGGAATTTAACTTATGGAATTTACAACTAAGATTGATAAATGAAACTACTATTCCTTACAAAAGTCTCACTATTCCTTGCTGTTTTACCTGTAATAATAAACATTTAGAACCTTTTGAGAAAAAAGTAAAAGCAGCATTTAAAAGTGGATTTGATGATTTTTTTAAATTGGATAGATATGCGCTCTTTCTTTGGCTTGGTAAAATTTATTATGGACTTCTTTATAAAGAAATGTTTCTTCCATTAGATCGAAGAAACCCTACTAAAGGAAATATAACGAACCCTGAATTTCTAGATTCATTTTACAGTCACTTGCTATTTCTCCAAGGCATAAGAGAAAAACATAAATTCAGTAATTTTTTTCCTGCTTCAATTTATATTTTTGAGACTCAATGGAACAATGAAATAGAAGGTAATTGGGATTTAGTAGACAATCATGATGTTCCTTTTATAGCTATTAGAATGAAAAATATTGGAGTAATTGCATTACTTCAAGATTGTCAAACTACTCAAAAAACAGATGAGGATTTAGAAAAGTACCGTACTCATAAATTACACCCAATTCAATTTAGGGAATTAGTAGCCCAAATATTCTACAAAGGGTTTTTATTTAATAGGACACCTAAGTTTATTAATCATCAATATGGAAATAATGACAAAGTAGAAATAATACTATTACCCTTGGGAGGGATAGCAGGAGGCTCGGTTTTTAATGATTGGAATTATGATGAATATGGAGCTTTATTAGCTTACTATTTAGATATTCCTTACGGGAAGATTAGAAGAAAAGAGAATGCTATAATTACCTTTTTAACCGATAAAGATGGAAAGCCTGTATTTATGGACTTAAATAAAAATTAAACAGTATATCAAATAAACCATTAGCTTTTTATGATACAATTTTCCAAAAAATAACCCCTTGAGTTACAAGATTTTTAGAGTTCACTTTCAGCCAACCTTTTTTTTGATACATTTAAAACAAGTTATTACTCGGGTAGAGCTAAAAAAAATAGTGATTTCTACTTTGCCCCGATGTTTTCAATCTGAAACTAAAGCTATCGGTAGAAAATATCAAAATCCTGTCTCCTCCCTACCAGCCAACTAAATCATAAACTAGCTATATCCTCAAATTTTCCCGATATTTACTAAAAAACAACTATGGATAATCAAGTCAGCATAAAAATTCCAATCGATAAACTGAGTCCTGCATTTATCAATGATATGCAAGAAAAATATGGTGATGCTGAACTGGAAATCACCATTAATCAACAACCTGATTTTAGACCATTAAAAGAAGAAGTATTCTGGAAATTGATTAATCTATTAGATTGAAAAAAAGAAGAAAACAAATTAATAGTTGAGCCACTTATCCAAGAGTTATCCACCTTACCTGTTGGGCATATCTATAACTTTCAAGAATTATTAGCCCAAAAATTATATCAATTAGACCAACAAAAATTTGCAAAAAACATAGGACAATTTGCGTATCAAGAAGGGGAATATTTTTCTGTTGACCATTTTTTACACATTCGAGCTTGTGTAATCGCTAATGGCAAAGAAGCTTTTGAAGAAGTGTTAGTCCAACCTAAAGAAATGTTTAAAGACCTTACTTTTGAATCTTTATTGACTGTTGCATCTATCGCTTATGAACGAAAGACAGGTAAACAATTCATTTATGTTTCTTCTAAAAATATCGAGACTTACAGTAATAAAAAAGGTTGGCATTTAAGCTACTAATCAAATATAAATCAGCTTTCATTTACTCTTTCTGCACCACTTCTCCTCCTCTTTAAGTCTAATATAAATCAATAAATTAAATTCTCTTTAGAAAATATATTAGCATCAATAAATATAAAATCAAACACAAATGATTGACTTCATTCGTACAAAATATTTTTTATGTAATTTTAGGCGTTCATCATCCTAAAAAAAGCCCAATAAACAATGAATAAAGGTGTAATCACTCTAAAAGACCCGCAACAAGAAAAAGCCCTACCAAAAACGACCCACCTACTCTGCATCGGCATTAATAAATACAGCAATGGTATTGCTACCCTAAACAATGCGGTTAGAGATGCGCAGGCATTTGAAAAAATATTAAACGATAGATATGGAGTCAATAATATTAAATCGCTTTATGATGAAGCGGCAACTTTAGAAGGAATATTCAATGCTTTTGACGAATTAAAAAAGGTCATTACCAAAGAAGACAACTTGATTATTTATTTTTCTGGTCATGGAGAATTAGTTGATGCTCAAGGTTACTGGATACCTATAGATGCTACCTTAAATAAAAGACATACTTATATACCTAATTATGAAATTAAAAACTTGCTTAAAGTATTAAAAGCACACCATGTATTGGTAATTGTAGATGCATGTTTTTCAGGTGCTTTATTACAACGGGATCGGCAATTAGCGGTCACTCGATATTATACGATACCTTCTAGGTGGGTGATGACTTCGGGGCAAGTTGAGGTCGTACCTGATGGGTTAGCAGGCTACCATAGCCCTTTTGCAAAGAGTTTACTGACGCAATTGGAATTAAATCCTAAACCTCATTTAAGTGTACGAGAACTTTGGTTGGATATGCGAGAAGGGGTGATTGCCAACTCTAAACAAACACCACTTTGTGAACCAGTTAGAGATGCCAATCACCAAGGAGGAGAATACTATTTCATCGATAAAAACGCTAAAAGTCTACCTCCAATTCCTGATACGCAGAAAGAAGAATTAGGTATTTCAAAGCAATTAGCCACACCCGTAACGACTAACGAGTCCCCGATAAAGGCGCTCAAAAGTACACTACGTAAATTACAAGTTACAGGAAAAACCAAAGAGGCGTTTGAATTATTAATGGAAAAATTAAGGGATGATTCTACGCACATGACAACTGTTTATTTGAGACTAGCTAATTACAATAGTTTGCAAGATGATATTGCAAATGGCATTGCCATGAATGTTCCCCAACAAAAAGCACAAATTAATCATGCCTTAAATTATATTATTCAGAACTTTGAAGAAGAAGATTTAGCGTAAAATAATCTATAAGAAATTGCTAAAAATCAATCATTATGTTTTTACCAAAAAAAAACCCAGATAGTCATAATTTTTATAGAGATGGTTGTATTGTTTTATTACTTCCATTGTTATTCTTATCCCTTCTTTTAGTGATGATAAATATCTTCTAGTCTTTATAGGTAAGGAATGCTCCCTATATTATTTTTCTTCTTACTTTTGGTGAAGATTAAAACCTCATTGCTTTTATGCTAAGCTCCATCACCATTTTTCAATTAGTCTGTGCTTTTATGTTTCTGATATTCCTGTTGGGGGGCATGATGGCTAGTTGGTATTTTGTGCGCTTGGTGGGTAAACGAGAAGCGAATTTATTATTATCCGTTTTTTTGGGCGTTTTAGCGCTTTCTTTGCTGCATAATTTATTGGTGAATATTGGCATTTTTAACGAGCAGTCTCGCTACTATTTTATCCCTATTTGGTATACCCTTTCTTTTGGGCCTTTGCTTTTCTTCTTTGTTAAAAGTCGTTTGTTTCGTCCTTTTCATTTACAAAAAAAAGATTTTAAGCATTTCATTATTCCGCTTTTACAGGCTACTTTTTATTTGTCGGTCGGCTTTAGAGACGCTACTTTTAAAGCTCAATTATGGGAGAATACTTACATTCCATTGTACAAACCCATTGAAGGATTATTTTACATCATTGGTTTTTCCGCTTACCTCTATTTTTCTTATCGCTTTATTCGATACAAATTGGCTTTACTGAAACGCAAAAAAGCATTTGCTTGGGAAGTCGATAAGGTCAATCGTTTAAAACGAATGGTTAAAGGCTTGATTTTATTATTTGGGATAAGTGCTGCTTACATTATTGGCGATTTTTGTACCTATCGGTTTTTAGGAGTAAACTTATACAACATTCGAGGCTTTACATACATCGGTGATTTGTCGTTTACTTTGATGGTATTTTGGGTGAGTTATTATACTTTTAGAAATGCTTTTTTCCCTAGTAGGCATCGGTTAAAAACGAGTAAAGAACCGCAATTATTATTAGATAAAATTGATCAACTTTTTACAGTCGAAAAAATATTTATGGATGATGAGTTGGATCAACGAAAATTGGGCTATTATCTAAAAATCAGAACTAGATATTTAATTAAAATTCTACCGAATAGTTTTAGAAATTTAGTCCACAAACATCGGATTGAAGAAGCGAAAAAACGGATGCTTGATGATCGTTACCAAAAATATAGTTTGGCAAGTATTGGCTTGGATGTTGGTTTTGGAGATAAGTGGGCTTTTCAGCGGGCTTTTGAACAGGTGGAAAAAATGAGTCCATTGGAGTTTAAAGAGCGTAGTCAGTTTGACACGTAGGCAAGTGCTTGAAACTGTCGATATTTATATACAAAAAACGCTTGGAGCTCTAAAAGACGCTCCAAAATCTTAGGAATTTATTTTCGATAAATCCTAGTTTCCCAAGGCCTTAAAAAGATACTTCGATGTTTATAATTAGAATGAACCAATCGGTAAGCATCAGTATTTACAAAATTATTAGTACTTAATTGTTCCTCTGAAAAATTTAAAATCACTAAGAAATCTCCAGCCTCATCCCATCTTCTATAAGCATAGACTATTTCGGATTCCGCTGCTAATAATTGATAATCCCCGTAAATTAAGGTTGAATTTGCCTTTCGATAGTTGAGCATTTTTTGATAAAAATGAAAAACAGAATCGGTATCTGCTAAAGCTTCTTTGGCATTTATTTCTTTGTAATTTGGATTAATCGTTAACCAAGGTTTACCTTCCGTAAAACCGCCATGTTCGGCATCACTCCATTGAATGGGCGTTCTGGCGTTATCTCGGCCCTGTTGTTGTACTGCTTTTAACAAAGGGGCTGTATCTTTTCCTAAGGCTTTCCATTCTGCGTGCAGATTGACTACTTCTACATCATCATATGCTTCTAAGGTATCAAAAGCCACATTGGTCATCCCTATTTCACTACCTTGATAAATACAAGGACTGCCTCGCATTGTTAGTAATAAAGTCGCTAATAGTTTGGCAGATTCTTTTCTATAAATTGTATCATTTCCATATCGAGAGACCATTCTTGGAAAATCGTGGTTGTCTAAAAAAATATTAATCCAACCTTGCTCGCCTATAGCATGATGCCAATCGGTAAAAATTTGTTTGAAAGTGCTTAGTTTCCAATCAACAGGATCGTATTTTCCACCTTGCCCATAATTGATGGTTGTATGGTCAAAGTGATAAAGCATATTTAACTCCGCTCGGTCTTCGCCTACATAGTCCAAAGCGTTCTGTGGTTTAACTCCAATGCCTTCACCCATTGTCATGATATCGTACTTCGAGCTAACTTCCCGATTCATTTCTTGCAAATATTCGTGCAATCTAGGACCATTCGCATATACTTCTACAATTGCTTTTTCAAAGTTATTAGGGTCAATATCTGGAAAGTCCAATCGTTTTGAGATAAAAGGCAATACATCAATTCGGAAACCATCTACCCCTTTTTTAAACCAAAAATCCATCACTTGATGCATTTCTTGACGAACTTTCGGGTTTTCCCAATTCAGATCTGGTTGTTTTTTGGAAAATAAATGAAGGTAATATTCGTCTGTCAAGTCATCTTTTGTCCAAGCAGAACCACTAAAGAAAGAAGTCCAATTACTCGGTGGCTCTTTTTTCCAAAAATAATAATCTCGGTAAGGATTGTCTTTCGATTTTCGGGATTCTTGAAACCATCGATGTTCATCAGAACTGTGATTGGGGACTAAATCTAACACTATTTTTAGACCTCTGGCATGAGCGCCTGCCAATAAATCATCAAAATTTGCCATCGTTCCAAACTCATCCATAATGTCGCAATAATCACTCACATCATAACCATTATCATCATTCGGAGATTTAAAAATAGGACTTAACCAAAGGACATCTACGCCTAATTTTTTTAGGTAATCTAATTTTTCAATAATTCCTCCTAAATCACCAATACCATCGCCATTACTGTCTTTAAAACTACGAGGATAAATTTGGTAAATAACGCTTTCTTTCCACCAAGTACGAGTCATGATTTATATTTTTTATTGGCTAGTTGACCTTCAGTCAACCAGTTAGCTTTTAGCAATTAATGTTTTAGCTTGACTGAAGATCAACCATCCTATTCGATTAGTTGGTTTACCTCGCTACCTACTATACAAAGAGAAGTGTTTATGAAAACTAAAATAGCCCGAAAGATACGTCTTTCGGGCTATTTTAATAAATTTTTAAGGAATACTAATGCATTATTTATTGGTTATCGGTTTCCTTTTTATTAGCGAAAATACTCTTTGATTTCTCTTTTCCAGTTCCGAATAACACTAATTAATTTGGTTAAGTCTTCATTCATTTCTTCATCAATATTCCAATTAAACGATTTTTCTATTTTATGTATCCTTAGTTCACACATCAACCCGTCTAAAACTATTCCTTTGAATTCGATTGTATTTATATTACCCCAATTAATTGAGTGTAAGTAATTCTCTGCTTCCATATCGATTAGCAGTTCTTTCTCCTTAATTGCTAACCTATCCAAGTTATAAATCCCTTTATTAAATCTTAAATGGTCATACTCCGCATTCCATTCTTTTCTTTTTAATCGATACTTCGAGGTTTTAATATTTATTGACCAATTATATGAAAAAGCATATCGAAGAAAAAAAGGAATTTCGGCATAAGTAAATATCTCTTTCCAGTCTCCTTCTGATTCATATCCTAGTAATTCTACTTTTATTTGATTAAGAAATTCATCTCTATTGTTCGTTAATTTTTCCATTATTGGCTTTTCTCTTTTCTAATAATATATTTTGCATTGCTTTTCATTACTCATACCGCAAAGACTCAATAGGATCTAACCGAGAAGCCTTCAGAGCAGGATAAATGCCCGATGCCAATCCAACAATCATACAAATCGTAAAACCTAAAAATATCCATGCCCAAGGGACTAAAAAATTACCGCCAATCATAATTGTCACCAAATTCCCCATTAATATGCCTAGAATAATGCCGACAATCCCCCCCATTTGGCAAATAACAACTGCCTCTGTTAGAAACTGAATAAGGATATTTTGCCGAGTAGCGCCCAATGCTTTACAAACACCAATTTCTCTGGTTCGTTCGGTAACAGAAACCAACATAATATTCATTAACCCAATAGCCGCACCTAATAGCGTAACCATACCAATGGCAATCGTTGCCCCCCGAAGCATCACCGTATTTTCTTTCAAAATATCGACAATACCATCACTTTTTCGTATCTCAAAATCATTTTCTTGTGCTAATTTTAGCCCTCTAATATTTCTAAAGAGGCCAACAGCCGAAGAAGAGGCATCATCTAAATAGTTAGCATTTTTTACGGCAACCGTAACCCCGTAATTCGTTCTACGCGTGCCGTATTGCCGCTTGACATTTAAGAGTGGCACATAAACTGCTTTATCGCTACTAGAACCCATGCTAGACCCTTCAGATTTTAAGACACCAATCACCTTATATTTAGCATTCCCTACAGAGATGACTTTGCCAATGGCATTGGCGCCTTTTTTGTCAAAAATAATATTGACTATTTCTGAGCCAAGAATCGCTTTTCGATTGCCATCATCTACTTCTGTTTTCGTGAAGTTTCTACCATATTCAATTTCATAATCATTAATATCTATTCCATTTTCGTCTATACCGTATAAAGTAATATTCGGATTGGTTTTTTCGTCTCCATATTTAATTTCGGCTAACCCTGTTCCTCTGGCTGAAATAGTTATCGTTGCCCCATAGTCAAACTTTTCTTTAAATTCAGTTGCTTGTTTAAACGTAATCGGTTCTCCTCTTCTTGAACGTCGTCCTCCTCTATTGCCTTTTACGGTTTCTCTTTTAGGAACTACCTTGAAGGAATTGGCGCCTAAGCCTGAAAAACTATCACTCATAGAAAAAATGATGCTATCAATAGCCGTTAGAATGCCTACCAAGGCCATGATACCAAAGGCGATAATCATTAAGGTTAAAGTCGCTCTTAATTTATTTGCTCTGACAGAGCTAAAAGCTTGGTTTATATTTTCTAGTAAATTCATTTTTATCGTACTGTAGCGCCTGCTTAGCGAAGCGTTAAAAGTGATCAAAGATTGAGTAATGATGAACAATGAATTCGTTATTTATTGGAGGCATGAATATTTCATTTCCGAAAAATAAATCATTCAGTTTTCATCTTTCCCAACTAGACAAAAGTAAAATTAAATTGCTCAATTACCTCGTTTGTTAGATGAATCAAAGTTTTCTATAGAAATAAAACAGCAGATTAAAGGTTTAGCATTATTCAATGTTTCTTGTTATACCATTCTTTCAGTAAATTAGGTAATGACCGTAAGGCCGCTAATTCCTTATACATCCGCTTGACTTCCCCCGCAGGATAGCCAAAATAATTTCGATTAGCTTTTAAATTCTTGGTCACACCAGATTTAGCTAAAACGGTCACATTATCTCCAATGATTAATTTTGCGGAGACGCCCACTTGACCATAGAGAATGACATTGTCGCCAATAATCGTTTTGCCTCCAATCCCAACCTGGGCTGCCATTAAGCCATTTTTACCGATAACGACCCCGTGACCAATGTGAACTTGACAATCTAGTTTAGTACCGCTTCCGATAATGGTATCTCCAGAAACTCCTTTACATATCGTACAACCTGCACCAATTTCCACATGGTCTTGAATAATTGTTCGTCCACCAGACCGCCATTTTTTATAGCCTTTTTCCGTAGATTTATAATAAAAGGCATCTGCGCCAATAATTGACCCCGATTCGATGGTGACATGATCGCCAATAATAGTATAACCTCTAATCGTTACATTGGATTGGATGTAGCAATTTTTTCCAATTTTTACCTGATTGCCAAGTGTAACATTGGGTTCTATAATGCTGGAGGGATGGACAAAACTAGTTTCGCTAACTTGTGCACTCAAAGGAAGAAAAGGACGGTATTGACGAACTAATTTATTATAAGCTTCAAAGGGCTCTTTCACTACAATTAAGGTCTTCCCCGTTGGTGGAGTTACTTCCTTATTAATGAGGATGACACTAGCCGCAGAGGTCAAGGCTTTTTTATAATATTTTTCCACATCTACAAAAGTCAAATCTCCAGTAACAACTTTATGAATTTCATTAATACCTGTAATTTCAAAAGCCTTATTTCCGACGATGGTATTAGGCATTAACTGTTTGGAAAGATCAATAACTTTTATTGGAATGGGCAGTTTCATTTTTTTGCTTCAAAAGTACGGATTATTCCTAAAATAGCTGTTTGAAATAGATAGAGTAACCTCAATTTTTCCATCCTTACTAGTCAATTGTTATTTTCTTCTTTTAAATGGTTTTACAAAGTGTTAATTATTAAAAAAATAAATATTTTGTAACAAATTGATAATCAAAAGAATAAGAATTAGAAACATACTATTTTACATTAAGCATTTATGGTAAAAATATTCAAAAATAAAAATTGTCTTTTGGCTACTTTTTTACGTATTGTTTAACGGTATTTCCCCTTTAAAAAAAGGTAAAAAAATTGTACTTTTGCGGGATGGCAGAAAAAGACGAAAATAAAAATAAGCCCATTAATAAGGGCGACTACGGAGCGGATAATATTCAGGCACTCGAAGGCTTAGAAGCTGTAAGAAAAAGACCTGGTATGTATATCGGTAGTACCGATACAAAAGGACTCCATCACTTAGTTTGGGAGGTTGTTGATAACTCCATTGATGAACACTTAGCTGGACATTGTGATACCATTCACACGACCATTCATCCAGACAATTCTGTTACCGTACAAGATAACGGGCGGGGTATTCCTGTAGGAATGCATGCCAAGTTGCAGAAGTCGGCTTTAGAGGTCGTAATGACTGTTTTGCACGCAGGGGGAAAGTTTGATAAAGATACTTATAAAGTATCTGGTGGTCTGCACGGTGTAGGGGTTTCTTGTGTGAATGCTTTATCTATTCACATGAAGGCACAAGTCCATAGAGAGGGACAGATTTATGAACAAGAATATAGTAAAGGCATTCCTCAAACGGAAGTAGAAAACAAAGGAACTACCGATATTAGAGGTACGTTTATAACTTTCCAGCCTGACCCTGAAATAATGGAGGCTTTAGTCTACAAATATGATGTTCTAGCAGGCAGAATGAAAGAATTATCTTATTTGAATAAGGGGTTGACTTTAACCTTGACGGACGAGCGAGAAAAAGATGAAGAAGGTAATTTCAGAACAGAGACTTTCCATTCTGAAGGTGGGTTAGTTGAATTCGTTCAATTCTTAGATGAAGCTCGAACGCCTTTATTGACTTCACCTATCCATGTTACTGCTAAAAAAGATGGGGTAGAGGTAGAAGTAGCGATGAATTATAATACTTCTTACTCTGAAAGTCTTTTTTCTTTTGTGAATAATATCAACACGAGAGAAGGTGGAACGCACGTTAATGGTTTTAGAAGAGCGGTGAATCGAGTGTTCAAGCAGTATGGAGAAGACAATGGGTTCTTTAAAAAATTAAAATTCAGTATATCTGGGGAAGATTTCAGGGAAGGTTTAACCGCAGTTGTTTCGGTGAAAGTTCCCGAACCACAATTCAAAGGACAGACCAAAGGAGAATTAGGAAATTCGGAAGTAACAGCAATTGTTTCTCAATGTGTAGGAGAAGCGATTAAAAATTACTTAGAAGAAAATCCTAAAGATGCTAAAAGGATTGTTGAGAAGGTCATTATAGCTGCTACAGCTCGACATGCTGCTCGGAAGGCAAGAGAAATGGTACAGCGTAAAAATGTACTAACAGGTGGAGGTTTACCGGGTAAATTATCCGATTGTTCTTCTAAAGATCCTGCAGAATCTGAGATATTCTTAGTGGAGGGAGATTCAGCAGGTGGAACGGCGAAGCAAGGAAGAGATAGAGTCTTCCAAGCTATTTTACCGTTGAGAGGTAAAATTCTAAATGTAGAAAAAGCATTAGAGCATAGGATATATGATAATGAGGAAATCAAGAATATGTTTACCGCTTTAGGGGTACGTATTGAAGAAGGAGAGCATGGAGTGCGTACTTTGAACATAGATAAATTGCGTTACCACAAGATTGTCATCATGTGTGATGCCGACGTCGATGGTAGTCACATTGTAACTTTAATTCTAACCTTCTTTTTCCGCTATATGCGCCCATTAGTAGATCAAGGATTTATTTACATTGCCACTCCTCCTTTATATTTAGTAAAGAAAGGTAAAAACTCCGTTTATTGCTGGGATGAAGAGGAACGAACACAAGCAGTAAATAGCTTAGGGAAAGGAGAAAACGATACTTCTGTAAAGATTCAAAGATATAAAGGATTAGGAGAGATGAATGCGGATCAATTATGGGATACTACCATGGATCCAGAAACTAGAATCTTACGTCAAGTAACGATTGATGATGCAATTGAAGTAGATAGAGTATTTTCTATGCTAATGGGAGATGAAGTACCACCAAGAAGGCACTTTATTGAGGAGAATGCACATTATGCAAATGTAGATGCATAAGTAAGAAACGAGATTAGAGGTCATTTCATTGAGAGAAGAAAGGTAAATCTTAAGGAAATAAATGATTTTAGAACGTTTCTTTACATAAAAAAGCCTTCGCTTATTAATTTAAGCGGAGGCTTTTTTGTTGAGGTAATAATGTGTAAGCGTTTCAAAAGCTTGATAATTAGTGTACTATCATTTTCTTGAGCATCAAAATTGTCTGATTCTTAAGATTGTTTGATTGTTAGCGCTTCAACAAGCAAACAATCTTAACAATCAAGCTATCAATACCAAAGAATATTTCAAAGCCCTCTAAAATTAACAGATGAAATTTTTAAACATACTCTTAACTCTTGTATAAAATAAGAGCACTTCCAGAACTTAAAGTTCTGGAAGCGCTAAAATTCTAGGGGGAAAACCGTATGTCGTTTACTCTGAACCGTTTTTAGAATCCATAAGTAAGGCCAATAGCATTATAAGTCTGAATATCAGGGAATTCAAATTTAGCGCCTCTCATACCGAAAGTTAAGCCAACACCAATTCCTTTCCATACATCAGCTATATTGATGGTATTAATCCAAGTATATTCAAATAGACCTTCTTCCGCAGAAATTAATTCATCCGCATCCGTTACAGGATTGTACTGGTTGTATTGGATTGGGAATCGCTCATTGCTATAAGGCAAAAATGCACCTAAGTTAGAAGACCAAGTAATTCCGTCTGTTAAGTTGAAAGAATAAGTTGCTTTAATTTTTGCACCAGCTGCACTTTGACTTTTAACACCATCTAAAGCAGAAAAAGCGAAGTGATAAGCTAATGGATGAATAATTAATACTAAATTAGGCACTTTGTGTGGAGTAATGGTAGCTCCTGCACTTATATCAAAAGTACCTGGCTTCAGGAAGCTAAAGACAGAAGTATTTAAATCTCCTAAAGCAGAAATCGCAAAATCTTGATTCAATCTAAATCCGTATAAAGAAGAACCAATCAAGGCATCTACGTTTCGATCATTCAAAAAACCCGTACCATTACTCTTATCGTCTGTATTATTATCTAATCCTTGCCATCCGATATTAGAGACTAAAGTATTTCTCCAGAAAAATTTCTCTTTGATAATATTAGCGTGTGCATTCACGCCAATATTCAAAGCAGAGAAAGAACTATTTCTGTTAGCATTCGCTACCCAGTTATTAGACCCCCCTAAATTTAAACCAACTAAACCTTTTAGCCCTGTGTCCCAGCCTGATAAAATTTCGATTTGTTTGTCCAAGTCTGCCAACTCACCATTAAAAGCATCAGCTTTTGCTTGTTCTGCTGCTTGTTTAGCTGCTAAATCCGCTTTTTTGGCTTTCAATTCTTCTAAACTTTGTGCTTGTAAACTCGCAACAGCAAAAAGTACAAATAGTGTAAAAGATAAAAATTTTTTCATTTTTTGATTTTTAAAATTTGAAAAATAGGTATAATAGCACATATAAATTCAATGCTACTATTGTTGGACAATGTCCTTAATAGTAGAACCATCTATTCTAAAAAAGTAAGTAATAAATGTAATTTATTTTTATTATGATCTGGTTAATATGTTAACAAACAACGATAAACATATTTAAAATTAAATAATTTATGGTTAATGCATTAATAGTTGTTTTTCAGAAATCCTAAAAAACTATATTGTTACTCAATGCGCATTTTATCTTATTACTTAATGAATTTCAATTCCTTTTTCAGTTAACTTACTCAAAGGAAAAACAATTTTTGAAGCATCTGTTTGAACCGTAAAAGAAGTATTGTCCATCGCTACTATTTGTCCTTTAATATCATCTACAGTGATCGTATCTCCAATAATAAATTTACCTTTAGCATAAAAAGAGGCTAATAAATTAGCCATCATTCCTTTCGACGCTAATCCATAACCAAAAGCAAAAGCACCAACTACGCCAGCAATAATAATCATCAAATTGGACTTAATGAAGTCCGTTTGAATACCTGCTTGGTCTAAAGCACTCATCGTTACTGATAGAAAAATAAAGTAGAAAACAACACTAGCTATTACTTTAGCTGAAGGAATACCTAATGACTGACAAGCCGTTAATACCACTCCTCGAATAGTATCTGCTATTACTAAACCAATGACAAAAAAGATAAGTCCAGTTAATAAACGAGGTAGATAACCAATAAAGTCAGTTAATAAATTCGTTACTGATTCTACGCCTAATTTATCTGTTGCAACAACTAATGTAATCAGCATCAAGACATAATAAATGACCTTGCTAATGACACTACTTGGCAATATTTTCATATTCGCCTGTCGAACAATATCAATATCATTCAGCTTATCCGCTAAATCATCAATTTTTATTGCTTTTAATGCTCGCTTAATAATGCTTGCAATCAATTTAGCTATTATCCATCCTATAATTAGGATGGTTAATGCAAAAATTAGATTAGGAGTAAACTCCTGAAGTTGTTTAAGGATATCTTCTAAAAGTTCCATTTTATATATAGTATGATGTTGGTTCTAGAGTTTTTTAATTTGGGGTGTTTTTTTAACGTTTAGTTGGTCCACCTGGAACGTCACCGTGAGGATCTGTTGGTGCTCCATGACTGCCACCTGGAGAAAAGCCATTATTAGGGCGTTCTGTTTTGCCCCCAGCCATCATTACAAAAACATCCACAATTTTTGTCAAATATAAATCAACCATGCTACCCATGGTTCTCATATTATCTAAGCTATTGTGAACATGATGACCTATACCTAAAGGCAATTGAGGTAAATTGTCCATTTCTTCTTCTTCTAGTCTTTGGAAATTATTCATGATAATCGATTTTAGAAAACGCTATGGTTCATATAAATTTCTATTCAATTTATAGTTAATGTTGTTTAAATTTATCTTGGTAAACTTTTTGTGCCTTGTACTTAGCACGTTTGAGCTTCATTTTGATGGCACTCTCTGATTTATTCAAAGTTTCTGAAATTTCTCTGATGGACATATCGTCTTGATACTTCATTAGTAGTACAGCTTTGTCTCCGACTGGGATAATATCTAAAACTACCTTCAGTTTTTTGACTTCCATTTCTAATAATGCACTATCAGGCACTTCCTCTGCGAGGTCAGGTGCGCGCTCAATTTCATCAGAAAATATATTCCCACTTTTTTTCTTCTTTCTAATTAAGTCTATACAATAGTTATAGGTGATGGAATAAATCCAAGTTGAAAACTTAGATTTACCGCCAAACTTAGAAAGGTTTAGAAAAATCTTTAGAAAAATATCCTGTGTGGCATCTTGTGCTCTTCCTTCATCTTTTAACAAAGAGATACACTTACTAAATACCTTGGTGGAATATTTTCCATAAAGTTGATCGAAATACTTAGAATCTTGAGTCTCTAGGTAATGCCGAATGAGCTCTTCATCCGATATCTTCATCTTATGTAATGACTTCTCCAAATGAATTTCGTTTGTACTATTTTACGCAAAGGTAATAAACAAGTACAAGATTTTTTACTCTAATCGAAGGGGTGTGTAGACTTGTTGTGTGTTGGATCTGCTAATTTTATAGTATAGCTATGTGGTTGAGACGGATATTTTTCAGGAAGGGGTACACTTTTTTAAAAAAAATCTTAAAAAAGTCTTAATAAAATTAATTTTTTAGTCTTTTTAATTTTACAGAAAAGGGTGTTTAATTAAAGTATAAAATGTTGATTGTCAAAAAAATAGGTGGTAAATAATAAAGGTTGCCTTTGTTCGATTTTATAATAATTCTCCATACCTATAACAGTTAGTGAAGTATTTAGAGAAAAAATATTTTTAAAAATTATAAAGCAAAAGCAGTAAATATTTAGAAAATGAACCTATAAACATTTTTATTTTTAAATGTGTATTTCTATGATTTTTTCACAAGCGGCGTCCAACATTTGATAGATTTTTTCAAATCCACCTTCATAATAAGGGTCAGGAACCGCTCTATTTTCGTTAGGATAGACATAATTTAAGATCAGTTTTACCTTGTCTTTGTATGCTTCGGTAGTTGCTAATCTGGTGATATTTGTATAGTTAGAGCTATCCATTGCTAAGATCAAATCAAATGCTTCAAAGTCTATCAACTTAAATTGTCGAGAACGTTGATAAGTCAAATCTATACCATATGCCTTCGCAACTGCTATAGAACGAGCATCTGGCAACTGTCCTTGATGCCAGCCGCTTGTTCCCGCAGAATCAACCTCCCATGATAATTTTTTATTTTTAATTTTTGCTAATAAAATGCCTTCTGCTAGCGGAGAACGACAGATATTACCTAAACAAACCATTAGAATTTTCATATTCAGTTATGATTGAAGGTCGATTATTCAGAATTATAGAAAAATAAGATTTTTTCACCCCATATTTTTGAACAGATAATGATGTATTATTTGATCAATTCCTCTCAACAATCAAGAGCATTTTATCCATCATTCTAAACAACCTAACTTGAAGATTTATATACTACAATAGCTTAAGCATGAAACAACAAACCTCCAAGCCTGTTACCAGGCTTGGAGGTTATCGGTGAAATAAATTCACTATTAGGTTGCTCGAATACAGTAGACTTAATTAGCCATTGCTGCTTTTCTTCGAACCCGTCTTTTAGTAGATTCTAGATAAGCACTTGCTCCAGGTTGCTGAAGGTAATTATATAGAATTTCTTTTGCTCTAAATAATTGTGCTTTCACAGTACCTAGTGGAATATCTAATTCCTTAGCAATTTCGTCGTAGCTCAATTCTTCAAAAAAGCGCAATTCAATCATCAAACGATATTTTAGATTGAGCTTTTGTAGAATGTCTCGCATTAACTTAACTCTTTGCGCCCGAATGAATTTTTCTTCCGGATCTAAAGAGCTTGCCTTGAGGTTACTTGAGTAATCATGATCACCTCCTGGTTCGATTGGATCATCAATTGAAAGCAGGTGTAATCTTTTCTTACGAATGTAGTCGATACAGTTGTTAATGGCAATTTTAAACAACCAAGTACTAAAAGCGTACCGAGGTGTATAACTTGCTAACTTGTTAAAAGCTTTTCCAAAAGCTTCTAATGTCAAATCGTCCGCATCTTCACGGTTACTTACCATTTTATACATCATATGGTAAATAGAATTGCGATAACGGTCCATTAATTTTGCGTATGCTCTTTGGTCACCGTCAATGGCGCGCAGGACAAGACCATAATCAGCCTTTGCCTGAGGGGATAAATTTGTTGTTGTTACTTCCATACTTGTGTTTTACCTATTAACATTATGGGCTAAAAAGTTTAAAAAAATAATTTTGGATTGTAGCATCTAATATTGAGACCCATTATGAATAGTTGAGTAATACTGGAATTTGCACAGTATATACTCTTTAAACTAAATCAGTAATACGCTTTCGTATTACATTTAAAGTTATTACAAACTCTATGCTAGAAACACAGATTTTGTATATTTTTTTGTTGCATAGTGCAGAAGTTGGTACAAAGATAATAGACCAATTGATATCTTGTGTATTTTTTGAGACTTTTTCCTGTCGGAAGTTAGCATTTCCATCTGTTAAACCTATGATTTACAGATAGTTCTGATTTTGCGTCAGAAACAGGCACTTAGATTCGGTGTGTTGGCAGATTAAATTTTTCCATTTATATCAATAATAACGGAACTATCTAATCACCTAAGATTGATGTGATTGTAATTGTCGAGCTTATCTGATATAAGCGCAACGAAGTTGAATTAATTACACTAAAATGTATATTACTTTACACAACTAACCGCACGCAAGTTGAGCGTTAAAATAATAAACAATTAAATTTTTTTCGAAAGTCAAACTAAATACTTTCTTAAGTTGAACCTTCTTTTGAATCTTTGAAGAAAATGCTATTCCAGACATTTTTGTGTCATCAAAAAAAATCTGCAAGTGTTGTCAAGCTAAGGGTAAGTTTTAAGGAGATTTCATCATTTATGACTAAATAATAAGTACTCATTTAAACTTTTTCTATTATCTATTCCCTTATGAATCCGAAAGTTATACCCTTTTGGGAGAATAAACAAGGCTATCAAATCAATTAAAATGGTGAAATGGGGGTAGGTGTGAAGAATATTTAATAAAAGGTAGGCTTTTATGAGAATTCGGAAAAAGAGTTTTTGTTAAAATTTTAATTCTTTGCGAAACATTTTTTTTCTAGCAAAAAATGAATAATTAAGGTTTCTATTTTTGTTTCGTTTTTGAATGACTTGTCTATGCTCTAAAATTTAATAAAAATTGCTGCACCGTTTGATTAAACTGTTCCCCATCTTCTCCATGAAAGGCAACCTCTGCTGGCAAAACAAAAACAGGTAATTTATGCTCCACTAGATATTCCTTATGCAATTCTAAGCGCATGGCATCTTTTTCCGTCGTCAAAATTATTTTATTAGGATTATCAATCTGGTCAAAATTTCTTTTTAGGTGAGACACATCATAATTGGTGAAATAATGATGGTCTTCATACTGTAAAACTCGAACGGATTCCACCTGTGTTTCTAAATGGTCTACTAAATATTCTGTCCGAGCAATCGCACTTATTAATAAAACCGTCAATTCAGGATTGAGCGGTGCTCGATAAATGGTATTGAAGATATAATAAGGTTTGAGGTAAGTATAATAGGAGAAAAATATTTTTTGATAATTCAAAGGCGCTAACTCCGCAACCATTTCTTGTCTGTTCCAATCACTTAATTCACTTGGGCATTTAGAGACAATAATAATATCTGCTCTTTGTGATGCGGAAGACCACTCTCTTAATCGACCTGAGGGCAATAAAAAGTCCTTGGTATAAGGATATTGGTATTCAGTTAATAAGATATTTAAACCTGGCTCAATATTTCGATGTTGGAAAGCATCATCTAATAAAACAGCTTGCAAATCAGGTTGCTCCATTAATAATTGAGGAATGGCAAAAGTTCTATTTTCGCTAACAGAAACTAAGATGTTTGGAAATTTTCGCCTAAATTGTAAAGGTTCATCACCGACTTCTTCTGCGCTATTCGTGGGTTTAACCAATAAAAAGCCTTTCGTCTTGCGGCCATAACCTCGACTCAAGGTAGCTACATTAATATAATCTTTCAATAAACGAATTAAATATTCAATATGGGGTGTTTTTCCTGCTCCACCTATAGTCAAATTTCCTACAGAAATCAGCGGAATGTTAAATTCCACCCCTTTTAATAGATTATATTTATACGCAAAATTACGCAGACCAATTCCCAAGCCATAGAGCAAGGAAAATGGAATCAAGAGTATTTGAATAAGTCTGTGTTGAATCATACGTACGAAAATAGGCTAACCTCTTTTGAAATCATTATTTTTTCTACAAACCTCCTCAAAGGAAAGATAGTTTTCCAAAACGTTAGATTATTCCTAAAGTTTTCATTGCGGCTAAATGGTTAATCTCATAAGTGGGTTGAATTGTTGAATTATTTTTGTTGTCTTTAAAATTGTACCAGCAAGTATCTATTTCATAATTGATCCCACCTTGAATATCTGAATTCAAACTATCACCTATCATCAATACTTTTTCTTTAGCGGGAAAGCCCATTTTTTCAAAAGCGTGTTCGAAAATAGCTGGTTGAGGTTTAGAAATACCAATCTCATCGGAAACTACAATGACTTTAAAGTAATCAGCTAGCCCACTTTTTATCAATTTAGGTCTTTGAACTTGCTTCAAACCATTCGTAATAATACCCAAATGATATTTTTCAGCCTGTTCTTCTAGTAATAATTGCCCCCCATCCATAAACACCAATTTTTCGGACAATTGTGTCAAGTAGTAATCCCCCAATTGAGCAGCATCTTCATTTGGTAAGTTCAAAGCAGTTAAGAAACGACTAAACCGTAGGTTATTCAGTTTTGCTTGTGGCAATTTGCCTGCTTCAAAATCATCCCAGCATTGGCGATTTATTTTTTCATAAATTTTCAAGTGTGTCTCATTAAAGACTAGGTCAACTGTTTGTAAGGTTTTCTCCAAAGCGTAATGCTCCGACACATTAAAATCTAATAAGGTATTGTCTAAATCGAAAAGTAGCCATTCATATTTCATTGAACAATCTTTTTAGAATAGAGAAATATTGTAAATTATTAAATTTAAAATAGCCCCATTAGTATTAATGACTAGTTGAGCCTCTTTTCTCTAGGTTCTCTTTTTTCTCAAAAGGGTATGGTTTTAATAAACAATATTAACTTTTTGTTACTATAAAGACAAGTACCGATTCAATTTTATAAAAAGGCATTCCCTTTCAATTTGAGTTTGTCAAAAATACAATTATCTTTGCGGCATGATGATAAAAAAACGTACATACAAAAAAACGAAACGCACGAAGCAACCATAGCCTCGGGATATTTTTTTGTATTTGTTATATAGTATTATCAATACGTCAAAAGACCCGAGCTTACTAAAAGTTCGGGTCTTTTGTTTTGTACCAAGCCAAACCAGCCAAATTAGGTGATTCAATTATCTAATTAATTAAACATTAAAATGCGAGTATTAAAATTTGGAGGCACGTCGGTCGGAAAGCCAGAACGGATGCAACACATTGCCCAATTAATTAATGACGGAGTAGAGAAAATTGTTGTTTTATCAGCAGTTTCGGGCACAACGAATAGTTTAGTCGAAATCCATACAGCGTATAAAAACGAAGGTAAGAAAGCAGCACATCGATTAATTGATAAATTAGAAGCGACTTATCATCCATTTATCCAAAATTTGTATGATAAAAATAGCTCTATCAAAAAAGCGACTACCTTAATTAAAGAGAAATTCGATTTGTTACGTTCTTTTAAATCCAAGAAGTTTAGTGAAGCAGATGCGAAAGTTATTTTGGCGCAGGGCGAATTAATTTCTACGCATTTATTTTTATACTATGTACAAGAGATTGGTTTGAATGCAACCTTGATTCCAGCTTTGGATTTTATGAAAACGACGGATGGAGAACCTGATTTAAAGTTTATTGCTAAAAAGCTAAGAAAAACCTTAGTCAGAACTGGCAAACATCAGCTATATATTACGCAAGGATATATTTGCATGAATGAAGATGGGGAAGTGGATAACCTGAGAAGAGGTGGAAGTGATTATACGGCGACCTTAATTGGTGGCGCTTTACCTGCAACCGAAATTCAAATTTGGACGGACATTGATGGGATGCACAATACGGATCCTAGAGTCGTCAAGGATACCTTCCCAATCCATGAATTATCATTTGATGAAGCTGCTGAACTAGCTTATTTTGGGGCCAAAATTTTACACCCATCTTGTGTTTTACCTGCGCAAAAATCTGGCGTTCCTGTAAAGTTATTGAATACGATGGAGCCACAAGCAAAAGGAACAGTCATTTCTGAAGTCGTAACCTCTACGCCACAAAGAGTCAAGGCGATTGCTGCTAAAGACGAAATTACAGCCATTAGAATTAAGTCTTCTAGGATGTTAAATGCTTATGGTTTTCTAAAAAAGATTTTTGAAGTTTTTGAAAACTATCAAACATCTATTGATATGCTAACTACTTCAGAGGTGGCAGTATCTTTGACAATTGATGATACGACCAATCTAAAAGCAATTGTTAAGGAATTAAAATCTTATGCAACAGTTGAAGTAGACAAAGGACAAACCATTATTTGTGTAGCAGGAGAATTTAAACAAACAGAATCAGGCGTGGCTGCAAAAGTCATTAATACCCTAAAAGATATTCCATTGAGAATGATTTCTTCTGGTGGAAGCCGTAGTAATATTTCAATTCTATTAGACTCTAAATATAAGGTAGCGGCAATGAATGCGCTGAATGAAGGACTTTTTGTAGATATTTTGAAGCAAAAAAGAGCGGTGGTTTAGCAGTTATTAGCAGTTATTGGAGGTTATTTTTGAGCAATAATAACCTCTAATAACTTCCCCTAACTTCCAATTTATGGTCGAATCACCATCAATCGCCGAGTAGCAATAGTCTTCCCCTTAGCATCCGATAGGCTATACAAATAAGTCCCTTTTCGCAATTTAGACACATCTAGTTTTACCGTTTTAAACCCATTTAAAACATGCTTTTCTTCCATTACAACTACTCCCAAAATATTATAGATTTTCAAAGAATATTCGGACGGTTTTAAATTAGAAAATTCAAATCGGACATCATTAATAGCGGGATTGGGATAAGCATAAATATCTGGACGATTACTAGCTGTTCGCATGGAAGAACTCGGATCAGATACGGTATAATTGACAACTTCGGGATTGACACCATTCGGTTTCATATAAGCGGCGGCTACTTTAGAAGTCGTCTCATTACTATAAAAATGGTAAGATTGACTGACTTGTGGTACTTGCACTTTAGGGTCGTCTACTCCTTCTGTAATATCCTGCCAAGGCAAGCTGCCCACTTTAATATCTACTCTATATCTTCTTTCTTCTATATTTTTTTCTCTTAAAACGTCATACGTATTATCTGGTAAAATCAAAGTACCCCAACCATCAATTTCCTTCTGCTGAGTTACAGCACATCTATACCTCACAGAATCTGGCGTAATGGGTAAGGTATATAAAACAGCTTTTGGTAAATCTTCTACGGCGACTTTAAAAGAAAAATGACCTGTTTGTTCTGAAGTCATGCCATATTTTAAAGGAAAATGTAGCGTTTGCAATGGTTGATCATAATAAGTGGTCGTTTGTACGCCCATGTTCATTGGGTCTAAACCAATAGAACCCAATTGTTCTAAACTATGCCCATCACTTTTGAAAAAATTATTAATGCCATTCATCTCTTGCATCAAGACCCCTTTCTGAGCAAAAGGCATATTTTTCTTTGTATTTTTAATAGCTATTTTTTGTGTAAAAGCAGATTGCAATTTCATCATATCCCAAGACTGATTGGGGCCTTCTCCTAAAATAGCAATATTTTCTGGTAAGTTATCACTCGCCATTAGTATCGTATCGCCAATTCTCGGTAAGACATCCGAGCTAATAATTGGCTGTCCAACTAAGGCGATGGTGTTTAATAAAAAAATGATAATGGATATCAGTCTATGCATATTTTATTAAGGTTACGAGGTTACGAGGTGATGAGGTTATAAGGTAATGAGGTAATAAGACCTATCAACCTTGTTACCTTGCAACCTAGTCACCTACTACTTGGAACTGTACAAATTTCCGATATTCTCCTTTCTGTTCCAACAAACTTTGATGATTTCCGCTTTCTATTAATTGACCATCCTTCAAAACCACGATCTCATCCGCATGTTGTATCGTAGACAGTCGATGTGCAATAATAATCGTTGTTCGGTTTTGCATGATTTTTTCTAAAGCATCTTGTACTAATTTCTCAGATGCAGAATCCAAGGCAGAAGTTGCTTCGTCTAAAATCAAAATGGGTGGATTTCTTAAAATGGCTCGGGCAATCGTTAATCTTTGTCGTTGTCCACCACTTAATTTATTGCCGCCGTCGCCAATATTGGTCGCATATCCATTTTCTGTTGCTAGGATAAAATCATGTGCATTCGCAATTTTGGCGGCTTTTTCTACTTCGGTTTGGGAGCAATTCGGTAAGCCAAAGGTAATATTATTAAAAATACTATCATTGAATAAAATAGGTTCCTGAGAAACTACGCCAAAAAGACTCCGCAAATTGTTCAATTGAAGGTTTTTAATATCTACCCCGTCAATTAAAATAGCGCCACTCGTTGTATCATAAAATCGAAGTAACAAATCAATTAAAGTTGTTTTTCCCGATCCAGAACTACCAACCATCGCTATTATCTTTCCCTTTGGAATGGATAAATGAATACCTTCAACCGCTTTCCTTCCTTCGTTTGCATATCCAAAAGTAACATTTTGAAAATCAATGGCTTTACTAAAGAAATTAATTTGTTTCGGTTGTGCTATTTCTTTAATAGTTGATTGAACACTTAAAATTTCTTCTATCCTATCTACCGCCGCCATGCCTTTTTGAATATTGTAAAAGGCATTGGAAAAAGCTTTCGTCGGTTGACTCACATTAAAAAATGCGAATAAAAAAGCCAAAAAAGTTTCGGCAGCCAATTCTCCAGAAAATACTAAAGCAGAACCGTACCAAAGTAGAATAGCGACCATCGTAACCCCTAAAAATTCGGATAATGGAGAAGATAAATCTCTTCGCCACAATAACCGAGTCAATAAATGGCTATACTCATCATTCTCTTTTTGAAACTTTGCGGCTTGTGATGCCTGCGCATTAAAGCTTTTTAGAATCCTTAATCCAGATAAATTCTCTTCCAACATCGCCACTAATTCCCCTAGTCGTTCTTGTACCTTAGAAGATTTCTTTTTTAAGGTTTTACCAATACCGCCAATAATAATTCCTGTAAAGAGCATCAGCCCAAAAACAAAAACTGTCAATTGAGGACTCACGTATAACAAAAATATTAAGCTACCGATAATGACTAAGGGTTCTCTAAAAACAGTTACTAAGACATTAAAAATACTAATTTCTACTTCTTGTACATCTATCGTTACTCTTGCCAATAAATCTCCTTTTCGCCTTTCTGAAAACCAACCCAAATCTAAATCCACTACCTTTTCAAATAGCTGCTGCCGAATGTCTCTGACCATTCCATTTCGAACAGGCGACATAAAAAAGGCTGCTAAATAGCGAAATAGATTTTTTAAAAAGAAAACCAAAATTATACCAATACAAACATAAACCAAAGCCCCTTCTTTCCCTCCTGCTTGTATCATGGCGCTCAATTGGTAATTTGTGTAGTTCTTAATACCATCCAAAGTCCAAGCAAAAGCAGGTTCTTCTAAAATGGGCTGTTCAACCCCAAACAATATTTGTAAAAAAGGAATAATGGCAGGCGCACTCACTACGGTAAATAATGCCGTTAGGACATTACAACAAACACTCAGGGCAATGAGTCCTTTGTATTTTTTTGCATATTGTAGTAAGCGCCAGAAGCGGGTCATGAAAAAATGAGTTGCGGGTTGCGAGTTACGGGTTGCGGGTTAGATACGATTTGATCCTAATTTTAGGAATTTTATCGAATACAACTCGCAACCTGTAACTCGCAACTCGTTTAATTAATACTTAGCGACTTAAAAGTTTTCCGCCCCACCAATTGGTCATAGCGAGCGCCAAAAGGACGAAAATAAAGTAAAATGGTATAATCGTTTTCTGCTTCAAACCAATTGCCATCAAAATAAGTCGCATCGACTTCCTTTGTCTTTTTATCTACTACTGCGTAGGTATAATTATAATAGCCTTGTTTTAATAAAACATCGGCAGCGTATAAGCCTAATTTTTCGCTATAAGCTAGTTTGAATTTATCTTTAATTTGCCAGTCGGTTAATTGTCCAAATAAATAAACATCTTTATCGTAGAAAGGTATTTGTTTTTCAACAGAAAATAAAACCAAGCCATAATCGGTGCGCAAAGGGTCATTTTGTTCGTCAATATTCCCTATAGTAAAATTGCCATTGATGTCTCTAAAATATTGGTAAGCATAAGGGCTTAAGTCTTTATCTGGTTTCATCGTCACCTCATAAACATCGGTATATTCTTCAATCATGGCGATTCCTTCCCCTCTAAATCTAAAGCTCCTTAAATCCAAAAAACGATACTCTTTGCCAGCAGGAAAAACAATCTGATCTTGATAGTCAAAAATTATTTTATCTCGATTAATGGAGTAGGGAGCGATGTCAACGACTGCATTATCCCATCTACCATTCTGCATAACGACGGCTCTCAATTCTTTTCTAGGTTCTCTCTCTCCCAGATTATAAGGCGTTACCACAAAGTCAATCTCTTGATGCGTTTTGACTTTACTAGCATTGGCAGCCCGCATTAATTCGATGTCAATTTTTGATTTGGTTTCTACGACCATAAAACGGCGGGTAAAAAGCGGCAATTTTTCGCCATCTATGGTATAAACAGCCAGTATATAATTACCCGATTTTGTCCAATTCATATTGTCATTGGGCAGTTCGAATTCGTAATGCGTGAATTCGGTCAAAGTATTAGACGAAAAATCAGAATCATCCAATTGGTCTTCATCAAACCCGTCAATATATTCCATATTACTCAAATCCGATGGATTCCAATTCGCATCACAATGAATAATCGTATAATAAATATCTCTAATTTGTTCGTTCAAATCATCAAACCTCACGATAAAAGAAGAGTCTTCGCCTAATTCAATAATGGGTTGGGTTAATGGGAAATCCATCACGTGAAATTTGACGGCATGAATGCCTTCGTCATAAATGACATCATTATATTCAATGCCTTCTATTTGGGCAAAAGAAAGCAGATAAAAAGGTAAGAAAAACAGTAGATTTAAAATCTTCTTCATCAATTTAGTTGTGTTGTTTGTTACTTTGGTAAATGCTGTTTCTAGAGGTTTTTTAATGGTCTTTTGTAGATTGGAAATTCATTTCCAAGTTACAATTGTGCTGCAAAATCGAACTAAAACAATAAAAGATACATTTGCTTTAGAATAAAACGTATCGGATACTTTTAAAGTATTTGGGTTGCAGACCAGATTTTAAAATTCATAACATTGTACCGCTTTCCCCTTCCGACCACCGCCACCATTTTTCCAGCCCATTCTAAAAGGATTTATTTTGATAGCCACATAAAAATCTGTGCCCGTTAAACTCTTATTATTAAAAAAACTTCCTAAATTTTCTGTACCAAAAGTAAGGAAAGCCAATCTTGCAGCCGCTCCCACTTGCAGATGTTCCCAATTATAAATAGAAACAGGCAAAAAGGCAGATACCCAGCGACTTTCATATCTAGGCGTCACCGCAAATAGATTGCCTCTTTCGACACTTATTTCGCCAATAGGCATTCGCTGTACTAAAGTCGCATTGACATAAATATTTTCTCGAATCGCTAAATCTGCTTGTAGACTAATAGCACTCGGCAACCACATTTCGTAAGTGTTCCCAGTTAAAGAAACGCCAGTCATACCAAATAATTCTTCATTTAACTGATTTAATCCATCTCTAAAATTAGTAACGTCTCTTAAATTTCTTGGCTCAAAAATAGTAGCGCTTCCAATATCAAAGGTATGGTTTTCTGTATTTTGGTTAAATTTAATCTTGCCAATATCTAAAATAGATAACCCCAATTTGATACCTGCTCCATCTTGATAGTCTAAAGAAGCATAGGTTAATCCAATGTCTAAGCCGAATCCTGTTCCGCTTTTTTGGAGATTTACTGCTTCTTCATCAATACTAGAATTGGTAAATCCAACATTAATGTTTGCCCCATTCTCAAAATTGAGCGCATCTCTTTCTAACTTAGTAATATTTAAATTGGTGGTATTTTTCACAAAGAAAGATTCAAACCCTTGTAGGTATTTTAGGTTAAAACCGATCCCAATTTGCCCATTATTCGTTTCTCCCTTGTATAAATAATTAATGCCTATTTCACTCCAAATCATTCCGGTCACACTTGAAGGAAAGACACTATAACTATCACCTGGTAAAATACTTTTATAATCATAATAACCTAAAACCGCAGGTATTTTATGACCGCCTGCCGCTTCTCTAAAATTAGTAAATATACCAAAACTATGTTTTTCAAAATTTAATAAGATTGCTGGACCTGTCATCATGGCTACTGCCGAAGCGAATTTATCTTTACCTGGCGTTGCGAAATCAAAAACAGTCGAACCCGCTGGAAATACTTGGTCGCTAGGGAAATCGGTCGCTAAAAATAATCTGTCTACATTATTCAGCACATCTGACACACTTGCATCTCTATAACCACCAAACGTATTGTCTACAAATCCTCCCGCTGCGACTAAATTCACATCCCATTGAAAAGGAGTCGTTAAATTATTAGCAGGATTAGCGAAAACGCTACTGATACCTGAATAATTTTCTGTCCGTAAGCCTAATTGTTCCTGTGCAATGGATAGTAGGGAAAAGCAGCATAAAAACGGTATTAAAAAATGAGCGTATTTCATGATAATTGATTAATAGAACTTTGAGTCTTTGTTTATAAACAAATAGCTATAAGAACAAGGGCAAAATTGTTATATTGTTAGAATTGCTATATTGCTGTCGTAACACATTATCCGATAACAAGATAACAATAAATCAATTCAACAATTATTATTTATTAACTATTAAAGACGATAAAAAAACCACTTAGATTGCTTGATTACCTGTAAATTGTAGCAACTAACTGTCTCTTTCCTCCATAGTTTCTAAATTCACATAAATAAATCCCTTGCCAAGTTCCTAAGTTAAGTCGATGGTTGCTAATAGGAATAGAAATCGATGAACCAACTAAGGTCGATTTGATGTGTGCAGGCATATCATCCGCACCTTCTAGCGTATGGGTCAAGTAAGGTTCATTCTCTGGCACTATTTTATTAAAGATACGCTCGAAGTCTACTCTTACAGACGGGTCTGCGTTTTCATTAATCGTCAAGCCAGCAGAAGTATGTTTGATAAATAAGTGAAAAATACCTGTTTTTGGTAAATTGGGTAATTTGCATAGAAGGAGATCGTCAATTAAATGATACCCTCTAGAAAAAGCGGGTAATGTAATGTCAATTTGCTGAATCATTTTGAATATTATTGCTTGTCTTTAGTCTTGATAAAAAGGGAATCAATCGACAAAAATATAGCTTAAATCTTCTTTAGAGGTTGGAAAATAAAACTATTTAATATAAAATTGGTTAAATATCTTTTTTTTTCTGATTTTAAAAAGTGTACTTTTGACACTAACACAGTCAAACAATTTAGCAATATGAGCCAAAAACATAAATATATCTGCATTCACGGGCATTTTTACCAACCTCCTAGAGAGAATGCGTGGTTAGAAACAGTAGAACGGCAAGATTCTGCCGCTCCATTTCACGACTGGAATGAGCGTATCAATTTTGAGTGTTATGCTCCAAATGCGGCGGCTAGGATTAAAGAAGGCGATGAAATAACTAAAATTGTCAATAATTATGAAAAGATTAGTTTCAATTTTGGCGCTACTTTGCTTTCTTGGATGGAACATGCCGATAAAGATACCTATGATAAAATTTTACGAGCTGACCAATTGAGCCGAAAAAAAATTAATGGACATGGTTCAGCAGTTGCGCAGGCATATAGCCACATGATTCTACCACTTGCCAATCAGCGAGATAAAGAGACACAGGTAATTTGGGGGATTAAAGATTTTGAAAGTAGATTTGGACGGAAACCAGAGGGCATGTGGTTGGCAGAAACGGCAGCGGATACAGAGAGCTTAGAGACAATGGCTAGGCATGGCATTAAATATACCATTTTAGCACCTCGCCAAGCAAAAGCTATCCGAAAAATTGGAGCCGACAACTGGACGCAACTAAGTCATGCAAGTATTGACCCAAGGAGACCTTATTTATGTAAATTACCTTCTGGAAATACGATTGCTTTATTCTTTTATGATGGAAACATTGCTCAAGATGTAGCTTTCAAGGGAATCTTAAATAATGGTAAACACTTTGCAGAACGATTAGTCAGTACTTTCGATGATAACGATGAGCCGCAATTAATTAATGTAGCGACAGATGGGGAGAGCTATGGACATCACCATAAGCATGGGGAAATGGCTTTAGCTTTTTGTTTAAACCATATTGAGGAAAATAATTTAGCCATTATTACCAATTATAGTGACTATTTAGAAAAATTTCCACCAACTTACGAAGCAGAAATCCATGAAAATAGTTCCTGGAGTTGTGTGCATGGTGTAGAAAGATGGCGTTCTAATTGTGGCTGTCGAGCAGATGTGAATAATGGATGGAGTCAAAATTGGCGGAAACCACTAAGAGAATTATTAGATTGGTTGCGAGATGCATTGATCCCAGTATTTGAAGTAGAAGCCTCGGATTTAATCGTTTCTCCTTGGGATGCTCGAAATGAATATATCCATCTAATTCAAGACCGAAGTGAAGCAGCTTTAAAAATTTTCTTAGAAAAGCATGCGACTAAAAAATTAGATGAGTATGAAATTTCTAAAGTATTCAGGTTGTTAGAGATGCAACGGAATGCTATTTTAATGTATACTAGTTGCGCTTGGTTTTTTGATGAAATTTCTGGGCTGGAAACCAACCAAGTTTTACAATATGCTTTACGGGCAATCGCTTATGCCAAGCAGGTTTCAGGAGTTGATTTACATCCTGAGTTTGAAACTCGTTTAGAAAATATTCCAAGTAATGTTTTTGAAAATGGAGCAGTAAGCTACAGAAATGTAGTGCTTCCTACCCGATTAGATTTAGAAAGAGTAGGCATGCACTACGCTTGTGCTTCTTTATTTGAGCCAAATCCTGATGAATTATCCCTTTTTAATTATAAAGTAGAAAATGAGTCTTTTGATCGAATCATTGCGGGAAATTATCGGCTAGTCATTGGTCGAACGACCGTTAAGTCAAAAATTACACATTCCAGAAAAGCCTTTAGTTTTGCGGTTTTATATCTAGGTCAGCAAAATATTATCGGTAACCTTTCTGTAAACATGCCTGGTGAATTATACCAAGAGGCGAGAGCACAAGTATTAGAAGGATTTAGGGCAACCGATTTAGGTCGGGTCATTGGTTTGATGCAAACGTATTTTTCTTCTGAGAAATTTTCAATTTGGCATTTGTTTAGAGATGAGAAGCGGAAAATTTTTGAACAGATTAATAAAAAGACTTTAGCACAGATAGAAAAAGATTTTCGAGAAATTTATAATGACAATTATCAGCTCATCATGGGGATGAAGAATAGTGATATCCCTATTCCAGACGTGTATCAAAGTGCTTTAAAGCATGTCATTAATACGGATTTACACCGCTTTTTTGATGGGTCTATTTTACACATTCGAGAATTAAAACGCTTGTCGAAAGAGTTAAAAAAGTGGAATTTAAAAATCATTCATCCACAAACTTTAAGATTAGCAGCAGGAGAACGTATCTTTTATGAAATTCAGAAATTAAAACATGTAGGTGTACCAGAAAGTCAAGTACGATTGCTAGTAGAAATTTTAGAAACCTTAGCAGAGATGAATCTGGATTTAAATATCTGGAAGAGTCAAAATTATTATTTTTCTCTTTTGAAAGGTTTTAAAAAAGGAAGACAGCATTTTGTCAATGATGGTTGGAAAAATACTTTCTTGAGACTAGGAGAATTATTAAATATTCGACGAGCTACTTTTGAAAATGTTGCCGTCAAACAGTTAAATTAATCTGACTGACTTAAAATATGAAAGAGAGCTAAATGGATAAAACCTTTAGCTCTTTTTTCATTTTGGAAAGAGAAAAGGGAACTTTTGTGGGAACAATCCGATTATTATACCAATTCATTTAAAAATAACTTTTATAGCGTAAAAGCGAGAATGCTTGAATAATCAGGGGATTCTCTTTAATTTTGCGCCTTCTTTTAATTAGGAAGTTATGCTTTATCAAGAATAACTTTCAATAACCTCTAGTAACTTCTAATAACCTTTATTATCATGGGTAAGCGTACAGAAATTGTTGATGTTCTAAAAGCTCCACAAATTGGAGCAACAATAACCGTTAAGGGCTGGGTTCGAGCATTTCGAAATAATCGGTTTGTAGCATTAAATGATGGCTCTACTTTTAATACGGTTCAAGTTGTGATAGATCCTGATAAAATTGATGAAGCAACCGTGAATCGAATTGGCTTCCATGCTTGTATCGCTGCTACGGGGGAATTAGTAGAATCGAAAGGTGCAGGTCAAGCAGTAGAGTTAATGGCAGACACGGTAGAGATTTTAGGCGATACAGATTTGTCGAAATATCCATTACAGGCAAAGAAGCAGTCGATGGAATTCCTTCGGGAAAAAGCACATTTTAGAATGCGTACCAATACCTTTAGTGCGGTATTTCGTATTCGACATGGGGTAGCTTTTGCGATCAATAAATATTTCAATGACAAGGGCTACTACTATATGCATACGCCTATTATTACGGGAAGTGATGCAGAGGGGGCAGGTGAGATGTTTAGAATTACCACTTTCGAACCGAACAATGCGCCAACAACAGAAGATGGTAGCATCGACTATAGCCGAGATTTCTTTGGAAAGGCAACTAATATGACGGTTTCAGGGCAATTACAAGCAGAGATTGGTGCTTTGTCTTTAGGAAAAGTTTATACTTTCGGTCCAACTTTCCGAGCAGAGAACTCTAATACTTCTCGACACTTAGCAGAATTTTGGATGATTGAACCAGAAATTGCTTTTGCTGATATTTATGACGACATGGATTTGGCAGAAGATTTTTCTAAGTATATCATCAACTATATTCTAGAAAACTATCCTGATGATTTAGCGTTTTTGGATAAACGGATTCAGGATATGGAGAAGAATATGAAGAAAGAGTTGCGCCGTCCGATGAGTTTGATTGATACGTTGAAATTTGTTATCGAAAACGATTTTGCTAGAATTACTTATACAGAAGCCATTGATATTTTAAAGCGCTCCAAGCCTTATAAGAAAGGAAAATTTGAATTCCCTGTAGATTGGGGGATTGATTTACAAGCGGAACACGAAAGATGGTTGGTGGAAAAGCATTTCAAAAAACCAGTTATCGTAAGAGATTATCCAAAGGACATCAAAGCATTTTATATGCGGATGAACGACGATGAAAAGACGGTAGCCGCAATGGATGTGCTATTCCCTGGCATTGGTGAAGTTATCGGTGGTTCTCAAAGAGAAGAACGCTTAGAAAAATTACGTACTCGAATGCAGGAGATGAACGTGCATGAGGATGAATTACAATGGTATTTAGATTTACGAAAATTTGGTGGTGCACCGCACGCTGGATTTGGTCTAGGTTTTGAGCGAATCATTTTATTTATTACGGGTATGGCAAATATTAGAGATGTAATTCCTTTTCCTCGTACGCCAGGGAATGCGGAATTTTAATCACAAGATGACAGGATTAATTAAAGATTTACAAGATAAATAAGGAAGGAGATGCTGAAAAGTATCTCCTTTTGTGTATAATGAAGTAAACGTTTAAAATGGAAAAATTAAATTGGCGAAAATATGGGTTTGAATTCCTCTCAATATTTATTGCGGTAACGGCTGCTTTTGCTTTAAATAACTGGAACGAAAATCGAAAAAATAGATTAATCGAAACCAAAATTTTAGCGGAGATTTCTAACGGGCTAAAAAAAGATATTAAAGATGTGCAACTAAATAAAAAAGGTCATGAATTTAGTATATCCGCCTGTAAATTTTGGAAAAGAGTAATTAAAGGAGAAGAAGTAAATGTAGATACTTTAGTTCCATATTATTTCGAATTTACAAGAGATTATATTTCCATTCAAAATATTTCTGGTTACGAATCTTTAAAATCGAAAGGACTGGAATTAATAACTGATGATTCTTTAAGGTTTGAGATAATCAACATTTACGAGTATGACTATAAGGTTTTAAAAAAATTTGAGGAAGAGTATCATGAAATGCAGTATTATGAAAACTATTTTAAGGAAATCAATAGCAAGGTTGCCCCTAATTTTATCTTTGATGATAAAGGTAATTTAGTAAGTATGAACTTACCTCTAAAAATTAGTACTATTGAAAAAAATATATTATTGAGCTATCTATGGAAAATAGAATCAAATAGAAATTTTGTTCTCCAAGAATATAATAGGACAGCAAACAAAATAACTTTATTAAGAGCAAAGATTGAAAGGTCTTTAAAAAAGTAGTCAAAATAATTTCGATATTTCCCCTATTTTTGAGGTGCATGAAAAAAGAACCTACAGATAAAACCACTCCAAAAGTAATTGCTGGCGTTAAGTCACCTACTGCCCTCAACCCACATTTAAAAAATATCCTAGCCAAAAAACGCAAGCAACAAGGCGATGTAGCTCATTATATTCAAGGCATTCGAAAAGGCGATAAAGTCATTTTATCCCAAGCCATCACGATTATAGAAAGTACGAAACCTGCTGATCAAAAAATGGCAGAAAGCATTATTGAAAAATGTTTGCCCTTTGCCAATCAGTCCATTCGTATAGGCATTACAGGAACACCAGGCGTAGGCAAAAGTACTTTTATAGAAGCCTTTGGTAGTCATTTAGTCGAGCAAGGAAAAAAAGTAGCGGTATTGGCAGTTGATCCATCTAGCCAAATTAGTGGTGGTAGTATTTTAGGCGATAAAACAAGGATGGAAAAACTGGCACATTTAACTAATGTATTTGTGCGCCCCTCTCCAGCCAAGTCTTCCCTAGGTGGCGTCGCTCGCAAAACTAGAGAAACAATGATTCTTTGTGAAGCAGCAGGGTTTGATACTATTTTGGTGGAAACAGTAGGTGTCGGACAATCAGAAACCTTAGTACATTCTATGGTTGACTTTTTTTTACTACTTTTATTACCAGGAGGTGGAGATGAGTTGCAAGGCATCAAAAGAGGAATTGTGGAAATGGCAGATTTAGTGTTAATCAATAAAGCGGACGGAGACAGAGTAAAGTTAGCTAAAAGAACAAGAATTGATTATAGAAATGCCCTACATTTTTTTCCAGCTAAAGCAAGCAATTGGACGGCAACGGCATTAATTTGTTCTGCATTGACCAATGAAGGCATCGAAAATGTTTGGGAACAGATTGGGAAATACATTAAATTGACCAAAGAGAATCAGTACTTTGAAAATAATCGACAGCAACAAGCCAAATATTGGCTAGAAGCTTCTATCAGCCAAGGTTTACAAACTGCTTTTTATCAAAACGAAGCAGTACAAGCTGCGTTGATTAAAATAGAGCAAGCCGTTTTGAAAAATGAGCTATCCCCATTTCAAGGGGCAGAACAATTATTAGGACTATTTAAACAAAAATAAAACACCCATCTCTTGAAATTTCACCAACCAAATATTTTTAAAAGAGCAAAGATTTTAGACTATAATTACAATAGCTTAAAATTTATGCTACTAATGCTACTATTCATTAGTTGTAATAATACACCTACCAATCAAGAAGAAAAAATCCCGCTTCCGAATACGCCTGAAACAGTCAGTAAACAATGGCAAGTTCACTTGGATAAAAATGAAATAGAACAAGCAGCAGCATTAAGTACCACACTTACAAAAGAATGGTTAGCAGAAAATAAAGAACTCTTCCTTAATGATCCTCAAGTATATAAGACACAGTTCGTTAAGATGAATTGTACAACTGAAGGAGCAACAGCCATCTGTAATTATACCATTTTAGAAGAAGGGGAATTGATTGAAGATTTTTTTCTCTTAAAAAAAGTGGACGGACAATGGTTGGTTGATTTAGAAGAAGAAACGGCTAATCCAGAATTGGAAGAACAAATATTTAAAGCAATGGAGAAGGAATTGAAATTGGATTAAATCGAGTTGCTAGTTGAACTCATAACCCCTCTTTTTCATAACGACCAATTTTTCGGAAACCATTTGCGTAGTCGTAGCTAATCTAAAAGTATAAACGCCTGCTACTAAAGCTGCCTGCTGAAACCCCAATTGATAGCCACCTTTTTCTCTTATCTCATTCCCATTAGCTTAATTCTTCCCTTGATTTCCTTCCTTTAGCCTTTAGTTTCGTTGATTTAGCTATTATTTTTTTGAAAAACAGAGCAATTTGTAAAAAATTGTAGGGTCAATCATCTTTAAATCAAAGACACAAATGTATTTTAAAAAGACCCTCTTCGCCTTGCTAATTAGCAGCATTTCTATCGTTCATGCTTTCGCACAATTGAACCCTGTAAGTTCAGAAGAAAGTTTTCTAGTATCAAATAGACAAACTCAATTTTTCCTAATGTCTGGTGCGGCAGTAGGTTCTTTAGTCTTAGCAAAATTCCTTTCCAAAGACCCCAAATTAGATTATTTTCAAGGGCATATAGGGTATTTCAATGGGGATGGCTATAATGTATACATGCAAAATTTTGGCGTAGAAAGAGCCTTTGCTCCTTGGTTTGCTTTGAGAATTGAAGGCAATATCCAAGAATTTAGTGCTACTGATTATTCAACTGCTGGTCTTGGTTTAAGGTTTTATACCCGTTGGTCGATATTCGGGAAAAAAAGGCTAAGTCCTTATTTTTCGTATGGAGCAGGTGCATTTAATGCCTTTCAAGCTTTTCCCGAAGGCGGCAGCAATTTTACTTTTAATCAAACTTTAGCGGTAGGCTTAGAATTCAAATTAGAAAATAAGCATAAAATTCGATTAGATTATAATGCCATACACCATTCTAACAATGGGTTATTTGACTCCAACCCAGGCTTTGATGGCAATGGAATTACTTTGAGTTACTCCTGGTTTTGGAAACAAAAATAAAATACAATTTTCAGTTAATAGCGACCTTAATTAACTCAAGTTACGGACAATGAAGGGTAGAGCAGAGAGAGCAGAGACTAAAACGACCAATAAAATAGAAGGTCCATAGAATTTTATTAATTGTTTCCTGTATTACGAAATTTGTCTCTCTTCTCTACTCTCTGTTCTCTCTTCTCCGCAACTTAGATTAATTAATTGAATCACCAATAATATTTCCTTTCTATCCATCGAGTGTCTTTAAATTAAATCGTAAATCAAAAACTTAAATTAATGAATTATTTAAAGTTATTCCTTTCGGTATTGACAATTACTTGTTTTGCATGTATTGCTTGTGGAGATAATGATGACCTATGTACGGAAATTACTTGGTATCAAGATGCAGACGGCGATGGTTTAGGAAATCCTGATGCCCCTCTTTTAGATTGTCAACAACCCACAGGATATGTTTCCAATAGTGATGATACGGACGACGTTTGCTCTGGGACGATAGATATTTGTGGTGTTTGTGATGGTAATGGCGAAATCACTTGGTTTCAAGACGCCGATGGGGATGGACTAGGCAATCCTGATGTTAGTCAAGTAGCTTGTGATCAACCAACTGGCTATGTAGCCAATAGCGAGGATGCTAATGATAATGGATCTGACTATATAGGGTCAGGAACGGTTACCCAAGGTTCTGCAACAGTTTCTAATGACAATATTTACGCTTGTTCCAATGGAAGAAATGCGCCTGTTGGTAACATTACTTCTTCAGATGGAACGGAGTGGACTGTTCCAGCAGCTATTAATTTTGAGGATAGTGATTTCCCTTTTGCTGCTGATTTATACAATCCTTGTACTGGAGTAACCTTTAGTTCCGCAGCAGTTGCGGTGGCTGCCTTAGATGGTTCGGACATCATAGAAATTGATGCAGACGGGGAGGTCATTACAGGTTATATTTTTGCAGATAACTATTTTGAATTATACATTAATGGCGTAGCCGTAGGCAAAGATAATGTCCCTTTTACACAGTTTAATTCCAACCTTGTTCGATTTAAAGTCAATCGTCCTTTTACTATTGCTATGAAATTGGTAGACTGGGAAGAAAATAGTGGATTAGGCTCTGAAGACAACCAAGGAGTTGACTATCATCCAGGAGACGGGGGAATGGTAGCAGTATTTAAAGATGCAGCTGATAATACCATAGCTACGACGAGTTCAGCATGGAAAGCACAAACCTTTTATACAGCTCCCATAAAAGACCTTAGTTGTTTAAGTGAAAGTGGTACCACTCGTTCTTCTGATAATTGTGATACCGATGGGACAAACGATGGTGCTTCTTTTTATGCGGTACATTGGGCAATTCCAACCGATTGGACTTCGGCTAGTTTTGATGATTCCAACTGGCCTGCTGCGACCACTTATACCAATTCAACTATTGGTGTAGATAATAAATCTGCTTACACCAACTTTACCGATATTTTTGATGATAGTGCAGCTGATGCGGAGTTTATTTGGAGTACCAATGTCATTTTAGACAATGAAGTAATTGTTAGATATACCGTTCCAGGTGATGGCTCTAGTGGAACGGGAACAGAAAATGACCGATACAATGCAGCGGTTTTTTCAGAGGTTAGCCTTACCTCTGATGTTGCTTATGGGATGAATACGACCCAAGCAGGAGTAGCAACCACCTTGTTAATGGATATTTATGAACCAACTGGTGATACAGAAACCAGTAGGCCACTAGTCATTTTAGCACATGGAGGTGGTTTTACAGGCGGTTCAAAAACCAATAATAGCATAGTAAAGACTGCCGAATATTTAGCAAAATCGGGATATGTAGTAGCAAGCATTAGTTATCGTTTAATTGATGCAGCTGGTGATAATGCCTTTTATATTGGAGCTATTGATGCCATACATGATATGAAAGCAGCTATTCGTTTTTTAAGAAAAGACCAAGCAACCACTAATACTTATCGCATTGATACCGATAATATTTTTATTGGCGGCAGTTCGGCGGGGGCAACTACTTCTGTACAGGCGGCTTACATGAACAGTATAGAAGAAATAGAAGGGATTGATGCTAATTTCGCAGCCTTATTCAAGGCAAACGGAGGCTTAGAGGGAACTAGCGGCAATGCAGACTATGCTTCTAATTTTAAAGCGGTCATTAATATCTCTGGTGCCATTCTTAGCCTTGATTTGATTGATGAAGGAGACCCAGCCATTGTGAGTGTTCATGGTGTGGAAGATACCGTTGTTCCAATAGATTTTGGCGAAAATGATGGCTCAGGTGTAAGTTTGTATGGTTCTGCTAGAATACATGAACAAGCAGATGCAGTAGGCGTAACCAATACTTTATTAGCCATTGAAGGGGGCAGTCATAGTGTGTATAATAGTTGTGACGATGCGGTATGTAAAGCAACGATTAGAAGTTTTTTATTTTCATTATTATAGCATTTTTGAATACTTCATTTATTGTTTATTGGGATTGTTGTAAGGGCATGTCCTTACAACAACCCTAACATTTTCAATATAGTGTTTAGTTTTTAAAAATCTTTTTACCTTCGGTTTATGAATAGAAATCTTACTTATTTTCTGTTGACTTTTATCATTTTTTTCTTTTCCATAGTCGTACCTCTGTTCAATCCCGACAAAGGAATCTATTTTATTGTAGAAGAAACGATTGGTTTGCTTATTATAGTTATAGGTTATTTTTTATTTAATAAAAAAGTAAAACAACTCGTTCAAAAATTGAATACGAACTTGCCTTGGAAAGAGCAACCCGTACAAAGAATAAAAAAGGAATTAGCATTAATAGTAGGATATGCTAGTGCTTTAGCTTGTGTGCTGCTGATTGTGGGGGCAATTTTCATCCATTTTAATGGCGAACCTGCTTATTATGCAAAAAAAGAACAGTTTAAAAAGGAGAGGAATACAGCACGAATCAAGCAGATAGAGGTCTTGGCTAAGAACAATAATTTTAACCTTTATGAGCTTAGGGATTTTTCTATCTTCACTTTAACGGGACCTATTATTGGTAGTAGTTTTTTCTTATTCGCTGCCCTCTTTGGTATAGAAGAAGGCTTTTACTTCAATGGATATCGACAGCAACAATTGTTAAGAAAAGAGCAATTAGCTAAAGAGCAGGCGCTTGCCAAAGCCAATGCCTTGAAAAAACAATTAAACCCTCATTTTATGTTTAATACCTTAAATGTATTAGGCGGGTTGATGCACGAAGATTTAAATAAAGCTGACGAGTTTTTAAAAAAACTATCTGAAATATATCGATATTTTTTAGAACAAAATGAGGAAGTAGTGGCTACTTTAGAAAAAGAATTAGCTTTTATTAAATCTTATATTTTTCTACAAAAAATCCGTTTTGAAGACAAAATTCAAGTTAATTATACTATTCCACAGAATCGTTTGAACTGGCTATTGCCTTCCATGACTTTAGAATTATTAGTCGAGAATGCCATTAAACATAATGCAATTACACACGAAAACCCTTTACAAATAGAGATAAATGTCATTGGGAGAACTTTGGTAGTTAAAAACAATTATCAACCAAGAAAGGATATTGATGGTGTGGGTATTGGCATTAAACATTTGCAGGAACAATTAAAATTATTAGGACTAGGCGCTGGAAAATTTGACCTACATGCTAATTATTTTGTGGCTACTATTCCTTTATTACAACCTGAACACAATGATTAAAGCGCTAATAATTGAAGATGAGGCAGTTGCTGCAAGAAATTTGAGTCGTTTATTACAATTATTGCCCCAACAAATCGAAGTAGTGGCTACTTATGATTCTGTTGCCCAAGCTGTAGCTGGCATACCGACCTTGAGTATTGACCTTATTTTTATGGATATTCATTTATCGGATGGCAATGCTTTTCAGATTTTTGAACAAATAGCCATCAAAACACCCATTATTTTTACAACTGCTTATGACCAATATTCCTTAAAGGCTTTTAAGCAACATAGCGTAGATTATTTGTTGAAACCTATTCATCAAAATGATTTAGAAAATGCTTTAGACAAATTTCAAACTTATTTTAATGCTCAAAACAATAATTTGGAACAACATTATCATGCTATTGCCAATTTCTTGAACCAAGAGAAGGCGTATAAAAAACAATTTTTAGTACAAGTTGGTAAAAAATTAAAGCCCATCAAAATAGAGAACATCGCTTATTTTTTAGTAAAAGATAAAACAACTTTTATCTGCACTTTTGAAAATCGGACTTACCCAATTGATGCCTCTTTAGCTCAACTTGAAGGGCAATTAGACCCCGCACAATTTTTTCGAGTCAATCGACAGCATCTTATTTCTAATCAATCCATTATTGATATTTATTATCTTTCTACGACCCGCCTAAAAATCAATTTAAATCCCGCTCCAAATGAACCTATTTTTGTGACTATTGAAAAGATTGGTGCTTTTAAACGGTGGCTTGGATAAAGGAGCTATTTGTTTAAGGGGTTACAATCACTATTTTCTTTGAAATAGTAGCAGTCTCTGTTTTTAACTGTAATAAATACATACCCGCAGCAAGAGATGCTGCTTGCCATTCTAATTGGTAGTCGCCTTTCTCGCTATACTGTTTATTAATCAATTGTGTAAGCTGTTGACCGTCTAAATTTAGGATATACAAAGAAACGGTACTAGATTTTGGAATGCTGTAATGGATTTGAGTATGTGTTTGAATCAGATTAGGTATAGCCGATAGCGTGGTATTTGTTTCTAATTCTTTTTCAGATAATGCGCTTCTACTTTCGGCAACAAGGGGTACTAGAGCTGGCGCTTGACAATTAGCAATGGTCGCTAAAAATTCTGTGCCAGCAGTAGCATGAAAACCTGCTTTTAAGGTAATAGAACTTTGTGCTTTGTATATTATTTTTCTGGTAGTAGGAACAACTGCATCTGATTGAATAGTGGCCCCTGCCACATAAACGGAATCTCTGCTGGCACTTCCTGTAATAGTCATCAGACTCACCTTACATTCACAATCATCAATAATATTATTGGTGTTTGCATCTACCATATCGTCTCCATTCGCACATTCATCACAAACATCCCCGACCATATCATTGTCTGTATCCGCTTGGTCGGCGTTAGCATCATTAGGACAATTGTCCATGCCAGCCCCAATCCCATCCATATCGGTATCATCTGAATTCGCCCCTAAGGTATATTGATGCAAGCCATCATAACCAGAAAAACTAAGCGTATTACTGGTTGAGTTTCAACTATCAAATCCATCAAGCATCCAACCGCTATTATTTTCCATTAGCACCAAAGCATTTTCTGCAAGACCATTTAATTCGGCGTCTAAATAACGGAAATTTAAGGTTGCATCTAAGCCTGTATTATTAGTTGGTGTAATGGTGAAATATCGAAAGATACTAGTACCTGTAGGGATAGTTTGGTGGTTATGACCTCTTCTAATTTCGGTATTCCCCAAATTAGCAGCGGAGGTAATTTCAATACCTAAATTACCTCCATTTACTGCATTTGGCGCATTTAAATTGATTGCTTTAATGATACTCCCTGTTGCAGTAGAAGTGATATGTGTGGTTTCTGATTCACCTATAAGTGTTCCATTAGTCGTACCCAAAGTGAGGGTATGTGTTTGTAAATCAAAGATGCCACTTGCCATTTCCATTTGATTATTAACGGTAATAGATTGGCCCAATTGGGCATCGTTGGTAGATTTATTGATTTTTAAATTGTGAAAGGAGTAAGTACCTGTTCCACCTATTTCAGATTGGACTTTAGTCCCTGTTCCTTTGAGTTCTACTGTTCCATTAGTCGCATTAAAAGTGCCATTATTCTGGAGTTGGCAGTCTTTTAAAACGATAGCTACATTGTCGGTTACTTTGACATTGCCACCTACTACTTTAAAAGAATTTTGAGCAATTCCTTCAACTACAAGAAAGGGGATTAAAAGGAATAGAAATATTGTTTTTAATTTCATAACTTACTTTTAATTTGCAGAAAACCTGCTGTTTTATCAGGCAAGCATGCCTGAATTACATTTTTATAATCTATCAAAAAAGCCTTTACAATTTACCGCTTTACAACTACATTCAATACTTACCCCTTGTACTTCCGTTTGATTATAATTGACCGAGATTTCTTCATTCGCTGAAATGTCTCGAATCGCCTTTAAGACAGGGTCGGGTCTATCAATATCCAGTATTGTATTGGGATTACAAGAATGATTCACCGAATTCAAGACTGCATTATCGTGGACATATTTTTTGTCAGCAATTCTAGCGCATTTTGCTTGGGGTTTCTGAAAGACAATGGTTAAAGGAATCGTGTAGAATTCGGTATCTTTTGCTATGGGTTCAGTTGTAAAGATCCCCGTTCCATTGATATTGCTTTTGCCTTTAATAAGATTAGTCGTTGTAATTTTTGGGAATATTAAATTTTTCATAATTGTTAGATCATTTTATCAATAATATTGAAGGAATCTTTTGTTTTGTCCTTACTTCGCTTTAATAATGAAATTGATGGTTAAGAAAGGCGGCATATTATTATGGGCATCTCCGTCACCTGCTTTAGTAGAAGTGAAATCCTTTGAATCTGAAGTACCTCCACCTAGATCAGAATAATTTGAACCATTACCACCTTCAACTCCTTCACGGTAAGTAACGGTTACCTCATGATCATGTTCAGGCATTTCACTATTTGTCAAAGTATGGGTTTCTTCTCCGCCTGTTTGATTTAGCGTATGGGTTATTGCACCATTTTCATTGCTTTGACCAACACCTAATGGCATACGACCATTAAAATTTGGTAAAGTCGTTGTACCTAAAACAGCGGCTAAATCAGGATAGTCAATAGAAGTAAAGGTAGAACCATCGCAGATCATCCAACCTGTTGGAGCAGTTGCAGTTGCCCACATTTGTATTGTTCCAATGGGGACCCCAACATTTTTCCAACTGGTATTTCCGTTTCCGTCGGTGACTAATACTTCGTCTGCGCTACCATCTGAGTTTGGTAAAGTGTAATTCTCATTAATAGTTACTTCGCCCGTAGCCGCTAATTCTAATATCTCGTTTCCTTTTACAGAAAAGCGCATTTGATAGTCGGAATCTGTCGGTGGAGTTGCTACGCCAGATATGGCTGGAAAGTGGTTTGAAATTTGATTAATATTAGAACCACTTTCAAATTTGAGAATCTGTGCATCTCCAAAAACACCATTAGATTCTGCTTTTATCGTTAACCCACTATTTGAAAAATTAAATCTTTCAAAAAAAAGACTAGACTTTATGGATAGACTAGAAGTATTCGCAGTCGCACTCCAGCCATTATCCTTTGATATTTTACTCACATCAGACCAAGCAAGATTTCCACTTCCATCTGTTTGTAATACTTCGCCGTTTGTACCATCAGTAGTTGGAAGTGAAAAAGCATTATTGATATTTAAAGTACCATCATTTTCTATGCGTAATCGTTCACTTCCTGCTATATCAAATCGAATAATATCTTCATCTGCACTTTCTTCTACTTGGATTTTGGTATCGTTGTCTGCATCTTGAATAAGTGTTGTATTCTCATTGGCGTAAGCTGACAAATCCACCGAACCACCATTGGTTAAACTCAAAGTATTAGTTGCTAAAGAAAGGGCTTGTGCATCTGTATTCACATAACTACTCAAATCCACCGAACCACCGTTTACTAAACTCAAAGTATTAGTAGCTAAAGAAAGGGCTTGATTATCATTATCCGTTAAAGTTGACCAAGCAAGACTTCCATTTCCACCAGTTTGTAAAACTTGTCCGATTGTACCATCAGCAGTTGGAAAAGAAAAAGCATTATTGATATTTAATTCACCATTAATACGCAATAAATCATTATCAAACTCTCCATAAATTAAAGCATTAGTTGCATCGGCATTTGTATTTTCGATATAAAGTTTATTACTACCTGTTTCGTTCTGTCCAGCTTGAGCACCTAAAAATACGTTTGCATCACCTTGATTATTCGAACCTGCTTGATAGCCAATCATCACACTATTTGATTTACTATGATTTGTATTACCTGCACCTGCTTGATGACCAATTAATATGTTATTATTTCCGTTAAGACTTTTATTTCCAGTATATGAACCAATACCGATATTGTAATTTCCATTATTATTTTGAAAATTAAAAGTTCCTAATGTTGTATTCAAATAACCTGTTGTAGTCTCTCCTAAATTAAAAGCTCCTACAGCTGTATTATACTGCGAATTATTTTTGTAAAGATTTTTAGCACCTATTGCCGTATTATATACTCCAGTTTGATTTTCGTATAAATTAAGTGTTCCCAATGTTGTATTTTGAAAACCAGAAGTGTTCGAACTTAAATTCGCTATTCCAACTGCTACATTGTCAGAACCAGAAGTATTTGTATTTAAACTATTACGCCCAATAATTGTATTATCAGTTCCATTAGAGTTAATTGTATCTATATCTGTTCCGATATAGATATTATCCGTATTATCAAATTCTAATTTTCCATTTGTTAACCGTAAATATTCTGTTCCACCTAAGTCAAAACGAATGACATCTTCATCGGCACTTGCTTCTACTTGGATTTTGGTGTCGTTGTCTGCATCAGAAAGATTGTTTAATGTATTAATGCCACTTACAGAAGTCCAAGTTATATTACCACTTCCATCAGTTTGTAAAACCTGTCCAATCGAACCATCAGCAGTTGGAAAAGAAAAAGCATTATTAATATTTAATGTTCCATTTACACGGAGTAAGTTATTGTCAAATTCACCATAAAGCAGCGGACTACTGGTGCTACTGTTATCAATATATAAGCGATTACTTACGCTTCCTGCCATTTGCCCAACTTGATTCCCTAGAAAAACATTACGACTTCCTGAACTCCCAGCTCCAGAATTCATACCTATAAAGGTATTTTCATTACCATTCGAGTTGGCATGTCCAGAGAGCGTTCCTACATATACATTTGAGTAACCTGATTGCAAGTTTTGTCCTGCAAAAGTTCCTATTGCAGTATTCTGAGTACCATATTGAACGTTTCTTCCCGCTTTTACTCCTAAAAATGTATTTTCAGCACCATATGTATTATTTTTCCCTGCTTCAAAACCATAGAAAGAATTATAATCGTTAGGTGATGTTGAAACACCCGCATCTTCTCCAATTGCGGTACTTTTAGATGGCGAAATTAATTCTATCCGATTGCCATCTAATTTCATAAACTCACTTCCTGCCACATCAAATCGAATAATATCTTCATCAGCACCTTCTTCTACTTGGATTTTGGTATCGCTGTCTGTATCTTGAATAAGTGTTGTAGTCAAAGTTGACCAAGCAAGACTTCCACTTCCATCAGTTTGTAAAACCTGTCCAATCGAACCATCAGCAGTTGGAAAAGAAAAAGCATTATTGATATTTAATTCACCATTAATACGCAACAAAGCATTATCAAATTCACCATAAATTAAAGCATTTGTGGCATTAGCATCAGAATTAGCAATATAAAGTCTATTGCTATCTACTTCATAAAAACCTGCTCTATGACCAATAAAAACACTTCCTGCACCTTCATTAGAAAAACCTGTAGCTGCTCCAAGCATTACATTATTGGACTTACTCGGATCTCCGCCACCTGAGTTGTAACCAACATATACGCTTTGCTCACCAATACTAGCCCAACCTGCTCTATTACCTATTGCTACGTTATTATCACCGTCTGTATTGTAAAGAAATGAACCACTACCTATAGCGACATTATTACTACCCGTTGTGTTTTGATAAGAAGAACCATAACCTATTGCAACATTATTACGACCTACTGTGTTTTCATAAGAAGAGGCATAACCTATACTTACATTAGCATGACCTGTATTATCTTTCAATGAAAAAACACCTAAGGCAATATTTGCTTGACCTGTAACATTTGAACTCAATGCATCATCTCCTAAAGCGATATTGTTTTTACCTGAATTCGTAGTATCATTATCGTCATTAGCACCAGCATTTTTACCTATAAATAAATTACCTGCACTATTCTCCAATTCTATTCGACCTTTGCCAAGAAATCTAAAAGCTTCGATGCCTCCAATATCAAATTTTATGGTATCTGAATCTGGGCTTTCTTCTACTTGGATTTTGGTGTCGTTGTCTGCATCAGCAATAATTGCTAATGTATCAGTAGTTTTTAGGCTTGATAAATCCAATGTCTTCGTAGTTTCTCCATCATCGGTTAGGGATATTTCTAGGTTCGTACCATTTAGATTCAGCACATCTATTTTTTGGTCATCCGTATCGGTAGCCGTATTTAGACTTGATAAATCCAATGTCTTCGTGGCTTCTCCATCATCGGTTAGAGATATTTCTAAATTAGTACCATTTAGATTCAGTACATCTATTTTCTGGTCATCTGTGTCAATGCCCGATAAATCCAATGTCTTCGTGGCTTCTCCATCATCGGTTAGAGATATTTCTAAATTAGTACCATTTAGATTCAGTACATCTATTTTCTGGTCATCTGTGTCAATGCCCGATAAATCCAATGTCTTCGTGGCTTCTCCATCATCGGTTAGAGATATTTCTAAATTAGTACCATTTAAATTTAGTACATCTATTTTCTGGTCGTCTGTATCGGTAGCCGTATTAAGACTTGATAAATCCAATGTCTTTGTGGCTTCGCCATCATCGGTTAAGGATATTTCTAGGTTCGTACCATTTAGATTTAGCACATCTATTTTTTGGTCGTCTGTATCGGTATCTGTGTCGATACCTGATAAATCCAATGTCTTCGTAGTTTCTCCATCATCGGTTAGGGATATTTCTAAATTAGTACCATTAAGATTCAGTACATCTATTTTTTGGTCGTCTGTATTATCTAAATAACTACTTAAATCGACCGAACCACCGTTCGTTAAATTTAGGGTGTTCATGTTTAGCCCCAAGGTCTGATTATCGTTATCCGTCAAGGAGGTCCAAGAAAGTGTCCCTGTTCCATTAGTTGTCAATACTTGATCACTCGTTCCATCAACAATTGGGAAGGAAAATGCGTTATTGATATTTAGTCTGCCATTGATGCGAAATAGATTGTTTTGCATTAATAGACGTTCTGTCCCACCGACCGTAAAACTAATTCTATCCTCGTCGCCAATTTCTGTTACATCAACTTTGGTATCATTATCTTCGTCAGACAGGACCGCAACACTTCCACTTAATAATTCTAGCCAACCCACGCCATTAAAATAATAAAAAGCTTGAGCTGTAAAATCATAGACCATTAACCCAACGGCAGGCTCCAAAATTTGCTGCCGATCGGTCGAAGACATTCTGGGAATCAGTACTCCTTTGTTGGGGCTTTTGATATCCAACATTGCCGAGGCATCAGGGTCACTATTGTCGGTATTGATACCCACTTGAGCGGATATATTCACAGTAAGAAGTAAGCATAGAAATAAATAAACACCTTGTTTCATCTTAAAAAATATTATTATTAAAATACGATGGAAAATCAGGGGTTAAATACATCATTTTACTCTGCTTTGATAATAAAATTCAAAGCCAAAAAAGGAGGAAGGATGGAGAAGGGTTGAGTAAAACCACTTGACCCACCCCAAGTTCCAGTATTGCCAGTAATAGCATTACCATTATAAAATTGGACATCGCTGCCGTCTTTATTACTAGCAGATCCAGCTGAGGAATTATTCGATTTATAATCGTAAGTTGTTTTTAGGGTTCCTGAATCATGACTGTGTTCAGGAATATTTGCCTCTGATAAAGCAACACTATCGCTACCACCAGACTGCCCTAAAGTTTTTAAACTTCCCGCTCCATAAGGGAATCTATCTTCTAAATTTGGTGCATTATTACTTCCTAAAACGGTGACTAATTGTGGGTAGGCGGTAATACTTGCTCCATCACAAAGCACCCAGCCTGTTGGCGGTGTATTTGTTGCCCACATCATAATCGTTCCAACGGGGACAGCTAGACCAGATAAATCAACGGTTTTGGTGGCTTGTCCATCATTTTCTAGAGAAACTTCAAGCGAAGTTCCATTTAAATTTAAAACATCTATAGTCTGGTCGTCCGTATCAGTATTCGTGTCTATATCATTTGCCCAACTCAAATTACCCGCCCCATCTGTTTTTAAAACTTGATTGGCTGCTCCGTCGGTTGTTGGAAAAGAAAAAGTATTATTTATGTTTAAAGTACCATTGATACGGAGTAGGTCATTGTCAAATTCGCCGTAGAGAAGTGGAGAAGTAGAATTAGAGTTTTCAATATAAAGTCGGTTAGCATTCGTTTCGTTATATCCAGCATGGTAACCTAAAAATACATTACCATTTGATTTAGTTTTGTAACCTGATTGATGACCAACCATTACATTATTCTCCTTAGTATGAGCGCCTAACCCGAATCCAGCATTATAACCTATATAAATATTATTATTACCTCCATTAGACCAATATCCAGCATCGAAGCCCATAGCTATATTGTTGTTTCCTGTTTGGTGATTACGTAAACTTCCATATCCTATAGCTGTATTAGAAAAACCAGTTGTATTATCCACAAGTGAATAAGATCCAATAGCTACATTCTCATTACCTCCTGTTGTGTTCATCAGCGCATAATTTCCTAAGCCAATATTATTACTCCCAAAAGTAGTTTGGAGGTCTCCATTTAGACTTTTACCTGCATCTATTCCTATAGCAATATTTTCTTTGTTATTATGAAATTCTAATCTTGATATATCCTCTAAATTACTTGTCATCACAATCTTTTCAAGACCGTTTATATCAAAACGAATAATATCTTCATCAGCACTTTCTTCTACTTGAATTTTGGTGTCGTTGTCTGTGTCTTCAATCAAGGTTTGTATTCCTCCACTTGCTGCATCTGTCCAAGTTAGACTTCCACTTCCATCTGTTTGTAAAACCTGTCCAGTTGTACCATCAGCAGTTGGAAAAGAAAAGGCGTTGTTGATATTTAAAGCACCGTTAATGCGCAGTAGGTCATTGTCAAATTCACCATAAATCAAGGCATTCGTAGAATCAGCATTAGAATTTTCGATATACAATTTATTACTGCCTAATTCATTATATCCGGCTTCCTTACCTATAAATATGTTATCGTTTCCTGTCTCATTACTGCCACCTGCTAAGAAACCCAAGGCTATGTTATATTGTCCGGTTTCATTAAGTTGACCAGCATAAGTACCAATATAAGTATTGTAAGAACCTGATGTATTATTTGAACCTGCGTCACTTCCTAAAAATACATTCTCATTTCCTATTGTACTTTGAACACCTGCCCGAGTACCTAGAAATGTATTTGTCCAACCGTTTGTATTGCTTCTTCCTGCCTCATCTCCAATAAATACATTCAAAGTTCCTGTAGAATTTGAATCTCCTGCGGTATTACCTACGAATGTATTTCTATCACCCGTTGTATTTGATGTTCCTGCATTTGCACCTATGAAAGTATTATCCTCACCTGTTGTATTTACTTTTCCGGCACTATGACCAAAGAAACTGTTTTCTTTTCCATCAGTTGCTGACGGTACATTTACAGCTCCTGCATCTACACCAAAAAAAGTATTAAATTGACTATTTGGTATTTCTAAAAGTGTTTCTCCCGCAGTATTTTGATGAATCACTAAAGCTTCTATTCCATTTACATCAAAACGAATTTTATCTTCATCCGCACTTTCTTCTACTTGGATTTTGGTGTTATTATCCGCATCAGAAAGATTATTTAATGTATTAATGCCACTTACAGAAGCCCAAGTTATATTACCACTTCCATCAGTTTGTAATAATTGTCCAATCGTACCATCAGCAGTTGGAAAAGAAAAAGCATTATTAATATTTAATGTACCATTGATACGCAGTAAATCATTATCAAATTCACCATACAATAATGGAGTATTGGTACTGGAGTTGTCAATTGCTAATCGATTATTAAAGTTCCTCCAGGAATAACTTGCTCCTACACTACTTCCAAGAAAGACATTTCCTGAACCCTCGCTATAGAAACCTGCTCTATTTCCAATCCAGACATTATTGGTAGTACTAACAGTATTATCATCGCCATATCCAGCTCGGTATCCTATGGCAACATTATTTTCTAGTTCCAAGTTTTCTCCCATTGCCTCATATCCAAGTGCAACATTGCGGTTCCCCTCTTTGGCAATACCCATTGTTAAAGCACCTATTGCCACATTTCCATTTCCTTTCGTTAAATTTGATACTGCATTATAGCCTAAAGCAATATTCACCTCACCGTCCTCTAATTTGTATAGCGACCTTAAGCCAATCCCTACATTACCAACACTTAGGTGCGTATTGCTAAGTGATTGATAGCCAATTCCGATATTTGCCAACATACTATCACCAAGATTTAATGTTTCTTCCCCAATTCCAATATTATAAAGACCAGTCCCACTTTGTTCTCCAGATTTATAACCTAAAAAGATATTGGAGGTACTTATAAAATTGCCTGGAGAAGATTCGGTTAATAAGGAATCATTGGCACCAGCGCTTTCTCCTATAAAAATACCCTTGCCTTCGTTAGACGGTTCTAAGCGAGTACCGTTCATACGCCATGTTTCTTCTCCTGCAATATCAAAGCGAATCATATCCTCATCTACCCCTTCTTCGACTTGGATTTTGGTATCATTATCCGCATCTGCTAAAAGCGTAACACTTCCACTTAATAATTCTAACCAGCCCATGCCATTAAAATAATAAAAGGCTTGGGCGGTGGAATCATATACCATTAAGCCTACCGCAGGCTCCATAATTTGTTGTCGTTCCGTGGAGGACATTCTAGGAATAAGGATACCTTTATTGGTACTTTTGATATCCAACATTGCCGAGGCATCAGGGTCGCTATTGTCTGTATTAATGCCCACTTGAGCAGAGACATTATAGGTAAGGAATAAGCAGAGTAAAAAATAAAGGAATCGTTTCATCTTATGAAATTTATCATTAAATACAATGGAAAAAGAGGGATATACAAGGAATAATCGTCCACAACTTAGATTGGAGTTGTACCAATATTTTTGACTTTGGATGGTATTATAAAGCTATTTAAGGGGCAAAAATAGCACCAATGGAAGGGGACATTTTGATCACTTTAGGGCATAGGATGGTCAAAATGTAAGTAGTCACCCATTGGGTTGATTAAACAGGTAGCTTTACCAGTCAGCCCAATAAATTGGGCGACTACTAAAAATAAGTCTTTGGGTGTATCAAAACCAACAGCATAAGCGGTCTCACTAATGGTTCGGACTTCGCTTGATTCTAATAGATTTCTAGCGGATTGCAAGCGGATTTCTCGGAAATACTTGTTGGGAGTAAGCCCCGTAATTTTTTTAATGCGGCGTTGCAATTGACTTCTACTAATAAATAATTGATTCGCTAATTGGTCAAAATGAAAATTATTATTAGTTATTTCTTTTTTTAATAAATCTTCTACTTCTTCCAACCAAAGTAGGTCGGATTTAGAAATAGTAGAAATTTCGGTAATAGGCTTGTTTAGAATAACTAATTCTTCTAATCGTTCCCGTTCTTTTTGCTCAAATTGCAAACGCTGAGTATTTATTTTTGTATTCAATCGTTCATAAGGTAGATCAAAAGCTTTATTTATAGATTGATTAATTGAAACAGGGGCATAGGCATACTGCTGTTGAGCTGCTAGCGAGCTGAACGGTAGGTATAGAAAAAGAATAATTCCCAGTAATTTATTAAGGGTCATAGTTACATTTGTAGACTTTTAGTGGTTCTTGAGTACATCTTTTTGTTTTAGTTCAGAATAATTGACCCTACAAATTTTTATAGATTACGCTGTTTTTCAAAAAAATAATAGCTAAATCAAAGAAATTAAAGGCTAAAGGAAGGAAATCAAGGGAAGAGTTAGGTTACTAGAAAGCAGGTTAGTCAGTATCTTCCATTACATTAGATAATTCTATTGGCAGTAGGATAATTTAAATAGCAAAATAACATGAATGAGAGGGAATGGGCTGGTCAAATTAGGTGACAAAATGGTCATTTTACTATTAGTAGTTCTTTTTTACAAAGAAGTAGTTGAAATTTTGTTGCTTATAGCCTGTACCTCTTGATAAATAACTAAAGTTTTTTGAGCCATTACTGTTTTAGAAAATTGACTAGCTGTCTTTTTTCCATGCTTAATAAACTTTTGACGGATAGTTGGATTAGCTAATAAATCATTTACTTTTTCCGCTAATAGGGGAGCATCTTTAATCGGGGTTAAAAATCCATTTACACCATCTTGAATGATTTCTGGGACACCACCTGCATTAGTCGCTACTACAGGAACACCACAAGCTAAAGCATCAATTACCGAAGTGCCTAGTCCTTCTTCTTTACTAGTAAATAAAAATAAATCTATTTCTGGTAGAATTTGAGGGACATCATTTCTGAAACCAGTCAATATAAAATGATCGCTTATGCCTTTTTCTTGGATGTATGCTTTAATTAAGCTTTCCTCTCCACCATCTCCACCAATAATTAAGAACTTAAATGTTCTTTGAGTGCTTCCAGAACTTGAAGCTCTGGAAGCACTCAGTAAAATTTCTGCTGTATCTACAAAAGTAAAATAGTCTTTATGCGGGGCAATAGCTGCTACATTGGCAATCAAAATAGTGTTAGCTGAAAGATTATACTGTTTTCTTAAAATTTGCTGATTGGAATATTTAAACCGAGTAGTATCAATTCCACTATGTATCACTTGCAATTTTGATTGATCCTTAATGGCAGGTGCTAGAATTTGTTGGACATAATGAGAAACTGAAAGAATACGCTGAATCGAAGAGTGATTATATTTTTGATAAGAGAGCCAATTATTTTTAACGGGAAAGTCTACTCTTCGGCTTAAAACAAAAGGCGTTTGATTGCCTAATAAGGCACTCATATATCCAAAGGTATGACTATGTGCATCGTGCAAATGGACAATATCAATTTTTAATTGAGTACAGATTTTTTTTAGTTGATATCCGATTAAAGGATTAACAGAAAAACGTTTTTGGTAAGTAAAATGAGGAATTTCTTCTTGTTGACAATAATTAGCTAAAGCACTATTCTCAACACAGAAAATCCATTGCTGAATCCCTTTTTGCTGCAATTCTTCAAATAAATAAGCAATTTGTTGTTCCCCTCCTCGCCAAGTTTTTGCAGAAGAGAAATGGAGGATTTTCATGGTTGGCAGTTGCCAGTTACCAGTTGCCTATTGCCAGTTGGACGTAAAACTGGTAACTGGCAACAGGCAACTGGTATTAGTTAATCGTAAACCGAATATATTTTATCGTTTTGCCTTTTCCCAAGTGCATATTTTCGTAGTAAGTTTTTACTTCTAATTCTTCCATTGGCAAAGGCTGCGCATAAATATCGGTATCTTGATATAAAATTTTTGCAATTTTATCTGCTTCTAAAACCTCTAACGTAAATTCAGATAAAATGCCCTCATCTGTTTTGAGGTGCATCAGACCATCTTGTTTTAAAATTTTTCGATAGTGATCTAAAAATCTAGGCGCTGTTAATCGTCGATTACTTTTTCCTTTTCTTAAAAATGGATCTGGAAAAGTAATCCAAATTTCATCTATTTCTCCTTGTTCAAAAAAAGCAGCAATTAATTCAATTCGAGTTCTTAGAAAAGCGGCATTGTCTAGTTTCTTTGCCAAGGCAATTCTTGCGCCTTTCCAAATTCTTGCCCCTTTAATATCTACGCCTATAAAATTTCGGTTAGGATATTTTTCGGCTAAAGCCACCGTATATTCCCCTCTTCCACAAGCCAATTCCAAAGTAATTGGGTTATCATTTTTGAAATGCTTTGTTTTCCATTGCCCTTTCATTTGAATTTCTTTTCCATCAATCCCAGATAATTTGGGCGGATAGGCATCAAAGTTTTCATAAACATTTGGAAAGGTCAATATTTCCGCAAACTTTTGTAACTTATTTCTTCTGCTCATTATTCGCTATAATACCAAACTGCTGCTTGGTAGATTATTTATTAGTTAGAAAATACCAAACTGTGCTTGGCACTTCAATATGCAAAAGTAAGCAGGATTATCTTTTAATAACAGGTTCATTCACTAAGGATATGCCCTCAATGATCAAAATAGAAGAAGGAACGCTCGAAACAGTCGTTGCTATCTCGCAAAAAATCCCTGAATTTCACCATCCACACGGACTAGATGTCTATGAAAGCCGACTTAAAAATGTGCCGAACATAGTTTTGGTCGCTTATGTGGATAACATTCCCGCAGGTTTTAAAGTAGGTTATGAAAGAGACAGTTATTTTTATTCTTGGATGGGCGCTATATTACCAGCTTATCGCAGATTAGGTTTAGCCAAACAGTTGGCGGAAAAGCAAGAAACTTGGGCAAAAACAAATGGCTATCCGCATGTTACTTTTAAAACTAGAAACCGTTTAAAACCGATGCTGCTTTTTGCGATAAGTAGAGGGTTTGATATAATTGAAATTCAACCAAAGGAAACAATTGAGGAGTATCGAATTATTTTGAGGAAGATACTGTAATGCTGTAGCGCTAAATTCTATTGTTCAGAATATAATTCAAGGCTTGTAGTGGCAATGCCTTGTGTTTGCCTTTTTTCAATGAAATTTCTTAAATTCAAGAGATAATTCCACGATTTGGGCAACCACAAGGGGTTGCCACTACAAGCATCCTGTAAATGAAAAATACTGGGAGGAAAATTGATGGATATTCGTAATACTGAACAGGTTAACTCTAGTCTACAGGAATTAGTCCGTCCCTGCAATAGCAATAGTTACCATACTCACTTTTGTATTGGGTACTTCCAAAATTTTGGTAGCACAAGCTTCTAACGTTGCGCCAGTTGTCAATACATCATCCACTAATAAAATATGTTTGCCTTGCAAATCGGGTACTTTTCCTAGCTGAAAAGACTTCATTATATTTTCATATCGTTCTGCTCGATTTTTATTCGTTTGACTTTCGCCATATTTGATTCTTTTTAAGCCTTTCTTTAACCAAGGTTTACCCATTGTTTCCGATAAGCCCATAGCAAAATAGTCACTTTGATTATAGCCTCTTTTTCGTTCTTTGGTAGGATGAAGGGGAACAGGAACAATTACATCTATCTTCGTAAAAAAGGGAGTTATTGATAATAATTTACCGTAATCTTGACCTAATTTTAAACCTATTCTCGATTTGCCATGGTACTTTAATTGATGAATCAAGTGTTGTACTTGATTCCCTTCTTTGAAGTGATACATTGCAGCAGCAGTTTGCACATAAATTCTACCATAAAAACGATCAGTAAAACGATTTTCTTTCATTGTATGCATACCTGTCTTGGGCAGTTTTCTTTTACAAGAAAAGCAGAGTACATTATTTCCCTGAAGCTGGTTTATACCACAAGCCAGACATAAATGAGGAAAAAATAAATCAAATAAATCCGTTAACCAATTTGGTTTCATTGGAGAAAGATAGGAAAAAAATTAATCGAATTTTAATATTAATTAAACCTATAAAATTTAGTTAAATTTGATAAAAAGTGGAAAGGAAATAATAGGCATAAAAAAAGCCTGTCTCTAAAAAGAGACAGGCGCATCAAAACAAAACGAAAAACCAACTTTAAACAAGTTTCTTTATGTGTTCATCTGAGTTTCTATAATAACTGTGCAGAAAGCACTTTTGTTTTAGAATAAGTGTTAAAAAAATATAAATTTTCTAAAAAACCTAATTTTCTAACAATGCAAAGGTACGGTTTTTTTAACCCGCTTTCAAGGTTACTGGAATTTTCTTAGTTCGCCCATCTCGGTTAATCGTCAATTCCAAGGTTTCCCCTACTTTAGCCTTACTTACTATGTCAATTAAGGTGGGCGCATCTGCTACTTCAACGTCATCTACTTTAGTGATCACATCATTTGGTAAAACGCCAGCATATTGTGCGGCACCTCCATCTGTTAATTTTGCTATAAAAACACCGCTATCAACCGAAAGGTTCCATTCATCTGCAAATTCTACATCAACATCTTGAACTTGAACGCCTAATAATGCTCTTGGTCCTCCATGTTCAATAATATGATTGGTAATCTCTAGTACCATATTAGAAGGAATGGCAAAGGAGTACCCTGCAAAAGTACCAGTTGGTGTAGCAATAGCGGTATTAATTCCTATCAAATTGCCGTCTAAATCGACTAAAGCACCGCCGCTATTTCCTGGATTAACAACTGCATCTGTTTGAATGAAGTTTTCAATGGCTTGAGAATTTTTAATGACCCCAATACTTCTTCCTTTCGCACTAATAATTCCCGCAGTCACCGTAGACGTTAAATCAAAAGGGTTGCCTACCGCTAAAACCCATTCTCCTACATTCGCTCGATCAGAATTGGCAAATTCCATCGTTGGTAAATTTTCTGAGTCAATCTTAAGTACTGCTAAATCTGTTCTTGGATCAATGCCTATTTTAGTTGCTTTAAAAGTTCGATCGTCGTATAAGGTCACTTCCAATTCATCTGCAAAATCTACCACATGTTTATTGGTAACAATATATCCATCATGAGAAATAATTACGCCTGAACCTGTACCCTTTTTCTGTCCACCTCCAAACGGAGATCCTCCGCCTCCAAAGGGAGAGTCAAAGAAAAAGTCAAATGGATTACCTCCATTTTCTTGTTGGTCATCTCTTCTATATTGTGCATGTCCTTTGCTTTCCGATGCCTTAATATGTACAACTGTTGGCATGGCAATAGTCGCCGCTTCTGTAAAATTTAAAGGGACAGGTTTGGTACTAATAGGTGTTGCTACAGTTCTATTCACTTGTTTAGCAACGGGTTGCTGAATTGGAGTATCTTTTTGCATGAATTGATTCCCGCCAAGGGTAATCAAGCCTCCAATAATTCCAGCAAAAATCAAAGAGAGGAGATTTTTCATAGTCGATTTGTGTTTTAAAATTAATAATCAGTCGGATTTAATCTACAAAGCTAACGCCTAGAACAATCTCTTCGTTCTGAGATTGGTTACTTTAACAGGAAATTAACGCTGCTATTTAGTTGTTTCTCCGTATTTAGTTAGTTCAATAATAAATAGACAAAATATTGTGGAAGTAGTTGCTGGTGATACCGTGTTTTTATCTTTTAAGGATTATTTTTGTAGCCCAGTTAATATTGTCGGGTAAATCGTAACTTGGAAATTCATTTCCAAGTTACGAATGTTAGAAGCATTCTACTCAATATTATTATCTTGAAAGGTGACGAAAGAACGACACAGAAATAAAGAGTACAATTAATCGGAATAAATAAATACAAAATGAAAAATTTTAAAGGCAAAACAGTCTTCATTACTGGTGGAAGTAGAGGCATTGGCAAAGCCATTGGTTTGAGATTGGCTCAGGAAGGTGCTAATATTGTCATTGCTGCCAAAACAACGACACCTCATCCAAAATTGGAAGGGACTATTTTTACGGCTGCGGAAGAAATGGAAAAAGCAGGGGGGAAAGCATTACCCATCAAAGTAGATATTCGATTTGAAGAAAATATTTTATCTGCTGTAGAAAAAACAATAGATACTTTCGGAGGTATAGATATTTTAGTTAACAATGCTAGCGCTATTTCTCTGACTGGCACTTTGCAAACAGAAATGAAACGTTATGATTTAATGCATAGCGTCAATACGAGAGGTACTTTTTTAACATCTAAATGCTGCTTGCCATATTTATTAAAAGCAGAGAATCCACATATTTTAAATTTAGCGCCACCCATCAAAAATATTACAGAGCGGTGGTTTGCGCCACATGTTGCGTATACGATGGCTAAATACGGAATGAGTATGTGTGTCTTGGGCATGGCTGGAGAATTCAGAGAAAAAGGTGTAGCCGTCAATGCACTTTGGCCGAAAACAACTATTGCGACTGCCGCCGTTGGTAATTTATACGGAGGTGCAGCAATCATGCAACGTTCTCGGAAACCTGCGGTCATGGGAGACGCAGCTTATCATATATTGACAAAAGATAGTAAATCTTGTACGGGAAATTTCTTTATAGACGAAGAAGTGCTGATTGGAGCGGGCATTACCGATCTAAGAGACTATGCGGTAAATCCTGCTATGGAATTAGCGCCTGATTTTTTTGTCTAAGACTATATTCTTATAAAAAGACATTTATTTGAAACGCTGTTAGAGGGTAAAAACAAATGAAGGCGGTATCTTTGCAATAGTCGGGCAGCACAGACGTTTGTCTACTATTGAAAATTAATAAATTGAATAAAATTTTGAAGTCAAAAATAATCATTGGTACAAGAGGCAGTAAATTAGCACTTTGGCAAGCACATTTCACTAAAGATAATTTAGAGAAAATGGGCATTGAGGTGGAAATAAAAATTATTAAAACGAGAGGAGATAAAATCCAACATTTAAGTTTTGATAAAATAGAAGGAAAAGGCTTTTTTACGAAGGAATTAGAAGATGCTTTATTAGGTGGACAGGTAGATTTAGCCGTTCATTCCATGAAAGATTTGCCTACTGAATCTCCTGAAGGCTTATCTATTGCAGGAGTCTCTTATCGAGAAAATCCTGCGGATTGGTTGGTAATTAATAAAGGACAAGAAGATACCAGCAAAGTTTATCAACTTAAAGAAAACGCAATTGTTGGGACTTCTTCTGCTCGTAGAAAAGCCATTTTATTAGATATTCGACCTGATGTTGATTTAAAGGACATTCGAGGAAATGTACCAACTCGGTTGCAGAAATTAAAAGATGGGCAATTTGATGCGATTATTTTAGCCGCAGCAGGATTGACCAGATTAGAGTTAGATATGTCTGATTTTGTAGTCGTCAAATTGAACAAGCAAGAATTTGTCCCTGCTCCTGCACAAGGTGTTCTAGCCTATCAAACTTGTACGGCAGATATAGCAACTAGGAAAATTATTAAGCGATTACACAATTCTGAAGTAGCAGCAGTAACCAACGTAGAGCGAAAAGTTTTGAATTTATTAGGTGGTGGTTGCCACATGCCTTTAGGTGTCTATTGCGAATTGGATGACAAGGGCTACTATCATGTATGGGCAGCCAAAGCGGCTACTTGGGATGGACCAGTAAAGCGGGTTCGGATGTCTTCAGGCACTAGTTTTGAATTAGCAGAACAAGTTTTAGCTGCTTTGAATCAAGAAGCATAGGAATTACTTAGGTAGAGGGTAGGTAGAAGGTTAGCGACAGTCAAAACTGGGCAATGCTCCAAATTCGCAGTCTCAATTTATTTAACTTTTGTCTACTTTATTTTTTTGACCGTCCACCTATATACTCCAAACGGTGCAAAAAAGTGATTTTGAATTTGAAGCCTTGTACTGGCAATCCAGAATCACAAATTTATCCCGTGCAAAGTATAAGTAATAAATAAATGAGCCTAGCAACATTGAATACTTTTTCCATTTATTGGATAGTGACTGCACTCATTTTAGTACCAATCCAACTTAAAATTATTGCCCCCTACGGCAGACATGTTAGTAATAAGTGGGGGGCAATGATTGATAATAAATTAGGATGGGTACTTATGGAAATTGTTTCTCCATTAGTTTTACTTTCTTTTCTTTTTGCCAATGCCTCTCCAAGTTTTCCTACCTTATTAATAGCTGGATTTTGGTTATTACACTACATCAATCGAAGTTTAATTTTTCCATTTAGAATAAGAACAAAAGGAAAGAAAATGCCCTTAATGATTGCAGTTTCTGCTATTTTTTTTAATGGGATCAACGCAGGCCTAAATGGGTATTATTTGGGCAATTTTGGAGACAGCTATACGATAGAATGGCTATTGGATGGAAGATTTATTATTGGATGTAGTTTATTTCTAACTGGAGCAATAATCAATATTCAATCGGATAATATTTTATTACAGTTAAGAAAACCAAGAGAAGAAGGCTATAAAATTCCGAAAGGTGGCTTATTTAAATATATTTCCTGCCCGAATCATTTTGGCGAGATGGTAGAGTGGAGTGGTTTCGCTATTTTATGTTGGAATTTGCCTGCCTTGTCTTTTGCCATATGGGCAATAGCTAATTTGGTTCCTCGGGCATTGGCGCACCACCAATGGTATCAACAAAATTTTGAGGATTATCCTATTCAAAGGAAGGCGGTCTTACCTTTTATTTTCTAAAGAAACGATAGAATAAAAACAATAGAATCGTTCCTATTGATAATAGACCTAAGACCAAAGAAACAGACCAATTGATATGTTGGAATTCAATGGCCTCCATATTGCCATAAGCAACATAACCTGACCAGAAAAAAGGATGACTAGCATTTCGATACTTTGCAATAAACTGCTTTTTAGCCTGCCATAATGCCTCATCTTTAGGACAACCCTTTTTCAAATATTCATAAAATAAAGGCATGAAATTAGCCGTAGAGTTATCGCTTACTCGCCAAAGCGTAGTGACCATACTTTTTGCGCCCGCATAAGAAAATCCTTTTCCTATGCCTACAATTCCCTCCCCTCTTTTAATTTCCCCGAGACCTGTTTCGCAAGCACTTAGTACGACTAAATCTGCTGGTATTTTTAGATTGAATAAGTCTTTTACATATAAAAATTGATTGTCATTTTTTGTAGTTGGTTCGGCAAAAGCCAAGTAAGAAAAATCGCCTTGTTCATCATTGGATTTGCCATGCGTTGCCAAATGCAAAATTTGTCCTTCCTTTAAAAAGTTAAGAAATGCTTGTCGGGTGGCAGTTATACCAGTAATTACTTTTCCTCCAATGCGCTTTTTAATGGTTACCACTTCTGCTTGATTATGCTTCAAGGGACCTAATCCTAATCTAAAATCTGCAATCTCTGTATTTCCATCAACAGGTTTGAATAGGGGCGCTACACCAATAAAATTCTCAGAGAATTCGACTTCATCATTCTTAAAAAGACCACTCAACCAATTAACAGAATGCGCATAACTAATCATGTGGTCTGTCATTAGATAAGCAGGTTGAGCCAATCGATTATCTTTAGTTGGTAGTTGTGTAATTAAAGCATCAAAGGGCAAGTAGCCTAGTGCACCATCTGCAATAATGATTACTTTTTGCGTTAGTTCTTTTTTAAAAGGTTGGACGAGTGTTTCGTAAAGTTCAGCACCTAATTTGTTGGTAGTAGCAATTAAAGCGTCATTCAATTTTTTTTGCTCACTAGTATTGGCAGGACGGTAGCTATAAATACTTTTTCTAAACTGATTAATTTTTGGAATTAAGTTTCGTTCTTTCGGTATGGTTATTACTTTGAAATCATTTTGCTTAATTAAAAAGATATAAATTAAATCTTCCCCCAAAAAGTATTCAATAATCGTTTGTTCTGCTGATAATAAATGTTTTTGAATATCAAATACGGAGACAAAGAGCGTACTGAATTTTAATTGAAAATAATCTGGATAGTTGGTCTCTATTTTTTTTAATAAGTTTTGATATGCTTTTTTTAATTCAAATATTTGCCCATTTAACGCTCTAATTACTCCTTTATTCAATGGTTGAATTTGATTGGCTTCAAATCGTCTATTTTCTAAATAAGTAATATCAGTTCTAAGTTTTTGTTCTCTTTTAATCAACGTATCCGATAAAACGGTTGCTTCTAAAGCATCTACTTGATTAAGCGTTTCCAATAGGATTAGGTTCTTACTTTTTTCAGCTAAAATAAAAGCCGTTTTTAGATATTGTTCTTTTTGAGTCGCCTTGTGTAAGGCGTGTTTAACGTGAATAGCTTTTTTAAATACACTATGATATTCTTCTATAAAATTTTCTTTGGTACTTTTTTCTTGATAGGTGGTGGTAATGTAATCCACTAATTGAATGGTTGAGAGCAGGAGGGAATCTGTTTTTAAGAGGGCGGTTAAATCAGGATTCGTTTCTTGTAAGTATAAATTAGCATACGCTAAATTCAGCGTTACTTCATTTTTTAATTGTTTTAAATTCGCAAATTCCCAATTGAGTGTACCACCGTTTATTTTTCTTGCTGCTGAGAAAGAATATAGCGTTTCAGTTGAATCATTTAAGGCCTGATGACATTTTCCTAATAATAAATATAGCTTAAAAAAATTACTTGGACTATTTTTGTAAGCAATCGATCCTTGTGCGATTGCAAGCTTGGTATACTTCAGAGCCGCATGATAATTACCTGTTTCTAACTGGTGGGTTGCAATTAATTGATTGGTTTCTATCAAGTAACCTTTATTATTCTTTACTTTTTTATCAAAACCATTTAAGGCGATGTTGAAGTGTTTACTAGCGACTTCGTGAGCGCCTTTTTCCAAGGCCATTTTTCCTTTCAAACGATGACCGTCATATAAAAGAAAGTGATTGGTAGTATCTATAGCAATTGCTTGGTCAAGGTATTTTAAAGCTTGCTCATATTCTTTAAGTTGTAGGTAAGATTTGCCAATATGGTAATGTAGCATGGCCTCTTGGTAAATATCTTTTTTGGGCTGTTCTGTTAGTATGTGTAGAGCTTTATTGAAATAGCTAATGGCTTCGCCAAAATACGCTCCATCTCGATAAGATTTACCCAAGTACTTGTAGGGGAAAACAAGTGATTTGTGCGTTGCGCCATATTTTTTTTCTTTGAGTAGCAATGCTTTTCTTAGGTAATTAATGGCTCCTTTGAAATCATCTTTAGAGGATTGATTATAGGCTAATTCTTCATAATAATCGGCAAAATCTACGTGCTCTGCTTGATGAATTTTTTGTAAAATGGCTAAGCCTTTTTGAAAAGCACTATCCGATTTTGAAAAATCTCGTTTTACTTGGTACGTTTCCCCAATATTAAAATAGATGCTAGCTACCCTTTCATGTTCTGTTCCAAGTATTTGTTTTTTTAGTGCTAACGCTTTTTGGTAATACAATAGCGATTGCTCATCATCTTTTAATCCCTCTGCGGTAAATCCATTGACTAGATACGCTTCTGCCAGCACTAATTTTGCGGTAGTATCTTTTTGTAATAAAGGAATAGCCTGCTCAAAATATTTTTTTGCTTTCGACCATTTTTCTGCTGCGTACCAATATTCCCCAAAAAGGTAAGCTACCTTTCCATATTGTATACTTTGTTTATTGATTACCAATTTATCCATCTTAGCGGCACTCGCTAATAGGGAGTCAAGTTCATAATCAAAAATGTAGACTTGCGCTTTTTCCCATTCGCTATCAAATGCCATAGCATTATCTTGACCGATACCATGCAAAGTATGGAGTAGCAAAAAAAATAAAGGGAATAATTTTTTAGTAAAAAAGCGAATACTCATAAAAATAAAAACCGACGAATAAGTTTAAACTAAAGTTAGAGAAAGCCAATGTACATAATAATCGCTCTAAGTCAAAAGATTTAAAAGGCAAAACTATCTGAAAGTGCTTGAAAAACTTACCTTTGAGTAATTTCTTTTATATCAAAAAAATATTATACAATGCGAATTCTTAAATGGATATTAGGTATTATCGGCGTAATACTTTTAGGGCTTTTTATTTTTGTTAAAGTATCAAGTCAATCTATGCCTGAGGGAACAACGGGCGCAGAAGCAGATGCTTTAGCGAATAAAGTATTAGCCGCTATTGACAAACCTGCTTGGGATACTACGGGTGTTGTGCAATGGACTTTCCCTGGAGGACATGATTTTTTATGGGATAGAACCAGAAACTTAGTAAAAGTAAACTGGGAAGGACACGAAGTCTTATTGAATCCTGATGAAATAAGTGGAAAAGCGTGGAAAGCAGGTACAGAAATTACAGGAGACGAAGGAGATAAATTAGTAAAAGAAGCCTGGGGATATTTTTGTAACGATTCTTTTTGGTTGAACGCCCCTGCTAAAGTATTTGACCCCGGTACGGAAAGAAGAGCCGTAACTTTAGAAGATGGACGTAAAGCCTTATTAATCACCTATGCTTCTGGTGGCGTAACGCCAGGAGATTCTTATTTATGGATACTAGATGAAAAAGGCTTACCAACGAGTTATAAAATGTGGGTATCTATTATTCCTATTGGTGGAATGGAATTTACATGGGAAGATTATACAACTTTGCCGACAGGGGCAAAAATTGCAAAAACGCATAAAAGTAAGTTCTTAGGGATTGATATTACCAATTTAAAAGCGGCGAATGGTTTGTCTGATTTTGGTTTAGTAAATGACCCATTTCAGCCAATTTTGTAAAAGACTGGGGCAGTATTCCATTTTTTAGAAACATTCAAGTAGCAAATTAAGTATATCAGGCGACAAGTTAATCATAAATTAAGAGGGTTCGAGGGACGATTTATTTGTAAAAGTAACTAGTGGTTCAAGTCATAAGTAATTGATAGTTTAATCGAGCGTATTTTTTCGTTAGGCAAGGCATTTTTTTTGAGAATAGCCTTCGCTCTTTTAGAAAAAAATAACGCAGCATAACGGAAAAAGACGCCGATTTAACCTGTCAAGAATTTATGTCTTAAATCACTAGTCATTCCAACCCTTTTAATTTTATTCAGAACTCCCGGTTTTATGCGACAACTTAGTTTATTCTTATTATTTATTCTTTTTAGTTCACTCACCTTATTGGCACAAAACGAGAAAGGAACGCTGTCAGGTAATTTCCAAGCCAATGCCAACATCTTCCTTCGAGATTCAGCGATTGGAGCGACGAACACGCCACAGTATGACCACCAATTGTATGGTGCGGACGCTTGGCTAAACCTAAACTATAATTATAGTGGATTTGATGTCGGTCTTCGGTTCGACCTTTTTAATAATTCTAATTTATTGAATCCACAAGGTTCTTATACCGCAGAAGGGATTGGCCGGTGGTACATTAAAAAGAAAATTGATAAACTGAGTTTAGCAGGTGGTTACTTATACGACCAAATTGGTAGCGGGATTATTTTTAGAGCCTACGAAGAACGACCATTATTAATTGATAACGCACTTTTCGGTCTTCGCTTGGCCTATGATTTAGGGGAGAATTGGCAAATCAAAGGATTAACAGGACGGCAAAAACAACAATTTGATATTTATGATCCTGTCATCAAAGCGTTCAGTATTGATGGTTTTATTAGTGAAGAAGAAAGTAATTGGTCCTTAACGCCAGGGTTTGGGGTCGTAAATCGAACGTATGATGATGAGACAATGCAACGGATAGTTAGCACCGTTTCCACTTTTTCTGTTACAGATAGTATTGCTCCTAATTTTAATACTTATGCCATGACCCTATACAATACCCTAACGGTAGGCAACGTAAGTTGGTATGCCGAAGCAGCATGGAAAACCGAAGATGTATTCTTTAATCCATTTGCGACTAAAACCAATCGAGATGGCAGTACCGCTTTAGGGCAATTAGTGAATGAAAAAGGCTCGATTTATTATTCTTCGCTAAGTGTTTCAGGCGAAGGATATGGGGTGACGCTAGAAGGAAAACGTACAGAGAATTTTACTTTCCGAACGAACCCATTTGTTTCTTTGAATCGTGGCATGCTTAATTTTTTGCCGCCCATGTCTCGGTTTAATACCTATCGTTTGACGAGTCGGTATACACCTGCTATCCAAGAATTAGGGGAACAAGCAGTCAAAATTGATTTAAAATTTAGACCTAAAAAGAACATCGGTATTGAATTCACTTTTTCCAATATCACCGATTTAGATAATAATTTATTGTACAGAGAAGGATACTCAGAAATCCAAATCAAAAAAAGAAAGAAATTTGTTTTAACCGCAGGACTACAATTCCAACAATACAATCAAGAAATATTTGAAACGAAACCTGGTGTACCAATCGTCAAAACATTTATTCCATTTGTAGATTATTTATATAAAATTGACCGTAAAAAAAGTGTTCGATTTGAGTTACAATATATGAAAACGGATCAAGATTTTGGTAGTTGGGTTTTTGCTTTAGCAGAGTATTCGATTGCACCTAAATGGACTTTTACGGTCTCTGATATGTATAATATTGACCCAAAAAAGACAGACAAAATACATTATCCTCGATTGGATGTTTTTTATACTATTAAATCCAACCGTTTTTCTTTGAGCTATGTTAAGCAAGTAGAAGGCGTCGTTTGTTCTGGTGGTATTTGCCGATTAGAACCCGCTTTTAGTGGCTTCCGATTTACGGCAAGTTCTACTTTTTAAATAGTGGTCTAGAGCTTGGCGTTCTGGAAGCTCTTTTTCCAATTTATTTTAGCAATCCTTCTCTTAAATAAAATAGAACCACATGGTTTTCCAAAATATAAAATACCTTTTCTTTTTGATGTTTGCCTATTCTTTAATGGCTTGCACAGAAAATAAACCAATTATTCCTTGTCTAAGTTGTGAAGGAACAACCACACCTGTTAATCCAAATGTAATTGTCAAAAAAGCCTTGATGGAAGAATTCACAGGGGTAAGATGTGTGAATTGTCCACAGGCAAAACTAGAGATTGAAAATTTGCAGTCGGAATCTCTCTTCGGCGAAGATTTTATTGCGGTCTCTTATCATGCAGGCTTTTTTTCTCGCCCATATAACGATAGCAAAAACGATTATCGAACGGATCAAGGAGATGATATTTTAGATTTTTTAGACCAACCGATAGGTTTTCCGTCTGGTGTAATTAATCGAAAGCAATTTTCGGGCGAAGATGATCTACAAATCGAAGCCTTTGCTACTTGGGGTGGGTTTGTCGGACAAGAACTAGAAGAACCAGCAATCATAGCATTGGATTTAGAAACGACCTATAATGCTGCTAATAGAATTTAAATGTTTCGGTAGGTATCACACCAACCCAAAATATTTCAGATGCTTTAAACTTAAGTCTACTAATTACAGAAAACGATATTGTCGATGTGCAATTGACGCCTGACGGGAAAGTGGATGATTACGCTCAAACGCACGTTTTTAGAAGTATGATTACAAATACTTTTGGCAATCTCATTAATGAAGCATTGATTGCGAACCAATCCATTTCTAACATTTTCTCTTTTACTTTACCGAATGAATGGGTGGCGGAAAATTGTAAAGTAGTTGCTTTTGTACATCATGCTGAGCAAAGTAAAGAAGTACTGCAAGCAGAAGAAGTTTCTGTTGTAAAATAAAAGGGTTTTCTTGTAAAAAATGAGCCGTATCAAAAAATTTCCAAATTGCCGATAATCTAGTAGGGGCAATCCTTTATGGTTGCCCAATTTTTTGGTTTTATACCGCTAGATGGGCAAGCACAAGGCATTGCCCCTATAGCAAAACGCAAAAAACGGTAATTTTTACTTTTATAAAAAAACCCTTTTCTTTTTGTCCTTATCTTTGAGTATTAATACTTAATCAACTAAGTAATGCTGAAAAGTAACTTGAACAACTGTAATCCGTGGGGTAAATAAATCCGTGGGGAACTAAATACAGAATATCCAACTTCTTTTTATTCGTTACTAAAAATTAATCCACCAAATAAATGCCTGTTTACTGGCTTGCCAAAGACGATATTGCTTTCCCTCCTGCTGACCTCGCCAATGAGGACGGTATTCTAGCTTTAGGCGGTGATTTATCCGTACCTCGATTAATAGAAGCTTACCAAAATGGTATTTTTCCCTGGTTTAATGACCATGATCCTTTTATTTGGTGGTCGCCAGATCCACGATTTGTATTGTATCCCAAAGACTTGAAAGTCGCTAAAAGTATGCGGTCTTATTTCAATCAAAAAAAATTTCAAGTAACGGTTGACCAAGAATTTGAAACCGTAATGCGTAATTGCCAAAAAGCAAAACGGGAAGGTCAGGGCGGCGGTACTTGGATAACGGAAAGTATGATTGAAGGTTATGTTGATTTACATCATGCAGGATACGCTCATTCTGTCGAAGTGTGGAGAGAAGCCGAATTAGTTGGCGGTTTATATGGAGTAGCTTTAGGCAAAGTATTTTTTGGAGAATCCATGTTCTCCAAAGCGAGTAATGCTTCTAAATTTGGTTTTATTTCTTTAGTTCGACAGTTAGCCGAACTTGGTTTTGATTTAATTGATTGCCAACAAAAAACACAATATTTAGGTAGTTTGGGTGCTAAGGAGATTCCACGAAAAGATTTTTTACAACACCTTGAATTGAATAAACAGAAACCGAACCATCGAGGGAATTGGGGTGATTTGCTAAAATTTTAGATGCCGAAAATTTCTAATTTGCTAAATCTAACCGATTTAATAAATCTATCCAACGATGGATAATCGGTCGGTCAACTGTTTGCGCTTTCTTTTTCAGTTGATAAATATCAATTTTAGAATGCGGCTTTCTCGTTTTATAATAAGCGATGCTTCTAATATTATTAAAATAGAGGCGAGCAGGATCCGTTGTTTTATATTTTGGATTACCAGAAAATGCAGTTGATGTACTATTTTGTTGACATCCAAAACAAAATAATACATATATGAGCAAATAAATATTTTTTTTCATTAAATTAGTGTTTTGCTTTATGTTGGAAATGAATAAATCCCTCTCTCCTATATTACTCAAAAAACGATAAGCGATTACCTGCAAACAATTTTCTTCCTAAAGCAGTCATTTTTCAGTCCAGTTAATCATAACAAAATGCGTGTACTAAAGTTTTTAGTGACTTTGCTGACGACGCTCGGCATTATTATCGCCTTGAATACCTCGATGATTTATGAAGGCAAACCCTTACCTGCTTTTGGTAAATTAATGAATCCTTTTGATGGATTTTGGCAAAATGGAGAAGCGCCTACTCCCATCCCTTTAGCCACTTTAACAGACTCTTTATTACAGGAAGTAAAAGTAGTATACGATGACCGTAGAGTACCACATATTTTTGCCAATAACGCCAGAGATGCGCATTGGGTACAGGGCTATATTACGGCTAAAGACCGTTTGTGGCAAATGGATTTTGTGACCCGATCTACTTCTGGCAGATTATCCGAAATATTAGGTGAAAAATATGTGGAGTATGATAAAAAGAAGCGAAGGAAAGGGATGGTTTTTGCTGCTCAAAATACGATTGAAGGTTGGAAAAAAGATACGACGCATTATGCCTTATTAGAAGCGTATACGGCTGGTGTAAATGCTTATATTAGTGCCTTAAAGAGAAAAGATTATCCCGTAGAGTTTAAGTTATTGGATTATGAACCAGAGCAATGGACAACTTTAAAAACCGCTTTGTTTTCTAAAGCGATGGGCGAGTCTTTAGCAGGTAGATATAGTGATTTAAAAGCAACTAATACCTTGGCTAAATTTGGTCCAAAAGCCTTTCGTTTTTTATATCCCGAATCTTTTCCTGATGACTTGCCCATTATTCCAAAAGAAATTGCGTATGATTTTGAAGTGATTACACCAAATGAACAAATTGCGGCACCTCAACTAGAAAACCAACCTGCTCAAACTTTAAGTTATAATGAACTCCCAATGCCAGATAATAATTTAGGGAGTAATAATTGGGCAGTTGCTAGAGGTAAAACGTCGAATGGCAAACCTATTTTAGCAGGTGACCCACATTTGCAATTGACCTTGCCTTCTATATGGTACGAAATACAAATTCATACCCCTGAATCAAATGCTTACGGTGTGTCTTTACCTGGTTTACCAGGCGTTATTATTGGTTTTAATGAAAGTATTGCTTGGTCACAAACGAATGTTGGACAAGATGTCGCTGACCTTTATACCATTACTTGGAAGGACTCAACTCGACAGGAATATCTTTTAGATAGTGCTTATGTCCCAGCTAAAAAAGTGGTAGAAAAATACATTATTCGAGACATAAATTTACCTTTAGGATTGACAGAAAGAGAAATTGTTGATACGGTTAGATATACGCATTGGGGGCCTGTTATTTATGAATCTGTTGATTTATCTGAAAAGGATTTAGCCCTAAGATGGTTGGTGCACGACGAACCAGAAGCGAATGAATTAGCTGTTTTTTCTGATTTGAATAAAGCGCAAAATTATGAAGAGTATGCGGATGCAATAAAAGGGTATAATTCACCCGCTCAAAATTTTGCTTTTGCTTCTAAGACGGGGGCGATTGCTTTAAAAGTGCAAGGTAAATTTCCATTAAAAAAACAGGGACAAGGTCGATTTATTCAGGATGGAAGTCATACTGGAAATGCTTGGAAAGGCTTTATTCCTGAAGCACATAATCCTAAAGTTTATAATCCACATTGGGGCTATGTTTCTTCGGCCAATCAAAAATCTACGGCTGATAATTATCCTTATTATTATAATAGAGAAAGCTTTGAAGCTTATCGAGGAAGAATTTTACAAAGAGAATTATTTAAAGCCAACGAGATTACGGTGGAGGATATGAAAGCATTGCAAAATAATGGATACAGTATGAAAGCAGAGTTAGCAATGCCAATTTTTCTATCCAGAATCAAACCAGAAACTTTAAACGATGGCGAGAAAGCAGTTTTAGAGTTAATTACCAAATGGGATTATCATTATGATCGCGAGAAATTAGCGCCTCTTTATTTTGAATTATGGTTTGAAGAATTTTATAAAATGACTTGGGATGAAATTAGAGAGGCAGATGAAGCCACAAAATTATTATATCCAACAGAATGGCGAACTTGCTTTATCTTAAGAGATGTTCCAGAAACCAATTATTTTAATATTATGTCTACTCCAGAAAAAGAAACTGCTTGGGATATTATCGAATTAGCTTTTCGAAAGTCGGTGCAACGAGTACTAGCAGAAATTATTAAACGACCTGATTTGAATTGGTCAAATTACAGAAATACGACCATTGCACACCTTGGGCAAATTCCTTCTTTTTCTACGAAGAATGTTTACATGGATGGACATAAAAACACCCTAAATGCGGTTCGTTCTTACGCAGGTCCTTCTTGGCGAATGGTCGTTGAGTTAGGGGATACTACTAAAGCATCCGTTGTTTATCCTGGTGGACAATCAGGGAATCCAGGTAGTTTGTATTACGACAATTTTATTGATACTTGGGCAGAAGGAAAATACTACGAGGCGCAATTTGTGCATACGCCTGAGAAGATAACAGGAACGACGATTTTGACACAGGATTTTAAACCAATTGATTAAGAATAAACTGGTAGAAAAGCCTTCAGGCTTTTCTACCAGCTATCCTCAACTTGGATTGATTAAGATTAATTCCTTTTTGAGAATCGTACCTTGGAAATTCAGTTCTGAATAAAGAAATCATAAAAAATGAAAGATAGATTACTAACAATTATAAAATTAACCACTTCCTTTGGATTAATGTGGGGAATCGGCTACTTAGCACATCAACAATTTCCGTGGTGGATTACTTCCGTCGTCGCAGCAGGTGTTTGCTTTTTTATCCCTATAAAAAATACACATAGTTTTGCCATGGGTACACTAGCTTTTAGCCTACTTTGGGGCATGCAAGCTTACAATCTAAGCGCTATGAATATGGATTTACTAGCGACTAAAATAGGGGAACTATTTGGTGGTTTTCAGCCAATACAATTAGTTTATGCGACTTCTTTGATAGGTGGGTTTTTAGGTGGATTTGGTGCAATGACGGGTAGTTCTTTTCGGCAAATATTTTTTCCGATGGATAAGAAAGAAGAAGTTATCATTGAAGATAGCGCAATGACAAAAAAAGCAATTTCCTAAATAATCAATAAGAAATTGGATTGCTGACCTCCAATCATCTTTTCGACCTTCGAGCGTCTAAACTGAAAATAATTCTTAAATTTAATTATCAAATACGTTGAAAGTACCCGATAATCATCCAAAAAATAAAGCCTTCTACGATAATCGTAGAAGGCTTATTTTTTAGATTCTGCTCTATTTATTATAAACAAATTAGTTCGTTAGAATAGAACTAATCTTACATAATCAATTCTTTCTCTGATTCCAAAATTGTTAAAAACTCTGGATTTAAAATAGTTTCTTTAGCAGAAGCCGTCTTAGGCATTTCGTACTTATAGAAGAACTTCATCGTATGCACTTTACTTTCATAAAATTCAGCAGTTTGCGTCAAATTGCCAGTTACCAATGCTTCCTTAGATTTAGTCGCCATCTTCAACCATTGCCAGCCGATAACAATCGTACTTGCAAACTCCATGAAAATAGTAGCATCCGCTAAGAACTTATCATAATCTCCTTTCATGGCATATTGAATCAAGTATTGCATTACTTCTTGAACTTCTACCATTTTACCACCTAACACTTTAGCGTAAGGCTTCAATTCATCATAAGTATTCGCTGCTTGAATCGCTTTTTGTACTTCTGTCATCAACGCCATCAATCCTTTTCCGTTTTGAGCAGTTGCTTTTCTACCTAATAGATCTAAAGATTGAATACCAGTTGTGCCTTCATATAAAGCCATGATACGAATGTCTCGGTAATATTGCTGTAGTGGAAAGTCTAAACAGAAACCATAACCACCTAAGATTTGTAAACCTGTACTCACAGAAACTCTACCCATTTCTGATGGATAGGTCTTTACAATCGGCGTCAACATTTCTAATAATAGATTTGCATCCGCTTTCTCTTGTCCTTCCGTTACAGATTGTACATCCACTAATCGACTAGCTTCCATGCATAAACTCAATGCCCCTTCAGAAATTGCTTTTTGTAATAAAAGCATTCTTCGTACATCAGGGTGATTGATAATTAAAGTCTGTCCTTGCGAAACATCTTTCCGTCCTCCAGTACTTAATTTTCTGCCTTGTGGTCTTTCTTGCGCATATTGTAAAGAAGCATAATAAGCCGCAGAAGCAATAGATGCAGCATTCAGACCAACATCAATTCTCGCCCCGTTCATCATTTGGAACATGTGTGCCAATCCTCTATTTTCAGTACCTACTAACCAACCATAACAATTATCTTCTTCTCCAAAAGATAAGTGAGCCGTTGCATTCGCTCTTTGTCCTAATTTTTGGAAATCACCAGCTGCTTTCACATCATTGCTTTCCAAAGTACCATCTGCTTTAATTCGCTTTTTAGGTACAATAAATAAAGAAATACCTTTTGTTCCAGCAGGCGCGCCTTCAATTCTTGCTAAAAATAAGTGCACGATATTATCTACACATTGGTGGTCACCACTAGAGATAAAGATCTTTTGTCCTGTAATTTTATAAGAACCGTCTGCTTGTGGAATAGCAGCAGATGTAATATCAGATAAAGAACTACCAGCTTGTGGTTCCGTCAAACACATGGTACCACCCCATTCGCCATTTAACATTTTAGGAACATACATCTCTGATTGTTCTTTTGTACCAAAAGAAGTAATCAAATGAGCAGCACCAGCTGTTAAACCACCATACATCACCAATGGATTATTAGCAGCAGTTAGGATATAGCCTGTCGCTGAGGCAGCCATAAAAGGCAATTGCATGCCTCCGTGTTCTGCATCAAAAGTTCCACCAATCAAGCCCATTTCTCCAGATTTCTGGATCACATTTTTTACTTGTGGGTGTACCAAAATTTCACCATCCTTAAAAACGGCTGGCTTTTCGTCCATCTCCTGATAGTAAGGAAAGAATTCTTTGTCTCCTAAATCTTTAGAAGAATCAATAATGAAATCAATGCTTTCTGCATCAAAATCTTGGAATCTTTCTGAATCCAATAAGCTATCAAGGTCGTGAACTTCGTGTAATAAAAATTTTATGTTTTCTACACTACAATATTTATCTGCCATCTTTATAAATTTTTAGGAATTATAATTGGTTAATATAATTAAGTTAATAAATGAATTTCTAAATAGTCATTGCCAATATTTCATCTCGCATTCGTTCAAAAGTCGATCTCCCTTTTTCAGTAGCGTAAGGATATAATAAATTGGCAATGGTGATTAATCCTTCTTCTAGGTTATTATTTTCTTCGCCTCTAATAATCTGTTGGGTTAACCAAAAATGCAAAGTCATCCAAATACTATGCGCTAAAGATTCATAAACCCCTGCAAAAGGTTCGGCTACTAAATCTCCTTTTCCAACAGACATAAACATCAAGTTGCGAATGATTGATTTTTCTTGTGCCACTTGTTGTTGATGTAATACTGCGAGTTCTGGATAGGAGCGAATAATCTCCAAAGTATCTTGATAAAAAAAACGGAATTCTGAAATATGCTCCAAATAACCTTTAGCCACATATAAAGGATCTTTAGTTGGATTCATAAATTGATTCCCAACTGCCATCTCCTCTAATCGCTTAATCATAAAGCGATAAACAGAGTCTAATAACTCTTGCTTTTTCTTATAATGATAAGATACATTCCCTGGGCTAATCCCTAAATCCTCTGCAATATCTCTAATACGCACATTGATTACCCCTCTTTCATTAAAGAGTTGAATGGCTTTTTGAATGATATTTTGACGCGTTTTGCTCAAAGAATTTAATTTATTTAAAGTATTGTTAGCGAATATTCGCTACAAATATAATGAATTTTATTAAAAATAGTTCGGTTGTACTAATTATTTTTAAAATATTAGTATCAAAAGATAAGTCAAGTCTATTTTTTTAGTAGAGAAATAAGGTTTATTCAAGAAAACTAGTTAATTGAAGGCTATTCAATATATTTGTTCTCAATAGAATTTAAACTGTAATAATTATGATTGACCAATATTCTGTTTTCGGTTCACCTTCTAGCAAACCACAAAAACCATCCGCACAAATGCAACGGACAGTTATCACAGCTTGCGAGCCACTTATTTTATATCTAAAAGAACAAGTCACACCAATTCCTGAAAACCAAATAGGTAACCATTTGACTGACTTTTATGGAAAATGGTATAGAAATCAATACCATATCTATATGACTTTTAAATGCCCGCCGAACAGTCTTGAAGCAACTTTTGATTCAGGTCTCGCTAGATTAGGTTGGACAGGAGGAGATACATTTATTGTGTATTCTTATATGGCACACCGTAATAAATGGGAAGCTTTTTACGAAAATATTCCTTTAGAGGAAGCGATTATACGAATAAAGGAAAGCGATTATTTTAGTTTTTAAATAGCCGCTATCTGATAAAATTCTAAGTTTCATCAATTTTTTCTATTTCTTTTAGCAGAGATGCCTAATTTTACACACTAGATTATCAATAAACGGCTGTTAGTAAACAAAATTTATGTGTATGAAACTTAGATACTTATTTTTGGCACTTTTAATCATGGTAGGAACAACTGCTTGTGAAAAGGTCAATCCGAATTTCCAAGCAGAAGCAAAAAATGCAGAATTCTTACATCGCTCGATGAAAAAATTGACCGATGTAATTGTACATGATATTTTTTCTCCACCACAAGCCAGTCGGATTTATGCTTATAGTAGTATTGCAGCATATCAAGCAAGCGTATCAGGTTACTCTGAATACAAAACATTAGATGGACAATTAAAGGAATTAGCCAATACACCTCAACCCGAAAAAGGCAAGGAATATTGTTTGCCACTAGCAAGTGCGCATGCCTTTTTAATGGTTGGAAAAGCATTGATTTTTTCTGAAGATAAAATACAAAAATTTCAAGATGAATTATATGCGGAGTTTACGGCTTTAGAAATGCCATCTGCGACTTATGATAGATCAATTGAATATGGCAAGCAAGTAGCCGACCATATTTTAGCTTGGGCAGATAAGGATATGTATAAGCAAACTAGGACTTTTCCTAAATACTCCATTCCAGAAGACCCAGGTCAATGGCGTCCAACCCCTCCAGATTATATGGATGGGATTGAACCACATTGGAAAAAAATTCGGCCGTTTACTTTAGAATCTGCTGACCAATTTCCACCACCTCCTCCAACACCTTATGAAGAAGATAAAAGCAGTCTTTTTTATAAAGAAATGATGGAAGTGTACACCGTTTTAAATGAGGAGAAGGAAGAAAAGATTGCCATTGCAGAATTTTGGGATTGTAATCCTTATGTCTCCCATCATAAAGGACATGTCATGTTTGCCACTAAAAAAATTACGCCTGGTGGTCATTGGGTGAATATTGCAGCCTTAACGGCAAGAAAAACAAAAGCAGACTTTATGAAATCCGCAGAAACGTATGCCTTAACAACAATCGCTTTAGCAGATGCTTTTATTAGTTGCTGGGATGAAAAATACCGCTCTAAATTAGTCCGTCCTGAAACGGTAATTAATCGAATGGTGGATGAAGATTGGGCACCTGCTTTACAAACTCCTCCTTTCCCAGAATATACAAGTGGTCATAGCGTCATTTCTAGAGCGGCGGCGGTTGCTTTGACCAGTATTTATGGAGATAATTTTGCCTTTGATGATGATACGGAAGAGGAATATGGTTTGCCAACTCGTTCTTTTAAATCCTTTTTAGAAGCATCCGATGAAGCGGCAGTAAGTCGGTTGTACGGTGGCATTCATTATGCGCCCGCCTGTTTTAACGGCGTAGAACAAGGAGAGAAAGTAGGAGATTTTGTGGTGAGTAAAGTGAAATTGAAAAATCCGATAGGGATGAATGAATAAAATCGTTCTTACTCGGCTAAAGGGTAGAGGGCAAAAGGTAAATTTCGAACCAAGAATAGATTTTTACTACTAAAAAGAGAACGAATAAGATGCTTTTCTATGAATTTCGCCCCTTCACCCCTTGCAGAGTAGCAATTAAAATTTAAGGATTAAGTTGAAGCACAGATAATTCAAACCTGTGCTTCAGCTTGATGATGAAGAATTGTCATTTAAATAATCCCGCCACAAATAAAACAACAACTGCACCAATGACGGAGGTAATTAAGGAGCCAGTTAATCCACTTCCGACGGAAATGCCCAATTCACCTAATAGCCATCCACCTACAAAAGCGCCTATTATACCTAGAATAATATTCACAATCAACCCAAATCCTCCGCCTTTCATGAGTTGCCCAGCAATCCAACCTGCAGCAGCACCAATTAGTAAAAAATAAATTAATCCTTCCATGATAATTAGTTTTGTTTTGAAATATTATACAATATAATTATTTATTTGGTTTAATTTGTATTTCATGAAATTTAAATGAGAATTTAGTAGTCTATAACAATAGTTTTTTGATATTCCACCTCGCCGCCTTCGACGACTCGGTGGGGGAAAACTTATGTTTCGCAGTATTAGGTTATGGAGAGCGATTTAATTTTATTAAAGACAAGGTGATTTCTTAAAGGAAAGATGTCTATTTTTGTGTATTACAATTCCATTGTTGAAAAATTAAAATACTTTATTGAGTCAACTACCATTCCATCCTGTTTTAGCTACTGCAACTTATGCGACGGTTATCATTCCGATAGCCGTACCGAAGCCCTATACCTACCTAGTGCCTGATGAGTTAGCGAAAGATTTGCAATTTGGAATGCGAGTAGAAGTTCAATTTGGAAAGAGTAAGTTATATGCAGGTTTGGTGGTAGATATCCACAGCAACCAACCAAAAGCGTATTCTCCAAAACCCATTTTTTCCATCATTGATACAACGCCAATTATCAGTCCACAGCAATATAAACTATGGCAATGGATCGCTGAATATTATTGTTGTACCATTGGGCAGGTCATGAATGCAGCCTTACCAGCGGGTTTAAAATTAAATAGTGAAACAAGCATCACCTTAAGTCCTGTTTTTGATGATAATTTTGAAGTCTTAAATGATAAAGAATATTTAATCGCCGAGGCATTAACGATTCAAAGTGAATTAAAGATAGAAGAGGTGCAAGCCATTCTAAATCAAAAAACGATTTATCCCGTCATTAATAAATTACTAGAAAAGCGAGTAATTTATTTAAAAGAAACACTCAAAGAAAAATACAAAGCTAAAAAGATTGCTTGTGTTCGCTTAAAAGAACCCTACCAATCTGACCGAGTACAATTGCAAATTGCTTTTGATAAAGTCAGTAGGGCAGAGCGACAAATGGAAGCTTTAATGGCGTATTTGCAAATAGAAAGAGGGCAAGAATTTGTACGCAAGCAAGATATTTACAAGAAGGCGAACGTTGATTCAACCGTTTTAAAAGCCATTGCTAAAAAAGGAATTTTTGAATTATATGATAGAGAAGTCAGTCGGTTGGGAGGTTACGAAGATGAATTGCTAGCAACGACAACATTAGCAGATCAGCAAGTAAGAGCGATAGCAGAAATCAAGGCTATTTTTGCTACCAAGAATGTTGCTTTACTGCACGGCGTAACAGGAAGTGGAAAAACGAGAGTATATGTAGAATTAATAAAAGAGGTGATTGAAAAAGGGGGGCAAGTACTGTACTTAATACCAGAAATTGCTTTGACGACGCAGATTATTATGCGTTTAGAAAAGATTTTTGGGGATCAAATCAATGTGTATAATTCTAGAATCAACGATAACCAACGAGTAGAAGTTTGGAAGAGTGTAAAAGCAGGTGTGCCTTTGGTTTTGGGCGCTCGGTCGGCAATGTTTATGCCGTATAGCAATCTGCAATTGGTTATTGTAGATGAAGAACATGACCCATCCTATAAACAGACCAATCCTGCTCCAAGATATAATGCTAGAGATACGGCGGTATATATGGCGCATATTCACAGTGCAAAAATCCTTTTAGGGACTGCGACACCTTCTATTGAAACTTACCAAAATGCAACTACAGGTAAATATGGATTAGTGGAGATGCCAGAAAGGTTTGGAGGGGTGAAAATGCCAGAAATTGTCTTAGTAGATAAACGAGATGAGTATAAGAAAAAGAAAATGAAAGGGCTGTTTACTTCTGTGCTAATAGATGCCTTAGCATTGGCATTTGAACGAGGAGAACAAGCTATTTTATTTCAAAACCGTCGAGGCTATTCGCCTACTTTGCGTTGTGTAACCTGTGGTTGGCATCAAGAATGTGTGAACTGTGATGTAAGTTTGACCTACCATAAATTCACGAATGATTTACGTTGTCATTATTGTGGACATAGTGAATCTATTCCAAAAGTTTGTCCTGCTTGTGGCAGTATAGAGTTGCAGATGACAGGCTTCGGGACGCAAAAAATAGAAGATGAGCTCAAAATTTATTTGCCAGATGCTAAAATCGGCAGAATGGATTTTGATACGGTTCGGACGAAGAATGCCCACGCTAAAATCATCAACGATTTTGAAGAAAGGCGTTTAGATATTCTGGTGGGAACTCAAATGGTCACGAAGGGATTGGACTTTGATAATGTAGGGGTTGTTGGGGTATTAAGTTCGGATCATTTACTACAATTTCCTGATTTTAGAGCAAGTGAAAGAGGCTACCAATTAATGACCCAAGTAAGTGGTCGGGCAGGGCGAAAGAAAAAACAGGGCTTAGTAATTATCCAAGGCTATGACATAGAACACCCCGTTTTAAATGAAGTCGTGCATAATGATTTTAAAGGCTTTTTTAGAAGAGAAATTATAGAAAGAGACGATTTTCTGTACCCACCTTTCTATCGTTTAATTCACATTACCCTCAAACATAAAAAACCACAAACGGTTAATGAGGCAGGCTATTTCTATGTCAAATTTTTAAAAGAAAAATTGGGAAATATGGTCGTTGGGCCTGCGGTTCCGTCCATTCCGAGAGTCAGAAACTATTATTTGTTAGATGTCATGATCAAGTTAGGGCGTAATAGTAAACAGATTCAAATGGTGAAAAATACCGTATTGACAGCAAATCAGATGTTGGGACAGAAAGAAGGCTATACTTCTGTTCGGATTAATGTGGATGTAGATCCGTATTAACTAACTCCTTTTTCCAATAAGGTAATGATTCCACTATCCGCATCAAAATGAGCCTTTCCCCCAATTGGTAGGGTCAAATTATCTCCGATATGTCCAATCGATGCGCCATAAAAAACAGGAATATTTAAATCACCCAATCTATCAGTTAACGTCTCCATTAAACTTAAAGACCGACTACCTTCCTTTTTTTCGCAACCACGAAAGACACCCAAAATAATTCCAGCAGCAGCTTTTAAAGGATAACTTTGCCGTAGTTGGGTTAACATCCGATCAATGCGATAAGGAGATTCTCCTATTTCTTCGATGAATAATAATTTGCCTTTGATATTTGGTTGATATTTTGTGCCTGATAAAGGTGCTAATAAAGATAAATTACCGCCTACTAATTTCCCTGTTGCTGTTCCTCCTCGGATAGTTGCAGTTTGAAATACTTTATCCGTTTTGGCTAATTCCACATTTTCTTTAGACAGAGCAATAGGTAATTTATTCGTTGGATCTATTAAAACTTTCGTTAAATATTCCTTGGTGTATTCCGTAAAATCAGAAGATCCAACAGGCCCATGAAAACCAATCAAACCTGTTGTTTTATAAATGCCTTGTAACAAAGCGGTAATGTCACTAAAACCGACTAGCACTTTTGGATTCTTTTTGATTAAGCGATAATCAATAGTTGGCAATAAGCGCCCACAACCGTAACCTCCTCTAGCACACCAAATTCCTGCCACTTCTTTATCCGCAAACATACTATGCAAATCTGCTAACCTTTGAGCATCTGTTCCCGCAATAAAACCTCGTTCTGCTCGAATATTTTTAGCCAATTTTACCTGAAAGCCTAAACCTTCTAAATTACTTACCGCTTTTTGCAGCCCATCATCATCTATATAACTACCTGGTGTAATTAGGCCAACAGTATCTCCTTTTTTGAGCCTATTGGGTTTAATCGTTTTTTTCTTTCTACCATAAATCGCCTTATTCGCTAAGAACGTGCTACCTAAAAAAGCACTTGGTATTATTTTGGCAAATTGTCTTCTTTTCATGATTATTTATTTATTAACACAATTCTCTCAGCTATGGTATAATAATTATAGTTGCACAGCTCGGAGAGCTGTGTTACTTTTGCAATTTACAGCAAACGAAACTATTTACCGTGTTTAACTGGTTTAAAAATAAGATTTCTCCTTTTTTTAAAGAAATAGAACCCGACCCAATGAAGTATTTGATTGTAGGTTTAGGCAATATGGGCTATGATTATGATGGCACTAGACATAATATTGGCTTTGATGTCATAGATTATTTAGCGAATGAATTTGAACTCACTTATAGAAATGCCACTTTAGGAGACATTGCAGAATTTAAATATAAAGGCAAAACCTTTGTCTTGTTGAAACCATCCACGTTTATGAACCTAAGTGGAAAAGCGGTGAATTATTGGATGCAAAAGCATAAAATACCACAAAGTAATATCTTAATTATTTTGGATGATCTCAATCTAGCTTATGGCAGACAACGCATCAAAGGAAAAGGTAGCGACGGTGGACATAATGGCTTAAAGGACATCAATCGAGTATTAGGGAATCAGAATTATACGCGACTTCGATTAGGCATTGGCAGCGATTACCATAAAGGGCAGCAGGCTAATTTTGTATTAGGGAAATGGACAAAAGAGGAGCAAGAAACTTTACCAGCTATTGTCAAAAGAGCAGCGGAAACGACCAAAGCTTTTGCGACGATTGGTTTAAAGTTTACGATGGAAAAATTCAATAATAAGAATAATGCTGGTTCAGGAGGTGGCAATCAACTGGTGACTAAAGTAACGGTGCATCCAGCCAATCAATCCATTTTTCGGTTCTTTAAATTAAATCCTAAGAATATCAAGTTAGAGAAATGGCAGCGAAACGGGCAGCCTGAAGGAAGTGTTCAGTTGCTAAGTAAACTAGGAAAGAAAATACCTAAAAAAACAAAATACAGCATTGGTAATTTAAGCGTACTGCTGAATGAACAAAGCGGTGAATTATTTGCCATTTATTCCAATCGGTATGCAGGTTTAGTAAAACCAGATTTTGAAAAATTAAATCTTGATGACTCAACTGATTTGAGAAAAGGACAAAATTCAGAGGGCAATATAGATGTAACTGCTTTAGGGGGAAACTGGATTTTATTGGATAAGGTGGAGAAAGGTATGCAGGAACACATATTGATGAATGCTTATCAAGCAACGAGGTAAGGATTTGAAAATAATAAAAGTAAATGAAAATTAATCTTATTGTCATTAGAACAAACGATATAGATAAATTGGCTGATTTCTATCAAAAATTAGGCATCACTTTTCACTATCATCAACATGGCAAAGGACCTTTTCATTATGCTGCGGAATTAGCAAGTACTGTTTTTGAAATTTACCCTTTATTAAAAAATCAAGAAAAGCCAGATAGTTCGTTTCGGTTAGGATTTGAAGTAGAAAGTCTGGATAAATTAATTACCTCTTTGAGAAAAGCCAGCGTTAAAATTATTAAAGCGCCAACTCATTCGGAATATGGCTATGTTGCTATTGTGAAAGATTTGGGCGGTCGAAAAATTGAATTAAAACAAAATGAATTTAAGCCAAAAGTTAGCGAAAATTGATAAAGAAATTCAGCAAGGACTTAAAATGAAAGCTGCTGATAGGTTAAGAAATTTAATCAATCAGTATCCTAACGAATTAATAATATGGGAAAAACTTGCGGAGTTATACTATAATAGTGGTTTTTTAGATGCTGCTGGAAAATTTTGGATATTAAGTGAACCCAAAAAGGAAGTGATTAAAAAATGTGTCACTCTCTACGAAAAATCCGTTAATTATTCTGGTACTCAAATCTTAAATGAAATAATTTTTAGAGGAGATAAAAATAAGCTATCGGATTACGCTAAAAATAAATTATCAGCACTAGAAAAAAGCAGTAAAGACAAATCAGGTTATGTTCCTACCTTTTCACCAAAATTAAATAAGACTCAAAAAAAGAATCAAATATATACGTCTTCCACTTTAGAAAAAATGATACCATTCGTCTTACTAATTGCACTCATTTCTATGCTTGTTTTAGCAATGGTTGGTCTAGGAATTGTAATGAATTGGGTATTTTAAAAACCAATAATAGCATTAACAATATCCACCGCCACCTCCTTCTTACTCTTCAACGGGAAATCTTTCACCTCCGTAGCAGAAATAATCTTTACCTTATTTGTGTCATGCCGAAAACCAGCCCCTTTATCTTGCAAAGAATTTAAGACAATCAGATCAAAATTCTTCTTCACCAATTTACCTTTGGCATTTTCTAACTCATTATTAGTTTCCAAAGCAAAACCGACGATAATTTGATCTTTTTGCTTTTGTTTGCCTAAAGTAGCTGCGATGTCTTTCGTTCTAGCCAACGGAATAGTTAAACCACCCACTTTCTTTTTAATTTTCTGTTCAGCAACCGTTTCTGGACGGTAATCGGCTACTGCTGCTGCTAAGACGGCAATGGCACAATCTGGAAAAGATTGAGTGGCAGCTTCAAACATTTCTTGTGCAGTTCCTACTCGAATAATATTAACGCCTGCTGCATCGGTAGATAAATGAGTTGGTCCTAAAACCAAATCAACTAGCGCACCTTTTGCCGCTAAAGCTTCTGCAATCGCAATCCCCATTTTTCCAGAAGACCGATTGCCAATAAATCGTACAGGGTCGATAGGTTCATAAGTAGGCCCAGCGGTAACAACTGCTTTTTTACCAGCTAATTCTTTCTTTTCGGATAAGAAATCGGATAAATAAGTGACGATATCTTCTGGTTCTGCCATCCGCCCTGCACCAACTAAACCACTCGCTAATTCACCGTGACCAACAGGAATAATATGATTGCCATAAGCTTTTATCTTTTCAATATTTCCTTGGGTCGAAGGATGTTTCCACATATCTAAATCCATTGCAGGAGCTACAAAAACGGGACATTTGGCAGATAAATAAGAAGCCGTCAAAATATTATCACAAAAACCGTGTGCCATTTTAGCCAAGGTCGTAGCCGTCAAAGGCGCCATGATCATCACATCTGCCCATAAACCCAATTCTACATGATTGTTCCAACTAGCATCGGTCGCTATATCCGCATGAACAGGATTCTTAGACAAGGTAGAAATTGTCAAAGGTGAAATAAATTCCGTTGCCGCAGGCGTCATTAACACTTGAACTTCTGCACCTGCTTTTATTAATAAACGAACTAAAGTTGCCGATTTATAAGCAGCAATGCTACCGGTTATACCCAAAAGAATTTTCTTATCTGTTAATCCCATAATTTAAAGATGAAAATGAAAGCATAAATAAATCCTAACAATCAGCGTCAAAAACACAGCTATAATGATAGCTATAAATCTGTAAAATAGTTCAGAAATTAAAAACGTCCAAATCTCCGAAGAAATTTGGACGTTTTAATATATAAGCGCCAACTGCAAACGGGTTACAGTCAACTATACTAGAATCTAGTATTTGTTTTTTCTCTTCCTGTTCCTCCCCCCTCTTTGTCTTCTCTACCATATCGGTAATGCAATTCCCCTTCATTATACTCATGCATGGCAATCAATACAGGATTAGGTAATCGCTCATAAAATTTAGAGATTTCGATTTGCTCTTTATTCTCATGAATTTCTTCAATCGTATCAGAACTTACTGCAAACTCTTCTAGCTTTTGGTGCAATTCATGCTTTAAATCTACAGAAAGCATTTTTGCTCTTCTAGTGATGATCGCCAACGCTTCATAAATATTCCCTGTACTCTCTGCTAATTGCTTTACATTTCTAGCTCGAATATTTGGATCAAGCCCTTGAACTTTTGTTTTTATGTCTGACATTTTTGAACTTTTTTAGACTTTTATTAGAATTATCTTTGTATTTCTTTATATCGTCGTTGTATTCGCTTTTTGCATAACGTTCTAAAAAGGCTTCTGCTTTTCTGACTGTTTCATTTAAGCGTTCTTCTTGCTTTTCATAGACACTATTTTCTGCTAACAGATAATGTGCTTTTACCACTAAGTACCGTACCCTCTCCGCATCTTTAGAATCTGGGTAATCTCTAAGTACATTTTCAAAAACCCTGGTTGCAGATTGATATTCTTTTATATCATAGTATAATTGCCCTTCTGCTAAGGATTTCTTTTCTAATTTCTTTCGCAGTTCATCTATCAACTTATTCGCCTCCGCAACTCGTTCACTTTTAGGATAGGTATTGATAAATAATTGAAATCCATCAATTGCCTTTTGTGAGGACGATTGTTCTAACCTAAATATCGGAGATAATTTATAATAAGCGTAAGCAGACATATATTCTGCCTCTTCCTTGTACGCACTATTCCCGTAAGTAGATACGAAATTCTTGAAATAATAGGACGCTAAGATATATTTCTCCTGATAGTAATGCGTATAAGCGTAAGCAAAATACACTTTTTCAGCATCTGCCTTTCCTCTTAGCCCATTGATGATTAGTTCAAATAGCGTTTGTGCTTTTTGATAATCCCCTGCATCATAATATTCGAATGCTTTTTTTTGTAAAAATGTTGGGTCTGGATTCGTCCGAATTTTTTCAAATTCACTTCGACAAGAACCGAATAAAAATAATAGCCCAAATAAAAAGCCTATTGCATACCTGTTTATCATAAGCGCACAAAATTAAGTGTTTTTTAGAAGAGTTGACAATTTTTCTTTGCAACTGTCCATTTTTAAATGCAAACTTCCAATTTTTAACGCATAGTTAGCGATTGTCCGTTGCTATTAACGTTTTTTTGCCCGTTAAAAATTTGTTAAACTGATAATAGGGCGTTAATTGAAGTTAATTGAAGTTATTATTTGCTACTTTCGATAAGTAAATTAATGAAGCTTAAACCTATTTCCTTCAATTATTGTATTTATTAAGAGGCATTTAAATTTAAACCGTCAACCATAAACCGTTGACCGTAAATCGTTCATTATGGATACCAAGCCATTAGTTAATAGAGTAGCAGCAAGTGGATTAATCACTTTAAATTTAGAAGACTTTTTTCCAGAAGGAGAAATTGCGACTTTCGATTTAAAGGATTATTTGTTTATGGAATTAATCCTAAAAGAAAAAGATTTCAGGAAAGCCTTAAAAGAGTTGGATTGGTCGCAATATGCCGATAAACATTTATTAATCACTTGTTCTACGGATGCTATTATTCCGATCTGGGCGTATATGTTAGTGACGGTCTATGCAACACCTGTTGCGAAAAGCATTTTTCAAGGGGCTGCCGAAGAATTTTATAAAAATAGTTTTATCAATATTTTAGATAAATTGGACATTAGTCAATACAAAAATAAATTATTGGTCATTAAAGGTTGTAGTGGTAAACCTGTGCCTACTGCGGCTTATGTGGAATTGACTCGACGATTACAGCCAGTTGCTAAAAGTATTATGTTTGGGGAGCCTTGTTCTACGGTGCCACTTTATAAAAAGCCTCGGGTTAAGTAGAAGCCTATTATAGATTATTTGTTATTATAAAACCCAACAGCTTTTAAGAAGACTTGCATAAAAATACAACTCCACGCTATCATACTAGAAATATAAAGCGCTATCTTTTCTGCAAAACTATTTTTAGCATATAATAATTCATAAGCACCGTACAGTCCCATTGCTAAAAAGATAAGATTGGGATATTAAATAAAGAGTGAGATTCAGTATCCAAAAAATAGTTTTTGAAATTCATGTCAGTTAGTTTTTAAATAGACTGCTAATATAGCAGGAAACTTATGGTTTCTCCGCCATTCTGTCAGAAAAAAGACCAAAATCTAGCATTGGTATAAATTATGTACCCATTTATCAGATATTAAGCTTTCCTATAGAACGATAGATACCAATACTTGTTATCTTTGCGTTTTCAATTGAATAATAGACATTTAACTAACGATGAAAAATAAATTTTTCGTTTTTGAAATGATTATTTTTTGTATGAGCTAAAACTTATAGAAAAAATCGTCAATTCAAAAACCCAAAAGAGAAGTTTATATTTTTTATCAATACTAAATTATATAATATATACAACCCATGTTTGGATTTATAAAGAAATTGTTTGGTACTAAATATGATAGAGATGAGGCACATTATATGCCTTTTGTGGACCAAACCAATGAGGAGTTTGCCAAATTGCAAAATCTTAGTCACGATGAATTGAGGAATAAGACCCTTGAATTTAGAGCTAGAATCAAAGAGCATTTAGCGGGTATTGATGAAGACATTCAGTCTTTAAAAGATCAAGCTAAGACAGAGGAAAATTTGTATGAAAAGGAATCCCTTTTTAAGCAAATGGATGAGATTACCAAAGATCGAGATAAGCATTTAGAAGATATTCTAAGGGAATTATTACCAGAAGCTTTTGCGGTGGTGAAAGAAACGGCTCGTCGTTTTTCTAATAACGAAACCTTGACGGTTACGGCAACGGAGCACGATAGAAATTTAGCAGGGAATACCAAGAAAAATTACATTACCATAAGTAACGACCAAGCAACTTGGCAAAACAGTTGGTTAGCAGCAGGTGGAGAGGTTACGTGGAATATGGTGCATTATGATGTGCAATTGATTGGAGGAATGGTATTACACGATGGAAAGATTGCGGAGATGGCAACGGGAGAAGGAAAAACTTTAGTAGCGACTTTGCCTGCTTACTTAAATGGTTTGTCAGGTCAAGGGGTTCACGTTATTACGGTGAATGATTACTTAGCTCGTCGGGATTGCGAATGGGTCGGACCTATTTTTGAATTCTTGCATTTGACGGTGGATTGTATTGATAAATATCGACCACACTCTCCACAAAGAGTAGCGGCTTATAATTGTGATATTACCTATGGAACAAATAATGAATTTGGTTTCGATTATTTGAGAGATAATATGGTGAAATCTGAGGATGAAATGGTACAAGGAAAACACCATTTCTGTATGATTGATGAGGTCGATTCTGTTTTGATTGATGACGCTCGAACGCCTTTAATTATTTCTGGACCAGTCCCTAAAGGGGCAGAAGACCAAGAATATTTAGAGTTAAAGCCAAAGGTGGAACGATTAATTAATGCGCAGCGAAAAATAGCAACGGATTATTTAACGGAAGCTAAGAAGTTATTCAACGCAGGAGAGTTTGGAAACGGAGAGGGAGAAGTTGGAATGGCGTTATTACGTTCTTTTAGAGCATTGCCTAAGAACAAGCCCTTAATTAAATTTTTGAGTGAAGAAGGGGTAAAAGTAGAATTGCAAAATGCGGAGAACTTTTATATGCAGGAGCAATCCAAAAATATGCATGTAGCGGATGAGCCTTTGTTATTTACGATTGATGAAAAGAATCGAAACGTTGAATTAACCGAACGTGGCGTTGAATATTTGTCTAAAGGAGAATCGGACAATTCTTTCTTCGTAATGCCTGACATTACCTTGGAGATGATGGAAATCGAAGATGCAGAGGATTTAGAGGCAAGTCAAAAAGTAGAAGCGAAACAGAAATTATCACAAGACTTTGCGGTAAAATCTCGTCGATTACATGCCGTCAATCAATTATTAAAAGCGTATACGCTTTTTGAAAAAGATGATGAATATGTGGTGATGGACAATGAGGTAAAGATTGTCGATGAGCAGACTGGACGGATGATGGAAGGTCGTCGATATTCCGATGGATTACACCAAGCATTAGAAGCAAAAGAAAATGTGAAGATTGGAGATATTACTCAAACATACGCAACGGTAACTTTGCAAAACTATTTCCGAATGTACCACAAATTAGGAGGTATGACAGGTACGGCAGAGACGGAAGCAAGTGAACTTTGGGAAATCTATAAATTGGATGTAGTCGTAATTCCTACTAATCGACCAATTGCTAGAGATGACCGACAAGATTTAGTTTATAAAACAGAACGGGAAAAATTCAATGCAGTAATAAACGATATTGGCGTATTAACTGCACAAGGTCGTCCTGTTCTAGTAGGTACAACGTCTGTAGATATTTCTGAAAACTTAAGTCGAGTGCTAAAAGCGAAAGGCATTGACCATAATGTTTTGAATGCCAAGCAGCACCAAAGAGAAGCAGACATTGTCGCAGAAGCAGGTAAACCTGGAAAAGTGACGATTGCAACCAATATGGCAGGTCGGGGAACGGATATTAAGATTTCTGAGGAAGTGAAAAAAGCAGGTGGTTTAGCGATTATTGGTACAGAAAGACATGATTCTCGACGGGTAGATAGACAGTTAAGAGGTCGGGCAGGTCGTCAAGGAGATCCAGGTAGTTCGCAATTCTATATTTCTTTAGAGGATAAATTAATGCGTTTATTCCAATCAGAAAGAATTGCGAAGCTGATGGATAAAATGGGCCATGAGGAAGGAGAAGTGATTCAGCACTCTATGGTCTCTAAGTCGATTGAGCGAGCGCAGAAGAAAGTAGAAGAGAATAATTTCGGTATCAGAAAGCGTTTATTGGAATATGATGATGTAATGAACATCCAGAGAGAGGCGATTTACAAAAAACGTAGAAATGCACTTTCGGGAGAACGTTTATCGGTTGACTTAAATAATATGTTTTTGTCTTTGACTGAAAATGTAGCTGCAAGTCATAAAGAAGGAGGGACATATGATAGCTTTAAAATGGATTCTGTTGGATTGATTGGTTTTGATCCAAAGATTACCAAAGAAGAATTTGAGGGAGCTAGTACGGATGATTTGGTAGAAATGTACCAGAACGAATTTGTACAATATTACGATACGAAGAGTGATGATATTGCAACAGTACTCCTACCGATTATTAAAGATGTTCACGAAAATCAACCTCGGTACAAAGATATTTTAACACCATTTACGGATGGTCGAAAAAATCCACTACCAATTGCCGCTAATATCAAAAAAGCGGTGGAGTCCAACGGTAAAACCATTGTAAGTGATATTGAAAAAGCAGTTAGTTTAGCATTGATTGATGATACTTGGAAAGAGCATTTACGATCAATGGATGAACTAAAAGATTCGGTACAATCCGCTTCTTTTGAGCAAAAAGATCCATTAGTAGTGTATAAGATGGAAGCGTATAATTTATTCGAGAGCTTAGTGAATAGAATTAACGAAGAAGTTACGTCTTATTTATCTAAAGGAACGTTGATTTTCTCTGGAGGCACAACTTTAGCCGAAGCGAAACAACGACAAACAGATTTTAGTAAAACCAATACCAATAGTGATACTAGAAGCGAAGATGTCGCTGCCCGTAGAGCTGCTGAAGGTGTGAGTCGTCGAAGAAAGCCAGAAACTTTCAAAAGAGAAGAAAAGAAAGTAGGTCGAAACGAACCTTGTCCTTGTGGTAGCGGAAAGAAATTTAAACGTTGTCATGGTAGACAAGTAGCAAGCTAATTCAGTTAGCAGTTTATCGTCAAATCTAGCAAAAATGACAATAACTAAATTATATAAAAAAGAGCAATCGGCAATTCGTCGATTGCTCTTTTCTTTTCTATTAGCTTTATGTTGTCTATTGTCAAATTTACTAATAGCTCAAGAAAAGGTAAAAGAATTCGCCATCGGTTATTCCGTCATCCACGAAAAGTTACCCGAAGGCTATAACTATACGCCACTATTTGTTACCGCAAGATTCCCTTTGTATCAATTTAAATCCAAGAAAAAAAGTTTTTTTACTGCTTTTGTAGAACCTCAATTTGTCCTTAATAATCCACCAACTCCTTTTTCAACCACCTTTGAATTTGGCGCAAACCTAGGCGTTAACTATTTTATCCCTTTTAGGGAAAAAAATGGACTTGCATTTGCGTTAAGCGCAGGACCACATTATTTATCTCTAGAAACAAGTATTCAAGCGAAAGGCTTTATTTTTTCGGATAATATAGAGGTTGGTTATTATCAACAATTGGGAAAACAATTTGGTGTGAGCCTCAAATCAAGATTTAGGCATATTTCTAATGCGGGTTTTTTATCGCCTAATATTGGAATTGATAATTTATTTCTGATGGTTGGATTTACTTGGAAAGCATTTTAGGAATGATGAACTATAAACGATGAACTATTAAAGTTGATAGTCAATGAATTAGCTTAAAGTATAGAATTATCATTTTTTCAATGTTACTTTAATTTCTATACGATCATTAATCGCATGTTCTTCAATTGCGCAATCTATATCCATCAAACAGTTATTAAGCGGCTGTTGCCCACCATATCCTTTGGCAACCAATCTATTTTTAGCGACCCCTTTTCTTTGTAAATAATCAATAATTTCATTCGCTCGTTTTTGCGTCAAGCTCATTTTTTCTTCATAACTACTAAGATTAGCAGTATGTGCCGCAACTTCGATGGTTAGGGAATGATACTCCTTTAAAATAACCGCTACTTTATCTAATTCTTCTGCAATTTTATAAGTGACAAAATATTCGCCCTCAAAAAATTCGATAGTAGGTAAACTATATAATTTTTCTACCTCTTCGTTTATCATTTCTACATTTGCCAGTTGTAAAAAATCGGTTGGTTGAACAGTTTCTCCTTTTTCTTTGATTATAATAGTTGTTGTTTCTTGAAACTCGGGTACTTTTTCTTCTACATTAATTATTGTTGTTTCTTTAGTTACGACCGTTTCAATAGGTGCAGCATTTATGATAGAAGACATCGTTTCAGAAGGCTGTTCGGTACTTGCTGCTTCCTTTTCTATAATGACTGTTGTTTCGTCCCCTGTATTAATAGCAACGGCTTGAGGAACAAAAGACAGTAAAAAAATGTCATCATCGCCACCAGTTCTAGAGGAAGTAAAAACACCTTTTTCTTCATTTGCATCAATGAAAATAGAAATATCATCTGCGGGGCTATTAATCGGCGCACCTAGATTAATGGGGGTAAACCAAGTTCCATCTTCTTTCCTTTCCGTTACAAAAATATCAAAACCACCTAAGCCTAAATGCCCTTTAGAACAGAAATAGAGTTTTCCATTAGCATGCATAAAAGGGAAACCTTCGTGTCCATCGGTATTAATTTGTTCGCCTAGATTTTCTGGTCGTCCCCATCTATCCTTCTGCTTTCGAGAAACGTAAATATCGGTACCTCCTTGACCTCCTGCTTTATCAGAAACAAAGAACAGAGATTTTCCATCTGGTGAAATGGCGGGATGCATATAATTGGAAGCTTTTCTACAAAATGGAACAACTGCTGCTTTTTGCCAATTTTTTCCATCGTTAGATTTAGCTTCAAGCAGTTGCAAACAATAGGCATTTTGTTTATTTAAAGAAGTACCATTTCTAGTAAAAAACATGGACGAACCATCGGGCTGAAACGTTGCCATGCCCGTATTTTTTCTTGCATCATTGATTTTAGAAATGTATTCTTTGGGTTCGCCAAAAGTGCCATCTGGTAATGCTTCGCTATGGTATAAGCGCAAATAACTTCTATCGGTAGCACCTGACTTGGTATCTAAAAATTTTAGTTTTCCTTTCCTGTCAGAAGTAAAGACAATGCCATTAGCCCAAAAAACGGGTGCATTATCGTCTTCTTCGGAATTTTGAGTAAAAGCAGTTGCCGTTGCATGTCCAAAATAGGGCTGGACTGTTTTAGCAAAATCACAAGCAGCAATCATTCTGTCTACAACTTCATCTTCCATTTCAATGGCTGCATATTTGCGAAACCACTCTTTGGCCTTATCATACTGCCCACTACTCATAAGTGTTTCTGCGTAATAGAAATAGGATTTTGTTTTGACCCTATCATTGGCAACTATCTCTGCGTATAAATCGGCAGCTTTCGCCATTTGATTGGTAATCTTATAGCAAAAAGCTAATTTGCTCTTAATACTTAAATTCTTTTTCGTGTTTAAGGCCTTTTGATAATGCGGTATTGCTAAAGCATATTTATCTTCTTTAAAAAGCTGATTAGCTTTTTTTAAGTCCTTACTCTGACCAAAAATAGTGATTTGAAATAGAAATAAGAGGCTACCAAAAATAAATAAACGCATGGTAATTAATTTAGAGCATCAACAGAAATGCTTAACTTGCGAAGGTGTTAATATAAAACTTCCACATTATATATTATAACAAAAACTATGCGAAAAAGCGTTAAAAATAACCTAAATTAAGTAGTAGCCATGGCAAAACATTTAGAAACAGGAAAAAAGGGAGAAGATTTAGCCGTCCAATTTCTAAAAGAGAAAGGGTATGAAATATTGGAAACCAATTGGCGATTTCGTCGGTCAGAGGTAGATATAATTGCTAAAGATGGGTCTATTCTTGTTTTCGTAGAAGTAAAGACGCGCAGTTATGATTATTTTGGTAAACCCGAATCTTTTGTTTCTACTCGTAAAAAAGTGTTATTACAAGATGCCGCGGCTGCTTATATGCACCAAATCAACCACACTTGGGAAATCCGTTTTGATATTATTGGTATTCTCATGCCGAGTCCTAAAAGTATTGAAATCAATCATTTTGAAGACGCTTTTTTTCCAGGATTATAAACGGCAGTAGTTTGGAAATTCCATATCATCTTGTAAATAAAAAATACCCCGACGGACAAACTTGTATTTCATAGTGCAGTAACACAAGGTTATTTACTAGTCCGTGGAGGTATCGAGATGTCCTTAAATCGGTTAATTGTAGGATGGTATAGAAACAGTACCAGTAATCCTACAAGGATGGCCTATCTTAATGGTATTAGCCATAATAAATATAATAAACAGCATAGTCTTAATATGCTATGTTGTATAATAAATGCCCACAATGTAACTGAGATTAGATTATATCTTTCGTTGATATAGAAATGTTCTGAAGGGAAAGATGTAATTTGAGAGGTTTAGTTTCTTTATGATGCGAATTTAGAAATAAAATGGAGATTCTCCATATATTTTAAATAAAATATTAAAAAAAAATGTCATTTTTCCTAGTCACAATAATAGCTTTAATATAATTTATTAAAAATAATATTTATTAAAAATGGGTAATCAATTATTTAGGTAGAATTAGTCCATCGGTTAACAAATTAATGAAAAGTAAATTAGGATAATTATTTTAAAGTCCAACAGATTAAAATATGGGTTTAATATTTTTTACGATCCTATTTTGTACTAAGTATGCATTTAAAACATTAGGTTATAAAACGGTTAAATGTCTATAGTGAAAATTATCCGTGATAAAAATACGCCAAGCAGCACTTGGTGCTACAGAAAAAATCCGAGTTTGATTTGGGCTATTTCGAGTTACTTTAGTGTAGGAAATAGGTCTTACTATTAAATTACTAGCTGGAAAAGCGACAACTTAGCATCGTTTAGAAGTATTATTATAAAACTAATTTTAAAAAATTTATTTTTGTGATAGGGGTGATATAATCTTTACGTCATCTTAATTATAGAAATGGTTAAAGCTGTATGAAAGAGGAGCAAAATTTAAATAGCATAGCAAAGTATCTTTCGGATAATAGTGATTCGAAGGAAAGAGAGGAGCTATTTGCCTGGATCGAAGAAAATCCTGCAAATAAAGCCCTACTGGAAGATAGTATGGAAGTTTGGGAAGCCTCCGAACCATCCGAATTAGGATTTCAGCCAAATATGGAAGTGGCTTGGAATAAAATGGATCATCGGTTGGCAACAGCTAGAAAAGTGGCGAAACCAGAAGCTATCATTCGTCCCCTTGCTTTTTTCAAACCTTGGATGCGGATTGCCGCAGCAGCGGTTATATTATTAGGCATTGCATTTTGGCAATATCCTATTTTTAGCGACGGCGAAATGATTAATCGACGAACAATCGCACAAGAAAAAACGACAATTGATTTACCTGATGGCAGTAAGATTTGGTTAAATCAAAATAGTAGTATACAATATGAAAAATCATTTAATCAACGGATTGTCTACTTAGAAGGAGAAGCATTTTTTGAAGTGGCTAAGAAAAATGGTCAATCTTTTGAAATTTTTGCAGGGGATTCAAAGACTAAAGTTTTAGGTACTTCTTTTAATGTGCGGGCTTATCCTGATGAAAATAAAGTGGAGATTGCAGTAGAAACGGGAAAGGTTAATTTTTCAGCAGAAAATGATACGCAAGAAAATGCATTATTAACCAAAGGGGAATTTGCTACTTATACTAAAAGTAATCAAGAAGTCAAAAAATTGACTTTGGTTAAATTGAATGCGGCAGCTTGGAAAAAAGGCGCTTTACGATTTAATAAATCACAATTACCAGAAGTAATAGAGTCCTTAGAACGCTATTATGATATTGAGATAGAAGTAGAGAATAGTAAAATCTATAATTGTGTTTGGAATAATACACAGACACACACACAGCCAGTTTTAGAGGTATTATTAAATCAAATTGAATATGCAATAGGCCTAAGAATCGAGCAAACAACAGATACAACTTTCAGTTTTTCAGGAAAAGGCTGTGATTAAATTCGGTTAGACTGACAACATACATCAACTAAAAAACCTAACTAAGATTCAATGATAAAAATCGCCCAATTGGTATTTTTATTTCTATTGCCTTTGTGTTTAAATGCGCAAACGGTAGACTTGAATCGCAAAGTGACTTTACGCTATAAAAATCAACGATTAGGGTTTATTTTATCAGATGTGAGCCGAAAATACGGGATACCTTTTTCCTACAGTAGTAATTTTATTCCTGTAAAAAAACGAATTACCATTACGGAGCGAAACATTCCATTAGGAGAAGGCTTACATAAGTTATTTACTCCGACTCAAATTATTTATGCGGTAATCGGGAATAGCATCGCTTTAAAAATAGATGAATCGAAAGAAGTAATTTCAATAATTGAACCGTCGATTGAACGCAATCGAAATATTAAAATGGAGGAGCTTTCTTTTTTAAAAAGAAGCAGTTATCCAATTTTAGTTTGGGAACATCCAATTCCTGCTGAAGTATTGGCAGAAATGAAAATTGTCAAAACGGTATCAACCTTAGAAGCACCCGATAAGACTAACATAACGAATAGCTTTCTAGAAAAAGAGATGGTTCAGGTAACCCTTATTCCTCCTTATGGTACGAATAGAGAACTGGCAGAAAATACAACGAATACTTTTTCTTTTAATATTTTATGGGGTCGCAATGGTGGATTAAATGGAATCGAAGTGGGTGGTTTCGTCAATACCATTACCAATAATATGCGAGGTTTTCAATTAGCAGGTATTGGCAACCAAGTAGAAGGAGACGCTCAAGGTGGGCAATTAGCCACCATTTTTAATTATAATAAAGGCTTTACAAAAGGTGTACAAGCTAGTTTATTTAATATTGCCAATACGGCTAGTGTAATTCAAATAGCAGGAATTGCTAATTTTATCCAAGCAGACTTTGATGGAGTCCAGGCATCATTAGTTAGCAATTATGCGAAAGGAAAAGCAGATATGCAATTTTCTTTAGGCATTAATAAAGCAAGTGAGGTAAAGACCTTGCAGGTTGGTTTAATTAATATTGCAGATGACGTAGCAGGTAGACAAATAGGCTTGGTGAATATTTCGGATAAATCAGAAAAAACATCCTTTGGTTTTCTGAATATTGTCAAAAATGGATATAACAGGATAGAAGTGGGAGCGAATGATGCGCTATATGCAAGTGTTGGAATTAAAACAGGTGCCCGAAAATTTTATAATATTTTTCAATTTGGCAGTCGATTTACAGAAGATACTTGGAGTATTGGTTATGGAGTAGGCACCGCTTTTCAACTAAAAGAACGACAGCATTTTCATCTAGAATATGTAGCGTCTCATGTCAATGAAGGGGATATCTGGACGAAGGAATTAAATTTACTCAATCAGTTTAAATTTAGTTTTGATTGGCGTTTACAGGGAAAAAAGAGTGTTTTTCTAGGACCAAGCTGGAATTTATTAGTTTCCAAACGAATGAATGCAGAAACTTTAGCAATAATCGGTTCTGAATTACCAGACTATACCATCTTAGATACGACTCGAAAAAATACCAACTGGAAAATGTGGTTTGGGATAAATGGTGGTTTTCGATTTTAATTTCTTTTGACGCTGATAGACGCTGATCATTATGATTTTTTTATGTTTTTTAGCTGTATAAAAATCAGCTAAAAGTGTTTAAATAATTGAAGTAAATTGCCCCTTACTTTAACAGATAATGTAGTATCAATTTTAAAAAACGGGTAATAATAAACCTACTGTTTGAAGTCAATTGACTGGCAAGCAATAGCCTATATTATGCCCACTATAAATAACTTTTTTAACTGTACAAGAAATCACCTGACAAGGATTAATTCTATTTGTCCGCTTTGCGGTTCTTTCGCTTGAGCATCCCGTCCGTTTTACGGTTCACAAACGGTGTTTGCTCATCCGAACATTTATCCTTCGGAATCGCTCGTTCATCATGAAAATCCTGTCATCTTGTAATTAATTACTTAAAAATCATGAATCAAATTACGAAATTATTGGCCCTTGTTGCCGTTTTATCTTTTAGTTTAACTTCTTGCTATTTTGACTTTGATGACGATGGCAGAAGCCCTAATTTTTCTAATAATTGCGAAGAAGGGTTTGGTAGTACGGTAACCCAAGATTTAAACCTCTCTGAATTTACGGGTTTTGAATTGAATGTCGATGCCCAAGTGTACCTCAGAGAAGGAGATGAGTTAGAAGTGACCGTAAAAGGGCAAGAAAACATCATTGATGAATTAGAAACTAGGGTAAGAAATGATGTTTGGGAGATTGAATTTAATGACTGTATTGAAGATAGTGATGTCTTAAGAATTTACATCACCGCCCCTAATCTTACGTTTATTGCCAATAATGGATCAGGTAAAATCCAAAGCGACGACATTCTAAAAATCAATGATTTAGAAATCAAAAATAATGGCTCTGGTGATATTCAATTATCGCTAGAAGGCGATATTGTTATTGCTAGAAATACAGGTTCTGGAAAACTAGAAATAGAAGGTGTAACTGCTACTTTGGACGCCAATTTGAGAGGGTCAGGTGATTTACTAGCTTTTGATCTATTGGCAAGAGATGGTCAAGTCGAAATTGATGGAAGTGGCGATGCCCAAGTCAACATTTCTGATTTTTTGGAAATTATGATTGAAGGAAGTGGGGATGTTTATTATAAAGGCGATCCAGATTTGAAGGTGACGACTAGAGGCTCTGGAAAAGTGTTTAATGCAGATTAGTAACTGATGTTATGCAAAGAAAAACTATTGAGCACCAAAGGTGCGACATAAATCGTGTGATGTTTTAGATGTCGCTCTTTCAGAGTTAATGTTTATGCGGCATTTCATTTCCATAGGGCTTTCGCCCTATGTTAATATATACCGCATCTTTGGTGCTTCTTCGTAACATCAGTTAGTAATTGTTTAAAACATGGTGATTTTGAAAATCACCATGTTTTGAAGATAAAAGATATATTCACTTATTATGTTCTGAAATGGACTTGATTGAAGCCTCGCATTTTGCGGGGCTTACTTATTTTTAGCTCGATAGTTATCCGTCTGACTGTGACAATTAGGGCAAATCATTTCCAAATTTTCTAATAAATGATTCGTTATATTGCCGTCTGTGTGATGTAATTCCATATTAATAGGAAGTCCATTCCATTCGGAAATATTACAAATCTCACAGCAATTCTCTTTGATACCTTCCTCCAGTAATCGTTGTTTTCGTTTATAAGTCTGATAGTTTGGATGAAGGTTGTCCTAGATTATTTCTGAAAGCGGAATCTTAGGCATATTCTTTCTAAGACCAATGCCTGCTTGGTTCGGCTTATAGCAGCCTAATTCAATTGCTCTTTTCTTGAAGGAATTGAAATGAAGGCCAAGTTTTGAAGCTGCCTCGGACATTGATTGGGCATTTTCACAAATTTCAATGAAAACTTTATCATCAATTCTTTGTTCTATAAACCATTCTTTTATCATCCGATTTTTTGCCTAAAGATAAAAAAGAAAGATATAAAAACGCCAAAAGCCCTCATAACAAAATTATGAAGGCTTTTGTACCCGGAGCGGGAATCGAACCCGCACGGCCGAAGCCACAGGATTTTCTTACCAACTACAGTTTTAACTGCGATTTCGATGAGTTATCGAAATTTTGTGGTCTGGACTTTCTCTTTACCTTATTCTCGAAAGAACTTAGGCACTTCCCGTTAAGTCTCTACACTTTCCGATCAATTTCTTGAAAGGCTTAGCTCGGGATTACCATGCTAAATAAATCAGCGAAGGCTTCCCCGAATTTGAGAAGTTCTACTCCAAGGATTTCTCCAAGGGCACTCAAATTTGAAATGGAAAACATTTCCTTTTAAGTCCTGCGTGTCTACCAATTCCACCACCCGGGCAGGTAGTGTGTACATTAAATCGACACAAAAAAAGCCTTCCTTATGAAGGCTTTGAGCGAAAGACGGGATTCGAACCCGCGACCCCGACCTTGGCAAGGTCGTGCTCTACCAGCTGAGCTACTTTCGCTTAATAATTTGCTTTTCTTTCAAAGCGAGTGCAAATATAAAACTATAGTTACCAATATGTCAAGTATAAAGCAATTTATTTTTTTATATTTTTTAAAAGAAGAGTATAAGGTACTAATTAAGTACTTTATACTCAACTATTTATCTAATTATTTTCACAAATGTAATCTTGCTTTTCTTGCCAACAAAACTTCATCCGATTCTCTTCGTTCAGGATCATCAACACAACAATCTACTGGACATACCGCCGCACATTGTGGTTCTTCGTGAAATCCTTTGCATTCGGTACATTTATCAGGAGATATATAATAGAAATCTTCTTCTACAGGTTCATTTTGAGCGTCTGCATCTACTGAAGCGCCAGTTTCAAGTTCGTAGTCTCCAGAAACAGAAGTACCATCAGAAACGGCCCACTCTACTCCACCTTCATAAATTGCATTGTTTGGGCATTCTGGTTCGCAAGCGCCGCAATTAATGCACTCATCCGTAATCATTATAGCCATAATAATAAGTTTAGTCTAGTTTATAATTTAGTATTAACGAAAGCATAATTTTAAAGTTAATCGCTCATCGTTTTTTAATAAGACAATTTCTTTATCATTGTCCTTTAATTAATACCTTTTTTTTCTTCAAAAAGTTTAGAAAAAAGCGTTTCTTTTAGCTAATTTTTGAAAACGTAAAATTAAAACCTTCAAATTTGAAATACAATGGCTGGATATTCTAAAACACCGCTTGTGAAAAAATTGGGCATTAAAGAAAATTTTAAAGTCCGATTGATTTATCCTCCTGCTAATTTTTTGGATTTATTGGGGCCACTTCCTGATGGTGTAAAATTCCTTTCTGATCATTCGAAGCTAGCCAATTACATTCATCTCTTTGCCAAAGACATGGCCACTTTTGAGCAATTTATTTTTCAGTTAGAAAAGGAAATTGAGCGAGATGGTCTTATTTGGGTGTCTTGGTATAAAAAAGCCAGTAAAATTCCAACGGATTTAACGGAGCATATCGTACGTGATACGGCTTTAACGACTAGTCTTGTAGACGTTAAAAAATGTGCCGTAGACGAAAAATGGTCTGGTTTAAAATTGGTGATTCGGAAGGAGTTACGGTAGTTAATAAGAAATCCCGAACCTTCATAAAGAAAATTCGGGAAACTTATGTGTGTAAGTAGGTTAAATAAATTGGCTCTTTTATGTTTTTAGCTGGCTAAACAGTGTCAGATACTGGATGTTAGGCAGGCATCTGACCCGTTAGCGTAATCTTTGTCTTTAATCTAGGATCAACATCGTCTTTGTTACTTTTCCAGTCGCAGTCGCTAATTGATAATAAAATAAACCGCTTCCTGCTAAATCTTGTCGATTTAAAACAATGCTATGTTCCCCTTTTTCATAATCACCTTGAATGGTTTTAACGACCTTTCCATGTACATCCATAATCGTTAAAGTTGCTGGTGATGCTTGAGGCAGGTAGAAATTAACCTTGGTTTCTTCCTTAAATGGATTCGGTCGATTCTGATATAATGCTAATGTTTGAGTACCAATTGCCGCTTCTTCAAATACCAGTTGCACATCTAATAATTCACTAGCTGTATTATACCCTTCTGCTGGTGTAAAGGCAGAGTTGATGGTCAATAGTTCGCTTAGTAAACCAGTCTCATTTGCAGTAAACCTTAATTTGAAAGTGGCTTCTTCTTTAGTTGATGGCACATTACTCGATTGATTCCAGCTAGTTGTAATAAAGCCCCTTTCAGCTAGCGTGTAGCCAAAGTGATTTTCACCAACGATGCCACCTGCCCAATTTTCAAAAGTTAATCCGTCATAGGCTAAGGTGAATTGATAGCCTTCAATTTTAGCTAAATCGGTTACCTTAAAGTCAACCACATAAGATTGTCCAGTTTCTACTGTTTGGTCAGCTACATGAACATCTAAATGACCATTGAAATTTCTATCTTCTCCTGCGATTAAAGCATTCGGTTTAGCACTATCATTTACATCTCCTACTTTTACCGCCATAAATGCTAAATCAATATTCGTATCAATACTGGTTACCGTAGAGGATTGTTCATATCCTTCCAAAAGTGGATTTGGTGCTTCCATTGGGTACGCCATATTGACAAACTTCCAACTTTCATTATTAGGGAAATCCGTTACAATATTTAAAATCAATTGACGTAGGACGACCATATCATAAGCAGTAACGGTCTTCGATTGATTAATATCTGCGGCAATATAATGGTAAGGTGACTCAAACTGTTTTAACCCTAAAATATGCTTTTGCATCAGCACTAAATCAAAAGTAGACACCCCATTTAATGGATTCAAATCCTTCGTTGGCTTGATGGTGTAATCTGCTCCTTGCTCCACTTCATAACTAAAAGTTCCACTATTATCGGTAGTAACCATGATCGGCATTTCTCCTGTTCCTGTCACTTCTACAGACACTTGTTCAACCATATCTCCCGTAATGGTTTGGATCGTTCCAGTAATCATTGGTCTTGCAAATCCACAAGTATTTAAATTGTCTGTTAAAATAATATCCGCAGCACACAAACTGTAAAGTTGCGCTTCATCTACGACGTATAAATTAGCAGTTGAATTATTAAAGTATTGACAATCTAAAGTAACGGAAGTTGGTAAAGTCAACACTTCTGTTAAGTTAGTTGGAGCACCTACGTTTAAGGCTGGATGCCAAATTCTTAAATCTAAATCGCTTGTTCTAGTACAGTTATCGTAACTATTGAGGTTAATATCTGCTACATCGACAATGACGGTTCCTGTATTATTAAAGTTCAAGGAAACACTTCGACAATTTGCGGTAGGTCTTCGACAATCGCTAAAAGTGAAGGTTCTTTCAGAAGTACCAATATTTCCACAATTATCGGAAGCGGTAAATTGAATAGTATAAGGAATATTAGGTTGTACGACTTGATAAAAAGAACTACCTGTTCCTGTATTCACTCTAGTATTGCCCACAAAAACTTGATAGCTAAAGTCTAATTGATTACTAGCCGTACAATCCATCCCTGTTGCAGAGAATAATCGGAGTGTATCACATTCATAAGGAGCAGTACCAGGGGTGACATCTGCCTCATAGATTGGTGCAACATCGGCAACACCAACGATACACGTATCTACATCTTTAATGGTAATAATTGGTGCTTCATTATCCATTACGATAATAACTTGGGTATAAGTGAAGTACCCTTGTGTATTTAAAGCGGTACCGAAAACAACATCTTCAGAAGTAAAAGTTCGTTTAGAATTGGCAGTTACATGTCCTGCGAATTGATCTCTAGGTAAAACAAATGGCTCTTGCACATTGGAATGTTGACAAGCATTAATAACCGACCATTCTCGCAGTACTTTGAAGCAAGAACCATCTTCCGTTTCAAATACTTGATCTTTCACCTCCCAACCAATTTGATCACAAGTTCCTCGATTAATGTCTAATAACATTTCTGGAATATTACCAACATCTGTTGTACCACATTGTAACGTAGTATCCGCAGGGAAGGTAAAAGACCAACCTGGTTTATAATCAATCGTAATGTTCTGGTAATACCAAGGGTAAGGTGTGGCATCAAAATTTCTAGTTCTAAACCTTCTTTTCATCGTTTGTACGCCACAAGCTTCTTTAAGTAACTGGTATTCTTGTTCAATATTACTATTTAAACAAACGGTACTAGTCGCATCACAAGCAGGGCTACCAAATTGACGATTTAAGGCATCTAATAAACTTTCTTGAACAGGTTGCCATTCGTTATCATCAAATGCTTTATTACCATTTAAGTCGGTACTTTCACCAATATAATTCGTTTCAAAATCATCACAAGTTCCCATCGCATCAGGTAAATCTCTACACACAGATTGTGGTTGATTTTCAGGAGAAATAGTTAACCAACATCTGTTATGATTTCCACCTTTATCAATGATTAATAATTGTACTTTAATGGCCGTATTCATATCACAACAGCCAATTTCTATCGCAGCACCCCAACCGTTGGCATCTAATTCAGTCCCAAATTGTTGAGCTACATAATCATTAATAGTTGCGTCATATTCAGTTTCACTACCACAAAGGGTTCTTCTAATTAGTAGCGTATCAATACCGCAAGCATCGAAGGAGCCATCACTAATATCTTCGGCAGTAATCATTAAACTACCATAAGCTAAACTTACGACTAATTCATCAGTACAGATGGCAGTTGGTAAAGTTTGATCGGCTATTCTGAAATAGACATTACATTCTTCGGAGTTATTCCCACAATCATCTCGTAAGACATAAGCGACTCGGTAAGTCCCAACTTCTAGAGGATTTAAGTAATCTACATGATTAGCCACTTTGACATTATTTGCTACATTATAAACCCCAGTTTGAATGGCTATTAAAGAAGTATCACAATCGTCGGTACCAGTTGGAGGCGTAATTGTTCCAGGCAATCCAGTACAGGCATTATAAGTTGTTCTGAAGCTATATGGATTGTTTATACTACCAAGTGTTCCTCCCGTTGGACAATTGACTAAAGGTGCAATGGTATCCCGTAGTACAACATATTGCGTATCCACATAAATGGCTTCATTGACATTTTCACAGTCATCGAATAAAGTAAAGATTCTAAGTATATTAGAACTTGATCCACAAGTACCTAGAATTGTTTGATCTCTATAAACCAATTCAAAATTACAGTATGGATCCGTATCCGTAATAGTCTGGTCGCCTATGCCATCGCCATTTGAATCAATCGTAGGCCAACCAGTAAATAGAGGATTGGTCGCAGCACCACAAGTTAAGATCGTATCTTTAGGGATGATAAAGCTTGTTGGTCTTTGAATATGTACGTTTTGAGTTGCAGTACTTGAATTACCACATAAATCATAAGCGGTCCAAGTAACCACAATCGTTTGACCTGCTTCACAACCACCACTTAGATTTGGTGGAATAGCAGCTACCAATCGATCAATTTCACAATTATCAATCACAACTGGTGCAGGCAGCATATCTTGGGTCAAGGTCATATCATAGCAACCAAAAATGGTATCATCTTCAATTTCAACAAACACTGGGTTGATGCCATCTATTAATTTAACGACACTTGTACAAGAGTCAATTAACTGTTCGCTACAGCCATTAATCGTTGATTCTAATGTCCGGAATACGGTAACTTCGTAATAATTATTACAAGTAATATTGCCATTTTTACCTGCATCTAATAGTGGATAATTAGGACCAGTTCCTATGACAACACCCGTATCTGTTTTAACACTAATGCTATAAAATTGATTAACATTGAGTCCTGCTGTATCACACGTTCGCTCTAGCAAATCATCTGGTCGAAGCATCGTTACACAGCCTTGACCAATAGTCGTAATAACGGTGTCATTACAAACCAGAGATGGAGCAGAAACATGTACTTTATTAGCTACAGAAATAGTCGTATCGGCTAATAATCGGTAAGTCACATCGTAAGTTCCGAATGGGAAAACAGGATAAGTTAATAATCCCGCTGGCAAAGTATCTCGAACGTCGCAGTAAGTAACGATTATATCATCATTGGTTAATAAACAATCTGAACTACTTCGATTAATCGTTGGCACTCTTAAGTTAACGGGGGTCTTTAAACTATCACATTTAGCAGAACCAAATACATCGTCTACGGGGTTCAAAGTCGTTATACCTTGTAGCGCACAATTGACTTTTGCTTCCCAGCCTGCCCCTTTATTATTGTCTCCATTGGTGGTAAACACAAAGGTTAAGCAACCACTTGGATTAATATTAGGATCGCAATTAGAAGTGACCCAACCACCATTCATTAAAGAAACACTATTGCCACTACCTTTAGCGATGAATGCCGCAGTAGTATCCATACCATCGTAGACTGCTAAGGTGTCTCCGGTAGCTAAGTCAAATGCTTGGAAAGAAACCGTCAAAATCTGACCTATAACATTTGGACAAATGGTCATTTCATTATAACGAGCAACAGCATCTGCATAGACATGTTTGCCATCACTAATGAATTGATTATCGCCCGTACAATTCTTAATAGTCATTTCTCCATCTACATCAGCAAAGAAAGGAATCGCTGCTTTCTGATCAGCTCCACAAGCTTTTTCATAATGACAAAGATTACCAATACTTAACACATCTACACCATTCGTTACTGTGATTTCGTAGCCTATTTCATCAACATGCAATCCATTTAAAGTGTAATGACTTAAGCCATTTCCTAAGTTAGTCGCCGTTAATTTTTGTCCAGCTACTCCTGTAATAAAGGCAACTAAAGGGTAATTTGTACCACCTTTAGATGGAGGGAATGCCCCGCTAGGTGCTTGATATAACCCTGTAACAGAAGCGATATACCAAATTTCTCCAGTTTGAGAAGTTACTTTAACGGTTTCTGCAAACTGTCCATCCCCTGAACCCACACTTGTTTCATTAGCTAAGCAATTACAAGGGTCCACAATAGTTGGATCAAAATCATCATTTTGAATCTGACCAAGTCCTAAAGAATCTTCAAAAATTATACTTAAGCCTCTAGAAGCGATATTACTTAGTTTAACACTAAAGATTTCGTCAATTTCTACAATTCCATCTGCAATGACATTAACTGTAATATTCTCCGTTTCATTAGCCGTTCCTACAAAATTTAATGTGCCTGTATTCGCTATATAATCGTTGTCTACTATCGTTGCCGTACTGTCACAGGTTGTAAAATCAATCATTAAGGCACTATCCAAATCACTATCTAAAGTGACGGTAAATATAAAGTTTGTCAAACCAGTATCTCCCTCATCTAAAATAACATCATTAATCACTAGTCGAGCCGTATCATCGTTTATTATGGTGCCGGCTGCTAAGCTATCGCTAAAGAAAACAGGTCTAGTTCCGGCATTAATATTGGATAGCATTAGTTTGAAATAATTATCTAATTCAACTTTTGTATCTCCGTTAATGGTAACACATAAAGTATCTGCTAATTCAGTAAAGTTACCCGTAGTAGAAACTGCTACATAATCATTATCTGCGACCGTTCCTGTACTATCCATTGTAGCATACATATAACCAAAAGCGGTATCAACTGGACTAGATAAATTAGCAATAAAACATAAGGAGCTAGTTCCAGTATTGCCTTCGACAATCATGGTGTCTATAATAGAAACAAAGGCCGTGTCATCATTTTCTATAGTTCCTACCGCTAAACTATCCGCAAAGAAAATAGCCCTATCTCCTGGTAAGATTTCTTTTAAATCGACTTTGAAGAATTCATCATTTTCTACTTTATTATCGCCATTGACGGTTATGCTAATGGTGTCGCCAAAACCGCTAGTCCACAAAGTATCACTAGTCATGACATAATCGTTGTCCGCAGTAGTAGCAGTACTATCAAAAGTCATATAGACCAAACACATGGTATCTACCTCTAAATCGGAAGTGACCACAAATTTTAATTGCTGAGTGCCTATATCTCCCTCTACAATCAGCGTGTCTCGAATGGTAATTCTAGCGGTGTCATCATTTACAATAGTACCGACTGCAAGACTGTCCATAAATAGAACCGTTCGATTATTCGGTATTATTTCTGTTAAAGCAACTTTGATAAATTCATTTAATTCTACTTTCTGATCTCCTTGCACCGCAATTTTTACTGTATCGGTCAAACCTGTAAGACAAAGGGTATCGGTTCGCATGACATAATCCATATCTGCGACTAATGCTGTACTATCAAAAGAAGTAAAAACTACTTTTAAGCTATCGACTAATTTATCAGTAGTCACCACAAATTGTAAACTATCTACACCACTATTTCCTTCGACTAATAAGGTATCTCTAATACTAATTCGAGCCGTATCATCGTTGACAATCGTACCTAAACCAAGACTATCTGTAAAGAAAACAGCACGACCACCTACTTGAATAGCAGAAAGGTTTAATTTAATGAATTCATTCAGTTCGACTTTCATATCTCCATTATGAACAATACAAATAGTATCTGTTAGATCACTAAAATCAAGATGAGCAGCTTCCATGACATAATCTGCATCCGAAATAGTAGCGGTACTATCCATTGTGGCATAATCGTACCCAAAAGCAGTATCGACTGCTGTGGATAAATCAACTACAAAACAAAGCGAATCTATACCACTATTCCCTTCAAGCATCATCGTATCTCGAATCGAAACATATGCCGTATCGTTATTAGTAATAGTACCAACCGCTGAAGAATCTGTAAAACAAACCGTTCGATTGCCTGGTAAAATAGCCGTCAAGTTTAGTTTCATAAATTGATCTAATTCTACTTTGCTATCTCCATTAACCGCAATTTTAATCGTGTCCGTTAAGCCGCTGATATAAATGGTGTCCATAATAACTGCAACGTAATCATTATCGGCAATCATTGCGGTGCTATCTACAGTAGCATAAATAAGGCCTAAAGAATCAACTATTTTGCTACTATTAACGGCAAATTTCAAGCTATCTGTGCCTGAATTTCCTTCTATCAGCATTGCATCCACTAAGGTTACTTTAGCAGTATCATCATTTTCAATTTCACCAATTGCTAAAGAATCTGCAAAACAAACCGCACGATTACCTGGTAATATTTCTATTAAAGCAACTTTTAAATATTCATCTAATTCTACATGACATTCACCATTAACGACGATTTTAATGGTATCTACCGATAGGTTATTTAAATAAATGGTATCATTTATAGCAGCCACATAATCCGTATCTGTAACCGCAGAAGCAGTACTATCAAAAGTAGTAAAGACAAGCCCTAACGTATCCACTATATTATCGGTACTTACCACAAATCGTAAAGTATCTCTTCCCGTATCTCCTTCAATGACCATAGTGTCTCGAATCGTCACTTTAGCCGTATCATCATTCATTATTTCTCCAATGGCTAAAGAATCCATAAAACAGACTGCTCGATTGCCTGGCAATATTTCAGTTAATTGTACTTTTAAATATTCATCTATCTCTACGGTATCATTTCCGATAGCTGCAATTTTAATAGTATCTACCAATGAGTTATTTAAATAAATGGTATCTAGAGTAGCTACATAATCACTTCCTGCTGTCGCTGTACTATCCATAGTCGTATAAACTACCCCAATAGTATCGGCTAATTCCGAAGAGGTAATAATAAATTTCAGGGTATCCGTACCGCTATCTCCTTCTACCACCATTGTGTCTCTGATGGAAATCTTTGCTTGGTCATCATCTTGAATCGAACCAACCCCAATACTATCAGCAAAACTAACCATCCGATCACCTGGTAAGATTTCTATTAATTTTATTTTTAAAAATTCATTTAACTCTACCTTGTTTTCTCCATTAACCGCTATCTTAATGGTATCAACAGTACTACAGTGCATATAAAAAGTGTCCATTACAACTGCGACATAATCTGTATCCATTACTGTGGAAGCGGTACTGTCCATCGTCATATAAACAAGCCCTAAAGAGTCAACAGGATTATCTACCGTAACGACAAATTTCAGCGTATCTCTACCGCTATCTCCTTCCATAACCATCGTATCTCGAATAGTAATTTGTCCCATATCGTTATTGGTAATCGTACCAACACTAAGACTATCATTACTTTCAAAGAAAATAGAACGACCAAAAGCACTAATATTTGAAGATAGTAGTTTTAAGAATTCATCTTTTTCTACTTTCAGTTCATCCAATATACCTATTTTAATGGTATCTATTCCTCTAAAGATTGTAGGCATTCCAGCCCCATTAGATGCTCCAACGCCCATACCACTACCAAATCTAATGCCTATACCCTGCATGTTATAATCAAGGTTCATAACGGTGGCCGTACTATCTGCCGTCACGTAATTAAAGGTGAAACTAGTATCCAGTTCACCTATCAAATCTACTACGAAGCATAAAGAATCTGTACCCGCATTTCCCTCGTTAATCAAGGTATCTCTAATAGACAAAAAGGACATATCATCATTGATGATTGTTCCCACCGCAATGCTGTCACCCATTACAATCTGATCAGTAGGAATAGCATTACTAATGGAGGTTAGCCGCACTTTAAAATATTCATCCAACTCAGTCTTTTGGTCTTCTAAAATGGGTATTTTAATCGTATCGGTTAAATCCCCACCAGGCTCAAAATCAATCGACCCCCATACTGGTATAAAATCAGTATGACCATTCCTGAATAAGTAGGCTCCTCCTCTTGCTGTACTATCTGCAATTCCATGATAGACGGTAAAATCAGTTGTTGTTAAAGTTCGTCTTACTACAAAACGGAGGGTATCAATAACTGTAGTATCATTCCCTTCAATAATGGAAGCATCTTCTACAAAGACAGAATCCATTGCCATTAGTAAGGCATTGGTTGATGAGGTGACCTTGATTTCATCCTTTGTATCGGCAGAAAACCAATTGGTGAATTTACTAGACAAACTAGTCAGTAGGGATAGAGAAAATAGTAAAGAAGTTAGCGTCCTCATTGTATATTTCTTAGTAAATTAAAATAGGTCTGTTCGTCAATTATCTTCTTTTTAGAAAGATGATTTTGACTAAAACAGGATTAGACGTTGTGTGTAGTTTGGTGACTAAGAATTGGCAGTATATTAAAGAAACAAGATTATGATTAATCGATATTCAATGACTAATCAACCAAGTTGAAAATGCTTTGTAGGTGAAGTTTTGAGGAATTGTAAGGATAGAAAAATAAGTAGGATGTGTAAGGGTATTTACTTATTTGTTATTTTTTTGAGCTGTTGTGTATTTGTGTAAGTATTTATCAGCTCATCAAATAGGTGCATTCGATTTATTCCAGCGATAGTAAAGTCAATATCCAAAATGGTGTTCTTTGGAAGAACAAGTCTATAAATAATAGTTGATGGTTAAGGATAAAGGCAAACAAGGAAGGCTTAAATTCGATAGATCATACCGATTTAAAAATGCTGGAAGTTTGGCTTTTAGCAGATTATTGCCAAACGGCAATGGTTGTGTCAATAATTTTCTCATGGGATAAATAATGTGTTTTGAGGAGTTTATAGTTTTTTGAAAAAGATAATAGATGTCTGAGCGTTTAAAAACTCCTCTTTAGTTTCCTCACAGACAATAGAACTAAGCCAAAATCTGTTCCAAAACAAAATAAATTTACCTTTTGTATTTTTTTATTTTTTTTATTAATATTTATAAAATTGATAATCAGTTTTTTATGAAATAAAAAATATTTTAAATTATTGGAAAATATAATTCATAAACCGATTTAAAAGAAGGTTCAATAAATTAATGAAAAACTAAATATATCAACCAGCTATTTTCTGCCGTTACTTTTAATACAATAACCGTTATTAAAAAATAATCCTTTTTATGCGATGTGCCTTCCTCAAACTGCTTGCTTTCTTTTGTTTCCTTTGCTTAAATCAAGTGCTACTTCTAGCACAAACGGACTCTCTAAAAGCAGGCGTATATTACCAACAAGCAGAAACTTTTTTGTTAAAGGGGAAACCAGAAAAAGCGATTAAAGTCTTTAGGAAAGCACTTAAAGCGAATGACGAATTAACGGCTGCGTGGAGAGGTTTAGGCACTTCCTACGAGTTATTAGAACAGTACGATTCTACCATCGTCCAATATGAAAAAGTCATTGATTTAAATCCCAATTTTTCCAGAAGCTTATATTTTGAGTTGGGACGAGTATATTATCGAAATGGGCAATACCAAAAAGCATTGGATTACTTTTATCAATTTGAAAAATTACAAGCTAATCCTATTTCTGATTTTGGATTTAATGGGGCAAAAGAACAGCAATTTGAAAGAACCTATTTAGAAAGTTTACCTAATAGTATTCGAGCCTGTAAAAATGCCATAGAATTAATTAATTTTTCTACTGTCAACTATATAGAAAACCTTGGCGGAACGATTAATACAGCCAATAACGAATATTTTCCTTACGTCTCTAATGACCAACGACTCCTTTTTTATACGGCTAGTGAATTTGATATCATCAAAAAAATGCCTGTAGATGAAAATTTATTTTATAGCCATGCTAATGAAAACTGGCAACAAGGAAAGGCGGTTAATTTCTTAGTTACCTCGCCCAACAATGAAGGAATGAGTACTTTTACGAGAGATGGCAGGATGATGATTTATACCGTTTGTGAACAAGAAGGTGTCATTGCCAACGGATGTGATTTGCGCAAGGCGATCGTTCAAGGAGATTCCATCCTTACGATTGAAAAGCTGGAAGGTATGGTCAATTCTGAATTTTATGAATCCCAAGCTTCTCTTAGTTGCGATGGAAATAAACTCTATTTTGCAAGTAATCGAAAAGGCGGATTAGGTTTAACCGATATTTGGGTAAGCGAAAAATTGCCCGATGGAAACTGGGACCTGCCTAAAAATTTAGGCAAAAACGTCAATACCACAGGCTACGAAGAAGCGCCTTTTATTACCAATGATGGCAAAACCTTATTCTTTTCTTCCACAGGTCATTTAGGCATGGGGGAACAAGATATTTTTATGAGTCATTGGAATGAAAAAGGGTATTGGGAAGCAGCCATTAATTTAGGGGCACCAATTAATACTGCCGCTAGAGAATTGGGCTTTTTTCTAACTTCTGATAATCAAACGGGTTATTTTGCTTCGGATAAAGCAGACGGTTTTGGTGGTATGGATATTTATAAATTTCAAATGCCGAATCAATTTGAAGTCGCACCAACTACTTTTGTAGAAGGCTTTGTCAAAGATTCCATAACACAACTACCTATTGAAACTTATCTTGAAACGAATCTTAGAGGTAAAGTTAAAATTGATAAAAATGGGCGCTTTTTCTTTTGTTTACCTGCTGAAAAAACCTTATCCATAGCGATTCAAGCAACCGATTATTTTCCATACCAAAGCAAATCTATTATTCCAAAATGGGATAATAAATCCTTGTATTCAATCACCATTTATTTACAACCAATACTAAAAGCGACTATTCCTACAGACACAATAATTCCTTCTATTCCAAAAGATACGCTCCTACCTAAAGTTTACCCTGTTTTCCATACTGTTTATTTTGGCTTTAATGATTTTGGACTTCCTCCTTTTGCTACCAAACAACTAGACAAATTAATGGCATCTCTGGATGTATCCATTTATAAAAAAGTAACCATATATGGTTATGCAGATACAAGTGGAGATAGCAATTACAACCTCGACTTATCTAAAAAAAGAGCAGCAAATGTTGCGAAATACTTACGGCTCAATGGCATTGATACAAATTTGGTAATTACAGAAGGAAAAGGAGAAGATAATCAGTTTGATAAAAAACGCTTGAATCGTCGAGTAGAAATTCGATTTGAGTGATTATTACCTCTGTGAAACTTTGTGAAGACTCTGCGAAACTCTGTGACACAACTAGACTTGAAGAATTATTCCACAGAGATTCGCTGAGAAAAACACAGAGGTACATAGAGAAAACTAGGTAAGCTCGTTTTTGTGAAATAATATGCATATTGAAAGTAGTCTGCGATATTAAAAAAACAAAGGGTAATACCATTCCATTTCACTCCTTGATAAACGTATTCAACCTAATACCCAAAAATTCTTACCTTTCTTGTATATTTGCTATTATCCACGTCCTTCAATAAACACGAAAACCAACTACAGATGAGGAATGAATTTATCTTTTTTTCAGCCGTTGTACTCATAGGCATAGGGTTATCTGCTTGGCTAATGCAGCCCCTTTTGTGGTTATCTTTAGTTTTAGTCCCATTTTTAGTCCTTGGTTTTTATGATTTTTTTCAAAAAAAAGATACTATTCGTAGGAATTATCCGATTGTAGGTCGGTTCAGAAAGGTAGCAGAAATGATGCGCCCAAAAATTCGACAATATTTTATCGAATCAGATATTGACGGACGACCTTTTAATCGACTGGATCGAGAGATTATTTATGCGAGAGCAAATAATGGTAGAGACACAACGCCTTTTGGCACGCAAAAAGATGTTTATCAAGAAGGATATGAATGGATGTCGCATTCAATAGCAGCTAAAGATGCACATGATTTACCGCATAACCCAAAAGTAAAAATAGGCAACCATCAATGTAGTCAACCTTATGAGGCAAGTTTATTAAATGTCTCAGCGATGAGTTTTGGGTCGTTGAGTAGTCGAGCCGTTTTAGCCTTAAATGGTGGTGCTAAGATTGGCGGATTTGCGCATAATACGGGTGAAGGAGGTTTAAGCCCTTATCACTTAAAACCAGCAGGGGATGTAATTTGGCAAATAGGAACTGGCTATTTCGGTTGTCGAACCAAAGACGGTGATTTTGACCCCGAGTTGTATAAAACCAATTCAAGTAAGCCATCTGTAAAAATGATAGAATTAAAACTATCGCAAGGGGCTAAACCAGGGCATGGTGGTATTTTACCCGCTAAAAAAAATACGCTCGAAATTTCTAAAATAAGAAATGTAGAACAAGGTACAGCAGTCTTATCTCCCCCTTATCATAAAGCCTTTAATACACCCGTTGGTTTACTTAAATTCTTGCAACAATTACGAGAATTGTCTGGTGGAAAACCAGTTGGTTTTAAATTATGTATTGGACACAAAGCAGAGTTTATTAGTATCTGTAAAGCCATGCTCAAAACAGAAATTTACCCAGATTTTATCTCTGTCGATGGAGGAGAAGGTGGAACAGGTGCTGCACCAATCGAATTTTCCGATTCTGTCGGCATGCCCTTTAGGAGTGCAATGGCATTTGTGTATGACACTTTAGTCGGTTTCGATTTAAAACAACACATCAAATTAAATGCTTCGGGAAAAATAGCAACAGGATTTGATATTTTAAGAGCCATTGCTTTAGGCGCAGATATTTGTTCAAGTGCTAGAGCGATGATGCTTGCCTTGGGCTGTATTCAAGCCTTAGAGTGTAATTCTAATTCTTGTCCAACAGGCATTGCAACTCAGGATAAAGAATTAATTAGAGGCTTAGTCGTTACCGATAAAGAACAAAAAGTCGCTAATTACCATGCAGATACAATGCTTAGTTTTGTCGAATTATTAGCCGCTGCGGGAGTAGAAAAACCAGAAGATATTACTCGCAGGCATTTGTACAGACGAGTAAGTGTACATGAAAGTCGGCGCTTTGATGATTTTTATCCCTATACCGAAAAAGGAGATTTATTAGAACGACCTTATCCAAAAGAATATCAACGCTATATGGATGAAGCGGCCGCTTTACAGTTTTAAAGTATAGGGTCTGTATCAAAAGACTCATTTTGAAAAAATCCGCCATTAAAAGTTCTGATTTTTCAAATTGTACAGAACTTTCCCCCTTTGGAGGGGGTTAGGGGGAGGATTTTGAAATTTTATTCGGCTAAAAAATATTGGCCGAATGTTTTGATACAGCCCCTGTCATTTTTCGGGGAACTGAAGTTCCCCTATACCTTCAAGTTTCATACACCCCAATTTCTACCTTCAATTAACGTTTATTGAAACTTAATTTTATGCACGAGACAATTCTATTTTCCACGATTCTATCAATTTGTTTATTAATGGCTTGCCAAGAAACACCGCCACCTGTTTACCAATCTTTTGACGAATACCCAGTTTATGAAGACACAGATTTAGGGTTAACCTATACCTCTGAAAAATCGACTTTCAAATTATATGCCCCACCTGCGGCGAAAGTGGTATTACGTTTTTATGAAAAAGGAGAAGGCGGACAAGCAACAGAGGAGATAAAAATGAAGCGAACAGAAAATGGGGTATGGGAAGCAGCCATTAATAAAAACCTAGAAGGACAATACTATACTTTTCAGACGCTAATTAATGAAAAGTGGGGCGAAGAAGTTCCTGATCCTTACGTGAAAGCAGTTGGCGTGAATGGAAAAAGAGGACAGGTAATTAATTTTACCAAAACAAATCCAACAGGTTGGGATCAGGATAAAAAGCCAGCCTTAAAAAATCCAACAGATGTGATTTTATATGAATTACATATTAGAGATTTGTCCATGCACGAAAATTCAGGCATCCAAAACAAAGGTAAGTTTTTAGGCTTAGCAGAAATAAGTACTAAAAGTCCAGACGGTGCAGCAACTGGCATTGACCACATTAAGGAATTAGGGGTTACACATGTTCATTTATTACCTTCTTATGATTATATGTCGATTGACGAAAGTCAATTAGATAAAAATAATTTCAATTGGGGCTATGACCCACAAAATTATAATGTACCAGAAGGCAGTTATTCGACTAATCCTTATGATGGGGCAGTAAGAGTAAAGGAATTTAAGGAAATGGTCAAAACTTTGCACGATAATGGATTACGAGTAGTATTAGATGTGGTGTATAATCATACGGGCGTTACCGAAGGTTCTAACTTTAATCAATTATTACCAGGCTATTATTATCGACAAAATAATGATGGTAGTTTTTCTAATGCTTCTGCTTGTGGTAATGAAACGGCTTCTGACCGCCCGATGGTGCGAAAATTTATCATTGAATCCGTCAAGCATTGGGTCAACGAATATCATTTAGATGGCTTCCGTTTTGATTTAATGGGCATTCATGATATTGAGACGATGAATCAAGTAAGTGCTGCGCTACATGAGATAGATCCTAGTATTTTTATTTATGGCGAAGGTTGGACTGGAGGAGATTCTCCTTTACCAGAACCAGATAGAGCCTTGAAAAAACATACGCAGCAGATGAAAGGCATTGCGGCTTTTAGTGATGATATTCGAGATGGGTTAAAAGGTAGCGTTTTTGATGCACCCGACAGAGGTTTTGCTAGTGGCAAACCATTTATGGAAGAAAGTGTCAAATTTGGTGTGGTAGCGTCTACCCAACATCCACAAATCAATTACGAAAAAGTCAATTATTCCAACGAACCTTGGGCCGCACAACCTAGTCAAGCCATTAGTTATGTGTCCTGTCATGACAATCATACGCTTTGGGATCGCTTAATTAATTCGCAGCCAGATGCAAGTGAAGCTGAAAGAATCAACATGGCTATTTTAGCGAATACCGTTGTGCTAACTTCTCAAGGGATTCCTTTTTTACATGCAGGTGTAGAAATGCTAAGAACCAAAGACGGCGAAGAAAATTCTTATAAATCTCCTGATGCGATTAATAAATTAGATTGGTCTAGAAAAAGCAAGTATCCACAAGTATTTGAGACTTATCAACAATTAATTCGGCTTAGAAAAAATCACCCTGCTTTCCGAATGCCAACGACAGAAATGATTCAACAGCATTTAAAATTTATGGACTTTCCAGAAGGGAGTTTATTAGTTGGGTATACTATTTCGGGGAATGCGAATGGGGATAATTGGCAAGATATTTTAGTGGTATTTAATGGGAATCAAGTGGATAAACCGATTGATTTACCAGCGGGAAATTGGACGATGGTTTTGCGAGGTGGAGCAATTGATGAAGCTAGTAAAATTCAAGCTAAAGGCCAGGTGAAAATTCCTGCTAGTTCGGGGGTGATTTTTTATAAGGGGTAAGATTCAAGTTTTATCTAATTTAGGTAGGATAAAAAATCTTCTTTTGACCAATTATTTATTCGCCTTACTTTTTTCATTGAAAAAAAAGTAACAAAAATTCTAGTCAAAAAAAATCGCTCCGCATTTTTTGACAGGCTACCGCCACCGTGATGCTAAGTTTAGTGCATTTAAAAAACATAGTGCACTAAACTTAACATAAACTAAGTTGAGAATTACAACTTAGTATAGAGATTACTTGTTAGTAGTGAGGTTAGATTCAAATAAAAATGAAAAAACAAATATCGACTTGTTCAGAGTGCGAGAGTAAATATTTTGCAGATAGTTCAAAAATGGCAAATTTATGCTCAGAATGTGCTCACCAACTTTATGGCTATGAGAACTGTGAACACGAGTTTAAAAATGGTCGATGTCTCAAATGTTTTTGGAATGGAACACAATCAGAATATTTAAAGAAAAAATAATATAACGCAATACATGAGAATCGCAGCATACAGAAAAGCCCATTTCAACGCAGCCCACAGATTACACAACCCAAAGTGGTCAGCAGTAAAAAATAAAGAAATTTTTGGCGTTTGCAACAACCCCAATTATCATGGGCATAATTATGAATTAGAGGTAAAAGTAGTGGGAGAAGTAGACCCAGAAACGGGGTATTTAATAGATTTAAAAATTCTAAAAGATTTAATCAAAGAACATATTGAAAACCGGTTGGACCATAAAAATCTAAACTTAGATGTAGCGGAATTTAAAAATTTAAATCCGACTGCTGAAAATGTGTGCTATGTCATTTGGCAAATACTTAGGGAAAAGTTAGCCGACAAATATGAATTGACGGTTCGGTTGTACGAAACCCCTAGAAACTATGTGGAGTATCCTGCTTGACGAGTTGCGGGTTGCGGGTTGAGGAGAGTGTTATATTTCTAAGCAAGAATTAAAACGTTTATTAAAAGCAGTTTTTAAAAAATCGTTACTATTTTAAATTAATTCTATCAAAACCCGCAACTCGTAACCCGCAACTCGCAACTTTTCCCTCACCTTTCCTATCTTTGCCCTCCTACAATAAAAAACACCCGAAATGGAAAATTTCCCTTACGTACACCGAGATATAAGTTGGTTATCCTTTAACTATAGAGTTTTGCAGGAAGCGAAAGATCCTGCTGCGCCTTTATTTGAACGGATAAAGTTTTTAGCAATTTATTCTAATAATTTAGATGAGTACTTTCGGGTACGGGTAGCACAACATCGGAGTTTGATACGGGTCAATAAAAAAACTAAGAAAGAATTAGAATATGACCCAAAGGAATTATTGAGTCAAATCAAAAAAATTGTTAATAGTCAGCAAGAAGAATTTAGTGATATTTTTGAGAATCAGATTGTTCCTGAGTTAAAGAAGTATAAAATACATTTATTGCGTCGTTTAGATTTAAACAAACGACAGCAACAGTTTGTAGATAATTATTTTCAAGCCAATTTACTGCCTTTCGTACAACCTGTATTATTATTAAAGCATAAAATCCGCCCTTTTTTAAATAATGCAGCACTTTATTTGACCATTCGGATGGAAGATAAAGACCCTAAAATCACGGAAGAACGATATGCCGTTATTAAAATCCCTTCGGATCATTTACCTCGATTTATACATTTGCCTTCTTCTTCACCTGGGCGAAAAGATATTATTATGTTGGATGATATAGTTCGGCATAGTGTACAGTCATTATTCCCTGGATACGAAATACAAGATACGTATTCCATCAAGATAACCAGAGATGCAGATTTGTATATTGAAGATGAATTTTCAGGAGATTTGGTAAGCAAAATCAAAAGTAGTTTAACCAAAAGAAACGTAGGACCACCATCTAGATTGGTGATTGATCGAGAAATGCCCAAGAATCTACGAGACTTTTTATTAGATACGTTCCATTTGGAAAAAAGAGGTATTTTAGTAGAGGGACGCTATCATAATAATTTTGACTTTTTTAAATTCCCAGATTTTGGGCTAACCACTTTAAAAAATATCCCTTTTCCTCCTTTGCCTTATAAACCGCTGGAACAGGCAAGAGATTATTTTGCCGCTATTCGATCCAGGGATCATATAATTCATGTGCCTTATCAATCATATGAATCAACTGTCCTATTTTTTGAAAAGGCAGCAATTGACCCCAATGTCACCCATATTAAAATCATTCAATATCGAGTAGCTGGAAAATCTCGAATTATGAGTGCCTTAATGAAAGCGGTAAGAATGGGTAAACAAGTAACTGCTTTTATTGAATTGAAAGCACGATTCGATGAAGAGGCTAATTTAAAATGGGGGGAAATATTGGAAAAAGCAGGGGTGGATGTGCATTATAGTTTCCCTGGCTTAAAAGTACACTCAAAATCCGCTTTAATTATTAGAAAAGAACGAGGTAAGACGAAACTATATGCCTATATGAGTACAGGGAATTTTCACGAAGGTACGGCAAGAGTATATAGTGATTTAGGTTTGTTCACTACGGATAGAAGGATTACGCTAGAGGTTTCTCGTTTGTTTTCTTATTTAGAAACCGTAAAAGTAACCAATCAACAATATAAACATTTATTGGTCGGACATTTTGGATTATTAGAAAGTTTAATTGCTATGATTGATCGGGAGATTGAACATGCCAAAGCAGGAAGAAAAGCCAAAATCGTTTTAAAAATGAACAGTTTACAAGATGAAGAAATGGTGGAGAAGTTATATGAAGCTAGTAATGCAGGGGTCAAAATAGATTTAATTATTCGAGGCATTTGTTCCTTAGTGCCTGGTAAAAAAGGTTGGAGCGAAAATATTAATTGCATCAGTATCGTGGATCGTTTTTTAGAACATGCTAGAATTTTTGTCTTTCATAATGATGGAGAAAACGCTATTTATTTGTCTTCTGCCGATTGGATGTCTAGAAATTTACGTCGAAGAATTGAAACGGCTTTCCCTATTTATGATGAAAATGTAAAAGCAGAAATTCAGGAAATGCTAAGAATACAATTATCCGATAATGTAAAAGCAAGAATTATTGACGAAGCAGACGAGAATGAATACACGCAAAACGATATGGATTTAAGTATCCGTTCGCAGGTGGAATTGTATTATCATTATAAGCGACAGGGGGAGCAGTAATCATTGGTTGATTGATTATTGGTTGATTTATAATGATCTACTTAAAATCCAGTCAACAAATAATTAATAATCAGTCATCTTTTACCTGAATGTTTCAATCATCGCAAAGGGGAGGGTAAAAATTTATCAATAAAAAGACACTTTCCTTGCAATTTGATAAATCTCGTTTTACATTTGTACTTCATGTTAAGTTATTCAACGACATATAATTCATTCATTCCAACTCGCCGTCGCGTTCGTCGTCGCCCCTAGGGCGCATATCTTAACATATCATCCTACCAAGGGGAGGATAGACCATTGTCTATACTTCTTTCCAACCAAGTAAATAGCCATACATTTAGTTATTAGTGATTGGTGTGTGTGATTAGTCATAATCACAGATTACCCCATCATTATTTATCCTATTAAACAATGAAATCTTTTACTGTAGAAATTGCTACCGAACAGCATTTCAAATATGCAGAGCCGATTTGTCAATTAATCGAAGATTCTGCCAAGCAAAGAGGTACAGGTATTGCCAAGCGGAAACCTGAATACGTTACTAAAAAAATGGCAGCAGGGAATGCCATTATTGCCTTACATGGCGAGGATTTAGCAGGATTTTGCTACATCGAAGCTTGGGATCACGGCAAATATGTTGCTAATTCGGGCTTAATTGTCAATCCTAAATTTCGAAAAAACGGTTTAGCTAAAAAGATAAAAGCCAAAGCATTTAATCATGCTAGGGCAACCTATCCAACAGCTAAAGTATTTGGTATCACGACCAGTTTAGCGGTCATGAAAATTAATTCCGACTTAGGCTATAAGCCTGTTACTTTTTCAGAATTAACGCAAGATGATGCCTTTTGGAAAGGCTGTCAAAGTTGCCCTAATTATGATATTCTGCAAAGAAATGAACGCAAATTATGCTTGTGTACAGGTATGTTAGCGCCCTCCCAAGAAGAAGCTATGAAATTAGATTTAAGTCATCAAATTGTGAATAATCCAGTTTAAATAAGACGTCAGAAGTCAGACCGTAAATTAAAATTTACTGTCAGAAGTCAGATAGTTTTCGAGTAAAATCTGACTTCTGACAATTTATGAAATAAATGGTCTGACTTCTGACTTCTCAAAAAAAGATAATGAGTAATAATAAAGTAGTATTAGCCTATAGTGGCGGTTTAGATACGTCGTATTGTGTTAAATATTTATCGAAAGAAAGAGGTTTAGAAGTCCATGCTTGCATTGTTAATACAGGTGGTTTTTCGGAAGAAGAATTAAAAGAGGTAGAAGAAAAAGCTTTCTTTTTGGGGGCTAAAACTTTTAAAATCATCAATGCCGTACCTGAATATTATAAAAAATGTATTCGGTATTTGATTTATGGCAATGTGTTACGAAATAATACTTATCCATTATCGGTAAGTGCAGAAAGAATGTTTCAAGCACTAGCAGTCGTCGAACATGCCAAAGAAGTCGGTGCAAAATATGTAGCGCATGGAAGTACAGGGGCAGGGAATGACCAAGTAAGGTTTGATTTAGTGTTCAATACTTTAGGCAACGACTTGGAAATTATCACGCCAATTAGAGATATGCAATTATCTCGGCAAGAAGAAATTGAGTACTTAAAAAAGCATGGGGTAGATATTAGTTGGGAAAAAGCGCAGTACAGTATCAATCAGGGCATTTGGGGAACAAGTGTTGGTGGAAAAGAAACCTTAACTTCTCACCAATCTTTACCAGAAGAAGCTTACCCTAGCCAATTAGAAAAGCGAAAAGCAAAAGAAATCACCCTACATTTCAAAAAAGGAGAACTCAAAGGCATTAATGGTAAAAATTACCGAGACCCCGTTCGAGCGATTCAATATTTACAAAAACTAGCAGGACCTTTTGCCATTGGTAGAGGGACGCACGTTGGAGATACGATTATTGGCATTAAAGGAAGAGTTGGTTTTGAAGCCGCTGCTCCATTAATTATCATTAAAGCCCATCATTTATTAGAAAAACATACTTTAACAAAGTGGCAACAATACTGGAAAGAACAGTTGGCGAATTGGTACGGGATGTTATTACACGAAGGGCAATATCTCGACCCTGTGATGCGAAATATTGAGACGTTTTTGGAAGATACCCAAGAAAACGTAACAGGAAAAGTGATTGTCAAATTAATGCCTTATCGTTTTGAATTGCAAGGTATTGAATCGGAGCATGATTTAATGAGCAATGCATTTGGTAGTTATGGAGAAATGAATAAAGGATGGTCTGGGCAAGATGTACGAGGCTTCACAAAAATATTAGGAAATCAACCTAAGATTCATCAGTTGGTGAATAAGAAGAAGTAGTTGATTAATTATTAATTATTGGTTGATTGCTCAATCATTTAAAATTATCACATTCAAAATTCAAAACTAATGATTCGAGTAGGTATAATAGGAGGTGCAGGATACACCGCAGGGGAATTACTAAGAATATTAATCTATCATCCAGAAGTACAAATCGAATTTGTGCATAGCAATAGCAATGCGGGAAATTTGGTCAGCGACGTACATACCGATTTATTAGGCGAAACATTTTTGAGTTTCACTAATGAATTTAATCAAGATAATATCAACTGTATTTTCTTATGTATGGGGCATGGAAATTCTAAAACCTTTTTAGATAATAACCCTATTGCAGATGGAATTAAAGTTATTGATTTAAGCAGAGATTATCGCTTAAAAGCAGATGCAAAGGATTTTATTTACGGTTTACCCGAATTGAATAAAGATAAAATTCAAGACACCAATCATTTAGCCAATCCAGGTTGTTTTGCCACAGCGATTCAATTGGCTTTATTACCCTTAGCAGAAGCTAGATTATTAACGAATGATATTCATGTCAATGCCATTACAGGTTCGACGGGCGCAGGGCAAAATCCAGGCGCAACGACCCATTTTAGTTGGCGAAATAATAATGTCTCGATTTATAAGGCTTTTCATCATCAGCACTTAGATGAAATTTATCAAAGTGTCGAGCAATTGCAACCTGATTATAAAAAGGATATTCATTTTATCCCAGTAAGAGGTAATTTTTCTAGAGGCATTTTTGCGAATGTTTATACCGATTGTAGTTTGACGGAAGCAGAGGCGATTTATCTATATGAGCATTTTTATGAAAATGACCCTTTTGTGTTTATATCGAAGCAAAATCCCAATTTAAAGCAGATAGTTAATACAAATAAGTGTATTATTTATGTAGAAAAACATGGCGATAAATTGTTAATTATTAGTATGATTGATAACTTAGTGAAAGGCGCTTCAGGTCAGGCGGTGCAGAATATGAATTTGATGTTTGGATTGGCAGAGAATGTAGGACTTGGCTTGAAGGCAGTTGCTTTTTAATTATTATAGAACATGGTGATTTCGAAAATCACCATGTTCTTCGAACAAATGATAATGAGAGAAAACAAAACCATCTACACCATCGGTCATTCAAACCACGAAATCGATTTCTTTTTGGAATTATTACAATCCCAAAAAATCGACTGTGTGGTAGATGTCCGCAGTACACCAGCAAGTAAATATAATCCACAATTTAATCAAAAGCCCTTAGCTGCTTTTTTGAAAAATAAGGAGATTATCTACCTGCACTTTGGGCAAGAATTTGGGGCGAGACAGGAAGATGATGGATTGTTGGATGAAAATGGTTGTGTAAATTTTGCATGGTTTAGAAAAACGAGGGCTTTTCAAGATGGAATAGAACGAGTGGATATTGGCTTATCAAAAGGATTTCGGATTGCTTTAATGTGTTCGGAAGGAAATCCACTAGAATGCCATCGCTTCTCGATGATTTCGGTCTATTTAGAAGAAATCGGCATTGAAGTCAAGCATATTTTAAAAGATAAAAGCCTTTTATCCAACGAACAATTAGAAGGGCAACTCTTAAAAAAGTTTAAGAAAAAATTGCCACAACCTTCTTTATTTGAACCGAATGTGGATACAAAAGCGCAATTAAAAGCCGCTTATGAATTGCATAATCAATGGATAGGCTGGAAACCAGAACAAGAAAGTCATTAAGACGGAAATCACCATGATTTTGAAAATCATGGTGATTTAAAGGAATAAAAATTATTCAATGATTGAATTATATACGATCGGCTTTACTAAAAAAAGTGCCAAACGTTTTTTTGAATTACTAACAACAAATGGCGTCGAAGAAATAGTAGATACTAGAGTCAATAATACCTCTCAATTAGCGGGTTATGCCAAGGGAAGGGATTTACAATTTTTTGCTAAAGAGGTAGCGGATATTAATTATCAACATGAATTAGATTTTGCTCCGACTAAAGAATTATTGTCTAAATACAGAAAGAAAGAAATGACTTGGGCAGAATATGAAATGGCATATCTAAATTTATTGGATATGCGGAAAGTGGGTAAAAAGATAGACATTGAAAAATTACATAAAAACTGCCTTTTGTGCAGCGAACATACGGCTGAAAAATGCCATCGAAGATTATTAGCGGAATATCTCAAAGAAATTAATTCAGATGTAGCTATTATACATTTGGAGTAATGATTACAAACGTAGCTCAGATTTGCTAAATCTTCAAGATTTAGTAAATCTAAACGGTTGTTGCTTGGCAGAAAATAGATTTACTAAATTCTAAAAATTTAGCAAATCGAGCCTTTCAGTCAAGCTGACGTGCTACATTTTTTGAGAAAACAAAACCGCTACCATGAGAAAACTATTTATTTGCCTAGCCAATTCAAAAAAGTATAACGAGCGTTGCATTGCAGGCATAGAAGTAACCCAAAGAAACGCTCGGGAATTTTTACCTGTAACGGTCGAAAATAGACCTAAATGGATTCGTCCAGTAACCAATGCAGACCACGGCGAAGTACCGACTAAATTGGTCGATGGAATGAAAATGCTAGAAGTCTTTGAGGTTGATATTGTGAGAGATTGTCCCAAAGGGTATCAAAGCGAAAATGCCCTGTTTTATCAACCGTCCTTAAAAAAGATTAAGGCATTGGAAAATGTAGCATTGAAGCATTTGGAATGGATTGCCGACCAAGAAAGCAATCATTTATTTTTTGGCAGAGGGAAAGCCATTTCTAAAGAACATATCCATAAAGTTGGGCATTCTTTATGTTTGATAAAAGGCGAAAAGGTAAAAGTGTACGGCAAAAAATACCGAGAATGGGAAATTTCTAAATTGAGAGTTGCTTTTGAGTATCAAAGTAATCGCTATGATTTGTCGATAACAGATGTCGCTTTTTTGCAAGCTTAGTAACGAATAAAAAATAAGTTAGTCATCTTGTTGGACTAAAATGATAGTTCCATAAAGGTAATTTTTCGTCAAAAGTTACAAACTTTTGAATATTCTCCTTGAAGGAAGGGTTGACTTTTCTTTTGGTCAAATATTCTTTATCATTAATAGTAACTTTTACACCGAGTCCAGTTTTTGTACTGGTCAACTCAGCACGTTCTTTGACAATTTGGATATTATGAAAAATAGTTCCATCCCAAGCACGATGAACATGGCAAAAAAGTCGATGTTCGATTGGATTCCATTTAGAACAATATGGCGGATAATGAGCTACCACAATATTCATATCTAGTTTTTGAGCTAGTAGATATAAGTCTTGTTTGACAATATAATGTCTAGAACTGTTAGAACCACCACCGTCACAGAGAAGTAACATCCAGTCAGCTTTAGGGTACTTCCATTGAAAATCACTACGCCAATAGGCTTCAACATTATCACAAAAGAATTGAGAAGTATCTTTGCTTGTTCCCAAAGTTAGATAACCATAATTATCAGCAATATCATATATACCATGAGGTATTACGATACCATTTGATTGAGAAGGAAAATCGTGGTCATTGACTTTTCGATGTTTGAAGTCGTAGTATTTTCCATCACGAAAGAAGTTGCCTAACAGCTCTTTATGCTTGACATCTATACTAAATACGGGAAGGCCTGCATCTAAGAAATTCGCTTTTAGTTGAGCAATTTTTTCAAATTGTTCATTGCGAAAAGGAATTTCTTTTGCACTTGCATCCTTCAAGTAACTCCTTCTTTTTAATCCTGCATTAGCTAATAATTGCTGGACAATATAAGGCGAAACTTGATAATTTAAAGCTGCTAATTTCTCTTGAATTTCCCATGGTTTTAAGCCAATCCATTTGATAGAATCATCTTGAGGCTTACCTGCTGTATAATCCTCAACGACTTCCGCAAAAACTTTGGGTAATTCTGGTTCACTTATTAGTTTTTTTTTCTACCGCCACCTTCTTTTCGAACTCTTCCATTTTGTAATTGTTCGCCAAGTTCTATTTCTTTGAGACCTTTCTGTATGGTCGCTCTAGATACTTGAAAAAGTTTGCTGATAAATTTAATGCCTCCGTAACCAAGTGCTTTCGCTTCAAGTGCTAGAAAATGACGTTTTTGCCGTTCATTTAAGCTTTTATAGAAGCTCATTTTAATATCCAAATTATCAATATTCATACTCTACCTTTGTAGAATTATCATGCCAAAGAAGACTAACTTATTTTTTTGGCGTTACTTATGAAAAAGATAAAACAATTATTGAAAAAGCCAAGCATGTTTTTTTAACGGTCTCTTTAGGGGCAGAATATGAAGGGTTGTATTATAAAATTGCTGCAGGTATTATTTGTATTTGATGGCGATTAGTGATAGGAACTAGGGGCTAGTTTAGCACGTAACCAATCGCCAATCACCAATCACCAATCACTAAAAAATGAAATTATTCGACGTTTACCCATTATTCGACATAGAACCCGTAAAAGGAACAGGCAATTATGTCTTCGATAAAGATGGCAATCGCTACCTCGATTTATACGGCGGTCATGCGGTGATTTCGATTGGACATGGGCATCCGCATTATGTGGAAAAAATTTCCAATCAAGTCAACATGTTAGGCTTTTATTCTAACTCGGTACAGAATCCATTGCAGCAAGAACTGGCGGATAAATTAGGTGCATTATCGGGCTGCGATAAGTACGAATTATTCTTGTGTAATTCAGGGGCAGAAGCGAATGAAAATGCTTTGAAATTGGCTTCTTTTAAAACGGGAAAAACGAAAGTCATTTCCTTTAAAAAAGCGTTTCACGGACGTACTTCCGCAGCGGTGAATGTCACCGACAAATCCAGCATACAAGCACCGATTAATAAATTGTTCAAAAAAGAATTCCATAAATTTAATCAATTAAAATCGGTTAAAAAGAGTTTGGAAAAGGGAGATGTTTGTGCGGTGATTGTAGAAGGCATTCAAGGCATTGGTGGTATTCATGTAGCGAATAAAGCATTTTTAGAAGGGCTTAGTAAATTATGTAAAAAGCATAAAGCCATTTTGATTTTAGATGAAATCCAATCGGGTTTTGGCAGAAGTGGGCACTTCTTTTCTTATCAGCATACGAAGATAAAGCCAGATATTATTTCGATGGCAAAAGGTATGGGGAATGGTTTTCCAGTTGGTGGCATTCTAATTAATCCTAAAGTTTTTAAAGCGGCTTATGGTTTATTAGGAACGACTTTTGGCGGCAATCATTTAGCTTGTGCGGCGACTACAGCCGTTTTAGACGTCTTAAAAGCCGACAACTTAATCGAAAATGCCCAAGAAGTAGGCGACTACTTTTTAGCAGAAGCTAAAAAAATTGAAGGCGTGAAAGAAGTCCGAGGCATGGGCTTAATGATCGGTATTGATATGGGGTTCCCGATTAAAGAACTGAGAAAAGAAATGTTGTTCCAACGAAGGATTTTTACAGGTTCCTCTTCTGACCCAAATGTGATGCGTTTATTACCACCTTTGGGTTTAACCAAACGAGAAGTTGACGTCTTTATTAAGGCTTTTTCCAAAGTATTAGCCAATCACGATAAAGGGGCTACCATTATTGACCATATAGATTAAACAGTTACCAGTTACCAGTTGCGAGTTGCCAGTTTTAGCGTAACTGGCAACCCGCAACTGGTAACTGGTAACTCGCAACCGATAAACTATGCAAAATTTCACATCTGTTCACGATGTCAACAACATAAAAAACCTAGTCAAGGAAGGTTTAAAGTTAAAAGCCAATCCTTTGAAATATAAAAAACTAGGGCAGGATAAAACTTTGGTCTTATTATTCTTTAATCCTAGTTTAAGAACTCGATTAAGCACTCAGAAAGCGGCTTTAAACTTGGGTATGAATGTCATTGTGATGAACATGACCGAAGGCTGGAATTTGGAATTTGAAGATGGGGTGACGATGAATACCGATAAGGCGGAACACATCAAAGAAGCCGCAAAAGTGATTAGCCAATATGCAGATATAATTGGTATAAGAACTTTTCCATCTTTGACCGATAAAAAGAAGGATTATGCGGATTTTATTTTAAATAAATTCATCGAGCATTCTGAAGTGCCGATAGTTAGTTTAGAATCAGCGATTCGGCATCCGCTACAATCTTTAGCGGATTTATTGACGATGAAAGAATTGGGGAAAGTGAAAAAGCCGAAAGTGGTCTTAAGTTGGGCGCCGCATCCAAGAGCATTGCCACAAGCAGTCTCGAATTCCTTTGCTGAATGGGTTTTAAATGCGGGCATGGGTTTAACGATTACGCATCCAAAAGGCTATGAGCTATCCAATAAATTCACCAAAGGTGCGACAATAGCATACGACCAAGCAACAGCTTTTAAAGACGCCGATTTTATTTATACCAAGAATTGGTCGTCTTTTAAAGACTATGGTAAAATCCTTTCTACGGATGAAAATTGGATGATTACCAAAGCCAAAATGGAGTTAACCAATAAGGGAAAATTTATGCATTGTTTGCCTGTTCGTAGAAATGTGGTCGTTGCAGGCGATGTTTTAGACAGCAAATATGCAGCCGTTATCAACCAAGCAAATAACCGAACTTATGCTGCACAAGCAGTTTTAAAAAACATACTAGAGGGCTTATAACCAAATAACTTGAAGTATTTGTTTGCCCAAAGCAAGTACTGCCTATAAGGTCTAGTGAGAGTTCTTTTCTGTAGGGGTGTGATTCGTTCACGCCTCTACGTATTTTTCGTAACCACCAAATTCATGTCTTGCGGCGTAATGTTGTGACTATTAAACCGACAGAGAGTTGTGACTATCTAATCTTAGCTCCAAAGGAGTGAAATATAATAACATGGGGCACAGCCCTATGATTAGAGCATAACGCTCGCTCGGTTAAGCTCTGAAAGAGCGACATAAAGGATGAATTTATGTCACCCCGTTGGGGTTTTGAGACCATTATATTAGATTTATTCCTAGGGCTTTTCGCCCTAGGTTATCATATATCACCCCCTTGGGGTTAAGTAATATCAGTAAACAGCCACAACTTTTTGTCGATTAGTTTGGCTACAACATTACAGCGCATGACATTCATTTGGTAGGTTAAAAGATGATTAACTTAAATCAGCCAAATGAATTTGGCGATTACGTATGAACATGAAAAAAGCGAAATTAACAGTCATAAAAATAGGCGGGAATGTCATCAATAACGAAGCCTTATTAAGTAAAGTATTAGCAGATTTTGCGGCTTTAAAAGAGGATAAGATCCTCATTCATGGTGGTGGCAAAAGAGCAAGTGCTTTAATGCGCCAAATGGGGATGCAGCCGAACTTAGTAGAAGGCAGACGAATTACCGATGCCGCAACTTTGGAGGTAGTGACGATGGTGTATGCAGGCTTAATCAATAAAAAAATTGTAGCGGATTTGCAGGCAATTGGCAGTAATGCGATTGGTTTGACAGGCGCAGATTTAAATTCGATTCAATCACATAAACGGATTGTAAAAACGATTGATTATGGCTTTGTCGGAGATATTGATGTTATCGAATCTGGTAATATTTCCAAATTAATAAAGGCAGATTTCACCCCTATTTTTTGTGCGATTACGCATGACAAAAAAGGACAATTACTGAATACCAATGCAGATAGTATTGCTTCCAGAATAGCCGTTGGAATGAGTAAATTATACGAAGTGACGTTGATTTTATGCTTTGAAAAAGATGGCGTATTGAGCGATGCGAATGATGATACTTCGGTGGTCCCAGCCTTGACGTATCAACAATTTCAAGACTATAAAGCAGCAGGAGTAATTTATGAAGGAATGATACCTAAAATGGAAGGCGCTTTTTACGCTTTGCAAAATGGGGTTGCCAATGTTTTTGTGGCGGGGACGACTGCGCTTGCTAAAAATGCAATCAAAGGGACACAATTAATTTAACTATGAACGAGCGAACCCGCAGGGTGAATGTCCTGTGGATATTCAAGCGAGAGAACCGCAAAGCGGGTGGGATGGCAGTTTTTAAATGATAAATGATGAATTCGATATTAACCAATAAAGTAGTCGTCAACGATTCGATTCAATTATTAACTAAATTAATTGCAACAGAATCATTGTCTAGAAAAGAAGACAAAACAGCGGATTTAATCCAACACTTTTTTGAAAAAAAAGGCGTAAAAACGGAGCGCATCAATAATAATATCATCGTTCGTTCTAAAAAATGGACAGACCAACAACCCACGATATTATTAAATTCTCACCATGATACCGTTAAGTCTGCAAATGGCTATACTAGAAATCCTTTTAGCCCTGACATAGAAAATGGTATTTTATATGGCTTGGGCAGTAATGATGCAGGTGGTTCATTGGTCGCTTTAATCTCTACCTTTTTGCATCTTTATGAACAACTCAATTTAGGCTATAATTTAATTTTGGTCGCATCCGCTGAGGAAGAAATTTCTGGACCGAAAGGCATTGCTGCGGTAAGAGATAAAATTGCGCCAATTGACTTAGGTATTATTGGCGAACCTACCCAAATGCGAATGGCAATTGCCGAAAAAGGCTTGATGGTCGTAGATGGAGAGGCGATTGGGAAGTCAGGTCATGCGGCAAGAGAAGAAGGCATTAATGCGATTTATATTGCCTTAAAAGATATTGATTGGATTCAGCACTATGAATATGAGAAAGTATCGGAAATACTGGGTAAAACAAAAATGACCGTCTCTCAAATACAAGCAGGTACGCAGCATAACGTCGTACCAGATAGCTGTAAATTTGTCATCGACATTCGAACGAATGAAGAGTATGGAAATGAGGAAGTTTTTAATTTTTTGCAAAAACACACCGAATCTAATTTAAAGGCTCGTTCTTTTCGGCTGAATTCTTCTAAGATTGGATTAGACCATCCGATTGTGAAAAAAGGATTGGCATTGGGAAGACCTTATTATGGTTCACCTACCCTTTCTGACCAAGCCTTATTGCCTTTTACAACGATTAAAATAGGTTGTGGTAAATCAGAACGGTCGCATACGGCGGATGAATTTATTTACATAAAAGAAATTGAGGAAGGAGTAGCGATTTATTTGGCTTTGTTAGATGGTTTAGTGCTTTAAATGGGTAAGTTTTAGTAGTCTCAAAAAATAAAATTCGTGGGGAATCAAATAAGCTTATTCCTTTAATGCTAAATCTGCTCGTTCATATTTATTACTGCCTGGTAAAGACCGTTTTAACGACCAATATTTTCTAGCATCCTTAATAGTTTTATCGGGGTTATCCGCAAAGAAATCGCGCATATACTGATTGTATTGATTGGAAGAAGGAATGGTACTTTTAAAGTTCTTGTCTTTTTTACGAGCTTCTAATTGTTGCCACATTTTAACCGCATCTTGGGGTGTCTTTCCACAATTAACTTTCATCCAAGCCATAAAGTCAATATTGAATTTGAATTTTTCGCCTAGTTGCGATTGGAAGAAACGACGGGTATTGGGGCCATTTTTATAGCTATCAGTAATGATTGTTGCTAAAGTTAAATTTTCCTTTGCCCAATTAAACTTGGAGGTAGGTTTTTTCTTTTTACTAGTTTTTTTTGCCTCAACTATTTCATCGTTGTCCAATATTTGTCCAATACGATGCTTTATTTCCGCTTTATTACCCGTATAGCTAATTTTTGCAGCTTTACAGTAATCTACCAATTCTTGTTTCAACCAATACCATTGATGTAATTCTTGAGCTGTTGTGATATGGTGTAAATCAGGTCTTTTCATTAATCATTTAGGTTTGTCTAACCTAACTCTAGGATCTGCTATTACATATAAAATATCTGCAATCAAGAGACCAACCATAGTCAAAATAGCAGAAATCATCAAAATAGCATAAACAACAGGCCAATCTGTACTTCGGATAGATTTGAGCAATAACCAACCCATTCCTTCAATATTAAAAATGTACTCCACAATTATACTTCCTGCAAAAGCTGAGGGTAATACGGCACCGAAAATAGTAATTAATGGGAATAAGGAATTCCTAAAAGCGTGTTTCCAAATAACGGCACTACTCGACAATCCTTTAGCTTTAGCAGTTCTAATAAAGTCTTGTTGTAAGGTATTTAGCATACTACTACGCATTTGGCGCGTCATAAAAGCAAGTGATCCGTAAGTAACACAAAAAATAGGTAAAATAAGTCGAGTGATATTATCCCAAGTCAATTCATTACCATTTAAGCCAATAGAAGGAAACCATTTCATACCGTATTCTGGTGTTGTAAAAAAATTGACCAGCATCGTACCAATCCAAAAAACGGGAAGAGAATAGATGAGTAATAAACTAGTGGTTATGATTTTATCAAAATTGGAATCTCGATAAACAGCAGTATAAATACCGAGTGGTACGGCAATTAAATAGATAAGCAGAATAGCTGGAATACTGATGTATAAAGTCCAAGGTAATCGAGCTTTTATTTTATCCATTACAGGGTTGGAATCTCGGATAGAAATACCAAAATTACCACTCAAAAAATTAGTGATCCAAAAGTGATATTGATTATTGATGCCATACCAATTGATGGCTGGGATGACTAATTTATTAGGAGTTGCTTGCTCTTTAATGGCCATGTAAGCATTGCTTACCGCTAAGGCATGAGGTTGTAATACGAGAAAGGAACTGTCGGTAATAACCGCTTCAATTTTAGTCAATTGACTATTAATAACAGGATCCTTGGCACTAACAAATAATAAATTAATTGCTTTTTGCAATTTGGCTATTCCTTTGCGATTATTTTGATTAAGCCGAGTAGCGTCTACTTGTTCCTCAAACTGCTGAAGCGCTTGTTTATATCGACTAATTTCAGACCAATTACCGTATTGTCCAATTAGCTGATGTAAAGCATTTCGACGTTCCTCTCTAAAAATTTTATAAAGGGTATCTGGATGAGCAGCAGTAGAAAAAATGAAGTAAAAGATAGGTTTATCATACCCTTTTTGATGCGCTTCTATTTTACAATCTTCTATGCTGACCTCTCCAAATTGTACTTCTTCACAACGTAAAAATTCCCCCGCCGCTTTACTTAAAAAGAAGATGATGAGGGAGACGATTAAAAAAGTAGGAATAAAATAGAGGATTCTTTTGAATATATACTGTAGCATAGTAATTGGTGGTTTTTAGCAAATACTATTATCAAAGAGTCCATTATAAAATGTGGTTTTTGATAGTAGGTACCTCGCACCGAATTCAAATTTAAGATAGTTTCATAAGAATGTCTAAAGAAATGTTGTCAATTTAGCTTTAATATTTTCAGGTACAGGAATGGCTTTCCGCTTAGTTTTATCAAATAGGACGGTTTTGGCAATCATAGAGCCTGAAACTTCATGCGTTGCTCCATTTTTTAAAACATGAAAGAAAGTCATTACTTTATTATTTAATGCTTCTACGGTAGATTCGATGTAAAGTATATCATCTTCAAAAATTTCTTTCTGATATTTCACCACTTGTTCTACCACAGCGATTCCCAGATTATGATCTTGCATGATTTTTTTGGTAATGCCCTATTCTATAAAGAAATTTCGACCAGCTAATTCATATTTGTTGATGTAGTACATCACATTCATATGACCGTTGGAGTCGCATTCCCAAGTAGCTACTGCACCTTTGTAAGTTAATACTTTTTTCTTTGACATAGTTAATTGTCGTTAAGTTAGAATTGTTGTCTAATCAGCGTTTCTCGAAATTATTATTTGCTGCAAAATAAAGAATGATTTCTACAAATATAGAAAAGCTGAATATTTACTATCTTGGGATTTTATTTTTTGTGGCTATAGCATTTTTAAAATATTCAGACCTTTTATGATAGAACTAATAAAAAGAGCTAATAATTTTGCGAATAGAACGGCTATTGTCTCTAATCAAACCGCTTATACCTATCAACAATTATTAAATGCTTCGAGATCAATAGCGGCGCATTTACTAGACGGAAAAAAAGATTTGGAAGAAACAAGAGTTGTATTTTTAGTGCCGCCTAGTTTTGATTATGTGGCTACTCAATGGGCTATTTGGCGAGCAGGGGGCATTGCGGTGCCCTTATGTACCTTACACCCCTTGCCCTCTTTGCAATATGTAATTGAAGATACTGACGCTATGATTTTAGTAGTTAGTGAAGAGTATCGAGCATTATTAGCACCTTTAGCCAAAGATCGGAAGATGCGTTTATTGCTTGTTTCCAATTTATTAGAGGGAACAGAGGTGGATTTGCCAACGATAAGCCTGGAACGAAGAGCGATGATTTTATATACAAGTGGAACGACCAATTTACCTAAAGGGGTGGTTACGACGCATCAAAATATTCAATTTCAGATAGAGACATTGGTTAGTGCTTGGGAATGGGAACAAAAGGATCACATCCTAAATATTTTGCCTTTGCACCATGTACATGGCATTATTAATGTGTTGAGTTGTGCGCTTTGGTCTGGCGCTTGTTGCGAATTTTTACCCAAATTTGAAGCAGCAAAAGCTTGGCAAAAACTAAGCGGTGGGCAGTTAACGTTGTTTATGGCAGTTCCTACGATTTATTTTAAATTAATTGCCTTCTGGGATGCTGCTTCCCCTGAAGAAAAAGAACGATTATCTAAAGGCGTGAAAGCCTTACGATTAATGGTTTCTGGGTCTGCTGCCTTACCCGTTCCTGTCTTAGAAAAATGGAAAGAAATTAGTACGCATACCCTTTTAGAACGCTACGGCATGACAGAAATAGGAATGGCCTTATCCAATGCCTATCGAACAGAACGACGTCCTGGTCATGTAGGCTTGCCCTTGCCTGGTGTGCAAATTCGGCTAGTAGATGCTGAAGGAAAAGATGTGAAGTCAACGGGTGAGCCTGGAGAAATTCAAATCAAAGGTCCTAATGTATTTAAAGAATATTGGCGCAAACCAGAAGCGACGACCGCCGCTTATATGGACGGTTGGTTTAGGAGTGGAGATGTTGCGATTTTTAATAAAGGCATGTTTAAAATATTAGGGAGAGATTCCGTGGATATTATTAAATCTGGTGGTTACAAAATATCTGCTTTGGAAATTGAAGATGTACTGCGCCGACATCCTCAAATTAAAGAATGCGCCGTCGTAGGTATACTCGATAAAGAGTGGGGCGAAGTAGTAGCTGCAAGTTTAATTAGCGACGATCAAAACCTTGATTTTAAAGCAATTCAAGCATGGCTAAAAACTTTACTGCCTGCGTACAAAATCCCTAGAAAGTTTATCATCCAAGCAGAATTGCCTAGGAATACTTTAGGGAAAGTGACGAAGAAGGTATTGCGAACGGCTTTTGAATAATGAGAGTAGAGATTAAAGACCATTTCATTGAGAGAATAGAGATGTTTTAGGAATATTTACAAAGTTTAGGGGGATAAACCTCTATTTTTCCTATTATTCTAGTTTTATCTCTACTCTCGTTTCTCTACGCTCGCCTCTTATTAAAAAATCATTTATCAAAATAGAACAGATGGAAAAATTTGAAACAATTAGTCTAACCAAAACAGGCAACATTGCGACCATTACTTTTAATCGTCCAAATGCGGCGAATGGCATTAATCCAACTTTAGCTAGAGAGTTTGCGGAAGCTGCTTTGGATTGTGATAAAGATGCGTCGATTCGTTGTGTTATTTTAAATGCGAGTGGCAAAATGTTTTGTGCAGGTGGAGATTTAAAAGCGATTGGTGGCAATCCGTCTCAGGCAGCAGCAAAAATAAAGGGCATGGCAGATAACCTGCATCGGGCGACTTCTACACTGGCTCGTATGGAAAAACCATTTATTGTAGCGGTCAATGGCATGGCAGCAGGCGCAGGGTTTAGTATTGCAATTACAGGAGATTTTGTCATTGCTGCTGAATCTGCCAAGTTTACGATGGCTTATACGGCGGCAGGATTGAGTCCTGATGGTAGTTCTACCTATTATTTGCCTCGTTTGGTAGGGATGCGAAAAGCAATGGATTTGATGATAACCAATCGACGATTAACGGCACAGGAAGCAGAAAGTTGGGGCTTGATTAATCAAGTAGTCGCAGATGAGGAATTGCAAACAACGGCTATGGCATTGGCACAAAAATTAGCGAGTGGTCCAACGGATGCTTTTGCTATTGTGAAAAAATTATTGCTGTGTAGCTTTGATAATAGCTTAGAGACACAAATGGAATTAGAAGGAAGAGCTATTTCTAATCGAGCGGGTGCTGCGAATGGACAAGAAGGTATTCAAGCGTTTTTGGAAAAGCGGAAGCCTAAGTTTTCGTAGTAACCAAAGGGCAATCTATTAAAAGTAGCACCATACTTTACTCTACCACTTAGTCATTTAATTTCATTTAAGTAGTGTGTTTTGTAAACTTAAATGACTAAGTGGTAAATAAATGCGAACTCATTGTAAAGGCCTACAATAAATATTCTATAATTCGTTCTTCAAAATGAAAAGGGCTTAAGTCTGCTAATCCCAATTCGTTGACTGCTAATTGAATCAATTCCTTTTCTGGTAAGTTAGTAGCTCCTGTTATATTCGCATAAAAATGTCCCGCTGCAAGCATCGCTTCTAGTGGAATTAAACCAATCAATTCAGAACCTGTCACGGTTGCGCCATATTTTTCAGCTGCTGCTTTGCACGCTTCATAAGCCTCGTGGATACCTGTTATTTTAAAGTTAGTTAAGTTCATAGAAACCTGCGCTTTTCCATATTCTTCGATATACCAACCAATAGCTTTTAAAGATCTACATTGACCAGGAATCCGTATTTTTTCTCCACTTTCTTTTTTAATCACTTTTCCACTTGTTCTAATTGTTCTAGCAATTTGAGTAGCGATCTCCACAGAATCCGTATCTAAATTAGCATTATAAGCAATTAAAAAATCTCTTGCACCTAAAACCGTAGCGCCCGTTTTGGCATTAAAGGAAGCGCCAAAATCTGGTTGCCATTCAGCTAATGCCATCTTTTCGGCTAAGCCTTCATATTCTCCTGATCGGATAATCGCTAAGTTTTTTCTATTAGGAGTTATAGCAGAATGTTCATATAAATAGATAGGAATGTTTAATTCTTTAGCAATTCTTGCTCCCAATTGAGCAGCGTATTCCTTTACTTCTGCCATCGTAATATTGGCAATAGGAACTAAAGGGCAAACATCAGTCGCACCAATTCTTGGGTGTTCACCCTTTTGCACGCGCATATCTATTAATTCGCCAGCTACTTTAATTGCCTGAAATGCAGCTTCAACTACTTTTTGAGGTTTCCCTGCAAAAGTAAAAACCGTTCGATTTGCTGCTGCTCCACGGTCAAGATGTAGTAATTTGACACCAGTAACAGCTTTTATTGCTGCTAAAATTGCGGCTAACGTGTTAGCATTTTTTCCTTCACTAAAGTTAGGAATACATTCAATAATTTGTTTTTTACGCATAGAATTGACGCTCAGTCATTTAGGATTGCGCCAAATAATGTTTTTAAAATTTAATTCATATTTTATAAAAACATATATAATTTGGCACTCATTTTGAAATGTAGCTTAGTATATTATTGATATAGATTACAACGAAAAACTACCATTTATTACTATTCAATAAACAACCATTCTTCTTTAGATTAGCACTTTTCTCTTGGGAATTTTTTTCTATTTTCCATCTCAAAAAAGAAAACATTTTAGCCGTAAACTATTTTACTAAACATTAGTAAAAGAGCTAAACTATTGGTAAGATTTATACTTCAGTTTTACTATTAACATAAACATACAGAGAAAAACTACATGATTTAAGTCTCGGGGTGTAAGGTACCCTGAGACTTTTTTGTTTTAAAAAATCATAAATCATATATCTTAAATCAGTCTCGGGGTGTAAAGTGAAAGTAAGACGTTTTTATAGGTGGATTTATGATGTATAAATTCTGATTTAAGATTTAGGGCAATTACCCAAATCAACGGCTACCTCCTAAGCTATCTACTTACTTCAACTGTTTACTGCCTACTGTATTACTGCTTACTGCCTACTTCAATTGTTTCTTGATCAAAGCCCAAAGCTTTCCTCATCTTATGATAAATAGCGGTGTTTTCATAAATGCCACTAAATAATTCTGAGCCAGGGCCATAAGCAAAAACGGGAACCATCGTTCCTGTATGATAAGTATTGGTAAATGCGCCTCTAATAGAATCCATTCTTGATTTAGGATTAATCGCAAAACCACCCGTTTCATGGTCAGCGGTAACAATTACGAGGGTCTCCTTATCTTTTTTAGCAAAGTCTAAAACTTTTCCGATCGCTCTATCAAAATCCTTTACTTCGGTAATAATGTATTTGGTATCGTTGGCATGTCCCCCCCAATCAATTTGAGAGCCTTCAATCATCAAGAAAAAACCTTGCTTTTTGTTTCGATTCAAAAAATTAGCGCCAATAATACTTGCTTTAGGTAAATAATCTCTGCCCGTCGCTTCTGGAATGGGCGAATCATTAGCGGTGAAATAGGCCAATTTTTTAACATTATTCAAATTCACTTCTTCTAATTCTTCCTTGGCTATACTAGATATGGTAAACCCTTTTCTTATGAATTTTGGAATAAGATCATTTTCGGCTTTGCGTTGCGCGTTGAAAAATTTATACCCACCGCCAATAAACAAATCTATCTCTGTATTTAAAAAATCTTCCGCTATATATTCGTACATACTTCTCATTGGCTGATGAGAGATAAACGCAGCAGGAGTAGCATGAACAATAGTCGAGGTGGCGATTAGCCCTGTTTTTAATCCTTTAAAGGCGGCTTCTTCTAAAATTGATTGGACGGGTACGGTGTCTTTATCAACCCCAATTGCAGCATTATAGGTTTTAACACCGCAAGCCATAGCCGTTGCACTTGCTGCAGAATCGGTAATTAGGTTATCATAGGCATAAGTTTTTTGTAAACCTACAATCGGAAATTTTTCCAAGTTTAAGCGATTACCATTGGCATACATGCCTGCAGTAATTTGACCCAAGCCCATACCATCTCCAATCATTAAGATGACGTTCTTTGCTAGAACTTGATCTTCTGCTATTTTTAGATTGGAAACGATCTGTTGATTAGGTGTTCCACAAGCCAAGAGCCCCATTACAAGGCATAAAATCGCTATCTTATTTCGCATGCTACTTTTTATTCTTTTATAGACTTTTCAAAAGATAATAAACCTAAAGATTTTTACCCAAAGGTAGCAACTACTTAATTAACATATATCTTTTTCCTGGTAAGGATTTGACAACCCCTTTAAATTCCATCGTTAATAGAAAAGAGGCGACTTCATTAGGGGGAAATTTTGAGGCGAGGGTCAATTGATCAATCCCTATTTCTACCGATTGTTTCATTAAATCAGCGATGGTTTGTTCTTCAATAGATAAAGGGATAATTACTTTTTCAGGACTATCTGCTTCCATTTCTTCCCATCTCATAATATAGCCAATATCTGCCGCACTATCAATTAATGCAGCTCGATGTGTTTTAATTAAGTGGTTGGCACCTTCCGAATGCGCATCTTTAATATTGCCAGGAATAGCAAATACATCTTTACTGTATTCATTGCCATATTGCGCAGTAATCATAGAGCCACCTTTTTTTCCTGTTTCCACGACTATTAGTGCATCACACATCCCAGCCACAATCCGATTTCTCATCGGAAAATGACCAGGTTCTGGTTTGGTATCACTTGTAAATTCTGTCAATAAGCCTCCTTGATGGAGCATTTTTTCTGCAAGTTGTCGATGTTGGGCGGGGTAAATTTGATTCAATCCATGACCTAGTACGCCAACGGTTTCCATGCCTAAAGCTAAACTTTTTCGATGAGCAACGGCATCAATCCCATAGGCCAAGCCGCTAATAATTAAAACATTGTAAGCTTTTAGCCCATCCACCATTTCTTCGCAGAGTAGACTACTCACTTTGGAGGGTTTACGCGTACCGACGACGGCGACAATCCTTGGATGATTCAAATCTGCCGTACCTTTATAATAAAGCATTAAAGGAGCATCGTCTAAGGGTTTTAGTCTTTGTGGGTAAGCTTCGTCTAGGAAGAAAAGGGGCGTAATCTCTTTTTTAGCAATAAATGTTAATTCTTTTTCCGCTGCTCTAAAATAATCTTTTTTGAGCAAAATAGTGGCGGTCTTTTCGCCAATTCCGGGGATTTTAGTCAATGCTTTTTTACTTGCCTGAAAGACAGCATCAACGCCTCCACAATAGCTAATAAGATTGCGGGCCGTTACAGGACCAACCTTTGGAATTTTAGTAAGGGCAATTTTGTTTAACCAATTAGACATTTGATTTAGTTGCTAAGTAACAAATAAAAATAAACTGGACGGTTTATTAATCCCGTGCCTACCTACAGCAGACAGGGAAGTAAATCGGTCAAGTAATATTTTTAGCATTACTAAATTGTTTGTGTAGTTTTCTAGAGAAGAAAGCATTAAAAATAAGCCTAGTTTATCGCTATTTCTTATTGTTAGCCTTAATCTCTCCTGCAATTTATAGTTTTATTTTCTTTTGATTCGGATTAAACATTATATTTTTGGGAAACAATTATTTTTATAGCTAAATTTTTTGAATGATTAGCAGACATTCTTATTGCTTTTATTTAAAAAAATACAACTACTTAAATTACTATTTACTATTTACTATGAGCAAGAAAACAACGAATACCAAAAAGAAACAAGAAGAAGGTGGGGTATTACCAAAGATAGAATTATTATTTATTTTCATTTTCTTTCTAGTTTTCATTACTTGGACCATGTCTAAATGTGGTTCTGTACAAGAAGAATATGCTCAAGATACGGCGGCGGAAACATCGTCAATCGAAGCGACTAAAGCTGCTAAACCTAAATCCGATGGAGCAATTAAAACAACGGAAGCAGCAGAAACAGCAGAAACACCAAAAGTGACAACTAGCAAAGCACCTGTAAAAATTGAGAAAAGAACGGTTTTGTATGTCCTCTTGGATGGGTTGAAACTAAGAAAAGGGCATCATTTAGATAGTTCGGTTGTGAAGACCCTAAAGTTAAATGATGAAGTTTATTTTTTGGGTGCAACAACAGATTTTAAGCAAAAAATTAATTTAGGCGATAGAGTTGCTTTTGAGCCTTGGGTAAAAGTTAGAGCTTATACAGGGCATGAAGGTTGGGTGTATGGTGCAGGAGTGCATTATTTTAAACCGAAGACGGTCATCGATACTTTGGGGCAATAAATAACAGCTAACTCAAAATATATTTAATATTGTATTTTTCATAATTCGACTTGCATAAATGACGAAACCTATTAGAATTGAATTGCCAACGATGTACGGAATGAAGTCCGTTAATGCTTATCTTTTTTTAACACCAGAACTCACTTTAATTGATTGTGGAGAGAAATCGGATGCTACTTGGGATGCCCTACAAACAGCTTTGGCTGTTTATGATTTAGCGATTAAAGATATTAAGAGAGTGATTATTACGCATGCACATGTGGATCACATTGGAATGGCAGGTAGAATTGTAGCGGAGAGTGGAGCCGCCGTTTGGGTCAATGAATATTGTTACGACTGGGCAGTTAATACAGAGAAAATGTGGAAGCGCCGTTCTATTATGATGGAAAAACATATCTTAGGAGATATGCCAAAAGGAGGAGAAGGTGCAATTTTTGCTAAAATGTTGCGGTCTTTCTTTGGAGCAGTTTCAAATGCATGGGATCCTTTACCTGCCGAAAGCGTGATTACTTTTCCTATGGAAGGTACATTAGAAATGGGTGGAACAATTTGGGAAATTATTTATGCGCCAGGACATACGAATATGCAAACCTGTTTTTACCAAACAGAAAAAAAATGGTTGATTGGCGCAGATATGTTATTGAGTATTACCCCTACTCCCGTTATTGAATTTTCTTTAACGGATCCAGAAAAAAGAGAAAATGGATTAGCTACCATGCTACAATCTTATCAAAAAATGCTAGATTTAGATATAGAAAAAGTCTTTCCTGGGCATTATGAACCTTTTGGCAATCATCGGAAATTAATTCAAAATCAATTGCGCCGAATTAATATGCGCAAAGAAACGACTTATCAATTAATTGAGGATGGTAAAAATCGATTCTATGAATTATTTGATGTATTGTACACCAATAGATTAAATATGCCTGGTATGTCGATGTTGAGAGGGTATCTAGATTTGTTAATTGATGAAAATAGAATTGAAGAACGAATGGAGGATGGATACACAGCTTATCATCTTGTATGAAGAAGTATTGACATAAATGAAAAAAAATGGATAAACAAACAACGATATTAGTCACGGGGGCAAGTAGAGGAATTGGTTATGATACGGTTGTAGAATTGGCTAAAAGTCCAACCAATCAAGTGATTGCGCTTTCTAGAAATAAAGCAAAGTTGGTGATTTTATTAGCAACGACACCCTTTAATAATATTCAAATCCTTCCTTTTGATTTGACTGAATTCGATGAAGTCAAATTAGCTCAGCAATTAGCAAATACGCCAAAAGTTGACATAGTCATTAATAATGCAGGCTTATTAATCAATGAACCTTTTGAGCAATTAAGTTTGCGAAATTGGAGAAAAATATTTGACGTCAATTTTTTTGGCGTGGTAGAATTAATCCAACAGCTCTTGCCTAAATTGATGGCTGCTCAACCTGCACATATTATTAATATTGGCAGTATGGGAGGGGTTCAAGGTAGTAGTAAATTTCCAGGCTTATCCGCTTATAGCGCAAGCAAAGCGGCCATTGCTAATTTGACAGAATGTTTGGCGGAAGAATTTAAAGAGAAAAACATCAAAGTGAATTGTTTAGCATTAGGTGCCGTTCAAACCGAGATGCTGGCAGAAGCTTTCCCTGGTTATGAAGCGCCCCTAACAAGTGCAGCTATGGCTAATTATGTAGCTTGGTTTGCGCTCAATGGGCATCAATTTCATAATGGAAAAATTATTCCTGTAGCAGTTAGTACACCTTAGTAATAGCCTACTTTACCTATAAAAAAGTTTAATTAATACCTAACTAAAAATAAAACCATGGTTTCAGATAATTTTATTCCATACGAAGGCGTCTCTTATTCACCAGAAGAAACAAAAGAACGAAGTCGGGCTTATTACGAATACATGGATAAACGTAGAACCGTTCGAGAATTTTCAGATAAACCGATAGCGAAAGAAATTATTGAAAATATTCTCATGACGGCTTCTTCCGCTCCATCAGGCGCTCATAAGCAACCGTGGACTTTTTGTGTGATCAGTAATGCGGATTTAAAAGCAAAAATTAAAGTGGCCGCTGAAAAAGAAGAATACGATAGTTATAATGGTCGAATGTCCGAAGAATGGCTAGAAGCTTTAGCGCCTTTCGGTACAGATTGGCATAAACCATTCCTAGAAATTGCACCTTATCTCATTATTGTCTTCAAAAAAGCATATGATTTAGAAGATGGTGTAAAATCGAAAAACTATTATGTCAATGAATCGGTTGGTATAGCAGTTGGTTTTTTATTATCGGCTATTCATAATGCGGGACTGGTTTCTTTAACCCATACCCCTAGCCCGATGAATTTTTTACAGAAAATATTGAATCGACCAGAAAATGAACGAGCATATTTATTGATTCCAATTGGTTATCCAGCGGAAGAAATTAAAGTGCCTAATATTGATCGAAAAGCAGCAGAAGAGGTAATTGTGTATTATGAATAGGCTGACAATTTTTTAGAAATCAGACTGTAAATTAAAATTTACTGTCAGAAGTCAGATTTACCCCATATCAATACCTGATTATACAATTTTAATTCTTGTCCATCTGACTTCTGACAGTTTATGAAATAAACGGTCTGGCTTCTGACTTCTTAATATACTATCTAATTCTTTATCAGATCGTCTAAAAGCATACAAACTACATGTGTACAGTCACTTTCATACCTACTAAAAAAAACGAGTTTATTCTAACGTCCAATCGGGATGAAAGTGCAGAACGGTCTCCTGAAAATATTAGTAGGCTGGAGGAGAAAGGGCAAACACTTATTTTTCCAAAAGATAAAGGAGCAGGTGGAACTTGGATTGCAGCTTCTTCTCATAATAAATTGGTTTGTCTTTTAAATGGTGCTTTTGACCGCCATGATCGGCATCCTCCTTATGCAAAGAGTAGAGGTATTATGGTGATAGACTTTTTCAAGTACCCAGATGCCAATCAATTTTTTGCAGCTTATGACTTTTCGGACATGGAATCTTTTACAATGATTACTTATGATAATGGACAATTATGGGATTTTAGATGGGAGGAGATTAATCAACAGAAATTTATTAAAGCATTAGATACCAGTAGCTGTCATATTTGGTCTTCTGCAACTTTGTATGAAAAGCCAATACAGCTAAAACGAGAACAATGGTTGGCAGAATGGCTAGAAAATAGAACTGATTTTAGCCGAGTAGCTATTTTGGAATTACATAGAAGAGGTGGAGAAGGAAATCCTTCTATTGACTTTATGATGAATCGATACAATTATTTGGTACAAACGGTTAGTATTACTCAGGTAGTTGGAAAAGATGGTCAACTAGAGATGATTTATCATGATTTGATGACGGAACAAATCAAACGAGATAGCGTGCGTTTAGATAAAACGGGCGTATCTATTTAAAAATAAGAGAAATTGTATCGCATAATCTCCAAATAAAAACAGGCTAAACGAAAGTACGTCTAGCCTGTATTGTAAATGTCTTTTGTGTTAATGCTCATTTTTTAATAGCATTAAATAAATCAGTTTTCAGAACGACGATCCTTTCAATAAAGGAGGCTTCCTTCTCATTAAAAAGTATTTTCTTCGTGTTGGTATGTTTTGCCTTCCTATAGCTGGAGACAAATCTATATTTTGCAAGTTCCATGCCAGTTATTTATAAATATAAAAAATAATAATTTATATATTTTTGGTAATGAGCAGCTTGAACAAATACATTATTAAAGTTATTTATATTTTGAAATAAAGCATATTGAATAAACTAGTAGTATAATGGCAAGAGTATTAGGCATAGATTACGGTACAAAAAAAATTGGTTTAGCGGTTACCGACCCATTACAAATTATTTGTAGCCCTTTGACAACGGTGCCAACTAGGGAGTTTTTTGAATTCATAGACAATTACTTAAAAGAAGAAACAGTTGAATGTATAGTCATTGGGGAATCATTGAACACCGATGGAACACCTTCTCAAATTGCCCATTTAGTAGTTGGATTTGTTAGAAAATTGAAAAAACTGTACCCGGCTATTGAATTTGCTATGCAAGATGAACGATTTACGTCGATTGATGCTCGGCAAATTATTTTACAAAGTGGTTTGAAAAAGAAAAAGCGTCGAGATAAAAGCTTAGTAGATAAGGTAAGTGCTTCATTAATTTTGCAAGCTTATATGGATGGGAAAAGAGATGGAATAATATAGAAAATAAAATAGATAACCATCAACAAAAGAAATTTTAAACAATGAAAAAAATAGGTGTATTTACTTCAGGAGGAGATGCTCCTGGCATGAATGCTTGTATTCGAGCAGTTGTTAGAACAGCGATCCATCATGGGATAGAAGTAGTCGGGATAATGGAAGGGTATCAAGGAATAGTAGATAAAAAATTTAAACCCATGAATGCCCATTCTGTGAGTAATATTATTCAACAGGGTGGAACGATATTGAAGTCTGCTAGATGCACCGAATTTAGAACTAAAAAAGGACGTAAGAAAGCTTATAAAAATTTGAAGGAAGCGGGTATTGACGGAGTAGTAGCAATTGGAGGAGATGGAACTTTTACCGGTGCGGCAGTTTTCATGAAAGAATACCCAGATATTCTTTTTGTCGGTTGCCCTGGAACGATAGATAATGATTTGTACGGAACAGATTTTACAATTGGTTACGATACAGCCATCAATACGGCAATGGATGCGATCGATAAAATTAAAGATACCGCCAATGCAGATGCTCGGTTGTTCTTCATTGAAGTAATGGGTAGAGATGTCGGATTTATTGCTTTACGAAGTGGGATTGCTACAGGGGCAGAAACGGTTTTGATGCCAGAAATGACGACAAGTATTAAAGAATTAGTGAAAACGATTGAAGGGCATTATGCAAGAAAGAAAGCCTCTATTATTGTCATTGTAGCCGAGGGGGAGGAAATGGGCGGTGCGGTTAAAGTCGCTAAAAAAGTAAGTAAAAAATTTACGATTTTATCTTCTAGAGTAACCATTTTAGGACACATCCAAAGAGGAGGTAGCCCTACGGCAATGGAGCGAGTGAATGCTAGTTGGATGGGATTAGAAGCGGTTAAAGCTTTGATCGCTGAGAAGAAAGGTATTATGATTGGCGTGGTGAATAATAAAGTAACGCATACGCCTTTTGAAAAAGCGATTAAACACAATCGAGAGATTAGCCCGACTTTATTAGAGATGGTGAAAATTTTAGCATAGGTCGTAACAAATAGGAAGAAATTCACAGTAACCAAGGCAACAGTAACGAATTAAACATCCATTGAAATCATGGCTAGATATAAAGTTGAGTACATTAATTCTGAAAAAGTTAAATCTAAATGGTATCAAGGAACGGCGAGTCACGTTGATGCTTGGACATTAGCTAAAGAATTAGAGGCATTGCTGTTAGAATATGAAGATCGAGGCTACAAAGTACTTACGATAGAACCAATCGTAACACCTATTCGTGTTGGAGAAGGGGCGGGGGCAAAGACTGATGGATTAATGGTCGTTTTTGAAAAAGAAACAGTTTCTTAAATTGCATTTTACTTGTAGAACGTACTATTGGGACATTTGTCGATTTCTAAAATATTGAAGAATTCGTCGATTAATTGAGCAAAGGACTCAAGGAATAGGTATCTTGGAATAAGCCTTTTTCATGGGAATGAAATTTTTTATTTGTTATACTACTTGCAATCGTGGGATAGGTAAGTAATAATTAGTAAGCAAACCCATACATCAGAAACACACTTTATTTATGCAAAAAAAAGTTGTTGATAGTTTTAAAGTTGCCACTTGGTTGGTTGCGGTGCTTTGGTTCATTCATTTACTACAATATGTTACGGGTTCAGATTTTGGTTTCCTAGGAACTTATCCGCGTCAATTTTGGGGGTTACGAGGCATAATTACATCGCCTCTGATTCATGCGGACATGCAGCATCTAATCTCTAATTCTGTCCCTATCTTTTTATTGACTTCTACGATATTTTTCTTTTATCAAAAAGTAGCGACTCGTGCTTATTTGATGATTTATATTTTGACTGGCTTAATGGTCTGGATTTTTGCTCGAACGGTTTTCCACATCGGTGCAAGTGGCGTTGTTTATGGCTTAGTATCTTTTATTTTTTGGAATGGTATTTTTCGACGTAGCTTACAATCCATTGTTTTAGCCCTAGTTGTTACAGTTTTATATAGCGGTTATTTTGCAGGAATTTTACCTAACCAAGAAGGCATTTCTTGGGAAAGTCATTTATTAGGTGGTCTTGTTGGTATTTTCGTTGCGTACTATTTTAAAGAAGAGCTAGAAATAGATGAAAGCGAACAATTGGCTTCTTGGGAATTAGAACCCGAAAGTGAAAGTACCCCTTTTATGCGTCCTGATACTTTTGAAAAAACGAAACAAGAACGACGACAAGAAGCAGAAGAACAACTGAGAAGGAGGCAAGAACAGCGACAATTTCCCGATTGGTATAGCAATAGTACTTATGAGGAATAGCTGTAAATATGTTAATAAAATTTTAAAGTTTAAACATTGATAATAGTTAAGTAGTTCTTAGAAGAAAAACTTTAAATCATGAAAAATATACCAGCAGCAGTCGTTAAACAAGCTTATACCTACGAAAGCTATCGAGCCGTAATTGATACCTCATTTGCCGAAAACAAAACAACTGGGAATGATCATAGTGAAGCTATGCTTAATTACACTAAGTTAAATTTATCTCGAATGAATCGCTTGGATAAGCGTAGTCGGTTAACGGAAGCGACCATTCAGCAGTTAAGAGAAATCAAACGTCAGGTAATTTGGTTAGTACTTACAGAGGGCTGGTGTGGAGATGCTGCACAAATAATTCCTGTATTAAACCATATGGCTGCGGTCAATGATAATATTACCTTACGATTTATTCTACGAGATGAACATTTGGATATAACGGATGCTTTTTTGACAAATGGAGCTAGGGCTATTCCAAAAGTATTGATTTTAGATGCAGAAACATTAGAAGTATTGACGACTTGGGGACCTCGTCCTGCGGAAATGCAAAAAATGGTAATGGATGCTAAAGCTGCTGCTTTGGCAACGGAAGACAAGGAGAAGAAAAAAGCAATTTCAGTAACTTCTGCTAATAATTTGCATTTGTGGTATGCTAAAAACAAGACACAAGCTATTCAAACAGAATTTTTGGAGACTTTATAAGTTAGTAGTTCTTGTTGCGATGTTGCCCTACAACATCGCAACGTTTATTTATTGTACCTTCGTTTCAATCTTTCCTTGTGCTAGTAAAGCATCCATATCTACATTTTTTTCAATTAATTCAATCGCTCTAGCCACTTTCCAAGGAGTACTACGATTAATTTTCACTTCAATTCTACTAATCTTTAACACGGATCCATAAGTATCTAAGGAAGTCCGAACTACAGGAATCTTATGCTCTTCAATATAGTCGAGACAACTGCCTCCGATAGAACCATGACCAGTAGCGACGATACCCGATAAAGGAGATTTATCCAAGCCAACTAAATTAGAGATAGAATGAATTTTTTCAATGGCATCATCTACTCGCTGCGCACTTACAACTAATAATAAGTCCTTAGAACTTTTTAATTCGTCTAAGTCGATCAAAGACCCTGCTAAAATATCTTCCACTTTATTATCTAATTGGTCTTCATTAAAACTAACGATACCATTAATAGCCTTAGCAACGGTTTTCATTAATGGAAAAGCCAAGCTTTTATCATAAGGAATAACGCCTAATAGGGGCAAACCAAGTGATTCTAAGTAAGTACCAACATAAGTCCTAACTTTATCTATCTTAGCTGGTTTCACCTTATTAATAATTACCCCTATCATAGGAATATTTAATAATTGAAATTTAGCTAAACATAGAGAAAGCATATCAATCGTGCTACCAATACCACCTTCTACGACCATAATGACCCCTGCATCAACCATCTGTGCTACATCCGCATTCGACAAATCTACAATACTGCCTACTCCAGGGTGTCCTGTTCCTTCATAAATGACCAGTTCATTATCTTTACCTAATTGTTCTGCGGCATGCTTGATTCGTTCTGGATAAGCATAGTTTTCTGGGTGGTCAATGAATGCAGAAGTCGCACCTTTACCTAAAATAACAGGGCTATGGACATCCGCATCTAATTTAAATTGCATTAAATCTGCAAATAGTATCGCATCTTTATCTACCTCCATATTATTCAAATACAAAGATTTTTGTCCAACAGGTTTGCAGTAGCCAACTTTGACACCTTTCTTCATAAATGCAGCTACTAAGCCCAGAGTAGAAGTGGTTTTTCCAACATGCTGACTTGTTGCAGCTACATAAATACTTTTATACATGCTTTTCCTAATTTTTGCTTAGTAACGACGAAACAATAAGGTCATCATCTGGAGGAGGTTATTGTTTTGTCATTATTTAAAATCAAAATGGGTGGAAAGGTAAACATTTTCCAGAAATTATGAAGGAAAAAATATATTATAAAAAAGTACTATGTTTTATTGGATTTTTAACACTTTGTAATATCTTTGCTCCAGAGATAATCATTTTACAACATCCCATTCCGACATTATTATTTTAATCCACTCCAAGAATCATTAAGGCCTCCCGGAAATATTTTCCACTCAAAATTCTATTTTCTTATTTAAAAAATACAACTATCTTCAATAGAGGATTTAGCTATATAACAAGTTCTGTTGCAAACTTGAAAAGAAATTTCGACAAGGGAGTTGACGATAGATGAGTTGTGCTAAAAAGTAGATTTAATTGATACTATTGCAAAGAAACCAGAAATGTAAATTGCTGATAATTTGTAGATGGAGTCCAAAAATCACAAGATAGGCGACCTATCTTATTTTGACTTTCTAAGATCGAAAGCGCAATAACTTTTGATTGGAAATGCAGCTTAAAAACCTATAAGCAAGCGCTAAGATTTTCCAGAACATTTCCAAAAGTCACAGTTGGAGCAATAAGAATATTTGCTTTTTGCCAAGGAATTAAAAGCATTGTTCTCAACTGTATTATCAATGAGTATAGGGAGACTCTACTACTATGAAACACTTAAAAAACACTACTTGAAATTGTTTTATATACCCAAGCACAGGAACACTATTAAATATGAAACACTATTAGTAAGGCCAGATTTTTTTCGGCTTAACCCAAGAAAAAATCTCGATTATTGGAAGGTGCTGTTGACGTAAATAAACACAAAAACAGTTTTGGAAAGAAGGACTAGTCCTTCTTTCCAAACTTCTTTATCTCGTATTAAGCTTTCGCTTTTTTCGCTTTCTTTGCTGTTGATTTTGTATTCATCACCTTTGTTTGGTGATTGATAGATTCTTGGTGAATTGCGGTCAATACTTGCGTTACAAACCCATCACTTAATCCCATCTCTCTTCCTTTTTCCATCGATTGTTCTAAAATTTCATTCCAACGACTAGACTGTAAGATAGAGATATTGTTCTTCTTCTTGTATTTACCAATATTTTCAGCCAACTTCATTCGCTTGCTATAAAGGTTTAACAAGTTATTATCAATCTCATCAATTTGATTTCTCAAATCGTCAATGTGTTCTAAAAATTCTACATCGTTCGTAGATTCTTTACGCAATTTCAAGCCTTTGACTAATTTACCAAAAACAGCAGGCGTAATTTGTTGAGCCGCATCACTCCAAGCCTCGTCTGGATTAGGGTGTACTTCAGTCATCAAACCATCCATTTGTAGATCCATCGCTCTTTGAGCAACAAAAGCTAAAGTATCTCTACGACCACAGATGTGGCTATTGTCACAAACCATTTGAATACCAGGCACCAATCGCTTTAATTCAATGGCTAATTGCCACATTGGTTCATTTCTGTAATTAGAGTTACCAAAAGAAGAAAAGCCTCTATGGATGACACCAATTTGGGTAACTCCTGCTTTAGCAATTCTTTCGATTGCACCCATCCATAATTTTACATCTGGATTAATCGGGTTTTTAATCAAAACAGGAATATCTACTCCTTTGATAGCATCTGCTACTTCTTGTACAGAAAACGGATTTACCGTTGTTCTTGCACCTAACCATAATACATCAATATCATGTTTTAAGGCCTCAAAAACATGCTCTCTATTCGCAACTTCTGTTGTTACTTTCAAGCCAGTTTCCGCTTTTACTTTTTGTAACCATTTTAAACCAATCACACCTACCCCTTCAAAAGAACCGGGACGAGTACGAGGCTTCCAAATACCAGAGCGGAACAAGTCAATATTTTGTTTCGCTAATGCACGAGCAGTAGTTAATACTTGCTCTTCTGATTCTGCACTACATGGGCCTGCAATTACGACGGGTTGTCCAGCTGGCTTGTCAAATACGGGGTTAATTTTCATATCCATAACTAAAGATTTAATAAGTAAGTAGGAATTTTTGGAATCAACTTTGGAATAATAAAAAATCATACTGCGTACCAATACATTAAAGATGGATAGGATTGTTAAATTGCTGAATTGTCAAATTGTTAGTTATCTGTGTAGACAAAACAATTCAACAATTCAACAATTCAACAATAAATCTTTATTAATGCTTTAAAGTTTTCAAGTTATAATTTTCAATTTTACTTTTCCGTAGGCTTCCCTACTTGATAATTTTTTTAATGTTATTTGCTTCTTCTATTAATTGATAAAATTGTTTAAAATCTTTTTTGATTAAAAGGCTGCGAAATTTGGATAAAGTCTCAATATATTCATCTAAAATGACAAGTACATTATCTCGGTTTTGCCGAAAAATTGGCACCCACATATCGGGGGAGCTTTTTGCTAACCGAACGGTCGAACCAAATCCACTACTTGCCAATTCAAAAATGCGCCCTTCATTTTTTTCTTTTTCTAATACGGTCAATGCTAAGGCAAAAGAACTAATATGAGAAATATGCGAAACATAAGCCGTATGCTCATCATGCTCTTTTGCTTTGAGATAGGCAATTTGCATATTCATCGATTGGAATAATCGCTCCGTTGTTTTGACTGCATCTGCATCACTATCTGCTGTATCTACTAAGACGGTATATTTTCCATCGAATAAATTAGGGATTGCTGCTTCTGGACCAGAATATTCTGTGCCTGCCATTGGATGTGCTGCAACTAAGCGGTTTCGATTCGGATGCTTTTTTAAACTTGCCAATAATCGTTCCTTAGTTGAGCCTACATCTAAAACCACCTGCTTTTGGGTGACTAAGTCTAATACTTCTGGTATAACTTTCAGCATTACATCAACTGGCGTGGATACAATAATGATGTCAGATTGCAATACCGCTTCTTTAAGTGGCATCGCTTCGTCTATAATATATCGTCTAATTGCTTTTTTCTCATGCTCTCGAACAGCATCTACCCCAATCACTTTGCTTGCGAAACCATTTTCTTGCAAGCTAATCGCCATTGAGCCACCAATTAATCCTATACCTATTACTGTTACTATCACCAGTTATCAGTTGTCGGTTGACAGTTGTCGGTTAACTGATAATCGACAACTGTCAACTGAATTTAAATATTATTTTTTATTCTATTGATTGACTCCTCAAAAACTTCCACCGTACTACACAAAGAAGCTCGAATATATTTTTCACCTTGTGAACCAAAAATATTACCAGGCGTGACAAAGACATTTGCACCGTATAGAATCTCATCTGATAATTCAAAAGCAGTTGTATACTTCGCTGGAATTTTTGCCCAGACAAACAGCCCTGTTTGTTGAGGATCATATTTACAATTCAACAAATCCATCAACTCAAAAGCCTTTTGTTGCCTTTCCTTATAAGCTCTGTTTAGTCCTTGATACCAAGTTTTATCCAAACTTAATGCCTTAACCGCTGCTAACTGAACAGGTCGAAACATCCCAGAGTCCATATTGGATTTAAATCGCAAAATATTCTGTACGTAATGACTTGCGCCTCCCAGCATACCAATTCTCCAACCTGCCATATTATGCGCCTTACTCAAAGAATTTAATTCTAAGGCCACTTCTTTAGCTCCTTCAACCGATAAAATACTAAACGGCTTGTCGTTTAAAATAAAGCTGTAAGGATTATCATTACAAATTAATATTTTTTGTGCTTTAGCAAAAGCAATTAATTCTTTATAAAAGGCTTCATTTGCTTGTGTCCCTGTTGGCATGTGCGGATAGTTGACCCACATAATTTTCACCTTACTCAGGTCTTCTTTAGCTAATGCTTTTAAATCTGGCAACCAACCATGTTCTTCTGCTAGTTTATATTCGCGAATACTCGCACCCGTTAAATTGGCAACTGCCCGATAGGCTGGATAACCTGGATTTGGAATTAACACTTCATCTCCTGCTTCTAAAAAAGTCATGGAAATATGCATAATTCCTTCCTTTGACCCAATCAACGGCAATACTTCTGTCGCTGCATCTAATTGCACATTAAAATGAGTGGCATACCATTCTGAAAAAGCAGTTCGCAATTCAGGAATCCCTACATAACTTTGGTAACCGTGTACGCCAGTTTGCTGACTTTCTTTAGCCAACGTCTCTAGTACTTCTTTGGGTGGCAACATATCTGGGCTTCCAATACCTAAATTGATTACTTGTTTGCCCGCTGCCTTCATACGAGCAATCTCTTTTAACTTCGTAGAAAAGTAGTATTCTTTGACTTCACCTAATCGAGAGGCTGTTGCTATAATTGGTTGACTCATTTTATTTGTCAGTTGTCAGTTGTCAGTTGTCAGTTGTCAGTTTACTCCACAACTGATAACCGACAACTGATAACTGTCTATCTATAATCCTAATTTCTTTCTTAAAGCAATCATATATCCCAAATGCATGCCTTCATGGACATTATTAAAGGAAACCGCGTCCGCTATAGAAGTTAAAGTAAAACCATAACTAGTGGCATATTCCTTGTAAGTCTTAAAGGTACCTGCTTCTAAATCTTCTTCTAACCAGTCAATGGAAGCCGTTAACCATTCTTTGATTTGGTCTACTTCTGCTTGGGTAACGGCCTTTTCTGGCTTAGCTCCTTTTCTATAAATACCAATAATCTCCTTAGGTAATTTTACTTCTAGTCCCGACATAGCATAACATAATAATTGTTGTGTTACTGCTACATGACCTGCATTCCAGATGAGATTATTATTAAAGCCTGCTGGAATTTCATTTAATTGGTCTAGAACAACCCCTTCAATTTGTTTTAGAATATTTGCTCTAGTTGCTTTTAGAATAGCTATTCGTTGCTGCATTTTTTTAGTTTGTATGTATGTAGCTTAGGCTTCCAGCCTGAGCAGTATAATTTCTATATTCTAAGGCTGGAAGCCGAAGTTACGGACTACCAACGATTGGCTGGCACCCAAATATTTCGCTTAATTCGTTTATCAGAAATAGCTTCAATAATTTTAATAGCTCGTTTGTTTTCATCTTTAATCCCTGACAAAACGATACTGGTATTTAAATCATTATCCTCATTCATCACAGAGGCAAAATTCATTTTCCAAACGCCATCTACTTTGATAAATTTCAAATAAGATTCGGTTAATTTACCTTTGCGATACATTCTAGAAACCGCTTTATTCAAGCCACTTTCCATAACTGTTTTAGCAATCGTATATTGACCAATAGAATCCATCGGATTTAAATGATTTTCGGCAGCAAAAGCAAAAACTTGTTCGCCTGTTAAATCCTTTAGTCTTTTTTTAGAATAATTTTGACGCAATGCCAATGCCATTAATTTACTATTAAAATTAACTTCACCTAACCCTTTACGCTCCTTTTCTAGAGCCAATTTAATGACCTGATTATAGTACTCTACAGATTTTTGGTCAATTAATCCTGCTGCTTTGCCATACTGCTTTTGTTGAATAGCTGCTTTATACTCCTCAAATAAATCGTCTACAGCATCTACGGGACTATCTCCACAAGCAAAAAAAGAGAGAAATAAGCAGAACACTAAAAATTTCAAAAATGATAACTTCATTAAAAATGTTTGATTAATCCAGCATAATAGATTTCTTTAAAACTATAGCTGGATTTAATAAATGGTTAGTTAAATGTTTATATGTACCTAATCATTATTAGGTTTTTCTTAAATAATCTGATGTTGTTAACCACAGTTCTTCAATGCGATACATGTGAAAATGGTCGTGCATCATTACATGGCGTAACCAAAGCAATGGATTGATTTGATTATATTCTGGATGCTTTCCTTCATTAGTCCAATCTTCTACTGAAAAGTCTTTTAATAAATCAATCATTTTCTTTCTACCAATTCTGAATTTCTTCAAAGATGCCTGCAAATCTAAATCTATCAAATAATCGTCTGAAACCGTATCCCCTGGCAAATAAGGTATAAATTCAGGATTTTTTTCTCGCTGAAATCTTTTGAATCGTTCAATAATCATTGTTTGCGCTTCTGGCAAATGAACGGCATGTTCATGAATACTCCACTTTCCTTTTATCCTGCGTTCTTTAAGCAATTCAACAGGAACTTCAGCTAATAAATCTTCTAACAAACCAGGAGCTTCCGCCAATACCTTCAGTTTTGTATCAATCAACATGTGCTTCAATTTTTGTATTCGCTTCACAAGCGACTTCAAAGTTCACAGAATTGGCAATAAAACAATACTCATGCGCCTGATGATGTAACGCATTTGCCAAATCAACCTTTTCCTCCTCTTTAATGACGACGGTTGGAAATAAAGTAACTTTTTTAAAGTGCCCACTTCCTTTCTCGTCTTCTACCATAATTCCTTTTGGACTATCCTTATAAGCCAATACCGTAATTTTATTAACCGTACACAAGTGCAAAAACCAAAGCATGTGGCAACTTGATAAAGTAGAGACAAATAAATCTTCAGGATTATACCTCGTCGGGTCGCCTCGAAAAGAAGGATCAGAAGATCCTAAAATTAATGGCTTCCCCGCTGCTTGTATTTCATGGTCTCGACTATAGCCTGTATATTTCTTTGTCCCTGCTCCTAGATTTCCTGTCCATTTCAAATCAATGGTATAAGTATGTTCTTTTGCACTCATTACTGCTTTCTTTTATTGATGAACTACTTTAATTTCTATAATTGCTGTCTTATTGATAGCCCCATAAATATGCGGAAAATATTGCCCATTAGCGGATTCTACTTTTAGTAGCGATTCCAATAAAGTTGTATCAATCTTTAATAATAAAATTTCTTTGACGCCTACAAAATAAGTCGTCAAGACATAATTAACCTGCTCCGCTGTACAACAATGAATAAATCCTTCTACCTCAAAAGTTGGTGGCGTATAAGCTGCCTTTTCTGAAAATTGTTGCCAATAATCGGGCAAAACTACGTGGTAAATTATATTATTCATTTTAGTTTGTACTTAAAGATCTATGCTATTATTTACTGCTTACTGCACAACTCAAAGAATTGTGTTACTGTTGACTGCCTACTCGCTTCGCTGCACTAGCAATCAAACGATCAAATTCTATAATAGCTCTAGTATGTTCTCCTTTACCAATCAAGCCACCTGTATCAAAAGCTTCAATTTTGAATTTGTATAATTTGCCTTCCATGCCTAGAAAAGTAGCTTTTGCACTTACTTCTGTATGATTAGGCGTTGCGGCTAAATGCATGATATTGACGCCTACTCCAACAGATAATTGTTCAGGCGTTAATAATTTTTTCATGATTCTAGCGGCCGCCAATTCCATAATAGCAATCATTCGAGAAGTCGCAAAAACTTCTGGAAAACGGTCTCCAGAACCATCGCCTAAGGCACTAGCCATGTCTGCATCCTGTGCAAGCATACTAAATTCAGCCGTTTCTCCTATTTCTAATTGTAAAGACATATTATTATTGGATTTTAAGTTTTTAGTTTTGAATTTTCCCATCATGAAATCCTGCCCGTTTCCATTTTCCATCTTCTTTTATCCAAATATTTGTCACTCGATAGGCATTTTTAAAATTGCCATTCTCATTGATCCCTTCTATCGTTACTTTTCCTGTAACGATTCCGCAATTATCATAAATAAGCACTTGCTGCTCGGTCATCTGATAATCCTTAATTTCTATTGCACCACTTTTAACTTGCTCTTCTCTTTTAGCTATATAATTTAACCAAGATGTTCTATCAATAGCTTTACTCATTCCATTAGAATGAATATATTGTTTAGCAATAAAAGGTTCTATTAAGGTTTTGTCTCCATCTTTAAAAGCCTTATTAAATTGAGCAATCGTTTGCTTTAGTTCCTGCTTTAAGGTTTCTTTTGATGGTGTCTTCTTCGTACATGCTCCGAAAAGAAGCGGCAAAAGTAAACAAACTAACAGAAAACGTAAGTTCGATGAAGTTAATCTAGACATGCCTTCCTCTTTCATATAAACCTAATACCTTTAAATTATTACAAATTGGACGAATCGCATTGATGGCTTGGTCTAAGCGCATAGCACTTTGTGCCGTCAAGTCCACAAAAAACATATATTCCCAATGCCGTCCTTCAATAGGAACGGATTGTATTTTGGATAAATTAATACCATAAGCAGCTAAAACAGAAAGTACCCGATTTAAACTCCCAGCATCATGACTTGTCGTAAACGAAATGGATGCTTTGTCCACTTTATTAGCATCGTTTCCAGAAAAGTACTGATGTTGTAAAACCAAAAACCGAGTATAATTCTGTTTATTGGTTTCTATACTGGGTCCTATAATATCCAATTCATACATCTCTGCGGCTAGATTACTAGCAATAGCACCTCTTCCTTTTAGATTTCCATCTCGGATTTCTTTAGCACTCAAAGCCGTATCCAAAGATTCAACTAACCGAATATGGGGATATTGAGCAAAGTATTTTCTACATTGCCGAATGGCCATAAAATGAGAATGAACTTCCGTTAAATCTTCAATTTTTTGACCGGGTAGCACCATCAAGTTCTGCTTAACGCGCAAATAAATTTCTCCTGTAATATGTAGGCTAGAATTATTAATGAGTTTATGGTTTGGTAACATACCTCCCGCTAACGTATTTTCTATGGCCATCAACCCTACGTCTGCTATTTCTGGGTCTTCTACTAATTTGACTAATCCTTGAAAAGTATCTGCTGGAATAATTTCAACGGGTGTACCTTCAAAGTAATGTCTTGCTGCCATTTCGTGAAAAGCACCAGGGTAGCCTTGTATAGCAATTCGTTTGGCTTTAGTCGTTCCGTTTTTTGATGCTTTTGACAAATTCAAAGTATTTGTGGTGGACATTTTATGTTCGAGTTGCGGGTTGCGAGTTGCGAGTTGAGTTCTGTAGAAACTCGCAACCCGTAACTTGCAACTCGGATACTAAAAAAGAGTTCATCGTTTAAAACGAGAACTCTTTTCGGTTAATATTTTTGCATACCAAACCATCTTAGAGTTCCCTTTTGGGGCCGCTAAAAAAATAAAAGAAATAGAATCTGGTTTGGCTGTTATTTTCTAACATAAGTACCTACTATTAAATGATCGCCATTTTTAATGAGGCTATTTTTTCATTATACAAGGCAAAAATTCTCTGCATAGCACCGCTATGGAGGTAATTCTTAACACAGTAGAAGGAAAAAAGAGTCCATCATAAAATGTGTCTATTATTTGGTAGTAGGTACTTTTACTTGGCTATAGCTGCAAATTAGAGATACAAATAAAAAAAGCCCCTTTCGGAGCTAATTATTTTTTGATATACACTATCTTAATAAATATATTAGCTCTTATTGGATTAACCAAAAAAGTAAAAGCTAAAATAGAAAAAGAAAGTAGAAATCATCATATCATTAAATTTGAGTTACAAACATATCAATTAATTCTGCGCTTTGCAACTTTCTTGCCTTTTTTGTCCATAAAATTAAAGTAGCGTTAACATAATCAATGCTAACGCTACCTTGCTATTTTAAGTATAGAGGACTAGATTTTAGGTGTGACGGGAGTACTTCCAGCCAGCCTGACGTCTATACCTGATACTCGAGGCCTGACTTTTATTTAGAAGTATGCACATCCATTTGTGGGTATGGGAAGCTAACACCTTCTCTATCGAAAGTTTTCTTCACATTTTCTTGCATATAAAAATAAGCATCCCAGTAATGTTCACTCTTAACGAAAGGTCGAGTATTTAAAATAACCGCACTATCTCCTAATTCTCCAACGACAACCCCCTGTGCAGGCTGATCTAAAATATAAGGACATTCTTTTCCTACTTGTAGGATTAACGCTTTTGCTTTATCAATATCATCATCATAGCCAATACCATAAGATAATTCTACGCCTATTTCTCCTTGCCCAGAAATATTCGTCATCACATTACTAGTAACCACACCGTTTGGCACAATAATTCTTTTATTATCTAAAGTAGCTAGAATCGTATTAAAAATTTGAATTTCCTCCACACTTCCTACATTCCCACCTCCTATATCAACTAAATCGCCTACTTTATAAGGCTTAAAGGTTAATAATAAAACACCACTAGCAAAGTGGCCTAAGCTTCCTTGTAAAGCCATACCAATGGCAAAAGCCATCGCACCAAAAATAGCAACAAAAGAAGTTGTTTCTACGCCAAAAATACCTGCAGCGGCTAATAAAACCATTACTTTTAAAGCAACGTTGACTAAAGAAGCAAGAAAAGGTCGAACCGTTTCATCTACACCGTTTCTAGCTAACATTTTCTTTACTCCATTGGTTACCATTCCTGCAATCCAGAATCCAATAATCAAAGTTAAGATAGCACCGACTACTTTAGGCGCATAATTAGTAGCAAATTTCGACAATTCAGCCATGTCAAATAAACCGTCCATTTTAGTTAGTTTTAAAGTTATAAAAAAATAGGTGAATAAAAATTAGTTCTTTTCGGATTGCGATTAAAGGATATTTTAATTTAAATTACTTTTGCAAAGTAGGTAATTATCCTTTTTGTTGAATTAGTTGTTTTTTTGACGAGGAATAATTCGCAAAGACACAAAAAAATTAAGTTTTTTTTAACAATCACTCAAATTTATTTAAAAACTACTGATTACCAAATAATTACAAGTATTATTTAATATTAATTTAGCTGAAGTGGCCAATAAAATCATTACCTATAAAGACATTGCTCTACAAAAATTGATGCATTATTGCGCTTATCAGGAACGTTGTCACCAAGAGGTGCGGTCTAAATTAATTTCGCTAGAAGTTTATGGAGAAGACTTAGAAGAGATTATTGCTGAATTGATTACCGAAAATTTTTTAAATGAAGAACGATTTGCTAAAGCGTATGCTGGTGGTAAATTTAGAATGAAAAAATGGGGAAAAATTAGAATAAGGCAAGAATTAAAGAAAAGGAAAATATCTGATTATTGTATTAAAAAAGCCATGCAGGAGGTTGATGAGGAAGGATACATGGAAGGTTTATATGCCTTAATTGAAAAAAAAAGAAAAACCGAAAAAGAAACCAATGAATTTAAACTAAAAGGTCGATTGGCTAAATATGCTATGAGTAAAGGATTTGAATCGTATCTAGTGTGGCAAGCGCTAAAGGATATTTTTGAATAGTCCTGTAGTGCCAAGCTCTGCTTGGTGTAAATTTGGTCAATCCTCCAAGCAGTACGTGGCGCTACAATCACTCCAAAAAAGGCAGCACCGTCGAACGTTTTACTTCATTAATAACAAAAGAACTTTTAATTTGACCAATCCTCGGTAGCGTAGCAATTTTACGAGAAAAGAAATCGTGGTAAGTATCCAAACTTGGACAAATTACTTTTAACATAAAATCCGTATCTCCCCCCATTAAATAGCACTCCATAATTTCTGGCACATTTTCTATCGCTTCATAGAACTCGCTAATTTCTTCAAATTTTTTTACATCTAAAGAACCTGACAGAAAAACGATAATAGAAGAAGTTATTTTTTTTCGATCTACAACAGCTACATATTTCTCAATAATTGCTTCTTTTTCTAATCGTTTGATGCGCTCATAGATAGGCGTTTTTGTCATGTTCAATCGACTCGCTATTTCTTTAATATTAATAGTCGAATCTTTTTGGAGCATTCGTAAGATACTTTTGTCTATATCATCAATTTTTTTCATAGGAAATTTTCCTTTGGATAATATCTAAAATTAATCTAATAATTATTTTTTACTGCAAAATAATTGATTTACAGGAATAATTACTTTGTTTTCAGAAATAATTGCTACAAACGAACCTCATTAGTAATTTTGCAGTATAAATTTAGGAAAAATTCATTCTATTGGTAAAACATAAAATACTTAATCACATGGCGACTGCAACACAGGTCAACTACAAAGTAAAAGATATTGCTCTAGCAAATTGGGGCAGATTAGAAATGGAATTAGCCGAGGCGGAAATGCCAGGTTTAATGGCTATTAGAGAAGAATTTGGTGATTCTAAGCCATTGAAAGGTGCTAGAATTGCAGGATGTTTACACATGACTATCCAAACGGCTGTTTTAATTGAGACTTTAATCGAATTAGGAGCAGAAGTTACTTGGTCTTCTTGTAATATTTTCTCTACACAAGATCACGCAGCATCAGCTATTGCAGCAGCAGGAATTCCTGTTTTTGCATGGAAAGGGATGAACGAAGAAGAATTTAGCTGGGCTATCGAGCAAACTTTATTTGCTTTTGAAGGTGGCAAGCCATTAAATATGATTTTGGATGATGGAGGTGATTTAACCAATATGGTTTTAGATGATTACCCAGAATTAGTAAATGGTATCAAAGGATTAAGTGAAGAAACAACAACAGGTGTTCACAGATTATACGAAAGAGTAAAGAACGGTACTTTACCATTACCTGCTATCAATATCAATGACTCTGTAACGAAGTCTAAGTTTGATAACAAGTACGGTTGTAAAGAATCTTGTGTAGATGCGATTAGAAGAGCAACGGATGTAATGATGGCTGGTAAAGTAGCAGTTGTTGCAGGATACGGAGATGTAGGAAAAGGTTCAGCAGCTTCTTTAGCAGGTGCAGGATGTCGAGTAATTGTTACTGAAATTGATCCAATTTGTGCTTTACAAGCAGCAATGGACGGATTTGCAGTAAAGAAAATGGTAAATGCTATTCCTGAAGCAAATATCGTAGTAACCGCAACAGGTAACAAAAACATCTTGACGAAGGAGCACTTCGAGGCGATGAAAGACAAAGCGATTGTTTGTAACATCGGTCACTTCGATAATGAAATTGACATGGCGTGGTTAAATGGTACGCATGGCGATTCTAAAGTAGAAGTAAAGCCGCAAGTAGATAAGTATACTTTAAACGGTAAAGATGTCATCGTATTAGCAGAAGGAAGATTAGTGAACTTAGGTTGTGCAACTGGTCACCCATCATTTGTGATGTCTAACTCTTTCACGAATCAGGTTTTAGCACAATTAGAATTGTGGCAAAATACAGATAAGTATGAGAACAAGGTATACATGTTGCCAAAGCACTTAGATGAGAAAGTAGCAAGATTACACTTGGCGAAAATTGGGGTAGAATTAGAAGAATTATCAACTGACCAAGCAGAATACATTGGTGTAAAAGTTGAAGGACCATTCAAGCCAGAATACTACAGGTATTAATCAGTTGGCAGTAGGCAGTTTACAGAACTACTACTGTTTGATATAAAGAATAATATTATTTAGCTTATGGTTAGTAGGCACAAGTTTGGTTCGTCCAAAGCTTGTGCCTATTTTTTTGTATTTGATAAATCAAGCAAGAAAATAAGCCGAGTTATTACAGATCATCCTTACGGTGTACAAGTAACACGACGCTCCTGAGTCATGAAATTTAATTTATCAAATCTTGCCTAGGGTGGATTAAACTTGAGGTTGAGGATTCCCAACGGATTCTAATTTCCCAACGGATTTTTACTTTACTTTGCTTTTGAGGTTGAAATTGAAACTTATTTTCCTTCTAACGCCTGTATTCGTTGTTGTAATTGTGTGATTTCAAACTGATGCTCAATTTCCAATACCTTCTGGCGGTCATTACGTTGATAAAAATCTTCATAGAATTTAGTATAAATCATCTGATACATCACCGCACTTTTAAACTCCTTCTTTTTACGAAATATTTCTGCCATAATTTGATAGCCTCTTATTTCAGATAAGCCATCCTTCATTCGCTTAGCCGCTGCTATGCCTCTACTGGTTAGTTTAATACTTTCGCTATATTTTTCTAGTTTATAATGGACATTTCCTAAATTAATGAGATTGACTTGAATACCATTTACATCCCCAATTTCTTGAATAATATTATTCACTCGTTTAGCATACCGTAATGCTTTATTATACTTATCTTTTCTAGAATAGATAACGCCAAGAAATGCCAAACTAAAAGCTAAAGCAGCTTTGTTCTGATATTTTTTAGTTAATTTTTCCGCAGCTAAGAACTGTATTTCCGCTGCTTCATTCTGATGAGACAAAAAATAAGAAGTACCCAGATAATTTAATAGCAATGCTTTTTGGGTAGTATCTAATAAGGATTGACCTTCTTTTTCTAATGAGGTAAGGTATGCTAAGGCTTTAGGATAATGGAAAACTTGATTATAGACTATACCAATATATAAGGTCGTCGCAGCTAAAGATACTTGATGTTGGACGGCAAGACTGCTTTGTTTCGCCTTTAGTAAATGCGTAATTGCCAGCGTATTATCCTTTTGTTCAAGTGCTACTTGCCCCGATAAAAGATGTGTTTGAATGAGTAGTTCTTGATACGCTTGTTCTTCACAGGTTTGCTTTGCTCGCTCTACATAATTCTTTGCTTGGTTGTAATCTTTTTTATGCAGGAAAATACGACTTTGCAGTAAATAGTTTTCTACCAATACCCAGTAATGCGCTTCATCCGTGTGCTGAATTAATAATTCTAAAGATTGATTCGCTAAACTCAAAGCTTCTGGAATCAACTCATCTGCTAAAGCCAATTTTGTTAAGCCATTTAAAGCTTGTATAGCGCCAATATCATAATCAGCTTGCTGACTAAGTTGTAAAATATGTTGATAAACTACTTGCGCTTTTAGGTGCTCTTGCAACTGAAAGTGTGCCTCTCCAATTAATAAATGAAAAGATAAGAATGCAATTGAATGATCCAGTTGAGGCGTTAATGCCTGTAGTTCTAATAATTTATGCTTGGCAAGGGTAGGGAAATTAGTCTTTTTTGAAAAGCGACCTTTAGTTAATAAAATTTCACACCATAAAATGGTCCCATAAAAGGAAAGATACGAGCCACTATCTTGTTGTCGTTTTTTCAAAGACGCATCAATGGCTGATAATGCTTTATCCAAATCTAAAGCACGCAAATACTGCTTAGCGCTTAAGAGCGCAGGGTCGTTTAGGTTATTGTCTAGTGGTGTACTCAATTGAGTAATAGTTTTTCTCTGCTCAACTTTGTTTTATTCTACAAAGCCTTCTAAATTTAATTTTATAGTTCTTGGTCTACCATTCGTCACTACGGTAACCGTTGGTTTTTGTCTACCAACTTTATGTTCGCTATCAAAGGTAACATCTATAGCGCCTTCTTTGCCTGGTTCAATTGGTAAAAAAGGATAACTAGGAAAAGTACAACCACAACTAACATCTACACTTTTAATCACTAGTGGCGCATTTCCTGTATTTTTAAATTTGAATTGATGACTTACTTTGTCTCCTGTTTTAATCGTCCCAAATTTATGTACTAATTGGTTAAATTTAATCTTAGCTCGTTTCTTTTTTTTCTTTTTAACTAGTTTAGGTGCTTCTTTTTTCTCAGTAATTATTGCAGGTTTAGCAACGACTGCTTTTGTTATTATTGTGTCTTGCTCAATAGACTTTTCTACGACTTCTTCTTTAACTAAAGCAGTACTGTCTACTAACTGCGCCACTTCTTTTACCACTTTTGTGATTTGCGTTGGTACTTTTTCTTCTGTCACAGTTGCATTTTTACATTGCACAAAGAGCAATAAAGAACCAATAATTAAAACATTAAAATAAAGTAGTTTAGACATGTATATTCAATTTTTGCCACAAAAATAACCAAATGTTTCCTAATTCCTAGATAAAAAATATTCTTGCTTGTCGTTTTGACGAAGTAGAAGAGAGAAAAGACACATTATTGATCTACCTGAAATAAAAAAGTCTTGATGTTAGGAAACACCAAGACTTTTTATCTTATCAAGTAATAAGTTTGAGGAATTTCCTCAGCCATATTATCTATTGTACAGGTGCATTAGCGGTAGCTTCTAAGTTTAAAACCAAAGCAATATCATTATTAATGATTTTATCTTTAGCTAAACCAGCAATAGAATTTGATCCATATTGAATACCCCATTGAGTTCTATCAATGACAAAAGCAGGGCTAACAACCGTTAATTTATTTTCTACGACTGCTACATTTGCAGGAATAGAAATGCTTTTAGTAACACCTTTCATCGTTAGGTTTCCAGTAACTGTATGTGTGGCATCTGTTTGATCCGTTGCTGGTTTTGAACCAGTAAGAAGGAAAGTTGTTCTAGGATGGGCAGCAACATCAAAGAAGTCAGCAGACTTAAGATGACCTTCTAATTTTTCTTTGCCTTTTCCTGCTTCTAAATCTGTATTCGTGATAGAATTCATATCAATAACAAATTGCCCGCCAAGAATATTATCTCCTTTTGCACGAAGATCTCCTAAGATGACGCTAATTGTTCCTGTATGAGAACTACCCGCTAATTTAGACCCAGTCCAAGTTAATGTTCCTTTGTTTAAATTATAATTAGCGATGTCATTATTTGCACTTGCAGTAGGTGCTTTTGCTTCAGACGCAGGTGTTTTAGCGTCTGTTGCTTCTACTTTTTTACCTTCTGGGCTTCCACAAGCAACCAATAAGAATAAAAATAAAAATGATACTAAATTAATAGTAGCTTTCATTGTTTGACTATTTAATGATGATATAATAAATAACAAATATTGACTAAAATAAGTTAGTCGTTATTAAGTACGATATGTAAAAGTAAAGGGTTTGCTAGTTATAGGTAAGAATAGTAAAAAAAATTGTCGTGAATTGGTATAAAATAAACCGTCAATCAGTTAATTATCTATTTAATTCATTTAAAAAACTAACGGTTTCCGTTAGATTAGGTAAGACTTTACAATTGTCTACAGATTGGACATTTTGACTAATTACCTGATAACCAGATAATAAAACAGTTGACTTAGGAAAAGTAGTTTTTAACGTATCTACGTAATCTGTTATATGTGGTTTAGTGAACGTCTCCGAGATAATCGCATAAATAAAATCAGGTTCATGTATTTGGTAAGCATCTTTTAAATCAGTCAAGGAAATATAATTACCAATATAAATGACCTTGAATTTTCGAGATTTTAGGAGGTAATGCATGAATAATAAACTCAATTCTTGACTTTCTCCTTCTGGCAAGTAAATCAAGAATTTTGGAATATCTTTACCTTGTGCTATCGGTTCATTATTAATAGCAGCAATAATTTTTTGCCGAATCAGGTAACTCATAAAGTTTTCCTGAACGGGATTAATAGACCCCGTTAGCCATAATAAGCCTAGTTTATCTAAAAAAGGATAAATGACTTCAATCATGGTTCGTTCAAAACCCAATTGTTGGATATTGGTCGAAATAATGCGATCAAATTTATACTCATCCATTTCTATCATGGATAAGGTCAAAGCATCTAATTGTACATCATTTTCAAAATTAACTTCCGATATAGCAGCAACTTTTTCTAAAATTTCTTCTGCTTGCATTTTTGCAATCTTAGAAATCTTAATCCCATTCTTATTTAATAAAGCAATATTCAATAAGAGCTTTAAATTATCATCGGTATAATAACGGATATTTGTTTGTGTACGACCCGGTTGGATAATACCATAGCGTTGCTCCCAGATACGAATTGTATGAGCTTTGATGCCAGAAAGTTTTTCTAAATCTTTTATGGAATAAACCGCCACTTTATTATCCTTATTTTAAGATGAATTGAATAGGTTTAGTCTAATCAAGGGTTAAACACGAGTTTAGGCTTATTGTTTAGATGTTTTTTCAAAAGGTTAAACAAAACAAGATTACAACGCTCCTTCTTGTATTATTTTACTAAATCAAGCGTAAATAGTTGTTATTACAAAAAATAAGCCCATCCTAGTGAAAGGACAAGCTTACTTTTTCTTTTATGATTTTCTTCTTCCTACTCGGCTAAAGGCAAAAGACAAAAGGTAAATTCTGAATTAAAATAAGGGAAGATAGTGACTCATGTCATAAGTAGTTAATCGTTCCCTATGAGTTTAAATCCTTTGCCTTTCGCCCTTTGCCGAGTAGTAATATTTTCTAGATTAAATGGATGGTTATTTCTACTTGTACTGCTTTCCATGCTTAATCACCATATCGACATGCTGCAACAAATTAATGTGTCGCAGTACATCGCCTTTAACGGCAATAATATCTGCATATTTTCCTTCACTAATCGTTCCTACTTCTTTATCGACCCCCATAAAAACAGCAGGCCAATAAGTAGCTGATTTAATGGCTAAAATAGGATCATAGCCAAGCTCGTTTACCCAAACGTCCAATTCATTCCAAGTGGATTGACTATGAAATTTCATCGGAATTCCACTATCTGTTCCAATCATTAAGACCACACCAGAATTGGCTAATTGTTCAAATTTCCTTCTCAGGGTAGGTTTTCTATAAGGGGTAATTTGAAAATAGCCCAATCGACCAGGATAACGAATAGATTGCTTAATATCTTGAATAATAGAATCTGGTAAGCCTAAATGCCATGAATCATTGTCTAAGATTTCTGGATTGTCTCTAGTGTATTCGTAATTCCAAAGCCCTTCAATAGTTGGTGTCCAGAATAATTTTTTGCCCGAAGCGGTTCTTGCTTTTATCATTTCCATGACATCCTCAGGGTATTCTGGTGCCGTTGCATTTCCAGTATGTTCAAAATTATCAATTCCTGCCAGTAAACCTCGTCTTATTTCTTCTGGTCGATGAGAATGCGCCACCACCGTTAAACCATTTTTATGCGCTTCGTCTACTACCGCTTTTACTTCAGTCATTGTCATCTGGTCTTGGTCAATTAATTTAATACAGTCAACACCTGCATCTGCTAATTTTTTCACTTTAGCTCTAGCATCGGCTGGACCATCGACCCCCCACCTAAATTGCTCTGTTCCAGGGTAAGGAGCATGTTGTATAAATGGGCCAGACATATACATAGTTGGGCCATCTAATTCCCCTTTATTAATAGCATCTCTGACGTAGATACTTTCTTCTAAAGGTGCCCCTAAATCTCTAGCACTTGTGACGCCTGCCATTAATAATTGCTTGGCAGAAGACGGCATGATTACGTCCTTAAATAAAGGCGGATATTTTTTGTCCCAATGCGCATAATTACTATGGCCATTAATCATTAAATGCACGTGCATGTCCCATAGACCGGGCATTACACTCATACCTTCAGTAGAAATAATTGCTGCATTTTCAGGGATGTCAAAATTACCAACTTGTCCAATAGCTTTAATACGTTCTCCTTCAATAATGATAATACTGTTTCTAATAGGAGTGCCACCAAAGCCATCTATTAAAGTTCCCCCGACCAATGCCTTGAGGTTATTTTGTCCAAAGAGTGCAACCGAAAACAACGCAAAAAAGAAAGGTAATAATTTTTTCATAAGTTGAATTTTTCGTTTAAAATGATAAATTATAAATCGTTTTTTCTAGTTTTGAAGTAATTATTATTTTTTCAACTATTCAGGAGACATTTATTTTGTGGGGTAGGAAAAGAGGCAAGTAAGAAAAGAAGTGTTTTCTGAATAACTTGTACTAAAATATTGAGAAAACACTTCTTTTGTTAGCCTTACACGCTTCCTATTCCTCCAAAGAGATGTCTCCTCAATATCATGCTGAACTTTTTCTTATCTCTAAACATCAATAAAATGTTGACCAAAAAAAATATTTGGCAGACCTTATTTTTCATAGATGCTGCATTAAATCTCTATGCCGAAGCCATACAGAATATTCCGCTAATATATATAACTAAGCCCTTATTAATGATTCTTTTAGGGATTCATTTTTATTTCAATAAAACTGGCAACAATTTTTATGGGCGATTAATTTTAATGGGGTTGTTTTTTGCTTTTTTAGGCGATACTTTTTTAATGTTCCGAGAAACGGGTGCAAAAAGCCAGCAATTCTTTTTATTGGGATTAGGAAGTTTTCTCATCACACAGTTATTGTACTTTGTTGCTTTCTGGAAATATGCCAATGGAACAGGTTTTGTCCGTAAAAACCCTTGGATAGCGTTTTTGTTTTTAGCTTTTTTAGTAGGAAATTCCTTATTTCTATTACCTGATTTGCCTGCCGCTTTTAAAATTCCCGTATTGGTTTATAGCACCGTCATCACTTTAATGGTCTTAAGTTGTACCAATCTTTATAAAATCATTCCTAGTCCTATTTTTATGGTATTAATAATTGGTGTGTTATTATTTATGTGTTCAGATACTTTAATTGGCTTGAATCAGTTTAAAAAAGAAGCCGTAGCTATTCCTTTTCCTAGGTTGGCAATTATGTCCACTTATATTTTGGCGCAATGGTTGATTGTAAAGGGGAGTATTGCTTTACTTTTAGTTAAATGAATTGACCAATAGAACTTGTGGTATAAACAGCAATGACAATGGCAATGGCAATCTCAATTTCAATAAACTATTGGCAATTTTGAAGACTTTGACAATTAGCGGGGAGATTAGATAATCAGAAAGGAAATTGATAATTTGAAAAGAAGTCAGACCGTTTATTACATAAAATGTCAGCAAATAATCAGTTAAAATTGAACTAGGAAGCATCCAATAAGTTATGTTTTCAGTCTTTAATAAGGAGTAATACTTATTACAATTATAAATTCAATAAAATACTAATGATGAAGTCCCTTTCTTTTACGAAATTTTTCTTTGCAGCGATCTTAATACTTGGCATTGCTTTTACTGCGAATGCACAGAGTGGTAAGCCTAAAAGTCCACCAGTAACAGCTACGCATAGCATTGGCGATTTAAAAATTGATATTAATTACAATGCACCTTCTGTTAAAGGTAGAGCTGTTTGGGGTAGCTTAGTTCCTTTTGGAAAAGTTTGGCGAACAGGTGCCAACAGCGCAACTACTTTTGAAGTGAATCAAGATGTATTCATCAATGGCGAAAAATTAGCAGCAGGAAAATATGCTTTATTTACCATTCCTACCGCAGATGATTGGACAATTATTTTTAATAAAGAAGCCAATCAATGGGGAGCCTATAGCTATGACAAAGGACAAGATGCTTTGAGAATTACTACGAAAACAGGTAAAACACAAGAATTAGTAGAGCAGATGACTTTTGAAGTTGGAGACAATGATGAAAATGTAGGGGTCGTTAGTTTTATGTGGGAAAACTTGAAGACAAGTTTTAATGTATCCGTAGGAGCTGTGAAGTAATCTAAAGTCTAAGTTGCGTTATATTGTCGTATTGTTAAATGGTTCTATTGTTCTAGGTTAAAATCTACCAACGTTTCCAGTCCGTTTTAGCAATATAGCCATTTGAGTTTTCCGCAACTCAGGTTATAAACAAATTGCTTTCTTGCCAAAAACAGGAAGTTATTTGAATAAAAAAACGCTTTAGTTGATAAGACTAAAGCGTTTTTTTATTTTAAATTAATGCTTATGCTAAAATAAATCGTAAAAGAAGTGCTTCCAGAACTCCAAGTTCTGGAAGCACTAAACTATAGGCTATCGAAAGGTCATTCCTTAATAAATTTCTTCGTCTGGACTTCTTGTCCATCTCGTAGGACTAAATGATACAATCCTTTGTCTAAGTGACCAATATTTAATTGATTACCTTCCATTTTTTGACTCATTACTTTCTGCCCTAGCAAATCAAATACTTCTACTAAAGGGATTGCACTAGTAGTAGTGTAATCTAAGAATAAGATCTCTCTTGCTGGATTTGGATAGACCTTCAAAGTATTTACCGATCTCACCCTATTAGTAGTAAAATTAGTAGCATTCAAAGCACCCGTACAGATATTATCGAAGGAAAGGGTGTAAGCGCAAGTAGGATCATTGCTATCGATAATACTTAAATCGATGAATGCATCCGTAATACCTGGCCGTGTTTGGAACACCGTAGGTTGATGATAAAGCCCTGTGTCCACTCCGACTACATTAGAAACTTGATAGCTAGTGGCACTATTTAGACTTCTAACCATCAATTCGAAGGTTAAATAATCATCGCTAAAGTCAGCGGTATTATTATCGACGCATTGTATATTGGATGCTTTTGCACTTAGGATGGCACATTCATTGGCACAAAGTTGATTTTCTTCAATCAAAATACCCGTATAATCAGCAACATATTTACAGGCTCGATCTTGTGTAAAAAAAGCAGTCAATTCAAAACTTCTACCCGTTGCAGGTAATTCAATCCGTTTAAAAATATAGCTATTGGTGTTTTGTAAATGTTTAACAAGCACTCGTTGAAAGAAAAAGCGACCATATTGTAGTCTTAAACTACCCGTTTTTGGTGGATTTTTAAAATGAACGGCAATATTTGCATTCACATAATCATCATTAACTGTCCACAAACTTCCTCGATTATTACAGCGAGTGATGGTATCAATTGATACGGAAATAATGCGACAATCATCATCACAAGTTTCGGGTGCTACTAGAAGTGTTTCTATTTGACAATTTTCATCGCCATCATCGGTAATAGTAATTACCATATCGCCATTGCCAAAAGAACCCGCTGCGGTTCTAAAAGAATTAGTCGTATTGTATGCTCCACTATTATTTCCCACTACATTAGTAACAGAAAAACTATTGCTAACATTCGTACCCGTTACCGATAAGTCAAAAGTAAGGTAATCATCAGTAGGATCATTAGGGGTTTGGTTATCTTGGCAATCCACATTTTGTATGGTAGCATTCGTTAATTCACAAATCTCTCCTCCTGTGGTAAACTGCCCAACCGCATAAGCCGATGTTGTTATGCCATCACAGATAGATCGAATTTGATAATCATAAGTGGTATAATCTGATAAATCACTAAGGAGTAATTGATTGGACTGGACGGATTTTGTTGCCCAATTAGTAGTACCTGATGGTCTATACCCTAGTTCGTAATCTACGCTTGTTCCTAAATCTGTCCAAGAAACAAGTGCACCATTTAAATAATTTTCTGTATCAACGGTAATGTTACTTGGCGGATCACAAGTACCCGAAGAACAACTTTTAGCACCAAAAGTGCCAAATACTCTTCTCTTAGTACAATTTGGGTTTCCTTGAAAAGTGGCTATCACTTCGATTAATTTACCATTTGCCACAAATGGTAGTCCATATAAGGTATGACTACTAGCTGTGGGTAAAGTAGAAATATAAAGTGTGCTATTCGTTCCACCAGTAATTTGGACTGTACCAGAGGTAGGCGCTCGTTCGAAGCTAATGGTTACATCTACTGTATAGGTATCATCCAGTTTAGAAGCCGTTCCATTATCATTACATTCGCTAATATTCGCAATACGAATATCCGTAATTCTTGGGTTTTCGCAACCACAAATCCCCGTCTGAGTAATCGCTGGATTGTAAGGGCATTCATCTTCGCAATCAGGGGTGCCATCATTATCACTATCTTTATCTTCTTCTCCACAGCCACAATTTCCTACAGTTACTTTACCAGGGTCATTGGGGCATTCATCTTTACAATCGGGAGTGCCATCATTATCACTATCCGTTTCTGGTACACCACAGCCACAAACCCCTGGTTGTATCTTATTGGGATCATTTGGACAAGCATCGTCTGTATCATCTTTTCCATCTTTATCTGTATCCGAATCACAATTTTCCCTTAATTCCTTTTCACTTTGACAGCCCTTATTACCGCTTATAAAAGTGCCGCCCCTAATCACGCCTTGCGTTCCTGTAATCAAGGGATAAAAAGCACAACAATCTTTGAGTAAGAAATTGTTTCTCACGACAAGTGGTCCACCGATTTCTTTTAATAAACCAAAAGCATTAATAGAATCCAGTTCTGTGTTGGCTTCAATTTGTAAATGGTGACCTATATAAAGGATACTGTCTAACCCAGTTAAGCTTTTTAATTTTCGATTGTATTCGATAAATACGGCACCAGTAACCGTATCTAAGGAACTTAATTTACTTAAGTCAGTAATGTCATTACTTCTAATTAATAAAAAACCATTAATCTTTGAGCCAGTAAAAGCATCTACTTCTGCTTGAGTAGTCAATTCTACATTTTGAGCAGATAAATGTGTGATAGTAGGAGAAAGAAAGAATAGAATTAGTAGACGGGTAAACCATGTCCATTTCATAGATAGTGGATTTTTTGTTGTATAACAAGGATGTTGTAACGTAGTATTAAAAAGACAAAATCAGTAAAAGTAATGGAGGGAGAAACCAAATTTATGGAAATTATAGGCTAATTGCGATTTTATAATAAATATTAACATATTAGTTTAAATAAAAATACTGATAATCAACCCAACCTTTTTTATCTACATAGCGGTCTTCCAATATAAATCAACAGTACTGTTATTCCAAAATTCAAAATCATAACCATGAAAAAAATAAACTATTATTTAGCTATTGGAGGCTTACTAACTTTATTTGTTATTCAATCTTGTACGCAAGACTTATGTAATCGAAGTGCGACTTTTGTTCGATTTGATCCTGTCTATCTACAAGTCGATGAAATTAGAGAAGACATTCAAATACAAGCTGCTAGAGGTTTAAAGAATCCAGGCAAGTTATATTATTATAAGGACTACATTTTGATTAATGAAAGAAGAGAAGGTTTACATATTATTGACAATCGAAATCCTGAAAGCCCTGAAAATATTGCTTTTGTCAAAATTCCTGGTAATATAGATATGGCGGTCAAAAATGGTGTTTTATATGCCGATAATTATATTGATTTATTAGCGATTGATATTCAAAACCCAGCGACGCCTAAATTAATTAGTCGAACTGAAAATGTTTTTAATTCACTAGCACAAAGTCAAGACTTAGGGCATTTAGTTTACTACGAAGAAACGGTGGTGACAGAAGAAATTAATTGTACCGATCCACAATGGGGAAATCCTTGGTTTACTAGAGGAGATGTCTTTTTTACAGATGTCGCTTTAAGTTCAGAGGCTGGTGGGGCTGCCCCAAATACTAATAGTGGATTGCCTGCTGCGGTGGGCATAGGTGGTTCCTTGGCGCAATTTACTTTAGCCGATCATTATTTATATGTCGTAGATGAATGGGATTTAAAAGTATTTGATGTGTTGGATTGTGAAAATCCAGACTTTGTGAATACGGTAAATGTTGGTTGGGGTATCGAAACGATTTATCCATATCAAGATAATTTATTTATTGGCGCTGCCGACGGCATGTATATTTTTGATAATAAAAACCCAGTTGCTCCTCGGTTTTTGTCTAAGTTTGAACATGCTCGTGCTTGTGACCCTGTTGTCGTAGATGGCGATATTGCTTATGTAACTTTAAGAGATGGAACTACTTGCCAAGGATTCAACAACCAATTAGATGTCGTAGATATTTCGACCCTTACTCGACCTAAATTATTGACTTCTTATCCAATGGACAATCCGCATGGTTTAGCACTACGAGATAAAACGCTCTATTTATGTGAAGGGGACGCAGGCTTAAAAGCGTTTGATGTAGCAGATTGGGAAACAATTGACCAAAATCAGTTATCACATATCAAAGGTTTTTCTACTTATGATGCGATTGCCCTACCGAATGATGTTTTACTAGTGATTGGAAAAGATGGTTTTTATCAATTCAAGACGGGGAATCCAAAAGATTTGAAGGAAATAAGTGTGATTCCTGTAGAGCGAGATTAAGCAGTTACCTGTTACCTGTTGCCAGTTATTGGTTAGTTTCTATGGCTACCTGTCTAAGGTTGGACACTCCAGTTTTAGAAGACAACGGAAAATCTATATTTTCCGACGAACGGAGCAGCGAATATAGATTGACTTCGTCGAAACGTAAGTTCAGCGAAGCTAATTGACATTTCGCTGTTGTCTAAACCGTCCAACCTTAGGCTGGTAACCGTTTCTATAACTGACAACAGGAAACAGGCAACCGATAACTGGAAACTATTCCAATAAATACCGATATTTGCAGCAAATTTGATCAGAAATTTATTGTTGATATGAAGAATTTATATAATAAAATAAACGGGGAAGAGCTTAAGAAGAAATTACAAGAAAGTACGGAGAAAAGAACGACGCTTTCCTTTTATCAATATGCGAACATAGCACAACCTAAAAAATTCAGAAATGACTTATATATCATGCTGGATAATTTAGGCGCACTAGGGCGAATTTATGTGGCAACTGAGGGGATTAATGGACAACTCTCAGTCCCTACCGCTAATTTTGAAGCCTTCAAAAAGGATTTATATAGCATTGATTTTTTAGATGGGGTTCGACTTAATGTTGCCATTGAAGATGATGGAAAATCTTTTTTTAAGTTAAAAATAAAAGTCCGAGAAAAAATAGTGGCAGACGGATTAAACGATGAAACATTCGATGCGACCAAAAGAGGGAAGCACTTAAAAGCCGAAGCGTTTAATGAAATAACGGATAATCCAGAGACGATTGTGGTCGATATGCGCAATCATTACGAAAGTGAAGTCGGCTATTTTGAAAATGCGATTCGACCTGATGTAGAAACTTTTAGAGAAGCCTTACCGCTAGTAGAAGAAATGTTGTCAGACAAAAAAGATAAACCAATTGTGATGTATTGCACAGGCGGCATTCGTTGCGAAAAAGCAAGTGCCTACTATTTGCACAAAGGGTTTAAAGAGGTTTATATGGTAGATGGTGGCATTATTGATTATGCGAGAGAGGTCAATGAAAAAGGATTGAAAAATAAATACATCGGTAAAAATTTTGTGTTCGATGACCGAATGGGAGAGCGCATTAGTGACGAAGTAGTCGCTAAATGTCATCAATGTGGAGACATTTGCGATACGCATATTAATTGCGCCAATGATGCTTGTCATATTTTGTTTATCCAATGTCCTAACTGTGCGGAAAAATATGACGCCTGTTGTTCTCAAAAATGTAGTGATTTCATCAAATTACCAGCAGAAGAACAGCAGTTTTTAAAAGGAACGATTGAATTTAATGGGACGAAATTTGGTAAAGGACGATATAAAGCACATCATCAAGATGATGCTTTGGAAAAATCATAGACTGGTAGCAAAGCCTAAAGGCTTTACTACCAGTTTTCCTATACTAGCCCTAAAACACCCAATCCAAACAAAGCAAAATCGTATTTTACAGGGTCTTCTTCATCAAATTCTCTTAATTTTTCGGTCAATTCTAAAACCGTTTTCCAATCGGTTTGCTTCCTATCTAGCAAGTTTAATTTCCTAGCCACTTTGTCAACATGCACATCTAAGGGCATTAGTAATTGAGCAGGTTGAATGGTTTTCCAAAGTCCAAAATCTACGCCTTTATCATCTTGCCGAACCATCCAGCGTAAAAACATATTCAATCGTTTACAAGTAGATTTTCTTACAGGCGTAGCAACATGTTTGCGAGTTCTTCGAGGAGCATCAGGTAAGGCAAAAAACAACTCATGGAAACCAGCAAGTGCGTCCCCGATATGCTCACTATCTGGCGTAATAAATTGGCTAAAAGCGGTTTCTAAAGAATCATTTTTTTGATAAAATTGTTGAAAAAATTCTAAAAAATAAAGCGTATCAATGACCTGAAAAGTACGATGCTTGAAGCTGAGAAAACGTTCTTTATCTTTTTCTTGATGATTGACGATAAAGTCATAAGGTGCCCCGTCCATTAATTGGATTAACTCATTGGATTTATTGATAATCGTTTTGCGTTGCCCCCAAGCCAACATGGACGACCAAAAGCCCATTATTTCAATATCCTGCAATTTATTGAATTGATGCGGAATACAAATAGGATCATTTTCTATAAAGTCGGGCTGATTATAGTTGGCGACTTTATCGTTTAAAAAATCTTTTAATTCAATATGGTTTGTAGGTAATGTCATAGATTATAAATTTATTAACTGGTGCTCTATGTTGTCTAAAACTATACAAAATACGATATTAAAACACATTACTTAAAATTAATATAAGGTTAACACCGTTAAAAGAGAGCAAGTTACTATAAGTCTTTATATTCGCACCCAATATGTCAGCAACTATTACCTATACCATCATTTTAGGCCTCATTTATTTTGGAAGAAAAGCCATTTACTCCAAAGGCTAACGTCATTCCTTTTCCCACTTTTCTAGAAAATCTTTTTTCCTACAACAATTTTAAGAAAGCCATCATTTACTATGTGAGATAATTTCCATAGTCACTACCTTTGTATAGGAGATTAGAGAATAGAGACCATTTTATTGAGAGAATAGAGAGGTATTAGAAATGTACGAAAACCTTTGAATTTTAAACTTAATTTAGGTCGTGTATCAAAGGGGGTGATGGTGGGGGATACTTTGAAAGTATCCCCACCATCACCTTGCACCTGTCAACTATTTTAATACATCACCGAACACCTCTACTCTCGCTTCTCCTCTACGCTCTGTTCTAATTTATAACATAATCAAGAAAATGCTTAAAACAGATATATTAGTCATAGGTTCTGGAATTGCAGGTTTAACTTTTGCCATTAAAATGGCTAGAGAAAGACCTGACTTAGAAATAACCGTATTGACAAAAACCAACGAGCGGGAGAGTAATACGAGATATGCCCAAGGAGGCGTTGCAGCCGTTTGGAATTTTGAAACAGATACCTATAAAAAACATATTGCTGATACCTTGGATGCAGGCGATGGCTTATGTGATAAAAAAGCCGTAAAGATTGTCATTAATGAAGGGCCAGAAAGAGTGAAAGAAATTATTGAGTGGGGCGCTAGATTTGATAAGAATAAGGACGATGAATATGATTTAGGCATGGAAGGTGGTCATTCCGAATATCGGATTTTGCATTATAAAGACTTGACAGGTTGGGAAATGCAACGGACTTTATCGGATGCAGCAGCGAAATTAAAGAATATTAACATTCTAGAACATTATTTTGCCCTAGACCTAATTACCCAGCACCATTTAGGGCATATCGTCAATAGAGTGACGCCCAATATCGAATGTTATGGAACGTATGCTTTGAATAAAGCAACCAATGAAATTGATACAATTTTAGCGAGAACAACCATCGTAGCAACGGGAGGGGCAGGGCAAATTTATAAAAATACCACGAACCCAGTTATTGCCACAGGAGATGGCATTGCGATGATGTATCGAGCGAATGGACGTATCGAAAACATGGAATTTGTGCAATTCCACCCAACTGCTTTATTTAATCCTGCTGGCGAAAATCCTGATTTTCTGGTATCTGAGGCAGTAAGAGGATTTGGAGGAATTTTGAAGAATAGAGACGAGGAAGAGTTCATGCAGAAATATGATGAACGTGGTTCGTTAGCGCCGAGAGATATTGTGGCGAGAGCGATTGATAAGGAGATGAAAGAACGAGGAGAAGATTTTATGTGTTTGGATTGCCGTCATTTAGATAAAGAAAAATTCTATGCGCATTTTCCAACTATCTACGATAAATGTGTGAGTATCGGTATTGACCCAATGAAGGATATGATTCCTATTGTACCTGCCTGTCATTATATGTGTGGCGGTATCAAGGTCGATGAAAAAGGACGAAGTTCTATTAAAAACTTATATGCTTGTGGCGAATGTACTTGCACGGGGCTGCATGGCGCCAATCGTTTAGCCTCTAATTCTTTATTAGAAGCAATGGTTTATGCTCACCGGATTCACTTAGATGTGTTAAAAAATATAGATAAAAAGAAACACGAAAAAGGTATCCCCGATTGGAATGCAAAAGGTACTTCTGAACCAAAAGAGATGGTCTTAATTACGCAAAGTACAAAAGAACTAAAAGATTTAATGAGTAGTTATGTGGGAATCGTTCGGTCGAATGTACGTTTAAAAAGAGCTTTAGATAGACTACATTTATTGTTTAAGGAAACAGAGGATTTGTACAGTACAACTAATGTTTCTACCCAATTATTTGAGTTGAGAAATTTAATTACGATTGCCTATTTGGTTTCTAAATCCGCTTCTATTAGACGAGAAAGTAGAGGGCTACATTTTACGACCGATTATCCAGGCAAATTACCTTTTATTGATGATTCTATTTTGTAAGCTACTTCTATATCCGAAAAACGTATCTGATAATTCCAAATTATCAGATACGTTGGTTATTAAAAATTGAAAATCATTGATTTACCATTTACGTATCAGACACCTTTGGAGGTGTCAGATACGAAGCATCCTTTCTCGGTTAGTCTGCTAAGCTACTTCTAATTTTTCCTTTTCTTCCATTTCTTTCCTACCTTTAGGATTATTAAACAAATCGACTTAACCAATTTAATAGTTATGAAAATCTATTACCTTCTTCCCTTCTTAGTACTATTACTGCTAGTAAGTTGTCAAAATAATAGTACGATTAAAACCGCTGAAACAGCAGCAGCAAAAACAGTAGAAAAAGCAGCCCCCCTCCAATGGGTGACCTATAAAGCGAAAAACAATCCGGCTGGAAAAAATATAGTCTTAGTCACAGGAGATGAAGAATACCGCTCTGAAGAAGCAATGCCACAACTAGCAAAAATATTGACCAATCATCATGGTTTTGATTGCACCGTTTTGTTTGCCCAAAATCCAGAAAAATTAGGAACGATTGATCCTAATTACAGTTTTAATATTCCTGGTTTAGAAAAATTAGTCGGTGCAGATTTAATGATCTTGTTCACTCGATTTCGAGCCTTACCGAGTGAACAGATGCAACATATTGATAATTATTTATTAGCTGGAAAACCGCTTATGGCAATTCGTACAGCGACTCACGCTTTTAATTTTAAAGATACGACGCATCAATGGCAGCATTATAGCTTTAATTATAAAGGCGATAAAACAGATTGGAATTTAGGCTTTGGCAAACTCGTTTTAGGAGAAACTTGGTATACCCATCATGGACATCACAAACACCAAAGTACGCGTGGCATTATCGCTACTGGCGCAGAAAATCATCCGATCACTAATGGCATAGAGAATGGCGCAATTTGGGGTCCAACAGATGTTTATGGTATTCGCATGCCTATGCCGAATACCCAATCTATTATCTTAGGTCAATCAATTAATCGAGCAGGGGAGTATGATAAAAGTGATGCTTTTTATGGTTTAAAAGAAACAGATACCGAAGTAGCAACCATAACTGGAAAAGGAGAAAAAGCTTATAATCCAAACGAATCCATGCCACCGATTGCTTGGACTAAAAATTATCAAATTCCTAATGGAAAACCAGGGATGTCTTTTACAACCACGATTGGTGCTGCTACGGATATGGTAGATGAAGATGTTCGCCGTTTAATGGTCAATGCAACTTTTCATTTATTAGGAATGGAAGTACCTGCTAAGGCTAATGTGGGTTTGATTGGTAAGTATAATCCTTCTCCATATCAGTTTCATGATGATGCGCATTGGGTGGAGAAGAATTTACAGGTTGCGGATTATGTGGAGTGATTAGGTACATAAAAAATCCGTTGGAAAATATAATCTGTTGGGCTTACCCCCACGGATTTAATTTCCCCACGGATTTTTTACGAAAAGGCTTTTATTAAAATCGATATTTATAGGCTTCAGGACATAGCCGTATCAACCCATCCCCAACCCTCTGCGCTATTTTTGCTCCCAGCAAAAGCAAACCCTGATTCTTGAAAAGGAAGGGAGTCGTCAAAATTGAAAATTTCGATACAAATTGGCTAAAGTTTTCAATTGTGCACAAAATCAGTTCCCCTCCATTTGAAGGGAGGGGCTAGGGGAGGATTCTTTAGAGCTACTTTGATTCTTACATCTGCTCTCCAAAGAAAATAGCATTCATCAATAACTTATTCGTACCATACCAAAAAGCTCTAAAATTGGTATTATCCGTAAAATAGACCACTTGACCACGACCTAAACCGCCTGTTTTAAAAGGAACCGTATTTTTAAGTAGGGTTAAATTCTTTGAAGAAATATAGCCTCCTAATAATGGGGAGTTGGTATATTGAATGGGGTTATTAAAACTATTTTTATCTGCTTTGACAAAAAGAGTAGAATTCCTAAACATCGCTAAATGGTCATTTTTATAACCAAAAGCGATAGGATGAGAACGATCAATTTTTGTATTAAAAATAGCGCCGCCAATGACTTGTGCGCCAAAATAATTTCTGCGCTGGTCAAATGGTATATTCGTAGCCGTATCAGCTTTAGATTCAAAAGTCAGTTTTAATAAATCATTTTGATTCATCCATTGACCAACATTTTTATAGCCAATTAAGGTGCCACCGTTGCGAACCCAGGTCTTTATTTTTTCAGCAGCTTTTTTATCTAAGGCATTTCCTCTAGTAGCAGGTAAGATGAGTGTTGTATATCGACTCAAATCTACTCTTGAAAAATTGCGGGTATCCAACTTCGTTAACTGCATATTATAGCGAGTATCCAATAAATGCCAAATTTCTCCTGCATCATACGAATTAATACCTGTTCCGATTAACAACGCTACTTTGGGAGTTTTTATAGCAGAAAATTGTCTACTTCCTAAATCAATTCCTTTCGTTAATCCTGTACTTACAGGGATTATTTTTACTTGTGTTTCCTTAACAATTTCTTTCATAAATGTACCTAAATCTGCAACAGATAAGGCTTGATTTTGTACAGGAATAAGGATAGTTCCATAATCATATTTTTTACCTGCTAGAGTAAATGGCAGCATTCCAACTTTTGCCCTTAAACCTTTTTGTAAAACTAAATTTAATGCTTCTGGTGTATAATATTCATGCCATTCCATTAAATAACCATAACTGGCAGCAGTTGGTAAAGCAGGCGTTGGCATGGTCAAATTGGTAATGACGTCGCCCGCTCTATTGATAGAAGCATTTTCTACATAATCTAGATTAAAAGCTAGTGGAAAAGTCCAAGCACTAATATCATAAAACAAACTATCTTTAAACTCTGTCCGCTTCTCAAACATGGCTTGAATCAACCGAGTTTGTTTTTGATTTTTAGGAACGACATAACTATAGCCTTTTTTGAAGGTCTTGCCATTAACTGTAAAATCACTTTTTAATTCGTGTAAAGCAATTTTATGTCGGTTTAAGATTTCTGCTAAATGATAGGTTTTAGCCGCATCTTTTTCATCTCCAAAAACTATCGCATCTTTATTTCTAGCCGCTTCTTTTCTAGCATTATTATAAAAATCTCGTTGATACCCCAATAATTCGGCACGCATAGAAACGGCTGCTTCTAAAGTTGATAAAGCGGCGGTAAATTGATTCCGAACGGTGAAAGGAAAAGTCAAAATGCCATTATCGGTTTCTTGTGCATGTCCACGAGAAGAAGCCTGTTCAAATAAAATACCGACTGCACCATTGATGTCTGGAAAAGTAGAACCTTTGCCATAATAGAAATCATCAAAATCTTCTTCTGTGTAGTAAAAACTACCTAATTTATCAAAAGCCTTCGCATGGAATTTTCCAATAGCACCCGTTAAATCTTGATTTTTTTGGGGCGTTAATGGATGCGTCCGTGCAGGAATCCCTGGTTGAAAGAAAAAAGTAGAATTGCTACCCATTTCATGGTGGTCTGTCAAAATATTAGGATACCAATTGTGGAAGGTATTGATACGTACCCGACTTTCAGGTAATTGAGCGGGCAACCAATCTCGATTCATATCAAACCAATAATGATTGGTTCGACCGCCTGGCCAAATCTCACTATATTCTCGGTCATTGGGATCAGGATTTATATTTTGGCTCTTATGAATATTTGCCCAATAAGCGAATCGTTGCAAACCATCAGGATTATAACAAGGGTCAAATAGAATAACTACTTCGTTCAGTAATTTATCCATTTCCGCACTCTGCCCTGCTGCTAAATGATAAGCGACTGCCAAAGCAGCATTCGCACCACTCGACTCATTTCCATGAATAGAAAATCCTTGGTAAACGACTACGGGCATATCCGCAATATTGAGCGAACTACCTGCTGGCTCTGTCAAGGATACATGACTACTTTGAATGGCGGTTATATTTTGATGATTTTTAGGAGACGTAATCGTTAACAGAGGCAAAGGGCGCCCCTCGAAAGTTGTTCCTCTTTTATCAAGCGTAATTCGATCACTCGATTCCGCTAGTGCATACATATATTGTACTAGTTTATCGTGGGTCACATGCCATTCCCCTACTTCGTGTCCAATTATACTTTTGGGCGTAGGAATACTCGCATCGTAAGTAACATTGTCTGGTAAATAATAATTCAAATCGACGGTAGCGTCTTGGCCCGTAAGCAGGAGTATTGGAAATAGTAAAAGGAGTGTTAAATATTTTTTCATTAGTAGAAAAGTTAGGGTGAAAGAATGTTGATTTTATTCGTACAGGCGAATATATCACAATTCATTCATTTGTACCCAAAGTACTACTAAATAGTATCAACTTAATAATGAAATGTGTTTTTGAAAAACAAGAAAACCATAGCAAGTTAACTAATAAAAAAAATCGTTGAAGTAACTTAGGGCGTCAGCAAAAAACTGATAAATATCCACGCCCCTTTACTAATATGTGTTATAAAGTCACTACCACAGATTAATAAAGGGACACGGATGTCAGACGTTATAAGATTAATTAGTAAATTTCACAATATCATTTTTTTACCTGATTACCTATTAATTCGTTGGGTAAAAGGAATTTTCTAGCATATTTATACCCCAAAAATCAACTTTTCTAAAACCCGTACTCCAAATAAAACCCTTCCCTAATTTCCAATAATAACTCATTCGCCTTTTTCAAATCAGGCATGTCTGGCAAATCACAAGAGTCAAACAATTCATTAATTTCCAAAATCTTATCCCCCGCAATCTTAACCAAATCATCATATTGAAATTCGCCCATTCGAACTTGCCATAAAAAAGCTTTATCATGGGTTCGTCGAATTTGAAAAGTCCCCGTTCGAGCAATTTCTTCGGCATTATGCAATAAACGGAAAGTATGCATCATATTCTTAGCATCGTAATTTTTGCCATGATTCATCGTGCTTTCATACCTCGCTTGATTTCGTTTATTCACCCATTCCCAATATTGCGTGTGTTCTTTACAATATAATGAATAACCGTCTTTGTTAAAATATAAAACACCAATAGGTTTTTCTTTTTTGGGAATAGAACTTAGGCAAATATCATTCGATTGTCCGCCCCGAATAATACCTTGATAGGCTAAGGCAGGATTGTGAAATAGGGCAAAGATGCCTTTCATGTGCGCCACATTCACTAGTCCACAATCTGCTTGTTTAAAATTATTGTTGGCTAGAAATTTTAACAAGGGCATTGAACCCTGACCATATTGCACGTAACAAAATTCCAAAACGGATTTACGACGTTCTGCCATTGGATTCACAATCTTTTTATTTAATCCTCTGGCTTTTTTAATTTGAGAAAGGGCGTAACCTGCGAAAGTGTTTTTTGCCTGTTTAGATAGAAAATCGTCTAATTTTAGTAGGTCAAATAAAGGGTGTTGATAGCGGATACAATCTGCTGGTGAACCTAACATTTCTAAGAAATTAGGTTTGTTTTTTACCAGCATGTCTATGAATTTTTTCAATTCATAATATACCTCGTCATTCCACTCATCACTAACTTGATCTATTTGAGTCAACCCATAAAATTGTGCTTTAGGCAGGACAAAGACTCCTCTCAAATCAATATCTGAATCCTTATGTTGCAAACCATAAGCATGGCTACCGCTAACCGCTTCAAATAGTAAAAGATTTTGATTTTTCAGCTCCTTTATAGTCATTTTTATTTGGTTTAAGAATCATACGCTGAAAGAATTTATCCATCTCTAGCATATTGACTTTACTGCCAGGCAGGTCTGTTTTACCAGCTTCTGCTATCGCAATAGATTCATTGATTAATTGAAGCAAAGTTGCTTCTTTTTCAAATAAAAAATCCTCGTTTTTGGTTCCTTTTAAAGCAATTAAAGCTAACAGTTCTTTTTTAATAGACGGAGCAATCAAGGATAGTAATTCTTTAAAAACGACTGGAGGCAACTCTTCCTTTTCTACAATCCAACGAGCGCTTAATGCCGTTCGCAAAGCATAGAACCAAGTTTTTAATTTAACGGATGCTGTTCCTTCACAACGCTCCTGAAATTTTTTCGCCATACTCAAATAATGATAATTCATAGCATTGGGTGAAACGCAAGTAGCGCCAACTTTCTGGAATCGTCGAAGAAAACCTAGTGCTTCATGATAGACAATGGGCGAATGCATCCATTCCAAAGGAGCGGCATTGGATTTTTTCATCAATTGCAGCGTTTTGCGCAAGTCCCAGCCTGTCATATCCAAATCAGCTTCATCGGATTGTACCGTAATCGTATCTTTTCGATTACATAAGGATAAATACCAGTCTAATTGATGGACATAAATAAAGCGGACATCATAGTCGCTATCAGGAGAAGGAATGCCCCAAGCTCTGCTTCCTGATTCGCAGGCATAAAGGACACGGATAGATTTATCTCGCTCTAATTGAGCAATCGTTTCTTGTATTTTGTGTAGCACGAGCAGTTTTCAGTTTTCTCAATAGATGATGGTTATCCTTTTATGGGGAGTGATAACCTGTTGCAATTTACCAATAACTGGTAAAAAAAGCTTGATTATTGGGTAAATTAAAGCGCTTTTCTGAAAAATAATTCAAAAATCAACTTATCTTTTGTCTAAAAACTGTCAAACTAGGGCAAAATAACCTTTTTAGGGTAGGCTAGTTGCTGGTTAACCAGCAATTAGCAATTAGCAACTAGCAACCAGTTAATTCTCTAATCGCATCATCTCACTCAACTCTGCATTACTCAAATCACCAATCCATTTCTCACCCGTTGAAACCGTCATATTGGCTAATTCTTTTTTGCTAATTAGTAACTGATTGATCTTTTCTTCAAAAGTACCTTTGGTAATAAAACGATGCACCATGACATTTCGATTTTGTCCGATACGGTAAGCTCGATCGGTCGCTTGTGCTTCAACTGCAGGATTCCACCATAAATCATAGTGAATGACATTACTTGCAGCCGTTAAATTTAAGCCTGTACCTCCTGCTTTTAAAGATAAAATAAGGATTCTAGTCGTTCGATTATTTTGGAAATCTTCCACCATTTCATCTCGCCCTTTTCGACTGACCCCACCATGTAAAAAAGGTGCTATTGTACCAAATTCAGCTTCAATCATTTGCGCTAGCATCCGTCCCATTTCTTGATATTGCGTAAAAATTAAGACCTTTTCATTCTTATCTAAAATCTGTTGTAGCAAACTAAACAATAAAGCACATTTACCAGAAATAGCAGGGTCGGCACTACCCTTCTTTAGAAATTGGCGAGGATGATTACAAACTTGTTTTAGGGCAGTAATCAGTTTTAAGATTTGCCCTTTTCGTTGAATACCATCGGCGGCGGCTACTGCCTTCATTGTCGTTTCGACCACGCTTTGATACAAGGCGGTTTGTTCTGAAGATAATTGACAATATTGGTCTAGTTCAATTTTATCTGGTAAGTCTTTGATAATGGATTTATCAGATTTTAAACGCCGTAAAATAAAAGGCTCGGTAATTTTTCTAAATTTCGCCAACTGAACTTGGTCTTTCTCTATCTCAATGGGTGCAGCAAAGTCTTCTTTGAATTTTTTCAGATTGCCCAAATAGCCTTTATTAGAAAAATCAAAAATACTCCAGTATTCACTCAATCTATTTTCTACAGGCGTCCCACTCATCGCAATTTTAACGGGCGCTTTTAGTTTTTTTATCGCCTTGGTCTGAGCCGTTCCTGGATTTTTAATGGCTTGTGCTTCATCAATAATTAAGGTCAACCATTTTTGTTTATTTAAAATCGCTGTTTCCGTTCGAGCAACGCCATAAGTAGTAATTAAAGCGTCTGCTTCTTGGAGTGGTTTTAAATTTCTATTTGACCCGTGATAAGTATGCGTTTTTAGAGAGGGCGCAAATTTTCGGATTTCTTTTTCCCAGTTGGTTAATAAAGTAGTTGGTACAACGATTAATGCCTTGTGCGTTTCCAATTCTCCATCTTCTTTTAGTTTTAATAGCGTTGCAATAACTTGTAAAGTCTTTCCTAGCCCCATATCATCCGCAATCAAACTACCAAATCCTAACCTAGAATTTTTGTACAACCATTCATAACCCCGCAATTGGTAAGGGCGCAAGGTCGCTTGCAAGCCTTCAGGCGTTTCCGTTCCTTCTCCTGCCAGCAGTCTATTGATTAATTGACGGGTATTTTTATCCAAATGCACCTTTGCACCTTGATAATCTTCGGTCAAAGCAATTTGTAATAATTGATGTCCATCTACCTGCGGTGGGTTTTCTATTTTATCAATTAAAGACCGAATTTCATTTTCATCAAAAAAGACAAACTCATCGTTTATTTTAACAATCCCTGAAAATTGTTTGATCAATTGTAAAAATTCTTTCTCTGTAACCAATCTATCCCCAATTGCAATTTTCCATTCAAAACTGAGTATTTCGTCCATATTAATAATGGATTGTTTGCCTTGAATAGTGCCATCATCGTCGCTTTCCAATTGCATTGACATTTTAGGGCGCAATAATTTGCGCAAAGCTTTTGGTAATAAAATTTTTATCCCAAATAATTTAATGGTTGGCAAGATTTTAAATAAAATCGCCACAAAATCATTGGAATCAAAGACCAGTTGTTCCATTCCTTTAGAGGTGACCAAATAACTAATTTGTGGAAAAAAGTCAGACATCATTGCTAAATCTCGCAAAAAATCCAATCGAACGGCACTATAACTATTCTTTGCAAAAACATCTTTTAAGGAGATTAATGGTTCCAATGGTTGAGTGGTATCTTGCAAGGCAATTTTTACTTCAAATCCTACATCTTCAATATCCTCGACTTGCAAAACAGGGACAAAATCTTTCTCCGCAATGTAAAATTTACTCAACCATAATTGAATAGCTGAAGGATAAGCTATATTTTCAAATTCGGTAAATTGCTCTAAAGCACCATTAAAAAAGATTTGAAAAACCTCATTTTCCTGATTGCGCACTTTTCTTAAATCCCGATGGTTATGCATGAAGACATTCAAGAAAAAGGAGACCAAAGTTGGATAATAATCATTCTCTGTTGGCTGCTGAATCGCTTTGCCTACTTTATAAAATACTAAGTTTTTAGGCGTTAAATCTTTTACTTTTTCATACACCTCCTTAACAGTCTCATTTAAAATAGCAGGTAACCAACGGATTTTATAGCGTCTCGAACCGACTCGCAATAGTTGAGGTATATAAGCACTCTGAATGGCTAATTTTTCGGCTAAGAAATAAGTCAAAAACAAACCACTCAAACAAGGGGCTAATTGTTCGAGTCTAGCCATTGGAATTTCTTCCAACCAAGCCATTAATTTTTCTTCTTCTTCGAAAGTAATAATAGTTTTACCTCGAATATCTCTAAAATTAGCTTGCAAAAAATCTTGTTCTGCATCTAAAATAATTTCAATTTCCTCTACCGCATCCATTGCTGCGGTTAACGTTTCAATTTCTTTTTTCTTGGCTTTTTTAGTTAAATATTTAGCAACGGATTGATAGCCTTTTTCTAAAATAGCTTTAAAATCTCCTGATGGGAAAAAAACGGGCTTATTCCCTAAAATCGTCAATAATTGAGTTTGACAATTAGGAATATTAGAAAAATTTAGTTGTTGAAAAAGCGCGTCTTGCCACTCAAAAGGCGTGTCATCAAATTGATATGCTGTTTGTAAATCACTAATAGGCAAAATAGAAATTTCCTTCTGTTCCCCAATCGTATAGCCAACGCCTTCTAAGCCTTTAAATAAATCAAAACCGTGTAATTCAAAAACTAAAAAGGGGTCTTTATCAATTTCATTTGCAATCAAATAGAGGACGGACGCCAAATGTTTACAAGGCACCGCATCATCAGGACAAGAACAATAGCCCTTCATATCTTGCCAAGAATTGGGAAAAATATGAATACCTACTTGCTTACAAGCCTCATCCAATTGACTGGGCAATTCTCGATTGAGTAATTTCGATAAATGAATTGGGTTTTCGGTGACTAATTGAACGACTTTTGCCTTTTCAGTAGGCGTGAAATTGGCGATAGAGATACTTACATCATACGGTCGGCGGCGACTACCTTGTACCTTAGCAGTAATTCGATGTTCATTGATTTGAATATCTTTGGCTAAGCCTTTATTCGCATACGTTTTTCCTCTTGGCAAACGATTGGAATAATCAATTTGCGTGAGGGATTGTAACCATTCTTTTCCCCAATAAGTATTGCCGTAGGACTTTCTCATTATTAAAGTGTTTTACGGCAAAATTAGGTTTTTTCTAATTATATTTCCTATAAGCGCTTTACTTAAATCAAGTGCTTTGAGAAACTACTTCTTTGGGAACAGGCGTGCTTTTATTTTCATTCGTTTTTAAAGCTAAATAAGCTCCTGAACTTACGCCAATTAAAGATAATTCAGGAGTATTAAATTCTGGAAATTTTTCCTTCATCCAGAAATTAGCAATAAAAGTTATACCAAAAAGTACATTAAAAATTAAAGCTTGTAAACGATGCATGTTAATACCATTTCCATCAGATAGAATATCCTGAAAAAAACCATTTGATCCTAAATCTTGATGGCGAACCAATCCTTTTTGTTCGTGGTCAACATTAATTAAGCTACTTCCTGCCGTTGTGGCTAAAGAAATACTGAGTAGGATAACTGTACTGTGATTGATACTACCATAATCTCCTGTTTCCCCATAGAGAATGATAAACGCACTACCAATAATGACGGTCCACCACAACATCTGAACATTGGTAAAACTATATTTAGCGCCTGCTTTTCCAGAAGATCTTAACACATTTGTTTTGATAGCTAAATAAATAGCTAAAAGCGCAATAAGTGCTGCTATGACATAAGTGATTTTTAGTAACATAATTATTGATTTTGATTGTTATTAGGTATAGAGCTATTGGTAGAACTCGTAAAAATACTCGTTCCAATCCCAATTGAAATCCAAGGTTTTCCTTGATAAATCCAGATGTCTTTTTCGCTACCAGATAATAAATCCCAGCCCAAATACAAGCCTACTTGCGCTTTGGAAAATTCAAAGACGACCCCAAGAGATGGGGTAAATGCTGGTTCAGTATCAGGAACATCATCGAGCATTCCATTAGTACTTACACTATCCAAAGTAATGTTGGCAATATTGATTCCTGCAATTACATTCAGGGAAATATCCTTGTAGTTAGAGAGGGGGAACTTTGCACCAAAGCTAGTACCTATAGAGATATGATTAGAGAAATCAAATGGATTTCCTCGAATGCGAAAAGGAATATGGGTTGCCCCAATAGTAAAACTGGCACTTTTGCTATTTCTTGGAATGGCTTTTTGGTTAAACTCATCTACACTCAATAAAAAGAATTTTTGTTGGGTCTTTGTACTATCTGTGTAATTAAGGTTATATTGTTTGTGCATATCCTTTTTCCACAACCAAAAACGAATGACTAATTGATCTCCTCTTGAATCTATTTTTGTAAATACTGCTCCTTTAGGAGCTATTTTTAAAGTGGAGTCAGTTTGGTTTCCGAGTATATCACAAGCATAGATTGGAGCTTCTACTAATAGTTCGTAGTTAAAAGTTTTCTGAGTTGATTGGGCAAGTAATGTTATTGAATTACAGATTTGCAGTAATCCAAATAGGAAACATAAAAGAAAAAAGTAATGTTTTCTGTTTTTCATAATAAAAAATACTAAGAGCATGTTTAAATTTTCAGGAACTTGACTATTAGCCTTATAGAAGTTTCTTGTGCTCAAAATTGTTTGGTGGTTAAGGTTGTCGAATGGTCAATAATCAAACAATCTTAACTATCAAACCATCAAATACGATGAAACCAAATAATATCTCAAAATTCTTAGATGAAATTTTTGAACATACTTTAATCACCCTAAAAAACTTTTTAGGGTAATAGAGTTAATAAAGATAGGAGACATTATATCGTCTCCTATCATTTCTTATAGAAGCAAAGTTTTTGAAATAGATATTACTTTACTTCTTAAAATGAGATCTAATTAAAGCGTAGGAGGAATCATAATAGCAAAGTAATCTCCTTCGTCTTTTATTACGACTCCTGCTTCACTTGCAGTATTACTTATTAAACTTAATGTACCACCTTGAGATAAAGTAAAAGAAACTATTCCAACTGGATTATCCTTATCATCATTAGCAATTATTTTCATAAAGACAGTCTGTGATGCAATTGGCTGATTAGCAGAATAGCCAATTTTATGAGAACCAGGGCTATCTAAATTTACATATGCTGGTTGTGGTGGATTAGTAAATGCAGGAACAGGACCTCCTTTATCACCCACGCTACTACCTGCCCAATAAGAAACTTGTCCAGAGCCACCTGCTCCTCTTTGAAATATTAATGAAGTTGCCATAATATAAATTTTTTAACTATAAATGCCTACTCTAAATAGTGTTTTCAGCAACCCACTACATACTCTATTTAGGATTTTCTGTATACTCCTTTTAGGTTATCTGGAGAACCAGATACACATAACATAGGAAACCTATTTTTACTCTTTACTAAAAGCTTTTCATTATAATAAGACTAATAAAGATTGGAGATATTATAGTCTTCTATCATTCCTTTGAGAAGGAAAATTTATGAAATAGGGCTTTCTAAGCTAATCACACTTAATTAAATAGTAGGAGGAATCATGATAGCAAAATAATCTCCTTCGTCTTTTACAACAACCTTAGCGCCACTAGCAGTATTATCCTTTAATGCTACAGTACCTCCTTGATGCAAGTAAAAAGAAACTACACCTACTGGGTTCTCTTTATCATCATTAGGTATGATACTAAAAAAGATAATTTGTTCGCTAATAGGCTGCTTAGCAGCATACTTAATGGTATGAGATCCTGCAGCAGCTAAATCTACCCATGCTGGTTGCATAGGCCCGTCGAACGCAGGAACAGGGCCACCACCACCCGTAACTAAAGTACTACCTGCCCAATAAGAAATTTGTCCAGAGCCACCTGCTCCTCTTTGAAATACTAATGAATTTGCCATAATATAAAATTTTTAAATATAAATGCCTACTCTAACTAGTGTTTTCGGCTTCCCACTACCTACTTATTTAGGATTTTCTACATTCCTTTAAATTACTCAGAGAATCAGTTATTCGTTATTCTGAAAAGAAATAGCAATTTAACTATATGCTTTTATTAAGTAGTTGGGCTCGTACCAATTACTGGAGAGTTAGAAGCATTGATAACGATAACTGCATTTGAACCGTAACCTGATGGATCAAAAACTTGTCCTCCATAAGTTACGGAATGACCGCCTGAAACTTCTACATAAGATTGTGCATTAATTTTAGTTACATTCGCTCCAATCTTTGGAGAAATAGCGGAATCGGTAATATTTACTACGATCATGATAAAAGAATTTTAGGGTAAGTAACCTACATTTAAGCGGTTATTTACAAGGTTTAATAAAGATTGATTCTGAAAAATTTTAGGATTGTCTTTTTTCTAATTTTAAAAGGTAATTCCTAAATACAATCGCAAGTTAGGTTGAATGTCATTTGCTTTCAGGGACAAACTTTGTATCTTGTGTGAATAAAAAATAAATATCTTTAGAATGATAACTTTATAAAAAATTGATTATTAGTTATATATGATTAAATATATTTTTAAAAAAGTGTTGTGAATATTTGTTATTTTTAAATATTAAAAGATAAAATAATTTAAATTTTGGTTTAAATAAACCATTAGGCAGCTTAGGAATGGAATAAAAATAACTATTACTTTTAGGCTAGTCTTTTTTCCTTTAAGGCATCCCATCCGCAAGCGGGTCACGAGCTTACACTCGTTCTTGTTTTTTGCGCCTTGCCTAAAGAAAAAAATACAGCCCCGAAATAATAACATTTATTTATATTTCATTCCTTAGATTGGCACTTTTTCAAAAAATAATCGACGCTTAAAAAGTAAGGTTCTCTAACTATTGTAGCCATGCAACAAAGCAAACATATTCAATTGCTCAAGACACTCTCCAAAGAAGAATTTAGGCGCTTTAGAAAATTATTATTATCACCTTTCTTTACCACTAATCCCAATTTATTAGCACTTTACGATATTATAAAAAAGTACTATCCCATTTTTGACAACCCGAAGTTGGCTAAAGAAAAGGTTTTTAAACAACTCTTTCCTACAAAGGCCTATGATGATAATAAGCTGCGTGGCTTGTTTAAGGAGTTTACTCGACTAATAGAAGATTTCTTATTATGGCAAGAAGCAAAAGTTCGACCAGAGAATCGGTCAAAACAATTATTAAAAGTATATGCCAAACGCAATTTGTTTGACTGGTATAAAAGAGGGCGAACACGTTATATAGATGCGCTTGCAATAAAACCTTATCGAGATTTAGAATACTATGAAGAAATCATTGATTTAGAAGCCACTTATTTATACCATCCTGCCAGACAAAAATTTGATAAATCGGATAATACCCTAGCTCGATTAATGGAGGCGATTGACAAGCGGTTTATTTTATCCAAGTTGCGCTACGGTTTTGAAATGCAAAATCAAGAAAGGATTTTACAAAAAGAATACGATTTGCATTTTTGGGAATTAATAGAAACAGAAATTACGAAACCTAATAGCAATAGAGTCATTGAGTTATTTAGTTTATTAGTTAAATTATTTGCCAATGAAGCAGGTAGTTTAGCCAAATTAGAACAGTCTTTTTTTACTCATATTGAAGAATTGCGTTTAATTGATGCACAACTAGTCCACGATTATACCATCAATTATCTTATCCGAAAAGTAAATTTAGGGCATACTCATTTTAGTACCAAAACCTTGGAATGGTATAAATTTGGCTTAAAAAATCATTTACTACTACAAAATGGAAAAATAAGTGAAGCTGCTTTTGGCAATATTATTATATATGCCTGCCGAGAAAAAGAATTTGCTTGGGCTAAAAATTTCATGGATACTTATAAGGAAAAGATAAATTCTAAACACTCAAATCAAGTCCTTGAATTTAATTTGGGTTTATGGCATTATTATAAGGGAGAACTAGATGATGCTTTTTCTGTTTTACGCAGTTATGATTTTCATGATTCTTTCCAAATAAAAGTTCGCTTTAATACTTTGCGAATTCTATTCGAACAATTCTTAGCGGATGATTCTTATTATGATACTGTGATGCAAAATGCCAGAGCTTTCCAAAAATACCTTAATCGGACGGAATTATTTTCTCCTGCTCTTATTACTGCTAATAAAAATACAATCGAATTAATTAAAGCTTTAGTTACTAAGATAGATTATCGGGAAAGGAAACGAGATATAAAGATATGGTTTTCGGAGAAGTTGCTGGCACAAAAGAATATTGTGGGTAGGCAATGGTTGGCTGAAAGGGTGAATAATTTATAAAAAAATAGGAAGTAATTTTTGATTACTCCCTATTACATAATGTGTTTAACAAAATACCAACGAGAACTCTTTTTTGGGGTTAATATTAACAGATTGCTATTTCTTCAACAATAATAGCCTTTGTGATTTGTGGACGTTGTTTTCTTTTTAAGGGATTACTTTGCTTGGAATTGCTAGTTGATGCATTACATACAGCGGATACATTTGTTAATTTGTACATTAGATTAAATAGTTTGTAGGTCCTCAAGGTGTTGAGACTCCTGAGGATTCTGAGGTTTTAGAGAATAAAGTTGCTGAATGACGACCATTTATATAGATCGTCTTACTTTTTGCATAATGCCTTATATGAGAGTGTATAATGTTATTTTTGCTGAATTTTTGTTTGAGCTTTAAGAAAGTGAAGAGCTGTCTTTTAACAGTCTCTTCACAAATAAAATTCTCTCACTAATAAATCTTTACTATTTTTTATTGGCTTCATTCATGGGTAGCCTGAAAAGAAAAAAGGTTACCCTTGCATGAAATATTTTTTTCATGGGTAACCTTTTTTTATTGGAGACACTAATGGAGTGAACCATACATATATTAATCACCTCCTTTAAACTAGGAAGTATGAAAAAAGCAGTTCTACCTTTAAGTTTATCCGTCTTACTTTTTACCGCTTATATAGTGTAAGAGGTTTGGAGGATTTTTTCCCTCTAGGTTTTATTTTATTTTTATATAAATTATTTATATAAATCAATAAGTTGAATTATCTTTAAGACCTAAGGAATCATTAAATAATAGTCCAAGTTAAAAACCCCGCAAAAAATGGAGCTTTCAACCACAGCTTTACCTGCCTTTACGTGTATTTGCACGCCAAATTTTCCATCCATATTAAATGAATTAGGTTGCACTTTGGTAATTAGCACTTATCAGGCTGGTAAGATTGTCATGATTAGTCCAAATGGTGATCAAGGGCTAATGCATTTGACTAGAGACTTCAAACGACCGATGGGAGTAGCCATCAAAAAAGATTGGATGGCAATAGCGACCGCAAACGAAGTAGTGGTATTAAGGGATTCTCCTGATTTAGCACGCACTTTTCCAGATAGCCCCAATACATATGACCATTTTTACTTGCCCAGAGCGACTTATTATACAGGACATTTAGATGTCCACGATGTACATTTTGGAAAGAATAATCAAATTTGGGCAATCAATACTTCCCATTCTTGCCTTTGTAATATTGATATAGATTACAGTTTTCGAGTACGTTGGCAACCTCACTTTATTTCTGCCTTAGGGCATGAAGATCGTTGTCATTTAAATGGTTTAGCCATGCTAGACGATGAACCAATATATGTGAGTGCATTAGGTAGTGGAGATAAACCAGGCAGTTGGCGAGAAAATATTACTAAAGGCGGCGTTATAGTACATATTCCGTCTAACGAAACGGTGATTAGTGGGTTAGCAATGCCACATACTCCTCGAATTTATGATGGAAAGCTCTATTGTCTTTTATCAGCAGCACAAGAATTAATATGTGTAGATATAGATAAAGGCACTTATGAGACAGTAGCTGCTATTCCAGGTTTTGTTCGAGGCATGGATAGAATTGGTGATTACTTGTTTATTGCTACTTCTAAATTGCGGAAGGAATCTTCTACTTTTAAACATTTAGAAATAGCTAAGGTAGCAGATAAGGCAAGTATTATCATCCTTCATTTGCCCACGGGTAAAATGATTGCAAGTTTAGATTACCAAAAAAGCCTAGAGGAGATTTATGATATTCATATTTTACCAAATTGTATAAGACCTAATCTGTTTAACACTTACGGAGACCATCACAATCGAGGACTTCATTTACAAGGAGCAACAGCTTGGGCGATTAAAGCAGAAAAGGATATCGTAGGAAAGAAGATAAGTTCCTAAACATAACGAAAAAGAGCCCTTCATAAAATGTGTCGATTAATTTTGATTGGGTACTTATAATGCATTTATTCTCTTAAAAATATTTTTTAACATTTAAACAAAAATAATATGTCAGAAAAAAAGAATTCAGTTAAGAAAAACATTTTTTTACCACATAGTGATGATACAGCAGTACCCTGCAAAGGTGTTTGTGTGGTTGCTGATCCTGGAGCAACGGATACTGATAATACAACTTTACTCGTAACTTCTGTAGAAATGGACTTTAATTCAAACCAAGGTAAGAGTATATTGCCAATTGACATTCAATTTGATGAAAGTTCGGATGACCATGAAATAAGTATAGATCAAACTCAGGGAACTTGTTACTATAGTACCTTTCCATATACTTACCCTGCCCCCATAAGTAAGACAGTAACTTTTTATAAATATTTAATAATATATAATCAAGGAGTTTCGCAAGCCGCAGTAGTGGAAGGGGATGTTACTGCTCTTTCTGTATCTTGGACGGAGCAGAAACATAAAATAATTAAAACGAATGGTCCACGGGATAGTGTTAAAATTACAGATGGAGAATAATTCGCATTTTAATTTATTCCTTAATGCACTCATTATCAGGTAACCCTAGTCTAAAATGTCCAGTAGTTAAGAAATTACTGGACATTTTTTTACTTTTAAAGCTGTATTTAACTCAAACACCTTTCGAAACTTACTATGTTTATAACATCTCCAAGCGAGTTAAATGATTAAAATGACTAAACTTCAAAGTTTTAGCTTGTCTCTATTAGCGATAGGAATAATGCTCATCTTACCTAATTCTTTGCCCTGCCAAGATATCAAAAATGGGAAATCAAACCTTATTATAGAAAAGGAAATGTCTGAAGCTCAGGGGTGGCTAAGAAAAAGTAAAAAATTAGAAGAGGATGGAAAATATAAGGAAGCGATAAATACTATTCAAGCAGCAAAAGCAACCTTTGCTAAGTACGCCGAATGGGAAAAGTATGTTAAAAGTCAAATTGCTGTATGTGAGCAATATGGTTTACTCTATGAAAATAAAGAACGATTGGAACAAGCAGAACAAGCCATTAGCGATATTTTTTTATATCAATTAGACCATAGAGAAGTCCTCTTAGCTCTTGCAAGAAATCAAAAAATTCAAGCCTTAATTGAGTTGGTCAAAATAGATGAAGCGCTGTCTTTAACCAATCAAATTTTGCCTGTTTTTCAAAAGCATAATTTTTTCGAAGAACAGATTGCTTGCCAATGGAATATTGCCAAAAGTTATTATTATTTAAATAATTTTGATTCTGTTAAAGTCCAAGTTGATAAAGGATTAAACCTTGGAAAAACCTATAAAGTCAATACCTACAGCTCTGATTTCCTTAGCCTTCTGAGTGCCTATTATTTTCATTATGGAGATAATAATCAAGCCATTACTACCATTTTATTAGCTATTAAAAATATTGAAGATAAAGAACGACTTGTCTACCAAGACAAAGAAGCATTGGCGCAGAATTATCAAACCTTAGGTGTTTTTTATGATAGAAAAGGAGAATTAGATAGAGCGCTGGATGCTTATAATAAATCTGGTAAAACACTAAATTTTGAGGAGGCCATTCTTCGTCGAACTTCCCCCTATTACCATATCAATGTTTCTAATATTCTTTTCAAAAAGAGACAATTTAAAGAAGCTTTAAATATTCTTAATCCTTCCGTGGTTTCCTTTAAGAATGGCTTAATTCAGGATCAATCGGATTATTATAGAATTATCTTGACCTATAACATGGTCGCTTTAAACTATTTAGAATTAGAAGAATTTGATAGTGTCATCTATTATTCTGAGAAAGCATTAGCTATTCCTCTTGATTTTAGACGATACTTTTCTTATAATTTTATAGGAAAGTCATATATAGAAAAAGGAGCAATAGACAAAGGGAAAATCTATCTAGAAAAAGCTAGTGCTTTAAAAAGCACTAGACCTAGTTTTTTAGTTAGTTTAAACCAAAACTTAGCCCGATTAAATGCTTCAGAAAACGATTATGAAGCAGCACTTTTAAATATTCAGAAATCTTTAACCTCAAATTGTTTAACTTTTAAGGACACCTCCATTCATGCTCAACCTCCATTAAAAAACATTTCTATTCCTTTATATTTCCTTGAATCACTTCAATCCAAAGCCCAGTATTTGGCTAAACGTTCACCAGCTTTTAAAGATCAAATATTTTCTTTAGAAACGTATCAACTAGCCGCCGAATGGATAGACAGCCTACAACTCGACTATGTTCTGGAAGGTTCTCAACTCTTCTGGAGTAAACGCTTCAAAGAGGTCTATGAAGGCACAATAAAACAAGCCTATCATTTATACCAACAAACAGGAGAAAAAAAATATATTGATACCGCTTTTGAGACTGCCGAAAAAAGTAAAGCTTTATTACTTTTAGAAGGACTCAAAGACCGCGAAAGCCAATCAGTTTCAGGACTACCTGATAGCCTCCTCCAAAAAGAGAAAGACTTAAAATTAGAAGTAGCCTTCTACGAAAAATCCTTACAAACAGCTACAGAAAAAAAACAAGAAAAACGCATTCAACTCTATCAAAGTTATCTAGCAGATAAGCGATTAGCGTTAGGGAATCTAAAAGAGCAAATGGAGCAAGATTATCCCGATTATTATCAATTGAAATATGCTAATATCAATGTCTCTATTAAACAATTACAGGCAGCAATGTTAAATGACCAAAGTGCTCTTATTGAGTATTTTGTAGGAGATACGACGGCCTTCGTTTTTGTCATCGGTAAAAAGGAGCAGCACTTTTTTCCAATTGCTGCTCCTGAATTATTGGCTACTCAAACGGGTAATTTACAACAAATATTAATTCAGCCTGCGAATCTGGAGCGAAATGCAACGCTTGCTTTTCAAAATTTTAATCAACGAGCTTTTAATTTATATCAATCTATTTTAGCTACTGCTTTAGCTCAATTACCGATTACTGTCAATCAATTAATTATTTCGCCAGATGGCTTTTTAAATAATTTACCTTTTGAAGTTTTAAATAGGAGTGTAGTCGATAAAGGAAACATAGATTTTGGTCAATTGCCTTATTTATTAAAGGACTACCAAATCCATTATGTTTACTCTGCGAACCTTTGGAAAAATAACCAACAAAGACAGCAACAACTTCCTCCTAATACGGAATGTTTAGCATTAGCGCCTCCCTATAAAGGCGACACCCCAATTGCCCAACGAGGTAGCTTACAACAAATTCGAGGGACGAATACTCAATTAGAAGGAACAGGTAGAGAAATTCAAGCTATTGCTCAACATTTCGACGGGCAGTTTGATTGGAGTCCTGCTGCCAATGAAGCTAATTTTAAAGCCTTATCCAAACAATTTGGATTATTACATTTAGCCATGCATGGAGAAGTAACTAAAGACGATACTAGATTAATCTTCGCCAATCTGGAATTAGGTACGATGGAGGATAATTATTTATACCCCTATGAAATTGGTAATTTAGATTTACAGGCCCAGTTAGCCGTACTAAGTGCTTGCGAAACAGGATTAGGAAAATATATTCAAGGAGAAGGAATAATGAGCTTAGCACGTAGTTTTATGTCAGCCGGTGTACCTAGTTTGGTGATGAGTTTATGGAAAGTCGATGATTTAACGACGAGTGAATTAATGCCTACTTTTTATGAACAATTAGCTAGTGGGCAATCCAAAAAAGCTGCTTTACATATAGCTAAACAAAAATATTTACAACAAGCGGATTTGGAATACCGCCATCCTTATTATTGGTCTGGATTTGTATTATTAGGAGATGAGACTAGTTTGAAAGTATCATCTACTCAACATTGGTGGTATATTGGTGGGGGGTTATTATTTTTATTAAGTATTTTCGGTTATAGAAGCCTAAAGGCTAACTAGTGATTAGCCATTTTAGCGCCCCGCATCTAATTGCCTTAAGATTAGTTTTGCCTTTTCACTATTACTATCGTTAACTGTTACTACCGCTTTTAATAAAGGTTGAGCGGCTACTACATTATTTTGTCGAATATAAATCAACGCTAAATACCACTTTGCTTTAGGAACATAGACATTCTGATTATGCTGAATCAGCGTTTTAAAAGTTTCAACTGATTCCATTAGCTGAGGGGGTGACAAATTTAAGTAGGTATGTGCTAAAAGATAAGTTAGTTGCTTATTCTCTGAATCTCTTTGTCTTAATTCTTTTAAACGAACCAAGGCGGCTGGATAATCTTGATTTTCATATAGTTCAATGACTTCTTGAAGTGTATGCTTCCTATCTCTGCCCCTTGTCATTGGATCCAAGTTAGGTAATTGATAGTTTTGGGCAAAGATTTGCTCATTGGATAAATTATCAATAGATTGGTTCTGCCACAATAAAAATCCGATAGAAATAAGTAACAAAAAGGAAGCTGCTATTGCCCAAAGCTTTTGATAAAATGGTAAGAGGTTAATTTTTTTTTTAGCTACTACGGGTTGTTGAAAGTAAGTTTCCCCTAAATTATCTAATTGTGCTTGTATATTCTGACGAACAGGGTCTCCCAACGTTGTCTCAACTTCTCTAAAAAGGTTTACTTTTTGGGCAAATGCAGCATCAGCTTGCAAGCGAGCCTCAAAAGCTGCCAACTCTTCTTTGGTTAATTTCCCATCGAGATAGTTTTCGATAAGATGATAGGTTGTTTCTTCCATGGTTGCTTTAATTGAGAGTATAGCGTGTTAATTATTATTAGTTTTCTTTGTGTTTAATTCTTGGTAACGACTATCTTTTTCTATTAATTCTATTAATTTAGTTTTACATTGAAACTTTCTTTTTTTTGTATAACCAATACTACTAAATCCCATTTTTTCCATAATGTCTGCCATCTTTACTTTAGCAAAAAATAGATTTAGTAATCGTTGGCAATCTGCCCCTAATAAGACAAATTTACTTTGGAATAAAACATATTTCTCATTCTTTTCAATATCTGGCAAATCTTCTTCTTTATATATTGGTATCATTTCATCGGATAAAGATACCTCTCCAAATGATTTTTTTTTCAATTTATTTCGCCAAATATTTCTACACACCGCATAAAAATAAGTTAAAAAGGTATGATTTAGTTTAAAATCAGGTTCTTTAGATTTCTGATAGATAACTAAAATAGCTTCTTGAAAAACATCTCTAGCATCCTCAGTAGTCCCTTTATTCGATGCTACTAAATGTAAGATGGCTTTGTGATAATCTTTGTATATTTTTTCTAATACCTGAGGGTTTCCTGCTCTGATCCCTTCTAGAATTAGTTGCTCAGCAGAGAGATTCTTGACCATTTTGTCTATTACTTTTGCCATTTGCGTCATCTGTCTAAATAGACGTATAAATAGCATATATTTAAAAACTTTAAGCGAATACGGGATTTATACTCTAGCAATTGGCTAGATGAACTTTATTTTCCTAAAGTTTTTAGGTATAATGGGGAAATAAGTCTTGAGAACTTATTCACAATAGTAAAAATTGTAAAGATGATTTACAAAATATATTGAATGCTTTATATAAAAGTATCAATATAATAATACAATAGCGTGATTTCAAAGATATTTTATCTAATTTCAAAGTTTAAATGATGGATTATCAAACCAAAAAAATCCTACTTCTAATTATCGGATTTGTGCTGATTATTCTTTTTTACAGTCATTATACTAATAAATGCCCTTGCAAGGAAAGAATTTCCTACGATACTATTGATACTAACGAACAATTCCATTTAGATAGTCTTTTTAAACCAACGGATAGTCTAGAGTTGGCGCATATCAAAAAAGGCTGGCAAATCTTTTCAATAGGAAGTGACAGCTTTTCTATTGTTCGAGAAATGGGCTACACTATTGATAGAAAATTAGTAATCGTCGAGCAATATGCTGAAGGGCGAAAACATTATGGCGCTATCATCTTTCCCTATGAATATGATGAAAACCAAAAATACCCTTTACTGCTTTGGGCAAATGGACTCAATCAACAAGATCCGACTTCTTACATGGAAGATGAATTTAGAAAGCATCTATATGCAGACCTGAATAACTATTTTATCCTTATTCCTGCTTATCGAGGACAAGCACTTTCTGCTTATGGCAAAAGATATTGTTCGGATGGTTTTTTTGGAGACGCTTTTGATGGTGCTACAGATGATGCACTTCGGTTTTTGCATCTGACGAAAACGGAATTCAAAGGAGTCGATCAACAACGAATAGCTATTTGGGGAGTAAGTAGAGGTGGAACGGTTGCACTTTTAATGGGGGCTAGAGATACAACGATTAATGCCATCATCAGCCAATCTGGACCAGTTGATTTTTTTGCTAAAGCCACTTATCAACGATATAATTTTCAATATAAATATCAATTTCTCAGCAAAAGAGCACCGCTTTCGACTATCAGAGCAAAAATGCTTAAAAGTTCGCCTATTTATTTCATAGAGAATTATCCAAATGCCTTAATGATTGCACATGGCAAAAATGATCAATTAGTGCCTATTACAAATGCCAATCAACTCATAGAAAAAATGAGCAATAATCAACAAGTAACTATTTTAATAGGCGATTCGGGACACCGTTTCAATCAAATGAATCAGTTAGCGGGTTGGTTGAAAATGGTAAACTAGCGTTAGTTATATACCGTAAACCAAGTATATTCTATGCTTTTCAACAAAAAAATTCCGTTTCCTTTAAAAAAGGGCAAGCATTTTTTATCTTTAAGCACCTATTTAATCATAGACTAAAGAAAACTACACAAACATGCTAGTCAAAACCTACGCAGCAGCCGTCCACGGGGTGGACGCACAAACCATTACCGTTGAAGTTAATGCAGGCGGCGAAGTCGCCCAAGGACAACCCTTTTATCATTTAGTAGGCTTACCAGATAGTGCCGTCAAAGAAGGCTTTCAACGCTTTGAAGCCGCCTTAAGTAATATCGGCAAAAAAGTACCTCGGTTAAAATTAGTGGTGAATATGGCACCTGCCGATATTCGGAAGGAAGGGAGTGCTTATGACTTACCCATCGCTATGGGTATATTAGGCGCTACGCACCAGGTGAAACCAGAAAATTTAGGGGATTACATGATGATTGGAGAATTATCTTTGGATGGTGGCTTAAGACCAATCAAAGGGGCATTATCCATTGCTATCCAAGCAAGGGCAGAAAAATTTAAAGGATTGATTGTCCCTAAAAAAAATGCCAGAGAAGCAGCCATTGTGAGTAATCTCGAAGTATATGGCATTGATAACATCAAAGAAGCCGTTGCTTTTTTTGATGGAGAATTGGTTTTAAAACCGACGATTCTTGATACGAGAGATGAGTTTGCCAATACGAAAAACGATTATAGTGTTGACTTTTCTGATGTTAAAGGACAGGAAAATATTAAACGGGCTTTAGAATTGGCTGCGGCAGGTGGGCATAATGTCATTTTAATTGGTCCTCCCGGCGCAGGTAAAACCATGTTGGCTAGAAGACTACCGACTATTTTACCCCCATTAAGTTTGTTGGAAGCCTTAGAAACGACTAAGATTCATTCCGTCGCAGGCGTATTACCATCAGACTCTGCTTTAGTGCCCATTCGTCCGTTTCGAGCACCACATCATACCGTAAGTAATGCCGCTTTAGTGGGTGGTGGCTCCAATCCTAAACCTGGTGAAATTTCTTTGGCGCATAACGGCGTCTTATTTTTAGATGAATTACCTGAATTTCAACGCTCCGTTTTAGAAGTCCTAAGACAGCCTATGGAACAACGAAAAGTAACGATTTCTAGAGCTAAAATATCAGTAGATTATCCCGCTAGTTTTATGTTAATTGCGGCGATGAATCCCTGTCCTTGCGGCTATTTTAATCACCCTTCCAAAGATTGTGTTTGCGGTGCAGGTGTCGTCAAACGCTACCTCAATAAAATATCAGGTCCACTTTTAGACCGAATAGATTTACACGTCGAAGTCACGCCTGTTCCCCTCGAAATGCTCGCCAATTACGAACGAGAATCCGAAACAAGTGAAGACATTGCCAAACGAGTCATTACTGCTCGAAAAATACAAATAGAACGCTTTAAGAATTTAAAATATGTGCATAGTAATGCGCAAATGCCTAGTCGTATGGCTAGAGAAGTTTGTAAATTGGATCAACCAGGAATTATACTTTTGAAAACGGCGATGAAAAAATTGCAGTTGTCTGCTCGGGCCTACGACCGTATTTTAAAAGTGGCTCGAACTGCGGCAGATTTGGATGGAAAAAAGGATATTCAGATTGGGCATTTGGCGGAGGCTATTCAGTATCGGAGTTTGGATCGGGATAGTTGGGGTGGGTAAAAAGGTGATAATAAAAACCCCCTCTCCTAAGACTAAAGAAGAGGGGCAAGTATTCTACTTAAGAGGTAAACCTATGAATCATTTAATTTAGACATACGCTTAATTAAGTTTTGCAAATAGCTCACAAAAGATAATTTAGTTTTTATGTTTCATAATGTGTGTTATAAAGTAAACTCAACTGAACTTACAAGAAAATACTTGCATAAGTTCAAATAAATAGTTTCTAATGGAGCCATTATTGAGAGAGCATATTTTTATAGTCATTTTTCGCTCCATTAGCATAGAGATTATTAGCATTATTCACTTCTAATTTAGTAAGTTGCTTAAAGAATTAAATTAACAATATCTTGCGGCGTATTAAAGGTGGCGTCAATATGCTCTAGAAGAGCAATTTTTTTCTGGAAATGCTCTTCGAGTACATTTTCCAATTTTAACAGCGTACTCAAAAATCCAAAATCTTCATTTAATGCTTCTAGAGGTAAGTCCCAACTAAAATCCATAGTGGAAATATTGAAATAGTCTGTTAAAATGGATAGAACGATACTGTTTATTTCTTCTCTCTGCAAAACCTAACTTTAATTAAATAATTTGGGGTGGAGGATATACTTTATCCAGTTGATTTTAGAATGTATCAAAGGTAAGTACAAGTTAAAAGAATCGTTTTAGCAGGTGTAACAAAATAAGGGCAGCTGTAACAATTTAGTTTACTTGAGTAGTTTAGAAGGTGTTATTTGATACTTTTCCTTAAATTTTTTCGTAAAATGGGAGAGGGAGCTAAAGCCAGTTTGGTAGGCAATTTCTGAAACGTTTAGTTCTTTTTGTTGTAATAAGGTAAAGGCCATTTCTAATCTAATTGTCCTAATAAATTCAGTTGTAGATTGATTGGTTAAAGCTTTTAGCTTTCGATGTAATTGCATTCGACTCATTCTAAAATTACTACCAATAGCATCACCATTTAAACGAGGATTATCTAAATGTTCTAGAATGAATTTTCTAAGGCGCGTGATAAAAACGTCTTCATCGACAAAAGATTTGCCTAGTTTAGCTGAGGGTAAATTTTGGCTATGGTCTATTTGATACCGTTCTTGTAAGAGTCGTCGAATTTCAATTAATTTTTGAATCCGTAAGGACAACTCTTCTGGACTAAAGGGTTTCGTTAAATAAGCATCTGCACCTCGTTTGAGTCCTTCTAATCTACTTTCTAAAGCAGCTTTGGCCGTTAGCAAAATGATAGGAATATGAGAAGTTGCTACATTGGCACGAATGGTTTGCGTTACTTCAAATCCGTCTTTGAGGGGCATCATCACATCAGATATGATTAAATCTGGTATTAAAGTCTGTGCCTTTTCAATTCCTTCTAAGCCGTTAATTGCAGTAGCTATACTATAAGCGAGAGGAACACAAGATTTTATATAAGTACACATTTCTTCATTATCTTCGATAATGAGTAATCGAAGTTTTTCTTGATGCAGCGCAGCGGCATTTTTTGTAGTAGGTAAGGTATAATCTGCTGATAAAGTAGGTAGTATAGGGAAAGATGTTCTAGTTGGTTTTTCAAATGGTAGAACATTTGCTACCGAATGAACAGGAAGCTTAACCTCAAAAGAAGTGCCTCCCCCAACTTTACTTATCACTTTTATTCTCCCACCTTGTAATTCTACTAATTCTTTTACTAGAGATAAACCAATTCCAGTACCTTCTTGCAATCGAGTAGTAGAGCCATCAGCTTGATAAAAGCGATTAAATATTTGTGGCAATTGTTTTTTTGCGATACCAACGCCACTATCTCTTACTTTTAAGTAAATCCATTCTTTAGACGATTCTTGAATATTTCTAAGGCATACCTGAATGGCACCGTGTTCTGGCGTAAATTTAATGGCATTAAATACTAAATTATAAATTATTTTGTCCCATTTACCTTTATCAAAATGAGTTTCCCAATTATGGCGTGCATTTAAAAATACAAGCCGTTGCTTTTTCTTATGCGCTAAAGATTCAAATCCTTCGATTAAAGATTGAGTATAGGCGATAATATTTCCACGGGTAATTTCCAATTTCATTTTCCCATCTTCTAACTTGGAAATGTCCAATAATTGATTGATTAAAGTTAGGAGACTTTGTGCATTTTTTAACACATTAGTCAATTGCTTGACAGGAATCAATTTTTCAGGGGATTTGGTTATTTGTTGCAATGGTCCAATAACCAAAGTTAAAGGCGTACGAAACTCATGAGTGATATTAGCAAAGAATTGAGATTTGGCTTTATCTAATGCTTTTAATTTCTCCGATTGTTGCAAAATGATTCCTTTGCTATGTTCTATTTCTTTTGTTCTTTTTTTAACTTCTTGTTCGAGTCTTTCTTTATCTTTTTGAAGTTGTTGCTCTCTCCACCACATGGCTATTATAACCATAGAAATCGTTAACAATCCTATTAACATAAAGAACCAAGATTGCAAATAAAAAGGTTTATGAACTAGTACCCGTATAGTAAGTGGACTCGTTGTCCAAATACCTGAGGCTCCTCTAGCTTTGAAGTTAATCGCATAATCCCCATAAGGAAGATTCGTAAAGGTTACCTTATTATCATTTGTATAAATCCATTGGTAGTTATTTTGCTCAATTTGGTAGGCATATTGATTCTCCTCAAAAGATTCGTAATCTAACAAACTTAGTGTTACTTCTACTACTTGGTCGGTTGGGGTGATTTCAACGCTATTATGTTTTTTGAATGCCTCCGTTCTATTCTCAAATTGATTACCATTGGTTGATAAGACATTTATTTCTTGAAGGACTAGTGGGACATCATATTTTTGATTGGCTTGAAAATCTTTGGGGTGAAATTTTGTAATCCCGTTGATACCTCCAAAATATAAAGTCCCATCAGCAGCCTTAAAATGACTAAAGGTGTTGAATTCCTCATGAGCAATACCATTTTGTGGTAAATAAACTTTGGTATTAGCCGTATTTTTATCGAAAGACATTAAACCATAATTACTTGGTAACCATAATTTATTATAGTCATCTTCATAAACCGCATAGATTACATTATTAGACAATCCATTTTCTTGACGAAATTGTTGTAATTTATTGGTTTGTCGGTTCCATTTTAGTAAGCCTCCTCCTTTACTGGCTAACCAAAATATCCCATCCTTATCTTCGTATAAATGGTTTAAATTATCATGGGGTAGTAGATTGGAAGTGGTGTATTGTTGAATAACCTGCCTAGTCTTTTTGGCTAACAAAAACAAACCTTTATTACTAACTAGCCAAATTCCTGCTTCATTTTCATAGATTTGCCTAATTTCAAAATTGAAGGTAGGAATAGCCAAATCAATGAGTTTTAGGGTATTTTTTAGTGGATTAAAAATGAAGAGTCCCTCATTTGTGCCAACCCATAGTTCATCGGTAGTTTTATTATAAAAAGGGCAATAAAGATTAATGTTTTGATTTAAATAATAGGCTTTTTGTTCATCTGATTCGGGAATGTATGCTACCAATGCTCTAGATATAGTGCCTATCCAGAGATGTCCTTTATCATTTTTAGTAAATTGAGTCATAGGAAGTTTCGGCAGGTGTTCCCAACCTTCTCCTGTCTTTTCTATGTTTGGAAAAACACTATTTTTATAGCCTCCTATCCATTGATAATCGCCTTCTTGATAAATTCCCCTAATGCTATTATTGGCTTGTAAAAGAGTAAAAGGGTTCTCTTTCTGTACAACTTTTAATAGCCCATTAGCGGTTGCCAGCCAAGTTATATTTTGGTTATCTATGAAAGCCTTATTGATTAATAAATTTTTAAAGGAACTCTGATTTTTTGTGTGATGGTATTCAAGAAGCATATTTCCATCCTTATCTTGAATTAATAAAGTTTTAGCCTGATTAGTCGTAAGGTAGTTCAGGTTATCACCACAATACGCCATCATATTGACCGATATGTTTTGAGTATGGGGAAAAGTATAAGGAGATAATTTACCATCCATTAATTCAAAATAAGGCCTATCATTCGAGAATCGTTCAAAGACAAGATTCGGTTTAAAACGTTTGACGGTATGTAGATAAGATTCCGTTTTATAAGATTGTGTAGCAGTTTGCTTACCGACTTGAAAAATTTCTCCATAATGAGCTATCCAGTAATCACCATTGGGTGCTTCGTCACAAAAAGTAAAACCAATAATCGCATCAGGAAAGCTAAAAATCTCTTCAAACCCATCCGAATATTTGTAAACAACTCCATCCATTGTAGTCACAAACCATTCTTTTGAATTAAAGGAGGAATGGTCAATCGTTAGAACACTATTCTCAGTCAATAAGCCATTAGTATATTCATCAAATGTATATACCTGATTCTTGGTTGGGTTTAAAACACCTCCTTTTTGCACCTTATTTATGTGTTCCTTCTCTGCAAACCAAATATTATTGTTTTTATCAACGGCTATATTGAGATGAGTACTTTCAGCAGTCCCCAAAAAATTAGCATCAAAAGTTCTAAAGTTTTTGCCATTATAACGACAAATAGCACCAAGCGTGCTCATCCAAATGTATCCGTCTTTGTCTTGGATAATATCATACACATTCCGATGAGGTAAACCTTCTTTTTGATTAATCTCTTGAATTTGGAAATGATAGTTCTGGGCGTTTATCTCACCACAGGTTATTAACGTTGTAAAAAATAAAAGTAATAGTCTGATAATATATTTTTTGTGTAAATACTGTGTTGATAATTCTTTGCACTCTTTGGATGCTAGAGCATAGATAGCAAAAAAAATAAAGAAAATTGGCTTTTCGATAAAGTCTTTTAGGTATTTTATCTAACAATTTTGAAAATCAACCAAAAGCTGCTCTTTGTAATAATTAAAGTTGATGGCGTAAAGGTTTCAACACTATTGTAACAAGTTTTCTCTCTCTGTAACATCTGTTATTATTTCCTGCAAAAGCAGTATTTCCTTATTGGATTTATCCCTACTTTGCTCTTGAATTAATTACTCTTTTGGGAATTAAGGAAGCCTAATAAGCTTCCTTTCCTTTTATCTAAAAATATTTTTTAATGGTTTTAATAAATAGTAAGCCTGATAGATTACCCTCTAATAAAACGGCGAACAACAAATACCAAGCATATGCTCAATTCTATGATTTAATCATGCAAACTGGTTATTATGAGCATGACAAATTTGCTGCAGGAGCAAAGGAAGTCGTTCAGGGTAATAGTACGATTCTTGAAATTGGGATAGGATCGGGTTTATTCGCAGAGCAATTTGCAGCATTAGGAGGAAATCATAAGTATACAGGAATTGATTTTTCTCCTGAAATGCTAAAAATAGCCAAAACTAGATTAAAAAAGTATCCATCCATTAATTATTTTGAAGGAGATATTCTTAAACATGATTTTAACGAAAAGTTCGATTATATCATATCCATGGGTGGGCCAATATCTATGAGCTATAGGCCAAAAGAACAACTACATCGCATATTTGCTTACTCAGCAAACATCGAAGAGTATGAAAAATTACTTAGGAAATTATCCAGTTATTTAAAGACAGGTGGAATCATGTTAGTTTCTATACAAGAACAACATAAAGATTATTCTATAGCGCTCACCCAAGATGTTGTACATCATCAGGAAGTTTTGTTGCTAGAACAATACATGAGAAAAACGTACATTTTTGAAGAATGTGGGAAAGAAGTAGCTCGCCAAACCATACAAACCATGCATTTTGACGAACCAGAATTTAATAGGCTATTTATAAAAGCTGGCTTTACGGTAGTTGGTGTAAATAAGCCAGGTAACTTTTACATTTATAAAAAATTAGACGCTAAGTAACGAGCGAATAATAGATCTGTTGCCTACTCGACTTCCATCAGGCGGACGGGGTAGGTGATTTTACGAAAAATACGCTAAGCAATCGGCAGGTTTTGGGAAAAGGGTTTTTAAGAGGAATCAAAAAATAATTTTTTGATTCCTCTTAAAAACCCTTTTTGATTTTGGGACTCGATGGCCTAAGAAATCAAAGCATAAGGCGTTATTGCTAATTTTTATAAGAAAACCTTTTCTATGATTAATAGATCATTAATGCTTCTAATCAAATAATCGTATTTTTGCAGAAATAACCAATAAGTAGTTGTCCTCCCTACTTATCATTCATTATTTATCAATCATTACGCAATAGAAAATGTCACCATACCTACTATATTCAGACGGAGAAGGCAATGTATTTGAAGATACGACCTTGTATGCATGCGGCAGAAGCGGTCATTATATTCAACCCGTTCCAGCAGAAGATTGGATCGTATTACCAGAAGGCGGTTCCTTGTATGAATTACCAGGGCGGCGAGGAGTTGGTATAGATGTACGGACAGGAGAATTGCGAGAATGTAAATTAGGCTGGGCTATGGCGGCTTTTATTCCGCCCGCACATACAGGCTTATTAATGGCAGCGTATACGAGTGCAGAAGATGCGGAAGTGTTGCCATTATTTTGTTACACAGCAGTTGGTTGGAATGAGGCGGATGATGAATTTTATGTAACGGCAGTTAGAATAGAGTCGGATATTCGGCAAGAAGCAGATGGATTTGATGAAACAAAAGTAGAGACAGGCGTAGCGGAATTAATAGAAAAATATCCGAATAATCGAGTAGTGGAACATTTGGCGAATAATTGTGCTTTGACTTACGAATGCCCTGCGGCTAGGAATTATTTTATGGGTCGTTGGGAATGTCCAATTCCTAGTTCTCCTGCTTGTAATTCCAATTGTTTGGGTTGTATTTCACTACAACCAGAAGACGAAGTGATAGTTTCTACCCAAGACCGTTTGCAATTTAAACCTTCAGCTGGAGAAATTGTGGAATATACGGTGCCTCATTTAATGAATGCGCCTTATCCAATTGTTTCTTTTGGGCAAGGTTGTGAAGGCGAACCTTTATTAATGTGGGAGACGATTCGAGAATCCATCTTACAAATTCGAAAATTTACGGACAAGGGCAGCATCAATATTAATACCAATGCTAGTAAACCTGCTGCGGTAAAAGCTTTGTGTGAGGCAGGGCTGAATAGTATTCGAGTGAGTACGAATTCTTTTCAAAAAGCATTATACGATCCTTATTATCGACCAAATAATTATCAATTTGAAGATATTATTGAGAGTATCAAAGTTGTCAATAGTTACGGTGGTTGGACGAGTATTAACTACTTTGTTTTCCCTGGCGTAACGGATAGTGTCGCAGAATATGAGGCTTTACGAAAAGTAATTAGAGAGACAGGCTTAAAAATGATTCAATGGCGAAATTTTAATATCGATCCAGATTGGTATTTAAAGCGCATTGAGTTGGAAGATCCAGGCGAATGTTTGGGTGTCAAGCAACTAATGGATTTAATCAAAGAAGAATTTCCACATATTAAGTATGGCTATTTTAATCCGCCTATTGAGCGAATTAAAGGGGATTATGAAATGGATTTTGCGCATTAGCAGTTATCGGTTGTCCGTTGTCGGTTATCAGTTACGAGCTAAACGGACAACTGAAAACAAATTTTACACAAAAAAACTACTTACGCTTGCCAGACCAACTACCTAAATTATCTATTCTTTTTGAAAATAAACATTGGCTGGCAGTCAATAAGATACCGAAATTGTCGGTAGAGAAAAGTCCTTATGGAGAACCTACGATAGAATCACTAGTATTTGATCATGTCTCCAAGGCTTATAAAAATCCATATATTGGGATTATTCATCGTTTAGATAGAGTGACGACAGGCGTTTTATTATTTGCTAAACGGAAAAGTACTTTACGTAAAATCAATGAGCAATTTCGAAATCGGGAAGTAAAGAAAACCTATTTAGCCATTGTAGAAGAAGCACCCACCGCAGCAAAAGCGACCTTAGTTAACTTTTTATACAAAGATAGAGCGACTAGAAAAGGATTGGTGAGTCCAATTAAAATAAAAGGAAGTATCGAGGCTACTTTAAGTTATGAAGTAATTGGGGAAAATGAATTTGGCTATTTGTTAGAAGTTAAGCCGATTACAGGGAAATTTCATCAAATTAGAGTACAGTTAGCACATATTGGCTGCCCTATTTTAGGGGATGCAAAATATGGCGCTATCAAAAACGTTTCCCCTCATTCGGTTGCCCTCCATGCTTGGAAATTATCCTTTACCAATCCGACTACTGAAACTGCCATTGAATTAATAGCGCCCTTACAAAGAAATGATTGGTGGGAAGGTTTTGAAGAAATCTTAGCCCAAAAGATTAAAAAATCGAAGTAATTCTAGTAATTTTGCTTTCCCTGATAACCCGTCTGATAATTTATTAAAAAAAGGAAAATATATTTTTATGCGTTCAAGCACAGAAGCTGCAAAATTGGAAATCAACGGTATGTTTTGGGTACATCTCTTTGTTACCAGCCTAGCTTGGGTTGGGCCGTTCTTATTTTCTTGGTACTTAATGATTCTTGCCTATATCTGCGTACAGATGCAGTACCAGATTTTTAATCGTTGTTTGATGAATGAAGGTCACGAATTGGGAGAAGAAGACCATAACACGTTTTACCATTACCTATTTACTAAAATGGGGATGACTTTGACACGTAAAGGCGTCAAGGTATTTGTTCGAGAGCGATTGAATTATATTTTGGCAGTAATTGCGGTAGTTTGGCAGGTTTATTTAGGCTTTGAACCACTATTATTCTTTTCTAACACTTTGCCTTTTTAAGTTTTTACTTACCCTGATTTACTCCTGATAATCATTGTGGATAGTAAAGCTCATTTGAAGGACTAGGTTTACTGATTTTTTTAAAAATAGTAAATCTGCTATCTACTCTAATTGTAATTTTCTAACCATTTTTGAAACTAATTGGCTTGATTATCGGGTTTAATACTTTATTATGCAAAAGGTAAAGCATAATTTAACTTTCTAGGAGTCACTTCCTGCATTTTTAGAAAAAAATCAAGAAATATAATGACCGCAACACCGACCGTTCAATCATCTTACGCAGTAGACAATCGAGGCTATTATGGCGAATTTGGAGGCGCTTTTATTCCAGAGATGCTCCATCCAAATATTGAGGAATTACGCAACGTCTATTTAGAAATCACCCAAGAAGCAGGTTTCCAAAAAGAATTTCGTGGGTTATTAAAAGACTATGTAGGCCGACCTACGCCGCTTTATTATGCAGAAAGATTATCCAATCACTATAAGACGAATATCTACTTAAAGCGAGAAGATCTAAATCATACGGGCGCACATAAAGTCAATAATACGATTGGGCAAATTTTATTAGCCAAGCGATTGGGTAAAAAACGGATTATTGCTGAAACAGGTGCAGGACAACATGGCGTAGCAACCGCAACGGTTTGCGCCTTGATGGGCTTACCTTGTATTGTCTATATGGGCGCAATTGACATCGAAAGACAAGCGCCGAATGTATCGCGAATGAAAATGTTAGGGGCAGAAGTTCGCCCTGCTTTAAGTGGTAGTCAGACGTTGAAAGATGCCACAAATGAAGCGATTAGAGATTGGATTAATAATCCAGCTGATACGCATTATATTATTGGATCTGCGATTGGTCCACATCCATATCCAGATATGGTAACTCGTTTTCAATCGGTGATTAGTGAAGAAATTAAATGGCAATTGAAGGAACAAACAGGTAAAGAAAATCCTGATGCGGTGATGGCTTGTATTGGAGGAGGGAGTAATGCCGCAGGAACTTTCTATCATTATTTGGATGAGACAGATGTTCGATTAATTGCGGTAGAAGCAGCGGGACTAGGGATTGATTCGGGCGAATCTGCCGCTACGAGTGTTCTTGGTACAAAAGGAATCATTCACGGTTGCCGAACGCTTTTAATGCAAACTAAAGATGGGCAAATTGTAGAACCGTATTCGATTTCTGCTGGCTTAGATTATCCTGGAATTGGCCCAATGCACGCCCATTTAATTGATACAGGTCGAGCAGAAGCAGTTAGTATTACAGATGCCGATGCTTTAAAAGCAGCTTACTTTTTGACTCGTACGGAAGGGATTATTCCTGCTTTAGAATCGGCACATGCTTTTGCTGCCTTGAATTATATTAATTATAAAGAGGATGATGTAATTGTCGTGAATTTATCAGGTCGAGGAGATAAAGATTTAAATACCTTTATTAAGCATATTGAGCAATACGGGTAAGTCGAATAACAAATTTTGCCGTATCGAACGGCAAAATTTGTAAAAGGGTTTTTAAGGGGGAAGCCAAAATAATTTTCTAGAAAATTATTTTGGCTTCCCCCTTAAAAACCCTTTTGATTTTATTGGACTCGATGTCCAATGAAATCAATATTTTACTTTCCAAAAAAGACCTTCACCCCTCCATAAAAGTTAGCCGTAGGCGCTGGTTCATAAAATCGACTACCAAAAGCATTGACCCGCACATTATCAAAATATTCGGTGTCTAATAAATTATTGATGCCAAAGAATGGCTCAATATGTCCTTTAGCTATATCCTGTCGATAGCCTAATTTTAAATTGACAACAGTAAATCCATCTACCGTTACAGAGTTATCATCTTTAGCAAACAATTCGCCGATACTTCTAATTTGTAAAGACCCAAACAAGCCTTTATTACGAGAGTAATTCAAAGCAAAAAAGGTATTATGTTTTGGAATACCAGGTAAAAAATTACCGTTAAAAGAACGGAATTCATCGTACTTAAAATCAGAGTAGGTATAATTTAAAAAAGCATTTAATCCGCTTGCTAAACTGTAAGTCAAACTTGCTTCTACGCCTTTTCTATCCGTACTTCCTGCATTTCTAAAAAAGTCTTGGTCTGGAAAATCTTCTAATTCAAAAGAGACAATTTCTTCTTTTACTTTAATGCTAAATAAAGCCAATTCATAGCGTAATTTATTATTGACGATCCCTTTGATACCAACTTCATAATTGGTCGCTTCTTGCGGCATTAATGTTGGGTTAAAACCACCTAAACCAGAAGGGTTATTGGATAATTCATTTAAAGTAGGCGTTTCAAAATTGGTAGAAATATTACCATAAATATTGGCTGCGTCAGAAGCACTATAGACCAATCCAAAAGTGGGGTTAAAGTTATTTAAGTTAGATTCACCCGATTGATCACCATTACTCAAAAAATTATCGGTTGCTTTTAAGCGAACTGCATCATAGCGCAAGCCTAGCATAGCGGTGAAATTATCTGTCAAACTTAATTCTTGCACCAAGAAAGTACCAAAATTCAAAAATTCCTCTTTTTGGTTTAAAGTCATATCCCCTCTTATACCATCTTCATTTCTAAAGCGCATTCGGTCATCTGCCTGATTTTGTAAATCAACACCAATTTTTAATCTATACGGCAAACCAAAAAGGATATTATCTAATTGGTAATTCGTATTAAATCCTGTAAATGTTCGATCAAATTCTACAATACCACCAAAACCAAAAGGCAAGCGATTCGCAAAATCCCGATTACTAATCCACGTTTTGATTTCTAATTGTTGGTTATCCGCAATCGCATTTTTATAAATCAAAGCAAAGCGAGATTGTACAATCTCTTCACCGCCCATAAAGGATAAATTTCTATCTCTAGCACTTCGACGGTCTTCTTCTGCCTGCGCTAAGTTGATGCCGCCTGGGTCGTCTGCTTGTGGGCTATTAGCGTAATTAGCTAAAAATTGCAGGTCGGATTTATCGGTTAATTGGAAATTAAATTTTCCGTTTAGAATGGTATTCTTCATACCACTATTTTCCCGATAGCCATCGGTCTTAACATGCATTCCATGGAACACATAGCCAAATTTTCCTTTTTGTCGCCCTGTTTTTAATTGATATTGTTGCAAGCCATAAGAACCTAAAGCAATTCTTGCTTCTGTAAAAGGAGTAGGAGTAGGATTTTGTGTGGTAAAACTTATTACGCCACCAGAAGCATTGCCATATAATCCAGAAGAAGGTCCACGGATAACTTCGATGTTTTCTATAACTCCTAAATCTAAATTATCCACTTGTGCTTGTCCATCAGGCGTAGATTCTGGAATACCATCCACTAAGACTTTGACCCCTCTAATCCCAAAAGCTGCTCTTGCCCCAAAACCACGAATAGAGACTCGTAGATCTTGAGAAAAATTATTCCCATTTAAAGCAAATAAACCTGGGATGGCATCTAAGGATTCATTGACCGACAATTGGTTTTGTCCTCTTTGAATAAAAGATTTTGCTAAAGAAGTCGTAGCTAAAGACGATTTTATATCGGCTGTCTCGAAGCGAGTAGCCTGAACGGTTACTGGAACTAAGTCATAGGTTTCGGTAGTGTCTATTTGAGCAGTTGCCAAGATAGTTAAACAACTAAAAAGGATAATAGGTAAAATTCTCATGTGTGGATATAAATTATTTTTCAAAACTGAATAAATAATTTCCAAATTTCATTTTCAGACTTCCAAGTGCCTTTAAGATCTTGGAGCATTTAGAAGAGGAACTTATTCTTTCAACATTACTTAGTTCAAATAAAAAAGCAGGGAACAAAAGCCAAATATACTGCTTTTGTTCCCTGCTTTTATAATTGTATTCAAGAAATTCCTTTCCAGTTAAATATTTTACAAGGAAATAAATTTACCCGCTACAAATACTTACCGAATCCCATGCATCAATTTCTTCACAATGGGAGATAATAAAATACAAAGTACCCCAAGTGTTACCGAAACCGCAGTCAATATCCAAAAGAAATAACTAATGCCACTTTCTTCGGCAATACCTTGAGAAGCACCTCCGAAAACACCCGCTAATTTCATACCGATGGCAATTGCTAGATAGTACATACCGTACATAAAAGCAATCATTCGACCAGGTACTAGTTTACTTACCAAAGAAAGAGAGACTGGAGAAATACAAAGTTCACCTAAAGTGTGAAATAAATAAACTAAGATTAGCCAAATCATACTGACGGATACCGTTTTAGCGGCAGCACCTGCGGGAATATCACTTGCACCATAAGCTATACAAGCCATCCCTAAGCCTAATAAAAACATCCCAATGGCATATTTTACATTCGCACTTGGATTATACTTACTTTCCCACCACTTAGAAAATAGTGGTGCAAAAATGATGATGTATAAAGAATTTAAAATACCAAACCAAGAAGCAGGAACTTCTGAAGATTCAGCTACAAATTCTCGTTGCAACATCCATAAGGTGATGCCCCAAATAATGAGAAAACTGATCACCAGAAAAACAAAAGATAAGCCATACTTACTACCAATCTGGTTATATAATAAGAAGATAATCCAAGTGAAAATACTCAGCGGAACAAGCGTCAGAATAGAGTTGACAATATTGAAAGTCATGCCTGCACTACCTTCTAATACTCTATCTGTATAATCTCTAGCAAAGATGGTCAGAGATCCTGGAGCCTGTTCAAAAACTGCCCAGAAGAAAATCGTGACAAAACAGAAAAATAAAACAGCAATCATTTTATCTCTAGTAATACTAGAATAGTTAGCTAAACGAGCAATCACCACAATTAAAAAGATGACAAAAGCGGCTATAATCGTAAAATTCGGACCACTCATTTCCCCTACACTAAAAGGTAAGAAATTAGTTGCACCTTCTGATATTTTAGAAACAGGATCATTGATAATCCAGATAAAACCTAATAGTCCAGCAATAGCAGAAAAGATAATTTGCCACATTGCAAATGGATTTCTTTTGTCTCCATCATCCTCTAGTGCAGCTAGTTGTTTTGCTTTATTTGGTTTCGTACCTGCATCTCCAAATACACCTTGTGCAAACCAAAATTGTAATAAACCAAAAAACATAAAGATACCTGCCAGTCCAAAACCATAGGTCCAACCTATTTTTTCTCCTAAATACCCACAGAGCAAAATACCTAAAAATGCACCAGAGTTAACGCCCATATAAAAAATAGTATAAGCACCATCTTTTTTCTCAGGGTATTTCTCATACATTTCAGAGATAATGGAAGTCATGCAGGGTTTAAAAAAACCACTTCCTATGACCAGCAAGGTCAAGCCTGTATAAATAAAGAAGGGCGTTTCGAGTGCCATACTCCCATGTCCCAAGGACATCAGTAAAGCACCTAATGCCACCGAATTTCGATAACCAATAATATTATCCGCTACATAACCACCAACTAAAGTGGATAAATAGACCAGCGAAACATAGGTACCAAAAATAGCAAAGGCATATTCTTGCGGCCAGCCCCAACCGCCACCGATGATGGAAGCAGTAAAAAACATGATTAATAAAGCACGCATTCCGTAATAGGAAAAACGTTCCCACATTTCGGTAAAAAACAGGACAAATAACCCTGATGGATGCCCTAGTACCGCTCCATTGGCAGTTAATAAATCTCCATTAGTATTGGACATAAAAAAGAAATTTTTCGTGAGTGATGATGTTATTTGTTAAGGACACAAGGCAGCTATTTTCCACAGCCGCCTTGTTTTATATCGAAGCAAAGCGGCTGTGGGAAACAGTCGCCTTGCCATTATTTTATATCGCCCATCCATTTTTTAGCAAATGGACTTAAGGCTAAGAAGATAATTCCTGCACCAACACTTACCGTTACTACAGACATAAATAAACTAGGCATTTGCTGCACGTTTTCTGGGTCAAAATTTCCTGCAAATAAACCCGCAATTAAGTTTCCTAAGGCTGCACCTACAAACCAAATACCCATCATTTGACCAACATATCGTTTAGGAGATAATTTGGTAGTCGCACTCATTCCGATAGGGCTTAGCGTTAATTCTCCAATCGTATGCAAGAAATAAGTCAGTACTAAAAAGAACATACCCGCTTTCTCCCCACCAGCTGCAATTCTTGCAGCAAAAACCATTACTAAAAATCCAAGTCCTAGCATGATTAAACCGAAAGCAAACTTTAAAGGAGTATTCGGGTTCAAATTTTTAGCTGCTAATTTCACCCATAATGCTCCCATTAACGGCGCACAAATGATGATGAACATTGAGTTAACAGATTGTAGGGATCCTGCTGGAACAGTAAACCCAAACAATCCTCTATCCGTATAATCTCTAGCAAATAAGTTTAAAGAAGAACCTGCTTGTTCAAAACCTGACCAGAAGACTGCCGCCCCTACAAATAGTAAAAAGATAATGGCTACTTTTTTCTTTTCGTCTGGGGTTAAGCCTCCTGCTATAATGATATAAATAAAGTAGAATAAAGTGACCAAAACAATAACGACTCCGACTCCTTGTGCAATCCCTGTTGCATTCGTCATATCTATTATCCCCATATATTGTAGCAATCCAAGAATTCCGATTAAAAGCGCTGCGAAACCAAAACCTAAAGCGCTATTGGAGGAATCCGAATCACTTAATTTTGAGGCTTCTTTTGCTTTTGCCACTACTCCTAATTCTCCAAGTGTTCCTTCTGTCATTTTGTATTGAATCAACCCTGCTGCCATTCCTATTGCTGCCAAACCAAAGCCTAAATGCCAACTGACATTTTCTGCTACAATTGGTACAATCAATTGTCCTAAGAATGCACCTAGGTTAATCCCCATATAGAAGGTAGAAAAACCAGCATCTCTTCTTGCGCCTCCTTCAGGATATAGATCCCCTACAATCGTACTAATATTGGGTTTTAATAAACCTGTACCTATAGCCACTAAGCCTAAACCAGAGAAGAAAATGGGGGTACTCCCAGGAATGGCCAAAACTAGATGCCCCAACATGATGATGATACCACCATAATAAATAGCCTTTCGTTGTCCAAAGACATTATCCGCTAACCAACCACCAGGTAAGGTTAATAAATAGACCCCTGCGGTGTATAAGCCATAAACTGCGGCGGCTGTTTCCGTCGTTAAGCCTAATCCTTCCTGGGCGGCATCCGTGGTCATGAATAAAATCAACATGGCACGCATCCCATAATAACTAAATCGTTCCCACATTTCTGTAAAGAACAAAGTGGCTAATCCTCTCGGATGTCCAAAAAACGTTTTTTCACTTACCTGACTCATAAAACTACTTTATATTTATTTGATTAGATTTTAAAAATTTAGCTCAAAATAGATTTTTTTACCTAAAATAAGGCGACGATATTTTTTTTTATGCTGAATTTGCCTGTTTTAACCAAACCTTAATAGGGTTTAGGAGGAGTTAAGACTTAATTTTTAACGGAATTATGGTGAATTGTTTTTTAACTCGGATGTTTTTATTGCAGATTCCCCACGGATTTATTTCTCCCACGCATAAATTATACCACGGATAAGGGACACGGATATTAGGCGCCCTTAAGTAAACATAATAACTTTTGTACGATCAATTTTCAATCTGATTATCTTCTATAGGATGAACTATATATTGGATATGGGTTCTTATCTTGTTTAATAATGCTAAAAAATAATTTGAACAATTATAATTCGTAGGGGAAATAAATTTGTGGGGAATTAAATACAAGATGTTCAACTTATTTTATCCTTTACTTAATCTTGAAAAACCAGGTCATCCTATAGTATATTTGCAATATGAAAAAAAGTATCTATTCCTCCATTTTCTATAGTTTCTTTTCTTCCCTTTTTTTATGTTCTATGATGGAAGGGAAAGTAGTCAATTATGATTTTCAATTTCAAGTAAAAGGCTTAGATATTGCTGAGAAATGCACGTTGGGCTATTATGCGGGTAATTTTACGTATACGGTCGATTCTGTGCAGGTAGCAAAGGGAGGGAATATTCGTTTTAAAGGACAAAAAGATTTATTAGATGGGATGTATTTTTTGATGATTCCCGAAGTTGGGTTTATTGATTTTATTGTTTATAAAGATTATCAGTTTAAAGTTAAAGCAGATATTGCCAATTTGAATAAAAACCTAAGCGTTACGGGGTCAAAAGAGAATGAAGCCTATTTTGCTTATCAAAGTTTTTTGGAAATAAAAAGAGCAGAAATTGGAGAGCAAACCCAAATGCTAAATATGCTTAAAAGGGCCACCAAAGACCCGCAGGTTATCCAAGAAAGCCAACAACGTATTAATGAATTGCGACAATCTATTGCTACTAAGGCGTATGATTTAATGGCTGAACATACAACTAGTTTTTTCTGCATGATGATGGAAGCAAACGATTTACCCATCGTGCCTTCTAATATTCCTGTTCAATTAAATAATCAAACCAATCCTATTTATTTACAGTATGTGAAAGACCATTTTTGGGATAATTTTGATTTTAATGAGGAAGGACTTTTACAAACTAAAATTTTTAGTACCAAAGCCAGTTTCTTTTTTGAACGATTGACAAATCCAAGCCCAGAGGGGTTTATTGAGTCGGTAGATATTATTGCAGAGAAATCTAAAGTAAATCCAGCAATGATGCGGAACACTTTACGTTGGTTGGTGACGGCTTTTGAGAATCCTAAAAACAAAGGAACAGATGCGGTCTTCGTTCATATTTTTGATAACTATTTTAGCTCACCAGAAGAGAACGGCATTGACGTGGCTACCTTTAGTAGAGTAGAACAAAAGGCGAATTATTTCCGACCTACTTTAGTCGGAAATTTGGCTCCTAATATTACCCTATTAGACGAAAACGATCAACCACAATCTCTACACGATTTCAGAGCAAAATACACAATGCTTTATTTTTTTAGCCCACTTTGTGATAAGTGTCGAGTTGCTACACCAAAAGTAGTAGAACTATTTAAGCAATATGAAGCAAAAGGCTTGAAAGGATTTGCAGTTTGTACGGATGATAAAAAAGAATATTGGAAGGCTTATATCAAAGAGAATAAATTGCCTTGGATCTGTGTCATGGATACGGATGATGATTTAACTGTGGAAACGAAGTACGCTCCGAATAGCTTACCGAATGTTTTTATATTAGATCAAGACAAAAAAATATTGGGCAATCGAATAGAGTTTGAAGAATTGGAAAGGGCTTTGCAAGCACTGATTCAATAAATTAGCCATATGATCTTTCTAAAAAATAGGTAGAGATTTTATACAAGGAATTTAAAGTAACAACGAATATAAGAGGATTAGCACCTTTACCTTTTACAATTTCCCCATAATCCGGCTACTGGTTTTCTTCAACTTCAAGGGGTTAAACAAGCAGGAATTTTTATGTTAATAAATTGCCTACTCATCATTTATAACTCATCATTCAGCTCCCTCCAATGATTTCCAAAACCATTCCTTTCTTCCTAGAAGAAACAGGCACTTCTACCCCATCTACCATTTTTAAATAGCCGCCATCTATTTTCAAAAAAGCTTTGATATGGTTGGGATTGACTAAATGAGATTGATGAACTCGAATAAAGTTATTTTCGGAAAGGAGTTTATCGTATTCTTTGAGGGTTTTAGTAACCAATAATTTTTCGCCATTGCTAAAGAAGAATTGAGTGTAATTCCCATTGGATTCGCAACGAATAATATCGGATATGGCGGTGATATGAATTTTTTCTTGGGTATGTAAAGCCAATCTTTTAGGGGTAACTTTTTCGTGAATAGACGTTTTTAATAAGTCAAAGTTTTCAGTGGCAGTAGCGGGTGTATTTTTTGCTTTTTCTACGGCCTCCATTAATTCTTCGGGGTCAATTGGTTTTAGTAAATAATCAATAGCGGCATAACGAAAAGCTTTGATCGCAAAAGCATCAGAAGCGGTGGTGAAAATTACATGAAAATTGATAGTAAGCAACAGGTCTAACAAATCAAAGCCACTACCATCTTTCATTTGAATATCTAAAAATAAAATTGTTGGTTTTTCTTTTTTGAGTAACTTCGCTCCACTTACCACCCCTTCTGCGGTACCAATCAATTTGATTTCGGGGCAATAGATTGCTAAATCTTGTTGGAGGGTCTTTCTTGCTTGTGGTACATCGTCAATGATAATGGCAGTTGTCATATTGTATTGGGTTGTTTTATAGTACTACGAATATATTCAAAAGGAGTTTAAATAAAGAATTTTTGCAAATGGAACATTCAGAAATTTTATTAGCCTATTATGATAAATTAGCAGTTGACTATGATGAGAATCGTTTTGGGATCTTGAATTAGAGAATCAAATTATCCAAAAAAGAGATAGCTTTGTATTTTTTCCTTGGAAGTAAGTTTCCAAGCTACGTCATTCAAAAATTATTAATCGTTGACACATATAGCCATTTTTGCATCAGGTACAGGAAGTAATGCTACTAAAATTGTGGAGCATTTTAGCAAGCATCCTACGATTAAAGTTGCCTTAATTATTTCTAATAAGGGCAAAGCCAAAGTATTAGAAATGGCTGCCAATAAAGGCATTCCTACTCTAGTCATTAAGCGAACCAATTTTTATCAAACAGAAAATTTACTAGCTGACTTAGCAAATCACCAAATTGATTTTATCGCTTTGGCTGGTTTTTTATGGCTTATCCCACCTTATTTAGTCAAAGCTTTTCCTAATAAAATGGTTAATATTCATCCTGCTTTATTACCCAAATACGGAGGTAAAGGAATGTATGGGCAACATGTCCATCAAGCCGTTCGAGTAAATAACGAAACAGAATCAGGAATTACTTTACATTATGTGAATGAAGCTTATGATGAGGGAAATATTATTTTTCAAGCAGTTTGTCCCGTTGCTACTACGGATTCCGCTAAAGACATTGCTAGTAATGTTTTGGCATTAGAACATTATTATTTTCCACGAATTTTGGAAAGTCTATTGACCTCTAAGCGTCTTTAAGGCCTTGGAGTGTTTAAACAAGGAACTTAGTTTTCTAATTTAGTTATCGGGCATCATGAAGCGGTCAGATAACTAGAAAACGTTAAAAATATGCTATTTTCAGTCGAATCAAGCCTTCTCCTTCTTGGATTCACTTTGGTCATATAGTTTTGGTTTGATATTTGTTGTCTCATTAAGAAAGTTTTTAATATACCAATAAATAAATTATTTGGTTGTTAGCAAACTATGAGTGACACAAAATAAAAACAGGCATGATGACACGAATTTCCTCCCTACTCCTAGCAATGCTATTTTCCTTTTCTGCATTGACGGCACAAGAAGTATTAAACTGGAAAAAGCATAAGAAACTAGCAGACAAATTATTTGAGGCGACGCAATATGTAGATGCAGCCGCACATTATGAAGAAGCTTGGCAACAACAGCCTAAAGAGCTAGAGTTGATTTATAAAGCAGGAGAAGCTTATCACCTTATCAAAGATTTCAAAAGAACGATTAATACCTTACAACATGTCAAGGCAGAAAATAAACGCTTTCCATTAGTTGGGCTTAAATATGCTCGTGCGTTAAAACAGGATGGGCAATATGAAATAGCTAAATCGGAGTTTATCTATTTTATCAATGCTTACCAAGGAAATGATAAAGCAGTTATTAGTAATATAGTTGCCAACGAGATAAAAGGCTGTGAAAAAGGATTGGTCTTAGCTAAAAATAAAGTACCGCCAACAATTCAAGTCAAACATTTAAGCGAAAATATTAATTCTCCTTCCATAGAATTTGCGCCTATTCCTTATTCTGATGATCTGTTATATTACTCTTCTACCATGAAGGGCAATCAAGCTTATTTATTCCGTTCTCAAAGAAAAAATGGTACATGGAAAAAGTCGGTTTTAGCAGATGGCTTGCCTACTTTTCCCAACAAGCATTTTGCGAATGGATCTTTTGCCCCAGATGCCAAGCGGTTTTATTTTACCCTTTGTGATAATGGAGATGGATTAAATTCTAAATGTGAAATTTATGTTTTAAAAAGAGTGCAATCGAAATGGTCGGAACCCATTCGGCTACACGATTATATTAATATAACAGATGCGAATACCACAACCCAGCCTTGGGTCGTCCATCAAAATGGACAAGAAATCCTATATTTTGCTTCTGACCGAACAGGTGGTTTTGGAGAAATGGATATTTGGTACAGTACTCGAAATATTGGGAGTGACGACATAGATTTTACGTATCCAGTCAATGCGGGCGAAAAGATTAATACAATGGGCGATGAAATTACGCCATTTTATGACTTGAAAACAGAGACCCTCTATTATAGTTCTAATGGAAAAGTGACGCTAGGAGGTTGGGATGTTTTTCAAGCAAAAGGCGCTTTAAGCCAATGGGAAGCTGCTGAAAATTTAGGAGCACCAATTAATTCTAGTGCAGATGAATTTTATTATGTCTTAAAACCATCAGGAAAAGGTGGGTTTTTAGCTTCCAATCGACTGTATGGTGCAGAAAAAATTTCTACTCAACATGAGGATATTTTTGAATTTGGAATAGCTGAAAAAGCGAATACCTTATATGCTTTAGGGCAAGTATTGGAAAGTGAGGCAATGTCCCCAATAAGTGATGTGCGTATTTCGCTTTATGAATTGAATGGTAGTAGGGCAAAATTATTATCTTCTAAAAAGATAGCGCAGAGTAACTATCGCTTTCAAATTTTACCAGATAAAAAATTAAGGTTGGTGGTTGAAAAAATGGGCTTTTTAAAGAATGTCTATGATTTTGATTCCTATAATGCAAACGGTACGATTGATTATACCCATATCTTTTCTTTACAGAAAAAAGAAATGGAGCAACCTATTGTAACTACACGACCTCCCAAAACAGAACAAGCTACACCAGATGAGAATACAGCTACGGCTAGTCTTGATGATAAAGTTATTACGGAAGTTCCTCAAAAAACACCAGCGAATAGTTCTCCTGTTCGAAAACGAACCCCAACAGCGACTGCTAGTGCAAGTATCGCTATCGGTACCCCCAAAACAACTACTGTATCTAAAAAGACTCCTGTAATCCATACTGCGGGTACGCAATATAAGGTACAAGTAGTTGCTGTCAATTATCACGATATTAACCATCCTCGATACAATCAGGTAAAACATATTGGTCGAATAGAAACAGAACGACTTCCTAAAATAGGGGTTACGCGCGTTTTAATTGCTGATTTAATGGATAAACAAGCTGCGGAAAAGATAAAACAACAAGTCATTCAATATGGATTTGCGGATGCTTTTGTAGTAAAATACAAAGATGGGCAACGAATTGGACGAGTTTGGTAGACGGTTATGCTGTAGTCTATGCAAACAGTTTAGACTACAGCATTCCCTGTAATCTTTCTTTTATTTTTTAGTTTTAAAAAAAATTATATTATTTTTTTGTCACAATTTTATTTAAAAACAATAAATATACTCTGTTAGTTCTTTTGTTAGAAATGAATCAATTTTTTAGATTAATTTATAAAATAATTTTAGTCAATCAAATACATATTTAAAAATAAAAATTTAATTATAATGTGTCATTTTTTCTTTCCTGGGTAAGTTTACAATTCCGTCACATTAATTTACTTCAAAAGCTTGAAAATACGTTTCATCTATTTCTTTTAACAAAAAGGACGTATATATTTGTAGTGTGACACAGAGAAACCCTTCTTTTTTAAAAATACTCCTTCCCCAATCCCCTTTTTATTCTCATTGATTTACTATCTTGCTACCTCCTTTAGTACAATCAACAGATTATCCTCCCAACATAACTATAAGATTAAAACACCTAGTGTATAAAATGGCATGGATTGAATGCCAATGTTCAATTTGGATTGATTGAACTCAAATTATTATTTAACAATTTAAAATGTTGTGTTTATGAAAAAGGTTACAGTATTAGTTGCACTTGTCTTTGGTTTAAGCAGCGTATATGCGCAAGTAAAAGAAGCCAAAAGGTTTATGAGTCAAGGACAAAACAACGCCCTAGTGGTTAGTTTACAAAAATCTGATAAGGATGATGTCGAAAAAGAATGGTTGAAGATTGTGAAAGAATTCGGAGGAAAAACAAAAAAAATCGCTAAAACTGGAGAGTATTTTACAGATAATGCGAACATTCCAGCAATGAGTCGAAATACAGTTGATGTATACGCATTGATTGAAGAAAGAGGACCTGATGCAGAATTAGTCGTTTGGTTTGATTTAGGGGGGGCATTTTTATCATCAGATATGCATACAACCCGTTTTCCTTATGCGGAGAAATTATTAGGAGATATGTCTTTAAAAGTTTCTGAGGCAGCGATGGAAGAAGAGTTATTAAAGCAAGAAAGTCAATTAAAGAAATTAGCGGATAAGTTAAATGAATTACGCACGCAAAAAGGAGAGATTACAAATGAGATTATGAAGTATGTGGATAAAATCACAGAAGCTAAAAATAAAATCGAAGCAGTAGATGCTCAATTTAAATCTACCCAACAAACTTTTTCTGCACAAGAAAAGTCAGTAGAAAATGCAAAAAATAGATTAAGAACGTATAGAGACGTAGCGAATAAATAATTATTCTTCCCTGTAGTTTAACACAATGTTTTCAAAGAGAAAGACAAAAAGGGTATCCCCTCTACGCTTTTTTGTCTTTGCTTTGCAAAAATCATAATTCATACATCTTAAATCATAAATCTACTTAATTTAAAACAAACAGATTTAGGATTGATGATGTATGATTTTGGTCAAAAACTAATCTGATTTTTGGTACCTCTAAGCTGTACGTATTATATTTCTAATTCCCCACAAATTTATAGTCCATACTCTACATTAAACGGATTCCATTTAGGTTTTTAACCATTGATCTCTATAAACGACAAGTCAATACTTATCGTTTATAAGAAGCACTAGGTTAATTGTAACCTAATTCAATCCACATGGCCCTGAAGTGTTTTTACATTTCAGGGACTTTTTAGTTTTATAGGGTTACTACAAAAAACAAATCGGCACCGAAATTGAATTCGATACCGATTTATTTTTCCTGTAAAGGAAGCAATAATAAAGGATGGACTTAATTTAATCTGCATCTACCACATCTAATGCCTTAACCAAATAAGTCAAAGAAAAAGGAAGTGCTAACCAAAACCATTCGTTCATCCAAATTAACATTGCAATCATTACCAAAGTAGAGACCACAAAAAGTCCCCAATATTTTCCAGTTCCTGCTGCTGCAGCCATAATATTAAAATTTTAGGTATTTAAAACTAAGCAACTCAAAAGAACTACTTAAATTTCTATTAGTTATATTAAGTCGCAAAATTATAACTTATTTCATTAAGTCGCTGAAAAATTCCCTTTAAAATTAGATTTATCGCTAAGTGCCTTAGAAATCTTCTATCCATCAATCCCTCTTTTCTTCAACCTTTATAACTTAATCCACTTTGCGCCTTTTTTACTAGACTTGACGACCTTATCTACAAACTCCATTCCTCTAACGCCATCTGCTACGGTTGGAAAATCTTCAAACATTGGGTCAACAGTTGTGCCATCAATTCTGGCTCTCACACATTTAGCAAAGTTTTTATAAATCGTCGCAAAAGCTTCTAAGTAGCCTTCTGGATGTCCTGCTGGTATTCTTGAACTTGCGGATGATTCTGGATATAGGCCTTCACCACCCGTTCGCAATATTTGCATGGGTTTGTCTAACCATTTGGTGATTAAGGTATTAGGTTCCATCTGATGCCATTCGAGCCCCCCTTTTTCTCCATATACTCTAATATTTAAAGCATTTTCTTCGCCAGCAGAAATTTGACTGGCGTGTAAAACCCCTTTTGCGCCATTATTAAAACGCAATAGAATATTGCCGTCATCATCTAATAAACGACCATCGACAAAAGTACTTAGGTCAGCGCATAATTCAGAAATTTCTAAGCCTGTGATATATTCCGCTAGATTTTCTGCGTGCGTCCCAATATCTCCAATCGCCCCCGCTACACCAGAACGTTTAGGATCTGTTCGCCAAGCCGCTTGCTTTTGGTCGGAGTCTTCTAATTTAGTGGATAACCAACCTTGTGGATACTCTACCACTACTTTTCTAATCTTGCCTAAATCTCCATGTTTAACCATCGCTTTCGCTTGCTTGACCATTGGATAGCCCGTATAATTATGTGTCAAAGCGAAAATTAAGCCTGTTTTTTCTACGGTATTTTGCAAAGTTTTTGCTTCTCGCATATTAAAACAAAGTGGCTTATCGCAAATAACGTGAAAGCCATTGTCTAACGCCATTTTCGCTGGACCATAATGCACATGATTAGGGGTCACGATAGACACAAAATCCATACGCTCGCCCAAAGGCAATTTTTTCTCTGCCTTAATCATTTCAGCATAATTGGCATATACTCGATTAGCAGGTAAATGCAATTCCTCTCCTGATGCTTTCGACCGTTCAGGATTGCTACTAAATGCCCCACAAACTAATTCTATTTCTCCATCTAAAGCGGCTGCCATTCGGTGAACACCACCAATAAAAGCACCAATTCCACCACCGACCATTCCCATACGGATTCTTCGACTCATGTTGATTATATTATATTTTTTACAATAGGGTTTTATATAGGGGAACTTCAGTTCCCCGAAAAATTACGAGGAATTGAAGTTCTTCTATACTATATGATAGCCAAAGCTAATTCATTTTTTTTAATTGCAAAAAAGTAATGGAAATAAAAAATGATTGGTAATCAATAAAACAAGGCGGGTGTTTTCCACACCCGCCTTGTAGGACGACAATTATCGAAGTAAAAAAGCATTACTATACAACTGCTGTCCAACTCGAATTCGATAAAAATACTGTCCTTTAGCCAATCGTTTACGTGGACTAACAAAAGGCAAGGTATAGGCGCCTGCCGACTGATAGCTATTGGTTAAAGTCGCAACAGGCTGCCCTAATAAATTAAAGATTTGCACATTGACTTGATTGCCTGCTGGCAATTGATAATAAATAGAAATATTTCCATTCGTACCATATCTGGCTTGATGAACCATTTCTTTTCTAAAAACTTCGGTAGTAGGCGTTGTCTGTGTATTACAAGTCAAGCCTAATTCGTCCATTCTGGTAAAAGATTGTCCCATCACTTCATCTACAACGTTACTATCCACACATAACCAATTTTCTAGTAAGGTCGCATAAACGGATCGAAAATCAGTATCATATTTTAAATTACCGACTTCATCGACATCTTTTAAATCTGGTTGTCTGCCTACAAAACCATTTCCATTAACGCCTGCACCAAATAGCATCATCGGAGCAGCAGCTCCATGATCTGTTCCATTTGAGCCATTTTCTTCGATGCGGCGACCAAATTCTGATAGGGTGACGGCAAGCACATCTTGATCACGACCACCCTTTTTTAAATCTTGATAGAACGCAGCAATCGCCGTTGATAATTCAGACATCAAAGCAGGATGATTCGTTAATTGATTGGCATGGGTATCAAAACCATCAATCGACACCATGTATAATTTTGTGCCTAAATTCCCTTTAATTAAGCGAGCAACAGTTGCCAATTGTTCCCCCAAATCACCTGAATATTCGACTTCATTTCTAGCAGATTTATAAGTTTCTGACAAAATACCAGCGTAAAAGAAAGTATTATTGGCAACAGCACGTACAAAACCAACTTGTTCGCCATAATAGCATTCTGGTAAATTGGCAGTACTGTATAATTGACCTGTTTCGGCTATCTCCGCAATTTCCTCTGGATTTTGTACCGAAATTGCCAGATTCGTCATCTCTTTATTATTAAAAGCGACATTGGCAGACCCGCCAATTTGGATGGCAGGAGGAGTCGTTGGTGGGTTTTCTAAGAAGTCGGGAAATTGATTTTCTATCAATCGACCATACCAGCCAGAACCATCAAAAGTTTGCTCATCTTGTGCGGATGCCCATAAATCGCTCGAACGAAAATGGGATAAATTCTGGTCAGGATAACCGACACTATGGACAATTTTCATCTGTCCTTCCTGCCAAAATGGATGGAGTCGATTGAGCGTTTTAGGTACACCAATCGCATCATTTATCTTGGTAAGTTCATTCTCTTTTAAGGCAATACTTGGTCGTAGGTTTCGGTAAGTACTATAATCGTATAATGGGACAATCGTATTTAATCCATCGTTCCCACCTTTCAAGCGAATGAGTACTAAAACTCTATCTGTTTCGGAATTGCTTAAGGCTTGGCTTAGTGGAGAAGTTACAGAAGCAGATAAAGGTAAATTACCCAATAACATGGACATGCCTCCTGCGACGCCTATATTTCTAATAAAGTTTCTACGACTCCAACGATTGTGGTCTAGTTTATGTGCTTTTCCATCGGCTAATGTACTGCCGTGGCGCATTTTTTTATAGGTATTTTTTGAATTATGATTATCACGCATGGTGGTATTTTTTTAGTTTTTAAGTAGCCTGATTTTTGTATCTGACATCTCCAAAGATGCCTGATAGGTAAATCGTAAATTCTTTATTTTAAATCTGAGGAGCTTAACGTATCAGATAATTTCAAATTATCAGATACGTACATCCACATTACAATAATTGAAATTCAGGAATCTTAATCAAGTATTGCAATAGCGAGGTCATTTGCCAAGGAATCGTGTCCCAATTCAAATTCCAACTACCATCGTCAAAATAATTGCTTGGAATATCTACTTTAAAAACTTCGGTCGCTCGTTCGTATATTTCGGGAGTATGTAATTCATTCGGTAAAAAATAATTGACTATTTTTTGAGTGACTAAAGCTGGGTCATTAGTGTTAGCACTTCCAGTTAAACCAATCGCTAAATTGGTCAATTTCTCTGGTTGTTTGTCCATGACGCCATAAACCGTCCAACCTAAAGTACGCCAACGTCCAGTAATCCTAGCCGTATCTATCCAAGTACGATTGCCTCTCCATCCTGCTACATCAATTGGCGTTCCTAGTTCTTGTCCTAGCATGCCTGTGAAATAATGTAATCCTTCCAAAGATTCATCATCCACTAAATCCGCATTGACTTCTTTGAAAAAATTCAAAAATAACTCATAAGGGCTTTTGACTTGTACTCCAATATTCTTTTCATCAAAAAAGTGCTCGCTTTTAAATAATTGCTTTAAGACAGGCGCTATCTCCCAATCATTCGTTTTAAAAGTTTCCGCTAATTGATTGATGATAACTTCATTGGGTTGTGGATTAACAAAAGCAGTATATATTTTTTGACAAATAAATTGAGCGATTTGGTCTTTTCTTTCCCTAAATAAAATATCAGTTACCTCATCATATCCCCAGTTGCCTGTTTGCCCAAAAATTGTTTTTTCTTCTTGGTCAGCATAAGCAGATTCAAATAAAATTGGAAACCCCCAAACCGATAAATTATTCCAACCAGTTAAGGCCCTAGCTGTTTCTTCAATATCTTGTTGAGTATACCCATTGTCTCTGCCTAAAGTAAACAGTTCGTATAATTCTCTGGAATAGTTTTCGTTCGGCTCGTACTTGGTACTTTCCACGCCATTTAAAAATAAAAGCATGGCAGTATTCTTGCCCATTTCATGGACGAAATCCTTAAAATTGCCAAAAGCCATATTTTGTAATAGTTGATGATAATCGTATAAATAACGAGGAAAATAGAAGGTCTCTAATTGGGTCACAAAATGGTTATGCCAAAAGAGCGTAAGTTTCCCTCGAACATCATTTTTCATCATGTCCTTAATCCAGGTTTTTAACCAATCATAGATGGCTTGATTGATTAATTCTTCTCGTTCTTCTTCATTCGCCGCTTGTTCTTCAAATTGTCGATAATCCCAAGTTGCCCATACTGGTTTATCTGGAAAAGGCGTAGTCATTGTGCCATCAATCAGTTCATCGACTAATTGTTCTGGTGTTTTATTTTTAGCAGCCTCCATGTCTGTAAAGGCAACGCCATAAGTTAATCTTCGGTAGAGATGTTTGATGCGTTGTTCATTCCAAGGTCGTTCGGTAGACGGAACATACTTGCTCAATGATTCAACCGCACAGGTAGGATTATTCATACAATAGGGTTTTAGGTAAAAAATGTAGGAAGGTAGTCTTTAGCTTATTGCAAAAATGGTGCTTAATTTCTAGACAATTTAACGATAAAATGGAGTATCTATTTGAAAGCATAATAATTCATTATAGAAATGACTGCTAAATGGCAATGAATTCTTTTTCTATAGGACAATTCCAAATAGTTTCCTCCTAATTTTCTTCGAGTATAGTATTTTTACACTAATTTTAGAATTGATTTATACCATTAAAAAATTAATACATGCAATTAACCAATCAACTTCACCCGACACGAGAACAGTTTAAAACCTTGGTTGCCAATTATCCAAAAGATCAACCAGTAGTAATGATTAATATTCTCCGTTATAAAGCTAAAACTGGAAATGGGGAAGAAACAGGAGAAATGGCTTATGCCAGATATGGACAGAACGTATTACCCTTTATGAAGAAAGTAGGAGCGAGATTACTATGGAGAGGAGACATTAACACAACGGTCATTGGTGATGCTGCTGGACAACCACAAGTAGTTTTATTAGTAGAATATCCTTCTATCCAAAATTTCATAGACATGACAACTGATCCTGCCTATTTGGAAGCTGCTAAAGACCGTACCTTAGGGTTAGAATATGGCGGATTAATGGCTTCCACGACGGTTTATAATGGGCTAAAAGGCTAGTATAGTATAATGAATTTTAATAGTTGACGAGGCAATGAAGTCTAATTCATTACCTCATCAATCTCATAACCTTATTCCCTCATTTTCTTTTAACAAAACGACAAAACCAACTATTATGAAAGTATTCGTCTTAATTACCGCAGTCATTGAATTATTAGCAGGGCTAGTGTTTTTTTTCGCTCCGCATTTAGTGCCAGACATTGCTAATGGTAACCCACTTTCTACCACCCTTGCGAAAATGTATGGTGGTGCAGCGATTGGCTTAGGTTTATTTGCTTTACAAGTATGGCGCCACATGCGGAGTCAAGTGATGCAACAGGCTTTTTTAAAATCTTTTCTCCTATTTCATTTTGGTGTTTCGGCAGCAGGTTATTTTGGGTATAGCAATGGTGCTTTTAAAGACCTTTCTACTTGTATACTCCATTTAATTTTAGGTTTAGTGACGGCTTATTTTTTATTTGCTACTCGAAAAAATAAGACTGAAACTGCTTAGTATATTAAACAGTTGACGACTCAGGAGGTACCCGCATTTTTACCATAAAGCTTCAAGTAGAATGTCAAACTGATATGCAACATGATCTGGAAAAAAATAAATGAAAAAATAGCCTTTAAAGGTTGGAGAAGTATTTTACAAAAAACCTTTGAATTGCCTGATGGCAAGCAAGCTACTTTCGATGTGGTAGACACCAATGATTTTGTCACCATTGTCGCTTTTACAAAAGATAAGGAAGCCATTCTGATTAAACAATATCGTCCTGGAGCAGAAAGAATATTAACCTCTTTCCCCGAAGGTGGTATAGAAGTCGGAGAAGACCCGACCATTGCCGCCGCACGAGAATTATTGGAAGAAACAGGGTATCAAGCTAGTAAGTACACTTTTCTTAAAAATTTCCGAGCAGCTTATAATACGCAATTACAGGTTTGTGTATTGGCGATAGGTTGCGAAAAAATGGATATGCAAAAATTAGATTCAACCGAATTTATAGACGTTTTCCTACTGCCTATCGAAAAATTTCGGCAGCTCTTAATAAATGCTAAAGATGATTCGTTTCATAATGTAGGAGCAGGCTATTTAGCTTTGGATTATATGGGTTGGCTATAACAGAGTAGAGAAAAGAGATTTAAATTCTAATTTTGCCAACATACTGCTAAGTTTTACTGATTTTATCCGTCATTACCTCTATTCTCTCAATAAAATGGTCTCTAATCTCTATTCTAGTGAATAGTTATAAATACTTTTCAAATTTAAAAAGTATTTGTATTTTTACTCTACTAGCAATTCTCCTAAAAACATCTAATTGATTCCTGACAAATGAGTGATTCTAAATATTATGAAAAAGCCAGAGAAAGGGTTGAGGAAAAGAAAAAATTCCACAACCACCTTCGTTCCTATATTATAGTCAATATGATTATGCTATTTACGGGCGTTTTCTTTAGATCGAGAGGTGGCTGGATGATGGTCGCTTTTTTCTGGGGAATTGGCTTGTTTTCTCATTATGTCAAAGCCTATGGATTCATGGGCTTGGGAGAAGATGATAATTGGGAAGAGGAAGAAATTGAAAAAGAAGTAAAGCGTATGAAAGCTAGGGCAAAATATAGAAATGACCGCAATCCGCCGCATAATAAAAGACAAGAAGAAGCTGGTTTAGATATGGATGAATATCTAGATTTAGAGCAACCGAAACCTATGCCTCGAAAGAATTATAGTGAGGATGATTTGGTGTGAATACAGGGATTGAAGGAATAGCCAACCTAAAATTATTCGTTAATCACTCGTCGTAAAGTATACTTTGCTTAAAATCTTTAGCCAATAATAACTGAATATTTGTTAACACGATTTCCCCCATTGTTTTACACTCCAAAAAGGATTTTGCTTTATGGTGGTATGATAATTCTTTTTTTAATTGATTAACTTTCCTATCATCAGAAATGGTGTCTTTTACCATAATGCGCAACAAGTGATTAATCCGTTGTCGAGATCGTTTGACTCTAGCAGCAATCATACTTCTTTCCTCTAACTGATATTGAGTAACGGTTGGTTTACTCATATTTCCAACACCTAAAAAGATAATCGGATTATTTTCTTTGAAATATTGCGGTAAATAAAAGCTCTTTCGACCTTCATAGGACTGTTGGTCAAAATCAATCGCACGAATTCTAAATTGAGACCCCTCAATATCTGGCGTAATATCGACTACAAAATTATAAGCTCGCATATCACCTAATAAACGAACAAAACAGCGTTCATTGAATTTAATAAATTCCTTCGCTATCCGAATGCGATTAAAAGGCGTATCATCTAAGTTATTTTCAATAAAACTATCTCCAGGAATGCCTGCGACGTGTTCTTCAATCAAAGTATTTCTATCTACCAAATAAGTGATTCGGTTAGGTGATAATAAGTCCTCCAATTCTAAACCATACAGTCGAGAAGAGTCCGCTTTTTTGACATAGAAATGGTCGTAATTATCGTTTAGTCGATTGATGATTCGCACTCGAAAAGGTTTGGTATTCCCAAAAGTACAGTAATCAATTCTAGCGACAGAAAGATGTTCCAATACTTCAAAATCCCCATCTGTTTTTAAAAGCGCATATATTTTTGTTAAGGCGGTATCCAATTCTATTCTATCCGATTCTTCGTAATAAACCGTTTCCCACAAGGTGTCATTTCCTTCTGCATCCAATAAAGAAACAGAGGTACTACTTCTCAATAAATCTTCATATTGAATAGGTAATTGCGTATCTCGATTATATCGCTGCAAATAAGTCCTAAAAGGCTCGTTGATTTTAAATGGTATTTTCTTTTTAGAAGGGACATCACCTTTCATACATCTTTTTTTGGTCTAAAAATAAGTGCTTAACTTTGAATCCTCAATTTAGGTTAATTTTTATTACCACCACATAAATTTGATTTAAAATCATGATGCAAAACCAATCAAATGCTTTAACGACTGCTTTTATAGTGGAAATCAAAAGACGCCTTTTTGAAGAAAGTGTATTTCGTTTAAAAAAATGCCTCGCGGAATTAACGGATGAACAAATTTGGTATCGACCAAATAATGCGTCTAATAGTGTGGGGAATTTAGTTTTGCATCTACACGGAAATGTTCGCCAATGGGTGGTGGCTGGTTTAGGAAAAAATGAAGATGTCCGAAACAGACAACAAGAGTTTGATGAACAAGGGCCTGTTCCAGTAGCAAAGATGCTGGCAGATATGGATCAATTGCTGGTTGAAGTAGCTGCTATTTTGGATAATACAACTGCGGTAGATTTATTGGAAGTTCGGAATGTACAAGGATATCAAGAATCAGGAATGAGTATCTTGGTACATATTACCGAGCATTTTTCTTACCATGTTGGGCAGATGACTTATATCGTAAAAATGCTAAATGCCAAAGATATGGGGTATTATGATGGGCATAATTTGGACGCTAAGTAATTTTTTGACGCTGATTTCGCTGATTATTATGATTTTTTATATTGATGAATTTTAACACGGATGTTTTCTGTAGTGCCAAAATACTGCTTAGTAAATATGTATTTCAGAGAGTTCAATAAAATAGGATAAGATACAAACTATATTCGCCAAAAAAACGCTGTGATCGCTGTATCTCCGTGGTAAAAATTATTAGCCTCTTTGTATCACATCTTATAAATAGCTATTTTATCCGCTAAAGCTACATAAACTAAATGTCCATTAATGGTCATCATTTTTATAGCTTTCCTATTAATTGGTAAGGGAAGTGGTATTGTTTCTAAGCTGGTGGCATTCAATAAATAAATTTGTTCTTTTTTCCAGATAACTATTTGTTGGTCGAGAATTTGAAATTGGTCAATTCCTTTGATGGGAATGGTTTGCTTTAACTGTCCAAAGGCGTCAAAAATAAATAGCCCATTTTCTTTGTCGCTGAGATAGACCTCATTATTTTTTTCTTGTAAAAAGGACGGATTTAATTGCTTTTGGGCGAGTTGATTTAAACTTCTACTTTCAAATAAAGTGGTTCCTTTTGGGCTAATTTTTTTCAAGAGAGCGGTGACTTCATCATAGACCCAAATATTATTATCGTTGGCTAGTGCAATGCCTTTGGGCGATATAATATTCAGGTCATATAAATTGAGTTCTTTGATGACCGATAAGGTTCTATCTAAAATAATAATCTCCGCTAAATCTGGATAATAGACTAAAATATTTAGTGGATTTTTTACGGCTATTTTTCCGACTTGTCCTAGGCGGTTATTATTATACTCAAATTGTTTATTGCCTTGCTTGTCAAATTTCATGATTTGTCCGTTTTCGGTAGCAGCGTATATATTTTGTAAATTATCGGTGGTGAGGTAGGTGCAATTGAAAAGAATCGTTTGGAGTAATTGGTAGGTGGTGCCTGGTGAAGTAGGTAAAACCAAATTGTCCTTAGATGGTGATAAGGTAGTTTGTGCAATACCTAAGCTAATTGTAAAAAAGGAAATGATTAGAATTAGTTTTATTTTCAAATCTATTTTTTAGCTAGATTAAGTTAGTCAATTAAAATCAGACATAAAGGTCTTTGACGGGAAAACCTAATCCGATAATTATTGGAATTTCTACCAGTTTTAAATACTATAAACCTCTTCCAATTCACTTTCAAAAAATTGAATATCCATTGTCGCTCCATCAAACACCCCATAAGAATTATGAACTAACCAATCACCAATATTAATATATCGACTTTTTCCATTGGGCAATATCGTATTTATGGGTAAATGGCGGTGACCAAAAATGAAATAATCTGCTTTAACTGTTGCTGATTTTTTTACAGCATATTGATATAATCTTTCATTTTCCATTCCATAAAATTGAGGTGCTTTTGGTTTTTTTCCTTTGCTTTTAATCACCCAAGTCGTTGCTAGCCAAAGTCCAAAATTAGGATGCAAACGTGCGAATAACCATTGACAAAGCGGACTGGCAAAAATCTTTTTTAGGGTTTTATAACCATAATCCGCTGGTCCCTTTCCGTCACCATGTCCTATAAAAAAAGTTTTGCCGTTTATTTCTTCTAGGATGGGTTCTCTGTAGGTTTTAATACCCAATTCTTCTTCAAAATAATTGAACATCCACATGTCGTGATTGCCTGTAAAAAAATGAATGGGAATACCCGCATCACTTAACTCCGCTAATTTTCCTAAAAATCGAACATAGCCTTTTGGTACCGCTCGTTTGTATTCAAACCAAAAAAATAAATCCCCGACTAAATAAATAGCCGTTGCATCCGGTTTTATTTGGTCTAACCAACGAACCAACTGTTGCTCTCTTTCTTTACTAGTTTTAGTAGCGTCAATGCCTAAATGGAAATCAGAAGCAAAGTAAACTTTCATTATATGCGGGTTGCGGGTTGCTAGTTTTATGCTGCTAGTTCTAAGTTATAAGATAAGGACAACTGGAAACAGGCAACTATTTATTCTAGTCTTGCGAAAAATTGAAAATCTAATCTAGTTTCTAAAAATTGGGGTGTTACATCTCTTAGCCTAAGTTCTACTCGAATATTAAATTCATCTTCTTCTAAATACCGACTAATTTCAGGCAGACTGGGCAGCAAAGTAATGCGGCGACCAGTATTTAAGGGAATTTCATCTCGATAAAATATTTCTGTGCCCACTAGATCATTCCTATTAAAAATTTCTACCACAACTTCTCCCACAAAAATAAAATCCACATTGGCAAAATTAATGGATAATTCTGCTTCTTTTGGCAAAATAGCAGTAATTTCATTCTCATTTGCTCCAGTCGTGCTTAAAAAAGCAGCTTTATTGGTCGGAATGCCATTGAGTTCAAATACATGGGTGTCGAATACGCCCAAACCTGCAGGAATTTCAAAATCTCGTTGATAAGTCATATTAAACCCTGGTCCATTATCTCTGCAGGCAGAAAAGATAATTGGGATCGCCAGTAAACAAGCCATCTTCGCAAAAGTTAGTCCTTTATAAGTACTAAATAAATTATTAAAAATCATTTTTGTATTTTTTCAAATTGTAAAATTAACTATTTCGTAAAGATTACAAGCCCACTATTGTAAATAAAATAGCTACCTTCGATACTTTCTTGTATCTTCTTTTCAGTAATCAATAAGCATAAACATGAATTCTAAATTATTTATCCTACTATGTGCTTTATCCTTTTCCATAGCTTGCGCAGAACAAAAGCCCCTTGTGCCTTTATCGGACGATGGTACGAACATTCTTTATGACCAAGCCAAAAAGCCTTTTTATCATAGTGTTGCTTCAGGTGATCCTTTGCCAACAAGTGTTATTATTTGGACTCGAATTACGCCTGATAATGTTAGTAAAATTCCCGTAAAATGGGCTATCTCGACCAACTCAGATATGACCAACCCTATAAAATCTGGTACTATAACGACCAATGCAAGTAGAGATTATACAGTTAAAGTAGACGTACAAGATTTAGCAGCAAATACGACCTATTATTATCAATTTGAAGGCTTAGGTGATAAATCTGCCATTGGTCGAACGAAGACGACCGCTGCCGATGATCAATCAGCAGTTAAATTAGCAGTCGTAAGTTGCAGCAATTATGAAGCAGGGTATTATAATGCCTTTGCTAGAATCGCCAAAAAGGATGACTTGAATGCAGTCGTACATTTAGGTGATTATATTTACGAATATGAACCAGAGAAGTATGGTGATACAACTTTAAGTAGAAAACATTTGCCAGCGAAAGAAATAATCTCGCTTTCCGATTATCGAACTCGATATGCGCAATACCGCTTGGATAAAGATTTCCAAAAAGTCCATCAAATGCATCCCTTCATTACGATCTGGGATGATCATGAAGTGGCGAATAATGTGTACAAAGCAGGGGCACAAAATCACCAACCAGAAGACGGTGATTTTATGACTAGAAAAGAAGCGGCTAAGCAGGCTTATTTTGAATGGCTCCCTGTGAGAGATAATGCGACAAAAGACATCTACCGAACCGTCAAATTTGGGAATACGGTGGATTTAATTATGCTGGATGAACGATTAGCGGGTCGAACGTATCCTGTAGATAGTATAGGTCAATCAGAGTTTCAAGCAGAAGATAGAACAATGCTAGGTGCTGAACAATTGGCTTGGTTCAAAAATGAATTAAAGACCTCGGATGCAACGTGGAAAGTGATAGGCAATCAAGTGATTTTTTCCCCTTGTGATATTAGTGGTCTTGGTTTTGGTAGTCCCGTTAATTTAGATGCATGGGATGGTTACCCTTATGAAAGGAGTCAGATTAGTCAATTTTTAGCCAACGAGAAAATTGAAAATGTCATTATTACCGCTGGAGATACGCATTCTTCTTGGGCTTTTGAAGTGCCTGCTGAAGATGGAAAAAGTAGTATCGCTATAGAAATTGGAACGCCTAGTATTACGTCTGCTAATTCCAATGAATATACACCAGAAGAAAAAGTACTACAAGCGGAAAAAGTTTTGGGTATTAAAAATCCACATCTTAAATATACCGATTTAAGAAATCATGGGTATGTAGTACTTAGTTTGACGGAAGCAGAAACCGTGGCAGAATGGTATTATGTAGATAAGTTAAATACACCTTCGGATAAGGAAGTATTGGGTAAGAAGTATGTGGTGAAGAATGGAACGAATCAATTGCAGTAGCCAGTAGGCAGTAGGCAGTTTGTCGTTCAAACTGCCTACTGCCAACCGCCAACTATAATTCCGTCATCCGAATATTTCGCCATTTCACTTTTATCCCACCACCATCATGAATTTGCAAAGCAATTTGCCCTGACGCTGCACCAATTTTAGCATCTTCCAAGGTAATCATTTCTTGTCCATTCACCCAAGTTGTCACCACATCCCCCATTGCTTTAATGCGCATCGTATTCCATTCGCCCATTTTTAGTGCCTTATCTTTTTCAGGAGCTGGTTTGATTAACCAACCTCTACCATACGATTCATAAATGCCGCCCGTATTATGGTTTGGTGGGGCTACTTCTGCTTGCCAACCTGTTATTTTAGTGCCTTCAATGGAGCATCGGAAAAATACGCCGCTATTCCCATTCGCTTCTTGTTGAAACTCCAAAGTCAAATCAAAATTCTTGAATCCTTTGTTAGTGGCTAAATAACCATAAGCTTTATCTGGGCCACTTTCGCATACTAAATTGCCATCAGCTACATACCATTTTTCGGTACCATAAATTTCCCAGCCAGTTAAATCTTTGCCGTTGAATAAGGAGGACGAACCGTTTTTTCCATCTTTGCCACCAACTCCTACCGAATTGATACTACAGTTTGTTAAGCTAATGATAAAAAACGATAGGAATAATAATCTTGACAACATGATTGATGATTTTTTTTGATGATAGAAATACGATAGTAAAAATAAATAGGGAGAAACAATAAAGATTGTCCAATTATTTTATCAAATCTCCTGTCAGTCGCATCAACTCGACTTCTGTATTTTTTAAATTAAAAATAGCATTCAACCTAGCTTGCGAGGCATTGACAAAAGACAATTGAATATTTCTATAATCAAAAGAAGTAATCAATCCGCCCTTAAATCGTTCTTCTCCAATTGTCAAATTCTCTTTAGCATTATCAATTAAATTGGCAGTTAAGTTGACCAAACGCAACTGGTTATTATAATTCGCTAAAGCATTTTGTAATTGATTGGACAAGGTTCTTTTCAATTCATTAATATTTAATTGACTAATCAGTTCGTCTACTTTTGCATTTTCGACGTTTCGTTTTCTATTACCGCCATCAAAAAGATTATATTTTGCTTGAATATTAAAGTAGAAATTAAAAGTCTTATTCGTCCCTTTGTTATCAGTTTCTATAGGCGGTTGGTCTCCAAAAGCAAGCAACTGCCTTCCATCTGTCCCCGTCAAGTCATAGACTAAACCACTTCCTAAATTGATGGTCGGTTTATTAAAACTTTCTTGAAATTGGGTATTGATATTTGCCAATTCTCGATTGATCATTAAACTTTGTAAATTTCGATTGTTAACAAAAAGCGACTGTTCTAATTCGGCTAATTGATAAGTGGTAGGTTCATAATTTAAGCCATCCGTTAACTGATAAACTTTACTTAAATCATCCTGTCCCATTGCCAAATTCAAATCGCGGTAAGCTGTTGCTACGTTATTTTCTTGAATCAAAATATTGGTCGAATCATTTAAATAAGCATCTTGGGTTTGTAATAAATCAAACTTTCCTGCCTGTCCAAACTCCTTTCTAACATTTTGATAGTCAATTCGATCTCTTGATAAAGTAAGTACTTCTCTTAAAGTTGTTAATTGCTCTTCTTGGATAAGCGCTCGATTATAGGCTAAAATAATCGACTGAATCGTATTTTCTGTTGCCAGAGAAATACCTAAATTCGTTTGATTTTCGACCTGTTCTAATTGTTGTTTGGTGATTTTCACCTTCTTGCCATCATAAATCGTCCAAGCTGCATCAATCGAAGGCGTAACCCCTCCACTTAATGCAGATTGTTCCAACAGAAATCCAGGACTTTTGGCATTGCGATAGCCATTATTAGAGTTAAGATTTAAATCAACTCTAGGATAACGACCTGCTGCCCCCCAATCGTTATTGTTAGCAGCGACCTGTAAATTTTGCTTGGCAATTTCTATTTGGTAATTATTTTGGATACCAATTTCTATCGCTTGTGTTAGACTTAGTTTTTCTTGTGCGAAAAGGACTAAACAACACAAAATATTTATTATAAGTAAAGTGATCTTTTTCATATTAAAATATCAATTCTTTAGCAATGCTTTTTGTAAAAAGGTAAAATTTTACATTTAAAATTCTAGGGTATCAAACGTTGTTAATTTATTCAAAAAATAACTAGGCGCTTTATTAATTTTCAGTTGCTGATAATCTTTAGTAAGCATATATTTTTTAAGAATTGGTAAACATTCGTCTAAGTCATTGACTCTATTACCTATTTTTTTGTCAGATAATAATTGAAAACCGAAGTCTGAATATAATTTTATAGCTCGGTAACTACCAGGCTGCGTATGTAGGTAAATTGGATAAGCCGTCTTTGATAAATCTTTCATAATAATGGATAATAAAGCCCGACCAATTCCCAACCCTTCATAATCTTTTATGACTTTTAACCAATGAATGGTATTGAATTCTCTATAGGCTTCCCATAATAAACAAGTAGCAATTGGTTCATCTTTACTATTGCAGACGAAAAGCGTATGCTTAAAAAATAAGTCCTCCCGTCCTCCGTAGGTTGTTTCAAAAAAATCAACCATAAACTGGTCATATTCTTTTGCTTCATTGGGGTTGTCAAAAGGCATGGCTTTCCATATACTGAATTCCTCCCTTTTACAGCTTCTTACATGAAATCCTTTGGGTAAAGTAGACAATGCGTTTTCATTTAAGGATTCGCACATCATAAAAATATTTTTATCGGGTATTTCTTCCATCGCCTAATTTGATATTTTATCCAGAGGGGTTTCCAATGCCAACTCTTTTTCAAAAAAAGTCTTGATCTCTTTCCAATTCTTAACCCTGGTAAATTCGGTGTCTTCTAAGTTATGAGGCGCATGGAATAAAATTCCTTTACCTGTAAAAGTCATCAAGTTGCTGACATGATCGTCAATTAAATAATCGGCGATAATCATGTCTTTTCGACCACAAAACACAAAGTTTTTCCAAGGTAAAAAAGGAAAGTATTTTTGTAACCAATCGTATTTATCTTCCATGGAATATTTGAATTCCATAGCGGAAGTGACAATGAAAATTTCATAATGTTCGGACAACCATTTCACCACCTCTTGACTGTCTGGCATTAAGGGCAAATCTTTAAAAAATCCTTTGATGCGCAATAGGTCTCGTACTGCTGGTTGACCAACATATTGATGAATTTTCTGCCCTTTTTCAAATAATTGTGCTTCTGTAATTTTTATCCCCGTATATCTTTCATACCATTCACAAAAACGAGTATTAATGTTGGCTAACACTTCGTCCATATCTATTGCAATTCTTTTCATTTTTTATCTTTTAAATCATGGTGATTTTTAAAAATCACCATGATTTTACGCAAAAGTCTGTTGATTTTTAATTGCTCTTTCCACGGATTCCAAGGAAGGTTTTTTGCCTTCCCATAACCAAGCAGCGTAAACCTTAATTCGATTAGTGGCTATAATAAATATAGGTAATAAAACCAAAATAATAACCGTAATAAAGATTAAGCCAAATGCTACAGAAATCGCCATCGGTACGACAAACTGCGCGCCTAAACTTGGATCCAATAATAAAGGAGCTAAACCTGCAACGGTGGTTACAGAAGTTAATACAATTGGTCTAAAACGAGATAAACCAGCGGTATAAAGCGCATCCATTTGCGGCAAGCCTTTCTTTAAATTTGTATTATAAGTCGAAATAAAAACCAGCGCATCGTTGACCAAAATTCCAATCAATGCTAAAACACCTTGATTCGATAAAATTGTAATAGGTTTGTCCATAAACCAATGTCCCCAACCTACACCGATATAACAGAATGGAATCAACATAAAGACAACCATGGTTTGGCTGATAGACTTAAAGGTTAGTGCAATCACAAAGAACATTAAAATTAAAACGATGGGGCCCACTAATGCGAAAGAAGCACCAGTCTTAGCATTTTCTCGTTCCTGCCCTTCTAAAATGGCCGTTACACTTGGATATTTAGCTTCTACTCTGGGAGCAATATTTTCTTTGATATTGGTGTTTTGATCGGCGGCAGAAACCCCATTATTGGCAATATCTGCCTCTATTGTTATTTGTCTTTTGCCATCTAGTCGGTCAATCGCTAAAATACCAACTTCTTCTTTTAGGGTCGCAATTTCTTTTAATGGAAAGGTTCTACCATCTGCCAATCTAATGCGCATTTCTTCTAGTTGAGCCACATTTTTTCGGTCTGCCTTAGCATAACGTACCCAAACCCTTACTTCATCTTTTCCTCGCTGTAATCTTTGAACTTCACTACCAAAATAACCCTGTCGAACCTGCCCTGCTATTTCTTGTAAATTTAAGCCAAGGTACTTTGCCTTCTCGTTTAAATTTATTTTAATTTCTTTTAAGCCATCTTTATTGGTATCGGTAATATCTCGTAATTCAGCCAAAGTATTTAATTCTGCTTTGACCATATCTGCGGCTAATTTAAGATCTTCGCTATTCGTACCAACTAAAGAAAGAGAAACTGGTTTTCCAAAATTTAACTGTGCGCCATAAGTCAATTCCTCTGCTCCTGCAATTTCTCCTGCTCTTGTCCGAATAGCCTCAGAGATTAAACGACCTGTAACTGCTCTTCTTTTTTCAACATCAATAAATAATAAATTAAGTCCGCCTTTATTACTCGTAGGACCAACGGTTTTTTGAATATTTTCAATGATAGGCTCTCCATTTGGCATATATTTTTTGGTCAGCTCTTCATTGACTTCCCATGCTGCTTGTTCTATATGCGCTAACCATTTTTCGGTAATGTCTGCGGATGTTCCAGAGGGCATTTGTAAATCCACATTCAAATTATTTAATTCCACATTAGGGAAAAAAGTTTGCTTAATGATTCCTCCTTGAATAGCCGAAATTGTCAAAATGAAAACACTTAAAATAGAAGCAAATACTAGAAATTTATTGTGCATGGAAAAGCGTAAAACAGGAGCATATAAACTATCCCGTAACCAACGCATAAATCCATCAAATTTTTGGACCAACCATCTTGTTTTTTTCTCAGGGTCTAAAGCATGAGAATGAGCAACGTGGGTAGGTAATATCAATGCGCCTTCAATCAAGGAGAAGGCTAAAGCAAATAAGACAAAAATAGCTAGGGAAGAAAAATATTCTCCGATTTGACCATCCACAAAAAAGAAACTACTAAATGCTAGCATCGTTGTCAGTACAGCGCCAGTTACGGCAGGTAATACTTCCATAGTACCTTCGATAGCTGCCTCTGTCCGAGTCAATTTCCCTTCCTCGTATTTACTATAAATACTTTCACAAATAACGATTCCATCATCGACGAGAATCCCTAATACCATAATCATCCCAAAAGAAGAAACCACATTGATGCTTTCGCCAAAAAGGGGAACAAAAATGAACATCCCTGCAAAAGAAATAGGGATGGCTAAAGCTACCCAAAATGCCAATCTCCAGTTCAGAAACATAGCCAATAAGATGATTACTAGTAAAAAGCCTACTAAACCATTTTCTAGTAATAAAGCGATTCTATCTGTAATAACTTGAGATTCATTACTCAAGAGAGTGGTCTTAATGCCAGGGTTCTTTTTGGAAAAATCCGACATATAAGCCATTGCGCTTTCGGCAACGCCCACAACATCTTCGTTTTTAGTATAGCTGACCGTAACTCGGATAGCCGTTTCTCCATTGATATAAGCTCTATCTGGATTATCTACCCATTTATCCTCAATGTCTGCAATTTGGTGAAGTTTTACGATACTCCCATTAGAAGAAGTTTTTACAACAATATCTCTAAATTCATTAGCCGTATATCCTTTATTTTTAGCTCGAAGTAGTAAGTCTTCTTTTTCTCCTTTAATAGTACCACTTGTCACATTCAGATTAGCACTTTGTACTGCCCTTGTTGCCTGCGCAAAAGAGAGTTGATAAGTTCTTAAATCTGCTTCTCTGAAAGCAATTTCAATTTCTTCATCAGGTATCCCTAGTAAAGTCACTTTAGAAATGCCTTCAAGCGCCAATAAATCTACTTCTATCTGTCGAGCGTATTGTTTTAAAGTTTTTAGATCGACATCTCCACTAATCGCATAAAATACTGCGGGTAAGAGTATTTCTTGTTTGAAAACCTGAATAGATTCTACATTGACAGGAAAGGAAGAAATCGCATCTACTGCATTTTTAACATCTGTCAATACTACATCAACATTTGTTCTTTCCACCGTTTCTATGGTAATCGTTCCTACATTCTCTATAGATTTGGAAGTAATTCGTTCTATGTTGGACACCCCTTTAATGGCTTCTTCTATTTTACTAACAACTCCTTCTTCTACTTCTTCTGGAGATGCACCTAAATAAGCCGCTTGGATGACAATGAATTTATCTCTTACTTCAGGGAAAAATGCTTTTCTAGTATTTTGCATACCAAAGAAACCCATAATTAAGATGGCTACCATCAATAGATTAGCGGCAAGGGTATTGTCTATGAAATATTTTATAATGGACCTCATTTTATAAGGATTGAAGGTTGAAAGGATTGAAGGATTGATTTACTCTACACTAGCAGTTAACTCAATTGGTTTTACTGTTAAACCTTCATAAGCACCAATAATTTTTTCTTTTAAGATTAAAGTGTTATCGGTCAAACCTTTTACTACCGCATAATCTGCATTTGTATTCACTATTTCGATGGTTTGCAAAGTCAATTGTCCATCCTTGACGGCATATACTTGATCCTGATTGACCAATAAATCAATAGGGATTTGAATAGCAGATTTAATAGTTTGAGAATTTAGATTCCCTCTTAAATACATTCCTTCTCTTAATCCCTTTCCACTTGCGCCGATATAAGCAATAACAGATTGTGTATTAGGATCAATCTGGTCACTAATTCTTTTGACGGTACCCGTCCAAGCCCCCTCAATAGCATCGGAATACAAGCTTACTTTACTGCCGGTTTTAATGAATTTTAAATCTTCTAAATTCAAGGTAGCTTTCATTTCATATAAACCCGTCCCCATCAATTCGCCCATTTTTTGACCTGCTCTAACTAAGGAACCAGGTTGAATGGTAGATTGAGTAATTACACCAGAAAATGGTGCATAAACCGTATATTTCTGTATGCGTTTTTCTGCACTCTTAATAGAATAGTAAGAGCTTAATATATTTTTAGAAGCAATGAAATATTTTTCTTGGTCATTCAATGCTTGTGGAAAGGCTTTGATTGGTTGTTCCACATTAAAATTATCAATATAGGTTTTCCATTGTTGAAAACTTTCTGAATAATCAATTTTTAAATCGGGCATTAAAGTCGTAATGGCATTGAGTAAACTACTTTTTTGAGCAAGAATATTCAATTTTGCTTCTTCTCTATCTATATCTAATAGAATCGCTCCTTTTTTAAAGTAATTCCCAACCTTGACCGTTTTATTGGAATTAGATAAAGTACCCGTTACTTCGGCAAAAATAGCTACTTTATTAAATGCTTCTAAACTACCTTGAATAGCTAGTTGGGAATTGACGTCACCATTTTTTACTGTCATTACTTTTACTTCTCTTGCAACAACAGTTTCGGTAATTTCCTTTTTAGGAGGGGCTTCCTTTTTTGATAACTTGGGAGCTAGTACGAAAACAGAACCTAATAAGATTAAGGCACCCAAAACAATACTGATTTTTCGGAATGTGGAACTCATAATGAAATAATGTTAAGAATTGATGTAGTAACAGTCAAATAGTTGCGTTTACAACTTATCTTTTAAATTATGATATATTTTTTCTAAAGTATTTAAACAATGATTCATTTCCTCTTTGGAAATGCCTTTTTTTGCGTCTTTTATTACCGCATCGCCATGAAACATAACTTGACTTTGCAATTGATTTCCTTTGTAGGTCAAAAAAATTTTCTTGTTCCGCTTATCTTTTTCGTCTTTAATTCTAACAATAATATTTTTCTTTTCCATTAACTCTAAAGCTCTGGCAATCGTTGCTTTATCTTTTACAATAGAAATTGCTAAGTCTTGTTGGATGATACCATCTTGTTCCCATAAATCTGCTAAAATACCAATGCAATGTGTCGGCATATCAAACTCTTCTTTACCAAGTTGATTCTTTAATTGATTTCCCATTAGTCTGCCTATCCGATTGGTTAGGAAGCCTAAACTCATCGCCGTGTTAGTCGCTATTTTAGTCTTTTTTGACATATAGTAATAGTTGTGTTTGCAACGAAACACAAAAGTAATAAAGATGTTTTGGACAAGACGCAATTTCTTGATAAATTATTTTGAAATGTAAAATATAAGAGGTGAACTGTAATAATCAACGATTTAATAATAGGGAAGACGAATCAATATTGATTTTACTTTAAAGAGAGGTGCTTTTTGAATAAAAAATGATAGGGTAATGAGTTAATAAGTTTGATGAGTTAATGGGCAGGAAATTTAGTCTCAAAATTCTTTGTTTACCTCATGAACTGGCTACCCGTCTAAGTTTGGACGGTTTAGACAACAGCGAATCTATATTCGCTGCTTGAAGTATCGGAAAATATAGATTTTCCGTTGTCTTCCAAAATTGGAGTGTCAACCTAAGACGGGTAGCCCATGAACTCATTACCCGCTTTCTAAAGTATCGTTTACTTTTTCACAGGTTTTATAATGAAGACATAAGTAATAAGAAAATAATACTATCTACTCAATCCTGTATCCTCCAACTTAATAGCTAATTGTTCAATGCCTTTTAGCGGATTTTTACGCATATACTGCTCTAGCGTAATCGTATGCGTTCCGAGGGCATTAAAAAAAACTTGTTTTTGAATATCTAAGAGCACCGTACAAGTTGAACTACCACAATCTCCTTGCCATCGACCGATACCATCAGCTAGATCAATAGATAATAATTGGTCTGTTTTTTCACCAGAAGGAAATTGGGTATAAATTTTAAAGTAACAATTTTGGTAAGCGTAATCTGTAGAATGTTCGACTTCTAATAAGAGATTATAAATTTTAGTCGTATCCGTTATTTCAAAAGCATAATCTAGCGTATTTTCATACATCCATTCTCCTTTTTCTATAGTATAGTTTTTTTCAAAAAGATAGTTATCTCCGCAGCTAAAAAAGAAAAAGGAGGTCAATAAAAATAAATAGAAAAGATAATTCTTAGACATTGATTTGATTTATAACGCAAAGCATTGGCGATGCATAAAACATTTATTTTCCCAAAAGTATCAACTTTTATAGGAATAATAAGGGCTGGTTTATATTAGAAATAACATACCGTTTATAAGAAACGTTAAAAAGGAAGGATATCGTCTACATCGTCATCAGATAAATCATCATCAAAATCACCATCGTCTAAAAAATCGCCAAAATCTACTTCTTCTTCAAAGGCAATGTATTTATGCCAGTCATCCCCATATCTTCTTTTGAGCATATATTCTTCGTAGGGATCAATGTGATAATCTGAGGAATCGTCTTGTTCGTCTTCAAATTTTTCAAAGAAGGCTTCAAAGAAAGCGCAATGACAATACTTTTCTCCTAATAGGCATTGAGAACGATCTGGTTGGTCTTTTTGATCACAAAATTCAAAGAAAAAATAATTGGCTTTGAGCATCGGCACTTCTTGACGAAACCGTTCTCGAATGACCCGATATTGAACTCTGTCGGGAACTTCTATCTGAAAAACAGCGGAGCAATTATAAACATCTAGCATGTGCTTAATGGCGGAGAGTAAGGAACTAACTTGGCTATCGGTTAATCTACTTTCAGGTGGGAATTGTTCTTTTTTTAAATTCGTCCATTCTTCTAATGATTTGGTGGGTGCATTTTCGGGATCTTCCATCCAAGGCAATACACCAAATTCTTCATCTACTTCTTCTTCCATTGGATACCACGGCTCAGGGACATTTTTGGTAGCAACCTCAATGTCCGCTAATAATTGATCGATGTATCGTTGTAGACTCATTTTGGAATAATCAACTTAGGATTATGTTCAAATATGCACCTAAAGTAGTAAAAAACATTAAAACACCAAAAAAGAAGGACGATTAATTTATAAGTTTCATCGTTTAAAATGAGAAATCCTTAAATTTTTATTTTTTAATTTTTTCTAATTCCCTAATTCGTTTTTCCAATTTAGGTAATTGGCGAAATAAAGCATAAGCTCGCAAATAATCTTGATAAGAGAGGGCAGGAGAACCATATACTTTGCTGCCGACTTCCTTAATTGAAGCAGCGACTCCACTTTGCGCTTGGACTTTTACTTTGTCTGCTATTTCAATATGTCCAACAAATCCTGCTTGTCCACCAATTTGACATTGATTGCCAATTCGGGTACTGCCTGCAACTCCTGTTTGTGCCGCAATAACGGTGTTTTCTCCAACGGTTACATTATGTGCTATCTGAATAAGGTTGTCTAACTTAGTTCCTTTTTTGATAATTGTCTGTCCCATCGTCGCTCTATCAATCACCGTATTGGCACCAATTTCTACATTGTCTTCTAATACGACAATACCAACTTGCGGTATTTTTTCATAAGAACCATCTGCTTGAGGCGCAAAACCAAATCCGTCGCTACCAATAACGGCATTGGCTTGAAGGATACAATTATCTCCAATCTGGCAATTATGGTATATTTTAACACCAGGGTAAATCGTTACATTTTTTCCAATGGTTACGCCTACCCCAATAAAAACTTGTGGATAGATTCGACAATTATTACCAATACTCACTTCTTTATTAATGGACGTAAAATCACCGATAGTTACCTGATTCCCTAATTGGACAGAAGGATGGATAAAAGAAAGGGTAGAAATGCCTTGTACAGGATGAACGGATTGCTCATAAAATTGCAAGAATTTCGTAATGGAACTATATACATCTTTGACCTTAATCAAAGTGGTGTTAATTGCTTTAGTTGCCTTAAAATCTTCGCTGACTAAAACTGCGGTTGCTTTTGTCTCATATATATATGCCTCATATTTCAGGTTAGACAAAAAAGTAATCGCTCCGTTGGTTGCTTGTTCTATTTTCGCAGGATGGGTAATGACTGCTTGGTCGTTTCCCATTATTGTTCCATTTAGATAGTTGGCAATTTCTTTTACCGTTAATTTCATAGTTGCTTAAATTATTTTTTCCCTTCCAAAATATCCGCACCCAATAACCGATCATCTTTATTGACATACCAAGTTCGAGCCCTTGGAAAACGAATCCCATTGATAATTTCTTCTCCCACTAGAGGGATATATTCTCCATCATTGGCTGCTTCATCGTGATAAAACCGATAACCAACCAAGGCATAATTAGTAGGCTTAAAATAGAAATACCAAATATCTTCGCCTACCGCTTTATCATACGTCACTTTCATAGACAAAACTTCATCGCCTTGAAAAGTAGTGGTGCTTACCTTTTTGTCAATTTGGGTACCAGGGTCTTTTAATTTCATCGGCATGCCCCATAGATAAACGTAATAATTTCTAATTCTTTGTAATTGTGGACAGGTTAATCTGAATTTTTGTACTAAACTGTCAGCAACGGTCGAAGAACCATTTACTTTATAGCTACAAACATCATTAGTCACCATCTTCTCAATTCTATATCCTTCCCTATTTTGATCTAAATAAAAATAATCCTTTTTATTATCCAATTTCAAAATGCTTTGTCGACCCGCTCCATTCGGGCGAGTTTCTTTCATCGGTAAAGTACCTTTAAATTTATCCCATTTATCTTTTGGGTCATGATATTTAATACTCTTTTCCAATAACTGTTGTCCTGTAATTGCTTGAGCATAGATATAAGAAGGCGTAATTAATAAAAATAAGCAATAACAAATAAGTTGTTTCATGACGAATATTTAATGATTGAAAGTGTTTGTTTTAATAAACATTGACAAAAAGTCAGTTAAAAACAAATATTAGTGACAAAAAGTCAGTTTTATTTTCCGTTTTTCAGCAAAAATGACTTAAAAAATGGCATGGCACACGACTTGATGTAGGTAGAGTGTAAATTAATTAAAAAATTGCAAGCATTCTAAAATGACTAAAAGAAAGCTTGTTAAATTTCAAAACCATAAAAATTATTTAAAATGAGACAGTTAGTAAGAAGAAGAAATCACGGATTCCCAACTTTCGCAAAAGTAGTTAATGATATTCTTAACGAAGACTTTGTGAAAAACTTAGATGAAAATTTAAGCGTCTGGAACGGTAGTCAACCAGCCGTCAATGTAAAAGAAGATGCAGATGGGTATTCCTTAGCTTTGGCAGCGCCTGGTTATGGAAAGGAAGATATCGAAATTAAGATTGATGACAATGTTTTAACCATCTCTTCTAAAAAGAAAGAGGATGCAACGACTAAAGAAGGCGAGAAATTTACCCGCAAAGAATTTAAGTACGCTGCTTTCAAAAGAACGTTTACGCTACCAGATACGGTAGATGCGACTAAAATTGGTGCGAATTACGAAAACGGAATCTTAAATATTAGCATTCCTAAAAAAGAAGAGGCAAAGCCAGTACCAGCTAGAACGATTGATATTGCCTAATAGCAATTGGCGTGAATATGATGATATGGAAAAAAGCAAATAGATAATCGATTTCTCATAGTTATGTTAGTTAAAAAGCTCCTATCACCAAAATGGTAGGGGTTTTTTTATTGATTTTAGGGGTTTCCAAAAAAGTAACCTAGCAGACAAACTAGGAGGATAGGTCGTACGGATTTAACTGATTAGGCGGATTTAAACAGATTTTCCTTAGTTTGTATAATTCTATTATTTGCGTAGACTATTTCTTCTTTTCTTCTGATATCAATTAATTAAAATAGATTGAATTGTTAAAAGGGGGAATCCGTTGGGAGATGTGTATTATTAAAGCCCAACTGATATATATTTTATCGCTTAAATCTTCTATTGTGTTTTCTCCCGAAACAAAGCTTCAAAATCAGGACTTTCCGTATGCATCCATTTATCCCAAAAAGTAAAATACAAACCATAATTGACTAAAAACTTAGCGTGATGCTGACTATGATGTGTCGCACCAATTAACCATTTACCCAACCAATGTTTTTCAAAGCCTTTAGGATAAATTTCTATGTCTAAATGATTAATCGTAGCCGAAACGGTCATAATAATCAGCATCAACATGACTATACTAAAGTGCATCGGCAAAAACAGAATAATAAAAGGAACGACCAAAGCTTGTAAAATAGATTCTAATGGATCAAAAGAAAAAGCCGTCCAAGGAGAAGTGACTATACTATCATGATGAATTTTATGGACTAAGCGATAAACCTTGGGGCGATGCATCCAACGGTGCAGCCAATAATAATACGTCTCATGAATGAAAAGTGCGATAAACAAACTGAATGGTAAGTAGAAAATCGTGTATTGCTGTGGATCAATATAAATCGTACTATAACCTGCTTGCCACATCCAAACAATCCCAACTCCAGAGAAGGCAAAAATAAAGGAAGTCAGGGCAGACCATTTTATTTCTTGCCAAGATTGCCCTTGAGGGCGCAACATCGTACTAATTTTTCTCGATAGAAATTTATCTTTAAAAGTAATGTGAAATAAACCGACAAAAAGTCCAGACACTAAGACGTAACGTAAGAATACGACGACACTTAGTGATAGGATAAAAGTAGCAACAGCAGTAAAATCTGAAAAGTCAACTATTGGTTCCATGAACGATTAGGCTGGTTCAAAAATAATAGTCACCAACGGCGGAATCGTCATCTCTAGGGAATATAATTTTCCATGCCAAGGAGTATCTGTAGCAGTTAAAGCCTTTTTATTACTAATTCCACTACCTCCATATTTTGGCGCATCACTATTGAAAACCTCTTTCCATTTTCCTGCTTGGGTTATTCCTATCTTAAATGCTTCCCGAACGACTGGCGTGAAATTACAAACAACCAATTGGTCTTTATGTTCTGAGTTTCCTTTTCGGATAAAAGCAATCATACTATTATCTCCATCATCGTGCGAAACCCATTCAAAGCCGTCTTGGGAGAATTGGTTTTGATAAATAGCAGGAGTACTTTTATAATAAGTATTTAGGTCTTGAATTAAAGTTTGAATGCCTTTATTCGTAGGATGTTTGGTTAATGCCCATTCTACGCCTCTTTCAATACTCCATTCTGTTCTTTGTGCTATTTCGTCTCCCATAAATAAAAGGTTAGTTCCTGGATGGGTAAACATATAAGTATACATCAAACGAAGATTCGCAAATTTTTGCCATTCATCTCCAGGCATTCTATCTATAATAGCACCTTTTCCATAAACCACTTCATCGTGAGATAAAGGCAACATAAAGTTTTCAGAAAAACTGTAAGCTAAACTGAAAGTAATAGAATTCTGATGATATTTTCTGTTAATAGGATCTTCCTTAAAATAATTCAACGTATCGTGCATCCAGCCCATCATCCATTTCTGTCCAAAACCTAAACCACCCGTATAAGTCGGTCGAGAAACGCCTGGCCAGGAAGTAGATTCTTCGGCTATAGTAATAGTGTCGGGGAATTCTCGATACACCGTTTCGTTAAATTCTTTTAGAAAAGAGACGGCTTCTAAATTTTCATTACCTCCATATTTATTAGGAATCCATTCGCCATCATTTCTAGAATAATCGAGGTAAAGCATAGAAGCGACTGCATCCACTCTTAGCCCATCAACATGATACTTATCTAACCAAAATAACGCATTAGAAATTAGAAACGACCGAACTTCGTGCCTTCCATAATTAAAGATTAAACTTTTCCAATCGGGGTGGAAGCCTAATCTTGGGTCTTCATGCTCATATAAAGAAGAACCGTCAAATTTACCTAAACCATGCGCATCTTCAGGGAAGTGAGATGGCACCCAATCTAAGATAACACCAACGCCTGCTTGGTGAAAAGCATCGACTAAAGCCATAAAATCCTGTGGTGTTCCAAAACGACTGGTCGGTGCAAAGTAGCCTGTTATTTGATAGCCCCAACTTGGAAAATAAGGATGCTCCATGACAGGCATAAATTCTACGTGCGTAAAGCCCATTTTTTGGACATATTCCACCATTTCATCTGCCATCTCTTGATAACTTAGCGATTTATCCGCAGCTACTTTTTTCCAAGACCCTATGTGGACTTCATAGACTGAATAAGGTTGTGGTTTACCTGCTAAGGCTTGTCGATTTTCTAACCATTTTTTGTCCTTCCATTCATAGTCTAATTGCCAAGTAATCGAGGAAGTATTAGGCGGTACTTCCCAAAATAAGGAGAAAGGGTCTCCTTTTTCCAATAATCTACCATCTTGTGCTTCCACACAGTACTTATATAACTCCCCTTTTCCAACAAAAGGAATAAAACCTTCCCAAATACCAGAACTATCCCAGCGAGCAGCTAAATGATGCGTTTGTTTATTCCAATAATTGAAATTGCCGATAACGGAAACAGATTTAGCACTAGGTGCCCAAACGGCAAAATAAGTCCCCCATTGCCCATCTACTTCAATGACATGACTGCCTAATTTCTCATATAATTTATAATGCTTCCCTTCTCGGAAAAGGCCAATATCAAAATCGGTTAATAAACTATGATTGATTACTTTTGACATAAATTTGATGAACTAAAAAGGCGTTTAAAATATTGTGTAGCACAAAGGTATGAAATGAAAAGTTAACTTAGTGTATTTATTACACTTATTAAGAAAATTGAATAATTTTTAATAAATCCTAAAAATAATAATAAGCTATGAATATATCTGTAGAAATTAGCATGTATCCGTTGACAAAAAATTATGAATCCCCGATTCTCAAATTTATTGAGCAGTTACATCAACATCCAAACCTTAAAATAAGTACAAATACGATGAGTACGCAAATTTTTGGAAAGTATGAGGACGTGATGAGTGCATTAACACCAGAAATCAGAGCTGCATTTATGGCAGATCCGACCACAATTATGGTTATAAAAATCATTAATGCAGGTTTAACCCTTGAAAAGGCTTAAAAATTGATTATTTTTTTCAAGAAATGATTAGTTTTCAACTTTTTTTTAATAAAAGTCATATCTTTGCAGTCCTTTTTGAAAAAGATATAAATCTAAAGATATGCAAACGATAAAAGTAGCTGGAAATGCAAGACCAGCAGTAGGAAAAAAAGCTACTAAAGCTGTAAGAAACGAAGGTGGCATTCCATGTGTAATTTATGGTGATGCAGAAAACATCCACTTTTCAACAACTCAAAAGGCTGTAAAAGGATTAATTTACACACCTGACTTTAAAGTAGCAGAAGTTGAAGTAGACGGCGTAACCCACAGATGCATCTTAAAAGATGCACAGTTTCACCCAGTAAAAGAAACAATTCTTCACCTTGACTTTTTGAAGTTAGAGGATGGGAAACCTGTTATTTTAGAAGTACCTGTAAGATTTAAAGGAACTTCTCCTGGTGTTAAATTAGGTGGTGCTTTACAGCAGTCTTTAAGACGAGTAAAGATTAAGACGACTCCTGAAAATATGGTCGATGAATTAATTGGCGATATTTCTCCATTAGGATTAGGAGAAGCGATTAGAGTTAGAGATTTGGAATTACCAGAAGGGGTAGTTGTGACGAATGCTCCAGCAATTCCTGTTGCAACAGTTGTTGTACCAAGAGCATTGAGAGGAAAAGGTGCAGGAGAAGAAGGAGAAGAAACAGAAGCAGCAGCATAGAATTTAGTAAGTTTTCAACTTATTCTCTATATAAAAAGGGCTTAGACAATTTGCATTGTCTAAGCCTTTTTGTATTTTGAGGAGTGTTCAATTATAGCCATGTCATAAACTGCTTTCATGATAACACCTTTAAAAATAACGACCATTCAAACAAATCTTTTCTGGGAAGGTATAAACGCAAATTTAGCACAGCTAGAAAATAAATTAGCAGCGTTAATTGGGATTTCTGATATAATCATTCTACCAGAAATGTTTACAACAGGCTTTAGTATGAATCCTCCTAAATTAGCAGAAATACCTAGCGGAAAAACTTTAGCATGGTTGGAGGAGCAAGCGCAGAAAACAAGAACCGTTATTACTGGAAGTTATATCGTTCAGGAAAAGGGACACTATTACAACCGTTTAGTTTGGATGCAACCAGATGGCCTCTTTCAAAAATATGATAAAAAACATCTTTTCTCTTTATCCGCAGAACCCAACCATTATACAGCTGGACAAGAACGATTAATTGTGGACTATAGAGGTTGGAAAATATGCCCTTTAATTTGTTTTGATTTGCGCTTTCCTGTTTGGAGTAGAAATACAGAAAATTATGATGTATTAATTTATATAGCGAATTGGCCCGAAAAAAGAGCACATCATTGGCGGTCTTTACTAATGGCTAGAGCCATTGAAAACCAAGTGTATACTATAGGTGTTAACAGAATTGGAATGGACGGAAATAGCAGTTATCATTCTGGAGACACTTCGGTGATTGATTATAATGGAAGCATATTAGTGCATACGGCCCATGTGGAAAATATTAGTACAATAGCATTGGATTATCAAAAACAGCAAGACTTTAGGCAAAAACTTCGGTTTTTAGCAGATAGAGATGATTTTAAAATCCTATAATGTGGGTAACTCAGAGTTATCCACATTTTCCTGTGAATAACTGTGAGTTAGTAAAAATTATTTTTGATTTTTCAAGAACTGCTGGTAAGCAGCAGGCGTATCTAAGTCAATACTTCCTTTAGGGAAATCTATCGTTATTATCTCTCCTTCATAATTTTTGATGATTTTTCTGGCTCCTTCATCTTTATTTAAGGCGATTAGCTGAGGAAAAATAGTGCTATCAAATAAAGCAGGAACGCCTTTGATGTCTTTATAGGCGGTTGCAATAATAGCCGCTTTTGTTTCCTGATGTTGCTCGATTAATTGTTGTAGTTTTTGGGTTGTTAGATAAGGTTGATCACAGACCAGCACGATGACACCACTAATTTGGGGGGTGTGTGCTACTAAGAATTCCAATCCAGCTTTTAAAGTCGTTCCCATTCCTTGCTGCCAATTTTCATTAATGATAACGGCTACATTAGTTTGTGGTAGGATATAAGGTTTTATTTTTTCTGCATTTGCTCCTAAAACGACCACCGTTTGTTGATTAACTACTCCCTGCGTTATGTTAATCGCCCTTTCTATTAACGTTTGGTTATCGATTTTCAGTAATTGCTTGGGTGTTCCCATTCGTCGAGAAGCGCCTGCTGCTAGGAGAATGATGCCGATTGGAGATGATTGTTTCATGTGTTAATTACCTTTTCTTAGCATAGTATTTTAATCTTAAAATCAAAAAAGCCCTGCAAATTATTGATTTACAGAGCTTTAATTTTTTATTAGTGACCTCGGCAGGACTCGAACCTGCAACCCTCAGAGCCGAAATCTGATATTCTATCCAATTGAACTACGAAGCCATTGCTTTATTAGCGATGCAAATTTACATTTCCTATTTTACACAAACAACTCTTAGGCTAAATAAAGTTCCATTCTATTCATAAATTCATTTTTTTGTCATTTATCTTGACTTTAGATGGATTATTTAAGAACTTAAAAACAATCTATGGCTGTCATTCGTTTTGAGCAAGTAACTTCTCTTAATCATCTAATAACAAATATGATTTATGCACACTTTATCAACATCCACTAAACTATATCAGGATTTTAAGGATATTGATGGGGTGGAATACCATACGATTATTCGATTTTATGAAGCTAAAGCAACTGCGATCAGTCGCCTTAATTTTGACTTATACTTTGATATTTTAGTCGATTACACCAATGCTTTGTTCGAAGTCGGTGCTTACAACAAGCATCTATCTACAGTTGACGAAGTAATTCGCTTATCTATCGAACACAACATCCAATTCTATAAAGGAGAAGATATCTATTTTAAAAACCTCTATCAAAAAGCGGCAACCCATTATAATCGACTAGAACACGAAGAAGCAATCCACATTTTAAAAGAGTTAATAAAAATAGCTCCTTATCATGGTTTATCTATTTTATTTTTGAAAAAGTGCATGAATCGTGCGCAGCCAAATTATATCAAAATAGCTAGAGCAGCTAGTATTGTTCTTTTTCTAAGTGCTACCATTATTACAGCTATTGAAGTCATCTATATTCATCCCTTCTCACCAAGGTATACCGATGTTTTCGAACAATTGCGCTTTGCTACTTTAGTGTTTGGCATGCTAGTTTTGGTAGGTACTTTTTTATACCACCGCTACACAATTAATCATCAAGTGAATAAATTTGTTAATAAAATTAGACACTCCAAATAAGATTTATCAACTATTCTTGTGCGATCTTTCCTTAAAAAAACTTAAAAATTTCCTACATTTATAAAAAATTGTGGCTTATTGGGTTAAGTAAAGTCTAAAATGATAAGAATGTCACAGTTGCATTCGTTTTTAGATTAGAGATTTGGCAAACGATAATGTTTGCTATTCTTACAAATAACAAAACACTAAAATTTTATAAAATGAAACGATATCGTTTAATTTTAAGGAGTTTATTAATCGTTGCTTTTTCCTATTGCATGTATGCTTGTGCAGTTAATCCAGTAACAGGTAAAAAAGAATTGTCTCTGATGTCAGAGGAAAAAGAAATTGCTTTAGGTAAGCAATCAGACCCTAGTATTGTTGCTAGTTTTGGCTTGTATGATGCTCCTGAAATTCAAGCTTTCATTAATAAGAAAGGGCAAGAGATGGCTAAGATTTCTCACCGTTCTCACTTAAATTATGAATTTAAAGTATTGGATTCTCCGGTGATCAATGCCTTTGCAGTACCTGGTGGCTATGTCTATTTCACAAGAGGTATTTTAGCACACTTTTCTAATGAGGCAGAATTTGCAGGTGTATTGGGGCATGAGATTGGACACATTACCGCTAAGCATGGTGTTCGTCAACAGGCGAGCCAAATTCTATCTCAAATTGGATTGATAGGTGGAGTTATTTTGACGAAAGGACAAGGAGCACAAGAATTAAGTCAAGCGATAGGTCTTTTGTCTTTAAAGAATAGTCGTGCACATGAATCTGAATCCGATAAATTAGGCGTAGAATATTCTACGGCGATAGGGTATGATGCGCATAAAATGGCGAATTTCTTTTTTACTCTAAATAGAATGCGAGAGAAGAGTGGACAAAGAATTCCTACTTTTCAATCAACGCACCCTGATCCTTTAAACAGATATGAGAATGTGAATAGAATGGCGGATGAAAAAGAAAAAGAATTGGGTGTATCGAATTTAGCGGTTAATAGAAATGCTTATTTGAGAATGATTGATGGTTTGATGTATGGCGAAGATCCACAGCAAGGCTATGTGGAAGATGATTTCTTTTATCACCCTGGTTTAAGGTTTAAATTCCCAGTACCAAGAGAATGGAGAACAGCTAATTCACCACAACAATTCCAAATGGCAGATAAAGATGGAAAAGCGATGATGGTACTAACGCTTGGAAAAGAGAGTCCACAAGCGTCTCTTGCTGCCTTTAACGAGCAGGTGAAATTACAAGTGACCAATACACAAAATGTACGGGTAAATGGTTATAACGCTATACGTCAAGAAGCAAAACCAGCTCCTCAACAACAACAGCAAGGACAGCAGCAACAACAACAACAACAACAGGATATTCGTGTTTTATCCTATGCGATTCAATATGGTAATAATGTCTATTTGATGCATGGTGTTGCGGCCGCTACAGACTATCCGAATTACCAACGAACATTTGAGTATACGATGACTCGATTCGATGAATTGAGAGATCCTGCTAAAATAAATCGAGTTGCAGATGAAATTAAAATAGAAGAAGTACGTCGAGCAGGTACTTTAGACCAAGTTTTACGGTATTTTAATATGCCTACAGACCGATTAGAGGAAATTGCTTTGGTAAATAGCATGAAGTTGACCGACCAAATCCCAACAGGCACATTGATTAAGACGGTAGTAAATAAGGGACAATATCAATCTAGCCGAACGACTAATACTGCGCCTTCAAAGGCTAATACGAATACTAGACCAACAACTAAACCCTCAACCCCGTCAACTACTAAGGTGCCTTCAACGACAAAAGTGCCTTCAACGACTAAAAAAACACCGTCAACGACTAGTAAAATACCTACTAGAACACCTTCTACTACCACCAATAAGTCTTCGACGTCAGGTAAACCAAATACTCCGTCAACGACTTCAGGTAAGAAGAAAATTGGTACGATTAAAAAGAAAAATTAAAGCTTATCCTTTTAATCCGTTGGGAAATAAAAATCCGTTGGGCGTATTCCTATACCCAACGGATTTTTTTATTGGACAAACTTGTTTCATCAAGTCAATAAATGTCGCATTAGCGCCCCAAAATGTTTAGGTGGTTGATAAGAGCGGTCGTTGTAGACAGTTGCACTAAATTTTAAGAGCGTAGGTGAATCATCCTGAGAAGTTAACTCAATACTAATATTGCCATACTCTTGTTTAAAGGGAGGTCCGTCGAGCATAGTTTTTAAGGAAGGTTTTAGATAATATTTAGCTAAAGATTCCACCACACTACCTTTGGTATAAGTCTTAATATCAGCATTATAGGCTTTATAATTTAATGCCAGCATTTTCTCTTTGAAATAATCAAAAAGATGCGCTGCTTGAATGTACGTGTATCGAAGTTCAGAAAAGTAGATCGCAAAACCTTTCATCGAAACATTATCCAAAAACACAATACTTTTATCAATAGGCTGTCCGTTTTTTAAAAAATTAGCATATGCTATTTCTAACCAATTAATCAATTGTTTTTTGACCATTAAGCCTTTCCATTTTTCATATGTAGCTAATTCTTCAGGATTGCGTATAATCGTATCGTATAAAACAGGTTGCGTCTTAGAACTTTGTTCTACCTGCTGAAAGAGATTTTGAAAGTACTGCCAAATATCCACCATATAAAAATGTATTGAACTTTTCTTGACCTACGGGTGTATACCAAATAAGTAGTCGAGTTTAAATAGTTTATAAACCACTAGTTATGTATATTTGTTAAAAGATTGAGCAAAAATCTGTAAATATTATACAGACTCAACAAAATGTAAAACGACCATGCCAGAATATACGAATAAAGAAAGAATCATCAAGGAGGTACTAAATATATTTTCTGCTCATTTGGAAACCAATAATCTGCGCAAGACGCCAGAACGGTTTGCTATACTGGAGGAAATTTATAGTCGAGATGATCATTTCGACGCAGAAGCGTTATATATTCACATGAAAAACCAAAATTATCGAGTTAGTCGAGCCACGGTTTATAATACCTTGGAATTGTTGGTTACTTGTGATTTGGTGAAAAAACATCAGTTTGGTAAAAATTTGGCGCAGTACGAAAAGTCCTACGGTTATAAACAGCATGATCACCTAATCTGCGTGGATTGTGGAAAAGTATTGGAATTTTGCGACCCTCGAATTCAACAAATTAAAACCATGATGGGGGAGTTATTGAAATTTAAAGTAACCCACCATTCGTTGAATCTCTATGGGCAATGTGACGGAGCATGTCCAAAAACTGCGATTGCTTCTAATTAATTAAATTTTAATATATAAATCATTGATGATTAGCTATATGATAAATATTTTTTCTTGTTAACTTTTTTTTGACTGTCTATCAATGATTTATGAATTTATTAAAAATAAATAAGGAAAATAGCTTACATTTATTGCTGAAAAATTTTGATATATAAGAATATCGTCTTTACTTTGTGCGGAACAATCTATTTATATCCAAAAATTAAACCGTCCAATAGAACATAGTTGGACAAATTTAACTAAAACCGATTATCCCATGAATGTGAATTATTCCATCACTAAGCACAACGCTGTGCAAGTACTTTCCATCAATTCCTTACTAGACGAATGGCAAAATCGCCAAATCTTAAAAGAACTTCAACAAAAAATAGATACGGGACTGAATGAATTTGTAGTAGATTTAGCACCACTAAATTTAGTCAATAGCATTGGCATAAACTTTCTGTTGTCTTTATTAGCTAAAGTCAAAAAGAAAGGAGGGGGGCTAATTTTAGCAAACGTATCCAGTCGAATTCAACGAATCTTAGAAATAACGAAACTAGTTACTGTTTTTGAAATTAGTGCTTCTGTAGAAAATGCAGTAGACGATTTATCCTTACAAATGGCAGTATAAATTGAATCTTAATTCCCTTTCCCTTATAGCAGACAAAGATAAAATTTAGGATTATTATTGAATTCCACATAATAAAAAGGTAAAACGCTTTGAATTTAGCAATAATTTCAAATAACTTTACAAACCTAATTATTCGAAATAGAGCCATAAAATAAATTAAATAAATAAAAATTTATTTTTAGCAATGACTATTTCGAGTGATTAGGTTTTTTTATTTCAATTAACCCGATGTTTATTGTAATTTTGCACGTCTTTTTTCTTACTAAAAGGCATGAGACTAACTAAGCGGTTTTGTCATTAAAGGCAAATAATCATTTTATTAGTTTTAAATTACTTTATTAATCAAAAATAAATTTAAATGGCAGTTGATGTAATTCTCGGCCTGCAATGGGGAGATGAAGGGAAAGGAAAGATTGTAGATGTATTGGCGACAGACTATGATATCGTAGCTCGATTTCAAGGAGGCCCTAATGCGGGACATACCTTAAAGTTTGACGGCAAAAAATTTGTCCTACACACCGTACCTTCTGGCATATTCCGCCAACAATTGATCAATGTAATCGGCAATGGTGTTGTCATTGATCCAATTACTTTAGAGCGGGAAATTAATAATTTGATTGATGCGGAAGTCGATTATAAAGGTAGATTATTAGTAGCTAGGAAAGCCCATTTAATCTTACCCACTCATCGCTATTTAGATGCTGCTAAAGAAGCGAGCAAAGGAGATAAAAAAATTGGGTCGACCCTAAAAGGTATTGGGCCAACTTATATGGATAAAACAGGTAGAAACGGATTAAGAGTAGGAGATATTGAACGACCTGATTTTATGGATAGATATACGGCACTAAGAGAAAAGCACTTAGGACTATTAGGACAGTATCCTGCCATAGAATTCGATTTAAAAGCAGAAGAAGCACAATGGTTTAAAAGTTTAGAAACCTTAAAATCTTTAGATTTTGTGGATGGGGAGTATTACATTAATAAAGCCATCAAAGCGGGTAAAAAAATCTTAGCAGAAGGCGCACAAGGTTCTATGTTAGATGTGGATTTTGGGACCTACCCTTTTGTCACTTCTTCTAATACCATTACTGCGGGTGTTTGTACGGGATTAGGAATAGCACCAAGTCAAATTGGAGAAGTGATTGGAATTACCAAGGCTTATTGCACTAGAGTAGGTGGTGGTCCATTTCCAACAGAATTGTTTGATGAAACAGGGGAGTTCTTAAGAAAGGAAGGACAGGAGTTTGGCGCAACGACTGGAAGACCAAGACGATGCGGATGGATAGATTTACCACAATTGCGTTATACCATCATGTTAAATGGCGTAACGCAAATTGCATTGACTAAAATTGATGTAATGGATAAATTGGAAACCTTAGATTTATGTACGGCTTATAATTTTGACGGACAAGAATCAGAAGATTTACCTTATGATTTATGTAGTTACGACATCAAGCCAGTTTACCAATCACATCCAGGATGGCAAACAAATCTAACGGAAGCAAAAGAATTTGATAACTTACCTGTTAATGCAAAGACCTATATTGATAGATTAGAAGATTTATTAGAAACGCCAATTACCATGGTGTCAACTGGTCCAGAACGAAGACAGTTGATTACTAAATCAGTAGAAGCAGTTGCTTAAGTTGAGATAAGAATAATTCAATAGAAAAGATAGTAGAGACCATTTCATTAACAGAAGAGAGAAAAAGATGGCTGGTATCAGCAACCAATAGGCAGTCTTTTGGCAAAACTCAAGTTTAAGTCTCTAATCTATGCTCTCTATTCTGAATATAGATGAAAAGGTAGTTTTCAAGTCACTTGAAAGCTACCTTTTTTAATGGGTACTTGACAAGTTCTCCTATTTTAACTTTCCTTTAATATCCTTTATTATAACTAATAGCGTCTAAAGGTCGTTGTTAACCATAACAGGCATTTTATTTGCCCTATCATTTTTATATTCCTAAACTAAAAAACATAGTATGCTTAAGCGTTTGACATTTTTTTTGATACTTGGTGCGCTGTTTGTTTCCACAGATGTAGAAGCACAAAAATTGAAAGGTTTATTGAATAAAGCTAAAGAGGTTGTTTCGGGCGAAGGAGGTTTGTCTAAGGATGAAATCGGTAATGGTTTGAAAGAAGCTTTGAATATTGGCGTAGGAGAAGCCATTGATTTTTTATCTGTGGAAGATGGCTATTACAAAAGTCCTTATAAAATTTTGATGCCAACGGAAGCGGAAAAAGTAATGGGTAAATTGAGAGCCGTTCCTGGTTTTTCTAATATTGAAGCAGATATTTTAGAAAAGATTAATCGAGCCGCAGAAGATGCAGCGACTAAGGCAAAACCTATTTTTATAAGTGCGATTAAGCAAATGACCTTCAAGGACGCCATGAATATTTTAATGGGTGAAGGAGATGCTGCGACTCGTTATTTAGAAAAATCTACTTACGATCAATTGTACGATGAATTTAAGCCAGTCATTATCGCTTCTTTGGATAAGTTCAAAGCCAGAGAAACCTGGAGAGGTGCGGTAAAAGCACATAATAAATTGCCTTTTGTAAAAAAAGCCAACCCAGAATTGGATGATTATGTAGCCAAACAAGCTTTAGTTGGGATGTTTAGTTTGGTAGAAAAGAAAGAAGAAACGATTCGAGAAGATGTAGGAGCTAGGCCAAGTCCATTATTGCAAAAAGTATTTGCTCAGCAAGATAATAAGAAGTAAATGTTAGGATAAGATTAGTCGGCATATAAAATATTTGTTGCGGGTTGCGAGTTACGGGTTGAGGAATTGTAGTGATTATGAATACTTCAATTAGTTATCAAATTAATCCAATTTCAGTTTCAAAATTCTATTTTTTAACTCGCAACCCGTAACTCGCAACTATTTAATAAGTGACGGCTAATTCTGTCTCATTACTTAGTTGTCGATTATTCGTTACTTTCTCCCCTTTCCACATTATTTGAGTAGAAAAAATATCAGCGATGCAATTAAAAAAATATCTGGTGCTACTCTCCCTTTTGTTTTCCCTCCATTCCCTTTTTGGGCAAATTATTGATTCTGCTAAATTAGTCCTTTCCGATAAAGTTTTATTTGATTTTGGTCAATACGAATTGACGGGAACAGCCGATAGCACGATTGCAATTATCGTTGCCCAAATCAAGCCACTAAAAAAATACCGAATTCATATTACGGCACATACTGATGCCATTGGTTCTATTCAAAATAATGTAAAGCTTTCGCAAAATAGAGCGAATGCCGTTCAAGCATTATTAATAGCACAAGACATTCCTGTCGAAAATATCCACATTCAAGTTTTTGGAGAAGCCAAACCTGAATCCAATAACGATACCGATGATGGTAGACAATTGAATCGACGAGCCACCATTGATGTTTTTCAAACGATTAAATTAATGCCATTCAAAGGGCAAATTAAAGATAATAAGACAGGGGAAGCAATTCCTGCTACGTTAGTAATTCGTACGAAAGACAATAGAGATTCTTTACAAACAGACAGTTCAGGGAATTTTGAGACGGTACTTCCACTAGGAGAAGTGGCAGGTATAGATGTTTATGCCAAGGATTATTTTTTCGAAACGAAGATGTTCAAAGTAACGCCGAGTTTAAAAAAGGATTTTGCGGTTGAATTAAAGAAAGTCGCTATTGGCGAAAAGGTAGATATTGAAAACTTCTTTTTTGTAGGTAACGAAGCGATTCTGTTAAAAAAATCCTTACCAGAATTACCGAAGTTATTAAAATTCATGGAACTAAATGATACGATTAAAATCGAAATAGCAGGGCATATTAATAAACCTCATTATCCTAAAGTAGATGAGCTATCTTGGGATTTTAAATTATCTGTGAGACGAGCTAAAATGGTCTATGATTATTTATTAGCCAATAACATCGACCCAGATAGGGTTAGTTATCAAGGCTATGGAAATTTTGAAATGCGTTACCCAAAAGCGAGAAATGAAAAACAGCAGGCAGAAAATAGACGAGTAGAGATTAGGATAGTAGCGCGAAGTTGATGAACCTAGCAGTATATTTTGTCCGTAAGATAAATAAAAGGTAATTATTTTTAAATTAGGTAAACAATAAGCACATAGTATTCCGTTTGATATAGAGAAGCTTTGTTCCATTGATGGTTTACAGCAACTACCAAATAAAATATAAATATCCGTGGTAGATTTCATCCGTGTTAAAACCCATCCGTGGAAGTTATCCGTGATAAAAATCATCTGCGGTAAATTTCATCCGTGGTAAAAAATAAAAGAAAATGAACTGGAAAAGATTTTCAAAAATTAGTTTAGTTGCCCTTGTGGGATTTTTTAGTGTTGCTGCGGTAACTAAAGACCATGATAAATTATTTGAAATTTCTAAGAACATAGAAATCTTCACCAATTTATACCAAGAAATCAATACCCATTATGTCGATGATTTAAACCCATCGAAAATGATGCGAATTGGTATTGATGCGATGTTAGGCGCATTAGACCCTTACACCAATTATATTTCAGAATCAGAAATAGAAGGCTACCGTTTTATGACGGAAGGAAAATATAAAGGCATTGGCGCTGATTTTATTAAAATTGGCGATGAAGTAACCGTATCTGCACCTTTAGAAAATAGCCCTGCTAGTAAAGCAGGCCTAAAAGCGGGAGATGTGTTAATTGCGGTAGATGGAAAAGAAGTAGCAGGAAAACGTTCTTCGGATGTCAGTCGATTTTTAAAAGGTTTCCCCGGTACAGAAGTCGAGTTAACAATTGAGCGACCAGGAACAACTGGTCAACAAAAATTGGTCTTAACTAGAGATGAAGTCAAAGTCCAAAACGTACCTTATTCAGGAATGTTAAATGAAGAAGTAGGCTATTTAGCGTTGACGACCTTTACTAGAAATGCGGGTAGAAATGTTGCAAGTGCTGTCAAGAAATTAAAAGAGAATAATCCTAAAATTAAAGGCGTTGTTTTTGACCTTAGAGGAAATGGTGGTGGATTATTGGCAGAAGCAGTTAATGTGTCCAATGTTTTTGTGAATAAAGGAGAATTAATCGTAACGACGAAAGGAAAAGTAATTGATTGGGATAGAAGTTATAAAACCTTAAACAAACCTGTGGATACAGATATTCCATTAGTGGTGTTAGTCGATAAAGGGTCCGCTTCTGCATCTGAAATCGTATCTGGAGTTATCCAAGATTTGGACAGAGGTGTTTTAGTTGGTCAACGTTCTTACGGTAAAGGATTGGTACAAAACACCCAAGATGTAGGCTATAATTCTAAGGTAAAAATTACGATTGCTAAATATTACATTCCTAGTGGAAGATGTATCCAAGGTGTTGAATATGCGGACGGTACACCGATCAATATTCCAGATTCTTTAAGAACGCCTTTTAAGACTAGAAATGGTCGAAAAGTATTAGATGGTGGCGGGGTAAAACCAGATTTAAATTTAGATAAAACAGAAAGCGAAAGAATTTTGGGAAGCCTAAATAAAAAGCATTTAATCTTTGATTACGTAACGCAATACTGCTTGAAGCATGAAACGATTGCAGACGTGAAAGACTTTCATTTTGAGGAGTTCGACGATTTTATTGCCTACTTAGAAAAGGAAGGGTTTGCTTACGATACGGAAAGTGAAAAATTATTAGCCCAATTAAAAGATAAAGCAGCAGCAGAGAAATACAATACCATCTTAGCAACTGATTTTTCAACGATGGAGCAAAAAATTAAGCAAGCTAAAAAAGATGACTTATATGAATTTAAAACAGCGATCGTTGATCAAATCGAAAAAGAAATTGCTGCTAGGTATTACTATGAAAGTGGTAAGATTCAAATTGGTTTGAGAAATGATTCGGAAGTACAGGAGGCGATTGGATTGATTAATACGCCTGCTAAATATGAGCAATTATTAGGGAAATAATTGGTGGACAAGGTATCGAATTAGAATTATTATAGAATTTTTGCTAATAAAAAGAAAGGCGCAACTGTGAAAAGTTGTGCCTTTCTTTACTTATTGTAAAATTGAGAGTTAATGGTTTCTGATAGCAGTATAGTTATTCCTTCAAAAAGTTATTTTCAATATAGGCTTGGATGCCTAGTTCTTTTGATAATTTGCTTCCTATCCGCTTTAATTTATTGCTTAATTCTTTTTTGCACTCAGCTTCTATTGGATGAAATAACTTTGACGTATTGATGTCGTATACATATATTTCATTGCCATCGTCTAGTTGGAGAAACATACGTGAATAATATATTTGTTTTTTCATAGTTGATTCGCCAAGAAACCTACTAATAGATTTATACATCCTTCCTTTTATCCCTCGTATCCGATTTGTAGCTATCACTATTTGTTCTCCACGTTCTCCTATTAATTCTGTTTTTGAATTTGATATTTTAACAATTGGATAAATCTGTCTTTTCAATTGGATTATCAAACTTTTCATAACCAACCCTATGAACCAAATGCAACCAAGAACTAGACTAAAAACTATCGAATTTAATAAAAATTGTGATTCAAATTTACTACTCCAAATACTTATAATTCCAAAACCAGAGAGACATAGTCCTCCCAAAACAAATACTATTTCTAAAAGAGTTGAGAAAACTTCATTTGGATTGTTGAACTTCTTATAAATCTGTAGTTCCTCCCGTTTCTTTTTAATTCTATGTGTTTCTATTTGCATCTAAACAGTTGTTTGTTACTAATCTTTTAGAAACGCCTCTAAGTTGTAAGATTATATCTGGATACCTGGAAGTAATTTAGGGCTAAAGTTTTCCAATTTTTTAATAAATTCTTCTAATTTCATTTTTTCGTTTAGTATGATTTTACCGACTAAGCCTCAAACAACAGTCGATACAACTCCTCAATCTTCCCAATATCAATAATTTCAATATCAAATTTCTCTCGATTCAACCCTTTCAAATTATATTTTGAAATAAAAATTTGTTTGAAGCCTAATTTATCTGCCTCTTGAATTCGTTGTTCAATTCTACTAACAGCTCGAATCTCTCCCGATAAGCCAACTTCTCCAGCAAAGCAAATACTACTTGGAATAGCAATATCCTCCAAAGAAGAAATTAAGGCACTCACAATAGATAGATCAATAGCGGGGTCAACTACTTTTAGACCACCTGCCATATTCAAAAAGACATCTTGTTGACCATATAAAAAACCACAACGCTTTTCTAATACGGCTAATAACATACTCAATCTACGCAAATCAAAACCTGTGGCAGTTCGTTGCGGCGTACCATAAACGGCGGTACTGACCAAAGCTTGAGTTTCTATCAGCATCGGCCGCATCCCTTCTATAGTTGCTGCTACGGCACTACCACTTAATTCTTCATCTTTTTGAGAAAGGAGTAGTTCAGAGGGGTTAGATACCTCTCTTAAACCATTTGCCAGCATTTCATAAATTCCCATTTCATCGGTAGAACCGAAACGATTTTTAGTCGTTCTTAGAATTCTATACGTATAATGCTGGTCGCCTTCAAATTGTAAAACGGCATCGACGATATGTTCTAATAATTTCGGACCTGCAATTGCTCCATCCTTAGTAATATGACCAATTAAGAAAACAGGAATATTGGTTTCCTTGGCGAAGCGCTGTAATTCTCCTGCACATTCCCGCACTTGAGAAATACTCCCTGGCGTAGATTCTACGTGCGGAGAAGAAAGCGTCTGAATAGAATCTATAACTAAAAGATCAGGTTGTAATTGTTGGGCATGGTTTAATATTTTGCTCGAATTGGTTTCTGTTAGAATATAACAATCATCGTGGTTTTTTCCAATTCTATTCGCCCGCATTTTAATCTGTTCCTCACTTTCTTCTCCAGAGACATATAGTATCTTAGCGTCAATGGAAGTGGCGACTTGTAAAAGCAAGGTAGATTTCCCAATACCAGGTTGACCACCAATTAAGACAATCGACCCTCCTACAATTCCGCCGCCTAATACACGATTCAATTCATTGTCTGGAGTCACCAATCTATCTTTACTGGTCGGAATGATTTCTTTTAACGGAATCGGCTTAGGAGCATTTCGGTCAGGCTGTTTCCAAGTTTTACTTTTTTCCTCTTGCTTCGTCAATTTAGTCACCAACTCTTCTTGGTAGGTGTTCCAATTGCCACAAGTAGGGCATTTGCCAATCCATTTTGGGGACATTGCGCCACAATCACTACATGAAAATGTTTTTTTTACTTTAGCCACAATTTTTATTACGATTTTAAACAATATTTAAAAATAATTTCTTTAATTTGCACCCGCAACTATAAATCAACCGACACATCAAAATATTTGTTCCGTCATATTAGGGACATACTACCAAGAGATATTACTATTCCAGCGAGAAAATTCAACAAAAACAAATAAAATCCGTTAAATGGATACCAACTATCATTTTTAACAAAGAATAATTGATTACTGTTGATTTTTTTTACAAATTGGATGAAATAGTTACTTGGCAATAAAAGAAAAGCTAAAATTAACGACTAATAAGCGATAAAAAAAGCTTCGGCTTTAAAGATATATAAGAATTGTTTTCATTTGGTTTTTTGGGGTTATACAGGGTGCAGCATCTCATATGTTTGTGCCCTGTTTTTTTTGCAGCAATCTTACCTCGCACATCTTACACATAAAGCACTTTGCGGCATAAACATTAATCGAGCAGCTTGAATCGTTCTTTTGCAATTCGTGCAATTGCCAAAATCAGCAGCATCCACTTTAGTAGCCGCTAATTCTAAGCTATTCAATTGTCGTTTCGCATTTCTCAATGCGGCATCCGAGACCCCTTTATTATTAATGGCATCCATTCTACTAACTCTACCGATAGAATTTTCTGGACTAATCGGTTTAGATGCTTCTTCCAATAAAACGATCTTCCTTTTAGTCTCTGTTATTTTTTCAATAATTCTTTTTTTTAATAGGTTTCTTTCTTCGATTGTCATGATTAATTTTTTAATACGATGAATTGAATGGTTGGAGATTCGGAAGTAACACAACTCTGTGAGTTGTGCCGCATATTACTTAGTTTTAACCACCTATACCTAATGAAAAAACTAAGCCATATTAACCGAATAATTCCTCAAAGTAAATTTCTTACAACAATATAAAATATTCTTTATCAATAATTTAACCTGTTGGCTTTACTTTCGTATACTGACAAAACTGTAAAATTGCCACTTTAGTATCTCTTGGATATATTGTAATTTCGCAATCGGAGAATAAGCAATAAATAAGGCTACGAAATGGATAGCTTATATTTTTCTTCCTCCTTTATCTTAAAATGGGCGATTGCCTAAAAATGAGCCACTATAATGATTGATGTAAAATTATTGAAGAAAATATGTGAAGTACCAGGTACTTCAGGATTTGAGCAAAAAATCCGAGCATTAGTTATAAAAGAAGTAAGTCCTTATGTGGATAGTGTGGAGGTAGATGCGATGGGCAATGTAATTGCCCTAAAAAAAGGAACAGCCAGCAAGAAAACCATGAAAAAGGCGATGGTCGCTGCACACATGGATGAAATTGGTTTTATCGTTACCCATATTGATGATGATGGTTTTATTCGGTTTCATACCTTAGGTGGATTTGACCCTAAAACCTTGACGGCACAGCGAGTCATCATTCATGGTAAAAAAGACATCATGGGCGTGATGGGTAGCAAGCCCATTCATTTGATGAAACCAGAGGAAAGAGGAAAAGCGGTTCACATTCAAGACTTTTTTATTGATACAGGGATGTCTAAAAAAGAAGTATCAAAGATCGTCTCTGTTGGTGATCCAATCACTAGAGAACGGACATTGATTGAAATGGGTGATTGTGTCAACAGTAAATCTATTGACAATCGAGTCTCTGTTTATATTTTATTAGAGGTTTTAAAATCACTTCACAAAAAAGAAGTTCCTTACGATGTTTATGGGGTGTTTACCGTCCAAGAAGAAATAGGCTTAAGAGGGGCAATGAGTGCTACTTCGTATATTGAGCCAGATTTTGGATTTGGTTTAGATACCACGATTGCTTTTGATGTACCTGGCGCAATGCCACATGAAATGGTCACTAGTTTAGGAAAAGGAGCAGGGATTAAAATTATGGACGGTTCTGTCGTTTGTGATTATCGAATGGTCGCTTATATGAAAGAAGTAGCGAATAAAAATAAAGTGAAGTGGCAACCAGAAATATTGCCTGCTGGTGGCACAGATACTGCGGCTGTACAACGATACGGAAAAGGAGGGTCAATTGCAGGCGCAATTTCTATTCCTACTCGGCATATTCACCAAGCGATAGAAATGGCGCATAAAGGAGATATTAAAAATTGTATTGATTTATTGGAAGCTAGCTTAGTGAATTTGGATCAGTATGATTGGGGGTTTAAGTGATAGGGGGTATTCTTATGAGTTGAATTTGGAGGTCAATAAAGCAAAGTATTTTTGATTTTTAGTTTCATTAGTAACTTAAGTATACGCCATATGGCGTGTAGCGAGATAGTTCGGCACAATAAAAATAAAAAATGAAAAACCATCTTTCAATTATAGGAATGATAATTCTAATCCAACAAATTGGAATAAGCCAATTGAGTTTAGATTCGTTAAAAATTGAACTTGAAAAAAAATTTGTCCAAGAAAGAAGTGGAAATGACTGGAATGCTTATACTATTAAATACTTGAACAAAGATAGTTTAGTAAGATTCATAATCCCATTTAACAGAAAAAATGAAATTGAAGAAAGCATTTGGGGAATTGCTCTTTCAGAATATAAATATGATGACAAAGAAAGAGAAATTGAAAGAAGATACTATGATAAAAATGGTGTGTTACATTTTAGTGATTGGCCTCCAATAATAAAAATATACTACGATGACAAAGACAGAATAATTAGAAAAGATTATTTTGGAACAACTGAAAAACCAGTAAGTGGGTTTGCAAGACTTGAAATTGATTATAACGAAGAAGGAGAAGTAAAAGAAGAAAGAAAGTATAATGGAGAATATAAATTAGATGGGAAAAGAGCTGTAACAAGATTTGAATACAAAGATAGTAACAAGGTTGTAATTGAAAGTAGGTACAATCAAGATTTAGAATTGGTGATTAATGAAAATGTAGCCTACAGAAAAGATAAATTTTTATCAAAACAAAGGGAAAAGATATTAGAAACCAGATTCTTAGATAAGGACAAAAAACTGGTAGAAATAGAAGACAGTTTTAGTAAAATAAAATATGCCATCGTAAAATATACTTATCCAGAAAATAAAAATGGGATGGAAATAAAAAAGTATGATTCCAAAATGAATTTAGTAAATGAATCTTGGCAATATATTCCACCAAAGAAAAAATGAAAAAAATATTAATAACAGGATCATCAGGTAAATTAGGAAAAGAGATTGTACGACTTCTAAGAACAAATAATTACGATGTATTAGGAATCGATCTATTACAATCAGAAACGACTGATGAAATAATCGACATTCGAGACAAAGACATAATAAAAGAAGTGACACAAGGGATTGATGCAATAATTCATACAGCAGCATTACACGGAAAGCATACTGACCTGAATTATTCAAGAGACAAGTTTATTAATACAAATATAATTGGGACAAATAATTTGCTTTCATCATCAATTGAGAATGGGATAAATAAATTTATATACACAAGTACAACATCTATATATGGTACAGCAATGGTCAACGAAAAACAAGCAGTATGGGTGGATGAAGAATTAATTCCTGAACCAAGAGACATTTATGATATTACCAAATTAACATGTGAACTGCTTTGTAAAGACTATTTTGAAAGAGAGGGAATAGAAGCGACGGTCTTACGAGTGTCAAGGTTTTTACCAGAAGATGATAATACAAAAGCAAATCATAGAATATATAGGGGATTAGATGAAGAGGACGGAGCCAAAGGACATCAATTGGTTTTAGAAAAAAAAATCGATACGTTTGAGGTTTATAATATATCAAATAATAGCCCATTTAGAAAAGAGGATTTAATTGATTTATACACAAATCCGAAGGAGGTAATTTGTAAATATTATCCAGAAGCAGAAAAATTTTACGCCAGAAATAATTGGAAATTCTTAAATAAAATAGATAGAGTGTATTCCATAGAAAAAGCTAAGAAAGAATTGAATTATAGACCGATTAAAAATTTTGATACATTTATTAAATAAAAAGAAGACTGTGGCTAATCGAGTGGCAAGAAGTGACGAATAAATCGTCACTTCAGAGCCCTCACACCACCGAGCGTACGGGACCGTACTCGGCGGTTCACTAAACATCTTTGTATTTGACCGATAAATAGTACTCTAAGAAAGGGATATATCCCTTCTTTCGCAAACGTTCAATCGTAACTGTTACGCCCATAATCGGACTACAAGCAATCGCCCATCCGCCTTTTCTTGACCATGCAAAACGTTTCGCCCAACTTGGTTCGATTCCTAATTGTAAGAAGACTCGATACCGCCGTTTAGGTTTCTTCCCAACCCGTCCGTAAACGGTTCACTACATTAAAAAGGTATCCCATACCTTTTTTGCTTCGCACCATTTCGCTCATAGATACAATATCGCAAGCGATTTCGTATCCATCCGTCCAACGTTTCGAGCTTTTGGTAACCTGTTGCCAGTTTAAAATAATGCACCCAACCTCTCATCAGCTGATTGAGTTTGGCACACACAATGCATCAGCGTTCATTGCCAGCAAAAGCTGGCAACGACGGGTATGCGGTGACGTTACAAATCCAATAACAACTTCAAAGTAGGCAAAACCTTAGCTACTCGCTCTTGATTAATAGCCACGTTTACCTCCCGATTCACCTCCCTTGTTTTTATGGTCCCTCTTTTTGCCAAAGCCATCATTTTCTGTCGCTCAGGATGAGAAAATTTAGCAAAAGTCCGTCGCAAGACAGGCAAAATATCCGTAAATCGATCTGCTTCCAGATCAGCCAACCATTCATCCAAAATCTGCCAAAGATTATCTTGATGGATTAATAATAAGCCGCTTCCATTGAGAAAACCTTCTATCCATTGGGCGCTAAATAATGCTTCATTTCCTTTAGATAAAGCCAAGTGCATAAAAGTACTGGCAACTTCTGTATCTATATAATTTTTATCAAATAAAATCCGAGTGCTTAAGCCGACCAAAATACCATTGGCAGTCATACCCATTATTTTGGAAAGCGCAGCATACCAACTTTGAATATGTTTGGTTTCATTTAACGTATGGATGGCTCGATTGAGGGCGATAATTTTGTCAAAAATATTGGTAGCGGTGTCTTCATCAATATTGAGGCAAGCATTGGGTAAACCAATACAAATTCTTGGAATAATTTGGTCAATGACCGTAGTGACTGCCGTTAAATTAATTTGCCGACTACTGCCATATCTAATGATATTTACCAAAGATGGTAATGCATCCATTAAGTTAAAAATGTCCTTGGTTAGTACTGATTGATTGGTCAATTCAGTAGTCAGCGCAATAATGACTTCTTTTAAATCGGCATTAAGGGCTGCTTCAATTAATTGCGTTAATTCTGCTAAAGAAGCTTGTTTGTCTTTATGGTCAAAAATATAATTGGTAGCAGCTTCATAAACCGTATTGCCCCACATACCTGCTTCGATAATCCGAATGGCAAAATCGGGATGCCACTCTAGCGACCAAACTTCTTTAAAACTCCCTTTGGTATGTTTAGAATTTTCTAGCGTTTCACCCCAAGGAATACCTAAAATATTTAAGCGATGTAATAAATGGCTAGCCGCTAAATTGGCGGCTTTTCGTAAATCTAATTTTTTTTCAACCTTCCCAAAAGCATTTTTTTCCTTGGTTAAGCGAGCGGTTTTAATACAGGTATTCAAGTCCTGTTGGAGCGGAACAACAGGAATTTCATCTGGTACTTCGCCTATTTTATCCCCAATAATTAATTTTTCTTCAATTAACTTTAAAGGACTTGCTGCACCTTCGCATAAAATAGCAATGGCTGCTTCTCGCAATTCACTAATGCCTGCTACGGATAAATTGCGCAAAGCTGCTAGAGAATCCGCCAAACGAACCCCTTCAATAATATGTGCCGAAGAAGCAGGCAACCCCTCTGCTCGCAATAAATGGGCGGCTTTAGACATCCATTGAACCGTTACTTCATCCGACTTATCAAATAATAATTCGTACCAAGCAGGGGAGATGATCCCTGCACCGTAACCACTTTGACGAGCAATTCTTTTATATGTCCAAGGCACCCAAGTAACTTTCGTTTTTACTTTTTTAATGCCTTTTAAAAACTTCTTATCGCTCGTTGCTTTATAGCTTTGATAATTGGCTAAAACGGGGGAGTGCCAAGCACCACAGACAACCGCAATATTCTGATAACCTTCTTTTACAGCGTCTCTAATCACGCCTCGCATATAGGCTTCTCGTTGCAATTCTCGAAGGGGGTTTTCTTTGACAGCAGTCCGTAGTTCCTCCATTAAAGAAAGAATAGATTCAAATATTTCTGTTGGATTATTCGCACTTTCAAAAGTAACATCCCACCACCGTTCACTATCTTCATAACCTGCTAGTTTTGCGACATAGCCTAGCGGGTCTTTAGCAATTTTACGTTCTTCTTTGGTCGCCTCTTCAGAAACTTGTTCAAAACGAATAATTTTTTGCCCTTCCTTTTTTTCTTTTACATCTAATGAAAAAGCGAGTGTTCGGGGCAAATCCATAAAAGCCGTTGGAATATCGTTTGAGACTCCATATTTCATCGCTTGCCATTCTGGAGAAAAATGAGCAAATGGATAATAAGCTACTTGTTTTAAATTACTTGGATTGTAGACTAAAAGCGCAATAGGAGGGATTAAGTTTTCATTGACGACATAATCTATCAGATCCTTTCCTGCATCAGGTGGACCTTCGATGAGGATACAGTCTGGTTGCAGTGCTACTAGTGCATTGTGTAAACTTCTTGCAGAACCTGCGCCATGATGTCGGATACCAAAAACTGTGAGCAAAGAATTTTAATTTTATTCGGTTCATCGTTTACGGCAAATGGTCTAAAGTTTGCCGTCCAAATATCTTGTCAATCCTGTATAATCTTGTTATCCTGTAATTATAGAAAATCCACATCTACCGCATAAGGATATTTCATTAAATAATACAAAGCTCGTTGTTTGTCAAATCCTTCAAAAACGACATTATACAACATTTCTGTAATCGGGACATGTAATTTATAATGCCGAGCCAATCCTCTAGCAATTTTTAAAGTCCGAGCGCCTTCTGCCAATTCAGGCATGGACATAAATATATCTTCGGGGGCTTCTCCTTGACCTATTCTAAAACCAAAAGTATAATTTCGACTAGCTTTACTAGTAGCGGTTGCTACTAAATCACCAATACCAGCGGTTCCTAAAAACGGTCGAGCAGTAGACCCCATAGCTTTACCATAATTAATCATTTCAGTCAGCCCTCTAGTAATCAACATGGCTTGGATATTTTTACCCATACCGATACCGCCCAAAATACCAGACCCAAGGGCGATGATATTTTTTAAAGCACCAGCTAGTTCTGCGCCCAAGATTTCGTGAGAACCAAAAACATGAAATTTAGCACTATCTAAAATCCCTTGTCCTGCTTTAATTACTTCTGTAAATTGACTAGCAATAACCGTTGCGGTAGGTTGCCCTTCTAAAATTTCTGAGGATAAATTAGGTCCAGATAAACAACCAATTTTTACGACAATACTTTCTTCTCGAATTACCTCACTCATGGTACAAACATTTTCCCGCATAATCTTGACTTTCCGCTCTCTCAATGCTTCTTCGGTGCCCCCTTTTAAATCAAAGCCTTTTGTACCATGAATTAAAATATGATAAGGTTTTAAAAAAGGACCTAATTTTTGCATAGTTTCTCGAAAGGCACTAGAAGGCACAATTGGGAAAATGACCGTACATTCTTTAGCTACTTTCTGGATGTCATTGGTTAATTCAATATGTTCAGAAACTGGAATACCGTAATGCTTTCGCTCTTGATTAATGGTATCAATGACCGTTTGCCGCCTGCTATAAAGCAGTACTTCTATTCCATTTAAGGCAATTAAATTGGAAATGGCTGTGCCAAAACTACCCGCACCGATGACGCCTACTTTTTTTGTTGTTGACAAATTTTTTCGATTAAAATTTTAGTGATTATAATGTTCCTCCTTCAGGCCAATTACTCCAATGGGTATTTGGTTTTTTAGTAGGTTGATATAATTCTATATTTCCTTTTTCAATTACAGATGCTATCATTTGAAATGTTTCTATTTCACTAGGTTGTTCTCCTGCTGCTAAATCATTATGATACCATTCCTCTAATTTTAATATTAAAGGAATGTTGAAAGGAATTCGTTTTCTTATTTCTTCTTCTGTTGCAAAAAAAGATTCTCTATGATATTGTCTAATTCCTCGTAAGAATTCCCAAATATAAATCTTGGATGGTTCTTCTAGTCGAATTCCTTGAGATTCATAAAATTCAACTGATTTAGGAATCATAATTTTTTCTCCTTTTATTAGAATAGATTTTATATCAGGATTTAAGTAGCCTTGAAAATCTGCATCCAAAAAAGTTTTACCTCCTTTACTATCATCAGTAAAATATAAAAAATTGGAATTATTCATACCTAGTTGAAAGGTTAAACAATTACCAAAAAAATAAAGACAATTACTTATATCATTATGTCCGCCACCTCTATTACTACATCCGATTACCTCAATTAAGATAACCCAATTTTTATTATCCCTATAAACAGTTAAACGACTATCAATAAGATAAACATATCCATTGTCTAGCATTGGAAATGAAAACTTATCGGCACAGTCGTCTAATTGTTTAAGTATGTCAGTTTTGGTAAAGCTCATACCTCAATGTTTAACTTGCCGCTGCTGCTTCCACCGCATTCCAAACTCGCCAAACATTTTTATAACAGATCTTAGCAATATCTTCTTCCGAATACCCTCTTTTTAAAAGCGTAAAAATGAGATTAGGATATTGAGAAACGTCCTTTAATCCCGTTGGCAAACTATCACCCACACCGTCATAATCTGACCCTAAGCCAACGTGGTCAATGCCTGCAACTTTTACTACATTATCAATATGATCCGCTACTTTTTCTACATCAGAAAATAATGTAGGATTATCTTTCTGGAACTGTTCGATAATTGGTTTTGCCGCCTCATCACCAAAAGATAAATCTGATTCTTTTAATAATTTACTCAATTTGCCTCTTAATCCATTTCGTTGTTTCGCAATTTCGCCATCCAAGAAAGTAGACCCAAAATTAATTTGAATGACCCCATTTTTCTCGCCTAATAATTTAATCATATCATCATTCATATTTCGTTCAAAACCAGGCGTGAATTTTCGGCAAGAAGAATGCGAAGCAATACAAGGCACATCCGTCATCGCCATCACTTGGTAGAACGTAGAATCCGAAACGTGGGAAATATCCACCATAATACCTACATTATTCATCTCTTTTACAACGTCCACCCCAAAAGGGCTTAAGCCATTCCAAGTTCGAGTAGAGTCATAAGAAGAATCACAAATTTGATTGTCCTTAGAATGCGTTAAAGTGATATAGCGAATGCCTCTTTTATGGAAATAAGCGACATTATTAATGTCATCTTCAATTGGCGCACCATTTTCCATGCCCATTGGTAAAGATAAAATACCTTTCTTAAAGTTAGCTTCTGCTTGTGCAGGAGAAGTAGTAATGGCAAATTTATCTGGATGCGCATCTGCTATCCCAGCAACCATATCAATTAGTGAATCGGCAAATATTTTTGCACCCCCTGATTTTTGATAAGAAGCAGGAATATAAATGGACATAAAAGGCACATCTAAACCACCTTTTTTAGCTCTCTCTAAATCAAAATCTCCCTTATCTGTTTTAAGGGGAATGCCTAAAAATTCTTTTTCCAATCTAAAATTGGTTACTTTTAGTCGGTACGGTAAATCAACGTGACCATCTGTAATAATGTATTTATGCGCTAATTCATCTGCTAATTTTTTGATGGCATCGTCGCTCATTTCTGAGATAGGCGTTTCCTTAGGCGCTTCTGCTGTTTTAGGCGCATCTTGGCAAGCTGCCATAAAGGCAACGGCTATAATTAGTAATAAAAGCGTTCGTATTTGCATGACTTGTTATTTTAAAATGCTTTAAGATAAGAGATCGAAAATAGCTACTAATGGTTTTGAGGCTTACTAGGAAGCTTCAATCCTTCAGTCCTTATATCCTTCAATCCTTAATCTATTGAAGTGAAAGTAATTGTTTTGCGATTTTTCTATCATTAGCTAAACGAGGGACTTTATTTTGTCCGCCTAGTTTACCTTGTGATTTCATATAATTTCTAAAGGTATCTTTTTTTAAAGGACTAATTTTTAAAGTCCTCAAAATATTACCTTTAATTAAATCTTCATAATAAATGTTTTGTTGAATCATTTCACGGTCGATATTTTGGGCAAAAGCCGTCAAATCATTCGGCGTTTCTTCAAATTCTATCAACCATTCATGGTAAGGCAAGCCACCTTCTTCGGGCGTAATATTCGGAGCGACGGTGAATTCAACGACTTTAACCCCTGTTTTTTTAGCGGCACTTAATAAAGCTACTTCGACTTCTTTACCGATAACATGCTCACCAAAGGCAGAAATGAAATGTTTGATTCGTCCAGAAACGATAATTCGATAAGGGGCTTTAGAAACAAATTGAACAGTATCGCCAATATTATAGCCCCAAAGCCCTGCATTATTATTAATGATAATGGCATAATTAACGCCTAGTTCTACTTCTTTTAGAGACAGTCTAGTTGGGTTATCGTTAAAAATTTCCTCGGCAGGAATAAATTCAAAGAAGATACCTGAGTAGGCATTTAATAATAAACCTTTCTCTTTCGGGTCGTCTTGGAAAGCAATAAATCCTTCGGAAGCAGGGTAAGTTTCTATACTATCCAAGCGTTTACCAACTAAGGCTTCTAAACTTGACCGATAAGGTTCAAAATTGACCCCGCCATAAACGAAAACAGAAAAATTAGGAAAGATGTCTTTGACGTATTTCTTGCCTGTTTTATCCAACAATCGTTCATAATACATCTGTACCCAAGGCGGAATGCCGCTGATAAGGCGCATATCTTGATTGTATGTTTCTTCAACGATTGCCGTTAATTTTTCCTCCCATTCTTCAATACAATTTGTGGGGTAACTTGGCAACTGATTCGTCTTTAACCAAGACGGGACTTCATGGTTGACAATACCAGATAATCGACCAGTTGCAATTCCTCCAACTTCACTTAGTTCAGGACTGCCCGACAGAAAAATCATTTTCCCATCCAACCAATTGCCTTTGCCCGTTCGAGCAAAATAATTAAACAAGGCATTTCTAGCAGAGTTAAAATGATTGGGCATACTTTCCTTCGTCAACGGAATGTATTTGACGCCCGAAGTCGTGCCCGAAGTTTTAGCAAAATATTTGGGTTTTCCTTTCCACAGAATATCCGCTTCTCCTTGTTTGATGCGCTCAATATAAGGGCGCAAGGCTTCGTAATCTCGGATAGGTACTTGTTGTCGAAAGGCTTGGTAGGAAGTTATTTTATCAAAACCATGTTCTTTTCCAAAAACGGTATTTTTTCCATCTTGTATCAAGGATTGAAAAACTTTCTCTTGGGCATTAACTGCATCTTTTGACCAACGGTCAATATCTCTAGCAATTTTTTTAGCAAAAGGTCTAACGAAGAATGATTTGAAACCCATTTTTTAGAAAAGTGCGACTTAAGTTGAAAAAATAAATGCACACAAAAGTATCAAAAAAAATGAGAGTTGTAGTTGTTACAGCGTCTTCAAATATTCAATAACCGCCATTCGTTGTTCCTTTGTAAATTCATCCCCAAAATCATGTCCTTGATTACTATAACCAGGTAAGGTTGTATCATACGTTTTTTTATTACCACCTTTAGTCATCCTTTGATACTGCCAACCCATTTTTTTATAATCTAATTCAGGGATTCTTTTCCAATAGGTTGGTCTTATTTTACTATTTAATACACCTTCTAGCGTAGGTATCGAAGCATTGTGAAAATAGGGGGCGGTTGCCCAAACACCATCTAAAGGCGGCGCAATATAACCATCCATTGGTTGGACAAAAGATGTAGGTTCAGATTGTCCATACCAACTTTCATTATACCAATCGGCTAAATGCATTTTGGCACTAAAGTTTTGGGCATAATACGGGTCTGTTTTGACTACTTCTAAAGCGACTAGTTTATTGGGGTACACTTCGATTTCGCCGTAAGTACCATGGCATTTACTACATTTTTTATTAAATAATTTTTCGCCTTGCCAGATCATTTTTTCATTTAGGGGTTGCGTGTATTTAGGAGCTTCTAAGGTTTTCATATAGGCTAAAACATCAATGAAATTTTGCTGAATCGCTCTAGCTTCCGTACTATCTTTGATGCCTTGGGTAGATGCTTGCATTAATAATTTGGTAAAATCTCCTCTGCCCATTCCATTATAATAGAGTGCATTTTTCTTTTTAAGATGCCACCAAGGCGGAACATCCGAAGCTAAGGTATAGCGTTTATCCAATTTATAATTGCTGTCTTCTTGTAAGGTCAAATCGGTTCTATTCCGCCTCATAATATAGGCTTCTTCTAAGCGGAATGCAGGGTTGACCCCTTCAAAAGGCGTAACAATATAGGACAAAGCTTCTTTATTAATTTTACCAAACGTCTCGTAAGCTTCTCTTTCCTTTGAATCTTTTTTATACTTTACTTTGACTAGCGTATTCAATGCCTTAAATGCAGGCACATTATTCTTAGAAAAATTATTAAATCCAAAACCACCTAAACCAGCAATAAATTCGCCTTCTAAATAACCCCCATGACAAGTCAAGCAATTACCAGACATAACGGTTGTTCCATTACTATGCTGAAAAGCAGTTAAACCAAACGGTAAATTTTCATTTGCGCCAGTTCTATTTAAGACGGTATCTTTTTGTGTAGCAATTTTCTTCTTAACTAAATCAAAGGGAATCCCTGAGCCAATATAATTACCTTCGGTCAAGTATTTCCAACCTGCTGCCGCATCGCCACTTTTTATTTGTGGCGTTGCTTCAATAGTTAACATTTCCCAATCATTATGATAGACTAATTCGGGTAAACTTCGATAAGTATTACAAGCAAAAAAGAAGAATAAACAGCATAAGAAGAACCAGTTCTTTTTCATGGTATGATATTTACTAAGATGGAAGTAATGAGTAAACAAAGAATATTCCTTTTGGTTGTTGGAGTAGTAAATGAGTACCGATAGGAAAGTTTAAAACTAAAATATTAATACTAAAATGCTAAAAAAATGAATTATTTGGCAAATTTCACGTACTTTTAGTTGTCTAAACATTCATTACCTCTCTGCTAAAATATCCGTCTAGGATTCAATTCCACGTTATTTAATTCCTGTAATACATACACCCATTGATAAACAATTTATTACAAATCTTAAAAGATGTTATCTTATAAAATAACATTTTTTATCAGTAATATAAGTTAGTCCGAGGCCTTAAATCAACCTTTTTGAAACAAAATGCACGCTATTTACATGCTATGAGAATTACTTTACCATTTTACCTCAAATTACTTGAAGAGAGAATACCTTACATATTGCCTATTTGGCATACTATTATTTTTTTCTACAATTACTCAAAGTCAAACTTTGATAATAGAAAAAGGACAGGCGGAGTATACCTTAGATACTTACCAGGAATTAGCCGTTGATAAAAGGAATACTCTTTCTTTTAGCTCCCAAAATATTATTGATAGTAGCCTGAATTTTCGACCATTAAGGGATTGGTCAGAAGAAGGATTTCAAACAGAACAATTTTATTGGGGCAGATTTCAGCTTCAAAATAACTTACCCTCAAATACTACAACTACAGAATGGGTTTTAAGATTTTCTATCTCTTTAACAGATTTAGAGGTTTATGCGATTGATAACCTAGGAAATATTCAAACAGCTAAAAGTGGTTATTTTACCCCTATTTCCGAAAGGACTTTTGCACCAATTATAAAAGGTAATCTCATAAAATTAATTTTTCTTCCTGATAGAAATTATACTATTTATTATAAAACGGTGAGCAATCGTACCGTGCTTGCTCCTGAATTTGATCTGAAGCTTTTCCCAATCGATAAATACCTAATTACTTTAAATAAAGAAAAAGAAAGAGATTACATCTATTTTGGTTTGGTTTTAATGATGTTAATTTACAATCTGATTCTATATTTTTTTGCGAAAGATAAAGCCTTCATAGCTTATGCTGCATATTTAATTGGTATCTTATTTTTTACAGCCTATAATTCAGGGAGTCTAGCCAATTGGATAACAGGTGCGCTGTTCCCTAACGAGCCACAATTAATTCATTTTTTCAAACTCTCTTTCTATATAGCAATTTTTGGGTATCTAGCTTTTGTACGTACATTTTTAGATTTATCCAAATTACTGCCAACATGGGATACCATTTTTAAATGGTTTTCTATTTTAACTATACCTGCTTTATTATTGGATGGCCATTTGATGGCATCCACTAATTTTAGTTATAATGCTTCTGACGGGGTTTCTCTTATTTTTTCTGCACTATTTGTGATTTGTATTTTCGCTATTATTATTCCGCTCCTTCGAACTAAAGATCGGAAAGCGTACTTTATTATCGTCGGTAATGTGGCAGTTGGTATTGGTATTTTAGTAGTAATTTGGTCACGATCACAGTCTTTTGATTTTTCTACACTATCGTTAAAAATTGGTACGACCATAGAAATTATTGCGTTTTCTTTAGGATTGGCTTATCGACGACTATTAATGGAGAGAGAGCGACAAGCAGCACATTTTCAATTAGTAAAAAATAAATTAATTCAAGAGCAAGAGCATAAGGAGGCAGGTCGACTAAAAGAATTAGATTGTCTTAAGAGTCGATTATATACAAATATTACCCATGAATTTAGAACGCCCCTAACGGTTATAATGGGCATTAATAGTCAGATTAAAGGGAACGAAGGGGAGAAAGAATTAATTAATCGGAATAGTGAGAATTTACTCCAATTGATTAACCAAATGTTAGATTTAGCGAAGGCAGAGGAAGGGCAATTGAAATTAGAATTAGTACAAAAGGATATCATTAATTATCTACAATATTTAGTAGAATCTTTCTTGTCAGCGGCAGAGTCTAAAGATATAAAGCTTACTTTTTATACCGAAACGGCTCAGTTGATGATGAATTATGATGAAAACAAAATTCGACATATCGTTCAAAACTTATTGTCCAATGCCGTTAAATTTACGCCCCAATTTGGCAAAATAATTTTTCATACTAAGTTGATTGAAGTTAATCAGGTTGCTTTTTTACAAATCAAGGTAAAAGATACAGGAATTGGTATCTCAGATGCGGATTTACCTTACGTATTTGATCGATTTTATCAGTCAGATAATACTTCTACTAGAAAAGAAGGGGGAACAGGAATAGGGCTAGCATTGACCAAAGAATTAGTCCATCTGATGAAAGGAACGATAACTATCAATAGTAAATTGGGGCATGGAAGTGAGTTTATCATTCAGTTACCTTACGAAGCACCACCATTATCGACTATTGAAAATAAACCGGAGGTCAAAGAAGTGATTCAACCAATTCCTTTCATTAATACTTATTCATTATTAGAAAAAGAAACATTGTCTACCATAGGAATGATTTCTAGCACGAGTGATAGAGAGTTGGAGCTTGAAAAAAAGGAACACCCCCTTTTATTAATTATAGAAGACAATGAGGATGTTTTAACTTATATAGAATACTGCCTCAAAGACCAATATACGATTCAGGTAGCGAGAAACGGGGAGGAAGGTATTGAAAAAGCCCTAGCAATTATTCCTGATGTTATCATTAGCGATGTAATGATGCCGAAAAAAGATGGATATGAAGTAACCCAAAGCTTGAAGCAGAATACGAAAACGAGCCATATCCCAATTATTTTGTTAACAGCTAAGGCAACCCATCAAAATAAATTAAAAGGATTGAAACACGGGGCGGATGCTTATGTAATGAAGCCCTTTGATAAGGAAGAACTAACGATTCGTTTAGAAAAATTAGTAGAACTGCGAACTCGGTTACAAGCCTATTACTCCAAAGATGATTTTTTAGTTGCAGCACAAACCCCAGAAGTAACTAATACAGAAACGGTCTTTTTAAAACAGTTACGTGAAGTGATCAATGAGCATTTAACTACAGCAGACTTCTCTATCCCACAGATTGCTCAAATGATGCAAATGAGTCAGGTACAAGTCTATCGGAAGCTAAAAGCTTTAACAGGAAAAACGCCGACGCAATATATGCGGATATTACGAATGAAAAAAGCCATGGAATTATTGAATACAACCACACTCAATATTTCTGAAATAGCCTATGATTTAGGGTTCTCTGACCCAAATTATTTTTCTAGAACCTTTCAACAAGTTTATGGTAAAACGCCAAGTTCTATCCGTAAAGAGCAGAAAAATTAAGTTAAATACAGTCAGAACAGTTTGGTTTTGATAAACTTATTCGCGTAAACAAAACATCACCATTAAAGTTATTTTTCAAAAAAATTAATTTTTTTAATTACAAAAAAGTGATAAATGTCAAAAAAGTGAAGGTTTTTGAACAAATAATGCTAGTATTGAAACGAAAATTGTCGGAAATTGACCTTGTGTTTAAATATGAACTCAGCCGCAAAAAGCCAAGATTTTAACTTAGGCGAGTTATAAATAAAAATAGCCTTTGGTTTGGGGAGTCACTTTCATAAGGATTAAAGGCCTAAGTGATTCCACCAAACCAACCCCAAAAAAAGAAACTATGAGCGCACAAATACTAACGTGGAGTTGTTTAGCTTGTCATATTCTAGTCAAGCATTCAACTATAGCAAAGACGAATAACATCAAAAAACGTATACCCAATAAAAGCAATGAGTTTTTAACTCAATCCGCTCTACTAAGGGGCAATGAATCCAATCGTACTACAGTTGCCATAGATCGTCAATTAAAAAAATAACTTAAACCTCAATTAACAAGCTGGAAAGTAAAGGTGAGTAGTTGTCCAAGATAAAGAACGACTACCACCCTTTTCACTTATTTTTATTTTTATTATACTACACAAACACACATACTCATGAGAAAACTATTACTATTAGCGGGCATTTGTTTTGCCCTCAATCTTTCTGCTCAAAAGAATTGGAATCAATATGATCGCAACCGTTCCATCATGGATGAATATAGTTGGATGGATGAAATGCGCTATGATGATGAATTTTCTTATGCTATGGATTATCAACCTGATATGTCCATTAAAGAATCTAGAAAGACTAGAAAAAAATTAAGAAGAGCGAGAAAAGGACAAAAGCAATTGGCAAAAACTAATTTTACGGTAGTGCCCAATCGAGAAAATTTAACCGTAACGGCACATTTATATGCCGAAGAAGCAACGTCTTATCATTTGAAGTTAACGACTAAAAAAGGAAAGAAGGTAGTCAAATCTTTCTTACACTTGTCTCCTTTGACCGTACAGGAAATTCAATTGATGCAATTATTACCAGGGAAATACGAGCTGAGTCTTTATGCTGGTGTAGAGCGTCGGTTGTTGCGTCGATATGATGTTAATCGGTATTAATCGGATAGCAGTTGTCGGTTGTCCTTTAAATATAATTGACAACGGACAACTTAGGCTCGCCGTAAATTTAGTGTAGCCGCCAAATTCATTTGGCTGGCTCTTCCTAACGTTTTGGCAATCAATATTTTGAACCAGCCAATTAAAATTGGCGGTTACGAACTACGCATTAACGGTCAGCCTGAACAGACAACTGACAGCTATTTTATAAAAGAAGTCGCTTGAAATAATTCAGTCTCCTCTTTTTGATTCACCACATAACTAAACCCTGGTTGAACGCTATAGCCACCATATTGTCCAGCCTTGTTAACGGCACAATAACCTACTTGAATATCTTTATAATGTTGATTTTTTGCAATTCGATTGACCGCTTCCTCACAAGCTTCTTGAGGTGTTTTGCCTTGTCGCATTAATTCGACTACCAGAAAAGAACCTAGGGATTTAAGTACCGCCTCTCCAACTCCTGTAGCGGCAGCCCCGCCCACTTCATTATCAACAAATAAACCAGCCCCAATAATTGGTGAATCACCAACTCTTCCATGCATTTTATAAGCCATACCACTAGTCGTGCAAGCACCAGAAATATTTCCTGCTTGGTCAATAGCAACCATGCCTATCGTATCGTGATTTTCGATATTGATAACTGGTTTGTATTCCGTATTCACCAACCATGCTTCATATTCTTTTTTGGATTTTTCGGTTAATAAATTTTCTACTTTAAACCCCTGTTCTAAAGCAAATTTCAAAGCACCTTCCCCTGCTAAAATCACATGAGGGGTTTCTTCCATTACTTTTCGGGCAACAGAAATAGGATGTTTGATCCCTTGTAAAAAGCAGACAGAACCACAATCCCCTTTTTCATCCATAATACAAGCATCTAAGGTTACCTTTCCTTCTCTGTCTGGTCGGCCTCCATAGCCTACGGACTGGTCGTTTTCGTCTGCTTCCAATACTCTAACACCTGCTTCTACGGCATCTAAAGCTCGACCTCCATCTTGGATGATTTTCCAAGCCGTTTGGTTGGCGACTCGACGCTCCCAAGTCGCAATAACCGTTGGTTTAGTTACTATATTGGTTAAAGGTGCGGGCGTTGCTTTTTCTTCGGATGCACAGGCAGTACTGCCCAAGCCTATTGCCGCTAATAAAGAACTGAGGGCAGAACGGTGAATAAATTTTCGTCGATTTAACATTGTTTTTAAGTTTTGAATAGGAGAAAATTGGAGTGAAGGAGTCAATAAATTGAGGAGGTTAGGAGATGCAACTCATCGCCTCATTAACTCACGACCTCATAACCTTACCAATTAATTCTTCGTAATATCTGTATATATCCGTCGTTTTCGTCATATGCGTACCATTATTAATCGAATATATCCCAATAAATTAAAAATAATATGCAATTTCGCAAATTACTACAGCCGCCAAGATACTAAATTTAGACACTTCATTGGTAGGCGACTTTAATTTTATAACACAAATTCTCAACTCAATTAAATCCTTATTTTTCATGAAACAAAAAGGACTCTCTTGTTTATTTTTTCTCCTAGGGTTATTTACACTTAATGCCCAGATGAATAAAATTGATTTTGTAGAATATGACTTGGATAATGGCTTACACGTCATTTTGCATCAAGATAATTCTACGCCAATCGTTGCAGTTTCCATTATGTACCATGTTGGGTCAAAAAATGAAAACCCAGATAGAACTGGTTTTGCCCACTTTTTTGAACATTTATTATTTGAAGGTTCAGAAAATATTCCAAGAGGGCAATTTGATAAATACATTAATGGAGCTGGAGGTTCTAATAATGCTTACACCTCTCAGGATAAAACTTTCTATTATGAATTACTCCCTTCTAACCAATTAGAATTAGGCCTTTGGTTAGAATCAGAAAGATTATTACATGCGAAAGTTGATCAAAAAGGAGTAGAAACCCAGAGAGAAGTCGTAAAAGAAGAAAAACGGCAGTCAATAGATAATCAACCCTATGGCTCTATCTTACAAGAATCTATGGCACGAGCTTTTACGAAGCATCCTTACCGCTGGATACCTATTGGTTCTCTGGAACATCTAAATGCAGCAGAGGAAATTGATTATATTAATTTCTACAAGGATTTTTATGTGCCTAATAATGCAGTTTTATCGATTGCTGGGGATTTAGATATTGAAGCAACTAAAAAAATGGTCGATAAATATTTTAGCACAATTCCAAAAGGGGCTAAGCCTATTTACCGCCCAGATATCGTAGAAGACCCGATCAAAGGAGAAATAAAAGATACGGTTTTTGATAATATTCAATTACCCGCAGTTGTGCAAACTTACCGTTTACCTGCACAAGGAACACCTGATTTTTATGCCGTAAGCATGTTGGCTCAATTATTATCTCAAGGACAAAGTTCTCGTTTACATAAAGCATTAGTGGATGAGCAGCAAAAAGCTGTTTTCTCAGGAAGTTTCCCCTTACCAGCGGAAGACCCTGGTGTAAATATTATTTATTCTGTAGCCAATATGGGCGTTGATGCAACTGCCTTAAGTGATGCAGTAGATGCGGAAATTACTAGCGTTCAAAATGAATTAATTTCCGACAAAGAATTTCAAAAATTAAGAAATCAAGTAGAAAATAATTTTATAACGTCTAACGCTACGGTTTATGGCATTGCAGAAAGTCTAGCGAATTATCATATTTTCTATCAAGATGCGAACCTAATCAATACTGAAATTGACCGATATTTAGCGGTGACTAAACAGGACATTCAGCGAGTAGCTAAAGAATATTTCAAGAAAGATAGTCGGGTGAATTTGTTTTATTTACCAAAGCGGGCGCAGCCATAAGTACAAGGATTGAATTATTGAGGAGATGAAGGAAACGTTCTTTATCAGCTATTTACGTATAAATCTTTTACCCGAATAATTAACCTGCATTACTTAATAGAAATTGAAAATCTAAAATTCAAAAGTAAGAGTAGCTTTTTCAAAGCTTCTTATTTTTTAACATATAACACGATGAAAAAAATATTATTTTTATTTTTAATAAGCGGCTTATTTTTTGCTCAATGTACACCCAAGATAGCGGAGACCGCTACTACTGGTGAAGATAAAATAGATAAGGTGGTTGATAAAGCATCAACGATGAAGGATAAAATGGCCGCTGCCAATGACTTTAGAAAGACTGCTCCTAAACCTGGGCCTGCTCCTAAAATTGAGGTTGGGGCAGCAGATAATTTTAATCTAAAAAATGGTTTAAAAGTATTTGTGGTAGCAAACCATAAATTACCAAGAGTTTCTTTCCAAGTATTTGTGGATAAACCATTATTCATGGAAGGAGAATATGCTGGAACTGCTAACATTGCAGGGCAATTACTAAGTACAGGGACGATTACCAATTCCAAAGCAGAGATTGATGAAGCGGTTGATTTTATGGGGGCTTCTTTGAGTTCCAGTAGTAGTGGTTTATATGGTGCATCTCTAAAAAAGCATACGGAAGAATTGATGAAAATTGCAGCAGACATCCTCTTGAAACCATCTTTCCCACAAGCAGAATTTGATAAAATAAAGAAACAAACATTATCAGGATTAGCACAGGCTAAAGAGACGCCTAATGCCATCGCTAATAATGTTTCTACTGTTTTGCGATATGGCAAAGACCATCCTTATGGAGAAGTGGAAACAGAAGAAACAGTTAATAAAATTACTTTAGATCAGACTAAAGCTTTCTATAATAAATACTTTAAGCCGAATAGTGCTTATTTGATTATTATTGGAGATATTACTGCGGCAGAAGCTAAACCTTTGGCAGAAAAATATTTTGGTAATTGGTTAGGCAGACCTGTTCAAAAACAAACATTTACAACACCTAAAAAACCAACTAGCACTCAAATAGATTTTGTTAGTAAAAGCGGTGCCGTTCAATCGGTTATTAATATTACTTATCCAGTAGATTTAAAACCTGGAACAGATGATGTGATTAAGGCTAATGTGATGAATGAATTACTTGGAGGAGGATTTGTTGGAAGTAAAATTAATCAAAACCTTAGAGAAGATAAAGGATATACCTATGGTGCTTATTCTTCTTTATCTTATGACAGAGAAGTAGGATCTTTCAAGGCTTCTGCTTCTGTTCGAAATGAAGTCACCGCAGATGCCATTAAAGAATTTTTGAAAGAATTAAATAATATAAGGAACGAAAAAATAAGCGAAGCACAACTCAATTTGGTCAAAAATTATATGACAGGTAGTTTTGCTCGTTCTTTAGAAAGCCCACAAACTGTCGCTCGGTTTGCGCTAAATACTGCGCGCTATGATTTACCAACAGATTATTATCCAACTTATTTAGAAAAATTGAATGCCGTAACAGCGGCCGACATTCAGGCAATGGCACAGAAATACATTACTCCTGAAAATGCACATATTTTAGTAGTGGGTAATAAGAGTGAAGTAGCAGAAAGTTTAAAAGAATTTGCTGCAGACGGAACAATCAATTATTATGATGCTTTCGGAAACCCACTAAAAGTGGAAATAAGTGCAGCTACCACAAATATGACCGTTGACCACGTATTAGATAAATACATTGCAGCAATTGGGGGAAAAGAAAGGTTGATGGCGGTAAAAGATTTGACGATGAATATGGCAGCAGATGCAATGGGGCAAACCATAGAAATGAAGATTATTCAAAAGGCACCAAGCAAAACATACCAAGCATTTATTATGGGCGGCGTCGCTCAGCAAGAAACCATTCTAAATGGGGATAAGGGTAAAATTACCGCAGGCGGGCAGTCTCAACCAATGCCAGCAGAACAAGTGGCTAGTTCCAAAGAACAATCTGTGTTATTTACGGAAATGCAATTTAAGGACTTAGGCTATGAAGCTAAACTAGTGGGTACAGAAAATCTAGGCGATAAAAATGTTTTTGTTGTGGAAACAACGTCTCCATTAGGCAAAAAACAAATTTTATTCTTTGACACGAAGACTTACTTAAAGGTAAAAGAATCTAGTAATGTACCTGGCCCAAATGGTCAATTACAAACGGTTTCTACAGACTTGACAGATTATAGAGCAGTAGATGGTATTTTATTTCCTTTTAGTCGAAAATTAGTTGGAGCTGCACCAATTCCATTAGACTTGAAAATTACAGAAATTAAAGTGAATAGTGGGGTGAGTGATGATTTATTTAAGGTAGAATAAGAGGTATCGGGTATCAGGTTACAGGTGCCAGGTTGGATTTTCGTCTAACCTGATACCTATAACCTGACACCCGAAACCTAAATTAAAGTTTCCGGTAAAAAATATGCGCATCCACATATCCTTCTTCGATATGGTAAAACCCTTCTGGCACCGTTCCTATAATTTCAAATCCATTATCCAACCAAGTTTTTATCGCTCCTTTATTGGTGCTAACAACCAAGTTGAATTGCATGCCTCGATAACCCGCTTCTTTTGCCATTTCAATAGAATGCGCACATAATAGATGTCCAATACCTTGCCCCCTTTTTGAGGTATTCACCATGTAGGCAGCATTGGCAATATGCCCACCATAGCCTGGTTGATTGGCTTTGAGAATATAAGCGCCAACTATTTCTGTTCCTTGTTCCGCCACATAGGCATGATTGCTAAGGTTAACCCAACTTTTTTCAATATCCGCTCTGGTAAAACTATCATCATAAGGATAATAAATTTTCTGTTCCATAATGGTTTTCCACATTTGCCAAATAATGGATAAATCCTTCGTTTCAGCAGGGCGAATAGCTAGGCGCATTTTTCTATTTTTCTAATTTTTAGAATCGACTTTTTAAGAATCTTCCTTTATTTACTGGACTTTTGATAATTAGAAAAAATTGAAATAGATTATAAAAAACGAGAACTGTTCCCGACATTGAGAAATAACCACAAATCAAAATGTCATGGTAGAACAGTTCTGTAAATCAATATTACGAATAGTAACTCGAAGTAGCAAAAGTTTAGCGAATTTAGTGATGGGTTTAGCGAGCCAAACGTTTGCAAGGTCAGTAGTAGAAATAAGTTTAAGTAATTGCTACCATTATCAACATAGTAGTATCAATAAAACGATATCTCGATTAGACAAGAAACTAGAACGGGAAAAAAAAGGCGGGGAATCAGAAAAGTTAAGTCGATTAGAAGTCGAAAAAAAATTTGCCTATAAAGGTGGCACATTTTTCAAAACCCTTTGAGAAATTTTGGTTACTGAATACAGATGTAAGTTCCTTATTTCGGCCACATTCACCGACGCTACCTCAAAGGAGGTATGTGTATCAAGCGAACAACAAAATAAAAGGCAACCGACCAGTAGAAATAGGCTATGAATTGAGCACAGTTGGCTTATCTTGTCGTCAGCCCCATTACGGAATGAGTGAACCTGCGTGGAATCCACCATTAAGCATGCGTTTAGTCCCCTATGGAGTGAATAAGAATAGTTTTACAGCGGAACAAGTCAATGATTTACTGTCAAATAAAGACTTACCATTTCATAAAGAGTTGACAGTAAATGCTTTAGATAGTGGCTATTGTAGTCCAGAATATATAGCAGGGACTTATAAACAAAAAGAATTAGTCAATATCATACGGATGCCTTCGAATAGGAATGTCTGGAAGCAATTAATGCCAGAACAAGTAGCAGAGCGAAGAAAAGGCAACAAAGATAATCGAGGAGCGAATAGTGTATATGGTGATTTATATAAATTAAAAGCGGTAAATACTTGGGCAATAAGCTCCGATATTAAAACTAAATTTGGTGTAAAATTAGCGAATGGCAAGACCTGTATAGTGGATATGGAAATATGGGAAGATATGATGATACGAAGCAAGCGAGGACACTATATGAAGGATAAGCCATTTCGATTAGTTCGAATTCGCTTACTAGATGCCCAAACAGGCATTCCTTTATTTAAGAAAAGCATGTGGCTTTGTGTGTTTGGAAAAAAGAAATTGGCTTTAAGTGCAGAAGAAATATATTGGTCTTATCGCAACCGATATGATATTGAGCATTTTTTTCGATTCGGCAAGCAGCGATTATTGTTAAATAAGTACCAAACACCAGATGAAGACCATTTTCAAAACTGGATGGAGATAGTGAATTTAGCCTATTGGTTACTTTTTGTAGGCAAAAAAGAGGCAAAACACGGTTGTCGAAAGTGGCAGCAGTACGATAAGCATTATAAAAAGAGAATAGAATATGGCATGGACGTAACGCCTTCACAGGCACAATTACACTTGGCAGAAATTATTTTGGGTTTTGAGCAAGAGCCCTTTTTACCAAAACTCCAAATAAATGGAAAAGGAAGGAAACTAGGGCAGACTCAAACCAAAAGAGAGCGATTTCCTGTTTGGAGAAAGAAAAAAAAGAAGAAAAATCGGATAACGAAGTAAGTATAAATATAAAATAATCACAATATGACAGAATTGATGGACTGATGCAAGCTGCATCTTAGTCTTTGATTTTGTCAAAAGTCTAATCATTAAATAAAAGATAAAAAATAAGTTGGGTCTTTAGTATTTAATTCCCCACGAATTTACCCCCCCACGAATTATAGTTATTCAAGTTGTTTTTTAGCATAGCTAAGACAGTTTTATCCTATCTTTTTGTAAAAAAGCCACTTTTGTCGGATAACGTGTAATTCGTGTCTTTCATATACCTATTAAAATCTGTAGTTTATTCCTATTTTTGGCATCCAACCCCACACTAATCCGTTGATACTATTTAACATTCATTTCAGGACAAAGCACGCTGTTTTAGTTTGTAAGTATTATTGCTAAAACTGCAAACTGCCTACTGAAAGTCATCATCTAATACAAATTCATACCACAAATGAATAAGAAAATCTACCTATTATTTACGAGTCTTTTTTTATTGACGAATGTCTTTGCACAACACGAAAAAGCAATCAGTTCTGCTAAACAGTTTTTAAAGGAAAATATCACTACTTGGCAATTAACCGAAGCAGATATTGCGGATATTTCTATTGAAAATATCTTAACGAGTAAACATAACGGCGTCACGCATATTTACTTTAACCAACGCTATCAAGGAATTAAAATCTTTAATGCTTTAAGTACGGTGAATGTTTTGCCAAATGGAGAAATCTTGCAAGCTAGTAATCGCTTCTTACCTCAAATAGCAACCTTAGTCAATACGACTCAAGCCAGAATTAACCCAGAAGTAGCTATTCGAAGTGCGGCATTGCATTTAGAAATAAAGAAAGTTGCCAACTTAACGGATAAGGTAAGTGCAGGTAGAAATAAAACGGTTTATAAGAACACCAATATTTCTAATGCTGATATAAGTGTGGAACCGATTTATCAATTAATGGATGATGGCAAGTTGCATTTAGCTTGGCAACTGGCAATTGATATGACTGAAAAAGCAGATTTTTGGAATATTCGAGTCGATGCGCAAACGGGGAAAGTATTGAATAAAAATAACTGGACGACTCATTGTTCTATTGGGATGCATGAGCATAAACAAGGTTGTGGTTTCTTGGAACGAGAACATAAGATTTTGGAATCAGTTGAAACAGTTGTGGAATTTATGCCAACAGTAGATGGTAGCAGCTATAATGTTTTTGCATTACCCGTTGAAAGTCCAATACATGGTAATCGGAGCATCGTTAGGGAGCCTGCGAGTCCTATAGCTTCCCCTTTCGGTTGGCATGATACAAATGGTCAACCTGGACCAGAATTTACCATTACCAGAGGAAACAATGTGCATGCTTACGCCGATGTAGACGATGATAATAGTTCTATTGGAAATGAGCCAGACGGAGGAGATGATTTAATTTTTGATTTTCCTTTTTTTACAGAAGAAGAGCCAGATACTTTTAGAGATGCAGCGACGACGCAGTTGTTCTATATGTCGAATATGATGCACGATATTTTTTATACATATGGTTTTGATGAGCAAGCAGGTAATTTTCAAGAAACGAATTATGAATTTGCTTTTGGAGATGGAGATTATGTGAGAGCAGAAGCGCAGGATGGCTATAATTTAGCGCCAACAAATCAAGAATATCGAGGGAATGCTAATTTTGCTACACCTGGAGATGGATTGAGTGGAAGAATGCAAATGTATATTTGGGGGAGAGGTGGCGGTCGATTATTGCAGGCGAATTCCCCAGCAGAGGCAGTAGGTGATTACGAAGTAGGAACAGCTGATTTTGGAATTGCCGTTGAAGATCTGCCTGCACCTGTTACAGGGCAGGTAGCTATTGCAAATGATGGTTCTTTTAGTAACCCAACTTTAGGTTGTGACCCGTTTGTGAATGCAGATGAGATCAATGGTAAGATTGCTATTGTTGATAGAGGTACTTGTTTCTTTTCGGAGAAGGCGACTAATGCTAGAGACGCAGGAGCAATAGCAGTTATTATCTGCAATTTTGAAGATGCCCTAGTAAATATGGCAGCAGGTCCAAATTTTGTGCCTCCACTAAATATTCCAGTTATAAGTTTGCGAAGAGGCGATTGTCAAGTATTGAGAACATTGATTAATAACGGTTTAGAATTGACTATCGCAAGTCCTCCTGCGACAGGACCAGATTTTTTAGATGGTGATTTTGATAATGGTATTGTGGCACATGAATATGGTCATGGTATCTCTAATAGATTAGTTGGAGGCCGATCAAACTCTAGTTGTTTATTTAACGATGAACAAATGGGAGAAGGATGGAGTGATTTCTTTACTTTAGTTACAACTGTAAAACCAGGGGATACTGGTAAAGAAAAACGAGGAATTGGTAATTATGTATTACGGAGAGAGGTAACTGGACAAGGAATCAGAACGTTTCCTTACTCTACAGATATGGAAATTTCTCCTTACACTTATAAAGATGTTATCAGCGTGAGTACTGCACCGCATCCAGTAGGTGCAATTTGGACATCAATGCTATGGGATTTATATTGGGCAATGTCTGATCAATATGGTTGGGATGCAAGCTTTTTTAATGGAGAAGGTGGTAATCACCAAGCCATACAGCTCGTTTTAGATGGTTTGAAAATTCAACCTTGTCAACCAGGATTCATAGATGGTAGAGATGCTATTTTAGCCGCAGATAGGGCGAATAATGGTGGTGCTAACGAGTGTTTAATTTGGGGAGTTTTTGCTAGAAGAGGTTTAGGTTTTAGTGCGCAGCAAGGAGATGTTAGGGATAGAAATGATGCGATTGAGGCTTTCGATTTGCCGACATCTTGTGCTAGAGAATTGGTTTTAGCTAAAACGGCTACAGAGAATATTAATGCAGGAGACGAAATTGAGTATACCTTGACTTTAACAAATAATAAAACTGAAAGTGTTACGAATGTAGTGATAGTGGATAACCTCCCAGAGGGCTTATCTTTTAAATCTTCTTCTATGTCTGCAACAGTTGGTGGAGGAACGATTCGATTTGAAGTGCCTGAATTAGCAAGTAGGGAAGAAATGATGGTTACTTATATTGTAACAACCGATCAAACCCAGGGCTCTACCCGTCAGTTTTTTGATGACATGGAAGATGGGGATGCTTTTTGGTTAATCGTTGATGAAGAAAATACCAATTTATTTGGTTTGCAAGATGTGTTTGTTAATAGTGGCGAGAATGCTTGGCATGTAGTTAATCCAGCGGAAGGTGAGCCTGATAGTGAGCAATTTTTACAATTAGATGAAGAGATTTTAGTGACAGGAGAGCAACCTACTTTACGCTTTTTCCATCAGTATAGTATTGATGAAGGTACTGCTGGAGGTGTAGTAGAAATCTCAACAGATGGTGGTTCTATTTGGACAGATTTAGGGCCGCACTTTATCAGGAATGGATATGTTAGACCTGTTACTTACACCACTTTTGCGACGGTTGATTTAAATGCTTTTTCTGGCCAAAACGGAGCATTCGAAGCTTCTTATGTTGACCTAAGTGCTTTTATGGGGGAAAGAGTGACTATTCGTTTTCGATTTGGTAGTTTGAGATATGTCAATGAAAATATTCCTAATAAAAATTACGATGGCTGGTTTATTGATGACGTTGAATTTATGGATTTACAACGTTACCAAAGCGAAGCCTGTGCGACGAGTGCCGAAGGGGATAATGTCTGTGCGATGGCAGCAGCAGGTGGAACAGTAGTGGAAGTTGGTGGTTTAAACACCAGTACGCAAGACTTAGAAACTTTAGGGCTACAATTTGAAGTTTTCCCTAATCCAGCAGGTGACTATATCAACATCAGCTTGCGGAATGAAGTTACCAAAGAAGGACTATTGAGCTTGTATAATATGAGTGGACAAACTTTATTGGAACAATCCATTACCATTGATCAATCGACGCAAATATTGCCACTAAATGTAACAGATGTGGCAGCAGGTTTCTATTTTGTCAAAGTACAGACGAATGAAGGCATTGCGGTAAGAAAGATTATTTTGGAATAGTCGAAGAAAAACTCTTTTGGAAAAGGGCTGTTTGCATTAGTGAACAGCCCTTTTTCAGTAAGTATAGGTGAACTTTAGTTCATCGTAATAACAAAGGAGGTGCTTCGATAAGAATGGTTGACCTTCAGTCAACCCGTTACTTTTTTAACAGTCGGTATTTTAGGTTGACTGAAGGTCAACCATCCTATTCGATTTGGCAAAAAAGGTCGAAGAAATAAAAATAATACCCTTACTTTTCGATGAATTAAAGTTCACCTATACTAAAAATTAATCATTATGAAAAATACTTTCTGGTTTCTCCTTAGCAGCTTTTTCTTATTCGCAGCTTGTGATAATAATTCGCAAATAGCCACCACTTTTGCCGTTATTAATCCAACTACGACAAATGCTACGGCTACTCCATCCACTAAACTAGATGATTATTGGTACCAAGGTAAAGCAGAAATTAATAGTTATGATTTAGAACAAGCAAGATATAGCGATGTCCATCCAGGAGAAGCGGTCCTGATATTTGTCTCAGAAGATTTTTTGACAGACAAACAGGTGAAAAATGATAATTATACCAATAAAAATTCTACGCCCATTTTAAAAAATAATTTTTTGCGAAAGTTCACCACGGGTATTTATGATTATTCCATTATGACTTCTGTCTTTACGCCTGCGGATACTAAACAATTTCCAAAAACTGCTAAAATGACCATTTCTTCGCAAGATTGGTGTGGACAAAGTTTTATGCAAATCAATCAGCAAAAAAATAAGTATAAAGTGGAATTGCGTTCCTATTTTGAAAGTGAGGGAGATAAAGATTTCACCATAGATGACGCTTTACTAGAAGACGAAATCTTTAATAGAATACGTATGAATCCTGATGCTTTACCGACTGGTAAAACACAGCTCATTCCATCAGCAACGATTGCTCGTTTAATGCACCTTGATTTGCAGCCAATGACCACCATAATTACAAAAAAAGCCTATAAAGGAACAGAGTTTCAAGGGGAGAATTTGGTAGCTTATGAAATTGAGTATCCTGCATTGAAAAGAAAACTAAGCATTGTTTACCAAAAAGAAGCACCTTATATCATCGAAGGTTGGACGGACAAATATACGGCACTTTCTCGCCAACAATTGACTACTAAAGCTACTCGGAAGAAGACGGTTTTAAGTCCTTATTGGAGACAAAATAATCCAAAGGATGTAGGACTGCGAAAAGATTTGGGGTTAACTACTTTTGAGTAAATATTCCTGTAGCGCCAAGCTCTGCTTGGTGGTGTCGTTCTAAAATACACCAAGCAGAGCTTGGCGCTACGGAAAAAAACAAAACATGCATTTAGGAATAGACTATGGCGCAAAATTAGCTGGGACAACTGCTATCTGCTACGAACAAGCGGGACAGCTACACATCCAACAAAGCGAAAAGAAAAAAGACGCAGACAAATTTATTCAAAGCGTTATTGGTGCTTTAAAGCCTACGGCCGTTTTTATAGATGCGCCCCTGAGTTTGCCACTCGCCTATTTTGGCGAAGGGGATAATTATTTTTATAGAGATTGTGATAAAGTGCTGAGGGGAATGTCACCGATGTTTTTAGGGGGGCTTACTGCTAGGGCTGTTAAACTTAGTAAAGTTTATGAAAAAATGGGCATTTCATTTTATGAAACCTATCCTGCCCAAATTGTCAAACATTATTTGGTAGACATTACGGAAGGCTATAAAAAACAGAAAGTATTTTTAGCTGCTTTTTGCAAGATTTTGGAGCAGCAGTTACCCTACAAATTAGCCGAATTACCTACGAATTGGCATCAAGTAGATAGCATCTTAGCTTGGTGGGCAGGTTGGCGCTACGAAAACGGCGAGGTGAAAATTTATGGACAGGAAAAAGAAGGACTTATTTATGTTTGAAGAATTATCTCATTAACTCATTTTTCTCATGACCTCATATCCCTCACAAAACTATCGTTTAGCAATCTTATTATGCGTAATCTGTTTCTGACGAGAACATTTATGCCGACCTTCGCTAAAATTTCGTTTTTTGGCATGTTTCGTTTTTCTGCCTTGCACTCTTGCTCGCCACATCTTCCAACTACTTTTCTTCATTTCTTGTCGCATTAAAGCAATGACCTCTTTTTCTGGTAAAGAAAATTGAAAAGTAATAGCATCAAAAGGGGTACGATCTTCCCATGCCATTTCTATAATGCGGTCAACGTCTTGGTCGTCTAATTGATATTGTTCTTTTATACTCATGATACCTAAACAACAGGGAAGTCTTTATGTTGAGTAATCACCCTATTTTGACATTGAAATTGCTATTGAAATTGTTATTGAGGTTATACAAAAAATCCCCCTGCCGATACGTTTACCAGCAGAGGAACACTTTCTAATCCATCGAAGATATTATATATTTTTATAGAGTGGCTGAAAAAGCCAAAGAAAAGAGACGCTAATTAATCTTGATACTAATTCTCTAGCAAAAAAAGACAAGATTAATAGATGTCCCTTTTCTCATCTCTCTACTTTTTTGATTAGTTACCGCCTGGTCTACCACCTTGTCCTCTATTTCCTCGGTTGCCTCTTTGACCTCTTTCGCCTTCACAGCTTTCTTTCAAGGCTGCTACATCTTCCTCACTTTCTACGGTTACAGTTGTACCATCTGCCAATTCTATGTCATAAGGGAAGGCGATGCTTGGTCTTTCTTCATTATCAGGGTTCGCTGCTTTAAATGCTTCTTTTGCTGCTTTGGCTGCTGCTCTGTCCCCTACTTCGACTGCGCTTCCATCAGGGAAATTAATGGTCAAAGGAAAGACTGGCTTAAAGCATCTTTGTCCTCGACCGCCTCTGCCACCTTCTCTACAAGTTTCTTTTAAGGCTGCCAAGTCTTCTTCGCTGGTAATGGTTACAATAGAACTGTCTCGTAATTGTACATCGAAAGGCATAGCGATTGTTGGTCTACCTTCTGCATCAGGATTGGCTGTTTTATAAGCTTCTTTTGCTGCTTTGGCAGCTTCTTTATATGCTACTTCAACGGCACTTCCGTCAGGGAAATTAATGGTGAATGGGAAAACAGGCTTGAAACATTTTCCGCCTCGACCGCCTCGGTTGCCTTTACCTCCTCGTTCGCCACAAGTTTCTTTTAAGGCTGCTAAGTCTTCATCACTAGCAATAGTTAGGATAGAACTATCTTTTAACTGTACATCGAAAGGCATATTAATAGTTGGTCTTTCTTCGTTATCAGGATTTGCTGCTTTATAAGCTTCTTTTGCTTCCTTTGCTGCTGCTTTATCAGCTACTTCAACTGCACTTCCATCTGGAAAATTAATGGTAATTGGAAAAACTGGGGTAAAACATTTCCCACCACGTTTGCCTTTCATGCCTTTTTGTCCACCTTCTCGGCTTTCCGCTTGTTGGGTAAAGTTTTCTGTTGTTAATTCGTCTAAATTTTCTTTTTGACAAGAAGTCATAACAAAAACAAGGGCAAAAGCGAATAAGGTGCTAATTTTGAAGATTCTGTTCAACATCATTTTTTTAATTTTTTCTAATAATTTAGTAATTAAAATGCGTGGGAAATGAAAGTCGGTGATTTCTTAAAAACGTTTTCAAGCCTATTTCAAAAAAGGTCAGTCGGGAATTTTGAATTTTAAGGTTGAAAAATAATTTCTTTTGTTTTTCATTTCCTCACTTACACCCCAATAAGTCAGCGCTTTTTGATTTGTACTCAAAAAAATTAAAAAATTTTAAAAAAAATTTTTTGATGTATCAATTTGAATTAAATTATCGTTCTTTCAACTAAAAAAAACGTATCTTACATTCGCTTTTATTTCGTGCATAATCAACTGTAAATGAGTGATATATTACTTTGGAAACAGCTAAAAGAGGGCAATAAATCGGCTTTAGAGCGAATTTATTCCACTTATATTTCCAGTTTATTAAAATATGGTAGAAAATTTTCTAGGAATGATCAGGTCATAGAAGATTGTATTCAAGACCTATTTATAGAACTTTGGAAAAATCGAGAAGGATTGGGCATGACCGATTCCATTCAACGCTATTTGTTAGTCGCCTTGAGACGGAAAGTCATTCGTCAAATGGATAAGGCTAAAAAACGAGTATCAGATACGGAACCTACAGAATTGGATTTTGAGGTAGTCATTGCAGTGGACCAAAAATTAATTGAATTAGAATTATCTGAAGAAAGAGCTGCACAAGTAAAAGCGGCGATGGTTAATTTGAGTAAACGACAAAAAGAAGTTATCTACCTTAAATATGTTTCTGGTTTGGATTATGAAGATATTGGAGAGATTATGGATTTGAATTATCAGTCGGTACGAAACTTGGTTTCTAATGCTTTGAAGAAGTTGAAAGGAACATTATTGCCAATTATATTCCTATTTCTTCAATTAGACGAATTTATTTTCTAATACTTTATTGAAATTAAAATAAATAGAGGGCATGACTAAGGAGAATGAAATTATTGTACAAATCAAAACACATACAAATCTTTTTAAAGAGTGGTTACATAAAAATTATACCCAAGAAGATATAGATGAAGAATTATATGATGATACTGGTTATCCTCATTGGAATGATATTGAAGATACCTTTGAAGTTGCCTTTAAACATTTAAATTTTAAAGCATTAGATGAAGGAACACTAGAAAATGTCAGTTATTTAATAGCTCGGCAATGGGATGTAGGAAATATTTTTCCTTATTTTAGAAAGGAAATTAGTCTTCTAGGAATGACTGAAGAACAATTAATAGTTTTAGCTGAATATGGTGTAGAATCAAGCGAATGGAGTTTTCGACAACAATGTGCCGCTTCATTATTTAAAATAAAGCAAAATAAAAAAGTTGCTCAGAAGATTGCTTGTCAGTATCTTAAAGATAAAGATGCGGACATCAGAAGGCACGCCTTATCATCCTTAAATAAATTAAAATACCCTAAACTTGAGGAAGTTTTAGAAAAATCATGGGCTTATAATGATGAACTAGAAATGGCTTTATGCTTACAAATATGGGAAGAAATAAATATTGAAAAATTTCATTGCTATTATAATCAAATAAAAAATGACAAAAGAGAATTATTAAAAAACTACGTAGTTAAATTTAAAAAGAAATAATAGGATATTTTGGAATGGCTAGTAAAAATATGGCTCTAAGTGATTTCATTGGGTCAACGTAACTTGGAAATTCATTTCCAAGAAAAATATACTTAGAATTGCTCTTTTGGAAATGAATTCCCAAGCTATGATTCAAGCAATAATAAATCTTGACAAAATGAAATCATATAGAACCAAAAATATTTCTTTTAAAGAAATTTTAAAAAATTGAGTACAAATGGGATCGGGTTGCCTTATATGTATGTACAACTATGTACAACAATAATTAAAAATACATAAATGAGGCATTTCATCAATACAAAAAATAGTTTATTCCTTCTACTCGGTTTTTCAGCTAGCTTATTAATCATGGGCTGTGCAAAAGAAAATAACGAAAACTTAGTAATAGAAGACTTATTCATTGATGAAGCATTAGCACCTTATTTTGAAAGATTTGTAGCAGAAGGAGCGAGTAGAGGACAGGAAATAGATTTAGTGGCTAAGCAAATTGAAGGGTTTTTAGTCGACATCGAAGAAGCAGATGTAGCGGGACAATGTAGCTATAGTGCGTCTTCAACTAGAAAAGTAAATATTGATCGAACCTATTGGAATAGTGCAACAGACTTAGAAAAAGAGTTCCTTATATTTCATGAATTAGGACATTGTTACTTAGAGAGATCGCATTTAGATGCTCAACAGAATAGAAACTGTACTAGTATTATGCATAGTGGAACAAGTGGTTGCCGACTTAGATATACAGCAACTACTAGAGGGGATTATCTCGATGAATTATTTTAATAGCAGAATGTAAATTAGACTACTTCTAAAAAATTACCAGGATGGAAAAAAAATATACAACATACGATGAAATTGACTTTGCAGAGGAACCGTCCTTCATTAGGTGGGTTCAAGGCAAAGATCCAAAAGCCATTGCTTTTTGGGCGAAATGGGTCAATGATCACCCGAATAAGTCAACTGTTATTAAGGCGGCAAAAACCTTAGTAAATGCGATTAAGATAGAAGAAAGTGAACCTTCAGAAACTCGCATCAAAAACCTTTGGGATAAAATTGATGCGGCAACGCCTGCGGAGAAATCTCATTCGAAAGAAAGTAAGCAAGAGACAGCAGTTGTGCGGTCAATTGGTAGACGTAGATGGATTAGCTATGCAGCAGCGGCTTGTATTGGTTTAGTTGCTTTCTTCGCCTTATACAATCCGACGACGACGATTGATGCGGGAAATGGGGAACAGTTGGTTTATACTTTGCCCGATAATTCTACGATCAACTTGAATGCGGCTTCTTCTATTCATTTTAAAGCAGGCGATTTTGATGGGGATAGAATTGTTAACTTAGAAGGAGAAGCGTTTTTTGAAGTAGAAAAAGGACAATCTTTTAAAGTGATTACGCCAAATGGAACGGTTGAGGTATTGGGAACTAGTTTTAATGTAAATGCTAGAGATGGGCAACTAGAAGTAGATTGTAGAACAGGGAAAGTTAGCGTAACGGCTAAAGGCAGTACACAGATATTGACGAAAGGATTAGGCACAAAATTAAACGCGAATAAGTCTGCTTTGGAGAATACTTATGGAACGAATATTGATCAACAAATAGGATGGATAAATGGCGTGTTTTTCTTGGAGAAAGTTCCACTTTCAGATGCTATTGCTGAACTGGAACGACAATTCGATGTACAAATCACTTGTGACGTTTCTTTACAAACTAGAATGGGAGATTATTCCTTTAAAAATACGGACTTAAAAACTGCATTGGATGAAGTGCTTTTCCAATTAAATGCAACGTCTAAAATTGAAGGGAATCAGGTGACGATTACTACTAAATAATATCGAGTAATTCACTTGTCAGATTAATTAAAGGCGAATGAATTCGCCTGTACTCAAACTCATCGAAGCAACAGTAAATATGAAGCAAATAATTACTTCATTTTTTCTTCTTTTTATAAGCCTATCCGCATTCTGTCAGTCAGAAGCAGTCGATATTAATGAAACCTTTAAGGATGTTTCTATGCCTGAGGTATTTGAAACTTTAAGGACGAAATATCAACTGACAATAGCTTATGATTATGAGTCTGTAAAAGATATAAAAGTTAATAAGCGCATTCGCTCGAATAATTTAGAAACTGCTTTAACAACACTTTTTGCAACAACAAATTTAGATTTTCAATTAACTGAAGACCAACGTGTACTGGTACGAAAAGTAGAAAATGTTCCTTCCTCCAAGACGCCCACACCCAAAATTTATCAGTATATTTTTACTGGAATGGTTACCGATATAAATAGTAAAACGCCTTTGGCATATGCTACCGTTTATTGTCCATTGACCAACGAAGGAGTGTCCACCGATGAGGATGGTCATTTTTCTTTGACGATTAATTCTCCTAAAACAGAGGGGACTATTTCTATTCAATACTTAGGCTATATTCCAAGAGCTTTTGCTTGGAAAAAAGGAGAAAAATTATCCAATCTGAATATTGACCTTCAAATCAAATCCTTAGACTTTGAAGAGATAACAATTATTGAAAAATTACCGACCTTTAATGTTAATCAAGCAGATGGGTCGATGGTCTTGAATGCTAAGCAACTCAATAATTTACCTTCTTTTGGTGGGGGGAGTGATGTCTTTAGAGGTTTGCAATTATTACCAGGGATTTCCGCTTCGGATGATTTGTCGTCTGAGTTAAAAATTCGAGGAAGTAATGGCGATGAGAATATGGTCATTTTTGATGGAATTACCTTATACAAAGTAGACCATTTTTATGGTGTTTTTAGTGCGATTAATCCTAGTATTGTTAACCAAGTCAAAGTGTTTAAAAACGCCTTTCCTGTAGAATATGGTGGTCGAACAGCAGGCGTGATAGATTTAACTTCACACGGTATTGCTGAACCAAAAATTGGTGGTCAATTACAAGCAGATTTATTGACGACTAGTGCACACTTGGCATTACCAGTTAATGAAAATATGGGTTTTTTATTAGGAGGTAGAACAACGAATAAAAATGTGGCGGATACCGATTTGTTTAGCTTAATCGATGAATCAGATAATGTGCGAAATAATAATGCGTTGACCTTATCACAAATAAGTCCTGCTTTTAAATTTTACGATTTCAATGCTAAATGGATTTGGCAAATTAATCAACAATCAACTATTTCTGCTAATTATTTTAAAGGCTACGATGAATTAAATTCGACTTACGAAGTATTCTTTGAGACTAGAAATAATAGAGGGAATAGAAGGGATAATGTGAAAAATACGGAAACGCTGGAAGAATTCGCTCAATGGGACAATCAAGGAGCCAGTTTGCAATTTGACCATCAATGGAATCCTAAAATTAATACTAACATTAATTTAGCTTATTCTACTTATAATGACTACCAATCAATTAATTCCACTTTGGTTCGAGAAATAACTAGAAGGCCTACCCCTAGGCCAGGAATGCCACCAAATAATCAAGACAATATTAGAATAGATACTTCAGATACTTCAACGAATAATTTTGCTAATTCCATTAAAGGAACGGAGTTAAATATTAAAAATGCTTGGGCTATCAGTAAAAAACAGCAAGTGGTTTTCGGATACCATTTGGTCAATAATCAGGTGGTTTCTAATTTATTGGTCGATGACAAAACGCGATTAAATCAAGATTTAACGGGTAGTCAACACTCTGGTTATCTACAATATAACTTAACAGGATTTAATAAATTTAATCTTGGTTTAGGCTTAAGAAGCACTTATTATACGGTTACTCAAAAGAATTATTTATCGCCTCGAATTAGTCTTACTTATGAAGCTTCGGAACAGTTGCATTTGAAAGCTTCCTGTAGTCAATATTATCAATTTTTAAGAACGAACGAACGAGAAGACCGCTTTGGTAAGAGCTACGATTATTGGGTTTTAAGTACCGACCAAAGGGGCGATTCGCCCGTTGCTTCTTCCAAGCAATGTATGATAGGTTTCAACTTAAAAAACGATGGCTTTGAATTAGATGTGGAGGCTTATCATAAAAATCTAGATGGCGTAACCGAGTTTGCCCCAACTGCCAATGGTTTTTTAACAGGTGATGTTAATACTGCTTCTAATAAATTATTTGAATTTTATAATGGAACGGGCGTTTCTAAAGGAATAGATATTTTATTAAAAAAGAATGCGGGTAATTATACAGGTTGGTTATCTTATACTTTAAGTAAAACCACGCATAGCTTTCCAAAAATAGATGGTGGTAACCCTTTTCCTTCCCTTGACGATCGCCGCCATCAAGTAAAATTAGTCAATCAGTATCGTTATAAAAAATTTGATTTTTCGGCAGTTTATGTTTTTAGTTCTGGTCGAGCGTATACCGATTTAACGATTATTGATGGACAACAAGATAGGAAGGACTTAAAACTTAGTGACCGAATTTCGTACTTAAAGGATTATGCTAGATTAGATATTTCTGCTGGCTATAAATTTACTATGGGAACAACCAAAGCAAGAGTTGGCGCTTCTATTTTTAATGTGTTGAATCGAGAAAATGTGAAGTACAAACAATTTATTCGTTCTGTTCCAAACGAACGAGGAGATAATAATCAACCGATCAATCAAATAACTGGGATAGAAGCGTTGATGCTTGGGTTTACGCCTAATGTTAGTTTTTCTTTGGAGTTTTGATTTTGTAGAATATTACTTATAACTTTCCAGCTACGACAATCGCCTTCTTCATTCGTTCAATACGCCCATCTAAATTAAAATACTCAATCCAAAGTACATAAATCCCAATTGGTGCTTTTTGTCCACCCGAGGTAATGCCTTCCCATTTAAAAGTACCTTCCGTAGCCAATAACTCATTTTGAGCTATTTTATCAATCAGTTGTCCATTGGCATTATAGATATGGATAGTTGCAGCATACCCTGCTTGTTCGGTGGCATAATTAATTTGTAAAACATCTTCAAATCCATCACCATCTGGAGACAGTCGAGTATTCGATAAAGAAAAAATAGTAGTGCTTGGGGTGTTGGATTCAAGTTGCTGAGAATTTTGATAAGTTGGTGTAGCATACCCAACTGATTCAGAAGCGGAATGCCAATTACCCGCATCTTGGGTGGGTAAATCAGGATTTATTCTTTCCAGAGAAACGCCATTTTTATCATTTAACAAAGGCGTATGAAAGTCCGCCGAATAATTAAATTCATCCATAAAAATAGTCGTTAATTCATCATTTGTGTACAGCTGAATATTTCCATCTTTATCTCCAAAAGTGGGTAAATCTTGTACAAAAATGGCTGTAGGATTTTGAACAGTATACCGATTTTTAATATCGCTTAGACTTTCTGTTAAAACAATATAATCATTTGGGAAAACTAATTTTTGAATATTGATAGCTTTTATCTGTGGATTATCTAGCGCTTGATTCGCTATTAATAAACCATTTAAATCAATGACTTTTTCAGAGCGATTGAAAAACTCTATGAAATCGACGCCGCCTGTTTGTGGATTGAACAAAATTTCGTTGATTACTAGATCACTAGCATCGGGTTGCGTTGGTAAAGCAATTGGAATACTTAGTTGTCTATTAATAGGTATACCAAGACAATCTTGCAAAGTGGTTGCAATACTAATAGTTTCGATTTGATTGGGAATTAAAGGATTGACTAGTTCTAGAGTGATTTCGGTAAAATTATTTTCTAGTAGAATAGTACCAATAACTTCATTATTTGTAATGCTATAATTAGTAGCCTCCATTAACATTTCTAGGGAAACTGCCTTGTCAAAAGATAATTTTATGTGGGTTGGGCTAATTGGATAGGCCGTTACTAAGTTTAATGGTAAATCGGTTGTTAACTCAAAAATACTATTTTGATTACCCGGTGTTCCACCTAAAAAGGAAGTGGCGCCTTGCCAATTAATTGCCCCTAAACATGGATTATTGGGATTCACTCTTTCAAGGGCATAACTACCTCCTGCTGTCGTTGAATTGCTATACCAGTCTTGGTTATAATTCACGACATCAATCGTCTCTCCAAATTCATTTTTTAAAACCAATTCCTCTTCATTACTTAAAGTTGGAAAATTTGCTAGGCCCAGAAAATTGCCAAATTCGGCTAGTGCTGCTGCATTGGTTTTACCAATGATTAAATAAGCATTAGGTAATAGTTGATAGGTTGGGAAAACGGCAGCCCTACTGCCATCTGTAAAAACAAAATCTTCTAAACTAATTGTTTTATTACTTCGATTGTATAACTCTACATATTCTACATCTGGCAAACCCAATGTACCTCCACCATCTAAATTTGGGTCCTCCATGATTTCATTAATCAAAATATCATATTGTTCAGCTAATTCTACTTTTGTAAATAAGAAAGTCGTATCGAAACTGATGACTTTATTGCCATTTAAGTCTTCGATGTCGCGAATGATTACTGTATAATTTTCATTATTAATAAGTGGCTGCTTTAAACTTAAATTTATTTGATTTGCTTGTTCAAGCGTAGCAACTATTGGATTTCCAATTCCTTTGTCAATTAAAAAATTATTAATGTTGGTAGCCGAACTTGTTGTTACTGATTCATCAAAAAATAGTGTTATATTTTCTTCGTCTATTATTTTTATTTCCGTTAAAGATGGAGGTATAGTGTCTGCTACTAGTTTGGTTATCGCTACGTTATCGAAGAAAAAATGAGTTAATCTAGTTGCGGTATACTTACAGTAAAAACCAAAATAATAACTACCGATTTCATTAAAAGTCGTATCATCAGCGGTTAAATCTAGCATCAAATTATTTCCACCAGTATAATCTGCAAAAATCTGCCATTTTCCTTCTTTTCTAACCACTCGAATGTTTACACTAGGCATCGTTGCAACAGCACCTAAAGTAGCTTTGCCTAATAATACTTTTGTACCCTCGTCCTGCCGGTAAAATTGTAAAGCATCATTATTTCCACTTTCTCCGATTTCTAAAAAATAACCGGAGCTATTTAATAAGTTGGCGTCATCCGCTTGTAAATATATACGGGTAGCATTACTAGTAGAAGGGTTGAAGTCCATTTGAAAAAAAAAAATCCATTCCATTTCCTTTTCTAACGTTGTGCTTACAATAATACTAGTAGTTCCAGCAGTTGCTGCATTTAACTGTAATTGCCCATCTGAATTGATAAGGAAATCACTGGTATCTCTTTCCCAAGTTGGTGCATCGGTTAAATTACCATCTGAAAAATCATCTGTAACTTGTGCCGTTAAGGGAACTAAAAATAAAGAGAAAATGTATAGAATAGTTAGTTTGCTCATTATTTTTGAAATTAAGCCTGCTTACGGAGAATTAAATGATATTTAGCTAAGACAGAATGCAGGTTAACTTTCTTTTTAAGTAGCAATAAAGTTAAAATGCCCCTATCTTTGCAAATCTAAAATTAACGGACATACAAAGTGGATAAATTTACGAGATTTTTTGCTAGTCAGTAACAAATCTTAAAAATAGTTCGTATGTTCATTTACTTTAATACGTGACTTAGAGAAAAGCAAAGTAAGACGATGAAAAATATTGCTTATCATTTTACTTATTGATTTTTCTTTTTTCGAGTCCATAAATTTTTTTTTCAGATGAAAGTTGCTGTTGTTGGCGTAACAGGATTAGTTGGTACAGTAATGTGTGAGGTACTAACAGAAAGAGATTTCCCAATTACTGAATTTTTACCCGTCGCTTCTGAGCGTTCTGTAGGTAAAAAATTAACGTTTAAAGGAAAAGAGCATACGATTATTGGTTTAGAGACTGCTGTTGCTGCCAAACCAGATATCGCAATTTTTTCTGCTGGAGGAAGTGTTTCTTTAGAATGGGCGCCTAAATTTGCGGAAGTAGGTACAACGGTTATTGATAATTCTTCAGCTTGGAGAATGGACGCTACTAAAAAGTTAATCGTTCCTGAAATTAATGCAGGTGAATTAACGGAAGCAGATAAAATTATTGCTAACCCAAATTGTTCTACTATACAAATGGTGGTTGCTTTAGCACCATTACATAAAGCTTATACTATTAATAGATTGGTTATTTCAACGTATCAATCTATTACAGGAACAGGTGTCAAAGCTGTAAGACAGTATGAAGCGGAAAAACATGATTCCCCTTTAGCAAAAGAGGAAATGGCTTATTTGCATCCAATTTTTGATAACTGTATTCCACATTGCGATATTTTCTTAGAGAATGATTATACCAAAGAAGAAATGAAATTAGTCCATGAGACTAAGAAAATTTTTGGAGATGATCGTTTAAGAATTACCGCTACGGCAGTTCGAGTACCTGTACATGGTGGACACTCAGAGACGGTAAATATCGAATTTGCGAAACCTTATGAGGTTGCAGATGTTAAACAACTTTTAAATGATGCGGATGGAGTCATCGTTTTAGATGATTTAAAAGCGCATAGTTATCCAATGCCACGATTTGCTAAAAATAAAGATGAAGTATTCGTTGGTAGAATTCGTAGAGACGAGTCAGCCGATAATGCGTTAAATATTTGGGTCGTTGCTGATAACTTAAGAAAAGGTGCAGCGACAAATGCAGTACAAATTGCAGAGTATTTAGCTGCTAAAAACCTTGTTGGGAGCGAAAAAGTGGCGGTTTAGTGCCGAATAAGTACTTGAAGTAGCTAAATATTTGGAAATTAATATTTTATATTGCTAAATTTACGTAACAGGTAGCGTTTTTTTCAGTATCTAATTTAACTGCGTGCTGATTCAAAACTACATATCTAGCAATAACCAGACAATGTATTATTAGATTTACTATCAAAAACCTAATAATATACCACACCCCGATATACTTTTGTATTTTAATTTACTAAAGTGAATCATTTTCAAAAAACCTGAAAATTAAAGATTCATTGAGTTTTAATTAGCGGCATATAAACCGTTTTACGTATAACACATACTTGTATAATATGAAGACTAAACTTGTTTTGTGGGGCTCCAACGCAACGGAAGAGAAGATTTTAATTGCTATGCAATTGCGATCCGAAGATAACAAGGTAGATATTTGGACTTTCCCAGAAGCCGTAGCCACCGACGAATTTGCGAGACAATTACTTGGTGATTGGAGAAATGATGTAGCTGTACCTTTTCCTGAAAGTGCGACCCACCTAGAAAGAGAATTGTCTATGTCAGACAGCTTACTACCCGCAGACATTAAGGTAGAAAGAGGTGACATTATTCAACGAGCGCAAACGGAATGGCATTTTGTTGTGCTTTCTTCTAAACTTAACGAGGTTTACCAAACCGAGTTGGGGGAATTGAAAGCAAAGGTTGCAGGATTGAAATCCTTTAGCAATGATTCTTGGAATGAATTAAAAACATTCTGGTCAAAAGTCCAAAATCAAGTGCGAGAGCGAAACTTATTGAGAGGACATGCAGATGCTCTAAGAGATGAAACAAATGCATTATTCTCTCAAATGAAGGAATTGCGTTCTACCTTAGACGAAGAGTTTCGTAATACTTCTTCACAGCTTCATGATCAGTTCATGGAAAAGTTAGCTAATTTGGAAAAACGTGCGATTGAAGGTACGCGATTACCCGCACTTTTTGACGAATTAAAAGAACTACAACGAAATTTTAGAGAAATAAAATTAACCAGAGAGCATCGTTCTAAAATATGGGAACGCTTAGATGCGACTTTCAAAGTAGTGAAGGAAAAACGTTTTGGCCCTAACGCCAATAATGAATCTTCTGCTTTAGATCGGTTAAACCGTAGATATAATGGCTTGCTAGGAGCAATTGATAAAATGCAAAAATCAATTTCTCGAGATCAAGAGGATTTAAATTTCCAACAACGGAAAATTGATTCTTCTGATGGGCAACTAGAAGCACAGATTCGTCAAGCTAAGATAAAAATGACGAAAGAGCGTATCCGTTCTAAGAATGAAAAGTTAGCAGAAATGCAACAGACTAAAACAGACTTAGAAAAAAGAATCGCTGCTCAAAAAGAGAAGGAAGCTAAACGTCAAAAGCAAGGAGAAATAGCTGCTGCTAAGGCTGCTGCTAAAGCTGCTATTGCTTCTAAGATAGCTGCATCAGCAGCTGCTAGAAAAGATGACGATGGCAAATTAGAAAAAGCAGCAGAAGCATTAGGCGCTAAGAAAGAAGAAACAGTTGCAGAAACACCACCAGCTCCTGTGGCAGAAGTAGTTGCTAATGGTGCTGCTGTTACCGCAATTGTGGAAGAAACACCTCCTGTAGCTGAAACGGTTGTAGAAGAAACGCCAGTAGCAGAAGCTGCTAGTGTAGAAACACCAACTGCCGTAGTAGAAGAAGCTACTAGTGAATTAGATGAAATAGTAGCTAATGGCGCAGCAATTACAGGAATAGTTAATGAAGAAGAAAATACAGAAGGATAATTATTTACCTTTTGTAGTACTATAAAGAGACCCTTTGTAATAGAAATATTGCAAAGGGTTTTTCTGTTTTATTGGATAACTTCTTGTTATCCAGTAAATTTAAATTATTTGAAGCAACCAAAATTAATGGATGCTAGCAATTCATCTGATCACCTAACTCAACTTCTTTGAAAAAAATTGGTTACTTTCGTAATAGACACAATGAAGGAATGAAAAAAAATCAAAGAATATATTTAGATTATAATGCCACGACTCCATGTGACCCAAGAGTTGTAGAAGTGATGTTGCCTTATTTTACAATAATGTCGGGTAATGCTGCTAGTCGGAGTCACCCTTTCGGCTGGGAAGCAGAGGAAGCTGTTAGCAAGGCAAGAAATCAAATTGCCAATTTAATTGGCGCTGACGAAAGAGAAATTATTTTTACCTCAGGCGCAACGGAAGGGGATAATCTAGCGCTGAAAGGTGTTTTTGAAATGTACCGCAGAAAAGGTAACCATATCATTACCGTAGAAACGGAGCATAAAGCGGTTTTAGATACTTGTCTATATCTTGAAAAACAAGGGGCTGAGGTAACTTATTTAAAAGTGAATAGAGCTGGTTTAATCAATTTAGAAGCGTTACAAGCTGCTATTAGACCAACGACCGTATTGGTTGCTATCATGTGGGCTAATAATGAAACGGGGGTGATTCAGCCAATGCCTGAGATTGGAAAAATATGCGAAGAAGCAGGTGTTTTATTGTTTAGCGATGCAACGCAAGCAGTTGGCAAAATTCCAACTTTCCCAAAAGAAATAGGCGTTCATTTAATGGCATTTACTGCGCATAAAATGTATGGACCCAAAGGGGTAGGCGCTTTATTTGTCAATCGAAGAAGACCACGAGTTAAACTGACTGCACAGATTGATGGTGGTGGGCATGAAGAAGGGATGCGTTCAGGAACGTTAAATGTACCTGGTATTGTTGGCTTTGGAAAAGCGGCGGAAATTGCTCAAGTAGAAATGGAAGCAGAGGCAATTAAATTGAATCAATTAAGAAATAAATTGGAAACTACTTTATCATCAGAAATAGAAGAATGTTCTGTTAATGGAACAACAACGCATAGATTACCACAAGTTAGTAATTTATCTTTTCGGCATGTGGATAGCGAAGGCTTGCTAATGACTTTTAATCAGAGTATTGCTGTTGCCACAGGTTCTGCTTGTACCTCTGCGTCTCTTGACCCGTCTCATGTATTGACGGCAATGGAGATACCCGATGATTTAGCTAAGTCGTCTATTCGATTTAGTTTAGGGCGATTTACAACGGAGGAAGAAATTGATTTTACAATAGAGAAAGTAAAAGCAGGTACGACACAGTTGAGAGCATTGAGTCCTGTTTGGGAAATGTTTAAGGAAGGGTTAATATAATTTTAGATTAGAGATTATTACATTGAGAAAAGAGAGACTACTTTGTGTGAAAATTTAAAAACATGAAGTTTCTTTTACCCTAGCTTGTTTGGTAGATTCAATATTCCTGTTTATGATGTGTAATATGCAGGATTTAATTGGTTCTTTGAACTTTTTCTTTATTGTGTATTGTTAGTATTATAGATAAATTTGTTGGAGAAAAGACATTGAGTTCGATTTTTATATAAGCACTAATATTTTTAGTATTGATCATTATCCTAAAATAAAGGATAAAATTCCATTTTTTCACCGTGTGCCGTCAATCGTGTACCGTTCTAAAATATAAGCCATGTTATTTGTAGCAGATTCCGCCAAAGAAAGAATTCAGGAAGTAAAAACCACCGAGAAGTACGATGAAAATTATTTTGTCCGAGTAAGTGTGACGAGTGGTGGTTGCTCTGGTTTGTCCTATAATATGGACTTTGATAATGTGGATAAACCTGATGATCAAGTTTTTGAAGATAATGGCGTTAAAATCGTTAGTGATATTCGCAGTATTTTATACTTATTTAATACAACACTAGAATTTTCTGGTGGCTTAGATGGAAAAGGGTTCTATTTTAATAACCCGAATGCCGCACGAACTTGTGCTTGTGGAGAGAGTTTTTCTGTATAACTACAGGATGACCTGATTTTTCAGGATTACCAAGATAGTAATTAATGCTAGTTTCAATAGCTTTACGACCAATTATATTGATGTCGCCTGAGATTTAGAGAAGATATAAAGAATCCCCAAGTGACCGACTAGGTTACTTGGGGATTCTTTTTTAACCCTTTTATCCTTGCTACTTCTTAGAGGACAAACGAATAATCGGACAAATAATTTCTTCTAAAGAAATACCACCATGTTGGAAAGTATTTTTATAGTAATTATTAAAGTAGTTATACCGATTTGGGTACAAGAAAAATTTATCTTCTTTGGCAAAAATAAAAGTAGAACTTACATTTGGTCTTGGTAATAATCCTTTTTTAGGATTTCTGATTTCCAAAACATCTCTTCTGTCATACTTCAAATTTCTACCTACTTTATATCTAAGATTGGTCGTTGTTTCTCTATCTCCCACAACTCTAGACGGTTGATGTACTCGAATCGTTCCGTGGTCAGTTGTAATAATCAACTGGACATCTTTTTCTGCAATTTTTTGTAAAGCGGACCATAATGGAGAGTGTAAAAACCAAGAACGAGTTAAAGACCGATAAGCTTTTTCATCACCGGCTAATTCTTTCAATACTTCCATTTCCGTTCGAGCATGCGATAGCATATCAATGAAATTATAGACAATTACCGTTAAATCATTATGCAAATAATTCAAAATGTTATCATTCAATTGCTTAGCGTGATAAACATTGGTGATTTTAGTATAATCAAATTTAATCGGCTTTCTAAAAGTTCGATTAATTTGCGCCTCTAATAAATCTGCTTCGTGCATATTCTTGCCACCTTCTTCGTTGTCATTCTTCCACCATTCAGGGTGACGTGTTGCTATTTCAGAAGGCATCAAACCAGAAAAAATGGAATTCCTGCTGTATTGAGTAGACGTAGGTAAAATACTATAAAAATAATCTTCTTCGTCTATTCTATATAATTCACTAATGATTGGTTCCAAAATTTTCCATTGGTCGTACCGTAAATTATCCATTAAGACCATTACGGTCGGTCTATTACTATCCATTTCTGGAAAAATCTTCTGACGCATCAAATTATTAGACATAGTTGGCGCCTCGATGTCTTCATTGACCCATTTGACATAATTTTTGATAATGAATTTAGAGAAAGCAGCATTTGCTTCACTCTTTTGCATCGTCAAAATATCAGACATTTCGGTGGTATTAGACGTATCCAATTTTAATTCCCAGCCAATTATTTTTTGGTAGGTATCTACCCAAGTTTTGAAATCTAAACCACTATTGATTTCCATCAAAATTTGTCGAAATTCTTGTTGGTAGTCCGAAGAAGTTCGTTCCTTGATCAAACGTTTACCATCAATTATCTTTCTAAGCGTCAGTAATATTTGATTTGGATTAACTGGCTTAATTAAATAGTCGGTAATCTGTGCACCTAAGGCTTCTTCCATCACATTCTCTGCCTCATTTTTGGTAATCATGACCACAGGTAAGTGTGGATAGGCATCTTTAATTTTTGTCAACGTTTCTAAGCCTGTAATACCGGGCATAGATTCATCCAAGAAAACAACGTCTATATCGTTATGGGTTTCACATTCTTCTAAGGCATCGTAACCATTACTGACCGTAATCATTTCATATCCTTTCTTCTCCAAAAACATAATTTGTGGCTTCAATAAATCTATTTCATCATCCGCCCAAAGAATTTTAATTTTATCCATGTTCTATTTAAATTTTTCTAGTGGTTTGCTTGATAAGTCTACGATCTTCTAACTATTGTGTCTATAGGTTAAAGTACTGCAAATATAGCATGTACTCGTTTTTAGAGCAGAAAACAAAAGTAATCATTTAACTACTCTAATTGCCCGTTTGTTTAGAATGCTAACTGAACGACTAAATCATTTTTTATATTTTAGTTTACGTAAGCTCTTTTAAAAATGATTGGAAAAGGAAGAAAAAGTTAGGTTTTCGTTTTGGAAATACCCTAACAGATGGCTAATATTACAAACTTTATTAACAACTAGAGTCACGAACCTCGTAACTCGCAACCCGCAACTCAAATATGACAATCGAAGCAGCACAAAAAGAAGTAGACAATTGGATTCAGACCATCGGCATTCGCTATTATAATGAATTAACCAATACAGCAATCTTAACTGAAGAGGTTGGAGAGGTCGCTCGCTTAATGGCTAGAATGTATGGAGAACAATCTTTTAAAAGAAAAGAAGATGAAGCGAATGCCAAAGAAAATTTAGGCGATGAAATGGCGGATGTTTTATTTGTTTTGATCTGCTTAGCTAACCAAACAGGGATTGACCTGACTGCTGCTTTGGAGAAAAACTTGATTAAAAAATCTATTCGAGATAAAGAACGACATGCGAATAATGAGAAACTGAAGTAGCGGAGGGCTTAGGGCAGCGGGCTTGGGAAAAGAGCATATACCCAAGTAAAATCCTCCAGAATGAACGTATTTTATCCATTATCTAGTTGGTTTCAATAAGGAAATTTGCTTACGGGCATTATACTTAGTATTTTCACCCTTAGAAAACTAACAATATAGATTTTCCTAAAATCTATCAAACTAAAAAACATACTATTATGGATTGGATGAATGATTTATTACCAACCTTTAGCGTCATTCTAGTGGTGGTAATTAGTGGATTTATACCGTTTACCGCCATGTCCTTTTTTATGGTGGTGATACCACAAAAAGAGAAAGAATTTACTAAATCAATCAAGGAAATGGGCATTAGTACGTCTCGAACTGTTCGAGACAGTTATTCTATTTCGAGATACATCTTTCCTGTTCTTTTTGCCTTCCTTATCTTTTTTGGATTTATAGCCGCCTTTGCTTTTGCTGGGGCTGGAGTTGATTTTAGTGATAATGTATTTCTTTCTGGCCCTTTTTATGGTACGGAGAATACCGCAGTTGTCAATCAAAGTTTTTCTGTATTGGCTTGGGCTTTTGCCGGCGGCTTTTTGTATTCTGCTTATAATATTATTCGACGGTTACGAGCTTTAGATTTGTCACCAGGCGTTTATTATAGCGCAGGTATTAGAATTTTATTGGCTTCGGCAGTTGCTTTAGTTTTATCTTTTTTAGTGGGAGAAGAATCAGCAGCAGATCCAAATTCTCCAACAGGGCAGTTATTTACGTTAAAATCATCTTTGGCAGCCGTTTCCTTTTTGGCAGGTATTTTTCCACAGCGGATTTTAAATTATTTAGTTCGCCGATACCAATCATTTGTAGCTAGTGAAAGTGTAACCGAAAAATCACTTAATCTCTATAATATTGAAGGGATTAGTATTTATCATAAAGAACGATTAGAAGAAATTGGTATTGATAATGCACAAAATTTAGCAACTTCTAGTTTAACGCAACTGATTGCAGAAACCCCTTATGATGCTCGACAATTATTGGATTGGATTGGTCAGGCAAAATTAATTTGCTATGTTAAAGACGATATTCATCGTTTGCGGGCTATTGGGATTCGTTCTGTTTTTGACTTATTGAAAGGTAATAAAAGTAGAATAACGCTAAGAGAAATAGCAGATGCTGTAGGTTTAGATACACCTATTCTGGAAGTCGTCCACAATCAAATAAAGGATGATGAAGGTATTCTAGCTTTATATAATTTCCAAGGTAATAAAAATTCTCCGACAATAGATGCGCAAGTGACGAAAGAAATGGCTACTATGGATTTTAGTAAACCGATAGCAGATCAGAACGAAGCTAAAGGATAGATGAATCGAATTTATAACGTTTTAGACTATCAAAAATCCGTTGCTCATACATTAAGCAGCGGATTTTTTGTTTTAGATGGAAAAAATTTAGCTGGCTAAACACCTTTTTGTTAAATTTGTTAATCTAACCAGAAAAGATTCATCACGATATAAAATGAGTACTATGGCATTAATGCGATTTTTTAAAACACCTCAAAACCAAAAATTTGATTATAAACCTAGGTATTGGGATCCTAAAAAAGAAGAATTACAAGAGCGATTGAGTAAGTATAAGGACGAAACTAAAGGGGATACAAAGGCCGTTACCGCACGACTACGTAAAGGATTTAAAGGAAAAGCAGGAAGTGCAGGCGTTGGATTTAGAGAAACTAGAGCGATTCGTACCAAAGAACTTAAGCGGTCTAATCGAGTCTTATTAATTACTGTTATAGGGTTAGTCCTCCTATCTTATGTATTGTTTGAAATATACTTGACAGAAATTGTTGATATGATGGAGTAAAGAAAGGAGATAGCCGTTGTTTAATGAGATTTTTATTTTTACTTTTGAGAAATTAAGGATTTAAGTTAGCTTGGGTTTATTTTTTGAGTAGTAAAAAGTATTTTAAGTGATTTACTAATGCTCAAAAAACAACTTAAACAACTCTAATTCGTGGGGTAATAAATTCGTGGGGAATCAAATGCAAAATGTCCAACTTATTTCTTATCCGTTATTTAATTTTTCAAGCATTAGTAAAAAAGAACAAAATTTATGGCTGATGTGATTCAGCTTCTACCAGATTCTATTGCCAATCAAATCGCTGCGGGAGAAGTCATTCAACGTCCCGCCTCAATGGTTAAAGAATTACTGGAGAATGCCATCGATGCGGGGAGTACGATTATCAAGCTGATTGTCAAAGAGGCTGGGAAAACACTTGTGCAAGTAATTGATAATGGTTGTGGCATGTCTGAAACAGATGCGCGAATGTGTTTTGAACGACACGCTACTTCTAAAATCAGAGAATCTAAAGATCTTTTTGCGATTCGTACTATGGGTTTTAGGGGGGAAGCATTGGCTTCTATTGCCGCTGTAGCGCAAGTCGAAATGCGCACTCGTCGACAAATAGACGAGTTGGGTACTAAAATAGTGATTGAGGGCTCAGAGTTGAAAACTCAGGAAGCTTGCCAATGTATTACTGGTACTAACTTATCTATTAAAAATTTGTTTTTTAATGTGCCCGTTAGACGCCGTTTTTTAAAGTCTAATACTGTTGAAATGCGCCATATCATGGATGAATTTCAACGTATTGCCATTGCCAATCCGGATATTTTCTTTTCGCTTCACCATAATAATTCAGAAGTCTTTCATTTACCTGCTGGAAATTTGAGACAACGCCTTGTCGGCATTTGGGGAACCAATGCTAATAAAAAATTAGTGCCTGTATCGGAAGAAACAGATGTTATAAAAATTCAAGGATATATTGGTAAACCTCAGTTTTCTAAGCGAACTAGAGGAGAACAGTTGTTTTTTGTCAATAATCGTTTTATCAAAAGCGGTTATTTGAATCATGCGGTCATGGCTGCTTATGAGGATTTATTGCAAAAAGATACTTATCCACTTTATGCCATTTTTATAGAAATGGATCCCGATAGAATTGATATTAATGTACATCCAACTAAGCAAGAAATAAAATTTGATGATGAACGATTGGTGTATAACTATCTAAAGGTAGCCGTTCGACATGCACTAGGGCAAAATAGTATTACCCCGATGTTGGATTTTGACCGAGAGGTGGGATTATATCAACCAACTTTGGCGTCTTCTTCAGGAAGTCGAGTTAATCAGAATCAGGCATCTCCAAACCAAGGGGCTACTTCTGGCAATAATTATACGCCTACTCCACCTTCGGATATTGACGATAATAGGGATGCGAATAATTTGAAAAATTGGCGAAAATTATATGATGGTCTAGAAATGTTTGATGAGGATGGAGAAGAAGCAGAAACGGATGAAGACGGAAACCCATCAGAAGCTATAACTATTAAGAGTAAATGGTCCAATGCACCAGAACTGGATGATTCAGGAAAAAGTTTTTCTAATAATCAAAAAACACCTTACCAAATTCATGGACGCTATATCGTTAGTCATATTAAATCGGGGTATTTATTAATTGATCAACAAGCGGCACATGAACGGGTTCTATTTGAACAATATTTATTTATGCTCAAAGATCAACAAGCGCCTACCCAAAAAGAATTGTTTCCGAAACCTGTGCAAGTTTCTCCCTTACAAGCGCCAATGTTAAGAGAGATTTTGCCGCAGATTAATTTATTAGGCATCGATATTCAAGAGATTGCAAGTGGACAATTTGTCATTCATGGAATGCCTGCTGATTGGCGAGGAACGACAGATGAACAAAAATTAGTAGAAACCTTGTTGCAACAATATGAATCAAATATTGATTTAGATTTAGGGGTAGATGAGAAAATTGCTCGTTCGATGGCTAGAAGTGCGGCTATTAAAAAAGGACAATCCTTAACAATTGCTGAAATGCGGGAGTTAATTGACCAACTTTTTGCCTGCGAAACGCCGTTTAAAAGCCCATTTGGTCGAAATTGTTTTATTACCTACGAACTAGATGAACTGGATAACTTGTTTTCTAGTTAACTTCTTAGGACTCAGTTTTCAATTTTCAATTTAAAATTTTCAAAAAGAGACAGAGCGCATAACTGATTGAAAATGCCTCTATTCTAGCAAACAATTTTTGTACGGTATTTTGAAAATTGAAAATTGAAAATTGAAAATTGAAAATTACCAATCATGTTTAGACTTACAGATGTTGTTAAGCACTTATTGATTATCAATGTACTTGTTTTTATCGCTGACCAAATTATTGGTTTAGATTTTTTGGCGCTTTATTACCCAACCTCTCCTAACTTCCAACCTTTCCAAGTGGTAACCCATTTTTTTATGCATGGGGATTTGACACACTTGCTTTTCAATATGTTTAGTTTGTTTATGTTTGGTCGATTTCTGGAAGAATTATGGGGCCCCAAGAAGTTTTTATTATTCTATATTTTTTGTGCTTTAGGTGGTGCTTTATTGCATAGTGCCGCTAATTTTTATGAGATATATTCTTTGGAGCAGGCAGTTATGGCTTTTCAAGCAGCGCCTTCGCATAGCGCTTACTTTGATTTTTTTAATAACCATGAGGAGATTAAACAGATTATGACTTCTTATGGGACCGATCAATATAAAGAAATTGCACAGGGCTTAAAAAATAATGTAGCAGAAGCGCCTCGTATGAGTAGTGCTTTTATTCAAAATTTAGCAGAAGGGTATAATCAAGGTATTGCCTCTATTCCAATGGTCGGTGCATCAGGTGCTATTTTTGGCCTCTTGTTGGGGTTTGGTCTAATGTTTCCAGAAATGGAATTTTTCCCAATTCCATTCAAAGCAAAAATATTTGTCCCTATTTTAATGATTGTGGAATTAGGACTAGGTATGAATGCTACTTCGGGGGATAATATAGCCCATTTTGCTCATATTGGTGGTGCTTTATTTGGGATGATTTTATTACTCCTTTGGCGGAAGACTGGAGACTTAAACTAATAGTAGACAACTAAAAAGGGCGAAAATCGTTATATTCTTAACTATAAGTACAGACCTTTGTCGAATATAGTTGAATAAAGAAAAGGAAGTGCTTATTTTTGACGCTAAACAATTAGTTATTGATTGTTTATACAACTGCCAAAATTGAAAACTAATAACTCGCAATAGAAAAAACGGACTCAATAATGTTTGATTCAATATGGAAAGATGTTAAAAAGGAATTCTCTTATGGGAATATGGTCACTCGTATCATCTTTGTCAATATCGGTGTATTCCTTTTTGTGTATTTGGTGAAATTGATACTAAGAATTGTACACGGAGGTGATGCGACTTTTGACCCTGCTTTTGAGAATTTCTCCAACTTTTTATCCATTTCCGGTAATTTATTTTTCGACTTAACACATCCTTGGGTCTTTTTTACCCACATGTTTTTACATTTTGGCTTTTTTCACATTCTTTGGAATATGCTTTTCTTGTATTGGTTTGGTCGAATTGTAGGAGATTTTATTGGTAACCAACGCGTATTGCCTTTATATCTTTTAGGTGGGTTATCAGGAGCTGTTGCGTATTTAATTTTTGCAAATGTAGCTTATGGAGGGGAAGGATTTGCTTATGGTGCATCAGGCGCAGTTAATGCTATTGTAGTTGCAGCGGCAGTTATTTCTCCAGATTATATTATTCGATTACTCTTTTTCGGGGATGTTAAATTAAAATTCATTGCGGCAATCGTTGTACTATTCAGTCTAATGGGCGTTGCGGATTTAAATAATACAGGTGGAAATATTGCCCATTTAGGGGGTGCTTTATTTGGTTGGTTCTTTATTTTAAAATTAAGAGAAGGAACAGACTTATCTATTGGAGTCAATCGCGTTTTAGATAAGATCGTTAATTTATACAAAGGTGTTCCTGAGATGGCGCAAGCGAAGTCTAGAAAAGGCCCACGAATGGCTTATAAAAACCCGAATAAAAAACAAGCTAAAGGTAATGCTACTTCTGATTCGGTGGATTTATCGCACCAAGAAAAAATTGATACGATCCTAGATAAAATTAAGCAAACTGGCTACGAAAGTTTAAGTGCGGCTGAGAAAGAGTTTCTATTCAATGCTAGTAAAAAATAATTAACCCCCAAAACCTTATTTCTCAGCGAATGGAAAAGACGTTGCGCTGGCTTAACCTGCTACTCATTCTAATAACTTTCCTTTGTTACTTGTCTCCTTTTGTTGACCCAGCTTCCTTTTGGTTTTTTTCTTTTTTAGGCATGGGGTATCCTTGGTTACTCCTCTTCAACATGATCTTTATTTTATGGTGGATTTGGCTAAGAAAATGGTACTTTCTATTTTCGGTTGGCTGTATTTTAGTTGGCTGGAATCATTTTCAAAGCTTTATAGGGTTGAATACTGCCTTACCTAAACAGAAAGAAGAGTTGACCATCATGACCATGAACAGCATGAGTTATCGAAAATTAAAAAAGGAGACTAGAAAGAGACTGAATCAAAGTTTAGCAATATATCATCCTGACATTATATTACTTCAAGAAGCTTACGCTAATAAAAGCCCAATTAGCAAAAAAGAGTATCCTTATATTTATCAACCTAAAAATAAATTACTCGGTATCTATTCTAAATATCCTTTTCATGATAAAGGAAATATGGATATTGGCAACACTTCCAATGGCTGTTTATTTGTTGATGTCATTATTAATGAACAAATAATTAGGGTATATAATATACATTTGCAATCGAATAAAGTCTCTATAGATGCCTCCAAACTGAGGAAAGAAGGAGATTTACAAGAAAAAGAAACATGGATGGATATTCGGGCAATGTTAGGAAAAGTAAAACGGTCTGCGATTGTTCGTTCTAAGCAAGCTAAGACCATTTTAGCACATTTAGAAAAATGTAAATATCCCGTCGTTGCAGCAGGTGATTTTAATGACACCCCTTTGTCTTATACCTATCAACTATTTTCAAGAACATTGAATGATGGCTTTAAAGAACGAGCAATGGGTATTGGTACGACTTATGACGGTTCGATACCCGTACTAAGAATTGACTATATTTGGACGGATCAACAATTCCAAGTTAATAGTCATCAGATTCTGAGAGAGAACTTTTCGGATCATTATCCAGTTATTAGTAGCATTCAGTTGAAATAGAAATGGTTTCTCTATGTGAAACAATAATCTATTTTTAGTCGTCTATAAAAGGTTTAAATTTGTGTTTTTTTAGATAATGAGGCGATAAGTAGCGGAGTTGATGAGTCAGACCTTATATGTTCATCACCTCATCTACTCATCACCTCATCACCTCATTTACTTAATCGAATAATTTACTAGTAAAATGTCTGCTCAACTTACGGTTCACAATAGTTTAACGAGACAAAAGGAAGTTTTTAATCCTATTAACGAAGGTCGCATCGGTATGTATGTTTGTGGCCCAACTGTTTATAGTGATGTGCATTTAGGAAATTGTCGAACCTTTGTCAGTTTTGATGTGATTTATCGGTATTTGTTACACTTAGGATATAAAGTGAGGTACGTAAGAAATATTACAGATGTAGGACATTTAGAAGGAGACGTAGATACAGGGGCAGAAGATAAAATCGCTAAGAAAGCTCGTATTGAACAGATCGAACCAATGGAAGTCGTTCAGAAATACATGAATGGGTTTCATGACATGATGACGATCTTTAATACCTTGAAACCAAGTATTGAACCTCGGGCAACAGGGCATATTGTGGAGCAAATTGAAATGGTTCAGCAAATTATTGATAACGGGTATGCTTACGAAAAGAATGGTTCCGTTTATTTTGATACGATTAAATTAGCCAACGAAGGGGATAGATATGGAAAATTATCTGGTCGGATTATAGAAGATTTATTGGTGGAAACTAGAGATTTAAAAAATCAGAGCGAAAAAAATCACCCTTCTGATTTTGCGATTTGGATTAAGGCAGCACCAGAACACTTGATGCATTGGAACTCTCCATGGTCTGTTGGTTTTCCTGGCTGGCATTTGGAATGTTCAGCAATGAGTACTAAATATTTGGGTACTAATTTTGATATTCATGGTGGCGGAAATGATTTAAAATTCCCACACCACGAAAATGAAATTGCACAGAATTATGGTTCTTGTAATTGCCAACCAGCCAATTATTGGTTACACACCAATATGTTATTGATGAATGGCAAAAAGATGTCGAAGAGTATAGATCCAGAAACAGGTATTTCTAATTCTATTGCCCCAGGCGAATTATTTACGGGAGATAATCCTAATATATCGAAAGGCTATAGCCCAATGGTGGTGCGTTTCTTCATGCTGCAATCGCATTACAGAAGTACGCTAGATTTAACGGATGCTGCTTTAACTGCGGCAGAAAAAGGTTATCGTCGATTGATGGATGCCAATAAGATTTTACAAGCTTTAAGCCACCCTGGAAAAGGTAGTGCAGGGGAATTGGATAAAGAAATTCAAGAACTGATTCAATTAGCTTATACAGATATGAGCGACGATTTTAGTGCGCCTAAAGCATTAGCTCGACTCTTTGAATTGGTGACTAAAGTAAATGGTTTAAAAGCAGGGCATTTAGCATTTGACCAGATTACGGAAAAAACACTTTCTACGTTAAAAACTACTTTTACGACTTTTATCTTCGATATTTTTGGCTTATTAGATGATACTTTAGCTGGTGGTGGCGATGGTGAATATGAGACGTTAGATGGCTTAATGCAAATGGTGATTAAAATTCGTCAAAGTGCCCGTCAGAATAAGGATTGGGGAACGGCGGATACCATTCGAGATACCTTAAAAGCTTTGAAGATTCAGTTGAAAGATGGGAAAGATGGAACGGCTTGGTCTAAAGAATAAATAATTTAGTTGTCGGTTGTTGGTTCGAGATTTTTTGATCTTGAATGGCAATCGACAACTGACAACTTAAATAGTATAATACTTCCTCATTTACTAAATTTAGTGAACCTTTCCAGATAGATTTCTAAACTAGCCTACAATCCACTTCTACTTAACTTTTCGTTGGCATTTTTCATTGCACTTTTTTGAGGAAGTGTGCTTATTTTGCATGCTATGAAAGTGTACCTCTCTTTTTTCTTACTTTTCTTTTTCCTAGCTTGTCATCGAAAAGATTTCTTTCAAGCTCCAGACGAAGTGATGCCTTATGTGGAAAAATTTGTAGTAGCTGGTGCAAATAGAGGACTTGCGATTCGTCCCGAAAAAGGAGGTTTAATCATTGAATTGGATACCTTAGAAAATCATCAGCTAGGTAGAAGTAAACCGAATGCTTACCCAAAAGTCATTACCCTCAATCAACTAATTTGGCAAGACTTAGATACTTTTCAACGGAGAGCGCTTCTTTTTCATGAATTAGGTCATTGCTTATTATTGCGAAAACACCGCAATGAATTATTGTTAAGAGGAGAGTGTCTTAGTTTATTGGTAGGGAAAGCAACAAATTTCCAATGTTCCCAAAATTTATATTCTAAGTTATGGTGGGATTATTATGTAGATGAACTATTTAATCCTAAGATAGATAAACCTTACTGGTACGAATACGCTCTACTCGACTATCAACAAGTTTTTCAGAAAGAATTTTTAAGGAAGGAAACAAATCCCATTGTTCAATTAGATACAACGCTTCAAATTGAGAGACTTGATAAACTTTATAAAAACACGATTGGAAAAACAGGTGGTTGGTTCTTTTTTGATATAGATACTACTAGAAATTATCAAATAGAAGTTACTTACCAAACAGAGGAGACCGATTATTCAACTTACCGATTATCATGGAATGATTTGAATTTTATCGTTACGCCAAGTTATCTAAAAATAGCTACTTTAAGGGCTAACACGAAACAATCAAAATGGGGTGTTTCCACTAGTTTCTACGAACAAAAACTATCGCATAATACTACCTTAAAAAAATTAACGATTAGGAAAGTTGACGAATTAATCTATTTCTTTTTTAATGAAAAAGTAGTCCATTTAGTAGAAGCTAAGTATCCGAAAGGCAGAAAGGGTTGGATAGCAAGTCAAGTAACTAAAAGTACCCTGAGAACTAATTTGATTGATGCAGATAAAGTGACGCTTGAAATAGAAGTAACTTATTTAGAGTGAATCGGATAATTCTTTTAGTAATTTATATTTTTTCCTGACCAAATAACCCGTTCGGACACTAATTGTCCATCCTGCTTTCCCATCTAAAAAACCCATTTTTAAGAAATAAGTCCTCAGAAAGCGAGCAATGGGGGCTAGCCATAATTTAATGAAGGTTGCTTTTTTACCCTCACTATACAATTGTTGAGCAGATAGTTTAGCATATTTTTCAATACGATTCCAATGATCGACTGAATTTTGGTAAGAATAATGATATAGTAGGCCTTCTAACCGAATGATTTTAATAGTAGTAGGGAAATTTAATCGTTCGTGTACAAAATCCCCTTTCCATTGTGCTTTACTTTTGTGAAACAGTCGGATATTCCAATCAGGATGCCAACTGCAATGTTTGATCCATTGACCACAATAATTATTTAACCGATTAATGGCATAAACATGCTGCGCTTCCAATTTTAAAGCCTGAATAGATGCAATTAATTTTGGAGATAAGACTTCATCGGCATCAATTGATAAAATCCAATTATGCTTTGCTAGTTGATTGCCATAATTTTTATTTTGACTATACCCTATCCATTTTTTTTGTACCACTTTAGCGCCTAGTTCTTTAGCAATTTTGATGGTATCATCTGTACTAAAAGCATCAATGACTAGAATTTCATCGACTACATCTCTTATCGACTGCAAGCATCGAGCAATATTTGTTGCTTCGTTTTTGGTGATAATGACTGCCGATATTTGGGGCATGAAAGAAAAGGGATGGAAGGTTACAAGGTTAGAAGGTTAGAAAGTGGTGAGATTTTACGAACCTCGTTATCTTGTAACCTCTATACCTTTTACCTTTAAATTAAGGAACTTTCGCTTTAAATAATAAACAAGTATCTGTTGTTTTTATCGTATAAGCGGTATTTGCTTCTACAAAGAAACTTTCTCCTTTGCTAAAAGACAATGATTTATCATCAAAATTAATAATAGCCGCTCCTTCCATGATAATTAAAGTTTCGGCACTAGTAGTTTGTGTGGAACGATAAACTTGATTTTTATGAAGGGTGATTTCACTTAATTCAAAATCTGGAGCAGGTGTTTTAAATATTTTTTCTACTTCGGATACTTTTGTGCCTTTTAATATTTTTGGATTGATTTCATCAAAAACTAAATGCGTTAATAACTCAGGAACATCAATATGTTTTTGGGTTAAGCCACCTCGAAATACATTATCTGAATTGGCCATTAATTCCATATTCACGCCTTCTAGGTAAGCATGTGGAATGCCTGCTGCTTGAAAAATACCTTCTCCTTTTTTAATATTTACCAAATTGAATAAGTAAATGGAAAAAATGCCTCTATCAAAATTTCCATCAATAGTGTATTCCTCGAACGCTTGGGCTGCCCAATAATCAGCAGTAGCTTTTGCTAATTTTCCTGCCTTAAAATCTACTTGTAACCGTTGCCATAATGGCGCTAGTAATTGATTCACTTCTTTTTGTGGCATTTCCATAATTGCTTTGTACAATTGGAAAATATCGCCTTTCTCGCTAAAAATGGTTTGTAGACTTGTAAATTCAGGAATCGCCAATACTGCTCGAATTTCTTTAATAGATTTGAATCCATGTAGCAACCAGAAATCGGTCAATGCGACCATTACTTCTGGTTTATGATTATCATCTCGATACGTTCTATTGGAGGCAATAACAGCAATATTAGTTAAATTTTCTTTAGCAAAACCAATTTCTGCTGCTTTTTTAGTTGGATGTGATTGGATAGAGAGCATACTATTCACATCTAATACTTTAAATAAAAAAGGTAATTTTTTATTGAAATTGACAGCTACTCTTTGGCCTAATTTTTTTCTTGGCGCTTTCTTAATTAGATGACCTAATAAAATTTCGCCTTCAATAGTTTGTACGCTGGCTGGCCCCTTAATGTGTGTGCCCATCCATAATTCAGCAAATGGTTTTTTTGCTTTATTTTCAATAGCTAATAAATTAGGAATGAATCGAGTTCCACCCCAAGCATAATGCTGGACTACACCCTTTAATTTATAAACTGACATTAATCGTTTTTTGGTGAGTTTAATCTGTAAGTGATTTTACTAACTGTGGATAGATTGGTTACAATGGGAAAGCAATAGGCATAAAAAAAGCCCCAATGAAGGAGCTTTTGTTTGCTGTGAGAGAAGGAGTCGAACCTCCACGAAGCGGTTAGCTATAGTACAAGAAAAGATTGTGGTCCACCCAATATACTACGTTTATCCCTTATCTTCACCCCCGAGACAGGAGGGCATGGCTGCCAATTTCATCACCTCACATTATTGTGTAATTTTGAATGAGAGAATAATGAATATTGAATAATTAGCTATTTACAATTGAAGCATATATTCAACATTCAAAATTTTTTATTCAAAATTTAAAAAGTAGCTGTAAGAGAAGGACTCGAACCTTCAAAGAGCGATTAGCCATTCTAACAAGTTAGAACGTTTATTTCTTATCTCCACCCTCGAGACAGGAGGGCATGGCTGCCAAATTTCATCACCTTACAATTTACAAGATGACATGATTAACAGGATTTTTTTCTTGAAAGATCAGTCAAATTTGAATTTTCTCGCTTTGGAGAAAAGTGGCTGTGAGAGAAGGATTCGAACCTCCACGAAGCGATTAGCTATTTCGACAAGTCGAAATGTTTATTTCTTATCTTCACCCCCGAGACAGGAGGGCATGGCTGCCTAGTTTCATCACCTCACATTGTTTATAAAACAACTTTATGTTTTATTGATGATACAAAATTAATAGAATTCAATGTTAGGTGCAAATTTTTCAAGTATTTTTTATAAAATTTAAAATATTTTTAATTAAAGTGCTTTATTTTTGAATATTTAATAATTTTGATGTTGTCGATATTTAGTTTTTTAGAAAATTTTCAATATCGAAAGACTGCTTCATGATTGATGCTGGGGCAAAATTGCGATATGCTTTAAATATCTTTGTGTCATTTGAAATTTAGTAAAAAAAAAGCCCTATTTGTTCGATTAAGAACGAATAGGGCTTCTTTTGTAAGAAACTGTAGGTAAATTAAACCGTCATAATATCTTTTTCTTTAGCAACAATTAAAGCGTCTATTTTTTTGCTAAAAGTATTGGTCATATCTTGTACATTTGTTTCTTCTTTTTTTCCTGCATCTTCTGGATAACCATTTTTTACGGCTTTTTTTACGGCTTCCATCGCATCTCTACGAGCATTCCGCACACTTACCTTTGCTTCTTCTCCAACAGCTTTTGCTTTTTTGCTTAGTTGTTTTCTACGTTCCTCCGTTAATGGTGGAATCATTAATCTAATTAATTCCCCATCATTCATTGGGGTGACCCCTAAGTTCGCTTCAAAAATAGATTTTTCGATTGGCGCCAGCATTGCCTTTTCCCAAGGTTGAATGGCTAAAGTTCTAGCATCTGATTTAGATACATTTGCTACTTGCTTTAGCGGTGTAGGGCTTCCATAATAATTTACCAAAAGGTCATTGACCATTGCTGGAGTTGCTTTTCCTGTACTAACTCTTAATAATTCTCTCTTTAACCGTTCAACTGCACTACTCATTGATTCTTGAGCTATTTCTATGGACATTTCTAACTCTTCTTCCATTTTTTAAAATTTCATGAATAAATATATTTGATCGAGCAAAGTATAGTAAATGAATGACTTATTATTTTATCCTCTGTCTCTACTAAATAAATTAAAAATTGTAAAGTACTTCTTTATTCTTTACTTCTATCTCTTTTGTTTTTTCTAATTTTCTAATGATCAAATCAATATTTCGATTGACATCTACATTATTATATTGTAATAGAATGTAACTCTTTAATGCATCAATTGCTGCAGGTCGATTACCAGACATTACCAATCGCTTGATTGTTTCTCTAGCGATTCTTTCTGATAATTGCTGACTTTGTGGAGAGACTGCAGAAGGTTTTGGCTTTTCTACAAAACGTTCTCCATTTGTTTTGCCAACTTTAGCTACAGGTACTGCTTCTTTTGCTACAGATAGTACTTCTTGTTTTTCTACCTCCTCCTCTTTTCTTTCTTCCGTTTCTTTTTTTGACCAATTAATATTATTAAGGTCACTTGAATGTTCACTTTTTTCTTGATTACCGGTTACTCTTACTGCATTTCTGCCCAATTCATTTAGGTGCATGATAATACCATCAAATTCTGGGTCTTCTGAAATAAGCGCAAATTCTACTTCTTCATCCATTTGTTCATGTGCAACACCTAAATGGAAACTTAAAAAATGACAACTATTATTTTCATTACTCCCTGTTACAGGAATCCATTGTACACTTTCTCCTAATTTTTGCAACTGTTGTACTAAAACAAAAGGAATCGCTTTTTCTTCTTTATTGACAAAAACAAATACCTTATCACAAACCTGCTCTAATTTGTCAAATTTAATTTTTCTTAAATCATCAAATCCAATAAAAATTATTCTACTATAGTCTTCATTATTCATTAAAGGTTCACTTTTGATTACGAGTTAATTAATTTTCAGAAAATCTCATGTAAGTTTTAGTCTACTTTTACACTTAAGGTTTCTACATTTGGATTAAACCCATCCAAAGTCTAATTAGAAAGACTTATTGCATATTCTTTTTTAATGGGCGACTAAATTAAATGAAATCAACTGGCTTTCCAAATAGTTTGGCAAGAAAATAAAGATTCATTTTTTCTGTATATTCTAAATGATTATTTAGGTGCTATTTTATGGAGTTATTTTGAAATTATATCCGCTTATTAAATAAAAGAAACTCGTTGTTGAATTTTAGAGCTACCTGTATTTCAATAAAAAAAAATCATAATTTTATTTTTCTTAGTATAGATTAGAAAAATCGCTTACATTTGATGCTTCGTAAATATTATTAACCGACCTATTTTAAAAAATAAATATGGATTTTCCTAACAATTTAAAATATACTAAAGAACACGAATGGGTACGTGTGGAGGGAAATATTGCAACTGTAGGTATTACCGCATTTGCACAAGGAGAGCTAGGAGATATAGTTTTTGTAGAAGTAGATACGGAAGGGGATGATTTAGACCAAGACGAAGTTTTTGGTTCGATTGAGGCAGTAAAAACAGTCTCTGATTTATTTATGCCACTTTCTGGTACCATTACTGAATTTAATAGTAAAATAGAAGAAGAGCCTGAGTTGGTCAATCAAGATCCTTATGGGGAAGGATGGATCATTAAGATTGATATTTCGGATATGGAAGAGTTGGAAACGTTGATGGATGCGGCAGCATATCAAGCAGTTGTTTCTTAGTTAATTTTTGATGGTTTTTTATTTTTTAAAAAAAAGATAAAAAAAATGAATTACACCCACCAAAATCAAATTAACTTACATCTATACAGTTGAAAGCACTTATAAAAAATTTGACATTCTTTTTTCCAGCTATTATTTGGGGCTTGATTATTCTGTATTTATCAAGTGGTTCAAGTATTCAACTACCACCCTCTTTTTGGGATTTTCTAGCAGTTGATAAGGTTGGACATTTAGTTTTTTATGGTGTTTTAACCTATTTGATAGCTTATGGTTTTTATCAATATAAAAATCAATCTATCAATAAAAAATCGTTATTTATTGCTTTGATAACTAGTTCTTTTTATGGTATTTCCTTGGAATTTATGCAATATTCATTTTTTCCAAATAGATATTTTGAGATTCTAGATATAATTGCTAATATTAGCGGTTCAATAATTGGAATTTTATTTTTTAAATATATTTATTACAAAACTCGGTAACATGGACCAACTCGCAATTAGCGGTAATGCCTTACTAGGAGCTCTAGTAGGAATAATTGCCCTGATTGTTGCTGCAATTTTTATATTGCGGAACAATCTAAAAGAGAAGGAAGAAGGGAGTCTTACTGAGAAGTACAAAGAAACGGGTCACACGCCTTTATCGGCGAGAAACAAGTATCCAGAGGCAAACGCATTCAGAATGAGTGGGCCGATTTGGAATGCTGGCTTGGCTTTAGCACTTCTAACTACCGTACTTGCATTTAACTGGACGTCTTATGACGAAGTTGTAGAGATTCCAGATGATGCATTGGAGATTCCTGAAGACTTCGAGGTCGAGCCACCAAGAACGGCTGAACCTCCACCACCTCCGCCACCTCCACCACCTCCGGTGATCGAAGAGGTGCCAGAAGAAGAAATTGAAGAAGAAGACGAGCCTGTCTTCGAAGATCAGACTTTGGATGAGGAAGAGGAAACTCCTCCACCACCTCCAAGACCTGAAGCACCACCACCACCACCACCTCCTCCTCCTCCACCGCCAGAGCCTGAAGTGGAAGAAATTTTTAAGGTAGTGGAACAAATGCCTCGTTTCCCAGGTTGTGAAAACGAAGCAGGCGATAATAAAGCTAAAAAAGCTTGTGCGGATAAAAAGATGTTAGAGTTTATCTACAAAAACATCAAATATCCAGCAATCGCCAGAGAAAATGGTGTTGAAGGTACGGTTGTTATCCAATTCGTTGTAGAAAAGGATGGTAGTATCAAAGATGCAAGAACTGTTCGGGATATCGGCGCTCAATGTGGTGCTGAAGCTCTAAGAGTTGTGAATCTGATGAACACTAAAGGTAAAAAATGGATTCCTGGTAAGCAGAGAGGAAAATCTGTAAGGGTTCAATTTAATCTTCCTGTTAAATTCCGATTAGAATAGTCTTTTATTCTTTACCTTAATATAAAAAAGCTGCTCCAGAAATGGGGCAGCTTTTTTATTTTAAGTACGTTTGTATCTTATTGGATGCTTGATATAGAATCAGTAGCGTCCTTTAAATTAAAATATATTTTATGAGTTAAGGAAAACTAGCAACCTAGTTTTTTCGTTTGGAGAGATATAATGAACTAAATGGATTTTACGCTAGTACTCTGTAACAAAAATAAGTTAACCTTTTAACGTGTCCCCCGAGCGCAGCTACGCTGCTACTCGTAAGATTTTTAAGGGAGAAGAAAGTTTGACTTTTCTTTGAAAATCAAACTTTCTTCTCCCTTAAAACCCCCAGCCGAGTCGCCGTAGGCGACGAAGTAAAACATTAAAAAACTTATTTTACACAGTACTAGCGCTATTTACTCATTATTTATTCAGTTAATCACCCAGTCATTTACTCATTGAGAATTTACCAAATACTGATTATGAAAAAATTAATCCTCGCTTTATTTGTTGTTAGTTGTTTTAGTTTACAAAACATTGTTGGTCAAGCCCAAACTTTAACTTATGGTTTTAAAGCAGGCTTGAGTTTATCTAAAATAGATGGCCCTTCTGAAATGGATGGCAATACCGCATTAGAAGTAAATGATAATGCAAACGGTTTTTTTGTTGGTGCGCTTTTCCGTTATTGGTTGACAGATTTAGTAGGCGTCAAGTGGGAGTTACTTTATTCTCAGAAAGGAACGGCTTATAGCTTCAATGGACCTGGTTATCAAATGCTACCGACAGAAACTGGGTCTACTCTTAACTTAACTGGAGACCAAAGAATCAATTTAAATATTTCTAATGCCTATTTTGATATTCCAGTTTTAGTGTTTGGCAAATTTGGCAAATTTGAAATTGAAGGTGGCGTAAATATTGGCTTCTTAATTGCTTCAACTGCTACAGGGGAATTAGGGTTTAATAATGGCCGTTCTTCCGTTACAGGTAGCCCTATTGATGATTTCACAGCTGCATTGGATTATAAATATCGGAAAGATAATCCAGGCGAGGTAGATTTTGGGTTGGGAACAACAACTATTAATGTTGATGGAACGCCTAATAATATTCCTAGAATCTTGCAAGCTTACTATCAATTTCCTGAAGATCGAGGCAGCTATTTTAATGCCATTGATATTGGATTAAATGTTGGTGCTTATTACTATTGGAATCAAGGTTTATTTCTTGGGGGTAGATTTAATTATGGATTGACCGATGTGACGAAAGATAATTACGATGTATCGAAAGTCGTATTAGATGGTAATCAAAATTTTATTACCCGCAACGATAAAGACCGAAATATTTCTTTGCAATTTTCTATTGGCTTTAGTTTTTAATCATAGTTAATAAGAATACAGTTAAAAATCTTATTTTGCTTTTTTTAAAATTTGGAAATATTTTATTGTTTTCCTAAATTGTTGTGATTGTTAAATTGTTATTCGGGCCAAATAACAATTTAACAATCAACGTTTTAATAGAATGATAAATGATTCATTATCAGTAAGATGAAAATTTAAATATGCTCTAAGAGTATGCGATTGATGTGTATCTGAAAATATTTTAACTTATCAATCTCATTACCTTATTACCTTATTCTCTCACTCATTACCTCAACTTTCTAAATGCAGCATTCTTCTGATACGTATAAATTATTAGGCATAGATCCTGGCACAAATATCCTCGGTTATGCGGTTATTGAAATCAGAAAGAAAAAAATATTTTTAGTACAGCATGGTGTTTTAAAATTAAACCATTTAGAAAATCATCAACTTAAATTAAAAAGAATTTTTGAGCGGATTCAAGAATTAATCGAGCAATATCATCCAAAAGAAATGGCCATTGAAGCGCCATTTTTTGGTAAGAATGTGCAGTCTATGTTGAAATTGGGAAGGGCGCAAGGCGTGGCAATCGCAGCAGCCATTACCAAAGGTGTAGAAATGACGGAATATGCACCTAAAAAAATCAAGCAATCTGTTACAGGTAGTGGTAACGCTTCTAAAGAACAAGTAGCAGCAATGTTAGAATCTATTTTAAACCAAAAATTAACCCAACTTTCTTTGGATGCAACAGATGCATTAGCAGCAGCAGTTTGCCATTATTACCAATCCACAAGTGTGTTAGGAAAAAGTGGACAGTATAGTGGATGGGCAGGATTTGTTAATAATAACCCTAACCGAGTGAAGAAGAAATAAAACAACTGGTTGATCTATATTAAAATTAGGGTGAACGAAAAGCTATTTTTATAGTATGTAATTGGCTGATAAAAGTTGAAAACTTTTAAAATATAGGGTTGAAAATGCAATCCATAGCCGTCAGGCTAAGAATATAATCATTGATAATCAGTAACTTACGATGATGTCGATATTTGAAGATTGTATCTTAAAATCAATATTTCTTACGTTTTCAACGTAATTTGCTTGCAAAAATCCAGATTTTGAATCGTTAGCCTGACATGGATGCAATCTTCAAACATCGACTACTACCATTTCAATAAGTCATATATTATTATATTGACTTTTCGTTTGTCCTAATATTAAAATAAAACAGCTTACCAAGCTAGTTTTATTTTAATCCAAGTTGGCAATAATACGCGTTCTAATGTTCATAAATTCTTCCTTGGACAATTTCAATTTCTTAGCAAAATTCATGTCTCCAATGGCATTAATAGGAATTAAATGCAAATGTGCATGTGGGACTTCTAATCCAATTACAGTCGTGCCAATACGTTCACAAGGAATTGCCTTTTTGATAGCAATTGCTATCTTTTTTGCAAATACGTTCATTCCTGCAATTAATTCGTCCTCCAAATCAAAGTAATAATCTACTTCTTTTTTAGGAATGACTAAGGTGTGTCCCTTAGCTACAGGAAAAATATCTAGAAAGGCATAGAAGTCTTCCGTTTCTGCAATTTTATAAGAAGGAATTTCTCCTGCTACAATTTTTGAAAATATACTAACCATAAATAAGTTGTCGGTTATGGGTTGTCTGTTATCGGTTGCAATAACTGACAACCGATAACCGACAACTGTTGTTAGATAGAAATATCCAATACTTCAAAATCTATATTACCCCTTGGTGTGACGACCGTAGCGATTTCTCCTACTTTTTTACCTAATAAACCTTTTCCTACAGGTGAATTAACAGAGATTTTTTTTGCTTTAATATTAGCCTCTGATTCTGATACTAATTTATAAGTCACTTCTTTTCCGTTCTTAACATTCTTGATTTTTACATTGGTAAAAACACATACTGCGGAAGTATCTATTTGATTTTCATCTAATACTCGTGCATTTGCCATGATCTTTTCCAATTCATTAATCTTCATTTCTAGAAGCCCTTGTGCATCTTTGGCTGCATCATATTCTGCGTTTTCAGAAAGGTCGCCTTTTTCCCTAGCTTCTCCAATTGCTTCTGCTGCTTTTTGTCTACCCGTAGATTTTAATTCATCTAGTTCAGCTACCAACTTGTCATAGCCTTCTTGTGATAGATAAGTGTAATTTGCCATAATACTATTATTTAATGATTAATTCATTTTAAAATTGCTGCTTCATTTATAAAATAATAAGCGCAATTTTTTACTGAAAAGAGACTTTTCTAGCGTTTATTCCAACACATATCGTGGAATAATAATTTTCTCGGTTCGGTATCTAAAAAATCTAAATTAAAAAGGAAGCTTTTAGAACGAAGTGTAAAGAAGCTATACTTCTTTGTCCGATATTTTTATAGTAGAAAAGTTGTTCAATTACTTTATGCTATCTTATAACATAAATATTTTTTGAATTCACCAGTCTTGTTTATGAACAATATGACTATGATGAATTCATTTTAATCCGCTGCTATTAATTATAAAAGCAGGAACGTTTCCATCGATAAAGAATGAAAACGTTCCTGCTTCTTGTAAAATTTCAATAAAGATAAAGAAAAATTTACATAGATAAAAGTTTTTGATGCTTAAATCAACTTGTTTAAATTGTCTGGGTATCATCAAATCCTTCTAAGTAATCTCCTATTCGGCGTAAGAAGGAACCACCCAACATGCCATCAACTACTCGATGATCATAAGAAAGTGATAAAAACATCATCTGTCTTACTGCAATAACATCGCCAAATTGGGTTTCTAAAACAGCTGGCTTCTTTTTGATAGCCCCTACTGCCAGAATAGCTACCTGTGGTTGATTGATAATTGGTACACCCATCGTATTTCCGAAAGTACCTACATTAGTGACCGTAAAGGTACCATTTTGGGTATCGGCTGGTTTTAATTTATTATTTCTTGCTCTTGTAGCTAAATCATTCACTTTCTTGCTTAAACCAACTAGGTTTAAATGGTCTGCATTTTTGATAACGGGTACGATTAAATTGCCACTTGGTAAGGCCGCTGCCATTCCTATATTAATGTCTTTTTTGACAATAATTTTTTGTCCATCTACCGATACGTTTACTAGCGGGAAGTCCTTAATAGCCTTTGCTACTGCTTCAATAAATATAGGTGTATAGGTGATGTTTTCTTGATACTTTTCTTTGTAAGGTCCTTTGACTTTATTCCGCCAGTTTACAACCTCCGTCACATCTATTTCTATAAAAGAGGTAACGTGTGGAGAAACTCGTTTCGACATAATCATGTGATCGGCAATTAGCCGACGCATTCGGTTCATCTCTATGATTTCAACATCCCCTGAAATAGATGGACTGCTAGAAGAAGACTTGATGACTGGTGCTGTATTTGCCAAAGGAACTACTGGCTTTGCTTTAGTACTGGTCTGTATTCCTCTAGTTTTGATATAGTTTAAAATATCTTTTTTGGTTACTCTCCCATTTAAGCCTGTACCTGTTACTTGGTCTAATTCTTCAAAGCCAATGTTTTCTTTTTGTGCGATATTTCTAACCAAAGGAGAATAAAAACGATCACTTACTTTTGGTCTAGTCACTTTATTAACTTCAAGTGTGATATTTTCTGCTAAAACCTTTGTCACATTTATTACTTCTTCCTCTTCTGAATGTGGTTCGGCTGTTTGAGTTCCTGGAACTGCTGCTTCTGGCATTAGCTCTTCTCCTTCGGTAGCAATTAACGCAATTACTTGTCCAACGGCAACGGTTTCGTCTTCACTAAATAAAATTTTAGCGACGATCCCCCCTACTGGAGCTGGTACTTCAGAGTCTACTTTGTCTGTAGCAATTTCTAAAATGGTTTCATCCATTTCTACTGTTTCTCCCACCTTCTTCATCCACTTAATAATGGTGGCTTCCATGATGCTTTCTCCCATTTTGGGCATAACTAATTCTACTTGCGCCATAATTTATTTGGTATTTTTAGTTATCGGATTTTAGACGAGAAATGTTACTACAAAATAATATAGAATACTCTACCTGAGATCTGGTGCCTCCTAAAACTTTTTGCAAAATTAGTGCTTTAAAAGGGCTAATCCAATGTATTAACGGTTGCAGGGTAATATTTATGAACAAACTGTCGGATCATATTTAAGCCTTGAATCGCTGTATATTGAATATTTCTTAGCCTATCTTTTCCTATTTGTAGCTTTCGAGTTTCTATATGATCTCTATTACCAATGGCTAACCAGACGGTACCAACGGGCTTATCTGGTGTACCTCCTCCTGGACCTGCAATGCCAGAAATAGAAATACCAATATCTGTTTCAATTGCTTTTAACACCCCAACGACCATTTCTTTTACGGTCTCTTCACTTACTGCGCCATATTTTTCTAAAGTTTCATTTTTTACGCCTAATTGCTTGTGTTTAGTCTCGTAAGCATAGGCAATAACACTTCCTTTATAATAACTCGAACAGCCTGGCACCTTAGTAATTTTGTGGGCTAAAAAACCACCTGTACAACTTTCTGCAGTTGATAAAGTTAAATTTCTTTCTACTAATAATTTTCCAATTGCTTCTTCTAATGTTTCTGTGTTATAGCCGTAAATTAATTCGGGCAATTCCGCTTCAATTGCTGCTGCTTTCTCATCTAAAATACTTTCTATATCTTCTCCATTTTCCGCAATAGCTGATAAACGAAGTCGCACATTTCCTAAATTGGGTAAATAGGCTAATTTTACAAAATCAGGCAAACTACTTTCTATTGCTTCTAAGCGTGCGGCAATCCTAGACTCGCCTTCTCCAACGGTTAGTATCGTTCGATGAGCAATCGGTTTCCCAGGGAAATATGTTATTAATTTTGGAATGACCTCAAATTCCATTAAATATTTCATCTCATAAGGTACACCTGGCATGGAAACTACTATTTTTCTATCTACTTCAAACCACATACCTGGGGCTGTTCCCATTTTATTATAAAGAACCTGAGCATTGGCCGGCATAAAACATTGCTCCTTATGGGCAGGCGTTGTACTACGTCCCCAGCTTCTGAACATACCTTGAATGCGTTCCCAAGTCGGTTCGTGAAAGATCATCGTTGTACCAAAATAATCTGCAATGGTTTTTTTAGTAATGTCATCCTTTGTCGGGCCTAATCCGCCCGTTAATAGAATAACATCTGCTTGTTTCAGCCCTGCTTCTAAAGCAGAAATGATTCCTTCTTTGGTATCACTCACCGAATGAATTGCAGATACCTTTGCCCCTACTAAATTTAACTGTTGCCCCATCCATGCGGAGTTGGTATCTATGATTTGACCTATTAGGATTTCGTCGCCTATGGTTACTATGTTTACGTTCATTATGCTAATTTAAAATTGCTTTTATTTTTATAATCCTTCTGGATATTTTGACAACCATTTATGATATTTTGCCTTCACTTTATCTCTAAGTTGAGGCGTTTCCATTATTATATCTACTCCACCGTCATAGGGATTGATAATTCGATTTTTCTCTGGACAGATAAATAGCATCTTAATTTCATCATCCGCTATTAACTTTAGAATCGAGTCAAATTTATTAGATTACCAGTTTACTACTCGGTTAAAAAATATATGCCGAGCCTTTTGAGACAGTCACTCATTCCTATTTCATTGTTATAAAATATATTTTACTTCCTTAAAAGCAAATTCTTCTTCCCTATCTGCTGTCTTAATAATCAACTTCCCAATATCTGTTACCCCTTTAATCTGCCCTTTAAAAATACTGCCATCTAGCCTACGATAAAAAGCATTTTCTTTAAACCGAAACAAGTTATTCAGATAGCGTTTCTGAATTAACTGAGTTTGGTTCGCTTTTAATTGTAAATAATTATGCTCTAAGCATTGACAAAATTCGGTCAAGATTGTTCCTAAATCTGTTGTTTTTCCTGTTTCTAATCGGATTGACGTTGGATTGGGCGCATCACTTATAAATTGTTGCTGATTAACGTTTAACCCAATGCCAATAATAGCCGATTGTAAAGTGCTGCCTTTTAGACTGTTTTGAATTAAAATGCCCGTTATCTTTTTGTCAAAAACATAAATATCGTTGGGCCATTTAATTTTTAAACCCTGAGGAATATATTTTTTTAAAGTGTCAAAAACACTCAAAGAGATGACTTGGTTCAACAAAAATTGATTTCTTGCTGGTAAAAACTTTGGGTATAGAATAGTGGTAAACGTGAGGTTTTTATGAGGTGCACTTTCCCACTTATTACTAGCCTGTCCTTTACCCGCATATTGATCATGCGTCAAAATGATCGCTCCCTCAATAGGCTGCCCTTCGGTTAATAATTTTGCGGCGTATTGGTTCGTTGAAGCTAGTGCATCAAATTCGTGGAGAACCTTTCCGATAAATAAGGTGTTACTTGATTTAATCAAACTGTACTATTTTATTACATTCAGGAGACAACAAGGAATGCGTTTAATTGTTATAGAGGTGTTTTAAACGATCTAACATTTACAAAAATCTAACATTTTAGGATGGATTTAGTTGTAAACGGGAAATATTTGGAAATAAAATAGCGCTAAAAGGAAATATGGTTTAAGGTCGTGTAAAAATTTCGTATTTTTACCAATTGATTATTAGTATTTTCCATTTTCATTCACCATAGTAATTTTAAAAAAATATTTCTTGCTTCTACTTTTTAAAGGAAGCTATTTTTTTAACTACTTAATTAAATTTTTGAGGTAAGATTTGAATCAACAGCAATTAACTAACGAAATAATATCTATTGAAGCGTTGAACGATTTAATTATAGATAGTATTCAAGATGTCAAAGGGAAGAAAATTGTAAAGCTTGACTTACGTGGTTTAGAAGCAACTTCAACAGATTTTTTCATTATTTGTGAAGGAGACTCGAATACGCAAGTGAAAGCTATCGCTGAGAATATTCGAAAAAAAGTGAAAGATGAAACAGGTATGTTACCGTCACATATGGAAGGAGTACAAGATGGACTTTGGGCATTGGTAGATTATTTTAATGTCATCATACATGTCTTTCATCCTGAGAAAAGAGCATTCTACGACTTAGAAAATCTTTGGAGTGATGCAGCTTTTACCGAGTATGGTAGTCTCTAGGACGATAGTTTTCGTCAGCTAGTCGATTTTATACAGAAAACACTAATCTAATATTCATCTTAGTAAGTTATAGTAGATGAATCATAAACGATGAACTTAAAGGTGGTTTGGAGACTTTCCCTTTTGATTCATGCGATAGTTATATAATAACAGATAATGGAAGAAAGAAACAAGCCAGAAAATAATATGGATAAGCCAACTGGACCAAAATTCAATTCTTATTGGATTTATGGAATCATTGCGCTTTTTCTAATTGCGCTACAGCTCTTTAATGTCTCGAATACTAGCAATCCTCAAATTAGCTGGGATCGATTTCAAGACATGGCAAAAGATGGAGCTGTTGAAAAAGTAGAAGTTGTTAATTTAAAATATGCTTACGTACATCTTAAATCAGACAGATTAGCTTCAGGTAAATATGATGACGCTTCTCAAAGTAAATTGGGCGTTCGTCCACATTATATTTTTAATATTGGTATTCCTGAAGCTTTTAAGACGGATTTAGATGAATTGAAGCAATCACTTCCTGCCGACGAAAGATTTCAAATCTACTACGAAGAACAAAAAGATTGGTTAACGCCTTTATTGGGATGGGTTTTTCCTATTTTGATCATTGTGGCGTTATGGATTTTTATTATGCGTAGAGTAGGCGGCGGTGCAGGTGGACCAGGTTCTCAAATATTTAATATAGGAAAATCTAAAGCGACGCTTTTTGACCAGAATGCCAAAGTAAATGTTACATTTCAAGATGTAGCAGGTTTGGATGAGGCGAAAGTAGAGGTGATGGAAGTGGTAGATTTTCTACAGAACCCTAAGAAATATACTGCTTTAGGTGGTAAAATTCCTAAGGGCGTTTTATTAATCGGCCCTCCGGGAACGGGTAAAACCTTATTGGCGAAAGCAGTTGCAGGGGAAGCAGGTGTGCCTTTCTTCTCTATCTCAGGTTCTGATTTCGTAGAAATGTTTGTGGGGGTTGGTGCTTCTAGGGTAAGAGACTTATTTAAGCAAGCAAGAGAAAAAGCACCTTGTATTGTTTTTATTGATGAAATTGATGCCATTGGTCGAGCAAGAGGAAGAGGTGCGATGCAAGGAGGAAATGATGAAAGGGAAAATACCTTGAACCAGCTATTGGTAGAGATGGATGGTTTTAGTACCGATAAAGGGGTGATTTTAATGGCAGCAACAAACCGACATGATGTGTTGGATAGTGCCTTAATGCGTCCTGGTCGATTTGATCGACAAATTGGGATTGACCGTCCAGACTTAAAAGGTAGAGAAGCTATCTTTAGAGTGCACTTAAAGAAAATCAAAACGGGGTCAGATATTAATCCTACTGTATTAGCTGAAATGACCCCAGGTTTTGCTGGAGCAGATATTGCGAATATCTGTAACGAAGCAGCATTAGTGGCGGCAAGACGCAATAAAAAAGCGGTTGATTTAGATGATTTTAATTACGCTTTGGATAGAGTAATTGGTGGTTTAGAAAAGAAGAATAAATTGATTTCTCCAAAAGAGAAAAATATCATTGCTTATCACGAAGCAGGTCATGCGATTTGTGGTTGGTTTCTAGAACACGCTTCTCCATTGGTGAAAGTAACAATTGTACCAAGAGGAATTGGGACATTGGGTTACGCCCAATATTTACCAAAAGAAGAGTACATTACTCGTACGGAAGCTTTGCTAGACAGAATGTGTATGACCCTAGGTGGTCGAGCAGCAGAATCTGTTATTTTTGACAAAATTTCTACTGGTGCACAAAGTGATTTAGATCAGGTGACCAAGATGGCTTACAGTATGATTGCCGTTTTTGGAATGAATGAAAAAGTAGGGAATGTCTCTTTCCATGCCATGCAACAAGATCAATTTAATAAGCCTTATTCCGATGATACAGCGAATATGATTGATGAGGAAGTTCGGAAATTAATTGATTCTCAATACGAACGAGCTAAAGCTTTACTAAGAGATAGAAGAAATGAGTTGGAGCTATTGGCACAGCAATTATTAACGAAGGAAGTGTTATTGAAATCAGATGTAGAACGTTTGGTTGGCCCACGTCCTGGTAGTGAGAATGAAAAGCCTAGTGCTAATGGTGTTGTCGTAGAAGAAGAAAATCCTGCTGCTTAAGTAGCATACAATTTATAGTAACAAAAAAGCCGTTCCTGATTATTTGGGACGGCTTTTTTGTTGATTAATCTGTACTGGAAAGGTCTTAAAAGTCAGATTAAAAAAGATCTAAATCCAAATCAATACTTTCTGTATTAGATAAATCTGTAGAATCTAATAATCCTTTAACCAATGGTTCATTTTTGATATTACCTCCGCTTGATTCAATAACTTTCATTTCTTTTAAAGCACTAAGGATAATAGGAAAATTATTTCCCCACTCTTTTTTAATTATTTTAATCGCAGAAAAGTAGGATAGCCGATTAAATGTTACAAATCCAATCTTAATCGTTTCACCATCTAAAAAAAATCCTATTTGATTTGCTCTCTTTTTCAAATATGGTTTTTGCATTTTTTTCCTTTTAAAAAAGAATATTTGATTATTCTTAATTGAAATTTTTACAATTTCATTTCTATAATTTCTCCTAATAATGAAAAAACCGATTATGCCAATAAGCAACGATGAATGAAAAGACCAACGAGGAAATTCTTTAATAAAAAGCTGCCCTAGCATTGCTACTAGAATAAAACTGAATGACACGAACTCGAAATAATAATTTCTATGTTTTTTTTCTTTAATGAGAGTCACGCTTTAATTTTATTAGAGAAGGTAAATTTTGGTTTAAATAATAAGGAGGGAATTTTATAAATAAAAGATACTTATCTACCAAGAGCAAATATTTGTCCAAAGCACTACAAATACAATCTACAAAACATAAGAAAGTCCTAAATAAGCTAATTTTAATAAGCGTTAATTAGAAAAAAGTCCATTTTTTTTCTTTATTTTTGTATGCCGCAAAAAAAAGGAGCATAGTCTTCTTTTAAATATAACTCTACCCTAAAAAATGTGGCAATGACATGTAGTGTTTTATTATAGATAACCCTACTTGTCATTAGCAGAAAACACAAAGTAAATAAATGGAGTCTACTAATTATTATAGTTGCAACTCCACCCTATGACTAAACGATAAACTCTAAAAATTAAGAAGGGAAATAGGAAAACTTACACAAAATTTTATTAACTTTCGTCAGATAAAAAACGAATCTTAAATTAGGTGTGTCAATATTGACTAGCTTTTTTGCTAATTCCCCAGCTTTATTTAAAAGCATATTTAATTTTAGAGAAAGAAACACAAGAATGGTAGAAACGAAAATTGACCTTCACGAAGCACTACAAGCTCAGTTTGGCTTTGATAAATTCAAAGGCAACCAAGAAAAAATTATTCAGAGCGTATTAGATCGCCGAGATACTTTTGTGATTATGCCGACTGGTGGTGGCAAATCCCTTTGTTATCAGTTACCCGCATTAATGATGCCTGGAACAGCTATCATTATTTCTCCTTTGATTGCCTTGATGAAAAATCAAGTAGATTCCATTAGAGGATATAGTCAAAATGATAATGTGGCGCATTTCCTCAACTCTTCCCTTTCCCGTCTACAAATTAAACAAGTTAAGGAGGATATTGAAAATGGACATACTAAGTTATTGTATGTTGCTCCTGAGACATTGACTAAAGAAGAAAATATTGCCTTTTTCAAAGCCGTAAATTTATCTTTTGTGGCAGTAGATGAGGCACATTGTATTTCAGAATGGGGACATGACTTCCGACCAGAATATCGCCGAATTCGGCAAATGATCAATGAGATCAATATAAAGATTCCTGTGATTGCTTTGACCGCTACTGCTACGCCAAAAGTACAGTCGGACATTGTGAAGAACTTGAATATGAAGAATGAAAACATTTTTGTTTCTTCTTTTAATCGAGATAATTTATACTACGAAGTTCGGCCTAAAGGTAAAAAAGAGGCAACTTTTAAAAGTATTGTTCAATACGTAAAAGGACAGGCAGATAAATCGGGGATTATCTATGTCCAATCTAGAAAATCAACGGAAGAAATTGCCAAGGTGTTAAGAGTTAACGATGTGAAAGCAGCACCTTATCATGCAGGTTTGGATGCCAAAACGCGTAGCAAAACACAGGACGATTTCTTGATGGAGGAGATTGATGTGATTGTAGCAACGATTGCCTTTGGGATGGGAATTGACAAACCTGATGTTCGCTTTGTCATCCATTATGACATTCCTAAGAGTATTGAAAACTATTACCAAGAAACAGGTCGAGCAGGTCGAGATGGTTTACAGGGAGATTGTTTAGCTTTTTATGCTTATAAAGATATTCTTCGCTTAGAAAAATTCTTAAGAGATAAACCCGTAGCTGAACGGGAATTGAGTGCGCAGTTGATGCAAGAAATAATGGCTTACGCTGAAACGACTTCTTGCCGACGACGGTTTTTATTACACTATTTTGGAGAGGAATACGACGACTCGAAGTGTAATGATATGTGTGATAATTGTCGGCATCCAAAGAAAAAAATAGAAGCTAAAATAGAAATGCAGCAAGGCTTACAGGCGGTGCTGGCATTACAAGAAAATTATAAAATCAAAACTTTAGTAGATTTTGTCAAAGGCAAAGAAACTAAAGAGATGCAAGATTTTAAATTTAATAAAAAAGAACTATTCGGCATAGGAAAAGACAAGGATGAAACTTTTTGGAATTCTATCTTCCGAAATGCACTTTTAAACAACCTAATTCTTAAAGAAATTGAGAATTATGGTATTCTAAAAATGACCGATGCTGGTCGTGCTTTTATCGAAAACCCTCATTCCCTTATGCTTCCGATCAATCATAATTATGATTCTGCGGAGTTCGACGTAGCGGAATCATCTGGTAAATCAGGCGTTTTAGATGATTTGCTCATAAAAATGCTTCGAGATTTGCGAAAGCAAGAAGCAAAGAAACGGAACGTTCCGCCGTTTGTGATTTTTCAAGATCCTTCTTTAGAAGATATGGCAACGCAATATCCAATTTCTATGGAGGATATGAAGCATATTTCTGGGGTGAGTCATGGTAAAGCATTACGATATGCAAAGCCGTTTATTGAGATGATTAAGGAGTATGTGGAACTCAATGAAATAGATCGACCTAGTGATTTTGTTGTTAAGACAGTTGCTAAAAAGTCGAAAGCGAAAGTAGCTATTATTCAGGGTATTGATAGAAAGATTCCATTAGATGATATTGCGGATTCTAACAATATTTCTATGGAAGATATGATGCACGAATTAGATGCGATTGTTACTTCTGGTACGAAATTGAATATCGACTATTATATTGAAGAAGAAGTAGACGAGTATTCTAGAGAGGATATTTATGAGTACTTCATGGAAGCAGAATCTGATTCTGCGGAAGAGGCTTTTAAAGAGTTAAAAGAAGATGATATTACGATCGAAGAAATACAGTTAATGCGGATTAAATTCTTGTCTGAAATGGCCAACTAATTACAAGATGACAGGATTTTTCAGGATTAACAAGATTTAAAACTAGAAGCCTTTCAGGTGATTATCTGAGAGGCTTTTACTATCACATAAAAATGAAAATTTTAATAATTAACGGACCGAATCTAAATCTTCTAGGGAAAAGAGAACCTGAGATTTATGGACACCAAACTTTTGAGGAATACTTTGCTATTTTGGAAAAACGGTTTCCAAATATTGAATTAACTTATTTTCAGAATAACTCAGAAGGGAAATTGATTGATAAAATTCACGAAGTTGGTTTTTCCTATGATGGGATAGTGATGAATGCGGGCGCTTATACACATACATCTATTGCGATTGCAGATGCGATTGGAGGGATAACGACGCCTGTTTTAGAAGTGCATATTTCCAATATTCATGCGAGAGAAACTTTTCGACAACATTCTTATTTAGCGCCTAAATGTGTGGGAAGTATTGTGGGATTAGGTTTGATGGGCTATGATTTGGGGATCAGTTATTTTATGAAAAAATAGTAGGCAGTTAGCACAGACAAACTGTCTGCTGCTAACTGCATACTGTAATATTATTGCGAACTGCTTACTCTTTTTTCTCCATTCGAAGCGTAGGATACTTAATGCCTAGCTGTTCCATATAAGAATCATACTTTGTTTCATCGTAATAAAATGGTTCTAATTTAGGACGGAATTCTTCTACAATTTCTTTGTTTAAGTAAATAGCAGGTGTATCTTCTTCCGTAATCATTGGCTTGTATTCCTGTACCATTCCTTGTTCTTCTCTGAAATATTTCCAAGCGTCTTCTACTAATTCTGGTTTCATTAAAAAATCTAGTAAGGTCATTGCCTCTGCTTTAGCACCTGCCACTACTCCTTTATGGGCAATAGGTGTTGCCATCGCAATGGCATTGGACCAATGATGTCCTTGTAAACCTGGAATATTAGAAGGAAAACGCATCGTAACGGTGGGTAATTTCCAAGAAATATCGCCAATATCATCCGAACCACCACTTACAAATCTAGTACTTGGCAAACCAATTGTATCTAATTTAGTTTTTAAACCGTTGGTATCTCTGACTGAATTAACTTCCTTTTGTACCGCTCTTGCTAATTGTTGATCTGCCTCACTCCAAGTGGGTAAACCTACGTCTCTGATATTGCCATACATCGTTTCGGCGATTACTTTATTAAAATGTCTAGGCCAAGCAGAACCTAATACTTTTTTACTCATTTTAGTATTCGTCATCAAGGCTGCTCCTTCTGCAATTTTATTGGCCCTTTCATACACCTTCATGATTTCTGGGTAGGTCACATGTCGAAAGTAATACCAAATAGAAGCTTTGGAAGGCACTACATTTGGCTGGTCGCCACCATTATTAATGACACTATGCGAGCGGTGTAGTGGATTTAGATGTTCTCGCTGATATTGCCAGCCAATATTCATTAACTCTACTGCGTCCGCTGCACTTCTGCCTCTCCAAGGTGAACCTGCGGCATGCGCTGCTTCGCCCTCAAATTCGTATTGGACAGAAATTAAACCAGTTCCTCTCGCTTGACCATAAGACACAGATAAGTTGCTACTAACATGCGTGAAAATTGAAATATCCACATCATCGAAATAGCCATCTCTAGTATAAAAAGCTTTGGTTCCTACTAATTCTTCTGCAACTCCTGGCCATAAGATTAAAGTACCAGACATACCTTCTCTTTCCATAATTTCTTTGACCGCCAATGCAGCAATGATATTTAATGGAGAGCCCGAGTTATGTCCTTCGCCATGTCCTGGCGCACCTTCTACAATCGGATCATGGTAAGCTACCCCAGGTTTCTGAGAAGCTTTAGGAATACAATCCAAGTCACTACCAATTGCAATGACAGGTTTTCCGCTGCCCCATTTTGCCCACCAAGCAGTTGGAATACCCGAAATGCCTTCTTCTACCGTAAAGCCATTTTCCTTTAAAATCCCTGTTAAATATTTGGAAGTTTCTTCTTCCTGAAAGCCCAATTCAGCAAAACTAAATACCTTATCTACCATGACTTGTGCCATTTTAGTTTTAGCATCAATTTTAGTTTGTACTTCTTTTTTTAAAGCAGCTAGTTTTTTATCCGCACTACTCGTCTTTTGCGCAACGGCACAAGAGGCGACCATCGTTGCTATGGATAATAGTAAAAATATTTTTTTCATACGACAAAAAAATTTAATAGAAGATTAGGAGAAAATAAGTTGTTACATTTTCTAGAAGCCTAAATGTAGGGAAATTAGTAGATAATCTGGGTATATTGGTTTTAGATTCTTCCAACTCTAAACCTCTAACTCGCTAACCCGCAACTTTAATTCCTGTTAATTATTGGTTAAAGTCCCCAATCAAAACTTAATCAAAAAACAGAAGAAATTAAATTAGCGCAGTTTTCTGAAAAATTAAGCATCTTTGCTTTCTTTTAACTATATGATTTTATACAACTAAAGCGTAAAAGCATTATTTTTACGATTCTAGTATAAAAGGGCTTTTAGGTCCTGTGATTTTTTTAGGAACTACAGTTCCTTCTACTTTAAAACACCCAATTTATGCAATCTGTGGATATTGAAGCACTTAATCAGCAAATTTATATAGATAGTGCCTTTGTAGAAAAATTAAATGAAGCGACGGCTAAAGTAATTGTTGGTCAGAATTATATGATTGAGCGATTAATGCTTGGCTTATTAGCGAATGGTCACGTCTTATTGGAAGGTTTACCTGGTTTGGCAAAAACACTCGCCATTAAAACTCTGTCTAGTGCGGTGAGTGCTAAATTTAGTAGAGTCCAGTTCACACCAGATTTATTGCCTGCGGATATTATTGGTACGATGATTTTTAACCCAAGTCGAAATGAATTTACGGTTAGAAAAGGACCCATCTTTGCCAATTTTGTTTTAGCGGATGAAATCAATCGAGCACCTGCTAAAGTGCAAAGTGCTTTGTTAGAAGCGATGCAAGAACGACAAGTAACTATTGGAAATGATACGTTTAAATTAGAACAACCGTTTTTGGTATTAGCGACGCAAAACCCAATTGAACAGGAAGGAACCTACCCTTTACCAGAAGCACAGGTTGACCGTTTTATGCTCAAGGCAAAAATCACTTATCCTAGCAAAGAAGAGGAGAGAGAAATTATGCGTAGAAACATCATGGGGGATTTTGAGAAGATAGAAGCGGTTGTCAGCCCAGAGGCTATCATAAAAGCTAGAAAGACCGTTCGTAAGGTCTATATGGATGAAAAGATTGAGCAATATATTTTAGATATTGTTTTTGCTTCTAGAGACCCTAAAGGACATGGATTAGGCGATTTAAAACACCTCATTAGTTATGGTGGTTCTCCAAGAGCGAGTATCAATTTGGCAATGGCCTCAAAAGCTTATGCTTTTATGAAACGAAGAGGTTACGTGATTCCAGAAGATGTACGAAATATTTGTCATGATGTGATGCGTCACAGAATCGGCTTGACTTACGAAGCGGAAGCAGAAAATATTACCCAAGAGGACATTATTAATAAAATTTTAAATACAGTAGAAGTACCCTAACAATTTTTAATTTTCAGGATACAATTTTCAATTTTCAAAATAGGCACTTGTAGAATTTTAACTTTTTAACGAATTATTTTTCTTTATTACTATTGTCAAAACAAATTTTGTTGTTTTTGAAAATTTTAAATTCTAAATTGAAAATTAACACCTCCTCTACTCCCGCAGTTTTTAACAAAAAAGGCAAAACAATAACAATGCATCATTTAATGAAAGTAATTGTGGGATTAGTACTTATCATAACTTTTCCTGCTTTAGCAACGGCGCAAACTTCAGTCAGAACTTCTTTAACTGGAGGGACTATTAAATATTATAAAGGGAGGATTGATGATATTAGTGATATTACGCTTGCGCTACTTTGTAAAGGAAAAGTTTGCTCGGGTGATTTAACTTATTTGAGAAGTCGAGATAAATTTAAATTGAAAGGGACACTGGACGGTAATCAAATACAATTGCAAGAATTTAATCGAACCAATAAATGTACAGGGTATTTGAGTGGTACTATGGAAGGAAAGCTGATTCAATTGGATTGGAAAAATACTGAAGGCACCATAGGTAATAAGGTGGAACTGGAAGAGGTTACTCGGCAGCCAGATTTCCCTACCTTTTGCGGAGATAATAAGTGGATCAACGCTTATAATGGGAAAATTAATAATGAAGCAGTAGAATTGATTTTACAAAGAGTAGACAATCATAGAATTTTGGGGACTGCTTATTATGCCAATACAAAGAAAAAGGCAATTGTAACGGGGACTTTGTCTATGGATAATAACTTGTATTTAAATTTTGTAGATGAAAAAAACTCGACGACTATAGGTTCTTTGAGAGGAATTTATAAGCCTGATCGACACCTAAGCGTTAGTTTTTATGACCAACAAAATAAGCAGAAATTTGTGTCTTTTCAACTGCAAAAAAGTTTGGCAGTAAGTTGTTTAGAATATGCAGATTATTATACGAATTATGATTTTTTATTTCCAAAAACGAACCATGCTATTTTTAATGAAGTGATGGTTTTGTTGACTAAAGATTGGATTGAAGACTGTCGAATCAATGCGCAGAAAATTCGTAAAAAAGGAACAAATGCGGAATTAAGAGCGAGTCAAAGGGCTTATAGTTGGACAGATATAGCTTTACTAAATGAGTATTTCATGAGCGGGATGTTGACGTATCATGCGACTTGGGCAAATGGAGAAGAGACAAAGACTTTTAATTATGACTTGGAAAATAGAGAAGTAATTGAGTTGGGAAATCTATTTAAAAAAGGCTTTAATTATCAACAATTTATTAAAAAGCAAGCAGCGGCAGAAATTCTTAAAATGCCGATTTATAAACGAAACAAAGGTTTTCGTAATTGGATTAAGAATCAAGAATTCAGCTATTTTACTTTAGGTAAAGAAGGCATTTCTTTTTATAGTGATTTTCATATTATTTATGATCGGCAGCGTATTCTAATTCCTTATAAAAAATTAAAAGCTAATATTCGAAAAAACGCTTCGATTCGGCAGTTGTTTTAATAATAGATGTTAGATATCAGACCATCATTTTCGATGATTGTCAGAAGTCAGACCAAGCATATTTCGTGTCTGACTTCTGACAGAAAATTTTAATTTTCGGCCTGACTTTCTGACCTCTTCTAAATATCTAGTACTTCATCATGGAAACGAGCGAATTACTAAAAAAAGTTCGGCGTATAGAGATTAAGACCAAAGGCTTGAGTAAGCATATTTTCTCAGGAGAGTACCATAGTGCTTTCAAAGGAAGAGGTATGTCGTTTAGTGAAGTTCGAGGATACCAATACGGCGATGATGTGCGGAATATTGATTGGAATGTTACAGCACGAACTGGGGATCCTTATATCAAGGTTTTTGAAGAAGAAAGAGAATTAACCGTTATGTTGTTGGTGGATGTTAGTCCGTCTTCTTTTTTTGGAACGGATGAACAGATGAAGAATGAAATTATTACGGAAATTTCTGCGGTACTAGCTTTTTCTGCCATTAATAATAATGATAAGGTAGGCATTGTTTTCTTTTCTGATAAAGTAGAAAAATTTATTCCACCTAAAAAAGGGAAACAGCATATTCTAAGGATTATCCGAGAATTAATCGATTTTGAACCAGAAGGAAAAGGAACTAATTTATCGGTTGCCTTAGAATATTTGAATAACGTTATTAAAAAACGCTGCACCACTTTTATCTTATCTGATTTTTTTACAAAAAATTATGAAACGTCTTTAAGAATTGCTGCTCGACGCCATGATATTATCGGTGTGCATATGTACGATGCTAGAGAAACAGAAATTCCAAATGTTGGTTTAGTTCGAGTACTAGATGCGGAAACAGGACAAAGAATTTGGTTAGATACTTCTGTAAAACGAATCAGAGACAGATACAAAAGTTGGTTTTTAGAGAACTTTGACTATATGAAAAGTACTTTTACTAAATCAGGCGCAGATGTCGTTAGTATTCAAACCAATGAATCTTATGTCAACGCCTTACTTAAATTCTTTAAGAAGAGAGGGCGATAGGAGGTTATTAAAAATTATTAAGGTTATTATTAGCAGTTAGTTAGCTAAAGTCTATACTATAAATGAAATTTTCCACTTTACCAATTATCATCTTTTTTTTGCTCTTGCTTGGCATAACTGTACAAGCACAACGAGTCTCTGTGAGCGCAAATGTAGATAGTACCAATATGGTGATTGGGGATAAATTCCAATTACATCTAGTTACTACTTATCCACAGAATGCAGCTTTAGAATCCATTGATTTATCTGCGTTAAAAGAGGTAGAAAATTTAGATATTGAAGCAGAAACTAAGTGGGATACCGCCAAAGTTGGGCAAGAGATTTTATTAAAAAAAGATTTAACTCTGCAAGTTTGGGATTCGGGCTATTATTGGATACCAGAAATACCTTTTGTCTTAAAACAAAATGGTCAGTCGAATGTCTATAAAACCAATCGAATTCCCATTAATGTAGCCAGCGTTATACTGCAAGATAGTATCCAGTTAGCTGACATTAAAGATATTATTAGAGAGCAAGCCAATTGGGAAGATTACCTCTTCTTGATCGTTGCTTTTTTAATGATTTGTTTTGCAGGCTTAGCCTATTATTTATGGCAAAGACGAGAAGCTCAGAAAGCAGCGCCGCCCATTCCAGAAATTAAATTACCTGCTCACGAAATTGCCTTGACCGCTTTGAATACATTGAGAGGAGAAAAGCTATGGCAGCAAGGAGACATCAAAACTTACCAAAGTCGCTTAACCTATACGATTCGAGAATATCTGGAAAATCGTTATGAAATTCCTGCTTTAGAATCTACTACAGACGAAATTTTAAGAAGCCTTAAAAAGGTTGATTTTGATAGTAGCTGGAAAGATAAATTGCAAAATATTCTACAAGTAGCTGATTTAGTGAAATTTGCGAAAGCCGAACCACCTGCAGATTTTCACGATAGGGTATGGCAAGAGGCAGAAGATTTTGTAGTTGCCACTAAGGTTAAACCAATTATAACAGCAGAAGAAAAAGAAATAGTATAATTTATCATTTTGGTTGTGAGTTGTGAGTTGCGGATTTAACCCGCAACTCGCAACTCGCAACTCGCCAACACAATCAACTTGTCTTTTTTAGAAAATATAAACTTTGTCAATCCTGAATTATTAGGACTTTTATTGTTGATTCCAGCAATAGCAGCTTGGTATTTTTATCAGCAAAAGGAACGGTATGTGCATTTGAAAATGCCTACCTTAACGTCTATCGAAGGAATTACTTCATTGAGAGGAACGTTGCGAAAATACCTTCCTTTGCTAAGAGCGTTGTCCTTAATCTTTTTAATTATCGCCTTAGCTCGACCACAAAAGACATTAAAAGAAGAAGATATAAAAGCAGAGGGTATTGATATTTTCTTAGTGATGGATTTATCAAGTAGTATGTTAGCGCAAGATTTTAAGCCCGATAGATTAGAAGAAAGTAAGCGAGTGGCAGCAGATTTTGTTAGTAAGAGAGAGCATGATAGAATTGGTTTGTCCGTATTTTCTGGAGAAGCATTTACCCAATGCCCATTAACAACAGACCATAAAGTAGTCAAAGAATTTTTAGCAGGCTTAAAATGTGGGTTATTGGAAGATGGAACGGCGATTGGTATGGGCTTGGCTACTTCCGTCAATCGACTGAAGGATAGTGACGCTAAAAGTAAAGTTGTTATTCTATTAACGGATGGGGTCAATAATGCTGGATACATTAAGCCTTTTACAGCTGCTGAAATTGCTAGAGAATTTGATGTAAAAGTATATACGATTGGCGTTGGTTCTACGGGAGACGCCTTAACGCCTGTTAGTAGAAGAAGCGATGGCAAATATATTTTTGGATTGGCACGAGTAGAAATAGATGAAGCTTTATTAGGAGAGATTGCAGAAATGACTGGTGGGAAATATTTTAGAGCTACTTCTGGCGAAGGATTGGAAAAAATATATGAAGAAATTAATCAGTTAGAAAAAACCGAAATCGAAGTAACTAGTATTAAAAGATATAGTGAAGAATTCCATTATTTTGCCCTTTGGGGATTGATTTTATTAGTGTTGGAATTTTTATTGCGGTATACGGTTTTTAGAACTATTCCCTAGATAAAGTAGGTAGTTAGCAGTAGGCAGTAAAAACATGAACAGAGAAGATAACTTACTCAAATTGTAGGTCATTCTATTTATGTTGGTTGCAAAAAATATTATTAGGGTTTTCCATATCTCAGCTATTATAATGTAATATTTAAGTAATACCATTAAAAATATTGTCCTAACAAAATCAAGTTTCCTCTTTTTATTTTTATTTCATTATTATTCCCCTTAAATTGCCAATCTATCATAGTAGTTGAGCAAACTTCTTATCCATTCTACTCCCTAAAGTCGATTAACGAAATTTTAGCTTCCGCATAAGCAATGATTACCTGTTCACTATAGTAATGCAATTAACATGCTTTGCCTTCTAGCAAATAGAGAAAATGAGAAAATATCTACTAGTATTTATCGGTCTATTCTTTTTTACATTTGCCAACAGTCAAACCTGTACAGATGATAAAATTCAGGTTATCCTAAGAGTCGAAACAGACAAATGGGCAGAGAATTCTTGGACTTTGGGGTCTGGGGATTCTATTTATACGATGGTGGATCGGGATTCCTATTTTCAAAAAGAAATATTCTTGGACACTTTTTGCGTCGATATACTTGAGTGTTTAACCTTTACTATTTTTGATGGTTTCGGAGATGGGATTGTAGAAGGAGGTGGTTTTGAAATTTATGTAGGAGATTCGCTTGTCTTGCAAGAAAGTGAATTTGGTTTGAGCAAATCCTATGAAATCAATTGCCAACCAGGAACTTCATGTTCTCAAGCAGTTGAGATTACGCAAGGAACACATCAAGCTCAGCAGAGAGATAGTTGGTATCGATTTATACCAGATTCTATAGGTACTTATACTATTTCTACTTGTGATCAAAACGAGTGTGATACTCGTATCTGGGTGTATGATCGTTGCGAAAGTTTTGTGCCTGGTGGTTTGGAAGGGTTTATCTTTTTTGATGATAATTCTGGTAACTGTGGTTTCCAAGCAGTAGTTAATGCTTTTTTAAATGCAGGAGAAACTTACTTGATTAGAATTTCGGATACTGGTGGAGATTGCGGCGATGTTATCAATTTTTCTATAGATTACCAAGGCCCTGTTATTGGTTGCATGGACTCTAATTCTTGCAACTTTAATCCGCTAGCAACGATTGATGATGGTTCTTGTCGACCGCAGGGTGATCCACTTTGCCCGAATGGACCAGACTTAGCGGTGAGAGAAGATATTTTATTTTCAAGTATTGAAGTCGATAGTATTTTTACAGAGGATGAATGTTGGATTGAAGAGGGCTGTTTGAAAGGTACGGGTATGCGGGATATTATTCGCTTTACGACTCGTTTTGAAAATATTGGAGAGTTAGATTATTATATTGGTCAGCCCAGTTTACAAAATGAACAATTTGTTTTTGATAATTGTCACAATCATTTTCATTATGAAAATTATGCAGAGTATTTACTATTTGATGCTAATGGGGATCGAATTCCTAGTGGTTTTAAAAGCGGCTTTTGTGTTATAGATTTAGGCTGCCCAACGGGTAATAATAAGTACGGTTGTGCGAATATGGGCTTATCCGTTGGTTGTTATGATGAATATGGTTCAGAATTGGATTGTCAATGGATTGATGTGACGGATATTCCTGATGGTGATATGACCTTTATAGCTAGGGTTAATTGGAACAATCAACCTGATGCATTAGGTAGAGTAGAAAAAAACCTCGATAATAATTGGGCACAGATTTGTATGACTTTAGATCGTTCTTCTGGTACTTTGGTGGTTACTTTAAACGAAGATTGTCCTGTATTTACGGACTGTGAGGGTACTCGATATGGAAGTGTCTTAGCCGACTGCGAAGGTGTTTGTGGAGGAACGACGCTAATGGGAGATGTGAACAATAGTCGAGCACAGGATAAATTGGATGTGCAATCTTATATCTCTGCTATTTTAGATGAAGAAATAACGGCAACGCCTTGCAATGATTTAAACGGAGATGAGCGATTAACGGTTTATGATGCGGCACTTTTATCTGATTGCGTCAATTTTGAGGAAGGGCATTTACATCCAAATAATGAAATTCATAGCCATTGCGATTTTCCTTATGGCGTATTGAATACGAATGAAGAAGTAAATCTGGTGATTAATCTAGTCAATCCCGTCCAAAAATATGTAGACATTGCCATCAGAAATCCAGATTCTGAAGTGGTAGGATTTCAATTCACCTTAAAGGGCGTGCAAATTCAATCTTTAGAAAGTTTAGTAGATATTCAAAAATTTCCTGCAATGTTGCAAGCGAATATGACAACGGGGGAAATTATTGGCTTGTCTTTACAAGATTCTACTATTGAGCAAGCAAGAGGATTAGAGCCTTTAATACGAGTTTATTTTACGGAATATACGGACGATTTTGTGTGTATTGAAAGCATTGGAGATATTATTAATAGGAATTATCAACAAGTTACGACTAGGGTGTTAGGAAACTGTATAGCAGCGATTATTACGGATAGAGAAGACCTCGCCCAGAGTACGGTTGTTAAAATCCGACCTAATCCTTTCAAGCAGACGACAAGGATCTCTTTTACTAACCCCAATCGAGATAATTATACTTTATTACTTAATGATTTATCAGGTCGAACGCTGAGGCAAGTAACGGGAATTAGGACAGAAAGTATTGACATCGATAGAGCTGAATTAGTGAATGGCGTCTACTATTTTCAGTTAGTGGGGAAGGCAAAGACGATTACTGGGAAGTTAGTTATTCAATAATCATTTTATTTTTCCTTAAAAAAAGTATAATTACTACTCTTATGACTACCATCTGGCTATAGGGTTACTTCATCTCAAGTCTACTCATTAAATTTATTTACATTTTTAAAACACCTTTAGAGTTCCTGAAAAGACACCTCGATATAAAAAACAATTAAGTCAATAGGTTTAGTCTTTATGGTGTTGATTACGGTTCTTTATGTCGGGGTTGGATTCTACTGGTTAATTCGATAAATCTTTTCTGGACTTATACCAATCTGATTAGAGAAATATTCTTTTTAGATTTACATTCTTATAAAATGAAAAGAGAATTCCTCTTAAATATCCTCTTTCTCCTCTCCATCAATTTATTGATCAAGCCTTTCTATATTTTTGGTATTGATCGAACGATACAAAACCGAGTCGGCTTAGAAGATTATGGGCTGTATGCCACTTTATTTAGCTTTACTTTTTTATTACAGATTATTAATGATTTTGGTTTACAAAATTTTAATAATCGAAATATCGCCCAACATCGCCAATTACTACCGAAATACTTTCCTAATATGCTTGTCTTAAAACTGGGCTTGGGCTTTACTTATGCGATACTAACCATCATTATCGCTATTATTATAGGTTATGGAAGTCGGCAATTTCATTTATTATTCTTTTTTATTTTTAATCAAATTTTAGCTTCTGCCGTCCTCTTTTTTCGATCTAATATTTCTGGATTGGGACTTTATCGAACGGATAGTTTATTAACTGTTTTAGATAGACTACTTCTTATTATAATCTGTAGCTTTCTACTATTTAGCAATTTTATAAACACTCCATTTCAGATAGAATGGTTTGTTTATGCCCAAACTGGTTCTCTCTTGACAACCACCCTTATAGCAGGAAGTCTCGTTTTTAATAAATTACCCTATTTCCAATTAACATTTAATCCAGCTTTTTTATGGTTGATTTTAAAGAAGAGTTATCCTTTTGCTTTGGCAATTTTCTTAATGACTGTTTACACTAGAATTGATTTTGTGATGATTGAACGAATGCTTCCAAATGGAGAAAAAGAAGCAGGGATTTATGCCTCTGCTTATCGACTCTTAGACGCTGTGAATGTGCTAGGTTTATTATTTGCAGGCTTACTTTTACCCATGGCTGCTCGGCTGTTAAAAACTAAACAATCTATTCGACCTCTATTGCGCTTTACCCTACAAATGCTTTTATGTGGAGCAATTACTTTAACTGTAGCTACTTGTTTTTTTCGAACAGAAATCATGTATTTGCTCTATGAAGATGCCAGTATTTATAGTGCAAATATTCTGGGTGTTTTGATGGGCACTTTTATTATCGTTAGTGGCGGGTATATTTATAGTACGTTGCTTACCGCAAATAATAGCCTAACAAAAATGAACCGTATTTTCGCTTTGAGTGTGGCGCTTAATATTATTTTTAATGCCTTATTAATTCCTTCTTATGGCGCATTAGGCGCAGCTTATACTACTTTTTTTACCCAAGGATTTGCTTTAATTTCTCAAATATTTATAGCTAAAAAAGCTTTCCAATTAAAAGCAGACTTTTACTTAATCAGTCAATTTTTATTATTAACCGCACTATTGACTTTGGTTGGTCTTTCTCTAACAACCTATACGGAATTACCTTGGTTGATTAGTTTTGCGCTTATTTTAATTACGGGTATAGGCTTAGGTTTTTTATTAGGCTTGTTAAAGATTATGCAGTTTTTAGAATTGCTCAAAGAGAAAACAATTGGATAAATTTGAACAACCTCAACTTCAAATTGCCTCCGCAACTTTTGACGTTGAAATTGAAACTTATGATCCACCTAATGAGAATCCCGAGTTACCTCACTCCCAGATTTCCCTTTTAAAAATTTCAAATCACCTCCTAAATGTGCTTCTTCTACTTCTCGAATATACATCTGCACATACCCTCGATTATAACCTAAATCTTCTGGTTGCCAATTTTTTCTACGCTCTGCTAATACTTCATCCGACACCATTAAATTTAAAGAGCGATTAGGCACATCTACTTCTATCATATCGCCATTTTCTACTAAAGCTAAATTGCCACCCGCAGCAGATTCGGGAGAGACGTGTAAAAAGACTGTTCCATAAGCAGTACCACTCATTCGGCCATCAGAAATCCGTACCATGTCGGTAACACCTTGTGCTAACAACTTTTTAGGAACTGCCATATTTCCTACTTCGGGCATTCCTGGATACCCTTTTAAACCTACATTTTTTAGGACTAATACATCTGATGGATCGGCCTCTAAATTGGGATCATTGATACGGGCATGGTAATCTTCAATATTTGCAAAAACCAACGCTTTTCCTTTATGTACCATCAATTCAGCCGTTGCAGCAGATGGTTTAATAATCGCTCCATTTTGGCATAAATTGCCATAGACTACGGCTATGCCAGAAGCTTCTTGAAAGGGTTTGTCTATCGTAGCTATGATTTCCGCATTATAGCATTCGGCATCCTTACAGTTTTCGCTAATGGATTTTCCATTAACGGTCAAAGCCTCACTATTCAATGCTTTATCTAACTCCTTGATGACCACAGGTAAACCACCTGCATAATAGAAATCTTCCATAAAATAATCCCCCGAAGGTTGGAGATTTGCTAAGAGTGGAATTTGGCTACCTAATTTATCAAAATCAGCTAAACTTAAATCAACCCCCATTCGTCCAGCAATCGCCAATAAATGCACCACAAAATTGGTAGAACCGCCAATAGCCGCATTGAGCATAATTGCATTTTCAAAAGCTTCTCTTGTTAAAATTTCATCAATCGTCAGGTCTTCTTGAACCATATCTACGATGCGACGACCACTTAATTGGGCAATCACTTTTCGACGAGAATCTGTTGCTGGAATAGCTGCATTTTCTGGCAAACAAAGCCCTAAAGATTCTACCATACAAGCCATTGTCGAAGCGGTTCCCATTACCGCACAATGCCCTTTACTTCTAGCCATACAGCCTTCGGCTAGACGAAATTCTACATCACTTAACTCCCCTTTACGATTGGCCTCACTCCAGCGCCAAACATCACTTGTTGCTACATTTTTTCCCCGAAATTTCCCCGTCAACATCGGTCCACCAGAAACCACTATCGTAGGCAAGCCAACACTCGCAGCACCCATAACGGTAGCAGGCGTCGTCTTATCACAACCACATAAAAGTACAACGCCATCCAAAGGATTTGCCCGTATAGATTCTTCGGTGTCCATACTCATCAAATTGCGATAAAGCATGGCAGTTGGCTTAATTAAGGTTTCCCCTAAAGACATTACAGGAAATTCTACTGGAAATCCACCCGCTTCTAAAATACCTTTTTTGACAGACTCTGCCAATTCCCTAAAATGGGCATTACAAGGCGTTAATTCTGACCAAGTATTACAAATTCCGATGACGGGTTTGCCTTGAAAAGCATCATCTGGAATCCCTTGATTTTTCATCCATGCTCTATAAATAAAGCCGTCTTTTCCTTTTTTACCGAACCAGTTTTGACTGCGGAGTTTTTTCATTTTTTGATTTGATTTAATTCTTCAATGAATTTCCATTCTTCCCAATTTTCAACCACCTCTTTTATAGCATCTTTCGCCAATTCGACTAGTTCCACATTTAGCATTATTTGAAACGCATAAAGATTATCTAATAGATTTTCAAGTGCTACACCATGTTCATTGGCATTAATTAATTCGGTACTATCTTTAATAAACCTTTCTAATTTGACATCCTTTTGAGGTTGTTTAAGTTCCTCAATTCCTTTTAAAAAAGTATTATTTTATTCTTCGCATTATTTTTAATAGGCATAATATTTCATGTTTCCTTCTATTTCTTTTATGATAAAGTGCAACTTATTACTGCGTCAAAATCTCAGGCACCTTAGCCTGCCAGTTAACCACCTCCTCCATCTGCGCAGCCAATTGAAATAAAGTAGCCTCGTCTCCAAATTTAGTCACTACTTGCACGCCAATGGGTAATCCTGCTTCATTCCAATGTACGGGAACAGAAGCAGCAGGTTGACCAGAAATATTAAAAATAGCTGTCATTGGAGAAAACTTTCCTGCCATCTCTAGTGGGGCAGTCGGATTGGCTTTATCCTGATTAAAACTACCTAAATTGACTGGTGGCATGCCCAAACTTGGGCTGATCCAAACATCTATGTCTGTAAAAAATTGTAGAACACTTTTAGCTATCTGGTGCATTCTCATACGCGCTAATTCATAATCTGCTCCAGAAACCTTTTGTCCTTGTTGGTAAAGGGCATAAGATAAAGGTTCTACTAATTCTTTTGGTGGTGGATTACCCGTCATTTTATGGTAAGCAGCTAATGGGCTCGCTGCACAAACTGCCCAAATTACCCCAAAGACTTCGCCTAATTGTTTTCCTGTAAAAGGAAGTTTCATCGGCATTTCTACCACCTCATGCCCAAAGGAACGAGCTAATTCTGCTGCTTTTAAAGTAGCGGTCACGCAATCTTCGTGAACTGGTTTACCACTTGCTTGAGTTATACTATAACCTATTTTCAACTTCCGAATGGGTTGTTTTAAAACTTCCGCATAAGGAACTTTTTGATGCGGGGCATAATAAAAAGCAGCAGGGTCTGGTTGACCTGTAATATCCAAAACGGCTGCCGAATCTCTAACAGAATGCGTTAAAACATGTTCTTCTACCAAACCACTAACAAGCGAACTTAAAGGTCCTAAAGTGTTTCGCCCTCTAGTTGGTTTCAAACCAAATAAACCACAACAAGAAGCTGGAATTCTAATCGAACCGCCACCATCGTTGCCATGTGCTAAAGCGACCATTCTAGCGGCTACTGCTGCTGCTGTTCCACCACTAGATCCGCCTGGTGTTTTAGTTGTATCCCAAGGATTATGCGCTGCACCAAAGGCAGTTGGTTCAGAAGTTGGTAAAATACCAAATTCAGGCATATTCGTTTTACCGATTACAATAAACCCTGCCGCTTTGTATCGCTTGACCAATTCACTATCTCGCTTGGCAGTATTATTTTTAAAAAGCGCAGAACCCGTTGAGGTCGGAACTCCTTTATAAGTGGCAATCCCATCTTTTAGCATCATGGGAACCCCCGAAAAAGGCGCATCCAAAGTGACTTTTTTTGCTAAATCTCTCGCCTGTTCAAACATGGGTGTAATGACCGCATTTAAGGTTGGGTTTAACTTTTCTACTGCGGCTATAGATAAATCCACCAATTCTACTGGCGTTATATCTCCTTTTTTTATTAATTCAGCTTGGGCCGTCGCATCTAATTTTAAAATATCATTCATGATCTATTTTTCGTTTTGTTAAATTTTACAATCGTTCCCATAATAAAACCTGTTTTACTAGAATGCCTTTTCTAGTGGCAAAAGGTATTGTTGACAACAATAACTGATTCCCTTCTTCCTTGAATTCAAAGACTCTAACTAAATTTGTTCCAATCCAATTAGGAAATAAACTCATCTCTACTTGATGCACAACGGTGTTATCTACAATCTTAAACATTCCCGAATAAGCGGTGTAGCCTTGAAAAGCTGATCTCAGTTCTTTTTCTGTTCCTTTCCAGCTATGGGGAATTTCAAAATTTAAACGATTTAGTTGCATTAATTGAGCAGACATTTTACCCGCTTCGGTATAAATGATCGTTCCTTTTGCCCCTTCTCCATAAGGATAATTATAATGCTTTCCATCCGCTGTTTGCACATTCCAATGTACTAAATTCCATGCGCCAATAAACTGATCTTGAATCTTTGTCATTTGAATTTATTAAATTGACTAAGGAAATCTCTAATCTCGCCACTCTAATCTCTCTTCTAAACAATAGACATTAGTAAAAAACAAATTTAATCAAATAAATAGGTTTTAAAAATTTTAGGTAACTTTCCTGCTTGATTCTTTTATGGAATTAGAAATCAGACAATCTACTTCTAAATTCATTATTTTCCTATTCAAAATCAATTGTTATTTATGACAGTTTCTCTTTCTAAAAAAACTAAAATAGGGTTTATCGGTATCGGTGTAATGGGCGTTTCCATGTGTGGACGAATGATGGAAGCTGGATATTCCATGACCATTTATAATCGAACAAAATCAAAAGCTAAATCTCTGATTAAAAAAGGGGCAAAATGGGCAAGTTCGCCCGCAGAGGTAGCCGCTGCTGCTGAAATTGTTTTTACAATTGTTGGCTATCCACAAGATGTAGAAGAAGTTTACTTTGGTAAAAAAGGAATTTTATCTACCGCTAAATCTGGTAGCATTCTAATTGATATGACCACAACCAAACCTAGTTTGGCACAAAAGATTTATAAAGCAGCCAAAGCACAAAAAATCTCTACTATTGATGCGCCTGTTTCAGGTGGCGATGTTGGGGCAAAAACGGGGGCATTGTCTATAATGGTTGGTGGCGATAAAAAAGCGATTAAAACGATTATGCCCTTATTTGAAATAATGGGTAAAAATATTATTTATGAAGGGAAAGCTGGAGCTGGTCAACATACCAAGATGTGTAATCAAATTACGATTGCAGGTACGATGATTGGCGTTTGTGAAAGTTTATTATATGCACACAAAGCAGGATTAGATTTAGAAGTGATGTTGCAAGCAATTAGTGGAGGAGCAGCTCGTTGTTGGACTTTAGATAATTTAGCGCCAAGAATTGTCCAACGCAATTTTGACCCTGGTTTTTATGTTGAACATTTTATCAAGGATATGGAAATTGCTTTGGATGAAGCTCGATTAATGGATTTATCTTTACCTGGTTTAGCTTTAGTACACCAATTATATAAAGGTGTACAAGCACAAGGCAATGGACGATTGGGTACGCAGGCTTTAACTTTGGCTTTAGAGCAATTGTCTGGAATAAAAACTTCGTAGCTAGTAGATTAAATAAAAGACTTATAGGATGTTTAAATTCTTATCTGCTGATAATGAATTATTTTTTCTATTAAAATTATGATTGTTAAATTGCTATTAAAGATAAATAACAATCAGACAATTTAACAATCATAACAATTTTTAGGAAAGACAAGAAAATATTTCCAAATTTTTTAAAAAACGAGATAAGGTTTTAAAAATGCTCTTACTTTCACTAAAATTCAAATATGTGTTTATTTTTTTTAAAAAAAACTACAAAAAGTTTTGGTAATTCTAAACAAATACTTTATTTTTGTGTAAGTGAAAACAAATAATTGATTTAATACGTCTAAAAATATCGCTGATAATGTCTAAAGAAAGAGAAAATAAACTAAAAGCACTCCAACTAACAGTAGACAGATTGGAGAAAACTTACGGAAAAGGAACCGTAATGAGACTTGGAGATAAACAAGTTGTACAAGTGGAGACCATTCCAACTGGTTCATTAGGATTGGATATTGCTTTGGGTATACAAGGTTTTCCAAAAGGAAGAGTTGTTGAAATATATGGCCCAGAATCATCTGGTAAAACAACTTTGGCGATTCATGCCATTGCAGAAGCACAAAAGAAAGGTGGTATTGCAGCTTTCGTAGATGCAGAACATGCCTTTGATCGTTTCTATGCAGAAAAATTAGGGGTAGATGTTGACAACCTATTGATTGCACAACCAGATAATGGAGAGCAAGCTTTAGAAATTACAGAAAACTTAATTCGCTCTGGAGCAATTGATATTATAGTAGTCGATTCAGTTGCTGCCTTAGTTCCTAAAGCAGAAATTGAAGGGGAAATGGGAGATTCTAAGATGGGTTTACAGGCTCGTTTGATGTCTCAAGCCCTTAGAAAGTTAACCGCTATTATTGGTAAAGCAGGTACTTGTTGTATTTTCATCAACCAATTAAGAGAAAAGATTGGCGTGATGTTCGGTAATCCTGAAACAACGACTGGTGGTAATGCTTTAAAATTCTACGCTTCTGTTCGTTTGGATATTAGAAGAAGTGGTGCAGCTATCAAAGACAAAGAAGGCAATATCGTTGCCAATCACGTGAAAGTGAAAGTAAAGAAAAACAAATTAGCGCCCCCTTTCAGAGAAGCGGAATTTGATATTACTTATGGTAAAGGAATTTCTAAAGTAGGAGAGATTGTCGATTTAGGAGTGGAACATGACATCATTAAAAAGAGTGGCGCTTGGTATGCTTATGCAGATGCTAAAATTGCTCAAGGTCGAGAAGCCGCTAAACGGTTTATGGAAGATAATCCAGAAGTAGCTTTAGAAATCGAGAAAAAAATAAGAATAGCTATCTTGGATTTACCAGTTGAAGAAGAAAAGCCTGTAAAAGAAAAGGCGAAAGCAAAAGCATAGTCAATACATATGTGTTTATAAAACAAAAGCTCAAACAAAATAGAATTTGTTTGAGCTTTTTCTTTTGACAAAGAATTTCCTATCTCTTTTCTAACTATTAATTAGCCACCTTCTGATAAGCAAACTTATAAATCTTTCCTTTCCCATCCTTACCTTCATTGGAAATATAAAGTGTACCATCTTGCGCAAAAACAATCCCTTCTGGTTGCTCATGAATTTTTTTCTTTAATTTGATCATGTGCTTAATTTTCCCATCTCTTTGTAACACTACCAATAATTTACCGACAGAAGAAGTAATGTAAATATCTCCCGTTTTTGGATGAACGGCTAAACCAGATGGACCAAAAATAAATTCTTCGCCAGGTTGAAATAGCTTAACGAGTTTATCTACTTTTTCTAAAATATGATGATTCAACTCTAAAAATGTCTTCACTTCTTCCACGCTAATTGTATAGATGGGCGTTTCGTCAAGCTTCATAGTGGCTAAATCCAAACCGAAAATCCCTTTTTTAAATTCAAACTCTTCGCCTTTTCCCGCTTTTCCTTTACAACTTATCAACAAACGGTTATCTAGTGGATCATAGCCTAATCCTTCAATATCACTATTTTTATTAAACGTAAATTTATGTTTTATTAATTCTTGATTGTCCGTTTTAAAATTAATCACCTCATATAAAGTACCTGAACTTTTAACGACAAAGATTCTTTCATTCGCAACTTCCACACCTTCATAATCTCCTGCTTTATGAAAAGTACCTTCTTGTTCTACTTCTCCTGTGGTGGTATTGATTAAGAATAAATCGCCATCTTCATCTTGTACTGCATATAGATATTTTCCTGTTGCATCTATGCCCAAGCCAGAAATTTCCTTTAATTTATTAGGTAATTTAAATTCCTCAACTGGTTCTGTCAATTCATAAGGAAAGGTATGGTCTGGAACTAATTCAAATTGTTCGACCGTCGTATTTGTTGTATCTAAATCCATACTAGCAGTAACGATTGATTCGGCACTTGGTTTATCTACCTCGTTCGTTTTTTTGGCCTCGCAATTGATGAATGTAATGGAAAGTAAAAAGTATAGGAAAAACATAGGATGGTTTTGCATATTGAAGATTGCTATACTATATAAGGTTTATTAGTTGACTAATTATTGATTGATTAAACCACAAAACACAAACAAAATATCTTAATAATCAGTAAATTTAATAATTAATCAATTTTCCCTCTATTTCCTCAAAATCAGCTGTTGCATTCGCTTTCTAAAAAGAAATTGAGGGGTTTCACTATATAAATTTTGATATAAGGTTAGTGCTTTTTGACGATAATCTTCGTTATCTCTTGCGACCTTATACAACTCAAAATAAATATCTGCTTGTTCTTTAAGATTACGTTCTTCGGTTAACAGTTTTTCTAGAATATCAGTCGCAAGGCGTAATCTTCCTTCCGAAAAAGCAACTCTAGCGCCTAAAATTTTAGCATCAAATACCAAATCTGGATTCCCTATCTCATTCGCAATCCTTAAAGCTTCTTGTTGAGCTGCTTTCGCTGCTTTAACTTTACCTTGCGCCACTAGTGGTTTTCCTTTTTCAATTAAACTACTGCCCAATACTAAACGATTATTGATTGCCCTAGTCACTTCAATCGCCAAATCATAATAATTAACCGAAATCTCAAACTGGTCTTTATAAAAATAAATATCTCCTAAGGTATTGACTGCCTTGGCAATTCCTTTTTTATAATTTAATTCTCGACAATAAGCTAATTGGCGCTCTAAATATTGAATGGCTTTATCAAATTCTCCTTTTACTGTGTGTAAATCACCAATCAATCCTAAGGTAATGGCAATTCCTTGCTTGTCGCCTAATTCTTCTACCAATTCTAAATCTTTCTCAAAATGATGCATGGCTTCAGGGTAATCTCCTTTGCGCTCATAAACACTTCCAATACAACCGATGGCAATTGCCGTTAACTGTTTATTACCTAACTCTTGACTCAATGCTAATCCTTCAGTATAACATTTTAAAGCAGCATCATAAGCACCTTGTTCAAAATAGACAATGCCCATATTGGTATAAAGTGTTGCCATTCCCTGCTTATCTTTGGCGAGTTTACACTCATCTAACTGGGATTGTTGCCAACGAATGCCTTCCTCATAATTACCTTCATTCATATAAGTCAATCCCAAATTGGCAACTATTTGCGCATTTTCTGCGGTATAATCGTATTCTTTACTGAGTTGAATACTTTTGATAAAAAATTCTTCTGCTTTTTTATAACGACCTTGTCGAAAATAAAGATTTCCTAAATTACCATACACCTTAAAGATGCCATAACTATCGTCTACCTTTTGAAAGAAAGTCGTTGCTTTTTCTAAATGTTTTTGCGCCTTTTCGTATTGTCCCTTTAGCATGAGTAGTTTCCCATAACTATTATGGGCTTGTCCTGCTCGGGCAGGGCTATCTAAAATAGGGGCTAATTGAATTGCTTCTTTTAGGATTTCTTCACATGTGGTCCATTCTCCGACTAATTCTAGAATAGCCGCTTTTTTTAATAAAGCCCTGACCAATTCTGTCTCTCCGTCTTTACTACCTTCTAAATTTTTAATCAGCTTATCGTAAAGAGAAAGTGCTTGTTTATTTTGGAAATTTTTCCGAGCATAATCTGCAGCTTTTCGTGTGTATTCATTATGCGTATCGGTTGCGTCCGCATGTTCATAATGAAAAGATAAATCCAAATATTTTTCAGGCAAACTATCTGCGTAGACCTTTTCAATCGCTTTCGCAATTAAAAAATGTAGCTCTCTGAGTCGAGTTCGCAATTGCATTTCATAAACCGCTTCCCTTAATAAGGAGTGTTTAAAAATGTAACGTAACTCGTTCATCGCTCGCCAAATTTGCCCTTGCTCTGCTGTTTTTACTTGTTCTTTTAAAATATCTAAGGCTCGATTCGTATCATCCGCTTCAAACAAATGCTGAGAACGCATCACTTCTGTTAAGACGGGTAATTCAAACTCTCTTCCTATTACTGCAGCTGCTTTAACGGTCTCTTTTACCAAGGCAGATAATCGGTCAATCCGAGCCATCAAAACCGAATTGATCGAAGAAGAAACTTTGATACTCTTATCTCTAATATGCCAAACGCCATTGTCCAATTCTAATAAACCACTTTCAGAAAAGTATTCTAAAATTTGCTCTGCATAAAAGGGATTTCCCGTTGTCGAGCGTACTAAAAGTTCAAAAAATTCATTATCAATATCCCCTTTCAGCCGATTGACCACAAAAGCACGTAAAGCTTCTGGTTGTAAAAATTTCAGGTCAAAACTAACAGAAGCAACTCCATTTTCTTTGATTAAATCCTCTGATACCAATAATGGTTTAGTCCCATTATCCTTATACCTTGATGTTGCTAATAAACAAACTGGATAATCTTTTAATTGCCGAGTCATTTCCGCTAATAACTCTAACGAACTTTCATCAAACCAATGCCCATCTTCCAATTCAATTAAAATAGGGCGGATTAATGCTTCTGCTTTAAAAATTGTGATAATGGCAATTAGGATATTCTGATAGCGTCCCTTGGCATCTAGTTGTTCCCAAAGCGAATCGGGATATTTAATGCCTATTTGTGCCGCTAGAATAGATCTTGTTCTAGATATTTCTAGATAAACTTCCTTGGCATCAGCATCTTTGATTCTTCCAATATCGTTGAGTAACCATTGAAAGCGACGCTCAAAAGCGGTTCGATTATCTAGTTTAGAATTTTCGGGAGATTGCTCAAAATAATTCTTTAAAAAGAAGACAAATGGATTAAAAGGCTTTCTTAAAATTTGATCTGCTTGGCAAGACAACCATGAAACCGTACCTCTTTTTTGAAAATATTTTTTTAACTCAAAAGAAATTCGACTTTTTCCAATTCCTGCTTCTCCATAGACATACGCTAAGCCTGCTCTTTTACTGGTAAAAACTTTCTTCGCAAAACTTTTTAAAGCTTTCAGTTCTACATCTCGCCCAACTATCTTCCCTGAGTAGACAGGTTCTTCACTTATATTTCGACCTTTTAAAACGTAAGTAGGTACATCTCGCATAATGCCCTTATACGATACATCTCCTTTATGCTTAAATCTAAAATTTCGACTCTTCTGAATTTCTTTATCAACTAATACTTCTCCCCAATCCGCATCCATCATCAATCTAGCTGCTAAATTAACTCGGTTCCCTACAACGGCATATTGGCAACGTTCTGTTCCTCCAACAATTCCCGCATAAGCAACTCCCGATGTAATACCGACTCGATAGCGTAAACCAGATTTATTTTTTAAATTACTGACCGCATCATAAATGGCACTTACTAATTCTAGTGCCCTTTCTGCATTGTTTTCAAAACTGACAGGTGCGCCAAAAAAACCGACCATGACACCGCCTTTATCTCCAAAATCTATCTCTTTGAAATAACCCGAAAAATTATAGAATTCATTAACGACCGTACTTACAAAACTATTTAGGATCCGATGATCACTAGCACCTGCAAAAGAAATAAAGACGGTAATTACAGATCTAAATTCTCCTTGCTGATTAAATTTTATAACGGAGTTGAGTAAAAAATTCTGAGCTACTTTGACAGATAAAGGTTTATCTTTTTTGGTAGGATAAATAATGTTTTTTTCTGCCCCGAAGTCTTTTATTAACTTATAAAAGCTATTATTAATCGTTTGGAAGTGACCGTTTGAGCTAACTAATTCGCCATGCAGATGATTGGCTATAATTATTTCTTGCTTTTTAGCATAATGTTCACTTTCTGCGCAATTATCAATGGCAGCTCCTCGAAAATAAAAAGATTTATGTGCTTTGTCTCCAACAATTCCCCATTCAACCTCTCCACAAGCTAATCCTATCTTAATCCGAATCTCAAAATCCCCATATCTTGTCCTCCAACTTTCTTTCTTATCAAATAAATCTCTTAACTCTTGAGCTGTTAATATAACTTCCCAAGAATGTCGAACTTCATTTTTTGGAAAAATTGCAGTAAAAGCATCTCCTGCAAAATAAGGAATGAAGCCATTCTTTCGGTAAACTAAACTTACCATTGGCTCAAATACCTTATTTAATATAATAGACAATTCCTCTGCCCCTTCATTACCCCGCTCCATAAGCGTCTCCGTCATGGGGGTAAACCCTGAAAGGTCTATAAACATCGTATAGGCAGTAAAAAAGCCATGACTTTTTTGCTGTTCAAATTGATGTTGTATGAAGTATGGAATTAAGTTCTTCAAGGTTCTTAAATTTTCTCGTATGTTTGGGTGGTTATATTAATTAGGGTTGATTCTTTAAAAGAATAAATTTACAAAGAATTAATGACGTGAGCGTAGTTTTTTTGTAGAATAAACACAGGGAAATAATTATTATTTGTTTAGAAAGGTACTTTTAACCCCTATAATCTACGTCAACTAACTGAAAAACAGGCAAAAAAATTTTAGCATAAATGTTAATCCTTAAAATTCTCTTCTTTTTTCTATGCTTCTTTTTTTACGCTTCGTTACTTATACTAGAAAAAACGTCTTATCTCTAGTTCAAGTTTACTGGATATTTTCATTCTTTCTAACAATTTTTCTAATTTTAGCACCTTCAAGTAGCATACAATGAGTAAATTTAAAGCATGAATAAATGATTAAATAAAAATAAGTCTTGATCATTGTCAATTTCTTTCTTTAATTAAGGCTTCAGCTTCGCTATTTATTCATTTTATCATTTTCACTTTACATAAATAATAATCATGTCATTAAAAGATAATTTCGACGAAAAAAAAGATGCCTTAGGTAAAGCTTACGAAAATAAGAAAAAGGAACTTCAAGACGATATTGCAGAAACTAAGCAAAGTATCAGTAAAGGGGTCGAAACAAGTAAAAAAGTAGTCAGTAATTTTGTCAGGAAATTAATTTGGTCTGTTGCCATACTTGGCGTACTTGCAGGTGTTGGTTATTTGGTATTTGCCAACATGAATTATAGTGTAGGAAGTCGGGCAGGAGAATTAATTAAAATTTCCGAAAAGGGCGTGGTTTTCAAAACCTATGAAGGACAAGTCAGCTTAGGTGGTTTGACTATGACAGGCAATGGAACAGATGCGAATATTGGAAATGTCTGGGAATTTTCCGTAACAGATAAGACTGTTTTTGAGAAAATGGATCAGCTAAGAGGTAAAAAAGTAATTTTAACTTATAAAGAAAAATATCGGACTTTGCCTTGGCGAGGAGACACAAAGTATTTGGTCACAGACGTACAAGCGAATTAAGGGAGTAGGAAAAAATAGCCTATCCAAATAAATAGTCCATCACATTTTGGAACTTCCGTAGAAAAGTGACTGATTATTGGTGATTAATGAATGTATTAAACGTTGATTATCAATAATTAATACAATGACACTAGTCAATTAGCCCGATTGCGCCATGTGGAGGGCTACTTTTACTAAAAGATATTTTATTGCAAAACCATCAAGTTTGGATAGATTTAATTTTTCCAGTTCCCTAAATAATTAGACTTTTGACAAAATCAAAGACTAAGATGCAGCTTGCATCAGTCCATCAATTCTGTCATATTGTGATTATTTTATATTTATACTTACTTCGTTATCCGATTTTTCTTCTTTTTTAGATAATCAGATAGAAAATTGATAACAAGCCATGTCTGGATGTTTGAAAAAACTCTTGATAAGTTCCGTGTCATTTTTCATTTCATTTAGCGTTTTTGTGACAAGTTCTTTGAGTTCGCTGGTTGTTTTTACAAATTGATTGGCTAATTTCTTTTTCAAATAGCCCCAAACTTGTTCAATTGGGTTAAATTCGGGGCTATATGGTGGGATATTGCTTAACCATACAATCGGATTATCTTGATTTTGATTCATCAAATAGGCTTTCATTGTTTTTGAATGATGAGCAGGCGCATTATCCCATATCATGGATATTTTATCTCTACAATCCGCTACTACATTATCTATAAATCGAGTAAGTCCTAGTTGTTTAAAGCCTTCGCTTTCCCTGATTTCAAAATAAGAATAGCCATCAGGTGAAATTCCTCCTGATATACTAACAAATGCTTTGTTTTTTGAATCGCATTCTAATTCGGGCGTTTCACCTTTTGGCGCATAAGTCTTTGCTATACAAGGTAGTAAACGTACTGCTGATTCATCTTGAAAAATTATTCGCCTATTTTCATCTTCGGCTTTTTTTTATATCAACTGCCGTTTTTGATTTGAAAACCTCTACTTTTTCAGCATCTTTTCGGTAATCTTTCACTTGCGGTTTCTGAGAAGTATAATTTATACATTTCATTAAGTACCATATATAATTTTCGTGGTAATCGACCTCAAATTCTTGTTTAATCAAAGATTTTATACTCCATTTATCCCATGTGAAAAAACCATAATCTTTTGGTGATTCTAATAAAAGTGATTTTAATTGTTCTTTTTCTGTATTCGTTAGCCTTGATTTGGGGCCTGTTTTTGTTGTTTCTTCTTCTAAACCTCCATTTTTTATGGCTGTAATTATCTGACTAACAGCACTTTGTCCAATAAAGAATATTTCGCCAATCTCTGTTTGGGACATACCTTTCTTGTGACATTCATAAATCGATTTGTTTCTTTCTAATTTAGTCATATAATTTTTTATATAACTAGTTCAACAACCGTGCGAATTATTAATTCTTTATCTGATTATCTATTTTTCTTTCTCCAAACAGGAAATCGCTCTCTTTTGGTTTGAGTCTGCCCTAGTTTCCTTCCTTTTCCATTTATTTGGAGTTTTGGTAAAAAGGGCTCTTGCTCAAAACCCAAAATAATTTCTGCCAAGTGTAATTGTGCCTGTGAAGGCGTTACGTCCATGCCATATTCTATTCTCTTTTTATAATGCTTATCATACTGCTGCCACTTTCGACAACCGTGTTTTGCCTCTTTTTTGCCTACAAAAAGTAACCAATAGGCTAAATTCACTATCTCCATCCAGTTTTGAAAATGGTCTTCATCTGGTGTTTGGTACTTATTTAACAATAATCGCTGCTTGCCGAATCGAAAAAAATGCTCAATATCATATCGGTTGCGATAAGACCAATATATTTCTTCTGCACTTAAAGCCAATTTCTTTTTTCCAAACACACAAAGCCACATGCTTTTCTTAAATAAAGGAATGCCTGTTTGGGCATCTAGTAAGCGAATTCGAACTAATCGAAATGGCTTATCCTTCATATAGTGTCCTCGCTTGCTTCGTATCATCATATCTTCCCATATTTCCATATCCACTATACAGGTCTTGCCATTCGCTAATTTTACACCAAATTTAGTTTTAATATCGGAGCTTATTGCCCAAGTATTTACCGCTTTTAATTTATATAAATCACCATATACACTATTCGCTCCTCGATTATCTTTGTTGCCTTTTCTTCGCTCTGCTACTTGTTCTGGCATTAATTGCTTCCAGACATTCCTATTCGAAGGCATCCGTATGATATTGACTAATTCTTTTTGTTTATAAGTCCCTGCTATATATTCTGGACTACAATAGCCACTATCTAAAGCATTTACTGTCAACTCTTTATGAAATGGTAAGTCTTTATTTGACAGTAAATCATTGACTTGTTCCGCTGTAAAACTATTCTTATTCACTCCATAGGGGACTAAACGCATGCTTAATGGTGGATTCCACGCAGGTTCACTCATTCCGTAATGGGGCTGACGACAAGATAAGCCAACTGTGCTCAATTCATAGCCTATTTCTACTGGTCGGTTGCCTTTTATTTTGTTGTTCGCTTGATACACATACCTCCTTTGAGGTAGCGTCGGTGAATGTGGCCGAAATAAGGAACTTACATCTGTATTCAGTAACCAAAATTTCTCAAAGGGTTTTGAAAAATGTGCCACCTTTATAGGCAAATTTTTTTTCGACTTCTAATCGACTTAACTTTTCTGATTCCCCGCCTTTTTTTTCCCGTTCTAGTTTCTTGTCTAATCGAGATATCGTTTTATTGATACTACTATGTTGATAATGGTAGCAATTACTTAAACTTATTTCTACTACTGACCTTGCAAACGTTTGGCTCGCTAAACCCATCACTAAATTCGCTAAACTTTTGCTACTTCGAGTTACTATTCGTAATATTGATTTACAGAACTGTTCTACCATGACATTTTGATTTGTGGTTATTTCTCAATGTCGGGAACAGTTCTCGTTTTTTATAATCTATTTCAATTTTTTCTAATTATCAAAAGTCCAGTTAATGATTACTTTTCAATAACAACTTTGGGGACGTCTTCCATTTGCCAGTCGATGACTAAACCACCAGCCAAACTTTGTGCTATTTTCTTTCCGTACATAATTTCGGATAAATATAAGGCAGCCTCAAAGGATTTAGCACCACCAGCAGAAGTAATGTATTTCCCATCGTGTACAAACAAAACATCTGACCGAACATCTAAATGCGGAAACATTGCTTTGTATTTACCAATATCGCTTGGGAAAGTAGTAGACACCACATTATCTAAAACACCCGCCTTCGCCAAAACAAAAGCGCCGTCGCAATGAGAGGTCACATACTTTGCCGTTTTATCTACTTTTCTGACAAAGTCTAACATCGCTTCATCTTCTAAATCAGTATCTAAATGATGTTCTGCACTAGGCACTACTAAAATATCTATTTGCGGTAAGTTATCTTCTAAATAATTAAAATCGGGTAATAGTCGAATACCTTCAAAACTAGTAATTGGGTTTAAAGTATTCGCCACTAAAAAAGTATTCATCGCCTTGATGCTATCTCGAAAAATGGTATGCTGAAAAATATCGTAAGGCGCCGTTAATTCGGTATTAAAGACCCCATCCATAATTAAGAAGGCAACATTATAACGATCTTTTGCTAGTTCAACCGTTCGTTGTGGAACATTGATTCCTTCCGTTTCTCTAGGTATAGTAGTTGATGTTTGGCAACTATAGATAAACCCTAGTAATAAGATATAGTAGTATTTAGGCATAAGTAGTCCAATTTTAAGATTGAGTTTGAAGTTGAGGTTGAGCTTGAAGTTGAAGTTCTTAATTTTTATCCTCCTTTTAAAATAACATTATCAATCAATCGAATAGCTCCTGCCCAAACTGCGGTACAGACAACCACATAGTTGGTATCGTCCATTTTTTCAATGGGTTGTAAGGTATGCCCATCGACAATTTCTAAATATTCTGGTTTAAAATCAGGGATTTTGCTTAGCTGAGTAATGGCTTTCTGTTCTGCCGTTCTAATAGATAAACCACCAGCAATCCAATCATTTAATTGATGAAGTATTTTAGAGATAATAGGTGCTTTTGTTCGATTATCCGCAGTCAATCTAACATTTCTAGAACTTTTTGCCAAGCCATCCACTTCTCTAATAATAGGGCAAACCACCAATTTAGTTTTGGATTGCATTTGTTGTAGCATGTGCTGAATCAAAGTAAATTGCTGAAAATCTTTTTGCCCCATGTACAAACGATCAGGTTGGACAATATCTAAAAGTCGATAAACCACTTGTACTACACCGTCAAAATGTCCTGGTCGAAATTTACCCTCCATTACTTTATCTACCCGTCCAAAATCAAAAGTTGGAATGTGAAGATTTTTAGGATAAACAGCGGCTACCGTTGGGTAGAATACCACATCATTTCCTAAATTGGCTAATATGCTAATATCGTTCCCTTCTGTTCGAGGATATTTTTCTAAATCTTTTGGATCATTAAATTGAGTTGGGTTGACAAAGATGCTACATACGCTAATATCATTCTCGGCTTTTGCTTTTTGAATTAAAGAAGCATGCCCTTGATGTAAAGCGCCCATAGTTGGTGCAAAACCAATTTTTAAGCCTTCTTTCCGTTTTTTTTGTAGGTATGATTGTAAGGATTCAACGCTTTTGAATAATAGCATAGTAGCAGTTTATCTATTTTTTGGATAATCGAAAAATAAAAAGGGGTGTAAAAATGGGAAAATGAATTGTAAAAAAAGCATCATTTCGATCAAAAGCGAGGACAAATCAATCTATTAACTAGAGTTTAACGCATTTTGCCCTGCAAAAACTCATGAAAAGTGCCGTTTTTATGTTATTTTTGCAATCCTGTTTGAAATGAGATGAACTAAAAATTGGGGTAACGAATGCGTTAAAAGCCCAATATTTGTAAGAAAAGTCATTTACAACAGCATAAAAATTTTAAATTCAATGATAAAAAATTCAAATTTAAAAAAGTTTACGACGCTTATACTATTGAATTTGCCTCTTTGATTTGATTTTTTAGCAGTACTTGGTTCATCAAAGGTTGACATTTTATTGGAATAAAGACTTTTGAGAAAACCACATTTGTTCACACAATAATTGGTTTGAATGAGTAAGACGAAGGTTTTGATTGTAACCCAGGAGATGAACCCTTATACGGTTGCTTCTGAAATTTCTGAAATTGCAAGAAGATTACCTCAGCATGTTCAGGAACAAGGCATGGAAATTAGAATTTTAATGCCAAAATTCGGAAACATTAACGAGCGCAGACACCGCCTTCACGAAGTAGTCCGCCTCTCTGGAATGAATATTATCGTTGATGATGATGACTTTCCATTAATTATTAAAGTTGCTTCTGTCCAAGGTGCGAGAATGCAAGTTTATTTTCTTGATAACGAAGATTTCTTTAAACGTAAAGCCACTTTTGAAGACGCAGATGGCAAAGCTTTCGAAGACAATCCAGACAGAATGATTTTCTTCTGTAAAGGAGTCATTGAGACCGTAAAGAAATTTGGATGGGCACCAGATATTGTTCATTGCCACGGTTGGATGACTAGTTTAATCCCTCTTTATTTAAAAACGGCTTACAAGTCTGAACCTTTATTCCAAGAATCGAAGGTGATTACTTCGGTTTATTATAATCATGTAAAGAACGTCTTTTCTGAAGATTTCATTACAAAAGCTTCTATTAATGATTTAGAAGCGGAAGATTTAGCAACTTTTGGTACAGATTCTATTTCTTTACTAAATGGTGCAGCTGCCTTTTCAGATGCCCTAATTATTGGAAGTGAAGGATATGAAGATGATATTGTAGATACAGCAAAAGAACAAGGTAAGCCAGTTTTGGAACACCAAAGTCCTGAAACATACCTATCCGCTTATGTTAACTTCTATAAATCTTTACTAGAACAAGAAGAAACTGTATCCTAACAGATAGTTATATACATTTATTTCAACGAGGAATAATGAGCATTCAATAATGCATCGTTATTCCTCGTTCTGGTTTTTGGATGCTGTTTTTTTGGATATTAGATACTGGATACTAAGTAAGTCGACAATTTTAAGTTATAGAAAATGGTAACAGGTATCGGGTACTAGGTTTCAGGCTAGGCAGACGCATTTGCATCACACCTGAAACCTAGTGTCTAACACACCACACCTAATAATAACCTAAATCTAATTTTATCCAAGTACTTACTCCTGTATATTCAGCATCCAAACACTAGCATCCAGTATCCAGTTAAAGCTATGTTAATCTTATTTTAAGATTAGACGAATTAGCCATTAAAATAAAAATAAACTGTACCATTGTGTACTTTTTCCATGAATGCGTCTTTTAAAAAGGACTGATATTCATACGATCATCGAAATTATTAGCAAAACAATGAGGTATAAAAGTTTTCAATTATTCTTATTAATAGCAATTACTGCTTTTTTCTCTTGTTCTGATCCTACGCTGATTGGATCTGAATTATTACAAGAAGACCAAGCTAATTTACAGTTTACAAGTGAAGTACCCGTTCATGCACAATCCATTGCAGGAACACCACTTCAGACTTATAGCCCATTCGCTGCCTTACAATTAAGCAGGCATCTTTTCGGGAATTTTGAGGATCCTTTAATGGGACGAACCGAAGCAAGTATTTATACACAAATTTCTTTAGGTACACAAAGTCCTCCTAATTTTGCTATTCGAACCTTTGATTCTATTGTACTAAGTATCGCCTATGATACTTTAGGCGGATATGGAGATGTGACAGAAGCGTATGGAGTAGAAGTTTATTTACTAGAAGAAGAAATGTCTAGTATCGCAGATTATTCTTCCAGCCAGACCTTTTCAACAGGCAATACAGCAGTTGGTGCGCTTGATTTTCTTCCAGCCTTTGATCAACGAGTGTTAATTAGAGAGTATACGACGAATACCGTTGACGGAGATACTGTCTCTGCTGATCCACATATAAGGATTCATTTAAAGAATGATGCCCTTGAAACCATACTAGCAGATACTTCTATCTATACGGGCAACGTAGCTTTTCAGAATGCTTTTAAAGGCATCCATATTCGTCCTACAGCAACTACTAATGCAGGACTATTAAGTTTTGATTTTAGTAATTCAATCAGTAGAATCAGCCTCTATTATAAAGCGGGTGGGGAATTACAAGAATACCAATTAGACTTTAATGCAGGTAATGCTAGAACGTTAAATTTCATTCAAGATCAAACAGGATCATTCGTCGAACCTTTTTTAACAAATGGATCAGACAGCCTATTATTCATCCAAGGCATGGCGGGAGCAAATACACAAATAACTTTTCCTGACTTATCAGGTTTAGAAAACATTATCGTCAATAAAGCAGAATTGGAATTAACAGTAGCAGAGTTGGCAGGAGACAATACTGATTTATATCCATTAACAGATCAATTGGTGGCTTCTCAATTAAATAATGAAGAAAGAGAAATTTTATCTGATGTTCGATCAGCCCTTTTTGCCAATAGTCCTATTCGGCCGGGAATCTTTGGTGGTGTTCCCATAGTTGAAACAGCAAACGGTGCTACGATTACGAAGTATAAAATAAATATTTCTAGCTATTTTCAACAAATAGTAGAAGGTACTTCCGATAGTGGATTTAATCTTTCCTCAGGAGTAGAACAAACCAATTTCTATTTTCAGTTACCTCCAAAACCTTCAGATCCATCTAGGGTTATTTTTTATGGACCAAATCATCCTGTTCATCCATTAAAATTAAACTTAACGTATACTAAACTCTAAAACAGTTTATTCAAGCTATTTTCGTAAGATGGGGTTAAAAGGGAAAATATATTATTCCTTTTAACCCCATCTTACGTATATTTGTTATTATACGGCATTTAATCTTCATTTCGTCCCCCTAAAATAGTTATTGTCAAGTATAATAAATACTATTTTTTTCATGATAAATTGATTCTTTTTATCAAGGAAGTACTTAAAGTTACGAATCATTTTACCTACAAAATAGTATACTCTAGATAACATACTTACTTACTAATCTCCAGGTAGCAATAGTTCAGGCTAAAACATACGGTTTCTCTTTCTCAACAACTTCATTAAAAAATATTATTAACAAAATAATCCCTTACATTATGTGTGGCATCGTAGCTTATTTAGGTAAAAAAGAAGCATATCCAATTCTAATTAAAGGACTCAAAAGACTAGAATACAGAGGATATGATAGTGCAGGTGTTGCACTATTAAATGGAAAATTAAATGTTTATAAAAGAAAAGGAAAAGTTCAAGACTTAGAAAATTTTGTTGATCAACAATCAACAAGTGGAACAGTTGGAATTGGGCATACTCGATGGGCAACGCATGGAAAACCAGATGACACCAATGCACATCCACATACTTCTAGTAGTGGTCGTTTAACTTTAGTTCACAATGGTATTATTGAAAATTATGCCTTACTAAAAGAAGCCCTTCAAAAATTAGGGCACACTTTCAAAAGTGAAACAGATACAGAAGTATTGGTTAACTTAATAGAAGAAGTCCAAAATGCAGATGGACTTACTTTAGAAGAGGCCGTTAGAGTAGCTTTGACTAAAGTAGTTGGTGCTTATGCCATTGTAGTCATGGATAGAAATGAGCCTGACAAATTAGTAGCTGCTAGACATTCTAGTCCATTAGTCGTTGGAATTGGAGAGGATGAATTTTATTTAGCTTCTGATGGAACACCAATTGTTGAGTACACTAAAAAAGTAGTTTACATAAAAGATGAAGAAATTGTAACTGTAAGAAGAAACGGCGAAATGTCTATTATGTCGATGGATAATGAACTACAAACGCCATTTATCCAAGAATTAGAAATGGAAATCGAAGCTTTAGAAAAAGGTGGCTACGATTATTTCATGATGAAGGAAATCTACGAGCAAACACATACTATTGCAGAATGTATGAGGGGTAGATTGAATGCAGAAGAAGGCTGGGTAAGTTTAGGAGGTGTCAAAGAGTTGCAAGAAAAAATGCTGAATGCCGATAGATTTATCATAGTTAGTTGTGGTACCTCTTGGCACGCAGGTTTAATTGGAGAATATTTATTTGAGGATTTGGTAAGGATACCAGTAGAAGTAGAATATGCTTCTGAATTCCGCTACAGAAATCCTGTGATTACAGAAAAAGATGTAGTTATTGCTATTTCGCAATCAGGCGAAACAGCAGACACTTTAGCTGCCTTAAAATTAGCTAAAGAGAGAGGTGCTGCTACTTTTGGGATTGTTAACGTTGTAGGTTCTTCCATTGCTCGATTTACAGATGCAGGTTGTTACATACACGTAGGGCCAGAGATTGGCGTAGCTTCTACCAAAGCATTTACGGGACAAGTTACTTTATTAACGATGTTGGCATTGATGTTTGCCAAAGAGAAAAAGTCCATTTCTGATGCCTATTTTAATCAATTAGTAGGAGAATTGGCTAAAATTCCAGAAAAGGTAGCCGATGTATTAGCCATCAACTCACAAATTCAGTATATTGCGGGAGAAATTAAAGATGCGCCAAATGCGTTATACCTAGGACGAGGGTATAATTTCCCTGTAGCACTCGAAGGTGCCTTGAAATTAAAAGAAATTTCTTACATCCATGCTGAAGGTTATCCTGCCGCAGAAATGAAGCATGGCCCAATCGCTTTGATTGATGAGAATATGCCAGTAGTCGTAATTGCCACTAATCAAAGTGCTTACGAAAAGATTGCTAGTAATGTTCAAGAAGTAAAAGCTAGAAAAGGAATTGTTATTGCAATTGTGGTAAAAGGAGATAAAGAAATTAGTTCAATTGCAGATTATACCATTGAAATACCAGGAACAGAAGAGCCTTTAACACCTTTAATCGCCTCCATTCCACTTCAATTACTATCTTATCACATTGCTGTTATGCGAGGTTGTAACGTTGACCAACCAAGAAATTTAGCGAAATCAGTAACAGTAGAATAAGATAGTCAAAAGTTGACGAATTAATCACTAAAGATATGATGATAGACAATGCGTTAAATATGGAATACAATTCTCAAAGAGAATTATTAGTCATTCCTGAATATGGTCGAAATGTTCAACGATTAATCTTGCACGCCAAGACCATCGAAGATGATGAGCTGCGCCAAGCTTTTGTTGAAAGAATGATTGATTTGATGTATCAAATGCATCCACAAAATCGGAACATTGAAGACTATAAAGAAAAATTGTGGAAACATATCTTTAGAATTGCAGAATATGATTTGAAAGTAACGCCGCCAAGTGGCATTATTCCTACACCAGAGGATATCAAGAAACGACCTGAAATCGTACCTTATCCAAAATCAGAGGCTAGATTTAGGCATTACGGAAATAACGTGACGCAATTAATAAAGAAAGCGGCGACTATGGAAGATGGCCCGATTAAGGCAGGCTTTACCAAAGTAATCGGTTCTTATATGAAATTGGCGTATAAAACTTGGAATAGAGAACATTTTGTAAGTGATGAAGTCATCAAAAATGATTTATTGACGCTTTCTGAAGGGAAATTACTACTAGCAGAAGAAATTTCTATTGATAATTTAGCAGATGCTAGAAAGCGAAAGAAAAGTAATGATAGAGATTACCGAGGAGATAGAGATAGTAGAGGAGATAGAGACAACTATCGTGGCGGCGATCGCTATTCTAATAAGCGCCGTAATCATGGTGGGGGTAGAAGACGATAAAATACGATCTTAAAGATATTCATTAAAAGGGAAGGCTGTTTAGTCTTCCCTTTTTTATTATACTCATACCTTTCGCCTCCTATCCTCCTCAAAGGAAATTGGTGCTAAAAGATTGATAAAAAAAACTCAATAGCAATTCCAATGTCAATAACCTTCGAAAATCGAAACATTTTGCTATTTGTTTAAATTATGAAAGCAATGGCCATTGCAATGAAATTGAAAAACAAGAAACAGTTACCTCTATCTTGCCTTCTGCTAAGTAATCGTTCGGCAAACAAATACTAAATGATTCTCTGCAAATAACTATATCCCTTCTTCAAATAATAGATTCAGCTAACTCAAAATCAAAAAAGAAATAGCTTTGTTCTATTAAATAATCATTCAGGTTTAGGTTTTGAATCGAATCGGTAGATTATTTACAAAAATAAAAACAGCCTTTTATATTAGTATACCCTAGACTATTTTATCTTTGAGTTCGATTCAAAAAATGCTACAGTACAATTAAACAGCGTTGCTATTAAAATAGCCAACCTATTCTAAAATATAAAACTACACCAATGCCATCAGAATCTTTTAAAGTTGTCGGCGGAAAAAAACTAAAAGGAGACCTTACCCCTCAAGGAGCTAAAAATGAAACCCTACAAATTTTATGTGCGGTCTTATTGACGGACAAAAAAGTAACCATTACTAATGTCCCTGACATTATTGATGTGCGTCGTTTAATTGCCTTATTGAAAGGCTTAGGCGTAAAAGTGAAAAAGACAACAGCAGATACCTATATCTTTCAAGCAAAGCACGTGGACTTAGACTTTTTTGAGTCGCCAGAGTTTCAGAAAGATGCTAAAAAGATTAGAGGATCGGTAATGTTGATTGGGCCTTTACTAGCTCGATTTGGTAGAGCCTTTTTACCTAAACCTGGTGGTGATAAGATTGGTCGTAGACGATTAGATACGCACTTCATTGGTTTCCAGAAACTAGGTGCTATTTTTAATTATGATGATAAAAAAAGTTGTTATCATATCGAAGGGTCTAAATTAAAAGGAACTTTTATCCTAATGGATGAAATTTCCGTAACAGGTACAGCGAATATTGTACTGGCAGCCGTTTTAGCCAAAGGCGCCACTCAAATATATAATGCAGCTTGTGAACCATACTTACAGCAGTTATGTAAAATGCTGAATCGTATGGGGGCAAAAATATCAGGTATCGGTTCTAATTTATTAACCATTGAAGGCGTTAAATCCTTAAAAGGAACCAATCATCGTATTCTACCCGATATGATTGAAATTGGTAGTTTTATTGGTTTAGCGGCAATGACTAGCTCGGAAATTACCATTAAAGATGCAGCAGTCAAAGAACTAGGAAATATTTTATCCGTCTTTCGACGAATGGGCATTCAAATGGATATTCAAGGAGACGATATTTATATTCCCCCACAAACACATTACGAAATCCAGACTTTTATTGATGGGTCAATTATGACCATTTATGATTCACCTTGGCCAGGGTTTACACCTGATTTGATGAGTATCATTTTAGTGATGGCGACTCAGGCTAGAGGTAGTGTCTTGATTCACCAAAAGATGTTTGAGAGTCGTTTATTCTTTGTGGATAAATTGATTGATATGGGCGCTCAGATTATTTTATGTGATCCACACAGAGCAACCGTTATTGGTTTAGATAGACGTTATGCTTTAAAAGCAATAGAGATGACTTCGCCCGATATTCGAGCAGGTGTTTCGTTGTTGATTGCCGCTATGTCTGCTAATGGAACAAGCACCATTCATAACATTCAACAAATTGATAGAGGGTATCAAAACATTGATAAACGATTGAACGCTTTAGGGGCAGATATTCAACGAGTGGTTATTTCCTAATTACTAAACTTATTTGTTTGGATTGAGTTTTTATTGAAAAGAAATATTTTCAGTTGTCAGTTGTCGGTTATCAGTTTGACCGTCTCAGTTGACAACTGACAACTGATAACTGATCATGGCTACTACTACAGAAAAAAAAGTTTCCAAAAAAAAGAAGCCTACTTTTAAAGGCGCACCTGAACAACAATTTATTGAGGTCATTAGCTCAAGGGTTCATAATTTAAAGGATGTAACAGTAAAAATTCCCCGTAATAAATTAGTCGTGATTACAGGGATTAGCGGAAGCGGAAAATCTTCACTTGCCTTTGATACGATTTATGCAGAGGGGCAGCGTCGGTACATGGAAACTTTTTCTGCCTATGCTCGCCAATTCATTGGGGAAATGGAACGACCTGATGTAGAAAAGATATTAGGCTTAAGTCCTGTCATTTCCATCGAACAAAAAACGGTGGGTAGAAGCCCTCGTTCCACCGTAGGTACGATTACAGAAGTCTATGATTTCCTTCGTTTATTATATGCTCGTATTGGAGAAGCCCATTCTTACAAGACGGGAAAGAAGATGGTGAAATATACCGAGGAGCAAATCTTAGAACATATTTATACAAATTTTGCGGACAAGAGAGTATCTATTTTAGCACCTGTTGTTAGAGGTAGAAAAGGGCATTATCGAGAACTATTTGACAGTACTAGAAAACAAGGGTATACGAAAATAAGAGTCGATGGAGAAATTCTGGATTTAACGCCTAGAATGCAGGTGGATCGTTACAAAGTGCATGATATTGAAATGGTCATTGACCGTTTAAAAGTAAATGAAGAACGTAGAGATAGAATGGTGGAATCTCTAAAAACAGGTATGCGTTTAGGAAATGGATTAGTCATGATCATGGATGCCGAAACCAGTGAGCTCTATCCTTACAGTCGGCATTTAATGGATGCGGATTCGGGTATTTCTTATGAAGAACCTTCTCCAAACACCTTCTCTTTTAACTCTCCTTACGGCTATTGTCCAAATTGTAAAGGCTTAGGAAAAGTAGATAAAGTAGATTTAGAAAAAGTCATGCCTGACAAGACTAAATCTATCGAAGAACAGGGTATTGTTCCCTTTGGCGAAGTGCGGGACACCATGAATTTTAAGCAATTAAAAGCCATTGCTAAGAAATATAAATTTACTTTTAAAACAGCGATTAAAGACATTCCAGAAATTGCCCTGAATACCATTTTATATGGCGGCGATGATAATGTGAAAGTGGATATCCGATATGGCAAAAAGGAATATAGTTACGATCTAGCTTTTGATGGTTTGATCAAAATGTTGAGCCGTTGGTATGCCGACACTTCTTCGGAAAAAATTAGACGCTGGGCAGAAGAATTTATGATAGTCGATACTTGTCCTGAATGTAATGGGCAACGACTTAAAAAAGAATCGCTTCATTTTAAAATAAAAGACAAAAATATTTCAGATGTTTCTGAAATGGATTTAGTGCCGTTGAGTGAATGGTTAGAAGGGATTGAGAATGGTTTATCAGAAAGAGAAACGATTATTGCCAAAGATATTCTGAAAGAGTTACGTCTAAGACTAGGATTTCTCCTACACGTTGGATTGACTTATTTATCATTGAATCGTCCAGCTAGAACGCTTTCTGGTGGAGAAGCACAACGTATTCGATTAGCCACCCAAATCGGTTCTCAATTAACAGGTGTTACGTATATCTTAGATGAACCAAGTATTGGTTTACATCAAAGAGACAATCAAAAATTAATCGAAGCCTTACGGGAGTTAGCTGACATTGGGAATTCCGTTTTGGTCGTAGAACACGATAAAGACATTATGCTGGCTTCTGATTATTTGATTGATTTAGGACCGGGCGCAGGGAAGTTTGGTGGAGAGTTAGTAGGAGAGGGGGTTCCAAAAGATTTTATTAAAAATAAAACAATTACTGCCGAGTACTTAAATAATGTTCGGCAAATAGCCATTCCTAAAAAACGCAGAAAGGGGAGTGGAGAAAAAATAGAATTAAAAGGAGCAACCGGTAATAATTTAAAAAATGTAGATTTAACCATCCCATTAGGTACATTTTGTTGTATTACAGGCGTTTCTGGTAGTGGAAAATCTACGTTAATTAATGAGACGCTCTACCCTATTCTAAGACAACATTTTTATAAAAGTAGAAAAAGACCACTTCCTTATAAATCTTTCAAAGGATTAGATCATTTAGATAAAGTTATCGAAATTGATCAGTCACCAATTGGTAGAACACCTCGATCAAATCCTGCTACCTACACAGGTGTTTTTACCGAAATTAGAAAATTATTTACCAAACATCCAGAATCTTTAATTCGTGGCTATAAAGCAGGACGGTTTTCTTTTAATGTAAAAGGTGGTCGCTGTGAAACTTGTCAAGGCGCAGGAAAGCGAGTAATTGAAATGAATTTCTTGCCTGATGTGCAAGTAGAATGCGAAACATGTTTGGGCAGACGCTATAATCGGGAAACGCTAGAAGTCCTATACAAAGGAAAATCTATTTCTGATGTGTTGGATATGACGGTAGACGAAGCAGTTGTTTTCTTTGAAAACATTCCTAAGATTTATCGGAAGATGAAGACCTTGCAAGACGTTGGATTAGGCTATATTTCCCTTGGGCAACAAGCAACAACTTTATCAGGTGGGGAAGCCCAACGGGTCAAATTGTCAGAAGAGTTATCTAAAAGAGCAACTGGAAAAACGCTTTATATTTTAGATGAACCGACTACTGGTTTACACTTCCAAGATATAGAACATTTATTATCCGTATTAAATAAATTAGTCGATAAAGGGAATACCATTGTCGTAATTGAACATAATTTGGATGTCGTCAAGGTAGCGGATCATATCGTCGATATTGGCCCAGAAGGTGGAAATGGTGGTGGAACAGTAGTTTGTAAAGGAACACCAGAACAAGTAGCCAAGCATAAAGGCAGCCACACAGGGCGATTTTTAAAAGAAGAGTTATAAACTAATTAAAATACAGCTTAATTAAAAAATAAAGAATCCGTTGGGAAGCTAATCCGTTGGGCAAAATAAATGCTTAACACCCTAGTTTCCCAACGGATTTTTTATTAATCCTTTTTATTATCTTAATTTTGTGCGTCACACAGGCTTCTGTCTGTTTATTCCTAACCATTCTCCAGCTTAAAATCTGGACTATATTTTAGACATGAAATCATTCCTTACCCTTGTACTATCCTTGGTTTTCACCATCTATGCATTTAGTCAAATCCAATCTCCAGACGATTTTTTTCAAGAAAAACTAGGCAGTAATTTTTATCCACATTATTTAATTGTGGATTATTTTGAGCACGTTGCGGAGAATAGTCCACAAGTAAAATTTGTGGAATACGGCCGTACCAATCAGAATCGTCCGCTAGTTTTAGCCTTTGTTTCTTCTGAAAAGAACATCGCTAGTTTAGAAGCCATTCGGACTAATAATTTAAAACGAACAGGTTTAATAGAAGGGAAAGCAGAGGAAGACAATCAGGCGATTGTCTGGTTAAGTTTTGCCGTACATGGCAATGAAGCCAGTTCGCCAAATGCAGCGGTTAAGACCTTGTATGAATTAACGAACGGAACCAATGCAAATGCCGCTAAATGGTTAGAGAATACAGTTGTGATAATTGACCCAACGGTAAACCCAGATGGATATTCCAGGTATACCGATTGGAATAGAAACGTATCTAATAAAATATTGACGACCAACCCTATTTCTAGAGAGCACCAAGAACCTTGGCCAGGAGGTCGAGTCAATCATTACCAATTTGATTTGAATAGAGATTGGGCATGGGCAACGCAAGTAGAAAGTCAGCAACGATTGCCCTATTACCGACAATGGATGCCCCATATCCACGTAGATTTCCATGAGCAAGGACATAATAGCCCTTATTATTTTGCGCCAGCCGCAGCGCCTTTTCACGAATACATTACGGGTTTTCAAAGAGATTTTCAAACTGAAATTGGAAAGAATAATGCTAAATACTTCGACCAAGAAGGTTGGATGTATTTCACCAAAGAACGTTTTGATTTATTATATCCAAGTTACGGCGATACTTATCCCACTTTTAATGGGTCTATTGGAATGACTTATGAGCAAGCAGGACATGGACGGGCAGGAAAAGGCATTGACTTAGCCAATGGCGATACCTTAAGACTCATTGATCGAATTAATCACCATACGACAACTGCATTATCTACTATTGAAATGAGTTCGACCAATGCCAAAAGATTGGCTGATAACTTTAGCAATTATTTTCAAAATACGATTAAAAAGCCAGCAGGAAAATATACCACCTTCGTCATTACAGGCGACAACTCTTTAGATAAAATTAAACGCATTACTAAACTGTTAGATTTACATCAAATCCAATATGGTAGAAGTACCAAAGGGCAAAAAATGAAAGCGCATGATTATACCACAGGAAAAGAAACAGAAATCCGATTAGGCAGCAATGACTTGGTCATTAGCGCTTACCAACCAATGTCAGTTTTAACACAAGTTTTATTTGAACCAGAAACCTTTGTAGAAGATTCTATTACTTATGACATTACCGCTTGGTCCTTACCGTATGCACATGGCTTAAAAGCATACGCTTCTACACAGAAAATCCAACCAGATGCATCTTATGATTTTGCTACGCCAATGCCACAAATGATAGATGATAATCCATATAGTTATATTTTCAAATGGGAATCTTTAGAAGATGCAGCATTCTTAGGAGCAATGATGAAAAAAGGCCTTAGAGTACGTTGTGCCAGCAATCCATTCACCATCAACAATCAGCAATATCCTTCAGGGACGTTGATTGTAAACCGAGCAGATAATAAACATGTTACTAGTGGATTCAATCAAGCAGTTCAAGCAACCGCCTATAAATTTCAAAGAAAGTTAACAACTACGCCAAGTGGCTTTTCTCAAAGTGGGGCAGATTTTGGTTCTGGGCAAATGAATTTATTAGATGCACCAAAAGTGTTATTAGTCTACGGTGATAGGATCAGTACGAATGCTTATGGACAAGTCTGGCATTACTTTGAAAACACCATTCAATATCCTTTTGTAGCCGTAGAAAGTAACCAATTAAATAGTACAAATTTAGCCGATTTTAACACCATCATTTTAACCGATGGTCGTTATTCTAGCATTCCTGACAAATTAGGAGATTGGGTAAAAGGTGGTGGTAAGTTAATCGCTATGGGTAGTGCTATTCGAAGCATTGCTGGCGAAACGGGTTTTAAAATCAAAAGCAAAAGTGCAGCTAAGAAAAAAGCCGATACCGTAGCCGCTAAAGTAAAAAAGTACGCCGACCAAGAAAGAGATTTCATCAAAAGTTTTATTCCTGGCGCTATTTTCAAAACGAAAGTAGACAATACCCATCCATTAGCTTTTGGCTTACCAGATTATTATTTTACCTTAAAAACAACCAACCGCAATTACGAAATCAGCGAAGATTTATGGAATGTAGGCTATATTGATAAACAACCGATGTCGATGGGTTTTGTGGGATCAAAAGCGATGAAGCAAGTAGAAGAATCCGTCGTTTTAGCTACCCAATCTATGGGTCGAGGAAATGTGGTTTATTTAGTGGATAATCCTTTGTATCGAGCTTTTTGGGAGCAGGGGGCTTTTGTGATGGGGAATGCTATTTTTTTGGTGGATTAGAATAAGCAATTCACTTACTTAAATCCGTTGTCCCTTGTAATCTGTTGTAGAAAGTAATAAATATACAACAGACTACAAGGAATAACGGATTGATAACTTTACATCAAAATGAAACAGGTAATAACTATTTTTGGAATCATAAGTATTTTATCCTGCCAAAATAATAGACAACAAATTGAACCAATTGACTCTAAAAATATGACTCAAGAGCAAATTGATTCAGTTCTTAAAACCTTTCAGTTTGAATATGAATCTCCTATTATTATAGATAGCTCTGACCAAATTCTGGTTCCTATTTCAACCGAATTGCTTCGCAATGAATCCTCCAGTAGTTACTATAGTGATAAACATTATTCATATGACTATTGGAATGTATTTTTTTATAATCGAAAAACTAATGTAACGAAGCTTTTAACAAAAAGGAAGCTTAGAATTTCTGAAATTGATGCTCAAGAGGACGAATACAAAAAAGGAATCCAGAATAAATTAAAAAAGAAAATTCTATATAAAGTTAAAGACAAAGACTACAACGTGGATAATTTCCTCAATTATGAAGACCCTAATTTTTTATTTGTCTCTGAAATAGATGGCAGCAGATTTAGAAGAATATCACCACCAAATGAATCCCTACAATCTTATAAGGTTATTCCAAATACTCAACAAATTATCCTTAGTACTTTTAGAGATATTAATGCGGACTCAATTTTTGATAGCAAAGATGAACTAATTTGGTATAAAACAGAGTTGTTTAATAATGGAGAATGGAAATCTGATGAAATTATTGATGCTCCTAATAGAAAAATTATCGAAAACTTATACTTTGAACAATGGCTAAAAAAGCAATAAAGAAGCAAGCAATAAAAGTAGAAAAGATAGACGAAACAGCCTACTTACTATCAACTAAAGCCAATCGAAAAGATTTAGAAGCATCTATCAAACAACTAGAAAAGGACGAAACAATAGTCTTCTCATTAAAGGAGGAGAATTAAGTAAAAAAATCGTTTAAATCCAATCCATACTACCATCCCATCTGCTTCGCAGTTCACTTCTAAAAATAGTCCTCTAGGACTTTTTTGTTCGTTCATACCCCTTCAAAAAATCAAAAATCAATCGAACCCCAACACCAGTTCCTTCCCGAGTTCGATAACTATCCGCAGCTCGTAAAAAAGCAGGGCCAGCAATATCGAAATGCAACCAAGGATAATCGGTAAAATGCTGCAAAAATTTACCCGCAGTAATTTGTCCAGCCATTGGGCCACCAATATTTTTTAAGTCGGCGACATTCGATCTCAAAGCATTACCATATTCTTTCCAAAGTGGAAACTCCACCAATCTTTCATAGACTTGTTCTCCGCTATCTTCTAAATTTCTTTTGACCACTTTATCAGCCGTTCCCATATAACAAATAGCATGTTGCCCTAAAGAACGCACCGCAGCTCCCGTCAAAGTCGCAAAATCTAGTACCAATTCAGGATCATATTTTTTAGCATAATGTAAAGCATCTGCCAGAATCAAACGTCCTTCCGCATCGGTATTTAAGACCTCTACCGTCGTACCATCATACATCGTAATCACATCACCAGGAAGATAAGCGTCATTCCCTAAACGATTATCCGTTGCAGGCACTAAAGCCACCAAATGAATAGGTAGTTTAGCTTTTGCGGTAGCAACCATTGCACCGATAACTGTTGCGGCTCCAGCCATATCACATTTCATCATGTCCAAAGCACCCTGTGATGGTTTCAAGTTGATACCACCAGTATCAAATACCACGCCTTTGCCAACTAACACAATCGGTTTAGTATTCTTCGCTTCAGGATGTTTCCATTCTAAAACAGAGAATCTTGGTGGTGCAAAACTACCTTTATTCACCGCTAAAAGACCACCCATTTTTAAGGCTTGAATCTTCGCTTTATCGAGTATTTCCACTTGAAACTCATATTCTTTGCCTAAGGCTTCTATCTCTTCACCTAATTTTACCGCCGTCAAATAAGATTGAGGCTCATTGACCAAATCTCTTGCTTTATAGGTCGCATATAATACCGCTTCTAATTGTTCTAAGGCAAGAGGAGAAATTTCTGTGGTAGGCAAATTAATCGTCTGAGCACCTCTAATCGTATCATCTTGACCGCTAAAATATTTATTAAATTGATAGCCACCTAAAACCATTCCTTCTACGTACTCTGCCAAGTGATTTTTGCCACTTTTATTCAAAATCGTTACTGCATCAATTTTATAATGCGTTATTGCCGAAATAATTTCATTTCCTGCTCGTCGATTGGCTTCTTTTTGGTCAATCGCATTATCTCGCAAACTAATAAAATGAACCAATATTCCTTGTGTTCCTTTTGGGAAAAAAATATAGTTGATACCCTGTGCCGCTGCATGAGCTAAATAAGCTTGTTCCGTCGTCGTTAAATATTTTCCTGCCCAAAGCAAATCAGTTGAATTCGCCATAATCAATAGATTATCGGTTGGCTTTGGAGACTCAATTCTGTGGATGTTAAAACTCATTTTATGTGTATAGTTTAAGTGGTCGCTTATTGCTACAAAAGGGAAAATTAGTGCTAAAACATATTATCAAAAATGAATATTATTTAACACTAGGTACTTATTCGTATCTTTGCCCTGTTGTTTAAAGGAAATTTGAATGATTTGTTACTGATATTATAAATAAATTTAGCAGAAGGCAAAGGGCAGAGGGCAAAGGGGAAAACATCCCTTTGCCCCTTGCCCTACGCCCTAAGCCATCTAAATTAAACGCTTGAAAGCTAAAAAATCTTATGGTCAACATTTTTTAACGAATGAAGACCTTTCAGAAAGAATTGCAAATAGTTTGCAATTAACGGATACGTATCAAAAAGTATTAGAAGTTGGTCCTGGACGAGGGATGCTGACCAAGTATTTAATACCACAACCTTTTGAATTGGTCGTTGTGGAAGCGGATCGAGATATGGTCTTTCATTTGAAGAAACATTATCCAGCACTAGCAGGGCAGATTATACAGGAAGATTTTTTAAAAGTACCGCTAGATACTTTTTTCAAAAATGAATCTTTCGGTCTAATTGGTAATTTCCCCTATAATATTTCTAGCCAAATCCTATTTAAGATGCTAGACTATAAGGCGCAAATTCCTGAAATGGTCGGTATGTTTCAAAAAGAAGTTGCGGATAGAGTAATTGCGCCACCAGGAAGTAAAACTTATGGCGTGATTAGTGTACTAATACAAGCACATTACAGCGGAGAATTATTATTTGATGTGGACAAAAGGAACTTTAATCCACCACCAAAGGTTCAATCTGCGGTAATCCGATTGACCCGTCGAGATGGTTTTGAATTAGGATGTGATCCTAAATTATTTAAAACCATTGTTAAATCTACTTTTAGCCAGCGCCGAAAAATGTTACGAAATACGATGAAGGCGTTTTCAAAAGACCCTGAATTCTTAGGAAATCCATTTTTCACCCAGCGTCCAGAACAACTATCACTAGAAGATTTTATTGAAGTGACTAAATGGGTAGAAACGCATAGAAAGGAGGTGGGTTAAGCTCCCCTATTACCCAGTAACTTCCCGTTACTGGGTAATTTTTCAAGGTTCTTTTCTACTAAAATCATCTAGCAATATTAATTGCCGAATTAATGTTGGGAAGTTACTTGATGAAACACTCGGCAATCAATCATTTTCATTAACTTTGTAAAAATTAAAAAATTACATTTGACATGAGTTTAGAAGCGAAAATTATTACAGATTTAAAAGCAGCTATGAAAGCAAAAGACAAAGTTGCTTTAAGAAGTATTCGGGCGATTAAGTCGCAAATTATATTAGCTAAGACCGACGGTAGTGGAAAAGCATTAGATGAAGCAGCAGAAATTAAGATGTTGCAAAAAATGGTCAAGCAAAGAAAAGATTCTATCGGTATTTACGAAAAACAAAATAGACCAGAATTAGCAGCGACAGAAAAGGAAGAAGTCGAAATCATCGAAAGATATTTACCTCAACAAATGGGGGAAGCAGAATTAACCACATTCCTGCAAGATGTTATTGCTAAAACAAGTGCCTCTTCGATGAAGGACATGGGCAAGGTCATGGGAATGGCTTCTAAGCAATTAGGCGGAAAAGCTGATGGGAAGACCATTTCTAATATTGTAAAAAAATTACTAGGATAGTAGAGAAGTAAGAAGTCAGACTGTAAATTAAAATTTACGGTCAGAGGTCAGATACTTATTCGATAAGCTATCTGACTTCTGACAATGAAATGGTCTGACTTCTGACTTCTTAAAAAAAGCATAATGGCAGCAGCTACAACCTATACAATTAAGCTAGATCAATTCGAGGGTCCATTTGACCTTTTACTTTTCTTCATTGAAAGAGATGAATTGGATATTTACAATATTCCAATTACAAAGATTACGGATGACTTTTTAGCATACATTCGCCAAATGGAAGCCTTGAATATTGATTTGGCAAGCGAGTTTATATTAGTAGCAGCGACCTTAATGCGGATTAAAGCCAAATTATTAATTCCAAGAAAACCTGTAGATGAAGAAGGCAATGAAATAGATCCAAGGGAAGAGTTGGTGCAACGATTATTAGAATACAAGCGCTATAAATCTGTTTTGGAGGAAATGCGACAGATGGAAGAAAAGCGGTCTAAACAAGAAGACAGAGGTAATATTTCTAAAGAACTAAAAGTCATTGCGCAAAAGGCCTTAGTAGATGTAGAACTAGAATCTTTATCCCTTTTCAAAATTTTAAAGACTTTTGAAAAAGTAATGGATCGCTATGAAGATGAGCACCGCAAGAAAAAAATTCATACCGTAGTCGATTATAATTACACCATTCAAGGACAACAGCAATATATTTTATCAAAAATAAAAAAAGGCGTCAAAACTGGATTTAAAAGCATTTTTAGCGAATGCGAAAATCGAGTCCATGCGATTGTTACTTTTTTAGGCATGCTAGAATTATTAAACCTTGATAAGTTAAAGATCGTACAAGGTGAAGGGATTAATAATTTTTGGTTGACCTTATAATCAAAAAACGGTTGACGGTCTGAAATGTTAGTAATCAACTTTCTAATTTCATAGCCTCCTTAGATTATTGAATCAAGTTCAACAAAATCAAACTTCTAGCCTAGCTATTATCATTCTTTTCCTATCATCTTACCTAATACACTTTCCTTTCTTATTAAGTTTTTTAAATTATCATAAGGAATAAGAATTTCTTGTTGCCCTAAAGCATAAGGCGCTACCTCATAAGGATTGTATAAGAATTTTAAGCCTTCCTTGGTAATAGCAAAATTATCAGTCATTACAAATACATCATTTTCAAAATAAAACCCAGCCTCAGAATAATTAGTCATGCCTTCCTCTAAGTAAGCTTTTTTGAAAATAGGTTCTGCTAGTGTTTTTAAAGGTATTTCGTAGGCCTCAATCAAAATATCTTTTAATTCAATCGTTTCTCCAGTCGTTGCATCAAAATTATAATACCCTGTTCCATAATTACCATGTGCACCGCCTGTAAAAGTGTAGACAAATGCTTCGATGGTAAATAAGGCAGGTGTATTTAATATAACGGATTGTTCTAACTCCATACCGTACCCTGTTGGCACATCAGGAAACTCCTCAAAGAAAGTTTTAGCCTCTGCTAGAAAACTATCCAAAGAAGCATCAATCGTCGGAGCGTTTCCTCTGATTGCGTTTTCAATATTGGTATTGATCGCTTGATACGCTATTGGTTGATTTCCATTTAAGGAGACATATTGGACTGCTGCGGTAATACACTTCACCGTTTCTCCTTCACAATCCCCGAATTCTTTGCTAATACTTTTCATTTCATAAGAAATGGTATCAATTTTGGGGATATTATTTTGTTTAGTAATATCTTTTGGAGCCGCTTTGTCTTGACATGCGCTGAGTAGCAATAATAGACCAACTAGACCGTATAGATTTTTCATTGGGGTTGTACTTTTCATTGTGAATAATCGTTTTTAAGAATAGGGTATTAGCGTATGTTTAAAAATTTTATTTTGCTTTTTAAAATTTGGAAATATTTTCTTGTTTTTCCTAAAATTGTTATGATTGTTAAATTGTTTGATTGTTATTTAGACCTAATAACAAAAACAATGTAGCAACCCGCCAGACTAGAACGAACTGGTTTAACAATCAGAATTTTAATACAATGATAAACAGTTCATTATCAGCAAGATGAAAATTTAAACATGCTTTTAATGTTGTGTAAATGCTCAATGTACTGTCTTATTAACTAAACACCACAATACTATTTTATAAAATAAACCATTCAGACCGATACTATGAAATTTAATCACATAATTCTAGCTATTTTCTTTTCTTTCTACTTAGTAAACCATGCTTTTTCACAAGAAGCAACGGAAGTAGTTGACCTTGAAACGTATTTAAAAGACCAAAATATTGCAGCAGAGGCAACTGATTATGGTCTATATTATACCATTACTGAAAAAGGAACAGGTAGAAAACCTAAAGTAGGAGACTATTTATCCCTTAATTTTAAAGGAAAATTATTAGATGGAAAAGTATTTCAAGCATCTGATCCAAGCGATCCTTTTGTTTTTCAAGTTGGTTATCGGCAAGTCATCAAAGGTTGGGATTTAGGCATTCGAGCATTTCCATTAGGGAGTAAAGGAACCATTTACATTCCATCAAATTTGGCTTATGGCAAACGTGGTGCAGGGCAAGAAGTTCCTCCAAACGCTGCCTTACAATTCGAGGTAGAAGTTTTAAAAATCTTATCCGAAGGGGAATACGATGCTTATATGGAAGAATTAGAACGCAAAGAACAAGCAGCTTACCAAGCAGACATTGAAGCGCAATTTAGAACGGATAAAAAATTAATTCAAGACTATGCCTTATCCAATAAATTAAGAACGAAAAGAACAACTTCTGGACTAAGTTATGTCATTACCAAAGAGGGAAAAGGCGCAAAAGCAAAAGCAGGAGATGAGCTAGAAGTTACTTACGAGGGCGTACTTTTAGATGGTAAACCATTCGACGCCACCAAAGCAAAAGAAACGTATAAGTTTTTATTAGGTAAAAGAAAAGTGATAAAAGGCTGGGACGAAGGCTTAACTTTTTTTGCAGAAGGAAGCGAAGGTATTTTATTAATTCCATCTAAACTCGCTTATGGCCCTAGAGCTATTTATGAAGAAAATACGGCCATTCCAGCCAATTCTGTTTTGGTTTTTAAGATTAAAGTAGAACGGATAAAGCGGGAGGAAGGGTAGTTTGAAGTCGGCAGTAATTACAGTAGGCTGTAGGCAGAAAAAATTCGGTTCTTGCGCATTTTTTGCACTTTATTGGATGGTTGATATTCAGTCAACCTATTATTTTCTTAATAGTAGATATTTTAGGTTGACTGAATGTCAACCATCCAAACCTATTTATCAGAAATGGTCAAATAATCAAATTTCTTAGTTTTTTTAACTCACTACATTTCTAATCTTCGTCTCAATATTTGTAGTAGAGTAACCAGCTACAAAGGGCAAGCTTTTTACAATTCCTCCATTTGCCAATACTAAATCAGCCCCTACAATTTGTTCGGGTTGCCAATCTCCTCCTTTCACTAAAATATCGGGTTGAATAGTTTTGATTAATTCGTAAGGAGTATCCTCCTCAAATTCAATAACTCCATCTACAAAAGATAACGCAGCTAATAAATGATAGCGGGTTAAGTCGTCGTTGATTGGGCGATGTGCTCCTTTTAAGGCGCTGACAGAGTTAGCAGAATTCACACCAACAATTAGCTTAGTCCCCAATGTTTTAGCAGCGACCAAGTAATGCAAATGACCATAGTGGAGTAGGTCAAAACAACCATTCGTAAAAACTATTTTTTGATCAAATAGTCGCCAACGAGTGAGCGTTGCTGGAAGAGTAGATTCGTCGAGTATTTTTGCCTGTATAAAATATAGCATAGCTGTTTTTGTAGCAAAAATAAGCTTTATTTGGAAGTGTTATAAGTAGCTTTTTTCACAGCTCAGAGAACTATGTTATCCTATTATTCTATTGGTGTAGGATTATAACTTTTATTAATAGTCGGCAAGAAGATTACTGCTACTAAACCTAGAACAATATTGCAAAAATGAGTCGCAAAGAAGGAGAAGTTAGCAAAAGAAAAAGCATCACTTCCTGTTACGCCATACAAAGCTAAAGCTGCCATCACTAAAAAATGATAAGAGCCCATACCGCCAGGAGAAGGAATGACAATACCAAAAGTGCCAAAAACAAACACCATCAAAGCAACCGTAAATCCAAGATGAGCCGTTGGGTTAAAAGCGGGCAAGTACATATAGAACATCACGTAATAAGCCACCCAAATCATAATACTATAAAAAATAAAAAGTCCTGGATTCTCTAAATTTTTAACAGACATCATACCATCCCAAAAACCTTTTAGTACACCAAGTATTTTTTCGTAGAATTTAGATTGTTGAATCTTTTCCCTAAAAATAAAAAGTAGGAGTAAACTAAGTATTCCAAAACCAGCTAATCCTAAAACAATAGGATTCATCAATAAACTTCCTTCACCGGTTTGCATATTTTCGCTCAAGTATCCCCAAAGCGTATCAAATTCTAATAGAAAGGCAATACCAATCAATGTTAATAAAGAAATAACATCTATGGCTCTATCAACAACGATCGTTCCTAATACTTTTTCTACGGGTACTTTTTCATAACGAGCCATCGTTACAGGGCGTAATACTTCTCCTAATCTAGGAAGGCCTAAATTGGCAAAATACCCCAACATGATTGTTAAAAAGGAATTTACCGTTCTAGGCGTTCTCCCCAATGACTTAAGCAACATATTCCAACGTAAAGCACGCATAATATTGCTAAAAATAAAGGCAGCAAAAACACCATAAACCCAAATCATATTCAGTCCCTTAAAATCTTCAATTACCTTTTGAATTAAACTACAGGTCTCCGCAGCCACGCCATCAATGGCACATTGTGCTTTATACGCCTCATTCTGATTTTGATAAACCAAATATAAAATCACCAAACCAACACCAAGAAATAATAGAAACTTAAAAATATTGGTAATCGCCGTCTTCATAGGACTCGTTTTCTAAATGAATAAGAAATGTAAAACCAGAATTAATACTCGGCAAAGGGCTAAAGGCAAAGGGCGAAGGGTTTAAACTCATGGGAAACGGTTAATGATTGATAATTTGAGCTACTATCTTTCCCCATTTTGTTCGGTAGTTACCTTTTTCATTTGGCCTCTAGCCGAGTAATAACAAACTAGGAAAGAAAACGCAGTAATAAGAGATAGGTTACTGAATGATAAGTTAAGGGAAGCTTTTTGATAAACAAATAGTAAAATTAGGGCATATCCAAGTAAATTAGGGCTTATGCCCAACGTGCGTAGGTACGAAACCTGCTTGTCGGCAGACAGGGATAGGTAGAAATATTAACAAAAAGGCCAAACAGTCCACACAGGAAAGTTCAGCCTTCTTTTTTATACAATTAGTCGGGTGATTGATTAGAAGTTATATTAGAGTTTATTGCACAATTACCTTCTTTTGATAATCTTTTCCTTTATGCCTTACATTAACAATCAAGGTACCAGTCGGTGCATTATCTAAATCAATGGTCTGGTAATAAGTACCATCAAATGCTTGCACTTTGTCTCTAAAATATTCTTTCCCTGTTACATCAAAAACCGTCACTAGAATATCGTTTGCTTTCCCCTCTAAAGTAATGGTTAATTTTTCTTTAGCAGGATTAGGAAAGGCGTTTAAAGTTAGCGTATGCTTTCCTAACTGAAGGGTAACATTTTCTTCTGGTAAACCTCTTTTTAATAAATCTTTTGGTTTTTCAGCTGCTGTTTCTTGTGCCTTAATCTTTGCCACCTCTTCTTTAGCTTCGTCTGATAATTTAAACTTAATAGGCAGGTTAAAATTGACATTTACTGCTTGTCCTTTTTGACGACCAGGCCTCCATTTAATTTCTTGCGCTGTCATTAAGTTAACTACTTTTAGCGCTTCTTCTCCCGTTCCACCACCAGGGTTTCTTACAATCTCAGCACCACTAATCGTTCCATTCTTTTCTACCAAAAACCGAATGACAGCAACCCCTTCAATGCCTTTTTTTCTGGCAGTTTCTGGATATTTAACATTATTGTAGATAAATTCTAGCATTTCTTTTTGGGCACAATTTCTTAGGGTTTCGCTATATGCTGCTGATTCATCACACCCAGGGAAAAGAGGCATCTGATCTACTACTTTAAAGATTTCTTCTCCATTAGCGGTCTTTGTTGGGATTTTTGGTGTTTCTTTCTTAACAGGTTTTGCATCTTCTGCTAATTTAAATTTAACTGGCAAATGGTAATAAACATCTACCACTTTGCCATCTTTTTTACCAGGAATCCAATTGGGCATTTTATCAACAACCGCTAATACTTCTTCATCTGTTCCACCACCAATACTTCGGACAATTTCTCTAGTCGTTATTTTTCCTGTCTGATCTACCACAAATTTAACCACAACAGTACCTTCAATACCTTCTTTTCTAGCTGCTGCTGGATACTTAATATTGGTATAAATAAATTGAAGCATTTCTTTTTGGGCGCATTCATTGATCGCTTCTTTTGTTCCTTCATTTGCTTCACAACCTCGGAAACGAGGCATTTCATCTACTTCTTTGTAAATAGGGTTCGCCTTTTTTATTTCGTTCTTTTTTGTTGCCTTATAATAACCAACAATGACAATTTGTATTCCTTTTTTGACACCAAGTGCTTCCTTTTTGAAAGGTATTCCGTCATCTCCTTCCAAATGATAAGCAAAAGGTAATTCATAGGTAAAACGAACAGCTTTTCCATTTTGAGTAGCAGGAGTCCATTTTTCCGGCATCTCTTGTACTAATTTCATTATTCTAAGTACTTCTTCTTTTAAACCTCCGCCTAGGTCATTTTTTACTGTTAAATTGCTAATACTCCCATCTTTTTCTACAATAAATTGAGCGGTGAGATTACCGTAAATACCTTTGCTTCTAGCCTCAGTTGGATATTTAATATTTCTATAAATGAAGTGGAGCATTTCTTTTTCACCACCAGGGAAAATTGGTGATGTATCCGTTAATCTAACTATTTTTTTGATCGTATGGTTTCCATCATCATAAGTATCCGCCGCATCTTTTCTTACTAAGATGGTTTCTCCTTGATTAGATTCTAAGACTGTCCAACTATCCGAATCAATTAAGACTGCTCCATTTTTACCACTATCTTCTCCAAATTTTGCTATTGCCGACACGGGACTCAATTCTTCTAATTTTTGGACTTCATCGGAAGGAATAATACTATTCGTTGGTCCAACGACTGCGCCATTAACTACTAGTAGTTTATACTGTTCTGTTTCTTTAGCTTGTTGTTCTTTATTGATAGATCGGTAAATTATATTTTCGCCATTAAACCTCACCGCATAACCATTACTTAGGGCAACTTCTTTCATTAAAGCCTTAATCTCAATTTCTTTGTTGGGATAATTACGAATGAATTGTTTAGCCGCTTGATGAAGGTTTTTTATCTTCTGGCTGTCCTCCATTTTTTTTAAATCTATTTCTGAAGGAATTGTTCCTACAAACTTAATTCCATGATAGGTAGTATAAGAATCTGTTAACTGTTGTTTTACTTGAATCGGGTCAAATTCTCCAACAAAAAAACGAACATCTTCAGTAGCAACCAAAGCTTTCAATACGTCAGGAGATAATTCTTCAAAAGCTAAACTTGCTTTAGTCGTTGTTTCATTAAAATTTTTCTGAACATTCTTATTAGAAAAAACTAAGACCATTAGTAGTAGAAGCGGTAATGCAGGTAGGTAGCGAGTCAGCGCCTTTCGTCGGGATTTATTTCTCGTCATCATGTTAATACGTTGTTTTAATTGTGAATGAATAAAATTATTGGCGAGTGCGACCTGCATGCCTGATTGCACCTGCCTGATTAACAAATGGCCGTATTGTTTCTTTTTTGTGTCTCTTAGTACATAAGCGTCTGCTAAATATTCGTGAACGGTTCGCAACGATTTTTTATACCAATAAATAGGTGGGCTAAACCACAAGGCTATTCCTAAAAATTCTAAAAACAGGACATCTAAACTATGCCATTGATTGATATGTGCCAACTCATGCGTAATAATTTTTCCTGAATCTTTATCTTCTAAGGTTGTCGCCTCATTCCAAAAAAGGTAATTGAAGAAAGAAAAAGGTAAATGATGCGTCTTTGTTAGCACTAAGTTATAATTGCCTTTTTTGATAACATTCCCTTCTTTATACAAACCATAAATCTGTCTGAATCCATATAAAAAGCGACAAAAAGCAGCAATCACACCAAGTCCATAAATCAACATCACTAAGGTTAACCAAGAGTAATTCGTGCTTTTCGCTTCTTCTACAGAAGTTTCAATCACATATTCTAATTCAGAGAAGCCCTCTGCTAAATAAACTACGCTACTGGCTGGCTCTTGATAAAACAGCGAAGAAAAATCAACGGTAAACAAAGGAATCAATAAACCTAAAACTAAGGTGGATAGTAAATACCAGCGATTGATATTAAAGAAGGTTTCCTTACGTAATAAAAGGATATAAATGCTATAAAATAGCAACCAGCAGATAGAAACTTCTATAAGGTACGTAATCATTTTGATGAATTTGGTTTGTTAAAAGTTGCGAAGAAAGTATTCGAGATTAATCATCCTCCTCATCTGCCTCGTCTAGCTGACTTAATAAATCTCCTAATTCACTCGTCTTTAAATCGTTCTCCTTCACCATAAAAGACACCAAACTATTCATAGATCCATCAAAGTAATCATTGACTAATTTAGCTAGGCTATTCTTACTATATTCCTTTTTACTGACCAATGGAAAATATTCGTAAGTCCGCCCATAAGCTTTATGGCCTAAGTATCCTTTTTTATCATCCAAGATGCGAACAATAGTAGAAATACTCGAATGAGGTGGTTTTTTCATGCCCATCTCGGTTTCCACATAATTGCGAATATCGCTTACGGTACAGCGACCTAATTCCCAGATAATCTGCATAATTTCTTCTTCGGCACGCGTTAATTTCATCGGAAAAATGGTTATGTTTTTTAATAATAAAATAAAAGTATGTTTTATTTTTAAGTTTTACAACTTATTTTTAAATTTTATAACTAAAAAATACGCTATACTGTTTTTTAGCCATCCTACAATCGATAATAATCGAAATATTTCCTTATAAATGAACCAGTCCGTTCCATATAGGCAAGTTTCCAATTTACGAACGATAATGTGGAATTCGTTCTAATAATCAACAATGTTTGCGCAAAACATCAAATCCCCTATTGCTTTTCCTTTTTTGACAAATTATTAAGAAAAAAGTCCACTTTTGCTAAAAAAATATTAAATCGCAGCCACAATTTCCTTTTAGCTAGACTACTTCTTACTTTTAGGAAACCCAGAAGTGTTATTTTACACTTTCAAAATCGAACGTTTTGCGTATGAAATTCCTTTACTACCTTTTAGTTGTACTATTCTGCTTTTTGAGTGTGGCTTGTAATCCTGAAAAATCAAAACCAAAATCTAAAGTTTTACCACAAGCAGGAGATACAATAGAAGCCCCTACTAAACCTGCTGTCCAAAACCGAACTATCTGGCACAGTCCAAAAACGTTAACGGAGCGATTAGGCGATTTATCGGATAAAACAGTTGCCAATATCGGTGCTGGGCCTTACGGCTATTTTTCTATAGAAATTGCAGATGAAGCTAAAAAAGTAATTGCCATTGACATTGATCCAAAGGCAATTCACTTTATAGATAGCATGCGTTTACAGTTACTTCCTTTGGCAATCCAAAATAATTTAGAAACCCGCTTAGTCGACCCTGATAACCCTAAATTACGTTTTGAAGAAGCTGATGTCGTTACGATTAGAGAAACTTATGCTTACATATCTAATAGGATTCAATATTTAAAAACCTTACGAAAAGGTATAAAAGATAGTGGCAAATTATTGATTGTTGATTTTAAAATGCGAAAATTACCTGAAGGTCCACCACAGTCAGAAAAAGTCCCCCTCTTTCAAGTAGAGCGAGATTTGGAAGAAGCGGGATACAGAATAGAATTCGTAGATGATTTATCTTTGGCTTATCAGTATATTGTAATTGCCGTTAAAGAATAAAAGTTATTAGGCAAAGGGGCATAGGAAATAACTAATCGCTTATGATTTGAATCACTATCCAAGTTCTATTTGTAACTATAAAGAATTATTTTTAGCTCAGAATTTACCTTTTGCCCTTCGCCTTTTACCTTTAGTCGAATAGTAACGAATAAATACTAAAGCCAAACAATTTCCTCATGCCTCCAAACCGATTATTATTTTTATTAGTAATCATCTTATTGATGATCAGTTGTAAAAATGAAAAACCGAAGCATCAACCAATCGATGCTTTGCTTATCAAAGAAAAAGCACTACCCAAAGTCATCGTTTTTGACTACGACACAACGCTATGGACAGACATTGGCTTAATAGATTCAACCATTACCTTAGACTTAAAATATGCAACGACTGATAATTTTGTCGAAGAAAAAATGTATGACTGTAGTCGTTGTTTTCTAAGACCTCAAGTTGCCAAATTTATTATAACCGCTCATCAACAATTACAACAAAAAGAGTTAGGCTTAAAATTATTTGATTGTTATCGACCTAAACCTATTCAAGAACGACTATGGAAAAAAGTACCCAATCCTAATTATGTCACACCACCTTGGAAAGGGTCTATGCATAATCGAGGGGCAGCTATTGATTTAACGATTGTCGATAAAGATGGGCATGAATTGGATATGGGCACACCTTATGATTTTTTTGGCAAGGCAGCCCATCATACTTTTATCGATCATTCATCTACAATTGCTGCCAATCGAAAATTATTAAAAGAATTAATGGCTTCCGTTGATTTGCGTCCAATTCGAACAGAATGGTGGCATTATTCTTACCAAAAAGAAAAATACAAAATTAGCGAAATGCAATGGAATTGCCCAGAATAAGAAAGCTCGGCTTAATTTTTGGGTTAGTTTATTTAAAGAATAGAGAGGAGGGAATAGAGAAGAGAGGTTTAAAAAATAGAATGGGACTAATGAAATGGTCTCTAATCTATAGGCTACAGAGAAATTCTCGAAACAAAGAATGGATTCAAGACGTTACACTTCTGTTAAATTAAGTAAGCTTCACACAATAAGTTTGTTGAATTTTCTATTTTTAACTTGTTAATAATCAATTCAATAGTAGGATAAATTACGCTACTAATTTTTACATCCCTTAAATTTACTAATCACTCGATGGCAACAGCAAATAAATCAGACGTACAAGCGGTAGATGCCTTAGCACAATCATATAGAGACCTGAAAAAAGAAATTGGTAAAGTGATCATTGGGCAAGAAGACGTCGTTCAAGCAGTTATTATATCTTTATTCAGTAATGGACATAGTTTATTAGTCGGTGTACCAGGTTTAGCAAAAACGTTGCTAGTAAGTACCATTGCTCAAGTACTAGACTTGGATTTTAAAAGAGTTCAGTTTACACCAGATTTAATGCCTTCTGACATTACAGGTTCTGAAATTTTAGATAAAGACCGTCAGTTCAAATTTAATAAAGGGCCTTTATTTGCGAATATTGTCTTAGCCGATGAGATTAACCGTACGCCTCCTAAAACGCAAGCTGCTTTATTAGAAGCAATGCAAGAGCGTTCCGTTACGGTAAGTGGGGTTCGACATATCTTACCTTCGCCTTTCTTTGTATTAGCAACGCAAAACCCAATTGAACAAGAGGGAACTTACCCATTACCAGAAGCGCAACTAGACCGTTTCATGTTTAATATTCAGTTAGATTATCCATCGTATGAAGAAGAAATTCAAGTAGTAAAAGCAACTACTTCTACGGAAAAATATGCCTTAAATAATATTGTTACCGCAGAGCAGATTTTATCCTATCAAGCATTGATTCGAAAAATTCCTATTGCGGATAACGTTTTAGAATATGCAGTAGCCTTGGCTTCCAAAACTCGTCCAAATACAAAGATGGCGACGGATAAAGTCAATAACTATATTTCTTGGGGTGCAGGACCGAGAGCTTCTCAATATCTAGTATTAGGGGCGAAATGTCACGCAGCGATTAGTGGAAAATATTCTCCAGATATTGAAGATGTTCAAGCAATTGCTAAGTATGTTTTACGACATAGAATTGTTCGGAACTATAAAGCAGAGGCAGAAGGTATTACGGAAGAAAATGTAATTGAAAGTTTATTTTAGGATTAGTTGATTGATTGCGGATTAACTAGTTATTCTTTAGAAAAAAGCCCTTGGTGAAATTTCATCAAGGGCTTTTTTGTTGCACAGATTATATTCAATGTTTTTGAGACAAATCAGGCTTTGTTTCTAATAGAATAGTACCGCTAGGTACTTAAGATGGGTAGCTGAGGTAATTTGCATGAATATGGTATTTTTTTCGTGCCGTAGGTACGCAAGATATTTTGCTATTCATCTTACGTACCTGACGGCACGAATATTATCAAGCTATTATTTCACTCATTTTGTTACCTATCTTTCGTACTTACAGCACGTTCGAGACAGATTCCATTTAGTTCATATCTATAATTATTTGTCGCATTTATGTTAAGAAGATAATTAGAAGAGTACTTATCCATTCAGAGTCCTATTTTTGTTTTTGAATTTATATCCCATTGGTCAAATTCATTAAATCCATTCTCTTATGAAAATTATTCACCGCTTATTAATAGGTTCCTGTGCACTCTTATCTTCGATGGTAAGCATTGGGCAAATCTCTTTTTTAGCAGACAATTTTTACAATCAAATGGTTATTGATAAAGGTATTTTTCAGCCCGTTGGAATTGCCTTTGATGACAATGGAACAGGGTATATTTGGGAGAAAAGAGGCGTTGTCACAATCATGGACACAACAGAAACATTATTGCCTATCCCCTTAATTGATATTTCAGAAGAAGTCGTAAGCGGTGGAGATCATGGATTGGTTGGTTTTGCCCTAGATCCTAATTTTCTAGACAATGGATATTTTTATCTTTTTTATGTCGTAGATCGACACCACTTGTTGTACTATGGAACAGATCAATACGATGCTAAGAAAACAATTGATAAAGAAGCAACGATTGGCAGGATTACCAGATACCAAGCAGACAAAACAAAAGGATTTAGGATAATTATTGAAAATAGCAGAAAAATTTTAGTTGGACAAGACATCAACGATAAGAGTTTCCCTGTACTGATGCTGTCCCATGGCATGGGGACTTTGGCTTTCGGTGAAGATGGTACATTATTAGCCTCTTGTGGAGACGCTTCTGCATTTGAACGCTCAGATATAGGTAGTGCGCCCGAGACTTATTTCGAACAAGCTTTAGCAGATGGCATCATTAAAGAAAAAGAAAATATTGGGGCATTCAAAGCACAACAAGTAGACAATTTAGCAGGAAAAATTATTAGGATTGATCCTCAAACTGGCGACGGTTTGCCTAGTAATCCATTCTTTGATCCAACTGCACCAAGGGCTGCAAAATCAAGGGTTTGGGCATTGGGGCTTAGAAATCCTTATCGGTTTGTTTTTAAACCAGAATCAGGCGCTCATAATCGGGAGGATGGGCAACCAGGGACTTTTATTGTAGGAGACGTTGGCGCAGGAAGTTGGGAAGAATTAAGTGTCTTAAAAAAAGGAGGCACTAATTTTGGCTGGCCTTTCTTCGAAGGGCATTTATCAAAATGGCAATTTTGGTCAAACAAAAAGGTAAACATAGATGCGGAGAATGAATTATCTTTTAACGATCAATGCGAACCACATTATTACTTCCATGAATTATTAAAAGAAGAAAACGAACAAGGTGTCTACGATTTTATAAATCCTTGTGATAGCCTCCTGTTAATTCCTGAGAAAATACCAACCTTTGTACATACTCGACCATTATTGTCCTATAATAACCAATCTTGGAATCCGCCAACAAGAACACAATTATCAGATTTTGATCCAACAGGCAAAGCTATCGCCCAACCCGTTGCAGAAAATGACTTAGTAGCAATTGATACCTTTACAGGCTATTCTATTATTCCAGGCTTTTTTTATCAAGACGGCAACTTTCCAGAAGCTTATCAAAATCAATTATTTATTGCAGATTTTAGTGGTTGGATAAAGTCCTTGACCTTAGACGAGAATGATCAGATAATAGCCGTTAAAGATTTTATGTCGAGAGATAAGGGGATTGTAGGCATGACACAGCATCACCAAAACGGTTGTCTATATTATATTCACTATAACACCCATGCTATCCATAAAATTTGTTTTGGTGGCAATCCACCACCTGTAGCCAATATCAGGGTGAATAAAAACCATGGTGCTAGTCCATTGACTGTTCAATTCGATGCTTCTGCTTCTTTAGACCCATTTGGAGAAACGCTTACTTATTTTTGGGATTTTGGCAATGGTGATACGAGTAATGTAGCTACCCCCACTTTTACTTTCACCGCTTCAAGTGACGTACCCATTGCTAGAACAATTAAATTAGTCGTTACGGATGAAGTAGGAAACACCGACGAATCAGATCAAGTTATTTCTATTAATAATACGCCTCCGCAGGTGGTCATTTCTAGTTTTTCTAATGCCGCAAAATATCCAACGACATCGGCTACTTTTCTACCCTTAGCTGCCGAAGTACAAGATGCCGAACATGAAACAGCAACATTGAAATATACTTGGCAAGTTTTCCTACATCATAATACCCATTTTCATCCAGAACCTGAACAATACGAAGCAGAAAGTCAAATTATCATTTCTCCGTTAGGTTGTGATACAGAACCCTATTGGTATCGAATTAGGTTAAATGTCGAAGATGCTGCTGGCTTAACAGGATTTGATGAAAAAGAAATTTTTCCTAATTGTGATGCTTCTATTGTCTCCAATTTTAATTTAAAAGGCAATGCCAAAGCAGATGGAAATTATTTAAATTGGAATTTTGAAACGAACAGTACTCAACTTGATCAACTCGAATTATACAGAGGAGATAGTCCAACTACAATGAAACGTATATCGGCGACAAGCCTCTTAGAAAATAAAGAAATCGTAGACCTACAACCGATTAACGGGCTCAATTATTACCAATTGAGAATATTAGATGAACAAGGAGGCTATGATTTTTCTAACTTAGTTACTTTAGAATTTCCTCCACCTCCAGCCATTACCATTTTTCCCAATCCGATTCAGAATGGTTTCTTTGAGCTAGAACTTTTGGAAGCTTTTGGGGAAAAAATAACGGTGAGAATATTTGCTACTACAGGGCAAAAAATAGCGGAATTTGATTATGAAACTATAACAAATAAACCTTTTGCTCAAAGAATAGTCGTACCTAATTTATTAAGTGGATTGTATTGGTGTGAAGTTGAAAACACCAATGCTAGGCATCGAGCTAGTTTTGTTATAAAATAGGTTATTAAAAAAAATCTTCGATAAATTAAAAAAGCCCTTGATGATTCTTTCATCAAGGGCTTTTTTAATTTATCGAAAACAAGAACAGCTTTATTCAAAAGCTTTCGCCACTAAATCCTTCTGCTGCTGATCAGAAACTTTCTTAAATCCACTTGCAGGGGAAGCACTAGATCGTCTAGAAATCAATTTAATATTGAAGTCTTGATAGAAAGCTAAGAAAAATTGCCAAGCGCCCATATTAGACGATTCCTCTTGTACCCAAAAAGCTTCTGCGCCTTTATATTTCTTTTTCATCTTTTCCATTTGTGTCAATGGGAAAGGGTATAATTGTTCCAATCTAACGATGGCTACGTCATCTCGTTTATCTACTTGTTTCTTTTGTAACAAATCGTAATAAACCTTTCCAGTACAGTATAAAATCCGTGTTATTTTCTTTGCGGCTTTAGCCGTTTTAATCGCTGGATCATCCAATAATTCTTGGAAATAAGTTCCTGTTTCTATGTCTTTAGCATCAGATATACAAAGCGGATGTCTTAATAAAGATTTAGGCGACATCACCACTAATGGCTTTCTAAACGGTCGTTCTAATTGACGACGTAATAGGTGAAAGAAATTAGCTGGGGTCGTTACATTGGCAACCGTCATATTAAATTCAGCACAAGCCTGTAAAAAGCGTTCTGGTCTAGCACTTGAATGTTCTGGGCCTTGCCCTTCGTAACCATGTGGCAATAACATGACCAAACCACTCATTCTACCCCATTTACTTTCGCCCGCAGCCACATACTGATCAACTATAGTTTGCGCGCCATTATAGAAATCTCCAAATTGTGCCTCCCAAAGTACCAAGGTATTAGGATTGGCTAAAGAATAACCATATTCAAAACCTAATACACCAAACTCAGATAAGAACGAATTATAAATCATAAATCGACCTTGGTCCTTGTCCATACCCTCCAGTCGATTTAACGGTTCAAATGTTTTGCTATCATTAAAATAAGCGTGACGGTGAGAGAACGTACCTCTTCTCACATCTTGTCCACTCATTCTGACATCTTTTCCTTCTAATAAAATAGAACCATAAGCAATTAATTCTGCAAAAGCCCAATCAATTTGTCCTGCATCAACTAATTTTTGCTTGCCTTTTAAAAGGCGGTGCACCTTACTAAGCGGCGTAAAATCTTTTGGTAAAGTCATTAAATGATTAATCACTTTATCCACAGTTTTTTTAGCAATCCCTGTCTTAGGAGAGGTAATAAAATCTTTTGGGTCTTTAGTCTTTATTAATTTTCGCCATTCTTGTTCTGGTTCTTGGTAGGTATACGGTAGTGGTTTTTCCTTGACTAAGTCTAATCTATCCTGCAAATCAGACCAAAAGTTATTTTCCAAACCTTCTGCCATTTGCTTCTCTACTTCTCCCTTCTCAATTAATTGCTGAGAATAAAGTTCTCTTGGGTTTTTATGCTCATTAATGATGTCATACATTTCTGGCTGCGTAAACTTCGGATCATCTCCTTCGTTATGCCCATGTCGACGGTAACAAACCATATCTATAAACACATCATTATTAAATTTCTGACGATACTCTAAAGCAAACTCTGTCGCAAACAATACCGCTTCTGGGTCATCTCCATTGACGTGAAAAACAGGTGCTTGTACAACACTCGCAGCAGCCGTACAATACGTAGAAGACCGAGCCTCTTCGTAATTCGTCGTAAATCCAACTTGATTATTAATAACAAAGTGAATCGTTCCGCCTGTATAATATCCTTCTAATTGACTCATTTGTACCGTCTCAAAAACAATTCCTTGTCCTGCAACCGCAGCATCTCCGTGAATCAGAATCGGTAAAATTTTATCATAATCACTTCCGTATAAGACGTCTGCTTTCGCTCTAGAAAATCCTTCCACTACCGTATTGACCGATTCTAAGTGAGATGGATTTGGTACTAATTTTAAATGGACTTTCTTACCAGAAATCGTTTCAACAATAGAAGAGTAACCCAAGTGATACTTTACATCTCCATCACCAAAACTCAAATCAGGAATAGCTGTTCCTTCAAATTCATTAAAGATATGCTCGTAGGTCTTGCCCATGATATTGGCTAACACGTTCAACCGGCCACGGTGTGCCATACCAATAATAATTTCCTCTACTCCTTCTTCAGCTGCCCTACTAATTGCTCCATCTAAAGCAACAATTGCAGATTCTCCTCCTTCTAAAGAAAACCGTTTTTGACCAACATATTTTGTGTGCAAAAACTTTTCGAACATTACCGCCCCATTTAATTTCTCCAAAATCCGTTTCTTCTTATCAATGCCGATATCGTAACTTCTACCCGGGTGGTGGCGTTCAATTTTTGCTCGAATCCATCGACGTTTCTCTCGATCTTGAATGTGGTGGTATTCAAAACCGATATTTCCACAGTAGATTCTATTTAAGTGCTCAACAATTTCTTGCAGCGTTTTATTCTCTAAGCCCGCTTCCTTCCCTGCGTTAAAGACAGTTCCTAAATCCGCAGTTGTTAACCCAAAATCTTCTATTGCCAATTGTGGGTTTCTATCTTTTCTTTGTCGAATCGGATTGGTCGTAGACAAAAGGTGTCCTCTGTTCCGATAAGCTTTAATTAAAGATAAAACCTGAAATTCTTTTTGATTAAAATCCCCGCTGATCGAAGTACCATTGGTAGTAGCTAATTTAGCTGTAGCAGTTCCATTAATCCCCGCATCATCCGCATAATCAAACCCTTTAAAAAAAGTTCGCCAACCTTCTTCTACGGATTCAGGATTTTCTTGATACCGTTGATACATCGAATCAATGAAAGAAGGATGGGCGTTTGCAATAAATGAATAATCGCTCATTACTATTTTTTTGATAATAGAGAGTAGAAGTAAGAAAATAATCTAAATATTGGCTGTAAAAAAATTCTACTCAATAAATAATTTTTTATTTGTATTTCTAGTCGACAAATTTCGGTTAAATAATCTTACTTAACAATAACTAAATAGTTTTATTCTTCTTCTGTTTAAGAATTGAATAAAGATAAGGCTTTTTTAAGTTATTTCCCTTTTGTTAAATAGACGCCGACCAGAATCAACCCCATTCCCAAAAGATGTAAAATAGTGATTGACTCCCCATCAAAAGCACCTAATAACATCGCAATCATCGGAATCAAATAGCTGACCAAGGAAGCAAATAAAGGGTTGGTCAATTGGACCAATTTAAAAAATAAAACAGTAGCCATTAAGGTGCCTCCTAACGCCAATATGGTGACTGTCCCAAGCGACCTCCAACCATATTCGTGCGTCTGAATTATTTCCATTATATCTGTTGTCAATAAGTAGCCTAAACAGGGAATACCAACTATGAAAAAAGCAATCGCACTTATTTTGAAAGAACTCATGTCTTGTAAATGTTCTTTCACAATATTCGTGCTAATCGCATAGCAAACACAGCCGACAAGAATAAAAATACCATACCATAAATTTCCTTTAATACCTGCTTCTTGCCCAAATGCAATTAGGAAAATAGCGCCCATCAATCCGACTAAAATACCTGGTAATTTCGACCATCCTGATGTTGCCCCAAAAAATAGCGCACCAACAAGTAAAGTAAAAAGTGGCGTCAATGAGCTTAGGGTACCTGCCAAAGAGCTGCTAATTTCTATTTGCGCCAATGGAAACAAAACAGCGGGCAAACCGCTTCCACAAATACCAACAATTATCAAGTATTTTAATTTGGACCATTCAATCTCTTTAAAGTGCCATAAAAAAATAGGTAAAAAAGCGATTGCAGAAATACTTAACCTCAGGCAACCAATTTGTAGCGGAGAAAAGGCAACCAAACTCTTTTTAATTAAAATATAAGAGCTTCCCCAAACCAAACTTAATAATAAAAGAACTCCCCAACTAAGGAGAGAAGGTCGTTCCGAAATTTGTGCTGATTGCTTATTCATGATGGTTGAACACCGTTTTAATAAAAAAGGTCTGCAATATAGTTGTAATTTTTTCAATGACTAGTAAAGCAGCAATTTGTTAGGCATGGTTTTTTTTAGGATATTTGCAGTCAAATTAAATTTATCTTTATCATACTAGAAGTGATACTAATTTTTACTTCTTATAAAATTAAAAAACGATGTCAGATCATATCGAAAATGAAGGAGGAAAAGGAAGAACTATTTTCTTTATCTTTTTGTTCTTCTTCTTATTTTTTGTTACTTGGATTTCTGTTTATAGAATGAATTTTCAATTAGAATTCTAAAAATGAGTTAATAAGGAAATGAGTTAATGAGGAATATCTTTTATACCCTCATTAACTCATCAAACTCATTCTCTTTTATCTGCTCACGATCTATCCTTCCAATACTTCTTTCAAAATAGCATGCGTATTCAAACCCTTAAAGTTTTCTACATGAATACGGTAATAATCAATCAGCTTTTGTACTATTTGTTGTCTATCTATTCTCGTTAATTTTATTGCTTTTCTTTTAATTAACAAACCTACTTGTTCACTTAATCTTTTGTTTAATGCATATTGATGCAATGGTTCTTCTTGCGTAAAATTACCATCTTTCATATTGAGCCAAGGTGTCATCTCACTCCAATTACCTCCAGGAAAGAACCCCAAATAACCTGATAAATCTAGCATAAAATACAAGTGAAAATTAGGGTTAATTTTTTCAAGTTGATCTAATTCTGCAAATTGGCTAAATAAAAAATTAAATAAATCGGGATTACTTTCTTCCTCTTTAATTGTTTTCTGCGCTAATTCTACCATAAACAAACTAATTGTTCCTTTCATCAAATCAAAAGGAATCGACTGATAAATTTGTGCCGCTTTGATTTCTTTTATCCGATTCATCGAGTTATTAGCTCTAAAATAAGCTACCATATCTACTAGTGTCGCTACTTGTAATAAGCCCGTTTTTACCTTTGATCGCTTATTCCTTACCCCACTAATAATATACTTCTGTAGTCCTTTTTCTTCGGTATAAACATCCAAAATCAAACTCGTTTCCGAGTATTTAATGGCTTTGAGAATAATACCTCTCGTCTTAATTAGCATAATTGAATTTAAGTTGAGTCAAAAGTATTTTTTAGATTAAGCTAAAAATAGTATTTTTACAAAAAGAAATCAAAACTGGTTTCTCCTAATCAAAAGCCAAGATAATGAATCCTATTTCCAAAGCAGAAGAAAATCATTTAAAAGCTATTTTTAGTTTATCTGAAGAAACTGGCAAGCGAGCGTCTACCAACGCTATTGCTAAGATAATGCAAACGAAGGCAGCATCGGTTACCGCTATGATTATTCGATTATCAGGAAAAGAAATTCCATTGGTCAATCATCAAAAGCACAAAGGCGTTCGGTTAACAGAAGCAGGTAAAAAACTTGCCACCAATTTAATTCGAAAACACCGCTTATGGGAAACATTCCTAGTAGAAAAACTCAATTTTTCTTGGGATGAAGTACACGATATTGCCGAAGAATTAGAACATATCAAAGCCGATAAATTAATTGACCGTTTGGATGAATTTTTAGGCCGACCCAAATTTGATCCACACGGCGACCCTATTCCTGATGCAGACGGTAATTTTACTTTCAGAAAACAAATTTTATTAACAGACTTGGCGGAAAATCAAGCAGCAGTTGTTGTCGGTGTATTGGATGATTCTCCTTCTTTTTTACAGTATCTAAATAAACTGAATTTAGTACTTGGGGCAAAAGTTCAGATATTAGAAAGGGTAGAATACGATGATTCCAATCGCATTTTATTAAATGGCCAACAAGAACAAGTTTTAACGAGTAAAGTTTGTCAGAATTTATATGTCAAAACACTTTGACGAGTTAGCGAGTTATTTCGTGCCTGTATCTCAAAGTCGATAAAGAAATCTCAACTTCTTAATTTTTATCAATGAAAAAAATAATATTCTTTTTAATAGTCTGTCTTTTTTCCCTTTCCCTTTTTTCCCAAGAAAAAAAGACGGTCGTCGCAACGGCATCCATGATGGCAGATATGACAAAAAACATTGCTGGAGGAATGGTTAATGTCGAATGTATCGTCCCTATAGGCGGTGACCCGCATTTGCATGAACCGACACCGAGAGATGCACAAATGGTTAATCGAGCGGATTTGATTATCAAAAATGGGTTAACTTTTGAAGGCTGGTTAAACGAATTAATTGAAAATTCTGGAACGACAGCTAAAACGGTTCGGGTAACCGAAGGCATTCAACCTATTCAAAGTGTAGAATACGAAAATTCAGCGGATCCACATGCTTGGATGGATGCGAGTTTAGGGTTGGCCTACATCAAAAACATCAAAGATGCCTTATCTGAATTAGATCCTGATAATGCAGATATTTATGCATTCAATTATGGCGTTTATAAAAAGCAATTAGAAGATTTAGACCTATACATCAAAACAGAGATCCAAAAAATACCGATTCAAAAACGGGTTTTAATTACGTCCCATGATGCATTCCAATACTTTGGTCGAGCCTATGGGATTCGGCTAGAAGCAATATTAGGTACTTCAACCGATGCGGAAGCACAAACTTCTGATATTATTCGCTTGAACAAAGTGATTAAATCCAATAAATTGCCTGCCCTTTTTATTGAAAGTACCATCAATCCTAAATTATTAAAACAATTAGCTAAGGATAACGACATTGAAATTGGTGGTCAATTATATGCTGATTCTATTGGTGATGAAGATAGCCCTGCACCTACTTATATTGATATGCTAAAGCATAATACAGATGTAATAGTTGCTGCTTTAAGTCGGGAAAGTAGTACGGAAAAAGCAACAACAGTTGATCGTGAATCCAGCAGTAATTGGTTGCTTTGGGGGATTATTGGCGCAATGTTAATTGGTGGTTTTCTATTAATGGTACGAATGCAAAATTAAAGATATATAGGAACTTCAGTTCCCCGAAAAGTTTTAACGGGGAACTGAAGTTCCTATACACAATAAAAAAGGGGATACTCAAACGAGCATCCCCTTTTATTTTTTTCCGTGAGATTTTATAATTCCTTTCGTAATCGAGCAACAGGTACATTCAATTGTTCTCGATACTTAGCCACAGTTCTTCGGGCGATATTATAGCCTTTTTCCCGTAGCATATTTTTTAACTTTTCATCAGAAAGCGGTTTTCGCTTATTTTCTCCACCAATGATATCGGTTAAAATTTTCTTTACTTCCAAAGTAGACACCTCTTCTCCATTTTTAGTCATCAAAGATTCAGAGAAGAAATCTTTTAATCTTTTGGTACCAAATTCTGTTTGTACAAACTTACTATTAGCAACTCTAGAAACCGTCGAAATATCCAAACCAGTAATTTCAGCAATATCTTTCAAAATCATCGGACGCAAAGTCTTTTGATCGCCCGATAAAAAGAAATCGTACTGGTATTGTAAGATCGCATACATCGTCCGATACATCGTCTGTTGACGTTGGCGAATAGCATCTATAAACCATTTTGCAGAATCTATTTTCTGCTTGATAAACATGACTGCCTCCTTTTCTTGTCGGTTCGCTCTTTTGCCTTTTTGGTTGACCTTATAAGACGTCAACATATCTTTATACTGATCGTTGATTCTTAAGTCGGGTGCATTTCTAGAATTCAAGGTTAAATCCAATTCACCATCTCTATTGACGATGATAAAATCAGGAACAATATAATGTGAATTTTTTCTATTTCCTCCACCATTATGGCCACTAGCAGGCTTAGGGTTCAGTTTTAAAATTTCGTCAATGGCATATTTTAAATCCTCATCGTTGACCCCTAATTGTCGCTTTAATTTGATGTAATGCTTTTTAGAAAATTGGTCAAAATAGGAAGTAATAATTTTCAAGCCATTTGTAATTGCTTTTCTCTCAATAGTAGATAAACCAATATCCTCTAATTTACTTTCTAATTGGATTTTAAGACATTCTTGTAAGTCTCTTGCACCTATTCCAGCAGGTTCAAATTTTTGAATCTTACTTAAAAGCTCATTGATTTCTTCTTCAGAAGTTGTAATATTTTGCGAAAACATTAAATCATCAATAATGGCAATGGGTTCTCTTCTCAAGTAACCATCATCGTCAATACTTCCAATAATTTGTTCTGCTACTTTATACGCTCTTTCACCATCTAAATTAAGTAATCCCAATTGCCGTTCTAGAGATTCATGAAAAGAATTCTCCACAGCAATAGGAATAGATTTATCTTCTTCCTCGATATTATAATTATCGCTTCTTAATTTATAAGAAGAAGGATCATCTTCAATGTATTCCGTTAAATAATCATCTAACTCAAATTCTTCGTCTTTTGCAGGTTCTAGTTCTGGTTCGGTATCCACATTTTTTTCCTCTCCGTTACCATAATTATCATCGACGTCTTCACCTACATCAATTACTTCTTCTTGGTCCTCTGACTCTTCTAAAGCTGGATTTGCTTCTAATTCCTCCTTGATTCTTTGGTCCAATGTGGCCGTAGGAATCTGCAACAATTTCATTAACTGAATTTGTTGTGGGGATAGCTTTTGAAGGAGTTTGTGACTTAAACTCTGTTTTAATAACGGATTTGCCATGTTTGTTGTTGTATCTTTAGGTTTGTGCCGTTTATCTTTATCTCAAAAAGGGGAAAATTTAGAACTTTTAGCTGGATAACATTTGTAGAAGTTGGTGATATTTGAGGAAAGAGTTAAATCAATTTTTCTTTTCAATCACCTTAACTTCTTGCAAGATAAGCTATTTTATAGCACTTTATCCAGCTTTGAAGCGACTTTTTTATCAAAAACCTTGCCAAAAACATATAAAACGTTCTTTATCAGGCTTTTGTTCTAAAAAGTATTTCTTTTCTCCCTGAAAAATAAATAAAATACTTTAAAAACTAGTCGCCATCTTCTTACGAAAGTAATCTATTAGTGTTTTATAAATATTTAAATAACTAAAAATAATTGAAATAGAAGAAAGTAAGGAAGGTTTACATTTTATAGAAATGAGGCACTTCAAAATTGAATTCCTTAGAAAAAAAGGTAAATATTTTTATTTTTTTTATAAATTATTTTTCACTAACAAAAACAACCCGAAAACGGAGGGTATAATGAAAGTCACAAACTATCTGAAAAATAAAAAAAGAGGATTGAAGTAAGGTCGCTTACCTGTCCGGTTATCTGTCTGTCGAGCGGTTTTCATAAACTGTCAGGAGTCAGATTTGGCGGCAGAAAAGCATTAAAATCCACCAAAGGCATCTGCATTATTTTTACGATAAGGGATCTTTAGAGCATCTAATGGTGCATTCTTAACTTTTATGGTAAAATAGTAAGTACCTCGTTGTGGTTGCCAAGAAAAGAAAGCTTCCCAGCAATGTAAATCACGTGTAATTCGTAAGTCTGGGTAAGTCGTTCGTTTGTTCTTAAAATCATAACCAATATTGCCGATACCTACGCCCCAATTCTCGGTTAAGCTAATTTGCTGAATGGTTACGTTAATAGAATGGGTTCTAATTTCCCAATTCGTTTGTTGGTTCGCATCTTTAGCAGCGTTAAAAACTAGCGAATGATTTAGATTAAATCCTTCTAAAAATTTCAAGAAGCCATCTTCTGGTTGAGGTGGCTCATTTTGTCCACTTCCATTTCTTCCCTGTGAACCACGGTTACTGCTAGTACTGCTACGGTTACTAGAATTGGGGCTATCTTTTTTAAATAATTTTTTTAAAGTATTAACAGACATTCGTGTATTAATTCGAAAATCTGATCGTAAGAATCTTAAAGGTTTACCTTCCTCTCGCCAATAAAATTTATTGACTCTTTGATTATTGTTATTAACCGCATAAGGATCCCAACTTGCCGAAATACTAACCGTCGTCATCCCTTTAAATAATCTAGTAGTTGCACTTCCGTTAACAGTACTAAATTTTAAAGAATCCGCCGCAAAATTATAGTTACCGCCAATTCTAATATTATCAAAGAGCTTTATCTTTTTATCAATCGAATCTTTCTTCGAATAATACTTCGCTTCAAAAATATTATTCAAGGAATAATTCATCAGCATTTGGCGCTTTCCCGATCTTGGTGTGCCATAGACACCTCCTTGAAAAATATTATATGTAGACCGATCATTAAAATCTTCTCGGATATCTGTATCTACAGTATCCACTCCACTACGGAAAAATCCATCTCTGTTAATATAGGCTGGAATATAATTCAAGGACACACTCGGTTTAACCGTATGCCGAATCCCTTTTAATCGTCCTTTTTTAAATTGTACCGTTCCATATAATATCGTATTAAAAGAAACACCTGTTGTTAATTCTCTAAATGGTTCACCTCCAAAAACAGTATCTGTTAAAATTGAACCATATCCGATAGTATCTAAAATATTCTCTGTAGTATCAAATTCAGTTTCCAAAGTAGGATCAAAATTTTTACGAATAGTATGAAAGTTCCAAACCTCTCTTAAACTAGCATTTGGTGAAACATTGATATATTTTAACAAATTAAAGTTTATATCGGTACTGACATCATGCCTAAAGCCAAAGCGAGCATCCTCTAAAGTTTGCTGAGAAAATAAGGTCGTGTCCGTCGCCACAAATTTATTTTGTGCTTGCGCATTATATCGAAGAGATACTTTTTCAAACCATTTTTCTTTACTTCCACTACTCCCTTTTTGCTTAAAAGGATAGATTCTATCCATTTGAAAATTTAGCGTAGGCAAACTAATATTTACTTTATTCGTCTGTGTATTTTGAGAATGACTCATAGTCGCAGATAGTCGAAACGGCTTACCAGGAAAACGCTGACTATAAGATACATTGGAAGAAAGAGTGTTTTGTAAAACACTTCGAGCATCATTATTATTAATACTTTGAAATCCATTCCCCTGGATATTTACATTACCACTCAGTTGTCGAGTCGGGTGGGCTTTGCTGTCTTGATTATGGCTCCATCGAATTGCATAGGAATTAGTTCGATCAAGTTCTCCAACACTTTTTCTACTAGAATAAGACAAACTAACATTACCATTATATTTATAGCGTTTTCGATATCTAGAATCCGCTGTAATTCCCCAGGTCCCATGCCAATATATTTGTCCAGTTGTTCTTAAATCAATGTAATCATTAATTGGAAAATACCAGCCAACTCCATCCAAACCAAAACCCCATTGTGGCGAATATTCATAGCCTTGTGGAAAAATAAGTCCTGTACTTTTAAATTGTTTGAGTGGAAAAACGGCAAAAGGTAAGACTAGCGGCAAAGGAATACCTCCAATTTCTAAATTAGAAGGTCCAGCAACCACCACTTTATCAGCGATGACTTTTTGTTTACCACTTCTTATGCCATAATGAGGATGAGGTAAATCACAGGTTGAAAAAATAGCTCGTCGATTATATAAAATATTTTCTGTCGTAAGAGAATCTTTAATTCGAATTTCCTTAGAAATAAATTTAGTTTTAGTTCCTGTCAAAAATAAGTTACTCTGGGTGGTAGAAACGCCAAAAACAAGCCCTTTTTGCGATTTAAAATTATACCGCATCTTATTCGCTTTAAAGTTTTGCGCCCCATCCGTAAATTCAGGTTTGCCCGCAACTTGTCCAATACTATCAAAATGGGTTTGCGCTACGGCAATATTACTATCTAAATCCACCACGATATATCCTGCTTTCAATTCAATTCCTTGATACTTAACAAACGCATCTCCATAAAGGTGCATCTTATTTTCCGCATTATCAAAAACCATGGTATCTTTTGAGCCAAATTCTACCTTCTCATCCAAGGCATTTTCAGAGATGTTAACGGTGGGTTCAGTATCAATTGTTGTCGGAAAAGTCGTAGGTCTTTGCATGCTAGGAACAGTATCCCTAGGGGGCATAAAAACGCCAATAGGGGCAGTAGGTTTACCTTTAGGCAAGCTATCTATTTGCCCATATAATGTTTGAAAACAAACAAAACCTAAAAAAAATAAACAAGCAAGCGTTTCTTTCAAACGAATAAATGATTATCTTGTGTTAAAATTTTACTTTTACAAAAGTAAGATTAAAGGATAAACTCCTTATTTAGACCTTTTAAGGTTTTAAAAACACTTGGAGGTCTGCGATAAACAAAACAGAAAATTATTACATGCAAATTATTAGTCTAGTCTAAAAATGGCAAATTCTACATAGGGAATAACCTATTATTAACGCCACTTTAGCTACCACTAAGGGTTAATTTGCTTAATGCTGTGCAAAAAAGCTAAATTAAATGTTCTCCCCTTCCATCTCCTCCACTTTATCCGTTCATTCGGAAAAGTGTTTTACAAATAAACTTAGCTTACAACCAAAATTTTACATTACAAAAAACAACTAACAGCAGTTGGCTACCATTAATATTGGTACGACTATGCTGTTTAGATTTTATTTATTGACTTCGATTGCAATCTACAGACACTATGAAAAAGGCATTACGGGTTTATTTAATATTAAGCATTCTAGCATCTTTTTATGCTTTTACCTCTTTGGACAATGTAGTAAACATTGATACTTTATCCAATAAAATCAACCTTTCTGCAAAAGAAAGCAAAGATAACGAAATCGCTGCTAATGGCTACAGAATTAAAACTATTGTGTTGGATGCAGGACATGGTGGTAAAGATGCTGGTTGTAGTGGAAAAACCTCTAAAGAAAAGCATGTTGCACTAAACGTTGTGTTAAAACTCGGTCAAGCCATTGAGCGACAATTTCCATCCATCAACGTTATTTATACTAGAAAAACGGATGTATTTATTCCACTTTATAAAAGAGCAGCTATAGCTAACAAAAATAGTGCGGATTTATTCATTTCTATTCATTGCAATGCTTTAGGGCATAAAGCTCACCTAGTACATGGTTCAGAAACTTATGTAATGGGATTGCATACTGCCGAACATAATTTAGATGTTGCTCGTCGGGAAAATGAATCTATTTTATTAGAAGACGATTATCAAAAAAACTACCAGGGTTTCGATCCAAATTCTGACGAAGGGCATATCTTTTTATCTATGTTCCAAAATGCATTCTTAGATAAAAGTATTCAATTTGCAGAAAAAGTGGAGACTAAAATTAAAGTAAAAGCACAACGAAAAAGTAGAGGCGTTAAACAAGCGGGTTTTGTTGTTTTAAAAGAAACGACCATGCCAAGTGTTTTAATAGAAACAGGCTATCTAACCAATGCTAGAGAAGAAGCTTTTTTAGCCACTAATGCAGGACAAAATAAAATGGCCAACGCTATTTTTGAAGCATTTATGGATTATAAACTAGAAGTAGAAGAACATACTTCCGTACCGCTTACTGAACTAAGGCCACAAGCTGTCGCTTTAATTACCCCTGTTACTAAAGATGATCCAATCAGGTATGCTAAACAAACTAGAACTGTTCCTCAACAAACCATTTCCCAACCACAAGTCAGTCCTCAGCAACAGATAGCAAAACCAAGAGCTATTACGACAAGTCTAGTACTGGCAGAAGAACCTGTAGCAGTCAACTCATCGAAAGCAATGGTCATACCAAAAGCAATAGCATTACCAAGCGCAAAAAAACCAGAAATTATTTTCAAGATTCAATTAGCTGCGTCTCCTTCTGAATTGGAAACCTCCAATAAAAAATGGAGTAAAATTCAATTTGTGGAAGTTCGAAAGGAAAAGAATTTATATAAATATTTGACAGGCAGTCATACCAATTATGAAATTGCTTTGAAAAATAGAAACGAAGTATTAACAAAAGGATTTAATGGTGCTTTTATCGTGGCATATAAAGATGGGCAACGAATATCATTGCAAATAGCAAGAAAAGAGGTGGCAGTAGGCAGTCAGCAGTAGGCAGTCAGCAAATCCTGATTTTCAATATTCAAATATTACAGCAATACAATTATTTGAATAAGTTCTCTCATTAATGAGGTGATAAGTTAGGTTAATCTCCTAAAACTCATCCCCTCATTAACTCGTCCCTCAGGACTACATTTTATAAGTCTTCCGCTTCTTCGTCGTTTTTTTATTTTTAGGCATTGCCCCTCCTTCCGTTCTCAAACTATCTGGCATTGGGAACGTAAAAAAATCGCCTTGCATAAAGGGCTCCATCATTTTCTCCATCTCCGCTAAATCTATTTTAGGCATATTCTCTTCCATCATTTTCATCATGCCTTCCATATCCATTTGACTCATTTGTCGTTCCATCATTTTAAGCATTTCATTCATATCTATATCATTTGGCATAATAAAGTTTTCACTATTAAAGCCTTCTGGAAAAGTAAAACTTTTCAATAATAAAGTATCCATTTGCAAACCTTCAAAATTGAAGTTCTTTGATTGCTCTTGCATCTCTATTCTCATTTTCTCCATTTCTTTTTGCATTTCTGCTGCATCTACTTGTGCGAAAGAAACAGTTTGTATAAAAAGGCTAATTGTTAGTATTAATAAAAATCTCATGTTTTTAATTTTGATAACTATTTGATGTAATTTGCTGTTATAGTAAGATTTCTGTAGTGCCAAGCTCCGCTTGGTAAATTATTGCAGCATAATGGGGTTGTATCAAAACATTCGGCAAATATTTTTTAGCCGAGTAAAATTTCAAAATCCTCCCCTAACCCCTTCCAAAAGGGGAAAAATTCTGTGTAATTTGAAAAATCAGAACTTTTAATGGTGTATTTTTTCAAAACGGGTCTTTTGATACAGTCTCCACTACAGCAGCTATACTGATTAAGACATAAAAATAAGGCAAAAAAGTGTTAAGAATCTTTTAAAATTAATTTCTATAGCATAACCAATCATGATTCTAGTAATATTCGATGTAGATGGCACTTTAGTGTTCTCTGAAAAAAAAGATAGCCAAGCTTTTGCGGACACGTATCAAATGGTGTATAATCGTCCCTTTCCTACAATTGATTGAAGAAAATACCCACATGTTTCGGATACCACTATTTTTAAAACGGTCATTCAAGAGCATTTTGATAGAATTCCAGATAGGGCAGAAGAGGAAAGTTTCCGTCAAAAATTTGTAGCAAATATTATTGACAATCGAAAAAAGACACCTGAAGAATTTAAGCAAGTTCCCTATGCCAAGCAAACAATTGATAAACTCTTAGCAGATGACCGCTTTGTCGTTGGAGTCGCTACGGGAGGTTGGAAAGCGCCCGCAATTGTAAAGTTAAATTTTGTCAATATTATAACCGATCAACTAATCATCACAGGCGCTGATGGTAAAGTCACTAGAGAAGACATTACCAATGAAACGATAGATAAGGCTAAAAAGCTACACGGAGAATTTGATAGAATTGTTTATGTAGGAGATGCAATTTGGGATTTTACCACTACTCAAAAAATGGGTTTGCCTTTAATTGGTATTCGACGAAAAGGAGATATTGATTTTTTTCAGCAATTAGGGGTTCAAGCAGTATTACAAGATTATTCCAATTATCCTAAGTTTCTGTCTTATTGCTTGGGCTAAATTCACGTTATTTCTTGCGGTATTCCAAATGAACTGTTAATGATGCAATGTTTTTAGTTTAGGTCTCTTTTTTTTCAGATTATTGTAGTGATTCAATTTACTACTCTATGAAAAACCTCCTATTTTTATTATTACCGCTACTATTCTTAGCTTGCCAAAGTCAAGAATTACCCTTTGGAATTGCCGTTGATTACTTACCCAAGAGTGATTTAATCACACAAGGCATTGTCAATAAATACTACATCCATTACAAAAAGAAGGATAGTCATGATACGGCTACAGACATTAGGTATGATAGTTATCAACTAATAAATAATAAACTGGTACAGCATTTTTACAACCCTGCTTCCGAATTGCAGATTCGTAAAGCGTTTTCATTTGACAATAATCAAATGCGATTAGTCGAAGAACAGCGGTATTATCGAAATGATACTTTTAAGGTAGACATAGCAAAACAAGTCATTATTGATTGGCAACAACCAACTAGTTCTTCTGAAAAAAGGATACAATTTGATTGGGGGTTCAGAAAATGGGAAACCCAACAACAATCCATTAAAGATACCACCGTATTAAACAAGCCCGCAAAAATATTCACAGGCTTACTTAACTACACCCAACTTTATCAAGGCGATACCCTTCGTAATGAGGGCATTTATAAGGAAATATATGTACAAGATTTAGGGCTGTTCAGTTGGGCTTTAGAAGATAAAGAGAGCTATTCCTCGATGGAATTAATCGAACAAATACCTTTGGCTGACTTTCAAAAAAAGGCAAAACACAATCGAAAGAGGATAGCGTATATCAATCCAGAAGAAACCCTAGACAAAGGCACTTCTTTTAAGCCTTGTGGGGAAAATAATTATATCTACGACTATTATAATGGACAAGGGGATTATCATTATAAAGGTGGGAAAAAAGAAATTTGGAAAATCATCAAAGCCCAATTGGATACGGAGAAATTGTTTAGAGAATCAGGTTATATCACCTTTAGATTCGTCGTAAATTGTGAAGGAAAAGCAGGTTATTTTATAACAGAACAAGCAGGTCTTGATTTCCAAAAGAAAGCATTTAACCCTAAAACGGTGCAACATTTTTATGAAATCACGACAACCTTAACTGATTGGAATCCTACACAAATCAGGAAAGAAGCAGTAGATGCTTATTTCTATTTAACTTTTAAATTAAAAGATGGGGAACTGATTGACCTCTTACCTTAAATAGCTTACCAATGAATAATCTTAACTTATTAACCCTACTTTTTTTATTAAGTTGTTTCGCTTGTCAACAACCAACTGATTTGTACAAAAAAACTTTTTCGCAAGCAGAAAAAGAACAATTAGCCAGCCAGTTTTTCGAACAATGTGGTAACTATTATCAAGGCTCTGTTCCAGAACAGTTTATACTAGAAGAAGCCGTTACCTTAGCCCCTCAACATGTCATGGCAAATAGAGAAATCGGTGTGCCTTATCTTAAAAGAGGATTTGCCGCAGAATTTGAGCAGTACTACCAAAAAGTGATTGACTTAGACGCCAAAGAATGGCAAGGTTGGAGAGGCTATTTATACTTATATTTCTATCGAGATTACGAACGAGCTATTGCTGATTTTGATGCTACTGATACCTTAACGCTTAATTTTGTAGACTATCCTCAAGCTACGTCAGTACATTTTATGCGAGCAATTTGCTATCTAAAATTAGAGCAGTATGATGACGCCCTTGCTTATTTAGACAAACATTTAACAGAAGAATTAAAAACGACCACGGAAGATTATGTTGACTGTAAAACATATCTCTATCAAGGAATAGCGCATTACCATCAAGGGGATTTGGAGCAGGCAAAAGCAAGTTTCAAAAGAGGAACCGATAATGCACCATACAATGCAGATTTATGGTATTGGACAGCAAAATTAGCCGCAGAAAAAAACGAAAAAAAACAAGCATTGGCTGCACTTGAAAAAGGGGAGGCTCAATATAAAAAGGGTTACCAGAATCAAAGACCTTATGTAGAAGAATTCTTCCAATTATACCAATCTGACTTTGATGAATTGAAAGCAGTCATTAATTTTTCAGATTAAGGATTAGCCTTGAAAAAAAGCCATTATCAGTAGGAGTAAATTCATGGGCAAATGTTCTGCTAAAGCAATTCGCAAGGATTTCAATGCTTTAGAAATCTGATTTTCTACCGTTTTCATAGAAATATCCAACTGTTCCGCAATTTGTCGATAAGACATTTCTTCAAAACGACTTAAAACAAATACCAAACGACATCGCTCTGGTAAACTATCAATAGCTACATTAATTTCCGCTTGTAAGTTCTCCGCTGCTAATTCCTGAATAATACTATCCGTTTTACTGACTAATTCCTCTTTAACAGGTGCCTTCCTAAAATCAATTTTCTGATCTCGAATATAATTTAAGGCTTTATTTAAGGCAGCTCTTTTTAGGTAAGCTTTGAGGGAAGTCGTAATATTTAACTGTGCTCTTTTTTTCCATACTTCGTAGAAGACTTCTTGGGCTAAATCTTCTGTAATTTGCGTATCGGAAATAATTCGATAAACACTTCTACATAAAAAAGCATAATACTTTCGAAAAATTAAATCAATAGCCAATTCCCCATCTGTAAGTAGCAGGGAAAGCAATTCTTCATCAGTATATTCAGTTTTTTTTAGCAAATGGCATTAATAGTTGAGTGATTAATATTTCATTTACTTTCGTTTCTAGCAGATTTAGTAAACTTTTATCTGAATCTAAATTTATTAAATTTTAAAAACCCGCCTGAATGCTTGCGGGCAGGTTTAGCAAATGCTTACAATCGTATTTTATTCAATCTAGACATCGCTCGTTTATTATCTTTTTCTTTAATAGACTGTCGTTTATCGTGTGTCTTTTTACCTTGTCCTAAGGCAATTTCTACTTTTACTAAGCCCCGTTCTCCAAAATAAAGTCGATAAGGAATAATCGTTAACCCTTTTTCTTTAACTCGCTTTTGCAGTTTTCTTAATTCCTGCCGTTTTAATAATAATTTCCGTTCTCGACGGTCTTCATGGTTATTATAAGTACCATGTCTATAAGGAGAAATAAACATACTCATAATGTATAATTCATCTCCTTTAAATCGACAATAGGCATCACTTAAGTTGACACTTCCTCCAGTCCGAATAGATTTAATCTCCGTTCCCAGCAACATAATTCCTGCTTCATAATTAGAAACAAAGTTAAATTCATACGCTGCTTTTCTATTGACGACCTCTCTTAGTCCTTTATTCTTATCTGCCATAATATTTATTTAATTAGCCTAATAATGCCTATATCATCTGTCGTCCTTAAACCCCAATTCTGAGCTATATAATTTATCTTTTTGATTAACATTCTAGGGCTATCCTTATCGCTTTTTTCATTTAATAAAAATTCCACTAAATCTATTTCGCATTTTTCATACACAGCATTATCAAAACTTCTAAAAGTAAAAATACCATCTGTCGCAATGCTAATATCTTCAATATTCGTTAGCGATAGTTTTTGTTCCTGCTTAACAAACCACTTTTCAAAATCTTCGGCTAAATGATAGCCTAAATAATCAGGTTTATTAGCTTGTTCAAACTCAATTAATTCGCCATTACAAACCACTAATCCATCTCCAATCGTTAAAATTTCTCCAGTCCAATCTTTCTTATCCAAAACTAATAGCACAATCGTTGTGAGCAATTCTTCGGTTTCAAGCTGCAATTGATTCTTTAATAATTGCAATTCTTGAAAGAGCTTTTTAAAAACATCTTTTAGCACAAATTGGGCATTTAAATCTCGACGCTCAAAAAATGCTCGATAACCCATTTCTTTTGCTATTTTCTTCAAGACTTTTCCAACCAAAGTTGCCGCAAAATAACTTTCCTTACCCATCGAACAACCATCCATCACTACTGCTAATAAATGGTCATTTCCAATCTCTGCGACTAAAGTATAATCTTCACAATAATTTACATGATGCTCGCCAATTTGTACTATTTGATAAATATTCATCTGAATTATCAAACCAAAAGTCACAATTTATAGTTCATTCCCTGATTTCGAACTACTAAAAAACTAAACTACGCTCGTCAAAAAACTCCGTGTACTCTTTGAACTCCGTCCCTCCGTGGTAAAAAATATGCGCTATTCGTAAAAAACTATGTGCACTCTATGAACTATGTAACTATGTGGTAAAAAAACTAAACGCTACTCGTCAAAAAATTTACTCCACCAAAGCCTCATAAATCAAATCCTGTATTCGAGGTCGAAAATCACCTGTATATAATTTCCGATTTTTCATCGTCGGATAAGTCCGATTCGACAAAAATACATAGATTAAATTATTATCTGGGTCTGCCCAGGTACAAGTACCAGTAAAACCTAGATGACCAAAGGTATTTCGAGATGCTTTTTTAGAAAGATTGGGGTTTCGGTTAGGATTTAGTTCAAACATATCAAAACCGATGCCTCGACGGGTAGAATACTCATGTCGTTGGGTAAATAATTTAACCGTTTCTGGAGAAAAATATTGTTTACCACCGTAATAACCTTCGTTTAAAAGCATCTGCATAATAATGGCAATATCATTCGCATTGGCAAATAAACCTGCGTGACCACTTACGCCTCCCAACATCGCTGCACCCATATCGTGTACATAGCCATGCACTTTTTGCTGTCGCCAATATCTATCTTCTTCGGTTGGAACAATTCTTTTTTTAGAGAATTTATCTAATGGATTATAAGTCGCAGTCGTCAAGCCTAAAGGTTTATAAAAAGTTTCTTGCACATATTCATCAATTCGTTTACCCGATAATTCTTGTACAATTGCTGCTGCTAAATAGAATCCTAAATCGCTATAGACATATTTCCCTCTCGGTTTTACTTCTGACTCATATATCTGTTTCCAAATTTCCTTTTCATACTCCCTCTTCATATACAAGTTCGTTGCTACGGGCGTTTCATAACCATTATTCGGGCTGAATTGATAAAATTCAGGCATCGGCTTCTTGCGTTTATCAACAGTCGCTCTATAAAAAGGAATCCACGATTTCAAACCAGAAATATGCGCCATCATATCCTTCACAAGAATATTCGCCTTATTGGTATTCTTTAACTGAGGTAAATAATCTCCTATAGGTTTATTAATATCCAATTTGCCTTCATCCACCAATTTCATAATAGAAATGGTTGCCGCACAGATTTTAGTAACAGAAGCCATATCAAATATATCTGTGGTCTTAAAAGGGCGACGTTGTTTATAGGTATGATGTCCATACGCCTTTTCGTAAATCACTTTGCCATCTTTTGCCACCAAGATAACCCCTCCTGGTGCGGCAGCTGTATCAATAGTATGCTGCATCAAAGCATCTATTTTTGCTAATTTTTCTGCATCAAAACCTACATTATCTGGAAAATCATAGCCTAGTCTAGCAATCGGTGTGGTAATAATGCCATGATTAAATTTATTTTTTGGAGAAGCAGTAATGGGCAATCTACCTTTTATAGCATTCACGCCAAATAAAGCTTGTGCCGCCAAATCCTGCGTCATTTTATCGTCCTCATAAGTAGCTAAAACATAATCGGCATCATCAAAATATTTTAAAGCATAAGGATTCCCAAAAACAGTAATGATCACTTTAGTATCTGCACTTAGCGATTTCAAAAAAGTACGAGTACTTCGAGATATACCGTATCCTTTACTCGCACTATTATTCATGCGATGCAATCCAACAATTACTACATCATGTTTTCCTAAACGGCTTTTTAAGCTAAGAAACTGTTGCGGAGTTATTTCTTTGCCTACTTGGTAATGGGTCATTTCTCCATACTTAACCAAGCTATTTTGGAAAGGCGTCCCACTTGCTGCACCAATACTAAGCGTTGCAATTTTCGTTTGATCCAAATTTCGTAAAGGAATTAAGTTATCTTTATTACTCACTAAAGTAAGTGCGTTTTCAATTAATTTTCTTTTTAAGATTTTCGCTTCCGTTGAATTTAAATCAGCTCGAATATTTGTTGTATTCGCAGCTTGATATTGATTTAAATCGTACTCATATTTAGCTAATAAAATTCTTTTAATCTTAGTATTAAGTTGATTTATATCCAATAGCCCTTCCTCGATATAGCGATTAATTTCTCGAACAGACGCATCAATATTATCGGGAACTAATAAAACATCTGCACCAGCGACTAAAGCTTCTGCTTCCGGTACGCCAGGTTTAAAATGTTTCGTCACGCCTTTCATCTCCATTCCATCGGTGTAAACCAACCCTTTAAAACCCATTTGATCTTTTAATAAATCCGTCACTACTTTTTTAGATAAAGAAGTTGGTCTATTTTTAGCATCATCCAAAGCAGGAACGCTCAAATGTGCCACCATAAAACTTTGAATACCTTGATCAATTAACACTTTAAATGGATATAATTCCACGCTATCTAAACGGTCTAAACTATGGGATATAATAGGTAAATCGTAGTGAGAATCCACATCGGTATCACCATGACCAGGGAAATGTTTGGCACAAGCCATTACTTTTCCATCCTGCAAACCTTTCATGTACATATAACTTTTAGTGGCAACATTATAACGGTCTTCTCCAAAAGAACGAGTACCAATCACAGGATTAGCAGCATTATTATTGACATCCGCTACGGGTGCAAAATTGACGTGAATCCCAATTCGTCTACATTCTTGCGCAATCTGTTTACCCATTTCATAAATCAAACGATTGTCTTGAATGGCTCCTAACATTAATTGGCGAGGATAACTCATGGTACTACTTTTCATCCTCATCCCTAAACCCCATTCCCCGTCAATGCTCACCATTAAAGGTACTTTCGATAATGCTTGATATTGATTGATTAATTCGGTGTGCTTTTCAGGTGTGCCTTGAAAAAAGCAAAGGCCCCCTACTTTATATTTTTTGATTTGATTTTTGACACTTTGAATATGATCCGCACCAAGGTCGGAATGCGCCCGTATCATAAACAATTGTCCAATCCGTTCGGCAGGCGTTAAGGAATTAAAAACAGAATCAACCCAAATTTTGGCTAGTTCATCTTCACTAGGATTATCCGTAAATTTTGGTGTATCACTCATTCCTAGCAGCAGGAGCAAAAAAGGCAGTAGTATAAGTAGTCTTAATTTCATAGGATTCTACAGGATGACAGGATTATGCAGGATTAACAGGATGAACGAGCGAACCCAAAGGGTGAATGTTCGGGGAACATTCAAGCGAGTGAACCGTGAAACGGGTGGGTTGGCTCGGAATTTAAGTTAACGTAGATAACCTGTATGTTAGTTATTTTAGTTCTTTCAATAGCATTCAAATTTGCTATTGAGGATGTCTTTATTAAATAAATAGTAGTAAGGAAGACTAATTTCTAATAAAACAACAATCAATCCATTATGAAAATAAAAGCCGAAAATCTTTTAATCCTGTTTCTTTCGCCCTTATTCCTTTGGTTAATACATCTTGTTAAATCCTGAATGATACTGTCATCTTGTAATCAGTCTTTATTCGCCAATTGTCCACAAGCCGCATCAATATCTTTTCCTCTACTTCGTCGAACAGTTACCATAATATCTCTGTCAATTAAGTATTTGGCAAACTCATCAATTCGATGGGCATCTGCCTTTTGAAAAATAGCTCCATCAATTGGATTATACTCAATGATATTAAGTCTTACGGGAAAATCCTTGCATAGATTTACTAAATTGGCGGCATCTTCTAAACTATCATTAAAATTCTGGAAGGCAATATATTCAAAACTGATGCGATTTTTAGTCTTTTGGTGGAAATATTTCAAGGAATCCATCAAAATCGTTAGATTATTCTGCTCATTGATGGGCATTATTTCGTTTCGCTTTAAGTCATCAGCGGCATGAAGCGACAAGGCAAGATTAAATCGAACTTCATCATCCGCTAGTTTTTTTATCATTTTGGCAATGCCAGCGGTACTGACCGTAATTCGCTTTGGGGACATATTCAAACCTTCAGGCGAAGTAATATGCTCTATACTTTTGAGGACATTCTTGTAAGCTAAAAGTGGTTCGCCCATCCCCATATAAACAATATTGGTAAGTGGCAGACCAAAAGTTTCTAAAGCTTGTTTGTTGACTAAAACAACTTGGTCATAAATTTCACCTGCATCCAAATTTCGAACCCGCTTCATTTTTCCCGTCGCACAAAATTTACAACTCAAACTACAGCCTACTTGGGAAGAGACACAGACCGTAAATCTTTTGTCAGATGCCACAGGAATTAAAACAGATTCGATAAAATGTCCATCATGGAGTTGAAAACGAGATTTAATCGTCCCATCATTACTCCGTTGGACTTTATCTTCTTTAATCCCATTAATGACAAAATTAGCTTCCAAAGTTTCTCGCAAGGCTTTAGATAAATTGGTCATCTCTTGAAAAGAATGAGCGCTTTTTTCCCATAGCCATTCATAGACTTGCTTGGCACGAAACTTTTTTTCGCCCATTGCTAAGAACCATTCTGTTAATTCTGCTTTAGAAAGTAGTCTAATATCTAGTTTTACCTTTGTCGAAGTCATATTGCAAAGATACGGGAATTTGCAATTATTTCATCAACCACCGAATCAAAACAGGAATAATCAACAAATCACTAAACAAAGCAGTAAAAAGCGTTACACTAATCATCAGTCCAACCGTCACACTTGGTGGGTTTACCGAAAACAACATAATTAAAAAGCCAAAAAACAAAATAATCGAAGTCAAACAAATCGCTTTACCTGTCTCTAAAAAAGTAATACGAATCGCTGCTTCATTGGATAAGCCTTTATCTTTAGACAATTTAAATTTACTTAAAAAATGAATCGTATCATCTACGGCAATCCCAAAAACGATGGCAAATAGAATCGCTACCCCTGCCTCTAATTCTATCCCTAGAAAACCCAATAAACCACCTGCAAAAATGAGGGGAAAAACATTGGGGACTAGGGAAATTAAAACCATCCGCCAATTCTTAAATAATAAAGCCATTAGAAGACTAATGATAATAACTGCAATACCTAATCCTTGGAGTAAACTTTCTCTAGCATAAACAGCGTTTTTATCCAAAATAATCCCTGATCCTGTTTTCTTAAAAGTCGCAATATTGGGGTTCGTGTTCGCAGCAATCCAAGCATCAATTCTATTGCCAACAGCTTGAACCGAATCTGCACCTAAGTCTAAAATTTTAGTGGTAATTCGAGCTTTTTTTCCATCTTTACTAACTAGCACATTGGCAGAACCATTAGGCAATCTATCAATAAATCGTTTTTGTTTTTTAAAATCTTTTTCTCTTTTGGGAAATACATAAGCAGTCTGCTTATTTTGGTTAAAAGCTTGATTGATACTTTTATAAACAGAAGTGACAGAAGTGACAGATTTAATCGCAGGAGTCGTTTTTAAATACTGCTCAACTTTATCCATTTCTTGTAAGACTTCAAAATCTGTTGCTTCATAATCGCCCTGTGCAAATACGCCAAATTCTACTGGCCGATAACCTGCAAATTGTTTTTCAAAAAACTGAAAATCTTTGGTTATTTTTTTACCAATCGGTAAAGTGTTGGCCAATTGATAATTCGTTGTAATTATAGAAATACCATAAAAACTTATTGCTGCCACTAAGGTACTTCCTATCGTAATTCTAATTGGATGGTTGAGGGTAAATTGATAACTTTTTTCCATCAATTTTTCCCAAAACTGATTATTCTTACCCAACTTAATCAAGTCATCCGTTTTAAACATCGACAGTAGAGCAGTCGTAAAAAAGACCACGGTGATATAAGCAATCATTACTCCAAAGGCGGCATTAATACCAAAATCTTTAATCGGACCAATTCGACTGGTTAGCAATGAAGCAAAACCAATTGCTGTCGTTGTGGAAGTTAATAAAGTAGCCAAACCAATTTCTTTAATCGTAATAGTAATGGCTTCTTTTCGAGATACCCCCTTTCGCAATTCATCAATGTATTTGGACATAATATGAATCACATCCGAAGTACCGACAATTATCATCAAAACGGGATATAACGCAGACATTACACTTAATTCTCTTCCAGTAGCGCCTAAAAACCCTAGAAATAAAACCATTCCTAATGCGATAGAAACTAGGGCAATCCCAATTCCATAGGGTCTTCGATAAAGTACAAAAATGATAAGCGAGACTAAAAACCCAGAAATCAAAGCAGACATTAGCACTTCTTCCTGTTGCATTTTAACCAATTCCGATTGAAAGTAAGTTTGTCCAAGGTAATGATAATTTTCAAAATGATAAGTTTGCACCAGCGAGTCTAAATCTGTTATTAATTTATTCGCTGCGGCTAAATCCATTTTGTCTGCCGTTTTTAAAGCAACAACTAAAGTAGTTCCCGCCGAATCAATCAGGTTATAAACAAAGCGTTCATCAGTTAATAATCTATCTCGGTCTTTCGCGTATTTTTCTGGTTGGTCAATATGAATAGCTGGAATAGAAGTAATCCCAAAAGGCGTTTTTAAAGGGTACGAAAATTTAGTCAGGGATTGACTCTCGACAATATTATCAATTTGTCTTGCCTTTAAAGTGAAATCATGGACCTCTTTTAGGAATTCTTGTTCAAAGACGCCTTCTTTTCTTGGAAGCGCAACTAAAAAAAAGTTCGCATCATTCTCGAATTCTTCCGTAAATTCTTGAAAAAAAGCTAAATCAGGATCACCTTCTGGAAAGAATTGGCTAAAATCAAAAGTGAATTTTAACTGAGTGGCAAAAAAAATACTGGCGATGGTTAGTATCGTAAATATAGAGATAATAACAACTCTAATTCTTCGCATAAGCTTTAACTTTATCAAATTGAATGTAGAAGAGATAGCTGTCTTGACATAGCACAACAAAACAAAAGAGGTAGGGTTGTCCAAATCTTTAAGATTTTCAAAACATCTTTTTCTAACAAAACGACGTTATTTAATTGAAATCGCCTATTTTTAGGCACAATTATCAAAAAGACTGTATAAAATCATTAAAATAGATCATTCATGAGGCGCATATCCTTTGTATTATTAGCAGTAACGCTGCTTTCTTTTGGTTGTAAAACAAGTCAATTGGCAACCATCAATGATACCAACGAACCCATTATAGAAACGACCGTAACCGAAGTTAGAGACTTAGATACGATGACCGTTTCTGCGGATAAACCTGCGGACTTAAAAGCTCCGGAAGATTATCAATTAGCGGTTCACAAACCAAGTTACCGCCTTCGAAATGATTTGGTACATACTAAATTGGATATAAAATTCGATTGGTCCAAAGAACGGGTTATTGGAAAAGCAGAATTGACGTTAAAACCTTGGTTTTATCCAACAGATGAACTAGAATTGGATGCAAAGAATTTTGATATTCAAAAAATTGCTTTGGCAACTGGCAAAGAATTAAAATATGAATACGATGGCAAAAAGATTCAAATTCAATTAAATCGAGAATACAAAAAAACAGAAAATTACAAAATTGTTATTGATTATGTGGCTAAACCATCAGAAGGAGAAATTGGCGGAAGTGCCGCCATCACTTCTGATAAGGGTTTGTTCTTTATTAATGCCGACGGCAAAGACAAAAACAAACCACAGCAGATTTGGACACAAGGGGAGACAGAGAATAACTCTCGTTGGTTTCCAACCATTGACAAGCCTAATGAGCGAACGACTCAGGAAATGTATATCACCGTACAAGATAAATTTAAGACCCTTTCTAATGGTCTGTTAATCTCCTCTAATAAAAACGCTGATGGTACAAGAACAGATTATTGGAAAATGAACCAACCACATGCGCCTTATTTGTTTATGGTGACAGTTGGTGATTTTGCCAAAGTAGAAGATAGTTGGCAAGGCATTCCTGTTGATTATTATGTAGAACCAGCATATGAGCAAGATGCTAAAAATATTTTTGCACATACCCCAGAAATGTTAACTTTTTTCTCCGAAAAATTGGGGCTAATGTATATGTGGCCAAAGTATTCGCAGATAGTAGTGAGAGATTACGTCTCTGGCGCAATGGAAAATACGACAGCAGTTATCTTTGGGGAACAAGTGCAAAAAACGACTAGGGAATTAATTGATGACCATAATGATTACATAGTTGCGCATGAATTATTCCATCATTGGTTTGGCGATTATGTGACTTGTGAAAGTTGGGCAAATTTAACCATGAACGAAGGTTTTGCCAATTATAGCGAATACCTTTGGTTTGAGCATAAATACGGCAAAGACGAAGCAGATTATCATAGAATCAATGAGTTAAATGGTTATTTAGGATCAGTACAAGGTGGTGGTATTCACCCATTGATTTGGTTTGATAATCCAGATAAAGAGGCGATGTTCGATGGACACAGTTATAATAAAGGCGGTATGGTCTTACACATGTTACGTAAATACGTAGGGGACGAAGCATTTTTTGCTTCTTTGAAAAAATACTTGAATGATAATGCGTATACTGCCGTAGAAGCACACGATTTAAGATTAGCGTTTGAGGAAGTAACTGGTCAGGATTTAAACTGGTTTTTTGATCAATGGTATTTTGAAGCGGGACATCCCGTCTTGACGATTGATTACGACTACGACTTAGCAACACAAACCGCAAGTGTAACCATTGAACAAACACAAGACCCGAAAGAAAGTCCAGCTATTTTCCAATTACCCATTGCGATTGATATTTACACCGATGCAAATACGGTTAGGCGAGAAGAGGTCATGATGAATTTACGGAAGCAAACATTTACCTTCAAATCAGCCACTAAGCCAGCCTTGATTAACGTCGATGCAGATAAAATTTTATTAGCAGAAAGAGAAGATAATAAGACCGCAGCAGAATATATTTTCCAGTTTCATCATGTCAATAATTTAATGGATAGATTTGAAGCTATCCAGTTTTTAAAGGACGAAAAATCAGCTGAAGCTAAGCAGGTTAAAAAAGCAGCTTTAAAAGACAAACATTGGTTTATTAGAAATATGGGCTTAGGTTCTGTTGAGCCAGATGCGGCCGTTTTAGAAGAGGCAGCAAAATTAGCAGTTGGGGATATTAATTCTAAAGTGAGAGCTAATGCACTTGACTTCTTGACCAATGCAGAATATGAAGGTTTAAGTGCCATTGCTGGAAAGATGTTAGATAATGAAAAAGCATATCCTGTAATTGGTGCTGCATTAACGGCATTGAATCAATCAAATCCTGTAGAAGCACTTAAGAGAGCAGAAGCATTAGAAAAATCAACCAGTACCCCCTCGATTCTAATAGCTATTGGCGATATTTATGCCATTCAAGGTAAATTTGATAAACTATCCTTTTTTGAAGAAAATTGGAATAAAATAGATGGACCAAAGGCAGGAGACTTCTTTCGTAGTTATGCTGGCTTATTATTATCCAAGGGCGGAGATATCAAAGATTCCCTTGGTAAATTAAAAGGTGTTTCTACCGATATGTCTCAATCTTTATGGCGTCGTTTTTTCGTTACGCAAACACTTGTAGAATTAAATGAGTTTTATAAGCAAATGCTTGCTAAGAATACTGATGAAACGGTATCGGCTATCTTCCGAGAAAACATCGACCTTATCAAAGGTTACATTCAGGAAATCAAAGCAACGGAAACAGATCCGCAGTTGAAGTCGGCTTATTCTGGTTTGTAAAAAATACGATTTTAATTAAGTGTAAAATGGGTTAGTAGCTTTGCTATTAACCCATTTTATTTTCACCAACTCACACTATTCGCCAGTCTAATCAAATCTTCTGCTTATTAATTTGCACATCAATCGCTGTATCCTCACAGCGAATCTCATATTGTTTTTCTGGTTGTGTGTAAACATTGATGCTTTGATGCGTTGTCGCAAAAGTATGTTGTTCGATATAGGCAATCTTACCAAAAAGTTTTTCTTCCACATCATCGCTTGCCCATTTTTGCGTTACCCCAGCTAAGTAATAATCGATAATTTTTTCCAAGCGATTAATTTGATATAAATTTTCTCGATTAGGTGTATGTTCATCTGGCACTAATAAAATCAAGTAATCTCTCGCTCGACTGACCGCCACATTCAAAATATTCTGTCGATTCAAAAACATATTTGGGCTTTTGCTGATATTTAAAGGTGGGTTCAGTAAGTTGATAATAATATCGCATTCATCCCCTTGAAAACTATGAATCGTTCCACAATTAATTTTTAGTTTGGGGCGAAAAACATGCTGGGCAGCAATAATTTTATCTACCAACATCGCCTGTGCTTTATAAGGACAAATTACTCCAATATTCCAGCCTTTTTTATCTGGATTGTTTTTGATATTATTTTCATAAATCTGTTCGGATAAATACTGAACTATTTCAGCCGTTAACAAAGCAGAATAGATATGATAATGACTAGAATTAAGTCGCTGTGGGCGTAATAAAGTTTCTAGTTTAATGACTGGAAATCGAATAATATTGACTTCTTTTAAAGGCAGTTTGTCAATTTTTAAAGGTCGTCTATCCTTAGGCAATCGGTGGTGGCGCAGTTTTCCATTATAGGCTAAGTGACTATAAATATACCCCAAAGTAGCAATGCTTCGATATTGCGTAATCAGATTATGAACGGGGAACGGATAGGGTTCCAGTTGTTCTTTTTGCAATTCAGGATTAAAACTTTGCAAATTAACCATGGTGTAAATATTCTGCCCTTTCCACTCTTCCGCAAAAACAATGGGTTCAATTTGAAAAGGGTCACCTGCAATGATAATTTCTGCTTTGGCTTGTTGATGAGCAATAAAAGTAATCATTGCCAAACTTATCATCGAAGCCTCATCCACTAAAATGATGTCCCATTCTATATTTTTCAACTGGTATTCCCAACGCCCAAAATTAAACCCATCATAAGGGAAACGAGTAGCAGTCGTGACCGCACAAAAATGTTCTTTGTCACTAATATCAAAAGTTCCATCTCTTAACAAACCTGCATTTTCTACCACACTATCACCCGACGTACCAAATCGATATAACCAAAAGGGCGTTTCGGGTAAAAAATCTAAGACCTTTCTGACCAATACATCCGCTGATTTATTGGTCGGTGTTAAGACTAAAACTTTCAATCGTTTTTCGCCCAACATTGCAGGCATGATTTCTTCTCTTGCCAAATAAGTCGTTTTTCCTGTTCCAGGCGGACCAAAGATAAAACGCATATTTTTTGGTAATAAAGCTTTCAAATTATCTTCATCTTCAAAAGGAAGTGCATGGAAAGCTTTCAATAATTCTTCTAAAGTAAAAATAGTATTTTGAACTTCTAAAACTGCTCCTCGAATCTTTTTAAAATCAATCCCTTCAATTTCTTCAGGTGATTTTAATTTAGCTCTTAGTGAAAAATCTTTAATACTCACTACTTCAACTGCAATTGTTCTACGTTCTTCTTCCAATTGCAATTTCAGTTGAATATCTCCCATATTTTCAATAGTCAACGGAATATAGCGAACAGGTTTTCGTAGCGTAATCGTTTTAGAAGTACCTTTTTCTTTTTCTACTTTTTCAAAAAAAATGCTGATACTTTTATCCTTATCGGTTTGGTCAAAGGCTAATAAATATTCTAGTTCTAATAAAGCTTTAAACCATGCAAAAGAATAAGGAGGTGCTTCTTTAATAATTGCTTTTAACTGCTCGATTTTCATCAACTTCTCAATCTGGTCTTCTAATTCATTTTCTAATTTATGACGTAATTCTTTCTGCTTTTCTAATAATTCTTCTGAAGACAAAAAAGCAGGATTAAATTCATCCGTATCTTTAGGAACTTCTGGTTTGGATATTTTTTTCTTAGTTTTTCGATTAATCTTTTCGTTTATTTTCTCTTCTTTTTGGTATTGCCATTGCTGAAATTTAGCAACATCTTCTAACTTTAACCCTTTCTCCAATAATTGCCGCCCGAGTTCAATCGCTTTTCGTTCTTCGGGTGTTAAAACATTTAATCGTTTTTCCGTCGATTCAGCAAATAATAATTCTACTAGAGGCTCATCTAATTTTGCATCATAGTCTGGATATAATTTTGTCTTAGTGAGCATGGCAACACTTGTCAAATCACCAACTTCATTGAGTATCCAGTCGTAACTTTTTAAAATTTTTAGCCAAAAAGCAGCTATTTCAACTTCATGGGTATCTTGCCATTCATAACGATAAGTTGCATTCAAAGGAATATCGGAAGTAGCTTCTAAAAGCTGTGTCAAAACTTTCCACAATAAAATAGATTGTGGGTAATCAAAATATTCCTTATTTAAAAAATCAATTAAGCCATCAATACCAAAATCAACCGTTTCTTCCCACATAGGATAACTTGCGTCTGGTGTTTTTTGCTGCATCAATTCTTTTTTCTCAACTTCCTCTAGTGTCTCGTCCATTGATATAAATCGAGGCAATTTAGCCACCTTCATTTTTTCAAAAAAGCCAATGACTTTCTTATCTCCTAAAGAGACCATCAAATCTTCATAAAGAGACGCTGTAGGCAACCATAAAATTGCTTCATTTCCAGCAAAAAATTCCGTCAATAATTCATTTTCAAAATAGACTTGATTCGGACAAGCAGCAATAATACTTCCATCTTCATTAGAAACGGCTTGCAAAATCGGTAGCGTACTTAATTGTTGTTCTAATGCTTTGGATTCTTCTGCATTGCATTGCCAATAATGGGTAATTATTTTTTCTAGTTCTTCCAAAGAAGGTAAAATATCTTCCTTCGTTTTTTGAGCATTAATAAATTTAGGTAGAATATAATTTTCTAATTCATCTCGAAGAATTGGCGTACTTAATCCTAAATTTTCTAAAAAAGACTTAGCCAACTCATGTTCAACAATGGCTTGTTTTATGGTCGGATAATCTGTCTTTAATTTAGTTGGAATATAAGCATTCGGTGTGCCATCTTCTAAATTAAAAGGCATTACCATTTCGCCATTTTCTAATCGAATAATTGGCTTTTGTTTGACTGGTGCTTTATTGCCTGACCAAAGTGAACGATGATTTTGAAACAATTCGGTATAAAAATAAATCAGCCATTCGTCGCTTTGTGTTTTCAAAAAATCAATATCCATCAAACGTAAAGCAATTTCCCAATTTAGAATAGGAGCAATCTTTTTTCCAATTAAATGATCGGTTAATAATTGGCGAATAAATTGTCCTAAAGTTGATTGGGTAGCTAGTTCTGGAAAAATCCAATTAGCCACATCATTTTTCGTTAACCTCCTTAATTGCTCAATCGTTAATAATTGACGTAAGGATTGACTTTCAGCTAAGAAGGCATTTTCTAAAGTGATGTGTCCATTTTCAATGGGGAAAATAGCTTGATTAGGTTGGCTTAGAAAATGATATAGTTGTCGATAAAAAGGTTGGAAGAATTGCCCAGTTTCTCCTTTGAATAGCATTTCTTCAATAGGTAAAGTTTGAAAAAAAGAAGTGCTTAATTGACCTAATTCTTTGATAATCGAAAAACTCTGCGTCAGTAAAACCGCTAGTTTCTCTATCAGTTCTCTATTCCAAGCTTCATCCAATTTAATGCCTTCTCGACTATCGGTTAATAAAAAAGGGGCGTGGATTAAAAATTGTAAATTGGTTAATACTCTTGTTGGGAAAAAACAATGGGCGGCAAAGTTTTTTGCAGCCATAATATTACCAGCTTCATCTTGTAAAAAGGCCAAACCATATTTTAATTTAGAAGCCGCTTCCTGCTGAGTAAGTTGTAAAAGTGTTTGTGTTTCTAACTTATTGCCAACTTTTTTATGACATTTTATTTGTTGAATTTGAATGGTCTCCTGTTCTAAATCATTGCTAATATCCTTTCTATAAAATCCTGTAGCTTGAGTGGTTTCCCATTTAATTTCTTGCAAATGATTTAAAAAGAGCAAGGGAAATTTAAGAGCTTGCAGTCGAGTTTGAATTTCTTTTTGAGCAATTATTGAGGCTTTATCGAGATGATTAAAAGGAAAGAAAAATAAGGTTTCTTCCGCATTCTCTTTCATTGGATGCTGCTGTTCCTCCAATAATTCAGGTACAATTAAATCTCGAATACAGAAACTTACATTCGGGTCGTAAATATGTGGAGTCGTCGTGTATTGAAAAACCGATTTAAACCCAACGCCAAATTTTCCAATTTTATAAGTGTTTTCTTTTTTAGAAGAATCACCGATGGAGGTAATCGCATTGATATGTCCTGTTGGCGTTTGATTCGGCGCAGTTACAGTAAATGGAACATTGCCATTATGAATAAAGTACAAACCTTCTTCCCTCAATTTAAAACGGACATACGTCGCATTGACATCATCAGCATTCTGCAATAACTCATAGACAAAATGCGCCTTTTCGGAATATTTTTCAATGATGCTTTCTCGGATACCTCGCATGGAGGTTTTGTTCAACAGACGGAGGCTGTCTTTGCGATCGGCGTTGAGTTGTTTAAAGTATTTTAGGTCAATTTTGCTTAATGCCATTTACAAATTTAATTGCTTTAATTGTTTCTTCAAATAAACTTGCGAGATATGCTGCTGCAACAAACTATTACCTCCTTCTAAATTATTCAAAAACAATAAAAAATCTTGTTCATCAGACGTTAAAGCAGGAATAATAGGCAATTCATTTTTAGCCGTTGAACTAGCGAATTTTTGATGTTTATTAAAAGTAACTTTATCCATCAAAAAGGGCTGTATCGTAGGAAAAGATTGACGAAGTTCACTCAATGTTTGAAAACTTTTGATCGTTATATCTCCCCACAAATAAATCGTTTTTTCTGCCAACCAATTTAAGTCACTCAATACTTTTAAAGTTGATAGTTCCCCATAAATAATCAAGCTTTCTGGATGATTGGGAAAGCGCAAAAAATTTAATAAATCCGTACAAATAAAAATGGTTTTTACTTTGGGCGACTGTTTTTTCCAAGCACTTACTGGTAAACTAATATCATTGATAGACCAGTCTTTAAAAATAAATTCATCTAATGCCCTCATGCGAATTACGGGTTCTTCATACAACAAACCAAAGCGTTTTTCAAAATTATCTCCTTGATGATTAATCGAATCCTGTGGTAAAATAGCATTTAAAACCTCCGTCAAAATTGCAGTCTTATTTTCAATAAAAGTAGTCGGTATATCCAAAGGTAAAGCACGAGTGTATAATTGGGGCTGAGGATTAGCCAAAAAATATTGTCCTACTTTTAAAATGATTTCCCAATCAGTTAAATGCTTAATTACTTTCAAAGGGTTTTCTTGCATCCAAGGCAAGATAGCAGGCAATAATTTCTGGCTTTTCATCGCCACTTTCCGAAAAGTTAAAAACTCTTGTTCCTTCTCAATAAACTTCACATAATCTTCTACATTTTCAAAGTAGATTTCATCGGGCATCGAAATTTCTCCTGCATGTCGAGTTTGGACGGCTTTTAATGTTACTGTATAACCATAACCTTTTTTATTTTTTGCACCTTCTAACAATCTTTTCAAAGCAGGAAACAAAACTTCCATCGGCTGGTTGGCTTTACCTTTATTCCCTTTGATAGGAAGTGGGAAGAAATGCGTTCTAGTTAAGACAGCGGTAAGGAAGGCTTTGTAGTGTCGGAGGGCTTTTTTTTGTATGTTTTGTGGTGTTATCATTAAAAATTTCCATAATAAGTCCAACCAATCATATATGTATCAATTACTTGTTTCACTAAATCGTAATCAATATCCATATATGAAATTTATTAAAAAATCGGATAATCATTCCGCTCTTTCCAATCATATAGCTCATCTTCGTAATCCCCTTCTGAGATGCATTTAGTTTTTTTCATCAATTCTAAACATGCCCTTGCTGCATACAAATGTTTTGTCTTTTTAACCTGCTTCTCTAATAACAGAACCAACGTTTTTGATAAAGTCTTTTTGAGATTCAAATGATAAGTTATCAAAGCATTTGCCGTATCAATAATTAACGCTTCTGATTTTGTTTTTAACGCTGCTTCACACAATTCTATTCCTTCGGTGGTATCATAATAGTCCCAAATATCATTTAATATTTTCACCACATGTGATTTTCGATTATTTGCATAAGAATCTCTAGGAAGTTCAATATGAAATAATTCATGGACAAAAGATAATAATTTTAAAGCAGTTTGGTGCGTTATCTTTTTCCGTTTATCTTTTTCTTGCTCAATAAGTTTCTTATTTAAAACCAATGATGGAACAGGCAAGTCTCCATACCATAATCCAGATAGTAAGAAACTACAAATAAAGGACAAGCAATCATCTAAAATATAACTCTGGTATCTCTTCCTTTCCTTTGCAACATTTAATAACATAGCAAGAAAAATATCTAATTTTTCTAGACTGTAAGATTGTAGTAATTCTTTACGAATGTCATGTGACCAATTCAACAATTGTCTATTCCCTAATTTTGCTGTAGCTTGTTCATTATATCCCTTTTCCAATTGTTGGCAAAGTTGCCTAAATTTTTCTACTTGCTCCATTTACACTTTAATTTACCCATTCCAAAATATTAAACTATTCCTCTCCTTCCCTAAAACCCTTCTTCTTCTGTTCATAAATATCCATCGGCATATCAAACACTTCCGAATTTTTCTTTTCCTTATTCTGTACATAATGCACCGCATGAATATACGGTTCTGCCAAATTAATTTTATCTAACGGGGTGACCACCATCAATTGTAAATTCAATTGCTTGAATAACTCCATCGCATACACCGAATTTTCAGGATCCACTTTACTAAACGCTTCATCGACGACCGCAAAACGGAAAGATTTTCGACGACTATTTTGGCTACGAATGCCAAATTGATAAGCAATCGCAGAAGCTAAAATCGTATATGCCAATTTCGCTTTTTCTCCACCCGACAAACTTTGACTATCCACGTAATATTGTCGTTGCGTATCATCGGCACGATAGCGTTCAATAGCAGCAAATTCCAGCCAATTTCTTACATCCGTTACTTTTTTGCGCCAAGGTTCATTATCCGTTAATTCTTCAATAATTTTTCTAATGCGTTTAAAACTTTTTTCTAATTCTGCTTCATCTCCTTGAATCAGCTTCGCAGGATCAGGCATCGCATCTTTCAGCATTTCTTTGAATTCCCTAACGGCAATATCTCTCGTTTTATGAATATCTAGCTGAATATACGTTTTAGGATTACTATTAAAATGAATATCTTTCAAGGAAGAATTAATTTCTTCGACACTTTCCAAAATGGTTACCTCTTTATTTTCTAAAGAAGTTTTAAAATTAGCAATATCAAAAATCAAGCGTTCATTCAACCAATCCTTAAATCGCTTCTGGTATTTCGGCAAATCTTCTTGACGAATTTTATCATACATCGCCTTAAATTCAGGCAAGTATTTATTATCAGGTTGAAAATTAATGGTATCTGCTGTCCAGTTGGGGTATTTTTCTAAGACCTTTTGCGTTGGTGTAATGAAGCGTTGCATCGCTAAAGACAGGCGCTTTTCTACCTTACTTAATTCCCTTGTCTTATCCATTCGCTGCTGCCCAATCTCTTTATTAATTTTATTCTCTGTTTTACCAATCGTAGAAACAATTAAGTTCTCTCCCGCTACTAATTCGTCTAACCTTGCCTGAAAAGGAGAAAAAGTGGTGGTGGTTAATTGTCCTAAAATATCCTCGGTTTCTTTTAATTGTTGTTGATAGCTATCAAAGCGATTTTGCAGCGTACTTTTCTGTTCAATCAAACGATCTCTATCTGTATCCATCCCTTCAATCTGTCGAATCAAACCCTTTAATTGTTTTTCTAATTCTTGTAATTGGTTAGAACTATTGACTAAATTTTCTTTTTCCGACTGGTATTGTTTGACATTTTTTTGAGCTGTTTTCCAATCAATTTCACCAAACTGTTCAAAACCAATAAATCGAGTAAGTTGGTCTTTTCGTTGAGTCGTTCGTTGTCGATACTGCTTATTATTTTTTAAAGTTCCCTGGATTTGATTAATCTCTTTACCAATGGTCAAAAGTTCCTCTTTTAGTGCATTGACCGAAGCTTTATTATCCCAACCTAAAATATGCCAACTGGTATTTTTATTTTCCACACTATCATCTCGCTCAAAATGGGTGTGATTTTTAATCGTACCTCTACCAGTTACACTTTGTGCATGTTGTCCCAATTGACTAGGATTTTTTTCTACCATAAAATTAAAAGCGTTGGCAATCGTATATTCCAACCAATTGGTAAAAGCATGATTTTGCTTAATTTCCAATTTTTGTAAAATACTCTTTTTAGCTACTTTCACTTTTTCAAAAGGTAAGTCCCCTACTTTTCTAAAGGTAATTTTACCATTTAACTTTCCTTTATGCACATAGGTCAACACCGCTTCAAAATGCGCTTCCGGTACTAAAAGCGTCATACCTAATGGGAGAAGTACTTGTTCAAGCGGCGTTTCCCATTCTTTTTCAGCGGCTTTAATTTTTATTAATTCGGCGGCAAAAGGTAGAGTCGATTCCGCAAGATCTAATTTTTTCAAAATGGCAGCTCGAATTCTTACTTGTTCTAAAGGAATCCGATTCGTTCTTTTTTGCAAAGAAATCAATTCTTCTTCTAGGTCATCCTCTTGTCGTTTTAAGCTATTCAATTGTATCTGAATGTCTACTTCATCGCCTCTTAATTCCTCTAGTGTCTCTTGTAGTTTAGTAATTTCTTTTTTACTATCATTTAGAGCTTTGTAAAAATTTTTTTCATTAGGATCTATCTTAAAACCTAACGGGTCAGCTAATTGATTATAGCGATTGGCTCGATTTTTTTGCTGCTCTTGTTCTCGTTGTGCTTGCTGAATTTGCTTATCTAAATTCTGCACTTGTTCATATACTTTATCGGTACTAATGGCAACTTGTAAATCTGTTCGCTGATTATTTTGGCGAGCAATTTCTTGACGAATGTCTACCAATTGATTTTCTCTTTTACTGATGTCATTCTTCAACGATTTCAACGACTCATGCAATAAAGCTTTTTTCTTTTTAGCAAAAAAAGGAGGAATACTTTCTTGTAGTTGACTAAGGTGGTTAACTTCTTTTTCTAACGTATGAAAAGCAGCACCATTTTCCACAATCGGTTCTAATAAATTCGCTTGTTCTCTCGCTTTCTCAATTGATTGATGTGCGCTTAGTAAATTTTCGTAATGCTCTCGTAAGTTAATAAACTCTCCTTCGGCATCGTGTTCTTCTAGCATGTTTGTCCGAATAAAAGCATTCAAATTTCCCAATACTTTTATCCCAACAGTCTGTGCAAACAAACTCAATGCCTTTTCTGATTTCAATCCAAACCGCTTAGAAAAATCTTGTTGATATTTAGTAAAACTATCAAACGATTCTGCTGCGGTCGTTTTCTTTAATCGCTTTTTCCAAACACCGCCTGTGTCTAACGGAATAAAATGCTCTTCGACCGTCAAAGCAGTAGGCGCAATAAAATAAGCCTTCTTCAAATCATTATTAGAAAACCAGAATACTTGCGCTAAAGAACAATAATCTTTTGTCGCAGGATTATAAAACACACCCAGCAAAATGGAAAAATCATCCTTTGTTCTTAGATGTTTCGTTTTTGCAGCTAATCCGCTTTCACTTTGTACCGTTACATAAGCACCTAGCGTGTAGGTTTTTTCATTCCGTTCTCGTTTACTTGTTGTACCTGAAGATTGATTATAATGTCGTTTTCCTGGTGGCACTAAAAGCGTGATAATCGCATCCACCAAAGTCGTTTTCCCCGAACCATTTGCCCCTGTTAAGAGCGAGTTCTTACAATTGGGTTTTAATCGCCAAATCTTTTGGTCAAACGTCCCCCAATTAAAAATTTCTATATATTGTAAACGGTAGCCTCCTGTTTCTTTTGTGCCGTTTTTACTACTCATCTAAATGAATTTTAGTTTTTATTTTTCTGATGCTCGCACAGCTCAGAGAACTGTGTTACGGTAGATTAGTAATCAATAATGAGTCCACTAAGCTCCCTTTAGCTTCGCCTTAATTTCTTCCAATTTTTCATTATTAATTTTCGCTTTAATAATCCGTCGAACCTCAAAAGTTTTGACATGATCTTCATAGCCTTTAACATCCCGCTCTTTCAAGAAACCTAATTTGACAACTGCATTAATATATACTTCAAATCGGTCTAATAACTTGACTTTATCTGCTTTGTCTTCAAAGAATAATTCAATGCGCTCTTTGAGGTCTGTGTTGGTAATAAAAAGTGTTCGAGAATCGGTATTTTGCACATCAAATTCTTCTAAGGCTTCTCGAATAACAACCAATAAAAGCGAAACTTCATAAGATAATGGCATCCGACTTCCCAACCTTGGTACTTTCTGTCCGTCCATTTCATCAGGCTGACTAATGAATGCAAATCCATCTTGTTCATTTAGCATTAATTCGACGCCAATGGTTGCAAAATAGGCTCTGATTGGTCGTTGATAAGTGATGAGGTCTTGCCAAGTTTTTCGGTCTTCGTCGTAGATGACGTTTTGGAATAACTTGACAAGGAGTGGGGCATAAGGTGGTAATTTAGTCGTATCTTCCATTTTATATTTTTGTCTATTTTATCTCACATAAATGACTTGCGGCAAATGAATTTCTTTTTTAGCAGAAGCTATTTCTTCTTCTAAAACCCAAGGAATTGATTCTTTTTTATCGTCCTTAATTAAATGTTTTTTGGAAGTAGCGGCAATAGAAAAATAAGTCAATACTTCTGCCAAACCATTTTGAATAGGGTATTTTCGCACCACTTCTGAAAGGGTAATCTCTTGATTGTTTTTCAACAACTCGGCAATATTAGTTTCTAGTTGCTGTCTATCCATTTCAAATTGGTCGAATAAGACGCCTAGGTTGGCAGATTCTAATTGGGTACTACCAATTTCTGTGGGTTGATTTTTGAAAGTCGCTCTTTGTGGTGGATTACCAATTGGACGGTCAAAAGATAGGTCTATTTCTGGTAAACCTTCGATGTAAATAAAGTCTTTTTTTCCATGCAATTTACCAATCTTACTAACTGCCAAATTTTTAATTTCTCGAATAATTTCAATCGCTCTTCGCCGTTCTACTAAACTTTGTTCTGCTAGAATTCGGCTTAATTTCTCTGCTAATAGATGATTGCTATCAATCACTTTTTGCCCAGCATTATGTAGGTAAATCTTTATTTTTCTTAAAAAGTTATCGGCGTAGTCAATGTTCTTTTCTTTCAGTAGTTTATAAGTATAGAGAATCATTTCCATTAACTCATCTTGCTTAGTATCTGCAATCAAGAATTGCCAAAAGGCATAAAAACTCTTACCTTGATCAGACCCTTTTAATTGTTCCGTTGCATCTAAAGTATAACCTAAAATCTGCCCTCGATTCACCCCTTCTTTGGTTTGTTGGCGATAAATATTCAAGCTAATGTCCTTAAAATTATGCTCTACTTCTTTGAAATCAGACAGTAATTCTCTAGCGGTCTTGGTAATATTATAAAATCGTTCTTTAATTTGCGTATCATTGAAAGTCTCCACCGTTCCAGACTTTTTAATCGCATTAATCTCTTTAGTCAAGGCTTTCTTTTTCTTTTCCAATTCCTTAATTCTTCGCTTTGGGTCAGCTGAGGTATTATCAATCAATTCTCGCAATTGGCGATAAATGTTCAAAAAACGAGATTCTGTACCGACGAACTCTCGTTTTTGTAAATTCTCCATCCATTGAAATGCTTTCTCTGTATGGGTCGTTAATTCTACAATTGGTTCTCCTTCATCATTAGGATAACGCTTCAAAAAACGATGGTCTTCATTACACCAATTATCCAAAAATTTTCGAGCCATAACCAAAGAATCTTTCCCTTCAATCTCCATCAATTCACGGTCTTCCAAAGCTTCAATATATTCTGCTAAGTGGCTAATTAATTCGTAGGCAGGCAACGTAATTCTATTACTCGCTTTAAATTCTTCGTAGAGAAAACTAATAATTAAGGGGGCATTTTTAGAGCGCAATAACTTTACGGCAGGCGAAAAAGACAAGAGTCTTTTTATCTCTTCATGTTGCATTATGGGTGTATTTTTCTCAGACGAAATTGGAAAAGTCATAAAAATAGTCGAATTCCTTTTACTTATCAAAGTTTACCTCAAATTTATTCGCTACATATATTTTTTAAACCGTACAAAACCCCGTGTAATCATTATTAAGTTGAATAATTATTTCTAATTGTTGAGTTTGAAGTTGGTTTTGAAGTTGAGTTTGAAGCATTTCCCCCAATCCTTCCATAATTCAATCCTTGTCTCTACCTTTGAGCAAAATATATACACAATGGAATTAGAGTGGTATCATTACGGCATCGCCATTTTTGGAGGTTTTGCAGCAGGCGTAATTAATACACTAGCGGGAAGTGGTTCAGCAATTACGTTGACTATTTTGACAGAATTGTTAGGTTTACCAGGGAATATGGCAAATGGAACCAATAGAGTTGGCGTCTTAACGGCGGGTTTAGCAGGTACTTATGCTTTTCACAAGCATGGAAAACTCGACATCGTGAAAAGTAGTCGTTATACCATTCCTACAATTATAGGGGCTGTCGCAGGTATTTTCCTAGCAGTTTGGGTAAGTAATGAGCAATTCAAAACCATTTTCCAATATTTAATGATTTTAATGTTGTTTGTTATTCTCATCAAGCCCAAAAGGTGGTTACAAGAAACTAGTAAATTAGAAGGGTTATCTCTGTGGATTGTCATTCCTGTCTTTTTGGCCTTAGGTTTTTATGGCGGATTTATCCAAATGGGCATGGGCGTTTTTTATTTAGCATCTATGGTACTTGTTGCCAAGTATAATATTATTGATGGAAATGCCGTCAAGACTTTTGTCGTAGCTGTTTATACAATTATAGCCGTCGCTATTTTTCAATACAAAGGATTAATTGATTGGCAGTTAGGTGGCATTTTAGCTATTGGCCAAACGGCAGGTGGTTGGTTAACGGCTACGTATGCTTCTAAATATGAAAATGCAGGAGTTTGGGCGTATCGTTTATTAGTCATAGTTGTAATTTGGGCAATACTGAAATTATTCGGTGTCTTTTAGTACCGTCGAACCCTCACGACTTCGCAGCAGGCAAGTTTATTCAACTTTTGACAACAGTACTTATATTTCATCGTCGAATGAATTCGACGGTACTAGGAAAATCATTATTCTTTTGGACTATGTGGGTCGATATTTTCTGGATTAACACCATCCGATTTCACGCCTGTAATCACGGAATCAGTAGCGGCTAAATCTTCTGAAGACAATTCAATTTCCTCAGCAACAGCAATTGTTTCACTAGCTAAAGCTGAAGTGCTATCAGTATTCTCTGCTGCCTCTAAAGTTTTATCCGCTTCTTCATCTACTGCAAAAAAGCTTCGTTGAAAAAGAATGATATTTAAAACCCCAACAGTAATAGAAGTATCTGCTAGGTTAAAGACAGGTCTAAAAAATTCAAAATGTTCTCCACCCCATTTCGGTAACCATTCTGGAAATTTTCCTTCAAATAAAGGGAAGTGCAGCATATCCACTACTTTTCCATGCAGAAAACTAGCATAACCTCCACTTTCGGGCATAAACTCCGCTAAACCACCATGGTATTCGGAAGCAGAAAAAATCAATCCATAAAAAGCACTATCCAAGATATTTCCCAAGGCACCTGCCAGAATCAAGGCAAAACTAACTAGTAAGCCAAAAGGCACTTTCATCTTAATCAGTTCACCGATATAATATATTAGAAAAAAGACCGCACCAATTCTAAATAAACTTAAAGCTAATTTTCCGTAATCCCCTCCTAATTCTATTCCAAATGCCATACCTGGGTTTTCAACAAAATGAATTCTAGCCCAATCGAAACCGAGTAGGTTAAAATATTCGCCATATTCCATATTGGTTTTTACCCAAATTTTTAAGGCTTGGTCTAAGAAAAGTACGGACAAAACAATGATGATAATGATATGGGAACGCTTCAAATCTATATTTTTTATGATGATTTTCGGTTTGAATTTGTAAAGGTACAAATAACCAGTAGACACCATCTAGTTAAACCTAAAAAAATAGTGATTATACAATCGTTCTGTATAATCACTATTTTTAGTTAGTTGTTGAGTAATCGCTCTATTTTAACGATTATTTATCTAGCTTGTTTTGCATGAATACTTAAAGTCGCATGAGGAACTGCTTTTAATCTACCTTTTGAGATTAGCTTTCCTGTGGATCGGCATACACCATATACTTTATTCTGAATTCTTAATAAAGCATTTTCTAAATGATGAATATGTTTTCTTTGTCGAGCCGCTAAAGTGTTCATACGTTCTACCTCTTGCGTACCATTGCCATCATCCAATCCTTTAATCTTCGCATTTTGATTTTCATTAATTTCCCCTAATTGAGTTAAATAAAAATCTAATTGTTCTTTAGCTTTAACCAATTTATTTTCAATTAAAATTTTGAATTCTTCTAATTCATCATCAGAATATCTAGTCTTCTCTCCGTTCGGATTCATAAGCATATTAAGTTTATGGTTATTATGGTTTTTCCCAAACCAAAATCAATAATTATTCCTTTTACCCATTTTTATGTGGGGTCAATAAAATTTCTGCAAAATTAATGCTTTTCACTTTTTTCAACCAGAATTAGTGGGATATAGTTCATTTTTTAATCAAAATCCATATGATTAGAATATATATCCACAATTTTATTATCAAAAATGCTTTAAAACAGAACAAGAACAGTTTCCAACAGGAACTTTAGTCGTACTTTTGTGGTAAATTAAAGTAATTACTTAGGTCAAGGGTAGAAGGTGAACGGTCGAAGGTAAAACAAATAATTAATCCATTTTTTTACCGAAAAAGTTCCTTTTATTTCGTCATTTTATTGTTTTAACCTTCTACATAAGTAGTACAAAAAATTTCATTCAACAGCTATAGTTTTGATTAAACATCCAAAAATGCAGCAATTAGATTTAGGCAATTATTCCATTTTTGTAGGAGATATATTTCCTGCTTTAAAAACTTTTTTACAAGAAAAAAACTATCCAAGAACTGTTTTAATAGTTGATGATAATACGGAAAAATATTGTCTACCCATTTTAGCCAAGCATATTGACATTAGCAATTTCCTATTGATTACGGTACCAGAAGGAGAGTTAAATAAAAATATTCATACCGCTCAAATAATTTGGAAGAAGATGATGGACAATGGCATTGGTCGTAGAGATTTATGCATCAATTTAGGTGGTGGTGTCATTGGAGATATGGGTGGTTTTGCAGCAAGCACTTATAAACGAGGCATTGACTTCATTCAGATTCCAACTACTTTATTATCCCAAGTAGATGCTTCTATTGGTGGGAAATTAGGCATAGATTTTAACGAAGTAAAAAATAGTGTGGGCGTTTTTGAAAATCCAAAAGCCGTTTTTGTCGATTCCGTTTTTCATGCTACTTTACCGAAAGGGGAATTGCGAAGTGGATTTGCAGAAATCGTCAAACACAGTTTAATTGAAGATAAAGCTCAGTGGGAGCGCATTCAAAAAATTGATACTTTAGAAAATATAGATTGGGTGAGTTTTTTAGCCCCTTCTTTAAAAATAAAACAACGTATTGTAGAAATCGACCCGTTTGAAGCAGGATTGCGCAAAGCCTTAAATTTTGGGCATACCATTGGTCACGCTATTGAAAGTGATTTATTGGAAACACCCAATCGTTTATTACATGGAGAAGCGATTGCTATTGGAATGATTAGCGAATCCTATATCGCTCATAAAGTTTCAGGATTATCACTTTCTGCCTTAGAAGAAATCACCAATTTTTTTATAAAAATTTATGGTAAAGTTGATTTAAATCGTGACGCCTACCCTAAATTAATCCGTCTAATGAAAAAGGATAAGAAGAATGAAAAAGATGAAATTAACTTTACGTTATTAACAGCACCGGGAAAAGCCATCATTAATCAAACGGGTAATCAAGCATTAATCATCGAAAGTTTAGATTATTACAGGAATATTGAAGTAGAAAAAGGCGTTATGAGTTAAAAGTCGCTTCAGACTATCCTAACAAAACATATCTTTGTATATTGGGACTATGTTCCGTTGTCAGTTATCAGTTATCGGTTGTACACCCTAACTAACAACCGACAACTGACCACCGAATATACTATGAGGCTTTAGAATTCAATCTATTTTAAATGCAAACTACCAATACTAAAACGAACGAAGAAATTCGTTTGGAAAGACAGCCAACCTATAAAAAAATTATCATTGGACTTTGGTGTGCTTTGATTGCTGGTCTAATAGGTTTTGCAGTCTTAATGACTGTTGCTTCCTATGGAAAGATACCTTCTTTTGACAGTTTAGAAAATCCTAAAAATAATTTTGCCTCCGTCGTTTTTACTGCTGATGGAAGTACTTTAGGCGCAGGCTATTTTCGAGAAAATAGAGTACCTGTTGCTTATGAAGAAATTTCCCCTAATGTAATAAACGCATTAATCGCAACCGAAGACCTTCGGTATTACGATCATTCGGGCATTGATTTCTGGGCATTATTGCGGGTATTATTCAAGACTGTTGCAGGAGGCGATCAGAGTTCTGGTGGAGGAAGTACCATTTCTCAACAATTAGCTAAGCTGTTATTCACAGGACAAACCGCTAAAAATCTAGGAGAAAGAGGGATTCAAAAATTAAGAGAGTGGATCACCGCTATTAAGTTAGAACGAACTTATACTAAGGAAGAAATTATGACGATGTACCTCAATGAATTTGAATTCATTAACGGCGCATTTGGTATCAAAGGAGCAGCAGAGACTTACTTTGGAGAACGACAAGATTCTGTAAATATTCAACAAGCAGCGATGATCGTTGGCATGTTGAAAAATCCTTCTTATTTCAATCCAGTTAGAAGACCAGAAAAGACGAAAAAGCGCCGAGAAGTTGTACTAAAACAAATGGAAGTAGCAGGTTATTTAACGCCTGCCGAATATGATTCCATTCGAGTCTTAGATTTAGGGTTGAAATTTAATAGACAGACTTACCGAGATGGATTAGCTCCTCACTTTAGAATTGTTTTAAGAAATCAACTAATGGCCATTCTAAAATCTGAAAATTCAGAGAAAAAAGCGGATGGTAGCAATTATGACATTTTTGTAGATGGATTAAAAATTTATACGACGCTTGATCCTAAGATACAAGCACACGCAGAGGCAGCAGCGGTTGAACACATGAAACAATTGCAAAAAACTTTTTTTAAAGAATGGAAAAATTCAGATCCTTGGACGTATGTAGAAGAAAAGGATGATTGGAACAAAGAGCCAGGATTTAATATAGAAGCGGAAAAAAAGCGACTATTAAATATTCGCCAGAATGTGCTAAAACGATTAATTCGAGAAACCGATTTATACGCAGAATTAAAAAAGAAACATATTGGCAAATCTTTAGCCGCTTTAAAACGAGATTTCCCGGACATTCGCCTAAGAGATACAGATTTAGAACGTATGCTTAATTCTAATAAAGGCATCGCTACTTTAATTAGTGAAAATAGAATTTCTGCATCACAAGCTTCCAATTACCGAAAGGTAATGAAAAACCCAAATTGGAAAAATGTAGAAAAATACTGGCCTGAATTTCAAAAGGACGTAAAAGAATCTTTTGAAAAGCCAACCAAAATGAAGGTCTTCACTTATAATGCACAGATGGAAAAAGACACCGTCATGACGCCATTAGAAGCGATTAAGTACAACCGAATGTTTTTGCAGATTGGTTCCATGGCAGTTGATCCAATTACAGGTCACGTTAAAGCTTGGGTAGGTGGGGTCAATCATAAATATTTCCAATATGACCACGTTACTTCCATTCGACAAGTAGGGTCTACTTTCAAGCCATTTGTTTATGCAACGGCTATTCAAAATCAAGGGTTTTCACCTTGTATGGAAGTACTGGATGTGCAACACACCATCAAAGTAGACGAAGGAAGTTTCATACTTTCAGAAGATTGGAGTCCAGCCAACTTTAGTCCATTTTCTAATAAAAGAGTTACTTTACAAGAAGGCTTAAAACGATCCTTAAATTCAGTTTCGGTTTGGTTAATGAAAGAATTAGGTAGTCCAAAACCTGTAGTAAATATTGTTTCTAGGATGGGGATTGACACCAAATCTAAATATGCCAATGGTCAAAAAAGAATCTTACCTGTTCCTTCTTTAGCCTTAGGTGCAACAGATTTATCCGTGCAAGAAATGACGGGTGCTTATACTGTTTTTGCTAATAATGGTATCTATAATAAACCAACTTTCATTACTAGAATCGAAGATAGAAATGGTCGAGTTATTTATGAGGATGAAGCCTTAGAAAGAAAAGCATTAGACGCCACAGCGAACTATGTAATGGTAGAGATGTTAAAAAATGCAGCCAGAGGCAAAAGAGATTTTCATAAAATTAAGACACAAGCAGGTGGAAAAACAGGAACGACCAACGACCACGTTGATGGTTGGTTCATGGGCATTACGCCAAATTTAGTCGTTGGTACTTGGGTAGGCGGCGAAGACCAATGGATTCGTTTCAAAAACAAATCTTTAGGTCAAGGTGGAAAAATGGCGTATCCATTTTTTGCGAAACTAATGCTAAAAATTGAAGCAGATAAAGACTTAGATTTTGATACCAAAGCCACTTTCTTCAAACCACCTGGGGAACTAGGCATTGAATTAGATTGTAGTAAATATCAAAACGCTGGAGATGTCATTGATTTTGAGGAAGGCGAAGACGATGGCTTTTTTGATGATATTTATGGGGATGAGGTAGAAGCAGATTCTTTAGGGTTTCAATAAATTAAAAGCGGTATTCGATTAAACATATGCTAAAATAAATTGACAATTTACATTAAGTAAAAAGCAATCAAAAGGGGTTTTAAAAGAAGAGTCAACAAGTTATTGATTCACCTTTTAAAACCCCTTTTATTAATTTTAGCCTCCTAAAATCTGGAAAAATATTATCATTGCAGTTCTATCAAACAACCAACTATATAAATGTACAATTTATTAAAACCATTGCTGTTTTTATTCCAACCAGAAAAAGCGCATCACCTCACCATTACCTTAGCTAGAATTGGCTTTGGTATTCCAATAGTAGGCTGGTTACTAAAAAAATATTACACCGTAAAAGATAAAAGTTTAGAGCGAAAATTATTTGGTTTAACTTTTAAAAACCCTGTTGGCTTAGCTGCTGGATTTGATAAAGATGGTAAGTATTTTCGATTAATGTCCAATCTCGGATTTGGTTTTATCGAATTAGGTACAGTTACCCCTAAACCACAAATTGGCAATCCTCAACCAAGGCTATTTCGATTGAAAGCAGACGAGGCGATTATCAATCGAATGGGTTTTAATAATGAAGGCGTAGGTGCATTGGTTGAACGCTTAAAAAAAGGGAAACCTAAAAACTTAATTGTTGGAGGAAATATTGGTAAAAATAAAGTGACACCAAACGAGAATGCGTCGGACGATTATATTTATGCTTTTGAGCAATTATTTCCTTACGTAGATTATTTCGTTGTGAATGTAAGTTCCCCAAATACACCCAATCTTAGAGATTTACAAGAAAAAGAACCCTTGACTAAATTACTTTCTCTTTTACAGGGTTTGAATCAACAAAAAGATACCCCCAAACCTATTTTACTAAAAATTGCCCCTGATTTAACGGATACCCAATTGGATGATATTATAGACATTGTTGCCGACACAAAAATTGATGGCGTCATTGCTACGAATACGACGATTAGCCGAAGTGGTTTGAAGGAATCGGATGCTTCTATTAAAGCTATTGGCAATGGTGGTTTAAGTGGACAACCTTTGACTAGCCGAGCAACGGAAGTTATTCGTTATTTATCTCAAAAATCCAAAGGTAAACTGACAATTATTGGAGTAGGAGGGATCGCTTCGGCAAAGGATGCGCAAGAGAAATTGGATGCAGGTGCGGCTTTAGTCCAAATTTATTCAGGTCTGATATATGAGGGGCCCGCTTTGATTCGACGAATTAATAAAGCATTGATAAAATAAAGTAGCTTAGACCATTGGTCTGAGTAGCGCAGGGTTCAAATTATTTACTTGCTTGCTCAGAACTACTCAGACCAGCCGTCTAAGCTACTTCTTATTTTACACTAAATCTTCCTAAAAAATATATTGCCACTCACCGTTTCCAAAGATAAAAGCCTATCCCCTCCTCCATTAATTTCATTCGTCAATTTTTTAGAATACGCAGAACTATTCTTATCTAGTTCTACATCAAAATCTGTATAAATCTCTCCAGTCACCGAACGAAATTTCAATCTAGTTTGATGAGTTGCTGCTAAAGAAAAATCTACATATCCACTAATAGTTTTAACTCGCATTTCTCCTTTAAATCCTCTGATTTCAATATTGCCAGCAATCGTTTCCAAATCAACTTTAGCATTAACAGGAAGCATTAGTTCATATCTTACTTTAATACAATACATTCCTTTATTATGGTAATTTCTACTTTGTCCATTACAATCCCAGGTTGATGGTTTATGTCCGTCAAAATCATAATCCGTTGCAATACTTAAAGAGTTTGCATCATCGTCAATATCAATTGTATGGACTTTCTCGATACCAGGTTCATTATAAGCAATGATTGCTTTAAAGCCCACTTCGGGTTTATTCCAAGTATCAACGGTGATATCTGAACCAAATTTTAAATTTAAATCCAATCGCTTTCCTTGAGGCAGGGAAAAATTTTGCTCAATTATTTGTTCTTCTTGTGCCAATAAAGCAATCGAAAAGAAGCAACTAAAAAATATATAAAAAGTACATCGTTTCATAAGCATATTATTTTTGATAAAGGCATAATTTTATCAGGTGAATAAGCGGTTATTCACAAGTATTTTATGCTAAAAAAGGTAATTAGTTTTAAAAAAAGGAGGAATCGGAAATCAGCGCCATACTGCCAACTGCTACTACTAGCTGCCTACTACTATTTTCCTTTCCGTAAAAAAATATCAGAATTAATTGCCCGAAGAGAAATTTCTACCCCGCCACCATTAATAGTTCCAGATAAATTATGTCCACTTAAGCGTTTCATGCCTTCTTTTCCTTTTCCCATATCTACCTCAAAATCGGTATATACTTCGCCGTTGATAGATTTCATTTTTAAATCTGCTTTCGTATTATTAGGTAAGGTGACATCTACAAATCCATTGGTACAAGAAATAGAATTAGGTTGGTCTTGTTTGACAGAAGCATAAGTAATCTCTATATCGCCATTCGTTGTACTCGCCACTACTGGGCCACTAGCATTGGCAATTTGAATATCAGAACCTTTGGCTTCTATTTCAAGTTCTCCCTCTACATCTTTGATACGAATACCATCGCCGTTCCAATCTGTTTCTTCAATATAAATATCGGCATTTTTGGGTACTTTTAATTCAAAGTCCATATCGTTATTAGAGGCAGTTTTAATCGTCATCACATTTCCAGATTCATTAATTTCTAATCCCATGCCTGTATTATCCGTCGCATTATTATATAAGGGGCGCAGTCCTCTTGCTCGTTCTGGTGGCGCTTCATAATCATCCGTAGAAGCAATAACTTCTGAACTATTATGTGCCGAGATAACAATTGCGCCTTTAGATTTAATAATTCGAATCTTTTGCTCTCCAGCACTATTGCTAAATTTAGCGGAGTGGGACTGCGCAAAAACAAATTGAGTCAGGCAGATTAATAAGCCAAATAAAAATATATTTTTCATGATATTGTTGATTTTAATGTTTAACAGCAAAAGGAAAGCGCCAGTAATTTTCTAGAATCATTAGCTTAGCACTTTCTCTATTTACGTCGGGTGATTACTTATAATAAAATTTCTAAACCAGAAGCGGCACTATTTTTTACCGCATCTATTGTTTCCTTATCTCGAAGAATTTTTTGGAATTGTGGATAAGCATCCTTCACTTTTAGCGTAACTAAAGCTTCCATAATCGCAATTTGCACTTCAGGGCTTTTTTGGTTGGTCAAAGCTTTGACTAAGGCGGTAATGACTATATTATGTTCACCAAATTGGACCAATCCCTCAATGGCTTTTAATTGTACATTAATGTTTTTATCTAAATTCATTCGGTCAATTAAGGCATACAAAATCTGATCATCCATTCTAGTTTCTTTCAAACTAATGTTAACTCCTTTAATCCTGTCACTTGCGGATGTTTGTTGGAGTAAAGACAAAGCCAATAATTTCTTTTGCGCCAACATCTCCGATTTCAATGCAGCTATCTCTGTTTGCTGAGATTGGTTATTTTTAAATTGTGTTCCAATACCAATCCCCATAATTAAGAGTGCAACTGCTGCTGCCACTTGCATCAATTGATTGATGCTAAAAGCAAAGGCTTTTTTAGGTTGCTGCAATTTTACAATTCGTGTTGAATGCTGTTCAGTTGCTAATAATTTTTCAAAACGTTGTTTAGAATTAGTAGATGGTTGAACCATTGGTACTTGTTCCATTAAGTCATCCAACAAATCTAATTCTGCTAGAATGGATTGCCATTTTTTAGAAACTGCCAATTGTTTCTCCACTTCATTGACTTGTGTCGCTGTTAAATTACCTGTTCGATAATCAATCAATTGCGTCGTTATATTTTGAGTATCCATATTGATGAATTAATACTGTTCCATTTTAAAAAAAATATGTCTTAACTGCTTTAATGCTCGATGTACTTTCACTTTAACTGCCCCTTCTGAGCATTGTAAAATTTCTGCCACTTCTCCATATTTCATCTTTTGAAAACGCGTCATTACTAGTATTTCTCTTTGCATATCTGGTAGTTGTTGCATCGCCTGTTCTAATTGCTGTAAATCTTCTGCTGTTTCCATGCGTTGTTCGATAGAAGCTGTTGCTATTTCTAAATCATCGGGCTGCACAAAATCAGAAATTCTATATTGACTTTTATAGTGGTCTGTTTTAGCATTTCGAGCAATCTGATAAATCCAAGAACGAAAAGTCCTACCTGAAACATAAGACTGGCGGTATTTCAAAATTCGTTCAAAAACCGTCTGTACCAAATCTTCACTTAAAGCCCCATCATAATTTTGGCGATAGAAAAAATTATATAGTGGGACTTGATAGCGATCAAACAAAATAGATAAAGCATCCAAGTTTTCTTGACTGACTTGTTCCATTAATTGTTCGTCTGTATGTTTTGTCGCTATTGGCATTAACGGTATTCTTTTTAGTCGGTGTATAACGGATGATTTCACATTTAACTCATTTAACTTCCATTTTTAAATTATTTCCGACAAGGGTACTGTCCATTTTTGGGATGGTTACAAAAAAGTTAAAAATATTTTTTCAGCCTCCTATTTTATCTCGGTTCTAGATGATTTAGTTTGACCAAAATTTATTATCGCTCGAATCGTAGCTTGGAAATTCATTTCCAATAGAATAATTCTAATTATAGTTTTTCTTGGAAATGAATTTCCAAGTTACGTTGATCAAACAGAATCACTTAGAGCCGATATTTCAGTTCCATAAAAAAAGTGATGCTAAAACAAAACTGTTCTAACATCACTTTTTTCTCAAACATTCCCGAACACTAATAGGGAAATTCGGCTATACGGTATTTTTAAATTTTATTTAAAACAAAGAAGTTTGTCCATCATCTAAATCAAAATCAATGGAATCTCCCGGTTTTAATTTATTTTTTTTAGCGGACGGTTTATCAGCAGGCGTAATATCCTTGACGCCAGTAATTCGTTGACTACTCAATTTATTACCTTGCGATTTCCAACCTTTTATATCAATGAATTCAGCTAATTTGACTTGCTTCTCTATTTTCTTAGATTTATCCTTTTCGTAGTATTGTACGATAGGGTTTGGATGGAGGCTGGCAAAAAATAATTTAGAACTCTTGTGATCAGAAATGTAAGGATATTTTTTACCTAGTGTATTCGCTTCTATATTAAACCGCTTCACAAAAGTAGTGGTCTTATCAGCGTCATAGTGAATCGCACTAATGACAGCATTTGGCTCAAATTTCTTGATGTCCAAAACATCTTTTACCTCGTAACGATTGGTTAATTCATAATCCGTTAATTGATAAGAACCATCTTTATATAAAACCAAGATAGAATCTCCTGTATCAAATTCTCCCAACAATTTCCCCCGCCCATCTGTATTCAAGCGGCCGCTGACATCATCCATCCATAATTTTAAAGCATCCAAAGTAGATTTTCCTGCTTTTTTCAGCGTAATTTTCCGAACAGGGTATTTCGTTAATAAATTACCTTGAGAGCTTCTCCCTTTAATCGCTAAATCCGCAAAGTTATAATCAAACATTTTAAGTTTTGCTCGACAACCTGGCGTTAATTGAACGCCTACTACTTCTGCTTCTCCATTAGGATTCGCTGAAAAATAATGTAGTTTAGAACCTTTGGAGCCTTTGGTTAAGTCGTAATCTTTATCTCTGGTAATCGCTTTGATATTAAACCGTTTGACCATCGTTCGACCAGATAAGCCATCGGTGTAAATCATATTATAAGTCGTTCGATCATCTCCTTTTTTCCATACCGCAACGTGAATAATATTTTTCCCAACAAAGGTTTTATCTGCAATCTTAATCACTTTAAATTTCCCATCTTTACGGAAAACAATCACATCATCTATATCCGAACAATCTGCAATAAATTCATCTTTCTTCATACTCATACCAACAAAACCCTCTTTAAGGTTGGCATATAGTTTGGCATTATTGGCAACTACGTCAGTCGCTTTGATCGTTTCGAAAGATGAAATAACTGTTTTTCGCTCTTTCCCTTTTCCATATTTCTTTAAAAGGTTTTCATAGTAAGTGATAGAGAAATCAACTAGATTGGCTAAGTCATGCTTGACTTGCTTCAGTTCTTCTTCGATATTCTTTATTTTCTCATCCGCTTTAAAGACGTTATATTTAGAAATTCTTCTAATTTTAATTTCCGTCAAGCGAGTAATATCCTCTTCCGTAATATCTCTTAATAGTTGAGTTCGCTTATCTCCTTTTTGGACAGGGTCACTTGGTGTAGCAAAATATTTCTTTAAACCAACATCAATCATTTTTAATACTTCCTCCCAAGTCTCACACTCTTCAATATCTCGATAAATTCTTTCTTGAATAAAAATCTTTTCTAAACTGGCAAAATGCCATTTCTCCTCTAATTCATTTAATTTAATTTCTAATTCTTGTTTTAATAAATCTTTTGTTCTTGCCGTACAAATTTCCAACATCTCATCCACCGTCATAAAGTGCGGTTTGTCATCAATAATAATACAAGCATTTGGAGAAATGGACACTTCACAATTCGTAAAAGCATAAAGCGCATCCATCGTTACCTCAGGCGACATGCCTGTAGCCAAATCAATCGCAATCTCCACATCCGCCGCTGTATTATCAACAACCTTTTTAATCTTGATTTGCCCTTTATCATTCGCTTTCAAAATACTATCAATCAAATTCCCTGTGGTCACCCCATAAGGTAATTCTGTAACTGCCAATTGGTTTTTATTGAGTATTTTAATTTTAGCCCTAACTTTTATTTTACCGCCTCGCTTTCCACCATTATAGTTGGTGACATCAATAATACCGCCATGTTGAAAATCAGGATAAATCTTAACTTTCTTGCCCTGCAATATTTTTATCGACCCTTTTATCAATTCAATAAAATTATGCGGCATTATTTTAGTCGATAGACCTACGGCAATTCCCTCTGCTCCTTGCGCTAATAAAAGCGGAAACTTCATCGGCAACTCCACAGGCTCTTTATTCCGACCATCATAACTTAAGCGCCAATCTGTTGTTTGATTATTAAAAGCAATCTCTAAGGCAAATTTAGTCAACCGAGCTTCAATATATCTGGCTGCCGCTGCTCGGTCACCTGTTCGATTATCACCCCAGTTTCCTTGGCAATCTATTAATAAGTCTTTCTGACCAAGATTCACCAAAGCATCTCCAATCGCAGCATCACCATGTGGGTGATATTGCATGGTATGTCCAATAATATTGGCTACTTTATGGTATCGACCATCATCTTTTTCTTTTAAGGAATATAGAATTCTACGTTGCACAGGCTTTAACCCATCTTCAATTGCAGGCACCGCTCTTTCTAAAATTACATAAGAGGCATAATCGAGGAAGTAATCCTGAAACATTCCTTTCAAAGAAATAATACTATCTTCAGGATATTGACCATTATTGGCGTCACTATTATTTGGTTCTTTACTCATTATCAGCAATAATTATGATTAGCTTATTAATACTAGTTCGCAAAGTTAAGGGAAATATTATGTTGTTTTCTTGTATTTTATCAATAAATATTACAACAAAAATAAGGGGTTTACCTTTTTAAAACAAACAAAAAGTTTTACAAAAAGAAATTTAAGGAAAAAAAATAGCTACAAGTTATTTAGGCAAAACTAATTATTAGATTTTTAAGTTAGATAAACAAGAAATTAAAAAGTACGCATCCTAATGAAAAACTATATCAATAAAAATATGTCCAACAACTCTATGATACCATTTCTTGAAGAACAATTACAAAAACCATTACCTGGAAAACCTGCCCAATACAAAATGGCAACAAAGACTAGAATGCCTTTTAAAGAAAAGATCACACCAGTAGATGTACGGTTAGCGAGTGTCTTATGTTTATTATATCCTAAAAACGGGCAACTCCATTTACCATTAATACAGCGAGTCATTACAAAAAGAGATAAACATAGTGGTCAGATGAGTTTTCCAGGAGGAAAAATAGAAACAACCGATAAATCCTATCAAGCGGGCGCATTAAGAGAAGCAAATGAAGAAATAGGCGTAGTAACAGCAGACATAAAAATCTTAGGAGCATTGACACCTTTATATATACCCGCTAGTAATTTTAAAGTATTTCCTTTTGTTGGGTGTCTAGATTATGTACCTACATTTATCCCTCAACTAACTGAGGTCGCAGAAGTGGTAGAAGTTTCTTTGACAGAATTGATTGCTCCAGAAACATTAAAATACAAATCTATGCAATTCAAAGATAAGTATACTGTAAAGAACGTACCTTACTTTGATGTGAACGGTAAGACCGTTTGGGGAGCAACGGCTATGATGTTAAGTGAGTTTCTAGCAATTATAAATCAGAAAAAAGTTCAACCATAAAAAGGCCGTAAAAAACTAAAAGCATTAAGCCTTCCCAACGAGAGATTTTTTTAGAAATACACATTACCGCAAACATAATGGTTAAAGCGACCATAAAAGGTAAGACAAAATGAATCACATTATCAGGAATAACTAACGTGCCAAATAGAGCAGAAATTCCCATAACAGCATAAGTATTAAAGATATTTGACCCTAATATATTTCCAACAGCTATATCGGTTTTACCTTTTCTAACAGCCGCTAAACTAACAAAAACTTCAGGCAAAGAAGTACCTAGTGCCACCACACTAGCCGCAATAACATCAGAGCCAATTTCTAGTAATTCCGATAATTCGAGAATACTTTTAATCGTATATTCGGCACTAAATTTTATAGCAATACCTGCAAGAATCAAAATACCAATATCTTTTCCACTAATCTTCGTTTTTTCTGTTTCTTCTCCTTCATTATTATTTAAAGAATAAAAAAGAAAAACAGCTAATGCACCTAATAAAACAATTGCTTCAAAAATAGAAACCGTTTGGTCATAAACAACAAACCATAATAGAAAAGCAGAAGAAACCAAAATTGGTATATCTACATTCATAATAGATTCGTTGACTTTCACCTGTTTACCTACGACTGCAACCAAGCCTAAAACTAAACCAATATTGGCAATATTGGACCCAGCGACATTAGCGATTACAATCTTAGATTCTCTCATTAAAACCGCCTCAATAGAGGAAGCCAATTCAGGAAGAGAAGTACCTAAAGCGACAATCGTAACGCCAATGATAAAGGGGGGAATACCTGCTGCTAAACCTATCCTTTCTGCTGCATCCACGAAAAAGTCAGAAGCTTGCAATAAAACATATAAGCTAACTGCAAAAATGCCTAGGTTCATTAATATTAGTTCCATAAATATATGCTATTGCTTGACGCAAAATATTAGTTGATGATAGATTGGTAAAGAACTTGAAAAAAAGTGGCTTCCTCAAATAAAATCTGCCAACTCGTTTAAGTTTACTGCCAATCACTAAAATCTGGGCGCAAAAATACATTTTTTAAAAGCAAAAAAGAGTGTTAGCCCTTACACCCAAAGCTAAAAAGTTATGTTGAGACGACTTTCCAACAAAAAGGTCTCTAATATTCTAAAAAAATTAAAAGTTTTTATAAAAAAAAATTCGACTATTTAAATACATATTATCATAATAATTAATATGTATTTAAATAACTGACTATCAAGTGTTAAAAAGAAAAGGGAAAAAATAAAAAAATGTTCTTTTTTGAGAAAAAAAAGGGAGTTTCAAAAAGAATAATTTATTTACCCTCTTTTGTGGCAGAATTTCTGTATATTGAATTATATGTAGATTATTGCTCTAATTCTCTATATTTTCAATATATTTGTACGACATAAGAGATATAGTTTTATATCACAACAAAACTGCACACAAAATTAAAGCAACATTCAACTAATCTAGATTGAATTGTTATTTTAATTTTATAATAAAAAGACATACTGTGAGAATAATATATTCTTGCCATTTTTTCATTCAATATCAATTATTAACATGGGATTAGTTATATCATTACTAAACCACAAGGGAGGTGTGGGCAAGACTACAAGCGCCATTAACATTGGAGCGGGTTTAGTAGAGTTAGGAAAAAGAGTTTTATTAATTGACTTAGATCCACAAGCAAATCTATCGCTTTCGCTAGGTATTCCTAGACAAAAATCAACCATATACGAAGCCTTACGAGGTGAATCTGAATTAGTGCCCTATACGGTAAAAGAGAATTTGGATGTCATCACATCTACGTTAGATCTTTCAGGTGCTGAAATGGAATTAATCAATGAGGCAGGTAGAGAATATATTTTAAGAGAATTATTAGAAGTGGTAGAAGAGGATTATGATTATGTAATTATCGACTGCCCACCGTCTCTAGGTTTGTTAACTTTAAATGCACTAACAAGTAGTACTTTCGTTTACATTCCTCTACAGACAGAGTTTTTAGCCTTACAAGGATTAACTAAAATCAAACAGATTATAGATAAGGTGCGATTCCGTTTGAATAAAAAATTATCTATCGGAGGGGTAATTGCAACGATGTATGATCATCGAAAAGTCTTAAATAGAGATGTAGTAGAAACGATTAGAAAGTTTTTTGGCAATCGAGTATTTGATACTTACATTAGAGATAATGTTGCTTTGGCAGAAGCTCCTGCACAACGAAAAGATATTTTCGAATACAATAAAAGAAGTTCTGGCGCTAAAGATTATTTAGCACTTAGTAAAGAAATAATAGAAAGAACCGCACAAGTAGAAGTATAATAGGATTGGTAATCTATCAAAATATAACCATTATCTTATTATTCTGATAGTCAAGTTATTAAAATAAATGAAAGTATTATTTCGTTAACTTTGATAATATGTGTCAAATTGTCTAAAAAAATCATTTTTGTAAACCTTAACTGATACTTGTGAGCAAGAAAAAATTTAAGGCGGGATTAGAAAGCCTCTTCGGAGACACAGGTGCAGATGATCAATTGCCAGGAATTCGGCCATTATTGGTTGAAGAAGAAGTTCAAGAGAGTCTAGGTACAACTCATCGAAAACGACCTAAAAAAAGATCTTCCAAAAATTTCACTTCTGACCTAGAAGGATTATTCCATAGTGCGCTAGATGAATATAAAGAGCCTACGAAAAAATCAGCGCTAACAAGCGGAAGAGATACGAAGGTAAAGAAACGAACTCAACGTCCCGTAATAGGCATAGATGCGTTGATTCGTCGAACAAGTATGGAAAATAGAGAAGAAATGGCAGTTAGTTCTCCATTGAAAAAGCGGGTAACCTTTAGTTTAGAAAAAAAGAAAATAGAAAAGTTAAAAAATATAGCAAAATCACAAAAAGCTTATTTTAAAGATATTATGGATCTTGCTATCTCTCAATATTTGGAGAAATGCGATACTCCATCTAATAATACGAACTAATAATGAGCTACGAGTTTTATAGAAAAATTGATAAAACTCGTAGTTCAAAGTTGGCTACACCTACCTAATTCATACATGCAACGCCTTCACGAATTTCGCCTTTTTTATAATCACACCATCCATCCAGAATTAGTTAGGATGGAACGAAAGCGGAAGCGGTTATTATTATTACTTTTCGGTTCGCTCATATTCTTAATTGGAGTTACTATCCTAGATATTTACGTAGACATTTTAGTCGTCACTTTATTCTTCTTAATATTTATTGTCTTTTACATTAGTTTCATCTTATATCGAATCCGACAATTCGTCATTACTTTCAAACCTAATATAGTTAATTTAATCCTTGATTTTATAGATGATGAAATCAATTATGGCAAAATGACCTATGAGCCCAAAAAGATGATTCCGAAATCAATTTTTCGCTCCAGTTTAATTTTTGCGACACCAGCACCATTTTATAAAGGAGAAGACTTTATCAAAGGTAGTTATAGAGAAATGACTTTTGAGCTATGCGAATTAAATGTTAGAGAATATTCAAAAGTTAGAAATCGGTCAAATTATATATTCAAAGGCGTGTTTTTTAAAGGAAATTTTAATTCAAAAGCACATTCTAAAAAAAGTAAAGTAATTGTCTTACCTCGAGAATTTAGCCAATATCAATCAAGAACAATCAAGGAATTAAATAGAATAGGCTGTAGAATAGCCGAAGATATTGTCTCTAGGCATTTCAGAGAAATATTCATGATTATGGCCAGTAAAAATGCCAATGTGAATCATATCTTATCCAATGAAATGCAAAAGGCGATTCTAAATTATAGAGAAAAAACCGAAAAAGAAATTTACCTATCGTTCATTGGTAGTGATATGTTCTTGGCGGTGACAGAACCTAAGGATCTTTTAGAGCCTAATATTTTTCAATCAAATGTAAGTTTTGAATTAGTCAGAGAATTCTTTGAAGATTTACAGTTATTGTTAAGCGTGTTAGAAGACATGGACGTCAATATTGATTAGAGTGCGTTACAAATTAGTGGAAATCAAATATGTCAATTGTTAAATGGTTATATTGTTTTATTGTTATATGGCTAGACAACAATAAAACAATATAGCAATATAACCATTTGACGAATAATGAAATACTATACTCAAATATAAATTCCACTAATTTGTAACGCACTCTATTGATTAAGAAGACTTGGAAAAATCTAATTGTTTAAGAAATACCTGTCTTTCGACAGGAAGGAATTGAAGGTAATCTAAGACAAAAAAGACGCTTTATAAAGTCAATTTCATAATATTAATCGTAAGAATCCTAAAGAATTTTTAACTTTACAAGAAAAAAGTAGTTAAATATAATAGACTAACTATACAACTTAATTGTAAGTATATTGTTTTTTAAATTTCAAGTTAGTAATAAAACGAATTCACAAATTATAGATCCCACAATAATGAAAAAAATAATATTTGCCGCTCTTTTAAGCATTAGTTTTTTCCTAGTTGCTTTTACTTCAGCAGATTTAGCGAAAAAGGTAAAGCTATCTATAGAATTACACGATTGCACCACCACCGATTCTATCTTTTTATATCAGTTTGAAGGATTTGCTTTTAAAAGGGTACATACCGCTACCAAAAAAGGAAATACCTATGAATTTAAGCTGCCTCAAACAATGGAGCAATTTTATTATGTTGGTAAAAATGCAACACAATTAAAATCTATTATTTTAGGTAAAGAAAGCGACGTAAAAATAAAGGGAACTTGTAATGATTTAACTAAAGCAATAGTTAGCTCAAACGTAAATCAAGCCTATAGTGATTTAGAAGGAAAGCTAGCGGCATTAAAACAAGAGATGGGCAAAAAAATGAAGGAATATCAGAACGCTAAATCTGACGAAGGTGCCCAAAGAATGGCTATTTTTGAGATGGGAGAAATTGATGATAAGTCGATAGCATTACTGAACGAATATAAAGAAAAGAATCCTTTATTAGGAGAAGTCGCGGCGTTAAATACGTATCTCTCTTTCCAAAATACAACCGAAAATTATTATACAGAAATAGATTATTTCGCTAATCAGTTTTTCAAGTTTGCCGACTTTAAAAATCCTTATTATAGCTACAATCCTTGGGTTTATGAATCCTTCAGGGAGTATACAGCAACCTTAAGTAGCTTAGGAATAGATCCCTTATTACATCAATCCTACTTAGATGATGCCCTAAGCAAAATTAAGCAAAATACCCATGCATATCAATTGGCTTTATCAGGAGTAGTAGTTGCCTTAGACAAAGTAATGCATAAAAACTATATGCTTTATGCCAGAAGGTTAATAAAAAAATATGAAAATACACATGCGGAATTAATTGCGCCGCTTAAGACAAAAGTCAATACGGCAACTGGTTTTAATCAAGGAGACGTTGCTCCAGATTTTGTACAAAAAACACCAGATGGAAAAGATTTAAAATTGAGTGATTTAAGAGGGAAAGTAGTATTAGTCGATTTTTGGGCAAGTTGGTGTGGTCCATGTAGGAGAGAAAACCCACACGTAAAAAAGTTATACGAAAAGTATAATGAGAAAGGGTTTGAAGTTTTAGGGGTAAGCTTAGATAGAACAAAAGCTTCTTGGGAAAAGGCGATAGAAAAAGATGGTTTAGAGTGGGCACATGTAAGTGATTTGAAAGGTTGGAAAAATGAGGTGGCCAAAATGTACTCCGTTAGTTCTATTCCACATACTATTTTATTAGACCAAGAGGGTAGGATCATTGCTCGAAAGTTACGATCTCCGCAACTAGAACAGGTATTAGCTGAAATTTTTGGCAGTTAATTATACTATTTGGCAAAGGGCGAAGGGACTAAATACTTAGAAAGTTATCTTTGACAATCTATTTCTATTTTAATCGTAAAAAACTACTTTAGCCATAAAATTTACTTTTGTACCTTCGCCCTCTGCGCTTAGCCAATTAGTCTTTCTGCTTACTTAGTAGAAAGATTTAAGAATAGGTCACATTGTTTTCAAACGATGTGACCTATTTTCATTTAGATGTTTCCTAAAATATATCGTACTTTGTGGCAATAAATTAATACAAAACAAACACCTAATAAAAAATGAAAAAGTCCATTTTATTTATTCTAGCCTTTACAACGCTCCTAAATATTGGGCAAACCCAAGAAGATACTTCCATATCTGCCGAACAAGCAGCTATCAATGTTGTTAAAACGCTATTCGACGGTATGCGAGCAGGAGACTCTACGGTCTTACGTTCCATGATGCACCCAGAAGCAACTTCACAAACTTCTTTTACCAACAAAGAAGGAGTTCCAGTATTGCGAACAGGAAGTATAGATGCTTGGGTAAAATCAGTTGGTACGCCTCATGACGAGATTTATGATGAGAAAATTTGGTCTTATAAAGTTCGGGTTGATGATAATTTAGCTTCTGTTTGGACAGATTATACCTTTTATCTTGGAGAAAAATTAAGCCATTGCGGCGTAAACGTTTTTCACATTGCTAATACCGCAGACGGCTGGAAAATAGGACATATTACAGATACCAGAAGAAGAAAAGATTGTATTACAAAAATGCCCAACCTACAACAATCACTTAATGATTTTATGATTGCTTGGCATAAAGCTGCTACAACAGCCGATGAGGAGGTATTTTTTGGTAGTATGGCAGCAGATGGCATTTATATAGGAACGGATGCAACAGAGAAGTGGAAACGAAATGAAATGAAAGCATGGTCAAAAAAATATTTTGACAGAGATAGTGCTTGGGACTTTACCACAATCGACCGAGCATTTTATTTATCTGATGATGAAGAGACCGCTTGGTTTGAAGAATCTTTAGACACTTGGATGGGCGTTTGTCGAGGATCTGGTGTATTAGAACTAACTAACGAAGGATGGAAAATAAAGCATTATCATTTAGCGGTAGCCGTTCCTAATGATAATGTGGATGAGTATTTAAAAATAGCGACACCTTCTAGCAAAATAAAAAAGCAATAAGGCTAACAATTGACAAGGAATTGTTTTGTTACAAGAAATAATTCCTTACATTAACAAAAAAACTAAGAGCTAAAAACTTATGAGCAAAACAGTACAAGTACTAGATCTAACTTTTGAGACATATATAAATAAAAAGACCATAAAGCAAAGAGTAAAAGAAATGGGGAAGGAGTTGGGCAACAAATTCAACGGTAAAAAGCCTGTATTTTTAGCGATATTAAATGGTTCCTTTGTTTTTGCCGCAGATTTAGTAAGAGCCTGTAAATTTGACCATGAGATATCCTTTATCAAATTAACCTCTTATGAAGGCATGTCTTCTAGTGGTAAAGTAATTACTCATATAGGCTTACAAGAAGATTTAGCAGGTAGAGATGTAATTTTAGTAGAAGATATTGTAGATACAGGAACAACTATTTACCATTATCTCCCCACTTTAAAAAAATCAAACCCTAAATCAATTACAATCGTTTCATTATTACAGAAACCAACAGCATTGAAGTTTCCATTGAAAGTAGATTATATTGGGTTTGAAATTCCAAACAAATTTGTACTGGGTTATGGGTTAGATTACAACGGTCTAGGTAGGAATTTGAAAGATATTTATCAATTAAAAGAATAAATCATAATCAAACAGCATAAACTTTCAAAAAAAACTGAACTAATTGAAAACAAGATTTACCTTTGAACTGTTTAGCAATAAATATTTCTATTTAACTAAGGAAAGAATATAAAATTTTGTCTCTTTGTCAACAAATATAAAACAAAGAAAACGAGTTATTCCTTAAAAATTCAGCAATGCTAACTTTATTGAAAAAGAAGAAATCACTCAAAAGTATTACTGCGCCCATAGCCGCAGAAATGAAGGTTTTTGATGAATATTTCAAAAAGTCCATTGCAAGCCGCATCCCGCTTTTAGATAAAATCACCTATTATATTGCTAGTCGCAAAGGGAAGCAAATGCGCCCGATGTTTGTCATATTCTGTGGCAAATTATGTGGATCAGTCAATAAATCTACTTATATAGCCGCTACTTGTGTAGAATTAGGGCATACGAGTACATTGGTACATGATGATGTAATTGATGACTCCAATGAAAGAAGAGGCTTTTTCTCTATTAAAGCATTATGGAAAAATAGAATAGCCGTATTAGTCGGAGATTATTTAGTATCTAGATGTTTTTTAACGGCTATTAGAAACAAAGAATATCAGCTATTAGATTTCATGGCAACAGCCACCGAACAAATTATGGAGGGGGAGTTATTGCAAATGGAAAAAGCTCGTCGATTAGATATAGATGAGTCGGTCTATTATGAAGTGATCAAAGGAAAAACTGCTTCCTTAATAGCTTCTGCTTGTGCAGCAGGAACAGCTTCGGTTACAAAAGATGAAGCGAGTATAGAAAATGCTCGTCTATTAGGAGAAAAAATAGGCATGGCTTTTCAAATCAAAGATGACTTATTCGATTTTGGAACAGATGATGTTGGCAAACCAGTAGGCAATGATATTAAGGAGAAGAAAATGACCTTGCCTTTAATTTTTGCATTAGAAAGAGCGCCAAGAAAAACGAAAAAGAAAATTATCAACATCATCAAGAAAAATAATAACCAACCAGAAAAAGTAGCAGAGGTGATTGATTTTGTGAAGGGTAGTGGTGGACTGGAATATGCCACCGAAGTAATGTATCGTTACAGAAATGAAGCTTTTGAAATATTAGATCGTTTTCCAGATTCAGAAGTTAGAACAGCTTTACGAGATGTCATTACTTATGTAACCGAACGAAAAAAATAAAGCTATTGAAAATAAAGTTCACTCCCCTATTTGTCCTTAGTCTCTTATTGATCCTGATCGCAACGCTCACACCTGGCAATGGAAAAATCGCAGGCAACTATTTAGATAAAGTTGCTCATTTTTTATTATTCGCATTCTTAGCCTACCAAGCCCTAAAGGCACTTATCACTAAAGAAGGAAATACAGAAATTATTATTTGGTCGGTCTTACTCGGATTTTTGACGGGATACCTCCAACAATTTACCCTAGGTCGAAATATGGATTTTTATGATGCACTAGCTGATGTGCTTGCCGTTTTTTGTGCTTTTTATCTGTATAAGCATCAATACGCCGAAAAAGACAAGTAATTTTTTTTCAACTACTCAAAAAAGTAAAACCATCAACACAAAACCACAAATTATTAATAATCAACAGCTTACAAATAATTATTTCTTAAAATAAATTCAAAAATGGCGTAAAATAGAGCAAAAAAACGGGTTATAGATTTAATATTCTGGACTATGGCCAAGGTGACTTAAAAATATACGATTCTCAGCGCCATTTTTTTGGCGAAATTTTAGCATTTTAAAAACATATAAAAATAAGTAATACATCAACTAAAAAATAGCTAAACGTAAAATCCGTTGGGCTTCATTCATCCGTTGGGAAATTTAATAGCCAACAGATTTCTATTTTCATTCAATATTATAAGTCACATTTTTCATCACAGAATCGTTAAACTAAAATTTCTCATCAACTCGTCGTTCATAATTCTTAATGTTCTCTTCCCAAAATTTTATTAGAAATAATAGCTTCCTTCAATTTTTTCTCCGCTTCAATTTCTTCCTTAATTTTTCGGTTATCAAAAATAGTTTGTAAATCAGGTTGGCCAGCATCTATCCAAGCAGTATACCAAGCATCACCAACCGCTTTAATCGCATCTCGAAATCGACTTTCTACTTGACCATTCAATTTTTCGTGATACAACTTTGCATATTCATCACAAGCCATTTTCTGAATATAACCTTCTCCTCTTTCTACAAAACAATCTTGTTGATCTTCAGGATAACTTAAACTCAATGCTTTTTCGATATCCAAAACATCTGCGACCAAAGCGTGACTCTCATTAACAATAGCCCAATAATGTGCTGGAATATCGTAAATGTATTCCGATTGTCCGACCAGAAAATCATAAGTATCATCCGCAAACATTTCAGGCAATCGAGTTTCCCAAAAAGCATGAATGCCTAATTGATCCGTTTGTTGCCCGTTATAATTACTGGTTGTATGCAATGGTACATGTGCATCTCCAATATAATGCCCCATATCCGCAGAAATCCTTAATATTTTATCCAAATTTTCTTCCACCATTGCATTCGTTAACGAAGTTTGCAATCGAATTAAATTATAAGGCAACACCCCATGTTCTACAAAAGTATCTAAGGCATACGCTTTTTTACAATCCAATTCAAAACCATGAAAATCGAAAAAAGCTTGAATCGAATCACAATTTAATGCCCATTCTTCAAAATATTGTGGATGATAAATATAGTCATAAAAAAAAGTATGATAATCTGCAGCTAACAAAACAACACTATCTCTATTAAAAAAAGTCGGGAAGTTTTTACCTTTCAAAACAATGTTATACTCCCCTTTTTTAGGAACATTTTTCCCATAAATATGCAAAGTGTCTCGTTCATTATTAATTATGACTATTTCCGCAAATAATCTTCTAATTTCTCGAAAAGTAGGAGGCAAATCTTCATTTTCCCAACGGTCTAAGTCTAAAAAATGTTTTTGGCCTTCAATCGGCACGACATACCGCCGCATATCAGGATCAGTCGCATGCGCCGTCAAGTATTCGATATGTTTTTTATAAAAACCAATAATATCTGAATGCAACGTAAAAACAGCCAGTCGATTAATCCTACGATGTGCAAAAAAGCCCCAATCTCCTTTAAAATCTACAAAAGCCGTTAAAAAAAATAGTGTAAAACATAAACAAGCACAAAATTTGATACCCTTCATTTGGAACTAAATTTTAATTATTAACATTTTTCCACAAATAACCTTGTAAACTTACCAACAATAAAAATAGAATTATTTTTTAGTTGGGAAAATAGTTGCTAGGTAATAGCCAAACTAATAATTTCGCAAATCTTTTTCGTAAACATTATATACGTATTACGTAGAAAGAGAAGTCGTTTACAATTATCCACAGGTAACGCTAACAGAAATTCTATTTTTATTAGCTGTTATACACAGAGTTATTAACAAATGAAGGTACTAAAATTTGGAGGTTCGTCCGTAGCTAAACCAGAACGGATTAAAAGTATTATCGAGATACTAAAAACGTATCAAGCAAAAAGAGAAAAATTTACGATAGTCTGTTCAGCTTTTGGTGGCGTGACCGATTCATTGATAGAAATGAGCACAAAAGCGGCTAATGCCGATGCGTCTTATCTAGAATTATTTGAAGCATTTAGCAAAAGGCATATCCAAGCAGCAAAAGATTTATTAAAGACAGAGACCGAAAAAGCCGTATTAAAAGGCTTAAAGGAAAATCATAAGACGCTGAAGGATATTCTACATGGAATTTTCCTAGTAAGAGAGGCGTCTTTGCGAACGATGGACTATGTATTGAGTTTTGGCGAGCGAAATTCCAATTACATTATCGCTCATGCCTTAACCTTAAATGGATTACCCGCAGATTATTTAGATGCTAGAGAGATAATTGTAACAGATAAGAATTTTGGTGCAGCGAAAGTAGATTTAGCGGTTTCTTATGAAAATATCAAAGCCCATTACGCCAAAACAAGTAAAATTCAAGTAGTAACTGGTTTTGTAGCCGCTGCAAAAGGTGGATTAACAACAACTTTAGGCCGAGGAGGCTCGGATTATACCGCAGCGCTATTGGCGGCAGGTTTAGAAGCTGAGGCCATAGAAATTTGGACAGATGTAGATGGTGTATTAACCACAGACCCAAGGAAAGTAAAGAAAGCCTTTACGATTCCAACGATGACTTATGGAGAGGCAATGGAAATGTCTCATTTTGGAGCAAAAGTGATTTATCCGCCGACTATTCAGCCTGCATTTACCCAGAATATCCCTATTTATATTAAGAATACCTTCAATCCGACCTTTGGAGGAACGTATATTTCTAACGAAAAAGATGAAGCAGGACCAGCAGTCAAAGGAATCTCTTCTATCGGCAATATCTCCTTATTGACCCTTTCTGGTAGTGGTATGTTTGGCGTACCAGGCACCGCAGGGCGTTTATTCAATGCCTTAGCGGTTGCTAATGTGAATATCATTCTGATTACACAAGGTTCGTCAGAGTATTCTATCAGCTTCGCAGTACAACCTAAGGATGCTAAAAAAGCAAAGAAAGAAGTAGAAAAGGAATTTCAATACGAGATGCGTTCAAATCTCGTCAACCCAATAAAGGTAGAAGATAATTTAGCTGTAGTGGCGATTATTGGGGAGAATATGCGATACCAACCAGGTATTTCAGGAATGTTATTCCGGTCCTTAGGTAAAAATGGGATTAATGCCATTGCTATAGCACAAGGATCTTCAGAATTAAATATATCTGTAGTTATCAACAAAGAAGACGAGGCAAAAGCCTTAAATGCGCTTCATGCTTCTTTCTTTTTATCTGATACCAAAGAATTACACTTATTTATGATTGGTGTAGGTTTGATCGGAAGTACCTTAATCAAACAAATCAAGGAGCAGGCTGCGTATTTAAAAGAAAAGCAGTCTCTGGAAATAAAAATTGTTGGGTTATCGAATAGTAAAAATATGTTATTTAATCCAGAAGGCATTGATTTAGATAATTGGAAAGACAATTTAGTCGCATCAGAAAACAAAACTTCCTTTGCTGGTTTTATCAAACAAATGAAGGGACTAAACCTAGCCAACACCATTTTCATTGATAATACCGCCAATAAGGAAATAGATAAATATTACGAAGGCATTTTAGACAGTAGTATTTCTATCTCAACGCCCAACAAAATAGCTACGTCTTCTTCTTACGCTCAATACCAAGCCTTAAAACAAACCGCAGAAAAACGAGGTGTCCAATTTGCATATGAAACTAATGTAGGCGCAGGACTCCCAGTAATATCCACACTTAATGATTTAATCAATAGTGGCGATAGAATCATTAAGATAGAAGGAGTCCTTTCAGGTTCATTATCTTTTATATTCAACTCTTTTAAGGAAGGTACAAAATTCAGTAACATTGTAAAAGAAGCAAAAGAAAGAGGGTATACAGAACCAGATCCAAGAGAAGATTTAAGTGGTTTAGACGTAAGGAGAAAATTGATTATTCTCTCTAGAGAAACGGGGTTAGCCATGGAACCGGAACATGTAAAGATTCAGAATATTTTACCACAAGCTTGTAATGATGCAGCAACCGTGGCAGAGTTGATGATAGAAATTGAAAGGGCAGACGATTACTTTGAAGCCATGCGAAAGGAAGCTGCTGATAAAGGAGGCGTATTGCGAATGATCGCTAAATTGGAAGATGGTAAGGCATCTATAGCACTAGAAAGTGTAGGTACAAATCATCCATTTTATTCCCTAAGTGGAAGTGATAATATGATTGTCTTTACCACAGAAAGATATAGAGAACGCCCATTAGTAGTTACAGGTCCAGGCGCAGGAGCAGAGGTCACCGCAGCAGGTGTTTTTGCTGAAATTATCAAGATTGGAAATTATTTAAAATAGACTTGTGATTGGTGATTAGTGGTTTGTAACTGATAGGAAAATTGGAAAATATTGATAATTTCTGAAGTGTTTAATGCTTATAAAATGAGTTAGTCAGTATTCACAATACATCAACATAATAAATTGATTATCAAACATTTAAATCAAAAATAGGTTCAACAAATCACTAGTCACCATTCACCAATCACGAAAAGAAATGAGTAAGAAAGAGATCAAAGTTTTTGCCCCAGCCAGCGTCGCTAATGTCGCCTGTGGTTACGATATACTAGGCTTTGCCTTACACAAACCCGGTGACGAGATTGTCGGGCGGTTAGTTGACAAGCCAGGGCTTCGAATAACCAAGATAACAGGGGATAAAGGCAAGTTACCATTAGAAGTAGAAAAGAATACCGCAGGCTTTGCTGCCCAAAGACTATTAGAACATCTAGGAGAAGAAAAGCTAGGCATAGAAATAGAGATACACAAGAAAATGCCATTTGGAAGTGGGTTAGGATCAAGTGCCGCAAGCTCAGTCGCAGGCGTAATGATTATCAACGAATTATTAGATCGACCATTAACCAAACGAGCATTATTACCATTCGCAGTCGCAGGCGAAGAGTTAGCAGATGGTGCTTATCATGCGGATAATGTAGGGCCTTCTTTAATGGGCGGGATGGTTTTGATAAGAGATAATGCCACCTTAGATGTACATAAATTAGTAACACCTGAGGGATTATATGCTACAATTGTTTATCCACACGTTAAGATATTGACGAGAGATGCTAGAGCCGTATTAAGCGATACAACTTCTTTGAAGAAAACCATTACACAAACTGGCAATTTAGGTGCTTTAATAGTTGGTTTGTATAATGCAGATTTAGGCTTAATTAGTCGTGCATTAAACGATGTTATTGTAGAACCGCAAAGAGCACAGTTGATTCCAGATTTCTATAAAGTCAAAGAAGCAGCATTAAAAGCAGGTGTTTTAGGTTGTAGTATTTCTGGCGCAGGACCATCTATCTTTGCTTTAAGTGAAAACAAAGCAATAGCGGAGCGAGCAGGAGAAGCAATGCAGCGAGTTTTTAACGATATTAATATCAAGAACGAATTATTTGTATCCACTATTAATCAAGAAGGGGTTATCAGAGTATAGCCTAATGATTCAATATAATAAAATCAAACCTCCAAGTTTTAAAAAAGCTTGGAGGTTTTCACTTTCAAATAAATAGGAAATGAGACTATATAGTACCAAGAGTCCAGACAAATTTGTAGATTTAAAAGAAGCCGTATTTAAAGGTTTACCAGAAGACAATGGCTTATTTATGCCAGAATCTATCCCAACCTTACCTAATTACTTTATCCAAAATCTCAAAAAGTACTCTTTTCAAAAGATTGCCTATAAAGTCACCAAAACTTTATTAGCAGGCGCAATCCCTAATAAAGACATTAAGAAAATCATTGAAAAGTCTATTACGTTTCCAGCGCCTGTAGTAACGCTAGATCAACAAAATCATATTTTAGAGCTGTTTCATGGTCCATCTTTAGCCTTTAAAGACTTCGGTGCACGCTTTATGGCGCAATTAATGAGCTATTTTAATAAAGGAGAAGACAGAAAACTAACTATTTTAGTAGCCACTTCAGGAGATACAGGTGGGGCAGTAGCGGCAGGGTTCTATAAAACACCAGGGATAGAAGTTATTATTTTATACCCAAGTGGTAAAGTATCTAATCTACAAGAGAAGCAATTAACCACTTTAGGGCATAATATTAGCGCTTTAGAAGTAAATGGTACGTTTGATGATTGCCAAGCTTTAGTAAAAAAAGCCTTCCTTGATCAGGAATGTCAATCGCATTTACGACTTAGTTCTGCTAACTCTATCAACATATCCCGCTTAATACCACAGTCTTTCTATTACTTTGAAGCTTATAAACAATTAGAAAAATCTAGGAAAAAGACGGCTTTCTGTGTACCAAGTGGTAACTTTGGTAACATCACCGCAGGCTTATTGGCACAAAAGATGGGTTTACCTATACATCATTTCATAGCAGCAACAAATGCAAATGATGTAGTTCCTGAGTATTTAGCTTCTGGAATCTATACACCAAGACCGTCTGTACCAACTATTTCTAATGCAATGGATGTAGGAAACCCTTCTAATTTTGCTAGAATGCTAGATTTATACCAGTCAGAATGGGGTGTTATGAAAGAAAACATTTCTGGTTATGCTTATAATGATGACCAGACTAGAGTAGGAGTGAAAGAAGTTTATGATAAATATAACTACGTAATAGACACGCATGGCGCTGTAGGGTACTTAGCTTTAAAGGAACATTTACAAAAAAATAAGACACATAGAGGCGTAATTTTAGAGACAGCCCACCCTTCTAAGTTTATAGATGAGGTAGAAAAGGTATTAAATAAGTCTATAGAAATACCAGAGAGGTTAGCGGTATTAGCCAATAAAGAAAAGATAGCGAAGTTAATAGAACCTAATTTTGATGATTTTAAAGCACATTTATTATCTTTATAAGTAAATTAGCTGTTTAATAAACTTAAGCTAACTACTAAAAGCCTTTTATCTACCTTATGATAAAAGGCTTTTTCTATTATTTAGGTTGTTTTAATACCATTAGCAAGGGCTAATAATCAGTATATTTAGAGCAATGTTCTACGGGGAACACGTTTTACACAGTCCTTTCAAGCTTCTTTCAATCCTCAATCCTTAGATTATTTAGAGCAATGTTCTACGGGGAACATGTTTTCCACAGTCCTTTTAAGCATCTTTCAATCCTCAATCCTTAGATTATTTAGAGCAGTGTTCTACGGAGAACACGTTTTCCGCAGTCCTTTCAAGCTTCTTTCAATCCTCAATCTTTAGATTTTTTAGAACAATGTTCTACGGGGAACACGTTTTCCACAGTCCTTTCAAGCTTCTTTCAATCCTCAATCCTTAGATTATTTAGAGCAATGTTCTACGGGGAACACGTTTTCCACAGTCCTTTCAAGCTTCTTTCAATCCTCAATCCTTAGATTATTTAGAGCAATGTTCTACGGGGAACACGTTTTCCACAGTCCTTTCAAGCTTCTTTCAATCCTCAATCTTTAGATTTTTTAGAACAATGTTCTACGGGGAACACGTTTTCCACAGTCCTTTCAAGCTTCTTTCAATCCTCAATCCTTAGATTATTTAATGCAATGTTCTACGGGGAACATGCTCCACAGATGAAATACAAATTCTCTACAGAATTATTATTTAACTTTGAGGCACATTTTTTTAATTAATCATCCATAAATTTTTAATAAGAATGCTCACTAGATTTACAATGAAGCGGCTAGGATTAGTACTTTCTCTAGCATTGGTCAGCGTGTTTCTCTACGCTCAGAAGAATACAAACGAGAATAAATTCCGACAATTAGGACAAGAATTACCGACTCCAAATCTCTATCGAAATGCGGCAGGAGCGCCCGGTCATGCTTATTGGCAGCAACAAGCAGACTATAAAATGAAGATAGAAATCGAAGATGATACGCAAAGATTGTATGGAGAAGAGACGATTACTTACACCAATAATTCTCCAGACAAGCTAGAATATCTATGGTTACAGTTAGACCAAAACATGCGAGCGAAGGATTCTGACACGTATAAAACTCGTCCAAATTCGATTAACGATAAAATGAATATGCGTCAAATAGCTGGGTTAACACCTACATTTGATGGTGGTATTAAATTAGATTATGTCCAAGATGCGAATGGCAATGCGCTAAAATATACCGTCAATAGAACCATGATGCGGATTGATTTAGCACAACCTTTGGCATCAAAAAGCAGCTACACTTTCAAAATAAAGTGGTGGTATAATATCAATAATACGCAAGAAATTGGTGGTCGTTCTGGCTACGAGCACTTTGCAGAAGATGGTAATAACGTGTATGTAATCGCTCAATACTTTCCTAGGATGTGTGTATACGATGATAAAGAAGGTTGGCAAAACAAGCAATTTTTAGGTCGAGGAGAGTTCGCTTTAGCCTTTGGGAATTATGAGGTAGAGATAAAAGTACCAGCAGACCATTTAGTTGCGGCTACAGGAGAGCTACAGAACGCTAAAGATGTTTTGTCGAAAGAACAGAGAAAGCGGCTAGAATCGGCTAAAAAGGCTTCTGTTGATCCAATAATCATTGCAACGATGGAGGAAGCTAATGAAAGAATGAAAGGCAAGTCTGATAAAAAGAAAACATGGAAGTTCAAAGCAGACAATGTAAGAGACTTTGCTTTTGCTACGTCTAGAAGATTTATCTGGGACGCATTAGGCGTACCTCAGAGCAACGGAAATACAGCAATGGCTATGTCAATGTGGGTCAAAGAAGGGGATTGCTTATGGAGCAAATATTCTACCAAAGCAGTAGCACATACGTTGAAATGGTATTCTCATTATACCTTCGATTATCCATATCCTGTAGCGTGGTCAATTGACGGAAGTATGGGAATGGAGTATCCAATGATTTGCTTTAACTATGGTCGTTGCAACGATGATAATACCTACACCGCAAGAATGAAATACGGACACATCGGTGTGATCATTCATGAGGTTGGTCATAATTATTTTCCAATGATTGTGAATTCTGATGAAAGACAATGGACTTGGATGGATGAAGGTTTAAATTCTTTTGTGCAGTATTTAGCACAAGAGCAATGGGAGCGAGACTATCCTTCTCGCCGAGGTCCAGCCAAGTCGATGGTATCTTATATGGGCGGAGATAAAAATAAAATTTCTCCGATCATGACTAACTCCGAATCTATTTTCCAATTTGGAAATAACGCTTACGGCAAACCCGCAGCAGGTTTAAATATTTTGAGAGAAACTATTTTGGGCAGAGATTTATTTGACCATGCTTTCAAAACGTATTCGCAACGTTGGGCATTCAAACATCCATCACCAGCAGATTTATTTAGAACGATGGAAGATGCCTCTGGAACAGATTTAGATTGGTTTTGGAGAGGTTGGTTTTATACCACAGATAATGTAGACATCGCTATCGAAAATGTCGAGTACTTCAAATTGGATTCTAAAAATCCAGAAGTAGAAAATATGTTAGCGATGAAAGAAAGAGAAAAAGCACCTAAAAGAATTGGTAGTATCAGAAATGAAAAATCAATCGCTAAGACGCAAGATGAAATTGACACCAGCATCAGAGATTTCTACACAGAATATGATCCATTGGAAACAAATATTTTGGATAAAGAAGATTACCAAAATTATTTAAAGAAGTTATCCACAGAAGAGAAGGCATTATTAACAGCTGGAAAAAATTACTACGAAATCAGTTTCAAAAATGTAGGCGGTATGCCAATGCCAATTATCGTACAATTTGAATTTACCGATGGGACAACAGAAGTACAAAAAATTCCAGCAGAGATTTGGCGCATGGATCAAGAAACGGTTAGCAAAGTTTTTGTGATGGACAAAGAAGTCAAAGAAATTATGTTAGACCCATTCTTAGAAACTGCGGACACCGACACCCAAAATAATTATTTCCCACCAAGACAAGAACAAAGCAAATTTGAATTATTCAAATCTCGCAGATTCGGTCGTGGTCAAACAGCAGGGGAGAATCCAATGCAACGAGCTAATCGAGCAAAGGAAAAAATGAAGCAAGGGTCGAATGAATGATGAACGATAAATGATGAATGACGAATTTGTCAAACATCTGAAAAGTCTTGGTGAACTATTCGCCAAGGCTTTTTTGTTTTCTATAAGTAAGTTAACTTTAAACTATTTATAAATCGTTCAATAAACGGTATGGATTTTCTGTTTAGAAAAATTACTCGTTTATCATTCATCGTTCATCATTCATCATTAAAATACTTCTTTAACGATTGTTAAAATAAATATTATGAAAAAAGAAACCAAAGAAACTGCCAAACTCATCGCCCGAGATTTCGGCATGGAAAAAATAGCAAAAGAAGCACTCACAGAGGAAGAATTACTCCAACTCCTAGAATCGCAGGTGGCATATTATATTGCCCATAATTTAGACTTTCTCCTCTCTTCCTTATATCGACTCGATATTTCAGAAAAGCTCGTTAGAAACGCTCTATTGCCCTCCTCAGACGTCGCCTCAAATGTAGCAATCGCCAAATTGATCCTAGATCGGCAAAAAAAACGGGTTTTTACGAAGCAATTTTACAAGCAGGGGGAGATTGAGGACTTGGGAGAGGAGTGGAAATTTTAACAAATTGTTGGTTATGGTTTGGGTGTTTTGTTTATTTAAAAAATTTGTTGTTTTTAAAAATTATACATAAATTGGTAAATTATTTTTTATAGACACAAAAAGTAGTTGTTTTGTTTTTATCAAATTTTAACTCAAAATTTTTTATAGGTGAAACAAAAGCAAAAAATCGTATTAAATTTATCTGATGATGAAATAATTATTCAGCAACTAAATAAGCCAATGAGAAAAGTTACGGATATTGAAGTTTTAGCGAAAGCACAACATTATCAATCGATTGATAAAATAGCACTCTTTAAACAAATGGATGAATTAGGTATTGAAGAGTCACTTGAAGTGTTATTGGCTATAATATGAGCTTATAAATTTTTACAATTACATAGAATAGCCCTACCAAAAATGAAAGAAAATTTAATAAAAACTAGAGCAATAACACCAACAGAAAAGAGAAAGATTGAAGAGATGTATGAGACATCAATTATCTTTAAATTAGAAGAAATTTTAGTATCAACGACCCTCGCCTTCATTTTTATTTCATTCGGTTATTTCCTAATTCATAAGATAATTTCACTACCCAAGTTAAATGATTATTGGAATTTTCTCTTAATCTCAATACCAATAGGGTGTCTATCTATTCGAAGTAAATATAAAAATAGAAAAAAACTGCTAACTAAAATATTTTCAAAGAGGAAGCCAGTAATAATATATTATTTTAATGTATCACGATATATCAACTTATATCCACAAAGCAAGCATCAATCAGAATACCTATGTGAAATAGAAGATGGCAAAACCTTATTTTTTAGAATTGATAAAAGTTTTACAGAAAAAATTTCAAAAGGATTAAAAATAGAAATAATAGAAGTTGAAATTCCAACAATTTTAGCTGTCACCAGAACTGGATTTGAAACAGCAATCGAAATTTTTCCAAAAGCATTAAATATAGGGATTCTTGAAGAAGAAATTGAGCACGAATTCTATATGCACCAAAGACCAATAAGTGATTTTTACCAATAATAAAATAGTTAAAAGTACAGTAATATTACAAGATGAATCAAGATATAGTTGGATGCATGAAATACCTGGAAGGAAAACAGATATGGTAAATGGAATTAGGCAGGATAGAAAAAGGCGAATCCCTCTAACATTCAGACATGTAATTTTAAATGAATAAAATAAGCAACCAATCATGTTAAAACTCCCCCTCACCCCAACCGAAAAAAAGAATCTAAGAAAAAACAAATCCAAAATCGCCAATATTCCCAATTATTCGATTAGTGAATTAGGCGCTATCCTAGAAACCTCGCCAGAACGAGCCAAAGAAATTCATGCGTTAGCCAGTTTTCAACAAATACCATCCATCGGGATTAAATTCGCTGAAGATTTAGTGTTTTTGGGGTATTTTTCTTTAGCAGAACTAGCCGATAAAGATAGCGCTCAGTTAGTAGAAGCATATGAACGAAAAAAAGGCTATTGGATAGATTCCTGTGTGGAAGACCAATTTAGATTAGTTGTTCATTATGCCAAAACAAAAGATACCACTAAAAAATGGTGGGATTTTACCGCTGAACGTAAAGCATACCGACTGGAGAATGGATATCCTGCAAATCGACCAACTACTGCTTGGCATGAAGTTGTTTAAAATTAAGCACTATCATAAAATTGGTTCAATAATTAAAAAAATTGGTTCAAATTGGTTCAGATTTTAAAAAAAGAGTATATTTAAACATGAAAGAGAAAGCATACAATTTCAGTTTAGAGTTAAACTGGAAAATTATAAGGATAATTAGTCAAATAGACAGGTTTGACGCTTCGTGGTCATCCATTGAAAAAATAGAAAGTATTTAAAACTACAGAGCCTGGTTATCCCACAGAAATAGCGATGAAAAAACTTCTTGATTGGTACAATAAAGAGAAAGAAGTGCACCAATTAATAAAATGTGCAGCTTTCGTTTATGATTTTTTAAGTATTCATCCATTCCAAGATGGAAATGGAAGATTGAGTAGGCTTCTAACTACACTAATATTGATAAAATCAGGTTATAAATGGATAGAATATGTAAGTTTCGAACATGAAATTGAAAATAATAAAAAAGCCTACTATCGTGTTTTAAGAAATTGTCAAGCTCAAAGACCAAACGAAGATATTACTGAATGGATTAACTTTTTTCTTGATTCCTTAATCAACGTACAATTCAAATTAGAGGAAAAATTAAAAATATCAGGAGCAAAATCTTCAATGGAACCTAAAGAAAAAGAAGTACTAACTTATGTGTCAAACAATCCAGGATGTAAATCAGGCGAAATAGTTACCCAATTACACATAAATAAATCCTCTGCAAAAAGAATATTAAATAGTTTATTAGAAAAAGGTCTAATCCTTAAACAAGGAAGGGGAGCTGGTACAAATTATACAATAAAATAAATGCTTTCTCATCAATTTAGCTATTATCCCTATTAAATACACCCTAGTCAAAAAATATTTTTTTTCACAGAAGAATCATCATGCGAGTAGTCATCCAAAGAGTCAGCGAAGCCTCCGTCACGATCAACCAACAAGTAAAATCCAAAATCGAACAAGGTTTTCTAATCCTTTTAGGTATTGAACCAGCAGATAATACCGAAGACATTCAATGGTTATGTAAAAAAATAAGTGGCTTACGAGTTTTTGGAGATGAAAATGGATTAATGAACGTTTCCATAAAAGACATTACTGGAGAAATCATTGTGGTCAGTCAGTTTACCTTACATGCCAGTACAAAAAAGGGCAATCGACCGTCCTTTATCAAAGCCGCCAAACCAGATATAGCGATACCTTTATACGAACAATTCGTCAAACAATTGGGCATGATTTCGGGACGCCCCGTTTATACGGGAGAATTTGGGGCAGATATGAAAGTAGCATTGATTAATGATGGACCAGTTACTATAATAATAGACTCAAAAAATAAGACATGATTACAGGATTATACAGGATTTACAAGATATGCTGATCACTAGAGCGTCAGGTAAAGAAGTGATAATTATCCGTGTCCCTTCAATAATCCGTGGTAGAAATTAGTACCACGGATTATTGCAGGGACACGGATGTTAGACGATATTAAATTATAATAGTAATTTTTTCAATATCAATCTTTTACCTGATTATCTAACTAGATAATCAGATAAAGAATTAATAATTCGCACGGTTGTTGAACTAGTTATATAAAAAATTATATGACTAAATTAGAAAGAAACAAATCGATTTATGAATGTCACAAGAAAGGTATGTCCCAAACAGAGATTGGCGAAATATTCTTTATTGGACAAAGTGCTGTTAGTCAGATAATTACAGCCATAAAAAATGGAGGTTTAGAAGAAGAAACAACAAAAACAGGCCCCAAATCAAGGCTAACGAATACAGAAAAAGAACAATTAAAATCACTTTTATTAGAATCACCAAAAGATTATGGTTTTTTCACATGGGATAAATGGAGTATAAAATCTTTGATTAAACAAGAATTTGAGGTCGATTACCACGAAAATTATATATGGTACTTAATGAAATGTATAAATTATACTTCTCAGAAACCGCAAGTGAAAGATTACCGAAAAGATGCTGAAAAAGTAGAGGTTTTCAAATCAAAAACGGCAGTTGATATAAAAAAAAGCCGAAGATGAAAATAGGCGAATAATTTTTCAAGATGAATCAGCAGTACGTTTACTACCTTGTATAGCAAAGACTTATGCGCCAAAAGGTGAAACGCCCGAATTAGAATGCGATTCAAAAAACAAAGCATTTGTTAGTATATCAGGAGGAATTTCACCTGATGGCTATTCTTATTTTGAAATCAGGGAAAGCGAAGGCTTTAAACAACTAGGACTTACTCGATTTATAGATAATGTAGTAGCGGATTGTAGAGATAAAATATCCATGATATGGGATAATGCGCCTGCTCATCATTCAAAAACAATGAAAGCCTATTTGATGAATCAAAATCAAGATAATCCGATTGTATGGTTAAGCAATATCCCACCATATAGCCCCGAATTTAACCCAATTGAACAAGTTTGGGGCTATTTGAAAAAGAAATTAGCCAATCAATTTGTAAAAACAACCAGCGAACTCAAAGAACTTGTCACAAAAACGCTAAATGAAATGAAAAATGACACGGAACTTATCAAGAGTTTTTTCAAACATCCAGACATGGCTTGTTATCAATTTTCTATCTGATTATCTAACATATGCTTTGTATCTTGAAAACCTTGTCATTATGCATTACATCATTATTGGATAAGAAGATTAAATTAGATTGATAAGATTCACCTATTTCACATCCTGTTAATCTTGAATAATCATGTCATCCTGTAGAAAAAATAGAATCAACATTGCAAAAATATTACGCCAACGGCAAATTATTATTAACTGGAGAATACCTAGTCCTAGATGGAGCTTTGGCTATAGCCTTACCAACAAAATTGGGGCAATCATTAACAGTTGAACCAAACAAGGAACAAAAACTAGTTTGGGAAAGTCAAGATTCCAAAAGTTATCCCTGGTTTCAACATAGTTATACACATTTACACCAAAAAATCAACGATCATCCAATTGCCGAACGCCTTCGGGTTATTTTATTACAAGCACAACAACAGAATCCTGCATTCCTACAAGAATTAGGATATAAAGTCACCACCAAACTAACTTTTCCAAGGAACTGGGGGTTGGGTACTAGTTCCACTTTAGTATACATGATTGCCCAATGGGCAAAATGCGATCCATTTGAATTATTATTTAAAGCATTTGGCGGTTCTGGATACGATATAGCTTGCGCAGGAGCGACCAGTCCCCTAAGTTATCAGCTACACGCGAATCTCAAGCCCGTTTTTCAGCCAGTTAACTTCAATCCAAGCTTTAAAAACCAGCTTTATTTCGTTTATTTAGGTAAAAAGCAGGATAGTAAGAAAGGAATTGCCCGTTATCGGGAAAAAGGAGGCATTTCTGATACAAAAATCCAAAAAATATCCACGTTATCCACCGAACTTATCCACATTAGTGGATTAAAAGGCTTTGAAAAAATAATCGTAGAACATGAAAATATCATTGCTGAATTAATAGGCTTTGAAAAAGTACAATCCATTTATTTTAGTGATTATTGGGGCGTCGTAAAATCCTTAGGAGCTTGGGGCGGCGACTTTGTTTTGGCAACAAGTAACAGAAGTTATACAGAAACTAAAAAATATTTCAACGAAAAGGGATTTAATGTGTTTTTAAAGTATGAAGACTTAATTTTGTAAGTCAAAACCAATAATTTTAAAATAAATTTTGAATAATGGAGTACCGGGCTGACCGTCAACCGATCACCGTGTACCGTCAACCGTAATAAAAAATGAGTACAGCAACTAAAAGCCCGGTCATGTTATACACCGAGCAAACACCAAATCCAGAATCTTTAAAATTTGTCACCAATAGAATGTTGTATCAAGGTACAGCAGATTTTAGAGAAGAAGAATTGGCAAAAGAATGGTCGCCAATTGCGACTGCCTTATTCGAGCAGCCATATACCAAAGGCGTTTACGTTTGTAATAATTTCGTGACGATAACCAAACATATCAATTATGCTTGGGAAGACATCATGTTACAAGCTAAAAAGTACATCAAGAATTATATCGAAGATGGTGGGGAGATTGTCAATGAAGGTTTTGCAGAAGCAATGGCAGAAATCGAAGCAGAAAAAGGAACTGGCTACGAATATTCTGGTGACGAAGCAGAATTGGTACAAAAAATTAAGGACTTACTAGATACTTATGTAAAACCAGCCGTAGAAATGGATGGTGGAAACATCGCTTTTAAGTCTTTTAAAGACGGAATTGTTACCGTAATTCTACAAGGTTCTTGTAGTGGTTGTCCTTCTTCAACGGTTACTTTGAAATCTGGAATTGAAGGCATGTTGCAACGAATGATTCCTGAAGTGAAGGAAGTTGTTTCTGAAATGGGGTAAGTTTAGTGATGAATGATGAGTGATGAGTTCGTTGACGAATAATCATTCATTTAAAAAATAAATAAAAGGCATGATTGTTTTAATCATGTCTTTTTTATTACCAAATAATGAGAATGAGCTATTTTAAATCATACAAAAAAATAGTCTATATTTTTTTATTTCTATTTATCAGTTCGTTTATAAGTGTACTTCAAGTTTTAATGGGATATTCTAACCTAAGTATACTAGGTATTATTTCATCTATTTTTTTTAATGATACCGCAATTTTTATCATAATGCTTAATCTCATTTTCAGCTTAATCTCAAGCTATTATTTTTATATAGCAAAAACTGATGAAAAAGAAATTTTCCCTTCTATAGGCATCATCTTTTTTCTCAATGCACTTGGGATGATAATTTTTGAAGAATATTTTATAAATACCTATGCTTACAACTGGCAATTCCAAATTGAAGCTATTCTAATTAGTTTGATATTTCTAATAATTACATTTATCAAAAAAATTAATGCTAAACCATTATAAATTTTAAAAACAGCATTTTAGAAAAACAAATACTAGAGGTTATCTACATTATCAACAAACTTATCAACAGATGTTAAAAATTATTTCCTATAACGTTAATGGTATTCGGGCAGCAATCAAAAAAGGCTTAGTAGAATTTATCGCAGCCAATGATTATGACATAATATGTATACAAGAAACCAAAGCCAGACCAGAACAGGTAGATATGACACCTTTTGAAGAATTGGGTTATCAGCACTACTGGGAAAATGCAGAGAAAAAGGGCTATAGTGGGGTTCTAACTATCTCGAAGAAAAAACCAGATTTAGTCGTCAATGGAATGGGCATCGAAGCTTATGATAATGAAGGGCGAATGATTCGAACGGACTTTGGAGATTTAACTTTACTAAATTGTTATTTTCCATCAGGAACTAGGGGAGATATTCGACAAGATTTTAAATACAAATTCTTAGATGATATTTTTGATTGGATTCAAGAATTAAAAAAAGAGCGCAAGCAAATCATTTTAGTAGGAGATTATAATATTGCCCATACTGAAATGGATATCCATAATCCAAAAGGCAATAAAAAGAATTCTGGATTTTTACCAGAAGAAAGGGAATGGATGACTAAATGGTTTGCGAGTGGAATGGTGGATAGTTATCGACATTTGAATCCAGAGAAAGTAGAGTATAGCTGGTGGAGTTATAGAGCGAACGCCCGAGCCAATAATAAAGGATGGAGAATAGACTACCAGTCAGTAACTGAGAATCTAAAAGATAAATTAGTTGAAGCTTATCATATTGAAGAAGCTCGACAATCTGATCATTGTCCAGTTTATTTAAAGTTAGATATCTAAGAGTGTAAGCAGTCAACAGCAGCAGTTGAGACTGTTAAATAAAGTGTGTCAGTAGTAAATTTCAAAAAAAAGTAGAAATTTGCTAAAAAGACAAAACAGATGACGTTAAAAAAGAAGACTCAGAAAAAGAATCGTTACGAAGAATTGAGCGATTTTGAAAAAGATGCAGTTGAGCAGTTGCGAAATGGCGAGCAGTTAGGAGGCAAAGATGGTATTCTAGCACCGCTGATTAAAAGAATAGTAGAAGCGAGTTTGGAAGGGGAATTAAATGCTCATTTATATGAAGAAAAAGCTGCAGGCAATACCAATCGGAGGAATGGAAAAACGAACAAAACAGTAAAGACCGATTACGGTCAATTTGAACTGGAAACGAGCCGAGATAGAACTGGTAGTTTTGAACCAGAATTATTACCCAAACGGCAAACATTTTTAGGCAAAGGTCTAGATGATAAAATCATATCTATGTACGCCAAAGGGATGAGCTATGGCGATATAAGTGAACACTTAGAAGATCTTTATGGCTTGGAAATATCCAAGGGTAAAATGACTGCAATTACGGATCAAGTTTTGCCAGAAATGCAAGCCTGGCGTAGTCGTTCTTTGGAGGCAGTTTATCCTATCATTTGGATGGATTGTATTCATTATAAAATAAGAGAAGATGGTAGGACAGTTAGCCGTTCGATATATGTGATTTTAGGAGTCAGTTGTTCTGGACAAAAAGATCTTTTAGGTTTGTATGCTTCAGAAAATGAAGGGGCGCATTTTTGGCTTGGTGTGCTGTCAGATTTGCAAAACAGAGGCGTAAAAGACATACTAATAGCTTGTATTGACAACTTGACGGGCTTTGTAGAGGCAATTCATAGCACTTTTCCAAAAACAGAAGTTCAATTGTGCATTGTCCATCAAATCAGGAATAGCTTAAAATATGTGGCAAGTAAAGATCAAAAATCTTTCTTGAGAGACTTGAAAAAAGTATATCGAGCAAGTACTAAAGATGCAGCGGAAGGAATGCTAGATGAACTGGAGAAAAAATGGGGAGAGAAGTATCCAATTGTGCTTTTGAGTTGGCGAAATAATTGGGAAGAATTAAGTCAATATTTCAAGTATCCACCAGATATTCGCCGAATCATTTATACAACCAATACGGTAGAAGGATTTAATCGACAACTTCGTAAAGTTACTAAATCTAAAGGCGTATTTCCTAACGAACAGGCATTACTAAAAATGATATTTTTAGCTTCAAGGGATATTCAAAAAAAATGGACAACTTCTATTTCTAATTGGGCCTTATCTGCTCAACAGTTAGCCATTTATTTTGAGGATAGAATGAAGCTTGATTTAAATATTGGTTAAGCTAGACAGACGCTCTAACATAGGTTTTTTTAGGCATTGGCTAACACGCATATTTAGCCCCATTGAGTATGCCTAAAATGACAAAACCAACCATCATTTCTGACAGTTGGCTTTGATTTGACTTATGCTAGTCAGCACAGGTTATTCCTCGTATGGTTGCTCCTCAGCATCGCCATACTCCGCTTCGCCTGATGAGGTAAAGTTAGGATTCTAAAATCTGAAAATTGCTGATTTGATATATTTTTAAACTATTTTTTAATTTTTGACACAGTTTATTAAACAAACCCCAGCAGTTGAAAGTTGAAGCCCTTATTTCCAACAATCAATTTTCACAAAACATAGTTACTACTCTATCTTAAAATGTACTGGAATTATTTGCCTAATTCCAGTACATCTATTACGATCATATTTTTGGATTAATACTACTAATTCCCGAATAGCTTTTAAAGCAGCTTCATCACAACCCCACCCCAAAGACTTAGTGAGATTAATTACGCCAATTTTACAATCCTCGTTTATCATTAATTCTATTTCAACAACTCCTTGAATATTATTTTTTCTAGCAATTTTAGGAAAGTCAGGTTGAATAACAAAAGTTGTTTCGAGTTGTTCTTTTTTATCATGATCATACCTTTTAATAACTTTTCCACCTTTGTAGATTTCTTCCCAGATTCCAGTCTGTCGCTGCTTCACTAGTTTTCCTTTTTCATAAGTTTTATATTTTTTGGGTAAACCATAATGATTAAATGCTGTCCAATCTCCTACTTTCAAATTGAAGTCATAAATTCCAGTCTCTTTAATTTTACCATTTTCAAAATAGGATTTATACACACCATGTTTGATGAGCTTATTTCTCTTTAATACAAAATAGGCTTTACTTACTTGAGAGGAATTATAAAAATAGATTTCTTTCAATTTAGTTTTTTGAGCAGATAGAAAAATAGGAAAAAATAGAAGTGCCAGTAAAAATCTAAACAACATAATTTTTAAAAGATAGATGATTGTTTCGCGAAAATTGGCGTTTACATCCAGCAATAAGAAAGCATTAATATCAATTTATTAGACTCGAATTAATGGGAAAGCCCAATGAATTCGTCAAAAAAGGGCATTTTAGCTACAAAATAGACGTAATCTAATTGTTTAAACGCTTTTTCTGTAAAATATACTGGACTATGATACAGCTCGTTTTCAAATACACGATTCTCAGGGGCATTATTTTTGAGTGATTTTTGAAAAATACAAAAGTTATAAACGAATGTTTACAACTGTGTGGAAAACGTGGAGAATAAAAAGATTTTTGTTCGTAAGCTTGAAAAGTCCGTTAGTTTATCATTTTTGGGCAAGGGTTATTCACAGAAATCAATGATTTTTTCCACATCGCATTTTTGGTAAAATTTCTAGTCAAAATTTCTACTTGTTGACCAAATAATCAATAAATAGAAAACACTAAATTTATAAGTACTTAATCATCAATAACCTATCCTTTAGCAGTTAGCCAAATCCTTTGTCAATCGACAATATTTTATAAAAAAATGACAATGATATAAGGGAAATAGGCTGACCTTTGTGTTATATAAATAGAGGTTTTAGTTTTAATAAATCTAACATATAGTCTTATTGAAATTAGGGAGCAAAATAGGTGTTAGAATAGTGTCAGTAACTGTGGAAAGCGATGTGAATTAGTGGATAGTTTATCACAGTTACTCACAACGGGACTAGTCCAGTAACAAAAAGAAGGAGTTAGTAACAAAAAGCAAATAGCCTACTAACAGATTTAGGAGTTATTATCAATAGTCCACAATTAGAAAAGAACTAATAGAAAAGTTCTCCACTTATTTGTGGATAAATAGCTAAAGCCTTGATAGCAAAGGATTTTGGGTATTAATTAGCTGTTGATAATAAAGTAGAAAAGTTAGTAAGGAATTCATCAAGGTTTAGGGAAAATTAATATTCACAAACTAACACCTCTAATGATGAGTAGTTTTTTTTTAAATTTAAATTATAATCTATTAACAAGATATTAGAAGTGTGTATAAAAAAGAGAATTCTTTTTTTATGTCACGCATTTCAATTTGTAGCCAAGCAGTATCTCTAATAGGAGTAGGATACTACAGAAAAAATAAAAATGAAAAAAGAAGTCGTCGAACAAATTAATTTATCAGCAGAAAGTAGCGATCTAAAAAATTCAATTAGTCGAGCAGTTCGTATTTGGTTATTCATTGGGGTGGCAATGGTTTTTATTCAGGTCGTTATTGGAGGCGTTACTCGATTAACGGATTCTGGTTTATCCATTACCGAGTGGGCAGTTATTCAAGGAACGATTCCGCCATTGAACGAAGCGGAATGGATAGAAGCTTTTGAACTCTACAAAGTGGCAGCTAAGAAACAATACGAAACGATTCATGCAGATATGGATTTATCAGGTTTCAAGGTGATCTTTTTCTGGGAGTTCTTTCATCGACTATGGGCAAGGACTCTAGGTTTTGTATTTCTATTTCCATTTCTATTTTTTCTCTGGAAAAAGCAAATTCCTAACTGGTTGTTGAAAAGGTTGGGGATAACTGTAGGATTAGCTGCAATTGTTGCCACCTTCGGCTGGATAATGGTGGCTAGTGGCTTAAACGCAGATAATCGAACATGGGTAAGTGCTTATAAATTAGTCGGACACTTATCGCTCGCTACCATTTTATTCGGTTATTTGATTTGGACGTGGTTTATGGCTCGGCAACCATTGACAACAGATTATAAATTAACTACATTTAAAAAGCTAGGCTGGGGGATAGCTGGCGTATTAATGATTCAAATTATTTTTGGTGGATTGATGGCAGGTATGCGAGCTGGTTTAATCCATCCATATTTTCCATTTTTTGTAGAAGGAGATCGTTTGATGAGTGCATTAAGTGGAAATGCAGCAGATATTGTAGACTATGAAGGAAGTGCTTCGGTAAAAGCTTTTGTCCAAATATTACATCGAAGTACGGCCTATCTCCTATCAGGTTTGATTATTTACTTTTTTATAAAAATTAGAAAAGTAAAAATATCTAGCCAATTGAGTTTAGGAAATAAATTACTAATAGGTATGTTAGCCGTACAATTTTTGCTCGGAATATTAACAATTGTGAATTGTTTTGGTCGAATCCCGCTAGTTTATGGAGCAATGCACCAGGCAGGGGCCTTAATTTTGTTGGCAATTTTATTATATGTTAATTTTCAATTTAAAGAAAACAAAATGTTTACCACTTCCTAAAAAACTAAAAGATATGCACAAACTAACAAGAAAATTTGTGAATTAGTGCAAAACAAAGGTGCAAGATTATAGTTATTAACAAAGTTATCAACAGATGTTAATAACGTAAAATTCAGATTTTACCAGTTTTTCTTTTTTGAAATCGAAAAATATAAAAATAAAAATTATATTATAAATATATTTTTGTTGTTCAAAGAACTAGATTTGAACATAAAATTGCCATGACGAAATAAAAGTGATATTTTTGTAGCATAGTTCAGTAGTATTAATTATCACTAAACTATAAAATCATAAAAACTCACTTTATTTTTATTAAATACCTAGATGGAATATCAACTTAGGGAAGAAGGAAAATTCAAATATATTGAAACAGAGGGGAAGGGCGAAACGCTAATGTTGCTACATGGCCTTTTTGGTGCATTGAGCAATTTTCAAGGCATCATCAATCATTTTGCAAAAACGCATAATGTGGTCGTGCCAATGCTACCCATTTTTGACTTACCTATTAGAAAAGTCGGCTTAGGCGGATTAGTTGACCATGTGGTCGATTTTGTTGCTTATAAAAATTATGGTAAAGTGCATGTACTAGGGAATTCTCTAGGTGGTCATGTTTCTTTATTATATGCTTTGGCGCAACCTGAACAAATACGATCGATTACTTTAACTGGAAGTTCTGGTTTATTTGAAAATTCATTGGGATCTACTTTTCCGAAAAGAGGGAATTATGAGTTTATCAAAAATAAGACAGAGGATATTTTTCATAATAAAGAGGTAGCGACTAAAGAATTAGTGGATGAAGTATTTACGACGGTAAATGATAGAAATAAGGCGATCCGAATTATTGCTTGTGCAAAATCAGCCGTTCGACATAATTTAGGAGACAAGTTGTATCAAATCAAAGCACCTACCCTATTAATTTGGGGAAAGGAGGATACGGTAACGCCAAAATTTGTGGGCGAAAAATTCCATGAATTAATTGACAATTCTCAGTTGTTTATTGTGGATCAATGTGGGCATGCGCCGATGATGGAACGGCCAGCGGTTTTTAATCATATCTTAAATGACTTTTTGGTAGAATTGGGGAATCGAAAAGAATCTGTATAAACTCCAAATTGTGAAATAAAAAAAGGGCTACTCTCAATCGAAAGTAGCCCTTTTTTATTTGTCACTAGAATTTTACTTTGCCTTTAATTCCTTAAAATATTCCTCTACTAAAGACTTATAATAAGGACGAAGTGCAGGAGAAACGGATTTATATAATTCAATTTCTGCTTCTCGCTCTTTAATATATTGTTCTAAAGAAGGCGGGAATTTTCGTTCCGCTTGTTGTGCCGCTTCTGCTTTTCGTTTATTGTCAAATTCTCTTTCTCTTTCCGCTTTTTCTGCTTCCAACAATCGAGACAAAATTTGTTCTTGTCGCTTCATCATTTCATTGGATAATCTTTTATTGACCAAATCAGTTTCTACCTTATTCATGGCATCCATGATTTCTTGTAAACCTTGCGCATCTTTTCCACGACCTTGCTCTTGCATTTTTTGTTTAGCTTCTCTCAATGCTTTTCTAAGTGCCGCTTGCTTAGCCGCCATTTGCGCAAATTGTTTAGCTTGCCCTTTATCCCCTTGCATTTTCTCCATTGCATCTTTCATTTGTTGCATCTGCCCATTCATTTGTTTCTGTCCCTGAGAAATTTTATCCATCGGTACTTTTCCACTCTTGCCAGACTTACCAGATTTTCCACCAGGCTTAGAACACATTTGACTACCAGACATCATGCTAGACATTTGCTGCTGCATTTGATCCATCACTTCGCTCAACATCAAGGCTAAATCATTAACATTGGTCATTGTTCTTTGTTGATGATCCGTTGCTTGTGGTTTTTTACGTTCTTCCAATTCCTCTAAACTAGACTTCATATTTGAATTAATCTCTGTTACTTTTTCGGTAACAAAAGATTCAATTTGGAAAACCCGTTTGCTTAATTCTTGCAAACTATCTTCGATTAATTTGAAGTCATCTTTTAGTTTATATTGCTGCTGTACATCTTCTACATACTTAGGCGTATTGATGGTATTGGCTCTAACTTCATTAATTAATTCCTCTTGGTCGAAAGACAAACCAACTAAATTTTCTAATAATTGTCTCAACGCCGCCATGTCCTCTTCCATTTGTTCCATCTCCCCAGATTCCATGCCCTGTTGCATCTGCTGCGCCATTTGTTTCATTTTCTGAGCCGCTTTTTTCTGAGATTTCGAAGCTTTTTTATTCTGCTTTTTCTGCATCTGCTGCTGACTTTGCTCCATATCTTCCTGCGCACCATCCATTTGTTCCTCTTGATCTTCCATCTGCATTGGCTTTTCTAGCTCCTCATTCTTCTTCTTCAATTCTTCATTCTTCTTTTCAATTTCTTTTAATTTTTCTTGAATCTCTTTTTGCTCTTTTTGTAATTGCTCCTGAGATTTCTTTTCTCCATCTTTTTTGTCCCCATCTTGCTGGTCACCGTCCTTTTTATCGCCGTCTTTATTTTCTTCTTCACCCTCTTTTTTATCCCCATCTTTATTTTCTTCATCCGAGTTTTCATCCCCTTCTTTCTTATCCCCATCCTTTTCTTCTCCATCCTTTTCTTCTCCATCTTTGTTCTCTTCTTCATTAGCATTTTCCTCTTTATTTTCTTCTTGTTCTTCCGCTGCTTTTTCCGTTTCTTCCGCTAATTTTTCTTGCTCTTCTGCTAATTTATTCAGCTTATCAATTTGCTGTTGCATCTCATATTCCATCTCCAATTGTTTGAACAATTCTTCTAATTGCTCTAAGTTTTTCTCCATTTGCTGCTCACTCATTTCCATGTCTTCCATCATCTCCAGCGCATCTTCCTTCTCCATTTTTTGTAACAATTCTTCCATTTTTTCCATCAATTCCTTCATCTCATCCGTCATCAACTCGTCGAATTTCTTCTGTAATTGCTCTTGTTTTTCCTGAATCTTCTCGTTTGGTTTATTATTTTCTTGATTTTTAAGGTTCTCTTCAAAGTCTTTTTTCGCGTCTTCAATCATTTTTTCTAACTGCTTTTGGCGCTCCAATAACTTTTCTAGTTCCTTTTTATCTTGCCAATCCAGTTCTTTTTTCTGCAAAATCTTATCTCTAGTCTTCTTCATTTCTTGCTGCACCTTCTTATTTTCCTCTAGAGATTTCTGTAAATTATCCTTAATATCTTCGTTATTTTGCTCTGTTTCTGCCTCCAATTCTTCCAAAGTTGGAGTAGCAAATAACATGATATTGGTTCGAGCAGACTTGCTACCATTCACGCCGTCATTATCAAAAACTTCAAAGTAATAAGCTACTTCATCCCCTGGTGCTAATTCCAAATCGTTGATGTCCCAAGTATAACTATATTGCGCTTGCTTAGCATCAGGCTTTTTAAGTTGAACCGTTGTTAACTCTCCTTGTTTGCCACTTTCTTTATTGATTCTATAGTTAAAAGAAAGTCCTCGCAGACCATAATCATCCGCTGCATCTCCTACAAAAAAGAATAATTTTTCATTCAAACTATCCACAAATTTCTCTGCATTGATGGTTGGATATTGATCAGGAATAACGGTAATTCGATAAGAAATAGAATCAGCATTTGGTAATAACTCATTAGAAATGAATAACTTATAACCTTCGTCTTTTAAGGCTTTCTTCTTGTGCGTAAAAGACTCATCACTAAATCTAGTAATCGCCTCACTTTCTCCAGTACTAGAAAAAAGGATATTGATATTATCGGTATGCTGTGCATTAAAAATCCAGTCGATGTTAGTACCAATTGGTAGAACTAAATCGCCAATATTGGATAAGTCTTCATTTTTTCTTTGCGTATAAGCAGGGTAATCTAGTTTGACATCAAAGCCTAAAATATTTGGTTTGGCCAAAACATTCAAGGCATAATCATCCGACTCTACGCCACTAGAAAATAATTTAAAGTCTGTTTTTTTCTGAACGTTACTAAACTGATAAGTGAATTTTCCTGCTTCTGTTTTATTCAATCGATATTTGTAATTATCAATATCAATATACACTTCATTCGGCAAAGCTTCTCCTTCGACTTCTACATTTAAAGTATAATCACCAAATTGGACAACGGTTAAATCTTCTTCATCAATTTGAAAATGAAAAGGAGCTGGACGTTCAAATTTTGTATCATTATTAATCAAGCGATTCGAGCTATCCGTGATCATACTCGGTGCAGCAATTAACATCGTCAATAACAATAACAATGGTGGCAAAGCATACCGCAAGTATTTTCGATTTTTACCAAGGTCAATCGCAGCCTTAAAAGGAATAAGTTTAATTTTTTCCGTTTTTTGATTGATACTCGCTAGAATTAACTCCGCATTAGGCGATTGTTCCGCTTGATTTTTCAATTGGAGGACATTCAATAACTTATCCTTCACATCTCCAAAATGACTACCGATAACTTCAGCCGCTTGTTGGTGAGAAATAACTTGTCCTAAGTTAAAATATTTTAATAAAGGTAAAACAACCCAACCAATCAATGCCGCAGCACTAACCCCAACAAAGGAATAAAAAAGTCCTTTCCGAACACTCGTATCAAAATAGAAAAAATGCTCTAAGGTATTGATAGCGATAAATAGGAAGAGAATCAAGCCAATGGAGTATAAGCCACCTCGAATCAATTGATTGACATAAAACTTCCTAATGAACTGGTCAAGTTTTGTAATCAATAACTGATAATTATCCTTTTGATTTGCCATGGTATGAATATTTATAGAAGTCGGTGAAATTCAGTACTACTCTATAACGCAGAAATTTGGTTCACGTTATCAAATACAAGCTTTAAAATAACTCTTTTTACAAATAAAAGATTATTCTATAAGGATGTTTAACATTTGGTTGTGAAAATAGCGACCAAAATGTAGGATAATACCTGCAAATTTGCGACCAATCTCTCGTAACTAGCGGCAAAAAGGGTAAGATTTATAGGAGTGTTTTTTAATAAATATAGGATTAGTGAGTATGTTCTACAGCATAAATGGAGGATGTTGACAGAGCAAATGTGCAATCTGCTAAATCTTAGCGATTAAATAGGACAAATTGCCTACTGCATACTGACTGACTGCCAACTATTGCTGTGGAATCTTAATAAAATACTGTTTGCCAGATTTATTTGCCAAAGAAGTAGAAATCAACCAGGGATTATATAATTTAAGCATTCGATAAGAAGTCCCATATTTTTGAGCAAAGTCCCCCAAATTAGGAATGGTTGTATTAACTTCTACAACGGCAAAATTGTCTAATGGCTGATAGCCTTCGGAGCCCAAATTAAAACCAAAGTCTTGTGGATTTTGAAGAATAGCTTTGAAGGCGAGTAGCCTAAATAAGTATCGAGAAGTTTCGTGGTTTAGATTTAAATCATAAAAATTATTAGCTCTTTGAGCAGTCATTTCTCTTTTAAGTCGAGTTTGCCCAACATTATAAGCGGCGGCAGCTAATGTCCAACTACCCATAATTTTTTTCAGTTTCAAAATATGCTTACAAGCAGCGCGAGTAGACATTTCAATATGGTAGCGTTCATCCACCGTTGCGGTAACTTCCATACCATAATCTCTGGCGGTTGGGCGCATGAATTGCCAAAAACCTCTAGCCCCTGCTGGCGAAACGGCGTTACTTAAATCACTTTCAGCTACAGCTACATATTTAAAATCATCAGGTACGCCATTTTCTGCAAGAATTTTTTCTATCATGGGAAAATAACGATTTGCTTTTTTCAAGTTGAGCATATTTTTTCCATGACGGTAAGAATTTTCCGTCAGTTCTCTATCTAATCTTTCTCTCGCATCAAAATTTTCCATAGGCACCGCCTCACCTGCAAAGTCAAATGCTTTGTTTAAATTAACAGGTTTAATAATTTGAGGCAATTGATGAGTAGTAGAGAAATCACCAAGCGTTAATGGCTTTTCATTTGAATCGGTATAAGAGGCAAAAAGCGCAAAAGTTAGAAAAGCAGCTACGGCAATAGAGTAGTAAGAAATTGACTTCATGGTATATCAGTTTTACAGCACAGTTGTTTATTAGTCTGAATAGTATGCCAATTTAGAAAAAAGGAGTGAATATTGTTGGTTTTAGCCGATATATATTTCTTTAAAATTGATTTTCTGAGAGATTATTGTATAGATAACTAAATTATATTTTAAAATTAATCTTAATTTCTAACAAATAGAATTGACCAATCTGTAGTTGATTTTGTCATTAATTTTAAACTAAATTTAATATTCAAATGACGCTCATGTTCTTCAGTAGGTTAATATTTTCAAAACTTAAAAACAGAATCTAGTTTTGATACGTTTCCTTTAAACATCATTATCCGATTGTTTAAAATTTAGCCAGTCATCCATGAAAAAGTTATTGGTTTTTATCTGCTTATTTTATGTACTATTTCCATTAATTGGACAAACTTTCCAACAACCAACAATAGGCCCAGGGAGTGCGACTTATCAACACGATTCTGTTTTATTTCACAATTATGCGGAGCAAGAAGATGGTTTTTGGTTATTTGAACCTGCTTTACCGACGCCTAAAACGACGAATTTAATTGTTTTTATTCATGGATATGGCGGATATAATCCAATGATTTATGGACAATGGATTAAGCATTTAGTCCGAAAAGGGAATACGGTTATTTATCCTAGATACCAGAAAAATATATTCTCTCCAAAAGCTGAAAAATTTTCTCCCAATGTAATTACGGGTATTCAAACCGCCTTAAAAACAATTGAGGAAAGCGAGAAACATATACCAACCAGAAAAGAGGAATTGTGCATTGTCGGTCATTCCTACGGAGGTATTTTAGGTGCAGAAATTACGCTGAATTGGGAGAAATACGAGATACCAAAACCTAAAGGCATTTTTCTTTGTGCACCTGGAACAGGTCCATTTAAAGCAGGAAAGTTAGATAATTATGCAGCTATACCAACGGATGTCAAGTTATTAGTCATGGTCAATGAAAAGGATTATATCGTAGGAGATGAAATGGGGGTGAAAATATTTGAGACCGCTACTAATACGCCTCAAAGAAACTTAATACGCCAGCAAGTAGATAGCGACAATGGAATTTCTGCAGGACATAATGAAACCTACTGTGTAGATGAAGCCTTTGATTCTGGACATTTGAATTATACGGCTAAGAAAGCACTACGGATTACTAAGACAAATGCGGTAGATTATTATGGCTATTGGAAATTATTCGATGCGGTAATAGATTGCAGTCGAAATGGACAAAATTGCGAATACGCTTTTGGGAATACTAGTCAGCAAAGAAGTTTAGGAGTTGTGGAAGGTGGCGAATTAAAAGAATTGGAAGTAATTACGGTGAAACCTAGTCAACTTTCGGCAAAGGAATAAAGTATCGGCGAATGAATTCGACCTGTACAGATAAATATTCTAAATGCCGTCTCTAACGAGACTCCGAGAAAAAATACGTATTTTCGACAGTTATTTTACCTATATTTCGTCTCTAGGAGACTAGAATTTCTGATGAACCAGCCTCATAGAGGCGGTATATTGGTAAAAACGCTCAACGGTAATTACTTCTAAATCTTAGAGTCTCGTAGAGACGGTATTTTAAGGTGAATTCCTAGCGATTTTGTACAGAATTTCGATTATTATTTTATCTGTACAGGTCGAATTCATTCGCCGCCATGACCCAGAGGCGAATGAATTCGCCTGTACATAATCAATTCCCAACCATAATATTACTAATAGCCGTTTCTGGAGAGAGGCTCATATTTTCTAATTCCATTAAGTTCCCTTTAAATACATTCAGGTCAACAAAACCTTCAATGCCTTTGACCGAGCCTTTATTGCCATATTGCCAAAATGCCCATTCTTTTTGGGAGAGCATGTTTGGTTCAATAGTATTATAGCGCGCCATCCAAATCGGATATTCTTTAAAATTATTGAGTAAATATTTAAAGTATAATTTTTGATTGGTGTAAATAATGGGGCGGATTTTATAATGGGTTTCTATTAAATCTAACCAAATTTGTAGCTGCTCAATTATTTCTGCTTTTGCTACATTATTAGTAACTTCAAAATCTAGAACAGGCGGCAAGTCCCCGAAATGCATATCAACGGTTCTAATAAAATTCTCGGCTTGTTCTTGTGCAGATAAGTTAGGATGGAAAAAATGATATGCGCCTCTTTTAATATCCACTCTTTTTAGTTCTTCCCAGTTTTGAACAAAACAATTGTCTTTAAAATCTCTACCTTCCGTAGCTTTAATAAAGGCAAAATCTATTTTTTGAGTAGCTATCGTATCCCAATTAATTTCGACTTGATGATGGGAAACATCAATACCATGAACTGCAAACCCTTCCAATCGTTCGGTCGATTGATTGCAACTGCATAAAAGCAGGCAAAATACTATGATGGGAATACAATATTTCATGGGTAATTATAACCACAAACTATTTCACTAGTTCATTTCAGTCAGGTAATATGAAGATAAACGAAATTAGATGCTCAAATAATGCTGAAAGGTGGTAAAAATAATGCAATAACAAAAAAAAATATCAATTATTTTACCATCAAATAGGGAAGGAATCATTATTTAGTAACTTTGTTCCGCTTTCTCATAGACGAGCAAATTAGGGAAATCCCCTATTTTTTGCCTAGTAAATATTTTATAAAAATAACGATATGTTCTGATGGAGTCAATTTTTCGCACTTTTTTAACATTAGGTTTTGAGCACATTTCGGATATCGCAGCTTATGATCATATCCTTTTTTTAGTTGCTTTATGCGCTATATATCGACTTTCCGAATGGAAAAAAGTACTACTTTTAGTGACCGCTTTTACCATTGGTCATTCTATCACACTAGCATTGGCGGTATTAAATATTATTCCTGTTTCTACTAAGTTGGTAGAGTTTTTAATTCCTGTAACGATTTTGTTGACGAGTCTTTTTAATGTTTGGCAAAAAAATAAAGGAGAGGAAGAACAAACTGTTTCTAACAAAAAAATAAATATTACTTATCTATTAGCCTTATTCTTTGGTACGATACACGGTATGGGCTTTTCTAATTTTTTACGTTCTGCCTTGATGCCAGGAGAGGAAGATACTTTAGTTACGCAGCTCTTTGCTTTTAATGTGGGTGTAGAATTGGGGCAATTACTGATTGTAGCGATTATTTTAGGTTGTGCTTTCTTAGCCTTGACTATTTTTAAGGTAAAACAACGAGAGTGGAATTTATTTGTCTCTGGTGCAGCGGCAGGGGTGGCTATTATTCTAATGATGGATACTTATCCTTTTTAGCTTTTACCCATCTTGCGTACCTACGGCACGAAAATTTTGGTGGTGTGGGTATCTGTTCATTTTTCTACTACCCATCTTTAGTCCCGCTGGGAATGGGCTAAATTTTAATATCAATGGCAATGTCAACCTCAATAGCAATATCAATTTAGTCCTACCAATACCTTAGAAAAACGATAAAATATCACAAGACCTCCTCTTTAAATAAATCAGCCAATTCTTTTTGTTGTTTCAAGACCTCTTGCAATCTAAACTGATTGGCCAAAAAAATAACCTTCTTACCAAAAATACCTTTTTCTTTAAAATAGACACGGATAATTTTAAATAGAAAATAATTCGCTTCTTCCAGCTTTTCAATATTATGATAAGGGTAGCGAGCGGTATCTTTATAATTTGTGACATAAAGGAAATGCTCATCTGCTTCTACTCTTTTTAATTGCATAAAAGAAAAATAGAGTACTGCCATTCCTGTAAATAAGAAAGAACTGATGAGTAAACGAAAACTATCAATCGGCATTGTTCCGACCATCGGTTCCTCACTAAACCAAAACGCAATAGTAATCAACCCAAAAAAGGCGCCCCAAAGAATCGGAAAGAAAATTTTTAAAACAAGTGTCCAGTTAGTCGCTAAATTTATAGGTTTGGCCATTTTTAATTTTTTGGCAAAAATAGGTGGGAATGAGGAGATTTGCTAAATTTTTGAAAAACTACTTAGATTTTATTATTTATCGCTTGTCCGTTAATTGCTAAGTTAACGGACAACCGAAAACCGATAACGGATAACGGAACTAAGCCTCCACAACTTTTCCACCCTTCAACTTAATTATTCGACTAGTCTTAGCCGCTAAATTTAAATCATGCGTTACAATTACCAAAGTAGTTCCAGATTCTTCGTTGAGTTTAAACAATAAATCTTCTACTTTTTTACCTGTTTCTTCATCCAAGTTACCCGTAGGTTCATCCGCAAATAAAATCTTGGGATCATTGGAAAATGCACGAGCTAAAGAGACCCGTTGTTGTTCCCCTCCAGATAATTGAGTGGGGTAATGATCGTGTCTTTCAGCCAAGCCTACTTTTTCTAATAAGTCCATTGCTTTTTTAGCAGACCCTTTTTCTCCACGTAATTCTAAAGGCACCATCACATTTTCCAAAGCCGTCAAAGTAGGAATCAATTGGAAATTTTGAAAAATAAAACCAACTTCTCTGTTTCTTAATGCCGCTCGTTCATCTTCATTCAACGGTTCTAGAGCGGTATTACTTAAAATAACAGAGCCAGCGGTTGCTTTATCTAAGCCTGCACATAAGCCTAAGAGGGTTGTTTTACCACTACCCGATGGACCAACAATAGAGACAATTTCTCCTTTTTCAATTTTAAAATTAATATCTTTTAAGACATTGACGGCCTTATTTCCGCTGCTATAAGTTTTATGTAAATTTTTTATTTCGAGCATATTCTATTTTCTTCTAATAATAATTTTCGGTCACTAAAAACTGTCTTATATAACCATTGAATAATAAAACAGTTTTTAAACTATCAAAATTAAATGGAGTTCAGTTAAAATTGATTGATTTTTCGACTAAAGCCCTTAATAAAATCATAAATAAATGTTAAGCGTAGGTTTAACAGTCGCATCTTCTTTAAAAAATCGTAAATTTTGTAGGCTGTATTCCGAACCGATCAAATAAATAGAATCAACTCATGAATTGTACTTACTTATTGCTACTTTTTAGTTTCCTTTTTACCAATACCATTCAAGCACAAAACCCTGTTAAATGGGCATATGCAGCTAAAAAAATAACCGACGCTGAATACGAGGTCACTTTTACTGCCACGGTTGCGGATGGATGGAGTATTTATTCTCAAGATACCGATCCTAGTGGTCCTGTTCCGACAGCTTTTGGCTTTGATGAAAATACAAATATTGAATTTATTGGAAAACCTGTTGAAACAGGAAAGCGGAAAGAAGCGTTTGATGACTTATTCGGAGTGAATGTAATTAAGTTTAGCGGGGTCGTTACGTTTACACAAAAAGTGAAAGTGAAAAATGGAAATAACACCGTAAAAGGATATTTAGAATATATGTCTTGTGATGATGAAAAGTGTTTGCCACCGAAAGAAGTGGACTTTGAAGTTGCTTTAAAGTAAAGGGGTAGTTTGATATGCAATTCATGCTTAATGGAAATATAATGATGGATTCAGTCCAATTTTTTCCCTTTCCCTTAAGAGTGTAAGCTAACGGACAATTCAAAGCAAACAAAATTAGTTTTAGAGAAATACATACTTATGGGCAACTTACACACCAGTACGTTGCCTATTTATTTTAAAATATACCAAGCAGAGCTTGGCACTACAGTAATAAAGTCCATAAAAAATAGATTGTGATGAGATTCCTAACCTTTCTTGTAGTATTAATAAGCACCTCTTTTGCTGCTTTTGGTCAAATCCTAGAGCCTGTCAAATGGTCAATGGAACAAAAGCATGTTGCTGGAGATGAATTTGAATTGGTTTTTACCGCCAAAATTGAAGATGGCTGGAAAGTCTATTCCCAATATTTAGAATCCGATGACGGGCCAATTAGAACGAGCTTTAATTTTGATAAAGGCGAGCATTACGAATTGGTTGGAAAAACAGAAGAAGCGGAAGCGAATCGTAAGAAAGTTTTTGATGAAGTTTTCAAAATGAATTTGATTACTTTCAAAAAGGAAGGCGTATTTACCCAAAAGGTCAAAGTAAAAGATTATACCAAACCTATTGTGGGCTATTTAGAATTTATGTGCTGTGATGCGACCCGTTGCTTGCCTCCTTCGGAAGAAGACTTTGAATTTGCACTAAAGGCTGTTAAGGCTACGAATACAATTGAAGACGGAGCAGCCGTTGTCGAACAACCAGAATCAACTACAGCAGTTGCGGAAACTAAAGTTGAAACACCTCAGCCAGCTGAAAGTACTCCAAAAGTAGTCATAGCGCCAGTTGAAACAGTAGAAGTAACGAAAGAACCTACCAAAGAAATCAGTACCAATTTATCCGCCAATACCACAACCGCTACTGCACCGAATAGAGAACAAGGCGGGATATTAAATCCAGCCACTTGGTCAGGTTCTGTTGAAAAAATAAATGATACCGAATATAAACTAACCTTTGTTGCAGACTTGCAAGAAGGTTGGTATACTTATTCTCAATTTACAGATCCAGACGGGCCGATTCCAACCACTTTTTACTACACGGAAGGAGGTCATTACGAATTGGTTGGCAAAGCAGAAGAAATAGGAGAACTTAAAAAAGCACCAGAACCAGCATTCGGTCCAGGCATTACCGTCACTAAATTTGTAGGTAATAAAGCAACTTTTGTACAAACGGTAAAAGTGACAGATGCCACTCAACCAATTGTAGGAGAGTTGGAATATATGGCTTGTGATAATGAAATGTGTACGCCACCTACACCAGCCTCTTTTAGTTTTGTACCCGCCACTTTGACTGCGTTAGTAGGAGACGATGCCGTAGGTGGTGGAAATATTATTGCCAATAATACCAATACGGCTAAAACGATTCCTGCTCCTGGTAGCGACAAAGTCTATCAAGAATGTGGTACACCAGTCATTGAAGAAGGGAATAGCTTATGGAATATTTTTGTCTTGGGCTTTTTTGGTGGCCTATTGGCTTTATTGACACCTTGCGTTTTCCCAATGATTCCATTGACCGTAAGTTTCTTTACCAAAGGGAGTCAATCAAAAACAAAAGGTTTTGTGAATGCTTCCTTATATGGTTTTTTCATTTTAGCGGTTTATTTATTATTAAGTGTCCCCTTTCATTTATTAGACTCTATTGACCCAGATATACTGAATCAGATTTCTACGAATGTAGGATTGAATATCTTTTTCTTTATCGTATTTATGTTTTTCGCAGGTTCATTCTTCGGTTACTACGAATTGACTTTGCCTGATAAATGGGTGAACAAATCGAGTTCAGCTGAAGGTGTTGGCGGTATTTTGGGTATTTTCTTTATGGCATTGACTTTAGCCTTGGTTTCCTTCTCTTGTACGGGGCCAATTTTAGGTTCCTTACTAGCAGGGTCTTTGACTTCTGACGGAGGCGCGTGGCAATTAACCGCAGGAATGGGTGGATTTGGATTTGCCTTAGCCTTACCTTTTACCATTTTTGCCGCTTTCCCTGCGTTGATGAATGCGCTACCACAATCTGGTGGTTGGTTAAATTCTGTCAAGGTGGTTCTTGGATTTTTAGAAGTAGCCGCAGCTTTCAAATTTTTATCGAACGCAGATTTAGTATCGCATTGGGGCTTATTAAAAGTAGAACCCTTATTATTGATTTGGATTGCGACTTTCGTTGGTTTAGGGTTATATCTTTTTGGTAAGATTAAATTTCCACACGATTCGCCCATTAAAAAACTAAGTCCATTAAGAATTGCTTTAGGCGTTGCGTCGATTGCTTTTGCAGGATATATGGTTCAAGGCTTAATGTATAACAAAGAAGTAAAAGCACTTAACTCTTTAAGCTTATTGAGCGGTTTTGCCCCCCCTGCCTGTTATAGTATTTTATATCCATGTGATTGTCCACAAAATTTAAGCTGTGTGAAGGATTACGAAGATGGTATTGAATTGGCACAGAAAGTAGACAAACCCATTTTATTAGATTTTACAGGTTATGCTTGTGTGAATTGTCGAAAGATGGAAGAAAATGTATGGCCAATTGATAAAGTCTACGAGCAATTAAAAGAAGATTATGTTTTAGTCTCTTTGTATGTAGATGATAAATCAGAGTTACCAGAAGCGGAAAAAGTAGAAGTAAAGAGAGCCAATGGCACCACTAGAAAATTAAGAAGTATCGGTAATAAATGGGCCCACTTTCAAGCAGAGCGTTTCCAGACCAATACCCAGCCTTATTATGTACTGCTTTCGCCTGATGGCAAAACGGTTTTAAATAAGCCAGTTGGGTATACGCCTGATGATGATGATTATGCAGAATTTTTGCGTTGTGGTTTGGAGTCTTATCAGAAGTTGAAGCAGGAGAAAGCTTTAGGCTTGAAATAAACTACAGGATGACATGATTATTCAAGATTAACAGGATATATTCCTTTATATAAAAAAGCTACTCAATTTGAGTGGCTTTTTTTGTTGCCGCTATATTAAATTTCCTTTTTGATGTTGTCTTTTTTTATAAACTTAATAAAGGGTAGGTTGTACGGATTAAAATTTATCTGTTTAGTGGGTTAATTTAGCCTCATTTTTTCTTTTCTGCCAAAAAGTAGCCACCGTAAATTTACACGAACTAAACCTTAAAATTATCCCGCTGAACAGATAAACCTAGCCTATTGCTATAGATGCAGCTAATTTTATTCTAAGAAATCACTTCACACCTTAAAATAAAATCATGAAAAAGCTCATCCCTTTTTGCTTAGGATTACTATTAGCAAATTGCTGTTTTGCACAAAATAACGACAACGGAATTCAACAACTAACACCCACCCAACTCCAACAAGATTTTACTATCCTAAAATCAAGTTTGCAATTGAATCACCCCGACCTCTACCTTTATTGCGGGAAAGAAAAAATGGATTCCCTACTTGCTAACATAGAAAACAAGCTAACCGATGAAATGACCAACATGGAATTCTTCAATTTATTAACGCCCATTCATGCGTTGATTGGGAATAATCATACATGGATAATGCCGCCGAAAGCTTACGTCAATTATATTAAAACGAAGGCAAAAAGATTTCCCTTTAGTTTCTATTTGGATAGGGATACCCTCTTCGTTGCAGTAGATGGATCAGCCGAATATATTTTAAAAGAAGGGGCGATTATAGAAACGATTAATGGCGTAAAAATAAAAGAGATATATCAACATTTAGTCTCAAACATGTCAGCAGACGGCTTTAATAAAACGGCGCCAAGGCTTCGAGTAGCCCTAGGATTTAGCAGATATTACGCTTACCATTATGGCATAAAGGATGCTTTTACTATTACTTATATGGATTCGGAAAAAGCAAAACATACGGTCAATATTGCAGCGATTATGCAAACAGCAATCACCGAAAATATTAAAAAAAGATCGCCTATCAAAAACAAACAGGCAGCATCAAAAAAGGACTTTGAATTTAGCGTCCAGGATGGAATTGGAATATTGACCATCAAAACGTTCATAGTGACTGCCAATAATAAGTACAAATCTTTTTTAAAGGAGGCTTTTAAAAGAATAGCTACAGAAAATATTCAATCGTTGGTGGTAGACTTGCGAGGTAATGGAGGTGGTTATCCAGAAGCAGCGGACAAATTGCTTGCTTATCTGATTGAAGCAGAAATGTATCCGACCAAATTTGAGTATGCGATTACCAAGGAGATTCATAATGATCAATATTTTGAAAAAGATGATTTTTACAAACATTTTAAAAAACAAAACCTTGAACAACAAGGCGATAAATATCACGTCAAAGGCGCTACAAAAAGAAGCCTCCAACCGAATAAAAACGCTTTTAACGGTAAGTTATATGTACTCATGGATGTCCGTTCTTCTTCCACTACAGGGCATTTATTAGGCTTAATAAAATCTTATACGAACGCTATTTTTCTAGGCGAAGAACCAAGTGGTAATCCTGTGACAGTCGTCGCCAGCGACATTCTTACCTTAGTCCTGCCAAATTCTAAAATGATGATTAAATTACCTTTTATTAAGTCTGAATTGAATGTGAATTTTAAAAATACGGGACGAGGGATTTTGCCAGATAATTTTTTGCGACCTTCTTTTGCGGCTTATCTTTCTGGAAGGGATGATGTTTTGGAGGAGACGGTTGAGTGGGTGCTTAAGAAGAATCATATTGGAGTTAAGAAATGAGTTTTCAAAAGCATAGTGATAAAAGAGGAGAACCATAATTGACTATTCGATTATTTGCAATAATTATTCTTTTTAAAGTTTGGACAGCAAAAAGTTATTAGCCTTTATGCCATACATTTTAAATAAAACTTATGTGTTGTTTTTTGCTATTCATTTTTAGTGAAATTTAACTGGTATCTGGTGTTTGTGCTGATTTTTTCACCACTTTATACCGAGTTCTTTGATTTATTGGAGTTCCTTTTTGTCTTCCAGGACCATTTTTACACTTTACAGGTAGAAATGGGGTTTTATCAAAAGTCAAAAAAAAGTTTTGAGCCGCTTGTCGTACCTGACATGGGGTCAAAATTGTGTTCGGTTCTGCTGTGTTCTTATTGACTTCCTTGTACTGTTGCCATTTTTTGGGTTTATAGCTGGCACTAGATGCAGCAGTAAAAAGTAACCAAAACGCAGCCATTACTACTACCAACCAATTATCAAAATGCTGCTTGTCAGGTGTCTGATATTTTTCCAACATAAGTTTTTGCTTACAAAACTTGATGGATGGCTCAATATCGTACCGATGTCGATAACTTTCAAAAGCTTGCCTCGTGGTAATTTCATCTTTTCGCTGACCATGAATCGTGGTAAACATGCTTTTTTGAAAAACTAACTGACCTGTATCCGCATCAATTACTTTAGAGGCAACTAAATCAAAGGCTTTATCTTTCATATTATGACCATTTTTGGTGCGGACTAATAAATTGGTCCATTTCCATATCATAATTTTGAGTTTTCTGCCCTTATTTGTTTGTCCATCTAATTCGATATAATCTTGATGGGCTAATTCAAAAACACTTCTTTGGTAAACATCATAAGTTTTTCCTTCTCTAGTATAGGTCTTGGTTTGAGAAAAATCAATCAAGTAGTATTTTTCGCCATAAACCAAAGGCGCACCTTGCTCTGAATTGGAACACTCGGCTGGCAGCCATACCTTTTTACCATATCGAAACCGAATAATATTCACTAAATTCTTGTGTTTATAGGTCGGTTCAATATAATTCGGACAGCCATAGCCACTATCTAAGGTATTGATAATGGATTGCTCAACTAATTCAAGATTTTCTTGTTGCTGTAATTCTTCCATCTGTTCAACCGCACAATCAACAGCACTTTGAGTTGATGGTATGCGTTTGATACTTATCGGAACGCTCCATTTATTATTCAAAGGTGGAATACTTACATTTACTAAAGAGATCGGATAACCAATACTGATAGGTTTATTACTTTTTATCACATTGTTGGAAATCTTGATGTATTGGCGATCTTCCAAACATTCAGAATGAGCTTTTGTCACCCCACTAGCATCTGTTTGAAGTAATAACCATTCTTCTTTGCTATAGTTTATTTGGCTTAGCCCTAAATTCCGAAGAGCGGACATCGTCTTCGATTGATTTTCTTGACTTTGTCCAACGCCATGAATGCCGTCTCGTATAGAAGAATACTGATGATGAAACAAGGGACTCTCGCTCAATTCGACTATGCTTTGAGCGGAATCGTAACTCGCTAGTGCCAATGACGTATTAGTAAAAGCTTTGGCATATTTTATGTCAAGGTTTAATAAGTCATGGCAGAACTGTTCGCTGGTAGATTTTTTCACACATTTATACCTGCAATAGTTTTGCCTTTTTTTTTCAGACGACTTTTCGTCCAAACTTTAAATTCTTTGATTAATCTAGGTATCTTATCATAAATTTTTTGTAAAAGTATATTTCCATTTATTCCAAAATGAAATTCTTTATGACAATTTGGACATAGAGCTACTGTATTTTCAATAGTATCACTTCCTTGATTTGATAATTGTTTTAAATGGTGAATTTCTAAATATGGCTGACCATTTAGTTTCTGGAAAGGACTATTGTTTTCGCAATTTTCACATTTTCCTTTTGCATTTTGTAAAATCCAAGCTTTTATATTGGGATCTCGCTCAATTATTTCAGGAGACGATCTTTCAATTTTTCTTGGACTTCGATTTCCTTTTGGAATGGTCTCGATTGATTTTTCTAAGAGCATATCTACTTGTTGTTCAAAATCTAATGAGTCAAATACTTCACCATATGGTTCATTACTTAATAAAGTATTTCCTAGTGCTATTGACATCCATTCTTTTTCGCCTAAACCATTAGAAATCAACTGTATCCTTTTTACAGGACTACCTCCTTTTGTAGCTTTATTAACTTTAATTTTACTTACAGCACTTCCTATTCTTTTTCTTAATTGAATTATGTCTTTTCCTTTTAAAAGGATATTTGTTGAGCGATCAATTTCTATCGTCCTGTTTAATGGGCTTTTAAAAAACTTTATTAAATCTTCTGACACAATTTTAATTCGAATGCTTTTGACATTCGAATCTTTTAATCTTTCTAATATTATTTCCAAAGCTCTGTTATAATCAGTATTCCGTCCATTGCCACCTTGTGATTCTAGTACTAGACCTAATTGATGATCTATGGATAAAATTTGAAATTGCGAATTTAGTTCCTCTCCATTTTTACTTATAATTTTATTCTTTTTTTGTAAATTCATTTTCTATTATTAGGAGTTTATATATATTTATAAAATTACAATATTTAAATTGATTTTATTACAGATGAGAAGCTAGAAAAGCTTTATCTCCAAATCATTTCCTTTTCCCCAAACCATTCCCTACATTTACCACAAATGAAAAGACCATGCTAAACCACCAACTATTCATTAACGATTTAAAGCTAAATCTTCAAGGAGAAGTACTGTCTGATGACCTAAGTCTAGGATTATATGCCACCGATGCCAGCGTGTATCAAATCAAACCAATTGTGATCGTCTTACCGAAAGATGAAGCAGATGTCATTGCAGCGGTAAAAATAGCGCACGACCATAAAGTGAGCATTTTGCCAAGAGGGGCAGGGACTAGTTTAGCGGGGCAGACGGTTGGACATTCCATGATTTTAGATTTTTCAAAATACCTCAATCAGATTATCGAAATCAATGCGGAAGAACGCTGGGTAAAAGTACAACCTGGTATGGCTAGAGATGATTTGAATGTGGTGTTGAAAGAGCACGGATTAATCTTTGCGCCAGATCCTGCTACTTCTAGTCGAGCAAATATTGGTGGGATGATTGGTAATAATTCTTCGGGAACGAAGAGTATTTTATATGGAAAAACGGTAGATCATGTATTGGAATTAAAAACCGTTTTATCCAATGGAGACGTTTGCACTTTTGGGGAATTAGATGCAGCAGAACTGGCTAAAAAAACACAACTAAGCAATCGAGAAGGCGAAATTTACAAACAATTCCAACCGCTGATAAACAATAATAAAGCAGCTATTGAAGCTGCTTTTCCAAAAGTAATGCGTCGGGTGCAAGGCTATAATTTAGATGAGTTTATTCATACCGATCATTGGAATTTGGCAAAGTTGGTTTGTGGAAGTGAGGGAACTTTAGCGGTGACCTTGGAAGCCAAATTGAACTTAGAATTATTACCAAAATATAAATCCGTTTGTGTGGTGCATTTCGCAGATGTATTAGAAGCGATTCAAGCAGTAGAAACGATGTTGGAATTCCAACCTTCTGCGGTAGAAATTTTGGATAAAACAGTCGTTGACTTAAGTCGAAAAAATTTATTGACCAAAAGAAGTTGCCATTTTATAGAAGGTAATCCTGCTGCCATCCAGATTGTAGAGTTTTATGGACAGTCGGAAGCGGATGTAATGGAAAGACCGCAAGCAATGGTCGCCAAATTAAAGGCATTAGGTTTTGGTTATGCTTATCCTATCTTTCCAAATGGTCCTGACTATGAAGATGTGTGGGTGATTCGCAAAAAAGGCTTAGGTTTGATGTTGGGTGTAAAAGGCGATAAAACACCATTAGCTTTCATAGAAGATTCGGGGATTCCTTCCAAGTATTTACCAGAATATATTGATCGAGTGTTAAAAGTTTGCGCCAAGCATGAAACGGAAGCGGCGATGTATGCCCATGCAAGTGTAGGCGTGATTCATGTGCGTCCAATTTTAGATTTGCGCCAAGCAAAAGATATTGAACGCTTTAAACGAATTTCAGAAGACACTTTTGATCTAGTAAAAGAATATGGTGGTTCTTGGAGTGGGGAACATGGCGACGGATTGGTGAGAAGTTATAAACTCAAAGAATTTTTTGGAGACCATGTTTATGGTTTATTAAAAGAAGTCAAGCAATTATTTGACCCCGAAAATTTAATGAACCCAGGAAAAATTATTGATGCCCAGCCGATTGATCAAAATTTGCGCTATGGCGCTGCTTATCAAGATGAAGCCGTTGAAACCATTTTTAAATACAAAGAAGATGGTAGTTTTGAAAATGCGGTACATATGTGTACGGGGGTAGGCGAATGTCGGAAAATGCAAGGTGGTACAATGTGTCCAAGTTTTAAGGCGACTAGGGAAGAGGAACATTCTACGAGAGGTCGGGCAAATGCGCTGCGATTGGCAATGTCTAACCAACTAAAAGACGGCTTAACGAATGAAGAAGTCGTAGATGCCTTGGATTTATGTTTGTCCTGTAAAGCTTGTAAATCGGAATGTCCGAGTAATGTGGATATGGGGAAATTGAAGGGAGAAGTTTGGCAAAAGAAGTACGACGAAAAAGGCATTCCATTGAGAGATCGTTTTGTTAGAGACGCTGCTAGTATGGCGGCTACTTTTTCAGGGGCATTATCAGGAATAGTCAATGGCGTCCAAAAAACAAAGTTATTTCGCAGTACTTTAGAAAAAGTGGCAGGCATTGAAAAGGAACGCATTTTGCCCGAATATGCCGCTCAACCTTTTTATAAATGGTTTGCTAAAAATTATACACCCAAAACCGAAGCGACTAAAAAAGTGGTTTTATTTGCTGATACCTACCTGAATTTTCACGAACCAAATATTGGTGTTGCTGCAACTGAATTATTACAAACTTTAGGCTACGAAGTGATTTTAGCTAATGTCGGTTGTTGTCAACGTCCTAAAATTTCACATGGGTTTTTAAGAGCGGCAAAAAAGGAAGGCACTAAAACAGTACAAAATTTAGATAAATACTTTCAACAAGGACTAACCGTCGTGGTTTGCGAACCAAGTTGTGCATCTTCCCTAACCGATGATTTACCAGATTTAATTGACGATGAAGGTCTAGCTCAAAAATTAAAAACACAAGTCAAAATGATTGATGTGTTTATTCAGGAAGAAATAGAAACAGGCAACATAAAACAGGAATTAAAAACGAAAGCCAAAAATATTTTTGTGCATGGGCATTGCCACCAAAAGGCGATTTATGGGACAAAAGCCATGAAAAATTTATTGGGCAACACCAATGTTTCTGAAATACCTTCGGGTTGCTGTGGTATGGCAGGTTCTTTTGGCTATGAAAAAGAGCATTATCAATTATCTGAAAAAATAGGGAATGAAATTTTATTGCCTTTTGTTAAGAATATGAAAGAGGAGGAGACTTTGGTCGCTTGTGGGTTTAGTTGCCGACATCAGATTGAACATTTTACGGGGAAGAAGGCTTTGCATTGGGTGGAATTGTTTGCAGATAAATAAAATGTAATCTATTCTCTATTATTTGTGAGGCTATAAAATCTTGTTATCCGTTGTCCTTCAATAATCCGTTGTAGAAAAAAATGTACAACGGATTATTGAAGGACAACGGATTTAGGTGATTTTAATTTGCTTAAATCATTTCCTAAAAATTAAGTACTTTTGCATTCTAAAAAATGATTATGATAAACTTATTAGGCACTCACTTCTTCATGTAACTTCGCTAACATTTTTCGACAGTTCTAACTGTCCCTACCATTTTATATATATCATTCATTACAAACAATTCAGCACCAAACAAAGATGTTAGATAAATTAGAAGCCCTTCAGGAACGATTTTATTATTTGGAAGAACGTTTGTCCGATCCAAGTATCGTCTCTGACCAAAAAGTATATACGCAAACGAATAAAGATTACAGCGCTTTAAAAGAAATAGTTGTAGTCTATAAACAATACAAAGAAGTCTTAGGAAATATGGAGACCGCCAAGGAAATGTTAGCAGAAGATGATGTTGACATGAAGGATATGGCGAAAGAGGAATTGCAAGAACTCAATCCTAAAAAGGCAGCATTAGAAGAAGCTTTAAAAGTGTTGTTAATTCCTAAAGATCCAGAAGATGAGAAAGATGTGATTGTGGAGATTCGTTCTGGAACAGGGGGAGATGAGGCAAGTATTTTTGCTGGTGATTTATATAAGATGTATTCTCGATTTTTTGATCGACAGAAGTGGAAAGTGGATGTTTTAAGTATTACCGAAGGAACAGCAGGTGGATATAGTAAATTGGTCTTAGAGGTTTCTGGTAATAATGTCTATGGTAGGTTGAAATTTGAATCTGGTGCACATAGAGTTCAAAGAGTACCTAAAACAGAGTCTCAGGGTAGGGTACACACTTCAGCTGCTACGGTAGTGGTGATGCCTAAATTGGAAATGCAAGATGTAGATATTAATAAAGCTGATTTAAGAACGGATACTTTCCGTGCAAGTGGTGCGGGTGGTCAGCACGTTAATAAAACAGAATCGGGTGTTCGTTTTACCCACCTTCCAACTGGAATTGTAGCAGAAAGTACGGATGCACGGTCTCAAACTCAAAATAGAGAAATCGCTATTCAGCGTTTATACCAGAAAATGTATGACAAGCAGCGAGATGCGCACAATTCTAAGGTAGCTGCGGCTAGGAAGTCATTAATTGGTTCTGGTGACCGTTCAGGTAAAGTACGAACCTATAATTATCCTCAAAATCGAGTAACGGATCACCGAATAAACTTGACCCTTTACAGTTTGGATAAAATTATAGAAGGGGATATAGACGAAATTTTGCAAGCTTTACAAGTGGCGGAAAATGCGGAGAAGATGAACGCAGATTCGGAGATGGAGTAAAAAGTAGGCAGTTAGCAGCTGCAGTCGGCAGGATAGTTACTTGCTAATACCTGAATTTTGAAAAAAGGCTATTAAATTTTAGTATAAAATTTTTATAGAAATTTATAAAAAGGGTTTTAAAAGAGCACAGAAAATCATTTTCATGCTCCTTTTAAAACCCTTTTTGTTTTTAGATCAAATGCCTAAAAAGGATACAATTTGATCTTTTAGAAAAAGTGCCGCTAGGTACTAAAGATGGGTAGATGCGGAGATATAGGAGACAAACCTACCATTCTCTCGTGCCGTAGGTGCGTAAGGTGATTTAACACACGTCATCTTGCGTAGGGCACGAAAATTAAGATAAGCTGTGTTTCTTTTTTTGCTACCCATCTTTAGTTCTTACAGGGCTTTGGGAACAAATATTAATTATAGTTTCTAAAAACAATAATTTTTATTTTGATTTAAAATATTGATAATCAAGTACTTAAAATTTTATTCAAAAATAATTTGAACTTTTTTAAGATTCGCGGAACTACTTAAGCCCTATTTGGGGTTCTTATGGAGGATTGACAAAAATCCATATTTTCAAATTTAATCACATCAAAAAAAATAGATGTTTTTATTAAATCGACATATTATTATTGACAGCTTTATTATTCCTACAAGGAGTAGTAAATCAGGCAAGCAAGGGACGAGTAGTCACCTAGATATTGCCATGTCAGTTGATTTTGGAAATTCCCTCTTCTAATAGTTCTCCTTCCTCAAAAGTGGAGTAGCTGTTAGAAAATGCAGCTACGAAGCAGAATTTCATTTCTCTTTTTTCAAGGCTGTATTTCTTTGTTTTTGTATTCAAGATAATGCAAAATAGGGTATTTCAAATTGACGTCCTTAGCTTGGAAATTCATTTCCTCGGAAGCAGGTCAAATTATTTTTTCTTGGAAATTTATTTCCAAGTTACGAGTAATACTGCAAACAACTACTAGATTTTCTGGTCGACTAAAATCGACAATCCAATGGGATTTCACCTTTTTTCTGATGAATGCACAGCAAAAAGACAGCTAATCTATTGTCAAAAATTACGCTTGTAGCCCAATTGGCAGAGGCGTCTGGCTTAGACCCAGAATGTTGTGAGTTCGAGTCTCACCAAGCGTACGATACGGAGAATAGGCAACTATTGGTTGGTTGCGCTCGCCTGCTAAGCGAGTTTTCGGCGAAAGCTGAAAGGAGGGTTCGATTCCCTTGTTCTCCGCAATAATTTTGGAAAGTAAAGCAGCTATATTGGCATGGCGACTAGTCTTGAAAACTAGGTTTCTGAGTAATTGGAATGGGGGTTCGATCCCTCTGCTTTCCGCTAAATAACAACATCAGTAAATCTTAAAACCAGATGAGAAAAACTAAGCGTAGCTTAAAATAGATAGAGCAGCTACTTCATAGAAAGTAACAGGTATAGGTTCAAATCCTATCGCTTAGTGGACACTAAAGAAAAGGAAGAAAAAACAAATTTTGGTTAGCTGTTGCCTTCACGAGCGACGTGAGCACATAGGGACGGCACTTGGGGTTCGATTCCTCCATTCTTCCACATGCGAATATAGCTTAATTGGCAAAGTGCCTGACTTCCAATCAGGCGACATCGGTTCGATTCCGATTATTCGCTCTACTAAATTATACGGTTTGATAGCTCAACGGTTAGAGTGACGGCTTGTTAAGCCGTGGGTTGAAGGTTCAAATCCTTCTCGAACCGCTATTTTAAAAGGTCGATATAGTATAATTAGGTAATACACTTGACTTGTAATCCTGAGTTATCGGTTCGATTCCGATTATCGACTCTATTTTCCTGAAGTGGCGCAACGGTTAGCGCACTTGCCTGATAAGCAGGGGGTTGGTGGTTCGAATCCATCCTTTAGGACAATTTGGCAATATAGCTCACTAGGTGAGAGCGTCCCGCTGAAAACGGGAAGGGCAGGGTTCGATTCCCATATTGCCACAATTCAGTAGGCAGTTTGCACTAGGCAGTAGCAAGAACTGTTTAGAGGAGCAGTTTGCAAATAATGTATAAAATATTGCGCGGTGGTGTAATTGGTAACATGCTGGTCTCATAAGCCAGCGCTACGAGTTCGAATCTCGTCTGCGCAACTATAATTTAATGATAAAAAATCAGTAACAAGATACATAAACTGATAAATGGGGAAGAAGCTCAATTGGAAGAGTAGCGGTGTTCGAAGCCGTTGGTTGCAGGTTCGACTCCTGCCTTCCTTACTATTATGGTTGTTTACAAATGGGAGAGTAGCTCAACTGGAAGAGCAACGGTCTTCTACACCGTAGGTTATGGGTTCGATTCCTATCTCTCTTACTATTTAGGCTTTTAGCATTACCTCGTAGCTCAGTTGGTTAGAGCACTCCGCTTTTAACGGAGGGGTCGTGAGTTCGAGCCTCACCGAGGTAACTATTTTAAAAACTAAAACTTAAAACCATGAAGAAAATTAAAACTATTTTTCATAGAGATTGGGAAGGCAACCGTAAGGTTATTGATAAACTTGCAGTAGAGGAAGACCTACTAAGGAGTTGTTTCGCTACTGAAAAAATTGATGGCATGAATATTCGTTTAACGATGCGAAGTGGCATAGTGGTACGGGTAGAAAAACGTAGAAATCCTAATAAAAAACAAAAGAAGATGGGAATTACTGAACCATGGTATGTAGATGCCTTACGAACAGATACTAGAGATAAATGGATTTTTGATGCGGTCGATAAAACCTCTTTAGTTCATTTACCTGATGGAGCGTGGAGTGCGGAAGCTTTTGGTAAAAACATCCAAGGAAACCCATTAGAGCTAGTGGATAATACAATTTTTGTTTTTGGTTGTCCTACTGAATTGGCAAAAATTAAAATGGAGGGAGTACCTACAAATTTTGAAGCACTAAAAGCCTTTTTATTAACTGCAAAATCACATTTTAACAAAGAAGTAAATATGGAAGGTATCGTTTGGCATAATGTCAAAGGAGATAAATTTAAAATTAAACGTAAAGATTTTTAGTTGACTTTATGGAAACAGTCGAATAATGACCTATTATTATTTGGCTGTTTCCGAATTGTTTTAATAGAGTACGGAAGACGGAATTATTTATTTTTCTAAACAAAGCCTTACTCTAGAACGTTTCCCAATTGATAATCTCTTTTATAAACGATAATAAAATGGTATGCCACGTAAAATTCCCATACTCATTCCAAGAGGGAAAAAAGTCATTTTATTCGACGGTGTTTGTAACGTCTGCGATGGCTTTGTACAGTTTGTATTAAAAAGAGATAAAAAAGGATTATTTTATTTTGCTTCCCTCCAATCGGATATTGCCCAACAATTATTAGCCAAACATAAAGTACAAGTTAAAGAATTGAGTACCGTCGTTTTAATTGATGACGATCAAGTCTATACCCATTCGGATGTCCCGTTAATTGTGGGAAAAGACTTAGGGGGACTTTGTGTGATATTTTATGCTTTTCGAATCTTACCTAAAAAATTAAGAGATAAATTTTATGATTGGTTTGCTAAAAACCGTTATCGTTTGTTTGGTAAAAAAGAAGTTTGTATGTTGCCAAAACGAGAATGGCACAGTCGTTTTTTAGATGTCATCTAGCTAACTTAAACCATACAGAGATTTGGAAAGAATAATTGGCAGATACGAAGGAACAGAAAAAGGTACCTTATTAATATGTTTAGGAAGTATTCACGGCAATGAACCTGCTGGTACAAGAGCATTAGAATTAATGTTCAAAATGTTGGAAGTCGAGCCTATTACGAATCCTAGTTTTAGTTTCAAAGGCAGGTTATTAGGTTTGAGAGGGAATTTGAGAGCGATTCAAGCAGGTAAAAGATATTTAGAAAAAGATTTAAATCGACAATGGACCGTTGAAAATGTTAATCGGATAATGGCGGCGGATTTAGTAGACTTGGTGGCAGAGGATTTAGAGATTCGCGAACTCATGGAAGTGATTAACCAAGAAATAGTTGAGTACCAACCTTCTAAAATAGTTCTATTAGATTTGCATACCACTACTGCATTTGGCGGTATTTTTACGGTAGTTACAGACGCTCCAGAAAGTTTAAAAATCGGTCTTGAACTACATGCGCCTGTTATTCGAGGCTTACTCAAAGGCGTTAAAGGTACTTCCCTACATTATTTTATTGAAGAAAATATTGGCATTCCAACCGTAGCCGTTTGTTTTGAATCAGGACAGCATAAGGAACAATTGTCTATCAATCGAGCGATTGCTGCTATTACGAATTGTATGCGAACCATTGGTTGTGTTCGAGCAGAAGATGTCGAAAACCAGCATGATCAATTATTAATCGAATTTTCAAAGGGGTTGCCCAAAGTCTCTCAATTAATCATGACCCACGCCATTGGCGAAACCGATGCTTTTGTGATGCGGAAAGGCTACAAAAATTTTCAACCAGTTCAACAGGGAGAAGTCGTAGCAGATGATAAAAAGGGCGGCATTAAAATTGTGAAAGACGGACATTTATTGATGCCGCTTTATCAGAAACAAGGAGATGATGGTTTCTTTTTGATAGAATCGGTGGATGAAGAATTTGGGTGGTAATTATTCCAGTCGGATGACTAGCGTCGTCCGATTGGAATAATTACCACCCAATCCACATTTAACCCGCCATCTTCCTGACATATTTATTCCTTTAAAAAGCATCTTTTTCCTTCCAATTATGTTTTTCAAAAAAGACCCCTTATCTTTTGCGAAAAATAACACCCGATGTATAAATTAACCCTACAAAATAGCCTCTCCTTCTTATTATCTACTCTATTTTTAATTTCTTCAACTTGTAACTCTGGTGGACAAACTAAAGAAGCGACACCGACAATAGTAGAGACAGCAATAGCTGAAAATCGTTTACCAACCAGAAGAGAACTTAGAAGGGCATTCAGGACAAATAACACACTTACGATTGTCTATCCAGCTGATAAAGGATCAGAAGCATTTTACCAGACTAGAGTAGCTGCTATGAATAAAAATGAGCGTTTTAATATGACCGTAAAGGGCATTAAAGAAACGGAATTAACAGAAGCAGTTTTGAAGAATGAAATTGTAATGATTATTGGAAATGTGGCAAATAACCCTTTATTAAAAAAATTGCAGCAAGGATTACCAGTTGATTTACAAGCGAATTCTTTCGTTTTTGATGAGAAAAAATACACTACGAAGGATGCAATTTTTAAGTTATTTCCTTATCCTAATCCTTATAATCAAGCCTTACCTATTTACTTATTGACAGGGAATGATAATCAAGCCATCCAACAGTTTTTATCAGATTATTATCCAGAAGACTTATCTCGGATGATGTGGTCGAGTTGGGGGTACAAAGTGCATCAAGCTGGAGAAATGAAAGTAGCAGGTAATTTAAATGAGCGTACTTGGGAATTAGATAAAAAGACGCATTTCGATTTTACGAGTAAAAATGATACGATTTTACAAACGGAACATTTTCAATTTATTGCACATAGTTCGCCTCTGTCAAAAGCAGATATTACGCAAATTGCGACCGAATGTGAAGCGATGTATTCGGAAATAGAGGACTTTCTTGGAAAGCAGGTCAACCTACCTAAAATTGATTATCACTTTTACCCAACGGTAGAAATTAAGGGGTTACAAAAATCGAGCATGGAGGAGGCAACCGCCAGATTTGAGGAAAATAGAATAGAAGTGGTGATGAATGATAACTTTCATGGGAGTGACCATCACGCAGAGAATAAATTAATATTTAGAAAGGCATTGGGGAAACCCAAACTTATAGCCTTAGAAGAAGGTTTGACCAATCATTTTACCAAGAAATGGCAAAAGAAAGGCTATCAATATTGGACGAATAAATTATTTGTATCGGATAATTTACCACCTTTAAAAGAATTATTAGATAATGATTTTTATCCAAAAGAATCTTATTTAGTAATGGGCGCGATGGCAGGTTCGTTTACTGATTTTTTAATAGCTCATTTTGGAAAGGCAACTTTTTTAAAAAATTATGCCAATTGGGAACCAGTAGATTTAGAAAAGTTGGAAAAAGAATGGTTGGTTTATCTAAAAGAACAGCAGCAACCTATAGTTGAAAGTATCAAAAGAAAATTACCGTATTTAAAAGGTTTCAATTTCGCCCATGAGGGCTATCGGGTGTATAATGGCTATGGTTCTCAATTGGCTAAGGAATCTTTGCAACGACAGAACGAAATAGGGGGAAATGCGATTGCGATAGTTCCTTATTCTTATATGCGAGATCCAAAAAGACCAGACCCAATTCCCATTATTCAAAGTACGGGAGGGGAGAACGACCAAGCAGTTTTATATACGCATTATGAGGCTCGAAAAATAGGCATGTCTACAATGCTCAAGCCACAGATTTGGGTCGGTCGGAGTTGGCCTGGAGATATTGAAATGAAAAATGAAAAAGATTGGGCGACTTTTTTTGAGCATTATTATCGTTGGACTAGGCACTATGCCCTACTAGCAGAAATCAATGACTTGGACAGTTATTGTATTGGGGTGGAATTTGCCAAAGCGACCTTAGCGAGAGAAAAAGAATGGCGGACGCTAATTAAGAAATTGAGAGGTATTTATAGTGGGCAATTAACCTATGCAGCTAATTGGGGCGATGAATTTGAAAATCTAAAATTTTGGGATGCTTTAGATTTTATTGGGTTGAATTGTTATTACCCCTTAAGCAAAAGCGACAATCCTTCTAAACGAGAATTAAAGAAAGCCTTTGATAAAATTATGGTTAAAGCAGCGACTGTTTGTAATAAATATAATAAACAATTGGTCTTTACAGAAATTGGTTTTAGAAGTGTGGATGGGCCTTGGAAAAATCCACATGCAAAAGAAGATGGGCGTGCTTTTAATGATGCACATCAGGAATTATGCTACGAAGTTGTCTTAGAAGGCATTCAAAACAAAAGATGGTGCAATGGCATGCTTTGGTGGAAGTGGCCGAGTTATATGTCTTACCGAGGAAATCAGAACACAGGTTTTAGTCCGAATTTAAAACAAACAGAAAATGTTTTAATGAAATATTTTAAAACAAAATAATCATTATTTAAGTGTTGATAACCAATAAGTTAGTAAGTGAAGTCCTATTAGTAAAACAAAAATGTTTTAAATAATTTTGTTTTATAAAACTTTTTGTTTTAAATTTGAGTTGTAATTAATGCTGAACAGCATAAAGACCTCAGAAAATAAGGGGATTTATCCATTCTTTTATTTTTTGATTAAAAGACTTTTATCACAATCTCAAATTTAGAAACTATGGATTACAAACAACTACCTGACGAGTTGGACATTAATCGCTTATTAGAAGAAAAAATCTACAAACCACTTCGCGAATTAAAAGCCGATATTAAAGATTGGCTGAACCAAAATTGGTTCAAATTAGCCTTCTTAGGCGTTTGTACATTTTTTGCGCTAAAAAAGGATTTAAACCTCAACATCAATCTGGGAACCGGCTCCCAGCCCATGGCGGCTGCGGCAGTTACACCAACTCATCCAGTAGCGAGGACGACCTCCTTAAGTTTGTCGGATAATTTTATGGGCAGCACGACGACCTCAACTTCTTCTTTTGCAGCGGTGCCAGCAAAACCTGCAAGAGCGCCTATTCCGACTACTGCTAAAGCGAAAAAGCAAATGGCTTATGTGAAGCGTTTTGCAAAAGTTGCACAGGAAGAAATGGAAAAATTTAATATTCCAGCGAGTATTACTTTGGCCCAAGGATTAATCGAAACCAACGCAGGTCAAAGTCCTTTGGCGACGAAAAACAACAACCATTTTGGCATTAAATGTTTTTCCAAGAAATGCAAAAAAGGACATTGTGCCAACTTTTCTGATGACAGTCACAAGGACTTCTTTAGAAAATATGCTTCCTCTTGGGAAAGCTTTCGGGCGCATAGCAAATTGCTCACCTACAAAAGATATAAGCATTTGTCCAAGCTGCCAAGAAGTGATTACAAAGGTTGGGCGATTGGTTTGAAAAAAGCAGGCTACGCTACAGACAAAAACTATCACAACAAGTTAATTCGCTTAATTGAGACTTTACACTTAGATGATTACGATAATTTGTAGCGCTTTAAAATATGCGATACTCTAGCCCGATTTGAGATTGTATATTTTTGAATCCCTATGGACAGCCTTCGCATTTGTTCATAGGGATTTTTTTTTATAGAGGAGGAAAGGTTGCAAGGCAAAAGGGTATAAAGGTTGATAGGCGAGAAAATACAAAGCTAAATAGCTTGAGATATGCTGACAAAATGACGATTTATTGAATGTTGTATTTTTCAAACTATACTCGTCAAAAAACTATGTGAACTTTATGAACTATGTAACTATGTGGTAAAATAAGTTATACTCGTCAAAACTGCCAACTACATACTGTCAAACTGCCTACTCTTTACTGATTATCCGGTTTCAAATCCAACCGCAAGCGCAACTCATGCACCATCGGATTTTTCTCTCGCATCAATTCATATTTATCTTTAACCGATAAGATTTTTTTAGGCTGGATTAATTGCTGAGACTTAGAAGCATCAATATTAATTTCCATGGCTAAATTGGAAATCGGAATTCGTTGTCGAATAAAAGGAATCAAATTCTTTTCTTGTTGCATCATCCCTTTTGCCATCTGCGACCCTACCTGAATGGCGATGGTTATTTCATCTTTTACATTTACCGTTGATTTTTGAAAAGCTGCTTTGACCGAAGGAGAATCAATTTGCGCAATATAGGCTTCCCAAGTAGTTGTTAGTAAATCTAATTCTAATTTTATATTGGAGTTGATTGCTTCTTCTTCGTCCTCGTCGTCATCTGACATCATTAAAGAAGAGGTATCAATATCATGTTTGGTTGTTTTACGATTGGTCGTGCCATTTTGAGGAGTCTTTGCGACAATGGGTTCAGGTTCACTAACGATAGTCGGTTGATCTACTGGCGGACTAGCAATTGCTTGGACAGGTGCTGGTTCAGTAACTCGTGGAGTAGTAGGCGCAACTTTTTTTTGCTCAACCACCTTTGGTGATGTAGAGGCAGGAGTAGAAGCAACGACTGGTTTTGGTACGGCAATAGTTGGTTGCCTTACCTCAGGTGTTTTTTTTTCAGCGATATCGACTGGCGCTGGATGATTAGATAAAGTGATAGCTCGACCAATATAAGTCATTTTAATGACAGCCATTTCAACGTGCAATCGTTTATGCCGCGCCATTTTATAATTAATATCACAATCAGCGGCAATATTCAAAGCCGTTAAAATAAAACTATTCGGTGCTAAAGCAGCTTGTTCTAAATACCGTTTTTTAAGTGAATCACTCGTTTCTAATAATTCCAACGTTTTGGCATCTTTACAAACTAGTAAGTTTCGTAAATGCTCTGCCAAGCCATTGATGAAAATATCAGGATCAAAGCCCTTTTTAAAAATCGTATCAAAAATCAATAAAACTTTAGCCGTATCTTCTGTTAACATCCCATCGACTACCTTAAAATAATAGTCATAATCTAGGACATTTAAATTTTCGATGACACTGTCATAATCAATCTTCTTCCCTGCTACACTTGTCATTCTATCAAAAATCGACAAAGCATCTCTTAATGCACCATCTGCTTTTTGTCCAATAATATGCAAGGCATCTTTATCCGCTTCAATCCCTTCTTCCTTGCAAATATGCTGCAAATGTTCCACCATTCTCGGTATCTGAATTCGCTTAAAATCGAAGATCTGGCAACGAGATAAAATGGTTGGAATAATTTTATGTTTTTCAGTAGTCGCTAAGATAAAAATAGCATAAGGTGGTGGTTCTTCCAAGGTCTTTAAAAAAGCATTAAAGGCTTGTTGGGACAACATGTGTACCTCATCAATAATGAAAATCTTATACTGTCCTTGTTGTGGTTGAAACCGAACTTGCTCAATTAATCCTCGAATATGTTCGACACTATTATTGGAAGCAGCATCTAATTCATTGATATTAAAAGAAGCATTACCGTTAAAAGCAGAACAAGAACCACATTCATTACAAGCTTCAAAATCTTCTGTTCTATTTTCACAATTCAATACTTTGGCAAGAATTCTTGCACAAGTTGTCTTTCCTACTCCTCTTGGTCCACAAAATAAAAAGGCATGCGCTAACTTATCGTTCTGCAAAGCATTCTTTAAGGTCTTAGAGACGTGCTCTTGCCCAACTACTTCGTCAAACCTTTGCGGACGATACTTTCTTGCGGAAACGACAAATTGACCCATTTAGGTAGTTATGAATGATTAGTGATAAGTTATGAGTGCTTACAAATTTACGAAAAATAAATTGATTAAAGGGTTTACTTTAGAAATAAGAAATAGACAAATTTTACTACATTTGGAAAATAATAAATCTAAACCCACCTATGTCTTCAAAAGAAAATACGACGACGAGTTCAAGAAAATGTCTTAAACCACTATTTTTCTTAGTATTGCTAATAATAGGCTTTGGTGCTTGCCAAACAACTCAGGAAAAGGAAACAGAAAAAACATCCGCCAAACAAAAGGAAGTTCCTAGAATAGTTACCAATAAAAAACAAAAAGATACCTTAGCATTGAGCGAAGAAAAAAGGACTGACCCCAACGCAAAATCTGGCACTTTCACAGACGTCCGAGATGGACAATCTTACCCGTGGGTACGCCTAAAAGATGGCAAAAAATGGATGGCACAAAACTTAAATTACGAAATGGTTGGTACTTGGTGCTATGCTGACAAGTCAACAAATTGTGCTCTCTACGGTCGATTATACACTTGGCAAGCAGCAATGACGGCCTGCCCAGAAGGTTGGGGCTTACCAACTGATCAGGAATGGTGGATGATGGCGAGTCATTATGGAAAAGCATATAACTCTTACCCTGGACAAGAAAAAATGGAAGGGAAAGATGATGGAGAAATCGCTTATCAAGCCTTAATCCAAGAGGGCACTACAGGATTTGCTGCACGATTTGGTGGTTCCCATTCTGCCAACGAAGGATTTGATTATCTCGGCGACCTCGGTTGTTATTGGACCAATTCTGCTAATAATGACTCCAATGCATTAGGATATTATTTTTATATTCACAGCAAAGGTTTGGCTCGGGATAGTTATCCTAAAGGATCTGGTTTTTCTTGTCGTTGTTTGCGAGATTAATTTAAATTCCTGCTGGAAAAGACTTGTAATTTTTTACCTTTATCTTGCTTCTAGGGAGTTTTATTTTTTAATTTTACACCCCAGAGGCGTGAGGAATAGTGGTATCGGATTAAAAATCCTAACCAGCAGTTTATTGCTGCGTCGTTACTAAGAAATACATATTAACTAAATCCACCTATAGTTATGAAAAATATCATCAAGGAAAATAGCGCACTTTATCATTTTGTCCAATGGGCATTTTTTCCATTAGTGCTGATTGGCACGCCTTATATCATTTATCTACTAGTTGGTAATGGGTCTTCTGTGGCGTTGACGACTTATATCGTTGCAGTAGGCGTAGGTTTATTATTTTGGTTAATGGAATGGCTGATGCCTTTTAAGAAACATTGGAATCATTCGCACGGTGATATTGCAACTGATTTAACCAGCGGCATTATTGCTTATATTATTCTCCCCATTTTCTTAAAACCGTTGTATATCGCCTTATTGGCAGGAGGTGCAGTTTGGCTCTCTTTACAATGGGGTGGCGCTATTTGGCCAAGTGACTGGCCGATTATTGCTCAACTGATATTGCTTTTAATTATAGGAGATGCAGGACGATATTGGGGACATAGATTGGCACATACACTACCATTTTTATGGGATTTCCATGCGGTGCATCATTCTACCAAACGCCTATATTGGTGGAATGCGACTCGCCAGCATCCTGTGGATAAAGCTTGGTTTACCTTTACAGAGATGCTTTTTCCCGTATTATTAGGAGCAGATGGTATTGTCTTATCCATGTATTTTGGCGTAACGGTTGTTTGTGGATTTTCCCAACATTGTAACATCAATTTAAAATTAGGGCCACTCTATTGGTTTTTTAATGTAGTCGATTTACATCGTTGGCATCACTCGAAAAAGATTGGTGAGTCTAATAATAATTACGGCAATAATCTAATCATCTTCGACCGCTTATTCGGCACTTATTTTCATCCCGAAAGACAAGTAGACCCCAATCTCCATATTGAAGAAATTGGTTTACTAAATCCAGATTATCCTGAGAATTATTTAGGGCAGTTGAAGGCGCCTTTTCAGAAGGGGATGGATAAGCCGCAGGGGGAGTAGAAAATAGTATGTTGGTTAGGACTTCTAGTCCGAAACCTTTATATTGCTCGCTTCTAGCGAGCTTTATTTTATGGTTTGAAAGTCTTCTTATACACGCCAGAACTTGTCCCGAATTTATTTCGGGAGGCGTGGGGAATAGTGGTGTCGGATTGAAAATCCTAACCAGCAGCAGGTGTTTTTTACATGCTATGTCAGTTGGAAATTAAGGGCTTATTTTTTAATTCGATAAATTCTCGAACCATACCAATACCATTTCCTTATCATCAGAGGCTACAAATAATAAATCCTTGTCCCCATCTCCATCTAAATCCTCTCCTTGCAAATTAAATCCTCTTAATCTACTTTTGTTTGTAGTAATAATTTTCTCTCCTGAAAAACTAGCATTTCCAGTATTTTCATACCAAACTATTTTTCCATGGTAGTAAGAAGTAGCCAAAATATCAAAATTTTCATCTAAATTTACATCCAAAGAATAAATTGAAAGAGGACTCCGTAAATCATCTGCAATCATTTTTTGTTTAGAAACTTTTCCATTATTATTTTGATACCAAGCAACCTTATCATTATCAAAGGAAACCATATAAAAATCTAAATCTCCATCTAAATCTCCATCTAAATCCAAATCTTGTACTCCGATAGAACTTGTTCCATACCCCCTAGTTGTATCAACTAATGATTCAGAAAAATTACCGTTTCCAAGATTTTTATATTGCATTATTTTTTTGTCATAAAATGCTGCGGAAATAAAATCTATATCATCGTCTCCATCCAAATCTAAACATGCAACTAAATTAACATTTTTTGCCTTTGATGAAATTATCTTCTGGTCAGAAAAATTTCCTTTACCATCATTTTTATACCACGCCACTTTGTCATCATACCTAGATACAGAAAGTATGTCTATGTTATTATCATTATCCAAATCAACACTCACTACACTATTATCACCTTTAATCTTTGTAGTTATTATTCTCTTATCAGGAAAGTCCCCCTTCCCATCGTTACTAAAATGAACAATTTTAGCATCTTGTGTATAGGATACAAGGATATCAATATCTCCATCATTATCTAAATCAGAACAATTTATAGAAGAAGGTTTATTGATTTCTTTATGTATTGTTTTTTGTTTAAATTGGATACCATTATTGATATTCTCATGCAAAATTACTTTAGAATTGTCAGCAGAAACTATATCTATATCTCCGTCATTATCAAAGTCTCCACTAGAGAAATAAAAAAAATCAGTTTGATTGATTTTAAAAATAATCTTTTCCGTAGAATATTGAGAAAAACAAAATAATGGTAGAATTGAAAATAGAACTATTAATTTAGTTACCTTTAATACATCCTTTTGGAAAGTATAAATCATTGATTTTTATTAAAGAGTTTGTTAATTACACTTATATTTGTGTCGTTTGAAATGACATTATATATTCGTTTAAACCCAACTATCAAATTTGATTAAACAATCTTTCTCATCCCAAGTAAGTATAAAATTTATACCTTCTTTTTGATACTTAATTTCCTTCCTGTGGTCAAAACCAGTATTCTTTCTTTTATTTAGAGTCTGAAATAAAGGGTTTTGCTCATCAACAAACAATAGTAGTAGGTTAGTTACCTCTGAAAGTCTTGTATCCCTAAAATAAAAATCGTTTGCTTCCGATTCCCAACTATAAGTGACAGCATGAACTATATTTTCGCTATAAGTTGTAATAAATTGCCCATGATTACACTCTTTTCCATCTGGGTCATTACATGGTTCATGTGTACTTACTTCAAATTTTTTCTTATAATTCGCCTTAATATAGCTTGTTAAATCAGAAATTAAATAATTCGCTTTCTGTGAAGGTTTAGGTATTGTCAACTTTGATAAATAACCATCAAACACAAATCCATTGATTCCTAAATAACTAATTTCAACCCAGTTTCCTGGTACTCTTTCAAAAGTATCTCTGAGCTCAAAATTCTTCGTGTCAATTATTTTTACTATACTCCCAAAAGGAATAAGTCTTATTTTTTCTCCGTCTAAATTTGCTTTACTTCTAATGTTTAAACCGTTTTTGGCATAAACATTTAATGAGTCACCCGCTTCATAATTTATACCAAAAATTTGATTAGTAGGAAAGGTAATAAGGGAGAGGATAATAATTGTAAGTTTTAATGTTTTCATCATTTTACTTATCATTGGGCTAGCTTTTTCAACAACCCAGCATCCTCTTCAAAGATTTTATCAAGATGCGTCATTAATTCCTTATCTTCTTTGGAAGATTTTTCTATTTCCTTTAAGTAGGCAAGAATTGGCTTCAATTGACTTTCGGGAAGCTTTCCAATGAGCTGATTAATTTCTGCTCTTAATTGTTGTTCCATTATGATATATTTTCTCAATTTATTTAAAATCTAATTTTTGATACTATACAAATTTAACAAAAAATAAGGGCATTACCATGTTTAGGCAATACCCTTATTTTATAGCTCAAAATTTTGAACGTGATGTATTACAAATCTGCCAAATCTAATTCAACTCCACCAACATACCCAAAGTCACCTTCTCAGGCAATTCAATAGCCTCTCCACCGTCAACCGTCTCCACCAAACTCAAATCATCCGCCAAAACTTCATTCTTAATATAATCACCAAAAGAAGCCACCGCAGCGGTCACCAAGTCATGCTTTTCTAAAGCGACTTTGATTCTATCAGTTACATTGAAATCTTTGGTCTTACAGACGTTTTTGATTTACATAACTTAAGCCCGTTTTGCTTTATCCTTGTAATTCTCGACTTTAATTGATTCGGCTAAAGCAATAACATCTTCTAATTGTGCTGCAATATCTTTAGCATCTTTTTTAGATAACTTAGCATTTGGAATGCCCTGTTCTAATTTATCCATTGCACCATCCATTTTGCTAATTACTTCTTTTACATTAATTGCTGTTTTTCTCATCATTGAAATTTTTTAATTAAATCAAGAAGGTATTTTAAACGTTCCAACTTTTCATTTATAAACTCATCATAACCAACTATACCAAGGTGCTTTCTAAAATCGGCTTTATATTGCTGCGCTAAGGTAAGTTGGTCTTTTATAAGCTTGATTTCTAGTTCAATTTCTCGTTTTGTCATATTGGCTTAGTATTGAGTAAATTCAATTTACGGATAAATAATTAATATTCAAACAAAATTGACTATTGAGTGTGTTGAGCTTTTACAAAGGGATAAATTGTTTGAATGACAATTAAGCCCATCAGTTCAACTCCACCAACATCCCCAAAGTCACCTCCTCGGGCAACTCAATAGCCTCACCACCAGCAACCGTCTCCACCAAACTCAAATCATCTGCCAACACCTCATTCTTAATATAATCACCAAAAGAAGCCACCGCAGCGGTCACCAAGTCATGCTTTTCTAAAGCGACTTTGATTCTATCCGTTACATTAAAATCTTTATTCTTTCGAACGTTTTGGATACGATTAACCAATTCTCTGGCCATGCCTTCCGCTTTCAAATCATCGGTTAACGTAATATCCAAAGCAACCGTTAAATCACCATCATTGGCGACTAACCAACCTGGAATATCTTCCGCAGAAATCACAAAATCAGCTAAAGTCAAATCATAATCTTGCCCATTAATGGTCAACTTATACGCATTGTCGGCTTCAATTTGTGCAATATCTTCTTGTCCTAATTGACTGATAATTGGAATCGCAGCTTTCATATTTTTACCTAAAATTCGACCTAAAGTCTTAAAGTTAGGTTTGATACTTTTCTTCACAATGCCAGACGTATCCGTCACGTATTCGATGTCTTTAACATTGACTTCGGCTAAAATCAAATCTTTCACGCCTTCTACTTGTTGGCTAAAAGCGGCATCCAAAACAGGCAATAAGATTTTTTGTAGTGGCTGTCGAACTCGTAAACTTTCCTTCTTTCTTAATGATAAGACCAATGAAGAAATACGTTGTGCATATTCCATTCTTTGTTCTAAATCCTTATTAATTGCCGCATGACTGACTCTTGGGAAACTTGCCAAGTGGACAGAAATATGCTTTTCTTGCTTAGAAACTTCGTTTAAGTTTTTGTACAACCAATCGGCAAAAATTGGGGCAACAGGTGCCATTAATTTTGCGACTGCTTCCATACAAGTATAAAGCGTCTGATAAGCAGCAATTTTATCTTGAGAATAATCCCCTTTCCAGAAACGACGACGGCATAAACGCACATACCAGTTACTCAAGTGGTCCATGACAAAAGTCTGTACTTTTCGAGTCGCTGCTGTTGGTTCATAATTAGCGTAGTCTTGATTGACCTCTTTGATTAAGGAATTTAATAAAGATAAAATCCATTGGTCAATTTGTGGTCGTTCTTCGAGCGGTACATTCTTTTCGCTGTATTTGAAATTATCAATATTTGCATAACCCGCGTAAAATTTATAGGTATTGAATAAAGTACCAAAGAACTTATTTCTAGTTTCTACGACCCCGTCAATATCATATTTCAAATTATCCCAAGGCTGAGACGCCGAAATCATATACCAACGATTGGCATCTGCGCCATGCGTAGCCAATGCTTCAAAAGGCTCAACGGCATTCCCCCAACGCTTAGACATTTTTTTACCAAATTTGTCTAAAACCAAACCATTCGATACGACATTTTTAAAAGCAACTTGGTCAAAAACCATCGTTCCTATTGCATGTAATGTATAGAACCATCCACGCGTTTGGTCAACTCCTTCAGCAATAAAATCTGCTGGGAAATTGGTCTTGAATTTTTGCTCGTTTTCAAAAGGATAATGCCATTGGGCATAAGGCATTGAGCCACTATCAAACCAAACATCAATCAAATCCAACTCTCTGTACATTGGTTCGCCATCCTCCGAAACTAATACAATATCATCAATATAAGGACGGTGCAAATCATTAGGAACGACTTGTTCTTTCCCTAAAGCTGCATTTGCCTTATCAATTTCTTGTTGTAATTGAGCAATAGAACCGATACAAATTTCTTTTGCTACTTCTCCTGCATCTTCATTAGCTTTAGTTCGCCAAATTGGAAGTGGTGTTCCCCAATATCGAGAACGAGATAAATTCCAATCTTGTAAATTCTCTAACCATTTGCCAAAACGCCCTGTTCCAGTAGAAGCAGGTTTCCAATTAATGGTATCATTTAATTCCGACATTCTCTCCTTGACAGAAGCAGCTTTCACAAACCAACTGTCTAACGGATAATACAAAATCGGCTTATCCGTTCGCCAGCAATGTGGGTAATTATGCTCATATTTTGCGACATTAAACGCTTGATTATTCTGCTTTAAATGCACAGAAATATCCACGTTGACATCGACATAATTTTCATCGTTTTTATAGTTCTTGACATAGCGACCAGAGAAAGGCCCCACAGAATCTTTGAATTTACCTTGCTTGTCCACCAAGGTCAAAGCGCCAATGCCATTTGCTGCCCCAACGACTCTATCATCCGCACCAAAGGAAGGCGCAGTATGCACAATACCCGTACCACTATCCGTTGTCACAAAATTTCCAAGAATCACTCTAAAAGCATCGGTCTTCCCATTCAACTCTTCAATCTCATTCCCAAAAGGCAATAATTGCTCGTAGCGAATGCCATCTAATTGCTTACCAATAAAAGTATCACTTTTTGCTAAAATCTCATGTTGATTTTTGCCACCAAACCACTTAGACACTAAATCCTCCGCCATTACCACACTTACGGGTAATTTGGTATAAACATTATTGGTTTTGATTTTTACATACTTGATTTTTGGCCCAACGGTCAAAGCAGTATTCGATGGTAAAGTCCAAGGCGTCGTCGTCCAAGCGATGATACGAACATCTTCGTCAGCGTCCTCAAAAAGGAAATCAGACGTTTCATCTTTGGTAACCTTAAACATGGCTACTGCAGACGTATCTTTTACATCTTGGTAAGCACCAGGCATATTCAATTCATGTGAACTCAAACCCGTTCCTGCCGCAGGCGAATAAGGTTGAATGGTCAACCCCTTGTACAATAAGCCTTTATTATACATCTGTGCGAGTAACCACCAAACCGATTCGATGTATTCATTTTCATAGGTCACATAAGGGTTTTCTAAATCGACCCAATAGCCCATTTTGATGGTCAAATCATCCCATAAATCCTTATACCGCATCACCGTTTCCTTACACTTGGCATTATACTCATCTACAGAAATCTTTTTGCCAATGTCTTCTTTGGTGATACCCAATTCTTTTTCTACCGCTAACTCAATCGGCAAACCATGCGTATCCCAGCCACCTTTTCTTTCCACTCGCTTGCCTTTCATCGTCTGATACCGACAAAAAATATCCTTAATCGCTCTTGCCATTACGTGGTGAATCCCAGGCTTTCCATTCGCAGAAGGAGGCCCTTCGTAAAATACAAAACTGTTATCTTCAGAACGTTGATTGACACTTTTAGCAAATACATCTTGCGCTTCCCAAAAGGCTAAGATTTTCTTATCGATAGAAGGCAGATGGAGCGATTTTTCTATTTTATACATAACGATTATTTTAGAGTAGAGAGCAGAGACGAGAGCGTAGAGATTTTCCCCTTTCTGTTCCTTCTTGACTATTCTTTAAAAATAAGGTGCAAAGATACCGATTTAATTAAAACGAATCCTTACAAAAAAGATGCAAATACTAAAAGAAGACTTTTGTTTTTCTGTAAATAAAAAAGCGTTGACAAATGTAATCTGTCAACGCTTTTTTAATCCAAATTTTTAGCATTTTCACAGATTACGATTTGAATCTTGAATTATAATAATGCTAATAATTATGTTTGGAGATACTTGCATATTGCTTTTTTGTAATAAGTGGACAAATTTAGGGGAAATATAGTTGAGTTGCAACTTCTATGTTTAAGATAGCTTTGCTAATAAAAAATGCTCATTTTTGCAGGAAAGTTCCATTATCTTGAATTTAAGTTTAAAATCAACGCCGTCTCTTATTCAAACCATTCAAAATGATTTGCTCAAAAGCAAAGGGATAACCTTATTGATAAAAAGAGATGACTTGATTCATCCTCAAGTTTCAGGCAATAAATGGCGAAAGCTAAAATACAATTTGTTAGCTGCAAAAGCACAACAACAAAATACTTTGCTAACTTTTGGTGGTGCTTTTTCTAATCACATTTATGCAACTGCCGCCGCAGGGAAAGTTTTTGGTTTCAGAACAATTGGTTTGATTAGAGGAGAAAGAATTGAGCCATTAAATCCGACTTTGGCTTATGCGGAAAGTGTCGGCATGGAATTGCATTTTATTTCTCGTACCGATTATAGAAAAAAGGAAGACGCAACTTATCAAAAACAAGTACGAGATCGATTTGGCAATTTTTTCTTGATTCCAGAAGGAGGGACGAATATATCTGCCATTAAAGGTTGTACAGAATTAGTGGAAGAAGTTAAGCAGCAGTTAGCTGAACTACCTGATTATTGGTGTGCTGCTTGTGGGACAGGTGGTACGTTGAGTGGAATTATTGCAGGTTTGAACGGACAAAAAAAAGTCTTGGGATTTTCTGTTTTGAAAGGAGATTTTCATCAAAAGGATATTGAGGGACTTTTGTATCAGGTATCAGAGGTGTCGGACACTTTCAAAGTGTCCGACACCTTTAACTGGCAAGTGAATACCGATTATCATTTCGGCGGTTATGCTAAATTTAAACCAGCACTAATTGACTTCATTAATACCTTCAAAAAGGACAATAATATCCAATTGGAACCGATTTATACAGGAAAACTTTTTTATGGCATTTACGATTTAATAAAAAACGATTATTTCCCTAGCGGAAGTAGTATCTTCGCAGTTCATACGGGCGGGCTGCAAGGAATTGCAGGATTTAACCGTCGTTTTGGCAATTTAATACGTTGATAAATCATGATAATTTTCAAAATCACCATGATTTTAACTAGAAAATATGAATTACCTTACTTTAGAAAATGTTAGCAAGACCTACGGCGAAAAAGTATTATTTGATGAGATTGATTTTCAAATCAGTAAAGGAGAAAAGATTGCGATAGTTGCCAAGAATGGCGCAGGTAAATCGACCCTTTTAAAAGTGATAGCTGGAGTAGAACCACCTGAAGGCGAAAATCAGAAAGTTTGGTTGTATAAAAACATTGAAGTAGGCTATTTGGTGCAAGATCCAGATTTTGAGGGAGCAACTACTGTTTTGGATGCCGTCTTTAGTTCGGATAATCCAATGATGGGAGCTTTACGAGATTATGAAGAAGCGCTCATTTTTTTGGATAAGCCAGAAAAAATGGAAGCGGCATTGGCTAAAATGGATGATTTAAAGGCTTGGGATTTTGAGTCTAAGTTTAAAGAGGTGTTGTTTAAATTGAACATGACCAATCTCAATCAACCCATTTCAGAGCTATCTGGTGGTCAGAAAAAACGATTGGCTTTAGCCAAATTAATTATAGATGACCCTGAATTTTTGATTTTAGATGAGCCGACCAACCATTTGGATTTAGAAATGATTGAGTGGTTAGAGGAATATTTGCAGCAAAGTCGGATTACCTTATTAATGGTGACACACGACCGTTATTTTTTGGAACGGGTTTGTAGTCATATTGTCGAATTAGATGGTGGTGTTTTATACCGATACAAAGGAACGTATTCTGATTTTTTAGAGCGAAAGGCGTCTAGAGAAGAAAATCAAGCAACGGTTTTAGACCGTACTAAAAAACTGATGAAGCGAGAATTGGAATGGGTCCGCCGACAACCAAAAGCGAGAGGAACAAAAGCGAAATCTAGAGTTGATAAATTTCACGAAATCAAAGAAAAAGCAACCCAGAAGGTGGATAATTCCGAAGTAACCATCGGGATTAAGGGACAACGAATGGGCAAGAAGATTTTGGAAGCGCATAATATAAGTAAAAGCTTCGGGGATTTTGTAGCGGTCAAAGATTTTGACTATAAATTTAGACAAAAGGAACGAGTTGGAATTGTCGGACCAAACGGGGTAGGGAAATCTACTTTTTTAAAGGTTATTACTAAACAATTAAGAACAGATACAGGGAAAGTGGTAATTGGTGGAAATACCGTTTTTGGCTACTATAATCAAGATGGGATCAAATTAGACAAAGACCAAACGATTATTGATTATATCCGAAACATTGCAGAGTATATTCCAATGGATAAAGGACAAAAATTAACCGCAGAACAATTATGTGAACGGTTTTTATTTGATAGAAAACAGCAGCGGGTTTATATTTCGCAATTGAGTGGAGGGGAGCGTAGACGGTTGTATTTATTATCGGTATTGATGGAAAATCCGAATTTTTTAATTCTGGATGAGCCAACGAATGATTTAGATATTTTAACTTTAAATATTTTAGAGAATTTCTTGATGGAGTTCCCTGGTTGTGTGATTATCGTTACGCACGATCGTTATTTTATGGATAAAATAGTAGAGCATTTATTCGTCTTCCAAGGTCAAGGTAAAATCAAAGATTTTAATGGCACTTATACGGAATATCGAACCGCTCAAAAAGCAAAAGAAATAGAAGATAGGCGTTTGGCATCGACTGTTGTCAAGGAGAAAAAAGAGAAACCTGCTTTTCAATCGAAGACCACGCCGGGATTAAGCAGAGATCAACAAAAAGAATTTAAGAAATTAGAACGACAGATTGAAAAATTAGAAGAACGGAAAGCGACGATAACGGAGAAATTCAATGATACAAGCATTTCAACCGAAGATATTGAAAAATTTTCTAAAGAATTAGGAGAAGTGACGGAGGAATTGGAGGAGAAAGAAATGCGTTGGATGGAATTGGCAGATTTGGCGTAAGTCAGTTACCAGTTACCAGTTGCGAGTTGCCAGTTTATCGCTCAACGGGCAACTGGTAACTCGCAACGGGCAACTGATGACGTTATTAAAAAGTTATTGACAAATTTATCGTCCACAATAGCGTTCAAACTTCCTATTTTAGTAGGAAAGAAAAAGCTATGTTTTTAAAAAATAAAAAAGGTAATTCTATCAAAGAGCAAGGTACAAATAACAAAACCTCAGATAAGAAATTTAGCGTGAGTAAATTCCTTACTTATTCTATTTTGAGTAGTCTCTTGCTTCCTATGTTTTACTTAGGCAGCCTTTATACGCTCACCAGTTCTTGTGCGCAACAGCAACCATTACAAGGAGGTCCAAGAGATACTTTTCCACCAAAACTGATTACCGAATTATCTACACCTAATTTTCAAACCCGCTTTGAAAAGCAAGATATTAGTTTGGTATTTGATGAATATATTGAACTACGGGACGTGATTAAACAGGTCGTTGTTTCGCCCCCCTTAAATTATATTCCAAAAGTGGAACGGACGAAGGGGTTTAAAACGGCAAGGTTTCAGTTTAATGAAAAAGAGGAGTTAAAAGAAGGCGTAACTTATGCGATTAGTTATGGCAAGTCGATTAGAGATTTAACAGAAAGTAACGAAGTAGAGAATTTACAATTTCTTTTTTCGACAGGAGATTATATTGATTCTTTGAAAATGACGGGTAGTGTAGTCGATGTGTTGACGGGAGAAAAAGTGCCTGATGTGCTATTTATGCTATATGAGAATTTTGCCGATACGGTAGTCCGAACTGAAAAACCTTATTATTTCGGCAAGACGGATAAGGATGGGAAGTTTACCATTAATTATATGAAAGCGGGTAGTTTTAAAGGCTTTGCTTTAGAAGATCAAGATTTAAATTATTTGTTCAATATTCCAAAAGAAAGAATTGGTTTTACGTTGGATTCTATAACTATTACAGATTCTACCGAAACAGATCTGACCATCCAATTATTTCAACAGATTACAACTTTGGAAAAACCTAAAATGGATGCTTCTATTTATGGTTTTGTCAAGATGGGTTTTAAGCGAGCACCTTATGATGCGATGATTAATTACGATGTAGTGGGGCAAGAATTGTATAAAGAAACCGAAGGAGATACGATTCGGTATTGGTATAATTTACTAGATTCTACCGATTGGAATTTTTATTTTTATAGAGATACCTTAATAGATACTTTAACGGTCAAAGGGTTAAATCGAAATATTACGCCAATTGCTTTGACTCGGCAACGAGCAGCAGATGAGAAAATTCCAATTAATCCTTTTAAACCGCTTCCTTTAACTTTCAATCATCCGCTCAAAAATGTGGATACTGCTTTGGTTAATTTTAGAGCAATCACTATTGAAGAAGTAGAAGTATTTGTAGATAGTACAGAAAAAGCGGTAGTCGATACCCTGAAAACGGATACGAAAGAAGAACCAGTCAAAGTTATTTTAACTGATTCTACAGCAATTATAAAAGATGGAAATCTAGAGGATACAGAAGCTGACTTATTAGAAGAGGAAGAGGAGGATAATGAAACGTTCGTATCTGTAACCATAAAAGGAGAACGACTAGTAGCAGGGTATCAAATTGATAGTTTGATCAAAAGAACCTTAATTTTGTCTTATGATTGGGAAGAAAATAAAACCTACCAGTTAGAAATTTTACCTGGTGCCTTGATTGATTGGTATAATGAAGCTAATAAAGATACGATTTTGTTACACTACGAAGTCAAGTCAAAGAGTGACTTTGGAACCATTAATTTGACGGCTACTCAAATGGATAGCACCTTAAATTATTGGTTTCAATTGAGATTAGGGGCAAATGTCGTGAAAGAATTTTTGGTACAAAATACTAAGAGTTATAAGGAATCATTTCCTGCCTTATTACCTGGGAAATATGAGTTAAAAATTATTGAAGATTTGAATGGCAATGGTAGATGGGATCCAGGGAATTATGATAAAAAACTACAGTCAGAAAAAATTTCAACTGCTGCTATTGAAGAATTAAGAGCGGGTTGGGATGTGGAAGCAGAAGTGAAGATTGATTTTGATTCACCGAAAGACCAAACAGCAGAGATAGGCTCCAATTGATTTATTATTAATAATCCAATAGCATGATAAAATTTTTAGTAACTGGATTGATTCTTTACTTCATGTATAAATTTATGTTTAAACCTTCTTTGGATGGAGGGCAACGACAAGAAAATATTAAACAAGAAGGAGATATAGACATTCGTCGAGAAAGTAAAAATCCTAGAGAGGATAGAGGAGATTTTATTGATTATGAAGAGGTAGAGTAAAAGTAGTACCAAGCTCCTGCTTGGTATTCTTAAATATTAACTTTCACCAAGCAGGAGCTTGGCGCTACAAAACGATCTATTTGTCAACAGAAAATACAAAGATTAGTGATTGGGTCTTATACAAAAACAACCAATTAATTGCTTTTAATAAGCCCGCAGGCATTCCGATTCAACCAGATAAAACGGAGGCAAAATCTTTATTGGAACTTGGAGCAATTTATGCCAAGTCTAGTGTTTTTGTCATTCATCGAATTGACCGTCCTGCGAGTGGCGTGATTCTATTTGCCAAATCTAAAAAAGGATTGGTTCGAATGAATGCGCAATTTCAAGAGAGAACAATTAAGAAGACCTATCTTGCGGTGGTCAAAAATGCACCTGAAAAAGCGGAAGGACGATTGGTTCATTATCTTCGCAAAAATGAAAAAGCCAATAAGACCCAAGTTTTTGAAGCACCTATAAAAGGAGGAAAAGAAGCCATCTTAAATTATAAAATCATTGGCAAAAGCGATAATTATAGTTTACTAGAAATTGATTTAGAAACAGGTCGGCATCATCAAATTCGGGCGCAATTGGCAAAGATTGGTTCGCCGATAAAAGGAGATGTAAAATATGGCGCAAGACGAAGCAATAAGGATCGCTCTATTCACCTGCACGCTTGGAAGATAAGTTTCCAACATCCTGTTACTTCGGAGACCGTAGATTTAGTAGCAGATATGCCTGATGATGCGATTTGGAACTTCTTTAAATCGGAAATGCGGTGATTAAGGCGGTTATTCACCGCAAATTATGCAGTAAATAAGTATATTTGTAGCAAACTTGCTTCTCAATGTATATTCATTTAAAAAAAGACTGGCCAAAGTTTAAGTGGGATTATGAGCGAATTGCACCATTACTTTCAGAAGTAAGCAATTTGCAAGGGCGACTTTTAGGTCAAATGGAAGGTTTGGGATTTAAATTACAGGATGAAGCTGTATTGGAAACCGTTGCGCTGGAAATTATTAAAAACCACGAAATAGAAGGGGAATTATTAAATAACTCGCAAGTAAAATCTTCTATTGCTCGAAAATTAGGTTTGGATTTTGAGTCGGACGTAGAACCTTCCCGTTATGTAGATGGTGTGGTTGAAATGATGTTGGATGCTACACAAAATAATATGCAACCACTTTCAGCAGATAGGTTATTTGGTTGGCATGCTGCTCTTTTTCCAACTGGTAGAAGTGGCATGCATAAGATAACCGTAGCGGATTGGCGAAAAGCAGGTCTTGGTTCCATACAAGTAGTTTCTGGTGCTATGGGGAAGGAACGAATTCATTTTGAAGCACCTAGCTCGGAGCGTATGGCCGAAGAAATGAAAGCGTTTTTGGATTGGTTTAATGAGGAAATGGAACTTAACTCTATTCTAAAAGCCGCAATAGCACATTTATGGTTTATTACCATTCATCCATTTGATGACGGAAATGGAAGAATTACTAGAGCTATTACTGATATGCAGTTAGCTCGGTCAGATAGAAATAAACGTCGTTTTTATAGTATGTCTGCACAAATTTTATTGGAACGGAAAGGCTATTACCAAATACTAGAGAAAACACAAAAAGGATTTTTAGATATTACAGATTGGATACTTTGGTTTTTGACCTGTCTTAAAAATGCGATATTAGCATCTGAAAGTATTCTTAAAAACACATTAATCAAGGCTAGCTTCTGGAAAATACATAATCATACTCAATTGAATACCCGACAGCAAAAAATGATTAACAAACTCTTCTATGGATTCGAGGGTAAATTATTTACGGCTAAATGGGCAAAAATGTGTAAATGTTCTAAGGATACGGCGCTCAGAGATATTCAAGATTTACAACAAAAGGGAATCCTTCAAAAAGAGGAAGGTGGTGGAAGGAACACCTCCTATGCTTTAGTCTTGCCTAAAGAAGATTAATTCTTCTTTCCAAAAATCCGTTCAAAAAACTTTTTCTTTTTCTTCTTTGGTTTCCGGTTTTTACGGCTTCTATCATTGCGATTCGTTCGAGTTCTACCTTGCTCTTCTTCAATAATCTCTGCTGGTTCTTCTCTTCCAAAAATAATTTCAAATAAATTAGACGGTGTATTGTCTAAACTATCCCAATTTACATAAATAGGCATTTCTTCCAAATAAGGCGCACAGTCCATTTCCCAATAAAGAGAATCGGGTAGTGGGTCGAAAGTAGTGTTCTCCAAATGTCTAAATTGAGGGTCTTTATACACTTTATTCATAAACCTTCCCCAAATTGGTAAAGCCATATTCGCACCCTGTCCTAAACCAATGGTTCGGAAGTGTACTTTCGGTGACTCCGCCCCTACCCAGACACCAGCTACTAAATCAGGCGTATAGCCCATGAACCAACCATCCGAATGATTTTGAGTAGTCCCTGTTTTTCCTGCAATATCTCCCTTGAGATGGTATTGGTACCGCAATCTACGAGCGGTGCCACTATCGACAACTGACTGTAACATATTGGTCATCATAACCGCCGTTTCTTCATTTAATACGCGCTCCATTTCTGTTTGTCCCTCATCAAAGTTGAATAAAACTTCCCCTGTTTTAGTTTCTATTCGACGAATATAAGTAGGCGTTGGTCGCAAGCCTTTATTGGCGAAAGTGCCATACACTTTGACCATATCGTATAGGGAAATATCGGGTGTGCCTAAAGCTATAGAAGGGACATTAGGAATAGTTGAAGTTACGCCCATTTGTTCAGCTAGATATTTTACAGAATCAATACCTGCTCGCATAATCAAATCCACCGTCACAGCATTGACCGAATTACTTAAGCCACCTTCCATAGAATAAACGCCACCATATTTGCCATCTGAATTTTCAGGTTTCCAATCATCATACTCCGTATAAATAGTCAAGCGATTATGGGTATACTCGCAAGGTGCAATGCCATTTTCCAAAGCAGTAGCGTAAACCAAAGGCTTAAAAGTAGACCCAACTTGGCGTTTTGATTTAACATGATCGTACTGGAAATATTTATTATCAATACCACCGACCCAAGCTTTGATATGTCCATTTTTAGGATCCATAGCTAAAAAGCCCGTATTCAATAACATAAAATAATATTGAATAGAATCGAGTTTGCTCATTTCTTTTTCAACTTCTCCATCCCAAGTAAAAATAGTCATTGGGCGTTTGATTCTAAAGAGGCTATCTATTACCGCTTGTGGTTTATCTGCTTTTTTTAAGCGTTTATAATAAGGCGTACGCTCAATGATTTTTTGTATTTCCCGACGAACTTCCCTAGAAGGACCTTTTTTCCAATGGTTGAAAAAATCGGCTTGCAGCTTTCGCATATGTTCGTTTACCGCTTCCTCTGCATACGCTTGCATACGCGCATCAATGGTGGTATAAATTTTTAAACCATCGGTATAAATACTATAAGCACTACCGTCTGCCTTATTAACATCTTTTAATAAATTTTTTAATTCTCCTCTAAGATGTTCTCTAAAATAAGTACCGATACCCTCGGTTGTTCCTTCCATAGAATACCTTAATTTCAAAGGCTTCCCTTCAATAGAATCGACGGTATTTTTGGCTAAATAACCATATTTGACCATTTGTTTTAGAACCGTATTACGTCTAGTTTGTGCTCGCTCAGGATGATTGAGTGGATTATAGTAAGAAGTACCTTTTAACATTCCTACCAAAACTGCGGCTTCTTCCAGTTTTATATCATTGGGGTTGGTATTAAAAAAGCGTTTAGAAGCGACCTTAACCCCAAAAGTATTATCGCTAAAGGAAACGGTATTTAAATACAAGGTTAGTAACTCTTCTTTGGCATAAATACTTTCTAATCGCTTAGCGATAATCATTTCCCGTACTTTATTGACAGGAAGCGATAACATCCAATATCTTTTCCGTTTAAATAAATTTTTGGCGAGCTGTTGACTTAGCGTACTTCCACCACCCGAAGATTCATTTTGCATTAAGACTGATTTAAAAAACACCCGAAACCAAGCTTGAATATCCACGCCATCATGGTCAAAGAAACGAACATCTTCGGTAGCGACTAAAGCATCCAATAAATAAGGAGAAATTTCATCTAAACTGGCATTGATTCTATTTTGGCGATAATACTTGCCTAATAATTGACCATCTTCGGAATAGACTTGGGAGGCGTTGCTATTTTCTATTTCTTTTAATTCTTGGGTAGTGGGTAAAGTATCAAAAAATTCAAAGCGAATGGAAATATAGAAGATACTGACGAATAGAAAACCAAAAATGCCCAAGCTACCGCCAATTAAGGCAATCCAAGCACCTTTAGGATGTTGAACTTTTGCAGCTAACCATTTATGGTATAATGGTCGAAATTTTGTTTTCATTCCTTCTTTTTGTCGAAGAAAAGCTTCTTTGATTGGAGTTGGTATGATTTGTTTACGCACGGGTCAATAACCTTTGTTTATTGTAAAACTTAGTGAGTCAGGTGATTTTTTTAAGGAGTTAAAACTACTGCTTATATTTATCACATGCCTTATCAACGGAATTAATAGTAAACTTATTAAGTTTGCAATAACTTTTTATAGCTTTTTGTTAAAAAACTATTCAGGAATGGTATTTAATAATAATATAAAAACAGATTCGTTTTTTAGAAGCTATTAAACTTGACTCCCTTACTTATGCGAAAACTATTAACTTTTATTATTTTCTTAGCCTTTTTTCATGCCTGTTCTACCATCTATGTAGATAAACAGCAAACTCCTCGAGTAGTAGCTATCCCTGAAGATTATCAACCTAAAATTGGTAATAAGAAAGTACGAAACCAACTTCAAGTAGAGGCAGAAAAATTGATCGGTAGTAAATACAAATACGGTGGAACGACACCGAAAGGCTTTGATTGTTCTGGTTTTACAGGATATGTATACGATAAAAATAGGATTGATATTTCTAGAAGTTCTCAAACTCAAGCAAAGAAGGGCATCAAAATAAAAGTAAAAGATGCGCAAAAAGGAGATTTAATTTTCTTTACGGGAACGGGCAGAAACAAAATCTCACATGTAGCAATGGTGCTTTCTAATGATGCGAAGGGACTAATCGTTATACACAGTACAACCTCTAAAGGCGTTCGAAAAGATAATATTACCCACTCTGCTTACTGGAAACCTAAGATTTTATTTGCCCGACGGATTGTAGATTAGATGGCAGGGTGATTAATGAATTATAATTATTTATATATTTGTGGTTTATTCTAATCGCTAGAAAAAATCACGCATTATGGAATTAGAGAAAGTTGTTAAGTTTCTAGAGAAAGAAGGTTGGGAGAAAGCAAAAACAAATGGAGAATTTGTCTTCTACAAATCCCCTAATCATATCGGATTATCTAACGATTATGCTTTACCAATTCCTATATTGACGACTACCAATGAAGCAGATTTTCCAAGACGCTTGCAGGAAGCGATCAATTTTTTAGCGGAATTATATGAAGTAACTCCCGAAAAATTATTTTACGAAGTGGGCAATTATTTAGAAGTATTAAAAGGCGATGCCTTATTTTTTACCTTAAAATCGGATGAAGTTCTTTTTAGTCATACCTTAGAGCTAAATCACATTACTCAATTTCTAAAAAACTTAACTACTTCTTATGAGAGCTTTGTAAAAGTAAAATTTCAACGACAGTTTGGACAATTGTATAATGACGATCCTTTTAGAATTAATAAGGCGGTCAATAAATTATTAGAATTTTCTAAATTGAGATTAGTAGATTTGGAATTTGAAAGTTTTAGTTTTGGCGTATCGGTGGATACACAAATGGGCAATGAGCAATTGATTAAAGGGATGAAGCAATTTAGGAAAACATTATTAGCTTCCTATAAAAAAGAGGTGATTGAGGTAGATTTTAAGGAAGAAGCGGCCATCGAAAAAATCGTACAAAATTTTTCGACCGCTGAAAGAAAAGCTATTTATGAACCATTTCTTAAAAGCATCAATCACGAAGCCTATTCTATTCTTTTAACCAATTCTAATTTTACGCCAAAAATAGGTTATCGCAAAATTCCACAAAGCACTATTAAAATTATTATTCCTCCAAGAGTCAAAGAACAGTTTGCATCCAACATAAAAATGATGCAGATCCTTGTCCCTGTCGATAAAACAAAATCAAAAATTACCATTCCAACCAAAGAGATTGAAAATGATTTATTCTCTCAGCCCATCGAAGAGTATAAGATAACCGTTGATACCATTGAGGCAGGGGAAGAAAAAATTAAGTTAAAAGAAAAAATAGATTTCACGATTCGCCAAGAAGCAGAAACGGGCGAGTTTATAGTCATTTTTGCCCCTTTAGCCTTTGAGCTTCGCGTGAAAGATTTTAGTAAGATTAAAGATGAATTTTTTGCCGCCTTTGTTAGTAACTTGAATTATTATAAACACATTATTAAGAAAAGAGAGAAGATAACAAAGACTTCGGAGAAACGGTTGGTAAAGTTTTTTCGGTTGGTGCTACCGGATTGATCACATGATGCGATACTCAACTACTGAACTAGTGCTAAACGATTGCCATTTTTGATGTATTAGTTTTTGTTTCTTTTTCTTTTTCTTTTTCTTTTTCTTTTTGATATTTGTCGAATAGTCGTTTAACCTGCATCGTATTCAATTTATTTCCTCTACTATTTTTAAAATTCCTTTCATTTAATCGATCCGCTATTTGCTGAAAAGTTAGACCACTTTGCCTATAGGCTCGAATAACTAGAATCAATTCTTGATTAATGGATAAATCTTGTTTTCTTCCCTTTTTCAAGAGTTCCTTTTTTAAGGCTTCATTCTCTTGCTCCAATTTTTTCATTTCTTGAAATAGCTGTTCTAATTTTTGATAATCAAAAAACTCTTTTAACTCAGGTTTATGACCAACAGTAGCACCACCATTTGCATTTCTTTTAATGGTAAAAACACCAGCATTTGCGCCTTTAAAATGTCCTTGCCAATGAGGGGGAAAAATATTGCTGTAAAGCTTCATAAACTCGCATACATCTGTGATTCCTTCACAGGCAAAATGAATGTTCAACATATAGTGCTTCATTTTTTGTTATAACATTTTAAAAAAAGGTTATAACAATTGATTAATAATGTTATCGCATTATACGATTGGGCAATCATTTCGATTTCATTTGACTATCGAAAGTTTGCACTAAAAACAGTATTTTTTTTCAAAAAACAATTAGTGGATTGGTTTAGAGGTGTTTATATGTAATGGATTTGATGTCAATTAATAAATGTTTTTAATTCATATGTGTTTGAGATAACTGTTTAAACAAGAATGGTGAAATGGTAGTCGTAACATTTCTAAAAAATGTTATAGGATGGAGTGAAGTGAGTCTAGCAAGACGAGTAATTAAATATGAAGAAGAGGATTAATTGACATTAAAAATGATACAGAACTTACTTTGTTTTAAATCATGTAAGCTATAATTTACCGCTTAAAACGACAAAACCCTTGCAAATTACACATTTACAAGGGTTTATCTTTTATGTCTGTTGACCTACTAGGACTCGAACCTAGAATGCCAGAACCAAAAACTGGTGTGTTGCCGATTACACCATAGGTCAATGCCACACCTCTTTTCAGAAGCGACTGCAAATTTATAACATTTTTTTATTTAAGTAAAGACCTAATTAAAAAAATATTAAAAAAATATTGTTTTGGCGGTAAAATCTAGCGAATTAAGGTCAAACTACCCATATCTGTCTTTTCTTCTTCTCCACAATTGTATCGGACTCGGTATAATAAAACGCCAGGGTTTAATTCTTGCCCATTAAAAGTGCCATCCCATTTATCAAAAGGACTCGTCGTATTAAAAATTCGGCCACCCCATCGATCAAAGATTTCAAACTCAATGAGTTTACCTTCTAAGACAATAGAATTACTAATACCATAGGTATCATTTCTTCCATCATCATTGGGGGTAAAGGCTTTCGGTAATTGGGCCACACAAGGCAAATCTTCTGGGTCAATCACCGTAATTCGAATGGTATCGTTCGCATTACAAAATTGGTCGGCTAAATCCAATTGGTAAGTAAAAGTACCTGCGGAAGTTGGGGAGATACTCGGTTCTGCTATATTGGGATCACTTACCCCATTCGTAGGATTCCAAGCAAAACCGTCCGCACAAGTTTCTCCAACTTCAATGTCCACAGAACTGCCTAAAAATAAGATAGCATCATCATTTTGAATACGGTCAGGCGCCAAATAAAGTGCTTGAATTTCTTCCAATCGCAAAGCTCGATTATAGACTCGTAATTCATCGACTAAGCCAGCAAAACGATTTTCTGTGATGCCGACACATTCTCCGTTAGCGATATTTAACTCTGCGTTATTATCAATTTGTACCCTAGAATCGGTCGCTCTTTCTTGGATTAATTCACCATCGACATATAAAAGACTTCTATTGCCTTTTCTTACAAATACAAGGTGAGACCAACAAGCCCCAAAATCTAATTGGGCACTTACAGGCGCTTCTCTAGATGCATCTTGACTTAATTGTACATTGATGAAATTAGAACCAGAAGCATAATTAATACCAAACGAACGGTCAATACCACAAGCGTCTCTTTTAGAAATAATATCTTGGACGCCTACACCATTGGTCGGCTTAATATAAATACTCAAGGAGAAATCAATCGTATTAAAGGTATTACTAATCGTCCCTAAAAAAAGTAAATAATCGTCAATACCGTCTAATAATAAGGCATTCCCCGAAACGCCGCAAATACATTCAGGATCACCGACAATAACGGCTGCTTGGTTGTTGCCACTTTCTTCCTTACCTAAATTTTGGCAATCATCAAACGAATAATGGGCAATCAGTCCATCTGTGACGTCTTGACCATAGGTTAAGCTGGCTAAACACATCGCTATACAACAAATAAAGAACCTCATTCAATTGGAATTAGCTGAGTACTATAGAGCGTACTATTTGATTTTGAAATAATAAAAATTGTTCCCTTAAAAAGAAACTACGGAAATGTAAACGTCAATCTATTCGCAATATTTTACTTCTTTGGGTAAAGTAAAGTTGCCAATTAGTCAAAAGTATTGTTTGAAGGAAGGAGTTAGGTTGGCAGCAATGTATTTTAATACTATTTTTTGAAGGCATGTATTAGTTGTTGCGAGTTACGAGTTGCGGGTTGAAAAACGATTTTTATTTAGTTTTAGGGTAAAAAACTCGAATAAAAAGCCTTTCATTCAACTGGCAACCCGTAACTGGCAACTGGAATTATTTCCCAAATATATCCGCTAAGCCACCCATACCCGGAGGCATCATGTTTTGCATTAATTTTTGACTTTCTTCTCCTTGTTTTGCCGCTGCTTTTTCTAAAGTTCGATTAATGGCAACTAATAATAAATCTTCTATTTCTTCTTTATCTTCCCAATCTAATTTTGATTGATCAATAGAAATATTTAAGATTTGTTGATTAGCGTTAGCGGTTACTTTGATCGCCCCATCGCCTGCATCTCCTGATACTTCAATGGTGGCTAACTTTTTTTGTAAATCTGCTTGTTGTTGTTCTATATTTCCGAATAAATCTCCAAACATGTTGAATAGATTTTTAAGTGATTAATTTAGTAATAAATGAATTAGTTTTTTGACGCTGATTTTTATGACTTTTTATGAAATCCAATTTTGTCATTCTCCTAGTTCCTCCGCTGGAATCCAAAGCAGCTTTTTAAAATCCTGTACTTTATCGTCCACTACTTTAACGCCTTCGCTTTCTAACAGCTCTTGCATCATCGTAGGATGCGGGAAATGCCCACGACCACTTAACTCCCCTTTACGATTAACGACTCGATGGGCGGGTACAGGGTCTTCTGCCTGCCAATTACATTTATTAAGTGCCCAACCAACCATTCTGGCAGAACCGAGCGATAAATAATCGGCGATAGCACCATAATTGGTAATTCGCCCGTGTGGAATCAAGCGAGTAACTTCAAAAACTTGCTCAAAGTAATTATTATTTTTACTCATTGACAATAAATCTTTTGGAGAAAATTTGTTCACCAATTTTCCCTTTTAATAAATAAACGCCATTCTGTAAATGACTAGTATTGAGTTGCAGGATATGATTATTAGGTGTTTGTTTTTTATATAATACATTTCTACCCAAAGCATCATAGCAGCTTAAAGTTAGTTCTTTTGTGAGTACTTCTGAGAATTCAAGGATAATTTTATCACTTGCTGGATTAGGATATAATTGAATAGGTTGATTATAAAAATTAATAGTGGAAGAAATGAGTGATTCCACTATTCTAAACCGATTATTAGACATGTCAAAGAAGATATTATCCGAGCATTTTACTTTGATTCTCGCTCTATTCGTGGTCGTATCGGGTAAAACCACCATTGTCTCCCCATTATTAGGAATGGCTGCTGCCAATAATTTTGGAAAACCTTGTCCATTATTAAAAGACAAATAAACGTCTACATTGGCACAATTAACAGGTTCTGCGTTGGTATTAGCCACATCCCATTGTACTAAAATAGAATCGCCCATCTCATATTCAATATTAGCAGAATCAGGTTGCAATACTAAAAAAGGACCTGCTTCGGCAGTCGCCTTAAAAGCTACTTTTGCAAAAGCGGTACTTCCTCCTTCTACTTGATTATCTCGGACAGTTACCCCGAAGGTTAAGTTTCTAGTCGTATCGGGTAAAACTTCTCCCGATGTAATTCTATTTAAAATAATAGTCGTCGCTCTAGGAAATATTCTATTCGGCTCTCGGGAGGGACGAAAAGTGACAAAACTAGGCGCATCATCCATCGGAAAACCGACTTCACTTACTACTCCTGTATCAAACTGTTCCCAGCTATAAGTAAGCGTAGTACTTTCTGCATCAAAGGCATCAGCAGTTAACTCAAATGGAGTGGCGATAGGAATGCTAAAGCCACTTGCTCTGACGGAAACGACTGGTGGCGTATTTTCCGTAGGAATTTGTTGAAAACACCCAATAGTATCACTTGCCAAAGCACTATGAATTTCTTGAATACTGATGCCATGTAAATTATCTTGCGGAACGCTGACTACATTGAATGGCCCACAAACCCCTCCATAAGACATAATGGTACTGCCTCCACCTGGTTCTACCGCAGTTGCTGCATTCCTTTGACTTTCATTAACGGGTCGCCCACAATTACTCCAAGTATGATTGGCACCCAACTGGTGACCAACTTCATGATAAAGTGTTCTTCTAAAATCGGGAATGCTTTCATCAAAAATACAGGAGACACCACGAGCCTTCATTTCTGAAGAACAAACACTTGCTAAAAAGGCAACACCAGATACGCCACCTGTACATTCTGCGGCAAAGACATGGCCGATATCGTAAGAGTCCTGACCAAGTAAGCTATCTACTAAGATCGTATTACTAGTTAATAATTCGAAAGCACTTCCAGGATCATCAAAAGGAGACGGCATGCTATCTGTAAAGATTAGTTGCTCATTTTCTTCGTGTAAAAGAAAACGAATGCCTGCATCTCGCTCATAAATCACATTTAAACTAGTCAAGGAATTGACGATAACAGATAAGGCAGATTCAACAGTACCTCCTGTAGCATTGGTAAATTGTTCGGTGGCGGTAATGGCTATTCTAAAGGTCTTTAAATCGGTATTTAGGGTAGTATCTATTTGGGGTTGATTATTTACTGATGGAATATTTTTTAAAGCCTGATTGCCACAACTTAATTGTTGGTCAGTATCTCTAGCAATGAGATCCGATGCTTTGTAGATTAAGTAACTATCTTCTTGCCCTTCAATAGCCGCATTTTCAATAAAAAAGGATTCCGTATCGTCTACAAGATGACCATATAGTCCTTTGGACGTCCAACTAATACGTCCGTGGAGCGTTTTATTTGCTTTTGAATTAATTTGATAAGATTGTATGCTTGGATATTTTGCATTTAATTCCGCTGCAATAATAGGCGAGGCAACCAAGTCTATGTTTGATGACGTATGGATAGGTAAAGCAATCGTTATTGGAAGTGTAGTTTGTCTAGCTGTAGAAAAACTAAGTCTTGTTTTTTCCAAAAACAATGATTTATCGAGTCTAAATAGCTGATAGTCTTTCAAATTTGCTGTTTTTTCTTGAGCTATCAAATCTTTTTCAAGAGGCGTCCACAGCTTATTTTGTGCATTTAGTCCCCTAGAAAACAATAGAAAGGTCATAAGAAATAAAGAATAGTCAAAAAACGTGCTTAAACAAAATTTCTTCTGTATCATAAAAATTTGCATCAATGTGCTTATAAATGGTTAAAACTGCCTAATTTTGCGGAACTTTCTCTAGAAAAAGTCTAAAAAAGAAAAATCACAGGCATGTCATTTTTTTTTGTTTAACGTTGTTTACAGAAAAATGACAAACATCCACAATTAGAGCGCTAATTTTGTCGTCAGAAGGAATGTAATAAGCTCATTACAAATCATCTTAAAAAATCCATATATGATTCATTCCTGGCGCGGACAAAAAAAATATATGTTAAACGAATACAAAATACTTACTGTAACTCACAAACATGTCCGTTTGGAAAGGATTGGTGATTTTTTAATTCCCCATTCTGATGAAGCCATTTTACAAGCAAAATTAGCCGAGCTCAAAGATAAATTTAATTTAGAAGAACTTTTATATGTTGCAACCTGCAACCGAGTAATCTACTTATATAAGTCCGCCAAGGAACTTAATTTACCTTTTCTTCAAGCTTTTTTTCAAACTGTTAATCCAACACTTTCTCCAGATTACATCCAGCGCATTATTACAGCTTACGAAGGCAAAGAAGCCATTAATCATATTTATGAGGTATCTGCTTCTATTGACTCTTTAGTCGTTGGAGAGCGAGAGATTTTACGTCAGATCCGAGCAGGATTTTACAAATGTGAAAAATTTGGATTAATTGGAGATGGCATTCGGTTATTGATGAAGCATCTAGTAGAGGCTTCTAAAGAGGTGTATTCACAAACGAGAATTGGAGAGAAGCAAATTTCAGTTGTTTCTTTAGCGATTAAGAAATTATTAGAAAGTAATATTTCTAAAGATGCTAAAATTTTGTTGGTAGGTGCAGGACAGACCAATCAGTTAGTCGCTAAATTTTTAGTAAAATATGAATTTAGTAATGTAACGGTATTTAATCGAAGTATTGAAAAAGCGGAGAAATTAGCAGCACGATTTAACGAGTCTGCCTTTTTATTAGAAGAACTACCTAATTACAAAGGAGGATTTGATTGCATGATTGTTTGTACGGGAGCGACAGAAGCAATCATCAAACGACCATTATACCAACAATTGATAAGAAAAGATACGACGGAGAAATTAATCGTAGATTTATCAGTACCAAATAATGTAGCTAAAGATGTAGTTGAGGATTTTAATATCAACTATATAGAAATAGAAGATTTAAAGCAATTAGCTGCACAAAATTTAGATTTTAGAAAGCTAGAAGTAGGAAAGGCAAAGATTTTGCTTCGACAGCAAATTAATGAATTTCAGAAAGTCTTTCAACAAAGGCAAATTACGAAAGCACTACAAAATATTCCTACCGAAATCAAAGCGATTAAGCATAAAGCACTCAACGAAGTTTTCAAAAAAGACATGGATGCTTTAGATGATAACACCAAGGCATTATTTGAAAAAATGATGACTTACATGGAAAAAAAGTGCATTAGCGTGCCGATGAAGGCTGCTAAAGAATTGGTAGCGTAAAAATGGTCTACGGTTAATAGTACACGGCAAACAGTAATACTCTATAAACCGTAACCCACAGGGAATTAAATATTAATTGTCCAACCTATTTTAGTCAATCTTTCTTACATTTCAATAGACCGTGTACCGTAAACCATTTCACCATACACCGTCCTAATAAGCCCGCTCATTCCGCTGCTCCACATAATTAATAAAAGCCTTATTCACGACTCTAAAACCACCTGCCGTAGGGTAATTTCCTGAAAAGTACCAATCTCCGCTGTTATTCGGACAAGCTTTATGTAAGCCATCAATTTTTTGATAAATTACTTTTACTTCTGGTTTGATATTGGGAGGCGTAATCATTTCTGCAATTTTATCAGAAACTGCCTCGTAACTAAACTCATTATACAAATCAATTAAAGGGTTGCCCATTTCTTCTAAAGGCAATTTTAATTGCGCCTTACATTTTTTGTAAGTTTCCTTGATTAAATGTGTTTTACCGTGGTCTTTTAATAAGGCAATAAGCGCTTTAAAAGCAACGAAATTTCCTAACTTAGACATATCTATACCATAGCAGTCAGGATAGCGAATTTGAGGGGCAGAAGAAACGACAATAATCTTTTTTGGTCGTAACCGAGAGACTATCTTGATAATACTATCTCTTAAGGTGGTACCTCTAACGATAGAATCATCTAATAATACTAAGTTGTCTTGCTCATTATTGACAATACCGTAAGTTACATCATAAACATGCGAGACCATCTCTCCTCTAGTTGCATCATCCGCAATAAACGTTCGCAGTTTGGCATCTTTGACAACGGTCTTTTCGATTCTTATTTTTTGGGAAAGAATCTTTTCTAATTTCTTCGGTTTTAAATTCGATCCTAAGCTTAATATTTGTGCTTGTTTCCGTTTGTTCAAACATTTTTCTGCCCCTTCTACTAGACCATAAAAAGCAGACTCTGCGGTATTGGGTACAAAAGAAAATACGGTATTTTCAATATCGTGGTTAATTGTTTTTAAAACAGATTTGGTTAACTGTTCGCCTAGTTGTTTTCGTTCTAGGTAAATATCTCTATCGGTTCCTCTTGAGAAGTAAATGCGTTCAAAGGAACAAGGTGTTCTGTTCTTTTTGGTTACATATTTTTTTTCTTTAACCGTTCCATTCTTCTTAATGATTAACGCATTTCCACGACCTAATTCTTGTACTTTCGTAAAATGAACATTCATCGCCGTTTGAATGGCTGGACGCTCAGAAGCAACGACTACAATCTCTTCATCCGCATAATAAAAAGCAGGACGAATACCACTTGGGTCTCGAATCACAAAAGCATCTCCATGTCCAATCATCCCCGCAATGACATAGCCCCCGTCGAATTTTTTGCTAGCTCTCCTCAACATTCGTTTAACATCAAGGTTCTCAAAAATTAGATTATTTATTTCTTGATTCGTATAGCCATCTGGTTTATGCCAGTTGAATAAACGTTGTACTTCATCGTCTAAAAAATGCCCAATTTTCTCCATAACTGTGACCGTATCCGCTTTGCGCTTTGGATATTGCCCCAATTGTACTAATTCGTCAAATAACTCGTCCACATTGGTCATATTAAAATTACCTGCAAGGACGAGGTTTCTACTAATCCAATTATTTTGTCGAAGGAAAGGGTGACAGGTTTCTATAGAATTATCGCCATGCGTACCGTAACGTAAATGCCCCATGAGTAATTCTCCAATGTAAGGCTTGTTTTCTTTTAACCACTTAGGGTCATTTAATTGCTTGGGGGTTAAATCTTTAAAATGCAGGCTTACTTCTTTGAAAAGGTCAGCTAAGTAGTTAGTTGTGACGCATCGTTTGCGACTAATGTAGCGCTTCCCTGGTTTTGGGTCTAATTTAATGGTGGCTAATCCTGCACCATCTTGCCCTCTATTTCTTTGTTTCTGCAAAAGTAATTGAAGCTTGTTCAAGCCATAAAGTGCAGTTCCGTATTTTTTATGGTAAAAAGAGATGGGTTTAAGTAAACGAACTACTGCTAAACCACACTCATGCTTAATAGAATCACTCATAGAAGAAAATTAGCCCATAATAGCGGGCAGTTAGCAGTAGGCAGTTTACAGTAATGATCGAAATAAAAAGATAAACAGTTTAAGCTGTTAAATTACGCTTACTTGCCTACTAGGTTTTTAAAAAAGAAGCGACAAAGTTACGAGAAATAAAAAGACTTAGCAGAAGATTGAGGTAGGAAAAATGAGCTTTTACAAATAAATGCCTATTTAAATGAAAAAAGCCCTTAGTAACGACTATAAAATGTCGTTGCTAAGGGCTTTTAGTTAAGTAAATCTGACAACTGACTTCTGACAATAAATTTTAATTTATGGTCTGACAGCTGACATCTCTTCTTATAAGTCCGCATCTCCACGGAAAGCAGAGAAATCAAATAACATAGAGAATCTCAACGTATTATCCAATGGATTTCTTTGATTGGTAGTTGGCACTAAATAAGAAATATTTAATCCGAAAACGTTATACTTTAAACCTAAACCAACGGTAAAGTATTTCCTATTTCCTTTAGTTGCGTGCTCATGAAAATAACCCGCTCTAACGGCAAATTGCTTATCGTACCAGTATTCTACACCAACAGAGTACATCAATTCTCTTAATTCCTCAGAAATACCACCTTGTGCATCGCCAAAAGAACCAAAAATACCAGCGAAAGGAGAAACTTGCTTATAGTCTGGAACACCGTCATTATCATCATCTGTTCCACCAGGATCAGGAGTTGGTGCCATCAATTTATTAATATCAAAAGCTACAGTTAAACGATTGAATTCATCAAAATCTAAATCCCAAGCAGCACCAATTCCAAAGTTAGCAGGGATGAAATCTTTATTAATAGAGTTGGTATAGGTTATCTTTGATCCTAAATTAGTTAATGCTAAGCCTAGGGTTAAATGAGAAGAACCATTATTTAAATCAATTTCTCCTGATTTATACGTCATCGAAATATCTGCGGCAAAAGCAGTACCTGCAGAAATTTGTTCTCCGCCTACTTCTTGACCAGCCGCTAAATTAGAAAAGATAAATTTAGCACCTAAACCAGCAGATAATCGTTCACTTAATTTTCTAGCATAAGAACCATTTAATTCAAACTCATTTGGTCGACCATTACCTAATGGCATACCATTTTCATCGGTAAAAGCAATATCTCCAAGAGAAAAGTATCTCAAACTAAAACCAGCAGCTTGTTGGTCATCTAATTGATAGTAACCAGATAAATAAGCCAAATAAACATCGTTTACATTTAAGGCCCTTAACCAAGGCGTATAAGTAACGGCTACTCCTCCTTTATCTTCTCCGAAAACCATTTTTGAGGCATTGAAGTGCATAGAATTGGCATCTGTAGAAGTTGCGATTCCGGCATCTCCCATTGCTGCAGAACGAGCATCTGGAACGATTCTTAAAAATGGGACAGCGGTAATAATAGTATTCACACAAGGTTCTCCTAAGGCAGTTACAAACATGCCAGAACCATCTTGAAAACATTGAGCAGTTGCTCGCTGCGTAATTCCTAGCAGCATGATTATAAATAAAGAACAGAGTAATGATTTTTTCATAGCATCATTGCGTAAAGGGCGAAAAAAAGCCCGAATGTAAGAATTTTTGTGGTCTAAATAATTCATGTCGATTAAAATATGTTGTTGCACTAATTTAGTTGTTGCGTCTCCTTGAAAATTGTTCAAAAATTCTAACTTCCAATTCGATTATTTTAAAACTACAAATTTGTCGAAATATTGTCAATGTTAAAGAAAACTTAAAGTGTATTGTATTAAAAAGTTTAAAACTAGCAAAGATGGGAGTTATTACTAAGTGTTATTAGAAGTTATTTTTTGAATCTATCCTTAGAAATGTTTTTTATAAAAATTTTAGTACCTAAAAACCAAATCAAAGACTTGAAAAATATCGACTCGAAGATACAATCTTCGAATATCGGCCCCACAGTTGGATTGAAATTCGGTGCCGATGGTTGAAGTTTGCACCTTCGACCCAGTATTTTTCATGTTTTCAACATGATTTCCTGTAAAATCATTTTTATAAGAAAACCCTATATCCTTAGATAACTTCTAATAACATGAAATAATAACGCTAAATAACCTCATTTCAAAATCACTAACTTCTCAAAATCACTATGAATCACATTACCTACCCCGTTGCTAGTTGATGGGCGAACACTTACTTTATATAAATAAGTTCCTCTAGCTAATTGTCCACCGTACTCATCTTTCCCATCCCAATTAATATCACTTACGCTGTTGCCGTCGCTAATAGCCTGCGCATCAAGCGTCTTAACTAAACGACCAGCGACCGTAAAAATACGCACTTGTACTTCCATGGCTTGCCCTGGGCTGAGATTATGTAGAAATTGAAATTGAGTTGAGGTGGTAAAAGGGTTAGGGTAATTCAAAACTCGTTCCAAAGCTGCATCTTCTGACTCCGCAACTAAAAATTCTGTGATTCCTTCGGAAGAATTATTAAAAACATCCCAAGCTTTTACTTTTATTTGGTGTATCCCAAGTGCTAAATCACTCAAAGGAAATCGAACAATTCCGCTAGTATGATCGTCTTGTGCGGCTTCATAAAATTCATTCAATAGAATAGTATTCTGGGTATTATTATCTATAACCGCCGTCAAATCATGGCCGATACTGGTACCAGAAACATTAATGCCATTTTCATCAGACAATAATACGAGTAGGGTTGGGCTAGAATTGGTCGTACCACCAAAAACAAAAGTAGAGTCATTCATAAAAACTTCTACTTGTGGCCCTTCATTATCGACGACTGCATCTGCTTTTGTACCACCGATAATTACATTATTATAAAAACCAGCAGCGTCTATCGATCCATTTTCAGCGTAGTAACTAATTTTTCCAAAACCGTATTCATAATTAATGTCTTTTGGGATAACGAAAGTGAACTTAAATTGCCCATTAGTCACACTAGCTGTTCCTTTGAATAAGACATTTTTTTGAATATCAAAAGGCAAAATTCGGCTGGTGTTATCGTTCATTAAATTAGAAACCGTTACTTTTTTATCAAAGACAGTTGGAAATATTTTACCATTAAAAGCAGTCATTGGATTGCCGGAAGCATTTGCTACAAACCCTTCAACGGTTACTTTTTCTAAAGCTTGTAAAGTATCTGCTACAGAAACATTAACTGTTTTATCATTAATTTTAGTAGTAACAATATCTAATTCAGGCAAGGCGAGTTGCATAGATGGATCACCGATCAACGTAAATTTCCTAGCATTAATATTAGTTGTATCGGCAGAATTACTATTCTTTCCTAAGCGCATGATTTCACCAATTGGAGGATGTACCCCATCAACTTTCTCGTAAATTTGATCAAAAACCGCTCTGGTCAGTCGTTCATTCTGCGAAGAGTAAACTGCTCGAACCGTTGTAAATAAACCAATAGCGCCTCCATTTGGATTTAAAAGTGCTTCCTCGCCAGCCGTAACAAACTTGGCATCATCATAACCTGTAAAGGAACAAGTAGCGGTAACTAAGAGTGGTAATTTATCAAAGTTGGTCCAACTTAAAATATCATTGATTTGAAGTACTCTTTCTTGTGTCCAACCTTTTGAACCGCCATGTCCTAAATAATTTAAGATTAAAATTCCTTTAAAAATTTCATTATTTAAGGCTTCGTTAGCAGCAGGGTAGCGTTCTCCTCCAGGCGTTGTTACTTGTTGAAAAGCATCTAAGAATATTTTATTGACATTATAACGATCATATAAAGTATCCACTTTAGTAGAAATTCCATTAGCTTGTCGCTGATGAATACTACTATCTTCATCGTCCGCCATGAAAGTTTGATTCAAGCGCCAATTGCCTAATGTTTTAGGGTTCGTTTCGTAATTAATTATTTTCCGAATAACGGCTTGCGCTTCTCCACTCGTTTTTACAGGAATTCGACCAACCGCTATATCCAAAGCGCCTCTTAAATTAGCCCCTTCATTATCACTCAACAGGGCATAGAAATCATCCGTTGGAAATCCTTCAATGGGTTGTAGAGATTCATCCGTTTCATAAGCAGGAATAAAACTGGAAGGATTATCCAGTCGTTTGATATTTTTATAATCAAAAGAGCCATCTCCTAAGAGTAATAAATAATTAAATTTTGACGAACGATCCGCCACCATTTTTACAAAATCTCGAATAGCAGAAGGGTCTACTCGCCCACTAGAAAATTCATTATAAATATCATCTACTAGAACTGTATTAACTTCAAAACCATTATGGTTTCTTCGATGTTCAGCCAATTGCAAAGCCGCACTTTCAAATTCAGCGGGATAAACAATCAATAAATCAGCAGATTGAACTTCATGAATATTTTGATTCGCAATAGGTTCACCAGTAGTAGGTATTTCAAAAGTACCGTTTGGTTCAAAGGCGATAAAAGCTCTTAAGTCGGTCGTATTTACCCCAAAGGAAGCTGTATTGCCATTTAAACCAAATTGCTGATTAGTAGGAATAATGGGATTAGAAATATCCCAGATAGTTACATTATTAGAAAAATTAGCTACTTCAAAGGTACTCGTTGGGTAATTTAACGTTTTGGGATCGCTAAACGCCATTTGATTACCAGAAAAAACGAGATGTCTACGTACATTTAGTTGAATAAAATCTAACCAACCCGTACTACTCGCAGCGTTTGGATAGTCAATAGTAACGGGTAAATTTTCCGACGTTGGCGTAAAATCTTCGTTAATACGACCAATATGTGCATAGTCATCTTCTACGTCTCCAGTATTGGTGCGGCGAATCGTAGCAGAAAAAGAAGTACCACTAACAGTCGCACTAAAAGAAGTAGTGGATTTACTTCTACCTGCGAAAGTCGCTTTTATATTACCAGGCTCGGTGGTAATAACATTTGGAAAAGAAAAGTCGGAATAAGTTCTTTCTCGAATAGTTTCATATAAATCTCCATACCAATCTTTTCCCGTTCCTTGACCTTGAGAAAAGTTATCCAATAAATTAATTAATTCTTCCTCTACTCTAGCGTAATCTGTAAAAGCATTAGTCGTATAATCCGTACTAGTCAAAGAACTTTGGGTACTAATTCGTTTTCCTTGCCCAGCACTAATTTTTATAAAGTAATAATTATTATCATCATAGATATTGGTCTCTTGATTAAATAAGGCTTCCGTTGCACTATATCGCCATTTATTAGCGCCTTCTCCATAAAATAAAATATAATCTCCACTATCAAAGGAACCATCTCCTTCTCCGACAATCTCAATCGCATTTTCTTGTAAATCGTCGTATCTAAAATCAGCAATAGTTCTCGGTAAAATCCCTCCCCCATTTCCATAGAGTTTTATTGTAGTCGGGTCAATATTATCAATATCAATTTTTAAGGTTTCTTTTAAAAAATTATAATCTATTTTTTGAATACCCGTTTTAGAGACCGCTATTTTATAAATCATTCCATCTTTTAAAATCGAATTAAAAGCGTGTTCCGTATTTCTTGCTGCAGCTTGTGCTGGTGCAGGGGTAAAATCAATTTTTAATTCAAAGGAGACTAATTTTTCATACCGGTTTCCTTTTTTGATAATCGGAATGAAAAAAGCCTTACCATAATATTGATTACGATCCAATTCTACCGTCGTCCCAATCTGAATCGTTTCTTGGAGGAAAACATCTTCGGGAACGGCTAATTTATCGAATGGCTCAAATTGTGCATTCGTGATGGTCACTTTTAAGTTACCATTATTAACTACCGGAAATCTTTCTGAGAAAACAGGCAGCGAAGGATGTTTAGGGTTGGAATAACTATCTTCGAAAGTCCAAATTTGTTTTTCAAAATTTCCTGTTGGATTATGGATAACTGGTGTAGTTTCCCAATTCAATTGCTTTTTGATAATGACAGGACGTTGCGCCCAAATATTAATGGAAAAAAGGAGTAAAAATAAAATGGTGAAAATTCTCATAAAGGAACATTAAAATCAACTATTGTTGGAATTGCTTTATTGCTAAATTGTTGACTTAGGTCTAGTGTTGATTTTAAACAACAATAAAACAATATAGCAATTTAACCATATACACTATATGCGGCAAATATTATCTTTAGTACTTTGTCAAATCTACTATAAATCAGCATTTGTACTTCGTATAAAAATACTATTATTTAAAAACGTTATTTGTACCAAGCTATTGTTAATAAAAAGCTGGACAAAAGTTAAAGTTTGTGCTAATTAGCGTCTGTTAGTTAGCATAAACGTTTCATTTTAAATTAAAATAAATACATTTTGCTTTTGAATGTTTATTTTGTAGCTTGTAACGATTATGTTCAAAACCATACAGTTTTGAGAAAAGAGAAGTGAGAGTAGAGAAAAGAGATTTATTTTGTAGCAAAAACGAATACCTTCTTCTGTAAAAATTGTTATATAGGAGTTTACGCTATTTTGTCTCTATTCTCGCTTCTTTACTCTCTATTCTAATTTGATAGTGAATAGACAAAGTTAACTCACTTTTTTGGAATAACTTTAATAATTGGTCAATGCTAAGACAGCTATTTCTTTTTTTAGGCATTCTTTCCTTCCTTTCTATCAATGAGATAAAAGGACAAGACCCTATTTTTTCTCAATTTTATGCAGCGCCCTTACAGTTAAACCCTGCTTTTGCGGGGAATACTTATGCGCCCTTCATTTCAGTAAATTATAGGAATCAATGGTCTGGGTTTAATAATTTTAAGACTTATACGACCTATGCGGCTTCATTTAGTCAATTCGTAGAAGGTTTAAATAGTGGCATTGGCTTGATGATTCAATCAGACAATGCGGGAGATGGTATTTATAAAAATACGAGAGTGAGTGCTATTTATAGTTATAAGATACAAGTCAATCGAGATTTTGCGATCAAATTTGGGATAGAAGGAACGGCCGTACAAAATAGATTGGATTGGAGTAAATTAGTCTTTCCTGACCAGATAGATCCAACAGGGGAAATCAATTTTCCAAGTAACGAAGTAGCACCTGATAACCTAACTAAAAACTATATTGATTTATCAACTGGCTTTTTAGCTTACAGTAAATTATTCTATGGAGGTGTAACAATTAAACATTTGAATACACCTGATGAAAGCTTATTAGCGATTAATAGCAACATCAATAGTGGATTACCCGTTAGGTTGTCTGTGCATGGAGGTGCACAATTTCCGTTGTTTGCAGATAATAGAGGCCGATCGACTTCTTTTATTGCGCCTAATATTATGTATGTGAAACAAGGAGATTTTGGACAAGTAAATGCAGGGGCGTATTTCGGCTTTGGTTCGTTTTTTGCAGGAGGTTGGTATAGGCATGCCTTCACCAATAGTGATGCCATGATTGGTTTAGTTGGTTTCCAGAAAGGCGCCATGAAATTTGGGTATAGTTATGATTTTACCGTTTCGGGGCTAACTCCAGGAACAACAGGAGGCACCCACGAATTTTCTTTCATTATCAACTTAGATCATAATCGACCTCGTAAAAAAGATTATAACGATTGCTTTGAAATATTTAGGTAAGCGTTTTGGTCCAAATCACCATGATTTTTAAAATCACGGTGATTTAAAATACTTCCCCCAATAAGTTTTGCAAAATACCATTCATATCTTAAAGAGATATTTTCCAAATTGAATTTTATCAATACTTTTGCAAACTGCTTTACAAAATAGCTAATGGAATGTATAAGAAAATCAAATCTTTTCCGTTAGTATTTTTGTGACAAGTTGATTTAGAAGAAATCGACTTTAATTTAAATCGAATTTTTTATCTTTTTGACGAAAAAATCCACACGTAGATTATTCGTCAATATATCATCAAATAGAACGTCAATGAATAGGCTGCTAAAATTAAGCGTATCTCTGTTGGTCTTTACTGCCTTACTTACTGCCTGTGGCAAAAAGGAAAAATCTGCCACTACTGGCTGGAATTATAACGACCAAAAATCAGGTGGATTTGAGAAACTAAATTACGAAGGACAGGTTACCGGTCCGAACTTGGTATTAGTGGAAGGTGGAACTTTCACGATGGGACAAACAGACCAAGATGTCACTTTTGAATGGAATAATATACCAAGAAGGGTTACCGTTAATTCTTTTTATATGGATGAAACGGAAGTTAGAAATATAGATTACCGAGAATATTTATATTGGTTAGATCGAGTATATGGCGAATCTTATCCAGAGGTAATTACAAAAGCAGAACCAGATCAATTGGTTTGGAGAGATGAATTAGCTTTTAATGAGCCTATGGTGGAAAATTATTTCCGTCACCCTTCTTATGATGATTATCCAGTAGTTGGGGTAACTTGGGAACAAGCCAATGAGTTTTGTTATTGGAGAACCAATCGGGTAAACGAAATGATTTTAACCGAAAAAGGTATCTTGAATCAAAATCCAGAACAAAAAGATGAGGATAGTTTTGATACAGGTTCTTACCTTGCTGGACAATATCAAGGAGATGTTCGGAAGAACAAAAAAGATTTAGCAACAGGTGGAGAAAGACCGGTTAGATACGAGGATGGTATTTTACTACCTTCTTATCGACTACCAACTGAAGCGGAATGGGAATATGCTGCTTTAGCACTAAAAGGAAATATGGCATCTGAAAAAGATGAAAGAATTACGACTTTTAGAATTTATCCTTGGGATGGCAATACCGTTCGTTACCAAAAAAGAGATAAATACCAAGGTGAAATCTTAGCCAACTTCAAAAGAAGTGGTGGTGATTATATGGGAGTTGCAGGTAACTTAAACGATGAATCTGCTTTTCCTGCACCGGTAAGACAGTATTTACCAAACGATTTTGGTTTATATAATATGGCTGGTAATGTTAGCGAATGGGTACTAGATTTATATCGACCAATGACTTCTAAAGACCTTAGAGATGGGGACAATCACGATTTGAATCCATTTAGAGGAAATGCTTTTAAAACGTTAGAGTTGGATCAAGATGGTGCGCCAGTTGAAAAAGATAGTTTAGGTCGACTGAGATATAGAGCGGAAGAAGATGATGAAGTAGCAAGTAGAGAAAACTATAAAAGAGGTCAAGTCTTCAATTACTTAGATGGAGATAAAGAATCAGAAGTTTTCTATTCTTACGGAAAGACAACTTTAATTAGTGATAAAGCAAGAGTTGTGAAAGGTGGTTCTTGGGCAGATAGAGCATACTGGTTATCGCCAGGAGCAAGAAGATTCAAAGAAGAAGACAAAGGAGATAGAACGATTGGTTTCCGTTGTGCGATGACTAGAAATGGTGGGCCGACAGGAAACGAAGATAATGCAGGAAAGAGTTTTAGATCTAAGAAAAAGAAAAGTAAGAGACGATTTAAATAATTTATAATCTGCGCTTATTTAAAAAATAAAAAGCCTTTGTGTAGTAATTACGCAAAGGCTTTTTTAATTTGGGGTTTTTCAGAGAAGGGACGTAAAAAGTAGAGGAATCTTTATTTTTGTCTTACTATTAAAATGAAAAACCGAATAGCAAGATATGACCATAACGGCATTATATAAAATATTTTTAGCCCATTCCAAGGTTTGCACAGACACTAGGAAAATTGAGCAAGGTTGTCTTTTTTTTGCACTAAAAGGAGCAAATTTTGATGGCAATCAATTTGCCTTAGAAGCAATTGAACAAGGTGCTGCTTATGCAATCATAGACGATACAACTATCGCAAAACATAAGCAATTAATTGTAGTTGAAGATGTCTTGACGACTTTACAACAATTAGCCAATCATCATCGAAAGCGGTTTGAAATTCCAATTATTGGAATTACAGGAAGCAATGGAAAAACGACGACTAAAGAACTAATAAGCAGCGTTTTGGCGAGTCATTATATCACTCATTTTACGAGAGGAAATTTTAATAACCATATTGGGGTTCCACTTACCTTACTGGCAATGCCTGCAAATACGGAAGTAGCGATTATTGAAATGGGAGCCAATCATGTAGGAGAAATTGACTTTCTCTGTCGAATAGCCGAACCGACGCATGGTTTAATTACGAATGTAGGAAAAGCACACCTAGAAGGATTTGGTAGTTTTGAGGGCGTTAAAAAAGCAAAAGGGGAGCTATATAAATACTTAGAAAGAAATAAAGGCTTAGCTTTTATTAATAGAAATGAGGATCATTTACAAGAAATGGCAGGTGCTAATTTATATAGGGTATTTTATACGCAAAGTACCGAACCAAATTTAAAGGTACCCATTTTTGAAACGAAGTTAGCTGCGGCCAAACCTTTTATAGAAATTGAATATTTATCAAAGGAGGGTATTCCCCAAACAATTCAGAGCCAATTAATCGGTTTATACAATTTTAATAATATCATGACCGCTATTACTTTGGGGCGATATTTTAAAGTGCCTTATATAAAGATTAAACAGGCGATAGAAAATTACTTGCCAACTAATAATCGTTCTCAGCTTATAACAAAAGGAACGAATAAATTTTTACTAGATGCCTATAATGCGAATGTGACCAGTATGACCAAAGCACTAGAAAGTTTTGCTAGCTATGTGGATAAAAACAAGGTGGCAATAGTCGGTGATATGTTAGAACTAGGGGAGTACAGTATAGCCGCACATAAACAAATTATTCAGTTAGCACAGGAATTAGGTATAGAAATATGGACGGTTGGAGAAGAATTTGGACAACTAAAAAGTAAAGGAGTAAAGCAATTTGAAAATACTAGCGCCTTAAAAGAATGGTTTTGGCAACAATCATTTGAGGATACTTTTTTTCTGTTGAAAGGATCTAGAGGGATTGGTTTAGAGCGATTGTTGAAATGAAACCGTTCATTTTTTTACCTCATGCAGAGATTTCAGAGTCCGCAGAGTATTTATAATCAATTCTCTGCGAACTTGGCGTCCTTTGCGTAATACATTTTTTTGAACAGTCTTTGTAAAAATTGCTTTTCTGTTAATGGGGCAGATTCAAGTGTATTCTTCAATCCTTACTGCATATTAAGACAAATACTTTCCAACAATTGGCATCCGCCGACCCATACCAAAAGCTTTAGAAGAGACCCTTAAAATAGGCGGCGTTTGGTAACGTTTGAATTCGTTAATATTAACCAGTCGCAAGATTCGACGAACCAATTTTTCATCAAAACCCATTTTAATAATTTCTTTTGGGCCTTGTTGTTTTTCGATATATTGGAATAAAATTTCATCCAAAATAGCGTAATCGGGCAAACTATCAGAATCTTTTTGATCAGGACGCAATTCCGCAGACGGCGGTTTCGTAATCGTATTTTCTGGAATAACTTCCCCATCTTTATTCATAAATCGAGCTAAAGCGAAAACATCTGTTTTATAGACATCTGCAATAACGGATAAACCACCACACATATCCCCATATAGCGTTCCATAACCAACGGCTGCTTCACTTTTATTAGAGGTATTCAATAAAATATTGCCAAACTTATTGGACATCGCCATTAATAAAATACCTCTCGTTCTTGCCTGAATATTCTCTTCTGTAACATTAAAAGAAGTACCTAAAAAATGAGGGTATAATAATTCTTTAAAAGACTCATACGCTTTTTGGATCGGAATAATATCGTATTGAATGCCTAAGTTCTTCGCTAAATCTCTAGCATCGTTTATGGAATGATCGGAAGAAAACTCAGAGGGCATTAATACCGCACGTACATTATCTGCGCCCAAAGCCCTTGCTGCTAATACGGCGGTTACTGCGGAATCTATTCCACCAGACAATCCTAAAATGGCTCTTTTAAAGCCTAGTTTTCCAAAATAATCTTTAATCCCTAAGACAATGCTATCATGGATTAATTGCATTTTATCTTTTGGCTGTTCCGATACTTTCCCTCCTTTCATCACCTCTTTTAGATCATAGGTCTTAACACATTCTTCAAAATATGGCAACTCCTCAAAAACCTTACCATCAGGAGACATAACGATCGAACCACCATCAAAAATGACTTCGGTTTGTGCGCCTGAATGATTGATGTAAAAGAGTGGTAATTTATATTTGTCCACATTGGCTTTTAAGACCTCAATTCTTTCTTGTGCATGGTCATAAGCAAATGGAGATGCCGAGACATTAATCATTAAATCTGGTTGTTGAGGCATCAATTCGTCCATAGGACAAATGGTGTACAAAGGATTTTCATTGCCTAAGTTCCACATATCCTCACAGATGGTTAATGCAATTTTTTTACCTTTAAATTCTACAATATTAAATTCGTTGGCAGGTTCAAAATAACGGTATTCATCGAAAATATCGTAGGTCGGTAAAAGCGCTTTATGTCGAATTGCTTGAATTTTTCCATTGGCTAGAAAATAAGCAGAATTGTATAAATCTTTTCCCTCAATTACGGGGTTTCTACTAATTGAACCAACAATAATCGCAATCCCTTTTGCCGCTTTAGCCAATTTTTTCACAGTAGCTTCTGCCAAGTCTACAAAGTCGTCAAACTCAACAAAATCTCTTGGAGGATAAGCAGTAGTTGCCAATTCACTAAAACAAACAATATCGGCTTTTTGCTTTTTAGCTGTTTTGACAGCAGCCAACATTTTTTGAAGATTGCCTTCAAAATTACCAACGTGAAAGTTTAATTGCGCTACAGCTATTTTCATGGCTATTTTATTTTATGAGTTGTAGATAATTATAGTATAAATGACAAAAGTAAGGGTTCGGTTCAAAACGGGTAACAATACGGTCTAATTATTATTAACAAGCCCATTTTAAATAACAAATCATACTTTTGTTACTTTAAACTTTAAGTGTTTTAGTTAAATGCCACATGATTAAAATTAGCAAATGTCTATTTTTTGAAAACATACTTTTCCTTAAAAACGTAAAAAAGAAAAGGTTAATGTAGGATAATTCACTAAATTGAATAATTCAGGGTATCTTTTTCGAAATCTTTAGCAGATTCCTCCAATAATTTTAATAATTTAACCTTTTAATAAAGTAAGTTCCAAACCATAGTATTAAATACGCAGCAAAATTCTATATGCAAGTAGTGCAGAAAGCTATATTAGAAAGTGTGGAAGAATATATAAGAAAATTCTTCGAGCAACATATTTCCGTCAAATATGCTTATCATAATTTGCAGCATACCATTAATGTGGTTAATGCCGCTAAAGAGATTTGTATATTAGAAGAAGTAGCTGCAGAAGATAGAGAATTATTAGAAATTGCTGCGTGGTTTCACGATACTGGTTACGACCAAGGGGCAGAAGGGCATGAACAAAGAGGAGCTGCTTATGCGACAGCATTTTTAAAAACAAATGGTTATCCGTTAGCTGCCATAATGACTATTCAAAATTGTATTTTAGCAACAAAATACCCACAAGCACCTACTACCTTATTTGAAAAAATACTTTGCGATGCAGATTTGAATCATTTGGGAAAGGAGAACTATTGGGCTCGATGTGGAAAAGTTCGAGAAGAGTTGGCTTTGGTGAAAGAACTAGTAATGAGTGAAGAGGAATGGATTGATTTTGAATTACAATTCATGCAAAATCACGAATTTCAAACAACGGTTGGGCGAGCACTTTATGAGAAAAATAAACAGAAGCATATCAAACAATTGGTGAAGCAAAAAGCGAGAATAAATCCTAACAGTTTGAGTGAGGCAGAAACAGTACTTATTGCTAAAAAAAAGGATAAAAAGAAAAAGAAGCAAAAAAATAAGTCCAAAGGAAAGGGAGAGAAAAAAGAAATTAACCAAATTCGGTTAGGTCGAGGAGTAGAAACCATGTATCGAACGACTTACCGAACCCACGTTAATTTAAGCTCTATTGCCGATAATAAGGCGAATATTATGTTGAGTATTAACGCCATTATTGTATCTATTTCTGTCTCTACTTTAGTACCTAACTTCGGAGACAGCCCTAAACTAATTATTCCTACTTTATTACTTTTATTTGTTTGTTTAGCCTCTATTGTTTTTGCGACTTTATCCACTATGCCCAAAGTCACAGAGGGTATTTTTACGAGAGAAGATATTCGACAAAAGAAATCCAATTTACTATTCTTTGGTAATTTCTATAATATGAAAATGGATGATTTCCATTGGGGCATGATGGAAATGATTAAGGACAGCGACTTTTTGTATAGTTCTATGACAAGAGATCTCTATTTTTTAGGAAAAGTACTAGCTAAAAAATATAGTTATTTGCGAACGTGTTATCGTATTTTTATGTACGGTTTAATTACAGCAGTTGTCGCTTTTGCATATGCTTTTATTGCAATGCCTTAAAGTACAGGAGAACTATAATTTTCCGAAGAATCATAGAGACGAGAAGTAGTCTTCTATCATACCTGCCAAAAAAAATCTACCTACAAATATGGCAAAATCTATTGGACAACGGTTAACAAAGTCTTTCTATCTCCAAGAAGATGTTGTTCAGATAAGCAAAGATTTATTGGGTAAAGTGTTAGTCACTAATTTTGATGGTCAACTGACTGCTGGAAAAATAGTTGAAACAGAAGCTTATCGTGCGCCTGACGATAAAGCCTGCCATGCGTATCAAAATTTACATACAAAGCGAACGTCGATTATGTTTGAAGAAGGTGGCGTTGCCTATGTTTATCTTTGCTATGGCATTCATCATTTATTCAATGTGGTGACAGCTAAAGCAGGAATGGCACATGCTATTTTGATTCGTGCTGTCGAACCATTAGATAATACGGAACTCATGTTTAGGAGACGAGGCAAAAACAAAATCAATCGACAATTAACGGGTGGTCCAGGCATTATGAGTAAGGCATTAGGAATCACCAAAGATTGGACAGGCGCTAGTCTGGTGTCAACAGATAGCCCAATTTGGATTGAAGATAGGGGAATACAAATAGCAGCAGATAATATTATTGCTAGTCCTAGAGTTGGCGTAGCTTATGCGGAGGAATGTGCGCTTTGGGATTGGCGATTTCGGGTTTCGGATTCTACATTTACCAGTCCTGCTAAGTAATGGATAAAATTGATCTCCCCACGGATCACTTCCCCCACGGATATTTCTCATTTTTTCAACTGATGTGCTAAATGTATTTTTTCCTTATTACTGAGGGTTTTTAGCCATAGTATAAAATCTAAACGTGTTCATCTAATTTATATAACGAGTGAGAGGTAGCATGGGTATTTTACAGTATTGATAATTTACGAATTCATCTTTCATGGAATGCACCCTCTTTCATCGTTTATAGTTCCTCATTTCTTTTTGTTATGAAAAAAATATTAATTGCTTTAGCGCTTATCCTATTCTTTGGTGGTGGTGTTTTCCTAACCAAAAAATATTACACATGGAATGAGATAAAGGCAAAAGAAAATTCTCAGGTTTTACTAGAAAAGGTCAAGAATGTCTATAAACTAGTAACGGTGGAGGGACACTTTTCAGAGGTCTATGATTATGAAGATTATTGGGGCTATGACTTTAGTTTCTTTCGAAAAAAAGCATTGATTCGGGTGAAAGCAAAGGTAGCTATAGGGTATGATTTAGAAGAAATGGTGATTGAGGCATTACCAGAAAAACAACAAATCATCATTAGTAAATTACCAGAACCAAGTATTATTGCTATCGACCATACTTTGGATTATTACGACATCACAGAAGGTACTTTTAATGCTTTCACCAAAGAAGATTATAATAAATTAAATGCCAATGCGAAGGAATTTATCATGCAAAAAGCGACGGAAAGTGAGTTGCTGGAAAGTGCTAAGCAACAAGGCAATCAAGCTTTAGAAATGATGGCTTTTATGATAGAAAATTCTGGATGGGAGCTGGTTTATAAAAAAGATTTGGTGACGCAGGAGACTTTGGATAAGTTGTTTAATTGAAACTATAAATCACCATGATTTTCAAAATCATGGTGATTTATAATAATTCCTTAGAAAAAGCCAACAACTTCCCTTCTTCAAATTTATTCGCCATCAACTGCACACCAATCGGCATACCGCCTGACTCACCCAAAGGAATAGAAATAGCTGGAATCCCTGCCATGTTTGCTTGTACCGTAAAAATATCGGCTAAATACATCGCTACAGGGTCATCATTCACCGCACCAATATCCCAAGCTGGACCTGGGGCAGTTGGCATTAAAATAAAATCGTAGTCCTTAAATATTTCGGCAGTTTTTTCAGCGATTAATCGACGTACTTTTTGGGCTTTGCCATAATAGGCATCATAATACCCTGCGCTCAATACAAAAGTCCCCAACATAATGCGACGCTTTACTTCGGTGCTAAAACCTTCTGTACGAGACATCGTGTAAGTTTCTTCCAAATTCGTTGCATAAGGACTTCTATAGCCATATCGAATGCCATCAAAACGAGATAAGTTAGAAGAAGCCTCTGCGGTGGTTAAAACGTAATAGGCAGGAATAATATAATCTAGATAATCAAAGTCCACTCCTTCTACGGTATGTCCGTCTATATCTAATTGTTTGATTAAATTTAAAGTTTGATTTCTTACATCTGCATCCAAACTTCGATGTTCTACTGCGGCAGGGAAGTAGGCAATTCTTGCTTTTTTACCAAAATTTAAATCTTTGGAATAACTAGGTACCGCTTGACTACTAGAGGTACTATCAAATTCATCTCTGCCTGCCATTAATTCCAAGGTCAAAGCAATATCTTCAATGCTATTGGCTAAGACTCCGATTTGGTCAAAAGAAGAACCATAAGCCAATAAACCATAGCGAGACACACGACCATAAGTCGGCTTAAAACCAAGAATGCCACAAAAGGCAGCAGGTTGTCGAACCGAGCCACCCGTATCTGTTCCTAACGAGATTAGACAAGTATCAATCTGCACAGAAACAGCAGATGCACCAGAAGAACCACCTGGAATTTTATTCGGATTCAACCCATTTTTAGTTGGGCCGTAATGCGAATTTTCATTTGTAGAACCCATCGCAAATTGGTCGCAATTCACTCGCCCAATAATGATAGCATCTTCGGCTAATAAACGCTCAATGCCCGTTGCAGTAAACAATGATTTAAACCCTTCTAAAATCTTTGCCCCTGCTGTAACAGTATGGTCTTTATAACACAAGACATCTTTGATAGACAAGACCATCCCAAATAATTTCCCAACAGAAGTTGGGTCATTTTTATACTTGGCGTCTAAAGCTTTGGCTTGTGCCATTGCTTCTTCCTCAAAAACTTCTATATAGACATTTAAGCCTTTGGTCGCATTGATGCGGTCTAAATAGTATTCTACTAGATGTTCACAGGTGATTAAACCGTTGGCTAGGTCTTCTTGGATGGTGATTAGCTTATTATATCGTGGCATGATTTCTTGGTTGCGGGTTACGGGTGACGGGTTGCGGGTTTTCCATAAAGATTAACTCGCAACTCGCAACTCGCAACTCGAATTACGCAAATAACTGTTCAATTACTTCTTCAGTCGTCAACAAACTCTGCTCCCCTGTTTCCATATTCTTCAACTGCACTTTTCCAGCCTCCATTTCATTACTACCAACGACGGCTACAAAAGGCACGTTTCTATCATTGGCATATTTCATCTGTTTTTTCATCTTAGCAGGGGAGGGATATAAGTCTGCATTAATACCTGCTACTCGTACTTTATTCAAACAGTCAAAAGCATATTTATGAGCGGCATCATCAAATGCCACAAATAATAATTTTAAGCTATCTCCTCTTTCTTTTGGAAATAAATCCAATTCTTCCATCACATCAAAAATTCTGGCTGCACCAAAGGACACACCGACACCAGAGACATTTTTTAAACCAAAATTACCTGTCAAGTCATCATATCGACCACCGCCGCCAATACTGCCCATTTTGACATCTTTGGCTTTTACTTCAAAAATACACCCTGTATAATAGCTTAATCCTCTTGCTAAAGTAATATCAAAAACAACCTCATTAGTTGGTGTTTTTAAATCAAAATAACTGTGGAAGGCTTCTAATTCTTCAATGCCTTTTAGACCTGTTGGACTATCCGCAAATAATTCTTTTAAAGGCGCTAAGGAAGTTACGCCTAATAGCTGTTCTATTTTATCAATCGCTGTTTCAGAGATACCTCTTCCTGTTAAATCTTTCCGAACCCCTTCTATGCCTATTTTATCCAATTTATCAATGGCTATTGTCATGTCCATAAACTGGTCAGCGATACCCGCAGCTTCTGCAATCCCTTCTAAGATTTTTCGATTGTTGACTTTGATTTCAGCGTCTACACCTAAAGTGGCAAAGACTTCATCATAAATCTGTACTAATTCTGCTTCATACATTAGAGAATCAGAACCGACGACATCGACATCACATTGATAAAATTCTTGGTAACGCCCTTTTTGTGGACGGTCTGCACGCCAGACGGGTTGAATTTGGTATCTTTTGAAAGGAAAAGAAATTTCATTTTGGTGCATGACCACAAAACGAGCAAAAGGAACGGTCAAATCATACCGCATCCCTCTTTTAGAAATAGATGGAATTAATTTGGGCGAATTGCCATCTGCAATAGCTTGTTTATCGGCCTTCTTTAAAAAATCCCCATTATTCAAGACTTTGAACAACAATTTATCACCCTCTTCTCCATACTTCCCCGTCAAGGTCGATAAGTTTTCCATCACCGGTGTTTCAATTGGCTGATAGCCATATTTGATAAACACCTTTTTGATGGTATCGAAAATATAATTTCTTTTAGACACTTGTTCGGGAGTGAAATCCCTTGTGCCTTTTGGTATGCTTGGTTTCATGAATGAAATCTAAAATTCAAAATTTAAAATTCAAAATCTAAAAGTGGAAGCCCCGACTGAGTAGATTTGACCTAAATTTTTAGGTGAAAGGTTTTATTGGTAGGAATGAGTCAAGCTATGCCAAATTTTAAAAATTTGGCATAGCTAAATAATCAGTAATTAATGATCAATCAACTAAAGCGCAGACTGAAACTGCTGCAAGAATCGAACATCATTTTCGAATAATAATCGAATATCATTAATCCCGTATTGCATCATCGCTTGTCGTTCTACGCCCATTCCAAAAGCAAAGCCAGAATAAACCGTAGAATCAATGCCACAGTTTTCTAATACTTGCGGATCTACCATACCACAACCTAGAATCTCTACCCAACCTGTATATTTACAAACGTTACAGCCTTTGGAATTACAGATAAAGCAAGAAACATCCATTTCTGCACTCGGTTCTGTAAAAGGGAAGTAAGATGGGCGCAATCTGATTTTTGAACCAACGCCATACATTTCCTCTGCGAAATATAATAAGGTCTGTTTTAAATCAGCGAATGATACATCTTTATCAATGTACAAGCCTTCGACTTGATGGAATTGACAATGCGAGCGAGCAGAAATCGTTTCATTTCTATAGACTCGACCTGGTGCAATAATTCTGATCGGGGGTTGCTGAGTCGTCATCGTTCTTGCCTGTACAGAAGACGTATGCGTTCTCAATAACATCGAAGTGCTATTTTTTAAATAGTAGGTGTCCTGCATATCTCTGGCAGGATGATCTTCTGGCGTATTCATTGCCGTGAAGTTATGCCAATCGTCTTCGATTTCTCTTTCCTCAGCTACGGCAAAACCAATTCTAGCAAAAATATCAATGATGCGATTCATGGTAATAGACACAGGATGCCTAGAACCCAAAGCAATAGCTTCTGCTGGTGCTGTTAAATCCAAGTCGTCTCCTGCCGCTTCATCTGCAACGGTTTCCAAGCCATCTTTTAAGGATTGGAATTTTTGCTCTGCCGTTTGAATGGCTTTATTTAATAACTGCCCAAATTCTTTTTTCTGTTCATTAGGCACTTCTCTAAAACCTTTAGATAAAGGTTTGATGATATTTTTGGAGCCTAGATATTTGATTCGAAATTGCTCCAACGCCGCTAAATCTGCTGGCTGAGCCGCCTCAATATCTTTGATGATTTGCTGTAAATTTTCGAATACGGTCATCTTTAATTAGTGATGAGTGATGAATGATGAGTTATAAGTGAACTAGTCACTTTTACTAAAGCCTGCAAAGTTAGGGTTTTGTAACTAATCCCGCAGTTTGTTTTAGTTGTTTTTCTACTTATTTCTTGTATTCTACGAAAGTATGGTTTTCTCCTGCCAGTTCTTCCTCAATTATTTGAGCAATTATGGTCCAGTTACCACCTGCTAGACCTGCACCAATGGCAGGATAGCCAATACGTAAACGGGAGAAATTATCTTTGATGGCTTTAAAAACCTGTCGAATAGCTTCGTAATCTGCTTTTACCACATAGCCTTTCCAATGATATTGGGTGTAGCCATTGACAACGATTAAATTTCCTTTTGGTAATTCAATGGTCGAATGACTAATTTTCCCCAGTTTAGCTTTTTCCCCTTTAGCCGTTGCTAAATCTGCTTGATAAGCGGCTGGGAATTTTTGCTTAATCGTTTTTGCTATACCTGCACCCATCGTGCAAAAACAATTACAACCGTGAACGATTACATCAAATTCTCCTGCTAATGCTAATTTTATTAGGTCTCCTTGTATTATTTTCATTGCGACTGAGTATTACCGTAAACCAAACACAGTACACCGTTTTTACACAAAATGCTTCAACATAATAATTTCCTTCTCATCCAAAAACTTATATCGGCCTCTAGGTAAATCTTTCTTAGTCAAGCCCCCATAATACATTCTATCCAATTTCACGACTTCGTAGCCTAAATACTCAAAAATACGGCGGACAATTCGGTTTTTGCCAATATGAATTTCTATGCCGACTTCATTCTTTCCTTTATTACGAGCGTAATCAATTCCATCTACCATTGCTTTGCCATCTTCTAAATTCAAACCCTCTCTTATTTTTTGCAAATCATTTTTAATGACAGGTTTGTCCAAAATGACGTGGTAAATTTTTTTGACATTATAACTTGGATGCGATAGTTTTTTGGCTAAATCTCCATCATTGGTCAAAACCAATAAACCTGTAGTCTCTCTATCTAACCGTCCAACGGGGAAAATTCGTTCCTTAACATCGGTACCAATTAAATCCATCACCGTTTTTCTGCCTTTATCGTCACTAGAAGTAGTGATTGTTCCCTTTGGTTTATTCATCAATACATAAATTCGACGAACTTCTGGTTTGATGATTGTCCCTTTATATTGCACTTCATCGGTTGGTTTGATGCGAGTACCTGGCTCATTGGCTAGTTTCCCATTTACTTTAACCAAACCTTGTTTAATATATTCATCTGCTTTTCTACGAGAGCAAATCCCACAATGTGCCACATATTTATTCAAACGAATATCGTCTCCTAAATCGCTTAAAGCAACGGTATCCTTTGTTTGTAAACGATTAATCGCCCTTGGGTTAAAAGGACCATAAGTCGTTTTATCTTTCTTGTGGTTATTTTGCTGTTTTCTTCTTCTATATTCCATAATGCTGTCGTGATTGGAAGAATACCTTCCGAGGTGTAAAAATTTATTGCAAAGATAACGAACCCTTGGGAATATTAATATTCATGTGATTTTATATGATTATACAAAGGTTTGTTCATATATTATTCGACTTTTGATTTTTTTATCTATACCTTTGTTTTAACGTAGTACAGGCATTATTTGTCTGTGAAATTTTAATAACCATTTTACACGAGCTAATAGGTTCGTGCTTGGAATATAAAGTATCTTTCCTATGAGAGTTTATTTTGATAATGCCGCAACAACTCCTTTAGACCCTATTGTAATTGAGGCGATGACTAAAGTGATGCAAGAAAATTATGGCAACCCTTCTTCTATTCATAGAGAAGGTAGGACGTCTCGTTCAATTATTGAAAAAGCTAGAAAGGCGATTGCTAATAGTATCAATGCTTCCATAGGAGAAATATTTTTTACTTCTGGTGGAACAGAGTCTACGAATATGGCTTTGAAATGCTCCGTTAGAGATTTAGGTGTTCAACGGATTATTACTTCTAGAATGGAACATCATTGTGTATTGCACACAGTTGAAAGTTTAGAAAAAACGCATGGCATTACCTTAGAATTTGTGGACATTGATCAATGTGGAAGAGTGGATTATGACCAGTTAGCTGCTTTATTAGAAAATTCCGACAAAAAGACGTTAGTGTCTTTGATGCATGCGAACAATGAAATAGGAACAGTCGCAGATATGGACAAGATTTCAACTATTTGTCAAGCGCATGGTGCTTTGTATCATTCAGATACCGTCCAAACAATGGGACATTTTCCAATTGATGTGGAAAAAACAAAAATCAATTTCTTGACTGGTGCAGCGCATAAATTTCATGGGCCTAAAGGCGTTGGTTTTGTTTACATCAATGGAGAATCCATGATTAAGCCTTATATTGATGGTGGTGCGCAAGAGCGAAATATGAGGGGGGGAACAGAAAATTTTTATGGGATAGTCGGACTTGCTAAAGCTTTAGAGTTAGCGGTAGATGGAATGGCCGAAAAACATACCCATATTAATGGCTTACGCCAATATTTAAAAGATCAATTGAACCAGAATTTTGATGATATACAATTTAATGGTTGCCAAGAAAATTATTTGTATACGGTTTTAAGCGTATCTTTTCCACCACATCCGAAGTCAGATATGATGATGTTGAATTTAGATATTTCAGGCATTAGTGCTTCTGGTGGAAGTGCTTGTAGTTCTGGGGCAGAAAAAGGATCGCATGTTTTAGCAAGTATCAATGCAGCGGCGGATAGAAAAACGATTCGCTTTTCTTTTTCTCATTTTAATACCAAAGAGGAAATAGATTTCCTCGTTGAAAAGTTAAAAAATATTATTGAAGTCAAAAAGGAAATGGTAGCTTAGTAAATAAGGAGACAAAATTAGCCGTCACTTATTTAATAGTTGCGAGTTAAAAAGATTGAATGATGAATCTAAAATTGGATTTAAGCGAACTATTTTAGGCTATTCAATTAGAATCATTAGGTATTTGATTGAATTTAACCCGCAACCCGCAACAAATATTTTAATTGGCGATTTATATGGGGGCATCCCAAATTGTCGCAATACTAATTTATTGTGCCCCTATCGTAACTTGGAAATTCATTTCCAAGGGAAAAAATATTTACTTGGAAATGAATTTCCACGCTACGGACGACAATTTGGGATGCACCCATTTATATTGTCCTTCTAATTAATAGGAAAAAAATATTATATTGAAGACCCCCATGTTTTTTAAAACATGGAGGTTTTTTCATTTAAAGGGTTACTTCTTCACAATAGCGCATTATATAGTTGTAGTCTATAACAAGTCATCTAAAATCAGCTATTATGAAAAATTGCTTGCCTATTCTTATTGTTTTATTTATCACTCTATCCTTTACTTCTTATACGACAGCGCAAGTCTCCACACCTAATCAGATAACACCTGCAGAAGTAGATACAGGTGTTATATTTGGTGCGATTCTGTTTGAAGAGACAATGAAAGTAATTGTTCCTTTTGAAGAAAACATAGCGGGTGAAAAATATGAAATAGATACGATTATCACTTTTGATGCCGATACTTATGAAGAGCAGATAGAAATTGTCAAAACGAAGCTTGTTGCTCGGACTCCTAAAAAAAGGGAAACACCCCAAAAAGTAACCTTAACAGAAGCAGAGAAAGGAATTTACCGATTAGATACGATTATTACTTTCAATGTGGATACTTACGAGGAGATTATTCAGGTGGTAAAAACGAAGCTTAAAAATAAGCGTTAAATTAAAAATAAGCGTTAAATTAAAAATATCCAAATCACCATGATTTTCAAAATCGTGGTGATTTAACTTGTCGAAGTTACTTTTTTAGGGTGTCTTTCAATAAAGTGTCTTTTTCCTCCAATTTAAGTTTTTCTATTAATATTGCCGTATCAGCTAAACGTATAATCGTATCTTCAAATAAAGGTTTGATCGGCGTAGTATCGACTGGCAAATCTAACTCAGGACGAGCAGGTTTTGTAGGACGATTGCCTTGCCCACTTGTATCTACTTTGCTTAACGCCAATTTAATCATCACCGAATCGGCAATTGCTAAAGCTTCCGCTAATGCTTCGTTTCTACAAGTAGCTATTTTTTTTCTTTGATGGCTGGCTACTTTTTGTTGGACGGTTTCGTCAATTAATGCTTGGGTTAAAGCTGCTTTATCGTGGCAGGCAGAGAGAGAACAGAGTAAAAAACATGAAGCACTCAACAAAGCGCCAAAAAACCTATTTCTAGATAGCCAATTCATAAAAAACAATTATTTATCGTTGAGGCAATTTTTGTAAAAGTATTCCAAATAAGTTTTAAATTTGGTGTTTTATCCTAATATTTTATTAGCGTCTAGACAAATTTATGGCTTATACGATCACCATTCCTTTTTATGCTTTCAAATTGTCTTTCTTCCAAGAAAACACCATTCGGGTACCGATGATGGATATGGACGCTATTCGATTAAACGAATCCTTCCATTTATTAGCAGGCAAATATGCTGAAGTGTTTCAACAAAAAATACTAAACAAAGGAGACTATCAGCAAATTTTAAACGAATATATAGCAGGGGAGTATCGTCAAGATACGGTAGAAATTAGTTTGCAGGCCGCTAAAGATGGCATCAGTTATCCTACCTTTGAGTTAGCATTTGACTTTTTTTTCAATGAGTTGGAAGGCAAAGGATATTGGGGAATCGTACCCGTTTTGGGGGTAGAAACTTTTGCTAATAGTATAGATAAATTAATAGAAAATTTAGAAGACGCCATTCATTTGGAGTTCGCTCGAAAACAACGCTTAAAGTCCGTTCACGCAATAGTGGCTAGTATTTGGCATGATGCAGTAGCCATGGAGCAACAAAGTATAGACTTTCGAATTCCAAGTCTGAAAGAATTAGAAGCATTACAAGATGGCAAACAAGATTTATTATTGCCCAAAATTGCGCATCAAATAAAGATAGACCGACAAGTTGTTTATGGCAGAAAAGAGGCGCTCAATCAGTTAGAAAAAGCCTTGAAAGGAAAATTTAATAGAAATGTTTTATTAGTTGGTGCATCGGGTGTGGGCAAAACAGCTTTAGTTTGGGAAATGGTTCGGCAGAAAAAAGACCGAAAAATTGAGGGGGAGTTTTGGGAAACGACTGCTTCGGTCATGATTAAAGAACTGACGGGGAATACAGGATGGCAAGATGGATTAGCAATGGTTTGTAAGGAACTCGCAAGAACGAAAGATATACTCTTTGTTCGAAATTTTATGGAATTATTTGAGGTCGGGCAATATGAGGGCAATAGTGTAAGCATGGCAGACTATATGCGTTCTTTTATCGGTCGAGGAGAAGTCACGTTGATTTCAGAATGTACCGAAGAAGAAATGGCGAGAATCGAATTGCGCAGCCCTAATTATTTATCTTTTTTCCAAATCATTCGCTTAGAAGAACCTCGAAAAGAATTAGAAACAATCATTGTACAAAAAGTAAAAGATTTAGCGAGTACTCGAAGCATTCATATTGAGACAGAAGCCATTCGAGAGACCTTGCGACTGAATCGACGATTTACGCCTTATGCAGGTTTACCAGGTAAACCAATTCGTTTTTTAGAAAGTATATTAATCAATCAAAAGACGGTTGGTAGAAAAGAAAAAAGTAGGACTTTAGACCGTTCGGAAGTACTCCAATATTTCTGCGAAGAAACAGGCATGCCATTATTTATGGTAGACCCTGAAGTACCGATGAATCCAACGCAAGTCAAGCAAGATTTTAATAATAATGTTTTTGGACAAGAACGAGCAGTTAATAGCATCGTTGATTTATTAGCTTCTGTAAAAACAGCTTTGACCAAGACGGGGAAACCAATTGCGTCTTTGTTATTTGTAGGGCCAACAGGGGTTGGCAAAACAGAATTAGCGAAGGTCTTGGCGAAATTTATGTTTGGCAATCGGGATAAAATGGTGCGCTTTGATATGAGTGAATACGCTGATCCTTATGCTGTGATGCGCTTGACGGGGCTAAGTTATGGAGCAGACGGGCTACTAACTGCAGCAGTTCGTAGAGCACCTTTTTGTGTTTTATTATTTGATGAAATAGAAAAAGCACATCCTAATTTCTTTGATTTATTATTACAAGTTTTGAGTGAGGGACGGTTGACGGATAGTAGTGGCAAGTTGGTCAATTTTTGTAGCACGATTATTATTATGACCTCCAATATTGGAGCGTCTAATTTGCAGGGCAATCGAATTAGTTTAAAACAATCCGTTGATGAAGCAGCGGTAACAACTCATTTTATGAGTGCCGTACAGCAGTTTTTTAGACCAGAATTAGTAGGACGAATTGATGAAGTGATTCCTTTTGCACCTTTGTCTAGTGAAGTGATTTATTATGTAGTAGAACGAGAAATTAACCTGTTTAAAAAATTGGAAGGGATTCAATTTAGACGTTTAGAATTGACCTTATCTGAAGAAGTTTACGATCATTTAGCAAAAGTTGGCTACAGCCCAGAATATGGAGCAAGGCAATTACAGCGCACGATTAAAGAACAATTAATTATTCCTTTGGCACAAGCGTTAAACTTGCATGACAATGAAGACCAATTAATTGCCAATGTGATGGTCATAGATGAAAAGATAACAATTGAAATAGATGCAGATCCGCTTGGACTAGATTTATTATTAGAAGAATTAGAAAAAATTGATTACGCAGATTATGCGAGTGAATTGAGGCGACTAATGGCGAAATTAGAAGAAGGAGGGGCTTTTATTCGGTTATTAAGTGAAATAGAAATTTTAGAAAGGAAGAAGAAAAAGCTAGGCGATAAATTCTGGAGCAATCAGCAAAATGCAGAACGTTACAGTTATTTATTAGAAACAAAAGAACATCTACGTGTTTTAAAAGAACGGATTGAGGAAAAGGAAGAAGCAGTTTCGATTGCTTATATGGGTTTGACGACTTACGACCCAACAATTGCTGACCAATTGAAGATATGGCAAAAAGATTTATTCCAATTTAAAATTGAATTAAACAGTCGAATCAATCAAGCTGGTAACAAAACCTTTTTAGCGATTTATGGATTAGAAGCGGATAAATTGAAAGCAATTTATACACAAATTGCTGCTAAAAAAGATTTTAAAATCGCTACTAAAACCATCTGGTACAGAGAAGACTTATATAAAGCAACGATTGCTTTTAAAGGAGGCTACGAAGTTAGCGAATTATTAAAAGGTCGTTACCAGAAAAAAGAATATGTGGAAATTGATTTTGCAGAACCTGCCAGAACTAAATTTGTAACCCCTGAAAATGGGGATATACTCTGTGGTATTGTTTTTAAAATAGAAGGTGCTTGCGCAAATTTATTTTTCAAGGGCGAAAGTGGTCTACATTTTTTTAAAATAGAAAACCCGCCAGAAGACAAAAGATTTCTAGTAAAAGTGACTGCTGAAATTAGTGATATTCCTGATGGTATTCACCGCAAAGAGTTTTATAGTAAAATCCCCATTAAGCGGATTTATTACCCACAACTTTTAGAAGATAAGCAGGAGAAGTGGTCTTTAGATATTCATAAGGGAGATTTTGCTTCGCCTTTATTGGAACATAAGGATAAGGAGTTTGAAGGCTTATTAGATGGGGAATTGTTTTAAACATTAGGCTTTGAGCGTAATTCTACCTGAAAAATAAACACCATATTTATTGGTCAATCTTTACGTTCACCATAATTAGATGCCAATCTCTCTTCGTAATCGCTAATATATTCACATAAAGCACCAACTTTATCATATTCAGGAGAACCTCTTCCTATAAACTGATAGGTTCTTTTATTACATTTCTCTGCTTCGGGTCTTTTGCCTTCTAAAAAATATACGTGTCCATCCAACACGTCTTTATTCGTTTTAAATTGCTCTACTGTCCAAAAGTTAAATTCATAAATCATTTCTTCCAATTTATCCCAATCTTCTTTTAAAATTTTTATTTTATAATCTTTTCTATCGGAAAACCAACCTTTTTTTAATATACACTTTAAGCTTAAATAGTAATTAGAACCTTCTTGTTCAAATTTAATTGATTTGCCAAATCTATGCGAAGAATAAAATAGAAGATGGTAAGCTTTATTGTTTTGTTCTTTAATTGAGGTTTCGTTAAATCTTTCCAGAAGAATATTTTGATATTTACGTGCTTCTTGTTGTAGAATTGAATCTGGTGATTTTATAAGGTAGTTTTCATGAGTAAATTTTGAACATTCTTTTTTATCTTGACAGCAACATAAGCATATCAAAACAGAAATGAAAAAGTAATAAGATAAAAGGTTATTTGACTTGTATAGCATTTAGTCTTTGGAATTTTTTATTTTAGGAGCTATAAATTTCAGTTTTAAGCATTCTCCTTAACTAGCTGTAAAATCTCTTCTAAATATCGTCGATGATTTGCCAACCGAGGTATCTTATTTTGTACCCCAAACTTACCTCTAGCCCGCATCCAATTATGAAAAGTAGCTTTAGGTAAGACGGAAATACGCAATTGTTCTAATGCCATGCTTTTATAACGCTTGGCTTCATAATCTGAATTAATTTGCTGAAGATTTCTGTCTAGTCTTTTCGTGAAATCCAATAAGTTCTCTGGTGCTTTCTCGAACTCCATTAACCAATGATGTCCACCTTTTCCATTTTTAGAAAAATAAATAGGAGCGACCGTATATTCGGAGACAATTGACCGAGTCTCCTCACAAGTTAAGGCTACTGCCTTATCGGTATTTTCCACCATGACTTCTTCTCCAAAAGCATTAATAAATTGTTTGGTTCGACCTGTAATTTTTATTTTATAAGGATACTTAGAAGTAAAAGTAACTGTGTCACCAAGTCGATAGCGCCATAAACCAGCATTGGTACTAATTAGCATCGCATAATTTTTACCAATCTCTACTTCTTTTAGAGGAATCGCAATTGGATGTTCACTATCCCATTCTTCCATCGGTAAAAATTCATAATAGACCCCATTATTTAAAAGCAATAACATATCCTCATCTCCTATGAATTGCTGGGTTGCAAAGAACCCTTCGGAGGCATTATAGGCTTCGGTATAGACAAAATCATCTTTTGGTAAAAATCGCTTGAACTGTTCTCTATAAGGTGCGAAACCAACACCACCATGTACATAAACACTAAGATTTGGCCAGACTTCTAGAATATTGTCTTTGCCTGTTACTTCCAATAATCGTCTAAATAAAACGATATTCCAGGTAGGTACGCCCGCTATCATATACAAATCAGGATCATCTTTAGTCAAAGCAACAGTTCGTTCAATTTTTTCTTCCCATTCACTCATCAACCCCGTCTTAAAGTCGGGGGCATAAAATGGGCGACCAACGGCAGGCATCCGATGTGCCATAATCGCAGAAATATCTCCAATCGTTGTTTTAGGGTAGGCATCAAATTGACTTAAACTACCAACCAATAATAAATTTTTATCAGCAAAAACCCTAGCATCAGGTTTATTATGGTAAAGCATGGACATGGTGTCCCAATTGCCTCGAATATGGTTGGAAAATAAATTTCTATCCGTTACTGGAATGAATTTACTTTTATCGCTAGTCGTACCTGAAGACTTTGAAAACCATTTAACTTGTCCGCTCCACAAAATATCTTTCTCTCCATGCATCATCTTTTGGATATAAGGCTTCAGCTCATCATAACTGGAGATGGGCACTTGTTTGGCAAAATCTTTGGCAGATTGAATGCTTCGATAACCAAACTGTTTACCCCATTGTGTATGCTTGGTAGCGCCAATTAAATCCCTAAGTACTTGTGTTTGTACTTCATGCGGATTTTTTATGAATTTTTGAATCCGACCAATCCGTTGTTTTAAATACCAACGCATTATTTTATTGATTCTTTTCTTCATCTGTATCTGTGTGGGTGTAGAAATTAAAGTTGGGCTTCAGTTATCTCAATGTAAAATAAGGAGGACTAATTGGATGATTAAATTAATTTTCCCTAAATCCTATAGATTAAAAGTAGTTAAATTACCTAATTGCTAGTTAGTCACTAAAGAAAAAAGTTAAGATAAAAAATATTTTTTTGATGGTAGGCAGCGGATTTGAGAGGGTGTCCGTTTGGTAGATAGCTTAATGACTTAAAAACTTAATAGCAGCCCCTTGTTATTCTCACTAGTTTTTCAACGTATGAATTTTGAATATTTTAAAGAGGGGCTGCCTTATTTTTTCCAATTTTAATTTTCCGCTTCCAACAACTCAAATAAGTCATCTAACTCATCATAAGACTTAAGACCAACCTTCTCTTCCATTCCACCTTTTAAAGAAATGCCTAATGGCTGAATCGTAGATAATATTTTTTCGATATTGTTGGGTATAAAATCAATACTTAAAAATACTTCATACTGCTGACAAATTTCTTGCAATTGCGTAATGGATAAAGTTGTTCGATTATCAATACTCGCCCAGTCTAAATTATTTTTATCAAAATTGATTAAAAAATAATCGACGTAATCAAAATAAGTACTTAGGTGTGTTTTTAATTCGGCAATAGTCGTAGTAGGTTCAATAATCACTTCTTTAATAATCGAATCAACCTGTAAACTATTGAGGTATTCAACGGGTGTATGCATGCCTACTTGAATATATTTTAAAGAAAGGAAATCAATAATCTGTTGACTTTCTTCGACGTCTAAAATGGCTAGTTCGCCTACTATTTTAGGCCCTTCAATCCAATCTTTTATTTCTTTTACTTCTTGTAAAGGTAAAACAGCTAATCCAGCAGCCGTCAAATCAAACCCTAACCAATCCACATGCCATGCCGCAAAATATCGGGCATCCGTTAAATTGGAAATACTACTCGCTTTAACCGTTGTCGTTAGCATATAATCACTTTTCTGAAAAAAGATGCAAAGCTATAAAAAAAGCCGCCCGTATGAGTTGCTTTTGTCGAGAATCATTTCATTTGGGTTCATTTATTTTTGAGCTATGCACCAAAATAAAACATTCCTGCATCTTTATAAGCATACAAATTACCATTTATTTTCAAACTAATTATTTTTAGAAATCAGTTTTTATCAATTGAAAATAACTAAAGCAATGCATCTGCTTTAGCTGCTAACCCTATTCATTTATTTAAAATAATGCTTATGAATTTATTACTAGATAGCACCGCTATTAGCTGGGCTTTATTTGCCTTAGCCGCAGGAATTATCGGTTTAATCTTCCTAGTTCGCTTCCAATTAACCAAACGAAGTCAACAAGAAGAATTTGAAGATACGCATACAACCATAGCATCCCGCAATAAATATACGGAAGTGAATGTCTTCAAATGGAGCAATACTTTTTTAAGAGTAGGCATGATGCTGTCTTTGGCCTTTGTTGTCTTGGCTTTTAATTATACGAGTTATGAAACGCCTAAATTTGAATTAGGAGAAGCCTTTGCAGATGAAATTATTGAAAATGATATGCCTCGCACTATTGACCCTCCAAAACCTCCACCTCCACCGCCGCCGCCACCAGTAATTGAAGAAGTAGATTTGGATGAAATAGAAGAAGAACCAGAATTTATTGATAATGAAATTGATGAAACAGAAGAAGTAATTGCACCTCCGCCACCTGCAAAAGTTATCAAAACTCCTGCTAAACCAACTTTACCGCCACCTGAGGAAGAAGAAAATACATCACCAGTTATTTTTGCCGAGCAGATGCCTCGTTTTCCAGGTTGTAGTGTAGGTGATAAAAAAGCAAAAGATGCTTGTTCCACCAAAGCGATGCTTACTTTTTTATCGACTAAGTTGAAATATCCTGCTTTGGCTAGAGAAAATGGGATTCACGGCACAGCCGTCATTCGCTTCATCGTAGAAAAAGATGGAAGTTTAACCGACTTAGAAATTGTAAAAGATCCAGGTGGAGGCTTAGGAAAAGAAGCCTTGAGAGTCGTTAAATTAATGAATGAGCTAGACGAAAAGTGGACGCCAGGCAAGCAAAATGCTCGACCAGTTCGAGTACGATTTAATTTACCTATTAAATTTAGATTGCAGTAACTCTTAGACTCATAGCTTTAAACAAGCTGATTTTATTTTTTGGAACAGCAGTCTTTTAACAAAAGGGCTGCTGTTGCATTTTATACTTGGGCAACTTTATAGTATTTAGAACGTTTTTTATATACATTTATACCTAAACAACATAGCTTTATATTAAAGTGGTGTAAGGTTTGCTTTGAGTATAGGGGAACTTCAGTTCCTCGGCAAAAACTTTTCGGGGAACTGAAGTTCCCCTATACTAAGAAAAATAAAATCATGCGATACAAACTGCTGCTTATCTTATTTCTATTTGCTACGACTTTTTTAGGGGCACAACAATCTCGATTGGCGCAACAATATTACCAGAATGGAGAGTACAGCAAAGCTGCTTCTTTGTACCAAAAACTATACGAAGAACAGAATTATAATGATTATTATTTTGAACGCTATGTGGAGTGTTTAATTAGCTTAGAGGAGTATGATGAATGTGAGCAGGCGATTAAAAAGCAATTGAAAAAGCGACCAGAACAAGTTCAATTATATGTGACCTACGGGAATCTATATGAGCGCCAAAATCAAGAAGCAGAAGCCACTAAGCAATATCGGAATGCGATCAAACAATTATCTGCTGATCGTTTTATCATTACCAAACTAGCCAATGCTTTTATTCGACTGACCAAATATAAATTAGCGATTGAAGCTTATGAAAATGGCTCGAAATTATTAAAAGACAAACAAGTTTTTGCTTATAACTTGGCAGATTTATACCGTAGACAAGGGAATACGAAAAAAATGATTGAGTATTACTTGAATAGTGTAGAAGCGAATCCTTCGCGAATGGCTTCTGTAAAAACATTATTTCAACGGTATTTATTAGAAGAGGATTTCCAAGATTTGCAGGCACAATTATATGAGCGCATTCAAGAAAATCGAGACATACCGATTTATCCAGAACTATTAAGTTGGGTTTTTATCCAAAGAAAAGATTATAAAAATGCTTATCGTCAAGTTCGTGCTTTAGATCGACAAAATAAAGAAAATGGATCAAGGGTGTATCAATTAGCAACTATCGCTGCCAATGGTAAAGATTATGATACGGCAATTAAAGCATTTGATTATATCGTTACCGAAAAAGGCATTACTTCTAGTTATTATATTCCTGCTCAACAAGCATCTTTAGATTGTAAAAGAAAACGAATCGTAGAAGGATTTGATTATTCTATAGCCGACTTACGGACATTGGAAACGGAGTATAATACTTTCTTAGATGAATTTGGTCGAAATAAAACAACCGCAAATATTATCGTAGAATTAGCGGATTTAGAAGCTTTTTATTTAAATGATTTAGATAAGGCGATTTCCATTTTAGATCAGTTAATCAAATTTCCTGGTATTAATCCAGCGACTCAAGCAGAAGGAAAAATCCAACTAGCTGATTTTTATTTAATGCAAGGCGAAATTTGGGAAGCTACTTTATTATATTCTCAAGTAGATAAGGCTTTTAAAGATGATATTTTAGGACACGAAGCACGTTTTAGAAATGCTCGTTTGTCTTATTATGCGGGAGATTTCCAATGGGCACAAACCCAATTTAAAGTTTTAAAAAGATCAACGTCTAAATTGATTGCCAATGATGCCTTAGATTTAGCCGTTTTTATTACCGATAATTTAGGCTTAGATTCTACAGAAACTTCTTTAAAATTATATTCTGAAGCAGATTTACTTGTTTTCCAAAACCGTTTTGACGAAGCATTTACCAAATTAGATTCTTTGTTGTCTCAGTTTCCAGACCATTCTTTACAAGATGATGTGCTCTACATGAAAGCACAAATCTATAAAAAGCAGAAGAATTGGGATCAAACGGTCGCTATGTATGAGGCGATTATCGAAGACCACGCTGATGAAATCAGAGCAGACAATGCCTTATTTGAATTAGCTGATTTGCAAGAGAACCAACTCAATAATGTAGACAAAGCCAAAGAACTTTATGAGAAAATATTTATCGACTTTTCTAATAGCACTTTTGCGGTGGAAGCACGGAAGCGATTTAGGAAGTTGCGAGGAGATAATATTTAAAACCGCTTAAAATCAAATGATGATAAACTTACATTCAGAACTAGGAGAACATTTAGAAAGAGAGGAAAAGCTACTTTGGACAGGTAAACCGAAAACAGGAATCATATTTAGAGCGGCTGATATTTTTATGATTCCGTTTAGTCTTCTTTGGCTTGGTTTTGCGATAGTCTGGACTATAATGGCTGCTCAAGGAGCAGGTATTTTTGCATTATTTGGTGTTCCTTTTCTAATTATTGGATTTATATTTGCTTTTGGCAGGTTTATCATAGATGCCAAACAACGAGGAAATACCATTTACGGTTTAACAGAAAATAGAATCATTATAAAATCAGGTGTATTTTCAAAAAACATCAAGTCTTTAAATATTAGGACCATAAATCATATTGAGTTAAATGAAAAAGGTGATGGAACAGGAACTATTTTAATAGAACCCAAAAACCCTTTTATGATTTGGGGAAGTGGAATGAATTGGTGGCCAGGAATGTCCATGAGCCCTCAATTAGAATTAATAAAAGATGCAAGGAAGGTTTATAGACAAATAATCGAAATTCAAAACAACGCATAGCAACTATCTCTTTTCTGTCAGTAATTAACTTATCACTTCTCAACTTTAAAAAAAGCTTAACAAATCCAAGTGTATCTTTTTAGCTAAAATTAGCGTTATCTTATTGGTATAATTATTCAAGTTACGAGTTGTTCGGATTTATAGCGAAACGAGTTAAGTAACGAATGAAATTCAAATATAGATGGTTACTCCCCCTCCAGTATCAAACTGATTTCTTAAAATTTGAATGGAATTGTATATAATTCGCAACTGGCAACCTGTAACTCGCAAACAAAAAATAATCCAATGAAATTTTTAAAAACTACACTTTCATTAGCTGTTTTATTTTTCTTTTCTACCAGTATACAAGCGCAAGTCAAAGCTTTTGGTCCGACAGGATATGACGGACAAGGCATCGAATTGAAGCCTGGTAAATATGTTTATAGCCAATTACAAAAGAGGGGCTTAGGTACATTAGGTGGCTTAAGAGTGCCAGTTGGTTGTGATGTAAAAGTATATACAAGTCCAAATTTACAGGGAGAAGCCAAGCGTTTTTCAAAAAGTAATGCAACAATTAATAAATCGGGAGACTATTCTTTAAAAGTTGCTTGTGGGAGTGTTGGTGCGCAACCAGCATTTGCGATTGGGGCATCCAATGAGGTCGGAAGAAAAGGAGATTTAATTTTTGTAGATGTAAGTGTGAGTGATTTTAATAAAATTGTGTCGATGCAATACAGCATGAATTGGGATGCATCGGTTTTGCAATTTGAAAAAATTCAAAATTTTAAATTAAAAGACTTAAGTAACGAGAATTTTGGTACAAAAGAAGTAGCAGATGGCAATTTATTATTGGCATGGTATGATCAATCTGTCCAAGGGGTAAATTTACCAAATGGCACAAATTTGTACCAAGTGGTTTTTAGAGTGATTGGCGCAAATGCAGCAAAATCTAAAATTCGGTTGTCTGGCAAGCCAATTGTCACCGAAGTAATGAAAGCAGATGGAACGCCCGTTTATTTTAATAAAGTAAATGGGTCGATTACTTTGCAGTAAAGGATAGCATTATGCGTATAACAAATTTTGTCATATCGAACGACAAAATTTGTAAAAGGGATTTAAAGGGGACGCCAAAATAGATTTTCTAGAAAATCTATTTTGGCGTCCCCTTTAAATCCCTTTTTTGTTATTAATCTTACTACTTTTGCTTCCTTATTAAAAAATCACCAACCTCAACAATATGAAACTTTGGCAAAAAGACATCCAAATCAATCAAAAAATTGAAAACTTCACGGTAGGCAAAGACCGAGAACTAGATTTGTGGTTAGCAGAATATGATATACTAGGCTCTTTAGCACACATCGAAATGTTGGAAAGCATCAATTTGCTAGAGAAAGATGAATTGAGTCAATTGCAAGTGGAGTTGAAAAGGCTTTATAAAAAAGCAATCAAAGGCGACTTTATTATTGAAGATGGAATAGAAGATGTGCATTCACAAGTCGAATTATTATTGACCAAAGCTTTGGGAGATATTGGTAAAAAAATTCATAGTGGTCGGTCTAGAAATGATCAAGTATTAGTGGATTTACGCTTATTTTTTAGAGCAGAAATTAAGGGATTAGCAGAGACGACGAAGGATTTATTTGAAACTTACCTTGAATTAAGCGACAAGCATAAGGCAACGTTAATGCCAGGATATACGCATTTACAAGTAGCCATGGTTTCTTCGTTTGGGTTATGGTTTGGGGCTTATGCAGAGTCTTTAGTGGATGATATGACACTATTACAATCTGTTTATAAAATAGTCAATCAAAATCCATTGGGTTCAGCGGCGGGTTACGGTTCTTCTTTTCCCTTGAACAGAACGATGACGACGGAGTTATTAGGATTTGATAATTTAAATTATAATGTGGTTCATGCCCAAATGGGGAGGGGGAAGTCAGAATTATTTTTAAGTTTTGCTTTGGCGGCAATCGCCAATACTTTAGGTAAGTTTGCGATGGATGCTTGCCTATATTGCAATCAAAACTATAGTTTCATAAGTTTTCCAGATGAACTCACTACAGGATCGAGCATCATGCCGCATAAAAAGAACCCTGATGTTTTTGAATTGATTCGAGCGAAATGTAATAAACTACAAAGCTTACCAACAGAAATCAGCATGACGATTAATAATCTACCTGCTGGTTATCATCGAGATTTTCAACTACTAAAAGAATCCTTATTCCCTGCGATTCAGGATTTAAAAAGCTGTTTGGAGATAGCGAATTATATGCTAAAAAACATGTCGATCAAAGAGGGTATTGTAGCGGATGACAAATATAAATATTTATTTAGTGTAGAGACGGTGAATAATTTAGTCTTAAGCGGTGTACCATTTAGAGATGCTTATAAAATTGTCGGAAAAGATATTGATAGCGGTAATTTTAAACCTGATTTAGCCGTCCAACATACGCATGAAGGGAGTTTGGGGAATCTTTGTAATGAAGAGATTCAAGACAAGATGAAGCAGATTTGGAAGGGATTTAAGTTTAGTAAAGCGGAGAAGGCAATTAAAAAATTAGTGCGATAGTTAAAAGTAACTAGAAAGGCATATTAGGAATAGTTTACAAAAGAAAGAGGCACCAAAGTAAAATATAAATTATCTAATATAGAAAATAATAGATGATTTATATTTTATTTCTGAATAATTTTTATTTGTTCTTGTGGAAACAATGAAGTAGAGATTCCTTTAAACCAGATTGTGCTAGTTAACACTTTTAAGAATGAATTGAAATTTGATACAGCTAGTTTTATTACTATCTCTAAATCTTTCCCATTGCCTCATTAAAAATAACCGTCAATACAATCTGCCCTACTATTTCTAAAGTTCGTTTATCTATGTTATTCATGTTATCATAAGTTGTATGGTGATGTTTTACAAAAGTCTGTTCACTATTTTTCGGCAAGTTATATAATATCAATCATAGGAATCTTTGCAATGGTATTTACAAAATAATGGTCATCCGCTACGCCATCTCCTAGTTCATTTACAAAATAAGCACCACGTCCCATTTCTTGTGCTAGTGTCCAAACTTTATTAATAATAGGTAACGCATACTGCATCGAATATTATTCTTTTCTAAAATGCGCATCTTTCCCGCCGACCATGTCTAATAAAATACCATACTTCGCTTTGTAATTTTTGACATGAAAGTTTTTTGACCAGTATTGAGAACTCAAAGCATAGGTTTCTGAATCACTCGGTGAGCCATAGTTGATGAAGATGGGCAATTGTTCACTAAATTCGAGGCATCAAGGTTGAAACGATAAATAGAAACAAGTAGTTTTTAATTAAAAATGGACAACCTCTATCCCTTTAACCATCTTCTCAAACCATTTCACAGGTGCTTGAATTTTATCTCCAGTTTGCGTATCACATTTGAAAAATAAATAATACAATTGGATGTCATCGCCTACTTTAGTTAGTAAATTATCTAATCGTTGCTGACTTTTTTCTGTTTTTTTAGCCAAAGCAAATAAACGCCAAACATGATAGGCTTCATCATGCATTTCTGTAACGGTCAATAAAATTTCCTCCTCCACATATTTTGCTAAGAATTTTCGAGCATAGACACTATGGTGTTTACTCCAATCTCTTGGCGGCGTCTTATCTTCAATATGTTTAAAGGTATCGTGAACGTAGGTAATTAAGCGCAGCTGACGGCGCATTTCGGCAGGAATATCTAATTGATCAACGTTAGCCAATACTTCTGGAATATGATTAATGACTTGTCCTTCAGGATGACCGTATCGAGGTTTTCCCCAAAATAGACCAGCTTGAAACTCAGGGTCAGCAATTATCCGCAGCTCCAAATCTGTTTCGGGCTGTAATTTTGCTTCAATTTCACTTTCAATAATTACTTTACTCATGTACTGATATTCCAAGTGCTGTTTGGTCAATAATACTTTGGTTCAAAATAATAGGGCAAAGTTACTCGGTTCATTTTGCTTGAACCAACTATTCGCAGCCTATTTTAATAGATACATAAAAAAACAAGCCAATATTTATGGTAAACCAAAAAAAATGCTGTTTTAGGTATATTCTACAGCGTTTTTGGAAATATAGTTCTGTTTAAACTTGGAAAAATAGGTGAATCGCCTATTTCAAGTCATTTTGTCTTTTAGAGAAGCCAGAAGTCAGACCGTCTACTTCATAGACTGTCAGAAGTCAGACGATTTTTGAATCAAACTACTAAGAACTAGCAATTTATTCAGGTTTAATCTGACTTCTGACAGAAAGATTTAGCCTCCCATCCCTTCGGGGTTGGAATTATTATTCCTCATGATCTGACTTCTGACTTCTAAAAAGTTAAGTCATCTGAATAAATTGCTGAATCAAAGCAACTAAGGTAACAGGCGCATCTTCTTGACAAAAATGGCCTACATTTTCTAATTCTACGATTGGGCCATTAGGAAATAGTCGTTTAAAATCGTCTATAACCATAGCAGGCAACATGGCTTTATCTGCCATTCCTTCGGCTAACATGGCTGGTTTGGAACGTAATTTTTCTAAGTTACCCGTTTTAATACCTTCCACCACATAATCTCTAATTCTACCAAAAGCAGCATCTAAAGGAAATTCGATCGCTGCAATACATTCCTCTTTAGTGGCAAAAGGCATAGAATATGCTCGAAGCCATTGTTCATCTACTGCTGCTGAATTATGAAAATAAAGCTTTTTCATATTACTTAGAACATTATCACCCAATTGCCCCATAGCATCTCGATAAAAACCTTCTTTACTAGCTTTTAGTACCCATTTAAACCAAGGCGATTCTTGTAAACCAGGAGGTTTAGGATCAGATGGTGGAACATCTCTCGCCGCAAATCCATAACCCATCATTGTGTTCATCATACAAATACGCTTAACTTTATCTGGGTAACGCAAAGTATAAGCTCCTGTAATTGGTCCGCCCCAATCTTGGCAAACAAAGGTGATGTCTTCCAAGCCTAAATGGTCGATTAAGGCAGCTAAATTTTCTACATGATTTTTAAAGGTGTACTCGCTGTCCTGCGGTGTTTCACTTTTACCATATCCTTTATGATCTGGCACAATCACTCGATGCGTCTTCGATAAAGGGGGAATAAAATTTCGGTATAAATAACTCCAAGTTGGTTGACCATGTAGACATATAATGACGTCCCCTTCTCCTTCGTCAACGTAGTGCATTTTAAAACCGTTACCTTCAAAAAAATTAGGTTTGAATGGAAAAGTACCGCCGAAAGTTTCGTTTGCTGGAATCATGATTTGTAGTGATGAGTGATAAATGATGAGTTTTATTAACTGCTAACCTTGTCTTAATTTAAAATACAAAGGCGAAAATAGTATTTTTATACTAAATTAAAGGTAATCAAATTACAAAAAAAGGTGTCTGATTTAAGGATTCTCTGCGCTTCACCCTATGCCCTTAGCGACTATTATTCTAATTCAATTTTTTGTCCTTTCATATAGCTAATATAATCAAGAATTTGATCCAACTCTTTATCTTTCAAATGAGCTACTGGTGGCATTTTACTATTATACCGATAACTATAAGGATTCTTCACAAAGGCTTTAATATCTGCAATTGACCAATATTCGGTAATATTTTTTGGTACATTCATTTCTGGTCCCATTACACCACCCACCATATTCATAGAATGACATTTCATGCATTTCTCTTTGTATAATTCAAACCCTGCGACCATTTTTTTTTCCATCGGCATGGCGGCTTTATAAGCTGCATCCGAAGCCTTAAATTGTAAATGGGCTAAACCATAAGGCCAAGTATACCCCTTGGTGTCTTCTGCATGATTGAGCCAAACTAGGTAAAAGTCTCCCCACTTACCCTGTAAGGTATCCATCCAATTTTTGCCTTCGGGCGCTTCCAAATCTCGAATGGCTAAATAAGGGGCACTTTGCAAAACTTTACTTAAAGGCATTCCTGGATTATAACCATCTTTACATAAAAAGATAATCTCCGTATTAGCCGTATCTAAATTAGATGCCGTTATTAATTTTTCTAGGTAAGGTTTTAAAGGAATCGCTTCATATTTTTTGGCTCGCTTAAAGACGGGATCAAAGGAAATTTCTATGATTTCGGGAGTAGTAAAAGCAGCTTCTTCTTTTGCATGGCGTAAATTTACTTCTAAAAGCGGTGCTGTCTCATCAGGGGCTTCTACCGTTTCCTCTATTTCGTTTACCTCCTCAGTATTCGTTGCTGGTTGACAAGCAAAAAGGAAGGTAAAGCATACTAAAAGAATTATTTGGGGTTTTAGCATTTTAAAGATTTTGGGAATAATGATGATAAATTATTCATAAAGCCCTGAAGGGGTAGGGTGTTCAAAATGTCGGACATAAGTTGCGTCAGTTTTAGCCACAAAGTGGCGACATATTATAGCATAGGGCTTTGCCCTATGCGGAAATTATTCACATTTTTTAAGCGCTGAAAGTGCGACATATAAGTCATATATTCGTGTTTTATGTCGCACTTTCAGCGATTTTAGACTATCATAGGCTTATTTTTATACTAGGGTTTACACCCTAGGTTACTATATTTCGCTCCGTTGGAGCTAAAAAGCAACGCAACTTTACTACCATATTTTGAACACCCTACCCCTTCAGGGCTTTGTGGTTTTTGGGTAACTATCCATGCCATAGGGTTTACACTCTATGCTACGATATTTCGCCCCGTTGGGGCTTAGCGAAAGCAGTTGATAATTTACTGTTCCAAAGGATTGACCAGTTAATACTAAAAATAAGTAACGACGAAACAATAAGTTAAACATTTATTATCCGTGGGGGCTTTAAATTCGTGGGGAAATCAAGCATTAATTATTCAAATTATTTTATCCGTTCCTAAGCATCATGAAACTGATTCCCCTTAGTTACCATATCCACCAACATATTGGCAGGTTTAAATTTTTCCCCATATTTACTAGCTAAATCGTTCATCGTTTTTACAACATTCGCAATACCTAATTGATCCATATATCGAAAAGGACCACCAGTAAATGGTAAAAATCCAGTACCGAAAACCGCTCCTAAATCACCATCAGTAGGATTCGCAATAATGCCTTCGTCCAAACATAAAACAGCTTCATTAAACATCAAATACAAACAACGATTTTGAATGGTTTCTATATCCATCGTAGTACCACCTTTTCCTTTGAAAAATTGATAAGCACTTGTATCAGGCGCTTGTTTCTTTCCTTTTTCATCGTATTTATAAAAGCCATTGCCATTCTTACGCCCTAATCTTCCTGCTTCAAACATCTTAATCACACTATCACTAATAGTAAAACCATTTCTATTTGCTACTATTTTCCGACTACTATCCACCACATGCGCTGCAATATCTAGTCCTACTTGGTCAAATAAAGTAATCGGTCCAACTGGAAATCCTTTCTTTTTCATGGCTTTATCAATCGCTTCAATCGCCACACCTTCATCTAATAGCAATAAACTCTCATTCATATAAGGCCCTAAGATTCGATTGACATAAAAGCCAGGGCTATCTTTAACGACAATACAAGTTTTGCCTTGTTTTAAACCAAATTCATAGCAAGAGGCAATGACGGAATCCGCCGTTTTATCTGTTTTAACAATTTCCAATAAAGGCATTTTAGGAACAGGGGAGAAGTAGTGCATACCAATGACCATTTCTGGCTTGGTCGAATGACTTGCCATTTCGGTAACGGACAAAGAAGAAGTATTGGTTGCAATAATCACATCGTCGGTACAATGCTTTTCTATATCGGCAATAATTCGTTTTTTCAAGTCCATTCTTTCCAAAACGGCTTCAATCACAATGTCGGCGGTATCAAAATTATCATAAGTGAGTTGCCCATTTACACGACCGATAATTTCTTCGGCTTGTGGTTTGGTAATAGATTTTCGTTTCATTTTTTTAGCCAGCCCTTTCCAAATCTCTTTTTTAGTAGCAGTAATTCCATCAGGTTTAATATCTTTTAATAAAACATCAATGCCTTTATTAACAGAAATTTCGGTAATACCAGCCCCCATAAATCCTGCGCCAATCATGCCTAAAGTATTCAAAGAAGTTGCTTTTTCTTTTCCGTAAGGATTCTTTTTATTATCGGTGGATGCAAAGAAAATAGACCGTAAAGCTTTACTTTCTGGTGTTAATAATAACATCTCAAACAATTCCAATTCCTTTTCATATCCTGCCTTCATGCCTTTTTTAATTCCCGTTTCCACACAATCTAGAATAGCAGGAATAGCAGGATAATTGCCTTGGGATTGCTTCAAAGCCATTTTTCTGGCTTGCTTGAATAAAATAGATCGTCCAATTGGATTCCCTTCTAATAATTTTTCTGCAAAAGACAATTTTGACTTCCTTTTGATAGGTGATTTTAGTAAGCGTTTGGCAAACATGGTTGCCGCTTGATGTAATTTGCCTGGAGCAGTCAATTCATCTACCAAGCCCATTCTTTTGGCGGGTACCGCATAGATGTTTTTACCCGTTAGCATCATATCCAAAGCCTTTTGAATACCGACTAATCGAGGCAGCCGCTGTGTGCCGCCACCGCCAGGCAAAATACCCACTTTTACTTCTGGTAAGCCAAATTTAGTATTGGGATGATTGGTTGCAATTCGAGCATGACAAGCTAAAGATAATTCTGTTCCGAGCCCAAAAGCCGTTCCATGCACCGCTGAGATATATAATTTTTTACTATTTTCTATCTTATCCAAAGTATCATGCCCTGACTTTTGAATCGGTCGAAAGTCCCCCTTTTTTTCAATGGCAAAAGACTTAATATCTGCTCCAGCCATAAAATCCTTTTTACCACTAATAAAAATGACTGCTTTTACTTCGTTGTCATTTTCCATCTGCTCGAATATCTGCCCAAAGATGTCAATGACACTTGGTGAAACGACATTCATTTTCTCTTTTTTATTATCTAACCAGAGGGTCGCAATGCCGTCGTTTTTTTCTATTGTTAAAAAGTCTTTTATTTCCATGATGTTAAGTGTAGTTTATTTTTTACAGCATTTTGTTATCGAATTCATCGTTCATCATTTATCATTCATCGTTATCTATGCCTCATATCGCTTCAAAATCATAGCATGTCCATGCGCCCCAGCAGCACAAGCCGCTAATATCCCATATTTCCCACCTTCATGTTGTAAACGGTTTGCGCAAGTCGTCATAATCCGCCCACCTGTTGCCCCAAAAGGGTGACCGATGGATAAAGAACCGCCCCACAAATTAAATTTACTTTGGTCCACTTCGCCAACTGCTTTAGCTCTTCCTAAATTTTTCTGCGCAAATTCATCGGAAGCCAAGGCCTTTAGATTAGTTAAAATCTGCCCTGCAAAGGCTTCATGGAATTCAATCACATCCATATCGTTCAATTCCATTCCTGCTTTTTTAAGCACTTTAGAAACGGCATAAGCGGGGCCTAATAATAATTCATCTTCTAAACTTTGACCAGTAAAGGCGAAGGCAACCACTTCTGCTTTTGGGGTTAGGCCTAATTCCTTGGCTTTTTCTTCGGACATTAATAAAGTAGCCGATGCACCATCTGTTAAAAAAGAAGAATTAGCAGCAGTCAAAGTCCCAAATTTTCTATCAAAAGCAGGTCTTAGTTTAGCAACTTTTTCTATAGTAGAATTTCCTCGAACGCCATTATCTCGATTGATTGGTTTAAATTTTGGTGGAATGGTTACTTCGACCATTTCTGCGGGTAAATGCCCTTCCTCATGTGCTTTAGCTGCTAATTGGTGAGAACGAACCGCAAATTGATCTTGGTCTTTTCGAGTAATGCCAAAACTAGCGGCCATAATATCACAATCTTGCCCCATGACTCGGTCGGTAGTATATTCCGCAACTTGCGGACGTTCGGGCGCAAAATCAGATGGGCGTAGCGAAAAGACAAATTTTAGATTGTCCATTATCGTTTTGAGCCGTTGTGCTTTAAACAATTTCTTCCGCATTTTTCGAGGAAACTGAATCGGCGTATCCGAAGTATGGTCAATACCACCTGCAATGACAATATCCGATTGCCCAGTCATAATTTCCAAGCAACCATCTGCAATGGCTCGATTGGCAGAAATACAAGCTTGTGATACCGTATGACAAGGCGTTGTATTTGGAATGCCTGCCGTCAAAGCAGCTTCTCTAGCCACATTGGGCGTTTTGATATTGGCAATGACACAACCCATCGCCACCGAATCTACTATTTTAGGGTCAATACCCGTTTTCACCAATAAACCTTTGATGGCAAATTGACCTAATTGATAAGACATTAAATCCATATAATCGGTACCAGACCGTAAAAACGGCGTTCGGCAACCATCTATTAAAACGACTTTTTTCATACTTATTTTTTTAACACCTATTCCCTTAATTTTTACACTTAGGGAAGATAGTTTTCCACAAAAAATAACTTTTATGGCTTAAATATAGAAAATCTCTAGGGATAGAGAAAAGAAAACAGCATAAAGGATTGATTTTCTTTATTTTAAGAATCCCATAACATTCTAGTGTCTCGACGATTACATAGTCAACTTCTTTTCCTGAATTTCGGCATAACTTTTTTATTTCCTGTAGCGTTCTGTTTATGTCTTTCAAATAGGATGTGCCTTACTGCTATATTAATAGTCTATATAAAACGAAATAAATTTGCAAAAGCACTTTTTTAGAAGCCAGAAGCGAGACCGCTTATTACATAAACTGTCAGAAATCAGATAATTCAGTTTAAAAATGCAGATGATTAGAGAGATATGATTAAGGCATCTGACTTCTATTTCAAAATCACTTTTAACTAAAAAATTAGAAATCATGAAAAACGTATTAAAAACTGCCTTTTTTGCCGCCCTACTTTCTGTAGTTGCTTGCGGTGATGCAGTTGCCGAAAAAGAAACAGCCGTAGTTGCAGCTACACCAACTACTAAACCTATAGTAAAGGAAACACCAGTAGCACCAGTTGTAGCAGAAGCGGAAACTAAAGTAATGGAAACCGCGCCAGTAACAGAAGAAACAGTTAAACCTGTGGAAGAAAAAACAACCGCTAAAGCACCAGTTAAAAAGGCAATAGAAAAAGTAGCTGCACCTGCTAAAGCTAAGGAGGAAAAGGTGACGCCTAAAATGGAAGAAGTACCAGCAGCAAAAGAAATAGTCAAAGAAGAGGTAGTAGCAACACCGAAAGTAGAAACGCCTGCTAAAGAGGAAGTGCTTGAAGCAACACCAAAAGTGGAAGCGCCAAAAGTTATAACCTCTGCACCCGCTCCTAAAAAAGAAACAGTCAGAGCACCACAAGCAGTCTCACATGCGGCATGGAATGCGTTAGCGCAAAAACATATTAGTGCAACAGGAAAAGTAAATTATAAGGGATTTAAAGCAGATATTGCTGCCTTTGATGCCTATTTAAAATCATTATCAGATAATCCGGTTCAAAGCGGGTGGTCAAGAGGAGAAAAGATGGCTTATTGGATCAATGCCTATAATGCGTTTACGATAAAGTTGATTGTCGATAATTATCCAGTAAAAAGTATTATGGATTTAGAAGGTGGCAAACCTTGGGATAAAAAATGGATAAAATTAGGAGGGAAGAATTATTCTTTGAATAATATCGAACATGATATTTTACGTCCAACTTATAAAGATGCTCGAATTCATTTTGCAGTAAATTGCGCTGCTAAATCTTGTCCACCAGTTTGGAATAAGGCTTGGACAGCTCAAAATTTAAATGGGCAATTAGAGCGTTCAGCAAAAGCATTTATCAATAATTCAAAATATAACTCAGTTGGCGGTAGTAATGCTTCTATTTCTAAAATTTTTGAATGGTATGCCGTTGATTTTGGAAATATTGTAGACTACTTAAATAAATATGCTACTACTAAAGTAGCAGCTGGAACCACCGTTAAATACCAAGAGTATAACTGGGCATTGAATGAATAAAAATTAATTTGAAACTTACGATAATTACAGAGGTGGGGAAGAGGTTTCTCGCCTCTTTTTGTTTTGAATAAAAGTATATTGTTAGGTGCTTGGGAACATTAAAGACATTCCAAGGCCTTAGTTTATTCCGAAATAGAAACTACCCCAATCTTACTGCGATTCGCCTTCCAAAGATTATAATCTCGACTATTAATAATCCCGTTGCCATCGACATCAGCAGATAAATAAACATTGACGGCAGAACTATTTTGTTTCCATAGGTTATAATCTTGGCTATTGATGACCCCATTGCCATCAAAATCACCTGCATTCATCATAAAAACATGCTGCCTTGCCTTTAATTGAGCCGTTCCCATCGCAGCAGATTCGGTACTAGTAAAATCGTATAAAGTAGGACTTTCACTAAAAGGATGGGCAACTTGACTAACAATAGGCAAATGACTTCTGTGAAAAACAGCAATGTAATAATCACCCTCAGGTAAGTTATCAAAAGTAATCTCCTCCTCCCCTGTTGTGTTAATGACCAATCCATCTTTTCTAATTAACAAAGCTTTGGTTGCTAAAATATGAGTCATATCGGCACGATCTCGTACTTGTAACAAAATCCAATCTACAATATCTTCGGGAAGCGTTGTGATTGTTTCCGTACCCATATAGGAAAATGGTGATGTATTAAAAGGTTGTTCCATTGGCAATAAGCCAGCCTCTGCTAGGTTCGTGTTCATAGTTTGCTGCGCATCATTAAAATTACCTTCTAAGAATAATTTCACTTTTGCTCCAACTGAAGTCGTAACTTCTTGTGCAGTACAATCCATTTCCAATCGTTCCATGGGGTCAAATCGACTAATACAATTCGCTTCCGTACTATAAGACATTTTATGCAAACCTGCAGCAATTTCTTGCTCACTTAAATTTTTCCTAGCTTCTCCATTGGTTACCGCATAATGCATCACATGCTCAGTACCAACGATGTGCCCTAGTCCGTGTGCATGCCCTAACTCATGTAAAACAATACTTTCAAAGTCAAATTGTTGAGCAGTCGGATTATCTGCCGAAAAATTCCAACTGAAACCTGAAGACATTCGACTATTAGGGATAAATTGAATATCAAATTCCTTTAAATACCATAAAGTATTTTCTTGGCTACAAGAACTACTTCCTACAGATTTAAAACGGGACGTTGCGACACCTAATACACCCACAGGTAAAAAAGTACTGTATTGAATAACACATATCCCATCATTGGCGAAAGTAGTTGTCGTACCTGTTTTGTCTAATTGAAAATTGATACCTGTTTGGCATTGCCACTTATCTAAGGCACGTTCAAAACTGCCTACTGCTTGATTATCTGCAAAGAATCCTTCCGTTGTATTAAGCTGTAAGGTATAACCACCCGATTCATTACTATTTAAAAATTGTACTTTTTGGCGAGTCCGATCATCATAGCCTCGATAGGTACTAAAAACGGGATTGACTGCCCATTCTATTATAATGGGCGCACTTCCTACTAAACTTCCATTATTTTGATACACTTCAACCATACCTGTTCCTGCTTTTGCAGGGATTTTTAATCGAATTTCCGTATCGGTCCAGTAGATTAAATCTGTTTCATAATTAGAACTAACGAAACTCATACCGCCTGAATTGGCATCCGAAAATTGTACTTTTCCTGGAGTCGTACCAAAACCACCTCCATTAATAATTAATGCCTCTTTTTCATCAGTAGTTCCTGCATGGAAATGCGGAACGGCTTGCCCTAGTCCATTTTTTAAAGTGATGCTTGCTCCTCGAGCATTGGTAGTCGATGAAATTGTTCCGTTTTCAAAAACAAAGGCGGTTCCATTAGGTCGCTTAGCAGCAAATTGAGTTGAATGTTGTGTCTTTTTTAGTAATTGATTAATTGGTTTTGGACTCTTGTCTAAGTAATCTATATAATTACCTTTCTGTAAAGGCAAAACTCCTTGGATATAACTATAGGCACAAAATCTAGGAATTTGCGTGCGGTTAGCTTGCGTATTATTAGTCATAACCGTTAAAGGGGCTTCTTCTAAAAAGAAAAAATAGGTTTGATAGAGTGTTAAGTCCATACTAGGATAAACGATTTGTGCATCCTCTTCCAGCACACCTCCTAGTGTAATCAACTCTACATATTGTTGACTGCTAGCTTTTTTTAGATAAGCGGTAACTTCTAATAAATGGGCGGTATAAATATTTTGTTTTTCCGCATCCCAAAAACAATATTGTTGTACGATTTTTCCTATAGCTATTTGTTTTGATTGTTGGATTCTTTGGTCAATAGAAATAGGGTAAATAGTCGCAAACGAATGGTTTGCAAAAATGGTAAAAATGAAAAAAATAGCAATTAATTTTGGGTAAAAAGTATTCATTGTGTTTAGGCTTAATAATAATAACTATAGCGTGGAAACTGATCATTCAGTTTCGGGTGTTGTAAATCAGCCTTTTTCTCTCAACTTTAAATTGCAAGAAATAATCAACACATTAGGAATTAGTATAACGATGATTTGTCATGCTATTCAAATGTCTTAGTTGCTTACCAAACTTGTGCCTTTTAAAAAAAATCTCTATGTGTAGGAAATAGGAATAAATAACATACCCTATTTATCATTATTTGCAGGAAATAAGAATTCTACCAAACTTATGCCTTTTTGAAAATCTCTATGGGTAGGAAAATTGAAGCATTTTTTAAAAATTGCTCCTTTATGAAAAGATATACCTGCAAGTTACTATTTATCCGACTTATATATTGATTGACCTGTATCTAATTTGTGACAAGGTTACTTTCGTTCTTTTTATTATAAATGCAATAATTAGTTACTCCTGAAATGTATGTCTACTGAAAGTAATGTTTTACTTAAGAGATGTAAACCATTTTAGTATTAAAAAATAAGTTTAAAGTGACAAAAAGCGAACATCCTATCAGCATGCATCTACTCCTAAATAATTTTTTCTCGGCTCATTTGACGGAAGTACGACATTATTCAAGCTAAAATCGTTCTTTTTGAAAAAAAAAATTGACCTTATTTAATAATAAAAATAATTTTATTTTCACTTTGGTAAATAAATTAATGTACACAAGTGTATGATAATCAATATTTTAGGTAAAAAAATATTCTTTTTATCATTTTTTAAATTTCACAAAAGCTTCTTTTTGTACTTTAAATAACCTTGCTTTGCCCGTATCTTTGTAGTGTGTTAAGTAATTAACGCAAAAGCTAATAAAAGATTAGCTTAATAATTTTAGGATATGTTCATGGGATTTGAAGTTGGCAAAGCACTCTTTAGTGGGATTTAGAATGCTTTGCTAACATTCATACTTATTTACAGGATGAATGAGCGATTCCGAAGGATGAATGTTCGGGGAACATTCAAGTGAATAAACCGCAAAGCAGACGGGAGGCAGGATTAACTAGATTTCCTAAAGTTACTCAACTAGATAAAAATTTTACTTTATAAATAACTACCAAATAGAAAACTAAAGAATTAATTTTGGATATGTTCATGGGATTATAATTTGTTGAAAAAAGCCGTACATTTTGTGCAGCTTTTTTTTTGTCCATTACTCACCTTTTGCCTACTTTTCTTAGTTTTATTTCTCCTAACTTTGGCCTTTTAAAATAATTAAGCTTGAAATTACGTCTTTAAGGATAGTATAGGTGAACTTCAGTTCACCGAAAAACTACTAAATAAAGTTTAAAAGTGTTCTTGTCTATGAAAATATTGCTTCAAACCTTTTTAGCCATCCTCACAATTTTCCTTTTCACTCAATGTGAAGAACCCGTTATCACGCCAAAACCAAGAGGTTATCCAAAAGTGACGCTTCCTAAAAAGGGGGTTAAGTCATTTTCAGGCGAATATTGTAATATGCAATTCCAATATCCTGCTTATGCAAAAATTGAACGAAATAAATACTTTTTTGGAGAAGCTGCCCCCAATGACTGTTGGTTCAATTTATACTTTCCTGATTTCGATGCCAAATTACATTGTAGTTATACGCCGATTAACAAAGAAAATAGTATAGAACATCTACAAAAGCAGGCCTTTAAAATGACGGATTGGCATAATAAAAAAGCGAGTTTTATTGATGAAAAAACATTTGAAAATCAACACAATGCTATTGGTATGACTTTTAATGTAGAAGGGCCAGCTGCTTCGCCTTTCCAATTTTTTATAACGGACAGCTTGCAGCAAGATCATTTTTTCAGAGCTGCCTTTTATTTTAATTCCCAAGTCAATACAGATTCTTTGGCACCAATGTACGCTTTTATAAAAGAAGATTTACAACAGATGCTACATACTTTTGAATGGAAAAAATAAGCATTAAACCGTATAACAAGCCTACATATCGTAGTTTGTCCTATCCAATAGCAAAATTTGTTAAAAGGGAGTAAGGGGAACAAAAGAGGTTTTTAAAAATTCTTTTGTTTCCCTAAATTCAAGATTCACAGAAATGATAGCCTACTATATTTAATTTGGCTAATGATTGATTTCTAGCCTGTTAATTTTACAGTATATTAAACTATTGGTAATAAATACTAAAAACGCAACGTTTTAATTAGTATAAATTTGTTTTATTCATAAATAAACAGTATTTTGTTTCAGGATTTAACATCAAAGCAAAAATATAGTTTATGAAAACCCACCGCAGAGAAATTTTAATCTATTATAATGCGGATTCTAGTTCAGATAGAAAAACCGTTGCCCATGCTAAAGGTGTGACTGCTCATTTAAAATCTTATGAGTATAAAAAAGCACCTTCTTCTAGCACAAGTTGGCAGATGATTTTAAGGTCTCTGGATATTCATCCTAAAGATTTATTGAATAAAGCACATCCTTATTATCGTTCTCATATCAAGGGAAAAGAATTCAATAAGGAAGATTGGATTAGTTGTTTACAAAGAAATCCTGAATTAATTAAAGCACCAATTGCAGTAAGAGGTCGTCGAGCTATTCTTTGTAGCAACCCTACAGATATTTATCGACTGATTTAAATATATTATGGAAACTATAATTTCCCAAAGACTAGATTTAAAACCCCACATTAGGAGAAAGTCCACCGATACTTTCTCCTTTTTTATTTGGCACTACAGTAAAAATGTGGGTAACTAAAAATGTGCAACGATTCAGGAGAGTTGTATTACTCTCGCAACGGACAAGTGTAACACGACTCTTGAGTCGTATGCCATAGTTTCCATCATAGCACTTTTTTATTTTAACATTCCCAAGTTGTTACTTTTTTCCCTTCCCACATTATATCAATAACTCGCAGCGCAGCGTACCGCATTTTTCAACTTTCAATACAGCAATAACTTTTTTGTAAGAACCAGCTTCCTACAACAAGCCCTCTTATTGCCTAAACTAAACAAGTAGCATATGTCAATGCCAAAAGAACCTCGTCAATTAATGATTAACCTAATGTATATCGTTTTGACCGCCTTATTAGCCTTAAATGTTTCTGCCGAAGTGATGAACGCTTTGTTTATGATAGATAAAAGCATGATAGAGACCAATAGTCTGATGGCTACAGAAAATGAACAATTATTAGCGGAAGTGACTAAACAAGCGGATGCTTATCCACAATTCAAAATTTACCAAGAACAAGCAGGACAAGTAAAAATGACAGCCGATGAATTGAATAATTATATTGATAATTTAAGGGACGAATTAATAGAAGCCGCAGGCGGATTGGATGAAAATGATTTACCCAAAAGAAAAGATGATAAAGCGATTACTACCCGCCTTTTCATCAATGAGGAAAAAGGAGTTGAATTGGAAACTATGGTTAAAAATACTAGAGCCAATTTATTAGACGTATTGACCGAACAAGCAGATAGCGTTCGTTTTAGTGAAACCTTACCCCTAAAAATAAACCCTATCCCCGCCAATTCGGATAAAAATAATTGGGTGGAATTTACCTTTCAGCAAATGCCTTTAGCTGCGGTTTTGCCTTTGCTAAGTAAGTTTCAAAATGACTTAAAGGTGTCAGAAGCCACTTTATTAAAGCACTTTTTAGGCAAAACGGGCATTATGAGAAAGCAAGATGCGTTTACTCCTGTAGTAGCTGCTAATAAAAGTTATGTCATTAAAAATGAAGGCTATGAAGCGGAAATATTTTTAGGATCTTATAGTAGTACGGTCGATAATTTGACAGTTAGTGTAGATGGGCGCCCTATTACGGTAAGAGACGGAAAGGCATTATTTAAACTAAATCCCTCCAGTTTAGGTATCAAAGAACATACGGCTAAAATTAGTTTACGAGATCCGTTAACAGGTGAAGTTGAATCTTTTACCAAACGATTTGAATACGAGGTAGGCGAACGGTCTGCCACTATTTCTGCGGATAAAATGAATGTATTATACGTTGGCGTAGATAATCCATTATCTGTTTCTGTGGCAGGAGTTCCTTCCAGTCAAATTCAAGTTAGAGGTGAAGGAGTGACGTTAATCAAAAAGCGTAATGGTAAATATAACACCAAGCCTAGTCGAACAGGAAATGCTAAAATTACTATTTCTGGCGGTGGATTGCAGCCAACTGTTTTTAATTATAGAGTCAAACGAATTCCAAACCCTGTGGTAAAAGTGGGGCGTAAAAATGGCGGGGTAATTAATGCAGCGGAGTTCAAAGCACAACGAGGGATTATTCCACATTTAGAAGGATTTGATTTTGAAGCGCGTTGCAAAATTGCTAGTTACGAAGTGGCGAGGGTGCCTAAAAGTGGCGATGCCCAAGTGCATAAAAATAATGGCGGTGCTTACGAAAATAGGGTAAAACGAATGGTTCAACAAGCAACAAGAGGCGACGTTTTTTATTTCAGCAGCATCAAATGCAAATGCCCGGGCGACCAAGCTGCTCGAAATTTGAATGGATTGGTTTTTAATATTCGATAAAATGGTAATTGGGTATCGGGTATTAGGTACTAGGTTTTAGGTTAGACGTATTCCCTTCTCGCCTGACACCTAGTACCCGATACCTAATCCCGTTTGGAAACTGCATCAACGACTAAACACCTATTTCATCCATCTTTAACAATTTAACGAATGAAGTTTTTATTTGCGAGCCTACTGTTACTACTTTTATGTTCGACAACCCTTTCTAGTCAACCTGCACCTATTAGTGACTTAGTCGAACCCAAAATTCTCAAAGAAAAATCAGTATTGCCTTATCCACCTGTCCAAGAAAGGGATATTATGTGGAAAAAATATGTTTGGCGAATTATTGATGTCCGAGAAAAAATGAATTTACCCTTTATTTACCCACAAGCCCCCTTTTTTGAAATCATGACAAATGCTGCCCAAAAAGGTGAGTTAGATTTATTTAGCCCAGAAGATGACCATTTTTCTTATAATTTATCTGAGAATGAATTACAAGAAATGTTGTTTGACCACGATACGATTGAAGTATGGGGTGATGACCTTACTAGTACTTTAGTTCCTATCGAAAACAGCTTGAATTACGAAAATGTCAAGCGATTTAGAATCAAAGAAGTTTGGTATTTTGATTCGCATTATTCTGTCCTAAAAGTTAGAATTTTAGGCGTCGCTCCGTTAGTTGAGGAATTAGATGAGGCAGGAAATTTTAAATATGAACGTCCTTTATTTTGGGCGGCTTATAATCAATTGCGCCCAGTATTAGCCAAAGAAAAGGTCTTTAACCCTCAAAATGATGCGGCTCATACTAGCTGGGAAGACTTAATGGAGATGCGTTATTTTGCTAGTACGATTATTAAAGCATCCAATGTGCATGATAGAAAAATTGAAGATTATTTAACAGGAGTTGATGCTCTTTTAGAAGCAGAAAAAATTAAGCAAGAAATATTTAATTTTGAACATGACCTTTGGTCTTATTAAGCAGTTGCCTGTTTTCCAGTTGCGAGTTGCCAGTTACCAGTTTGACGTACTAACTGGCAACTTGCAACTGATAGTCTCCTCTAATTATCATTTTTATAGCCGTAACCCTTCATTTTATCAAAAAATTAAGACAGAACCATAATTAACTGCGTATTTTTGTGAAAGTTTTAGAAAACAGCGAGAATAGAAAAGCGGGAAAGACTTTTATAAGATAAATTAGTGTCTTAATTCATAGATAAAAATGGCAAGAAGAAATCAAGATTTAGCGGATACACCAAAGGTTAAAGTAACGCAAGAGAGTTTTAGAGAAGCAATTAAATCACTCGATTTTATTCGACCTTATCGTTGGTCATTATTCGGTGGAATGATTTTACTCTTTATGACCAGTATGATTTTTATGGTCATGCCTTGGTTAATTGGGCAGATGGTAGATGTAGCGCAGGGAAAAGCGGAGCATACTTATACGTTAAAAGATATAGGTTGGGGATTAATTTTTTTATTGGTTGCTCAAGGATTCATCTCTTACACAAGGGTTATTCTGTTTGCGAATGTAAGTGAAAAAGGAACAGCGGATCTCCGAAGAGCTTTATATAAAAAAATGACTTCTTTACCAATTACCTTCTTTGAAGAAAATAAAGTAGGCGATTTAATCAGTCGATTAACTGCCGATGTTGAAAAATTATACAGTACCTTTTCTATTACCTTAGCCGAATTTCTTCGCCAAATTATCATTTTAGTTGTTGGTATTTTATTTCTAGCGATCACAACGCCGAAGTTGTCTTTGATTATGTTATTGACCATTCCCTTCGTAGTGGTAAGTGCCATCTTTTTCGGGCGATATATTCGGAAATTATCTAAAGAAAGACAAAAACAATTAGCAGGATCTAATTCTATTTTAGGCGAAACCTTACAAGCCATTCAAGTGGTCAAAGCATTTGCCAATGAAATGTTTGAGGTGAAAAGATATTCGGCTTCTATTGATAGTGTGGTGGTGATTGCCATGAAGTATGCTAGAGGTCGTGCTTTGTTTGCGACTTTTATTATTACCATATTATTTGGGGCACTTTTCTTTATTATTTGGCAAGGTGCCGTGATGGTACAAGATGGAACGATCTCCGCAGGGGAATTGGTTGCTTTTGTCACCTATACCTTTATCATTGGTGGTTCGATAGCCAGTTTAGGTAATTTTTATCCAGAAATTTTGGGTGCTTTTGGGGCAACAGAACGGGTTCGAGAAATTTTAAATACCCAAAGTGAAGTGGATTTAGAAAATCACCCAACGATTACACCACGAAAAGTAGCAGGAAATATTGAATTTAAAAACATCCATTTTACATATCCTACCCGTCCAGACATTCCGATTTTAAAAGGAATTGATATAAAAATTGCAGCAGGACAAAAAGTAGCTTTGGTTGGGCCAAGTGGCGTAGGAAAATCTACGATTATTCAGTTGTTATTACAATTTTATAAAATTTCGGAAGGGGATATTTTGGTAGATGGTAAAAGTATTTTTGGTCAAAACATCCGAGATTTCAGAAATAACTTAGCCTTAGTACCTCAAGAAGTCATCCTTTTTGGTGGAACGATTCGAGAAAATATTTTATATGGTAAAGAAGATGCAACGGACGAAGAAGTCATAATGGCTACCAAGCAATCTAATTCTTGGGAATTTATCCAATCTTTCCCTGAAGGTTTAGAAACGATTGTCGGAGAACGAGGCGTCAAATTATCGGGTGGTCAACGACAACGAATTGCCATTGCTAGAGCGATTCTAAAAAATCCAGCTATTTTATTACTAGATGAAGCTACCTCTTCTTTGGATGCAGAATCCGAAAGGTTGGTACAAGAAGCACTTAATAACTTAATGGAAGGTCGAACTTCTATTATTATTGCGCACCGATTAGCAACCATTCGAGATGTAGATACCATTTATGTATTGAATAAAGGGGTCGTGGAAGAACAAGGAACGCATGATGAGTTATCTCTTATTGAGGATGGTTTATATAGTAGTTTGGCTAAATTGCAATTTGAGCATGTCTAACAGTAACTAGGGCTTCTGAATATTTGCGACCATCTTGAATACATTGAACAAAATTATCTTCTTTTTTTCAAATCAAGTGCAGCCCAGATGTATAAAGAATCGCCTACTTGATAATTTTGGGCAAACCCAATTTGATTTAAAATAAACAAGCTTACTAAAAACAAAAGAGATCGTCTCATCTGATAAAATTTTAGAAATTAAAAGAAAATTAAAGAGTGATGAAAATCCTACTCATCACCCATAACTCATCAATAACTAACAACCTTCGTACTCCTCCAGCGAAATAACTACCACTCCATCAATTGCTCGAATCTGAATCGTCTGCGCAAACCCTTCAATTTCTACGAAGTTGTTACGCTTTTTAGTGACGCTATAGACAGGATAAATTTCTTCTCCTTTGGTCGTAGCATAGTCTTCAAAATTATACTTGGTACTAAATAATAAGAACCCTTCTTCAAAAGACATGCCTGGCAAAATGATTCTTTGTTTCCAACCGTTTCTAGAAATACCTTCTTCGATAATCATGCCGTTGCCGTAGATTTTTCTTAGAGAGAGAGAGTTTACCAAAGTAGGGTGTGCTTCAACGTCTAGTTTTTGTAATAAGCCAAAATGTTTGTCCGCATATTCCTCAAAAGATTCCTGAACGGTTTGCTGGATTTCGGTTTCTTTAAAATAAGGCGTTAATGCTAACGTAGGCATTTTAGATAAGTAGCCATCAAAAATATAACCGACGGTATCTAAATAAGTCACTCTGCACCAATGCCCTTTTAAGTAAAAACTTTTGTACTCCATTCCTTCAATCTTTTGGGCTTTGACCACTCTGATTTTTACTTCTGGTAACTCTTCTTGGTAGGAATCTATTTCGACTTTAGTGCCATAAGGAATGGTTAATATTTTATCGCCTTTTAGATCGGGTGATATTCGCATCTTTAAACCTGACTTTGCCCATACATACATGGAATCGCCTGGTTGGTATAAAGTGGCAGCAAAGCCAAATTGTGTCAATAAAAAACTGAAGGTAATCGTTAAAATAAATGCAATCCTTTTCATAATAATGGTTTTAAGATGACTTTTCAGAATAGAGAGTAGAGACCATTGCATTAAGAGAAAAGAGACTAAATATCAATAAATATTGACTCGAAGCGTTCAGAATAACTAAATTTCCGAAAAATGAATTTCTCTACTCTCGGTTCTGAATAATTACGTTTTAAGATTTTTTAAATAAAGCTGGTTTTGTGGATTAGTCCGTTAATTCAAATACTGTTTTTTGATAACTGACAATACAAAGGTGAGCGCTTTTTGACCTTAAAACTGAAGACCTTATTATTCGCAAGGATTGAATGATTATTCGTTATTGGTGAGTGATTATTTGATTTGTAAGAATAAAGAGAAGAGAATAGAAACTCGTTAAAATTCCAGCTACTATTTGGTGATTTCGACGATTGGTCTCACTTCTCTACTCTTTATTTTTTGCTTGAAACCGTTTTAAGTTTTGCTGAAAAGCTTCCAAGTCTTCATCTTTTTGTTCGGTAGCTACTGCTACTGCTTTTTCATAATTAATAAGTGCTTGCTCATTCTTACCAATACCAGCCAAGGCTTCTCCATAGCTATCAAATACATTAGCTGAGTTCGGAAATAATATCGTATTGGATTTAAAAATGGCTAAAGCTGCTGTTGTTCTTTTGCTTAATAAATAATCATACCCTAAAAGGTTAATATCTCTTTCCGTTAGCATGTCTGCTTTTAGGATATTTTCTAATGCTTTGAAAACCGTTGCTTCTCCTGCTTTTGTTATTTTTTGGTCGGTCAAGCCATTTAAGGTTTTCTCTAAAGGATTGAAAAAACTGTTTTTATAGTTCTTCGCACCTTCAGCAGCCAATACTTTTGCACGCTCTAAGGCTTCATCTGCGGCTACTTTTTCATCTGGGATCACACCTACGCCTTCCCAATTCGTCTTGGTCACAGGATTGATAGACCTAGCAAAAGGTATCCGCACTCCAAACCCATCGGTCAATCGAAAATAACGGGTAGGGTGTGCGCCTCCTCTAGTAGTTTCTCCAACAATTGTGGCTCGTTTTTGACTTTGCATGGTATAAGAGAAATCTTCTGCTGCGGAGAAGGTATTTTTACTGGTTAGAATATAAACAGGCACTTTAGGACGTTTTTTGCCTTTGACTTCTACTGTCCATAATTCTTCCGTATGATCCGTTGCTCTATTATAAATGGAGTTCAATAGAAAATGGGTGTCAAAAAAATAGCTACAGATATACTGCACCATTCGTGGGCTGCCTCCACCATTTTGCCGCATATCAATAATGAATGCATCTGCTTGGGCTAATTGCTTCATCATCACATCTATTTCTGCAAAGCTTTTTTCGCCACCTCCAAAATATCGCATATCAAAATAGCCTACATTATTTTCATAATATTTATACTCGTTTAACATTGGTTTATAATAACGGGAAAAGCTTTTTGTAAAAGAAGCTTTTTTATTGACGACTTCTTTTTGCGGTGCTTTCGGTGGCACCATACTCAAATGTTTGTCTGCGGTAATTTTTCGCATCTGCTGCGTTACTTCCTTTGCAAGTGCTTCCCCTGTGATAAAAACATCGAAGTGTTTATTGGCCATTAGTTTGTCTAAATGCGCATTCGTTTCTTCCGCTTTATCAAGGAATACATAATGCGTTAACATCAATTCCTGAATACCTTTTACCAACTCATTATTCGATTGGGCAAAATTTAAAAATGAGCTTAATAAAAATATTAGCAATAGGCTTATTTTATTGATTATGCTGCTTGTCATAATTATTATTTTAATGATTTTATTTAGTAGTAGAATAAAGGCTAGTCATTAAGGATACAGCCAATGATAATGCTCTATAAGATTCCTTGAAGTAAGATTAAGGTGTATCAGATTAGTTTTTTTATCTGATTAATTAATTTTTATTTCCTACAAGTCTATATATTTTGATAAAACTAAACTAAATACTACATTTGTCAAAAAAGTAGAACGGTCTAATTCTCATTTTGAATGAATGATTTTGAATTATGAATAACTCAATAAATTCAAAATTCACTCATTCAATATTCAAAATTGATTTCATGGGCTATAAATACAACAGAAAAGACATCCTAAAACAAGGCATTGATTTGATGAGTCAATCGGGCTATCACAATATCGGCGTGATGGAAATTCTTAAAAGTATGAGTATTCCCAAAGGCTCTTTTTATAATTTTTTTGATAGCAAAGAGGCTTATATTATAGAGGCCATTGAATTTTATGGTTCAGCTAACCTGAAATTAATTGACCGAATAGAACAGATGGAGGACTTAAATCCATTAGAAAAAGTAAAAGCTTATTTCAATCATTTAATTCAAAAAAATAAAGCGCAGCAGTTTAAATACTCTTGCTTTTGGGGCAATATGTCCACCGAAGTAGCGGGACAGAATGAGAAAGTATCGCAAGCCATTCAAGCTCAGATATCGATTATTAAAGAAAGATTTGTGCAATGGTTAACGGAAGCACAAGAACAAAATATCTTAATTGAGGTTTATACTCCGACTGATATTGCGGACTTTTTATACACTAATTTTCATGGGGCAATGGTCACGATGAAATACCAGCAATCCGCTAAACCACTAGAAGATTTTTTAGAAATAAATTTTAAGCTTTTAAGTAAAGATTAATTGTTTGTTGAATTGTTGCTTAGCTCACCTATTCAAAATTCATTCATTCAAAATTCAAAATTAGAAAATGTCAAATTCAACGAAGTACCCAAAGTTATTAGAACCACTAGATTTAGGGTTCACTACCTTAAAAAATAGAGTCTTGATGGGCTCTATGCACACCATGCTAGAGGAGTCAGAAAATAGTTATGAACGAATGGCAGCCTTTTATGGCGAGCGTGCTAAAGGTCAAGTAGGTCTAATTGTTACGGGAGGAATTGCACCAAATGTAGAAGGTGGCGCTTTATCTGGTCATGCCTTTGACAACGAAGCGGAGGCAGAGAATCATCGAGTGGTTACGGAAGCGGTTCATAAGGAAGGTGGAAAAATCTGTATGCAAATTCTACATGTCGGACGATATGGATATACCCCTAAGAACGTATCTTCAAGTGATACCAAAGCACCCATTTCTCCATTTCCAGCAAGAGGCTTAACGGGCGAAGAGGTAGAAAAAACAATCGAAGATTTTGTCCATTGTGCTAAAATGGCACAGCATGCAAATTATGATGGGGTAGAAATCATGGGTTCAGAAGGTTATTTAATTAACCAGTTTATTGTTAGTAAGGTCAATAAAAGAACTGATAAATGGGGTGGTTCTTATGAAAATAGAATGCGTTTTCCTCTAGAAATTATTCGTAGAACGAGGGAAGCAGTTGGAGAGAATTTTATTATTATTTACCGATTGTCCATGCTAGATTTAGTGGAAGGTGGTAGTACGTGGGAAGAAGTAGTTCAATTAGCTAAACTAGTAGAAGAAGCAGGGGCAACGATTATTAATACAGGGATTGGCTGGCATGAAGCAAGAGTGCCAACTATTGGAACGGTTGTCCCAAAAGGTGGTTTTGCATGGGTCACTAAAAAGATGATGGGGGAGGTTAAGATCCCATTAATTGCAACGAACAGAATTAATATGCCCGATATCGCAGAGAATATCTTGGCAGAAGGTTGTGCAGATATGGTCTCTATGGCTCGACCATTTTTAGCAGATCCAGAATTGGTTCTAAAAGCCATCGAAGGTAGACCAGAAGAGATTAATACTTGTATTGCTTGTAATCAAGCTTGTTTGGATCACACTTTTACCATGCAAGTTTGTTCTTGTATTGTCAACCCTAGAGCTTGTCACGAAACAGAATTAAACTATTTACCTGCTAAGACAAAGAAGAAAATTGCGGTAGTTGGTGCAGGACCAGCAGGATTAGAGGCAGCGACCGTTGCTGCTAGAAGAGGGCATGACGTTTATCTATTTGAAGCAGAAAGTGAAATTGGTGGTCAGTTTAATATGGCTAAAGTCATTCCTGGAAAAGAGGAATATGGACAAACCATTCGCTATTATAATACAATGATTCGGAAGTATGGCGTAAAGCTAAATCTGAATTTACGGGCAACCGTTGAAGGGTTGACAACTGGTGGCTATGATGAAATTATCTTGGCTACAGGTGTAACACCAAGAAGATTAGATTTCGAAGGCATTGACCATAAAAAAGTATTGGATTATGCTGATGTATTACATAAGAAAAAGCCAGTTGGTAAAAGAGTAGCTATCGTTGGTGCAGGTGGAATTGGGTTTGATATGGCAGAATATTTAGCGCATGATATGACACATGAATCCGTTAGTTTAGACGTAGCCAATTATATGAAAGAATGGGGGGTGGATATGACTTATCAAAAAGGTGGTTCTTTAATGGAAGGAGGAGCACAGCCCTTACCTTCTCCAAGAGAAATCTTTTTATTAAAACGGTCAAAAGGGAAACATGGTAAAGGACTAGGCAAAACGACTGGTTGGATTCACCGATCTAGTTTGGCTATGAAAAAAGTCAATATGATTGGAGAGGCACAATATGATAAAGTGGATGATGCAGGTTTACACATTACCGTTGGAAATGAATCAAAAGTCATTCCTGTAGATCATGTCGTAATTTGTGCTGGTCAAGAACCTTTACGTGCGATGTACGAAGAATTAGACGCTGCTGGTCAGAGTGTGCATTTGATTGGTGGCGCAAATATTGCTGCAAAATTGGATGCTAAGAAGGCTATTAAAGAAGCTAGTTATTTGGCTGCTGCTTTGTAGGTTTCTGCTCACTCTTTATACAATATAATAAATTGGCTCATCTAAATATTTTTAGGTGGGCCTTTTTTCTGAGTGAAGTTTTGATATAGTTACCGACATCTTTCACACCCTAAAATATTTTTAAATTAATTTGCCATCTCCACATTTCTTCGTAATATTATTTTTTTGAAAAAATTAGCACATGATGAAATCCAAATTCTCCCTGCTCCTATTCTTTCTTTTTACCCTCAACGCTAGCATAACCGCCCAAATAAAAGGCAAAGCCTTAGACGACTTAGCCTACAAACATGCCACCGAATCCTTCGACCGTCTCTACGAATTATTATCCATCCCAAACGATGCCCATTATCCGAAAGACATTGAAAAAAATATACAATGGTGTGAAAAGGAATTCCAACAAAGAGGATTTACTGTTAACCGATTAGAAACGCCAACTGTTCCTTTATTATTAGCCGAACGGAAAAAGGAAGGCGCAGAAAAGACCGTTTTAATTTATTTACAAATAGATGGACAACCTGTGGATAAAACAAAATGGTTTCAAGAAAGTCCTTGGAAACCTGCTTTAAAAGAAAAGAATGTCGGCGGCGAATGGAACGAAATTGATTGGCAAAATATACATACCAATTACGATCCAGAATTACGGGTATTTGCTCGATCTACAGCGGATTCTAAAGGCGCAGCGAATGGCTTTTTAGCCGCTTTGGATGCGACTAAAGGGATTGCTCAACCCAATTTCAACATCAAAGTCATTATGGATTTTGAAGAAGAGTTAGGTTCGCCAGAATTACCTAAAGCGGTGGATAAATACAGTAAAGAACTAGCGGCAGATATGTTGATAATATTTGATGGCCCCAGACATATCTCTAATCAACCAACTTTAACTTTTGGTGCAAGAGGCATCTCAGAAGTTACCTTAACCGTTTTCGGTCCAAGAGCGCCTCAACATAGTGGACATTATGGAAACTATGCGCCTAATCCAGCTGTCCGATTAGCACAGTTAATTGCGTCGATGAAGGATGCGGATGGACGAGTGACCATTCCCGGTTTTTATGATGGCATTCATTTGGATGAAGCGACCAAAGCTGTTTTAGCCAAAGTGCCAGATGACGAAAAATTTATTCAAAAAAGTATAGGCATTGCTGCACCTGATAAGGTTGGGAATAATTATCAAGAAGCCATTCAATATCCTTCCTTAAATATACGAGGTATGCGCTCAGGTTGGGTAGGCATTCGCTCTCGGACAATTGTGCCTGCTACGGCAACGGCTGAAATTGATGTGCGCTTAGTCATGGAAAGTGACCCTGATTGGTTATTGGGTTTAATTCGTAGTCATATCCAAGCACAAGGCTATTATGTGGTGGATAAAGAGCCAACAGAAGCAGAACGCATGAAATATAATCGCATTGTTTTTATGCGAGCGGTAACTTCTTATCTCGCTTATCGAACTGATTTTGATTCTACTGTTGGTATTTGGTTGGATAAAGCATTGACGAGAGCTTTTGGGCAAACACCCATTAAAATTAGAAATAGTGGCGGTTCTATCCCAATTGCTCCATTTGTTACAACTTTAGGCATTCCTGCAGTAACTGTTCCGATCGTAAACCGGGATAATAATCAGCATAGCCCGAATGAGAATTTGCGATTGGGGAATTATGTGGATGGCGTGAAGACTTATATTGCGGTGTTGACTGAAAGACTGTAGAGGTAGTATCAAACGAGGTAGTTTCTTTAGACCATCTCGTTTGATCTAATTACTAGGCAAAGGGTTAATGGCAAAAGGCAAATGGTCGAGACCTATAAAATAGCCTTACTTTCGGTTTATTAGTACCAAAAGATAGGATTCACCTTTTGCCATTCGCCTCCTGCCTTTAGCCAAGTAGTAAAATAACTGCTATAATTTTTTCCTTAAGGCGAACAGCTCATCTCGATATTGAGCAGCAGAGATAAAATCTAATTCTTTTGCTGCCTTCTTCATTTTTCGCTCTGTTTCCCTAATCATTTTTTCAAGCTGATCTTTGGTCATGTATTCCACGATTGGATCTGCCGCAATGCTCAATTCATCTGGTTCGATGTAAGCATTTGTTTTATTCCCTCGAATATCCAAAATTGAGCCTTGACTCATGATTTCTTCCCGAGTTTTACTAACTGTCTTAGGCGTAATGCCGTGTTCTTCATTATAGGCCATTTGAATGGATCGTCTACGCGTCGTTTCATCAATCGTCCGTTGCATAGATTCGGTTACTTTATCGGCATAAAATATAACCAGTCCATTGGAGTTTCTTGCCGCCCGACCTGCTGTTTGGGTCAAAGATTTATCATTCCGTAAAAAACCTTCTTTATCGGCATCTAAAATAGCTACCAAGGAAACTTCTGGCAAATCTAACCCCTCTCTTAATAGATTAACCCCAATTAAAACGTCAAAAACACCCAAACGTAAATCTCTTAAAATCTCCACTCGTTCCATCGTGTCCACTTCGGAGTGAATATAACGACATTTAAGATTGACCTTTGCGAAGTATTTACTTAATTCCTCCGACATCCGCTTCGTCAACGTTGTCACTAAAACTCGTTCGTTTTTTTCAATTCTTTGTTGAATCTCCTCTAATAAATCGTCAATCTGATTCAAACTTGGTCGCACTTCAATCGGTGGATCCAATAGACCTGTTGGACGAATAATTTGCTCTACAAAAACACCTCCTGTTTGCTCCAATTCATAATCACTTGGCGTAGCACTCACAAAAACTACTTGATTAATTAAACTTTCAAATTCTGAAAAATTTAAAGGTCGATTATCCATGGCAGAAGGTAAGCGAAAACCAAAATTGACTAAATTGAGTTTTCTAGCACGGTCGCCTCCCCACATCCCTCTAACTTGCGGTACGGTAACGTGACTTTCGTCAATAATCATTAAATAATCATCTGGAAAATAATCCAGTAAACAGAATGGGCGAGTACCTGGTGTTCGACCATCGAAATAACGAGAATAGTTTTCTACGCCATTACAATAACCCAATTCTCGCATCATTTCTAAATCAAACGTTACTCGTTCTTTAATTCTTTGTGATTCTGTCAGTCGAGATTCTCGTTCAAAATATTGTTGTTGAGCGTATAATTCATCTTCAATATCTCGTAGAATTTGATTCATTTTATCTTTAGGCGCAATGTAAAGATTAGCAGGAAAGATAGCCGCTGTTTCTAAAGATTCTATTCTTTTTCCCGTTTCAATTTCAATCCGCTCAATATCTTCAATTTCGTCTCCAAAAAAGGTAATCCGGTACCCATAATCTACATAAGGCAAATTAATGTCAATGGTATCTCCACGCACTCTAAAAGTCGCTCGCTTAAACTCAATTTCTGTTCGAGCATATAAAATACCCACTAATTGATACAAAAAAGTATTTCTTGTAACCACTAGTCCTTTATGCAATCTAATAATTCCTGTCTTATAATCTTCAGGGTTTCCCATACCATAAATACAGGAAACAGAAGCCACAATGATAATATCTCTACGACCAGACAAGAGAGAAGAAGTGGCCCTTAACCTAAGCTTATCGACTTCTTCATTGATTTGTAAATCTTTTTCTATAAAAGTATCCGAAGACATAATATATGCCTCAGGCTGATAATAGTCATAATAGGAAACAAAATACTCTACCGCATTATCAGGAAAGAATTCTCGAAACTCTCCGTATAGTTGAGCAGTAAGGGTTTTATTATGCGTTAATACTAAGGTCGGGCGATTTAGTTCTTTGATGACATTCGCCATTGTAAAAGTTTTACCCGATCCTGTTACCCCCAATAAAGTTTGGGCAGTATCACCAGCATTAATGCCTTCTATTAGTTGTTGAATTGCCTGAGGTTGGTCACCTGTTGGTTTGAAAGGAGAACTTAAGTTAAATCCCATTTTGTGATAAGTAAGTCTTGGAGTTTAAGGAATATGATTATTGTCCCTTTCTATTTAGCTGCTATAGTCTAAAAGCCCTAACCTATAGAAAAAGCTAGGCGCTTTTCCTAGAAAATTTATTTGTAAAAATAGATAAAAAATAGGAGTCAGAGAAGTCAACAATAAGGTCATCTTAAAATTAACTAAGCATTTGGAGTAATGTTAGATATTTACCTCACTATACACAGTAAATTTATTTTTAATATGATTAAATATATTTCGATATATTAAAAATAGACCAAATTCCAGTTCGTGTAACAAGGTTTACTCTTTAAAATATTTGTATTTAATTTATTTCAATGTATGAGTAAAAGGTCATTTTTATGGCGATTCCGTACTCTTTAAATAAGAAAAAGGTTCACGTAAAAAGTAAAAAAATAGCTTTCTCCTTGATTATTAGTCCTTTAGCAACAAAAAAAAGTAATTTTTAGTTGACTTTATAGTTTATTAAACCTATATTTGTAGCTGCTTTAGGCATAACTTACCTTATCGTAAGTCCTATACATATCAAGAATTATACATCTTTAATCCAGGGACAGAAAATAAACTCAATAAACATACACGAGAAAACTGAGTGAATTTTAGGTTAAAGCCACACCTTTTGCCCATTAGTATTGACTACTAGATCATTAGGCAAACGAGTCATATCAGACTAAATACAAGCAAAAGACTACACCCAGTTATTTATGAGGGACTAAAAATAAAAGGTTGAGACAAACCAAGGTAATGCCTTACTCAATCAATAAAAATCTGAGAAAATTTCTTTAAAATAGAAGGGAAAATAAAATGATAATAGAACAAAAAACGGCATAAAAGTCCTCTAAAACAACGGTATCATGGTAGTGAAGGATCAAAGTTTAAAAATTATTTTCAAAGGGTGTCTCGAATTTGGTAGCGAAAAAAGCTATCAAAAGGTACACAAAATGTATGAACGTCGAATCGAAAATTATTACAAAAACGACGTACTATTCAGCGAAGAAGATCTTTTCGTTGAAGCAGAATCTTGTGTCAACTTACCAAGAGTAGTGATTCACAGTTCCAATAAAAAATGGAAAGGAACAGTTAATTTGCTAGAGTATCTTGCTCAATTTGCCGTTGCTGGTCAAATGAGTGGGTGGGCAATAGAAAATGGTAAGATTAAAGAGCACGTAATCATCGAGCCACATAGTGACAAGATGGCTGTAAAAGCTTTTCGTAAAGGAAGACAATTAGTGCAAGAAGAGGGAAAAGAAAAGGAAGCGATGGATGCATTGAATACCGCTATCTCAAAATATGAGCGTCACGCACAGGCTTATGAAAGAAGAGGCTTCATTAACTACCAATTAAAAAATTATAATGATGCTTTGTATGATTTTACAAAAAGCATCAATATTTATTCTAATAACCCTGATCCTTATTTTGGTAGAGCTAATATCTATATCCTAAAAGGAGAATTGGATAAGGCTATTCAAGATTTAGATCAGAGTATCAAGAAATCTATTCCATTACAATCTATTTATTGGAAATCACGCAGAATCAAGGGAGAATGCTTAACAAAGATAGGGGATTTTAAAGGTGCTTCTTTAGAATTCAAGCTATTCTCTTTAAGAAAATTTTTGCCCGGTGATTCTAATAATAAATGGAAAAAATACATCTTCACAAAATACGGTCAAACGCTTTTGGAATTAGGCAACTATCCAGAAGCAGTTGCTGCATTCAACGAAGCGGTAAAATTAGAGCAAGAAACTGCAGAAAAAGTATTGGAATCTGACCCTTTGGTTTATAGAGGTATTGCACTTCAAAAAGCAGGTAAGAAAGGTTTTGTGAAAGATTGGAAACAAGCTGCTAAACTTGGCTCTAAAAAAGCAAAAGAATTGATGGCAGAGTTTGCCTAATCATTATAGTAAAGACTACCATATAATAAAAGCGGTATTTGTTCAGCAGGTACCGCTTTTTTATATACTGACATTTGTTAAATCTGCTCCTGGAAACCTTGCCTTACTCAAACTCGCTCCCTTAAAATTTGCCCCTTTTAAATTACAATTCTCAAAGTCTGCACCTACAAGATTCGCATTACTAAAATTAGCATTTTCTAAATTTCCTCTGGTAAAATCAACATAAGCTAGATTTGCATTACTAAAATTAACATTTTTAGCAGCAACATCGGTGAACACACTATAAGACAAATCGGCTGCCTGAAAATTAACTTGTGCTATACTACTCGAACAAAAGTTAGCAAAAGGCAGAATTGCTTTCGCCAAGCTTACGTCATTAGCAAACTGTTGTAGCTCAAAACTTGCCTGCTTTCCTCTTGTTACTTCCTCCCCAAAATAAAGTGCTAAAACAATGCCTTTAATATGAATCGTTTTCCATTTTCCGCCAGCCCCACCATTTTGTAAAAAGGTTAAATGATCTTTAATTATTGTTTCTATGTCTCGATTGGACAATGGTTTTTTTTGTGAAATTAATTGTCGAATGCGAGATTTATTAATCATCGAAGTATCTGTACCTTGATGGGTACAGAAAGGAAAGTAATCGGATATGGTTGAATTAGCTATCATTTGTAATCAAAAATTTTACATAAAGTTACATAATTATTTATTTGATTACAAGTCTTTTGGTTATAATTAAAAAAGCGGCTAAATGATCGAATCACCTAGCCGCTTTTTATCTCCATATTTTTGAGGTAGTACTTAGGGTTTAATCGCCTTTCCTTTTAACCACTTTCCTAATGAAGGACATCCCATATATTCTTTATCAATATCAATAAAAGTAGCATCTACTCTTTCATCTACCCAACTCGTAATATATTCAGATTTTTTCTCATTGACTGCCGCTTGTTGAATTTTAGAATAATCCGTGGCTAAGCTGGCAATATGAGGATCTGTTCGAGATTGTAGCATGACAATTCTAAATAATTGCTCTCCTCTAGGATCCAAATACATAAAAGGTGCAGAAACGTCTCCAACCTCCATACTGTCAATCGTAAAGTATATATCTGTATCCAAATCTCCTTGTTCAAAAATGGCGTTATTGGATTGAGGGTTTACGATTAAGCCATCATTATTATAACTCTGAACTTTGTCGTTAGAATATCTTTTTACCGCTACTGAAAAAGTAATAGAATCAGATGCTACTAACATTCTTACACTATCCAAGCGTTGAACAGTCAACTCTAAATCAGCCTCTGTTATTTCTGGTTTAATTAGAATATGGCGCGTATAAATAGAATTACCTCTTCTTTCTAATAATTGAATGAAGTGGTAGCCAAATTCAGATTTAATTACTTTAGAAAAACCTTTTGCTTCTAAATTATAAGCTGCTGCTTCAAATTCTGGTACAAAACTTCCTCTTTTGGTCATTCCTAAATCACCGCCCAATCGAGCTGATCCGGGATCATCAGAATATTTTCGAGCCAACTCTGCAAAATCTTCACCTCCTTCAATAACTCTTCTTCTAATTTCTTCTAATTTTTCTCTAGCCAATCTGTCTTGCTCTTCATTAACTTCAGGCTTCATTACAATCTCTCGCACCTCCACTTCTGAACTAAAATAAGGCAAACTGTCCTTTGGTATTCTAGCAAAAAAGGCTTTTACTTCCGCAGGTGTTACATTGATTGAGTTTAATACCTGAGAACGCATTCTATCCGTTAATAATTTATTTTTCAATTCCGCCCGCATCGTTTCCTTAGCCTTTGGAATGGATTGACCGTAGAAGGATTCGAATTGCGTAACATCGCCTCCCATCATTTGCAAAATTCGATCAAAACGAGCATTCATTTGCGTTTCTACCTCATCCTCACTTACTTCAATACTATCTAACCTAGATTGGTTCAATAATAGTTTTTGTGCTAATATCTGTTCTAAAATGACACATTTAGCTTCTGGTGGAATCCCTCCTTCTTGCTGACTACTAGCATAAGCAAATTGCTCTTCTAGTTCAGACAATAGGACTAACTCTCCTCCAACTTTACTAATTACCTTATCTATAATTACACCTTGGCTAAAACCAAATTGAACTATCAATAAAAAGGTAAAAACAAGAATGATACTATTTTTCATATTTCTAAAATGTACGGTTTAATTTTTGGTAACTGGAACAAAAGGAAACACTTTAACTTGGTTTGTTTTTTGCTCGTACAGTTCCTCTTTTTTCTCTTCGAGTAATTTTATTTTTCTTCTATGTAAAATAACTTTCGCAGCTTGATCTTCTATATAAGACAATGGCGCAATTTCTTTCCGATTGACTAATTCGAATAATCGAAAGAAATAAAAGAAATCATTGTCCTGAATGGTAAAAGCTTTTCTACTACCAATGTTATTACTACTGATCGTGCCTTTAGGAAGTCCTTTCGTAATGACATCTATTTTATACCAAATACTGTCTGCTAATAAATATTTACTGGCGTTTTTATTACAAAGGTCTATTAATTTTTTTTGATCTTCGATTTTATTTGCTTGCCAAAGGTCTTTAATCGCTGACAAATCAGGAGCATCCTGTGGAACTTTAATGAAATTACAACGAACAATCGGTGCATCTAACTGATACTGGTCTTTATTGCGCTCATAAAACTCATTCAATTCACGCTTTGTAATCAAAGAATCTAAGTCTTGATTGACCAACATTTGTTCGTAAGTATGTTGGACTAAAGAAGCTCTATAATCTCTTACTAATTCATCAATATTTAAATCTTTAGGAATATTTCTTTCTGCTTCCTGCATTAATAAACTCTTTCTAATCCATCTTTCGACATAAGCATTAATAATTTTAACACTATCTTCTGGACTGGTATCTTCTGGAAGCATCCCATCTAATTCGGAGAGGTACAGGGATTTATTGTGAACGGTTGCCAACATCTTATCTGTTACTGCATCGTCGGTGGGCGCAGTCTGACAAGCAATGAAAGAAATGCCTGTAAGGAGTAAAAACCAAACGTTTGTATGGTTCAGCAACATTTGTTTATAGGTTGTAAGGTCAGTTCACCGTAGACGGTTTACAGTATATGGTTAGCAATGCTATATCGTATACTGTGAACCGAACACCGTGTACCGTTTTATTTCTTAATTAAGCCTTTAAAAACTTTTTTATTTGTTTGTACTTTATAGGCTTTTTTCAATTCTGTTAACCATTGTTTTTCTAGAAAATCTTGATAATCTGCTACCACGTATCCTCTAGCTTCATTTAATTTTTTAGTACTTGGTTCAAGAATTTTTTCCACTTTCATAAAAGTGATTCTTTTATTCTTTCTGTCCATCTCCATTTTAGACAAGGTGCCAGGTTTCCAATCCATAGCGTCTATCTCTTTATTTCTACCTCGTTCCACAATTGTTTCTTGCTGAGAAACTGGCATTTTTTCCTCTTTATTATATTTAACTAAAACAGCCGAGGGACTATTTTTTTGAGCAAACTTACTGACTTTCTCTGTTAAGTGAGCGGCATCATTTAGCGTATATGTACTAACAACTGCTCGTTTTCCCCACTTATATTTACTCTTATTCTTTTCGTAGAACTTTCTTAAACCCGTTGTATCTTGAGAAGCTTTATCCCACACTTCTTTTTTAGTGATTTCAAATAATAAAATTCCTTCTTCATATTCTCGCATCAATGCCTTAAAATCAGGATATTTCGCTTCTAAATTTCGCTCTTCGTATTTTAGCGCAGTCTCTGTAATATAATCTTTATACAAAGTAGTTAGCGCATTAACGACACTACCCGTTTTTGCCATTTGCATTCTCTTTCGAGATTCTTTTTGTAAGTAGGTCGTAAAATCACCTAAAGTATGTTGGTCGTTGCCTAAGGCAAAAATAACTTCCTTCGATTTTTCTTTAGGAGCTTGCCATCGGTAGGTCAAAAATTCCTTGTCTAAAATAGCGCCGAATTGACTAATTGAACCACTCATAGATTTGAAACCATTCGCTTCCTTTATTTGCTCTACCATCGCCACCTTAGCCAATTCAAATCGAGTATCTTTTTGAATTTTTGCCTTCAATCGAGTTTTCGCTTTATCATAATCAGGTGCTGACTTTCGACTGATTCTTTTGATAATGTGCCAGCCTGCTAATGTTTGTACTGGCTTCGTGTAAGTACCATCTTCTGTTAAAGCGAAGACTGCATCTTCGAAAGCCTTTTCGTATTTACTGATTCCAAAGAACCCAACATACCCTCCTTTACTAGCTGTTTTTTTATCTGCGGAATAAATTTTCGCTGCTTCCTCAAATTGATAGCCGTTTTCTAATTGTGCGTATACACTATCTATATCCCGTTTCGGATTTTGCGCATCTTTTCGAATTAAAATATGCGCCGCTTCCATTTCTCCTCTAGCAGGTCGAACATCTTCTACTCGAATAATGTGGTAGCCTATTGGCGTTCGTACTGGTTGCGAATGCTTTCCTTTTGGTAAAGCATAGGCTGCCGATTCAAAGTCATAAAACCCATTAGGAAATGGCGAAGTAAAATAGCCTAAATTTCCATTATTCGTTGCTGCTGATTTATCATCTGATAAGGATTTCGCTACTTTCACAAAATCAGAACCACCATCTAATTTCCCTTTGATTTGCATAATTCGCTTATAAGCAAGCAAAGTATCTTGTGGGCTTGGATTCTTTTTCAAAGAAACCATAATATGACTAATCTTCACATCTTTTAGAGACCGTTCATAAGCTTCTCTAATTAATTTCTCTGTTACTTCTTTATCTAATAAATAAGAATCCGCTAATTGTTTGCGGTAGCCAGCTAATTCTTGTTGCAAAGAAGGAATCGTATCCAATTGCATATCTTTCGCTCGCTGAACTTTTAATTTAAACTTAGTATATAAGTCTAAATATTCCTCCAAAGAAGCTTTAGAAAAGTTTGCCTTATCCCGATTCGTTTTAGAATAAATATATAAAAATTCAGAAACGTGAACAGGATTATTTTTTACGGAAAAAAGGACGGGGTCTTCATTTTGCGCATTGATACCAATTGGTAAAATCAAAGCGACCAAAACGAATAATACAAACTGCTTTATCATCTGAAAAAAAGGATTTAAAATAAATACCCGCTTTAGTCTTGAGTTATAAGACTAAAAGGACACAAAATTAGCAAAATATAAATGTAAAATCGGCTACTGCCGCTTATTCTTAGTACACTTTAATGTATCTTTAACAGGTTAGCTCCTAAAATAGATGCGTTTTACCCGATTAGATACCCTCGTAAATACTTCGTAAGGAATTGTTTTTAAACAATTTGCTAAATCAATAACGCTTGGATCGTCTCCAAAAATGATAACTTCACCCCCAATTTTAGCTTCCGAAATACCCGTCACGTCTATCATACACATATCCATACAAACATTTCCTATGATCGGCGCTTGCTTACCTTGTACGGAAACAGTATATCTTCCGTTGCCTGTTTTCCTTGCTAAACCATCCGCATAACCAATATTTATCGTTGCAATGCTCTTAGATTGTGTTATTTTCCCACTTCGGTTATAGCCAACAGTATCCTTACTATTCACTTCCTTGATTTGAGAAATTGTTGCTTTCAAGGTATTCACCACTTTGAGCTGTTTTTGTACAATTCCACTTCCATCAATACCGTATAGCCCTATCCCCAAACGTACCATTTCAAACTGGTATTGTGAGAAACGAAGGATTCCACTCGAATTTAGAATATGTCGGACAGGTCGATATTGTAAACCAAGGCAGAGTGTTTCATACATTTCCAAAAAATGGGCAACTTGGGTTTCTGTGAAATGATCGTGTTCTGTCATATCACTCGCCGCCAAATGAGAAAAGGTCGTAATGACTTTTAGATGTTGATTTGTTTTTAGTAATGCTAATAAATTGCCTAATTGCTCTTTTTCAAAACCCAAACGATGCATGCCAGTATCTAGCTTTAAGTGGATGCCCATAGACTCGGTACTCGGTAAGAATTCTAATAATTGTTGAAGTAAATTAAGGCTATAAATTTCTGGTTCTAAATGGTATCGAACCAAGGCCGCAAAACTAGCTGTTTCTGGGTTTAAAACCATAATGGGTAATTGAATACCTGCTTTCCTTAATTCAACGCCTTCATCGGCATAAGCAACCGCTAAATAGTCTACTTTATAAAATTCTAGCATTTTAGCGACTTCTACTGCCCCACTTCCATAAGCAGAGGCCTTTACCATCGCTATTAATTTGGTATTTGCTTTTAGGTATTTACCATACACTTTTAAGTTATGTGCAATCGCACTCAAATCAACTTCTAAAACCGTTTTATGCACCTTCTCTTCAAAACGACGCACTATTTTTTCAAATTGGAAAATCCTCGCTCCTTTTAATAAGATGGTATTATGTTGAAATTTTTTAGCATTGAATTGGTTTAAAAAGATATTGGTGTTTTTAAAAAAGGAAACTGGAAACTTTTTAGGTAAGTATTTTTTTAACAAGCTTATTTCTTTTCCAATCGCATACAAATGAGCTACTTTTTTAGCCAAAACTAATGCGGCTACTTTTTTATATAAAAGCGTCTCGGATAACCCACTTTGTAAAATATCTGAAAGAAAAAGGATTAATGGTTGATCATCTGTTCGTTTGGTGGCAAAATTTAACGCTAATTCCAAAGAAGTTAAATCTGAATTATAACTATCATTAATAATCGTACAATTATTGATCCCTTCTATTAATTCCAATCGCATAGAAACTGCTTCTAAAGCAGCCATTCTTTTTTGAATATTTTCAAAAGAAATACCTAATAAAAGCATCGTCGCACAACAATGTATCGCATTTTCAATAGCTGCGGCATCTGTAAAAGGAATGGTAAAAGAGAAGGCTTGGTTTTGATAGCTTGCAACTATTGTCGTTTTATTAATTCTTTTATTGAGTTGTAAAATTTGTAAATCTGCTTGCTTTTGAGTGGCCCAAGTAAAAAACTTTAATTTGGTAATATCTAAAGTCTTAGTATTTTTTATTACCCTATCGACTAACTCATTATCCCTATTATAAATAAGCGTTTTTGCATTTTTAAACAGTTGTAATTTCTCTTTTATTTTTTCTTCCTTAGAAGAGAATCCTTCACTATGCGCTTCGCCAATATTCGTAAAAATACCAATGGTGCAATCTATGACGGGCGCAATTTTTTCCATCTCCTCCGTCTGCGAAATTCCCGCTTCAAAAATCCCTAAATCATCTGTAGTGGCTAATTGCCAAACAGAAAGCGGTACGCCAATTTGCGAATTATAACTGCCTGGGTTTCTAGCAATTTTAAAATCGGGATTTAATAATTGAAAAAGCCATTCTTTAATAATCGTTTTTCCATTACTACCTGTAATTCCAATAACAGGCACGGTAAATTGTTGTCGATGAAAAGTCACTATCTTTTGCAGAGTTGCGATACTATTTTCAACTAAAATAAAATTAGCTGCTGGAAAATCTTGTATTACTATTTCTTGAGTGACGATGAAATTGCGCACCCCTTGCTCATATAATTCTGGAATAAACCGATGCCCATCTTGTCGATTGCTTTTAAACGCAAAAAACAAAGTTCTTGTGGGGAAAACAAGATGCCTAGAGTCGAAAAGTAGGCGTTCTACTGGCGTATTAAACAAGACATTATTTAGTAGTTTGCCTTTAGTCGTCTCTAAAATATGTTGAATAGAATAAGTCATTCGAGTCGCGGGTTGTAGATTAAATTCGCAATTGTTTTTAAAATAAGAAAAATCCGTTGGGCATTGCTTTTTAGCCCAACGGATTTTTATGTTGCTTTAATATATTTTTAGCTTAAAAAGTTACCTAATCGACTAAATCAAACCCAATATCCTTCCGATAATTCTTTTGTTCAAATTCAATCAAATCGGCATTTTTATTCGAAACTGCTAAAGCTGCCTGATAATCATCAGCTAAAGAGGTAATGGCTAAAACCCGACCACCGTTGGTGACGACTTTATCCCCTGCTTGCTTAGTTCCTGCGTGGAATAAAATGCTATCGGTTATTTTTTCAAAACCTGTCATCACCTTCCCTTTTTCATAAGCTTCTGGATATCCACCAGAAACTAACATAATGGTCGTTGCTGCTTTGTCAGCAATTTTAATGTCTATTTTATTTAATGTTCCTTCCGATAAGGCCACTAATAATTCTAATAGATCATTTTCTAACCGAGGTAAAACGACTTCTGTTTCTGGATCGCCCATGCGGCAATTATACTCAATCACATACGGCTCTTCTCCAACTTTAATTAGTCCGATAAACACAAACCCTTTATACTCTAATTCATCTTCGGCAATCCCTTGGACCGTTGGGGTAATAATTCGTTCCGTTACTTTTTGCATTAAAATTTCATCCACAAAAGGAACTGGAGAAACAGCGCCCATGCCACCTGTATTCAAACCTGTATCTCCTTCACCAATGCGTTTATAATCCTTGGCAATTGGCAATACTTTATACTCTTTTCCGTCCGTCAAAACAAAAACAGAAAATTCAATCCCATCTAAAAAATCTTCAATGACGACCTTTTCACTAGCTGCACCAAACTTCCCATCTAGCATGGCAGAAAATTCCATCTTAGCTTCTTCGATGTCACTTAGAATCAATACACCTTTTCCCGCTGCCAACCCATCTGCTTTTAACACAACTGGTGGTGTTTGTTGATCAATATATGCTAAGCCTTCTTGGAGTGTGGCTGCTGTAAATTCACGATACCCTGCGGTTGGAATATTCCTTTTAGCCATAAAAGCTTTGGAAAATGCCTTACTTCCTTCTAATTGTGCCCCCTTTGCAGATGGTCCAATTACAGGAATATGCTGTAAAGCTGCGTCCTTTTTAAAAAAGTCATAAACACCTGCTACCAATGGTGCCTCCGGCCCCACCAAAACCATGTTGATATTTTTATCAATCGCTAGTTTTTTAACGGCCTCAAAATCCATCGGATTAATCGCAACGTTTGTTCCATGCTGCTGCGTTCCTGCATTACCAGGCGCAATATATACTTTCTCACAAAGTGGACTCTGACTAATTTTCCAAGCAAAAGTATGTTCTCTACCTCCGCTTCCAAGAATTAAAATATTCATTGTATTACTTTTAAAAAGATATTATGAAGTAGCTCCGTCACCGTCTTTTACCATTTGCCCATCTGTGTAGATACCATAGATTTTAAAACTTTAGCAAATCGCTCTTTTTCGGTCAGCCTATGAGCTACGATAGAAAGAAGGCACAAAGATAGTTTACCAAAATGAGTGGTGAAGTAAAAAATAAAGGAATTTGAAGGAATAGGGAATTATTTTTCTAGAAAAGGAATTATTCTAAAAAATGAAACAAACGGATTAATAAAACTTATCAATAAAGAATGGTTTTGCAGATTGGATACTTTTGACAAAAATCAGTCAATACAAAAAAGTAATTCCTTACCTTTGCAAACTTAAGTAACGAGTGAAAAATTAGTTTAAAATTTAATTTAGGTTGAAGTGTATTTATAGCGATTCATCTTCAATCCTTCACTAATTCAATCCTTGTCTTTTTCCAACCATAAGCTAAATTTCAAAAATCAAAATCTGAGTAACGACGAAAGCATTATCTTCTTGCTTAGACGCTCCAATCCAATCACTATCTGATTAAAGACAATTGGAGGTCTAATAGTAAACAGTAAAAGTTGTTTTTGACGGTTGCTAAACTATCTCTTTGTTAAAAAATTACCATGAAAGTAACAGACTATTTTGATAATGCGAATGGCAATACCTTAATCTCCTTTGAAGTACTCCCTCCATTGAAAGGTGGTGGCATGAAAACTATCTTTGATACGTTAGATCCTTTAATGGAATTTAAACCCCCTTTCATTGATGTTACTTACCATCGAGAAGAATTTATTTATGTCAAAAAAACCACAGGATACTACGAAAAAACGGCTATTCGTAAACGACCAGGGACGGTAGGTATTTGTGCCGCTATTATGCACCGTTACGGAGTAGACGCTGTTCCCCATTTAATTTGTGGTGGTTTTACCAAAGAGGAAACAGAAAATGTATTGATTGATTTGAATTTTCTAGATATTAATAATGTCTTGGCCTTAAGAGGAGATGCTCGAAAATTTGATGGTAAATTTATCCCTGAACAAGATGGGCATAATTATGCGTTGGATATGGTAAAGCAAATAGCCAATATGAATAATGGAAAATACCTTGATGATAATATTGAAAATGGAGAAAAGACCAATTTCTGCATTGGCATAGCAGGTTATCCAGAGAAGCATTTTGAGGCACCTAATTTAGAAAGTGATTTGGATTTTGCGAAACAAAAGGTAGAAGCAGGTGCTAATTACATTGTGACCCAAATGTTTTTTGATAATAAATATTATTTTGAATTTGTGGATAGATGTCGAGCAATGGGTATTAATGTTCCTATTGTACCAGGGCTAAAACCATTGACCAAAAAATATCAATTGAACGCTATCCCAAGATTGTTCCACTTGGACTTACCACAAGATTTAGCGACGGCCATTGCTGCTGCTAAGGATGGAAAAGCCAGAAAACAAGTGGGCATCGAATGGTGTATTCAGCAATCTAAAGAATTAAAAGCTAAAGGTGCACCTTGTTTACATTATTATACGATGGGCGATGTGGCTACTATTAAGCAAATTGTGGAGCAGGTTTATTAAGCAAATCTGTAATGCTATTAATTCGAGTAGGAGAAACGGGCGATAGCTTTTATAGCGGTAATTTTAAACCTGATCTAGACGTCCAACATACGCATGAAGGTAGTTTGGGAAATCTTTGTAATGAAAAGATTCAGGGTAAGATGAAGCAAGTTTGGAAGGGGTTTAAGTTTGGGAAGGCGGAAAAAGCGATTAAGGCGTTAGTTCAATAATCAAGATAAGAACAATAGCTACGCTCTGTGATACGCCAAAAGTGATTCAAAACTCATCTTGTATAAAAACTCGATGAAGAATATACTTTATGTATTGGTTATTTTTACTTGTTCTTGTAGTAGTCAAGAAGTAAAAATCTCTTTAAGTAAGATTGTGTTAATTGACACTTTTAAAAATGAATTAAGATTCGATACTGCAAATTTTATAAGCGAAGCGGAATTTCATCCCATGTTTATTGGTAAAAGGAAAGATTCTATCCTTTTGAACTATAATTCAAGGAAAATTGAACAAAGGAATTTTGATTGGGATATAAATAGAATGTCTGATTCAACTGATTTGAATATTTATATTGATACGACTAAAATTATTGGTTCAGCAATCCAGTTTATACCATTAAAATATATAGAAGGCAAATTTGAAAGTGTGACGGAGAATTACCGAGGCGAAACTAAGTCCTATCCTGTTTTAATTGAAAATACCTCAACTGACACTTTAACTATTGGGTATGGAGAATATATTCCATTAATAATAGAAGCAGTCGATAGTTTAGGGAAATGGAAGCCAATACAAGAACCCTATACTTATTTTTGTGGAACAGGCTTAACGCATACTTACATTCCACCAAATCAATTATTAGTTACTTCTTGCAAATTATATAGTGGTAAATATCTGACAAAAATGAGACTTGCATTTGGGTGGCGCAAATTTGCCTACTCAAATGAATTTTATGGGCGAATGAATTATAAACAATTTGAGGAATCGCCAAATATTTACTAGCGTATATGCTATGCTAATTCAACTCATTACTCAAAATCTTAAACTCCACGCGCCGATTTAATTGCATTCCATTAACAGTACTATTTTTAGCAATAGGCAATTCACTACCAAATCCCTTGTATTGAGTTCGAGCAGGATTAATCCCATTGTTAATCAAAAATAGGACAACTGCTTTAGCACGTTTTCGAGATAAGTATTTATTATAATTGTCTTTGCCTCGAATATCGGTATGCCCTCTGACTTCGATAACCATATTTCGATTGTCTCGCATCAATTTAAGTAGCTTGTTTAATTCAATATAAGAACGAGGTAATAATTCGTATTTATCCGTTTCAAAAAAGATATTTTTTAAAGTGACAATTTTTCCTTCTTCCAAAGGAATTTTAGTCAAGTCATCTTCCTTGATAGGGACATTTAAAATTGGATCTTCCTTTTTTAATAAAACATCGTCGATATAATAATAGGCATAAGTAAGCGGATCTCGACTATGCGTTTTCATTTTGGTCGCTTCGTCTGTGAAAAAATTCCCGATGGTTAGATAGTTAAATTCTTCAGTTGCTTGAAATCTTCCCTCAATGCGCACCCAACCACTTCTGGGCGTATTAATAATCTCAACCGCATTAACTTGTGGCGTTGTTTCGATCAATTCGTCCGTAATTGCATTCATTTCCTTGACGGAAAAATAGCCACCTAGGTTATTGACTTTTAAAGAGCGAGGTAGGCGGTTGACCCAAAATTCAAAATAATAATTCTGACCAACAACGAGGGGTTCTTTTAATTGGATTTGAATATATTCTCGGCAATGTGGTTTACCGTCTTCACAACCATAAATTGTTAAACCAACCATGGAATTACCTGTCCGAGGTGGTTGTTCCCCAAAGCCCTTTTCCGCCCAATGTTTAGGAATGCGGACTTTCGGACCAAAAATATCAGGAGAAGCACCTGTTGGCGCATTCCAATACTTCATCACATCCGTAAAATGCTTGCCCTTATAGAACCAACCTAATGGAATGCCCGAATAGCGTTCAAAACTTGGATTAGGAACGATATTGTCCATCTCTTTCGCTATTTCCTTTTGACCATGCAAAGAAATGGATAACCATAAAAACAGAAAGCATTGATAGAAAAACTTCATTCAATTAATTTACTGGTCAATAAATATTTTTAAATGGGGTACTAAAGTTAGAAGTTGTCGTTTTGTGGTTGGTTATACCTTAAAACGGATTATTGTCCCTTAATTGTATTACTACCAGTAATTTAATGCCAAATGTTTAGTAACGGATAAAAAATAAGCTAGAATTCTAGTATTATATTCCCCACGAATTTATTATCCCCACGAATTATAGTTGTTTAAATTATGTTTTTCGGCATTACTCATCAATTCTTTTAGCCTAATTAGTCGTATTGTGAGTCTTATTTATTTCTAAGCTAATGCAAATCCGTTGGGAAATTCAATTCGTTGGGAAAATGCATTATTGACCATCAATCTTACAACTCCAATTCCCACTCCCCTTGCTCATTCTGAATCAATTGCCCGTATCGAGACTTCTTATTTCGTTTGTCTGTGACTTCCAAAAGTGTAAATTGCAAGGTTTTTTCATCTACCCATTTAGGTAATACCGGTCGGTATTCCTCTAAAGCTTCTTCAAAGACCACTTGTAATTTATTATCGACATAACCCAATAACTGGATGCCTCTAAAATTCCCTTTATCTCCCCAATCTGGATTTAAACAAGCTAAATGTTCGCCATCTACAGCAGCTTTAGGGAAACCTTTGGTTCGGGTAATTTGACCTGTTTTATCATTGATTAAGACATAGCCTTCTTGAGTGCCGTATTTTCCATAAGCGACAAAAGAAGCCATTTCTTTCAAGTAATATCGGAATTGATAAACAGAATCTGCTCCAACATTATTCAAGGTAAATTTATCGCCACTTAATAATCGAAAAACAAGCGTGCTACCCGTTTCAGCTACTAGAGACGCTTCTTTTTTTAATTCTCTAAAATGAGTACGGTCAATGCATTTATTGGCCTGTGTCATCTTGCGATTTTTCTGCAATTTGAAACAATCGTCATAAGGGGTTGGAGCTTCGTCTACCCCGATTTTATAAAACTTTACGCCGCCACCATAGACCCAACCTTCTTGATCATTTTTCGTGGATACCTTCAACCAAGGCTCATCAAATAAGATACCTCTAAGATTTATTTTTTCTGTAAAATCAGATCGTTCATCTAGAAAGGTTAAGGCTTGACCTTCTTTTAAAGCCGTGACCATTTCACTCTGAGTAGTCGGTTCTGCTCGAAGTCTTAATTTATCCACCCAGACATATATTTCAATGCTGCTCGGTTTTTCTACTTCCACTACTTCGGGTACTTTTTCTATTTCTTGTGAGGTTTCCGCAGTTGTATTGCTGATTTCTTTGCAAGCAAAGCACAATAGGCAAAACATTAATAAGGTATTAACACCTAGTTTAGACATTTTTAAGATGGTTTTTACGTTTGCATTAAGCATAGAAGCTTTTACACTTTATAACTTAAAATAATTGAGCGTCAACAAAATTAGAAAAACGACAGTAGAAATTGTTTATTTTGCAAGGCTAAAATCAAATAAGATGACGATAACTAAAAATATTATTTGTTTACTTCTTTTTTCCTGGACTAGTTTACTAGCAGGAGATAAAAATATTGAAGTATATATTGACCAATACCAAGATATTGCTATTAGTGAAATGGAACGAACGGGCGTACCTGCTAGTATCAAATTGGCGCAAGGTATCCTTGAATCAAATGCTGGTAGAAGTACTTTAGCAAGAAAAGCTAATAATCATTTTGGGATCAAGTGTGGTAGTAGGTGGCGAGGAAAAAAACATTATCGAAAAGATGATGATTATAAAAAAGGCAAATTAGTTAAATCCTGTTTTAGAAGTTATAGGAATGCTAGAAGTTCTTATACGGCTCATTCTAACTTTTTATTAGAGAATAGTCGATACGATTTCCTGTTTGACTTAAAAAAGACGGATTACAAAAGATGGGCAAAGGGCTTGAAAAAAGCAGGCTATGCAACCAGCAGAACGTACGAGAAAAAATTGATACGAATTATTGAAGAGTACGAACTACACAAATATGATCGGATGTCTTCTGGTGATGAATTGGTGGATACTAAAAAGAAACCTAAATTACCAACTAATATTTTTTATATCAACGATGCTAAAATGACGTTTGCAAAAGTAGGCGAAACACCTGCCATGATTGCACAAAGAACGAAAACGAGTATTAGTCGAATTTTAAAGTATAATGAAGGCATCGACTTGGCAAATGAACCTTTAGTAGCGGATGAAAAAGTGTTTATACAAGAAAAGAGGCGAAATTTTAGAGGGAAACAAAGCCAGCATATTGTCAAAACTGAAGAAACGATGTACGATATTGCTCAAATGTATGGACTCTGCTTAGATAGGCTGTATAAGAAGAATAAAATGGCTGACAATACACAACCTGCAATTGGATCGACGATCACGATTAGAGGAAAAGCTAGAAAAAAACCTAAGTTGAGAAACGGAAAAATAACGACTCCGCCAAAACCAGTTTTAATAGAAACAAAAGAAGAAGCGACGGATAAAGTAGAGATGGAAGAAGAAGGTAAACCAGAAAAGGTAGAAGATTTTACGCCTGTGTTAACGCCTACAAAAGATAAACCAACAACTCGACCAACAGTACCAGAAGTTACAAGGCCAACCGAAGAAGCACCGACACCAGTTATAGATAAACCAACTACAATTGAAACAAGAAGGTACCATACCGTTAAAGAAGGAGAAACCTTATGGCGTATTTCTAAAAAATACAGCACAACTGTTGAAGTTATACAACAATTGAATGACTTAAATACCAAGATTATTTCTATTGGAATGCGGCTTCGAGTTGAATAATGTTGGTAAGTTGTTTAATATTGTTTGAGTTTAGCGTTGCGATGTTGCCGTGTTGCCTTGTTGTATACGCAACACGACAACATCGCAATATTATTGTAACACCCCAACACCAACAATTCGTCAATCCTTCAATCTTTATACTCATGACAAAACGATTACTTCTTTCGCTGGCTTTTTCTTGTAGCGTTTTTGCTTTAACCGCCCAGACCTTTGCTTGGGGGGTTAAAGGTGGTTTATTAGTAGGTTTACAAAAGTGGGAAAGTTTCCAACAAGATCCTTTACTAAAGTATCAAGGGAGTATGTTTATTGAATCAGTACCAGAAGACAATTCTTTTGCCTTATATGCACAAGGTGGATTACATCTAAAAGGAAGTGCGCTTAGAAATCAACGCTTCCTTAATAATGGTCAGATTTTCAATCAGCCAACGATCGAGTTTATTTTTAGAAATTTATCTGTCGTATTAGGTGCTAAACAAAAATCTGATTTTGGGGCAACCGCAAAAAAATTCTATTCTTTTGGGATTAGAGCAGATTATACCTTAAGTACAAATTTAGACGATTTACAGACTGGACAATTAATAAGTGTTGCTTACCCTGTAGATCCTTTTGTCCGAAAATTTAATTACGGCGTCTCTGTCGGTGGCGGCTTAGAATTTCCTTTTACAGAACTAATTGGTGCCATTGTTGATTTATCTATCAATCCCGATCTTTCTTTCCAATACCGACAACCACCTTTGGGTAATGTCCCTAGCCCTTTTGATCCAGGACAAACAATTAGCATCTCTGAAAGAAGAATAGTGAATGTAAGTGTGGAATTAAGCGTAGGATTTCGTTTCTTGCGAAAAGTAGAATATATTGATTAACAGAGGTACAGAGGTAGAAAGGTGTATAGGTACAAAGGCCACGAGTTACTTACCTATATACCTTTGTACCTCTATACCTTTATATCTATTAAAAAATGTCCGCAATATCCGTAAAAGGTTTATCCGTTTCATTTGACCGTAAAAGAGTCTTGACCAATATCTATTTGGAAATAGAGGCAGGGAAGATTTATGGAGTTATTGGCCCAAATGGTGCAGGAAAATCCACCTTGTTTAAAGCTATTTTAGATCTACTAGAAGTCGATAGTGGTACGGTAAAAGTAGAAGGTAAGCCTATTGAAAAGATGCGTAAAAAAGTGGTGTATGTGCCACAAAAAAACGATGTAGATTGGCAATTCCCAGCTACTGTTTTTGATATTATTATGATGGGGCGCTACCCGCATAAAAAAGTATTCCAGCGACTGAATAAAGAAGATAAAGAGATAGCGATGCAAGCCTTGGAGGAAGTTGGGATGACTGCTTTTAAAGACCGTCAAATTGGAGAGCTATCTGGAGGACAACAACAACGTGTTTTTATCGCCAGAGCTTTATGTCAAGAGTCTGATATTTATTTTTTGGATGAACCATTTGTTGGCGTAGATATTACGACTGAAGCAAAAATTATACAAATTTTAAAACGTTTAGCGCAAGAAGGAAAAACCTTATTAGTAGTACATCATGATTTATCGACCGTCCGAAAATATTTTGATAAGGTAATTTTACTTAATCAACGGATGATTGCCTCCGGAGATACCGAAACTGTTTTTAATGAAGAAAATATTGCTCGTGCTTATAGCGGGCAATTACCCGTTTTACATAAAATGGGAAATATTTAACTAGAGCCTTAATAAAATGAAATTAGAAGATTACCCATTTCAAATAGATTGTACTGTCAGGTGGGGAGATATGGATGCCAATGGGCATGTGAATAACACCGTATATTATCGGTATTTTGAAAATGCTCGGGTTGAAATTTTTCAAGAGTTAATTAGAGAGCGACCTCAAACAAAGATAGGACCTGTACTGGCTTATATGAACTGCCATTTTGTGAAACCTATTAGTTTTCCAGATAAAGTAGTCGTAGGCACTCGCGTGAAATCTTTAGGAAGAACGAGTATCGTTTTGGAACATTTAATTCATAGCGAACAAGCAGGGGTAGCAGCGCATGGAGAGTCCGTTATCGTTATTTTTGATTTTGACTCTAAACGAAAAATGGCTTTGCCTTTTGCCTTGAAAGAAAAGTTGTTGAGTGTATAAGTAAGCGGTTAGGTATAACCAATACCCAATCGGGAAAAGGATTAATATTCAATCAGAATTTACCTTTTGCCCTTCGCCTTCTGCCTTTAGCCGAGTATAAGGATTACACATTCAAATAAGCCATCAAAGCATCATATCGTTCCTTAATGGTATTATTAAATTGTTCTTCTGAGAAAGTAGCTTTGATAGTATATTCGAATCGTTCAAAAGTAGAAATAATACTTCCCAAATTAGGTCGGTTGATTTTTAAAGTGACATCAATCAACATGGAAGCCGATTCTAGACTAGAAGTCACAAAAGAACTTAAAATGGCAGCACCTTCTGATTCTACAATCCTAGCAATCTCTGCTAAGGAATAATCTCGCCGAGCTATCTCTAAAACAACGATACTTCCAGATTCTGTAAAAGAACCAATATGTGCAAAATAGTGGATTAAATCTTCTTGAGAAATTAGCCCTATATATTCTTCCTTCATATTGACGACAGGCATCAACGTCAATTTCTGTTGTGATAAAACCTTAATAACTTCGTATAAATGGTCGTTCTCTTTCACGTAAGGTCGGTAGGTAGATAGTCGATAAGATCCGACTGCTTCTTCTACATCAAAATTTAAAATATCATCTTCAGAGATTAACCCTAATAATTGCTTATCATTAACGATTGGTAAGTGCCGAACACCAAACTCATTCATAATGGACAAAGCCTCATTACCTGAATCTGAAGTTCGGAGTGGAATTATTTCATTAGAAACTAAAGTTTTGGCTATCATAGTAGTTTGATTAAGTCGTTTGTAAAAAACTTTAGTGTGTCGTCTCATAAGTAATACCGAATTAAATAACGGGCATTACTATAATTTGTAGGGGGAAATTATCTTAGCAATCTTCGTTTTTGAGCGGCAAATTCTTCCTCTGTTAAAAAACCTTTTTCCCTCAATTCTCCCAATTTTTTAATCTGTTCTAGCAAATCGGTAGAAATACTTGGTTCTTCTATAACAACAGGTGTTGGAATTGGTTCTTCTTTAGCTGGCATATCCAAGCAATAACCATTTTTGACAAAATCTTCAAAGCTATCTTGAATCCTCAAATAAGCTAAAGCGTCATGTTCTTTAATTTTATCAAAATCAACAAAACCATTTTTGACAGCAAAGTCTAAATGATTTAAAGCTTTACCTGCTTGCTCCGTAATAGAATAAGCACAAGCCAAATTAAAGTGTACGGCTATATCTTTTGAATCTACTGCCAAAGCTTTTTTAAAATCCTCAATAGCACCTTCAAAATCGTAGTCTTTATATTTTTGAACCCCACTTAATTTAAATGGATTCTTTTTTCTAGTAGCAACGGGAGTTTGTCTGCGAGGGGCAGAAGATGGTCTTTGACGATTATTGGGCGGTCGGCGTCGATCTCGACCAGTAGCTCTTCTACGAGCAGTTTGCTCATAACTGGCCTCTCTGGTATTATACTTGTCATCAAAATCTTCTTGATTCATCGTCAAGAACATAACTGCATCAATCAGACCAAGAATTGCAGAAACACCTGTAAATAGCAAAATGATGTATAAAATACCCAATTTAGTCTGTCCTAAATAGAACCGATGTATGCCTAACGACCCTAAAATGAGTGCCAACAACCCTGCTAATGTTTTATCTTTCATGCGATACCGTTCGATTAATTTATCTTTTTAGCAATTCTTCTTGTTCTATATTCTAGAGGCTAAAAGTATCAAATAAGTTATATAAATTCAAGTCTCATTTGATATTTAGCTATACAGATTTAATATTAAATGATTTATGCCTTAAGCTACGTTCTTAACTATTAAACGACATCCTTTAGATTTAAGTTAAAAAAGTAGTCACTAAATTTAATAATTCTTTAGGTGCTACTGCGTGAACCCAATGTCCTGCGTCCGCTACAGTCGTTAGTTTTGCGCCTGGAAAAAAGGATTCTATTAGCAGTAAATCTTCGTCTTGAATATAATCTGACGCTCCACCTCGAATAAATAAAGTTGGATGGTCAAACGTTTCTTCACTTTCAATAGCGGCCAAAACCTGTTCATAGTTTTGATAAATAATGGGTAAATTCATTTTCCATTTATAGCCACCTTTTTTATCATTCGTTAGGTTCTTCAATAAAAACTGTCGAACCCCAAAATCAGGTATCTTATCCATTAAAGCAGCATCTGCTTGTTTGCGACTAGTAAGTGTAGAAACATCTAAAGAGAAAAGTGCTTCAAAAATAGCTTGATGCCCACCTTTGTAGACCTTTGGTGCGATATCCACCACGACTAATTGGTTCACTAAATCTGGATAAGTTAAAGCAAATTGCATCGCCGTTTTCCCCCCCATAGAATGCCCAATAATATGTGCTTCGTAAATCCATTGACTTTCCATGAATGCTTGCAAATCATCCGCCATCGCCGCATAGTCAAAAGTATCATCGTGTGGAGAACGCCCATGATTGCGTTGGTCGATAATGTGTACGGAATAATGCTCCGCTAGTTTTTTGGCAATTGTCTGCCAGTTATCTAAGGTGCCAAAAAGCCCATGCAAAATGATAATAGGATACCCCTCTCCGAATGATTTGTAATTTAATTGCATTTATAAAATTTTTACCTCGCAGTTTTTGCTTCGATATTCCTAGTCTCCAGACTAGGAATCAGTATCTCGTCGTCTCCAGACGACTGGATAGTCAAATCTAGTCAGGATACTAAATTAATCGAATAAAAAATGGGAGCGTCAAGAGTGTCCTTAAATCTCTTACTAATTCAATCCGTGTAATTATTTAGTAACAAACTCCGTCCGTCGATTGTTTTTGCGTCCTGCTTCTGTGTCATTCGTATCAATAGGCTCATTTTCTCCAAAACCTTTGTAGCTCAATCGTTCGGCAGCAATTCCTTGCTCAATCAAATAGTCAGCAACTGCTTTGGCTCGGTTTTCTGATAATTGCAAATTATCGGTATCAGAACCAACATTGTCTGTGTGTCCGTTAATTTGAATTTTCAACGCTTCATTCTGTATTAACAATTTTTTCAAATTATTTAATTCCGTTAAGGAAGCTGTTTTTAATTCATTCGAGCCAGACGCAAAGAATACATTTTTTAGAATAATTGGTGCTGATTTCATAGGCTTTTCCGTAGTAGTTGCTACTGGAATAGGCTGTAATTTTATTTTTAATAAAAAGGGTTCTTTTAAACTACTTGATTCCAGTAATTCAAAATTTTCAGAATGGAAAAGATATTTTTCTTTATTCACATTCAACGCATAATTGCCACCCATTGGCAAACAAGTTAGAAAATTACCCTTATCATCCGTTTGAGCAGTAGCAAAAACTTCATTTGTGATTAAGTTAATCACTTCAATTTTAGCATTGGCTAATTTTTGAGTCGTTATCGCATCTTTGACCGTCGCTTTTACATAAGTAACTGGGGTAGGGCGTAAGGCTTCAGGCATCTCAAATGTAAATAGATCTGGTTGCTTTCTAGAAGTTAGCTTTTCTGTATCATTTTCGGGTAAATTATCTTTGGTGAAATAAGCGGTTGTACCATCCAAGGTAATAAATAGCGCACCTTCATTCCCTTTGGTATTGATCGGATACCCTAAATTTTGCGGCGGCGTCCATTTTTTTCCGTTTCTTCTAGCAAGAAATAAATCATAGCCACCCATTCCTTCATGACCCGACGACATGAAATATAATGATTGACCATCTGGATGAAAAAAAGGAGATTCATCATCAGCAGGTGTATTGATAGTTGGCCCTAAATTAACAGGATTACTCCATTCCCCTTTTACATTTCTTTTTGATCGCCATATATCTCTTCCTCCTAAAGTACCTTTTCGATTACTGGCATAATATAAAATATTCCCATCCGCAGATAGGGAAGGCTGGGATTCCCAACCACGGGTATTAATCGGTTGTCCCATATTTTTTGGTTTCGACCAAATAGCGCCTTTCTTTTCTGAAAAATATAGATCACAACCACCATAACCTGTTCGGTCGCTACAGCGCACAAAAACAATTAAATTACCGTCTGCGGAGATATATTGAGACCCTTCATTTTCTGGCGTATTAATATCTAAAATTGGTTCAGGCACTCCCCATTGTCCATCCGTTTTTTTACTGATAAAAACATCTTCGTCACCTCTCACTCTTCTTGTAAAAACTAAGGTGTTTCCTTCTGCTGTAACGGAAGGTAAATATTCTGGAAACCCTGTATTAACGTTTTTATCTAAAGGTTGTGGATTAAAAGGGACAGGGTTTTTAAATGCGTTTGCAGCAAATTGACTATTTTTTAAATACTTTTTGGCTTTTACTTTTAACTTTTCACTTTTACTATCTGCATTTAAAAAACGATCAAAGTGTATGATTGCATTGTCAAAATCATTGGTTTCCCAATAAGCCAAGCCAAGATAATAATAAGTGGAAGGTTTATAAGTAGGATCAATTTTAATCACTTTTGTTAACTCCACTTTCGCTGCTGTCAATTCCTTTTGATTAAAATAAATAGCGGCTAATTCATAATGCGCATCAATAAAATCAGGCGCTATTTTAATCACCGTTTTATAATCTTGAATGGCTTTATCGACCAAGCGATTTTTTTTGTATTGATTCGCTCGATAATATACCTTTTTAGCTTTTCCCGTTGCCGTCTTTTTAGTTATATAGTTTTGACTATAACTTGAGCTAGTCAAAGTGAATAATAAACTAAAACAAAACAAGTATTTATAGATAAGTCGATTGGTCTTTTTCATAAAATAGTTTAATAAGAAAACGGAGAAATTGAAGGAATTAATATAATAACACCTCAATAGCCAATTCTTTGGCTAAAGAAATGTTAAAAAACCTTGCCTATCAATGATTTAAGTTAAATAATAGCATTTCCCATAATAAAAACCCACTTCGATAATTATCGGTCTGTTTTTTGTATTAACTAAGTTGGCGTAGATTACTCTCTCTTTCCCCAGACAAATAAACAATTATTGCTAACATCGACTATGAAAAATTTATGGTTTTACCACAATCTTACTTTTTACTGTGCACTATTTCTCTGCATTGGTTTAAGCTTTCCATTAACTGGGCAAACACCTAAAGCTATTTTTGTTAAACAAAATGGCGTTCAAAATGATATTCCTAAAAGTTTAGAACGAAAATTTAGGCGAGATGCTGCACGTTTAGCTTTAAGGTTAGAAGCGCAAAAAGAAGATTTAAGGTATTTAAATGTAGGTATTCCTCAACCAACTATTGAGATGGTTTACAACTTGCTTACTCAAGTATATAGTGGCGATGAAATGGCTAAATCTATTGCCAAGTGTAATGTGCATACCTTTCCAAATCCATCCATTGACCAATTAGTAATTATTTACGAAAAAGATATTGATTGGGCTGCGCCATTAAGAGATGGAATTAGCGAAACAGAGAATGCGACCTTGAATGATCTCTTAGATGAATATGAACTAGTGATTGAAAAGCATGTTCCTTGGAATGATACGGAAGATGCGTTAACCATTCGATCGAAAGCGCCTTTAAATATGGCAGCCTTAGCAAGTGAGTTTGAAGAAATTGAAGGAATTGTGGATATTGATTTAGGGGTACCTAAAGTAGCAGGTAACGATATTGCGTTGAACCGATTCCAAGATGGTTGGGAGATTCAGTATATTTTAAAGTTTGGCTCTTTTACCAATGGAAAAGGAAAGCAACACATTTGGAAATACCAAGCCTTAGATGATGGAACAATTCAATTTATTGAAGAAAGTGGAAGTCCTATTCCAACTTGGATGCGTTGTCATACGGGAGGGGATTTATTAGTTTTTAGAGGGTAATCGGTTGTCTGTTGCGGGTTACCAGTTGCCAGTTCTTTTAGAGTCTTTTCCCACAGAGGAATGGAGCGTACAGCGTTTTAAAACATAAAGAAAATTAGTGGGAAAATCAACTAAAAACTTGTTCCCATTTCTTATATAAATCAGGAGCAACCGCTCTATATTTTTCTGAATGTGTAAAAAAGAGAGTACCACTTACCACAATTGGGTCAATATCTGATAACCCAATAATACTTTCAATACTTTCCTTTGTAAATCCACTTATTTGATTCAGTTTTTGCCAATCATTTGCTATTAAGTTGGGATATAATTTATTCGGATAAGAGAGCTGATATGCCTTAATGTATTCGTGTAAAACTAGATTGTAATACTGCTGTGGTTGCAAGAAAGGCCACATTACTTGTTGTGCGGAAAAAAGCAAGACGCCATCTTCTTCAAAAAGCTCAGAAGCATGTAATTGTTGAGGGAATTGTGGCGAGGGAAAAGGGGTCGTGTAGACAACAATTCGCTCAAATTTTGGTAGTAAAAAATCGACTTGTTTTAAGGTCATTTGCACCACATTTGAGGCTATAACGCCTTTGATATCTTCAGGCAGTTTTTCCCATCCCATTGGCATAAATTCTACGGCCATCATATAGAGTGCCATGCGGTTTCTAAATAGCTTTTTGTCACTCAAAGACAGTTCATTATAAAAAGAATGATTTTGTATGAGTAAATTTCGCATTGGTTTATCCAGTTCAGGGGGATTTCGAGTATACCACCACCAATTTATCTGAGGACTAAAAGTGTAAATAATTGCTAAGAGTAGGACAAAAAATATAATATAAAGAGAGAAACTTTCGTCAACCTCTAGTGTTAAATAAGCAAATACAGCGGTTAATATTAAAAATGGTATAGAAATAACTCTAGCAGGCATATAATTATATGATTTTGGTTGTTACTTTCCCTTATAGATGTGTATTTTTGTGAATCTTGAACTCCGCAAAAGATTAAAATTAGTAATTAAGTAGCTAAATTTAAACAATCTTCATTTTTGACAAGGCTATTTTTTTATTATACAAGGCAAAAATTATTTATATAGCCTAGCTACGAAAATAATTTTTAACGCGGTATAGTGAGAAAAGAGTCAGTCATAAAATGTATAGATTATTTAAATTTAACTACTTCAATACTACTCAAACGATTTTTGTTCCGATAAATTTCCAAGAATATAGCTTATTTGATCAGATAATTTTTTGAGGAAAGACTCAACGTTTTTGCTTATTTTTTGTAATTATATAGAAAGAACTAACAAAATAAAATATTAAATATAGATGGACTTACTAAAACAGAAATTTTACGAGAAATCCGCCAAACTTAGAACAGAATTAAGAGCCTTGATTAAAGCTAATGGGAATCAGGTAGTTGGAGAGGTTAAGTTAGGTCAAGTTTTCGGTGGAGCGCGAGGCATAAAAATGATGGTATGGGAAACATCTTCCCTAGATGCGGAAAAAGGCATTCGTTTTAGAGGTTATTCTATTCCAGAATTAAGAGAATTATTACCAAAAGTGCCAGGAGGTAAAGAACCACTACCAGAAGCCTTATTTTGGTTAATGTTAGTAGGAGAAATTCCAACAGACGAACAAACAGCTTGGTTAAGTGCAGAATGGAGAAAACGTGCTGGCGTACCTGAGCATACTTTCAAAGTATTAGAGGCATTGCCTGCTGATACGCATCCAATGACGCAATTTACGATTGCAATCAATTCACTTCAAACAGAAGGAATCTTTGCGAAGCGTTATGCAGAAGGCATGAACAAGTTAGAATATTGGGATGCAACTTATGAAGATGCGATGAACTTGATCGCAAAGCTACCAAGAATTGCGGCGTACATCTATCGTCGAACTTTCCACAAAGGCACGCATATTGCACCAGACCCAACCTTAGACTGGTCAGGTAATTTTGCGCACATGTTAGGGATTAAAGGAGATGACTTCAAGAGTTTAATGCGATTATATCTAACGATTCACGCAGATCACGAAGGAGGAAACGCTTCTGCACATACGGTACATTTAGTAGGTTCTACTTTGAGTGACCCTTACTTATCTTTTGCTGCGGGTATGAATGCCTTAGCTGGACCATTACACGGGTTAGCAAATCAAGAAGTAATTAAGTGGGTCTTCAAAATGATTGACGAGATTGGTACTAAAAAACCATCGAAGCAACAGATTGCAGATTACGTGAATAAGACCTTAGCAGAAGGAAAAGTCATTCCTGGTTATGGCCACGCCGTTTTGCGTCAACCAGATCCAAGATTTACCGCTCAAAAAGTTTTTGCAGAAGAGTATATTAAGGACTCGGATATTATAGAAGTAATTTGGAAAGCTTTTGAAGTGGTACCGCCAATTCTTCAAGGATTAGGTAAAGTAAAGAACCCTTGGCCGAATGTAGATGCCCACTCTGGCGCTATTTTAGTACATTATGGGATGACAGAATACAGTTTCTACACCGTACTATTTGGTGTTTCAAGAGCGTTAGGCGTAGTGGCGGCGCAATGTTGGTCAAGAGCATTAGGTTTACCTTTAGAACGACCAAAATCTGTTACTTCTGAATGGATTAAAGAAGTAGCGGGAGCCTTAGCAGAATAAACTAAGTTATCCTTTTTAGGGCATTTATAATAAAAAAGCCTTTCATCTGAGCATAAGATGAAAGGCTTTTTTATTTTTCAGTAATTTCCCATTACTGGAAAAATTCGAATTTAAGGTATCTCTCTAAGTAATGTTGAAAATAACTTGAATAATTATAATCCCTGCCTGCCGCAGGCAGGCGTGGGGATAATAAATCTGTGGGGAATTTAATACCAAATGTCCAACTTATTTTTTATTCGTTACTAAAACAGAAAGAAGTGACAAGTTGGAGTTAGCTTATCACTTCTTAAGGTAGGGAAATGGTATATAAAGGGATACCATCGAAATGTTTAGTATAAAATGCGAATTGAGTAGGCTCAAAGCATTTTCTCATAGTTCTGTTTAATCTTCCATATCAAAGATACTGTAAAAGAAAGCAGTTATCCAAATTTTGAACCAATAATTATTCTGCACAAAATCACATTTAGCAAATTTAAATTTGTAAAATAATTATATGAAATAAATCTTTTCTTTTACGTTCCACTAAAGTTTTCAAAAAAAACCATTTTCTAACACTATTATTACCGAAAAATAGTACCTTAGAGTAAATAAGTACGGGATTAAGACTCAATTTTTTGATAATGTATTTTTTAATTATCCTAATGTTTATTCATTAAACATTACTTACTCTCTACTTGTATGAAAACGAATTTAAAAGACTACGCCCATTTTACAAAAGCTCAAGTAAAAGGCATTTGTGTACTCGCTAGTATCACTTTATTTTGCTTTGTCTTACCCAAAATAAGTTTAAAATTTACGACTCAGGAAGCAACGGATTTCTCCGAAATTGAAGCCGCAATTACGGAATTTGAAGCAACAATAGAAAAAGAGAACGGAGACCTATCTAAAAGCAAGGAGCATATATTGGACATAACTGTTCCCCTTTTCAACTTTGATCCAAATACTATTTCCAAAGAAAAACTAGTTGACTTAGGTTTATCTCCTTCGGTAGCGACTACCTTGATTAACTTTAGAAAAAAGGGCTTCAAATTTTACAAAAAAGAAGATTTAAAAAGAGTGTATGGAATTAAAGAGACCGATTATCAAAGGTTAGCACCTTATGTCACCATTACCAAATCTAAAAAATATACTTCTCCAAAATCGACTAAGAAAATTAAAAAGCAAGCCAAACGAAAGGTATTGACGCCTTTTAAATTTAATCCCAATGAGGCGGATAAAGTCACTTTATTGCAATTAGGACTTTCTGAAAAAGTCGTTCAAACAATTATTAATTACCGCAATAAAGGCGGACAATTTTGGAAAAAAGAAGACCTAAAAAAAGTGTATGGTTTATCAGTAGCCGATTATTCAACTTTATCCCCATACATTGACTTGCCTAAAAAAATAGCGCCAATTGCTAAAGAAGGAATAATCCCTAATGATATACCACAAAGTTTTAGTAAGTCAACCTCCATTAAAGTAGACATTAATAATAGTGGTGTAGAAGACTGGAAAAAACTAAAGGGAATTGGAGAAATAACCGCAAAACGAATCGTCAATTACAGAGATAAATTAGGTGGTTTTCTCTCCATTGACCAGCTAAAAACAACCTATAATATAGCAGATAGCACCATTGATAAAGTAGCCCACCAGTTACTTGTGACGCCTATTACGCAGAAAATTCCAATTAATTCGATTGCCGCAGAAGCCTTAAGACTTCATCCTTATATCAAAAAGAAACAAGCCTACTTACTGGTTAATTATCGAACCAATCATGGCGCATACACAAACATAGAAGACTTAAAAAAGGTAAAAGCGCTTAAACCTGATTTTATAGAGAGAATTGCACCCTATTTGTCTTTTGAATAAAAAGTAAATGAAAACTTCTAGTAAAAATCCGTCGTGGGGAAGAGCAATCCATTACAATTCGTCGATAATCCTACTTACTTTGCCGAGCAATTTGGTTAACCACCTCAAAAAAAGCTAATTTAGTAATCGTTATTAAAAAATAATCCACCACTTCATAAAACTAATTAGCATGTTCGTATTTTCATTAATAGCATTGGGTATTGCTATTTTCGGCTCTTGGTTATATGCCATTATCGAAATTATCTCCGATGAGTATAAAAAGGACACCGATAAAATTTTATGGTTCTTATTGGTTTTCTTTATGCCTTTCGTAGGAACGATTGCCTACTTTTTGATTGGTAGACATAAAATAAGCTTACTCGAAGAAGAATATGTATAAGCGCTTAAACTGCATACTGTCTACTACATTACAGTATCCTGCCATTGCCATAAATACAAACTAGCGGCAGTTCGATAAGGTCGCCAAGGTTCCGCAATTTCTAATAAACGCTTTTTTAAAGCACGCCCTTTTTCTGTTACCTGATACATGGTGATCATAGAATTTTTGATCACCAAATCATCCAAAGGTAAGACATCCATTCGTTTTAAAGTAAACATCAAAATCATCTCCACCGTCCATTGCCCAACGCCTTTGATTTGGGTTAATTGTTGGATAATCGCTTCATCGCTTTCCGTAGACCAATCCTTATCAATCAACTGATGGTCTATAAAGAAATCAGCCACATTTTTAACATAACCTGCTTTTTGACGAGATAAGCCTGCTGCTCTTAATTCCTCGGGCGTAAATGTTTGAATTCGTTGTGGATCGGGGAAGTTATCGTCAAATAAGGCTAAAAATCGTTGATGAATAGTTCCTGCTGCCTTACCAGATAGTTGCTGAAAAACAATGGATCGAATTAATGCTTCGTAAACACTTTTTTGTGCTGTTCTTTCTTTTAAAACGATATTTTGGATAAGGGGATGTAGAATGGGATCTTTAGATAAATGGGTTTTGATTTCGGTAAGCATATTAAAGGAATGGGTTTATAGCAATAGTGATGAAGGGTAAACTTACGGAAGAAAAAGAAAAAAACGAATGGCTATAAACAGAAAAAGAGGTAGTGTTCTTGACACTACCTCAGCCCTAACCAAATAAAACCAAATTAATTTTTTATATCTTAGACAACTTTAAAAGTTGTATTTATCTTTATTTACACTACAAAAATAATTCAAAAACCTAGAAAATTCTAATTTATCAAGGCTTCTTTTTAGTGTAATTGTTACACTAAGGGGTATGTGTTCTTTATTTTGGAATTTTATTAAGATTATTTTAAATCAACCATATTTAATTTTAAAATAAAACCTATTTTCCCATTTAATTTCTGAATTTCACAATAGTTAATTTTTGTCACTTTTTTAGTGTTTTAAACGCTTTTTTAAGAAAATTATTAATTTTTACCATTTTTGCTAAAATATTTATAATGAAACGACCTTTTCTTTTAACAATTTGCTTTTTATTCGCTATTTCTTTGAATAGTTTTTCGCAGGAAGAAAATCAAGATGCTTTATTTATTCGCCAAATCTACGACCAAGCACTCACTAATGGACAATGCTATGATTGGCTGACACATTTGACGACTAAAATTGGTGGTCGTTTGGCGGGATCGCCCCAATCTATGGCAGCCGTAGAATACACGAAACAGGTACTAGATACTTTAGGTATGGATAAAGTTTGGTTACAACCTTGTGTCGTGCCGCATTGGAATAGGGGCGATAAAGAAACGGTAAGAGTGGTGAATTCCGCTTTGGGATCAATGGATTTAAATGCCTTAGCCTTAGGAAATTCTATAGGCACTTCGGAGGAGGGCATTATTGCCGAAGTAATAGAAGTACAAAATTTAGAAGCAGTAGAAAAATTAGGTACAGCAGGCGTGAAAGGGAAAATCATTTTTTATAATCGACCGATGGATCCAAAACAGATTCGGACATTTAATGCTTATGGCGGCGCAGTTGACCAACGAGTATTTGGGGCATCTAAAGCCGCAAAATTTGGCGCCCTTGCTGTTTTAGTTCGATCAATGACGACTAAGTTAGATGATTTTCCACATACAGGCACCTTAGTTTATGAAGAAGGAACGACTAAAATTCCAGGGTTGGCAATTAGTACCAATGATGCAGAAAAACTGAGTACCATTCTGAAAAAAGGAAAAGCGAGTATCTATGTTAAAACGAACTGTGGCATGATGGGCGATAAACCTTCTTATAACGTCATTGGCGAAATTAAAGGCAGTACCCATCCTGAGGAAATTATCTTAGTCGGCGGACATTTAGATTCTTGGGATGTTGGACAAGGCGCACATGATGACGGCGCAGGTTGTGTGCATGCAATGGATGTAATTCAAATCTTAAAGCGCTTAAATTACCAACCCAAAAGAACCATTCGCTGTGTGTTATTTATGAACGAAGAAAATGGACAAGGTGGAGCAATTGCTTATATGGAGGAATCGAACAAGAACGGAGAATATCACTTAGGCGCTATAGAGTCCGATGCGGGAGGTTTTACGCCGAGAGGGTTTACCGCCGATGGACATGAATCTATTTTTGTAGAAAAATTTCAGAAAGTGGTAGAATGGTTGCCGTTGGTTGAGCCTTATGGTTTGTTTTTACAAAAGGGTGGTTCTGGAGCAGATATTTCTCGGCTGAAAAGCCAAAAAGGCTTACTGTTTGGTTTTAGACCAGATTCGCAACGGTATTTTGATTATCATCATACAGCAGCGGATAGAATAGAGGCGGTGAATCAGCGGGAATTGGAGTTGGGTGCAGCTTCTATGACTACTTTGGTTTATTTGTTGGATAAGCATGGGTTGTAATAAAAAGCGCCTACGAAAATCAAATTTCGTAGGCGCTTTTATAATATTGTTGCAAGATGATTGCTACTCAGGCTAGAAGCCTAAGCTACAACTCCTTAATCTTAATACTCCGAAAATAAACCTTATCCCCATGATCCTGTAAAGCAATATGCCCTTTTCGAGCCTTGCCAAAATCAGGCATGTCTTTAAATTTACTATTGGCAATCATGGTCGCCCATTCATCAGTAAACATTTCGTATTCCACTAATTTTTTACCATTCAGCCATTGTTCCGTTTTACCATTATTGATAATTAAGCGGACTTGATTCCATTCGCCAGCAGCCTTCACCGTTTCATATTTACACGCAATCATATCGTATAAATCACCTGCTCGATGCGTTTCAATTTGGGCATCTGGATGACAAGCATTATCCAAAACTTGCATCTCTGGACCTGAATGCCAAACGTAATCATTATCTGCGCCTTCCACCACATTAAAGATAATACCGCTATTGCCACAATTCGCAATTTTCCATTCTAGGCGTAATTCATAATTTTCGTATTGCCCAGCGGTGATAATATCGCCACCATCTTTAGCTTGCCAACCGCCATCTGCTTTTTGTTGAGAATCTAGAAATAACGCCCCATCTTTTACTTTCCAACTTGACCCAATCGTTTCCTTTTTGAAATTCCGCCAGCCATCAGTTGTTTGACCATCGAATAATAATTGCCAACCTGCTGCTTTTTCGGCAGTAGATAAAGTATTAGGCGCAACTTGCCCTCTTTGAGTGGTTTTAACACCAGGATTATTTGCTGGAATTTGATTCATGGTATACCATGCTTCTTGCGTCCATAAACCATGCCCTTCCACACTCACATACGGATTTAATAAATGCACGTAAATCAGATGATTTTCTTTCATACCTGCTAATTCCAAAAAGACTTTCTTTCTATCATCAGAAACATTTACCGATAAAATGTCTAAGTTTTTCAAATCCAATTTTGGTCCACCATAATTAGCGGTCGGTTCATAGCGCCATTGTTGAATATCATAATCGGCTTTATTCCAACCTTGTCCTTCTTGTAGTGCTTCTGTGAATTCTATTTCTACCCCATTGGATTTTGCTCGAACGGCCAACATTTCAAAAGTAGATTTGCCATTATATTTTAGGCGTTGCAAACCGTAAAATAATTTATCATTTTGTCGCCAGTTTCCTGTAGACCCAACGCCTCCAATATACAAAGCGCCATCTGGTGCCCAAACCAACCGATTGACGCCCGCTTCTAAACCTTGGATAAATCGGAAGACACAACCTTGGTATTCGCCATTTACTTTTTCTATAAAATCTCTTTTGATACCACCATGGGTTAATTCGCCGTGAATCAATTGTCCTTTATAAGGGCCATCATTAATATAAGAAGGCGTGGTTGGAGAGTTGCCAATTTCATCTTGTGGCAACCAAACAACAGGTAATTTTTCTTTTAGATTAGCCGTTCCTTCAAAATCAACGGAACGAGAACCAAACCAAGCATCTTTGCTCACATGTACAATCTTACTAGACGGTAACCAATCTCCTTGATTATCGGCAATAAAAATTTCCTCATCGACACCAACACCGATACCATTCGGTGTTCTTAAGCCATTGGCAATAAATTCAATGGCACCTGTTTCTTTAGAAATTTTTACCGCACTTCCTCGGTGTTTCGGTTGATTTAATGCACTTGCACCACCCGGTAAAATACCTGTGGCTAAAGTCGCATAGAAATACCCATCTTTATAAGCCAAGCCAAAACCAAATTCATGGAAATTAGCGGTGACGTCCCAAGCATTACAAACCGTTTGGAATTCATCAATTAAGCCATCTTTATCATTATCAACTAATTTGGTCAATTCTTGCTTTTGCATGATATAAATCTCATTATCCACAATTTTTAAACCTAGTGGTTCTGCTAACCCAGTTGCAATTTTAGTCGCAGTCATTTTATCAGGGTCACCTGAATCTGCATTTTCTACAATATAAACTGCCCCTTCCGAATCCCAAGTACTCACCGCTAAACGACCATCTGGAAAAACATCTAAACCACCGACTTTAGGTAAAAAAGTATTAGGTCTTGCTTGACTTAAATCATAACTTGGATGCACTTCTTTTAATGGTGATTTATCTCCAGGAATTACAACATTATTCACCAATCGAACTGGCACATCAGGGGCGTCTTCTTTTTTATGGGCAAAAGCAGTTGCAGGAACAATTACAAATTCGCCATCTGCAAAAGACCGCCATTTTAAGATAATCGCTTGCCCACCACCATTTTCAAAATATTCCAAACGGAATGGATGATAACCTTCTGCTAAAGCCATTTCCCCATCCTTGGCGTCTGCACCGTGTAAACCATCGTGATTAATCACTTCGTTGCCATCGATGATTAAACGAGAACCATCATCACTCATTAAGCGAAAAACAAAATTAGCGCCACTTGGAATATTGATATAGCCTTCTGCCGAAATAGCAAAATGATCTTGTAAAGGTCCAAAATCATCGCCTTCTGCATCAATGGTTGGTAAGACAAACGTGAAATCTGGTTTGGCTTTCCAATTAATATCTGCTAGTTTACTTTTATCGCCTTCAAAAATAAAAACATTTCCAATCGCCCCTAAATTCATATCTGCTGGAACGATGCTTTTATCTCCCTCCATCAAATCAACATCTTCTAATTTGGTTGCGGCCATTGCTCGTTGGTTGGCTTCGTCCGCTTTGTCCAAATCCATGATATAGCCAACCATGTTTTTGATGTCTACTTCATCTAAATCTGGATGCGCACTCATGGCTGCTTCTCCCCAATTTCCAGCGCCCCCATTTTTAACTTTACTGACTAGCATCGCTACATTTTCGGCGGTATTTCTATATTTTTTAGCAATGTCTAAATAAGCAGGCCCAACTGTTTTAACATAGGTATTATGACAAGTCTTACAATCACTTCGAGCAATTAATCTTGCACCTAATGGTTTCTCTTCTTCGTCCTCGTCGGCTACTTTATTGGTATTGGCAATTAGAGGTGCTTTCACAAAAGCACAAGTGAAAGAAGTCGAGCCATTATTATTTAACGTCAATAAACCATCTACATCAACCGCCATCAAATTTTTAGCGTTTCTAGGTTGGGTATCAAAAACTTTAAAATCTCCATTACTGGCAATTTTTTCTTTAGCTACAACGGAATTCACATTCGTTTTTAAAGCGACTGTTACGTCACTCGGCACATTAGCAGTCGTAAAAACTCTTTCAAAACTAGCCAAACCAGTCTCAGAAATTTTAGCTTCTGGCTGTTCCGTAATTTGAATTTTTTGCCCACCGGCTAAAGTCAATTCATATTTTAAAATCGCGTGGTCATTTTTAATTTGATGTCCTTTATACTGGACTTGGGTAGCTATTGCCTTACCTCCTTGACTGATTTGCCAAGGCGTTGGATGTTCGCTAACCAACCAAGCATCTCCAACACTCGTTGGTTGCGGACCATGTGCAGTTGTATAAACAGCTCCATCTAAATCCACATTTCCCGACCATACTTTAGATAACGCTGCATTTTTGGTACTATAAGTTGCCCATACCTTATCGTGTAAGGCCAAGGTGATCATTCTTGGTTGTTGGTCTAAGACCGAACGAAAAACCCAAGGGCTGTGTGGGCGTTCAATCGGAGGTGTAGTATCGGAAGTACATTGCCACAAAAGAAAAAGGGCAAAAATGGCGGTGATTCTTGTTATTAGTTTCATACAATAAAATTAAACGGTAGCTGGTTGGCGAACTACCTTTTAGAAAAAGAGGATTTAGAAGTATGTAAGAGTAACAAATCTACTTTTTTTTTAATAGACTAAAAATTTTTAGTGTGTCTTTTACACTAAGCCCTAAGAAATACGCTTAAATTCATGTTAATCCCTATCTTTTTATTTCCTGCTGTATTTAGAAATAGTATTTTCGCAATTCCTAACGGACCACAGACTCATTGAAAAAATCATATTACCTTTTTATAATGAAGCAACTACCTTTTTTATTAATATTCGTTTTATTTTTTGCGGCCTGTAATGGAGACAGTAAACAAACCACAAAGACAACTCCTCCAATAATAGAAAAGAAAAAAATCCCTATTCCAAAATTTGATCGGGATTCGGCTTATAATTTCGTAGCAAAACAAGTGGAATTTGGTCCTAGAGTGCCGAATACCAAAGCGCATAAAGCAACCAAAGAGTGGTTATCTAGCCAATTAAAAGCGCATGGAGCAACGGTAATCGAACAAGATTTTCAAGCAAAAGCTTACACAGGAACGATCTTAAATGGCACCAATATTATTGGGCAGTATAACCCAAGTGCGAAGAAGCGAATTGTTTTAGCAGCACATTGGGATTCTCGGCATATTACAGATGAAGACCCTGATGAGTCGAAAAGGAATTTACCAGTAGATGCCGCAGATGATGGAGCTAGTGGCGTAGGTGTTTTATTAGAAGTAACTAGACATTTGACTACTTTACCTGAGGATATGGGATTGGATATTATCTTTTTTGATGCAGAAGATTATGGCAGTCCTACCGATGGGAATACTTTTTGTTTAGGGTCGCAGTATTGGTCAAAGAATTTTCATGCAAATGGCTATAAAGCGAAATATGGGATTTTACTAGATATGGTTGGTGCTAAAAATCCGCGCTTTCCTATTGAAGGTACATCTGCCAAATTTGCCCCACAGGTAGTTAATAAAGTTTGGAAACTGGCGAGAGAAATGGGGCATGGCACTTATTTTTCTATAGAGAAAGTGGCTGGAGTAACGGATGACCATTTATTTGTGAATCAGATTGCTGGCATTCCAATGATTGATATAATTAACCTGCCAGTTAATACAGAACAACGATTTGTAAATCACTGGCATACCACTAATGATAATATGGACAATATTAATAAGCGAACACTAGGAGCAGTTGGGCAGATCATGCTGGCGGTTATTTTTAATGAGGCGATGGGGAAATTTTAATAGTACAGTAGAAATTTCAGTTCCATAAAAAACAGCTAAAGTTTAGACTAAGATAGAAAGCACTAAAAGCACCAATTATGAAATATTTACTACCAGTAATTATAATCTTATTATCACTATTTTCTTGTAAAAATGAGAAAGTAAATTCTACTCCAATAGTAGCAATGAAAAAAATCCAGATTCCTAAATTCGACCGAGAAGCTGCCTATAATTTTGTGGCGAAACAAGTCGAATTTGGCCCAAGAGTGCCCAACACCGCAGCGCATAAAGCGACAAAGGAATGGTTATCTAGCCAATTAAAAGCACATGGAGCAACGGTAATCGAACAAGATTTTCAAGCAAAAGCTTACACAGGAACGATCTTAAATGGCACCAATATTATTGGGCAGTATAATCCAAGTGCGAAGAAGCGAATTGTTTTGGCAGCACATTGGGATTCTCGTCATATTACAGATAATGATCCTGATGCAACGAAGCAAAATTTACCAGTAGATGCCGCAGATGATGGAGCAAGTGGAGTAGGCGTATTATTAGAAATTTCTAAACATCTATCAACTTTACCTGACTACATGGGGGTTGATATTGTCTTGTTTGATGCAGAAGATTATGGAGATCCTAATCCTGGAAATAGTTATTCTTGGGCTTTGGGTTCTCAACATTGGTCTAAAAATCTACATGTTGGTGGGTATAAACCAAAATATGGCATTTTGTTAGACATGGTAGGTGCTAAGAACCCACGTTTTAGAAAAGATGATACCTCGATGAAATACGCGCCTGAAATAGTCAATAAAGTCTGGAAACTAGCCAGAGAGATGGGGTACAGTAATTATTTTACGGACGAAATTGTAACAGGTATTTTAGATGATCACGTTATGGTAAACACTATAGCAGGCATCAAAATGATTGATATTATTAATACGCCAGGCAATACAAGTCCTGTTTTTGTAAAACATTGGCATACGACGAATGACAATATGGAGAATATCAACAAACGAACGTTGGGAGCAGTTGGGCAAATTCTATTAGCGGTTATTTTTAATGAAGCGATGGGGAAATTCTAGTATAGTGGAATTTCAGTTCCACGAAAATAATTTCCAAGTTGATTAATAAAAGCATCATAAAACAGCAAAACACCAGTCATGAAATATTATTTGCCATTAATTCTTCTTTTATTATCGTTAGGTTCATGAAAAAATGACGAAAAAGTGGAGGATACGCCAATAGAAAGGGTAACCAACTTGCCCATTCCTAAATTCAATTCAGCATCCGCTTATCACTTTGTGGCAAAACAAGTGGAATTTGGTCCGAGAGTGCCGAACACCGCAGCACATAGCACATAAAGCAACAAAAGAATGGTTGACCACTAAATTAAAAGAATATGACGCCAAGATCATTGAGCAAGATTTTGTGGCAACGGCTTATACGGGCGAAAAACTAAATAGCACCAATATTATTGGGCAGTATAACCCTCAAGCTAAAGAAAGAATTATACTAGCGGCGCATTGGGGCTGACAGCATATTAGAGATAAAGATCCCGATGAAACTAAAAGAGATTTACCTGTAAGGTTTAAAGGTTTTTAAAATGCCTAAATTTATCTAATCTGATAAAATAAATCCACTCCCATGCACATTCGTAATTTGAATGCGCTCGTCTTTGGCTAAATACTTCCGTAGTTTAGAAATAAATACATCCATACTTCTTCGATTAAAATAATCGCTTTTACCCCAAATATTTTTTAAGACATATTGTCGAGACAATAAATTACCTTTATTCAAACATAATAATCGAAGTAATTGGGATTCTCGTTCGGTTAGGTATTTATCTTCTTCTTCGTAAGTGAGTTTTTGATTTTTGCTATCAAAAGCATAATTCCCTACCTCGAATATTTCTTGTTGTTCACTTGGATGTTCGGTTCTTCTTAAAATTGCATTGATTCTTGCCACTAATTCTTCTTCTTCGACAGGTTTGATGATATAATCATCAGCTCCTAAACTAAAACCTTTTAACACATCTACTTTTAAAGACTTGGCGGTCAGAAATAATAAAGGTACGTCACTACCCTGTTGTCTCATTCTTTCTGCCATCGTGAACCCGTCCATTTCTGGCATCATCACATCTACTATACATAAATCTACTTGCTGCTCTCTAAATTTCTCCAAGCCTTCTAGGCCATTTTTTGCCCAAGTAACCGCAAAGTTTTTCATTTCTAAATACTCTTTTAGAATGTAGCCAAGCGTGCTGTCATCTTCTACTAATAATAATTTTGGGTTGGTCATGTTTGTGAGGTTATGAGTTTGTGAGGTTATGAGATTGATGAGTATTATGAGTTAATGAGATTAAGAGTTGGGCTATCTAGCCTCATTTACTCATTAGCTTATTTTTCTCATCAACTCATAAAGGAAACTCCATTAAAAAAGTAGCACCTTCATTTTTTTTGCTGCTCACCGAAATAGACCCACCATGTGCTTCGACAATGTATTTGACATAACTCAAACCTAAGCCGAATCCTTTAACATGGTGAATATTTCCTGTAGTGACTCTATAAAATTTATCGAATAGATGCTTTTGATGTTCGGGGGCAATGCCCATTCCTTTATCGCTTACTGCAATGGATAATTTTTGGCGGTCGCTTTTCGTACTAATACTAATTTCTGGTTGCCCATTACTATATTTAATGGCATTGTCCAGTAAATTTTGAATCACATTTTTAAAATGCGTTTTGTCTAGCGCAAACTGAGTACTAACTGCTTGAAAAGTCTTATTTAATTTCCCTTGCTGTGTTTCTATTTTTAAGGCGAATCCTGCAATGGCATCATTAATAATATCGTGGAAATCGCAAGTTTCTTTTTGTAAATTATACTTCCCGTTTTCTAAAGATGCCAATTCTAATACCTTATCAATATGCCCCTTTAATTTGGTGTTTTCTTTTTCTAATAAACTTAAATACTCTCCTAGTTTTTCCGTCTTATTCTGTTTCAAACTCTCTTTAAATACTTTTGCAATTAAAGAAATAGAAAAGACGGGTGTTTTTAATTCGTGGGTTAAATTATTAATAAAATCATTTTTAATAACTAATAAGCGCTTTTGTTTCTTGACGGTATAGATTAAGAGGCTAAACCCTGCAATCAGCATGATCAGAAATAAAAAAGAAGGAATTAATAAGTAGGCGAGTTGACCAAGTAGGTAAGTATTTAGATTTTTTTGATAAAAATGGAGTTTTACTTCACAATTACAGAGTTCTTTGACCAAGCCTAAATGACGAACGTATAGGTTATAATTAAATTTTTCCGCATCGAAGTTTGCACTATTTAAAATTAATTGATTCTTTTTTCCCGTCAAAGCAAAGGCATAATCTATAGAAATACCCCTTGCCGATAACTGTTTTTTAAATAGGGTATCAATTTCTTTAATTGTATAAAAAGGAAGCGAATCATTATTATAAATCGTCCTTTTATCAATATCAACATTTTGACTCAGCGTAGCAATTTGCTTACTTAATGCCGTATTCTCATACAAATCTGTACTTACGTTACGCATCACATCTCGAATCTCCGAATCGTAATTTTCAAATTCTGTCATGTGTCCAATACGCAACATACCGACTTGAATAACCATCAAACCGAGTAAGGAAAGAACAATAAATGTGATAATTGCTTTGCTCATGTTCCTACGAAATTACAAGGAATCTCCCTAAAAGTCTACCTGCTTTAAGGTCTGTTAAGCGAATTAACTTTTCGTTGGCATTTAGAAGATTTAGATTTACTAAATCTTGGAGATTTAGCAAATCTTTGCCTCATCGCCTACTCCACATTTCCATAAGCAATAAAATAAGGATTCAGTAAATTTTCCTTATTATAATCCAATGGCTTTTTTGTATCCTCACTAATGACTTTACCACCCGCTTCTTCCAAAATAATCTGCGCAGCACCTGTATCCCACTCCATCGTTGGCGCTAATCTTGGATAAACATGGGCCTCTCCTTTTGCTAAAATCAAAAACTTTAAAGAGCTTCCTCTGGATACTTTTTCTGGCTCATTTAGTTGAGCAATAAAATTGGCAGTACCTTCATTTAAATGCGAGCGAGAACACACAACGCCTATGCCTTTGTCTGACATTTTAAACTTCGGTGCTTTTAATTTGGTCGTTTTTCCGTCAACCGTTTCATAAGCTCCTTGATCATAGATGGCTGAATAAACCGCTTTTGTTACAGGAATGTAGACTATCCCCATGACCGTTTTTCCATAATGCAATAAGGCGATATTGACGGTAAAATCACCATTCCGCTTAATAAATTCTTTGGTACCATCTAGTGGATCAACCAACCAAGCATAGTCAAAATCTTTTCTTTCGCTATATGCTATTTCCTTATTTTCTTCTGAAATAATTGGAATATTCGGGGTTAATTTGACTAGATGGTCACATATAATTTGATTCGCTTTTCCATCCGCTATCGTCAATGGACTATCATCTTTTTTATGGGTCACCCCAAAACTCTCTTCATTTTGATAAATTACCATAATAGCCTCCCCTGCTTCTATCGCAATTGCTTTAACTGCTTCACAAATCGTATTTAAATCGTACATTGAACAATAATTTTATTTAAAAGATAATTTTTAAAGCCCCATCAGCCGATAAGCGAAAAAATAGGTTTAGTTTTAACATCCATTCGGTTTACGAAGGTTCTCAAAAATAGGTGTAAAAAACAAGGTTTATTCACCAATAGAAAATTTTTGTCAACTATGTCTATTTTTACACCATTGTAATGATGAAAAAATAATCACAAAGAAACTATTATTTACGAATAAGTGAGCGACGAACAAATAGATGATTTTTCAGCAGACCAGCAAGAGGTCTTAAAATCCATTCGGGTTTCTAGAATAATCCTGCCTATCTTGATAGGTATTGGCGTAGTCATTTATTTGCTTTGGCAACAATTTGACCCTGCCGCTTTTGAAAAAATCAATTGGAATAGCCATACTTTGTTCTGGGTAACGATGTCGGTTTTATTACTCATTCTTCGGCATATCGCTTATGCTAATCGTTTACGGGTGCTGTCCAATGGGGAATTTAGTTGGCGAAAATGTGTTGAACTCATATTTATTTGGGAATTTAGTTCTGCGGTTTCTCCGACAAGTGTAGGCGGATCTGCGGTTTCGCTCTTTGTTTTAGCACAAGAAAAACTCCCTGCGGCAAAAACAACTGCCATCGTTATTTATACCGCCATTTTAGACACTATTTTTTTTGTTGGCACTTTACCCATTTTATTTTTACTATTTGGCCCGAGAATCATTCGACCTAATTTAACCGATTTAAGTAATTTGGACGGTTGGGGTTATACTTTTTTTGGTGCTTACATTCTAATGGCATCCTATGGAGTTTTGTTTTTTTATGGTTTATTTATCAATCCCAATCAATTAAAAAAATTCTTTGAATGGGTCACTCATTTTGGCTTTTTAAAAAAATATCAAAAGGGTGCGACTAAATTGGGTACAGACATCATTACTGCTTCTTCGGAAATGAAACGGGAAAAATGGAGTTTTCATTTGGCTGCTTTTCTATCTACTGCAACCGCTTGGTCTTGTCGATTTCTATTATTGAATTGCTTAATTATTGCCATCGTTGATACTACTCCTACCGATTTTTTTACACAAGGAGCACTTTATTCCAGGTTGGAAACGATGTTTGTCATTATGGCGTTCTCCCCAACTCCAGGTGGTGCAGGTTTTGCAGAAATCGTTTTTGGCGGTTTTTTAAGTGATTATGTTCCAGTTGGTATTTCTTTGATTATCGCTTTTATGTGGCGCGGCTTAACCTATTATGCTTATTTGTTTGCAGGCGTTATCATTGTGCCTAATTGGCTGAGAAAATTATTGAATAAACGGAAAAAGAAAAAAGCGGTTATTCAATAATCTTTTTGATTCTAGGATGGTTGACTTTCAGTCAACCTAGAATATTCATTACAAAAAATTAACAGGTTGACTGAAGGTCAACCATCCGATTGTCAACTACCTGACACATAAAAAACGTTAAGAAATTACTCCTCATAAAATAAGCTGTAAAAGAATGCGTTTTGATTCCACGAACTGCTATAACACAACTGAGTTTCCTCTAACACCTAAATCTTCGCTTATAATCACTTCTACCTTTAGAATTTAATCATGGGTCAGCATCATGCAATCTTATAGTCATTTTTAAAGACTTATCTCAATCGCTACCCTTTTAATTCATTTATTTTCTTTCGTTTTAAAAATAGTTCATGGCCTAAGACACACAGTACGTCTAGCCTTTACAAATGCTAAAAGAAGATAATCAAACAGCTATTATGATTAAGCAAATGCTAGTGGTAGGAGTTTTAGGTCTATTATTTACCCACCAATTATTCGCTCAATGTGTTAAAGGGAATTGTCAAAATGGTTATGGTACTTTTAAGTACCGAAGTGGTGCAACTTACCAAGGAAACTTCCAGAATGGGCAAATTCATGGACAAGGGATTTTATATTTCTCCAATGGCGATAAATACATCGGTCAATGGAAAAATAGATACCGAGAAGGAAAAGGAAAATTGACCTTCCATAATGGAGATATCTACCAAGGTAATTTTGTAAGAAATGAATTTAATGGACATGGCGTCATAGAATTTGCCAATGGCGATGAATATGATGGCGATTTTGTCGATGGACAATTTCAAGGAAAAGGAATAATGGTTTATGCCAATGGCAATAAATACATTGGTCAATGGAAAAATAACTTGCGCCACGGCGTTGGAAAGTTAATTTTGAGCAATGGCAAAATCCAAGAAGGCGACTGGGAACAGGATAACTATTTAGTTGAAGTAAATCATCCTTTTACGGATACAAGAATCAGCGATAAAAATTTAAGAGATTGTAATTCAACTTATTGTGAAAGTGGTAAAGGCGTCTATAATTACCCCGACGGCGCTCAATACATTGGCGATTTTCAAAATGGAAAGCCAGCAGGACATGGCACTTGTTATTATGCCAATGGTGATAAATATATTGGCTATTGGCAAAATCATGGCCCTAATGGCGAAGGAGTCTTTACTTATAAAAGCTCTGGCAGAAAGATAGCCGCGCTTTGGCGAGACGGAGAAGCCCTTCGTCCTCTAGAAACTTTAACCGCAGCGCCCTCTAGCAATACAACCGTCGAAGAAAGCTCCGAAGTAAAAATCTGGTCCGTTGTAGTTGGTGTTTCTACTTACGAACACATGCCTGCTTTACGTTTTACCGACGATGATGCTTATCGTTTTTATGCGTTTTTAAAAAGCCCAGAAGGTGGTGCTTTGCCGAATAATCAGATCAAGTTATTAATTGATGAAGATGCTACTAGAAATAATATCTTAGCAGCCTTACAGGAGACTTTATTAAAGGCAGACCAAAACGATGTCATTGTCTTTTATTACTCTGGTCATGGGTTAGCAGGTTCCTTTATCCCTGTAGATTATGATGGATTTAATAATCGCGTCTTACACGATGAAATCAAGCAGATTTTTGAAAAAAGTAAAGCCAAACATAAAGTAATTTTTGCGGATGCTTGTTACTCTGGTAGCCTCTTGGCAATGAAAGGTTTGGTCAGTTCTACTTTAGATAAATACTATGCTTCTTTTAAAAATACGAAAGGTGGTTTGGCATTTTTTACGTCCTCTCAAGGAGAAGAGATTTCTTTAGAAGATGGTGGCTTGCGACAAGGTATTTTCACTCATTTTCTAATTCGAGGATTAAATGGAGAAGCAGATGCCAATCACGATAAAATTGTGACCATTCAAGAAATTTCTGCCTTTGTATCCAAAGAGGTTCGGTCTTATACTGCCAAAGTACAGACGCCCGTTTTGACGGGCAATTATGACACGAATATGCCTGTGGCGGTGATTCGGTAAAACTTTAAAAGTAGCTTAGACCTCTGGTCTGAGTAGTCTTAGCATATCTACTCAGACCAGAGGTCTAAGCTACAAACGATAATTTGTGTCTCCTCCAAAGCATCATCCTATCACCACCAACCCAACTTTTTTCAATCAATAAATTGCATGAACTATTAAAGGTATTTGGCAAAAATCATAACTTGCGAACTTTACGTTAGCGTTCCGTTAAAATAGTAACTTTTTTAAGAAAGGCTCGTCCTAAAAAGGAGCAGTTTATTCAAAAAATAATTGAACTAAACTTTCTTCCCCATTCTTTGGTTAATAGAATAAAATTGATGCTGTTAGGCATCCAAGATGGGTAGATTTTTTCATCAAAAATTCCAAAAATGAGTGCAGTTGCCATTGCCAAGAAAAATTTAACAAAAAAAGGATTTTTAGACATTGATATTGATCCGTCTTTAGATTTATTTGAGGAGATTGAAAAGTTGAAGAAAGAAAAGAATGCGATTATTTTGGCGCATTATTACCAAGACGCAGACATTCAAGATATTGCAGATTATATTGGTGATAGCTTAGGATTGTCCCAACAAGCAGCTTCTACGGATGCCGATATTATCGTTTTTGCGGGCGTTCACTTTATGGCAGAAACGGCAAAAATGTTATCTCCTAGCAAGAAAGTAATTTTACCTGATTTAAAAGCAGGTTGTTCTTTAGCAGATTCTTGTCCTCCACATTTATTTAAAAAATTCAAAGAAAAATATCCTGATCATAAAGTAGTCAGTTATATTAATTGTACTGCTGAATTGAAGACGCTGACAGATGTCTGTTGTACTTCGACAAATGCAATGCACATTATCAATAGTTTCCCAGCAGACCAACCAATTATTTTTGCACCAGACATTAATTTAGGCCGATATTTAAAGAAACAATCTGGTCGAGAAAATATGGTTTTATGGAACGGCAGCTGTATGGTACACGAAATTTTCTCGCACGAAAAAATCACTAAATTACAGTTGCGGCATCCAGAAGCAAAATTTATTGCACATCCAGAATGTGAAGCACATATCTTAGATATTGCGGATTACATTGGTTCTACTAGTGGTTTATTACGCTATACTAAAGAAAATCCAGCGAAAGAATTTATCGTGGCAACAGAATCTGGTATTTTACACCAAATGATTAAAGCCTCTCCTCATAAAACATTTATTCCTGCTCCGCCTAATAATGCTTGTGCTTGTAATGATTGTCCACATATGAAGTTAAATACCTTGGAGAAGTTGTATATCAGCATGAAATACGAAACACCAGAGATTACTTTACCAAAGAAGGTGATTGAAGATGGCGTGAAGAGTATTAATCGAATGTTGGAAATTTCTGCAAAAGCAGGATTATAGTTATTGATTATTAAGTATTTTTGTGCTTCATCCTTGATTTAAATTCAAAATGGCACAAAAAAATATAAAATATAATTTTCTTTCAAAACGGTCAGTCGAAGTTTGTTCGACAGACCGTTTTGTTTTTTATCAACCCTTTCTTTGTTTTTGTTCGATACTCTTATTCAGTTTAGGTGCTTGCGGAGAACCAGAAATTAAATTAGATCGAGCAGCTCGAAGGTCTATTGATACTTTAGTCAATTATCAGTTGGATTCGATCAGTCCTATTTTAGATAGCCTGTGCAAAAATACAAGGGATGACTTTATTCAACATGCCGTAGATTCTATTGTAAAAGAACGACAGAAAAAGGAAGAACGATTGCGGTTGAATATTTCAAACGATGAATGATAAATGATGAACGATGAATTCGAAAAATACTAAAGATAAGTAGGTAGGCAGATATAAACGTCACTTTTGAAGAGGCTATTTTTTTGCTAGACGAGGTAAAAAATCTTTGCATAGCCTAGCTACGGAAATATTTTTTAACGAAGTATAGCAGAAAAAGAGTCCATCATAAAGTGTTGTTTATATTTGTTTACCTACTTAGACCTCTAAAAATATTCAGGTAGATTAATACTTATTACTAACATCCCATTGTCTTTAGAAAATTGGCGAGGATTTTTATCAGCCTAAAGAATCGATAAATTTCTATTTTCAACAATTCATCATTCATAGTTCATCTTTCATCTTTCATCATTAAAAAGATTAAATCTTTCTTAACACATTTTCTAACACTTGATTCGTCTTAAAACTAGTTTATATTATGTACTTATTATTAGTCACCATAGTAATCGGCTTATTTATTGCCATGCTATTTTTGAATATTTACTTTCGGGTCAAAGTGATGAAGACCTATAAAGTATTAATTCAGAATCGAGTAGAATTCGGTGCAGCGCATATTTTTAATGATGAAAAAATGGCAGCCGAAATTTATCCTCGCTATCCCCAACAAGTAGATAATATCAAAACTTTTGTCAACCATATTCGCTATTCCATTAAAATGGCAACGGTGCTAACCACTTTGATTACCGCTTTTGGTGCAATTTTGATGTATTATCGACATGAGTAATTTTAACAGTTGTCAGTTATCGGTTGTCGGTTTGACGTACAACTGAGAACCGACAACAGATAACTGACAACCGACAATTTTAAAACCTATAAAAATTTAAACCCATGAAAAAGGTATTATTCTTTAGTTTTTTGACTATCTTCTTTACTAGTTGTTTTGAAATTGTAGAGGAAGTTAAAATGAAAACCGATGGTTCTGGCAAAATGATTGTCACCGTAAATATGAGTGAAAGCAAGGAGGATTTAAAAGGATATATGGATTCTGGAGAGATTGGCGAAATGACTTTGCCTAACCAAAAAGAGTTGACGAGCTATCTCAGTAAGATTGAAAATACCCTTGAATCCGTGAATGGAATGTCTAATGCATCAGCAGAGGCGGACTTTAATGAATTTATCTTTACTTTTGCAGCAGATTTTACGAACGTTAAAGCGATGAATACTGCGGTTAACAAATTAACCAAGGAATTATCTAGAGGTATGATTTCCATTGATAATAAATATGAATATGCCAATGGAAAATTTACTCGCTCTTTCGGCAGCATGCTAAGTGCCACAGATTACGAGAAATTGCCAATGATGCAACGCTTCGTTTTAGAGTCGGCTCGCATGGTTAGCATTTATACTTTTAGCAAGTCTGTAAAAAAGATGAGCAATGAAAATGCTGAATTATCCACGGGTAATAAAGTTGTAAAATTCAAAAGCACCCTTGGCGATATTGCCAAAGGAACTAAATCTGTACAAAATACAATTAGTTTTTAAGTATAAGGATTAAAGTAGTGAAGGATTTAAGAATTGAAATGATTCTAAAACCCTTCATTAATACCACCAGCATCTACTGGTTTAGTTCAAGTACTTACATTTAAAATAACTAGACCACTTTAAACAAGTAACACACAATGGGCTTATTAATATTTTTCTTCGTTCTTTCGATTCTATTCTCTTTTTTATGTTCTATTTGGGAAGCGGTATTATTAAGTATTACACCTTCTTTTATTAACAGAAAAATACAAGATGGAAGTGCTATTGGAAAAGATTTAGCCATATTTAAAAAAGATATTGATCGTCCACTTTCTGCAATTTTGACGTTAAATACAATTGCTCATACAATTGGTGCAATTGGTGTTGGTGCACAAGCGGCTAGTTATTTTGGAAGTGATTCTGCTCTCCGTATCCCTGGCATTAACTTTGAAATCCCTTCTGAATCGATTATAGCAGTTGTAATGACTTTAGCTATTTTAATTCTTTCTGAAATTATCCCTAAAACAATTGGGGCAAATAAATGGGAATCTTTGGCAGGTTTTACTGTAACATCTTTAAAAATCTTATTATTTATATTAGCTCCTTTCGTTTGGGTAAGTCAGTTAATTACCAAAAATTTAAAGAATGATAAAGATAAAAGTGTATTCAGCAAAGCAGATTTAGCAGCAATGACGCATGCAGGAGAAGAAAGTGGCGTACTAGCACAAAGTGAATCTACTATTATTAAAAATTTATTACGATTTGAGGAAGTTTCTGTTAGAGATATTATGACCCCTAGAACGGTCATGGTTAAAGTAGATGAAACGACTACCTTAATGGATTTTTATAAAAATAACCAACCACTACGTTTCTCTAGGATTCCTGTTTTTAAAGAATCTGATGATCATATTACAGGGGTTGTCTTAAAAGATGAAATTTTACAACACCTTGTAGAAGACCGAGATGATGTGCAATTAAAAGAATTGATAAGAGAAATTCCTGCAGTTAGAGATGATAAACCTCTGCCACAATTATTTGAAGTAATGACTACTCAAAGAGCGCAAATTGCCATTGTGGTAGATAGCTATGGTTCTTTAGTTGGATTAGTGACCATGGAAGATTTATTAGAAACTTTATTAGGTTTAGAAATTGTCGATGAATCTGATGGAGAAGCGGATTTGCAAAAATTGGCTCGACAAAAATGGGAAGAACGTGCTAAAAAATTGGGTTTAATCGAATAAAATATTTTAAACGATGAACTATGAATGATGAACGATGAATTCGTACAGCTCATCATTTATAGTTCATCATTCCTCCTCATTTTCCTGTTCCTTGCCACAGTACTCTTAGTGTATAAAACATAATTTTAAAGTCCAACGCCAATGACCGATTTTCGATGTATAAAATGTCGAATCGCAGTCGCTGCACCATTTCTTCAATCGTAGAAGCATACCCATATTTCACCTGTCCCCAAGAAGTAATCCCCGGTCGAACTTTTAATAAATGCCGATAATGTGGGCTAATTTGGAGAATCCTATCAATATAATGTTGCCGTTCAGGGCGAGGACCTACCAAAGACATATCTCCTTTCAATACATTCCAAAATTGCGGTAATTCATCTAAGCGCCATTTACGCATGACAGCGCCCCAAGGCGTACAACGATTGTCGTTGTCTTGAGACAATTGAGGTCCATTTTGTTCTGCATCTGTATACATAGATCGAAACTTAATAATGTTAAAAGGCTGCCCATTTAAACCAATCCGTTCCTGCCGATAAAAAATAGATCCTTTGGAAGAATGTTTAACTTTTAGTGCGATATATAAATAAAGTGGTCCTAATAAAATGAGCATACTTAAACTAGCCCCCACATCAAGTATTCGTTTGACTATCTGTTGCCATCTCGGCATTAAATTTTGCTGAATATCAATTAAAACCGCACCAAATACATGGTTCATTTTAACCGTTCCTAGCAAAATATCATACATGTCGGGAATAATTCTAGTATAGACTTCTTCTTCAAAATCCGCTAAAGCATTGAGAATTTCTTTGATTTTATTATGGTCAGAGGTTTCTATTGCAATAATGGCTTCTTCAATTTCTTGGTCTTTGATGACTTGGTGGATGTCTTTTATTTTTCCTAAAATGGGTAAGTATTTAGCCAATTCATTTTTACTATTACCATTGGAATCTATAAAACCAATAAAGTTATTACCAGTCGTTAATTGCATTTGATTGATTTCCTCATACAAATCAATTGCTTTTTGATTCCCTCCAATGATTAAAGTATTATAGCTAACTAAACCTTTTGTTAATCGCCGTTTTGCTTTAGTGATTAAAATCATTCTTGCCGTCGCAGTCCAAGAAAAATGAATGGCCAGGAGCGCAAAAAACGAAGCAATATAGGTTGTATAAGATTGGATGACATCATCCAGAATTAAGGTGAAAAACAGAAAAAATACACCTATAAACGTAATCAAAGAAGTTCGTCCTAAAGTTGCTAAACGAGAGAGGCGATAAATATCTTGATACCTATCAAAAATAGAATAAAGCAATAACCAACCAATTGGAATAACGATAATACCAATGTATAAATTTTCATCATGTAAAACCGTATGATCGATCGGTACTTCTTCCGAAACGACCTTCCGATATACATAGAAACAAGCCCAAGCGAGCATTGCCATTATAAAATCAACAATCTTATAATTTCGAGTGTCTATATGTTGGCGACGTTGACTCAATTTGTTAAACGAATGAATTTAAGGTTATCAATTAAAACTTCTGGTGCTTCATTGGTTACATTTCCACATCCTGTATCATTCGTAGATGCTCTAAAGGCTAATTTGTATCCAGGTAATTGAGAAATTTCTAATACTTCTTGTAAATTTATATAGACTTTATTCCAACGATTAATAGGGCATAAGACCACGCTATAAACAGTAGCATCAATAGGATTCGTTGGATTCATATCCAACCCTACTAGACCTACCTCAAATTCTACATTGGTTTGATAATCAAATTCTAAAAAAACGGATAGTCCATTACTCGTCGGTAAATCTACAAAAGTACCACTAGACGTAAATTCAATACTTTCTTCGGCGCCTAGTAAAATTTGACCTACTTCGTCAACGATTTGTACCGCATCTGGATTCCCTCCTTTTAATAAATGTCCTCCACTATCAAACTCTTCAATTAATTCAAAAACAGCATTGTTAACATAAGAAGTAGTTGGTTGAATAGTCACCGTTTCTCCTATTTTTAGGTCAAGCGTTGTTTCAAATCGACGATAAAATGGGTAAATAATTGGGGTACTGCGAACACCATTTTCTCTGATGACTGGAAAAACAGTTATGTCTTGGTTTCCGACTGCTAAAGAAGGAATCGTTGCAGGGAGTTCATAAACACCTAAGGAAAGGTCATTGACAAAGACCCATACATCGGTGATTTTTTCAGAAGCAATTCCTTGTTGAGGAGTGGTAGAAAAATCGAAATTTTCAATTTTTAGATAAACAGGTAAGGCTTCTTCTGGATTGGCTATCTCGCAGGCATTTAAAAGGCAGAGTATGCCGAATAATGCAAGATTTGCTAAATTTCTAAAATTTAGTAAATCTATAAACGGGTATGCTAAATAAATAAATTTACTAAATCTGTTAGATTTAGCAAATCGGGAGATACGTTTTATTTTTTTGACCTCTTTTTCGACCATTTCTGTTTATCTAAATTTTAGCCTGCGAAACTGTTTATCTAAGTCTTAAACTGTGTACTATATTTCTATAAAAAAGAACTGGCAACTGCTGCCCTAGCTTCAATTTTCTCAATTATCTGATGGGCGACTTGCAAGGTTTGATAGCCTTCTTCTATCGTTACCATTGTTTTTTCGTCCGATAAGATAGCTGCTGCAAAAGTACTTAACTCCATTTGAATAGCGTTCGTCGCTTCTGTTTTAGGTTGGGCAATATTGATATATTTTTTGCCTTCTTCGGTGGCTAAAGATAATAAATTACCATCCGTCAATTTCTCTTTTTCTGATTCATCAAATAATTGAATGACTTGTGCTTGTTTGTCTAATAAATCCAAACTGATATAAGCGGATTTTTGAAAAAGTCGCAATTTACGCATCTGTTTCATAGAAATCCTACTTGCCGTTAAATTTGCTACCGCTCCATTCGTAAATTCTAATCGAGCATTCGCAATATCAGGAGAGCGACTGACGACTGCAACTCCACTTGCTTGTACAGATTTTAAAGGCGCTTTGACGATATTTAAAATTAAATCTAAATCGTGCACCATCAAATCTAATACGACGGAGACATCCGTTCCTCTAGGATTAAACATCGCCAAACGATGGGCTTCAATGAATAATGGGTTGAGTGGAATATCTTTAATGGATAAAAAAGCTGGATTAAACCGTTCTACATACCCAACCTGCACCTTCACCTTTTTAGCTTGTGCCAATGCGACTAATTTTTCTGCCTCTGCTAAAGTATGGGTTAAGGGTTTTTCGATAAAGACATGTTTGCCTTTTTGGATGGCAGCTGCGGCTAACTCAAAGTGAGTAATCGTTGGCGTGACAATATCTATCGCATCTGATTGTTCGATTATTTCCTCAACTGATGAAAATCGCTTTAAATGAGGATGGTCTTGTGCTACTTTTTCAGCAGCCTGATCATTAGGATCGTAAAACCCTGTGATAGTGACCGTATCAATGTTTTGCAGGCATTTTAAATGTATCTTTCCTAGATGTCCGACACCTAGTAAGCCTATTTTTACCATAGTTGTTGTTTTGTTAATGCAGTTGATCAAGCCATTTGTCATTAGAACTGTAGCCTAATTACACAAATCACTTTAATCTTTAACAAAACGTATGGTTTGAAATATTATTTTAGGGGTGAATTAGAAGAATTGGGTAGTTTAAAAACCAATCACTAGTCCACTAATCACAAATCACCACCCTAATACTTCAAAAACTGCAATTTAACCACCATTTCTGTTTGGTTAAAATCAATCTTAGCATCCTTGAAATTAGGTAAAGAGAATTGTTTTTTGGTGAGTCTAGAAACAGCAACAGGTTCTTTTGGAATGCCGATAAAATTTCGGTCTATTTCGCTATTCTCATTAATATCATGGTAAGAAACAGCAGCATAATCACCAAAAGGAATATTATCAAAAATAACTTTGACTTTTCCATTGACGACTTTCTGTCTTTTCTTGAAGGAAGCATGACCTGCTTCTAAAAAAGTAGCGCCATTATTAAAAAGGGAAACTTCGACAATTCCATTTTGGGCTTTTAGATGATCAAATTCTACAATCATCACGCCTGTTCTAAGTTCGTTGGCAGGCGTAAAAGCACTACATAAGCAGATAAGGCATATAAATGCTACAAATCTCATAAGATTAATTTTTGGATCGTACCTAGTATTAAATAGTCGTCATTTTTGAGGAGGCTATTTTTTCATTATGCAAGGCAAAAATTCTCTGTATAGCACCGCTATGGAGATAATTTTTAACGCAGCAGAATGGAAAAAGAGTCCATCATAAAATGTGTCTACTATTTGATAATAGGTACACATGTTCAGGAATAATAAAATTGTCTATTTATTAGCGTTAGTGGGAACACCAAATAGCCATTATTTTTTAAAAATAGTCGTATTACCAAAATGGGAAATAGGAGGTAAAATAGGTTAGATCTTTTGTTGCGATGAAGCGATAGGATTTAGTAAAAGCTTGATAACGAATTGTGGGATTTGTTTACTATTTTTACTGCATACAAGTTATTGATTTTAGGAAGAGGAATCCAGTTATCCCCATTATTTTCTTTCATTTTTCAAAGAATAAGGTTGCTAAACAGCAAATACCTCCTATTCTTATTTGATAACGGAAGAAACTTTTTGATTCTTTCGTAAGTTTTTCTAAATACCGCTATTTTTGCGGCTTTATTTCGTATAGAGGAACTTTCGTTCCTTGTAATATTTTTTGGGGAATGAAAATTCCCCTGTACTAATCATTAAAAAATGTCAAATAATTTAAGCGAACAGGAGTTGGTCAGACGGGAATCCTTGCAAAAAATCAAGGACTTAGGCATTAATCCTTTTCCGGCTGCGGAAGTTACAGTTAATTTTAAATCAACTGATTTTACGTCCGTTGACTTCTTAGCCAATTTGGGCAAAGAAATTGAAAAATTAAAAGGGATTGGGGCAGTTAAAGCCAAACAGATAGCTGAATTATTGAAAAAAAATAAATTCAAGACAGCGCCTTTATTAGAAGCAGATTTAGGGTTGACCGAAGCAATTGAATTCGATGCAGGTGTTACGCATTCCGCTACTACCTTAGAAGAATTTGTAGGTGGATTAAGAGTGGCTGCCATGGGAAATTACCAACCAGAAAAATTTCCAGTAATACATATTGCAGGTCGATTTATGGGACAAAGAGGCCCATTTGCCAAATTGCAAGATTCTGCTGGACGAGTGCAATTATACATCAAGAAAGGAACTATTGGAGCGACAGAAGAAGAACAATTGAAAATCAATGCATTAGTCAAACAATTGCATATTGGTGACTTCATTGGTGTCAAAGGCTATTTGTTTGCTACTCAAATGGGAGAAGTTTCTGTACACGTACAAGAATTGACTTTCTTAGGCAAATCTTTAAAGCCTTTACCAGTTGTAAAGCGAGATAAGCAGGGAAATATTTACGATGAATTCAAAGATCCTGAATTAAGATATAGACAACGTTATGTAGATTTAACGGTTAATCCTTCTGTCAAAGAACTTTTCGTAAAGCGGTCGAAGGTGGTAAAATCTATGCGGACTTTCTTTGATGAAAAAGGTTGGTTAGAAGTAGAAACGCCTATTTTACAACCTATTCATGGTGGTGCAGCAGCTCGACCGTTTGATACGCATCATAATACATTGGATATGCCATTATATATGCGTATTGCCAATGAATTGTATTTAAAGCGATTGATTGTTGGTGGGTTTGATGGTGTTTACGAAATCGGAAAAATGTTCCGAAATGAAGGAATGGACAGAACACATAATCCAGAGTTTACCTCTATGGAAATTTATGTAGCCTATAAAGACTACATTTGGATGATGGAAATGGTAGAAAACTGTATTGCCTATATTGCTCAAGAAGTGAACGGAACGGTTATAGCCCAAGTAGGCGAGAATACGATTGACTTTACGCCACCTTATCGTCGATTGAGTATGTATGATTCCATCAAAGAATATACAGGAATCGATGTCTCTAAAATGGATGAGGAAGGATTGAGAGTCATTTGTAAGCAATTGCACATTGAGACAGATAATACAATGGGTAAAGGAAAATTAGTGGATGAAATCTTCGGCGCAAAAGTAGAAGACCACTTAATCCAACCAACTTATATTACAGATTATCCAATCGAAATGACGCCATTGGCGAAAAAGCATAGAACGGAAGAAGGATTGGTAGAACGATTTGAATTATTTGTCAATGGAAAAGAAATTGCGAATGCTTATTCGGAATTAAACGATCCAATTGACCAACGAGAGCGTTTTGAAGATCAACTAAAACTAGCAGCTAGAGGCGATGATGAAGCGATGGTTTTGGATGAAGATTTCTTACGAGCTTTAGAATATGGCATGCCACCAACTTCTGGTTTGGGTATCGGTATCGACCGTTTAACGATGATGTTGACGAATCAGAGTTCTATTCAGGAAGTTTTATTCTTTCCGCAAATGAAGCCTGAGGTAAATCAGCAGCAAGAAGAGGAAGAAGCAGAATAGTTAGCTCTTGCAACATATTAAAAAAGCCCAGTTACGCTGTTGTAATTGGGCTTTTTTATTTTAAGTTATACCAAGTTGTGAGTTTTCCTACAATTTTAATTGAATCTTAATGAATTAACTTAATTTAGGGTTTAAATTAAAAATTCGACTCATTTTGAACTCGTAATACTCAACTAATTAGTATAACTAAATTGTAATAGACTGCTTCTATCTTTGATTTAAGCTATTACTTTTCCAAAAACATTTCTACATCGAAATCAACCTTATTATGAAAAAAGCATACTATTTACTCGCCTTCCTATTTATAAATCTTAGTGTATTTGCCCAAGACGAATATCATAGTCAATTAGAAACTTCTTTTCAAAATAATTTCAACCTTCCAACTGGCGAATGGATATTCTTTGATAATGAAATGGCTATTTTGAATAGTGCTGGCGGCTATGGCGGTTCTTTTTCAACGATAGCGTCAACGGATACCGATTTTTCTCAAATTACTAAAGGGGTTATTTCCAGCAAAAAAAATAACCAATGGGATGCAGGATGGAATCTAAGAAACCAAAAAAGAATTAATAAAGATGATAAAGTGTTGATTATTTTTTCTATTCGTTCTATCAGCGGAGCAGGGCAAGTGAATATTTTTGCCGAGGATTCTAACACTTTTGCTAAGGAAGCTTTTTTAACGGTGGATATACAAGAAACATGGACGGCCTACGCTATTCGTTTTGAAGCATCTAAATCATTTAATCCCAATACGATCACTTTTGGATTTCACTTAGGTCATCAAGAACAAACAATAGAAATTGGTGGGTATACCGCTATTAATTTTGGTGGAAATGTTAAGTTAGAAGACTTACCTGAAGCTATTAATAATAACCAGTATGATGGTTTTGAAGCCGATGCACCTTGGCGAGCAGTAGCAGCGGATAATATAGAACGGTTAAGAAAGGTGGATTTAACTATTCAAGTAGAAACAACAGATGGGGAAGCAGTAGACAATGCGCCTATCTTAGTAAATATGTTGCAGCATGAATTTGCTTTCGGCTCAGCTGTTACCGCTGATAGAATAGCTGGAAATAATAACCAAAACAATACTTACGAAAATAAAATCATTAACCTAGATGGCAACGGTCATGGCTTTAATTGGATCGTTTTTGAGAATGATTTAAAATGGCCAGCTTGGGAGCAAAGTTGGCTTGTTAGTCAACCTGAATTGGCTAATGCAGTACAATGGTTAAAAGGTAATAATATTAATATTAGGGGGCATACATTAGTCTGGCCAGGCGCTAATAATTTACCAGATGATATTAATCAAAATCAAAATGACTTATCCTATATTAAAGGAAGAGTAAATGGACATTTAAATGACATCCTTAATTATCCTGGGATTAAAGGAGAAATTGCAGAATGGGATGTATTAAACGAAATTACGACCAATAGAAGCTTAGAAAATTATTTTCAAGGAAAAGAAGGATACGCCACAGGTAGAGAATATTTAGCTGAAATTTTTCAAAAAACTAGAGAAATTGACTCCAATACTGGTCTTTGGCTCAATGACTATGTTACCCTATCCCTCAATGCCAAGCCAGGTAATGAAAATTATGATAACCTCAAATTATTTACGCAAGAATTAATAGATGCAGGAGTAGATATCGAAGGCATAGGTTTTCAAGGACATATTGGTGGTTTTCCAAATGGCATTCCTTCCGTTTTGGAAACTTTAGATGATTTTTATAATGAATTTGGTTTAAAAGCAAAAATTACGGAATTTGATTTGCCCTCTTTTGTAGATGAACAGACGGCTGCCCAATATTTAGGAGATTTTATGACTGCTATTTTTGGTCACGAAAGTATGAATGGTTTTCTCTTCTGGAGCTTTTGGGATGGGGCAACCTATATGAATGAAGGTACTAATCTTTTCCGAAGAGATTGGAGTCAAACGCCCGCTGGTGATGTTTTTATTGACTTGTTATTTAATCAATGGTGGACATTTGAAAACATAGTTTCTGATGCTAATGGCATGGCTAATATTCGAGCATTCAAAGGTAGGTACGAAATCGTATACGAAAATAATGGAGTAATCATTAGGGATACTATACAGCTAACTGAAGATACGAATTTAAAAATTATTGGGAATAATATTTCAACAGGAATTGCTGATTTAGTAATTGATGATACTTTTGCTAAAGTATTTCCTAATCCTGCAAGTAATCAAGTAATCATTGAACAAAATGCCAATGATTTAGCAACAATTCAAGTATTTGATGTCGCAGGAAAAAAGATTTTAGAACAAACTACAAATGGTTTACAAACTATTCTTTCAGTAACTCATTTAGAAGGTATCTATATCGTGAGGGTGTTTGATGAGCATCGAACAACTACAAAAAAAATAACCATTCAGTAGGTTTATAAAACTACCTATGTTTTCTCTGGAAAACGCCCTACCATGTTTGTGGTAGGGCATTTTTTACCGTTACACCTTTTATTCATAATATACCTACCCTTTTTCCATTATTTTCACTTAAAGTGATGGAATATTTCGCTTTTGCTATAATTACGGACAGTATTCGTTGATTTTATTGTTAAAAAAGGTATAAAACTCTTAGGAAGTGGTATCTTGCGCCTTTTTTTAAATTACTAGTTTATTTTTAAACCATAAGTCAACGTTTATGAAAAACAGATGCTACAATTTGAGCATGATGACTGCATTATTACTTTTAGTAGTGCAGTTTGCCTGGGGGCAAGGATCCACTTCTTCCAGGATTACTGGACAAATTACAGATGGCACGGAAACCTTAATCGGCGCTAATGTAATAGCTATTCACGAACCTACTGGGTTCCAATATGGAACAGCAACTAATGTTGAAGGATTATTCACCTTGAATAATGTCAATGTTGGTGGTCCCTACACGATTACTGTATCTTATACAGGTTACGAAGAATATGTCGTCAAAGACATTTACTTGAATCTTGGACAAACAGAATCTTTTAACATCAAAATGAATGAAGCGGCTTTACAATTATCAGAAGTAATTGTAACCGCAGGTGGTCTTTTTGATGGTAACCGAACGGGTTCTGAGACGAAAGTTTCGGAAGAAGCTATTGCAACTTTACCAACGGCAGATAGAGGTTTTAAAGATTATTTACGTTTGACACCTCAAGCAGATATTGCAAACGATGGTGCGACCAATGGTGGTGGTATTTCGTTCTCTGGAGTAAACAATCGTTTCAACGCTATCTTTATTGATGGGGCTGTAAATAACGATGTTTTCGGTTTAGCCAACTCTGGAACAAATGGTGGACAAGCTGGTATTTCACCGATTTCACCTGATGCGATAGAGCAGATTCAAGTAGTATTAGCACCTTATGATGTAACGCTTGGTGGTTTTGCTGGTGGTGGTATTAATGCAGTAACAAGAAGTGGAACAAATCAATTAAAAGGTTCAGCTTACTTGTTTACTAGAAATGAAAATCTTTCAGGTAAAACGCCTACTGATAATGATAATGCGGAGCGTACAAAATTAGCCCCCTTTACTGCTAGAACTTATGGTGCTAGATTAGGAGGCGCTTTGATTAAAAATAAATTATTCTTTTTTACGAATGTTGAAATTCAAAGGGACGAAATTCCAAGGCCTTTTGTCCAAAGTGAGTATAATGGAGATTCAGGCCCTACTGAATTAAATGCCATTCGTCAAAAATTAATTAATGATTTTGGCTATGACCCAGGGGAATATGAGAATAATAACCAAACGGTTAATGGAGAGAAGGTTTTAGTTAAATTGGATTATAACATTAACGAAAAGCATAAGTTATCTGCTAGACATAGTTATGTAAAAGGAACAACGGAGATTCATCCTACGCCAAGTGCTTCAACCGTATATTTTGGAAATACAGGATATATCTTCCCTTCTACTACGAATTCAACTGCTATTGAATTAAAGAGTATCTTTAGTCCTAACACCGCTAATAATTTAATTATTGGTCGAACAACGGTTAGAGATGAAAGAGGACTTTTGGGAGACCCTTTCCCACAAATTAGAATGCCTGACGGAAACGGACGAGTGATTGTAGGAACAGATAATTTCTCTTATTCTAATGTGGTAAATCAAGATGTTTTCACAATTACGAATAACTTCAATTTATACAAAGGAAAGCACTCTTTTACTTTTGGTACACATAATGAGTTTTTCAAAATTGAAAACTTATTTACTATTTTCTCTACACCACGGTATGAATACTTCTTCAATGGAGTCAATAGATTCTTAGCTGGAGAAAATGCAGATTTATTATTATATGGTCACGAGCAAGCTTTTAATGGAGAATCTATTCGATTAGGAGATGATGCGACTAACTTAGGACCATCCTTCAATGCGATGCAATTAGCATTTTACGGACAAGATGAAATACAGGTAAATAAAGATTTAAAAGTGACTGTTGGGTTAAGATTTGATGTGCCTATCTTTACGGATGATCCTCCATTAAATAATACAGCTTTTAATAATTCGACTATACCTGCATTAGAAGCAGCAGGTTATGATTTAAAAGGAGCTAGAGCTAGTCAAGCGCCAGCTACACAAATTTTAGTAAGTCCGAGAATTGGCTTTAACTATGATGTTAATGGTGACAAATCAACTCAGTTAAGAGGTGGTATTGGTGTATTCACCAGTAGAGTTCCTTGGGTTTGGCCAGGTGGTATGTTTATTAGAAATGGTTTGAATAGTGCCTTTAATGTTCGAGTAGGTGTTGGTCAGCAAGAAATTTTAGCGAGTCCTCAAGAATGGTTACAAAACTTAACTACTGATGTCAGCCCAGCAGGTGATGTGGATTTATTTACCGAAGATTTTAAATATCCACAAATCTTAAGAGCTAGTTTAGCAATGGATAAAAAATTACCTTGGGGTATGGATGGTACGGCTGAAATCACGTTCACCAAAACCTTGAATAATATGGATGTAAAAAGTCTTAACTTCCGTCCAAGTACTCAAAATCTAGCGGGTGCAGATAATCGTCCAGTCATTAACTTTAATGAGCGAATTGACCCAACTTATTCTAATATTACGTTAGTAGATAATACAAGTAAAGGATACACCTTTAATTTTACAGCTCAATTGACAAAGAGAATCGCCAAGAATTCATTTGCTAATTTGGCCTACTCTTTTACAAGAGCAGATGCATTGGTGGACGGTAGAGGCTTTATTAATAATACAAACTGGTCGAATATTTTGAGTGTACAAGGAAATAATAATCCTGGGGTTACTCGCTCTTCTTTTGATGCAGGTTCAAGGTTAACGGCTTTTGTTTCTCATAAATTTGACTATTCAGAAGCTGCTGCTACGACCATCTCTATTTTCTATACTGCCAAGTCTGGTAGTCCATACAGTTATGTTTATAATTCTGAAGCAACTTCAGATATTTCCCAATCTGCTGGCTATAGTGATTTGATTTATATTCCTACTAGTCAAAGTGACATTAATCTAGTTGATATTGATGGTGGTGCAACTGCTGCACAACAATGGTCAGCATTGAATGCTTTCATTTCTAATGATGATTATTTAAGTAGTAGAAGAGGAGATTATGCGGAGGCAAATAGAGTTAGAACACCTTTTGAAGGAGTACTTGACCTTAAAATCACACAGGATTTTTACGTTGGTGGCAAGAATGGCGGAGCTAAGCATAACTTCCAAGTGACCTTTGATGTTTTCAATTTTACCAATATGATTAATAAAAATTGGGGTAGAAGATACGCTGTTGGTGACAATATATTCCCATTAATTCAGGCAAATAGAAGTGATACTGGTGAGTTACAATACAACTTTGTTGCTCCTAATGGCAATCCTTATAACATCGTTCAAGCTGGTACTTATAGTGCTAGATGGAACGCTCAATTAGGTTTAAGATATAGTTTCTAAGATTTTTTAAATTAGAACTAAACCAACTTTAAAATTTTTTCCCGAATGTTCTTTATTGAACGTTCGGGATTTTTTTGTCAACGTACCGTCGAACCCGCACGACTGCGCAGCGGGCAGGTTCGTCGGTATTTTTACTCAATATAAAAAGGCACTTCATACTGCTTTATCTCCGTCACTAAATGCCTCCGATAAGTCTCATTCGTCAACAAATAGAAATAATCATTTTGTAAATCACATTCTTGTTCCACTAATTGTTCCAAAACTTTTGCGGACCAAGCTTTTAATTCAGCTTCTGATACACGATTTAAATTCACATCATAAGGCTCTATTTCTGTATCTAGATCAAGCAAGTGATGTTTACCAGAAAGAATAAATGTTTTGGCTGGTTTTTTAGCTGCTGCAAAATCCATTAGTTCTAGGAAGAGGTCGCCTTGATATAATTCCTTAGCGGCGCATTTGTAATTTCGCTTTGGAGCTACACAGGTGATGAGTATTATTTTTCGCATGTGGAAGGGGATCTAAAAGAAGTAAGTAGTAACAAAAAAAAGCTCCCACGAATTATCATGGAAGCTTTAAATTTGGTGGGTAATGAGAGACTCGAACTCCCGACCCCCTCGGTGTAAACGAGGTGCTCTGAACCAACTGAGCTAATCACCCAAATTTTATATATTTTGCTTATTCTTTCTAAGCGAGTGCAAATATAAGAGCATATAAAATATAATGCAAGTTAATTTATCAAAAAATTAATAAAAAATAAAATCTTTCTAACACACCAAACCAATATCAGAATTACGTTATTTTTACAAGTCCAAAGAATACACCTAAAACTACTCATATAAATAGTTCATTTTCTTAAAAAAGATAACGCACCCATCCATGAAACTTGTTAAAAGAATAGCGATTTGGTTCGGTTTGGCCTTTGTCATGCTGTTTGTTGCTTCTATTATTATTGCGGTCGTTTTTGAAGATGAAATCGGTCAGCAACTCGTTACGGAAATTAATAAAGGCTTAGTCAATGATTTAGAAGTCGAAAATTTTCGCTTGTCTTTAATTAAAGGCTTTCCTTACGTCAATGCAGATTTACAAAATGTCATCCTACCCGATAATCGAAAAGGTGTTTTATTAGAAGCAGAAAGCATGTCTTTTAAAATTGGTTTATTGGGTTTATTGAGTTCTAATCTAAAAATTGAATCAGTTGTAGTAGAAAATGGTGCACTATTCGTAGAAGTGAATCGAAAAGGAAAAGCAAATTATTTTATTAATAAACCTTCTGAGCAAAATGTGGCAAGTGCGGAACTCAACTTTGCCCTCTCTTTAGACAAAGCCACGCTAAAAGATATTGAGTTGATCTATATCGATGAACGGTCAAAGCAAGAAATGAAATTACAACTAGAAGATGCTTCTTTTTCTGGTAAATTTAATAATGACCAATTTTCTTTAGTTAGCGATGCTAAAATATATTCCAATTTTGTAGAACTAGATGGGCGACGCTATTTTGTCGGAAAAGATCTGGGCTATAATACTAAAATGTATGTAGACCTAGAGAATAATTTTTATGAATTCAAGGAAATGGAATTGGCAGTTGCTAAAAATGTTTTTAATGTTTTTGGCATTATTGAACCACATACAACTTCTACCGAATTTGATTTAGAAATCACCTCTAAAAAAGGAAATATAGAATCTGTTATCCAATTATTACCCGAAGACTACCAGTATTTAGAAGGTTTTGCCAGTCGAGGGAATTTTACTTTTGATGCCACGATCAAAGGGATTTCTAATGCTAGAGAAAATCCGACCGTTGATGTCAATTTTGGTTTAATAGACGGAGAAATTAGTCACACTATTTTAGATAGCAATGTCAAGGATGTTTCTTTTGCTGCACATTTTAAAAGTGGTAAATCACGAGCGGGTAAAGATGCCCTTTTTGAAGTTAATAATTTTAAAGGCTATTTCAATCGCGAATTAATCGAATCTCAGCTTAAGTTGACCAATTTAGAACACCCAACTATTAATTTCCAAATGGATGGAACCTTGCCCTTGGAATCTATTTATACGCTTTTCGATTCTCCGATTATTACCGATGGCGATGGCGAAGTAGAAATTCGCAACTTAGAATTAGAAGGACGATACGAAGACATGATTAACCCTGCCAGAATTCACCGAGTTAAGTCGAGTGGAACGTTAGAATTTGATGATGCAGAACTAATCGTCAACGGCGAAACATTGGTTTTAGATCGAGGAGTATTAGAATTAAGAGATAATGAATTAAAAATTGAGGATTTAAAACTAGAAGGGGCAGGTAGTGAGATTATTTTTGGCGGTTATGCTAGTAATTTTTTACCTGTTTTATTAGCCGATTCTATTAATAGTAAAGATGCGAAACTCCGATTTAAAGCAACCCTTGAGTCCGATAATTTGGATCTTGATCGGTTGGTTGGATTGACCGAAGTTAAAGTAGAAGAAAGTTTATTTGCGTCCAAAGGGGTAGATGTTGTACCTGATTCCATTAAACAAGAAAATATTCATCGAAAAGAAATCATCACTAATTTTTTGGAAGGTACCTTTGAGGCCAATATAACATCATTTAATTATGACTTGATAGAAGGCGAAAGTTTTAATGGAAACCTTGAATTCAAGAATAAACAAATGAGTATTGTTGGAGAAGCTGGCGCAATGGGCGGTTCTTTTGATATTGATGGAACAGGTTTTTTTGAAAAACTACCCAAATTCAGAGCTAAGATTGTTTGTAATGACATTAACGCCAAGGAGTTTTTCCGACAAGGAAAGAATTTTGGGCAGGAGGTATTAGAAGATCGACACATTGAAGGCACGCTTAATGCCAATATGGTTGTGAGTGCTACTTTCGATACAGAGGGTAATTTAGTCTACGATGAATTAAGAGTGATTGGCGGTGTAGGCATCACCGATGGAGAGTTAAATAATTTTGAATTATTAGAAGATTTTTCTGCTTATGCCAATTCAGATGATTTACGAAAAGTCCGATTTGTAGATATGCAAAATTGGTTTGAAATTAAAAATGAGCGAATTTATATTCCTGTCATGTTCATCCAAACTAACGCTATGAATATGCTACTGAGTGGCGAACATACGTTTAACAATGATATTGATTATAATATCAAAGTCAATGCGGGACAAATTTTAATGGCGAAATTGAAAAATAAATCAGGCTTTAAGCCGCAACCCGCCAAGAAAAAAGGGTTGTTTAATCTGTATTTTAATGTTGCTGGTAATATTGAGGATTACGCGATTGAAACCAATCGAAAAAAGGTTAAACAAGAGTTTACCTTTAGCGAATATAAAAAAGAAGCGATCCAAAAAGCCTTAGCCAATGCCTTTGGTAAAACAGAAGTGACTAGGGAATTGAAAAAACGCGCTACTAAAATTCCAGACTTTAAAGATACGGAAGGGAAAGAGGAATACTTAGAGGAGATTGAAGGGGGAAGAAATAATGACAGATAACAACTTCAACCTCAAAATCAACTTCAACCTCAAAAGCCAAGATTAATTGTATTTATTCAGAATAGAGATAAGAGAGGTGAGAATAGAGATGGTTTAGTGCTAAACCACCTAATTTTTCGTCGTTATTTGGATTAAGTCTCTAATCCCGATTACTATCGTGAACTATTCTACTGAATAGTTACAATTAATCTTTAAAGCTGAACTTGATTATTTTACACCGAGACATCTATTGCTTCAATTTATCCAAAGCAACTTGTGCTCGTTCAAATTCTGGATTAAAATTTAAGGCGGTCTGATAATCTTTTTTAGCCGCTGTTATATTCCCTTCCATCTCAAAGACCAAGCCTCGGTAATAATAAGCAATAATATAAGTCGGAGAAGTAACAACTGCCATGTTAAAATGCTTTTTGGCTTGACTTAGAGAATCCATCTCCAAGTAAATAATGCCTGTATTAAACAAAGATTCTGAATAGTCAGGATCAATGATGTTAATTTGTCGGTAGGTTTCAATAGCACCTTGGCGGTCATTGGAAAAATGTAAAAATTCTGCTTTAGCATGTAATGCCGTGATGTTATTGGGCGCTACTTTTACCGCATTCTCAAAATAATACTTGGCTAAATTACTTCCTTTTTCCGCATGCAATTGGCCTAAGTTAATCCATGCATCTACCAAGTCAGGATTATTCTCTACGGCAGTTTGAAAGCTACCCATTGCTCTATCAATATCGCCTTGTTCTTTAAAATTTAAACCTAGCATAAAATAAGCTTCGGCGTTTAATTGCTCCAGTTTTAAAATCTCATTAATGGTATTAATTGATTTGTCATATTGTTTAAGAATCAATTGAAACTCCGATAATTTTAATAGGGTAGGAATTCTTGTCGGATACAAAGTTGCTGCCTTCATCATCGTATTAATCGCAGGGTAAGATTGGTAATAATCTAAATAAACATCTGCCAATAAATGCAAATAGTCCACATTGGTAGAATCTATCTGCAAGGCTTTTTGTAAATCACTAATCGCCTCGTCATACCCTTCATTTTGGTAAAATATATCGGCTCGCTTAGCATACAAACTAGGATCATTCGGACTATCGGCAATGGCTACACTTAGCCCATCAATAGCTGGATTGCCTGTAGTTGGAAGGTTGACTGTTTCAGCAGTTGCCTGATTGGCATCTACCGAATTTTGGCAATGGATAAAGAACAAGCAGCCAATAATTATTGTTAGCAAGGAAAATGGTTTCATATGTATTTTAACTTTGATAACTGTAAAAGTAGCAGATACTTTGAAAGTATTTCCTACTTTTGCTCAACTAAAAATCGAAACCTACCCTATTTTTATTTCTAACCAATATCTTTGCAAGTATAGGGGCACTTTATTTCCCCGAAAAAAACACAAGAAAGCTCCCAATACCTAACAAAATAACTTTTCTAAAAATGAAAAATTTCTTCTTGATAACGATCCTTTTTGCCATCATAAGTTGTGGTAGTGAGACCACGACAACCGAAAAGAAAACCACGACAACTGCGCCAAAAGTGACCGAGACAACACCTAAACCTGTAGAAAATAAAAAAAAGACCATTGTCTTCTTTGGCAATAGTTTAACCGCTGCCTATGGATTAGATCCGTCCCAAGGTTTTGTAGGTTTAATTGGGGAAAGAATCGATTCTTTAGGTTTAAATTATAAAGTGGTCAATGCTGGATTAAGTGGCGAAACCTCCGCAGGCGGCAATAGCCGAATTGATTGGATTTTGCGACAGAAAATTGATGTATTTGTATTAGAATTAGGCGCAAATGATGGACTGCGAGGGACTTCTATAGCAGAAACTACTAAAAATTTAGATGCTATTCTTCAAAAGGTAAAAACAAAATATCCAGAAGTAAAAATTTTAATTTGTGCAATGGAGGCATTACCCAATATGGGCGAAAAATTTACTACTGAATTTAGAGGTATTTTTACCAAATTAGCTAAGGAAAATGACGCTACGTTAATTCCTTTTTTCCTAAGTAATGTGGGTGGTATTCCTGAGTTAAATCAAGCAGATGGAATTCATCCGACCGCTAAAGGGCATCAGATAGTAACGGAAAATATTTGGGCGGTTTTGAAGGAAGTTATCTAAATACAGAAGAGAGAAAAGAGACCACCTGCCCGAATGCTCAGGCGGGCGGGTTTCATTATGAGAAGAGAGATTCGTATCGAATAAACAATTTACTAATCCCAAGTAAATCTCTCTTCTCGCATCTCTACTTCCTTTTCTAAATTAAAAATCCCTGTCTTCGGGGTGTTGAAGACAGGGACGAAAGGAATCATTTGGTTTTAATACAAAAGGAGCTTTATTGTCTCGGTTGTCAGTTGTCGGTTATCCATTTGAGCAATAACCGACAACAGGTAACTGGCAACTGTTACAGGTTCATTTTATACCCTACTGTTACACCAATCCCTCTATTCTTCAAATTCAAATCAACGACAGGAGCATTGTATAAATCGGAGAAACCGTGAACGTAACGAGCATCCGCAAAGAATTCTCCACCACTCGTTTCGTAAGCCATACCTGCACCGATACTTGCGCTTATTTCTAATCGTTCATAGTTCAAAGCATCTAAATCAATATCCGTTTTAAGTGGATTAATATCCAATAAAAGATTAGCACGAGTTACTAATTGGGCATTCGCCGCATAACTGACTACTGGGCCTGCAGTAATGTTAAATCGTAAACCTTCGTTGCCAAATTTATATTTTGCCAATAAAGGCATTTCTAAATAGTTAATTTTAGTATTAGCGGTTACACCTGCTGGAATCGGGAAGCCACCTAAGTTGATATTAATCCCTTGGTTTACACTAAAACCTTTGGTGGTGTAAAGTAATTCTGGTTGAAAAGCAAAGTTTTCGTTGATGCCTATTTCTGAAACAATGCCAAAAGTAGGTGAGGTTAAGCCTTCTACACTTTGTGTGATTCCTTCCGCCGCTTGCGTCACATCAATAAAGGAGGTATAAACGCCTGCTTTAACGCCTACAGCAACTTGAGCAAAAGAAACGGTCGCACTAAATAATAAAGCCGCTATCATTAATACATTTTGAATCTTCTTCATGGTGGTTCATTTTTTTAAGTACTTAGTGTTATAAAATGTGTGAATTATTTGATACTAGGTACTTGGCTACACAATCACAGCAAAATTTTAATTTATTCATTTGCTGTTGTTCCAAATAATTATACAGCAAAAATGAAGGATTATAATGTTAAGAGCGGTTAAGTGGAGGTTATTGGTTTATTAAAGTGAGATAAGAAATTGGGCGAAATGCCAATATATTTCAAAAATAAATGTTAAAAATGTTAATTTGATTAACGAATGATGGAATGATGAATTATAAATGATGAACAATGAATTCGTTTATTTGAATATTTTTGTGCGTTCTCTAAGCAACTTATCCATCTAATATTCTTGGGTAAACCCTAGCTTGGAAATTATTTTTTAGGATTCATATGATGAACGGCTGATTCCGTAGGATGAATATTCGAGGGACATTAGCTTTGCAGAATCTTCGATTTCAAGGGAGTGAACCGTAAAACGGCTCTGATGCTAAAGCGAGCAGGATAGCTCAAAAGTAAATACCTCGTCAACAATCAACCTTTCACTACTTTCAATTCCCTCCTCCCTTCCATTTTTTATTTTCAATGCCCATTTTTATTTTTATTAAAGAAGGTTGCTTACCTTTAGCCAATGGCAACACATCACAAATTTCCAACTACTAGAACCGCACATGTTTACACCATAGGCACACCAGGTAAACACATTAAAAAGGTATGGATCGTTACCCATGGTTATGGTCAATTAGCTAGTCGATTTATTCATCGTTTTGAGCAACTAGATGACGGCGAAACTTTGATTATTGCGCCTGAGGGCTTGTCTCGATTTTATTGGGGAGGCTTTACAGGAGAAGTAGTGGCTTCGTGGATGACAAAAGGGGATCGTTTGGATGAAATAGCGGATTTTTCTAATTATATGCAGCAAGTTTATACGACTTTTATCCCTCAATTAAGTGAAATGGTTACCATTAATTTATTAGGCTTTTCACAAGGTTGCGCCACACAGGTTCGTTGGGTTTTACGAGAATTCCCTAAATTTCATAACTTAATTATGTGGTCAGGGTCTATTCCAGAAGATATTCCTTATCAGGAAAAAGAAGGGTATTGGTCAGATAAACAGTTATATTTTGCTTACGGTACCCAAGACCCTTTTCTGACTGAGAAGCGAGTTAAATGGTGTTATGATGTGATTAAAGAAAAAGAATTGACTTGCCAAACGCATGTTTTTGATGGTAAACACGAAGTCGATAAAACTGCGTTAAAAGATTTTGTTACGAAATTTTTTAGTTAGTAGCTATAGAAAGAGCTTGTTGCTCAAAGTATTTGATTGTTAGCATTATTAACAATCAAACAATTTCAACAATTTAACAATCATTATTATGCAACACATATTAATTACAGGCGGCAATGCAGGTATTGGTAAAGCAACAGCAATTGCTTTAGCCAAGAAAGGAGGAAAAATTATTATTGCTTGTCGAAATGAGACAAAAGCACAAGCGGCGGTTTCGGAGATAAAGAAGGCTGCAAAAAATGAGGATATTTATAGCTTGACTTGTGATTTAGCCAGTTTTGATTCGGTGAGAAATTGTGCACAAAATTATCGGCAACAATTTGGACAACTAGATATTTTGGTTAACAATGCTGGTCTAATTACAGATAAATTACAGTTTACCAAAGATGGATTTGAATTACAGATTGGCGTAAACCATTTAGGTCATTTTCTATTAACCACTTCCTTAATTGATTTATTAGAAAAATCAGCAGAACCGAGAGTTATCAATGTTAGTTCAAAAGCACATTATAAAGGAAAAATAAGATTTAATACCTTTAAAGGAGAAGGCGGGGCAGAACGGTACAATGGTATGGCTGCTTATGGGCAATCCAAATTAGCTAATATTCTATTCACTAAAGAGTTAATAAATCGCTACCCTAAAATTTGTAGTCATGCTTTGCATCCTGGTGTAGTTGGGACAGAAATTGCGGGTAAGAACGATAATAAAACCTTGTGGCGGTTGCTCTGGAAAATCCTCTCTCCAGTTATGTTGAGCCCAACAAAAGGGGCAAGAACATCTGTTTATTTAGCTTCTTCTCCTGAAGCATTAACGACTAATGGCGAATACTTTGACAAACAAAAAGCGATCGCCTCCTCTGCTTTATCCAATGATGCTGCACTAGCGAAAGAACTTTGGGGAGTAAGTGAGACTTTAGTCAAATAAGCGGGGATTGTAAATTATCGGTTGATAAGGGGCATCGCCCCGACTCTGTCTGTAGATTCGATAGTATTCTAGGGGTTATTAAGGAGCATCGCTTCGACACCCTTTATTATTATTGTGTCGAGGCTACGCCCCTTTAGAATCTTCTAATTATTCCAATTCTACAGACGGTGGCAGAGCTAAAGCTCTTTTCAAAATCAATAGATTATTTACAGTTCCAATAAGCGAATATTATAATAATTCCTCCATTTCTCTTTTGATATTAGCTCGAGCTTTCCCTTCTTTTACTTCTTGATAAAAAGGGGTTTGGTAAATGGTTGGTCTTTCTAAAAATTTACCCATTGCTTTTTTTCGACCAGACCTAAATAATGGAGCAGGGTACATCCAATATTCTTTACGTACTTGTTCGCTATATATTTTATAGCTCTCCCAATCTCGGCTGAGTATCTCTAAGTCGAAATCTATTAATAATTTATCGTCTAAAAGAGCGGTTACGGCTGGCTGATGTTTGACGGTTAACAGAATGAGTTCATAACATTTTTGAATTCTTTCTGGGCTCAAATTGGTTTTACTCAATATTTCTTTAGCTAGTTCTGCACTATCTTCTTCATTCGTTTTACTCATCGGATCATAAATAATGTCATGAAACCAAATCGCTAATAAAACGACTGCCTTGTCGGTTATTTTTTCGTCAAAGGTAGCTGCTTCTTGCAGTATATTATTGATATGGGTGAGGTTGTGATAGGCCCTGTTTGCTTCTGTATAATGCTGTATTATTTGTTGCCAAGAATTGGTAATTAGTTGTTCATTTGTTGTGAATTGGCTGATTAATTTTGTCCAATTAGCCTGTAATTCAGTCTCCATAGATGCCTCCATAGGTGTTGCTTTTTTTTCTGATGTGCTGGTACAAGCATTTATTAGTACGCCAATAAAGAATAAGAAAAATAGCTTCTTTTTCATAGGAATAGTTCTACCTATTATCAAATGACATTCCCACTATTAATTCGACAATTAATAGTGCTAAATAATTTTATTAAAAAAACACCCTAGAAATCATCCGAAAATTAACTAGCAATATTAATTAATATTGGGAAGTTACTGGTTAATAGCGTTAACCAAAAAATCCAATTACCAAGTATAAAACAGCAGTAATACTCCCACAAACTAAGGCGTAAGGAAATTGTGTTTTAACGTGATCTATATGGTCACTAGCAGCGGCCATTGAGGATAAAATCGTCGTATCTGAAATAGGAGAACAATGGTCACCAAAAACGCCACCGCCTAAAGCAGCCGCAATTGCTAAATGTACATTGACACCCATTGATTGAGACATCGGCACCGCAATCGCTATCATAATCGCAAAAGTTCCCCAAGACGTTCCTGTTGAAAAAGCAATAAAACAACTGACGATAAAGACAATAAAAGGGACTAACGCAGGAGACAACCACCCCTTTGCGACTTCCGCTACATAAATACCTGTTTCTAATTCTTTACAAACCGCACCAATCGCAAATGCCATTAACATTAATAAGGCTAGGGGCATCATTCCTGCTATTCCTTTTAAAGTCAAATCCACCATTTCTTTTAAGTCCATAATACCTTGTATTTTAAAGGAAATCATAGAATATAATAAAGAAATAATTAAGGAAATTAAAACGGAAGTAGAGCCAGAACCTTGTCCAACTGCATAGAAAAATTGATCGAAAAATCCTGCATTAGGTCGGTTTTCCATAGCGGCACTCCAACCTGTATAACCGAGCATGACAGGCATCATTAACACCATGATGGCAATTGGAATCACCATATTGTAAGCTCTAGGGGTAATGCCATGTTTGGTCGTAACAGCTATTAGTTCATCTGATACCATAGGTTGCGCATCATCCGCTAGTAATTTTCCAGTCTCTTTAGTTCTAAGTTCTGCCGCTGCCATTGGTCCAAAATCTTTTTTAGTAAAAATGACCAATAAAACCATACCCAAAGCTAAAATCGGGTAGAAATTATATAAGACGGCATTGAATAAAGTAGCAAATGGGTTTTCAAAACCTTGGGCTAATAATAAGCCCATAATAAAAGCACCCCAAGCATTGAAAGGAATTAAAATAGAAGAAGGGGAGGAACTGGAATCAGCAATGTAAGCGAGTTTTTCTCTAGGTATTTTTAATTTATCAAAAATAGGGCGATATAAAGTACCAACAGTCAGAACAGAAATATTCGACTCTACGAAAATTAACACCCCTGTCAACCAAGCTAAAAACTGGACAATTACTCTATTATTCCCTGCTTTTTTCTGCTCTTGTTTTTCTAATAATTGACTGATTTTTATAATAAATCCCTCTACCCCGCCAGACTTTTGAATAAAGATAATTAATGCGCCTACCAAGGCAGAAAACATAATGGTTCTAGTGTTTCCATCGTCTTTAAAGACATCCACCAACGCTTGAATGGTATCCAAACTTCCCGTTAATAAATCAAAATCACTAATGATAACCCAGCCAAGCCAAATACCAAATAATAAGGAAACGAAGACTTGTTTGGTTCTAATGGCTAGAATAATTGCCAAAACTGGAGGAAGGAGGGATAGAAAGCCGTATTCTGTCATGTGTATAACTGTAGCGCCAAGTAATGCTTGGCTTGGTTTAATTAGTTAACACCAAGTAGTGCTTGGCATTACCTTAAAATAATTACCGACAAGGTAAGAAAAATACTTTATATCTTATTAGGAAATAGGGCGAACGAAAAGTCAAAGGTTTAATATATAATTCCCCGAAAAACAAGAATCGATATTTTAGAGCGTCAGTTAATAAATTAATAGATCCGTTGTCCTTTAATTTTAAAACATAGATTGCTATTTTCTTAGATGGGTAAGGGTATTCTTCTAAAGTTGGACGGTTTCGACAACAGCGAAATGTCAATTAGTTTCGCTGAACTTACGTTTCGACGAAGTCAATATAGATTCGCTGCTCTTAGCATCGGAAAATATAGATTTTCCGTTGTTTGCCCTGAACTTGAGTGTCCAATACTAGAATGGTGATCGATAGTCATATTTAATCTTAGCTCTTTCAGTTATTTACATATTACAAAAAAACTATTCGTTAACTCTGTTAGGAAGTATCAAGCGGAGCTTAGCACTATAAAAATATCATAATGCTTCAATAAATACATTTTGATTGCCCAAAAGCTTAAAACGATCTCTGTCAATCGCTTCATGATCTGTTTTACAAAGTTCTTTTAATAGCTTGGCATCTGCATTCCATTGGCTACCATCAAAAAATTCTAAGCCTTTATGATCTCTAACTTTATACAAAGAATGTTTGCCATAACAAGTCCCTAAATAGACATAGCTTAATCCGTTCTCTTTCGCCCAATGTATTGTTCGCCACATCATCCACTTACCCAAAGAATGCGATTTCATATAAGTTTGATTGAAAAAAGCAAACCAATATTGTAATGCATTCCCCTCTAGTCCTGCTAGTACATATCCTAAGATTTCTCCGTTGGATGTAAAGGAGAAAATATGACTTCCCGTTTCTTTACTCAACACATATTTTAAACGTTCTTCAGTCATGGCGTTTCCTGAAAATCTATCGGCTGCATAGTCCATGCAAAAAGCGATAAATTCGGGGTTTTCGATATCAAAATCTATTTTTTTTTGCACCGAAATTTGGATCATTAAATCCGTTATTTTTCGATTGATTCTACGGTTCTCGGAGGTATCAGAAAATTGCGCTATATTAACTCTGAGACTTCTTGCCAAATAGAAAATATCGGACGTTATTGCTAGGTTGGCACTATAAGGTAAAAATCCTTTTTCATAGATTTCAGGCAGCTCTTTTTGAGCCTCTTTGATGCAATAAATAGCATAATTAAAAGTGTAAGTAGAATAGTCGGGTTGGTTCTCGGAAAAAAATATTTTCATAACAGCATAACTAGTTAAGATTGAGTCGCCAAGGTAAGCTTATTTTATCAAAATACATTAATTTATATTTATATCTAACACCTTATTTTTGTACAAAAAAGATCATTTTTTTTAATAAAACAGTAAGTTTTAGCTAAACCATTGAATTGTGAATATAATTTGATAACTTTGAGCATTAAACTTTAACGGTTTGGAACCAATTCAATAAAAAAGATTTACTCAAATATATAAATGGGCTTATTTAATTTTTTTAGACAAGAGTTAGCCATCGATCTAGGTACGGCGAATACCTTGATTATAGAGAACGGAGAAGTAGTGGTCAATGAGCCATCTATCGTGGCAATCAACAGGAAAACTGGAGAGACGATTGCAGTAGGGCATCGGGCGATGCAGATGCACGAAAAAACGCACGAAAATATAAAAACGATTCGACCATTAAAAGATGGGGTAATTGCTGACTTTCAAGCTGCCGAAAGTATGATCGAAGGCTTGATTGGTATCATAGGAAATAAGAAGAAATTTTTCTCTCACATGAAGATGGTTATCTGTATTCCTTCAGGGATTACAGAGGTGGAGAAAAGAGCCGTATTTGATTCTGCTGATCACGTTGATTCCAAAGAAACTTACCTGATACATGAACCCATGGCTGCGGCTTTAGGAATTGGGTTGGACGTAGAAGAACCAATCGGTAATATGATTATTGACATAGGGGGTGGAACGACGGAGATTGCAGTCATTGCCCTTTCTGGAATTGTTTGTGATCAATCTATCCGAATTGCAGGAGATGAATTGACGAGCGACATTACCAATTACATGAAGCGCCAACATAATATTTTAATTGGGGAACGAACTTCGGAACAAATTAAAATTCATGTGGGTTCTGCTTTGCAAGAACTAGAAAATCCACCAGCAGACTATGCCGTCAACGGTAGAGATTTGATGACTGGAATTCCTAAACAGATTTTGGTGAGTTATCAAGAAATTGCACATGCCTTAGATAAATCAATTTTAAAAATTGAAGAAGCTGTTTTAAAAGCATTGGAAACAACGCCACCAGAATTAGCTTCGGATATATACTCTACTGGTCTTTATCTAACAGGAGGTGGTGCTTTATTAAGAGGCTTAGACAAGCGGATTAGCCAAAAAACAAAGTTGCCTGTTCATATTGCCGAAGACCCGCTAAAAGCAGTAGTTCGAGGAACCAGTAAAGCGCTACAAAATACTGATACTTATTCTTTCCTTATTGATAGAAAATCCGTCTAAAAGACGACTAAATGAAGGTGCTTTGATAAATTGCTTTTCAAAAAAGATATAATGGCTGTTTAGACGCCGCCTGCGAGCAATTTATCGAAGCGACCAAATTATTACCAATTCATGCGCAATCTTGTACTCCTTTTCTTACGGTTTGGGCATTTCATCCTATTTATACTATTAGAGATCTTTTGCTTATATCTTATTGTGAATTATAATAGGAAGCAACAAGATATTTGGGCAAATTCAGCGAATATTTTTTGGGGTTATTCTTCTGAAAAATGGAATGACTGGACCAATTATTTTTCTTTACAGGATAAAATGGATGAGTTGGCATTCGAAAATGCCAAGCTCAAAGAAAAATTAATTAATTACGAATTAAGACCTATCGTCGAAAAAGATACCCTCCAAGGAATTAATATACAATATGAATTACTATCGGCTAAAGTTGCAGGTAATTCAACAGATGGACCGAATAATTATTTGACGATTAATAAAGGAACAAAAGACGGGCTGCAAAAAGACATGGGCGTCATTAGTAAAGACGGTATTGTAGGGATTATTAAAAGTGTACGGGAAGATTATGCTGCGGTTAATTCTATTTTACATAGACGGACTTTTATTTCGGCTATGATTAAACGTACTGGTGCTTTTGGAGAATTGAAATGGATAGGGACCAACCCTCAAATAGTCAATTTAGGATCTATTGAAAAATATAATACTGTTGCAGTTGGTGATACAATTGTCACGAGCAGTTATTCGACTCATTTTCCAGCAGGCTTAATGATTGGAATTATAGAGGAGACATCGTTGGCAGGTGGAAGTAACTTTCATGATATAAAAGTGCGTTTAAATAATGACATTGGTTCATTGCGATACGTGCAAGTCGTGAGAAACCTTAAACAGGCACAACAATTAGAATTAGAAAAAGAAGCAAGGGAGGAATAGATGCTAAAGAGGTCAGGAATCAGACCGTTATCTTCGATAACTGTCAGAAGTCAGAAGTCAGATTTCAAATGGGAGAATACCTGATTTTTAGAACTTTAACTACTAACTCTCTGACTTCTGACAGTTTATGAAATAAATGGCCTGACTTCTAAAATATAAATCGTTTTGTACAAACATCATTAATTGGATCGTTTCAATGAATAATGCAATTACTCAAAATTTACTAAGGTTATTCTTTTTTGTTTTGGTACAAGGTATTGTCTTACAACAAGCAAAACTAGGAGGGACTTCTTTTAATTATATCTCTCTTTTTATCTATCCATTATTTTTATTATTACTGCCACTCAAAACCTCTAAAATTGCATTAGTATTGGTAAGTTTTGGTTTGGGTTTATTGATTGATGGAGCTTATAATTCTCCTGGTGTGCATACTGCTGCCTGCCTAGTTACAGCTATTTTGCGACCATTGGTTTTGGCTATTATTGAACCGAGAGAAGGTTATAATGTAAGTTTGGGCTTGACCGTTCGGAGTTATGGCGTACCTTGGTTTTTAAAATATGCGGGCGTTTTGCTCTTTATTCATTTGTTGATTTATTTTATGTTAGAAATTTTTACGCCCGTTTATGCCTTTGAAATTATCGGCCGAACGGTTGCTAGTTTCTTCTTTTCTTTATTTTTAATAATGATGTATATGGTAATTGCTAGACCACGCGTTTAGAAAAAACTATTTTCCTCTTTCCTTTGATTAAAAAATAATCAATTATGAGCGATCGCTTTAATAATCGTTATCAAAGTATCTTAGCTGTTTTTCTAATCGGCACCTTAGTGTTAATGGCTAAAGCAGCACATTTACAATTAATAGATGATACCTATCGAGTCAAAGGAAATAATATCGCAGTTGACAAAATTACCACCTACCCTTCTAGAGGGTTTATTACAGATAGAAATGGAAAGATCATCGTTTATAATAATGCGATGTACGATTTAATGGTGACTTATAAACAAATTAATCCTAAAATGGATACCGTTAAATTTTGTCAACTCTTAGGAATTGATAAAGCGACTTTCTTGAAAAAATTGAATAAGAACTGGAGAAATGGTCGTTTTTCTAAAAGAAAACCTTTTGTATTCTTAGATAAGATATCTGCTCGACGCTACACGCAAATTCAAGAACATTTATACCAATTCCCTGGTTTTTTTACTCGATTAAGAAATGTAAGAGGCTATCCTTTTTCTAATGCGGCACATGTTTTAGGATATTTAGGAGAAGTCAATCGCAAACAAATTGAAGCATCTGATGGCGTATATTCTCTAGGAGATTATGTAGGTAAAAGTGGTCTGGAATATCAATACGAAAGAGAATTGAGAGGAGAGAAAGGCGTAAAGTTTATGCTCAAAGATAAATTTGGTCGAGAGGTAGAGGCGCATGATAATGGCGAGTCGGATATTCCTGCAGTTTCTGGAAAGAATTTAATTACCTCATTAGACATAGATTTACAAGTTTATTGTGAAGAATTGATGAAAAATAAACGAGGGAGTATTGTGGCGATAGAACCTGCAACAGGGGAAATTTTAACGATGCTAAGTGCGCCTAGTTATAATCCAAACCTTTTGGTAATTGGTCCAAATAGAGGCAATAATTATAAAGCATTAGAACGAGATAGCTTGGAGCCATTTTTTGATCGATCCGTTATGGCAAAATATCCACCCGGTTCTATCTTTAAGACTATAGTCGGTTTGGTCGCTTTAGAAGAAGAAATTGTAACACTCGATCAGAAAGTCACTTGTAAAGGATACTATCAACCGGGAAAAGCCAATTCAAGAAAATTTGGGTGTCACAACCACGAATGGCATGTAGACCTGACCAAAGCGATTAAACATTCCTGCAATTCTTATTTCTTTAGAACGTTTCGAGATATAGTCGATCAATATGGTGAATCAATTCCGCAAAAAGGCTTATCCGTATTTAATGATTACCTAACCCAATTTGGTATAGGTAAACAACTAGAAATTGATTATCCTAGAGAAAAAAAAGGAAATAATCCTAACCCAATCTACTACGACAAAATTTATAAAAATGATGGTGGTTGGAACTCAGGAAAAATTATGTCTGTAGGAATTGGTCAAGGAGAAATTGAAATGACCACCTTACAAATGGCCAACCTTGCAGCCTTAATTGGTAATAAAGGGCGTTATATCCTTCCACATTTAGCGAAAGAATTCCGAGCAGAGGATAAAACGGTTATTAGACCGAATCCTAAATATCGAAAGATACAACAGGTTAACATTGATCAATCGCATTTTCAGCCAATCATTGATGGGATGGAGCAAGTAGTCTTAGCTGGAACTGCAAAGCAAGCTTATATTGAAGATATTCCCATTTGTGGAAAAACGGGTACTTCTCAAAATGCAGGAAAAGACCATTCTATTTTCTTTGCTTTTGCCCCTAAAGACGATCCTAAAATTGCCATCGCTGTTTATATTGAAAATGGTGGTTTTGGTGGCACTTATGCTGCACCTATTGCTAGTTTAGCTATTGAAAAATATCTAAAAGATAGTATTAGTAGTAAAAAAAGACAATATTTAGAAGAAAGAATGCTGACCGCTAATTTAGTTGATCAGACAAAACCTTAGCAAGCGATGAACTATAAATGATGAATTCGTAAAACATTTACCTGTAGTGCTTATTATTTAGAAACTTGACTCTTTATTTTTTACTTTTTCAGAACTTCAGCCACCACTAATTTCTATTCTATTACCTCAATTGCTTTAACAGTTGAATAATACTCGGTTAAACCCGTTACCTGAATACCATCGGACTCCGTTTGTATATTTTCCTTTTTGACTAAGTAAAGTGTTCCGCTTCCTACAGCCAATCGATTCACATGTTCGGGAAGGATCGTAATTGGGGCATTTCTTGGATGATTGTCAATTTTTATCGTGACGGTTTTATTATTAGCATCACTTAATAAAAGGACTAAGGTTTCTTTACTTGATAGCTCCACTCCTTCAAAAGTCAAATTGGTTCCCGCTGTTTTACTCACTTTTCCTTTCTTAATCACAAAATCACTTATCGGTTCAATATTAATTTTATTGGTTACTGTTTTCGTATTATTCAATCGGTAAGACCAATCGTACTTTGCTGCAAAAGGTAACTCTTTCGTTAATTGATAACGATATTGATTCCCCACCTTTTCCCCATTTAACGAATTATTCGCAAACAAGACTTCTTCCATTCGCTTGGCCATTCTTTTTTTAGTAGAATCTATTTCCATGAAACTTATGCTTGCTTTAACTTGTTTATCAGTTTGCAAATACCTTACATAATACTCCACTTGTAAAATATTTTTTTGCGGCAATTCTTTTTGCGAAAAATTGCAACTAAAACACAAGGAAATTAGTAAGATAAAAGCAGCTAAAATAGTAGCTATATTTTTGATCGTTGGCATCTTATATTTTGATTAATTGCTAAGTCGATAATAAAATACAAAGATACCAGCGAAATGAAACTATTTAGTATTTTATTCGTTAAAATACATGATTGTTTTAAAAAATAATTTATCTTTGCGGTCTTTTTAAAAGAAAGCGATTTTATAAGTTAAGTTATAAAAATAGTAGGGTCGGGTGGCCGAGCGGCTAGGCTCAGGTCTGCAAAACCTGCTACCGCGGTTCGAATCCGCGTCCGACCTCAACCATAAAATGCAACCTTCTGATAATCAGTTGGTTGCTTTTTTATTTTAAGTAACTATGAATTGTTTTAGGAGAGAAAAACCAAAATAAGGAGTATATACTTTAGTCAACTAATCAAGAAGTTTTCCTTTTAGGCAGAGGCGGGTTATTCTCTCTCCAATCTTCTAAGGTTTCTATCATACTATCTAATTCATCCAATAAGAATTCTTTATCCTTTTTAGAGATACCTTTTTTAGCTGACGTTCTATTATAAAGGAATAAAGAATTTAGGAGATAAAGATAATCGAAAGCGTACTGAATTTTTTTTCGCTTAAAACGACAAAAGGCCATGGAACAACACCCATGACCTTCTTATATTTTACAGTAAGATTATTTGATGACCTTTTGTGATTTCTAGGAATAAGTAGTCTACCTTCTAAAGAATTTGCTAAAGATATTCATTCCAATCTTAGCCACATCATCTACCGCACTACCATCACCATCTCTATCTAACAGATTTGTAATTAAAGTTGTAGCTAAGCCACCTCGTTGCTTTTGAGCACCCAAAGCACCAGCTAAAATATTAGCAATACCACCAGAATCTAATCCACTTGATCGTTTTTGTTTTCCTAACATGCCCATTACGATAGGTGCTAACATAGCCATTAAGTTACCTGTTTGTCCTTGACCAAGTCCACTAATTTGACTTACCATATCCATTACACCACCTTTCTTTCCGCCAAGTACATGCTTTAAGATTCCTTCTCCGTTCGCTGATCTAGGATTGATGTTAGTTGATTGGCCGCCACCAATTAAATCATTTAAGTTGTCTAAAAGACTACCATCGTGATCATTATCTAAAGCATTAGCTAAAGCATCTGCTCCTCCTGGTTGTTGTGCATTTTTTGCTAATCCACCAATTAAAGAAGAAAGAATGCTATCTGCTGCTGTACGAGTTTGTTGTTGAGGGGCACCGATTTGTTTGCTCAATTGGTCAATTAATCCGTCGGATAACTGGCTTTGTAATAAGTCGATTAAATTTGCCATAAATTAGAAATAAATTTTTTGATAAAATATTATCGTTAATAATGTAGGTTGCTTGCTCCTTTTCATCTAAAAGGATGAGTATGGAATAGGAAAAAGTAAGAAATATCACTTTTTTCAACAATAAAGTTACTAAATTCGTAAAAAAATTGCGCAAGTGCGACCTTAAAGCTTAATTTGTGCGTAAAATAAATTGTAATCTACTGAATTAAATGTTTCCTAGAGAAAATTTTCGATTGTTTTTCTAAAGAAATTATATAATATAAGTAGTTCTTCAATTTATAGACGAAAATTTATTTGGAAAGTCTCGATTTAAATTTAATTTTTTCAAGTTGTGGGTTATAAATTGATGTCCAAAAAACAATTGGTGACTAAACTTGAATCATTTCTTTAAATCAACTTAGGTAGCAATGACACTTCAAACAAAACAAATTCTTCCTCAAGGAATGTTGACTAAAGCGGAAACGACTGTTTTTGATTTGTTTAAAACCAATCAAGATAGTCGCTTATTGTATCATAATTATGAGTTTGCCTCAAGATTGGTGGAATCTATTCAAGAGGTAGGCGCTGATTTTAACTTGCCTAGACAAGCAATAGAAATGTTGTGCATTGCTGGCTGGTTTTTCCCAACAGGTCATTTATCAGATTATACGAATCCAACTGAAGCAGCGATTAAAAATGTCGTAGCATTCTTAACGGAGGAAGGGTATCCCAAAGCAAAAACGGAAAAAATTAAAGATTTTATTCGTTTGGCAAATACATCAAAAGTACCAGTCAATGGAGAGCAAGAAGTCTTTCACGACGCTTTTCATGGGCTAGCTGCTTATGGAGAAACTTTTGGGGCGAAATCTGCTTTGTTACAATTAGAACAAGAGCTGTTTCAAAAAACACCCTTGCCAAAAGAGCAATGGTATACTTTGGAATTGCAACGACTTTTAGGGACTAAATTTTATACACCTTACGGTAAATTGACTTTTGCTTCTACTTTAGCGACTAATATTTTAACAGTTAAAAATCAGCTGCAGAAGTTAAAAAAGAAGCGGAACCTTTTTGTCGAACCTGTAACGCCCAATACATTTGAAAACCTCGAAGAAAAAGTGCCTAATCGAGCGATTCAAACCTTCTTCCGAACGAATTATCGAAATCATATTAATCTAAGTGCGATTGCTGATAATAAGGCAAATATCATGATTAGTGTCAATGCAATTTTATTATCGGTCATGATTTCTTTATTGACCTATAGAAATGTTGCAGAAACAGCCCCGATGATTTTGATGGCGATTAGCGTCTTTTTTATAACGGGATTAACCTCCTTAGTATTTGCTGTTTTATCTGCTCGACCAAAAGTGACGACGATTAATAAGCAATCAAAAGATAAAATTATCAATCAAAAAAATATCGTTTTCTTTGGTAATTTTGTTCATTTAGATTTGGAGGAATACGAAGCAGCAATGGATGCTGTTTTTAGAGACGGCGAATTGATGTATGGCAATATGGTGAGGGATTTATACTACTTAGGAAAAGTACTAGATAAAAAATATCGTTATTTAACGACGTCTTATAATATTTTTATGGTTGGTTTTGTCGCTACCTCCATTACTTTAGTTATTGCTTTATTTACGTAACCGTACGGGCGAATGAATTCGCCCTTAACACTAGAAACCCTTTTTTGGGCGAATGAATTCGCCCGTACGGTAAAATAAGACCAAATGTCCATTAAAAAATTGGCCAGCGAAACAGCGATATATGGGGTTAGTAGTATTTTAGGGCGGATTTTAAATTTTGCACTTGTTCCGCTTTATACCAATAAATTTCCCACAGGAGAATATGGAAAAGTAAGTGTACTTTTTTCTGCCATTGCTTTTTTAATGGTCTTATTCACTTATCGAATGGAAGTTGCTTACTTTCGATTTGGTACAGATAAATCCTTAAATAGGAAAGACATTTTTAATACTTCTTTGTCTTCCTTGATTATTTCCACCTTAATTTTAGGTATTCTTTTCCTCTTTTTATCTCCTTTGTATGCGCAAGCTTACAGTCTCGAAGCTTACCTAACTTATATTTATATATGTGTTGGAATTATTGTGCTTGATGCACTTAGTGAATTACCTTATGCGGAATTAAGATTAGCTGGAAGGCCTATTCGTTTTGCAACAGTTCGATTGTCTAATATTTTTGTTAATCTTGGTCTCAACCTCTTTTTTATACTGTTTTGTCCTTGGGTTTTAGGAAATAATCAGTTCTCTTTTTTACACCCATTTATTAATACGATTTATTCTTCAGAAATAGGAATCGGATATATTTTCATTTCTACCTTTATTGCTAGCCTGGTTTCTTTTGTCCTCTTATCCCCAACGTTTAAACAGTATCAATTTTTCTTTGATTACGCCTTATGGAAGAAGATGATGCGCTATATTTTACCGCTAGTAGTAGTTGGTTTTGCTTATCTGATTAATGAAATGCTAGATAAACTACTGCTTCCGCTACTACACGCCGAAGGTAAAGATTGTGGAGTAGAAGCAGTAGGAATTTATAGTGCGAATTACAAATTAGCGATTCTTATTTCTTTGTTCACTCAAGCTTTTAGATATGGAGCAGAACCTTTTTTCTTTAGAAATAAAAATGATAAAAACGCTAAAATACTTTATGCCCTAGTTGCTAAATACTTTTTAGTCTTTACGCTTATAGGCTTTCTGGTCGTAACCCTTTACTTAGACTTATTTAAGTATCTCATAGGGAAAGACTTTAGAGAAGGTCTAAAAATAGTCCCCATAGTTTTAGTAGCCAATGTACTAGCTGGACTTTATTATAACTTCTCTGTCTGGTATAAATTGATTGATAAAACTCAATGGGGCGCTTATATTTCTGTAGGTGGCGCGTTGATTACAATAGCATTAAATATTTGGTGGATTCCAATTTTAGGGTATGTGGGGTCTGCTTGGGCGACTTTAATTTGCTATGCTTTTATGACAGGTGTTTGCTATCTTTTAGGACAAAAGTATTACCCAATTCCTTATGCTATTTGGCGAATGAGCCTTTATTTAATAGTAGCAGTGGGTGTTTATTTATTGAGTGAATGGATCAGTCCAACTGGTTTAATGGCTACTTTAGGCGTGAATACTTTATTGCTCTTATTGTACTTGAGTTTTATTTATACGCAAGAAGAGAAATCTTTAAGAGCTGTACTTAAAGGAGAATACTAATGTGCCTTGAATCTAGGTTTAGAGATATGTCAAATTTTTGAAAATTTGGCATACCCAAGCAGTCATTTATTAATTGAATAGGGCCTTCCCACGTTTCCGCAAAATAAAATACCCTGCACTTCCCAACAAAAATAACAAAACGGCAATAATCTCCGCTTGGGTAGGATGGAAACCAAAAATATCATACTCTGCATTCACTCTAATTTTCTCTATCCAGAATCGCTCAAAACCGTTTAAAATCATATATACACAAAATAGCATACCTGGAACGGGTAAGCGCTTGCGCAAAGCCCATAAAATACCTGCAATTGTAAATGCCATGACCATTTCATAAACAGGTGTTGGGAAAACAGCTTTAGCTAAAGCTCGACAATAATTGCCTTCACAACCTTCAATGGGCACACCATTATTTAACACATTCTGCGGATAATCATAAGCCCATAACCAATCAGGTAAGAACCACCAAGATGGTTGTGCCAATTCATTAACAATTCCCCAGTCTCCGTCACCAGATAATTGGCAACCGATTCGCCCTACTCCATACCCAATGATTAAGGCGGGGGCGACGGCATCAGCTACTTGTGACACATTAATTTTATGCTTCTTCAGATACCACACAACACCAATAAACCCACCAATTAAACCTCCGTAAATTGCTAAACCTCCGCCAGAAAGTAGCGCATGGAAAAAATTGTCCAAGGTTAGGTTACTCAAATCCTCGAAGATGGCAAAAAACTTGGCGCCTAAAATACCAGTAAAGGCAGCAATTAAAGTAATGTCGCCAATTCTATCGCTTGGATAAACTAAGCTTTCTTCTGTCTTCGGTTTAGGTAAGCGTTGTTTTTCTTTTTCCCAATACTTAATACCTGCTAAAGCAATTGCGCCAATGATACCTGCTAATACATTTCCTTGGGTAGAAAATAAAAAACCTGGTGCATCTGCTTGAAAGGCTGGAAAATTTAAAGCAATGTGAACGACTTTAAAGCCTAGTAAAAAGCCAAAAATAGCGTTGATAACTAATTCGCTGGTAGCAGCTGGTTCACCAACTAGTGTTTTTACCAAAGTCGCTCCTAAGAGTCCCTCTTTTTCTTTGCGTTTTAATTCTAAGTTTAAGAAATAAGCACTTGTTAAAATAGCGATAGCCAATAGTAATCCAAAGGTCTTGACAATGGAAAAAGCATTGTCAACATCTGTTCCTAAAAGATCGTGTAGTATATAAGATAAATCTGGATACATAGTTTATTTATAGCAATTCTCTTCTGAAATAATTGTAATCAATACTGCAAGGTACAAAAGTATATAAAAGTCTTAGAGATTCGGTTACTAAAAAGAGGTAATTTATTCTAATTGGGAATTTGCAGAGGTAAATAATTTATAGATTGATGACAAAATGGCATTTTTGTTTTAGTTTTATTGTCATATTGACAGTTTGTTCTTGTTGGGATATAGCAAAAAGTCTGAAAAATTGGAATGGAACAGCAATTGATATATAGTAAGTGAATGGTATTGATGAAAACAGTTTGATGGATTATAGAGGCAGGTGGAAACTAAATTTCACGAATAAATGTTTTTTAGATAACCATTCCAATAATAGCAATAGCCTTGATTAATGGCTTCGATAATATAAAAGATTAGTTAATAGGGTTTTAGGTGTTTATTTCGAGTCGGAGTTATTTGCTCCGACTTTTTGTTTTTATCCTTAAAAAAGGAAAGACCTTTGCTACAACAATTGTAATAAAGGTCTTTTCATTTTACTGAAATGAATGGGCAGCCAAATTATCTAATTCTATAAACTTCTAATGGTCCCCGAAAGCCCATCTTTTCGCTGGACCTTTCTAGGGTCTCCTTTGTAGTTGATACTGCCTCCTGTATTGGCTCTAGCGTTAATACTCTTAGTCGTGGTAACTTTCGCGCTTCCACCAGTATTTGCTTTGACGACGGTATTGAGTGCTTCTAATTTATAGGCGGATAGCATACCACCCGTTGCTACTTTTATTTCTTGCCAATCTGTTTCTCCTCGTAATTTTAGATTACCCCCTTCTGAGACATTAATGTCCAATGAACTTTGAGCGACCTCAAGCTCTCCTGATGCGCCCGTCGAAAATCGTAAATCTAATTTGTCACCGCTAATTGGCTGTTCTGTATAGGCAGAAGAACCTGCTCTTGCTTTTAGCACCCTTAGCTTCTTATAAGTAATAATAACTTTTATTGTAGGCGTCTTATTATATTTTACAAGGTCTGTCGCTTTTACTTTTAAGGATTTTCCTTCTACATAAAAATCTAAGCGATCGGCATCATTTTTAACTTCAATACTTTCTTCTTCTCCTGCGACCAAAAGCGCACTAACGTTTCCTGAAAGGATAATTTCATCAAAAGGAGAAAGCGTTTTGGTGTCTGCAAAAATAGAAGTGGCAATTGTTAAGAAGGATAATAGGCTTATCCAAGAAGTTAATTTTTTCATGTTGTATCGTATTATAATAAGATGATCAAATTTTACTTATGCTATACTTGTCAAGTGAGAGCAGGTGTAAAATTTGATTTTCTTGAGTGATAAAATTTAAATTCAATTATTCAAAAGACCCATTTTATATGGAGAAGATGGATGTAAATAAATTTATTTTTTAAGTAAACGCTAATATTTCCTTGTTTATTCAGTCTAGTCGAAAAAAGTATTCCTAAAAATGCCGTTTTGGGGGCAATTTTATTTAAATACATAGAAATTTTAATAATTTATTAACGTTTTTTGATAGAATACTAAGAAAAAATAGGAATCAAAACATATTATAAAAAAATGGCATTCATTTTGTATTACAAGAAATGTGAATATGATATAACAGTTTTACTGTAATGTTAGCCCCCTCACGGACTATTTAACACTATAAAAAACCGGTCATTAAGCCGTGACCAACCATAACTAAGAGAACCATCCAAAGGATGGGAATCAAGTACTAATTGATTCCCGCCCTTTCTCTTAGGTATTTCTCCAGTTCGACGTAGGTAGGTTTCATTGCGAAACGTTCAGAAGAGATTAACTCAACCGTCTCTATTTATTCATTTTAAAACCTACCCACGATGAACAACCTTCAAATCTTTTCAGCACTTGCTGCTATTTTTTTTCTTTCTTCTTTTACCGATAATAATAATGCAGATCAACTGATCTTGGACTATGTTGACCAGTATAGCACCATAGCGGTACAAGAAATGGAAAGAACTAGCATACCTGCAAGTATTACTTTAGCACAAGGAATTATTGAATCTAGGTACGGGCAAAGTGGCTTAGCCAAAAAATCAAATAATCACTTCGGAATTAAATGTAAAGGAGATTGGACTGGCGGCAAATACTACCATAAAGATGATGATTATGTAAATGGCAAATTAGTAAAGTCTTGTTTTAGAACTTATAAAGATCCTGCTGCTTCTTACTACGACCACTCTGAATTTTTATTAGTTAATAAAAGATATAGCTTTCTTTTTAGTTTAGAAAAAACAGATTATAAAGGTTGGGCTAAAGGCTTAAAAAAGGCAGGATATGCAACCGCAAAACATTATGCGACGATGCTTATTAATACCATTGAGAAATATGAATTGTATCAATATGATAGAGGGAATCCAATTTTATTTGTCATGAATAAAACGGAAGAATCAACAGCTCCAAGTACAGAGCGTATTGAAGAATATATTAACTTTCAAACACCAGCTAGTCAACCAATGACCGTAGCGATTACTTCAGCTACTTTGGTAGAGGAAACACCACCACCAGCAACTTTAATTCCTAGAAATTACAAAGTAGGAGATGGTTTGCGAAGAATCGTGCAAGCAAAACAACAAAATGATTTTTACTCAGATGTATATGGTAAATCAAGTCAATATTTAGAGGAGATTACGCCGAACAGTATAGGAAGAGAATAGAAAAAACTAAAAGGCTATATTGTTTTATAGTTGTATTGCTAATGGCGATTGTAGAAATTGCTGAAGTATATTTTGATACAAAACAATATAGCCATTTAACAATAGAACAATTCTTAAGCCTTCATCCTTGATTTAAAATTCCTTCTTTAGCCATCCAATTATGTACATTGTCTTTTTTGATGGCGGTTGCCATTAAACTAGGGAATTGATCAGGCGAACAAGCAAAAGAAGGTACATTAAAACCCGCAAATTTTTGCGCCACAGACCGATCAAAAGTTGGTGCGCCATCATCATTTAAGGCTAATAAAGTAATAAATTGTGCCCCACTAGCTTTGATAGCTGCTACTCTTTTTAATAAAGCATTTTCATTTCCACCCTCAAATAAATCACTAATAAGAAAAACGATGGTATCGGTTGGATTTTGAATTAAGTATTCGGCATATCCAACGGCTTTATTAATATCTGTACCACCACCTAATTGAGTGCCAAATAATAAATCTACGGGATCATGTAATTCTGGTGTCAAGTCAACTACTGCAGTATCAAAAACGATAATATGTGTTTTAATAGATTTCAGAGAAGCGAGAATGGCACCAAAAACACTTGCATAAACGACCGATGTAGCCATTGATCCACTCTGGTCTACTAATAAAATAACTTTTCTTAGCGCTTGTCCCTTTTTGCCATAACCAATTATTGTCTCTGGTATAATAGTGCCCAAATCTTTTTGATAATGTTTGAGGTTGGCTCTAATGGTTCGATGCCAATCTATTTCTTTGAGTTTTGGTCGCCTATTTTTAGTAGCTCTATTAATGCTGCCTTTGACTGCTTGGCGCATTGGATTGGTCAACTTCTTTTCCAATTCTTCGACAACTTTTCGGACGACTTTTTTGGCAGTTTCTTTCGTCTTTTGCGGCATTACTTTGGTGAGCGATAAGAGGGTGCCGATTAAATTAACATCAGGCTCGATGGACTCTAAGAACTCTGGTTCGAAGAGCATCTTTTCTATATTCAGTTGTTCAAAAGCATCCTTTTGCATGATTTGCACCACCGACTTAGGGAAGTATTTTCTAATATCTCCTAACCATCGGTTGATTCTTGGCGAAGAACTGCCTAGTCCTCCTTTGCGCTCATTGTCGCTATCGTATAAGGCTTCTAATACTCCATCTTTGCCTGCTTCCTCTGCTCCTAAGTTAACGGTCTGTTCAGGATCGGCATGCTTACCTAATACTAACCGCCATTTTTTTAGTCGTTCTTCGTCACTCATGGATAGGTGAAATTTAAGCAATTTTCAATTTTGCGCAAGCTAGAATAAAAAGACAAAAAGTTACAATTTATTGGTGGAATGATTTTTTTATTTTGAAGCGCTTGGCATAATTACTCCTTTCTCTTAAAATAAGGAGCAATATACCGCTTTTTTGCATTTTAACTGTCTATTAAAAATTTTAATAAAAACCCTAAATTTATTTTTTGACGATGATAACTTGTTGATTGTCAATGTTAAAGAGTTTTAAGGTCTTAACATTTTCGTAAAAATGCCTGAATCTTGGTTAAACTTTATTAATTCAAAATTTACCTATTTTTTTATAGTTGATTAACACCTATTTTGCAATTGATTAACTGAAAGTAGTATTAAAGAATACCACTTTTACATACAGCATTGACCAGAGTGGTTGTTGGAATTTAGCATTATTTTTAACCATCAGGTAATTATCAAGCTCTTATTCGCTAAGCTACAGCAACCACTTTTTTTAATGTAAAATTGAAAATACTAAATTTTACATTTTGAATTTAATCTACTACTTATTTTTTACTTTTTCCCATTCCCAAGCAGTTCGCATAATATCATCAATATTTCGTTTTGGTTGCCAACCTAATAACTCGGCTGCTTTGGTATAATTGGCGTAAATAGCAATTACGTCTCCTGCTCGTCTTGGTCCTAATTCATAGTTTAATTTTATATCATTCACTTTCTCAAAAGCAGTAATGGCTTCGATGACGGAAACTCCTGCGCCGATTCCTAAATTAAAGACATCCGAATTATTTTCATTCTTTCCAGCTACCACAAATTCCATTGCTTTGGTATGTGCGTTGGCTAAGTCCATGACGTGGATGTAATCTCTAATACAACTGCCATCTCTAGTATCATAGTCCGTTCCAAAAACGGTAAAACTTTTTCTAGCGCCGATTGCTGTTCCTGTAATTACAGGTACTAAATTACTAGCATTATTGGTTGGAGATTCTCCGATAATGGCACTTTCATGTGCGCCCGCTGGATTAAAATACCTTAAGGAGATACAATTGAAATCGGTATAGGTTTTAGCAAAATCTTGTAAGATATGTTCGCCCATCTGTTTCGTTCGAGCATACGGACTTTCCGCTTCTTTGAATGGCGTGTCTTCTGTAACGGGTAACTCATCTGCATTTCCATAAGCGGAACAGGAGGAAGAAAAAATTAAGTTTTTAACCTTAAATGTTTTCATGCATTCCAAGATATTTAATAAACTGCCTAAATTATTTTGAAAATAAAGTAGTGGCTTCTCAACAGACTCTCCTACGGCTTTTAAGGCGGCAAAATGAATGACGCCTACAATATCAGGATTCTCCTCAAAAACTTGCTTGGTAGCGGCTAAATCACAAAGATTAATTGCATAATTTTTAACTCGTTTTTTGGTAATCTTTTCGATACCATCTAAAACAGAAGGAGCAGAATTATAATGATTGTCTGCAGAAACAACATCAAACCCATTATCTATTAAGTCAACTAGGGTGTGGCTTCCAATGTATCCGCAACCACCTGTTACTAAAATTTTTGCCATGATTAATTTAGATTTATTGTTACTTTGCTGTGATTATTCAGAACAGAGATTAGAAACCATTACATTGAGAGAAAAGAGACTAAATATCCGAAAATATTGGTTCAATGAGATCATAAATTGACTGAATTTTCGAATAATGCTTTACTCTTAGTTCTGAATAATTACACTTTTATTTTGATAATTTTTCTTAAATACCTTATAAGCGTATTTTTTACGCTTATTTTTAGTTTAGCAAATATCGTCTTTTGTTATTGAAAAAAGAATAGATAGCTGATTTAATTTGATTGTACTAAACTTTTCATAGAATGAAGATAGGTTTATTTTTTGGATCTTTTAATCCTATTCATGTAGGGCACTTGATTATAGCGAACTATATGGCTACTCATACGGATTTGAAGGAAGTTTGGTTGGTGGTTTCTCCACAAAATCCACTAAAGCAAAAATCATCCTTGGCGAGAGATTATGATCGTTTGCATTTGGTTCGCTTAGCGATTGAGGACAATCCAAAACTGAAAGCCTCTAATATAGAGTTTGATTTACCCAAACCATCGTATACTGTAGATACCTTGACCTATCTGAAAGAGAAACATCCGACGAAAGAATTTGTCTTAATTATGGGCGGAGATAATTTAGGGACTTTTCATAAATGGAAAAATTATGAAACGATTTTGAAAAATCATCAAATTTACGTTTACAGTCGCCCTAATTATGACTTAGGGGCACTAGCTAATCATGAAAGGGTGGCTTTATTTGAAGCGCCGTTGATGGATATTTCGGCAAGCTATATTCGGAAGTGTATTAAGCATGGACAATCTGTGGAATATTTAGTAACTCCTGCAGTTTTTGAATATTTAGCGGCTAGTCGCTTGTATAAATAGCTTCGCTCAAAAATGATGAATTGTAGCAAAAACAGACTTTATTGCTTCTTAGAATGGAGCTTTATAATATGGGAAATGGTAGGAGACTAACGATAAAATTTCAATAACTAACTAATCTTTTATTCTTTAGTAATGACAGTTTTTTCAATAATTCCATTCCTAAATTCGCAAGTTTACTAATTCATCGTTCATCATTATTTAAAAACTGCCTCTCAATCCAATGATAAAATTTCTCCCTGCACTACTTACACCAGAAGAAAAAGGACGATAATGTAAATCACCAATATTTTCGACACTTAAATTGATTGAAAATTTGTCATTGATTTGGTATTCGGTGTAAATATTATAAGTTGTCCAAGCTAAAGACCCTGCATAACCTTCTTGACAAATAGTATTTCTATTAGGGTCTTCAGGGATACAAGGATCACCATTCACATCAATAAAACCAAAAGGAGAATAATCAATATTATCAGAAGTCCCATCTCTTCTTAGTAGTATTTCGTTACCATTAATGAGTCTAGCAGACGCTACTGCATAATCATTTGGTCGTTTTCTGCCATTATAGCGAACGGTTGGAGATATTCTCCATTTACCCAAGTTGAAGGTTAGGCTAGTTTTTCCATATAAAGGTGGAATATGAGCAAAAGGAACAATGGTATCAATCACGATTCCTTCTAGATTATCCTGAAACCTATATGTTCCTTTGGTATAACTAATGCTAGATTGTAATTCAAAGTTAGCGCCTATTTTAAGACTAAAATTACCAGATGCTCCTGTAACTGTAGCCGTCGTAGCATTTACGTTTGCTTGTATTTCTAATGCTTCATTGTCTCTAAATAAAACGGTTGTACCATCTGGTAGTGCAAAATTTTGTCGAGTTAAAGCATTTTTTAGATCGGTTCGAAAAGTAGTTGCGCTTATATTTAAACTAGTACCTGATTTTTTTCCTGTATTATCTGTTTTAATAGCCCCTAATTGTTTACCTACCGTTACTTCAAAGGTCAAAGCCTGTTCTGGTTTTAAAGTAGGATTGGGTACGGTAATGAACCCATTCTTTTCTCTAATTTGTGCAAAATCATCAATATTAGGTGAACGGAAAGCAGAAGCAATTAAGGCTCTAAATTGCCATTTATCTTTAGTATTGGCCGTTAATCCTGTGCCAAAAGTTAAGGCATCATTTTTAAGGTAAATGCCATCTATATAATTCTGTGGCCATTGAATTGGATCATTTGCGCCAAAAAAGCCAGCTAATTGAACTAGACTATAGCGCAAGCCTGCTTCAGCGGCTAGTACATTATTCTTACTTTTCCATTTTAGATTGGTATAAGCACCATAACTATTCATAGCACTACCTCCGCTTGGATATCGGGAAATAATATCATCCCCATCTAATAGAATATCTCCTTGCTGACTACCTCTATGTACATATACTTCTTTTGCTGTAGACTTGACATCATTTCGACTCCAATCTAATCCATAAGAAACGGTAATCCGCTCGTCTTCAGTTAAAAATTTATCAAAGTCAGCAGTTAATGAATAAACAAATACATCTACTTGACTTACACTTCGCCAGTTCTTTGCCCATTTACGCTTATAGCGATCCTCATCTACTTTTTGAAAAGAAGCGATGATAGTACCCCGATCAAAGTACTTTTGATCCAATAAACGAGCTTTGATAGATCCTAAAATTCTTTGTTGAGGCCCATAATACCATTCTCTCCATTTCAAATCACTAGAATCTGCTATCGTTTCTGCTAGATTATCATAACGAGGAATAGCAGAGGAAGCGGACCATTGCAGGTTCGCTACAAAGTATAAATTATCAGTTGGTTGAAATTTTAATTTTTGTAGAAAATCTATTTGGCCATATTGTGTTCCCCATTGTTGATTAACATTTGGATTGATGGCTTTATCTCTAGAGGTAGGATCCTTTAATGGAACTACATATTTCTTCCCAAATTCAGGATAGGCTGCTGGTCTAACATTTCCTGCTATTAAGTTATCATAATCGACCATTGAAAAACTAGTCAGAGAACCCCATTTTTTTTGCCCTTGATTAAAGTCTACATGGAAGGCTTTTTCAAAGTTAGCAGAGGAATAGCGCAGAGAAGCATTTGTTTTTAAAACTAAATCTTCGTTAGGACCATAAGCTAATTCGGGGTCTCTCGTTCGATAATGAACGACTCCTCCTAAGGCATCACTACCATACGTCAAGGAACCAGGTCCAGAAATAACTTCTGCTTGCTGTAAAATGGCAGGATCAATCGTAATCGCATTTTGTAAATGGCCATTTCGATAAATGGCATTATTCATTCTTACTCCATCAACGACCAATAATACTCTGTTGGCTTCAAAGCCTCTAATGATAGGACTGCCCCCACCCATTTGACTTTTTTGGACAAATAAATTGCCACTTTTTTCTAACAAATCTGCTGAAGTCTGCGCGTTACTAAACTGAATTTCTTTGTTGGTAATGCGCTCTATTTGGTAAGGAATTTCTTCAATGCGGTCGTCTCTTCTGCCTACTACCACCACCTCCGATAATAATTCTATATCTTCCTCCATGAAAATTTCACCCTTCTTATTCCTGATTTCGTAGATGGGCAATTTTAGCGTTTTGTACCCTGTATAACTGAAAACAACGATGTCTCTATAGCCTAAGTTAGAGATGATTGCTTTCCCGTCTATATCGGTCGCTACGAAAAAACGCGTATCTTCTGTATAAATATTAACAGGAAATAATGGTTCGCCTGTCTTAGTATCTATAACGGTAACGGGAATATCTTGGAATAGTGGATTAGCTTTACTACCGAGGGGAAGTAACAGGAAAGCACAAAGTAGGAATAGCACCAGTAAATTTATTGGGTGCAAACTGTGCCAAAAAAGGTGATTAATTCGCGATTGCTCCTCTAACATGGTGGTTTACAGGGAGTTTTATAGTAAAAGTAGTTTGTTCATTAGCTACCGATTTACTTACAAAAATCCTGCCAGAGTGGTAAGTTTCAATTATTCTTTTAGCAAGGGAAAGACCTAAACCCCATCCTCTTTTCTTGGTGGAGTAACCTGGTTTGAAAACAGTTTTGAATTTGGAAGCGGGAATCCCCTTCCCTGTATCGCTAATATCTATGCAAACATGGTTTTTTTCCTTATAAACTTTGGCACTTATTTTTCCTTTCCCTCCCATAGCATCTAGTGCGTTTCGGAGTAGATTTTCTAAAACCCAATTAAATAAAGGTGGATTGATATGGACTTCTTGCACTTGAGTAGGATCAGGGAATTCAAATTCTATTCTACGAGACGCTCGTCTTTGCATATAGGCGCGCATACTTTCTAACTCATCGTAAATATTAATTGGTTCCATTTTTGGCTCCGAGCCAATTTTAGAAAACCGATCGGCTATTAACTCTAACCTACCTGTATCTTTTTGTAACTCTGTTACTACATCTTGCATGTATTCATCACTACCATACATATCTTTTAAATGGTCTATCCAACCCATAATGGCAGAAATTGGCGTACCTAATTGGTGGGCGGTTTCTTTTGCCATACCTACCCAAACTTGGTTTTGTTCGGCTCGGCGGGAGGAGCTGAAACTGAAGTAGCCAAAGGCTATGAAACCAGCTATCAAAAGAAATTGAATTAATGGATAATATTGGAGTAAGGTTAAATTTCTTGATTGATCATAGTAGACAAATTGTACAAAATGATCTGTTTCTAGTATTAATTCTCTACCTTGTTTTTTTAGCGATTCCACTTTTGGGATTAATGATTTAAGTTTTTCCTCAATTATTAATCCACTTTCATCTTCTACTTCTGGATAATTCCTAGTACTTTCAATTATTCCAGCATCATTTACCAGAATTAATGGTATTGTAGTATTCGAAATTGTAATATGGTTGTGTAATGTGTAGTCCTTACTAAAAGTTGAGTCATCTTTCATCATTTCTGCTTGCCGCTCTTGAGCCATAATCCATAACTCAACATTCTTTTTTTCTTCGGCAGCTAGATTTGAAGTCAAATAATTAGTATATAACATCGAAATGAATACGATGATAATTCCTGCAATGCCCAAATACCATTTCCACTTAGATTTACGTTCGTAAATATCCATTTTAAAAAAATTACCTTTAGTTGTTGAACGAGTGTTTCCTTAAAAGGAACGTTTTGCCGATAATATGTTCCGTTTTATGACTTTAAATCTATAAAACGCTGACAATAAAAATGTTGTGTTGCTGTTTCGTAAATAGAAATTAGGTTAAATCTATCTATTAACATTTATTTAAAACGCAGAATTACAAAAAAATTGCACGAAAACAGCGATAAAAATGCAAAACGATTTTAAAAAGCAGAATGCATGCCTAATTTCTTTCACTAAAATGCGGAAAGCTGCTATTTTTGCGCTATTCTGGAAAAGGTGAAAAAGGGGGGGCAGGTATCGGGTATAAGGTTTCAGGTGTGACGTGAATAGATTTAACCTGATACCCGCTACCTGAAACCATACTACTTATTTGTCCAGTTACATACCATCATAAATCTACTATAATGACCATTAATTTTAAATACCTGTTATTCTTCCTGCTTTTTATATTGTTGTTTCAATGTGTACCGCCAGAAGAAGTTGTACTAACAGAAGTTACTAGGGATTTAAGAGATTCTACTTTACAAGAAATTATTCGGTATCAAGACGAACAAAAAACAGCCGCTTTATTGCCTTTTTTTCATGATAAAGATCCTTCTTATAGGTATGCCGCTGCTATGGCTTTTGGTTCTACCAAAGATAAAACGGCTTTAGACAGTTTGGCAAAATTATTAAAAGATCCTATTCAAGAGGTGAGGGCTGCTGCTGCCTATGCGATTGGTCAGTTAGGGGAAGAACGAGGAGCGTCTATTTTGATGCAGGCGTTTGAGCAATATGATACGGCTCGGCAATTTGTAAGATCAAATAGTATTATCTTGGAGGCAGTTGGAAAATGTGCGCCTAAAGAAACGCTAAAGTTATTGACAGGCATTTCTACTTATAAAGTTAGTGATACCTTATTATTAGAAGGACAAGCTTATGGTATTTATCGTTTTGCCATGAGAGATATGGTGAGTCCAGAAGGAACCTCTAAAATGTTGACTTTTGTCAATAATACTTTGTATCCGCCAAGGGTAAGAATGATAGCAGCGAATTATTTAGGTAGAGCAAAGGATATTGATATTACGAATAATGTAGCGGCACTAAGTGAAACTTTAGCGGCAGAAAAAGATGTGAAAATACGAATTCCTTTGGCACTTGCTTTAGGCAAAATCAAAACACCTGCTGCTACCAATGCGCTGGTTACCCAATTTAACGAAGAAACAGATTATCGAGTTAAAGTGAATGTGATTCGAGCGTTAAATGGCGCAGAATATGATAGTGTGAGTGCGACTATTTTGACAGCATTGGATGACCCTAATTTAACAATAGCACAAATGGCTGCGCAATTTTTAGTTAATAATGGCATTGCCCGTCAAGCGGCTAGTTATTATAGAATGTCGAAAGTGGAGCGCCCTTGGCAAGTTCAGTTAGCATTATTAGAAGCTGCTAATAAAAACTTACCACCTTATATGGTGGATACAAAGGGAGGAATTAATGCAACTTTGCGAAAGCGTTACTTAAGTGCGCAAAGTTCGACTGAAAAAGCAGCTGTATTGAAGGCGATGGGAGATTTTGGTTGGAATTATTCCTTTATGTTGGATCAAGTACCGAATTTACAATCTGCTGTGGAAAAATCTTCTTTAGTGGCAGGTGTTGGTCGCATCATTGCGAACCCCGATTTTGACAAAGTTTTTGGAGTTAGTAGACGTAGAGTCACGAGGGATTTATCTGGTTTTTTATTGGATGTTTTTAGAAGTGGAGATGTTGGTAGTATCGCAGTAGCCTCAGGTATTTTGACGGGGATTAACGATAATTTTAAAGTTGCTTTACAAGATAGTTTACCGATTATTATAGCCGCACAACAAAACTTAAAATTGCCAGAAGCAACAGAGACTTATAATGAAGTCCAAAAAGTCATTGATTTCTTTCAAGGTAAAACGACGACTGCCGAACAAATTACACCTGCTTTTAATCATCCAATTGATTTTAATTTATTACAAAGAGTGACAAATAGTGCTGCCGCAGTTATTCAAACAACTAAAGGAAAAATTCGAGTTAGTTTGTCTCCTTTATTGGCACCAGGAACGGTTATTAATTTTATTCAATTAGCCGAATCAGGATTTTTTAAAGATAAGAGCTTTCATAGAATTGTCCCGAATTTTGTTATTCAAGGTGGTTGCCCAAGAGGGGATGGCTATGGTAGTTTAGATTATTCAATTCGATCAGAATTACCTTTAGCGTATTATGATGGCGAAGGATATATTGGGATGGCTTCTGCTGGAAATCATACGGAAGGGACACAATTTTTTATTACGCATTCTCCAACGCCCCATTTAGATGGGAATTATACCATTTTTGGTAAAGTCACAGAAGGAATGGAAGCGGTTCATCAAATGGAACAAGGGGATAATATTTTGAGTGTGGCTATTAGATATTAATATTTTAAAAGAAGTCAGGTGTCAGATCGTTTATTACATAAACTGTCAGAAGTCAGAAATTATCCGTTAGATTATTGGATTTCAGGTGTTTATATTACGTTAGTCTGACCTCAGACAGAAAATTTCGATTTTAGGTCTGACTTCTGATCTCTAGAAGTATAATCAACTTTTGACTATCTATCCCGTATACATTATCTTTGTAAGCATATATTAAAGAATTTAGAACCTTCAATGAAATTGCCATGTACAAATTATTCTTATCTTTTAGCCTTTTTTTATTTTTAGGTGCTTGTAGTACTACTCCTGAGGGGAAAGTACAATTAGCCGCTGATGGGCAAGTAGAAGCCATTGCATTTGGTGAAGAGATCAATAAAAGTGATGCGATTTCTTATGATGAAATGATTGCTAAAATGGCAGGTTCGGATTCTTTGAGTACTAAGGTAATGGGAACGGTAGAAGGTGTTTGTCAAGCAAAAGGTTGCTGGATAAATATAGTTTCGGATAATCCTGACCAACCAAGTATGTTTGTTAAATTTAAAGATTACGGCTTTTTTATGCCGAAAGATATTGCAGGCAAACGAGTTATCATGGAAGGCTATGCTTTCAAAGAAGTTACGCCTGTAGATGAATTGCGACATTACGCTGAAGATGAAGGAAAATCTTCCGCAGAAATTGCTGCTATTGTTGAGCCAAAAGAAGAATTGAAATTTTTGGCTTCTGGTGTTTTATTACTTAACTAAGGTAGGTTTAGGTGTGGCTACTTTTACTTTTTTAGCCAAATCAGCCATAATCATTTCTGCATGAACTCTAGTGTTTTCAATAAAGAATTTACTAGTTAATAAACCTCCATTAATCACTCCAGCGATATATACATTTGGCATATTCGTTTCTAACGTTTCTTCATTGTGAATTGGCGTTAGGTATCCATCATCTGCCAATTCGATTCCTATTTTTCTAAATAAATCAAAATTTGGTTTATACCCAGTCATCGCCAACACCCAATCATTTTCTAGTTCAATTTTTCCTTCTGGTGTATTCAAGATGACGGAATCGGGCGTTATTTCTGCTACTGTTGTATTAAAATAAGCCTTGATTGATCCTTCTTTTATTCTATTTTCAATATTCGGTTTTATCCAATATTTAACTCGATGACTGAGGTTATCTTTTCTAACCGACATGGTGACTTCTGCTCCCTTATGATATAGTTCCAATGCTACGTCGCAGGCAGAATTAGCTGCACCGATCACCAATACTTTTTGGTCGATATAGGGATGCGGGGTATCGTAAAAATGCTTGACTTTGGGTAAATCTTCTCCTTTAATATTCATCAATCTAGGCGTATCATAAAAACCTGTTGACAAAATGATCGAGCGGGTATGGTAAGTTTGTTTATTTGTTTTTAGTAGGTAAATACCTTCATCGTGTTCGACTTCTACTACTTCTTCATAGAACTTAGCTTTTAGTTTCCAACTCTGATAGACTCGGTTATAATATTCTAACGACTCTTGGCGAGTAGGCTTAGGGTTATGAGAAATAAAAGGCACATCTCCAATTTCTAATAAAATAGAAGTAGAGAAAAAAGTCATGTTTTGTGGAAAGTTGTATAAAGAATTGACTAGTACCCCTTTTTCTAAAATCAAGTAATCTAGCCCCACTTTTGTTGCTTCTATACCACAAGTTAACCCGATTGGCCCTGCTCCGATAATCACTAAATCTAATACTTTATCTGACATTTTTTATATTGTTGAATGGCTATATTGTTGAATTGCTAATTACATTAGGAATAATAACCAACCACAAAAATAATTAGTTTATAAAGAAGTATAGAAATTTGTCAACTATTTTTGGGCATATCCAAATCATAAATCTGAAATCATATATCTGTCTTGTTTTTATGTAAATAAAAATGGATTTTTTTCTGACTTAAGATTTGTGAACTATAATTTTTCCCTATTTCTACAGAATACCTTTTTCGCTTTATTCCTTTATCTACTTATCGATAAACGGTCAACTCTGTCTGGTTTCGATGCATTTGGTGATAAGCGCCTCTCAATCCCATCAAGTAATCATGTGTGCCTTGTTCAATAATTTCTCCATCTTCCAGTACTACTATATGGTCAGCATTGATGATGGTTGATAATCTTTGAGCGACAATAAGAATTGTTTTGTCTACAAAGTGATCTTCGATATTTTCCATAATGACCATTTCATTATAAGTATCTAATGGATTGGTTGGTTCATCAAGAAATAAATATTCAGGATTCTTATAAACTGCTCGGGCGATTAATAATCTTTGTTTTTCGCCACCGCTTACGGTATCAGGCCCAACAATAGTACTGTAACCTAATCTTAATTTTTCAACATGATTTTGAATATTAGCTATTTTAGCAGCCCGAATGACCTTTCTTTTATCCGGAATACTTTCGCCAAAGGCAATATTCCCCGTAATTGTGTCTGAGAAAATATACCCATCTTGTGCGACTACGCCGTATTTTTCTCGCCATAATCGACCGATAATGGTAGGTAAACTAACACCACCTAATTTTACGATGCCTTCGGTTGCTTTATAGGTGCCTAAGATTAGTTTGAGTAAAGTTGTTTTCCCACTACCACTTGAGCCTACAATAGCCGTTGTTTTGCCTGCTGGAATGGTTAGATTAATATCTCTTAAAACAACTGGCGAATTTGGTCCTGTATATTGGAAACTAACATTTTCAAAAACTAAGTCTTTTCCTTCTGGCAATATATCTACACTCGCTTCATCATCTTCTTTTAGCACGCCTTGATGAATTTCATTCATACGTTCTACACTAATTTTGGCGTCTTGTGCTTGACTTAGGAAGTTAATAATTTGTTCCATTGGCCCATTTAGTTGACCAATGATATACTGAATGGCGACCAAAGTTCCCAAGGTCATGATTTGATCAGGGTCAATAATCGCTTGAGCTGCTACTACCGTTATAATGACATTTTTTAAATCATTAATAAAATTAGCGCCTGTTCTTTGCTGTTGTTCAATGCCAAAAAACTCTTTATTGACATCGTATATTTTTTTCTGAATGCCTTCCCATTCCCATCTTTTCTGTAATTCTACGTTATGCTGTTTGATGGCATGAATCCCTGAAATAAGCTGTACTAAAGCGTTTTGATTTTGAGTAGCATAGTCAAATCGCTTATTTTCTAAGGCCTTCCGTCGATTAAGGCAATAGAATGCCCAACCGAAGTAAAGTACGGTGCCAGCTAAAAATAATAAGAATATTTTAAGGCTGAATAAATATAAAATAAAGGCAGAGATGACTAGGTTGACTGCTGAGAATAAAGCGAAAACACTCGTTGAAGTCAATAACTTTTCTACCCGTTTATTATCATAAATCCGCTGCAAGACATCCCCAACTACATGGGAATCAAAATAACTAATTGGTAACTGCATCAACTTCGTAATAAATTCAGACATCAGCCTTGCATTGACTTTAGTCCCTACAAAGCGAATGATGCGATTCCGCACCATTTCGACAAAGGTCTGAGTCAAATACAAAACTAGGAAAGCGCCTAAAACTACATAAATAAAGGTAGCGCTTTCAATGGCAACACCTGTGTCTATAATAGATTTTATGAGGAAAGGGAACGCAAATTGAATAATGCTCACCAAACCCACACCTATTAGTATTTGCTTGATAAGTGGATTGTATTGCTTTAAATAGGTATTTAGGTGAACAAAACCATTTTTACGCTGACTACCACCGTCTCGATCAAGAAAATCGGACATGGGTTCTAGCATCAATAAAATGCCTGTCGCTTCCTGCCCTAGTTCTTGTTTTTGCCAGCCTTCTAAAAAGGCTTCTTTACTTAATTGGGTAATATTCTTTTCCGCGGGATCGCCTACCCATACGGACTTAGCGGTTACTTTATAGACGACTATAAAATGATCGTTTTGCCAATGGGCAATTGCAGGTAATGGAATATCTTGTGTTAATCGCTCGAATGGTACTGGCGCACCAATGGATTTAAGGCCGAGTTTTTCAGCAGCCCGACTAATACCTAGCAGAGAAACCCCTTCTCTGTCTATATGAGTAAGGTCTCTGAGTATATTCGCATCATAGGTTCGACCGTGATAGTTAGCCACCATTCTTAGGCAAGCTACTCCACAGTCCATTGAATCTAATTGTTCGTGAAAGGGAAATTTTTTTGACATTTCCTTAGCATCCTCTTTATTGGGGGTCTTTCGCCTCTGTTGTTTTTCGATGGATGGACCTTACGTTATTTTTAATCATTATTGCAGCAATAACGTTTGGTAATCTCTCTTTTGTTTAACTGTAGTGGTACAGACTTTAAATAATGAACTATAATTAGTTAGTTATGGCGTCATGTACTCGGTCGTTCTCTTAGTATTTTTGTTTGATGGCAGTATAACTGAATGTTTGATACTGCACCCCCAGATTTAATGAATTAAGCATTTTAAAGATTAAATAATCAGTCAGAAAATTGAATGACTGAATTATCTAATTTTAATTAAGCTAGTGTTGTTTTTGTTTTTAGCTATCCTAAAACGGGAATAGAATAGTTGTGCATTTTTCAAGGTAAAACTTAAAATGGATAAATCATTGACTATTTATCAAAATTAAGCATTTTCTTTTTGTTTGTTTAAATATGTCTGTTCTTTGCTAAACTGTAAATAAGTCGATTGTTCTAATTCAATACTGCTATATCTATTGCAATAAAATAGTAGCTGAAAATAGGCTTTATAATAACTTCAAATTTAAAGATTAATAAAGTCACTACTAAACTTACCAACGATAAGTTACTTATTTGAATTGGAACGGTGCTTATGTTCTTGTGTGTGGAAAGCTACTCGATTTTATTCTTATATTTTAAAAAATATAATTTGTTGATTATGAGTACTTTATGAGTGCAATAATGCAAGATAAATAATTCAATAACTATACCGTCTTTCCGAAAGATGCTACCTATTAATTATATGGTAGGAAAGTTGTATTTAACGGTCTTAAACATTTATAATACGGTTGTTGTCTTCTATGAATGCATATCTTTAATTCCTTTTTTTATGTATAATTTCTGACAGAAAAAGAGCTAGTTAGGGAACTAGATGCAACGAAAGTTTCTAAAAATACACTTGTATTACAAATGAATACAATGTGTTAATTATAAAAGATAAGCTTTGTAACATTATATTTTCGATATAGATTGTGTAGTTTGATAGATTTAGAATTATATATTGTCCTATATATATTGATGTACTAAGGTTTTATTTATTTGAATCTTCGATATGTCGTTCACTAATCAGAATTATTGCCATTTAACAGGCAGCAGTAATAATGCATTAATACGTTACAGTTAAACCAAACTTTGCTAATAAATAGTCGTAAACTTGTCAATCGACTCGAAATTTTAACTTGTTGTCGTAAAGTGTCTAAATTAATCGGCTTGTAGATAGCTACTTTTTTTGTAATGTAGCTCACACCTGTTAAATTTGCATTTACTGTAAACAAATCTAGGCTATATACTTTTGTTTTCCATAAATATATCTACCGATATTCAATAAAAAAATTAGTTGGTGTTCTTCACTAAAAAGTGCATTAGCGTATCTAATGTAATTTTTTCAATTTTGAACGACTGACCGTTAATACCTTATACATGATTCGATATTTACTTATTTGCTTGACCTTAATGATTGGTACATCTGTTGCCGCTCAAACTTCCTTGGCTGGAAAAGTAATAGATGATGGTGGCGAACCTGTCTTTTTTGGGAATGTAGCTTTGTATAAGCAAGGCGTTCTAATTCGTGGTGGAGAAACAGATTTGAATGGAGACTATGTGATTGGTAATCTTGATCCTGGCACTTATGATGTGGAATTTAGTTATACAGGTGCCCAATCCAAGAAATATGAAGGCGTAATTATTTTTGCTGGTAAGACGAATAAGTTAGATGCGGAACTAGCATCTGGGGTCTTACTGGATTTAGATGTAGAGGTAATTGCCTATGAAGTTCCACTTGTTGAGCAAGATAATACCACCCAAGGGGGGACGGTCACTTCTGAACAAATTCGGCAATTGCCTACTAGAAATATTAATGCGATTGCTGCTTTGACGGCAGGTGCTTCTTCCGCTGATGAAGGCGATGCTATTTCTATTAGGGGATCCCGATCTAATGCGACTGATTATTATATTGATGGAGTAAGGGTTAATGGTGCGTTAATTCCTGAATCTGAAATTGAACAATTGCAGGTCATCACAGGAGGAATGGAAGCAAAATATGGAGATGTAACAGGTGGAATTATTTCTATAACGACCAAAGGGCCTTCTCAAAAATTCTCTGGTAATGCAGAAATGGAAACTTCTAAAAAGTTAGATCCTTACGATAATAATATTGTTGGCTTAGGTTTAAGTGGCCCTATTTTAAAAAATAAAAATGGCGAATCTATTTTAGGATATCGGGTTTCTGGAAGATATACTTATCGAGGAGATGATGATCCAACGGCGATTCCTGTTTATCGAGCAACCGATGCTAAAATTGCAGAAATTGAAGCGAATCCAATTACGCTTTTAAATAATACAAGAATTGCTACTGCGGAATTATTAACGAATGATGATGTGATTGCCTTGGATGCAAAACCTTTTGAAGCGCTTGAACGATTAGATTTGACCGCTAAATTAGAAGCTAGATTATCTAAAACAATAGATGTTTCTTTTACTGGAAGTTATTCAAGTAGTGAAAACCAATTCACGCCTGGTAGTCGATTAAATGGTGATGGTTGGCGTTTATTAAATGCGCAAAACAATCCTTTTGATAATAATACGACTTATCGAGGTATTTTTCGATTTAGACAACGATTGGGGGCTAATAATACCAAAGAATCAGAGAGTGGCTTAATTCAAAACATTTCCTATTCCTTACAATTTGGTTACGAAAAAAGGTTGAGGGATCAAAAAGATACCCGCCATGGAGACAATCTTTTTGATTATGGATATGTTGGTAATTTTGATTTTAACTGGCAACCAGCATTAGCCTTTACTACTGGCCCTGGAGGTGCTATTCCTGGAACAGATGCGATTAGATTCGGACATGTAGATGATACTAGAATTTTTGGAGGATATACGCCTGTTGACGCAGGACATCCAAATGCTAGTTTAGCAGCAGCTAACGGAGTAGCAGATTCTGGAAACTTCAATGATTTTGTAACGAATAATGGTCTTTTTGGTTATGTGAATGGTCAACGAAATGATATTTGGAGTGGTTTACATTCAAATGTTAGTGCTATTCGTAACGTGAATTTTAAATCAGAGGGTGAGACCTATACTTTTAATGCCAATAGTTCTTTTGACATAGTACCAAAAGGAGGTAGTGGAAGACATACGATTGAATTTGGGGTAAATTATGAACAAAGAGTTAATCGAAATTATACCCTTAATCCTAGAAGATTATGGGACTTAGCTCGTTTACAAGCGAATCGACATATCTTAGGGGTAGATACCGCTAATGTGATTGGAGATACCTTAGTAAATTTAGGAGGAAATGTAGGTTCTGTACTAGTCCCTTTGTATAATACTCAAATTGCAACGGAAGGATTTGATGACAATCAATTTTTTAGAAGAGTTAGGGAATTAACAGGACAGAGTTTAAACGAATATGTAAATATAGATGGGATTGCACCAAGCGATTTTAGTTTAGATATGTTTTCCGCACAAGAATTACATGGTACTGCTAATATTATTGATTATCAAGGTTATGATTATTTAGGAAATAAAATAACGGAAGATGTTACTTTTGAAGATTTCTTTCGAGCAAGAAATGCGGATGGAATTAGAACTTTTCCTATAGCTGCCGATCGACCAATTTATGCTTCTGCTTTTATTCAAGATAAATTTTCTTTTAAAGATATTATTTTTAGAGTAGGTGTCAGAGTTGATAGATATGATGCGAATAGAAAAGTACTGAAAGATCCTTATTCCTTATATGCTATCCAAGGAGCAAGAGATTTTTATGCGACAACTGGTGGAGAACAACCCGCAGGTGTTGGAGATGATTTTAAAGTCTATTTGCAAAGTGCAGGTTCCAATGTAGTAAAAGCATTTAGAAATGGTGATGATTGGTTTTTTGCGAATGGAAACCCTGCAAATGACGGAAATGTAATTTTTGGAGGAGAAGTCATTAATCCTAAATTTGTTGACCCTGATGCCAATATAGCGTCTGCTGATTTTGATCCAAGTACTTCTTTTGAAGACTATGAACCGCAAATTAATGTAATGCCTCGATTGGCATTTTCTTTCCCGATTTCTGATGAGGCCAACTTCTTTGCGCATTATGATATTTTGGTACAACGACCACAGGAAAGAACGAACGCTACAGCTTTAGATTATTTTTATTTTCTAGATCCAAGTCGAACACCTTCTAATAATCCAAATTTAAAACCACAGAAGACCATTGATTATGAGGTTGGTTTTCAACAAAAATTGAGTAATTCTGCTGCTTTAAAAATAGCAGCTTATTACAAAGAATTAAGAGATATGATTCAAACTAGAACGTATCTTTTTGTACCTGTATTAGGAAATTATGACACTTTTGACAATATAGATTTTGGTACGGTAAAAGGTTTTTCTTTTCAATTTGATAGAAGAAGAACGAATAATATTCAATTACAGGCAAGTTATACATTGCAGTTTGCAGATGGTACTGGTTCGGATGCTTTGTCTCAAAGAAATCTTTCTCAGAATGGTAATTTAAGAACGCTATTCCCTTTAAATTTTGATGAAAGGCATCGTTTGAATGGCGTCATTGATTATCGTTTTGGAACGGGGCGTCGGTATACAGGTCCAAGATGGTTTGGAGCAGATATTTTTGCGGATGCAGGGGTTAACTTACAAGCAACGGCAGTATCCGGTAGACCTTTTACAGGAAAGTCTGTTCCAAGACAATTTGGTGGAGATGGTACAGTAGGAGCGATTAATGGAGCAAGATTGCCTTGGAATTTCACTTTAAATGTTAGAGCGGACAAGAACTTTACATTGACTAACTCAGATGCTGCTCGTCCAGTTTATTTAAATGTCTATTGTAGAGTGCAGAATTTATTAGATGCTAGAAATATTTTGGGCGTTTATTCTGCTACAGGGTCTCCTGATGACGATGGCTTTTTAGCTTCTTCTGATGGGGTTGCCAGAGTAAGAACTTTAGATGAGTCTAGTAGAGATGTTCAATCATTTTTAGATGCTTATGCTTGGGCTTTAGCCAATCCAGACTTCTATTCTTTACCAAGAAGAATCTTAGTAGGAGCTATCGTTGAATTTTAGAAAGTAAATTAAACTAAAATCAAGATGATTTTTAAAATCACCTTGATTTATCAGTTACGAAAATAAATCAGGAATGAAATTAAAGTATTACTTATTATTGGTTTTGACTTTTGGGATGTCTTTTTCCATGATGGCACATGTTGGCCCAAAGGGGAAAGATGGTAAAAAGGTTAAATCCACAATGGATAAACAAACCAATCGACCTGCGAATTATCGAGAAGATTGTGTGGCAGCAGAAGCGCAAATTGACCAGAGTATTAATAACGTGCGAGCACGTTTGTTAACAGGTGGTGATGTTTGGTGGAATGGTAGTGATCAAGGTCGCTATATCGTACCTAAAGTAACACCAGGTTCTGGTGTGCCAGAAAAATCGTCCATTTTTGCGGGTGCTGTTTGGTTAGGAGGATTTGATCCAGGAGGTAATTTAAAGCTAGCAGCACAAACTTATAGCCAAGGCGGTGGAGAAGATTTCTGGCCTGGCCCGTTAAGCCCAACCGAAGGATCTACAGATAGTGATGTTTGTAAAGATTGGGATCGATTTTTTACCGTAAAAGGGGCAGAAATAGATGAACATCTAAGAAACTTTGAAGCAGCTAAAGCGGCTGGAACAGATTACGATGAAGACTTAATTCCAGAAGCGGTTAAAGGATGGCCAGCTAGAGGGAATGAATTCTTTTTTGAAATCCGAGGATTTGAATTACCAAATACAACTCAAGGTTTAGCTGCCTTTTTTGATACCGATGGAGATGGCTTTTATGAGCCACAAGATGGAGACTATCCAAGAATCGAATTGAGAGGGTGTGATACCCCTCAATATCCAGATGAAATGATTTTTTGGATTTATAATGATAATGGTGCACCACATACCCAGAGTAATGCGGATGCGATTCAGATGGAAATCCAAGTACAGGCTTTTGCTTATGCTACGAATGATGAGATTAATGACATGACCTTCCAACGATATAAATTAATTAATCGAGCGATTGAAAGTATAGATAGTACTTATTTCGCTATTTGGGTAGATGCAGATTTAGGCTGCCCTGATGACGATTTTGTTGGTTGTGATATTGATAGAAGTTTGGCTTTTGTCTACAACAGAGATATGTTGGATGGGATTACTGGCTGTGAATGTAATGTCGGTGGTCAGGTAAATACTTATTGTGATGAAGTGCCGCTTTTAGGAGTAGATTACTTTAGAGGACCACTCGGTCCTAAGAAATTTGTTGACGGTGGTGGTTTAAGAAACCCTAATGTAGGAGAAGCACCTGATACGATTGTTGAATTACCGATGTCTTCTTTTACTTACTTTCTTAGAAATGATACTGCTCCGGACGGTGGTACTGGAATGGGAGACCCTGTTCAAGGTTCGGACTATTATAATTTATTATCAGGTAGATGGAAAGACGGAACGCCTTTTACCGATGGCGGTACTGGTTATGATCCATTGAATACAGATGTCATTCCTTATGCTTTCCCTAATCGGCCAGATGATCCTGTAGCTTGGACGATGGCGAATGAAAACTTGGAAGGATTCGATACCAGAACTATTCAAGCCTCAGGTCCTTTCAGGTTAGATCCAGGAGCAGTCAACGAATTAATTGTTGGCGTTGTGTGGGTACCAGATGTACAACATCCTAACCCTAATATTGACCCTTTATTATTTGCAGATGATGTTGCGCAAGCATTATTTGATAACTGTTTTGATATTACGGATGGTCCAGATGCACCAGATGTAGATTGGATCGAATTAGATCAAGAAATTATAGCCATTTTTACGAATGATGATAATACGTCTAATAACGCAAAAGAGCAATACGCAGAAGTAGATTTACAAGCACCTACTTCTCTTCCTGAAGAAGAAAGAACCTATCAATTTGAGGGCTACAAATTATTCCAATTATCTGGCCCTAATGTAAGTATTGCGGAATTGAATGATCCAAATAAAGCACGGGTTATATTTCAAGTTGATAAGAGAAATGGCGTTAGTGAAATATTTAATTGGACATCTCTTCCAAATCCTGGTTCAGCAGGCGCAGGGCAACCAGATCAAATCTGGGTACCCGAACCTCAAGTACAAGGTCAGGATTTAGGTGTTAAACATACTTTTAGTATTAAGGAAGATCAATTTTCAGATGGAGACCGAGCCTTGATTAATCAACGGAAATACTATTTTACCGCTATTGCTTATGCTTATAATAATTACCAAGAATTTACGCAGTTTCCAAATGTGCTTGGTCAACGAACCCCTTATTTAGAAGGCCGAAGAAATATTGGAGATGGAACAAATCCTTACTACACGGTTATTCCTAGAGAAATTGTAGTTAAGAAATTAAATACGGACTTTGGTTCTGGTGCAGAGATTACTCGATTGGACGGTATTGGCGCAGGTGGAGTCTTTTTGGATATGAAAACATCAACTATCGAATCTATTCTGGATGGCAGCTTTACGGGAGAAATTGAATACAAAGCAGGTCGAGGACCAATTGATATTAAAGTATATAATCCATTAGCTGTCAAGAATGGTGAATTCCAGTTGACTTTCGTGGATGAGAATATGAATAATACTAGACTGGATGAACAAGTCAATTGGGTCTTAACAGATTTAGCGGATGGAACAGAAATAGCTTCTGCTGTAACGATTGATCAGTTGAATGAGCAAATCATTGGAGAATATGGCTTTTCTATTGCTATTGAACAACGACCAGAAGTGGGAGAAATGGGAACAGGTTTAAATGGTGTCATTGGCTCAGAAATAAATTATGCAGATGCTAGTAAATCTGAGTGGTTAAATTTTGTGCCATCAGCAAGACAATATCCATTTAACTTTACACAGGTAGGTTCTGGAGAGGCATTAGAATTGTACACAGCAGGTTCTTTAGCAGGGCAACCTGTCGATCAAGATGAATCTTTAATTAATATCTCAGGTGGTTTATTCTTTCCATTTATATTGGCTGATTTTGAAGATAGATCGGAAGAAACAGTTAATAATCCAGGCTTAATTCCTGTCAATTCTTATATTTCTCCTGCTTGGGTAAATGAAAATCGAAACTTTAATATTGTTCGGAATTCTAAGTTTACCAATAATGTATCTGGTGTAAGAGATTTGAATAATGTCGATATTGTTTTTACTAGCGATAAATCGAAATGGAGTCGCTGTGTCATTGTAGAGACTGCCAATGTTTATTATTATAGTCAATTAGAAGGTTTAGCTTTAGAAACAGAAGGCGGGGCAGATAATTTTGATGTGAGGGATGCACCTTCTGTTGGTCTAGAATCTGGTGCGGACGGTTTACCTGCACCTGATGGAGACGGAGTAGGGATGGGATGGTTTCCTGGCTATGCTATTGATGTTGAATCTGGAAAACGCTTAAATATTTTCTTTGGGGAAAATTCTGTTTATCGAGCAGATAATCCATCTACTGAAGGGCTGAACCCTAATTATTTAGGAGAGAATCCAAGAGGAGGGGATATGACCTTTAATCCATCTAATCTATTAGCTGTCGCTACAGATATTCCTTCTTTATTTGATTTATATGCAGGTGGACAGCATTTTGTTTATGTGACAGATTCAGAGTACGATGAATGTGCGGAGATTAGAGAGCGTTTAGATCCTAATTTTGGTGCTAGCCCTTTTAGAAAAAGAAGAGCTTTAGAACAAGTCACTTGGGCTGGAATGTTGTTAGCTGCAGAAGGAACAAACATGCTTTCTTACGATGAAGGTTTAATACCAAATGATGTAACGGTAAAATTAAGAGTAGATAATCCTTATCAAGTAGAAGAAGGTACTGGTGAATTTAATGGCTACCCTACTTACCTCATTAAATTAGATAGTGTAGCGCCAGATGAAATTGCTTCAGAAGATGATATGGATGAGGCGTTAAGAGTTATTAAAGCAGTACCAAATCCTTACTTAGGATATTCTGCTTATGAAACTTCACAATTTACCAATACGGTCAAAATAACCAATCTTCCTGCGAATGCTACTGTAACCATTTATTCTTTAGACGGTCGATTTATTCGACAGTATACCAGAAATGAGACAGGACGAGCTGTTACAGGAAATAATCGAGCTATTAGACAGCAACAAATTTCACCAGCCTTAGAATGGGACTTGAAAAATAGTAAAGGTATTCCTGTTTCTAGTGGGACTTATTTAATGCACATTGATGCGCCAGGATTAGGCGAAAAGACCATTAAATGGTTTGGTGTTCAAAGACAATTTGATCCGTCTGGTTTATAGAAATAGACAAGAACAGAGGGTAGAAAGCAAAGCATAGAGACGATAAAGTCTCTGTTCTCTACTCTCTGTTCTCTACTCTCAAAAAAATATTATGAATAAAATTTTATACAGCCTACTTTTTTGTTCCCTCTTTTTTACAACAGTTGTAGAAGCTGGTAACCCTGACAGGCAAGGAGAAGCTGGGGCTTACGAATTATTAATGAATCCTTGGGCAAGAAGTGCGGGATTGCATACCATGACTACTTCTATGATTATGGGGGTAGAAGCACTAAGACTCAATCCTGCTGGCCTTAGCCGAATTAATGGACAAACAGAAGTGCTAATTGGACATTCCCGTTATTTAGAACCTACGGACATTAAAATGAACGCTTTTGGCGTTGGTCAAAAAGTAGGAACGAACGGTACTTTTGGCATCAGTATTATGTCCTTAGATATGGGAGAAATAGATGTGACGACGGAGGATCAACCAGCAGGTACAGGTGCTACATTCTCTCCTAATTTTTTCCATTTAGGATTGTCGTATGCGCATATGTTTGAAAACAAAATTTCGGTAGGCATTACCTTTCGAGCTATTTCAGAATCTATTGCAGATGTCTCTGCTTTTGGTTTTGCTTTAGATGCGGGGGTGCAATATGTAACTGGACCAAAAGATAATTTTAAGTTTGGGATTTCACTAAGAAATATTGGTTCTAGAATGAGTTTTGGTGGGCAAGGTTTGTCTTTTCCAACCGAGAACCCTGATGGTACCCTTTCTTATGATATTACCGTTAATCAGCGTTCTGCGCAATTTGAGTTGCCTTCTGTCTTGAATATTGGCATGTCTTATGATTTTAATTTAGATGCCGATAACCGTTTCACTATTTTAGGAAATTTTACTGCTAATTCTTTTGCTAGAGATCAAATTGGTGCAGGAGTGGAGTATTCCTTGAAAGAAAACTTTATGGTTCGGGCAGGTTACAAAGCAGAAGTAGGATTGAGTGCGGAACGAGATTTTGAACAATCGGTTTATTCTGGTTTGAGTATGGGGGTAACCTTAGAAGTACCTCCAAAAAAAGGGAGTAACAGCCGATTCGGAATTGATTATGCTTATCGAGCGACGCAACCATTTAGTGGAACACATAACTTTAGTGTCCGAATTACCTTATAATACACCCAAAAAAAGGGTAAAAATAAAAATTATGCACAAATAGGTGCTACAATTAATGTTTTTTCTTACTTTTTTTCAAATATTTGTTTATTTTTGTGAATGAGTGGCGTTGGTGAATTATGGATTTTAAGGATTTATTTGTAGGTAGCGAATAATTTATATGTTTTCAGCCTTTACAATTCCTTCACCATTCAATCCTTGCTTAATTTTTAGTAACTTTTAAAGAATATATTTATGTCATTTGAGATAGTAGGAAAACTGCACAAAAAATTTGATACGGAAAATAAAACGGCAACCTTTCAAGCCAGAGAATTTGTAGTGGAAGTAGATGATGGTCGTTACCCACAAATGGTGAAATTTCAATTAGTACAGGATAAATGTGATGAAGTTGAAAAGTATAATGAAGGAGATAGTGTTAGAGTACACTTCAATTTAAGAGGTAGAGAATGGCAAGGAAAGTATTTTACGAATTTAAATGCTTGGAGAATTGAAGCGGGTACTGCGGCAGCTCCAGCAGCAGCGGCTCCAGCAGCAGCAGGTGATTTTCCTACCTTAGATGATGCACCTGCTAGTACAGGAGGTAGCTCAGTAGAAGATGATTTACCGTTTTAATAGATTCTATAGTAGCTTAGGCATCTTGCCTGAGTAGTTCAATAAAAAACGCTAGGCTTTATACAAAAGTCTAGCGTTTTTTATTAGCTAAAGTCCTTTCTACTCTCTGCCCAAAGCCCTCCGTAACCTTAACAATTCAAAGCACCACAAACACTTATGGTTTGTCCTGAAATATAAGTAGATAAATCAGAAGCTAGAAACAAACAAGCGTCTGCCACTTCCTCTGCTTTTCCTAATCGTTTTAATGGAATGCTTGCTAAAAAAGCAGCCTTTGTTTTATCGTCTAATTCTTCGGTCATATCTGTTTCAATAAACCCTGGCGCTAAAGCATTACAGCGGATACTTCTTGAACCCACTTCTTTCGCAATAGATTTTGTGAAACCAAAAATTCCTGCTTTAGACGCCGCATAATTGGCTTGTCCAGCATTTCCAAAATCTCCAACGACAGAACTCATATTGATAATAGAACCACTTCTTTGTTTTAACATCGGGCGAAGTACATGCTTCGTCAAATTGAAAACGGATTTTAGATTGGTTTCTATCACCTGATCCCATTGATCTTCACTCATACGAAGCATCAAAGTATCTCTGGTAATTCCTGCATTATTGATTAACACATCTATTCTTCCAAAATCTGCGATTACGTTTTTAATCAATTCCCCAGATTGCTCAAAAGAACTAGCATCTGATTGATAAGCCTTTACGGTAACGCCGTTTGTGGCAGCAGCTTCGGCTACGGCATTTGCCTTTTCTGCGGATGAGTGATAGGTAAATGCTACGTTCGCACCATTACTCGCCATCTTATTTACTATTGCCGAACCAATTCCTCTAGAACCGCCTGTAATTAAAACTACTTTATTGTCTAATAATTTCATAAGTCAAATGATAAAAGGAAATGATGAATTGGTGAAATATTAATAGACAATGTTTCTATTCCAAAAAATGGAACATTTAGCCTAAATCACCTTCTTTTCTAAATCAAGGCAAAAATAGTAGAATTCTTGAGAAGAATGCTAATAGAAAATAGTTGGAAATAAAAATGTTTTAAAAGTGAATATTTTTTTGACTTTAATATGTTGATTATTAGTGAGTTAGAAAATTTGTTTTAATTTAATAAAATTATTTGTTTTAAATTATTTGTAATTAATACATAAATTGTTTTATTTTGTATTGTGTTTAAAACAAAAGTTTATTTTTAATGAATTTATTGTTTTAATCCTACTCCAAAAATTCAATCACCATTTAGTTTTGTCACTACTAAATATTTTAAAAATGAACCAACTCAATTTATTCCCAAAAACTGAAACCAAAAAGCGACAAACAAAAAATACGAATCAAACAAACAATAGAATTGATATTTATAGAAGGGTATATAAAGAGATTACTTGGCAGCAATTATTGTTAAAAATTTTAGTTGCTTTAAAAGTTCCTTTTGTTGCTGCTAAACATCAATTAATCACTACGATAAAAAGTAACGTTAAGGGGTATTTAAATGGTGGTCGTCCTTTTCCTTGGTTTAGATTTGCCTTAGTACTTTTATTTATCTACGCTTTCTTTCAAAAGGATTTACAATTTAATATCAATTTAGGAGCACCAAGTATTTTATCAGAGGAAACGACTACTTCCGCTTCAAAATTAATGGTTGGTGGTTTTCCACAAACTGTTAAGTATACAACGCCTAAGTCTTCTTCAGCTATTACTCATTTGAATGATCAATCGGTAGAAACTTATATCAATCGCTTTAAAAGAGTAGCAATAGTAGAAATGGATAAATTTAATATTCCTGCAAGCATTAAAATGGGGCAAGCACTTTTAGCAAGTCATGCAGGGACGAATAGTTTAGCGCATCAATACAATAACCATTTTGCCATTACTTGTACAGATGGCCCTAATTGTGAAAGTTTTCAAGTTGGCGATCAATCTGCCATGATTAAGACTTACCAAAGTGCATGGGAAAGTTGGAGAAATCATAGTCAATTATTGTCCACTCCAAAATATGCTCCTTTAAAAACGTATAAAAAGAACTATAAAAAATGGGCAGAGGGCTTAGAAACAGCAGAGTTTAGCCAAGCGAATAATTATAGCCAACAGCTTATTGAGGTTATTGAAAAATATCAATTGTATCAATTAGACCACATAACTGAAAATTTGTAAAGAGATCTGACTTCTGGCAGTCCCGAATTTATTTCGGGAGGATCTGACTTCTGACTACTTTTCTAAAAATATAGTGTTTTAGACTTAATGTTTTTTCTTTTCTCATTTGGTTTTCTCATAGTCCGTTTTCGACCGCCTTCGTTAGGCGGTCTTTTTTATTTTATAGCCTTCCCAATTAGATTCTAGCTTCATTTTTAATAGGATTTTCTAATCATTCCGTAACTTGCGTTTTCTCTAGTGAAGTATTGGAACTTCTTGGCGAAAGCTATACCAATCAGATTTTAACACTATAGTAAAACATAACAAAATCCGTGGGGAATAAAAATCCGTGGGGAAAACATCAAAAATCACTTAAATGAATCTGTTTCCAGAAATCATAGCTGCCGAAAAAAGAATAAAAGGAAATATCTTAAGAACGCCTTTATATCCTTCTAATTATTTAAGTCAGTTATCTGGCGGACAAGTTTATTTAAAACTAGAGAACGAGCAATACACAGGTTCTTTTAAAGCAAGAGGTGCTTTAAATAAAATCTTATCGACCACAGCGGAAGAACGGAAAATCGGTTTTATCACTGCTTCTACGGGGAATCATGCACAAGGCTTTGCTAGAGCATTATCCATTGCGGGGGCAACGGGGACCATCTTTTTACCAGAAAATGCTTCTCCTGCAAAAGTGGAGGCACTTAAAAGTTACCCCGTTCAATTAGAATTTTTTGGTAATAATAGCTTAGAAACTGAATTGCACGCCAAAGCTATTGCAACGGAAAGAGGATTAATTTGGGTATCGCCGTACAATGATCCATTGATTATTGCAGGGCAAGGAACGATGGGCTTAGAAATGAATTTTCAGGCGAAGACGCCGATTGATTATGTTTTAGGTTGTATAGGTGGGGGAGGTATGATGGCAGGCGTTTCAACAGCGATTAAAAATATTAGCTCGACGACTAAAATAATTGGTTGCTTACCAGAAAAATCACCAGAAATGTACCTAAGTGTTAAAGCAGGGAAAGTTGTGTTTATTGATTTTCAAGAAACCCTATCGGATGGTTCAGCAGGAGGCTTAGAAGATGGCTCTATTACTTTTCCTATTTGTCAACAATATGTGGATGATTATACGTTAGTTTCGGAAGAAGCTATAGCTGATAGTATTCGGTTGATTGCACAGAAGCATCATAAAATCATTGAAGGGGCAGCTGCTGTAGCTGTAGCAAGTTTTCTCAAAGAAATAGAAACTTATCGTGGTAAGACAGTCGTAATTATTATTTGTGGAGCGAACATTTCAATGAAGAAATTGAAAGAGATTTTATAGTATAGGGGAACTGAAGTTCCCCTATACGAAAAGACCAAGCAAACACTAAATTGATGGCTAAGCAGAAAAAAATAAAAAAAAGAGCAAGCACGAAAGTAAGCACTTCGCCAAATCAACTAATGGGTAATTGGATGATTAATATGCGTTTGCATAAAGGGTTCATTTTTGTGTTCGCTTTCTTACTTTATGGCAATACCTTAACGCACGAATATACGCAAGATGATGCGATTGTCATCTATGATAATATGTTTACAACTCAAGGAATTAGTGGGATTCCTGGTATTTTACAATACGATACTTTTTATGGTTTTTTTAAAGTAGAAGGGAAAGATAAGTTGGTTGCAGGAGGTCGTTACCGACCTTTAACTTTGGTCATGTTTGCGGTAGAGTATGCCCTATTTGGAGAAAATCCATTCATAGGTCATTTGGGAAATATTTTACTCTATGGATTGTTAGGAATCGTATTATATCTTTTGTTGATTAAGTTATTTAGGGCAAGAGGGGATTTACCTTCAGGCATTTTAATTGCTTTACTAACGACTTTGTTTTTTATGGCGCATCCAATTCATACCGAAGTGGTCGCCAATATAAAAGGGAGAGATGAAATTATGACCTTATTGGGCAGTTTAGCCGCCTTATTATTTTCGCTAAAAGCTTTTCAAGAAAATAAATTCGCTTGGAATATTGTAGCTGGGGTTATCTTCTTTTTGGGCTTAATGGCGAAAGAGAATGCTATTACTTTCCTAGCGATTGTGCCGCTTACTTATTTCGTTTTTACGAAAGCTAACTTTAAAAAAATTGCGATACAAACCCTCCCCTTCTTAGCTGGCGCTATCCTATTTTTAATCATTAGAGGACAAGTTTTAGGCGGCAATTTTGGTGGAGAAGTTTCTATGGAATTAATGAATAACCCTTTTCTGAAAATAGAAAATGGTAGATGGGTGGAATTAGCTTTTGGAGAAAAAATGGCGACAATTATTTTCACCTTAGGAAAATATGTACAATTATTAATCTTTCCACATCCATTGACCCATGATTATTATCCTCGACATGTGGATCTAATGACTTGGGGAGATTGGCAAGTCATAGGAAGTGCTTTATTGTATGTAGGATTAGGGATAATAGGTCTTTGGGGGTTGTTAAAAAAGCGATTATGGAGTTATGGTATTTTGTATTACTTAATTACGCTTTCGGTTGTTTCTAATATTGTTTTTCCAATTGGTACGAATATGTCGGAACGATTTTTATTTATGCCTTCGGTGGGTTTTTGTTTGGGGGTGGTTGCGGTTGTCCTCCCTCCCGCTTCCTCCAAAGTGGGAGACGAGATAGGAAAGCAGCTAAATTTAGTGCTTTTAGTTGGAGGTGTTATTTTACTGCTATTGAGTGCTAAGACGATTCATAGAAATTTAGCTTGGAAGAGTAATTTTACTTTATTTACGACTGATGTAGAAGTATCCAGCAATAGTGCAAAATTACGTAATTCTGTTGGTGGCGATTTAACAGCAGAGGCGATTAAGGAGAAAGACGAAAATAAGCGAACGGCCATGTTAAAAGAAGCCGTAGGACATTTGAATCAAGCCATAAAAATACATCCGACTTATAAGAATGCTTATCTACTTTTAGGCAACGCCCATAATTATTTGAAACAGTTTGACCAAGCAATCAAGTATTACGATCAAGCTTTAAAACTAGATGCAAATTATACGGATGCTTTTAATAATCGAGCGATTACTTATCGAGATGCAGGTTTGTTTTTTGGACAACAACAAGGAAATTTACCTAAATCTATTCAATACTTGACCGAAGCACAACGAGCCTTGCCCAATGACTATGAGACTATTTTTGGATTAGGCGTCGCCCAAGGTATGAGTGGTAATTTATCAAAGGCGATTGAGTTATTTAAAAAGAGTACAGAATTAGCTCCAAATAGTGCGGGGGCTTGGCGAAACTTAGGAAACGCCTATATGAATGCTGGAGATACGGCACTTGGAACAGCGGCTTTGCAGAAAGCTAAGGCTTTAGAATAAGTTGCTATAGCTCACGCAGAAATCTCAATTTTAGTGTGAGCTATTATTTTAAAAACAATTCTTTCGGACATTATTGCCCGAACTATCGTACGATACAAGCATACCTTATGTCCAATTTCAGAACGGTACTACCACTAAAGAAAACGTCCATTGATATAAATTATCAAAGCCCTATACTTTGCATCGGTTCTTGTTTTACTGAAAATATAGGTAACTTATTAATTGAAAATAAATTCCCTTCCCTGCTCAATCCTTTTGGTATTTTATACAATCCCATTTCTATTAAAAATAGTTTGGCAATATTGCTTTCAAAAAAAGAATACAAAGCAGCGGCTTTATTTTTACATCAAGATTTATGGCGTAGTTTTGACCATCATGGTGTTTTTGCCCATCCAAATAAACAGCAAACTTTAACAAATATTAATAGCCAATTAAATGTAGCCCGTACCTTTTTAGCACAAACAAAACGACTCGTTCTTACCTTCGGTACGGCTAATGTTTTTATAAAAAAATCAACTGGAGCAGTAGTAGCAAATTGCCATAAATTGCCTAATAGTGAATTTGAAAAACATCGACTATCTATCATTGAAATAGTAGACGAATTCGTACCCATTTTACACCAATTAAAAACGGAGAATCCAGCACTAGAAATTATTTTTACCGTTAGTCCCGTTAGACATATTAAAGATGGATTATTAGAAAACCAACGTAGCAAAGCGACTTTATTATTAGCAATAGAGCAGATCACTAATAGCCTATCTTACACTCATTATTTTCCTGCCTATGAGTTGGTGCTAGATGATTTAAGAGATTATCGCTTTTTTGGAAAAGATATGATTCATCCCAATGAAATAGCCATCGATTATATCTGGAATTATTTTCAACAGACTTATTTTTCATCAGCAACGATGACTGTTCTAAAACAAGCCCAAAAAATAGTGCAAGCTAGCCAACATCGCCCTTTACATGTCGAAACAGACGCTCACCAACAATTTATCAAAAAACAATTAGAAAAAATTGACATTTTCACCAAACAATATCCTTTTATAAATCTTAAAACAGCACAAGAAATATTTCAAACGCAATTAGTAGACTTAGTATAACGGAAGAGCATGCTTAAATATATTATTGAAATATATGTTTGTGTTTCTTAAAACGAATATGATTGTTAGATTGCCTGATTGTTATTTTTCTTCCGACAACAATCAAACAATCATAACTTAGCAAAGAGATAAACAATTCATTAGCAGAGGTATAAAACTTTAAAGATGCTCTAAGCTAGTACAGTTTACAAAATGTCTACTTTTGCATATTGGATGGTTGCCCTTCAATCAATAGGTTGACAGAAAATCAATCATCCAATAATATCAAAAATCAACAAAGGTGGACGAGCAATTATATTTTAAAAAATTACTAGAACAGGTTTTAACAGAAAAGAAAGCAGATTTTGAAGCTTACAAAAAATTAATTGCGGATTTGCCAATGGCAGAACGAAAAGAAAAAGGCTTTACTTGGCATCCTTTAAATGTTGTGAAATTTGGTTACACTATCGGGGAACGCTCTTTTGTCATTGTTGAAAAGACATCAGAAACGGATGCACCTAGACAATTTCGTTCAGGCAAAACCGTCCGATTATTTACGCTATCAGAAGGTGCTTACAAACCAGAAAGAATCGGTGTTATCAATTATATCAAGGACAAAAAGATGAAAATTGTTTTGAATGCCAAAGATATTCCTGATTGGTTGAGTCAAGGGAATTTAGGGGTAGATATACAATTTGATGAACGGACGTATTTGGAGATGGAAAAGGCGATTAAAATTGTTAGTAAGGCAAGTAGAGATAGATTAGCAGAATTGAGGAGTGTTTTATTAAATAATAAAGTAAAAGCCCGTTTTTTAAATGGGCACCCAGTAACTATTCCTAGCTTAAATAAAGGTCAAAATAATGCGGTTAACCAAGTTATAGCAGCTCAAGATGTTTCGATTATTCATGGCCCTCCAGGAACTGGAAAAACGACGACTATCATTCAAGCTATTAAACAATTAATTAAAACAGAAAATACCGTTTTGGTTTGTGCCCCAAGTAATGCGGCAGTCGATTTGTTGACCGAGAGAGCCGCTGCACAAGGCTTATCGGTCGTTAGGCTTGGCAATATTTCCAGAGTGGACGAAGACATTATTAAACATACCTTAGAAGCACAACTAGCGGCTCATCCAGAAAGTAAGAATATTAAAAAGGTTAAGGTACAGGCCGCAAATGCTCGAAAAAAGGCAGGAAAATTTAAACGAAAATTTGGTGGTAAAGAACGGGCAGAAAGGCGAGAATTATACAACGAAGCTAAAGAATTAACGGCTTGGGCGAATCAATTAGAAGATCGTTTAGTGGATCAACTTTTAGATGGCGCACAGGTCATTACTTGTACGTTAGTTGGTGCGAGTCAGCGAGTGCTAGCCAAAAGAAAATTTAGGACTGTTTTAATCGACGAAGCAGCACAGGCATTAGAGCCTGCTTGTTGGATTCCTATACTCAAAGCTAGTAAAATTGTTTTTGCAGGTGACCCATTCCAATTACCTCCAACCGTGAAATCAACTACTTCTAAAAAAGAAGGATTAAATATTACCTTAATTGAAAAATGTTTGGATTTTCTACCAAAAATCAGTTTCCTAAACATGCAATATCGCATGCATGAATCGATTATGGGTTTTTCTAATGAGCAATTTTATGATGGACAATTAGTAGCTGCTGAAGGCGTCAAAACGCATCAATTAGCCCTACCTGAAGGACAACCCGTTACTTTTATTGATACCGCAGGTTGTGGCTTTGAAGAAAAAGTAAATCCTGAATTTAAAAGCCGTTATAATCCTGATGAATTTCAAATGCTTTGTGAACATCTCTATCTAATCATAGCTACTTATCAAGCACAGCAAATGGAGTTACCGAGTATTGGGATTATTTCTCCTTATCGGGAACAGGTAATTTATATGAAAGACCAAATTGCTGAAGACGAAAAATTAGCTGCGTTGCCTCTTTCTGTTAATACCATTGATGCTTTTCAGGGACAAGAGCGAGACGTTATTTATATCTCATTAGTTCGATCTAATGGGAAAGGAGAAATTGGGTTTTTAAAAGACTATCGGCGAATGAATGTGGCAATGACTAGAGCTAGAAAAAAATTAGTTGTACTAGGAGATAGCGCAACGATTGGAATGGATAAATTCTATAGTGATTTTTTAGATTATTGTGATAAAGCAGGGGAATATAAGACCGCTTGGGAGTATATGCAGTAATTTCAGTTGCCAATTGTAAGTTGTTTATTCTCAGTTTGACGTACTAAACTGAAAACCGATAACTCCCAACTGACAACGGATAAACGTTAAAAAATGACCAAATAATAGTAAAAGATGATTTTTTTTTGTATTTTGTTAATTCTTACCATCGGCTTAATGACACTCAACTAAACATTGATATGAACAAAAATTGACACTATGAATCAATTTCATTGGACTTACTGGGATCATTTCGGACGACAACATATTGTCGGAATTTTACATGGCATCAAATCGGGGCATTTAGTTATTCATTTAAATTCAAGGATACTCATCATTGATTTTAATGTATTGAATGCAAAAAAATACTCTTTTCTGATTAATGAAGAAATTTGTGAGCTACAGATTAAAGAGGAGGAGAGTGGCTTTAAATATGACCTTGGTGTAAATGAGGCGCAAGCAGCAGAGCGAAAGGCAATAGAAAAGAAAGCAAACCGCAAGTTTTTATATCAACAAATAGGAGCTGTTGCTTTGACTACTTTACTACTTTTTATAATCGCCATATTTGTTTTCTATGTAAATAATCCCTAGTAGCTTGAATAGAATGGTTGACTGAAAGCCAACCATCCAATAAGGTGCAATGTGCCAAAATCCCTTTCTTTTATTAGATGGCACTAGGATTAGTAACTACTAGAATAAACTCATTTGTTGCCCTTGCTCTTTTATAAATTCAGGACCTCTAGTCGTTACTTCAGGTAATAACAATTTTGCTTGTTCCGCTACATATTTTGCCAATTCGGGCGATTTGATATTATCAGGCTCATGGGTGAAAAAATAAACCTCAGAGATACCATTAGCAAACCAATTTTTTAAGCGTTGAATCCATTCATCAATTCGACTGTAATCCGTTGGATGTAAATCATTACCGACAAAGCGAATCATGGCGATATTATTGGTTAATTGCTGATGTAATACATCTCGTCGTCCTGCCACATCAGTTATCACTAAAGCGCAATTCTTTTCTTTTGTCAATTCAACTAAAGGCAATAAGCTATCTTCCTTTCCAAACCAACTTTCATGTCGCACTTCGATTGCCAATGGAATATGACTAGGAAAACTAGCTAAAAAAGTAGCCAAAACTGCCAAACGTCCTGTATCAAAATAAGGCGGCATTTGCATAAAACAACAACCGATCTTTTTGTCCAATTGTTGAATCGACGTACAAAACGCCCTCAATGTCCCATCATTTAAGCCCATGCCACTACTATGACTAATAGCTTGTGGTAGTTTAGGACAAAACCGAAAGTCAGCAGTTGATTCTCTTTTCCATTTCTCAATCGTCTCAACAGTAGGGATTCGATAATGAGTTGTATTAAGCTCTATCGTATTGAACTGCTTAGCATAATGCGTTAAGTAATCCTTGGTTTTTGCAGATGTTGGATAAACATGTCCTACCCATTCTTTCATGCTCCAACCAGTACAGCCTATATATAAAGTTGGGTTGACAGAGGTTGGTAATTCTGTTAATCTTTTCGTAGTAGCCTTAGGATCATTTGGTAATGAAAAATTAACAGCGCTAATATCGTGTAGTTTTCCAAATTTCATGTGCTTATAGTTTTATGAAACAGGTTGTTGCTAGTTAAAAATAGTGTTAGTATCAATTAGGTTAATTTCTGAAAATTAAGCCCTATTTAAACCCCTTTTTTGATTTAGGTATGAACAAACGCTGTTTGTGAACCGCTCGCGGATGGGATGCATGTCCACCTAAATCAAGGTAGGAATAGTTTGTACTATTTTTATAAGAAAACGCTTCTATTTAAACTAAACAGCAGTACTTAATTTATGTTGATAAATCCATTCCATTGCGTCAATTCGTAAGTTTTAAACTTAATTTTTTAGGATATTAATTTAAATTCTATACCAATCTATTATTTTTATCTAAAAAATTCCTATCCCTCAAAAAAAACGGTTTAAATTGCAGCGAATTAACTAAATAACATGGAAAATCAAAACCACTCCCATCAAAATATAGAAACGGAATTAAGTAGAGACTTAGGTCTAACGACTGCGCTTTCTATTGGTATTGGGACAATGATAGCTGCTGGAATTTTCACCTTATCAGGTTTAGCTATTAGAAACGTAGGCTCTGCAGCCATCCTATCTTTTTTATTAGCTGGTATCGCTGCTACTTTCACCGCTTTAGTTTACTGCGAGTTTGTCTCTATTTATCCTAGAACAGGAGAGGGCTATTTATACGCCCGAAAAACTTATCCTGCACCCCTCGCTTATTTAGTCGGTTGGGCTTTATTTTTAGGCTATACTTCTTCCTGCGCTTTCTACATCGCCAGTTTATCCACTTACTTTAATGAATTCATTTGGCATAGTCCCATTGAAGCATTATCAGGTGTTGTTTTTTTGATTGCCTTAACCTTATTAAATATAAAAGGAACTGAAGAAAGTGGCAAATTTCAAGTTATTGTTACCGCCGCTAAAGTATTATTATTAATTTGGTTTATTTCTGGTGGGATCAAATTTATTGAAATTGATGAAGTTATTAATCGTTTTAGCACAGATATAGTAGCTATTGGTTCTACGGCAGCAATGGTCTTTATTACTTTTTTTGGTTTTTCAGCTATTGCAGCAGCAGCAGGGGAAGTGAAAGACCCTGTTAAAACCATTCCTAGAGCGATTTTTATCTCCATGGGAGTCGTCACCATTTTGTATACTGCAGTCGTCTTAGTCGTACTATTTGCAGGATTGACAGAATATACAGAAGCTTCTATGGGAGAAGCGGCTAAGAAATTTCTAGGCTTTTTTGGCGGATATGTAATCATTGCAGGAGCTATTTTCTCTATGATTTCTGCCTCTAACGCGTCTATTATGGCAGGGTCAAGAGTTATCTTGTCTATGAGTCAATTAGGGCATTTGCCAGAAGAAGTGGGCACTATTAATAAAAAAACAAAAACACCCATTATTGCAGTATTTTTAGTTGGTGGTGTTATTCTATTATTTTCGTTAATCCTTAATCTAGAAGACTTAACAACTTATGCCAATACTGTTTTATTATTAGCGCTGGTTTTGGTCAATATTGCCTTAATCATTCATCGTAGAAAGTTTCCCGATATAGAGCGCCCTTTTAAAGTACCCCTAGTACCATTAATTCCAATTTTAGGCGTCTTAGCTAATTTCTATTTAATCTATCAAATGTTTAGTGATACGATTCCATTTTTCATGGCAATTGGTAGTCTATTATTAGGTATGTTAGGATTTTTAGCTTGGAAAGGCACACAAACGGCGGAAGCTTCGATTAAGGGAGCTGCTTCTCACGTAGCACATAGTCAAGGTCGAGGAACTATTGATAAAAATAAATTCAGAATACTGGTACCCATTGCCAATCCTAAAACGACGGAAAGTTTAATTCAAATTGCTGCATCTATCGCTAAAGAACGAGGGGGGGAATTGCTTTTATTAAAGGTGGTTACCTTGCCAAATCAAGTACCGCTTACGAGTTATGATGAAACAACCGTAGAACAAGAACAAATAGCTCTAAAACAAGCTAGAAAATTTGCAGAAAGCCAAGGTGTTCCTGCTCATGCTTTAGTACGAATCGGCTATAATATTGCTCGGGCAGTTTTAGAAACCTCTAGTGATAGATATTGTAATTTGATTGTCTTAGGCTGGAAAGGTTTTTCTACCAATAAAGAAAAAATGTTAGGTACGATTACAGATGATGTTGTTACACACGCAAAGTCTGATATTATGCTCGTTAAATTAGTAGGAAATCAGCCTATTAAAAATATTTTATTACCAACTGCCGGTGGAGAACATGCCCAATGTGCAGAACAATATGCACATTCTTTAGCCAAGACGAATGGAGGTAGTTTAACTGTCTGCCAAGTCATTTCTGATAATTCCACCGAGGAACAGGTTAATTTTAGTAAGGAGAATATAGCTAAAGCCAAAGATCGTTTAGGGGCAAAAAATGGTATCAACATCCAAGAAGAATTAATTAATAATACTTCGGTAGTAGATGGTATTGCCACAGCAGCGCAAAAGCATGATGCGGTAATGATTGGTGCAGCTGGACAAAGTATTTATCCACAAATCTTATTTGGTAATATTCCTGAAGAAATTGCTAAAAAAACCGATAAAACGGTGATTGTTGTGAAGCATTTTCATCCTGTTAAAGCGTTGATTGGAAAGGTGATTGGGGAATAGAGCTAGGAAAAAAGTTAAAAAACCTGAATTAGTAAGTTCTTACTAAAAAATATTTTGATTTGCAATTTCCCTTTATTATATTTGATAAAAAATAATAACTAAATTTTGAACGATACCAAAAAACGAATTTTAGAAACGACTATACGTCTTTTTAATAGAGATGGATTTGCGAATGTGAGTTTGCCGCTCATTTCTAAAATAGTGGATATTAGTCTAGGCAATTTGACCTATCATTTTCATAAGAAAGAAGATTTAATCGAAAGTATTTATGCCTTATTTCAAGAGGAACTAGCCATTATTACGAAAGATTATAAGGTGTTGTCAGACCTAGGAGAAATGGATAGACAGTTAAGGGATTTTTATGAATTTCAACAACGTTTTCGATTCTTCTATTTAGATTTATTAGAGATAGAACGAGCTTTTCCAATTATTGCCGCAAAGCACCAGCCCCATATTGAAGGACAAATTAATGGTTTAACTAAAAGCTTTAATTATAATGTGGAGATAGGGAATTTAGTGGAGCAAGAAAATCCAATTATATATCAGCATTTAGGTCAGCAATTTTGGCTATGTACCGTTTTTTCGTCGATGCAATTAGCAGTTAGAGGTAAATCGGGGACAGTAGATGAAATGGCACAAGCTGCTTGGTTATTAGTCTTACCGCATACGACTGAAAAGGGAAGAACAGTTTTTGAAAATATATTTAACACGGAAAAAATAAGCTAATTATGGCTGCACTTATTGAAGATTATTATGTGGTGTTAGTATTAAGTGTACTAGTACTTTTTGCTTTAGGGGATATTATTGTTGGCTCGTATCATCGTGGAAAACGAAGAAAAGATGACCTAGCACAAGAAGGAGTAGGCTTTATCCAATTATACACTTTAATCCAACCCGCAATTGTTGCAGTTGCTATATTATTAATGGCACTTATTTTCCCTAATTCACAAAATGAATACTTGGGAACAACACTTTGGATTGCGTTGCCCCTCTATTTATTAGTAGATGATTTTTCACAATACTGGTATCATCGAAAAGCACATGAGTGGGAATGGTTGTGGAAACTCCATCGTCCGCATCACGCTACACCAGAAATGGGGGCTTTTGCGACTTATCGGAACGCTGCTTTATACTATGCCTTACTACCCAATTTATGGTGGGGAGGGATTTTTACTTACTTTGGTTTTGGTCAGGCTGTAATAATAGGTTTAGCTTTAAAAAATATTGTGGTTATCGGCGCACATAGTAGTGTTAAATGGGATCGCTTTCTCTATGAAAATAAATGGCTACATCCAGTAGCTTGGGTCGTCGAAAGATTCATTTCTACTCCTGCTACTCATTTTGCGCACCACGGAAAATCGGCAAAAGATGGGATTAGTGATCCAAATGGAAATTTCAGTAATATGTTTTTCTTTTGGGATATTTTGTTTGGAACGGCAATTATCACGCGTCAATATCCAGAAGAAATTGGCTTAGATAATGACCCTAATGATCCTTGGTATGCCCATTTATACTATCCCATCATAAAATCTAAAAAAGAAGGAAGTGAAATCTCTAAAGGTTTTAAAAAGCAATCTTATGTTACTAATGAGCCACTTAAAGTAGAATTGGAAGTGGGCAAGCATTTATATTGTGTTTGTGGACTGAGTAAAGATAATCCATTTTGTAACGGGTCGCATCATGGAACAGGTAAAAAACCTATCTTATTTGAGGTGAAAAAGAAGCGAAAAATGTCTTACTGTACTTGTAAAATGACGAAGACGCCACCTTATTGCGATATGTCACACGAGCAAATGGATATGCCTAGTGTGGGCAGTATTCAAAAAGAAACGGCGGAAGTCTAAAACATAATACAGCAAATTTTCTTATATTTGAGTATATTCGTTTAATGTTCAAATTGTTCGCTTGAATCGAATGATTTGAACATTAATATTTTAGGGTTACCTATCCTGTTAATCCTGCAAAATCCTGAGCAATCCCGTCCGCTTTGCGGTTCACTCACTTGAATGTTTCTTGAACATTCACCCTGCGGGTTCGTTCGTTCATCTTGTAATAATTATGTTCCTCAAATTCTTCTACGGTCTAAGAACACACGGTATCAAAGTAAGCCTTCACGAATACTTGACTTTAATGCAAGCATTGAAACAAGAATTTACGGACTATACTTTGGACGATTTTTACTATTTGTGTAAAACTATCATGGTCAAGCAAGAAGTGCAGTTAGATCGCTTTGATCGGGTTTTTGGACATTATTTTAAAGGCTTAGAATTAATTCCTGATGATTTTTTCGTATCCAAAATTCCAGAAGACTGGTTGAAAGGGGAGTTGCGAAAAATATTGTCTGAAAAGGAGATGGAAGAAATTGAGAAAATGGGCGGTCTAGATGCTTTGATGCAAAAGTTTAGAGACTTGATGGCAGAACAACGGAAGCAACATCAAGGAGGGAATAAATGGATTGGTACAGGAGGTTCCTCTGCTTTTGGTGCTTTTGGTTTTAATCCAGAAGGGTTTAGAATTGGGCAAGATAAGAATCGAAATAATAAAGCCATTAAAGTTTGGGACAAAAGAGAGTTTAGAAATTTAGATGATAAAATAGAGTTGAATACTCGTAGTATTAAAATGATTTTAAAGCGACTACGGCATTTGACTAGGGAGGGCTTGCCCACAGAATTAGACATTGATGACACCATTAAAAATACATCTAAGAACGCAGGCTTATTAGATATTAAAATTGTTCCGTCTAAAAAGAATAGGGTAAAAGTTTTATTGTTAATGGATGTTGGGGGGACAATGGATGAGCATATTGATACTTGTCAAAAAATCTTTTCTGCTGCTAAACACGAATTCAAGCATTTAGAATTTTTCTATTTCCACAATTGTTTATACGAATCCGTTTGGAAAGACAATCGTCGTCGTTTTTCTGAGCGCATGCCGACTTTAGAACTCATCAACAAATACAATAAAGACTATAAACTCATTTTTATTGGAGATGCGACCATGTCGCCTTATGAAATCTTTTATTCTGGTGGAAGCGTGGAGCATTATAATGACGAAGCAGGCATTAAGTGGTTAAAGCGGATGAAGGATCATTTTTCTAGTATGATTTGGATTAATCCAACCGCAGAATACGAATGGAACTTCTATGAAACGATTCCGATGTTGCGAGAGTTTACGGGTAATCGAATGTTTCCAATGACTTTAGATGGTTTGACTCAAGGTATGAAATGTCTGCGCCACCCGAAGAAGACTTACGATAATAATGCTTGGGATTTAGAAGACTTTAAGTAAGGGAGTAGGGAATAAATAAGCTACCCAAAATAAATCATATGGGAAGTGTTTCCAGAACTTCAAGTTCTGGAAGTACTAAGCCTTTTAGAATAAAGTCTATACGTTATAAGGAGAATCCGTCGAAATCCGTTCGATCTGTCCAAATCAGTTTTCCATCCTAGCTTATCGTCTGCGTAAATTATTTCTTGCGGAGTCACTAAATATTACAAAAAAAAATCGGGCTTGCACGATGTCGTGCAGCCCAGATTTATCAAGACCATGAATATATCCGAATTTAAGTAGCACAGACTTTTCATCTGTACTTTTCCCAGACAAGAATGTCTGGGCTACGTAAAGCTCGTTACGTAGATTACTGACGCAATACTTCTATCTTCTTACTCAACACCCCGCCGTCAGTTTGCACACTCATTATATATAAGCCCTCTGCTAAATTAGCTACTGAAATCGGTAATTGCTTCGTTGCTACTGGAAGTGACCGATAAACTTCTTGTCCTGTGATATTATATAAAGAGATAGCGTTTACTTTATAATTAAAACTGTTTAAATGTACATTTAGTATATCTGATACTGGATTTGGAAAAACTAATAGCTGATTCGCTGTTAATTCCTCGTTTTCTATTTGCTCGAAAGTGATTGGTAGAATTACTTCTTCCGTTCCTTCATATTGATAATAAGTACCTTGCCCGTCTAGCGCATATCCTTGTCCAATTTTTACGCTTAATTGTGCTGCTCCTTCTGGTAACTTGAAGCCTACTAAATCGTCAATAACAACAAAACCAACTGTAGCTACTAAACCTATTCCACTAACCGCTTTTCCACTAGTTCTAGTAAAAGCTAAATCAAATTGAACTTCGTCCGTATTTTCATTACTTACATCTTGTGCTAAATCAAGTGTTGGCGCATTTAAAGCTGCCCAACTATTATCGTTAAAGGTAACTTTAATACTTTCGGTATCAATAAAAGATTTACCTGAAATTTTAAAAGGAAAAGTAAATCCATATAAATCTAATTCTTGGGAATTTTCATCACCAAGCGTAATATCAAATTCAATTAAACTACCCGCTGGAATAGAAGACCCAACAGGAATCTCTTCTGGATTAGGAGTCACTCGATTAGGCGTAATAGAAATACCTTTAGACAAAGCAGGTAAGGCATTAGGTACTAATTGTCGAACTGCGCCATAATTTCTACGAACTGCGTTGGCATCTTTTTCAGAAATGATTCCATCTCCATTTGCGTCATAATGCTTTAAATTAATCGCATTCTCCCCAACTAGCGTCATATCCCAATCAGCTGCTGCTTGTGCGTCAAAGCGAGTGGAAGCGCCATCTCTTGCTGGCCCTTTAGTTCCAACGTATAAACCTAAAGGTAATAAGTCGGCACTATTGACAATACCATCCGCATTTAAATCGCCTGGAAAAACACAATCATTACTACAATCTTCTACTTTTTCATTAACAACGTCTATTCTAATTTTTATTTGTTGACAATTGCTAGAATTAGCAGGCACACAATAAGAAATTTCAAACTCATCGGTAGCTGGTGCTTCTTCTGGTGCTTCATACTTGATTGATTTAGCATCAAAAGCAGAAATATAGCCTGCTACATTATCAAAACCATCTGTTGGTGATAAACGATAATTATCAATAGGTGCTTTATAGTCTATAATTTTAGTTTGCCCTGGATTTACTTTGAAAGTATATTCATAATCTCTAACATTAGGGCCAAAATTATTTCTGTCATAAACAACATACGCAAAACCAATATGCTCGGAATAACCTGCATCAAATACTCGATACCAAATTCTACCTACCCCTCTAAATCCTTCATTGGGTGTAAAAGTAATGTCTCCATCCTGTAAGCCTGTTTTATTGGAGATGGTACCACCTTGAACATTTAAGATATCTACTCGACTAATGCCTAAATAACCATCGTTGGCTAATAAGTTAATATCAACTGCTTCGCCTAAAACTGCATAAACAACATCCTGATGTGCTAAGGAAAGGGAATTGACTGGGCGCTCAATAATATCTAAGGTTACTTTTCTTTGATTGCCGTTTTCTCCGTAAACCGTAAAACTTTCTTGTCCGAAAAAATCTCTATTTGGTTGATAAACTACCGCATATTCAGATCGCTCTATACTTAAATCACCATTCGCTGTAGCATCCGTACTGATTACTTTAAAAGGCATTGGAATTGCCTTAGCCGTATTTTGACCTGTACCTAAACGAATTTCATCATTAAAGCTAGCATTTGGTGGATTTACATAAACGGTTACCGAACCCATAGCACAAGTTCCAACTGTATCACAAGCGATATAATTAAAATCTGCTAAACCAGTATAACCTGCTTCTGGAACGAAATTAACGTAGCCTCGTTCCGCACCTTTAGTAACGGTACCGTGATTGACTACTGGAAAAATAGGATCAATAGTTAAAGCGCCATGCGTAACGGAATCATTCGTAATGACTCGAATACTCGCTTCTTCTCCAACGGTCATAACCGTATAATCATGCTGTGCTTCTACATAAGAAGGCAATACTTTGATTTTTACAGTCGTATGAATTAATGTAGGAAAAGCTATAGTAGGAGAGGCAATAGCAAAATGCTCAAAAGAGAGTTCATCTAAGCCAATATAATCTGTATTTGGTAGATAGACAATGGTATCTACGCCATTTAATCCACCAATAATATCAATGACCTCCCCATTTTTAGGTGGAGCACCACGAAGCACTAAGCTTTGACCGCTTAAATCTTGTGCCCATATTTTTAATGGAGTATTTTTAAAGGCAGTTTTTTCTTGGATTAGCCCAGCTTGTGCTTGCCCCAGAATGGGAACAGCCAAAAAGGCCAAGAGAAGGAAATGTTTAATTTTGTGTAAAGATATATTCATGGCGTCGTAACAGTTTTATGCCCAGTATAGATTCATGGAAAATCTATCTGACATGCACTTTTAAAGTTAAAAAACTTAAAAGGACATTAATAAATAATAGTCTGTTTGTAATTAAATACTTTTTGTTGAGGCTAGATTCTTGGTGTTTTGACCGAGAATTGATTGCCATCAACGATTGACCAATGTTTTATTAATGATGTCTTTAGTGTTTCTGTTAGTAAATGGTCTTGAAAAAAGTCTTGTTGATATATTTATGCTAGTACGGTAAAACAGAAGAATTGTAGTAGGTTTTTAATAATTTGGAATTGTCTAAAACTGCAAACTATCTATTGCCGACTGCCAACTGGATAACTGCCAACTGTACTGGGTATGCAATATACAAAAAAATAGTATAAGAAATTAGCGTTTTTGAAAAAAAATAGCACTTGTGAAAAAAAAATACCAAGAATGACAATATTTTACTTTTTAAAAACGATTCAACCTCAATTACTTAGTTTTAAAAAAGCATTTTTAATTGTGATTGCTTTTATCGTGCATTTTTTTTTCCTTTGTTCTAGTTCTATTTTAGATTATTTCAATAATTAACAAACGGAACTAAAACAGCGTGATTAAACGATAGTTAACAAAATGATGTTTCCTTCTCGTACATCAAATATTATTTATAAAAATATATTTGATATAAACCCCTGTTAAATCTAATATTGTTTTGGGGAATTAGTCCGTTTTTAATTTTATAAACGGTGCTTGTTTACCTTGGACATTTATCTCTTAAGAATACTCTTTTATCTTGTAAACCAGCCCGACTGCGTCATGCGGGCGAGTCCTGAATAATTCTGGGCCAACCCACCCGCTTTGCGGTTCACTCGCTTAAATGTCCACAGGACATTTACCCTGCGGGTTTGCTCGTTCATCTTGTAAATCCTGAATAATCCTGTCATCTTGTAGAATATGAATAACAAAACCTATACCATCCTCCAATCTTTTGATAAATATGAAGTCAATCGACTGCGAAAATTTCTACAATCGCCCTATTTTAACATGAATGAGGCAATCGTAGCATTATTTGAGGTTTTTACCAAAGATATTTTTGGTAAGAAAACGAAGGAGTTAGAGAAAGAGTTTATTTGGGGAAAAATTTATGGACAAAAGAAATATGATGATGTTCGATTTAGAAAATTGAATTCGGAATTACTAAAATTGGTCGAAAAATTTTTAGCACAACAAATTTACGAAGAGAATCCAATACGTCAAGCTGTTCATTTAATGGAAGCTGTGGGGCAGAAGAAACTTGAAAAATTATATAGCAGTACAGTAAGAACAGCTAGAAGATTGTCAGATCAACAAAAATTTAGACCCGCTAATTTTTATTTTTATCAATATGAAATTGAGAAAAACTATTATGAGTTAACGGAATTTGAAAATAAAAGATCTGCGAAAAGTAACATTGAAGAAATTGCAAGAAATTTGGATTATTTTTATTTTTCTGAGAAACTAAGAATATATAATTCTATAATAAGTAGACAAAAACAGGGAAGCCATGAATATGATATAGTAATGGTAGATGAAATAATTTCAAGTGTAGGAAGTCCACGTTACCAAGGTATACCTCCAATCGAGATTTATAACCAGATATGTTTAATTAACAAAGATTTTGAAAATGAAACACATTACTTTAAACTGAAAAAATTGATAAGCCTTTACATCGATCAATTTCCACTTTCAGAGGCGATTCTGATAGGAAAATACATATTGAATTATTCAATAGGGAAAGCTAATAGAGGAGATTCAAAATTTATTAGAGAATATTTTGAATCCTATAGAAATTTATTAGAAAAGGGAATTATTTTTGAAGAGAAAGAGGGGCTTTCGCCTTGGGAATTTAAAAATATTGTCCTCGCAGCTTTAAGATTAGGAGAATATTCATGGACTGAAGAATTCATTCATTCTTACAGTAAAAGTATACCAGTTGAATTTAGAGAAAATGCAGTTACTTATAATTTGGCACAACTTTATTTTTACCAAAAAAAATATGACGAGGTAATTAGACTTCTGAATCAAGTGGAGTATGAAGATTTGGCATATAACCTTAATTCTAAATTGATGTTAATTGCAGTATATTACGAAACTGATGAAATAGAACCATTATACTTCCTTATGGATGCTTTTCGAGTATATTTGAATAGGAATAAGAAGATAGCAAATGATAAGAAACCTTTGTATACAAACTTTATAAAGTTTACAAAGAAGTTATCTAAAATTATTCCAGGCGATAAAAAGGCTATAGAAAAACTTAAAATTGAAATATCAGAAACAAATGGGGTAGCAAACCTCAAATGGCTAAAAGAAAAAATAGCCGAACTAGAATAATTCTACAGGATAACAGGATTATTCAGGATTTGCATGATTCGGTAAAATATTTTTAAAGATCTAGAAAATTGACTAATGAAAAGAATGCTACCTTAGAAAACTAAATAGTTAAGTCGTTTCATTTACATATTCCGATGCCGTTCCCAATAATTCTGATCTTCTACTTCTCCTAAAATGAGTAGGTAATTTTTATAGCGCAATTCACTAATCCAACCTTCTTCTAAGGCGTTTTTAACCGCACAGTTAGGCTCATTTCGATGCGTGCAATCATTATACTTACAATCTTCGGAATAGAGGAATAATTCTCGGAAATTATGGGTGACGTCTTGAGGTTCTAAATTATTAAAAGAGAGGGTTTTAATACCGGGCGTATCAATGACGTAGCCACCAAAATCTAATGGATGCATTTCGGCAAAAGTAGTGGTGTGTTGCCCTTTGCCTGAGTAGTCAGAAATTTCTAAAGTCTGTAGGTCTAAATCAGGTTGGAGGGCGTTAATGGAAGTGGATTTACCGACGCCTGATTGTCCACTAATTAAGGTGATTTTATCCTTTAATGCGGCTTTTAATTCGTCAATCCCTAAGCCAGTAACCGAAGACGTTAAAATGGTTTTATAGCCAATTTCTTCATAGAGTGCTTTTAGCATTTCATAAGTCGCCAAGTCCGTTTCTTCGTAAACATCTGCTTTATTAAAAACAATAATAGTTGGAATACTATGTGGTTCAGTCATTAATAAAAAGCGATCAATAAAGCCTTGTTTTAATTTAGGCTGGATGATGGTCATGTAGATAATCGCTTGGTCGATATTACTGGCAAGTAGATGTAAATTATGCTTTTTGCGAGGAGATTGTCGAACGACGTAATTCTGGCGAGGTAGAATGGTTTTGATTAATCCAGTTCCTTCTTCTTTTTCAACGATCAATTTTACCTTATCTCCTACTGCTACAGGATTGGTTAATTGGAAATTCTTCAACTTAAATTTCCCCCTGATTCTACAGTTTAATATTTCGTTGTCTTCAGTTCTAACTTGATACCAACTGCCGGTCGATTTTATAACTATTCCTTCTTTAATGGTTTGTACGGTTTACGGTACACGGTTTACGGTAGAGCTGTTAAAATCTATTTGATTAGCGGGTAAATGTGAAAGTTTACTCCTGAAGCTTGAAGTTAGCAGATGTCAATTCCCCCTTTTGAAGGGGGCTAGGGGGATGTATTTTGTGTAAATTCCAATTCTTCTGGAAAATACTAACCTTACATCCCCCCATCCCCCTTCAAAGGGGGAGAAATATCGTGCAAAGCCTCAAATTTTGTGCAAAAAATGAATATTTCAAAATTTGCAAATAAGCACTTAACAGTTCTGTGGTTTACGGTACGCGGGTTGAAATAAAATAATATATAATTGCTGCACTTTTGAGCAACACGCTAACGATAAAGTAAGTTCCTGAAACCCTAACTAATCACCAGTCTCTAATCACTAATCACCACTTAATTTTGAATAAAAGGAGCAACTAATTGAAATTCAGGTATTTCTGCCTCTATCATAGCGCCATCCGTAATACGTTGCATGGTATAATAGCCATACATCTTACCAATGGTTGTTCGCATTTCTGTCCAAGAATTATAATTAAAGCTTTCTCCTGGGGCAATGACAGGCGTTTGTCCAATGACGCCTTCTCCTTCTACTTCTCTTACGCTACTGGCCGAATCATAAATGAACCAATGCCGACGCAATAACTGTACTGCTGCATCCCCCATATTCCTAATCGTAACATGATAGGCGTAGACATATTTTTCCTCTGTTGGATTAGAATATTGTTCTTGATAATCGGGCTGGATACTGATTTCTATGCCTTGTGTTATTTGTGTCTGTCTCACGGTAATGTAATTTTCAATTTAAAGTTTTCAATTTTCAATTTTCAAACGTACTACATTTTGAGTATTAAACCGATTTCAAAGCAAAGAGGTTTTTGTTAATGTAATTGTAGCCTTTTCTTTGAAGATATTAAATCGAAAGTTGTATTATTTTTCTTTCAAGTCTAAAAAATTTCGCACGATGGCTTCTGCTTCTTTTAAAGCGATGGTTAAATCATCATTGATTAAGACTTTATCGAAGTTATTTTCGTAGGTTAGCTCTTCTTTTGCACGGGCAATTCGTTCCGCTAAGGTCTTTTTATTTTCTGTATCTCGATTTTCTAAACGACTAATCAACGCTTCCAAAGATGGCGGCTTGATAAAAACAGCTAACGCTCTATCGCTGTATAGTTTTTTCAAGTTCGTTGCGCCTTTTACTTCTATATCAAAAACAATGTCTTTTTTCTTACGCCACTTTTTTTCTATTTCCTTTTTTAAAGTACCGTAGAATTTACCAGGATAAACTTCTTCCCATTCTGCAAAAGCATCTTTTTTGATTCTATTATTAAATTTTCGAAGCGTTAGAAAGTAGTAATCCTTTCCATCTACTTCTCCTTCCCTTGCTGGACGAGTCGTTGCGGAAACAGAAAAAGACAAATTATCAAAAGTCTTTAATAAATGTCTAACAATTGTGGTTTTACCTGCACCCGAAGGGGCAGTAAAGATTAACATTTTCTTCATGGATAAACAGTTGCCTGTTGCCAGTTATCAGTTGTCAGTTACCAGTTTTATTCGAACTGACAACTGACAACTGGTAACTGATAACCGATTACACGGCATTCGCCACTTGTTCTTTAATTTTTTCTAAATCATCTTTCATCTTAACGACTAAGCGTTGGATGTCAGAAGAATAGGCTTTCGCACCTAAGGTATTAATTTCTCTGCCAATTTCTTGACTGATGAAACTTAATTTTCTACCTTTTTGGGCACCTTTGTCGTCTATTTGTTCAAGAAAATACTTACAATGTTGACCTAATCGGACTTTTTCTTCCGTAATGTCCATTTTTTCTAAATAGTAAATTACTTCTTGCTCAAACCTATTTTGATCTACTTTTTCTTTACTAAAATTTTCCTCTAGATTTTTCATGAGGCGTTCTCTTAGTTTGGTTACCCGCTCTTTTTCAAAAGGAGGAATTTCGCCTAAATACGTTTGGATATTATTGATGCGTAAGCGCAAATCGGTCTCCATTGCTTTCCCCTCGTCTGATCGAAACTTATTAAAGGCTTTGATGGCATTTAAGATAGCGGTTTGTGCTTGTGCCCATTCTGCTGGATTAAGTGTTCCAATATCTGCTCCTACTACATTAGGTAAACGCAGAATTGCAGGTACCAAACCTTCACTAGTAATACTAAATTCATCCGATAACTTGCTTAATTCTTTGAAATACCGTTTGAATAAGGGGACATTTAAACTGAAATTTTCATCTCCTTCTGGCGATCTTATTTCCATACTTACTTCAATCTTTCCTCTTTCTACATTCTCCGATATTAATTTACGAAGAAGCACCTCTTTTTCCTTATAATTTTGGGGAATCTTTAGGCGTATATCTGTGAACTTGCTATTTAGTGAGCGAACTTCCACCAGAATTTCTTTGCTATTAAAATTGGCTTCTGCTCTACCAAAGCCGGTCATCGATAATACCATAAATTTATTTTTGTTCGGATTAAGTTATTTTTTAATACTTCAATTAGTGTGTTAGAGAAGTTAGACTTCTTTCAGAACCAAATACTATTACAATTAATCTAAGTTGCGGAGAATTGTTGTATTGCTATATTGTTGGATAACCCTTAACCCGCCAGACTGCTAGCGGGCTGGTTCGAGATTTTTAGCCTCATTAACAATACAACCATAAAACAATATAACCATTTTAATTTCTCCGTAACTTAAGTTACAATTATATATAAAGCTTTCGGTAATATTAGCTAAGATTTGGGTATTTCTACCAAAAAACTACCACTTTTTTTGCAAAGGTAACTAAAGCAACGCATTAAAAGGTAACCTGTCGGCAATTGCATCCGTAATACAACACATTCCATAAAATACACAAGCATAAACACTTGTAAGTAAAGATTCCTTGAAAAAAGGATATTTTAGGGGATAAAAACATAATTAACTGATTATCAAACATAAAAAAATAGGTAATAATCAACTTAATTATGGCTTTGTGGCAAAATAAAATTGGAAAATCTTTCAATTAATAAAAAAAAAAACGAAATTTGCCGCGCGTTAAGTGAAATAAAAAATATTCATAACTTATTATAAACCAGTCCTTAATATGAGAAAAGCTGACCTAGTAACAGCAATTTCAGAGAAGACAGGCATCGCTAAAGTCGATGTATTGGTTACCTTAGAAACCTTTTTCAAGGAGATAAAGGATACTTTAACCGACGGTGAAAATGTTTACATTCGAGGCTTTGGTTCTTTTGTAGTAAAGAAGCGAGCTAAGAAAATTGGACGCCATATCAAGAAAAACGTTGCCATTGAAATACCAGAGCATTTTATCCCCTCTTTTAAACCTGCTAAGGTTTTTGTAGAACAGGTAAAAGGAAATGTTACTTCATTGCCATCTGATGCGGAAGAATAGATTTTGTTTTATCTGCGCAGGAACTGCTTGTAGTAAATAGTTCTTTGTGATAAGTAATTGGCAAACTTGAAAAGTTTTCTGGAAAATTGCCAATAGATAATCTTTATTTTTTTGTCATTCGCTTAAGTCAGATTTTGATAAGTGTTATGTATTTTATCATAACACTTATCAAATCTATCCCCTTATTTTTGTCTTCCTTTCTCTTTTTTATCATTGCTAGCCTCTTTTTTAAGTATTCTTATGAATTACTAAGGTCGTTTCCCTGTAATTAAGCTAAAACTTTCGTACTTTTGCACTCGCATTTTTGGCTCTTAATAAATTTCAATAAACATATGTCCAAATTACAAATAGGTGTATTAAGTATCGGACTCTTTTTATTTTGTTTATTATACTTTGGATTTAGTCCAATTCCCAAAAATCTTGCTGGTATTGAAAGTAAACGAGCAATGACCTCTGAAGTGACGGATATTAATAACCTCATTCGAGATGTGCAAAGCGAATTGACAAGTGACCAGAAATCCTATCTCATTACTTTAGAAAAAGAAATCGAAGGAAGTGAGAATGAATCGAATCGACAAGAATTGCTTAAAAGATTATCTGGTAAATGGTATGAGTATAAACAACCACACATTGCTGGTTTTTATGCAGAGAAAGTAGCAGAAATAGAGAATACGGCAACTGCTTGGTCAATCGTGGGAACAACTTTTGCAACTGCTTTTAAAAGTAAAAGCGAAAAAAAGATAAAAGACTTTGCGTTAACTAAAGCCATAACCGCTTTTGAAAATGCGATTTCTTTAGATCCAGAAGAAATTCAACACAAAGTTAATCTGGCTCTATGCTATGTAGAATATCCTCCTCAAAATAATCCAATGAAAGGGATTCTGCAGTTGATTAATTTGAATAAAGAAAACCCAGATAACCCATTGGTTTTAACAAATCTAGGTAGATTGGCCATTCAAACAGGACAATACGATAAAGCTATTCAACGACTAGAAAGTGCGGTAGCTATCGAACCTGAAAATAGAAATGCTAATTGCTTATTGGCACAAGTTTATTCGGAAACAGGTAATCAAGAAAAAGCTGCCTTGTTTTTGAAAAAATGCCAATGATACTAGAGAAAGGTAATCTGGATATTATTTTAAATAATAGAGAATAGCGTAATTTTGACTATTACTTTTATTATATACTGAAAATAATTTTACTAAACTTATAAAAACATTTTTAACATGCCTTGTGGTAAAAAGAGAAAGAGACATAAGATTGCGACTCACAAACGTAAAAAGCGTCTTCGCAAGAATAGACATAAGAAGAAGAACCGATAAAATATAAACCATCTTACTTGGTATCAGTGGGTTTATTGAATATCTTAAAGTATAAAATTTATGATTTTTCTTTATAATGATTCTTTGTGAAGAAAAATTATAGATTTTATGCCTTGTTAGGATAAAACAACTCGGGATTAAAGAACTAGGAGGAGTATAATAATGTGATGTGAATAAATAAATTACTAACTCCAGTAGATTTAATTAGTCAACCAACTAATTTAAAGGTCATTTCTATTAATAGAAATAGACTTAAGTATTTTTCTCTATCTACTTTTCTTAGTAATCCATCTGATTAAACTATCCTTGAAAGAGGCTGATATTTAAGCAAATAAGATGATACCCAATTATAAACCAGTTTAGTTTTATATAAGCTATAAGGTTGTTTATAAAGTTTATGAGTTCTTTTCAAAAACTTGTGATTAAATATATAAACACTCCAGTTCTTAGCAGTATTCCGCTCTCCTGAGTTTTCATAAATCCACTTTACAAAAGTGATTTGTTGGACAGTTCCCATGTATCGCGTTGGTACTATAAGCAGTAATCCAAATGAATAGTTTGCCGTTAGTCGAAGCAAGCTCTCTCGCTTATTGGCGTAGACATCTTAAAAAACTGTTGGAAAAATTAGTCTAAACAAATTTCTTTTAAAATCAGGTACAGCTACAAAGTTACCTATTGTGGAAAAAGAACTTATTATTAATTCTACTCCTACTGAAGTAGAAATTGCGTTATTGGAAAACTCTAAATTAGTAGAACTACATTTTCAGAAAACCAATAATAATTTTACCGTTGGCGATATTTTTCTCGGCAAGGTTAGAAAATTGATGCCCGGATTAAACGCTGTTTTTGTGGACATTGGCCACAAAAAAGATGCTTTCCTTCATTACACCGATCTTGGTCCAAAATTAAAGTCCCTTATCAAATACACAAATGGTTCGGTTTCTGGTGGGCTTACGACGCCTATGCTGGACAATTTTAAATTTGAACCAGAAATTCTTAAAACGGGTAAAGTCGACCAAGTTTTAAAGAAAAGACAACCTCTTTTAGTACAGATTCTAAAAGAGCCAATCTCTACTAAAGGCCCTAGATTGAGTTGTGAAATCACCATTCCTGGTCGATACTTAGTTTTGACTCCTTTTTCTAATATCGTTGCTGTTTCTAAGAAATTAGGAAATGCAGAAGAACGAAAACGTTTACAAACGTTAGGAGAAAGTATTAAGCCTAAGAATTTTGGTCTAATTATTCGGACTGCAGCAGAAGGAAAGAAAGTGGCAGATTTGCACGAGGAATTAAGGTTAATGGTGAGTAAGTGGGAGGATATTTATGCGCAAATGCAGAAGAATCAACCACCAATGAAACTGTTAAGCGAATTGGATAAAGCATCGAGTATTTTACGAGATGTCTTGAACGATTCCTTTAATCGGATTGTGGTGAATGATCGAGAACTGTATGATAATATCAAACATTTTCTTGGCTCTATTGCGCCTGATGCGGTAAAGATTGTCAACTACCATAAGTCTAATAAACCTATTTTTGATACTTATGGAGTTTCTCGACAAATAAAAGCTTCTTTTGGAAAGACGGCTACTATGGCAAGTGGTGCTTATTTAGTCATTGAGCATACGGAGGCCATGCACGTAGTAGATGTGAATAGTGGCCCTAAAACGCCTAGTTCTAATCAAGAGGAAGCAGTATTGAGAGTGAACTTAGAAGCAGCTGAGGAGATTGCTCGTCAATTGCGTTTACGAGATATTGGTGGTATCATCATTGTCGATTTCATTGATATGCGAAATGCAGAACATCGAAAAATGTTGCTAAAAGCAGTTCGAGATGCAATGAAAAAGGATCGAGCACAGCATACCATCTTGCCTTTAAGTAAATTTGGTTTAATGCAAATTACTCGTCAACGAGTTAGACCAGAAGTAACGATTAATACAGCAGAGGTTTGTCCTGTGTGTACTGGCTCGGGGAAAGTAAATGCGACTATTTTATTGACGGATGATATTGAGCGAGATTTAGAATTTATTATTCAATCTCGACCGAACTCTAAGATTCTTATCAAAGCACATCCTTATGTATGTTCTTATTTGAAGAAAGGATTTTGGAATAGTTTCCCTGTGAAATGGTACAAAAAATACTATAAATGGATTCGTATCGTAGCAGACGAAGATTTCTTCATCAACCAGTATAAATTTTTTGATGGAAATGATGATGAGATACGATTATAAATAGTTTGGTGGCTAGTGATTCGTTGATTGGTGATTAGTAGGCAACTCTTCATAAATTTATCCAATTGCTTTAGCTATACATCATTGAACATCATAAAGCTATATAGAAAAAGGGCAACGAAAATAATCTCGTTGCCCTTTTATCATTTAAAGATACAGTTCTCTAAATATCAATAATTCCTATTTCTTGGCTAAAGCCTTTATTTTGTCTTCCAGCTCAAATTCATCACCAGGTACGTAGCCATTGTGATGATACACAATATTACCATTTTGATCTACTAAAAAAGTTTGCGGAATAGTTTGAAAATTAAAGGCATTTTGTAGTTCTGTTGCTTTTCCCGTTAATACGGTATAGTCCCAACCTTTAGAAGCAACCATTGCAGGTACGGTAGCAACTGCTCGTCTAGTGTCAATTGAAACGGCTACTAATTCTACATCATAATCTGTTTGCCAATCTTCATAAACATCGGCAATGGCGTCTAATTCTTTTTTACAAGGTGCGCACCATGTCGCCCAAAAACTAACAACGGTAATCTTACCATCTTTTCCAAAGTCTTGCATGTTTTTAGTCGCCCCTTTTAAGGTTTTTACGGTTACATCAGGCAAGGTTTTAGTTTGCGCAAAAGCAGTTGTTAATAAGAGCGAACAACAAAGAACTAAGATAGATTTTACAAATTTCATAAGCGAGGTATTTTTTATATTTATATTGTGGACTATCATTTTTCGACAAGTCACCGCAATATCAATTCATTTTGGTAAAAATACCTAAAATTAACAATGTTTTAAGAGTTGCCATGTTAGAGAAAGAACATTGGAACAAGGTAACATCGCAACACTTAATATGCTAAAACAACTTAAATCCAATCAATACATTCACAAATACATTTCTAGGATTGCTAAACCCTTCTTCTGCTTCTATCATTAATCGTTGACCACTAACTATCAAATCGGTAGCAATGCTAAACCGATTCGTTAATTGCCGACCAATTTTTAAAATAATGGAATGGTCATAATCTTTGATGTTATCTGATTCATCAAAAGCTTGATCATTGAATTTTAGTAATAATGCTTTCACATCTACTGAACCGTCTAAGCTACCTTCTAGCATCGTAGAATATTGATACCCTAAGCCAATCCACCATTTTCTTAAATGAATATTAGCTAAAATAGGAAAATCTAGATAAGTCATATCAAAGCCTGCTTCTACTGTACCCGTATATTTCACCCGCAAGGGAAAGGGAAATCGTGCGCCAAAGATACCTCTGGTTGCATCGTATTTCCCAATTACAGGGGAACTAAAACTACTACCTTTTTTAGCATAAGCGCCACCAATAGTTACAGAAAATTTTGGATGAAAAAGATAGGTCAATTCTAATCCTGCATTTAGTCCTAAGCCAGGTTTGCCCGTTGCACCTGATGGAATATTTTTCAGGACAATTGGACTACCAGTTGTAATACCTGCTCGAACATCTAAATGGAGTCGTTGACTGCGCAGTTGACTAAAGGTTTGTGTGAAGAATAAAGGGCAAAAAATTAATAGAAGCAGACTTTTTTTTACATCGGTTTTGGCCATCATTTTGTGCTTAAATTAAGTGAAGGTAGATAAAAATGGAAACAATGAATTAACTTCATTGCTTCCGTTGGTAAGTGTTTGTTTTGTTCGTAAAAATACTATGCTAAGGAAAGTTGATTGGTATTCTTTGCTGATAAAAAATAGCGGATTATAGCAGAAGTGTTGATTTTAGTGAGGAGTTGAGGAGTTTATCAGTTGGGGAAGATGCTTCTTATAAACTCATTCACTTATCACCTCCTCAACTTATTTCATAAAACAAAAAATAGCTATCCTTATTTTTATAAACATTTTTTTTATTATTTATAAAGAAGTCTAGTATCTTTGTTGCTTTTGGACGAATAGAAAATCAATCGAGGAATGTCAAAATTATATGCGATAGTTGATATAGAAACAACTGGCGGGCGAGCCAATCGAGATCGAATTACAGAGATTGCTATTGCGCTGCATGATGGAGAAAAAGTGATTGGTCGCTACGAGACGCTCATTGATCCAGAAACTGTTATTCCTTTTGGAATCACTCGACTAACTGGTATTACACAAGCTATGGTAGAAGGTGCTCCTAAATTTTACGAAGTGGCGAAAAAGATTGTAGAGATGACAGAGAAGGCTGTTTTTGTGGCACATAATGTTCGATTCGATTATGGATTCATTAAAGAAGAATTTAAGCGATTGGGATATACTTATAGTCGAAGACAATTATGTACGGTGCGATTGACTCGAAATACTTTTCCTGGTTTGCCTTCCTATAGTTTAGATAATTTAATTCGTCATTTTAAAATCCCTTTTCGCAATCGACACAGAGCGATGGGAGATGTAGAGGCAACAGTCATCCTTTTTGAAAAAATATTGGCTAAGGAAGAGAGTGAGCAAAAAATGAAAGATATGGTCAATCTAGGCGTAAAAGAATCTAGATTACCAGCCAATATTACCTTAGAACAACTACATGCGTTGCCAGAAGTAGCAGGGGTTTATTATTTCTATGATTTGTATAAAGAGGTTGTCTATGTAGGAAAGAGTATTAATATCAAAAAAAGAGTCATGGAGCATTTTGCCAAAACCACAACGAAAGCTGGCAAATTACAAAAATTAGTGGCGGATATTTCTTATGAAGAAACGGGAAGTGAATTAATTGCCTTATTGCATGAATCTTATGAAATCAAGCGTTTGCGTCCACCTATCAATCGTGCCCAACGACTGCGAGACTTTCCTTACGTTATTCACCAGTACATTAACGAAGAGGGATATAGCTGTTTAGATGTTGCTAAGCCGACTGCTAAGGTTAGAAAAACAATGAGGGTAGTAGCAGAATATCCTAAAATAGCTAGTGCTAAAGGCTATTTAGCTAGAGCCTTAAATACCTTCGAGTTATGTGCTTACCATTGTAATATCGAAGCTGGTAATAAACCTTGCTTCAATTATCATGTAAAAAAATGTCATGGCTCTTGTGTAGGAAAAGAAACCTCCGAAGTTTATAACCAAAGAGTAAAGGAGGCTACCGCTTATTTATTGACGATATTTGAAGATGATTTTTTTGTAATAGATACTGGTCGAACCGATACTGAAAAAGCAGTTGTCTTGGTAGAAGCAGGGCATTATTGTGGGTATGGCTATATTGAAACAGAAGAAATTAGTGGTGAATATTCCTTGCGAGACGTTATTAAACCTGTTCAAGGCAATGCAGAGACGGCCAAGATTATTCAGCGATTTTTGGCAGGTAAACATCGAGCGAAGGTGATTCCTATTTTAGCTAAAGCGTCTACTTTTGAAGATTAATCCTGGAACCTATCTTACGTACCTACAGCACGTTGGCGCTAAATAAATCCTGTCTTTTGATTTCCTTCCTTCATAATATTAGATTTGTGTACTTGGCAAGTTTTCTAAAATTATACTTGCGAGAAGCGTATGGTTTTAGAAAACTTGTCTTTACTGAGACTCCTTTTTTCTTTTGAGCTACTAATTAAAAATGTCATTTAAAAAACTTTATAAGCTTGTGATTTTTTTGTGATACGCTTTCCCTTTTTCTGCTATAACTTTGCAGAGAAGTTTAAATAAAATTGTATAACCACTAATAAACCTAAATCTTAGGGTGCATCCCAAATTGTCGTCCGTAGCTTGAAAATTCATTTCCAAGTTACGATAGGGGCGCAATAAATTAGTATTGCGACAATTTGGGATGCACCCAAACCTTATTAATTACCCGATTATGAAAAATATCTTTTATATCACCTTAATTGCTGTCTTATTTAGTGCCTGTATTGGAGACGATATCATTATGGACAGAGTCGATGAGACTTTAAGAATTACTGTTCAAGCAACTTCTATTGCGGCAGGAGAGACCTTTCAATTTGAAGCTCGTTTCACGAACAATATTGGAAACCCAGAAGAGGGAAGAGTTATTTGGCGAAGTTCAGATGAAAGTATTTTGTCCATAACAACAGATGGATTAGCTACGGCTATTGCTGGTGGAACTGTGGTCGTATCCGCAGAAGCAACGCTCGAAGACGGTAGTATGCTAAAAGAAGAAATGGATGTAGAAGTAAGCATGGTAACCGTGGCGGTAGAGGCGCCAACTAGTCGTTCTGGTGTAATTATGACGACGACTTTTTATGACTTAGAAGGTGATTTTACCTTGAATGAAATCAATGGCGGTGTTTCCTTAGATATAGCTGATAATTATAAAACAACAGATGCTTTACCCGGTTTGTATATTTACCTCACCAATAACCCTAATTCGATTAGTGATGCTTTGGAAATTGGCGAAGTGACGGTGTTTGAAGGAGCGCATTCCTACGAAATTATAGGAGTAAGCCTAACGGATTATGATTATGTATTATACTTCTGTAAACCATTTAGAGTGAAAGTGGGAGATGGAGAAATTAATTAATCCAAGCAATATAGTGCGTATTCGCCTTAAATCTTATTTTAAACAAGCAGAACTAAATATCATGAAAAATATATTTGTCTTACTTTCTTTTTTATTCCTTTCCATTTCTTTACAAGCAGGAGGTGGTTGGCCACAACCTAAAGGTAAAGGCTATATCAAAATCTCAGAATGGTGGTTAATTGCGAACCAACATTATACGGATCAGGGTCGAATAGATCCGAATCTAACTAATGGATTATTTAACACAAACATCTATGCAGAATACGGATTGAGTGATAGATTGACTGCTATCATCTATTTTCCATTCTTTAGTCGGTCTTATGTCAATAATGAAATTTCAGGGACAACTGGAGAGACCTTAACACCAGGAGAAGCGATTAATAGTATTGGCGATACGGATATTAGTATCAAGTATGGTTTGACTAAAAATAGTGGAATTGCGGTGGCTGCAACTTTGACTTTGGGCTTGCCAATTGGTAATAGTAGTGGTGGTAGTCAAGGGAATTTGCAAACAGGAGATGGAGAGTTTAACCAATTAATTCAGATAGATGCAGGTACAGGCTTTCCACTAGGTAACACCAATGGCTATGCAAATGCATATATTGGTTTCAATAATCGGACGAATGGTTTTTCTGATGAATTTCGATATGGTATAGAAGCAGGCGTTTCTTTATTTAACGATCGTTTGACAGCGATTGCTCGATTTATAGGCGTGAAATCTTTTAGGAATGGAACACCTTCTGCAGAATCAACCAGTACGAGTGTTTTTGCGAATAATGCAGAATTCTTTAGTTTTTCTCCTGAGGTCGCGTGGAATGTGAAAGAAAATTGGGGATTTTCAGCTGGCGTAGGAACTGCACTTTCTGGTAAGATTATTTATGCCAACCCTTCTTATAATGTGGGGGTATTTTTTAAATGGTAAATGACGATAAGGTAATGAGTAAATTCTCAATGTGCTAGTTTTTTAGGACACGGAGAACACTAAGAAGACACAAAGGTCACAGAGATTATTTGGCGCTCTGTGCCTTCTCCGTGAACTTTGTGTCCCTTAATTCTTCTATTGAGAATTTACGTCAATGAGGAGAACCAACACCTCAGTAACTTATTATCTCATCTACCCATTCTTCTTTTGTAGTCTAGTCTAAGAACGTCTCAACAGCAGTATGTTTTAGGTTAAAAGCATCTGCTACGCCTTGATAAACGACCTTTCCATTGATAATATTCAGCCCCTTTCTTAAAGCTTCATTCTCCTGACAAGCTTTTTTCCAACCTTTATCAGCTAATTGAATGGCATACGCCAGCGTTGCATTCGTCAAAGCTAAAGTTGAGGTATAAGGAACAGCACCTGGCATGTTCGCCACACAATAGTGTACGATATTTTTAATGATGTAAGTAGGGTTTTCGTGCGTAGTTGGTTTACAGGTTTCAATACATCCTCCTTGATCAACTGCAACGTCTACTAAAACCGTTCCTGCTCGCATATCTTTCAACATATCTTTTGTTACTAAATTTGGGGCTTTAGCTCCAGGAATCAAAACTGCCCCAACAATTAGGTCACTCTCCTTAATTAATTGTCGAATATTATATTCGTTAGAATAAAGGGTCGTTACGTTAGCAGGCATAATGTCTGATAAGTAGCGCAATCTATCCAAATTAATGTCTAAAATCGTTACTTGTGCGCCTAAGCCTGCTGCCATTTTTGCTGCTTGTGTTCCTACGATTCCTCCTCCTAAAATCATTACCTTTCCTGCTGGTACTCCTGGAACTCCTCCTAATAAAACACCTCTACCTTTAATAGGCTTTTCTAAATATTTCGCCCCTTGTTGAATCGCCATTCTTCCAGCAACTTCTGACATTGGAACTAATAAAGGCAAAGATCGATTAGGTAATTCTACGGTCTCGTAAGCTAAACAAACTGCCTTACTTTTGATCATGGCAGTTGTTAATGGCTTGTAAGAAGCAAAGTGAAAGTAAGTAAATACTAATTGGTCTTTTTTGATTAATTTATATTCTGACTCAATCGGTTCTTTTACTTTCATAATCATTTCTGCTACGGCATAAGTAGCTTCAATGGTTTTCTTTATTCTTGCACCAGCAGCTTTATATTCTTTATCACTAAATCCACTTCCTTCGCCTGCTGAAGCTTGTACATAGACAGAATGTCCTCTGTTGACTAAGGCAGTAACACCTGCGGGGGTTAACGCTACTCTATTTTCGTTATTCTTAATTTCTTTAGGAACGCCGATAATCATATTTACAGATTTGTTGGTTAGGAATTTTCTGTAAAATTACTTAGATTTAGTCTATAATTCCAAATAGTATTTTAAAATAAGAATAGATAACTGTTTTGGTCGGATTAGTAGATTTTAATTCTTTTTTTTTGAGTGAAAATATATTTATTTTCTAGAAAAGATACGCTGAACCTTTACTCGATTTAATCCTATTTTATTTTAGCGTATTTTCAAACTATGCCATAAAAAAAGCCCTTCTAGATACTAACACTAGAAGGGCTTTTTTTATAAAGTAATTTTATACTTATTCTTTTTCTGCTTGCATATAAGCGGTACTACCTTTTACTAAATCTTGCATGATATGCAACGTCTCTTCAACGTATACATCTTTTTGTAAGGCTTTTATAAATTCCTTATTCCGACCAATCTTAGAAGAATCTGTTTTAATTTGAGCTAAATCTATATCTAAATTACTAACAGTCAATCCTTCAATTGGAGACATTAAATTTTTATACTTATCGGCTTCTGCCTTAGTAGCGTTTTTATTCTTTCGGAACATATCCATGTTTAAAGAATAGCTAGTACTTTCTCGCTGTTTTTTTAATCGCTTAGCATTTTCTTGAATCTTTTGGAACACTTCGTTCGTGGCAACCCTACCTTCACTAGCTGTTCTTAAAGCTGCTCTGTTTTTTACTTGGAAAACGTTTTGATTATGTGCTACAGATTCAATTTCCGTTTGCTTCATCGCTGTTTCGTACTCTTGCTCACCAGTCTTGATAAAGTCATAATTATCAGGCAACATAATATCAGGAATAACCCCCTCTAACTGGTTAGAAGTACCATTAATTCTATAGAATTTTTGGGTAGTTACTTTAACTTGACCCAATGGTTTAATATCGCTGTACCCTCTAATTGCTCTATCCAAATCAAAAAATCGTTGTACGGTCGCTTTGCCAAAAGTAGCATCACTTCCAACGATAACTGCTCTATCATAATCTTGTAAGGCAGCAGCTAAAATTTCAGATGCCGAAGCACTAAAAGAATTAACCATCACGATTAATGGGCCATCATATTGTACACTTGCGTCTCTATCATTTAAAACTTCTGCATTGGCTTGTCTTGATTTTACTTGGACGATTGGCCCCTCTTCAATAAAGAAACCAGACATATCGACAACATCTCTTAGGGAGCCACCTCCATTATTCCTTAAATCAAGGATGATTCCATTGACTTTTTCTTTTTTTAATTTCTCTAATTCTATTCCTACATCTACTGCACATTGATGTCCATCTCTTTTGTTAAAATCTGCATAAAATCGAGGTAATTTAATGTAGCCAATATTATCACCAATGCCTTCTAAATCTAAAATTGCAGATTTAGCATAGCCTTCATCCATGATAATTTCCTCTCGGATAATGGTCGTTTCAACGATAGAACCATCTACTTTCTTAACAGTCAGACGAACCTTAGTTCCTTTTTTTCCTCTAATTTTAGCAACCACATCATTAATATCCCAACCAGCAATATCTACCCAATCGCCATCATCGTCTTGTGCTACTTTAAGAATAATGTCTTCGACTTCGATTACTTTTCCATTATAAGCAGGTCCGCCAGGAACAACCATAACAACTTTAGTTTCATCTGTTGGCGTTTCTTGTAACCTCGCACCGATTCCTTCTAATCTACCAGACATACCAATATCGAAATTTTCTTTATCTGCTGGTAAAAAATAATTGGTATGCGGATCAAATACACTTGTAAAGGAATTTAAATAATTGCTGACAAATTCTTTGCGCTGACGTTTTTCCATTCGGTGATACCAATCATCAAATAATTTTAAGACAGCTTTTCGAGATTCTTCTTCCAATTCGGCAACAGTTTTAATGGTTGCTTTTTCTCCTTCTGGTTCTTTTTCTGCGGTTTCTTTTGCTTTTTCTTGCGTTTCTATTTTACCAACCAATCGAGTTAAAGTCTCATACTTCATTGCCTTTTCCCAATATGTTTTTAATTCCGCATCGTTTTTAGCAAAAGCTTTTTTATCGCCATCTAATTCGATAATCTCTTCTCCTGTAAAGTCAAAAGGTTGTGCTAAAATTTCTTGATAATAGGCTTTTGTTTTAGCTAAACTTTTGTTGATAGTTGCTTCTGCTAAATCTAAAAACTCAAAAGTTCCTCCTTTTGCTTGGTCATCTAATTGATTTTTATACTGTGCCAATTGGTCAACATCTGCTTGGGTTAACCAACGTTTATTCCCATCAATTCTTTCTAAGTATAAGTCAAAAACACGATTAGAGAAATCATCATCAATTTTTTGTGGCGCATAATGTAACTGTGCTAAACCTGCCAAAACAGTTTGCATTAGAATGGCTTCTTTTTGAGCTTCGTCTGTTTTTGGTTGGTTAGCTGCTACTAAAAAAAACAAAGTAGCAAATGCAAATAATACAAATCCTTTAAACTTCATAGGTTATTTTTTTTGTGGTCAAATAAGACCTTATGTAGTAAGCAGTAACAGTTGATCTCTTTAATAATAGAAAACTTGAACTAGGATTAAATTGTCAATTATTGATAAACCTTACTACTAATAATTCTTTCTGAGGGATGTTTTAACTGTTGAATATTCCGATAAATTGTTTACTTACTATCTAAACGAAATATTATCTGGTCTATTACAAAATGTTTGGAATAAATATAACAACTTTAAAGCAAATAGTTCTCCAAATTCTTGACCATTCTCACCTTTTTAACGAAATGCTAACAAATTATCCAAAGATACTGGCAACTTCAACTTCAACCTCAATTTCAACCTCAAAAAACAAAATCCGTGGGGAAGCAAAATCTGTGGAGCTATAAAACTTCAATTTCAATCTCAAAAAACTAGAGGAATCCTCGAAGATTGAAGGGAAGAATGTTCAATTTTACTGGAATCCTTACCGAATTTTAATAAAAGACGCTTATTTTGGAATTTTATTTTACCAAAGCATTGTCCATGATTAGTTCCCGTTTTAATACTGTCACTTTATCCTTGCTGTCTACTCTTCTTTTATTAGCAGCTTGTAATAGTTATAAACACCCGAATTTTTCTAAAAGAGATGTTCGGAAAGCACAGAAAGTAATTGGGGTAGATTTTTCTAAAAGTGCTATTGATACCATGTATCGTTATTTGGGGCGAAACCAGTTAGGCTATGATTCTTCTAGGGTTTATGCTATAGATAATGAAGTGTTTCCCGCTTTATTATTTGATCCACACCCCAACGGTTTTATTATTCCCCAAAAACAAGTCATTATTGATTGGGAAATTGCCGAAAGAATTACTTTGCCTAAAAATAAAGAGGAAGTCGCTTTTTACAGCATCCCCCAATTAGCAGGACTCATTCAATCTAGGCAAATCACAGCAGTTGAATTGACGGAAATTTACAGTAATCGTATTAAAAAATATGATAATACATTACAGGCGGTTACCACTTTGATGGAAGAAAGAGCTTTGGCACAAGCTAAAAAAGTGGACGCAGAAATAGCAGCAGGAAATTACAAAGGATTATTACATGGTATTCCTTATGGCACTAAGGATTTGATGGCAGTTGACGGGTATAAAACAACTTGGGGTGCTGCACCTTATAAAAATCAAGAAATTAATTATACCGCAAGTGTTATTGAGAAATTAGATGAGGCAGGCGCTATTTTAATTGCTAAACTAACGTCTGGTGCTTTAGCTAGAGGGGATGTTTGGTATGGTGGACAAACGAAAAATCCTTGGGATATTACACAAGGTGCAAGTGGCTCTTCAGCAGGCCCGGGAGCTGCTACGGCAGCTGGTTTAGTTGCTTTTGCTTTAGGGACAGAAACATTGGGATCAATTGTTTCTCCTTCCAATCGTTGTGGGTTGACAGGTTTGCGCCCTACTTATGGTCGAGTAACTAGACATGGTGTAATGCCACTTTCTTGGTCGATGGATAAAGTGGGCCCCATGTGTCGAAGTGCAGAAGATTGTGCCATTGTTTTTGAGGCTATTCGAGGAACAGATGGAAAAGATAGAACCGTTCAAGCTGCGGCTTTTAATTATTCTAATGACCTTGATTTAAGAGGGTTAAAAGTAGGTTATTTAAAAGAACATTTTGATAAAGACTCTACAGATGTGGGTAAAAATAATCAAAGAGCATTAGCTACTTTAAAGGAAATGGGACTGAATCCAGAAGCAGTTAGTTTTCCAGAAGATTTTCCTTATGCGGTTTTTGACGTGATTTTACGAGCGGAAGCTGGAACTTTTTTCGATGAATTAGTCCGATCAGAAGAGGTAGATAAAATGGTACAACAAGATTATCGGTCAAGAGCAAACTCGTTGCGACAAGCGCGATTTATACCAGCGGTAGAATATTTACAGGCTAATCGACATCGAAAAGTACTGATTGAGCGGATGCAAATTATTTTCCAATATTATGATGTCATTATTGCGCCAACTTTTGGTGGTCGTCAATTACTGATTACAAATTTGACAGGGCACCCAGCGGTTGCTGTGCCTAATGGGTTTGATAAAAAAGGTAGACCTACTAGCATTACTTTATTAGGAAACTTATACGAGGAAGGTATTTTATTAGGCATAGCTAAACAGTTTCAAGAGCAGACTAATTTTGAAGAGCTGCATCCACCTGATTATAAAGATTGAATGCAGTATGTTTTAACAGTTTTTTTAAACGTAAAAAACCGTAAGCATTCTAAAATAGAAAACTTACGGCTTTTAGTAGGATGCTCTCAATGGAGAGCGTGTGATTTGTTAGACTGTTAATTCATGCTAATGGCACGAATCATTTACGCTTCTACAGTAGCTTGTGCACTATACTTTAAGATGTTCTGAAGTACAGAACGAGTAGGTGCAAAAGTAACTTTTGGTAGCTCCATATAACCGCTCATTAATGTTTGATAATTATCAAATAAATCAGCGTCTACGGTTAAAGCTTCCTGAATAGCTTGTGTTTTGATTGCAGAAGTTTCTTTGTAAATAAATCTAACTAAATCGTTGTTAGTAAAGGTTTGCTTCATGAAAAATGTTTGTAGTAAAACCAGTATTATTTTTACTGAAGTTACCTGATTTTGAAATAAAAATTACTCCTATTAAACTAAAGCGATAATCGAATTATTGTATAATGGGAAAAAAATGTTAGTATTTCTATAACATTAACAAAAAGAGACATATTTAAGCAGAAGGAATTCAAATTATAGTGTAGCTACGAATTATATGGTCTAACTGGATAATTTTTCTTGCTGTATTTGGTAAAAAGGCTTATATTTGCAGCAACATAGCGAAGAAAACACAGGAGAGGGAGCAATTAGCTCCCTCTTTTTTGTGCCTTAACTAAAAAATGGCTTAAAAAGAAAGACATTGATTGAGCAAAAAATAGAGGCTTTATTAGCCGAAAAATTTGAAGATGAAGAGTATGCAGATTTCTTTATCGTTGAGATAAAAATGCATAGTAATAATAAATTAGAAGTGTTTATTGATAGTGATACGTCATTACCACTATCAAAATGTCAGAAAATTAGCCGTTACTTAGAATATCATATTGATGAAAACCAATGGTTAGGAGAAAAATATATTATTGAAGTTTCTTCTCCAGGCATTAGTAGACCATTAACTTTGATGAGGCAGTATAAAAAAAATATTGGCAGAAAATTAGCGATCAATTTTTTAGAAGATGGTGTGAAAAAGAGAGAAGGGAAGCTAGTAGATGCCAACGAGACGGCTTGTTTCTTAGAAGAAAAAGTAGTGTTGAAAGAAGGAAAGAAGAAAATAAGAACTACAGCAATTACAGAAATACCATATAATACCATAAAAAAAGCGGTGATTAAACCTGCTTTTAAATAAAATTAAATCCCTTGATAATACCAAAAGCGTTATTATTAAAAAGGATAAGATCTGAAATAAAAATTTTAAAGCGATGATGAATCTCGTTGGTACTTTCTCTGAATTTAAAGAAGGGAAAAACATTGACCGTCCGACAATGGTTAGAGTATTAGAGGACGTATTTAGAACCTTAATTAAAAAGAAATTTGGTTCTGATGAGAATTTTGATGTGATTGTAAACACCACCAAAGGTGACCTTGAATTGTGGCGGGTAAGAGAAATTGTGCCAGATGGTGAGGTGACTGATGATAAAAGTCAAATATCCATCTCAGAAGCATTAAGCATTGATGATGATTATGAAATTGGAGAAGAATGTTATGAGCAATTGCAATTAAAAGATTTTGGTAGAAGAGCTATTATGGCGGCTCGTCAGACGCTGATTTCCAGAATTATGGAATTAGAGAAAGATGAGATTTACAAGAAGTATATGGAGCAAGTAGGCACAATTGTGCTTTGCGAAGTACACCAAATTCTAAAAAGAGAATTGTTAGTATTAGATGATAAGACAGGAAATGAATTAATCTTACCTAGAAAGGAAATGATTAATGGAGATTTTTTCCGAAAAGGAGATATGGTGAGAGGGGTAATCAAGAATGTGGAGATGAAGAATAATACGCCTGTTGTCATCTTGTCTAGAACTGATAATTTATTTTTATCTAAATTACTAGAACAAGAAGTACCTGAAATTGAGGATGGTTTAATTACTATTCAGAAAATTGTGAGATTGCCAGGAGAACGAGCAAAAGTTGCTGTGGAATCTTATGATGATAGAATTGATCCAGTTGGCGCTTGTGTGGGTATGAAAGGATCAAGAATTCACGGTATTGTCCGAGAGTTGAAAAACGAAAATATTGATATTATCAACTTTACTAATAATGAATCTTTGTTAATTCAAAGAGCATTGACACCAGCTAGAGTTAGTTCTATTGATTTAGACACAGAAGAAAAACGAGCGTCTGTTTATTTAAAACCAGACCAAGTCTCTCTAGCAATTGGAAAAGGAGGTACCAATATCAAGCTTGCTAGTTTATTGACTGAATATGAAATCGACGTTTACAGAGAGAATGATACGACGGAATTAGACGATGTAGATTTAGATGAATTTTCTGATGAAATCGAAGATTGGATCATCGAAGAACTAAAGGCTATTGGTTGCGATACGGCAAGAAGTGTACTTGAATTAAGTGTCAAAGAATTGGTTAGAAGAACGGATTTAGAGGAAGAGACAATTGGTACAGTCTTGAAAGTATTAGAGGCTGAATTTGATGAATAATACAGGTGGCTACAGGAATCGAGTAATTGGTTTAGTTCTTCTATTACAGAATTACTCGTTTTAAAAGCTATCAATTTTAGAAAAATGACTGCTCTCAGGAACTAATTGAGTTAATTTTACATTAAATCAAATAAAAAAGGGCATATAATAGTGGTTTTTTTAAAATGACAGCTAAGTAGCAATAAGAATTCTGTAACTTTGTATGATATTATTGAAAATGAAAGGTAGTATTTTTTATGTAGTATTAATTTATTTGTTTTAATATGATTTCTTAGTGAATGTATTATGCATTTAAACTTCTAAAAAACTACTAAACTCATTTTAATTTTCATACAATATATTAATAATGCCGCTCGTCAATTAATAGAATTGGAGAGAAAGATGGCAAGTGTAAAATCTTAATTGATCTGTTTAGAAGTTTTCAACCTAGCATCAAGACAGGTTTATTGAAATACTTCAACATCAATTTAATTTTTAGATGTTGTTTAACAAAATCAAGGAATTTCTAAAAGAGCGGAAAAGGAATTTAATGGCAAAACGTCTGATTAAAGTAGCAAAAGAACTTAACGTAGGAACAACTACGATTGTGGACTTTCTCAACCAAAATGGTTTTGAGATAGAGGACAAACCTATTGCTAAGGTTACGGAAGAGATGGAACAGAAACTTCATCAAGAGTTTCAAGAATCCTATGCGATCAAAGAAAAAGCAAATCAATTAGTTATTGGTACACGCCCAATAACTAGGAAGGAACCAATAGCACCACCTCCACCCGTAGTACCACCTCCACCACCTCCTATCAAAAAGACAGCAGTAGCGCCACCTCCACCAGCGCCACCTCCACCAGCGCCTATTTCTCCAACTCCTACGCCAACTCCTCCTATAGTTGAAGTTAAGAAAGAGGAAGTCGTTGTTCCTGAATCTCCAAAAGAGGTTAAGGAAGAAGTACTTGCTCCAGAGAAGAAGGATAGAGGACCAGGGTTGAAAATTCTTGGTAAAATTGATCTAGATAGTCGACGACATAAAAAGAAACCTAAGAAGGAGGTTTCCCCTCCTGTAGTAGCTGCAAAACCTACTCCTCCAAAAGAGGAAGTACCCGTAGTGGTTGCTCCCAAACAGGAAGAAGAAGCAAAACCTGTAGTAGAGAATGAAGAAGTGGCGGCAACTATTGTTGAACCGAAAACAGACGTAGTCAAAGAAGCAATTCCTAAAACAGAAGAAAAGATTGTTACGCCTCCTGTAGAAAAACTGGTAATTGAAAAAACAGAAGAAACGCCAATAGCGAAGGAACCTGTTGTGGAAGAACCACCAGTTGCTGAAGCAACACCTTCTACGGATGAGCCAATAGAGCCTGTTAAGCAAGGAGTTATTAGAGCGGAAGCGCCAAAGCTTAAAGGAACAAAAATTCTTGGAAAGATAGATATTGGTAAATTCTCTAAACCAAAGAAAAAGAGAGGTGGCAATCAGAATCAGTCACAACCTAATCGAGGTGGTACAGCAAAGCCTGCTGGAGATAAAGGTTCGAAACCAGTAGCATCTTCTGATTCTACAACGCCTAAAAAACGCAGAAGAAAAAGGAAAAAAATTGAGACACCTGCAACTGGAGCAGGTGGTCAACAAAGACAAGGCGGCGGTGGCGGTAATAGGCCTAGACGACCAGCTCAAGGTCAAGGCGGCGGCGGAAATAATAGAGGAGGAAGTAGCAGAGGAGGTGCTAGAGGCGGAAATAATAGAGGTGGCAACAACCGTAGAAACGATGAGGTTAAAGAGGTTTCTCAAAAGGAAATCGAAGAGAAGATCAAAGCAACAATGGCTCGTCTTCAAGGTGGTGGCGGTAAAAAACGTCAGAAACTTAGAAGAGAAAAGCGAGAGAATATACGAGAAAAGCAAGAGGCACAACAGTTAGAAAATACCAACGAAAAGTTACAGTTGACAGAATTTGTCTCTGTATCTGAGTTGGCAAGTCTAATGGATACGCCAGTAACAGATGTGATTATGACCTGTATGAATCTAGGTGTAATTGTATCTATCAACCAGCGATTAGATGCCGAAATTATAGAATTGGTTGCAGAAGAATTTAACCATGAAGTTGAATTTATTTCTGTCGAGGAACAAGAAGAAGAGGAAGAGGAAATTGTAGATGCACCAGAAGATTTATTGCCTCGTGCGCCAATCGTAACCGTAATGGGACACGTTGACCACGGTAAGACTTCTTTACTGGATCATATTAGAAAGGCCAATGTAGCAGATGGAGAAGCAGGGGGGATTACTCAGCATATTGGTGCTTACGAAGTACTAGTCGGAGAAGAGAAGAAAAAGATTACTTTCCTAGATACACCGGGTCACGAAGCCTTTACTGCGATGCGGGCAAGGGGAGCGAAAGTGACGGATGTTGCAGTTATTATTATTGCGGCGGATGATAGTATCATGCCTCAAACTAAGGAAGCTATTAGTCACGCACAAGCAGCAGGTGTACCAATTATTTTTGCGATTAACAAGATTGATAAAGAAGGAGCTTCACCAGATAGAATCAAGCAACAACTTTCAGGAATGAATTTGTTGATTGAAGAATGGGGTGGCCCAATTCAATCACAAGATATTTCTGCTAAAACAGGTTTAAATATTGACCTTCTTTTAGAAAAAATCTTATTAGAAGCAGAATTACTAGAGCTAAAAGCGAATCCTAAGCGACAAGCAATTGGTGCTATTCTGGAAGCTTCATTAGATAAAGGTAGAGGATATGTTTCAAAAGCATTAGTCCAAACAGGTACCTTGAAGATTGGAGATGCTGTAGTAGCAGGAGAACACTCTGGTAAGATTAAGGCGATGTTTAATGAAAGAGGAGAACGCGTCAAAACAGCTGGCCCAGCAACGCCTGTATTGATTTTAGGATTAAGTGGTGCGCCACAAGCAGGAGAGAAATTTAGAGTCTTAGATAGTGAACAAGAAACTCGACAAATTGCAGCCAAGCGTGCTCAAATTTCTAGAGAACAAAGTAATAGAGCAAGCAAACGTATTAGTTTAGATGAAATTGGAAGACGTTTAGCTTTAGGTACGTTTAAAGAATTGAACTTGATTGTGAAGGGTGATGTGGATGGTTCTATTGAAGCCTTAGCGGATTCTTTAATCAAGCAATCTATTGAAACGGTTCAAGTAAATGTTATCCATAAAGCGGTAGGTCAGATTATTGAATCTGATGTCTTATTGGCTTCTGCTTCTGATGCGATTATTATTGGTTTCCAAGTTCGGCCATCTTTAGGTGCTAGAAGATTAGCAGAGAAAGAAGGGGTAGAAATCAAGACTTATTCTATTATCTACGAAGCAATCGAAGAAATACGTTCTGCGATTGAAGGTATGTTAGAACCAACCAAGGAAGAGAAAGTGATGGGTGAGGTTCAAGTACGAGAAACTTACAAAATTAGTAAGATTGGTACTATTGCTGGATGTTATGTTCAAGATGGAAAAGTTACGAGAAACGCACATATCCGTTTGATTAGAAATGGTATCGTTATCTATCCTACTAAGGAAGGAGTGCACGGAGAGATTAGTTCTCTTAAGCGTTTCAAGGATGATGCAAAAGAAGTTAAGACTGGGTTAGAATGTGGTATCACCATCAAGAACTTTAACGATATTAAAGTGGATGATATCATCGAAGCTTACGAAATTGTGGAAGTCAAGCAAACGCTCGAAGCTAATAGATAATTTATAAAAAATAGTCAACTAACATTGAGTTGATGATCTATATTAAGCCTCCTACGTACTAACAAAACGTAGGAGGTTTTTCTTTTTGCAGAAGGTTAGGAGGATTTCAATTCGCTGAAGTATGAAAATTAGTGTAAAAATTACACTAAGTTTCTAGTTTTTAGATTTATTTCAGCTATTTTTGTTTGAGTTAAGTAGCTGGACGAAATTAATGAATTGTTTTACTGCTATATTGCTATCGTAACGTATTGTCATACAACAATATAGCAGTAAAACAATTCAACAATTATTATCTAAATAAATGTAAATGTATCCGAGTACTTATAGTTGATAATAGAACAAAACCGTAATCGAAATTTGTCATATAAACGAAAATAGAAATGCAAATGGAAAAAGTAATTTTAGTAATTCTTGATGGTTGGGGACATGGACAAGACCCTAAAGTAAGTGCATTGGCACAAGCAAACACACCTTATGTAGATGGTTTATATCAAAAGTACCCTAACTCAGAATTAGTGACTTATGGAGAAGAGGTAGGATTACCCGATGGGCAAATGGGGAATTCAGAAGTAGGGCATTTAAATATTGGGGCTGGTCGAGTGGTTTATCAGGAATTGGCTAGAATTAATAAAGCGATTAGAGAAAAGACATTGGAGAAAAATGAGACCTTAGTCGCAGGTCTAAAATATGCTAAGGAGAACAATAAAGCGGTTCATTTAATTGGTTTAGTGTCTGATGGAGGCGTACATTCTCATATTAACCACCTGAAAGCATTATGTGATATCACAACTGATTGTGGTTTAGAAGATATTTTTATTCATGCATTTATGGATGGTCGAGATACTGCACCTAATGGTGGATTGGGGTATTTAAAAACGATTAAAAAACATATCAAAGAACAGTCTGTTAAAATAGCTTCTGTTATTGGTCGGTACTATGCAATGGATCGAGATAATCGTTGGGAACGAGTAAAATTGGCTTATGACGTGTTGGTAAATGCGGAAGGAGAAAAAACCAATGATTTACTAAAGACAGTAAAACGTAGATATAAAGAAGGGGAAACAGATGAGTTTTTAAAACCAATGGTTCGGACTTTTAGAGGTAAGCCTATCGCTAAAATCGAAGCAGATGATGTCGTTATTTTTTATAATTTTAGAACAGATCGACCAAGAGAAATTACAGAAGTACTGACCCAATCTGATAAGCCAGCATTTGGGATGAAAAAATTACCACTTCGCTTTTTAACGATGACTCGATACGATGAAAGTTTTAAAGGGATTGATGTGCTGTTCACTAAAGATAATATTCAGAATACCTTAGGTGAAGTGTTAGCCAAGGCAGGAAAAACGCAAGTTAGAATTGCGGAAACAGAAAAATATCCACACGTTACTTTTTTCTTTAACGGAGGTAGAGAAGCGGAATTTGAAGGAGAAAGTAGAATTTTAATTCCTTCTCCAAAGGTAGCTACTTATGATTTGCAACCAGAAATGAATGCTATAGAAGCTACTGATAAACTAATTACACATATTGAAAAACACCAACCTAATTTTGTGTGTTTAAATTATGCGAATACAGATATGGTCGGACATACAGGTGTATTTTCGGCAGCAATTAAAGCAGCAGAAACGGTAGACACTTGTTTAAAACGATTAATGGAGGTGACGCTGAAAAATAATTATGATGCCATTGTGATTGCTGATCATGGAAACTCTGATTTTATGATAAATGCAGACGGTTCACCTCACACCGCACATACGACAAATCCTGTTCCTTGTTTTTATATCAGTAATCATGCGGGTGGTAAAACCATTAAAAATGGAAAATTAGGAGATATAGCACCAACAATTTTAAATTTGTTAGATTTGGAAGTGCCTAAAGATATGGATGGCGAGAATCTGATTGCATAAATAGGAAGAGGCCAGATATTAGACCATTTATTTCATAAACTGTCAGAAGTCAGAAAATTGGATTAGATAATCTGACTCTTCTGACAGAAAAATAAATTTTTCGACCTGACTTCTAAACAAAAGGTTCCACAGACTTAAAGAAAGCCTGTGGAACGCTAGCGTGTAATTTTCTCAACATCGTTTAAATAAGAGACCTTTTTCATAAAGCTGCCTACCACTAGGCAGGCAGCATTGGGGGGATTTTGAGTTTGGTTAAAATTCATTTCGGGGGGTAAGAAATGAAAGTTATTTTTATCAAGACTTTCTGTACATCTGAATTGCGAGAGTATGAGTTACGGTCATGGATAGCGCCTATTCAGTATCAGCATTTATCAAATTACGTAATTACTTGAAATAAGTAATTTCCCTTCTCTCACAGCTCACAATTCAAATTAAAAAAGCCTATGCGACTTTGTATTGTTTTTTTAGGACTAATAGCCTTTTTAGCTGCTTGTCAAGAGGTGACCACTCCAATTGACCAAAGCGATAAATCAGTTGTTTTTTTTGATTTGAAAGCTTTCTTTCAAAAAGAACAAGTGCGTTTAGAAAAGATAAAGACCTTTAAAAAGACCGTCTCTATTAATGGCATATCCGAAGAAAAAGAATTGTCTACGCTAAATTTTGACAACGAACTCTCTATTTTTATTGCATCTGATATTAATAGACCTGCCTGGTCTGATAAATATAAAGTGGATAGTCTTTTTACTCCTCAAAAAAAATTAAGTAAAATCACTTATACGCTTTTAGATAAATCGTTAAAGACTAAAAAAATTACGATTCATTTCCAAAATGATGCTGTTGCGACTATTGAGATTGAAAAAGCTACAGATAATGCAGTTGCTCAATCTAAACAGACTTTATCTTATACCGTGGACAAAGGATATGTTATCCAAAGCGAACAAGCTTTAAGTCTTTCAGATACAAAAACAATTTTGGTACAAGTAGATTATTAGTAGATAATAGACAATATGCAAAAGGCAGTATATAGTAGAAACTGCTGACTGCAAACTATTTATTGCCTACTGTACTTAGGTTACGTTGATAAATTTCAGCAAAACGGCGGGATTTTTGAGAAAAGATAACGCTTTACTCAATTCGTTTTGCTGTTGAAATTTATCAATTACTATTTCATCTTTTACATCAACTAGGGTCATAATAATTCTTCTATTAAAACCTCTAGTTGTTGGTATTCCTTTTCCTTTAAAATAAACTGCTGGGCTTGGATTTTTTGCTACCTTCATTTTTAGTCGATAAGCAGGAATACCATTGGCCAATAAAAAATTCTGAATCATTCTAGCCCGTTTCTGAGAAATTGTTTGATTATAGGCTCGTTCTCCAACATCATCTGTATGTCCTACAATCCTTAATTTTAACGTTGGATGTGTTTTCATGACGAATAATGCTTCTTCTAAAGAAGTTAATAGCTCTTTACTTAAGCTCAAATTTTCTTCCTCAAATGGAATAGAACGAATAAACAAATCCTCTTTTTCAGGAATCATCATCAATGGTAATTCATGCGAATCTTCCATATACGCAAATAATGGCTGATCCAATTCAATAATATGACTATTCAAAAAGCCTTTATCAATAGCCTTTTGATGTGCTGCTTTGGCAGCTGCCAAAGTATAGAATTCACCTAAAGTATAACGAGTAAAATTATTATGATCCTTTTCTGCATAAAAATGATCGTAACCAGCATACGCAAAAAAATCGGAAGATATTTCTTCTGTAAAAGCAGCTAATTGTACTTGATAAATTTGAGCCTGTATTTTTCCCAAAAAACTCAGTAATAAGTAACAACTAGCCAATAGGATGCATCGCTTTCCCATACGAAAAAGAATTTAAAATCTTCGGTAGTCAAGCGAAGATTTAATTAAAAAATGTCATGTTGAATGTTTTAGTAAAGAGCGATTGTAGCCTATTTAATAGACTACAATCATTTTTTACTATACTTAAATGTAATCTAGTATAAAAAGTAAGTGATGCTTTTTTATTTGAAAACAGATCTAGAGTTAGGGGGGATTAATAATTGATTGTTTAAGGTAATGAATAAACAGCATCAATTATTCCAGACCTAAGTTACTAGAATCTCGGTTTTATAAAGTGATCGTATTTTTTAATGAAATCATCAAACCTAAAAGATGTGAAACCTTTTACAATTTGTTGGTGGTAAGTTTTGGCTTCCCAACTGAATGTGGGATAAATTGTGTAAGAAATATTTTATATATTCCTGTTTGTGTGTAAGTATGACCCAAAAGTACAGCAAATCTTATTAAAACACAAAATAATATATTTTTTTTAGTGAGATAATGAAACATTTGCTAAAAACTGTCAATTCTGCTAAATGCTTCTTGACTGCTGGTATATGCAACGGATGTAGTTTCCTTCTGGATTTATTGATTTTTGAGAGATATTTTATAATTAATTATTTTTTGCTAACTGTATTTAGCTAGCATCTAATAAAAAATACGCTTCAAATCCCGCTTTTTAATTAAGAAAGTGCTAATATTAGCATTGAATTAATATGTTAAGAAACATAAGCTACAACATGAAAATTCAATTTTATTTCTAACATTAAAATGACTAGCCATAAACTTATACCTTACTATTGAAAGATACCTACAGACATAAAGGATTGCGAAAACGACTTATTGATACGTTATATGAGAAAGGCATACAAGATGAAAGAATTTTGCAAGCTTTTAAATTAGTCCCTCGACATTTATTTTTAGATAAAGCGTTTGAAGAATGGGCTTACACAGATAAGGCTTTTCCTATTGGGAATAAACAAACTATTTCTCAACCATTTACCGTAGCTTACCAAACGGATTTATTGGAGATTAAAAGGCGCGATAAGGTATTAGAAATTGGGACTGGATCTGGTTTTCAAGCAGCTATTTTAGATACTTTAGGGGCAAGGGTATTGACGGTGGAACGACAGGAATTATTATATAAAAAAACGAGTGAATTATTACTGAAATTAGGATTTACCAATATTCGTACCTTTTTAAAAGACGGAATGGATGGCTTACCAGAACATGCGCCTTTTGATAAAATTATTGTGACGGCAGCGGCTAATGATATTCCTACGGCGCTTTTAACGCAACTAAAAATTGGTGGTATTTTGATTATCCCAATCGGAAAAGAGCGCCAACAAATGTGTAAAATAATTAAAGAGTCCAACAAACAATACAAACGAATTTATTTAGACTACTTTAAATTTGTTCCACTATTGAAAGGATTAAATAAGGATTAATCAAAACGAATAATCATCGACCTAACTTTTAAATTAGCCGCTTTTGCTTTAGGGTGACTAGAAGGAAATAAATCGTCTCCTAATAAATCAGGATATACTGCATCTGGGTTCGTAGGTTCTAAAAAGACAGCTAAGCTTTTGCTAATCCGACCATCTTGCCAATCATTAGTATAGCCGCTATAATCCCATTCAAATCCTGCAAACTGGAAATCTTTCCCATTTATTTTAACCAATTCTTCTAGGGTGCTACCAATACTTACCCCTTGACTGGTTCCCCAAGGTGATTTTTCATTTTCTATTAGAATTTCGGTGATGACCTGAAAAGGTTTATCTAATTGCCAAGAGATAAAAATTTCATTATCTGTATTGGGGTAAACAACAGTTGAGGTTGCTACTTCGCCTTCTCCCATGCTTATTTCTTGTCGATTGACGTTTTCTTTTCCATAAGCTTTGATAATATCAGCTTCTGTAAAATTTTTATTAATGAGCCCTACTTTTTCTCCTGGCACACAAGTCCAATTGGCAATGTTTTTACTAGCATCAATTGCTTTTGGTGTTTCGTATTTTTTGTCATTTCCTTCAAATTTACAACCCAATACAGTTATAAATAATAGGATGGAAAACAGCGCTAAATTTTTCATAAGTTGTTTGTTTTATTAGTCCACCATTTCTTATTGAGCATCAACTAGAATTCCAATGTCTCTTCATTCTTTGCGTTATTAAATAAAAGATACCCTTTGCGTTTATTCGGTCCAGTAACGCTAATGATATTTTTTTGATCGTCAAACGTTTCTACTAAAGTATTATTTTTTACGTACAATTTACTAAAAGGCTCTATGTTTTCAATTTCTAAATAACACCAGACTGCAACTAAATCTTCTGAGACTTCTTTTCCAACAAAGGAAAAATCCACTGCTTTATCGTCTAATTTAATTTTTAATTTTTGCTGTAAATATTTATAAATATATGCCTCTGCTTTTTCGGACTCTTTTTCGGTACAAATAAATAATTTATCTGCTCCTTGTTGCCGAAGCGCTTCTTCTAAATCATCAATAAAGATGTGGAGGGTAAATTGTAAGGCACTTTCTTTTTCATTATATTCTATTAACGTTTTACTGATATGAAACTCATGCATAGGAATCATTTCGCTACTAGAAAAGATAGTCGAAAATGGAATCAATAAACAGCATAAAAAGAAAGAAAATTTCAATCGGAGCATAATTGTAATATTGCTAAAAAGAAATAGGTTTGTATATTAGACAAAAATACGGAACTATTGGTCACTTAAAAAGTCTAGTGTTGTTGGGTATGAATTATTAATATGTTCTTACTGCTAAAGCGATATTATTCTTTTTTAGTAAGGACTGTTTGATTATCTGTTAATTTGATGGTCAAGAAATTGGTATCTAAGGTCCAATCTTGCTTGTTTAAAGGAGGGTTTTTATAAAAATGATTAAGAATAGTGGCATGTTCTCCTGCTTGTAACTGTACATCTTTTGCGTGGATATAACCATAATTTCCAGCAGGAGATTGTACATAGAAATAAGGAATAATTTTTTGCTCGCCTCTCTGGGTAATTATTTTTTCGAAATGTTGGATAATTTTTAGTGTAGCCTCAGGGGGTAATTTTTCTACAACTTCACTTAAATAAGTTGGTGCTGACCTCAAGAAACCTTTTTCGGGTATTAGCTTACCTTCAACGACTGTTCGACTTTCTTCATAAAGTGATTGATACGTTTGTGTTCCTGCTTGCCAAGCAAAAGTATAGGTCACATATTCTAAACACCTTTCCTTTTCTTTTTCTAATTCTTTGGGTGTTAGCATTAAGCTATAATTTTCGCAGGCCAGATAATCTGCATAAGCTACACGAATCGTCTTTTCGTCGATTTCTATAAATTTAAATAAGGCTGGTGAAGGTACTTTATGGGCATACATCAAATCCATTTGTTCTTCAAAAACTTTTGTAATGGATCCTGCTTGGAATGCGTAAATTTCTAATACTCTATTCTCTGAATTATTTCCGCTGTCGAAATTACTTTTTAAGAAGACTAACTCTGGAATATTATCCGCCGTTAAATCTTGTAAAATAAATTCTTTTAATTTGCTCTGCCCCATCGCACTTTCTCCCGAAAACTGGATATGATAAGATTTTCCCAAACGGCTCGTTAACACTAAATAGTATTCTTTATATAATGGATTTAAATAATCATCTTCGTGAAAATTATCCTTTCCCTCAATACCTGCAATCCACATAGTGGTTTCTAGTAATTCTTCTGAAAAATTAAAGGTCCTTAAGTGAAAATCATTTAATGTAGCAGGAATATCTAGGGGCGGTACCATTACCGCTAAACCATCTCCATATATCCAACCAATTTTATCATCAGGCGCTTTGACTTGATACCATTTAAATTTCTGATTTTGTGCCTCATCCTCGTGTTCAAAACGCGTTTCTTCCAGTACTTCAAAGAGTGTTCCTTCTTCATAAAAGATATTAGAATGGGCAAAGAAAGAAGAATCTGGATAGAGGATAACTTTATTCAAAGCGGTGCCAGGCCTTGAAGATAAGGTTTGTCCTTGTAACCAAACGGAAAGACATAAGCAGATACATAGGGAAAAAAAACGCAAATTATTGAGATTAAAGTTAGGTTCAGTTGTCGGTTATCGGTTATCAGTTTTCTAGAAACTTGAACTGACAACCGATAACCGGAAACCGTTTTACTAACTAATAAATTTAAAATTTAATAATATATAAGCTACAACCATGCCGCTTTAGAACGTTATTAATGCCTACTTTAGCGTAAGTTTCAATGATTTTTAAAAAGAATGGCTATTATTGGTCGAACAAAATTAAGCGACTGGCGATTAAAGAGATGTCGCCGGTATACAAAGTAGGGAAATAAATGTTTTTTTAAAGAGATTTGCTTACTTTTATAGTGATATTTAAAGGTGCTATAAAACTTTGAGTCGTGACTAATGTTGTTTTTTGCGTCTTAAAGTTGTATTTATTAATACTCAAAAATTTAATCAAAATGAATTTAGACAGATTGAATAAATCTAATAATCCAATGATTAAGGAGGAAGTCCTTAGAGAAAACATGACCAATAACCGTCAAGAAGTAATGACGATACAAGGTGGTGTAAATAAATCACTTATCCTTTTTGGTGTTTTGTTAATGACTTTTTATGTAGGGTATGCGAACCCTAGTCCATTATTTATGTATGGTGGAATGATTGGTGGTTTTATCGTGAGCATTATTGCTTCTAGAGACTTACAACGTTCTAATATTTGGGCACCACTTTTTGCAGGCCTTTATGGCGTGGCGATAGGGGCAATGTCTTACTTGTATGGAACCATGTTTGATGGAATTGTTTTCCATGCCGTTACCATTACTTTTGCAATTTTCTTTACGATGTTGACCTTGTTTAAATCAGGTTTAATTACTGTAACAGAAAAGTTTAGAAGTATTATTATGATGGCTACAGGAGCGATTATGCTACTATACATCGTTAGTTTTGTATTGAGTTTGTTCTCTATTAACATGCCATTCTTGCATGAGCAATCTATGATGGGTATCGGAATTAGTTGTGTAATTGTGGTGATTGCCTCTTTAAAATTATTGGTTGATTTCGATAATTTTGAAAAAGGAGAGCAATTTGGTTCGCCAAAATACATGGAATACTATATCGCTATGGGCTTATTGTTTACCATGATTTGGTTGTATACTGAAATTCTTTGGTTGTTGTCTGCTGTTATGAGTGGCGACTGATTTTAAATATTGAATCAATAAAAAAAGCTTGCTTCGTTTTTAATGGAGCAGGCTTTTTTTATGTATAAGGGAACTTCAGTTCCCTGTAATTCTTCGGTGAACTGAAGTTTACCTATACTAAATTTATTCCTCCCGCAAAGCTTGAATAGGATTCTCAACCGTAGCCTTAAAAGTCTGTAAATAAATCGTTCCAATCAGGAGGCTAAATACTAAAACAATTGCCACTAAATAAACCATTGGCGAAATCTCAATATGGTAAGCAAAATTTTGTAGCCACTCCGAAATCCATTGATAACTTATAGGAATACCAACCAGAGTAGCGACCAATAAAATCCATAAATATTCCTTTCCAATCAACATCGTTAAATTCGTCAAATCCGCACCAATAACTCTCCGAATCGCTAATTCCTTAGAGCGAGTTTTTAAAGCATAAGCGACCAAACTAATTAAGCCCATGAAGGAGAGTAGAATAGCGATAAAAGATAAGGTACTTAATAGCTGTAATTGCACCCTATCCTGCTGATAAAGTTTATTGAATAACTCATCCAGAAAAGAGTACTCTAAAGCATAAGGAAATAAATCATTCCAGACCGATTCAATACCTGCGATCGTTTTTTCTAAATTGACTGTTTCTACTTTAATTAGAATATTCGACATCCAGATTGGTTCGACTGTTAAAACCAAGGGATCTACTTTATTGCGTAAAGACTCTTGGTGGTAATCTTTGATGATGCCTGTGATTGGGCCATATGCTAACTGGAAATTGCCAATAGACCAGTTGATTTGTTGCCCAATTGCTTCTGAAGGTGTATTCCAACCAAGCTGCTTCATCGCCGTTTCGTTGATTAAATATTTTCTTGGTGTTTTATTTAAATAATTTTGAAGCGTCAATTCCTCATTAAAAACGGGCGGTGTGCCTAAAATTTCATTGGTCGTGAAATCTTCCCCTGCTAGTATTTCTATCTGCATCATCTCAATAAAATCAGGATCAATAATTTGCATATCCATCATAGGCACTTGGTCTGTTTCACTATCTTTCCCTTGAATGCGTACAGGGCCAGCATCTCTGATCTCACTAGAGGGCATTTGCATACAGGCCGTTACTTCGCTTATTCCAGGAATTTCTTTTAGCCTATTTTTAAAAGTAAGGTAATTATCGGTGATCTGACTGGGTACTTCTGGAATGCCAATAATTTGTTCTGACTTTAATCCTAGATTTTTAGTATTAATGTAATTGAATTGCTGATAGGCCATCATCGCGCTGCCTATTAAAATAATAGTAGCGCTAAACTGAATGGCAATCATCACCCTTTTGACATTGATTTTATTGGTCTGCTTTTTCATAGACCAATTATTTCCTTGCTTAATGATTTGTAGAACTTTGATAGAACTTGCGACTAATGCAGGAAGAATACCAGCTAATAAACCGCTCAAAACAGCGATACCTAATAAGCCAAGTATAAAATAATTGGTGGGTGGTAAAATGGATATGCCTGTCAAATTACTAAAAACAGGAAAAGTGAAAAAAGCTAATAGGCTACCAAAAAATAATGCAACTAAACTATATATAATCGTTTCTGTAAAAGAGAAAAGGACTAAATTACTTTTAGTAGCGCCCAAAACTTTTCGTACGCCAATTTCTTTGCTTCGGCTCATTGCCAAAGCCGCACTCAAATTAGCGAAATTGACCAAAGCGATAATCCATACAAATAAACCGACCCAGAAAAATATTTTAATATATAATGCCTCACCATTAGGTTTAATTTCTCTAGCAAGATTCGATTCTAAATGAATATCTTTTAAGGGTTGAAAATCATAGGCAATAATAGAAGTATTTTCTGGGCTAATAAAATTACTAAGAAAGTCAGGCATCTTGGCATTGATGTCTGCTATCGTTGTTCCTTTTGCCAAAAGGGTATAAACATAAGCCCAACCAGAACGAGCTGCTTCATTGGGAAAAGAGAAGAGCATTTCTATAGGCAAATGCGTATTAACAGGAAGGTCTTTGATTACACCAGTTACAATATAAGTTGTTTCTGTTTCTGAATTATTTCCTGTAACCATTAATTTTTTTCCAATAATATCTAACGTAGCAAAATATTTTTTAGCAATGGTTTCGGTTAATACAATTGCATTAGGTTTAGCTAATGCTGTTTTTGGATTTCCTGCTATAAATGGTAGGGTAAATACCTTAAAGACATCTGCATCGGTGATATAAGCATGTTTGGGCTTAAATCGTTGGTCACCAATGCGAATGTATTTTTGTTCTTTATTTTGAAAACGAATTAAATTTTCAATTTCGGGAATTTCATGGGGTAACTCATTAATATAAGTTGAGGGGATTCTGGCAAAGTGCGCATTAAATCCACTTTGTGCGGTAAAATTATAGGTTGGGCGATAAATCCGATCGGCGTTTTCATGAAAAGTCTCATAAGTCGTTTCTTGATGTAAATAGGTAATTACTAAGATTAGAGTAGCAAAGGCGATAGATAAACCCAGAATATTTAAACTACTATATTGCCAATTTTTACGGAAGTTTCGAAATGCACTTTTGGTAGCGATAGAAAGGTGATTAAACATAAAACTAGTATTTCGGTGATTAGCTCATAAAGTTAAGCTATTCTATTTTTTTAACGGGCGAAAGAAGGGTTAAGTAGGTGAATGAAAAGTTAATACCTAACTGTTCAGAAGAGGGAAAAGAGATTAGAGACCATGTTTATTGAGAGAAAAGAGATTCCTTGCCAGAAAATCTGATTTTTTTTGTTGATTTTAAGCCTCCATTTTCTGCTTTCTAGAGCGTCAGATTAAAAATTAATATTAAAAATATCTTCTAGTTCTTCAAATTCGTGGTTTTCATTCATTCGTTGATCTCTTTTTTATCAACGAATGAATGAAAACCACGGATGATTATTATTTTTTACCTAATTATCTATCGTTTTTGAATAGTCACGCTAATACAAATACAATATAAAAAATAAGATAGATGGGGTGGTGATTGATTTTATTCCTTAAAACGACAAAAGCCAGCTCATTTATAAAAAATGAACTGACTTTTGTTTTATACGATAGAAAAACAATGAATTTAGCACTAAAACATCTCTATTCTCTCCTCTCTCTTCTAAATAGATCTAACTATCGCCGATTATTATCTCTTGAATTTAAAAATATCATTAAGATATACAGTAATTGTGCGATGGCTGCTAGTGCGCCAACTACATAAGTCATAGCTGCCCATTTAAGTGCATCTTTTGCACCTTCATGTTCTCTACCTCTGGTAATACCTGTATTTTCTAACCAAGTCAAGGCTCTATTACTCGCATCAAATTCAACTGGTAAAGTAACCACACTAAATAAAGCAGTAACAGCGAAAATGGCAACTGCTGCTAATAAGAAATAGCTATTATTGAACATTGCGATAAACATAAAGCCCATGCCAAAGATATACTGCTGAATTTTTGAGGAGACTTGTACGATTGGTACAATGGCTGATCTAAATTGCAACATGGCATAAGATTCTGCATGTTGGACGGCATGTCCTACTTCGTGGGCAGCTACTGCTGCTGCTGAAACGGTTCTACCATTATATACGTCTGGACTTAGACTAACGACTCTTGTTTTTGGATTATAATGGTCGGTTAATCTTCCTCGTCCTTGTGTTATTTCAACATCGTTTATATTATAGTAGCGTAGCATTTCTTGAGCGACTTCTCTGCCACTCATACCTGAGCTAGTGGGCATCTGAGAATATTGTGCAAATTTCCTTTGTAGCTTGCCGCTAACAAATTTGCCAATCAAACCAAATACCATGCTAATGCCTATTAATCCGTAAAGTACCAATGTTTGAGTTTTTTGTTAGAAAATATATAAGTACCAACACACGATTATTATTAATTCTCAGCGGCTTCTTTTTCCCGCTATTTTCAACCAAAAAATAAATCCGTAACGGTGCTATGAATTGATTTTTTGATTAAAACTATCATGAAGAAGTGTAAACTTCTGAACGGCTCGCGGGTGGGATGCTATAAGCTCCCTGAAATTTTAATCTAATTATGAGTTGGTACTTAATGGTTTTAAAACCATTAGCTGAAGCTCGAAGTTTAAAAAAATCGACGAACTAAGCAGTAATTTTGATAAAAAACTAGTCAATCACTTCCATGCCAACATAAGAATGTAAAACCTGTGGCAGGTTAATTCCTTCTGTAGTTTGATTATTTTCCAATAAAGCAGCTATGATTCTAGGTAACGCTAATGCACTTCCGTTTAAAGTATGTGCTAATTGTGTTTTTTTATCTGCACCTTTAAACCGCACTTTTAAGCGATTACTTTGAAAGGTCTCAAAATTAGAAACAGAACTTACCTCCAACCATCTTTTTTGTGCCGCAGAATATACTTCGAAATCATAAGTTAAAGCAGAAGTAAACCCTAAGTCACCACCGCATAAAGTTAATATTCTATAAGGTAATTCTAACTTTATTAATAAACTTTCTACATGCTTGACCATTTCTGTTAATACCTCATAAGACTTATCTGGATGGACAATTTGCACAATTTCTACTTTATCAAATTGATGTACTCTGTTTAAGCCTTTTACTTCTTTTCCATAAGATCCTGCCTCTCTTCTGAAGCAAGGCGTATGTCCTGTCATTTTAATTGGAAAATCTTTTTGGTTTATTATGACGTCCCGATACACATTAGTCACAGGTACTTCGGCAGTTGGTATCAAATAAAAGTTATCTTCTGTTGCATGATACATCTGTCCTTCTTTATCTGGTAACTGTCCTGTTGCTCTGGCAGAATCTTCATTTACCAATAAAGGAGGCATAATTTCTTCATAACCAGCCTTATATGCTTCATCCAAAAAGAAATTAATTAGCCCTCTTTGCAAACGAGCCCCTTTTCCTCTGAATAACGGAAATCCTGCACCCGTAATTTTTACCCCTAATTCAAAATTAAATAAATTATATTTTTTACCCAATTCCCAATGAGGTAGAGCTGTTTCATCTAAGTCTAATAAACCTTCTTTCCAATCTTGGAATACTTCATTATCTTCATCAGAATTACCTAGAGGTACAGTTGGATGTGGGACATTTGGAATTTCTAAAAGGCCATTGGTCAAGTCAGTTTTGATCTGACGCATAGCTTCTTCTAATTCCTTTACCTTTCCTTTTTGACTTTCTACTTGTGCTTTTAAGCCCTCTGCTTCTGCTCGTTTCCCTTGTTTGTATAAACCACCAATTTCTTTGGATAATTTATTATTATTCGCCAAGATCGTATCCAATTCTGTTTGGGTACTTTTTCGACGATCATCTAATGCTAGCACTTCATCAACCATTGCTACACTATCTGCTTTGTAGTTTCTGGTTTGCAAACCTGCTAAAACACGTTCTTTGTTGGCTCTAATAAAGTTTACTTGTAACATAAATTTCGCTATTGGTATTTTGTCAAAACTAAAATAAATACAAAAGAATAAAGGAGTCATTTTTTAAGAAAACGCTAAAAATAGCAGCTCCTACAATTCTTTGATAAAAACAACGTTTATAATTTCATAAAAGAACAAAAAAGGGCGAATTTATTTTGTCATATCCCTTAATTGAAGTAATTGTATTTCTTTTTTGGCTATTTTTAGCATAAATAACTAAAAAATTGACAAATAAGTTTCTTGTGATTCTGTGCGTATAACTGACAATTTGTCTGATAACTAATCCTTCTAAGTTATATTTTTAATAGAAATTACCCTTTTTGAGCAAAAATTGAATAAAAGATGTCATTTTAGGCAGCTACCAAAAGTATGGTATTCTTTTTGCAATTATCTTTTTATAGATTTTTTTGCAAAGATACTATTGAATTTAGAAATATAAATGTATTTTTGCGCAGATAATCATTCATACCTCTGAATTAATTACCAATTCAATACTCATTTCAGAGCGTACCAGAAACTAAATTCCTTCTCTTTCTCCCAATCCAACAATTTTTAAAAAGATTTAAGATTGATTGCTCTGTAGGAGAGTTTAGTAATGACTAAAGCTAATATCTAGTCTCTTATTCCATTTTCATTAGATTTAGATTTTAAAACTAGGGAACTTACGCACTTCTTTTCTTTTGAAAAAATCTAACCTAAAATTAGCCTAAAGTGGCTGGAAGTTTCATTGAGCCAGAAAAATTCCCCACTATCACATTAATTCCATTTATAAAGATTTCATATATCACATTGTTTTATCTGAAACACATACTAATTTTTAAACAGTAACATTATACTTACCATAATGATATACGATATACTTCAGTTGAATGATATGCTAGTACCTGAATTAAAGGAGCTAGCCGAGCAATTAGAGCTAAAATCGTATAAGCGATTAAATAAACAAGAGCTTATATATAAGATTTTAGATGCACAAGCATTAGGAGGTACCAATGGTGCTGAAGAGAGTGCATCCAAAGCTAAGAAAAAGACTAAAAAAGTGACCAAGAAAGTTAAAGAGGAAACTCCTCAAGAGTTAGAAAAGAAGGTTGATTCTGTAGAAGAAGTCGAATCAGACAGAAAGATAACTAGTTCAGTAGAGCGTGACGAAGAAGAGGAGGACGAGGATAGTCCTAAAAAGAAAATTACAAATAGAAAAAAAGAAGATCAAGACGACGACGAAGATTTTGATGATCGGGACGACCGAGGAAGAGATCGGGATGATCGAAATGATACTCGAAGAGATAACCGAGGAAGAGACCGAGATGACCGAGGAAGAGATCGGGATGATCGAAATGATACTCGAAGAGATAACCGAGGAAGAGACCGAGATGACCGAGGAAGGGACAGAGATGATCGAAATGATAGCCGAAGAGATAACCGAGGAAGAGATCGGGACGACCGAGGAAGGGATCGGGATGATCGAAATGATGGCCGAAGAGATAACCGAGGAAGAGACCGAGATGACCGAGGAAGGGACAGGGATGATCGAAATGATAGCCGAAGAGATAACCGAGGAAGAGATCGGGACGATCGAAATGACCGAGGAAGAGGAACTAATCGTAGAAAATATGATGATCCAGTTGAAGAAGATACAGCTAACCCAAAATTCAATATTGAATTAGACGGAATTATTGAGGGAGAAGGTATTTTAGAAATGATGCCTGATGGGTATGGTTTCCTACGTTCTTCTGATTATAATTATTTGACTTCTCCTGATGATATTTATGTTTCTCCATCTCAAATTAAATTGTTTGGTTTAAGAACTGGAGATACGGTAAGAGGTGCAATTCGGCCTCCGAAAGAAGGCGAAAAATATTTTGCACTACTTCGAGTTTCTAGAATTAATGGATTGTTACCACAAGATATTAGAGATAGAGTACCTTTTGATTATTTGACCCCACTTTTCCCAACGGAAAAGTTTAAGTTGAATACTTCTCCAACAGGAAGAGATTTTGGGAATCGAATGATTGACATGTTTACGCCTATTGGTAAAGGACAACGTGGATTAATCGTAGCACAACCTAAAACGGGTAAGACCTTTTTATTAAAGGATGTAGCCAATGCGATTACCAAAAACCATCCTGAAACCTACATGATTGTTTTGTTGGTCGATGAGCGTCCCGAAGAGGTAACAGATATGAGAAGAAGTACAAATGCAGAGGTTGTTGCTTCTACCTTTGATGAACCTGCTGAAAATCACGTAAGAGTAGCAGGTATTGTTTTGGAAAAAGCAAAACGATTGGTAGAATGTGGACACGATGTAATTATCCTTTTAGATTCGATTACTCGTTTAGCCAGAGCATATAATACGGTGGCTCCTGCAAGTGGTAAAGTATTATCAGGTGGTGTGGAAGCAAATGCTTTACACAAACCTAAGAAATTCTTTGGTGCCGCAAGAAATATTGAGCATGGTGGTTCTTTAACAATTTTAGCTACTGCCTTAATTGATACCGGTTCAAAAATGGATCAAGTTATCTTTGAAGAATTCAAAGGTACTGGTAATATGGAACTTCAATTAGATAGACATTTAGCGAATAGACGATTCTATCCTGCTATTGACTTGAATAAATCTAGTACGCGTAGAGATGATCTATTAATTGATAAAGATTCTTTACAGCGAATGATTATTCTTCGTAATCACTTAGCAGATATGAAGCCAGAAGAAGCTTACTCTTTCTTAAGAAAACAAATGGTTGGTTCTTCTAATAATGATGAATTATTAACTTCTATGAATCGTTAGAATAATAGGCAGTAAGCAGAGGTATTCGTTCGACTAAAAAATTGCTTTATTCCTATAAATAATGCCAACTAAGAGTTGAATAAAGATGTAAGTGATTGGAAATCAATTATATGTATTTTTAATTAATTTAATTCTAACATTTTGAAAACAATATGTATTTTACTGATAATCAGCAATTAATAAAAGCAACCACGTAGTTAAATTGTTGTGTATTATTGTGTTTCAAATCATAACTAACTGATTATCAGTAATTTTTAACTCTTAGTTCGCATAAATAAGACTTGGTTCTAAAATAAATAAAAAAGGGGATGTGATACTACATCCCCTTTTTTATTGGGTTTTAGATAGAAGAGCTAGTCCCTTAAATAAGAACTAACGGATTGTAATTAAAATAAGACTAGCTCATTTCTAACTTCTACAATATTATTTATAATCGTACAAACGTTTCAACCGACTTTCTACCTCTTCTACCACCTTCTTTTGCGCTGCAATTTCTTTTACTTTATTCTCTTGGTCGACTTCGTTGGTGACAATTTTCTCTTTTGATTCCTTAATGGTTCTCTTTGCATTTTCAATCGTCTTTCTTAGCTTCTTTTCCTCTTTTTCTTCCTTTTTTTGTACATTCTTAACTTCTTTTACTTTTTTCTGCTCTCCTCTCATCGTTTTTTTAAGCGATTTCTTTTCTCCTTTAGACCTTACATTCGATAATAATTCTTCCAAACTGTCTTTTTGGATAGAGAAAAAATCTTCTGCTATTCGGACTTGCTTAACAGCAACGGCTTGATCTTCCGCATTTTGTACTAAACCTTTCTCTGAGTTTTCAATTTCTTTTTCGGCATTTTTAATATCCTTATGGTATCCTTCGTGGTCTTTCTTTAATTTCTTTAAATCTTTTTCAGCTTTGCCTAATGTTTTTTCTTCTCCATTTAATTCCTGCTTCACGGTTTCAATTCTAACTTCTAAAGCATATTCATTTAATATTTTCTCCGCTTCTTCATACGCTTCTGGATGATCCGCAGATGATAAATAACCTTCTGTCATTGGTATCCAAAGGGATAATTCTACATCTTCATTATTGCTTTGTATTTGTGCATAAACAGTTAATGGATCTGTTCCGCCAATTCCAGCAATTTTTCCAGCACTTGTTTTCCACTCTTCTGCTTTTTTATTTTTCTTTGTTTTTCCTTTAAATTGTTTAGCATAATCTTTCCAAACTTTTTCCGCAATTTTAGTAGTAGTGGTAGGAATATTCACTACAACTGCGTTATGGATGCCTTGACTCATTGCTTTTTCTTCTTCCGCTACCTGAGCAAAAGTAATAGTTAATACAGCTATTAATAGTAGAAAAACGAGTTGAAACTTCTTTTTCATCTTTTTAATTTTTGTTTATAAAATGACCTGCTTGATATAGTAGTAGATTGATTACTAAATTATTGATGCTTAATATACTTTGCTTCGATTAGTAACTTAATCATAATACTCAATTTATTGCTGATATATTTAACCAATAATTAGTCTCCTTAATCAACCTTATACTTCTTCACAATGCTTTTAAGACGACTCTATGTTCAAATAGACACTTTTTTTTAATATTTTAACTAAAATCAATCTCTGTATTATCTCCAATATTCAGACTTTGTCGCAGTCCAGTAATCCCTGCATCATTGCCCACTACGGAGTTTTGTAAGATGACTTCCTTGATTGCGGCATAATTACCAATAATAGAATTTTTGACAATGGAATCATTAATTTTAGTATTTTCTCCGATGGTTACATGTGGTCCAATAATAGAATTTTTAATCTCACAATCTTTTCCAATACTGACGGGATTAATAATTATGGTATTGTCATAAGGTGGTAAGTTGGCGGAAGCATAACCTTTTTTGTCCAAGAGGGTAGCGTTCGTTTCTAGTAAAATGGATATTTTTCCACAGTCATACCAGTTATTTACGCCAATAGTCGTAAAAGGAATTCCTTTTTCTATCATTCGCATTAAACCATCGGTTAATGGGAATTCTTCTCCTGTTCTAATATTACTTTTAATATTATGACTTAATGACTTTAATAGAAGCGGTAATTTTTTGATTTTATACAGACCAACCATAGCCATATTAGACTTAGGAATTTTAGGCTTTTCAACCAAGCGTACTACGCTACCTGTTTCATCAAACTCAACTACTCCAAAGTCTCTAGGATCTTCTACTTTTCTAATCGCTAAACAAGAATGTTTAGTCGCCATGAACGCTTTGAAATCTATATCTAAAATAGAATCACCAAAAACAATAATGGCTTCTTCTACCCCTTTTAATGCCTTTCTTGCCGTCCAAATAGCATGTCCTGATCCATTTCTTTCTTTTTGAAAAACAAATTCTTTCTCTAATTCAGGGTATTGCTCTTCTATATACAGTTTTATTTTTTCGCCTAAATAACCAATAATGAAAACGAAATCCGTTACGCCTACGCTTACCAATTGGTCAATGATAAAAGAAATAATTGGCTTACCAGCAATAGGGATAAGCGGTTTTGGTTGCGTATAAGTTAATGGTCTCAGGCGCGTTCCTGCGCCAGCTACTGGAATAATGGCTTTCATTATTTTTTCTTTAGTCATTGACGAATCTAATTGATTGCCAATCTTCGATTAATCCGAGATGATTAAATCCTAAATCTATTACTATCTAATTTTAATACTAAACCAATCATTAAAGAAAAGATTAACAAAGAAGAACCTCCTTTACTAATAAAAGGCAAGGGAATTCCGATAATAGGCATTAAACCCATTGTCATCCCTATATTAATGAAAAAATGAATAAAAAGAATGCCCGCTATACCATAACAATAGAAGCGTGAAAAATTAGAACGTTGTCGCTCTGCAATCATTACTAATCGGTATAAGAGCAAGAAGAATAAAACCATGATGGAAAAACTGCCTGCAAATCCTTGTTCTTCTCCTATGGTACAAAAAATAAAATCTGTGAATTGTTCTGGTACATATTCCAATTTAGTCATGACTCCTTTTAAAAAACCTTTTCCTTGAGCCCCTCCTGAGCCAATTGCCATCTTTGACTGATTTAAATTATATAAGGCTTTTCTTGGGTCGGCTTTCTCTGGATTTAGCCAGACATTAATTCGTTCTTGCTGATGCGATTCCAATTGGCTAAAAGCAAAATTGGCAGTAAAAACAAGTAGACTACCCGCTATTAATGCCCCTGCTAGTACCAAAACTATTCGTTCTTTTCTATTTTGCCATTCCAACCAACTATACCCCGCAAATGCTACTAATGCTAAAGGTAATGCATATTTTACCAATCCTATTGTTACCAGATATATCGTTCCTATGGCTATTGCAATAGCTATTAGTACAGGGTCTCTTTTCTTTTTAAAACCTAATGATAACCCTACTGTCATTGCCATAGTTAGACCTAGGATAATATTTAAAGGAGGGTACATCAAGGCTAAAATAAATACAGTTCCAACAAATGCACCGATAATATAAATATTCGAACTTAATCCCGCTCGGTATAGCATTATCATAAAAGAAGCGAAAACTAAAGCAGAACCAGCATCGGGTTGCAATAGTATCAGAAGCATGGGGAATACAAATAACCCAACCGCAATCACTTGATGTTTGAATACTTCCATAGAAGTACTAAAAGAACTGAGGTAACTACTTAGCGCCAAGCAAGTACCCAATTTTGCTAATTCGGAAGGTTGGAAAGACATGCCGCCAAATATAAACCAAGAATTAGCACCGTTTATCTTTGTGCCAAAGAAGAGGACTAAGATTAAAAAAATTAGCCCTATAATATAAAATAGATAGGAGAAGGTTTGGAAAAACTTCCAGTCAATAAAATATAATAGAAACATACCGACAAAGGAGATGCCAATCCATATCGTTTGTTTGCCAACTGGTCTACTTAAAAAATCGTTAATTCCATGATAGCCTTCTTCGTAACCTACTGTGAAAATCATTAGCCAGCCTACCAATACTAGACATAAGTAGAGCGAAAAGGTCGTCCAATCTAATCCACGATTAATGCCAGTTGGTGTAAATTTCATATTTTTTCTATTACCCGTTGCCTATTACTCTTTACTAAATTCTAGAATTCAATAGTTCACTCGTCTTAATTTTATCTTTTGCCAAATAAGCATCTGGGTAATAAATCTTCAGACTATTTAGTGCTCTAGTTGCATCGAGTTTAGTGGCAAATGCGCCTGCTCGCAATCTATACCAAGGACTTGCATGTACCCAGTCTACTGGAATGTTTGGGTATCGATTAATAAAAGTTCCTCTTGCGCCTTCTAATTTGCTTCTATCCGTAGTTGCAAATAATTGAATCCGCCAACCATCGATACTTGATTGTGCCCGATTTAATTCTATATGCTTCTCTACCAATTGAGTGATAGCAGGTGTTTCGTTGACAATAATATTTTGACTAATTGCTAAACAACTAATCATCAATAAAGCTACTAAGGTGACGGCAATCTTTTTCATGGTGGTAAATGCTTTAAAAGTTCTGTATTTGTTCCCAAAGTTAAGCCTAAAGGCATTACCGCAAAATAAAATGGGAAGTTTATTTTTGTAGGAAAGATTACAAGGAAGAAAAAATAGGGATAGGAAAGGATAATCTTTTAGAGGGCGGCAAAAAATGATACATCTTAAATCCATCTATTTTACGTGATATATTGATGATTTAAGATTTATGATTGTACTTACTCCATTGAAACAATTCTAACACCTGAAGAAGTCCCAATTCGATTTGCGCCTGCTTCTATCATTGCCAAGGCATCTGCTTTAGTACGGATACCGCCAGATGCCTTTATTTTTATAGTCGCTGGTAATAAAGAGCGTAGGTATTTGATATCTTCTGGTGTCGTAATCGTATTATTAAACCCAGTAGAAGTTTTGACAAAATCTACTTCCGCTTTAGTTGCTAACTCGCATACTTTGACAATTTCGTCTTCTTCTAATAATCCCATTTCAATAATCAATTTCATCTTTTTTCCTCTTAGATGACTAATCATTGTGGTACTATCTATATCATTACGTACAGTATTCCAATCGTTATTCTTGATTGCTGCAATATTAACCACTACATCTAATTCACTCACACCATCATTACAAGCCCTTTTTATTTCTTCTACTTTTGCTCCAGTAGTACTATAACCCATAGGAAAACCAATTACAGAGCATATTTCAACTCGAGCATCCCCTAACATTTGCTTTGCTTGAAATATATAGTACGGAGGAATACAAACAGATTTAAAGCCATGCCTAATAGCTTCACTACACAATACTTTGATATCAGCAGTTGAACAATCTGCTCTTAAGTAAGTGTGATCTATAATAGTTGCAATATCAACTTTAGTTGTTGGTGTTGGCATGTTTAAATTCGTTTTAGTGAAAGTAGTCCCTTGAATCAGCAAGATATTAAATACTGGATGGTTTTTAAAATAAATAGATATTATTTTTTTAATTATGATAAAATCTAACAATTCTACTCATAAAGTATCTAGGAATGCTACTATTTGAAGCAGGGGTGATTGGTTCTAAGAAATTGAAAAAAATCTCAATAATCTTGAAAAACCGAAAAAAATCAACATTTTTCTAAGTTGTTGGAGTAAATTGAGATTGTAATTGATATTGAAATTTAAAAAATAGAACCAATCACCTATGCATTTGAAGGGGGATGAAATGGTATTTCGGCTTCAGAAGGTTTTTGTATATTTTGATAAGGAGGTGGATATTTTACGTATAAGGCTCCGGTTTATTTTTTGAGATAATGAGTGGATAAGATTAATGAGGTGATGAGGAAAAAATCAGTTTAAATGATAAATAATGTGATGTTTTTATCAGTCAATATTTCAAGTATCCAGACTTGAATCTTCGAAACCATATATTATTTTCTTAAAATCAATTAAATAGGAGGTACTTATAAATTGTATAATTAGACTTTCATCCCTACATAACCCTCCACATATTGCTTGAATAAACGCATCATTTGTTTCGTTGTATCTCCTATGATTCCTTTATTAATTCGCCAAAAATCTACTTGTCGGATAGGCATAATTGCTTTAGTAGAACTTGTCATAAAAGCTTCTCTCGCCAATCTTGCTTCTTTGAGAGAAACAGGGCGGATTTCAACCTTAAAATTTTCTTGGGCAATTTTCAAAACATGCTTGCGAGTAATGCCTCGTAAAGCATCTCTATCTGGGGTAATAATCGTTCCTTCGTTATTGACAATAAAAAAATTAGAACGAGCAGATTCTGAAATAAATTCACCATCATGATACAAAACATCAAAAGCTTCGGCTTCTTCAATTTCTTTTTGAAGACTGATTGGTTTTAAGTAATTCGTCGTCTTTGTATAAGGCGTTTCTCTAGTATATTGATACGCCATTAGTTTGATGCCTTTGGTGTAGTACGATTCAGGGTAAGTAGGTAGGATACTAGCTAGCATTACAAAATTTGGTGTGCTAGGTAAAAAACCATCTAAAGAATATCCACCCGTTAAGATTATTTTTATGCCTCCGTATTCCAATTCATTTGCTTTAGCTAAGGCAATAATCTTTTCAAGTATTTCTGCTCTTGAGTAAGGCAAAGGCAGCCCTAATTTTTTCGAAGAATATTCCAATCTATCTAGGTGGTCTTCGATAAAAACAGGACGCCCTTTATAGATTCTGAAAAAATCAAAAACGCTATAACCTCTTAAAAACCCTAAATCTTTCACATTAATGACCGCTTCTTCTGTCGGTACAATTTCTCCATTAACATTATAATACTTAATCATAACAAAATCGTTAGTTATTAATCGTTAGTAGAGAAACCGTTGTCGCTACTAGTTACCTATCTTTCTTTTTATAAATACCATCAAAAATAACCTGCCAATTTTCGCCTTTATCTGTGGATTGTTGCCAGAGTTGGCGAACGTTGCCCGTTTTTCTATCAGGTGTATAGCTCATTTTAAATAAAATTGCTTGTCCATTCCTTCCTATTGTTTGTCCTTTCAATTTCATAGCCACAGCTTCCATTTTGCCTTTGAAATGATAAGTTGCTCCTCCAACATCTACCCAGACTTGATTCCAAGTACTATCAACTGAATTGAAAGTATTAAAACTCTTTCCTTTAAATCCAGTTGCTCCTGTCCAATTTTCTTGCACCACACAACCATTCAATATTCTTTCAATTGTGTTATGACCTACAATAGTATCTGCTTGAGTATGATAAACTTCCCAGTCTCCTATCCAAAAATCAAACTGATTATGGTGAGTCGAATTACAGGGACTTTGTGCGGATAATTGTATCGCATTAAAACTCAAGAAGCAAAAACAAAGCAAGTAATAATTGCGCTTAACATCAATTTTTAATGGAAAAGCAAAGGTAAATAAATTCATCATCTTATAACTTTTTAGTGATTGAATAATTTTTAATTAGCTTCTAAAATAAAATGATCTCCACTTTTACAAGTCAAATAAGATAAAGTCTTACCTTTTATATTGCTAAAGTAGTACAAGCGCTAGCGAAAACTAGCTTTTTCGTTTTAAAGACGAACAAAACCTTAATTAAAACAGGTGCTACTTTGTGTAAAAACGTAACTTTGCCCACGCTTATAAAAAATCAGCAAACTATTTTTTATAAACGGTACTTAATCATTACTCATAATCTTGTATTTAATGGGCTTTAAAGAAGAAATAGGGCGTAGAAAAACTTTCGGTATTATCTCTCACCCAGATGCTGGTAAGACAACATTAACCGAGAAGTTATTACTATTTGGTGGGGCAATACAATCTGCAGGAGCAGTAAAATCTAATAAAATCAAAAAAAGTGCGACTTCGGATTTTATGGATATTGAGCGACAGAGAGGTATTTCTGTGGCGACTTCTGTCATGGCTTTTGATTATCGAGGTAAGAAGATTAATATCTTGGATACGCCTGGTCACCAGGATTTCCAAGAAGATACGTTTAGAACTTTAACGGCGGTGGATAGTGTGATTGTGGTGATTGATGTAGCAAAAGGGGTAGAGACCCAAACGGAAAAATTGGTAAAAGTCTGTCGAATGCGAGATACACCGATTATTGTGTTTATCAATAAAATGGATAGAGAGGGCTTAGATGGTTTTGATTTATTGGATGAATTGGAAACTAAACTTGGTTTATTAGTACGACCATTAAGTTGGCCGGTTGGTATGGGACGAGATTTCCAAGGTGTTTATAATTTATACGAAAGAAAATTAGTTCTTTTTAATCCACATGGTAAGCAAACAGGTGATGTTTTTGAAATTAATGATTTAACGAGTGATGAACTAGATAAAGAAGTTGGTGAGAAGGCAGCGAATACTTTGAGAGAAGAGGTGAAAATGATTGATGAAATTTATCCAGTATTTGAGAAAGAAGATTATTTAGAAGGCTTATTGTCTCCTGTATTTTTTGGTAGTGCCATTAATAATTTTGGAGTTAAAGAGTTGTTGGATTGTTTTGTGGATATTGCGCCAACCCCTTTGCCTAGAATTACAGAAGAAAGAGAAATTGATCCTAATGAAGATAAATTCTCAGGCTTTGTCTTTAAGATTCACGCCAATATGGACCCAAAGCATCGAGACCGGATTGCTTTTCTACGAATTTGTTCTGGTACTTTCAAAAGGAATACGAATTACTTCCATGTTCGACAGGAAAGAAAGATGAAATTCTCGAATCCTACTAGTTTTATGGCGGCTAAAAAGTCCATTGTGGAGGAAGCTTACCCTGGTGATGTAATTGGTTTATACGATTCAGGTAATTTTAAGATTGGAGATGCATTGACGGAGGGGGAAAAATTACACTTTAAAGGAATTCCAAGTTTCTCCCCTGAGCAATTTCGATATGTTGTGAATAAAGATCCACTAAAATCTAAGCAATTAGCGAAAGGCTTAACGCAATTGATGGACGAAGGAGTAGCTCAGTTATTTCATAGAGAATTTAATAATCGAAAAATTATTGGTACGGTTGGTGCGCTGCAATTTGATGTAATTCAATATCGCTTGAAGCATGAATATGGTGCATCTTGTGCTTACGAACCTGTTAATTTGCATAAAGCTTGCTGGATAGAGTGTCCTGATGAAACGAAACTTAAAGAATTTTTGACTCGAAGGAAGAGAGATATGGCGACCGATAAAGATGGCAATAATGTTTTTTTAGCGGAATCCGCTTGGACAATGAAAATGGCACAAGATAATTTTCCCGACGTAATTTTCCATTTTACTAGTGAATTTTAGGACTTTCTTTTGTTAAGAGATTTCCAAGTTTTCAAAAGCTTGGAAGTTTCAAAAGACAGACTTATTACACCTTATTACTAAGGTAAAAAATTCTTTATTTTCGCTACATATTGACCGTGATTAGTAACCCCTCCTTCTCCACATTCAAGAGCATGCGCTTCAATATGTGCTAAACGACTATTCAAATCTTCTCCTTTTTTAGAGGCAATCCATGCTATTTTTTTTGAATTAGCTCTGCTAAGAAAATTCTTTAAACCACTTATATCATATTGGAAAGGACAGAGTAATTCGATGGCATATTCGTCTGCATCATAAACTTTTTCTTCAGAAAATTCTAGACGGGGAAATCCCTCAACTACTTTAGCTAATTCTTCAACTTCTTTTCCCAAAGTGATATCTCCTAGAAAGACCCCTCCATGTTCCTCGCTTAAGGCAAGCGCCGATAATTCTTTATCCGCATAAGCTATCTCATTGGCTAATATCGCCATTAACTCATGTTCGGCTTCCAGAAAATGTAATAAACCAGTATACACATAAATGTGACCACCGGGTAAAGTAAAAGCCGATTTAGTATGATCATCATGTAGAATCGTTACTTTCCAATTAAAGTCATCTCTATGCTTGACAACTGCCGTCAATTTTAAAGTATTGATTAATGTATGGAGGTATTCATAAGCATCTTCGTATTTAGTCGTATCTAAAGTATGGAACTTTTCAGGCATACGAGCAATCTGATCAGCCATTGTTTGTCCAATGACTAGATGATCTTTTACCGTAAAGACATTATCTAAGTCTCTTTCAATAATCTGTTCTGCTTTTTTACAAGAAAAGAACAGAAATAGGCTTAGTAGGAATGATAGAATACCAGTACTAAGTGTACGCCATTTATTCATGAATAAAACAAATTTTAGGATTAGAATATATGGGGAGTATATTGAGAGGGAGGGATGAAGAAGGGTATTAACTTGTTACTAAGTCAAAAAATATGCCAAGGCACTTGAATATGTTTTATATATGGACTTAATGAATTGTTAATTCCAAAAAAGGATTTGCTTTTATACCTAAAATAGATTTACTTTGTTATTCAAAGTACTTTTAATGATTAATTGTTTTTGAAATATGGTTATGGAAAGTAAAAAAAATCCTACGGAAACATTAGATGAAATTCGCTCTTTAATGGAGCGTTCTTCTCGGTTTATATCTTTAAGCGGATTATCAGGTATTGCGGCTGGACTTTTTGCCATCATTGGCGCTGCACTAGTGTATATTTATTTGGATATGACTCCCTTTGATGGGAAACGACTTTATTACGTAGAGGCCATCCATTCTACAAAATGGGGCATGAATTACATCACTTTCTTCTTACTAGATGTCGTTTTTGTACTAGTAGGAGCCATTACTTGTGGTATTTTCTTCACAACCAGAAAAGCTAAAAGAAAAGGACAAAAGATATGGGATGCTTTGAGTCAGCGGCTACTCGTTAATTTGTTAATTCCTTTAGTAACTGGGGGGATTTTTTGTTTAGGCTTATTTTATCATGGTCTATTTGGTCTTTTAGCGCCGACTACTTTGGTCTTTTACGGTTTGGCATTGGTCAATGCTAGCAAGTATACCCTACATGATATTCGTAATTTAGGCTATTGTGAAATTGCCTTAGGCTTACTCTCTTTATTTTTTTTAGGCTATGGTTTAGAAGTTTGGGTGATTGGTTTTGGGATTTTACATATTATTTACGGAAGTTTGATGTATTGGAAATATGAAAGGGTGTAGAAAAATAATATGATGAAAAAAATTTTAGCCATACTAGAATCGACAAAATTAGATAATCGAGTAAGACTTGGGATTATGTCTGTATTGGTGGTTAATGATTGGGTAGAATTTAAACGATTGAAAGAAACCTTAGAGCTTTCGGACGGCAACTTAGCTAGCCATTTAAAAGTACTAGAGCGAGAAAAGTACATAGAAATCAAGAAGCAATTTGTCGGTAGAAAACCACAAACGACATATCAAGCAACAGATTTGGGTAGGGCGACTTTTGAGAAGCATTTGAATGCTTTGGAAGCCTTGATTAATCGAAAAGAAGATTAGGGGGAATGACGAATAATAAATGATGAACGATGAATTGTAAAATGTTGAAGTTGTTAGTAAAAAAATTGCTTGTACAACTTTTTAAGCAGGAACGGCATCTTTCAAGTATAAATAATCATCAAATAATTATAATCCGTGGGGACTAATAAATCCGCGGGGAATTAACTATATATAGCAAGTTCAGCTCCTTTTTTATCTGCTACTAAAATTCATTTTTATTAAAACAATTATTGCCATATTATTTTTTCTAGGAATTTGCTTGCCAACGAGTATTGCTCAGACAGACTTATCGACTATTCAAAAACATGTTCGAACTACGCCTGATTCTATAGAAAATAATATTGCTAAATTGACAGCGTATTTAGTTCAACCAGCTAAAAACGATTTAGAAAAAGTCGAACATCTTTACCAATGGTTGATTCAGAATATCCGTTATGACAAGCAAGCTTATAGAAATGGAAATAAACGAATTAATAGAAGCAATGAGGATATTCTAAAAAGAAAAGAAGCTATTTGTTGGGGCTATGCTACTTTGTTTAATGCGATGTGTGAGGCTGTGGATATTCCTTGTGAAATTATTTCTGGTTATGGTAGAACGTCTTTGGACGACAAGCCTAAGCTTAAAAGCCCAAATCACGCTTGGAATAGTGTAAATATTGATAGTAGTTGGTATTTATTAGATGCTACTTGGGATAGTAATTTAATAGGAAATGTAAGTGCTTTTGAACAGCAATTTGGACATGATTATTTTCTAACGCCTCCCAAGTATTTTATTGTTAATCATTTACCTGCTGATCCTGATTGGCAATTATTGGATTGCCCAATTTCTGTGGAAGAGTATCAATTATCTATAGCAGCTATAACTGTTTTAGCAGAAAGGAAGGATTGCGAAAAAGATCAAACAAAAATAGCCTTTGAAATTTCATCTATTCATGATAAACGATTGGTCGCAGCAATTAAAGCCCATCAATATAATCCAACTAAATTAAATAAGCGGGAGTTGGCACATGCGCAATTGGATTATGAAGCTCACTTGACACAAATTGCAGAACGTTTACAATTAAATCAGCAATATGATTCTTTGTTAATTGTTCAAGCTAGTATGATTCAACTTTGTGAAACGGCTGCGCAATTAACCGAATTATTTGATACCCAATTGGAAAACTGTGCTTATAATTTTTTCAATTATGCCGTTACTTTAACACAAGTGACGGCTGAAGATCGAGATGTTGATTTAGAGAGATGGAAAAATGTGTTGTATTACTTAGAAATGGCACAAAATCAATTGAAAGATTTACCGAAAAATATGTTTACCGAAGAGGCCTTAGCTCGTTGCGTAGATTATATCGCTTACGCTAAAGAGTCGATTGATACATTTAAATAAGAAGACGATTCGGAATATTTTTTTTATTAATTCACTTTGTAATTCAAAGTTCTTTTTATGAAAACATACTTAATTAAACTCAGAAGTAAGCTATTGAACATGCTCGTAGAAAAAACGAAGCATGCTTACATTCAGTTGACCAATAAAAAACGAAAAATTTGGTCTGTAACGATAACTGACTTACAACAATATCCGAATAATACTTTAGGAAAAGATTTAGCCAATTTTTTAATTCAAGAAAAATTTGACCTGATAGCTGGCTTGGAAAGCCACGATGTCTATCATGTACTCTTGGCTTACACTACTACCGTTGAGGCAGAGGCAGCAATGCAATATTTCTTGATGGGAAATGGCAAAAAATCTTTGTACGCCATCGGTACTTCTTTCGTCGCATTTTTGACGATGCCCGACCAATGGCTTGCTTTTTGGAGAGCTTATACTAGAGGTAGACAATCGACAAAAGTTCACCTTTGGGATTTCCAATTTCTGTTGAAAGAAGATACGGCACAGCTTCGTGCTTTAATCAACAAAAAAGAAGCCACCCAAATCATTCCATTGTATTATTTTTTTGAGAAGAGAGAGGCGAGAGTAGAGAACAGAGACTTGATTAGTAACTAAAAAGAATACCGTTGCCTATTAAAAGCCTAATATTCGGTCATTTATTCAGTTTTATCGCTCCTTTCTTTTCTAAAAAATTTGTATTAATAAAAAATCCTCCATGAATTACATTAAGAAATTATTCAAACAGCAGACTTTTCAATTATTTGTACTGCTAGGTTTGATGAGCTTATTTAATATTTTATTAGTAGTTTTTCGCTTAAATTGGGTAGGTTTCGTTTGGGGAGATGTTAGTAACTACAGGGATGTATTTTTCTTTCGAAACGAACCTACTTTTGTTTTTTTGATTTGGAATCTCTTTTTGGCTTGGATACCGTTTGGCCTAGCGATGTTGGTAAATTATCTACAAACCAATCGACAAAAAGACTTATTTCTTTTTCCGATTATAGGTGCGTGGTTACTTTTTTTTCCCAATGCCCCTTACTTATTAACAGACTTATTACATCTACAACCTCGCTCTCCAATTCCTTATTGGTATGATGTCATGTTGTTTATTTCTTTTGCTTGGACAGGCTTATTACTAGGGCTGATTTCGCTTTATCCAATTCATCGCTTCTTCAAACAGTATTTGCCTAAACCACTTGAACATGGGTTAATTGTTTTGTTGATCTTCTTATGCAGTTTAGGTATTTATATCGGTCGTTTTCTAAGATGGAATTCTTGGGATATTATTTATCAACCGAAAGGCTTATTGACCGATTTGCATAATATTTTCTTTTATCCTGCTGAGCTTTTTCCAGAGTTAGGCATTAGTGTTTTATTCTTCTGCTTTTTATATCCGCTTTATTGGTTGGTGAAAATTATGCTAGAGACGAAGATGAGTGCTTAAAGAAAGAATCATAAAAAAATGTTGCGAGTTGCGGGTTGCGAGTTTAAATTTAAGAATTAAGCATCTAGTAATTGGATGCTTGAATCATTTATCGGAAAATTAAATGGAATTCTACAGTCAACCCGTAACTCGCAACCCGCAACAGTAGCCTATTATTAAACCTATATTCTTTTTTAAAGTCTTGATTTTAATATGGTAAAGACTTCCCTACCTTTTCTGAAACAATTTCCACGCTTTTTCATTCTACTATAAGTTAACTGCTATTTGAAAAAGTAGCCAATCACTCATTTAGAATTTTATACCCATGTCCACTAATAAAGAATTTGTTAATCCAATAGATAAAGATAAAATTGCGGAGAACCCTCATTTATTACCTTATGCACATACGGTCGGTGGAGCTGTTATCAAGCCAATTGATAAAGGAAAAGTGAAAGGCTTAGCTGTCGGCGCAATGTACGAACAAACAGAAATGCAACTCGACCAAATTCGGGAGCAAATCAATCTGTTGGCAGAACAAGCGAATAAAATAAAAGCAAGGGTTGAAATATCCGAAAGTATCTATAAAGCGGAAATGAGTTTTAAACCACTTATTGGTAAGACGTATCATTTATACCAAAGAGCAAATGGCAAATATTTGGTGTCTATGGTTGCGCCAAGTGAATGGGGTAGAAAGAATCCGCTAGAATTTAAAGCGACCGTAAAATTATTATCCGATCATACTTGGGAAATTTTAGCTCAGCCTGAGCATTTTGAGATATAGCTTGCCGTCATAGGAAAAAGTATGCTATATTTTCCTTTGAAATCTGACCGATTATTTAATGATTTGCTTGCCAATATTGCCAGATTTCAAAGGCTTCTTTTATTATTTCGTCTTCGTCTGTATCTATACTTTTGAATTTTGAAATGTGAATTTCTGACACTATATCACTATTCTTTGGGCTTACCTCAAAATGAATACCTAAACGATCATAATCGACATTATCTACTAGCCTCAATACATCTACCTTTACTAATTGCTTTGTACCCCTTCTTATTTTGGTCAAAATTTCTGCTTCAAATGGAAAAGATAACTCATCTCCGAAAAAGGTAAACCATCCTAAGTTTACTTCATATTCATCGTAACAATCAACGGTGATTTCATTATCAATTTTATATTGCATTTCTTCTTTCGTCATGACTTTCCATTTTTATAGGCTAAAATTTGAGTCATCCTACAAAAAAGGATTATTCTCTTTCTCAAAACCAATCGTCGTTGCCTGCATGTGTCCAGGATAAACTTTAGTTTCATCTGGTAGAATAAATAACTTCGTTTTGATACTATTAATGAGAGTATTAAAATCGCCACCAGGTAAATCTGTTCGACCGATGCTCATATGAAATAAAACATCGCCAGCAATGACAAAATTATCTTGGGCGCAATAAAACGATAAACTTGCAGGGGAGTGACCTGGCGTTAAAATAGCAATTAGTTGTGCTTTCCCAAAAGTGATAATATCTCCTTCTTCGATAAATTTAGTTGGTTCAGGAGAAGTATCCATCGCCACTCCATACATGGCTGCCGACTTTGGCGCATGTGCTAAGACAGGTAATTCTCCTTTATGTATTTCTAACGACAAACCATACTTTTTAGCAATGAATCCATTGCCCAAAACGTGGTCAAGATGACAATGCGTGTTGATTAAACGAACTGGCGTAAGGTCATTTTGCTCAACAAAGTCGGTTAATTGCGCTTTTTCGGCTGGATTGCTGCAACCGGGGTCAAAAATGATGCACTCTTTAGTCTCATCATATAGGATATAAGTGTTCTCTTGAAATGGATTGAAAGTAAAACTTACAACTTTGACCATGCTTTTAGCGTTTTAAGTCCAAACAAGCATAAAAAAATAATTTGTTGTCTTTGTTTTGGTTAAATTTTTCAAATTAGCTATGTTGGTTTGAAAAATTTTGGCAAGGCAAAGACTGAAATAACAAGTTATTTTTTATCACTATTAATTTGGGTGAGCAAATGAAGTGCAAAAGTACGTTTTGTCTAGAAAAAATATAGGTTCTCCTTATTTTTTTAGTATTTGATTTGACCTTATTTTGTAATCCTTCCTAAATGGTTGTTTTTAATAGAAAAAAATTACATCTTTAAAGAAGAAAGAATAGAGAAGTCAGACCATAAATTAAAATTTATTGTCAGAAGTCAGATTTTAGATAATCTGACTTCTGACAGTTATCGAAGATAACGGTCTGACTTCTGACCTCTTTTATTTGTCGAATAGACTTTGAACTTCATAATCAATCGCCCTCTATGCGAAAAATAATACTTATATTCAGTTGCCTTTTTATGGTTCTTGTTGCCTTTGCTCAACAAAGACCGCAAGTTCAATTTGGAAAAAATCGAGTACAATATCACCAAGATTACGAAGAATGGTTGATGTATGAAAGTCGCAATTTTATTACCTATTGGTATGGAGAAGGACGATTCATTGGACAGTCTGCGGTACAGTTGGCGGAATACGATTTTGAAGAAATTCAAGCAATTTTAGAACATCGTTTAAATCATAAAATAGAAATTATTGTCTATACTGATTTGACCGATTTAAAACAAGGGAATATTGGTAGTGAAGAAGCCTTTGAAAATACAGGCGGTAAAACGAAAATCGTTGGGAATAAAATGTTTATCCATTTTGATGGCAATCACAATCATCTACGGGCAGAGATAAGAGAGGGTATCGCTTCCGTATATTTAAATGCCATGCTTTTTGGATCGAATTTACAAGAAATTGTGCAAAATGCGGTTTTACTAAGCCTACCAGATTGGTTTAAAGATGGTTTGGTGGCTTATATTGGAGAGGAGTGGAATACAGAACTAGACAATCAGTTAAGAGATATTTTAGCCAGAAAAGAACATAAAGATTTTACAGATTTAGTACAAGATTATCCGAAGTTAGTTGGTCAATCTGTTTGGTATTACATCAACCAAAATTATGGCAAAGCAACGGTTTCTAATTTATTGTATTTAACGAGAATTAATCGAAGTATAGAGAGTGGCTTTTTGTATGTCTTGGGCAATTCTTATGAAAAGACCTTAGAAGACTGGCAAAAATTTTATGAAAGACGTTATAGCGAGGAGGTAAAAGTAATGCAGTCTCCTGACGCTAAAAAAATGGTAGAAATTAAGAATAAGCATAACTTGCCTATGACACAAATGAAATTGAGTCCAAGCGGTCAATATGCAGCTTATGTACAGAATGAGGTAGGAAAGTATAAAGTGTTTATTCAAGACTTAATTTCGGGCGAACGGACGTTGGTTAAAAAGAGTGGATTTAGAAATGTTTTTCAAGCAACAGATTATAATTATCCCTTATTAGCTTGGAGTCCAAGTGGTTTTGAGTTGGCGATTATGTGGGAACGACGAGATGTGATTCAATTATCTAAATACGATTTGAACACCAAGGAAACGGTTACGGAAGAAATGGATCCTCAATACCAGCGAGTGTATAGTATGGACTATGTGAATGTTCAGGATATGGTGTTGTCGGCTACAGTAAGAGGTTCTTCTGATATTTTTTATTATCGATCTAATGTGCGGGCGACTTCTCGAATTACCAATGATTTTTATGATGATTTAAATGCAGTTTTCGTTAAGACTAGAAATAGAAAGGGGATTTTATTTGCGTCGAATAGAGATATAACGAGTATAGCTTCCGCTAAATTAGATACCATTTTACCGATTAAATCCTATGATATTTATTATTATGATTTAGAGACAAAATCTAAAGAATTAGTCAGGGTAACGAATACACCTTTTGCAGATGAACGACAACCATTAGGCATTGATTCTACTTACTTTTCTTTCCTTTCGGATGAAACGGGTATTTATAATCGGAAGTATGGGTATTTGGAAGATTATGTGGCTTACATGGAACAAGTCATTGAAATTAGAAATAGTGAGCCTTTAATTTTACCTGTAGATTCTGTTTGGGCAAATAGTGACTCGGTAATTATTGATACGACTTACATTCGACCAGTTATCAAAACTAGAGCGGTTAACCATACGGCTAGTAATTTGAATAGGAATATTATTACTCAACATAAATCAGTCAGAAGTAATAAAATGATTGATTTGATTTATAAAGATGGCAGCTATTCCGCTTATGTTGGGACGGCTAATCCAACGGAAGTCATTACCCCTTCTTTAACAAATTATAAGAGTCAACAGGTTGTTTTATTATCAAAAAGAAATAAAGCAAGAGCAGCGGAAGATGTACCTATAAAAATAGCAGGAAGCAATAACAAGCCTACTACAACGCCTAAACCACCTAAAAAGACAGACTCATCAGAAGGTTATTTATTTGAAAGTGGCTTTGATGATCCTCCTGTAGAAACACCTACTACAACAGAAGAAAAGACAGAAGCAGCACCTAAAAGTGACGAAATAGAATATTTCTTTCAAACAGAATTTGAAGAGGTTCCAAAAACAGCCCCTAAATCAGAAGTTGCTACCGATAAACCACAACGAGCTACTAGAGAAACGGATAGTGAACCAGCGATAGAGATTTCTCCAGAGAATGTTTCTGTAGAAGCGGTAGCAGTCAATAATGCGAATCAAAAGAAGGTGACTAAATTTAGACCTGCGAGAATAACGCCTTATCGCCTAAAGTTTAGAACCGACTTTGTGACTACTTCTTTGGACAATAGTTTATTATACGGAGGTTTAGAAAGTCCTGCGGCAAATCCAGATGGTTTTGAAACACCCGTTCCAGGTATTTTAATTAAAACAAATTTTAAAGATTTATTTGAAGATTATGTTTTTGAACTAGGCGCTCGTTTTCCAACTAGTTTCGATGGAGATGAATATTTTTTGACCTTTAAAAACAAAAAGAAACGATTAGATAAAACGTTTACGGCTTATCGAAAGACAAAAAGATATTCGGTTAGTAATAATTTAATAGCACCTGAGAGAACTAGAGAAATTGTACTATTAGGACAAGGGCAATTCAGTTATCCATTGGATATTTTTAGAAGTGTGAGAGGAATTGTTAGTTTGCGAAATGATAAATTAGTTCAATTGTCGACGGATGCGCAAGCATTAAACGAACCGACAACCAATCAACAAAGAGCAAGTGCTCGTTTAGAGTATATTTTTGATAACACCCTAGATGTTTCGCTGAATATCAAAAATGGTACACGCTATAAAATTTTTGGAGAAATAGTTAAGCGATTTGATTTAAGTGTTTTAGATGGATTTAATTTTGAAGTGCCAAAAGGAGCAATGGGCATTGTGGGTATTGATGCGAGGCATTATCAAAGAGTCCTTAAACATAGTGTATTTGCTACTAGATTTAATGCGACGACTTCGTTTGGTTCTGAAAAAGTATTGTACTATTTAGGCGGTGTAGAAAATTGGTTATTTGCCAGTTTTAATAATGATATTCCAACACCTTCAGGGAATGATTTTAGTTATCAGACTTTAGCATCTAACTTGAGAGGATTCAAACAAAATATTAGAAATGGTAATTCTTATGCCTTAATTAATTCAGAATTAAGAGTGCCTATTTTTAGATACTTTAGTCGTTCTACGCCACGGTCTTCTTTTCTTAGAAATTTCCAGATTGTTGGTTTCTTTGATGTAGGAACTGCTTGGCAAGGTTTATCGCCATTCGAGAAAGACAATCCTTTAAATACCGTTACGATTGAACGACCGAATAATCCAGTTTCTGTTAAAGTTAATTTCTTTAGAGACCCAGTTGTAGCAGGTTATGGTGCAGGTGTTCGAACGATGCTCTTTGGGTATTTTCTTAAGTTAGATTATGCTTGGGGAATAGAAACTAGAGTGGTGCAGAAACCTCGTTTGTATTTGTCTATGGGGACGGATTTTTAGAAAGGTAGCTCGGACATTCTTTTCGGAAGAGCTATAATAGCCTTCTTTAGAGCATCAGCTAATACATTAATAAATCCGTTGCCCTTTAATTATCCGTTGTATTAATTTTTCTACAGCGGATAATTAAAGGACAACGGATTATATATCTTTCAATTACAAAATACATAACAGCTAGATATTATTTTCTTAGCGGGCTATCTATCCGAAAAGAATATTTACTTATCAAGCGTAATTTTAATCTGCTGAATTCGCTTTTTATTCACTTCCAATACGTTAAAAGTAAATTGATCTTGTTTGATTTCTCGTCCTTTTCTAGGTAAGCGACCTAACAATTCTAGAATTAAGCCTGCCAGAGAATCCGCATCTCCTCGAATGTCATCAAAACTATTAGTATCTAAGCCAATTACTCTACAAACATCATTTAATAAAGTTTTACCTTCAAAAATATAGGTATAATCGTCTATTTTTTGATACTCTAATTCAATTTCATCATCAAATTCATCGCGAATTTCCCCAATGATTTCTTCCATAATATCTTCTAAAGTCACAATACCTGCGGTACCTCCATATTCATCTACAACGATTGCCATGTGCAAGCGTTTGGCTTGAAATTCTTTTAAAAGATCATCTATTTTTTTAGATTCAGGAATGTATAATATTTCGGTTCTTAATAAAGCCTGCCATTCAAACTCATCAGCTTCCTCTAAATGCCCTAATAAATCTTTAACGTAAAGTAGACCCGTAATTTGGTCAAAGTTTTCATTGTATACAGGGATTCTAGAAAAACCAGATTTTTTGACAACCTCAATTAATTCTTTATATGTGCTTTGAAAATCTACGGCAATGACGTCTACCCGTGGTTGCATGATTTGCTTGACCGATACATCTCCAAAAGTCACGATACTTTTTAGAATATCTACTTCTTCGTTGGCATTGAACCCGCCTTTTACGGTAAGGTCAATGGCTTCGCCAATTTCTTCTTTACTAGCTAAATTATTAGAAGCTCTGTGCGCTAATTTCTTTTCTATAATGGATGTTAAACTAATTAGCATTTTACTTAATGGATAAAACCATCGTTGAGCAATGCTTAGTGGAAAAGACATCAATTTAGCGAGAAAAACATTATTTATTTTGGCATATACTTTCGGGGCTACTTCTCCAAAAAGTACCAACGCAAAAGTAACGATACCTACAGTAATCACTAAATTAATCGTCTTGGCTAGAAAAGAAACCGTCCAAGGTAAAAAAGGAAATGCCGCCATTAAATCAGTTGCCCAAGCAGCACAAATAGCTCCTGTAATCATATTGCCTAAGACATAATCTGAGACAATGACTATGGCAATATTGAATAAGTTATTACTAATTAAAATAGTGGCTAGTAAAGTACGAGGAGATTCTAATAAGGCTAAAAGTCGTTTGGTATTGGGAACCGTCTCCCGTTCACTTTTTAATTTTTCTAAATCATTTGGAGATAGGGAGAAAAAAGCAACTTCTGAACTAGATACAAAGGCAGAGGCAATGAGCAATAATAAAATCAATACACTAGCTAAAGCAATGCTCAGACTTGAGATTTCAAGTAGAAAGAATGGTAGTAAATTTAAAGCTAAATCAAGCAAGTCGGGTTCAGCTCCCAATATTTTTTTGGTTGTTATTTAAAAGAAATATAACTTCTTTAGAAGAAGCGTATAGAAGTCCACATAAAGATGCTTCACGCTTTAGTCTTAAAAGTAGTTACAAATGAATTTAATGATAAGGGTATCAAATTTAAGTCCAAAATTTCTATTTGACTAATGTTTGGATTTAAATCTGATACCGCTATTATTATTTAAGAAGTATTCTATTTATTAGAATGGTAAATCATCTTCTGTTCCTCCATCTGCTGCAGCTGGTGCACTTGGCGTTGCTGCTGGTGCGGACGGAGTAGGATTTGCTTTTTGTGTGCTTGCTGGAGGTGCATTTTCTACTCCAGGGAAGTTAGAAGAATAGCCACTACTACCACCATCTCTACTACCTAGCATTTGGAAATTATTTGCGACTACTTCTGTTGTATATCGAGTATTACCATCTTTATCTTGCCATTTTCTATGTGTTAGTTTACCCTCTACATAGATTTGTTTTCCTTTTTTTAGGTACTTTTCTGCTACTTCTGCTAATCCTCTCCAAACGACTACATTATGCCATTCTGTTTGGCTCTGTTGCTCTCCATTTCTGTCCTTATACCTTTCTGTGGTTGCCACGCTAAATTTTGCTACTGCAACACCATTTTCTAAACGACGAACTTCTGGGTCTTGCCCTAAATTTCCTATTAAAGTAACCTTATTGACCATTGTGTAGAATTCTTTGGTTGAATAAATTTAATCTTCCGATAAAAAGAAGACCTAAAACAACTCTAAATATAGGGATTTATCTTTAAAATACAAATCAACTATTTTAGGAAAGGCAAAGTTATTAATGTTTTTTTGTTTGACCTCAAAAAAATCCGATTCATTCGTAGGAAGTGCTGATTTTAATTCAATTTCCCAAAAAACAGCCACTATTTTCTGATGGGTCAATAATTGTTTGAATGGTTTGGAGGCTTTTTTTATCGTATACTTTGTTGATCCTAATATTTGATGAAAGGTCTCATGTGTTGTTAAAGCTGGTTCGTCTAATAACACATTTGTTTCGACCAAAGGGAAATCATACAGGTTGAGCCAAATATCTTTTTGCGTTCGTTTATTTAAAATGATGATATCTCCTCTTTTACACACTAGATAATTAAAAAAGCGATCTCGTTTTTTTATCTTTTTAGATTTGATGGGTAATACACCCATTAAATTATTGGCAAAAGCAGTACAGTTTTTTTGCATCGGACAATTCGCACAATCTGGATTGGCAGGTGTACATTGGGTCGCCCCAAAATCCATAATGGCTTGATTGTAAATAGCAGGTACTTTTTTTGCTAATAAATCATCGGCTAATTGATTGAATTGTTTTTTGCCTGGTGTTGTGTCAATAGGCGTTTCAATACCGAAGACTCTAGACAACACTCTAAAAACATTGCCATCCACTACGGCATGTGGGAGATCAAAAGCAAAAGAAGCAATCGCTGCTGCGGTATATGGTCCAACTCCTTTTAGCCCCAAAATTGCACCATGTGTATTCGGAAAAACACCGTTCAATTCTTCTGCAATAAATTTGGCGGTAAAATGTAAGTTTCTTGCTCTAGAATAATAGCCTAGCCCTTCCCATAATTTCATTACTTTGTCTGAAGGAGCATTTGCCAACTCAAAAACGGTGGGAAACGCAGTTTTAAATTTTTCAAAATAAGGCAAACCTTGCTCTACTCTAGTTTGCTGTAAAATGATTTCCGATAACCAAATATAATAAGGATTTCTTTCGCCCTTCCAGGGCAAAGGTCGTTCGTTTGTTTCAAACCAGGCTAGTAACTGTTTCGTAAAGAATTTTTGCTTAGTAGATTCTTTCATAAGGTGTAAAATAGAAAATGGCGATAAGATTTGCAATCTCATCGCCATTTCGTTGATATATTTATTGAATTTTATGCTGTTTGTCGCAATTCATTTACATTATCATATCGTTTTTCAATTAAATCTTTTAATTCTTTTCTAGCAAAGAAAATTCGACTCTTTACCGTACCTAAAGGTAATTCTAAATAATCCGCAATTTCTTGATATTTATAACCAGAATAATGCATCATAAATGGTACTTTGATACTTTCATCTAAACCGCCAATCATTCCTTTTAATTCTCTTACCATAATATTAGAACCTGCTTTATTAGAAATGGCAACATTACCAGAATTGATATAATAATTATTATCAGTAGAATCCATAATGGTATTGGCTTTTACTTTCTTTCTATAATTATTGATGAAAATATTTTTCATAATCGTAAATAGCCATGCCTTGAAATTAGTCCCTGTTCGGAATTTTTCCCGATTGGTCATTGCTCTGAAAGCTGTTTCTTGATATAAATCCTTGGCATCCTCCACACTCTTAGTCAAATTATAAGCGAAAGAATTAAGCATGGGAGTCATCGTATCAAACTTATTATAAAATTCTATAGAGGTCATAATTCAACAGATTTGGTTATATTAATTATTTTGTTGAATCAAAGGTACATTAAAGTTAAACAAAATACCAAGTTTTGTTAAACATTTTTGTTGAATACCTTTGATTGATTTTATTTATGTATTGATTGATTTTATGTTATCTTTTTGATAATCAATATTTTGTGTGAATTATACCTTTTTTTGACCCTTTATTTGTTTTTCAAAAAAAAATGAAAGTTTGTGTTTTTTTGCTCACTCTTTGTTTAGTTTAAACAAAAAAGGAGCTAACAAAAACAAAATTGAAGTGCTTTTAAAACTCAATTCTACTTTTATTTAGCTCCTTTTCCCTCCCATCCCTAGCCCTTCTCTTCTGAGGGAAGGGGGCTGATTTTTCAGCGATTCTTTAAGTTCTAAAAATAAAATAAATAAATATCAAAAGTAGATATTTCTTATTTTTTTCTTTTTACCATTGAATTATTCAGAAAAAGCTATTGACTTGTTAATCATTAAGCAAAAGACGCTAATTATCCGCTGCCAATTCATCCGTTGTCACTATGTTAGTTGGACAAAAGAGGAATCGGCAGCAGATAGTTATTTATTATTGATAAATTAATACTCACCAACTTTTAATTTCGCTGTCAATTACCCCTTCTGATATTTCACCTTCCCCCCAATAATCGTATAAATCACCTCCGTATCTAAAATCTCATCATCCCCACAAGTCAATAGATTTTTAGACAAAACCGTCACATCTGCCAATTTGCCAACTTCCAAAGAGCCTTTATCTTTTTCTTCAAAAGCAGCATAAGCATTCGATAACGTATAAGCTTTTAAGCCTTCTTCCCGAGTCATACATTGTTCTGGAAAAAAGGCTGGACCATCTGCTGTTCGCTTTCTAGTGACGGACGCATAATAACTGTCAATAGGGTCCACATCTTCTACGGGTGCATCTGTGCCATTGGTCACGACTGCCCCTGCATCTAATAGAGATCGCCAAGGATAAGCACCTTCTTTTGCTCTTTTTTCACCCAATCTTTTGATCACAAAAGGTGCATCAGACGTACAATGCACCGCTTGCATGGCTGCAATAACCCCCAAGTCGCCAAAACGAGGAATGTCGGCTGGATCAATATGTTGAGAATGCTCAATTCGCCATCTAAAGTCCGATTGATCGGGCATCGTTTTAAAAATACCTTCAAATAAATCTAACATTTCTCGGTTTCCTCTATCACCGATGGCATGGACGCAATATTGTAATTTATGTTGTGCTGCCAAACCAGCAATACGGGCTATTTCTTCTATCGGCGTTACATTTTGTCCATGAAAATCAGGTTTATCATCATAAGATTCTAGCAACCAAGCACCAAACGAACCCAAAGCACCATCCAAATAACCCTTAATCGCTCGGCTCGTAAAAAAGTGATTGCCTGCATCGACTATTGGAAAATTCTTTAAATTTTCGGCTAAATTTGCTTCTCGACTACCGATCATTGCCCAAAGGCGTAAATCCAATTCGCCATCCTCTGCCAGTTTTTTATAGCGATCAATTTCTAGAAAAGTAGAGCCTGCATCTTGAAAAGAAGTAATCCCTTTTTTGATACATTCTGCTTCGGCTAATTCGATGCCTTCAAACCAAATTCTAGCTTTATCTTCTTCCGATAAAGTTGCTAAATACTCATCATAGGCGTTGCCAATCACATTCATCGCCGTTTCCTCAAATACCCCAATCGCTTCTCCTCTAGAATCTCGGACAATCTCCCCCCCATTTGGATTTGCGGTTTCTTTGGAGACCCCCGCAATTTTCATTGCCTTTTCATTCGCAATTAATCCATGCCCACTAGCATGCCGCAACATAACTGGATTATTAGGAGACGCTTCACTTAATTTATCATGATAAGGATAGCCCAAAACTTGCTTCTCTAATGCCTCATCCCATTTTTCTTGATGCCAACCTCTACCAGTAATCCATTCGCCAGGTTTAGCTGTTTTTGCCTTTTCTGCCACCATCGCTACAATATCATCCCAGTTCTTAGACCGAATAAAATTCAAGTTTTGCAAAGTCGTACCAATACTGGAAAAATGCCCATGCCCTTCAATAATACCGGGCATGGCAAAATTGCCTTTTAAGTCTACCACCTCTGTTCCTTCGCCCACCAATTTTTGAATATCGGCAGTTGTCCCCAATTGGATAATTCTATCCGCCTTAAAAGCAATCGCTTCTACCGATGGATTTTTTTCATCCACCGTCGCAATTGTTCCGTTAATTAAAACCATACCTGCGATGGTTGGCGCTGCTTGCTCCGATTTACAGGCTAAAAAACAAGTAAGGAGTAGTAAAAAAAATATCGAGTTCCGTTTCATGTTCTTATTTATTGATAATTAAAACTTAGTTTTGATAAGGGATAGACATAAATCCCTTGCGAAGTAAGGCAATATTTTAATATTTTTACAATATAAGGCTAGATAATGAGTTGATAAAGTTGTTAATTATTGATTATTAGTCTATTAGGAGAGGTCAGAAGTCAGACCGAAAATTAAAATTTTCTGTCAGAAGTCAAATTAAATCCAAATAAATACCTGAATATCAGGGCAAATCTCTAAATCATCTGACTTCTGACAATTTATGCAATAAACGATCTGACTTCTGACTTCTAGCTTTTACTACCGATTATTTACTGTCGTTCAATAATGAGACCTACTGAAATATCTTTTATGCGAGTACCCAATATGTCTAGACTCCTTTTATGGCTTAGCTTATGGTGTTGTTTTTCAACCACCGCCATCAGTCAAGTAACGATTAATAATGGAGCTTGTAATTTAGGCATCAATATTCCCGATATTAACTGCGTCTTAGTCAATGTTCCCATTACCAATGCACCTGGTACCCAACTAGGACAAGATGTTTTTTTAGAAGAAGTTCGGCTAATTCTTAGTCATAGTTGGCGAAATGATTTAGAAGTTACGTTAATTGCGCCTGACGGAATGACTAGGGTAAAATTAATCAACGAACGAGGTGGGTCTAGCGATCATTTTGGTGTACCAGCAGGGAGTGATTGTTCTCAACCGCTTATTTTAAATACCTCCACTTGTACGGTCGATTCTATTAACGGTGTAGCTTCTAGTACCGAAGCAGTTGGTGCTTTTTATCCAGAAGAAGCATTCACTAATTTTCATTTACCTAGTCCAATTAACCCTAATGGTACTTGGACAGTAGAAGTTTGTGATGATAAATCAGGCGATGTAGGCATTATTGAATATTTGGAATTGGTTTTTGTACCCGTTGGTTGTCCTGCCCCTATCAATTTAGATGCCTTTAATGTCTCTGCAACCACCATTGATTTAGCTTGGGAAAATAATGGTCAATGCAATAATGTAGTGGTAGAATTTGGCCCTGCAGGATTTACACCAGGGAATGGCACAACGGCAGGTTCGCTCAATAGTCAAGTAATCGTTTTAAATTGTGTGGAAGAATTTGATTTGACCAATCTTCAACAATTGACCAATTACGATATTTACGTTCGACAAATCTGTAATGCCTATAATTTTGCCTATAACTCCTGTAAAGTTACGGCTCGAACAGATTGTATTTTACCACCAGTCACCTTATCGGAAAATTTTAATAGTCAGCTAAGTTGTAATGCTGATGGAACATGTTTGGATTGTCCAACGCTTTCTGGTGTTTGGACAAATGCCATAGACGACGATATTGACTGGATCGTTAATAGTAGCGGTACCGTCACTTCTGGAACTGGGCCATCCAACGATGCAGATCCTAACGGACAATATATTTACCTAGAATCTTCGGGAGCTTGTAGACCAAGTAAAGAAGCCATTATTTCAACGAATTGCATTGAGGTTGATGCGAGTACAGGGATCTGTCATTTATCTTTTTTTTACCACATGTTTGGCACAAATGTCAATGCACTTTTCTTAGAAATTACAACAGATGGCACGAATTGGACGAGCTTATGGAATGAAGCAGGCGACCAAGGAGATGAATGGATTCGGCAGTATATTAACTTAAGTGCTTATGATGGAATGGTGGTACAGTTTCGTTTTCGAGGTATTTCTGCTTCTGTCAATTTCCGTGGAGACATTGCGCTTGACCGTATTGAATTTTACGGTTCTCAATTAAAAGCAAGTGCTGTTTTTTATGCCGATACAGATAATGATGGCTTTGGTAATCCAGATGATTCTATCGCTGTTTGTTTTGCATCTCAACCTGTGGGTTATGTTGATAATGCCTTAGACTGTGATGATACCAATCCACTAATTAATCCAAATGCCATAGAGATTCCTTGTAATGGTATTGATGAAAATTGTAGTGGGTTGGCAGACGATGCCGTCATTTTCAATCCAACCTTTACAGTAGATACCATCTGTAGTGACGAAATGACCACTATTACGGTATCGACTTCTAATGCAGGACAAATTTACTGGTTCGAAGATGCAGCAGGAAGTATTTTAATTGATTCTGGAACGGTTTTCACAACCTCCATTCTAAGCAATACCACTACCTATTATTTCCAAGAAACCGTCAATTTTACTGGGCAAACTTGTGAAAGTAATATTGTGTCAGCGACGGTAATTGTTAATCCAACTCCCGAAATCAGCAATGCGTCAGGCAATCAAAATATTTGTCAAAATACTAGTTTTGATTTACGCACATTGATTATACAAGACGCTAATAATGCAACTGATACCATATTATTTTTTGCCAATGATTCTTATTCCAACACAGCGGCAATTAGTAATTCTATCATTACTATTCAATCAGATTCCATCTTTTATATCCAAGCGATTTCTAGTACTGGCTGTACCGATGAATTAGCCATTTCCTTTTCGGTACAAGCTATTCCTTCGGTCAATATTACAGAGGGAGATACATTGGCTTTATGTTTTCAAGGTACGCCACAATTAATTAGCGCTACAGAAGGGGGCACAGGTATTGGTCCTTTTGAGTTAACTTGGAGTACAGGCGCACAGGGAACAGAAACAATCGTTTTTGCCAGAGCAAAAGATTCCCAACAAGCCATCAATGTGACGATTACTTCAGCGAGTAACGGTTGTTCGGCAACAGACGAAATCATTATCCATACGCTACCAAGTATTAGTACGATTGAAATAACCGACATCCAAGAACCAGGTTTTTGCCAAGAGAACGGAGCAATCGTTGTCTCACCTAGAGACGGCCAAGCTCCTTATAATTATCAATGGAGTGGTGCTGTATCAGGTTCGGATAATAATATTTCGACTCCTAATTATACGATTGACAACCTTGAATTAGGTGCGTATAATATTACCGTTATAGATAATTTTGGTTGTAGTAAAAACTTGCCACAACAAGTCGTCAATGGTCCTAATTTTGGTATTGATGCCATTACCGATGTAACTTGTTTTGGATTAAGTGATGGTACGATTAACTTAAATGTTGGTGGCCTAATCAATCCAACTTATCAATGGAGTGATGGAGCAACTGTTTTTTCTACTGCCCAAAACGTAGCAGGATTAAGCGGTGGGGTGTATTCTGTCATTGTAGATGCAGATAATGTTACGCCTTGTCCGATTGATAGCATTGTTATTCGAGAACCTGCTCCATTGGAAATATTGAATCAAAATGTCACCTCTCCTAGCTGTGCAGGCTTATCGGACGCCATGATTAATTTAACCATCACAGGAGGCAATCCAAGTGTAAATGGTGAGTATAATTTCAATTGGAGCAATAGTATTCCAAATACAGACAGTCCACAAAATTTGGCACCAAATACTTATAATGTAACCATTACCGATACTAAAAATTGTAGTATTTCAGAAGTCATAACGATTAATCCAACACCTGCCTTAGTGATTGGCCTAATGCCTACAGCTCCTAAGTGTTTTGGTCAAGATGATGGAGGAATTGCCGCCATGGTTACGGGCGGAACAACGCCTTATTCCTACGAATGGAGCGACGAACTCAATCAAACGACCTCCATTGCTTATGGTTTAGTTGCCGAAACGTATACCCTAACTGTTACTGATGCTAATAATTGTGAATTAACTCAAAACAGCACTTTAACCAATCCAACTGCTTTATCTGCAACAGTAGCAACTATTGGTAGTCCACTTTGTAATGAAATAAGCGATGGAAGTATTGATTTATCCGTCATAGGAGGAACAGGTAATTATCATTATTTATGGAGTACCAACGATACGTCATCGACTTTAACCGCAATTAGTGCAGGTAACTATAGCGTAACCCTTACCGACGATAATGCTTGCGAATTTATTTTGGATTCCATTTTAGTAACGGCGCCAGAATTAATGGACATCACTTTTACAAATATCGAATCACCGCTTTGTGTTGGTGTCGATAATGGTCAATTGACCACGAGTATTAGTGGAGGTGTTACCCCTTATAGTTTTGCTTGGAATAATGGAGCGACGACTGCTTCCTTAAATAATTTAGTCGCTGCTGATTATTTTGTGGAAGTCACCGATGCGAATGGTTGTATTTCTATTTCTGATACAGCTACCTTAGTAGCGCCTCAATTATTAACCATCCAAGATTTTCTAATTATAGATTCCATTCAATGTAAAGGAACAAATAATGGAGCTGTTTTCTACAGGATTAATAGTGCAGCAACTGGTGCCAATAGTTTCTCTTTTAGTTGGTTAGATAGTACGACGATTGTCGAAAATTCTAATGGCTTTTGGCTAAGTAGTCAATTTACAACTTTAACCGCAGGACAGTATGAATTAGTCATTCAAGATAATATTGGCTGTAGCCTAACGACTAGTTTTGAACTTAGCGAACCTGATTTCCTACAAATTGATACGGTTTTAGTAGAACCACCTTCTTGTTTTGGGGAAAGTAATGGGAATGCCATTGCGGATATTCAAGGTGGTACAATGCCTTACACTTATAGTTGGACATTTCCCAATAATAGAATTGTCCGAACCGATGAAAATGTCTTACAAGATATTGATGGCGGCACTTATAAACTAGAAATTATAGATGCTAATAATTGTGTGTCTCCTGCTTATACTTTTGAAGTCGCTTCTTCCAATCCGCTACAATTACAAGTCGTGGGTATTCAAAATGCCAGTTGTTCAAGTCCCGATGGCGGCTTTATTGACCTCAATACTTCTGGTGGTCGATCAGGTATTAATTTTGAATGGAATAATGGTTTATTAACGGAGGACTTAACCGATTTAGATGCGGGTAGGTACACGATTACCGTTACCGACGGCGCAGAATGTAGCATCACTCGTTCTTTTGATATTCAGTTAGAAGAAGATAGTTTAGACATAGAATTAATCGCTATTGATCAACCCAATTGTACGAATACGACGGATGGTTCAATTGCGATAAAAGTAAATGGTGGTTTCGGAAATTATCAATTTTTCTGGAGTAATGGTATACAAACTTTTGATGGAGATTCTACTGAATTAGAAAACTTAAGTGCAGGCACTTATGATGTGAGTGTCATTGATGCCAATAATGAGTATTTATGTGTGGGTACTTTAGAAGGGTTAAGGCTAATCCCAGAAGGAAATATTTCTGTTACTTTAGATAATTTCACCAATGAATTGGCTTGTTTTGGACAAGAAACGGGCGCTTATTTTATCACGCCAAGTGGAGGAAACGAACCGTATCAATATGCTTGGAGTAATGGCGCAACCACTCAAGATGTTACAAATTTATCGGTAGGGAGTCATACCTTAACCATAACCGATGCCAATAATTGTGAATGGACAAGTGGAGAATTATTTCCTGAAATCTTAGCCCCTTCCACCCTATTTAAAGCAAGTCCTAGTTTTGTCACCGATTCTCTGTGCGTGGGAGACGATAGTGGTCAGATTGACCTTACCACAGAAGGAGGCACGCCTCCTTATAATTTTGAGTGGAATAATGGTGCAACAACCGCCAACGTCCAAAACTTACTGCCCGGTGCGTACTCCCTAACTGTAACCGATGAAAATGATTGTACCATTCAATTTGATACCACTATTGCCATTAGAGTGGAAGATTTAGAAGTATCGCTAATAACTTCTGACCTCAATTGTTTTGATGACAATTCTGGATTTATTGAAGCCAAAGTTATTTGTGGCGTACCACCTTATAAATATGCTTGGAGTACAGGCGATACAACTAGAAATCTCATCAATCTCGAACAAGGTGGCTATAATGTAACCGTGACAGATGCCAATGGAGCAACCATGGAAAGTTTTGCTACTTTACGTGCGCCTCCTTTATTACAAGTAGATTCTACTAGAATTGACTTATTAAATTGTGAAGGCTTCATTCGCTTGGACGTTTCAGGTGGGGTCTCTAATTCTTATTCTTATACTTGGAGAGATGAAATGGGGACGATTATTTCTACGGCAAGTACCGCTAATGGATTAGCAACAGGAAATTATTCTGTAACCGTACAAGATGCTAATAATTGCCGAGTTGAATTGACGGATTTAGTCATTAATAATGATGATAGGATTGATAGCTTACAAACGAGTGCTACTTTTAATCGTCAATCTAATCGAGGTACGTTAAGGGTAGATACCATCTTTGGCGGAACTGCTCCGTTTACTTACCTTTGGTTTAATGAGACGGACAATGTGATTGGTACAAATGCAGTCGTGACGGGGGTTGTTTTAGGAAACTATTATGTCATTGTAAAAGATAGTAAAGGATGCGAACAGCGGCAAGATCAAGTTTTAGATATTAGCGATCCGATTATAGAATTACCCATCGTAGACAACTTTAGTTTATATCCAAACCCAACCAATCATACTAGTTATTTGGCTATTGAATTTCTCGAAAATGTCGATATTTCCATTACTATATTAGATGGCGTTGGCAGGCAAATTTCCCAAATCAAAAAAACGAATATTAGCACCATTCAGGAAGAAATTGATTTATCCAATTATCCAACTGGATTATTTTATTTGAAAATAACCATAAATAATGGACCTGCTTTCGGAGAAAAACTATTTTATTTTAAAAATTAAAACTTGTTTTTCAAGGAGTTATAAAATATTTTTTGGTTAATTTCAAAGAAGATAGGATATTATTCTATTTAGAAATAAGCGGCAATTCAAAACTGATTTGAATTGCCGCTTTCTCAATTATTGCCGCATTTTTTTACTGGATTTACAGCTAAAATTTAGCGTACTTTGTGCCTTATTTATTGATATGCCCTTGACTTGATCTTAGAAACATTATCTAATCAAGCAGCGTATTTCAGAAAATTCCGAAGCTTTCGGAAGCATTCAATTAAAAATTCAAATTCAACTTATCATGATAAAAATATTAATCAACGACGGTATTCACCCTGACGGTCAATTGCTTTTAGAGGAAGCAGGCTATCAAGTACAAACCGATAAAATTGCGCAAGAAGACTTAGCTGCACAATTGCCAAATTTTGATGCCATCTGTGTTAGAAGTGCAACGAAAGTAAGAACTGCACTAATCGACAAATGTCCTAATTTAAAGGCAATTTGTAGAGGTGGTGTTGGTTTAGACAATATTGATGTAGCACACGCTAAATCAAAAGGCATTCAAGTAATCAATACGCCAGCCGCTTCTTCTAAATCTGTAGCAGAATTGGCTTTTGGACACATGTTTAACTTATCTAGATTCTTACACTTGTCTAATCGAGATATGCCTGCTAAAGGTAATACAGAATTCAAGAAGTTAAAAAAATCTTACGCCAAAGGGCAAGAATTAAGAGGGAGAAAGTTAGGAATTATCGGTTTTGGTAGAATTGGTCAAGAAACAGCGAAAATTGGTTTAGGTTTAGGCATGACTGTCTTACCAGTTGATTTAATGTTGGATGATGCAACGATTGAATTGACATTCCAAGGTAATAAAGAAATAACCGTTTCTATAAAGATTGATACCGTAGAGATGGATGAAATGTTGGCAAACGCTGATTACATTTCTCTTCACGTTCCTTCTTTAGGCAAAGCTTTATTAGGTGCAGATGAAATGGCAAAGATGAAAGATGGCGTTATTTTAGTCAATACTGCCAGAGGTGGAACAATTGATGAAGATGCGCTTTTAGCAGCTTTAGAAAGTGGAAAAGTAGGTGGTGCAGGTTTAGATGTTTTTGATAATGAACCAACGCCAAGAGCAGATTTATTAAATCACCCAAGAATTTCTGTTTCTCCTCATATTGGCGCTTCTACGCAAGAAGCACAAAGAAATATTGGGTTGGAATTAGCAGAGAAATTGATTGATTTGTTTGGAGAGCAACAAAGTAGTTAGCAGTTAGCAAAATAAATAAAAAACCGCCTTGATAAGGAATCAAGGCGGTTTTTTATTTCCATATTTATCTGACATCTGACAGTTTATGTAATAAACGGTCTGACTTCTCTCTTCTATTAATTGACTCCCTTCCTTGCCTATTCTAATACAATTTGTTCCAATTTTGCTTTCAATTCGGCTTCATTGGGAAGATATAATTGGTATTTGGAGACAAATAATTGACTACTCCAGTATTTTGTAAAATACAAAAAACCGACTCCATATAAAATCGAGTCGGTTTTTATTTATAAAATTTTCAATCCTCATTAGTGCCTAATGTGCACTTGCAGGCGTTCGATTCTTCATCCAAAAATAAAGAATAGTAAACGCTACAATCAGGATAGCGGGGAAAGTAACCATTGTTCCTAAAGTAGCCTGTCCTGCGACCAGTTCTAATTCATCACCCGTTAGACCTGTAGCCGCAGCGGTTGCTTTATCTCGGTCAATCCATCCACCAATAATAGGTTGGAAAATAGAAGTAGAAAACATACCAACTGCACCAACTATAGACATTCCCAAAGCGCCACTTGCTGGAATATAATCTGCTATAAAACCAATCATATTTGGCCAGAAATAAGCTACTCCCAAAGCAAAGATAAAGGCAGCAACATAAGCCATTGTTCCTGTTTGTGTACTCAATAAATAAACACCGATCGCGGCTAAAATAGCCGATCCTAATAAAACACCCGTTGTATTAAACTGATGCACCATGTCTCCACCAAAATATCTAGCAACTGCCATGACCCCCGTTACTAAAGCGAGAATCAACATCGGTTGCGCTCCACTCTTCGCTAGGATTAAACTAGACCATTGTTGTGGACCAAATTCTGAAATAGCCGTTAATGCCATACATGCCGCCATAAATAAAAATAATGGAGACATCATCGCTTTGAAGTTACTACTAATAGAAGCCGCTTCTGCCACTTTTGCTTTTGGCCAGTCTGAAGTCATAAATAAGTAAGCGTAAATGAGGGTAGGAATAACCATCATTGCTAACTGCATTTGATAACCAACGCCGCCATCTGTCATAAATTTAGACAACAAACTACCTATTACAATCCCTCCAGGGAACCACATGTGAAAACGATTCATCATCTTACTCATCATATTGCCCTCGTAAGCATCTGCAATCATTGGATTACAAGCCGCTTCAGTACAACCGTTTCCTAAACCAATTAATAAGGTAGAAATAAGTAAAGCCGTATAGCTACCAGAGTAAATGGTCATAATAATACCAACCATGTGGGCTAAGAAAGCAAATTGCATAATTCTTTTTCCTCCTACTGTATGATACACTAATCCACCAATCACCATAGAAATTGGAAAACCTAAAAACCACATTTGGTTAATGAAGCCCAATTGTTCTCCTGTTAATCCAAGTTCTCCTTGTATTTGAGGTAGTACGCCCGCTCTCAAACTAAAGGATAAAGCAGTTGTAATTAAAGCAAAACAACTACCATAAAATAATTTCTTTTCGTTCGTCATCTTAAATTAGATTATTCGTTTTGAAAATAGATTGCATAAATTAAATTCCGTCAATGATACGGATTCTTGCCTTGTTTCCAAAATTTTAAATTCTAAAAATCAAAATTTATCAATTATTAAATAACTTTGGGTATTTTTGACACTAAGTACCCTGTTTTTTGAATTCAATCAAACCTACTATCCTCATTTTTAAAATAAAAATAATGCAATTCAAATCGCTCACTTTATTGACTATTAGCCTCCTTTTATTATTTGCCTGCCAAAATCAACCAGAAAAAGCATCCGCTACAAAAACGGTAAAAAAACCTACTGAATTAACCAATAGCATTACCGAAAAGGAAATAAAAGACGGTTGGCAATTATTATTTGATGGTCGTTCTTTAGATCAATGGAAAGGCTACAATTTAGACGGAAAATTACCTGCAACTTGGTCTGCCAAAAATGGAGAAATTGTTGGGCAAGGAAAGGATAATTTAATCACCAAAGAGCAGTATAATGATTTTGACCTAACGCTAGACTTTAATCTAACAGAAGCAGCCAATAGCGGTATTTTCTATTTTGTCCAAGAAGTTGCCGATCAGCCGATTTATCAAAGTGCCCCAGAATATCAACTAGTCGACAATACTACTTATTTAAATACCCAAGGTGCAGATTTTATGCACAAGCATTTAACTGCCGATGCTTTTAATTTATATGATGGTGTCATTAATCCCGGCATTGGAAAAGGCAAATGGCATACTGCTAGAATTAAAGTTGAAAAAGGACATGTCGAACATTGGTTAAATGGAAAATTAGCCATTGAATACGATTGGAATTCGCCTGATTGGAAAGAACAATTAGCTAAAACTGGTTTTAATCCAACTACTTTTGCCCTTAGTCCTGTTGGTCATATCGGCTTACAAGGTTGGGGAAATGATATTCGATTTCGGAATATAAAGATTAGAAAATTGTAGCAAATAAAAAACTAATTATCCGTTGGACTTGATTTATCCGTTGGTAAAAATAGCCCAACGGATGAGTGAAGCCCAACGGATTTTATACGCCCCAAGAAAAATCAGTATAAATCCGCCTGATCCGCCCAATCCGTACAACCTATCCTCCTAGAAAATTTACCTCATTAAAACCTTTTTGATTACCTTAGTAACGAGAAAAAAATAAGTTGGTCGTTTAGAGCTGATTACTTTGTGCAAGAACGAGGCATTTTTTGAGGTCATAGCCTAGCTATGGCTGAGAAAAATAACGATGTTATTGTGCAAAAGAACAGCTAGGAAATGACTAAGTTATTCTTTACTCGTTACTAAGTCTTAATTTATTGCCACCTCACTAAGACAATACAATAATGAACACTCGAAATACCCTATTCTTCCTATTTGCAGTTTATTGCTTATTTGCTTGTGCCAACACCAAAAACATCGCAACTAAAAAGCAACCCCTTTCTTTTGAAGTAACCCTTCCTACATCGCTAAGTACTCAAGCACTAGACGGTCGTTTATTATTGCTAATTTCCAAAAACAACGATGCCGAACCTCGTTTTCAAATTGCCGATGGACCAAATTCCCAATTGGCTTTTGGTATAGACGTAGAAAATTTTGGTGGAAAAAATACAGTTACTTTTGATGCCGCTGTTTTTGGCTATCCTCTAAAAAGCATCAACGATATTCCGAAAGGTGAATATTATGTACAAGCCTTATTACATGTCTATGAGACTTTTAATAGGGCAGATGGGCATGTCGTCAAATTACCAATGGATAGAGGAGAAGGGCAAAAATGGAATCGAGCGCCCGGTAATTTATACAGCACGCCACAAAGAATCATGATTGATGCGGAGCAAAATCCAAAGATTCAAATAAGCTTAGACCAAAAAATTGCGCCCATTGAGCCACCGAAAGACAGTAAATATATCAAGCACATCAAAATAAAGAGTGAATTATTATCTAAGTTTTGGGGTAGGGATATGTACTTAGGCGCACATATTTTATTGCCCGAAGGATTTGACGAACATCCAGAAGTCAAGTATCCATTAGCAATCATGCACGGACATTTCCCTTATGATTTTGGTGGCTTTAGCGAAACACCACCCGATCCTAATTTAAAGCCTACTTTTAGTGCCCGCTTTGGGATGAACGGTTATAATGTATTGGAACAGCAAGAAGCGCATGATTTTTATAAACTCTGGACAAGTCCTAAATTTCCAAGAGTCTTAGCCATCAAAATTCAACATGCCAACCAATATTATGATGATTCTTATGCAGTCAATTCCGAAAATTTAGGCCCTTATGGAGATGCGATTACTTATGAATTGATTCCACATATTGAAAAACAATTTAGAGGCATTGGCGAAGGTTGGGCTAGGTTTGTTTATGGTGGTTCTACGGGTGGTTGGGAAGCACTAGCCGTACAAGTAAAATATCCCGATGAATACAATGGTTGTTATGCCGCTTGTCCTGACCCGATTGATTTTCGAGCTTATTGTTTAGTCGATTTATACAAGGATAAAAATGCTTATTTTTTAGAAAGTGATTTTAAACAAACGCCTCGCCCCATGCATCGAGATTATTTAGGGCAAGTCAATTCTACCTTACAAGATGCCAATTATAGAGAATTGGTTTTAGGTACGAAGAGTCGGTCGGGACAACAATGGGATATTTGGGAAGCGGTCTTTTCTCCCGTTGGAGAAGACGGTTACCCAAAACGAATTTGGAATAAAAAGACAGGGGAGATTAATCCTACAGTCGCCAATTACTGGAAAGAAAATTATGATTTGACTTATATTATGAAAAGAGATTGGCCAACCATTGGTCCAAAACTCAAAGGTAAAATCAATATTTACTGTGGCGATATGGATAATTATTACCTCAATAATGCCGTCTATTTAGCCGAAGACTTTTTAGAAAGTACTTCCGAACCTTATTATGATGGGGAAGTAGATTATGGCGAATTAGCAGAACATTGTTGGAATGGCGATCATACTCAACCGAATGCTATTTCTCGCTTGCGGTATCATTCTATGTTTATTTCTAAATGGGCTCGGGAAATTGGGAAGCGGGCGCCTGAGGGAGTTGATTTGGATAGTTGGCAGTATTAAGTAAATACTAGATTTTTAATGGAAGACGATATCTAAATTAACAATTTTTGTTTAGAAGTATAAAAATGAAAAAAGTCATTAATATATTGCCAAATAGAAAAGAGTATTGCCTTTTAGTAAAAACAGCATTTGATAATGAATTTTGTGATCAACTAATCTCAGAAAAAAAGAAATCATTCAAAGAAGCTAAAACACATTATCCAACATCATATAGAAATAACGAAAGACAAGTATTAGATAATGAAAATTTATCAAAACAATTGTTCCAAGAAATAAAAAGCTATATTCCTAATGAAATTAAAATTGAAGGAATAAATAAAGAAGAATATGGAAATTGGAAATTAGACAGCCTTAATTCAAGAATTAGAATATGCAGATATCTCCCAAATCAGTATTTCAATAAACATTTAGATGGGGTTCATTTTGTATCAGCATTAAAACAATCGAAACTTACTTTCATGATTTATTTAAATGGAAGTGAAGAGTTTGAAGGGGGTAAAACACTATTTTTTAATTCAAAAGAAAATAATGAAGTAATTGGAAGATATGAACCTAAAAAGGGGGATTTAATAATTTTTGATCATAATTTATGGCATTCAGGGGAAACAGTATTAAGTGGAGAAAAATATATTCTAAGAAGCGATATCATCTATCAAAAGATTGAAGAAACACAGGAAAATGAAAGCAAATTCTGTGGAGAAGGGCATCTTGGATATATCTGGACTGCTACAATTTTTAATGACAGATTAATTACAAGTGGACGAGATAAAAAGATAAAAATATGGTCAAAAGAAGGAAAAAAAGTTTCCGAAATAATCGGACATAAAAATTCAATTCTCAACTTAATTGTATTTGATAAAGAGACAATTATTAGTGCATCAAGAGATATGTCTATAAAAATTTGGAGTAAGCTAGAAGGCGATAAGTTTCAATTAAAGAATAGCATAAATTATCATGTAGGAATTCCTTTTTGTTTATGTAAAGTAAGTGAAGATGAATTCTTTTCAGGAGGTGCAGATGGGAATGTGAATCAAATAGATCTAAAAGGTAGATTAATAGACAAATTTAACGCACATGATGAATGGATTTGGGGCATAGCCAAAATTGATGACGATTACTATACTACTATTAGTGAAGATGGCTCAATTAAAATCTGGGAATTTAAACAGAATAGAGAGCTTGTAACAAGGGAGGGAGATTTACCAATTAACTCAATTGCAATTAGAAATCACGTAATTTACCTCGGCAGATTTGATGGAACGATTATCAAATTACGATTTGAAAAGAAAAAGAAAAAATTGAGAGAAATAGCAATGAAGAAATGTCATAATGGTATTATTAGGAAAATATTGATAGATGATAATTTTTTATACTCAGCGAGTGAAGATAATACTTTAAAGGTATGGGATGGAGATAATCTTGAATTTATAGAAAAGTTTGAGCATAAAAACTTTGTTCAAGATATAGCCATATTTGATGACTCTATAATTACTGTTTCGTATGATGGAAAGATAAAGAAAAACAAAAAACCTGTAGACAATAGTAAGTCATCAAACAGCACAGACTGCCAAGTGTAAAATAATATTCCTTTCCCATAAAAATCAAAACCCAAAGAACTTTTCCCCCAAAAGAACTGTCCTATAAAGGATAGTTCTTTTCTGTTTGATAGAAATCAATACAGAAACCTATCCGATTGATTTATTTTTGTAACTTTCCTTTTTTCAAGAGAGTTTAAATAGAGAACTTTCGTTGTTTCAAAAACGGCTAAAGTTGATCTTGACCATTTAAAATATTTTCCATGTTTAGAAAAATTACGGCAGTAGGATTGATCCTTTCTATACTTACGTTGAGCCTTTTTGCACAAGCACCAAAACGATGGACGTCTGGTGAGATTCACGATGGGATTCAGAAGTTAAATGTATTGGGTTCTGCCTTATATGTTGCTGCGCACCCTGATGACGAGAATACGAGTATGATTGCCTATATGGCCAATGACTTAAAAATTAATACAGCTTATTTGTCTTTAACAAGAGGAGATGGGGGGCAGAATTTGATTGGTACGGAGATTCGAGAATTATTGGGGGTCATTAGAACACAGGAGTTGTTAGCCGCTCGTAGAATTGATGGCGGTAATCAGTTATTTAGTCGAGCGAATGATTTTGGTTTTTCTAAACACCCAGATGAGACCTTAAAAATTTGGAACGAAAAAGAAGTGTTAGCTGATGCGATTTGGGCAATTCGAAAATGGAAACCCGATGTAATTATCAATCGCTTTGATCATCAATCAGCAGGAAAAACGCATGGACATCATACGGCTTCTGCCATTATTGGGTATGAGGCTTTTGATTTAGCGGGCAAAAAAAGTAGCTACCCAGAGCAATTAAAGCAGGTTGATACTTGGCAACCAAAACGCTTATTTTTTAACACCTCTTGGTGGTTTTATGGAAGTAGAGAAAAATTTGCGGAAGCAGATAAATCAGACATGGTGAGTGTAGATGTTGGCGTCTATTACCCAACTAAAGGAAAGTCCAATTCTGAAATTGCCGCAGAAAGTAGAAGTCAGCACCAATGCCAAGGCATGGGGCGGGCAGGAAGTAGAGGAGAATCTATCGAGTATTTGCAATTATTAAAAGGAGACATGCCTAAGTCGGCAAACGATATTTTTGAAGGCATTGATATTACTTGGAATCGAGTGAAAGGCGGCGCACCGATTGGAAAAATATTAGCAGGGGTAGAAAAGAATTTTGATTATAGCAATCCTGGGGCAAGTGTCCCTCAATTAATGCAGGCTTATAGATTAATCAAGGCATTGCCTGATGGTCATTGGAAAAGTATCAAAAAAGCAGAAATTGAAAATATCATCGAAGCTTGTATGGGGCTTTTTATAGAAGTATTGGCAACCGATTATTCGGCAACGCCAGGAGAATCTATTGGGCTTAATATCGAAGTAGTCAATCGGTCTAACACCAATGCTACTTTACAATCTTATACGATTCATCCAACGAACAAAGATTCTGTTTTAAGTAAAATGTTGGCGAATAATATCACCTTTAAAGGCAAAGATAATTTAGCCATTCCTTCTGATATTGGTATGACCAATCCTTATTGGTTAAATAAAAAATCGGAGTTGGGTATGTATACCGTAGAGGAACAAGCTTTAAGAGGATTACCAGAAACACCTCGACCGATTAAGGTACAATTCAATCTGACCATAGAAGGCGAACCAATGGCGATTACCAAAGAAGTCGTTCATAAAAAGGCAGATCCTGTAAAAGCAGAAATTTATAGACCTTTTGAAGTAACGCCCCCTGTTTTTGCAAATATTCAAGAGAAAGTATATGTATTTGCCAATGATGCAGCGAAGACGGTGAGTGTTTTAGTTAAATCCAGTAAAGAAAAAATTACGGGGAAAGTTACCTTAGCTCGGCCGAAAGGATGGAAAATTGTACCTGAATTTGTTGACGTAAATTTAGGCATCAAAGGAGAAGAACAACTGATTACGTTCAAACTATTTCCTCCTGCCAATCAAGACGAAGGGTTAATTTCTCCTATCGTCACTTTAGCGGATGGATCGACTTATACCAAAGGCGCTACTTTTATTGAGTACGATCATATTCCAACCCAAACCATTTTCCAACCAGAAGAATCGAAAGTCGTTCGATTGGATATAAAAAGAAGGGGAGAGCACATTGGTTACATTATGGGTGCTGGAGATGAAATTCCTTCCAGTTTGGAACAGATTGGTTATAAGGTAACCGAACTTAAAGATGCAGAAATTATCGCTGGCAACTTGGATAAATACGATGCCATTATTTTAGGCGTTCGTGCTTATAATACGGTGGAACGTTTGAAGTTTTATCAACCAAAGTTATTTGATTACGTGGAGAAAGGAGGAACGATGATTGTGCAATATAATACGACTTGGCGATTAAAGGTGGATAAAAAAACCATTGCTCCTTATGATATGAATTTATCCAGAGATCGAGTTACGGTAGAAGAAGCGGAAGTAAGAATGTTAGTGCCAGATCATCCAATTTTAACGACGCCCAATAAGATTACGAGCAAGGATTTCGACGGATGGGTACAAGAAAGAGGTTTGTATTTTGCTAATGAATGGGATAAAGAAAAATTTACCGCTATTTTATCGGCGAATGATCCAGGAGAAGATCCTAAAGATGGTGGCTTATTAGTTGCTAAACACGGCAAGGGCTATTATATCTATTCTGGCTATTCTTGGTTTAGAGAATTACCAGCAGGGGTTCCTGGCGCTTATCGCCTATTTACCAACATGATTTCTATTGGAAAAGAACCTAGACCGTAAACAAAAGTAGCTTAGCGGGCTGACCGAGAACGCTGGGAAACGTATCAGATAATTCCAAATTATCTGATACGTTAAGTTCCATAGATTGAAAGTCAATAGCTTGATTTACGTATCTGACACCTTGGAGGTGTCAGATACGAAATCGTTATTCTGGACCAGCTGTCTAAGCTACAAACGAACTTACCTTTACTTCAAAACTTTCACCAACTATAATGACTGAAACAAAACTATCGGGCAACACTAACCTACCCAGTTCTCCAGAAGCCTTACAAGCTTTAATTAATGCGGATCAAGGCGCTTATAAATACTCCATCGAAGATTTCTTCAAAAATCCTGAAAAAACAGGTTTTCAATTATCGCCTGATGGAAACTACTTTTCTTTTTTAGCGCCTTACGAAAGGCGTATGAATATCTTTATTCAAAAAATTGGAGAGGAACAAGCTACCCAAATTACCCATGATACCGATAGAAATATTGGAGGTTATTTTTGGAAAGGTAATAATCGAATTGTCTATGTAAAGGATAGTGGAGGAGATGAAAACTTTAAATTATTTGCAGTCGATAAAGATGGGCAAAATGCTAGAGATTTAACGCCTTTTGATAAAGTGAAAATTGAATTGATTGATAATTTAGAAGATCAAGATGATCAGATTATTATTGGAATGAATAAAAACAATCCGATGTTGTTTGAGCCTTATCGGATTAATATTCAAACGGGGGAGTATCAGCAAATTGCTAGTAATAATAATCCTGCCGAACCAATTACCCAATGGATAACGGATCATGAGGGAAAATTGCGAATCGCCATTCAAATGGTAGACGGCATTAATCAAAAGGTTATTTATCGGGCGATTGAGGAAGCAGCGTTTGAAGAAGTTTTCACAACCAATTTTAAAGTAAGCTTTCAGCCACTATTTTTTGAGTTTGACAATCAAGACATTGTTTTTGTTTCTTCTAACGTTGGTCGGGATAAATCGGTAATTGTCCGCTACGATATGGCGAAAAAAGAAGAAATAGGAGCACCACTTTTTGAGCATCCAGACGTAGATGTTTCCCAACTCATGTATTCTAAAAAACGAAAAGTCCTTACAGGCGTTGCTTATACTACTTGGAAAAGGCATTTCCATTTTTTCGATCAAGAAAGAAGCGATTTACAAAAAGAACTAGAAGCAAAGTTAGTAGGTTATGAAGTTGCCTTGGCAAGTTCCAGTAAGGACGAATCAAAATATATGATTCGAACTTATAGCGATAAATCCTTAGGTGCTTATTATTTCTATAACAAAACAACTAAAGAGTTGACTAAAATCGTAGAAGTAGGTCCTTGGATTAAGGAACAGGACATGGCAGCAATGAAGCCTATCCAATATCAATCTAGAGATGGCTTAACAATTCACGGTTATTTATCACAACCCTTAGGCAAAGAAAACGAGCCAACACCAACAGTAATTTTACCGCATGGAGGACCCTGGTTTAGAGATGGCTGGGGCTATCATCCAGAAGTATTATTATTAACCAATCGTGGTTATACCGTTTTGCAAATGAATTTTAGAGGAAGTACAGGCTATGGTCGAGATTTTTGGGAAAAGGGTTTCAAGCAATGGGGACAAACCATGCAGCATGATATTACAGATGGGGTAAATTGGTTAATTGAGCAAGGTATTACTGATTCAAAGCGAATTGCAATTTACGGGGGGAGTTATGGCGGTTATGCCACCTTAGCAGGAATTACTTTTACGCCAGATTTATATACTTGTGCGATTGATTATGTGGGGGTTTCTAACCTATTTACGTTCATGCAGACTATTCCACCCTATTGGAAACCTTATTTAGAAACTTTATACGAAATGGTTGGACACCCGGAAACGGATAAAGAAATGATGACAGCCAATTCTCCTGCTTTGCATGTGGATAAGATTAAAGTGCCATTATTTGTGGTACAAGGCGCTAATGACCCTAGAGTAAATATTGATGAAGCCGACCAAATTGTGCAATCGCTTCGAGATCGAGGGATTGATGTACCTTATATGGTGAAGTATGATGAAGGGCATGGATTTCAGAATGAAGAAAATCGCTTTGAGTTTTATAAGGCAATGACTGGATTTTTATATACGCATTTGCAGAAGTAGCATGGTATCGGGTATCAGGTAGGATGTAATTAAGTAACGGCGAAACAATAACTTGAACATCTAGGACGGTCTCTTTTGCTCCTATTTTTACTTTAAAATCACGTTACATAGAAGATTTTTTATTAGAATTGGGAAAAGGGTTCATGTATGTAGGGTCACAACAACGAGTTACACTAGGGAATAAACATGATTATGTAGATATGGTTTTCTACAACAAAATTCTAAGAGCATATGTTTTGATTGACCTAAAGATGAATAAATTAAAATCTTCGTATGTTGGTCAAATGAATGATTACTTAAACTACTACAAAAAAGAGGTCAATGAAGAAATTGATAATGACCCAATCGGAATTATTCTATGCACAGATAAAGAGGAAATTGTTGTTGAATATGCTTTGGGAGGAATAACAAATCAAATTTTTGCATCAAGATACACCTATTACTTGCCTAATAAAGATGAATTAATTAATCAAGTTGAAAGAGCACTTAAAGAATATAAAAAAGAGGAAGAATAAAAATGCCCATAACCAAGTGTTACAGAGACAAAAGAAAACAGGATTTTTCCATCGCTTAGCAATCGGTAGATTTAGCAACGTAAAAAGTAATCATTATCTGCTGCCGATTCCTCTTTTGTCCAACTAACATAATGACAACGGATGAATTGGCAGCGGATAGTTTAAGTATTTTGCTTAATGATTAGTAAATCAATAGCTTTTTCTGAATAGATTATTATAAATCAACTATTTTTAATATACTTGTGAGCACAATTTAGCGACCTATGAATAAGCATAAAGTGAATACAAAAAATTCTCTCTACCAACCTCACCTTTTTTTATCTCTTTGTCTTTTTAATTTTATTCATTGCTGGAATAGTGGTTAAGTACTGCTTTTGGGTATAGCTATGCCTTTTTTGTTTTATGACATTGGTATATTTATTTGTCTATATCTGAATTAACAGTTTTTGAGATTAGGAATATGTGAAGGAGTTTGTTCGTATGAAAAAGTTCACTTTCACCAAAAAAAAGAAAAAATCAAACAAGAACAAATCTATGACTGAAAAAACAAAAACAACTATTGGATTAGTCCTCACATTTATAGCCATAATAATATCTTTTACTGTTCCAGAAATAAGGTTTTTTTTAGGTTTAGATGAAGAAGTAAAAAACGATATTGAAAAAATAGAAACTTCAACTGAAGAAGTAAAAGATAATTTAGAAACATTTACTGAAATAGAAACGACTCCACAAAAAGAAAGCCCACCTGTTAATAATCCCCAAAAAAAAGAACCTAATATTATAGAAATCAAAGAAGAAAAACAACAACTTAAGAAGTTTGACATTTTTGACGAAGAAAGCGGAAAAAAAGATTTTAAATTTGAAAATTACTTCAAGGAAATAACTAATGATTTAGGTTATAATCAAATAATAGTTAATGGCAGTAAAAGTATTATAGACGTAAGCCGAAATAAATCTGTTCCGAATCAATTACGAGTTGCGATTGATTTAAATATATCAATAGATAATAAACCTTTAATTTTATCAACAATTTATGGACGAGGAGATACAGAAAAGGAGGCGATAAATCATGCACTTTTAATGAATAAAGAAAATATAACTAATAAAATAAAATTACTGAAATGAAAAAATATATTGCCTATTTACTCTTTTTAAGCGTTCCATTTTCAATGATGTCTCAAAACATTAATGAGAATATTGCAATTATTTCAAAATCTATTATTGACCAACTTGCAACGCAAAATAAAAAAACAATTGCAATTGTAGATTTTAGTAGCCCAAACGGTGAGGTAAGTGAACTTGGTAGATCTTTGTCTAATAAATTAAGAATCAACATAGCAAAAAACACACAATCAGTAACGATTGTAAATCGGTCGGTTCTTCAAAATGCACTTGCAGAAGAACAACTTTTCAAAGATGGAATTATCAATCCTGAAACTGCCAAAAAGATAAAATTTATTGGTGTAGAGGCAATTATTCTTGGTGAAATATCTGATTATGGAAATGATTATTCTATTGAAATACAACTCATAGATACAGAAAGAAGTGATATTGTCGGAGGAGAGATATTAGAGATACCAAAAACTGAGAGCTTAAGAAAGCTAAACGACAGTATCTTGACTAATGGAGGTAATAGTTCCAATGATGGAAAAAAAACCAAAAAGCAAAAAGCAAAAAAAGAAGATGTGTCAGATTTTTATCCAATCGAAAGAGAGTTAGGTGATATTAAAGTGAAAATAGAAAATGTGAAATAATCTGGTAATAAGTTATCTATTCTATACAAATCTTTTAATAAAACTGATATGCCAATAAAAATTGGAATATATAACGGAGATGGAAGTTCAACAAAACAGACAAAAATTAATAATGAAGGCGATATTTATTTTTCAACCTCTGTAAAAATTGCAAATAATTCCTGTTCAGGTAAAGGTTGTAGAGAAATTGAAACAATCTCAGGTAAGTCTTGGGTCAAAGGTGTTGTTGATTTTGAAAACATACCTAAATTAGATGTATTAGAGATTTTACAGATAAAATTTTATTACAAAAGTGAAGGAAGTAAGTATGTGGATTTAGTTTTAAGAGATATTCCAGTTGAATAAAAATAAAAAGAATGCGAAAAGGGAACAATGCATCTATTTTTACTTTTCCTAGGCGTCGGGCGAAAACAGATGGGGGGACGTTGTAGTCAATTAGAAAAAGATAAAAATAGAAAATGAAAAAACATATTTTTTTAAGTCATTCAAGTAAAGATAAGCCACAAGTATGGAAATTGAAATACGACCTTGAAAAAGAAGGTTTTAGTGTATGGTTAGATGAGGATGAAGCAATTCCCAATTTAAGTGTCAGCACTACTAAAAACTATTTCTGATAACCGCTCTTGTATCTTTTTTTTTGCACATAAAATTAATTTATACTACAAATACGGAATGATAAGACAGGATGCTTTGCATCAAGATTAACACCTTTATTCTTGTTAAGAAAAAAAATGGAGATTGATTAGTTGAATTTTGAAAATTAAGAGTTTACAATTAGCTTGAATTGTGAGTTGCCAGTTACCTCTTCGTTTAATAATAGGCAACTGGCAACAATTTTAGTAATTCCTTTTCAACAAAAACTTCCGCCCAATAGCCTTCCGTCCCTTCGGCTGAATCGTCAAATAATACATCCCATTTTGCTCATTTTCCATACTAAAACTAAGCGTTGGAGCTTGGATATTTTCCAGTTTACTTTCTTTGACCAATTGACCAAAGGCGTTATAGATTCGGATGTGGGCAGCTTTGCCGATGAATGATTTTAGATGGAGCTGTACAATGTCTTTGACTGGATTGGGGAATAGATAAAAATCAGTCAATCCATGCGCTCTTTCTATTGGTACGGCATTAGAATATTTAAAAGAACCATCTTGATTGAGTTGTTTGACTCGATAATAGGCCAAGCCTTTTAAGGGCGATTCGTCGGTGCTGGTATAGAAATTTGGTGTCGTTATTTCTTTTTCAGATAGCAAATTTTGGATAGTGTAAAAGTTTAAATTATCCGTAGAGCGTTCTATTTGATAACTATTGGCTTGGGCATCTCCATTGGAAATCCATTCTAAATTAACGGCTTGACTCGGAACGGCATAAGCAGAGAAAGTTAAAATTTGCTTAGCTCTACTGCCCGTACTAGCTACGATATTGATGCTGTAATCTTCTACTTCTCCAAATTCAAAACTACCACAAGCATCCGCATATTGCGCTTGTTGCATGGCGACCCGCATGCGTGTTTTTCCCACCTTGGCAGACTGTGGCACGCTAACTGTACCTGCTACTACTTGTGGTAAAGAAGAAGGTGTGCCTGCTCGACTGACACCAGATAAAACTTGTTCTCCTACATCCTCGAAATTACCATTTTGATTAAAATCTATCCAAACATTGATGTGTTCATCCCATTGCGTCCAACTAAAATCGGGTTGGATACTGATGGCATAAGAAGCGCCTCTATTAATGGTTGTACTTTGATTGGTAAAATCTCCATAGCCGTCTTTGCTAGAACTGTGGTTAATGGTTCCAAAAAATACTTGACTAATCCATTCTTGCCAGGGAGAGTTGCCTTCTGCTGCACAATATTCAGCAGGAACACTATCGGAATTATCGTCTTCTGTTTCCTCTTCTTCCACAGGCGGAGCAGTTACTTTAAAGGCTCTATTCATATTTTGTGCTGGGAGATATTGGGCATTTCCAGCTTGTTGGGCGGTGATAACGACGGTGCCTGCTGTTCCATTTAAAGTCAAAATATTATCGTTAACACTTGCAGGTCCTCCGAGTAGGCTATAGCTAATGGGTAAATTAGAACTAGCGGTAGCATTCAGAACAATAGAAGTCGTGGTGGTTAACTGATCGGGAATGGCTGGGAAATTGATGGTTTGACTTAATTTTTCCTCAGTTGGTTCCTCGACTACGGTTGTACCAGCGATTGTTAATACATAATCTTCTACTTCTCCTTGTTCAACTTTGCCACAATCGGTCGGATAACTCGCTCTTTGCATGGCTACTCTCATTCTAGTTTCACCAGGCGTTGCGGTGGTCGGAATGGTAATATCTGCACTCAGCCCTGCTACTTCTTGTTGGGGTACACCTTCTGGGCTAATGCCTGTTAGTACATTTTCTCCAATATCTTCAAAATCTCCATCCCTATTAAAATCAATCCAAACATTAATGTATTCGTCCCATTGTGTCCAACTGAAAGCGGGTTTAACTAGCAAGGAATAAGTGGTGCCTCGATTAACTGTTGTAGTTGGATTTTCATACAGTTCATAAATATCTTTAGACGTTGTGTTGTTTATTTCATTAAAAATAACTTGCCCAATCCATTCTTGCCAAGGAAAATTACTACTGAGTTCACAATAGGCTTTTGGTTCGTCGTCAATACTATTATCTATTGGCGCTGTTACTTTAAAAAATCGGTCGATGCTTGAAGCGGGTAAATACTGCTCATTTCCAGCTTGACTGGCTTTGATGATGACGGTGCCGACTTGACCTGTTAGGGTAATGATGTTATTATTAATGGTAGCAGGACCCGCTATAACACTAATTGTAACGGGTAATCCAGAAGTGGCAGCAGCAGCAACTGCAAAAGCCGCATCCGTTGTCAATTTATCGGGAATTGGGTCAAAAGTAATGCTTTGCGCAATGGGTGCTGCTACAACGGGGGCTTCTACCTTAAAGAATCGGTCGATGCTAGTAGCAGGTAAATATTGGTCATTTCCAGCTTGACTGGCTTTAATAATGACGGTGCCAACTTGACCAGTTAGGGTAATAATATTATTATTGATAGAAGCAGGACCCGCTAAAATACTAAAAGAAACAGGTAAACCTGAAGTAGCAGTAGCAGTAATGGCAAAAGCTCCATCTGTGGTTAATTTATTGGGAATCGGATTAAAAGTGATGCTTTGCGCAATAGGTGTTGGATTGCTAACTGGTGCTGTTATTTTAAAAAATCGGTCAACGCTAGTAGCGGGTAAATATTGGTCATTTCCAGCTTGACTGGCTTTAATAATAACGGTACCGACTTGTCCATTTAGGGTGATGATATTATTTTCAATTGTTGCAGGGCCCGCTAAAATACGCAACGTAACGGGCAAACCAGAAGTAGCGGAGGCAGTAACTGCGAAAGCTTCATCGGTGGTTACTTTATCGGCAATTGGATTGAAAGTAATGATTTGTGCAATTGGTTCAGCCGTAACTGCTGGTGCTTCCACCTTAAAAGGGCGATCTACATTTCGAGCAGCTAAATACTGTGTATTTCCACTTTGACTCGCCCTGACGATTACTGTACCTGTATTGCCCGTTAATGTAATTTGATTATTCGAAATTGTAGCAGGGCCTGATAGTATGCTAAAAGTAACGGGTAAACCAGAAGTAGCCGTGGCATTGACCGTAAAAGGAACGGCTGTGGTCAATTTATTTGGAATAGATTGAAAACTAATGAGTTGATTTATTTTTTCAACGTGTGCAGGATTGACAATAAAAGAACGATCGTAATTAGTCGCAGGTAGATAATCTTCATTTCCAGCTTGACTGGCTCTAATGATAACGGTTCCCGACGTGCCATCAAGTGTAATGCTGTTGCCATTAATCGTGGCAGGTCCAGACAGTATGCTAAAAGAAATGGGCAAACCAGAAGATGCCGTTGCATTTACTGTAAACGGCAAATCATCTGTTCTTTTATTTGGAATAAGCGGGAAATTAATATTTTGTACTTGTCTTACTTTTTCTATGACCTTGAAAGAACGCCCAAAGGAAATAGCCCGCTTATATTGCTCATTTCCCGCTTGACTCGCTCGGATAATAACCGTACCTGGCGTACCGTCTAAAGCGATTGTTTTTCCATTGACTCTAGCGGGGCCAGATTCGATAGAAAGGGTGACGGGTAAGTTCGAGGAAGCCATCGCTTCTACTTCAAAAGGAAGATCGGTTGTATTTTTATTAGGAATTATAGGAAAAGAGATGCTTTGATTTTGCTTTTCTACCGTAGGTTCTGTAACGCTGAAAGCTTGTTTTGTATTAGGTGCAGCCTTGTATTCCTCATTTCCATTTTGACTAGCCCTTACGATAACGACACCAGGAATACCTGTTAACGAAATCGTATGTCCATTGATAGTCGCAGGTCCTGATTCGATACTTAAAGTTACAGATAAATCAGAAGAGGCCGTTGCACTAATTGCAAAAGGTTGATCCGTAGTTAATTTATTAGGAATAGCAGGAAAACTAATACTTTGTTCTGCTTCAGTAGGAATAATGGTAAAGCTAATAATGTCCGTTGCTTCGGGATTGGCAAAAGGACGGTGATTGCCATCCGCTAGTTGTATTTTGACGGTGTGAAAACCTTCACTTAGATTATTCAAGGAATAAATGCCATTTAATGTATGTACGTCAATAGGTGCTTGATTGTCCAGCGTCAGTAATAGATGATTGGCATTATGAAAGGCTAGATTTCCCGAAAGGGTATACCTAATGTCAAGCGTATTTTCTGTGAAACTGCTTCCGTTTGTTGGGGAGTTAATCTTGATACGAGGAGCAGTTGGTGGTTCGATGACTTCAAATCTTCTTTCTACATTTGTGGCAACATTAAATTGACTATTGCCTGCTTGACTCGCTCGGATTGTTACAACCCCTGTTTGACCAGTCAAAGTAACTGTTGTTCCTGCAACGGTCGCAGGCCCATTCACAATAGTAAAATCTATCGGTAAACCAGAACTCGCACTAGCCCCGATGGTAAATGCATCATCCGTTGTTAATTTATCAGGAATACCAAAAAAAGTGATGACTTGATCTTCTTTGCCTTTCCAAGTGGATAAGTATTGTCCAGAGATAGGTCGATCTAAAGAATTATCAGGCATTTTCCAACCAGCAGATAAATGTCCACCGCCATTCATCAAGGCTTCGACATAATATTGGTTACCTGCTACCAGTAAGATGGATTCTGATTGCTGACTCGCATATTTATTCCATTGATTGCCTCGGGTACTTCCTTTGACATTGGCTACTAATTTTTTATTACTAGGATTGGCATTCGTGCTTAACCATAGTTGACTGTCTTCATCACTTGCAATCCAAAACGTATAGATGCCCGTCTGAGGTGGACAAATAAATCCCCGTACTCGTTGTGCATTATTGGCTGCGGTAAAGGGCGCTACCTCAAATTTATTAAGTGAATTACTCTCGTTTGGAGTGGTATTAAGTGGAATGTCATTAATCGAATTTCGACTACCACTACTCCAAATGTCTCTTGTAATTGCGCCATTCGCCGTACAGGAGGCATTGGTTGGTAAGACCATATTAAAACTGCGTTCGATGGGGACGGCAGGTTTATAGGCTTCGTTTCCGCCTTGAGTTGCTCTGATGGTTACTTTTCCAGGGAAACCACTAGATACAATTTTGTTACCAAAAATAACTGCTGGCCCTTCTAGTAAGTAAGTACTTACAGGTAACCCCGAAGTAGCTGTTGCATTTAATACAATATCCCCTGATGTAATAGATTGATCTGGAATAGGGGCGCAATTAATTGTTTGTGGCAACCCTGGACAATCAGGAAAAATGTCTTTCTGGAAAGTCGTAAATAAACCTTCAGGGTCGGTTACTTTTAGTGTTACCCTAAACCAATAAGTGGATCCATCACACTCAATTGGCGATAAGGAAGTTGAGGTAGTCGGATTATTATCAATAGGTTCTGCATGACTATGTCCGTTGTGAAATAGGGCCGTTTGCCATTCATATTTTAATTGCCCATTATGTTCTGTATCTGTAACAATGGCGGATAAATTTATATTTGCCCCGTTTTTTGCACTAAAAGAATGTTGATTATCAAGACTAGTTGATACGATGACGGGTGGTGTATTATTAAGGGAAATAGGAATTATTTTTTCCGTAGTTGCCCCTTGTGCATCAGTTACGGATAATTTGATGGGATAAGTGGTGGGCGCAGTTGTTGGCGCCTCGAAGATGACGGAAGGGTTAACATCCGTACTAGTGGCGTTATCTCCAAAATCCCAATGAAAAGAAAGGGGGCTATATTCAGGATCAAAGGATTGGGAAGCATCAAACTTTACGTTTAAAGGACTTGGACCATAATGCTTATCTGTTTTTACAATGGCAATTGGTTTTTTATTAGAATTGCCCGTAAAAGTGATGCGTCTAATTTGATTGGGATAACGAACATAATATAAGCCATCTTCAATAGGAGAAGTGTTGAGGAAAACAACGGCTCCTGCATTTAGCTTAAAGTCTTTGACAAAGGTTGGATTATTTTGCTCGTCAAAACCAAAATTTCTAATCCAACCCGCACTATAATCTGCGTGAAAATAAGTATTTTGATATTCGGCTGGAAAATCATCACCTGTGTACCAAACACCACCTGTGGAAGAATTGCCTCGGAATTGTTTGCCTGCTACTGCTCCACTACCTATATTTTGCATTTGATTATTGACAAAGGCTCTAGCTTGGTCTGCGCCGTGTCGCCAATCCACTTTTGGATGGGCATGTTCTGCTTCGGAAACAGCATAATTTGGATTATTATACCCTACTTGCTGACTGATCCCTTCATAAATGGGCCAACCAAAATTTTGACCGCCTTCTTCTACTACATTTAAATCTTCCCATGTAGACCAACCTACATCCCCAAAGAAAAAAGTACCAGGTTGACCATCTTTAGCGTTATGACTACCCGATTCTGGTTTTATGGCAATTCTGTAAGGATTTCGAATACCGATACTCCACGTTCGAGATTGTGGGGAACGGGGATTATTGGACTGATAATAGGGATTGGAAGGAATACCGTTTCCTGTTGCTGGATCGATTCGTAAGATTTTTCCACTTAAATTATTAAGGGATTGACAACGATAGGCGCCGATGTTTTGCTCGGGGGTAATGATGCCATCGTCTAAAGCCTGCTGGAAATAAGTAGCAGGATGAGACCCTTCATCTATTGGATTGGTATAACTTGCTCCATCTCCAATTGTTACTAGTAATGTTCCGTCTGTACCAAAAACGATTTGTCCTGCGCCGTGAGATTCATGCAAGATTGGAGGGCCAGTAGATTTGGTTTCTCCAATTAATATTTTTCGACTATTATAATCAATCTTGTTGAAATTATTACTGGGGTCAGCGGTGTAACGAGTCAGTCTAGCAATGGTCGCCTCTTTTTCGCTAGAAGCATTTGAATTATAATTAGGCGTACCGAAATTTAGTAGATGATGTCTATCGACTACATACCAAAGATAAATATGGCCATTATTTAAAAAATTAGGATCGAGTGCAAAACCAACTAAGCCAAAGTCTCGCCAATTACCGACTTCTTCGCTAATATCAATCAATGGTTCGGCTGCTTTGACGCCATTTTCGACTGTCCAAACCTTTCCGCCTTTTTCCCAGATGTACATTTTTCCATTGCCATCAAATGTAACACCAACAGCTTGTGACCAGCCATCAATCACCAATTCATCAGAAAAGCCAGCAGGCTGAGCTAATACAGATGTAGGAAGACTACAAATGATCGTCAATAAGCATAGTAAAAGGGGGCAGATTTTTTCGATGTCGAAAAAAGCTTTGTTCATACGTTTTTGTTTTTGTATGAGGGGTCAAATCCATGAAAGTACGTCCAATAGAATAAGCTATAGAACTACTTCCATTTGTTGTTCATAATAGTGTTTAAGGGGGAGTAGTGTTCATTAATACGTTGGGGAAAATAAGGAGACACGTAAGGAGAGTGTAAAGAGGTGTAAATAACTAATTTAGCTGTCATTCCTTAGGCTAGGATTGGCAAACTATGTATCTACTTTTGTGACCTTAATGACCTTTATTGTGTTCTCTATAATTTTGATGGGAGCCGCTAATAAATATTATTCAACAATTCTTGTAGAATTTTAGCAAAAGTTTTGCCATTGGGGGGATTAAATAAACTTAAGTGGTCTCCAGGAACATCTAAGATATGAATTTTTCCTATAATAAAAGGCTTCCAACCTAAAAATTTCTGGTCTGCTATAAAAAAACGCTGTTCTTTTGCGCGAAATAGGTAGAGTTCACCAGTATAGGGCGTGATTTTGTAGTTTTTCCAAGCTTCAAAATTACTTTGATTGACAATAGTTTCTAGCTGAGTGTCTCTATCCGAAGGTTGATTTTTTCCTTCTTTAAAAACCTTAAATTTCCAATTATTTAATCTACGTTGATAGACATATTTTCGATAGCTTAAATTATCTTTTGGGTTATTCACCATGTCTTTTAAATTCCAAGCTACTTTTTTACTTAGGGTCGTTATTTTTTCCGTAAAAGAATGCTCGAAGTGCGTTAATTCTGGTTTGATCACAGTATCAAAAACACTTAACATTAAAACTTTTTTATTAGCTGCCTCCAATTGTTTTGCCATTTCAAAAGCAATTAATCCACCAAAAGAATATCCTGCCAAAGCATAGGGACCGTTCGGATTTATTTTTTGAATTTCAGCGATGTAATGTGCCGCCATATCTTCTATACGATTTAGGGCATTTCCTTCTCCATTTAGACCTTTTGCTTGCAAGGCATAAATAGGTTGTTCTGCATCCATATTCGCAGCTAGGGTTTGGAACATTAAAACGTGTAGCCCACCACCATGAATCAGGTAAAGCGGTGGTTTATTTCCCGTTGTTTTAATCGGTACTAAAGAGCCTTCAAAAACGGTTTCTTGAGCTTGGTCTAATAAATCACTTAATTGATAAATAGTCGAATGTTGTAACAATGCAGCCAAGGGAACTTTTCGCCCCAACTGTTGCTCAATTTTTGCTATCATACTCACCGCAATTAAGGAATGACCACCTAATTCAAAAAAATCATCATGTATACTTAATTGAGGAATGCCTAATAAATCTTGCCAAATTTGATGGATTGTTTTTTGGGTCGGAGAAGTGGGAGGCGTAAATGATTGTTTTTTTGTGACTGTAGCCCATTGTGGAACGGGGAGTTTACTACGATCTACTTTTTTAGAAACAGTCATTGGAAATGTATCTATTAGCACAAATGCTGCTGGAATCATGTATTCGGGTAATAGTTTCTTTAGAAAATCTTTTAAAGCTGTTTTTGAGAAATTGCTGGAATCATTCACCACTAGATACCCAGCTAGTCTTTTGTCATTTGGTTGGTCTTCTCTGACCATTACTCTATTTTCTTGTACGCCTGCAAATTGTCCTATTGCAGCTTCAATATCTCCCAATTCTATTCGATACCCTCTAATTTTTACTTGTTTGTCCCCTCGGTTTAAATATTCAATATCACCGTTTGGTAAATAGCGCCCTCTATCTCCTGTTCGATAGAGCGTCTCTTCGTATTTTTTTGTGGAAAAAGGATTGGGAATAAATGTTTTAGCTGTTAATTCGGGTAGTTGATAATATCCTTGTGGTGCTACGCCAATACCTGCGATATAAATTTCGCCACCTACCCCAATCGGAACAGGTTGTTGATATTGGTCTAAAATATATACTTTGACATTATTAATCGGTTTTCCGACAGGTAAATAACTAAAGCTTAAATCATCCAATAAATCTTCGTGAATTCGCTTAGTTGTTGTCCAAATAGTGGTTTCTGATGGGCCATAAATGTTCCAAACTTCTTTTGATTTAGCCAATAGAGCGCCTGCCAAATCTTTAGACAACCCTTCCCCACCCGAAAGCGCTTTTAATTGCGAATTACCCCGCCATCCAGCTAGTAAAAGCATCTGCCAAGTAGAAGGCGTTGCTTGCATCAAAGTCGGTTGCGTTTGTTCCATTAACGCTTTTAAAATAAATCCATCTTTGACGGCTTCTTTACTGGCAATAATGACTTGCCCACCTATAAATAAAGGCATGAAAAAGTCCTGGACAGAAGGGTCAAAAGCAATGGACGCTACGGCTAAAATCTTATCCCTTTCAGTCACTCCAAATTTATCAATAATCGCATAATGATGGTCAATAACAGCATAATGAGGAATGGCAATACCTTTGGGTTTGCCGGTAGAACCAGAGGTGTAAATAATGTACGCTAAATCTGCTACTTGTGGTCTAGACCCATTTTCAACAATAGGTTGTAGGGTATTTTGCTGCCCATTTTCATAAAAAAGTGTACTGCCTGAAAATTGCGGCAACTTATGCTTTAATGGTGTATGACTAATCAAAAATTCTGCTTTTACATCTTCCAAAATGACTTGTAAACGTTCGATAGGATTGATAGGGTCAAGTGGAATATAGATAGCGCCTAGTTTTAGTACGGCTAAGAGACTTACTAACATTTCTATGGACCGTTCTAAATAAATACCCACCTTTTTTCCCCTTTTAATTCCTTTTTGTTGGAAGTAGCCAGCTAATTTACCCACTTTAATGGCTAGGTTTTGATAAGTAAGTTGTTGATTATCAAAGGATAAAGCAATGTTGTTTGGTGTTTTTTTAATTTGTTGAGCAAATAAGCCATAAATACAGGTCGTAGGAAAGTTGTCCACATTTGTGCGATTCCAAACTGTTAATAACTTTTCTTTTTCCGTATTTGATAAAATGGGTAGTTCAAAAATGGCTTGATTTGGGTTGTCTAAAATCCCTTTGAGTAAGGTGTCAAATTCCTGCAATCGTCTTTGAATAGTAGTGGCCTCAAATAAATCGGTATTATAAATCCATTCAAAGAAAATCCCGTTTTTAGTTGGTTTGAGATTGATGAAAATATCGAAGGTCTCATAATTTCTAGGGACGCCGCTTGGCGTTGCTTTTAAGTCCCCAAAATTGAGTTGACTAAAATCACTATCTAGATTAAACAGTACAGAAATAATTGGTTGCCGACTGGTATCTCTAGGCAATTTTAATTTTTTGACCAAAGCACCCAAGGTATAATTTTGATGGTCAAAAGCATCTAAAATTTTACTCCTTACTTTTTTCAAATGGTCGGAAAAAGTATCTTCTGAAAGTACCGACATTTTTAAAGGCAATAAACTTACACTATGCCCCACTAAATCCTGATTGCCTGCAATGGCTTGCCCTGCTGCTACCACCCCCAAAGTGAAGCTTTCTTGCTGTGCCAACCGATGGATAAAAACTTGGAAAGCAGCAAACATAAAATTATAAAAAGTTGTACCTTGTTTGGCTGCCGTTTTTTGAATTTTTTGTTGTATTTCCTTAGAAAAATGAATTTTTTCTAAAGCCGAAGCATATGTTTTTACAGGTGGCCTTAAACGGTCGGTAGGAAACGCTAAGACAGGAATGTCGGTACTAAATTGTTCGACCCAATATTTTTCTGATTGTAGATAAGCAGTTGACTTTTTTGCCTTAGTAGCCTCCAAAGCATAACTACTTAGTTGTTTTGGTTGTGCTAAAAATTTATGTTTTGTACCAACTGCTTTACTATATAACTCCCCTAAATCCGTACTTAAAATACCTAAGGACCAACCATCCGCAATAATGTGGTGCACCGTAATAATGACTAAATGTATGGTTGCTTCTAAACGAATAATTTGAAAACGAACCAATGGCCCATTGAATAAATCCATGGGTATTTCTGCTGCTTGCTGGTGGATTTTTGCAAGTGTTTTAGTGCTTCCAGAACTTGAAGTTCTGGAAGCACTTTCGGCTGATAAATCTATAAATGGAATGGCTATTTCCCTAAAAGGCGAAATAATTTGTGTTTTCCCATCTCTGCTAAAAGTCGTTCGCAGCGCTTCATGCCTTTTGACTAATTGTTGAATTGCCGTTTGCATTTTATCAACTTGAAACTCCCCTTCTAATCGAATCTCCGTTGCCAAATTATAAGCCGCTGCGGCATTATCGTTAAATTGATGTCCAATCCAGATTTCTTCCTGTCCATCGGTTAAAGGAACTTCTTTGGTTTCATAAGGATTAATCGCTAAACCTAAAGCAACAGGGTCAATAATTTCATTTAAGTTAATTCCTTCCCAAGCCCTAAAAAATTGCCGTTCAAACATTTCTGCGATAGTAATTTCATAAGCCTGAAAAACTTTGTCCAAATCTGCTTCCGAATGAGCGGTTGACATAAACCCTGCTCTTTCCGTCATATATACACCATGATAGCGCATGACATGAAAGAATAATTTAGACAATGGAAAATCGTCAATTACTTTAATCGCTAAAATAGAGGCAGCGGATTTAATCGCCAAAGGTGCTTTGGTATGTAAAAAAAGTTGGGCTAATTTTTCCGCAAAAGCTTTTGATTTTTTATTTAAATTTAATTGAACTAGTGGACCATCCTGTTTAATTTTTTCTAAAACCGCTTTGGCAGCCGCTAAACTAACGGGATGTTTGACAAAAGTCCCCCCAAAGAAAGTAACCATCGCTTCTGGAAAAGAAGCATCTCCATATTGCCATTGTCCACCATCAAAAGCATCTAAATATTTGGCTTGACCTGCTACCATAGCAATAGGCAAACCACCACTAGCAATTTTGCCATAGGCACAAATATCCGCTTCGACACCATACCAACCTTGCGCCCCAAGTTGGGTCAATCTAAATCCCGTAACTAATTCATCATAAACCAAGGCTATATTTTCTTCTATGGTAATAACTCTAAGTTGTTCTAAAACCGCCTTTCTTTGCAAATGCGGCGTTTGCGTATGAAAAGGTTCTACAATAATTGCCGCTAAATCATCTGCATTATCCCGAATGACTTCCAGTAAATTGGGGTCATCGTAATATAAAATCAAAACATTCTCGACCGCAGAATTTGGAATACCAGGCGCAATTGTCATCGGTTTGGTTCGGCCTTTTAATTGTACCCCTCTCACTAACATTTCATCCGTAATCCCATGATAATCGCCTTCAAAAACGGCCACTTTTTCTCGACCCGTTACCGTTCTAGCGGCACGAATAGCCGCAGAAATGGCCTCCGAACCGGTATTGACTAAAGTTGCTCGTTCCATGCCTGTCAACTCACAAATCAATTCGGCGACTTCTTTTGCCAAAGGTGGTAAAACGGCTAATTCCGTTCCTTTTTGCATTTGGGCAATGACTGCTTCTTGCACAAAGTCGGGGGTATGTCCAAACAAACCAATCCCAAAACTCATCAAGAAATCAATATATTCGTTGCCATCCACATCCCACATCTTCGACCCTTTTGAACGAGTCATAGCAATTTGATAAATGGCATCTTTCCACAATTTATTAAACGCTTGAATCGAACGAGGGTCAGCTAAATACTGTCGCTGTTCCTGACTCAATTTTTTAGAACCCGCCGTTTTTTGATTATACTGCTTAATAAAATCTTTTAACTGTGCCTGTTGAAACTCATTTAATTCCGCTACCCCTTTAGGAATCGGTTTCCAAGGGCCAAAGCCTTTAGCTTTATCGGCTTCGCTAATTTGCTTGGGCAAAGAAGTTAACTTTTGCGTTGTCTCCTCTGCTACGTGTCGGACACCTTCGGAGGTGTCCGACACGTTAAGCAAAGCACCAGAACCAACCTGCCCCGTTCCCCCGTTCAATAACTCCAATTGCTGTTGCATAATTTGCAACTGCTGATTGATGACTTGTTGGAGGTTTCCAGTTGCCAGTTGTGAGTTGCCAGTTGTCGGTTGACGGTTATCGGTTACCAGTTGCGAAATGCTAATGCCCTGTTTACTGCCTACTGCCGCCTGCCTACTGATTACGGGCATAAATGCCCCTTCTGCCAATTTATTATCCATGTAAACTGCCAAAGTTTCAATCGTGGAAGCCTCTTCAAACAACTGCCTAAAAGTAATCCCCAGTTTAAATTTCCGATTAAACTTAGTAATTGTTTGGGTCAAGAAGAGCGAATCAAAACCCAGCTCTAAAAATGTCGCATCGGCTTCCATCTCGTCAGGTTCAAGCCCACTTAATTCGAATAAAATTTCTTTGATTAATCCAATTAAATGGTCTTTTCTATCTATAGTTGCTGCTATAACTGGAGTACTTAGTGTCTCATAGATAGCGGTCTCTTGATGATTGCTAATTGCTAACTGCTCGTGATGGCACAGCTCAGAGAGCTGTGTTACTGCTGACTGCTGACTGCTAACTGCCAACTGTTTACTGGCAATTGGTAACTGGCAACTGGCAACCGACAACCGCTCAATCCAATACCGTTTCCGCTCAAAAGGATAAGTAGGCAAAGACACTTTAGTAGGTGCTAAATGTTGGTAGTAATTTTGCCAATTAACAGTCACGCCATTACACCATAATTTCCCTAATGTTTTTAGGATAAAAGGTACGTCATGTGTCGTTTCTTTAGGATGCCGAATAGAAGAATAAATAAAATGCGACTTATTTTTTGCGGGATGTTGTCGAGCAAAAGTAGCCAAGGTTTGCCCTGGGCCAACTTCTAATAAAAGGCTATTATTGGTTGCCAAAAGGGTAGCTAAACCATCCGAAAAGCGAACCGTTTGTCGCAGGTGATTTATCCAATATTGGGGCGTTATAATTTCATGAGTTTTTGCCCATTGCCCATCTAAATTAGAAATAATGGGAATGTTGGGTGCTTGGAAATTAATCGTTTCTAAAAAGGTCTTAAATTCGGGAATAATGGGGTCAATATGCGGAGAATGTGCTGCTACATTAATGTGTATTTTTGCTGTTTCTATGTTTTGTATTGCTAATTTTTCTTGTAATTGAGCAATCGCTTCAACCGTACCAGAAACCACACAATTATCGGGTTTATTAACAACCGAAATAGACGTATCTGGAACTAACAACAGGGCAACTTCCGAAGCAGCTAAAGCAATGCTTAACATGCCTCCACCGTTGGTTAATTTTTCAAATAGCCGTCCTCGTAAAGTAACCAACCGCAATCCATCTTCCACCGAAAAAACGCCTGCCAGACAAGCAGCCGTATATTCCCCCATGCTATGCCCAATGAGTTGACTTGGCTGAATACCCCAAAATTGCCAAAGCTTGGCTAAGGCATATTCAATGGTAAATAAAGTAGTTAAGGCAATGGTTGGTTGTTCTATTTCTTTTTTAAATGTTTCTAAATTCGCATCTTCCGATGGAATAATAAACTGTTGAATGGCTAATTGTTCGGCTGTTTCTAAGAAAGTAACACAATAATCGACTTGCTCTTTAAAGTAAGGATATGCTTCATATAATCCTTTTGCCATCGATAAGTACTGCGCACCGCCGCCAGGGAAAAGGAAGGTAATAGGAGCGTCCTGTAGTACCAAGTTCCCGCTTGGTATCTGCTTAATATTTGTAACGTTTTCACCAAGCTGGAGCTTGGCACTACGGAAATTAAAAGCTGCTCGCCCAGTAACCAAAGTGTATGCCACATCAGCTAAAGAGACATCCGATTTTCGCTCCAAATAAGTAGCTAAATCCTTTTCCTGCTGTGTCAAAACGTTTTCACTTTTAGCGGAAAGCAACAGTAATTGATATTTGCCTTTTGAATTTGAATTTGAATTTTGAGGTTGAGATTGATTTTGAAGTTGCTTCGGTGCTTCTTCCAAAATAATATGCGCATTAGTACCACCCAACCCAAAAGAACTCACCCCTGCCCGTCGAATCCGTTCTCCTTGTTCCCAACGTTTTAATTGCGCATTGACATAAAACGGAGAATTAGCAAAATCAATCTGTGGATTGGGCTTTTCAAAATTTAAAGAAGGTGGTAATAATTCATATTTTAAGGCCAAAGCCATTTTAATAATCCCTGCTAAACAGGACCCTGCATCCAAATGTCCTATCGCTGTTTTAACCGAACCGATACCACAAAATTGTTTTTTATCGGTCTGCTGTTGAAATGCTGTGGTTAGCCCAGTCACTTCAATTGGGTCACCTAAAATAGTGCCTGTTCCGTGGGCTTCTATGTAATCAATATCGTTGGCAGTTAAGTTGGCTTTGGTTAACGCTTTAGTGATGGCGCTTGCTTGTCCTTGGACACTAGGGGCAGTAAAACCAATTTTGTCTGCCCCATCATTATTAATTGCCGTCCCCTTAATCACCGCCCAAATATGGTCTTTATCTACAACTGCTTTATCCAATTTTTTTAAAACAATACTGACCATTCCATTGCCTCGAACCATGCCCTTGGCATCCGCATCAAAGGCGCGAATATATCCATCAGGCGATAAAGGCCCACCTTCGATATAATCGTAGCCGTTATTTAACTCTGGCTGAATTCGACCGCCACTAACTAAGACCATATCCGAATCACCACTTAAAATACTTTGGCAAGCTAAATGAATCGCCGTCCCAGAACTAGAACAAGCCGTTTGTACATTTACCGCAGGTCCTTTTAAGTTTAATTGATAAGCCACTCGACTAATAGCAAAAGTTTTTTCACTCCCTAAAGTGTCTAAATATTCCCCCGCGGATTGTAACAAATCAGTATGTGTCGCAATATTATTCGAGAAATAGGAATTTCTAGCCACGCCACCAAAAATGCCAATATTTTCATCATATTTGTATGGATTATAACCTGCATTTTCTAATGCCGAATAAGCCACTTCTAATAAAACCCGATGTTGTGGGTCCATCAACTCCGCTTCTTTGGGATGATACCCAAAAAAGGAAGCATCAAAGCAATCCATATTATCTAAAGACAATCTTTTGCCGATATAGCTGGCTTGATTTAATAAATCAGCGTCTAGACCTGCTTTGGTTAAATCTTCTACGGTAACGGTTTGACTAACATCTGTACCGTTGACCAAATTTATCCAAAATTCATGGAGGGTATTAGCACCTGGAACTCGGCAGGACATGCCTATGATGGCGATGTCGGTTGTTTCTTGACTAGAGTTATTGTGGTTAGGTTTTTCTGTACTAAAAATGGAGTTAGCACAAGCCTTCTCCTCCTCTGGAGGCGCTAAGCTTTGGCTGGGAGCCAAAATGTTTAGCCCTAAGGGAGGGGAAACCTTATTTGTTTTTTCTATAAAATTCTCGTTTTTCACCCCTTTTTTGCCATCACTCTTTTCTCCTCTGGGAGAAAGCCCTCTCATCCCGCCAGCGGGGGAGAGCGTTTCGTATCCTAATTCTCCTGCCAGTTTCCAAGATAAACTCGACAAAAAATTGTCCTTAGTTGCATGCTTCCATTCCTCTGCTTTCTTAGCATTGATACTTTTAAATTTTAATAAATTAGTATCACTCATCGAGCGAGAATCCTTATGAATGCCATCAATAGCTTTATTATCAATATTTTGATAAGGATTTAATAAATTTTCATGAAAAGGAATTCCTGTTTGATGGCATAAGGCTTGAATGACTTGCTCAGGCTGCGATACTAAATCTTCATACCGAAGCTGAAATTGCTGATGGGTAGGAATATCTTTTAAAAACTCAATAATATTTTGATGACTTTCTAGCCAAACCAATTCACCTAATTGTTTAGCCGTATAAGCATGTTCTTTTAAATATAAAACTTGGTCTAAATGATATTTCTCAAAAGAGTTGACCATAGAGTAGGGATGGCGGGCTAAATGAATAAATATCGGATGGTCAAAATCCTCTTTTATTTTTTGTAAAACACGACTATCCAAAGCATAGGCTGGTGTTTTATCCACAATCGTAATGCCTGCCCATTCCTGTAATTGTTTGTAAAAAGCCTTAGTAGTACATCCTTTTTGCTCGAAACTATGGATAATTGCCTTGGCCTCATCTGCCGTACAATCTTTCAATGCCATTACTGCCCGAACTGCTCCCTCTTGCCACAAACTAAATTTTCCTTGATAAGCTGCCTTCCGCTCTTGTAACGTATGAAAGCCTAATAATTTTAACTCATTAAAAGCTACTAATTCTGGATGCCCAGCCAACATTAAACTAAGTAAACTGGTACCAGAACGAGGTGGTGCTAAAATGAAAATAGCAGGAGGATTTTTTGCTTTACTTGAATCGAATTGGGAAAGTTTAGGAATATACTTTCTGAAATTTGTAAGATTTAAGATTTCCGATTTGTTAAAACTATCAGCTTTACTATTCCGATAATTATTGGGAGAAAGTTTAGCAAATCGCTCGTACGTAGCTAACTCTTTAGGATATTGTTTTTCCAACATTTTAGCATAAGCAGCAATCGTCGGATTATCAAAAATAGTCGTCACAAAAATGGAGGTATCGAGCTCCTTTTGTAAAGCCCCAATAAACTGTGCTGCTTGGATAGAATTGCCACCTAATTCAAAAAATTTATCATGCCGACCAATGGGATTTATTTGTAAAAGAGCTTCCCATTGTTGAGTTAATGTTGCTTCTAGTTTTCCTTTTGGCGCTTGGTAGGATTGAGCTAAATTTGGACGGTCGTTGGGTGGTTCTGGCAAGGCTTTTCGGTCAAATTTTCCATTAGGGGTCAGTGGCATTTTGTCTAAAATGACAAAATTAGCTGGAATCATATAGTTAGGTAATTTGTCACCTAAAAAAGATTTTATATTTGATATATTTATATTTTTATCACCATCTATAGTTGTATATGCAACTAGTTTTTTTAGGGCTGTATTTTGTTGATTCTTTAAAAGGACTACATTTTCTTTGATACCTTGATATTGTCCAATGGCTGTTTCTATTTCACCTAATTCGATTCGATAACCATTAAATTTTACTTGAAAATCGGCTCGTCCTAAAAACTCAATATTGCCGTCGGGCATCCAACGGGCAAGGTCGCCTGTTTTATATAAAGTGCTTCCACCATGAGTGACTGAAAAAGGATTTTTAATGAACCGTTCGGCACTTAATTCTGGACGATTCCAGTAACCTTTTCCAACCACTTCTTTAGTACCACCGATGTAAATTTCCCCAACTTCATTGCCTTCGACTTTTGCTAAATTTTTATCTAAAATTAAAAGGGTATAATTATCAATTGGGATACCGATTGGTACTTTCTTTTCCGCAAATCCTTTTGGGATTTTAAAGTAGGTGCAATTGACCGTTGCTTCCGTTGGACCGTATAAATTATAGAGCTGGCACAGCGGTAAAAGGGCTTCATGTTTTTGTACCAAAGAAGTGGGACAAACTTCTCCTGAGACATTGATTAATCGTAGCGATTGTAGTTTTTTAGGATTCGCTTGTGCTAAAATTAAAGTGTGTAAAGAAGGTAAAGTTAAAATATGAGAAATTTGGTGGTTATCAATCGTGTTGGCTAATTGTGCAATATCTTTTTCTTCATCTTGTGCAGGAATAACCAAAGTTGCGCCTTGGTAGAAGGTCCAATAGATAGTCAAAACAGAAACATCAAATGAAATAGAACAGGTCAATAGCATTTTATGCATGCGATTGGGTGCAATATTCTGTTGACCTTCTAATTGATGAAACACATTTTCGTGGCTAATCATTACACCTTTAGGTTTGCCTGTAGAACCAGAGGTGTAAATCATATATGCCAAATCAGACGGTTGATTGATTATTGCTAAATCAGTTGTCGAACTAGATGGATTATTTTCCCTTGCTTCATCTAAGTAAATAATTTTGATTTGTTGCTTGGTAAGGTGTTGTTGATAAGCCTTTTGTGTTAAAATAATTTTGACTTGGGCATCCCTAATCATGAAATCAACTCTATCTTTTGGATAGGCAATATCAACAGGAACATAAGCAGCACCAGCTTTTTGAATGGCAATAATCGCAATAATGAGTTCCAAGGAACGGACAAGATGAATGGCTACAAAATCGCCTCTTTGTACACCTAAATTTTGTAAGTATTTGGCTAGGGAAGTTGACCGCTCGTCTACTTCAGCATACGACATTTGTTTATCTCTATAGACAATAGCAGCAGCATTAGGAGTATAGTCCGCATGATGTTTGATTAGTAGTGGTAGGAGTTTATCTCCTTTAAATGGGGTGTCGTTTTTTGGAGTCATAGCATCGCAAGTCTATTATTAATACGGGGGGAGTATAGCATTTTCTATTGAGGGGAGTGTAAGTAGTCATTAACAAATTTACGAAAAAATAGAACTACCTGCTTTGAAGTTGCTGATAATGTCTTTTTTTAAGACAGATTTTAACAACAACAGTTTGTTTACTTTTTATTAATCACTATATTGGAGTTTCCAGATGCCCAAAAAATTATACGATTTGGGTTTGATGAAGTAAAATATGATCACATTCAATGACGCAAATTTTCTACCATAAATTATCTACTCCTTTTTCTATTCAAAAATGGGCATTCTATTACCAACAAATGCCCAAAGATATTCAAGAACGCATTCGACGGTATAGAAAAGAAGAAAATAAATACCAATTGATGATTGGGCGATTATTATTAAAAGAAGGAATGCAAGAATTGGAGGTTACCGATTTTAAATTAGCTGACCTTTACTATAATGAATTTAACTGTCCATTATGGCGAGAAAGTATTAATTTTAATATTGCGCACTCGGCGAATGTCATCGCTTGTGCTTTTTCAACAACCATGAAAATAGGCTTGGATATTGAGCGAGTTCGAGAGATCAATTTAAATAATTTTGCCTATATTTTAAATGAAATGGATAAGGAAAATATCCAACAATCGACAAATAAACTTACTGCTTTTTTTAAAATCTGGACTATTAAAGAAGCGGTGACCAAAGCAATAGGAGAAGGTTTATCTATAGATGTTCAGCAAATTTATATCTACGAAAAGTATGCAGTTTTTGAAGGACAAATATGGTATTATCAAACTTTGAATTTAGCTGAAAATATAGCGGGACATGTAGTCACAGAAACGGAGACAGACCAACCCATTCATTTAATTGCGCTTGACTTTTAGGTTGAAAAATTAATCAGCTTAATTATTATTTAAACCCTGAATAACCACATTACCCGTCCCATTTGGGTCACAAGGATAAGCAAAGTCTTTTTGCCATTTTCTTGAGGTATTAATCGTTTTATAAAATTCATCGAGGTATTTTAAGGTAGTTGTTTTATATTTTTCTTCTAATAAATCATAATCCTCATAAACGTGATAAATAGCGGGTTTTAATTCATTATAAAAAGCAATCGTTGCTTCAAATTTTTTCAGGTCTTTCGAGCAATAACCACGGTATCGGCGTTCTTTTATCGAACTTAACTTTAGTGCGTCGGAAGGTTTAGCATAAGGGGCATTTACAATTCCTGCATGGTCAAAGTCATAAGGAACGGGATATGGTGTAGAGAGGGAATCAGCGGCTAATAACTTGATGTTTTGCAAATATTGCACCGACCAATCGGTATTACCAATGAGGTATTCAAAAACTGCCATGTTTAAAAAGGGCGTTCTTTGTACTTGGGTAGGACGTAATTTTCGCTCGACAGCTACCATTTTATTTCGCTTTGCCATTTGGGATTCTTCTTCTAGCAAAATACCATAAACTGCGGGTTTTTGCTTTTGCTTTTTCTTTTGCTGATTGTCTATCTGTACTTTTACCAAACGTGCCTTAAAACTTTTAGGCGTCACCAAATTGTATAGTTTATAAACTAGGTATTCGTGAATTACATATTTTTCCCCTCTGCAAGGCATGACTAATTTCATTTTTCGCTGGTCTCGGAAAATCGTTTTTTCTCCCACATCTGATTTTGGAAAGTATATTTTTAAGGGCAAATAAGCACAATTACCAATCAATCTTCTAAAATTTCCTCTTGTTTTGGCTTCAACAGGAATGGATATTTTATTATTAGCTTCCGTGTAGGAAAGGGTTAAAGGATATTTTCTAGGGTCCTCCGTTTTATCTCTGAGCAGTTTGGACAGGTTGCCGCTTAGCGTAATTTCTAGGATTTCTTCTGAATCAAATAGACCTTGTTCGTTCTTTTCGGCGGTAATAGGTGTTTTGCTTTGAGCGTAAGTGATTGTTACTAAAAAGTAAAAAAAAGTAAAAAAAAGAGATATTATTTTGTTCATCATTGAAATGTTAAGTACTGGCTAAGTTACAAAAAATTAACATCCTTTATAAAAAAGAAACGAGAAGGAATCGTAGGGTTTTCCTTCTCGACTTCTATGCATTTTGGGGTTATTCGCTTTTTTAGGTTAAGCGATTTAGGTGATAGGAGTACACCCATGTTTTCTCAAGTTGTTTGAATTAGTATGTTGATGATAATTTTTTGTCTGGTAGAAAAGAGAAGGAGCACTTTGCGATTTCCTTCTCTTCTTTGGTGTGTTTTGAGGTTCTTTTTTAAGTTGATTGCAAGATAGGACGAAGAAATGGATAAATAAGACGTTATCTTCCAAAGGGTAGGCTGGGCTTTCCGAAGGTAGGTTTTGGTTTTCCGAAGAAATAGGGAATGCATTAAATCATACGGATACGCTGTGTAAATTCCTCTTTAGAAGACTTTCCAATAGGAATTACCTTTTTTGAAACGACAATATGTGTTTCTGCAATTTCGTCTATCTGTCGTAAATTGACGATAAACGACCGATGAATCCGAAAAAATTGTCCACTTTCTAATTTTTCTGCTAAAACCCTCAATGGCATTGATAAGAGAAATTCTGTATCATTCGTTTGGATGCGACAATAACTTCTTTCCGCTTCAATGTATAGGATGTCTTTTAGAAATAATTTGACCATTTTACTTTTATGCCGCACAAAAATACGGTCGGATAAAATAAAAGGCGTTTCGGTTGTAGAGGTCGTAACAGTAGTTGGAAGAGGCTTTGCTATTCGACTAATAGCTAATTCAATGGCTCTTTGTAAATCTAATTTTTTATAGGGTTTTGAAATGAAGGCTTGTGGATGAGTTGATTTGGCTCGCTCGAAAGTAGCTTCATCTGCATTGGCGGTCAAATAGATAATAGGAATATCTATGTTTTCTGCTTGTAACATAGTGGCAGTTTGGATACCATCTACCTGTCCTTTTAAATTAATGTCTAATAATAATAAATCGGGCATCGCTTCTCGACAATGAACAATCGCTTCTTCTCCTCTTGGGATAATCCCACTTACTTCATACCCTAGTTGGGTAAGGTGTAAAGAGATTTTGGCGGCAATAATCATCTCATCTTCTACTATCAGGATTTTTACGTTCGACATATTGTTGTTTTAGGGTTATGGTAGCTATAATAGTTTAAGTAAGCGATTTATAAAATATTTGTTGCGGGTTGCGAGCTGCGGGTTAAATTCTAGTAGATACTTAATAATCTTAGTTGATATATCTGAAATAATTCGGTTTAGTCTAATTTTAGATTCAGTATTCTATCTTTTAACCCGCAACTCGCAACTATTCAATAAATCTTGGCTAATTCTATTTCTTTACTCATACTTGAAAATCAAAAATAAAAGTTGTCCCTTGTTCTTTTTTTTCTATCATTTTTCCGTTTAATTGTAAGGTTAATAAATGAATTAATTGAGAGCCAAACCCCGTTCCTTTGATTGGCGCAGTTGGATTTTTACCAATACCGTTATCTGCTACAATTAATTGCAATTGCTGGTCAGTTGGTTTTGATAAACTAATATTAATGCTTCCTTTTTTATTTTTAAAAACACTTTGTGGAAAAGCATATTTCCAAGCGTTGGTTACCAATTCATTGACAATCAAACCAATTGGGATCGCTATCTCTACATCCAAATTTAGTTTTTCCATATCAATATGGATAGCCATTTTATCCCAAGCATTGAATGTCTCTAGAATACTTTCGCTCAAATTTTTAAAATAGTCTTGCATATCCACGCTATTTAAATCTCCTTCTTGGTATAGCTTTTGGTGAATGATGCCCATACTTTGCACCCTGTTTTGACTATCTTTTAAAATACTTTGAGTCAATTCATCTGTTACTCGCTCTGCTTGTAATTCTAGCAAGCTACCTACAATTTCTAGATTATTCTTAACCCGATGGTGAATTTCTTGTAATAATAATTCGTTTTCCTTATTTTTTTCTCCTAATAAGGCATTGGATTCTCCTAGTTGATTATTGGATTTTCTTAAAGCGGCGTTAATTCGTTTTCTAGAAACGGCATTTTTATAAGTTTGAAAGAGAAGCAAACTTAAGATGCCTGCAAACCCAATAGCAAACCATTGTGTAATGCGTTGCTGCGTGATGGCTTGTTGTTGGGCTAAAATAGTTGCCGCATTTTTTTCTGTTTCATATTTGGCTTGGAGTTCTTCCATTTTGAGTTTGGATGCTTGAAATATTTCTTTCTCTTCATATTTCTCCATTTCTAAATGGTATTTATACGCACCTGTAAATTGTTTTAGGGCTGCATAATTTTTGGATAGGTATTCATAAGTATACCCTAAAAAACGTTCTGCTTTTACAGTAGGATGCTTTAATAACCGCAAACAAACTTCTTTGGAGGCTTGATAATCTTGGGTATAATATAAAATTTTAGCCTTTTGGAAAATATAAACAGCGTCTACTAGCAAAGTCCCATCATTACTCAATAAGCCTTGCAATGCTTCATTATCTAAAAGCGCTTTTTCATATTGTTGTAATTGCATATACACTTTTGCTCGACTATAAAATGCTTGCCCTAAATAATAGTTGTCTGTAGCATTGGTTGTCGTGTCGGTTGTATTTCCAAATAGTTCAATCAACTCATTAGCTGCTGCTAATGCTTTGTCGGGTTCTCCCAAATGCAAGTAACAATCGACCTTGTTTTGCATCACTACTGCCATTCGATATTTTTCTCCATTTTTTTGATAAAGATGGATGCTTTTTTCAATATAAGGTAAGGCTTCCTTGTCTTTTCCTGCATTGATAAAGTTATAAACAATAGCATAATAAGCATAAGCTAGACCAAGTTCATCTCCTAAATTTTGGGAGATTTTAATGGCTTTCCTTGCTTGTTGCAAAGCTTGATCAGAACGATTGGTTTGCCCATAAAGTAGACTCAATTTACCAATCGCTTTTGCTTTTAAAGCATATAAATTGGCTGCTTCGAAAATGGTAATTGCTTGTTGATACCGTGTTTCTGCTGCTGCTATTTGATTTAACCCTTGATATATCCAACCCAATTCTTGAAGTAAAATACCTGCCCATTGATCATTCCTTATTTTTTCGGCTAGGGCAATTCCTCTTTTAGTATAAATAACGGGAAGATCAGAGCCACGAGCATTTAAATTATTTAAATTGTCTAATAAAAATTGAAGCTTTGAAGTGTCTGCACGATTACTAGAAAAGACTTTCTCAAATTGGTTTTGATAGGCAGTTTCTTCTGGAGATAAGGTTTGGGCTTTTGCAGGATGATAGCAAAAGAATAGGTAACCTATTAAGAATAAGTAGTATTTTTTTGGTGTTTTTCTGGAGATAATCATTGGAAGTTTTCTACTTGTTGACAATCTACTACTTTATTGGATTGCAGGAGGATGGTCTAGTATAACTAATGCCAGCGAAAAGAATCGCTGAAAATTTCCCATTTTTTGTAATGATCATTTAGTCTATAAAATGTTATTTGTGTGTAGCTACTAAAGATTAGCAAGGTACAAAAAAAGTTAACAACTCCTATACATGTCTTAAGTATTAATCTAAAAATCCGTAAAAATATTTTATCATTGTATCCATGAAGTTTCCTACTGTAGATTTTAAAGAAGCGAACAAAAACCTAATTTGGATAATAGCTGTTGGGGTAGCCTTAGGTATTGCTAATTATGCTTTAGGAATTTGGCCTACGCTCGGACAAAGTCTTGTCCAACAAGTAAGTATTAGTTTAGTTATCGGTTATTTTTTGATCTTAATAGCTGCTAATAGTTTTTTGTGGTCTTGGGATAATATTTCTGATTACAAAAAGAGCACGATATTAGTCGTGCTTTTTAGCCTAGTGGGAATAATTGGTTCAGAAGTAGATGGAATGGTTAGAGCTTATGGTTTTCAACAAGAGTCGTATACTTTTTTACAATTTAGCGGTTTGCATTTATTCAATAGCATCTTAAGTACTATTCTAGGATTTGTGACATTGAATTGGGTGAAATCGAAGGGGAAAGATGAATTGGTAGAAGAAAAGGTAGAAAAAGAAGAAGTTGCTAATTACCTACCAGAAAAGTTAACCACTATTCCCATCCGTAAAGGAGAAAATATTTTATTACATCCGACCAACGAAATTCTCTTTTTTGAAGCCTATGATAATTACGCTTTCTTATTTGATGAAATAGGCAATAAGCATTTATGCAATTATTCTTTGTTGTTTTTAGAAAAAAAATTAACACCAGATTTCCTACGAGTACATCGAAAATATTTAATCAATAAACATCAGGTTACTCAAATTAAACCTCATTTTAAAGGACGATTTGTTATAGAATTTAAAGGAAAAAATAAGATGGCAATTACTAGCAGTTCTAGTTATACAGATGTGATTAAATCTTTGACAAAACTATAATTTATTGACCCACCTCAGCTACCTTTTCACTTGTTTATACGACCCACTCGCCAAAAAGCACTAGCTATTACTTTGTTTTTCCCTTTGTTTTGGTCTTGAATCAAAACTATTTATCATGTTACAAAGTATCAACATTTCTATCCACATCCTTTTTGGCACTATTGCCATTTTTATAGGATTAGCTCCTTATTTTACAAAAAAAGGAGGACATTATCATCGACTATTCGGGCGACTTTTTTTAGGCTTGATGGCGATTGTTATTATTACTGCGCTGAATGGAGTTATCTTTTTTCGAGATAGACCCTTCTTGACGATTGTTACGCTTTTGAGTTTTTATACTTCTTATTCAGGGTATAGAGTTTTAAAAACAAAAGAAGCAGGATTTACACAACCCGATTTTATGGTCATGTTGCTAATTATTGGAATGGCATGTTATTTCGTTGCTCATTTTCAAACAGCTAATATTCTTTGGCATGCTTCGGTTGTCTATTATTTACTAGGGTATGTTTTTGTAATCGTTGGGTTTGACCTCATTCGGTATTTTTTTCCAAACTTCATCCGAATTAAAAACTTTTGGTTATACGAACATATTTATAAAATGACGGCTAGTTTTTCTGCCTTAATTTCTGCGGGACTCGGTACTGTGTTCGCTGCTTACGAACCTTATAATCAAATTGTTCCAGCTATTTTTTCTACGATTTTGCTAATCTTTTGTCTACTCTATTTTCCTAAGAGAGTGAATATAGAAAAGACGGAGGTGGAATCAGTTTAAATTTTATTTTTAAATATAGAAACTTTTTAAATTTGTTGACGTTTTATAAACCAGCTAAATTGTTTATAGGTTTTTAATTGGGGATCACTAGATGTGATCCCTTATTTTTTGAGCTATTCCTTCCTTTTTTGAGCTATTCTTTCCCGACGAATTTTCCAAATTTATAGTTTTAGATGGGCAATGATGCCTCTAAAAGTACTGTTTTAAATTGACTCAGCAATGATCAAAAGGTTCCATTTTTTAGTTGTAGTGAAGGACGTAGAATTAGCTAAAATTATTTAGACTCATTCTAAATAATTTTAAAACTAAATGAGTTCTACTAGTAAGCTATTTCTAAACATAAAAAGGTTTTATATCTTTGCCGAAATTTTGAAAAATTGATTCAAACAAGTACTTTATTCTGATAGTAAAGTTAAATCATAAAGTTTTGAAAAACAATATCTTATACACTTTTCTTGTAGCGTTATTCTTATTTTCTTCGAATACCGCTTTTGCCACAGATTCTGGTAGTGGAAGTAACATTTTGAACCTTTCTTTATGGGGACTGGCTATTTTAGTCATCTTTTTTCTAATTATTCAGGTTTCTGATAATTTAATTAGAATAGAAGCTAAAGAAGCTGGATTGGATGATAAATCACAAGCATCCGTGTCTTTATTCCCTTCTTTTTCCAATATGTTTTCTGCAAAGAAACCATCTTATGTTAAAGAAGGTTCATTTTATGCTTTAAAAGCAGGACATACTATTGCTTTGGAAGGAGCAGCAGCAAAAGTAGTGAATACTGGTGCCGCTACAACCTATGCGATTCAACCACAAAATTTTGTGGGTATTTCTCCAATTCCTAAAGTAACGGTTACTGTTGGTGATGAAGTGAAGGCAGGTGATGTCGTTTGTTTTGACAAAAAACGACCAGACATTAAATATGTAGCGCCAGTTAGTGGAGAAGTCATTGCGGTAAATAGAGGCGCAAAGCGTTCTATTAAAGAAATCGTGATTTTAGCAGATAAAGAAATTAACTATAAATCATTCCCAACACTTGATTTGGCAAATACTTCTAGAGAGGCATTAGTTAATCACTTATTAGAAAGTGGTGCTTGGACAATGATTAACCAAAGACCTTTTGGTATTATTCCTGATGCAACAGATGTCCCTAAAGCGGTGTTTATTTCAACTTTTGATTCTGCGCCATTGGCACCAGACTTAAATTTTGTCGTAGCAGGACAAGGAGCAGCTTTCCAAAAAGGATTAGATGTATTGGGGATGTTAACGGAAGGAAGTGTTCACTTAGGTTTGGATGCAAGAGGAGAGGAGGCTCCATCAAGTGTTTTCACAGATGCTACTGGTGTTGAAAAGCATTGGTTTCATGGCAAACACCCAGTTGGTAATGTAGGGATTCAAATTCACCACGTTAGCCCAATTGCAGGAAATGATAAAGTGTGGACCTTAGGCGTGCAAGAAGTAATTACCATTGGTAAATTATTTACAGAAGGTAAATTTGATGCCTCTAGAATTATAGCAGTTACGGGAGCGGAGGTAAGTGCTCCAGCTTATGTAAATACTTACTTAGGTGCAAATGTTGGTGCTTTAGCGGGAACTGTTGGAGATAATGTAAGATTGGTTTCTGGTGATGTTTTATCTGGTGCACAAAAATCTAAAGAAGAATTTTTAGATTTTAGAGATGATCAAATTACGACTATTAAAGAAGGAAATGAATATGAAATGTTTGGTTGGTTAGCACCAATGGATGCAAGACCAAGTGTTTCTCAAACTTTCTTAAGTGGTTTAGCAGATGTGACTTACGAAGCGAATACCAATACGCATGGAGAAAAAAGAGCATTTGTAGTAACTGGACAATACGAAAAAGTATTGCCAATGGATATTTATCCACAACATTTGATGAAAGCGATTATCGTTAATGATTTTGAGCGAATGGATGGTTTAGGTATCAATGAATTATTAGAAGAAGATGTGGCACTTTGTGAATTTGCTTGTACTTCTAAGCAACCACTACAAAGCATCTTGAGAGAAGGATTGGAGATCATGAGAGAGCAAGCTTAATAAATGATGAACTATAAATGATGAATGATGAATTCATCAGCTTTTAGATAAAGAAAGAAAATAATCGTAATTAACAAAATATGGGTTTATTAGATACTCTTAAAAAAATTGAGCCAGACAAAAAGACCTCTCCCTTTTTGCATACTTTATATGATGGCTTTTTCACCTTTGCTTTTGCGCCAGACCATGTTACTAAAGGTGGAACGCATATCAAAGATGGAATAGATTTGAAGCGAACAATGGTCATTGTTGTATTAGCTATGCAATTGTGCTATTTGTTTGGGGCAATTAATATTGGACATCAACACTTTACTGCTTTAGGTTTATATCCTGGATTTGTTCAAGGGTTACACTTAAAAATAGCTTATGGTTTAGTGAAATTGCTTCCAATTTTTGTAGTCGCTCACGTAGTCGGTTTAGGAATCGAATTCTGGTATGCAGCGAAGAAAGGGCATGCGATAGAAGAAGGATTTCTAGTATCAGGTGCTTTGATTCCTTTAATTATGCCTCCAGATGTTCCTTTATTATGGTTAGCTATGGCAGTTGCTTTTGCCGTAATCATTGGTAAAGAAGCTTTTGGCGGAACAGGAATGAATATCTTAAACGTTGCTTTACTTGCACGGGTATTTATCTTCTTTGCTTATCCAACCACCATTTCAGGTGACGAAGTTTGGGTAGCAGGATTAGCAAAACCTGAAGCGGGTGCAATGGTAGAATACGGCGCAATCTTTACTGGTTTTTTCAATCCACTATTTGAATCACTTGGTTTTACTAGTTTATTTGACCCGAATGCTTCGGTAATCGATGGTTATACTGGTGCAACGCCTTTAAGTTTGGCTTTTCAAGGTGGATGGGAGAATGTAACTAGGGTTTATACACCAGACCAAATGTGGTGGGGTGCAATTCCTGGTTCTATTGGAGAAACGTCTAAGCCGTTAATCTTAGCAGGTGCGGGGATTTTGATTGCAACTGGTATTGCGAGTTGGAGAATTATGTTGTCGATGTTTGTAGGCGCAGCAGTAATGGCAATGCTATTAAATGCCTGGGATGCAACTCCATTTATGAGTGTACCTTGGTACTACCAATTCTGGATGGGCAGTTTCTTTTTTGCCATGGCATTCATGGCGACTGATCCAGTAACTGCAGCATCTACTAATAGAGGAAAAATCATCTATGGTTTCCTAATTGGTTTTGTTGGAATGATTATTAGAGTATTAAATCCAGCATACCCTGAAGGATGGATGTTAGCCATCTTATTTATGAACGTATTTGCTCCGCTAATCGATCATTATGTATTAGAAGCAAACATGACTAGAAGAATCAATAGAGCGAATGCTTAAAAAATAGAAGTGAGAAGTCAGACCACTTCGTTGTCAGAAGTCAGATTTGAGATAGAGACAACGCTAAAATCTGACTTCTGACAGTAAATTTTAATTTACGGTCTGACTTCTGACAGTTTACGGTCTGACCTCTTAAAAGAATATTATGGAAAGTACAAATTATGTAGTAGGGTTCACTTTAGCAATGACGGTATTAGTTGCTTTGACCTTATCCAGTTTATTTTATGGCACGAAAGACCAAGTAGCTCAAAATGAAGATGTATTTAATAAGCGAGCAATTTTGTCTGCGATTAGTGCTAAATTAGATAAGCCAGTTGCCGATTTTAGCGACGCTGATGTATTAGCTCTTTTTGAAGAGAACGTAGAACAGAAGGTGTTGAATATGAACGGAGAAGCGGTTGATGGAATTAAAGCGGAGAAAGTGGACATGGCAAAAGAAGCTAAAAAGCCAGTAGAAGATAGGCAACTACCTTTATTTATCTATAATAGTGGTGGGGAGAAAATTTATATTGTAGCAGTTAGAGGAAATGGTTTATGGAATGCGATCTGGGGGAATGTTGCTTTGCAAAGTGATTTCACTACGGTTGTAGGTGCATCATTTGACCACGCTGGTGAGACACCTGGATTGGGAGCAGAAATTAAGGATAATCCAGGTTTTGCTAAGCAATTTGGTGGAAAGAAGATTTACAAAGACGGCGAATATGTATCTGTCGGTGTGATCAAGGGAGGTGCTAAGGATTTAGCGTATGAAGTGGATGGTTTATCAGGGGCAACCGTAACTGCTGATGGAGTAGACGAGATGTTGTACCGAGGAATTAAATATTATGAGCCTTATTTTGGTAAGGCTAAGGGATAAATCAAATTGTCTTATCCCGATAATTATTGGGATATAGTTACATTGTTGACTATTTTTGAATAAAATATAGCACATAAAAAATTAAATATAATGGCTGAAGTTACAACGGCTCCTGTAGTAAAAGAAAAAGAGCCTCTATTCGGTAAGAAAGAGAAGAAATTAATAACGGATCCATTAACGGACAATAATCCGATTACCATTCAGGTATTGGGTATCTGTTCTGCTTTGGCGGTAACATCTTTGGTCTTACCATCGGTTGTTATTTCTGTAGCGGTAGTTTTCGTTTGTGCTTTTTCTAGTTTATTTACTTCTTTGTTGAGAACTAGAATTCCTAAGTCCATTCGGATGATTGTACAATTAGTAATTATTGCTACTTTGGTAACAATTGTAGAAATGGTGCTAAAATATTATAGCTATCCTGTCTATCGTCAATTAACGATATACATTGGATTGATTATTACCAACTGTATCGTAATGGGGCGTTTGGAAGCCTTTGCTATGGCAAACAAACCTTGGCGTTCTTTCTTAGATGGTATTGGTAACGGATTAGGCTACGGTTTAATTTTAGTTGCTATAGCAGTCGTTAGAGAATTATTTGGTAAAGGAAGTTTATTTGCGGGTAGTCCAGCAGAAATGAAGATCATTGGTGCTAGTCCAGACTATATGATTAATACTTTGGCAGAAGGTTCTTGGTTTTCTTGGTATTCTAATAATAACTTAATGGTGTTACCAGTAGCAGCAATGTTTATTATTGGTATCTTCATTTGGATTCAAAGAAGTAGAAACCCTGCATTGGTAGATGTTTCTTAAATTGAAAATCTAAAATTCTAAATTTAAAATGTAAAAGTATTTACTAGCACATTTTAAATAGTTTTATTGACATAAATATTACGAGTGATTAACAACAATAAGTTAATTATTCTATTAGAAAATAAGTAAAATAGGAATGTGATTTATCAGGTGACTTTTAAATTTTACATTTTAAATTTTACATTTTAAATTAATCATGGAGTTAGTTAATATCTTTTTAAAAGCTGCTTTTGTAGAAAATTTAGTACTCGCCTATTTCTTAGGGATGTGTTCTTTCTTAGCAGTTTCTAAAACCGTAAAGACCGCTTTTGGTCTAGGATTAGCCGTAATTTTCGTTTTAGGGATTACGATGCCAATCAACTGGTTGATTAATGAATACTTATTATCTGAAACAGGTCCTTTAGGGTTTGACTTTTCTTTTTTAAGATTTATTCTATTCATTGCGGTTATTGCCTCTATGGTACAATTGGTAGAAATGGTGATAGAAAAAGTATCGCCTTCCCTATATAACTCTTTAGGTATTTTCTTACCATTGATTACCGTAAACTGCGCTATTTTGGGTGGTTCTTTATTCATGGTTGCTAGAGAATATAACTTTAGCGAATCAGTAGCTTTTGGATTAGGTGGTGGATTTGGCTGGTTTTTAGCAATTATTGCTATTGCAGCTATTAGAGAAAAAATCCGTTATTCGGATGTCCCACCTTCACTAAGAGGTTTAGGCATGGCATTCATTTTGACAGGATTAATGGGCATTGCTTTTATGAGTTTATTGGGGATTGACCCAGCGGCTTTTCAGTAGGAAGTGATTAATGATTAGTAGGTTGGTGATTGGTACATTCATCGTTCATCATTCATATTTCATCATTGTTTTAGCATATATTTTGTAATTGTTAAAAGATAGAAATCAGTATCCTAATTTAGAACAGGTATTTACCAATTTTAAATTTTAGATTTTGAATTTTAAATTTTACATTTCACTTTAGTAGTTATGAATATTATTGTAGCAGTTTTGGTCTTTAGTATCGTTATTCTTGCCTTAGCATTTATGTTAATTAGTGCGAGAAAACGTTTAGTTCCGCAAGGAGATGTAAAGATTATCGTTAACGGAGATGAAGCGAATCCTTTAGTGGTGAAGCCTGGTTCTACTTTATTAGGTGCTTTGTCCGATAGTAATGTATTCTTACCTTCTGCTTGTGGTGGAGGTGGTACTTGTGCGATGTGTGAATGTCACGTACATGAAGGTGGTGGAGATGTATTGCCAACAGAAATGAACCACTTAACTAGAAAAGAGGCAGCAGAAAATAAGCGGTTAGCTTGTCAAGTAAAAGTTAGACAGGATATGAAAATTTCTGTACCAGAAGAAGTTTTTGGTATCAAGAAATGGGAATGTACCGTTCGATCTAACTATAACGTAGCCTCTTTTATTAAGGAATTTGTAGTAGAATTACCTGACGGCGAAACGCTAGATTTCGAATCTGGTGGATATATTCAAATTGATGTACCCCAGGTAGAAGTTGATTTCAAAAACTTTGAGATACATCCAGATCCAAAAGATCCAGCTGGTCCAGATAAATTTAGAAGTGAGTGGGATAAGTTCAAATTATGGGGCTTAAAAATGAAGAATGATGAGGAGCAATTTAGAGCTTACTCCATGGCGAATCACCCAGCAGAAGGGAATATCGTGATGTTGAATATTCGGATTGCTACACCACCTTTTGATAGAAAAGCAGGCGGTTGGATGTCTGTTAATCCAGGTGTTTGTTCTTCTTATGTTTTCTCTAAAGTACCGGGTGATAAAATCACAATTTCTGGTCCTTACGGAGAATTCTTTATTAAGAATACAAAGAAAGAAATGGTGTATATCGGTGGAGGAGCAGGAATGGCACCATTGCGTTCTCACTTATACCACTTATTCCATACCTTAAAAACAACGGATAGAAAAGTATCTTTCTGGTATGGTGGTCGAACAAAAAGAGAATTATTCTACATTGAAGAATTTAGAAAAATCGAAAAAGAATTTCCGAATTTCAAATTCCATGTAGCCTTAGATAACCCATTACCAGAAGATAATTGGACATTGAAAAAAGATATTCATGATCCGAATGGCGATGGTTTCAAAGGATACGTAATGAGCGTTTGTTACGAAGAATATCTAAAGAACCACGAAGAGCCAGAAGAAATTGAATACTATTTCTGTGGCCCTCCAATGATGAATGCTTCTGTTATCCGTACTTTGGATAATTTAGGTGTACCTGAGGAGAATATTGCTTTTGATGATTTTGGTGGGTAATATTTAATACAGATAAAATGAAAAAGGACTTCAAGTTTAATTACTTGAAGCCCTTTTTCATTTTATCACCTTCTGTTACTTTTTCTTGCTTTTTTAGCCGCTTTGTTTTTTCGTTTATTACTTTTCTTTTTCTTTTGTTGTTTGCGATTTAGTTGTAGTTGAGTTTCTTTAGATACTCTAAGCACCGAGATATAATCAGAAGAGTCTTGGTGGACAGATTGGGCGATGCCAAAGATATTTTCTTTTAATGGATCTAAAATAAGAACTGGTTTTTCTCCATTTAGTGTTTGGAGTAATTCTTTCTTACTATGATATCCCGATTCTACTGTAAATACACCACCATACTCAAATTTTTTATCAATGAAAGTCCTCATAAGGTCATCATCAATAATGACGGTTGGACAATTTGAGCAAAAGTGCCCAGCAGGAGCGGTTAAAATCCTAGAAGCCTCCTGTGTTCCATAACCAAAATTACTCATCATTTGTTGAGTAGGAGTATCACATTTTGGACAATGGTCTTTATAGCCTAAAAAATCTGATTCATAAGCATGTATTACTACACCTTTGAAAATAGGTATTTGATTTTCATTGCTGAACGTTTCCAGCATTCCTATATTTTCCTCTGCAGTTTTTTCTTTCTCTGTTACTATTCTGACAATATTTTCTTTTCGATTTATTTTTGCTGTAGAATGTTCCGTTAATTTAATTTCTTCTACATCTTTTTGTTTTTCCTCTGACATAGTAATTTATTTGTATAGTTAAAAAACATAATTAATCATAACAATCAGCGAAATCAGCGTCAAAAAACAAAACTAGGAAATCCGTAGTATTATCTTCCCAATATTCTTATTTGCCTCCATATATTCATGCGCAACAACTACTTCTGTCCAGTCATAAACTGAATCAATAACTGGTTTAAATTCCCCCGTTTCAAAACGTTCCCAAGCAAAATCATGCAAATCTTTGGTCAATCTAGCCTTATATTCTAAACTTCTAGCCCGTAAAGTAGACCCTTGAATTCGGATTCGCTTAAATAAGATAGGCAACATGTTTACATTAGGCGCAACCAATCCACCCATTAAAGCAAGAAGAACGATTCGCCCATCAAAATTCATAGAATTCAAATTTTGCTGCAAATAAGGCGCAGCAATAAAATCTATCAACATATCGACGCCCTTCCCTTCCGTATAGGCTAAAATCTGTTCTTGGAAGTTTTCATTTTTATAATCAATTGCTTTTTCAGCTCCTAATTGCAAACAAGTTTCATGTTTGCCTTTAGAAGCGGTTACAAACACCTTCGCACCAATAGCTTTCGCAATCTGAATAGCTGCTGTGCCTACTCCACTTGCGCCTGCATGGATTAAAATGCTTTCGCCTTGCTGTAGTTGTCCAATCCAATTAATCGCTTGAAAAGCCGTTAAAAATACTTCTGGAATTCCAGCTGCTTCCTCAAAAGATAAGTTAGACGGAATCGGCAAAGCTTGACTTGCAGGAATAACGGCGTATTCTGCATACCCACCGCCAGCGATTAATCCACAGACTTTATCTCCGATTTTCCATTCCGTAACACTTGTTCCTATTTCCGTGATAACGCCTGCTATTTCTAAGCCTAAAATAGGACTTGCGCCGGGAGGTGGCGGATACATGCCTTTTCGTTGCATGGTATCTGCTCTATTTAATGCTGTTGCTTTTACTTTTACTAAGACCTCATGCGGTTTTGGTTGCGGGGTTTCCCATTCACCGAGGTATAGATTTTCTGGTGCGCCGAAGGTTTTGATTTGTATGGCTTTCATAAATTAGTGGAAGACTAAGATTAACTTTATTTAATGTAAGAAAGTTTTGATTAAGGTAATTGTATTGTCAAGGATATTTACTTAGTTAGTTTTCCCAGCAATTCTTTTAAGGGTTCTTTAATTTTTAATGAGGCTATTTTTTTATAAAAACCTTCTTTTTTTATAGGCTTATATTGTTGTTCTTTAATCATTTCGTTAATAGAAACAGTTTTCTTTATAGGCTTAATGGCTGCCCAGAAAATATCCTTTTTATTAATTTTTTTTGTTTCTATATTATTTGTCATAATTACTGATTTAGATACAACAAATTTACAATTTTTAGTTTAACAAGTAGAGTAGTAATATTATTACTCTAAGAAAGGATATCTCACTTCCGTCAAAAATAAACCTTTCGCCTCCACACTCAAATCTTTTTTTAATCGAACTTGTTGATCCATCGCCTCTTTTACATCTGCTACCTCTAATTTACCACGTCCTATATTTAGACACATGCCTACAATCAAACGAACCATGCCTCGTAAAAAACGATTCGCAGAAATGTAAAAAACCAGTCGCTCTGTCTTTTCATCATATACCCATTCTGCTCGATGCATATCGCATAGCATTGTTTTAGCGTCAGAATGTGCTTTGCAAAAAGGGAAAAAGGAGTTATACTTTAAAAGTAAAGCAGCAGCAGCTTGCATTTTTTCCAAATCTAACTTTTTTCCATAAGGATAATAAAGCACCGTCTCTAGACGAAAAGGGCTTTTTTGAAAGGAAATATGGTATTCATAACTTCGTTGATAAGCATCAAAACGAGTACTTACATCAGGTTCGACTTCAAAAATGCTTTTAATAAGGATATCTTTTGGTAAAAATTTATTTACCCGAATAATAAAGCCTCTTGGGAACTCCCCCTCATAATCGAAATGAATAAAAAATTGACTAGCATGCACGCCTGTATCTGTTCGACCACAGCCATGCACGGCTATTTTTGTTCTTAGTATGGTAGAAAAAGCATCGGCTACTTTTTCTTGTACCGTAACGCCATTGGGTTGTAATTGCCAACCACAATAATTAGTACCATTATATGCTAATTCTGAAAAGTATCTCAAATTAAGCGCTGAATTAAGGAATGTTTAAATGAGTTGCTAAGGTAAGACCTTCGGCATTAATTTTTTACTGTCGTGCTAATTTTCGTTCCCTAAAATACAAAAACAAGGGAAATGCAAAAGCGATGGCAACCATAAAAGTTAGTGGAATGAAGATCCACCAATGTTTCATTTTTAATCGGATCGCTTCTGGAATATACCAAGCAAAAAAAGCTAATACGACGACTAGAATATCGACACCTATTGATTGGGCAGGATAAGTCGTAGTTGCTAATCGAATAAAATTAGTCACGGAAGTATCTGATGCAGTTTGAAAAAATTGTAGGTTATAATAGCCGGTACTTACTAGCCCTAAAATGGCGATAGCGAGATAAAGATGTTTTTGTTGCATGGCTATTTGTTTTGAATGAATAAAAAAAGGCGTCAAGCATTTTAAAACTCGATGCCTACAGGGGTGATTACTTACTTTAGTACTTTGATAATTTTTGCTAAATTGAATAGGATGGTTGACCTTCAGTCAACCTAAAATATTGACTTTAAAAAAATAACAGGTTGACTGAAGGTCAACCATCCAATAAAATAACGTCGGTTTTATCTTGATTTAACTTTTAAAATAATTTTATCAGGCTGCAAAGTCAATAATGGATTCATTTGAGGAACTTGGTCGGTCGTTTCTATATCAAATTTTCCAAAAAAAGCATGGACTAAAAAAGCAATTTCTGCTAGGGCAAAATGATTGCCAATGCACATTCTTGGACCTGCACCAAAAGGCGAAAACGCTTTATGTTTGACTAATTTATCGGCTGCTAAAAATCTTTCAGGTTGGAAAGCTGACGGATTATCCCACCATTTTTTATTTCGGTGTACGCCATAAAAGAAAGGCATAACATGTGTACCCGCTGGATAAGAATACTCGCCAAAAGTATCATCTTCGAGCGCAATTCTATCGGTCATCCAAGCGGCAGGATATAAGCGTAATCCTTCGTTAATCGTTGCTTTTAAATAGTTATTATGCGCACTTTCGTAAATAGTTGTTCCTTGTAGAGAAGCGACTAACTTTTCTTTTACAGGTTTGTTTTTGGCTAATAAGTAGAGTAGCCAAGACAAGGTATTAGAACTTGTTTCAAAACCAGCAAAAAGCATCACAAATAGTTCATCAATGATCTGTTCTTCGTTCATTTTTTCTCCCGTATCTTCATAGGTACTATTGATGAACGTATCTAGAATATCCGTATAATTTTCCTTGCTCCGTTTTCGTTCTTGGATGATGTCTCGCATAATGGTTCTTAACCGTTCTGCTTTGGCATAATGTTTTTTTTCGACTCCATTAATGGGATAAAATAAACGCAAATAAGGTTTATTAGTATCGTCTAATAAAAACTGTTGAATTTCTGCAAACAATTGATTGAGTTCTGATTGTAATTCCTCTGATAAAGAAATGTCAAATAGCGAATTGACCAATACTTTAAAGGACAGCCGACTCATGATTGGATAAATATCTACTGGTTTATCCGTTGGAATTTCCGTTAAAACTTCTTGAATCGTTTTGATCATGATGTCAAATAAGCCCATCAATTTTTGTCGATGAAAAGCAGGTTGAATTAAGCGCCGCTGTCGTCTCCAATAATCTCCTTTGGAGAAGACGAGTCCTTTACCAAAAAACTGAGAAGCTCGACCTACCGCCATTTCTGACTTGGTGTAATTTCGTTGATTTTCTCTTAAGACATAATCTATAAATTTAGGATCTCTAGTCCAAATAATTTTATGTCCACCTGGTAAACTAGCAAAATAACTATCTCCAAATTTATCTAAACTTTGTTCTACAAAATTGATGGGACTCTTTAAGAAATCATTGGTTTTTAATAAGACTTGTAATAAAGAATATCCTGTTGGTAAGTTGTATTTTTTAGTCGTTTTTGTCATGATTTGCTGGATTTAGGTGAATGGATTTATAAAAATAATAGCTGATTTATAAATGCAAGGATAGATAAGATAGCGCAAGCAATCGTCCAGAACCCTTTAATTTAAGGTAGCTGGACGAGTACTAGGAGTGCAAAAGCCTTAATTTAAGGTAACTGGACTTTTTTATACTGGGTTGGGGTCATACCTGTCATTTTCTTAAAGACGGCATTAAAGGTAGATTTGGATTGAAAACCAGCTTCTAGACCAATACCCAAAATAGAGTAGTGATCAAACTTGGCATCTTTTAGGTGGGCTTTTACTTCTGCTACTCGATAAGTATTGATAAAATCATAAAAATTTTTTCCTTCTTTTTGGTTAATGATTTGGGATAAATAACCATTGCTTAGTTGAGATTTTTCGGCTAGTATATCCATACTCAATGCTGGATTTCGATAGAGCTTTTCGGATTCAATTAAATGAAGCACTCGTTTGAAGTGTTCAGTTGTTTTATCAGAAAGGGACGTTTTATTTGGTTCTTTTAAGGAAGGAACTTCAAAAATATCTCGCCTTAAAATAATAAAATAACCTAACCAAAATACTAGCAAGCCCATTAATAGCCAAGTAGGGTGAAAAGACAAGACATGATCTCCATAAAAGAAAAATTCTAATTGCCCAACAATCCATAAAGCACATAAGACAAACAAAGCTAAAATAGAATTTTGTATCCATTTTAAGCTAACACTTGTTAGACCCGTTGGCTGTTGTTTTAATTGCGTTTGATAATTTCGTAGCTGTTTAAGGACTAAAAAAATAACGATTAGACTATAAAGAATGGAAAGGATTTCTCGCAATTGAATATACCAAAAATAGATAGGACTATCTTCAACTAGGGTAGGCTTGATTAAATAAACGATAAACAATAAAAAATTAAGCCCAAATTGCAGTAATAATGGAAATATAAACCAATAATCTCGTTGCTTTAATTGATAAGTCGGATTTAATAAGAAGGTAACAATATAAAATAAGGCTATAGGTAAAACGATGGTATATCGAATGGGTAAGTAAGCAATGACTGGATAACTGACGCTTAAGCTTAAATCATCTAATAGATGCCCGATTGCCAAGAATGCCATAGCAATTAACGCTGCTCCTAAAACTTGATTGGATTTTCGTCTAAATTTTTTATTTAATAAAAAGATAGCCGCCAAAAAGAAGCCTTGCAGAATCACCAGCAGGATCAGAAAATGATATATGGATAAATCAATTGGTGGCACTATTAAAAAGATAATTTTCTTGTTTGGTCTACTTATTAAATGCACTCCTATTGGAGATTTGTAAAAATACTAATTTGTTAGTTAGCTCTCTACTCTCTCAATGAAATGGTCTCTAATCTCTACTCTATTTATCTACATCAACAAAAAAACAGCAGGTCGTTTATGTAATTCTGGCAATTTACTTTTACGCCATTCTCCAATTGTTTTCGTAACAATATATTCATTCGGTAAGGTTAAATCCATGGCAATGCAAAACCTAGTTTTTGGAGAAAGCGATTTAAATGCTTGCTCGACTAATTGATTATTTCGATAAGGCGTTTCGATAAAAAGTTGGGTTTGTCTCCCCTTCTGCGCCGCTTGTTCTAATTTTTTTAAATCTTTACCAATCAACTCTTTTTTGGGAGATAAATAACCATGAAAAGCAAAACTTTGCCCATTCATTCCCGAACCCATTAACGCCAATAAAAGAGAAGAAGGACCAACTAATGGAATGACTTCTATTTCTTTTTCATGTGCTAATTTCACAATCTCTGCGCCAGGGTCTGCGACTCCTGGACAACCCGCTTCCGATAATAAGCCAATATCAGTTCCTGCTTCTGCTACTTTTAAATATTGACTCCATTCACTATAATCAACCCGTTTATTGAGTTCTGAAAAAACCAATTCGCTAATGGGCTTTGGATGTCTAGTAGTTTTAATATAGCGCCTAGCCGTTTTTGCTTTTTCAGCAATAAATACATCCAGATGATGAATGACGTCTTTGACGTATTGTGGTAGAACATGGTTGCCATCTTCCCCCAAAGGAGTAGGAATCAAGTATAATTTTCCTTTTTTGCTCATTATTTTATCAAGTAAGAATTGCCTCGTATTATTTGGACAAATTTAATAAAAAGGTATCTGGTTTCGGGTACTAGGTGTCAGGCTAGACGTGTATTTACGTCACACCTGACACCTGATACCTAGCACCCGGCACCTATATCTCTGCTACGGTAAAATTACACTATTAGGGACAAAAGAAAAGAGGGCTGAAAAATTAATTTCAACCCTCTTTTGAATGTGGGTGTTTGTTAAATTGTAATCTTATCGAATTTAGTCAAGTTGCTAGCATATTTTTAGATTGTGGGATTTTAAAGATATGCTGTTTTGGCCAACTTGATTCCCACTTATTTAGGTAAATTTTTTAAGACCATCTTTTCGTATAAACCAGTAGATTTAATAGTACCACAGCCTTCGATTCCTAAGTCAGAAATGAAATCTAAGCGGTTGGCATAAGAAGGTCTAGTATCTCTATATTGTTCTTGAGTAGATAATTTTTCTAATATTGGTTGAATACCAAAACGATCAAAAATCGAAGTTTGGCAAATTAAGGCGCCTGTTTCTCGGTCAATTTCTTTAATGATGTCGTCTTGAAAAGCTAAATCATCTCGAAGGGTTTTTGCTATATTTAATAAGGAAGTAGTCGCAGTAGCTTGATCTTGCTCAATTAAATCTAATAACGTACTGGTATTATATTCTGAAAGGAGGTTATCAATTAAATACCTACCTGAAATATTGGTTGCCTCAAAAGCCATTAAATAGTATATTTCATACCCTTTACTAAGCGTGGCTAAAAAACCTGTGGAAACATAAAAATGTCCACCAGGTAAAGAAAAAGCATAGCGATCTTCGTCATGTAAAACAATGACTCGCCAAGAACGCTCCGCATTCCAACGATTAGAAGGCGTAGATTGTCTATCTTGCCGTATCTCTTGCGTCGCTTGATCGTAGAGTATTTGTAAATAAGAAACAATAACCGAGTCTCGCTTAGATCTACGATCTAATAAAACGTACTCTTCCCGATTTTCTTCAATTGCCTGTTTTAGTCGGTCACCAAGTATTTCTCGCTTTTCTTTGGTGAAATCTGCTGCTGTTAGACCAGGCTCGACCGTTTCCACACAAGTAGAGGCTGTAAAAATAAAATAAGTTGCAAGGAGAATTAGTAATCCCTTAATTCCATAGCGCATAATGAAGTTTTTCTTTTTATTCTATTAAAAGATGTACTATGTGTGTTGTAAAATAGGAATTATAATTTGAAAAAGAGGCAATAGGATATGTTACTTAGGAAGTAGCAAAAAACATACCAATAATGAGTTAATCGCTTAGGGGATAGCTTTTTATAAATTATATTTTTTGGTTTTGTATAAAATACAAGGCCACTATATCTGCTAAAATCCAATAAAACCCCTTTATTTACAAGGGTTTGTTGATATAAATTTAATAAAATGAAAAAAGAAAAAAATTGGCAATTATTAAAATCAGAACAAGCGATTGATTTAAATATCGTAAAAATTCGCCACGATTATTATAAAAATCCACGAAATGAAAAAACGGTAAAGGTCATTGCGATAGAAGGGCATAATGCTGCCAATGTAGTTGCCAAGACCAAAGAAGGTAAAATTATTATGGTGCGTCAATTTCGTTTTGGTATTGGCGATTATACTTTAGAAATTCCAGGCGGAACGATTGACGAGGGTGAAGCAATATTAAAAGCAGCACAAAGAGAAGTAAAAGAAGAAACAGGTTATATAGGCGAAAACTGGAAATATTTAGGTAATGTTTTAGCGAATCCCGTTTGGATGGATAGTACGATTCATCATTATTATATGGACGAGGCTGAATTAAAGCATGAATTGGTTTTGGACGAGGCGGAAGATGTGGAAATTATTCTATTAACTCCCGAAGAAGTTTATCAGAAAATTGATGCTGGTGACATTAGACATCCGCATACGATTTCTGCTTTTTATTTTGCTCGGAAGGTTTTGGGGTTTTAGAGCAGGGTTGTACAGTTCTAAAGAATTATAATGTGATATTTTGAAAAGCGAAAAAGTTGTTTGAAATTGTTGGCAAAAAAAAAACTATGAGTTTACTAGAATGTTTTGAGCAACTAATCGACCCAAGAAAATCATCTGGACTTCGGACTCCTTTACCTGAATTACTATGCATGATAACGATGGGTTATCTAAGCGGTCATACAGGTTATCGAGGTATAGGTACATTCATGAAAGGAAATAAATCGGAATTCATGGAAATGTTTAACTTAAAACATCCGCCCATAGGAAAGACCCAGCTTAGAACTGTCCTACAAAGACTAGATTTTGCCTCCATTAATCAGGCTTTTTTCCAATGGATGAGCACTTTTGTTAGTGTACAGCCTGGAGAATGGTTAAGTGGAGACGGTAAAGCATTAGGTAGTACAGTTAAAGATGCACATGGTAATGCCCAAGAATATGAATTAATGATTCGTCTATTTAGTCAAAAACTTGAAATAGTGACCCACTCTGCTACAACCAAGAGTAAAAAGACCGAGCTAAAAGCTATGCAAGCCTTATTACAAACCCTTGAGGTAAAAGGAGTTATTATCACTTTGGACGCTTTGCATTGTCAAAAAAAACGGTAGAAATAATTGTTGATTCCAACAATCACTATTTAATAGAGGTCAAGGGGAATCAAAAAACACTTTTGAACCAACTAAAACAAATTAGGCAGACCAATACACCTATTGATACTTGCCATACCAAAGAGAAAAACCGAGGAAGGAAAGAAAATCGGTATCATGAAATTTATGTTTCGACCAATACTATTCCAAATGATTGGAAAGCGGTTAGCAGAATTATCTATGTTCACCGTTATGGGCATCGACCAGATAAGAAAAAGGATGATGGATTATATTCTGAACACCATTATTATATTGCTAGCTACCCATTCATCAATGCTCAAAAGGTGGCACAGGGAATCAGGAAACACTGGGGTATTGAAAATAAAATTCATCATGTCAAAGATACTCATTTCAACGAAGACAATAATGGCATTAGACATAATCATGCTGCTGCTATTCTATCCATATTTCAAGATATTACTATTAATATTTACCGATGCAAGGGATTTAACTCCCTTAAAACTGCAACTACTTTTTTTGCCAACAAAATCAATGAACTTTTTCGGTTCTTAAAGGCTAATCATATTAGTGATTTATAGAACTGTACAACCCTGGGGTTTTAGAGGGAGTAGGTATGAGGTTCGTGAAATCTGAAATCATAAATTTTAAATCATACATCATAAATCCACCTGATTTTTACGTGACAGATTTATGATTTAAGATTTATGAACTATGATTTATGATTTGGATATTCTAAAATAAAACAGGGGCTTAGTAGCATCAACTACTAAGCCCCTATTTAAATTAAAAAAGGTGAGAGCAAGACCAGATCTACCCCCCGACGAACTGGTCTGCCTCACCTAAAGACTATTGCTAGCCTTTTCTTTACGGTTATGAGAATGAATCGGGGGAAGGTTACGTGCGGGGGCACATTATAGTGAGCTTTGAGACCAGTTCTACCCCCCAAGAAACTGGTCTCGCTCACTTCTTAGAGCCACATCTGACTCTAATACTCTTTATAGTCAACTAGACGTAAAAATCTAGTAGTTATTACTTGTTTAATCGGCTTAAATTATGTGAGAATCTATGAGGGGGAGAAAATAAAATGATTCCTAAAAGGAAATCTATATTTAGTTATTTGTAGTCTTTATTTTACACATCATCTATTGCAAAAACCTTTCCCAAAATTCACTTTCTACGAAAAAAAAATTATAATTTTTTTTCTCTAATATTTAAATGCTTTTAAATAAGGAACATGGTAAATTATTTTGTTGGGAGAAATAATTTATTTGATTGTTATATGGCTTATTTATTAAAACATTTAAACTCGTTTTTTCAATGTTGATGACGTTGCTTCCAAACGACTCCACAATAATACGAGCAATCTATTGTTGTAACCATTTAATTTCGTTAATAATGTGACGTAAAAACTGCCATCATGTTAAAACAAAAGGCTATATAGACGCAATTTGACAGGCGTTTAGGGCGTCTCTGTAGTGAATAAGCGTCATTCTGTCAGAATTCGACAGATGGCATATCATTTGACTATTTTTTTGATGGTCTTTGTGACTATTAATCAATAACATAAATCAATTAACCATGCAAAAAGGTACTATATCAGTTTCTACTGAAAATATCTTTCCTATAATTAAGCAGTTTCTTTATTCTGATCAGGAGATATTTCTTAGAGAACTTGTTTCAAACGCAACAGATGCAACTTCTAAATTAAAAACCTTAGCTTCTAGAGGAGCTGTAAAAGGAGAAATTGGAGATACGACTATTGAAATCCTGATTAATGAAGATGACAAAACCCTTACTATAAGGGATAAAGGGATCGGAATGAATGAGGAAGAGGTAATGAAGTATCTAAACCAAGTTGCTTTTTCTAGTGCACAAGAATTCCTAGAAACCTACAAAAATGAGAGTAGCATTATTGGTCATTTCGGTCTAGGTTTTTATTCTGCCTTCATGGTCGCAGAAAAAGTAGAAGTTGTCACAAAATCATATAAAGAAGGAAGTGAAGGTGTGACATGGACCTGTACAGGAAATACAGAATTTATTTTAGATAAAAATGATAAAACAGAGCGAGGAACCGATATTATTCTTCATATTAGTGAAGATAGTGTCGAATATTTAGAAAAAGCGCGCATTGAAGGGCTTTTACAGAAATACTGCAAATTCCTTCCTGTAGAAATAAAATTCGGTACAAAGACCGAATATATCACAGAAGGTGAAGGAGATGATGCCGAACAAAAGGAAATTGAAGTTGAAAACATCATCAATAATCCAAATCCTGCTTGGAAAAAAATGCCAAAGGATTTAACAGATGATGATTATACTAAATTTTATAACGAATTATATCCATTTAGTAGCCCGCCTTTATTTTGGATTCACCTAAATATTGATTTCCCTTTCAACCTGACTGGTATTTTATACTTCCCTAAAGTGAGTAACTCTTTGGAAGTACAAAAAAATAAAATCCAGTTATACTCTAATCAGGTATATGTAACCGATGATGTAAAGGAAATAGTTCCTGAATTTTTGACTTTATTACATGGAGTTATTGATTCTCCTGATATTCCGTTGAATGTTTCTCGTAGTTATTTACAAAGTGATAAGAACGTTAAGAAAATTACGAGTCATATCACTAAAAAAGTAGCGGATAAATTAAAGGAATTGTTTAAGAACGAAAGAGAATCGTTTGAGCAAAAATGGGATGATATTGGCGTATTCGTGAAATACGGTATTGTGTCAGATGAGAAATTTGCAGAAAGAGCGACTAAGTTCACTTTATTAAAAGATGTTGATGGTGGCTATTACACGATGGATGCTTATAAAGAGAAAATTAAGGATTTACAGACAGATAAGCACGACAAGCAAATTTTGTTGTATACCAATGCACCGAATGAGCACGATAGCTTTATTCAGGCAGCTAAAGGGCGAGGGTATAATGTGCTAGAAATGACAACCGTTTTGGACAACCATTTCATGCAGAAATTAGAAACTGCTGGAGAGAATGTCACTTTTGTGCGAGTTGATTCTGATACGGTAGATAACCTAGTACAGAAAGATGAAAAGACGGAATCTGTCTTAAGTGAAAAAGAAGAGGAAACAGTAAAAACTTTATTTACAGAATTGGTGACAGACGCAGGCGCTTCCGTTTCTACGAAGGCAATGTCTCCTGATGACCAACCTATTGTCATTACTCGTCCTGAATTTATGCGAAGAATGAAGGAAATGCAAGCGATGAATGGCATGGGCATGGGCAATTTCCCTGATTCTTATAATGTTGTGGTCAATACCAATAATCCTTTAGTAGCAGATAAGCTATTAAACTTGGAAGGAGAAGAAAAAACGAATTTGGCGAAATACTTAATCGATTTAGCGAAATTGAATCAGAATATGTTGAAAGGCGCTGATTTGACGAACTTTATTAATAAGAGTTTGGCATTTGTGAAAAATTAAAAATATAATGGTTGTATTGCTATATTGTTTTATTGTTATCGATTAAATAGCCATCATAACAATATAGCAATCATTCCATGTCGTTAATTTTTCATTAATTTAAAAAAGCAAGGAACTATTGGCTAGTTTCTTGCTTTTTCTATTTTAGGGTGACTTTTTTGATTAAAAAAAGTCTAAATTGCATAAATACTAACGAATAAACTATTTCGTTTTATTTATGAACTGAGTGACTGAATTATTATAGAGTACTCAATTTTTAATTAAATTTTTATTTATGAAAATGCTATTAAGTTTTCTTTTTGTCTTGGGTAGTTTGATTGATTTACCTAATTTGGATTCAATCACAACTGCTTTAAGCCAAGGTAATGTAGAAGTATTAGCTACTTACTTTGACGAGTCTGTAGAGATTTCTGTAGCAGATGAGGAGGATGTATATGATAAAGCAGAAGCAAAGACGATACTGACCGATTTCTTCGCAGCAAATAAACCGTCTAAATTTGACCAAGTACATAAAGGTACCTCAAAAGGGCAGGATTCTGTTTACTGTATCGGAAACTTGAATACTTCCACTAAATCTTATCGAGTTTATGTATTTCTAAGAGTAGATGGTGGAAAGCAATTTATTCAGGAATTGCGTTTTGATGCGGAATAATAGAGGTGTATAATACGTAAGGCTGTGTCGAACGACCTTATATATAAAAGGGGCTTTAAGTAGCCATCAAAATAAATTTTTTAGAAACTTATTTTGATGGCTACTTAAAACCCCTTTTTGATTTTAAGAATTGGAGATTCCTAGAACCAAAACTAGAAAGAAGCTAATAAATGCTTCATATCTACTTTCTTGGATACGATATCCGCTACTTCATCAATTCCTACTCTAATCTGTTCTAAAGTATCTCTATCTCGAATTGTTACCGTATTATCTTCTAACGTATCAAAATCAATCGTTACACAGTAAGGCGTACCAATTGCATCTTGACGTCTGTATCGACGACCAATCGCATCTTTCTCATCGTATTGACACTTAAAGTGAAGTTTTAATTTATCAAATACTTCTCTTGCTTTGCTGGTCAATTCTTCTTTATTTTTCAATAAAGGTAATACTGCACATTTATTAGGTGCCAAAGCCGGTGGCAATTTAAGGACTGTTCTAGTAGAATCTTTTCCTTTGGCATCAGGTACTGTTTCTTCTTGCAAAGCATGACTCATCATCGCCAAAAACATTCTGTCACAACCAATAGAAGTTTCCACTACATAAGGCACATAACTTTCATTTTCCTGTGGATCAAAATATTGTAACTTTCTACCAGATAATTCTTGGTGACTACTTAAATCGTGATTCGTTCGAGAATGAATACCTTCTAATTCTTTGAAACCAAAAGGAAATTCAAATTCAATGTCTACCGCTGCATCAGCGTAGAACGCTAAATTATCGTGGTCGTGAAAACGGAATTTTTCTGCGGGTGTTCCTAATGATTTATGCCACTTTAATCGGTATTCTTTCCAGTAAGCATACCATTCTTTTTGGGTGCCTGGCTTGATGAAAAATTGCATTTCCATTTGTTCAAATTCCCGCATACGGAAAATGAATTGACGAGCGACAATCTCATTTCTAAATGCCTTACCAATCTGTGCGATACCAAAAGGAAGTTTTTGCCGAGTCGTTTTTTGTACATTCAAAAAGTTGACAAAAATACCTTGCGCCGTTTCTGGTCGTAAGTATAATTTGCCTTCTTCTCCTGCGACATTACCCAACTGCGTGTAAAACATCAAGTTAAACATCCGAACATCGGTCCAATCATTAGACCCACTTACAGGACAATTAATTTTATATTCTTGTAACATGGCTTTCAAATCTGCCATGTCTTCATTCGTCATCGCTGCGGCTAGGCGCAATCGGACTGCCTCAAACTTTTCAAGATTGGCGACCACTCTACCATTCGTTTTTCTGAATTCTGCCTCATCAAATGCATCCCCAAACCGTTTTTTGGCTTTAGTTACTTCCTTATTAATTTTTCCCTCAATTTTATCCATGTACCCCTCAATCAACTGATCTGCTCGATACCGCTTATTAGACCCTTTATTATCTACTAATGGATCACTAAAAGCATCTACGTGCCCAGAAGCTTTCCAAGTCTTTGGATGCATAAAAATAGCGGCATCAATACCAACAATATTTTCGTGCATTTGCACCATAGAATCCCACCAATATTTTTTGATGTTATTTTTTAATTCTACCCCATAAGGACCATAATCGTATACCGCACTCAATCCATCATACACTTCGCTGGATTGAAATATAAAACCATATTCTTTACAATGTGAGACTAACTTTTTAAACTTATCGTCTTGTGCCATAACTGAGTATTGAAGTTATTAGAGGTTATTGGGAGTTATTACCTATTAACCATTAATAGACATTAATAAATCCGAAACCTTATTACTTGTTCTATTTTTTGATAAATAATTGAACCATTTTATCTTAAGATGGAAGTAAAAGTATAGCTAATTTTTAGCATGCCTTTAATCCTTCAAATTTTATACGATTCAGTCCTTATACTTACTAGGGAAATCCAAAAGAATTTTAAAAAACTTGGTTTGAGGTTTGCTAGGAGGTGCAAAAGTCTTAAATAATTAGCTAATAGTCAATGATACGCAAAAGGTGAGCCAATACTTTTGAATTTAATTATCTATTTTATTAGGATTTACTTTCACACTTCCTTGCGGCGCAATGATTTTCCAATACTTAAATTCTCTATCTGCTTCAAAGCCGTAGCCTGTGATTTGCTCATCCTCGGTCGTGATTCGGACAAATTGTTTAGTAGAAATTGTATTCGTGCCCTTATCCCAAATTAATTCGTCTGTTTCTAATTTTTCCGAATTATGGTTAAATAAAACGACACTATCTCGAACGGTAATAATATTTTTATTCTCATCTTCAATCGCATATTTTCCAATTAACCAACTTTGTACTTTCTGGTCTCTATCTAAAAAGAAAACTTCTAATCCTGCTGGAAATTCTCGCTTGGGCGTTCGCTTATCTAAATGCCGATGCAACAACGGCGCTTCAATCATCATTTCTACTCTGCCAGAATCACTATACAACATTTTTACTTTTTCGCCCACTTCTATCGCTACTGCATCATCCTCTATAAATTTGCTAACTTCTGCTAAGTCGTTTTCGCAGGAGATGAGACTGCATAAGAGGAAGATGATGAAGATTCCTCCCCCTTTTTGCTTAAACATTTTCTTCCCCAAAGAAAGCACAGTAGCATTCCAGAGGAGTAAGACTGCTAAGTTCTGTTTTATAAGGGTAAAAGGGTTAAATTTTTTCTCTAAGCTTTTGGTTAGCACGATACAATTCCCCCTTTTGAAGGGGGCTAGGGGGATGTTTTTGGTAATTATTCCGATTATTCTGGAAAATCCTGACTTTACATCCCCCCGACCCCCTTCAAAGGGGGAGAAAATTCTGCAAATTTTGGAAATCTGTGCAAAAAAATTAACGCTAAAAATTTGCAAAACAGAACTTAACAGCTCCACCTTCAAAGGGGAAGAAAATCTTGCAAATGCTGAAACTCTGTGTGAAAATTTAATACTAAAAATTTGCCAAATAGAACTTAATAGCCCTGTCCAAGAGGAAAAAGAAGTAGGTAGTATATTATTTCTTTTGGTATACATTTAATAGCTAATTATGAGTTCACGAAGCGCAGCTTGACACTACAGAAAAATCCGTTTTAATCTGTTAAACCCGTTTGAATCCGTTTTCCAATCCTCCTAATTCGTCTATCCTGAGCTATCCCGTCCGTTGCGGTTTACTCACTTTGCAACCCACCCGTAAACGGTTCACTTCACAAAACAGTCCTCTGGGACTTTTTTGCTTGCTCATCATGTAGGTTAATCCCAAGCTCCACTCTTCCGCATATTCGCCCGATAAATAGCCGCATTGCGATTATGCTGCTTAAGAGATTTAGCAAAATTATGATAACCACTTCCATCTCCCTTCGCACAGAAAAACATATAATCATGACTTTCCACATTCAACACCGCATCAATACTCGCAATAGAAGCCATACTAATTGGTCCTGGCGGCAAGCCACCATATTTATAAGTATTGTAAGGAGAATCGTACGCCAGATGCTTATTTAAAATTCGGCGCAAGGCAAAATCACCGATAGCGAATTTTACCGTTGGGTCTGCTTCTAAACGCCAACCTTTCGTTTTTAAACGATTATAATAAACACCAGCCATGCGCTTTTTTTCTCCATTTTGTAAAGTTTCTCGTTCTACAATAGATGCTAATATATAAACTTCTTCTGGTGTTAATTCTAATTGTTTTGCCTTTGCTGCTCGATTATTTTTTGCCCAAAAAGAAGCATGCTCTTTTTTCATGCGCTCCATAAATTTGGCAGGACTGGTATTCCAGAAAAAGTCATAGGTATTCGGAATGAATAGAGACATTAAGGTCGCAGGGGTAAATCCTAAATCTGCAATAAATTGCTCATTCATAAATAGAGTGGCTAAATCACTTGAATCGGGTTCTATAAATTGTGCCACTTTTGCTGCTACATTTTTGACCGTCCAAGCACTATTAAATACCAATTTAACGGTCTCTTGCTTACCACCTCTTAAATGCTGAATTAATTCATAATTACTCCATCCTGGTTGAATTTTGAATTTACCAGAACGCATCGGATTCCGAGGATATTTCATTTTTTCAGCAACCCAACGAAATGCTTTTTCATGGGCAACCAAGTTTTTATTTTTTAAAATATCCACTACTTCCTCAAAAGAAGTATTAGTAGGAATTTCAATAGTTGTTTCCCCTATTGCTTTTGGGACACCTACGCCAAAAATTTCTTGATATTTTTGATAGCCTAAAATTGTTGCCACCAATACCCCTACAAACGTAAGCGTTAAAATTATTTTGGCTAACTGCCCTTTTTTCTGAGATTCGTCTTGACTCATTATCTATTTAAATTGCGAGCTATAAGTTTTCAACAACATTCTCGTTTAATCACTTTGTAATTTGTAGTGAGCATTGCTGATAATATTACAAAATCACCCAAAAATAAGGAAATATAAGGGGTATCACTACCAATTAGAGCGAAGAACTATGACATTTTTATTAAATTAATATTTTTTGCACTACATTTAACAGGATATTTACCTATTTCGACCTTTGTTAACAAACAATTTAACCAATGAACAAGCCACTCTACTACTTAGGAATCTTTTTTTTATTCGTATTCCCTACTACCGATTTAACGAGTCAAATAATTATTAATGAAGTTTATGCTGATGTTGCAGTTAGCTTAATTGGAGATGCCAATGGAGATGGTATTAGAAGTGCTAGAGAAGATGAATTTATTGAATTATTTAATAATGATTCCTTGCCTGTAAATCTTAGTGGTTTCCAATTAATTATTGACCAAACGATCAAACATAAATTTGACGATGGGTTAATCATGCCACCAAAAACCTTTTTGGTAATATTCGGTGGTGGTACACCAAATGGATTATTTGGTCAAAGCCCCGTTTTATTAGCTTCAAGTGGTAGCTTAAGTTTGAGTAACGCTGGATCAGCGGTCATCTTACAAACGGAGGAAGGCATTGTTCTTGATAGCTTGACTTATGCTGAAACGAATATTGATGCTTCTTTGGTGAGAACACCAGAATTTACAGGTGATTTTCTACCACATACAGAAAGACCAGATGCTTTTGGTTTACCTTATTCACCAGGTACATTGACGAATTCTTTTCCTTTTAATAATGGTGATACCACTTTAATTCATTTTACAGTTAATAGAGGAATAGCGATTGAAAGTGATGGTCAGATTGATTTGTCTCTAAATTTAATTAACCCAAAACCAATTCAAGTAATTCTTACAGTAGAACTAACAGGCGGTACAGGAGACGCTGCCGATTTAGTTGGTTTTACTTCCGAGATGGTTATTTTTCCAGTCAACTCGAATAGTCAACGATTATTGAGTATTCCCATTGCTGATGATGTTGAAATAGAAGGACAAGAAACTTTTATTTTCACCATTACTAATGTGAATGCCCCTGACAGCAATCAAATCAGTATCAACCAATCTTTTGAATTAACCATTTTTGATGATGATAATGAATTTGGTTTAATCCTAACAGAATTTTTAGCGGATCCGCCCAATAGTTTGATTGGTGATGCGAATGGAGATGGTGTGCGAAATGCGAGTCAAGATGAATTTTTAGAATTTTTAAATGTTTCTGATGAAGCTATTGACTTATCTGGGATAGCCATTTATGATGCGGATTTATTGCGTCACCAAATCCCAGATAGTACCATTATCCAACCTAATCAATTATTTTTGGTATTTGGTGGTGGAGAAATTGGATCTACTTTTGATAATGCTGTGGTACAAAAAGCAAGTAGTAATCGGCTGAGTTTAGCTAATATGGGTGATCGAATTATGTTGAGAGATAGTTTGCAGAATATTCTTTTATTACATGATTATGGAGCGGAAGCTAGTAATGACGAATCTTTAGTTTTATGCCCTATTGAAAAGGAAGCGGATTATATTCACCATACTGCTATTGGATTAGGATTACGACTTTCGCCTGGTCGTTTACATGATTGTATGCCTTTTACGGTTGGTATTTCAGTATTGGATAATGCTGCGATTAAAATTTATCCGAATCCAACTAAAAATAATTTGACTATTGAATTGTCTGAAGATTTAGAATTAGTTCAACCTACGGAACTACTCAATCTTCAAGGTCGAATAGTTCTGATTTCTACCAATAATCTACTAAATGTACAGCACTTGCCCACAGGAATTTATTTTTTAAAAATAGTGACGAATCAGGGAATATCCGTTAAAAAAGTAATCGTGGATTAGATTGTATAATTCATTTATTAAAATGACGTTATTATTAGAGCATCAGATAAAAATAGATAATAATCTGTTGGGTATTAAAATCCGTTGGGACTAATTTTTTTCCCAACGGATTTTAATGCCCAATGGATTTCATAGCTCAAATACTTAAGTGAAGTTCAAAAAATAACTTGTTAACTTTGAAAAAGGATAGTTGCCGATATTTCTAGTCTCAGACTAGAAATCGCTATCTGGTCGTCTCCAGACGACCGTCCTCTAATACAATTAGTAATATTACCAAAGTTCACAAGTTATTTTTCTAGTACGACAATAGTATTTAAAATGTCAATTTATTATCTGACTATCGAATTAAGGGGTTTATCCTGACCAAATAGTTTGAAACTTGTAAACTGTAATTATCATGATAAAAAATATCATTTGCTTTTTTATTATAGGAATGACATTGGCTGCCTGTTCTTCTAAAACAAAAACGATTGAAGTACAAAACGAAGCGGGCGTAATTATAGAACGCTATGTGCAAAATGTAGCAACTACCCAGAAAGAGGGAAAAAGCGAACTGTTTGACGATAATGGACAATTACTAGAAACTGCTTTTTACAAAAACGGACAATTGCAAGGAGAACGTACTTTATATCACGAAAATGGAGCAATTCAAGCCATCGAATTTTATGAAAATGGTATTTTTACAGGCGACTTTCAAGCTTTTTATGAAAATAAACAATTAGAATTGACGGGTAAATATATTAATGGAAAAATGGATGGGGAGTGGAAACGCTATTATGATAGTGGAGAACTCATGGAGATTGTTACTTTTGTGGAGAATGAAGAAAATGGCCCTTTTGTGGAATATTATAAAAATGGCAAAACTAAAACTGCTGGCAAGTATTTAGAAGGGGATAATGAACACGGAGAACTAAAACTCTTTGACGAACACGGAGAACTTATTAAAAAGATGAATTGTAATAAAGGAATTTGTCTAACTAGTTGGACGAAAGAAGCAAATGAGTCGAAGATATAAGAAGTTGATTCGTAACTTTACCAAAAATTAGAATGCCTACTTAAATAAAAAATATTGATATAAATCAGTATTGTTACGAGTTACGGATTGAATAGAAATTAGGATTAATTCTTGAATAAATGATGCTTGAAAATAGAGGATTTGAATAGGAGATAGTCAAATTTTAAATAAAATCGTATATAACCTGTAACTCGCAACCCGCAACTCGAATCAAGTCTAATGAATAAATTTTTACTTTTTCTTTTTCTACTAATCAGTATTTCAAATACGTCAATTGCCCAAATTGGCGGTAGTAAGGTATATGAATTTCTTAATCTGCCAGCTTCTGCTCGAATCACGGCGCTAGGTGGGAAACATATTACGGTTAGAGACGATGATTTATCTTTAGCCTTGGGGAATCCTGCTGCATTGAATGATACGATGCACAATCAATTGACTTTTAATCATAGTTTTCATTTAGCGGATATAGGGCAAGGGTTTGCTGGATATGGACGGCATAGTAAAAAATTAAATACAACCTTTTTATTTGGCATACAATACATCAATTATGGCGATTTCCAATTAGCAGATGAATTAGGGAATATTAATGGTCAATTCGATGCTTCCGAATATGCCATCACTATTGGTGCGGGGCGGTCGATTTATGAACGATTAGATGTAGGCGTAAATATTAAGGCGATTACTTCCCAATTTGAAAGTTATAATTCTTTTGGCTTGACCACCGACTTATCCGCCATTTATCATATTGATGAAAAAGGATTTGTGGCATCTATGGTTTTTAGAAACATTGGTGGGCAGCTCGCCACTTACAGAGATGGTAATAGAGAGGCTGTTCCTTTTGAATTATTGTTTGGTATTTCTAAACGTTTAAAATATTTACCTTTTCGGTTTTCTATCACCGCTCAACATTTAGAGCGATGGAATTTATTATACGATAACCCAAATTCGCAAGAAAATACCTTTTTTCTAGGCGAGCAAGATGTTACTAGTAATGAATGGATAGACAATTTATTTCGGCACTTAATTTTTAGTGGCGAATTTTTGTTTGGTAAAAAAGAGAACTTTCGAGTCCGTTTTGCATATAATCATTTTAGGAAACAAGATTTATCACTTAGAAACTTAAGAAGTTTAGCAGGTTTTTCAGGAGGGATAGGGATGAAAATTAAGCGATTTCGATTTTCTTTTGGTTTTGGCGCCTATCATTTAGGTGGAAATGCAAGCCATTTTAGTATTGCAACTAACTTAAGCGAATTCAAAAAGAAAAAAAGAAAATCGGATGCAAATTTATAAATCACCTAAATTTATAGTGCACATCCTCGCAAAACTTGAAACTAATTTATTATAAGGACTGTTTTTACAATAAAGGAACAATTCATTCCCCTAAATTTTCCTTTTACTTCCTGTATTTTTGTTTCTTTGTAATAATTAAGATATATTAAGCCGTATCGTGTGAATTTAAAACAGGTATAACCAAAACTAAATTCAAATAAGTGATCATCGAAGAAAAGGTCTAACTACAAAAAATGACAGCACAGGAAAAAAAAGATAAATTTGTTCAATCATGGGGTTCTATTGGGTCTAATTGGGGCATCAATCGAACCATGGCTCAGATTCATGCACTATTACTGGTTTCAGCAAAACCTTTAAGTGCGATGGAAATTAAGCAGGAATTACAAATTTCTGTAGGCAATGCCAACATGAATATTAGAGCATTAATTGATTGGGGATTGGTTCATAAAGAATTAATTCCAGGGCAACGAAAAGAATTCTTCATTGCAGAAAAAGATATGTGGGAGGTGGTGAAGCGAATTATTATCCAACGGAAAAAGAAAGAATTAGAACCTATTTTAAGGTTATTGAATGACGTTGGTGATGTCGATCCTAAAGATAAAGACGCAGAAGAATTTGCCAAAATTATCAAAGATTTACAATTGTATTCTAATAAAGTAGATTCCACTTTGGATCGATTAATTAATGCAGACTCCAATTGGTTTGTGGGTACTTTTATGAAAATGATAAGGTAATTTAAAATCAGCGGTCTAATCACTTGATGGTTGCGCGCTAAAAAATCAGATATGGATAAGATTCAAGCAAAAGAAGCGATTAATAGCGAATTAGCTGAAAAATTAACAAGAATTGCCTTTATCTTAAAAACGATTGGGCATCCAACTCGATTAGGAATCGTTCATTTATTAGAACAACATCCTTATTTAACGGTAACTGAAATTTGCGATATGTTGAATAGTGAGCAGTCTTTGACCTCTCATCATTTACAGAATATGCGTTTTAAAGGACTTTTAACAGTAAAAAGAGAAGGTCGAAAAATGTTGTATTCTTTAAAAGAACGTGATATTTCTTTGATTATTGAATGTTTAGAAAACTGCCAATGTAATATGTAGGCAAGTCGGACATTTCGAGATTAGATACCTTAATGAATAGATAAAATTAGTCATTTAGGTTTTTATCCGTACTTTTTTCTCTTCCTATCCGTTCAAATATTTGGAACTTAATCAACTAGCTTTTAAATTTATAGCTTAAGAATTCATTCCGCTTAATAACTGACGAAAATTATAGAAACCTTTGCTTATTGAAGCATAGAACTTATCTATGCGCTTAATAATGCATAACCTCAAAACAAACATTTTCAGTTATGAAGCAATTGCTCCTATTAACTATTGGGCTTTTTCTAGCTTTTTTTTCTTTATCCGCCCAAAATAGCATTCCTGCCGAAAGTATTTTCAGCATGTTACAAGACCAAGAAATTATCAATGTTACGATTGAAACAGATCTTGATTCCTTAATTAATGTCCGAAGAAGAGAGTCCTACCAACGAGCAACATTTACATACAAAAATAGAGCGGGGGAGCAAATCACCCGAAAAATAAAAGTTAAGCCAAGAGGAAAATACCGTAGACGAGTTTGTGATTTTCCAACCATCAAACTGAATTTTTCTAAAAAAGAACTCAAAGCAGATGGCATGGCTAAGTATGATGATTATAAAGTGGTTACGCATTGCTTAGATGATAAAAAAGAGAGTAAAGAAAATGTCCTGCGAGAATATTTGGTCTATAAAATGTATAATCTTTTGTCCCCTAAAAGTTACGAAGTTCAATATTTAAATATTACTTATACGGACAGTAAAGGCAAAATGAATAGCCTAAAACGAACAGGTTTTTTGATTGAAGATACGGGAGAATTGGAAGATAGAATTGGCGTAGAAGTTCATCCCGAACCCAAATTACCTATTGATAGTTTTAATATTGAGCAGTACAATTATGTCGCTTTGTTCCAGTATATGATTGGAAATGTAGATTGGCGTGCTACGCCTTTTGCTAAAAATGCCAAGGCAATGAAAGTACATGGCTCAAATAAATATGAATTAATTCCTTATGATTTCGATTTTAGTGGAGTAGTAGGCGTTTCTTATATGCGCATAGCAGAACATTTAAATCAAAAAAATAGTCGGCAGCGGATTTTTTTAGGGCATATCGTTCGTCAAAAAGAGTTGAAAGGGAATTTTGAACGCTATGAATCTAAAAAGGAAGAATTGCTTGACTACATTAGCAATTTTGATTTATTGCCAAAACCTAGTCGAAAAAATATACGAAAATATATTGAGTCTTTTTATGAAGATATAGCAGATGGGACGGTGAGTACAATATAAGAAAGGGCACATAGTAAAAGGCAGGGGTGATTGGTTCTAAAAATAGACAATTAAACTTCAATCTCAATGACAATTCCAATAGCAATAACAATTTCATAAACCCTGCAAAATCGAATAAGTCAATGATTTCTCTAATTTTTTGGGCAACTGGATATTGAGCGACCAAATGAAATCACTTGGGGTTGATATTGAAATTGAGATTGAATAAAAAATTAGAAAATGGAAACTAACCGTGTACCGTAAACCCTTTTACCGTTCACCCGCTATTCCATAATCTGCAACTTAGCAAACTTCAACATCAAGCGACGTTTTGGATTATCAATTTGCGGAAAATTAATCGTTGCCACTTTTTTATCATTTCGTCCATCTACTTGTTCGACTACTCCTTCTCCAAACTTCAAATGTAACACCTTTTGACCTTCCTGAATCGCACTACTTGGACTTGGTTTAAAATCTGCCACATTAATAGATAGCTTAGCCTGCGTTCGAGCTTGCTTAAAATTACCTGCAACGCCAGAACGCTGTGGTCGAACAGCCGTTCCCGTTTTTGGTTTTGACAAGCTAAAACCACTATCCATATTATCTAAAGGAATTTCATTTAAAAATCGACTTGGGGAATTATTGCTATGTTTGCCATGTCGATAACGGCTATTCGCAAAGGATAAAGTTAATAGTTCTTCTGCTCTAGTAATCGCTACATAAAACAAACGGCGTTCTTCTTCGATGCCTTGAGGTGTTTTCATCGCCATAAAAGAAGGGAATAAGTTTTCTTCTAAACCTACGACAAAAACAGATTTAAACTCCAGCCCCTTTGCAGAGTGTGTAGACATCAAAGTAATGTGATTGCCTTCTTCCTCTTCGTCTTGGTTGGTATGCAAAGCAATATTCTGAATATAACTGGCTAGTGATTTATCTGTTGTTAATTCTTGCCCTTCTTCTACTTCGTCATTTTCTACAAATTCTTTAATACCATCCAATAAAGAAGTAACGTTTTCCAAACGACTTAAACCTTCAACGGAAGTATCTGCTTTTAAGGTCGCAATCAAACCTGATTGTCGAGCAGCATAAGCTGCCAAATCATAGGCATCTACGGTTTTTGCACGATCAATAAAAGCACCAATCATTTTTTTGAAAGCCTTTAATTTTTTCATCGTTCCCGCAGGCAATTCCACGTAATCCATTGCCTCCCACATATTGACCTCATTCTCTCCTGCTTTGGTACTAATCTTTTCAAGAGTCGTATTTCCAATGCCTCTCTTAGGATAATTAATCACCCGTTTCAACGCTTCTTCATCTTGTGGATTGACTGCTAAACGCAAATAGCCAATTAAATCTTTCACCTCTTTTCTTTGGTAAAAGGAAGTACCACCAAAAACTTTATACCCAATATTGTAGCGTCGTAAATATTCTTCAAAAATTCTTGATTGGGCATTGGTTCGATACAAAATAGCAATATCGCTATTGCTTAAATGCCGTCTTGTTTTTTGCTCAATAATACTATCCGCAATGCGTTTGCCTTCTTCTGCATCTGATACTGCTTTGATGACTCGTATTTTTGTGCCATCTCCTTTATGCGACCAAATCTTTTTCTTAATTTGTTTTTTATTATGTCCAATAACTGCATTGGCTGCTTGCACTATATGCGTCGTAGATCGATAGTTTTGTTCTAATTTAAAAGTTTTTAACCCTTTATAATCTTTCTCAAAATCCAAAATATTATCCACCGTTGCCCCTCTAAACGCATAGATACTTTGCGCATCATCTCCGACCACACAGATATTATTGCCGCTTCCTTCATACTTACATAGTTTTTTAATAATCGCATACTGCAAATAATTGGTATCCTGAAACTCATCGACCAATAAATATTTAAATTTCTTGCGGTATTTATCTAAAACATCATCTGGATTTTTATGCAACAAATAATATAACTGAAATAATAAATCATCAAAATCCATCGCCCCTGCCCGCTTACAACGTGCCATGTATTTGGTGTAGACCTCATGAAGTCGAGGTCTTTTATTAATGCTATCTTGTTGTAGCAATTCCTTCATCTGCCCATATAACTTAGGCGGAATCAAACTACTTTTCGCAGAAGAAATTCGAGACGCAATGGCATTCACATTATACCGATCTCTACTTAAATTCAATTCTTTAATAATCGAACTAATGACACTTTTAGAATCTTGCGAATCATAAATCGTAAAACTAGATGGATAGCCAATTTTTTCTGCCTCTACTCGCAAAATTCGAGCAAAAATAGAGTGAAAAGTACCTGCCCATACGTTATTCGCTCGACTACCAACTACTTTGGCAATTCGTTCTTTCATCTCTTTAGCCGACTTATTGGTAAAGGTTAAGGCGAGAATTTCCCAAGGTGGAACGCCACTTTCGATGATATTGGCAATTCGGTAAGTTAATACTCTAGTCTTTCCCGACCCCGGTCCTGCGACCACTAATACTGGACCATCTATAGTTGTGACCGCATCTCGCTGTACGTCGTTTAGCTCGTTTAAATAATCTTGCATGTAGTTTTATTTTGGATGGTAAAAGTACGGAAAAGGGCGACAGGATAACAGGATTTTTAAGATTTACAAGAAAAAACTAATGCATATAAACAACTTTTTGTTTAATTTGTGCTATTTTTAAATAAATTTATTGATTCCTCTATACCGCATTCGTTTTTATGGACTTAAAAGCCGCCATTCTAAAAGAACATTCCAAACAACAGGCAATATTCATCAGAGATTATATCGATGATAACCAAGAGTTGTTTGATGAATTAATGACGCATTTTTTTAGTAATACCTATCGAGTGACGCAACGGGCTGCTTGGATTATGACGCATTGCACAGAAAAACGACCGCATTTAATTCGTCCGCATTTAGAAAAAATGGTTCTCAATCTAAAAGACGAAAAAATTCATGTAGCTGTCAAACGAAATACAGTAAGATTATTACAAGATGTAGAGCTTCCAGAGGAATTAATGGGAACAGTTGCTGATTGCTGTTTTAATTTTTTAGCGAACCCAAATGAGGCAGTAGCCGTTCGGATATTTTCTATGAGTATACTCTACAATCTTTGTCAAAAAGAACCAGATTTAGCGGACGAGTTGCGGATTATTATTGAGGAATTTATGCCACATGGGACGACTGGATTTCAATCTCGGGGGCGGAAGGTTTTGAAGGGATTGCAGAAACTGCTAAAATAATTCACAATTTAAGTAACGGCAAAACAATAATCTCGTCCAGATGACCAACTTGTTCTTTTGTCGTTACTAAGCGTGTTTTATTTTCTAAATTTGTGGTATGAAAAATATAACCATATTACTATCCTTTATTTTACTCCCTGTTCTAGGGTTTACGCAACAAACAATTAATGCGACCATTACACATGATGGTCTTGAAAGGGATTATATTCTATATATTCCAGCGAATTATACTCCTGAAAAAGAAGTACCCCTACTTTTTAATTTTCATGGCTATACGAGTAATGCCAACGAACAAATGTTTTATGGTGATTTTAGATCCATCGCTGATACAGCTGGATTTATTATTGTACATCCACAAGGCGAAAATTTAGCAGGGGCAGATACTCGTCATTGGAATGTAGGCGGTTGGACCTTGGGTAGTACGATTGATGATGTTGGTTTTACAGAAGCACTTTTAACAAAAATTTCGACAGCATACACTATTGACTTACAACGAGTTTACTCCACAGGAATGTCAAATGGTGGATATATGAGTTTTTTATTGGCTTGCCAGTTGAGTGATAAAATTGCTGCGATTGCTTCTGTAACTGGCTCGATGACTCCCCAAATCTATGATGCTTGTAATCCACAACATCCAACACCCATTTTACAAATACACGGTACTAATGATGGCGTAGTTCCTTATGGTGGCGCCAATTGGACAAGGTCTATTGATGATGTAATAGCTTATTGGGTTGATTTTAATAATGCCAGTTCTACGTTTACTTCCCAAGACTTTGCGAATAATAGTGATACAGATGGTAGTACGGTTGAGCGGCAAACGTATGAGGTAGGAGCGAGTAATGTGTTAGTTGAACATTTTAAAGTAACTGGAGGAGGACACACTTGGCCCGGTACATTTTTAAATGGTTTTGGCACCAATCAAGATATTAATGCTTCTTTAGAAATCTGGAACTTTTTAGCTCAATATAAATTGAATGAACTAACAGGAACAACAACTAGTATAGCGTCTATTGATAATAAAGCAGCAGTTATAAAAGTGTATCCAAATCCGATTAGTACTCACCTTACTATTGAAAAAACATTTAATCAACCAACTGATTATCGTCTGATAACTATTACTGGGAAAGAAGTTCTCTCAGGAACGCTTCAAGCCAATAATACACAAATTGATGTAGCTCATTTATTGCAAGGAGTCTACTTTTTAGAGGTTGGAAATATAGCTTATAAGTTAATGAAAATGGAATAGTACAAAACTTAAAACGCCAAATCTCTCAATGGAAATTTGGCGTTTTTAATTGAATCAACTACCGTTTTAAGGTCTATTTATTTTATTATAATTAGGAGCATCTCCCTTCAACTGTGCATTCAAAAAATTCGTCATTTTATTATACAAATGCATTCGAGTTGTCCCACCATAAATACCATGATTTCGATTATGGTAAGTATAAACATCAAATTGTTTATTGGCATCAATCAAGGCATTCATCATCTCTGCACTTTGTTGGTAATGCACATTGTCATCTCCTCCTCCATGCACTAATAAATAATGTCCTTTTAATTGATCCGCAAAATAAACAGGAGAGTTGTTTTTATAACCATCTGGATTTTCTGCTTCTGTGCGCATATACCGTTCCGTGTAAATGGAATCGTACCAACGCCAGCTAGTTACGGGTGCAACGGCAATTGCTGCTTTGAAAACATCATTGCCTTTTAGTAAACATAAAGAAGACATGAAACCACCATACGACCAACCAAAAATCCCAATTCGACTAGCATCTGCATAAGGCAAGTTCCCTAAATACTTTGCTGCTTCTATTTGGTCAATCGTTTCATAATGCCCCAATTGTTGGTAGGTTACTTTTTTGAATTCTTCCCCTCTTGCGCCTGTTCCTCTATTATCAACACAAGCCACTATATAACCTTGTTGGGCTAACATTTGAAACCACCAGTAATTTTGCCCTTTCCATTGATCTTTTACCTGTTGACTGCCTGGACCACCATATAAAGTCATGAAAACTGGATATTGGCGGTTCGGATTAAAATTAGTCGGCTTAATCATCCAACCATTTAATTTGACTTTCTCGCTGGTTTCAAATTGGAAAAATTCTACTGGATTGAGGTCGTATTCTTTTTGCGTTTCTGCTAAAGCGGCATTATTTTCAATGACTCTAATTGTCTTGCCTTTATTATCTCGCACGACATAAGAAGCAGGTGCATTGATGGTAGAATGATTATTGACAAAATAATCAAAGGTACTGCTGAATTGGGCGTTATGTGTGCCGCCGCCTTTGGTTAATCGCTCTTTGTTTTTGCCTTTTAAATCGACTGTATAAATATTTTCTTCTAATGGAGAAGTCTCGGAAGACTTATAATAAACTTGCTTCGTTTCTTCATTCACTCCATAAAATTTACTTACATCATATTTTCCACTCGTCAGTTGTTGCTTCTTTTTACCCTTCATATCATAGAGGTAGATATGATTAAAACCATCTTGCTCGCTTGTCCAAATAAAACATTTACCATCCTTTAAAAAAGTCAAGTCGTCATCAATGTCAATGTAATATTTATTGGTTTCTTTTAGTAATACACTAGTTTTTCCATTCGCTGCATCTGCTAATAATAATTCTAAATCATTTTGATGGCGATTCATTCGAAAAATACACAACTCATTAGGATCTTGTGTCCATTTTATTCTTGGAAAATAAATATCTGTTTCGGTACCAGTCTCCGCAGTTACGGTCTTTTTATTAGCCACATCATAAATATGAATAGAAACGACGGCATTTTTTTCGCCTACTTTTGGATATTTAAAAGTCTCATATTCTGGGTATAAACCACCCTTAAATTTGGTCATGGTAAATTCCTTTACTTCGTTTTCATCAAAGCGCATAAAAGCAATCTTTTCCCCATCTGGTGACCAATGAAAAGCTTTGGCAAAAGAAAATTCTTCTTCATACACCCAATCTGCTCCGCCGTTGATGATTTTATTAGACGCACCATCGTTGGTAACTTGGGTAAGCTCCCCATTTTCTAAATCCTTAACGAATAAGTCATTATTAACTACAAATGCTACTTTATTCGCATCAGGACTAAAAGTCGCATAGCTTTGTTTGTCTTTTTCAAATAACTCCGTAATCGTCTTAGTTGTTATATCCCAAACGTAATAATTCGCCTTAGAGGAACGTCTGTAAATTTTTTCTTTAGCTGTTTCTAATAAAATTTTGGTTTCATCCGCATTGAACGTATAACTATCGAATTTTTCTGGAAAGTTAGCGGCAACATCAATTTCAGAAGTCGCAAAAATAATATCCACAAATTGACCAGATACCAAATCATATTGCTTGATGGTATTGTCCTCTAATCGCGTATAATGTTTGCCATCTTTCAGAAAATTAAAGCCTGGAACTGATTTTCCTGTGAATTTATAATCTTGCCAAATATCCGCTACTGTGATCGCTTTTTTTTGCGCAACGCCTTGATTGACCATTAGGAATAAGCCTACAATGAATAAAAAAAATGTGTTTTTCATACTAAAGTGAATATGGTTAGGTTTTATATTGGCTATCGGTCAGAGGTTGAGAGGGACGAAGGTTAAATTTTAAACAATTGATTGTAACCTTATACTGATAGCTTTTATATTTATTAGTGTTTATTCTGAATAAAATCGTATAACGAAATTTGAGTGCTGAAAATCAAAGAGTTAGTGATATTCAAAATTCTTCATTCAGAATTAAGTCTATTATGCTTGTAATTTTTTCATCAATAAAGCATTGGTACTTTTCGGTTCTGCCTTTCCTCTAGATGCTTTCATCACAGCGCCCATAAAAAAGCCAATTAAGCCCTTCTTCCCTTTCTGATAAGCTTTGACTTTATCTGGATTCTTCGCAATCACATCATCTACTAATTTTTCCAAAAAGTCGGTATCGTCCGATTGCACTAAATTTAATGCTTCGGCAATTTCCAAAGGCATTTTTTTAGTTGTCAATAATTCAGGAAAAATACGTTGGTAAGCAATGGTATTACTTACTTTTCCATCGTCAATTAACTGAATCAAAGCGCCTAATTGTGTATGATTGATTGGAAAGTCAGCAATACTCACTTTCTCTTCACTTAACCAAGGGCTGATTTTATTAATCATTAAATTGGCAGCGCCCTTATAATTTTTGGTATGCTTGGTTAGTTCTTGGAAAAATAAGGCAATGCCTTTCTCCTCTGTTAATAACTTCGCATTATAAGGTGATAACTTATATTTTTCAATGAATTCCTTTTGTAAGACCCAAGGCAAGGCAGGCATTTCTGCTTTTATATTTGCTAAATAGTCGTCAGAAATTACAACTGGTGGCAAATCTGGTTCTGGAAAATACCGGTAATCATGTGCATTTTCCTTATCTCGAAGGGGAGAAGTGATTCCTGTAGCAGGATCAAAATTTAAAGTTTGCTGGCTTACTTTTCCGCCTGATTCTAATAAATCAATTTGTCGTTTTCGTTCGAATTCAATCGCTCGTCGGGCAAAACGCATCGAGTTCATATTTTTAACCTCACAACGTTCCCCAAACTTTTCTGCCCCTTTTAAACGTACCGAAACATTACAATCACAACGCAAAGACCCTTCTTGCATATTCCCATCAGATATTTCTAAGTAACGAACCAATTGCCGCATCGCATTCATAAAGACATCTACTTCTTGTGCCGATCGAAAATCGGGTTCTGTCACCGCTTCTACTAAGGGTACACCCGCCCGATTTAAGTCAATAAAAGTAGCGTCAGGTGCTAAATCGTGAATGGACTTACCTGCATCTTCTTCCATGTGGATATGGTGCATCCGAATATGCCGTTTTCCGCCTGCTTCTGTTTCTACGTCGATTCCACCGCCAATAGCAATCGGCATCCTATCTTGCGTAATTTGATAGCCTTTGGGCAAATCTGCATAAAAATAATTTTTACGATCAAAATTATTTGTTGGGCTGATTTTAGAACCCAATGCTAAGCCTAGTTTAACGGCATACTCTATCTGCTTTTTATTCAACCGAGGCAAAGTTCCTGGATGTCCTAAAGAGATTGTACTAATATGTGTATTCGGCGGTGCACCAAAACTGGCATCATCTCCACAAAAAGCTTTACTCTTCGTGCCTAATTGTATATGCACTTCTAAGCCAATAACAGTTTCGTATTTATCGTAAACAGACATTTTTTAAGATTGCGAGGTTATGAATTGCTGAGGTTTTAAGGTTACGGGGTGTAAAGGTAACTTAGCTGTTTTTAGGGTACAAGGTTTAGAGGTACTAGGTTACGCTACTGACGATTTAATATCGAAAATTAGGTTAATTCAGCAATCATATATCTGAAATCTTACATCATAAATCATAAATCTGCCTCGTTTTTTATTCACTTGACAGATTTATGATTTAAGATTTATGAACTATGATTTAAGATTTTATTCCACATCTGCGACCAACCCTATCGGCCGAACCCCAACACCAACCCTATCCGTCAATTTATCCCCCAATTCCTGCCGAGCCAATTCTGCGTGTTCCAATAATTGAGCAACAATTTCAGGATGTTGTGCTGCTATATCCGTCGTTTCACTAATATCATTATTCAAATCATATAATTCTTCTTTAATTAGATTTTGGTCATAATTAATAGGCAAACCGTCATTTGTTCCGACTCGTCCATTCAGCGATCGATATTGATGAGGTAAATATAATTTCCATCGACCATCACCGCTTAAAATACCATGTAACTCATTTTGTTTGTAATAAAAATAATAAGCATCATGGTGAGGCGGTAAATCTGTTTTTCCTTCCATCAGATGATTCATACTTTTGCCATCAATCTTTTTAGTCGGTAGTTTTGCGCCCGTTAATTCGGCAATAGTCGGTAGAATATCAATCGTCATAGCTGGATTATTAATCGTTTGTCCAGCAGGAATTTTAGTTGGCCAACGCATCACACAAGGCACTCTGACACCACCTTCTAAAGCTGTTCCTTTTCCTTCTCGTAAGGGCAATGCCACGCCAGAATGATCACCATAAGATAACCAAGGGCCATTATCGGAAGTGAAAATAACTAAGGTATTTTCGTCTAGTCCATTTTCTTTTAAAGTTTTTAAAATTTCGCCTGTTGACCAATCTATTTCTTCAATCACATCACCATATAAACCACCTGCAGATTTACTTTTGAACTTATCCGAAACGTAAAGTGGAACGTGCGGCATACTATGCGGTACATATAAAAAGAACGGTTCGTCCTTATGCTTTTGAATGAAATTGACGGCTCTTTCTGTGTATTGGGTCGTAATTTGACTTTGGTCATCTAACGTATCAATCACCGTTTCATTTTCTACTAATGGCAATACAGGAAAATTGAAAACACTTCCTTGCCAAGGATGGAATGGCCACATATCGTTAGAGTAAGGAATGCCGAAATATTCATCAAAGCCTTGTCGAGTTGGTAATAATTCTGGTTCTGATCCTAAATGCCATTTTCCATAAATAGCCGTGGCATAGCCGAGTGGTTTTAAAATCTCCGCAATTGTTTCTTCTTGGGGATGTAAGCCTTTTCCAACATAAGGACTAAATGCACCAGAAATCCCTATTCGATTGGCATAACAGCCTGTCAATAAAGAAGACCTAGAAGCAGAACAAACAGGTTGAGAGACATAGAAATTGGTGAATCGTGCGCCTTCTTTTGCCATTTGGTCAATATTCGGCGTTTTAATAGTTGGTGAACCATAGCAGCTTAAATCTTGATAACCTTGGTCGTCTGTGAAAATGAGGACGATATTGGGTGGGCGATTTTCTTCTGTAGTTGAAGATGCTGCTTTCTCGGCAGGTTGATTACAAGCGAAGAGTAGCGCAATTAAGGATAGTAAGGAGAAATGATACTTCATAAGTTTTCCGTTTTTTATGCTGCAATTTAACGAAAAAACTTAATAATTATGGTATTGCGGTGAAAAGTGTGGGGATCTAAAAATAGCGTACCGACTCAGGAGCGTCGTGTTACACTTTAAGATTTACTTGGTGTAAAAACAGCATAACTTCCTGTTGCTTTAGCTACTAACTTACCTTCATTCCAAACTTCTGATTCTACCATGGCGACTCTTTTGCCTTTATTAATGACGACCGTATGGCAATCTAATACGCCTTTTCGAGCTGCTTTTAAATAAGTCATTTTGATTTCAATCGTCGCACATAATTCTCCGTTTGCCAAATCTAGCATTGGATATAATGCACAGCCCATTCCTGAATCAGCTAAAGAATATAATACTCCGCCATGCACGGATTTTTGTGGATTGAAATGAAAATCTTGAATGGGTAATTGAAAATGGCTTTTGCCTTGTTCTTGTTTGATTAACTGCATCCCCAAATAATTGGAATAAGGGAAGATAGTTGGTGGTTTTGCCATTTTCGTTTTGTTTATGATAGGAGGAGATTATATGCTAATAAATATCTAGATCTGTTGCCCTTTAATTATCCGTTGTAGTAAAAATTGTACAACGGATAATTAAAGTACAACGGATTTAGATAGTTTTATCGTTCCTGTTATTTAAAATTATTTCTCCAAAATGCTTTTCAAATCAGCAGGTGAATAATTAATAGATTTCAAGGTCTTATTATCGGATTCCCGAAAAACTAGATAAACATCGCCTTCTTTCTTGAAATAACTATCTACGCCTTTGGTCTTTTTATAATGTGCCATAGTCGCTTCTGCTTCTTCCTTTGATTTACAGGTTTTACTCATATTAGATCGTTGCACTTCATCAAAGAGCGTTTTAAATTTATCGCCCATTCCGAATTCTAAAATAGCGCCTGATAAAACGTATTGAATATCGCATAAAGCATCGGCAATCTCTACCAAGTCATTATCTGCAATCGCTTCTTCTAGCTCTTTTAATTCTTCTGCAATCAGAGAAACCCTCAATTTACAGCGTTTTTCGGCAGGAATAATTGGTGCTGGTTCAATTGGATGTTTGAAAGTTCGGTGAAATTCAGCTACTTGATTTAATGCGTCTAACTTTTCCATGATCGTATAATTTTACGGTGTAGTTTAAGGTGGGCAAAATTAACTAGAAAAAAGGGTTAATACAATAATTCATTTTTTAACCATAATTTTACCTTATTTGAATTGAGTAAATAATTATGAACTTAGATTTAGATTTTGTTATTGAAATCGTAGCAACTACTTTTTCCTTGATTTACCTTTTTCTGTTGATGAAGGAAAATATTTGGTGTTGGTTTTTTGCAATTATATCTGCCGTTTTAAGCGTTTATGCACTTGCTAATGTTAAACTATATTCAGAAGCTTTTTTGTATTTTACTTTTATTCCGTTCAGTATTTATGGGTGGTATAAATGGTCGAATAATACTAGTACGAATACTGCTTTGACGGTTAAGAAATTACCGTTAAAATCGCATGTTTTATGGATCATGGTTGGTTTTATCTTAGCATTTTTATTAGGCTATATTTTTAAAACCTATACAGATGCAGAAAAATCATTCATAGATTCCAATACGACGATTTTTAGTTTTATTGCTAGTTACTTAGAAGCGCACAAATACCTTTACACTTGGGTTTATTGGATTATCATTAATGGGGTTAGTATTTGGTTATATGGTACACAAGGATTATCCATTTTTCCAGGATTGATGGTCATTTATTTTGTGATGTCTTGGGTAGGACTTTGGAAATGGCGAGAAAGTTATCTGGCGACTAATTCCGTTCATTAAATAGCGAATAAAAACAAGTTGGACATGCTCTTTTTAATTCCCCACGGATTATAGCGCTTTAATTTTTTATTATTGAGAGGATTTTTTACTTTCACTTTTATTTGATAATGAATTGATTAATTATGAAATACATACCTACTCTTGCATTTTACTGTTTAATTATTCTTTCTTGTCAACCTTCATCTACATCTGAAACAGAAAAGAAAAAAATACCAAGCGTCGAAAAAGCCTCTTTTAGAACAACTGGTAGTGTAGAAAGACTAAGCGAAGCCATGAATGACTTAATTCCTAAAGATGCTAAGATAGAAGTATTGGCAGATGGTTTTACTTGGACAGAAGGACCACTTTGGGTGGAAGAGGGGCAATATTTATTGTTCTCTGATATTCCGCCAAATCGTATTATGAAGTGGTCTGAAAAGGACGGCTTGAGTTTGTATTTAACGCCTTCTGGTTATACAGGAGAAACCCCTAGAAAAGGAGAACCTGGTTCTAATGGTTTAATTTTAGATGCTGATGGAAACTTAGTCCTTTGTCAACATGGAGATAGGAGAATGGCGAAAATGACGACTCCTTTAACCAATCCACAACCACAGTTTGAAACGATTATTGGCGAATATGAAGGTAAAAGATTTAACAGCCCTAATGATGCTGTTTATGATAGCCAAGGCAATTTGTATTTCACAGATCCTCCGTATGGCTTGGCAGGAAATGTTGATGACCCTGCTAAAGAAATCCCTTTTCAAGGGGTTTATCGCTATTCTAAAGAGGGGCAATTGAGTTTAATCTCTGACAAAATTACTAGGCCAAATGGAATTGGATTATCTCCAGATGAAAAAATTTTATACATTGCTTGTTCTGATCCCAAAGCAGCGAATTGGACAGCTTTTACTTTAAACGAAGATGGAACTGTTGCCAATGAGCGCTTATTCCATGATGCGACAGGCAGCGAGGAAAAAGGATTGCCTGATGGTTTAAAAGTGGATAAAAAAGGAAATATTTGGGCAACTGGACCTGGTGGGGTTTGGGTATTTAATCCCGAAGGAGCGGTTTTGGGTAAAATTAAGACAGGGGAAGCTACCTCTAACTGTGCCTTAGATGCCAATCAAAAAACGTTGTATATGACTTGCGACGATTATTTGATGCGAATTAAATTGTAAAACTATTTTATGGTGGAAGCTACTTTTTGGAATCTCCTTATTTCTTGGGTATTAGTTGGATTGATTTGGGTGATCCAGTTAGTTCATTATCCTACTTTTGAATTTATTTCAACGGATCATTTTCTAGCTTTTCATCAGCATCATACTCGTTCTATCACCCCTATCGTGATGCCTTTAATGTTGGGTGAATTGGGTTTGGGATTGTATTTAGCACAGCAACAGAAATGGTCTATTATTTGGTTAATCCCTTTTGTCTTCGTTTTAGGTATCTGGTTAAGTACTTTTTTGATTCAAGTACCGATTCACAATCAATTAGGGGCTGGAAAGGATAGTAACTTAATCAACAAATTAGTACAGACAAATTGGATTAGAACTAGTTTGTGGACGATAAAAACTATTTGGCTCAGTTATTATTTTATTCGCATCCCCGTTAAATAATACCATAAAGCTTTTAGAAACGGACTAAATTTAAAGGAAAGAATAATCTTAAAGTCTTCCCATAAACCGGTTTCTTCATCTAAAAATTTTAAAATCTGCTGGATCGAGTTTTTTTCATACATATCGGTATAAATCGACTCGCCTAATTCATTATGATTAACCAACACATCTAGATAGAGGGAATCATAGAAATAGAATTTTTTGCTTAAAATATTGCTGGTGGGCGGGCGATTATTTTTTAAATTGATAATGATTTTTTGTGCTACCTTTTCCATGTTTTTAAAGGCATAACCAGAAGATGGTTTGACGTGTGCCCCTGCGGTACCAATTTTCATGATTCCTTCCTGATTGGCTTTTTGAAAAGGATAATCACTCATCGGAATAATACCATATTCTACTTTTGTAATCTGATATTGATCGATTTTTAGAATGTCTTGAATGTACTGTTTGAGTAAAGCATCATACGCATCATATTCAATCAAGTCGGGTGTAAATAAGGTAAATTCCACTAAGGCTTTTGTTGGCGAGAACGGCAAAACATAAGTGAAACTTGAACTATCCTGCCATTTTATCTGATAATCCATCATGACAAAAGTCGTGGTATCAAAAACAGGCGTTTCGGTTTCTATTACCCAACCTTTAAAATGTTGTTGAAGCGTAAAATAATCGTTTTTTGCTTTAAAAAATTCTTTATCTATCCGACTATCAAATACTTGTTTGGCAGCATAAGTTGCTTGCTCGCCTTCTATTTTAATGTCCGCTTCCCTTTTATGAACAGTACTTATTTCTTCTTGAATCCAAGTAATATTATTGGCTATAGTAATTTTTTTTCTAGCAAAATCATAAAAATTAATAGCAGGTAAAGTTTTGTATAAATAAGGTGCTAGCTCGAAATCTATACTTTTTTCTTTGGTGTTGAATTTTCCTTTCTCCCAACTTTTTTCGATAACGGTATCCCATTTACCCTTTCCTTTTTCCCAAAAAGACCAGGTCTTGTCATTTGTTTGCTTCGGGTCTTTATCCAGCAGCAGTATCTTTTTATCCGCAAACCATTGATCATCAAGCATAGCAAGCGCCAGGTGCAAACCTGCACCACCTGCTCCAATAATCGCATAATCATAAACGGTTGATAACATAATCAAATAGTATGGGTGAACTTTAGTTCACCTGAAATCAATCAGAATAATTTTAAACATGATGCTACCAATACAGCAATAGATAAGTTTAAAATCTGTTCAATTGGAATTTGTATACAAGAAAATAGTGCCTTTAGGTACTTAAGATAGGTAGCAGATGTAGCCTTGGATGTTTTCCTTTTTTTCGTGCCGTAGGTACGTAAGATTATGCTTATAGAAATGTTTCTTACGTACCTACGGCACGAGATTTTTGATATACTAAGCCTATATTTTCTCTACTACCTATCCCTGCCTGCCAGCAGGCAGGTTTCGTACCTACGACACGTTGGAGGCAAATCCTAATTGTGCCATTTGAAATGGGTTTACTCCAAAAACTGTATCGAATCAACCAACAAAGAAAAAGCACCCTTTTGCTTATCCGAAATTAAAAAACCGATTTGGCTAATTTTAGTAGGTGTAATCGCAGAAACGTTTTGTAATTGCCGTCCTCGCCAAGTTGGAATAAAATCAATTAAGGATAAGATAATCTCTTCCCATTCCCCTCCTTTTGTAGCAAAATCATTTTTATAAGCAACGCCATCAAAATTGTCATCTGTTCGAATCCGAAAGCTGTATTTATTACCATCTCCTTTTAATCGAACCTTTATTTTTGAAAAGGATTGCATTGGATGATCAACTAAAATACCACGAGTGGAAGCAAAACCACCATTATTTTCTAAAGAAACGGTACCGCTAAATTGCCATTTTCCAGTAGGTAATAATTCCATTTTACTCCTAGAAATACCACCCATTACCCCATCATTAATAATGCGCCAAGTTAACTGATTTTTTAAATCGAGTGTTTGTAGAACAGTAGTTTGAGCAGTCATTAGGTTGAAATTAAAGTAGATGAATAGTGATAAGAAAAACGATTTCATACAGCTACAACATCATTTTTACTTTTTTGATTAGCGATAGGGCAAAATAAATGGATTCATGTGATTATTTAGAAATGAGAACAGAGACTTGGAACTGGTGAAATTGAATATATTAATAGACAAATGCAGCGATGATGTGCTTGTGGCGAGAGCGATATAATTAAGAAAAGATATAAGTCAGATCGTTAGCTTTGATAACTGTCAGAAGAGCACCTCTATTCTCTCAATTATCGAAGATAATGGTCTGACTTCTCTCAGCGTAGCGATCTTTTGATTAAATAACAAAATCAACCCCACGTTCGACCATTTCTTGGTATTTTTCAGGATTGAAACGATATAAAAAGGCACCTTTTCTGGAATTGGTTTTATCCTTTTCTTCTAGCTTCTCTAAGATTTTCATGGATAAGATTTTCTTGCGGAAATTTCGACGATCTAGTGGTCGCTGATAGATTACTTCGTAAAGCAGACGTAATTGTGGAATGGTAAATTTTTCGGGTAATAATTCAAAACCAATAGGACGGTATCTTGTTTTTCGACGTAATTTTTCTAACGCATCTTGTACCATTTGTTGATGGTCTAGGATTAAATCAGGTAGTTGATCAAATTCAAACCATTGGGCTTTATAAGTTTGATCGATCTGTTTGTATTCCTCGGCAAGGCGCATCAACGCATAATGTGCGATAGAAATTACTCTTGCGCCAGGGTCTCTTTTAACTGCACCATAACTACCCAATTCTTCCATAAAAACATTGGTCAACCCTGTATGCGTTTTAAGAACTCTCTCTGCTGCTTTTAAAACACTTTCTTCTTGTTTTACAAAACTACCAATCAAAGACCATTCGTCCTGAAAAGGGGCAACTTTTCGTTGAAATAGTAAGAGTTTTAGTGAATCTCGATCAAAACCAAAAATGATACAATCCACCGCTAAGAGCAATGGGTTAGCATCTGCATAATAAATTGGTGAAGTATTTTTTTTCACTAAAAATATTTATAAAAAATGAATTTTGATTTCCCAAAGATAAGCGTTATTTTTACACTTACAACAATTTGATTTTTAGTTTTATACAATATTTTATATCATGCAGCAATTTCTAATCAAAGAGATTGCTGCTTTTTAGTAAAGGAGGATTTTAAGTTTTTAATAATTAACATGGCTTTATCAATAAAGACACAGTCACCAGGACGGATTAATATTATTGGAGAACATACCGATTATAATGATGGATTTGTCTTGCCTGCTGCTATTGATAAGGCAACGGTTGTGTATTTAAAAAAGAATGATACAGCTAGTAATTGTAGCATGATTGCTTTAAATATTGGAGAAGTCGCTTACTTTGATTTAAATGAAGTGAAACCAGTCGAGAGTGGATGGCAGAATTATATGCTAGGTGTTGTTGCTGAATTGCAAAAAATAGGGGCAAAATTTACAGGATTTGATTGCGAATTTGGGGGTAATGTACCGATTGGTAGTGGCATGAGTTCGTCTGCTTCTTTGGAATGTAGTTTTGCCTTTGCTTTAAATGAGTTATTTGAATTGGAATTTGATAAATGGCAATTGATTAGGGCTGCACAAATGGCGGAGCATAATTTTGTCGGCATCAAATGCGGCATTATGGATCAATTTGCTAGCATGATGGGCAAAAAAAATCAGGTAATACTGCTCGATTGTCGTTCTTTAGCCTATGAATATTTTCCACTTGACTTAGGCAATTATCAATTGCTTTTACTAAATACAAACGTCTCTCATTCTTTAGGGGATTCCGAATACAATAACCGACGGACAGAGTGTGAAAAGGGCGTTGCGATTATTAAAGAAAAATATCCAACGATCAAGAATTTACGAGATGTTACCTTATCCGTACTAAGTGAGTTTAATGGGAAAATGCCTGCTATTACCTTTAAACGTTGCTACCACGTGGTTTCCGAAAATCAAAGAGTTTTGGAAGCAACTGAAGCGATGAAAACGGGGAATCATCAATTATTAGGAGAATTAGTCTATCAATCGCATTTCAGTTTACAAAACGATTATGAAGTTAGTTGCCCAGAATTGGATTTTTTAGTACAATTGACCTTAGACAAAGACTATATTATTGGGAGTAGAATGATGGGTGGTGGCTTTGGTGGCTGTACGATTTCTATTATCAAAAAAGAAATGGTCGGCATCTTTAATACTCATGCCGCCAAAGCTTATAAAGAACGATTTAATAAAGACTTAACCCCTTATACTGTCTCTATTGAAGATGGCGCAAAGGTAATTTAAAAGGGTAAAAAATTTAACCATTCTTTCAATTCATATTCATAAGTCGTCAGGTCATCTTTATAAATATTCAATAGCATATCTCCAAAGGCATTAACTTCTAGCACATAGGGAATGCCTTTGGAGGAAATGGCCACATCCACACCTGCATAAAACAAACCACCCATTACATGGACTGCTTGTACCGCTAATTTTTTAGTCATTTCAATCACACCTTTGCCCCAAGCTTTTTCTACCATTTCAATATTCCCTTTCTCATTACCTAAGTGCAAATTGGTTATAAAATGATTACTCATTCTTGGAACGACAAAAGCAGCCTTGCCATTAATCACCAATATTCTAAAATCAACGCTCTTTTCCTGAAAAGTTTTTTTCCGAATCCATGCTTCGACCATCAAACCACTAGGTATCATCGCCTTAATAATTGCTTTGATTTGGGATAGTGAATTATATTTCTGTAAGCGCAAATTATTATACAATTTTCCACCTTTTAATTGAATAGTGGTGTAGAGCATTTGCTTACCATTCGCTTGTCTAAATGCCATAACGCCTGAGGCAGAAGAACCATGATAAGGTTTGATAAAAACTTGATGGATATTTTTTTTTTGCAATTTTTCCATCAACTCCTCATAAGTAGTTACTTTAGACAGAATAATCTTAGGGATACGGATATCATATTGATTTAGTAATTGTTGGCATTTTAATTTATGAAAAGCTAATTGTATCGAGGCAGGTGAATTTATGGGCTGTAATAATGGATTTGCATTAATAAAATCAGCTATTCCTTGCAGTATTTTACACCAGCCTCGATACCAGTAAGCATTCGGATAAATAAGTCCTTTCTCGAAGTGAAACTGTTCTGTAAAAGGACAACCACCCTTCCTTAAAATAGCCTTCCAGAGGGCAAAATTTTCTCCAGTAGATGAAATCCTTAAAATAGTTGGTGAAGCAAATTCGGGGAAATCACCATGCATTATTTGCTGATAATCCAACAAACGATGTGGTATATTTTTTTGCCTTAGGGCTTGCTCCCAAAATTGCACTTTCCTTGAATTAGTAGCCCCAATGGTTAAGAATTGTGCTTCTTGTATATGCTTCATTTATTCCCCAATTTCTACATAATAGTATACTTCATCATTATACTTATCTGGTTCTTCTGCATCTGTCAAATTAATATTTTGAGCAGAAAACTTTTCTTTTAATTGTTTTTGCCATTTATTAGAAATAAAGTGATATCTACAATTGATATGCTTCAATTCCATTAAGGCATTATTATTATATAAGGCCTCCGCTCCCTTATCCGTTAAAGTTCCCATTGATAAATCTAAGGTTTCGAGTGTCTGCAAAATTGTTGCATCATGTAACTCCTCTACTAAATCATCTTGCTGATAGTAATTTTTTAAGCCTAAGTATTTTAATCTTGGATAATAGCCATTTAAAATTGGTTCTAAATCTTCAGTAACTATAGTACATCCATAATCCTCTGTTCCTAACCAAATTTATTACTTCTGTAATCTTGATAAATTAATTCAGCTTTCATTATTATTATTATTATTGTTTTGAAATATTTTTATTAGCGAATTTTAAAACCATACACTTTTTGGAAACGCCGCTGAAAACGGCTTAAACAAGGAGGGGTAAATTAGCGAATGAATCCTATAGCGTTTCTAAAGGAATCCGCTCTAAAACACTATCCCCATAAATAGCAGCTAAATCCAATTCTTTTAAATGCATATAGCCTATATAACAACGACATTGAGGATTACTACAAGGTGTAGGTTTTAAAATTTCAGATAGTGTTTGTTCATAAATATTGCCTAATTCATCTTTAATAAAATGACAACGACTAATATTCCCTTCACCATCAATCGACAAACTAGATTCGCCCGCAAAACAAGCTTTTCCTTTCGTATTATAAATGGTATTATTTAAATTAAATAAAGGGTCAATTTGATGTAAAAAAACAATGTCTTCTTTAGTGTAATAATTAGCGACTCGTTTGTAGGCATTGACCCAAACATAAACTGATTTAGGTAGACTATCACGCAATTGTTGTGCCTCCGAAAAATGTTCTATTTTCCCAACGATACCTACACTAAATCTGACATTTAACGCAATTAATTCTTCGCATTTTTTAACAAATTGTTCCACACTTATTTCTGTAGGATGATAGGTTGTCCAGAGCGCTACTTTAGCTATATTCGATTTTTCTAACCACCCTAATCTACTAGACAAATTTGTTTGAATTGCTACCTTTTTTACATTGGGTAAATGACTCAATCGAATGATGGCTGCTTGGTAATACTTACGAATTAAAGCTTCTCCCCAAGGGGTAAATAAAATACTAATGGTATACGGTTGTTCGCTCACCCAAGTAACAAATTTATCAAGACACTCCTTATCATAAAGCAACTCTTCTCTAGTATTTTTCTTTTTAGCAAAAGGGCAATATTGACAATCGTAATTGCAACTTTCCAATGGCCCTCGGTATAGTATATTAAGTGCTGGTTTCATATTTAAATAAACTGGTAGAAAAGGCCTTCAGGCTTTCCCGTAACCGACCTTCAGGTCGGCATATTTTATTTTCTAAATAAGATATATATAAAGTCAGACCTAAAGGCCTTTGACAGGAAAGCCTGAAGGCTTTACTACCAGTTAAGCCAATTCAAAGGATTTCGTTAAATCTTTCACTCGTTTAGAGTAAAACATAGGCCCAATCGCATCTTCTAACTCCATTCCAGCTTTACTCAATTGTAAATAATTTTCGGTTTGCTTTAGCCATTTATTTTTCCTCAACTGTTGTATAATAGGTAGAGAAAAACAGTCTATTCCAAATTGCTGTTGGAACACTTCAGGGTACAAAATGCCACCGTCAATCAAAGACTTGATTAAAAAACGATTTATTTGTTCCGATTTATTTAAACGAAAACCATAATCAATCGTCTCAAAATTTTCTTTTAGACTATACGCATGGATGATTGCTTTGGTCGCTTTTCGAGTAACGGCATAATTCGTACTATAATGCAAATTGCTTGTATAAGAACGAGCCCCCGCCCCAATTCCAATCATTCCGTTGGTAGTAGCAGAATAATTATTCGAAATTACTGGCGCATTTGCCTTTCTAAAACAACGCATAGAAGTTTGGATATAATCATTCTCTTTCAAAAAATGTATGCCAACTCTATAGAGTTCGAGACGGTTATCGGTACTAGATTGCTGCATTTTACTCAAACCAGTTAAAGGCCGAGTATAAAGTGGATAAAGAAAAATTTCTGTTGGTTCATAAGCAACCGTACGCTCTAGCGAATACAACCAAGAAGTTTTTGTTTGCCCATAAATGCCATAAATCAAATCTAGATTAAATTCTGGCACATGAGAATTTTTAATCAAATCAACTGCTTTATGCACTATTTCAGGCGTTTGCGGACGACCTAATAATTTTGTTTCTGCCGTTATCCAAGATTGCACGCCCATACTAATGCGATTGATGCCATAAGCTTCAATTAATTGGATTTTCTCCGCAGTAATGGATTTTGGCGACGCTTCGATACTTCCATATTTCAGCTGCGTATTCACTCCTAAATCTTCTTTAAAAATAGCCAGCATGCGAGCTAATTCTGTAGCAGATAAAAAAGTCGGCGTTCCTCCACCTATGGCATATTCTTCAAAATTAGTAGGCGCAACAACTGCCTTATAAGTTAACGCCTCTCTTTGCAAAGCATCCAAATATTGCCCTACTCCTTCCTTAGGGTTTGCAATGGTAAATAAATTGCAAAATCCACAGCGCATTTCGCAAAAAGGGATATGTAGATAGGCAAATAAATTATCCTTCGCTTCTTTCTCCCAGACCTTTTCTAAAGGTATTTTTTGCGCTAAAGGTCGGTAAGTATGCTTGTGCGGATAACTATAGGTATACTGTTCGTAAATGTTTAATTTGGGTCTCGTTGCTATCATAATTTTGATTGGCTTTATGGTTTAAATCTCAAAGTGAATATAAGGTACTTCCATTATCGTTGAGTGTCCATTTCTATGTCCCCAATGTCCGTCTTCGCCGTAAGCAGTACCGTGGTCGCTACAAATAATACAAAAACAAGGGCCTTTTTTTTCTAATGCATTCATCAAAGTAGGCAATTGGCTGTCTACATATTTTAAAGCAGCAGCATGACTAACCAAATCATCTCTTTTTTCACTTCTACTATAAAAATAATTAGGTTGATGAATAGCTGGTACATTAATGAATAAACAAAATTTACGTTTGCGCTTAGTTATCCATTTTTTGGCTACCTCAAATTGATATTGAGTAGAGGCTTTTTCCGTTACGCCCGTTTCAACGGACCAATAATTTTCTTCAAAAAGACTAGGAAATTCTTGACTGATTTTGGTTTGTTTGTTGAAAAATCCTACGCCGCCAATACAATGAGTCGCATAATTTCTATTTCTCAAAGCAGTAATTAAATCATTTTCTTCAAAAGTAAAAGTGTCTGCTACGGTCGATTCACTTCCATGAAAAGTAGTCGCAAATAAGCGAGGTGTTATTGTAGCATCAATTTTTGTAGGCAAAAACCCTGCAAAAAAAGCTTTATGAGATGGATAAGTAAAAGAACCTGGTGCATATCGTTTTTCCCAACCTGTATTGGGCAAATATTTTTGAAAATTTGGTAAATTTCCCCGTAAAAATTGTGCTTGTGCCACATCATAGCGCAAAGCATCCAAAACCATAAATAAAATATTCGACTGGCCTATTTTGGTTTTCATATCCTCCATTTATCTAATGCGTTCTCCAATAAGAACAACGAAGCAATACTCATTATTTTTTTAGAATGTGTCAGCCGAGGTTTTGTCGTTAAATGAACACCATACCAACCAGCATTTACAGCTCCTAAAATATCTTTTTCCCAATGATCTCCAATCATACAAAAATGGGCGTTTGTTCCAAATTGGTTTTCCACCAATTGAAAAGTTGCTAATTCAGGTTTTTTAGTACTTAATGCCTCGGAGATAAAAATATGACTAGAAGAGAAAAAACTATTTAGTCCAGCTTGAGCAATCTTATTATTTTGATTTTCAATACCACCATTTGTCAATAAAATACATTCGTATTTTGCTTGTAGTGTTGATAAAACACTATTCGTAGTCGCATTAATGGTTACAAATTGACCAATATTTTGGCTAATTAATGACCAGATAGTGGCCGTCTTAATAGGAAGGTCTAGGAATGTTTTTAGCCATTGACAAAAATAAATTCTATCTGAATGTCCTTGTTCATCCTTTTTTTGAATAGTTGTTTTTTGGGAAGTAGATAATTGATAATTAAAAAGATGTTCAATACAATCCAACATGGCTTGGTCTCGAAATAGAAGGGTATTATCTAAATCGAATACAAGTTTAAGGTTTTGAGTATTTTGGTTTTTCAAGAGTTGAATGATTTACGTCAAGAATTGAACAATTAGAATTCAAAGGTAAATCAAACTAAATTAATTTGCAATATTTTGGGAATTGAATTTCATAATTTCATTTTTTTGATTATAAAAATCATTTCTTTTCGAAAATCCCAAATAATTCATTTCCTGTCCGGGGTGCAATAGAATTATGGCAAGCTTCAAAAGTTTTAACCTTGAAATGAGGAATAAGATAAGCTAAGTAATCTTCCTTTGTTCCTCCAAAAGGCCGCTTAGAAGTACCGATGATAAGTGGAATATCAAACCATAAGCCCACTAGTTTTCCTCCGTCTGCTAATAAATTGGCCATTTTTTTAGCGTAATTACTTCTATTTTCTGTAGTTGGTTCAAAGGAACAAAAGAAAGTTTGTTCGATAATTAGATCATATTTCCCTTCTTGCTCGAAGAAATTGCCTAATAATAACTGACCTTTAGGAAAATCAGGTACTCGTTGTTGAAGTGCCTTTAACGGAATTTCTGAAATATCTAAAACATGGATATTTTTAAATCCTTGTTGCCATAAATATTCTGCCTCATAAGCATTACCAGCTCCCGGAATTAAGATTTTTAAGGCTTTATTTTCTAATTGGTCAATGTATGCTTTTAAGGGAGTGGACGGGTAGCCGATGTCCCAACCTGTTTGGTTTTCTTGGTATCTTTTTGACCAGAAGGCTTGTTCGGAATTTGTATTCATGATTTACGCTTTAATAGATTTTTATATTTAAAAGGAACAGCAAAATAGTATTAAGGGTTTACTAAGATGGCGCTAAATGATTTCATTTGGTCAACGTAACTTGGAAATTCATTTCCAAGAAAAATATAAATAAAAATTGCCTCCTTGGAAATGAATTTCCAAGCTACGATTCGAGCAATAATAAATCTTGACCAAATGAAATCATCTAGAACCACTAAAATTTTAGTAACCTAATCCTAATTCATAATAAACTACTCAATCCACCCACCAAATACGACAATCCAGTTTTTTAAAACTAGCAAAACCTTCCTTTTTCCAACATTTTTGAGGTAACCTTATTTAAGAATCACTTGATTGTTTAATTAAAAATTATCCGAAAATGAGAAATCTTTTTTTAATTGGCTTTGTAAATTTGGCTTTGTGCTTAACAACAAGTATTGCTCAAACAACCCAAAATGTCAAAGGCACCATCCTTGACAAACAATCTGAAATGCCCTTAATCGGCGCAACAATTGAATTATTAGATACCGACAATGGAACCGTAACGGACATTGATGGTTACTTCCGTTTAGAAAGTGTACCTGTTGGGAGACAATCTTTTCGAGTTAGTTATTTAGGTTATAATTCGATTACTTTACCAAATATGGAAGTGCGAGCTGGCAAGGAATTATTATTAGAAATTGCCTTAGAGGAATCAGTTGAAAAACTAGCGGAAATAGTTGTAACCGCAGAAGTGGCAAAAGATAAAGCACAAAACGAACTGGCTACTTTATCTGCTAGAACTTTTAGCGTCGAAGAAGTAACTCGGTTTTCTGGTGGACGAAGTGATGTTGCACGCTTAGCGGCTAATTTTGCAGGCGTCAGTACCTCGGATGATAGTCGAAATGATATTGTGATTAGAGGAAATTCACCAAGTGGTGTTTTGTGGCGATTGGAAGGTGTCCCGATTCCCAACCCTAACCATTTTTCTACCCTCGGAACAACAGGTGGCCCTGTCTCTGCTTTGAATCCGAACCTCTTAAAAAATTCTGATTTCATCACCTCTGCTTTTCCGTCCGAATATGGCAATGCTTTAGCAGGGGTATTCGATTTAGGTTTTAGAAGTGGCAATCGAGATGAGCATGAATTTATGTTCCAAACTGGGGCGGTAAGCGGTATTGAAGCAATGGCAGAAGGGTCATTGAATAAAGCCAAAGGTAGTTCTTATTTAGTCGCTGGTCGATATGCTTTTACAGGTTTGGCAACTACTCTGGGCCTAGATATTGGCACAAATGCCGTACCCAATTACCGAGACCTTGCTTTTAAAATTGATTTTGGTAAAAGTAAAATTGGTAAGTTGACTTTATTTGGTATCGGTGGTTCAAGTGATATTGATTTTTTACATAACGAAGTCGATGAAACTGATTTATTTGCAGCGGCAGATGAGGATGCTTTTGCCATTTCTCAATTTGGCGTCATTGGCTTAAAGAATAATTTATTGTTTGATGATAGAACCTATATTAGGACTGTTTTGTCCTTCTCTACTGCGGGCAATGTATTCGACCAGTTTCGCTTTTTTAATATGGATACGGAGAACGAAAAAAGGATTAAGTATTTTGAAACAGATAATACCGATAATCGAATTGCACTTTCTTCTTTTGTCAATCGAAAGTTTAATGCCAAGTGGACCATTCGAGCAGGTTTTTTAGTTGAAAACTTTTCTAGTAATTTAAGTGCCAATACTAGAGAAAATCGACCTGATAGAGATGAAGATGGCAATCCCGATTGGGCAACGCTTTACGACTTTAATGGCAATGCTACTCTAGCACAAGTGTATGGGCAAACACAGTATAAGCCTTCTAAAAAATGGACATTAAATGGAGGCTTACGCCTCCAGTATTATGATTTAAACAAACAAGCAGTAGTAGAACCAAGAGCAGCCTTGAATTATCATCTTAATGAAAATCAGACTATTAATTTAGGCTATGGTTTGCATCATCAAACGCAACCTATTCCCATTCAATTATTGGAAGAAGAAACCAGCCCAGGCATTTTTGAACAAACGAATAAAAACCTAGATTTTACGCAAAGTCATCATTTTGTACTAGGATATGATGTCAAATTGGGCAATAACTGGCGGACTAAATTAGAAGCTTATTATCAAGCTATTAATAATGTGCCCGTAGAACGATTTGCTAGTAGTTTTTCTATCCTGAATATTGGAGATGATTTTGGTTTTCCTGAAGACGTCTTCAACCTAGAAAATACAGGAACAGGGTCAAATAAAGGCATCGAATTGACCATCGAACGTTTCTTTAGCAAAGGTTTTTATAGTTTAATTACAACTTCCCTTTTTGATTCTAAATACAAAGGAAGTGACGGCATTGAGCGTAATACCGCTTTTAATAATGGGTATGTAGTCAATCTTTTAGCAGGAAAAGAATTCAAATTTAAACCAGAGAGTCGCTATACTTTTACCTTTGACACGAAATTAACAACGGCTGGTGGTCGATATTATACGCCAACCAATTTGGAGCAGTCTAAATTAGAGCAAAGAGAAGTGAAACAAGAAGAACTAGCTTTTTCCGAACGGTTTGACCCCTATTTCCGTTTTGACGTAAAATTTGGGTTTAAGGTAAATAGTAAAAAACGCAAAGTCTCTCACCAGTTTTTTATGGATATTCAAAACGTCACCAACCAGGAAAATATCTTTGCTCGACGTTATAACCGACAAACAAATCAAGTGAATAATGCTTATCAATTAGGCTTCTTTCCTGATTTTATGTATCGAATTCAATTTTAGACAAGATGACAGGATTATTCAGGGTTTACAGGATGTATGGGATTGAATTTCCATCTAAACTTGTTAGCTTCTAAAGATTTGTTACCTTAGATTTATCAAACGATTCTATACCTAATTATTAAACCTAGGACTATCCTGTAAATCCAGCATAATCCTGTCATCTTGTATATCATGACACCAGCTTTAGTATTTTCTATCTGTAGTAAATTAGTATTACCTCAATGGTTATTAATGATTGTGGCGCCCAAATGGAAATGGACACAAAAATTAGTCGCTTCTCGAATTATTCCGTTTTTACTAGCGATTGTATACGCTTATTATATTCTAACTTCTTTTGGTAGTGCAGAAGGTGGCGGATTTGGGACGTTGGAAGAAGTCATGCAATTATTTACAGTAGAAGGTGCGGTATTAGCTGGCTGGATTCACTACTTAGCTTTTGATTTATTAATCGGCAGTTGGGTTTTGACAACGGCACAGAAAAAAGGCATTCATCATGCTTTAGTAATTCCTTGTTTGATCGGTTGTTTTATACTAGGGCCAATTGGTTTTTTAGTATTCTGGATAATCTGTAAATTTCAGGAATAAAAGTTACCAACATAGTTATCCACATGATGTTTATAAGTGTGGATTGGTATTACGTATCTGACACTTCTGAAGGTGTCTGATACGTAAATCGTAAGTCCTTGATTTTCAATTTTCGACAACTAACGTATCAGATAATTTGGAATTATCAGATACGTTTTCCGCATTCTCGGTCTGGAAGCCCAAGCTACTTTTAAAAAACAAGACAATGACCATCTTTAATAAATCCACGAGCGCCTTAAAATGGTGTACTTATGCGAATCTAAGTATGTTAGCTTTTTGCTTAATAGCCATGCTAGTAGATGATCGTATACTACTAGGAGAAAGTGTTTGGCTTAAGCCCACAAAGTTTGCGGTTTCTATTGCTATTTATTGTGTGACTATAGCTCTATTACTTCAAGTTTATCCTTATTCTGATACCTTGAAAAAATGGCTATCCAGAATTATTGGCTGGGCGCTAATCTTAGAAATTCCGTTGGTCATGGTACAAGCAGGAAGGGGGGTACGGTCGCATTTTAATATGGAAACTGCTTTCGATGGGATGATTTTCGGTTGGATGGGAATCTTGATTTTGATTAATACCTTGGTTTTGTTTGTGATGATGTTTACCGCCTTTTTTAAAAAATTGGATACGACTACACTCATGCAACAAGCCATCCAATTTGGTTGGTTAGGGATGATTATTTCTATTACTGCTGGACAAATTATGATAGGAAACATGGGGCATTCTGTAGGTGTGCCTAATGGTGGTGCAGGGATGCCCGTTACGCATTGGAGTACAGAAGGTGGAGATTGGCGAGCGGTACATTTTTTAGGGATGCATGGGATACAAATATTACCTTTACTGGCTTACTTTTTGGGACAGAAGCAATGGAAAAACAGTCAATTAATTATCTGGGGAGTAGGTATTGTTTACTTAGCTTTTATTGGTTGGATTTTTATGCGAACGCAGGCAGGCATTCCTTTTTTGACTATTTAAAGTCTAACAACATAAAATGATCACAGTAACGAACGAAGAAGATAAATGGAAATACATAGGGTTCAATGATACTTGGTTTAGTATTATAGGGATTCCAATTGTCACACTTTGCCTGAATATTCTTTTTTTTAATGAATTAGATGAGACTTGGTACATGTTTGTCAAAAGGCTTTTTGGAGGACTTTCCTTTACTGCAATGTTTTGGTTAGGCTTAAGGCATTCCATGTCATTTTTAAGGAAGAAATATGAGGGACTAGAACATACAATGAAAAGATTGGTACTTATCGCACTGCTCATTGTATTCGTTGCACCTTTAGCAGGAGGTTTGTTGGATTTTGTATTAGACCATCTCGCCGCATGGACTAACTATGAACGTGCGTATCAAGATGGAACTAAAAACAAAGTACTACCGACTTATTTTGCTTGCTTTTTTATGATAGCCGTCTATGAAGCCATTTATTTTTATTATCAACTAAAAGAATCTATTGAAGAAAAAGAACAAGCCAAACAGGCACAAATTCAATCTGAATTAGCAGGGCTACGGAATCAAGTTAATCCACATTTTTTGTTCAATAGTATGAATACGCTGATGAATATTGTGACAGAAGATCAGCAATTAGCAGTTAATTTTTTAAAAAAATTATCTAAAGTATATCGTTATGTTTTGGAAAATCGAGAAGCTCAGACAATTCCATTGAGTCAGGAATTAGACTTTATCCATTCTTATGTTTTTTTACAAAAGGAACGTTTTAAAGGAAGTTTAGAGGTGGACATTGATATTGCAGACACCTATTTAGATCAACATATTATTCCATTGAGTTTGCAAATTTTATTTGAAAATGCGATCAAACATAACATCATTTCCAGAAAGAAACCCTTACTAATTGAAGTGACAGTCAATAATGGAAAATTAATGATTCGCAATAACTTGCAGCGAAAAGAACAGGTAATGGACTCTACTAAAGTTGGTTTAGAAAACATTAAAACGCGCTATCGTTTCTTTACTGAGGAAACGGTCGATGTGAAAGAAGATGAACAATATTTCGCTGTAGCGATTCCATTATTAGTAAATTAATTTCAGTTGCCAGTTACGGGTTGCCAGTTAAACCCGCAACTCGCAACTCGCAACTCGCAACATCATGAAAATACTAATCATAGAAGACGAATATCACGCACAAAAATACTTATCGAACCTGCTGAAAAAAATCATTCCAACTGTTCAAATTTTGGATATGCTAGACAGCGTAGAAGATGCCGTTGATTGGTTTAATGAACATTCTACACCTGATTTAATTTTTATGGATATTCAATTAGCAGATGGTTTAAGTTTTAATATTTTTAAAAAGGTAGAAGTCAATGCGCCTGTTATTTTCACAACTGCTTTTGATCAATATGCGCTACAAGCTTTCAAGGTGAATAGTGTAGATTATTTATTAAAGCCAATCGACGAAGTAGATTTACAAAAAGCGATTGATAAATTCCAACAGATTTATGCAACGGATAATACTTTTAACCAAGCAAGTTTATTAAAAGTCATCAATAGCTTTCAACAAAAAGAAAAATTTCGACAACGCTTTTTAATCAAACAAGGAAAGGATTTTATTTATCTACCAGTAGAAGAAGTTGCTTATTTATACTCTGCGGACGGTATGACTTTTATTATAGATAAACATAAAAAACGACATTTATTAGATACCACTTTAGATGCTATTGAAAAAGAACTGAATCCGAAAAACTTCTATCGGATTAGTCGCAAACAGATTATTCACATTCAATCTGTCTCCAAAATTTTTGCCTATTTTAACCACCGTTTGAAATTAGAATTAAGACCAGAAAGTAAGGTAGAAGCAATTGTTAGTCGAGAGCGAGTGAAGGAATTTAAGGCTTGGTTGGATCGGTAAGGTTGTTAAACTGTGTGAGTTGGCTACTAGAAACAAACCAATCACACAATTTAACGAGCTATAATTATTCGAACTTCTTTATATGTCAAATTCGATTTTGGCTTCTATGTTTGATAAGATAGTTTGGGTATAATTACCTTTAGCGGTTACATTTATTTTAATGTTTTTGCGTGTATATACTTTAACGGTTACATCTTCTTTATCTCCTTCAGTATCATTGGTGACTATTATCCTAACTAATTCTCCCCAACTCCAAGCAGAGGTCTTTGCTTTACCAATAATCATATAATTCTCATCGTCTACTTTTTCAGTAGATTCAATAATAAGTCCAGCTTCAGAAACTGCTTGTCGAGCAAATTTAATCGCTTTTTTATAACCAATATCAAAATTTCGTCCTTCTCCTGCGTGTAGGGGGGCATTTCTGATTTTATTGACCTTTCCATTCTGTGCAGAGGAATTACCTAAACCGATAACACCTAAAAATAAAAATAGTAAAGTTAGCTTTTTCATAATTCTTGTTTTTGATGAATAATATTTGTTACACCTACATGTGTCAGCAAATTCGAAAATGTACCCAAAGACTTAATTGACTCCGTTCATTGTGATTTTTCGACAATTCACCCCTTTATCAAAGTTTCCAAAAGCTTATCGTCGTAATTTTAGTAAGTATTAACACCCAACTAAAATTTGAAACTATGATTTCTTTTATACAATCTCAAAAATTCAAGGAAGGTCTTCCTACTGTTCTATTGATTACTTTTTTGTGGTTATTAATTGGTACTGCAGAGGTTGGATTTGATTATTTGAATTTCTTCCAACATGATTTATATCCTGCGAATTATAATGTTTGGTTAACCCTAAAATCTAATTTAATCGGTATTGGTATTGCCGCATTTTTAGCAGGAAGTTTATTCGTTTATTGGGTAAATGATAATTTACAACATCATTGTTATGGCAAGGTGTTATGGATTATTTTTTGGTATTATAATATCATTTTTTTCTTTGCTTTAATTATTGGTTCGGCAGCGTATAATTGTGAATTGAATGACTTAATGGGGATGAATACTAATATTCTTAAGGGTGTTTGGAGCTATATTTTAGAATTTAAATTTATTCGTCCTTATTTCTTTTGGGCAATCATTTCTTTACTAACAATGATTGCCTTACAAGTGAATGATAAATACGGTGCAGGTGTATTTTGGGCTTTTTTAAGAGGTGACTATTTTCAACCTCAAAAAGAAGAACGCATTTTTATGTTCTTAGACTTAAGGGGCTCTACGACGATTGCGGAAAAAATTGGCGAGGAATTATATTTTGATTTTATTCGAGACTTCTTCAAAGATATTACCCCAAGCATTTTAGCAAGTAAAGGGGAGATTTACCAGTATGTGGGAGATGAAGTAATTGTCAGTTGGAAAAAAGAAAAAGGCTTAGCGCAAAATCGAGCACTAGATTGTTTCTTCGCCATAGAAAAAGCCATAGCAAAAAAAGAAATAATCTATCTTGAAAAATATGGATTGGTGCCCTCTTTCAAAGCAGGATTACATATCGGAACCGCAATGATAGGTGAAATTGGGGTGATAAAAAAAGACATTGCTTTTTCAGGTGATGTGTTGAATACGACTTCTAGAATACAAACAAGGTGTAATGAATTTGGAGTAGATTTATTAATTTCTGAGGAATTAATGGATGCTTTAAACTTATCACTATCGGATTATTACTCACAAAAAATAGGGGAGGTGACGCTCAGAGGAAGAGCCAAAATGGTTACTTTATATACCGTATCGAAGCTTGATATAATCAAAGAAAAGAGTCAATTTATCAAACGTAAACGAATTTGGGATTTTGCTTTTTGATTACTATATTGTACGCGGTATTTCTACCACATAAGTCACTTAAGTTGACATTAGTTATTTGTGTATAAAACTTAAACGGAATTAAGCGACTTATGTGGTAGAAAAAACTAAGACCGCTTCACTTTAATACTACAACCAATCGCTTTGGTAAAAGTCGTTTCTGGTGTTTTGCCAGCTTCTAAAGCGGCAATCGCTTCTTCTACATATTTAGTTGTTACGGCAGCTGCATCTTGTGGGTTATTATCCAAAGCACCAATATATTGTACTTTTCTATCCGCATCTAATAGGTAAATATGTGGTGTTCGAGTAGCGCCATAAGCAGGATAAACTTCTTGCCCATCATCAAATAAATAAGCAAATGGGAATCCTTTAGCTTCTGCTCGTTGCTGCATTTTTTCGTAACTATCTCCTGCTTTTACTGCTGGGTCATTTGGATTAATGGCAATAACAGGATATCCTTTATCCGCATATTTATTATGAAATTCGATGATTCGTTGTTCGTACATTACGGCATAAGGACAAGTATTACAAGTAAAAATGACAACATATCCTTTTGCATTTTTATAGTCTGCCAAAGAAACTGTTTTTCCATCAATATTTTTTAAAGCAAAGTCAGGAGCTGTATCGCCAACTTCGAGACCTTCTCCATTTGTAGTGCTGTTCGTTGCTGCGACGAATAAGCCGATGATTGCGACTAGTAAAATGGTTAAGTTGAATACTTTTTTCATGATTTAAGAAATTTATATGGATTTTAAATTGTTAGAATAACTTCGATTTTTAAAACACCATGATTTTTAAAATCATGGTGTTTTACATAAAATAATTAAAGAAAAGGCGTAACCACCTCTTCTAATTCTGCTAAGTTTTCAAAAGACTTTTCGTAAAATTTATCTTTATTTCCCTTATAAACAACCGTAGCTGGAATAGCACCAGACCAAGTTGGATTCACTTGGTCTACCCAACTATTAGCGTCAGGATCGGTTAATACTAAAACTTCAGATTGTAGATTATGTTCTTTTAAAAATGGTTTTAGTTTTGTCTCTAGTTGTTTAGGAAAATCCAAACTAACTAAAATGACTTTTACTTTTTGAGTCGCATATTTTTCCGTTAATGCCTCAAAATAAGGTAATTCTTTAACGCAAGGAGCACACCAAGTTGACCAGAAATTGATAACATAAGTCGTATCATTTTGTTGGGCAAAGATGGGAGCTAGGTCTTCAAAACGTTCGTAAATGGGTGGTAAATCGGGTAACGTTTTAATAGTTGCTTTATTCGATACTACAGCTTTTGCTTTTGCTGTTTTGGTAGTATCAGCATTTTGGCAAGCAGTTACCAATAAAGCTGCCAAGATTAGGGTAAATATTATTTTATGCATAAATCACTTTTGTGAAATGTAAACGGTGAAAGCCTTACTTTTGCAGTCGATTATAAAACGTTGGCTAGTCGTCAATAATTGTCAAATTTAAGAAATAGGAAGGTATTTCCTGTTTCAATCCTTATAACAATGGAATCCATTCTTTCTTATTTCCCCGATTTAAGTGAAACGCAGCAAAATCAGTTCCAACAATTAGAGGCACTTTATAAAGATTGGAACCAAAAGATCAATGTCATTTCTCGAAAGGACATTGATAATTTATACGTACGACACGTATTACATTCCTTGGCAATTCCGCCTATCGTACGTTTCCGAGACGGGGCAGACATCTTAGATTTGGGAACCGGCGGTGGATTCCCTGGTATTCCATTAGCTATTCTATATCCTCAAGTAAATTTTACATTGATTGATGGGACGCGTAAAAAGATTACGGTCGTACAAGAAATAGCAGAGGCTATTGGATTAAAAAATGTAACCGCTCGACAAATTCGTGCCGAAGAACTCAAAGGCAAATTTGATTTTGTGGTGACACGCGCCGTTGCTCGTTTAGATAAATTGATTGGCTGGAGTCAGCGACTTATTAAAAACACGGAAAGACACGCAATCCCCAATGGTATTTTAGCACTCAAAGGGGGAAATGTAGAAGCAGAAGCGAAAGACATCCCAAAAGGCAATTATGTAGAAATTTACCCCATTAACGACTTTTTTAAAGAGGAGGAATTTGCGGAGAAATATGTGATTTACGTACAAAAATAATGTTGCCAGTTATCGGTTGTCAGTTGTCGGTTATCCGTCTAAATTGACAACCGACAACTGATAACCGACAACCGACAAATATGAACTATACTTTCCTAAAACTAGGCAGTTTCTTCGCCTTATTAGGCGTTGTGTTAGGCGCATTTGGCGCACATGGTCTAAAAAATCAGCTAACCATTGACCAATTAGCTACTTTTGATACAGGCATTCGTTACCAATTTTACCATGCTTTGGCGTTAATTTTGTTGGCTATTCTAACAGCGCCCATGAAAAATAGTCAATGGCTACGTAGTGCAGGTTGGTTATTTACCGCAGGGATTATCTGTTTTTCAGGGTCTATTTATTTATTGGCTTGCCGCAATTTTTTAGGGATTGAAAGCTGGTGGTGGTTAGGACCGATTACCCCAATTGGTGGGACTTTTTTTATTATTGGGTGGGGGATGTTGTTTTTTGCAGCTATGAAACAAGACCAGTAGTGCCAAGCTCTGCTTGGTAAAATTGGATAACATAAAGAATAAAAAATGAAGCAAAAATGGTCAATAGACGAACTACAAACAACATGGCACTTAGTGACAAAACTACATGATGGCCAAAAATATGGCGGACAAGAAGAAGGCGAACAAGTAGCATATATCAATCATATAGGAAGTGTCGTTTTTGAAATATTAGCCGCTATTAATGAAGGGAAAGTAATAAATGTGGACTTAGCTATTAAATGTGCCATGCTACATGATACTATTGAAGACACAGAAGCTTCTTATGAAATAATCAACGAAAAATTTGGACAAGCAGTAGCCGATGGCGTTTTAGCACTCACCAAAAACGAGACCTTAGCAGATAAAAGAGCCATGATGCTCGACAGTCTAAACCGAATTAAACAGCAACCAAAAGAAGTCTGGGCAGTAAAAATGGCCGATAGGATTTGTAATCTTTATGCCCCGCCATTTTACTGGACCAATGATAAGAAAATGAAGTATATAGAAGAGGCTAAATTAATTCATGAAGCACTAAAAGAAGGAAATGAGTATTTGGCCAATAGGTTAACACAGAAAATTGAAGCTTATCGCAAATATTTAGATTAAATCACGAGAAAAATAACCTACAAATAAGTCAACAATCTAAGAGAGAAATCTATCGAATAACCCCAAAGGGGTGACACATCATAGCCTAGGATGGAATTCTAGGAACTAGGAACAAATAAAAATCACAATGACTAAAATTCAAAAAAAATACCAAGACTACGTCACCACGATGCAAAAAAGAGCAGACGTAGATTACGCCATCGGTTTATTAAGTTGGGATAAGGAAACCTATATGCCAGAAAAAGGAGCTAGATTCCGTTCCCAGCAAGTAGCGACATTATCAGGCATTTCGCATGAAATTTTTACCGATAAAAAATTTGGCAAAACCTTAGCAGCATTAAAAGACAAAGCCAATAAATTAGATAAGCGACAGGCGAAGAATGTAAAATTGAGTCTGAAAGAATATGAGCGTTCCACCAAATTGTCTAAGGAATTTGTGATTAAAAAATCGCAGACTATTTCTAAAGCTTTTCACGCTTGGGTAGAAGCCCGAAAAGCAAATGATTTTAAAGTTTATAAAAAAGAATTGGGTGCAGTCGTAGATATTTGTCGAGAAGAGGCGGAGTTAATTGGCTATAAAGACCATCCGTATGATGCCCTTTTAGATATTTATGAACCAGGTGCTAAGACCAAAGATTTGACTATTTTATTCAAAGATGTTAGAGAGCAATTGGTTGATTTTGTCAAAGAATTAAAAACAAAGTCGCAGGTAAAAGATGATTTTTTATACAAGAAATATGATAAGAACAAGCAATGGGCGTTTGGCCTAAAATTGCTCAAAAATATGGGTTATGATTTTGATGCAGGACGCCAAGATTTATCCGAACATCCATTTACCATCAATTTTTCGCCAGAAGACGTACGGGTAACCACGAGAGTTGATGAAAACGATTTTATGAATATGACTTGGAGTTGTATTCATGAAGGTGGGCATGCACTCTATGAGCAAGGTTTGCCAAGTGATCAATATGGTTTGCCTTTAGGTGCTTATATTTCTTTGGGCATTCACGAATCACAATCTCGATTGTGGGAAAATAACGTTGGCAGAAGTTTACCTTATTGGAAAGCACATTATAAAGGCTTGAAAAAAGAATTCCCTAAAAATTTAGGCGCCATTTCTACCAAAAAATTCTATAAAGCGATAAATAAAATACAACCTAATTTAATTCGAACCGAAGCGGATGAATTGCATTATCATTTCCACGTTTTGATTCGTTTTGAAATCGAAAAAGGCTTGATGGAAGGAACTTTGAAAGTGGATAATTTAGATGAAGTTTGGAATGCGAAATACAAAGAATATTTAGGTGTAAAAGTACCCGATGCTAAACACGGCATTTTGCAAGATATTCATTGGTCACACGGCAGTATCGGTTATTTCCCAACTTATTCTTTAGGCAGTTTTTACGCTGCACAATTTTTCCAACAGGCAGAAAAGGATATTCCCAATCTATTAGAAGAAATCGAAAATGGAAATAATCAGCCATTATTGGATTGGTTACGAGAAAACACCCACAAGCACGGACGTTATTATAATGCAGAAGAATTATGCAAAAAGATAACAGGAGAAAAATTAAATTTCAAATATTTTATGGACTACGCCCGCAAGAAATTTGGTGGTATTTACGGACTGTAATGTAGCGTTCTGAGCTGTGAAATGTATTGATGCAAACTAAAAACCTATTGGATAGCCTAATTTATCTGATAGGCTTTTACATTTTAAAAAGGAATAATATTTGCTGCATAAAATAAGTAGGACTACTAAAGTCGTTATAGAAAAAGTGAAAATTAATCATTGAAACTCCATGTTTTAAAAATTCATCACTCATCATTTATCGTTCATCGTTTTTACTAAATTCCCTTTTTCAAATCTAAAACTCAGTATATGACATCCGTAATTAAATCATTTACAATAGCCGTTGTCCTTTTTTGTTTAGCTATACCGACTTACGCCCAAGTATCTTTTGGAATTAAAGGTGGTGTGAATGTAGCCGAATTTTCTTTCAAAGACCAAGGGACGACGATTCCTCAATCCTCTGTTAATGGATTTACACTTGGTGGTGTATTAGAAATAGGGATTACCGATAATATTTTTATTCAACCTGAAGCTGTTTTTCTACAAAAAGGAAGTGAATTAAATACTTCGATTACAGGATTAAAAACCAACGTCAATTACCTAGATATTCCAATATTATTAAAAGTAAAATTGATTAATGCGCAATTATTAGAGCTTAATTTATTAGGTGGACCCTCTTTTGGTTTAGCACTAAATGGAGAAGAAACAACGGTAGGCGGGCAGACTATTGATGTCAATTTTGGTGGAGAAAATGGCCTAAAACGCTTTGATTTGGGGATTAATGCTGGCGGAGGAATTGCTATTAGATTGGGTAGTATTAGCGTTTTTGGAGATGTACGCTACCTTTTTGGTGTGAGTAATATAAGTGAAGATGCCAACCGAGAGATTAAAAATAAAGGCTTGAATTTAAGTGTTGGCTTGATGTTTAAGATTTTTGGTTAACGAGACAGGGCGGTTGTTTCCCACAACCGCCCTGTTTTAAAATATATTTTGGAAGCAAAGCGGCTGTGGAAAACAGCCGCCTTGCATTACGCTGCTTTCGGAGCAAAATTTCTTACCTTCTTGATTTCTGCATATTCGCTAAAAGAAATCATTCTTCCGCTCTCCTCATCCCATAATTTATTAAAGATAGTCTTTAAGCTTTGCGTGAAAGTTAAAGTGGTGACATGTTTTTGTAAAACAGGATTTTCCTTGGCACATTTCGCTAAATTATAATTAGGAATCTGCGAACTTAAATGGTGAATATGGTGGTAACCAATATTCCCAGTTAACCAATGCATAACTCCTGGTAATTTATAATAAGAAGCGCCTTTAATGGCTGCTAATACATAATCCCAATTTTTTCTCCATCTTTGGTAGGTATCTTCGTGTTGGTGTTGGACATAGAAAAACCAAAAGGAAATGACGCCAAAAAAATAAACAATGGGTAAATGCACCATTAAGAAATTCTGCCAACCAAATAAAAAGCCACAACCAATAAAAATGGAGGTGAAAATCAGATTATTGACCGTCATCGCCTTATGTATTCTCGCCCAACCTTTTCTGCCTTTTCCTAAAAAAGGATAACGCATAGAAAAGACTAAGTAAATTATTGGCACCACAAAAAATAGCATAATTGGATTTCTGAAAACCCGATAGGATACTTTTCTGGTAGTAGATAAATTATGATACTCTTCTACCGTTAGGAAATTAATATCTCCAAAGTCTCTTTCTTCTAATTGTCCCGTATGCCCGTGATGATGACTGTGAACTTTTGCCCAATATTTATATGGCATCGCACTAAAAAAACTACAGAATAACCCCACTCGATTATTCCATTTTCGCTTTTGAAAAAAAGATTGGTGGCCGCAATCATGCTGAATAATAAAAATTCGGACTAGAAAGAAAGCATTAATGATGCTTAATCCTAGCGTTAGCAAATAAGACCAAGACAAGGAAAAATACATGAGTGTCCATAAGGCAACGAAAGGCCCGAAAGAATTGACTAGTTGTATAATTGCTTTGGTGTTATTCGGTTTTTTATATTGACTGATCATTTTTGCCCAGTCTTTTAAATCTTTTTTAATTTCCTGCTCCATTACTGATATCAATTTTTTACAAAAAAGTAGTTTTAAAAAAAGGTGTTGGGGATTTTGTAATGATTTAGTTTGAATAAAGGGTTGGAATCGTCAGGTGTGTGTTTGGTAAGGTTTACTTACTAAGTTTAAGGTAAGACAAGGGAAAAGAGAATGTGTGACAAATTGAAGAAAGTTTTTTAAAATTATTTCTGTAGTGCCAAGCTCTGCTTGGTAAAACACTATTAATTCACCAAGCAGAGCTTGGCGCTACAGTAAAATCATTACTTTATCTCTTGTTGAAAAAAAGCAATCAAATTTTGCAGATTTCCATTTTTACAAACAGTAGAAATTTCTTTAGAAACTTGGTTTTTTTTCTCGATATTTAAAGGGAAGCGGAGTTGAGGCGTTTTAATTTTTTTCTTGGCTCGGCTAATAATTTGCCGACAATGCTCCATCTTTTTATCAAAAATTTCGGTTAATTGAGGATAATCCATTTCAAAACCTTCTTTTAGAATCAACATACTAAATTCAGGTAAAGTCAATTTTTGTAATAATTCACTAATTCCTGTAGATAAATCTTGTTCGAAATCAAATGGGCGAAAATCCATCTCTTCGTACCGATTCCGTAAATTTTCTAAAGGGTTATGAAAATGAATCTCTCTAGTTTTTCTAATAGAGTTTAGAAAGTTAATACAAATATTTTTGAGGGTCTGAATGAGATAGGCTTTGACGTTTTTGATTTTTGTATGGTCAATTTTCAACCATTTTTCAAAAGTATCTTGCACCAAATCTTCGGCATCTTTCATACAGTCGACCATATTGAAGGCCATTCTTTGTAGCTGTGGTTGATATTGTAAAAACGTTTCTGCCGAAGACAATGTGGACGTTATTAGAAGTTATTAAAAGTTATTAGAAGTTATTTTAGATATTGATTTTTGGAGGATTTAATAACCTCTAATTATCAATAACTTCTAATAACCTCCAATCTCGCTGCAAGATACTTCAAATTTTACTCAAAATTACTATCTATCTTTGTTTTCTATGAAGTTACTTGTAATCGAAGACGAAAAAGCACTTGCTGATAATATTAAGTCTTATCTCTCCACGAATGAAGTGATTTGTGAGGTCGCCGAAAATTATCAGGAAGCCATAGCTAAACTAAACGTATATTCCTACGATGTTATTCTGTTGGATATAATGCTTCCTGACGGAAATGGTTTAGATGTGCTTCATTTTTTAAAGAAAGAACAGTCAGAAGCAGGCATTTTAATTATTTCTGCGAAAAATTCTTTGGACGATAGGGTACAAGGATTGGAATTAGGCGCAGATGATTATCTGACGAAGCCCTTTCATTTATCGGAGTTAAATGCTCGCCTAAAAGCGATTTATCGTAGGCGAAAATTCCAAGGATTTACGGAAATTAAATTTAACGAAATTTCAGTCGATACCAATAATCATGAAGTAAGTATTGAAGGCAAACAAATGGAATTGACCGTTAAAGAATACGAACTCCTGCTTTTCTTTATCTCCAATAAAAATCGAGTTTTAACTAAGCAAACCATTGCTGAACATCTTTGGGGGGACAATGTAGATTTTCTAGATTCCTTTGATTTTGTTTACCAACATATCAAAAATTTACGAAAGAAAATTACGGCTGCTGGAGGGCATGATTATATTAAAACCATTTATGGCTTGGGCTATAAGTTTCATAATAATTAAACGAGTTACGGGTTGCGGGTTACGAGTTGTAAGTAACCCGCAACCCGCAACCCGCAACTCAAAATAATGCGCCTAATCACCAAAGCTACCTTACTCTATCTTTTTATCATGTCGCTCGTATTCAGCATTGCTGGTGTGGTTACCTATAAAATGGTGATGAAGAGAGTGGCTATAGAAACTGATTATTCTTTAGCACAGAATATGGATTTATTAAAAGAATCTATTAAAGAGGGAAAACCATTGGATGCTTTGCAGAATCAGAAAACGCACATTGTAAAAGTCCAATCTATTCAGGCAAGAGATACGCTTTATAAGTATGCTTTTTCAGATACGATGGCGATGCATCCTTATTTTAAACGACTGGAACCTCATCGAAAAATGGTGATCACCCAACGTATAAACGGAGAATATTATCGGTTCAATATGATAGATATTTTCTTGGAGACAGATGATGTTTCAGGTGGAGTGGTCAATGTCATGACTCGCCTGTTTTTTGGCTTAGGGTTGATATTATTGGTTTGTAGTTTTTTAATTTCTAGTTGGTTATTTCAACCATTTCAAAAAACCTTACAAAAAATTAAAACCTTTAATTTAAAAAATGATGAAGAAGTGAGTTTTGAGGAAACGACGACCAAAGAATTCAAACAGTTAAATGGATTTATTGCCCAAATGACGGATAAAGCAAGACGAGATTATATTTCTTTAAAAGAATTTTCTGAAAACGCAGCTCATGAAATGCAAACCCCTATTGCAGTAGCTAAAGGAAAATTAGAATTATTACTAGAAAGTCCCAATCTACAAGAAGAACAATTGCCCTTGATTCAGTCTGCTCAAGTCGCTTTGTCAAAATTATCTCGAATGGGGCAATCGCTCTCTTTATTGACGAAGATTGAAAATAATGAATTTACGGCCAAAGAAACAACTGACTTTTCTAAATTAGTGACTCAATCGGTATTGACTTTTAAAGATATTTCTGATCTACAGGGATTGACACTAGAAAGTACGATTGCTTCCAATATTACGCTTCCAATTAATACAGCTATAGCAGATATTTTGGTGAGCAATTTATTGAAAAATGCCATTCGATATAACTTACCCGACGGTTGGATAAAAGTGAATTTAGACAAATATCAGTTAACAGTCGAAAACCCAGGTCATCCACCTAAAATACCTACCAATCAATTATTTGAGCGTTTTAGAAAAAGTAATCAAAGTGGAAAGTCTCTAGGATTAGGCTTGGCGATTGTTAAAAAAATCTGCGATGTTAATCAACTAAAAGTGGACTATGTCTTCGAAAAGGATATTCATCGTTTAATCGTTAAGTTTCCCGTTTAAATTTCAAAATCAGAATTCCTTCAAATTTCCTACAAATTCTTCATAAGATTTACCCTTAATTTTGTTAAACAATTTGCAACCAGACTGTTTATATAGCGTCCTATGCGCTATTACCTAAAAATTAAAAAATAACAAGCCTACTTATTATTATGACAATAAGAAATCACCAGACATTTTTAATTACTATTCTTTGTTTATTTATAGGTCTACCTCTAGCTTTTTCTCAACGCCCAAACGGTAATCAACGACAAGGAGAACGTCCTAAGGCGATTATTAAAGGGAAAATTATTGATGGCACTACGGGCGAACCGTTGGATTATGCGACCATCACTATTCTATCCAAAAAAGACAGCTCACTTGTTACGGGAGGGATTACGGATGAAAAAGGATTGTTTACGATTGAAGCTAAAATGGGCAGATATTTTGCTCAAATAGATTTTTTAGCCTTCCAGACTAAAACAATTGATCGTATTCCTCTAGGGAAAGGGCAATTTTTAGCAGACTTAGGAACGATTGCATTAGCCGCAGATGCACATACTTTAGGAGAAATAGAAGTACGTGCAGAAAAAAGTCAAATGCAGATGAGTTTGGATAAAAGAGTTTTTAATGTAGGTAAAGACTTGGCGAATACAGGTGCTTCTGCGGAAGATATTTTGGATAATGTTCCTTCGGTCGCAGTTGATGTAGAAGGAAATGTTAGTCTGAGAGGAAGTGAAAATGTACGAATTTTGATTGATGGAAAACCTTCTGGATTAGTTGGTTCAGATAGTGGTAGCGGGCTTCGGTCTTTGCCCTCTAATTTGATAGACAAAGTGGAGGTCGTCACCAATCCTTCTGCTCGTTATGAAGCAGAAGGGTCAACTGGAATTATCAATATTGTATTGAAAAAAGACAAGAAAAAAGGCATTAACGGTTCTTTTGATGTCACAACTGGTCTTCCTGAAAGTTACGGTATTGGCGCAAACATGAATTTCCGTCGAGAAAAAATGAATTTTTTCGTGAATTACGGCCTGTCTTACCGCAGTAATAATGGCGGAGGATTTACTTATCAAGAAAGATTAACCGATGATGCTACACTTATCCAAGACCAAAATCGAAAACATGAACGAGGTGGTTGGTCTAACAGTATCCGATTTGGAACGGATTATTATATCAACAAGTATAATACCTTAACGGGGTCTTTTTTATATAGAAAAAATAATGAGGATAATCTTTCCAATATTTTATATAAAGACTTTATTGGTAGTTCAGATTTCAATGATTTACAAGAAATCACTACCCGAACAGATAATGAGAAAGAAGACGAAAAAGCCATTCAATATTCCTTGAATTATAAAAAGACTTTTGATAAAAAAGGACAAGAGTTAACTGCTAACTTCCAATTTGAAGAAGATAGTGAAACAGAAAGTTCAGATTATGTAGAGCAATATTTTAATAGAGACAATACCCCACTTGGCCGAGCAGATTTATTGCAAGAATCTCGTAATGCCGAAGGAGAAAAACAATATTTATTTCAGGTAGATTATGTGAATCCTATCGGTAAGGAAGGCAAATTTGAATTGGGCTTAAGAAGTTCTATTCGGGATATTCGAAATGATTATGAAGTGAACGAATTTGATGATAATGTTTGGCGACCATTACTAGACTTTAGAGGTAATCCGCTAAGTAATAATTTCAAATATGACGAAGACATTCATGCGCTTTATGCTATTTTCGGTAATAAAAAAGGCAAATTCTCTTACCAATTTGGACTACGAGGAGAATATTCCCAAGTCGTAACGGAATTAATAGAAACCAATGAATTAAACGACCGAGATTATTTTAACCTATTCCCGAGCGCCTTCTTTAATTATGAATTCTCGGAAAAAGATGCCATTCAGTTGAGTTATAGTCGAAGAATCCAGCGACCTAGGTTTTGGTATTTAAATCCATTTTTTACCTTTTCTGATGCGCGTAATCAAAGAACTGGAAACCCTAATTTAGACCCAGAATTAACGCATTCCGTAGAAATGGGGCATATTAAATATTTTGAAAAGGGGACCATCACTTCTTCTGCTTATTATCGCTACTCAGAGGGGACTATCTCCAGAAGTATTCGGACAGTATTAAATGACCAACAAACGCTCTCTCGTCCAGAAAATTTAAAAGACGAACATGCCTACGGTTTAGAATTTACTATTTCTTATAACCCTTATAAATGGTGGAGAATTAATAGTGACCTCAATTTTTTTAGAGCTATTACCGATGGAACGAATGTACAAGAAGGCTTAACAGCAGATACTTATACTATGCGAGGTAGACTGACTTCGAGAATGACAGTAGCCAAAAAAACGGATGTTCAATTAAGAGTCAGCTACCGAGGTCCCAGAGAAACAACCCAAGGGCGAAGAAAAGCAATTACTTCGCTTGACCTCTCTGCCAATAGAGATATTTTAAAAGGCAAAGGTACCGTGACCCTAAGTATCCGAGACGTATTCAATTCTAGAAAATATCAAAGTGAAACGTTCTTGGAAAATTTTTACGCTAATAGTGAATTCCAATGGCGTGCAAGGTCAGCAAACCTTACTTTTAACTATCGGTTGAATCAGCAAAAGAAAAGAGGTGGTCGAGGTCGTGGCAATGGCGGTGGTGGCGGCGGAGAAGGAGAATTCTAATCAAATACATCTTTTATAAGGATCCGATTAAATAAAACCATTTTAGAGCAGTTGTCTTTGGCAACTGCTTTCCTTTTTACAGGATGACGGGTTTTTGTAGGATTGAAAGAATCTAAGGTTAAGTAGATAATCTAGAAAAATTCTACCCGACATTATTATCTCGAAAGATTACGAAATGGAGCATTTTATTATCTGTGGGGCTTAAACCTGTGGGGGAAGTAATCTACTCACTTATTTAAGTTGTATTAACCCGTTATTTGGAAAATTTAATTTAAGTAGCGTTGATTTATAAAATCGAAAAAAGATTATACTATCTTTGTCTGATGTGTAAAGCATCCTGTTAATCTTGAAAAAACCAGTCATCCTGTATGGAAAATTTAAAATACCCAATCGGTAGATATAAAAGACAATTAGTCATTAAGCCTGCGCATATTGAGAAATGGATTGCGGCTATTGAAGCACAACCTGCCCAATTTAGAAGTTTAGTTGAAAATTTATCGGAAGCAGAATTAGCGTTACCTTATCGCCGAGGAGGATGGACGATTCAGCAAGTCGTGCACCATGTGGTCGATAGTCATATGAATAGCCTTGTTCGATTTAAATGGACTTTGACGGAAAATAATCCGACGATTAAAGCTTATTACGAAGATAGATGGGCGACCTTGGAAGATTATGCACAAACGCCTGTATCTGTATCGTTGAAGATGCTAGAAGCTTTACATCATCGTTGGGTTATTTTATTAAGATCTTTAACACCTGAGCAATTAGAACGAACCTTTGTACACCCTGAAAGTGGCGATACTATTCCTTTAGATGCTTTAATTGGAATGTATGCTTGGCATGGTAATCATCATATTGCGCACATCGAATTGGCGTTAGGAAAACGGTAATTATCGTACTCATAAACCCAAAACCTATTCTCCTTTAATAACCTCTTTCCAATTGATATCTTTATAAGATTCAAAAAGTAATACGCCAATAAAACTAAAAATAGCGGTAATTAAGACCGCACTAATAACGATTAGAGAACGTTTGGGACGAGATTTGATCAATGGAATGCCTCCTGCTTCAATTAAATTAATAGCAGAAATTTCGGAATCATAAGCCGTTAATAACTGATTTAGTTGTACTCTTTCTTGACCTAATTTATTACTCATGTCTTTTTGAGAGCGTTCTAGTACTATAAGTTGCGATTGTCCTTTATTAAAAGAGGTATTCCGTTTTTTTAGCATCTCTAATTCTCCTTTATAACCAGCAATACTGGCAGCTACTTTATTCAAAGTATCCTTGGGAGCACCTGTTGCTTTTAAGGCATTAAGCTTAGCAGTTTGCCTAGCCAATTGTGCATCTGTACTTAGAATCTGAGTGGCAAAAACTTCTCCTTGCGATTCTGTATTATATATTTCATAACGTGACTTAAGACTATTAATACTGTCTCCTATTATTTTTAAAGAACTGGCTTTTTCATTGATGTTTTTTTCTAAAGAAGTTCTTAGGTTTTGTAATTGTCCTTTAACAATTGCCACCGCTAATTCATCGACTTTTTCTCTTGCCGCATTGACCATTTTAGTGGCTAATTCCTTATCTACATCTTCTATTGATAATTCGATGGCATCTCGTTTCGTTTTAATAACCGTATAATATTTATTGAATTTTTGACGGACATTAAAAGCTGCTCTTTCTTTTGTGGGGTCAATATCGTAATGCGTATATAAATCAAAGGTTTGAATCATGTAGTCTGCTAACTCGTTCGACTCGGCAATGGTTAACAATCGATCATTATCTCTATCATCTCCATAAAATTCTACATCTTTGGTAGAGGTGCCAAAAATTTGCCCTGGCTTCGCCTGATCTATACTATTGGCATAAAAAGTAGTCGTTGACTCGTAGTAATTGTCTAGCAACAAAGATATCGCTGCGGTACCAATCCCTATACCCAGACATAAATAGGCAATCGGTGTTAACCACTTAAAAAATATTTTTAACACGTCTAGCAAATTTTCTCTTTGCTCCATTATTATTTGAGATGCAAGAGAAGAGAGTAGAGAATAGAGATACGCACAGCTCTATTTTAACGAAACTCTTCTTAGTTAATTGAAAATGCAGTTTAAATCCAAGGCAAAAATAGGAAAATAGCTTAGATTACAAGCGAGACCTACGAAAAGAATTTACCAAACGTACTTTATCGATAAATATTATCCCACTAATTTTAAGCCGATAAAAATACACAATAAGCAGACTAAAATACTCAAACCAATATTTGCGAAAGCATACACATAATTTCCTGTTTGGAATAATTGAACCGTTTCGCTAGAAAAAGTAGAAAAAGTACTAAAGCCCCCACAAAACCCAGTCATTAATATTAATTTATTGGCCGAATTCATCTCTCCTTTTAAACTTAGTCCTACTAAAGCGCCTAAAAGTATACAAGCTAAAGCATTGGCAATAAAAGTTGCCAATGGAAAATCCCAATGTTGGGCTTGTAATAATCGAGCAATGCCATATCGACACATACTACCCAAACCGCCGCCAATAAAAACGAGTAAGAATGCTTGCATTTTATTTCCTTTATCTGTTATGTTGCCCATTATTTTCTTATGATTAATCGACAACTTAAAAATTTTATGTTCTGTTTATTTTCGCTGCAAATATTGGAAAAAGTAGCTTGAAACAAGGTTTATATACTCCTAAGTCTAAAAGAAAATTAAAGTAGATGATTGATTTTTAAGGATTTTTAGCGCATTATATGTTTTTAATAGTTAAATTGCAGAAGGAAACCTTCACATTAACAATTAGAATACTTTTACTAAACGAATTTAAACTATGAGAAAAGCAGATTGGCTAATTGCCTTATTAATCGCACTAGTTTTTGTATTTGGTATCTTTTTCTTTAAAAAGACCATGAGTAACAAACAAGATCAGAATCCTGATAGACCTTCCGTAGCTGAAACATTAGATAAAATAGGCGATGGGGCAGCCGCTACTTTAGATGAAGAAGATGATTACGACGAGGAGGAGGATTTTCCTAGTGATACTGATACAACTACGTATGAACCACAAGAACCAACTATTGATGATCTAGCAGACTTGAACGATGCTAGAGCAAAAGAAGGAGAAAATGCAACTGAAAATAGCAATGGTAGAAATGGGACAAATACAAGCCCTGCTGCTTATAGTAATACAAGTAAAACTGGTAAATATTTGGTGGTAGCAGGTACGTTTAAACAAGAAGCGAACGCTCAAATACAGCTAAAGAAATTTAAAGGAATGGGCTACAAAGATGCAGAAATTGGTAAATTCAATAAATCAACCTATGCTTCTTTAATTGTAAATCGGTTTGCATCGTCTGCTGAAGCCAAGCAATTGGTAAATTCATTGAAAAAGAAAGGAATAGAAGCTTATGTGCATACCAAGAAATAATTTTAAGGTATGGAGTCGTTAAGATTAAATATTATTTAAATAGACATCTTGTTAGATGTTATGTTAATGCGCTTTATTTTTTTAGTAAAAAGCCCAAACTGTTACATTCGGTAATAGTTTGGGCTTTTTCATATCTCTTCTTAAAATTTAATACGAAGTGACTCCTTTCAAAATCAAAAATAGTCCTACCTTGCACGTTTTTTAAACCAATCTATTGAAAAGATAACCTATTTATGTTATTGAAAATAAAAAAATGGTTAATGATGGGCTGCCTAAGCTTTTTATTAGGCCTATTTTTTATTTGGATTTGTAATTTTTGGGTTGAACAAAGTACTCAGACACAAGTTTTTGATGGTATTGAAAAAATACCATTCAATGAAGTAGGATTGGTTTTAGGAACGGCGAAATATCTTCGTGGCGGTTATCGAAACCCCTATTTTTATTATCGAATTGAAGCAGCCGCTCAATTATACCATGGGGGAAAAGTCAAGCATTTATTAGTGAGTGGAGATAATAGCCTGAAATCTTATAATGAACCGAAGGAGATGCAAGCAGCACTTATAGAAAAAGGAGTGCCTGAGTCAGCGATCACTTTAGACTATGCAGGTTTTAGAACCTTAGATTCGGTTGTACGAAGCAAAGCTGTTTTTGGGCAAGAGAAAATTACCATTATCTCCCAAAAATTTCACAATCAACGAGCTGTTTTTATTGCCAATCGAAGAGACATAACAGCGATTGGTTATAATGCTAAAGATATAAACCTTCGGTTGGGATTGAAGACCATGATTAGAGAATATCTGGCACGTTGTAAAGCAATTTTAGATATTGTCATTTTAAATAAACAACCTAAATTTTTGGGCGAACAAATAACTATAACTATTTAACCATTAACATAAAAATATATGAAAAGACAGCAAATAGCAGCAGGTAATTGGAAAATGAATAAGGATTATACCGAAGGCCGTCAATTAGCAAAAGCAATTGCGGACGGAATGGGTGATTCCGAAAATTTAGCCATTCTAGGTGTTCCTGCGACACATTTAAAGGCGGTAAGTGGTATTGTGAAGAAGGTAGCTAATTTAGAAGTAGCTGCACAGAATTGTCACCAAGCAGAGAGTGGTGCTTATACCGGAGAAATTTCTGTGAGTATGATCAAATCTGTTGGCGCGAAGTACGTTATTTTAGGACATTCTGAACGTAGAGAGTATTTTAACGAAAGCCACGAATTATTAGCAGAAAAAGTTAATACGGTTTTAGGCAAACGATTGCTTCCAATTTTCTGTTGCGGGGAACCACTTGCAATCAGAGAAGCAGAGACACATATTGCGCATGTGAAAAAACAATTGGAAGATAGTTTGTTTCATTTAAAAACGAAGGCATTTCGAAAAGTAGTCATTGCTTATGAACCAATTTGGGCAATTGGAACAGGCGTAACGGCTTCTCCTCAGCAAGCACAAGATATGCACAAAGCAATTCGTGCCTTAATTGCAGATAGATATAGTGCAGCAGTTGCTGACGAAACAACTATTCTATATGGAGGAAGTGTAAAACCAGCTAATGCCAAAGAATTATTTGGTCAGCCAGATGTAGATGGTGGATTAGTAGGGGGTGCTTCTTTGAAAGCGGATGACTTTTTACAGATTATTGATAGTTTTTAATTTTGCTAAAGTGTTAACAAAACGGTTGTTTAAAACAATCGTTTTGTTAGGCATATACGAGCTTTAAAATGTTAATTGCTAAATTTTTATTTAGTATAAGTTGCTGTATTTGATATTTTTATATATCTTTGATTGTGTTTTTAAGGGTAATTTTTTAATAATTACCAACACTCTCTATTCCGATTTAATCCTCCCACTTTCTCCGATTTCAAGTATTAATAAACACTAATCTTTTAAAATTCCATCCTTATAATAAATAGCCCTTTTTATTTTGGCTTTATTATAATCCTTTGACAAGTTGATACTTACAGTAGCTTGACTACAATTTGGTAACCGAGCTACGTAAGGTCACTCAGAAAAGCCAAAATGGTATTCCCCTAAAGGGATTTTTTCAATAAGTAGTACCCAATAAAAAGTTAGGGCAGTTTAATTTTTATTATACTGCCCTTTTTAGACATCGGGTATTAGGTACTAGGTATCAGGCTAGGCAGATACCTTTATTTTTCAAGAAACCTATCTTGTTCTCCAATCAAGATTCCACCAATATTTAATAAGAGCAATCCCAGAATTAATAGTCCCCATTCACTCAAAGTAGGAATTTCATCTGCTGCTATTACTGAAAGATCAGGAGGAGTCGCTGACGGAGGTAAAGGTGTTATTGTACAATCTTTTACTTCGAGTAAAGTATGTCCACTTTCTTCTAATCCTTCTATGTTTAAACAAAAAGCCGAATTATTTTCATCTGCTTTAATTTGAGCAATATCATTATGGTTTGTATCTCCTTTAATTGTTGTTAGGTAATCTTTTAGAATTGGAGGTGTGTTGCTATAGGCGTAAGAAAGACCAAATACATTATAAGTACCTATGGGTAAATTAATGAAATCAAAATCTCCACTTGTTTGTTGGAGAATCATACTATCTGAATCAACTAATAAGAAAATGTATTGAAAATTAGTAGTTCCTGGATCTATTTCATCGGTAGCCGAATAACTAACGGTAAATGCAGTTAAATCTTTTCCTTGGCAAATGCTATCTTTTGATGTAAATCCATTTGGTAAAATAAGATCTCCTGCATCTGCCTGACAACATAAAGTATTCGTCAAAAAAATAGTCATTTTACCTATCACTTCACAATTATCGGATGGTCGTTTGTAGATTAAATAATAATCTGTTTCAGTAGTGGGTACAACAATCGTTGAGGGTAATTCTATTAATAAACGTTGAGGAACAGTTAATGAAGTAGGATCGGAACTGTACCAAGTGATATTACTTAAAGTAGGTGCAGTTCCAGTTAAGATAGTTCCATTATCATTGATAGTAATAGTAATGGCTGTATCCAAATCAATTGCCTGTAAACCATCATTGCAAATAGAAGCGTTACTAACTGTAGTCAATGTTAAGGGATTCAGTACTTCAATTAGTTGATGCCCACTTTCGGTTAATCCATCTATATTCAGACAAAAAGCTAAGTTGTTTTCAGTCAACTCAATTTGCGCAATATCATTCTTATCAGTATCGCTTTTAATGGTGTTTATGTAGTCGACTACATTTGCAGGCGTATTGCTATTGGCATAAGAAAGCCCATATACATTATACTTGCCTGCTGTTAAATTGGAAAAATCAACATCTCCATTCGTTTGCTGAATTATCGTACTATCTGCATCGACCAATAAGAAAATATATTGAAAATTTGTAGTTCCTGGGTCTACTTCATCGGTAGCAGCATAGCTAAGAGTAAATGCCGATAAATCTTCTCCTTGACAAAGGTTGTTTCCGTCATTATATCCTGTTGGTAAGATAATGTCCCCCGCATCTGCTTGGCAACAGGCAGTACTACTTACAGAAATTGTTGTCTTGCCAATTACTTCACAATTATCGCTTGGTCGTTGATAGATAAAATAATAATCCTTTTCTGTAGTAGGAATAAAGGTAGATAAAGAAAGTCTAGTCAATAGACGCTGAGTCATTGGTAATAAAGTAGGGTCGGAATTATACCAAGTAATATTGCCGATAGTTATTGCATCTCCAGTTAAGGTCGTACCATTATCATTGATAGTAACAGAAACATCCTTATTCAAATCAATTGCTTGTAAGCCATTATTACATACCGTAACATTATTAACAACAGTTAAGGTTAATGGACTTGGTGTATTAACTGTCTGTTTGCTAGATGCACCAATTGTTCCAATACAACCAGCTGCGTTGCTGATGCTTTTTAACTCATAAATACCAGGAATAGAGACAGGTAAAGTAAAGGGATTGGTCGGTGCAGCTCCAAGAATTGGATCGCTGTTATTAATACTATATTCAAATTCCCACGGCGCACTTGTTGTTGGCGTAAAATTAAAAGTAATGGTTCCGCTTGCTGTACTGCTACAGTCTGTTAAATCAGTAGCTGAAGTAAGATTAGCACTTGGGCTTTCTTGTACTGTTAGGCTGATAGTGTTATCATTTTTTTGACCTGCACACATTTTTCCATTAGCATCGCTTATGGTAATAATGCTTAATTCTACATTAGAAAAAGTAGTTATGCCTAAGGCCGTTGTTACATCAGCATAAGTAATTTGTAATGGATGACTTACATTGTTTTTAGCAAAGGTGGTCGTCGAACTATTATGTGTAAGCTGAATCGTTGTATTATAAACCCCACTCCCATTGGCTAAATCAATAGTTGCTACTACTTCTGAAGCATTGATAGGTAGACAGAGCTGTTTGTCGCCAGCTTGTAAATCAGCCGTAGGACAGGTAATAGTTAATGATAAAGCGGCGGTTGTGATAGCTGTTTCTGTACAAGTTGCTGTAATGGTAGCAGGTTGAATAATGCCTCTAATTTCTATAGTCTGATTACAAAAATCAGTTGGTAGGCTAGTGACTAAATCAGTAATCATATTAGTGGGTAATGCGCCTGAATTGGTTGCACCTGCTGTAATACCTGCCGCGTCATTTGTTTTTTGCCAATTTCCAGAAACCTCATCTAATTCTAAAGAAACGCCATTGGCCGCACTTTTAATATTTACATCAATATAAGCTTGCCCACTTCTATTCACAGTAGCTGGTGGTGTACAGCCTAGCGGAGTAATGGTAACATTTTTAGTAACTGCTGCGTCAGGGTGGTTATTTCCACCACCTAAAGTAGGTCCTCCCCAAAAAATACCATCTATAAAAGTTCCTAAATCATTGTATAGAAATAGAAACTCGCCATTCGCTGCACTATGGTTGGTAAATTGTAAATCAGCGGCGGTACCACTACTAGCGCCAGTTGGATCGCTAAAGCAATTGCAATTATCTAAATCGATGTCAATAGCTGTAGCAGGTGCATCGGTTTGTTTTCCTGAAGCTAGTAATAAAAAGCCGTCTGGTGGGATTATGGTGCCTGTAGGCAAAACAATTTCATCATCTCCATCTGTTAAAATGAAGCAACCTATATCCATTCCCGGGACTCCTCCAATTTCGATAAACTCTCCACCGTTGCCGTCGTTTGCGGCTGCGTCTACTAATACTTCATTGAGAAAAGGACCAGTCGTTGGTACAGATGGAAAAATGGTACTAATTATCGATTGACCTAATAAGGTGCTTTCGTTAGGATTATGTGGATCAAAGCCCGTTGTTCCATAATACCAATCAATCGTTCCACTATTCGGGAGATTGGTACTTAATGTGGCATCAATAGATAAAGTGAAGTTTTCATTTGGGCAAACCGTATTGGTACTTATAGTGGCACCTGTAGGATTAGGGCAGGGTGGGATTCTACTGCAATTATCACTTATACGAATGACTCGATCGGTGCTACAACCATTTAAATCTTTAAGAATGAGGGCTAAATTAGGGGCTAATGTATTGGGTAAGTTAAAAATACCAGTTGTATTCGTATTAACTAAAGTACCTGTTGTGGATTCCATGCCGTTTGTTACGCCTGCTCGCAATTGATATTGAACAACTGCATTAGTACTTGTTACTAAAGTGCTAAAATCAATTAAGCCAATGCGGGCACTAAAATCACCGGGGCAAGTGATTTCATTATCTGATACCGTCAAAGCTTCCGCTACTTTTATATGGATGGTTATTTTCTCATAACATTCGTGCGCTACAGACTGATTAACAACGGTATTATTATTCCCTGAGCCACAGCAGTCGGTATAATCATCCCAAACTAGGGTAAACGTATGCGTTGCACCCGCAGCTAAATTATTGGAAGTAAAGGTAAAAGTAGTCGTACCATCATTTCCACTAGGATTACTTCCTTTCGTTGTTGAACTCCCAACTGAAGTAATCGTCCATGCTTGATCGGTTCCCGTTTCGTCTCTTACGAAAGACCCTGCTTTGTGTGTGGTGCGAATAGTCGGTTCGACATGTTGATAATTATAGACTTTCAAACTAAAAGAAACGCTTTGCGAACTACAGAGAGTGAGGTCTACTTTATCTTGTGCGGTAATCTCTACATCACCACTACCAAGATTATAGAAAAAATCCCACGAATCTGCGTCATTGGGTGCACTTGGATTAGGATGATTGGTAATTTGCCATTGAGCGGCTGCCATTATCGGATTAACAGAACTTGGTACTAAAGCACTAGCATTATAGGCTATCCAATTTGTGTTTAAATCAGGATCATCTTTATGAGAAGAAGTGGTAGCAACACTTTCTTCTTGGATGCTATTTCCAGCAGGGCTGGTATCATTAATTCGTATAAAAGTAGAATTACAACTAACTAGAGATAAGCCTTTATTTACCCAAATTGGATCAGTTAACGGAGGAACGGTATACTTTTGATTTATTGCATTACAATCTCCAGGTGGGACAGTAACCAGCGTTCCTGAAATTTCAGGATTACCAAAATCATCATTACCATCTGGCATTATATGAACAGCGAGCGCATTCCCTCCACTAGATTTGAACCCTTGATGCGTTCCCGTATAATCATTGACAATTCCGTTGTCATCATTATCCCCTAAAGTATAAGACTGACCAATCTGAACAGCAACATGATCTGCTGATAATCCACAATTTCCAGATGCACCACCTGTTGTGATTCCTCCACCGTTTGCGTTGGTATTATCAGCTGCCCCCCAGTATATGGCATCGTGAGGTGTGCCATCTGGTTGAAATAAAATAACTTGATCTCCGTCCTTATTTCCGTTGCAACTTTGGTTATCTAACGTAAAACCATAAGTGGTATAAAGAGAGGTAGAAACGTAGGCAGCATTAGCTGTATTACAAACATCAAAATCTACCACCAGTCCTGGAAAATCACAAACACTACAAGAGAGCCCTGTATTAATACCTGTATAAAAACCATTGCTGGCATTATTGCGTTCTTCGCAACCAATTAGGAAAATCCCATCTGGAGGAATTAAGGTATTTGCGGGTAACACGATTGCCCATTCTGTATTGGTAATCACCATACAACCAATATTAGTTCCTGGTGGACCAGCTAATTCTACGATAGCATCATTACCTGCTTCAATGTTGCCACCATCACCTGAAATTTCATTGATAACTACATTTGTGTAGGGTTGAGAAAAAGAGGAATAGGAAGGAAATAAGGACAACCAACATAAGACAAATGCTAGTTTGTAGTAGTGTTTAATTGGTCTATATAGACCGAAACCTAGAGAGAGTGTTTGTTCCATCTTTAGTTCTTGCTAAATTGTTTGTCATTAAATGGTTCGGTCTCTAGGACAGTACAAATGTAGTTAAATAGTTATTTATAACAAATTATATATGACTTTTTGTTGTTAAGGCAAGTAATAGAATTGCTGTAATGATCTTTTGGGCATTTTACTTCTGACTCGGCTATTGGATTAATAATCAAGTGATTATATTGTTTGAGAAGTGTTTGTTAGGTAAGTTACATTTTTCATAATTAGGTGGAAAAAAAATGTACTATTTTTTAAGATTTACTAATTCTACATAAAAAAAGCCCTTGAATAATTAGTATTCAAGGGCTTTTTTTATGTAGAATTATAAACTTAAAACGAAGCAAATTAAGCAGTTGCTTCGGCTTCTTTTTGATCATCAGCAGTTAATTGTGCTTGAAAAAACTGAACAAATTCAGCTAAGGTCATAAAGCCTTTGTCGCCTTCTCCTTGGATACGAACACCTACTCCACCTGCATCTGCCTCTTTCTCTCCAACAATTAACAATAAAGGAATCTTCTTCAATTCATTGTCTCGAATTTTTCGACCAATACTTTCATTTCTATCATCTACAAATCCTCGAATATCCTGATTAGCTAGTTGCGTCACTAAGTCATCCGCATAAGCATTATATTTATCGCTTACGGGTAAAATCACAAATTGCTCAGGGGTTAACCATAATGGAAATTTACCAGCAGTATGCTCAATCAAGACACTCATAAAACGCTCTAAAGAACCAAAAGGCGCACGGTGAATCATCACAGGTCGGTGCTTTTCATTGTCTGAACCGATATATTCTAATTCAAACCGCTCAGGTAAATTATAATCTACCTGAATGGTCCCTAATTGCCATTCTCTACCCAAAGCGTCCTTCACCATAAAGTCTAACTTAGGTCCATAAAATGCTGCCTCCCCTAATACGGTAACCGTTCGCATGCCTACTTCTTGAGTCGCTTCAATAATGGCACTTTCCGCATTTTTCCAATTCTCATCCGAACCAATATATTTTTCTGGTTTAGATGGGTCTCGCAAGGAGATTTGAGCAGTATAATCCTTGAAGCCCATCTTTCTAAGTACTGTCTCCGTTAAATCTAGTACATTTAAAAACTCACTTTTTAACTGTGCTTCTGTACAGAAAATATGCGCATCATCTTGTGTGAAACCTCTTACTCTAGACAAACCATGCAATTCTCCACTTTGCTCATATCTATATACTGTTCCAAATTCAGCGATCCGTAAAGGCAATTCCTTATAGGAATGCGGTCTATGTGCATAGACTTCACAATGATGTGGACAGTTCATTGGTTTTAGTAAGAACTCCTCATCTGTCTTTGGCGTTTTGATTGGCTGAAAACTATCTTCCCCGTATTTGGCATAGTGACCAGAAGTAACGTATAATTCCTTCTTGCCAATATGTGGAGTTGTTACCAGTTTATATCCTCGTTTTACTTGCTCGTCTTGCATGAATTTCATCAATCGGTCTCTTACCGCATTTCCTTTTGGTAACCAGATTGGCAAACCTGCCCCTACTTTCTCAGAGAACATAAATAGATCCATTTCTTGACCTATTTTTCTATGATCTCTTTTCTTCGCTTCTTCCAACATGGTAAGATACTGTTTCAACTCCTTTGCTTTCGGAAAAGAAACGCCTCTTAATCGCACCATTTGTTGTCGAGATTCATCTCCTTGCCAGAATGCTCCACCAACTTTCATAATCTTTACTGCCTTAATCACGCCAGTATGTGGTACGTGCGGTCCTCTACACAAATCAATAAAATTTCCTTGAGTATAAAGTGTCAATGCTTCGTCTTCTCCTCTTTTCTCGATTAATTCTAATTTATACTCATCTCCTTTATCTGTGAAATATTTAAGGGCATCTGCTTTTGTAATGTCTTGGCGAACAAATTTATTTTTTTGTCGAGCCAATTCTAACATCTTATCCTCAATCTTCTTAAAATCACTCTCTGAGATTTTATGATCGCCAGGGTCAATATCATAATAATAGCCATCATCAATCGCTGGCCCTGTTCCAAATTTGATACCTGGATAAACCGCTTCAATTGCCTCGGCCATTAAGTGCGCCGTCGAGTGCCAAAAGGTCATTTTTCCATCCTTATCTCTCCAGGTCAATAACTGTACTAATGAGTCGCTATTAATTGGTCGGTCGGCATCCCAAACGACTCCATTTACCTTGGCGGATAACACGTTTCGTGCTAAACCAGCGCTAATCGACTCTGCTACCTGCATCGAAGTTACGCCTGCTTCATATTGGCGAACGCTGCCATCTGGAAGTGTGATATTAATCATTGCTTATGTAAATTTTTATATGGAAACCTTCTAAATCTTGGAAATTTGAAAGGTTTAATGTCAATTCCTACGATTTTTTGATACGAAAAGTTCAAATACGGCTGCAAAAATAGGTTTTTTTTAACGAAAATTAGCCAAGCAGAAATCCCGTTCGGTCTTCAACCAAGGGGATGAATGTATGTGATGGGATTTACGCCTTTTGTTAATAAATAAAATTGTATTTATTTTGAGGGTATTGAAATAAATTGTATTTTTATAGCATCAAAATATACCGCACATACAAGTACAAATTACGACCAAATAAGGCTCAAAGACAGTCTTTAGAGCAGATATTGGGCTGTTGTAGATTCCTGTATAATATTGCTTTGGAAGAAAGAATAACCCACTACCAAAGCACCCGGAAAGGAATTGGGTATTACCATCAACAATATCAACTTAAAGAATTATTTAAGACAGAAGGCTTTGAGTTCATGAAATGTATTCCTGCGCAAGCTAGGCAGGATGTTTTGAAGCGATTGGACAAAACCTATACTACTTTTTTCAAAGGTGGAGGCTTTCCCAAATGGGCTAAAAAACATAAATACAGCTCCTTTACGTTGCCTCAATATGTGAAATTTGAAAGCAATAAAATAACTATCCCAAAAGTGGGAAAGCTGCGAATGTTTTGCAGTCGAAATATCCCAAAGGGGGCAGCCGTCAAGTTTACTACTTTCAAAAAACAAGTGGATGGTTGGTTTGCTTGCGTAACTTTTGAGATAGACCATATTGTTCCTATTCGTGATAATCAAGCAGTAGGAATAGATATGGGGGTTGTGTATTTTGCCATAACTTCTAGTGGTGAATACTTTGAGAACCCTAAACATCTTGCTAAGCACCAAAGAAGGTTAAAATTCTTCAAAGGAAATTATCAAGACAAAAGAAATATAGAAGTAATTGGTGTAAAACCAAACACCAAATTTCAAAGATTTACCTAAATATTACTAATTCCAGAAAAGATTTTTTGCACAAAGTTTCCAATCAGTTAACCAATGAATATTCTTTCATTGTGGTTGAAGAGTTGAAACTAAAGAACATGACTAAAAGGCCTAACCCTAATTTAGCAGAAGATGGTAAAACATACCTTCCAAACATGGCTAAAGCTAAAGGTGGCTTAAATCGAGTGATGCTTGATCTAGGAATTGGTTACTTCTTTACCTTTCTCGATTACAAATTAATTGAAAAAGGTGGTGAATTAATCAAAGTAAATCCTCGCAACGTGTAATAAATGCGGTCATATTTCAAAGTACAATAGAAAATCACAATCAAAATTTGATTGTGAATCTTGCGGTTATGTTGCCAATGCAGATAAAAACGCAAGTGATAATATATTGGGCGATGGCATCGCCCTAAGTCGTCAACGTGGAGCGTTAGCTCGTGCGTAGGCTTAGAATCCCCTATGGTCTTTAGCCTAGGGGAGTGTCAAATAGTACAAATCTATTTATTACCCAACTTTTTAAAGATTTGAAGCATCTTCAAAATTATGAAGCAGTTACTATTTTTGATCTCCTTTTTATTCATCTCATTTTCTTGTAATCATCCGATAAATTTAAAAGGACATTGGCATTTATTTCCTATTGATAGAAGTAATAGTTTATTTATGGATGGAGATTATGAAATCCTAGAAATTCTCAATGATAGTATAGCTACTTTCGGTTATTATTTCTACGGAAATTATGGTATCCAAGGAACCTATATTAATAATCTCTTTGAACAGAGATTTCGATTTGGTGGAGAGTGTATGTTTTTACAATTTGATTTTGATTTAAAAAAGGATACCCTTTATTTACACCAAATGGAATATGATAAAGATTATATTGCTCATTACAAAGCATACAAATGTGAAGAAGGTTGTTGCAATAAAGAGAAAGAGATGTTCCAGAACTTAAAAATAGATATAAACTTGCCAATAGCCATAGATACGACTCATTTAATAGAAAATGACTATTACCTTAAGCAAAACATTATGTATGGTTTTCCAAAGGAAAATTATAACAGATTTGAGAAATCAGCTGTTTTAAATTTAGGAGATAAAATTTCCACGTCAGAGGATATTCCAATTTGGGAAGAAAAGATGAAAATAAAAGCTAATGAAAAAAATCATTCAAAAATAGATATAGTAGTTTATGCCGATAAAAAAACTACATTTTCTGCGATGAATCGTGCATTGATAAAACTAAAAGAGGTAGGTTATAAGGAAGTATTTTTTGCACTTCGTTCAAAATTAATCTACGATGATTTCAAAATATGGCTAAAACCATTTGATTTATCCAACTTAGAAAGAATGGATAAATCAAATGATTTTAGAACGGTAGAAGAATGGTTGAGTTTTAGTTCAACAACTCCAAACTAACCTCAGCAACGCCCGCCTTCGTCAAATCAATAACTTTAGCAGCAGCGCCAGATAAATCAATAATTCGAGGTTGTCCCTTTTTACTAATTGCTTTAGCAGGATTTGGACCTCTGTCATTAATTCTAACTTCCACACATTGATTGGTATCTAAACGACAAACTTTTACTTTGGAATTATAAGGTAAAGTCCAATGTGCTGCCGTCATTGCTTTTCTATTATATTTTTCGCCATAAGCAGTTGTATTGCCATGGAATTTTTTATGATAATAACTAGCTTCTCCCGTCTGTACAATTCTGTTAACTGCATTTTGAATGATTGGAGGAGCAGTTGGTACGGGCTTCTTTACGACAGGAGGTGCTGGTTTTGGTGCGGGTGCTGGCGTTAAAGCAACTGGTTTTGGTTTTTTACTTAAATCCACCACAAAACCATCTAATCCTTTTTTCTTAGCAAATTGCTGATAACTCACCGCTGCATTTTTATCTGCAAATGGTCCAATTAATACTTTATAAGTAGTGGCTTGTCCTGCACCTTTATCCATTTTAATCATTAGGTCTTTAAACCATTTGCCCTGCAAATCTGTCGCATATTTAACCACATTGGAGTAGTCTGAAAACGTAGCTACTTGCAAAGCAAAGCCTTCTTTTTTTACTCGTTTTACTTCTAATTCGTATAGATCACTAGATTGGTAGGCCGCTGCAAATTCTTTTCCGTAATTGGCAGGTGCTGGAGATTTAGCTGTTTGTGCTTGTAGATAGATGTAGCTAAATACCGATAAGGTAGTTAAAAAGAATAATTTTCTCATAATCAATTTTTTTACGCTTTCAGAATAAGATTTCAAGTTACTCGTAACTCCATAAAGACGCAACTATTCGGTAATTTATTGTCGAAAAAATACAAAAATAGTAGAACGAATGAATGGAATTCGACATTTAGAGAAGTTAGATAGATTTTGCTATTTTGCTTAGAAAAAGTTATTTTTACTAAAAGGAAATTTATTTAGATATTCACTTTTGATAGAAATAGTACGAGTATATGGAATTATTTTGATAATTTTAGTGCCATGTTAGCAGTTGATTTTTTAGCAAAACTTAACATGAAAGACTATTTTAAGAATATAATTCCAAAATGGATAATACTAGGAAGCATGCTACTTGGATGTGTGCTCTTCTTAAATCAATGTACCTTCAATACAACGCCTTCCATAGACTTTAACACTCAAATCAAACCCATTCTTAATAAACATTGTATTCATTGCCACGGTGGAGTGAAACAGAATGGTGGTTTTAGCATGATGACTAGAGCAAAAATACTAGCGCCAACCGATTCTGGGCAACCTGCTATCATTCCAGGTAACCCGTCTAGTAGTGAATTTATTAAGAGATTGACTACAGCAGATTTGGAAGAGCGGATGCCATTTGAAGCAGCTTCTTTACAAGAACCAGAAATAGACTTGTTGACTCAATGGGTGAAAGAAGGAGCGGAGTGGGGTTTACATTGGGCGTATAATCCAGTAGAAAAAGTAACTGTTCCCAAAACCGAAAAAGCTTTAGGAGCAGTTAATGGAGAAATGACAACCGATTGGGCAAAAAGAGATATTGATTATTTTATAGCCGAAAAACTAGCCGAACATAATTTAACGCCAAGTCCTTCTGCTAAAAAAAATGCGCTACTTCGACGAGTCAGCTTAGATTTAATTGGCTTGCCTGCACCGAAGGAATTAGCTACTGCTTTTTTGAGAACCGAAAACCCTATTAGTTATCAACAATTGGTGGATAACTTGCTGAGTTCTCCACATTATGGAGAACGTTGGGCAAGTATGTGGCTAGATTTAGCTCGTTATGCGGATACTAAAGGTTTTGAAAGAGATCCACACCGTTCTATTTATCCTTATCGAGACTATGTCATCAAAGCCTTTAATCAAGATTTGCCTTACGACCAATTTATCACCGAACAATTAGCAGGAGATTTACTACCCAATCCAACAATGAATCAGTTAATTGCCACAGGCTTTCATCGGAATACAACTACCAATGATGAAGGTGGAACTGATAATGAAGAATATCGAGTGGCGGCAGTTATTGATCGAGTCAATACAACGGGAGAAGCCATTTTGGGAACAACTTTCGCTTGCATTCAATGTCATGGTCATCCTTACGACCCCTTTGAACATGAAGAGTATTACCAAATGATGGCTTTCTTTAATAATACAAGAGATGAAGATACGGGGGCGGATTACCCTTTATTGAGAATGTATCGCCCCGAAGATAGTTTGAAATTAGCGCAATTAACCGATTGGGTAAAAACTGTTGAAGATGAAGAACGAGCAACTGAAATAGCGCATTTTTTGAAGACTTGGCAACCGACGATTTATTCTATTGATTCAGATAGTTTGATTAACGCGGCTTTATACGATACTAAATATTTAGGCTTTCGCCAAAATGGACAAGCGATTATTAGAAACGTAACTCTTACGGGAAAAAATAAGTTGATCCTTAAGGGTAGAACGAATGTAAAAGGCGGTCAATTGACTATTCATTTAACAAATGGACAAAGAATAGTAGATTTTGAATTGGCGAATACAAAGTGGAAAAATGAGTTTTTTGAAATTCCTTTGCCTGCTGTAACGGGGAAATATGACCTGCATTTAGCCTATAAAAATCCTTTATTGGATAGTCCAGACAAGATGGGTTTTAGAATTGATTGGTTTTATTTTACTAAAGATTTCCCTGGAGCAACTGCTACTGATTATGCGATTCAAAAACAACATTTTTGGGATTTAATGGGAGCGCAACCTCCGACGACCTTAATCATGCAAGAGAATCCTGCTGAAAGAAGTCGAACGACTAAAGTATTTGATAGAGGGAATTGGCAAATACATAAAGCAACGGTAACTACCGCTGTACCAGAAGTTTTAAATGCTTTTCCTGAAAATGCGCCTAAAAATAGACTAGGTTTAGCACAATGGATTACAGATAAACAAAATCCATTGACTGCTAGAACGATGGTTAATCGACTTTGGGAACAATTATTTGGGAAAGGCTTGGTCGAAACGGTTGAAGACCTAGGTACGCAAGGAGATTCACCAACCCATCGGGAATTATTAGATTGGTTAGCCTATCAATATATGTATGAGTTTGGATGGAGTACGAAACGCTTGCTAAAAGAAATAGTCAGTTCTGCCACTTATCAGCAAACGACTAAAGTCGATGTCAACCTATTAGCAAAAGATCCTTATAATGACTTATTGTCGAGAGGCCCAAGAATACGGCTAAACGCTGAACAAATTAGAGATCAAGCTTTAGCCATTAGTGGTTTATTAAATCCTAAAATGTATGGTGAACCAGTCATGCCGCATCAACCTGATGGGCTTTGGAATTCTCCTTATAATAGCGCTAAGTGGATATTGAGTGAAGGGGATGAGAAATATCGCCGAGCGATTTATACTTACATGAAAAGATCTGCGCCTTATCCTATTATGGAAACTTTCGATGTTTCGACTAGAGATATTTGTGCTTCTCGTAGAATTCGTACCAATACGCCGTTACAAGCTTTAGTTACTTTGAATGATGAAGGGTTTATGGAAGCCGCCAAGCATTTTGCCTTGCAAATACAGCAAACAGCCATTGGTGATATTAAAACTCAAATTAAATCAGGTTATGCTAGGGCAATGGGGCAAACAATATCCGAAAAAAAATTAACCATTTTAGAAAATTTATATACTACAACGCTACAAGGTTTTAAATTAAATCCAACTGCGGCTAAATCAATAACGGAAGGATTAGTGATACAAGAAGAAGTGGAATCCACCGCAGCTATGACAGTTGTTGCTAATGCTATTTTTAACTTGGATGAATTTATGATGAAATAGAAATGAGAAGCGAGAAGCGAGACCGTAAATTAAAATTTACTGTCAGATCGCTCCGCTGTCAGATGTGGTATCTGATAGTTGATAATTATCGAAAGTAATGATCTGACAACAGAGCGATCAGACCTCTAAAAAAGAAGACATGAGTCAAAAAAGCCATCAATTGCCTAAAGAAGCGCTACAAAAACAAGCAGCCTTAAATACCCGCCGATTATTCTTAAAGGAATGTGGGTTAGGTGTGGCGAGTATGGCGATTGGTTCTATTTTAGGTGGATGTGGACAGACGACGACTACTGCTACAAATGGAATTATTACTAATCAAGTGAAGAATATTGTTAATAATCTTCCTCATTTTGCACCCAAAGCTAAGTCCGTTATATTTTTGCACATGGCAGGTGCGCCTTCTCAATTAGAACTATTCGATTATAAACCTACCTTGGCTAAATTGCATGGTCAACAATGCCCAGAATCTTTGATTGCAGGTAAAAAATTCGCTTTTATTCGAGGCGTACCAAAGATGCTAGGCCCACAAGCGCATTTTCGACAGCGAGGACAATCTGGTGCTTGGATTTCTGATTTATTGCCACATCTGGCAGAATTAGCGGATGAAATTAGTTTTTTAAAAGCCATTCATACAGACCAATTTAATCATGCTCCTGCACAATTACTAATGCATACGGGCGGCGCTCGTTTAGGGCGACCGAGTATGGGGAGTTGGGTAACCTATGGATTGGGTTCAGAGAATGAAAATTTGCCTGGCTTTATGGTTTTAACTTCTGGTGGTTATAATCCTGATGCAGGTAAACAAGTTTGGGGTAGTGGCTTTTTGCCTTCTGTTTATCAAGGGGTACAATGTCGTAGCAAGGGTGATCCTGTACTTTATTTGGGCGATCCAAAAGGCATGAATCGAGATACTCGCAGAGCCTCTATTGATGCCATTAATGAAGTCAATCAATTAACCCATCAAGAATTTCAAGATCCAGAAACCTTAGCTAGAATTGCCCAATATGAAATGGCTTTTCGGATGCAAATTGCGGTGCCTGAAGTTATGAATATAAAAGATGAACCTACTTATATCCACGAGATGTATGGTACAGAGATTGGCGCTGCTTCTTTTGCGAATAATGTTTTGTTAGCTAGGAAATTAGTAGAAAAAGGTGTTCGATTTGTTCAATTATTTGATTGGGGTTGGGATACGCACGGAGTGTCTAGTGATACTTCATTAGATATAGGCTTAGTAGATAAATGTCGAACAACTGATAAACCTGTAGCAGCTCTTTTAAAAGATTTAAAACAACGAGGTTTATTAGAAGAAACCTTGGTTGTTTGGGCAGGAGAATTTGGTAGAACGCCTATGCAAGAAAATCGAAATGGAGTAGGTCAATCTTATACAGGAAGAGATCATCATACCGATGCTTTTACGATTTGGATGGCTGGTGGTGGTATCAAAAAAGGATATACGCATGGCGCAACTGACGAATTAGGGTATCACGCCGTAAGTGGCGCACAATCTATTTTTGATGTACAGGCGACTATTTTAAATCAATTGGGTTTTGACCATGAAAAATTTACTTATCAATTTCAAGGACGTCCTTTTCGATTGACGGATGTGGAGGGAGCGGTTATTCGGGAGGTTGTTGGGTGATTTAACACATACCGATTTTTGAAAGTTAGATGAATTCTTTGAAATTGAAATTGAGGTTGAAGTTGAGTTTGAAGTTTTCATTGCTCTTATTTCGAAATCCGCTTATATCGTTTCATAATTTTAATCGTCTGTTTAATCGACAAAGCATCTATTTTGTGACCATTTCCTTTCATACTTTCTGCTGCGAACAAAGAATTAATAATTGCTTCTTCTGTTGCCTCTATCACGCCCATAAATAAAGGCGACATTGCGCTATTCCTTAAAACTTTACCTGAACGAAAAGGTGTATCTGTTTGATACCGAATTCGTAAATTTCTAGCCGTAGAGAAAGCAATCACATAATCTCCGCTGCCATTAGATGCAATACCACCTGTTTTAGCCAAACCTAACATCGCTCTTTTAGCGAGTCGTTTTAAATTCCGACTATCCAAAGGTGCATCTGTTGCGACGACAATCATACAAGAACCATCGGGCGAATAATCTAATTGTTCTTGTAAATAGAATTTCTCCAATTCTTGTCCTATCGGCACCCCATCAATTTGTAAAACGCCTCCAAAATTGGTTTGTACCAAAACCCCAACGGTATAGCCGCCTAGTTTTTGAGGTAATACTCTAGAAGCTGTGCCAATCCCACCTTTAAATCCAAAACAACGAGTTCCTGTTCCTGCGCCAACATTTCCTTCTTCGACTACGCCATTTTTAGCTTTTTTGATGGCTGCCAAAACATCCGATTTTTTAACGTGTCGACCTCGAATATCGTTTAATGCACCATCATTTGTCTCGCCTACTATCGGGTTTACCGAACGTACTTTTGAATTTACAGGTTGTGCTAAGGTATAATCAATCAAAGCATCTGCCGCCGTTGGTACACTTAAGGTATTGGTTAAAATAATGGGGGTTTCAATATTTCCCAATTCTTCTACTTGGCTATAACCCATTAATTTTCCAAAACCATTGCCTATGTATATGGCTGCGGGGACTTTCTCTTGAAAGATATTATCCCCGTGTGGAAGAATCGCCGTGACGCCCGTCCGTATATTTTTCTTTTTGTGTAAGGTTTGTTGTCCAACTAAAACGCCAGTTACATCTGTAATGGAATTTTGCGAACCTGTCTGCAAAACACCTATTTGAATACCGTAACCTCTTGCTCGTTGTGCCTGCATGGTTAGAAAGGATAAACTGATTAGAAAGGTAAGCAAATAACGCATAAACGAATATTATTTAGGGTCTTTATTGTCAGCAAGTTAGTAAGTTTCTAATGAAAAATACAGGCTAAATTATAACCCTTTTTTTAGTAGATAAAAAACTTACAAAATACCTATAAAAGTTGTACCTTTGCGCCGCTAAAAAATATTCTTTCACCTCGTTAGTTTGTATTTTTGATAACTTATTGATAATCAGTTAAATATATACTAACTACAAATTTGTTCTTTTAATGTCAGACAATAAGAATGACAATTACGAGTCGTTATCTTTCTACGAAGAGAGAAGTATCGGTTCAGCAAGCGGTTTTGATACCTTCCCAGATGATGGTAATTTTTACTTTACTTATAGTGTAGATGGTAAAATTACTATGATTAGTGAAGGCTACGATTCAGCTGCAGCAAGAGACAACGGTGTTGCCTCTGTTGAAAAAAACTTACCTATTGGCAAGCGTTATAAAGCCTTGACCAACGAAGATGGCAAATTTCAATTTAGCTTAAGAGCTGGAAACCACAAAGAAATTGCTATTAGTCGTCCATATGATACAGCAGCAGAAAGAGATGCAATCATCCTTGGTTTAGCAGCAGATTATGTTGTGGATGCTTCTGAAGTAGCAGCTCCAGCAGTAGAAGTAGCGGCTGAACCACAAGCATTAGCAGCGGTGGATACTGCAGCGGCAGATGCACAAGCAGCGGCAGACGCACAAGCAGCGGCAGACGCACAAGCAGCAGCAGACGCAAAAGCAGCGGCAGACGCACAAGCAGCAGCAGATGCAAAAGCAGCAGCGGTAGTTGTTGAAACACCAGCTGAACCACTAGCAGCAGTTGCAGCAACACCTGTTACAGAAGAAGAGATAGCTGAAAATGTAGCAGCGCCTAAAGCTAAAAAGGAAAGACCAGAAGTAGTAGTTGACACAACCGCTCATGACGATTTCGATTGGAGTCAAACAGGTAAGCATATCTTACCTTATTCAGAGCAAGAAATAGCAGATTACTTAACACAATATGAGTCTACTTTAAGTGCAGTCATTGAAGGAGAAATCGTAAAAGGTACTGTTTCAGAAATCAAAGATGGTACTGTATTATTAGACATCAACTTTAAGTCTGATGGTTTATTATCTCTATCTGAATTTAGAGATACGCCAGACATGGTTGCTGGAGATACTGTTGAAGTTTATGTAGAACAGCAAGAAGATGAAAGAGGCCAGTTAGTATTATCTCGTCGTAAGGCGAAGTTATTACGAGCATGGGAATCTATCAAAGACTCTTTCGAGAATGGTACCGTTATCAAAGGTGTGATTATCAGTAAGACCAAAGGTGGTTTAATTGCCAACTGTAATGGTTTAGAGACTTTCTTACCAGGTTCTCAAATTGATATTAAGCCAATCATTGATTACGATATGTATGTTGGTCGGGAGATGGAATTCAAAGTAGTCAAAATTAATGAGACTATTAAGAATGCTGTTGTATCGCATAAAGCATTAATCGAAAGTGATTTAGCAGAACAAAGAGAAGCAATCATCGGAAGTTTAGAGAAAGGACAAGTATTAGAAGGTTTAGTGAAGAATATCACAGACTTCGGTGCGTTCTTGGATTTAGGTGGTGTCGATGGTTTATTATATATCACAGATATTTCTTGGGGTAGAATTAGTCACCCAAGTGAAATCTTATCCTTAAATCAGAAAATCAATGTAGTAGTACTTGATTTTGATGAGAATAAGAAGCGTATTTCTCTAGGTCTGAAGCAATTACAACCACATCCGTGGGAAGTATTAGGCGAAGAAGTGAAAGAAGGATCTACGGTTAAAGGACGTATCGTTAATATCGAAGATTACGGTGCATTCTTAGAAATTATGCCAGGTGTTGAAGGATTGATTCACGTATCTGAGGTAACTTGGAGCAACCAACCAATCAACGCTAGAGAATACTTCAAGATCAACCAAGAGTATGATGCGAAGATTGTTACGATTGACAGAGAGGACAGAAAAATGTCTTTATCTATCAAGCAATTAGCGGATGATCCTTGGAATACAATTACGGATAAATTCCCAATCGAAAGTCGGCACACAGGTTTAGTTAAGAACTTAACTCCTTATGGCGTATTCATCGAATTGGAAGAAGGTATCGGTGGTATGATTCACATTTCTGATTTATCTTGGACGAAGCGTTATTCTCACCCATCTGAGTTCACGAAGAAGGGACAGAAGATTGATGTAGTCGTTTTAGATGTTGACCAGAATAACCGTAAATTATCATTAGGTCATAAGCAAGTGGAAGAAAATCCATGGGATACTTTCGAAAGTGTATTCCCAGTAGGTTCTTACCATGAAGCAACGATCTTAAGAAGAGATGATAGAGGTGCTATCGTTCAGTTACCTTACGGCTTAGAAGCATTTGCGCCAATTAAGCACGTTAAGAAAGAAGACGGTTCCTTAGCAAACGTTGATGATGTATTAACGGTAAAAGTAATTGAGTTCAATAGAGACGATAAGCGTATTTTAGTTTCTCACTTACGTTACTTAGAAGACATCCAAAGAGAAGCGGATGATCAAGTACGTCAAGAAAAAGTGAAGGAAAGAAAAGTAACTACGCAAGCGATCAAGAAAGTGCAGACGAATGTTGAAAAATCTACTTTAGGAGATTTAGATGTATTCTCTCAGTTGAAAGATCAATTGAAGAAAGACGGTGAATAATTAATGCTAGCTTGCTAGTATTCAGGATATAGAAAAGCCCTCAATCAGTTTTGGTTGGGGGCTTTCTTTGTGGAGTATTTTAGATACTAAATAAATTTCAACTTCAACTTCAACTTCAATTTTAAACCACCTTCGGAGGGAAATCGAAGATTCATAAACGAAGTGTACTAATTTTGAGTTTTAAAATTTTCGACATTTTAAAATATCGACAATTTGTTGGTCTTAAAATTTGTGTAAGAGCCTAAAAATGAGTAGTGAAAATGATGTACTCTTTTATTCCTTCTCGGTCAGTAGATATGTAGGGTTAAGATAGGGAATTCAACGAGAAACATTCTCTAAGAATTATTTGAAGTCAACCGTCCGAATACCGCTTAAGATTCTTCCAGTCGTTCAATCAATCGACCCGCAATTCCTAAAAAGTCTTTTTCGGTAATAATTCCCACCAATTCTTCACCATGTACTACCGGAATACAACCAATTTGATGTTTTTTCATCAAATTCATTGCTTCAATAATATTCGCATCGTGATTAATAATAATCGGATCATGTACCATTATTTCTTCTACTGTGATGCTTTCTCCATCATTTAATCTTTGCTTTTTCGCAAATTCTTTGAGTAGCATTCTGGATGTAATCAATCCTACTAATTTCCCTTTCTTATCTTCCACAGGGAGATAACGGGTATTTCGCCAATCCATCATTTCTGCCACAAATTCAATAATATCTTCTTTGCGAACCGTAAATAAATCCGTCACCATAAATTCTTCAACCTTCAGTTTAGCAGGTCGATATTCTTTCAAATCGCTTAATTTTGGTAATTCCCAAGTGTGAACAGGTTTACCTTCTTGTTGATTCTTCAACATGCAAGCCGTTAAAACACTTACTGCTTCATCGGTACTTACTTGCTTCTTCAATTGAGTGAATGCTCTTAATGTCCATCGAGCGCCATTCATGTGATTTTTGGCTCTTTCTTCAATAATCGACAAATACCTATTAATGTCCTTGGAATCTACTTTTCTTATTTTTAATCCTTTTCTTGCCAATGGCAATAAATGTTTTAGCACCAAATCACAAGCGGTAATTTTTTCATCATTGAACCACGTAAATTTAGAATCTATACCAAACCTAGCAGCTTTCCCAAAATTATCTCTAGCATCTTCCCAAGACATTACTTCTCGAATATCTTTTACTTCCTCTGCCATGCCGACCATGCAACCGAGCCAAAAGGCAGTATTCGCAAATTCATCAATGACTGTTGGACCAGCGGGTAGTACTCGATTCTCGATTCTTAAATGCGGTTTCCCATTCGGACTAATACCAAAACAAGGTCGATTCCAACGATAAACGGTAGAATTATGTACTTGTAAAGCGCGAAGTTTTGGCGTTTTTCCTTCTTTTATCATTTCCAGAGAATCTTCTTCTACGTCTCCTGCTAGTAAGACTCTAAACCGAGCAATGTCTTCTTTATAAATTTCTAAAACTGATTTTTGCAACCATCCACTTCCAAAGGTCACCCTTGGACTGCGTTCTCGCATATGCTTATGTGTTGTCCGAGTATCTACCGATTGCTGGAATAGTGCAATCCTCGTTTCATGCCACAAGCGTTTACCAAATACGACAGGAGAATTTGCCGAAATTGCCATAATTGGCGCAGCCAAAGCTTGTGAGATATTATACATCTGCACAAAGTCTTTTGGTTCAATCTGTAAGTGTACTTGGAAACTCGTATTGCAGGCCTCTAAAAGTGGGGAATCGTGCTTCACCAATAATTCATCAATTCCCATTAAACGCAATTCATAAGAACTGCCGATTAATTGTTCTGTAATCGCCTTCATTAACGCATCATAGCGTTTCATGGGCGTGAGGTTATGTAGTTCTAAATCGAATTTTCTTAAGGTCGGTAAAATACCTGTCAATAATAAATCAGCATCTAAACTTTGTAGCTTTTCGCTAATTTTTCCCAAGTTATGCTGGTTCTCCTTTTCCATCTCACTTAGGCATTTCCCCTCAAAAACTCTTGGTTCTAAATTAGTTTCTAAGTTAAACTTTGCCAACTCCGTTTCTACCCAAGGATACTCTTTCATTTTATCCAAAGCCTCCATCGCTATGGGTGCAGGCTTATAGGTTTTACTATCAACTAAGGCCATTTCTTGTTCGGCTCCAATTCTAGTAATACCTGTTTCAAACCAATCATTTTCTAGCATATATTTCAAGGCTTGTACATCCTTTAATAAATGCCGCATAAAGCGATGCATTTCGCTTTTGTCTTTTAGAATAGATACTTTTTGTTCGCCCATGATGGAAAGGTTAAATTTGATTCTATGATTGTATGATTGTTGTATTGCGTTAACAATCACGCAATTACTCAATCCTTCCAATTTTTCCTAAACAAAGCTAAATATACTAATTTTTACTATACAGACTCAATTGTTTGAATTAAATTGGCATAAATTGAATTACTCATCAATAATTCGCGATTACCCAAAACGACTAAATGTTTTCTTGCCCTAGTCAAAGCTACATTCAATTTTCTATCGACGCCTTCTTCCGACATAGAAACGAGGGAGTCTATTTGTGAAAAATTATTGGTACATAACGAAATTAAAATAATGTCTCTAGCTCCTCCTTGATACCGCTCAACGGTATCAATTGTCAAGCTTTCTACATCAATACTTTCAGCTAGTAATTGCTGCCGAATTTGTGCAATTTGTGCCCGATAAGGCGTAATAACCCCAATACTATTCACCGTCATTTCCAAATTATTTTTTTCGTAAATCGCTTGGAAACTTTGAATCAATTCCAATAGTTTTAAGCCTTCATATTGATTCGTTTTATGCGTCTTGCTACGTTCATCCACTTCCGTCTCAAGATAAACTACTCGCTGTTTACACAAAAGATGCTCTAAAAAAGTAGGATCATCAGGCAATTCATAATTCAATGGAACTAATTGAGCCTTGTGGTAAGGAATAGAATTTGGCAGAATCTTTAAATTTTTGTTGTAAAAAAATTGATTCGGAAATTGCATGATTTTCTGATGCATTCTGCCTTGATGACTTAATTGCGCATGTGCCCAATGCCAACCGTTTCGCAAACATTGTTTATAAATTCTTTCAAAAAAGGAATCTCTTAAATTAACGACTCCCAATTTATTGAGTTCCTCATCGGCTACTTTTGATTCCTCTGAACTTTGCTGTACCACCGCAGGTAACTGCTGATGGTCGCCAATTAAAACAAAACGCTTAAAGTGTGGCAGTAGGCCGACCAGATACGGTTCTAATAATTGGGATGCTTCATCAATGATGACTTGATGGAAAGTTTTTAATTTTAAAATAGCTTTTTTACCAGAAATCCCATTAACCGTCCCCACAAAAATGCGGTGACTTAATAATAATTCCTTCAACGCCTTTCGACTTTCAATAGGTTTTAATTTATAATCTAATAACTGTTCTCTAAATTTTGCATTGGTTGAGAAACGAGAACCAATTCGGATATAATCCTGTTTTATATTTTCGTCAATTTGCTCAATCGCTTCACATATTTCATCTACGGCTCGATTGGTGTACGCCATCAATAAAATATTCTCGTCGGTATTTTGCCATAAATATTTGACGACATGCTTGAGCATCATACTCGTTTTACCCGTCCCCGGAGGCCCCCATAATAGAAAATAATCTCTGGCGTTAATTATTTTTTTATAAATATCTTGTTGTTCTAATGTTAGTTCAGAAGGGGCAAGTAATTCTTTTTGTTCGGGCATTCGAGGCGGGTTTTGCCCTAGTAACATCGCTCTTTTTGCCGTTGGTACTTCTGCAAAAGCAAATAAACCTCGATATAAATTAGTATAACCACTATCCATTAAATCATGCTCCAAATTCCAAAAAATATCCTCTTCAAATAAAGTGGTGTTAAATTGTTTGGAACGCAGTCGAACGATGACTTTTTCATTATCAATTTCAATAATGGTACATTTAAAAACTTGATCTTGTAGGGGGGAATCATCGGGTTGTCGATATGGATATAAAACGGCAATATCTCCTCTTCTAAAATTCGCTAAATTATTTGTTTTTTCAGTTTTAGAAAATGTTAAAAATGGATCTTCATCTTTGCCTTTGAAATCTTTTAATTTAAGGCAACTAATGATATTAAAATTATCCTCTTTTTCTTTATAAGTATCCAACCAAATGGATGCTTGCCCATTTCGTTTAGTAGAACCATGCATCCCCATTTTTGCCATCCGATGTTCTCTGGCAATAAAGCTCGTAAACAAGGTAAAATACTTTCTTTCTAAAACGCTTAATTCATGAAAAGTCTTAGAAAAAGCCGTTAGATCTCGCTTGATAAAACCTGAAATTTGAGGAAATCTATCTGGATGCAAATGCCTTAATAAAGGTGGGTTAACCAAGTCTCCATCCTTTAAATTGATCAACCCTTGCTCAATAGCTACTAGTTGGTTTCGCACTTGAATGGCCTCGTATTGTTGCGCTTTGATCGTCGGAGCAAACCGCAATGGCCGATTATCTAAACCAGAATAAAGGATGTAATTGGTCGGCATAATTTTGCCATAAGCTGATCGAATTAAAAGATCGTATAATAAGGTTTGGGTATAATGATTATGGCTAATCCCGTAGCGATTCGGTTTATAAGCCTTTCCACTTTTTAATTCAACAATTCCTGCCTCTTTTTCTTTTGCCGTATTATTTTGGTAAAAAACATCTAGTCTTCCTTGCAGACCAAATTTTTCAGAGTAAAAAGAGGGTTCTATATAACATTTCTCTTTTTGGATACCCTGTTTTTCAAACTGTTCCAATACCATTTGTTTGAGTGTGACATAATGTTTTTGTGATTTGCCATGAATTTCCATTACCTGTTTGTTATCAAACAAAGTAAAAGCCAATGGATTCAATTGAAAAACGTGGGAAAATAATTCTTGAAAGGTAATTTCAGGGTCGGTCATTAATTCATCCAAAAAATAATTGGCAATATTTCCCAGCATTAAGGGCACACTCGTTTCAAAAGGGGTAAATCGTTTTAATAAATGGAGTAGCGCTTCTGTTCCCGTATCTTTAAAACATTCTGCCACAGCCGTTACGTCAATCAAATAATCGGGTTCAATTACAAATCCTTTTGGTCGATAAACACCTGCTTTATCAATTTCTACATCCAATAAATTCATCATGACTGGAAACTCAAACCCTCTCTTTAAAGCTCGAATGGTTGGATTAAAGTTTTCGTTCCGTTCAGGAATACTGTACTGCACTCGAATTTCTTCGCCCACGCCACTTTGGTCTTGGGCTATGATTTGTTGATGCTCTTCATCGTCTGCTAGAGCTACAATTCTCACCTTTTCTCTATAGGCTTTTACTTCAACGGGCGCTGTTTTATAGAACCCTTTTGGTGGTAATTTTTTTAGAATATCGGAAGGAATAGCTACATCAAAAAGCGCTGCAATACTCTCACTAACCGCTTTCAAGCCCAAAGGATAATAAATATTTTCTAGGTCTTCTTCTTTAATCTTTTTTGATCGAAAAACTTGCTGTCCTTTAATCCGAAAATGATGAACAAAAAATCGGGTTTGTTTACTGATTTGAAAACGTTGGCTGGCAAAGGAAATGCGGGAGAAAAGGGTGGTAAATAATACTTTTTCATCCCTAGTTGCTTCCACAAAAGATAGGCTCAATAACCGATATAATGCTTCTACAAGTTCTACCGTAGATAGCGTTTTATTATTAATCGTTTTTTGTAGCTCTTTAAATAGTAGTGTGCCGACTTGCGGATTTCTCATAGGAATTACGGGTTGCGGGTTACGGGTTGCGGGTTGCGAGTTTAACCCGCAACTCGCAACCCGTAACTCGATTACTTCTTTTCTAAAAATTCGTCTGTAAAATGCGCTATTCTTTTGGGCTGTGCAAACTTTTGCTGATTATAGGTTTTGGATTCGCCTTTTGGTATGGATAAGGACGTCCAATTTTCTCCTGCAATCATTCTACCAAGAAATACGATTTGGCCAACATGATAAGCATAATGCGCTAATTGGCGATTAATGGCTTCTGTGACGGTATGCCCCATATTTCGGATATAAATCGTTTCCGCCATTTGGTTGGCCATCAATGGGTTGATATTATCAAACAAACATTGCCAGCCAGCTTCCCATTTTTCTAATAATTCAGTTTTCGTTTTAATAGTTGCTTCAAACTCTCCGTCTCTATCTCGAAAATCTTTTTCTCCATCCGTATTTAAAAAATCCGTCCAACGAGATAACATATTGCCCCATAAATGTTTGACAATAATCGCAATGCTATTGCTTTCTGGATTGTATTGCCAAAATAACGCTTCTTCTGAAATTTGCGCAAAAGTATTGTCGCCTAATTGTTTATAATAAGCAAATTGTTTTTTGACACTTTCTAGGTATTTGGTATCCATTTTTATGAGATTATGAGGTGAGAAGTTAAGGAGATTATGAGATTTTAAGTCTAACTTCATTAACTTATAAACTCAATAACTCATGACCTCATTTTACTATTTATTCAAACATTTAAAAACCAACCGATAAAATTCTGGATGTGATTGCCAAGTCTGTCCTGTAACAATCCGTCCATGTTTGACTGCTTGGTCTTTGCCAATAAAAGTGCCGCCACAAGCTTCTACCTCAAACTTTACGTGTTCGTAACAAGTGATATTTTTATTATTCACTAAACCAGCAGTCACTAAAATTTGAATACCATGACAAATAGCAAAAATGTATTTTTTCTTTTTATCGAAGGTTTGTACCAATTTGATTAATTTAGGGTCATTTCGCAGAAACTCTGGTGCTCGACCGCCTAGTAATAAAATAGCTTCGTAATCCTTTTCTTTGGCTTTGTTAATCGCAATATTAGATTCGACAATATAGCCTGGTTTTTCAATATACGTATCCCAACCAGGTTCGAAATCATGAATAACTAAATTTAATCTTTTGACACTTGGTGCGGCAATAACTGCTTTCCAACCTGCTTCTTCAAAGCGATGTTTAGCATATAAGCATTCGTAACCTTCTCCTGCATCGCCAGTAACAATTAGGATTTTCCTTTTCTTTGCCATTATTTTTTGCTTTGATTATTATAAGGATTGAAAGATTAAGATTTAGCAAGATTGAAGCATTCAGACAAATAAGCACTTACTCCTTGCATAAACCAGTTGACCTTTCAAATAGTGGCAACAAAATACTTAATTCCTTGGGATAGTTTTAATTTTTAGAATAGAATTTTTGGTGTAAATAAATTATCGTCCAACCTGCTGTACTACTAATCGTTTACTAATTTGCTGATTATTTCGTAACAGCGTAACGGTATAAACACCAGGAGGTAATTGACTGACATCTTCCTCAATAATTGATGCCGCAAATCGAGGGGGCGTAATGGTTCGCTCTAAAATAATTTGCCCTAAGGAATTGGAAATTAAGAATTGGTAAGGTTCAAAATCAGGCGTTTCAAAGGTAATCGTAATGGCTCCAGCCGTTGGATTCGGATAAAGATTTAAAATATCTAGTTTATCCCCTTCGTTTGTTCCGCAATAAATTTGCAGATTGGTCATGGCATTAAATACATTTAATCTGCCACCAGACACCGTTCGACTTTCTAAGCCATTAATTGGGTCTGTTCCGACTAATAAAATATTCTTTAAAAAGGAAGCGGTTTGTTTTGGATTGTTTTTAGCATCAATAGCTAATTGACTACAAGGCAAAGCATACATTAATCCAATCGCTCCGGTCACATGAGGCGTGGCAAAAGAAGTCCCTGAGAACTCACCATATTCTTGGTCTTTATCGGTGGCTCGAATACTTTCTCCTGGTGCGCCAATATCAATAGATACATTCCCAAAACCACCATCTCTCGCTTTCTCATCATTTCTATTCGTAGAGGTTACCCCAATAAAAAAATCACTCGTACAATTGGTTGGCGTATCTCCAACAACTTCTACGTCTACGTCATTATTTGGACCTGCTCCCACAGATAGAATACCTACCTCTCCCATTAAATTATACATTTCACAAAGTTCGACGCCCATAAATAATTCTGTCGGTCTTGTATTATCCCAACCAAAAGAATTATTATTAGCCACTATAAAAGCGCCTTCTGCTCCATTCGTTTCGTTATATTTTTTACGGAGATTGTATAAATATTCATACGCTTCAATCACTTCACTAGATAAATCTACTCCTGATAGAAATAAAATTTTAGCATCCCAATTGATACCTGCCATTCCTTCGCTGTTATTCGTTTTTGCACCGATAATCCCACTCACCTGAGTACCATGACTTAATACAGGGTGATTATCGGTCAAATCATCAAGATTCAAACCGAAGTAATCGTCTACATAATTATTATTATCATCATCTCTGCCATTATTTGGAATTTCTTTCTCGTTTCGCCAAATATTTCCTAAAATATCAGGATGGTCTAATTCGATGCCTTTCTCTAAAACGGCAATAACAATTTGATCGCCATTTGCGGTCAATCCACCAGTCGTCTCGTCCCAAACTTGAGGTAGTTGGATTCTTTCTAAATTCCATTGATCATTAAAAAATTCATCATTGGGAGTTGTATTTCTATATGCTAGAGGAGTATCGTAACCAATACTTAATACATTTCTATCTTGTTGTAATTGTTGAATCAGTTGGTCTCCCTCTTTTGAAATACCACTATATTCAATACTATACAAATTGAGTAACTTAGAAACTTGTCTTTTGATCGTAAATTGAATTTTGTTTCTACTAAAGGATTGATACTTATCCGAAAAATCGTAGGCATCTACTTTATCTTGGAAGCGAATCAAAATAGTAGAAGTGGATGGTGTTTGCCCTAATAGGAAATACGGAACACATAACATAAGGGTGATAACAAAGTACTGTTTCATTTTTTCTTTTAAATTAGTTTGTTCGGTGTAGACCAAAGGAGAGGATTAGGATGTGTTGGCAAAATACAAATTTTATATGGCACAATCCATAGCTAAACAAATAGGGGCGCTAATAATGGCTATTTACTTTTGAAAAGGTAGTCTTGGGAACAAAGAGAAATAGTTTAATCTATTCATTTAATCATTGATAGATTTCAGAATGGAGCATCCCCATTTTATTTAAGCGGTGCTTGATAGAAGTGACTAATACACCCAAACCATAAATCGCACTTCTTTTTAAGTTAATAGAAGAAGCTTCTTCAAAGTATTTAGTCGGGCAAGTAATTTCAGCTACTTCAAAACCCGCATAGAAAATTTGGGAAAGCATTTGATTATCAAAAATAAAGTCATCGGAATTGATATTATAATTGATCCCTTCTAGCACTTCTTTAGAAAAAGCGCGGTAACCCGTATGATATTCTGATAATTTTTGATTAATGAGGATATTTTGAAAAAGCGTTAGAAACCGATTGGCGACATATTTAATCAAAGGCATCCCTCCTTTTAAAGCCCCTTTTCCTAAAATTCTAGATCCTAAAACAACTGGATAAACTTTATTCGCAATCAAATAAGCCATCGAATGAATTAACTTCGGTGTATATTGATAATCAGGATGCAACATAATAACAATATCTGCATTCAATTCTAGCGCTCGATTATAACAAGATTTCTGATTGCCGCCGTAGCCTTTATTTTTTTTGTGAATAATGACCTCCTTAATGCCCAATGCTTTGGCTCGTTCAATGGTATTATCCGAGCTATAATCATCGGTTAGAATAACTTCATCCACTATATCAAAAGGCAATTCTCGATACGTTTTTTCAATTGTTTTTGCCGCATTATATGCTGGCATGATAATCACTAATTTTTGCCCTAGAATCATTTAGGTAATTTAAAATTTAAAATTTTCAATTTTCAAACTGCGCTTATTCAAGAATAACCTTGATGTCGATATTTTAATATTGCATCTGTAGCCGTCAGGCTAAGAAAAGAACTACTGGTAACCAGCAACTTACGATTGGGTCGATATTTTAAAATTGCATCATAAAATCAATATTTCTTACGTTTTCAACGTAATTTGCTTACAAAAATCCAGATTTTAAATCGTTAGCCCTGCTGGCTATAGATTGTATCTTTGAATCAATATTTTTAAGTCTTTGACTTGATTTTCTATTTACTAAAATTTTATAAGAAAACTCTTAAAATTTATGACGTGATGAAATTTAGTACGACCTCATCACCTCATAAGCTTATTTCTCTCATTACCCCTTTTTATTAAAAAGCTTTTCTAAAACACCTTCAAAATCTTTTAAGTAAAGCATATTTGGCCCATCACTTTTAGCAATAGCAGGATCAGGATGTACTTCAAAGAAGTAACCATTTGCGCCAAAAGTTTTTGCTGCGTAAGCCATAGACGGAACAAATTCTCGATTGCCGCCCGTTTTGCCATCTGCGCCGCCAGGTCGTTGTACGGCATGCGTACAATCCATCACTACAGGGTATCCAAAAGCTTGCATATCGGGAATATTTCGGAAATCAACGGCTAAGTTATTATAGCCATACATATTTCCTCGTTCCGTTAATAGAATTTGATGATTGCCCGTTGACGCAACTTTTTCCGCAGGGAATGCCATATCTTTTCCTGACAGAAACTGTGCCTTTTTGATATTGACAATTTTATTAGTTGCTCCTGCTGCCAATAATAAATCCGTTTGCCGACATAAAAAAGCAGGAACTTGTAGTATATCGACGACTTCCCCTACGGGCGCTGCTTGGTTAGATTCGTGAATATCCGTCGTAATCGGTAATTGATATTTTTCTTTTACTGTCGCTAGTATCTCTATCCCTTTTTTCAAACCAGGTCCTCGAAAAGAATGGATAGATGTTCTATTGGCTTTATCAAAAGAAGCTTTGAAAATAATAGGAATATTAAAAACGCCTTGTAAACGAACCAATTCTTCTGCAATTTCAAAAAGTAACTCTTGAGATTCTATCACACAAGGCCCTGCAATAATAAAAGGCGTATTGACTAATTGTTGATATAACATTTTTAGAAATTAAGCGACTTGATAAATTTGTACAATCCCAATTAAATGCTCCTTTTCGGCAACTAGTAGAGAAGTGATTTTGTGTTGAATCATTAAGGTTTCTGCGGTATTTATAGTCATAGAGGGGGCGACACGGATAGGATTTTTAGTCATAAAATCTTTAGCTTGCAATTCAAAAAATTGAGCTTGCTTTTTCCGCATCACTCTTCGTAAATCCCCGTCCGTAATAATTCCAATAATTTGCTGATGTTCTTCTATTACGACTAGCCCCAATTTACCTGTAGTCATCGTATTGATTAACACTTCCATTCGGGTTGTTGGTGGAATGATTGGTAGATTATTTTGATGCATTATAGTATCTACAGCCGTTAGTAACTTTCTGCCTAAACTACCACCAGGGTGAAATTGGGCAAAATCTGCACGCTGAAAATTCCTAGCTTTCATCAACGCCATTGCTAGGGCGTCCCCCATTGCCAAGGTCGCAGTAGAAGAAGCAGTCGGTGCCAAGTCTAAAGGACAAGCTTCTTGATTGACCAATACTTTTAAGAAATGATTCGCATTTTTTACAAGGGTTGAGTCTTCAATTGCACAAATAGCGATAATAGGCAATTCTTGTTTTTTAAAAAAAGGAATGAGTTGTAGTATTTCGGAGGTTTCACCAGATTTAGAAATGGCTAATAAAACATCTTCTTTGGCGACCATTCCTAAATCACCGTGAAAGGCTTCTGCCGGATGTAAGAAAAAACTAGGAGTGCCAGTACTCGAAAAAGTAGCTGCCATTTTTCGTCCAATCAGACCAGACTTCCCCATTCCAGTTATGATGAGTTTTCCTTTAGTGGCTAAAATTAAATCAATGGTCTGATTAAAATGATCGTCTAAGTATTGACTAAGCTGTTGAATCGCTTGCGCTTCAATTTTAAAAACTTCTTTAGCGTAGTCTGCATGATTTTGCAAAATGGATTTTTTGATTTTATACGATTTGGGAATTACTTTGATAGTAAATTGACCAAGTATTTTTCGCAAAGTACTTAATAATTAGAAAAAAGGGAACCGTAATAATACTTAAGCCAATTTTATATTTGTATATGATAGACACTTTTGCCTATATTTGGTGAACCATTAATGGACGATAAATGATTTTTTACGCTTAAAAATTTATGCTAGAGAAAATTACGGACTTCTTCCGCACTTTTTTAGAGAATGTTTTTGGAAGTTTGCGGAGTTTATTTTTACCAAAAAATAGAGAAAATGTTGTCATAGTTGAACCTGACCCAGAAGATTTGGAACCTCAGGATGGCGGAGATATACCTCAAGATACCGTTATAACGGTAGAAACAAATATAGAAGAAGTAGTAATTGTACCCGAAGTAGAAGAAACGCTGCCGCCAGAAATACCACCAATTGATGTAGAACCAGAACCAACACCAGCACCTGAGACACCTAAACCAACAAAACCTAAACAACGGTTTTTATGGTGTTTAGATAATGGGCATGGCAAACTCACCGCAGGTAAACGTTCTCCTAAATTAAAAGATGGTAGTCGCTTTTTTGAATATGAGTTTAACCGAATTATTGTTAAGGGGATTATTAAAGAACTAAAAAAACATAATATTAAATATTATAATGTTGTACCCGAAGTAAACGTAGATAATTTTCTAAAAGGAAGAGTGCTAAGAGCTAATAACGTCCCTTCTGATATTCCTAAAATCTTTCTTTCTGTTCATTCAAATGCCGGTCCCGGTACTTGGACGAGTGCAAAAGGATTGGAAACTTGGTTTTTTCATGGAAGTCGTACCGGCAGAAAATTGGCGGCTGTTTTTCAACAACAATTGGTCAACGAATTAGGTTGGACCAATCGAGGGATTAAATCTCAAGCTACCAAACAGTTCTTTGTACTTCGTCGAACAAATATGCCAGCCGTTTTGACTGAAAGTGGTTTTTATAATAATAGAAAAGAAGTCTATTCCTTATTAGATGAAAAAATACAGCAAAAAATTATTAAAGCCCACGTAGCGGCTATCTTGTACTTCGAGAAACATGGTATATAACATACTATTTAATGTCTTTTACTTACCTTATTAGCTAATTGTCTCCTCAATTCTCAATTTCTCTTTTTCCAATCTAAAATTAAGCATGGTTTTTGTACTAAATACTTATCTAAATAGGCTTTTGTAGTGCTATTTTCCATTCTTCCTATCCCCTAATACCCCTTTTAAAAATCCCCACTTATTAAAGCATTGATAAATAATAAATTACCCATTAGTTTGATTTGCTATTTATTCTCTCTTAGCTATAACTAAAAATTGCCCTCTTATATCTCTATGGTAAATTACTTATTAAAAATCTGAATGAAGGATAATAACCGATGTTTAAAAGAACATTTATCCTAAGCTTACTACTGCTAATTTAGAAAAGTTAATCACCACTTCCGTTTTGATAAGGTACTTACCACTATTTTAATTTAAGAACACTAACAAACGCAACTCATGATTTTTAGGATTGGAACAAAAAGAAAAATAGGACTCTTTTTAATAATGTTTATCCTCTTTACCACCCTTGGATATGCTGCTCCTTTTTTTACCCAACAGTTTAAGGCATTAAAGACAATTACCTTCGATAGTTACACGATTACAACTATAACAAAGCAACAACAGTCGCCAATCAATCCCTTTAATGAAGCCTTGGATTTTAATCTATTTGTAGAAGAATCCGTTAGTTCTGCTAATGGGAACATGGAAGGGGCCGCAGCATTCGGGGGAGATTTGAATTTAATTGGGACATTAATGGCGGCAGGAATTAATGCAGGAACATTTAGGGTAAATGGAGATGCAGCAAACACCAGTTTATTAATAGGTGGGAAGATCAACTATATTTCAGGTGGAGGTATTAACGTTAATCAAAATTCATTCGTAAAGTTAGGTGATGCAACTGGTTCTAATATACACGATATGCAAGGTGCAGCGGTGGTAAATACCCATATAGCTCCAGGCGATTATAATAGTAGCCCTAAAGTTGCTTTACAAATACATCAGCCCACAAGTTCCGTTGCTCAAAGTAATCTAATTGACTTTGGAAGTTCTTTTGCTATTTTCAGAGAGTATACTACCGCCATTAGCGAATATACGGCGACGACCTCTATGGCCCAAGAAGCAGATAGGGGGATTATTGATTTAACCCCCAATCAGGTCAATGTAATAAACATCACAAGTACAGAATTAGCTGAATACACTAGTATTATTTTTAACCAACAACCTAGTGCTAGTCAGCCTTTGATTATTAATATTGATGCGCCAGGTACTTTTAATTGGACAGTCCCTTCTTCCTCAGGGGTCAATGATCCTCAAGGACCTTATATCTTGTATAATTTTTATAATACAGAAGTATTAATTCTCAATGGAGGAAGTACCATTAACGGAAATATTTTGGCACCCAACGCCGATTTGACGAAAAATAATTCAGGAAATATTAGTGGGCAAGTAGTTAGTAAAGCTTATACGCACGTAGCAGGCGAGTTACATTATTTTCCTTTTGAGGTGGAATTGGATATTACTTTAGGTAACGTCGAAGTTTGTGGCAATAATCAGGATGATGATCATGATGGTTTAATAGACAATTACGATGATGATTGCTGTCCTAATTTAAGTATTATTCCTCAAGCAAATTATACTTTACACTATGCGGATAGTGAACAACCTAATTACGGCGAAGCAACCAATGCTTTTGATGGCGATACAGAAACCATTTGGCATACTAGTTTTGATCAAACGACTTACCCTTTACCGCACGAAATTCAAATTGACTTAGGCCAAATTTATAAACTAGGTGGATTGCGTTATCTACCCAATCGGACTTTTGCCGATGGGCGAATGGGAGACTATGAAGTATATGTTAGTACAAATGGTAACGCTTGGGGAACGCCTGTTGCTACGGGGACATTAACGTATAGTGACTTAGGAGATAAAGAGATTAGTTTTCCTTTAACAAAAGGTCGATACATCAAATTAGTAGCTTTGTCTGATACAAATGGAACCAATTGGACAACAGCTCTAGAATTAAATATACTGGAATGCAAAGGCCAAGAAATTTGTGATGACAATATAGACAATGATGGCGATGGTTTAATAGATTGTGAAGATCCTGATTGTTCCGCTACGGTTAGTTTGTCTGCTACAATGGCGACTAACTGTGGAGAAGATATAAATATTTCCGTCAATCAATGTATAACTTATGCGACCATTATAGCCGATACAAAAGGGAATGTAACCGATGCTTCCTTAACTATTGATGCACCAGATGGAGCAGCAGCCTTTTTAAATAGACTATCAGATGGTACTTATACTAGGATGGTATGGGATTTTGGTGAAGTAATTCCTGATGGAGAAGAAGTTTGTTTTCGAGTTAGGTCGAATAGCACAACAAGCCCTTCCGAAGCAACTGCTTGGTTATTGAATAGTGGAATTCCTGTTACGGCGTCTTATAGTGTCGTTACCACGCAAACTTTTGTTGGCACGGAGTGGCAAAATTTCTGCTTTACCATGCCAAGGGCTAGTAGATATATCAAAATTACAGACGATGGAGGAGCTCCATTTTATATGGATGCAGTAGGTCGAAAATGTAGAGCTACTGATGACTTATCTTACTTATGGAATACTGGCGAAACAACCAGTACCATTGCTGTTAATGGCGCTAGGTCAACGACTTACTCGGTAGCAGTAACTAGCCCAGGTGGTTGTACGAATACTTCAACTATTGCGGTTACTGGATTAAGTGGTTGTCCAGAAATTTGTAATAATGGAAGAGATGATGACGGAGATGGTTTTATCGATGGAGGAGACCCCGATTGCGGAACAGATTGTAATGAATCTTTACTTTTCGTAGCTAGAGATAATGCCCAATTATCGCAAGTAAACCTAAATACAGGAGCAGTTAGTATTGCTGGACAGTCTCCATTTACGAATGGAAACTTGAATGCTACAGCAGCTAATCCAGATGCAGGATTGATTTATTATGGTAGAGAAAAAACCGTTTATTATTGGAATCCAATAACAGATGTACATGGTACATTGATTGATTTAAATGGGCAAGTTGGTATTGATGAATCTTTAACAAGCGGTGGTGGTGGTTATTTTAACAACTATTTATACTTAGGTTTTGAAGATAATTTTTCAGCGGGAGATCCTACTATCTATCAACTTCCATTAACGGCAGATGGGCTTTCAACAACTGGAGCTGCGACCAATTTAAATGTACCTATTCCCTCAAATACTTCTTGGGGAGATATGGTTATCACAACAGAAAATAGTGAAACAACTATTTACGCAGGTCTTGGCTATAATGGAGATAGTAATACGAGTCTTTATTTTAAGTACCAAATAGAAAGTGGGACTTATACAACTATCCGAACAGATATGCCTAGTGCGCTACAATTAGGAATAGATGTTAATGGTAATTTATGGGGAGGTGGACTAGAAACTGGAACGATTCAGCAAATAGATAGAACTACGGGGAATTTTATTGGCAACAGTCTATTTATAGGTGGTGGTGATATGTGGGATTTAACGGGGCCAATTAATTGTCCACAAAAAGTAGAGATTTGTAATAACGGAAAAGATGATGATGGAGACGGTCGAATTGATAGTGACGATGACGACTGCAATTGCCCAATGGTTGCTACAACTGACAATAAAGTAACGAATATTTGTCAAGGAGAAACGGTTAGTTTTACGGTAATGACGGATGCATCTACTATTCCTTTCCATGAGGTAGAATTTTATAGATTTGCAACGATACAGGCGAATCCATATACTTCTACTGCTGCAAAAACCTTGATCGGGGCTTTTAATAATGATACTGGAATGGGAAGTATTTCTTCGGATGATTTTCCTGTAAATAATGCTGTAGAGATCTATTATGTCTATGCTATTTTAGATGATGTCCCAACTGATTTGGCAGATTGTGCTCCTTTTTTAGAATACATCGTCAATGTAGACCCTTGCTCAGAATTAGAAGTTAATTGTCTAGAAGGACGTGCGATAGAAACGTATTATACTGGCATTAATCGAGACATTCCTAAAACACTTTCTTTTTCAGATCTTCCAGATATTGATTCTGTTTTAGTACAAATTGTTTATGAAAATAATAGCCCAGGCAATAGCATTTCTATTCAAGATGCAATGGGTAATACTTTTAATATTAATCGAGTAATAAAAAATGATATTCATCTTTTTGAAAGAGTTATTCCTGCAACTGCTAGTATTACTTATAGTAATCCAGCGATTCAAGAAGAAGCACAATCTATAACTGCTTATGTCTATAAAAGCAATCAGCCAGGAAAGTCTTATGCACGATATAGTCAACAAGTTAGTGGGCATGCGAATACTAAACAAATTTCTTTCCCACTTCCAGATAGAACAACCGCTAGAGATATTACCATTAAATTACCTGTTTCTGAATTAACTTACGACAATCGGGAGTTAACTTTTACGGTTAGAGCAGGTGCTTATACGAATACCTTTACTAAAAAATGGGGGCCAAGTGGAAATAGTTTCCCAAAAGGTTGTTGTATAGATTTATTAAATATAACAGTTCCGAATGTGGCAACTCATGTAGATAATATTACCATTGATATTTTTTCGCCTAACAATGCTAGAGGACAATCTTATATAATAGCAGGTACCGTTTTTTTAGAGTTTAATTGTTTTGATAATGAAGATTGTACAGACAACGTAGATAATGATTTTGACGGAGATATAGATGCCCAAGATTTTGATTGTAGTGGCTACTGCGAAGACAATGGCACTTTTCTACCTTATGGAATGCTTGAATTAGCTAATAATACACAGGATTTTGGTCTTCATTCCGCAGAATATGATTTGACTTTTAAAATGACTAGAAGCGCATTTTTATATTGGTCTTCCGGGAATAACTTTGCCTTAAAAGGAACACTTGCTGCTTATGACAGCGCAGGTGCTTATGTAGGTAAATACAGATTGAGCTATGCGGCGGAAAATGTAAATTATAATACTTTTGAAGGAGATGACATTTTAGGCTCAATAAGTGGTATAGGTAAACTAACACAACTAAGTACAAATACCTCCATACCTCAAGAAATTTCCATGTCTGCTCAACCCAATAGCGGAGGATGGGGCATACTGATTAGAGCATATGGTATCAACGATATTCGAGTAGAAGGAGATTGGAGCCTAGCTGGTTGGACAACAACAAATACCTTCAATGCAATAGTAAATTTTGCTGAATGTCAAGCACCTAGAGAAATATGTGGAAATGGAGAAGACGATGATATGGACGGTTTGACAGATTGTCAAGACCCTGATTGTACGAACCCTAATAACGGAGGAACGATTACAGGAAATGAGACGAACTGCGGCTTATACTTACCGACTATTATCACCGAACAAAATGCACCTAGTGGGATGGGTACAGGTGTACCTGATTATCAATGGGAATATCAAATTGGCAATGGTGATTGGATAGAAATTCCCGAAGCTATCGAAATTAATTATATGCCTAATTTAATCAATCAAACCACGAAGTTTCGTAGAAAAATAAGAATGGGTGTTTGTAATCCTTGGTTGACTTCTAACCCAATAAATAAAATCGTTACTCCTCCGCCTTTTGATGCAATGATTACGAATACATCTGCGCTTGTTGATGGTGTTATCTGTGCAGATCAGCGATATACTTTTCAAGCAGAAGCCGTAACTGATGCTATTTACTCTTGGGAATTTGGAGATTATGCAACACCGAGTTCAGCGATAGGCATTGGGCCACATGAGGTGACTTTTACCACACCTACCAATAACACCCCCATTAATTCAAATGTCCTATTAAATGTAATTGGCACTACTAATCTTTGTGTAGCTAGTGATACTGCTTTTTTCGATATACATCCTGTGTCAGAACTTATTGCTGTTAATTCAGGAAACCCTTCTTTATGTGGCGCCTCTGATGGGTGGATAACGATTACCGCAACGGGAGAAACAGGTCGTTGTATAGAAGTTAGTTTAGATGGTGGAATGACCTATCAAGCACCTAATCAATTTTCTTTCACTAATTTATCGTCAGGTAGTTATGAGATAGTAACCCGTTATTGTGATGGGACTTGTGCAAATATTGGCCAATTAGTTAATTTATCTGATCCTGTAACGATTAGTTTGGTTAACGATGATTTCCTCAATGTTTGCCCTGGTTTTGACTATGCTCATAATGTTCTGTTCAATGATGATATTCAAGGAGAGACCATATTGACGCTAGCTTCTGATGCTAATTACGGTACGGTTACTTTAGAACCCAATGGAGATTTTGTCTATAGTTCTGAAACCATAACTTGTGATGCAGATCAATTTGCTTACACCATTTGTGATGCAAGTGGTACTTGTTGTGCAACAGCAGTTGTTACCATAGATTTTAATGATACAGAAGCACCCATTTTAGAAAATATCCCCGTTGATTTGACGGTGAATTGTGATGAAGAGATTCCATTACCTCCTTTAGTCTCTGCTTCTGATAATTGCCCTGCTATTTCTATAGATAAAAAAGAAACTAATAATCAAGGAGAAGATGGTTGTTCTTTATATGATTATACGATTACTTATAGTTGGATTGCCAGAGATTTTTGTGGCAATGAAGCTATAGATAGTCAATTAATTCAAGTAAAAGATAGAACGGCACCAGACATTTATAGAATCTATACTTTGCCTAATGGTAGTCAATTAGTAGCAGGAGTAATGGAAAATGTTACGCATCGTTGGAAGGTTATTCAATTACCGATCACCTTTAAGTCAACACCTTTAATCTTCACACAATTGGTAACCACAAATGAGGCAACACCTGCTATTGCCCGTTTGCGAAACACATCAGCGAACCAATTTGAAATAAAATTACAAGAGGAAATGGCAAACGATGGGGAACGAACAGGCGAAAGTGTTGCTTGGTTCGCTATCGAAGCAGGCACACAATTAACGGATTATCAATTAGAAGCAGCAACTGAGGAGGTAGGAGATGCAGCAGTAATGCTTGATTTTCAACAAGCATTTACGGAAACACCTGCTTTTTTCACTACTATGCAGACCATTAAAGATAACGATCCTGCCTATCCAAGAAATAATGGATTATCTAAGAATAATGTAGTGGTAAATATCCAAGAAGAAGCTTCTATAGAAGGTGATAACAGTCACACAAAAGAAAAATTAGCTTATTTGGCAATAGATACAACTGTTCTGAAAAATCAAACAGGAGATGTTTTTGGAGAAACAGGTAAAGTAGTAATTAATAATAATTGGACAACCATTAATTTGAAAAATACTTACGTAAACCCTGTGGTTATTGCTAATAGTTTGAGCCAAAATGAAGTAGATCCTGCTATTGTACAAATCAATAACATAACGACCGAAAGTTTTGACATTCGGGTAAAAAAATGGGATTATTTAGTAGGCACACATACTGGAGAACAAGCTAGTTTTATAGTAATTGAAGGAAGTGTCCCATTAAATAGCGATAGATTTTGTGAGTATGGTACGGATAGTTTAGTCCTTGGTGTTGATATCGTTGCGGTGGATAATTGCGACCAAAATGTAACGATCAATTATGAAGAATTAGTCAGTTATAACGGTCCAGAAAAAATCTTTACAAGGATTTGGTCAGCTATTGATGAATGTGAAAATGAAACAATTTATGCTAAAAATGTACTTTGCTCAGGTGTTTTATTACAAATAAAAGCATTTTTACAAGGAGCAGTTATTGCAAATAGAGACGGAATGATGCGGGATGACCTTAGAAGAAAAGGTTATTTACCATTGACAGAACCCTACTCTAAGCATCCTAATTTTACGCATATTGGTGGCGGCGGTGAAACGATGGAAGGAACCATGTTGAATGAAACTGGTAAAGACGCTTGCGTTGATTGGGTATTTATTGAATTATGTGATGGAAATGATATTAATACAGTTGTTGCTACTTCCGCTGGCATTATCCAAAGAGATGGAGATGTGATGACTGCTACAGGCGACACCTTGATCCGCTTTGAAAACGTGCCACCTGGCAATTATTATGTAGCCTTAAATCATAGAAATCATTTAAGAACAGTAAGCCTATATCCTTATACTTTTACACCAAGTGCCGTTCCTTTTGTTGATTTTACGAATGAGTTTACGCCTGTTATTGGCGTTGAACCAAATATTGATTTAACCATGGGTAAAGCCATGTGGTCAGGTGACTTAAATGGAGACGACCAAATTATTTATCAAGGACCTCGAAATGATGTCTTTAATATGTTTTTACATGTTATTTTGGATTCTATGAACCAAAGTTATTTGACTAACTTCATTGGTAGGGGCTATACGGATAATGATTTTAATATGGATGGAACGGTCATTTTCCAAGGACCAAATAATGATAAATCTACTCTACTATTTAATACCGTTTTAGCCCATCCTAATAATCCAGTAAATTTCTCAAATTTTGTTATTTCAACTCATGCAGAAGCGCAAATTTTAAATGGGAATAATCCAGATGGCACTTTACCTGGCTTTGATTATGACAATGATGGGATATTGGATGGTTTAGATCCCGATGATGATAATGATGGAGTTGCTGATGGCAATGATTCAGATCGAATGAATCCTAATAGTGATTCCGACGGAGACGGTATTAGTGATAATACAGAAACAGGTGGAGATGGGCAATATGATCCATTAACGGACTCTGATCCATTGAATCCTTGTAGCCCGAATATCTCCAATCAATGTATGGGAATTGATTTAGACCAAGATGGTTATTTTAGAAACTACCCAACCAATCATCCGCTATATGATGCAGAAGACCAGAATGTTTGCCTACCGAATACTAGCAATAGTAATTGTCTTTGTGGAGATACCGATGGTGATGGGTTCATAGAAGTTTGCCATAGAAAAGGAAACGGACAAACAAGCACCAAACGGATACCTCTTTCCGCATTATCTGGTCATTTAAATCATGGAGATACTTGCGGCCCTTGCAACTAAAATATTAAATTCCCTGTCACAAAAGCCGTCAATTTGTACTTGTTGACGGCTTTTATTTAACAGAACTTGCCTCTAAATAATAGTTAGGTATTTTATTGAAATACTTCTACTTCTAAACTTCCTGAAAATTCCCCTTCCTCCATCTAATAAGATAGGCTAGAATAAATAATTGCTTCACTAACAAAATGTTGGTTTATATAGACTTTTTGGCATTAAGCGTCAAATAGTTGTCTTTTAATACTTTTAAAAAAGTAGTGCTATCCCCCATGGCATTTTAAGTATATACCTGAATTTCAATACAAAAAGACTTGAAAACATCCAATGAAGCAATCTAAAAATTGTCACAAAAGAGAATATTTTTTTAAGTAATTTAAAATTACCAGAAAGATGAGAATCATGTTTACTAATTGGGAAATCCCATTTACTAAGGGGGGTAAGCCTAATCTATCATTTAGTGCAAAATTTGCCTGCCTATTTTTATTACTTTTTAGCTTTAATTTGCAAAAAGTACAAGCACAACAAGACCTATCAATTGCTCAGATAGCTAGTATCGATAGTGCTGGCGTAGGAGATGAAGTCACTTTTACCATTACTTTAATGAATGATGGTACGACGACTGCTACTGGTGTAACTGTTAAAAATGTGCTTCCTACGAATGCAGCTTATGTTTCTCATACTGCATCTGTAGGAGCTTATGATTCAGGTACAGGTATTTGGGTAGCTGGACCAAGTGGTGACAGTTCAATAATAGGAAGTGCAATGCATACCCTAGCAATAGTAGCAGAGTTAACAGCACCAGGGGTTCATACCAATCAAGCAGAAGTCAATACGATGAATGGTTTTGATATAGATTCTGCTCCCAATGATATGGTGGTTACTGATGATGATTATTCGACCGCTTGTGTCTCTGTTCCCTATAAAATTTGTGCTACTTTTAAAGATACTGTAGTCTTAACCGCTCCAGATAATTATGGAAGCTATGAATGGTTGAAAGACGGCATTGTTATTTCTGGCGAGAATGCCCAAACGTATAAAGCTTTTGCCGCAGGAGATTATACCTTTAATGCTATAGCTAACGGTACGACTTGTAGAGATAGTACTTGCTGTGCGATTCAGGTAGAGGAAGCGTGTTTCGATTTAGCTTTAGATAAGCAACTGGCTAGTGCGGCAACGGTAACTCCTGGAGATGATGTCACTTTTACGATTACCATTCATAACCAAGGAAATTTTTATGCTGATAGTATCTTAATAACGGATTCTTTACCTACTGGATTAACGAATAATTCTGGACTTTGGATAGGGAACGATACTTTATTAACAATTGCAGACGGAGGATTAGTAAACGGAGGATTAGCACCTGGTGCTACAAAAACAGTCAATATTACCTTAACCGTAGATTCACCTACCTCTTTAGATAGTTTAGTCAATTATGCAGAGATTAGTTCTGCCGCAGAAGTCAGCCAAACAGATAATCGAGATATAGATTCTACTCCTGATACTAATTTTAGCAATGACGCAGGTGGTGGTACGAATACCGAAGCGGACAATTTCCTTACTGGAACAGGGACTGGTACTCCAGATGATGGTGTTGCTGCTACCGATGAAGATGATCATGATCCAGCGGTTGTTTATATATGTCCGAGTATTACTATGCCGACTGCTAATTTTGCTATTTGTTCAGGTGATGCCGTTGGTAATTTAATGGTAACAACAAATACAACGGATGATATTCATTTTGTTTATTTTTCTTCTGCGCAAACAGGTAATAACATGTATAGCGGTGGAACTTCTTTAGGTTCTGTTACACCAAGCGGAGGAACAGCTAGTATTACAGCAGGAGTAGGACCTACCACTCCTCAAACGTATTTTATATATGCGATTATTGATCCAGCGGTTGATAATGGCAGTTGTCAGCCTTTTCAAGAGATTCAGTTAATTGTAAATCCATTACCAACTTTAGCACCAACGGCAACAACGCCTTGTGTAGATGATAATCTAAGCTTAACCGCAGGTGGAGCAGGGTCAACATCATGGAGTTGGACGGGGCCAAATAGTTTTATCTCAACGGATGAGAACCCAACGATTAGTAATGTGACTTCGGCAGCGGCAGGTAGATATTATGTAACAGGAACGGATGGGAATAGCTGTGCTGTTTTAGATAGCGTAGATGTAACGATTAATCCATTACCAACTTTAGCACCAACGGCAACAACGCCTTGTATAAATGATAATCTAAGCTTAACCGCAGGTGGAGCAGGGTCAACATCATGGAGTTGGACAGGACCAAACAGTTTTATCTCAACGGATGAGAATCCAACGATTAGCAATGTGACTTCGGCAGCAGCAGGTAGATATTATGTAACAGGAACGGATGGGAATAGCTGTTCGGTTTTAGATAGCGTGGATGTAACGATTAATCCATTACCAACTTTAGCACCAACGGCAACAACGCCTTGTGTAGATGATAATCTAAGCTTAACCGCAGGTGGAGCAGGGTCAACATCATGGAGTTGGACAGGACCAAATAGTTTTGCCTCAACGGATGAGAACCCAACGATTAGTAATGTGACTTCGGCAGCGGCAGGTAGATATTATGTAACAGGAACGGATGGGAATAGCTGTGCTGTTTTAGATAGCGTAGATGTAACGATTAATCCACTACCAACTTTAGCACCAACGGCAACAACGCCTTGTGTAGATGATAATCTAAGCTTAACCGCAGGTGGAGCAGGGTCAACATCATGGAGTTGGACAGGACCAAACAGTTTTGCCTCAACGGATCAGAACCCAACGATTAGTAATGTGACTTCGGCAGCAGCAGGTAGATATTATGTAACAGGAACAGATGGGAATAGCTGTTCGGTTTTAGATAGCGTGGATGTAACGATTAATCCATTACCAACTTTAGCACCAACGGCAACAACGCCTTGTGTAGATGATAATCTAAGCTTAACCGCAGGTGGAGCAGGGTCAACATCATGGAGTTGGACGGGGCCTAACAGTTTTACCTCAACCGACCAGAATCCAACGATTAGTAATGTGACTTCGGCAGCGGCAGGTAGATATTATGTAACAGGAACGGATGGGAATAGCTGTTCGGTTTTAGATAGCGTGGATGTAACGATTAATCCATTACCAACTTTAGCACCAACGGCAACAACGCCTTGTGTAGATGATAATCTAAGCTTAACCGCAGGTGGAGCAGGGTCAACATCATGGAGTTGGACGGGGCCAAATAGTTTTGCCTCAACGGATGAGAACCCAACGATTAGTAATGTGACTTCGGCAGCGGCAGGTAGATATTATGTAACAGGAACGGATGGGAATAGCTGTGCTGTTTTAGATAGCGTAGATGTAACGATTAATCCATTACCAACTTTAGCACCAACGGCAACAACGCCTTGTGTAGATGATAATCTAAGCTTAACCGCAGGTGGAGCAGGGTCAACATCATGGAGTTGGACAGGACCAAACAGTTTTGCCTCAACGGATGAGAACCCAACGATTAGTAATGTGACTTCGGCAGCGGCAGGTAGATATTATGTAACAGGAACGGATGGGAATAGCTGTGCTGTTTTAGATAGCGTAGATGTAACGATTAATCCACTACCAACTTTAGCACCAACGGCAACAACGCCTTGTGTAGATGATAATCTAAGCTTAACCGCAGGTGGAGCAGGGTCAACATCATGGAGTTGGACAGGACCAAACAGTTTTGCCTCAACGGATGAGAACCCAACGATTAGTAATGTGACTTCGGCAGCGGCAGGTAGATATTATGTAACAGGAACGGATGGGAATAGCTGTGCTGTTTTAGATAGCGTAGATGTAACGATTAATCCACTACCAACTTTAGCACCAACGGCAACAACGCCTTGTGTAGATGATAATCTAAGCTTAACCGCAGGTGGAGCAGGGTCAACATCATGGAGTTGGACAGGACCAAACAGTTTTGCCTCAACGGATGAGAACCCAACGATTAGTAATGTGACTTCGGCAGCGGCAGGTAGATATTATGTAACAGGAACGGATGGGAATAGCTGTGCTGTTTTAGATAGCGTAGGTGTAACGATTAATCCACTACCAACTTTAGCACCAACGGCAACAACGCCTTGTGTAGATGATAATCTAAGCTTAACCGCAGGTGGAGCAGGGTCAACATCATGGAGTTGGACGGGGCCAAATAGTTTTACCTCAACGGATCAGAATCCAACGATTAGTAATGTGACTTCGGCAGCAGCAGGTAGATATTATGTAACAGGAACAGATGGGAATAGCTGTGCTGTTTTAGATAGCGTGGATGTAACGATTAATCCATTACCAACTTTAGCACCAACGGCAACAACGCCTTGTGTAGATGATAATCTAAGCTTAACCGCAGGTGGAGCAGGGTCAACATCATGGAGTTGGACAGGGCCAAATAGTTTTACCTCAACGGATGAGAACCCAACGATTAGTAATGTGACTTCGGCAGCGGCAGGTAGATATTATGTAACAGGAACGGATGGGAATAGCTGTGCTGTTTTAGATAGCGTGGATGTAACGATTAATCCATTACCATCAGACGCCCTAGTTGTCTCTGACACCACTATCTGTAGCGGCGGAACAGCAATAATTAGAGTAGAAAATCCTGAAGCAGGCGTAACTTATCAATTAGTCCGAGCAGGAGGATCAATGGGATCACCAATTTCAGATACAGGATCAGGTATAACATTTAGCTTAACAGGATTAATTGATTCCGTAACTTACTTAATAGAAGTAGTCAATGGAAGTGGCTGTAAAGATACCTTAAACGACCCAGCAGTCATCAACGTTCCCGATTGTGACTTTGGAGATTTACCAGATGCTGGTGTAGCAGGAAACCTAGCCGAAAACTACTTAACTACACTCGCAGACAATGGCCCTTATCACTTTATCAGAAATGATTTATACTTGGGGATGGAAATAGATGGGGAAACAGATGCAACACCAGAAGGCATGGCTATGGGAGATGATAACGATGTTAATCCTGATGATGAGGATGGTATTACATTTTTCAATAGTTTAAATATTGTTCCTGGTGGAACGATCAGGTTACCAATTGCGGTAACAAATGGAACAACAGAAACCGCTTATTTAGAAGGATGGATTGATTGGGATGGAAATGGTACTTTAGACGCAGGGGAGAGAATTGTACACGTAAATGACATGACCAATCCGTTTCCTACTTTTGTAGAAATTAACGTTCCAGAGATGGTAGCGGATAATAAGCCAATCGGTGTACGATTTAGATTATCCCTCACGGAAGATCTAACACCTTACGGTCAAGCAACTGCTGGAGAAGTGGAAGATTATTTAATTCAAATTGATTGCGCAACAGGCGTTTGTATTCCAATTAGTAGTACTATCATTCGAGGCACTAAAGATTAATTTTCAGACAAGTAATATTCTCTATAATAGTTTGGTAAATCCCTGCCCCAAAAGGCAGGGATTTCTTTTTTTATAAACGTTAATTAAATCTGCTTAGGGCATACCAATAGCTCCATAATCCTTAAAGCGGCATAAAATTTGTAGTATTATACTTCCAATTCCCCTCTATTTTCCTCCCTTCTATTGAAACTGTCCTCCCACTAGAACAAACATTTTCTAAACCTACACTTGTCAAAAAGAGATATTATGCAAACGAACCTTTACACAAAGGAAAGCATAGGCTTGTTATTTGCAAAAACTAACAACTCGACACTTTTTAAGCGTACAACTACTAATACTCAAAAACAGTTTTTTTTCTTCTTATTTTTCTTCCTTATTGTCAACGCTGCTTTAGCAGCGGAAACTACTACCACTAGTTTTTTTAATCGTAAAATTGATTACCTAATAGAACAACTAGAAACGGTAAGTACACAACTGTCCTTTAGAGCTTATGCTACTCCTATTACCAGAACTGGGACTGATTGTAATAAAATTATTCCTGAAAGTGGTGCTAGTACGCATGTTATCTCCTCTGTTATAAATATCCCTGAGAGTGGCACTATTGAAGATATTAATATTAAAAATTTGGATATTACACATAGTTGGATTAATGACCTTAGAATTACATTAATTGGTCCAGATAATACTTCAGCTATAGTGATTAATCAGATCTGTAATGATGAAAATAATTTACTACTAAATTTAGACGATGAAGCTAGTGTGACTAGCTTTTCTCCTTGTCCTCCAACCGATGGTGGAAATTACAGACCAAATAACCCGTTAAGTATATTTGATGGTAAAGAAATAAATGGGAATTGGACACTAAGAATTGAAGATACCTATCCTAGTGAAGATGGAGGAACTTTCAATTGTTGGGCTTTAGAATTTGAGACAGAACTAACAACTTGTGAGAACGTATTAACAAATGGGGAATTAGATAATGGAACTACGGACTGGAATTTATATACTCAACCTAGTAATACAGCAGCATTATCTGTAGACAATAGCAATCAATTATCAAGTACTAATTCAGCTTTAGTGGATATTAGTACGGTTACAGGAACAGACTGGCATATTCAATTTGTACAAACTGGAAAAAATATAGAGGCAGGCAAAAATTATAATATAAGCTTTCAAGCAAAAGCTGCGGCTGATAGAAAGGCATCTGTTATGTTGCAGCGTTCAGGGACTCCTTATTCTGTTTACTGGTGGCGAGAAATAGATTTATCGACAACTACGAATACTTATTCTTTTGATTTTATAGCAGATAGTACCAATACAGGAAATGTTGGCTTCTATATTAATTTAGGAGAAAGTACCGAAAATGTTTGGATAGACAACCTTTCCTATCAAGAGGTTTGTTCTCCGAAAACTACCTGTGGAACGATTCAAATTAATAATGTAACAAGTAGTAATTGTATCAATCATCCACTCATGGATGTAGCTACGGTAGATGTGGAAGTTAGCTGGAGTGATGCGCCTTTTAATGATTCTATAGCTGTTAAAATTGATAACCAAACAGAATTTATTGCAGTAAATAATGGCATAACCTCACCTCATACCATTCAATTTACGATTCCTGCGGATGGCAGCACTAATAATAATATTCAGGCTAGCTGGCATAAAACAACTGGTTGTGAAACAATGGCTACCTATAATGCGCCTACCCCTTGCTCTAGCGACGAAATAGGTTGCGATATATTATATATCTGTGGAGATGACAAGTTGTATGATGGAGATGCTTGGGATCATGGTTGGTTAGAATACCTAGATGCTATTAATGGTAATAAAGTACTAACACCCGTTTTTTCTAAAGTAGATGCTAGTGGTATGGGTTTATATGACCCCAATAATACCAATACAGCTTTGTCGATAAATTTCAATGATTATGATTTAATCATTGTTTCTGCAACAACGGAAGGTAAACTATCCAATGATATTATTGATAGTTTGGCAATTACGCCTGTCTCTGTGCTTAATTCCAATATCAATATTTATAATGATTTAGGCATGACTGTATCAGAAGCGGATGTAGCTTGGCAAACCAATGCCTTTACAGATAATACGACTGTTGAAAGTATTTATAATTTTAATAATAAAATTAATCCGTGGGGTAGTAGCGTATTATTAACAGGAGATTATCATGCAAATGCGGACGTTTATTTATGGGAAGGCGCAGGAGACCAAGCTGCGGGAATAGAAGGAGTCCTATTCAATTACACATCAGATGATGTATTACCTAGTATCCCAAGTCACGGAAATAGAGTTTTCTTAGGGTATCACATGAATGGTTTTTATGGAAACGATGTAAACGGCGGAACCGTTCCTACGCCTAGTTCAGCTTGGTTTGAGCCTGCTAAACATTTAACTTTAGTCGGAAAAACTTATTTTGATTCCGCATTAATTTTAGCTTCTGCTAATTGTGCCACAACGACAACTACTACTTCTTGTGCTTTGACGAATCCTTATCCTGGTTTTCCTATAGATTTTTTAAATGATAATTCAGGATGGGTGGATTATAATTTAGGAAACGACTTAACATTAATCGATAATGGGAATGGTACAAAAAATATATTAGGAACTATTACGAATGGTACACCAGTAGATTTTGGTGCAGGTATGAATGGAACTTCTTGTGGTGCAACTGACGGCTGGACAATGAATTTGACTTTATCAGATAAAATGGATTGGGTAACCTTTCAAGCCGCTGGTGGTAGTGCCAATGTTCATGCGAATTGTAATGCTCAAATTGCCAATCTAGATTATTGGGACGTGAGTGGAACTTTAGTAGGAACTGGCTGTAATGCAGGAAGAACGCTCACCATTAATGGTCCGAAAGCACCTTATCGTTTACAAATTGGAACTGGAGGAAATAGCGGAGATAGTGCCTGTGAATTTGGCATGTCAACTTGGTTTGATATGGAAGAGAATGGAACAGTCATCAATGCAGATATTTATGCATTTTTAGAAGAGGATTGCTATACAAATATTAATTGTACCGTAGTAGATATTGCATCATTGGATGGAAGTTTGAATGCGATTACTGATTTTAATAATGCAAATGTAACGATTGGCAATGCAGTTATTACAATTGCCCCAACCACCTTTTCTGGAACAGCTACCATAGACGAATATGGCATCAATGATAACCATGAAACAGGATCTTATGGTTTACAATTAGGGGTTAATTCTACGGGTAGTACGAATTATTTAGAATCTATTTATAATTTCTCACTTCCAGTTGAAAATTTCAATGGTCGAATTTTGGATATTGATTTTTCTGATGCCATTCGAGTTTACGGTAAACGAAATGGAGTAGATGTTCCTTTTACGGTCTCCAACCAAGGAACTTGTGTCAATTATGATGGCTCGAATACTTTTAATAGTACTTGTTTTTCTAATGGAGATCCAACCAATTCAGCAAACTACGCATTTGAGCTTACTTTTAATGATGCGATAGACCAAATTATTTTCCAGTCTTATGACCCTGGCCCGAATACGGGTGGTTCTTTTACTTTTGTTATCAGTCCAAATATATCCTGCTCGGTACCAGAGGAGGTTTGCGATAACGGAATTGATGATGATGGTGATGGTCTAATTGATTGCAATGATCCAGATTGCGAAACTGGTTGTATTGCGGTTGGACCTGCAAATAATAGTGCTTCACCCCCAGATTCTACTAATTTTACATTTATTAATTATAGCCAATTAGGATATTTAAAATATGAAAATATAGATGTGCATTTATGTGCCAACAATAATGGCTCTATGTCTTATAAAGGGACTATTGCTTTTGAATTAGAATATGATGGAACAGAAACTACCTGTGGTTCAGACGATAGATGGGCAATAGATTTAACATTAGTCCATATAGGAAATGGAATAGCATATACAGATACTACTGCTAAGTTCATTGAAAATAATGCTTGTGGAGCGAGTGGAAATTCTCCTAATTGGGAATACTGGGCATTTGACGGTATAATTTCAGGACTAGGGTGTAATTTAGGGGATACGATATTTGTAGATTGGGAAGACTATCAACACCCAATCCAATTGGGGCAAGGAGCGAATACTAAAAATTGTGATTTTGGTTTGTCAACATGGATTAGTTCTCCTACTAATTCAGGCACAACTGCAAGTATTGACCTTTTTGCTTCATTTGACCAATCGGCTTATCCACCCTCAGTAAGTGAAATTTGTACTACTCCTACTTTTGATAAAGATGTTTGTTATTTAATTGCTGATGGTGACGGTGATGGATGGATGATACCAGATACCTTTTATACATTTAATCATTTAACAGGAACAGTAACTAGTGTCGGTCTTACGGGAACAATGAATATTGAAGCAATGGCTTTAGATACAGTTAACCATATTATTTATGCAGCCGATGATGATGATTTTGGCGTCATTGATATTGCAACGGGGACTTTTACTGCAATTAATACAGATATGGGTAGCCTTAATGGTGCAGAAGGGACTAATAATATTGCTGATTTGGACGGGATGACCTATGATTATACCAATAATATAATTTGGGCTACGGAACGAGCATCTGGAATGGATGGATTACCAGATGATTTATTATTAAAAATTGATCCTGCAACTGGAATGCCAATAGCAGATGGCTTTGGTGCAGGAATTGGTTATTTAACGATAAATACCAATGAAAATGATTTAGATGATATTGCTATAGCTACCGATGGTACTTTATATGCTATTTCTAATTTAGGTTCCTCAGGTAACCAGCGTTTGGGAATTATTAATAAAACGACTGGGGCATGGACAGAAATAGGAGATTATGGTATTGAAGATGTAGAGTCATTAACCTTTACTGCAAAAGGGCAATTATTAGCGACTACAGGAGAGGACGGAGATCATCAAAATAGCTTGTATTCTATTGATGCGAGTACTGCAGAAGCAAGTTTTGTTGGCAGTATTTTGCCTGCTCAAGACGTAGAAGCCTGTGCTTGTAATTTTGGTAATTTTATTGATTTACAAATTGGGGATAAAGTTTGGGCAGATTTAGATGCGGATGGTATTCAAGATATAGAAGAACCAGGAATAAAAGATGTTGCCGTTAATCTCTTGAATGAAAATGGGACGCCTTATTTAGATGTTGCTAATAATCCTGTTACAACTATTACAGATATTTATGGCATTTATAATTTTGGTGGATTAAGTCCAGGTAATTACATTGTGGAATTTGAACTACCTACAGGGACTTCTTTTGCTACTAAAGATGTAGGAGGAGACGATACAAAAGATAGTGATGCCGATGCAGTAACTGGGCGAACTGAAATAATAACCCTTTCAGGAAGTAACAATAATAGAGATGCCGATGCGGGGATATTAAATGCAAATGTAGTTGTTAGAGATTGTGACGACCAAGGGGAATTATTTGTAATTGATGAACTGGGGGGAGCTATTTTAAGATTTAATTCAACTACAGGGGCTTTAATAGATACTTTTATTACTGGCTTGAGTACGCCTAAAGAAATGATCGTTGGAGCGGATAATTATTTATATGTAAGTGATGCTGGGCTAGATGAAGTACGACGATATAGTTTGATTACAGGTGCATTGATTGATGTATTAGCTAGAAACCTAAAAGCACCTAATGGAATGACATTTGATGCCAATGGAATGTTGTACATTAATAATAAGAGTAACGATGAAGTTTTAAGAATAGATCCTTCCGATGGTACAGTAACTGTTTTTGTTACACAACAGTCAGGCGGATTAGATAGCAATAATGGAGGATTAGCATTTGGCCCAGATGGAAATCTATATGTACCTAGCAGAAATACAGATGAAGTTTTAAGATTTAACGGTACAACAGGCGCATTTATAGATGCTTTTGTTTCAGCAGGAAGTGGAACTCTAAATGGTCCAGATGATCTTGCCTTTGGAGCAGATGGTCATCTATATGTGGTCAGTAGTTACTCTGATCAAGTAAAAAGGTATAATGGTACAACAGGGGCTTTTATTGATAATTTTGTAACTTATCGAAGTGGAGGAATAAGGGCGCCTAAAGGTTTAACTTTTGGAACAGATGGTCATATTTATGTAAGTGGGCAAACTGCTCCAGATGGAGTTTATCGTTATAATGAACTTACAGGTGCATTTGTAGACTTATTTGCAACGGGGTTAGCAGATCCTAGAGGGATGCTTTTTGCACCGGTCCCTAATTGTGATAACTGCTGCTCTCAAATTAATTATAATAATAACAGTCTAGAAAATGGTAATTTCTCTAGTTTTACCTCAGGAGCTAACCCACATGGGACGGCTACTTTAACCACTTTCGGTGGTTCTGATGCTATAGATTGGGATCCTTCTGGCGGCTTTGGCACAAATGGAAGCCCGATAACGGCCTTTGGCGCCAATCCTGGTTATTGGGTGGATGCAAGCACCAATGGAGGTGCAGGTTCATTAGATGGCAATCGTTTTTATTGGTTAGAACCAAGAAATAGTGCAGGCGGAAGTGATTGCCTTGGAGCAATTTCTGGGGCAGATTTATTAGGCACATTCTGTCAAGGAGATACCGTAGAAATCTGTGGATATGTAGCAGCTTATGATCCTAATAATATTAATAGTGGAGCAGTTAGTACTGATTTTGTTTTTGAAATTTATAGCAATAATGGGAATGACCCTGCCGATTTTGTCACTACGCCTACAGGGACTTCGTCCATTAATGACAATGGTGGAAATAATGAAAGTTTCACCTTGCCATTGCCAGCCTCAACTTCCATTTTAGATATTACAGGCGCACCTTTCACAGGCGCTAATGGACAAGTTGCAGATTGGCGTACCTTAAATTGGCAATCCATCTGTTTCCAAGTAGTTTTAAAAGAAGAACAGAGTAATTATAGTTCTGTTGTGTTTAGTATGGCAGATGGAAGTGATGGGATGGCGATAGATAATTTATCCATTAGAGATATTTCTACACCAGATGCTGGAAAAGATACAACGATTTATACTTGTTCCCAAACGATTGATTTGAATGATGCCTTAAGTGGCGAAACTTGGTCTAAAGTAATAGAACCTGCTGGTGCTACTGCTGCGATTGATGCAACTTCAGGCGTAATTACAGGCTTAACGGAAAATGGGGAGTATAAATTTTTACTGACTAAAACAACGGATGCTACTTGTCAAGACACGATCCGAGTATTAGTAAACTGTATAACAGAGATTTGCAACGATAATATTGATAACGATGGAGATGGATTGGTTGATTGCGCAGATGGAGATTGTTATACTTCTTGTAATACTTGTAATCTTGGCGCTTTACTAAGTGCTTGTATTGGTCCAGATTGTCCTTTGGCTGCTTATGCAATTGATGCTGACGGTGATTGTATAGAAGATACAGCACTTTCTGGGTATCCAGGAGGGTTGGTTTGTTCAACAAATAATGGTTTATATAGACCTCAAGTAGTAGATTACCCGACGAATTTAATCAGAGGTAGAGATGCTGCATTCAATACTATTATTCAAGGAGATTTAATTATCACAGATGGTGCTGAAATTGAAGGAAAGGTGGCTATAGGTGGTAATTTAGTTAAAAATAGCGGAGGGTACTTTGGTATCGGAGAATCAGGAGGAGGAACTTATGTTATTGCGCCTGCTAACGAGAAGGCTCTAATCATTAGGGGAACGACTATAGGAGGAAGCAATTCTTTTGGAGTGGGTGGAACTGGCGTCTTAATGGGAGGGGATTATGATGCTGCACAGAATACTTTCCCTAATTGGATAAGTGTAACAGAGAATGTAGGAACGACAGCTGCTGCTTTAGGCATTGATATTGATGCTACTCATGTAGACTTATATGGAAAGAGTCAATATTGGTCAAGTTTAGCTACTACAGGAACAGGATTTGTAGGGGATAATACGTCTCCTTTACAAGTTTTTAATATTAGTTCTTTTCCAGCGAATGGAAGCTTTACAGGAATTCCCGACGGGGCTACTGTCTTGGTCAATGTAAGTGGAACAAATCCTTCTATTGGCAGATATGTTACAACTATCAATACAGAAGTACACAATAGGGCTTCTTTATTTAAGATCATCTGGAATTTTTATGAGGCAACTACTTTAAATTTGCCAGAATTTGATGGAGCTGTGATTGCGCCATTAGCAAATGTTTCGCTTGTTGGTCCCTCTTTTGATGGGCGCTTATATGTAGGAGGCAATTTAGAGATTAATAGTCCTGGAAATGAAATTCATAATTACCCATTTACGGGAACACTTCCTTGTCCAACTCCAATTACTGAAATCTGCGATAATAATATTGACGATGACGGAGATGGATTAGTAGATGAAGATGACGCTGATTGTTGTGAAGAGGTAGCACTACAAATCCCTTCTTTTATGCCTGATTTTGGGCTAAATGGGACAGGTTTAGAGATTTTTTACAATAAAACTACTCATTTACTGGAATTCGAAATGACCCTTACAGGAAGTTCTCCAAGTGATCCCCTATTCCCAACTAGTTCGAATAGTTCAAATGCTCATTTTTATCTAGTATTAACGAGAGGAGAAAGCCCTCATCCTAATTTTGGAGCATTAGATAATTATCCAAAATTTAATATTTCTGATACTCAAATTATTGGTGATGCCTATTATTCTTCAGTAGCAGGTAATTATTCTGAAACCTTTTCTGGTATGCAGATTACTTCAAATGGGAATAGTAAAACTTATACTTTCTCTCTTAACGCTGCTACACTTTTAACAGGAATAGGTAATTCTGGAGGTCTAATAGGAGGGAATTACGGAATTTGGCTTTTTGCACCAGATAATTATGATGATCCTAACTACACAGTATTTGACGTATATGGTGGAGTTGCTAACTGTAGAATAGGGGAAATCTGTGGTAATAATCAAGATGATGATGGCGATGGCTTAACAGACTGCGAAGACCCCGATTGCCAAACAACTACAATTACCAACCTCTCTTTTTCTAACTGCACCTTAGTTGATAATGAATATCAATCTACCTTGTCAGTAGAAGTTGAGTGGTCAAATCCACCTGCTGGAGAAAATATTATTGTTTCAGCAAACAATACTACTCAAACGATTGATATTGTAGGTGGAGCAACTTCTCCTGTAACAGTTCAATTCACTATCACAGCCGATAACAGCCAAAACAACCCAATAGCTATTGATTATTCTGGTGGTAGCGGATGTTCCTTTAATACTACTTATAATGCGCCTGCTCCATGCCCTGATCCGACTGATCGAAATACGCTTTGTGATAACAGTAGCGGTCATATTGGGGGAATTGTATTTGAAGATTTAAATGGTGATGGCCTACAGGATAATGGAGAACCCGGTATCGCAGGTATCCTAGTATCCGCAACGGATAGTACAGGAGCAACTGTGGGGCAAACAACGACTAATAATATTGGTGTCTTTCAGTTTGAAGCTTTAACAAACGGTATAAAAGTAAGGTTAGAATTTACCGCAATTCCTTCTGGTATGTATCCTACAAATGCGACGACGCACAAAGGAACAACCGTACAATTTGAGCAAGTACCAAGTTGTGATGCGATTTTAGGTTTAATTGATCCAACCGAAAATGATTGCGCCGCACCTAATAATGCCATTTTACAAAATGGATTCGCTTTAGTGAGTACGTTACCTGCTGGCGATGACTTGACTTTGTCCATCAAAGACATCACGCAATTAGGAACACTTTGGCAAACGGCAGGAAATCGTAATACCAATCAAGCAGCAAATGTCAATACCATTCAAACATGGACAACTACTGATTTTGAAGGTGCGTCTATTTTTTCTACCGCCATTAATCCAAAAGATGGAACTATTTATGCGGTTGCTTCTCCCTTACATGCATCGGCAGCGAATACAGAAACCGTACTTTTTGAGACAGTAATCGCCCCTAAAGTTTTTAAAATTAATGCTGTAACGGGCGCAGTTACTAGAATTGCTGAATTACCTGGTAATTTGGGATTAGGATATATTGAATTTGATGCCGTTCACGAACAATTATTTGTAACCAATATTGACGATGGCAGAATCTATCGCTTGAATACAGATGGAACTTTGCTGAGTAGTTTCGATCCATTAGTTGCGGATGATGGCATCATCAGTCAATTACCTGCACTGGGAGATAGAATTTTGGGTATTGCTTTCAATCCAATCAATAAAAGAATTTATTATAGTACTTGGTCTAATCATTATGATAGAACCAATGTTTCGACGAATGTTAATGCGACTTTCAATACTATTCGATCCGTTGCTTTAGATGCAAATGGTGCTTTTATTCCTGCTACTGACCAATTAGAAATTACCATGCCTTATGGTTCTAGCGGATTTAATTTAACCACACCTGTTGGAGATATCGCTTTTAACCGCTCGGGAGACAGAGTTTTATTAGCAGAATTTCCATTAGGAGAAAATACGTCCACCAATCAAATAGTAACCGCTGCTTATATTGGCGTTCTGAGAGAGTATCAACTATCTGCTGGGGTTTGGAATCTTGAACCTACGTATGGTGGCAATGATGAAGGGAAATATGATATTGGAAGCCAAACTTTTTATAAAGGGAGGAATAGTAGAGGAGGCGTTGATTGGGGATATGAAAGTGTGACAGGTACGACTATTAATGGAGATGACTCCTATATATTAGCCACGGGAGATGCTTTACACATTACCGCTATCGAAGGAGATAATATTTCTGGCTTACAATTTACCCCAGCTACGGGTGGGAATATCACAAATAGTATCTTAGTTGATTTAGATAATAACCTCGCCAACGAAAATATATACGTTTATGGAGATGTAGATATTTATAAAGACTACTGTGCTACGCTATCTTTAGAAATAGGGAATTATGTCTGGGTAGATGAAGATGAAGACGGCATACAAGATGCTAATGAATATGGTATGCCAGGAGTTAATATAACGCTTTATAGTGCTGCTGGAGATTCCTTAACAACTGTTGTGACAGATGCCGATGGAAGTTATTATTTTAATGATGGAACACATGGACTAATGCCTAGTACCACCTATTATGTAGTAATTGGAAAAGGTGGACAATATGATACAACATTGGGTGTTTTAAATCAAGTCAATAATTTAACTGTAGCTAATACAGGAACTGGAAATGCTTCCGATTTAAACGATTCTGATGGGGCAATTGCCACTACTGGAAACGGGCAACCAGTTTCCATAGAAAATTATCCATTTATTGAAATACAAACGGGCACTTTAGGTCAAAATGACCATAGTTTTGATTTTGGTTTCAGGCAAATATGTAGTGCCGCTATAGTCGCGAATGACTCGCTTGTTTTATGCCCAGGTACAGCTTATGAAGGAAGTGTTGCCGTCAATGATAACAATTATGCAGATAAGAATTTTAGTGTAATTGTTCAACCAACTAGTGGATCTGTAAATATGAATTTAGATGGTACTTTTGCCTATACTAGTACCATTAGCAATTGTAGTACAGACGAATTTACTTACCAAGTTTGTGACCAAACAAATATTTGTTGTGTAAATGCTATTGTTCATTTAAACTTTAATGATACGACTATTCCTACGTTGACCAATATTCCAGCAAATGATACCGTTAGTTGTGATGAATTAATTCCATTACCCACTCAGATTTTTGCCATAGATAATTGTCCTAGAATTGCCTTAGATGTACAAGAAGAAAGCACACAAGGAGAAGATGGTTGTTCGTTATACGATTATACCATTACTAGAACTTGGACAGCTATTGACCAATGTGGTAATTCGACTTCCGCTTCTCAAGTCATAGAAGTAGAAGATAACGTTGCGCCAGATATTTATAGAATTTATAATTTACCAAATGGCAAAAAAATGGTAGCAGGCGTCATGGAATTAGTTGGAGAACATTGGAAAACGATTAATTTACCAATTGACTTTTCGACCAAACCAATTATATTACATCAAGTGGTGACGAGCGATGCGGCTATTCCTGTCGTTTCTCAAATTCAAAACATTTCCGTCTCTCAATTTGAATTAAAAATAAAAGCAGAAGAAGCACATATCGCTAAGTTATCCAGAAAAAGTGTTGCATGGATAGCAATAGAAACTGGTGTACAGACAACTGATTATCAGTTAGATGTCAATTCCCTGTTAGTCTCAGAAGCAGCACAGGGAGTTAATTTTCAAAATGCATTTACGACAACTCCTGCTTTATTTACAAGTAGTCAAACAACCGACGAAGAAGATCCTTTTAGCATTCGTCAAGATGGATTAACGACAACAGACGCAATGCTAAATTTACAAGAAGAAGCGTCAAATGATGTAGAGGTAATACATACAGCTGAAAATATTGGATACTTAGCGATAGAAAAATTAGGTAGTCTAAGAGAGGCCAAAGGAATTTTAATAGGAGAAGTAGGAACGGTAACCATTAATTCAAACTGGACAACCGTCAACTTAAATCATACTTATCATAACCCAGTCATCATTGCCAATAGTTTATCTAATATAGATGGAGAGGCTGCCACGGTAAGTGTTAGAAATGTTGATTTAAATACCTTTGAAATTAGTGTTAACGAATGGGCGTATTTGGATGGTACACATAATAATGAAACCGTTTCTTATATTGTTATCGAAGGAAGTATTCCTTTAGAATCTCCCGGGTATTGCGATAATGGAACGGATAGCTTAGACATAAGTGTTGATTTCAAATCAGTCGATAATTGTGATGTGAGTGTGGTGATCAATTATGTAGAAAAAGATACTTTTATTGGAGCTACTAAAATCATTACTAGAACTTGGTCAGCCGAAGATGAATGTGGAAATGCTACTGCTTACAGTCAAGAAATTTCTTGTGAGGGCGTCTCTCTTCAAATAAAATCCATTTTACAAGGGGCGATGTTAAACAATAATAAGGATGGCTTGATGAGGGATGATTTAAGAAGAAAAAACCTCTTACCTATGGAAGAACCTTATACAACAATTGATCGGTTTCAACACGTTGCAGGTGGTGGTGGAGAAACAATAAACGATGCGAATCTATTAGTGGATAATGGAGCAAATAGTATTGTAGATTGGGTGTTTGTAGAATTGAGAGCGGCTAATGATGTAGATAATGTAGTAGCTACTAAATCCGCTTTAATTCAAAAAGATGGAGACGTGGTAACCGTCAGAGGGGATTCCTTACTCCATTTTACCAATACTCCAATAGGTGATTATTATGTCGCCATTCGGCATAGAAACCACTTGGGAATCATCAGTTTAGATACTTATACCTTTTTGCCAAATGCGGTACCAATGGTAGATTTTACCTTTAATTTTACGCCAGTTTTAGGAGATCATTCAAGTGTGGAAATGGATAATTTGGAGTCTTTATGGTCTGGGGATTTAAATAATGATGGAAAAGTGATTTATCAGGGACCAAATAATGACATCTTTTATATGTTTTTACATGTCTTAAGAGATGAAGGCAATAAAGATTTTTTACCCAACTATATTAGTCGAGGCTACACTACGGACGATTTTAATCTAGATGGCTCAGTGATCTACCAAGGCCCAAGTAATGATCGATCAAAGTTATTATTTAATACCATTTTAAGTCATCCAAATAATTCAAACAAGTTTTCCAACTTTATTATTTATTCTGGAGGTAATTAGAATGAGTTGGGGTTGCGAGTTACGGGGTACGAGTTGATAAGCAATAAGATTAATTTCCTGATAAATAGGGATTAAGCATTACTACTTAAATACAAATTACTATCGCAAAAACTCGCAACCCGCAACTTGCAACTCGTGTTAATTCTCCATAAAAAATCAAAGAGATTAGTAAATTCCTATAAAATTTACTACATTCGATAATTGATAGAGAACAGAAAACTACCAACCAATAAACAAAAACTATGAGAGAAGACTTCCTACACTACCTATGGCGCACCAAGCGTTTTAACTTAGACAATCTAGTATCTACAGAAGGAGCACCTTTACAAATCACTCATTTCGGTAAGCATAACCACCATGCAGGGCCTGATTTTTTAGAAGCTAAAGTACAAGTTGGGGAAACCTTATGGGCAGGAAATGTAGAAATACATATAAATGCTTCGGAATGGATCGCTCATAAACACCAAGAAGATAGCACTTACGATAATGTCATTTTACATGTCGTATTAGAAGAGGATCAACCCATTTATCGGAGTACGGGAGAGCGTATTCCTTGCCTAGAGTTACGCCGTAGAATTCCACCTAAAATTATTAAAACTTATCAGAAAATAGTGCATAATGAACATTGGATACCTTGTCAACATCATTTTTATTCCGTCCCAATGGTCACTAAAAATTTGTGGTTAGATCGCTTATTAGTGGAAAGATTAGAACAAAAAACAGTACCGATTGCCGAACGATTAGCCAATAGTAATAACGCTTGGGAATCGGTCTTTTATGAATTGTTGGCTAGAAATTTTGGTGTAAAAATCAATGCCGAACCTTTTGAATTATTGGCGAAATCTACGCCCTTAAATCTATTTGCTAAACATAAAAATAACCGCTTTCAAATTGAAGCACTTTTATTTGGGCAGGCAGGTTTATTAACAGTAGACTTTACCGATAACTATCCTAAATCACTACAAAAAGAATATCAATTTTTACAAAAAAAATATAATTTACAACCCATCAAAAAAGAAAGTTGGCGATTTATGCGCTTGCGTCCTGCCAATTTTCCATCTATTCGGATTGCTCAATTTGCGACGTTAATTTATCAATCGACCCATCTTTTTTCAAAAATACTAGAAGCAGAGAATATCAAGGCGATCGAAAAATTGTTCAAAGTATCGCTTTCTGAATACTGGCTCAATCATTATATTTTTGATAAACCTTCTGCGGAAAGAAAGAAAACCTTAGGCAAAAGCACCATTCATTTATTAATCATCAATACCATCGTCCCTTTCTTGTTTTTGTATGGTACGCATAAATCCATAGATACTTATAGGGATAAAGCTTTACGATTTTTAGAAGCACTTGCCCCAGAGAAAAATAGCATTATCGAACAATGGAAAGTGTTAGGGTTAGAACCTGATTCCGCTTATCAAACACAAGCTTTATTACAATTAAAAAATGAATATTGTAGTAAAAAACGATGTTTGGCATGTGCCATTGGAAATAGTATTTTAAAATAGATTGATTAATGAGAAATTCAGATCCTGATTATATTTGGATACATTTATTCGTGAGTGGGCTATATCTTATAATAGGATTGCATGTCTGGATTAATCCGCCTACGGATATGGATAAGCCTTCAAACTTACCAACTGCTACTAATATCAAATTGAACATAGATGTGTGGACAGAATTTCATAAATATGTTGGTAAAATAATGGCTATTATTAGTTCCATACTACTACTACTACTTATTATTTCCTTCAATCAAATAATTCCAGTTGAGCAATTACCAAGCTCGAAGTTAGAAGGATTGAATATTGTTTTATTATTAATAACGTCGCCGTTTATTATATTCACTTCTCTGATTATGACAGAAACACATATGGCAAAGACCTTCGATAAAAAAGGAAATCGAAAAGAAAAATCCATTTAAATCCGCCTAATCCGCTCAATCCGTACAACCTATACTTCTAGCTAGTCTATCTAAGTTATGCTTTGCAACACTTTTCCTTCAATTTTTATAACAAAAATCTCAACCATTCAGCACATTATTCCTTACTTTTGCGCCTTAATTTTTTAAATATCCGATTAGTGAAGGCGTGTCAACATAAAACCAATTTTCTTATACATACCTAACCATAGCCACAAACTACTAATCATTAACCACCAACAAAAATGGATTTTAACATAGCGGTATTGGCTGGCGACGGAATCGGCCCAGAAGTAGTAGACCAAGCATTAAAAGTCTTAAATGCAATCAGCCAAAGATTTGGACATACTTTTAATTATACACCTGCACTTGTAGGAGCAACGGCAATTGACCAAACGGGCGATCCTTACCCACCAGAAACGCATGAAGTTTGTATGAAATCTGATGCTGTTATGTTTGGGGCTATTGGTGACCCAAAATATGACAATGATCCTAAAGCAACCGTTCGTCCAGAACAAGGTTTATTGAGAATGAGAAAGCAATTGGGATTATTTTCTAATATTCGCCCAATTAGCCCTTTTAAGTCTCTAATTCACCGTTCTCCTTTGAGACAAGATTTAGTAGATGGAGCAGACTTTGTCGTGATTAGAGAATTGACAGGAGGTATTTATTTTGGGCAAAAAGGACGGTCTGAAGATAGAACAGGTGCTTTTGATACCTTATATTATACCAAGCCAGAAATTGAAAGAATTGTCGCTTTAGGTTTTGAATATGCTCGTAAGAGAAGAAAGAAATTAACGGTAGTAGACAAAGCCAATGTATTAGCTTCTTCTCGTTTATGGAGAGAAACCGTACAAGAAATGGCGCCGAATTATCCTGACATTGAATTAGAATTTTTATTTGTGGATAATGCGGCAATGCGGATTATTCAATGGCCAAAAGATTTTGATGTCATGGTAACGGGTAATATGTTTGGCGATATTTTATCAGACGAAGCAAGTGTGATTACAGGTTCTTTAGGCTTATTACCTTCTGCTTCTGTTGGGACGCATACAGGTGTTTTTGAACCTGTTCACGGTTCTTATCCACAAGCAGCTGGAAAAAATATTGCGAATCCATTAGGTACTGTTTTATCGGCAGCATTATTATTAGAATTAGGGCTAGATTTAGTAGACGAAGCAAAAGCAGTAAGAGCAGCAGTTGATGCTTCTTTACAAGCAGGAATGGTCACAGAAGATATTTCAGAAGGAGGAAAAGCATATAGTACGTCTGCTGTTGGAGACTGGTTGGCAAAAGAAATTTTAACTACGGGAGCAATAGCATAATACAGTAGGCAGTAAACAGACAGTAGTCAGTTTGCAGTTGATACAGTCAATTTTACTCTTTGAAATAGTAAAATTCATTCAAAATAAAAGCGACAGCAATAAACTCAAAGTTTATTACTGCCGCTTTATTTTTAGTCTTACAATTGCCACATTGTTGTGACTACAATCTCCACTTCAATTTTAACTTTAACCTCCTACCAAAAATAGTTTGAAGTTGTATTTGAGGTTGAAATTGAAGTTGCTTACGCTCTTTCCAATTCTACATGAGCTACTTTATACATACGTTGTAATTTTTTTCTAGCAAAGAAAATTCTACTCTTCACCGTACCTAGTGGTACTTCTAGTCTATCCGCAATTTCATCATATTTATAGCCTTGGTGCGCCATCCAAAATGGTACCCTAAATTCGTCTGGTAATTTATTGACCATTTTAAGGAGTTCTCCATAAGCAATATTCGTCTCGCCAGAATTGCTCTCCATTTCGCTACCAGAATTAAGGTAGTAATTATTACTAGTTTGGTCTAAAATGACGCTTCTTCTAGTTTTCTTTCTATAATTATTAATGAACACATTTCTCATAATGGTTACTGCCCATGCTTTGAAATTAGTGCCCATTTGAAATTTATCAGCGTTTGAAATAATTCGCATAGCCGTATCTTGGTACAAATCCTCTGCATCTGCCATATCTCCTGTCAATTTCAAAGAAAAGGCTCTTAAAGTATTATTGACGCTGGTTAAATGATTTTGAATGGTGGTTATCATAATAAGTCGGATTTAATTTTTTCTAAAATCGGGTGTTTTGTAATTTATATTGACAAAATTAATACCATTTTATTTATTTTGCAATTATTTTTTACTTTTTATTCTTTTGTTGATGTAAAAACGCTCATTTATTAAACATTATTGTAAAAATGAACTACATTGATATCATAAATGTTATCGTTGAGACGTTTGATAATGGGAAATGTCGATTTTTTTTGTCTAATTCCTGAATTTTTATCGACTATTCTCAACAAAAACTTGACTAATCCTGTTAATTTTTTTAACATTATAGATATATTTGAAAATTTTATTTGTTAAATACGTTTCCAAATACATAATTAGAGAGCGTTTTTAAGGTGTGGTGTAAACAAAAATGACCTTAATCACTTTATATTGTAAATAACAGTTTCATAAACTCACGATAAAAATGGATGTGTCAAAATTGACCGTAGAAAGTAAATTGAGTAAGTTGGCTACAAATATTCGCCACCTACGCAAGCAGTTATCAATTAGTCAAGAAGATTTGGCTAAACGATTAAATTTGAATAGAGGTAATATTGCATCCTATGAAAAAGGGACAGCAGAACCTAAGATTTGTAATTTATTGAACTTATCTAATTTTTATAAGGTCTCTGTTATTGCTTTAACAACTTCTGACTTGCGGTGTCCTATTACCTTAGGATCTGCTCGAAATAATTATCAATATGAGTTAAAAGAGGAAGATAAGGCAGTTTTAGAAAATTTTTATGAACATGCTGCAGAACTAAAGAAAGTGATGGAAAGTGTACAGGTTTGCCATGATTTTAGATTAAAATCTATGGAAAATGTTCCTCCCGGTTTACAATGCGTCGTTTCTAACTATAACCAAATGCGAGATGCTGGCGAAATGCTAATGAACGCACATAATGATTTGTTAGAGTTTGTAAAAACTAGAATGAAATAAAAATTATTTTTTACAATGGCTTTTCAAGTATAATAAAAAAAGGAGCTGTCTAAACAACTCCTTTTTTTATTGGATAATGCTTATCGTGCTACTAATTATTTTTCATAATTAACACTTTATGTTTACTGCGATTACTCCCCTCTTTTAGTTCCAAAATATAACTACCTCCAATCAAGTTTTCTACATTAATTGTATTTGAATGACTTCCTTTTAATAACTTAATCTTCACAACTTCTTTTCCTTTAATATCAAACAGGCGTACCCCGACATCATTTTGCAAAACAGCTTCTGTTTGCAGAATAAGTAGATCACTTGCAGGATTTGGGAAAATGAGGACTTTTTCCGTAAGTCCTGCATTTTGGGCAGCATTGATTTGTAATTCCGTAATGACAATTTGCGCTGTTGCATTATTGCTATTAGTCGGTGCTACTCGGTCTGTTAGTTGATTATTAGAAATAGTAAATTCATAAGGCGTACTAAAATTAGAAACTTCTCCGTCCTTACAACTTGCCTGAATCTGAATTTCGTAAGTATTAGGAGGTGCATAAACATAGACCTGATTTTTATAAACATTGGTATTCACTAACCAACCCACGTTCCCCTTTACTCTTATTTGGATAAAATATCTTTCTACCTCTGCTATATTTTCCCATCGAATAATTGCCCTTCTTGGTGCACCAATCTCCGAAGTAATTTGTGTAGGATTCGGACAAGTTGGAATACTTGTTACAATCTCATCCATCCCATCACAATTTTCGTCAATCCCATTATTCGGAATATCCTCAGCATTAGGAAAAACAGCAGGATTATTATCATCACAATCAATTGCTGCTATATATCCGTCGTTGTCATTGTCTATGATCGTTAAATTCTGATCTTCATCGAGGAAAACATCTGCAGGTGTTCCAACGACACATCTTGGTACTTGTGGAAAAGAATCGGTGATGACATAGAAATAACTAAAGGTTTCCTCTCCATTTACGGTAGAAATCGTAACATTTCTATCTATTCCATTACACTCATCCAAATCTCCAAGCGTAGCATTGTATTCGTAATCATTGGTATATTTTCCATTATAAGGCCCACATGGTTCCGTAATCCCATCTCCAGGCCTTTCTCCTGTTTTGAGTTGGTAACTAGGTTGCAATAAAGACAAGTTTCCTGTCTCATCTGGTCCAAACCGATATAAAATAGGAAAACCATCTGCAGCCCAACCAATATGCATCGGCGAATTAGGTGGGGTAGTAGCCGAAGAGATGCCCGCTTGCTCGGTTTCTACATATTCAAACATATTACCATGATAATGATACCCTTGTGGACCTGTGTGGGCGGAAGCACAATCTAAGGCGACTTTATCCTGTCCATCTCCTTGATTATTGGTTGGTTCAAATACCCAATCCCAATTAAACTCACCAGTACTTGGATTCTCAAAAATAAAAGGCATAGCAGGTGCGGGTGCAAAGGCAACACCATTCTTTGCAATGCCAAAATGCATTCGTGGACGACCATTATCTCTTACAACCTCCGTAATAGTAGCCGCTTTTTGTGGGTTCGCAGCCAAATCATAGATGCCATAAACAGGTTCAGGCATTCTATTACTAGCAAAACAAAAATCATGATTTGGGTAATTATTAGAATAAATGATTCGCTTATCTCCTTCCACGGTTTCATAATAAGCATTTGGATGTTCTTGGCTATTGCAGCAACCAATATTAGTATAACTTGTAGAATTATCATTTGCGCAATCGGAAGGTGTAATGCTAGCGTTACAATCATCTACCGTCACTTCGTCACCATTCAAAATAAAATCATTGCAAGACCAACCTGTTCTAATTTGTGCTCCTTCCGTTTCTAAGTCCGTTTTGATTGTTGCTTGTTCCGTCGTCAAAGTGTTGATTAGGTTGTTTTCTTCCAAGGGGTCTGTCATTAAATCATAAAACTCTTGTGTCCCATCTGCAAACTGAAGTAATTTATATTGCGTGTTTCTTATCGTCCAGTCATTGTCTAATTCCGAGTAGTTAAAGGCTCGTTTTGCACCATCTGAACTGGCTAAAAGGTGTTTGAAACTTAAACTATTATAGACGCCACCAGGTAATTCCGAACCTGCTAATCCTAAAATAGTCGCATAAATATCTGTGGCATGTACCATAGCATCCTCTTCCTCATTTTGCCTAGCGACACCCGCACCTGTAACAGACATAGGTACATGTACACCGCCTTGATACAGGGAGGATTTTCCGTGACGATTTGGATAATTTTGTAGCACCCCATTCGGTGTTCCATTATCACCAATATATATAATGGTCGTATTGGCTAAAACATCTGGGGCAATATTATTGAGTAAACGGCCTATCTCTGCGTCCATTGCTTCAATCATGGCCATGTACTTTCCTTGATTATTGCTAACATTCGTCGAAGTATATAAATCACTCGGTGGTGTCTGGAATGGACCATGCGGTGCATTATGTGCTAGCCACATAAACCAAGGTTGATTTTGCGCATCAATCCAATTTATTGCCTGATTGGTGAAATAGGTAGTCGCATATTCTGTTTCCATGGATGCGGTCTCATTACTTATTTTTTCCCAATTATAATAGTCATCTACTCCCGAAGTAAAACTACCTTCATAATAGTCGATGCCATGTTGCCTTGGATCGGTATAATCTACCGGAGAAGATAAATGCCACTTGCCAATTAGCGCATTTGCATAAGCACCATTCGTTTGGCTTGCCAATTCTTTGAAAATGGAAGTATGGGTAGCTGCATCTAAATTTCCAGGCGTACCTGTCACCCCTGTCTTGATACCATATTTGCCACTCATAATATTCGCCCTAGTAGGTGTACATTTGGGGGCAGCCCAAGCATTTTTAAAAGTAAGTCCGTTGGCACGAAGCGCATCTAAATTTGGCGTATTGGGGAGTACGTCGCTATCCTGATAACCATTGGACGCATCGACGCCTAAATCATCCGCTATGATTAAGAGTATGTTTGGTTTAGCAGGATCTGTTTGTGCAGTTAAATAGCTGGTATAACTTCCGATTAAAAGAAATAGTACTAAGTATCTAGTGTAAATTTTAAGCATAATTATAAAGGTATTTTTATAAATAACTCAGGTTGCGGAGTATCAAAAAAACTGGTAGTATACCGATAATTATCGGTATCAAGCTTTCCTGTCGAGAGGCTGTATCAAAAGATCTATTTTGAAAAAATCCACCAATAAAAGTTCTGAATTTTTAAATAGCACAGAATTTTCCCCCTCTGGAGGGGGATAGGGGGAGGGTTTCAATATTTTATTCGGTTCTAAAAAGTCTACCGAATGTTTTGAGACAGCCCCGTTTTACTATACATTTCCGACCTGAAGGTCGGTGACGGGAAAGCCTGAAGACTTGGCTACCAGTTGTCCACAACTTAGGCTAAATAAATTAGTCGAAATAGTTCGTAAATTATAAGTCAACAGAAATCTGCGTCCGTTTTTTATTCATTCTAAATCCCCTCATCTCTTTTCCTTTTTGTTTGATATAAATAACGTTGGAATGTTTATCTACCGTTTCAATTAAACAAGTATTGTGTAAATCCAACGTAGCAAAAGGGGTAGTAAAATTTACAGGAGTTGTTTCTAAATAATAATATTCTTCATTTTCCTTAAAAGTGGTAAATTCAAAAGTAGTTGGTTGATTATTGATAATCCAGATAACATGGGTTGAAAGATAGCTGGCTAACTTTTCAGAGAGATCATCTTTTGGATCTGTTATATTTAGAGTGGTATTGATATCTCCTTTATCCAATTGTACTTTTAACTGAACGGTGTTCTCCTCTAAAGTAACCGCAAAGGTAGCCATTGCAATATCATGTGGCGGCTGATAAAAATTTAAAAAAGAGAGTAATATTAGATTTAAGAGCATGATTTGTATTATTTAGAGTTAGAGTATGTTTAAAAATATTATTTCGCTAATTTGAAAAAATGAAAATATACCTTTGTTTTTCTTAAAGATTGTTGTGATGGTCAGATTGTTTGATTGTTATTTCCTCCTAACAACAATCAAACAGTCTAACAATCAAGTAATCAAAATTTCATTAAACTGATAATCAATTAATTATCAACGATATAAAAATTTAAACCTGCTCTTATTTACTGCTTTACAATTTTTTTAACAACGATTTCTTCGCCATCAATTAAACGCAGGATATAAATGCCTGCGGGATGATCTTCTAAAGAAAAAGTAGTATTGATTCTTTGTTGATGAATGACTTTAGTGGAGATATGTTGAATTTGTTGTCCTTGATAATTCAAGATATCCATTTGATAATTTTTTCCTTTATTGGCATTAAAAGAAACGATAATTTTACCTCGAGTTGGATTCGGCATTACTTGCATATCCAAATCGATTTTTGTTGGTAAAGCATGCTGGGTTTCAAGGTTGACTACGGTTTCTAATAGAGCATTTTCTTCATTACCTAAATTGAAATAGGTTTCAATAAAACCTCCTGCAAAATCACCAAATGAAACGTCAGGTGTTCCTGCTAAGCATCTTGAAATTTGCGGAAATGTTGCCGTAACTATATAAAAATAATTGAAAGTCTCACTTCCTTGAGCGGTTGTCAACGTGATAGTTCTAGCAACGCCATTACATTCATCTAAGTCTCCAAGAGAGGCAATGTACTCATAATCGTTGGTGTATTTTCCATTATAACTGCCACAGGGTTCAGATATACCATCTCCTGGTCGATTCCCATATTTTAAGGCGTAACTGGGCATTAATTCTTTCATATCTCCATTTTCATCAGGCCCAAAACGGTAAAGAATAGGAAAACCATCTCCCGCCCAACCAATTTGAATAGGAGCAGCAGGAGGCGTACTGGTTGTACTTATTCCAGCTTGAATACCTTCCACATATTGAAAGGGATTGCCATGATAATGGTACCCCTGTGGGCCAGTATGGGCAGAAGCACAGTCTAAACCTACTTTATCTGAACCATCTCCCTGATTGTTGGTCGGTTCAAATACCCAATCCCAATTATATTCGCCTGTTGCTGTATTTGTAAAAATAAAAGGAGTGGCAGGGGCAGGGGCAATAATTACACCATTTAGGGCAACACCGAAATGCCTTTGAGGACGGCCATTACTTGCTAGAATTGAGGTAATAGAATTAGCAACTGTTGGCGTAGCATCGATCATTAAATTATAATTGATTGGACTAGGTTGTTGAGCTGGTGAATTATAGCAATAATTGTGATCTGGAAAATTATTAGTCGTTATAGATCGTATGTCACTATTAACGGTTTCGGTATATGAACTAGCGGTAGCAGGAGTGGCACAACAACCAATATTGGTGTAACTAGTAGAATTATCATTTGGACAACTAGCGTCCGCAATACCCAATTGATTGCAAACTGCAATCGAAAGCGAAAGCGACCCACTAGTAGGCGTGTACTCAAAGCCTGCTTTTAATACGATGCTACTTCCTGCTTGCAATGTGCCATTCTCTCCACTTAATAGCTGATTCAGTTCTATATAATTTTCTGCATAAATCGTTGTATCATTACTTATCCCATTGGTGAGTACTAAAGAATCTACCGTACAATAGGTGGGGGCAGGCGAACCGTCACAACCGATACAAAAACTACCTCCGCAGTCAATACCTGTTTCATCTCCGTTTTGAATAGAATCTTGACAAGACCAACTACTTCTGATGGTTGCCGCTTCTGTCTCTAACGCAGTTTTTATAGTGGTTTGTTCTGAGGTAAGGGAGGTGATTAAATTGGTCGTCTCCAATTCATCTGCCACTAAATCATAAAATTCTTGAGTACCATTTTCAAATTCAATTAATTTATATTGTTCATCTCTGATTGCCCAGTCATCTCCTAATTCTGTATAATTATGGACTCTTTTAGAACCAGTAGTACTAGATAATAAATGTTTGAAACTATGGCTATTATTAACCCCACCTGCTAAGTCTCCACCTGTAAGTTCTAGAATAGTCGCATACAAATCTGTAGCATGAACCAATGCGTTTTCTTGTTCGTTTTGCCTACTCACGCCAACTCCTGAAATAATCAATGGTACATGTGCGCCGCCTTGGTAAACGGAAGATTTTCCATGTCCATCTGGATAGTTTTGGAGTACCCCACCAGGTGTTCCATTATCCCCAATAAAAATAATAACGGTATTGGCTAAAACAGCACTCGACACATTGTCCAATAATCGACCAATTTCATAATCCATCGCTTCAACCATGGTCATGTATTTTTGTATGTCAGTATTGGTGCGATCAGAGGTGTATAACTCTGCTGGGGGTACATGAAATGGAGCATGAGGCGCCATGTGAGCCAACCACAAAAACCAAGATTGATTTTGAGCATTTACCCAATTAATCGCCTCATCGGTTATATCTGTAGTTGCATACGTAGTTTCCATACTGGTACTTCCGTCATTATGTACTTTTTCCCAATTATAATAATCTGCGACTTGTGAGCTAAATGAACCTGCATAATAGTCTATATCTAATTCTGATGGATGACTATAATTTACAGGATTAGAGATATGCCATTTTCCAATAACTGCATCCGCATAGGCATTACTAGTTTGGGTAGACAAAGCACTAAAGATGGAAGTATGGCTAGCATCAAGATTCCCTGGCGTATTCGTAACGCCTGTCTTAATACCATATTTTCCACTCATTATCGTAGCTCTAGTTGGGGAACATTTGGGGGCAGCCCAAGCATTCATAAAGGTAAGTCCCGCACCTCTCAAAGAATCTAGGTGAGGTGTATTGGGGAGTCTAGCACTATTGTGATAACCGTTAGAGGCATCTACGCCTAAATCATCTGCTATGATTAACAGAATATTTGGTTTAGAGGGATCGGTCTGTGCCTTAGCAGAAGGAATAGTATAAAGGTAGCAAAGAAGTAATAATAGAAAGAGAGTACTCTTGTTTGAGTATAAAAAGTGTTTCATACGATGGATAAAGTTTGGTTAAAATGTTAACTGGCGCTTTTTTAGATGCTCTAAATTGTAATAGTGTCGGGTGGGGTTTGGAAGGACTCCTAAAGTCTGTTTTTTATATAAAGGCAAGAAAGACTTTAATGTACTGAAAAAAAGTCATTTTTTTTTAGAAAACAAAAGTACTCATCCATGCTATCTTTAACAACTCTTTAGTTGGCGTTTATTGAACTTTGTCGCTTTGATTTCTATTCGATAAAATTAATTTTCATTTATTGAAGTAGATTTCCTACCAATTAAATCCCTATTTTTGGACTTTCTAAGAAAACTACCAAGGTATACTTACAGGATACCTACTAATTCATAAAAAATGGCAGAAAAGAAATTATTTTTACTAGATGGTCACGCCCTTGTATATCGAGCACATTACGCTTTTATTGCTCGCCCATTAATCAATTCCAAAGGAGTTAATACCTCTGCGATGATGGGGATGACTCGTTTTATCTGGGATGTGATTCGCAATCAAAACCCTACGCATATTGCGGTTGCTTTTGATTTAAGTGGGCCTACTTTTCGAACAGAAATGTATCCTGAATATAAAGCGAACCGAGAGGCGCAACCAGAAGATATTACCATTGCTTTGCCATATATTCGAGAGATTATAGAAGGATTTAAAATTCCAGTTGTCACCAAGGAGGGTTTTGAAGCAGATGATGTCATTGGTACCCTCGCCAAACAAGCAGAGAAGGAAGGGTTTGATGTATTCATGGTGACGCCAGATAAAGATTATGCGCAATTAGTTTCTGATAAAATTTTTATGTATAAGCCTGCTAGAATGGGGAACGGCGTAGAAATTTTAGGAGAAAAAGAGGTCTTAGAAAAGTGGCAAATTAAACGAGTGGATCAAGTGATTGATGTTTTAGGTTTACAAGGAGATGCGGTAGATAATATTCCTGGTATCCCAGGTATTGGCGCTAAAACAGCCGTAAAACTATTGGCTAAATTTGATTCTATGGAAGGACTTTTAGCCAATACGGATCAATTAAAAGGCAAGCAAAAAGAAAAGGTCATCCAATTTGCGGAACAGGGTAGATTATCTAAGCAGTTAGCAACCATTGATTTAAATGTGCCGATTCAGTTTGATGCTAAGCGCTATGAAATAGAGGCTTTTGATAGAGAACGCTTGGAAAAAGTATTTAAAGAATTAGAATTTAGATCGCTTGCTAAATCTATTTTAGGAATTACGCCAACGACTCAAGCAGGGCAACAAGGGAATCTATTTGGAAACCCTTTAGCCGCAGGTGCAGCCAATGCAGCGGCGAAACGGTTTGTGAATGAACCAGCGGCCCATTCTGTAGCAGAAAAGAATATTGAAAATACGGAGCATGATTATCAAATTGCGGATACGCCCGAATTGCGCAAAGGTTTAATTGAAAAATTAAAAAAGGAAAAATCTTTTTGTTTTGATACCGAAACGACTAGTATTGACGCAAATAGTGCGGAATTAGTTGGTATTGCTTTTTCTTTTAAATCAGCAGAGGCATTTTATGTACCTATTCCTGCAAATGAAGAAAAAGCGCTGGCAATTATAACGGAATTTAAGGCCGTTTTAGAAGACGAAAAAATAGAAAAAGTAGGACAGAATTTAAAATATGATTGTATTGTTTTAAAATGGTACGGCATAGAAGTTGGCGGTGCCTTTTTTGATACCATGTTAGCGCATTATCTGATTGAACCAGAGATGCGACATGGCATGGATTACCTCGCAGAATCTTATTTGAAATATCAACCTGTTTCTATTACTACGTTGATTGGTAAAAAAGGCAAGAATCAGATGAGTATGCGCCAAGTGCCTGTGGAAAAAGTGGTACAGTATGCTGGTGAAGATGCAGACATTACTTTGCAATTAGGGGAATATTTTCGACCAAAATTAAAAGAAGAAGGCTTAGAGCAATTGTATTTGGAAATGGAAGAGCCGTTGATGAAAGTCTTGGTTGATTTGGAATATAATGGGATTAATTTGGATGTTGGCTACTTAGAAAAATATTCCAAGGAATTAGATATTATTATTAAAGCAGCGCAAGCGGAAATTTATAAAGATGCAGGCACTCAATTTAATATTTCTTCGCCCAAACAAGTAGGTCAAATTTTATTTGAAAAAATGGAATTGCCCTATCGTTGGAAAAAAACAAAATCAGGTCAGTATTCTACAAGTGAAGAGAAGTTAGCAGAGATGGCAGATGATTTTGAAATTGTCAACAAAATTTTAAAATATAGAAGTTACTCCAAGTTGAAATCTACTTATGTGGATGCCTTGCCGAATATGGTCAATCCAAAAACGGGTAGAATTCATAGCTCCTTTAATCAAGCCTTGACCGCTACAGGTCGATTGAGTTCTAATAATCCAAATCTACAAAATATTCCTATCCGAACCCCCGAAGGTAGAAAGGTCAGAGAAGCTTTCATTCCAAGAAGTGACGAGTATATTTTATTAGCAGCAGATTACTCTCAAATAGAATTGCGTTTGATTGCAGAATTAAGTGGGGATGAAGCGATGTTAGAAGCTTTCCAAAAAGGACAAGATATTCACCAAGCAACGGCGGCAAGAGTTTATGATAAAACTTTAGAAGAAGTAACACCAGACGAAAGAAGAAATGCCAAAACCGTAAACTTTAGTATTATCTACGGAGCAGGCGCAACTAATTTATCCCAACAATTAGGGATTCCTAGAAAAGAAGCGAGTCAACTGATCAAGAAATACTTTGCTCGTTACCAAGGACTCAAAACCTACATGGATAAGGTCGTAGAACAAGCAAAGCAAGATGGTTATGTGACGACCCTCATGGGTAGAAGACGTCATTTGAGGGATATTAACTCCAAAAATGGCATGATTCGGAGTCACGCGGAACGAAATGCCGTAAATACGCCAATTCAAGGAACAGCAGCCGATATGATAAAGATGGCAATGATTAAGGTGCAAAAAGCTTTAAAAGAGGGCAATTTTAAAACCAAAATGATTCTACAAGTGCACGATGAATTGGTTTTTGATATGTATAAGTCAGAAATGGAAACGGTGATGCCGCTTATTGAAAAGAATATGAAGGAAGCTATGCCTGGATTGAAAGTGCCTATTTTGGTAGGGATGGATACTGGGGCTAATTGGTTGGAAGCACATTAATAACTAGTGTAAACAATCAAATGAAAAATAAAAAAGAGGAGCAGTTTCTAAAAGAGATTTCTGAAATTACAAAAAAGAAACATACTATTTTACCAAAATCTATTACCCTTCAATTAAAAGATTTAGAAGGAAATAATTTAGAAATAGGTAATGTGCTTTTTCATTTGAATATTTACATTGGGAATTCAGGAGAGTATTATACTTACAGTTCTATACCCACAAATAACCAAGGAACTTTATCTCTTACTCGGGAGCAAATCATTAGTAATACAGAACTTAAGCATCATTATGCCCCGTTATTAATTCTAGAAAATAGACCCGTTAAATTTGAAATTTTCATACTAGGTAATGCTGTTTTATCGACTTTGATTTCAAGTTTGGGAAATTATCTTTCTAATAGCTTAGCTTACACAATAGCAGATTTAAAAAGAAAAGAGTTTAGTGAAATTCAAATAAAGGAGGCAATATCTAAAATAAGAAAGGCTAAAGAGAGAGATTATACTTTCTATGAACTTCTTAAAGAGAATAATAATAGCTTATTAAACTATACTGAAGAGAATGCAAAAATTAGAGGGCAATGGGAATCAGAAGATGATTTCAACTATGAATTAAAAGTTGGTACGAACTAATAAAAAAACGCTAGGCTTTCGAAAAAGTCTAGCGTTTTTTATCATATTTACGACTATTAAAATGGATCAGAAGATTTACTAAATCTAGCTTCAGTAATGATTACTTAATAGAAGTTCTTTCCGAAGTTCTAAACAGGTGTATCAACTGCTTTTAAAGCTCCTTTAAATCCAATAGGTCCCTCTCCAGCATAAGTCATTGTCCCATTAAGTGATTGTCCTCCATCTGTAGATTTTACATCCATAGCAATAACATTTTGGTTTTGACGTCCACCAATTCGCCATTGCCCGCCTGGATGCCAAGGTGCTTGATTGCCTCCCCATTGGTTTTCTACAGTATAGCTATTCTGAGCAAACTTAGTTGCTTTAAATCCAATCGGTCCTTCTCCTGCGTAAGTCATAGTACCAGTAAAAGTTTCTCCATTATCTGGCGATTTAATATTGATGGCAACCACCTCTTGATTATCACGGGCACCTAAGACCCATGCACCACCAGGATGCCAAGGCGCATGATTCCCTCCCCATTGATTTTCCACAGTATAAGCCGGAACCATCTGTACTTTAAGACCAATCGGTCCTTCTCCTTCGTAAGTCATAGTCCCACTAAGTGAAAGTCCTCCATCTCTAGTTTTTACACTCATTTCAATTACATCTTGATTGGCACGACCACCTATAACCCATTGTCCACCAGGATGCCAAGGTGCATGATTCCCTCCCCATTGGTTTTCTACGGTGTATGTATTTTCGCTGGTCTTAGTCCCTCTTAGCCCAATCGGTCCTTCTCCTTTATAATTCATCATGCCCGTAAATGTTTTTCCTCCATCAGCAGACTTGAAGTGCATGGCAATAACATTTTGATGGTCACGAGCGCCTAAAATCCAGACGCCACCAGGATGCCATGGTTTCTTATTTCCTCCCCATTGATTCTTAATGCGAAACGTACTCATAATTTTTGATTTTTTTGAAGTTTTAAAAAAATATTTTGGATTACAAAGTACAGGAAATTAAATAGGAAGGAGTAGCATTTTTTAGGCAAATACTAGCAGAATTTGGACTTTTTATAGCAGAAATGCATTAAAAAAGGGTATACCATGGAAATTGAAGCACAAACTTATATTCCATTGATATACCCTCTTTAATCAATTTAATACTATTATAAGGAGTATCGGTATAAAGATAAATTAAGATTAATCCTTATAAAACAACCACTTCCCCATCTCCTTAAAAGAAATCTTCTTCCCATATAAGAAAATACCAACTCGATAAATTCGACCAGAAATCCAGACAAAAAAGACAGTCGTAGCAATTAATAAAATCAAAGACAAAGCGACTTGCCACATTGGTGGATCAAAGGCTAATCTTGCAGGCATAATGAAAGGCGCACTAATGGGGAAAATAGACCCCCAAGTTGCCAAACTTCCATTCGGTGCTTGCATCGCAGGAATCATCGTATAAAAAGATAAGATAATCGGCAAAGTTAAAGGTAAAGTCAACTTTTGTGCCTCACTCAAATCATCGCCAATCGCAGAACCTGCTGCGGCGTATAAAGAACTATACATAAAAAAGCCAAGCAACAAGTAGATAATAAAGGCAGGAATAATCAGCCACCAATTAATCGCACTAATTTCTGTAAAAATTTGTAGCGCCATATCTTGTGCCTGTTCATCACTTATTCCAGAACCTGCCGTTGCCAGTTCTACCTGTGATTGGGAAGTATCAATACCAAAAAATAGCTGTGCCCCTAAGAAGATGAGTGGAAATAGAACAGCCCAAATAGCCATTTGAGTGAGCGTAACTCCGCCGATTCCTACTAATTTTCCTAACATTAATTCAAAAGGCTTCACCGAGGAAACCATGACTTCTACAATTCTATTGGTCTTTTCCTCCATCACGCCCATCATCACTTGTGATCCATTAATGGAAATAATCATGACCATAATGAAACCGAGCATCATCCCAACTGCGGTTAGAATATTACCTGTAATGGAACTTTGATTTTGTGCCCCTTCTTTAATCGGTTCAGGATCGATAGATACATTACTTCGCAGGGTTTCTAATTGGTCTTTATCTAAGCCTAAAGTAGCTATTTTATAATCTCGAATTTTACTGCCTATTTTTCGTTCGAGCGATATTTGCGTCGTTAAACTCAATTGGTCTTCCGTATAATAGTTAACGGTAAAATCTTTAACTTCTACACTACTTGGTTTCGGGATGACTAGTATCCCATTATATTCTTTATTGGCTACTTTTTCTTTTAAACTTGTTAAATCTTCATTCGGAAAAGAGTAATAAATATCATTTTCATCCTTCATCGTTTTATTCATAATGCCACCTTCGTCAATGATAGCAATTTTGTTTTTTTCATTTTCTTCGTAGCTAAAAATGAAACTGACCACAACGGTGAATAAAAGAAAAAAGAAAGGAATTAATAAAGTTGTTAAAATAAAGGATTTTTTCTGAACCCTTGTGAGGTATTCTCTTTGGACGATTAACCACAATTTATTCATTAGAGGTGCTTTTTTTAGATGGAAAAAATTCAATTCAATAAGGAAACTGCAAACTGCAAACTGCAATACTGCCTACTGTTCTACTCCTACTCTTCACTTTCCCCAACTTGTTTGATGAAAATCTCGTTCAGCGTTGGCAAAATTTCATTAAAAGATTGGATATGAACGCCCTTACTAATCAGGTAATTCAATAATTTATTGGAAGCACTTTCTTCCGTTACCTGAACGGTAATAGATTTTTTGCCCTGTCCGATAATTTTATAAGAATCATCCGCCGCATCCGTCAAGTGTAAATTGTCAGGTAAAGCACCTGTGTATTTGATTTTGTACAAATTGTCCTTAAATTGATTTTTGACATCGGCAACCTTTCCTTCTAGTATTTTTTGTCCTTGATTGATTAAGACAATATGTTCACAAACCTCTTCTACTTGTTCCATACGGTGCGTCGAGAAGATAATACTTGTCCCATTTTGGTTCATTTCATCAATTTCCGACTTAATTAAATTGGTATTAATGGGATCTAAACCAGAAAAGGGTTCATCTAAAATTAATAATTTAGGTCGGTGGATAACAGTTGCAATAAATTGAATCTTTTGCTGCATCCCTTTAGATAGTTCTTCTACCTTCTTATCCCACCAATCGGTAATGCTAAATTTATCAAACCAATGATTGATTTGTTCTTTTGCTTCCTTTTTAGAAAGCCCTTTTAGTTGGGCGAGGTACATCAGGTGATCACCAACCTTCATTTTTTTGTAAAGACCACGTTCTTCTGGCATATAGCCAATCTGACTTGGATGATTGCTGTTTAACTTTTCCCCATCAAGGTAAACGGCACCAGAATCGGCGCCTGTAATGGTGGTAATAATTCGAATGAGCGAGGTTTTTCCTGCCCCATTTGGCCCTAATAAACCAAAGACGCTGCCTTTGGGAACGTCAAAGCTGACATTATTCACCGCAGTATGGTTTTCATAGGTTTTAATTACATTTTCTAATCGTAGTATTGGCATTCGTAGGTGTTTAACGGATTACGAGACTTTTAGTAGAGTCTCGAATTAATTAGTTCTGCTCGCAATAATCCTAAAAATAGTATAAAGCTTACATTTAATTCTATAGATACTTCTTTTTTTTATACCAAGAACTTTTGAAGTCCTATTTTTGTATTCTTTTTAGAATTTAATCGTCCTGAAAGTACATTAATTATTAACCTTGAAAATATAAGGTACATCAAAATTAAAATAATATGGATATTACGGTAACACAGTTAAAAGAAAAATTAGACAAAAAAGAAGACTTTGTCTTCATTGATGTTCGAGAAGATTACGAATACGATGAATTTAACCTAGGCGCTAAATTAATTCCCCTTGGTGATGTAATGGATGAAGTGGATAATCTAGAAGAGCATAAAGATTCGGAAATTGTGGTGCATTGTCGGTCTGGTGCAAGAAGTGGGAAAGCGCAACAAATTTTAGAAATGCATGGTTTTTCTAATGTGCGCAATTTGGAAGGTGGGGTATTGGCTTGGATTGAAAAATATGGGAAGTAAATTCCAGTTGCCAGTTACCCGTTACCAGTTGCGAGTTAATAAACCGGCAACTGGTAACTGGCAACTCACATTCATCAAAGAAAAGCAGCTACTTCGGCTAATAAACTATCTGGCACTTCCTCCGCAATAAAATGCCCAGAATCAACTGCCTTTCCACGCACATTAATTGCTTTTTCTTTCCAAATACTCAACACATCTTGTTTTTGATAAGCAGGATTTTTTGCACCCCAAAGGATGAGTAAAGGACATTGAATGCGTGCGTCAAAATCTGCTCGGTCGTGTTCCAAATCAATCGTCGCTCCTGCTCGATAATCTTCACAAGAAGCATGTAAAATATCCGCCTCTTTTACCGTTCGACTATAAGCAGCAATAGATGTAGGCGTACAAGCTCCCGAAGCTGCCAATAGTCCAAAGATGGCTTTTTCCATAAATTCCGAACTATTACCGATTAGCATTTCTGGTAGTGGATAAGGCTGAATCAAAAAGAACCAATGCCAATAATTGGTCGCAAAGGCTTGGTCAGTATGGTCATACAACCATAAAGTTGGTAGAATATCTAATAAAACTAGTTTTTCTATTTGCTGTGGATAATCCAATGCCATTCGATGCGCCACTCTTGCCCCTCGGTCATGCCCAATTACTTTGAAGGTCTCAAAGCCCAATTCCGCCATTACTTCGACTTGGTCTTTCGCCATCGCTCTTTTAGAATAAGGATAATGTGTTGCATCTGTCTTGGGTTTTCCACTATCGCCATAGCCTCTTAAATCCGTTGCGACCACCGTATATTTTTTAGCTAAAGTAGGCGCTACTTTATGCCACATGATATGACTTTGTGGATAGCCGTGAATTAATAGCAATGGAGGGCCTTGTCCACCAAGTACTAGGTTGATTTCTGTTTCGGATGTTTTGATTTTTTTATTTTGGAAATTTGGGAAGAAGGTAATTTTGGACATGTTTAACTATTATTTTTTTAGGGCGAATGAAAAGTTGTTTTATAAGAGTAAATATTTTATAAGAATTAAAGACTTTTAAACTACTGGTTGTCAACGATTGGCATTTACACAGTTAAACCCACCTAAGGCTTATTACCATCGAATGCTTTTTTTTCTTCTAAAAATTTCTTTTCTTGTGGTATAAGATAAATTTACAAATTCATTTGGTATTTATGAAAATTATCAATAAGTTTGCATACTATAATTAGCAAAATATGAGCGCAGGAAGAACAGTTAATTCTAAAAGTCAGACTTGGGGTACGCCTCAAAAATATGTTAATGCGGTAAAAGATTTTTTTGGCGGCACTATATTCTTAGACCCATGTTCGAATGAATATTCAATTGTGAATGCCCAAATGGAGTTTTCGTTGCCAAAGCATGATGGATTAAAGGAAAAATGGGATTATCCTACCATTTATGTAAATCCACCTTATGGTTCTGATAGAGAAAGAGGTACAAGAATTAAGGATTGGCTTGCAAAGTGCGTTCTAAGTCATAAAGACTTTGGTTCTGAAGTATTAGCTTTAGTTCCTGTTGCAACAAATACAGGACATTGGAAACAAAGTGTTTTTGGCCAAGCTAAAGCAATATGTTTTCTTTATGACACTCGATTAAAATTCTTAGAAAATGGTCTTGATGTAGGAAAAGGAGCCCCCATGTCATGTTCTATGATTTATTGGGGGGATAGGTATGAAGAATTTTATGATATTTTTATAGAGCATGGTGCTGTCCTTGATTTGACTTCTCTTCAAGGAGAAAAAATTGGAAAAGACCGTAAATTGCTAACATTGGAGCTATAGTTTAGGCTTCCATTTCTTTAATTATTACTCTATTTGAGGTTCCCTCAACTGAATGTTTAAATGACACAAAGTTTTCAGTTTCCATATCTTGGAGAATTTTAGAATCGAAATGTTCAATAATTTGTCTTATTAACTCCCTTACTACTACATCATCCCTAAAATTTGTTTTTGTAATTTTATCTTGGTAATCATCTCCAAATTTTTCTAAGAATTTAGCAAAAAGATAAACCAATATTTCATCAGGAATTGTTAAGTTATGGTCATTACACAACCTGACCATAGACCTACTTTTTTCCTCCCAATGAGATGATTCACCAATTACTAAAATTGAAATGAACGATTTGTCTTTCGTTTTATCAAATCTACCAAGTACTTTTTTTCTTACATCCAGAGAAACAAAAGATGCTTGTTTTGCTTTTTCGGGTGTTTGCGGTCCAGGCAAAGAGTCATCTACCTTTATTTCTTTGACGTTATTATTTTCTAATTTCTTGATAGATAATATGACACATTTTGAGAGCGAGTCAACAATTTGAGATAAATTTTCATCTGGACTTAAAACGACTAATTCATTATTAACAGTTAACGCAACAAGGATTTGATTATTTTCTACTACTCTAAACCTATAATCAATATTTTCAACCTCAATCTTATTTTCATACTTTTCGACAGCTACTTTTAGATTATTTCCTCCGTTTAATTCTCCTACAGTTTTTATTTTCCATTTTGTATTTATCCCTCTCGGAGCAATTCCAAAATCGTAACCATTTGTTAAGTGAAAACTCTTCTTATTTATAGCTTTGTTTTTCCAATTTTTGAAGTTCTGTTTAATTGTTACCTCGACACCTACTTTTTTACATTCAATTAAGCCAAATAAATCAATTGGTTTTTTTGTAGGGTTTCCAGCAGTATCTAAATTGTAAAATGAGAATTCAACTTTATGTTTTGCTGTTGTTGCCCCTTCAACACCATCTTCAATTACTAAAAAAGGCATTAAATCTTCTTCTAAATTTATCATGCCTAATGTTAACAATTCAATCGCATCACCAACTTTTCTGCCAATTTGGTGTCCCTTTTGTCCTAAACCTTGTGTAAATTTAAAGACATCTGATAAATTCATATTTATTTGTTATTCAAATAGTTGTAAAATTTCAACTTCTAAGGAATTAGCAATTTTTTCAATATTTAGGAGCGTTATATTTTTTTCTGCACGTTCAATCATGCCAATATAAGTTCTATGCAAATTGGCTTTAAAAGCTAATTGCTCTTGAGAAAGCCCTCTTTCTTTTCTGAATTTTCGGACTCTTTCACCAAATATTACTAATATTTTTTCTTTTGATTTCATTGCTAATTAAAGTATGCAAAGCTACCTTTAGTATTCATTTGCTACAACATACTATAATTAGCATTTAGTAGGTGAACTATTTTTAGAATGTTTTTTTGGTTGTCGAGGTTTCTATAGAAATACGAGAAAATAATAAATCTTTATTGTTTAAATATCATATTTTGTATAGCGCGCTGCCGCAAATAAGGAAGAACTATCAAACAATATTCACCTCAGCCGTCAATTCAATCCCAAACTTCTCCTTCACAGAAGCAATAATAGCAAAAGCCAATTGTTTCACTTCCGCCCCAGTAGCATCCCCATAATTCACCAAAACCAAAGCCTGTTTAGCATGTGCCCCAGTATTTCCTATTTTTTTCCCTTTCCAACCATCTTGCTCAATCAACCAACCAGCAGGCACTTTTACTTTTCCGTTGGGTAAGTCATAAGAAACGATATGGGGAAATTGTTGCTGTAGCTGTTCAAAATGAGTTTGCGTAATTTCTGGATTTTTGAAAAAACTACCAGAGTTGCCCAATTCCGCAGGGTCAGGTAATTTGCTAGAACGAATGGCTATTACGGCATCACTAATATCCTTTATGGTAGGTTGACCAATTCCATTATCCGATAAGTGCGTTTTGATTGCCCCATAATTCATATTTAAAGCATGTTCCTTTTTAGTGAGCTGTAGAAATACTTTGGTAATAAAATACTGTCCTTTTAACCGCTTTTTAAAAACGCTCTCTCGATACCCAAATTGGCAAGCTTTTTTACTAAAAGTTTTCTTTCGCCGAGTGGCTAAATTAATCGCTTCCAATTTTATAAAAACATCTTTTAGTTCTACCCCGTACGCCCCAATATTTTGAATAGGGGAAGCACCAACCGTTCCTGGAATTAAAGATAAATTTTCAATACCGCCATAATTATGAGCAATTGCCCAAAGCACTAATTCATGCCAGTTCTCGCCGCCGCCAATACTCAAAGTAATGGTTGTTTCGGTTTCTTCAACAATGTCAATTCCCTTAATTTCATTTTTAATGACTAAGCCAGCAATATCTTGGGTGAGTAACATATTACTACCACCGCCTAAAATAAAAATAGGTTGGTAGGATAATTTTAAAGCTGCTTTTAAATCAGCCACAGATTGGACTTTTAGCAAATTCGCCGCTTTGGTATCTAATCCAAAAGTATTATAAGCTTTGAGGGAGTAGTTTTTTAGTATAATCATGTCGGGATTTGACAGAAGGATAAATAGCTATTTATTACAAAATAGATAAATCCGTTGTCCTTTAATTATCCGTTGTATATTTCTACTACAACGGATAATTAAAGGACAATGGATTTAATTTAGAGCATGTTTAAGCAATCTTCTCGTCTTCTCTAAAAAAAATAAGGAAGATAATTAATACCGCTACTGCCAAACCTGCGGGTATCATCCAAATCTGTGTCCAATCATGCCCTACTTCAGCGCCATTTTCCATAATGGTATAATTATTCACAATTTGACCAGCAATGATTGCCCCCAAATACATTCCAATTCCATAAGTAGCTAGTGTAATCAAGCCTTGCGCACTTGCCCGAACTTCCTCTGGTGCTTCATTATCAACATAAATTTGACCAGTAACAAAGAAGAAGTCATAACAGATTCCATGTAGTAAAATACCACTATAAAACATCCAAACCATCGTTTGATTATCGCCATAGGCAAATAATACATAGCGTAAAATCCAAGCCAAAATTCCCACTAAAATCATCTTCTTTACCCCTAGGCGACTAAAGAAAAAAGGCATCAACAACATGAAAATAATCTCAGAGGCTTGCCCCAAAGTCATTTTAGCTGCTGCGAATTCCATGCCTGCTTCATTGAGGAAATTATTAGCAAAAGCAAAATAAAAATTTAAAGGAATGGATACTAAAAAAGAGCTAATCACCAAAACCGCAAAATTTCTATTTTTCATCAATTTTAAGGCATCTAGACCTAGTAGTTTACCAACATTAATTGGTTGCCCTTTACTTTCCGAAGGCGTATTTGGTAAGGTAAAACAGTACAAGCCTGTAATCAAAGATGCAGCAGCTGCCACTATAAATTGCGTACTAGAAGCCTCCAATTTAGCAAAACTGATAATTAATCCTGCAATAATCCACCCAATCGTGCCTAGCACTCGAATGCCCGGAAATTCTTTTTCTGGACTCGACATTTGATAAAAAGAAACCGCATTGGTCAAAGCTAGCGTTGGCATATAAAAAATAGAATAAATTAATAACACCCAATAAAACGTATCTGGATTACTAACCGAGGAAAGATAGTAGAGAATTCCAGCTCCAATAATATGTGAAACAGCTAGTACACTTTGCGCTTCGAAGAAACGATCTGCAATAATCCCTACAAATAGTGGGGAAATAATAGCCGCAATACTAATCGTACTGAAAATACCGCCAATAACAGCTCCATTAAAGCCCAAATTTTGAGATAAATAATTGCCTACCGTTGCATACCAACATCCCCACACAAAAAATTGGAGGAACATCATGATGGATAACTGTACTCTAATACTGGTTTTCATCCTATAATTTTTTTGATAGACTTTTTCTCCTTTGACAATTTAAAGGATAAGAAGTCTAATGATTGAAAAGGAAAACGAAAGATAGGAAAAAATCTCATTTGGTGATGAATACTTCCGCAATTTCTATTTTATAAGGGCGTAGGAAAAAAATAACGTACATGAATCCGTTGGGGAATTCAATCGGTTGGGAATCAATTTAATTTAGTTGCCCAACGGATTGCATTTCCCAGCGGATAATTATTTAGACTACTATACAAAAGGAATTAGTGCTCTAAAAACAAGGCGATTGTGGGAAATAACCGCCTTGTACTGTTCAATATAAAGCGGTGTTCCTATTGCCGCCTTATTTTAAATAGGAAATCTAAAAATGTAGAGTAGTCTAATAGTTATTTAAGCAATGTGAAAAGGTAACTTATTTTTTACTAAGTCCTTTAATCTCTTAAACGACTAATCAAATATCAATATTAAAAATATTTCTAATTCATTCTTTCTACCTTTTCTTTTGCCTACTTTTGCGTCGATTTTGGTTGTGTCCTATATTTTTAAATCTAGGATGCCTACATTAATAGGGAATCTTGTGCAATTCAAGAACTGTACCCGCAGCTGTAAGCTTCGTTAATTTTTAATTCAGTATGCCACTATCGGTTGATGGGAAGGCGAATTAAAAAGAAGTAAGTCAGAAGACCTGCCAAAGTTTATTTTCTTAACCTTGCTTTCGGGACTAAAAGCGAATGGAGTTAGTCACAAGTAATCGCCAAATTTATTTGGCTGATTCTTTTATACTATTCAATCAGCCAATAAATTTGGCGATTACTCTATCCCTACCCGAAACGATTTCTTTTTAATCAAATCGTTTCTTATGAAAAATTTTTACCTTTTTTTCCTTGTTCTTTTCTCTATTACTTGGTCTTTTGCACAAAGTACCGTTTCTTTTGAAGCATTCAACTTACCCGTAGACACTTTCTTAAATAATGCAGACACAGCAGGAGGATACCAAAGTGGCGACGTTTTTTTTCCGAATGAATTTAATCCAGATTTTGGTGGATTTTGGGCAAGTGGTTGGGCGATCTCTACGATGCGAGATGATACGACTTCTGGATTTGGCAATTTATATGGTGCTATTACAGGTAGCGGACAGGCATCAACGACTTATGCTATTGGGCAACAAAATGCGATTATTCGTTTAGAAGGAAATTCAGTAGGCAAAGTGGTTGATAGCTTGTATATTACCAATACAACCTTTGCCCATAATAGCATGCGAGATGGGGACATGTTTGCTAAGAAATTTGGCGGAGAAGATGGAACCGATCCTGATTTTTTCAAACTAGAAATCAGAAAGTTTTCTGAAGGAATTTTAGATACTAACGTCATCGAGTTTTACTTAGCAGATTTTAGATTTGAGGCAGACAGTTTAGATTATATTGTAAACGACTGGCAATGGATTGATTTAAGTAATTTAGGCAATGTAGACAGTTTGCAATTTACGATGAGTTCTAGCGACGTGGGGGATAATGGAATTAATACCCCTTTGTTTTTTTGTATAGATAATTTACAAATATCCAATTTAGCCATTAATATTCCAGCGGATGAAAATATTTCCACTTTTGAAGAAAGTAATTTGCTCGCCAATAATTTCTTAAATGGTTCAGAGGGAGCAACAGGCTACCAAAGTGGAAAAGCATTTTATCCGACTCGCTATAATCCAGATTTCGGTGGTTTTTGGGCAGGTGGTTGGGCGATGTCTACAATTAGAGATAGTACGACTTCAGGGTTTGGTAATTTATATGGTGCAAAAACAAAAGATGGTTTAGAATCTTTTACGTATGCAGTCGGGCAACAAGGTGCGAAAATTATTTTAACAGAAAATGCTGCGGGAAAAAAGGTCAATGGTTTTTATATTACGAATACAACGTACGCCCATAATAGCATGCGAGATGGAGATGATTTTGCCAAGAAATTTGGTGGGGTAGACGGTACAGAACCAGATTTTTTCAAAATAGACATTCAGAAATACTCTAATGGAGAATTAGCCCCTCAAACGGTGGAATTCTATTTAGCTGATTTTCGTTCAGATGATGATTCAGAAGATTATATTGTTAGTGATTGGGAATGGGTGGATTTGACTAGTTTGGGAAATGTAGATAGTCTGCAATTCACCATGAGTTCTTCAGATGTAGGAGATAATGGTATCAATACACCGCTATTTTTTGCAATTGATAACCTAACTTTAAGCGACGAGATATCGACTAGTAACGAGAATCTTATTTTATCTAGTGATGCAATCAAGTTTTATCCAAATCCTGCTATCAATGAAATTATCATAGATTTTGAAACAAAAGATATGACTGGAAATATACAAGTTTTTGATTTGCTCGGTAGACCGTTTATCCAGCAATCTTTGGAGACTGATCAAAATCGGGTAGATGTTTCAAGATTAGCTTTTGGTACTTATATTTTACAAATTGTCTCTAGTGAAGGCAAGCATTTCTCTAGTACGTTTGTAAAGCAATAAATGAAGGAATAGAAGGCGGTTCTTTAATAGAATCTCCTTCTTTTGGCGACTAAAAAGAAAGAAAGGGGTTCTATTAAAGAACCGCTTTCTGCCCACTAGTTGACATAATCAGTACCAACCTAGGAACTATAAGCTAATTTTATTGGTTAACCCATTTAGATTATTTTCAAAAATATAAACTCAACGACCTTCAACAACTTCAATAACATATCGGATAGTACCCCAAAATCAATTTTTTGGATAAGCTATCCATGCATAATGCACACCTACCTAAAATAAACAGTAGCGGAATACTGTTTACGCTAATTTTTTACAAAGTACGAACTCCTAATTAGATTAAAATTTCAAGGGAATTATTTTTTTGATAGTTTTTCTTTAAAAATCAATTCATAGCATCGCTACGGGTTTATTTTTTAAGGAAATCTAGCAGAAAAAGAAACCGTTGAAAATTAATAGTAATTATGAGTTCGTACTTATTATTTTATAGCTATTTTTGCATTTCTTAAAAAGAAATACTATTCACCTCCTTAAAATAGGGCTGGTCAAACACTATATTATACATCATCATGAAAGAACCAAAACGTTATTTAGTCACTTCTGCCTTGCCTTATGCAAATGGGCCATTACACATTGGTCATTTGGCAGGGGCTTACTTATCAGCAGATATTTTTGTGCGTTTTTTACGCTTGAATGGAAAAGATGTCGTCTACGTTTGTGGTTCGGATGAACACGGTGCGGCGATTACGATTCGAGCAAAAAAAGATGGGACGACTCCGCAAGCCATTGTAGATAAATACGATGAGTTAATTAAAACGACTTTCGAGAAAATAGGAATTTCTTTTGATATTTATCATCGGACTTCTGCTCCCATTCATCATCAAACATCACAAGACTTTTTTAGAACCCTTAATCAAAAAGGGGAATTTATAGAACAGACGAAGGAACAATACTTTGATGAGGAAGCCAATCAATTTTTGGCAGATAGATACATTATTGGAACTTGCCCTAAATGTAGTCATACCGAAGCTTATGGTGACCAATGTGAAAACTGCGGTTCTACTTTAAGCCCTACCGAATTAATTGATCCTCGTTCTACTTTGAGTGGTGGAAAACCTGTTTTAAAATCAACGACGCATTGGTATTTACCACTAGATAAATACGAAGCATGGTTGAGAGAATGGGTAGAAACAGGGAAGTTGGAAGGAGAATTATTGCATTACCCTGAAGATTGGAAAAATCATGTTTTAGGACAATGTAAATCTTGGTTAGATGGTGGCTTACAGCCTAGAGCAATGACCCGTGATTTGGATTGGGGCGTAGATGTACCACAAGAAATTGAAGGCTCAGAAGGGAAGAAATTATACGTTTGGATGGACGCGCCAATTGGTTATATTTCTGCCACCAAACAATGGGCATTGGACAATGGAAAAGAGTGGGAGCCTTATTGGAAAGATAAAGAAACTGCTTTAGTTCATTTTATTGGTAAAGACAATATTGTTTTCCATTGCTTGATTTTTCCAGCGATTTTAAAAGCGCATGGCGATTATATTATTCCAGTAAACGTACCTGCCAATCAATTCTTAAATTTAGAAGGTCGAAAATTATCGACTTCTAAAAACTGGGCAGTTTGGGTACATGAATACGTGGAAGAATTTCCAGGTAAAGAAGATGAATTGCGCTATAACATGATTAAAAACATGCCCGAGCAACGGGATAGCGAATTTACGTGGAAAGGCTACCAAGAGTCGAATAATAATGAGTTGGTAAATAACTTAGCCAATTTCATTAATCGGGTCGTCGTTTTAACCAATAAATATTACGAAGGCGTTGTGCCAACGATTGACCAAGACATACAAATTGTAGATTCCTCGAATCAGATTGAAATGTCTTATCAAGAATCTGAATTGGTCGATTTGCACGATAAGTTACAAGACCTTGGGCAGCATATTCGTACTTACGAATTCAGAGCAGCTTTAAAAGTCTTGATGGAAATTTCTTCTACTGGTAATCAATTACTACAGTTCAACGAACCGTGGAAAATGATCAAAGTAGACGAAGAACCCGTAAAAGTGGTCATGAATACGGCCTTACAAGTGGTAACTGCATTGAGTGTTGCTTGTCGTCCTTTCTTGCCTTTTACCTCTGATAAAATTCGAGATTTACTAAACCTACCTCGTTTAAAAGATGAAGGCGAATACATGGACATCTTGAATAAATTATCAGAAGGAGAAGTGTTGATTCCAGACGGTCATCAAATTGGTAAACCGAACCATTTGTTTACCAAAATTCCTGATGAGGTCATTGAAGCACAGGTCGCTAAACTAGAAGCAGCAGAAAAAGCGAATAAAGGCATAGAATATGCACCTGTTAAAGAAACAATTTCTTTTGATGATTTTGTCAAAATGGACATTCGGACAGGGACTATTTTAGTTGCTGAAAAAGTCAAAAAGACAAAGAAATTGTTGAAATTAACGGTTGATTTAGGCTTCGAGGAAAGAACAGTTGTTTCTGGTATCGCTGAGTTTTTTAAGCCAGAAGATATTATTGGACAACAAGTTGCTTTATTAGCGAACCTAGCGCCTCGGAAATTAAGAGGCATCGAGTCTCAAGGAATGATTTTGATGGCAGAAAGCCCTGACGGAGAATTAGCTTTTGTAAATCCTAGTGAGGGAGTAGGCAATGGATTTATTGTAAAATAATTTTTTGTAGTGCCAAGCTCTGCTTGGTGGCACATTCCAAAAATATAAAAGCCGTTACTGTTAACAATAATAGTAGCGGCTTTTTTAGTTATCTACAATTTGAATTAGTTAATCAATAATTGATTTCTGACGCGTAAAATTGTTGTTTCCACTTTTTCTGTAAGTTGTTCAGTTATTGGCTTGAATACTTCAATTTGTCCGTCCAGTTGATTCATCGCCAAGGAAAAATGTTTTTTACTTATGCTATTATCTACTCTACAAGAACCCTCCCCACAACTAACGCTAGTCTTAAGTTTTGATTGACCTTTTCTAATATTCTTCCTAGCAGACATCAAACTTTCCGTTAGTTGACAAAGCTCTTTCCATTCTTCAACAAGCAATAAAAAATTGTTATCATATTTCATGCCTGCATTTATAATATATTCATCAATAAACGACTCAAAGTTTGTTAAACTATCGGCAAATTGTTTAGTGATAGATTTAGCTATTTTTGCCTCTTCTTTTTCTTGATCCAATTGATCCGCTTTATCACTAGTAACAAACAATCGAACAAAGCTACTCTTCTCATGCCATTGCATCTCTTTTTTCAAATTAGTGACATCTCGTTGTTCTTTAATTTCTAATTCACTTATTTTTTCGGCTGCTTGATAAATTGCTTGCCTGTTATCAATCAAGTTTATTAAAAGAATCGTTCTTTCTTTTATTGCTGTGATCGTCTCCTCAAATACTGCGGTCACCTCGTCATATAGTATCGTTATATGCTCCGTTTCTTTTATTATTGGCAAGGAATTACTTAGTTCTGCTGGCATCTCTAAAGTTTCCGTAGATTTTTCTTTAAAAATGTTCGCAATAGCTGCTTCAAAAGTTGGTGGTATCATTTTTCTATGAGGTTTTTAGATATAGTAACGGCAAAATAATAAATATACCAAAGCATATAAACAAAGTAACCCACCACTTTAACATAAAAAAGCATCTAGAATAATTGAACAAACTACTTTTTAGTTTTAAATTTGGCATATTCCCACGGATTGTTGGCTTCAGTCAACGAGTGTTTTATACTCAAAGGTTGACTGAAGTCAACCATCCAATTTAATTTTGTTGATGAAATACCTAATTACTTTTCTATTATGCTTTTCTCTTTTTATAGGACATACTCAAAATGTCGATGGCACTTGGGAAGGCACGATTACCTTAGAACGACCTGGTCCACAAACAGAACATAAATTTCAATTAGTGCTTAAAAGAGAGGGCAAAAAAGTGAAGGGAACTGCCTATATTTTTTATAATGATCAACCTGTAGCAATGGATTTATCTGGCGATTTTTTCTACGATCGTTCCATGCGTTTATTCAATCACAATGTCTTATATCCCACCCAATCGCCCGATAAGGAACAACATATTCGAAAATACCAAATCATGTATACCCGAAGCGTATGGGGCGATAAAATTGAAGGATACTGGCAAGAAAAAAATGACCCTATTTTTGAAATGTACCGTAAAGGTCGGGTTTATTTGAAGCGGCAAGAGAAAGCGGCAAAAGCGTAATAAAATAGTATTACATGGTATATTTTTTTACCACATAGCACACATAGTTCATATAGTATTTTTACGAATATAATTTGATTGATAGGAGGTAATACTTAGTCCAGTTAGAGATTTCCAAGAGCGTAAATTACAATCGTAAAAAACTTTATATCTTTCTCATAGTCAAGTTTAAACTGCGCTCGTCAAAATCTCTGTACTTTGTCTCTTTGTGGCAAAAAAACATACTCGTCAAAACAAACTAACAAACCCAAAATGTACCTTAGCAGCCCGAAACTCAAAAGCAGCCCCTTTTAACTTCCCCAAAGCATAACTAATTCCAAAAACCCCAGCCTTCGTCTCAAAAGTCATTCCTACTCCCACACCAATTGGTCGATTCGAAAAATCATTTTCATTTGTTTTATTTTCTAGATAAGCCATATCCCCAAATACAAAAAAATAACTGTTCTGACCAATTAAATACCGATATTCCAAAGTACCTAAAATGTAATTCGTTGCAAAAATACTTTCTTCATCAAACCCTCTTAGTAATTGATTGCCACCTATTCTAAACTGTTCATTTCTAAAAATGGGTGTTTCCGAGATAACTGCAGCTCCTTGAATGCTGGTTTTCAAAGTAGCTCTTTTACTAATTGGAAAGTATTTATCGACTCGACCGATTAATTGATATTGAAAGGTATTTAAATCCAAGGCGTCATAAAGGCTCTCAAAATCAAATACAGGGTCACTTTCATCCAATAAGTCGGTAATTTTATTATTCTTTTGAATGGTTTTAAAACCAGCACTTCCTTCTAGTTGTAATAACCAACCGGTTCTAGGATTAAAGCGATAATCTAACTTTTCTAATTGATATGCCAAACCAAATGCGCTATTCCGAATATCTAAATTTTGAGGCAATTGTCTATTTCGAATAATGGCACGTTCCTCAATTGTTAATAGAGCAGAAGCCGTATTTTTAGAAAAAGCTTTAAAATAATTGCCGCCTTCAAATAGATATTGCAAACCAACATTCCAAATTAAATCTCGATACGTTGAATCTCTTTTATACAAACCAAATTTAAAGTCTATCCCCAAAGGTGTATTTAATAAATAAGGGTAATTGGTGGCTAAAATAACCCGTTGTGTTTCGGGACGGAGTTGTTCAAATTCAAAATGAATGCGTTCGCCTTTGCCAAATTGATTTTGGAATTCGGCATCAATATCCGCAGTAATCAACACTTTCCCCGATTCTTGATTATTTGGCAACACGCCAATTAAAAAATCAAACCGATTCGCTTTTTTAGGCGCTAAAAACAAACTAACCGTTGCCTCATTTCCTTTAAATCGAACTGCAGGCGACCGAGTTTCTTTGATAAAGGGTAATTCTTGGAGTTTTTGAGAAGTGGCTATAATTTTATCTTTTTGGTAAATAGCATCTTTTTTTAAGCCTAAATAATTTTCTAAATAGTTAATAGTTAGTGTTCCTTCGCTTTCTGTTTTGAGGTTAGCCAATCGAATTAATTGTCCTTTATTTACAAACAATTGTCCCTTAATCTGCGCTCCATCAATTTTTATATTTTCCAGTCTAATAGTTGCAAAAGGATAGCCATTATTTTCTGCATCAACGGCTAATTTTTCTTGAATTTCTTTTAATTGAAAATAAGTGATTGGTTCCTTTAGAAAACGATTTAAATTAGCTCGTTTAACCGCCAAGGCATCAATATTTCCATTACTAATTTGAAAGTTATCATACTGTTTACCTAAAAATAAATACGCTGTATAAATGGTATCTTTTTGGATAAGGTTATCAATCGAAGCCGTTAAAAAAGCGGCTTGTTGGAGGCTGTCTATTAATTGATTTAAAGTGGTTTGGACAGTTGTGGAATCTAATAGTAAATAAGATTTTGGTAAGTTGATTGGTAAAGACTGATTTTTATTGGTTGACAGAATATTGAGCAAAATATTATTAGATGGAATATTTAGCTCGTTGGTTATCGAGTTACCCGATATATTTTGCCCGCTAACTTTATTGCAGCAGCAAAAAAAGCAGAATAAAATAACTACAGTACTAATATATTTTTTAAAATGATTCACAAATAGATAACGAAGAGTGTCAAAGGGTAATTTTAATAATTATCACAAAACTCAAAAATAAACCATTCTACCGAACCCCTGTTTAACTCACATGAAAAATACTTATTGGTCACTCGATCATTCTCGATTGTCCTTTTCTTTGAATACAAAAATGCTCTCTCCTTTGGAAGTGGTATTGAGTGCGGTTAGTTATTGGCAAGCCAATCCCCAAAAAAGAAGCCATTCTCTAACAAGCCGAGACTTATTTGGAAAATATCAACTCACTTTAACCTGTTATTAACTAAACACAGTTTACATAAAAAGGAAGATTTGTTATTTTTGCAGATAGTACAGGCTTTTGCTTGTATTTAGTATTTGTAAATTTGACAGATTAATATTCTGTACTACCAAAAAATCCATGCCCTTTCGTTTCGAGAATGCTGACTATTTATACGCTTTGCTTTTGCTGCCAATTTTTATGCTATTATTTTGGTTGATACAAAGAGCAAGGAAAAATGCGTTTGATAAATTTGGGAATAGTACGCTATTAGCTCAATTAATGCCTGCTTATTCTAAGTATAAACACACCGCTAAATTTGTGCTCTTACTCTGTGGGTTGTCCTTTTTAATTGTTGGTTGGGCGAATCCACAATGGGGGAGTAAGAAAGAAAAGGTCAAACGTAAAAGTGTAGATATTTTCATTGCTTTGGACATTTCTCAAAGTATGATGGCGGAAGATATTCGACCCAATCGGATGGAACGTGCGAGACGTTTTTCGCAAAGTTTAGTAGAAAAGTTAAAAGGCGATCGTCTAGGCATTATCCTCTTTGCAGGCAATGCTTATATGCAAATGCCTTTGACGACAGATTATGCCGCTGCCCAGTTATTTTTGCGAAGTGCCAATCCTAGTCAAGCCCCTGCTCAAGGAACGGCTATTAGTGAAGCCATAGACTTAGCTGAACAATCCTTTGAAGAAGAAAATAAACGACACAAAGCCGTCATCATTATTTCTGATGGAGAAACGCATGATCAGGATGCTTTAGATCGAGCGAATGAAGCAGCTAGAAATGGTTTATTAATTTATAGTATTGGCGTTGGTACACCTTCTGGCGGACTTATTCCAACCGTTATTGGCGGGCGATCAGATTATAAGCGAGATAAAACAGGGAATCCTGTTACCACCAGTTTGAATGAAGCAATGATGCAAGATTTAGCCAATGCAGGTAATGGTGCTTATTTTAATTTGGCGGGCAATGAAGTAGACGCAGTCGCAACCGCTTTAAGATCTAGTGTAGATAAATTGGAAAAAAGAGAATTTGAAGCTAGGGTTTTTAATGAATATGAAAGTTATTTTCAATATTTTATAGGAACCGCTATTTTGTTTTTTATTGCAGAATTTCTGCTCTCTTATCGAGAGAATAAGTGGTTAGCGGGAAAGGATTTGTTTGGAAAGTAGCTAGTTTTTAATTTTTGAAAGAAAATCAGCTATTTAGCAATTTTACCCCCAACGGATTTTATTTCACAACGGATGATTAAATACGCTTTAAGGGCTGGTTGAGAATTGAAAATTGGAAATTGAAAATTGAAAATTATGAAAACGTATATAATAGTATTTTGTACTTTATTTTTTTGTGTATCTCTTTTCGCCCAATCATCTCATAAGTTATTGCGAAGTGGCGATTCAGCTTATGATAATGACGATTATCAAACAGCAGAAGAGGGTTATCGCAAATCTTTGGAAGAAAAGAGTTCGACCAAAGGTGCTTATAATTTAGCCAATTCGATTTATCAACAAAAGCGATTTGATGAAGCGATTCGGCATTATACAACTGCAGCCGAAAGTGCTAAAGATAATAGCATTAAATCGAAGGCTTATCATAATTTAGGCAATGCTTTATATGCCAAGCAAGATTTTCAAGAAAGTGTCAATGCTTATAAAAATGCCTTGCGATTAGATCCCAAAGATGTAGAAACCAAGTTTAACTTGGGGCAAGCCCAACGACAATTACAAATTCAGCAACAGCAACAACAACAGCAGCAAAATAGTGATTCGAAAGAGGGAGAAGAGGAACCTGATGACCAACAGCAACAAGAGGAAGGCGAGGAACAACAAGATCAGCAACCTCAAGACCAGCCGCAACCTGTTGGGGATGATCAAAAGGAACAAGAGCAACAACCTCAACCTAAGGATTTGAGTAAGGAAGAAGCGCAACAATTATTGGAAATCATGGATGAGGAGGAGCGCAAAGTGCAGGAAAAAGTAAAGAAAAAGCAATCTAAGCCTTCTAAGTCTAGTAAGGATTGGTGATTGTAAAGGCGAATTCATTCGCCTTGAAATATTAATATTACTACGGCGAATGAATTCGCCGATACAAAAATTAACATCATGAAAAAGCTATCTATTCTTCTTGCTTCCTTTATGATGATGAGCCTAGTGGCTTTCAGTCAGCAAGAAGCGAAGTTAACCGTTGAAGTTAGCAATGACTCTATTTTATTGGGCAATTATGTGGAGGTGAAATTTACCATAGAAAATGCCTCTGTGAAAAACTTTGAAGCGCCTAATTTTGATGGATTTAATATTGTGAGTGGACCAAATCAATCATCTAGTATGATGGTTAGTAATGGAAAAGTAACGCAGAGTGTAGCCTACAGTTATTACATCGAACCCGTTGAAGTCGGGAATTATTATATCCAGCCTGCTTTTGTAGATACGGCGGAAGGGGCTTTAGAGTCTATGCCTTTAGAGGTATTTGTGCTAGATAATCCTGACGGTATTATACAACAACCTCGGCAAAATAATCGTAAAGACTTCTTTGATCGAAATGATTTTTTTGGAGGAGATAGCTTTTTTGGAGGTAGTGATTTTTTCAATGATTTCTTTGATGCTCGAAAGAATCCATTGCTACAAGAAGAAACAACAAAGCCAAAAAAGAAAAAGAAGAAGCGGAAAATTTATAAATTATAGTTTTTGACGAGGTATGCCTTTCGTACGAATTCGATTTAACTCAATAAGAATGAGTCTTTTTAGACCTTTATTACTCTTTATTTGCTTTATTTTTTGGACAGCTGCTACTGCACAAGTAAGCTTTGAAGCCAGTACAGATGCTAGGCAAGTAGTAAAGAATGGTTATTTTCAAATTACTTTCACTTTAAACAATGCCCAAGGGCAAAATTTCAAAGCACCTCCTTTTAGACATTTCACGGTGCTAAATGGGCCGAGTCGGTCGATGAGTACAACCATTATTAATGGAAATGCTTCTCAAAAAGTGTCTTATTCTTATTCGTTGCAACCTAAAAAAGTGGGAAAGTTTAAAATTGCTTTTGCCATTATAACGGTCAATGGGAAAATAATGAAATCCAATACAGTAACAATTGATGTCATCAAAGCAAGTGCAGCTAATAAAAGCGCTTCCATAGAAGAACAATTATTTGTTAGAGCAGAAATTGACACGAACTTGGTTTATGTCGGGCAACAATTGGTGGTGAACTATAAATTATATACTTCAGTAAATATTGAAAATTACGACATTGCTTTTGAACCTGAATATCAAGGTTTTTTTGCTAGAGATATTCGTCGATTTGATTCTAGAGCCATTCGAGAAGTGGTAGATGGGGTGCAATATACCACCAAGATATTAAAGCGAATTGCTTTATTTCCACAACAAACAGGTTTACAAACAATTAAGCCAATGAATGTTCGCTTGGGGGTAATTGTCGGAAATAAACGCCCAAATAGCTTCTTCTTTAATAATCAAATCAAGCCAGTTAATGTCCAAACAAATCCATTGGAGATTAACGTTAAATCTTTACCGCAACCCATTCCATCTACTTTTAGTGGAGCAGTTGGAAAATATGCCATGAATTCTTACATAGACAAAACAAATATTACGACTGATGATGCGATTGGTGTAAAGTTGATCATTCAAGGCAATGGAGATATTAAGCGATTGCAACCGCCAAATTTAGATTTTCCTAGCGTATTTGAAATATATGAACCAAAAGTATTGGATGAAATCTCGCAAGAGACAGGTGGCATTTTAAAAGGGCAAAAAACCGTCGAATATTTAGCATTACCAAAACAGGCAGGGAATTATCAAATTAAACCTGCTTTTACGTATTTTGACACCGATAGTGCTACGTTTATCACTTTAGTTCCTAACCTTTTTCGCATTAATGTGCATTCAGGCAAAGGCGCTCCTGCTAGCCAAACGATTGTTACACCTGACATTGCCGATAAAGATATTCGATATATTAAAACTGCTACTTCTTTTAGTACTAAAGGAACACCATTTCCAAAAACTGGACTTTTTTACAGTTTATTAGTTTTACCATTTTTATTCTTAGGCGGTGCTTTTGTTTACAAGCAAATTTTAGCAAAGAATGGCAATATCGACTTGGTTTTATTAAAAAGAAATCGAGCAGAAAAAGTAGCCAAAAAACGATTAGCCACTTCCGAAGGCTTCATGAAAGCTAATAAAAGTCGTGCTTTCTACGATGAAGTTTCTAGAGCATTATTGGGCTATGTTTGTGATAAACTCAGTATCCCGCTGTCTGAACTGACAAAAGATAATGTTAGTCAAAAACTCCAGTCGTTAAAAGTGCAAGAGCAACACATTACCGATTATATGTCTATTATTAAAATTACAGAAATGGCTTTATTTGCGGGGATGGATAATCCTGCCTCCATGCAAGAAACGTATCATAAATCGGTAAAAGTCATTAGTGAAATTGAGACAGAATTGACTTAAATTTGCCGACTATTCCCTACTAATATTCTTTTCAGATAGATTATTTTTTTTCAGACAGGAATGGCTGCACTACATTTTCTTTCTAAAAACCGTACTTCCCCCGTTAAAATCATTAAGCGATGCGTTAAACATACGTTAAAGAATTAAGGGAAAATAGTATCTTGTCTTATTGCAATCATTTCATTATCAGTCAATTAAGATATTTTTTATAAATTTGCCCATCAGTTTTAAAAAGTAACTTTTAGTATATTGTGGGAGTCTTTAAATAGAAAGCTGACAATAAAATATTAATTTTGGCAGTCTTTATTAGGACATTAATTAAAAAATCAATTCTGATAATTACCAGAATAAAATCTTGATAACATGAAAAAATATATTTTATCTCTAGCCGTATTACTTTTTGTTGGCGCTACTACTATTTCTGCACAAAGAATCGCAGTTGTTGACATTAATCAAGTATTAGAAAGTTTACCAGAATACAAGCAAGCACAAAAAGACTTGGACAAACAAGCCGCTACTTGGAGATCAGACATCGCACAAGAATACGACGTAATTAAGAGTATGTATAACAAATACCAAGCAGAACAAGTCTTATTGAGTGATGAAGTAAGAAAACAAAGAGAAGAAGAAATTGTGAATAAAGAAAAAGCCGTTAGAGAAATGCAAAAGCAAAGATTTGGCCCTGAAGGTGCTTTATTCAAAAGAAGACAAGCATTGGTTCAACCAATTCAAGATAAAGTGTACTCCGCTATCGAAGACTATGCAGATTCAAAAGAATTTGATTTTATCTTAGACAAAGGAAGTGCAACAGGTTTACTGTTTGTCAATTCTAAATTTGATAAGACCGAAGACATTATTAGTCGAGTAAACTAAGCAAGGATTGCTAGAATAGTAAATAATAAGCATTGCTGATGCGTCTATTTTTTACTATTCGCTACTTTATTGCTTAAAAACAGCATCAAACAGCGCAAATTTTTTATTTTTGCGCTCCAATTTCAAGAATAGAAAACTACTTTTCAGTTAATCAAAAAAATTCAAAGATTCATGAAGCAGATAACAAAATTATTTATCTTGGTTCTAATGATGGCCGCAACGGCTTTCAACGCAGACGCACAAAAATTCGGTTATTTAAATTCAGCTGAGATTTTATCAGGCATGACTGAGGTTAAGCAAGCAGACTCTAGTATGGAGGCTTTGCAGAAGCAATTACAGAAAAAAGGACAACAGATGGTACAAGCGTACCAAACTAAATTACAGACTTTACAGAAAAAAGAGGCAGCAGGAGAATTATCGCCAAAACAAATTGAAGATGAAGCAGCTGCATTAAGAAAAGAAGAAGAAAAGATTGGCAAGTTCCAACAAGATATGGAAAAGCAAATGGGGGAGAAAAGAAATACTTTATTGCAGCCTATTTTTGATAGAGTGAATGGTGCTATTAAAGATGTAGCGAAAGAAAATGGCTACAACTACATCTTCGATCGGAATGCAGCACAAGGAAGTACGATTCTTTATGCAGACGATTCACAAGATGTTACTGCTTTAGTAAAAACTAAATTAGGCTTATAAATCGAATTGATTTATTCCTTTTACGATAAGTTTTAAACTACTTTACGAGCCATTCAGTTATGATACTGGATGGCTCGTTTTAATTTACTCCACACTCTCCGTCCCTTGCAAATACTAATAAGCTATAAATTTCTGCTTTATGGACTTCAATATTAGACAACCTTTTAAAAAGACTCCGTTTAATGATTTAGGCTTTGGCTCAAAAATCACAGCAGTAGGAGAACGGTTAATTAATAAAGACGGTTCATTTAATATTATTCGTAAAGGGAAAAAAAGTTGGACACCTTATCAACTATTAATTGGCATGTCTGCGACTAGGTTTACTTTATTCTCTTTAACCTTTTTTATATTGATTAATGCCCTATTTGCAGCTATGTTTATGCTGATTGGTATAGAGCAGTTAAACGGCGTCCCTAAAGGCAATTTTATTAGCGACTTTTTATACGCTTTCTTTTTTAGTGTACAAACTTTTACGACTGTTGGCTATGGCGGAATTAATCCAATCGGCATTTCAGCTAATTTTATTGCTTCTCTTTGCGCTTCCATTGGATTGGTTGCATTTGCATTGATTACAGGACTATTTTTTGCACGCTTTTCTAAACCTCGTTCTCATATTTCTTTTAGTAAAAAAGCCTTACTAACTACCTATAAAGACACCGAACGTTGTTTCCAATTTCGAATTGTCAATACCCGTTCTCATAAAATTATTGATCTGGAAGCAACGGTGATCTTTACTTGGTTAGAAATGAAAGGAAAAGAGATGAAACGACACTATGCCAATTTAAAACTAGAACGAGCAAAGGTTTTTTTATTTCCATTAAATTGGACAATTGTTCATCCAATTACACTCAAAAGCCCACTTTTCAAAAAATCACTAACCGATATATCGGCTATGCACGGAGAGTTTATGATCATGCTAAAAGGGTTTGATGAAAGTTATAATCAATTGATTCATACCAATACGTCTTATATCGCCAAAGACATGGAAACGGACGTTCAATTTCATCCAATGTATACTTCTTCTGCGGATAGTCCAACTATTCTACATTTAGATTGTATTGATAAGTTATCACCGATTGAATAAGTTGTTTTTGAGTTAACAATCCTACTTTTTCAAGCGATAATACAAAGGTGAAATAATTGCGCTCAATACAATTTTAACAATAGCTCCTTTCCAAAAAGGATAAAATCCATAAGCTAAGCCCCTTTCAAATCCGTATAGACTAGCCAAGCGACCAATACCAAAAAATAGAATAATACCCGTACCAATAGTCATAGCAAGTAGACTTTTAGCAAAACTGCCTCGCCATGATGTTCGGCTTCCTAAGTAGCCAACAGTATAAGCTGCAACGATAAATCCAATTAAGAAACCACCACTTCCGCCCATTAAAACAGACCAACCTGATTGTCCATCTGCAAATATTGGCAAACCCAATACACCAAGCAATACATAAGCTAAAATAGCGATTGTCCCATTTTTCTGCTTTAACCAGTAAGCACTCAGTAAAACTGCAAAGGTTTGTCCTGTAATTGGAATACTGCTTTCCCCTAAGGGTACATCAATAGATAATTGAGCAAATAAGGCGACGAATAAAATGGCAAGGAGTATTTGAACAAGTGGATGATTCATCAAAGGAAAGCGAGTTATCTAGATTGAAAATTCGCAAAAGTATAAAAAAATAGCCATCGTATAAGGTCATATGATGGCTATTAAAAGCATTAAGTCCTCTCAAAGCTTTTATTATTATCCGTGGGGGATTAAATTTGTGGGAAATCAATGACTATTACTTATTCAGAGTATTTTTATCTGTAAATTAATTTTTAGAAACCCGTTCCAAATAATCTTGTCGTCTTTTCATCCATAACATAAAGGACAATAATAGCATGACACCAGCTGCAGCTCCAACCCGCATCCAAACCTCTTGCTCTGCCTGAATCCTACTTTCTAAATAATACTTATTAGGTCGATTAGGAGAGCCTGTTCCAACCAATGCTTCCCAATTCTCAATATCTCCATTATTCAAATTCGGCAATAAAAGATTAAGGGTAAAGGCAGAGTCTCTGGGTACTAAATCATAATAAAACTTATCTACAGAAGCGCCTTTATTATCGTAGAGACTTAGTTTCTCTTTCCGTTTACTTAAGCCAAAACCTAGATTACCTCGAACATTCGTATAATTAGGAAACTTTTGTGCGAATTTAGCAGAATCTTGGCAAAGGGTTACATAGCCTTTCGATTCTAAGACGACTGTTGGTAAACGGTAACTATGTTTATTATCCGCAAAAATCCAATCTTTTAAATTGACATTCTTATCTGAGTGATTATAAATTTCTACCCAATCTCCCGTCTTTTTATTATTACAACTGATCTCATTGAACATGATTTTTCCTGCAATTGGATTGATGATCTTTTTGAAAACAGCTCTTAAACTCGATTCTTGATCTAATAAAGCCATCGTCAATTCTCTTGTCCCTTTAGCTACATTAATCCCTTCCCAATGTGAAAATTGATACCCTAATTTAGGGTCTGCTTCTATATGAACAGGCACCCGTTCAAAATAGATACCACTAAAAGGTTTATTCGGTTTGATTTCTAAATTATGATTTAATCGAATCGTACCTCCTTCTGTACAAGCTAAATTCAATTTCACCGCTTTACCAGTATTGAATTTTTCCATCAAATGCATCCGCATATGATGTGGTCGTTCTTTACCAAAAGTACGCATTATCTGTACTTGCTCTTCCCATTTACGTGGGCTTAAACGCCAACGCTTAAGGTGTTTAGGCATTTCTGGTTTTAACTGCCGATAATGCTTTTCAATATAAGTAAGTACCCGCTGCGGATGAAAAGAATAATTCATATGATCGGCAAAACGATTAATGAATTCTTGTTTAAATTCAGTATTATCCAGTAGCTTCCGCAGAATAAACGTACTCCAAGGTGGATTAGGCCAACTTGGGCCTTCAGGCTCCGTATGAAAATCTAAACTGTTATGCTTATAAGCAGTATGATCATGCAAACCAAAGCCCCAATCTGTATCATATAAAATCCAGCGCCAACGTCCATCTTCTGTTTGCGGCCGCCAGTATTTAATATTCCCACCTGCATCCACATTATCATAAAAAATTTGCGCAATCTTATAATTCATAAAATTGTCTACATCCATTTGAGTTTGGATATAAGCATAGTTGTCTTTTTGATTTAAGTCATTATCTTCTAGAAAATCTAGCATTCGTTGATAATGCTTTTTACTTCCTCTTTTTCGAGATAATTTATGTTCGATTAAATCTAAACTATCTTTATGATTGCCCCAATGAGACTCTAAAAAATATCGATTGACTTTTTCTCTAATATGATAAATTCCCCAGTATTTTCCGTTGATATAAACATGAGCAGGTCGATCTGCTTGCACTTCCATATCCCAATGCTTGACCAAATCTGTCATAAAAGCATCTCTAAAATGAGATTTACCAAAATCACTTCCTGAGTTTCTTAGTACTAAAAATTTATATTTTGCAGGTTGTTTTTTACCAAAAATTTTATGCTTAATTCGCTTTTCTCCATACTCGTCTCTACTCACCAATACCATAGACTTCTGAGGAAATAAACGACTCATTCCACCGAATAATCGAAAACCTGTCGTACTACGGAACACGCATTTACCATCTGCTTCAAAGATCTCTGTATTGATGATTTTTTCAGAACGACTCCAGAAATTCGCCCCTGGCTTTCGCCAAATAGAATCTATTGCGTCTGGACCATTCATAAAGATACCGACTTCAGGGTCAAATAAAACCCAAGGAGAAACGCTTAAGGAAACGGTTGGAAAACTATTGGTTGGTGTTTCTAAAAAGTAAGTATGCCCATAAATCTCGCTTTCCTTTTTATTTTTATAGGCTCTTGCTCGAACGACAGTTGTTTCAGCTATAATAATTGGGAACTCGTACTTTTCTGTTTTTTTAGTAGGCAAAGAACCATCGGTTGTAAAGTAAATATCGGCACCAGGAGCACGCAATTCCAAAATCACTTCTTCTTCATAATAACCTCCTTGGTCAGAGAATTCAATTTCTACTGGTATTTCTTCTTTGGGTAGGGGTGGTTGTTGAGCTAGGAGATTCGTCCATGCCAATACCAGCAATAAAAATAATGTAGGATAACGTTTGTTCAAAATCGTCAATCTTATGAGTGTACAGTTAGTAGTTTCGTTGACGGATAAAGAGGGGTGTTTACTTTCTTCCGTTTCTCACGGTTAAAAATATAACATTTTTATTAATCATGCGATTTTTAAGGTAAGAAACCAACAAAACTCTTTTATATCATAATTAAATCAAATATGAAGCCAAATGACAATTCCCTTTTTAGAAAGTAATGGTTTCTTATCTTTGCATAGATTTTCAGCATAATTATAAAAATTACCAAGCTATTTCCAAAAGTATTGGAATGGCGTTATCTTTCAAATTTTATGGCATATTCAGGGAGGCATCGATATAAAAGTCGAAGAGAAAAATTAGCAAAAGGTATTCGTAATTGGAAATTAGGAATTTTTTTCTTTTCAATTGCGTTGTTACTCTATTTAATTAAAGAAAGAGTCGCTATTTGGGATCGGCTACAAACTTATTTTTATTAAGCAGTTATCCGTTATCGGTTGTCAGTTCGGACAACAGATAACCGACAATTGACAACCGACAACACATATCAATGCAGCAAATAAAACGGACTAGGGCACAGGAATCAAGAGAAGCCATTCAACGCTTATACATTGCCATGCGACACCTTTTCATCCGAGGGAGTTACAAACCTTTGGGCGTTTCAGGAGAAGCAATGATAGAAGCGCTACAAGCTTTGCAACCAGAAATTTATGGTTCCATCAATGATCCAGAGCAGGTAGAATTGGATGGGTTATTATATATTTTTGAACGACTACCTGTAGGGATAGAAGAGTGTCGATATGTTCGATTGATTTCTAGGGAAGGATTTGAAGATTCTAGTTTTGCACCGATTATTCCTGCTAAAAGAAGAAGAAATTGTTATCGGATTGATGAAGAGCAGATGTTTGTGGAAATGACAAGAGGACGAAGTGATATTTATGATATTCTGACCCACTTAACTTTTATGTATATCGAATCAGAGAAAATTAGGCGAAATAGCCTAAATCATCGAGGAGAAAAAAAGCGAGAATGGTTAAGACTGGAGGAAATTGTCTTAAAAGAAGAGGAAAAAGAAGAAAATTTTAATAAAGATGTTGCTTATACTTATTTGAGTACCTTACTAGGTAGAACTTATAATGACACGGTTAATGCCTGCGAACGTTTTGCTAAAAGCCCAAAAGTGAATAGTATTTTTCACATTACCTATTGGCTAGGGCAATTATCCATTCAAGAAGAATATGAAAAAAATGATAGAGAAATTTCTTTTTCTTCTGCCTTAAGAGAAAAAATAGGTCATCATATCTATGGAGAACAATGGGCACAGCACATCAAAAAATGCTTACAAGACAAAAGTTTATTAGATCGACCACTGCATATTATTAGTGCGAATTTGCATAGTGTCATGAATTCAATTTATGGTAAAGGTGCATTAAAGGGGCAGAAAAAAATAAGCGCTTCTTTAGAGCACTTAGCTAGAGAATTAAGTGGTGATAGTGGTGCGTCTGCTCGGGAAAAGATCAAGCAATATGCGCTTAAAAACGGAATGTATCAATTGGATGATACAAGTGGCACGAATATTTCTGTTCAAATTTTTGATACCCAAAAAATAAAAGCGACTACCCTTCCTTCTGAAATCCAATTAGATGAAAAATATATTAAAATGCATAAGCCAGTTATCATCGTCATGGATTATGCTTTTGGAGAACAGGCTTATGAAACGATGGATGAATTGCTCAAACCTTATGATTATGAGGACAAAAAAATAAACCTAGATATTGTCTCCATTTCTATTATGGGGAAAGCTGGGATTCTAAAAGGCGGCAAAGGAGACATTATGATTCCGAATGCCCACGTCTTTGAAGGCATTGCAGATAATTACCCTTTTGAAAATGATTTCTCCGTTGCCGAGTTTGAAGGAAATGGCTTGCAAGTAGTCGGTGGCCCAATGATTACTGTTTTAGGCACCTCTTTACAAAATCGAGATGTTTTCCGCTACTTCTTAATGTCTTCTTGGCAAGCTATTGGCTTAGAAATGGAAGGAGCTAGTTATCAAAAAGCGATTCAAGCCGCTTCTAAAATTAGAAATAGTATCAACCCAGATGTCATTCTAAGATATGCTTATTATGCTTCGGATAATCCGTTGGAGACTGGAAAAACTTTAGCCTCTGGTAGTTTAGGTTTAGATGGAGTCAAACCAACTTATCTAATTACCCAAAAAATATTAAATCGGATTTTAGGGAATAAATAATCGGCTGGTTGACCTTCAGTCAACCTGTAATTATAATTTATAAGATAAGTAGGTTGACTAAAGATCAACCAGCCAGTTTTCACAATAAAAAGAGAAATAAATAAATCAATAAATTCTCACACCTCTCTTTACTCTCTTATCTTTGTTGTTTTAAATTGATTAATTTAGCAAATATACCAACTATGAGTACGTATACTTTTAAAAAGTTACTCCCCTTTTTTACTTTCCTTTTTTCGACTGTTTTTCTAAATGCGCAAACTACGTTTACTGGAACAATTTCAGATAAAGAAGGGAATACCTTAAGTGGCGCTAGTCTATACATAGACGATTTAGCCTTGGGTACTTTAAGTGATACAGATGGTCAATTTGAATTGACGATTCCAGAATCGGGGAGTTATAATTTAGCAATATCTTACCTAGGAATGCGTACAAAAAATCAACTAATTGAGGTTGGCAATAGCCCAACTGCTTTAAATATCCAATTACTACCTGATCCATTAAAATTAGAAAGTGTTATTGTCACAGGTACTTTTAATGCAGCTTCTAGGTTAGCGACTTCAACTGCTAGTTCTACCTTGTCTCAAAAAGATATACAAAACGCTGCTGCTTTAGGCACAGCAGAATTATTAAGTAAAGTAACGGGGACTTTTGTAGACGCTTCGGCAGGATCTATTTATACAAGAGTTTATTCTAGAGGTATTTCTGCTTCCGCAGAAGATGATATTGGTTGGTATTATATGTCTTTGCAAGAAGATGGTTTGCCCGTCACCAATTATCAAACGACTTATTATGGACCAGATTTATTCCACCGAGCAGATTTAACGACTCGTCGATTGGAAGCAATCAGAGGTGGTTCTGCGGTGGTTACAAGTGCCAATGCGCCTGGGGGAATTTTTAACTTTATTTCTAAAACAGGAAGCGAACAGTTCGGTGGAGAAATGTTAGTGACAGGCGGACTACAAGGCGAAAGCAATCCATTATTCCGATATGATTTAAACTTAGGTGGTTTGTTAGGAAATAATGGGTTGACGTATAATATTGGTGGATTTTATCGCTATGATCAAGGTGCTAGAAATACAGACATCAATTGGGAAAACGGCGGTCAATTAAAAGCCAATATTACTAAAAAGACAAAAAATGGCTTTGTCAAAATTTATGGCAAATACCTCAATGATAAAGTTAATCGGTATCAAGGATTAGCAGCAACTAATTGGGAGAATCCAGAGCCAGCCTTTGGTCAAAATTTTAATAATACCGCTTTAAATCTACCTAAATTAGCTACCAATATTTCAGATGGTCGAGTAGCAGGAAATGATGCGAATGCGACTTACGAATACAATACCGATAATGGGGTGAAAACAAAAGATGCCGCTTTAGGTTTGGATATTGCGCATGGGGTCAATGGTTGGAATATTCGATCTAATTTTAAAGTTAGTAACAAAAGTGCTGATTGGAATGCGACGATTGCGAATCAACCTTTAGGCTTAGAAGGTTTCTTTCCTTATTTATTAAGCGGTATCGACCCGACTTTCCAAAATATTCCCTTGGGACAAATTGTTTTCCGAGATGCGAATAGTAGCGAAATAGTAGCAAGTGTGAATAATTTTGGTATTCTCGGACCATTCCAAGGCCAACCTGCTTCTTTTGAATACCTACAAGGTAATTTACCTAATGATGCAATATTAGGTATTGCCCCATGGAAAAAGATAGATGAAGCAACAGAATTTATGGAGCAATTGACAATCAGTAAACAAGTCGATAATCACTCCATTACAGGTGGTGTGTACTTCGCTTATTCTGATGTAGAATCGTTTACCTCTGCTAGTTTTGCTTATGCCACTTATGAAAATACGCCACGGAATTTATATGTAACCCTAGAAAATCCAGGGTCACCAATCATTGAATTATCTGATAGATCAGGAATCTCTAATTATGGTGGTTTATTATATAATCGTGGAGATGCAAAGATTACCCAATTGGCTTTCTTTTTAAATGATAATATTCAAGTTGGTGACAAACTAAATATTGACGGTGGATTACGCTACGAAAATATTGGGCATAAGGGAGCAAAAGATAGAGGTGTTCCAACTTTTAGTCCTGGAGGTATAGATGGTGACGAAACAACCGCTTATAATAATTCGGTACTAACCGCAGGGCAGCAAGATGCTTTTGACTTTTCTTACGATTATTTATCTTGGTCGCTTGGCGCTAATTATTTATTATCGGAAGATATGGCATTATTTGGTCGTTTGTCTAATGGACATAAAGCGCCAGAAATGAATTACTATTTTAATAATTTTGGTGGTGTGCCGATTGATAGAGCAGGAACCGTACAAGATATTTTTCAGGGAGAATTTGGTTTGAAAGTTGTAATTCCTAAGTTCAGCTTGTTTACAACCGCTTTTTATAGTCAATTAGATAATATCGCGTTTTCTGAATTTGTCCTAGATCAGCAAGGCGGCGGCATCTTTTTTACCCCGATACAGCTAAATAAAACCACTACTATTGGATTGGAAATTGAAGGGAATGTCTCCTTAGCGAGTAATTTTGATATAAATGTAAAAGCGACTTTCCAAAACGCAGAAGCGACTAATTTTAATGTCTATAATGCGAACGAAACAGTTGACCCAGCAGATGATACTATTATTGATTATTCTGGTAATAAAGTACCACATAATCCCAATGCCATGCTGGAAATAACGCCAATTTATAAAGCGAAACAATTCAATATTTTTGCAACTTGGCGATACATGGGCGAACGAGAAGGAAATGTAGCGAACTCTTTCCAATTACCAAGTTTTTCAACGATTAATGCAGGAATTGGGTATCAGTTAAACCGACAAGTAAATATTTCCTTGATTGCGAATAATCTTTTTAATTCTACGGGCTTAATGAATTTCTTTGGTCCTAACGAATTTGGAAGTAATTCCAATGCCGCTACAGAAGATTTCATTAACCAAAACCCAAATGCCTCTTTTGTCGTATTCCCAATTAGTCCTCGTTCTATCTTTTTGAAAGTGGGCTATACGTTTTGAGAATAAGGTGACCAGGTAACAAGGTACCAGGGTAACAAGGTTACAAGGCACTCATTGCCATAAAACCTCATAACCTCATAACCTCGTAACCTCGTAACCTCATAACCTTTATAAAATGAACAGATTAGACAACCTCTTTGCCACTAAGAAAACAGCTATTTTAAACGTCTATTTTACTGCAGGGCATCCAAATTTAAATGACACCCAAGACATTATTTTAACTTTGGAAGAAGCGGGTGTGGATTTAATTGAATTAGGTATGCCCTATTCCGACCCAATGGCAGATGGACCCACCATTCAAGATAGTAGTACGGTTGCTTTAAAGAATGGAATGAATGTAGAGTTATTATTTGAACAAGTAAAGGCCGTTCGAGCAAAGACACAGATTCCATTAATTATGATGGGCTATTTTAACCAAGTCATGCAATTTGGTGAAGAACGTTTTTTTAGAATGTGTGCCGAAGTAGGTGTTGATGGTTTGATTTTACCAGACTTGCCTGTTTATGTTTTTGAAGAAAAGTACAAAGCCTTATTTGAAGAATTGGATTTACGAATTAGCTTTTTGATTAGCCCACAAACTAGTGAAGAGCGTATTCGACAAATAGATGATTTGGCCAAAGGTTTTATCTACATGGTGTCTAGTTCTTCCATTACAGGGTCAAAATCAGGCATCTCTGACAAACAAATGGCTTATTTTAATCGCATCAATGAGATGCAATTAAAAAATCCACGATTGATCGGATTCGGTATTTCTGATCATGCCACTTATTCGACTGCCTGCCAATTTAGTAGCGGTGCCATTATCGGAAGTGCTTTTATTAGAACCTTAGAGAAAGCAACTAATCTAAAAGCAGCTATTAAGGAATTTGTAGAGATGGTTAGGAATCCAGAAGTGTTTGCTTAATGTTAACGTAGCTCGGACATTCTTGTCCGAATAATAAATAGGATTCTGACAAAAAATATTCGAGCTACGTTAAAATTTACCAATCGTAAAATCGCATAAAACAAAACGGTTTTCCGATAAGGAAAAAATTACCTTTAAGCGATGAGCAACACTTTCCGAAACAGTTATTTATTTGCCGCCATTATTACGATAATTGGCGCTATTCTTTTTTCTACCAAAGCAGTATTGATTAAGTTGGCGTACCAACATCCGATTGATAGTTTATCGCTTTTGGCCTTGCGAATGCTTTTTTCCTTACCTTTTTTTATTGGTGCTTTATTATTTAAAAAGCAGGAAACCGTTGACTTGCCTATAGCTCGTGGAGATTGGTTAAAAATGGCGGCGATTGGTATGTCAGGTTTCTACTGTGCGAGTTATTTAGATTTTATTGGTTTACAATATATTTCTGCCAGTTTAGAACGGATGGTTTTATACATTTATCCAACCCTAGTTTTATTGATTTCTGCTATTTTTTTCAAACAGAAAATTTCTAAAATCCAATACGTCGCCTTGGCACTTTCTTATATTGGCGTTGCTATTATCTTTTCTGGCAAAATTTCTACCGTTGGGAATAGCAATCCACTATTGGGCGCCTTCTTTGTCTTTTTTGCTGCTTTAACTTATGCCATTTTCCTAGTAGGAAGTGGACAAATGTTACCAAGAATTGGTACTCGCAGATTTACTGCTTATTCCATGATTGCCGCTGCTACTGCGGTGCTATTACATAATACAGTTGCCAATGGTTTTGACTTATTAAAATATCCACTAGAAATTTATGGGATTGCTTTATTCATGGCAGTCTTTGCTACCGTTGTTCCCACCTTTATGATTGCGGAAGGCATTCGGATTATTGGCGCAAATAATTCCTCTATTATTGGTGCTATTGGCCCTGTTTCTACGATTGTTTTAGCTTATTTTATACTAGGAGAGCGTTTATATCCTTTACAGTTTTTAGGAACGCTATTTGTCATTTCAGGGGTTTTGATTATTACCTTGAATAAAACTAAGAAGGTTACTTGAGTTACGAGTTGCGGGTTAAAAATAGGATATTGAATTCAGAGTTGCGAAAATTCTATATGGTTATATTATGGCTATATGGCTAAAAATGATTAAAGATTATCGGTCAAAGGTAGATTTCAAATTGGAACAATATAGCAATTTAACTATACAATAATTTAATGCAACTTAGATTAATTATTTCTCCCCATTCAACTCGCAACCCGTATAACCCGCAACTCGAATCACTTCTTCTTATAATCCAAAATATTAATTCTTTCTTGGCAGGTGATCACATCTCGCTCTTCATTGGAGGCAATAATAATCAATCGATTAGCGGCATATTCTTCTAATAATTGATGAAACCAATCCACGCTTTTTTCATCTAAGGTAGCCGTTGGTTCATCTAATAATAATAAGGAAGTGTCTGCACAAATCGCCAAGCCTAATTTTAGTCGTTGCTTCATCCCTGAAGAGAAAAAACGAACTTCTTTATCTTTCGCCTTTTTTAATTGGATAATTTCTAAAAAATCAGCGGTACTTAAATTATTAAGGAAAGGTTTGAATTGTTTGTGAAAATTAATCACCTCGGTAAGCGTCAATTCTTCAATTAAATCAATATAAGGGGAAGCAAAACTTAGGTGTTGATAGATATCATCTTTATCAATAGATTGTCCATTTATTTTATACTCAATCGTGCCTTTAGTAGGAGACAAGTGACCAGATAAAACCTTGAGTAAGGTAGATTTTCCAGAACCATTCGATCCCAGAATGGCATAGCGGATAGGCGTGGCAAAATGTTGATTAATATTTTTAAAAATCCAATCGTAAAGGTATCGTTTGGTGATATTATTTAGAATGATTTCCATTAAGCTTATTTCCGTTTAACTGTCTAAACCCTTTGATAATCCCTCTGTCTGAAGCTTCTATAAATTGAATGATTATCTTTCTTTCAGGCGATTTAGGTAAGTGTTTTTTTATTTTTTTTATGGCCTGTGTGGTATTAAATCCTTTGACAAATAAGTATCGGTAGACATCTTGAATGGCATGAATTTGATCATTGCTAAATTCGTGTCTACGAAGACCTATAGAGTTTACCCCTGCATAAGCAAGTGGTTCTCTTGCCGCTTTCACATAAGGCGGTACATCTTTTCTTACTAAGCTCCCCCCACCAATCATTGCATACGCACCAATTTTTACGAATTGATGAACTGCCGTTAAACCACCAAGCGTAGAATATTTGCCTATTTCAATATGACCAGCGAGATTGACATTATTCGCTAACACCACTCCTTTTCTCAAAATACAATCATGTGCGACATGTACATAAGCCATTAAAAGGCAATTATCTTCAATAATAGTTTTATCATTAGCTTTTGTACCACGATTTAAAGTACAGTATTCTCGAATCGTTACATTATCCCCTATCTCAATAACCGAGTACTCTCCACCAAATTTTAAATCTTGGGGTATTGCACCGACAACCGCACCTGGAAAAATCTTGCAATTTTTACCAATTTTCACACCCTCCATAATGGTCACATTAGAGCCAATCCAAGAACCGTCGCCGATTTCTACATTGGCACCAATGGTCACAAAGGCTTCAATAGTCACATTTTGACCTATCTTTGCTTTAGGATGAATAATTTTTAGTCCTGTGGTACTCATATATTATTTAAGGGTGAACGGTAAATCGTGCATGATAAACGTTTCATAAGAATATTAGTTTATCAATTTTGCTTTACTATTCTACTAACTTCTTTTTACAATCTGCGCCGTCAATTCTCCTTCTGACACAATTTTATTACCTACATAAGCTCTTCCTTGCATGTGGCAAATACCTCTACGAATAGGAGACAATAGCTCCATTTTTAAGATAAGCGTATCTCCTGGCACCACCATTTGCTTAAACTTAGCATTATCAATTTTCATAAAATAAGTATCCCAGCCTTCAGGTTCGTCCATCTTAGACAATGCCAACAAACCACCACATTGTGCTAAAGCTTCCATTTGCAAGACTGCGGGCATTACTGGATTATTGGGAAAATGCCCCGTAAAAAACGGTTCGTTCATCGTGACATTTTTAATCCCTACCACATGATTATCCGATAGTTCAATAATTTTATCAACCAGCAAAAAAGGATAACGATGGGGCAACCATTCTGCTATTTTGACAGAATCAAAAATAGGTGGTTGCGTAGGATCATATTTAGGTTTACCTTTTAATTTTCGTTGCTCTTTATATAAATCTCTAAGAATGGTAGCCAAGCCAACATTCCCTGTATGCCCCGGTTGAGCGGCGATGATTTTTCCTTTAATCGGCTTATTAACTAAAGCTAAATCCCCCACCAAATCTAATAATTTATGGCGACTAGGTTCATTAGCAAATTTTAATTGCTTAGCATTTAATATTCCATTTACTGGATTAGCCGTTAATTTAGGTTGTCCTAGTTGTTCCGCTAATGCATCTAACTTCTTTTGACTGATTTTTTTATCTGCAAAAACGATGGCATTATCTAAACTACCTCCTTGAATTAAGTCTTGGTTGGCTAAAATTTCTATATCACTTAACAGCACATAAGTCCGACAGGGTGCAATTTCTGCTTTATAAGCAGTTATATCATTGAGACTAGCAAATTGCGCATCTATTGCATCCGTTTTAAAATCAAGCAATGTCTTAACTTGAAAATCATCTGAAGGTAAGACGATATATTCTGCGCCAGTTGTTTCGTCGGTATATTCAATAGGCGCTTCAATAACGACAAAATCCCTTGCTAATTCCTGTTCTACTCGCCCTGCTTTTTCTAATGCTTCAATAATAAGTGTAGCACTACCATCTAAAATGGGTACTTCTTCTCCATCAATTTCCATCAACACATTATCCAAGGACAATCCTACTAATGCAGATAAAACATGCTCAACTGTTTGCACTTTTATATCTCCTATACCTAGGGTAGTACTTCGATTCGTAGCTACAACTTTTGAAGGGTCGGCAGGAATCACTTTAGGTTTTTCTAGATCAATGCGCTTAAACTTAAATCCGTGATTAACTGCTGCTGGATGAAAAGTCAACGTTGCTGTTTTGCCCGTATGTAATCCCCTGCCCGTAATAGAGACCGATTTTTCTATAGTATGTTGGTTCATATTGGGTGACCTAATTTTTTAATGCTATATAAATATTGAAATAAGTTGCGAAGTTACTAAAAGCTAAAGGCATAGAACAGGATAGTGTAGGAATTTTTTCGTTTCTAAAAATTAAAATGACACTAAAATCTATAAATAAGCTGGAAAACAATTACGGAATCCCCCTTGTGATTGAAATTTCTTTTATAATTTTGCACACTTTTAATTCACAAAAGTAGTTTACAGACGTTATAAGAGGAGTTTATAGGTTTTTATAAAACTAACTTTCTTTTAGCATAACATTTAGAAAAAACATAAAATGAGTTTAGAAAAATTAGTAGTGGTAGGTGGAATATCTGGCGTTCATAAAGTAGCAGCCAATCGAAGTAATGGCTTGATTATTGAAGATTTAGACACGGGAAAGAAACGTTTTGCCCCTTCTAGAAAACATCAATTCACCCCTTTGGAGTCTATTACCATTTATACAGATGATGATGACGAAACTTTAGAATTAGCAAAGGTTTTTCAAAGTATGTTCGCCAAATTAGAAACAACGCCATTAGTTGCCGCCAATGCATCTAATGATGAATTAAAGGCCTATTTTGCGGAAATCATTCCTAATTATGACCGAGATAGGGTCTATATTGGTGATATGAAAAAAATGGTCAAGTGGTTTAAATTTTTAAATGACCGTTCTTTAATTACGTTGGAAGAAGAAAAACCAGCGGAAGAAACAGCAGCAGCAGAAGTTGCTGAAAAGACAGAAGAATAAATAATTGATTATCAAAATATAAAAAAGTGCTTTCAAAACTCTAAGTTCTGGAAGCACTTTTTTTAGTATAAGGCCTAATCTCACCATTAATAATTACTTGCGATACTTATCTCAAACCTCTCCTTTTCATTTCTCTAACCAGTAATCTATATTCTCGATTCATATCTCCACTAATCGCAGAATTTTCTTGTGCACGTCTAATCAAATATGGAACGACATCATGAACCGGTCCATAAGGAACGTATTTAGCTACATTGTATCCTGCATCTGCTAAATTAAAGGTTAAGTTATCACTCATGCCATATAGTTGGCAGAAATTAAGATGTGGGTGATTTTTTTTAATCTTCTTTTGATCAATTAGTTTCGCCTGTAGCGCACAACTATTTGCATTATGCGTCGCATTACAAGATCCGATATGCTCATAATGTTCTACACAGAACTGTATGGCCGTATTATAATCATTATCAGAAGCTTCCTTATTAGGTTGAATAGGAGAAGGTAGATTTAATTCTGCTGCTCTGGCTCGTTCTTTTTCCATATAGGCACCACGAACCAATTTAGCTCCTAATAAATAGCCATCCTTTCGAGCTTCTTCGTAAGAATCAATCAAATATTGCAATCTATCATGGCGATACATTTGGAAAGTATTGTAAATAATGACTTGCTCCCGATTGTACCGCTTCATCATTTTATTGACCAAAAAGTCAATGGTATCCTGAATCCAACTCTCCTCTGCATCTACAAAAACGCCTACTTTTTTATTATGAGCAGCATAACAAATCGCATCTAAGCGTTTGTTGACATTCTTAAATTCTGTCTTTTCTGCTTCTGTTAGCGCTTCTCCTTTTTGTATTTTTTCTAATAAACCAAACCTCGAAATACCCGTAATTTTCATACTAATAACAGGTACACTTTTATTCTGTTCGGCAAAATCAATAGCTCGAATCATTTCATTCATCGTTCCATTAAAATCCAATTCAGAAGTTTTAGCTTCCGCACCATAATCCAAAATCGTTAAGGCTCTATAGTCCCATAATTGATTGATCGCTGGTTCGCAACCTAATAAAGTCGTGCCACCACAAAATTGCTCAAAGATAGTGTGTTTTATAGTCGTCTCTACAAAAGGTATGTTTAAATTCAAAGCAGCGACCCCTATTTTTGAACCAATATTAACCAACCAAGTATGATTCATTAACTGAAACAAGCGGGTCATCTTTTTTAGTTGCTTATCTGTTTTACCAGAAAAGGCAATCGCTGTATTGTTAAAATCTATGGATGCTTTCTTTTTCATTTTAAATTTTCCCATTAGTATATATTAGGGATGGTGTTCTCTGATGATGATAAAAAAGAGTAGAAGTATTTCTTGTATAATAAATAACTCCCAATTTTCTTATAGTTCCGCTGTTGTCCATATTCTCCATGCCTCTTCAGCTTGCAAATGTAACATTTCTAAGCCATTCCTGATTTTGGCATTATGGTTAAGACCCATCTGCAAAAATTTAGTCACTTCTGGATTATAAACCAAGTCATATAAAAAATGTTGGTCATTCAAAAATTCGTAAGGTAAAGCTGGAGCAGTATCGTAGTTAGGAGACATCCCTAATGGCGTCGTATTAACAATGATTTGGTGACTTTTCAAACAGGCTTCATCAATAGTATCATAAGTGATTTGTCCTTCTTTCTTGCTTCGGGAGACAAGTTGTGTTTTTATTTCTAATTTATCAAGTACGTATAATACTGCTTTGGATGCGCCGCCTGATCCTAATACTAAAGCTTTCATTTCCGATAAGGGAATAGTAGCAGTCGCCAATAATTTCCGCAAAGAAATTTCAAATCCATAAACATCTGTATTATACCCTTTTAAACGCCCATTGATAATCTTTATCGTATTAACTGCTCCTATTTTTGCCGCTTCTTCACTCAGTTCATCTAAATAAGGTAAAGCCTGTTCTTTATAAGGTATCGTAATATTGATCCCATATAAATTAGGCGTCTTCTCTATTAAAACGGGTAATTCCTCAATATTTGGAATTGGATATAACTCATAATGATATCCTTCAATATGCTCTGCTGCAAACTTTTTCGCAAAATGTTTTTTTGAAAAAGAATGAGAAAGTGGGTAACCAATAAGTCCTAATTGATGTTTGATTGACATGCTATTGCTAGTTATCGGTTGTCGGTTGTCAGTTATCCCTATGAACCGATAACTGACAACTGATAACCGAAATATTTAATCTTCTGTTGTTTTCGTTCCTAATCTTTCAATTAAGAAAACGGATAAAAATCCAAGTATCATACAGATAACGACGGCTAAGACAAAGGGTTCATTATCATAATTACTAGGCAGTACGCTTTCTTCTATAAAAGGGATTTCTTTACCTTTACTATTTATTCTAGTGGACAACACATTCCGCCAAGGCCATAATTTATTCAAAGACCCTAACATAAAGCCTGTTAATAAAGCTAAGGTTGGATTTTTGTAATTTTTAAAAGTCCAAGATAGTACCCTTGAAAAAGTCATTAGCCCGACCAAACAGCCTGCCGCAAAAGTACCAACTATCAATAAACTTTCCTTATCAAAAGTCGTTAAAGCAGTCCTTACAGTTGGTAAGACAATAGAATACATACCCATTAATAATAAAATAAAACTACCAGAAATACCAGGCAGAATTAAAGCGGAAATAGCAATTGCGCCTGATAAAAAAACAAACCAAAGGGCTTCATTTCCTTGTGCTGGACTAGCCACCGTTATGTAATAGGCAACCGCAGTACCAATGAATAAAGCAATGATTTCTTGAATTCCCCAACCTTTTACCTGTTTCCCTATAAAAATAGCAGAGCTAATAATTAAACCGAAGAAAAATGCCCATAACATTTCGGGATAAGTATCCAATAAATGAGTCACGCCAAAGACGCCAATAATCACACCTGTCGCCATGCCTACCAATAAAGTAACTAAAAAAGTACCATTAATAGCCGACCAAACACCTGAGATACCATCGTCCTTAAATATTCCAATTAAGGAAGGGGCAAATGTTTTAATCGTATTCAATAATTTTTCATAAATTCCAGTAATAAAAGCAATCGTACCACCAGAGACTCCTGGAATAACTTCTGCAATGCCCATCGCCATTCCTTTCAAGGCAAGTGTCAAAAAGGAAGTATTATTTTTCATATCGTAAAAGTATATTTATTTCTTTGGAATGGTACATTAATAAGTTGCATTTTTATACGTAGTTATTTTTTCTTTATGCAAGGCGAAAAATGTAGACAATGCCTAGTATTGGCGAGGCTTTTCAACATAGCAGAAAGGAAAAAGAACAAGTAGAAGAAGGTGAATTTATTATTGAACCATTCCTTTGTTCTAAAAAAGACAATGCTGTTTTCTCTTTCTTTTATGGGGATATTAATGGAAGGTTACAAGAAAACTTGGAAGGACTTTTGAAATGATTTAGTAACTTTGATAGGATTAATAAAATACAATTAGATTATGAGTAAATTTCACAAAAGGAATAAATCAAAAAAAAGAATTCGAAGAAAAACAAAACCAGTAGAAGATGCTAAAAACAAAATAGGAGAAGTTATACTTAATTCTAAAGACATTGAAGAAGATATTGAGGTTTTAGCTCCCCTTTGGAGAAATTTCAATACACGATGGAATGTTAGCGCATTCCTTCAAAAACAAAGGGATGCTTTTTGAAATACTAACTATTGGTGATAGAATTAAAGAGGGAGATACTATAAGCCGATTGGTCTATTTTGAGAAATTAAAGGATAAGTACCCAATGAACCTTTCATTGCTTTTGAAATCACAGAATGCTATAGAGATTTAAAAGAACAGGAAAAATGTGACCAATTAGTTAAAGAAAATTATGAAAAACATAGGGGTATCCATTTATAGATATAAACTATGTGGCTTTGAATCTTGAAGGTTATGGTGATGATATTTCGGATGTTGTTTTTGGAAAAAAATTGAATATTCATCAAGTTTATCCAAAATTTAAAGCATTTGATAGTCAGGTCGTTGCTGAATTTTATTTTATTTTATCCCAAATTTATAAAGGTAGAAATGAATTAGTCATTGCCAGAAACTGTGCAGAAATCGTCAAACAAATTGATTCCACGAAAGGCTTAGTCTTAGAAACGAGTATTGACTTTATAGAGAAACCTTGGCTAAAATGGAGAATGAGGTTTTTTATGGTCATTATTGTTCTAGTTTTATTAGGGATAATTGGTGGGATAATTTGGGGTATTATCTCTTTATTTCAATGGATATTTTAAATACTTGGAACAATAATAATTTCAATTGATGAAACTAATAGACTTTAAAAACTCCCTACAACAAAAAACACCACCCTCTAATATTTCTCCCAATTTGGAAGCACTTTGGTATGATGGAAAAGGCAATTGGACAAAAGCTCATGATATAGCAGATGGCAATCTTTACCCTGAAGCCAATTGGGTACATGCTTATTTACATCGAAAAGAAGGCGATGATTTGAATGCCAATTATTGGTATCGGCGCGCAGGAAAAACTATGTCGACCGGTTCTTTGGAAGAAGAATGGACGCAATTAGTCACTTATTTTTTGACAAAAGAGGGTTAAGGAAAAGTGTACACTCCATTATCAGGCTTAGAGCATGTATAATACTAATGGTTTAATATCGAAAATCAGGTTGGGGGTTTGTTTAATAAAGATGGGCAAACTCAGTATTCTTATGAAGCCCCGCCCTCTATACCTTTATACCTCTATATCTTTCTATCTTTTAACAAACTTTAACTTCCGCTCTAAAATCATTAACGAATAAAAAATACGTAATTAGCGTTTTTATAGCGAACTTTGCCTAACAAAACTTTATAGATTAGCTCTATTCGATAAAAACTACTAAACTCTTTTTATGAAAAATATATTGGCCCTTTTACTAACCTCCCTTTTTGTTAATATCAGTTTTGCACAAGTAGCAGAAACTTCTGACCCCGCAGCTAAAGCGATTTTAGAAAAATTGCGAAATAAGTACGAAGCCTATAAAACGGTAGAAGCAGATTTTGATTTAACGATTGAAATTCCAGAAGAAGATAAAGAAATTCAGACAGGAAATTTAGCGCAAGATGGCGAGAAATATAGATTAAAGCTTGACAATCAAGCGATCTATAGCGATGGCAAAACACTTTGGTTATATCTGAAAAATAATAATGAAGTCCAGATTAATAATGTAGAAGATTTTGAGGATGAAGAAGAAGATTTTTTATCACCAAAAGATTTATTGCGCATTTATGAAAAAGAAGATTTTATTTATGGCTTGACCAATGAAGGTTATGAAAAAGGTGTATTGATCCAACAAATCGAATTTAAGCCAATTGATAAAGATTCAGAATATGCTAAAATGCGGCTGACGATTGATAAGAAAAAGAACCAAATTATGCGGATTAAAGCATTTGCGGTGGATGGCGCTCGATATACCATGGACGTAAAAAAATTCAAACCTAATTTGGCTTATAAAAGTACTGATTTCGTCTTCAATGAAAAAAAATACCCCGGTATTCATGTAGAAGATTTACGAATAGATTAAATTCAATTGTATTCTGTACGACTTTTCCAGTATCTTTAGGGAAGCTAAAATGTCGGTAGCGAACTAATTTGCTACCGACATTTTATATTGAGGTAGAAGTTATTGGAAGTTATTATCGGTTATTTTTTTTGCCGCAATAATAACTGCTAATAACGCTTCATAACTTCTAATAACTTTCATCTACATGCAGCACAAAGCTAAAAATGCCCTCATCGTTTTTATTAAAAACCCTGAATTGGGGAAAGTCAAAACTCGGCTCGCTAAAACTGTTGGTGCAGAAAAGGCATTGGCTATTTATATAGCTTTGATGGAGCATACACGAAAAATAGCAGAAGCTTTACCTGTTGCTCGTCATCTTTTTTATAGTCAAGAAATTAATCGAAAGGATAATTGGTCGGTTCGTAAATTTCATAAAAATTTACAGGTTGAAGGCAATTTAGGAGTGAAAATAGCAACGGCTTTTCATACTGTTTTTAAAACAAATGAAAAAGTAGTGATTATTGGTAGCGACTGTGCCTCCTTAACGCCTGAAATTGTACAAGCTGCTTTTGATAAATTGGATGAGCATCCTTTTGTCATTGGTCCTGCGATGGATGGTGGTTATTATTTATTGGGAATGAACCAGTTTTTACCAGAAGTTTTTAGAGACATTGAGTGGAGCACCGAATCCGTTCTTCCAATGACGATAGAGCGAATCGAGGGACTAAGTAAAACTTATCATCTTTTACCTACTTTATCAGATATTGACTATGAAGAGGATTGGGTAAAATATGGTTGGGAGTTGAAAGAAGATAAGGTTAAGCGGAAGGTTTTGAAATAAAATTATTCAATCAACAAATAATCATAATGAACCAAAGCCTTTTTTCCATTTTTTCCTAAATATTCTAGCGCTTTATCTACGCCATATTGCGCCACCCCCATTCCAATAGACTCCCCTGATTCATCCACAATCTTAACAATATCCCCTTTCTTAAAAGTGCCTTCAATTTTAATAATACCGACAGGCAAAAGACTAGACACTTTTTCTGTAGAACATAAAACAGTCGCTGCACCTCCATTGATATAAACTAGCGCTTTTTCTGCCAATTCATTAAACGCCATCCATTTTTTGATATTAGATGCTACTTTTTTGGGTAATATTTTAGTACCAACGAAATCATCTTTGATGATGTCTAAAATGATATTTGGTCGTTTCCCATTGGCGATAAAAGTAGTAATGCCAAGCTTGGATACTTTCTTGGAAATATTAAATTTAGTATGCATTCCACCTCTACCAAAGGAAGATTTAGAAGGCATAATAAATTCCTGAATGGCTTTATCATCAGGATCAATTTCTGTAATCGTTTTACTTGCTGGCTGATCAGGATGCCCATCTAAAATGCCATCTACCGTACTTAAAATCAGCAAAGCATCTGCGTTCATTAAAGACGCAATCAAACCCGCCAATTCATCATTATCGGTAAACATCAATTCGTTCACAGAAATCACGTCATTTTCATTCACAATCGGAATTACATTGTCCCTCAACAAAGCTTGAAAGCAATTTTTCATATTCAGGTAATGCGTTCTGTCCCGAAAGTCTTCTTTAGTGGCTAAGACCTGCGCACAAAAAATCTGATGATTGCCAAATAAATTATTGTATAAATTGAGTAAATGAATTTGACCAATGGCAGAATAAACTTGCCGCTGGACAATTTTATTTAAACTTTTTGATAATTGAATAGCTGAACGCCCTGCCCCAACTGCTCCTGACGACACTAAGATTACTTCTATACCACGCTGTTTTAATTCCACAATTTGGTCTACAATATGGCTAATCGAAGTAATGTCTAAAGCGCCATTTTCTCTCGTTAATACATTTGTTCCCAACTTCACCACGACTTTTTTGTAACTATTCATAAATCTATCGTACTGTTAATGTTGTTTTAATATAAAAGGCTAATAGGTTAAAGGGCTAAAAGGCGGAAAGGCAATCACATTTCCTCTTTGAATCTTTCTAAATAGTCCGAAACTAAGCTAAAAAACGTGCAAGATATGCCAAAATTTGTACCTTTGCTGCCAATTTTAAGTTAGATAAATAACAAGATTGAAATTTGCTAAAAGTATATTGATTATTAGTGTTTTATAAAATGCTAATTTTCCTAATTTCATTCTAAATAATAGTAAGCAATTAAAGATAAGTTGTCTGATAAGGTTGACTATTGAAAACCAGTAGCTCTGGCCATTCATAGTTCATCATCTATCATTCATCATTATTACATAAATACTTCTTATTTAAAAAATCATAAAATTATTAAGCTATGGCTTTTGATATTGACATGATTAAGGCTCATTATGAGTCGCTTCCTGCTAAAGTGGAGGCTGCTCGTAAAGAACTTGGTCGCCCATTGACGTTGACAGAAAAAATTCTGTATGCCCACCTACACAAGGAATCTCCATTAAAGAAATACGGAAGAGGAAAAGACTATGTTTTCTTTGCGCCTGACCGTGTAGCAATGCAAGATGCTACTGCTCAAATGGCTTTATTACAGTTTATGATGGCTGGTAAAGATAAAGTTGCGGTACCTTCTACGGTACATTGCGACCACTTGATTCAAGCAAAAGTTGGCGCAGACAAAGATTTAGCCATAGCGAATGATGTAAACTCTGAGGTTTATGATTTCTTAGCTTCTGTTTCTAATAAATACGGTATTGGTTTTTGGAAACCAGGTGCAGGTATTATTCACCAAATCGTTTTGGAGAATTATGCGTTCCCTGGTGGAATGATGATTGGAACAGATTCTCACACACCAAACGGTGCTGGATTGGGGATGTTGGCAATTGGTGTTGGTGGAGCGGATGCAGTAGATGTAATGGCAGATATGCCTTGGGAATTGAAGATGCCAAAAGTAATTGGCGTTAAATTAACCGGTTATTTAAAAGGATGGACTTCTTCTAAAGATGTGATTTTAAAAGTAGCAGGTATTTTAACCGTTAAAGGAGGAACAGGTGCAGTCGTAGAATATTTCGGCCCAGGTGCAAGAAGATTATCTTGTACAGGTAAAGGAACGATCGGAAACATGGGGGCAGAAATTGGTGCAACGACTTCTACTTTCGGGTACGATCCAGCGATGAAGCGATACTTAAAAGCAACGGGTAGAGCAGATGTAGCCAGGTTAGCGGATAAAGTAAAAGCACATTTAACGGGCGACCCAGAATGTTATAAAGAGCCAGAAAAATATTTTGATCAAGTTATTGAAATCAACTTGTCGAAATTAGAACCACATATTAATGGCCCTTATACGCCAGATGCAGCTTGGCCAATTTCTAAATTTGCGAAAGCAGTAAAAGACAATGGCTATCCTCAAAAATTAGAGGTAGGTTTAATTGGTTCTTGTACGAACTCTTCTTACGAAGATTTATCAAGAGCAGCGTCTTTAGCGAAGCAAGCAGTTGCAAAAAATATCAAAACGAAAGCGGAATTTACCGTAACACCAGGTTCAGAGCAAATTCGATATACGGTTGAAAGAGACGGTATTTTGGATGATTTTGAGAAAATGGGTGGTGTCGTTTTAGCGAATGCTTGTGGTCCTTGTATCGGTCAATGGGCGAGACATACGGACGATCCGAATCGTAAAAATTCTATCATTACTTCTTTCAATAGAAACTTTGCTAAAAGAAATGATGGGAATCCAAACACACATGGTTTTGTCGCTTCTCCAGAAATTGTAACTGCAATGGCAATGGCAGGAGATTTAGCCTTCAACCCATTAACGGATACGTTGACCAACGAAAACGGAGAGCAAGTAAAATTAGATCCGCCAGTTGGCGTAGAATTACCTGCTAAAGGTTTTGATGTGGAAGATGCTGGATTTATTCCACCAATCGCTGATGGTAGTGGCGTAAATGTTGTAGTGAAGCCAACTTCTAATCGCTTGCAATTATTAACGCCTTTCACGCCTTTGACACAAGATCAAGTAAATGATATGCGGGTCTTAATCAAAGCAAAAGGGAAATGTACAACCGATCACATTTCTATGGCAGGGCCTTGGTTGAAATTTAGAGGACACTTAGAGAATATCTCTCAAAACTGTTACATCGGTGCTATCAATGCTTTTAGTGGAGCAACGAATACCGTTTTAAATAATGAAACAGGTGAATTTGGCCCTGTTCCTGAGACGGCGCTTTATTATAAAGGAAATGGCATCGGGCAAGTAATTTTCGGAGAAGAAAACTTAGGAGAAGGTTCTTCTAGAGAACATGCGGCAATGGAGCCTAGATTCTTAGGCGTTCACGCAGTTATCGTAAAGTCTTTCGCTCGTATTCACGAAACGAACTTGAAGAAACAAGGAATGTTAGCCTTAACTTTTGTCGATAATGCTTCTTACGATTTAGTAAGACAAGATGACAAAGTGAGCATCACTAACTTCACAGATTTTGCGCCAGGCAAAACTTTAACGGTAAAATTAGACCACGCAGATGGTACGTCTGATTCTTTTGAAGTGAAGCATACTTATAATGCTGCTCAAATTGATTGGGTAAGAGCTGGTTCTGCTTTGAATAAAATTAGAGAGGAAATGGGGGCGGTTTAAGCTTCGTTTTTTCTTTTAGGATATAAAAAGCCTCTGGTGGAATTTTCTGCTGGGGGCTTTTTTGTATTTACGTACCTCATAATGGAAAATTCTTAAGAGTTTTTAGGATATAGATTTGGCTAATTATACTGAAATAATTAGCCAAATCTATATTTTTTAAGTACATTTGGCTAATTATAAAAATTGTCAATAGAAATAGCCAAATCATCATGAACGATATAATAGGCAGGAAAAAAGAAATAAAACAATTAGACAAAGTCAAAAATAGCAAAAAATCTGAGTTCGTAGCTGTTTATGGAAGACGAAGAGTCGGCAAAACTTTCCTGATTAGAGAATATTTTAATTACACTTTTGATTTTCAATTAATTGGACTAGCGAATGCCAATACCCTACAGCAATTAACCAATTTTCAAGTTTCTCTCCAAAGACAATCCAATGCGACCATTGACAAAGTTCCTAAAAATTGGTTTAGTGCTTTTCAATTATTAATTGACCATTTAGAAAATATCAAAGACCAGCGAAAAAAAGTCATTTTCTTAGATGAATTGCCTTGGTTAGATACTGCCAAGTCAGATTTTATGATGGCATTAGAACATTTTTGGAATAGTTGGGCAACCAACCGAAAGGATGTTTTATTAATTACTTGTGGTTCGGCAGCAGCTTGGATGATTAATAAATTGATTAATAATCATGGCGGTTTGCATAATCGAGTAACGGAGCGCATTAAAATATTTCCTTTCAATTTACAAGAAACGGAATTAATGTTACAAGCCAAAAATAGTGTTTTAGATCGGTATCAAATTTTACAAATCTATATGGCTATGGGAGGGATTCCCTACTATTTGGATATGGTTTCTTCCGAAAAAAGTGCCGCACAGAATATTGAAGAAATGTGTTTTCGAAAAGGTGCTTTACTAACACTAGAGTTTCAAAATCTCTTTTCTTCTCTTTTTAAAAATGCTGAAAAATACGAAGCTATTATTCTTGCCCTATCGACAAAGGCAAAAGGAATGACTCGAAAGGAGTTAAGCAAAATAACTAAAATTCCATCAGGTGGTAGTTTGACTAGACAATTAGAAGAATTAGAAGAAAGTGGATTTATTACCAAATATGCTCCATTTACTGGAAAAGCAAAATCAGCTATCTATCGCTTATCTGATTTTTATTGTTTGTTTTACCTAAAATTCATTAAAAATAATACCAATTATGATGAGGGTGTTTGGACAAATGCCATAGACAATCCTTCACAACGAGCATGGAGTGGTTATGCTTTTGAGCAAATTTGTTTGGCACATACTTTACAAATAAAAAAGGCTTTACAAATTGGTGGAATTATTAGTAATACCTTATCGTGGAAAAGTAAGAAATCTGATAATGGGGCACAAGTAGATTTAGTGATTGATAGAAGGGATCAAGTAGTCAATTTATGTGAAATAAAATATTCAATAAATAAATATTCAATTACCAAAGCCTATGCAGATAATTTAAGGAATAAAATTGGTGTGTTTAAACAAGAAACAAAGACTAGAAAAGCCACTTTTTTGACTTTGATTACGACTTACGGCTTAGAACGAAATAAGTATAGTACCGCTTTGGTACAAAATGATATAACGATGGACGATTTATTTAATTAAAATATGAACAACCTAATCAAAGAAATTAAAAACTGCACCATCTGTCAAGAACATTTAGTAGACGGTTGCCGTCCAGTATTCGTCGCTCATCCTAAAAGCAAAATCCTCATCATTGGGCAAGCGCCAGGGCGTAGAGTGCATGAAAGTGGTATTCCTTGGCATGATAAAAGTGGAGAGAATTTACGAAAATGGTTAGCCGTTACCGAAGCAGAATTTTATGATGAACAACTATTTGGGATTGTGCCAATGGGATTCTGTTTTCCAGGAACGGGTAAATCGGGCGACTTGCCACCTAGAAAAGAATGTGCCCCTCAATGGCATCCGACGCTATTGGAAAAAATGACAGAGGTAAAATTGACGTTACTAGTTGGGAATTATGCGCAGAAATACTATTTGGGTAAACAAGCAAAGAAAAATCTGACGGAAACGGTAATGCATTTTGAGGAATACTTGCCTACTAAATATTTGCCCTTACCCCATCCTTCTCCAAGGAATAATATTTGGATGAAAAAGAATCAATGGTTTGCGAAAGATTTGTTGCCCCAATTGAAGCAGATTATTCTGGAAGCTAAAAATAGCTAAATTGTATAGGTGAACCCCGCCTGAATGGAACGGGCAGGTTCAGTTCACCGAAAAAACAGGGAACTGAAGTTCCCCGATACTATTGTTCCCACCAAAACCCCATCCCTTATCATCTTATAAGCAAGTCGAAAAACACCAAGGTTTAGATTTACAAACCAGATTATTCGGAATGTCCGAAAAATCACTAAACCTGAATTTATGAAAAAGAAAAAGCGTCGTTTAAGTAGCGAAGTCAATGCAGGATCAATGGCAGATATTGCCTTTTTATTACTCATCTTTTTTTTGGTTACTACTCAAATAGATTTCGATAAAGGAATTTTGGTTAAACTACCTATGTGGGAAGAAGCGCCTCCTTCAATAGATATTCCACCAAGAAATGTTTTTTCGATTAAAGTCAATCGAGAAAATCAATTACTAGTAGAAGGCAAATTAGGTACGATTGAGGGGATTAGGAATCAAGTCAAAGAGTTTGTCCTTAATCCAAGAAAAAAAGCCAATTTGTCGAGTGCACCTAATAAAGCAGTTGTATCCTTACAAAATGACAGAGGTACTTCTTACACGACTTATTTGAGTGTGTATAATGAAATAAAGGCAGCTTATAATGAATTGTGGGAGGAAGAATCTAATCGACGCTATGGAGAGTTGTTTGCAGATTTGCCGAAGGCAGCACAGAAAGAGATACGGCAAAAAATTCCATCGGTTATTTCTGAATCCGAGCCTACGGAGTTTTAATTGGATGTTGGAATGATTTTTTTTGAAGCTGATTCCGCTGATTTTTATGATTTTTCATGTTTTTCTTCGTGACATTAAACATTTGTTAGAAGGATAGATCATCGGATAAAGGATTATTATATTTTGGACACGGAGAACACTGAGTTAATTACCTAATATTTAATGCTTGGTGATCTCTGTGTCTTCTCTGAGTACTCTGTGTCCAAATTCGTTTGGTATTCTTTTTTTAGTTGACTATCTAAAAAACATAAGAGGTCATAATTTCAAACAGCGTCTCTCAGCGTCAAAAAATCTTCCTTCTCTACTATCTAGCTACCGCCTTATGAATCCGTTCTAAAACTTGTTTAACCTGTTTTAAATTCTTGACATTCTCTTTAATCAAGATCAAGTAACGAGAAGATTGCTTTAAGGTTAAACCAGCTTTCTCCCCATGCATCGTGATAAGTTTAATGAAATTTTTAAACAGTTTAGTTTCGTAAAATGGAGACTGGGCATTAGCGATAAAATAGCAGCGTAGTTTTCGTTGCTTTAAACTTAGGCGTTCAAAGCCCATTTTTTGGCAGATCCACCGAACTTTTAAGCCATCGAATAGCTCCTGAATTTCCTTAGGTACTTTTCCAAAACGGTCTTTTAGACCTGCTGCAAATTTATCTAAGGCCTCCTCTGTTTTAATTTTATCTAGTTCTGTATAGAGATTTAAACGCTCTTGAATATTATTGACGTATTCATCTGGAATCAGCATTTCTGTATCCGTCTCGATTTGCACATCTCGCACAAATTCGGTTCGTTTGGCTAAATCTTTTTTGAATAAATCTTTGAAATGCGACTCTTTTAATTCTATAATCGCTTCTTCTAGAATCTTTTGATAGGTTTCGTAACCAATCTCAGAAATAAACCCACTTTGTTCGCCACCTAATAAATTACCAGCTCCTCGAATATCCAAGTCTCGCATGGCAATATTAAAGCCGCTTCCTAAGTCGGAAAATTCTTCAATCGTCTTTAAGCGTTTTCTCGCATCCGTCGTTAAGGTAGACATCGGTGGGCAAAATAAATAACAAAAAGCCTTTCGATTGGATCGACCTACTCGACCTCTTAATTGGTGCAAATCACTTAAGCCAAAATTATTAGCATTATTGATAATAATCGTATTCGCATTGGTAATATCCAAGCCTGTTTCGATGATATTGGTACAAACCAAAACATCATATTTATAATCAATAAAATCAATTAAAGCCCTTTCTAATTTATTCGATTCCATTTGCCCATGCGCCATTATGATGTCTACATCGGGGCATAATCGCTGAATCATTGCGGTAATATCTGGCAGCGTTTTCACTCGATTATGAACAAAGAAAACTTGTCCGCCTCTATCCGTTTCATATAAAATAGAATCTCTAATCACTTCATCATTAAAAACTCGAATTTCTGTATGAATCGGTTGCCGATTGGGTGGAGGGGTACGAATAATGGATAAATCCCTTGCCGCCATCAAAGAAAATTGCAGCGTTCTTGGAATGGGTGTTGCCGTTAAGGTTAAGGTATCTACATTAATTTTTATGTTCCTCAATTTCTCTTTGGCAGATACACCGAATTTCTGTTCCTCATCAACTATTAATAAACCTAAATCTTTAAAGCCTATTTGTTTATTTAGCAAACCATGCGTACCAATCACTAAATCTATTTCCCCACTTTTTAGCTTTTCGCCAATAATTCGTTTGTCCTTGGTAGACCGAAAACGATTAATATAATCTACCGTTACCCCAAAATGATCTAATCGCTCTTTGAAGGTTCGATAATGCTGTAAAGCTAGAATAGTGGTTGGTACTAAAATAGCCACTTGTTTTCCACCAACAACTGCTTTAAATGCGGCACGCATCGCAACCTCCGTCTTACCAAAACCAACATCCCCACAAATCAATCTATCCATCGGGCTATCACTTGTCATATCTGCCTTGACATCGTTGGTCGCTTTTAATTGATCGGGCGTATCTTCATAAATAAAAGAGGCTTCTAATTCATTTTGCAAATAACCATCTGGTGGAAAAGCATGACCGGGTGCTGCTTTTCTTTGGGCATATAATTTAATCAATTCCTTGGCAATGTCTTTGACTTTGCTCTTCGTTTTACGTTTTAAATTCTTCCATGCATCCGAACCTAATTTACTTAATTTTGGAGGCATTCCATCTTTCCCTCTAAATTTCGCAATTTTATGTAGAGAGTTGATACTCACATAAAGCAGATCATTATTCTTAAAAATAACCCGAACAGATTCTTGGTTATGTCCGTTAATATTGATTTTTTCTAAACCAGAAAATCGACCAATTCCATGGTCAATATGCGTAATATGGTCACCAGGCTTCAATTCTCTTAGTAACCTTAGATTTAAAGCTTGGTTCTTAGTAAATCCTTTTTTGAGTTTATACCGATGAAAACGTTCAAAAATCTGGTGATCCGTATAACAAGAAACCTTTAAGTCCATATCCACAAAACCTTTATGAATGGCTTTTTGAATTGGATGGAATTGGACATTGGCTTCTAAATCTTCAAAAATAGAGTAGAAGCGTTCTATTTGTTTGGCATTTCCTGTGAAGAGATAATTTTCTAATCCCTTCTTTTCATTATCATTAAGATTCTCTATTAATAACTTAAAGTTTTTATTGAAACTCGGTTGTGGGCGAGTGGTAAAAACAATCTTTTTATCGACCTTAAACGGATGCTTCGATTTCGCTAAACTAATAATCGAATAATCCGAAATTTCGTCAATAACCTGATTGGGGCGAATAAAAGCTCGATCTCTAAATATTTCTTTTAAGGATTCGTCTTCGATTAAGGAAAGTGATTTTGAAAATTCTTCTGCCTTTTCAAAGCATTCTTGCAATTTGTCGATCACCATTTGATAATCTTTCATCCAAATCGCTGTGTTTGCTGGTAAGACCTTAAAGAGAGATACCTTTTGACTGTGGTCAAATTTGGTATTGATATTTGGAATAATCGTCACTTTAGAAATTTTCCGTTGTGACAATTGCGTGGTTGGATCAAACAACCGAATACTTTCCACTTCTATATCAAATAACTCTATTCGATAAGGGTATTCATTTCCATAAGAAAAAATATCTATTATCCCTCCTCTGATAGAAAACTGGCCAGGTTCATAAACAAAGTCAACCCGATCAAAACCGTAAGTGACCAATTGTTCGATGATGTCATTGACGATTATTTCTGCTCCTACTGTAATATCAATCTTTTGTGCATGTAGTACCTCAGGCGAGACAACTTTTTCAAAAAGCGCTTCTGGATAAGTTACCACTATTTCTCCTTCTGCTTTAGAAGAAGCAATTTTATTGACCGTTTCAGTTCTGGATAATACATTGGTACTATTCAACACCTCAAAATATTGCGGTCGTCGAAAGGAATCAGGAAAAAATTGAATGGGCTTTTTATCGAATAAACTTTCGATGGAATTGTAGAGATAAGCGGCTTCTTCTTTATCGGCGGCAATGAATAAATGACTGCGAGGAGCGGTTAAATAACTTCCCGTCAAGACAAAGGCTTCCTGCGCACCCATCATTCCGACCAATTGTAGTCGAGCAGGTGTGTCTGATTGTAGGGCCGAAATCAGTTGCTTGACCCTTTCATCTTCGGCATAAAGCTGTATTAATCGTTGTAGATTCTTCACGGCTGCAAAGATAGGGTATTTTCGTAGTACATAAGTAGCATAGACATTCCTGTCTAAGTACCAACACACAATTATTATTAATTTTCAGCGGCTTCTTTTTCCGCTATTTTCCTCTAAAAAATCAAGCCGTAGCGGTGCTATGACTGGATTTTTTAAAGAAAACTATCGAAAAAATAATCTCCCTGAAATTTTAAACTAATTATGAGTTGGTACTTATGTAAAAATAACTTCAATTTCACAGACAAGAATGTCTGTGCTACGTTTTATTCAAACGGATTCTGATAAGCTGGATTATTGACAAAAGAGGTATCCGTTAAGGTGTGTAGAAAGGCAATTAAATCTTTTTTATTTTGCGCTGAAAGCCCTAATCCTTTGGTCTTAATCAGCGGATCAATATTATCCGCAAAATGAGCGCCTTCATTATAATGGTCAATCACTTCTTCTAAAGTCTGGAAGCGGCCATCATGCATATAAGGGGCAGTTAAGGCAATATTTCTAAGGCTAGGCGCTCTAAATTTTCCATTATCAAATAGGTTATTTGTAACTGCACCTAAACCTTTGTCTTTAAAATCTTCTAGACTACCAACTGAATCAAGACCATTATTGAAATATTGATTGACCGTAAATAAAGGGGCGTTATGACAATGGCCACATTCGGCATCTGGTAAATTATTAGGCTCGTCAAAGAATAATTCAAAACCAGTTAATTCATCCTCTTCAAAAAAAGCCTCATTTCGAACGACTCTATCATATTTAGAATTAAAACTTATCAAACTTCTTTCAAATTGGGCAATAGCTTTGACCGCTAATTCTTTGGTGATTTCGTCGGTACTATTAATCCCAAAGGCTATTCTAAATCGAGTTGGGTAATCAGCATGTACTTGCATTTTCTCGACTACACTTTCCCAATCATTATGCAATTCAATCACATCTTCTACTGGTAATAACGCTTGTTCTTCTAAAGTTTTGATTCGACCATCCCAAAATAAACCTTTGGTAAAATAACCCGCATTAACTAAAGACATCGAACTTCTTAAACCAGCGATACCATCTGTTCCTGTACTAACCGCCAAATTATCGGTAAAACCACTTTGAGGAAAATGGCAGTCTGCACAAGCCATTTTTTCATTACCCGATAAAATAGGGTCAAAAAATAAAAATCTACCCAATTCAACACCTGCTTCTGTCAAAGGATTATCTTCAGGAATATCCATCACGGGTAAAGGAGATACATCGGGCAATTCAACGGCTACTGGATTATAGGAAATACTGCTTAAGTCTGTGGCATCCGTTACAGGCGGTGGATTAGTCGTTACGGAAGGTCTATCTTTTTTACAAGCAAAAAGAACTAGAATTATTAAGAAGAGTAGGTAGTTATTTCTATACAAACAAGACATTTTATCAATTTTAAAAACAGGATATATTTTAAAACGAATCGTCTTTGCAAATTAGTTTATTTATGGGAACCAAATGTCTTTACTATGCAAGAAAAGGAAGAGAGTTTGTTAAGCAGTTGACATGGTAGCATTTTATTTTAATTGGAATGCTCTTAGCTCAAAATTATCCATAATAATTTGTCTTTCTTCATTTATATCATTTGGGTTATAATCTATGATAGGAATCAAACTACCCGCAGGACGAGTCAATAATCGTCTAACATCCAATTCAAAGTTCAAATTAGTTGTTTCTCCAGCCTTAAAAACTAGCGTATTTTCAAATTCAATCGGTCTATACAGACTCTCACGACCGCCTACCAGATAAGAAAAAGCTATATCATTACTCCCAAATCCATCTCCATCTTGATCGTATTGTCCTTCTATTCTTACAAAGACATAACCATTCCAATCTTCTAGATATTCACTACTATTATTTGCTCCTAAAGGATGACTTGTGGCATAATCGGAAGGGTTTGTTTTGTTTAAATCAGTAGGAACACCGACTCCCAATCCTAAATACTTATACGCCCCAATAGGCACTTTATTAAATTTTATTACTGATCCGCTTTCCGCTTCAGCTGCAGTATTATGCGTTAGCGATAAATCTATAAATTGAATGTCTGATAATGCTGTTTCTCCATCGTCGTTGATCGCTACTAAATTAGCTAAGTAAAAATTAATTTTGGAAAATCTTACTGGTTTCCCTTCATAATCGTATTCCTGCTGATTGTCTAGTACTAAAGTCTCGTCACCATAAGTTGCTCGGAAAGATAAATTAAGGGAAGCGATATCAACAAGTACAGCAGTTTGTTTGCGACAAGCGGTAAAGGTAAGGCAGAATAGGAGGAATACAATTTTAAAAAGTTCTCTCATTATCGCTTAATTTTCATTTGAATAATTTAATTCAAAGTACTGAATGCGAACTAAGAGTTAAAAATTACTGATAATCAGTTAGTTATGATTTAAAATACAATAAAGTACAACAATTTAACTACGTGGTTATTTTTATTAATTGCTGATTATCAGTAAAATACATATTGTTTTCAAAATGTTAAAATTAAATTAATTAAAAATACATGTAACTGATTTACAGTAACTTATATCTTTATTCAACTCTTAGTTGGCATACTGATAAGTAGTTAGTGTTTATTTTAATATTAGTGCTTTTCTAAAATTATTCATAAGAACAATCATTTCTTCGGTCTGATTGTTAGGATCGTGAGGTTCTAGGGGGAATGGCTCTCCATGAGGCCAAACAAGTAATTTCTGAACATCTAATTCAAAGTTCAAGTTCGTAGTTTCACCTGCGCTTAAATTAAGAATGTTATCAAACTCAAGTTCATCTGGATAAGCTCTATCCATTCCCGCATGATAAGCAAAACTAATATCATTCCCATCAATTGTTCCATCTTCATTTTCATCATATTGTCCCTCTATTTTAGCAAAAATATAACTATTCCAAGCTTCCCAATATTCGCTACTATTGTCTGCTCCTAAAGGATGGCTCGTAGAATAATCGGAAGGATTCGTTTTATTTAAATCAACAGGAACACCTATCCCAAATCTTAGAAATCTATAAACGCCAACGGGAACTCTTGTAAAGTTTACAATCGATCCTTTAGCTGCATCCTCAGGTGTATTATGAGTTAAAGACAAGTCAATAAACTGAATGTCTGATAATTCCCTTTCTCCGTCATCATTAACTACTACTAAGTTCGCTAAATAGAAAGTTACTTTAGAAAATCTAATTGGATTACCTTTATAAAGATAGGTTTGTTGATCTAAAACCAAAGGCTCATCACCATAAGTCGCTCGGAAAGACAGATTAATGGTTGCCGTATCGACAGGAGGAGCAGACTCTTTGCCACAAGATGCAGCCATCAAGAGACCAGAAATGATTATTAGTGATAGAATGTTCTTCATCTTTGTTCGGTTTCGTTTGAATTTCGCTTTTTGATAATAGCGAATAACCTTTACCAGATAGGTAGACTAAGCTAAAAAATAAGCCCATACATTAATAGAGTTAGTAGGAAGCTTCAATAGCGAAGTCATAAATGATTCTTATATAAAACGTACAAATATATAATTTAGTTGTTTTATATGGGAACAAAGGGGGGAATCAATTGGACACGGAAAAGACATTAGGCGTGTTTGCGACAATCTTTTCAATCATAATTGCTTCTGTATCAACCACAAAATTGATGCCATCAAACCATTTTGCGTGGTCAACCTGCAAAGTTCCGAGTGAAAAGTCCTTTCCAATTGGTGTTTCGTAAGAAAATGGCATTTTAAGCTCCATTAAATCCAATTGACCAGCAAAATCTGCAGCAGTAATATTGAGGGTGATTGCCGTACTTGATAAGGTATCTCTAAAGAAAATAAGTTGATTAAAAATATAACCTGTTGCTTGGTCACCTGTATGCAAGTCTGATTCAAGCAACGCATGACTGGTTCTGTTAATAGAATCTGGGTCAGTTGAATTAGCAGGTGCTTCTATACCCAACACAAAACGCAAACTATCGAAAGTACCATGCTGTTTAATTGCCCCCATATCTATACTGGGTTGCTGATTGACTAACACAAAATCATCTGCAAATACTTGAGTTTCTAATTGGTTGTCTTCATTCAATACCGCCAAACTAATCGTATCTGCAACACCAACCCATTCACCAGAAGTTCGTCTAAATTGAAAGCCACTTAAATAAAATTGTATGCTTTGAATTTGAATAAATTGGGAATTTATTCGATAAAAAGTATTTGGTTGATAATCAGATTTTTCAACTACATAACTCATCGTGTCAAAAGACAAAATAGGATAAGTGCAAGGGCAACTAGTTGCTGAATTATCGCTATCACAAGGCTCATCAGCTGCCAATTCAAAATTCGTTGCTTCTACATCCAAACAGCCACTTTCTGGTTGAAAACAAGCAGTAAACAATATGCAAACTATGACTAACACTGCCAACTGCTGACTGCCAACTGCTGACTGCTGACTATCCATTCCGTTGTTCTTTCTCATATTCTTTCACCAATCGTTTAACAATTTGCTTAACCTGTGAAGAAAACTCTTTATTTAAAATCCAATTATAATATTGTCGATCTTTATACAAAGTGGCTGCAACTGGTTTGCCTTGATATTTACCAAAATTAAAAACAACGACCTTGTTTTGGTCGTACTTTAGCCGCTGAGTGGCATCTATCGTTCTTAAGTCACTTGTAAAATCATGAATGACTTGCATATCATTTTTAATCGGTGCCTCAATGACATTTCCATCTGCATCTACTAAATCTACTCCTTCATATCGTTCCAATTGTCCCTTAAAAACATCAATTGTTGCTTCTACATCCGCTAAGGCATCATGGGCATTTTCCATTTCTTTTCCACAATAAAATTTAAGTGCCGCCTTTAATGTTCGAGGTTCCATTTTATAAAACACTCGTTGGACATCAATTAATCGACGTTTAGAGACATCAAATTCAATCCCTACTCTAGCAAATTCTTCCATTAACATCGGCACATCGAAGCGATTGGAATTGTAGCCTGCCAAGTCTGAATTTCCAATAAAATCAAAAATCTTTTGTCCAACTTGTTGGAAAGTAGGTTTATTGGATAGCATTTTAGGCGTAATCCCATGTACTTCCATCGCTTCTTCCGAAATAGGAATACCTGGATTAATGAGCATACTTAATTGCTCTGGCTCTTTGTCTTTTTTAGAATATTTGATGATGGCAATTTGTACAATTCGGTCTCGAATTACATTTAATCCAGTTGCTTCCAAATCAAAAAAGCACAAATCTCGGTCGAGATTTAATTTCATTACGTTTATTTTAGTTGTACAGGCGAATTCATTCGCCTCTATATAAGAGTTGACAGTTGACATTAATATAAATCCTTAATGGTCCCTTCTAATCCAGCGGTATATTTAGTTTTAACCGTTCCATCTTCGTCGAAATATACTAAATAGGCCTCAGTTCCTGGTAATTTTTGCGCTAAGTTAAACGCTTTTTCCATACCCATGGTCATAAATGCCGTAGCATAGCTGTCTGCCATGCTACAATCCACCGCAAAAGCAGTCGCACTTAACAGATTATTCAACTCAGGAAAACCTGTTTTAGGATTCATTGTATGCCCAATCTTTTTACCATCAACGATCCTGAAACTTTCATAATTTCCAGAAGTTGCCATAGATAAATTTTCCATATTGGCTACAGCTATAGGCGTATTTCTAGGGCCTCTAGGGTCTTGAATACCAATTCGCCACCAACGCCCACTTGGACTTTTTCCACGCGTTCTAGATTCTCCACCGATGTCTATCCAATAATTATCAATGCCTTTTTCTTCAAAAAAACGACCAACTTCATCTAGTGCATATCCTTTCGCAATCGCACTAAAATCCAATTGTGTTTGAGGATTTGTTTTTTGAATGGTAAATTGACTGCCTGTTGTTTCAATACTAATTTTATCAAAACCAATCGTTTTCATTAAGGCTGAAATTTTAGCCGTATCTACCGTTGCTACCCCTTTAATTTCTTTTTTTCTGAACCCATAATACTTCATTAAGGGCGCAACCGTTGGGTCAAAATAGCCATTTGTTTGAGCAATAATGGCTTTAGCCAATAGAACATTATTAATAAAATGCTGGTCATATCTGTTCTTTTCAATGGTGATGCCCTTTTCCGATTGATTAAAGCGAGAAATGGTAGAATTTGGCTCATAATGGGAGTTTCCTCGGTTAAAAGCGGCTAATAAAGAGTCTATAGTTGCGTGTGCAACTAAATTTTCGGGATCTTTATACGTCATTTGATAAGCAACAACGCCCATAGTAATGCCTTTTATCTTTTTATAGGAAGTTACTTGCCCCTTGGCAGGCTTTGGCTTTGCTTGTTCTTGACAAGCAGTAAACAAAAGACAAAAGCAAAGCAAAAAAAGTCGATACATAGCTAAATTAATTATTCCACAAAATAAATACTTTGCTTGCTAATAAATGGTTATCGCATAATATATTTTTTGAGGCGCACGCAAAGATGCTAAGTCGCAAAGGCTAAAAGGAACTATTTTAATTTGTCTTTAAGTTGTTTTTATTTTAAAGCGTCAGCTAATAAATTAATAAATCCGTTGTCCTTTAATTATCCTTTGTATTAAATTTTCTACAGCGGATAATTAAAGGACAACGGGTTATATATTTTTTATTTACAAAAGACAGAGCATCTATATATTATTTTCTTAGCTGACTATCTATTGTACTAATACTATTCTAACTATTAGAACGCTACCTATTACTTTTCTAGCTCGCATATTAGAAATCTAAAATTCAAAAACTTTGCGTCTTTACGTACATATAAACTAGCAACCTAATTCATCATGCAAAATAACTATCTGAACTATTCGGTTAATAAAAGCAAAAAGGCTACATTTGATTTAAGTATTCATTGACGAAAAAGTAAAGCATGGAATCTAATCATCCAAAGGACGAATACCAGCAAATTATCAAAGAAAACTTAAAATTAAAGACAGAATTACAATTATTAAAAGGTAAGAAAAAAGCTAGTACTGTTTTTAGTAAAATAGCGAGTAAATTCACGACTAACGTTTTTGTAGGGAAAGGATTGAAGCGAAGTGTTTTACGCTTATTTGAAGAATTACCAGATGGAAAGGTATCTAAAGTGACTTTAGCAGATGTCTCGGCACATTTAGTTTGGCGGTTAACCCGAGTTGGTGTTTTTACCTTAATGCTTGGATTGATTCCTTTATGCATTTTAGGTATTCAAACTTATATTTTAAATACGCAAAATCAATTATTAGCCGCCCAAAATGAACGATTAGACCAGCAAATAAACTTAGAAGAAGGAAGCCGCCGTAGTTCGCTTATCTTTTTGATGAGTAATATTATGGATAAAATGGGGGATGAATTAAAAGCCAGTCCTAATAATATACTAAGTGATGCGCTGATTGGTAGAATTGTTTCTTTGAGTCAAGCACTTCGCCCTTATCGTTACTTAGAAAATGATGCACTAATCAAACAACCTTTAAGCCCAGAAAGAGGCCAATTGTTAATTTCTTTGACGAATAGCCATCTGCACGAAGATACTTACAAAAAACTTTTTGCTAAAGCGGATTTTAGTTATGCCGATTTACAGCATGCCAAATTTGACGAAGATTATATGGAAGGTATTGAATTATCTTTTGCCAATTTACAAGGTGCTTCTTTTAGAAATACCGATTTAGAATACGCTAATTTAGTAGGTGCTAATTTGCAAGACGCAAAATTTGAAGAAACCTATATGAATGGGATCAATTTTACGAATGCTGATTTACGCAATAGTTTGATGGCGAATGTTAAAATGACTTATGCTACTTTAAAAAATACGGATCTGAGATATTCCGAGGTAAGTGGTGATTTTAGGTATTCTATTTTCGACGGCATTCGATTGGATAGTATTAAAATGGGTTTCTTAGACATTGAAGGGATTGAAATCCGAGATCCCAAATTAATGGAGTTCATAGACACAAACGATGTAGCAAGTATTTATACTTTACCTAAAGCAAATAAAGACTATTTGAACGAAAATTTTAAATGGAAAAAACATGCCATTCAGAAAGAAGATATGTCGATTAGTAGTCATTATGTACTCATGCGTAAAAAAGCTTCTACACTTTCTACTATGGATAATTGTTTGAAAAAAGTCGTTGAGATTATCAAAAGTGCCAATAGGGTTCAGCAGATAGAAAGAGAATTGATGCAAAAAAAAGAAAGTATCGCTTTTATCCCCGAAGCCAATCCTTTTGGGGATGACAATTTAAATATCACTCTTGATTCTGTTTATTTATTTAGGATGATTACCGAAGCCGTCAATACACCGATCGCCATTGGTTGGATAGAATTTAATCCAAAACAACAAACATTAAAAGAATTTGACTTAGGAGATACGACTTATCTCAATTTTAATAAATCTTTACTTAATAGCCTTCCTTTGGAATGCAGTAAATGAGTTGCTTGGTAGTACAAATTTTAGTTGTACTGACTAAATTACTCCTAGATTTGAAATTAGTATAAAATTAAGGGCTTTAGCCCTGACCCTGCCTGTAGAAATATTGAATACCCGATAAAGTACCTAAAAGGAGCATCGCTCCGACACCGTATAACCTGATGGTGTCGAGGCTAAAGCCACTAAAATTTCGGAGAAGCCACTAAATCTACAGACGGTATCGAAGCTAAAACTCCTAACCAGTATAATATGACCACAATACAAGCCGCAGAAATAGTTGATCACCTTTTTAATATCAAAGGAATTGCGACCCAATTACCTGGAGAAATAGAGTTGAACTTTCTCCTTACCGTTACCGAAAAAGAAAAATATGTTTTTAAAGTAGAAAGCGCCAATCGAGATTCCGCAAATTTGGCCTTACAAAATGCTGCTTTAAAACATTTAGCGAATAAAAACCTATCTTTTCAGTTACCTAAAATAATCGCTAATAAACAAGGAGAAACCATTACTCGCTTTACAAAAGAAGATGGGCAACAAGTGTACCTCCGATTATTAACTTGGGTAGAAGGGCGATTATTAGCTAAAGTCAATCCACATAGTCCTCAACTACTAGAAAACTTAGGCGCAACCTGCGGGCAACTATGCGAAGGACTCAAAGATTTTGAGCATCCAGCCGCACATCATTACTTTAAATGGGATAGTTCCAATGCAAGTTGGATAAAAAACCATTTGGACGTATTTGATTCACCCAAAAAAAGGGTATTAATTGAATATTTTTTAGCATTATTTCAAACAGAAGTCGAACCCGTTTTACCTAGCTTACGAAAAAGTATCAATTATAATGATGCCAATGATTATAATGTCTTAGTCAATAATGATTTAGCCAATCCACAAATTGCTGGGGTAATAGACTTTGGAGATATTGTCCATACGCATACGATCAACGAAGTAGCTATTGCTGCGGCTTATGCTTTGATGGATAAAGCTGCACCGCTTGATGCTGCTTGCGCCATCGTACAGGGTTTTAATGCTGTTTTTCCGATTACTGAAAAGGAATGTCAAGTTATTTTTCCGTTAATTGCTGCTCGCTTAATGATTAGTGTGACAGTTTCCTCCATCAATCAACAAGCAGAACCTGATAATGAATATTTACAGATTAGTGCCAAACCAGCTTGGGCATTATTAGAGAAATTAAAATCAATCCCACCTAATTTGGCGCATTATGCTTTTCGATCAATTTGTGGCTATGAGGCTTGTCCTAAAAATACAATTTTTCTAGACTTCGTTGAAAAAAATAAAGGTAGTTTTGGAAGATTGGTCGAAGCAGATTTAATCCATGATAAAAAGATTGTTTTAGATTTAAGTGTAGGAAGTTTAGAACTAGGCAACAATCCTAATTTTGAAGACGCTAGAAAATTTGAAGTATTAGTCGATAGAATGATGGAAGATGCGGGGGTAGATATTAGTATTGGAAAGTATAATGAATTTCGACCAATTTATACTTCGGACGCATTCACCGTTACGAGTAACGATGGTCCACAATGGCGAACGCTACATGTCGGGGTAGATGTTTTTATGAAAGCGGGTACACCTGTTTATGCCCCACTAGCGGGAACTGTCCACAGTTTTAATAATAATGCAGCAGATAGAGATTATGGTCCAGCCATTATTTTAGAACATCAAGTAAACTCGGAGCTAATTTTTTATACCTTATATGGGCATCTGAGTGTTGATTCTTTAGACGGTTTGGAAGTAGGAATGCCTATAGTCAAAGGGCAGGAAATCGCTAGAATGGGAACGAGACCGATTAATGGTGATTGGCCACCACATTTGCATTTTCAGATTGTCCTTGATATGTTGGGCTATAAAGGAGATTTCCCTGCGGCCGCGTTTCCACACCAAACAAAGATCTTTACGAGTATTTCCCCTGATCCTAATTTATTAATTGGGATGCCAGAAAATATCATTGGTGGCGATAAATATACAGATGAAAATTTACTAACCGTTAGAAAAAATCATTTAGGGCCAAATTTGAGCCTTTCCTATAAAAAGCCTCTGCGTATCCAGCGAGGATTTATGCAATACCTTTATAATAGCGGTGGGCGTCGATTTTTAGATACCGTGAATAATGTACCGCATGTTGGACATCAGCATCCAAGAGTGGTCGCTGCTGCCCAAAAACAATTGGCTGTCTTTAATTCTAATACCCGCTATTTGCAGAAAAATTTAATGGAATATGCGGAGCAACTTTGTGCCACTTTACCCGATGAATTATCGGTTTGTTATTTTGTGAATTCTGGTAGTGAAGCAAATGAATTAGCGATGCGTTTGGCAAAGACCTATACCAACCAAAAAGATTTCATTGCAGTAGAAGTAGGCTATCATGGGAATACCCAAAATTGTATTGACCTAAGTTCTTATAAATTTGACAGTCCAGGAGGCAAAGGAAAGGCAGACCATATTCATATTGTGCCCATGCCTGATACTTATAGAGGAGAATTTAGAAAAGACGACCCAAAAGCAGGCGAAAAATATGCCGCCTATATTGATCAAGTCATTCAAGAAAATTGGGCCAATGGAAAAGATATTGCAGGATTTTTCTGTGAATCTATTTTAAGTTGCGGTGGGCAAATTGTCTTGCCGCCAAATTATCTAAAAACAGCCTTTGCGCATGTTAGAAATGCAGGAGGTGTTTGCATTATGGATGAAGTGCAAGTTGGCTTTGGCAGAGTTGGTGACCATTTTTGGGGGTTTGAATTACAAGACGTTGTACCTGATATTGTAACGATGGGCAAACCAATTGGCAATGGGCATCCATTAGGGGCTGTGGTTACGACTCGGGCAATTGCCGATGCTTTTAATAATGGGATGGAGTACTTCAATACTTTTGGGGGAAACCCCGTTTCTTGTGCTATTGGCAAAGAAGTATTACAAATTATTGAGGACGAAAAATTACAAGCAAATGCTTTGGCAATGGGTAATTATTTAAAACAAGAGTTGACCAATTTATCGAAAGAATTTCCAATTATTGGAGATGTCCGAGGGCATGGGTTGTTTCTAGGTTTTGAATTAGTCAAAGATGTAACTACTTTAGAACCCGCAGCTAAGCAAAATTCCTATTTAGCTAATCGAATGAAAGAACAGGGCATTTTAATGAGTACGGATGGCCTATACCATAACGTAATAAAAATAAAACCGCCGATTATTTTCAATCAGCAAAACGCCAATTTTTTATTAGAAAATCTTCAAAAAGTATTAAAAGAGGACTTTATGCAACTTTAAACATTTAAAGTATTACCTTCACGCTGCAACAATTTTTTAATCTTTAAAGGCTTTTTATTTTTCAAATACGTGAATTATTAAAACATATTTAAATATTTTTATTATATTTACCAAGCAATAATTAGACGACTAAAAGGCCTTAGGAATACCTATTCAACTAATAAAGTAAGGACGACTTATTGATACTTGTGTCCTTATCAAAATGAACTAGTTCCATGTCCTCATTAGCCGAAGTCAATAACGAATTATCCAACATACAACAACTCGAACGAGATTTACATCTCAAGCAATTACAAGTTAATCGCCTCTTGAATCTTACCCAGGCGATCAATAATAATGTTTCTTCTCGTGGGCTTTTTGATATGTTCACCTCTTTCCTAAGTTGGGAAATGGGCATCAAAAAATTAGCGCTTTATTTTAAAGACAACGATCAATGGGTTTGCAAAGCATTTGCAGGTATTCCAGAAGGATTAATTGCTTTAGATATTAGTGACCGCTTACCCGAATACAATCGCTTACATAATTTAGACGCTGATGACCACTTATTACTCAAAGAATTTGATGTCGTCATTCCCGTAATGCACAAGAAGTCACCTTTGGCTTATGTATTTATTGGTGGATTTGAGGAGAATGAAGATATGTATAATAAGGTGCAATTCATTACGACCGTAACCAATATTGTAGCGGTGGCGATTGAAAACAAGCGCCTTTTTAAACGACAATTAGAACAAGAGCGACTCAAAAAAGAAATGGAATTGGCGAGCGAGATGCAGCGTATGTTAATTCCAACAATCTTACCAAGCGGGGATAATTATGAATTTGCTAGTATCTACCGACCCCATTTAGGCGTTGGTGGTGATTATTATGATGTGATTCAATTTGACGAACATCGACTTGCTTTTTGTGTGGGTGATATTTCTGGAAAAGGCGTTGCGGCAGCTTTGTTGATGGCGAATTTTCAAGCGAATTTTCATAGTTTAATCCGTAAGAATTACCCGCTAGATGATTTTGTTAGAGCGTTGAATGAATCTGTTTTACGAATTACACAGAGTGAAAAATTCTTAACCTTTTTTGTGGCAGAGTACAATACTAAAACAAAGGAATTAAAATATGTTAATGCAGGGCATAATCCACCGATTTTAGTACATAATAATGAAGTGGTCTTGCTGAGAAAGGGGTGTACAATTTTGGGATCTTTTGAAGAATTGCCACATATAGAAATAGGAGAAGGAATTATCGAAGGGCCAGCAACAATTCTTGCTTATACGGATGGATTGACCGACTTACGGAATAATGAAGGAGACTTTTTAGATGCCGATATGATTAATGAATTTACTTATCAAAACAATCAATTATCCGCCCAAGCTTTTAATGATAAATTGATGACGGAGATCAAACAATTCAAAGGGCGGCAAGATTTCCCCGATGATTTTACTATTTTGACTTGTAAGATTTTTGCATAATTTCTGTAGCGCCAAGCTCTGCTTGGTTTTTTGCACCAAATAGAGCTTTGCACTACAGAAAAATCTATTAAAACGTCAACCGCACCAATTTCAACCGACTCTTCCGTTCACTAGGTACTAAAATTTCATTAGCTGCTACTTGCATACTTTCTCGGAAACGCAAACGCAATTCTTGGCTTGCTGTATTCAAAATACTATTTCGGTCGAATTCTCCATTCCCTTTAATCACATATTCGCTTACTGTATTTTCATTTCGAATCTCGTCATTATAAATGAGCCGTAAATTACGAGAAGTTGTTGCCAAAAAGAAAGAAGAAAAAGCGGCATCATCATCTTGCGAAAATTGTTTTTTATGTAAAATTTCCTGCCAATGATGTTCCCCGTCAGGATGAACAGAAAACAGGAATAAATCTTCGTAATAATGGTCTACGGCATACCTGCCATTTTCTCGACTAGAATAATAGCCTCGGGCTGTTGTCGTGGTATTAGCAGCGGCTGCAGCTCGCTCAAAATCTTTTAGTTGTTCACAAATTATAATCGCTCCTCCGTCTGTTCTAATGACAATATCTTGAATCCCTACATCAAATAAACCTTTTTCTGTCTTTACTTTTTTATCCACTAATTGCTCCTTAAAACCTTGGTCAAATTCTCTAAAAGCAAGGGATTTTTTTTCGGGATTGAGATAAGGTAAGTTTAGGTAATAGTAACCTTGTGTACGTCCTTTGTTTTTATCGGAATACATACCACCGCCAATGATAGATTGATTGAGGTTATCAATTTTAAAATAAGCATCATAAGATAATTTCCCTTCTAAAAAGACAGCATTTATCGGCGCTTTCCCTTCGTCTGCTGGTTGATAAATAAATTCAAAATAGTGTGGCTTATCCTTTTTCGCTCGATCATTTTCTCGATTTAAAATCATGTGCATTCCTCCATCATTATCGACTAACATTTGGTGGAAATCAGCACCAAAATTTAAATCTTTGGGGTTAAATTCTTTGTTCCATAATAGTTCCATTTTGATCAAGTCAAATACGGCTACTTCTATCTTTGTGAAATATTCGGTATGGTATAGTAGGATTTTTTTCTTGTCTTGTGACAAAACAATTTCTGGTTCAGGCGAATAAAAGCGTTTCCCATAATCTATGATATTGGTAGAATCTACTAGATTGGCCGCTTCATTATATTTATGGACTTTGATGATAGAATTCCCTTTCTGCTTAAACCTATAGACCACATAAAAATAATCCTCCTTCCCCCATACATCTATTACTTCTGGTCGTTTTTTGTCCAACTCTAATTCTTTTGTCCAACTCAATCCCAATAAATCGTTATTAAAAGCTTGGATTTCAAATTCTGTCCCTTTATCTCGATAGAGCAGGGTTTTTTCATTGAATTTGCCAATAATTGAATAACTTTGGTCGCTTCGAAGCGTTACTTCTGCGGAGACGGTTACTTCTTGGCTTAGCCCAATTTGAGTGAAGGAAAGTAAAACAACAACAAATAATAATGGACGCTTCATAATGACTATTTTAGAATTGGGCAAGTTCGCCGATACTTTAAGATATAACTCCTATTTATAATAAGCAAGTTAATATTATTTTGTTGTAATTTTCGTTAAGAAGGTAAGGTATTTATTGTCTTGAATTGGATATTACAATCATTTAAACTTCAATACGTTATGATTTTTTCTAAAAAATGGAAATTTTGCCTGTTTGGGTGTTTGTTGCTTTTTGCTTGTAAAAGTGCAGATTGTGGGTGTCCAATGGCGGAGCAGGAGGGAGTGAAAGAAGTTATCCAAAAAGATGATTTGCAACAGCAAAAGTCATGGAAAAAGATAGCTAAGTAGTTCTACAAACTAAGTTAATGACTAATAAGAAAAAATTAAAAGACCAATAGTTATGAAAACCATTTTCTCTCTGCTACTTTTCTTTACGACAATAATTGCTTTAAATGGCCAAACTGTTTTCAATGACTCAATAGCGCCCAAAATAGCATTTACAGAATGGATTAATAATCCCAAAGGAATGTCTGTAATAAAAGATAAACCTATTATTCTAGAATTTTGGTCTACGTGGTGCGGTCCTTGCGTAGCTGCTATTCCACATTTTAATCAATTGACAGAAAAATATAGTAAGGAAATTAAATTTATCTCCGTTAACTCTTATGAAAACAGTGCAATGGTAGAAAATTTTCTTTTAAAGAACCCTATGTCAAGTTATATAGCTCTCGATGAAAATGAAAGCCTTAAAAAAGCATTTAATGTGCAGACAATTCCTGTAACGATTCTAATTGATAAAAATGGAATGTTGAGATGGAGAGGAATTACAACTGATTTAACAGAGGAAGTATTAGATATTTTTTTATCAAAAGACGTATTCAATGACAATCGTAAAAAAGGAATTATTTTCGACAAAGCCTATTCTGTTAATACGCTTGAAAATGTCAATTATCATTTATTGATAGACTATGGTGATGGAACTTTGGGAAAAGGAATTACCACTAATTTTGAAGATGGATTTTTCCTGAAATTAAGTAATCAGGAAATTTATTCCATTCTTCCATTTTTTTCTGAGTGGCTTAAACTAGAATATGACTGGAAATTTGAAGGCCAATTACCCGAAAATGAAATAATGAATGTAACAATCAAGAGTGATATAAAAATCACTAGCGAAAGTGATACAAAAAAAATTATAGAGGATGTAATTTTAAGATTGGCAGATAAACTAAATTTTACGATTAAACCAAGTGAGGAGATTCAAGAAGTCTGGTATATAATGCCTAATATCTCGCAACTAGAAAAATATCTTTCCATTGACCAAATTTCAGATATTGATGTGGTCAAACAAACAGAAGAATTTACTAAATATAAAAATGTATTTTTTGATTTTTTAGCCTCTTCTTTCTCAATCAGAACAAAAACTAAAGTAGAATATAATTCATCAAAGCCTGTGTTGCGTTATGATTTAATTATTTCAAAAACTAATGATATTCTTGAAATGAAAAAATATTTAAAAGATACTTATGGGATTGATCTAGTCAAAAAAGAAGTTAAAGTGAAAATAAAAACAGCAATTTTTAATTGAGTATATCAATTAAAAACATCACTTCTCTAATTTCTCAAAAACCAACCCAATAAAAAAAGATAAATGATAAAAAAAACTAAACCATACACCAATAAATTTTCTGCCAATATTTTAATAATGCTATGCTTATTCTTCCTAATTATAAGCACTATAGGTTTTGCGCAAGAAAACGAACTAAAAATAGGTCAATGGAAATCCCATCTACCGTATCACTCGGGCAATTGGGTTACGCAAAGCGAATCTACGATTTATTATGCTTCCCCATTTTCTCTTTTCACTATTGAAAAAGAAGATTTTGCGGTAAACTTTATTTCGACGGTAGATGGTTTGACCGATGTGGGCATCAATAAAATAAAGTATAATACAACTTTAGACGCCCTATTAGTCATTTATAATAATAGCAATATTGACTTAGTTAGATCGGACGAAACGATTAATTTTAGAGATATTCAAACCAATAGTTCCATTGTTGGGGATAGAACTGTTTACGATATTTTATTTGAGGGAAATGGTGCTTTTTTATCGACTGGATTTGGGATCGTTAAATTGAATTTAGAACGAGAAGAATTTGAATTCACCACTTTTACAGGCGTTCCAGTATTTAGTATGGCGATATTTGACGGTTATATTTATGCCGCTACCGAAGAAGGTATTTATCGCGTTGAAAATAATCCAGCTATTAATTTTGGTGATTTTAATAATTGGCAATTACTGGATGTAGCAGACGGTTTTCCTGCGGTTTATAGTTCCAATGCTTTAGCAGCACACCATAATAGTTTGTATTTAGATATAAATGATGCCTTGTTTCGCTACCAAAATGGTACTTTAACAGAAGTGCATACCGAATCAGATTTTTCTATCGGTTATTTATCAGCAGGTAAGGAATTTTTAATCGCTGGTTTAACTTGTAATGGGAGTTGTCGAGGAAAGGTATTATTCTTTAGAGAAGATGATAGTTTTGTCAATTCGGGTGGACGATGTATTGACCGACCAAGATATGCTATTGAAGAAGAAAATGGACGGATTTGGTATGCCGACCAATTCAGAGGGGTTCGGTTTACCGATGAAGTAGGAACTGGTTGTAATCCTTTAGATTTCAACTCTCCGGGTTCTCATAATAGCAGCGAGATATTATTGGCAAATGATAAAGTATATGTAACGGCAGGGGGAGTTGCCTCTAATCAGACTGCCCTAAATCGAGTGGATGGTATTTTTATCAAAGAAGGGAATGAATGGCGGGTGATTAATCGGGGAAATACGTCTATTCTATTAGAAAAAAATATTGATCGAGATTTTAATCGAATCGTTGCACATCCCGAAAATGGGCGACTATTTGTCGGTACTTTCTGGGGAGGTTTACTAGAAATAGATGGCGAGAATTATACCGTTTATAATGATGAAAATTCTTCTCTGCAAGGTGCGGTTGGGGATGATGCGAGAGAAAGAGTGGCGGGTTTAGCCTTTGACGAAGAAAATAATTTATGGATGAGTAATCATACTGCCAGTCGCCCTATTTCTGTCTTAAAAGCAAATGGCGAATGGCGAAATTTTAATGCCCCAGTTAAGGGCTTGCTACAATGTGCCATTGATCAAAATGGATATAAATGGTTTGTCGCAGGCAATGAAGGCGTTTTAGTTTTTGATGATAATGGTACAATTGATAATATCAATGATGATCGGATAAAGTTGATTACGCCTGCTAATAGTGAATTACCAACTACTAGAGTCAATTGTCTAGAAGTAGATTTGGACGGCGCCGTTTGGGTGGGTACAGTAGAAGGGCCCATTATATTCGATTGTGGGACAAGTGTTTTTGACAATGATGATTGTGGTAGACTAAAACAAGTCGAACAGGATGGTATTGGTGCTATTTTATTAGCCACAGAAAATGTACAAACTATTGCAGTCGATGGTGCTAATCGCAAATGGATTGGCACAGATAACGGCTTATTTATCCAATCTCCTGACGGTGGTGAGCAAATTGCCTTCTTCAATACAGAAAATAGCCCGCTTTTTGATAATACCATTATAGACATCGCCATCAATCAAGCAACAGGCGAAGCATTTATTGGTACGAATAATGGTATCATCTCTTTAAGAGGCGAAGCGATAGCAGGAGGTGTGATTAATAGTCCAGACATTTATGCCTTTCCAAATCCAGTTCGACCTGAATATGACGGACCAATTGCGATTAAAGGTTTGGCAAGAGATGCGAACGTAAAAATTACAGATGTAAGTGGGCAGTTAATTTTTGAAACAACTGCTTTGGGTGGACAAGCGATTTGGGATGGTCGTGACTTTTCTGGAAGGAAAGCAAGTACGGGAGTTTATTTAGTTTTTAGTACCAGTAAAGCCGTTGGTTTTTCTGGAAACCCGAATACTGCGGTGGCTAAAATTCTGTTTATTAATTAGTTGGATAGTAGAGAGTAGAATGTAGAGACTAACCTCAAGGAACAAAAGAATTTTCAATGAATGCCTATTTTATTGACAAGTTGAACTAAGCATTTTAGCAAATGTTCTTGAATTATATCTGACTTAATGATTTATATTTGACCGTCCGTTTACCGTACACCGTCAACCAAGTTACCGTTAAAAATATAATAGCTAGTGATTGAATTATGGAATGGCATATTAATGGGCTTAGCCTTAGCTATATTGGTAGGCCCTATCCTATTTTCTTTAATTCAAAGAAGCATAGAACAAGGTATCAAAGCGGGACTATGGGTCGCTGCTGGTATTTGGTTAAGTGATGTGTTATTCATCGTTGGAATTATGTTAGGAGTCACACACATTGCTAAGCTGATTGAATCACCCTTATTTGAACCCATTTTAGGCGTTTTGGGCGGCTTAGTCTTGATTGGTATTGGGGTGGGTATGCTTATTTCTAAGCCTGTTGAAAACATGAAACAAGCACAAGGTTTAGAAATATTATCTTCGGAATGGCGCTTAGGCTTAGAGGGTTTTTTAATTAATACAGTTAACCCATTTTCTGTCATTTTTTGGACGAGTATCATTACCACCAGATCCATAGAAACAACTTTATTTTCTATGAATAATTATGTCTTCTTTGGTAGTATTTTAGTAACCATTATCATTACAGACATCTTAAAAGTAGTACTCGCCGAGAAAATCAGTACTCATTTACAGCCTAGGCATATTCTAAAAATGCGGAAAATTTCTGGTCTTGCCTTGTTTTTATTTGGTGTTGTAATGATGATTCGAGTTACTTTATTTTAAATCTACTATTTTTGAGTGTTATAAACGCCACCCCCTTCACTATAAATCTCCAATTAATTATATTATAAAACATGGTCTTTTTTAAAGCAATCATCAGTTTCTTAAAGGATAAACAATACAGAGATTTACTAATCACTAGTTTGATTATTTTATTGATAGGCACCTTTGCTTATCATTATTTAGAGGGCTGGAGCTATATAGATTCCCTCTACTTTTCTGTCATTACTTTAACTACCGTCGGCTATGGCGACCTTTCTCCACAAACTAATGGTGGAAAAATTTTTACCATTTTCTACATTTTTATTGGACTAGGGATGATTTTAAGTTTTTTACATACCCTTTTTGATCATTTTAATAATGAGCGGCAACAATATACTAATGCTAATAAGAAGAAGTAGTTTTTAATTCGGGATTATGGGAAGCAAACTGATAGTAAAGCTTTCAAGCTTTCGGATCAAAGGCCTTATTGGAATTTAATAAGTCAACAATCCAATAAAACGGTAGGATAAGGTAGGTCTTTTGGGCTCCACGTTGTCTTATCGTTTTTTATTTATCGGGAAAGGCTTAAAATTGCAGATGCTTTCGTCAAAATAACTACAAAGAGGCATTGGATTAAAATGGAGAAGCAACTAAATTGACCGTAAGACAGTTTTATTACCAAATTACTTTTAACCAAAACTTTCAGTATCTCCCAAATGCGGAAACATTTTAAAAATATTTATTACTCCTTTCCCTTCCAATTGCTCATTTTGCATTTTAGAAGCAACCTAATTTTATTGTTTACTTGGGTATTACTCGCACTATTAATCAGTGGACAAATTGGACATATTTTTGGGGTTAAATATCTTTTTCTGTCGCCTGAATATTTGGGTAAAATTAATTTCGTTAGCTTTTTTATAGTTGGTTTTTGGTTTGGGGCATTTATGATGGCTTGGAATTTAACGACCTATTTATTGGATGCACACCGTTTTCCTTTTATCGCAACGATGTCCAAACCATTTACTAAATTTTGTATCAATAATTTTATTATTCCTTTTTCCTTTTTTGTCTTTTATTTTCTCCATATCGTTTATTTTCAAGGCTATTATGAATTGCGTTCCTTTGAAAATATCATGCTAAATTGTCTCGGTTTTTTATTAGGTAGCTTATTATTGATCTCTCTGTTGGCGATCTATTTTGAATTTACGAATAAAGATATTTTACATTTTGAAAAAACGAGAGAAGTACCTCCTAACTTAACTGGAAAATTAGCCCCTGGTAGACCTTACATCAATATAGATTCTATTCGAGAAAATCGAACACAATGGAAAGTAAATACTTATTTATCAACTGCATTACGCCCTTTATTGGTCAGAAGTGTTACGCATTATGATAAAGAGACTTTGTTTAAGGTATTTAAACAGAATCATCTGAATATCTTAGTGGTACAATTATCTGGTTTTTTCTTCTTGATCTTACTCGGTTTTTTAATAGACAATCCCTATTTTCGATTGCCCGCTGCTTCTAGTGTCTTTATTCTTTGCAGTATGGTTATTGCTTTAGTGGGCGCTGTTACTTATTGGTTTGGTAAATGGCGAATGACGATTATTATTTTGTTGTTAGGTTGTGTCCAGCAATTGACTAAATATGAATTCTTTAGCCATGAAAATAGAGCCTATGGCTTGAATTATAATGTAGCTAAAACAAACTATACAACCGACGCTTTAGATATTCAAAGTTTCCCAAAGTATACGATTCCTGACATCGAAAACACGATTACTATCTTAAATAATTGGAAGCAAAAACAAACGGAAGAAAAACCCAAAATGGTTTTGCTTTGTGTAAGTGGTGGTGGGATGAAAGCAGCGACTTGGACGACTCAAGTGATGCAGCAAGTAGACAAAGCTTTAGGTGGTGAATTAATGAATCATACTTCCTTAATTTCGGGCGCTTCGGGCGGTATGTTAGGCGCTGCTTATATGCGAGAGGTCTATTTACAAAAGACGTTGGGCAAGGAAACTGATTTTTATGATAATAAGCACATCGAAAATATTTCTACCGATTTACTAAATTCCATCACTTTTACGATCGTTTCCAATGACCTCTTTTTGCCTTGGGCAACTTTTAAATCTGGTGGCTACGAATACCATAAAGATCGAGGCTATATTTTTGAAAAACAGTTTAATGAAAATACAGAAGGCATTTTAGATAAAACCATTAGTGCTTATAAAATGCCTGAGCAACAAGCCACTATTCCGATGTTGTTTATTACACCTTCTATTGTCAATGATGGTCGTCGAATGGTCATTTCGCCTCAGGGCGTATCTTATATGACCAAAACCCCCATCTTTGATAGTAAGCGAAATACCGTAAAAACGGATGCGGTAGATTTTGGAAAAGTGTTTAAAGCGCAAGATGCCATGAACTTAAAGTTTACAACAGCTTTAAGGATGAATGCCACCTATCCTTATATTTTACCGAATGTGCATTTGCCAAGTACCCCCAAAATAGAAGTGTTAGATGCAGGATTCAGAGACAATCATGGGATTACTTCTGCTACTCGTTTTATACATGTTTTCAAAGATTGGATTCTTGAGCATACAAGTGGCGTAGTGCTAGTACAAATAGATACAAAGGATGGTATTAATGAAGTGACACCAAGTGATGAAGATGGTTTGATTGGTAGTATTTTCAATCCCTTAGGAATCGCAGGAAAACTATTGAAACTACAAGAGTTTGAGCATGATACTAACCTAGGATTTATTTTTGATTTACTGGGCGAAGATCATTTTGATGTCATTCGGTTTTCCTATCAACCAACCGAGCAAAATGAACGGGCTTCTATGACCTACCATTTAACCAAAAGAGAGAAACAAGATATTCTAAATGCCTTCTACTTAGAAGAAAATCAAGAGAACTTAAAATTATTCACCGATATTTTACATCCAGCCAATAAAGTAATAGGGAGAAAGTAGTAAGTTTGACGTTATTAGGGATTATTTGAAATTAAGTACTCCGACATGATGATTCAGGCAATAATTATTGAATTGTTTTATTGCTATATTGATGTATAAGTACCTTATGTTAACAATATAACAATTTTAACAATTCAACAATTATATTCGACCGCTTCTCGATAATAACTTCCAATAACATTAATGACATCTAATAACTTTAAACATATATGACCACCAACGAAACACCAACAAAAATTACCGACGGGACTTCCTACATTAATTCTCTCCGAGGAAGAGATTTAACCATTTACCTTTTTGGCGAGAAAGTCAAAGACTACGTCGAACATCCAATGATTCGACCGTCAATCAATGCCATTGCAGAGACCTATGAATTAGCGGTTCAAGCCCCCGAATTAGCTTCGGTTATTTCTCCTTTTACGGGCGAACCCGTTAGTCGTTTTTTAAATATCTGTACAGATGCCAAACAATTGGTTTTGCAGAATAAAATGCAACGAAAACTAGGGCAGATTACAGGTACTTGTTTTCAACGTTGTGTCGGTATGGATGCTTTCAATTCCCTGTATTCGGTGACTTTTGAAGTAGATGAAAAATACGGGACGACTTACCACGAAAGGTTGAAAGGTTTCTTAACCTTAATGCACCAATATAATTATGTAGTGGGTGGAGCGATGACCGATGTAAAAGGAGATAGAAGTTTAGCGCCACATCAGCAAGAAGACCCAGATATGTTTGTGCATATCACGAAACGAACAGACGAAGGTGTTTATATAAGTGGGGCAAAAGCACACCAAACAGGTTGCATTAACTCTCATTATATGATTGTGATGCCAACGATGCGTTTGGGAGAAGGGGATAAAGCTTATGCTATTACAGGCGCAGTTCCTGTAGACGCCAAAGGTATTACGTATATTTATGGGCGGCAATCTTGTGATACTCGGAGTATGGAAGAAGGTTCTATTGATGTAGGAAACGCTAAATACGGTGGACAAGAGGCAATGGTTATTTTTGAAGATGTGTTCATTCCCAATAAATATATTTTCATGGATGGCGAATATGATTTTGCCGCCATGTTAGTTGAGCGATTTACTGCTTACCATAGGAGAAGTTATGTTTGTAAAAGTGGGGTTGGAGATGTGTTAATTGGTGCAGCAGCGAATATTGCGGAAATGAATGGGATTCCGAAAGCCTCGCATATCAAAGATAAATTGGTAGAAATGACGCATTTGAATGAGACCATTTATGCGACAGGAATAGCTGCCTCTTACCAAGGCTACGAAACTAAATCAGGCGCTTATATTTGTGATAGCATGATTGCCAATGTTTGTAAACATCATGTAACGAAATTACCTTATGAAATTGGTCGATTGGCACAAGATTTAGGGGGCGGATTAGTCGCTACGATGCCTTCCGAGCAAGAACTCAATCATCCAGAAATTGGTGGCTTGATTCAAAAATATTTACGAGGTAAAGCAAGTGTTAAAACGGAAGACCGTATGCGTATTTTACGCTTGATTGAAAATATGACTTTGGGTCGTAATGCGGTTGGGTATTTAACGGAAAGTATGCATGGTGCAGGGTCTCCACAAGCACAACGAATTCAAATTGGGCGAGCAATGCAGATGGAGTATAAGAAACGACTAGCAAAAATTATTGCTGGTGTGGAGATAGAAGGCGATAAGAGTATGATTGTGGAAGAAGTGGGGAGTTATTTTGAGCGAGTTTTTGCGGTATAAAAAACTGGTAGAAAAGACTTTAGGCTTTCTTGTCCAAGGCATTTATGCCTGTTGAACTATGCGAGCCCGACCTAAAGGTCGGTGACGGGAAAGCCTAAAGGCGTAATGATTACCCATATCTTTTTAAGGACGAAAAGTCATCAATGTAGATAGAAATGTTGTCAATTTGCAGGGATTTCTCCCCCTTCAAAAGGGGAGATTAGACCTTGCTAATTCATGATATTTGTAACAAAATCAATCATAACTACCCGTTTAAAACTTATGGGTAATCAGTACGCCTAAAGGCTTTGCTACCAGTTAAATCAATACAAACGATTAATAATCACCTTCTGATTAATCGACTTCTGCCCTGCTACAGAAAGTTCCAAATAATATAGACCATTCGCAAATTCTGTTAACGGAACCTGAATCAAATCAGTCGCCACTTTTTCAATAGTTAATTGATATTGCAGTTGCCCAAAGGCATCATATAATTGAATCGAAACTGATTGTCCGATAAAATCAGGTAATTGTAGTTGTAAAACATCTTTTGCAGGATTTGGGAAAACCATCAATCGAGTTAAATCAACTTGAAAATTCACCATTTTAACAGCAGAAAAAGTCGTACTGCCATCCGTTAATGCTTGTTTTAACCGATAATAATTCTTGCCCATTAAAGGCGCATGATCTAACTCTTTAAAAAAGGCATCTTTATTTTTATCTGTAAATTGATTAATGCTTTTTAAAGACTCAAAAGTTTGACCATCCCCTGAGCGTTCCAAGATAAAATTTTCACTTTCCGCCAACTGATTCGTCAGCCATTGTATTTCTACTGCTCGGCCAATATTAAAAGCGGTGAAATTTAAATAGCTATTTCTTGAATTATTATTATTCCCTCGAACTATTTCAATCGTATAATCTTCGACTTCACCTAATTCAAAAGTGCCACAAGCAGCAGCAGGCGTAGCTCGTTGCATCACTACTCGCATTCTTGTGGTTATAGGGGGTATATTATTCGGGATGCTAAAAGAACCTGAAATTGGTAGGGGCGTACTTCCTTGAGTTTGTGCAGGATAAACACCTTCAAAAACCAATTCTCCATCTTCTGCAAAACTACCATTGCCATCCAAATCTACCCATACTTGAAAAACTTCATCCCATTGAAAAAAGCTAAATCCTGGTGTTAGATTTATTTCATAAGTTTGACCAGTTTCCAAAACAGTTGAGATATTCGTAAAGTCTTCATAGCGTTCTTTAAAAGAAGTATTGTCTATGGTATTTAAGCTCACATTTTTAATATATTCCAACCAAGGTTGATTGCCAATAGCATCACAATAAGTACCATTTTTATTTATTTTTATTTCAATTTCGCAAGTAGTTGAATTCCCACAACTATCTGTAACAACATAATTAATAAGGTGGCTACCCAATGAGAAAAAACTACCATTCGGTAACCCACTAGTTTGGATGATATTCGCTATTCCATCGGGGCAACCTGTCGTTACAGTTGGAAGTTCCCAAGTTACGATTTCCCCTGAAGTGCCCGTTTCAGCCGTTAATACAATGATTTCGGGGCAGTTTATACTTAAACTAGTCACAATCCCTCCTGCTTCTACTATAACCAAACTATAATCTTCTACTTCTCCTAGTGCAAAGATTTCGCAAGGTTCGGCTGCATTCCCTCTTTGCATACTTATTCGCATTCTAGTCGTTCCTACCAAGGCGGTATTAGGAACGGTAATTAAGCCAACAATAGGCGTTGCGGGTGTACCATTTTGTCCAATTGAAAAAAGTCCATTATAAACGAGTTCTCCTTCATCTTCAAAATCACCATCTTGGTTCCAGTCTATCCAAACGGTAAAATTTTCTTCATGGTGTGCCCAACTAAACCCAGGTGTTAAGGAGATTGGGTAACTTTCTCCTTTATTAATAGTGGTCGATTGATTTAAAAAATCACTATAGCCATCTTTACTAGAAGGATTATTGATTCCATTAAATTGTACGTTTGCAATGTATTCCTGCCAAGGCTGTTCCCCTACAGCTTCGCAATAATCCATATTGGTAGGAGGGGCTGGTAAGGAATCAACTTCTATTACTTCAAAAAAACGACTAACGGTTGTAGCCGCATTGTATTGTTCATTTCCAGCTTGACTGGCTTGCATAAAAACAGTTCCTGTTGTACCATTTAAACTTACGGTATTCCCAACTAGGGTAGCAGGCCCAGAAATGATAGATAAGGTAACAGGTAAACCAGAACTAGTAGTAGCAGTTACTTCAAAAGGATTGTCTGTAATATTTCTATCCATAATTACTGGAAAATCAATTACTTGATTAAGTGGGGTAGTTGTGGTATCTCCTATCGGCGCAAAAATAGCCGTAATGCTAGCATCTCCAGTCAAATTAATCGTTGCATCAGCGGTCGAAGTATTAACATTTGCAGACCAAGCTACAAATCTAAATCCTTCGTTTGGAACAGCTTGAATAGGAATATCCACTCCTGTAAAGTACGTACCGATCCACGGATTTCCTGCTTGGTTCGTCGTAACGGTATTAATTTTGATACGACCTCCATTTGCTGGTAATCCACTTAACGCTACATTCGCTCGACCTGTTATCTCTGGTAAACTTTCTACAAAATGATTGCGTACTGCTTCTGTTCTACCTGCGGCAAATCTTCGTAATACATTCACATCCTGATTCCAAGTCCAGATATTTTCCCATTTCTGATTCTGTTGATTTATTTCTGGTTGATAGGTCATTTGAAAAGCGTCAATTTTATCCAGTATTCTTGCACTTGGAAACAACACATTTAATTGATCCGCCATTCGATTGATAAACTGGGCTTTCCATACTGGGTTTTCTATCAAACGATTAAAAAGTAGGGTTGCCCATTCGGGATTAGGGAAGAAAAAAGTAGGGTTCAATAACCGATCTAAAGAATTAACATTGGGATTCCCCGTATTAAAATTCTCCGTATCTAATTCTGCAAAACCAAAGCCAAAATCTAAATCTTTTGTCATCCAACGCCATTTTCCATCAGTACTTCGTTCCCTCCAACGCAGATAATTATTACCTGGCCAATCCGTATTATCTAAGAAAATATTGTGAATCAAATAATCCATATAATTATCTAAATCAACTAAGTTAGTCAACTCATTTAAACCCACTTCGTCCGTAAAAGTCTTTGATCTTAGCAAACTATCCAATTGATTCCAAGCTACAAAATCACCCGCTTTAGCCTCATCCAAATTCTCTAGCAAATCTATTTCGTCTTTATTTAAGTCATAACGATTTTTGATATAGCGTCGATCAGAACGTTCTCTTAGATTATAAATCCCCCAATATTCGCCATTCAAATAAGCAATAGCCGGACGGTAGGCTTGATCATCTAAATTAGGTGCTTCAATCTCAACGGGCAAATCACTTAAATCCGCTACTAAATTACTTTCTAAAGCATCCCGAAACATAGTATATTCCCAATCTTGTCCTGAATTTCTTAGCGTTAGACTTCGATACTCGGTTAAATCTTCATCAGGGAAAACCACATAATCAATAGTCGAACTTCCAAGACTCCCTTTAGCTTTCATGGCTAAGGATTTTTGAGGTAAACTGGCACTACCTGTTCCTTGCAATTCGACTTCTACCATTTGATTAAACCCTTGCGTTCCATCCACTTCATAAAATTCCACATTTAGTGGTGTTTCTATATCTTCTTCAAAATTGGGAAATAAGCCTGCTTCCTCACCAAAAAAAAATTCTGGATTACCAGAAATGGCTACAATTGGAAAAGTATGATTGGTATTAATTAAATACGTGTTGGTAATAATTTCACTAGTAGTCGCACCTATTTTAAAAGCTTTGGCTCGAATGACTTGGGAAGTAGTTATTTGAATATTATTAGTATACAATAAACTGTTTTCATCAGGGTCGCTACCATCTGTTGTATAGTAAATAGTTGCCCCATCGGTACTTGTATTTAAGGTCAATGAAATTGAGCCTTGGTATAGTCCTCCTATTTGAGAAACAGTTGGTGATGCAACCTCTTCTGGTGCAGGTTCGCTATTAGCTACTCCAGGAGAAGGAACAGGAAATTTTAAAAAAGTACTACTTCCGTTGGGAAAACGACCTTCTGAAATATCTTTACTTTGCGCACCATAAGTGAGTGTATCTATAGGTGTTATACCATCGACATCATAAAGACCAATTTGCTCACCATTACCACCTAACTTAGGGCTAACGTGTAATACACCTTGAGTTTCATCTCCATCAAACCAGAGCAGTAAATACCCACCCGCTGGGATGGTCGTTAAAGTAGGGTTATCTGCAGGAATCTGCCATTGGTTGGGTTCGGAAAGGTCATCCGTCACAAACTTCCCGCCTAAATCAAAAGGAGTTGTCCCTGCATTATAAATTTCTACCCAATCGTCAAATTCTCCATTTTCATCGGCAATGGTGACTTCATTAGAAGCCATAAATTCATTAATAAAAATAGACTGGCTGGTTAGAATGGTTGTGTAAAATAGAAAAGTGAGGAAAAGCCCCATTGCTTTTGCCAAGTTCATAGTTTTGTTTTTACGGTGTTTGTTAATCAAATCAGGAGGATTTGACTAATAAGCAGGTAATTATTGATGGTGGATTTTTAGAGACAAGCCTAAATAGAAGGGGGGAGTAAGGTTGGCACTAAAGATAGTTGTGATTATCTAGACAATAAAGTTACTCCTTTTTTGAGACTAATGGAAATCTGTCCCCTATTAAAGCCTTGATTTTCTTAGTTAACTATCCATAGAAATAAAAAAGATGATTCGCCGGGGAACTCTTTACCCTATAAAATAGCTTTGTATAGCGGATATTAGGTACTTGGATGAAATTAATATTAGGTGCCTGGTATCAGGTACTAGGTTTCAAGCTAGACGTACTTCCGTCACACCTAAAACCTGATACCCGATACCTGTCGCCATTTTTTAAATAAAATGATCCGCCTACTTATATGATTATACTTTTACCAAAAAATAGAATTTGGCAAAAAAATTAAAATTAAGACAAAAAGATTTATTAGCGATTGGGTATCCAAAAGGAAAAGCCATTGGGCTTGCCATTAATATTGCTATCAAACATTGTAAAAAACAAACCAAAGAGAACGTCTTAGCTCAATTAAAAGTGGTGTTAGATGCACCTGAACAATTTAAAAAAGATCCGATTTTTGGTTCGATCAGCGCAGAATTATTGGATACAGAAGATGAATTAACTCAGGAAGAAATTCCCTTAGCACTAACACCAAAGACCTATAAAAGTTACGGTTTACAACACATCGAAGCAGGAACTTTAAGACAAATGGATACGGCAATGCGCTTGCCTATTACCGTCAAAGGTGCTTTGATGCCTGATGCACACCAAGGATATGGCTTACCAATTGGTGGCGTACTGGCAACCCATAATGCTATTATTCCTTATGCTGTAGGGATGGATATTGGTTGCCGAATGTGTTTGACTGTTTACGATTTACCGCCTTCTTTTCTTAAGAAAGAAACCCGTCAGCTAAAAGAGATTTTGCAAATCAATACCAAATTTGGTAAAAGTGAATTTACCAATCCAATGGATGATGCAGTATTAGAACGACCAGAATTTAAGGAGATAAAATTTCTACGCCCCTTACAAGGAAAAGCACGTAAGCAAATTGGATCTTCTGGTTCAGGCAATCATTTTGTAGAATTTGGCATTGTTGAAATTACTGAAAAAGAAAATGAATTTAATTTACCAACTGGTCAATATATGGGTATTTTATCTCATTCTGGGTCAAGAGGTTTCGGTGCTTATATTGCTAAACACTATACGAAAATTGCCATGAATCAATGTTTTTTGCCAAAGGAAGCAAAACATTTAGCTTGGTTGGACTTGGACACCGAAGCAGGTATGGAATATTGGCTGGCAATGAATTTAGCTGGCGATTATGCTTCTGCTTGTCATGCCCATATTCATCATCGTTTGGGCAAAGCTTTAGGTGAACAACCCATTGCAACGATTGAAAATCATCATAATTTTGCTTGGAAAGAACAGTTAGCGGATGGGCAAGAAGTCATTGTACATCGAAAAGGCGCTACGCCTGCAGGCAAAGGTGTTTTAGGCATTATTCCTGGTTCGATGACTGCCCCTGCTTTTATTGTCCGAGGAAAAGGGGAGGCGATGGCCATTAATTCTGCTTCACATGGAGCTGGTCGAAAAATGTCGAGAACAAAAGCTAAAAATTCTACCACTTATAATGAATTGAAAAAACATTTGAAACAACAACAAGTAGAGTTAATTGGTGGTGGTTTGGATGAAGCGCCTTTTGCTTATAAGAATATTCACCAAGTGATGGCAAGTCAGCAGAATTTAGTGGATGTTTTAGGTCAGTTTTATCCTAAGATTGTGCGGATGGCTAGGTAGTTACGAAAATATAAATTTCAAAATAATAAACCCGCCAGCCTGACAGCTAGTCGGGCAGGTTTAAAATCTAAAAGTATTGATTTATCTTGCCACGAAATTTGTATGATTGAATTGCTATTATAGTCAGTTTTTTCCTAAGGAGTCTCCAATAAGACAATATTGAGCGAACTAAATAGCAGTTATAACTTTACTTCAGTAAGGAAAATATTTTTATGCAAAAATTACTAAAATTTACAAGTTTGTTATTTTTATTTGGTCTATTCAATAACGGTGTCAGCAGGATAAAAACTGCTCCAACAAATATCAGTCACGCAATTTTTGATGATTTATTACAAAAGCATGTCACCCCAGAAGGAGTCGTCAATTATAAAGGCTTTATTCAAGACAAGGCATTATTTGAAGACTATTTAACCTTATTGCAAAACAATCATCCTGATAAAAAAAGGTGGTCTAAAAATGAGCAATTAGCTTATTGGATCAATGCATATAATGCGTTTACGGTTAAAATAATCATTGATAATTATCCGACTAAAAGTATTAAGGATATTAAGAGTGGCATTCCTTTTATTAATAGTGTTTGGGATATTAAATTTATTAAAATAGGTGAGGAAACTTATGATTTAAATAATATTGAACATACCATTCTTCGAAAAGAATTTGACGAACCTCGCATTCATTTTGCCATCAATTGTGCTTCTTATTCTTGCCCCAAATTACACACTCGTGCTTACACCGCAGCAGACTTAGAAGCGCAATTAGTAGAACAGACTCGGGATTTTTTTGCAGATAAAAGCAAGAATAATATTATTAGCAAGGACAAAGTGATCTTGTCTAGCATTATGAAATGGTACAGCACAGATTTTACCGATAAGGGCTTTTTTAGTTGGCTATTTGGCGGACAAGAGCGATCGGAAAGTTTAATAAAGTTTATTAATCCTTATGTGAATATTGAGTTGAGCCCTAATGCCGAAGTCGAATTTATGGAATATCGGTGGGATTTGAATGAGTAAACATAGATGTCAGAAGTCAGGCCGTTTATTTCATAAACTGTCAGAAGTCAGATGACTTAGATTTAAGAACTGACATTCAACTATTTACAAAAAATCTATCTGACTTCTTTTCTATAAATTACATAATTTTCCTCAAATCTCGCTTTCTATCTCTTCTTCCTGATTGGCATAAACAGCCGTTTTTAAGATATGCTCATAGTAAGCTTCATATTTGGGTAATATTTCTTTGATGTCAAATCGTTTAGCTTGTGCCAAGGCATTTTTTCTAAACCGTTGTAATATTTCATCATCCTTCAAAATACGAATGGCATATTCCGCCATTTCATCGACATTTCCCACATCACTTAAGAAACCTGTTTCTCCGTGAATATTCACTTCTGGTAATCCACCAACATTAGAGGAAATAACGGGTACTTCACAAGCCATTGCTTCCAAGGCAGCCAATCCAAAACTTTCATTAGCTGAAGGGATGATGAAGAGGTCAGAAATAGCTAGTAATTCCTCAACGGCATCTTGTTTACCTAAGAAACGAATTTCATGACAAAGACCAATTTCTCGACATAACTCTTCTAAATTTTGTCGTTCTGGCCCGTCGCCAATTAATAATAATTTACTAGGAACTTCTTGGTAAACTCGTTTGAAGACCTCAATTACATCTTCGACGCGCTTCACCTTTCTAAAATTAGAAACGTGCGTAAGAATTCGTTCTCCGTCGGGTGCAATTAATTTTTTAAAATGATCTTTATCTACTTTTTTAAAGCGATCAAAGTCAATAAAATTATAAATGACTTCTATGTTATTTTTTATATTAAAATGCTCTTTGGTTTGCTTGCTCAAATACTCAGATACCGCAGTCACCCCATCCGATTTATTAATCGAAAAAGCAACGACAGGGGCAAAAGTTCGATGTTTGCCAACTAATGTAATATCCGTTCCATGTAGGGTAGTTACAACGGGCACATAACGACCTTCTGTCAAGAGTATTTTTTTAGCCATATAAGCTACGGCTGCATGTGGAATGGCATAATGAACATGTAGTAAATCTAAATTTTCATATTTAACTACATCTACCATTTTACTGGCTAAAGCAGTATCGTAAGGCGGGTATTCAAATAATGGATAGTCCGCTTCGGCAACTTCGTGAAAATATACGTTTTCATGAAAAGGGGATAATCTAACGGGGCGCTTATAAGTAATGAAATGTACTTGATGTCCTCGTCGAGCTAAACCTAGTCCAACTTCTGTAGCCACTACGCCACTCCCACCATAAGTTGGATAACATACAATACCTATTTTCATGGATTTAAATAGTTGGTTATTTCTTAAAAAATAGAAAGTTCAATATTGTTAACTATATAAAGCGGAGAAATGTTTGGAAAGTGTAATTTTTAACAGAGACTAAATGAAAAGATTTGAGCAATCTTTTCATTTAGCAAATTATTTTCGAGCGAGTTATGATGTTAAAACAGCTGACTTAACAAGGAGCAATTGATCATTTAACTAGTGTGGCACCATGCCATTAACTGCTAATAAATGTCCCATTTTATCTTTCTTAGTTTTTAAATAACCGTAATTCTCTTTTTTTGCAGGAATATGTAAAGGCACTCGCTTTCTGATATGAATTTCAGAAGTAGCAATCGCTTTGATTTTCAACGGATTATTAGTCAATAAATCAATAGTGTGAATGCCTAAATCCTTCAAAATATCAATTGCTATATCATATTCCCTAGAGTCAACTTCTAACCCTAAATGAGTATTGGCATCAATCGTATTCAAACCAGTATCTTGTAATTGGTAAGCTTTTAATTTATTGATAATTCCAATTCCTCGTCCTTCCTGACGGAGGTAAACAACAACCCCTCCTTCTTTAGCAGCTAATTGAAGCGCTCTTTCTAATTGTTCGCCACAATCACACCTTTTAGAACCAAATAAATCTCCTGTGACACATTCTGAATGAATACGCACCAAAACTGGCTTATCTGGGACCATGTGTTCACTAACTAAGGCAAAATGTGGCATTTTTTCTCGCTTACGATCCGCATAAGCAATCATTTTAAACTGTCCTTGAGGCATCGGCATTGCTGCTTCTGATTGTCTCTTCATCATATTATTTATAAGTTTTTAATATCTATGTTAAAGGTTATATTAATGTGCTTACAACAACGATAATAAGGAAAGGGTTTAAAAAAAACGCCCAAAGTGTATAAAAGGGACTATTGCGGACTATTTTTTTTGACAGCCAATAGCAAAACGGCAGTTCCTAAATCAGAAAAGTAGCGATTTAGGCACATTTGGAATACATTTGTTAAGGTATAGGAGAAGTGCTCAATGCGAGCTTATTTCCAAATGAGTTCACCCCCCTATTGAGCACTTTCCTTTACTTCAATGAGCAACGAAAGAAAAACAGGAAGTACCTATTGTACTTCTTGCAAATAAAGTCACTTTGCAAAATGAACACCGTTTATCAATTTATGGTAGATTTTACGCTGCCCCAAAACCTCTCCATTGAATTCAATGATTTAATTCCTTACCAAAAAATGGTTGTAGAACGTTTTTTTGATGAAGGCAAGTTGAGTACTTATGCTCAGTCCTTTGAAACCTCTAAACTTTGGGCCATTTTTAATGCTAAATCTGAGATGGAGGTAATGAACATGTTAGCAGATATGCCACTAACTTCTTTTATGCAAGTGGATATTAATATGCTTTCTGCTTTTAGTACTGCTGAAAATTATTTACCTCAATTTTCAATGAATTAGTAAAACATCAATCCGACAGTCATTGGTCTTACGTTACTAAGTGCCTAGTTTCCTAAGACCAATGCCTACATTTATAGAGTAGATAAGACAGATCATTTCATTGAGAGAATAGAGATTAAGTCCAAAACAAGCCAATAAAGTCTAAAATTTCGTAGCAATTGCAGCATATACAAGTCTCTTTTCTCTGCTCTCTATTCTTAAAGGCCTATCTTTTAATCACTTGATATCGTTCAATCTCTTCCCTATTCGCTTTAATCACTAAGACATATCGACCATTCGGCAATTCCTTTAAATCTAAAGATTTAAGGTAATTTTTAGGACTTTGATCACCCAAATAGTTGCTAAATACTTCTCTCCTATTCGTGTCAAAGATTTGGTATCGGACATTAGATTTATTCGTTAACTGATATTTGATTTGCAAACGATCATTTTTATCCGTCATTATTTTCTTAACACCACTAGTTCCTTGATTAATACCGCCACCATTCAATTTGGGCATCGGTGGATGGTATAATCCAGCTTTCCCAATATTATTAATATACTTAATTCGATAACGAATATATTTTGCTTGAGCGGTAATGCCTGAACCACTATCAACAAATTTATATTTATAATCGCCCGTTTTATGAAGTGCCTGCCCACTCATTTTTCCTACAGTTACATAGTTTTCATCTCCAAAAGATCGCTGTACCTCAAACTTACTATGTGGTGCTTCATTTTTAACTTTCCAAGTCACCAATATGTCTTGATCTTTTGGTCCTGCATGAAAATCAGCGATCTCCATCTGCGCACCTCCTCTAGCAGCTAATGCTTCCCCAGGACTATGTTCAAAAGCAGCAGGGTTATTCAATAATCTATTTTCAATAGTGATAACTGGCCCAGTTAGTGGTTCCCAAATAGTTAACCCCAAAGGTGGAATAAAAATATTGAATGGATCAACAGATCCGATGGCATCTGCGCCATCCGTTTGAATGGTTCTAATTTCTATTTTTTCCCTATCGACAAAAATCCATTTGAATTGGTTAAAACTACCACTTGCTCGGGTCCAAGATTTAGGGTCATCATTATTTCTTAAAGGTGCTCCCCAACAACCCTCGCCAACATAGACCGTCCCCAATTCATCATCTCTAATAAAACCTTCATCGCTGCCTGTTGTTCTAGACGGCTTAATAGGATAAGTTGTTTTGACGACATGTGCATCTGATTCTACGACTAATTGTACTTGGTATTTATAGAATAGCGTTGCCCAATTCAACAACATCTCGTTTTTCTCTGGTTTCCTTTTAGTATGTGGGCGAATCGTATGATGGTATTGCGCCATTTTCCATTGGATATAATTATTTTTTTGCAAATCATCCATTAACCACGCTTGTTGCTTTCCACCAGATGGAATCAGAGAATTTAAGGTATAGATACGCAACATATCCGTCCCAAAAGTATGTGCGTAGTATAAGTCTGTCGTTTGTACATCAAATAGATCAATCAATGTTTTGTTAGAATATTCATGATTTCCTCGGGCAACAACTATCGGTGTTAATCGCTTATCTACACTAATCGTATGTTGCCAATCATCAAACCAATCTAACCATTCATTATTTACATCTGCCGAGGTCATATCCCCGCCAAATAGCACAAAATGAGGGCGTAATTTTCCTACGATTTTATTGGCGCTAATCCGTGCTTCTCGATGGTTTCTAGAATCTCCACCTGCTATGATAGATAATCGACTATAGGGAGAGGCGGGAGCAGTTTGAAAAGAATGAACGGCGGTACTTCCTTGGCTATCTTTTATTTTAAAATAATAAGTAGTACCAGGACGTAATCCTCTTAACCGAACAAAATGATTATTCATTCCTTTTATAACTATTACCCTATCTGGTCTTTGCGTGTCTGCATAAGCAGTCATATCTCCCCCTCTATTTTTCGTGGTATAGTATAGTACGGGACTTGTCCCTGAGGTTTGATCCCAACCAATTACCATGGTCGTTGTGGGGTCGGCTCTCCACATACAGCGTAGGCGCTCTACCTTTCCAATAGCTGAATTAAGAAAAATAAAAGTAAAAAGAAAGGATATAATGAGTTGTTCAATCGTCTTATTCCGCATGCGCAATCCTTAGTGTTATGTTTTTAATGATGCCCAATTGTGTTTATCACAACGAATCATTCATTTATTTAAATGCCAAATTTGCTACCATTAGCCTTAATTTACTACGAAAATATTATAAATATTCTTAAAGTAAAAATCAAGCAAGTTATTTAAGTTTTCTGATAGATAGCTTAAAAGAAAAAAAATATGAGACAGCGTACCTAAGCTTGCTATTAATACGTACTTTTCAGGGTAAAATATTGTAAATTTGTTGCTTATTTTTTTAGAATACCCTTATTGAGGTATCATTCAACCTAAATTTTAACAAATTCACCCTTTTATAGTTAATACACATTGAAAACGGTCTCAAATTCTTTGAATGTAGGAATTCCCAATTCAATATAAACTTAAAAGAATAATAAAAAATTAATATGCCAAAAGATAGTATCATCTCGAACCTGATTCAAAAAGAATTAGAACGCCAACGTCACGGAATTGAATTAATCGCTTCTGAGAATTTTACAAGTCAAGCGGTAATTGATGCGATGGGTACTTGTTTAACTAATAAATATGCAGAAGGGTATCCCGGCAAACGTTATTATGGTGGTTGTGAAGTCGTAGATGAAATTGAGCAAATTGCTATTGACCGATTAAAGGAGTTATTTGGTGCAGCTTATGCTAATGTCCAACCTCACTCTGGTGCACAAGCAAATGCTGCTGTATTTTTAGCAGTATTACAACCAGGAGATACCGTTTTAGGTTTTGATTTAGCCCATGGTGGTCATTTATCTCACGGTTCACCTGTTAATTTTTCTGGTAAGGTTTATAACCCCACTTTCTATGGAGTAGAAAAAGAAACGGGTATTATTGATATGGACAAAGTAGAAGCTAAAGCCATTCAAGAAAAACCAAAGTTGATCATTTGTGGTGCTTCTGCTTATTCTAGAGATTGGGATTATGCAAGATTTAGAGCCATTGCAGACAATGTAGGCGCTTTATTATTAGCAGATATTGCTCACCCTGCTGGTTTAATTGCAAGTGGTCATTTGAATGATCCAATGGAGCATTGTCATATTATTACCTCCACCACACATAAAACCTTAAGAGGGCCAAGAGGCGGATTGATCATGTTGGGCAAAAATTTTGAAAATCCTTGGGGTAGAAAAACTAGAAAAGGTAATCCAATTAAGATGTCTGCGATTATGAATAGTGCCGTTTTCCCTGGCATGCAAGGAGGACCACTAGAACATGTCATTGCTGCAAAAGCAATTGCCTTTGGAGAAGCCTTACAACCTGAATTTAAAGTTTATGGTTCACAAGTCATTAAGAATGCTCAAGCAATGGCAAAAGCATTCATTAAAAAAGGCTATAACTTAATTTCAGGTGGTACAGATAATCACTTGATGCTATTAGATTTGAGTAATAAAGGCGTAACTGGAAAATTAGCAGAAAATGCCTTAGTCAAAGCGGATATTACGATTAATAAAAATATGGTACCTTTTGATACTAAATCACCGTTTGTTACTTCTGGAATTAGGGTCGGAACAGCCGCTATTACCACTAGAGGTTTTGATGAGTCTGATTGTGTGAAAGTAGTAGATTGGATTGATGCCGTTTTATCAGATGCAGAAAATGAAGGATTAATCGCAGACACCAAACGACAAGTCAATACGTTTATGCAAAATTTCCCAATGTACCAACCAGAAGGAGATTTTATAAGAATGGATAGTTTGGTCTAATTATAAAAAAAGAACGTCGAGAACAGAGATTAGAGCTTAAAATCCCGAATAGTTATATTTAATTATTCGGGATTTTCTGTTTTATCTTAACCTAAAAGCAACTCAAACCCTTTTTTCACGAATAGAAGAATAGGCATTTTATAAAAATATAATAAAGAATCCTCCGTTAGATAATTGCGGTTACCTTTAACTGATAATTGGTAACCATAAATAAAATAACATGAAAAATATAATCCTAACTACTGTACTGATTTTATTTGCCTTTACTGCTTTTACACAAGAACTAAATGTAACGGTCAGGGTCAATGCACAAAAAGCACAATCTGACCCTCAAGTTTTCAAAAGTTTAGAAAATTCTATTCAAGAATTCATGAATAACCAGAAATGGACAGAAGATGAATTTGAGCAAAGTGAACGCATTGAAGTCAATATGCAAGTAACTATTTTGGAGGAAGTGACGACGACTTCTTTTACCGCAGAATTACAGATTCAAGCCATTCGCCCTGTTTTCAATTCAGATTATCAGACGCCATTGATTACTCATCTAGATAAAAGCTTCCGATTTAATTTTGAGGCTTATCAACCCATTGATTTCCAAGAAAATGCTTATAACGATAATTTATCGCATACTTTAGCTTTTTATGCTTATACGATCTTGGGCTTAGATTATGATTCTTTTTCGCCTTATGGTGGGGAGAAATATTTTCAAAAAGCACAGAACTTAATCAATGTTTTTCCTGCTAACCAAGCTGCTGCTTTTCCGGGTTGGACGGCCAAAACTGGAGGCAAACAAAGTCGGTATTGGTTGATGGAAAGTTTATTGAACCCAAGTGTTCGTCCTTTCAGAGAAGCGATGTATAATTATCACCGACAAGCATTAGATTTGATGTATGATGATATAGAAACAGGAAAAGCGGTAATGATGCAAGTCTTGGAAACGGTAGGGCAAGTCAATAATAAATATTTGAATGCCATGATTATGAGAGTATTTGCGAATACGAAAGGAAGCGAAATTATCGATATTTTTAAAATAGCCCCTCGACAACAAAAAACACGTATTTATGCGATTATGTCAAAAATAGACCCTGCTAATTCTTCCAAGTATCGAGAGATTGGGATTTAATCAGTTGCCCATTGCGAGTTATCAGTTTTACATTAAATAACTGGTAACTCGCAACTCATAACTGATATAAGCTATCCTTTATTCAAAAGTCCCGTCCCATTACATTTTTTACAAAAATTACGTTCTCTAGTTCCCAACCAAAAGCCCTTTCCTTCACAATAATCGCATTGTTTTTGTTTGCTCATTTTCTGAGTCAAATAAATACCTACTTTCCAGCCGCCATAAACAATACCTGCTAAGATGGCTAATCTTAATAAAATCATCATTTCTTACTGCTTTGTTTGGTTTGATTAAGTAATTTTCCACTTGACTTAAACAATTAGTTTAACTTATCGAGCTGAAATCTTGCACTATCAAATACTTTTAGATTTCTAATTTTAAATTTTAGATTTCACTTACTTCTTTCCATCGGTAACAATCCGTTGTATGGTCATTAACCATGCCAACCCCTTGCATATAAGCATAGCAAATCGTTGACCCGACAAAAGAAAAGCCTCGTTTTTTCAATGCTTTACTCATGGCATCACTTTCCTTAGTTGTAGCAGGAACGTCTTTACTTGACTTAAAGTTATTGGTAATAGGCTGTCCATCGACGAATTGCCAGATATATTGGTCGAAACTGCCAAATTCTTCTTGAATTTGCAGGAAGCCTTTGGCATTTTTTACAACAGATTTAATTTTTAATTTATGCCGAATAATTGCTGGGGTTTGCACCAACTCCTCCAATTTTGCTTCCTCATATTGTGCAATTTTTGCGGCATCAAAATTATCAAAAGCAGCTTTATAGCCTGCTCTCTTTTTTAATACCGTTAGCCAATTAAGTCCAGCCTGCGCCCCTTCTAAAATCAGCATCTCAAATAAATGGCGATCATCATGAAGAGGCACGCCCCATTCTTCATCATGGTAATTAATAAATTTGCCATAGGACAGGCACCAAGAACAGCGGGTTTTATTCAACATATTTATTTTTGTGTAGTTAGTTAATTTCTTTCGTGAAAATTCAAAACCACATAATTTTGAGAATAGAGAGTCGAGAGCAGAGAAAAGAGACTTGATTAGTAGCTAAAACTATTTTTTCGACTTTGAAAATGGTCGAATTTGCTGTCTCTAATACCTCTTCTCTAATCTAATTTATGCATGGTTTTAAATCGTAAAAATAATAAAAGTAAGGTGGGTATCATAAATTTCATTTCTCAGTTAAGGAGTTTAGCAAAGAAATAGACCTAAATCAACTAATTCGTGGGGAAATATTATCAGTAATTCCCGAAAGGTTTACGTAGGTCATTTTTTAGCTTTTCTTAAAAAAACTAATTGAAAGATATATTTTAGGCGAGTCTACATGCCCTTAAAACGTAAGCGTAATCGAAATTTGTCCCCAAGCAAATAGTGCCTTTAGATACTTAAGACGGGTAGCAAATTCCAAAAATCCAAATTTCATCTATCTGCCTCGTGCCGTAGGTACGTAAGATACTTCGCTACGGCCGTTATCTTTCGTACCTACGGCACATTGAAGATAAATTCCGATTAACCCTTAATATGCATAATAAAATTGCCATGCTAAAGGTAAAACCTCTTTAACATGGCAATTTCAAACAATCAAAAATAGATGAATTAAACCGCTAAATTATTTATAAAGAAGCTTTCTTTGATCATGATACTAAAGTACCAATCGCCTCTCCTCGAATAATTCGCATTAAATTATCTCGTTTATTGATATCAAAAATAATAATTGGTAAATCGTTTTCTTGGCACATGGTAAAAGCGGTCATATCCATGACGCTATAACCTGCGCTAATTACTTTGGCAAAACTCAATTTATCGAATTTTGTCGCATTAGGATCTTTTTCTGGGTCGGCAGAATAAATACCGTCTACTCTAGTCCCTTTTAGGATAACATCTGCACAAATTTCATTGGCTCTTAAGGCCGCCGCAGAATCCGTTGTAAAATAAGGGCTACCTGTCCCAGCAGAGAAAATTACCACTCTCCCTTTTTCGACGTGTCGAATAGCTCTACGTCTAATATAAGGTTCAGCGATTTGTTCCATTTTAATCGCAGTAATCAAACGCGTAAAAACGCCTTGTTGTTCTAAAGCGCTTTGCAAAGCCATCCCATTAATAACTGTTGCCATCATTCCCATATAATCGCCTTGTACTCGCTCTATACCAGAAGATTTAGCTTGTAATCCTCGGAAGATATTCCCCCCTCCAATTACAACCGCCACTTCGACGCCTGCTTCTTGTACTTCCTTGATTAAAGTAGCATAATGCCTCAAGACATCGGCAGAAATACCAAATGCTTGATCCCCCATTAATGACTCCCCACTTAATTTTAATAAAACTCTTTTATATTTTAAAGACATAGTATATAGAAATGAGTAAATGATAAAATGTATAAATAAGGAGTGAAAGTCTCAAAAGCTAGTGTTATTATTCCAATTGGAAAGCAAACAGTTACTCATTTTCTCATTCAATCATTTATTCATTTTGCATTTATTGTAAACTTATAAAAAAAGGCAAAAAAAAAGCGAATCATTCAAAAGAATAATCCGCTTTTTTACTTAGATACTTTATTTAAGCACGACATGCTTAAACTCGGTAACTGTTAATTTCTTATCGACACTTTGCAGGTATTGCGTAATAGTTTCTTTACTAGTACTCTTTACATAAATCTGGTTTAACAAAGTTTTTTCTTTATAGAACTTATTCAATCGACCAGTAGCAATTCTATCTAACATCGCTTCTGGTTTACCTTCTTGTCTAGCTAAGTCTCTTCCGATCTCAATTTCCTTTTCTACAACTGTAGCATCAACACCATCTTTATCTAATGCGATTGGATGCATAGCAGCTACTTGCATAGCTACGTTCTTTCCTGCTTCGATCAAGTTTGGTCCTTCTAAGTTTAAAGCAACCAATACACCCGCACGGTAACCAGCGTGGATATAAGGAATTACTTGACCTTCGCCAGCAGCAGTTTCGATCTTTCCGTATTGGCTAATTTCCAATTTCTCTCCAATTACACCAATTTGCTCAATTAACTTTTCAGAAACAGACATGCCACCATCATAGGGTAACGCCAATAACGCTTCTAAAGAATCAGGTCTTTCTTTTAATGCTAACTCTGCAAAAGATTTTGCTAAAGCAACAAAGCTATCTCCTTTTGCTACGAAATCGGTTTCACAACCTAACTTCATAATGATACCATTGTTTCTATTCTTAGAAGTCAAGGCAATCACTACACCTTCTGAAGCGTCTCTATCTGCACGTTTTCCAGCTAATTTTTGACCTTTCTTTCTCAATAAATCAATTGCTTTATCCGTATCTCCTTCCGCCTCTACTAATGCTTTTTTACAGTCCATCATACCTGCGCCCGTCAAATCGCGCAGTTTTTTTACGTCTTTAGCAGAAATTTTAACCGCCATTATTTTAAGATTAATTTGTTTTTAAATTTATTTAATTGTGATTAACTCTTATTGATACAACTAAAGTAACGGCTATGTTACTTATAGATGCAATAATTAATCAACAAATAAGTACCTAGTGTGGTACTTAATTAAGCAGTTGCCTCTTGCTTCTTACCTGACTTTGAACCTTGTCTTTCGTTCAATCCTTCTTGAATACAAGCTGCAAAATAGTCTGCAATAATTTTTACAGATTTAGAAGCGTCATCATTTGCAGGGATGGCAAAATCTACTTGGTTAGGATCAGAATTCGTATCAACGATACCAAATGTTTTCAATCCTAATTTATGAGATTCTTTTACTGCGATATGCTCATGCTCGATATCAACAATAAATAAAGCAGAAGGCAAACGGTTCAAGTTAGCGATACCACCTAATACTTTATCCATCTTATCTCGTTCTCTCGTCAAAGTTAAACGCTCCTTCTTCGTTACGCTTAATTTTGAATCAGACAACATAGAGTTGATGTTCTGCATCTTCTTTACGGACTTACGAATGGTAGAGAAGTTCGTCATCATTCCTCCTAACCATCTATCCGTTACGAATGGCATGTTAACACTTTTTGCAGCTTCTGCTACAATACCTCTAGCTTGTTTCTTAGTCGCAACAAACATGATTTTTTTACCCGCTTTAGCCATTGCTTTAGCTGCTTTTCCAGCTTCTTCCAATGCCTCAATCGTTCGATTAATATCTATGATATGAATCCCTTTTCTTTCCATGAAAATGTAAGGAAGCATTTTTGGATTCCATTTACGCTTCAAGTGACCGAAGTGAACACCTGAGTCCAAAAGTTCCTTATAAGTTGGCGTCTTCATATTATCTTAAATTGTTAGTTTTTAAAATTTGTGAATTGTTGCATTGCCCGAAACAACCCAACAATATAACCATAAAGCGAATTAACGCTTTGAGAACTGGAAGCTCTTTCTTGCCTTTGGCTTACCGTATTTCTTACGTTCCACCACTCTAGAGTCTCTAGTTAAGAACTTCTGAGATTTTAATGGAGAACGGAATTCTTCATTTAATTTCACTAAAGCTCTAGAAACTGCCATTCTAACTGCTTCTGCTTGTCCTTTGAAGCCACCACCTTTTACATTTACTTTAAGATCATAAATGTTTTCTGCTTCTACTATTTTGAAAGGTTCTACAACCTTATCTTGAATATGTATCTGCGGGAAGTATTCTTTAAGCCCTTTGCCATTAATGACAATTTTGCCTTCGCCTTTTGTTAAATAGATTCTAGCGACAGAAGCTTTTCTTCTTCCAATAGCATTAATCATTTCCATATTATACGATTAATTTTGAATGTTAAATTTTTCAGCAATTACTTATTTAAGTTCTGCTGGTTTTTGTGCTTGGTGTGGGTGTTCTGCACCTGCGTAAGCAAATAATTTTTTGAACATCGCTCTTCCAAGCTTATTCTTTGGCAACATTCCTTTTACCGCCTTTTCAATAATGAAAGTTGGTTTCTTAGCAGCCATCTCAGCAGCAGTTGCATACTTTTGTCCACCTGGGTAACCAGAAAAGGTAATATATTGCTTATTGTCCATCTTCAATCCTGTGAATCGAACCTTATCCGCATTGATAACGATTACATTATCACCTGTATCAACGTGCGGTGTATAAGAAGGCTTATGCTTGCCTTTTAATACATGTGCAATCTTAGTCGCTAAACGACCGACTACTTCGCCTTCAGCATCAATAATAAACCACTTGCGGTCTACTGTTTCTTTATTCGCTGACTGCGTTTTATAACTTAATGTATTCACGCTTAATCTTTTTAATTTATTAAAAATTAATACCTATTTAGGGCTGCTTTTTTGAAAAGCTTTGCAAAGGTATATGCCTTTCTAGGATAAAACAAGCATTTTGGGGTATTATTTTCAAGTGCACCTTTGTAATTAGTTGGTAATCAGTTAAATTTTCGCACATTTTTTTAAGTGACTGTGTTTTTCTAGTGGTTTTTGAAGGGAATTATGGTCTTTTCTGACGAAGATTGATAGAATAGCCATCCTTTCTTAAAGCATTCTAATCTTAAGCTGCACATAGGGCGAGTTATAAAAAATAAGCGTAGGCTTATATTCAGATTTTTATTAAGACAACGCTTCACAAATTTGAAGTAACCAACTACGATTAGCTACTAGTTTTGTCTGATTAATTTTTTCAGTAACTTTAGGTATTTTATTTTTCGTAGTTCTAACTATCTGGTGAAGGAGGGTCGTGAAATTAAAATAGGTTTCTCTAAGGTTATTAGATACTTGTTTATTTCTTCTCAAATAGATGGAAAAGGAGGCAATCAAGGAGAAGAGAGATTCTGTTTCTTCATTTTCATAATAAATTTTTAATAGCATGGTCTTTGCTCCAAGCGTATAGAATATATCTGAATACTGAACCCTCAATAAATGATACTGGGCATCTCCATAATTCTGTCTTTGATACGCTAAATCTGCTAAATTATAATGCAAAGCATCTTCTTGAAATTCAGGTGCTAGTTTCTTAGAAAAGTTCTGAATAAATTCTTCTGTCCAATCGTATTTTTTTAGGTTGAACCCTAGTTTTACTACATTCTTAAAATGCCAGGGTGATAAATAACTATTGACAAATAAAAATTCTTGTTGAATTCCTTCGAGATATAAGCTTAAGCATTGATTTGCATAATAATTCCTTCGGTTGTTATACTTAATTTGTTGACTACAATAGTTAATAGCATAAGAATAGATATGTTGTTTTTCAATTGCGGGAATGACTGGGTTATAAGTCTGAATTAATGTTTTTAGTATTTCAAAACTCTCTGTATCCTCCTCTTTGGTTAACAAGGTGAATATTTGAGAATAAATAGCAATTAGTGGTTCTGCATTGGTTTCTTTTTTCCCTAAATGCTGATATAATAAATTCGTAAAGGTCAAATCATATTTAGTTGAAAACATTTTTTGGCGACTTAGCATTTCACAACTATATTTCAGTTTATAGTAAAAATAAAAAAGGTCTAAGTTTTCAGATGCCAATTTTAAATTACGATCATCCTTTCTTAGATCTTGATTATTAAAATGTCGATTAGCGGTATCTGCTAATTTATATTTTGCATAATAATAAGTAATCGACTTTTCTTGAATCTCTTCTTGGTTTTCAGCTATCTTATCAAAATATCTTTTTGAATGTTTTTCTAATTTTCTATCTACCAAAGCTTCTAGAATATAATTGTCTTTTAGTGCAAGGCTCTCTATTTTTTCTTGTCCCAAAAATTGCTCCGCCGCTTTTAAGGTATAATTCATCAAATACCTCATCTGTTTATCATCATACGGTTGGTTCGGGTATAACTTTTTAAAAACAACTGCTTTAGCTAATTTTTTATCTGTGAAGTCGGGATAAACCGCAGCGAGGTAGGAAAAGAAAGCAATCAAATCGGTTCTTTTATTAAAATAAGGAGAGGCTAAAAACTCTTTAAAGCGGCGCCATTCTGTTTTTTTGAAAGTTTTTAGCAAAAAAATCAATTTACTCTGCGTCATTAATAGATATTTTTTTTCGACAAAAAACAATAAATAATTAAAAATTTAATTTTATAAAAAATTGATTATCAATATTATGAAATTAAATAAAAGAAATAAAAAATTTCAGACTCAATAAAAATACATTAAAAAAATTCGACAAATGGAAAAAAATGTAATTGTGTCAAGAATAATCCAAACCTACATTTGTACCAGAGAAAGATAAAATTATAGCATATATTAACTGCCATACACCTTTATAGTAAAAAGATAATACTTATCTTAGGTATTTAATTTTTACTATTTAACGAAACAAACATTCCATGAAATCATTATTGCTTTTTGCAATTTCCTTTTTATGCTTTTCTCCCCTTTGTTTTAGCCAAAGCGTATGGCCAGGCGATGTTAATAATAATGGTATTGTTAATGAAGTTGACTTTTTGTATCTAAGTTTTGCATTCAAGGCAGAAGGTTCCTCTAGATTAGAGGAAAGTACAGATTGGGAAGCTCAAGAATTACCTACTGAATGGGTCGGCACCTTTCCTAATGGTTTAAATTTTGCCTACGCAGATTGTAATGGTGATGGAATAGTTGATGAAAAAGACGCAGATGTTATTGAACTTAATTTAGATACTACGCATAATGATGTTCTTTTTGTTCCTGATGAAATAGTACCATCCACTTCAGATACAGATCCGAGATTTACTTTGAATACACCTAGTCTTTCAGTAGGTCCGGGAGAGACGATTGACTTTCGGATAGATTTAGGGGAGTTAGGAAGACCTGTACCGGATATATTAGGGTATGCTTTTACGGTTGGGATGGATCCTCGATTTATCAAAATTGACCGTACAAGATTTGAACTTGAAGACGTGACTTGGTTAACGATTGAAGGAGAAAGTACGAGTCGAGTTTTCTCAAATGAGGCGGCAGGAAAAGTAACTATATCAGTTATTAAAACGGATAAAAAACCAGACGGAGGTTCAGGTCCAATAGGAACCATTTCTTTTGTAATCATTGATGATATTATAGATTTCCTAGTCAAAGAAGAAAATAAAAACGATACCGTAAAAGTAGCCATAGACAGTATTACTGTCATAACAGATGATTTAGAAAGAGTACCAATTAAAGGAGCAAGTGTAGATTTAGATATAATCGGCCGAATCACTAGCACCTACAATCCAATTCTAGACAAAATAAAATTTTATCCCAATCCAACCAATGGCTGGCTACTATTAAAATCTAAAGAAGTAGCCATAGAAAAAGTAGAGTTGGTCAATACCTTAGGGCAAGTGGTTTATCAAAAAGAATTAACGAATAGTACTTTTCAATCACTCGATTTACAGGCTGTTCCAAAAGGGATGTATTGGCTACGAATGATCACAGAATTGGGCACAAAAAGTACACCGATACAAAGATTATAAAATTGAAAAAATTTCTAACTACGCTAATAAAAAAGACTAAGTTTTTAACCAGTTTCAAAAACCGAAAGCGCTAAACATTTTGAAACATTAACCAAGTGTATTAATTCTTTTTAGAACTGATTTTAAGTAATTCTTTGCCGAAAATTATAGCAAACATTCTTATCCCATGAACGATTATTCAAAGGCAAAGAAAAAAGATCAAGACCAGGTAGCTAGGCGATTTTTCGAAGTCGTCTAGCCTGCCAAACCAAAGAAAACTAAAGATTATTTGGATAGTAATGGACAGTAGTTTATCCCTAAAACAGATAACTACTAAAATGTACAAAGGGCCGCTCAAAGGAGTGGCTCTCTTTCGTTATTACAGGATGACAAGGTTTTAAAGGATTTATAGGATGGCCTCATCGCTATTGACATTGCTACCCCTCCCACCTCCTAAAAAAATAATATCTACTAAAATTTTAAAAAAAACATTAAGGTCTTAAATTTTTGCTTATCTTAGTTGTCTTAAATATACGACTGTGAAAAAACTACTCTTACTCTTCTTATTTATTAGCACAACTTTTTCCATCTTTGCTCAAAAGATAAAGTATTCTAAAACATTCCTGCAAAAGTTAGAACAAACAGAAATTGATCTATTTACCCCTACCGAAGGAAAATATAAAAGTACTCGCCCAACTAAAAATGCTTATCAAACCATTGACCACGTTATTTTTTCTAAACAAGAAGGCATAGAAATTCGTTACGCCATTATTCCTTATGAAGCGGATAAGATAACGACGCAAGTCCCACATGTTGATTTTATGCGAGTGGTCACTTCGACGGCTACTAATGAAGATGAGGAAGCCGTGGTAAGCGTTCATGCTATAGAAGATGCTGATCTAAAAACACATTTTAATGCCGATTGGGGCAGTATGGCTTATTACCAACCGAAGTCTAGATTTTCTAAATATAAACATTGCCGCTTATTGAGTCTCTATACAGAAGGAAAAGGAACTGTTTATGTCTTTTTTCTGGTTCTTTGACAATTTTTGCAAATTACTGCTTAAAGGCGAAAACTCTAAATTTGAAATTTTCAAAATTAGTCATGTTAAAAGTGAATCGTTTGACGGTTCTAAGTAAATTATTAGTTCCTTCAACTGCACCGCTTGATACCTTAGTTTTAAAATAATTGAGGATGTTTTTTTGGTGACGTTGAAAAAGTGCAATAAATTTATCAAGATACTTGTTTTTCCATTCGGCGGCATAAGCTAACCAATGGTCTATTTGTTGAACAGCAAAGTCATACGAATAATCTGTATCGAAAATAGACTGCAAGGTATTTCGTAGTTGATAAGCATCTTCTAAATCTGGTGCTTTATCAAATGCTTTTCGCAAATCTTCTTTGTCTTGCTTGCTAAGATTTTCAGGTCGCTTTGTAAGTTTCCATTTGAGCCTTTTAAAAACTTCTTCTTCTTTGTCGGTTCGACGAAGTTTTTTGCGCATATTATCTAAAACATCATTTAAATGAGTTGTCCAATGAAAGCGGTCAACATGTATTCGGGCATTAGGAAAAAGTTCCTGTCCTAAATCTTGGAATGGTCCCCACATGTCAGAACAAAAATCCTCGATTTGTGCACAAAAACTTTCTCCAAGTCCTTGAAAATAAGCACGTAAGAAACTTTTATCTCTTTGCTCTAATATATCAATAATTTCATGAGTATCCAAGTTAATCAAGATGACTATGAAGTCTTTGTGCCCTTTTTTGAAAGCAAATTCGTCAATACCAATACGCTTAATTTTAGACCAATCAATTGATCTTTCAAGCACTTGGTCATAGCAGATTCGTTCTACCGTTTTATGGCACATATCAACTATAGCAGCTACTTGTAAATGACTTTGTTTAGCACTCATTTCAAAGATATATTTAGCTTGTCTTTTGGTATAGCTTTTTCCAGAAGAAACGAAGTCAAAGGATTCACTAAAAGTGCGACCACATTTACACCGATATTGATGAACTTGAATATGTAATATCACTTTTCGACCACTAATATCTAGGTCTCGAACTTGACGGCGATATTTTGGGGTTTTACTATCGACTAATTGAGCGCAATCTGGGCATATTTCTCCTTCTATTTTTTTTATTTTACAGAAAATATGAATTGCATTTTTTTTAATAGAAACTTGTTCTACCTCCAAATTTGGAATATTAAGTAGCATTGAATAAAAGCTTAAATCTTGACTCATTTCTCTATTTTTTAGAAGAGAAATTTAAGCTTTTTTTCCGCTTTTGCAAAAATTGTCAAAGAACCTTTTTTCTTTTTGATGAGGCTAGTCGTGCTTTAGATAATCGCTTACATTCGCTGCAATTTCAAACGAGAATATGAAATGAGAAGTCAGAGGTCAGATCGAAAAATAAACTCGCCCGCTTGAGCATTCGAGCTGGTTTTTCTGTCAGAAGTCAGATGACGCTTGAGTGGAATCTGACTTCTGTCAGTTATCGAAGATAACGGTCTCACTTCTGACTTCTCCTCAATAAAAAAACCTATAAATGCCTATTATTAAACCTGTTAGAGGCTTTAGTCCTCAATTTGGCGAGAATTGTTTTATTGCCGAAAATGCCACGATTGTTGGCGATGTTACTTGCGGTGCAGATTGTAGTTTTTGGTTCAATGCAGTTGTTCGTGGAGATGTGAATAGTATTAGAATTGGGAATAAAGTCAATATCCAAGACGGAGCGGTTATCCATTGCACTTACGAAAAAACAAAATCTATTATTGGTAATAATGTGTCGATTGGGCATAATGCAATTGTGCATGGTTGTACAATTGAGGATAATGTATTGGTCGGAATGGGCGCTATTATAATGGATGATGCGAAGGTTGAATCCAATGTATTAATTGCTGCGGGTGCGGTCGTTTTAGAACGAGCACATTTGAAATCTGGTTTTATTTATGGAGGGGTGCCTGCTAAGAAAATTAAAGCTTTGACTAAGGAAAATTTTCAGCATTATATTGGTCGAATTGCCGATAATTATGTGCTGTATGCTAGTTGGTTTAAGGAGGAAGTTTAAAAAATAGAGGCCAGAAGTCAGATCGTAAATTAAAATTTACTGTCAGAAGTCAGATTTTCCCAATACAAATACTTAAAACCCAACGATTCTAATGGATTTATTCTGACTTCTGACAGTTATCGAAGATAACGATCTGACTTCTGACTTCTCATTAATTTTATCTGACAATCTAAAAATAAATGCATAAAAAAATGGTAATTGATAATAAAATCAATCACCATTTGGAAACTGCATTTAACAACTAAATTGTAAAAAACTCTTGTTTAGGCATTTCTTAATACCCAAAATATCTTTTAAGCCAACTTGGCCATGTCTCTTATTAGGATACTATTTCTGTTGAAATAGATTAAATTTGATTTTCTTAATTCGTTTAAAACAGAAGTGACTGTCTGACGAGAAGTGCCCGTTAAATTGGCAATATCTTGCTGTGTTAAAGAATGTTTGAATAATCTTTCGTAGCCTACTTGACGGCCTCTTGCTTCTGCATATTCTTTGATGAAATCAACAATTCTAGTTCTAGCATCTTTGAAAATCAAGCCTTCTAATCTGTTCTCTGCTTTCATTAATCTGCTGCCCATCATAGATAAGACATGGCTACATAATTCAAAGTTGGATTGCATCAGTCGCTTAAAATCGCTTACTTTAAGGGATAAATAATGCACCTCATTATTCATTGCTTGCGCAAAATCTTGTCGAGTTTTTTCTCCGATTACTGCTAATTCTCCAAACATCGCTAATGGATGCAAAACTGCTTTAATCACTTCTTTTCCATCTGTAGAATGCGTACCAATTTTAATACTTCCTTTAGAAAGGAAAAAGATATGATCAGATGCTTCGTCTGGCAAATAGATAAAACTATATTTTGGAACGACATGCTTTTCTGCCATACTTTGTAATAATTCCAACTCCATTTCATTTAAACCATTGAAAAGTGGAAAATGCTCAAGAATAAATGTGTTGTTTTTAACTTTCATACTTAATTTTTTAATCGGATAACTTTCGGGAATAATCCGGTTTTGGATAAAGATTCTGGGCTTAAAGCTGTCGTTCATTGTGCTTACATAAGGATAGACACCACTTTTGTCTACCCCCCCTACAGGAAAGTGATTTTTTTTAAAACTACTTTTAATAAGATAAAAAGGGTAAGAGAATAATCATGTTTGATGGAGCAAAAAAATCATAAATCTGAAATCTTACATCATCAATCCGTCTCGTTTTTATTTAGATTTATGAATTATGATTTCAAATTTACCTTATCCAGCGTAGATAAGCCATACTACCTAACCCGAGAAAAATAAGTCGAAGCCTTTTGATTGTCCCCCATCAGCTGATAAATGTTCCCCATAGATTGGAGCAAAGTGCGGTTATTAGGAGCTGCTTGTAAACCATAATTTAAATACTTAATGGCATTATTATAATCTTTTTTGGTTTCTCCAAAAAATTGGTAGCCTGTTTTATAAGCAAAATCAGCCAATTGTTGTTGGTCGGCTCGACTACTTAAATGCGCCAAGTAGGTACCAACAAAAGGTACATTCGATTTTCTAGTAATGATAAAATAGAATTCATCCAATAGTTTTTTCAAATCTCGATCATATTTGTATTCTTCCGCTACTACGCCACTATGCATAATTAAAGCAGAACCGTAGGTTGGATGAATCTCCAAAGCTCGATCAATAAAATAAGCGATTTCTTTTATCAATACTCTTTTTTGCGCATTATCAGTAGCAGGTTTATATTCCGTTTCAAAAATGGCGGTACCTAAAAAGCAGTTTGCTCTGGCACTATTTGGAGAGGCAGATGCACCAGATAAATTTAAAGTCATTCTATTTTTCCAATCGGGTACCCTATCTAAAGTCTTAAAAAAAAAGCCTACTAAAAAAATACCGAGAACGCCTAAGCCAATATAATTAGCAACTTGCAGATTTTTAAAGTTTGTCTTTTTAATAATAGCAGGTAATTGATCTATCAAAAGCCAAGCAAGGATCAGACAGAAACCAAGAGTTGGCATAAATAAAAATCGTTCCGCCATAAAAACACCTACCGTAAAAGGAATATTGGATACAATAGATAACGTCGCTAAATAAACGCTAATCCCATAAGATAGTACCGTCTTTTTTCGTAAACCTACCAAAGCGATAATCCCTAACCCAATATGAAAGATGGCAGGAATGATTGCTCGCAGATCCCTCCAATTAATAATGGGAATTTGAAAAGGATAATAATCGTGAGTCAAAGGATGTGGAAAAAACAATAATTTAATATATAAGCCCAGCGTATAAAAGACGGTGGCAAATTTTTCATTAACACTCAACCCATAAAATGGATTGTTCATGATATCCGTAATCGGTGCGCCATCACTACTTAAAAAATAACCAATGACCAAATAGCGAATCCATAGATAAGCTATGGCTGCAATAACCAAAGGAAGAATAGAAAGTGCTATTTTTTTAGTTGAGGTCTTTGTGAAAAAATAAAGAGAGAGGGGAATAACAGCTATAAAAGTAAGCGCATTTTCTTTTGAGAATAAAGCTAGCAGAAAAGTGCAAGCAGAGAAGAAAAGAAATAACAGATTATTGGTAGCAACAAATTTAAAGGTACAATACAACGCACCTAATGCCCCCAACAAAGTCATGATCTCATCCCGTCCTTTGACATTCGCCACTACTTCTGTATGTACAGGATGCACAATAAATAAAAGCGCAGCTAAAAAAGGTAAGGACAAATACCATTTGGTATCCTTTTTTTGAGGAAAGAATAAGCTAAATACTCGAAATAATAATAAGCCTAAAAGTGCATATAAAAGCACGTTGATCGCATGAGATATTGCTGTATTTAAACCAAAAAATTGATATTCTATAGCAAAAGTAACGATAGAAAGTGGCCGGTATCTAGCACCAGTTACTAAGTTTTTTTGCTCGCCAAATCGCCCCACAAAACTCTCTTTGGTCATTATATCATGAATCCCATCAAATCCTTTTTTAGTAAAACTATTATTGGTTAATACAATCTGGTCGTCCAGTACATAGTCGAAAGTCGTCGTATAAGCATAAAGACCAATAGCTATCACAAATAGCGTAATGCCTGCTAATGGATTACGTTTCCAGAAACCATGTTCAAAAAGATAGGTAGTTGCTATTTCTTTTTTGGTTAAGCTATTTTTTGTAGATTTTTTTCTTGCCATCATAAAAATTATTACGACAAAAATAAGGATTGGGTTTAAGAAAAGAAAAGAGTCTTTATCCATTACAATGAATAAAGACTCTTTTCTTAATGGTTGAATTGCTGTATTGCTTTGTGGTTATGATGGCTTATTTATTATCATCATTCACTAAAGATTATTAGGAAAAATGTTGTATATGGAGCGACCTTTTAATTTTTCTCAGTTTGTAACTAAAAAATTAGTTACGCGCATATACGAATAAATTCCTAATAATCTTTACTATTGTATAATCAATTAAAGCAATAGGACAATAAAACATAAATTTAGTCCTATTCCAAATACAAATTAAATTCAACTCGTCTATTCAATCGTCTCCCCTCTTTTGTACTATTTGACGAAATTGGTTGCGTTTCTCCGTAACCAATAAAACTAATTCTGCCAGATTCGAATCCTTTAGATAATAAATAGTTGAAACAAGCTTTAGCTCTTTCTTCCGATAATACTCGATTATTATCTGAGTTACCAACAGAATCTGTATGGCCTGCAATACTTACATTATAATTAGGGTATCTATTTAAAATAGAAGCAATTTTATCCAAAACAGCATAAGAAGAAGTTTTTAAAGAAGCCTTTCCTGTTTCAAATCGAATGGCTCTCGTCGCCAAGGCCAAAGCATCTCTTTCTTCTTGCTTGATTTCTGGGCAACCAAAATTTCCTGGACTTCCTGCCGTAGTCGGGCATTTATCATTAGGGTCTGCTACACCGTCATTATCAGAATCTGGGCAGCCATTAAATTTCGCTAAACCAACCGTTTCTGGGCAATTATCGTTGCTATTTGCTATGCCGTCACCATCCGTATCTGGACAACCATTTAAAGCAGCAACACCACTTTCCGTAGGACATAAATCATCTTTATTAGCAACACCATCTTCATCAGAATCAGGACAACCTCTAGTCGCCAAAGTACCTGCCTCCGTTGGGCAATCATCGTTAGCATCTGGCACTCCGTCCCCATCTGTATCTGCTACTGGTGATGCAACTTCCGTTTCAGGTTTCACTGCTTCTTTTGTTTCCTCTGGACATCCCTCTACTGTACCAGGCACATCTGGACATTTATCATCTTTATCTGCTACTCCATCTTTATCTGTATCGGGACAACCCATTGTAGATTTAGGGCCTTTTTCAGTAGGACATTGATCTTTGTTATCAGGCGTTCCATCTCTATCCCTATCTCTCTCATCTGGATCAATAGGACCTAAGTTGACGATAAAACCAACTCCTAATTCTAAATTATTTCTATTATCATTAGTTGGAGAGTAACGGTAGCCAGCCTGTAAGTTAATAGCTGCTCTTTTCCACGTGTGAAAATTAAAACCTAGTCCTACAGGAACTTGAAAATGCCCTTGGTTTCCTCCTTCAAAAACATAGCCACCACCTGTATATAAATAAGGCGTCACTATATTTTCTGGTTTATAATATTTTGCTTTTAAAATAGCATCTATGCCGACCAACGATTTATTATCAATATCATTCGGCAAATCAATTACCCCAAATCTTAAGGGTACCGCAAAGTCTAAGTAATTATTTAGGTAGCGATTATAACTAAATTCGAAACCATTAGAAATATCGTCTAACGTTGCAGAAGGGCCATCATTAGGGGTGAAATAATCGAGGAAAAGCACTTTGAAACCTAAGGCATTAGGCATGTCTTCTGTCTGAGCATTTAAAGAAAAACTCATTAGAAAGAGCAGGACGTAAATCGTTGAAACAGTCAATATCTTGTTCATCTCAGTAATCGGTTTTTAAGAAATTATTATGGAATTATTTTATTGTAAAATGAAGGTGATTGCTTACTTAAAGAATTAGATTAAAACTTTAGCTTATACGATAAATTATTTATTATGTTTAGACTATGATTGCCTTTTGCTAATAATTGGCAGTTGTAATAAATGGAAGTAAGGCGTTTATTAAAATTTTGTAGGTAAGTAAGTACAAATTTTGCAGCATTAAACGACAAAAGGGCTTTAATATGCAAGTAAGATAGCCTTTTTAAAAACTATCTTAATCACACTTTAAAACCCCTTTGGTATATGGTTATTTCTATAAGAAAATAAGATCAAGCCATGCCGAAGAAAATAACTAAAACAATTATAATTCGTGGGGGAGCATAAATCCGTGGGAAATTTAATACTAGATGACCGACTTATTTTTTATCCGTTACTAAATAATCGTCAAATTACTTTCCCTCATTCATCACTTTCCACAATAAATCTTTTAATTCAACTAAGCCCTGTTGAGCAGCAGAAGAAATAAATACGTGTGGAAGGTCTTTAGGTATTTCTGGCTCGAGTAAGTCTAATAATTCTTGATCTGCTAAATCACATTTTGTAATAGCCAAAACTCTCGGTTTATCCAATAGTTCAGGATTAAACATCTCCAATTCATTTAATAAAATATCGTATTCCTTTTGAATATCATCCGTATCACAAGGAATCATAAAAAGCAACGTAGCATTTCGTTCGATGTGTCGGAGGAAACGATGACCAATACCTTTTCCTTCGTGGGCTTTTTCGATAATACCAGGAATGTCAGCCATCACAAAAGATTGGTTATCTCTATATTTAACAATCCCAAGATTTGGAACTAAAGTCGTAAAAGCGTAAGCAGCTATTTTAGGTTTAGCAGCGGTAATAACAGATAAAAGCGTAGATTTTCCTGCGTTTGGAAAACCAACCAATCCCACATCCGCAAGTAATTTTAGTTCTAAGATTTTCCAGCCTTCTTCGCCCATTCTTCCCGGTTGGGCATACTTAGGCGCTTGGTTGGTCGGTGTTTTAAAATGGGCATTTCCTCTTCCTCCTAATCCACCAGGAATTAAAATTCGTTCTTCATCATGCTTACTAATTTCAAATAAGGTTTTGCCTGTTTCTACGTCTTTGGCAACTGTTCCGAGTGGAACTTCTAAAATCATATCTTCCCCCGTAATCCCAGAACTGTGACTACCACTTCCAACACCACCGTCCCCCGCATGAACGTGTTTTCGATACTTCAAATTAAGTAAGGTCCATCTATTTTTATTGCCTTTAATAATGATGTGTCCTCCTCTGCCTCCATCTCCACCATCAGGACCACCTTTAGCTGTTCGTTTATCTCTAAAGAAATGGGCAGACCCCGACCCTCCTTTACCTGAACGGCAAAATATCTTCACATAATCTACAAAATTCTGTCCTGCCATTTTTTAATGATGAGTTATTAGTGATGAACGATAAATCTGGTGCTCAGTTTAACCAATCAACTAATATTTATACTAATTTTTACCAGAAAGAGCATAGCACACTCGATATTCTGGAAATATGAAATACTCAATTCAATTTGCTTACAAATAATAAGGCATAATGCTCTTGCCCTCTGCGCTTAGCCCTCCGTCAATTTATTTCTTTTCATTCTTAACTGCTTTGTACATTACTTGCACATCATTTAAGTCGAAGTCTCCAACTAGTCCTGTCTGAAAAATATATTCTTTATCCCCTTGGATTTTCAAATATCTAAAACCGTAATTAGTAGCGGTAGAGTCAAAATTCATGGAATAAATAAAACCAGCATCTTCCTCTTCTACAATTTCTGAAAAATAGGCATTACTTTTGACCTCCGCCAAATGACTAGCCTTCACAGCTGATAAATCAGTTGTGGTGGCATCGTAGGCAAATATCTGTAAGTCAAAATTATCCTCAGGACTTTTGATTGTAACGTCTTGAGAAAAACTAAGGCTTCCAGCAACCACTTTAGCACTATCAGGTGCCATAATCGTAATTGGAATATTATATTGCAATAAATTAAGCTCTTTTAATTGTGTAGTCTCGCTTTGGCAAGCGAATAATCCAGTAAGAATTACTGCTACCAAGAAATAATGATTCTTCATATTGTGGAATGCAAGTTGTGTTCAGGTTAAATAGTCCCGCAAAATTAGCCTTTTATCAACAGGTTACAAAACAATATCGCAGGTGATTGTCTTATTGCTGCTTTTCAAACACTTTATTGACAAATATAATTTCAATAACCAACTAAAATATTCATGTTGTTAGAAATTTGTGCGAGTTCTTTAAGCTCTGCTATTCGCGCCCAAGCAGGTGGGGCACAACGTATAGAATTATGTTGCAATCTAGAACAAGGCGGTTTAACCCCAAGTGCTGCTACGATTCGATTAGCGAGAGAAAAATTAGACATTGCTATTTTTGTACTCATTCGCCCGAGAATAGGCGGGTTTAATTATACAGAATGGGAGTTTCAACAGATGCAAGCCGATATTTTATTTTGTAAAGAAATCGGTATTGATGGAGTTGTATTTGGTTTACTCAATAAACAGGGGGAAATTGATATTGCTCAAAATCGCCAATTAGTGGAACTCGCCAAGCCTATGGAAACAACTTTCCATCGAGCGTTTGATTGTTTAAAAAATCCATTGGCAGATCTAGAAAAAGTGATTAGTTTAGGTTTTGATAGAATTCTAACCTCTGGTTTACAATCAACTGTCATTGAAGGACAAGACTTATTAACACAATTAATTCAACAAGCTGCTGATCGAATAATTATCTTACCCGGAAGTGGGTTGAATAGTGAAAATATAAAGGATTTTGTTTTAGCAACAGCCGCAAAAGAAGTGCATGCTTCCGCTAAGCAAACAATTCACCCTACTATCAATGATTTGTTTTCAGCCCCTTATTTTGAAACAGATCAAAAGGAAGTTAGGCAATTGACTAAGGTTTTGCAACAATTCAGCTAAAAATGTTGACAAGAGACAATTTACTTGGCAATTTTTTCCGCACCTTTGAGGTTTGAATAGACAGTTAATCATTTAAAATTTAATAGCATGAAATTTTCCCTATCCCTATTGTTTGTTTGTTGTACTTTTTTTGCTTTTGGCCAATCACCTCTTGGCGTTTGGAAATCCGTAGATGATGAAACAGGAGAAGAGAAATCAAACGTAACCATCTATGAACAAAATGGAAAAGTGTTTGGAAAAATAACTAAAATTTTATCTGCTGCACCAGATGTAATTTGTGACCAATGTCCAGGCGATAAAAAGAACAAACCTGTGATGGGATTAGTCATCATTGAAAATCTTAAAAAAGTAGACGACTACTGGAAAAAAGGTAACATTTTAGACCCAGAAAGTGGCAATGTCTATGGTTGTAGTATTTGGTTTGAAGACGGTAAACCAGATGAATTAAAAGTAAGAGGCAAACATTGGACAGGATTTTATAGAACTCAAACTTGGCATCGAGTAAAATGAGTTTTATCAAAGAAAGAATCGCTAGTTTCGGTTATGCCTTTGAAGGAATTTTTGAAGTCATAACGTCGCAAGCTAACTTTAAAATTCATTTTTCAGCTGCTTTTGTCGCCATTGTCGCTGGATTTTATTTTGCCATTTCCAAAACAGAATGGTGTTTAATAGTTGGCAGTATTGCGGCTGTGCTAAGTGCAGAAACGTTTAATACTGCGATTGAGCATTTGACAAATCTTGTTTCTCCTGACTATCATATTTTAGCTAAAAAGACGAAAGATGCAGCGGCTGGGGCTGTTTTGTTGATTGCTATTGGTGCAGCTATTATTGGGTTGCTTGTTTTTTTGCCGAAGTTATTATCCACTAATTTCCCATAACTTGATAATTTGTAAAAGGAATCAACCTATTGATGCTAAACAAAAATAGGTCAATTCTTGTTACTCCACTTTACAAATTTCACTTAATAGAAAAAAACTAAAACTACGCAGTAATGACACATTTGAAAGTAGGCGATCAAGCCCCTAATTTTAGTGGGCTGACAGAAACAGGAAAGACGGTTTCCCTAGCAGATTTTGCAGGCAAAAAATTGATTTTATTTTTCTACCCAAAAGATAATACCCCTGGTTGCACAGCCGCAGCTTGTAACCTAAGAGATAATTATAGTGAATTGCAAGCAAAAGGATTTGAATTATTGGGCGTTAGTCCAGATAGCCCTAAAAAGCATCAAAATTTTATTAAGAAATTTGATTTTCCATTTAGTCTACTAGCAGATACTGAGTTGGAAACGATTAAGGCTTTCGGCTTATGGGGCTTAAAAAAGTTTATGGGCAAGGAATATGAAGGCGTACATCGAACGACCTTTTTAATTGATGAGGCAGGGGAAATTACAGAGATATTTGCAAAGGTAAAAACGAAGACCCACGCAGAGCAAATTTTTGATTCGTTAAGCTAGTTGCTGGTTACTAGTTGCTGGTTAAACTTATGCTTATTCAACCAGCAACTAGGATTCAGCAACTAGTCTAATCCAAGTTAGGAATACGTAATACCTGCCCTGGATAAATTTTATTTGGATCTTTTAACATTGGTTGATTAGCGGCGAAAAGCGCCTTATATTTCATTGCATCGCCATAATGAGCTTTAGCAATTTTTGATAAAGAATCCCCTCTTTTTACTTCATAAAAAACAGCTTCTGGTTCAGGGTTTTCTACCGTCATTCTATCATCTACTGCCGCTACACCTGCTACATTTCCTAAAGCCAAAATAATTTTCTCCTTATCTCCCTGAGAATCAACACTACCATAAACAGTTACGGTGTCGTCTTTATAATCAATGTCCAGATCATCTACATCTAATCGGAGACTGTTGACAACTCCTTTTAGTACGATCAATTTCTGTCTTCTAGCAACTGCTTCTGCTCTTTTGGCTGCTTCCGTATCCGTCGTTCCAGTAGTTGGTGCCATTGTTGTTGGCGCAAATATTTTTGAACCCGCATTTTTCAAAAAAGAAAATAAACTCATAATACGTATGTTAGTTTTAAGTGATTAAATAATGAATATGGAATAGCTTGTTTTGAATTTTATATTCATTTTACCTTAACTAAAAGTGAAAATAGAATTGTTTGTAAACAAAAACAAGCAATTTCTATTTTTTAGACAGAAATTAGAATATCGGTCACAGATTCGATCTATTTCCTTTAGCTTTTTTAGCTTTGTATCTTGGATGATTTTACTTGGCAAAGGGCTAAAAAGACAAATGGCTTAAACGCATATGAGATTATCGTAACGAATTAGGTAGAAGGTAGATTGGGAGAGGGTAGAAGGTTAATCATATTTAAAACTGAGTAATGTGCCAAATTTGTTTAGTTTCACCTTATTTGTTTCAGATGATAGACCGTCTACCTTTTGCCCTTCGCTTTTTACCTTTAGCCAAGTAATAACGCTTAATCCTCATTATAAACTATGCTCAAAATTGCTTTTTCTCCTATTTATAAATACAGTTTACCCAAAAAGCATCGCTTTCCCATGGAAAAATATGAGCTATTGCCTGAGCAATTAATTTATGAAGGCACCATCACCGAAAGTAATTTCTTCCATCCAAAATCATTGGCAGAAGCCACTATTTTATTGACCCACGAAGAAACGTTTTGGCAACGTTTAAAAAATCAACAATTAACTCGATCGGAAATTAGAGAGATTGGTTTTCCAATGTCCAAAAACTTAGTCGAAAGAGGTCGGCATATTTCAGATGGCACCATTCAATGCGCACTTTATGCCCAGCAATTTGGCGTGGCTATGAATATTGCAGGTGGCACTCATCATTCCTATACTTATAAAGGGTCAGGTTTTTGTTTGTTGAATGATATCGGAATTGCTGCCAATTATTTATTAGCGGAACAATTAGCCAAAAAAATTCTAGTCGTTGATTTGGATGTCCACCAAGGCGATGGAACCGCACAAATTTTCCAAACAGAAAATCGAGTGTTTACTTTCAGTATGCATGGTGCTAAAAATTTTCCTTTGCGGAAACAGCAATCTGATTTAGATATTGGCTTACCTGATAAAACGGAAGATGCTTTTTATTTGAGAACGTTAAGAGAAACCCTACCCAAATTATTAGATGCCGTCCAACCAGATTTTATTTTCTATTTATCTGGGGTAGATGTAATTGCCTCGGATAAATTGGGCAGATTAAGTCTAAGCATCGCAGGCTGCAAAGAAAGAGATCGAATCGTCTTGCAAACTTGTAAAGACCACGAAATTCCTGTGGCGGTAAGTATGGGCGGTGGGTATTCCGAAAAATTAGCACATATCATTGAAGCGCATGCGAATACTTATCGAGTAGCTCAAAATATTTATTTTTAAACCTTTTTTAACCATCAACTTTCCTATCTTCACCGCATGACAAAAAGACTTCCTATCGGCACTTTTATTAATATGGGAACAGTTATCATTGGTAGCCTAATTGGTTTGTGGTTGCAACAAGCATTTCCGCCCAACATCAAAGCGATTATATTCCAAGCCATCGGTTTAGCCACTTTATTAATCGGCATTCAAATGAGCTTAAAAATGCCAGATGGCTATTTACTAGTCTTGATTTTTAGTCTAATCATTGGTGGAATTATTGGCGAAAGTTTGCATTTAGATCAGCAATTTCAAGCATTGGGAGACTGGTTAAAAAATACACTTCAAGTCGGAGATGAAAAATTTACGGAGGGGTTAATTACCGCTTGTTTATTATATTGTGTGGGGTCTATGGTGATTGTCGGTGCCATAGAAGAAGGTATTTCTGGGAATCGAGAATTACTGATGGTCAAATCAACCTTGGATGGCGTAAGTTCTATTGCTTTTGCTTCTACTTATGGCATTGGCGTTTTGTTTTCTATTTTTCCCATGTTATTAATCCAAGGCGGCATGACTATCTTAGCCAATCAAATGAAACAATTTTTCACGCCCACCATTATAGCCCAACTAAGTTCAGTAGGTGGTTTATTAATTCTAGGCATCGGCATTAAATTATTAAACTTAGGAACTATCAATATCGAAAATTTATTACCTAGCTTAGTCGTCGTTGTAGGCTTTACATGGATTTATGATAAATGGAAGCAGTAATTTAGTAGGCAGTAAAGCAGAAGACAATAGGTAGTATATCAGTTACAGTAGACAGTTTACAGTAAATCAAATATTCATAACCAATCATAATCTTATTAAAAGCTATCCTGCTTTGGCTTTTAATTATACTAGAATGCTTACCTTTGTCAATAGATTTTTAAAGGGTGGTTTAAAGGGATTTAGAAAAATGTAGGATTATTAGCTTAAACTTATTTTTCAAATCCGCTAACCATTTAATAATCAAACAATTTTAACAATCTAACTTATGTTTACAATAAATATTTATACAAAATTAGCATTAATAGCGGTAACCCTATTAGGTGGACTTGGCTTATCAATCGCTTATGGTTTTTGGTATGGTTTTCCATTTTTATTGATAGGAATTGGTTTATTGGCTAGTTATATTTTATTAGGAACGGTACAATCCGCAGCACAGTTAGTCCAAGAAAATAAATTTGAAGAAGCGGAGAAAAGATTGGATATGACCTTAAAACCAGAATGGTTATATTCTGCTAATCGTGCTTATTTCAATATGATTAAAGGGACATTGGCCGCTTCTAGAAAAGACAATGCAACTGCTGAAAAGTATTTTGCTAAAGCACAAGAAATTGGCGTTCCTTCTGATAATGAAACAGCGATGTTGGAATTACAATTAGCAAATATTGCAGCGACTAAAAACAAATGGAATCAAGCCAAATTACACTATAAGAAATTAAAGGGTTTAAAAGTAACGGAACCACAATTGAAAGAACAGATTCAACAATTTGAAAAAGCTTTAAAGCAGCGAGGCGCAATTAAAGCCGCAGGTCGAGCAGGTATGAACCCAATGCAAATGAATCCAGGGGGAAAGCGTAGAAGACCTAAAATGAGGTAATTTGTCTACTATTGACAATTGATACAAACAATCCCAATTTACGGGAATAAAAATATATGATTATCGTTTTTAAGTGAGCCAATGACTTCTGCCATTGGCTCATTTTAGTATAGAGGCTGTCTCAAAAGACAAATTTTAAAAAAAAAGCCCCAATTAAAGTTCTAAGTTTTCTTTTTGTACAAAATTTTCCCCCCTTTGGAGGCAGGGCTGTTAAGTTCTGTTTCACAAGAGGGTAAATGTTAAAGTTTTTCCTAAGATTTGAGTTTGCACGGAGCAATTCCCCCTTTTGAAGGGCTGCTGTGCTTTCTTTGGGAAAGAAAATGAAGAGGAAAAAAGGGGGAATTGCTCCGTGCAAATTCTGAATATTTGTGCATAAAATAAGTACTCTAAAATTTGCCAAATAGAACTTAACAGCCCTGCCTTTGGAGGGGGCTAGGGGGAGGATTTCGTTATTTTATTTGTTTTCAATAAATCAATCTTATGTTTTGATACAGCCCAGTTTGAATAAAAAACATGAAAAAAACATTTACTTTATTATTCTTATTTTTCCTTATCGGTGGCTTTACTTTTTACCTAACCAGTAAAAAAGATACTAAAACGACCATTTTAACGGAAGCAAGAAACTTCGCAGTAAAAGACATCAATCAAGTTTATAAAATTTTCCTTGCAGATAGAAATGGGAAAAATATAACGTTAGAACGAAAAATAGGCTATTGGAAATTAAACGGAAAACATCGAGCCAATCCAAGTTCGGTTAGTAATTTATTGAATACCATTCAAAAATTAAAGATTAAGTATACGCCACCGAGAACAGCCATTAAAAATATTATTAATGATATTTCGACCAATAATATCAAGGTGGAGATTTACAACCAAAGTGGCGAAAAGATAAGAGGGTATTACGTTGGCGGTGTAACGAATGATGAACTGGGCACACACATGATTAAAGAAGAAGCAGAGGAGCCTTTTGTCACTTATGTACCAGGCTTTGAAGGGTCTTTACGCGTCCGTTATATGACCGAGGAAATAAATTGGCGAGACAAAGCTATTTTTCAAGAACGTATAGCAGATATTGAGTCCGTCAGTATCGAATATCCAAAACAAAAAAATAAGTCTTTTAAAATAGAAAGGGTAGGGAAAGCATTTAAGGTAGAACCATTTTATGAAAATACGCCTACAATAAATCGCCCCGTTGCACAAGGACAGATTGAGCAATACTTAATTGGATATGAACGATTAGTAGCAGAGAATTTTGCCAACCATTACGAGGAAAGAGATTCTATCGAACAATTATTACCCTTCAGTATTATTCGATTAAAAACGACCAATGCAGAAGAAAAAGTAGTGAAATTACATCCAATTATTAAAAGGACAAAGGAAGGTCAAATGATTATAAGTGATAGTGGAACAGGTATTATAGAGAAGTATTTCGCAGATGTAAACGGAGCTGATTTTATGCTAATTCAACAATTGGTTTTTGGAAAAATTCTTTGGGGGTATGACAATTTTTACCCTCCGAAACAGTAAACAGTAAATCAAACTATGCAGCCAGATCAAAACGATTAATGAATTGATGTCTAGTCGTATTATTGGTCACTAAGTCAATATTTAAAATACAGTTGTCATATTCTAGCGCCAAACTTTTTAAAGAATGCTCTTTGTCTAAAGTAGTGCTATTCAATTCTTCTTCGCCTCTAAAAGCACCTACTTGCGCTTTAAGATTTTGCATCAACGTTTTTACTTTTCCTAAGTAATTCCTAGAAGAAAGGTCATTCATTAATGCTACGGTTAATTCTAATTTTATATTTCGGATATTCATAACGTTTTTATTGATCGGTTTTGTGATTTCTGAGAGTTAAACCAATTTCTTTAAAAGAATGTTGTTGGAGGAATTTTAAATTTATGTTAAATCCATCTAAAATTCCTCCGCAAACACTTATGACATAAATCGGATGCTTACTTTCGAGTGCAAGTTGCAGACATTTAAGGCGGATGACCTCTCAAAAAGATAAAATATCTATCACATTTTTTCACAAGCTTGTGATTAATTTGTGATATTCTTTTCCTTAAGACGATGTAATAGCTCTTTGCCCCTACTTCATAGTGTCTTAAAAACCTAAAATGTAACCGCTTTTGCTTCACTTTTTTTTAAAAAAATAGGAGAAAGATTAAAAATATGCTGAGATGTAGGGTTTTCTATTATCTTTGCGCGACTTTTTAAAAAAAGAAATTCGTTTTATCAAAAGTGACTAATTATTATAATGTTGGTCATATAAAGGCGATAGTTAACGCACCAGTACCCAATTTTATTAAATATTCCTTAATCTTTGAAAAAAATGAGTATTTGGTGAGTTTTGCTGCTAAATTTGTAATTACTTAATAAACAATTTAAAATGGAAGGTTCAAATAAAGGAATCAATGACCCCTTTTCGTTTCACCTTCATTCAGAACAATCATTAATCAAAAAAAATGAAAAAGATATTTTTTGCTTTTGTTTTATCTGCTTTTGCTTTAAGTGCTTTTGCACAAAAAGTAGGACACGTAAATACAGGAATTTTATTAGAAGGGATGTCAGAAGTAAAAGCTGCTGATTCCGCATTAGAAGCTTTACAGAAACAATTGGTCAGTAAAGGAGAAGAGATGGTAAAGGCTTTCCAAGCAGAATACCAAGCAGTCGTAGCTGAAGTTAATGCTGGTAAATTAACACCAAAACAGCAACAAGATCAACAAGCTATCTTACAAAAGAAACAACAAGAAATACAAGCTTACGAACAAAAGGTACAGAACGATGTCTTGAAAAAAAGAGAGGAATTATTAAAGCCTATTCTAGACAAAGTAGATCAAGCAATTAAGGCAGTTGGAAAAGAAGGCAGTTTCTTATTTATTTTTGATACCGCTATTCCAAATGTGATTCTTTTTGCAGATGAACCTTTAGATGTAACAGATAAGGTAAAGACTAAATTAGGTATCTAGTTTTAGTCACCCTTTTATCTTAAAAAGCCCCCAATCAGGATTCTGATTGGGGGCTTTTTTTTGGAATTCACACAAAGAAAGCCCCAACCAAAACTGATTGTTCTGAATACTTAGCATTAATTATAAGACTAATCACTTAGTACTTAAGCTATAAATTATAACATTTTTCCATTCGCATAAAGCTGGGAAACATTAGGTGTTTTACTTCCCCCTTTCGGTTCTAAAGTAATATTTAAAGACTCTGCATTGGGAATATAAGGTACTTTAATTAATTCTTCTTTGCCTATTTCTAGAACCCCCATATTGACCATCTCGCCTGCCACATCTGCCCATAATTGCAAGGATTTGTCAGCAGGAATTTCTGGTAAATCGACTACGTTTAAATAAGCATTCTTATCTATTTTATTCCAGTAAATGACGATTAATGCTTTAGGTGAAAGGCTTGACCCACGCAAATGAACGTGGTTAGTATTCACATCTTTTAATACCGTAAATTGCTGATTGATTTGCGCTTTTTGACTAGCTAATTGGGTGTTTTTATTTTCTAATTGCTTGACTTTGTTAACTAAGATACCTATTTGTTTTTGTAAATTTGATTGTTGTTGATAGAGTAAAAAAGTTAGTAATCCAAACCCTAAAGCAAAAACAGCCGCAATACCTGTCATCCAATTCACATTTAATTTAGGATTAATTTTTAATGGATTTGCGGTTGTTTCTTTGACGGCGGTTAATATGTTTTTTCGTAATTTTTTTGGTGGTTGGATCGCATATTCAATAGCAAATTCTTCCATCATTTGCTGACTTTCCCTTACTTCTTTTGCCATAGCAGGATTTTGTGCCAAATACTGTTCTATTTGTCTCCCTTCTTCTTCGGTAGTCAGTCCTAGAATATGCTGTTCCAGTAATGCTCGATCTATCTGTGTTTTTTCTGCCACAATAAATTTATAGGTTAATTAGCATTAAAATAAAAATAGTTAGTACTTCTTGATATACTTTTCGCAATTCTCGTAAGCCGATTTTTAATCGACTTTTTACCGTTCCTAAAGGTATATCAAGGACTACTGTTACCTCTTGTTGAGTATGTCCTTGTAAATAAATCAAATTAATCACGACCCTATATTTTTCTTCTAGTTTATTAACATGTTGCCAAAGCCCTAGCGTATTGATATTAAACGTTGTGGTTTGTACTGGTTTACCTACGAGTTGTTCTAAGTTTTGGTTTTTTCCATTTCTTCGATAATGCTTAGAACGAGTAGCATCAATCGCCGTATTTCTACAAATATTCAACACCCAAGTAAATAAAGTGCCTTTGGTGCGATTGTATTGCTGTCCATTTTTCCAAATTTTTATAAAAGATTCTTGTAATACATCTTGCGCTATTTCTTCTGATAAGACAATCCGAAATACAACCCCATACAGGGCAGCAGCATAATCGTCGTAAAGTAACTCGATGGCTCTCTCGTCATTCTGCTGTAATAGTCGGATGATTAATTTTTCTCTAGACATATAATTTAAATAATAATCTCTTCGAGGTAACTTGGGATAGGGAAACAGTAAATGAACGAAATTGTTTAGCGTGACTTCGAAATTCATACCCTCAGAGAAAAGACCATACTTTAGGAAAGTGGCTGTCTCAAAAGACTCGGCATATATTTTTTAACCGAACAGAATTTCAAAGCCCTCCTCCTAACCCCCTCCAAAGGCAGGGCTGTTAAGTTCTGTTTTACAAGAGGCAAAGTGTTAAAGTTTTTTCCTGAGATTTTGGTTTGCACTGTGCAATTCCCCCCGCTGGAGCAGGGGTGATTGGTTCTAAAATCGAGTGATTGCTGGTAAGGACATTTTGTCCGAAACCTTTATTTTTCTCGCCTCTGGCGAGTGTAAAGTGTCGTAATACTCGCCAGAGGCGAGCCAATATTGGTTGCGGACTAGAAGTCCTCACCAGCAGAAACTGTAAATAAGTAGAACCAATCACCCCTGCCGCTGGCGGGGGGAAGGGGTGGGGTTTGAGCAATTTTATGCGTTTCCACCCCCCAACCCTGCGCCAGCGGGGGAGAAAATTCGTGCAAACCTCAATTTTTGTGCAAAAAAATAATTGCTTAAAAATTTGCAAAAGAGAACTTAACAGCCCTACCTCCAAAGGGAAAAAATTCTGTTAAATTTGAAAAGTCAGAACTTTTAATGGTGGATTTTTTTCAAAATGGGTCTTTTGAGGCAGCCTCCATTTTGATATACCACCAAGTTATCTAAGTAGCAAGACAGCATTAAATTAATTGGCTCTTATAACCCAACGGGGTGATAGCAAGAATGCTATAAATAAAACTGATTTTTCACCTAAAAAAGCTACAAATTATAACAATTTTAGGCTTTGTAAGTGCTCTTTTTGTGCAAAATCGAGGATATTTAAACGATCACCCCGTTGGGTATCAAGAGCCACTAATTTTGTCTAAATACTTAGTGAAAAATATTTTTTAACTAAAAAGATCCAAACTCAATTTTCCTTCGTAGGTATGCCGATTTTCATTATTAACCTAAAATTTATTTATCATGAAAAAGAGCTTATTCGTACCAGTTGTTATCTTATTAATGTCTTTAGGCTATCAAACAATCAATGCCCAATGTGGTACCCACCATAAAAAACAGAGGAAAGCATCAACTGTTCGAGTGCATTATAATAATGCACCATCAGAAGACATTGTTTCTATAGCGATTAATTCCCCAGTACATACTACTTTAGTGGCAGTTGTGAAAGCAGCAGGATTGGTCGGTACTTTACAAGGAGATGGTCCATTTACTGTATTCGCTCCAACAAACGGCGCTTTTAATAAACTACCTGATGGAACGGTAGAGACCTTATTAAAACCTTCCAATAAAACTACCTTGACGAATATTTTAACTTATCATGTACTTTCTGGTAAATTTGATTCGACCACTTTAGTAAATACTATTAAAGCTAATGGCGGAAAAGTAAATTTACCGACCGTAAGTGGTGGTATTTTAACGGCGATGATTAAAGGCGATAAAGTGATGTTAAAAGATGAGAATGATGGAATTTCAACCATTACGGCAGTAGATTTGGAAGGGACGAATGGTATCATTCATATTATTGATACCGTAGTTTTGCCTAAATAATCTAAGTTCTGAACAACTGGTAAAAAAGCCTTTAGGCTTTCCCGTCACCGCAATTGAGGTTCAGAAAGTAAACGGTGTTTTCTGATTATTGATGTTTTGTAGGGGCAATGGCAATCCCCATAACCATCGCCCCTACAATTAATTACCTCAACCATTTTTGGCGGTTAATTTTTGAAAATCAATTAGTCAACAGAATAGGCTTAATTTTGAATAATAAATTTTGAATTTTGAACGATGCTAACTTGCTGATTACCAGCATTCAAGCTTTGCTATACGATCTTATTTAAAATAAACACTAATCTTTGTCTAAAACTGAATAGGGTACGTTGACTGAAGTCAAAAAATCCAGTATGATTTAGCAAAATCACCAAAGACTCATATCTTATAAAGTCCGATAATTCATCGGCGTCAAGGTAAATCCTTCTGCTTTCAATAAATTGACAACGCCATTATTTCCTCCTAAATGTCCTGCGCCAACCGCGAAGAAAGTCACTTGCTCGTTCATCATTTTTTGCATCACAGGAATCCAATTCTTATTTCGACCAACCAATAATAAATCTTCGTATTGCCCTACTCCTTCTTCATCTGCGGCAAACATTTTCATCATCCCTTTTAAATCTTGGTTTTTATACAATTTAACCATTTCATCCAATTGATCACTACTAGAAGTTTCTGCTTGAATGCTTTCGTATAACATGGCTGCTTGTGCTTCGTAGGGAATGCTATCAAACATGCTCATTTGGTACTCGGCCGTTTCTAAGCCACCAATCGTTTTTTCTTTGCCTTTTGCCATCTCCATGAATTCCATTTCATAACTCATCATTTCGCCTGTATTCAAACCGCCACCGCCAGTCATATCCATAGAACCAAAAACAGACAAGAACATCGGTTTGATTTTTTCCATCATCTGCCACATGAAATCATTCATGCCCATTTCCGCAAAGTGTGCTTTTACCTCCTTATACTTTTCTTCTTCTAAAAAATCACTTAAAGTTTGTCCATCACTCATAAAGGCTTTCATCATCAAACCCATTTGTGCGCCTAAATCCATCATGTCCTCCATGTTGATTTCAAAGGTCACTTTATCACTTTTACTAAAAGCCGTTTTAGTAGCCTCCGTTAAAAAGAAATCGTCTTTAGCTATTAAGTGAATGGTGCCATATAAGTAAGAAGTGTCTTGTAAACCATTGCCGCTAATTGCCCAAAGTAAGGAATTTGCAATGGGCTTTTGTGCGACCGTTTTTTCAACTGCTTTTTCAATGGGCATTTTCGCTTCTTGTGCCGTTAATGTACCTAAACCAAGGAAAAAGAAAAATAGAGTATTAATTAAAAATTTCATTTATTGTTTTTTATGTGTAGTGGGTGAAATAAAAAATAGATTACCCATAAAATTACCTTTTAGACGGGAATATAACTGACTTGTCTCTAAAGAGAATCCTAAAATTTAGAGAATAGTTTAAATTTTATTGGTTTTTGAATGCTTTATGCTAAATCATTTCTATATTTCGCAGATTTCTACTGTACCGTCGAATTCATTCGACCATCATTCAAATTTGAAAGGCGAATGAATTCGCCTGTACTTTTAACGAAAAGATATGCCATTAATTACTATTGCACTCGGAATTGCGGTTTTGTTACTACTCATTCTTGTTTTGAGATTCAATGCTTTTATTGCTTTAATCATCGTTTCTCTAGGAATTGGTGTTGCCTTGGGGATGCCGATAACGGATGTAATCGAATCTATTAAAAAAGGAGTAGGTGGGACTTTAGGATATTTGGCTTTAATCTTAGGATTTGGTGCAATGCTCGGTGCTTTGATTGCTGAGAGTGGCGCTGCACAAAACATTACGACCAGTTTAATCGACAAATTTGGTATTAAAAACATTCATTGGGCAGTTATCTTAACAGGATTCATTGTTGGTGTTCCGATGTTTTATTCAGTTGGATTCATTATGTTGATTCCAATCATCTTTTCTATTGCCCAATCGACTCGTTTGCCTATTTTATATGTCGGTATTCCAATGGTTGCCTCCCTATCGGTGACCCACGGTTTTTTACCCCCACACCCTGCACCAACTGCCATTGCCGTTATTTATGGCGCTGATATTTCCTTAACTTTATTATATGGAATCATCCTAGCCATTCCAACCATCATCATCGCAGGGCCTATTTTTGGCAGTACTTTTAAAAACTTTAAAACCAAAGAACAACCAAAAGATTTATTCCCACTTAAAGAAATTCCAGCAGACCAATTACCCTCTTTAAGCATCAGTATTTTGACTGCTTTAATTCCTGTTTTATTAATGGCAGCCTCCGCCATTGCGAAACTAACCTTACCAGAAGACAATACGCTTTATAGCGTACTCAGTTTTTTAGGCGATCCAATTATTGCGATTTTATTAGCGGTATTAGTTGCGATTTATACTTTAGGTATCAACACAGGCAAATCCATGAAAGAAGTCATGGACAGCCTAGCAGAATCCGTCAAAATCATCGCTATGATTATTTTAATTATCGGTGCAGGTGGTGCGTTTAAACAAGTATTAGTAGATAGTGGAACAGGCGATTATATCACCGAATTAATGGTTGGGTCTAATTTTTCTCCACTCTTGTTAGCTTGGTGTATTGCTGCTGCTTTAAGAATTGCCTTAGGTTCTGCTACGGTTGCTGCTTTAACGGCAGGTGGAATTGTTGCCCCTTTGGTTGGTGCTACCGATGTGAATGCAGAATTATTGGTATTGGCGACAGGTGCAGGCAGCTTGACTTTATCGCATGTGAATGATACAGGCTTCTGGTTATTCAAAGAGTATTTCAACTTGACGATTGGGGAGACGCTTCGGTCTTGGACGATGATGGAGACGATTGTTTCGGTTGTAGGATTGATTGGTTGTTTTGTATTGGATATGTTTTTGTGATAGTTAAGTCTAGCTAGTAATTATTTTAACCTTGTTTGATTAACGGCTATAATATATCCTTTTTTCAATATTTACTTTTCAATAATGAATGATAAGGATTACTTTTCCCACCTATATGAAATAGCGAGTTACCTAAACAAGGAGTTTTCTTTGAATTCTGCGCTTCGAAAATCTTTAGAGAAGACGGTGGAAATTCTATCTTTAGAAACGGGCTGGATCTGGTTGACAGAACCAGATAATAAATCAGTATATTTAGCTGCTTCCTATAACCTACCGCCTGCATTAAGTAATCATCCCGAGCGATTATCTGGTTGGTGCTATTGTATAAAGCAATATTTATCGGACGATATTAATCAAGCAATGAACATTAGTGAAATTGCATGCTCCCGATTAGAGGATATTAACGTAGGTACGAAAGGGCTGAAATTTCATGCAACGATTCCTATTATTATCAACGACCAAAAGGTAGGACTTCTGAATTTGTTGAGTAAAGAAACTCGAAAACTAAGCGAAAAGGAACTAACCATTCTTAATACTATTAGTGAATTGATTGGAACTGCTATTCAACGTACTCGCTTGCAACAATCATATCCTAGTAAAAATGTTGAATTGGACACAACTATTAGTAAGATTTTGGATTTGGTTTTTCGCCCTAAAATAGAAATCATAATCTCTTGTCTTGAAAACTTAGAGGGGGATGAAAATAAAGTAAAGGAGGCACTTAAAGAAACAATTGATCTTCAGAAACATTTAACAATCCTGCTCAAAGAGACAGAAGCGCTTAAAGGAATTAGTGCGACTATAAATAAGGTTAATTATCCGGAGATGCCGCTTACAAAACGTGAGCTAGAAGTGTTAACGCTCATAAAGAAAGGGCATACCAACGGACAGATAGGTAAACAATTATTCATAACCGAACGAACGGTTAAATTTCATATTACTGCAATCTTATCTAAACTCAATGTGTCTAATCGTACCGAGGCAGTAGATATTGCCTTAAAAAGAGGGCTTTTGGGCACTTAATTCCGATCTATTACTTCTTAACCTGTACTATAGTACAGGTGATTTTCTGTACTATAGTTCGTTTTATACCCCCTTTTATTTTTTGATATTTGTACTATAAATAACGGAGCAATATTAAGTTCGCTATTTAGACACCATAGCCTTAAAGACGCTTAGAGGTTTGTCTTCAAATGGTGGCATTAATTTTTCATTATTACTAAAATAAAATATCATGAGCACACAACGTATGTATTTGGAACACGCCAATATTACCGTAAATAATTTGCAGAAAGCAATAAAGTTCTTCCAAACTGCTTTCCCGCACTTCAAGGTAAGGGGAGGTGGTAATGAGTTTAGAGAATGGGTTCATCTTGGTGATGAGGAGACCTACCTAGCTCTTAATCAGGCTAAGCTGAATAATTTGACGATTGACAAAGACTATGACAAGATTGGGATAAATCACTTAGGTTTTGTGGTACAGAATGTGGAAGAAATAGCTAATAACTTGCTAAAGAATGGGTATAAACGAGATTTTCCAAAAGAAGTGGAGCAATTTAGAATTAGGGACTATTTTGCGGATGCAGATGGAAACCAGTATGAATTTGTGCAGTACCTGAGCGAGGTGCCAGCTGAAAGAAATAGTTATAATAACTAATGCTAATTGTATCGAAAAAAGCGATTTCCCGATAAGCGTCTGCGCTATGTGCTGCAGATGCTTATCGGCAGCAAGGTGAAAAATTACTTCCGTCCCTTAAACCTACGCTTCTTAGCCTTATTCCCCGAATTCCGAGCTCGCCCTTTCAAAACCTCTCGCTTCTGATGTTTCCGTTTATCCGCAATTAATTTTTCAATCAAATCTTCTCGATCAATACTCTTTAATTTTTCTCGAATTTGCTGATGATTTTCTCGTTTGTGCCAAAAGAAAAACAAGTGTTGATTTTTCTTTTCTTGTTTGGTTTTCGCCGTATAAACAGGCTTTAAACTATAAGGATGTAAACCCGTATAATAAATAATAGTTGCTACGGTCATGGGCGTAGGCGTAAAGCCTTGAACTTGCTCCAATTGGAAGCCCATATCTTTGGTTTCCGCAGCCAAGTTGGCCATGTCCTCTACTTTAGAACCAGGGTGACTGGAAATAAAATAAGGAATTAAGGGTTGATTTAAACCATGCTTTTTATTGATGCGATCAAACTTATTTTTGAAATCGTGGAAGTGCTTAAAAGAAGGTTTTCGCATGACTTTTAAGGTATCATCCGACGTATGTTCTGGTGCAACTTTTAGTCGACCACTCACATGACAAGTAACCAATTGTTCCATATATTCCTCTCCACTACCATCCGAATTTTTATTATAAGAATCCGATAATAAATCATAGCGAATACCACTACCAACAAAGGCTTTTTTGACCTTCGGATTGGCATCTACTTTTTTATAGAGTTCCGTTAATGGTTTATGCGAAGTATCTAAATTACTACAGATGACTGGGTGAATACAAGAAGGACTGACACATTTATCACAGATAGATTGTACCTTTCCTTTCATGCGGTACATATTGGCAGATGGACCTCCCAAATCCGAAATATAGCCTTTGAAATCAGGCATTTTGGTTACTGCTTCTACCTCTTTCAAGATAGATTTTTCTGAACGACTTGCAATAAATTTTCCTTGATGCGCAGAAATTGTACAAAAACTACAACCACCAAAACAACCACGATGCATGTTAATAGAGAACCGAATCATTTCATACGCTGGAATCGACCCTCGCTTTTTGTATTTTGGATGCGGTAATCTAGTATAAGGCAAATCAAAAGACGTATCAATTTCCTTTTCCAGCATTGGTGGATAAGGCGGATTGACAATTAAGTTTTTGTCTCCATTTTCTTGAATAATTCGTCGTGCTTTAACTTTATTAGATTCTTGCTCAACTATTTTAAAATTCGCCGCAAAAGAACGTTTGTCCCGCAAGCATTTTTCGTGAGAACTTAAATAAACATCTTCCCACGATTTATTTTTAGGAATGCCTTCTGACTGTGGTCGATTGACCGCCGTTTGAGGAATTGTTGTAATAGAATTAAAAGGTACGCCTCTTTTTAATAAGCGCAACAATTCCCGCAAAGGCATTTCGCCCATACCATATACTAACATATCCGCCCCACTCATTTCCAGAATATTCGGAAATAATTTATCTGCCCAGTAATCGTAATGCGTGACTCGTCTTAAAGAAGCCTCTATACCACCAATTAAAACGGGCACGTCAGGATATAATTTTTTTAGAATTTTTGAATAAACGACTGTCGCATAATCAGGTCGAAAATTCGCTGCCCCACCAGGGGTATAAGCATCTGTAGATCGCTTTCGTTTACTTGCCGTATAGTGATTCACCATTGAATCCATACAACCCGAAGTAATCCCAAAAAATAATTTGGGTTTCCCCATTTTTTTGAAATCCCGCAAATCATCTTGCCAATTCGGTTGTGGCACAATACCAATACGCATGCCCTCGCTTTCTAAGATTCTGCCGATAACGGCCGTTCCAAAAGCTGGATGATCGACATAAGCATCTCCTGAGATGAGGATGATGTCTAGTTCTTCCCATCCTCTCATTTCTACTTCCTTTTTAGTAATTGGAAGCCAATCTGTTACTGGTAATTTATGTTCTAACATACCGCAAATTTACGGATTTTATTGGATGCAAAGTGTAATTATTACTAGACCTTGGTTTTTTATGACTTTTTTATGGTTTAAATTAAAAAATAGGCTTGGTTGGGAATCATTTCATGGAACAATATTGTTTGTAAAGAAAGAATATATATTCAAATAATAGTAACTACAGCAACTAAGGAAAATCTATTTAAATCCGCTAAATCCGTACAGCCTATCCTTCTAGTTCGTCTATGTAGTAAAATCCTTAACCAAAAATATTCACCTTCAAATCGCTTCCATCATGGGTAAAGTTTACGAAACCATTACACCACATCTAAAAACCTTCATCGAAAAGCAAAAAATGTTTTTTGTGAGTACTGCACCACTTGCAAAAGACGGTTCGGTTAATATCTCTCCAAAAGGTTTAGATTCGCTACGTATTTTAGACGAAACAACCGTTGCCTATCTCGACTTAACGGGAAGTGGAGCAGAAACGATTGCCCACCTCAAAGAAAACCAACGGATTACTTTTCTATTTTGTGCTTTTGATGGTCCTCCGAAATTAGTTCGATTATATGGAAAGGGCGAAGTATTCGAGCGAGAAACAGCAGGCTTTAATGACTTAAAATCCCTTTTCCCAGAATATGTAAGTGCTCGGTCTATTATTAAAGTGAAATTGAATCGAATTTCAGATGCTTGCGGCTATACCGTTCCGTTATATGATTTTAAAGAAGATAGAGATACCATGAAAAAATGGGTAGCTAATAAAGGCGCAGATGCCTTGGTGGAATATCGAGCATTGAAGAATAAAGTGAGTGTGGACGGCTTGCCTGCTTTTAATAATGAGGATTGAGTGAGCATTGAAAAACTGCTAGTGCTTTTTTCTAAGAAAGAAAATGGAGAATAGGGCTATCGCTATGTAGCCTGTCAGTAATAAAGTTAGTAAATAGGTTTTATTGCGCATAATGACAACGTAATCGGCTATTCTTACTTTCCAAAAAAGCCATTCATCCGCAGTCGAAGAAGCAATATCATAACTACCTGTTTCCAAGATAATGATTCCATTTTTCGATTTAAGGTCAATTCTTGCGGCTGAATTAATGGCATTATTTCCGCTGCCATCATGTCCGATTATTTTAGAATACGGGTTGTCTTGACTGTAAAGATGAGGTCCTAAACCATAAATGCCCATATCATTTATAAACGTTTCGGGCGCACTCATTTCTATAATAGATGCTTTAGAAAGAACTGGATTGCTTGAAATATTTGCTAGTAAAAATTTGGATAAATCTTCTGTACAAGTTAATAATCCTGCCGCTGCTAGTGCGGTGAATTTTTTATAGGGCCTAGTTGTCCCGTCATTCTTATAAATTGGAACTACATGAAACTTGGTTTTGTCGGATAATACAAAAGTAGAGTTATCCATACCTAAAGGAGTAAAAACTGTTTGTGTCATATATTCTTGAAAAGATTGATTGCTAACTTCCTCTATTAATAACTGCAAAATCGTATAGCCTGCTCCTGAATACATATACTTGCTTCCTGGTTCGTAACCAACTCTTGCTATTCCCTCTGAATAGGGAGCATCCGCTGCTTTTATTAATGATTCCTCAATTGTTTGCACTTTTTCATTTGTTGAAAAACCAGAATAACCAAGATCGTCAACTAATCCCGACGAATGGGAGAGTAATTTTCTTACGGTTACTTTTTGGTTATCAAATTCACTTTTGGGAAGTTGCCACCTTGTCAGGTAGGTGTCAACGGGTGTGTCCAAATCTAATTTACCTTGTTCTACCAATTTCAAAACACCAAAAGAAGTGATCCATTTGCTAATAGATGCAACTGGAAAAAGGGATGTTTCATTTACAGGTTGGTCAATAGAGTAAAAGAAGTCTTTTGAAACTGTTCCATTTTCAATTAGTACCATTGCTAAATTACCAACAAATTCATTGGCTATTTTTTCTTTGGTAGCTTCAATAAATGCTTCTGTGGTATCTTCTGAAGTAATAGATCTTAATAAAAATCCATTAACAACGCCAAGGCCTATAAAAATTGTCCAAAATAAAATAGCAAGCATTACAATAGCAGCCTGTTTAAATTTAGTCATTCCTTTTTAGTATTTTCCTACTTATTAGATAAGTCCATAATTTTATCTATTAGATGCTTACATATCTAAAAAGGTTGTGCTTTAGAAGGAATAAAAAATCAGATTCCAAATTAAAATTTCACTCATCTTCGACGTTCTTTTTGATTTCCCTCCTTTTTATTAATTTTATCTTTTATATAAGGAATAATGAATTAATAAATTGCGTTTTTATGCGCAGTTATTTTTTCTTTATACAAGACGAAAAACGTAGGGATAGCCTAGCTATCACGAGGCTTTTCAACGCTGTAGAAAGGATGAACCCGTAAGGGTGAACCTCGCAAGAGGACGGGCTGCCAACAAGTAGAAGAATGTAAGTTTATTATTTCATCATTCCTAAGTACTTATCAACCAAATTATTTTCCGAATAAAACTAAATTCAATATGAAAAAATGCTTACCCTTATTCCTACTCTTTTTTCTGAGTAACACTTTTCTTGTAGCACAAGAAGCTGAACAAACGCCTACAGATACCACTAAAACAGAGAAAAAAGATAAAACCAAAAACTTGCCGTTAGAAGCAGGTCGAACGGTTCATATAAAAACCGACGAAGGAACTTGGATGTCTTTGGATGTCAGCCCAGATGGTAAAACGATTGCTTTTGATTTAATGGGCGATATTTATACCATGCCGATTACTGGAGGGAAAGCGACTTCCCTGACTAAAGGCATGGCTTATGATACGCATCCTAAATTTAGTCCTGATGGGAAGTTTATTGCTTTTACTTCTGATAGAGACGGTAGCGAAAATGTTTGGATAAAAGATCTAGAAACGGGGGACTCTACTCAGATCACCAAAGAAAAAGAAGCACATATTCAGTCAGCAGAATGGACACCTGATAGTGAGTATTTAGTCATTTCTAAAGGTGGTCGAAATTTGAAATTATACCTCTTTCATAAAGAAGGTGGCGGTGGTGCGCAATTGATTAAAAAGCCAGATAACCTAAAAGTAATAGAGCCTGCTTTTGGTAAAGATGGACGCTATATTTGGTTTGCACAAAGGAATGGTGCATGGAATTATAATGCGCAATTACCCCAATATCAGTTAGGCATTTACGATAGAGAAACAGGGGAAGTGGAGCGACAAACAAGTCGATATGGTTCTGCTTTTTCACCTACGCTTTCGCCTGATGGCAAGTGGTTGGTGTATGGTTCTCGTTATGATACCCAAACAGGTTTAGTCAAAAGAGATTTGGAAACAGGTGCAGAGAGCTGGTTGGCTTATCCTGTGCAACGAGATGAACAAGAGTCTATCGCACCTTTAGGAGTTTTACCAGCGATGTCTTTTACCCCAGATAGTAAGTTTTTAGTGGCCTCTTATGGTGGAAAAATTCATCAAATTTCTATTGCTAAAAATGAGGCAACAAATATCCCTTTTGAAGTAAATACAAAATTAGAATTAGGCCCTTTGGTTAATTTTGATTTTCCAATTGTTGATGACAAAAAGATGATTGCGAATCAAATTAGAGACCCTCAATTATCTCCTGATGGAAAAAAATTAGCTTTTACCGTTTTGAATCACTTATATGCGATGGATTACCCAAATGGTACGCCGAAGCGATTGACCAATTCCACTAATATTGAAGCGAACCCCGTTTGGTCGGCTAATAGTACAGAAATTGCTTACTTGACTTGGGAAGGAGAAGCAGGGCATATTTATAAAACCAATGCTGCTGGAGGGACGCCACGAAAATTGACGGAAAAAGGGGCTTTTTATACCCAACTAGCTTGGGATGCGAAGACCAATAGAATTACGTTTTTAGAAGGGCCAGCTCAAGCCTTTAAAGATGCCATTGGGCCTTTTGCTTTTGGTGCAAACCGACATATTTCTTGGATAAGTGGAAATGGTGGAGCGGTCACCAGAATAGAAAGAGTAAAAGGTCGAAGTCACCCACATTTTACTAAAAAAGATGATCGCATTTATTTATACCACGGAGAAAAAGGATTGGTGTCTATTCGTTGGGATGGCACGGATGAAAAACAACATGTAAAAGTTAAAGGGATTACAACTTTTCAAGCGGTCGCCCATAACCATTGTATGATGCAAGAATCGGAGCAAGAACCTAAGAAAAAACCTTCTACTGCTTCCTTACTCTTGATGTCACCTGAAGGCAATAAAGCATTAGCGAAAGTCAATAATGAAATATACACGGTGACTATTCCAATGATTGGCGGTAAAGTACCTGAGATTTCTGTAGCGGATGCCTCCAAAGCTGCATTCCCTTCTGAAAAATTAACGCAATTAGGTGGGGAGTTTCCACAATGGGGCACGGATGGAAAAACCGTTAATTGGTCTTTAGGGAATGCTTATTTTGTGTATGATTTAGCGGAAGCTAAAAAAGTAAAAAAACAATTAGAAAAAGAGAAAAAAGAAAAAGCGGCTAAAGAAAAAGCGGAGAAGGCTGCTAAAAAAGCGGCTGGCGATAAAGAAGAAAAATCGGACGACAAGAAAAAGGCTGATAAAGAAAAGGACGAAGAAGATAAAAGTTATAAAGCCAAAGAAATTCGAGTAAAAACGGAAGTGAATCGAGATGTGCCAATAGGAACAATCTTACTGACCAATGCTCGAATCATAACGATGAATGGTGATGAGAATTATGAAAATGGCGATGTATTAATCGAGAATGCTCGAATAAAGCAAGTGGGTAAAAACGGAAGTATTACGGTTGGTCGCAATGTAAAAAAGATGGATATGACGGGTAAAACCATCATTCCAGGCTTTATTGATACGCATGCACACATGTGGCCGAATTGGAACATCCATAAAAAGCAAGTTTGGATTTATATGGCGAACCTAGCCTATGGCGTAACGGCAACTCGGGATCCACAAACGGCTACGACAGATGTCTTGACCTATGCAGACATGGTAGAAAGTGGAGATATGTTAGGCCCAAGGGTTTATTCGACTGGCCCAGGGGTTGGTTTTTGGGCGTATAAAATGAAGAGTTTAAAGCATGTTAAAAAAGTATTGAAGCAGTATTCTGAATATTATAATACCAAGACGATTAAGATGTATTTGGCAGGCAGCCGCCAACATCGCCAATGGATTATCGAAGCAGCGAAAGAACAAGGTTTGATGCCAACTACAGAAGGTGGTTTGGACTTCAAGTTAAATATGACGCAACTGATTGATGGCTATCCTGGACATGAACATGCTTTTCCAATTTATCCGATATACAAAGATGTCTTGCAGGTAACTGCTGAATCTAAGATGGCATACACACCAACTTTATTGGTTTCTTATGGTGGTCCTTGGGCAGAAAATTATTTCTATGCGACGGAAGATGTGCAAGGTGATGCTAAAATGAATCATTTTACCCCTAAAGCAGAATTAGACGCGAAGTCTAGAAGAAGGGGTAGTTGGTTTATGAAAGAAGAACATATTTTTAGTCGCCACGCAGAATTTTCTAGAGAGTTAGTTAGAAAAGGTGGAATTACAGGCATTGGTTCGCATGGACAATTGCAAGGGTTAGGCTATCATTGGGAATTATGGGCGATGCAATCAGGTGGAATGACGAATCACGAGGCCTTGAAAGCGGCTACTATTTTAGGCGCTAAAGCAATTGGCTTGAGCAAAGATTTGGGATCTGTAGAAGCAGGAAAATTAGCAGACTTAGTTATTCTAAATGAAAATCCGTTGAACGATATTCGACATACGAATACCATTGAGTATGTGATGAAAAATGGTCGATTGTATGAAGGAAATACTTTGGATGAAGTCTATCCTCGGCAGCAAAAAGCACCCGCTTTTGATTGGCAAGGCGCTGGACCGAATGGTTTGCCTGGAGTTTTGGGGAATGAATAATAGATAGATTAAGATAAGGTAAAAGTCAAGGTACTAGTAGCGAGCGAAAAAAAATGATCATAGTTCATACATCTTAAATCATAAATCCATCTAGGTAAAAACGAGACAGATTTATGATTTCTGATGTATGATTTTAGATTTATGATTGGGAGGAAAGAACCTCTTTATTCTTTATACCCTTAAACCTTTACACCTCTATACCTTTAAATCTCCATCAACACCCGAAATTCTGCCTCGCTAATTATCTCGACTGTTCCAACCTTCTGGGCTTTTCTCAATTTAGATCCTGCCTTTTCGCCCACTACTAAAATATTTAGTTTAGAACTAACGGCGCTAATGACTTTTGCACCTCCCTTTTTAGCAATTTCTTGGGCTTCTTTTCTGCCCATTGTTTGTAGCGAACCTGTGAATAAAATGGTCTTTCCTGCTAAGGGTGCATCTTCGGCAATTTCTAATGGTTTATCTTCTTCGGTTTGCCGCATATTGACACCTAACCCTTCCATTTCTTCTAGCAAAGCTATATTGTCTGGATTACTAAAATATTCAATGACATTTTTTGCGACGACTGGTCCAATATCTTTAATATCTACAAAAGTTTCTTCTGTCCAATCTCTTAAGTCCAATACATGCTCAATTTGTTCGGCAATCAATTTAGAGGCTTTTTTACCTAAATGATGCACGCTTAAACTGTGTAATAATCTGGAAATTGGATTTTTCTTTGCTTTATTAATCGCTTTTTCAATATTCGTAGCAGATTTTTCCCCAAAGCCGTCTAAGGTCGCAATTTTGTCATAATCTAAACGATAAATATCCGCAATCGTTTTAACCCAACCTTGTTCGTAAAATCGCTCCACATAAGATTTTCCAAAACCGTCAATATCCATAGCAGGCTTGGAAACATGGAACGTAATCTTTTCCAATGTCTGTCTACCACAAACACAATTTGGACAACGCCAAGCAGCTTCTCCTTCTACCTGAATTAATTCAACGAGTGTGTCTGTTTTATTGATGGGGCAAACGGTTGGATAGGCAATAGGAATTTCTGAACCATCTCTTAAATCTGCCATTGCCTTTACAATATAAGGAATGACATCTCCCGCTCGTTCTACTAAAACCGTATCCCCCAATCGTAAATCTTTGCTTTTAATGAATTCTTCATTATGCAAAGAAACAGAGGAAATGGTTACCCCTGCTAATTGCACCGGATCTAACTTGGCAACTGGTGTAACAGAGCCGACTTTTCCTACTTGATATTCTATATTTAATAATTTAGTCGTTGCTTGTTTTGCTTTAAATTTAAAGGCAATCGCCCATCTTGGATGGTGACTGGTATAGCCACATTTTTCTTGTAATTCTCGACTATTAACTTTGACCACCATGCCATCAATTTCATACGCATAGTCTTCTCTTTGTTCTTGCCATTTCAAGCAAAAATCCGCTACTTCTTTGATATTCTTACAAACTTTTCTTTCTATCGTTGGTACTTTAAAACCTAGTTCTCCCAATAAATTAATGCTATCATTATGGGTTTTAAAATTGGCTAAAATATCATCTCCTGCAGTTCCTTCCGCAAAACCTAATTGGTAAATAAATGCTTCTAAACCTCTGGCAGAAGATTCTTTAGCACTCTTCATCCTCAATCCTCCTGTTGCGGCATTTCTTGGATTGGCAAAAATAGATTGACCATCCTTAGCTCTTTGTCTATTAACCTTTTCAAAAATATCTTTTCTAATTAAAACCTCTCCTCTTAATTCCGTTTTTTGAATGCCATATTTAGAAAAATTGGCTTTCATCGGAATGCTTTTCATCGCTCGGGCATTATGCGTCATTTCTTCCCCTTTTTTCCCGTTCCCTCTAGTTGCGCCTCTTACCAATCGGTCATTTTCATAAACCAAAGCAATACTACCGCCATCAAATTTTGGTTCTACAACATATTCAATATCGGTGTCTTCTGCTATAGCGGTTAATTTTTTAATTCGTTCATCAAAATCTTTTAAGTCTTCGGCATTATAAGAATTGTCCAAAGATAACATGGGTGTTAAATGCGCTACTGATTGCGCATCTCCCGTTAAATCATTGGCCACTCTTTGGGTCGGAGAATCTGGAGATAAAAGATTAGGAAAGGTACTTTCTAAAGCTTCTAATTTTTTGTAAAGCGTATCGTATTCAAAATCACTAATCACAGGATCATTCAAAACAGAATAGCGCCATTCGTGATATTGTACGACTTCACTCAACGCATTTACTTGGTCGCTTGCCGCTAATTCATTAGTCGCAATAGTCGTAGTTAATAATTCTTTGGAAAGATCGAATAAGGCTTTTTGTTTTTCTTTAGCGAACATAAAAACGGATGATTAGTGTAGAATTCTATCTACGTATTGTTTAAAAAAGGTATGTAGTTTAAGCTAATGCCTTACAAAGATACCTTTTTTTATGATTTTTTTATAACTAATTTGCTATAATTTAATTATTTTTTGCGTATTTATCACTTTTTCGCTAGTAGTCTGTAAAAAGTAGATACCTGGGGATAATTGACTCAAATCAATAGGTATTATTTGCTTGCCTATTGATAAATTAAGGGCTTGTTGATAAAATACTTGCCCAGTTGTATTCATGATTTTTGTCGTCACTACTCGTTGTGCTTCACTTTTTATAGTTACATACACTTGGTTGATTACAGGATTAGGTGCAACGTGCAAATCAACACCGATCGTACTTAAATCAGCCACACTAGAAACAATACTTTCCGTCAAGGTTAATTTTTCTGGAGGCGTAGCCCCATCTCCACTCGTCGAACCATTTCTATTAACACCATTGCCTACTGCATAAAAAGAGATGTCTCCTTTTCCTGCGGCGGGTGCTTGCCATTGTACCAAAAATTCATTGCTATCACTTGTTCCATTATGTTCTGCATAGACTCGATTGGTATTGGAAGATGCTTCGATTTGTACATTTTCTGAATGACCACTTGCGGTCCAACCATTGACATCGCTATTGTCTGTATCTAATAAACTGACCATTTGAAAACCATAGCCTAATGCTTTTGGCCCAGCCGCAGAATCAATGCTTACTCTTGCGGTATAAATTTCGTTTGGAATATAGGCAGTAATTGGATTATTATTCGCATCTAAAATATCTAAAGATAATAGGACTTGAATATCTCCCGTCGCATGACAACTTTGGCAAGTTCTTGGATTATTGCCCGTCATTTGGTCGCCAGGTGCGCCTGTATTTCCTTGGTTAGCACCTCCTGCTCTCCCTGCGGAGTTAGAAAGGGAAATAATAGTTATCAGCGCTAAAGCTAAAACAGTATAAACTATATTAAATTTCATATCAAGTGTTTTGTAGATGAGGATTAAAATATTGCCCGAAATTACTTTATTGGACACGAATTTCGCAAATTAAGTCGAATTATTTTGTCGGCAAGAATGCTCGATTTAAATAAAAGGTTTTGTGTACTTTTGACGTAAGTTTTTGAGAAGCCGCTTATCTGATACTTTTCTAGTATCTGATAAGTTGAAGAGGGGTCGCATGAAAACGTATCAGACTTTCAAAGTATCAGATACGAATGGAAGGTGCTGATTACCTCCTTTTGACCGACTAAATATTGCCAATGACGAACCATAATACCGCTACTCCCTACTGGGAAAATCCTGCCATTTTTAATATCAATCAGGAAAGACCACACGTTCCAGTTGTGCCCTTTCCAGATATGGCTAGTTTTCTAGCCAATGATATAAAAGCCTCTCTTTTTTATCAATCTTTGAATGGTCAATGGAAATTTAATTGGGTGGATAAACCTGCGGATAGACCTGTTGATTTTTATCAAGCGGATTTTGATGCCAGTCATTGGGAGGAAATAGCAGTACCTGCCCATTGGGAATTAAATGGCTATGGATATCCAATTTATGTCAATGATCGGTATCCGTTTGAAAAAAATCCACCTTTTATTCCACACGAATTTAATCCCGTAGGATCTTACCTCAAAGAATTTGAAATACCGTCAGACTGGGATGGACGGCAAGTTTTTATTCAATTCGGCGCCGTTAAATCGGCTAGTTATTATTGGATAAACGGAGAGTTTTTGGGGTATAATCAAGATTCTAAAACACCCGTTGAATTTAATTTGACTAAATTTTTAAAAAAAGGGAAAAATACGATTGCCGTTGAAGTGTATCGTTGGTCAGATGGTGCTTATTTAGAATGTCAGGATTTTTGGCGAATGAGTGGAATGACGCGGGATGTTTTTTTATGGGCTGCACCGAAAACGTATATTCGAGATTATTTTGTACAAGCAGATTTATCGGACAATTATCAAGATGGATTGTTTGCGGTAGATATTGAAATGGGTGATAAGTTGGCTGTTGGAACTTTGGAATGTACTTTATTGGAAATTTCAGCTAAACATCCCCCTACCCCCCTTCAAAGGGGGAATAACACTGGAGCAGAAAACTTAAAATTCGATAACGAAAGTGATAACCAAAACGATAACCATTTAGAGTTACCTGATAATGATTCCCCCTTTGAAGGGGGGCAGGGGGATGTTAATTCTAATTTTTTAAGCCCCCCAGCATTAATTATTTATCAAGAAAAAATAGCTTTAAGTAAAGAAGAATCTTCAACGATCCATTTTCAACAAAAAATAAAACAACCCAAAAAATGGACTGCTGAAGCACCTAATTTATATCAGTTAATTCTAAGCCTAAAAGATAACGAAGGAAAGATTACCAGCGTCACAGGCTGTAAAGTCGGTTTTAGAAAAATTGAAGTTAAAAATGCACAACTCTGTGTCAATGGTCAACCGATTACGATAAAAGGCGTGAATAGACATGAACATGATGAAGTCAAAGGGCAGATTGTAGACGAAGAAAGTATGCTGCTGGATATTCAATTGATGAAGCAGTATAATTTTAATGCGGTTCGCTGTAGTCATTATCCGAACGATGCTAGATGGTACGAACTCTGTGACGAATATGGTTTATACGTAGTGGATGAAGCGAATATTGAAGCGCATGGAATGGGCAAAGTAACTTTTGATTATGACAATACCATTGATTTTATTTCGGATGGACTAGATGGAGATAATTTGGCAAAAGACCCCGTTTGGAAAGCCGCCCATTTAGACCGTACTAAACGAATGTTGGAACGAACTAAGAATCATCCTTCAATTATCATTTGGTCACTAGGGAATGAGGCAGGAAATGGTGTGAATTTAGAAGCTTGTTATCAATGGACAAAAGAGCGAGACCCCTCTCGATTGGTGCAATATGAACAATCTTTGGAGGAGTGGAATACAGATATTGTGTGTCCAATGTACTCGCTTCTCGAACAATTAGAAGGTTATGCTCAAAAGCACCCAGACAGACCACTCATTATGTGCGAATATGCGCATGCCATGGGCAATAGTGTTGGTAACTTTGTGGAATACTGGGAAGTTATCCACAAATATCCTGTTTTGCAGGGCGGATTTATCTGGGATTGGCATGACCAAGGTTTGGTAAAACATACAGAAGACGGCGAAAAATATTGGGCTTTTGGTGGAGATTATGGCCCTGAAGGTGTGCCTAGTGATGCGAATTTCTGTTTGAATGGTTTATTATTTCCTGATAGAACACCGCATCCACATCTTTGGGAAGTCAAAAAAGTACAGCAAAATATTGGTTTTAAAACAGTTGATATTAACAAAGGGAGAATTGAAGTTTTCAATTACTTTGATTTTACTAATTTAGCAAACTACCGATTAGAATGGGAGATTTGGTGTAGTAGTGGAACGGCGCAAAAAGGAGCTATTGAAAACTTGAATATTGCTGCCCAAGCTTCTGAAATATTGACATTCGATTATGGCGATTTTCAAAAAGGGGCCAACAAAAAGTATTTTTTGAATATAAGGATGTTTACTAAAGAAAATCAATCACTTATTCCTGCCAATTATGAAGTAGCGACGGAACAATTAGCTTTTCCTCTTAATGAAGTGGCTAAAGTTTTAGGGTTTATACCTGCAGAAAAAATAAAAATAAAGCTAAACTGTAAAGCAACTGCGGATAAAATACAACTTAAGCATCTTCATTTAGTCGCAACGATTAGTAAAAAGACAGGTTTATTAACGTCTTTAAAATATGAAAATAGAGAACTTTTAGAAAGCCCTCCTGTGCCCAATTTTTGGCGAGCGCCTATAGATAATGATTTTGGTTGGAATATGCCAGAAAAGACCAAAATTTGGCGTCACGCAGGAAAAAATAGGAAGTTGATCTCGGTTGATTTAATCACTAATTTACCTGATACTATTACTGTTTCTACTTTTTTTGAGTTGCCAGATGTCCAGGCTCATTTTAAAATGGATTATATTTTGTCTAGAGGTGGTACGTTACTGATTCATACCCATTTTACACCTCCTTATCAACAAGAGTTACCAGAAATACCTAGACTGGGTTTGCATTTATGTTTAAACCCCGAGTTGAAAAATATTAATTGGGTAGGAAGAGGTCCTTTTGAAAATTATTCCGACCGAAAGCAAGCTGCGCATATTGGTCGCTATGATAGTACCGTAAGTGAAATGTATGAACCCTATATTTCTCCACAAGAGAATGGGAATCGAACCGATGTAGAAAAAGTTGCTTTTTATGATAAAACAGGAGCGGGCTTATTAATTACTGGAATGCAACCATTCAATTTTACAGCAAATCCATTTAGTCCAGAAGAACTGACTAGAGGGAAATGGGGAGATTTGCATACTTATGACCTGAAAGATGAGGGAAAAATTTCGCTTTGTTTGGACCATTTACAAATGGGCTTGGGTGGGATAGATTCTTGGCAATCTCCTCCATTGGACAAGTATCGAATTCAAGCAAAAGGGTTTAATTTTAGTTTTTCGTTTAAAGGGATTTAATTGATAAGTTGATTGATTATTAATTATTCGATTCAATTAATAAATAATGGGTGTATTCCAAATTGTCGTCCGTAGCTTGGAAATTCATTTCCAAGTTACAATTGTGCTGCAAAAAACGACTCGTGACATTTCGGGATGCCCTCCAATAATTAATAATCAATCAACCAATATTAATTCCCACTCTCACTTTCGTCTTCCTCAATATCATAAATATCAGGGGCTGCTTCTGACCGTTGCACACTCATATCTTCCATCTTATCCATGAAATCAAGCGCCTCATTCCAAAAATCAGTAAAAACGGGCTTTAATTGAGCACCAACTATTTTCATCTGACCAGGAAATTCTTTGGTATAATTATAAGTAATAGAAGTCTGTTTAGTTTCTGGGTCAATCATGTGTGATTGGTCGGCAAACCAAAGTAAACTACTGTATATTAAAATAGCACCAGCACCAAGTACCGCACCACCTATAATCTGATTGATAAAATTGATATTGGCAGATTTTAATAAACCTTCCAATCCTCTCGAAATTAATCGGAGAATCACCATCATAATAATAAAGGACAGTAAAAAGCCTGCAATGAACATTAATGGATTGTCGTTTTTAGTAATGTCTTCTAAAAACTTGGTGAAAGCAGGTGCCATTTTAAAGGCAGCTAATAAACCAATTGTAAAGGAAAGAATAGTAAATACGGTTTTGATAATCCCTCGGGAGTAGCCCATCCAAAAACCAAGGGCAGCAACCAGTACAAAGATAATGTCTAAAGTCATGATATTTTTTATTGATGACGAATACATCGTAGGAGACGTCACGTCTTCATCGTTTTCTCAAGAAGACTTACTCAAATATAAGGACTTCAGTGCAATTTTTTAGATATTTTAGACGACGAGGGGATTTTTTTAGACGGAAATGGAAAGATCGAGTTCTCCGTTGTCCGTTTTCGGTTTATTTTCCACTTAACTGTTGACAACCGATAACTCCTAAAAAGCTTTTCCATACAACTCTACATACTTAGAAGGCGTCATTTTCATAATCTTTTTAAACTGTCTGTAAAAATTAGAAATATTATTATAACCGACGAGAAAGCCAACTTGGGAAATGCTGTACGTTTCTTTGATTAAAAATTTACAAGCCATACTGATTCTAAATTCATTCAAATAAGCGATAAATGATTTATGGGTAATTTTTTTGAAATAGCGGCAAAAGGCGTATTTATTTAAATGGGCAATTTTAGAGACTTCTTCCAGAGAAATCGGTTGGTCAAAATTAGTAGAAATGTAATTGAAAATTTTATTTAAGGTGCTATCTGTGCCTTTCATTTTAAGACTATAAGGCATACTGGAGAGGAATTCCTTTTCTGGGCTTAAAGCCATTCTGTTTAATAATTCTAATAAATTAATCAGTCGTTTTGTTCCTTTTGCTTCTACTAATTCAAGTATTAATGGTTTTAAGTTGGCCGCTAAACTAGGATTGATTTTAACCCCTTTCGCCGTATCTTTTAAAAACTCATTGACTTTTACCATTTCAGGTAATTGCAAGAATTGCCCGCCAAAAGCATTGGATAGAAAAAATAAAGAGATCATGTATGTATTAGCAGGAGTTTGCCGCTCAAAATAGCTTGATTTGTTTTTAAAAACATGCGGTACATTGGGTGCGATGACATATATATTATCAGGTCCAAATTCTTCTAGATTATCTCCAATTGAAATAATGCCACTCCCTTTTAAAATTAAACTAATCTGATATTCTGGATGATAATGTAATTGATCATATTGATAAGGCATTTCATTGACCTGAATATGGAAAGAAGCTCCCTCTTTTTTAGTGACTTTAAAACGAATCGGAATCATTAGCGCAAGATTTTAGAATAGATGAGCAATATCCGTCAATAGATGGCTATAGAATATTTGCAACTTTGTGGTATTACCAAATTAAACGGTCAAAGCATTGATATTGTGGCGTTATTTTTTTAAGGAAATCGAATTTAAATATTTTATTTTTCTTGAAAAACAATTTATCAATAGGGTAGGCCATTAAAACACCAAATAATTTATGGAAGTTCTAACCGACACTAAAACTTTTTATACCCATTTAGTTTGCTCGAAGCATGGAGACGTTTATGATAAAGATAAACTCCAAACTTTTTCTAAAGGAAAGAAGCCCCTGATTGCTAAATATTACTTAGATGGGCATAAAAAATCAAGTATAATTGATGTCACTAAAAATAGTATGTGGCGTTATCGAAAGATACTACCTGTTGAAAATGATAAAAATATTGTCACTTTGGGAGAGGGGATGACACCGCTTATTCGACTAGAAATTTTAGCCAAAGAATATAGTATTCAGTTAATGCTAAAGGATGAGGCTTATAATCCAACTGGTTCTTTTAAAGCACGGGGTTTAGCTATGGCGATTTCCAAAGCTAAAGAATTAGGCGTGAAAGCTTGTGTTATTCCTACTGCAGGGAATGCAGGAGGAGCGATGAGCGCATATTGTGCCAAAGCAGGTTTAGATGCTTATGTCTATATGCCTAAGAAAACACCCAAAACATTTGCCAAAGAGTGTGAATTTTTTGGTGCTAAAGTAACGTATGTGGATGGCAATATTGGTGATTGTGCAGCCCAAATTAAAAAAGATAACCTACCAAACTGTTTTGATATTTCTACCCTAAAAGAACCTTTTAGAATAGAAGGCAAAAAGACGATGGGTTATGAAATTGCGGAGCAAATGAACTGGGAAACGCCAGATGTAGTCATCTACCCTACAGGCGGCGGAACAGGTTTAATTGGTATTTGGAAAGCTTTTCAGGAAATGCAAGAAATGGGTTGGGTTGGCAAAAAAATGCCGAGAATGGTAGTCGTACAAACAACTGCTTGTTACCCAATCGTGAAAGCCTTTCACGAAGGAGCAAAGCAAGCACCGACCTTTCCTAATCCTGCCGTTACGAGAGCCAATGGATTAAGAGTGCCAACTGCTTTTGGCGATGAAATTTTACTGGATATTTTGTATAAAAGTAAAGGAAATGCTTTGGCGATTTCAGAAGAAGAGATCTTAACGGGCACGAAAGAAATGGCACGAAAAGAAGGCATTTTGTTAGCGCCCGAAGGTGCAGCCGTTTGGATGGCTTTTAAAAAATTATTAGCCGATCAATGGATCAATCCTAATGAGAAAGTGGTGATGTTGAATACTGGGACTATTTATAAGTATATGGAGAATTATTGAATGAAGAATAGAGATGAGAGGCAGGAATAGTCTTAAATAATTTCAATCTCAAATTCAATCTCAACCTCTTGCCAAAGACGGTTTAAAGTTGAAGTTTGTTTTCTCTTTACGCTCTATTCTCAATTCTAATCAACGTATGTTCCTTTAGTACAGCATCAGTTTTCTCATAATCCGTACTCATTCCTAATAAAAAACCACCACCACCAGCACCACAAATTTTTAATTTAAAATGATCGCTACTCAAACCTTCCAACCAAACGTTTTTAAAAGCATCCAAAATCATAAAATCAAAATACCTAAATTGGAAAAGGCTTAATTCGTGCATGGTATTAAATAGCAAATCCCATTGTCCATTTAAATAAGTATGAATAGCATCATCGACTAATGGGACTAACTGAGTCTGGCATTTTTTATCATAAAAGTCGTCTTTACAACGATCTAAAAAGCCGTTGATAAAAGGACTGGCTTCTCGTTTGATGCCCGTATCTAATAAAAAGAAGGTTGTGTTATTAGTTTTTTTTTCGAATAGAGTTACCTTTTGAATATTCTTTCCTAAAAGAATAGGATAATTTAAATACGAAACCAAAGGATCTGTACCTGAACTAGCGCCATGAAAAAAGCTTTCCATCTGAGCGAATAGTTGCTTAAGTTTCAAAAGAGACAGTTCTTTATTTTTTTTACCAAATTTATCTAAAATAGCGGCGCATAAAGCCCCCGAACTTCCAACCCCATATCCCGTTGGAATATTAGCATCAAAGTATAATCCTTTTGATAAATTTTGCGCAAAAGTATCAGTATCAATCCATTCGATTAAACCATGCTTTTCTAAATACTGTTTAAAAGAAGGAAGCTGCTGTTGTAATTTTTTAAATTCCGCAGCGTTGGAATGATAGGTCCACGTACCAAAAAAGTCATTTATTGGCATAGCAAGTGCTTGCGAACCTTTAATGACGGTATGTTCTCCAAAAAGTAATATCTTAGCAGGATACAGAATAATAAATTTTAAAAGTGAACGGATAAGGTAGCTACAAATATAAAGGGGTTTCTTATAAAAATAGGAATAGCTCTCGACAACTTGATTTCTTTGGACATCGAGCCCAAAGAAATCAAAAAGGGTTTTTAAAGGGTGAGCAAAAAATAGATTTCAAGAAAAATCTATTTTTTGCTCACCCTTTAAATCCCCTTTTTACAAATATTGCCATTCGATATGGCAATATTTGTTATGCTGCCTGGGAATTTGATAAAAATTTAAACTTGCTCTTAATCATTAAACAATCAAAATTGTCCACCAAATAATATCAGAATTATGGTAAAAAGAACCATTCCCGTAGTTGATTTATCAAAATTTACCGATGGAACTGCGGCAGAAAAAAAAGCATTTGTTAAAAAATTAGGTGATGCGTTTCACGAAATTGGATTTGTTGGGGTGAAAAATCATGGTGTATCTCAACAATTGATTGATGATTTTTATACTGCATCCAAGGCATTTTTTGGATTGCCAACGGCCATTAAAGAAAATTATAAAAAGCCAGAATTAGCAGGTCAAAGAGGCTATACTTCTTTTGGAACAGAACACGCCAAACAATCGAAAGTAGCGGATTTAAAAGAGTTTTTTCAAATTGGGCAAACTGTTGCTGCTGACCATCCTTTGAAAGCGAAGTATCCTGACAATGTAGAAGTGGCAGAAGAAGCAGACTTCTTAAGATTAGGCGTTGAATTATATCGGGCCTTTGAGAAATCGGGCGGGTATTTATTGGAAGCCATTGCGATTCATTTAGACTTAGATAGAAATTATTTTAATGGCCATATTGAAGAAGGAAATAGTATTTTAAGAGCGATTCATTATCCGCCCATTCGTCAAGAACCCAAGTCGGCGATTCGAGCGGAACAGCATGAAGATATTAATTTGATTACCCTTTTAGTGGGGGCTTCTGCTGGTGGTTTGCAATTATTAAATATGGATAATGAATGGATGCCGATTACACCAGAAGAGGATGAAATTGTGATTAATGTTGGAGATATGTTGCAACGATTAACCAATGACTATTTGAAATCAACGACGCACCGAGTGGTTAATCCACCAAAATCAGAATGGCATAAACCAAGATTATCCATACCTTTTTTCTTGCATCCTAAGAGTAATATGGATTTAACTTGTTTAGCTAAAGGTGTAACGGAAGCTACGCCAAACTATGCACCGATTACCGCAGGAGAATATTTAGATGAACGATTGAGAGAAATTGGACTGAAAAAATAAGCTGTTCAAGGGAGAAAGATTGGCTTATGTCAAAAAACGAATAGAAAGTATAATTGCGATTCAAAAAATCGTAACTTTGTGCAAGTGATTTATGAAAAGAAACGCTGTAATAAATGCTACAGCAAATCTATAAACAGTTAAATTTAATTTATCATGGAAAATATATTCCTATTTGGCTTGCCAGGCGGTACCGAAATCTTTGTCATTCTTTTTATTGTTTTATTATTATTTGGTGGTAAAAAAATTCCTGAATTAATGCGAGGCATTGGGAAGGGAATTAAAGAATTCAATAGCGCTAAAGCGACTATTGAATCTGAAATCAAAGAAGGGATGAAAGAAACAGAGAAAAAAGAATTGAAGGACTAGTGCAGTAGGCAGTAAACAGTTGACAGCCAGCCCGACTGCCGTAAGGTGGGCGAGCATGCAGTTGGTTTATCTCTTCGATAATTACAAATAAAAACGAGAAAACTGTCAGTTATTTAAGGTTTTAACCACTAGCATCTAGCATGGTAATCGACTTAAATCCGTTGGGCGTTAAAATATGTCCAACGGATTTAATTTTTTTAGTACCTATCCATCGCAGGCAGGGATTGTTTTAAAAATCATTAGAAGGATTGAGAGACAAATGTTGCCCCATAAAAATATCTTTCAAAATTGCTCCTTTGTACATCACCATTTTCCCTCCAATAAAAACATATTCCACTCCCGTAGATTCTTGATAAGGATTTTCATAAGTTCCATGATCTTGTATGGTAGCCGCATTAAAAATAGTTAAATCTGCATGCGCGCCAACCGCAATTCGACCTTTTTTAGCAAAGACAAGAGCAATACCTTCAAATCGTTTCGCAGGTAAATAAGACATCTTTGCAATTGCCTCTGATAAAGTCATTAATTTTTCTTTTCGAACATACTTTGCCAATATTTTAGAAAAAGTACCAATTCCTCTAGGCGTTACTTTCTTATCTCTGGAAATAACAGGCATCGCATCAGAGGCAATCATCACGCTTGGATGTTTTAAGCCAATTCGATTCCACTCCTCATTACCATAATGGTGGATAATAGCACCTGTTGGTTGTTCTTTTCTATACTTTTCCCAAGTCTCCTTGGTTAAATATTCTCCTGTGTCCGACCATTGTACATCTTCGTAAGTAATGCCGAAGATATTTTGCCAATCTCTATTAAAAACATCTGCCGAAATAGTTGTTGACCCTGCTGTATAAGGGTACATTTCTACACTAATATCTGCTCCATTTTTATTAGCTCTTTCAATTCGTTTTAACCAAGCCGCAATATTACCCATAGCATTGGCTTGCAAATGGCAAATATGAACAGGTGCTTTTAAGGATTTAGATAAGACAATGACTTCCTCCAAACCAGCAGGATCTCCTTGTACCCCTCGACGAATATGCACACAAACTGGTGCTCTTCTTTTTGCCGCTACTTCAAAAATCATTTTTAATTCTTCGGGGCTAACTGCACTATCCATATAATCCAATAATAAACCGATGCCAATGCCTCCTTCATCCAATCCTTGATGTAAAAGTTGTCGCATTTCTTCGATTTGGGTATTTGTTGCTTTTTGCGTAAAAGCTATTTCTGGGTGAATTGCCCCTTTAGGAGAAAAGATATAAGCCTCGTCTTTGTCTTCCATTACTTTGATTCTAATGGCAAAGTAACCAACGGATGCGCCATGATGAATATGAGCACCTTTCTTTAAAAATTGCCCATAACCGTTTTGTGGAAATGCGCCTGCTTCCAAATCAAGCGCAGTTGTCACACCATCTTTTAATTGAAAATATTGTCCTAAAGGAGTAGGCGTATGCGAATGCAGGTCAATAAAACCTGGTGCTACAATTAAATTATCGGCATTAATCGTTCGTTTGCCTTGTAATTTTTTAGTACTAATAGCGGCAATGGTATCTCCTTGGATAGCAATATTTAGGATAGCATCTGTTTGATTGGCAGGGTTAATGACTCGGCCATGTTGGATGACCACCTCATAAATATTTTTATCCTCCAATTCATTGGTGCTCTTGTTAGAATTGCTGCAACTTAGGAGTAAAATAGATAATAACAGATAAAGTATTATTTTTCTCATGTTTATTTAAAATTTGTTAGGTTTTACAAACACGCCTAAGGTACAAAAAAAGGGAACATCAACTCAATGATGTTCCACTTAAATTTATAACGCTTAACAACTAACTTTTACTTTTATCAGCACTTACAGTTAATAACCATGTTTGCTGTGCTATTTCTTAAAATGATGATTATAATTGGATTTTCTCCTCATTCCCTAATCTTTCAATCAATTATCCTAATCCCCTCTTTTTTCTGAATTTAAAGAAATGATTGAACTCTTTGCTATTAATACGAACTAAAAGAACTTATCCCCTATAAGAGTGGAAGTATTCTTTTATTTATTTTCAGCTACTTTCTTTTCAGAGATTAATTAACTTGTGAAAAAATCAGGAGATAAGTATTAGTATGACTGTTCAAAAATTTAAATCAACCGATTTTGAGACCTATCAATCATGGTTTCTAGATGAATTAGTAAAAAAATATTTAGGAAATCCACCAGATGCAGAATGGCTAAGGTATATATTGACGGATAAAGAGGGGGTGCAATACACTTTTTTTGAAGCACAAAAAATGGTTGGCGTAATGGGAATTGTTTTACCAGATCAAGCCCATCCGCATTATTATATTACGGATATAGTGGTTAACCCAAAATGGAGGAATAAAGGAATTGGTAGACAAATGCTTGATTCATTACAAGCTTTACATCCCTTGACATTTGGACAATCCTACAAAGCCTTTGTGGACATAAAAAATAAAAAAGCACAACTATTTTTTAAAAAGTTAGACTGGCAATTAATGTCTGAACAACCTGATGAAGACGAGATGCTTAGCTTTACTTTCCAAACTGATTTTTGAAAAATGAACATTTTAAATTGGAAATTACAAAAATTAGTATTTTTATACTAATATTGTGCAAGCCCTTTTTTCCTTCATCCTTTTAAAAATAGACTATTGAAGCCAATAAAGAATAGACTGACTGAATTACTAGGCGTTGAGTACCCAATTGTACAAGCACCTATGGGGTGGATTGCCCGCGCCCAATTAGCCTCCGCAGTATCTAATGCAGGTGGTTTGGGAATCATTGAAACTTCTTCTGGAGAACTGGACAATATTAAGGTCGAAATAAAGAAGATGCGGGCTTTAACAGATAAGCCTTTTGGGGTGAATATTGCTTTAGCTTTTGTTCGAGACCCTTCAATTCTTCAATTTGTCATTGACCAAGGCGTTCAATTTGTCTCGACTTCCGCAGGAAACCCAGCCAAAGTCGTTGGGCCATTAAAAGAAGCAGGCTTAACCGTCTTTCATGTGGTGCCAAGTTTTCAAGCAGCAATGAAGGCTATTGCCGCAGGTGTCGATGGATTGATCGTAGAAGGAAACGAAGGTGGTGGTTTCAAAAATCCAAGAGGGGTGGCTAGTATGGTTTTATTGCCAATGATTGCTAAAAAAGTGAATATCCCGATTATCGCCGCTGGTGGTATTACGGACGGTTGCAGTATGGCAGCAGCATTTGCTTTAGGTGCAGAAGGGGTACAGATGGGGACACGAATGGTCTCAAGTGCAGAATCACCCGTTCACCAAAATTGGAAAGATGCTATCATTGGAGCTTCTGACCAAGATACGATGATCTTAAATCAGTTTAGCAGCCCAGCTTTACGAGTACTAAGAACAAAGCGAACAAACGCTTTAGAACAAGCACCAAAGGTAGATTTTAGAGCAGAGTTTGCCAATGTACAAGACTTATATTTTGGTGGTGATATGGAGGCTGCTGCTGCTTTAACAGGTCAAGTAGCAGGTAGAATAGAAGCAATAAAACCAGTCGCTCAAATTATCGAAGAAACCATAACGGAATTTTACGAAACGATAAATTTGTTAGGCAAACATTTATAATAGCTCAGATTGTAGGTAGAGGATGTTTTTTATCCCCAAAACAATATAACCATCAAATAATATAGCAATCTTGAGTACTCATTAATTTAGATTAAACACTAAAAAGACAAATAATGGAATTTAAGGATAAAATAGTTTTAGTAACAGGTGCTGGGTCAGGAATTGGCCGGGTAACAGCGCATGCTTTTGCCAAAGAGGGTGGAACGGTAGTCGTTTCTGACATTAATGAAAAAGGTGGAGCGGAAACAGTTGAACAGATTACCGCATTGGGGGGAAAAAGTATTTTTATCAAAACCAATGTGGCTAAATTTGAGGATGTAGAAGCATTACACAAAGCAATTGTGGATAAATACGGTCGATTAGATGTAGCCATAAATAATGCGGGGATTGGTGGTATTCCAGCTCGTACGCATGAACACGATTTAGATAATTGGGATAAAGTAATGGCAGTTAATGCAACTGGTGTTTTTTATTGTATGAAAGTACAGATAGCACAAATGTTAACTCAAGGTAGTGGAGCGATTGTCAATACGGCTTCTATCGCTGGATTAAGAGGCTTACCGAATAATTTAGCCTACGTTGCTAGTAAACATGCCGTAGTAGGGATGACCAAGACGGCAGCGATGGAATATGCGAGACATAAAATTAGAATCAATGCGATTTGTCCCGTTTTTACGGTAACGCCTTTATTTGATCCCGAAGTAATGGAAAAAATATCTGCTGGTTTGTCTAGTAAGCTAAAATCAGGTATCCCAATGAAACGATTTGCAGACCCTATCGAAATGGCAAATACTATTTTATGGCTTTGTTCTGATAAGGCGAGTTTTGTTACGGGACATGCGATGCCTGTTGATGGTGGGTTGACGGCTTAGTAATAAGCGACGTATCGGATACTTTGAAAGTATCTGATACGTTTTACACAAAAAAAGCTTACCTCCTGTACAGAAGATAAGCCCTAATTTTATGTTTATTTTAGTAGTTGATCCTAATCTAAAGACTGATTCATTTTAGACGCAGACTTGACTAGTGCTTCATATTCTTTTATTGACAATCCATCCACACAGTAACTTAGCGGATTGATTGCTCTTCCATTTAAATGAATTTCGTAATGTAAGTGGGGGGCAGTAGACCGACCGGTGCTACCAACGGTACCAATTTGCTCTCCTCTCTTCACTTTCTGTCCTTTTTTGACCATTACCTTGTGCATGTGTGCATATAAAGTCTCGTAACCGTGACCATGCTTAATGACCACATAATTTCCGTAAGAAGGCGATTTTAAGACTTTATGTACTGTACCATTTCCAGTAGCTTGAATGGCAGTTCCTCTTTTAGCCGTAAAGTCAATGCCTTCATGCATTTTCATTACTTTTAAAATTGGGTGCATTCTTCTACCAAAACCAGATAATAGCTGAATATTTCTAGCTAATAAATCTTTTCTAACAGGTGCTAATAATGGTACAGAAGCGAATTCATCACTTTTCTGCTTTGCCATTTCTTCAATCTCATCTAAAGACTCTGATTGAATGACCATCTGTCGAGATAATTTATCAACTCTTTCTTGTGTTTCTACTAAAGTTTCACCAGAATTCTTGAAATTGGTCAGTAAAGTATACTTTTCGTGACCACCGACACCAGCTTCCCATTGATTATCGTCAATTGGTTCCATACCAAAAACCATTCTATGGACACTAGCGTCTCTGTCTTTTAAGTTTGTTAAAACTTTAGTCATCTTATCCACTTCTAATTGCATATCTGCGTAATGGCGCTTCATTTGCTCCATTTCTCTGATTAATGCTTCTTCCTTAGGGGTGGGGAAAAAATGATAAGAGATAGACAAAAGGACAAGTGCTGCTACAAAAATACCGCAAGAGATACCTATTGCACGGAATATTTTTGTTTTCGTAGTAGTCACTACCTTTTCGTATTGTAAGGTATGTGTATTAAAGTAAAATTTCTCCTTTCTCATTAAATAACGTTTGGTACTAAAATCAATCCAGATAGACTCAGTTTTCTATAGTACTCCGTTTGCTTATTTCAGTCTGGATGTGTGGCTCATTTAGAGATTCTATTGATGTAGAATTTTTTCTCTTCTGAACAATTTAATTTTAAAATACCTAATTTTGGCGCACTTTTTAGGCGGCAAAAGTAATAGATTTTTTTAAATGCGTAGCCAAAAGTAATTCCTAATAACCGAAATTCAAAAAAAATAACCCAATATTTAACACTTGGTAATTATATATATTTGTGTTTCGTATAAAAAACCAATTTATTTACTGACAATTTGCCGACAAACAAATAAATAGTTGGTTAATTAATCCTATAAATCATTATTTGATATACAAAATATTGATTATCAGTAAATAATGAATAATGGATAGTGGCTAGGTGTTTGCTTTAAGGCTTTAAATTAATACTTATAACAATCTGTTAAAGGTTCATATTTAGCCCGAAAAATGGAACGTTTTTGCAAATTGTCCAGTTTTATCAAATTTGCATATTTTTTTTAATAATTAAAAAAAAGCCTTAAAAAAAGGCGATTTTATAAAAAATACGTATAAATGAACGTGCTTAGACAACCACTTTTAAGGCTGTTTAATACATCATTTTACCTTTTATTTCAATTTTTATTCTAACTACCAATGACGTCATCAGCAATTAGACAGCAATTTTTAGATTTTTTCGCTTCTAAAGGACATAAAATTGTTCCTTCTGCCCCTATCGTAAATAAAGACGATCCTACTTTGATGTTTACCAATTCTGGTATGAATCAATTTAAAGATTATTTTTTGGGGAACCAAAAGCCAGAAGTGACAAGAGTCGCCGATACGCAAAAGTGTTTAAGGGTTTCTGGTAAGCATAATGATTTAGAAGAAGTAGGTCGAGATAGTTATCATCATACGATGTTCGAGATGTTGGGGAATTGGTCTTTTGGAGATTATTTCAAAGAAGAAGCGATTGAGTGGGCTTGGGAGTTATTGACAGAGGTTTATGGTTTGCCAAAAGATAGATTATATGTCTCTGTTTTTGAAGGAGATGAAAATGATGGTTTAGAACGAGATAATGAAGCTCGGAATTTTTGGAAAAAATGGATTGCGGAAGATAGAATTTTAGATTTTGATAGAAAAGATAATTTCTGGGAAATGGGGGATACTGGACCATGTGGACCCTGTTCAGAAATTCACATAGATATTCGTCCAGATGCTGAAAGAGCCAAAGTAGATGGGAAGACCTTAGTTAATATGGACGATCCTCTAGTGATAGAAATCTGGAATCTGGTATTTATTCAATTCAATCGAAAAGCGGATGGTAGTTTAGAAGAATTACCAGACAAGCACGTAGATACAGGAATGGGTTTTGAGCGATTGACGATGGCATTACAAGGTACGACTTCTAATTATGATACAGATGTCTTTTCTCCTTTTATTAAATTTATGGAAAAGGAGTCGGGTAAAAAATATACCTTCGACTATGCGCCTGATGCCAAAGTGGATATTGCGATGCGAGTAGTAGCGGATCACCTTCGGGCGGTAAGTTTTGCTATTGCAGATGGACAACTACCTGGTAATACAGATGCAGGATATGTGATTCGTCGAATTTTAAGAAGAGGGGTGCGGTATTATTATTCTTTCTTGGATATCAAAGAACCCTTCTTATATAAACTAGTTCCGATGTTGTCGGATATGTTTAAAGTGGTGTTCCCTGAGTTAAAAGCACAGGAAGAATTGGTGGCTAAAATTATTCAAGGAGAAGAAAAGACCTTTTTGAATACTTTAGAAAATGGCTTGCGTCGTTTTGCTGCCTTGAAAGTAACGAACAATCAAATCAACGGAGCAGATGCTTTTGAATTATTAGATACGTATGGTTTCCCAATTGATTTGACGGAATTATTAGCAGAAGAAAAAGGTTGGACAGTTGAGAAAAGTGGTTTTGATACAGCCTTAGCTGCTCAAAAAGAAAGAGGTCGAGCTGCTGCTAAAAAAGAAGTAGGGGATTGGATGATTTTAAATAGTGGCGAAGAAGTAGAATTTGTGGGCTATGAGACCTTAGTTGTAGACAATGCCAATGTCCTAAAATACAGAACGGTCAAAGCGAAGAAAGGTAGCCAATTCGAGGTGGTTCTAAATAAGACGCCTTTTTATGGAGAGAGTGGCGGACAAAGAGGAGATACTGGTTTACTATACTTCGGAGAAGAAAAAATTCCAGTTATTGACACCATCAAGCAAAATGACTTGATTGTGCATATCGTGAAAAAATTCCCTGAGAATTTAAGTGCAGCAGTAAAAGCAGAAGTCAATGCAGATAAAAGACAAGCAATTTCTTCTAATCACTCTGCGGTTCACTTAATGCACGCTGCCTTGCATGAGGTATTAGGCGACCACGCTTTGCAGAAAGGACAGGATGTAGATAATCAACGATTGCGTTTTGACTTTTCGCATTTTGCAAAAATTACAGACGAAGAATTGGCAGCAATTGAAAAGATTGTCAATGAAAAAATTCGTTTAAATATTCCGTTAGAAGAAAAGCTAATGCCAATTGCAGAAGCGAAAGCAGCAGGGGCAACGGCGCTTTTTGGAGAGAAATACGGCGATACCGTTCGGATGATTACTTTCGATAAAGATTTTTCTAGAGAATTATGTGGAGGGACACACGTTCCTGCAACTGGTGAAATTGGTTCGTTTAAAATTTTATCTGAAACAGGCGTAGCAGCAGGTATTCGTAGAATTGAAGCAGTTACCGCTGGAAAAGCAGAAGCATATATAAATAAGGAGTTAGCAGAGTTGGATAAAATCCGTGGTTTATTTAAAAATGCAACCAATACAGCGGGTAATGTAGCAGCACTACAAGAAGAAAATAAAAAATTAAAGAAAGAAATAGAAAAATTATTAGCTGACCAAGCTAGTGGTTTAAAAGACCAATTAAAAGCAAAGGTTGAGCAAGTGAATGGCTTTAATTTCTTAGCCGCTAAATTGCCATTAAATGATAGTAATGCGATTAAGTCCTTGGCGTATCAATTAGAAAGTGAATTGGGGAATGCAGTTGTTGTTTTTGGGGCAGAAGTGAAAGGTAAGCCACAATTGATGGTGGCTATTAGTAAGGAACTAGTGGAGTCGCATAAATTGCACGCAGGTAATATGGTGCGAGAATTGGCGAAAGAGATCAAAGGTGGTGGTGGTGGACAGGCTTTCTTTGCTACAGCTGGTGGGAAGGATGCTAGTGGATTGGATGCTGCTGTTGGGAAGGCGAAAGGATTGGTTTCAGATAAAAGCATTTGGATATAAATTCTGATATTTCTAGTCTGATTGGAATTAACTAAATAATGTGTGGTTTCGATGAGACTAGAGACATCGGTTAATTAGATAATTTTTATTTTTTCTTATAGAGTAGTCAAAATAAATGACTAAAATGATTCATACTATTTGGAAATATGTTTTTTCATTGGTTTTTATATTACTCTTGACTAATAGTAACTATGTCATCTATGGTCAATCAAAAAGAGAAGTATCAAAAAATCACGTTGCTAATCTTTCAAGAGGAATTTTGCTTGTTCGGTTAGATAATCGAAAAAGAGAAGTAGAATTGTTAGAAAAATCTGGTGATTATGAACAAATAAAAAAGGTTAAGGAAAGGGCAGCAGCCCAAAATGAGAAAATAGTAGCTGCTTTTAGAACTTATTATACCTTTTCTAAAGTTTGTTTTTATTACCTAGGAGAAAGTAAAGCAATTGTAAAAAAGAATAATTTTAGTAATGTATATGTTGACTTAGACTCAGTACTTTGCAACATTGATAGATAATCAGATAAAGAATTAATAATTCGCACGGTTGTTGAACTAGTTATATAAAAAATTATATGACTAAATTAGAAAGAAACAAATCGATTTATGAATGTCACAAGAAAGGTATGTCCCAAACAGAGATTGGCGAAATATTCTTTATTGGACAAAGTGCTGTTAGTCAGATAATTACAGCCATAAAAAATGGAGGTTTAGAAGAAGAAACAACAAAAACAGGCCCCAAATCAAGGCTAACGAATACAGAAAAAGAACAATTAAAATCACTTTTATTAGAATCACCAAAAGATTATGGTTTTTTCACATGGGATAAATGGAGTATAAAATCTTTGATTAAACAAGAATTTGAGGTCGATTACCACGAAAATTATATATGGTACTTAATGAAATGTATAAATTATACTTCTCAGAAACCGCAAGTGAAAGATTACCGAAAAGATGCTGAAAAAGTAGAGGTTTTCAAATCAAAAACGGCAGTTGATATAAAAAAAAGCCGAAGATGAAAATAGGCGAATAATTTTTCAAGATGAATCAGCAGTACGTTTACTACCTTGTATAGCAAAGACTTATGCGCCAAAAGGTGAAACGCCCGAATTAGAATGCGATTCAAAAAACAAAGCATTTGTTAGTATATCAGGAGGAATTTCACCTGATGGCTATTCTTATTTTGAAATCAGGGAAAGCGAAGGCTTTAAACAACTAGGACTTACTCGATTTATAGATAATGTAGTAGCGGATTGTAGAGATAAAATATCCATGATATGGGATAATGCGCCTGCTCATCATTCAAAAACAATGAAAGCCTATTTGATGAATCAAAATCAAGATAATCCGATTGTATGGTTAAGCAATATCCCACCATATAGCCCCGAATTTAACCCAATTGAACAAGTTTGGGGCTATTTGAAAAAGAAATTAGCCAATCAATTTGTAAAAACAACCAGCGAACTCAAAGAACTTGTCACAAAAACGCTAAATGAAATGAAAAATGACACGGAACTTATCAAGAGTTTTTTCAAACATCCAGACATGGCTTGTTATCAATTTTCTATCTGATTATCTAGATAAATCATTACCTATATATTTACTTTTTTTTGAAAGGAAGCATTGGCATTCAGATGTGTTTGGTCATTATTCTTTTGTAATGTATTCATTAAAAAAGAATGTTATCAAAAGATTAGAAAAACCTTTCCCCTATAACTTTGAAACATTAGAAAGTGGACGGTTACTTTCACTATTTAGAACTAGATATGATTTCGATAAAGGAATTAAACGAATGAATCTAACACTTGGAAAATACTATTCTTCTAGAACTAAGAATCGATTTTGATAGGCTGGAAGACTTACGACGAAATCAATTAAAAAACGAAGCCACTAAAATTTTTAATAATAGAGACTGGACAGTAAATCAAACACCATGAAATCTGAAGATGATAAACTATACTTATCAACTATTGACAAAATGGAAGCTAAAATCTATAAACTCTACAAAATAGGAGTAAGGAAAGATTTAGTGATGTTGTATAGTATGGATGAGAAGCGGATTTATTCTTATGTGTATAAAGATTATCTAGCGAGCCTAAATCCAAGATCACAGCAAATGCTCAAAGCACAATATTTAGAGGCTCAAAAAGAAGGAAAAATTGTGTTGTTTATTCAGGATAAAAAGAGACGGAAATTTAAATCTTATACTATTTAATTAGATGAAATAAATCGTCACTTAAAAGATTTAGAATTAAAATAAAATTTTTAATTATGATAAATTCTAGAATTGATGTGGAGAAAGTAATGGCTGAAATCAAGGATAATTTAGAAATTATTAAAACGATTGATAAAGATAATTTGATTGAAGAAGAAATAGCTACTTTTAAACAAGAATTGCAGGAAGTAAAAGCGTTAGCACTAGCAATTAAGCATAAACGTAGCTAATTTTAATAAAAATCACCATTTAGGAACTTTAATGGAAAAACGTTGGTTAATGGCATTGATACACCAATCAAAACCTTATTTAACGTCGTGAAAAGGGAAGCATCCACCTAAAATTTTTAGATAGATAGTTTTTACTTCACAAAAAAAGTTTCTATTATTATGGTACTTATGGCCGACAATACCGAAAAAATAGCAAAAGACAAGGTATTTGAAGAAGAGTTCCTTCCTCAAATAGATGCTTTGTATAATTTTGCTTACCACCTTACTTATAGTGAGGAGGATGCCAACGACTTGGTACAGGAGGCTTATATGAAAGCCTACCGCTTCATCAATAATTATGAAGTGGGCACCAATGCCAAAGCTTGGTTGTTCCGCATTCTAAAGAATGCATTTATTAACGATTATCGCAAGAAGAATAAGCAACCAACCAAGGTTGATTATGAAGAAATCGTGAATTTCCATAATGAAGAAGATACTAATTTCTCTTCTTATGATGATTTGCGAACCGAGATGTTTGATAAGATGATGGGCGATGAAGTCACAATAGCGATTAACTCGCTGCCTGTAGACTTTAGAACGGTAATTTTATTATGTGATATTGAAGGATTTACTTACGAGGAAATCTCTAAAATTATCAATGTCCCAATCGGAACCGTGCGTTCTCGATTATTCCGTTCTAGAAATATGTTGAAAGAAAAGCTAAAAGAATACGCTGCTCAATACGGCTATTCTGACAAGCGTTCTAAAGAATAGGTTTCAGAAACTAGGGTTCGGGTATCAGGTCAATCGTTATAGCGTACCACCTGATACCTGTCACCTTAAACCTGACACCCCATAATTAAATAATATTGTTCATCACTCTGCTAGCGCATGAGTTATCAAAGCCCCAAGCTGGGGAATTGTTTAATGTAACTTTTAATAAATGATAAAGTATTTGCAACAAGAAAAAAGGTATCGGTAAAAGCCGATAATGACTGCAATACTTTTAGATTTTAGGTTTAGAATTTTACATTTTGACTTTTCTTCCTCTGCTTGGGGCTTTTTCTGTCACGACATGAGGTTATTTCATACATCAACTTTTCGCTTTGGCGTCCCAACCTGTCCCGATTCATCGGGTACTGGGAGCATACCCTTCGTGGTAGCGAGTTGGCGTAGTTGTAGTCCCATCGTGTTTCAGAGTTGTTATGCCGAGCAGGTATTTTAAACGTTTTTAAACATGAAGAATTCAAAGGATTATAAAGACCTAGTAGCTAAAGTCACGATGTACTTAGATAATGCCTTAAGCAAAGAAGCGGAAAGAGAATTGTTGAGAGAGATTAAGTCGAATCCGAATTACATGGAATTATTACACAAAGAAAAATCCTTTAGAGCCTTTGTTAAAAGTCGAGTTCAGCGCCGCACCGTATCTCCTGCCTTAGTTCAATCCATAAAAGAACGAATAAAAGTTACACCCGCAAGTATATAGTTCTTTATCTACCTATAACCCTTTTTAATTTTCAATTTTCAGTAACAATTTTCAATTTTCAAATTGTGCGCTGGCTTTGCTATGTCGCTTTTTGAAAATTGAGAATGTGCTGGAATAGCTTAGCGATTTGCTAAAACTAACGTGAGTTTTGGATCAGAAAAAGGTCTAGAAGACCGTATCCGATTGTAGAAAATATTTGGTAAATCCCTCTTAATCAAAGGTCTGGAAGACCGACCCTGATAAAAATTCACCCAACTTGGGGTCGGTCTTCCAGACCTTAGGAGCATTTTCAAATCATTTTCTACAAACAGTATCGCTCCTCTGGATCTAACCCATTGATTTTCAATTAGTATTATCCAAAACTCACGTTAAAACTAGCAGATTTAGTAAATTTAACTTAGGTATAAACGTGATGAATATTAGATTTACTAAATTTTAGAAACCAGCCCGCACACAGTCTGGCGGGTTTAGTAAATCTTGCTTATTCCTCTATATCATCCGTATCCGCAGCTAAATCTTCATAATCAGCGTCATTTTCGCTTAAAGTGTTAGTGCCTACTGCTTCATTAGGGATAACATCTTCGATTAGAGTAGTTTCTTCGGTCGCTTCAATTATAGTCTCTTCATTTGAAGTAGTCACATCTACTGCTTCAGTAGGAATTGCGTCTTCATCTATTACCGTTTCTTCCTCGGTTGTTTTAACGACTACTTCTTCACTAGCAGTTGGAGGAGCATCCGCATCAGTAGGTAACTCTGCTATTGGCGCTACAGTAGCTGTTTCATCAATGGGTGCTTGTTCACCAATCTCATTCTCTGGATCTTTAAAATCTTTTGGCTTAGGCATTTCATCTAAACTTTTTAAGCCAAAATAATCCATGAATTTTTCACTCGTACCATATAATAAGGGACGACCTGGCGCTTCACTTCTACCCACTATAGCCACCAATTCTTTCTCTAATAATTTTTGTACAGAATAATCACAACTTACCCCTCGGATTTTCTCCATCTCACTTTTAGGCACAGGTTGCTTATAGGCAATAATAGATAAGGTCTCCAAAGCAGCTTTAGATAACCTTCTTTTATTATTTTGTCTTAATAGCGTACCTACCGAATTATGAAAAGCAGGTTTCGTCAAAAATTGGAAGCCACCTGCAATTTCTAAAAACTCAAAGGAAAATTGTGTCTCTTGATATTTAGTTTTCAGTTCTTCTATCGCTTTTTCTAAAGCAGGTTTTTTAAACTTCGTTTCAAACGTTTCTTCCAAACAACTCTTAATTTCTTTGAAAGAAATCGGTGATTCCGAAACAAAAACAATACTTTCTATATGTTGTGCTAGTTGGTCCATTGCCATTTTGTGTAGTGCTGATTGAAGAGTAGAGATTAGAGAAGAGAGTGTAGCGGTATTGATCGCTATTTTCTGTTCTTGAATCTTTAGACTCAAAAGTATGAAAGACAAAAATAAGTAGTTTCTTTGCTATAATATAGTGTCTGTTAAATTTTAGTGCTAAAAAGCTATAATAGGAGGAAATGGTTTTACTTTTGTAATCGTACTTCTGTAGTGCCAAGCTCTGCTTGGTAGCAAAGTCGCTCAATACCAAGCAGAGCTTGGCACTACAAAAAATATCAACTAATGCATTGGGAGGAATTAGTAAAATTAGCCTTATTGGGTACAGATAGAAGTAGCCTGTCTCCTGCAATGAAAGCGGAATTGCAAGGCTATGGGATTGATACGGATAAGGAAATTACAGAAGTAGTGCTAGAAAGTGCCGCCTTATATGCGCCTTTGCAAAAAGCAGGGTATGAACCTAAAACATGGGATCAACCTTTATTAACAAAAAGCCCTGAAGAAATATTGGCCAATTGCAGTAAAGAATCAGCAAATCACTTAAGCTTAATTTTAATGGGGCGTTATCCTTACGCATTGACGGAATTTGTGGAAGGGATGGCCAATTATCAAAAATGTTTGCCTTTTGAATTTTTACCTACTTTACTGGATAAATGTGTGAAAGATGAATTTTTATGGGAACAAATTGCACCGATTATTGGACAGAGAGGAAATTGGTTGATTGAGTTGAATCCTGCTTGGCAAAAATTAAACGTGATCGTTTCTCAAGAAAAGTGGGAAATAGCGACCAAAGCGGAACGAGTATTGATGCTGAAAAAAATGCGTCAAGAAAACCCAGCAGAAGGTTTATTAATGCTTTTGTCTACTTGGGCAGAGGATGGTTTGGCAGAAAAATCGGCTTTTATAAAATGTTTGACGATTGGTTTATCAGACTTGGATGAAGTATTTTTAGAAGAGTGTTTAAATTTTCCTAGAAAAGAAATTCGAGAAAGTGCAGCACTATTATTAAGTAAATTACCGAATAGTCAATTACAAACAAGAATTAAAGAATATTTGAGGGAAGCGATTACGATTGGAAAAGAGGAAGGAGGAACAAAACCATTTATTAACTTACCATCGGCTAAAGATAAAGCGTTAATTAGAGATGGCATTAGCCCGAAGCGAAAATGGAAACGGGGAGGGGAGACAACAGGGATGTTGTACCAAATGGTTGCGATAGTACCACCAGCGTATTGGGAAAAGCAATTTCAGAGAAGCCCATCAGAAATCCTCTACTTTTTTACCCAAAGTGAATGGGCGATGATGTTGATAGAAGGTGTTGCTTCAGCGGCAGCTTTGCATGGCTCAGTAGATTGGATGGAAGCTATTTTGCGTTTTTGGTTAGCTAATTATAATAATAGACGCTGGGCAGAATTAAATGTTAAACGAGTTTTGGACAGTTTACCCAATGAGGTATTTAATGAAGTGCTTTTTGAAAAATTAAAAGCTAGAAATGCTTTGCCAGAGGAACACTCGCCCTTGATTCAATTATTGCAAAAAGAGGATTGTCCTTGGGATGATCGGCTGACGAATGTATTGATGCCCCAATTAAAAGAATGGATTACGGATAACGTAAGTTATTCTTGGACAGGTATTCAGTATAGGAAAATGCTTAAACAAGCAGCTTATAATATATCACCCCAAAAAGAAAAACAGTTGAGTAAATTTTGGCTGGGCCTAGGACAGAATTGGGCAGGTTGGGAAAAGGATGTACAGCAGTTTTTGACAGTTTTGAGTTTTAAGAGAGAAATGTTGGAAAAATTAGAAGAATTGTAAAAAAATGTGTAAAGAATTGGGGAAAACAGTCTATAATAAGATTGGTTTAGAGCTATCGTTTTTATACTGCAAACGGGATAAATTTGTGAAAATAATTTTAGATGACAGAAGTCAGACCGTCTATTTCATAGACTGTCAGAAGTCAGATGGCGTTTTATTAATTTATTGATTATCAGTACTTTATGAATTTTAAATCTGGCTTCTGGCAGAAAAATCTATTTTTCGGTCTGACTTCTGACCTCTATTTCAAAATCACTTTTTTATCCCGTTCAGAGTATAAGACAAGCAATTTGAATTAAATAATTATTGCTTTTTCTAATCTTCGAAAAACTAATAAAACCTAGAATACAAATGTTCCTCCCAATACGTTATACATTATTTGTGAAAGCGTTTTTTGACAATTCTTTATAGCATTACTCGTTCCTGAATCAACACTAATCCCAGATTCAATATTAGTAAAGCAAAGATCATTAAACCCCATTGAGATAGCGTTGGAATAGGCACATTAGTGGTGGGAGGAGATAAGGTAATGGAGAAGTTCAGGTCAAGACCTACTGCAGTGGCTCCTATATCATCAAAAACATTTCCTCCTGTATAGTTGCTAGCTGAACTCATGTCCAGCTTTATCACATTAGGGCTAACTGTATTAGAGTTAAATTGCATTCGATAAAGCGTACCACTAGTTACAGGAAAAGGGGTAGCTGATAAATCGAAGGTTATTACACCTGTTAGATTGCTTGTAGTTACTGTAGCGACAGCATAAGCGGGATTAGTAAGCGGAAAAATAGTATTTGGCCCTGTGTCAGTGCCTAATAGTAAATTAACATTTCCTGTATTTGTATTCATTTCTATACCACTACCTAATAATTTAATAGAAATCGAAGTGATATTGCCATTTGTAGTAGGTGTAAATGATTGCCCTATGGAGAAGGTAGAACTTATATTAGCACCATTAATCCCTTGATCAGTTGGAAAACCTGGTGATTGAATGGTTGTTTGGCTAATAGCTGAGCTAATTGCTCCTAAAGAAAAATAAGCTATTAGAAAGAAAAGCCGAGAACATTTCGATAAATTCACCATAGAGGTATACTGTTAATAGGTTACAAAATTATAGCTGAGGTAATATGAAATAATAAATCGGTAGGGGGAAGTATTTTAAGTAATAGATTTGTTCCGCAATTTATAATGTATTTTAGTTTAATGCAAAAGAAGAAGAAGAAGAAGAAAGAAGAAAGTTTGATTTAGTATTTTTTTTTAATGGATTGAGCGGTGTAGTTTTGTCTTTTTTTAATTTAGCCCGAAGGATAAACTCCCAACAAGCTCTTATATATTTAATTGTCAATCAAAAATTATGAGTAATGTACTAAGACAACATGCTGAAAAGCAATATGCTAAAGAGTTAAAAGCATTAAAAAAAGCAGATGACCGCCAAGTACCTACGAATTGGGCGATGTCGCCTTGGGCAGTCGTTACCTATATCATGGGCGGAACATTAGAAGATGGTACAGAGATTGAACCGAAGTATTTTGGTAATCGACGGTTAATAGAAGTAGCGGTAGCCACTTTGGTGACAGATAGAGCTTTGATGTTAATGGGCATTCCTGGAACAGGTAAGACTTGGGTATCTGAACATTTAGCCGCAGCTATTTCGGGAGATTCTACGTTACTAGTGCAAGGTACGGCAGGCATGAGTGAGGAAGCGTTGCGATATGGTTGGAACTATGCCAAACTAATTGCTGAAGGACCAACAAAAAGTGCTTTAGTGGCTAGTCCTATGATGACGGCGATGCAAAAAGGAAAGATAGCTAGGGTGGAAGAATTGACGAGAATTCCTTCTGATGTCCAAGATGCCTTGATTACTTTATTGTCAGAAAAAGTATTGCCGATTCCAGAATTAAATACAGAAGTGCAAGCCAATAAAGGCTTTAATGTAATCGCTACCGCAAACGATAGAGATAAAGGGGTGAACGAATTATCGAGTGCTTTAAGAAGAAGATTTAATACCGTGGTTTTGCCTTTGCCAGCAGCATTAGAAGAAGAGGTCGCTATTGTGAAAAATAGGGTTGAAAAACTAGGAAAAGCATTAGAAGTACCAAGTTTGCCCGCTCCGATGAAAGAAATCCAACGCTTAGTAACCATTTTTAGAGAACTGCGTACTGGAAAGACCGAGGATAATCGAACGAAACTGAAATCACCAAGTAGTACTTTAAGTACTGCCGAAGCGATTTCTGTGATTAATAGTGGTCAAGCCTTGGCAACTCACTTTGGTGACGGGGAGCTAAAAGCAGCAGACTTGGCAGCAGGAATTACAGGCGCTATTATTAAAGATCCTGTCCAAGATAAAACGGTTTGGATTGAGTATTTAGAGACCGTTGTGAAAGATCGAAAAGATTGGAAAGATTTGTATCGGGCTTGTCGAGAGATAGTAGATTAAAACCTTAAGAGAAGTTAGCAGTCAGATCGGAAAATAAATTTTTCTGTCAGTAGTCAGACTTTTGATAAATAAAGAACAGGTTATCAGTATTTTATGCTTAGTTATCTAACTTCTGACAGTTATCGAAGATAATGGCCTGACTTCTGACCTCTAATAAAACAGCTAATAATCTCTAGCCAATTGATTTTACGGGTTATTGTGCTTAAATTTGCAAAGCTTTTTAAAAAAGTAGTATTTTAAAATAAAAAATTAGAAAGTAAACATAACTTATTTAACTGGTTATCAGTACTTTTTAAATTTGAATTTCATTATAAAAAGAGGAGCTAAAATAACAAACGGTTTCGAGTAGAAACAAATTTTAATTACAAAAAAAAATTGATTTAGACAGATGGCACTTATAGGAACGATTCGGAAAAATAATTGGCTGCTACTTGGTGTAATTGGATTAGCACTTGCTGCCTTCATTATTATGGATAGTCAGGGAAGCCAAGGAGGTAGACCTACTACTCCTGTTATGGGAAAAGTAGATGGTAAAACTATTGATTGGACCGAATTTCAAGGCGTTGAGAATATGTTATACTCTGGGAGTTCAACAGACGTATTCTTAAGAAGAAATCAATTGTGGAACTACTTTGTAGAAGAAGCGATTGTCTCAAAGCAAGCAGACGCATTGGGTTTAAATGTGAGTAAAGATGAATTAATTGATTTACAATTTGGTGCAAATAAAAGCCCTGTCATTGTTAACCGCTTTAGAAACCCACAAACTGGTGCTGTTGATGTAGCGACTTTAAATCAATTCCGTCAGCAAATTCAAGATGGTACTATTTTGCCTGAGCAAAAGCGATTTTGGGCACATCAGGAAAAAGAAATTATTAAAGATAGATTGCAGTCAAAATTGAATGCAATGGTTTCTAAAGGTTTGTATACACCAACTTGGATGGTAGAACAAACTTACGGCGATCAAACACAACGAATTGCTTTTGATTTTGTCAAAGTTCCTTTTACGGAAGTAGATGATAGCGAAGTAAGTTTAACAGATGCGGACTTCTCTAGCTACTTAGCTGCGAATAAGGGAACTTATATGACAACGGAAGAAACTCGAAGAGTTAATTATGTTACTTTTGATGTTATTCCAACTCCTGCTGATTCTGCTAGTTACAGAACACAATTATCAGATTTAATTGCTGGATTTGAATCCGCAACCAACGATACTATTTTTGTAGAAAATAATTATGGTACGGTTAACCCGACATGGTTAGCAGCAGCAGATTTGCCTGTATCTATTCAAGATGGTGTAGCGGCTACTCCAGCAGGAAAAGTATATGGACCTTATTTAGAAGGCAATACTTACCAAATAGTAAAAGTAATTGCTAGAGAATCATTGGCAGATTCTTCTGATACTCGACATATTTTAATTAATGCTACCGATCCATTAAGTTTTGCAGCGGCAGATGCTAAGATTGATAGTATCAAAGCTGTTATTGAAGCAGGTGGTGATTTTGAAGAATTGGCAAAGACCTTAAGTCAAGACCAAGGAAGTGCGGCTAAAGGTGGCGTTTACGAAAAGACGCCAGTAAATCAATTTGTGCCAGAATACCAAGATGTCATGTTGAATGGTGAATTTGGTCAATTATATAAAGTTAGAACTGCTTACGGCGTTCACTTAATTGAGCCATTGAAGCGATCAAGAGAAACGACGGAGAGAGTGAAAATTGCTTTAATCGGTCAAACGATTAACCCTAGCGAAGATACGCAAAACGCTGTTTTTGAAGAAGCCAATACATTCTTGTCTAAGAATAGAACGGTAGCTGAAATGCAAGCAGCAGTTGCACAAAGTGGTACTTTGACGATTGAAAATTCTGGTGCATTAAAAGCGAATGATTTTTCAGTAGGTAGTTTAGGAAGTGGTTCAGATGCTAGAGATATTGTAAAGTTTGCTTACGATGCGAACTCAGAAGTTGGAGGGGTATCTGCTAGTGTTTATTCTTTCCAAGACCCAGTTGAATTATATGTTAATAAATATGTAGTAGCTGCTTTGGCTAGTGTACAAGATGCTGGTATGCCTGCTGTAGCAGATGTAAAGGATGAAATCGAAGCATTGGTTAGAAATCAAAAGAAAGGAGAAGCTTTACAAGTTAAAATCTCTGGTAGTGATTTAACTTCAATTGCATCTCAATTTGATAGCGAAGTAGAAAATGCAAAAGATGTTACTTTTGATGCTACTTTCGTAACTGGTTTAGGAAACGAACCAGAAGTGATTGCTTCTGCTTTCAATATGGATGTAAACAGCGTATCTAAGCCAATCGTTGGAAATAGTGGTGTATATGTAGTGAAATTAACTGACAAGCCAGCAGTTGGTACGGCATTTAATATTCCTCAACTAAGAAAAAATAATTCCTCTACTGCACAAACACAAGTAACTGCTCGTTTAATGCAAGCAATGAAAAAGAATGCAGAAGTAGAAGATTTACGTTCTAAGTTCTATTAATAGATCATCAAGCTTTTTATTAAAGCTTTTGGAACGATATATAAAAAAGAGCGGTTGATACTTTCAATCGCTCTTTTTTATTTGGTTCAGATATTTTGGCACTAAGTGGTTTAATTTGGTCAACGTAACTTGGAAATTCATTTCCAAGAAAAATATCAATAGAATTGCTCTCTTGGAAATGAATTTCCAAGTTACGATTCGAATGATAATATATGCTAAACAAATGAAATCGTTTAGAACCTTTTATAGGTAGTTTAAATATTTTTCTCAGATAAAAATATAGCTAGTAAAAACGATTTAAAAGGGTAGAAAACTTGCATTAAAACCAGATTTGTATAACCTTGTTACTATAAGACCTATTGCTCTTTAAAATTACAGTCATCTTTCAAAAGAATAATAAGCCTATTTATTTCCCTTCCATTTAAAACCTACCTGCTCTCTGAAAAAGGAAAGCGGTTTTATCTAAATTTTTCACATCGCTAACGGTGTACCCTGTACCGTTCGCTGTAAACCATCCGATTAAAATGGTCACTTTAGACGTCAACATCACCGAAGATTTAAAACAATTAAGTAAGGCTAGTAGAAAATTAATTCGCTTAACCGATCAAGATATTTATAAAATACTCAATGAATTGGCGGATTTAACTTTGGAAAGTACTGCCTATATTTTAGCAGAAAATCAAAAGGATTTAGATCGAATGGATCCCCAAGATCCGAAATATGATCGCTTATTATTAGATGAAGTAAGATTAGGGGCAATTGCCCAAGACATCAGAAATGTAGCCAATTTACCCACACCGCTTAACAAAACCCTAGACAAAAGAACTGTTCCAAATGGTTTAGAAATGACCAAGATGACGGTACCCTTAGGCGTGATAGGCATTGTCTTTGAATCTCGCCCGAATGTTACTTTTGATGTTTTTACCCTCTGCTTTAAATCAGGAAATGCAGCGGCTTTAAAAGGAAGTCGAGATGCCCATTTTTCTAATATTGCGATTGTGAAACTGATACATCAAGTATTGGCAAAGTATGATTTAGCAGATGTGGTTTATTTAGCACCAAGCGAACGAGCAGCCTTAAGGTATATTCTAGAGGCAGTCGATTATGTGGATACAATTATCCCAAGAGGCAGTCAAGGCTTGATTAATTTTGTAAGAGCCAATTCCAAAGTTCCTGTGATTGAAACGGGGGCAGGGATTGTGCATACTTATTTTGATAAAAGTGGGGATGTCAACAAAGGAAAAGCGATTGTAGAAAACGCTAAATCAAGAAGAGTAAGTGTTTGTAATGCCTTAGATTGCTTAGTGATTCACAAAGACCGTTTGGCGGAATTGCCGAACATTATGAGTAATATGGACAAGGCGCATGAATGTGTCGTTTATGCCGACGAAGTTGCTTTGCCTTACTTACAAAATACTTATCGAGCAGATTTACTACATCCCGCAACCGAAGATAGTTTTGGGACAGAGTTTCTATCTATGAAAATGTCGATTAAAACGGTCAATGATGTAGAAGCAGCCCTCGACCATATTGCGGAATTTAGCTCTAAACATAGTGAAGCAATTGTAGCCGAAGATGTCGAAATCGTTGATTATTTCTTGAAGAATGTAGATGCTGCGGTTGTTTATGCCAATACGTCTACTGCTTTTACGGATGGTGCGCAATTTGGCATGGGCGCAGAAATTGGAATTAGTACGCAGAAATTGCATGCTCGTGGACCGATGGCTTTGCAGGAATTGACTAGTTATAAGTGGATTGTGCGCGGGGATGGGCAGGTTCGGAAATAGTATTTGATTTTTTCTTTAGGATATAAAAGCCTTTGGTGGAGATTTCTGCTGAGGGCTTTTTGATTTTTTGAGCAGTTTCGTAAGCCTACTACCCAAAACAACGCAAAGCGGACGATTCCTCTATTTAAAACTTCCTATCAATCATTCCAACTAAAATAATTCCTACTTTACTGCCCATTTATAAATAAAGAGTAAACAGATGTCTACAAATAAATACGACATTATTATCATAGGCGGTGGTTCCGCAGGTTTAGGTGCGATAGGAATGGCACAATCGTTTGGGTGGAAACCACTATTAATAGATAAAGAAGAAGCGCATATTGGCGGAGATTGCCTTAACTTTGGTTGTGTACCTAGTAAGGCGATTATTCACATTGCCAAACATTTTTATGGTGCTAAGAAAGCGACTGCTTTTGGAACAGTATCCGCAAGCAAAGCAGATATGCAGAAAGTGCTGGACTATATTCACTCGAAGCAAGCAGTTATTCGAGAACACGAAAGTGCGGATTATTTTCGAAAACAAGGCGTAGCTATAGAAATAGGGACAGCTAGTTTTGTTAATGAAAATACGATTGCCGTTGGCGAAAAACAATTTACAGCACCTCGAATTATTTTGGCGACAGGTTCTAAACCAAGAACGATTCCTTTTAAAGGGATGGAAATGGTGGAACATTATAATAATGAAACGCTTTTTTATAACTTAAAAAAATTACCAGAGCGATTACTCGTTATTGGAGGAGGGGCAATTGGTTGCGAAATGGGACAGACGTTTCAACGGTTGGGCTCGCAAGTAACTATAGTGAATCGAGGCGATAGAATTTTAAAAGCCGAACGTCCAGATTCCAGTAAAATATTGGCACAGAAATTTGAGGAAGAAGGCATTCAGATTATTAACAATAGCAGCTTAAAAGAATTTACAGATGCGCATACCGCTATTATTGAAAATAAAGAAAGAGAGCAATCGACCCTTCAATTTGATGCTGTTTTATTTGCTATTGGTCGAGCCCTAAATTATGAGGAATTGAATTTGAAAGCGGGTAATATTCAAACGAATGAAAGAGGACGAATCATTATTAATGACTATTTGCAAACGAGTAATAAAAACGTCTATGTAGCGGGAGATGCAGCAGGATTGTATAAATTTTCGCATGGTGCGGAAAAGCATATTAAATTACTCACCCATAATTTCAAGCATTTTTTCAAAAAGAAGCATTCCATTAATAATTTGTCTTGGGTTACTTTTACGGATCCCGAAGTAGCAACTTTTGGATTGACTGAAAAGCAATTAAAAGAACAGAAAGTTAACTATTGGCGACAAGATCAATTTTTTAATGACGATGATCGAGCAATAGTGGGGGAGTTTCAATACGGCAAAGTCACGCTCTTTTTAAGCCCTAAACGACCTTGGAGCAAACGTAAGATTCTAGGTGGTAGCATCATTGCGCCCAATGCAGGAGAGATTATCCAAGAATTATTATTGGCTGCTAATGAGGGCATACCAATACGGGCTATTTATGAAAAATTGTATGCTTATCCAGTAGCTTCTCGGATCAATCAGCAGACTGTAATGGGGATTGTTAGGAATGATGAATCGTAGGAATTAGAGTCGTTAATAGCAATCTTTTTTATAGTTGCGAGTTACGAGTTAGAAAATTGGAGTATTAATGAATGTCTCAATTAGTCCAAATTAGCCCAATCTTAAATTCAAAATTCTATTTTTTAACCTGGAACTCGCAACCCGCAACTGTTTACGCTCCAAACACCTGCGTAGAAAAAACAGCACTATTTTCTGGATTCCAACCAACGGCAGTTCCTACAAAACGATATTTTGGATGGATTAAATTTTTATAATGTCCTGGCGAATTGACCCAATTTTTAATTAAATCAGCCGCAGCATCTACATACGTAGGCGTAATAATTTCTCGTTCGTTTCCAGTACTCCAAGTTCTAACAGGAAAGCCTTTAAACTGTACATTCTCTCCGACCATTCGGAATTGCCCACCAAAACTATCAACTCTTTCTCTCACCGTTTTCTTTAATGGATTACTCTGATAATGCGATAATTGGTTAGTGCGTATTTGGTAATTATTTTGATCTAATGCAGCTTGGGTTAAGACAGGATCTATTGTTAAAGCGGTAGCACCTTTTCTTTTGCGCACCTCATTAATACCACCATGCACTAAATGCATTAATAAAGGGAAATCAAAAATTGCTATTTCAATTTTAGCGGTCGCTTTTGTAGGTTCAATGGTATAAGGGGATGAAGTAGGCGTCGTTGGATTTTTATCTTCCTGATCAATATCAACTAAATCTCTGATGCTTTTTACAAGCACCTTGGTATCGCCGCCTTTGCCTATTTGTTGTAACCATTGCATGGCATCAGCATTATTACTTTCTAACTGTTGTAAAGCCATTAAGAGTTTCAGGTAATCAGAACTAGGATTTTCTTGAATGGCTAAGGCTAAAATACTTGATTTAGCTTGTTCAATTTCATGATTTTTTAATTGATTGATAATTGGACTTAAAGGCGTTTTTTTCGTTTTCTTTAAATGACTATCCAACCAATTATTAATAATAAAATCAGATTTAAATCCAGAAAAAGAAGCGACAACTTCCCCATTCTTAATTAATTTGACTTCTGGAATCGTGAAAATATTAAATTTCTTACCTAATAATGGTTCCGCTTTAACATCGGCAAAAGCTAAGTCCCATTTCTTTTTAGATTTTTTATGTACTTTTTCCAGAACAGGTTTTAGTATGCGACAAGGTCCACACCAAGGGGCATGAAATTGTACCACAATGGGTGTTTTGTAACTTTTTTTAATAAGGGCTTTGTGTAGATTATTTGCAGTAATTTCCATGTTTGTATTGTTTGATTCACTATTGATGCGTTAAGGAAATATTTTTTACTGTAACTTATTGATTTTTGTTTAATTACAAAGGTTTTATGATAAAAGTAAGCCTAAAACGTATCGATTTCTGGTCAATAATTTTGAAATTGATGCTTTTAGTATAACAATGCTCTATAAAAATCGCTGGCAAATAGAGCTATTTTTTAAATGGATTAAGCAGCATTTGAAAATTAAAAAAAATTGGGGACTCTCTGAAAATGCTGTGAAATCTCAAATTTGGATAGCTAGATGTATCTATTTGATTATTGCGATTCTTAAGAAATAACTGAATTTAGACAAAAGTCTCTACGAAATTCTACAAATTTTGAGCATATCGACTTTTGATAAAACTTCTGTAAATCAGTTATTTATGAAGATGAAATTACAAAACAAAGAAAAAGGTAATCATAATCAATTAATTTTCTTCGATTTATAACGCATCACTAGTGAATCAAAATCATTTATATCGCTATAATTCCTTGGGTATTATTAAGTGGCAATACATCCACTAAAACAAGCACTTTCAAAAAAGGTATAACAGAAAAGTTTAGTAACCCATCCCTTCGGGTTCGGAATTATAGCCTCCCATCCACAAGCGGTTCAGGAATAATATTCCTTCATCGAATGGTCTGACTTCTGACATCTAAAAATTAGACGTTATTAAGTAAGAATAATAATTTTTGAGTGTGTAACGTATTGAGGGAACTCTAATTTGTATTTTTGGTTTTATTGACCTTTCAAATATTAGGAAAAACAAGAATGTCTTAAATCAAATGGCTTATTCTAGAAGGAAATAACTATAAACTAAAATTGGTCATATACTATTTATTTCAATTTTTTACACACTCATAACTTTTGCAATATTAATTTTTAATCTGACTATCTATTTGTTTATAATTTGTTGTAAATCAGATGTTTATAGTTAAAAATGTATTTTACACCATCCGTTTTAAGTCAATCTTTTATGTAGTTTAAAAAAAATGCATTCATTAAAAATATACTCAACACCACGCATTATTTTTTCCCTTGTCTATCGAAATCGTCTTTGGTAAGACTTTTTTAAATAACAACCATGCTTCTTCTTTCCTCTCGTTTCCTTCCTTTTTTCTAGGATTGCTCTATTTTTTAGGGGCTCTCCCTTGTTATTCCAATCCTAGGCATTTATCTTTGCCGAGCTATTTTAATAATAGTAAAAACTACCAAATTTTTTATGTTGCCGAAGTGGCGGAATTGGTAGACGCGCTGGATTCAAAATCCAGTATCCTCGGATGTGCGGGTTCGATTCCCGCCTTCGGTACGACTAGGTTTTAAGGCACTTGCAATTTATTTGTAAGTGCCTTTTATCGTAAAGTGACCAACAAGTACAAACTTAGTTTGATTTTTTGGAACTTCAAATAACCTTCCTCACCTCTTTCTCATGTAATCGAGCAATGGTCGCTTTCATAATAGATTCATACTCGAAAATAGGGCGAACAAAGAGTCATTTTACTAATATGTAAATCATTGATATTTAGTTATTTTGGACTTCAAGTTGCAGTAATTCTACTTTTATCCTAACAAAAAAAGATGGAAAACATAGAATTACTGGTATAAGAAGTCAAAAAAAATTAAAGATACTCGAAAAGCTAGGGGGCAACGTTACCGACTATATGATTTGCTAGCATTGAATTATACTATCGGTTATTTCTGATGCTGATGACTATGTAGCTATTTCTGAATACTGCAAAAGCAAAATCATGTAACATATATAAACTATGCGTTTGTTCTCTCATATCTATATTGAATCCGTCCATTTGTTTCTGAAGGTCGTACAATTTCCCTTTTTTTCAAACTTTGTAGCTCATTTTGAAACCAAGAGTTAACTAATACGCCCTTTGTAGCTTTATTTTATTAGAATTGAACAGCTTTCCTTATTTTTACTTCTGTAAGAACTTTACTCACTTAAAATTTTTATTAATGAAAAAAATTACCCAACTGTTTAGTTTGTTAATGTTGGTCGCTACCATTGGGCATGCCCAACAATTACCTACCTTTAGTCCTGATGACATTGACATTCCGCATCAGAAATTTGTCTTAGACAATGGATTAACTTTATTGGTACACGAAGACCATAAAGCACCGATTGTAGCAGTCAATGTCTGGTACCATGTCGGTTCAAAAAATGAAAAACCCGGCAAAAGTGGATTTGCTCATTTATTTGAACATTTAATGTTCAATGGTAGCGAAAACTTCGATGATGATTACTTTCAAGCCATTGAACGAATTGGCGGAACGGACGTAAATGGAACGACCAATAATGACCGCACCAATTACTTCCAAAACGTCCCACTAGCGGCCTTGGATCAAGTGTTATTCTTGGAATCCGATAGAATGGGACATTTATTAGGGGCGGTCGATACGGCCTTATTAAACGAGCAAAGAGGCGTCGTACAAAATGAAAAACGCCAAGGCGAAAACCAACCTTACGGTAGACAATTTGATTTGATTACCAAGGCGATGTTTCCTAAAGGGCACCCTTACTCTTGGACGGTGATTGGAGAAATGGAAGATTTAAATGCCGCTTCTCTAGACGATGTCCACCAATGGTTTAAGGATTATTATGGAACTGCCAATGCGGTTATTTGTATTGCGGGAGATGTAAATACGCTAGATATTTTAAAAAAGGTAAAAAGATATTTTGGACATATTCCTGCTGGGCCAACTATTGTCCGCCCAGAAGTGAATATTCCAGAGCGAACCAATAATACGCGTCAGACTTACCAAGATAGAGTACCCGAAGTAAGAATTGTACAGGTTTGGAATACACCGCAATTAGGCGCAAAAGAAGATGCGCATTTTGACTTAATTTCCTCTATTTTATCTAGTGGAAAAAATTCTCGTTTGTATAAAAAATTGATTTATGAAGATCAAACAGCTAGTTCGGCGAATGCTTTTCAATGGTCAAAGGAAATTGCTAGTAATTTCATCATCCAATCCAATGTTAAGCCTGACCAAGATGCAGCAAAAATAGAACAAACCTTGAACGAAGTCCTTGCTAAATTCTTAGCAGAAGGCCCCACCGAAGAAGAATTAAGTAGAGCAAAAGCTTCTTATTTTTCTAGTTATATCAAAGGTTTAGAAAGAATTGGTGGTTTTGGTGGAAAATCGGATGTATTGGCGAGTAATCAAACTTATTTCGGAGATTCTAAATTTTACAAAACCTTTAATACGTATATCTCAGAAACAACCATTGCTGATTTAAAAGCAACTGCAAATAAATGGTTGAGCAAAGGCAAACATACTTTGATTTGCGAGCCTTATCCAAAATATACCACAGATGAACCGCAAATTGACCGTTCTAAAGGTTTACCGCCTTTGAATGAGCCACAAGCTGCGAATTTTCCTGATTTACAAGAAATGACTTTGAGCAATGGGATGAAAGTCATTTTAGCACAAAGAAAAGGTGTTCCGACCGTAGTCATGAATATGGTCTTTGATGCAGGTTATGCTTCTGATCAATTTTCTTCTCCAGGTACAGCAGGTTTAGCGATGAGTATGATTGACGAAGGGACTAAAAATAAGACGTCTTTAGAAATCAATGAAACCCTACAATATTTAGGCGCTTCAATTGGTGCTTATTCCGATTTAGATGCTTCTTATATTAGTATGAATACTTTAAAGCCTAGTTTGGATGCTAGTTTAGATTTGTATTCAGATATTATCCTAAATCCTGCTTTTCCACAAGCAGAATTTGACCGTTTGAAAAATGAGCGTTTGGCACAAATTCAAAGAGAAAAAGCTTCTCCTGTACAAATGGCATTAAGGGTCATGCCGCAATATTTATACGGCGAAGGTCATGCTTATAATATGCCTTTAACGGGTTCTGGGCACGAATCTACGGTGAAAGAGATGTCTAAAGGCGATATGGTTAAATTTTACGAAGATTGGATTCGACCGAATAATGCTACTTTGGTAATCGTCGGAGATGTAGAAATGAAGGATTTAAAAGCAAAACTAGAAAGTCGTTTTAAATCTTGGAAGAAAAAGTCTGTTCCTAAAAAGAATTTAGCAACGGTAAAACCAGCAAAGGGCAAGACGTTATATTTAATGAATCGCCCTGAATCGCAACAATCAATTATCTTAGGCGGCTACATTACCGAGCCTTATGGTGGCGTGAATGAAATTGCCAGAGAAGCCATGAATAATGTTTTAGGCGGCGAATTTACGTCTAGAATCAATATGAATTTGCGAGAAGATAAACATTGGGCGTATGGTGCGTTCAATATCATTTTCCAAGCCAAAGGACAACGACCGTTATTGGCGTATGCGCCTGTACAAACGGATAAAACAAGTGAGTCGGTCGCCGAGTTAATGAAAGAATTTGAACAGTTTGTTGGCGATAAACCCGTTACCCAAGCAGAGTTTGAGAAGACCCAAACCAATACGGTATTACAATTACCCGGTCAATGGGAAACCAATAGTGCCGTTTCTAACTCTTTAGTCAATATGGTTAAATATGGCTTATCCAAAGATTATTATAAACAGTATGATCAAGCGGTCAGAAATACAACTTTAGCAGATGTCAAAAAGACAAGTAAAGCGATGATTCATCCAGAACAAATGAATTGGTTTATTGTCGGTGACAAAGAAAAAATATTACCTAAATTAAAAGAAATGGGCTTTGATCAGATTATTGAAGTGGATGCAGATGGAAAACCTATTACGGGAAAGAAGGTGTTGAAGCCTTAAAATTTAGCTGTTTTAAAAATCATAAATCTTACATCATCAATCATATATATCTGTTTAGGTGGACTATATTAAATATATAAGTCAATAATTAGATAAATCTATCCATTCCAGTCAGGCGGATGTATGATGTATGATTTATGATTTTTTCGAACAACCTACCTCAAAAAATAAAGCGACTTCCCGAAGACAATCGCTTTACAACTCACTAGTTTTTTTATTTAATTATAAATATTTTTTATTTTACGACTTGAATTGACTTGAAACATAGCTATTTTCCTAAAAAAACCATGTACCAAGGTAAATTCGTTTTTAGTCAAATAGTCTCAATTATTTCAAAATATGATTTCAACAAAAGTGTTGAGAAGTATTCAGGAAATTATTGAGCAAGAGAACTTAAGCCTTGGCAACATTTTCTTTATAGAATGTTTGGTTAATCAAGCACCATTCATTGAAAGAACCTCCCCAATCGTTGAAAATACCTTATAAAAAAAAACAAACCTACCTTTTTTATTGTCCAAATCCCTAATTTCAAGGCTCGTTTTAAAACGAAATAATAATAATGAAAAAAAAACTACTGATTACTTTTGGGGTTATAATGCTAATTGGCATTATTGGCGGTATTTGGTTTAGTAAAAACTGGCACAGATTACCGAGCATCATCCGCGATATTAAAAATCCAATCGCTGAAAACCAGCCAACAACATGGCAAGATGGACCAAAACTCCGAACGTCTGACAAACCGAATGTTGTGGTGATTATAGTAGATGATTTGGGGTTTAATGAAGTGAGTACCTACGGCGGAGGCTTGGCGAATGGACAATTCAAAACGCCTAATATAGACCAATTAGCCGCAGACGGTGTACTTTGTACGAATGGCTATTCTGCTACTGCAGTTTGTTCCCCATCAAGAGCAGCTTTGTTGACAGGAAGATTCGCTACCCGATTTGGCTATGAATTTACACCAACGGCTAAAGGGTATGGGAAAATAATAGACTATATGGCTAAAGATAGGGCAATGCCGCCTATCTATCGGGAGGAGATAGACAATCAATTGCCACCTGTAAGTGAGATGGGCTTACCGCCGTCTGAAATTACCATTCCAGAAATGTTACAACCACAAGGGTATCATTCGGTGCATGTAGGAAAATGGCATTTGGGCGGTAGCAAAGATTATATACCAACCAATCATGGTTTTGATGAAAGTCTGTGGATAGAATCGGGAAGTCTGTTTTTACCCGAAAATCACCCAGACGTGGTGAATGCCAAATTGACTGATATTATGGATAAATTTGTTTTTGCAAATCTACCGTATGCTGTTCAGTTTAATGACAGTCCTCCCTTTAAACCTGATGGTCATTTGACGGATTATCTAACTAATGAGGCAGTTAAAGTCATTGAAAAAAACAAAAACCAACCTTTTTTCTTGTATTTGGCTTATTGGGCGGTGCATAGACCTTTGCAAGCTTTACAATCCGATTACGACAAATTGGACTACATCGATAACCACGTTGAACGAGTACAAGCAGCAATGGTCATGACAGTTGATAGAGGAGTTGGAAAAATTCGCCAAGCCTTAAAAGAGAATGGGATTGACGATAATACGATTATCATTTTTACAAGTGATAATGGTGCGCCTAACACCTATGGCTTACCAGATGTGAACAAACCTTATCGGGGTTGGAAAGTCACCTTTTTTGAAGGTGGAGTTCACATTCCTTTTATTGTCAGTTATCCAAAAAGCATCCAAGGTGGTCAACGATATGATGGACGAGTTTCTAATGTGGATATTTTTTCAACACTTGGCGCATTAGCAGGAGCAACTTTGCCAACCGATAGAAAAATGGATGGGGAAAATATCTTACCCTACCTAACTGGCGAACAGGAAGGCGAACCCGACCGACCTTTATTTTGCAAAAGTGGTACCTATTCCTTTCTCATCAAAGATGGTTGGAAATTACAAGTGGACGAGTGGCAAGATAAAAAATGGCTGTTTGATTTAAATACCGACCCGACCGAACAACATAATTTGGTCGCAACGGAAAAAGAAAAGTTAGCAGAATTATTGAAGCTTCGACAGGCGTTAATGACGGAACAACAATCCGAACCTATTTGGAAAGGGGCTATTACCTCGCCCATTCTAATTGATGAGCATGTAAGAAAGGAAGTGACTAAGGAGGATGAATATATTTATTGGACGAATTAAGAGAAGAGAAGTTAGACCGTTTATTTTATAAACTGTCAGAAGTCAGACCGTAAATTAAAATTTACTGACAGACCGTCTTCGACTGTCAGACGACTTATAATTAAAGATAATTTAGGCATACACAGCTCCTGCAAATAATCCTGGAGATAAATGAACTAATATTGAAAATACAATTGCAGCAAAACTAAAAAAGCTATTCTGATTAAATGCTAAAATTAAAGGATTCATCATATTAAAATAATTTAAAAAATGATATATAGATGAAATTAACAAACTTAATAAACCTAGACTATATGTTAGAGCTGAAGGAATAGTACCCTTGATAGTATGACCCATGCGTACATGCCTAAATTACTTTAATTCAAAGAACTGACTATATAACTATAAATAGATTTTTTAAGTTCAAAAGTTTTAAAGAAATCAATGTTAAATAAATGAAGGTCCCCCATTTGTTGAAAGAAACCAACCCCTCGTTGAAAAAAAGCTAAACCTTTCTTGTATTACCTCTTTAATCCCTACCTTAAAGCGACGTTTCAAAACGAAAAATCACATACAATGAAATATCTACTTCGATTCCTATTATTCCTTTTTTGCCTAGTAGTACTAGTCTATGTATGGTTCTTTCACATACGCACTAGTGAGCACCCCTACATCGAAACCCCAACATTATCAACCAAAGTTCATAAAGGACAAACCGCAGATTTTAACGAAAATAGAAATGCCTATTTTGGCGATTTACACATACATACCAGTTGGTCTTTTGATGCATTTATCTTTAATGTTCGGACGACTCCTGATGATGCTTATAATTTTGGCAAAGGGAAAGCTATTTCCCATGCCAGCGGCAAGCCCATTCAAATGGGACGTCCGCTTGACTTTATGGCGGTTACCGACCATGCCGAATATATGGGCGTTATGATGCAAATGCTAGATGCCGAGCATCCATTAGCAAAGCTAGCTATTGCAAAAGAAATAAATAATACAGATAGAGCTATTTCCTTAAAAGCTTTTGGAAATGTGGGAAGTAGTTTAGCACTTAGTTGGCCCTATAAAGAATTCATTGATAAAGATATTGTACAAACAACTTGGCATCGGATTGTAAAAGCTGCCGACCGCCATAATGAACCTGGGAAATTTACCACTTTTCCTGCTTATGAATGGACTTCCAATCCAACCGTAATATTTGCGAAAGAACAATATGCACAAAATTTACATCGTAACGTCATCTTTAAAGGCGGCAAAGTGTCTGGCGTTCCCTTCTCTGCTTTTAATTCTCAAGACCCCGAAGATTTATGGGCTTGGATGGATAAAGAACGAGCGAAAGGGATTGAATTAATGGCGATTCCACATAATGCCAATATTAGCAATGGACTGATGTATGATACCAAGACTAAAAGTGGAAAACCATTGACTCCCTCCTACGCACAAACTCGTTATCGTAATGAACCCATCAATGAAGTGGTACAGATGAAAGGGCAGTCCATGACTCATCCTGTTTTATCTCCGAATGATGAATTTGCCGATTATGAACTATATCCTTTTACCTTTTCTTCAAGTGGGATACCACCTCCAAGCCAACCCAAGCATAGTTATGTGCGAGAGGCTTTGGGGAATGGATTAGCTTTAGAAAAATCTTTGGGGACAAATCCCTTTAAGTTTGGATTTATTGGTAGTTCTGATGGTCATAATGGTGCGAGTGCCGTTGAGGAAGACAATTTTATTGGCAAATTAGGTACGGCAGATGCGACGCCAGAAAGACGTATGAATGAGTTTCCACTAAGACCCACTAAATTTTTTAGTGCGGCTGGATTAGCAGGAGTTTGGGCAAAAGAAAATACCAGAGAAGCCATTTTTAAAGCTATGGAGTGCAAAGAGACTTTTGCGACTTCTGGACCAAGAATTAAACTGCGCTTTTTTGCTGGATGGGATTTGGAAGTAGATTCGCTTAATGGTAACGATTGGGTAACAACTGCTTATGCTAACGGTGTTCCAATGGGTGGCGACCTCAACCCTCAACCGTCCACCGTCCACCGTTCACCGTCCTTCCTTATTCAAGCCATCAAAGATTCAGAAGGAGCGAATTTAGACCGAGTGCAAGTAATTAAAAGTTATTTGGATAAAGAAGGTAATCCACAAGAATCAATTTTTGATGTCGTTTGGGCAGGTGATAGAAAAGTCGATGCCAATGGAAAATTGCCCACTATAGGGAATACCGTTGATGTAACAACAGCTACTTATACGAATAATATTGGAGCAGTTCGTTTACAAACTATTTGGGAAGACCCAACTTTTGAAGCTAACCAATCTGCCGTTTATTATGTAAGGGTGTTGGAAATTCCGACACCTAGATGGACGACTTATGATGCCGCCGCACTTGGTCTTGCTCCACTTTCGGAAGTGCCTACTAGTACACAAGAACGGGCTTGGTCTTCTCCAATTTGGTATAATAGTGATATTCAATAGAGCGTAGATACAGTTATTGGGATTGAGAAAATCGAGCCTAAAAATAATGCATTTTGGTTGCTTTAATATTTGTTCTTTTCCAAAACCTTCAAAATATCCAAATACAAGCTCTTCGTAATAGCCAACTGCTTATCTCCCATCGCTGCATAATTATGCAAACCAGGCGCACTATTGATTTCGATAATATGATATTCGGTTACAGATTTAGAAATATCAGCAGTAATAATATCAACACCGCAAAATCTCAAGCCCATTGCTTTGGTAATATTAATTGCTAACGCTTTGTAGGTTGGATGAATTTTATCAGACCAGTCTATTCCCATTCCACCATTGGAGAGATTGGCATTATCTAGCAAAGTGATTTTTTTGGCCTTAGGAAGGATAGAGGCAAGCGTTAAATTTTTCCTTTTAAGTTTATTGACCATTCTTGGATCAGCAAGATCTATTTTAGACAGTCGATCCGCTTTATCTAAATCAGCCTGTTTTTCTAGTAACAAAGCTTCGATAGTTGATTTGCCATTACCAATTATACTTAAAGGGACTCTTTCATAAGCACAGTATACTTTATCATTTAAAACAACAATTCGATAATCTCTCCCTACACAGAATTCCTGTACTAAAAATACCCGACTATATGCTAAAATAGTCTTGGAAAATTTGAAGAAGGCATTTTTAGTATGCACCTTAACCACATCTCTCCCCCAACTCTCCTCATTCGGTTTGATAATAACAGGTAATCCTAAGGATTGGGCATATAAATAACCTGCTTCTAGGCCTCTTTTGATCGTCAATTTTTCGTTTAAATCTGTACTAAAAAAAGTCTTTGTTTCAGGAACAGAGAAACCCATTTTTTTTAGCAAATAATAACTATAGCCCTTATCACTTGAAATTTTAGAGGGACCATTAAAATTAAGCTCAAAGAAGGAATTTTTAAAAAGGGATTGTTGACCATTTTTAAAAATGATTTGTCCCACAAAACCGTATTCGGGTTCTGGAGTTACTTGCGCACCAATTTGGGGCGCAACATCTATTAAACATTGAGTAACGAATGGAAGTTTCATTTGTAGTAAGCTTCAATTTTGTAGATAATAAATAGCGGATTCTATAGCAATATTATTCATCTGCAGCTAAAACTCGAACACATCTAAAGCCTGTTTCTATTCCCCCTGAAGGATGCTTAACTGCAAATCTATTAGCTATTCGGCAATCTTGTTCTCTATAAGAATACCAGGAACCACCTCGTAAAATACGTCGCTCTCCTGAGCGTTGACATACAGGATTTATTGCTTTTTCTCCTTTGGAGAATTCATAAAAATCTGGTTGATACCAATCAACACACCATTCAAAAACATTTCCACTCATGTCATAAAGACCTAAAGCATTCGGTCTTTTTTGACCTACAGGATGTGTACCATAATCAGGATGCTGACTGCCTTTAGTATAGCTATTTAAATAGCACCATGCCACCTCTTCTAAATCATTGCCACCTGCATAGATATAATTATTATTTTTCCCTTTTTGTCCACCTTTAGCCGCATATTCCCATTCTGCTTCCGTTGGTAAACGCCATATCTGTCCTGTTTTTTGGCTTAACCATCGACAATATGCAACGGCACTTGCCCGAGGTACCGAAATAATAGGATGTTTTTCATACCCTTTATTCGGTGCCCAAGTTTTATCTTCTTTTTGGTATAATCCCTGAGCTGCAGGAGTAGCTAGCTTTTTTCCAGCATATTTTCCTTCTTTTATTTCATTGATACCATAATCGTTCACAAATACAGCAAATTCTTCATTGGTCACTTCATAAATTCCTATTTCAAAACTGTCTAAAAAGACTTCATGCACAGGGCCTTCATTCGGTTTGCAATAATCATTTGGTATATCTGTACATCCCATAAGAAATTTACCTCCAGGTATTAAGATTGTTTCTGGCAACGGGAATTCAAAAGTCTTTAAGACAGCAGAACGATTTTGTGTACGCTTCGTCGAAGCGATTGGCTCAGGAGGAAGCAATTTCAAAGAAATTTGCCTTAGTTTTAGACTATCCGAAGTAATGGAAAAGATTCGACGAATTGTTTGAAAATTTGCTAAGCTGAAATTAAGTGCTATCTCTTTTTCTGTTTTCGATAAAATAATCGCACCTTGAAATAGACCATGCTGATTAGAAAGGGTCTGAAAATTTGGTCCACTAATAGCTACATTTTTAAGCGAACGATTATTACTGGCATCAACCACTTTACCTGTAATGTATATTTTTGTAGGATTGGTAGCACAATAGTCAACTTGTTGAGTTAAAAAAGGAGTATTCCCTAAAAATGTTAGATCTGATGCGGCTGTTAAAGCAGTTATCATTGCACATACACTATCTGGCTCATTTAGCAAGTTGTAGATTTTAGCTAAGGCAAAAAGCGCTGCCAGTTGAATAGAATCTTCTACTGAAACGGTATCGGTTATAACTAATTTAAATTGTTGTTTAGCCAACTCCAATTGTTCTCCTTGCTCCTTAAAAAATTGTTCATAATAGGCAACACCGTCGTTATATTGTAATTTTTGAAAGTTCGTAATCGCTTTTTCAAAAGTACTATCTACTCTCCTAGATTTTGCTAAATAATGGGCGGTATGCCTACTAACTGCCGAAAAGCCTTGATAATTAGTGATTAATCCTGTTTGCAAAACAGTATCTTTTTCAGGCGATCTATATTGGTCAACTGCTCGATTATTCCACTCAGCCGCTTCGCTTTTAGGTTGTTCAATAGTCATCCGATGAATGCCATTTGGCAAGGAATATAATAGGCCACCAAAAGTCAGTCCGAGTACAGATAAAATAGTCGCCAACCAAAAATAGAAGGTTGACCACGGTCGATTTGCTACAGGTGCTACTGCTTCAACATCTGCCAAATAATTCGCAATCGTTTCTCCAATGGCTTGTCCTGGTCTATAATTGTCAATATGTCGAGTGACTATTATATCTAATTCTTCTAACTGTACATTAGAAAATTGCTGTTTTTTGAGCAAATATCGAATTTGTTCTTGGTGGTCTACTTCCTTTGGATTGATCCCAAAATTCTGGATAGCAATCAGCTTATTTAAAGGATTATCCGTTTTTTCAGTCGAAGCCTCAACTTTGGTCATCAAAGAAGCTTTTAAAGCTGATCGCACCTTACGCTCTTCTGCGGTCGAAAATGTTTCCCAAATGCTAGTCCATATCGTTCGATCAAATTTTCCTGCTTGAAAGTTTGGCAAACTACTTAGCATCAATAAGGAATCGTAATCAAGCGACAAGTCCAAGGCCTCTCCAACGGCCAACATACTATCAATGGTCGGCTGAGGATGAATCACTAACGCTTTAAACCAACGGTAAATATCAGGTCTGTGCGCCAGTTGTGTTTCATAATCTGTGATGGACAGCGAATTATTAGTAAGAGGTATTATTTTTTTTAGGGTATTAAATGTACCCGTAATTTCAGCAGCAGCAGCAGACTGATTTAAACGATGGATTGCTGCTTGAATACCAACTAAGTTTGCGGGATAAACAGGTAATAAATCATTGCTTAAAGGAAAAGAAGTTGGCGCTTGTAAAGCGACTTTTTTGAACCAATTTTGTAGCGTCTTTTCTTTTAATAATTTTTCTTGAATACCATCACTTCCTGTCTTATCTGCTATCGTTGGCAAATAGAGGATGAGTCTATGTGTTGGAAAATATTGATATAACTTTTCCAATAACATTCCATTGGGGTGCTTTTCATTCCAAACTTTCCCCCAATCATCTTGGTAATAAAAAAGGTCAATTAAAACATCTTGTTCTTGAAAAAAACTAACTAAATAAGCAAATAATTGAACAGCAATCGTCGATTCTTTTAATTCAGGAAGCAGTACCAAATATTCTGTGGGTTCCTTTTTATTTTTAAACTGAACGTTGGGAAATCCTCCTTTTTCGATAGTTTGATGAACCGTAGGAATAACATCAACTACTTGTTGTGTTCCAGCTTGTCGCAAACGTAATTGAGTCGCTAAATTAAACTGTAATTCCGTTGGCTGAACCTGTTCTTCTAATGTTACTAACGTCTTTTTAGTCCTTGATACTATAAAATTATTTTTGGGTACTCGTTCTGGAAAGGGTCGATTCCACCATTTCCACCAAGCCCAAAGTGCTGTTAATAGAAATGTCAACAACAGGAATAAAGCCCAATTTCTTAGCGGATTAGAAATAAGCGGTGGTTCTTTTTGTAAATCAAAGGTCAGGAGTGGAATATATGCTTGTTTCTGCGCTCCTTGAATCTCAATTTCTGTCTGTACTTGCCGAGTACATTCCCCATCTACGCCTGAGGTATCACTAACCGTAACCTTTAACTGATAGTAGCCACTTTGTTGATAAATATGTGTAGGATTGGCAACAAACTCTTTTCCACCATCTCCAAATTCCCATTCATAGGTTACCCCTTCTTCGGGTTCAACGGCAACACTAAAAGAAAGTGGATGAAATGGTGTGAATAAAGTATCCAAGACAGAAATAGCATCAACCTGTGGTGGGTTTTGACAACCTACGAGAAGCGTAGTGGAATCCATTCCTACAACCTGTTGGGTCGTCGTATCAATCGCACTTAGTCTAATTTTCTTTTGGTAATCTTTTTTAGCACTAGGGATAACAAAGTTGAAGTGCGGCGTTGTTTGTTGGGTAATAATTTGTCCAGTAGTCAAATCTTCATAATCCCAACGAAAAATAATAGTTGGATCATCGATTAGGTTAGACGTATTCTCTATCACAATCGTATCTCCTACCGTCACTTTTTCTTTAGGGTAAATAAACTGTATATCAGGTTTAACTGAAGGCGTCATGGTTAATTGGCGATGCCATTCCCAACATAAAGTAAAAAACCATAAAGCGATGAGGAGGTACTCTGCTATTAATTTCCAGTTATACTTAGCAGTAGTAGGCATTTTTTCCACTACTAAATCAACCGTTAAATAATCTTGATATACTTGATAAAACTGTTGTTGTTCTTCCTGACTTTTACAAAGCAAAGGCGCTAAAAAATATTGTAAATCTACTCGTCCTTGGGGGGTTAATAATAAAGTAGATTTTTCCTGTAGTAATCTTTGAGTTCTTAGAATATCCGCTGGCGTAAACTCAAAGCCAGCTTGCCTTTCTAGTCTTTCCAGCAATTGCTGTAGAGGGAAATTGATATGTTGCGCATTGGTGATAATCAATTAGGCGTTTGTAGAATTAGCAGATGCTTGGTTGTCTAAAAATTGTTTAAAAGCATCAATATCATCTTTGGTTTTAGCCAATAAAGATAAATTTTGAATAAACCATTGATGGTAATTAGGTTGCTCGTTGCCTAACAAACCATCCATCTCTAACAATTTCACTAAAGCGACCAACTCAGCCGTAGCTGGCTTTTTACGAACAGCGGCTGCTCGAATATCATAAAATAATTGGGTGATAGCAGCCAGATTAGTTTCGATAGTTTGATTCGTCTTTTCGTCTAATTGAGCTTTTAAGATTTGCTGTAACTTCTCTGCTTTAGGGAATTCGATATGGTAAAAGATACAACGCCTTAAAAAGGCATCTGGTAGGTTTTTTTCAGAATTAGAAGTCATGATAATCAAAATCCGTTGAGGATTCTGTGCTTCTTTTTTAATAGAAAAATTATTTTGTTCTTTGATAAAAAACTGGGCATCTTCTATTTCATTCAAAATATCATTGGTGAAATCCCGAGGAGCTTTATCTATCTCATCTACTAATACCACCGAACTCAAAGCCCGGCTAGGCATTTCCCAATTAAATTTTTCTTTATAATTTTCTTCTGGTGTCGCCAAGGCAATCGCTTTCCCTAGAGCCTGTAATTCTATATAATCCTTCGTCGATTTTGTCTCTTGATGATCTTGTTTAATATTTGCTTGTTGAAAATGCCCGATCGTATCATAAGTGTAGAATAAGTCTCTTGCACTAGAAGTCGTCTTGGTATTAAACCTTAAAGGAGTCGCTCCAAAAAATGGTTTAGAACGTGGATTTGCTTTAGTTTTTTTATGTAAAACATGTGCTATTTTATAAGCCAACAAAGTCTTTCCTGTTCCCGGTTCACCAGTCAGTAATAAAGGTTGGTTAAAAGCCAAAGCGACCTCGACTGCTTTTTCAAGTGCTGCATCGAGTATATAGTTGGCAGGGATTGGTCGAGTAATAATGATATCTGGGATATCTAATGGCATCTTTTATAGCTTATTTTTTCTGTTGAAAAGGGAGATAACGACTAATAATAATTCGTTTATTGCCCCTAAAGTATCAAGTTTTAATCTATTCTACGATACTTATCTTTTAGAAGATGACTTTTTGCTTGTTTTATTACACGTCTATTTTAAAGATACCCACGCATTTTGTAAACGACAATTCCCACCCATTCTTTAATCAGTAATTGCCAATTATCGATACCAGAAGTAGAAGGAATAAAATATTCTGGATGAAAGTCTAGTGGATGTGCTTGAAAATCAACACTAAAGGGAACTACTTCCAAATTTACTTTTTTGAAACATTTTTCGGCTCTAGGAATATGAAAAGCAGAAGTGATTAACAATAATCGTTGATTTTTTTCTATACCCTTTGCTTCTAAGAGTTCCTTAGTATAAAGGGCATTTTCATAAGTATTCCTAGATTTAGTTTCGATTAGAATATCAGACGCAGGGATTCCTAACCTCCTTAAAAACCGCTTGGTGTTTTCTGATTCTGAAACACTTTTTTGGAGAAGATAAGCTGCACCTCCTGAAATCAAAATCTTTTTTATTTTGCCCAGTTTGTATAATTCAATGGTTTGGGTAAGCCGATTTGCACTTTCTCCTAATTGAAAAAAATGATCATCTTCTAATAAATAGCCCGTATTTTTAGCGTATCCACTTAATAGAATCCCTATATCATAAGGTGCTTCAATATCCTTTACTGAAATTGTTTTTGCCTCCCAATAGTATATGGCACGATTACTTATATAGTCATTGGATAAAAATAGGAATAATAAAATACCTATGGTTAAACTCCTCTTTTTCCATTTTACACTTTTTAGCCATTTAGCCATTAACATAAAAAACAAGATCCATACAAGTGGATTAATTAGAAAGGCAAGAAATTTGGAAAGAATGAAGAACAAGTTTATAAAATTTTAGGTATACCAATCAAATACTATTATACTCTTTTACACTTTAAACGGAACTTTTATGAAAAAAGTCATTTTTGCATCCATTTTATTCATCGGATTATTTATTGCTTGTGCCACAGACAAACCAGAAGGGCTTGTGATTGACGCTGCTATCTCCTTTGATATATCACCAAACAAGCAGGTAAGTTTAGAAGAAGTAAAAATGACACTTAAGAAAACAACTAGAGAAAGAGATGCGGAAGGATTTCTAAAAAAAGAAAATTTCCCTATTTTAATTAGTCAAGTCTTAGGGCTATTACATAATAATCCTACCGATAATGCTACTCAAATGCTGTGTTTTGAGGCAGCAGAGGTATTACAAATAGGGAGAGATTATGAAAATGCTACGAAGTTATTTTTAACAATTATTCAAACCTTTCCCAAAAGTGATATAGTAGGAAATGCGTTATTCCAATTAGCTTATACGCAAGAAAATAATATGGATGATAAAGAGACAGCTATGATTAATTATACTTACTTCCTAAAAAATTATCCAAACCATACTTATAATAGAATAGCCAGTAAAAAATTAGAATTGTTGACAAAAAATTAATCAACATTCGCATGCTCAAATGGACAATGCCGACAGCCACTACCACAACAATAGCCCCGTTTTTTATGATAAGCTTCTGTCATCACTAAAAAGCCATTTTCAAAATAATAATCTTCTCCCTGTTTAGGTTTTGGAGATTTAGGAGAAGAGGGCGGATTATCTTTTTTATTTGACATGTCTTAACTTTTATTTTGATGCTGACCTGTCCGAATGCTCAGGTGGGCAGGTCAGCGTCAGAAAAACTACATACTTCGTCGATATTGTCCACCGGCTGCAAAAAGTGCATCCGTCACCTGCCCCAAAGAACAAACTTTCACACAATCCATTAAATGTTCAAAAACATTTTCATTCGCTACAGCAGCTTCTTGTAATTTCTTCAAAGCAATTTCAGCAACATCTGTATTGCCTTTATGGAGTACTTTTAAATTAGCAATTTGTAATTCTTTTTCTTCGGTAGTTGCTCGTATCACTTCTGAAGGAATAATCGTTGGCGATCCTTTAGAAGATAAGAAAGTATTCACGCCAATAATCTTATATTCGCCTGTATGCTTCAACATTTCGTAGTGCATACTTTCTTCTTGAATCTTACTACGCTGATACATCGTTTCCATCGCCCCTAAAACACCGCCTCTTTCGGTGATTCTATCAAATTCTGTTAAGACTGCTTTTTCTACCAAATCCGTTAGTTCTTCAATGATAAATGCACCTTGTAATGGATTTTCATTATTCGCTAAACCTAATTCGTGGTTGATAATCATTTGAATGGCTACGGCACGTCTTACGCTATCTTCTGTAGGCGTGGTAATTGCTTCATCGTAAGCATTGGTATGCAAGGAATTACAATTATCGTAAATGGCGTACAATGCCTGCAAAGTCGTTCGAATATCATTAAAATCAATCTCTTGAGCATGTAGCGAACGACCAGAAGTTTGGATATGGTATTTTAATTTTTGCGACCGTTCATTAGCGCCATATTTATACTTTAAAGCCTTTGCCCAAATTCTTCTAGAGACCCGACCAATGACCGCATATTCTGGGTCCACTCCATTTGAGAAAAAGAACGATAAATTTGGGGCAAAATCATCAATATTCATACCTCTCGCCAAGTAATATTCGATGAAGGTAAAACCATTAGAAAGCGTCAATGCTAATTGGGTAATTGGATTGGCCCCTGCTTCGGCAATATGATACCCAGAAATCGAAACAGAATAGAAATTTCTGATGGCATTGTCAATAAAATATTGTTGGACATCGCCCATTAATTTTAGGGAAAATTCAGTCGAAAAAATACAAGTATTTTGTGCCTGGTCTTCTTTTAAAATATCTGCTTGTACTGTTCCTCTGACCGCCTTAAGTGCTTTTGTTTTTAATTCGTTGTAAATGGTAGGTTCTAGAATTTGGTCACCCGTCAAGCCTAAAAGCATCAAACCTAATCCATCATTTCCTTCTGGAACGTCTCCTTCGTATGTTGGTCGAGGTAAATTATTGTCATCATAGACCTCTTTTAGCTTCGCTTCTACTAAATATTCTAAACCATTCTCTTTGATGTAAATTTCACATTGTTGGTCAATTGCTGCATTCATAAAAAACGCACAAATCGTAGCGGCAGGGCCGTTAATCGTCATGGAAACCGATGTCTTTGGATTGCATAAATCAAATCCAGAGTACAGTTTCTTGGCATCATTTAACGAGCTAATATTTACCCCAGAATTCCCCACTTTTCCATAAATATCTGGACGATGGTCAGGGTCATTACCATATAAAGTTACCGAATCAAAAGCCGTGGATAAACGCTTGGCAGGCATGCCTTTTGACAAATAATGAAAGCGTTTATTCGTTCGTTCTGGGCCCCCTTCTCCTGCAAACATCCGAGTCGGGTCTTCGCCTTTTCGCTTGAAAGGGAAAACACCTGCCGTAAATGGAAATTCCCCAGGTACATTTTCTTGTTTGGTCCACTTTAAAATATCGCCCCAATCTTTGTACTTTGGAAGGACAACTTTTGGGATGTTATTATGAGATAAAGACTTGGTATAATTTTCTACCTTGATGTCTCGTCCTCTAACTTGATACACAAATTCTTTATTGGTATATGCTGCTTTTTTCTGTTCCCAATTATCGAGAATGGCTTTATTTTCTCTTTTTAAATCTTGGGTTAAATAAGTTTTGGCATCTTCCAAGGCTTTAACAGCGACTTCATTATCTTGGATTAAGGGTAGCGTATTTTCGACTCCAAACAATTTTCTGGCAATTGTACTTTGTACTTCTACTTCCTCGTCATATTTCCGAATCGTCTCTGTAATCTCAGATAAATAACGAACTCTAGCAGGGGGAATAATGTATTGTTTTTTCGACTCACCTTCTGTTAAATTTTGTCCTTTTTTAGAGAATAAACGCTTCATCAATTCATTAAATAAAGCATTCACCCCAGGATCATTAAACTGAGAAGCAATCGAACCATAAACAGGCATTTCAGCAGTTGGTAATTCCCATAAATCATGATTGCGCTGGAATTGCTTTTTGACATCTCTTAAAGCATCTTGTGCGCCTCTTTTGTCAAATTTATTGATGGCAATTAAATCCGCAAAATCCAACATATCAATCTTCTCCAATTGCGAAGCTGCCCCAAATTCTGGCGTCATCACATACATGGATAAATCTGCATGATCCACAATTTCTGAATCTGATTGTCCAATACCAGAAGTTTCCAAAATAATCAGGTCAAAGCCTGCGTGTTTCATAATGGAAATGGTACTGTCGATATGTTTGTTTAAAGCCAAATTATATTGTCGAGTGGCTAAAGATCGCATAAACACTCGGTCATTAGAAATCGAGTTCATCCGAATTCTATCGCCTAATAAAGCACCACCTGTTTTTCTTTTGGATGGGTCAACGGAAATAATGCCTAAAGTTTTTTCTGGAAATTTATTCAAATACCGCATCACCAATTCATCCACCAAACTCGATTTTCCTGCACCGCCTGTTCCAGTAATACCTAAAACAGGGATTTTACTATCTTTAATCTTCTCTTTTAAATCCGCTAACCATTGTACATTTTGCTCTGGATAATTTTCTGCTGCGGAAATCAAGCGAGCAATACTAGTTGTATCTTTTTTAGGTACTCGCTTCAACTGTCCATTCAAAGACTGTCCAATTGGATAATCAGACTGTTTTAATAGGTCATTTATCATGCCTTGCAAACCCATTGCCCGTCCATCATCAGGCGAATAAATACGAGTAATACCATATTCGTGCAACATCTCAATTTCAGATGGTAGAATAGTTCCGCCACCGCCACCAAAAATTTTGATATGTCCAGCCCCTTTTTCCTTCAACAAGTCATAAGCATATTTAAAAAATTCATTATGTCCACCTTGATAAGACGTAATCGCAATCCCTTGCACATCTTCTTGAATAGCCGCATTCACAATTTCATGGACAGGTCGATTATGCCCTAAATGAATGACTTCTGCACCTGACTTTTGGATGATTCGACGCATGATATTAATGGCTGCATCGTGACCGTCGAAAAGCGAACCCGAGGTGAGTATTCGTATTTTATTTTTGGCTTTATATGGTGCTATTTTTTTCATGGTTATTTCTGTAGTGCCAAGCTCTGCTTGGCGAGTTTAAATTAAAATTTCACACCAAGCAGAGCTTGGCGCTACAGTTAATTAATTATTAGTGACTAAAGCCTCTGCTCGTTTCTTAGCCAAATTCTTTTTATAAAAATCACTAAATAAAGCACGGGAAATAATCAATTTCATAATCTCATTCGTCCCACCATAAATTCGAGTAACTCTAGCTGCGGCATAACTTCGTGCTACATCGTATTCCCAAATAAAGCCGTAGCCACCATGTAATTGCAAACATTCGTCTACTACTTTACTAAACATTTCGGTTGCCTTCATTTTAGAAATAGATCCTTGAACGGCTGTTAATTTATGGTCTTTCTGTAAAATCGTACAATGGTCAATAAAGCTTTGGTACACTTGTATTTCCGCTGCACAATCAGCTAGTTTAAATTGGGTATTTTGGAATTCTGCAATGGCTTTTTTAAACGCTCGTCTTTCCGTAACGTATTGTAACGTTTTATCCAAAATGCCTTCTGCACTACCAATTGCTTCAATCCCAATACCCAATCTTTCTCTTGGTAATTCTTGCATCATGTATTTAAAACCCATGCCTTCTTCTCCCAATAAATTCTCTTTCGGTACTTTCACATTATCAAAGAATAATTCACAAGTATCTTGCGCTTTAGCACCAATTTTATCGAATGGTTGTCCTGTCGTAAATCCATCAGCGCTTTTTTCAATCAATAATAAACTAATCCCTTCATTGGGTGTCCCTACATTTGTCCGCACTGCACAACAACAAAATTCACAAACAAAACCATTGGTGATAAACGTTTTTGAGCCATTCACTAGATAATGGTCGCCCATATCCGTAGCAGTCGTTTTCAAAGATTTTAAATCCGACCCTGCACTTGGTTCAGACATTCCGATACTGCCAACCCATTCGCCCGTCGCCATTTTGGAAATAAACTTCTGCTTTTGGGCATCCGTCCCATATTTATTAATATAAGGTGCGACAATATCAGAATGTACCGCAATTCCAAAATCTAATCCTTGATACCGACATCTTTCTAATACCAAAGCAGCAAAACTAAAATCTAATCCGCCACCACCATATTCTGCTGGCATGTCCATACATAAAAATCCTTGTTCCCCCATTTTACGCCAAAATTCCTTTGGCACCATCTTATTCTTCTCCCATTCTTCGTAATGCGGATGTACCTCTTTTTTGATGAATTCATCTAAGGCGTTTTGCAGCATTTGGTGTTCTTCGGTGTTGTAGGCTTGTCTTGGAATGGCAATATCTGAATACATAATTGAAATGATGAGTGATGAATGATAAATGATGAATTCGATTATTATTAATCAGTTACAATTTTTTATTGATGTTGAATCAATTATTAATCAACTAATAATCAATCAACTAGGCAGGAACTGTTCCCTTAGCCTCAATAGGCAAATAAGTTTTTCCTTTAATAGCACTTCGAGAAATAACCATTCGCTGAATCTCAGAAGTCCCTTCGTAAATCTGCGTAATCTTCGCATCTCGCATCAAACGTTCGACGTGGTATTCTTTCACAAAACCGTAACCGCCATGTACTTGAACGGCTTCCACCGTCACTTCCATCGCTACTTCTGACGCATATAATTTAGCCATTGCCGCTGCCGTAGCATAATCCATGCCTTGGTCTTTTAACCATGCTGCTCGATAAACCAACATTCTAGCCGCTTCAATCTTCGTTTGCATATCTGCCAACTTAAAAGCAATCGCTTGGTGAGCATTAATGGGTTTGCCAAATGTTTTTCTTTCGTGCGAATACGCCAACGCCAATTCGTAAGCACCAGCCGCAATGCCTAAAGCCTGTGCCGCAATCCCAATTCGACCACCATCTAAGGTTTTCATAGCATATTTAAATCCAAAACCATCTGGACCGATTCTATTTGCCTTTGGTACTTTGACATCTGCAAACATCACAGAAGACGTATCCGAAGAACGAATGCCCAATTTATCTTCTTTAATACCCGTCGTCACGCCTTCCCAGCCTGCTTCAACGATAAATACATTGATGCCTTTATGTCTTTTTTCTGGATAGGTCTGTGCAATCACTACATAGGTACCTGCTTTTTTACCGTTGGTAATCCAGTTTTTTGTCCCATTTAATAAGTAATAATCGCCTTTGTCTTCGGCAGTTGTACTTTGACTAGTGGCATCACTTCCTGCTTCTGGTTCTGATAAACAGAAGGCACCGATGGTTTTTCCAGTCGCTAAATCTGGTATATATTTCGCTTTTTGTTCCTCGTTTCCATAAGTCTCAATGCCATATAAGACTAAGGAATTTTGTACCGACATACAAACTGATACCGAATTATCCACTTTAGAGATTTCTTCCATGGCAACGGCATAAGAAATAGTATCCATGCCTGAACCACCATATTGCGGGTCTACCATCATCCCCATAAAACCCAACTCGCCCATCATTTTGATTTGCTCGGTGGCATGGGTCATGTGGGAGTCTCTTTCAATTACGCCAGGTTTGCATTCGTTTTGCGCAAAGTCTCTAGCGGCATTGCGTATCATTATTTGTTCTTCTGTTAGTACGAAATTCATATTTATTTATTTGTGTGATTTTTAGATTTTTTCTAAATATTTAAGTGTGTTTTTATAGCTATTTGTAATTCTTTTCTCACGTTCTTTCCACTCTTTTTTATTAAAATAAACCGCTTTTCTCAAATTTGTATATTGTGTTGTTCCTATAGAAAAATCAAATCCAATTCCATTAGTTAAATCCGAATCTGAAATTCTTATTAAAACTGTTCCACAAGAATCATCAGAAGATGCTTCATCCATTCTTACAAAATTGAAAAAATCAATCTGCACTTCTAAACCTTTATATCTTGCTACATAATGGCCAACTTCATTAAGCTTCTATTTTAATTTGCCTTTTTTGGTTAATTTCCAAATTTGTTTGGTTAGTTTGATTTCTGATTTTATGATGTTCATTAAATTTATTTCAATAGACTTTTTTTACTCCTAAATAATCAAGTATCCCAAAGGCATAATTATCAAATAATAGAATAAAAATGCCAGAAATTACTATGCTGATAATAATCGATTTAGCAATTTTATTTACTATTTCATTTTGACTTTGGATCAAAATTAATCCAACTATTCCTGGTACATAGAACATCCAAAACGGAATTCTAAAAAATGGTTGTAATGCCCAAACACTTATGGCTTTATAATAGCTCAATGCTATGCCAGTATAAATTAAAATTGAGATTATAATTCCAAAGAGTATGACTTGTATTTCAAGCTTTCCTTCTCTATACCATTTTATAGAATGGTACAAGCATATTAAACTTATGATTGCAGCACCCAATAAAATGGGAATGATAATTAATCCCATTATCTATATTTATTTGACTTATTTCAATAATTCCCCATAAACCCCAAAATTCTCCCCATCAAAACAAACAAAAATAACCCGTTCAATCACCTCAGTAGAAAATTCCTTGACCGCCTTAATCGCAATAGCTGCCGCCCGATATTTAGGAAATCGATAAACTCCTGTACTAATATTCGGAAAAGCAATCGAGGCCAATCCATTTTCCTCTGCTAATTGCAAACTATTTACATAACAGTTCCTCAATTTTTCGTCCTCCCCAGATTCCTCATTATTCCAAACAGGGCCAACGGTATGAATGACTTTTTTTGCGGACAAATTGCCTGCATTAGTTATCACCGCTTCGCCAGTTGGGCAACCACTTTGTCTATTTCTAATCGCCATACATTCTTCCAAAATCATTGGATCACCAGCTCTATGTATAGCGCCATCTACGCCTCCACCACCTAAAAGAGAAGAGTTGGCGGCATTGACGATGGCATCAACTTCTATTTTTGTGAGGTCTTCTTTGAGTAATTCGATTTTCATAATTAAAAATTTACCCCCTGCTTGATGACTCAAATTCGGTGCTGAAAGCTCTTTTTATCTGGCAATTAGGATTAATTATTTCAGATATTCTGCTAAATTTATAGTTTGCTGCTTTAAATTCTCTAAAAGTGCTTTAACATCAGTTACTGGCGTAATGCCAAATTCATGGGTCAAATATTCTATGAATTTTTCCCTTCTATTATGCCAAAGTTTTTCTGAAAAGTCGAGCAATTGAAATACATCAAAGCCTTGAGCTAGTAGCATCATGAGTGTCAGATAATTCGGTGCTATAAAACCCAATTCTCCTTCTGAACCAATAAATGCTACAGGAGCATTTATCACATCTTCTCCTTGAATCCACAAAGCAATTAATGTACCGTCTCCCCTTTGACCGATTCCAACAAATTCTTTATTATATTTGGATTCTTTTACGGTATCTCTAATCGAATTTTCATCTCTAAACCAATAATCAAAAACGGAGAAGTTAAGTATCTCACTTCCTTCAAAATCCGAATAGTCCAAATCTTCTTCACCCTCTAATTCCTCATGCCAATGAATAGCTAATCTTTTATGGTAATTCTCTAGTTCTTTAAGCGTTTCTTTTTTCATTTTATGAAATATTATATTATTTTCAGTATTTGGTGCCTACTAAAAACTTATGGACTTTTCCGCATATTCCTGATACGTTTTTCCTAAGGATTGATAATATTCCTCCCCAAAATGTTCCTTAAAAGCCACCAATCCTTTCTCCGTAAAATGTGGTAAAACCAAACTCCATGCGATTTTATCCCAACCTGTTTCTTTTTCCAAATCTTGATAAATATCGGATAGCAACCAGAAAAAGGCGTTCATCCATAATGTGCGACATAAATTATGGTACGTTCCTGGGATAATTTCTTTGCGCATATTGCCTACTTGAATAGAAAAAGAAATCATCGCCATTTGTCGCTTTACATCATCTTTATATATCTGTTCAATTTGTGCTTTCACAAATGGAAATGCCATTACTTGTTTGTCTTGAAAAATAAAGCCGTATTCTTTTTGTAATTCGTGAAAAGCTTTGGTGGCATTATTCGTATTTTCCCACGAAGGAAACTGAGTAGCCGCCATTTTTTTGGTATACTTGGCGGACATTTCTGCGACAATTCCTTCCAATAAAGCCGACTTGTCTTTGAAATAATACGTCAAGTTTCCTCTACTTATACCCAATTCTTGAGCAATTTGGTACAAAGTCGTTGCTCCAAATCCATTTTGGTTAAATAGCTGCTTCCCTTTTATGACAATCTTTTCTTTAGTCTTTATACTCATTAATAGCCGCTTTGTTAATTATGTTTTGCAAAAATACTATTTTTTTAGTCAAAACTGCTAATTTTAATATTAATGATGACTCTGAAATGATTTTCTACCGCAAACTTACTTGGTTATCGTCAGAGTAGATTATGATTTTTTATGTTTTACTACGGATTAATAAAGCACCACGGATAGGTGTTGAGGAGAGATATTTCTATTTTTGCGGCTATGAGTATAAGTATTAGATTTTTTGAGTTATTAATCATTGGGGCATTATTTCTTAGTTGTGAAGGTGGTAAGCAAGAAAATCAGATAGAACTAACAGTTGCCGTAGCGGCTAATGCGCAGTTTGCCATGGAAGTCATAGCAGTAGCTTTTGAAGAACAGACAAAAAAAAATATTGAAATTGTCATTGGTTCTTCGGGCAAATTGACCGCACAGATTAAACAGGGCGCACCTTATGATATACTGGTGGCAGCAAATATGAAATACCCTAATTACTTGTATCAAGAAGGTTTGGCAACTACCAATCCGAAAGTATATGCCTTAGGGGAATTGGTGATATGGACGATCGCAGAAGATTTGGACATGACAAAAGATTTATCTTTTCTAAAGAATCTTCCCATTCAAAAAATAGCGCTTGCAAATCCTAAAAATGCGCCTTATGGGAAACAAGCAATTAATGCGTTAAATTATTATGATTTAAAAGAAGCATTAAACCCTAAATTAGTATTTGGAGAAAGTATTGCGCAAACCAATCAATATATTACTACCCGAAATTGTGAAGTAGGTTTTACCGCTAAGTCCGTTGTTTTAGCGCCTAAATTAGAAAATAAAGGCAGTTGGGTGGCAGTTCCCAAAAACGCCTATCAATCTATCGAACAGGGAGTGATCATTACTAAATATGGCACAAAGGAACATCCTGAAACAGCCCAAGCATTCTATAATTTTCTTTTCTCTACGACCGCCCAGCGCATCTTTCAAGAATATGGCTATACAATGCCCAACTAATTCTAGTATCTTTCCCTTACTGGAAGATTTTGTTGTTGCAAGATTCTATTAATAATTACTCCAGATTAACTCAACCTTCGAGTATTGTTGGATTTTTTAAGCTTAAAAAATCATCAAGTAACGGAAGTTACTTGATGCTCCTCAATATATTTTACTTCGCCAGCTCTTTCACCTTAGCAAATAAAATATCTTCATCTCCAGGCTGATATTTTCTTTTGTGGTAAACAATCGTTCCATCTTTATCGAAAACGAATACTTGTGGCAGGCCATTTAATCCTCCAGGCATCACTCCCATAAATTTTCGATTATAGTCATGATACGCTTCAAAAGTCCATTTTCCTGATTTTACTCTTTTAGAAAATTTTTCTGCATTTTTAGACCAATCTGTAGAAATTGCATATAAATTAAAACCTGCTTCTTCCTGCCATTGTGGAAACTTCTTAGTGATCGCTGCTAATTCCAAGCCACAAGGGTAGCAGGTTGTTAACCAAAACATTACTACCGAAGGTTTACCATTTTGCTTGAATACTTTAGATGAATTGAGTACTTCGCCGTCTGGCGTTTTTAAGTCAATATTATAAGGATAATCTGTCTTAATTGGTAATTCTAAAGGATAGCCCGGTGGCAAATAACCTTGGGTTGGTTGGGTTTCTTTCTGAACCACTAAAGACGCTTTAGCTGTTTCTATTTTAGCTGGTTGATTTTGCTGACAAGCAGAGAAGGATAGGGCTAATACAAAAAAGAAAAGTAAATTTTTCACAGGAATTATTTAAAAGTTATTGGAGATGATGAATTGTTTTAAGGCAAGTGTTTCTTAGTATTCCTAAAAAATAAGCCAAAAACAATCATAACTATAATTATTTGTTGATTTTTGCATTTCAAAAATACACTTAAATTTAAGCTATCGCAAGATTTATTAAATAGAATGACGGATATAAATAGTATTTACCAAGAACGGGCGACCAAATTTGCCACCATTGCTAAAGATTTAAAAGAGAAATACAATCGCTTTTCTATTATACGCTTAGTGGTATTTTTTGCTGCGGCTTTCCTAGCTGTTTTTATTTTTGCTAAATTTAATGCTTTTGCAGGCATTGTCTTTTTGCTACTGGCCTTATTTGGTTTCAGCAAGTTTGTCTTTTGGCATAGAGCCATTTTACAACAAGCGAATCACCACCAATTTTTATCTGAGATTAATGAAGAAGAAGTAGCTGCTTTAGCTCATGAATACCAACAATTTGGTGGTGGACAAGATTTCATTGATCCCATGCACCCGAATACGGTGGATATGGATATTTTTGGGGAGTATTCGCTTTTCCAATATTGTAATCGGACTTCTACCGCTATTGGTCAACAAGCTTTAGCTAATTTTTTAAGTACAACGGCTGCAAAAACAGAAATTTCAGCTCGTCAAACTGCTATAAAAGAACTCTTCCCTAAATTAGATTGGCGTCAAAATTTTCAAGCAATTGGTCGAGTTACCGAAGATAATGCCGACCATCTTCGGCTATTAAATACTTGGTTAAAAGATGAACCTTTTGTGAGTACGAATAAATGGTTGAAAATTGCCTTAGTTTTTGTACCAATTTGGATGTTGGTCGGAATGTCTATTGCTTTCTATTATTTATCTTGGCCGATTGCACTATTTTTTATCTTATTACCGGGTATCATTCTAAGCAAAACAACAGAAAGGGTTAATGAAACACATAATCGGACAACTCATGCGGAGGCGATGCTTTCCTTTTATGCCAAACTGATCCAACATATAGAAAATGAACTTTTTGAAACGGATAAATTAAATGCCCTAAAAGCCAATTTTACAAGTAATAATCAAACAGCGTCTACACAGATTCAGCGGCTATCCTATATTATTGGGCAACTAAATGTTCGTTATAATGCCTTTGCCGTACTCTTTAATCTAGCTGGGTTATGGGATTTACATTATGTGAATAAACTGGAAAAATGGAAAGCCATTAATAAAAAGGAATTGTCAAAATGGTTTGATGCTCTACAAGAATTTGAGGCATTGAATAGTTTGGCTACTTTATATTATAATAATCAAGATTGGATTTTCCCTACGATTACGGAAAACAGCCCATTAAAAGGTAACCAGCTTGGACATCCTTTAATTCATCATTCTAAGCGAATCGCCAATGATTTTAACACACCAACCCAAGCACATATTAAGTTGATAACAGGGTCTAATATGGCAGGGAAAAGTACTTTTTTAAGAACCATTGGTATTAATATTATTTTAGCCATGTCGGGTTCGGCTGTTTGTGCGAAGGAATTATCCTTACCGATCTTGCAGGTTTATACGAGTATGCGAACACAAGACGCTTTGCACGAAAGTACCTCTTCGTTTTATGCAGAATTAAAGCGATTAAAAGTAATTATCGAAGCCGTAGAGCAAGAAAATAACATCTATTTTCTATTAGATGAAATTCTAAAAGGGACAAATTCTAAAGATAGACATACAGGATCAAGGGCTTTAATTGAACAAATGATCAAGAGTAAAGGAGCAGGAATTATTGCGACTCATGATTTGGAACTAGGAAATATGGAAGCGGATTCGAAAGGAGCAATAGAGAATTTATGTATGGAAGTTGCCGTAGAAAATGGGAAATTACGCTTTGATTATACCTTAGAAAAAGGCGTCAGTAAAAGTTTTAATGCGACTATTTTGATGAAGGAGATGGGGATAAATATTTCATAGAAGAGGGAGGAGAGACCATTGCATTGAGAGAATAGAGATAAAGCTTCAAAACAGGTAGTAAAGCTTTCAAGATTTCCTGTCAAAGGTCTTTAGGCCTGTTAAACTATATGATTCCTAAAGGTCGGTGACGGAAAAACCTAATCCCGATAATTATCGGGGTTTCTACCAGTTGTCCGCACCTTGAATTATTTAATTCAAACAACCACCTTCAAACGCCGAGAATTAAACAATGCAGACTGTAGTGTTCGGGCTAGAACCAAAAGTAGTAGACAGGTTTACTTGTGAAGCTTCTCCCGTTTTCCAGTAGTTGTTGAATATTTTTTATTGGGGTTTTATTTGTCACAAATGAACTAAAAAATAATATTTGTGACATGGTTAGATGGTGCAAATATAGCGGAAAGTATCTTAAAAAACCTAATCCGCTTACTTTTTTTCACATTTAAATAAATAAGTGGTTAGGCTCCCTTATTTGACTTTTTGATTCTTACTGATTTCTATAGAAATTTGGTATTTTTGCGCTCTCCAAAACAGAAGATGGGAAATCAATTAATCATAACCTTTAAAATTAGAATACATGGCTACCATAGCAGATTTTAAAAAATACGTAGAAAAAGTAGAAGCTAGGAAAGGCTATACCCGACCTTTAGCTTTTGGTTTAGGAATTAGAAAATCAAAAGGAGATAAAACATTAGAAGTCTTTTTTCCTGGTATCAATTATAATTCAGCTTTTGGAACAGCTGCCGTTTTACAAGATATTGCCAAATTCAAAGGTAGCGAAAATGGATACGCCGTTTTAACAAAAAAAGCGTTGCAAAATGCTTTTGATAAATTTGAAGCATTTCACGACGAAATAGAAAAGCATCCAAATATCACCCTTATCCAACAATTGTTAACCAATTATAAAAGGGTTAATGCTTATCATAAAACGGAAGTAGTCGTTTATTTCTTATTTGATAAAGACCAAGCAGTAGAGAATGCAGTAGAAGGCTACTTCAAAATCCAATGTTTATCGCAATTACATGTAAAGCCACACGGTATTAATTGCAGCGGTATTTTTGGGAAGATGAATAATATTGCATGGACAAGTAAAGGGCCAATTTTACCAGAAGATTTAGCAGAAGAACGTATTAAAGCGACTTTTAAAGGCGAAGAATTAGTGGTTAGTCATGTTGATAAATTCCCTTATTTAGTTAGTTTTGGTGTCCCAAATGGGGTACGCGTTGTTTCTGGTTCGCAAGCTAGATTAGGTGCACATTTAAGCCCTGGCACAACTATTATGCCTGCTGGTTACGTTAATTTCAATGCAGGTACTTTAGGAAGTGCCATGATTGAAGGACGTGTTTCTGGTGGTGTTGTGGTTGGTAATAAATCTGATGTTGGCGGTGGGGCATCTATTATGGGGACGCTTTCTGGCGGGAATAAAAACGTTATTTCTATCGGCGAGCAATGTTTATTAGGCGCAAATGCAGGAACGGGCATTTCTCTAGGAGATGGTTGTACCGTAGCGGCAGGTGTTTACATAACTGCTGCTTCTAAAGTCTCTTTGTATAATAAAGAAAAACAACCTGTTAACTTAGCAGGAACAGTTGTAAAAGAAGGTGAGAATATCGTGAAAGGAATGGAGTTAAATGGCAAAGCATTCATGCTTTATTTTAATGATTCTCAAACTGGTAAATTAACGGCTCGACCGAATACTAAAGTGATTGAATTGAATGAGAGTTTGCATGCTTAGTCATGGATAAAAATAGGTTCGACTTCTGGTTCTTTGATATATCCCGTGGAATTAAGCAGCGAATCTATATTCGCTGTTGTCTTCTCCATTCATTTTCAAGGGCGAAGACAAAGGGCAATCTATATTGTCCGTCTTCATAACGGGATTTGTCAAAGAACCCGACTTTTTAAAACACCATGATTTTCAAAATCATGGTGTTTTGACATACAATAAGGAGAATAAGGAGCTTATTATTTGCTCCCTGCTTTGGAGTAAAGTGATTGAGGTAGACTGTTATAGGTTATAGCTGAACCAATAAAAAATGCACCAACAAATCAATTTGTTGGTGCATTTTTTATTTTACTGAACAACGATTATACTATTAATAAAGTGATTTTCTAGCGCCAAAAGAAATAGATAACGTATTGATTCTATCTTCCGTTGTGCCTACCCGATTGCCAGAGAAGTGGAAATGAAAATCTGGTTGAAGGAAAATACTCCATCGAGGAGTAATATATCTTTCTGCACCTGCGCCCATACTGATGGATAAAAAGCGATTATCTTTAAAGCCATCTCCTCCTAGTACCCCATTATTAAAATCAATTTGGTTAATTCTAGAAGTCGTTACTTCATTTACCTTGGAACGACTAATCGCTCCAACTTCTGCTAAGTCATACTCTGCTCTTAGAATAACGTTTAATGCAGCACCTGTTTGTGCATATAAATGCCATTTCCCTTTTCCTAGTACAGCGTAGTTAAACCTCAAATTAACAGGAATATGCAATGTTTGCAGATGTACTGTTTGGAAATGCGTTCGCTTAGCATTTGGTATTGGTGCATCTACAATATTTGGATCATACTGTTTTGCCACATACATCAACCCCGTCTCAATTTCCCACTTGCCATATTTAAAGCCAAGGCTTCCTCCGATGCCATAACCAAACCCTTTTTCAGAAAAAGCGGTAATATCTAAAATTTCTCCACCCGACACATACGCATTCGTACTTGCTAAATTAGCAACTAGACCTAAACGTAGTCGAGCAGGAATTTTTGTGTATTTACAATCTTTACAACCAAGAGGTGTAATATATTGAGACTCTACAAAATTAGGTCTTAAAGAAGGAACTGTATTTATTATCGTATTACCCGTTTCTGTATATCGAATCAAATGTTGATTCATTTCACTTACAGAAATCGACAGCCCACTTCTATCTTCCATTCTTGTTGGTAACGTAGCAATTGGCGTCGTTAACGAATAATTTCTGGATAGATTAGTAGTTAGCGCTGTATTGTTGGCTAAATTTTGATTGCTTAATTGAATATATTGATTATCCCTAGTCTCACTTGCCTTCGCTGCGATTAAAGGTTTTGTCGGCACCTTACTCGCTCCATTTGTTTTAGGAGTTGTTGGTGTTGCCTCCTTTTCCAATATTTCTTCTGTCGGAATAGTAGATTGTTCCGTTGTTTGCTTTAATTGCTGTTGTTGGACTGAATTCGGTATAAAAAATTGCTTATTGGGTAAGTATTGATAGAAATTTAATAATAGTAAAATCATTAAAGTCGCTTCTATCAATTTGTAGCGATATAATTTTTCTCTTAAGACAAAATCAGCATTTAATCGATTCACCAAGCTTTGCCAATAATTAGGTGGTGGACTCGCTTGTAAATTTTGTAGGCTGGTATATATCTCTGTATCGAATGCATCATCCGCTGCATCGGCTATATCTAATGCATCGGCTATACTATCCCAATTTGGCGCAGCAATAATTGTTGGCGTTTCAATTTTATCGGTAATAGCCGCATCAAAAGTTGCATCTAAAGTTTCTGCATTGATTAACGCTGCCTCAATTCCTGCCCAAGCAGATTGATCAAATGGTATGGTTGGATTGGCAATTTTATCTTTAACCGTTGCGTCGAAATGGGCATCAATCGCTCCTTCACCTCCTATCGGTAGATTGTGCAATAGCATTTCCATTTGCTGCCAGTGGTCAGCATTGAACGCTATATCCAAATTTTCAAGCGACTTTTTAATTGCTTTATCGAACGGTTCTTGACTCATTTCCTATACTCAAATGCAGTTTGCGTGTGTGTAATTATAGTTTCTTATTAATGATTGCTCTCAATTTCATTCTAGATTTAACTAGATTTGACCTTGAAGTACTTTCCGTAATTTCCATCAATTCAGCTATTTCCTTATGAGAATAACCTTCAATGACGTACAAATTGAAAACGACTCGGTATGCAGGGGTTAGCTGCTGTACAGCTTCTAAGATTTCCTTTTCGCTGCATTGGCTGATGGCATCTGCATCCATAGATTTTAGCTCGTAAGCTGTATCTAAATCTTCTGTTCTTCGCCGAATATTTTTCCGATAATAATCAATGGCTGTATTAACCATTATTCGTCGAATCCAAGCAGTTAAAGTAGTGCCCGGCTGATATTTAGCGATATTGCGAAAGACCTTGATAAATCCTTCCTGCAAAATGTCCAACGCATCATGTTCATTTCTACCATAGCGCAAACACACACCCATCATTTGGGAGTAGTATTCTTCATAGAGTTGCTTTTGTGCCCAACGCTCATTGCGCACACAAGCTTCTATAAATTCCTTTTCGCTATAGTTAAAAGGCAAAACGAAGTCCATAAAAAAGAATTAAGCACCATAGGGAAAACCCCTGTAGTTACTTAGTAAAGGTAATCGTTTTTTAGTTGCTTTCCAAAAAAGAAAAATTTAAAAAAATGTACTATTTTATCAAATTCATGTCTTTTTAGGTAATTCGTCCTTCAAATGACTAACCTTGACATGACAAGAACGGGGGAATCGGGAGTAGTGCTGCTTTGTTACTAAAAAAAATTATAAGTACTCGGACATAAATGATTGAACAACTTTAAGAATAGTTGCGGGTTGCGAGTTACGGGTTAAAACTAATGAATTTTGTATCTAAAGAAGCGAAAATTAAATTATACATTAAATAATAAACCTAATTATCCTATCTCAACTCGCACCCCGTAACTCGCAACAAATTAAGAATTGTAAGTTCGTTTTTGCCTCGTAACTTATGCTTATATTTCACCTCAACAATACCAAAACCCCTGCCTTTTCCACTTGCTCCCCATTCTTTTGCTCAATCCGTACCAAATAGGTATAAGTTCCTGCGGGAACAGCGCGCCCATTCTTTTCTCCATTCCAACCTTTATTAACCTCCCTCGTCTCAAATATTTTTCCACCATAACGATTATAAATAATCAATTGATAATCTTGTATCGTTTCGCTAAAAAGAATCGTTGGCTTAAAGCTTCTATTTTGACCATTGGGGGCAAAAGCATTGGGCATGACTATGGTCGCTGCCTGCGTCAGACAAGCGGTATTGGAACGAGAAATATGCGTTTCGATACCAGAACTCGCAAAAGTGACACTAAAATCAGCCTCGACATAATAACAAGCGCCAGCATCCCCAGCAGTTCTAATCGGATCAACAAAAGTGGTACTTGTACCATCAATCCGTCCTAAAAATAATGGGTCATTGTCTACTAATTTATAGATAGAATAGCCATTGACCGTTCCGATTCGACTATCATAAGGCGTCCATATTAATTCGTTTTCATTGGTAGGCAATGGCCTTCCTTCCAGAAAAATAGTACTTACATAATTAGACAAACGACTCGAATCACATTGGTCTGTTGTCCTTATTTTATAAAATGTTTTTCCTTCATTTCCATGAACAGGCGTTACTAAATAATTTGCTGGATTGGCGAGTGGTTTTGTATAGTTTGGTGTACCTACCTGTTCAAAACTTCTATTATCACTCGAACGAAAAATTTCTACATTGGCTAAATCGGCAACAGGATTCCATTCCCACAATACTTCTACTTCATTGTTATCCGTAAAAGAGACATTTTTAACTAATAAATCGCCTACTGGATTGATCACCTTTGCGACTACACTATTGGTATTGGATTTGGCACTAGCTCCTGTATTTTGTTCAATTGCATTAACGAAAAATTCATACGTCACACTATCTTCTACATTTTGAATGGTATAAAATGTTTGATTGCCCATTATGACGGCAACTCGTTCAGTTGTGCCTTCCTTTTTGCTTAGCCAAATTTCGTATGCTTCCGTATCATTGTCCCAATTTTCGACGGGGTTCCAAGTTAATTCAATGGTTTGATTACAGGCATCTATCGTTGATTGCAGCAAGATTGTTTGTTCTTGTGCGGTAAGTATAAATGGAAGAGTTATTAAAGAAAAAAGAAAGGAGGTGATTCTCATTTTTGCATTCGAATTATTGGCTATACTTTCATGGTGAAATAGCATTCATTTGGAGTTTTTACTCCCCACGGATCATCATTCCCCACGGATTTTTTGGTTTTATTAGCAGCGTATTGCCTAAAAATATTCATAGTAAAATTCATCACTCTGTGGATGCTCGAAATTTCTCTTCCAAATCCGTCATCTCATAAATATCTGCTAACTCATATTCTTGAACGATATTTCCCTCAATTTCTTTTCTCGAATAAACTAAACCTATATTTTTTGCATACAATTCGACACTCTGATAATTGACTTCTTGGAAACCAATTTCCTCAATTTCTAATAATTCTTTATTAAAAAATCGAACACAATCCACCGGCTGACCTTTATAAGAATAGGTCGTTTCTCCCATATAATGCCTGTTTTTAATGAGTCGATATTTTTGATCAGGCTGATAATAATCTTTCCAAAAAATTTTATACAAAAACAGTCCCGTTGAGTCCGTCACCTCAAATGGGTATACATTATCTACTTCTACTCTTACTGGATTTTGTTTTTGTTGTCCTGTAAGCGAATCTGTTTCATATAAATAGAAGTCATTTAAGATAACGCCATTTTTTACAATTTCTTCATTAGTCAATTGTTGAACAATAAAATTATGGTCAAAGTATTCACTTGTTAATATGGTGTCACCTCTGGATATGGTCGTCCGAAAATACCAATAAAAAGGAGCTAAACTATCATTGACTGCTCGGTATTCATACACCTTTCCATCCATAAAGTCAGCAACAGGGTAATAATAACTTCTGATATTTTTAGTCGTACCTTCTGATTGACAACTATACAAAGTACTTAAACCCAATAATAAAAAAATTAGGCCTAGAGGTTGCTTGTTTACTATAGCATCTTGTTTTTGACTATTGTTCTTTTGCATAAAAAATTCGTCGAATATAAATTAGGTTTAATCTAATGTGTCATCTTCATAAAGCAACTTAGGCTTAATTTTGTTGTCATTTTTAATAGAAATTCTAAAGACACCTTCTTTAAAAAACAATAATAGCAAATATTAAACTTTAATGGCAATTGTTAACAACTTGCCAATCATTCTATTAGAAGTAACACTCTCTGTAACAAGTCCGTTTTACAAGAATAATCGAAAAAACAAGTAATCCACCGATGAAGAAAATCACTCTGTTATTCGTACTAGCTATTGCAGCTATCCCCTTTCTATCTGCTCAAGACACCCTTACTACCAAACAACTAAACGAAGTTCCCAAGAAAATTTATATAACGAAAAAAATTACTGGCCAAGCACCAACTATTGATGGTCGCATAGAAGACGCTGCTTGGCAAACCGTAGCGTGGGGAGGTGACTTTTCGCAAATGGAGCCCAATGACGGAGGCACACCCGTAGCCGCTACTCAATTTAAAATCTTATACGACGATGAATTTCTTTATGTTGGCTATCGAATGCACGATGACGAACCAGAAAAGGTAGTTCGTCGAATGAGTAGACGAGATGGATTTGAAGGCGATTGGATAGAAATTAATATAGATAGCTACCACGATAAAAGAACAGCTTTTTCTTTTACGGTTTCTGCATCGGGGGTAAAAGGAGACGAATTTATTACCAATAATGGGAATAATTGGGACGAAAGCTGGAATCCAATTTGGTATACCAAAGCCAATATAGATGAACAAGGTTGGACGGCAGAAATTAAAATTCCACTCAGTCAATTGCGGTATGCCAATAAAGATGAACATATCTGGGGATTTCAAATTCATCGGCGAAATTTTCGGAATGAATCTCGTTCACTTTTCCAACGCATTCCTAGAAATAGTGGCGTTTGGGTAAGTGCTTTTGCCGAATTGCATGGTATTACAGGCATTAAGCCGCAAAAACAAATTGAAATTCAGCCTTATCTAGTTGGACAAACGTCTACGTTTGAGAAGGAAAAAGGGAATCCTTTTTTAGATGGCTCTAGTAGTAAATTCACCGCAGGAATAGACGGAAAAGTTGGTGTAGCAAGTGATATGGTCATCGACTTTACTATTAATCCAGATTTTGGTCAAGTCGAAGCAGATCCTGCTGCTGTTCGATTGGATGGTTTCCAAAATTTCTTTCAAGAACAACGCCCTTTTTTTGTAGAAAATAATAATATTTTCAATTTTCAAGCAACAGGTTCGGAAGCAGGTGGCGCCTATGATTCAGATAATTTATTTTATTCTCGTCGAATTGGTGGATCTCCTCATGGCTATCCAAATTTAGAAAGTGGAGAATTCGCAGAAGTTCCAAGCAATGCTTCTATTTTAGGGGCGGCAAAGTTTAGTGGCAAAACGAAGAATGGTTTAGCCTTTGGTATTTTAGAAAGTGTTACGGCTAAAGAAGTGGCTAAAATAGATTTAAGAGGCGAACGTCGAGAAGAAGTGGTAGAACCTTTGACCAATTATTTTGTGAGTCGAGTTACTAAAGATTATGATGGTGGTAATACCGTAATTGGAGGCATATTTACAGGTGTCAATCGCCAATTGGATAATACTAATTTAGATTTTTTACATAAGGCCGCTTATACTGGTGGACTAGATGTGGTTCACCGTTGGAAAGATCAAAGTTGGGTAGCAAGTGCCAAATTATTATATTCTAGAGTCGAAGGTTCGACCGAAGCTATTACCAATACGCAAACCTCTTTTGAGCATTATTTCCAACGTCCTGATGCGGATCACGTGGAAGTAGATGAAAGTAAAACTTCTTTGACAGGAACAGGTGGAACGGTAAAGATCGGTAAATTAGGAGGTAATTGGAAGTTTGAAACAGGCGCAACTTGGCGCTCGCCAGAATTGGAACTGAATGATATTGGTTTTATGAACAATGCAGATGAAATCAACCATTTCTTCTGGTCAGGGTATAGATTCAATAATCCATTTGGTATTTTTAGGAATATGGGATTAAACGTAAATAGTTGGAGTCGATGGGATTTTAGTGGTCGACATTTATATCAATCCGCCAATGTCAATATGTTTGCCCAATTTAAGAACTTCTATCGAATGTTTATTGGCTTATCGAAGGAGTTCAAAGATATTTCTAATCAAGCATTATTTGGTGGTCCTGCCCTCAGGAAATCTAGAGGAAATGCTCTTTTTATGAATGCAGGAACGGATAGTCGGAAAAAAGTACAGTTAAATTTCAACCTCTTTACTGCTAGAGGAAATGATCCGGATCAATCTAAAACCGTTAATTTCTTCAACTATGGTTTAGGCTTAACCATTCAGCCAACCAATGCTTTACGATTTTCTATTCGACCAAATATTGGCAGTTCTGGACGCTTAATGCAGAATGTCACCAATGTAACTTATCAAGGGGCAACCAATTATATCGTGAGTTCTTTGGATCAAAATACGTTAAGTATGCGCCTAAGATTGAATTATAACATCACGCCTAATTTAACGATTCAATATTATGGTGAACCATTTATTACCAGCGTTCGCTATTTTGATTTTAAGCGAATTACCAATCCAACAGCGAGATTATTTCACGATCGTTTTGTGCCACTTAATAACGTGACTTTTGATGCTATTGAAAATAGTTATGCTGTATCAGAAAATGAAGCAGGAGCAACCGATTATACTTTTGGTAACCCAGATTTTAGTTTTATGCAATTTCGGTCTAATCTAGTAGCACGTTGGGAATATGTTCCAGGATCAGAATTATTCTTCGTTTTTTCACAAAGTACCAATAATTCAGGGGATCCATCCGAGGATATTTTACCAAGCTTAACAGATAATCTATTCAATAATAAGTCAACGAATATCTTTTTGATTAAGTGGACCTATCGGTTTTTATTGTAGCATTGCGGAATGGATATTTTCTAAAAAAATCCGTTTGACATTAAAAAAGGGATGCTGTATAACAACATCCCTTATAAAAGACCTCAATTCTCTCAAAAATTGAAGTCTTTTTATTTAATCGGCGCTAAGCGTTTAATCAATTCTTTTTTATTAGTCTCAGTTAATACGACTTGACCGAACTTAATTCAAGTCAATAAGAAGTAAGCGTTGGCTTTTATAAAAAGTAATAAAAATTCATTAATTTGGATTAAGGTACTTTATCTGTAATATGACTTGGCTTAAAGGATAAGTACAAACTTTGCTATATTTGGTAATAGCTATGTGTTTAGGTTAGTTGAGTAGGAATAGTTTTATCTATGAAGTGTTTCATAGATCTCAGCACAAATATAGTCCACAAAATAAAAATAAAAAGAAACAATATCTGCAAGTCATTCTACTATTTTAAACAATAATTACTATCAAGGCACTAATAATCAGATTGTTACAAACATTTTTCAACTTACTAATAATTCCAAAAAACATTTTAATACTTCTTCTAATTGCTTAAAATTTAGCACTTATCAATACATCCTCAATCCTATCTAACTAAGATTATGTGACTACTCGAACTTTACGCCATTTGTTAGAGTTATAAAATATGTATTATGTATACTATATTTTATTCAGTCAAAAGCTAATGGTTGATAATGGCAAAGAAGTTGCCATAGGAATAAAATTAGTACAACATTACGGCCCTAATTAATCTAGGCAGGTGTCATATTCATTTCCTAAAACGAAACAATATTAGATCACTTGAAGTCACTAATAGTTGACTAATCAGAAATCTTAATATCTGGCATACTCATTGGAGGAAATAACTAAAAAACGATTGCTTGACTTTAGGAAAGCAATATGTTACTTTTGCAAAAAAGTGCGTCAAGAAATAGAAGAAGGAAGCAACTTTTTTATAAGTCATTCGTTCTGCAAATTATTTAGCGCATTAGCAATAAAGAAGCTATACAAATTTAACACAGTCTAAAGTAAAAAAGACAAGTTCAAATAGATAGCTTATTCTTTGTTAAATTTCTTATTAAATAATATTTATCAATTTAGTGTTTTAGAGAATTGCTTTTGGTAAGGAGGTATTAAATGAAGCTAGGTCAAAATAAAAATCATCCACCAAGTTACCCAAGACTAAAGCACCTCAAAAAATACTTACTTAATTTTATATAAATGTATTGGACTTTAGAATTAGCCTTGTCTCTAGAAGATGCACCATGGCCTGCTTCGCGTGACGATTTAATTGATTACGCCATTCGTGAGGGCGCACCCTTAGAAGTGATTGAAAATCTTCAGGAAATGGAAGATGATGAAGAGTTGTACGAAAGTATCTACGATGTATGGCCAGATTTTCCCAGAAAAGATGATTTCCTCTTTAACGAGGATGAGTATTAACGACTCCATTCTGGCTTAGCTAAAAAGGTCTTACTGATTCATTCGGTAAGACCTTTTTTAATGGGCTATTGTACCGTCGAATTCATTCGACACAGTTGATCTATGTGAGCGACGAATGAATAGTCAGTACGTTTTCAGCGCCTATTTAAGCATTTACATATAACCTATCTCCAAAAAAACGCTTACCTTTGTTAGTGGACGTTATAAACTCGTTTACATTCAAAAATACGACTACACTTAGATGAATTTTTCCTCAAAATTATTAGAAGAAGCGGTAGATGCTTTTGCCAGTTTGCCCAGTATTGGCAAAAAAACTTCTCTGCGTTTGGTTTTGCATTTACTCATGCAACCTGCCGAAGCTGCGGAACAGTTTGCCGCAGATATTGTCAAGATGCGTCGAGAAATTAAATTTTGCGACAAGTGTCATAATATTGCGGACGAAGAAGTATGTAATATTTGCCAAGACAAACGCCGAGATGAAGCCGTTATTTGTGTCGTCGAAGGCATTCGAGATGTCATGGCGATTGAAGAAACAGGGCAATACAAAGGTCTATATCACGTCTTAGGCGGTGTGATCTCTCCAATTGAAGGCATCGGACCAGGCGAATTAAATATTGGTACCTTAATCGAACGAGCCAATTTAGCAGCAACTAAAGAAATTGTGATGGCGATTAGTCCGACCATCGAAGGAGATACGACCATTTTTTATATTTCTAAAAAATTACGAGAAGCTTCGGTGAATATTTCGACAATTGCTCGGGGGATTTCTTTTGGTGGGGAATTGGAATATGCGGATGAGGTCACGTTGGGTCGGTCAATCGTAGCACGTATTCCTTATCGCAAGTAATGAAACTATCCATAATAATCGTCAACTACAACGTCCGCTACTTTCTAGAACAAGCCCTCCTTTCCGTTCAAAAAGCGACAAAAAATTTAGCTACCGAAACTTTTGTAGTCGATAATAACTCGGTTGATGATTCGGTGCGCATGGTCGCTGACAAATTTCCAAATGTTCATTTAATCGCAAATAAAGATAATCCTGGCTTTTCTACCGCAAATAATCAAGCAATTCGACTGGCAAAAGGAGAATATATTTTACTATTAAATCCAGATACTTTAGTTGAAGAAGATACCTTTGATAAATGTGTGGCATTTATGGATGCTCATTCTACCGCAGGCGGATTAGGCGTAAAAATGATTGATGGATCGGGTAATTTTTTACCAGAGTCTAAGCGAGGTTTGCCGACCCCCATGACTGCCTTTTACAAAACATTTGGCTTTTCTAAAATCTTTCCGAAATCGCCCATTTTCAATCGCTACCATTTAGGGTTCTTAGATAAAGATAAAACGGACGAAGTAGAAATTTTAGCAGGTGCTTTTATGTTGATGCGCAAATCTGTTTTGGATAAAATTGGTTTATTGGATGAGACCTTTTTTATGTATGGTGAAGATATTGATTTATCCTATCGCATCCTTAAAGGCGGTTATCAAAACTATTATTTTGCGGATACTACGATTATCCATTATAAAGGAGAAAGCACTAAAAAGGGGAATTTAAACTATGTAAAAGTCTTTTATAATGCGATGATTATTTTTGCGAAAAAGCATTATCAAGGTGAAAAGGCATCGCTATTTATAGGAATTTTACAGTTTGCTATCTATTTTCGAGCCTTCCTCACTATCCTAAGTAATATTTTCAAAAAGATTTATTTACCATTTTTAGATGCCTCGCTCATTTTTGGTGGCATGTATTGGCTCAAAGATTTTTGGGCAACGGCTTATTTTGATGATGCCAATTATTATGAACCTTCTTTTCTTTATTTTAATGTCCCCTTGTACATCAGCGTTTGGTTGGGAAGTGTTTATTTTAATGGTGGATACGATGCCACCAAGAATATCAAAAAACTAGTCAAAGGCTTAATTTTTGGGTCGATTTTATTAGCCGCTATTTATGGCTTTTTGCCTTTGGCATATCGAACCTCTCGAATGCTGCTTTTATTAGGGGCTGTCGGGGCAATTATTAGTACTTTTTCGCTCCGCACAATACTTCATTTCATAAAACATAAAAACCTAAAAGTAGGACAACAGCCGACTCGTAACTTAATCATCATTGGAGAAAGGACAGAAGCAGAACGAGCCTTAGAATTATTAAACAAAGCCAATATTACCCAAAATTTTATTGGCATCGTCGCACCTGAACCAGCGGAAGACCAAGCCTATTTGAGTCATCTCAATAATCTAAAAGAGGTCGTTCAAATCTATCAAGTCAATGAAATTATTTTTTGTTCTAAGGATATTTCAGCCCAAGCCATCATGCATTGGATGACGCAATTGGGCAGTAAAATGGACTATAAAATTGTACCGAAAGAAACGATGAGTATCATTGGCAGTAATTCCAAAAATACGCCTGGCGAACTATATACCGTGGATATTCGCTATAAAATTACGGATGCGGTACAAAAAAGAAGTAAGCGGCTAGTGGATATTATGATTGCATTGATTTTAGGACTCTCTTACCCGCTTGCCTTTTTATTCGTGCAAGCAAAACTTTCCTTTTTTAAAAATATATTTCAAGTATTATTCGGGCAAAAAACTTGGGTGGGCTATTTTAAAACAGATGCATTAAACAATGATTTGCCGACAATAAGAAATGGCGTTCTAAGCCCATTAGCAGGTTTTGCTAGTGAAAAATTAGATGCATCCACCATCCAGCGACTAAATTTTTTCTACGCTAGAGATTATGACTGGACAAAAGATTTAGAGGTAATTTGGAAGGGGTTTAGAAAGTTAGGTAACTAATTTATGTTCATTTTTAAAAGCCCTAAGTTTGTTCACAACTCTTGGGAACGACATGATTTATCTACTTTCGATGTAGGTATTTTTATTAAACACATTTTTTCCGCTAATCTCAAGGAACTTCTGCTTTTTTCAAAAAAAATCAAAGACAAAAAGCGGTAACCTAACTTAATAGACCACCGCTTTTTGATATATTCTCTAAAATTAATTTTATCGTATCACCACAACCTCCTCCGTCTTAACGCCCTTCGCCGTCTGTATCATCATGTAATAAATGCCGGCAGACCATTCATTAACATTAACCGAACGATTAATAGCCTTATCGGTAAAAGATTGTTCCCAAATTTGTTGACCTACTTTATTTAAAATTAGGATTCGTCCTTCTTGTATTTCGTTAAAGATTAAATTGATATTTACTAAATCGTTCGTTGGATTAGGGAAGATTTGCAAGCTTTCAATCGTCGATTCTATTGCTTCTAGGCTAGTACTTTCATCAATAGTAAACATCAGTTCATCCATACAGCCGTTGGCATCCGTAACCGTTACGCTATAATCACCTGATGCAAGCTCATCCAAAGGCGTATCTAATGCAATGGTATCAGACCATGTAAGTGTATAAGCTTCCGTTACACTTGTAATATTTAAAGTAGGTTCTCCATCAATTGTATCTAAAGAAATTACTGGACTTTCTAATGACGTCACCAATATAGAATCTACATTTTTACATCCATTATTAGTATTCGTCACAATAAATTCAAATAGTCCTGCACCATCAACCTCTACAGTTAATACTTCTGCACCACTTACGATACTGCCATTTTCTGTACACCAGAAATAAGTAAAATTAGCTCCTTCGCTTGCAGTTGCAGTTATGTTTAATGTACTATTATCACACAGAAATTGTTCTGCTGCACCTGCTTCTACCATTGGTTTTACTATATCTTCGATAACAACAACACTCGCTGTATTACTACAACCAGAAGTGGTATCGGTAACGGTTAAAGTATAAGTTCCTGCGGCATCAACCATTGGTGTAAAAGACATTGGATCACCTAAAATATTGCCATCTTCGGTCGTCCATAGAATCGTGATACTATCTCCCATACTACCACTTCCTGCTAAAGTTACCGTATCTGTTGTACAATCTAGTTGTTGCATGATACCCGCATTTGCCATTGGTAAAGCCGCATCTGCGAGTACTTCGGCAATCGCTGAAGCACTACAACTAGTAAAGGTGTCAACAACGGTTAAGGTATACATACCTGCTGCATTGACGGTTGGGGTAGGGGTAGTTGCGCCATTAACAATATTTCCATCAGTCGTTGTCCAAGTATAAGTCAAATTAAATTCAGTATCCGAACGTCCCATTAAAGTTACCGTAGTCGTATTACAATCTAACGACTGACTTTCCCCTGCACTCACGGTTGGCAAAGTAACATCTTGCGCAATCTTAATAGATGAAACTGCTGTACAACCAGTAATCGTATCTTGAACCGTTAAAATATATTTTCCTGGTTGATCAATCGTAGGCATCAAAGAGTTGCCACCAGTTACAATATTACCTTCTTCAGTTGTCCATTTATAAATAATATTCTCCCCTTCTGAAGCAGTCGCATTTAGCATCAAACTGGTTTGTGCACAAGTCAATTGTTCTGCATCACCAGAAGCCGCAAATAAATCACTATTCGCATCTTCTGTAATCACCACATCATCTGTTGCAGTACAACCTGTCAATGTATCGGTTATGGTTAAAGTATAAGTGCCTGCGGCATCAACAGTTGGCATTGCTATATTATTAGCCCCCGTTAAATTACCGTCTGTAGTTGTCCACTCAAAGATTAAATTCTCGCTGATACTGCCACTTGCATCTAAAACTAAACTTTCATTCGCACAATTTAATACCCCGTCCATACCTGCATTTGCTGTTGGAGGAGTTACTGCTGTTACCTCAAATGAAGCATTGGCACTACAACCACTCAGCGTATCCGTTGCCGTCAAAGTATAATTCCCTGCACCAATAATAGTCGTTTGCAAAGTAGTTGTATCACCTATAATAGTACCACCATTTGTTGTCCATGTATAAATAATATTTTCTCCCATGGTGGCATTTCCTGTAACTTGAATCGTATCAGTACCCGTACAACCAATTTGTACATCTCCACTTAGCGTTACCTCTGGCAACATCGCATCCTGTGTAACCATAACTGTATCAGATGCCGCACAACCTGTTGCCTGATTGGTAACGGTCAATACATATATGCCAGCAGCATCTACCATTGGCGTTAGTGTGGTATCACTTGAAACGAGGTTACCATTACTAGTTGTCCATAAATAAGTAATGCTATCTCCCATACTACCACTTCCATCTAGCATAACCGTTGCATTATCACAATCAATTTGTTTGTCTTCGCCTGCATTAGTCATTGGCAGCATGACATCTTCCGAAATGACTACTTCAGATGTGTTCGTACAACCTGTTAAAGTGTCTATGGCTGTTAGCGTATAAGTTCCCGCAGCGTTAACGACAGGATTTAAAATCGATGTTCCATCGACAAAATCACCATCTCCCGTCGTCCATAAGTAAGTCACATTAGTATTTGTATCGCCAACTGCATTTAAGGTTAAATTTGTAACAGAACAAGTTAAAGTCCCTGCATTTCCTGCCGAAACCGTTGGTAAAGTTGTATTTTCTGAAATGATTACAATATCCATTGCTACACAATTATTACTCGTATTCGTTACCGTCAATAAATAAGTACCAGCGGAATCAATTATAGGCATTAAAGTACTATCTCCGCTTACAAAATGCCCATCTGTACTTGTCCATACATAGGTAAGACTATCTCCTTGACTACTGCCGTTTCCATCTAAAGTTAACATATTCGTCGTACAGTTTAACTGCGCATCCATGCCTGCATCAGCCGTAGGAATATTGGCATCTTGAGTCACAATAACAGAATCAACAGCTATACAACTACCTGAATTTTCTACTGTTAGCACATAAGTTCCCGCACTAACTACAATTGGTGTCAAAGTATCTTGTGGACTCATAAAGGTACCGTCCATACTCGTCCATCTATAGACTATATCCGTTCCCTGACTACTGCCACTTCCTTCTAAAGTTACCGTCGTATTATCACAGTCAATTACTTGATCATTTCCAGCATCTGCTATTGGCAAAATCGTATTAAATATTGCTAAGACCGTATCTACCGCCGTACAGCCATTCGCACCATTCGTAACGGTTAAAATATACATGCCCGTTGTGTCGACCGTTGGCATTAAAGTCGTTTCTCCTGAAATGATATTACCATCAGGAGTTGTCCAGAGATAAGTAACCCCCGTTCCTGTTGTAGTATTAAACGCATCTAATTGAATAGTCGCTGTATTTGTATCTGCACAAGTTACCAATACATCAAGACCAGCGAAAGCGACAGGCTCCCGATTGTCTTCGCTAATCGTTACACTATCGGTATTGGTGCATCCATTAGCATCCGTAACAGTTATCATATGTGTACCTGCTGGCAAGTCAGCCCTTGCCGAAGTACTATCGGTACTCCATAAATATGTATAAGGTGCCACTCCACCACTTAGTGTAGCTGTTGCTGCCCCAACAGGATCATTACAGGAAACATTGACAACATTATCAATAGCAATTAATATTTCATCTGGTTGATTAATCGTAACCGTTGCCGTTCCTGTAGCTCCCTCCGAATCTGTAGCCGTAACGATATATCGACCAATAGATAAGTTAGAAATAGAAGCAGTCGTCGAATCAATAGACCATTCGTAAGTGTAGGGTGCTGTTCCACCACTTGCACTAACCGTAGCAGCACCATCATTCACCTCAAAACAAGACAAATCATTCGATTCAATAATCGCAACTTCTATTGGTAAAGCGACCGCAGTTTGAAAACCGTAAGCAGACTGATGACCAAGTTGTAAGTCATTTCCACTACCGCCGCCATTTCCTAAAATGCTACTGATATAGACTTTAACAGAATCACTAGCAATAGTCGCAGGCGCTGTCCAGTCTACTGTCCATACTACAGAATCCGCACTATTAAAAGATAAGGCGGGGTCATGCTCAAAATAGTTCTTACCTCCAGCACTCATCACCGTCGAACTAGTTCCTGCATTATTAAAACTCCCTGCATTATTATCAGCACCATCTAAAATTGCCATTTGAAAACCTGCTCTAACAGGGCTACCTGCCGAAACTTTTGTTACTACACTCACACTATAAGTCGTGCTTGGAACAATTACATCTGGTAACCCTTGTAATGCTACAGAGCCATCAAAACTAGCATTGCTTCCAGTATGACAACTCGTACAATTTCCTTCGCCTGGTGCTCCAGTATTAGCATTCGGTGGATTACTAGAAAAGGCATATAACAAAAATAGGGTAAGTAAGACTGCGTAAATGGGTTGAAGTTTTTTCATACTGGGTATTTGATAAATATTCGGATAAAGTCCAAGGATTGAAGTATATGCTAGCATTCCTTTATTTATCCTCGGTTTTTGTTAAAAATATTGACGTATAAGCCAAATCATTTAAGCGTAAACGGTACAATTTTGTTTCTTTTTTTTCAAAAAGGAATACGATATGCATGGCAGACAACAGTTATTTTTACTAAATGGTAATTAGTTAATAGAAGAGACAAAATCCTTTGATTAATTGACTCGCCTTTTTGGAACGCTATCAAGCTCTTCTAGAAATTTATAGTAGGTTGTTTTAATAATTTTTTGTGTTATTTTTTTTAATTAAAAACAAATTGTATATTGCGATTTATTTATGACAAAACTATTTTATCACAAAAAACTTCATCATGCCTACTAATTTTTACATGTTCTTCATCGCAGCTCTTATTCCACTACTTGTTGGTGCTGTCTATTATCATCCAAAAGCAATTGGCGGCCCTTGGATGCGGGTCAATGGATTTACCGATGCAGATATGGAAGGCGCTAATATGGCAATCATCTTTGGTGTATCGTATCTTATGAGTTTTCTAGCAGCCTTTATCCTCAGTACCTTGGTTATTCATCAAGCAGGCGTCGTTCAAATGATGTCTCCAGCTATAGCAGAATCAGGAAGTGTTGCTCAACAACAATTCAATGAATTAATGGCTCAATATGGCAATGATCATAGAAGTTTCGGTCATGGCTTTTTACATGGTGGCTTTCTTACTGTCTTCTTAATCTTACCAATTATTACTATAAATACCTTGTTTGAAAGGAGAGGATGGAAATACATTTTAATTCATACAGGCTATTGGTTTCTTACTTTAGGTTTAATGGGTGGATTATTATGTTCTACTTTGGAATATGCTCCTTTGAGTTAACCATAAATTGGGTAATGAGTTTATGAGGAGGTGAGTTAATAAGGTCTGATAGACCCCTCTCCTCATGAACTCATTTACTTATTTTATTTGTTACTACTCGGCTAGAGGCAAAGGGCAAAAGGTAACTACCGAACAAAATCAGGTTAGATAGTAGCTGAAATTATCAATTATTAATCGTTCCAGTGAGTTTAAACCCTTCGCCCTTCGTCCTTTGCCGAATAGTAACTTTTATTTTTCATCATCAAAACGTAAAAACAATGAATTTGACTAAATTTACTTTAGCCACCTTAATTGGCGGCATCGCTTATTTTTTATTGGGTTGGGGTGTTTACGGTGTCCTTTTGAAAGACCTTTTAGCTATTCCTGCTGAATTTAAAGGGACAGTAGAATATCCAGAAGATCAATTCAAAATCAGTTTAATGTTTGCAAGTTGTCTAGTATGGGCTGCCTTATTTGCTTTTATTTTCATGCGGTGGGCAAATATTTCCACTTTTGTGGGTGGTCTAAAAGCAGGAACCTTATTAGGCGCACTAATTACGCTTTCTTCATTATTGGGTTTAGCGGCTCAATTTCGTATCTGGACAGCACAATCTATTCCAATGGAGCTAGTAGCAAATGTTATTTGTAGTGGATTAATGGCTGGGCTAATCGGTTGGTTTATTGGGCGAAATAAATAATTTTGGACATTATTACTTCGTGTTATTAGAAGTTATTATGGTCTTTTCCTTCCTCCAATAATAACTTCTAATGACTTTTAATTCCTGCTAATAAATTTATTTACTATCTTGCCCACATGACTTTTGCAGATAAATTATTAGCCTTCCATAAAGATTTAAAACCTTATCAAAAATTGCCTAAAGGCGTGGAAGTACTATTCCCATTTGACAACCCCGAAACGTGGGCAGTCATGACCGCTTTTTTCAAAAAATATTTTGAGGATGAGCAGCAACGTACCTTAATTTTCGGGATTAACCCAGGTCGTTTTGGCGCAGGTATTACAGGCACTCCTTTTACCGATCCTAAAAAATTAGAAGAGATTTGTGGCATTCCCAATAATTTCAAAAAACGATTTGAGTTGTCTGCTGATTTTGTGTATGAATACATTAATGGTTTTGGTGGCCCAGATCATTTTTACCAATACTTTTATATTACTTCTCTATGTCCACTCGGGTTTATAAAAGAAGGCAAAAATTATAATTATTACGATGCTAAACCATTAGAGAAAGCAGTTGAAAAGCATATCATTCATAATATCAAAACCCATTTAGATTTTGGTTGCAATCCTAAAGTTGCATTGTGCATGGGACAAGGAAAAAATTATAAATATTTTCATCAACTCAATCAACAACATCACTTTTTTGACGAAATCATTCCGCTCCCACATCCACGTTGGGTCATGCAATATCGACGCAAACGAATGGAAGAGTTTAGAGATTTATTTGTAGCGACCCTTCATAGAGCGCTCGAAAATTAAATGTTAATGGCAATGTATATTACAAAATAAATGCATAGCTACTTTCTTCTAAGTATAAAAACCTGTACTTTTATAGCCAATTCTAAACTTTTACGTTTACCCATCTACAAGTTACCTACAAAAAAATAGCCTTTATATTAAATCAAATTCCTAATGATTTATTGTAAATTATTTAGGCGATCATTAATTTCAATTAAATATTTTCTTAAAAAATAAACTTTAATTAACTGATTATTAGTTAGTTGAAACTGTTAATTAGTAAATAATTCTTATTAATACTCCCCTCTTATACATTGAGTCGCTGTCAATACTGACTACGCTTGATTAATCCCCCCAAGCAATTTTTACAATTTAAAAACAAAAAATGAACTACAAACACAACGTATGTTGCAAGTCTGCTTGCATCTTAAATTGGTTTGGCGAAAAACAACTTGCCCTAAACTTATCAGTTTTATCTGCAAATTTCCTTTTAATTGGTCTATTGGTACTTGGTTGTAGTCAAGCACAGGCACAGATTTCTTTTTCTAAAACAACCTTAATAGGGACAACCCTTAGTGAACCAACTTCCCTAGATTTTGGGCCTGATGGTAGGTTATACGTGGCAGAAAGAACAGGTAGTATTTATGCTTATACGGTCGATAAAGTTGGTAATAATTATCAGGTATTAGCCACAGAAGTCATTGACTTGGTAAAAGATATTCCCAATCATAATGATGTCGATGGCGCCTTAAATTTCTTTGAGGACGAACGTCAAGTCACAGGTATTTTAATTGTCGGTACACCAACTAATCCAGTTATCTATGCTTCTTCTAGCGATGTGCGTATTGGCGGCGGAGGTGGAAGTGATACGGGGCTAGATACCAATTCAGGTATTATTTCTCGATTAACTTACGATGGGACAACTTGGTCAAAAGTAGATTTAATTAGAGGTTTGCCCCGTTCGGAAGAAAATCATGCAACCAATGGTATGCAATATGATGCGGTTAGAAATATACTCATTGTTGCCCAGGGTGGTAATACCAATGCAGGTGCTCCTTCTGCTAATTTTGATCATTTAACTGAATATGCCCTATCAGCAGCGATTTTGGAAATTGATTTAGGTATGTTGGATAGTATGCCCATTTTATTAGATGCTTTTTCTAATCAACCTTATATTTATGACATTCCTACTTTAGATGATCCTACTCGTCCAAACGACAGTAATGGTAAAGATATTAATGACCCTTTTGGTGGTAATGATGGCTTGAATCAAGCCAAGTATATTCCAGGAGGCCCCATTTCAATTTTTTCCACAGGCTATCGAAATCAATATGATGTAGTTTTAACGGAATTAGGGTTTGTGTATACTTGGGATAATGGGCCAAATGGAGGTATCGGCGGACATCCTGATAATGAAGGCTCACCAAATGTAACCAATAATTGGGTACCTGGCGAACCAGGATCTAATGGCCCTGGACCTAATGATGCAAAGGTGAATAATAAAGATGGTTTGCATAAAGTTACTCAAGGTTATTATGCAGGTCATCCAACGCCGATTCGAGCTAATCCATTGGGTGCTGGTTTATTTACACATGAAGATGGACCTAGTGAAACAGGTACTTTTAGAGAGACCTATACAGGGAATCCGCTCAATACTTTACCAATAGATTGGCCACCTTATCCAGATAGTTTAAAAGATTTGCGAGAAGCAGATTATCAAAACCCAGGTGTAAGTGATGGAAGTATCTATAATAGAGAAGCGTCTACGAATGGTATGGACGAATATACAGCAACCGCCTTTGGTGGCGCCATGAAAGGGGATTTATTAGCGGTTTCTTTTTCTGGCGATTTGTTAAGGGTAGATTTGGATGCTAGTGGTGATTTGGGGCCAGAGGGAGTAACGAGTATTGCCAATCAATTGGGCATTCCTTTGGATGTAACGAGTTTACCTAATAACTCCTTTTTTGCAGGAACAATTTGGGTGGCAGAATTTAGTGGCAACTCAATTGCAGTTTTAGAACCTGCAAATAATAATACTTGTTTAGGAATAGATGATAATACGATAGATGAAGATGGAGATGGCTATACGAATAGTGATGAAATTCAAAACGGGAGTGACCCTTGTAATCCTGCTATTACCCCCGCAGATTTTGATAAAACCTTAATTGGTGGTTTTAAAGTATCGAACTTAAATGATCCAGATGACGACGATGATGGTTTATTAGACAACGTGGATCCTTTTGCACAAGATTCTTTTAATGGGTTAAATACCACGCTTCCACTAACCAATAGATTAGCCAATGGAACAAGTGGTTTATTAGATTTAGGGTTTACAGGTTTAATGAGTAATGGCGTTACGGATTATTTAGATTTAATTTATAATGAAAATGATATTATTGCTGGTGGCGCTCCAGAATTACTAGTGGTTCCAGGCGTTACGGATAGTGTTGCTTTGGGCAATAGTAATAATGAAGTTAATGCTTTTCAATTTGGGGTGAAAATAGATGCGGCAACTCCACCTTTTACAGTATCAGGAAAAATTGTACCTCCTTTCTTAAGCACTCCTCCTACTGGTAATCAACAACATGGTATTTATATAGGAACAGGCGACCAAGATAATTATATCAAAATCGTCCTAAATGCTCTGAATGGTAATGGTGGCATCCAAGTCATTCAGGAGACTAATGGCGTTGCGTCCATTAATAATTTTGGATTTAGTACGCTTTTTGCCGCAGCAGAATTAGAATTATCCTTATCTGTGAATCCCTCTAATGGAAATGTCCAACCAATGCTTTCCGTTAATGGTAGTAATTCTTTCCCTTTGGGGAGTGGACCACTTAGCACTTCAGGTAGTTTATTAACAGCTATTCAAGACACCAATACCGCCTTAGCCATAGGGATTACTGCTAGTTCAGCTGGTTCAGCTATGCCTTTTACAGCAATTTGGGACGATATTAATCTACTATTCAATGATCCCAATTCTATTGTTGGACAATGGGAAACAACCAATGATGGACTGAATTGTACCAATTTTGGAAACCCTGGTAGTTGTCCTACTAATCGACATGAAACAGGATATGTAGAAGCAGGAGATAGGTTTTATTTACTAGGTGGTAGAGAAACTAATGAAGTAAATATTTATGACCCTATAACCGACATTTGGACAATGGGTGCAATCGCTCCTTTAAATTTACACCATTTTCAAGCTATCGAATACCAAGGCCTTATTTGTGTAATTGGTGCTTTTACAGGTGTTTTTCCTAATGATACGCCCGTTCCAAATATTTACCTTTACGACCCAGTAATGGATAGTTGGACAGTTGGTCCAGAAATACCTATTGCTAGAAGAAGAGGAGCAGCAGCAGCAGCCATTCACAAAGGAAAAATTTATCTTGCTGGAGGAATTCAAAATGGGCACACGGGAGGTCGAGTTGCTTGGTTAGATGAGTATGATCCAGCGACTAATAAATGGAGAATTTTACCCGATGCACCGAATGAGAGAGACCATGCACAAGCAATTGTATTTGATGATAAATTGTATATGGTTGCGGGGAAACAAACTAATTTAGGTGGAAATCTAAATGCAACAGTAGGAGGTGTGGATGTTTTTGATTTTGATACAGAAATGTGGTCAACTTTGCCTAATCCCATTCCAACAGAACGAGGTGGTAGCTCTCTAGCACTTTTAGGAAATGAAATTTTAGCTATTGGCGGAGAAAATGTAGCTGGTGATGGCTTAAATAAAACACAGGCATTAAATTTAGAAGATAATACTTGGCGTTTTTTACCTAATTTAAATCAAGGGAGACATGGTACACAAACAATCGTCAATAATGGCGTAGTCTATATTACTACAGGTTCTCCAATTGTAGGTGGAGGCAATTCTAATTCGCAAGAAGTATTCTATTTTACTCAGAAAAATATTCCTGTTCTTACCCCCATCACCCAAAGCCTGTTGGCGGTGGAAGGAGAAAACCTCAATGCCCTGAACGCTTTACAATTTACCGATAATGACGAAACGATTATTCTCAGAAATACCGTAGGTAATCAAGCAATTCTCTTAGACAATATTGATTTTATGATGGGGTCTGCTCCAACTTTTAATTTTATGTTGCCAAATGGCACAACCTTACCTTTAGCCATTGCTCCAGGAGATAGTTTAATCATCAATATCACAACGACAAGCAGCACTCCTGCCGATGAAAATGGTGTCCTAATTCTTACTCATTCTGGTAATAATGCCCCGCAAACAAGTATCCTTCTCAATGAAGGAGTCTGTGAGGACGCCGATAATGATGGGTTTTGTGTAGCGGAAGATTGTAATGACAATGACCCTACTATTCCTGCTACACCAGGAACGCTTTGTAATGACGGGAATCCAAATACAGAAAATGACCAATATTTAGCGGATGGTTGTACCTGTCAAGGAACTGGAACTGGAACCATAGCCGATTGTAATGGCGTACTCTTTATTGGTGGAAATGGGGAGATTATCGTAGACAATTTATTGGCAACTAGTGAAATAATAGAAATCATTGGAGCTGGTACTAATTATAATGTAGTTCTTGTTTGTGATGGTGATTGTGATAATACGCAAATCATTCCAAACCTTTTACCGGGTGCTTATAACGTCAAGTTGAATATGTTTGGTAGCGACAACAGCTATTGTTATAGAGAAGAAACCGTTACCGTTTTAGCTGGACCTTGTACTGATGTAGATAACGATGGTGTTTGTGCCAATGTAGATTGTGATGATAATGACCCAAGTCTTCCTGCTACTCCCGGAATTGCTTGTGATGATGGTAATGCCATGACTACCAATGATGTTTATTTAGCCGATGGTTGTACTTGTGCTGGAACAATTCCTTGTCCAACGGATACAGATAATGATGGTGTTTGTTTTGATGTAGATTGTGATGATAATGACCCTAATCTGCCCACTACACCAGGTACGATTTGCGATGATGGTAATGTTAACACAGTAAACGATATCATTCAAGCAGATGGTTGTTCTTGTGCAGGAAGTACTGGTGGAGGCACCGCTAATTGTGACGCTGTAATCTTTTCAGGTGGCGTTGGTCAAATAACGATAGAAAACTTAACTGCTGCAGGAGAAATCGTCGAAATAATTGGTGCGCCTACTAATTGGCAAATTGTACCTGTTTGCGATGATAATTGTTCCAATACACAAATAATTCCCAATTTAGCGCCTGGCACTTATACCGTCAAGGTAAATATGTTTGGAGCAGATAACACTTATTGTTATGTCCAAGATGATGTAGTCGTCACCGAAGGTTGTACAGATAATGATAATGATGGATTCTGTTTACCTGATGATTGCGACGATAATGATCCAAGTATACCTACAACGGCGGGAACTGCTTGTGATGATGAGGACATCAATACGATTAATGACGTGATTCAAGCAGATGGTTGTTCCTGTGCGGGTACTTTTGTCTGCCCAGTCGATAATGATAATGATGGCGTTTGTGCAGCAGATGATTGTAATGATAACGATCCGAATATACCTGCAACACCAGGTACGCTGTGTAATGATGGGGATATCAACACGATTAATGATGTGATTCAAGCAGATGGTTGTTCTTGTGTGGGTATTTTTGCGTGCCCTGTTGACGTCGATTTAGATGGCATTTGCCAACCTGATGATTGTGATGATAATAACCCTAATGTCCCTGCCCCTTCTGGAACACCTTGTAATGATGGCAACCCTAATACATTGAATGATGTCATTCAATCCGACGAATGTACTTGTGCAGGTACTCCTTGTCCTGACAATGATAATGATGGTATTTGTGCCGCAGAAGATTGTGACGATACGAATCCAAATTTACCTGCCGTTGCAGGAACCGCTTGTGATGATGGCGATCCAAATACAACAGGAGATGTCTACCAAGCAGATGGTTGTACTTGTGCAGGAATAGGCGGGGGACCTGCCAATTGTGATAATGTCCAATTCCTTGGTGGTAACGGTATCATTACTTTAACAGGTTTAACCGCAGCAGAAGAAGAAATATCTATTATTGGGTCTGAAACTAACTGGATTCCTGTTTTAATTTGTTCGGCAACAGATGCTTGCTCCAATCCTTATGTTATTCCAAATCTTACTCCTGGTATCTACACGGTTAAGATACAAATGTTCGGCGATGATAATAGTTATTGCTACATCCAAGACGATGTCCTGGTAACAGATGGTCCTTGTATAGATGGAGATAATGATGGCGTTTGTTTTGACTTGGATTGTGACGATACAAATCCGAATGTTCCAACAACCGCAGGTACGCTTTGCAACGACGGAGATCCAAATACTACAGGGGATATCATCCAAGTAGATGGTTGTACTTGTGCAGGCACCATTCCTTGTGCATCTGATAGCGATAATGACGGCATTTGTGATGATGTGGATTGTGCGATTAATGATCCTAATTTGCCTACCTTGCCAGGGACTGCTTGTGATGATGGCAATCCGAATACACAAGGAGATGTGATTCAAGCGGACGGCTGTAGCTGTTTAGGCAACGAAGGCGGACCAGCCAATTGTGATAATGTACAATTTATTGGCGGTGAAGGTATTATTACTTTAACCAATCTCACCGCACAAGCAGAGGAAATATCAATCATTGGTTCAGAAACTAATTGGATTCCTGTTTTAATTTGTGCCGCCACAGATCCTTGTACCAACCCGCACATTATTACGAATCTTAGCCCTGGTACTTATACCGTCAAGTTACAAATGTTTGGTGATGATAATAGTTACTGCTATCGGCAAGAAGATGTGATCGTAACCGCAGCATCCGTTGCTCCAACTGCCCTTAATCGAGCCAGCAAAGTATTCGCCTTTTCAGCCTATCCTATCCAACAAACAGTAGAAATGGAGTGGTTAAACAATACAGGCTATAAAAATGATGAGTTTGTATTGGAACGTTCTAGTGATGGTATTGATTTTGAATCAATTGCCATTTATAATGCCGCAGGTGCAACAGATGAAGTTCGTAAATTCAAGGAACTAGATACCGATCCATTGGAAGGTAATAATTATTATCGACTAAAATTAATTTATACCAATGGCGATTTTGAATATACGCCAATAGAAAAAGTGACTTTCAATAAATTACCTGATTTTGGGGTCTTTCCAAATCCAGTTACCAAAGAAGAAGTCTTCATCGACTTGACGCTATATCATGGAAAAGATGTGACGATTTCCATTAAAGACCAGCCTGGCAGAACGATGTATATCGAGCAAATAACCAATTTAACTACTCGTCGTCATCGAATTGATTTAAGCCGTTTTGAGAATGGATTGTATATTATTCAAGTGCAGACTGGTGGACGGCAATTGGTTGCTAAGAAGTTATTGGTGACTAGAATGTATTAATGATAAATTGTGATTAAAATTATTAATTTTCAGTTACACGATAGCCTTCAATTGGTAAACCTAGTATAGTAAAAACGAGATCAGGTAAAGCGAATTAAGAATAAATTAGCCGTAAGTTATTTTTTAAATAATTTGCGGCTTTTTGTTTGTCTTCTCATAAGAAAGTTGCCATTCGTTTTTAAGGAACGGCAAATCAATATTTTACGTTTAACTTAAAAATGATATTAGGTTTGATGCAAAAACGTTTTGGATTAACTATTTTTTCTAGGAAAAAGGATGTAATTTGCTATAAGAATTAAATTTTGTAATTATGAGTGAAAAATTATTATCCAGAATCACCTTAAATCCAGCCGTTTGTAAAGGGAAACCCACTATTAGGAATATGCGGTTTACTGTGGCGCAAATGTTGGAATTAATGGCAGGAGGAATGAATATGGAAGAAATTCTAGTGGATTATCCGTATATCGAGAAAGAAGATGTTTGGGCTTGTCTTTGGTATGCTGCTAGAATAGCAAATGCACAAACTGTTTTACCTTTGGCTAGCTAAACCTTCCTATGTTAAAGTTTATTATTGATACTCAATTACCCTACACACTAGTTAGGAGATTAAAAGTATTAGGTGCTGATGCTATCCATACAACTTACTTTGCTGAAGGGCATTTATTAGATGATATTAGGATTATTGAAATAGCGATTGAGCAAGAGCGAATAGTGATTACCAAAGATTCAGACTTCCAAGATAATTTTTTACTTAAAGGCACACCTCCTAAAATATTACTCTTAAAACTAGGTAATATTTCTAATAAAGACTTATTCAAAGTTATTGAATCGGTTTACAACATGATTGAACAACTCTTTAATGATGGTAATGGAATGGTTGTTTTAAGTAAAAATAATATAACTGGATATGAGTAGTAGTATTTAATTTTATTTACTGCTAACAAAAAAAATATTACCATTCTAAATCCAATAAATGAGTCTAGGAAAAAAGGAAAAGAGAAAAGCAGGCCGACCTAAAAAAGATAAAGAACTCAAGACCAATAATATTTTACGGATTGCCCTTAAAAGCTTTGCGCAAAAAGGCTATGGCGGGGTCACCATCAATCAAATAGCCGAAGCAACGGGCGTATCGGATTCTTTATTGCATCATCATTTTGGCGGAAAAAAAGAGTTATGGCGAAAGTCTATGCAACTCATTGGTACAGAAATTCATGGCGAATTAGCTGATTTATTCAATTTAATTGATGATTTAGATGGCTTAGAAAAATTGCGCTTATATAATAAAAAGATTGTCCAAGTGTCTGCTAAATATCCAGAATTTCAGCAAGTGGTCGTGCAGGAAGTTTTTTCAGATAATCCTCGTTCTGCTTGGTTAATTGAGGAGTTATTACAACCCATTTTTGCACCTATGCAAAACATCATTACCACAGAAACAGCAAAAGGGCGCATCAAAGATATTCCGGCTGCTAATCTAACCAGTTTTATCATTGGTTCTATTACGACCTTGTTTACTCGGTCTTTTCAGATGAAAAAAATGCATGGCATTGATTCCCTAGATCCAGAGCAGATTGACTTACATGTAACGTTGATTAATGATTTGATTTTTAATGGCTTGTTGAAGAAATAATTTTATTATTCGGCGAAGGATTAAAGGCAAAGGGCAAAGGGTTGTAAACTCATACAAAAGTATTTTTAGCCGAATAGTATCGAAAGAATTTTACCCTAATTTTCGCAATTCCGTTTCTGGATGTTGTGGCCTAAGGGTAATTCCTACTTAGGTGTGTACCAAATCGGAGAAGACCAAGCCCGTTCCTGTATAGTAGCAGGTACATCTGTAGGCGGTTTAACCCCTAAGGTTTTAGCATCATAAGTTGTCCATCTAGGCGTTGGAATTTCCAAAACTCGTAAATAATAAAAAGCCGATTGAGTAGCATCAAATTTAGGGTCGGTCCAAATAGTTTGAAAACGAACCGCACCAATGTCATTGGTATATGTGGCATTGGGAATATCAACGGTAGTACCAATCGCTGGTAATTTTCCATTGCTATCAATTGCTCTATTTCCTGCCCATACGACTTCAAAGATTTTTTCTTGTGGGTCGCCTTCCTTATCCAAATACCCTTTAATCATTTGTACTCGGTCTAAATTGGCGCCTTCGGAATCTTTGATAGCCTCGATGATAAAAGACGGCGAATTGCCTACTGTTGACTGCGAATTGCTTACTAAATCACTTCCCATTGGAACACCATTGGAATAAGCGGTTGTTATCCAATTATCTCCGGAAAGAGAATCTACCTTTAAATCCCATCCTGCAAAAAAGCGCAGTTTAATTCGAGGGCCCGAAGTAGCAAAGGTTTCTTTTCGTTCCAATGCTTCATAAATCGCTGCTCTGGTATTTTCCTTCGCCCAAACACCTGCTAAACCTGCGGCACTTTTTAATTTAGGGGATAAGTTTCCGTAGGGAATCTCTGCCAATCGACTTTCGGGGGTCGGGTCATTAATCCCAATTTTTCCAAAATAATTATCCTCATCAGCTGCACCTGCTGAGTTATGACCATCCGTACTACCAATAAAGCCAAATTTAAATGGATTCGTGCCTAAAGATTGCTCATAAGCTAAGCCCTCTTTTAAAGCATCTCTCGCATAGCTGTTTTTTGGTTCACTAAGTGGTCGTGGTTTCTTTAGGGAAAAGGTGTAAGGGTATAATTCAAAATCGGCAAACTCATCATTTGGAGCTAAAATAGGATGCGACATGGATTGCCCTTTCATTTGTACCACTTCATTGACGGGCTCATTACGAGCACGACTTTCCGCATAAGCTGCCGTTAGCGGTTCTCCATTAAACCTACTATACATTATACCATTACTCATATTTGCATTGTGTGGAATCGCCATTAAATCTATCCCTTTCGCCCGTTCTTTGTCCATCCAAGCCCATAAGCGTTCGGGGTTTTTAGAGTTAAAACCAGAAAAAGGGATGCCTGTTACTGTTCCGCCTTTGAAAATAACATTACGGTGGATAGGTTGCCCTTCCCGTCTGCTAGATAAATAGTTCGCTTTTCCTGCACTCCATTCATATGCAGGGAAGGTGGTGAACTTCCCTGGTTCGTAATGGCGGTCAGCTGCTTTTACAACTCGTTGCCAAACACTTTTTATCAATGTTTCATCCACTAATTCTTCGTAAGGCCAGCTCATTGCCGAACTGAAAACGACTCTAGTAAAGGTACTTCTGGAAACCTTTGCGTCCGTACTCGTAACCGCTTTAGCTAACTCCAATTCGGAGAGTGGATTGTCTTTGTCGAGCATTTGTCTAAACATGCCCATATACTCCGCATGGTCGGTGACTGCCATAAAATCCAATGGTCGGCTGATTTGTATTTTCTTTCCGGAAACATGATCAATAGCTTGCCCTTTCCCAAAGTTATAAGCATCGTCAGGGGTCGTTCGGACATTATTCACAAAAGCATCAAATGACCAACTGGTATGAATATGTAAATCGCCAAAATAGGCATTTCTATTTTCGTTGAAGTCTGCAGTTTGACCAGCATCCATTTTAGCCGTAAAGGTGGGCTGATCTGTGTATACTCGCTCCTTGGAACGTAGTTTAAAAAACCAAAGGCCCGTTAGAAAACCTACCACTAAAAGGATTAATAAAAACCAAAGCAAATATTTTAGAAATTTCATTATTAGTTATTTTTTCGTTTTGAAACGTAGCTTTAAAATAGGAATTTAGTGGGTAACGGAAGGAAGATTGGAGGTGTTTTTAGGATATTTTCAACGAGGTGTTGGATTTGTTCTATGAATGGTAGAAAGGTATGACTGAAATATCCAGTAACTAACATTCGTTCAGTTTGGAACGATCGCTTTTAATAGGTAGAATTGCCATTCATTGTCCAAATGTTAATCAGCAAGAAGCGGTTAATTTGAAAACGTACAGATATTGTTAATCAGCACCCTTTGCGATAATTTACTAGCAATTTATCTTAGAATATTTTCAATTAAACTAAGACCCCAAAACCGCATCATCCTCACCAATTGCCTGTTGCCAAGGTCCTTGAATAGCTATCGTCAATCCAGCGTGTTGAATATTTACAAAATAAGTTTTACCAGAAGGAGAAAAGACGCCTCCAGCAAATTCTGATTTATAGCGAACATTTTCTGCTATTTTATAAAATTGTCCTTCAGGAGTAATTCCCATAGCTCTGGGGCGTTCATTGTCTTCACAGAAGACCACATCTCCCCAAGGGGCGATAGTCAAATTATCGCAATATCTTAATAGTTCGGTATTATTGGGTTCTAAGAATAATTCTATTTTGCCTGGGTTATTTTTTTCTGCGGGAGTTCCTTCATCTGGACTTGGGGTGTAGCGGAATATTTGCCCCGTTTTGGTATGGCCTCCGCTGGTACAAGCAAAATATAACTCCTTTTCACCGAACCACATGCCCTCTCCTCTAGCAAATAAGGCGGCACCTTTCATATGTCCACGTCTTCTTAAATCATCATTTTTTAAATCATAAACATTCTCTAAATCTATCCATTCGACTTCCATCGGTTGGTAAAGAGGAAAAGTCCCTTTATCATCTCTCCAATTCCTAGTACTGCTCATTTTAGCACCCTTAATGGCTAATACTTGAAGTTTTCCACCATCTATTAATTTCCCTTTGGTGTTTGGGAGATAGCGATAAATCAGGCCATCATCTCTATCTTCTGTTTGGTAAACAATACTTGTGCTTGGGTCCACACAAACCGCTTCGTGATTGAATTGCCCCATTTCCTTTAAAGGAATTGGCGCTGCCATTTGAATATTTTCTGTAGCGGGTACTTCAAAATTATACCCATGCCCTTTTTCGTAACTATTGGTGGGGGGCACCACAATTTCCTCACAACTAATCCAACTACCCCAAGGTGTTGGACCGCCTGCACAGTTCCTTAAAGTTCCACCCAAACTCAACCAAGATTTTTCTACTGCTAATGTTGCTTCATCTACAATCAAAGTCGTCGTACCACCACAACAAGGTAAATGACCATTTCGCATATCGTACATCTCCTTAGGGTCTACTTTGTCAATTAATTCATAGGATTTGCCAAAACAGGATAAGTTAGTAGGCATTAATTCATGATTTCGAATCAAGATGACTTTTCCATTTTTAGTAGGGAAAGTCGCCATGCCATCAGGCTTATCAGGATACATAAATCCATCACTCATCATTTCCCCTCTACGGGCGATTATTTTATAAGAAAAACCTTCAGGTAATTCTAAGATACCTGCTGGATCTTTTTTTAATTTACCATATTTATCTTTTAATAAATTTTTTCTAGTAGGCGTTTGGTAGGTGACACAACCTTCTAAGCTAGCCGCCAAATAAGTCTGTAAACCTATAAAACCCAAGCTAACCTTGCTTGAATTTTTTAAAAAATTTCTTCTTGAAAATGTACTATTTTTCATGCCTAACTGAATTGTCTTTGGAGTTCCGTTTCTAAATAATGCTATAAAGTTGAGAAAATAAATGGGAAATGCCCAATAAAAAGCATATTGCTTCTAAAATAGGAGGGAGTTTAACAGAAATGTAACAGCAAGGAGGGAGATAAAATAAAGGGCTTAGGGCGGAGGTTTTCCCTTCGCCCTAAGCCCTTTATAAAAAATGTTATAATAATTACTAATGATAATTCTAAAATTATTCGCACCGTAACCTCTTCGCCGTTGACCATTAGTCTTTGGCCAAATAAAGCCTATTACTTTTTCAAAACCAGTTTATAATTTCCAGTTGCCAAGGTTTCTTTATGCACAAATTGTAGAAAATAAATACCGGGAATTTGACTGCCTAAATCCAGTCTAGTCGTTAACACCTGTTGATTTAATTGCTGACCTAAGGTATTAAAAATACTAATTTGATAATCTTCATAATTGCCTTCAAATAAATCTATATTAACCGTTCCATCCGTTGGATTTGGAAAGATATTGAGCAATTGTGGCAGCGCTAATTCATTGACACTTACCGTTTCTGAGTCATTAGGTGTTTCCGGACCAACCACAGGTCGTAGCATTAAAGCGCCTTGTTGAGAAACAGGCACTACGCCATCTTGAAAAAATGTACTGATTTGTCGCCAACCACCATCTACATTGATGAAAATAGTATTCGTAGCAGAAGGCGTATTTCTATCAAAGCCAACAGGCAAACATCGGACATTCGCACAAGCAGTTACTTGTTCCCAACCGATATAAAAATCACCTGCTGGTAATTCGACAGGTGCGGATTCTCCCGTCAAAGGGTCTTTTAGAATATAAGTGGTAAATGCCTGTAAAGAATCAACAAATTCGTCAATAAATAAAGGCTTGGTGAAAGGTGCTTCGTAGATAGGGTCGGTATTCAAATCATCCAACCAAACTTTTAAGGTAAAATTAGAACCAGATAAATCACCACTTACGATTCTAGGAATTTGCATTCGAATGGCTTGTAATAAATCTGCTTTATAATTGGTAAATTTAACGGCTACCTGCCCACCCGTACTAACAAAATAGGCACTCTCTGCGGAGTTATCATCATAAGCGTAATAATTGTCAAAGTCAAAAGTTCGGCTCATTTGATTATTTCGTTGTGTCGCCGCTGGTTCTGTATTATTTTGGATAAAACTATAGTCTACTTTAATCTGAACTTTACTAGATGTTTGGAATTCATTTCTAAAGATAAAAGCAAATTCCCCCACAATAGGATTAGTAAATGAGTGCAGACCATTATTAGATAAATTATTGTCACGAGTTAATAGATCCTGTCGTTTAAAACGTAAGGTTTGACCATTACTAATTCCATTTACTAAGAATTGACTATCGTTAGTACTAATAATGGCATTACTAGAGTGATTATAAATATTAATATCCATAGAGTCTAAAATCAATCCTAAATTATTTTCCAATTCGGCTTGCAAATGTGTCCAAGGGGCGTTGGTGTAATCTCGCAATACATTAGAAGGCAAAGTAGTAAAAGCTAAATCAGGATTACTTTCCGTAATCATTTCCGCTTCCACTCGAATATAATCGACGTGCCATAAATCGGCTGCACCTGTTCGCAAAGCATAATTGCGAAAACGGAATTGAAAATCTTCGTGTAAAAATTGCGCATCATCAATGGCGATTGGTCCCACATATTGAAAGGGGGGAATCGAATCTATTGGAAAAGCATTTTCTCTCAGCGTAGTCGCATGCGATCCTACTTCTACCCACTCCCCAGCTACATTCTTAAATTCTAGGATCAAACTATCTTCTGGTCCAGGCGCATCTCCTAGACCTTTAGGTTGCACATAATAACTCATATATTTTGTACTATTTCCACTTAAGTCAAGGGAAATAGAAGTCAAAGAATCTGCGGACCCCGTTCCACCATAAGGACTCCCCGAAGCATCTAATCCATCGAAAGTAGCTACGCCAATAGAAACAGGTTGATTCGCCAAGGTATTATTAATAAACACCGTATTATCTGTCCAATTCGCTGCATCTGGAAAAGGACCGTCATAAGCAAAGTCATCAAAGAATGGTAAGGCTGCCCCTTTTTGACTACGGGCATTTGCTGGTTTATTAATTTGTTTTTTGGCTGCTTTGGTAATAGTTGGATTATGACTAATTATTGCTTCTTGCAACTGTGCTTGCAAAGAAAAATTAACCAATAATAGCAGCCCGAAAGAGTATAATAATCGCATATTGCTGTGAGGTATTTTGAAAGAGAGCGAGTCTTTAATTTTCAATTTCAAATTTTCAAAAAGTCATCGAAAGCAATCATTCAAAAAATTAGTGAAAAATAATACAAGTTTAGTTCTACACTAAACCTTCTAGTAATTACTTTTTCAAAAACGTAGGAATAGTAGAAATGTTATACTTTAAGGAAGGATTGAGGGAGAAGTATTAAAGAGGAGGCTAAAAAAGAAGGTAATTAGGCGATAAGTTACGGGTTGCAATCAACTCGCAACCCGTAACTCGTTTTAATTACACTCCGCAGGCGGTCGCTTCGTCACGTAAACATCAACGGTCGCGCCTACACCTAAAGATTTTCCTGAACCATAAGTAGGATTTTGTTTCCAAACATAGGCATTATCCAATGATTTAACCGTTCCGTCTTTGATAACAGAAACCCTTAATTCAGAACCTTCAACAATAAATGCGGCTTCACTATATTTTTTACAAACTAAATTTGGTACATAGACCCTGCCACCACCTCTAGTCGTCACTACGGCCTCTACCATTGCGCCTTGTGGTACTTTGACGCCATCCTTGAGATCTTTAGCGGTTACTTTTTCGTCATTTACATAAAGGTATAGAATGGTGTTTTCTTCTAATTTATTAGAGAACTGTTTACTTTTTATTTTTAAATTAACTTTTAATTGCTTCAAGCGGCGAGCGTAATAGTTATAATTGTCATTTCCTGCTAAAGTCGGTAATAATTTTTCTTCTGCTTGAAATTTGGTAATGGTCAAATAAATCGTTCTTTTTTCTTTTACTTTAGATAAAGGTTTAGGACTTTGTTCCAATATCGTACCTGCAGGTTTATCTGCCGACCAAATAGAATCATTCACGACCACTTTTAAATTTTGTTGATTGGCTTGTTTAATGGCTTCCTCAATATTCATATTTAAGTAACTCGGTACTTGCAACGATTCGCCATGATGAGTATAACTGCTCATCCAAAAAAAGGACAAAGCCAAGACCCCTGCAACAACAGCGATCATACCCGCCAAATTTTTCAAGAATATTTTGCTGGATAGGAATAAGAACAATTCCTTTCCAATATTTTTAGCTTTTTCTTTAAAATCACTCATAGAAATTTCTTTTCTTTTAGCATTAAAGACGCACGCCCAAGTGCTATGTAGTTTTAGTTTAATTTTGTATTTATGCCTAACAAAGGTACAATAGGTTTTATCAATTGCGCAAGCAAATCTTGTTAATCAATAAAAATTGAGTAATCTTGTCGATTTTGTAATTTACAAACGGTGTTTGGGCACTCGAACATTTAAATAGTTAGAGCAACCCCGCCCGCTTTGCGGTTCACTCGCTTAGCCGCCCATCCGCAAGCGGTTCATAAACGGTGTTTGTTCATACAGGACATTTATCCTTCGGAATCGGTCGCTCATCCTGTTAATTATGAAAAATCCTGTCATCTTGTAGTATGAATAGAGAAATCCTAAAACTAGCCATTCCGAATATCATCAGTAATATTTCGGTGCCCTTGCTAAGTAGTGTCGATACAGCTTTGATGGGGCAATTATCAGCGTTACACATTGGCGCTGTTGGCGTTGGGTCGATGTTGTTTAATTTTATTTACTGGAATTTCGGTTTTTTACGTATGGGCACAACGGGGATTACCGCACAAAGTTATGGACAAAAATCCGATGCAGCCATTATTTTAACGTTGGGCAGAGCCTTATTTATTGCAATTTTATTGGCCATATTGATTATGATTTTGCAAGTTCCATTTGCCGAATTAGGTTTTTCTTTAATGAATTTGTCGGATGCTCAATTACCCTTAGTCGGCACTTATTTTTATATCAGAATTTGGGCGGCTCCTGCGACCTTAGCTTTATATGCCTTAATGGGCTGGTTTTTTGGCATGCAAAACGCTATTTATCCGCTTATTTTGACCATTACTATTAATGTAGTCAATATTATATGCAGTCTCTTTTTTATCAAATACTTGGGTTTTGAAGTCGCAGGTGTGGCTTATGGAACGGTGATCGCTCAATATGTTGGTTTGTTTTTAGCCATTGGTTTATTCTTTTATAAATACCTTTATTTATTACCACATTTAAGTCAAAAAGCTATTTTGAAATGGACAGAATTACGTCAATTTCTAAGTATAAATAGCGATATTTTCATACGGACTTTTTGCCTGACTTTTGCCTTTGGATTTTTCTACAGCCAATCTTCTGTTGGTGGAGAGCAATTATTAGCGGTCAATGTGATTTTATTACAATTTTTAAATTGGATGTCCTATGGGGTAGATGGATTTGCTTTTGCAACCGAAAGTTTAGTGGGGAAATATGTGGGCGCTAAACAACAAACTCAATTGAATAAAGCGATTCGATTGAGTTTTATTTGGGCGATGGGTTTAGCAGGATTGTTTAGCTTATTATATGGCGGATTAGGACTTACTCTAGTCGGTGTTTTTTCTAATCAAGCCGAAGTGATTGTTGCTACCCAACCCTATCTTTTTTGGATGGTTTTATTTCCAATACTTAGTACGCCTTGCTATATTTGGGATGGAATTTTTATTGGCTTAACAGCCTCTAAGTCAATGCGAGATAGTATGATTCTGTCCCTGTTTATTTATCTAGGTGTGCATTATTTATTGAAAAATGATTTTGGGAATCACGGCTTATGGTTGGCTTTATTAATTTTTTTGGTCGCTAGAGGTGGGATACAATGGTGGATTTATAAGCGACGAAAACTAGGCACATTAAGTGTTAAGACTTGATCGAAGATTGGAAGAAAGGCATTAATTTGTTAACTTTGAAAAGAGCGTTGATTCTTACCTTAAAACCTAAATGACTTTATCATGAATAAGTTATCTCTATCTTTCTTGCTCTATTTTGTCTTTACTACCTGCTTTTGTTTTGCTCAACAACCACAAGATTTTATTATCAGTTTAAGCCAAGATACCCTCTGGGGAAAAATAAAATTCGTTACTCGTACTCAAAAAGTCATTTTTAAAACAGAAGGCACTAAAGCTCATTTTTATCCAAGTAGTTTATTATCATTTGGTTTGTATGATAAGGCCAGAAAAGATTACAGTCTTTACAAATCTATTCGAGTACATAGTCAAGAAAAAGCATTTTTAAAAGTGCTAGCAGAAGGGAAATTACAATTATTTGAAGAAAAGACATTTGTTAATGGAGGCGCTAGGAATCTTTTTGTTCGAACTGCTTATTATGTAGGAAGAACAGCAGAAAGCTTGCATATAATGTTTCCTGTTCATTATGAAGGAGTGATGAGCCATTACCTAAAAGAAGTACCCCAAGTTTCAAAAAAACTAGACAAAGCTACATTCTACGATATTCCCACATTAGTAGCGGAATTTAATCAGAAGGCATGATAAAATAAAAATAGTTCTTCTAGAAGTGAGTGTTCTGGAAGAACTATTATATTAGTATTTATTCTGAAATTATTCGTATTGCAGCCCTCTCGCCATTAGCCCTTTGCCTTTCGCCGAATAAAGTCTATTATCTAAAAATGATTAAGACATCAATTCAGGATAAGCCGTTACAATATCTTGCCACAATGGTTGGAAACTAAAATGACCAGCAATTGGAAAGCCAACTTCTTTATTTCTAGTATTCAATGCCGTTTCATGGTCAATTTTGATTAAATCTCGACCCGTTGCTTCTGCCATCATTTGTGCTTGACAGGAACGTTCCATCGTGATAAACCACCAAGCTGCCTCTTCTATACTTTGCCCAACCGTCAATAAACCGTGGTTTTGTAGAATAACGGCTTTATTTTGTCCTAGTGCAGCACCAATTCTATCACCTTCACTTGTATCTAAAACAACTCCTGTATATTCGCTATACAAAGAATGATCTTGATAAAACGCACAAGAATCTTGGGTTAACGGATCTAATAAAGCACCCGTTGCTGACCAAGCTTTCCCATACACAGAATGCGCATGTGCTGCCGCTATACAATCAGGTCTTGCGGCATGCACTCTAGAGTGAATGGCAAAAGCTGCTTGATTTAACATTTTATGTTTACCATCTACAATCTTTCCACTATGATCTACAAGAATTAAATCAGAAGCCGTCATCTGATTAAAAGACAGCCCAAATGGGTTTACCCAAAAGCAATCTTGTCGTTCAGGGTCTCTTACAGTAATGTGTCCTGCAACACCTTCGGAAAAACCAAATTTTCCAAAAATTCGGAAAGCACCTGCTAATCGTTGTTTTAAGTGTAATCTTTCCGCTGCTACCGTTTCAAAAGTAGGATATAAACCAGGAGGCGCTTCTATTGGATTTTGTACGGCCATAATATTTTTTGATTAGGTATTAATAAAAACCAAATCTATAAAAATTAGTACGGACATCAAAGAAAAAAGCCGTATTCCCATTGAAGGAAATACGGCTTTGTTACATTGGCAACAACAAAATTAATTATAATCTCATGAAATAGGCCTTTAGTTTTATTTGGTCGTAGTGGTTAAACTTCCTAAATAATTGACAGCTTAATCATAGTTTTAGATAATTAATTATCAAAGAAAAACTGCATACTGTCAACTGTAATAAGGTAAATCTCCAGCACTTCCGCAAATGCTGGAGATTTTAAAATAGAAAATGGGTGATGTTAGTAGGAGTTGATTTGGAGATAGCATTTGGGGTGCTATCTCCAAACTCCTGAGATTAATTCCTGACCAAGTAGGTTAGATCTCGGTTGTAATATCGGTTTTGAGAAATAATCGGTCTTTGAGAAATAACTTTAAAACTGGTCGGTTTTTGATAACCTAAGCCTTTGCTTAGATTGTTTGTTCGGTAGTTATAAGCTTTTAAAACTTATCCCACCTAATCGGTTTTCAGAATATACTTAATATCGGTTTGCTAATTCTTTCAAATAAGTAGGTCAAATTAGCGCGGTTTTTGAGTTGGCTCCTCTTCTGAAGCTTTTCTCGTTTTTGAGAATAAATCGGTATTGAGATTGACAGTTTTTAAGCTGTCGGTTTTTGTCGGCAACTAAATTTTGTTGCCTAATAATCGGTTTTGGAATAAACTACTAATTTCTTTGTTGTTCTAACTAGAACTATATGATGAACCTTTTTTCTTTTAAAGCTTGTGTCGGAGTCACCTGTTTCGTTACTTAATATCGGTGTTTGATGTCTTTTGCTATTCTATCGCGTGACTCCGGCACTTTAACCAAATTTTTTAACCAAAATATATTAACCAAAATTTTTTCGAATTTGAAACTCCGATTCTTTTTCGGAGTGGGTTCGCTGCGCTTTTTCCTTGTCTCAATTTCCTTGCGAACTAATTACACTACAAAGATGCGGGCATATTAAAGTTTTTACAAAGACAAAAAAAGGAATTTGTTGAGTGAATTTTTAAGGTGTATAATTATTTTGATTAATTAAATAATTGATAATCAACTAATTATAAGTATTTTAAAAGCAAATAATTTTCTATTTTGTTGATGAAAAATATTTTTTATTGTGCCTATTTATAGTTTTTTTTTGAAAAAAATGCCAGAATTAGACAAAAAATGCCTGAAAATTTGTAAAAAGAGGCAAAAAAAATAGAAATTATAAGCGGGTAGTTGCTTAACTTACTGGCAATTTATAACTCATCACTCATCATTCATCATTAAGCAACCATGTTTCAGACCGAAATCAATCATTTCTTCCAATCTTTTGCTTCAGATGGGCTTACAGCCTTTATGCGTTTTATAACCACGCTGGGCTATATGGAATTTTTTATGCTGTTTTTACTTGTCTTACTATTAGCGATTGACTTCAAAAAAGCCTTTTTGATGTTTATGGTATTAATATGGACAGGTGCAATTACTTTCTTTTTCAAAGAACATTTCAACTTACCTCGTCCTTTTCATGTCGATAATACGGTGCAATTCTTAGATGGACAACTCGGAGATAAAGCAACTTTTAATTTTTCAAAACGAGGGGCAACGAGCTTTTGGGCAGGTTTGCCTGCCGATGTCTTAGCCGAAATTCGACAATCAGAAGATGTCGAACATGGATTTCCATCAGGGCATTCTAGTATAGCGATTGCTTTTTGGGGTGCCTTAGCATTTTTATTTAGAAGAAAATGGGTGATAGGTTTATGTATAGCTTTGATGATACTGGTTCCCTTGTCGAGAATTTATTTAGGGGTTCATTTCTTAGCGGATGTATTAGGCGGTATTACTCTGGGCGGTATTATTTTAGCAGCTTTTTATTTTGTCGTCTTACACCCTCAAAAATTATCTACTTTTTTAGCAACCAACCATTACGATATCGGCTTTAATGCGACAACTGCTATTTTATTAATTCCACCCTTTTTATTTATGCCCATTTTAGCTACTAGAATCTATGTCCTCTTGGCTTTTATGTTAGGTCTAGGTTTAGGCTTTTTATTATTGGCGCAAAAAGGACTGCCAAGCGATGAAGGGACTTGGATACAAAAAATAAGTCGAATGGTTATAGGGGTGTTTATTTTTGGTGGCCTCCGATATTTACTGACGATTATCGGTGATCAAATAGGCATGGCAGAGAATATATGGTTTGACTTTTTTAGAAATATGATAGCAGGGTTGGCTTTGATTTGGCTTGGGACGGAACTTAGTATTCGGTTGGGCTGGTTTCAGCGAGGGAAGATTGCTTAGTTTTTTAATAGGTTGTACGGATCGGACGAATTTAGCGGATTTTAAATGGATTTATTTTAAGTGGAAAAATCAGCCGCTATATTTTTTATGTTTGTGGATACACTCAAACTCATCAAAGCTAAACAATGGTAGAAACAGTAGAAAACGATCAATTAAAAATAGCGATCAATCATCACGGGGCAGAATTATCCAGTTTGATTAAAAAATCAACGGGTACAGAGTATATCTGGCAAGCAGATCCATCTTATTGGGGAAGACATGCGCCTATCTTATTTCCAATTGTTGGTCGATTGCAAAATGATGCGTATTTAGTAGGAGAGGAGCAATATTCCATGAAACAACATGGATTGGCTAGAAATATGGATTTTGAGTTAATCAAAAGGCATAAAACAGGTTTGACCTTTGAACTAACAAGTTCTGCAACTACTTTAAAAAATTATCCCTATCCATTTCGATTGCGCTTACAATACGTTTTGCATAGAAACCACTTAATGGTCGCTTATGAAGTGTTTAATCCTTCGGAAACGGCGATGTATTTTTCTATCGGTGGGCATCCTGCCTTTCGTTGTCCATTAGAGGCAGGAGAAAAGCGTTCAGCTTATCAATTGGTTTTTCAACATAAAGAAACAGCAGCAACCCAACGATTGGATAATGGAATAAGAAACGGAAAGGTATCGTTGATTTTAGATGATGAAAAAAACTTACCAATTACCGATACGCTTTTTGATGAAGATGCTTTGGTTTTTACTAAACTAGCTTCAGAAAAGGTGAGTTTACAAAAAGGAGAAACGCCCATCTTTACCTTTAATTTTAAAGATTTTCCTTATTTAGGGATTTGGTCAAAAAATAGAAGCTCTCCTTTTGTTTGCATTGAACCATGGTTTGGGGTGGCGGATCATCAATCCCATAATCAACAATTGGCTCAAAAAGAAGGGATAATTAAATTAGAGGGCGGGGAAAGTTTTGATAGTATTTATTCGGTCGAGATTTATTAGTCTTTATTTAGTAGGTAGACTGGTGGAAGGTTGAAGACAAAGGGCAAAAAGTAAATTCCAAACTAAAAATAGTCTTTTACTATTAAAAAAAGCTGGAAAGATGTTTCCTATGAGTTTAGCCTTTTCGCTCTCTGCCTTTAGCCCTTTGCCGAGTAGTAACCTTTATTCCCAAATAATTGGGACTGAAATTTATATAAAAAGTCCTTCCAGAACACCAAGTTTTGGAAGGACTAATTTTTTTTGGAATAGGATTGATTTTAAATGGATTAAGACAACTGTAAACTGTTTACTGCCAACTGTACTAGTCTCCTGTATTCGTCATATTTGCCATGGCCTCTTCTGCCAAACTCCGCAATTCTGTTTGATAAGCAGCGCCTTCCTTTCTAACCAGTACTCGACCTTTTTCATCTAAGAAAAGTAAGGTAGGGAATACATTCACTTGATAAAGTAAGGCTAAATTGGGGCCATTGCCTTTTTCAGCATCTATTTTATAATTAATAAAATTATCATTCATTAGTTCTCCAATACCTTTATCGGAAAAAACATCTTCATCCATTAATTTACAAGGTAAACACCAAGTTGTATAAAAATCGACGAATACCAATTTATCTTTACCTGCTGCCATATCAAGAACCGCAGTTAAATTATCGGAAGGGGTAAAATTAACGCCGTTTACCGCCGTTACCTTTTTGGTGCTATTACAGTTTAAGAAAAAAAGTGACAGCGATATAAACAACATTATTTTTTTCATCGAGAAAAATATTTAGGGTTTAAGGAAAAGAGACCTAACAAAGGTCTCCGATTTTTTTGAAAATTAAGCTAAAATTAGCCTTAATGCTCAATAAATAGTTTCCCGAAGTTAGTCACAAAAAGTGATAAAAAAATATTTTATTAAACTAATTCGTTATTTGATTTTTCTTCCTTTAGCGGATCTAGACTTAACAGAAGTACGCCCACTTTTCTTTAAGTCCACCATTAAAGTAGATAGCGCACTATCGGAACTGGTATAATAAGTCTTCCCGTCGTATTTCACCTTACCTTGTCTGTTTTTCCAATCAGAAGCTAGTAAAACATAGTTTTTTCCTCTTTTGGGATTTGGTCCAAACATGAGGTATCTGGAATCACTTCCAGATTCAAAACTGACCGCCATTCTATTACTTTTCGGTTGGAATAATAAAACACCTGGTGTACCTTTTGCTATCCTCACTTGTTCGACTTCTCGACCATTGACCATCTTAATTTCACCAGAGACAATTTCAGAAGAACCACGTGTAAAATCGCGTTTTAAGACGATATCATCCGATAAATAGAACTGAATTTGCTGTAATTCGTCTTCTGACCAACCATTTTGATCCACTAATCGCTGAGAAAAGGGGCTTAATTTAGGGCTACAAGCACTTAGAAAAAGAATAGAGAGTAGCAATACATTACCAATTAATTTCTTCATAATTTATTTTTTTGTTGCGCTTGATGATGATCCAATTCTAAAATGACTTTCAGTCAAATACCTAGCCATGTCAAAATGAAGCCCACAATTAAACGCTGTATCAGGTAATTATCAACGTCTAAATTATCCCTATTTATTTTGTGAAGCTAGTTCCTAAAAATGGTTTAACTAATAATTAACGATGAGTGGAAAAGGGCGAAGGGCAGAGGGCGGTAAAGGAATTTGCGTAAAAAGCCAATAAATTTGTGTGTGATGATTGGATTTTACCTGCCAATTTAATTGTCTTGTCTTAAGCCTCTTTTTCTACGCCCTATGCTATAAAACCAATGTCACAAAAATCGTTTTCTCGTACCATCTTCTAGCCATATATATTAGATATTTGCTTCACTCTCCACAGAAATTTTTCCTACTTACGTTTTTAACCTACTACTAATGAGAAAAAGATTCAACTTATTAATGTTAGTCCTTTTTGCCGCATCTTGGCAATTAAGCGCAGAAGTTGTCTATTCAGCGCCGTTACAAGCAAAAGAATTAGGAATGGGTAATCTCCTAAACTGGAAGACTAGTTTTGAAGAAGATGTTCAGCATTACGATATAGAAAAATCAAGCAATGGCGTTGATTTTGAAAATATCGGAACTGTGGAATCTAATGTAGATATGAGTGATGAAAAAGCTTATCGTTTTTTTGACACTAAATTGGGTTCTCAGAAAAGCTATTACCGATTAAAGGTAGTAGAAGCGGACGGAACTTCTAGTTATTCCCAAACAATTTTGGTGAATAAAGAAAAACCCAACCAGTTTGCAGTCGTTGCTTATAGCAGCGTAATGGCAAAGACAAATTTTGACCTTACCTTGGATGCAGTTACTGAAGGACAACTAGAGTATGCGCTAGTAAGCTACAAAGGAGAATTAATTTTTGAAGATTTTCAATTTTTATATCCTGGCTTAAATGAAATTCAGCTGAGTTTACAAGATTTACCTGAAGGCACCTACAAAGTAAAACTGAAATTGGACGAAGAAGAAGAATTCTTAGTTATCCAAAAAGCAAGTGATGGGCAAAAGTCTAATGTTGCTTCTAGCCAAAAAATCAAGAAGAATTAAAAAATTAAATTCCATCGATTTATTTCTTTGCTTAAAAAAATAAAAGGTCTTTCAACCAGTAGTTGAAAGACCTTTTTGTATTGAGAAGATATCTCTTTTGAATTGTGAAGCATCTTACATTGGGAGATATTGGGTTAACCCTCTGCTACCCACCTTTCGTACCTACGGCACATTGGGGACAAATCCCAATTACGCCTCTATGATACGGCTATAATTTTATGCATTACCCGACAGCGATTGCTGCTTTATCCCCAAATAAGGACTGAAAGATTAGACTCATAAAGATAACGACCATACAGCCAATTAGATTTAGCCATAAATACGCTAAGTTAATATACTCGAAATAGTCTAGACCAAAAGTGGTCAAAACCGTCAATTCTCCAATAACTGCACCATAAAAGACAGCGTTCGATTTTACTTTGTCGAAGAAAAAAGCGACAACAAAGACACCTAATATAGTCCCATAAAATAAAGAGCCGACAATATTTACAAATTCAATTAAATTATCAAAGAGCGAAGCAAACGAGGCGAAAGTTAAGGCGATTCCACCCCACATCAAGGTAAACAATCTAGCGGATTTTAAATAATGCTGATCCGATTGATTAGGGTTAAAAGACCGTTTGTAAAAATCTACGGTGGTACAACTTGCCAAAGCATTTAATTCAGAGGCAATAGATGACATGGCTGCGGAGAAAATTACCGCAAGGAGTAAGCCAACCAAACCTTTAGGCAAATGCTGAGTGACAAAGGCTAGGAAAACATAATCACTATCTTCCACATCCATCTTGACCAAGGTACGGTCGCTATAATCAACTATTAATTGATCGACCTCTTTTCGTATGGCTGCATCTTGGTCATTATAGTCCTTTAATAAGGCTTGGGATGCTTCAATTTTTACTTGATCACCTGTCTCCAATTCTGCTACCATGGAATGAATAGCTGCCTGCTTTTTTTCAAACACTTCATCAAATTGTAACTGTAAAGCAGCTAATTTGGGTTGAGTAGTAGCATCTTGCTCAATTTTAGTCAAATTGGCCGGATTGAAGTGGATGGGTGGTTTGGTGAATTGATAAAACATGAAAACCATAATCCCTACCATCAATACAAAAAACTGCATGGGTACTTTAAATATACCATTAAAAAGTAATCCTAAACGGCTTTCTGCTAGCGTTTTTCCTGACAGATAACGCGCTACTTGAGATTGATCTGTTCCAAAATAAGATAAGAATAAAAAAGTACCACCAAATAAGGCGGACCACATATTGTATTTGTTTTCCAAATCAAATTCAAAGTCAACGATGTTCAATTTGCCCATTTTTCCTGCTACGCCCATTGCATCCGAAAAAGAGACATCCATTGGCAATTTCATGATTAAAATGATGAATGCTACGACTAAACCACTCATGATAATGATCATTTGCTGTTTCTGCGTCTGACTTACAGCGGTTGTTCCTCCAGACATCGTGTAAAAAATAACGATAATCCCCATTAAGGCAATCGTTAATTTTAGGTTCCAACCTAAAACGAGCGATAAGATAATGGCAGGGGCGTAAATCGTAATTCCTGCAGCTAAGCCTCGACCTAATAAGAATAAAAAGCCTGTAAATTGCCGCATTCTGACATCAAATCGTTGCTCTAAATATTCGTAGGCAGTATAGACTTTGAGTCGATAAAAAATCGGTAAGACAAAAACGGCGAGAATGACCATCGCAATCGGCAAACCGAAATAAAATTGTGCAAAACGCATTCCATCATCAAATGCCTGCCCAGGAGTAGACAAAAAGGTAATGGCACTAGCTTGCGTTGCCATAATAGACAAGCCAATAGTCCACCATTTTAACTCTCTATCTCCTAATAAAAAACTTTCGGTACTATTTACTTTTCGTGTTTTCCACAGACCGTAAGAAACGATAAATACTAAAGTGAAAACAAGAACAATCCAATCAATTGTATGCATATTAAGCGTAGGTTTTAGTCAGGAGATAAAAAACAGAAATGAGTACAAAATGTAGTACTAAAACAAAAGCATACATTTGGTTCCAAGATTTGAAAATTGGTGGTGGGTCTTCCTTGAACGGCTTGGTTGGTTTAGACATGATTTTGATTAATAAGGTTTTATTAAAAAAATAAATTCCGCATTTTTAAAATGAGTATTTTTTGTATGAGTTGGAAACTTATAGAAAAAATGGTCAATTAAAAAATCTAAAAGCGGAGGTTATTTTTTAACCATATAGAAATGGCTATTTTTTTATTATTTGCCCAAAAGTAGTAGAAGCAAGTTATAAATTATAGCTTTTAACAACTATTAACGAGAAAATTCCAATTTGGTTAACTAACTCGTGTTACGGGTTGCGAGTTGCGGGTTTTATGCCAATTAAAAATAAAAAAGCGATACTATTTCTACTGGGAAATAGTATCGCTTTTTAAGTTGCTGATTGGTCTATAGTATAATTAACTCATTGCTTCCAATGCCTCCGTTGCTCGCTTATGTGCAATTTTCTTTTTCGTTTCAAACCACTTATCTTTCAATAACACCCGCATTAACTCATCTAAATGAGTTAAAACACCAATCTGATAAAAACCTCTTAATCGACCACTAATTTTTGGGCTTAAAGAACGGATGGAAAAACCAATTCCTGCACTTCTATACTCAATGTGGTGCCACCAGCCAGAGGGCATAAACACCGTATCTCCTGCTTCGATGGTACAATCGTAGCCTGTGACTTTGCTCAATCCTGGGAATTTTTCGTAATCAGGATTATTGATATCAATTGACGTATGTGTACCAAATGGGTAACGATACATCAAATCAGAATATTTAGGATCAAATAAAACAACGCGCTTATTGCCTGCTAACTCCGTTAAAAAGACATTACTATTATCCATATCTCTATGAATTCGAGTAACTGCTCCTTGTCCACCGAAAAAGGCTAAAGGCAAGAATTTTAATACTTTATCCGCTACATCAGGAAACTCAAAATCCTTCATTAATTCCTTCTTGTGCTTGAACACATTGAAAAGAAATAAGCGCTTAGAAGTTGGACCTGCCTGCACCATATCTAAATAATCTCCAAACTTCATTTTATTATTTGCGCCTTTATAAGAACGGTCATCTTTCCGTTTTTCGCCCTCCATATCATAGACCCCAACTTCTAGATGTCCCAATTCTCTTTTAAAATACTCAAACCCCCATTTATTGTACAATGGAGAATTCGCACCATAAAAGTGTTTAATGATGACCGGCTTTTGCGGTATCATGTATTTTTCTTGAAATTCTTTGCGAGTAATGCCTTCTACTCTGTCAATTCCGTCTATTAATGTTAATGCCATACTATTTGCAGGGTGACAGAATTATGCAAGATTTACAGGTGGATACTGTAGGGCATAAATACTGTCGGGTTTCTAAAACTAAATTGTCTAGTGCAAAAGTAACAAATTCTATTTTTCTGCTAAATCAGAAACGAATTTTTAACAGGAAAATGATAAAAAAATAGTTGGTCAAGACAAATTTTTTATTTTTCTGTAAGAAAGAGAAAAGGAATCCAAGATAATTTCGTAACCTTGGTGTATTGATGAAATTAAATTTTTAGCAAGATTTTCGTTTTGGTTTAGCGTTGCCACCCATCCGCTTTGCGGTTCACTCGCTTGAAAGTCCACAGGATTTTCACCCTTCGGGTTCGCTCGTTCATTCCGTAAATCCTGCATAATCCTGTCATCTTGTAAATATGGAACCCTTTTTCACAAACGATGCCGTTGTCTTTGGTCTACTAATGCTCTTGTTAGCCCTTGTCTTTCATACCTCTAATTCAAAAAGCGAAGGTTGGCAGAAATTTTATAAATATGTACCGACTTTATTGCTGTGCTATTTTTTACCAGCTTTATTGCATTGGCCACTAGGGTTAATCGCTTCGGAATGGTTCGATCCGAGTTTTATAGACTTTTTAAGTCAAAAAGGCATGACCTTACCAGAATACAATATGTCCTTTGGGCAGATCAAATATTTCTTGGATACGAATGGGGTCGCAGCTTCTGAGTATAACCCTTTTGTCAAACATTCGAGTTTATACTTTGTCGCTTCTCGGTATTTATTACCAGCCAGTTTGGTTTTATTATGCTTGAGTATTGATTTCAAAGGGATCATTAATTTAGGTCCTAAAGCCTTAATTATGTTTTTTGCAGCAACGATTGGGGTGATAATTGGTGGGCCGATTGCCTTATTTACGGTTTTATATTTAGCACCAGAAGGTTTTTTTCAAGCCAGCCCTGATGAAATTTGGCGAGGTTTATCCACCATAGCAGGGAGTTGGATTGGTGGTGGCGCCAATCAAGCGGCTATGAAAGAAGTATTCGATGTAGGCAGTATTTTTACGACGATGGTCGTGGTAGACGTTTTAGTGGCAAATATTTGGTTAGGCTTTTTATTATATGGAATCAATATTTCTGATAAAGTAGATAGATGGTTAGACGCGGATAATTCAGCAGTTGAGGATTTAAAGAATAAAGTAGCCGCCTACCGAGCTAGTATTGAAGAAATGCCAACGACCCCCAAAGTTTTTGTCCTTTTAGGAATTACTTTCGGCGCAGTTGGTTTGTCTCATTGGGGAGCAGACGTTGTTTCTGCCTTTATGCAAAGTCATAAAGCGACCTTACAAGACATGAATTTAACTTCTCTGACGAGTCATTTTTTCTGGTTGGTGGTCTTTTCTACCACCTTTGGTTTATTATTATCCTTAACTAAAGCTCGGAAATTAGAAGGTATTGGTGCTTCTCGTTGGGGAAGCGTTTGTATTTTTATCCTAGTGGCTACAATTGGGATGCACATGAATATAGGAGATGTCTTTAGTAATTTAGGCTTATTTGCGGTTGGTCTATTGTGGATTACGATTCATGTAGCCGTTCTTTTAATTACAGCTAAAATTATCAAAGCCCCTTTCTTTTTTGTAGCAGTTGGCTCACAGGCGAATATTGGCGGCGCCGCTTCTGCCCCTGTAGTGGCTTCGGCTTTTAGTCCTAGTTTAGCCCCTGTTGGGGTTTTAATGGCGGTTTTAGGCTATGCTTTGGGAACTTATGGTGCTTTGCTTTGTGCTTATTTGATGCAGGCAGTAGCGACGTGACTATTACTGGATGACGGGAAGTCATCCAGTAATTTTAAAAACAGGCGAACTATATTTAGTAGTGTTTTTAGGGGTTAAACCTATCCAGTAACAGGAAGTTACTGGATAGGAGGAACTCGTATTTGCTAAATTTCTGACGATACTCCATTTACTCCATTCTAAATCAAAATACTCCTAATTTTTCAGTTTATTTTTGGATGACTTAACCATCCAAATCTAATTTTGAATGAAAAATTACGGGACTTTATTTTTTATTACCCTTGTCTTTTCCGTTTCTCTTGCTGCACAAAACATCATTGAATCCTGCAAAACGGGGCAACCCTTAATAGATGCCCTACGAAATTTATACAAACCTGATTTAACCTTAGGATATGGCCCTGCTAGAGATACCCTCTATTCCAAAATTGACAATAATGGTTTGACCTTATCAGGTATCTATACAGATTTTACAGTTCCATTAGAGGAGGGCAAAGACCCTAGTATTTCAGTTTTCCAAAATGAAGCAGGCATCAATGCGGAACATGTCTATCCGCAATCAAAAGGGGCTAGACAAGAACCTGGTAGAAGTGATATGCATCATGTATTTCCTTCAAAGGTGAGCGTCAATAGTGCAAGAGGTAGTTGCATTTTTGGAGATATTGAAGATACGGATACCGAATTTTGGTTTGTATTAGGAGAGCGCTTATCGCAAATGCCAACTAGCGATATTGATGCCTATAGTGAAAAAGACGAAGAAAGTTGTGTCTTTGAACCGAGGGAATCGGTAAAGGGAGATATAGCTAGAGCCGTCTTTTATTTTTATACCATTTACCAACAATTAGCCGACCGAGAAGATAAAAATTTCTTTCCTCGCCAAAGGGATGTCTTGTTAAAATGGCATCGAGCCGACCCTGTGAGTGAAAAGGAATTACGACGCAATGATTTAATTGCCTTTTATCAGGGAAATTTAAACCCATTTATAGTCGATACGTCTTTGGCAATTCGTGCCTTCTTTAAGGAAGATGCAGTTTATGAACCAGGCAATCCAAATTGTATCACTACTTCGATTGCTGTTTTAGAAAAAGGAGATTGGGTGCAATTACAATCGAGCTTAGTGGCAAATGAAATTACCTTGAAAAGTACGGAACGGAATATAGTAACTCATTTAGTTGATACAAATGGGCAAATTCTAAGGAAAAGACAATTTGATTTTAATACGACTATTCCTGTTTATGATTTGCCTAATGGCTACTATTTTTTAGTCGTGGCATCGGAAGGTTTGCAGGCTACTTTTAAAGTAGTGATACTCCATTAAGTGAAAGAGAGGCATATATTTTTCTCTGTGGAAACTCTGTGTATTTCTCCGAGAAACTCTGTGGAATAACTCCTAAAAGTATAGTTGTTACACAGAATTACGCAAAGTACTCACAAAGTTTCACAGAGGTAGTTCATCGTTCATCAATGCTGAATCCCATACAAAGCAACCGTCTGCATTTTTCCTTTCAATTGTACCTCCCCAATGTCAATACTTTTGAGCGGACTTTGTAGAACCAATTCATTCAATAATGCTTTGGAGACTAAAAGTTTTTGTTGATAAACATTACATTGATCTTGAATTCGAGCAGCGGTATTTAAGACGTCCCCATGATAAGCAATTTCTTTTTTGACGACACCGACTTCCGCTACGGTTACTTTTCCAAAATGTAAGCCTGCTTTAAATTCGGGGATGTTATTATATTTTTTTAAATAATAATCCGATTTTTCTTGTAAACGCTTCATATAGGCAAAAAACACTTCGATACAATTACTTTTATCAAATCCATCTTGATACGTCCAACTTAGAATGGCTTCGTCGCCAACATATTGATAAATCTCTGCTTTGTAGGCTGGGACGATTTCATTTAAATCATAAAAACAATCTTGGATAAACTCACTAAATTTAATATGCCCAATAGCTTCCGCAATAGTCGTAGAAGATTTTAAATCAAGGAACATAAAAATCCGCTGATCTTCTTGCGGCCGATAATATGTCCCTTTGAGCATTTTCCACAAATTACCGGGGCCAAATTTTTGACTGACGGCTCGGACAAAGGTGATTAAACTAATGACAATAAAAAAGTAAAGTAAAATCACCCAAAAAATCTTACTCCACATCAATTCCCTAATAATATCAAAACTAAGGAAACGGTCTGCGGCTTTGGAGGATAGAAGTATCCCCATGAGCATCATCAATTTTGCGCCTATAAAATAAATGATCCCTTTAAATATCAAGATATTTCGAAACGACCAACGTTTGAATTTGGCTCGACTAAAGAATAATTCGGAACTCGCAAATAAAATACCTGCCACCGTTCCGAGTAGTAAATTTAAAACGACTGGGAAATGAGAAGGCAAATGATTCTCCAAGCCTATGCTATGCATGTGTTCAGGTAAGCCAAAAGTTCTTAGAAAGAAAAAAAGAAAAATGGAGATGACCCAAACGATAATCATTTGAAGATATAATAGCAGAATGTCCTTGGTAGATTTTAGCATAGGGCTTTAGTTAATATCATTGTCAAACTATGAACTATAAATGATGAACGATGAATTGTTAAGCTAAAAAGTATCAATTATTTAGTGGAGACGCTATTTATTTAAGTGATCAGGCAATTTTAATCTAAAGTACTAACTAAGGGCTACTCGTCAAAAAATTATACACACTTTATTGTAGCAATTAAACTTTGCTTGTCAAAAATTAGGTAGCTAAAAAATTGTTAGTTTATTTCGTTTTTAGTTTTGATTCATCGTTCATCGTTTTGAAAACATATCGTTCAATATTGGAGATTAAAATTTATTTTACATCTATTTTCAACCAAACTTACTAATTTAAACGTAAATTAATATTTTTAGCTTTCTATTCAGCATTTAGAATTAAACTAAGACTAATGTTTCCTACTAAAATATACGTAAAACGCCGCCAACAATTACAGCAAAAAGTAAAATCAGGTTTAATTCTACTACTCGGAAACGAAGAAAGTAGTATGAATTATACCGACAATCACTATCATTTTCGCCAAGATAGTAATTTCCTTTATTTTTTGGGCTTAGACCAAGCTGGGTTAGCGGGTATTATTGACATTGATAATAATCAAACAATACTATTCGGGAATGAGTTGACATTGGGCGATATCGTCTGGACAGGACCTCAACCTGCTTTAACAGATTTGGCAGCACAAGTAGGCGTAACTAAGGTGAAACCTAAAAATTCGATTGCGCGTTACCTTAAAAAAGCACGTAAAAAAGGACAGGAAATTCATTTTTTACCGCCTTACCGACCAGAAAATAAAATCAAGCTAAGTGAATGGTTAGGAATAAGAATCAATGGTTTATGTAGTTTAGTTTCTATTCCTTTGGTAAAAGCAGTTATATCTTTAGCAGCAATCAAAGCGCCTGAAGAAATTGCGGAGATGGAAAAAGCGGTCAATATTAGTCGAGCCATGCACGTTGCGGCGATGGAATATGCCAAACCAGGCATGACCGAAGCGGAAGTAACGGGGAAAGTACATGGTATTGCCGTAAGTGGTGGTGGAAATTTATCCTATCCAATTATTCTAACGGTGAATGGACAAACGTTGCATAACCATTATCATGGGAATGTTTTGAAAAAAGGGCAACTAGTCTTAGGTGATTTTGGAGCAGAGACGGCTATGCATTATGCGGGAGACATTACTAGAACTTTTCCAGTTGCTAAAAAATTCACCGCTCAACAAAAAGAGATTTATCAACTTGTTTTGGGTGCGAATATGCAATGTATTAAGGCATCTAAACCTGGTGTTCTATACAAAGATGTCCATTTATTAGCGGCTAAAATAAAGACGGAAGGTTTAAAAGCTTTAGGGATTATGAAAGGCGATACAGAGGCAGCCGTCAAGGCAGGAGCGCACGCCCTATTTTTTCCACATGGTTTAGGGCATATGATTGGTTTAGATGTGCATGATATGGAAGATTTGGGCGAAGATTTAGTTGGCTATGATGAAACGATAAAGCGAAGTAGTCAATTTGGATTAAGGTCGCTTCGACTAGGAAAAGCATTAGAAACTGGAAATGTGATTACCGTAGAACCAGGACTTTATTTTATTCCAGAATTGATCGACAGATGGCAAAGCGAAAAAAAATTTAGTGAATTTATCAATTATAAAAAATTAAAAGCCTACCGTGATTTTGGTGGCATTCGGATTGAGGATAATGTATTGATTACGAAGAAACGACAACGAGTTTTAGGAGAACATATACCTAAAACCATTAAAGAAGTAGAAGCGCTTCGTGCGGGTAAGTAGGCTTTTGTTAGAGGTAAAAGGAGATAAGTAGATGGAGTGAACGCTAATTTTTAATATCTCTATGGCCTACTGTCAAACTGCCTACCGATGACTTGTCCTTGGATATAAGCCATTATATTACTATCTTTAATGTTTGTTTGTTAAAAAAATAGAATAAAATCTGATTGCTGACAATTTATGAAAATTAGCGATCGAACTTCTATGTATTAGGGAAAAAATAGTAATCCCTTTATTTGCTTAAGTGTTGAGACCAGCATAATCGTTTAATTTTTTTGCTAAAATTTTGCGGCTTAAATTTACGATTAATGATGTGTTACCACTCATCTGCAAAGATTATAACAGGACTAACGATTAATGAATGAGTGACAAAAAGAAGAAAATTCCTATTCCAGAGAGTCTGATGAACCAACAGTACCAGACCCAAACGGAAATGCTAGAAGTCGTCAAAAAACGGAATAGATTGACCATTGGGATTCCAATGGAAAGTCGCCTACAAGAAAATAGAGTAGCTTTAGTGCCTGCGTCCATTGCAGGATTAGTGGCTGCTGGACATCATGTCTTAGTAGAAGCAGGTGCTGGATTGAAGACGAATTATATTGACCATCGTTTTTCTGAAGCTGGAGCGGAGATCGTCTACAGTAAAGAACGGGTCTTTAAATGTGATATTCTCTTAAAAGTAGCGCCGCCTACTTTAGAAGAAATAGATTTGATGCACCCCGGTCAGGTATTAATTTCCCCTTTGCAAATTCCCATCCTTGATGCGGCTTATATAGAAAAACTGTTGAAAAAGCGGGTCATTGCTTTGGCGATGGAATACATCAAAGATGAATTTGGTAGTTTTCCGATTGTTCGAACGATGAGTGAAATTGCAGGAATTAATGCGATGATGACGGCGGCAGAATTGATGACGACGACGAGTGGTGGGAAAGGGGCCCTATTAGGTTCTGTGTCAGGCGTTCCTCCTGCAAAAATAGTGATTTTAGGAGCAGGCGTAGTAGCAGAAGTAGCGACTAGAGTAGCCTTAGGATTGGGAGCAGAAGTACGCATTTTTGATAATAATATCTCCAAATTGATGCGAATACAAGGCGTCATTGGAAGACCATTGAATACCTCTTCGCTGAACCATTACCAACTGACCAAAGAATTATTATCCGCAGATGTAGCCATAGGAGCGATGCATTCCACCGCAGGCCGATCTCCAATTATTGTAAGTGAAGATATTGTAGCAGAAATGAAGCAAGGTTCCGTTATTATTGATGTAAGTATTGATCAAGGCGGATGTTTTGCTACTTCTAAAGTAACCAGCCACGATAAACCTACCTTTACGAAATATGGGGTCATTCATTATTGTGTGCCAAATATTGCCTCTAAAGTTGCTCGGACGGCTTCAATAGCGGTCAGTAATATTATGACGCCACTATTATTAAAAGCAGGAGATACAGGTAGCATCGAAGATTTATTATTTAATAATCTTGGCTTACGACATGGCGTTTATACCTTCAAAGGCTCTTTAACCAATGAGTATCTAAGTAAACGTTTTGGACTAAAATTTACCGACTTAGATTTACTAATGACTTCTAATTTGTGATAGCAATTGTCGGTTGATGAACGGACCAGCAACTGACAACTGACAACTGATAACACTGACCATGATAGCAACAGATAATGCATTTGCCTTATTCACCATTTTAGTTGCCGCCTCTGCCTTTGGGATAATAGGCGAAAGAAAAAAATGGTTTTTAGGTTTATCTGGAGTAATCATCACAATTACGATTACCGCAGTATTGGTCTCTTTCGGCCTCATTCCATCTGCTTCCGATACGGAATTAACCGTGCCGATTTACGATTTTGTGTTTACTTACCTCATTCCGATTTCGATTCCTCTTTTATTATTTAATGTGCAAATCAAACGAATCATCAAGGATTCGGGGCGTTTGCTAGGCATCTTTCTAATTGGTGCTTTAGGAATAGCCATTGGTGCCATCGTCGCAGCGCAATTGATTGATTTAGGCGAAGAAGGCTATAAAATAGCAGGGGCTTTTGTGGGAACGTATACCGGAGGAAGTGTTAATTTTATGGCAGTTTCTACCACTTTTGATTTTGTAGAAAGTCCGTTATTCCCAGCAACTATTGCGGTAGATGTTGGTTTTACCAACGTCTATTTGTTAGTGTTGTTTATTTTGCCTTCGTTACAATTTGTGAGCAAATTCTTTCTAAGAGATCAGATAGAAGAAATGGAGGAGATTGAATTACCCGTAGCGCAAGCAGCCACTTCGGAAGCGACCTTAATGGAACAAATAGCGATGTGTTTGACCATTTCAGGTATACTCTGCACGCTGGGCATGTTTATGGGACCTATTCTAGCAGATTGGATAGGTACGGATATTAATTTGGATGTCCTGATAATTACGATTTTAATTACGCTCTTGGCGAATATAGCCCCTCAGTTATTATTGCCATTAGCAGATGTCGCTTTTGAAATAGGGATGTTTTTAATGTATGTTTTCCTAGCCGTTATTGGCGCTGCCTCGGATATTCATGCCATCATTAATGCAGCCCCAGGCATTTTATTCTTTGCCATCATCATGTTGGCGATTCATTTAATCATTAGCTTAATCGGTGGAAAATTATTGGGCAATAGTATTCGAGAGATTATGATTGCTTCTTCGGCGAATGTTGGTGGGGTATCCATAGCTGCACCTATGGCAGCTACTTTTGGTTTAAAAAAACTAGTCACCCCAGCGATTTTGATTGGTATCTTAGGTTATGTGGTCGGTACTTTTTTGGGAATAGGAACGGGATTGTTTTTGAAGTGATACCAGTTCTCCGTTATCAGTTGCCCGTCTAAAAACCGACAACTGATAACCGACAACCGATAACCACTACTTCTTAGCCGCTTTAATCTCTGCCAAATCTACCACAAAACCATTCAATTTCTTCTTTTTCTTAGCGTGATTTTTATAACTAGTAGCCGTTGCCATATCAGGAAATGGTCCTAAAATCAATCTATATTTTTTCTTTCCATCTTTCCCTTTTTCAATACTCATCAAAATGTTTTTAAACCATTGCCCTTGTAATTCTGCCACTCTTTTCATGGTATTGTCATAATCAGAAAAGACACCAACTTGTACGCCATAGCCCTCTTTTGCAGGACGGGTTAATTCCACTTTATATAAATCGTATTGATTATAGTCCTTACCCGTTACCAAATCAAATGTTGGGGCAGCTTCTGCAGGGGAAGTATTTTTCACTACTTGCGCTTTGGGCGCAGCACTTGCTTTGTTCTTTCCTTTTGAGGTAATAACGATAGGTTTGGAAGTAGTGGTAGCAGGCGCTGGTCGTTTTTGAACTGGTACGGTTGTTTTTTTAGGAGTCGTTTTAGCCACTTCAGGCTTTTTGACAGGAACCGTTGATTTAGGAATAACAGGCTTAGCAACGACCGCAGGTTTTGGTTTAGGTGTTCCATTTTTACCTAAAACTTCTAATTTGACCTCTGTTTTTACCGTTCCGACAATATCTAAGGCAGCCGACGCTCGACCAGATAAATCAATAATTCGCCCTTTAATATAAGGCCCTCGGTCATTGATTCTAACAACGACCGACTTTTTATTATCCAAACGCGTCACCCGAACTTTTGTGCCCATCGGCAAGGTTTTATGAGCGGCCGTTAATTTATTTTTATCGTAAGCTTGTCCACTAGCCGTTGCACTTCCATCGAATTCATCGCCATATTGGGAAGCCAGTCCATATTCTTCCGCCTGTGCCTGTAGCGCCACAACGCAAAAAGAAAGGAAAAATAACAAAGAAAAATGTTTTAGTTTTCTCATAATTGTATGATTTATAATTAATTATAGTTGTAGAATTGTTAGGCTATTAACGAAGGAGTCGTTTAGCTTAGTACCTGATTGTACGTCTTTGTGAATCTTTCCGATTCCAAATTTACCAAATATTGAGGTTAATTGCTAGTTTTTGTTTGAGGGGATTTTGGGAGGGGCGGTAGGCAATTCTTTTTTGAGGGTGGTTTGTGGAGGGAAGCGTTAACAGCAGTAAATCCGAAAAAAACTTGGAAGTTTTCGTTCATTCTATACTACCAATTTTTCAGAGAATTACTTAATGTATAGAGTTTTAGAAGATTGTTTTCCAGATGAATATATTCATTTGTCAGGAAATGAACTGAAGGTTGATTATGGAATGATCAGTAAGCCAGATTACTATATTAGAAACAAGAGTAAGATCTTTCTTTTTGAGAATAAAGATGTTTTTATTCGAGCTGAAATTAAACATTCAGCAGATTTCAACTTATTGGAACCTGAAATTAAAAAACGCCCTTATTTTGAAATAAAAAATGATGAGAAAGGAATAAAAAATGGCGCTGTACTTCAGTTAATAGGTAATCTTAAAGTTATCCTTGAAGGAGAATCTTCTGCAGATAAAGATATAAAGAAGCAGTCAAAATATTTCCAATATTAATTTTGCATTACAATCAATTTAATACTTCTGGTTTAAATAAATTAGAAGGGATAAAAGAAGTTGTTTTACGGAAATGATTAAAATTAACGCATGCTATAAGTAGCGAAATGTGGGGTGATTTACCTACATTTCGCCATTTATAGCGTTCTTAAATGAATGCTTCAAAATTCATTTTTAAAATAAAAGTACTGGAAAATATAGTATTGAAAGCCTACCTAGAAACCTGATAATAAACCTGTTCCTGACTGCCGACCCCAATATCTTCAAAACCATTAAAATCTAAATAAACTGGTTTGTTCGCATGTGTTTGTAATAACATGCTTAGCAATAATTCTGCGGCTCCTGCTACTTTTCCTTCCTTAGAAGTGGCGGGCAATAAAACCATGATTTTTCCATGACTATAAATGAAAAAATAGACTGCTAATAAATCGCCTTTTTGACTCGTAATACCATTCGCAAATCCCCAACCTCGGTGCATGGCATTATACATAATGCGTAAGTAAGCGAAGTAATTTTCTTTTTTATAATTTTTAGCATGGGCTTTATAAAAATCAACTACTTTTTCGGGCTTTAGATTAGAGGCTGGTTGTAATTGCAATTCGGCAGCTTTGGCTAATTTTTGATGAAAAGCATCAGAGAATCCGTCTTTTAACCCATCATAAGGTTGATTTAATATCAACTGCTGCCGCTTTAATTTATCAATTGTTAAACCAAGATCGCTTGGGATTTTAGCTTGATTAGAAATGGTGATTTTAAAAGATTTATAGTCTTCAGGAATGGCTTTAAAAAAACGCTGAATTCTAGTAGTAGATAAAATATTTTCTGAATACAAGCCTCCTTCCATAATCAATTCAGGCTGATAAATACTTTTTCGACCCAGCCAATTTTTTTTCCAAATCAAAGGAAATACAGATCCATAATCTTCTTCTATGAGCGCTTCCCAATCTTTGGTAATGGCATCTAAATACCATAAATAACCGCAGACATTGCCATTATTTGCATAATGCACACAACTATTCCATTTGCTTCTGTCTATGTCTGCTCTGCTAATTCGTTTAATGTCCATTTTTTGAGTTGCGAGTTGCGAGTTGCGAGTTGAGTATAGTACTTGTGTCAATTTTTACGGATATATTTCTCTCATTGAATAATTTACCCGAAACTTAATGAAAAGTACGTTACCTAACTCGCAACCCGAAACTCGATTATTTAATTCCTAAAACTAGTTATAAATTCAAAGGCTTCTTCCGTTTCCATCGCTTATGCGACCACAACCAATATTGTGGATTTTCTATAATGATTGTTTCTAATAGTTGAGTATGTTTTTCTGTAATTTCACCGTAAGAATAATTTTTAGGATGATTCACTAAGGGAATAAATGTTATTTCATAATACCCCCTTTTTACTTTAGCAATCTTTCCAAAAACAACAGGATAGTCATATTGTTTTGCATATTTAGCAGAACCAATCATTACACCTGTTTCTTGACTTAAAAAAGTAGTCCAATAGGCTGCTCTTGCTAAAACTGGTGATTGGTCTACCGCAAAAATAATGGCTCGTAGGCGGTTGGGTGCTATTTTTAACCCTGTTTTTACCTCTTTCTTAGACAATAACTCTAAGCCAAATTTAGTCCTAGTCGATCTGATTAAATTGTCAAAGAATCTGTTGCGCAAAGGGGCATAAATTACAATAGGTTGATGGGGAATTTGCAGATTAACCGTTGTCGCTGCCATTTCCCAATTATTATAATGTCCTGTTGGGATAATGAGGCTTTTCCCTTCTTTTGCATAGGTTACGATCAGTTCTGGATTAATGATTTTACAACGCTCCTTTATTTCTTTTTCTGAAATACTAAACATTTTAATGGCTTCAATAATCAAGTCACAAAAATGACTATAGAAGCCTTTGGCGATAATGGTTATTTCTTGGTCTGTCTTTTCTGGAAAGGAATTTTTAAGATTGGAAAGCACGACTTTCTGACGGTATTTAACGCCATAGTAAATGATTAGGTAGAAAAGATCAGAAATTCGATAAAGCACCGAAAAAGGCAAGTAAGAGAGTGGCTTAACAAAAAGGAGGAAAAGTAGTTTACCCATACATGATTAGGCGACCTCCTTACAATTTTCAATTTTCAATTTTCAATTTATAATTTTCAAATGATGCTCTTTGAAAATTGAAAATTGAAAATTGAAAATTGAAAATTAAAAAAGGAATAATTTATTAATGTACTATTCCTATAGTACTTCTGCGGGAATCAATTTTTCAACTTTCTCAATTTCTTCTTTCAAGTTTCGATCAATTTCTCGGTACCAATTAACATGTAAAGAAGAAGCGTTACAACCACCAGCATGTCCAATGCATTGCGTGTGCTTATGTCGATTCTGACAAGTAGGACAGACACCAGTCGTTTTAAAGGTATCCCAGATATGTCCACAAGAAGAACAGCCCCAGTATGCTCCACCGTCAGGTTCCCATTCACATTTAGGGCAAGCAATTTTTGTATCGTAGCTCATAATTAATATTTTCTGATTAGTAACGAGCAAACAATAAGTCTACCATTTGGAGATAAAGATTTTGTGCCAAGACGAGATGAGCAAACACCGTTTGTGAACCGCTTGCGGACGGGATGCTTGATGCAATAGCACCGCTATTGCTGAGAAAAATAACGAAGTATTGGTGCAAAAGATTATCTACTAAATAATGGAGTTATTTTTTACTTGTTACATATAACAGTTGTAAAGTTAAGCTACCGCTTTGATACTTCCAAAGTAATTTAATTTAGACGGACTAATTTGTACCTTTGCGACATGTCAAATGCACTCATTAGCATCTTAATGCCCGTCAAAAATACGGTAACTTTTCTATCGGACTGTTTGAATTCCATTATTCAGCAAACAGAAAAACATTGGGAATTAATTGCCATCAATGACCATTCTACTGATGATTCTTTACAAATACTGGAAAATTTTGCTAAAGAAGATCCTCGAATTAAGGTTTTTATAAATGATGGACATGGGATTATAGCCGCTTTACGATTGGCTTATAAAAATAGCCAAGGGCAGTTGATTACTCGAATGGATTCAGACGATATTATGTTACCCAAAAAATTAGCCATTTTAAAAAAGCAGTTAGTGCAACACGGTGAAGGACATCTAGCAATAGGACAGGTACAATATTTTTCAGTCACAGAATTAGGAGATGGTTATAAAAAATACCAAGATTGGTTAAATGATTTAACGGAAAAAGGCACTAATTTTCAAGATATTTATAAAGAATGCGTCATACCTTCGCCATGTTGGATGATTGATCGAACAGATTTGGAACGATGTGAAGCTTTTCGACGGAATCGTTATCCAGAAGACTATGACTTATGTTTTCGGTTTTATGAAAATGGGGTAAAAGTCATTCCGAATAATCAAGTTTTACACCAATGGAGAGATTATCCTACTCGCACTTCTCGGACGGATAAAAACTATGCAGACAATCGTTTTTTAGCCATTAAGGTGCATTATTTTTTAAAATTGGAATTGGACAAAAATCGTCCTTTAGTTATATGGGGCGCAGGCAAAAAAGGAAAGTTAATTGCTCGACAATTGGTCGAACGGAGAATTGATTTTCATTGGGTTTGTAATAATGAAAGAAAGATTGGAAAAGATATTTATGGGCAACTTCTATTGCCTTTTAATGCGATCAAGAAAATGGAACAACCACAATTGATTATTTCGGTAGCAGGAGATTTACCTCAACAAGAAATTTTAACTTTTTTACAAAAACAAGGATTTGAAGCTAGTAAAGATTATTATTTATTTTGTTGATAAATAGACTTTTATTCGGCGAAAGGGCTGCAATACGAGTAATTTCACAATAAACACTAATGATTTGACAAAAAATAATTCGTGGGGCTAAAAATTCGCGGGGAAACGCTTGCAATAATTCCTCAAAGATTTTAGTTCCCTTTGACAATACTCATTTTTTAATTTTTATTCCTAATAATAGAACTGTATAAGCAGTCACCTTGTTATTAATTAGTATTTGAATACTAATTTTCTAAAATCAATATATTCTTCACTATTTCTACATAAACCTAATCAAAAAATGGAATTTTTAACCACACCAGATTCAAGATTTGAGAATTTACCAGATTATCCTTTCGCTCCTAATTATGTCGAAGTAGGCGACGGCATGAAAATGCATTATGTCGATGAAGGACCAAAAGATGGAGAAATCGTTTTACTATTACACGGCGAGCCGAGTTGGTCTTATTTATATAGAGAAATGATTCCCGTTTTTGTAGCAGCAGGCTATCGAACGATTGCACCAGATTTAATTGGTTTTGGAAAATCTTCTAAGCCTACTCAAACGTCAGATTATACCTATCAAAGACATATTGATTGGACCAAATCTTTAGTTCACCAATTAGATTTACAAGGGATCAACTTATTTTGTCAGGATTGGGGTGGTTTAATTGGGTTAAGGGTACTAGCAGAAGAGTCAGAACGATTTAGTAGAGGGGTTGTAGGTAATTCTGGTTTGCCAACAGGAGAACATGGAGCCAATGAAGCTTTCAAGAAATGGCAACATTTTTCTCAAACCGTTCCTGTATTTCCAGTAGGGTCTATGATTCAAAAAGCAACTGTTGTGGAATTGACGGAGGCGGAAATAGCGGCTTATGATGCGCCTTATCCAGATGAGAGTTATAAAGCAGGCGCAAGAATCTTTCCTGCTTTAGTTCCTACAACTGCGGATAATCCAGAAACAATGAATAATAAAAAAGCATGGGCTTCTTTGATGAAATTCGAAAAACCATTCTTGACTTTATTTTCTGATAGTGATCCGATTACTAAAGGAGGGGAAAAAGTCTTACAAAAATTAATACCTGGTACAAAAGGTCAAAAACATACGGTTATTGAAGGAGGCGGTCATTTTTTACAAGATGATAAGGGAGTCGAAATTGCTACATTGATGGTTGAGTTTATGCAGACGACTTAGGTTCGGTTACCAGTTACGAGTTACCAGTTGTCCATCCTAAACAGGCAACTGGTAACTCGTAACTGGCAACTCGTTCATTTACTCAACGCCTTCAATTCCTCCTTCATAGCTGCTTTTCGCCGATCTTCTTCAATTACCACAGGCGCTGCAACTCTGGAATCACAATTGGGCATAGAACAACGTTCGCAAGTCGTATTCACGGTTCGATGTTTTAAATCAGGATCGTGTAAGAAATTAAAGATACTTCGTAATTTGGTATTGAGTCTAAACCCAACGGTGACACTTACACTTTCTTTTGGATTGTGAAAGTCTGGTTTGGCTAGTGAAAGGCATAAATATTCATTTTCAGATTCCCAATATTTAGAAATTTGTACATTGACTAATTGTTTAATGCTTGGGTCTAATGCCATATTCATGCGCAATTTCTTCAAAATTTTAATGGCAACCCAACGGTGACAATAATGCTCATTTAACAGATTACCATAAGGATTATGCAATTGTCCAAGATGCAATTCTTGTGTCATTACAAATTGCTTCAAATCTTGACTGCCTGTCATTCGTTGGAAAAATAATTGTTCGATACCAAAATGATGGGGTAGGATATTCAGCAGTCGTTTGAGTAAGGTTTCTTGCGTCACATCATATTTCTCCATTAACTCTAGGAATAATTCTGGTCGCCAAGTATTCTTTTGGACAATTGTTCGAAAGTCTTTGACCAATGTTTCCTCTTTCATTAACAGAGACACCGCAAAATAGGAAGCAAAAAAGTTATTCAATATTTTCTCAAAAGAAGAAGTTTGCACCATTCTTGTTTCCAAAGGACGAGTTTTATAGCCCATATATTGGAAACCCAATTCCCTCGCTAATAAAAAATTCTTCTGCGAATTGTCCAAGCCCTCATTAATCATTAAGACCTTCCGCTTTGGCGCATATAAAGATCGAATATTTTTTAGGTTTTCTCTAGTGGGGAGAGTGGTTCTGTCTACTTCAATACCATATATTTCCGACAACTTAGCTTCCAAATAGTCTTTAGTATAAGGCAAGGTTTCAGGTACCCCATATTCTGTTCTAAAATCATCTACCGCCTTTTCTAAGTCCTCAAAATAATTATTGTGCATGTCTTGGTACGCCCGCAAAGCGACCTCATAAAATTCATCCTGAGTAATCTGATAGTTTCGTCGAATCTGGAAAATAGTTCCAATAAAGGCATTCACTTTATCAGGGGTATTGGTGAAAAGTTCCACCAATTTTTTAGGACTAATCCCAAATTCATCTAATGGAAATAGTTTAAAAAAATCAGAACTTAATAAGTCAATAACAGGCTGCAATTTTTTGGATGCATTCGTCGAGACCATAAAATCATAGTCCACGCCAAAGGCTTCTGCCAAGACCGTAATCTTATTTGGTTTGGGATATTTTTTGCCTTTTTCTATATCACTCAAATAAGATAAAGAGAGTCCTGTTTTGTCTTGCAATTGTTGATAGGATAGTCCTTGCTGTTGTCGCAAATAACGCACCTTAAACCCAAAAATCATCTTTATTATTTGATTATCATCTATCATGCAAAAAAGCGGTTTTATTTAGTTTAGCGAAAATTTCGCTAATAGAAGTGTTAAAGTTTTATTTTATTCAAAAAAAGGAAATATTTTTATTAACCCTCATTTTGATAATATTTATATCGTAAAAGCGGGCAAAATAGGAAAAAAAGAACAGTTTTTATTGATTTTTTGAAATAAAATAGGTCTAATTGCTAAATGTCTTTGATTAGAGAAATAAAATATTTTAGCGAAAATTTCGCTAATTAAGAAAAAGTGGTATAAATTGTGCCTGTAATTAAGCATCAAATAAAAATTACAACTTCTTATTTGATGTATTTTTGATATGAATTGTGCTAAAAGTAAAGTCCTTTTCCTAACCAACAAAATAGAATATCATGACAATGCTTAAAACAGTTTTTGAGAAAAAGTTCAACATCAAATGCAAAGCAACACATTGGAATTTAGCTCCTGAATTATTAACGGAAGCATCCATTAAACAAGGTCATGGTATATTGTCCGACCAAGGTGCATTGGTTATTGAAACGGGAGAATTCACAGGACGTTCTCCAAAAGATAAGTTTATTGTAAAAGATACGATAACTCAAGATACGGTAGATTGGAATGAGATTAACCAGCCTATTACTACTGAGCATTTTCAAGGTTTGGTAAAAAAGATGTTGGCTTATGCAGAAACACAAGAATTATATATCCAAGATGTTTTTGCTTGTGCAGACCCGCGATATAGGTTGAATGTAAGAGTGATTGCGCAATTTCCTTGGAGTTGTCAGTTTGCGCATAATATGTTCCAGAATCCAACTACTGCGGAAATTGAAAACTTCAATCCAGAATGGACGGTTTTATGTTTGCCAAAATTCATGGCTATTCCAGCAGAAGATGGTACTCGCCAACATAACTTCACGATTGTTAATTTTGCTCAAAAATTAGTTATCATTGGTGGAAGTGGATATACAGGAGAAATCAAGAAAAGTATTTTCTCTGTTTTAAACTATACTTTACCATTAGAAGAGAATGTATTGCCGATGCATTGTTCTGCGAATGTTGGGCAAGCAGGAGATACCGCTATTTTCTTTGGGCTTTCTGGTACTGGAAAAACAACCCTTTCTACTGACCCTGAAAGAAAATTGATTGGTGATGATGAGCATGGTTGGTCTAAAGAGGGCGTTTTTAATTTTGAAGGTGGTTGTTATGCCAAGTGCATCAACTTAAGTGCAGACAAAGAACCAGAAATTTATAAGGCAATTCGTCACGGAGCAATTTTAGAAAATATAAAATTTAAAGCAGGTACTCGTACGCCTGATTTTGATAATACGGACATTACACAAAATACTAGAGTTTCTTACCCCATTCATCACATTGATAATATCATGGCCCCTTCTAAAGGTGGTAACCCCAAAAATATTTTCTTCTTGACTTGTGATGCTTTTGGCGTACTGCCTCCTATCTCAAAATTGGATAGATCGCAGGCGATGAAATATTTTCTATTAGGCTATACCGCAAAAGTAGCTGGTACAGAAGCAGGCGTAGTAGAACCCCAAATGACTTTTTCTTCTTGTTTTGGCGCACCATTTTTACCATTAGCACCAGCACATTATGCGCAGATGTTAGGCGAAAAGATGGAAGAGTATAACACCAATGTTTGGTTAGTGAATACTGGCTGGACTGGCGGTGCTTATGGGGTAGGGAATAGAATTAAGTTAAGTTATACGAGAGCATTAATTCAAGCAGTCTTAAAAGGAGGTTTAGCAGAATTACCATTTAGAAAAGAAGCGATTTTTGGTTTAAATATTCCTGTTTTATGTCCTGGCATACCGAATAGTATCTTAGACCCTAAGAATAATTGGGAGGATAAAACAGCTTACGAGCGAACAGCCCATAAATTATTAGCAGCATTCAAAGAAAATTATCAGCAACATCACGCAGCGGATGTTTTAGAAATGGCTATGGTTTAAAAGGTAGCACAGACCATTCTTGTCTGTGAAATTAGAGAGAACGAACGATCGTTTTTATATAGACTCAGATTGACAAACTACTCGGACAAAAATGTCCGAGCTACTAAATAACTTCCATATCTCATGAATCAAATAGTAACCTTAGATGAATTTATCATTCGCCGCCAAAATGATTTCCAGTATGCAACCGGTGAATTAACGGGTTTATTAAGAGACATTGGTGTTGCCGCCAAAATTATTAATCGAGAAGTTAATAAAGCAGGTTTACTAAATATTTTAGGTGCTGCCCAAACACAAAATGCTTCTGGAGATAGCGTACAAAAATTAGATTTGTATGCCAATGAAAAATTAATTTCATGCTTGAAAAATAGCGGAGAATGTTGTGGAATTGCTTCGGAAGAGAATGAGGCATTTATTCCTATTGAAGGCATTAATGGGAAATCGGGTAAATATGTGGTTGTTTTTGACCCTTTAGATGGTTCTTCTAATATAGATGTGAATGTTTCGGTAGGAACAATCTTTGGTATCTATCGTCGGAAAAGTGAAATAGATAACCCTGTACAGTTAAAAGACTTTTTACAAAAAGGATCAGATTTAGTCGCAGCAGGCTATGTTTTATATGGTACTTCTACGCTGCTAGTATATTCTACAGGAAATGGGGTGAATGGCTTTACCTTAGATCCGACGATTGGCGAATTTTGCTTGTCCCATAAAAATATCCAAATCCCCAATAGAGGGAATTATTACTCTGTCAATCAAGGATATTATTTAAAATTTGATGTAGAAATGCGTCGATATATAGACAACTGCTGTGATGAAAATCTACGTTTGCGGTATATTGGTTCAATGGTATCCGATGTCCACCGAATTCTTTTTCAAGGCGGTATTTTTCTATATCCGAATACCCGAAAATATCCACAAGGAAAATTAAGGTTATTATATGAATGTAATCCTTTAGCGTTTATTGTAGAACAAGCAGGAGGAAAAGCTATGAGTTGTCAATTAGAGCGAATTTTGGATTTACCGATTACTCAGTTACATCAAAAAGCGACGATTGCGATAGGGTCGCCAGATATGGTAGATGAGATGAAAACTTTTGTAGAGCGATATACTTTGCCTCCTTTAGCGCATTCTAAAAATGGTGCTCCTGCAACCAATGGAGCCGCAACTGAACTAGTAGTAATGTGATTTTAAATTAAACAATATTAGATTTAGTTAGTAAGGCAGCAATTAGGAGAATTGCTGCCTTATTTTTATGTCCAAAATTATGGTTTGAGGTGAAAATATATTTTTCATTTTTGACAGTACAGTAAAAAATGTGAGTATCTAAAAATAGTGTACGACTCAGGAGAGTCGTGTTACTTTTGCGACGGACAAGTGTAACACGACTCTCCTGAGTCGTATGATTTATATATCATCCATCCACAGCTTTCACCGTATAACTTCATTTTATTAGATTTTAATTTAGCATTGACTACTCTTTTGTCAACGAATTCTTATTGGATGCGCTCCATTTCTGCTTTTTTTCTTTTAATCACCTACCTAACTCCTCTATATAGTTCTTTTAAAAAAATCGCCTAAAATTTTTAACTCATTATATATTAGTATCCTTCCTCCTCTTTACAAAAGATAATTAAAAGATTAACTGAACAGACTCTTTCTTACAGAAAAATATTGATTTAATTAAATTATAAATATAAGTAAATGATTGATAATCAACATTATAGGTCTGGTGGATTAATAGCTACTTCATAACCAAAAAATGATTTATAAGTCATTTTTAAAATAAATTTAAATTTTCTATACGATTTTTTTAAATATTTAATGTTTTGGCATAGGCTTTGCATTATTCTAATCAAATACTTATTACCCCCCGAATAGTTGTCTCAATTACTCGAAAGTATTTGTACGGGGTGCATACTTGCTTGCTAAGTGTGTACCTTTTTTTTATGTCTATTTGATAACAAAATTTAGACGTAAAGTTTCTGGTATTTAGGAAAGAAGTAGGTCGTTCGTCCAGCAATTTTATCCGTTTCAATTTTGCTTTTCCCGTCAGGAGCTATAGCTCCTTCCTTCCGCCATTGCCAAAACCAATCATCTGGATAATCCTTATAATAAGCCGTTCGGTCAATCGCCTTTTGTAAAATTTCTTGGGTCTTCTGAATAATATTGGTGAGTTGTTTTTTGCTCAGTTTATTCACTTTAGAGGCAGGGTGAATTTTGAGTTGATACAACACTTCGTCAGCATATAAATTACCAACCCCAGCAAGTTGTTTTTGATTGAGTAAAAAGCCTTTAATCGACGCTTTTTTTCCTTCGGCTTTTTCTAAAAATTCTTTGACAGAAATTCGCAAAGCATCTGTCCCTAATTTAATCCGATCTAGATAAGCCCTTCTATCTTCTAAATAACGAATCTTAGCAAATTTTCGAGGACAATCAAATCCCAACCGACTACCATTTTCAAAATGAAAAGCAAACCGTTCGTGTTTTGGTTGGTCTAAATCATCGGTATAATATTTTATATCTCCCGTCATGCCAAAGTGCAGCAATACATTATGCCCATTATCCAATTCTCCAAAAAGGTATTTTCCTTGCCGATAAGAACTGGTGAAAGTTGCCCCTTGCAATTTCTCGGCAAATTCCATCCCACTAATATCTTGAATAATTTTATCATCATAAACGACCACTTCTCTAATTTTTTGCTTCAAAGAAGTGCCATCAAAATAGCGTTGGAAAGTATTGACTTCTGGTAATTCTGGCATTTGTGTTGCGAGTTTACGGGTTGCGAGTTATATCGTATCTGAAGTCAAAACTACAAAAAAATCCGTTGGGCATTAAAATCCGTTGGGAAAGAAGCATTCGCTGCTAAAAAAATCTGTGGTATAAAAACAAATCCGTAATAAAAAATCTGTGGAGGATATCCGTGGGGAAAAACACTCACGCTAAAATAATCAAAATCAAATATCCGTGTTCCTTCATCTATCCGTGGTATAAAAGCAAATCCGTAATAAAAAATCCGTGGTATTATTCATCCGTGGTCGATTCACCAGGTAGAGCTTAACACTACAGAAAAATCCGTTATCCAAAGTGCCGCCAAGCCAAAGCCGCTGCCCCCAAAACCCCATCATATTTTTGCCCCATATCTGAAATCATCAACTTAATCTTTCCACGGAAAGCTTGAAAAATCCGTTTTTCCATACTATTTCTAGTTGGAATCAATAACAAATCACCAGCCTTCGTTAATCCACCTGCTAGAATAATGGCTTCTGGACCAAAATAAGCACCTGCGTCTGCCAATTTGGTGCCTAAAATTTCTCCAGTATATTCAAAAGCACGCATGGCTATCGGGTCACCTTCCAAAGCAGCCTCTGCAATCATTTTACCCGTCAATTCATTATAACTATAATCCCTTAAAACACTCGGCGTTTTCATATCTGCCATTAATTTAAACACCGTCCTTTTGATGCCATTAACGGAAGCATAAGTTTCCAAACAGCCAGTAGATCCGCAATTACAAAGTCGCCCATCAGGATTCACATTGACATGCCCCATTTCACCAGCCATTCCATCATGTCCTAATAATAATTCTCCATTAACGATAAAACCACTTCCTACACCAGTCCCTAATGTCAAGACAATAAAGTTTTTCATTCCTTTCCCAACCCCGTATTCTTGTTCCCCTATTGCCACTAAATTAGCATCATTGGTAATCACCACTTTTGTGGCTAAAGCCTTTTCAATAGCATTGACCAAAGGTACGGTCTCGCCCCATTGGAAATTAACCGCCTTTTCCATATTGCCCGTATAAAAATTAGCATTAGGTGCACCCAAGCCAATTCCTGCTATGGTGAAATCTTCTTTAATACTTTCTTTGAGTGCTTTAAATTTACTAGACAATTGATTAACAAAATGAATAAAATCACGATCCGCCAAAGAAGGGAAGACATCCCAACCAAGCACCGTTCCATCTTTTTTTACAAAACCAATCTTCGTTTGCGTTCCACCTAAGTCAATTCCTAATACAACGTTATTATTTGCAGCCATTATTTTTGAGATGCGAGCGCAGAAAATAGAGAGATATAGTTCTATTTTCTGCGCTCTGTGCTAGTGAATTTTCGCAAAAATACAAAAAAGTAATAATTATTGTATTTTTTACACTAAGTACTTTTCTATTTATTTTTGTTAAATTTAGGGATGCATTTATTTTTGGCAAATAATTCCTTTATTTATGTTCAATTTCAGAGAAATACTAGCAAGATTAGCCTTTCCTTTGGTGATGGGATTTGGTATAGGCACAACTTTTTATTTTATTCAACTACAAGGCGTAGCAATTAATAAAGTGACTTTTCCTGTTGTTTTTATTGCGTTGATCGTCATTGCTTTATTGGAGCGAATAATTCCTTTTCGGTCGGGTTGGAATGAAAATGATGGGGATGTTGGGAATGATGCGATTAATTTAGTGATTACGCAAACGATTATTCCTAGATTATTTACGCCTTTTGGGTATATTATTTTAGCGACGGTTACTGCTTGGTTGGCGGCTAAAATGGGGAATCAATTATGGCCCCACCATTGGCATTTAATCGCCCAATTGTTTTTAGCCTTATTGATTGCAGAATTTGGGCGATATTGGGTACATCGTTGGGCGCATACGGTGCCTATATTATGGCGATTCCATGCGATTCACCATAGCCCCAATCGTTTATATTTTTTGAATGCGGCTCGATTTCATCCTGTTGAAAAAGTATTCTTTTTATTACCAGAAACCGTTCCTTTTATTTTGTTGGGCACTAACCCAGAAGTTTTGGGTTTGTATGCGGTTTTCAATTCGATTCATGGTTTATTTCAACACAGCAATATTTATCTAAAATTGGGTTGGCTCAATTATATTTTTAGTATGGCGGAATTACATCGGTTTCATCATTCCAAAATTATCAACGAATCGAATATGAATTATGGCAATAATTTGATTTTTTGGGACATCATTTTTGGTACTTTTTATTATCCAAAAGAGCGAGAAGTGAGTACGATTGGTTTGTATAATCCAGCTTATCCGAAAGACTATGTTGGACAATTAAAAGCGCCTTTTCAGGGAGATGTAGATAAACCTGCGGATTTTTATGAACGAGAAGATTATTATCATAATTTGGTTAATAACGAAAAATGAAAACATACCAAATTTTAACTTTTATTGCTTGCTTTTTTTATGGAATAACTGTTTATGCCCAACAGCATAATTTTACCACTTACTCCGTTACAGAAGGCTTGGCACAATCACAAGTACAAACTATTCTAGAAGACAGCAAAGGCTATTTATGGTTAGGCACTCAAGGTGGAGGGTTATGCCGATTTGATGGAGCTAAATTTGTGACCTTTACAACCAAAGATGGACTAAAAAGTAATTATATTCATGCACTTTATGAAGATAAAGAAGGCATTATCTGGATTGGCACCACCAATGGTGTCAATCAATTAAAAAACGAGACCATTTCAATTGTTTCCCAACTTTCAAAGGAAGTGGTTTATGATTTTGAACAAGATAATACTGGAAAAATTTGGCTGGTTGACGGTCATTTGAAACGTCTTGAATACCTCAATGATGCGCCTGTTTCAAAAGGTATGGAAAATGACTTTAGAATACTTTTTAAAAGTAAAAGCGGGCAAGTTTGGGTTGGCGGAAAAAAAGGATTATTTAAAATAACGAAGAAAGGTTTAGTAGAAATAAAAAGAACTGATGGTGATAGTTTTAGAGATATTCGAGCAATGAAAGAGACCACAGGTGGCATAATCTGGATAGCAGCATATAATCAAGGCATATTTTTATCAGATGGTGATAAAATACTACGGCAATTAACAGTCTCGGATGGGTTATCCTCTACTAAGATTCAAACTTTAAACACTACTAAAAGTGGCGATATTTGGATAGGTTCGGCTGATAAAGGAGCAATGATTTGGCAAGCTCAAACTCGTAATTTTAAAGCGATTACTACTCGACAAGGTTTACCAAATAATAATGTGCAGAGTATTGTAGAAGATAGTTGGGGGAATATTTGGTTGGGTACTTCTGGAGGCGGTTTAAGTAAATATGGAGGGCAACAATTTGAGCATTTTACAAAAACAGAAGGCTTAAATGGCAATTATATTTATGCCCTAGAAAAGGATAATAAAGGGCAATTATGGGTGGCTACTTCTAGTGGTGGTATCCAATTGTATAATGAGGGGGCGTTTACTAATTTTGAAGACAATTCAAGTTTAACTACAGGTACTTGCAAAGCTATTTTTGAAGACCGATTGGGGCATTTTTGGTTTGGTACAGATAATGGCGTGACGGTATTTTTGGATAGTTTATACTTAAGTTTTACTGCCGAAAATGGCTTAGTTGGAAATCAAATTACAGACATCACCCAAGATGCTTTAGGGAATATTTGGATAGCTTCCGTAAATAATGGGATTAGCAAAATTAGTTGGAATGATGCTTCACCAAGCCAATCTATATTTACCAATTTTACGACTCAAAATGGTTTACCTATTAATCAAATTAACGACTTATATATTGACCAACAAAATAGGGGATGGGTAGCAACGAATGGAGGAGGAATTGCACTAATTGAAAAAGAGGAGGTTATAAAATTATTTACTGAAAAAGAAGGACTAGCAGAAAATATTATTCGTTCTTTTTCAGCAGACGATTTAGGTTTTTTATGGTATGGAACAGCTAGTTATGGCATAGGTAATATTGATTTAAATGGAGTTTCTTTTACGATTAATAATAATTATAAAGGACTGGCTTCCAATAATATTAAGTTATTAGAAACGGATGTAGAAAATAACCTTTGGATAGGTAGTGAAAAAGGACTCAACTATTTACAATTAGATGCAGCTAGAAATATTATTGCCAAAGAATATTACGGACAAAGAGAAGGATTTAAGGGTGTAGAAACTAGTTTAAATACGGTGGAAAAAGATAGAGAAGGGAATTTATGGTTTGGTACGGTCAATGGGTTAACCAAGTATAATAAAATAGCTAAAAAAGGAATCAATTACTCACCAAAAATCTATTTACAATCTACCAAATTATTTGACCAAGAATTGAGTCAAACGCCTTATGGAAACAAGGAAGAAAAGTGGACAAACCTAAATTTACCTTACGACCAAAATGAGTTAAGTTTTCAAGTAATGGGCTTACATTTGTCTTATCCGAATACCTTGCAATACCAATGGAAATTAGAAGGCGTAGATAAGGATTGGGTTAATCCAAGTAATAACAATAATTATCAACGAACTTTTTTACCAGGTAGTTATATTTTAAAAGTTCGAGCCACTAGAACGGCAGACAATAGCTACTCTGATACCTTAGCTTTTCCATTTGAAATCAGCCCTCCTTTCTGGCAAAAATTGCCGTTTAGAATAGGCAGTATTTTAGGCGGTTTATTACTGATTAGTTTTTTTGTTAAATGGCGAATCAATATTGTTCGACAAAAAGCCAAAGGCATTCAAGATCGACTAACTTTAGATAAAAAACGCTTAGAATTGGAACAAAAAGCGCTACAACTACAGATGAATCCGCATTTCATTTTCAATGCTTTAAATTCTATACAAGGAGCGATTACGCCAACCGATATAAAAACTGTCCGTTTACAATTAGCTAAATTTTCTAAACTCATGCGGGCAACTTTAGAAAATGCTCGAACAGAGACCATTACTTTAGAAGAAGAAATTAATACTTTAACTAATTATTTATCTCTAGAACAATTTAGCCGAGGGAATACTTTTGATTATGAAATTACAGTAGCAGCTAGTATAGAGATAGAAACGGTTTATTTGCCTTCCATGATATTACAACCCTTTGTAGAAAATGCGATTATTCACGGAGTCGCCCATTTGGATAAAAGAGGAAAAATTGAAGTCGAATTTGCCAGAAAGGGTAAAAGGTTAAGTTGTCGTATTGAAGATAATGGTATTGGGCGAGCAAAAGCTAAAATGGTAAAAAGCCAAATTGCCGAAGGACATAAATCTGTTGCTTTAGCGATTACCAGAGAACGCTTGGATTTATTGCGTAGTGGAAAAGCGGTTAAGAATAGCTTGGAAATTATTGATTTGGTGGATGAAAAAGGGAATGCTTCGGGGACTAGAGTAGAATTGATTATTCCTATTGAGGAGGACGAAATGTAAATAATCCTAAGTTACGAAATAGAAGTAGCCCATTTTTTAGGTAAAGCCAAAAAAGATATTAATTTTAGGCTGAGTTCAATAACGGAATGTTTTTACAACTAAGACATCTCGAAAATTTACTCCTAAAACGAAAAACTGTGGATAAGATAATCAAGCTATTTTTTGGCTTTCTACTCGCCTTTGGTTTACTAATTATCGCCTTATGGATGTCGGACGTACCAGCAAATGCTACGGGCGGTACAGATACGACTTACTCAACTTTAAATCATAGTGGAGCGACTGTTGTGACTAATTTAACGGTTAAATGGTTAGCCTATCTGTTTGGAATGGGCATTATTAGCATCTTTGGTTTTATGGTATTTATCGGAGGTCGAAAAAAAGAAGAAGTTATTAGAAAAAAATTATATCGAGTTTTGGCTATAGGCATTGCTGCGCTTTTATTTGGTTTTACGATGTTAACACAATCTTGGTGGGATTATGTAGCAACCAATAATATGGATTATTTTATGGGTTTACCCAAACCTACTGCTTGGATGCTTTTTGGTATGATGCTTATTCCTACTATTATCACTTTCTTTTATACTACTAAATTTGAAGAATGGATTTATACGGCAGAAGATGAGCAACGATTTGCGGAAATTATGGCTAATCGGAAAAAGAAAGTAGGCAGTAAGCAGTAGCAGTAGGCAGATTCAAAATTCAATCATTTAAAATTCAACATTAATTAATGGAAGCATATAGAAGTCCAATCATCCTAACCTTCGTTGCATTTTATATGCTATTGTGTATAGGCGTAGGAATTTGGGCATTAAGACGGACTAAATCGACGCATGATTTTTTCATGGCAGGGCGAGATTTAGGCGTAATGGTAACCGCCTTTGCCGTTTTTTCTAGTACTTTAAGCGGTTTTGGTTTTGTCGGCGGTCCTGGATTGGTTTATAAATTGGGAATGAGTTCGGTGTGGATGGTAGTATGTGCGGTCATGGGGTATAATATTTCTTTTATACTCTTAGCCAAACGACTGCGCTTATTTTCAGAATTGGGTAATTCTTTGTCCTTACCAGATGTGGTATTTCTAAGATACGGAAAAAGATCCACTAGTTTTTTAGTAGCAGTTGCTATTATTTTAGGGGTTTTAGGTTATTTAGCGACCCAAATTTTAGCGATGTCCGTCGTTTTAAAAGATATTTTAGTTGAAACGGAATTTTTAGCGACGATCAGTTTAGAAATGTGTGTTTTAATTTCTTGTTCCATTTTGGTTTTTTATAGTGTGACAGGGGGAATTGTGGCTTCTGTTTATTCCGACTTAATTCAAGGTGGAGTAATGGTGGTTGCTGCTACTCTGGTTTTTATTACGGTTGTTTACACCTTTGATAATGGCTTTTCAGAAATCAGCCAAACCATCCAAGAACATGATCCAGAAGCGATTGGCCCTTGGGGAACACTCGGTATGGTGGGTTGTCTGAGTTGGTTTTTTGTCTTTGGACTTGGTAGTTCGGGGCAGCCCCATGTCATTACCAAAATGATGATGTATAAAAAAGTCAATGATGCTAAACATATTTTGCCTGTATCGGCAATGGGCTATCTTTTTTCTGCCTTATTATGGATTGGTATTGGTTTGGCGATGCGAGCTTTAGTTTTACAAGGTGTCCAACCAGAGTTAGCGACACCAGATGCCGCCGCTTCTCAATTTTTGCAGAATTATGCACATCCCGTTTTGGCAGGCGTTGTATTTGCTGGATTGTTTGCGGCTATTATGTCTACGGCAGATGCTTTTTTGAATATTGGAACGGCAGCCGTTATGCATGATATTCCAAAAGCAATTGGTAAAACGATTACGAATGAATTATTTTGGGCAAGAACAACGACGGCTTTGATTACTATTTTTGCAGCAGTTTTTGCCCTCTACTCTGGAGATTTAGTGGCTATCCTTGGTGCTTTCGGATGGGGAACTTTTGCCGCAGCGATTGTGCCTGTAGTGGTTATTGGTTTTAATTGGAAACGAGCTACGCCAATGGCAGCAAATATTGCGGTGCTTTCTAGCTTAGCGGTCAATTTTGTGATTAAAATATTTAAAATTTCGGTGCCTTATAATATTGATGTCGGTGCTTTGGCTTTGACGGTTTCTTTAATTTTATTTATTGGTATTTCTTTGACTTCGGAAAAGCCTGAATTGGATCCTGATGTGGAGGCGGTGATGGATTTGTAGTAGTATCATTAAATCTTGACCATTTTCCCTGTTCTAAATACATCAATAAATTCTCGAACAGCAGAAAAGGAAACAACTCGATCTTTAAAATAAAGGACCGCTTCTTTAATTTCTTTTTCAGAAGCTTCCAATTGATTTAAAATATTAATGAGGTGCATTTTCATATGCCCTTTCTGAATCCCCGTAGTGACTAATGAACGAACAGCAGCAAAGTTTTGTGCCAAGCCTGTTACGCCAATAATTTCCATTAAATTTCGGGCAGAAGGATTGCCTAATAACTCTAAAGATCGCTTAGCTACAGGATGCAAACTAGTCAAGCCACCAACCGTTCCTAAAGCCAATGGCACGTCTAACCAAAATTTAAAAATGCCATCTTCAATGCTACAATGACTTAGACTGCGGTATTGGCCATCTTTAGCGGCATAGGTATGTCCACCTGCTTCGATGGCTCGGAAATCATTGCCCGTTGCTAGTACGACGGCATCAATGCCATTGAAAATTCCTTTATTATTAGTTGTTGCTCGGTAAGGGTCGATTTCTGCAATGCGAATGGCTTTGTAAAATTTGAAAGCAAACATTTCTGCATCCATTTCTCCAAACTGTCCTAAGTCTGCGATTGGGCATTCTACCGAAGCTCTTACTACACATTCTGGTGTATAATTGGATAAAATTGCCATGATGATTACCACTTCCTTTTCTGTTGCTGAAAAAATAGGATGAGTGGTAATAAATTGTATCAAGGTCTGACCAAAAGACTCTAAACAGGAATTAATGAAATTAGCCCCCATTGAATCGCAAGTCTCGAAATTGCAGCGTAGTTGGTAATAATTCGGTTCGGTGTCCGTAAAATCGACGAGTTCTATTTCTTGAATACCGCCACCTCTTTTGTCCATATTGGCGGTAATAGGTTGAGCGTCTTTTTTAAGTTCAATGGTTAACTCGGTAAATACTTCTTGTAATTTTTGCACATCACCATTCCAAGAAAAATGTAATTGTCCAACTTTTTTAGTACCTAATATTTTGGCTTTAAAACCACCTCGACTCATCCAAAATTTAGCTGCTTTGGAAACGGCTGCCACCACCGAACTTTCTTCGGTAACCATCGGAATGACATACGTTTCGTCATTAATTTTAAAGTTAGGTGCGACACCATAAGGCAAATAAAAATTACTAATCGTATTTTCACTAAAGCCATCAATGATTTTTTGCTGGTCTTCGTTGCTTAACCAATAGCTTTTTAATTCCTTGGCGACCACTTCGGGGTCTTTAAAGAAATTTTGTACTATCCATTTTATTTTCCCTCTTTTGGATAGTTTTGAAAAGCCAGAAATGGTTCGTTGTTGTGATGTCTTATTTTCCATATTACCCATCTTACGTCCCTACAGGACGAATATTTATGTCTTAAAATTTATTTAACCCTCAAAAAAGCCTTCGCTAATTTCAGTCCTTCAATCTGGCGTTCCACATGTTGATAGAGCGTATCATAATCGCCTTGTGCATGCTTTAGAAAACCAGAAGCTTGTCCATAAATAGCTTCAAAGTTAGCTTTTTCGATTAAATAATAGCCATCTAAAAAGTCTCGTACGCCACCAGAAATTATCAATTGCTGGCAAAGTACTTTATCGCCTAATTCAACTTTGATTTGATTGCATAAATCAACCATTTCCTCAGCGGAATGTCCGACATGTGCTAAATTATTATAAGCCGCTTGTTTCGTCTCATTACTTCTTAATAGTTCAACCATCGAAAAATTAGTGCCGCCACTTGCTGCAAAATCCACCGCAGCTAAAGGTAATTGGAGTAAAGCTTTTAAACTTTTATAGCCCATGCCTTGCCCTACCTCTTTGACGATGATTTGAATATCCATTTTTTCTAAAATAGTCGTAATCGTTTCTAAAGCAGGTCTTTTATATTGATCGCCTTCTGGTTGCATCCATTCTTGAAAAGGATTGATGTGAATAATCAAACCATCTGCGGCTAATTTATCCAATAATTGCGTAATTCGATATAATTCATTTTGCTCAATCAACTGTTCCAATTGGGCAATCCCCAAATTAACATAAAGTGGTAAATCGTCACCAATTAGTGGACGCACCGTAAAGTCTTGTAAATATTCATCACTATATAACAAACCTCTACAAGAACCCAAGCCCATGCCCATACCAAATGCTCCACAAACTTTAGCTAGATTGTGGTTAATTGTATTCGCCATTTTTGTGCCGCCCGTCATACTAGATACCCAAACTGGTGCCTGCATCGTTTTACCCAAAAAAGGGATACTGCCATAGGGTGTACCTTTGACTGGATGTGCCGCAAACAAGGGGTCGTAAGCAAAACGGTTGTCCAATCGGTCAAGTCCAACTTGCGATTTAAACGCCAATTCGATATGGTCTTTTTTGCGTTCTTCCGCTGTCGGATCATCGGTAAACGGCACCGTGTTTAATTCTTCCTTCATATATGTAAATTATACCTTTTGCAAAGGTAGTCGGATTGTTGAATAAATGGCTAGTATAGGTGAATTTTAGTTCACCGAAGTATTTTACGGTGAACTAAAGTTCACCTATACTTCTTGTCCAGACTAAACAAAGAAAGTGGTTGTAGGTTTAAGAATAGAAAAAATCGTTTAAAATGAAGCAACCTTGGTAGGATTAATTGTTCGTATTACTTGTTTTCTACCCAAAAAGATTGCTTTCCAGTAAAAGGTACACCATCTTGGGTAATTCCTTCTACCCAAATCAAATAATTCCCTTCAATATCTCCCGTATAAAACTCAAAATCTTGGGCAGTATCCGTAATAACTAGATTTGGTTGCCAATGAAGGGTTACTCGATAATCAGGTTTTGATTTATCCACTAAAGGTTGGTCGTAACGAGGGGCATAAAATGCTTTGGCTTGATAAAAACCTGGATGACTAATTTGCTGCATGCCTATATCTTGGGACTTAGAAATGGCTTCCGCAATGGCCGTTTCATCTTTTGTGATAATGACTATAGCCGCTGGTTCGTCATATAAGGCTAGTGCACGCATACCCGTAACGACCTCAATTACATAAACTGCTTCTGGAGGAAGATAATTTAATTGTCTAGCACTAACAGTTTGACCGTTTAAAACAAGTAAAACACCTTGATTATTTCCAATTGATCCTTCGGCAGATAAGTATACGCGTCGATCCGTAGTCGGTCCAGCTAACCTTGCCATTGGGATAGCCGCACGAATTAAATCAAAAACATCTGTGAATTTTGGGACATATTTATACAGGTCTTCCGTAAAAAACTTATCTGTGGAACTAAAATGAAAAACACCTTTTTCTTTATACCGCTTGCGAAGATCATTATATCTTTTTTGTCGATAAGAAAGTTGTTTACTGCGTACCGTAATTTCTGTCAAATCAATTGTCCACAAAGAGGTGTCTATAATTTCTTGACCAGTTACTTCAGCCACTTCAGCCGCATACTTTTTTAGGGATATTTCTGGTTTATCTGTCCCCGGTTTTAGATTAAAAGTAGCATCGAAAGGTAATTCGTACAGTTTAAATAATTCAATGTCTACTGCTTTATTACCCACGCGCTTCAATGTTCCTTCTTTTACTTTTTTTGATTTTTTTTCATTGTAAATATTGGCTTGAATCAATAAGTCCGTTGTATCCTTAAAGTTGAAACCCTCAAAATGAAATAAACCATCTGGTCCAGTAGTCGCATTAGCGAAGGCATAATTTTCCTCATCTAAAATATTTAGAAAAACATTGGCTTTGACAGGTTTACCTTTGAGTTCTTTCGTAATCTGTCCAGAGAAAGAGAAGGAGGTTTCTATAGGATAAGCTAAATCCATTGTTTGTTGTGCCAATACTTGCTGCCAAGTAAAACGTCGCCAACCATGCGTCATCAATAGTAAATCCAGTAGGGTTCTGGTTTTGGCATCATCGGATTGGAAATACTGATTAATATTATCAATACGCCCTTTTAAATCAGACTGTAATTGCAAGTAGTTTTCTATTGTCAAACCTTGTAAATCATCGGGGATTAGGCTGGCACTATAGACGGATAAGGAGAGTTGACTAGGCTCAATGGTATCTTCCAAAAGAGTACTAATATTACCTTTGATGAGTGTTCTTTGATTTGTTTCCTTTTTGTCCAATGCAATATTTACGGTTACTTTTTCTGTCGGGTTTTTATTAAAAATTAAGCGTTCACAAACGGGGCGTTGTTGAGCATCAAATAAGGTGAAAGTTAGTAACCCTGTTGGTAATTCCTGATTGTCGATAACCAATTTTAAGGTTGCTTGTTCGCCGAAAGTTTGACTATAAAAAACTTGACCTCTGAGATGACCGACTAACTGACAGTCCCGCAATAAATTATTGGTAGTAGCTGATAATGAAATTTTTACTTTTTGGGAAGATCTAGTATCACATTTTAATCCGTAGCCCTTAGTAAGTATAGTTGGTAAAGGAAACCGTTTTTCTCTGTTTTGATATGTAGCTTTTAGCCAATATTTTGTGCCTTTTTTTGGGGAGATACTAAAAAAGCCCATACCCTCATTTAAGGTTTTAATAGCCGCTATTTGTTGCCCATCAGTCGTTTCTACTACGCCACTTAGCGCAATATTTTCTCCTTTTTCATTTTGCGCTTTAAAAGCAACTCTAGAAGAAAGCCCTACTACTAAATCTCCTCCTTCTGGAAAGAATTGTAAGTCGAAATCTAGATTTTCTACAGGTGCTTCCGTTTTCTTTTCATAAAAATCTGTCACCGCAATTTCTTTTTGAAAAAGAAAGGCTTGGTCAAAATTTTTCTGGTATAACGTATAAGCTCGAAGGGTATAATTTCCTGCTTTTGTGGTGGGTTCGGTAGGTATATCTAAACTAGCTACCCCGTCTTTGATTTTCAAATAATAAGTTTTTAGAATAGTACCTTCTGGATTGATCCAATCGATGTAAACGATTGGTTCTACTGCATAGGCTTGGTGAGTTATAGCATCTAATAAATAGACTTTGCACCAAATAGTTTCTCCAATAATATAGTAAGGTTTATCGTGGTTGACGTATATCTTCTCGGAGTGGTAGTTGGATAAATATTGATCTAGTAAGTCGGTTGGATTTTGTGCATTAGCACCGATCCAAATTAAGCAATAAAGGATGGAGAAGATAAGCTGCTTCATAATGTATTCTAATTTTTAGGCGAATACTTATTAATGAGAAAGCATTAAGAAATGTAACCCTTGAATTTACAAGAATTAGATTAAATCGTCTAGGATGATGGAGGCATCAATAATTTCAGTAGCATAATCATTCTGGTTCAATCCATTATTAGAAATAAAAGTTAGGAAAACTTGTTTTTTAGTCTTCGTATGTTCTATAAATCGTTGACGCTTTTGTAGCAACTGCTGGTAATAATTTTTATTAATGGTAAAAACAGAAGCATAAAATTTAATTTCACATAAGTTAATCGTATCATCTTTTCGATCAATAATTAAATCTACTTGAAAGCCCTCTTTGTTGTCAGTATTGGGTACGTAAAGACCGGAAATTTCTGTATAGACAGCAGTTATACCTAATGCTTGTTTAATAGCTTCTATATGTTTGTGACAAATGGCTTCAAAGGCATATCTTGTCCAAATTTTGTAGGATTGACTAGCAGCTATTTGTTGCCACATTTTGGGAATATATTTTTTATTAGGCTTGATAAATCTATGATAGAAGATAGAGTATTCATCAATTAGTCTATAGGTTACGCCTCTTTTCTTTTTGCCAAAAGGTAATTGTTCTACGATAAAATCTGAAACAATTAACTCTTCTATTGCCCTTTGATAACTACCTGATTGCTTCAACCCCGTTTTGTGCAAAATTTCAGCATGTGTCATACCATAAGGTTTAATAGCTAACACACTTATAATTGCTTTATGAATATCTGCATGATTGAAAAGCGCTTGGTAGAGATTATTATATTCATTCCTTAATAAACCAGTCGGTGCAAAGCATATTCGTTCTATAGCAATAGGAAAACTTTCTCCTTTTCTTAAATTTTCCAAATAGAAAGGAATGCCACCTAGCGCCATATAAATTTTGGCAATTTCCTGATTCGTAAATCGTAAACCTTTGCTCTTTAAAAATTCATTCGTTTCTTTTAATGTAAAAGGATTTAGATGAATAATTTCAGTAAGTCGATTATGTAACCCTCCTGGGTCATTAATTACTTTTTTGCTAATCCATGAAGTTGCAGAACCGCAGATAATTAAGATGAAATGAGCTTCTTTTGATAAATAATCATTCCATAAATGGGCTAACATTTGGATAAACCCTGATTTAGGGGTAGCCATCCAAGGCAACTCATCTATAAAAATGACTTGTTTTTCTTTTTTATTTAATGTCTTTAGGTAGGCTTTTAATTGAAGGAAAGCGAGTTGCCAACTCTTAGAGGTCACTACATCAGTTGTACCTTTATATTCTGCTAATTTGACAGCAAAATTTAATAACTGGGCGTTGATATTTCCGTTTTGAATTCCCGTCATGCTAAAGCAATAACGATTACTTAGCAAAGTATCTATCAAAAAGGTCTTACCAACTCTTCTTCTTCCAGTTACGGCTAAAAATTGAGCACGAGAAGAATTTAGTAAAAGGTCTATTTTTTTAATCTCTTGCTGTCTACCAATCATTTATATCGAAATTTAATAGAGATAATTCCAAATATAAGATTATAATTGGAATTATCTACCCAAAAAGCATAGATAATTCCAATTATAGACAACAAAGACTTACTCCTTATCTGCCTGTTTGCAAATAACAGGTAATAAATTATCGACCCAAGTGACTAATAAAATTTCTTTTACTTTACTCAAATCTTCACACGCACCTGCATAATTTTGCATATCCAAATAAGCATTTCCTCTAGCGTATAAAAACTCGGCATTATCTGGAAATTGTACAATAGCTTCGCTTAATTTAGCAATACCTGCTTCTTGTTGTCCCGCATTGTATAATTGACTTCCTTCTACTGCTATTTTTTGGGCTTCTTCAAATTTAGAGATCGTTGCTTTACAAGTGGCAACGGTTGGTTTAAAGTCCATCCGAATTAAATGAGCAGCAGGTACTTTTTTACCTTTATATTCTGCTACGTCCCATTTGCCAATCGAGGCAGTAGTCGCACTAATGGCTTCAAATTGAAAATCCATGCCCAAGCTACTAAAATCATTCATTTCTAAAATCCGTACCACACCGTCAGCTTCCACCAAGGCCTTGACCTCTATTGTTCCAATTGAACAACTATCATTTCCCGCCTTAGGGTATTTGAGATTATCCCCTATAAAGTTGGACATTGCTTCCTCTCCTCCCGTAAATGCTAACACTTTATCGAAAGTATTATAAATCGTATCGCCATCCACTAAATCATAAGGCGGGACTTCTTTTAGCTTAAATTTTACTGGAATATTCATCGCCACTTTTACAGGAACGCCTTGTTGTCTACCTGGCGCCCATTTTAGTCCCAAAGGATTTAAAGCATTGATAACGGCTAAAGCAGCATCTCCACAACCACCACCAATATCTCTAACAATCTTAGCATCACTAATGGTACTATCGGGGTTCACTACAAAATTAATAACTACCGTTCCTTCCACGCCTTGCAACCGAGCAGAGTCAGGGTATTGAACGTTGGCATAGATGAATTTTAATAAAACTTCTTGCGAACATTGTGTTTGTACTTGATAAGTGGTGTCCCAGGCAGCACAATTGGACACCATCGGCATGCGTTCTGCTACAGGATAGACTTTGGAAGTGTCAACACCATCAGCCTGACCAAAGGCAAAGACAACAAAAAATAAGAGTAAACTTGTAAAAAAAGTTTTCATGCTAAATTGTTAATAGTAAAATAAATTAGTCGATGATGGGAATTCTCGATTGCAAAACTAAAATTAAAAACGAAAAGAAAGGACTTAGCGGCTGCTAATCCTTGGCTGGATGCTGTTAATTAATTCTTAAGGTTTGTCGATTGCCAGTTGCCAGATACCAGTTGCCAGTTTGAAATCAGATGATAATTGGTAACTGGTAACTGGCAACCCGCAACTGGTAACCCGCAACTGGTAACTGGTAACTGGTAACTGGTTCAATACCCTCGCCGTTCTACCAACCATTCCTGCAAAGCAATTCCTGTAGCTTGTGGCCAACTCTTTGCTTTGGCAATTGGGACAACTTTATAATCCGCAATTTCTGTTTTGTCAATGTTAATTGGTCCAGTAGCTTTAACGTGATAAATCATAATGATTTGATTCATTCGTTCAAAGGTAAAATGTCCTCTAAAAGAAACAATCTCTGCATCTAAACCCGTTTCTTCTTTCACTTCTCTTAAAACGGCTTTGGCTGGATGTTCATGTTTTTCTAAAAAGCCAGTTACCAAAGCATACCAAGTTGGCGGCCAACCTACATTTTGTACCAACACAATCGTCTCATCTTCGTATTCTACAATCGCCCCCACCACAGGCGTTGGATTTTGGTAATGGACAAAACTACATTCCCGATTGGTGCAACCGAGGTAATTTTCTTCGTTAATTGCTAAAGACGACGTACAGGTAGGGCAGTAGTTAAATTTCATATTAAAATTGGTTTAATCTATTTGATAACCAAAAGTAGTATTTTTATACTAGAAAGTGGGCGAGTTACGGGTTGCGAGTTGCGAGTTGATTGAACTATAACTAGTTATCCCTAATAATTTCTTTCTTCTTAGGAACTTTAGCCCTAAAAAACTGTTATTTTTACATCTTTTAAACATGATAATTTGAGTTGTAGCTTGGAGTTTATAATTTTTGGAATTAGTGAATTTTGAGTAGTGATAGCTAATAATCAAGTGAATTAGCTTGATTTGATACAAAATTGCACACAACTCGCAACCCGTAACTCGCAACATAGATTACACATAACGCCGTTCATGAGCCAACAACAACCGCAGAAATTTGATTATCAGTTATTCACCCGCGTTATTGCACTAGCAAAACCTTATAAAGGTATCTTCATCACAGCAGGTATTTTGGCGGTAGTTCTTGCCCCTTTGTCAACGCTTCGTCCCTACTTAATTAAAGTAATGGTCGATGATTATATTTTCAAATATGATATTGATGGGATGACTCGAATTGCGGGATTAATCGCTATTCTATTGGTTCTAAATGTGGTCATGCAATACGCATTTATTTATGCGACTAGTTGGTTAGGGCAGTCTATTATCAAAGACCTTCGGGTGAGCGTTTTTCAACATATTACAAGCCTTAAATTAAAATACTTCGATACAACGCCAATTGGTACTTCTACGACTCGAACAATTAACGATATTGAAACGATTAATACGGTATTTTCTCAAGGTGTGATTACCATCTTAGCGGATTTATTGACCTTATTTGCGGTATTGGCAATTATGTTTTATACAAGCATTGAATTGACTTTGGTTTGTTTAGTGACTATGCCTTTTTTAATTATTGCCACTTATATTTTTAAAGAGAAAGTCAAAGCTTCCTATCAAATCGTCCGAACGCAAATTTCTCGGATGAATGCCTATTTGCAAGAGCGAATTACAGGGATGCGGATTGTACAAATCTTCAATCAGGAGCAATCCGAAATGGAAAAATTTAAAGAAATTAATCGAGCCTATACAAAAGCCAATTTAGATGCCATTTTATATTATGCGGTCTTTTTTCCAGTTGTAGAAATCATTTCGGCGGCGGCTTTAGGTTTAATGGTTTGGTATGGGGCAAGAGGAGTGATTGGTGGTGATGTCACTTTGGGTGCTTTGATTGCTTTTCCCATCTTTTTGTCGATGTTATTCCGACCAATGCGAATGTTAGCGGATAAATTTAATACACTACAAATGGGTTTGGTCGCAGCAGATAGAGTGTTTACGGTTTTGGATAATGACCAACAAATTGAAAATAAAGGAACGATTCAGCCGACTAGGTTAAAAGGAGATTTGGCGTTCCAAAATGTAGATTTTGCCTATATCGACGAAGAATATATTTTAAAAGATTTGAGTTTTAAAGTCAATGCAGGGGAAACGTTGGCAATCGTAGGCAGCACAGGTTCAGGTAAATCCACGATTATTAATATCCTCAACCGATTTTACAAATTGAATGCAGGGAAAATTACCATTGACGGCATCGATATTAAAGATTATGAATTATTGGCTTTGCGCCAACGAACAGCCGTTGTTTTACAGGATGTCTTTTTATTTTCAGGTTCGGTCTTTGATAATATTACCTTAAGAGATGATTCTATTTCTAAAGAACAAGTAATAGAAGCGTCCAAAATGATTGGCGCACATGAATTTATTATGAAGTTGCCAGGCGGTTACGATTATGAAGTAATGGAAAGAGGCGCAACCCTTTCGATGGGGCAACGACAATTAATTTCCTTCGTTCGAGCCTTAGTATTTGATCCAGATATTTTAATTTTAGATGAAGCGACTTCTTCGATTGATCCTGAAACAGAATCGGTTATTCAATACGCCATAGAAACTTTAATAGAAAAACGAACTTCTATCATTATCGCTCACCGTTTATCAACCATTCGACATGCCGATAATATTATGGTTTTAGAGAAAGGACAGATTAAAGAACTAGGACCGCATGAAGAATTGTTGAAGTTAGAAAATGGACATTACAAGGAATTGTATGAGATGCAATTTTTGGAGCATGTTGGTTAGCGTTTGTTGGGAATTTATCCTTTGGGTTAAAAAAGCGCCTTTTTCGCTCTGATTTCGTAAAATTTATTAGCAATAGCTACGGCTATTACGAAGAAATTTCACATCATCAGAACAAAAAATCCATCTTTTTTATCTCCAAAAACAAATCCCCAACAAACTCTTAGCGTTCAAATAAATCATCTAATAATACGGTCTGGTCTATATAATTTAATTTATGCGCATTTTCTTTTACCCCAAAAGTTGTAATTAAAGAGGTAAACAAATGCTTTTTAGTTTTAGAATGATGTTGAAATACCTTTTTCTTAGTCGCAATATTATCTACGTCTTTTTTTGTGACCGTATAATCAGAATTGCTAAATTTTATCTCACAAATATTAATGGAATGGTCTCCTCTATCAATAATTAAATCTATCTGCGCACCAGGTAAGCCGTCTATGGGTTTAGTCACAAAAGAAGACGCTGTGGTAAAAATACCTGCAATGCCAAGTGCTTTTCGGATTTGATTAATATGTTGAAGACATACATTTTCAAAGGCATAACCACTCCATGCTTTATAATTAGGTAAATCACTTAACTTCGTAAAATCTGCTTTCGCATTCGTTCCCAAAGGTTCAATAAAGGTCAAATAAAAGAGTGAATAAGGGTCAGATAACCGATAAATACTATCTCTCGTTTTTTTGCCGAATCCATTATAAATTTTAATAAATCCAGATTCGTGTAATTCATTCAATATCGTAGTTAACATACCTCCATTCTCAAACTTCGTTTTGGTAATTATTTCTGTACGAAGCATGCCTATTTTCTTGGATGCTAATGCTCGAACTACTTCAATATGATTGGCTGCATTATCAAAAAGAGACGCAAATAACCTATTAAATTCTTTGCGTAAATAGCCATTTCGTTGAAAACAGATGGCTTGAATATTTTGCACCGCAGATAATCCTCGCTGCACTTGGTCTAAATACATTGGTATACCGCCCATCGTCATATATAATTGGGTAATATGGTAACGGTTGAGCTTAATTTGTCGCTTCTTTAAAAATGCTTCTGTTTCTCCTAAGGAAAATGGATAAATAGACAATAGTTTAGTCACTCGATTGTGTAATCCTCCTTTATCATTAATCACTTTTTCTACCATCCAAGATGCGGCTGAACCACATACAACTAAAACAATAGATTGATTGACTGCCCAACTATTCCAGAACCATCCCAAGGCGGTAATAAAGCCAGAGCGCTTAGTGCCCAACCAAGGTAATTCATCTAAAAAAACGACTAATTTTTCTTGTTTAGCTTTTTCTTCTAGCGCTTTTGATAAGGCAAAAAAAGCATCCAACCATGTTTTAGGTTTTTTCTCTATGGGATAATCAGGAAAAGCGTTTCTAAAAGCAAAAAGAAAATTTTGTAATTGTTCTCCCTTAGTCGCATGTTGCAAACCAGTTAATTCAAAATCTAAATATTGCCCATAAGTTTGTTTGATTAGAAAAGTTTTACCTACTCGTCGTCTTCCAATAACCGCAATCATTTCTGGACGATCTGATATTAAAGCGGTTTCTAAGATAGCTACTTCGTCTTTTCTGCCTATTAGTTGTGTTACCATTTTCTATTGCTTTTTTGCAAAATAGATAGATAAAGCGGAATAAACAAGTACTAATCCGCTTTATCTATGTGTTTTAGGGTAGATGAAGCGGATTAGTGGAGTGATTGATGTAATTATGATTTTTGTGGATTTTTAATAAAATCGGCAAGTTTTGATAAAGAGTGATAAATTTGATAAAAACGAAAGTGAATTTTACTAGAAACTTTCTAAACCATTTCCCACCAACTCTCTGCCATACTCAACTGCTTCCCATCAGACTTCCGAACCAAGCGATGTAATAAATGCCCATCGGCAACAAACTGCGTCTCACAAATCACTTCCTCCTTCCATTGACACTCCAACTTATAAATAATATCAATCCGTTTCAAACGACCATTTTGCAATAATTCATCTGGTACGGTTTCTAAAATCCATTGCAGATAAAAGACATTATTTAAATGCTGGTTAAAATCTAAATCATACCAGCCAACAGTAAAGGTTTTGGATAAATCTGCGGTTTCAAATTTTGGTAATTTATTTTTTGGTCGAGCTAAGCATTCCGCTTCTGGTGGGCATTCTAAAGTTTGGATAAAGTCCGGAATTCTTGACATGCGCCTTTTGACGGTATCCATTAACAACCAAGTAGAGGCTGCGGATGCTAATAATTCATCTTGTTGGTTGTATATTTTATAATCTCGGTAAGTGAAATATTTTTCAAAGCCTGCACAATGCGTCACCACTTTTATTTGTTCGCCTAAATTGGGTAATTGATGAATGAGTAGGTTCTTGCGCATTAAGACCCACGAAATTTGATGAGGCTCTAAATCCCAAACGGATAACTTTAAATCAATCACATTTTGCATCGCTGCTTCATGCATTAATTTGACTAAGGATGGAACCGTTGCTTGCTTGCGATTGTCAATTTCGTAAGTACGAATCGTGAATGGTTCGGTTTTGATTAATTGTGGGTGAAGGGACATTTTTTTGAGTGATGAATTATAAGTGATGAGTTATGAATCGTTGTACGTTAGAAAAAGTAATATTATCCGTTGCCTTACATCCGTTGCCTTACATCCGTTGCCAATGGTATTTATTGGTCGGCAACGGATGTAAGGCAACGGATTTGACGAGCTAGATATTTTATTAATTTTTAATCTAACTTTCTGTACATCTATAATTAACAAGAATGACAAATGGCTAAGGATGTAATATGCTTAGCCATTTGTTAGTTCAATTTTCACTCAAAGAAAGGAAAAATTTGGAGAAGTACCGGTTTATTTTCTGTTAATTTTTATTTGCCAGTTTTGCACCTAACCAACCCATTGGTAAATAAGCCCCAATTAAATCTAGTGCTGCAAACCAAGTAGGCGTGTTCGGTATCATTTGCACCATCATTATTCCGCCAACTAGAAAAAAAGCACCAATGACTAAGGCTAGTTTTAGGTGATAACTAGCGGCTAATTTAGCTGTAGTAAATGCACCCACTAAAGCACCTAGTGCATGGGCTAGAAATGGAAAAATGAAGTTTTTAGGAGGTAATATTTTCATTGCGTCTGCTAGACCTTCTGTGGTAGTCATATCTACACCCGTAGGTGGAGGAATAATAGACGGACCTAACATAATTAAACCCATATTAACAATATTCCCTAAAACAAGACCAGCAATTACTGCTAAAATATTTCTAAGAATTGGATGCATAATTTTATTCGTTTTGAATGATTAAATAATGGTATGCTTGCCAGATGATTTTTTTGGAGTTAAGTAATTTTATAATTAATACGTTTATTAATTAGTTTAAATTACCAAAACAAAGATAAACTAAAAATTGTATATTTGTCAAAATTTTAAAACAAAAAATAGTAATAAGTGATTTTTTACGCCTTAAATTACTTTTTTTTAACTTTTTTGATTTAAACAAAGGAGGTTTGGTATATTTACTTCTTGGGAATAGATAAAAGAATTTGGGGGATAGTAATTGCCTTCCCAACGGATTTAAAACCCAACGGATTATTAATATTCCTTACAAAAAACTATGTGTACTTTATGAACTATGTAACTATGTGGTAAAAAATCAAACTATACACAGCAAAAAACAAAAGGGGCTTTATAGTTAAAAATAAAAACTAGTGGATAAAGAAAAACTAAAGAACATCAAAATTATCTCCGCAGGTGCGGGTAGTGGTAAAACGTATCGCTTGACCGAAGAAATGGTCGCTTTATTAAAAGGTGGCGTGCGAGCAAGTGGCATTATAGCAACAACATTCACCAATAAAGCGGCAGCGGAATTGCAAGAACGGGTACGGGTGAAATTATTAGAGCAAGGATTGACGGATGAAGCGGATCAATTGGCAAATGCGCTAATTGGTACGGTACATGGTTTAGGGGTGAAGTTATTAAAGCGATTTGCCTTTGAAGCAGGCGTTTCGCCTCAAGTGGATATTATTGCAGATGGAGATCACCAATTTATGTTTAACCAATCTTTGTCTACTGTTTTGACCCAAGAACGGATGGAGCAAATGGAGTATTATAGTAGTCGATTGGGTTTGAATAAAAAAGGTGATTACGATTGGCGAAAGGAAGTCAAACAAGTAACGGATATTGCCAGGGCGAATGATTTTTCGACCGAAGTTTTAGAAAAAAGTAAAGTTCTTTCTTTTGAATCGTTTAAAAAATTTCTAGGCAAACCTTCCAATAAATCAGGAGCAGAAATGCTGGCGGCATTAAATGCAGAATTAGAAAGAACGGTACAAGAATTAGAAGCCAACGAAGACTCCACGAAAGTGACCAAAGGCGGGATTGACACCTTTAAAGGAATGCTCAAAAAGATTAAGTTAAAAGGGGCATTAGAATGGCATGAATGGGTGAAGATTAGTAAAACGAAAGTCGGGGCTAAAAGTCGAGATGCGGTAGAAGACTTAAAAGACCTTGCCCAAAAACATGATGGTAGCGCTGGTTTTCAAGAGGACATTCAGCAATTTATTTATGGCATTTTTGATATCGCCATTGAAGCCATTAAAGAATATGAAACTTATAAGAAACGCCGAGGACTGATTGACTATACTGACATGGAATTGAAAGTCAAACAGTTATTGGTCAATCCACAGGTGCAAGCAGTTTTGAAGGATGAATTGGATTTATTGATGGTGGATGAATTTCAAGATACGAGTCCAATTCAATTAGAGATATTTTTGAAGTTATCGCAATTTGCCAAGCACTCTGTTTGGGTAGGAGATCCGAAGCAATCTATTTATGGATTTAGAGGGGCAGATCCAAGTTTGATGATGGAAATTATCAAGCAAACAGGAGGCGTAAAAAAAGAAGATATACAGATTTATTCGTGGCGATCAAGAGCAGGAGTGGTGCATGCGACCAATGCTATTTTTTGTAAAGCATTTTCCGATTTACCAGAAGCACAAGTCGCCTTAGATCCTCAGCGAACGGAAGATAAATTAAAAAAAGAGGTCAAAGACCAAGAGTTTATGGAGTTTTTAGGACATCCATTGCTTCATTGGCACATGCATTATGATGGAGAAAAACGGATGCCTGGGCGTCCATGGATGGAAAATTGTATTGCGAATTCCATTAAAAAAACAATAGTATCGGGCAAACTAGTTTTCCCAAAAGAAGAGGAGGAACCTCGGTTGATTGAACCAGGGGACATTGCGGTATTATGTCGATCGAATGCCTTATGTGGCGTCATGGCAGAAGCCTTGCATCGAGCAGGTATCAAGGCAGCTATTTCTAGAAATGGGCTATTAGAAACAGCTGAGGCCAAATTAGTGTTGGCGTGTCTAAAGTTTATTGTTAGTAGAAATGACGCCTTGTCTATTGCCGAGATTTTAAAGCTAGGGGCAGGCGAATCGCTGAAAGCCATTGTAGAAGATCGTTTAGATTTTTTAAATAAAGTAGAAACGGGAGAAGTTGCAGAATGGCAATGGGGAACGAATGATGCCTATATCCAACAGTTAAATGATTTGCGGATACAGGGTGCCGAATTGTCTAGTTCCGAAATCATTAATTTGGTTTTGGAGGAATTGGATTTACGGCGGATTATTGCCAGTTGGGGCAATGGTGCGCAGCGTTTGGGCAATGTGGACGAATTGCGGCAGTTGGCATTATCTTACGAAGAAAACTGTAACCGTTTGCATACCGCAGCGACGCTAGGTGGATTTTTATTATGGCTCAATAATTTAGGGGCAGAGGATTTAGATCGACAAAGTTCAGGCGTAGGTAGAGATGCGGTGAATGTAATGACTTACCATAAAAGTAAGGGCTTGGAATGGCCGATGGTGATTTGCCATGATTTAGAAGGCACCTTAAGGGATAAGATTTGGGGCGTACAAATTGTGCCAGAAACCGACGAAGTAGATTTAGATAATATTTTAGGCAATCGTTGGTTGCGCTATTGGGTGAACCCTTATGCCGATCAAATCAAAAACACCTTATTAGAAGAACGGATTAATGGGAGTGAAGTCAAAGCTTTTGCTAAAAAAGAGGCCTTACGAGAAGAGGCGAGGGTTTTATATGTAGGCATTACCCGTGCGAGAGATTATTTGGTTTTTCCAACCCGTAAAAATCCAACTAAATGGCTGAACCGAGTTTGGCATGATGGCGATGAAACCATTCCTACTTTGGATCAATATACGGATGATTCACCTTGGGTCTGGAAAGAACAAGGGATTTTGAAATTAGATACCACCATTTTCCCTTATCCAAGAGATTTTGAAACGTCGGCTTTAGCGAATGAGGCCATTACGTTTATTTCTGAAAGAAACGGGAAAGACCCAAGTCATTTAACCTATCCTATTGATATTGAAAGAGAGTATTTTCAAACAGAAATGTCTGCCAAAACAACCAATAAATTTGAGTATGGCGCTCAATTAACCCTCAAAGAAGAGGGCAATCAATATGCTGCTGCCAAAGCAACCAAAGCCTTCTTAACAGTAGATGATTTAAGTCTATCTGCCGTTGAACGCTTTGATTTAGCCGAAGCGATTTTAGAACGTTTTAATGTTTCCGAAATACTAGATTTGCGGAGTTTAGTCTTGCATTCTAAAACCTATTTAACCTTTTTAGGGCAAACTTTTAATGCTACCCAGATTTACAAAAAGTACCCTGTTCGCTACCATTATAAAGAACGTTTGTTTGATACAACCATTGATTTAATTTTAGAAACGGATAAAGGTTTGGTGATTATTCAAAATTCGGGTTTTGCTAAGGGGAAAAAGGAATGGAAAAATAAGGCGTTGAAATTAGCACCTTGGTTCTTTTTGGCTAAACAGGCTTTGCGTGAGCAGTTTTCTGGGAAAGAAATTCGGTGTTTTTTGCATTTTCCGCTTGGGGGTGGGATGGTTGAGTTGGATGTTAAGGAGGTTGTGGCTGTTTGATGCGTACTGCTGGTTAGGACTTGTAGTCCGACACCTCTATATAACTCGCCTCTGGCGAGCGTGAAAACTACTAATATAAATTCAAATGAAAAAATAAAACTATGGGAAAGTACTAGAGAGCTTGAAATATTGCATAGCAGAAAAGGGATTAGTTGTGTACTCCTACGTCATTATGAGCAATCACGTACACCTAATAGCACAATCAGAAAGCGAAACCCAAACGCTATCAGACATCATGCGTGATTTTAAAAGTTTTACTGCCAAGCAGATTAAAAAATCAATTGAAGATGTTCAAACAGGTGAAAGTAGAAGAGAGTGGCTAAAATATTTGTTTGGTTATTTTGCTAGAGGTAATCAACGTAATCGTACTTTTCAATTTTGGCAAAGTGATAATCATCCAATTGAATTGTGGAGCCCACGAGTGATTGAACAGAAATTAGCTTATATTCATTGGAATCCTGTTGAAGCTAAAATTGTCGCTAGTCCATCGCATTATTTATATTCTAGTGCTAGTAATTACTTCGATGGTACTGGTTTGTTGGAGGTTAGGGTAATACCACCTTTGAGTGAAATTGGGTATATACAGATGTGACAGAATTGATCTGCTGGTTAGGATTTTTAATCCGATACCTTTATAATGCTCGCCTCTGGCGAGTGTCAGGGACTATTAAAGATGAAAGGAATAATCGACTTTGAGTAAAATTTGGAATATAGGAATGTGATGTAATTATCTATACTCGCCAGAGGCGATTTACATAAAGGTGTCGGACTACAAGTCCTAACCAGCAAAGAGAGCAATTGCTACCGAACTTAATTCCCCCTCAACAAAATATTATACTCTTCCCAATAATTCGTATCAATCACCTCGGCATGTTCCACAAAAGCATCATTAATATCAAATTGATCTTTTTTGCGAAAGCGTTTGATATATTTTTTATTTGTAAAAAAATGGACTATTTGAATTTTCATTTGTGGAATATTTTTTTCCTAAAAATACAAAAATTTAATCCTTTGATAATACATTGCCAACGGATTAAATGAAATTAAAAGCACCTTCACACTATTGAAAAAGAATGAAAGCATCTAAAGCTATTTCCAATGCTCTATGACAAATCGTTTGCTAATTAAACGATAATTATCTGCCTTGATTTTCAAAAGATACAAGCCGTTTTCAAAATTAGAGACATCTAATTGCAAATGAGCTTGATCAAAATTTAAATCCTTAAATTGCTTTATTTCTTGACCATAAATATTGTAAATGGCAATGCTGCCTTTTTTAGCTTTCAGGGGTAAAACTTGCAACGTAATTGCTGATTGGGCAGGATTGGGAAATAATTTTATCGTTTTTTCGATAACTTTAGATGTTGCCCGAGATTCGCCAAAAACAAGACAGGGTACTTCACAAACAAAATTTTTCCAAGCACCTTCATTCGTTGCGACTAAATCTGCTGCCCAATTGGCTACAAAAGCGTAATCGTTGATTGCATTATTATCAAAAACAATTGCATTATAAGTGCTACCATCCCCCCATTGAAAATTACCTTCATTATTTGCATCCGTTAAATCCAGAAAGGCTTCTCCTTCAATATTATTTTTTAGAAAATCAATGATTGCGGTTGTTAATGAAGTTGCTAGTTGGCTACCTGCATCAACACAAGCTTGTCTGGCATTATTAAAAGGAAGTCGATTGTCAGATAAATAAAATGATTTGTTGTCCATCTTACCTAGGAATGTAAAACCTGTTTTTTCGGATTCTTCGCAATTGCCGCCACCGCCTACTTCAACCAAAATATTATCTTTGGCACAGATAAATGTCCAATCGGCGGTATAGAATTGCACATTGACAAAATAATTCCCTGCGGCTAAGTCATTAATGGTTTGTTCGCTGCCACAATCTGTGCCTTGACAACGGAAAACTAATTGATAATTTTGGTCAAATACTTGGACGATTTCGATGGGGGCGATTAAGTTGGTAATGGTTATTTGATTGCCGCTACTACTAGTTTGAATTTGATTACAATTAACAGTCGAATTTTCTCCACAAGAGGCGGTTTGCGTAAAAGTAGCCGATACGGAATTATTGGAAGTATTAATGTCTTCAATATTTGATGCAGTAGCGGCAATTGAAGGCGAGTAATTCCACTCAGTAATTTGTGTATTGGGTACTTTGAAAGGTTTCGGAATAGTAAAAGCCGCATCTACTGGCAAGTCTTGGTCTAATTTATAATAGGCAATATTGGTAAAAGGCTGGCAAATCACATTCGTTCGATTGACAAAACTGCAATTATCATCTAATAAAATATAAATAGGTGCTTTGACAAAGGTATTTCCAGTATTTGTTACTTTTAAATCTACGTTTACTACTCCTTCGGTATCAATACAATGCTGATTATTTTCAAAAGAAAGCGCTAAATCTGCATCTGGATAATCAATGTCAAAATCTATTGGGAAGTTACATTTTTGCGCTTCTATAATACCCGTATTTTCTCCCGTCAATAAAATAAAATTATTGGTCACACTACTACTTCCTATAGGCAATAAGGCAGTATTAAAAAGTGGGTCAGGCAATTGAATAGAAAAAGTAATGACCCGTGTTTCATTAGGTTGGAATCCATTTATAGGGATGTCGCTAATCAGTCGCGGGGAAGGAAAGAATTCATTACCGCCAATAAATTGATAGAGTCCTAAAGTAGTATTAGCGGATAAGGTAGTACTATTATTTCTTACGGTAGCCTGTATGGTAATGGTTGCTCCAGGGTTTACGGTATTCGGGAAATTAGCCGCTATTACTTCGATAGTGCAGTCTGAATTATTTGAGCCTTCGCTTACCGTTATATTTTCCTCTCGGTAACAATCTGTTCCATCAGCTCCATTGAGTTGCACTTTTACGGCATATGCTCCTGCTGCTAAATTTGGAATAATTTGCGTTTCGGCACAATCTCCTTGACAAATCGTAATGACTTGCCAGTCGGTATTTTGACCAATAATTTGTACTTGGGAATAAGCCGTATTTAAACCAGCAACGGAAATTTGGCCCGCTTCAGGGGTAAAAGTAAGAGCAGCACAATCTGCATTACCTGTAGGAGGTGGGGGATTGATATTCCCCGTTACGGTAACTTTTACATTGGTTTCTTCACAAATTAATTCCCAATTAGCGGTATAAAATTGTACACTTACGATGTAATTACCCGCTGTTAAATCATTAATAAATTGTTCACTTCCACAATCCTCACCTTCGCAACGGAAAATAGGCATATAGTTTTCATCAAATACTTGGACAATTTCAATGGGTGCAGTTAGATTGGTGATGGCAATTTGTGCTTCCTTGCCTTCAATCGTTAAGTCATCGCAGTTACCACTTGGAGTGCCACCTGTTACATTGATGGGTATCCCCTCTAAAGAACAAACAAATTCAAAATTCTCATCGTAAAATTGAATATTTACCAAATGCTTTTCTGCACTTAAATTATCAATTAATTGTTCATCTCCACAATCGCCACCTTCGCAACGAAATACCAAATTGAAATTAGCATCAAAGATTTGCACAATCTCATTTGGAGCAGTTAAACCAGTAATAGTTATTTGCCCTTCGCCTCCTTGTACATTAATGTCTTCACAAGTATAAGTCGGGGGCGTAACCGTACCACAAACGGACGGGGTCCCACAAGGCAAGGTAATTTTCCAAAGCCCCCGATTCACACCATCTCCATACTCCGCTAACCAAATAATATTATCATCAACGACAATATCAATCGGTTGGGCAAAACCAGTCGCAATTTTATAGACATTGGCATCATAATTATCCAACGCACCATTATAATTTAATTCGATGTGCAACAAATCCTCGCTATCTCCGCCAATTAACGGCCAAGTATTGCCAGAAAAACTTGCCATAAAAGCATCACCTGTGAAGTCGCCGCCCATTGTATTGGCATTATCAAAACCAAATCCAACAGGCGAACGGTGTGCCGTAAAAGTGGTTATAAAACTGCCTTCATTACTAGCATCTCGGATTGCACCCGTAATTGGGTCACGAAATAAATCAGCATCTGGACCAAGATTTCGGATTGGTTCACTAAAAGTTACGCCAGCAGGAGGTGTTGGAAAATTGGGGTCATAGGCAAAAAGTGGCGTACCTTTTTGGTCATTTGGCACTAAAGGGTCATTATTAGAATCATAACCAGCCGTAATAATTGGGTTATCATTTCCACCTAAACGATAAGGAAATCCATAATGTTTACCTTCTCGAATCCAATTCATCTCTTCGGGGTCATCTCTTTGTCCTGAATTTTCTACCTCAAATAAATTGCCATTATTATCGAATGCCATATCAAAACCATTCCGAATGCCCTCAGCGTATAAGTAGCCATTATTACGCAACCATGTTTTGTCATTTCGGAGGTCAATCGGACTACTTGGATTGGTTGGAATTTTTAGAATTAAAATATTTAAATCATCTTCTCGACCTAAACCTGCTACTTCTCCGTGATTGGTTCGAGAATTGGTAGAGACATAAATAAATTGCCCATCGGGGCTTACTGCATTCCCTGCCATTTTGTGATCAAAAGGCGTTTCTGGTTTACCCAAATACGGTTCTGTTCGAGCGATAACTGTCCATTCTCTGCGATTATTATCAACCCGAACTCCTTTGACAATAATGCCTACATTATCATCTCCATTATTTACTTCTTCATTGCCCACCAAATACAAAATATCATTATGCATCGTCATACCTTGAACAATGGGTAGATTATGGTCAAAGGCACTATATTGAAAATTAAAAGAAGGCGTCGGGCTAGTAATGTCTACTTCCCAAATAGTTCCGCCGTATTCATTATATAGCAGATTGCCCGTCATTTCATCTTTGACTAATCGGATAGGTTCATTTCGAAAACCTTCTTTGGGAAATTCAATGACATGTTCAACGGTGATGTCGTTGCGAAGAGAAGTACCATTACTTTGGTTATAAACAATCGTATTAAAAAAAGTCGTTAGTAAAAGGAAAAATGATAGGCGATAAGTGGTAGTCAGGTGTTTGTTCATAACTTAGTTTTTAACAAGAATTTTAGAGGAAATTATGTTTTCTCAAAACTCTTGTTAATTGGCCGCACTAACTAGGACTTTTCTCGCAATTGGTAGGATTTTTCTCGTATTTTCAATTATAAGTCATTATACAGTTCAATAAGCTGAGGCACATCCTCAAAAGACATATTAGCTAATTTTGATAACAGCGCAGGTTGTTCTTTTAGAGAGCCCCTAAGAATTCGTTGATAATTAGAAGAAGAGATAGTTGTTAAAGTTTCATCAGAAGTTCCCATCAAATATACATATCTATTAAGTGTTGAATTAGGGAAAATATGTTCTTCGGAATATTTGTATAATTTAATATTGCCTACTGCCATTATTTGGACAAAAAATGCTTCACCGTTTTTACTTTTAATTGTTTTGAAATGTTGATATCCTTTATCCCTGAAAATGCCAAAAAATTGAATACTTGATGGATAATAATTTACCCTTTGTTTTTCATAGGTAAAAATAATAGGAGCAAGTCAATTTGACTCTATTAATATTTTACCATGAAGGGTGTCTTGTTTTAAGGTTAATATATAATCCTCCAATTTTTGAGCATATCCCCAAATAGAGAGACAGCAAAAAATCCAACCTAGAAAAACACCTTTTTCATTTCAAAATTTTAAACCTACAAGTTAACCAAAGCAGTCAATCCTTCAATAATCGCTAATTCGACACCCGCCTCGGGTTGTGCTGCAGCTTCTACCGCAGCTAAATATTCTACCTTTTTTGCTTTCGTGACTAAACCATTGCCTTGTCGCTTATTCAAACAAACCAAAGTGGCTGCACAAGCTTTTGTCAAGCGTTCAGAAAGCCCTTCGATTTTTTTCATTTGCGGAGAATGGTCGAAAAATGGTTCGAGTAACTGATGATTTTCAATCAAATGAGCCAACTTAAATTTTAACTCATTATAAGCAATTTCATCGGAAGGATTAGCGACAAATCTAGTAACGGTTTGGTTAAATAGCCGAGCTTCTGGACTTTCTGGGCGGGCTATATCTGCAACTTCGTTTAAGGGCGTATTAGTCGTTAAAGGATTGTATGACATCATTCGGTTATAATATTTAACCTCTTCGAGTAAGTCAATTAAATCTTTAGCTTGTTGTAAAAAGATAGGATATTTTTCGGTCAATTTAGCTAGTCTCAAAACGTATTGACTTCTTAAATTTAAGCCTAGATGCTTTAAGGTATTTTCAAAAGCCGTCAATCGCCGATACATATCCGCTTCATTATTGGAGAGGGTAGCAGGCGACCAAAATTTTTCCGCAATGGCTACTGTTCTCGGCCAGATTCTGGAATTGATAGATTTTTCATCTACTACTTCTGACCACATACAAGCTTCTCCTCCTAAGATTAGCGCTTCTTGTTCAGTTGTGAGTGGTTCTATTTTTTGTAAGGAGGGCGCAGTTGTACCTGCCATATCGTTACTGCCAATTTTAGTACCACTAAAAGGAATCGACAACAAACCAAGATGCATTTTACCAGTTATACTTTGCCCATCACTAATTGTACTTTCTACGTTTATTCGACCAAAACTACTTTCATATTCAAAATTCAATTGATTTTCCAATATACTAGCTTCCTTAAAGTCTGTTAGGTTGCCCATGATATTAAATACACCTCTAAGTTCATCATTTGCGCCATATAACGTCATTTGTCCTTCTATTGGGTTTTCTCCTATTACTAGGGTAATGTTCCAATTTTGCCAATTCAATGAATCTGGTTCAATCGTAACTGCACCAGGAAGGACGCTTGGATTGATCTTATAATGTTTGCTAGCAGGTAGTTTATGGTCTAAATAAAGCCCTGCTGATAAAATAGTAGGGTTCCCTTGTTGAGCTGCCTCAAATAAAAACTTATGCCCTCGCCAACTTTGTACGACTACTTCCTGATCTAAATCTGGATGTGTTATTTCATCCCAACCCATCATTTTTTTGCCATGTTTGGCTAATATTTTTTGTAACCTTAGGTTAAAATAAGCTTGTAAGGCGTGATAATCTGCAATGCCTTCTTTTTCCATAAAAGCAGTAATAGCTGGATTATTTTCCCAGTCTTGGGTATTCACTTCATCTCCGCCAATATGCACATATTTATCGGGGAATAGTGTCGCCATTTCTCCCAAAAAAGCATCTAGAAAATCATAGACTGACTCTTTTGTAGGGTCTAAAACAGGAGGCAGAATGCCATATAAAGTATCTAATTGATAAGGACCAGGTGCAGCAGCTAATTCAGGATAACCAACTAGAAAACTGGTAGAGTGTCCCGGTAAATCAAATTCAGGAATGACTCGAATCCCTCTATCTCTAGCATATTTAACGATTTGCTGAATATCTTTCTGCGTGTAATAATCTCCATTTGACCCCAGTTCATGTAATTTTGGATAGACTTTACTTTCCACTCTAAAACCTTGGTATTCGGTTAAGTGTAAATGCAAGACATTCATTTTAGCCGCAGCCATTGCATCTAAATTTTGCAGAATGATTTTCTTTGGAATCCAATGCCGACAAACATCTATCATTAAACCTCGATAAGGATAACGTGGAGCATCTTCAATCTTGACGGTTTGTAAAAAAGTGCGATCATTGTTAATAAAAACTAGTTGTAAAAACGTCTCGATTCCTCGTAAAGCTCCATAAACCGTATTAGCAGTTAGAACGGCTTTATCTGTCGCCACATCTAAGGTATAACTTTCATCTTCTCGTAATTGTTGCACCCCAATAGTTGGGTTTTTACAATTGATAATTAGGTTTATTTTATCGGAATTAACATCCACTTTTTGCTCCGTCATATCTCCAATCCGTTTTTTCATCCGACGTATAGCTCTCTTCAAAATCGCATCATTTGCTCCTGCACCCGTGGCTTCTACGCCAAAGAACTTCGTTAATTCGAGGAAAGTATTGGCTTCTTGCAATTGTAGTTTTGCAGGTAAGGGCATCAAATGAATTGCTTGTCTATCTGCTTCCGAAATAGGTAGGGGAGTAGGCTGCATTTTTTGATAAAACTGGTAGCCGAAATATCCGCCAACTAAAAAGAGCAATAATAAAATACTAAGTAGGATTTTTTTGATAGACATGATAATTAATGTTAAGAAAGTAGCATTTTTAAAATAAGTCTTTTCCCTTGGAAATGAACCTGCCCGTTCCATTTAGGCGATTTTCCAAGCTACTCTCCACCATTCAAAACCATCTGCCGATAAAACCGAATCCCATTCTCAAACTCACTCACCGATACCCGTTCATCAATCCCATGAAAGCAAGCTAAATTTTCTGGATTAATATAATTGGGCATAAAGCGATAAACATTGGGGCTGATTTTATAATAATAACGAGCATCGGTTGCAGCGATTACCATACTAGGAGCAGTCAATAAATTAGGGAATATTTGTTTAATGGATTTATTAATCGTCTCATAAGCCATGCCTTCAATGGGTGAAATAGGGGAAGCATTATTAGGCGTACCTTCTACAGTTACTTTTACCCGATCATCTTCCACCACTTGGTGGATATGACTAATAATATCCTCAACCGTTTCTCCTGGGATAATTCTAAAATTAATCACCGCTCTAGCGGAAGTAGGAATGATGTTTTCTTTGATCCCTGCTTCAAAAATAGTAGGAGAAGTTGTAGTTCTAATATTCGCATTAGCCGCAGGACTGGCACTTTCATAAGCCGCTAAAATGAGTGGTTTGAAAATGCTTTTATTAGCAAAAAATAGTTTGGTTTGGAAATCCATTTCAGGCCCTAGCATATCCATAAACCCTTCCAAAGCTGGCGTTAATCTAGCAGGCAAAGGATTAGATTTTACTTTATGAACGGCACTTGCCAAGACATCAATCGCTGTTTCATTCGCAGGCATCGAAGAATGCCCGCCTACCATATCTACTCGTAGTTCCAAAGAAGTATAGCCTTTTTCGGCAATGCCAATTAAAGCCGCTTGTTGGTCCAAACTGGGAATCATCCCTTGGGTAATCGACCCGCCTTCATCTAAAACTAAAGCTGCTTTAACTCCTTTATCGTGTAAATAATTCACCATAGTTTCTGCCCCTCGATGTCCTGATACTTCTTCATCATGTCCAAAGACCAAATAAACGGTTCGCTTTGGCTGATGTCCTGCTTGTAATAATTGTTCGATCGCTTCCATAATACCAATCACCCCAAACTTATCATCCATCGTTCCCCGACCATAAATAGTATCATTCTTAACACCTTCGGTAAAAGGATGGACTGTCCATTTTCTCAAAGAAGCAATTGGTACGACATCAATATGGGATGCTAAAATCATTGGTTCTAAGGAAGTATCGCTTCCTGTCCATTTGTATAAATGGCTAAATTCGTTAAACGTCTGATGTTCTAGTAGGGAATCCGTTAATGGGTAATTCTTGACTAAAAATTCATTGAATAGTCGAAATTGGGTAGAATCAAAATCTGCTTCATTCTCGAAGGAAACGGTTCTTATTGAAATTGCTTTGACGAATCTATCTACTGCACCCATGGGAGTTGCTACCCTTTCTATTGCAGCTACTTCTAGTTGGTTAGAACTGAAAGTGAAGGTTTTGAATAGTAGGTAAGCAATGAATAATAACGTAAGAATAACTAAGGCAAATAGGATTTTTTTCATAAGGCGAAGATATTTAATTTTTCTTAAAAATTAACGTAACCCGTGTTACAGTAACCACGGTTACGTTAATCTTTGCAAATTATAAAACCGTTACAATATATAAGAGCACAATCTAATAGACCCTGAAAATTCTTTTATCCTGTAAAAAAAATAAAAGCCCCATCGTATCAAAACGATGAGGCTTTTTTATCAAAACAACGTTTTTAGCAAACGTCTATATTTATCTTTTAAATCACCATGATTCTTAAAATTATAGTGATTTTTCAATCAATTCTTTTTACAAGAAAGGTGCAATTACCAAAGCAACTACAGACATCAATTTCAACAAGATGTTCAATGATGGTCCAGAAGTATCCTTAAATGGATCCCCTACTGTATCACCAACAACTGCTGCTTTGTGTGCCTCAGAACCTTTGTAATGCTTCTCTCCTTGGATAGTCACCCCTTCTTCAAACATCTTCTTAGCATTATCCCAAGCACCACCTGCGTTAGATTGGAAGATCGCCATCAATACACCACAAACCGTTACACCTGCTAATAAACCACCTAACATCTCTGCACCACCACCGAATCCGATGATAACTGGAGAAATTACTGCGACTAAACCAGGTAAAACCATTTCCCGAATAGATGCATCCGTAGAAATCTTCACACATTTGCTATATTCTGCTTTTCCGTCTGCTGCATCAAATACTGCACGATCAGATGCACTCCAGTCTGCCATATCTTTTCCATCATTCTTTTTCATCATTGCCAAAGCAGCTTTCAATTCAGGAATATCTTTGAATTGTCTTCTTACTTCTTGAATCATATCCATTGCTGCACGTCCTACTGCACCCATTGACATAGCTGAGAAAACGAAAGGTAACATACCTCCGATTAATAAACCAGCCATTACTTTTGGTTGAGCAATATCAATAGAAGTGATACCTGCTGTTACCATAAAGGCTGCGAATAAAGCCAAAGCAGTTAATGCTGCTGAACCAATCGCAAATCCTTTTCCGATAGCTGCGGTAGTGTTACCTACTGCATCTAATTTATCAGTACGTTGACGAACTTCTTTTGGCAATTCAGCCATTTCAGCAATACCCCCTGCGTTATCAGAAATAGGTCCGTAAGCATCTACTGCTAATTGAATACCTGTGTTAGACAACATGCCTACTGCCGCAATTGCGATACCGTATAAGCCTGCAAAGTGGTGCGCGCCAATAATAGCTGCGGCTAAAATTAAGGTAGGGAATAAAGTGGACATCATACCAACGCCTAAACCTGCGATGATGTTTGTTGCTGCACCTGTTACAGATTGGTCAACAATACCTTGAACTGGTTTAGTACCTGTTCCTGTATAATATTCTGTGATTTTACCAATCGCTAATCCTGAAACTAGGCCGATGATTACCGCATAGAAAACCCCCATAGAAGAGTATCTTGTAGCATCTCCAGCTATTTCCCAAGTCTCAGGTAACATCCATTGGATAATAAAGAAAGTCAATATTAACATTAATCCAGCAGCAGTAAATTCGCCTAAGTTTAATGCTTTATGAGGATCTCCTCCATCTTTTACTTTAACTAAGAAAGTACCAATAATAGAAGTTATGATTCCTGTACTAGCTAATACTAGTGGTAATAAGACAGCATTCAATCCACCCCATTCATTACTAGTATCAAATGCACCAGAAGCCATGAAGGCAGAACCTAATACCATTGTACCAATGATAGACCCTACATAAGATTCAAATAAATCTGCTCCCATACCAGCAACATCACCAACGTTGTCACCAACGTTATCCGCAATTGTTGCAGGATTTAATGGGTGATCTTCAGGAATACCAGCTTCTACTTTACCTACTAAATCCGCTCCAACGTCTGCTGCTTTGGTATAGATACCTCCACCAACACGAGCAAATAAAGCAATAGAAGATGCACCAAAGGAGAATCCTGTTAAAACAGTAATCACTCTTCTTACTGCTTCCATTGACTCAACTCCAAACATGCCCTTGTATAAAATGAATAAAGAACCTAATCCTAAAACACCTAATCCAACTACACCTAATCCCATAACAGCACCACCCGCAAATGCGACTTCTAATGCTTTTCCAAGACTAGTTCTAGCTGCTTGTGTTGTTCTTACGTTAGCTTTAGTGGCTACTTTCATTCCGATGTAACCCGCTAAAGCAGAACAGATAGCACCTAGTACAAAAGATACCGCTACCATCCAAGAAGAATCCGCACCTGCTGAGAAAGCCAATAAACCAGCAACAACAGCTACGAAAATAGCTAGTACTCTGTATTCTGCACTCAAGAAAGCCATTGCGCCTTCTGAAATATTATCGGCAATTCTTGCCATTCTTGGTGTTCCTACCTCTTGTTTGGACACCCAACCAGACTTCCAGAAAGTGTATAGCAAAGCTAGTACACCGAAAGCTGGGATTGCATAAGTAATGTTCTGACCCATATTCGTTTCGTTTGTTAAGTAATTTTAAACTCGCTGCCTAAGAAAGAAATCAGCAATCAGATCGAAAATTAAAATTTTCTGTCAGAGGACAGACTTCCTACTTAGTAAATGAATCGAAACCAGTAATCTTTTTGTAAGTCTCTTCTGACTTCTGACAGTTTATAAAAATAAACGATCTGACTTCTGACTTCTAATCACAATTCTATGAGTTATAAATCAATGATTTTTAGATATTTAAAAATGTAAATTGTTATTTTTAGAATCGGTGCGCAAAAGTAAAAGAATTTGTGATTTTGACCAATTATTTAGTGAATTTTCGCTATTATTAGCGACTTTTTTAACATGGATTCAAGCAAAAATAGATAAAACGCTCAATTTGAGTGAAGATTGGTTATTAAACACCCTAAATTTGTGGAAATCAGTACTTCACCACTTTTAAGAACAATAATTCGATGCAACCAAAATTTAAAAAAATAAAAGCGTCTAGAGTCACCATGACCCAGTTGATGTTACCTTCTCATTCTAATTTTAGTGGAAAAATACATGGAGGCTATGTCTTGAATTTGATGGATCAAATTGCTTTTGCCTGTGCGTCCAAACATTCGGGACATTATTGTGTGACGGCGTCGGTTAACCGAGTTGATTTCTTGAACCCTATCGAGGTAGGGGAAATGTTGACCTTAAAAGCATCGATTAACTATACGGGACGAACTTCTATGGTTGTTGGGCTTCGAGTAGAATCAGAGAATATTCAAACAGGAGCAGTCAAGCATTGTAATTCCTCTTATTTTACAATGGTGGCAAAAGATGCAACGGGAAAGAGTGTGCCTGTTCCTGGTTTAATCTTAGATACCAAAGAAAGTGTGCGACGATTTGCTAGAAGTATTAGACGACAAGAACAGTCTAAAGTGAGAAATAGTCGATTTAAACCTTCAGAATTTAAATTGGAGGAATATTTAAATGGGATTGCAAAGGAACATAATGCGAAGATTGAGTTGTGATTTCTGTTATCGGTTATCCGTTGTTGGTTGTCCGTTTGGGGAAACCGAGAACACAACTGACAACGGATAATCGAAATTATAGCCACTCCACCTTATCCTGAATAGTTTGTCGATGTCTTGGCACCTCAGGCGTTTCATGATGTCCCATATAAAAGAAACCCAAACAACGTTCCCCTGTTTTTAAATTTAAGAACGGCCCAATATCTTTAATGTATCCAGGCGAACTCCAATAAGCACCAATATCGTAAGCGGTAGTGGTCAACCACATATTTTGTACTGCACAGGCAACAGCAGCAATTTCTTCCCATTCTGGTATGCGTTCTTTTTCATCTCGTTGCATACAAATAGCAACCATGCAGCCAGCTTTAAGCGGCTTTGTTTGTAATTTTTTTAATTTTTGTTGAGAGAATTTTTCTGGTGGTGTATTTTTATGATACCAGTCAACTTGCCAATCTCGCAACCTGATTAAGGCATCATCTACTAACACTTTAAATCGCCAAGGTTCGGTCATTTTATGCGTAGGTGCCCAATTAGCGTTTTCTAATACGGCTTCAATGATTTCTTTGGCTATCGGCTGATTGGTATAGGTTTTAGGAAAGATAGATCGTCTTTTTCTAATCAATTGATGAATGGCTGTTGGTTGCATAAGTGCTGCTTTTAAATATTTCTAAACCCCTTATTTCTCTTCAGGACAAAAATACCCATTTTATCAGTCAAAATAAATTATTTCAAAGAATATTAAAAATTACTAAAATATAAAAACTAATGTCACATTTTTGTGTATAACTTAATAGTATTGTTTTATGTTTTAGCTTTCTGTAAAAAAAAGACTCAATAAGGCGAATATGTTTAATATACCATTATTATTTTATTATCTATTTGTTTTTGTTTTAAAATATTGATTAATAGATTTTTAAGAATTTTATTTTAAAAAATAAGATAAAATTAAATTTATAGAATTCTATTTTTAAGAATGTTAAAGTTTAATAAACGAAAATATTTGTGACATAAATATTTGGTTTGTTGGAAAAATATGCGCAAAATTGATGTCATTAAAAAATAGAATATTCCTTAGTATAAAATAGTCTGATTTAATTAACCCCATTAAAATAGACGTGCACGATAGCCGATTATGAAAAATTTAATAGAAATAGCCCGTATTGTCACCAAAAAAAAGGTGCGAAAAATAGAAATTTTTGATGATCATTCTTTAAAACATAAGAATAGTAAATTCAATGATTTTTATGATGCGCTTTTAGCCAATAAATTTAAGAACGATAGAGATGCCTCTACCTTCCTTTATGGTTGTAGCCCAACGGATGATAAATATCGTCAGCTAAAATCTCGTTTCCGAAAGCGATTGTTGAATACGCTTTTCTTTTTGGATGTAAACTTACCTGCCACCTCCAATTATGAACGAGCCTATTTTTCTTGTAATAAAGATTGGACGTTAGTTAAAATTTTAGAGTCAAATAATGCGAGTCATACGGCTGCTGCACTAGCTAGACAAATTTTGACAACAGCACTAAAATTCAAATTTGCAGATGTCATTGTCAATTGTTGCCGTATCTTAAGAAGGTACTCTGCTGCAGTTGGAGATGAAAAAGGATATGAAGAATACGATCAACATATCAAGCAATACGAAAACGTATTGGATGCAGAAATTCGTTCGGAGGAATTATACCAGCGGGTAATAATGAACTATTATAAACCACCCTCAAAGAATCAAGATTTAAGAGAGCGCATTGATACGTATTGTGATGCATTAGTTGGGCTGTCTGAGATTTATGATTCTCCGATTGTAATTTATAACATGTATTTAGTCTGGACTTTTCGGTATGAGATGTTGTATGATTACGAAGCGATGTTAGAGGTTTGTTCTAAGGCAGAAGAATACATTGAAAAAAATCCTTTGTACTACCAGAGTGAAAAATTAGCGACTTTTCAATTGAAGAAAATGTCTGCTTATCTTCACCTAAGAGATTATAAGAATGGTAAGAATAATGCAGAGAAGTGCTTGAAATCATTTCCTGCGGGTAGTGAAACGTGGTTTTTATTCATGGAATATTATTTATTATTGAGTATTCATACCGATAATTTTATTAATGCTTTAGCGATATATAACCGAGCGACTAGTAATTCGAAGTTTAAGAAGATTTTAGGGAATGATAAAGAGAAATGGAATATTTATAATATCTATTTGAATTATATCATCGAAAGCAACAGCGAGAATCACCCAATACTACAAGCACAACGAAAGAAGACCTTCCGTTCTTCTCGCTTCTTAAATGATCCACTTTTATATCCAAAAGATCAGCGAATTTTTACGGTTTTATTAGTCGTGGCACAAATTTTATTTTTAATTGAAAAGAAAGGTTATAATGCCATTCGAGAGCGCGTAGAAAGGCTAAAGAGTTATGCGAATCGACAATTAAAAAAGGAGGTTTATTTTCGCTTAATTCAATTTATCCGATTATTGCAACAATTAGATAAAGCAGATTATAAAGTAGAGAATTTATCGAACGTAGATAAATATTACGACCGTTTAGTAGAAACACCTTTTGCTTATCGGGGTCAGATAACGGAATTAGAAGTTATTCCTTACGAAAAACTTTGGAATTTTATCTTGAAAAGATTATAAACGGATCGGTTGCCAGTTACCCGTTACCAGTTGCCTGTAAAACGGGGAACTGGCAACTGGCAACTGGTAACTCGAAACCCGCAACTCGAACCAACTCAATGTCTAAAAAAGAATCAACGCCAAAAATAATCATTGCTATAGATGGTTATTCTGCCTGTGGAAAAAGTACCCTTGCCAAAGATTTAAGTAAAAAGTTAGGCTATGCTTATATTGATACTGGAGCCATGTATCGAGCGGTAACGTTATATTTTTTACGGAATGAAGTCAATATTGAAGAAGGGGCTGCGGTATTGAAGGCCTTATCAGCAATTAATATTGATTTCATCAATGTGAAAGGGAAGAATCAAACGCTCTTGAATGGGGAAAATATTGAAGAAGAAATTAGAAAAATGTACGTTTCTCAATATGTAAGCCCTGTTGCAGCTATTTCTGCTGTTAGAAGAGCAATGGTGGCTCAACAACAAAAGATGGGAGAAAAGAAAGGCGTGATTTTAGATGGGAGAGATATAGGAACGGTTGTTTTCCCTAAAGCAGAATTAAAGTTATTTCTAACCGCTTCGCCTGAAATTCGAACACAGCGGAGATATGACGAATTAGTTCAGAAAGGGCAAATGACGGACTTTGAGGAAATAAAAGCCAATCTTTTAGAACGAGATCATATTGACTCTAATCGTGCCGATAGTCCATTGAAGCAAGCAAAGGATGCTGTAGTTATTGATAATTCAAATCTATCAATAAAGGAGCAATTAGGGATGGTGAAAGTATTAGTGAAGGAGCGAATTAAAGGATTGAAAAAGGTATAAAAAAAGGGAATGTCGGCACTAGTAGACCATTTGAGAGCGCTTAAGGTAAAAAGCTACTTTTGGTCTCCTAGTATTGCGAGCATCCCCATAAAACGGCATTAGTACGTTTTTTATATCTTTACTTTTGTAAAGTTACGATGTTTTTGCCAATTTATTAATTCTTTAAACTCAGATTAATTGCTAAAATAGTTATTTAATCTTAGAAAAAAAATATTTTTTGTTGGTTGATAAATGGTTGAAAAATAAATAAAGTTATGAAAAGCAATATCTTCTGATTAAAAAGTAAATTTGCTTGGATGAAAAACATATTTATTTTTTTGTAAATAGTTTTTAAGGAATAGCGATGCGTAAAAAAAATAGCGAAAGTACGTTTATCGTACTTTCGCTATTTTTTTCAAAAAAATGGAAGTTTCGGGCAAGATGCCCGAACTTCCCCTATACAGAATTTGGAGAACTCAATTTGAGAGAAGCTTGCCACCAACCATTCATTAAAACAATCGAAATAGCTCCTAAAAGAAAAAGTAGTAAAACCATGGATGCTTCTGTGGAAGAACCAACCTCTTGAAACTGTTGCCAATTACTGATTGCTATTTCTTCTTCTACAATTGTTGGAGCACTAGTCCATTCTCGCCAACTGATAATTAGACCAGTTAGGAGCAGAAAAAATAGTTGTATTGTCTTAATTTTCATATTATTACTACTTCATTTAATGCTTTACAAATATATCGGTCAAAAGGCCTTAAATCCTATAAAAATTAGCTGTTTGGGCTAATTGGGTTTATTTTTGGGACGATTTGGATAGTTATTTTAAGACCATTTTAATATTTAACTTATGAAAAAGGTAAACGTCGAAGAAAAATTTGCGCTATTTAATGAAAAATGGACGCCCAAAATTATAGGAGAGTTGAATGACCAGCATATCAAATTAGCCAAAGTGCAAGGCGATTTTGTGTGGCATGACCACGAGGAAGAAGACGAATTGTTCATTGTATTTAAGGGGACGCTCTATATTGATTTTAGAGATGGTCGAACAGAAGTAATAAAAGCAGGAGAGATTTTAGTTGTTCCTAAAGGAGTCGAACATCGTCCTTGGACAAAGGATGGAGAAGAAGTACAATTAATGCTCATCGAGCCGAAAGCCACTAAACATACAGGAGATGTAGTGGATGAGAAGACGCAGACGGAGTTGGAGTGGATATAAAACGCTACAGTAGCTTAGGCTTCTAGCCTGAGTAGGCGATTTCGTATCTGGCACCTCGAAGGTGTCTGATACGTAAATCATAAGTTTTGAATTTTCAATCTGTCGAACTTAACGTAACGTATCAGATAATTTAGAATTATCAGATACGTGCATTAGCATTCTCAGTCAACTTCTTAGGCTAGAAACCTAAGCTACTAGAGTAGAATCAGAGTCTAAATCGCTTCCAAATAAAGCGGTAAATTATCTTTTGGTTGCTTCAAAGGCACATCTCTAATGGGAGATTCATAGCCTGTTGGGACAGAAATTTTATAGCGTTTTAGTAATTCTGTCATCCCTAATTTAACCATCAATTCTGCAAATTGGTAGCCAATACAATGATGTTTGCCTGCACCGAAAGGGGCATAGCCAAATGGACATTTTAATTGTTCATTCCGTTCTTTATTAAAGCGTTCAGGATCAAATTTTGCAGGATTCGTCCAGATTCGCTCATCGTGATGCGTCATTTGAAAAACAACGCTCACAAAAGTATCCTTGGGAATTTTTACTGCATCTACTTCAATGTCTCTCCCTAATTTTCTAGATACGGTAATTAATGGCGGATGAATTCGAAGCGTCTCTTTCATCACCAGCCCCATTTTATCCAAAATTCTTAAATCATTAACTTTTGTTTCATTGGTTACCTCAAAGTCCGCACTTTCTGCTCGCAAAGTATCTTGCCAGTCCGTATGTTTTGCCAGAAAATAACTCATTAAAGTTAGCGTAATAGCCGTTGTATCATGGGCTGCCATTAACACAAAAATCAAATGATCTATAATTTCCTGATCAGTAAATTGATTGCCGTTTTCATCTTTAGCGATACAGAATCGACTAAATAAATCCTTGCCAGGATTCGCTCGACGTTCAGGTAATAGTTGCTTAAAATATTTAATTAAAAATTTACGCCCGTTTATGCCTTTTTGATAACTAGAAAACGGCAATTTAATTTGAAGGGCAGCCGAAGCATTGACTATATCTGTTACTGCTTTATTGACAGCTGTTAAATCTTGTTTAGGATCTAATCCAAAAAATACACTTGCTGCAACTTTAAGCGTCAGGTTTTTAAAAAAAGGAAAAGCTAAAACCTTTTTTTTCCCTTTTAGTTCGTCGATTCCATTGGCTAAAATTGTCGGCATAATGTCTAAATAGCCTTGCATGGGAATTTTCTTGAAGGCTTCTTGCATAATACTTCTATGGTATTTATGCTGATCGCCGTCCATTAACATCAAGCCGTTTGGAAATAATTCGCCTAGTGAATTTTCCCAAGCTTCCTTACTAGAGGTAAATTTCCCTTCTTCGACTAAGATAAACTTATTAGCTGCTGGTCCTGATACGACAACCGCCATACCGAGTGGGGTACTAATTTTAAAAATATCGCCGTATTTCTTTTTATTCTTTTCATAAAATTTGGTGGCATTCGCAACAAATTCAAAGAAATGCCCAAAAAAGGGTAAGCCCCAGTCGCCTGGGATATGTCGAAGGTCTTTTTTGGTGATGGTAGCCATATGTATAATTATTTTTTTAAGCGGTAATCCTGATTCTAAATTACTTTAAAATGTCTATAATTTTTAGCCTCAACCTCAAATTCAACTGCAATTCCCGCCGAAAGTGGTTTGAAATTGAAAATTAAATCTTGTTTAGTATCTAAAACCTAAACTTAATATAAATCCTATAAAATAGTTGAATAAAACCTCTTCTTTCCAGAAACTATTTACCTTCGTTAAGGGTTGCTACTGTTTTAAAATACACACAAGCCTAAATTTATAATGAACACCTCTAAAGATAACTCCTTATTGCTGATTATTTTGTCCTTTGCGGCAGTCTACATTATATGGGGGTCTACCTATTTATTCATTGCATTTACGGTAGAAGCTTTGCCGCCATTTATTTTATCTACTATTCGATTTAGCTTAGCCTCTTTGTTATTATTTAGTTTGACAGCAGTACTGAGGAAGTATCAAACCATTACCAAAAAGCAATTTTTAAATGCTGCTTTTGCAGGTGTATTATTCCTAGGTTTTGGAACGGGAGGGGTTGCTTGGGCGCTACAATTTATAGATTCTGGATTTACGGCGTTGGTTATTTCGGGGCAGCCCTTAATCGTCGTTTTAATGATGTGGGCAATTAATCAAGAAAGACCTCCTGCTCAATCATTTGGTGGCATCTTTTTAGGCATGTTTGGCATGTATTTACTAGTTAGTCAGAAAGAATTAATGACAGGACCAGAACAATGGAAAGGCGTATTGGCCATATTCTTCTGTATGGTAGCTTGGGGTTTTGGGTCTATTTTTGTCTCCAAATCAGATTTGCCGAAGCCACAAATGGCGAATAACGCGATCCAAATGATGTCAGGAGCGACGGCATTATTTATCTTTTCCATCTTTCTAGAAGATTCCTTTTCTTTTGATTTTACTGCGGTTCCGTCAATTGCTTGGTTGGCTTTGAGTTATCTAATTGTCTTTGGCGCAGCGGTTGCTTTTTCCGCTTTTAATTATTTATTGACGAAGGTGTCTCCAGAAAAAGTAGCCACTAGTACTTATGTCAATCCAATTATCGCCTTGACTTTAGGTTGGTATTTTAGAGATGAATTGGTTACTTACCAATCAATTGTCGCAGTTTGTGTAATGTTTACGGGTGTCTTTTTTATTAATTCAACCCCAGAGCAGTCGAAAAATTTATTGCGAAAATTGAAGCGAGTTGGAAGACGACGAGTTTAATAGACTTAATTCGGTGAAAGGCACAGGGCTAATGGCGAGAGGGCTGCCACACAAATAATTTCAGAATATACGCTAATATTTTAAGAATTTATCGTTTATCATTATTTATCGTTCTTGACAAAATAATTACCTTGATAAAAATACCTAAACCTACTTTATTTTCCTTCCGTGAATGTATTTGGTTTTTGAATCGAAACTACGATGATTGCCTCTATAAGGTGACAGATGATGGTGTTAGAAAACTGATTCAATTAAGCGAGGAAATCGTCTTATTTGAAGTTAAAGAAGTAGGCAATTATTTAACCGTTGAAGTATTAAATAACACGACACCAAACGAGGTAGCATTAGCCAATTATGTGGTAGAATGGTTTGATTTAAAAACAGACTTAACCGATTTTTATCGATTATTACAAAAAGAACCCGACTTAGCGTATATGGTGAAGGAATACCACGGTTTGCGCTTGATTGGGATTAATGAACTCTTTGAATCTTTGTGTTGGAGTATTATTGGACAGCAAATTAACCTCACTTTCGCTTATAAATGCAAAAGAGCTTTAGTAGAGAAATATAGTTATAACGAAGATTATGAAGGGATAAGGTATTATCTTTTTCCAAAAGCGGAGATTTTAGCCAAACTTACCGTAGCAGAATTAAGAACCATTCAATTTTCTCGACAAAAGTCGGAGTATATTATAGGAATAGCTCAACTATTCGCCGAAAATAGAATTTCTAAAGAAGCAGTTTTAGCTTTAAAAGAAGAAAAACGAATCGCCAAAGAACTCATCAAAATCCGAGGAGTAGGAGAGTGGACTGCGAATTATGCGATGATGAAATGTTTAAAATGTCCGAATGCTTTAACCTATGGAGATGTAGGATTGTATAATGCTCTGCATGCGATAAAAGACTTTCCAAAACGGCCTTCAAGAGAACTATTAGATAATTTTTTTGCGCCCTTTGAAGGATGGAAGGCTTATTTGGTTTTATACCTTTGGCGGTCTTTAGCTGTTCCAAAATATGTTTAGCTTAATTATTAGACCCTTTGATAATTTTTGCACTTTATTGGATGGTTGACCTTCAGTCAACCTGTTACCTTTTGAAAATTAATTTTTTAGGTTGACTGAAGGTCAACCATCCAATTCGATTTGGCAAAAAATGCCAAATAACCAATTATTACTTCTGAGTTTTTTTCCAAAGATTATACTTTATCCGCATACAATGCCCACAAGGACGATACCCTGCTTCAAGTGCTTCGGCTTCATTCGCAAAAAAGATTCGATTTTTTGTTTTTAATCGTTTACCTGATTTACAATTAAGTGTACCGTATATTTTTAGTTTGGTATTTCCACCTAATTGAATAGCCTCTTGGTTGATCAATGTTTTTAATTGGCGCAATCTAGCAAATTTGGTAGTTCCTAATGCTGCATGTTTTATCATATTGGAGTTGTTACTGATTTAATTTACGCTTTACGCTTTACGCTGAGGAGCATTATTTGCTACTGCCTACTGCTACTGCAAACTTTCGCCATTTCCCAACCAATAATCGCCTTCTTGCGCCCACTTCCCCAACGATAATGCCCTAATTTTCCTTCCTTCCGAATGACTCGATGGCAAGGAATTAAATAGCCAATTGGGTTTTTACCAATAGCGGTGCCAACTGCTCGAACTGCTTTTGGTTTCTCAATACTTTCTGCAATATACTGGTAGGTCGTTACATTTCCTTGAGGAATATTTAATAAGGCTTCCCATACTTTTATTTGAAAAGGCGTGCCTTGAACCAAAACATTTATCTTTTCACTTTTAGTTTTTGATGGGCTAAAGATTTGTGCTAAAAAAGGTTGCGTAAAAGTAGCATCTTCAACTAGTTGAGCAAAATTCCATTTCTTAGCAAATAAATGAAACTCTTCTTCTTTGTTTGTGCCTTGTAAAAAGGTGATACCACAAACACCTTTACCTGTAGCTGCCAAGAAACAATCGCCAAAAGGCGTATCATGATAGCCATAATAGATAGTCAAGCCAAACCCTTTATTTTTAAAAGTAGCGGGGGTAACCCCTTCGATATTAACAAATAAATCGTAGACTCTGGAAGGGCTTGACAAACCTGCCATACCTGCCAGCTGTGCGATGTTTTGACTATGCTGAATGCGGTTTTTTAAATAGTCAACGGTAAGGAATTGTAGGAATTTTTTAGGACTTACACCTGCCCATTCTGTAAAGAGTCGCTGAAAATGATGAGGACTTAAATGTACATGTGCAGCGACTTCTTTTAATTCAGGTTGATTTTTAAAGTGCTCTACTAAATATTCTATTGCTTGTTGGATGCGCTGATAATCTAATTGTTGTTGAGTCATAATTTCCATAGTTGTTTTTTACACAAAGATAGTTCAAGATTATAGAGAAGAAAACCCGATTCTTGCGGAGTTGTAAGTGAGGGATAAACTACGTTCGTCAAAAAAACTTTGTGGACTATATGCGCTATGTTACTTTGTTGTGAAAAATGAGTTAGTTGCTATTGCTCAACTACTTACTCCATAGGAAAATCAAACTCCAATTGTATCCCACCTTCCCCAAAATTTTCTCGCATTAAATTAGAAGCCGCAATACCCAATAAGCGGATTTTACCAGCCGCTTCATAATTTTCTTCCAATAACTCTAAGGCCGTTTGACGGAAAATCGCTAAATCTTTGACTTCACTATTAAAGGTTTTACTGCGTGTAATAATCTGAAAATCGGCGTTTTTAATTTTTAAATTAATCGTTCGCCCAAAGTTGTCTTTTTCTTTGAGCGATTCAAAAACGGAAATAATAATCGACTCTAATTTCGCTTTTAAATCTTCCCATTTATCTAAGTCTTCTTGAAAAGTTCGCTCTGTACCTAATGATTTTCGAATGCGATTGGGGTTAACTGCTCGATTGTCAATGCCCCGAACAATTTTATGGTAATGCCGTCCTGCTTTCCCAAACCGTTGGAATAATTCTATTTCCGATCGTTTTTTTAAATCTCCTCCTGTATGAATGCCTAATTTGTGCATTCGCTTGGCGGTTACTTTACCAATTCCATGAAATTTTTCAATTTTTAAAGTTTCTAAAAAAGGAACGGCTTCATCGGGTGTAATAACTTTGATGCCATTGGGTTTATTAATATCCGAAGCAATTTTAGCTAGAAATTTACAATAAGAAACACCCGCCGAAGCGGTCAAATTAGTCGTTTCAAATATGCGTTTTCGAATTTCTTCTGCAATTAAAGTCCCCGAATTGAGGGATTTCTTATTTTCGGTAATATCCAAATAAGCTTCATCCAAAGACAAAGGTTCTACTAAATCCGTATAGTCCAAAAAGATAGCTCGAATTTGTTGGGAAACTTCTCGATACACCTCAAAACGATGTTTGACAAAAATCAAATCAGGGCATAAGCGTTTGGCCGTTACACTTGGCATCGCAGACCGAACACCATATTTTCTAGCCTCATAACTTGCTGCTGCTACGACCCCCCGAAGGCTACCACCACCAACGGCAATAGGCTTGCCCCTTAACGCAGGATTGTCCCTTTGTTCAACAGATGCGTAGAAGGCATCCATGTCTATATGGATTATTTTTTTTGACAGGATATTTACAGGATGATTGAGCGTTCCCAAAGAGTGAATGTTTGGGGAACATTCAAGCGAATGAACCGCAAACGGACGGGCTGCTCAAGATTAACAGGATTTTTCCCACAGATTTCTTTTTCCCATGGATTTTACGACTCAAACTCCTTAAATTAATATTATTTGGAATATTTATTTTTATCTGATGCTCTAAAACGAACAAATTATACACACAAAAATAGGGCTTTCTTCTACAAGAAAACCCTATTTTATAAAGTATATTTTCAGCGACAAATTGCCAACTGTCTTACATGTGTATCGCGCGATCCCCAGTAGCTGCCAAAGCTGCCTCCCGAGTTGCCTCTGTATATGTTGGGTGCGCATGACTCATGCGAGCTACATCTTCTGCTGATCCTCTAAATTCCATCACAGCAACAGCTTCTGCAATCATATCTGCGACTCTTGGGCCGACCATGTGAACACCTAAAATTTCATCCGTATCTTTATGGGCTAACATTTTTACCATACCATCAATATCCATACTTGCTCTTGCTCGACCTAAAGCCCGCATTGGAAATTTACCTACTTTATAAGGCACACCTGCTTCTTTCAATTGTTCTTCCGTTTGGCCAACTGCTGCTACTTCTGGCCAAGTATAAACCACGCCAGGAATTAAATTATAATCAATATGTGGTTGTTGACCTGCAATCACTTCTGCCACTAAAGTACCTTCTTCTTCTGCTTTGTGCGCCAACATTGCTCCTTTAATCACATCACCAATTGCATAGATACCAGGAACGGAGGTTTCTAAATGTGCACCAACTTCAATTCGTCCTTTTTTATCAGTATTGATGCCTACATTTTCTAAGCCCAATTTATCCGTATAGGCATATCGACCAATTGCAATCAAACAATAATCTGCTTTTAATGTAATTTCCTTATCATTCTTCTTGCTTTTAGCCTTAACGGTTACGCTACGACTTGTTCCTTTGACTTCGGTTACAGCATGTCCTAAATGGAATTTAATCCCCAATTTCTTCAAAGATCGAGTCAATTCTTTGCTACAATCTTTATCCATGCCCGCAATTGCTCTATCCATAAATTCTACTACTTCTACTTCCGTACCCAATCGAGCATAAACAGACCCTAATTCCAAACCAATAACACCTGCACCAATCACGACCATTCGCTTAGGTACTTTGTCAATATTTAGGGCCTCCGTAGAAGTAATTACTCGTTTTTTATCGTAATTAAAAGCGGCAGGGGCAACAGGTTTTGATCCCGTCGCAATAATGGTTTTATCTGTTTCTACTGTTTCTGTTGTGCCATCGGCTTTAGCAACACTAATGGTATTTTTATTGATAAAAGAACCATGTCCATGAAAGACGGTGATTTTATTCTTTTTCATTAAAAAATCAATACCGCTACAAGTTTGCGAAACGACTTCATCCTTCCGCTTGATCATCTGCTTCATGTTCACTTTCACGTCTTTCACATCAATCCCATGCTTCTCAAAAGTATGTGTTGCATTATGGTAATGCTCCGAAGAATCCAATAGCGCTTTGGATGGAATACAGCCTACATTTAGGCAAGTACCACCTAAAGTGGCATATTTCTCTATAATGGCTGTTTTGAGTCCTAATTGGGCACATCGAATGGCGGCAACGTATCCACCAGGACCAGAACCTATAACTGTTACATCGAATTTCATATCGTCAGAATTTATTGAGTTTGTTTAGCTGAAAATTTAGGGTATGAGGTGGAAGGTATTAATACAGCAACCTAGTAAGTATTAAGTTAAATATCGGTCAATTTTGCATGACGATTGTATTAATCCTTTGCGCTAAGCCCTCTAGCCCTTCGCTAATTTTATTTGACAAAAAAACGCTTTGCTTTTAATAAAGTTGCGATATTAAGGCTTTTGGCGAAAATGGAGAATGATAAATCGTATACTTTTTAAAAATAAGCTCTAAATTTCTAAGGCTACAAGAATTTTCTTAGATTTATCGGTCTTTAAAACTTAAAACCAATACCACATTATGCAATGGCCTGCCTATAAAAAAATAATTTTTCGTTTTACCAGCATTTATGTTTTTCTCTTCATCATGTCCAATCAGTTTATTTTGAGCGGACTATTTAATTTACTTTGGCAGGAATTGATTCCTTGGTTTGGCGAGGCTATTTTGCAACTACCAGAAATGGATTTAAAACCAACAGGTAGTGGTGACAAAATGTATAATTGGGTCAGTATTTTAGCCTATGCGATTATTGCTTTTTTAGGTACGATCATTTGGAGTATTTTAGATAAAAAGCGACCAAATTATGAAGTATTATTGAATTGGTTGTTGGTTTTAATTCGCTATTATTTGATTTGGCAAATGTGTTTATATGGCTTGGCAAAGTTGTTTTATATGCAATTCCAACCACCGAGTCTAAGTCGATTGATTGAACCTTTTGGAGATTTCTCGCCAATGGCAGTATTATGGTCTTTCATGGGCTATTCCAAAGGCTATACCTTTTTTGCGGGGTTGGGCGAACTAGTTGGCGGATTACTTTTATTAAGTCGAAAAACCCAAACTTTAGGAGCGATGATTATCTTAGGGGTGATGGCAAATGTAATGGCAATGAATTTTTTCTATGATGTGCCCGTTAAGATTTTATCTACCCATTTAGTGCTACTTGCTTTATTTCTAATTGCCATAGATTTTCAAAGAATCTATCGGGTCTTTATCTCAAATGAAGCAACGGAACCCATAGAATGGATGCCTTATACTAAAGATAAGGAATTCCTTCAAATGAAAAATTACCTCAAATGGGGGGCGGTCATTCTTGGCTTAGGTTTCTTTGTCTATATTTCGACAACTAATCTTAAAAAATATGGGCCTGATGCACCAAAACCGCCACTTTATGGATTGTATAATGTGACTACTTTTAAAATCAATGGAATCGTTCAACCACCTTTATTAACAGATACGATTAGATGGCGAAGGTTGTTATTAGAAAGAAGAAATAATGCAAGGATTTATCAAATGGATGATAATAAGAATAGGTATCGAGTGGAGGCGGATACGATCAACCATTGGCTCAAAATCAGAATGCCAAAAGACAAGGTTTTTACAGATTCTTTAAAATATAGTTTACCTGCTGTCCATGAACTACAACTTAATGGTGTTTTTCAAGGTGACACGTTGGATATTCTATTGAAAAAACAACCTAGAGATTCTTTCCCTTTAATTAAAAGAGGTTTTCATTGGGTGAATGAATATCCGTTGAATAGGTAGCTTTGTTTTAGGCTTCAACATTTCGCCTGAAAAAAAATATTTTCGGGCGAAATGTATTCTTTTAAGATAGATTTCGCCCAATAAATAATAAATTCATGGGAGGAATGTCTGTTTTGTAATTAAGGGTATACTCTGAACGGGATAAAAAAGTGATTTTGAAATAGAGGTCAGAAGTCAGACCGAAAAATAGATTTTTCTGCCAGAAGCCAGATTTAAAATTCATAAAGTACTGATAATCAATAAATTAATAAAACGCCATCTGACTTCTGACAGTCTATGAAATAGACGGTCTGACTTCTGTCATCTAAAATTATTTTCACAAATTTATCCCGTTTGCAGTATAGCTATATATTTAACTTTGAATTTAAAAATGATGACAAGCCTGATACAGGAGTTAGTGGCTTAAAAGTAACTATAAATAAAAAAGCGCCACTCCAAAAAGGGCAGCGCTTTATTTCGCAAGTAGAATAATTTGAATCAAAAAAATTAAACCTCCTGCAATTCATTTTTATACTCATTCACTAAGATTTTCTGAATACCAGGCGTCACCGCCTGAAACTCACTAAAAGACCGAATAAACTTAGCCTTCCCTTGCGATAAAGACCGCAGCGAAGAAGAGTATTTATACATTTCGGCTATCGGGACTTTGGCTTTGATTTTTTGATAATGTCCTTCCGAATCCATGCCCATAATCATCGCTCGACGGGTTTGTAAGTCCCCCATTACATCGCCCATTACATCGCTGGAACAAAGGACTTCTAAATCATAGATAGGTTCTAATAATTGGGGCGCGGCTTTTTGGAAAGCATTTTTGAAAGCTTGTGCAGATGCAATCATAAACGCCATATCATTGGAGTCTACAGGGTGCATTTTACCATCATAAATACAGACGCGAATATCTTGGCAACGAGAACCTGTCAAAGGCCCTTCTTCCATTTTCTGCATGATACCTTTCTTGATGGCGTTGATGTATTTGGCATCAATCGAACCACCAACGATACACCAAAGAAATTTTAGGTTGCCGCCCCAAGGCAATGCTTCCAATTCTTCTTTTCGGACGGTTAAATCACTCGGTGGTGCCATGTCTTGGTAATAAGGCTCAATACGCATATGAATTTCGGCAAATTGCCCAGAACCACCCGATTGTTTTTTGTGGCGATAAACATCATTTGCTTTTCGAGTAATCGTTTCTCTGTAAGCTATTTTAGGTCGAATAAAATCCATCGACACATTATTGACCTTTTCGATACGGTATTTAATGATGTCTAAATGCAATTGACCTTGACCGTATAATAGTGTCTGTTTTAGGTGAGGGGCTAATTCTACTTTTAACGTAGGATCTTCGGATTCGATAACGTGTAGGGCTTTCATCAATTTCTCCATATCGTTTTTACTCGGAGGGCTGAAAGCCGTTCTAATTCGATGTGGCGGAAATTGCATGGCTTCAATCGCTCTGCTTACTCCTTTTTTATTTAAGGTTTGATTGGTATGGGAATTTTTCAGCTTGGTAGTCACGCCTATATCGCCCGCTTTTAGTTCATTAGTAGCGGTTCTGTTTTTGCCTTCAGAGACAAATATTTGATTAAATCTTTCGGTGGTTCTAGTGTGTATATTTTCTAATTCATCGCCTGATTTTAAGGCACCTGAATAGACTTTAAAGTAGGAGACATTGCCTACTTGCGGTTCAGAAATTGTTTTATAAATAAAAATAGACGTTTCATCATTCACGTCACAAATCAAACTGTTACCATCTGCTAAAGGAATAGCTGGTCGGTCGGCAGGGGAGGGCGCAATATCATTGATAAAACCCATAATTCGACCACTTCCCATATTACGGGTAGCAGAACAACAGAATACGGGGAAAATTTCTTGGTTGGCTAAAGCAATTTTTAAACCTTTTGCTAATTCTACTTCGGATAAAGAACCATTCTCAAAGAATAATTCCATTAAAGCTTCATCGTTTTCAGCGGCAGCTTCTACTAAGGCATTATGCATTTCTTGCGCCCTTTCCATGGCATCTTCTGGAATGGCTTCTTTGATTGGTTTGCCGCCACCATCTGGAAAATGATACATAATCATCCGAAGGGCATCTATTATTTTATTAAAACCAATACCTGTAGTATAAGGAAATTGAAAAGGTAAAACATTCGCTCCAAAACGTTCTTGAGCTTGTTCTAAAGTAGCCTCAAAATCTGCCTTGTCGTGGTCTAATTGATTGACCACAAAAAAGGCAGGAGTTTTATATTTTTCGGTATATTCCCAAATTAACTCTGTACCGACTTCTACACCACTTTTAGCATTTAAAAGCATCACGCCTAAATCTGCCACCTTTAAAGAAGAGACGACTTCCCCAATAAAATCATCAAAACCTGGTGTATCTATGATATTAATCTTAGAGTCCTTCCATTTTGCATGCATCAAGGTACTAAAGATAGAGTTGCCCCTTTCTTTTTCGATATACGTGTAATCAGAAATCGTTGATTCGTCCTCAACGGTTCCTCTTCTTTTTATAGCTCCTGATTCAAAGAGCATCGTTTCGGCAAAAGTGGTTTTTCCTGAGCCCGAATGTCCCAGAAGAACCACATTGCGAAGGTCTTTAGTGCTGTAGGCCATGTCGATACAATTTTTAAAGGTGAGTAAATTGTATTTCCAATTGAAAGAAATACATACATATATAAATAATTCTTTTCAGAATTTTATTTTGTGTATGATTTAAATGTAAGTTGAAAATAGGAAATAATTATTTAAAAACAAAAATAAATTACTTTTTTAACCAAATAAGAAGAATTTTAGTTTATGGGTGTATTGCTAAGTGGAGGTAGTTCAGATAATCCTTTTTGAAATTTTAGGCTTATTAGGAGTTGGTGTTTTTATACAGCTTATCTATCCATAAATGAAAAAGGTGTTGAGCTTGAGAAATTGAAGTTGAAATTGAAGTTGAGAAGTTCGGATAATATAATATTTTAGGAAACTTAAAAATGAGTGATCTAAAACAAACAACCCCGATACCAGTTAAGTCATCGGGGTTGTTAAAAAAGATTGCTTTATTTATGTATTAATCAGCAAGCTTAACGTTTACTGCCGTAGGCCCTTTTCTTCCTTCCTCAATATCAAAAGTAACTTTGTCGTCTTGCTTGATTTCGTCAACTAATCCAGTTACGTGTACAAAAAGGTCTTTGCCATTAGAATTATTTTCAGGTTCGATAAACCCAAATCCTTTGGCGTCATTGAAAAACTTTACAGTTCCAGTTTCCATAATAGAAAATATTATTAAAAGGTAATATGAAGGAATTAATACATCAAAATTGGTTGATAATCAATAACTTCGGAAATTACCGCAAAGATGCTGCAATAAATTAGATATTCCTAGCTTAACCTTTCTTTTTCCCTTATTTGTGCCGATTTTTGCCATTTAATTCATCTATTTTTTGTTTTAAGCAATTATGGAACTAATAATTAATCAATTATCAGATTTAGAGAAAGCCGCCAAAATTTTACTCTCCTATGCAGGGGAAAGAAAAAAGTGGTGCTTTTATGGCGATTTAGGTGCAGGAAAGACGACTTTTATTAAGGTTATTTGCCAAAACCTTCAAATTGAAGAAGGAGTGACGAGTCCGACGTATTCTTTGGTAAATGAGTATAGTTACCAGGATACGTCAACAGGTAGTAATAAACATTTATATCACTTAGATCTCTATCGACTTAAACAGATAGAGGAAGCTTTAGATATTGGCATAGAGGAATATTTATACGATGAAAATTATTGTTTTATTGAATGGGCGCAGGTTATTGAACCGATTTTACCAACGGAAGTGCTGACCGTTCACATAGAAATGATGGAAGATGGTCGTCGAAAAATAATTTTTAAATAATAGCAACTAGTTATCAGGTAGTAACTATTATTACCCAAATAACTACCCAAATAATCACCTTCACTACATTTCTATTACTTTTGCCCACATTAAAAATAAAAAAGTACACGATTCTATAAATTTTGGACGTTATAGAGGCTGCTGTAAGTAGCGTATAATTTTCAATTTTTAAGAGCCGAGCCTCCATTAAAAATTTATCTCTTATTAAGCCAGCAATTCAGTTTTACTTTTGCGAACGGATTTACTCAAATAATTAATTTCAAACCCCTGTGGGCATGAATCATTCTTTTTTTACAAAAATACTTTTAGGCGGTCTACTCTTGTTGTTGACGGCCAATGCGACCAATCTACAAGCACAAGAAGCACAACCAGATTTAGCTACGGCTGCTATTCTTTGTGGCAAAAGACCGATTACCATTCCAGTTTTTAATGGTGCTGGAGTAGATACGAATGAAGGAGATGGGACTTGCATGAGTGATATCACCGAAACCAATACTGCCTGGTTTACTTGGACTGGGGCAACGGATGGTAATTTTTCTTTCACGATTCAGCCAGCTAATCCCAATGATCGGATTGCTTTTGTGTTATTTGATATTCCTGACGGTGGTGGGGAACCTGTTGCCTTAAGATGTGGAGAGGCGTGTTTTCCAGGAGCAACTGGTTTGGTGGAGGGAGATAATGATGCAAACGTGGATTGCCAAAATAATCCTACAGATGCTTTTGCTAGAGCTTTAAGTATGCAAGAAGGCTTGACTTATGGCTTGATGATTGAAAATACCACCTCTAACGAAGGTTTTACGATTGTTTTTGGGGGGAGTGGCGAAGTAGTTGGTCCTGTAGGAGAAATCTTGCCATCTGCGACAGAAGTGTGTTTTGGGCAGCCTTTGACTTTTGACAATGATATTGTATTTCCCCTTGGGAATATTATTAGATATGAATGGTTAGTGGAAGATGGTGATGAAAATCAAACTAGAACGACTCAAGTAGATATGGAGCAAACCTTTGAGTTTGTGACTACAGGAACCAAAAGGATTGAACTGACTGTCACAACAAATGTAGGTTGTAATGCTATTTTTGAAACTTTTGTGACCGTTAACGATTGCTGTGAATCTGATAATAGAATAGCCATTAATAGAAACCCTGTTATTACCGAAATTGCCTGTCCTGATGATACCAATGGGGCGATCGATATAACGGTTACCAATGATAGCAATTTCCCTACGGTTTTTGAATGGTCTAATGGAGAAACTACTGAAGATTTAATAGGACTCGCTCCTGATACTTATACGATTACTGTTTCCAATGCTGCGGGTTGTAGAGATTCAATTTCCCACACTTTTGTTATTCCTAATGCACTAACTGCTGTAGAAACGGTAGTCGCACCTTCGTGTGGTGGCTTGGCAGATGGTAGTATTACAATTAGTGCCTCGGGAGGAAGAATGCCCTATGAATATGATTTTGGCGATGGAAATGGTTTTGTTCCGAGTGCCACTTTAAATGACTTAGATACAGGAGATTATACGGTCATTGTTCGAGATGATAGTGGTTGTACGAATACCATTGAAGCGATTGAATTAGATGATAAAGCTTTGAATATTACCATAGGAGATATTACAAATCCGACCTGTGGTGATTTGCAAGATGGTTCGATTCAAATTAGTGCAGACAATGCTGTAGGAGTCTTAACTTTTGATTTTAATGATGGCAACGGCCCATTAGACCCAACATCCTTGACTCGATTAGATTCGGGTAGTTACATTATAGACGTTTTTGATAGTGAAGGTTGTACAGGGAATCCAGTAGAATTTACCTTGACCAAACCAGAACAAATTAATGGTATTATAGAGGCGAGAAGAAGTTCTTGTTTTGGAGAAGATGATGGAACAGCGATTGTCTCAGTCACAGGCGGCGTGCTAGATTATACTTATCTCTGGAGTACTGGAGCAACGACTAGAAGTATTGGGAATTTAGCCCCAGGGACTTATACTGTAACGGTGACAGATGCCAACGGTTGTACTTTTGAAAGAACTTCTACGCCTATTACAGAACCACCATTATTAACGGCAAGTGTTGCGAGTGTACAAGATGTAAGTTGTTCTACGGAAGAGAATGGGGTGGTCGAATTAACGGTAGAAGGAGGAACGACGCCCTATACGTATAGCACAGATGGGCTAACCTTTATGCCAGGTGCCACTATTTCGAATTTAGCAATTGGGGACTATGATATTACTGTAGTCGATAATAGTGGGTGTACGGTAATGCTCAATACAAGCATTAACAGCCCTGCCACAATTTCTTTTGATGTCAGTTCCACTATAGATATTTGTTACGGAGAATCTCTGTCTTTTACCAATACTTCTACTTTTACGCAAGGAACGATTACCGAAATTGCATGGAATTTTGGGAATGGAACAGTCATGGGAGATAATGTAGCCGCTACGTTTACCACAATAGGGAAACCCGTAGTAGAATTGACGGTTACAACAGATTTAGGTTGTACAGAAGTATTAACTCAAGAATTAGATATTGCTGTAGTACCTTGTTGTGACCCAGTTGATGGGAATGGGATTAGTTTTTTTCCACTTTTTGAAGAACCTTTATGTAATGGTACCGCAGAAGGGAGCATTACCTTAAATCCTTCTTCCATACCACCCATCACGACTATCGAATGGAGTAATAATGCCACTACAGAGACGATAGACAATTTACCCGCAGGAACTTATACTGTTGTGGTCACCAATGATGCTACCTGTGAAAGTACAGAAACAATTACTTTAGAAGAACCGATTCCGATTACAACCAGCCTCGACTTAACCAACCCAACTTGTGCCGTAGCGACAAATGGAGCGATTACGGTCACAGCGGCAGGTGGTACTTTAGATCCTGGGAACACTTATGAATATGATTTTGGGAATGGTTTTACGGCCAATAATACCTTGGCTAATGTAGCTTTTGGTAACTTCTCCATTCAAATCCGAGATGATAATAATTGTGTAGTAACCGTTGATACGGATTTGGTTGTGCCAGATACATCTCCAATTAGTGCGACATTAGATTTGGTATCGCCTACTTGCGAAGCGGCGCTAAATGGAGGGATTACGGTGCAGCCTACAGGACAGAGTGTAGGAGCTAATTTATTATATGATTTTGGGAATGGTTTTACTACTTCAAATACAGCTGGAAATTTAAGTTTTGGCGATTATGCCATTCAAGTACAAGATGCGGATAATTGTGTTTTAAGGATAGATACAACTTTGATGGTGTCAGATGTATCACCCATTAGTGCGACCTTAGCCGTTGTTCCAGTTTCTTGTGACGTGGCTACCAATGGAAGTATTACTGTGCGGGCGCAAGGGATGAATAATAGTGATTTGGTATATGATTTTGGCGATGGATTTGCGCCAGAAAATGCGACTCAAAACTTAGCAACAGGTGATTACACGATTCAAATCCGAGACGATAATAATTGTGTCTTAACGCTTGATACAAGTATTGCGGTATCGGATATACCACCGATTAGTGCCAGTTTAGATATTATTCGACCTTCTTGTCTTGAAGCGACCAACGGTAGGATCATTGTCAATGCCTTAGGTATTACCAACAGCGAATTGGTGTATGATTTTGGCGATGGATTTTCTACCCAGAATACATCCGCTAATTTACCCGTAGGCAATTATCCTGTTATTGTTCAAGATCGGGATAATTGTACCTTAAGTTTAGATACAACTTTAACTGTTGACCCTGACTTTGTGCCAGTTACTGCTACTTTTTCTAGTATCACTCAGCCTTCTTGTGGTGGTGGAGTTGATGGTTCGATTACTGTTATTCCAGCAGGCGAAGCAGGTACTGATTTAACCAATTATACGTTTGACTTTGGGAATGGAGAATTGAATGTGAATACGGTCAATAATTTAGCAGTGGGACCTCAATTAGTGATTATTCGGAATATTAATAATTGTAGCATTACATTAGATACGGTTTTAAGTGAACCTGTTTTGGAACCTACTTTTATTGTTGCTCGACCAACTTGTTTTGGCTTATCCGATGGAAGTATTATTATAGATGTCCCAACCCCAGGGCAAGGTCCTTATACTTATGATTTTGGAGATGGGAATGCTTTTCAAGCAGAAGACGCACTAACCAATTTACCACAAGGGACTTATTCCATACAAGTACAAGATGCGAACTTATGTTTGAGCGAACAATTAGAGGTATTAATAGATCAACCAGACGAATTATTATTAACAACTAACGCTACAGATATTAGTTGTTTTGGAGAAAATGATGGTCGAATTGTAGCCGAAGTTACTGGAGGCGTAGGAAATTATAGCTACGATTGGAGCGATGGACAGACTTCTAATATTGCCAGTAATTTAGGGGCAGGCGATTACTTTTTAGCTGTTTTAGATGGCAATGATTGTCCCGTAACAAGTGATTTAGTGCCTATTATCGAACCCGCAGAATTAACCGTAGCAGTAGGGCAAATAGATAATGTACTTTGTTTTGGAGAAATGAATGGCGCTATTTCTATCAATGCAATGGGTGGAAGTGCGCCTTTTGAGTACAGTTTAGATGGCATTATTTTTCAACCGACCGCTACTTTAGGAGGACTGACAGCGGGAGATTATACCGTCATCGTAAAAGACAGTCGAGCTTGCGAAGTACCCACAGAAAATATTACGATAGCAGAACCTCAAGAATTTATAGTGACGGCGAATGTGGATGATCCAATTACAAAATTAGGATTTCCGATTAATTTATCTGCTGAAGCAAATTCGACTGGAGGAAGTATTAATTACACTTGGGCAATACCAGATTCTATAGTTTGTAATAACTGTGCGACTTTTACAACGGTGCCGCCTGGTTCTACTACTTATACCGTAACAGCTGTTAATTCGGAAAATTGTCAAGCGACCGCTTCCGTAAGTGTACAAGTTTCTACAGACAGACCTGTTTATATCCCTAATATTTTTTCTCCTAATGGAGATGGGGTTAATGATGAATTTTTCATCCCATTTTCTCCAGCGATGACGGGTATTAAAGAATTGAAGATTTTTGATCGTTCAGGGGCTTTAGTATTTGAAGCTTTTGACATTGTAGCAGGAGAGGAATTTTTAAAAGCATGGGATGGTGAATTTAATGGCAGAAAAATTAGACAAGGGGTATTTGTGGTGGCTGCTCAAATTGATTTTGTAGATGGACAACGTTTGCCTTATCAATCGGATGTAACATTGATTACTTCTGAGTAAGAGCAGTTTAGGCTTCTAATCCAAGTAGAAATATTTGTTCTCGAATACTACTACATGGGGCAAGAGTCTAAGTTATTTCTAAACTCTTTCTAAAAAAATCCTAACTGAATGCTGATTCGGTTAGGATTTTTTTACTTTTATGGTGAACCTCAAAACAATTATTACCATGAAATATGGAATAGTATTATTAGTTACTTTTTTAAGTTTATCGGCTTGTCAACCAAAACAGGCTACCACTACTGAGTTACAACCAAGTGTTTTTGACTGGTTGGACACTAAAGAAGATTTAGTGACGCTAGAAATCAAAGGCGATTTGAAACACCTTTTTGTTGATCGTCACGGAGAAGACCATTATCATCCTGCATCGCTGAAAGTAATACAAGCAGATAGTACCCATCACTTTGATTTAGAAATTTCTCGTCGGGGCGTAACTCGGAAAAAAATCTGTGATTTTCCACCTCTTAAACTAAAATTTCCTAAAAAGAAATTAGCTACTAACGGATTTTCCGACTTTAATACCTACAAATTAGTTACGCATTGCATGGAAGGCGAAGACGATTATGTCTTAAGAGAATACTTAACCTATAAATTATTTAATCAATTAACAGATAAGAGTTTTCAAGTAAAATTAGCAAAGATTCGATACATTGACGAAAGCGGAGAAGTGCCAAATGAAGAACATTATGGTTTCTTAATAGAAGGTAATAAGGAATTAGCGGAGCGTTTGGATGGGGAATTATTAGATCCAGAGAAATACAAAATTACGCAGGTCGATAAAGAACAATACAAAAACATGGTATTATTCCAATACATGATTGGCAACACCGATTGGAATTTGTCAAGAGGGCATAATATTAAATGGGTTCAAACAAGTGCTAGTGATGTGCCATCTCCCATTCCTTATGATTTTGATTATTGTGGCTTGGTCAATGCGCCTTATGCCATTCCGCATCCACAGATTCCTATCAAAAATGTTAGAGAACGTTTTTTGCAATGGCGTGGCAAAAGTAAAACAGCGTTGGTGCCCATCTGTGAAAAATTTAAAGCCCAAAAAGCGGAATTTATTCAAGCCTGCGAAGGGTTTGAGAATTTGGATACGGCTTCCAAAGCAGATGTAATTAGTTTCTTAGAAACCTTCTTTGAGGAGGTTGAAAATGAGACATTTTTGTAGCATAAAAGACTGATAAAATAGATTTGGTCGTTTAAAACGGTAATTGTGCAAAAGCTACAGTTACCGTTTTTGATTTTTAGCGGTAATATATTAAATTTGTTTTAAACCGTTAGTAGAAAAATACCTGTACAGGTCGAATGAATTCGACGGTACATCCCATTGCAATAAAAAATATCGAAAATAACTAGCCATGCAAATCAATATCAAAAATTTACTCTTTTTCTTTATTTTGGTAATATTTAGCTGTGGGGAAGAAGCAAATTTACCCACACCAACACCTACTCCTGAAACACCTGAAGTTAATCCAACCACACCTACTACGGGAAACGAACAGTACCTCAACGAAAAATCTAGCTATATTTTTGACCAAAAGAAATTGCACACTTTTGAATTAAATCTACCAGCAGAGGACTTGGCTAAAATAGATGCAGATCCTTCAGCAGAAGAATACGTAGAGGGCAGTCTAACTTTTGAAGGAGAAACGTTAAGTACGGTGGGTATCCGGTATAAAGGATCTGTTGGTGCTTATGTGGGCTGTTTGTCTGGAACAAATTGGGCAAATCCTTCAGGTAGGAAAACCTGTACCAAATTATCTATGAAAATAAAGATAAACTGGAATGATCCTGAAGCTAGATTTTATGGCTTGAAAAAATTACAATTTCATTCTATGAATAATGACGATAGCCAAATGCGAGAAAGACTAGGCTATTGGTTTTTTCGAAAAATGGACGTGCCTGCGCCAAGAGCCATTCATGCTCGCTTATTGGTCAATGGAACTTACATGGGATTATTTGCTTTAGTGGAACAAATTGACGGTCGTTTTACTAGACAAAATTTTGAGGATGGAACAGGTAATTTATATAAAGAAATATGGCCATTAAGAGATAATGGACAACCGTTTAGTTCAGCGACTTATTTAGAAAACTTAAAAACCAATGAGGATGAAAATCCTACCGTAGATATGATTCGGGGATTTGCGCACGAAATGGCGAATGCCAAGGAAGTAGATCAACAAAGCGTAGTGGCTAAATGGATGAACATAGCCGAAATTATGGCCTATGCGGCAGTAGATCGAACCATCCGAAATGACGATGGTGCTTTCCATTGGTATTGTAGTGGAGACGGCTGTTCGCCACATAATTTTTATTGGTATGAAGAACCGACTACCCGTAAAATGCACCTAATTCCTTGGGATTTAGACCATGCCTTCGAAAATATTATCAGCAATGCCAATCCAGTTACGCCTATAGGTGACCCTTGGGGGGGAATCAGTAATAACTGCGAACCATTTACTGTGGGTATTTTTGGCCCTAAACAACGTTCTGCGGCTTGTGATAAATTAATTGGTACTTGGGCTAGTTTTACGGAAGAATATGCGCAAAAGAAACAAGAATTTTTGGAGGGACCATTTTCCGAAGAAAGAGTGAATGAAAAATTGGAAGAATGGTCCGCACAAATTCGAGCAGCCACGGAAGAAGCTAATCAAGCTCATGGAGATGCAGTTACTATTGCCAAATGGGAAAGTTCGATGCGTACTTTAAAATCTCAATTACAATTTGCTAGAAGTAAATAATTTAATGAGCTGATGAGGTAATCAGGTCTTCCTATTTTCCAGTAACTTCTCGTTACTGGAAAATTTAGAATTGAATGTTAAAACCTCATCAACTTATAAATCTCGTTAACTCATTACCTATCCTCAATTTTTTGTTAAAGTCTACTGGTTTCTCCTATTCTTCAGACTCCTTTTCTTATCTTTCAACTTCTATTGATAAATTACCTGAACTAAAACTGTTATAATGAAAATGTACTTTAAACTCACCACCTTCCTATTGGTGCTACTTGCTATTGCCTGCAAAACAGATTCGGGCATCACCACACCAGAAGTAACACCACCCGATGGCCCATTTGCCGTAGATATTGGGAATAGCGAACTTCCATATATCGTGATTGATACGAAAGGAACGGCTATTGAGAATGAACCCAAAGTGGCAGCGGATATGACCATCTTTGTCAATAAAGTAGAACTACAAAAAGCAACAATCGGGATAGAATTTAGAGGATCTACGTCCTTTCGTATTTCTAATAAAAAATCTTTTGGGATAGAAACTTGGGATGCTGAAGGAAATGATACGCCTGTTGCATTTTTCGATTTTCCAGAAGAAGAAGATTGGGTATTAATTGGTCATGTCGTTAATCAGGCGAGAGGGACGTATTTTGATCGGACTTTAATGTATCATCATTTTGGCTACCAGTTATTCCGAAAAATGGGGCAGTATGGCAGTCGGTCCAAATTTGTAGAACTAGAAATAAATGGGGAATATCAAGGAATCTACATGTTTATGGAGAAACTGAAGCGCGACAAAAATAGAATTGATATTAAAAAACTAGAATCTACCGATATAGATGCGGAAAGCATTACAGGCGGTTATATCCTAAAAATTGATAAAACGGCTGGCGGAGATTTAAATATTAATCAACCTTTATCCTATTTTGAATCGAATTGGGATGATGATGCACGCTATACGGATGACATTAGTTTTAGGTCAAAATACGACATCAACAGAAGAATTATCAATTTTGCGCCTTATAATCGACCGTATCACTCTCAACAATATCTAGAAACCTATTTCCTTTACGAATACCCTAAAGCAAGTGATATTACCGCCGAACAAAGGACCTATATCCAAAATTATATCAACGACTTTGAGACCGCCTTAATAACAGACGATTTTAGTACAACTACCAGAACGTATACCGACTATATTGACTTAGCTAGTTTTGTTGATTTTTTTATCATCAACGAAGTTTGTCGGAATGTGGATGGTTATCGACTAAGTACGTATATGCACAAGGATCGAGGCGAAAAGTTAAAAATGGGCCCTATTTGGGATTTAAATATTGGTTATGATTCTGGCGATAGAGTCCCGTTCGATGATTGGGTCATCAACTATAATAATTATGTCCAACAAGATGCTTGGATGGTCCCTTTCTGGTGGCCAAGATTAATAGAAGATCCTGTATTTAGGGCTGCTTTAAAAACGAGGTGGTTAGAACTAAGAATGGGGGAGTTACAAACTGGAGAATTACTCAAAACAGTCGATGAGATTGCCACTACCTTACAAGAAAACGGGGCAATAGTTCGAAATAATACTAAATGGGGAATTGTTGATTATGTAGGTAGTGTCAGCGCACTAAAAAATTATCTAAGAGATCGAATGGTTTGGATGGATAGTGAGATTAATAATTTTTAACGATGCCTATCTACCGACAGGTAGAAATGATGAACTATAAACGATGAATAATGTGCAATTCATCGTTTATAGTTCATCGTTATTAGTGTTTAATCTGAAATTATTCGTATGGCAGCCTTTTCGCCATTAGCCCTTTGCCTTTTGCCGAATAAAGTCTATTTACAATCCATTATTATTTACAATCAACTCCGCTAAATCATAAACCATTACCGAATCCTGCTTTTCCGCTGCTTTGACGCCATCTGACATCATCGTTAAGCAGAAAGGACAGTTAGCCGCAATAATCTCTGCGCCAGTCGCCAAGGCTTCTTCAGAGCGTTCCATATTGATTCGTTTGTCGCCTGGTTCATCTTCTTTCCACATTTGTGCACCACCCGCACCACAACAAAGCCCATTCGTTTTGCAACGCTTCATTTCCACTAAATCGCCATCTAATGCTTCTAAAACGGCTCTTGGTGCTTCATACACGCCATTCACTCGCCCCATGTAACAAGAATCATGGTAAGTGATTTTTTTGCCTTTAAAAGCACCACCTTCTTTCATCTTAATCCGCCCGTCGTTAATTAATTGCTGCAATAATTGCGTATGGTGAATGACGTCATAATTACCACCCAAAGCAGGGTAATCATTTTTTAAAGTATTGAAACAATGTGGACAAGCCGTCACGATTTTCTTGACATTGTACATTTTCAAGGTCTCAATATTTTGCAAAGCAGACATTTGAAAGACAAATTCATTACCCGCTCGTCTTGCAGGGTCTCCCGTACAACTTTCTTCATTGCCCAAAATGGCGAAATCAATCCCCACTTCGTTCATTATTTTACAAAACGCCACCGTTACTTTTTGCGCTCTCGCATCAAAACTTCCTGCGCAGCCTACCCAGAATAAAATTTCTGGTTCTTTGCCTTCGGCGGAGTATTGCGCCATTGTTGGTATTAGTAGTTCTTTTGACATATTATTATTGATTAGATTTCTGTTGTATCTTTTCTAAGATATAATCAAAACTTTTTTTTACTATAAAATTTATTTCGTTTTCAGTTAGATTATGAGGATAAAATTTTTCTATAAGGTACTTTCCTGAATCTGAATTATCTAAAATACTGTATTTATATTCTTTGAATGAAAAAGTGAATTCATAGTTGAAGTCGAATGGTTCGTTAATTTTTTTAAAACCTTTCCATGTATAACATAGGGAGATATTTTCATGAGTTGAAATGTTTTTCTCTTTAACAAAATCAAGAAAATTCTTATAATTTCCTTTCCTTTTAGAAGGTACAAGTATTGTTTTTTTCATGGAATCGTGACTTCTTCTAAAAGATTCTTTCAATAATTTAGATGAAACTTTGGATGCTTTAAAGCTTATTATTTCATCTCCTTCAAAGAATAAACTATCAATCTTCCTACATTTAGCTATAAAAAAATCGAAAAGAGGAAGAACAGAATTAGAAATTATTTCAAACACATTTTCATTTGTCTTTTTTTCTTTTACAATTTCATTACTAGAAAAACTTTTCCTGAAGAGTTCAATCTTCTTATCAATATCATCAGGCTCAGAAATATCTTCACCCCTAATTCCTTTCAACTGAATTTCTAACGAATGCTTTAATAACTTCCCAAAGTATTCTACTAATGGTTCAAATTCATTCACATCTGCCTGGCTTAAGACGCCATAATATTCTTCCCTCAATTTCATCGGCACCACAATCAAAGGATATTGGTTGCGCATCAAAATCAAGTTCATTAACAAGCGAGTCATTCTACCATTCCCATCGTCAAAAGGATGAATAGATACAAAACGATGGTGAAATAAAGAAGCAGTAATAAAAGGATGAATATTCTCATTCTTTTTGGTAGCTTCATACCAAACCATCAATTCATTCATTAAAGCAGGCGTTTCTGCTGGACTTGCATAATAATGCATTTCACCCGTTGGTGTTTTTACATGATTTGGAACGGTTTTGTATTGCCCGATATTAATTTTTCTAGTTGCAGGAATACCTTCTGATGTGATAGTTTTAGAAGAATAAGCTTCGACTAAAATAATTTCATGTAAAGAACGAATATCGTTTTGCGTAAAATCTCTTTCGCTTTTTACGATGTCTAATAAAAGATTGATGCCCTCATTATGCCCTTTGACATCCATGTGGTCTTTCAACGGTTTTCCTTTTGCCGTTACACCATGCATTAATAATGCAACCGTCTCTCCGTAAGTCAACTTATTCCCTTCAATGGCATTAGAATTATAATTCCAATCCAAACGGAATTTTTGAAAAATACGGTCTTGTATTTCCTTAGATATTGGTCGATGACTATCTACTGCTGCTTTTAATTGGTCAATCTCTTGGATTAATTCCAATTTACTTAATGCTTCTGCCAGTTTTGTTAAAGTAGCTGTTTTTAACATGGTTTTTAGTGCATTAACTGAGCAATAGATTTTCTAGTTCCAAATCATAAATCATACATCATAAATTTTAAATCATAAATCCATTTCAATTATTAGATTTTTGAATTAATATTTAGGTACAATTTAACAGATATATGATTGATGATGTATGATTTAAGATTTATGATTTTTAGAATACATTTCCAATTGATTACTCACTCTTACTATCCGCCACAGCATCCTTCGCCCATTGATCCCGATCATCAGGAATTTGCCAAACTGCACCAGTATTCTCAATACTCGTAAACATCGGCACCCATTCCGCTGGACCAGCAGATTCGGTTAAAATCTCGTAGCGACGCATTTTTAAAATAGGCTCTAATGGATTAATCATCACCGGACAAGCTTCAACACAGGCATTACAAGTCGTACAAGCATGTAATTCTTCTCGGCTGATGTAATCGAAAAGTGATTTGCCATCATCGAAATTATCTTTTGTCAAAGTCTTAGCTTCCGCTTTTAATTCCTCTTTGACGTATTGTAAATCACCTGTATCTAATTTATCACCGATTTCTGTTGCTCTATCTCTAATATCCATTAAAATCTTACGAGGCGATAATTTTTTACCCGTTAAATTGGCTGGACAAACGGAGGTACAACGACCACATTCCGTACAAGTATACGAATCAAGGATGTTTTTCCAAGTCAAGCCCATCACATCTTTTGTCCCAAATTCTGGTAATTCCTCATCCATTGGTGCGTCTTCTGCGCCTTCGGTTAAACCCATCATCATTTTTACTTCGTCCATAATGGCAGGCATATTTTCCATTTCTCCTCTAGACTTTTGTGGGGCAAAATATGTATTCGGGAATGCCAATAAGATATGTAAGTGCTTAGATTTTGGTAAATAATTTAGGAAACCAAACACCACTATAATGTGCAACCACCAACCAAATCTTTCGACTAGGTGTAAAGTGCTTTCGCTCATACCACCAAATAGGGCAGGGCCCAAAGTATCACTAACTGCCATTGTACCAATATCATAAGAAAGTCCTCGATTTTGCAAGACCGCATCCGCACCATTCATACAAGTAATCCCAACCAATAATAATAATTCTAGGTATAAAATAAGGTTACCGTCTAGTTTAGGCCAACCAGTCATTTCATCTTTATGGAAACGAGGTACTTTTAATAGGTTTCTTCTACTTAAAAATACTAAAGTCGCGATAAAAGCTAAAAGGGAAAGAATCTCAATAGAGTTGATAATTAAAGTATATAAGCCACCTAGATAAGGGGCAAAAAAGCGATGTGTTCCAAAAACACCATCCACTAAGATTTCAATCAATTCAATTTGAGTGAATAAAAAAGCCACGTAAATGAATAAGTGAAAAATAGCAGGAATCCACCGCTTGAACATTTTCTTCTGTCCAAAAGCGATTAAAAACGTATTCTTAATACTTTGACTTGTATCCAATTCATAATCTACGTCTTGTCCTAAAAGGATATTTCGACGAATTTTCATATACTGCTTACCTGCGTAGCCAAAAGCTACGGCTGCCATGAGCACAAAAATTATCTGTGGTATCATAAATTAGTGATTAGTGACTAGTTGACTGTCTGCTGACAGATAGAATTATTATCTAGCTTTAGGATCATTTTCTTTGAAAATAAATAGAAAAAACACAATCTTTTAACTAGTTGTTAATTTTGCGGGAGTTTGCTTTGATAGCTAAAGTTGCAAATATACAGTTTGCTAAAAAGAATCCTAGCGAAAATTCGCTAATTCTTATTTATTTTCAAAAATTTAGCCAACATCTTTCGGTCAAGTAAAATGCTAGGTCTATATTTGAAGCAATTATAGGAAAATATTATTATATAATGGTTCAAAACGAGGGATTTATAGGATTGAGGTAATTATTTATAATAAAACTAGATAATAATCTGAGTTGCGAGTTACGGGTTGCGAGTTAGCATACGAATTAAATTTGAGTATAGTCTATTCAACATTTAAGTGAAATCGTATAGAACGCGCAACCCGCAACTCGCAACTCGCAACTGGAGTTAGCAATGAAAATACTAAACGATCGACAAATTGCACAGAAAGTCAAAAGACTGGCTATTGAAATATTAGAGCATAATTTTGGGGAACAAGAATTAATTCTAGCGGGCATCAATAATAATGGGATGGTTTTCTCAGAATTATTATTGCAGGAATTGACCAAGATTTCTAATATGCCGATTACCGTTACTCGGATTAGATTGAATCCTGCTAATCCCTTGGCTTCGGATATTATTTTAGAAATGCCTCCTGAAGCGGTAAAAGACAAAGTATTGATTATCGTAGACGATGTTGCGAACACAGGTCGAACTATTTTTTATGCGATTAAACCTATCTTGGAGGTATTACCTAAAAAGGTGGAGGTCGCAGTATTGGTAGACCGATCGCATAAATCTTTCCCTATTCGAGTCGATTATTATGGACTCTCCTTAGCGACTACGCTGAAAAATAATATTGATGTACAGATTCGAGAAGTGAGTGAACGAGCGGTTTTTTTGAATTGATTTGATAATCATTTTTGTTGCGGTGTTGCGATGTTACCATGTTAGACGTCGCAACACCGCAACAAAATACAGTTCTCAACAAAAAAGGAGCACCCAAATAAATGGACACTCCTTTTTTTATAATTTGATTTTCTAAAAGTCCGACATTATTCTGCTAGTCCGCGAATAATGTTATTAATCTTTTCGATTCGTTCATAGTTAAGTGTGTAAAAAAATTGTTTGCCTTCCAAATTAAAGTTCACAATTTCTGCTCTGCGTAAAATATCTAAATGGTCAGAAACCAAACTAGACCTTACATCCAAGACGCCAGATAAAGCTTCTGTGTTTAGCGAACCATAATCTTCTATAGCAGCCATAATGCGCTTTCGAATAGGATGATTCATTGCTTCTAAGATTTTTGCGGAAACGCGTACGTTTTTAAGGAAGTTGCTGGAGAGTAACGTTGAAGTCATGTCAAGAGTCAATTTTAGTGTTTCTTTTAATGTGTTGTCCCGACAAAGATATGTTAGAAAAAATTTATATATGTACCAATATTAGTATACGGTACACTTTACTATAATTTTGTGTTTTTTGATGTAGTAATCGCTTAGAAGCGTACTATTGTTAAACGTATTTCGAGGTGGGTAGGGGATAAATTTTTCTCTCTAATCGATTTTTCTTGATGATTAAGTAGGGGATAGTTAAATTCAGATTGTCTAGTGTAATTAAACCATAATCGTTTACCTATTTCAATGATTGTCGATTGATTAGGATAATCTATTTTTCTATCCTTCTAGGCAAGATTTTAACTTCTTTAGCTACTATTATTAGCTTTCTTTTGTTGAAAAAGCTTTAAAAATCCTAGATAAAGGGTATAGTTTAGTATGTTTGCAAACATTTTTGACTAATAAAAAAGAAAAAGCCTAATTTCTTTTTATTAGTTATGTAAAACTTTCACAGAAAATAAATAAAGCATGCCTAAAGCATCTAACTCAACAGCGGCAGAAATTGTTACAGATGAAGCCGAAAATTCTTCCAATAAAAAGCATTCCTCAACTGAAGTACTCAAGGTGGAACATGCGGTAATTTTAGCTGCAGGCAATGGTCAGCGATTCCAAGAAAAAGGCGTAAAATTGCCAAAAGTATTGCTAAAGGTTGGTGGATTGAGATTGTTAGAAAGAGCGGTGTTAGCATTAAATCAAGTTGGGGTCAAACATTTTTATATTGTAGTTGGTCAGTATAAAGAGCAGATCATTGAGATCATGAGTAAGGTTGACCGAATCAAAGCCTTAGATGTCAATTTTGTTTATTGTAAAGATCACAATGAAGGCAATGGTGTTTCTTTTGGTGCAGGTGCAAGTCAAACCAATGCGCCTTTTTTCTTGACGATGTCCGACCATATTTTCTCTATTCCTACTTTACAGAATTTTGTTAAAGACGTAGCGGAGAATCCGAATATTCCTTCTTTAGCATGTGATGCTAATTTAGCGGAGGTTTTTGATATGGATGACGCGACTAAGGTGGTGTCAAGAGACGAGAAAATTTATGATATAGGCAAAGAGATACCCAATTATGATTTAGTAGATATGGGCTTGTTTTATTTTCCAAAAGGCTACGGTCAAAAAGTTGCTCGGAAAGTAGAAAATGGGGCAAAATCAGTTAGTGATATTATCAACCAATTTATTGCAGAAACAGGGGTTAGAACAGCCGTTGTACCTGAAGCACTTTGGCAGGATGTGGATAACCCAAGTATGAGAAAGGAGGCGGAAAAAAGATTGGTGAAAACCTTGGTGAAAAAGACAGACGGCTGGGTCAGTAAAAATATCAATCGAGTATTTTCTACTCGAACGAGTATGTTTTTATCCAAGTTTAATACTTCTCCAAATACCGTTACGACCTTTGTATTTTTCTTTACGTTATATGGTGCTTATTTAGTAGCTTCTGGAGAATACATGAAAATTGCCATCGGTGCTTTAATTTTCCAAATCGCTTCTATTTTAGATGGTTGTGACGGGGAGTTAGCAAGATTGATGTATAAAGGGTCAAAATTTGGTGCTTGGTATGATACTATTACTGATAATATTCGATATATCGCCTTTTTTGCGGCTTTAGGTATCGCTGGTTATGTTAATACGGGATCCGATATTTACTATTATGCCACAATGATCGTTACCGTAATGGGGCTTTATACTTCGGCTACTATGGCTCGATTTGTTTGGAATCAAGGAGGTCCTTTGACTAACTTGGAAGTAACGAAAAAAGTAGATGAAGCGAATAGCCAATCCAATAGCCTTTTTAGCAAATTTGTTAATAAGTTTAGAGGGATTGAGAAGCAAGATGTTTCTGCTTTTATGTTATTCATTTTGTGTTTAGTTGGTTTATATCAGGTAATGTTTTGGATTGCCTTTATTGGAGTGATTGTCGCAGCAATTACGGTCACAAAATCTGTTAGTAAAGCGTGAAAGAATTAGTGAATTTTATTAAAAGAAAGAGTAGTCTCTTTTTTCTATTCCTTGGTTTAGCCATTTTAGTTGCCCTACTGTATTACATGGATTTCAGCGTTATTGCGGAATCTTTTAGTATGGTTGGTAATAAAATCTTCTTGGTTTTTGCAGTTGCAGCCCTTTGGATTGTCTGTAACACACTCTGTGTATCTACTCTAGTCAACCATAAAGTCCCTTTTTATCATTTATTATACAATCAAGTAACTGGTGATGGCTATAATGTTATTACGCCTTTTGCTGGATTAGGTGGCGAACCTTATAAAATTAAACATTTAACTAACTGGTTATCCTTAGACGAAGCAAGTGAGACGATTATGCGAGACCGCTTAATTCACTCCTTGTCTGGGATTATTTATACTTGTTTGACGCTTTGGGTGGTGATTTTTTTCGTGCCTGTTGAAAAAGCTTTATTTATTGGGTTCATTGTTTTTGGAATCATCTTAACCATCTTTTCTGTCCTTTTAAGCCTCATTATTTTATCTGATAAACCAAATAAATATTTAGGTAAAATCATGAAGAAAATGAAGTTGCTAAAGGAGTTTAAAAGTAACCCTTTAAAACGCTCTATCTTCTTAAAAGCTTTGTTCTTTAAATTATTAGGGCGAGTAATGAATATGCTGGAATTTGTGGTGATTTTTATCCTTTTAGGCATTCAGCCTGAGTTATTAGAAATCGTTACGATCGCAGCGATGCTTGCCTTAAGTGGCACTTTCTTATTTATTATCCCACAAGGAATTGGCGTAAATGAAGCAGGAATTAGTGGTGCTTTTCAATTAATTGGAAAGCCGATAGAACTGGGATTAGGCGTAGGATTGATTCGTCGAGCAAGGGTGCTTTTTTGGGCACTTTTTGGTATCGCTATCCATTTATCCGTTTTGTTTTATCGAAATATTTTATTGAAAGAACAGGGGGAGAAGAATTGAGACTGGTAGAAAAGCCTTCAGGTTTTCCTGTCAAAGGCCTTTAGGCCTGTTTTTCATCATAGATATTTCCGACCTGAAGGTCGGGCACGGGAAAGCCTGAAGGCTTTACTACCAGTTTTCATTGAAAAGATACGCCATAATCATTCCACCAACTTCCTCCGAACGAGCAAAATCTAATTGCTTTGATGCCTGATTAGGCAAGTACAAAATATAAGGCACCTTCAATAAATCTTTGTGCAATCCACCATGCCCGCCCTTATAATTACCTACAAATAATTCATAATCAGCAGCTAAATCGTAGCCTTTTTTACTACAAATTAATAGATCTCCTACATCGGGTTTAGACATCAATTCGTAGAGTCTATAAATAGCATCTGGATAATCTGTTTGGATGGTGTGTGCTAACCAAGTATGAGCAGTATGAAATTGATTGTTAATTAATTTTGAGGCTAATGTATCGCTACTGTATCCCAAAGGATCTCCATTGACGGAAGTATAAGTATACCCGTTTTTAGATTTTTGAATAAGAGCTGTTTGGTCATCTAATTGCACCCAAATTGTGGTATCATTTTGTTGAGCAGCCAATAACCCTATTCCTTCCTGTTGAGCTAAAAAATCAAGTAAATTTTTATCTCCTTTAGGAGTTGAATAGTTTTGTAATTGAGTGCTTAATAATTTTTTTCGCCAACTTAATTTAGGGTCTTTTTCCAAAGGATTGCGCATATATAAATAAGCACTCAAATTGCCATTGATGACAAAATAACCATCCTTGTTTTCAAATTCTTCTAGAGGTGTTTCTAAGGCATCGGTCAATAAATGAACGGATTCTCCTCGTTCTAAATCAAGACCTAATCCCTGCTTAAAATTATTTCTTAAGTCTATATTCTGATGGACATCAGAGATACCGTGATCCGTAATAATAGCTAAGGCACGAGTATCACTTTGACCTAAATTGTCAATTGTTTGTACAAAATTACCAATCAAGCTGTCAATATGGGTTAATAAAGTAGCATAATCGGCAGTTGTACCATGAATATGGTTCATCGCATCCAAAGAAGGTAAAGTAACCCATTGCACTTTCGGATTACTTTTTAATTGCTTTTTAGCAAGTTCCATAGCATAGGTTTCATGCTCAAAAAAGTCAGCGGTAATGCGTTCGCCAAAATAGGGAAGAGCGGCTAAAAATCTAAAAAGTGGGGTATGTTCAAATTTAGAGGTGGTATGTCGCCAGCCTGTTAGTGCTGATTCTTTGACGCTTTTATTCATATAGGAATTAATCGAACAAGTATATTGGTCACCACTTAATTCAAAGATGTTTTTTTGTTGAGGATTTATATCTCGATTCATGTGGATATTGGTTCGGCCAACATAATTTCGGAGATTCCCTTTGTCTAAACTTCGGTCAAACCAACGCAATCCATAAATACCGCTAGTGGAGGCATCTTTACCTGTGATAAAAGGATAAAAAGCATAGCCTGTCATACTCGGAAATGCACCAATTCCATTTTTAACATAAGTGCCTGATTGAATAAGCTTTTTAAGATTTGGTAATTTATTTGCCTGTAAATTTTGTTCAAAGATGGATTGGGATAAACCGTCTAGTAATAGAATAGAAATGGTGTTGCCTATTGTCTTTGGATGGTTTACTGTATAATTATAGGGTTTATTAACAAAGTAATTAACAGTTGTTAATAACCCGATAAAAAGGAACATACTAATGAAAAGGGCTAGGCTTATTTTTTTGAGCAAGGTTTGGTGTTTCTTATGAATTTATAGGTTTTAAAGTCAAAGTTAGCCAAACTAAAGGGAATAACTATTTGAATTTCGGTAAAATTATAAGAATCACTCTTTTTCTATTTTATTGTATTGACGTAGGGAATATGCTGACTTCTAATGCTTAATTAGAGAAAAACACTTTTTTTACTGACCTAATTTTCTTATTTTTAGTCTTATTATGAGAAAGCTTCAATTAGATTCTTTAAAAGACGAGAAAATTGGTGTGTCTAAAAATGTAGGCGAATATTGGGCTGAGGCTGCTATGATTTGTTTGATCAATAATGGGCATCAATCAGGTGTGAAAATCTTGGTGGATTTCGAAGATAAATTACACCCTTTTCAGTTAGAATGGACAGACGAAATTACTGAAAAAGTAATACGAAGTTGGGGTGATTTTATTGAAGCTGCGGAATATGGAGCTACAGCTATTGCTGCACTGTTAATTTTTCCCCTTACAGGTTTAGTAATCTCGGGTAGAGTTCCACAATTAATGCAAGCAGATTATACACTTCAGACTGTCGAGAATTATAAAGAAGGAGAAATTGAACCAGATGCTTTATTGGAGGTGTCGGGGATTTTGAGAAAAAATAAAGGGAATACTTTAAATATGCGAATCCAAAAGAAAAGGCGACATATTGCAGGTAATACTAAAAGAGACTATCTTACATACGTAATTATTGTAGAATTTAGTGAGCCAAAATCAAAAATGATTCAATTATGAATACAGCGAAAATACTACATGACCAAGCAATGGAGTACTATGATTTAGCAAGGATAGCCAAAATTAAAGGCAATCAGCGTACACATGATAGTTATATGCAGAAAGCATTAATTATGGAAAAAGAGGCTGCTTTTAAATTACCCAAAAAAAGAACAGGCTCTTTTTGGCCCTATGCCTATTTTCGTAGTGCAGCATGGATGTCGTTTCATTTAAATCAATTTAAAGAAGCAGTCACTTTAGTGCAATTCGCGTTAACAGGTAATCCGTCTTCTTTTGAAAAAGAAAGATTGAATGAAGTATTAGAAGCTGTAAAAAAGAAAGATGCAAATGCACTTTTGATTAATACAACGAAAGGAAATCAAATGTTTTCAGGTTTTCTTGTGTCGATTGATTTAACAGAAAAAAAAGCAGTCCTTCAGATTAATGAAAAGCCTGAATATCAACATTTTAGTTTCCTTGATGAATTAGAATTAACACCTTTGTTTTTAGGGCAATTAGTAGTGGTTCATGCTAAAAAAAAGAATAAAGAAAATATCATTCAAGAGATAAAATTAGCAGCTTAAAATAATTACTGCTTCAACCATTTATTCAACTTACGCTTCGTTTGCTTTGTTCTTTTTTCCGCCAAAGAAATAGCCAATCGTGGGTCTTGTCCAGCCACAAAACTCCCCGTTTCTTCCAAACCATTCTGTAAATATTTCAAGGTGTAAGTCTGTCCAATCACTAATTGATTCAATAAGTCATTTTCTTTAGTAGGCATTTTTCCATTTAGGCTAACAATTTTATCGTCTTTGTTAATACCTGCGCTATAAAAAGGATGATTTTGGGAAATAGCAGATTTAACGGTTGCGCCATCTTCTCCATAACTTACTCGAATCGTAGCTGCTTTTCCAATATTTTCTAATTGCAAATTGACGCCAAATTCCTTTAATAATTGCTGGGTATTAGGTAACTGACTATCATAAATATATTGATCAAAAAAGGATTTAGCGAAAGCGGCATCATTTGTAATAGTAGCCAAAGCTTTTTCTATATCAGGAATTTGGTAAGGAATTTCGGTCTTGCCAAAATGCTCCCACATATAACGCATTAAATCGTCTAAACTAACATCCTCAAATTGGGAACGCAAAGTCAAATCCAAAGCCAACCCTAAATAAGAACCATAAGAATAATAGCTCACAAAAGTATTGCTATAATTATTGGGGTCAATAGATTTTGCGGCATCTACAAATGGGGCATGTTGACTCATTTCAATAGGATTACGATATTTTCTTCCTGGCGCATTGGTGACATAATTAATCGTACCTGCCAATCCACCGATGTATTCTTCGGGTGTAATAATTCCTGCCCGCACTAAAATCAAACGGGTATAATAACTGGTAAAGCCTTCCGCAAACCATAATTCTCCCGACATATTCGCCTTATCAAAATCAAAAGGCTCTAAAGATTGTGGGCGAATGCGTTCAACATTCCAGCAATGGAAAAATTCGTGCGAAACCGTACCGATTACCCCTTTGGCATTATTGGCTAAACTTCCCTTACTGGTACAAACCGTAGAATTCCGATGTTCCATCCCATCGCCACTCACCCAAGGATTATACATACACAAAAAAGTATATTTACCATAATCGTAATCGGGTAAACCACCATAAACTGCCTTTTGCTCTTCGACTATTTTTTGCACCCAATCGGTATAATCATCTAATTCTTTATCTGTTCCTTCGTGGTCCATTGCTACTTCAATCGTATATTTTTTACCATTAGAATCGACGGTAAAACTGCGAAAATCTATATCACCAATAATCGTTGGGCTATCAAAAAAGTAGTAATAATTAGGCGCATAAAATTTATCATCCGCTAATTTTTTTAACTGTGTTGCCACTTTCCAATCAGGTCGGGTACTTAAGTCAAAATTAATTTCAATGGGGCGCTTAGGCATCTCTTTTCCATAAGCAAAAGTAGCTGGCATATTCATGTGTACCTTGCGATTGTCTACGCCAGCATAAGTACCATCTGCTCGATTAGCAAATAAGGTATATTGGAAAGTAACATGCCCATCATGTCCTGCGATTTCCCATTCATCCGCCATTCGTTTATAAACGCTTAATATTTTCCCTTTGCTATCCATTGCTTTAACATCATAAACATTTTTGGCAAAATTATGAATGGCATACCTACCAGGAGAAGCGGTTGGCATATGTACGACCAATGCTTTTTGTGGCAAGGAAGGAAAGTCAATCGTAATATCAATTTCATGGTGTTGGACATTGTCTAAATTGACATGATAGCGAATCGGATCTTGGGCAAAAAGGATAGTGGTAATAGAAATAAGTGTGGCTAAAAGGAAGAGTCGAGCTGTCATAAAAAATGCGTTTAAATTAGTGCAAGGACCAAATTTAAACGCATTTTTAGAATAATTTGCTTTTTCTACTAGAAATAAACTTTGCACCTGTCAAATAATTGTTTCTGTCCGTTACTTGTAGACCTCCAAGCGTTTTCAAAACCTTGGAGCGTCTAACCAGAGGAATCTATTATTTAGTTGCTACTCAATTCTGTTCCAGTACGCAAGTAATCCCTGCCGATTCTGCATTACTGCAAGCAGATTCTGCATTAGATTGAGACAAGTCATAAGTAGAAACATTTGTCACTTCGCCTGTTTGGTCATCTGTACAAGTACAAATGTATTCTTTATTGCAGGCACTAAAAATAGCTATGAATGCGAGTAAGCCAATTAATTTTAAAGACTTCATATGAATAAATTTTAAGTGGGTGATGAATTACTTTTATTTTGATAAACGGTCGCCTTCTTTGCCTAATAACTTCCAAATATCGACCATCTGTGGGATTAATTGTTGGTCTTTATAAGAACTAATATTCGTCATAAAAATGCGCCCATATCCTTTTTCTTTGTCAAAACTCATAAATAGGGTTACCCCATAATTACCGCCATTATGCCCTGCTTGTTGCCCATTTAATTCCCACATCAATCCTTGATTTTTGGTGTCGGATAATGGTGATTGATTAGGACTTAACTGAGGTTTAATCATAGTTTGAAAGGCAGCTGCTGGTAATAAAATATTGCTTCCATCGTGATTTTTTAATACCTCCATTAAATATAAACTAAGGTCAGAAAGCGAGCTTTGTAAACCACCCGATGGATATAAGTTACTTTGATAAGCAGGCACTTTTAATTGATTTTGGAAATAAGTAGTGGCTTGTGCTGCCTCATTAATCACTTCAAAATTCCATTGTGTTTGGTGCATGGATAATGGTGCTAGAATTTGTTCGCTGACATATTTTTCAAAAGGTTGATTAACGACGAGACCAATAGCATAAGCCAATAAACTAGCGCCTAAATTGCTGTATTGATACTGACTACCCGGTGCTACTTTTAAAAATATTTTTTTATTATATAGGTTGCCTGTTGAACTTAAGGCAGCAGGTAAAAAATCGGCTAATGGGCTACGCTCATTTTTCTCCCATTCTTTAAAAAAATGATAATTTTCTTTGCCGATGTCTTTTTTATGCAAATCAAAAGGTTCGTTTAAGAACACACTTCTATATTCAAAGCCCCCATCATTAATACTGGAAGTATGGGTAGCTAAATGCCGAATCGTAATTGGCACATTTGGATGATATGGATTTTGAATGCTAAAAGGAAGTAGGTCATTTAGAGGCATATCTAGCGTCAATTTTTGTTGTTCAATGGCTTTCATTAAAGCAATACCAATAAATGTTTTAGAAAGAGAAGCAATATTTTGTTGAGTGGTATTGGTGTAAGGTGTTTGACTGGCTATATCTGCATACCCAAAGGTTTGCTCAAATAAAATCTTATCTGCTTTTACAATTGCTACCGCAAAACCTGGTAGTTGACCATTTTTATGAATATCTGCTAGCTGTTGGTCTAAGCTATCGGTCGGATTATAAGCTGGAATGAAGGCGGTTTTATTACAGGCGGTTGATAGTACAAGCGCACAACAGAATAAGGCAGAACTGATTAACTTTTTCATAGTCTTAGATGATTTCAATTTAATAAAATGAGTTCACCCTGCAAAGTTAGGATTGACGATGGATAGAAAATTGTACGTTTGGGACAGGTGGGAGAAATTAGTTAATTTAAAATTGAAAATATTAAACCCGCCCGACCGTGTCATACGGGCAGATCTAAAATTGAAAAATAGGTAGATAGTCAGCTAAAAAAATGATTACAATTTCAACATCTAAATTCGTTACTTATAATCTTTTGTAGCAATGGATTAGGATGCGCACCCTACTTTTAGATTTTGAATTTTACATTTTCAATTTTTGATTAAGCATCAACCTTTAGCCGTCCAAAAAGTATGTTGCCCACCAATATCTTTTTGTTGATAAAATAATTTTTTAGGCGTCAGCCCAGTAAACGCTTGAATGTGTTTAATGAAATTAGATTGGTCGTAATATTGGCTTTCGTAGGCGAGTTGTGTTAAATTGAGTTGACCTTGGTGTTTTTTATGGAGTTGTAAAGCATTTCTAAATTTTACTAAACTGGAAAAGCCTTTGACATTATGAGCTAAATGTCGATTGAATAATCGTAATAAAGTTTTTCTGCTAATATGAAGCTGTTTAGCAAAGTCATTGACAGATATAATACCATTTAAATGCATAATCTGTTCTGTCACCCAAATGAGTTCTGTTAATTGGAAAGGTTGGTAATGTCTTAGGAAAAAAGCATCTAATAAATCTCTTTTAGTTTCAATAGTACTGGCGGCAAAAACGGCTTCCGTCATTTGCCAAAAAGTTGGACCATAATAATCAAAGTTGTTAATAGTGTCTTGGATTAATTTATGTAACGGTACATCAATAAAATGATTAAAACCCATTGGTTCAAAAATAATTCCTAGTTTGTTAATTTGTCCTTGCATCGTTACTTCTCTGCTCGATTGGGTAGAAAAGGTGAGTATGGAAGATTGTTTGGATGGAGCATTAGGCAGCGTGAATCTTTTATGCTGATTCCATTGAATACTTGATTGTTGAAAAACATTTAAAGCAACTCGATAATTGGGATAGTAGGTAAAAGTTCTATGAAAATGATCGTCAAAAGTTTGATGAAAATAATAATAGGCAATATGAGGTCGTAGCAAAGGATGCTTTGGTTGAATGCTGGTAAATTGTTCTTTTAAGGTATCCAATCGAATAATACTTTAAATAATAACAGAAAAATGTAGGGAATTTAAAGTTCTATAAAATGAAGTTAATATGTTTAGAAATGGAGTGTTTATCTATCACATCGCAGGCAAATGGACTCAATAAAAGCATAAAGCTACTTACAAATAACCCTAGGAATTACCTCTGAAAACTCTGCGGTTGCTGGATTTTTTAACTTTAGTATACCATCCACTTCTTCCAATTCCCCTTTTTTGACCAATAATTGATTGACTTCCATTTTAAAAACCACTTCTTCTTTTTGCTTGCTGCCTTCTATCATATAATCATAAATGGCGGTAATAATGCCATTTTTGATAGTACCTGTAAGCGTACCTCTAGCAGAATCTTTTTCAGCTGGAATCCAATCATAGTTCCCCGTTACTTCATCTCCTATTATCGTTAGTTTAACCCTAGTTGTATCTTGGTAATTCGGATTTACTCCATAGGAAGAAACAAAACAATAGATGTTGGTCAACATCGTTTCTTCTGGTTCTGTAATTTCAGTCGATGGTTCATTGATGTTGTTAGCGGTCTTTGTAGTTGAATCATTTTTGCAAGCAAATAGCAGAATAAATGAAAATAAAATAGCAGCATACTTCATGAAGACCTTTTTTGAATATTAAAAAATGATTGTTAAAGTTAATGCTTATTTTTAAAGGTAGAAAATTCCATAGAAATAATTACTTTTTCATATAAGGTCTTCATTTTAAAACAAAATAACCTATCTTTGTAAGGTCTTCATTTTAGAACCATATAGGATAGTGGAACTTCCCTTCCACGAAAAAACTAAATAATGAAAGAAACAGCCTTAGGAGAATTTCAAGAAATCGTGTTATTGACCATCTTAATTTTAGAAGAAAATGCTTACGGCGTATCTATCCAGCAAGAGATTGCTAAACGTCTAAATAAAGAGGTAAGTAGAGGCTCGCTACATACGGCTTTAGCAAGACTAGAAGACAAAGGCTTCATTCAATCAGAATTTGGCGAAGCAAGTGCCAAAAGGGGAGGGCGTCGAAAACGATTTTATACGGTGACAAACACAGGTAAAGCTGCTTTGAAAAAAGCAAAAGACATTCGAGATGATTTATGGAATGCGATTCCAAATTTCTCCTTGAAGATGATTTGAAATTTTCAATTTTCAATTTTCAATTTAAAATTTTCAAATGCTCGACCATCACCCACCTAGAAATTTTCAACGCTTCTTTCGCTGGTTTTGCCATGGGGATTACCATGAGGAATTGGCAGGAGATATAGAAGAAGTTTTTTATGATACGATAGAAACGGAAGGCTTGAGAGCTGCGAAAAAAGCCTATCGAAAAGAAATAATCAAACTATTCAGACCATCGGTTATCAGGGAAATTCCTTGGCCATTTTCTAATCAAATCACACCTGCCATGTTAAAGAATTTTTTAAAAATATCCCTCCGTCACTTTGGGAAAAATTTATCTTTTAGCTTAGTCAATTTATTTGGTTTAGCTTTTGGTTTAGCGGCTGCACTAGCCGTACTGTTCTTTATTCAAGATGAAGTCACCTATGAACATTTTCATAGCAAAGCCGACCGAATTGTTCGAGTAAACACGGTCGATATTGACGAAGTAGATGAGTTGAAAATGGGCGCAACCCCTAATAAAGCGGCTTTTTTTATCAAAGAAAATTTTCCAGAAGTAGAAGAAGTAACCCGAGTGTTTCCACATAATTTTGGACAAACCGCTTCCATTAATTATGAAACTAAAAACTTTGTAGAAGACCGTTTGTATTGGGCAGATTCTACCATTTTTAACATTTTTGATTTTCAATTTTTAAAAGGAGATATTAATACCGCCTTAGACCAAACTAAAACAGTCATTCTCAGCGAGACAACAGCTAAAAGATATTTTGGCAATGTGGATCCGATTGGAAAAATGCTTAAAATTGACAATGCGGTAGACTTGAAAGTAACGGGTGTCTTTAAGGATTTACCAACGAATACTCATTTGCCTTTTCATATGATTGGCTCTTTTTCGGGGCATTGGTTCGGTCGACCGAATAATCAAAGATGGAGTAATGCTAGTTTTTATAGTTATTTATTATTGAAAGCGGGAAGTGATAAAGCAGCAATAGAAACTAAGTTGCAAGCAGCTATCAAAAAAGCCGTACCCGCAGATAATTTATGGTATACTTTTGAATTACAAGCATTAAAGGATATTCATTTGTATTCTAGAGGCATTGAAGACGAATTTGGGGCAAGAGATGTCAGTCAGATTTATATCTTAAGTGGTTTGGCTATTTTGTTATTACTAATCGCTTGTATTAATTATATGAATTTGGCAACCGCCAAGTCTCAGAAACGAGCGAAGGAGGTAGGCGTCAATAAAACATTAGGTGCTTCATCTGGACAAATGGCGACTCAATTTTTTATCGAAACAGGTTTATTAGCTTTTGGTGGAGTAGTATTAAGCTTGGTAACCCTCTATTTATTCTTGCCTTATTTTAATCAATTAGCTGATAAAAATTTAAGTTTTACGCTTTTAGCACAGCCTAAATTTTATCTAGGCTTGGTTGGTATGTGGGGATTAATTACGCTTTTAGCGGGTTCTTATCCTGCCTTATATTTATCTTCTTTTAGTCCAATGAATGCCTTGCGAACCGACCAAGCAAATGGTTTTAATGCGAATTCTCTTCGTAAAGGCTTGGTTGTTTTTCAATTTAGCATTGCGACCGTTTTAATTATTTCTACCCTATTTTTTTATTTACAATTAGATTTTATTAAAAATAAAAAACTAGGATTTGAGCCAGAGCAAGTTTTGGCGGTTCGGGTACAAGGCATTCGGTCGAATGCGACGAAAAGAGCTTTAGAAAAGGAGTTACAACAATTACCCGTAGTGTTAAAAACTTCTTTGACGCAAACTTTTCCAAGTCGGTCGGGGAGTGGTCGTTCTATTTATAAAATCAATGAACCTGATGAAAATGGGAAGGATATAACGACTTGTCGAGCAGATCCTAATATTTTGGAGGTGTTAGGGGTAAAGCTAATTGCAGGTCGCCCATTAAAACAAACAGAAGAAAAGGACAGCGTCTTTCAAGTGATTTTAAATGAATCGGCGATTAAATATTTAGGCATCAGCCCTGAAGAGAGCATTGGTCAAAAAGTGGATGCCAATTTAGGGGTTTCTGAAATTGTGGGGGTTTGTGAAGATTTTCATGCAGGGTCGATGCACCAACAAATTGGTAATTATGCTTTTCATAATAAACCTTCGGAGTGGTTGAGTTATTTGTTAGTAAAAATTAACACGAATGATTTAAGTGGCACTATCCAACAATTGCAGGATACTTATACAGAAGTCGCCCCAACTGCTGCCTTTGAATATACGTTTTTAGACGAGTCCATGAATCGACTTTATGCGAAGGAACAGCAATTGGCAAAAGTTGTATTCCTCTTTGCAGGTTTGACTATTTTTATTGCCTGTTTAGGTTTATTTGCGTTAGCAGCCTATGCGACCGAAAGGCGAACCAAAGAAATAGGAATTCGAAAAGTGTTAGGCGCATCCGTTGGCAATATCGTAGGTTTATTATCTAAAGAATTTTTGCAATTAGTAGGCATTTCTTTTCTGATTGCTATTCCAATTGCTTGGGTAGCGATGCAACGCTGGTTACAAGATTTTGCGTATCGAGTGGAGATGGAATGGTGGGTCTTTGCAGTTGCGGGCATACTGGCTATTTTTATTGCTTTTATAACGGTGAGTTTTCAGAGTTTGAAAGCGGCTTTGTCTAATCCTGTGGAGGCGATTAAATTGGATTGATACAATGCGGCTGTTTCCCACAGCCGCCTTGTTTTGGTTTAGAGATAAAATATAGTGCTAAAATCTGAAAGAAAGTAGATTGAAGACTTAAACACAGCGGCTGTAGGAAACAGCCGCCGTGTAAAAAAACAATCACTTTTTCTACCCTTAAATCTTCTTTTCCATCATTTGTTGGTAAATTCGCAGTTCTTTTAAAACTTTTTGCAGATTGGCGAATTTTACCTTTAATGAATTATTACAAAATACTTTTTTTAACTATTTTAAGTTTGGTTGCTGGAACGACCTTGCAAGCACAAGAAGTGATGTTTCCAGAACCTTTATCAGCTCGCCCTGCCAACTACGATATTAGCGTAAAACTAGATACGGAGCAGAAAACTATTCTTGCCGAAGAGACTATTAATTGGAAAAATATTTCGCCTGATACCATTCATTTTTTACAGTTTCATTTATACTTAAATGCTTTTAAAAACACCCAATCAGTTTTTGCCCAAGATGCGGGCGGTAACTTAAGAGGAACGAATGCCGCAAATTTAGAAGATAGAGATTGGAGTTGGATAAATGTGGATAAATTAACAGATGAGTCAGGAAAGGATTTGACGAATAACTTGGAATATGTGCATGCGGAAGATAGTAATGAAAATGACCAGACTGTTTTACAATTAAATTTAACTGAGCCATTGCTACCAGGCGAAGCCATTAATTTAAAAATGGATTGGTCGTCTAAAATTCCAAAAGTAAGAGTGCGGACGGGATATAGTCGAGATTATTTTTTGAATGTGCAATGGTATCCTAAATTGGGGGTGTACGAACCTAAAGGAATGCGAGGAAGGGCAGAAAGTGGTTGGAATTGCCACCCTTATCATGCCTCGGCAGAATATTATGGCGATTTTGGAAATTATAATGTGGATTTAACGGTGCCAGAAGATTTTAAGGTAGGGGCAACGGGTGCATTATTTAAGGAAAAAGACAATAAGGATGGCACTAAAACTTGGTGGTTTCATGCCGAAGATGTCATAGATTTTGCATGGGTGGCTTCTCCCGAATTTCAGATTATTGAGCAGCAATGGAAGCATGTCAAAATTAGATTATTTATTATTCCTGAGTATAATTGTTGTATTGAAAGATATTTTGAATCTGCGAAATATTCCTTAGAGTACTTTGATGAAAATTTAGCCACTTATCCCTTTAATACCTTAACGATGGTCGTGCCACCGTTTCATGGGATTAATTCTGGTGGGATGGAATATCCGACTTTTATTACCACGCCTGGTACTTATGCTTTTCCAAGTAATATTCGTTCCCCTGAATATTTTGTGATTCACGAATTTGTCCACCAGTATTTTATGATGATGATTGCGACGAATGAACAAGAAGATGCATGGATGGATGAAGGTTTTACTTCTTATTATAAATCTAGAATTTTAGACCATTATTACGGCGATAAAAATTCAGTCGTCAATTATGATTTTTTCCACATGGGCGCTATGGAGTTTTTCCGTAGCCGCTATTTGGGCATGGAGAATAGAAAGGTCGCCGAAATTCCTCGACCGGGATGGGAGTTCCCACATGGCGGTTATCGAGATTTGGCTTATGCTAAAACGGCAATAGTTTTAAGAACATTAGAAGGGGTTATTGGATTAGAAACAATGGATGATGTGCTAAAAGCCTATTTTAAAAAATGGAGTTTTAAACATCCTGGCGGACAAGATTTTATTGATGTCGTCAATGAAGTAGTGACGCAAAAACATGGAACTGAATTTGGCGAAAATATGGATTGGTTTTTTGAACAAACCTTATATGGAACAGATGTTTGTGATTATTCCGTTGCAAGTATCTCTAATCGAACGGTACAAAGAGAAGCCTATGGTATTTTTGACCATAAAGGCATGAAAGCGACGACTAAGGAAATTAATCAAGACAAAAAATATAAATATAATTCAAGGGTTGTTTTGAATCGTTTAGGCGAGTTAAAATTTCCAATAGAAGTCTTAGTTCATTTTGAAAATGGCGACCAGAAATTAGAAAAGTGGGACGGTCAGGGAAGAGCCTTTGATTTCCAATATCAAGGCGACCATAAAATTGATTGGGTGGAAATTGACCCTGAACAGAAGATTTACATGGACATTAATTTTTTGAATAATAGCCGTCGAGTAAAAGAAGAAAAAAAGACCGTTTGGAAATATGTCACCGAATTTATGGTGAAAGTGCAGAATACTTTACAAGGAGTGAGTATTTTTGCCTAAAATACCAGTTACCAGTTACCCGTTTCCAGTTTCGTTACGATTGAACTGGCAACTGATAACTGGTAACTGGCAACTGAAAAAAATGAATTTTATAACAGCATATACATCAGGTTTAAAAACGATATTTAGCAAAGGCAAACTTTGGTTACTGCTATATGCGTTAAACCTTTTGTTCGCCATCTTTTTAGCCTATCCCTTATCGGGTTTTTTAGGAACAAAATTAGGTCATACTTTAGCAGCAGACACCTTATTCGACCGTTTTGACTTTGCGTTAGCCAATGATTTTATCAATGAATATGGAGATGCTTTTGGCGTGGTAATGAATCAATCTGTAGTTGGAATTGGTTTGTATTTGTTATTATCGGTCTTCCTAGTGGGTGGTATTTTAAATATACTAAAGGTAAACGAAAAAGTATATAGCTTAACGAATTTTTGGAGCGGAAGTGGGAAGTATTTTTGGCGAATGCTACGGTTAACTATTTATTTTCTATTGATACAAATCGGAATATTCGTCTTATTTTTCATGTTGTTTTCTACACTAACGGCAGGAGGTTTGGATCGTTTTCACAACGAAGGAGAAATTATTCAAAGAGGCTTAATCATTTTGCCGTTTTATTTATTGGTAGCGACTATCTTTTTTATGATACATGATTATGCGAAGATTCATGTGGTTGCAACAGATAAAACCCTCTTGTTTCAGCCGATACGACAAGCTTTTGGCTGGGTATTTAAAAATTTTTCTCAGACTTTTTTATTATACCTTTTGAATTTGGGTACCTTCGGTGTATTGTTTTTTATCTATTTACAGCTAAACGGCGGTACGGCTATTTTAGCAGTATTTTTAATCGGGCAGTTTTTTGTCTTGGCTAGAATTGGTACTAAATTATTAAATTTAGCGAGTGCGACGGAGTTGTATCAACAGCGAGGATTGTAATCTTGGTACGAAACTTCTGTAGTGCCTAAAACTTAGACCTGAAGTTAATTATTGTAAAGGAATATTGATTTCCTATAGATTTGAATAGAGAAAAATTAAGGGCTTTAGCCTTGTCCCTGTCTGTAGAAATGTTGAATATCCGATAAGATTTCTAAAAGGAGCATCGCTCCGATACCCCAATTTAAGAAGGTGTCGAGGCTAAAGCCCCTTTTAAGTTTAGGTAAAGCACTAAATCTACAGACAGCATCGAAGCTAAAGCTCCTAATTACCATCAAAATATAGGTAATCAGCCCAAAAGACTTTATGCTCAGTTACTACAAAATAAAATCATGAAAAATCTAACCTTCCTTTGTACACTATTAATTTTCATTAGTTTATCTGCTTGTCAGTCTAATAATAACACAAAAAAAGAAACAGCTAAAGCCAGTTTTGTAGCCAATCCACAACCTGTAGCAAAACAAGAAGTCAAGACCTTAGCCATTGGTGAATCAGCACCTGATTTTAATTTGCCAGATATGAATGGCGACTTTAAAAAACTAACGGATTTTACCAAGGATGTCTTAGTCATTATTTTTACTTGTAATCATTGTCCAACTGCTCAAGCTTATGAAGATCGAATCAAGGCAATTGTAACCGATTATAAAGGTAAGAGCGTGGACTTAATAGCCATTACACCTAATAGTCCACTAGGCTTAAGGTATGATGAACTAGGTTATTCTGATTTGAATGATGATTTCGCAACAATGAAACCTAGAGCAGAACATCATAATTTTAATTTTCCTTACTTATACGATGGCGATACAGAGGAAGCATCTTTAAAATATGGTCCTGTCGCAACGCCGCATGCTTTTGTTTTTGATAAGGCTAGAAAATTGCAATATGTGGGTCGATTGGACAAGTTAGAACATCCAGATAAAGGCGCAAATGCAGAAGATTTAAGAACAGCTATAGACGAAGTATTAGCAGGGCAGCCAGTTACTACGGCAAAAACAAAAACGTTTGGTTGTTCGACGAAATGGGCATGGAAAACAGACTATAACGACAAAGCAGATGCGGATTGGGCAGCTAGACCGATTACCGTTGAATCCATTGATGAACCAGGTGTAAAAGCCTTATTAAAAAATGAGGATTCTGGCAAATTACGCTTGATTAATGTTTGGGCAACTTGGTGTGGTCCTTGCATGATGGAATACCCTGAATTTATCGTTTTGCAGCGAATGTATGGCGGTAGAGATTTTGAATTTGTTTCTATTTCAGCAGATAAACCAAGTATTGGTGATAAGGTTTTAAAAGCGATGAAAGAAAAACAGTCTGCGGTGAAAAACTATCATTTTTCTCAAGATGATAAATATGCTTTAATCGAAGCGGTTGACCCTAATTGGAATGGTGCGTTGCCTTATACTATTTTAGTAGAACCTAATGGAAAAGTGGCTTGGTCTTATCAAGGCGATGTGGATTTTTTGGAGTTGAAACGAGCGATTGTTGATCATCCGATGATTGGGCGATATTTTTAACCCGTAGCTTGGAAATTCATTTCCAAGGAATCATTTCTAGTGGTTAGTCAAGATAAAATTGACGGGTAATTTTGGCGACTTTTGGACCTGCCCTGCGTTAAAAATAATCGCCATAGCTACGGCTATGCCTGCGTTTTTTGCCTTGGTCAGCCCCAAAATTCACTCAAACTTACACACGTCATTTCAACATTGACTAACCACTAGTTATTTTTTTTAGAAATGAATTTTCAAGCTACGTTACCCAACCTATTCCTCCATTGTAGTAGTCTCTACAAGAAAATAATTATGAGACTACAAATTATCGCATTATTTATTGTTCTTTTATGTTGCTTTGCTTGTGGCAAAGAAGCACAAAATGATTGCCCTGATAACCTAGAATCTGGCGTTATTATCGGTTTAGATTTTCGTAAGTGTGCTTGTTGTAGTGGTTATTGGATAGAAATTGGCGAGGACACCCTTCGTACTTTTACCCTACCTGAAAATATAGTCATTGCAGATACCAGTTTTGTAAATGGTTTATTTATTCCCGTCTGTCTGTCCTACGAAAAATCAATGGATTGTCAAGGCTTTGAGGAATTGATAGACATAAAAACCATGCGTATGCAATAAGCGAAAGTATCAGATAATTTCAAATTATCAGATACTTGAACTTGTGTTAATCTCCCTCCTCCAACATAAACAACTCTTCTACTTTTATTTTAAAAAAGCGCGCCATTTTTAAAGCCAAAACAGTCGAAGGTACAAACTTCCCTTTTTCAATCGCATGAATGGTTTGTCGAGAAACTTGTATCTTTTCTGCGAGGTCCGCCTGTGTTAAATCGTGGCGGGCTCGCTCTACTTTTATCATGTTTTTCATAAGTCGAAGCTTCTTTTTTTTGAGTAATATATAGCGAAGAAAAATGCTACTTGTAGAAAAAATATATAACTAGGAGTGGTTGTATAGTTTGGTATAAACTGTGTTACTAATAAATAAATACCTATTGCAACAAAAGCTTTACTCATAGCCTCTAACCTAATTTGTTTGATTAATTCATCTTCTATTTTTTCTTTTGATAGGAAGAAAATAATAACGCCCAATAATGATAGTGTATCTATTGCCAATCTCCAAAAGCTAGTTAATTCAGGATTTTCATTATTATGAAATGGAAAAGCTAGCCCCCATACAAAATGGCTAATAGGGCCAAGAAGGAAAAGAAATAAACCAATTTTTTTAAAAATATTAGGCAAAACTTGAATATTCATTTTGTAAGGTTTTAGGTGTTGAAAATTAAAGGAGATTATTTAGCAAAACAATCAATATTTGTAATAAATAAAATAGTATCAGGCAGTTCGTTTTATTGATTTTAAATAGTTAATCTAATTCCTCCAGATTGCCCCTTTTCTTAAAAAAGAAGATGATTAGATATAGTAATAACTGTAATTCCATAATAAATTGGGCATCGATTAGGTCCTTAACTCCATATATAATGATATTGATAATAACAATTACAAAAGATATAAAGAAAGAAGTAGTGGCGGATTCCCATCTTAAAATGTTTATGTATTCATCTTCAATTTTTTCTTTAGAGAGTGCGTAAATAATCATTCCTAATAAAGAAATAATTGATGCAATTAAAATAACTTGGTCTGAAAATGAATAAGGGTTTTCAATTTGATTAGTACCATAATCATTGTAACCATCAAAAAAACTAGGTATTCCTCCTGCAAAGAATAATACCAATCCAATCCATTTAAAATAATTAGGCAAAAGTTTAATTTTCATTGTGAAAAGTATTTGGTTATTGTCAAAAAGTAAAGTATATATTACAAATGTAAAGTTTGTTTTACTTTAATGCAAGTAAATATTACTTTTTGTAACTAAAAATGTATTTTTTGTAAAGAAAACAATATTTAATGCTAGAAAATAATAGCCTAAAACGACAAAATGCTTTCAAGATGTAATGTCTTGAAAGCATTTTGCAGTAAGGAAAGTAACCTTAAATTAATATTAGTCCAACCTTAAAAGTTATTTATTTTGACGAATTCATCGTTTATCATTCATCGTTCATCATTCTTTATGATTTTGCTTTTTTCCGTTTCTTCCTCCTTTTCAACTTCTCACCACAATCAGAAATAGCCCGACTATCATTACAAATAATAGATAAATCCGACCCAGTTTGCGCCACCGTAATTTGCTGACTAACATTTGCCTTCTGGCTATTGGGTGGATAAAAAGGATCGCTATAATTTTCCATTAAATAAATAAGATTCCCTGTACACTCCCCGCTATTTTCAAAAGAGAACAAAGGAATTTTAGTATCTTTTGTATAAGTGATATTTCTAGTGCCAATACTAGCTAGCCCAAAAACGATATAATCAAATGTAGGCGCTTCTGATGGCGCATTAGAGCGACCATTTTCATTAAACTCTACCCCTTCTATTAGATTTTTTAAATTGGCGACTTGAAAACCACCTGTGGGAACTTTGAGCGTAACTTGTGCCGTTGCCGTCGTATTAAAAGGCGATTTAATCGTTTGATTGGATAATAAAGAGACGGTAAATACCCCTTTTTGAGCTTCTAAAACATACGTATACACACAATTTTGGGGATAATCAGTTGATAACTTATCAGTAGTCCTTTTTTGTGATTCCGTAGGAAAAGTAAGGGATAGGGCACTCATGGCAAACAATAAAACAAAGGATAGCGTGGCTAAATTTTTCATAAGGAGCATTTTGAGTAAACAATTTAAAAAATAGAAAATGCCTTTAATGGAAAGTAATGATAGACTAGGGATTAAGCATAAAACAAAAATAATGCCCTTCTTTCGGATATCTACTAAAATAAAAAAGCCCGAAGCTTATCCCACTAAGCTTCGGGTTCGTCGATTATTGCTCATGAACAAAGCAATGTATTATGTGAATAGTTCCAAAATTATTCTGATTATGAATTACGGGTTAATCGTTTCGAGCTACTTGTTTTCGGTTATGAATTGCCAGTTTTGTCGAACTGGCAATTCATAATTGATAATGGTTTTACCTTAAACTAAAGGCAGTTGAACCTAAGTAACCTGCATTTGACCAAAGCGCCACATTGTATAGTCCTGCATCCATCTTGTCCGTTGGTTGAAAAGCCATACTTATTTTTTGGTTGGCGTCTAAAGCAATGGTTTCCATACCCGCAACTTCTACTTTTAATTCTCCATCTGCAGTTGGAACACCCATTGGAGTAGAAGCTATTTTTTTAACAGGAATGCCTTCTCCGTCCGTTACCACTAAATAAATCTCGTGTTCCTTTTGCAATGCTGTTGGAATATTGGCTAAATCAAAATTGACTTTAATCGCCCTAGCTTGCTTTGCCTTCGAGGTCAACTTTTCCTTTCTACCTGCTACTTGAACTTGAAAACCCGTTGCTTGAAAACCTGCTGGCGCCAAAGTGAATAACCTTGCTTGCATCTTCGTATTTTGGGCATTCAAAGCTTCGATTTGTGCCGTTAGTTGCGTATTCTCTTCATTGACTACCGTTAACTCTACATTTAAAGATTCTTTAGCTGCGGTCAAGTCTTTATTGTTAGTTTGCAAAGCTGCAATTTCTGCAAATAGTTCTTCTTTGGAAGTATTAAGCGATGCAATGCGTTGTTGCATTTCCTCATTGCTCACTTTCGTTTCGGAAAGTTCTTTTTTGATTCGGTAAATCCTTCCTTTCAATCCTTTTATTTTAGCTTCCGCATCCGCAATCTTTACCTCTAATGCTGTATTTTTTTCAGTTTCTGTATCATAATTAGTGGTCAATTGGCTGACTTCTGCTTCTAAACCTAATTTTTCATCATTTAACTCGGATAATTCTGATTTTAACTGAACCGTTTTGTGTGCTTGAATATTAGATTCATTGCTGAAATGATAAATACCGCCAACAGCAGCTAAAAGAAATAAACTTAAAATAGCGATTCCTATTTTAAAGCCAGTATTACTGTTCTTGGAAGGATTACTTAAATTAGACATTTTTAATGATTTTAACTCAAAAGGTAATAGCCCATTAAATGGGATCACTTTTCCTTCCCGTACCCGTTTTTTAAATCAATAGGATGTGGGATCGAGTTTGGTTAATAATGAATGAGACTTGAGGTATTTTATTAATTTCTAGGATGTAAACTTCGGTGATAAAAACAGATGATAAATTATTTTAGTATGTAAGAAACTGTAGAATAGTAGTTTGGTGTAGTGAACTAGGCTGATAAGAGAAGTGAGTTTGTCGGAAATAAGAAAGACGTGAAGAAGGGAATAGCGTGAATTGACTTAAAAAGCGGCTACCTCCCAAGGGAAATAGCCGCTTTATATAGTTCGTAATTAATGAAAATTACTTAGCGAATACAGATTCTTTGCCAAATTTCTTTGTCAAAAGGTAGTAGAACATACCTCTGTATTTGTTTCTGTTAGATTTGCCTAATTGCTCACCAACTTCTTTCATCGCTGCATCTAAAGCAGGACCGTCAGATAAGCCTAATTTTTTGATTAGGAAGTTTTTCTTTACTCTTTCCAATTCTACAGGGTCAGAAGTTGACACTCTGCAAGAATCTTCGTTATAAATAGCTGGACCACAAGCTTTGGTCACGGCTTTTAATAAATCAGCATCAGCGGTTACGCCTGCTTTGTCCTTTAATTCTTTAGTGTAAAGGTCTAGTGCTGCTTGAAACTTACTCATAGTATATGGTAGTTTAAGTTAGAAAATATAGTAAGATTACTGGGCGTAATAATAAGATTTCTTGGGATAATTTACAACTTTACGGTATTTTTTTGCGAGAATATGGTTGGGAAACCAGAAAAAATGGGGATTAACTGCTCTTAGAAGAATTTTTAAAGTACCTTTTAAGGCAATATTTGATGCTAGATAATTTTCAATTTTCAATTTTTTTAGAAAAAGATTTTAGTTTTCCTATTAAGAAGCCTCTGGAACTTTTAAAATGAAGCCTACTTTAAAGACGTTTTCAATGTGAACCCGTGGATCATTTTTTAATAATTTTCGCAGTCGAGAAATAAAAACATCAAAACTTCTACCTAAAAAATAATCCTTTTTTCCATAAATCTGCTCTACCGCATCTTCTCTTTTTAAGACTTGATTTTGATGCAAACAAAGTAGTCGCAATACCTCATTTTCTTTGACGGTTATCCTACGAGTATATTCACCATAGGTTAATTCATGTCGTTGATAATCAAAGAAGTAGTCGCCAATGTTAAATTGGGTAGGTTTGGCACAAATGTCATCATCAATATGTTGATTGCGGAGAATTACTTTGATTTTACATAGTAATTCATCTTCATCAAATGGTTTGGTTAGATAATCTTCTGCGCCAATAGCATATCCTTTTAGGCGGTCTTCTTTTAAAGATTTTGCCGAAAGAAACAAAAAGGGAATAGTTGTATTTTCTCTTTTGATACTTCGAGCCAAATCATACCCATCCATTTTTGGCAACATGATGTCCAAGATACAAAGGTCAAAAACAGAAGATTTAACTTGTTGTAAACCACTTTCACCATCTCGACAAAGTTTTACTTGGTAGCCCTCGTCTTCTAGAAATTCCATTAACAGGAACCCTAGATTTAAATCGTCTTCTACTAAAAGAATGTTTTTATCCAAAATACGCGGATTAATTATTTGGTAAAAATAAATCAAAGCGACTTCCTTTATTGAGGTCACTAATGATATGAATGAACCCTTGATGCAATTCTACTACTTTTTTGACATAAGCCAAGCCTAAACCAAACCCTTTATGGTTGTGGACATTACCAGTTCCTACTCGTTGGAATTTATCGAAAATAACGGCCTGTTCGGATTTGGCAATACCAATGCCATTGTCTTTAAAAAGTAATAAAATCCCCTTTTCCTTTTCTTTAGAAGTAATCGTGATTTCTGGTAGCAGGGTCGCATACTTTAAAGCATTGTCAATGATATTTCGAAAAGCATTACATAGATGAAACCTATCGCCAATTACCGTTAAATCAGGAGGGAGGTTTAAATGAATAACGGCTTCTTTTTTATCAATTTGAATCGCCATGTCATCAATAATTTCTTCTAATAATTGATGCAGGTTCAATTTTTCTTTTTTTAGGGGATAATTGCCTTGCTCCATTTTAGCCAAGTATAAAACGCGTTCTACTTGATGAATCAATTTATGGGCTTCTTTTTTAGTAATATTTAAAAAATTATTATCTCGTAATTGTGGTTCTTTTTTAGTTAACAGATTATTGGCGAGAATAATATTGGTTAAAGGCGTTTTAAATTCATGCGCCATATTATTAAAGAAATCTTTATTGCGCTCTCCAATTTTTTTCTGTTGAATCAAATAATAAGTAGCCAAACCAAAAATGGTCGTTACAAATAATAAGATAAAAATAGACGAACCGATCATAAAACCCATTTGCCCCAAAATGAATTGAGTACGGGTTGGAAAGGTGATATGGAGCATTTGGTCATTATATCCTTCAATCGCGCCTAGGGAACAACAACTGGGCAAATTTTCATCCGCACAGGTATTTTTCTCATCAAATATTTCTGTTTCATAAGGGAGATGAATATCATAAAAAGCCAATGCTTTATCTAGTGCTTTTCGAAACGTTTCTTCTTCTGATTGAGGAGGGATAGTAGTGACTAAATCCGTTGTCAACATAGAAATAACATCAGGTTCTGGATTGGCTATACAAGTCTTAGGCCCATCACTCATTTCTGTGATTGCCATACACAAAGCCATTGAGGTTTTTTGATTGAACTGCTCTTCGATTAAATTTTTGGAATGAAAGAGCCATTGTGCTTGTAGTAAAACTAGGGCACTCAATGCTAAAGTAGCACCAGCAATAACCGCATTGACTTTATTCCATTGGAAACTCTTCATAAACTTTATAAATCGGGATAAGTGGTTTTATAAGTAAAATGTAAAGGCATAATTAGTGGACATCTGCTAATTTGTTACGAGTTGCGGGTTGAGGTAGAGTTAGGATTAATATTTGAATAAATGTTGCTTAAGATTCTATACTTAAACACAAATTACTATCACAAAACTCGCAACTCGCAACCCGTAACTCGCAATTAATAAAAAAGTATCGCATAATTAGTTAGATTATCTAGCTACAAATTACGATAAATAAATCATTCCCTGCTGACGATTAACAGCTCTTTAACAAGTGGATAACAGGTGTACTACAGCTTTATTTTGCCTGCTGGAATACCTTTGTCTAGACAAATAATCCGGTAGCTCGGCGGTTCCGAGTGTATTTTAAAATTAGTATTATGAAAACTTGTTGTGATTTTTGTTCCACTATGGTATTGGTATTTTTTGCGCTAGTATTGTCCATGGGAGGTTTACAAGCACAGACGCAACCAAAGTGCGATTTATCCAAATGTAGTCCTGAAGAACGAGCAGCTTGTGCTAAAATTTGTGCAAGTAAATCTTTAGCGACAAGCGTTGGGCTAACCGACTTCCTTTTTGAAGCAAAGGAAACGAAGAAAACAAATTGTAATCCAGCCGCTTGTGCCAAAACAACTGGTGCTACGGCTAAATTAGTGTCAACTGAAACAAAACCTGCTCCTGTTTATAGCAATAGCTTAGAAACGATGGTGGAAGGATTAACGAGTACGGAAAAGAAAAAGAATTGTGCAGCAAAGTGTAGTAAGGCAAAGACTAGTCTATAGTTTTGTTGATTATTGGATGATGAATAATTTTCAATTTTCAATTTTCAATGTTCAATTTTCAAAATAGGACAGTCAAAATAGTAGTATAATAGAAATGATACTTCTTTTTCTTTAAATTTTTTCCTAGAATCCTAGGAATTAACTGTTGCCCTTTTTGAAAATTGTGAATTGAAAATTGAAAATTTTGAATTGATGAAATTGCTTACTTTACCTCTTTTGCATAATCATCCCCATAATATTTACTCGTAATATTGGTATGAAATTTCACCGCAGAGATAGGTGGATATTTTGGATTTTCTAAAGAAGGCAATACTTCTAAAATTTCGTCTTCCCAAATATAAACCGCCATAGGTAAAGAAATTCTCGGCTTGGTAAATAGCGTTTTGGTAGCAGGTTTACTAACTCGATGCGTTGTTGATGGCAAGCGGTCATTGGTGATGCGTTGCATATAATCTCCTGTATTCAGGATAATACTTCCCGGTTCGGCATTCAAGCGAATCCATTTTCCATTGGCTCTATTCAAAACCTGCAAACCTTCTACTTCTTGAGCTGGTAAAATCGTGAATAAATCCACATCTTCATGCCCCAACATTCTTCCTGCTCCAGAAGCGTCATCTTGATTATTAATCGGTGGATAATAATTTAGGCGAAAGCCAAAATTAGTTCCCGTTAGTTTCTCATCATATAAATGCGGGTCAGTACCTAGATAACGCAGAATACTTTGCATAATCGGCAAAATCAATCCTTCGTGCGCTTGAATTAATTGTCTGAAAAATGGTTCATAACCACCTTCGGGCCAAAAGGCTCGTTCATTATAATTTGGGTCATTATCTAGATCAAATGCCCTGCGACAAAAGACCCAGCCTTCTACCAAATCTGGATGAATGATAGTCGTTGTTTTCATTGGAAAATAGCCTTGATTGACGGAACCATGTCTTTCTGACTTATATTTCATGCGTTCTTCGTAGGAAATATCCTCAAAGATTTGAGCTGTTTTTTGCTGCCCTTCTTTATACAAATTTGTATCTACGCCATGCCCTGTTAAGATGGCAAAACCAATACTCTCTAATGCTTCCCCCAATTCCTGTGCAAACTCCTTTTTACCTTCAATACCACCTTCAAAAAACTTACGCATATCACAAGTACGAATTTCAAAATCTTCGTCAAACTGATCAGTCATTTCGTCTTCTACCAACTTATAGGTTTGCTTTTTATCTACTTGATCGTATTTGCTAAAATCTTGGTTGACTGCTTTGATACCGTCTTTTTGCTTATTTGCCATGCTTATTTTTTTAATGGTTAAGCTTAGGGCAGAGGGCGCATAACGGAGGGAGAATTTCCCTTTGTCCAAAGCCCCTTGCCCTAAGCTAAGTTATAAATATATCCAATTAATACGATTAAAAGTAAGGTTGGAATAACCCAACTGATCCAAAAATGATAAAAGTTTGTTAATCGACTCGATTGATTACCAAATATCTGTTGAGTAGTGACTACTTTTCCTAAACCCCATGCCAAACCACAAGCTGCCAAACCGCTTCCTAATAACTGCATACCAGAACCAAAGATTAAATCTAACAAACCTATTAAGTTATTATCAAAAGCAGAAGGAAAAGCTAAAATTGCTTGTAGGATGCCAATAGCAATTATTTTTTGATTTTTACTCCAATTGAGATTGGGGATATCGTCTATTCCACTAGCTAAAACTTCATAAGAAGCGATGAGAGAGAGTAAGGCGACCATTCCTAAAGCTAATAGAAATAAGGAGCCTATTAATTGCCCACCCGCCATTTGAGAAAATAGATGCGGCATGGTAGAAAAAATCAAGGTTGGTCCAGCAGTCATATCTAAACCGAACACCAAAACAGTAGGGACAATAAATAAGGAAGCTAATAAAGCTGCCCCAACATCCCCAATACTAGTAAATAAAGCGATTTTAGGAACCTTTTCTGTTTCGGGTAAATAACTACCATAAATCAACATAAAAGTGCCGCCTAAGCTAAGCGAATAAAAGGCTTGACCTAAGGCTGCAAAAATATGAGTCGCTTCTAAAGTAGCAAAATCTGGTTGTAAAAATAGTTGTACTTTTTCTATAGCACCTTCTAGGGAAAAAGCATTAATGATGAGATAAAGAATCGCCACTAAAAAGAAAGGGACAAATAATTTACTAATGAATTCAATGCCTTTTTTTAAGCCTCTTTGAATAATACCTAAACTACTAAAAATGATGAGTAAAGCGATGGCATATTGCAGCCAACCATTCCCCAAATTATTATTATACATCGCCATGTTTTCTGTGCTTTCAAAGCCATAGATAGCAGAAAAAACAGCAGAGAAAAGGACATTCGCAATGACAATGGCATAATAAGAAGCCGCAATGCATATCGTTGCCAATAGCACATAACCAATGATCGATCCTATTTTTTTACCAAAGGCAGCTTTGAATGCACCAATCGGTCCTTGCTTGATGGTTCGACCGAGTCCAATTTCAGCCATTAAAGCAGGTACCGCAAATAATAAAGTAAAGAGTAAATAAATAATAAGGAAAGCACTACCACCGTATTTGCCCATCATGTAGGGAAATCGCCAGACATTACCGAGACCTACCGCAACGCCAATAAGCGTTAGAATAGTTGCAAGTTGAGAAGAAAAGATTGGGCGTTTTGACAAGATGTAGGTTTTTCATTCTAGAATACACAAAGATGGTAAAAAAACACTAAAAAACGGAAAAGGGACTACACATAAAGCGTAATCCCTTTTTATAATTTGTATTAAGAAATTTTGGATGGAAGGTATTGTTCAGTTTACGATTCGTATCTATAAAAATCGAGGATAGCATTAATTTTTCTATCCGATTCTAATGCTGGTAAATAGCTGAATAAAAGTGGATGCATTTCAAAATTTTCTGTCAATGCTTCTGCCAATACATTCATAGCTTCTGTGGATTCGTTCATGTTGAACAAGCAAGCAGCTTTACAAAATAGTAATTCTGCGCCAACTGAATTTTCATCTGCTTCCACTAATAAATCTAAAGCATCGTCGTAATCACCGTTATTTATTAAAAAAGTAGCAAATTTAATCCAATAAACAGCTTGTTCTGGAGCTAATTCAATGGCTAAGTCAAAATATTGAAACGCTTTTTCGTTATCGTTTAATTCAGCGTATGCTTCGCCGATAGCAGCAAAATATTCTTCTCTTCCTTCTTCTATGGTAATCGCTTTTTGATAATATCGGATAGCATTTCTCCAGTTTTTTGAAGCAGTTGCACACAAACCTAAATGAAAGTAAACTTCATCGTTAGCATCATCTAGTCTAAGTGAATTTTTATAGATGTCTTGTGCCATGCTTATTTCTCCTAAAAACTGATAGCATTGACCAACTTTAAAGAGTAATTCTGCGTCAGGCAATAACTTGATCTGTTCTAAAGCTAAAACTTCCTGAAAACAATCTAATGCTTTTCCATATTGTTTGGTTTCCATACAAAGCTCTGCGCAATATCTATAAGCTGATTCAAAATCATTATTGATAATGAAAGCATATTCGTAAGCTTCGATGGCATTTTCATAATCACCAAAGTAAGTGTAAGCGTGTCCTAGATTATACCAAGCATTATAAGAATAAGGATCTTGATCGATGACCTGACTATACAATTCAATACTTTCATCAAACTTTCTAGACATTTCTATACATAACCAAATCTTATCTAAAGCTTCGGTATGATTAGGATTGAATTGTAAAGCCTGTTTCAGAGCCAAATACATTGAATCGTATTGCTGCATACGTTCATAGATGATACCTTCTGAAAAGAAGATGTCCGCTAATTGCTTTTTTTGTTCGATGTGACAAGCAACTTTCAATTCGCTAATAATGGACAAGGCAATAGTATGTTCTCCAAATAAACCGAGTACTTCCGCTTTGATTAACTTTACTTCGTAATCACTTGGAGAAAGTACTTCCGCTTGTTGGATCGCACTTAATGCTTCCGTCTCTTGTTTTTGGATGGCTAACAATTCTGCTTTCCTACAATAAAAAGTTGCAGAATAAAAATGTTGACTTAATGCTTTGTCAACAGCCTCTAATGCCAAGTCAATAGAACTTTCACTTTCATAGTAGTCAATTATCTGAGAAAAGACCGTTTCCTCATAGAAACATACCGTTCCTTTTTGTGACATCGCCTCATACTCGAAAATAAGGTCGTTTAGTGTGTGTTGTTTATTGTAGTTGTGCTGCTGCATAGGTAGTATATCGTTATATTTTATGCCATAAAGGTACATAAAAAACCTATTCTTTTGCTAGGCTAAAATGAAAATAATTTCCTTGTATTCTTTAAAAAAAATTGCGTATTTTTTACTTATTGAGTCTAATTAGTTATAAAACAATAGGTTATAAATTCATTATAAATTATAGTGTTTTTAATTAAATTTATATCTCCTTGTTAATTTTTTTAAATTTTTTTTATTTAAATATTTTCAAAATCAATTTGTTATTTACGTTATAAATTAAGAAAAGAAATACTGGTAATTATCGGTTAGGTTGAAAATATGTGACATTTTTACAATGTTATTTATACCATATTCGATTAAAAATATACCGAAAACTGTCAATTAGCTACCGATTACTAATTTTTTTGCAAAGATTTGTGTCGTAGAAAAAGCTCGACTAAACTTAGTTTATTACTAAAAAAAATTAAATTTATTGGTATTTTGAATACTAAAAACATAAAAAAATAGAGAAAGGCAATATCATAGTAATTTACAAATTTTAACCGTTTTTTTATAAAAACTAGAAATTCATTCAACAAAATCTAGAAAGGTCTGCAATTAGCCATATCATAATTTTTTAAATTTAGGCGATATTTTAGGTTATTCAACGTTTAAATATAAAGAGTACCTTTATGGGGTATCAATTTTCTTGCTATTTTGCAGGAGTAAGAAGACTAGAGCATAATTGGAGTTTTTCTCCAAGAAAAGAATACCATTAGGCAGGTGGCATAATTGGTCAATTAAATTTAGGAAATGGCACAACAAAAACGGCATCATAAATCTGGCAATAAATCAAACAATAGAAATCACGGTCAAAATAGGAACGATAATAGGAATAGAAACGATAAACGTAGTGATAATCGCAATCGCAACGACAACCGAAATAATGGGCAAGAAAACGGACAAGGGAATAATGCTGCTTCTAAAAAAGAAAATGCGCCAAAGGCTCAATCTAAAACGGAATCCAGTAATGATTTACTTATTTTTATTGTTTTTTTAATAGCCTTGGCTACCTTCTTTTTAGCTCGAAAATTTTACTTTACTCCTCAACAAAATAGCTTATATACTGCTTCTGCTAATTTAAAATTTATGAAAGAAGGAACACTCACTTTTTTAGATGCGCAAACGGAAGAAAAGATAATGAGTATTGACATAGAGGTTGCTCAATCCGCTTATGAAATAGAACGAGGGTTAATGCATCGACGCTCTTTACCTGCCAATGGGGGAATGCTTTTTATTTTTGATCGAGCAGATTATCGAACCTTTTGGATGAAAAATACTTATTTATCTTTGGATATAATATACTTAAATGAAGAGAAAGAGATCATTAGAATTAGTAAAGAGACCACCCCACTATCAGAAAGATCGATTCCTTCTGGTGGTAAAGCGATGTATGTCGTTGAAGTATTAGCAGGATTTACGGATGCTTATCAGATTCATATTGGAGATCATATTGATTTCAATTATAAGTAGTTGTTTCGTGTCTCACCCACATTTACGCATTTTTTCATTTTCTTCTTTATTCATTTAGATTATGTATTGCTTGTATATTTCTGACAAATTTTCTCCTTTTATATTAAAGTAAATTGTGTTGGCATCCTTTTTGAAAAACAGGATAGTAGATAAGCGATTTAATACGCTACCTTTCTCCCCATTTTTAGACATAATCAATAAGTCGTTAACTGGTTTCTATATTGCTCCTCCATCTAAAATAGCCACTTAATTTTATTGATTCCTTATTTTTCCCCTCTTCTATTTGATTAATTTTAGTGACAAGATGGTAACGTTTACTGTCTAAATATTACCTTAATGAATAATTTGTCTTCATTAAAGCAGGTTTTACCTTTCTTGTTACTTATATTTATGGCTAAGTAGGGTTTTCTTATAAAAATGATTTTACTGGAAATCATGTTGAAAACATGAATGATATTGGGTCGAAGATGCAATCTTCGACCATCAACAACGAATTTTAGTTAGACTCTGAAGCTGATATTCGAAGATTGTATCTTCGAATCGATATTTTTCAAGTCTTTGACTTGATTTTTAGGTGCGAAAGTTTTTATAAGAAAACCCTTTATGGCTAAGTATGAGGCTATAAATAATTATAAGTAATTATTTATGACTTGATACTTAAATAAACAAAAAACATAGGCACATGCTATTCGAAGATAATTCAGGCATTTTTAAGGATATTCGATTTTGGTTATTAGTGATTGCATTAACCATTTTATTGACCCTAGTTGGTCGAAGTTATCTAATGGGCGTTTGGTAGCGCGTTTTTGTACAAAAAAAACGCCTAATGAAAAAATCACCAGGCGTTTTAGGTATTATATGTGATACAAAATAATTTCTAGTTACTTAGTTAATTGCTGTCTGTCACGAATAAACTAATTACCAATAACTAACTTACTTTTTTTCCTTCACTTCTATCACTTCTGCTTTTTCAGCTGCTTCTCCTTGTTGGCTACCCATAAATTGAGGTAAATCCATACCCGCCATATTAAACAAGTCATTTAATGGTGGTACGGACTTATATAAACCTGATAGAAACTTAGAGGTAGAATTACCTTCGCCTTCACTATTGCCCCCTTCCCAGACGGTCACCTTATCAATTTTAATGTTCTTAATGGCTTCCACTTGAGTAGCTACCAAATCTTCTAATTTATCCGCAATCAGCATTAATACCGCATCTTTAGAGTTGCCACCAGCAGATTTAACCAATTGATCGAAACCTGCTGCTTGTTTGTTTAAGACTTCGTATAAACCTTTTGCTTCAGCTTCTTTTCGCAAGAAAATAGAATCTGCTTCCCCTCTTGCTAAAGCTCGAATTTGTTCTGCTTCTGCTTCTGCGTCAATAATTTGCTTCTGTTTCGCAATTTCTGCTTGGACAATGGTGTCCGCCTGTCGAGTGGCCATTTCTTTTTTCGCTCTAGCCTCTTCTGCTACTTGTTCTGCTAAATAAGCCTCCTCTAAGGCTTTTGCCGCTTGTGTTTTTTCAGCTGCAGTTGCTAATCGAAGATACTCTGCTTCTCGCTGTCGTCTTAAAGCATCAGATTCTGCAATTTTAATTTTTGCTAAGTTCTCCCCTTCAATAGCTTTAGCCGCAGCTTCTGCTTCCCCGACTTTACCAGATGCTTCGGCAGAAGATACAGAAATCGTCTGATCTCTCCTTGCATTCGCTTCTCCAATAGAACCATCTCTAGTCTTTTCTGCCACACTCATTTTCGCATCGTTAATGGCCTTTGCTGCTGCTTCTTTACCTAAGGCATTAATATATCCAGATTCATCTTGTATATCGGTAACGTTTACGTTAATCAGCTGTAAGCCAATTTTACTTAATTCGCCTTCCACATTGGTAGAAACATTGGATAAGAATTTATCTCTATCTACATTAATTTCTTCAATGTCCATTGTCGCAATCACTAAACGCATTTGACCGACGATAATATTATAAGCCAGCCTTTGAACATCATTGCGTTGAATACCTAATAAACGTTCCGCTGCATTTTGCATGATTCCTTCCTTCTTGGAAACACCAACTGTAAACTGAGAAGGAACATCTACCCGTATATTCTGCTTACTTAAAGCACCTTTTAAATCTACATCAATAGAAATTGGGGTTAAATCTAAGTATTCATAATCTTGAATAACGGGCCAAACAATAGAGGCGCCACCATGAATACATTTGGCAGAACCTTGACCTGTACGGCCATAAATAACCAAAATCTTATCGGAAGGACAACGTTTGTATCTAGATACTAAGTAAAAGAGCATAAGGACAAAAAGTCCTGCTAAGCCAGCAAATAAAATCGTTAGGAATTGTGCCATAAATTAAATGTTTTAAAGTTTATTTTCGAAAGTAGGTTTTATTCTAAATTTTCAATAGGTTCTACGACTAACAAATTATCCTCAAGGACTTCAACCACCCTAATCTCTGATCCTGTTGGGAGTGGTGTTAAATTTTTAGTAATCGCATTCATCTCCTGCATAGAGTTTTCAATAAGTAGATGAATTTTTCCTTGACCGTTTTCTCCTGCGGGTATCGTCAAATAGACTTTACCTGTATTAAACAAGGCTTTATTTATGTCAATATTTCCTTCTTCACTTAATTTGAAAAAAAGATAAATCATGTAACTAACCAAGAGCATCGCCAAAAAACCAGAGCCAGTAGCAAAGGCAAATGCTTTTAAGACACTACCACCACTATTCAAAATCAGTACACCTGCCCAACCAAAAAAGGTAAAAAAGGCAATAATACTTCTTACGGAAAATAAGGCAAAATCGGTATCTAATTCAAAACTACCATCTAGGTCTCCATCAATATCCATATCAGTATCGGCATCTAGTCCAATAAGGCTAAAGACAAATTGAATGACAAAGAGAATACTAAATACAATAGAAATGCCCCAAAATGCTTGATGAGGGCCACTTAAAGCAACCCACCAGTCTCCAAGGTTTAGTAAAATCATGTTTATTTTTTTAGCTAGCTATTGATTTCGAAAATGGAGCAGTAAACAGAGTAGATGTTTTTGGATTAACTTGATGTTATTAGGTAGTTAATCACTTGTCTCTATGTGTTATGCTCCAATTTGAAAAATTACGTCAAGTCGGGTGAGCATTGCTCTCATTCTTAGTAATAAAAGTAATATAATTTAGGAATTATTGCGGATTCCTTCGACAAAATACTTGTAATATTCGGCAAATGTGAGTCTGATACGACCGATAGTTATTTAATGCACTAAATAAGCGTATTTATTCTGAAATTATGCTTACTGTAGCCCCCTTGCTGTACGCCATTAGCCTTTTGCCCAATAAAGGCTACTCTTTAAAGCAAAGCGATTTGAAATAAAGGCTTGTTGGATTGTTGTTTAAACCTTAGCGCTATTTTTTCAATTCAGTTGCAATATTTATTAAATCTGTTATATTTTTTTAATTATAAATTGTGTTTTTTATTAATGCAATTATTTTGTTGTAAAAAACTGACAATCAGAAGGTTAATAGGTTATTATTTCCTAGTAAAAAAATATTGAGAAAATACCGTTTTCCTTTTTAGTCAAATATTCTTTAGTCAATGCTGTTTAAGCTAGATGCAACCTAGTTAAATACGTAACTTTGTGGTGAATTTAGTCAACAAACACTTCTTTCACCTTTTTACAATACATCTAATTAACAAAATGGTTAAGGTAAAAATATTCTCTGGACAAGAATCTACTTATTTAGCAGAAGAAATCGCTGATTTCTATGGACATCCATTAGGTAATTGCAAACTCCAAAAATTTAAGGATGGGGAAATGCAGCCCGTTATCCAAGAATCGGTAAGAGGCTGCTATGTTTTTTTAATCCAATCTACTTTTGCTCCCGCAGATAATATGCTGGAGTTATTCCTAATGATTGATGCTGCAAAAAGGGCTTCTGCGGAGTATATTACCGTCGTTATTCCATTCTTTGGTTATGCTCGACAAGATAGAAAGGATAAGCCTAGAGTTCCGATTTCTGCTAAGTTGATTGCGAATTTATTACAAACAGCAGGCGCCAATCGAGTGATGACGATGGATTTTCATGCCGATCAAATTCAAGGCTTTTTTGATATTCCTGTAGATCATCTCAAGAGCGAGGCGATTTATATGCCTTATCTAGAAAAACAGAATTTAAGTAATGTTACCTTTGCTTCTCCTGATGTAGGTGGTGTAAAGCGAGCTAGAGCGTATGCAAAGTATTTTACTAGACCTTTAGTGATTTGTGATAAGTACAGAAAAAGAGCGAATGAGGTAGCAGGAATGACGGTCATAGGGGATGTAGCAGGAGCAGATGTTATTTTAGTAGATGATATTGTAGATACCGCAGGAACGCTTTGTCGAGCAGCAGATATTATTATAGATAAAGGGGCAAAGAGTGTTCGAGCACTTTGTACGCATCCAGTTCTTTCTGGAGATGCTTATAAAAATATCGAAAATTCTAAATTAAAAGAATTAATTGTTTGTGATACGATTCCATTAAAAGGGAAATCTAAAAAAATAAAAGTATTGTCTACCGCTAAGTTATTTTCTAAAGCGATTAGAAATACGCATGAGCATCGGTCTATTTCGGCGTTGTTCGTAGAAGGATAATTCAGTAGGCAGTAAAACAGTTTACAGTAAGAACAATGTATTATTTAATAATTTGGCTTCCAAATAATGGCGCTCCTTGATGTAAGGAGCGCCATTTTCATTGGCTTTTAGCTTTTAAATTTATAAATTTTTTATTCAAATATAAAAAATAACTATTTCACTACTTTCTCTGCCCACTTCACTTCTATTCATTATAGAAATTATTTTAATATATTCATCTTTACATCGTCAGAAGGAATAGAGGCTAGTCGCCAAGTTTAACCGTAAAAATCTGATAGTTTACGGTTTGATTGCTCGTTTCTGATTGCTAAAAAATAGTACCTTCAATTTCAGACCTTGCCCTAAATCCCACAATTGGGCAGGGAAGAAATTGGTTGAAAATATATGAAAATGATGAACGATGAACGATGAATTTTTTAAATAATATCATACGGATGATTTGTTAATAGTTTTTTCTATAAACTCTCATGATTACTTTGAGGTTGATAGCTTTTTGAAATATACGGCTACCCGTTTATGGTAGGATAATAGTGAATATAGATTCGCTGATCCGAGCAACAGAAGATATAGGTTTTCCGTTGTCTCTAAGCTCGAGTGTCAGGTAGCCAAAGATAAAGAGTCATATGTTTTGACGAACTCATCATTCATCGTTTATAATTCATTATTCGATAGTAAAGGAGCTGCGTGCAGCCGTTCCAAAAACCGATATTTTTTAAAACACCCAACTAAAGTTTTAATGTTTGTGTTAAACAAAATGTACATCGCCTTCCTTTCGGATTGGAAGGCGATACATTTTTTTACCGTCGAAAGAAAAAGAGTCCCGACAAAAGAGGTGGGAGCTGCCAGTAGTATTTATTTAATCGAAATTACTTTATTTAAGGTCTATTTAGATTGTTCACCAAATAAAATTACTACACCAAGAAAAATAGAAGCACAAGCTATGAAACCGTTTTGAAGGCTTCATTTTTCGAAGATTACAATGGTACTTTCCATATGTAGCAGGCACAATAAAAAGCTATCAACCATCAGCTATTTTTACCCTGCTTGGAAACCCCTCTACTTTGAGACTCGAAAGGATGATTCATTTATTTATGACTGTAAATAAATGGTCATCCTCATTTTTTTTGTAGTAGTTTGTTTTTTTTGAAAACTTGCCCACCTTTAGTGCTTCCTTCTATTTGATACACATAATTTCCTGCGGATAATAGCCCTAAATTAATTGGAATTTGTTGTTTACCTATGAACAATTGGGAGATGATTTTTTCTTGTACTAAGCTTCCTTTAATGTCATAAATTTTCAATTGAATACTACTTGCTTCTTTTAACTCAAAAGGAATAATGGTTTGCTCGTTAACTGGATTTGGGAAGTTTTGGCTTAAATTAATGATATTAGAATTGGTAATAGTGGGAATACTACTCACTACTTTACCAACCAAATCCGTTTGAAAAACGCCATTTCCATGGGTGGCAATTCTCAATTTCTGATTGGCTGGAGTAATACTTAAATGCATGGCTAAAACGACTTCGGGTAAGCCTTTCATAAAAGGCGTCCAATTACCGCCACCATCCTCTGAAACATAAACCCCTAGATCGTTACCTACATAGATATTATCTGGTTGGTCGGGATCAATTATTATCGTGTTATGTGGAATATCAGGTAAGTTATTGTCTATAGGAAACCAGTTGTTACCATTATCCATAGTTTGGTAAACATGAAAACTACCAAAACCTCCAAAAGTAATAAACGCAATATTTTCATTCGTTGGGTGAAAGGCAAAATCAGTCGCTATTCTATCGGGCAAATCGGTTAATTTAGTCCAATTAATACCGCCATCTTGACTACTGAAAATATTAGCTTTACCCGTTGCATTAGGGGCGGTACTGACCAATAGTTTATTGAAATTATAGGGCGCAATAGCTATGGTTAAAATAGAATTGCCATCATCAATGAAATTGTTATTGGGCGTTGTCCAATTACTTCCTCGGTCAGTAGACTTAAATAATAAGCGTCCGCCAGCATATAAGACTCTTGGATTGGAAGGTGCTAATTCAAAGGGGGCACTAAAAATAGGTTCAATCGCTCCTGGTGCAATGTCTTGAAAAGATTGTCCACCATTGGTCGAGCGAAAAATATTTAAGAATTGGGCGGAACCATAAATAATATTATCATTTTCAAAATCTATTGCGGTACTCATTCCATCTCCACCTAAAACCTTTGTCCATGCAGGGCCACCTGTATAAATAGCTGTAGAATTATCCTGCATACCACCAATGGCTAAATTATTATTGGTACTAGAATTGGAAAAATTGGCATAAAATTGAGTTGTTTGTAATCCACCATTTCTAGATTCGTAAGTTGCGCCGCCATCTTTAGAGACAAAGACCCCACCATCTGTTGCTAAAAAAAGGGTATTATCCATCAAGGGGTGAAAAACCGCCTGATGAATATCTGAATGCACGTAGTTAGGAGGACCATCCGGTTCGCCTACTGGATTTTTCCCAAAACGAATATTTAGCCAAGAAGTCTGTTGATCCATGGTAACGCCACCATTGTCAGATTTCCAAGCGTCAATGCCTACTTGAATAATTTTTCTAGATTTATTCGGATGAACAGCGACATCATGGGAATACCAGCCTTGAAAAGCGGCAACATCTTTATTATTGACCTGCACCCAAGATTCTCCATTATTCCCACTTTTGTAGAGGCCGATACTTTCAAATGCATTCGCTACGGAAGCATAAATATTTTTTGGTTCATTCGGGTCAATTGTTAGCATAGTTTTTCCTGTGTAAGTAGTTGGTAGCCCAATGCTTAATTGATTAAAGTCGATGCCGCCATTTCGAGAACGATAGATGCCCGATATTTCTGCAAAAAGACTACCATAGGAAACATAAATAAGATTGGTATCAATTGGATTAATTTCTACGTCTACAGCCATAGGTAAATCATGAATCAATGTCCAATGATCGCCCGCATCTGAACTTTTCATTAAGCCAATGGACGTAGCAGCATATATTACTTGAGGGTTTAAGGGATTAATGATAATATCCTGTACGCCTCGCATTTCTTCATATCCCCAATCCAATGATTTTTCCCAGCTGATTCCGCCGTCGGTAGATTTAAAGATACCAAAACCATAAGTACCTCTAGTCAATCTATTAACTACGCCTGGTTTTGTTTCGGTGCTATTATACATTTCACCCGTACCAATATAGAGTACATCTGGATTACTAGGAGCGATAGCAATGCTAGAAACTGCTAAAACAGGAAAGCCAATCTCCATTCTTTGCCAAGCATTTGCCCCAATGCCAGTACTAGTCGTTTTCCAAAGTCCACCACTAGCAGACCCTAAAAAAATAATATTGGAATCAAGCGGATGAAAAGCTAAGGATAACGTTCTACCTGCAATATTCATCGGGCCTATTCCCTCCCAGTTGGCTGGACTATTTCTATTAATGGCAAGTGCTTGTTGAAATTCGTAGGCTTGGGTAATGTTTTGACTATTAATTGTATGGTTGGGATAACTTCTTTGTAAGGTCCATGCATCTAAAGCTAAGCTTGCTCCATTTTGGAGAATTGTAGGAGTAGCACGTGACGGATTAGCATCGCAGCTATATAAACACAATAGTAGATAAAAATAATAGAAGAGGTGTTTCATCTGACTGACCATTTACAAAGTGAAGATTAATTCCTAAAATTTTGGTAATCTATAGGAATGGAGGATTACTAAATGAGGAACTGTTAGATGTATCTAAACGACTTAAAATAAATTATAGGATAAATAATCTGACCGAAAAAAAGGCTAAAAATGTACAAAATGCTAAAAAAAGCCACCTTTTATACTTTTAAAATGACCTCTTTCTAAAGGATACACGCCACAAAGAGGAAAGTTACTACCGATTAATAAAAGTAAGTTTCACAAACTTAATATTGCTTGTATCTTTGTATTGTGTAGTTTTCTCATAGTATGTTTAGCTCTCCTACATTCCTTACCTTAGCCTCCCTGAATGTAGGAGAATTTTTTTTTCTGACCTTACCATTTTTCTTTTTCCCAACTTAACTTACTAGTTTTTAGCTAAATAGAAATTCTCTTTTTTACGCATTATTTTCTGTTCTTCTTCACTTTTATCTCCATACCCACAAAGATGTAACACGCCATGAATCATGACTCTTTTTAATTCTGTTAAAAAAGTAACATCAAATTTAGTAGCATTTTCTTTAATACGGTCAATACTAATATAAATATCTCCTTCTATAGGTTCGCCTTTTGCGGCATAAGGGAAAGTAATCACGTCGGTAAGCGTATCATGGTCGAGATACTCCATGTTTATTTTGTGCAAATAAGCATCTTTACAGAAAATAAAATTTAGGCTGGTTAATTTGGATTGTTCGGCGGCAATAGTTGCTTTAATCCAATTACTGATCTGTTCGCTTTGAGGTAAGTCAAAATCAATTGCTTCTGCATGGAATTGCACAGTATCTTCTGCTAATTCTTCGAAGTCGGGGAAGTCCATTAAAATAAACTGGTGTTTGAAAAATAGGAATGAGAGGAGTTCGATGGCTAAATTGCTATACTGTTTTATTGTTAATGAAAGTTAGAAGTTTAGACTTAAGTGGTTAACAATTTAACAATATAGCAATTTATCAATTGTAATTTATCCTCTTGGATTGTCTAAGGCAAAGCGCATTTCTACGGTACTGCCATTATCTTGGAAGTCAACTTGATCGGATAATTGGTGCATTAAGAAGACACCACGTCCGCCAATTCTTGTTAAATTTTCTGGAGAAGTTGGGTCAGGTAAGTTCTCGTAATCAAAGCCTCTTCCTTCATCTCTTACTTGAAAAGCCAAAGCATCGAAATCTTCTTTTAAATTGACTTCTACTGTTTTGGATTCATCATTCCCATTTCCGTGAATGATGGCATTATTAACAGCCTCTGTTAGACTGATAAGAATGTTTCCGTAAAGGTCTGGTGCAATTTTATATTTCTGTGCAACTCTTTCAACAAAATTTTCTATTCTTGAAACGTTTCGAGGATCCGAAGATAATCGTAGCATATTCTCGGCCTGAGTAGAAAGTAAATAATTAACCATTCGTTAGCTTTAGTGAAACTAAATGTTTTTTATTTGTATTTAGGATATGCTATGTTGTGGGATTGGATGTTGTACAGTAGGGTAGGGAAATTGTAATATGTAACTCGAATTTTGTGCAATTTAAGGGGAATATCAATAGAACGCAAGGGGATGGCTTAATTTCGCTAGTACTTGTCTTTTGAAAAACACTATAAACTGTTTAATTTTCAAGTAGTTAGCATAGGTTTTATGTATATTATTTTTTTGATATTTTATTTTAATAAAATGTTGTTAATACCTTTTTTATACTGTTTTTAAGTACTTATTGAAATAATATTTCTTTTTTATAATGGATGTTTTAAGAGCATTCTTATCTTAAGATAATTTGGTTGATTAATGATTTGCAGGAAAATTAGTACTGAGAATAGATGATTAAATGGCAATAGCTATTACAACTTCAATGGTAATTTGCTAGACTAACTTAGAAAAATCATCGAACTCTCTGAGATTATGCAATTTTGAGATTGCTATTGGAATTGACATTGAAGTTGAAATTTAAAAGCAATTACTCTTACCTATAGGGGTAGTGTTAAAATTTCGTGTCATTCATAATACAAAGCCAAAGTTTTTCATTTTTATAAGTGTAAAAGCTTTTAATTTTGGTTTCAAAATTGCATTTAACAAAAATAGATTGTAAAAAGGTAACTATTTGGTCTTATACTTGAATGCTAATAATTTAAAGTATAATACCTATTTCACAAAAGACAACCATTAGCAGATTAAAATGCATAAAAACTGGATGCAACATCAAGATGAGGAAAATGCACCACTAGAACAACTTTGGGAAATTAGCAAGGATTACAAAAATGATTACGAACCCAATGTAGCATTGGGACTATCCAAACTAAAAACTCGAATTGCTCAAGATAAAACAGTTGGGGTGCCGACTAAAGTGATTGCTATCAATCGTAGACAATGGCTTGGCCGAATAGCAGCAGCAGTCGTTTTATTAGTGACTTGTGGATTCCTCTTTACTATTTTTGTCAACAATACACTTGATATTCAAACATTGGCAACGACGGATACTATTATGGAAAATGTACTACTTCCTGATGGGTCTATTGTTTGGGTGAATAAGCATAGTCAATTATCTTTTCCAACCACTTTTACTGGATCAGAACGAGTGGTTGAATTACAAGGCGAAGCTTTCTTCCAAGTAACTAAAAATCCGAATCAGCCTTTTATTGTTAAAATGCCGAATAGCGAGGTAAAGGTTTTGGGGACTGCTTTTAATGTTAGCGCCTATCCCGAAGAAGCGACCACTATTGTGGAAGTAGAAGAAGGAAAAGTGGCTTTTACTCCTTCAGAAACAACCGAAGCAGTTATTTTAACAGCCAATGAAAAGGCTATCTTGAATAATGCTGATGCAACTTTAAGTACTATTCAAGCACTAGATTGGACAACAACGGCATGGAAGGCTAAGCAATTGAATTTTGAAGATAATCAACCTATTGCTGAAATAGCCGCCTATTTAATGGATAATTTTGAAGTAACATTAGATTTTGACGAAGAAAAAATAGGGGATTGTACATTTAATGCTACTTTGGTTAAAAATACGCCAGAAGCGATACTAAAACGAATAGATTCAGCGTTTCCATTCATGCAGTTGACAGAAGTTCATTCAAAATATTATCAATTAAATGGTACTACTTGTAACTAAGTAATATTTTGCTTCATCTTAGCTTTAAAAAAGCCTTACAACTTTCTGAGTGGTAAGGCTTTTTTCGTGTACTTATGTGAGAAGTCAGAAGCCAGATCATGAGGAATTATTATTCCGACCCCGAAGGGATGGGTTTATGAAATAAACGGTCTGACTTCTCTTCCAATTGCTCAACTAAATTTTATTAACTGCGTTAAACAACAAATGAAAAAAGTTATCTACATAACATTTTTTACCTGCTTGTCCGTTATTGGATTCGCTCAATCTGTATTGGAGCAGAAAGTTGATTTTAACACTAGTAACCTACCTTTAAAAAAAGCACTCTTTCAATTAAGTAAACAAATCAATACAGGCTTTACTTTTAGCGGAAAGATCATTCCAGATAGAAATATTACGACTGCTTATACGCAAGCGACAGTTGCTACTATTTTGGAGGATATTTTGATGGAAACAAATGTTCAATATCGATGGACAACAGAAGAAATAGTCTTTTACAAAAAGAAAATAACGAAGTTTTACACCATTAGTGGCTACATTAAAGATACAGAAACGGGGGAGCGTTTAATTGGTGCAAATATTATTGAAATCGCTACTCAAAAAGGGATTGCTTCTAACGAATACGGTTTTTTTAGCATCACTTTACCTAGAGGTGTGCAGCAACTGAATTTCTCTTTCCTAGGCTATAGTGCCAAATCTAAGCGAATTAACCTTAAAAAAAATACTACCCTTTTTATTGATTTAAAACCATCTCTGACCTTAAATGAAGTTGTCGTTACCTCCAAAGGCTTAACAACTAATACAGCACCTATTTTTGAAAATGGCACAACGGTATCTATTTCCGATATGTCAAGATTAGCGGCTTTAGGTGGGGAGACTGACTTATTACGGACGATCAGTTTATTGCCTGGCGTACAGTCTGGTACAGACGGTTTTGGCGGATTGAATGTTCGAGGAGGTAGTACTGATCAAAATTTGATTTTATTAGACGGTGTACCCGTTTATAATGCCACTCATTTGGGGGGACTTTTTTCTATTTTTAATAGTAGTGCCATCAAACGAGTACAATTACATAAAGGAAACTTCCCTGCCAGATTTGGTGGACGATTATCTTCTGTTGTAGATGTTAGAACTAAAGAAGGCAATCAGAAGCGGATTGCGGGAGAAGCTTCGGTTGGTTTAATTGCTTTGAATGCAGCGATTGAAGGACCAATCGTGAAAGACAAAAGTTCTTTTTTCTTTTCGGCTAGGCGTTCTATTTTTGACCTATACTTAAAACCAATTAGCCAAAAATTAAAAGAGAAAAAAGGAGACAACGGAAGTACTAGACCTACTTTTTTTGATCTTAATGGGAAAGTCAATTTCTACTTAGGTCAAAAAGACCAATTGTTTTTGAGTGTCTATCACGGGAAAGATCGCTTTGGAGACACGAATCGTTCTGTGGTTGATGGATTAGATTTTAGAACAATTGCCCACGAACAAAATTTAGATTGGGGAAATACCATCGGTGTTTTACGGTGGAATCATTTATTTTCAGATCGACTTTTTGCTAATACAACGCTAAATTTTAGTGAATTTTGGTTTAAGTCAGAAGAACTATACCAAGAAACGATTTTGCCAACTGGTCAGGGAGAAACGGAGACCATTCAGGATAATTTATTTTACAATTTATATAATTCTAGTATTGCGGATAAATCGGCAAAAATTGATTTTGATTTTATTCCTTCTATTAAACACTATCTAAAATTCGGAATAGAAGCAATTAATCATACTTTTAAACCAGGTGCTTTTACCTTGGATCATAACTCTGTGGTAGGCGTAAATGACCGCTATGCAGTAGATTCTTTGATTTCGGTAAACAATACGGTGAACTCTCAGGAATATGCCCTTTATGTAGAAGATAATATTACGTTTTCTCCAAAAATAAAAGGGAATTTTGGTTTTAGAAGTACCTTAATTAATGTACAAGGGAAGCATTATTTTTCTTTTCAACCGAGAGTTTCTGTAAATTATCAAGCTAGTAAAACGACTTTATGGACGGTATCTGTTGATAAGATGATGCAAAATCTACATTTATTGACGACTAGTGGTATTGGTTTGCCAACGGATTTATGGGTGCCTGCTACGGCTAAGGTTAAACCACAACTAGCTTGGCAAGGAACTTTAGGTTTTCAGAAAATTATTGGTAAGAAATGGAAGGTCGGAGGAGAAGCTTATTATAAAAGCATGAGAAATTTAATAACTTACCAAGAGGGGAGTAGTTTCTTGATAGAATCTTTGGTATTGGATGCCAATAATTGGGAGAATAAAGTGACGAGTGGCACAGGAAAAAGCTATGGTGTTGAATGGTTGTTAAAGAAGACAAGCGGTCGATTACAGGGATGGACCAGCTATACTTTTTCGAGAGCAAAACGGGAATTCGCTGACGTTAATTTTGGCAAAACCTTTAATTTTAAATTTGATCGACCGCATAGTTTTAAAATAGCAGCGACTTATCAATGGAGTAATCGAATGACGATTAGCGCCAATTGGGTCTATGAAACAGGATTGCCTACCACCTTACCCACAGGAGAATATACTTTTTCGTCTTCTAACTTATTCTCACCAGTAACGGTTTTGAATATTGGAGAGAAAAACAGCTTTAGATTACCTGCTAACCACCATTTAGATGTTGGTTTGAATCTTAAACTAGGAAAGGGACGATTAGAACAATTCTTGAAAATTGGTATTTATAATGTATACAATCGAAAAAATCCTTTATACTACCGATTGAGAGACAAGGCAGATGGAAGTGGAGATAAAGAGTTTGTACGAGTTAGTTTATTACCAATTACGCCTTCTTTGAATTATTCTATACGATTTTAAGTTGTACCGACGAATTTATTCGTCGCGGTAATTATTCAAAGGCGAATGAATTCGCCTGTACAAACTGAAGAAGTTAAAATTCAACATTATATTAAATAAATTCGTATTTTTGTTTAGTAACACCTTATTAAAAGAGACTGTATAAAAACGGGAATATTTAATTCCTGATAAAAAATCAACTAAATTGATAAAATCCCATTCTTTCAATCGGATCATCTTCCTATTAACCTTTGGGGTGTTCTTTGTCACTTCCTGCGAAGAACCAGTCGATTTAGATATTGCCATTCAAGAACCACAAGTTGTGGTTACCAGTAACTTTGTTCCAGGCGAACCATTCAAAGTTACCGTTACCAAAAGTAGAAACGTCTTATCAAATGAAGCGGATGAATTTGTGAACAACGCAGTTGTACGAATTTTTTCTTCTCAAGGAAAAGAATTAGATAAATTAACCTTAAATAATTTTCATACACCATTTTACGAATCAAAAAGAATCACACCTGAAAGCGGCAAAGGGTATCGCTTGCAAGTAGAAGTACCAGATAAACCGATGCTTATAGCAGAAGATATTGTGCCTTTACCAGTTGCTTTAACCGCCATAAAAATGGATACGATTGAAATGTTTGGGGAAGCGGCTGAACAGATTTATAAAGTAGCTATTGATGTTCATTTTACAGATCCAATTGGCGCACAAGATTATTACCACCTAAGTCTCTTTAATCATGTAGAAGATTCGGAAGAAGGGAACGCACCAATGGATGGTTTTAATAGTAGTACGGAGGGAACAGGTGCAAAGAAATTAACTCCTTTAATGCCTTTGGAAAGCGATAAAAATAATCCACCTGTGATCTTTCATTTTGAAGATGGTGGCGTTTTGTTTACCGATGAAGACTTTGATGGGCAAAAAACAACTTTGACTTTTTATTCCTTATTAAATTTTAATAATGAGGCTCATCTAGGGAAAGTCGTAGGAGAATTAAGAACGGTCTCTAAGGATTATTATCTATACCATACTTCTCTTTCTCGTCAAATAGCCAATAAAGACCGTCCTTTCGTGGAACCAATTAGCGTTTATTCTAATATTGAAAATGGCTTGGGTATTTTTTCTGGGTATGCCCTTTATAGAGATTCGGTGTCGATTACGTCTTCCTTCTAACCCCTTGTACGTCTAACCTGACACCCGATACCTAGAACCTATTACCATTTATTTATCCTGCTTAGCAAATACTTTCTTCAATAAATCCGAAGTTCTAGCCGATACATTCTTACGAATATTTACTTCTTCTTTTTCCACCATAGAGAATAAACCTTTCAACGCCTGTGTCGTTACATAATTATCTAAACTAGGATTCGCTTTTTGCACAAAAGGGATTTTATTATAAGCATTTACGGCATCTGCCCAATATTTTCTTGCCTTAAATTTATCTAGTGAATTGACAATAACGGGATTAAACGCATTGTATAATTGCGCATTGGTTTTATCGTTTAAATAACCTGTTGCGGCATTATCAGCCCCTAATAAAATCGTCATAGCATCTTCAAAAGACATTTGTTTAATAGCGTCCACAAAAATAGGCTTCGCTTTTTTAGCCGCATCTTCTGCGCCACGATTAATTTTTTCTAATAAGATATTTTCCACCTGAGCAAAGCCTGGTACCTTCTGCAATTTTTCCGTTACCTTTCTAGCTTCTGGTGGCAACAAAATTTTGTAAGGACTTTTGAAATAACCATCCAAGGCAGATAATTGATCCGATCCTTTGCTAATGCCTATTTCTAAAGCTTGCTTCAAACCAGAAGAGACTTCTCCTTGGGTTAAAGCACCACTACTGTTTAAAGTGTCTAGCACTTCTTGAAATTGTTGGGGGGAGCAAGAAGAGAAAGATAAGGCTAGGCAGATGAGTGATAATTTTACTAATTTCATGTTATTATTTTTAAGCGTATTGATTGATAGTTGTTAGACGATGATTTAACGATTAAGGTAACGGGCTTATTTCTTTCTATTTCTTCTGAAAATAAATTGTCAAAAAAAATACCCTATCATTTTTGGTGATAGGGTATTTTATTGACGATAGTATTTAATTTTTTATGGATTACCCTCGACTCCGAAACCCAATTGTCTTCTTCTCAAATACCAAATCTTCCTTACTCAACTTAAAGGATTGCACATCTTCTAAGCTAATCATATTAATCGTTTCTTTAGCCCGCTTTTTCATAGGCGTGGCAGCTAAACGTAGATTTTGATTTTTAATAGCATCTCCAACGATACTTCTAACCGTTCGAGCATTACCAAAGTATTTATCTCGATACTCGTGTAAAAATTCTAGGTAAGCACCTAAATGTTCTTGAGCAGGTACGGTCAATTTCATCCCTTCCTTTTCGAGCATTTGTAATGCAATCTCCATCAAACTTTCTGGCTTGTAATCTTCGAATTTTAAGATTTTATCGAAACGAGAATTTAAACCAGGGTTCACTTTTAAGAACTCTTCCATGTTATCAGGATAACCTGCTACAAAAAGGAAAAACTGACCTCTTTGATCTTCCATTCGCTTTAATAAAGTCTGAATGGCTTCGTTACCAAAATCGCCGTGTGCGGAACCGGCACCAGTACCATTGGTTAAGGCGTAAGCCTCATCAATAAATAATACACCACCTTTGGCTTCGTCTATCTTTTCGGCAGTTTTAATGGCCGTTTGCCCAACATAACCAGCGACTAATCCTTGTCGATCGGTCTCTACGATATGCCCTCTTTCTAACATCCCTAATGCCTTATATATTTTGGTTAGAATACGAGCAACGGTTGTTTTACCAGTTCCCGGATTTCCAATAAAGACGGTATGTAAAAAGAAACTATTTAAGACATTTCTGCCTGTTTCTCGATAGAAATTGACCAATTCAACTAATTCATGGATTTGCGTCTTAATGCTATCCATTCCAATCATCTCGTCTAATTCTGCTAAAGAATCTTTTAAGAGTGCCGTATCAACAGGAATTTTTGGTAAGGTCTTCTGACGAGTAATTTCTATCTTATTAACATCGGCTGCAGTAATCGTCTCCAATTCTTCATATTCGGTTAAGGTAGGATCTTCGTGTGCCATTACTCGTAGCCCTAAATGAATTTTTGCTTTTTCGATTAAGTCGAAAACAAACCGAGCATTACCAAACGTTTTATCTCTATTTCTGAATGCTTCGATAATAATATCATCTATAGCAGTTTTTGCCTTAGGAGTTAACTTGACGCCTTTTTCTTCCGCCGCATAATTCGCTATAGCGGACAACTCTTGCGGCAAATAATCGGAGAATTCGAAGTATAATTTAAATCGAGATTTTAAGCCTGGGTTAGAGTCCATAAAGTGCTTCATTTCTTTTGGATACCCTGCTACAATAACGGCTAAATCTCCTTCTCCATTGGACATTTCCTTCAAAATGATTTCTACTACTTCTCTACCAAAATCTTTGCTGTCATCATTAGAACGAGCTAGTGAATAGGCTTCATCGATGAATAAAACACCACCTCTCGCTTTCTTGATGACTTCTTTAACTTTTGGAGCAGTTTGTCCAATATATTCGCCTACTAAATCAACTCTATCTACTTCTGTCACATGCCCTTTGCTCAATAATCCCATTTTCTTGTAGAGCTTACCCATCATTTTGGCAACGGTTGTTTTACCCGTTCCAGGATTTCCTATAAAAACAGAGTGCACATTGATTTCTTCTTTTTCTTCAAACCCCTTCTCCTTTCTCAATTGTAGAAACTGAATATATTTGGCATGTTCTCTAACCTTTATTTTAATATCGGTCAAACCGATTAAAGATTCTAGATTTTGCACCACTTCTTCAAAGGTCAGGTGCTCATCTTCATCAGGGGCAAGAATAACAGGGGTTTGCCGATTGGGCAGTAAAACGCCTGAAATACCTTCTTCAAAGGTATCGTCTACATTAAATGGAACAACGGCTAATAACTTGTCCATAAAAACCAATTCTGCCGTATAGCTGTCTTGTCGCCAAGATCCTTTGACATTAGAGCCCCATCCAGCAGTCAATCGGATATATTCTTCTCCTTTTTCCACTCGATGTAACCGAACGACTTGCCCTTTTAATTCCCGAGCATCATTATAGAATTTGGTAAAGAGTTCACATTGCCAATTACGAGTCATATTCTCGTTTTTTAAGGCAATTTCTACATAGATATAGCGGGTTTCTTCTCCACTAAATTCAGTATAATATACCCTGTCATCTTCATTCACATCATCATAAGGTCCTTCGTATAATTTGAGTGATTGAACTTCGAGGTAAGGGATATTTTGAGGAATTAATTCATCGTCAGTATCTTCAATATAAAAATACTTAGTGGCAACTTTCTCTCCTTCTATCCATGCCTCCCAATAATAAGTACCTCTTTTCCAGAAGGCTCCATCTTTTTTGTTGCCCCAACCTTCTCTGATATAAACAACACTATCGTATTTGCTAACTTTTCTTTTAAAAGGTAAAGCGCATAATTCTTTACGTCCTTTTTTCATAGAATAGCAATGCAATTCTACTTCTACTTCCCAGTCTTCTGTGTCGAATAATTTATTATGAAAGGATAGCTCTGCGTAGATATAGGAAGATTCGTGCCTATCAAAGACTTGACGGTATTTCTTTTTATTATCAGCTAACCACTCGGTTGAGCCATAGACTTTAAGTTCTCGAAACTTATATTTTTTATGATCGGGATATTTTGGAATTTCCTCCATGCCTTGTGCTACCAGTTTTGTTGTTGTGGGTTACAATTTGTAGATTATAAAATGGATGATGCCTGCTAATTTAATCGCATCATTTTCGGTTCATCTCGTATTCAATTGTACTATTCATTTCTGTCTATTATAACTAACAAACTTTAATAAAAAAGAGGAGATTCGTTTGTTTTAATTACAACTCGTAATATAAGCATAATCTGATTATTTCTTACCTTTTTAAACAAAATTAGTTACAAATAGCAAAAAAAATATAAGAACTATAAAAATTTTTAAATAATGACTATTCCGAGATAGGAAATGGAATAATTGATTGTTTGCCAAATTATTTTTTGAGTAGTCTGCGCTTGTCAATGATTTACTAGCACTTATCAAGCTTTTTTTGTACAACTTTTCTTTTGAATTACTTTTGTTTTTGTAAGAAACCAATCAAAAATAAAACATTTAATAATTTTTAAAATATGCATGTTGTAAAAAAAATAGGTTTTTATACTTTATTATCGTTTGGCCTTTTAGGCGCTTTTTCTGCCTATACTTTTTTTAAAAATAAACCTCAAAAAATTCCAATTCCTCCTATAAGAGTAATTAATACTATTGAGGATATTATTCAGCCTTTTATAGAAAACGATAGAACAAAAGGTTTATCTATAGGGACTTATCAAAATGGGAAAATTGAGTTTTATAATTTTGGTATTTGTTCTGATGAACAACCTATTTCACCGACTGAAAAATCTATTTATGAAATAGGGTCTATTACGAAAACTTTTACAGCGGCGGTACTCGCTCAAATGGTAGCAGAAGCGAAAGTAAATTATGAAGACCCTATTGCTAAATACTTGCCTAAAGAAATTGTCAACTGGTCAACGGATGTATCTATTACCTTAGAAGATTTAGCAACCCATAGTTCTAGCTTACCAAGAATGCCTTCCAATTTTATCAAAAGAGCCATTTTCGATATGAGTAATCCTTATAAAAATTATACGGTATCCGATATGTATGATTTTTTAAAAGAGTTTGAACCTGCTCCAAAATCAGCAAGAAAGGTTGATTATTCTAATTTAGGGATGGGTTTATTAGGACATATTCTAGCGAATGTAGATGGTCTGTCTTATGAAGCAATGGTACGAAAAAGAATCTTTCAACCCTTAGGAATGGATGATTCTTTGATTGAAATTGAGGAAGGACAATTGATTCAAGGGCATGATGGAAGTGGTAGTCCAACCTCTCAATGGGATTTGCCCACTTTCGCAGGGGCAGGGGCTATTCGGTCGAATACAACGGATATGATGAAATATTTAGTGGCTAATATCAATGGAGCAGCGCCTTATGGTTTAACCCATACGCCTAAAAAAGCTTATTCTAAATCTCGGAAGATAGGCTTAGCTTGGATTAGTCAGACTAATGATGGTTTGGATATTACCTGGCATAATGGTGGAACGGGTGGTTTTAGAACCTATACGGGTTTTTCAAAAGACAAAAAAATAGGTGTGATTGTAATGGCTAACTCCACCCAAAGTGTAGATGCTATCGGTATTCGATTGTTACAACTTTTAGCAAAACCACAAATATGAATTTAAAGAAATTATTACGTTATTCTTTTTTACCAATACTGGCTGTTTTAATCATACCTAGTTGTACTAAAGGGATTATCCCTAATGAAATTGACCTAATTAAAGCGATTATAGCAGGAACTATAACGGGTGGTATTCAATGTATTTATGGGAGCTTTAGCGACCTATTGAAAAGAAAACAGGAACAGTTAATCAAAAAAATCAAAAAATGAGTTATTTAAAGAACTATTATTATGTCTTTCAACCAATTGGATTTTTATTAGCCATTTTATTGATCCGCTATCTATTAGGAGATACGAGCGCCTTTATTACGGAACGAATAATTATTTGTATCATTGGTGGATTTCTGATGGGAACGATTGGAAATGCATGGATGATTTATCAAAAGAAAAGAAAACAGCTACATGAGTCGGAATAATATAATAAATCTTGTTGGCCTCAATCTTTTTTTTTGTGGAGCGGTCTATTTAGTGGGATTGGGAATAGGATTTGAGTGGGAAGAACCATTATTTAGTACAGCAGCTGGTAATTATGCACCAAGTTTTTATTGGGGAACTATCTTCAATATGCTTATCTTTTATGGGAATGCATTTTGGTTATATCCTTTGAAAAAGCGTAAGCGGTGGAAGGCTAAATATTGGATTTTAGCTATATTTTTCCTATTATTATTTAGTGTAATTGAAGCGAATGGGGATTATTGGCTTGCTAAAAAGATGGGGTTAGATGAGCGATTATTGGCATTTAGGACATTTGATGGAGAAGTAATTCCAATATGGGTGGCTATGCTTGAGCTTGTTATTCGACTATCTTTTGTCCACATCTTTTTTTATTTTTTATCTTTTATAAATATATTCTATATAGATAGTGTAAAAGGGGAGCGAATTAAACAAACCTTGGAAGCAGAAAAGCTAAAAGCAGAACTCAAGTTCTTGAAGGCGCAAATCAATCCGCATTTTCTATTCAATGGCATTAATAGCGTCTATCATCTAATTGATTTAAAACCAGAAATTGCTAAATCCACCTTATTAAATTTTTCTAACCTGCTTCGCTATCAATTATATGAGTGTAATGACGACGTAATTCCATTAGAAAAAGAGCTAGACCATATTCGGGATTATGTGGAGATGGAAAAGGTAAGGAAAGGAGCAGATGTGCAAATTCATTTAGCATTACCCGAAGCAACGAATGAAATAAAAATTCCTCCCTTATTATTTACGCCGTTTATAGAAAATGCTTTTAAGTATGTAAGTAATCATGATGACGGAGCACAAAATAAAATTAACATAAAGATTCGATTAGCAACAGATAATGGAAAATTACGATTTGAGGTAGCGAATACAATAGACGATAATCCGCTTAAATCAGGTGGAGGAATAGGGATTGAGAATGTAAAAAAGCGATTGAATTTAATTTTCCCAAAACGACATGATTTAGATATTTTGAAAGAAGATAATCGGTTTATAGTACGGATGAATTTGGTTTTGGCAGAATAACCAATAGAGTAGTAACGGATTGAGATAGACAATCGGCTAAAAAATGAATAGGTAGAAGGGCACAACTCAGAGAGTTGTGTTACTTCCAATCAGTCATTGTAACACGACTCTCCGAGTTGTGCCGCCAGATAATTATTCCTTTTTATAGCGATGTCCTAGATATAATTAATCATCAATAATTCAATCAACTAAATATATGCAACAACTAAACTGCCTAATCATAGACGATGAACCGTTAGCTCGCCAAGGCTTAGAAAAATATGCCCAAGAAATTGAATTTCTAAACATCAAAGGCGTTTGCAAAAATGCGATACAAGCCAATACCATTTTACAAGCAGAATCTATTGATTTATTATTTCTAGATATAGAAATGCCAATGCTTTCAGGCATAGATTTTTTGAAAACAACTGCCAACGCCCCTGCAGTTATTTTTACCACCGCTTATTCTCAGTATGCTTTAGATGGCTATCAATTTGATGTGATTGATTATTTATTAAAACCGATTTCTTTTGAACGTTTTTTACAAGCTGCTAATAAGGCATTGCGTTTATTGAATACCAATAAAGAATCGACTACCGAGGAAGCTGCCTATATTTTTGTAAAAACCGATAAGCAGTTAGTAAAAATAATGCTGGCAGATATTTTGTATGTAGAAGGCATGCAGAATTATATCATCATTCATACTTCCAAAGAGAAAATTATGGCTTTAGTACCGCTTAAAAACATCTTTGAGTTATTATCCGATCAGGAATTTATCCAAATCCATAAATCTTTTATTGTTGCTAAAAATAAGGTAGAATCGATTGTAGGGAATCAGGTATCTATTGCAGGAAAACTATTACCGATTAGTACGAGAATGAAGAAGGAGGTCTTAGGAAAATTAACGGGAAATCGATTGTTGAAGAAGTAGCGCAGAAAAAAAGCAAGTCCGAATGCAATCGAACTTGCTTTTTATATATTGGAACGTTTTACCGTGAACCAAACACCGTAAACCGTGTACCGTTTTTAAGCTAAAACAGCCTTAACTGCATCCGCCGCTTCTTTTAATAAAGTAGCAGACTTCACTTCTAAGCCTGATTCATCAATAATAACTTTAGCAATATCTGCATTTGTACCTTGTAATCTTACGATAATTGGGACGTTGATATTCCCCATATTTTTATAAGCATCTACTACTCCTTGCGCCACACGGTCACAACGAACAATACCACCAAAAATATTAATCAAAATTGCTTTTACGTTAGGGTCTTTCAAAATGATTTTGAAAGCTTGTTCTACTCTCGCAGCATCTGCCGTACCACCAACATCTAAGAAGTTAGCAGGTTCGCCGCCAGACAATTTGATGATGTCCATTGTTGCCATTGCCAATCCTGCACCGTTCACCATGCAACCAACGTTTCCGTCTAATTTTACATAGTTCAAACCAACTGCTTTTGCTTCTACCTCTGTTGGATCTTCTTCGCTAGTATCTCTTAATTCTGCTAAATCTGGGTGACGGAATAAAGCATTATCATCTAAACTTACTTTACAATCTACGGCAATAATTCGATCATCACCAGTTTTTAAACAAGGATTGATTTCGAACATTGCTGCATCTGATTGAACAAATGCTTTGTACAAGTTCGCAATGAACTTAGTCATATCCTTAAAAGCTTTGCCACTCAAGCCTAAGTTGAAGGCTACTTTTCTCATCTGGAAACCCTGTAACCCTAAAGTTGGGTCGATGTATTCTTTATGTAGTAAATGGGGTGTTTTTTCTGCCACTTCTTCAATATCCATTCCACCTTCCGTAGAATAAATAATGACATTTTGTTTACGCTCTCTATCCATTAAGACAGAAATATAGTATTCTTTACATGCATCAAAATCAGGTGCGTAAACATCTTCCGCTACTAATACTTTGCTAACCAATTTACCTGGTCCGTTGATACCTCCTGGGGTTTGAGGTGTTTTCAACATCATGCCGATAATATTACTAGCTATATCTTTTACATCTGCTTCATTCTTAGCAATCTTCACACCTCCTCCTTTTCCACGACCACCTGCGTGAATCTGTGCTTTAATGACCGCCCATTCTGTGCCTGTATCTTTTTGCAATTGCTTATAAGCGGCTACGGCATCTGTAGCTGTGTCTGCTACGATTCCTTCTTGAATAGTAACGCCAAAACTCTTTAAGAGATTTTTTCCTTGGTACTCGTGTAAATTCATTGAAATATGGATTTAGGAAGGATAAAAATAATTAAAATGATAACTAATTTTATCTCAAATGATATGAGTTTTAAATATCTTAATTTTAGAAGGCACAAAGATAGGATTATTTTACAGATTTTGCGACCCCTACATTAAAGTCTTTATTGAAAAATAGTAATTACTTAGGTATAAGGTAGAGTGGTGGAAGGTCGAAGGTTAACAACCCTTAAAATGGCGTAATTTTTCAAATTCAGGTAGCTTTTGCCTAGTTTTTTTCCGTTTTGACCGCCCCCTCTACCTTTTACCCTAGACCTAATTAGTTAGAAAAGGTAATAATTTCTATATCGACCAATACCTGACAATACCTGCCTTTTTTGCGACCGTATTACCGTCACTTTAATTGCTGTAATAGTTTTTGTAAGTTATAAAAGGTTGATTAAATTATTGAAAATAAATATTGGCTATCAGTTATCTATAAGTTTTTTTTAAAAATATACAATTAAATATTAATGTAAAATGTATTCAAAACGAATGGATTCTATTTGAATATTCCGTCACAAAAAATACTTTTTAACGCTGCTTTTTTCCGCATTATCTTGCAAATTGCTGATAGTTCCCCCACTTATTACAATGCACCTTATAACGAGAATACCAATTTTTGAAAAACCGATTTAGCTACTTGATCTACTAATATGAAACCTTCCTTATAGTGCATACTGATTGAATTTGTTTAATTGAATATTACCCCCAATAGAACGAGGCTACAATATTGCGCTGCTTTCTCAGCAATCCCCTTCACTAATATTCTAGTTGATTCCCGTTAATTCCTAAAGAAAAGAAGAACCTAATAAATATGTATCCATTTACGATATTAGCAGTTAGTGATTTGGTGTCCGAGGCTGGCGTCGAAATTGTTATGAATTCATTCGCCGAATTTTACCATGAATTAACCCCAAAACACCAAAAACAAATCAAATTAATTTTTATTGACAAAGGAGGATATACCATTCCTGTTTTGCATTGGTCAGAAAAATTAAAGATTAAACCGATTGTCCAAGTGTTAAATTGGAAAAGAATGGAAAAAGTAGAAGAAGCTTTTCACCAAGCCAATTTTTTGTTAATGCCTTCAAGGACAAAAACTTATAATGGTATCATGCAAGCATTGTCAAAAGGGCTACCTGTTTTGAGTTACCGAGGAGAGGAAAGAGAGGCGCTAATTGATTTAACTTGTGGCATGCTTATTGATTATATGTCAACAGGTCAAAGTATCGGAGATTTTGCTAGTCTGTTACGCATGTTATACTATGACCCAGCAGCATGTAAGATTTTGAAAAAAGGTGCGCTTAAAAAATATACCACCTTACTACAGTGGCAACAACCAACAAACAATGTTGTCCGAGCTTCCGCAGCGAGTTAATGTTTTACTTTGAAAAAGATAATTTGATATTAATTTTTCAAAAAATAAAATATATAATAAATTTTATTGTGTTAGTGAATCTTTTAGCAAAACTACCAGTAAAAATATTCCGAGCTTGCACAATTCTTCCAAAGATATAAATTACAATTACCCTAATCTAGGGCATATTATAAAGGCTTCAATTTTTTGACAGTAAGGGATGATTTTAGTGAGGGAAGGTGATTGAAGTTGACCAATTTGCATGTTATTTTTCAATATAACGTAAGACGAAACATTTGTTTACTTTTAGCCTTTTTTGTTTATCTCATTCAAGGTGAGGCACGTAAAGTGCCTCACTTTATTTTTTTTGTACTAGTCTCATTCTATCTAGACATAATAAGTCACCTCTCGGACTAAAAATTTAAGCTGCATTACGCAAAAACCTTCCCTTCTTTTCTCATTTTCTTTAAAATACGTGGTACTCTAAATCTTGGCCCGTACTCTTTCTTAAATTGTTCGCACTTTTCGATAAAGTTATTTAGACCGTAACTATTCACATACTGAAAGATTCCACCTGTAAAGGCAGGGAATCCCCAACCATAAATACTACCTAAATTAGCCTCTGGTACAGACGAAATTACTTTTTCTTGCATACACCAAATAGCCTCAATGACTTGTGCAAACAACATCCGCTCTTTAATGTCCGTCAAAATGTATTCCTGCTGTGTAACGGGGAAGTGATCATTCAATTCAGCCCATAACTGTTTGCGCTCTGGCGTATATTCGTAAAAACCCGCTTGTTTAAACTTTCCTGATCGATCTAAACCGTTGATCATTTTTGTTAAAGTTGAAACTGCTGGATGTGGTTCATATTGACTCCCATAATGGGCAGCGGCTTGGTGTTCATATTTTAAAACCATCCTTAAGGACAAATCGTCCGCAAAAGCTAAAGCACCTTTGGGCATCCCTGCTTGTAAGCCTAAATTTTCGATGAGGGCAGGTGGATAACCTTCTTGCAATAAAGTAATGCCTTCTAAAATATAAGTATTTTGTACCCTTGCTACATAAAAACCCCAATCATCTTTCACCACAATTGGAATTTTACCCATTGTTCTAACAAAATCAAAAGCTCTCGCAATTGTCTCATCTGATGTCTTTTGGCCTCGAACAATTTCTACTAAAGGGACTTTTTCTACTGGATAAAAGAAATGTAGACCTACATAATTTTCTGGACGGTAAGCGGCTTTTGCCAATTTTGTGATAGGAATAGACAAGGTATTCGTGGCGAAAATAGCATATTCATCAAGATGCTGTTCGGCATCTTTTAGAGCCTTTGCTTTAACCATTTCATTTTCATAGACTGCTTCAATGACTAAATCACAATTTTCAAAATCTTCTGGTTTTGCAGAGGTCGTAATATTGTTATACAACTGCTCTTTTTCTTGTGCAGAAATCGTACCTTGATCAACCAATGCTATTAGGTGGTCTTTAGCATATTGCTTGCCCAATTCAGCGATGGGTTTAGACACATCCTTTAACACCACCTTTAACCCTTTTTTGATACAGTTAAACGTAATACCAGAACCCATTCTACCTGCACCAATTACCCCTACTTGTTTGGCTCGAAACTTTCCAAACCCTTTGGGACGATTAATGCCTTTTTTGATGGCGTTATAATCATACCAAAAAGTATTAATCATATTTCTCGTTTCAGGACGTAAGGCAAGTTCTGTGAAATAACGACTTTCTATGGTGGTCGCAATATCAAAATCAACCTTAGATCCTTCTACTAAAGTGTTTAAAATAGCTTGTGGTGCAGGATAGTTATTATAAGTCTTTTTGGATAATTGTGCGGCTAATTTTTGAATGACTTGGGCTATTTGTGGATCTTTAGCCGTACCCTCTGGAATTTGTCCATCCGTCCGATCCCAAGGCCTTCTCCCTTCTTTATTGGATAATAACCATTGCTTTGCCTGTTCCAGCATGGCTTTTTGGTTGGGTGCTATGGCATCAATAATACCCACTTTTAAAGCCTCTTGTGGTCGATATTTTTTGCCATTTGTTAAGACAGTATATGCTTTTTCTAAACCTAATAACCATAATAATCTAGTAACGCCGCCATTGCCTGGCATTAAACCAACGGTTACTTCTGGATGCCCTAAGCGAATTTTAGAATCATCTACTACAATTCGATGATGACAAGCTAGGGCAAATTCAAACCCTGTTCCTAAGGCACTCCCGTTAATAGCGGCAACTACGGGCACGCCAGGATATTCTAATGCTCTAAAAAATTTATTTAAAGTCAGGGAATGTTCATAAATTTCCTTGGCATCCGTACTTGTATGTAGATATTCTAGTTCCCCTCCTTCTAAAAAATTCTTTTTGGCAGAGGTTAGTATAATGCCTTTCAAGATGCCCTTCGCCTTTTCTTTTTGCAAATGCGTCAATACAGGTTTGAAATACTGATACATCTGGTGATTGACCACATTTTCGTGGCGTTCGCCCATGTCTAAGGTTAAAGTGACTATATTTTCGGTGTCTTTTTTATATTTTATCATGGTAAAAGGTGTCAGGTATATAGGTATCAGGTGTCAGGGTAGGCATGTACATATAGCCTGAAACCTGATACCTAAAACCTTGTACCATTTGTTTACACAATTTCAATTATCATACTCGTTCCAATTCCTCCTTCGGCACTTAATGCAACGAGTCCTCTTTTTAAATGCTGCCGTTCCAATTCATCAATTAATAGGCCCAATAAAACGGCACCATTAGCGCCAAGCGCATCTCCAAAGGCAATATTGCCACCGCAAGGATTGAGTCGTTTATCGGCAATTTTAAAAGTTTGTTGGAATAATAGGGCAGGGGCAGCAAAGGATTCATTAATATACCAAAGGTCAATATCTTTTGGTTTTAATTTGGCCTGTTGTAAGGCTTTTTTTGCAGCTTCAATTCCTCCTTTATGCGTAATGGTTAGTTCTGTACTAACGGTATTGATCGTGACTATTTTTGCTCTAGCTTTTAAGCCTAACGTTTTCTTTTGTGCGGCATTGCCTACTAAAATTAGTGCAGCATTATCGGCAGCTTGAGCGATATTATTTTCACTATGAAAAGGAATGATTTGTTCAATTAACGGATATTTTCTGAGCGCTATAGCGTCAAAACCGAATCGTTGAGACTTTGGAAAAATAGGTTGATTGGTAGCTAAATTTTCTAAGGTAATTCCTTTATTAATCGTTTCATCTTTTTCTAGAATAGCAATTTTATTTTGATCGTAAATAGGGATAATTGACTTACGGAAATAGTCTTTTTGGTGAGCAATAATTGCTTTTTGAATTGACTTAAAAGCATAATTATCTAATTGTTCCTTATTAAAACCCTCCATCGTAGCGATTAAATCGGCCGCTACTCCACTAGGAATCGACCCGATTTTATTCATAATATCGGGATCACTAGAAATAGCACCTCGATGGTCTGACCGATGAACCCGACTCATACTTTCTATACCTCCAGCTACCGTTAAATTTTCCCAACCAGCTTTTATTTTAGCGGCAGCCAAACCAACGGCAACTAAGCCTGAGGTTTGAAACCGATTGATTTGTAAACCGGGAATACAGGAAGACCAATTGGCATGAAGTAAGGCAGTTTTGGCGATATTATCCGCTTGTCCGCCAGCAGGCACAACACAACCAATAATTAAATCTGCGATGGTTTCGGTCGCTAATTGATTGCGTTTTTGCAAAGCCTTCAAACACTTACTTAAAAGGTCTATTGGTCGGACTTCAAATAAAGCACCATTCCGATTCCCTTTGCCGAAAGGCGTTCGTAGCGTATCATAAATAAAAACTTCGGTCATATTATTTTATTGGCTATGTTTTTGGATGATGATGTACTATTCCTAGAAATGAACTATAGACTAGTTGCTTGATTTGGTCTTAAAAACCTAAGATTAAGTAGATAAAATAAGATTATTATCTAAAAAAGATAGACTTTTAAACAAAGAAATACCTTTTTCATTACCTTTCATATATTTTTACTAAATATTAAATTGCAAAATTATGGCTAAGAAAGCAAGATTGACCGTATTCTCTCGATTTTTAATTATGATGCTAATTGTTGGACCATTGGCTTTTTTAGGCGCTTCTTATTATAATGGTGAAGATGGTGTGCAGACGGTGAAAGATTTATTCAGTCAAGGTAAAGAAAAAGTGAGTGAAACTCGGACGAATAGAACCGATAAAACGGATGAAGATGCGACCTACAAGATTCGAAAACTAGAAGAAGATGTGGAATACAAAGACAAGCGAATAGAAGAGTTGCGTAAAGAAAATGAAGAATTGAGACAGGAAATTGATAAGTTGGAGAAGCAAGTAGCGAATGGGTAGAGTACGTTCTTTCTAATTTTTTATAGGTTATGATTCCTCATTTATCGTTTATCATTCATCATTAAATTATGGACCAACCGCTTTTTTTAGAATACTTCATTGCCCAAACTACAGGAAATAGCTTTTTGATGCAAATCGTTTTGAATGCACTCGCACTTTTATTAGCAGCTAGTTTGCTAAAAGGAGTAGAAGTGAAAAATTTTGTAAGTGCGATTATTGTGGCCCTTGTTTTAGCCGTTTTGAATGCTACTTTGGGGGCTTTTATGGATTTAATTAGTGCGCCTTTAAGGTGGTTAACCCTTGGTTTATTCGCTTTTATCATAGACGCTATTGTAATATTGGTGACTGCTAATTTTATGAAAAATTTTAGAGTGGATGGCTTTATTTCTGCCGTTTATTTAGCCTTTGCTTTGAGTATTTTTAATTTGATCTTGTCAATTTTTGTATAAGCAATGATAAGTGATGTTGGATTGGGTATCCAAACCTAATCCAATCAACTTGAAAAAAACCTATAGTCTAATGAAAGACTATAGGTTTTATATTTTTACAGCATATTAAAAGCGAATGGCTTTAATTTGCGCTATTTTACAATTTAACATTATTCAATTAACGATCTATGCCAATCAGTATTTTACTGCATAACTACTAACTGCCTACTATCACTTATGCCTCCTCTTCCGCCTTCACCAATAGTTGGAATCCATTGCCATGAATATTAACAATCTCAATATTACCATCTTCTTTTAAGTATTTTCTGAGTTTGGTCACAAAAACGTCCATACTTCTGGCAGTAAAATAATTGTCTTCTCCCCAAATTTTAGTCAATGCTTCCGAACGAGGTAAAATATCGTTCATATACATACAGAACATTCTTAGCAATTGTGCTTCTTTAGGAGATAATTTATCTTTAGATTCGTTTCCATTATCACTAAACGTAAGAATACGTAAAGGGAAATTAAAATGGTATTTACCAATAATAAATTCTTTAATTTCTTCTCTTGGATCGGCTTTTTGCTGACTACGCTTTAGGATGGCCTGAATTCTATATAATAATTCTTCAGAGTTAAAGGGTTTCGTGATGTAATCATCTGCACCAATTTTGAATCCTTGTAAAACATCTTCTTTCATTGCCTTAGCAGTTAAGAAAATAATAGGCATTTCTGCATTGGACTCTCTGACTTCTTTGGCTAGTGTGAATCCATCTTTTCGAGGCATCATCACATCAAAAATACAGAGGTCATAATTACCTCGACGAAAGCTTTCCCAGCCTGCAACACCATCAGTTGCAAGGGTGACATCGTAATCGTGCATCTCTAAATACGAGCGTAATACATCTCCAAAATTTTGATCGTCTTCAACGAGTAGGATGCGGTTATTAGTTGGCGTCATAAAAATTATTTTTGCTCAAGTAGGTTCTAAACAAATACCAAATTAACAGTCGGTACTTGTATTATAACAAATTGGTGATTCTTTAGTTTTTGCCTTTTACCTGACATTTAGGCTTTTACCATTTAAAAATAGCAATTTACCTAAAATTATTGTGTGAAATAGCAAATGATTACAAACAAATGATAAAATGTTATTCCACGTTCGTTCGAATATGATAAGGAAAGGTTAGAATAAAACTACTTCCCTTGCCCAATTCACTCTTAACGTCTATCTGCCCTTTATGTGCCGTCATCATGGTTTTGACATAAGCTAAGCCCAATCCAAAGCCTTTGACATTATGTACATTTCCAGTATGTACGCGATAGAATTTATCGAAGATGTTTTTGCGTGCCTCTTTACTTAAGCCAATGCCATTATCTTTCACGATCACTTCTATTCCATTCGGCACATCTCTAGTATGTACCGAAATTTCTGGTATTTCTCGAGAATATTTATTGGCATTATCTAATAAATTGTGAATAATATTAGATAAATGCGTCAAATCTCCTTCAATTCTTGATTTACTGGCTTGTAAATCTGCGGTCACAAAGCCTCCTTTTTTTTCTGCCTGCAAATGAGAATTCGTAACTGCTTGATTGATGACTTTATGTAAATCAACAAAATCTAAATTTAATTTAAAATCTTGTTTATCTAATAAGGCCATTTGTAAGACTTTTTCCACTTGCGCTAACATTCGCTTATTTTCCTGCTTGATAATTCCTGCAAAGCGTTTGACTTTATCTTCTTTACTCAGAATCATCGGACTTACAATAGAATCGACTGCTAAGGAAATAGTCGCAATCGGCGTTTTAAATTCATGGGTCATATTATTCACAAAATCAGTTTTCATTTCGGAAACTTTCTTTTGTGCAAAAATGACTTTAACGGTATAAATAAAACAAAACAAAACGATAGCCACCGATAAAATAGCTGCAATTAAAGGTAATAAAACAGCGCCCCAAATTACACTAGATTTTTGAGGAAAATAAACAACTAATTTTCCAGCGTTATCAAATAAGGAAACAGGATATTCTGATTTACTCAGTTCGATTTCATCAGGAAGCGCAGTTACTTCATCTGTTACGGACGCAGAAATGATGTAATTGCCATTAGAAATGATTTCTTTTGGCGGTACATCTTTAAAGGTTTCATACACCTTATATTCGTAATCGGTATCAATATTTCTATTGGCTAGTTCTTTCCTTAATAAGTCTGATAATACGGGCGGACTAATCTTTTCGTCAAGTGAGGTAGGCTTTAGCCTTTTAAATTTATGATAGGCTTTAGCCGCACTAGAAATATCTTCATTTTGTTGACCTAGGCCAGAAAAATCAAGATTGGTATTCCTCAATTTTGATTTTGAATCTAAATTAAGTTTTTCACCTACCGTTAATAAATCATCCATGTGATTCATTTCCGCTAGAACTTTCTCTTGTAATTCTTCTGCTACTAATTTTAAGGCAATTTTCACATCTTTATCAAACTGTTCACTTTGTAGATCTACTGCGTTCATAATCCAATAGCTTTGGAGGCCTGTTATTACAAACCAAGCTGCTGCCATTAAACCCACGATTGCCCAAATTGTATTTTTTTTCATTATTGGTAGAGATGGATTGAGAATAAAATTGATAGAAGAATTCTAGTAGAATAGTACAAAAATAGACCTTCTATTCGCTTCTCAAAGTACTTTAACAGGAATTTAACCTAACTGTGAAAATGGTATTAAAACAATACTAAAAAACGAGGAACGATGAATGATAAAAGATGAATTTATAATTTATTTTTGGTAATGTATAAAAAATAATTGGAACAATTTCAAATTGATTTCCTCCTGAACAATAAACGTTTAACTTATTTTTTCGTTATTAATTAATGGTCATTTTAGCAACTAGAACACTTGTTTTTTCATTTCTTAACCAATAGAAACGCTTGGGCATTCTTGCTGTTCTCGTTTCTGAATAAATACCTTTGTATATTTACTTACTTATTTTTATCATCAGTCAAAATTAAAAATTAGCATGAGACTTATAACAGAAAAATTTCATTTGGGTGCTTTATGTTTATTCGCTTTTCTTTTTTTAGGCATAAATCTAAACTTAAATGCTCAAGTCACCACTAAAGAAAGCAAAAGAGTAGTGATTATTACCAAAAAAATAGATAAAGATGGAAATGAGACCATTGAGAAAATAGTCAAAGAAGGCGCTGAAATTGATGATGCAGAGATAGATAAAATTATAGAAAAAGCTAAAAAAGAGGGTGGAGAAATTGATATACGGATTGAAAAAGAACAAAGGAAAGTCATTAAAAAAAGTAAAAATGGTCAAACAGAAAATATCTGGATTGAAAAAGATGGAGAAAAAACCAACCTAGAGGACATGGAAGGCGAAGATGTCATGATTTTCAAAACGGATGATGGAAAGATCATCAAATTAGATGGCGCAGAGTTACATGAAGAACACATTACAATTGAAAAAGATGCAGGAGATGAAGATATAGAAGTAACGGTTTCTGTCGATGAAGATGGCAACACAAAAATCATTAAGAAACGGAAAAAAGTAGCAGATGTAGAAGCAAAATTGGAAGAAATGGGCATCAAATTACCTGTTTTAGGTAAACCCGTAGCTAATTATGTACACGCAGTTACGAGTAATAATTGGGTCTTCTTAGCAGGTAAAGGGCCTAGAAAAGCGGATGGTAAAAATATTGTCGGAAAACTAGGTAAAGATTTAACGGTAGAAGAGGGCTATGAAGCTGCTAAATGGGCGGGTATCAATTTATTAGCTGCCTTGAAAGGGGAGATTGGAGATTTAAACAGAGTATCTCGTATCGTAAAAGTTAAAGGCATGGTCAATGCCATTCCTGAATTTACGGATCATTCTAAGGTCATTAATGGTTTTTCTGATCTAATGGTCGCTGTATTTGGAGATAGGGGGAAGCATGCTCGTGCAGCTGTTGGTATGAGTTCTTTGCCTGGTAATATGGCGGTTGAAATTGAAGTGGTAGTTGAAATAGAATAAATTAGCTAATGGCGAAGGGACGAAAGGATTAAATCTATTATATGCAATAGTCTTAGTTTTGTTGATTTTAGGGATAAAATGACTGCTTTTTGCAGGAATTCATCTTTTGCCATTAGTCATTAGCCCTTTCGCCTTTTCTAAATTTTTGAGATAAAATAAAAACAATAGAAGCAGACTGTCCTGTTTTAGGATGAAGCGGCTCTTTAATGGCTTCTAAAACCAGACCTGCTTTTGTAAATAATTTCACCCAATCTGCTAGGGTTCTAAAATACCATTTGTAAGGTTGGGTGAAATTTCGCTTTAAGCCTTTCCAACTGTCTTTGCGCCAAGCACTTTTATACGCTTCCTCCGTTGCTATTGAAAAAGGGTGTAATGTTTGAATAATGATTTTGCCCTCTTTCGATAAATAATGCGGTAACTTTTTAATTAACCATGCAGTCTTTTTGTTTTCAAACAAAGCAAAATTGATACTGATTAAATCAAAAGGCATGGCTTCAAAATCGACACCTTTGATTAAAGTCTCATAGTCCATCACTTTAAACATCCCTTTTCCTTTCGTTTTAGCATTTTTAATGAGGGCTTTAGTTGCATCTATCCCTATCGCATTAATTTTGTGTTTGGTTAAAGTATTGACCAACCATCCTTCCCCGCAACCTATATCTAAAACACTAGCTGGTTTTTGTTGCAAAATACTCTGGAGTATAACGGTATTGGTAACCAATCGGCGACTTTCTATTTCGCTATTTTCAATGGTTTTTATCCATTTTTTTGCATTGGCTGCCCAAGATTTTACAATTGGATTGGTTGCTTTAGACATATTAGTTCGGTTTGACTTTTAATTAATTCAGCAAATTAAGTCAATAATTTTAAACTTCAGTCTACCCCTAAATGTTTTTGTTAATGGTGGTTTGAAATTGAGGTTGAGGTTGAAATTGTATTTTATTTCTCCCCCCTTTCACATGACAATAGAAATACCTACCTTTGCACCGCTAAAAATTGATCGTTGATGATTAATTACATTGGTAACTAAATAAATTTAAAAAAATGGCGGTTTACTTACCGAAAGAAAAAAAAGAGGAGATCTTCGCTGAGTTTGGTGGAGCAGCAAACAACACGGGTTCTGTAGAAGGACAAGTGGCTTTATTCACTTACCGAATCAAGAGTTTGTCAGAACATCTTCAAACGAACCACAAAGATCATGCATGTAGAAGAACATTATTGTCTTTAGTGGGAAAGAGAAGAAGATTATTACAATACCTTTCTAGAAAAGATATTAATAAATATCGTTCTTTAATTGAAAAGTTAGGTATTAGAAAATAATAAAATTATACGAAAAGGTGTTTTGGGCGACCGAAACACTTTTTCGTTTGGTTTCGTAAATTCCTCTGTTAAGACAGGAAAAACAATAAAAATTTATTAAGGAACAGTAACAATACGCTAAAACCTTTTATTCGTTCCTAAGCTATTATTGGACTTCCATTCGCGGAAAATTAGAAAATTAAATTTAGGCAACAGGGAAAAAAGTTGCCATTTTAAACGGAAGTCTTAAAGTTAGTCAATTGGAAAAACCAAAAAAAGATTTCACCATAACCAAATAATAGAAATCCTTTCCAATTCATCAACTAGAGAATCCTTCCAATATTTATAACAGAAATAATTTCAATCCATAACAATTTCAATAGCTTTCTGGTATTTTTAGAATATCACGCTACATTTGACCTTGTTTATTATTGTTATTGATTCATCTAAATGGACCCCATCTTTTTGTTTGAAATAACTCTTATTACAGCCAAAAAGATTCTGCCTTTTTAGAAAAAAAACAAAACCTCATAAAATATGGGTTTACAAACTGCAATCAGCACGTCCTTTAACCTACCTGACGGGCGTGAAGTCACTATCGAAACTGGAAAATTAGCTACACAAGCAGACGGTTCTGTAGTTGTCAAGGTTGGAAAAACAATGCTTTTTTGTTCTGCTGTTTCTACTAGAACAATGAGAGAAGGACAAAGCTTCTTCCCGCTTTCTGTAGATTACCAAGAGAAATATGCCGCTGCTGGTAGAATTCCAGGTAACTTCTTCAGAAGAGAAACTAGATTATCTGATTACGAAATTCTAACCTCTCGTTTAGTGGATAGAGCGATTAGACCGCTTTTCCCTAAAGGATATATGTTCGATACCCAAATTATTATTAATCTTATCTCTGGGGAATTAGAAGAATTGCCTGATGCTTATGCGGCTTTAGCTGCTTCTGCGGCAATGGCTGTTTCCGATATTCCTATCTCAGATGTTTTATCGGAAGTAAGAGTAGGTAAAATTGATGGCGAATATGTCGTTAATCCTAGTCGTTCTGCTATGGAAAAAGCAACCTTAGATGTGATCGTTGCAGCTACTATGGATAACGTAATGATGGTTGAAGGAGAAGCGGATGAATGTACGGAAGCAGAATTAGTAGAAGCGATCAAAATTGGTCATGATGCTATTAAGGTACAATGTGAGGCGCAATTAGCTTTAGCTAAATTGGTAGGGGACAAGGCTACTAAAAGAGAAGTTGAATTACCGGCAGAGGATGACAGCATTAAGGAGAAAGTAAAAGCATTGACGAAAGATGACATTTATGCGGTTGCCAAAGGTGCTTTAAACAAATCAGAAAGAAAGAAACAATTTAAAGCAGTAAAAGAAAAATTAGTCGAGACATTGACCGAGCAGGAAGGCGAAGAATGGATGGAAGAACATGGCGGCATGGCAAAAGACTATTTTAATAAAATCCAAAAGGAAATCATCCGAGAGATGGTGATGGGGGAGTCTATCCGTTTAGACGGTAGAAAATTGGACCAAGTAAGACCTATCTGGACAGAAGTAGATTATTTACCTGCTGCTCACGGTTCTGCTATTTTTAATAGAGGAGAAACGCAAGCTTTAGCTTCCTTAACTTTGGGAACAAAGTTAGATAAGTTGATGGTAGATACTGCTATGTTAACAGGATACGAAAACTTTATTTTGCATTATAATTTCCCTGCTTTCTCGGTTGGGGAAACGAAGCCAATGAGAGGCCCTGGTCGTAGAGAAGTTGGTCACGCTAACTTAGCGGCTCGGTCTTTGAAGCGAGTAATGCCTGAAGGTTTCCCATATACGGTACGTTTAGTTTCTGATATTTTGGAATCTAATGGATCTTCTTCTATGGCGACGGTTTGTGCAGGTGCATTAGCATTAATGGATGGTGGAGTTCCGATTACAGCACCAGTTTCTGGTATTGCAATGGGGATGATTTCTGACGGAAAAAGAAATGCGATCTTAACGGATATCTTAGGAGATGAGGATGCTTTAGGAGATATGGATTTCAAATTGACAGGAACAGAGAAAGGTATTTGTGCTTGTCAGATGGACATCAAAATTGAGGGGCTTCCTTACGAATTATTAGAGCAAGCATTAGAGCAAGCAAAAGAAGCACGATTACACATCTTAAACGAGATGAGTAAATCATTGAGTGCACCTAACGAAGATTATAAAGAACACGCTCCAAGAATTGTAGAAGTAATTATTGATAAGAGCTTTATCGGTGCCTTAATTGGACCAGGTGGTAAAGTGATTCAAGAAATTCAAGAAGTTACGGGTACAACCATTAACATCGAAGAAAAAGATGGTAAAGGGCATGTAAATATCGCAAGTAGCGATAAGGCGTCTATTGATGCGGCCTTGAAGCGAGTGAACGAAATTACTTACGTTCCACAAGAAGGAGACGAGTTTGATGCTGTTGTGAAGACGGTAATGCCTTACGGTGTATTCGTTGATTTCTTTGGAAAGAGTGGTTTATTACACGTTTCTGAAATTTCTCATACTCGAATTGATAAAGTAGAAGACGTTTTCAAAGAAGGCGATCCTGTAAAAGTAAAATTAATCGGTATTGATCCACGTACTGGTAAATTCCGTTTATCTAGAAAGGCTTTAATGGAACGTCCTGCGGGCATGCCAGAAAGAGAGGAAAGAGGTCGTAGAGATGATAGACGAGGCGGAGATAGAAGAGACGACAGACGAGGTGGTGACAGACGAGATGACCGTCGTAGAGACGATAGAAGAAGATAATTCAACTTCAATAACAACCTCAATCTCAACTTCAAGTTGGCATTGAGGTTGTCTCAGCCCGGGTGCTGAAATTGGTAGACAGGCATGTTTGAGGGACATGTGTACTACGTACGTGCGGGTTCGAGTCCCGCTCCGGGCACTTAATAAAGTCGGTATTGAATGTATATTCAGTACCGATTTTTTTGTTTTAACCTACAATGAATGGAGCCATAGGTTTAAATACTAAATCTTAAGTATTCAGATAATACTTGTTGATTTTTTATTCCTATCTTGATCTTTGACAATACGCTACGATAGTAATAAAACAATTTTAATCATACAATAATTACATCCACCCTCTTAAGTCACTCGATGTGTCTAGTCTCAGACTAGATACGAATATCCGTTGGTCTCCTGACCAGCATTAAAAATTAATCAATCATAGTATGAAAAATATCACCATTCAAAAAGAAAAACATACCACCATTATTTTAATCAATCGTCTCCAAGTCAAGAATGCGGTTGATAGGCAAACAGCACAAGAGTTAGCTGCTGCCTTTCGAACATTCGAAGCAGATAACGATAGTTATGTTGCTATTTTAGGAGGTCTGGGTGGTACTTTTTGTGCAGGGGCAGATTTGAAAGCGGTTGCCACAGGAAATGGTTCAAATAGAACCGAACCAGATGGAGATGGTCCAATGGGACCGTCCAGAATGCTATTATCCAAACCTGTTATCGCAGCCATCTCTGGCTATGCGGTAGCAGGCGGAATGGAATTGGCACTTTGGTGTGATTTAAGAGTGATGGAAAAATCAGCAGTCATGGGTGTTTTCTGTCGCAGATGGGGTGTTCCCTTAGTTGATGGGGGTACGATTCGCTTGCCTAGACTCATTGGCATGAGTCGAGCAATGGATTTAATTTTAACGGGTCGTCCTGTTAAAGCGGAAGAAGCTTTCCAAATTGGTTTAGCCAATAGAGTGGTAGAAGAAGGACAAGCATTAACAGCAGCTAAAAAATTAGCCATACAATTAAGCGGATTTCCACAAATGTGTATGCGGAATGACCGCATGAGTGCATCCGAACAATGGAATTTGTCCTTGGACGACGCTTTAGCGAACGAATTTACCAAAGGAATGGCAACCATTGATTCTAAGGAAACAGTTATTGGGGCAACTAGATTTGCTAGTGGAAAAGGGCGACATGGAAATTTTGAGGATATATAAAAGACGGTATTTTTAAAGTTTAACCAGTTTTTTATTTCCTTTTATCGACAAATAGTACCTGTTAATAGAAAATATAGTGCATAACCCTTTATTAGGTATTGCATAGTATTCCTATATTACCTTATATTTGTAGTATGAATATCGAAAATACAAAAGCACAGATGAGAAAAGGAATCTTAGAATTATGTGTTCTTTCTATTATCTCTGAGAAAGAAGCTTATCCCTCTGATATTATACAGCACCTCAAGGATTCTAAACCTAAATTAATTGTAAAGGAAGGAACGATGTATCCTTTACTAACACGTTTAAAGAATTCAGGTATTTTAAGTTACTCTTGGCGAGAATCAGAAAAGGGACAAAAAGGACCACCGAGAAAATATTATACCCTTACGGAACAAGGACGAGAATTTCTTGATGAACTACTAGAAACGTGGAATGATTTAGTAGCTACCGTAAATGCCACGACTATGTTTGCCGGCAGAAAAAAAACAACCAGAAAAAAAGCAGTCAAAAAAGAATAGTTACTTAAATTTTATGCTCATCGGCAACGATGTATGGATTAAACAAGAGAAAACCAATCAACAACTTTCAAATTAAAAACAATGAATAAAGTATTCAATATAAATTTAGGTGGCTACGCATTTACGATTGACGATAATGCTTATCAACATTTATCTAGCTACTTAAAAACCATTCATAATCACTTTCAAGATTCGGAAGGCTACGAAGAAATCACTTCTGACATAGAAACCCGAATTGCGGAATTATTCCAAGAAAGCTTAGGAAATCACCCGATTGTTACACTAAAAATGGTCAAAGAGGCCATTACCGTCATGGGGACGCCCGAAGAATTTGGGGCGGAACCCATTGATGCGTTTCAAGAACACACCACTTCTAATCAAGAAAGTAGTCGTGCAAACGGAGAAGGAAAGCAGCAATATAAAACAGGTAAGCGATTATTGAGAGATCCAGAAGATCAGGTCATTGGAGGTGTTTGTTCCGGCCTTGCAGCATACTTTGGCATTACTGATCCACTTTGGGTACGTATCGGATTTGTGCTATTCACTATGTCTGGTGGTATCGGCGTCCCTGCTTACGTGATTTTATGGGCCATCTTAAAAGAAGCTAAAACTTCTAGTGACAGATTAGCGATGAGAGGAGATGATATTAACATCTCTAATATGGCAAAAGTGGTAGAAGAAGAAGTAACGAACTTTTCAGAAAAAATCTCTGAGATGGCAGGAGATTGGGACGGAACAGGCAAAAAAAAAAATTTCGCAGGCCAAGTTGAATTTAAGCGAAGTGTTAAAGAAGGCATCAGCTTTTTTGGCAAAGGCATAAGAATGGTACTTGAATTAATCAGTACCATTATCAAACCGATTATTTTCATCGTAGGATTCGCGCTGATTATTGCGTTCGCCGCAGTATGGCTGGCGTCAATAATCGGCTTTTTTGTTGGCTTTCCATTTTTACAATTTGTCTTTCCTCAACAACCATTACTTGGCGGCTTACTGATCTTTAACCTAGCTGTTTTTATCGGTATACCGATACTATCTTTAATTTTCCTAGCCAGTAGGTTGGTCTTTAAAACAAAATTCAATGTACGTTGGAAGGGTGGTTTATTAGCATTTTTTATGCTCAATGCCATTAGCTTTTTTGGTATCGGCGGATATTTAGTCAGTCAGTTTACGACTGGTGCAGATGCACATGAAAGTTCTCAACGTTTCTCTATTGAAGAAGATGTTTTTAAAATTAATTTCACAGAGAATCCTTACGAAAGTTCCTTGGTTCAATTAGGTCCTGGAGGCATGCTAAAATTAGAGGATGAAAATCTAATTATTGAAAATATTCGAGTAATCATCGAGAAATCAAAAGACGAGGAATTTGTATTAATTCAAGAGACTAACTCAAGAGGTAACGGTTTAAGAGAAGCCAAGACGCTCGCTAAAAACATTAACCATACCGTTAGTCGAACCAATAATCAATTAGATATTCAACCCTTCTTTTTATTAAATAGAGGGGAGAAATGGCGAGCACAGAGTGTCAACTTAATTTTAAAAGTACCAGAAGGGAAGTCTATTAAATTTACTAATTTAGATAGAATGAACTGGACGATGATAGATTATGTAGACCATAACGATGGACATCATCATTTCTACTGGACAAAAGAGGATGCCACCTATAAAATGGGCAAAGATGGTTTACTAGGAGAAGGACTACATACGAATAGAATCAATAAAGATGATTACAACTTCGGCGATAAATACCAAGGTTTTTCAAGAATCCACGTTGAGGGAAAAATGAAAATAGAAATTGCCCAAGGTAATGAGTTTTCTACTAAACTAACGGGAAGGGATCAATACCTGAGAAAAGTAGAAGTAGAGCAATTCAATGATGTCTTGAAAATATCTACAGACTTGCGGCGTACTTCTGCCCCTATTCGTTTGTATATTACCGTTCCGACACTAACTGAAATTGATCTTGAAAATACGGATGATGCTAAATTATCAGGTTTTAATGAAAAAGAGTTGACCATCCGTAATGAAGGAGAAGGAGATATTAAGGCCTACCTCGATGTTGAGAACTTAAACCTCAAATTAAATGGTCGAAATGAGTTAGATATTCGGGGCAAAGGCAAAAAGATGAAGGCTTATCTGGATAATCGAGCTACATTAGATGCAGAACGGTTTGCCGTAGATATGGCAGATATTAAAGGCGATGATCGTTCTAAGGCTTCTTTGGCGGTTTCGGATACTTTACGACAAAGATTGAGCGAACATAGTAAAGTGAAGGTGGATGGGGAACCTGTTATTTTGGAGGAGTAATTCCCCCCTATAATTCAGCCAATTGTTTCAGCAGCCAAGTCTTTTCCGTTAAAGGTTTGGCTGCTTCTATTTCTGCTTTTAATTTTTCTTTTTGAGTTTTTGAGTAGGGGTTTACTTTTAAGAGTTTTTTGGTGTATTTGAGCATGTTTTTATAAACAATTTTTTGATACCCAATTACTTTTTTTCTTTGAATATAAGCTCTCATACTTTCAAGGAAAGATTCTAAAACTTTTATTTCCTCTAATTCGTAGTAGACTTTTACCAGAATAATTTTCGCATTTAGATTTACTAGAATATCTGTAAACTCGTATTTTTGAATCACTTCTAAAACTTTATTGTAGTTCCCTTTCTCATAATGTAGCATAGCATAATTAAAATATAGAAAACTTTCTCTATGTTTTTCTTCTAGATATTGATTATAGTTTTCAATAAAATTTTCTACCCACTCGAATTCCTTTAATTTTAATCCAACAACAATAGCATTTTTAAAAGCCCATCTTGATATTAAATTATTCTCAATGAAAATACCTTTTTCTATACCATTTTTATAAAGATAAAATGCTTCTTTGATAAAATCTTTATTACCACTATTAATTTGTGATGCACAAAAGTTTATAGCATTACCATAAGCTTCTTTAATTTCTACTTGTGGAAAGTGTTCTACATTTTTTAGATAATTTTTTAGAATGTAAAAATCTTCCACTTTATTTTCATTCAGTATTTTATAAAGGTAAAAATGAATGCCAATACGGGAGTTACCTAAAAGATTCTTTTCTTCTGTAAATTCAAGTACTTCTCCTAATAAACCAATTTCATAATCTATATTAAATACCCTTTTGTGAGCTAATGCTAAGCAAGCATGTTTTAATTTTTCGACAATAAATGCTTCATCATAAGTATCTGATAATTCTTGTAGATTTAATTCTTGAGATCTTTTAATCTTGCTATTAAATTCAACAATTTCTTTTTTAATCTGATAGCTGGTAAATAAATCATCTTCTTTGGGTTCTATTTTCCTTTTAAAGAAATTTTCAATGTCTTTTTGAGTTTTGTAAAAAGATTTATCTAGTTTTCTTTCTTTATAAATTTTTAACAACGATAATTTTTTTTTGATTTCTTCTCCTGATTCTTTTTGAAAGAATAAAAATTCTTCAATAGTTTTAAAGAAAAAATGCATGACTTGTCGCATTTTTGAATCATCAAAACTTTCATTTGGATATATCTTACTGAATACTAATGGTTTATTTAAAAGATTATCATTAAAAAGATGGTTAGTAGTTACGAGGTAATCATATAACGCAATTACATCCTCTCTTTGATTATGAAAAGGAGAATTGACCCATTTATTGAGTTCTCTAAACTCTTTTTTAGAAAATGTTCTTAAAACCTGAATTAGTCGGCTTTTTAGCATTTCTTACTTTTTTATCAACAAATAAGGAAATTAATGGTGATTTTTTAGACAAAAAAATTTTATCTAAAAAACTGATATTCAGAATGTTATACTTAAAATAAGTCTCAGTTGTCATTTTTAAAGTATACGAGTATCCTTTTTTTTTGTTCAACAAATTCTATTTTTTGTCTTTGTTTCTAAATAGTTTTGCCCGCATATTTGTATCATGAAGAAGAACTATATCCAATAAAACAAGGTTTTTCTGATTGATAGATAAAACAGGCTTTAAATTTTTGACCAGAATAAATTACCCATGAAAAGATTAGTACGCCTATTTATTCCATTTATTTTACTTACCCTTTCTACCTGCTTAGGTAGCTCATTAATCGCACAAGGCTGGGAACAAACCTTTGGTGGCAATGCCAACGATCAGGCTTTCTCCGTTGTGTCCACTTTGGACGGAGGGTATGCTGTACTGGGGTTTTCAGAAACTAATAGTGCCTTCGGTACCAACGTAACCTTAGTGAAAACAGATGAAAATGGTCAGGAGCAATGGAGTAAATCGTATGGAGGAACAAGGGATGATAAAGGATATGATTTAGTACAAGATCAAGAGGGAAATTATATTATTATAGGACAAACCCAAAGTATAGGCAATGGAGAAGAAGATGTCTTATTGTTAAAAGTAAACTCAAATGGGGAGGAGTTATGGCAAAAAGCATATGGAGGTCCTTATAACGATAGAGGACAGGCTTTAGTAATCGCAAAAGATGGGGGATATATTCTAACGGGTAGGACAGAATTAATTAATAATGAAAGTGCGGATGTTTATCTAATTCGAACAGACGCTAATGGTAATTTATTATGGGAACAAAATTTTGGTGGAGATGATATTGAAGCAGGAGAAGGTGTCATCGAAGCAAGTGATGGAAGCATCGTTATTGTTGGAGAAAACCAATCTGATGCAATCCCTAACCCTAGTAGCCCCAATAATATTAGTTCTGATGTCTACTTTATTAAAACAAATGCTTTTGGAGAAAAATTAGTCGAAAAAACTTTTGGAAATCTAGAAGAAGATAAAGCTTTTGATGTAGTAGAAACAACTGAAGGAAATTTTGCCTTAACGGGTATGACCAATGGTAAGCGAGATTTATATCTCTTAATGCTAGATAAGAATGGAGTAGAATTATGGTCTAAAAGTTATGGGGGGATTTTTGATGAAGTAGGATACTCCATTGTACAGACTGCTGATGGTGGTTTTGCTATCGGTGGTGTAAAAGAGATTACACCAACTACTTCTCAAATGTATTTAGTAAAAACCGATAGTCAAGGAGAATTAGAATGGGATCGTTTATTTGGTTCTTTAGGATCAGATATTGGTCGTTCTGTTGCTTTAACGCCTGATGGTGGTTATGTGCTAGCAGGAGAGTTTGATATAAATAATGCTCCAGATAGAACAAGTCTAATTCCTTTATATGATATGTATGTAGTCAAAACAGACGGGGATGGAAATGTTTTTAATAATTCGATTCAAGGGACAGTTCATCGAGATTTAAATACTAATTGCGAAAAAGATACAGATGAAAAAACATTAGAAGATTGGTTAGTAAGAGTTAGAGGAACTGAAGGTACTTTTTATGCAACGACTGATGAAAATGGGGAATATAATTTGACGGTAAAAAACGGAAATTATAATGTCAGTTTAATTGTGCTAAATACAGCATGGGAAGTTTGTCAGAATTATAATGTAGCATTCACAGAAAGTGATACCATGCAACTGGATTTTGCGACTAGAACAACCGTGGACGATTGTCCGATTTTAATCGTAGATGTTTCAACTGCTATTCTAGAGCCTTGTAGAGAAGCTGATTATACAGTTAGTTTATGTAATCGAGGGGTCGAAAAGGCAGAAGAAACATATATAGAGGTACGGTTTGACCCTTTTTTAGAAGTCAATTATAGTACACTACCTTGGACGAATCATGTTGGAAATGTATATCGATTTGATATCGGTGATTTAAATATAGAGGAATGCGGTTCTTTTGTAGTAAATACAACGGTTAGTTGTGATGCAGCAATTGGACAAGGACATTGTGTGGAAGCTTACGCTTATCCAGATTTAATTTGTATTCCACCATCCCCACTAGATACTTGGAACGGGGCAAGTATTAAGGTTGAAGCTGATTGTTTAGGAGATTCTGTCCAATTTATTATAAAAAATATTGGAGGAGGTGATATAGGAAACCCTCTTGGTTTTATTTTAATAGAAGATGATATAATATTTAGACAAGGAGTTGATTTTCAATTACCAAGTCAAGGAGCTGATACATTGTATATTTCCACTAAATCTGATGTATCTTCATACAGATTAATTATAGAACAACCATCAGGGCATCCTTATGGTGAAACAGCTTCCGCAGCAGTAGAAGGTTGCCCATTCGGCGCACCATTTACGACAGGTTTTTTAACTATGTTTAGTGATGCAGATGCGCTTCCTTTCTTTTCAGTAGACTGCCAAGAGAACAAACTAATTGCAGGGAATGCGGATATGACGCCTTCTCCTAAAGGTTTAGGCGATGCCAATAATATTGCGAATACGGATGAATTGGAATTTCATATTTATTTCCAAAATACAGGGTCTGATACTGTAAATCAAGTAGTAATTAGAGACACGATTTCGGCTTCTTTGGATATCACTACTTTAGTACCTGGCGCTAGTAGTCATAACTACGATTATTCCATTAGCGGAGAAGGTGTGCTCACTTTTACCTTCCGAAATATTAATCTAATCAACGAAAGCACTAAAGCGGCTGAATCTTTTGGCTTTGTGAAATTCAAAATTGCTCAGAAAAAAGATAATCCAGCGGGTATGGTGATTGAAAACCAAGCTTCGGTATTATTTGATTTTGGCGTGCCTATTTTGACCAATCTTACTTTCCATACGATTGGTGGAGAAACGGTAGAGGATTTTGTGGAAATTTCTACGGACATAGAAACGGTCTTTATCCCTAATTTAGAAGTTAAGATAGCTCCCAATCCATTTGATGCAAACGGTACGACGATAGAGTTGATTGGCTTAGAAAATGTTAGAGCCGTACAATTTAATCTATTTGATGTGGCCGGCAGAAACGTACAACAAGCAGAATTCAACAATAGTAAATTCCAGTTTTATCCAGCTAATCTACCACAAGGTTTATATATCTACACGATTCAAACCGAAAGTGGGTTGATAAATACAGGAAAAGTTTTTATAAAGTGATGTGAGTTGCGGGTTACGAGTTGCGAGTTATCAACAGGACAAGCGCTCAACTCGTAACAGGCAACTGTTATTACTATCCCAATTCCGATTAGTGCCATACCTCGCCGAGACCATGATTTGAGAAACGAGTGGTTTTCGGCGAGGTTGCACGCACCTAAAAAGCATCGGCAAGCCTCTTGTCGACAGGATTTATCTTAAACTATGACAACTTGCCAGTAGGGAGTAATGCGGTAAGCAGTATTACAGTAGGCATACACACATTGCTAACTGTCATACTGCCTACTGTAACACTATTTACTGTAAACGATATAAGTAAAGTAAAGATGTCTTTTGTGGTTCGGAGAGCGATTGTTGCCATGCTTCAATCGCTTCTCTTTTTGCTACAGGATGACAAGATTATTCAGGATTTACGGGATGGACGAGCGATCCCGCAGGGTGAACGAGCAAAAAGAGTCCTAGAGGACTGTTTTTGTAAAGAGAACCGTGAAACGGGTGGGATGGCTATATCTTGTAAGCATAGCAAGTGAACTGCAAAGTAGATGAGCGCCTAAATGAGAGGACCAGAAAGCAGATAAACTACTAGAGGATTATCCGAAATTCAAAGCATCATTAAATGATTAACCATATAAAAGCCTTATGACAGGCACACTAATCGGTATCCAAACCTGTTTAATCCTGCAAAATCTTGTCATCCTGTAGAAATTTTTAGTATTTTCCCCCCATGAATCTCACGCATCAGAATAGTAAAATTATCTTTGGTTTGAAGGTCAAACAATTGCGTATAGAAAAAGACTTGTCTTTTAAGCAATTGTCAACGGCTGCGGGTATGTCTGTTTCTTATTTAAATGAAATAGAAAAGGGTAAGAAATCGCCGAAAATAGATAAGGTAAAAACCCTAGCAACCGCTTTAGGAACGACTTATGATGAATTGATTTCACCCGTACTAAAAGGGAAATTAGCAGCAGTAGGAGAGTTATTGCACTCCAATTTTTTAAATGAATTGCCTTTAGACTTATTTGGGATTGAACTATCGAAGGTCGTAGAAATTATCGCCAATTCTCCTTCTAGAGTGGGCGCCTTTATTTCTACTTTGGTGGAACTGTCTAGGAATTTTGAGTTTAAAGAAGAGAATTTCTACTTTAATGCGGTTCGCGCTTATCAAGAATTGCATTATAATTATTTTGAGGACATTGAGCAGTCGATTGATAAATTTATTAAAACTTATAAATTACCTACGAATAGAGCGGTACCTGTTAATTTATTAGCCAGTATTTTAAAAAAACATTTTGGCTATCATATTATAGAAAATGACTTAGCCGATTATCCTGAGTTAAAACATTTGCGCTCTATTTTTATTCCTAAAAAGAAGCGATTAATCTTAAATCCACAATTGAATGAGAAGCAAAAAGCCTTACAATTAGGAAAAGAATTGGCGTATAATTATTTGAAATTAAAAGAACGAATTAATACTTCTTCTTTTTTGAAAGTCAATAATTTTCAGATTGTTTTGAATAATTATATTGCTGGATATTTTGCGGTAGGCTTATTGGTGAATCGAGACAGTTTTACCAAAGATTTAGCATATTTCTTTGGGCAGACGAGTTGGGATAAATCCTATTTATTGCAGTTATTATTGAAATATGATGTCTCTCCTGAAGTTTTATTTCAACGCTTTAACATTTTACCACATCACTTTGAGATGCCCAAAATGTTTTTCATGCGCATGATTCACGATCCTGAATTAGATACCTTCCACATAGATAAAGAATTACACCTCAATCGACAGCATGAACCTCATGCAAATAGTTTAGATGAACATTATTGCCGCCGTTGGTTGTCGATTAGTCAGCTTAAAAATTTGACTGAAGATGAGCAAACTTCTGGGCAAGTTAAGGTCGGTTTACAATTATCCAAATATACAGAGACAGAAGATGAATATATCTGCTTTACCATTGCAAGACCCGCTTACTTTCCTTCTACCAAAAATGTAAGTGTCACTATTGGTTTATTAGCAGATGCAGAATTAAAAGAAAAAATGAAGTTTTTGGCAGATCCTAATATTCCTAGAAAACGAGTAAGCGTGACTTGTGAAAGATGCCCTATTCTGGACTGTAAGGAAAGAATATCGCCCCCTACTGTTATTCAAAACAGAGAACATAAATTTAAGATGGAAGAGGCTTTAAATAGGTTGATGAAAGCTTAACAAGAAGTCAGATGTCAGACCGTTTATTACATAAACTGTCAGAAGTCAGACTGAACCATTGTACATTGCTAAATATTAGGATTTGATGCTGAATCAACTGACTTCTGATAGAAAATTTCAATTTTTGGCCTGATTTCTCTTATATATACTTACTTAGAATCCTCCGTTCTATTATAAATAACTTTCCCTTCCTTAATCGTTTCCAATACCTTAATATCCTTTATTTTATCTGTAGCAACAGTTAGTGGATTTTCTGCTAAGATCACAAAATCTGCCAATTTACCTTCCTTAATCGACCCTTTTAAATGCTCTTGTTTATGCTGGTAAGCGGAGTTAATCGTAATCGCTTTTAAGCCTTCATAAGGAGTTAAACGCTGACCCTCCCCTAAGGTAATATCACTTCGAGTTTTTCTATTAACCGTTGTTCCCAATAAAAATAATTGGTCAATGGGCGTCACAGGAAAATCGGTGTGATTGGTACAAACAATGCCCATATCCATCGCTGCTTTCATTGGACTTAAAAATGAAGCCCTATCTTCCCCCAAGTTAGCTAAATGCGTATCACCCCAAAAGAAAGCATGATTAGTGAAAAAAGCGGGTACTATTTGATGTTTTTTATAAAGTGCTAATTGATCTGGTCGAACAAATTGAGAATGAATAATGACACTTCTTAAATCTTTAGGAACTTGGCTCATTGAATCTATCACCGATTGGTGGGTGTCCAAAAATAAATCTATGGCGCCATCTCCATTAGCATGTGTATATAACTGAATCCCTGCTTCGTAGCATTGTTTCATAATTCCACCAAGTTGTTCTTTCGTAAGATTTGGAAAACCCTTACAGTCGTGGGCACATCCTGGAACTTTTGTTAAATAAGGCTTACTAAAAAAAGCAGTTTTGCCTTGGGGCGAGCCATCCGAAACTATTTTAACGCCCGTTAAACGAAGTCGATTTTTAGTTTTGCCAAACGCCGTTAAGTGATTGCCAAAAAAATCTTTAAGATTTAAAAAGCCTGCTAAAATTTCTACATCTAATTTTAATTTTCCTGCTGCTGCTGCTTTTTCCAAAAATTGATAGGTTTTATAATCGGTAAACCCATCTTGTGCAGTTGTAATACCATGAGAAGCATATAGGTTTTGTACTTCTTCTAACAAGACCATTAACTGTGCAGGAGTCGGTAAGGGTAAAGATTTTCTAATTGCATAGACTGCCGTTTCTTGTACTAAGCCACTTGGTTCATTAGAATTGGGTAACCGAACAATCATTCCACCATCAGGGTTTTTAGTAGTTTCGTCAATACCTGCTTTAGCTAAAGCGGTGCTATTCACAACTGCCATATGCCCAGAAACGTGCATTAAAAAGACAGGATTATCAGGAAAGGTTTCATCTAAATCTAATTTCGTTGGATGCCGATTATCTGTCAATAGATCAGGATCATAACCCCAACCAATAATCCAATCTCCCTTAGGAATATTATTACGTTCTTGGTGTGTTTTTAATTTTTGGACGATGCCATCAATACTCGTAATGTCACTAACTGGAGGTGAAGAAATATTGGCTTGTCCCAAGAGTGACATACCCATCGCTATATGACTATGGGCATCTATAAACCCTGGCAACATTGTTTTTCCTGTTAAATCAATGATTTTAGTCGCCTCTCCTTGATGGGCAGGAAGTAAGGAACTTTCATTAACTGCTAGAATTTTTCCATCTTTGACGGCTACAGAAGTTGCTTTTTGAGCTTCGCCTTCCATAGTGATAATCGTACCATTATGGTAAATTATATCTGCAATTTCTCCTTTTGGGGTGGGTTGGCAGGCGAAGAAGATAGTGACGAATAGTAATAAGAGTAGTTGATGTGGTCGTTGCATTTTCCTTTTGTTGAATCTTGATGGGTATATCAATTTGTCGCCCGAAACTTGGAAATTCATTTCCAAGGGATTTTTTTGACTTAGAAATGAATTTCCAAGCTACGATTAACGTGAATAATCATTTAGGATGCGATAATTTGAGATACATCCATCTTGGCTGTAAAAAATAATTCCCACAAGGTAAGATTAATTACTATCTTGTCCAATAAATTTAAAACAGCTTTATGGTGCAAACTATCTCTAAAAATTTCGCTCGTTCTTTGGTCATTGATCAACAATTGCCTGCTCCCAAAAAAGGAAAAAGTGGGACTTTATCTACTATTGAACACTTAGGATATGTGCAGATAGATACGATTTCTGTGATTGCTCGGGCGCATCATCACGTCTTATGGACAAGAATACCTAATTACCAACCTGATTTTTTAAAGACTCTGGTGGAGAAAGATAAAACGGTTTATGATTATTGGGCCCATGCGGCTAGTTTTTTACCGATGCGAGATTATCAATTTAGTTTATATCGAAAATGGGAAAAGGCACAAAAAGACAAACATTGGTATCAGAAGCATCCAAAAAATATGGTTTATGTGCTAGACCAAATCAAAGAAAGAGGACCTTTGATGTCTAAAGATTTGGATAAAGGGCTATTTACTAAAGGGCAAGCTTGGGAAATCCCACCTATAAAACAGGCACTCATGCATTTATTTATGGATGGGCAAATTATGATTGTGGGGAGGCAAAAATTCCAAAAGATTTATGACTTGCCAGAAAATTTTCTACCTGCAAATGTCAATACCGATTTACCAACTAGGCAACAGTATATAGAACATATTATCCGAAGAGATATTCAATCACATGGACTCATTACGACTAAATCTATTGGGCATTTATTGAAAATTTCCATCAAAGAAAAACAAGCAGTTATTGAACAATTGGTCCAATCAGGAGAACTGACAGCGACTAATATAAAAGGAATAGCCGATGTAACTTATTATGGTTTTACTGAACAACTTGAAAATTATATCCCAAAAAGAATGAGTAAAAAATTACATATCCTTTCTCCTTTTGACAACTTAGTTATTTTAAGACCACGAGTTCAACAGTTATTTGATTTTTCCTATCTACTAGAATGTTATGTAACCGCTAAAAAAAGAAAAGTCGGCTATTTTAGTTTACCCATATTATATGGAAAAGAATTTGTAGGGCAAGTTGATTTAAAAGCGGATAGAAAAACAAAAATTCTTTGGATTCGGAATTTAGTATGGGAAGAGTATGTGAAAAAAGTAGAGGTAATTTACGAGCCTTTCTTAAAGAAACTGAAATCGTTTATGGTTTTTAATGGTTGTGAAACGATTGAGTCAGAGGTTAAAGACGCCACTTTATTAGCGCTTTTAAAAGCTCTATAAGAAGATGAAATTATTGGATGATTTTGTAAATTTATCTAATAACTAAAAACCTTTACCTTGTTTTAGTAGGTTCTCCTTGCCAAAGCAGAAAACCTAAAGTTAGCGCACAAATCAATAAACCTAAAAACTCTCTAGTTAATTCAATATGAGGTTGCTCTGCCTTCATGCTTTGAGTAATGGATTCTGCTCCTGTATTTAGCCAATCTATAAAATCGGGCAAGAGCATTCCTAGTCCAATAACACAACCCAACATTCCTCCTCTTATTATCCACGAAGGATAAATATTTGCTGCGGCTAAACCTGAAATTAAAGCCATAAATAGATAAATAGCAATCCATAACCAAGGATCAGGATCATTATATTGAACGACAGCAAATAGCACAAATAGGATGGATAGAATGATGTTGGTAATTCTCATGTTTTTTTGTTTTAGGTAACCGTTTGCTAAAAATAAAACGAATACATAGTGTTTAAAAATATGTTTAGAAGATATAACTAAATTTCTTAGCCTAGAGGGCATACGGATTAGTTTTAGTTTAGTTATTTTACCGATATTTGTACTTTATTAATGCATCAATTATATGGCAACTGCTACCGAAAATACGACTCCACCTAAAATTAAATGGTTAGATACGGTTTCTTCTTTTTTAGATAATCAATTTAGAATTCCAGGAACAGAGACTCGTTTTGGTTTAGATTTTATCATTGGTTTAATTCCAGGGGCAGGAGATATTGCCAGTTTTGGTATCTCAAGCGTATTGGTATTAACAATGGTTCGGTATGGTGCAAGTGGTCGAGTGATTCTTCAAATGTTGTGGAATATTATTTTAGATACGATGGTCGGTGCGATTCCCATTTTAGGAGATATATTTGATTTGTACTATAAATCCAATCGGCGAAATTTTGAATTATTGAAAAAGCATTATGGAGACGGTGCTTATCAAGGGAATGGGATATGGATTGTCATGATGGTCTTGATGGTGTTAGTCGCTTTATTTATAGGTGTTATCTTTTTAGTTGGAAAAGTGGTGGCTTGGTCTTGGGCTTATTTTTCATCTATGATGTAATAATACCAACCCAAAATAGCGGGTAAGGCAAAACCAATAGCGTTTAAAGTACCATGTACCGCATACATCCAAGGAATGGTAGTTTAAAATTCTATACAAACTGGTGTTCCAATTTTAAAATCAAATCCTGTAAAATTTAGCCTTCCTGTCACTCCATCAATAGCATAACTGGTAATATTTCTAGAATTTTGATTAGCAGCATATATAAACTTGCCTTGTTTATCAATTCTAAAATTCCTTGGGAAAGTACCTCTAGTTGATTCCGTTCCGATAAAGGTTAATTTACCAGTCGTTGCATCTACTTTATACATAGCAATACTGTCATGTCCTCGATTAGAACCGTATAAAAATTTGCCATTAGGATGTAAGTGAATATCTGCACAATAACTTTCTCCTTTGTAATCGGCTGGTAAGGTAGAAATGGCTTGAATTGACGTAAATGTATTGGTTACTTTATCATAAGCAATCACATTTACCGTATTGTCTAATTCATTAATCACATAACAAAACTCACCATTTTTAGACCAAACTAAATGCCTTGGTCCTGCACCATTTTGAATTTTAAGAAATGCTTGTTTGGTAGGAATTAGCTTCTCGTTTTCATGGTCAATAGTAAATAACCAAAGCTTATCTGTTCCTTTATCGGGTGCGACTGCTAATTGATTATCAGGGGAAATAATCACAGAATGTAAATGTGGACTATCCTGTTGTGGATGTGTACTTGATCCTTCAAATTGTTTTTTATCTGTTGCGACTAAAGCACCATTTGCATTGATGCGATACATCTTGATTACTCCTCCAACATAATTTGCAACAAAAGCAAACTTTCCCGTTTCGTCAATAGAAACATGGCAGGGCGCTTGCCCATCCGTTGGCAGTCGATTGATAAATGCTAAGGAATCTTTGCCAATCTTATAGGCATAGACAAACCCAGTAGGTTCATCGGCATGTGCTAATTCACTAACGGCATAAAGATATTTTTTGTCAGGGGAATAGGTTAGAAAGGAAGGGTTAACCAGTTTCGCCACTAGCTTTTTTTCTGCTATCTCTCCCGTTGATTCGTTGACTTGGATTTTATAAATCCCTTCTGCGTTACCATCTACATGTCCTTCCGAACGAGTATAAGTGCCAATATAAAAAGTGGTCAAATCAATAGATTTTTCGTTAGTTGTTGGTTGCTTTTTTTCTTTATTGGAGCAGGCTGTTCCAATAGTTAGGATTAAGCATAAAGTGTAAAGGTAAAACGGGTACTTCTTGGTCATCATTAATATTTTTGGGTTGCAAGATAGTTTTTAATCTTAATATCTGTATTAATAGGTTGTACGGATTAGGCGGATGGAGTGGATATTTACGGATTTTAAAATGATCTTGAAAAAATCCGTTTGTAATCCGCCAAATCCGCTTAATCCATACAACCTATTTTTTAAAAAATTAAAATCAATTTTCCTATACCTATTTTCGGTGAACTGAAGTTCACCTGTACTTTAAAATAAAACAGGGCGGCTGTGGAAAACAGCCGCCCTATAATAAAAATGTCAAGTTGTTATAGCTCCAGACCTTGGAGCGTCTTCAAGACCTCCAAGCGTCTCAAAAAATACTAAGACTTAGATTTTGTAAGGGTCACCTCTCGTTTGCCAATTTTACTCCCTTTCCCAATTTTACCACCTTTAGAAATAGTAGGTCGCCCCATCGTTCGAGTAATCGTTGTCTTTTCTTCTGCACGTCCGCCTTCATTTTTAGCACTTACCGTAATTTTATTGGTTCCTAATTTTAAAGGAATTGTAGCCACTAATTTACCATTATCAAAATCGAAATCATTAAAAGCAAGCCCATTTAACGTTAAGGTTAAATCGGAGGCTGCTGTTACATTTTCGACTTGCGCCGTTATCCTTGCTCGCATATTTTGCGTTGGCTGCTTCGAGTTCGTGGTCGTTACAAACTGAATAGTTGGCTTAGCCATTAAAGGGCGATAATTTAAAGTTAATACTTCTTCGGTCGTCCCATTATTTGAATTGGCAACCAAACGAATGATATTTCTGCCTTTTTTCAATTTCACCCTACTTTTTAAGGTATTTCTACTAAAAGTAAAATCGGTCCTTTTACTATTGAGGGTTAACTCAATATCCTGCTTATCAGCAACATGCTTTAAAATAGCTTTCACTTCAACCGTACTTTCTCTTACTTCTTCTTTGTTCTCATGACTGACAAAATTAATCGTCGCTTTTCTTGGTCGCAAATAATTGAGTTGTAAATTCACTTCCTCTTTACCATGCTCATTATTCGCTTTTAAAATCAAGGTATTTCGACCTTCTTTTAAGCGAACAGTTGCGGTGAAATAATCACCGTCTAAGGCTGTATTATTAGCCAATACGCCATTCACAAATAACTTAACATCTTTTCGTCTAGTTACATGTTGAATCGTAGCAGCCACTTCAATTTGATTCGTTTTAAAAGTCTGATTATCATTGATATTAGTTACCGTAATACTTGGAAAATGCGGTAATAAATAGTCAATATTCTTCAATTCTCTAGTTTCTCCGTATTTATTGGTCGCAATTATTTCAAGGTCATTATTCCCTTTTCTTAATCGTAAAGAAGCTTCTAATTTGTCAGCTCTAAATCGGAAATCACTAACAATTCGATTATTCAAGAATATCTGAACATTTCGTTTGTTTTCAATATGCTGAATTGTTGCCTTTAACCGAATTTCTTTTTTATCAGTTGTCGCAAAATTGGGCGTTCTTAAATCAATGACTGGCGCATATGGTCTTTCGTGGAAAACGGTAATTCGTTGTCTGTCTGTACCACTTGGGTTATTCCCTCTAATGACAATCACGTTTTCTCCTTCCCTTAAATTGACTTTTGCTCGGAAATTACCAGTTGTCGGATTGAATCTAAAATCTAAACAATCTTCTCGATTGACTCGGAATTCAATATCTCGCTTATCTAAAATACCACTTACGTTTGCCTTTACCGTAATTTCTCGCTCTTCAAAAATAGCGTTTTGTCGAGGTTGGTAAATATCCACATTTGGAATAATTACAACTGGCGGTGGCGGAGGCAATGGTACCTCAAAATTAATCGTTGCGCTCGCATCGTCTCGACCCGCTTCATTTTGCGTTTCGATTAACACTTGGTTGATACCCGCCCTTAAGTACAAATTATGTCGTAAAATTCCTGTATTAGGATTAAAATTAAAATCGTAAATCAACTGACCATTATTGGTTAATCGAATATCAGATTTTCTGAAAATATTTTCCAACGTTGCGTGAATCATGACCATTTCTTCCCTAGTCGTAGATTCTCGATATTGTGGTGCATTGATGGTCACTCTTGGTCGTCTAATAGTTGGTGTAGGCGTATATCTTCGCTCGTAAACAATCGTTCTTTGATCTCTAGCTTCTCCTCTTTTATTAATGGCAATGATTTCAATTTCATTACGCCCTTCTCTTAATTCAACATCTGCTTTCAATGTCCCATTTCGATTATCAAAATAAAAATTTGGTTCATTTCGACCATTCACCAATAATTGAATATCAGAAGATTGTGCAATATGCTGTAAATTGATTTTTACGGTTGTCAAACGATCGTCCACTTTCGCATTATTATATGCAGGACTAGTAAAATTAACCGTTGGAAAAGCAATTGGTAACTCTCGATAAATCGTTCTAGTTACTCGCTCTTCGCCACTTCTATTTTTAGCTTTTATTTCTATTGTATTCCTACCTTCTCTTAAATCGACTACTGCATTTAAAACGTCAAGGTTATTCTCAAAATCAAAACGCTCTTTTTTACCATTTACCCGTAATTCTATCGCTCTTTTATCTTCTATTAATCTTACTTTAGCCCTGATATTAGTTCTATTTTCTGTAGCCTTTTCATTATCGTAAGCAGGAGTTGTGAAAATAATTTCAGGCGCACCAAAATCAATAACTGTTGGTTGGTCAGCTAAATCTGTTTTATAAGTAATAAAAATAGTTTCTTTCACCGTTCCTGCAGCATTATTAGCCGTAATCACTATTTTGTTTTCGCCTTTTTTTAAACGTAATTGACCTGCCAAGGTATGATTCGAAAAATTGAATTTTTGCTCTCGCCCATTGACCGTTAAATAAACATCAAATGGATTAGACACTCGATTAATGGTTGCCTTAATTGGAATAAGTGCCTTATCTGCACTTAAGCCACTACCATAAGGTTCAATTAATTCAATAGTTGGTTGTCTATTCCTTTTGGGGGCATTTTTTTGATTGAATCTATATTTTAACCCTAAAGAAGTATAATGTAAAAGATCATTATTACCAGTCAATGCATTGGCATTCGTCCATTGCTGTCCATCCAAAAGATCTGTACCAGAAAAGGTCATTCGATGACCGACTCCCAATGCCAAATTATTAGTCAAGTCATAATCTAATTCAACGCCCAAAGAAGGCATAATACCGAATTTTCCAGCTCGCCCAAAACCATCTGCTAAAGTTTCATATTCTCCGTCCCGAATGGTTTTTAATTGGGACAAATTAAATGGTTTTGCACCACCTGCGTCTACTCGACTATAATCATCCGCATAAAGTCCATTGGCGTCTCTTTGATCAATTTTTGTTTGGTACCAATTTACCCCAACACCGCCTGTGAAAGAAATGCCCAGACCCGTTGCTTCTCGTAAACCATTTAAAGTCAATACGCCCTCCATTCCTAATTCTGCCTGATTGGTTTGATGATTGGCATAGACGAAATCGCCACCAGGCTCACCCGTATAATCCAAGGTATTTTCTCCATTCAATGCATCGTTATTGGCAATACCCAAAGAAGGACGAATATCTGTTCCAAAAGACCGAGCAATCTGAAAACGACTACGGACATCAAAACTAAAAGGGGAGTGAGGAGCGTACAATAAATTTTTACCATAAGTCAAGCCAAAACCAAAGCCACTTAGATCGGTGGCTACATCACTTTTTTGGTAGGCTACTCCACCATTTAAGCCGAAGACATAATCTCCTTGTTGTCTGTCTTGGGTAGTTTGCTGCGCAGTCATATTGGTTGTCAAAAAAATTGCAACCGCCATTAAAACTGCTAATCTGATCAATCTTCGCATAACGTCGTTTTTTTGCTAGTAGTCGGGGGTAAATTAGTGGAGACTACTCGCTGTTTAGTAAATCATATATTCTTTTTAGTAGAATAGAGAAGCTAAAGTAGAGATTAGAAATACTGATACTTCGTAAATTTGATCTCTTTTCTCTTAATAAAATGGTTGCTTCTCTCTAATCTATTACTTAATTAAAAGACTATTCCTTTTTCTAAAGGTAGGCAGGAAAATGGAAGTATAAAAATTTATTAAATTTAAAATTTAACAATTTGTAATTGACTATAAATGATCTTGTTGAATTAGAATTGAATAGTTGTTAGGATTGAATTTTGTTATAAGGTGTTGATTATCAATAAACTAAATTGACTTAGTGTAAAAAGGACAAATAAAGGGAGATTCAATTTTTACTTAAAGCAGACAAATGTTAAAAAACTAATTCGGAATAGATGAGTTTAACTAATGTTTAAGAGGTTATTCACTTTTTTTTAAGTTGATTTTTACCAAAATTCTTATGTTTAAGCTGATTGGCATAAAATTCTCTTTATATATACCATCTTAATACTCGGCTAAAAGTACCCCAAAAAGGGTATGAAAAATAAATTAACAAAGCGTTTTAATCCATAACAACGAAAAAACTTTTTAACCAATCTTTTTTTGTTAATATATGTAAGCAGTTAGTTTGTATTTTTCTTATATTTGTGGACAGCTATTACTTTCCTTAAAACTGTGCCTTTTACTTTTAATGTTTTACACCTAAATTATAAAACGAGATAAACGTCCTAGTTTATATTTAGAAGGCTAGATGCCCTAAATTCCGATTAATATTAGTGCAATAGGTAAATCATTCCCCCATTGATTTATTATTGCTGATTTTAACCTTCTGGTTAATCATTGATTAACACTATTATTAATTTAGTACCTCAAAAATATATATACCTAGCAAACGTATAAAATACCTGTATAAAATGAAAAGACATACTACACTAACGTTATTTTTAGCGCTCTTTATTACAACGCTTTTTGCACAGGAAGTGAGAACTTATGATGGTTCTAGCAACAATTTAAATAATCCCAAATGGGGCGCAACTCATACGGCTTTAGCTAGATTGACTCCTGCTGCCTATGCAGATAAAATTTCTTCACCAGCAGGCGCTCAGCGACAGAATCCTAGGAAAATAAGTAATGCCCTTTTTGCGCAAGACTCGCCTCTTTCTGATAGAATGGGGTTAAGTGATTTTGTATGGGTGTTTGGCCAATTTATTGATCACGATATTACCCTTTCTGAAGGGAATGATGAACCTGCAATGATTCCAATTAATTTTCCTGACGTACATTTTAACCCAGGAGGAGCTATTCCAAACATGGCCATTCGAATGAGTCGAACTGCATTTATAGAAGGAACAGGTACGAGTGAAGATAATCCAAGAGAGCATTTTAATGAAATTTCTGCTTGGTTGGATGGTTCCGCAGTCTATGGTTCTGATCTTTTCAGGGCTACTTGGTTAAGAACTTTGCAAGATGGAAAAATGAAAACGTCTGAAGGTAATTTATTGCCATTTAATACAGATAGCGGAGAATTTGACGATCAAGTTTATATAGATGCGCCTTCGATGGCAGATGATGTAGGATTTGCAGAGAAATTATTTGTAGCAGGAGATGTGAGAGGTAATGAGAATGTACTGTTAACTGCTTATCATACCCTTTTTGTACGAGAGCATAATAGACTTTGTGATGAAATAATTTTACAACATCCAGATTGGCAAGATGAACAAATCTATCAACATGCTAGAAAAATTGTTGGTGGTATTATTCAGAGAATCACTTTTGATGAATGGCTTCCTGCAATGGGTATTAATTTAGCCCCTTATGCAGGTTATGATGCAACCGTTAATCCTGCCATTTTTAATGGTTTTTCTGCTGCTGCATTCCGCATTGGGCATACGCTTTTAAGTGGAGATATTTTAGTGATGGATGCAGAAGGGAATGAACGATCAGAAGGGCCATTGGCTTTGAGAGATGCCTTTTTTAATCCAACTGCTCTAATAGAGAATGGTGGACTTGATCCATTTTTTAGAGGAATGGGGGTACAAATGCAACAACAATTTGATGCTAAATTAGTGGATGATGTAAGAAATTTCTTATTTGGCCCTCCTGGAGCAGGTGGAACGGATTTAGCATCTATCAATATTAATCGAGGTCGAGAAAGAGGCTTAGCTGATTTTAATGCTTATCGAACTGCTTTAGGTCTGACACCTTACAACGCTTTTAGAGAAATTAATGATGATCCCGCAGTTATTGAAGCCTTACAATCTAATTATAGTAACGTCAATGATATTGATCCTTGGGTAGGCATGTTGGCAGAAAAACATATGCCTGATGCACTTTTTGGAGAGACAGTAAGAACTTTTTTACATTTACAGTTCTCCGTTATCAGAGATGGAGATCGTTTCTATTATGAAAATGACAATAGTCTATCTGAAACAGAAAAAGCAGCTATTAGTACTACTACGATGCGAGATGTCGTCATGCGAAATACAGGGATTAAATTAATGCAAGACAATGTATTTGAAGCGATGCCAATGCAAGAAATTTGTGGATTTTTTGGAGAATCTGCTCGTTTACAAGGAATTGTAACGACGCAATTTGGGGCAACCGTATTGAATGTGGATATCGAGCTATCTGATGGCTCTAATGATGTGATTGCTTCAACTATTGCTAATGGTGGTTTTCAAGTCAATGATATAGCAACTTGTGAAGACATTGTTGTTCGATTAGATAAAAAGGATGATTATAGTAATGGAATCACTACTTTAGATATGGTTTTAATTTTAAAGCATATTCTAAATATTCAAGCCTTTGATTCGCCCTATCAATCCATTGCGGCAGATGTCAATAAATCAAACTCTATTTCTGCGGCGGATTTAGTAGCGATTAGAAAAGTAATTTTAGGAACGGCTAGTACATTCCCAAATAATAACGGTTCTTGGCGTTTTATAGATGCAGATTATAATTTTTTGGATGATAATCCATTAGATGAAGATTTTCCTGAAACGTTGACGATTAATTTGTCAAAGGATACTGATTTTAATTTTGTAGGGGTGAAAGTAGGAGATGTGAATGGTACAGCAGATCATACTAGTCCAATTGATACCGATGGATTGGTGAGTAGTGAAGATAGAAGTTTTAATCAATTAGCTTTTGTAACTGAAGATATGTCGGTCATTGCTGGAGAAACTTATACTATTCCATTTCAAGCAACTAGTGCAGCAGGAATCGTTGGTTATCAGTTTACCTTAAATTATAACCAAGATGCCTTAACCTTTGATGCTTTAACTACTTCGGCTACTTTAAAGCAAGAAAATATTGCTATGGATAACGGGTTGATTCGAGCAAGTTGGAATGAATTAAACGCAGTAGATGTAGAGGCTTTAAATTTTGCGATGACTTTTACTGCTAATAAAGATGGTCGACTGAGCGAATTATTAAGCATTCAATCTAATCCAACCGTAGCAGAAGCTTATGACGAAGACTTAGAAGTACTACCCGTAAATTTAGCCTTTACACAATTTGCAACGACTGATTTACAGTTATTCCAAAATCAACCGAATCCATTTAAAGGTAGTACAATGATAGGTTTTGAGTTGCCAGAAAATAGTTCGATTCAATTGCAAATTTTTGATGTATCAGGCAAGCAATTACAATTAATTGAAGGCGATTATGGCAAAGGATATAATGCGATTGAGTTGAATAATGACGACTTAAAAGCTAGTGGTGTGTTGTACTATCAATTACATACGCAGTTTGGTAGTTTGACGAAGAAGATGATGGTGATTGACTAGGTAATCAATTTTAGACAATCAAAACTAATTTTTAAAGTAATTACCTTACCGCCCCCAAAAAGGAAATGGTAGAAAGTGTTAAATTTGCAAAAAACGCTGAATTGACTTTACCAAAAGACATATCATTTTGTCATAATATAATATTGGAACAGCAAAAGCAAGTAGTTTTATTACTGGCATCCCTAATGATGCTGGAGTAGTCATAGCATTCCTTCCTGCTAAATGCCATTTACCAACGACTGCGGTCGCATAAGCATTATTAGTTTCCTCATTGATGTATTGTTGTAAAATTTTCTCGGAATTATTCAATACATCTCGTGCGAATTTCCCCCCCGTTCGGTATCCATATTTTCCCGTAATGATAGATGCTCTAGTAGGAGAACAGGTCGGATAAGTCCAAAAATTGTTAAAGATCAATCCTGTATCTTTAATGCTATTCAAGTTAGGCGTATTAGGTTTAATGATACCTTCTGAAAATCCTTCGGTCGCATCTTTTCCCATGTCATCGGCGATGATAAATAAAATGTTAGGTTGGGTAGAAGTTGTTACGTCAGGATTCATTTCATTGGTTTCCATTTCTTCTGGTTCGACTATCTCTACATCTTCACTTTCTTTATTACAACTGAATAAGACTACAAGGACAACTAATAAATACAAACTACGCTTTCCAAAAGGATTGATCATTTTTATTAAGGCTCTTGATACCCAACGGGGTGATCGTTTAAATATCCTCGATTTTGCACAAAAAAAGCACTTACAAAGCCTAAAATTGTTATAATTTGTAGCTTTTTTAGGTAAAAAATCAGTTTTATTTATAGCATTCTTGCTATCACCCCGTTGGGTTATAAGAGCCTTTATTATTTTTAATTTCTTCGATGTGATTTATTAATAGAAGCCTTTGTAATGAGTTTTGTACTCATTTTGTTTATTTAATTCTGAACTATAGATAAATTACAAAGAGCTTTGATAATTTTGCATTATTTCCATGGGACAGCCAGTCATCCGACGGAAACACTCCTCTCGTCGGATGGCTGCGCCGTCCGATGAGATAGAAAAAGTAGCTTTTGCAAAACTTGTCAAAGTCTCAAAAAACTTAAATCAGTAGTCCTATTGATTCGATTTTATCAGGCAAAAGGAAGGATGCAAGTTTAAAAGTGTTAAAATTTGCTACTTTTTTGTATAAATTTTGACAAAAAATAAAAGATTAAAATTACTTTGTTTTCACAAAAAGATATTTTTAAATTGGTTTAAATTATTGATAAGCAAGTAATTAGTAAGAAGTAGTCAATAATTAATTTTTCACAAAAGCCTGTTTTTGTACTTTAAATAACCTTGCTTTGCCTATATCTTTGTAGTGTGTTAAGTAATTAACGCAAAAGCTAATAAAAGATTAGCTAATAATTTTAGGATATGTTCATGGGATTTGAAGTTGGCAAAGCACTCTTTAGTGGGATTTAGAATGCTTTGCTAACATTCATACTTATTTACAGGATGAATGAGCGATTCCGAAGGATGAATGTTCGGGAAACATTCAAGTGAATGAACCGCAAAGCGGACGGGAGGCAGGATTAGCGAGATTTCCTAAAATTACTCAACTAGATAAAAATTTTACTTTTAATATATAAATACCAAATAGAAAACTAAAGAATTAATTTTGGATATGTTCATGGGATTATAATTTGTTAATGAGCCGTACTTTTTGTGCGGCTTTTTTTTTGCGTAAAATGAAATAGGAAGGGGTATCTAGAATTTAAACGTATCGAATTCGATACGTTTTTATTTAAGGGAGGTGGTAACTCTTTTTAAATGCCTCCTAGTAAGTGGATTAACGCCCCAACCATACCACCTTTCCAAACCTAATTAGTTAGCTTTGTAGCCTAATTAACTGACCACTTTCCGAAAAAATAAAACGACAATGCCACAAATTCAAACACCTTCTTTTTTATGGAATCTAGTACTGCTAGTAAGCATTACCACTTTATCCTTTTCTTGTAATAACGAACAAAACATAACCGAACCAACTAAAGTCGCCCCGTTCCAATCAGTAGCGGCTACTCACCAACAAATCCTAGCGGAATTACCTTTTGAAAACACCAAAGATTTTGAAAGAGCAGATAAAGGCTTCATTGCCACTAGAAAAGATCCTGTAATTAAAAACCCAGATGGAAGTGTGGCGATGGATTTAAGTTGGTTTGATTTTCTAAAAAAGGAAGCACCAGCAACGGCTAATCCTAGTTTGTGGCGACAAAGTCAATTGAATAGCAAGCATGGTTTGTATAAAGTGACGGAAGGTATTTATCAAGTCAGAGGGTTTGATCTGGCGAATATGACGGTCGTAGCGACAGATAATGGTTGGATAGTAATTGACCCGTTAACAACCGAAGCAGTCGCTCGGGCGGCGATGGATTTAGTAGACGAACAATTAGGAAAAAAGCCCATCAAAGCGGTCTTGATTACGCATAGTCATGCGGACCATTTTGGCGGCATCCAAGGCATCGTGACGGAAAAAGACGTAAAGGCAGGCGTAGAAGTGATTGCGCCAGAAGGATTTTATGAACATTCGATTAGTGAAAATATCATTGGTGGAAATGCCATGAAACGGCGAGCGATGTATATGTTTGGGCATCTATTGCCAACAGATACAACGGGTATGATTGGGAATGGATTAGGGCAAAAATTAAGTTCAGGTATGTTGGGCATTCTACAACCAACGATTACCATTAAGGAAACAGGGCAAAAAGTAACGATTGATGGATTAGAAATGGTTTTTCAAAATACACCAGAAGCAGAAGCACCTTCGGAATGTATGTTCTATTTTCCAAAATATAAAGCCTTTTGTCAAGCCGAAGAAATCAATCATAACCTGCATAATTTATATACGTTGCGAGGCGCACAAGTTAGAAATGGACAAAAGTGGGCAAAATATATTGATGAAACGATTCAGTTATTCGGTGATAAAACGGCTGTTTCTTTTGGCAGTCATCATTGGCCAACTTGGGGTAAAACAGATATTTTAGAATTGTGGACGAAGCAAAGAGATTTGTATAAATTTATCCATGATGAAACTCTTTATTTAGCGAATAATGGATTGACGATGAATGAAATAGCCGAGCAAATTAAATTGCCTGAAAGCTTGTCTAATTTCTTCGCCAATCGAGGGTATTACGGCACATTAAGCCATAATTCAAAAGCACAATACCAACTATATTTTGGTTGGTTTGACGGCAATCCTGCCAATTTACATGCCTTGCCACCAGCAGCGGAAGCCAAACAGTATGTGGAATACATGGGTGGTTTGGCTGCCATCTTGGAGAAAGTGCAAAAAGACATCGACAAAGGGAATTACCGTTGGGCAGCGACTATCTTAAATAAGGTCGTTTTTGCAGAACCTCAAAATAAAGCCGCTAAGAATTTACTAGCCAATGTGTATCAGCAAATGGCGTATACCGCAGAATCGGGACCTTGGCGAAATTTCTATTTAACGGGCGCACAAGAATTACAAAATGGAATTACGACGAAGCATTTAGCAGGGATAACCAATTCTGATGCGATTGTTACGAATTTGCCTTTATCCAATTTCTACGATTATATGGCGGTTCGATTAGACCGTTCCAAATCGAATGGAAAAAACTATACGTTTAATCTAATTTTTCCAGACATCAACGAGCAAATTTCGCTTTATTTAGTCAATGATGTTTTGCACAATCGACCAGGCGTATTAGCCGAAAATCCGAATGCGACGATTACGATGAATAAAAGTGTTTTCAATGATATTATTACCAAAAAGACAACGGGTTTGAAACAGGTGCTGTCTGGGAATATTACCATTGAAGGGAGCAAAAGCGATTATGCGGATTTCCAGAAAATGGTGGGGACGCCTTTTGAGTTGTTGTTTAATATTGTGGAGCCGTAATAATTAGTACAAGACAAGTATTATAAATATTATTGATTTAGCCTTAAATAGAAAGAAAAATTAAACAACAGACTTTGTAAAAGTTACTTTAGTCTATAAAAAATTGTAGTTTTAAGTTTTAACAATCAATTATTACGTAGAAATTGTTATTGAATTATGATTGATAAAATTGAGATAACTAATTTTAAATCTATTCAGTCTTTGGACTTATCACTTAATGATATCAATATCCTCATTGGAGCTAATGGGGTTGGGAAAAGTAATTTTATATCCTTTTTTAAATTAATAAAAGGAGTTACTTATAGTGCGAATTCTAATTTCCTTCAAGAATATGCAGCAAAAAATGGGCGGATGTCTAATATGCTTTTTTATGGCCTCAAAGAAGCAAGTGATATTATTGGGCGTATAACATTTTCAGAATTAGCTCAATATGAATCATATAAGTTTAGTTTTAATATTTTCTCTGATTATAATGACATGCCAGAAGTAAGAAATAAGAAATTTATTTCTACCGAAAACACTATAAATTTAAAAAAAATTAGCCTTTCAAAAAGTAGGCATGCCCAAGAAATGTTAAATAGGATATTAATAAGTAATATAAAAAATTATCATTTCCATGATACTTCTAGTGATTCACCATTAAAGAAAATAGCTAGAATTAATGACAATGAATTTTTAAGAGAAAATGGAGAAAATCTGCCTGCTTTCTTATATTTTTTACAGGAAAAACATCCAAAGACTTTAAGAAGAATTGAACGAGTAATAAGTTCTATAGCACCATTTTTTCAATCTTTTAATTTAAAACCAGATAGGTTGAATTCAGAATTTATTCAGTTAGAATGGAAAGAAAAAGGATTTGACCGCTATCAAAATGCTCAAAACTTATCTGATGGGACACTCAGATTTATTGCTTTGGCAACATTAATGCTACAGCCAAATCCACCCGAAACAATTATTATTGATGAACCTGAATTAGGCTTACATCCATCGGCAATTAATAAGTTAGCAGGTTTAATAAGAAAGGCATCTGCTAAGAGTCAAATAATTTTATCAACCCAATCAATTAATCTTGTCAATAACTTTGAACCAGAGGATATTATTACGGTGGATAGAGAACATCACGAATCAATTTTTAGACGATTAAGTTCTAATGAATTAGTTTCTTGGCTAGATGATTATAGTATTGGAGATCTATGGAGTAAAAGTGTAATAGGAGGCCAACCATGAAACGACTAATTATAATAGTAGAAGGTCAAACGGAAGAGGAGTTTGTCAATATTTCTTTAAGGAATTACTTCAAAGAAAAAGGACTATACAGTATCTCTGCCATCAAAATTCAGACAAGTAAAGGTTATAAGGGAGGATTTTTGAAGTATGCTCACCTAAAAAAGGATTTACAAAAAATACTAAGAGAGCCCAATGTAGTAGTCTCTACTTTTTTAGATTTTTTTCGTATTCCAGTCTCTGTACCTAATTATCATGAAATGGATAACTACCCAAGTATTGATAATAAGATTGACATTTTATTGACAGGGATGAGTGATGATATAAATAATGCTTATTTTATTCCTTACATACAGAAACATGAATTTGAAGCACTTTTATTTTCTTCTAATGAAGGGTTTGAGGAAATGTATGATAATCCTCGGGTATTTGAAGCTACGAGAGCGATAATTGAACAATATGATAATCCTGAAGATATCAACAATCGTCCTAATACTGCACCTTCTAAAAGATTGATTAATATTTTTGCCGAAAATGGAGAAAAATATGACAAGGTTGTAGAAGGAAATCTAATTGCAGAGACAATAGGAATTGATGTAATAATAGAGAAATGTCCTAGATTTAAAAATTGGCTTGATATATTGGTTGACAAATTAAAAGAAGATTGATTAATACACCTCAAAAGCAGCCTTAACTTCTTCCATATCCATCCCCTCCGCCAAACAAAGCATCAATAAAATCCGAGCCTTATTTCCTCGAAAATCATTAGAAAAAATAGCAGGGAAATCATAAGGCGATGTTCCAATAATTCGACCATTTGGCACACCAGAAGCGATGATGACAGGAATACCACTTTTAGCCGCATTTTGTAATCCTTTTCGTACGCCTGCACTTGCCCGACCACCCGCAAAAGTTTGGACAACCAAACCATCAATTTTCTGACTAAACAAATAATCCAAAATGGTGGCATCAAAACCCGTATAATCTTGTACTAAGACTACCTTAGGTAAAGTAGTTAATGGTCGAATATCAAATGCCGCTTGGTCCGTATGAGGGTGTAAAACCTTTTGGTAAAAAATAACTTTATCAGGGTCAACAAAACCTAAATAACCCAACTCAGGAGATTGAAAAGTATGCACATTTCGATTATGATTTTTAAACACATTTCTCGCCGCAGCGATGTGTTCATTTAAAACCACCAAAACTCCTTGTCCAATCGCTTTTTTATCAATCGTTACTCTGACGGCATTTAATAAATTGGCTGGGCCATCCGCAGATATTTCATTGCTAGAACGCATAGAACCGACTAGAATAACGGGTTTTTTAGATTTTACGGTCAAGTTTAAAAAGAAGGCGGTTTCTTCCATCGTATCGGTGCCATGTGTAATGAGGATTCCTGTAACCGTCGAATCTTTTGCCAAGATGTTATTGATTTCTTTGGATAGTTTTAACCAATGAGCAGGCGTCATCTGAGAAGATCCAATTTTACTAAATTCAATAACTTCTATCTCCGCATAATTCGTCAATTCTGGAACAGCTTGTACAAGAACAGGGCCATCAATCATCGGTTTACCATTGATACTAGCGATGGTGCCACCTGTGGTAAAAATAAGGACTTTGGGTTTGGCAACAGTATTATTTTGAGCAGACATTTCTATTGAATTTAAGCAGAGTAATAAGAGCAAAAGGCAAGTATATTTCATTTTATCTTTTTAGCAAATGTAGCTTTTTTAGCAAGATTAAACATTTTTTAATTTATAAAAAATTTAATAATATTATTAAAAATAATGTATTTATAAACAGTAGCTAATTTTGTAAGAATGGTTAGTTTTTATTGATAACAATTTGAATTTGTATTTAAATTAACAAAATCCTCCCTGTTTTTAAGTTTTGTTAATCAATTTTTCATACTCATAAATGTAAAAAAGAGGCTGTTTTTTTTAGAAAAACATTAAAATAAAGTTATATTTGACCATGCCTAATAGTGTTCATAATCAATGCCTTACAAATAAATTTATCTACTTCATTCCCAAAGAATAAACTTAATTACTACTATAATTTCATAACCTCATTAAACAAATTATTATGAGAATCACTAATCTAGTATTCCTACTATTTTTATTACCTTTTTTTGGTCAGGCTCAATTTTCTGTAATTGCGGACGGATTAGATGCGCCAGGAGGTATTCAAACCGATGTTTTCGGAAACCATTGGGTGGCTGAATCAGGGACAGGCGCTAATGATGGGCGAATTATCGTTATTAAACGCAACGGCGACAAAGAGACCGTTATTACTGGTTTACCCTCTTTTTTTAGTCCTGCCACTAGAGATGTCAGAGGCCCCTGGCGAACGTTTGAATTGCCACATAATAAAGTCGCCGTAATTATAGGTGAAGGCCCTACATCAGAGTTTGGACGGATCCTGATTTTTAATTTTAGAGGATTTAGAATTGGGCATTCTGCTCCTAAAACGCCTGCCGATGCGATTAAGTCTATTGACATTACCAGCTATGCCCTTTCTTTGGACGGTGTTAATGATAGTAATCCATACAGCATGGCTACAGACCATTGGGGGAATATGTATGTAGCAGATGCTGGAGCAAATAGAGTATTTAAAGTGGATAAAAGAACGAGTAAAATATCTGTATTTGCAGTTATTCCACCTAGCCCTAATCCTTTGCCTTTTGGTCCTCCAGTATCGGATGCGGTACCGACTAAAATTATTTCCAAAGGTTTTAATAGTTTTTATTTGGCGCAATTAACAGGTTTTCCTTTTGCACCAGGTGCTGCCAAAATCTATGAGATAGATTATAAGGGTAGAGTAACGACTTTTGCTACTGGTTTGACGACCGTCACGGACTTAGCAAGAGATAAAAGAACAGGCGATTTATACGCCTTACAATTTGGTACTTTTGGGTTTAATCCTTTCCCCGGATTTGCTCAAGGATCAGCCAAAATTTCTCGAATTAATAGCGCAGGAGGAAATATACAAACAGTTGCTGAAGGCTTTGGTCCTGCTTCTGGATTAGGATTGGATGATAGAGGAAATATTTTAGTGACGGAACTAGGACAAGGTCGCTTGCTTCAATTGACCGGTGTAGTTCCTAGAAATAAAGTTTCTACAAATGAACTGCCCAGTTTAACGCAGACCATCGATCAAAAAACAAACTTATCTGTTTTCCCAAATCCAGTAAGCGATGTACTAACAGTTAAATGGAATAATCAAGATTTGAATGGAATGACTACGCTTCGAGTTACAGATGTTTCTGGTAGAATTATATTGGAACAAGCCAATTTAGCTACTTTTGGAACGCAGCGTATTGATGTAGAAAGCTTAAATCCAGGTATGTATTTGTTACAAATGAATAGTGCTGAAAAAGTAGAGACGAAGAAGATTATGGTGAAAAGATAATTAGAAAAGACCTCCAAGAAAAAACTGCTTGGAGGTACTTTCAATTAGGTTTATCTTAAACTAGAGTGTGAGATTTACTAAATTCCGAAAACCAGCCCGCACACAGTCTGGCGGGTTTAGCAAATCAAGGTTGGTTGTATATCCTGTAAATCCAGGATAATCCTGTTTTTCCTGTAAACAAAAAAGCAGGCAACGTTTGTTACCTGCTCCAACCTTTTTAAATAATAATTCAAGAATGTAAAGTTTGGTTTTTAGCGTTCTGCTGAAACCATAGTTTTGTTTATCTTATAGGTGTTATTGTGTAAGTACAGAAACTTTCTTAACAATTTGCAAATCTTCCTTCACCAAGTTCACTAAATAAACGCCGTTATTCAACTGGCTCATATCAATTTGCGTATTGCTTCTAGTAACATTTACCGCAACTTCTGCACCTAAAATATTTTGTACTCGAACTTGGAAATCGGCGATATTATAACCCGCTAAAGATAAGTTTAAAGTACCAGCAGTTGGATTCGGATAGACATCAAAGCCTTGAGTAGCTGCAATTTCTTCCGCAGTACTAGTTGTACTCATTTGTCCAATCAAACCACCTCTTGGTCCTTCTAACATCGCTCGCATAATATCCACTTGTTCTTGGGTGAATAAATTTTGGCAAGTGATGGCGTTATAGTCCATATAATTTTCTACCATATCTGGTAAATCATCCGAATCACAAGTATTGATACTGCTATAGAGTTCTGCACAAACAGGTAAGTTTTCAGGATCAGCTTGTGCTTGCACACTAGCATCTGCTGGAGGTGTATCAGAAATACCATCATCTTCGTCACAACCACCGTCACCATGTACATGACGTAAACCAAAATAGTGACCCATTTCGTGCGTAGTCGTTCGACCACCATCTGCTAAGTTGCCTAATAAACCTTCTCCTGCATTGCTTCTACCAAATGCTTCATGGTGAATTACGACTCCAGCAATAGAAGCTAAATCTTCTTCAAAAACTTCTGCTGGCCAATTCGGAGCGCCTGCTGGTGGATAAGCAAAACCTAAAATAGCGGGCATGGATTGTCCTAAAAAGTCAATATTTAAATTAGCGACCCAAATATTAATGTATCTATCGGTATCCCAAGGGTCGATGCCGCCTTTATCACTTCTTTTCACATCATCCATTTGTACGGCGCCATTGGCTGCACCGTCTTCCAAACCACCGACTAAGAGTTTTTCTTGGATGCAAGTAAAATCCAAACCACATTCTGCCGCAGCTTCTAATAGCGTAGTAATATCTAAATCTAAATCAACAAAAGTTTCTACAGCTGTTTCTGTGCGAGTAATGCCAGAAGTAGGATTACCATCAGGGTCAGTTGTGGCTAACACAAACTCAATACCTGCATTGCCAGCAATAGCTTTATATATGTCTCTTGCATTTGCTTGATCTGCATTTAGGCTTTGAAAATCTTCATTTAAGATAGCAATTTGCTCATGAATCAATTCGTCAGGAATGTTTTGTACGTCCGTATTATGCACCACATGCACAACGACTTGCACTTGATGTACTTCATTAGAACGGCTAGTAGCACGCGTTCTTTGAGCTTCCGCAAAAGTTTGTTGAACTGATTTTTGGAAAGTTGGATACTGGGTTGCCAGTTGATTCATTGCTCTTTGGTGTCCGCAATAAGTGTGTTGCGCAGTACAAATTTGTACGAAGAACAATAATAAAATTGGTAGTAGTAGGTCTCTTTTTGTCATAACTGTTTAATTTTTTTGACCTTGAAATAGGGTTGATTACACTATGAAAACAGTTTTATTACGGTAAACTGCCTATTGCGAACTGCCTACTACAAAGTCTAGGTAATGGTTGATTTTTAAACAGTATGTGTTGCTTGATAAAAATATCTAGGATATTGAGATGGCTAAAGTAGCACAAAGGTTTTGATGCGGAGGTATCTCAAATGTAAAAAACGCCAATGTGTAAAATACTAGCGAAATGTAGGAGTTGAAATGTCAGGTGGGCGGCAATTTAAAATAGAACAGCTCATCGGACGACAAAGTCGTCCGACGAGCTGTCGGTGAAAAAGCTTAACTTGTTTTATCCAAATAATCATCTAATTTATCCAATTTATCAATCCAGAAAAATTCATACTGCTTCACCCATTTAAAAACATCGGATCATCCTGTATTTTAAATGTGTTCGATATCGAACACCCCGTTCGTTTCTAAAACACTTAAAAAATAGAAAATAATTATAAATTATTGATAATCAGTAATTTGTAACTTGGCACGCCTCTTGGATTTATGATAACATAATCGTTCGACTTTATTTGGCTTCAAAAAAGTAAACAATGGATAGAGAATTATCTGATAACATCATACAAGAGCAACGCAACCGAAATATTTTTTTTGGACTGTTACTTATTGTTCTACTAGGAGTAGGGATATATTTTTTCAGAACCTCTCTAACTACTTCTTTAAGCACCACTAAATTTAGAACAGCAATAGCAGAAGCAGGAACTATTGAAAATACGATTACCGCTTCAGGAGAAATCTTACCAGAGTTTGAGCAAGTCATTACGAGTTCCATTCAAGCAGCAGTCCAAGAAGTATTGATTCCCGTCGGGAGTACCGTCCAACCAAATCAACCCATTCTAGTCTTAAATAAAGAATTTGCTTTATTGACCAAAGCAAAATTAGATGATGAATTAGCCCTGAAAAAAAATAGCATTGTCCAATTAAAATTACAATTAGATAAAAACTTATATGATTTAAAAATTAATAATGAAATCAAAGGTTTGCGCATCAATGGCTTAAAAGCAGATTTAGAAGATGCCAAACGATTGGTGACTATTGGCGGAGGAACAGAAGAAGCGATGGAAAAAGTCAACCTCAATTTAGAAATAGCAGAACTAGAGAAAAAGCAATTAGAAAGTGATTTAGCTTATAAACAACAATCCGTCACAAGTGATTTGAAAGAAGTGGAATTACAATTAGCGATTCAAAGTAAAGATTTAAAAGAATTTGCTAGAAAATTAGAACAGGCAGAAGTAGTTGCGTCTAGACCAGGCGTATTGACTTGGGTGAATGAAAATATAGGCACAACGGTGAATGAAGGAGAAGCTTTGGCAAAGGTAGCAGACTTAGCTAGTTTTAGAGTAGAAGGTGCTATTTCAGATATTTATGGAGAAAAAATTCATATTGGGCAAGCAGCCATTATTCGAATCAACGAACAAGATTTAAGAGGCCTAATTAGCAATATCAAACCGACTGTGGCAGATGGCGTGATACAATTTGTGGTTCAGTTGCAAGAGCCGAATCACGAATTATTGCGCCCCAATTTAAAAGTCGAAATATTCTTAATTACGGACGCCAGAAATAATACTATTCGAATCGCTAACGGTCCTATCTTTAAAGGTCGAAAGCAGCAAATGATTTACGTTATTGAAAACGGCATTGCCAAGCGAAGGGAGGTGAGCGTAGGACTTTCTAATTTCGATTATGTGGAAATATTAGATAACCTGAAAGCAGGCGAGGAGGTGATTATTACAGATATGAAGGATTATGTGCATTTAGAAGAGATAGTTATTGAATGATGAACGATGAATTGTGTGTAAAAGGAAAGCATAAAAAATCATAAAAATCAGCGCAATCAGCGTCAAAAAATAAAACATTGAAGCAAATTTATTTATATATCGTTTTCAATCTTCTAGTTGCTATCAACTTAATAGCACAAGAAAAGACTATTCAATTGTCCTTAAATCAAGTAATTGAACTCGCAAAAGGTCAATCTATATCCGCCAAACAAGCCAGTACCCAAAAAGAAACATCCTACTGGCAATACAAGAGTTACTTATCAAATTATAAGCCGCAACTAACGCTAAGTGGCACTTTACCCAACTTTAATCGAACCTTTCAAGAAGTCTTACAACCTGATGGAACGATTGAATTTAGGTCTGTCACCAATAATAATTCAGACTTAACCTTTTCCTTAAGTCAGACCATTGCCGCATCGGGCGCAACCGTTTTTGTCAATTCTCAATTACAACGCTTTGATGATTTTGATAGAGACTTTAGTTTGTATAATGGTTTACCAATTGGTATTGGAATCGAGCAACCATTATTTGCATTTAATCCCTTAAAATGGGACAAAAAAACAGAACCATTACGCTTTGAAGAATCGAAACAGGAATACATCGAAAATTTAGAAAATATAGGACTAACCGCCGCCAATCGCTTTTTTGAATTTTTGATCGCCCAAGTCAATCGACAAATAGCGCAAAGCAATTTAAGTAATAATGATACGATTTATAAAATAGCCTTAGAACGATTTGATTTAGGCAAAATTTCAAAAAATGATTTATTGCAATTGCGTTTAGGGGTGTTACAATCTAAAAAATCATCGGCGAGGGCTGAGCAAAATTTAGAAGTAGCCGATTTGCAGTTAAAATCATATATCGCTTATCGAGATGCAGCCGCTATTGAATTGGTTTTACCAACGACTATTCCCGATTTACAAATCAATACCGACCGAGCTTTACAAGAAGCTTTTGTGAATCGAGGGGCTGCCATAGGGTTTAAGAGAAGAAGCTTAGAAGCGGAAAGGGGCGTGGCGAAAGCAAAAGGAGAAAATGGTTTTCAAGCTCATATTTTTGCGGCTTTTGGTTTGTCTAATACCGCTAAAAATATAACCGATGTATATAAAAGTCCACAAGATAGAGAGACTATCCAAATAGGTTTTGAAATACCCATTATGGATTGGGGGCGTTCTAAATCTCGGATGGAAACCGCCAAAGCCAACAAGCAATTAGTTGAATACGAAGTAGAACAAGACCGCATTGTTTTTGAGGAGGAAATTTATACCTTGATTACACTTTGTAATATGCTAAAGGACCAGTTAGCCTTATCCAAAGAAGCAGATGAAATTGCGGCAGAACGCTACGAAATTGCCAAGAATCGCTTTTTTATTGGTAATTTAAGTATTACGGATTTGACGATTGCCTTACAGGAAAAAGACCAAGCTAAACGGGATTATATTTTTTCACTTCGGGATTTTTGGAGTACTTGGTTGACGATTCGTGTAAAAACATTGTACGATTTTGAAGCACAGCGGAAGATTATTTATACAGCTAATTAGGTAGGATGGACAACAGGTTTAAACAGATTGAACGGATAAAGACGGATTTTTTAAGTCCTATTTCAAATCCTGTTAATTCTGAATAATCTTGTCATCCTGTAAAAACATAAAAAATCATAATAATCAGCGAAATCAGCGTTTAAAAAACACCTTTTAAAAAATAAAAACTTAATCAATATGATACAATTACAAAACATCGAAAAAGTCTATCGCACCAAGACTATAGAAACAGTTGCCCTAAACAACATTAATTTATCCGTCGAAAAGGGCGAATTCCTATCCATTATGGGTCCATCAGGTTGCGGAAAAAGCACCTTGTTAAACATCATAGGTTTACTGGACGAACCCTCCGAAGGACAAGTCCAAATTGCAGGGTCGGATTTCAAAAAACATTCGGATAAACAATTAGCTGCTTTTAGAAATCAAAACATCGGTTTCATCTTCCAAAGCTTTCATTTGATAAACGATTTATCGGTGATTGATAATGTGGAACTGCCATTAATTTATCGAAAATCTACGGCTAAACAACGAAGAGAACTAGCAACTGCCGCTTTAGAAAAAGTAGGTTTAGCCAATCGAATGCAGCATTTTCCTTCCCAATTATCGGGTGGACAAAAACAAAGAGTTGCGATTGCTAGAGCAATTGTTGGGCGACCTGCGCTTATCCTTGCAGATGAACCAACAGGAAATTTGGATAGTGTGATGGGTAATGAAATTATGGATATTTTATTGAATTTAAATCAACAGGATAATGCAACGGTAGTGATGGTGACGCATGATGAGAATATGGCGAAGCGGACGAATCGTTTAGTACGCCTTTTTGACGGCATGCAAGTCCAATGAAAGGTTTGCTAAACCCGCAAGACTGTGTGCGGGCTAGTTTTCAGAATTTGGCATATCTAAATATTCAAAGCGTGAGTTGTATGGAGGAATATCGGATGCTACAAACAATTGAAATCACTCAATAAAGCAAGAAGAAAAGAATAAGTTGAATAGGTATTATCCGTGGGGGAAATCACATACTATTTAGATGCTTCTTCTCGAATTTTAGCGCCTTTTGATTAAGAATAATTAGTGAACTGAATAATTAATAATTCTACCTGTCGGTAGACAGGCAATCAACTAATCAACTAAATTATGCTTAAAAATTATATAAAAATAGCCTGGAAAGTCTTACACAGACGGAAGTTCTTCACGTTTATCAGTTTGTTTGGCATCAGCTTGACCTTGATGGTCTTAATGGTTTTAACTGCTTTTGTGGATCATTTAGTGAGTCCCAACTATCCTGAGGTAAATAGAGATCGGTCTTTATACATTACTTATGCATCCATGACTACAGCCAATGGGAATGGTTCCTGGAATGGAGGTAGTGGTTTCCATTTTTTAGATAGATATGTATCCACACTAGAAACACCAGAGAAGATTGCTATGGCTTCTTTAGAACCTAGAGCCGTCGATGCTTTCTATAAAAACAATCGACTAAAGTTAAATTTGAAGACGACGAATGCTGATTTTTGGCAAGTCATGGAATTTGATTTCAAAGAAGGGAAACCTTTTAATCAACAACAATTGGAAGCGGGTGAAAAAGTAGCCGTCATTAACGAAAAGACAAGGAAAGGATATTTTGGTAATAGAACGGATGTAGTGGGAGAAACGATAGAAATCAGTTTAGAAAAATATAGGATTATTGGTGTGGTTAGAGGCGTGCCGATCACTAGAATATTCTCTTCTGCGGATATATATGTTCCTTACACCACCTCGACTACTTTAATGAAGGATAAAAACTTAATTGGTGGTTTTGGAGGGGTATTATTAGCCAATGATGTTGAGGGATTTTCGGAAATACAAGCAGAATTTGATGCTATAATTCCTAAAGTGGTCTTGCCTGATGAATGGAAGAATTTTGAAACAGCGGCAGAACCTTATGTTCAGAATTTTCTTCGAATTTTTGGAGCTACTAGGAACTTTGCAGTAAGCCCCTTTTACTTATTTTTAGGACTATTTGCTTTCCTTTTCATGGCATTGCCTGCGATCAATTTGATAAATATTAATGTTAGCCGAATTATGGAACGATCTTCTGAAATTGGGGTACGAAAAGCTTTTGGAGCGGATTCTGCTACTTTGGTTTATCAATTTATTATAGAAAATTTGATTATTACTTTGTTGGGAGGATTGATAGGCATTGTGCTCGCAATGATCGCTATTTATACCCTCAATAATAGTGGCTTAATTGCAGATTTGGATTTAGCCTTAAATTTAAAAGTATTATTTGTAAGTCTGATTGTCTGCATTTTCTTTGGCTTAATGTCTGGGGTGTTACCTGCTTTTAGAATGTCTAAAATGAATGTGGTTGCTGCCTTGAAAGTAGGAGAAGGGTGATTTTAGTAGGCAGTTATTCAGTAGGCAGTTTGCAGTAAGGCAATCAAACAATTTAACCATCAAACAATCATCAAGATGATACGTCAATTATTTAAATTAATGTGGAATAGCAAGCGCAATCATAGTTTGTTAATTATAGAAATATTTTTCTCTTTTTTGGTCTTATTTGGAGTCATGAGTTTTATTATTTCTCAATACACTAATTACGTAGAACCAATGGGGTTTAAAGGGGATAATGTGTGGGTGGTTTGGTTTGAAAATGCCAATGCGGAAGGAGGCTCTTTAAGTAAACAAAAAGAGAATATGTTGAATAGAATCGAGGCTTTTGAAGAAGTAGAGCATGTAACGGTAAGTGAGAATGCGATTCCCTTTGGAGGAACCCGTAATTCTCAGACTTTGAAAAAAGGAGATACAGAATTTTGGGGTAGGTATTTTTTTGGAGATGCCAATTATAAGGAAGTATTGGAGATACCATTAACAGAAGGGGAATGGTTTGACAACAGTATGGATGAATTAAAATATGAGCCGATTGTCATTAATCAACGTTTAAGGGCTGAAATGTTTGGAAATGAAACCGCTCTAGGACAAATTTTAAATCCAGAGGATGAAGGGCGACCTAAGAAAGTGGTCGGCGTAATTGGAAATTTTAGATGGGGAGGTGATTTTCATCAACAAGAGAATATATTTTTTATGCCAGTTGGAAAGGGCCGTATTAGTTCTTTACTAATAAAAGTAAAACCCGGCGTAACCGCCGAATTTGAAGGACAATTATCTAAAGCGATTTCTGGAATCGCCAAAGGATATCAAATTGAAATAGAGCGTTTAGTCGATAAACGAAAAACGGCAAATAACCTTATTTATATTCCGAGTATTATTTTGCTAACGGTTTGTGGATTTTTAATTTTTAATGTCATATTGGGATTATTTGGCATTCTTTGGGCGAATATAAACAAGCGAAAAGGAGAAATTGGTACTCGTCGAGCAATGGGAGCGACTCAAATGCTTATTGCGGGACAATTTGTAGGGGAAGTAATGGTGATTGCTACCTTCGCATTGATTTTAGGTTGCTTTTTTGCGGTGCAATTTCCATTGATGAATGTCTTTGGTTTAGCGACTGCCATTTATATAAAAGCTATATTGGTTTCTATTTTAATTATTTATTTGCTAGTTGGTATTTGTGCCTTTTATCCTAGTTGGCAAGCATCAAAAATTCATCCTGCGATTGCTTTACATGCAGACTAAAATGCGCCTGCAAATAGGATTTGACGAATTTTAAAGCCAATACTTCTAAAGGATTGTTTAGCTAAAAGAGAAAAAGCTATTTTTGATTTTTGAAAATGACAGGATTAACCACTTATTCTAAATCCTGTTAATTCTGCAACAATCCCTGCTACCGTCAGGCAGGCTGTTATCCTGTAATTATGAAGACCTTAAAAGGAGTAGCTAAGCTTATTTTTGTTTTATATGGTATATTCTGCATAGGACTTTGGTTCGGGCAAGACCGACTACTTTTTAGCCCTTCTAAACTATCTGAAGATTATGTCTTTAGTAAAAAAAATGAAGTAGAAATTGAAGTTGCGGAGAATATATTCTTGAATGCTTTATGGATGCGAGAAGACAATCCAAAAGGCGTAATTCTATATTTACACGGCAACCGTGGATCGAATAAACGTTGTCGGCGTCAAGCAATGAATATGGCGAATAACGGCTATGATATTTTAATGGTCGATTATCGAGGGTATGGTAAAAGTGATGGGGAAATGTATTCTCAAGAACAAGTATATGCAGATGTGCAAAAGGTATATGATTACTTAAAGGAAAGTTATCGAGAAGACCAGATTATTCTAGCAGGTTATTCCTTGGGTAGTGGCATGGCATCTTATTTAGCGGCAAATAATAATCCCAAACAACTGGTCATGATTGCCCCTTATCTGAGTTTCTATGAATTGAAAAAGCGATATATTCCGATATATATTCCCAATTTTTTTGTCAAATATCCTTTGGATAATTCGAGTCACTTAAAAGATGTCAATTGCCCCGTTACTTTATTTCATGGGACAAAAGATAGAGTGATTCCTTTTGAACATTCGGAGCGATTGGTGGAAATGTATGGCGATAAAGTAAAGCTAATTACTTTAGAGAAAGAGTCGCATCGTGGGGCTATTTTTAATGGTCTATTTCGACGAAAATTTGGGGAGTTGGTTCGATGATTATTTCTGTAGTGGATGGATTAGGCTAACCATTAATATTTATTCGTAACCGCCAATTTTAATTGGCTGGTTAAAAACTAATACTTTAATAGAACCAGCCAATTAAAATTGGCGGTTACAAGGTATTTGCGGCAAGATTGGGTTGGCAACGGATTTTTTGTTGTGCCGAACCTTCCATCCCTAAATCCTTCAATCCTTATAAAATGATTCTAATAATAGACGACGACAAAGCAGTTCAAACCTCTTTGGCATTACTGCTAAAACAAAATGGTTTTGCCACCAAAGGGGTAGAAACGCCAGAAGCAGCCCTGCAATTTGTCGAAAATAATACGCCAACACTAATTTTAATGGATATGAATTTCTCTATCCAAACTTCGGGAGAGGAAGGATTGGCTTTATTACAAAAAATTAAAACAATCAATGCGAGTATTCCTGTTATTTTAATCACAGGTTGGGCAACGATTTCTCTAGCGGTAGAAGGCATTAAATTAGGCGCCAAAGATTTTATTGCCAAGCCTTGGCGGAATGATAATTTAATCCAATCTATACAAATTACTTTACAACTCAATCAATCTAAAAAACAATCTTTAAGTAGAAAAAAATTAGACCAGCAATATAATTTTGAACAGATTGTCGGGGAGAATTCTGCTTTATTAAATATTTTAGAAACGATTGGTCGAATTGCTAAAACAAATGCGACCGTTTTAATTATGGGTGAAAGCGGCACAGGCAAAGAATTAATAGCAGAAGCAGTTCACCAAAATAGCTTGCGTAAAAATCAGCCTTTTGTCAAGGTGAATTTAGGGGGTATTCCAGCGACTTTGTTTGAAAGTGAATTATTCGGACATAAAAGAGGAGCGTTTACCGATGCTCGATTTGACAGAATGGGGCGTTTTGAAATGGCAAACCAAGGCAGTATTTTCTTGGATGAAATTGGGGACATGGAAATGAATAACCAAGTAAAATTACTACGCGTTTTACAAGACAAAACTTTTGAAGTATTGGGCAGTAGCCGTACTAAAAAAGTAGATGTTCGAGTAGTTTGTGCGACCAATAAAAATTTAGAAGAATTAGTAAACGAAAATAAATTCCGAGAAGACCTTTTTTATCGAATCAATTTAATCACAATTCGTTTACCTGCGCTGCGAGAAAGAAAATCAGACATCCCTTTATTGGTCAATTTCTTTGTTAATAATTTGAAAACCTTATATAATCGACCTAACTTAACGGTGGATAAAGCAGCCTTGAAATGGTTGAAAGAATTAAAATTACCAGGTAATATTCGACAGTTAAAAAATTTAGTAGAACGAATCGTTTTAGTAACGGCGAATGATACGCTAACAGTTGGTGATTTTCAAAAACAAGCAATGGCTGCCCCAAGAAAAAGTGGTGCAAAAGATTTGCCCGAAGTTGGCACAATGACCTTGGAAGAAATGGAAGTAACCATGATAAAAAAAGCAATGGAGTTTCATGGTGGAAAAATCTCAAGAGTAGCGAAAACATTGGGCATTACCAGAAGTGCTTTATACCGCAGACTGGAGAAATACAATATTAATTATGAGGAATAAAACATAAAAAATCATAAAAATCAGAGCAATCAGCGTCAAAAAAACAAATATAGTATCTTGAAAATAAGAACTCAATATATCTTTTTCGTAGTCATCATTCACCTGACCTTACTTATATTGTCTTTTCAGATTTTCAAAGAAGCTAAAATCTGGTTCATTATTTCTGAATTCTTCATTTTAGGTTCTGTGTTATTAGCCATTCGTTTATATCGTTCCTTAATTCAACCTATCGAAACCATTACCGCAGGCACAGAAGCCATCAAAGATCGAGATTTTAATGTGAAGTTTCTAGAAACAGGCAATGCTGAAATGGATAAACTAGTCGGCACTTACAACCAAATGATAGATAAATTAAGAACTGAAGGCATTAAGCAACAAGAACAACATTTTTTCTTAGATAAATTGATTCAAACCTCTCCCGTCGGTATTTTAATTTTAGATTTTGATGAAAATATTTCCAGTCTAAATCCTAAGGCAAGAACTTTACTAGAAATAGACAATAGACCTTTAAAAGGACAAACGATTCACGCCTTAAATCACCCAATTACGGCAGCATTAAGTGAATTGAAAACAGGCGAATCTAAGACCATTCAATTAAGCGGTGTGCAAACCTTTAAATGTCAAAAAGCACATTTTGTGGATCGGGGATTCAATCATCATTTCATTACCTTAGAAGAACTGACGATAGAAATTTTAGCCGCAGAAAAGAATGCGTATGGTAAAGTGATTCGGATGATGGCGCATGAGGTAAATAACTCCATTGGGGCAATCAACTCTATTTTAGAATCTATCTTGAATTATAAAACACAAATTTCAGTAAGGGATCAGGCCGATTACAAAAATGCTTTAGAGGTTGCCATTGAAAGAAATGATCGCTTGAACTATTTTATGCGCAATTTTGCCGATGTTATTCGGTTGCCTTTACCAAAAAAGGAAAGATATGACTTGAATCAATTATTACAATCGGTCATCGTACTTTTTCATGCCAAAGCTACTCAGCAGCAAATAATTTTTGAATTTGAACTAACAGAGCACCCATTTATCGTAAAGGTAGATGTACCTCAAATAGAACAAGTGCTAGTAAATATTATTAAGAATGCTTTAGAAGCAATTGAACAAACTGGTACGATTACATTACTCATCAATGAAAAAAAGCGGCAATTGATCATTCGAGATACTGGTAAAGGCATTTCAAAAGAGATGGAAGCCCAATTATTTACCCCTTTTTTCAGTACCAAGCGAACGGGGCAGGGGATAGGTTTAACTTTAATTCGAGATATTTTAAGAAATCACGATTTTACCTTTTTTTTGCAGACGATTGAGGAAGGACGAACGGAGTTTCAGATTAATTTTAAGTAGCTTAGGCATCTTGCCTGAGTAGATTTTAGGAGAAAGATAAAGTAAATATATGGTGCAACAAATCATTTTTATCATGGGCGTTTCTGGTAGCGGCAAAACAACTATCGGAGAATTATTAGCGAAAAAACTAGAAGTACCTTTTTTTGATGCAGATGATTTTCATCCAATGGAGAATGTAGAAAAAATGAAAGCTGGTAATCCTTTAAATGATGAAGATCGAGCACCATGGTTGGATAATTTAAATGAGTTAGCCAAGCAACAATTGACGCAAAAAGGAGCAATTATTACTTGTTCTGCTTTAAAAGAAAAATATAGGACACGATTAGAAGATGGGCTTATGGAGTCGCCCAAGTGGATATTTTTAAATGGAGATTTTGAAATAATTTTAGCTCGAATGAATCAGCGAGCAGGACACTATATGCCAGTTTCTTTATTGCAATCTCAATTTGACGCCTTGGAAATACCTGCAAATGCTTTTGAAATAGATATTGTATTATCACCCGCAGAGGTCGTCGAAAATATTATATCAAGATTGTAAGGGAAGCGCAATATGGTTATCCTTAAACCAATCTAATACATCTTTCTTAAGTCTTCGACTTATAGGAATGGACTGAGCGTTATTAATATGAATACGGTTGGTCGTAAAATCGGCAACTATATCTTTTTGGGCATTAAGTAAGTAACTGCGATGAATTTGAACAAACAAATTATCTTTAAGTAATTCCTTCAATTCTTTTAGCCCAGTAAAGATAGTCACTACTTTTTTAACTGTATGAATGAAGGCATAATCATCGACTGCTTTAAAGTATAATACATTCGTTATTTTTACTTTATCATAAATGCCTCTTTTAGCAAAAAATAGAAAGCCCTTATATTTAAGAACATTATTCCCAATCCGTTGATTGGTAGCTAACGTAGCTATTTTGTTTTTAATAACCTTTCGGATATTTTCTTCATCTGCTCTGAGTGCTACTTTTTGGGTACTATAGAAATCTTTTTTGTTAAAATTGGGAATAAATAGAATAGGAGGTGCTCTATTTGCTAGTGATTGCGCATAATTGAACAATAATTTTTTTTCTGGATTATCTAACCCCATAACGACTAAATCAGGCAAAAAAGTAGCGATGGCAGAAAGTGCTTCTGTTTGGTTATCAATGGTCGACACTACTTGATAACCGATAGCTTGAATTAAGGTGGTGAGATGAAAAGCAAAATACTCATCTTCCTCCACTATCAAGACCTTGAGGGCAGAATTAGCCATGGTTTCCATATATCTAGTTTTACGACATGGTGAAAAATGCTAGCCTGTTTTGTAGGCTTGCTTTATCGTAGAAAGTAGCTATGTATAGTGAATGGGTAAAATATTTGATACTTTAAAGAAATGTAAATTTATCATAAACTGGGTGCTTTTCCAATTCGAGTGGTATTTTTTATGAAAAGTTAGGAAATAATCAAATATTTCTGATAAAACCCCTTTTCTTTAGCATTAAAAACCCTTACCTTTGCACTCGCAAAAAAAGCTAGGGGCTATTTATGCCTTTATTTTTGCAAAAATCCTTGAAATAAATAAAATGGCTTCGTAGCTCAACTGGATAGAGTCCCTGACTACGAATCAGGAGGTTACAGGTTCGAACCCTGTCGAAGTCACAAATTTAGTTAACAGTTGGCAGTAGCAGTGTGCGGTTTGAAAATAACCTGCAATCCGCAACTCGCAACTAGAAAATCACAATTATGTCTAAAGTATGTCAATTGACGGGAAAGCGTCCTATCTCAGGAAATAACGTGTCTTTCTCTAATAGGAAAACAAAGCGTCGGTTTTTACCGAACTTACATAAGAAACGATATTATATTCCAGAATTGGATAAATGGGTAACTTTAAAGTTATCAACTAGTGCAATGCGTACGATTAACAAGTTAGGTATTTTCGAATACTTGACGAAGTTAGAAATGAAGGGAGTTGATACAGGCGTTAAATTAAAATAAATCATTTTTTATTAGCGATTAGAATTGGATATAGTTAAAACTAATCACTAATTACTAACCAGCACGACTGCGCATGCAGGCGGGTTGCCAATCACTAAAAAAATGGCAAAGAAATCGAAAGGTAATCGCAACCAAATCATATTAGAGTGTACCGAGCACAAAGCTTCTGGTCAACCAGGAACGTCTCGTTACGTAACTCAAAAGAACAGAAAGAATACACCAGAGCGTTTAGAATTAAAGAAGTATAATAACATCTTAAAGAAAGTAACGCTTCATAGAGAAATTAAGTAAGGCTTACTCGAAGTTGATTTAGTTAAAAATTAACTTTGACCTAACTTTTTTCTGCTAATTAAGAAATAGTCTGAGATTTCCCTTAAATTTGGGTAAATCCTTTTTCTAATAATAAAAAACTGCTTATAACATGGCTAAAGTCAGTAAGAACGCAAGAGTTGCCCAACGTGCCGCTAACGCAGGTTCTGGTCGTAATTTTGTTAAAGTTGTAAAGAGTATTAAGGACCCTAAAACAGGGAAGTACACTTACAAGGAACAGATGATTCACAAAGACAAAGTGAAAGAATTTTTCGCAGACGCAAAATAACTTGTTTTGCTGAATGGCTTTGATTTTTTAATCGTTGCGCATTCAGCGTGACTATTAAGCCATTTATATAAGTACTAGCGATAAATAAATTACCCAAAGAGGCTTTTCTTTCTTAGTAAAGAGAAGCCTCTTTGCATTTTGTTAATAGGACAAATAGGATAGCTAGTTGAAAATAACTTCTAATAAAGTTAGTAACGGCTAGTTTCCCCTTACACTTTTGCTAAAAGTCTTTTATTTTCGCATTTTATTCATTTAGGTTTGTTTGATTGACAACTGACAACTGGCAACTGACAACTGACAACCGATAAATATGAGCTTTTTTAAGAAATTTTTTAGTAAGAAAAAAGAAGAAGAATTAGATAAAGGGATAGAGAAAACAAAAACTAGTTTTCTATCCAAAATGTCTAAGGCAATTGCGGGTAAATCTAAAGTAGATATTGAGGTATTAGATGAATTGGAGCAAGTATTAATATCTTCTGATGTAGGATTAGATACAACGATTAAGATAATTGATCGGATAGAAGCTAGGGTGGAGCGAGATAAATATATCAATACGTCTGAATTGAATGAGATCTTAAGAAATGAAATTGTAGAACTATTATCAGAAAATAATACCAAAGATTTAGAAGCTTTTGATCCTCCAGGTGAAAGTATGCCAAGTATTATTTTGGTCGTGGGAGTCAATGGTGTTGGAAAAACGACGACGATTGGAAAAATTGCGCATCAATATGTTAAACAAGGTAGAAAGGTAGTACTAGGGGCAGGAGATACTTTTAGAGCAGCTGCGGTGACGCAATTAGGCATTTGGGCAGAACGAGTAGGGTGTGATTTTTACGAGAAAGGGATGCATACGGATCCTGCTGCGGTGGCTTATGAAACGGTTAAATATGCCATTGATAACGACTGTGATGTAGCTATTATTGATACCGCTGGTCGATTGCATACGAAGAAGCATTTAATGAGTGAGTTGTCAAAAATAAAACGCTCCATTAGTAAAAAAATGGCAAGTGCGCCACATGAGGTTTTATTAGTACTAGATGCGACGACTGGTCAAAATGCTATCGAGCAAGCGACACATTTTACGAATGCAACAGAAGTAACGGCGCTAGCATTAACAAAATTGGACGGAACAGCAAAAGGTGGAGTGGCTATAGGCATTAGCGACCAGTTTAAAGTGCCTATTAAATATCTTGGCGTAGGAGAGGGCATTGAGCAAATTCAAATCTTTAATAAGCGAGCTTTCGTAGATTCTTTGTTTAAAGGAAATGAACAGTTTGCTAAGTAATACTAGTTGATTAATGAATAATTTTTTTTTTGGCAAAGGGCGAAAGGCGAAGGACCTGTTACACGAATAATTTCAGAATAAACATGAAACTATATCAAAAGACCCGTTTTGAAAAAAATCACCATTAAAAGTTCTGATTTTTCAAATTGCACAGAATTTTTCCCCCTTTGGAGGAGGCTAGGAGAGGATTTAAATATTTTATTCGGTTAAAAAGTATACACCAAGTCTTTTGATACAGCCTCGGTTAAAGGCAAAGAGCAAAATCTGAGTTTGTAGTAGGCTTTTCTATTATTGCTAAAAAAGATGAAAGATATTTTTCTAGGTGTTTAGTCTCTTCGCCCTCTGTCTTTAGCCCTTCGCCAGTAACTAATTATTTTAGGACAATCGTACTCAGACCAATGCCTTCAGCTTTTCCTCGTAATTGAATTTCCCCAATACTTTTTGCTTTATAATTTTTGGGTAGCGACAATAATTGAAGTAACTCATCTGAAAGCAATAAATCTAATTGATGCTTATTACACTCACTTTGTATCCGACTAGCAGTATTTAAGACATCTCCTGAAAAAGCAATTTCCTTTTTGACCGTTCCTATTTCTCCTGAAATGACAGAGCCATAATGTAGCCCTGCTTTAAATTCTGGGACATAGCCAAATAATTTTAAATAACGTTTACTTTTTGCTTGCATGGCTGCGGTTATTTCAAAAAAGCAATTGATACAGTTATTATCAGCTAGGCCATTGGACATCGTCCAACTAATGACAATTTCATCTCCTACATATTGATAAATCTCTCCTTTCGCATATAAAATAGGTGGCGTAGCATCATTGATGAAATCATGTAGAAACCGAAAATAGGATTCATCACCCAATTGTTCGGCTATAGTGGTAGAAGATCGAAGGTCAAGGAACATAAAGATTCGTTCTTCGGTTCTTGGATGAAAATATTTGCCTAATAATAAATTCCGAAAATTACCAGGGCCATATTTGTCATAAACCATTAGAGAAACAATCGTCCCTAAGAAGAGGATGCCCCAAGTAACGAAAAGCTTTAGAAAATCTAAACCTGTGAGAAATTTTTTGACTTCTTCAAAAACTATAGCATCGAATGGATTTGCTTGAAGAACAATTATTTGAAAAACAAAAGACCCCAAAGCCATTAAGCAAAAGCCAGTAACTGCATAAAAACTAAAGAGCATTAACAAAGCCTTCCAAAAAGGTAAACTTCTGAGCCAAGGTTCTATTTTATTAACAATGAAAGTACCACCTAATATGCCTGCGATAATGGAAATTAAGACCGTTGAAATGAGGACAGCAGGGAGTCGAAAGATTTCTGGTGTATTCGTATAGCTAATAACAAGTAAGTAGTCATAGAAGACTTGAAAGATGCTGATACACATCCAAGCGAAAGTGATGTAAATGACTTTTTTTAACTTTAATTGAAATTTGCTAGATTGTTGAGACATTAATAATTGACTTTCCTTAGTGAAACATGAAGGTAGGGAAATTTCATTATTGAGTGAGCAATTTAATTGAAATAGTTGAAGAATGCTAATTAACAAAAAAAGCCTCCAAAAATTCACTAGAACTTTTGAAGGCTTTTATATATTGAAAGCGGCATACTAATTTGAGTATACTGGCTTTTAATTATTATGTGATTTATTTAGCAAAAGCCTTTTTTACAGCTTTTACCATATCTAACTTCTCCCAAAGGAAAGTTTTATAAGTCTTACCATTTACGGTCTTTGTACCACAAGCTCTTCCCATATGTCCGTAAGCTGCAGTCTCAGAGAAAATAGGGTTCTTTAAACCAAATTTCTTTACGATAGCTGCTGGACGTAAATCAAATAATTGATCTACAATCTTAGCGATTTCGCCATCTGTCTTATCAACATTACTTGTTCCGTAAGTATCTACAAAAATACCGACTGGTTTTGCTACACCAATTGCGTAAGCAACTTGTACCAATGCTTGATCTGCTACGCCTGCTGCTACTAAATTCTTTGCAATATGACGAGTTGCATAAGCCGCAGAACGGTCAACCTTAGAAGAATCTTTACCAGAGAAAGCACCACCACCGTGTGCCCCTTTACCACCGTAAGTATCCACGATAATTTTTCTACCAGTCAAACCAGTATCACCGTGAGGGCCTCCGATAACAAACTTACCAGTAGGGTTAATATGATAAATAATGTCTTTGTTGAATAATTTTTGAATACGCTTTGGCAATTGCTTTTTAACTCTAGGAATCAAGATTTTTTTGACATCTTTGTTAATTTTTGCCAACATTTCTGCTTCTTCCGCAAAATCATCATGCTGAGTAGAGACCACAATCGTATCAATTCTTAAAGGAACATTATCATCCGAATATTCAATAGTAACCTGAGACTTAGAATCTGGTCTTAGGTACTTCATTTTTTTGCCTTCTTTACGAATAGCGGCTAATTCCTCTAATAATTTATGAGAAATATCTAATGCCAAAGGCATATAATTATCTGATTCGTTAGTCGCATAACCAAACATCATTCCTTGGTCACCTGCGCCTTGATCTTCTTCTTTCTTACCAACATCTACCCCTTGAGCAATATCAGCGGACTGTTCGTGAATTGCAGAAATAACACCACAAGAAGTTGCATCAAATTGGTATTCAGATTTTGTATAACCAATTCGCTTGATAACTGCTCTAACCGTTTTCTGGACATCTACATAAGCCTTAGAACGTACTTCACCTGCAACTACTACAAGACCTGTTGTACAAAGCGTCTCACAAGCTACTTTAGAGTTAGGATCTTGTGCTAAGAATGCATCAATAATAGCATCTGATATTTGGTCAGAAACTTTATCTGGGTGCCCTTCAGACACAGACTCAGATGTAAATAAATAGGGCATATTCCTATGTTTTTTAAAATTTAATAAAAGAGGTTCAAAGATAGATAAAAATAAGACAGTGTTTATGTACTGTATATTTCATCCAATTTTTTATTCTTAGCTTATGGTTAGACAACGTAAAAAGAAACGTAGGGTTAATTACATTGTTACCTTTTTATTTAAAGAATAAAGATAAATCTTCTCAAGATTGAAAAAGTATCCAATGGGATACATTGTTTTCTTTTTTACTAAAAAATTAATGGAAAAATAACTTAAATTTATCTTTTTGACGTATTTACATATCAACATATATCCAAATCGACCTTTAAAAACTTTTAGAGAATAAGTAGATTTTGGCTACAACTATTTATACTTTTGCGACCTATTAATACAACGGTATAAGGTTTAGGGTATACGATTTACGATTTTATACAAATAATCGAAAGACGTTTTACTTGCTCCATTTGCCATTTAAATGATACCTTATGGCAGAAAATATTCATCCAATTTTTGATAGATTATTGCAGCGTTCAGACCGAGAACAACGATTGGGGCAACGAGGAAAAGTATTATGGTTAACGGGCCTTTCTGGTTCTGGCAAAAGTACGATTGCTCAGCACTTAGAACGAAAACTACATAATGAAGGTTTTTTTGCACAAGTACTGGACGGGGATAATATTCGATCTGGTATTAATAATAATTTAAGCTTTAGCCCAGAAGATCGAGCAGAGAATATTCGACGGATTGCAGAAATAGCTAAACTTTACTTACAGAGCGGCGTAATCACGATTAATTCTTTTATTAGTCCAACAAAAGCGATTAGAGCAAAAGCGGAAGGAATCGTAGGAGCAACTGATTTTATTGAGGTTTTCATTAATACACCTTTGGAAATTTGTGAAGCTAGAGATGTAAAAGGATTATACAAAAAAGCGAGAAAAGGAGAAATAAAAGGTTTTACGGGGATTGATGCGCCTTACGAAGCACCAGAAAATCCTGCTTTAAACGTCAAAACAGCTAACAAGAGTATAGAAGCATCAGTACAAGAAATATTTGAGTATATCTTTCCCTTAATTACTTATACACCGAATGTATAATTTTGACGGAAACTTTTCATAAATTTATTGAAATACCTATTAATAAAATGATGGGTAGCAACATATCATCATAATGAATTATCAATTAAATCATTTAAGAGAATTAGAAGCGGAGTCTATTTATGTGTTAAGAGAAGTAGCGGCTCAATTTGAGAAGCCAGTTTTAATGTTCTCTGGAGGGAAAGATTCTATTTTAATGGTACATTTAGCGATGAAGGCTTTTCATCCTGCTAGAATACCTTTTACGTTACTGCATGTAGATACGGGGCATAATTTTGAAGAAACAATAACTTACCGGGATAATTTGGTGGCTAGGTTAGGCGCAAAATTAATTGTAGGTTCTGTTCAAGAAGCTATAGACAATGGAATGGTGCGGGAAGAAAAAGGATTTAATGCAAGTCGAAATGGTTTACAAACTGCGGTTTTATTAGATGAATTGGAAAAAGGAAAATTCGACGCAGCAATGGGAGGGGCAAGAAGAGATGAAGAGAAAGCGAGGGCGAAAGAACGTTTCTTTTCTCATCGAGATGAATTTGGGCAATGGAACCCTAAAAACCAACGACCAGAATTGTGGAATATCTTTAATGGGAAAAAACAATATGGGGAGCATTTTCGGATATTTCCTATCAGCAACTGGACAGAATTAGACGTTTGGCAATACTTGGCTTTAGAAGAAGTAGAATTGCCTAGCTTATACTTTGCCCATAAGCGAAAAGTATTTAAAAGAGATGGCACTTTATTAGCAGATACGCCAATTATTCAAAAAAGACCGAATGAGGAAGTCGTAGAAATGATGGTACGATGTAGAACAATTGGGGATATTACCTGTACAGGGGTTTGGGAATCTGAGGCAGATAATTTAGAAAAAATCATACAAGAAGTTTCTACTACAAGAATGACAGAAAGAGGAGGAAGAACAGATGACAAGCGTTCAGAAACTTCAATGGAAGATAGAAAGAAGAAAGGATATTTTTAAAGAGAAGTCGACAGTCAGACCGTTTTCTATGAAAACTGTCAGAAGTCAGATTCGATGAATAATCTGACTTCTGACAGAAAAATTTATTTTTTGGTCTGACTTCTCGCTTCTGAATTTTTTTAAAAAATTAAAAGATGAAAGGACAAGCGGTATCAGATGCAAAAAATCAACTTATGGATAATATAGAACAGTCAACAGAGTTGTTGCGCTTTACAACTGCGGGAAGTGTAGATGATGGAAAAAGTACGCTAATTGGGCGTTTATTATACGATAGTAAATCTATTTTCGAAGACCAATACGAGGCGATTAAAGCAACAAGTGAGCGAAGGGGAGAAGAAGGGGTAAATTTAGCTTTGTTGACAGATGGGCTAAAAGCAGAAAGAGAACAAGGAATTACGATTGATGTAGCATATCGTTATTTTGCTACCCCAAAACGTAAATTTATTATTGCGGATACGCCAGGGCATATTGAGTATACTCGAAACATGGTAACGGGAGCTTCTACGGCAAATGTTGCGCTGATTTTGATTGATGCTCGAAATGGAATCGTGGAGCAAACTCGGCGACACGCCTTTATTTCTTCTTTGTTACAAATTCCACATTTGGTGGTTTGTATCAATAAGATGGATTTAGTGGATTATAGTGAAGAGGTGTATAATGCCATCAAGGAAGAGTTCTCAAGTTTTTCTTCTAAGTTGGATGTAAAAGATGTTCATTTTATTCCAATTTCGGCTTTGATGGGGGACAATGTAGTAGATCGATCCGAGAAAACCCCTTGGTATGATGGGACGACTTTGATGTATTATTTGGAAAATGTACATATTGGTAGCGATCATAATTTCATTGATTGCCGTTTTCCTGTACAACATGTTATTCGACCTTATAAAGATGAATTTCATGATTATAGAGGGTATGCAGGGCGGATAGCAGGCGGCGTCTTTAAGAAAGGAGATGAAGTAATGATTCTACCTTCTGGGTTTACGACCAAAATTGCGAAGATAGAAACCTATGATGGCGAATTAGAAGCAGCATATCCGCCGATGTCGGTGACGATGCTTTTGGAGGATGATTTAGATTTAAGTAGAGGCGGAATGATTGTTCGAGAGAATAATGTACCTAAGGTAGATCAAGATGTAGAAGCAATGATCTGTTGGTTTTCTGATGCTCAGTTGCAGCCTAGAGGCAAATATACAATTATGCATACATCTCAAGATGCTCGATGTATCATCAAGGAAATTCGTTATAAATTAGATATCAATTCCTTACATCGAAATACAGAGGATACAAATATTGGTATGAATGATATTGCTAGAGTGGTATTGAGAACAACGAAGCCCTTATTTATGGATACTTATCGTCGAAATAGAATTACAGGTAGTTTTGTTTTGATTGATGAAGGAACGAATAATACCGTAGCAGCAGGAATGATTTTATAAAAAAAGTCAGAAGTAAGGTCATCTATTTAAGAAGGCCTTACTTCTGATTATTGCTACGCTTTACTATTTAAGGTTCTTAATTCTTCTCTTATATCTGATAGAATATCTTCTGCTTCTTCCTCTATTTCCACTTCTACTTTATCTCCAGAAAGGCGATTGTACAACCGGACTAACATAAATACAACTAAGGCAATAATAATGAAATTTAACAAAGTATTTATGAAATTGCCATAATTCCAAGTAACAGACTCTTCTATAATCTCTCCATTTTCTAATACAGCATCTTTTAATACATAGGATAATTGACTAAAATCTACTCCTCCCAGCAATACACCAACTGGTGGCATAATAATATCTTCTACTAAAGAGTCAATAACGCCCTCGAAGGCCAAGGCAATGACCACACCTACAGCCAATTGAACAACATTTCCATTGAGTATAAACGACTTAAATTCTTGTAACATAGTTTACGATAAATGAATTAAAAATTATTAGTAAATAGCTTCTTAGAAAATAAGCAATTCTTGTGCGTTAGAACTAAAAAGCCTATTCTGGAAAATTATTCCAAAATAGGCATCAAAATTATTAAAATATTTTTAAATGTAATGTGATTGAAAGCCGATTAGTTGAAAGACTCGAAAACTAATCGGGGGCGTTCAAATTATTTTTCTGTTAATCGCAAAGCAATTCTTCTATTTTGCGCTCTACCTTCTTCTGTTTCATTAGACGCAACTGGATGTGCAATGCCATACCCTTCTGCGGTCATTCTATCAGCAGCAACGCCTTTTGCGACTAAAGCAGCCATAACTGCATTGGCTCTATTTTGAGATAGGGTCATATTAGTAGCTTCATTACCTGTATTGTCCGTATAACCACCAAGCTTGATTTTGGAATTGGGATAGCATTTCATGATTGCTGCTATATTGTCTAATTGTTCTCCTGATTTGTCCATATCTAGCGTAGCTTTTCCGACAGCAAAAGTCAAGCGATCAAAATTAAACCAAGTTTCCTTGTCAATTGCTTTCGTTGCATCATCAATAAAAGCAACTACTTGTGATTCGATTCCATTTTCAGGTATGTTTAATTCTACCCCACAAGCTAGTTTTTTCTTGAAGAAAGCGCCTAATGCACCAACAGCATTACCCGCTGCATCTACAGCATTTCCTGCCGCATCTGTAACTGCACCTGCTGCATCTCCTGCTACATCTGTAACTTTTCCTGCTGCGTCTCCTGCTGCATCTACTACATCACCTGCAGCGTCTTTTACTTTATCTAATTGTTCCGTAACATCGACATTTGGTACTTCTGGCGCCTCACAACCTTTCATGAAGTAAAAAGCACCCGCAGCTAAAGCTGCTAATAATAAAGGCCACAACCATTTATTACCACCACCATCAGCTCCACTTTCCATATGCTGAGTAGCTGTTGAAGCTGCATTAGAGACCGTTTCTCTAGCCGAGCCTCCAGTATTTTTGGCAAAACCAATCAAGTCGCCCATACCATCAGGTAAAGCGCCCATAATATTGGCTGATTGTCCACCTAAAAATTTACTTAGACCAAAAGCATCTAGCCCTTCTTTTCTAATTTTTCTTCCGAGGTAACTCATGACTAGAGGGCCTACCATACCTAATAAGCCAGAAGAAGAACTTTTTTTAATCCCAGCGACAGAGCTTACTAAATCTAGAATACCACCTACTTTACTTCCAAAAAGACTGCCCATCAAATTACCCGCAATATCCTTTGGGTCATTTTGTGCTAAATTTCCACCACCAATTAATCCACCTAAATTATCTAACCAACCATCGCTTTGCTTGTCTTGAAGGGAATCGAAAATGTTTCCAAAAGCACTAGTATCCGTAGATTTACTTAATAGTCCACCTAAAATAGTTGGAATTAAACCAGATGCAGCTTTTGTAATGCCACTAGCATCTTCGCCGAGCATACTGGCTGCTTTAGATATTAACTCAGAAGTTACATATCCTTTTAAAGCGTCAACAATGTTAACCATGTTTGTAATTGTTTTAGTTTAAAATTAGAGTACAATAAAATAAATTTTACAGTCTATGGGGAAAGAAGTACTAATTACTTAGAAATTTAGAGAAGGTTTTAGAAATATTAACTGGACGGCAGTAAAGTAGTATCATTTTTTTAGTGTAGTTTTCTCTTCAATTTCTTTTGTTTAAAGTATAAATATAAGACTAATTTTTTGATTGTCAATTATTTATACTTACAAAATGAATTTAATGAACAGGGGTTTTAACTTTTGACGAGCATCATTTAACAAAGTCACAAATAATTAGAAGAGACCTTAAAACGAAATTAATAGTTTGTTGAGCACTTTGAAATATGTTGTTATTTTTTTGTTGTTGTTGATTATTAATTACTAATGCATTTTTTAAAATGATAGCTAAAATTTTTACATGTGTGAAAAAACAAAAAAGGAGGGGCATGTTATTAAAGAACTCCTCCTTTTTTATTTAAAAACTTAAAAATTATTGTAACGCTTAATTTTTATCCGCTAACTGCTTAATTTTAATATGAAAAGCAGCGAACAATAAAGTCATAAATGGGCTGAGGTAATTAAAGATAGCATAGACAAAATAGTCTGCTACAGAAACGCCTAGAACGCCAGCTTGATAAGCCCCACAAGTATTCCAAGGGACTAATACAGAGGTTACCGTACCAGAATCTTCCAATGTCCTACTTAGGTTTTCTGGAGCCAATCCTTTCTCTTCATAAGCTTTAGAGAACATTTTTCCTGGAACTACGATCGCTAAATATTGGTCAGAGGCGGTTAGATTTAAAGCCAAACAACTTACAACGGTACTGGCAAAAAGGCCAAAAATAGAATCTGCTAGCGATAAGAGCGCACTACTAATTCTAGCCAAAGCACCAATCGCATCCATTACCCCTCCAAAAACCATTGCACACATAATCAACCAAATCGTATTTAACATACCTTTCATGCCTCCTGCTGTAAATAAATCATTTAGAGCGGCATTACTAGTCTCTACTGCGGTATCTACCGTTAAGGCATTCATGATGCCTTGATACCCCGATTCGAAAGTTAAAACATCTGAACCTCCAATTTTAGCCACAATGTCTGGTTGAAAAATAAGGGCAAAAAGCCCCCCTAATAAACTACCAGCTAGTAAAGCGACAACAGGTTTTGTTTTTCTAACGATTAATAGAATCACAGCTAATGGCACCAATAATAACCAACCGTTAATATTAAAACTAGCATCAATAGCCGCTAATATTTCAGCCGTATCTGTAGTACCTGTCGTTTCTCTAGTCAAACCAATAATGGTAAAAATAACCAAGGTGATCAAAATAGTTGGTACGGTTGTGTAGGTCATATATTTAATGTGGGAAAATAATTCTCCACCTGCCATAGCAGGAGCTAAGTTGGTCGTATCGGAAAGCGGAGACATTTTATCACCAAAATAAGCACCAGAGAGTACGGCGCCAGCGACCATACCTAAAGGGAAACCAATGGTGCCACCAATACCAATTAAGGCAATACCTACCGTTGCGGAAGTAGTCCAAGAACTACCCGTTGCAATGGAAATAATGGCGCAAATAATAACCGTAGCAGGTAAAAAGATCGTTGGATTTAGAATTTTTAGTCCACCGTAAATTAAGGTTGGAATAATACCACTAATTAACCACGTTCCTGCTAAAGCGCCCACAAATAATAAAATGAGGATAGCACCTGTGGTAGATTTAAAATTATTGCCCACTTCCTCAATCATGGTCTCATAATTAACTTTATTTCTAAATCCAACAATTGCTGCTACTGCGGCACCGATCAATAAGACAAATTGGTTAGAACCACTCAAGGCATCGTCGCCATAAACCAAAACATTATAAGCTAAAAGGGCGACCAAGGCAATTACGGGAATCAAGGCTTCCCAAATATTCAACTCTTTATTTTCGATAATTTTATTTTCTTCCATACTTACAAGATGACAGGATTTTTCAAGATTTACAAGATGAATGAACGATCCCGAAGGGTGAATGTTCGGGGAACATTCAAGTGAATGAACCACGAAGTGGGCGGGAAAGCTCAGGATTTTAAGGTTTACAAAATATAGGACTTAAAAAAAGCACTAATAACTTAATCGCAGTAAGTTAGTAAAAGGAATTTAATTAAAACATAAAAGGAAATAAAAAATACAAATTCAGTAAAAAATAGTAGGTTCTTGTTGAGGATTAAATAAAATTTGAAGATTTGTCGGCTGGCAAGAAGAATAATTAAACCAAACAGTTATAAAATTTGTATCTTTTCGAACGATATACTTTAACGATTATTACTTGGCTAACCGCAAAAAGAAATGGTGAGTTATGGACTAAAATAGGAGAAAATAAGGACTCAAGTCCTAAGTAGTTAATTATTTCCTAGTAGCTTAAATCCTTCGCCCTCTGCCTTTAGCCCTTTGCCGAATAGTATACTTTAACCTAAAAAAGTTAAGAATTGGAAAATAGAAATACTTTGCTCCTTGTTTTTTTGTTGTGTAATAATCTCTTGATGGTCAATGCACAATCGTTCGAACGACTCTATCCTGAATTTATTCATAATGGAACAACTTTAAAAGAAGCAACGGTTGGTGGATTAAGTTCACCTCAGTTTTCTGAAGTAGATTTAAATAATGACGGCATTCAAGATTTATATATTTATGATAAGATCGGTGGACTAAGTTTAACTTATCTAAATGGCGGAACGCCTAATCAAGTAGACTACCGATATGCTCCTGAATACGAAGTTAATTTTCCAAATCTAATAGAGTGGGTTTTACTGAGAGACTATAACGGCGATGGTATTCAAGATATTTTTGCTTATTCCAGCACGCCAGGAATCCCAGGAATAGAAGTGTATACTGGTTTTTATAACGACAATAACCAGATTGCTTTTCGCCAAAATAATCTCCAGGGTGGGCAATTTAACATCATCTACTATCCTGGAAGTAATGGCAATAATAATTTGTATGTCAGTAGTGTGGATTATCCTGCTATCGACGATATTGATGGAGATGGAGATTTGGATATTGTTACTTTTAATGTGGCAGGAGGAATAGTTGAATTATATGAAAACCAATCTATAGAAAAAGGATTTGGAAAAGATAGTTTAGATTTTATTATAGCAGACAGATGTTGGGGAAAGTTTTATGAAAGTGGGATTACCAAAGAAGTTGACTTAAGTAGCAATCCAGATGAATGTGTCTTGAATTTTCAAGCAAGTGAGCCTAGAAACGGGGTGCATGCAGGGTCTACCTTATTAACTTTAGACATGGATAATGATGGGGATAAGGAAGTGGTCTTAGGAGATATATCTTTTACCAACTTAAACTTAGTGGTAAATGGTGGAACACCCGAAAATGCGTTTATGAATGCCCAAGACATTGCTTTCCCTAGTAATAATGTGCCAACCGATATTCCATTATTTCCTGCGGCGTTTTATTTGGATGTAAATAATGATGGGATTAAGGACTTATTGACTTCGCCTAACTTGGGTAATGATATAGGCGAAACGTATGAAGTAGCATGGTTCTATGAGAATACGGGCACCAATGAAAACCCCGTCTTTGAATTGCGTCAAAAGGATTTGTTTACAGAAGACATGATTGATTATGGAACTGGGGCACAGCCTGTATTTGTGGATTATAATCAAGATGGTTTGCAAGATTTGGTGGTTGGCAACAAAAGTTTTTTTGTGCCAGGAGGAAATCGAAATGCCAGGGTTTATTTATATGAAAATATAGGTACGGTAACCAATCCAAAGTACGAACTAAAAAACGATGATTTATTTGGTTTAAATATATTCAGCCAAAACGCATGGCGTTTTACGCCAACCTTTGGTGACTTGGATGGAGATGGAGACTTAGATGCCTTAATTGGCGAAGAATTTGGCAATTTATTTTATGCAGAAAATACAGCAGGGGAAGGGAATCCTTTTCAATTTAATACAGCCACGTTTGGTTATCAGAATATAGATGTGGGGCAATCGAGTCGTCCTCAAATTGTGGATATGAACCGAGATGGTTTACCCGACTTAGTGATCGGCGAAAGAAACGGCAATTTAAATTACTTCGAAAACACAGGAACTACCAATAATCCAGTTTTTCCAGAAGATCCCACTAATAACTTTTTTGGAAAGGTAGATGCTAGGGAAGTCAATCAAGTGACAGGTTATAGCGTGCCCGTCGTTTTAGAAATGGACGGAGCGTATCAATTATATGTGGGGAATGAAACAGGAAAAATATTGGTGTATGAAAATATAGAAGGTAACCTCAATGGAATGTTTAACAGGAGCAATGAAAATCTAGGAGCAATTAACGTAGGTGGAGAGATTCACCCAACCTTTGCAGATATCAATCAAGATGGATTTTTAGAAATGGCGATTGGCAATTTTAGAGGTGGACTGACTTTTTTTAAGACGAATTTAAAATCACAGTTGACCAATACCCAAAATATAACGGATCAATACGATTTTTCTATTTTCCCAAACCCAGTAGACCAAGTAATAACGCTCCAATTAGATATTGCGCTAGACCCAAGACAAATTCGAGTCTATAATGGATTAGGACAATTGGTTGTAAATCAGTCATTTACTAGTAAGTTAAAGGTCGGAAGTTTGACAAGTGGTATGTATATATTGGAAGTGTTGACCGACGGAGGCATTGTATCACAACAGTTTGTTAAACGATAAAATATTGTTATTTTTATAAAAAATAAATTAATGTATAGGCTGAAAAAAACTTTTTTTAATAAATCTGAAAAAAAGTAATTATTATCCCTTGCATTTATAAAATAAGGTTGTAAATTTGCACTCGCAATTGAAAGATAGCTTTGAAGAAAGCACTAAAATCTTTTAAAAGCAAACCTAACAAGATGATTTGGTAGCTCAGTTGGTAGAGCATTTGACTTTTAATCAAAGGGTCCTGGGTTCGAGCCCCAGCCAGATCACAACAACAAAAAGCTCTGCATTTATGCAGGGCTTTTTTTGTTTGAGAATGGGAATGTGAAGGTAATTTAAGGTTTTTGTAATCATATTAGTGAGAAAATAAAATAACAACCCCAAATCAGGATATTTAATATTTGTTTGTTTATATTTGTAAAGTACAATCAATGATAAAAGCATTTTTTAAATGACCATACATCGAGTAAAGCTAAAAGATTTAAATAAGGAATACTTAGAAAAACTACAAAGGCAAGCTGCGAATGGTGAGCAAGAAGTAGCTATTTGGTTTCCTCAAAAATCTACCGCTTTATCAGAGGATGAGTTTTGGGAAATTATTGCTTTATTAGATTGGAAAAAAAGAAAAGCCAAAACCATTATGGCTGCGGCTACGGCTCATTTAAGCCAACTATCCGAAGCAAAAATCAAAGCCTTTGATGATATACTTTCCGAAAAATTATATCAATTGGACGGACAACAATATGCTAAAAATACAGGACAAAATGCCTATCAAGGAGAAACTGCGCCATTTTCGGTGGATGGTTTCTTATATGCTCGTTGTATGGCAGTTGCCCAAGGCAAAGATACCTTTGACATAATCCTAGCCAATCCTGAAAAAATGGTCAAGGATGTTTCTTTTGAACCTTTATTAGGTCTTGCCAATCAAGCCTATCAGAAAAAGACAGGAGAAACTTATGAACATATTCCTGCCTACATTTATGAAACCTTTGCCAATACCAAAGGTTGGAATAATAAGGATTTCCTAGCAAATATACTTTCTTAACCAATGGCAAAACATCGGAACTCCCACGATAATGACCTAGAGCATCACCTCTATGGTATTATGGATAGCATTGATGATGACGTTGTGAAATACGGTATTAGTGCTGACCCCATTGGCAAAGATGAACTATCTGACCGATTGCGTCGGCAACTAGGCTTGTTTAATGCCATTGTTGGTTGGGCAAGATTTTATGGTAGAATCCTTATCAAAGGTATTAAGGGTCGAAAAAAAGCAGAAGATGTGGAAAATAAACACATTGCTACCTACGAAAAAAAGCATGGACGTAAACCTCGGGCTAATCGGAAGTAGGTACTTATAATAGCAGTTCATTTGCTTTGTTATGTCTATTAACCTTTATACTAGTTTAAATACGATATTCATCATTTTTTCTACCGCCTAACAACCCGCTTCACCAAAACCTCCTCATCTACCGTCACCCGAACCAAATAACTCCCCGCAGCCAAAGCAGACACCCCAAAATCAAATTGTGCCTGTTGAATGGATTGTGTTGGTAGTAGTTGTTGGATCAATTGCCCATGTATAGTCAATAAATCAATCTGTACAGCACTAGTGGTAGGCAGTTTAAAGTCAACCGAAAGTTGATCCACAAAAGGGTTCGGATGAATGCTTATAAAATTGGTTAACTCAGGAATATTACTAGTAGACGTATAAACACCATTCGCTCTTCCTGGAGTCCCATTAGAAGTAAAAGTGGTCCAGTTTTCGGGTAGGGTATTATCGCTATTAGGATCAATTAATTCTAAACTGGGACCTGTACCATTGGCTGCTGCTGGCCATGGGTTTTCAGGTAAGTAAAAAACGGAATCAACTAGCGTACCATTGGCATCAAAGAGGCGAATGAATTCGCCGTTACTACTTAGACCAAAATCAAAATTGCCAATAAAGTTGGACACATTTGGAAACCTATTAGTAAATTTTTCTGAATCTTTAGTTAAGACTAAATAGCCATCTGAGGCTAAAACTGTACCTACCCGAAAGGTGAAAATATGTTCGTCGTCATCATCTTTAAATGCCCAATCCGTTAAATCTTGCTCGCTGCCATTATTGTATAACTCTACCCAATCTCCAACATCAACTGTCTCGCTGGAATTATAATTGATTTCATTGATTAGCACCTTGCTTACTAAATTGGTAGCGTCATTCGCTATAAAATTAGCCGTCAATTGGGTATTTTTAGTTGGGTCTATGGTAATCGTCTTTTCGGTAGAATTTTCTGCTCCAGACCAATGCGAAAAAGTATAGCCCGGTTTAGCAATAGCCGTCAAGGTAATCGGAACAGAGGGGAAATAAAAGCCTGACCATTCATTGTCTGTAACTCGAATCGTATTTAATTGGATGCTGCCTGTATTTGGGCTATCAATCGTTAAGTCCACTCGTTTTTGAAAAGGCAAACCAAACTCTTCTCGAATAAAAGTACGCATAAAAGCAGGTCGTTGTTGGGCAAAATTTTTCATATCATTGACTTTGCTGCGCCATGCCGTCATGCTGGTTTGACCCCATTTAGAAATATGAGTCTGCATTTCGTTGCTAACAATTGCTTCGTTTGTTGCTATTGCAGCTTTCACTTTAGGCGCTAAAAAACGAGTGTTTAATTCATCTGCAAAAGTATTAATAAAACGTTTTTTGAAGGACTCACTTTCTATTAAGTTTCGGAATAAGCGCGTGGACCAAGAAGGATTAGGCCAACCTGGGCCAGAAGGTTCTAAGGCAAAAGCTAAGGTGTTATGGGTATATTGTTCGGCATTCCAAATACCAAAACCAAAGTCAGTATCAAATAAAATCCAGCGCCATTTTCCGTTTTTATGTTTCCAATATTTAATATTATTCCCCGGCCAATCTGTATTGTCAAAATAGATTTGTGCTACTTGATATTGGACATAATTGGCTAAATCTATTGCTTCCGCTGCCTTTTCGTAATTGTTAGCATTCGCCATAGATTCGTTATCAATAAAATTAATCAATTCTAAGTATTCTTTATTATCTCCAAAAATAGGACTCGCATTAAATTCCAAAATAGTAATATCTTCCGTTGGCACATTATGTAAAGCGGATAAATAGTGTTCATTAATTTTTTCTCTAGCATTATAAATGCCCCAATATTCGCCATTTAAGTAAGCAACAACTGGTCGACCTGCTTGAATATCCAAATTAGAATTTTCCATTAAACCCGTTAAAGTCAAATCTCGCAGCATGGTTCGTTGCCAATCATTACCTGCATTTCGTAAAATAAAAGCTTCGTATTCCGTATAAGGTCGTTTGGGGAAAAGAGGATATTTCAAGGACTTGTTTCCATATTTACTTCTAAAGAAAAGGGATAAAGACCGCTGCGGATTGGCTCGACTCCAACCACCAAAAATCTTAGCGCCTGCACTAGAAGAAAAGCCCACCTCGCCTGCTTCAAAAAAAGTCAAATGGACGGGTTTTTCCAAGTCTTTCCAGAAATTGGAACCAAAATAGGGAAGTTCATCTGTAAAATCATTGCCAAAAGAATAAATGCCTGTCGTTTCACTAAAAAAATCATCTGGATTAAAAGCAAGGGATATAATTGGTAAATCGTGATTGGTTGCTATTAAGTACGTATGGGTGGTAACTTCACTCGGAAGGTAATCTGTTTTAAAAATGCCTGCTCTTACCGTACTGGTCAACCGTACTTCAATCGGATTTTGATAAATGTTGGATATAGGAGTCGGCATCGATCCATCTGTCGTAAATCGAATAGTTGCTCCTTCACTAGCACCAGATAAGGTTAAGACAAATCCATTGTCAAATTGACCGCTAGTTTGAGAAAAAAGCACTTCATCTGTTAATAGCTGTTCAAAATACGTTTCAGGATTTGGTTGGTTCGGTGTGTTTTCTTCAAAGAATCGCTGATTATTAGCGCCATTTGGAAAACGGCCAACAGTTATATTATTTGGCAATTTTGGTAGGTACAAACTATCTTGCAATTCGCCTGCTGCATTGAATAAATACAGCGTTTCTTCGCTGCTCAATTTAAAATTAGTATGCAAAAAAGGAGTAGCTAAATTTAAAATATCGGGTACTGTTTCCCCTATAGTGGTGGGCGTTTTTAGCCCTAAAGAGAGGAAAGGGATAATGGTTAAATCAGAAGAATTAGTACTCACATTATGTACTTGAACCGCTAGGACATTTTCGCCAGGTACTAATAGTTCCTCCACATTTTTAAGCGTAAATCTAGGTGGGGAAATCCCTTTGTAGATTTCCGCTTCTCGGTCGATAACGACCCCTGCATAATAAGGCGGAAAAGCACCACCATTTATATTGTCTCTCGCTATTTCAATGCCATTTAGGTAAGCAACGAAACCGTCATCGTAATCCGCATGAAAAACAATTTCTTCAATTTGTGTTAAATCTGTTAGGGTAAATTTTTGTCGAACAAACACCGAACGGGAGCGATTAGGCACGACCGTATTATCGTCTCCATCACCATAGCCTACTCCCGTTTGTCCATTACTCCAATTCGTATCATCAAAGCCTGTTGAGCGCCAATTATTATCCGTGGAAGTATTGGGTACGATGTATTTACAAGCATCGCCTTCTTGTAAAATCGTTCGGTAAGTCAATAGGGCATTTCGATCTTTACCAGAAGCAAAAAAGGTAAAGAATTCTTTTGAGCCAATTTCTATCGAAGGAAATAACCATTTCTGAGGTTCAGACAGATCATCTGTAATCGACCAGTTTTCTAAATTAATGGCTTGATTGGATACATTATATAATTCTATCCAATCTTTCGTTGCTCCGTCTTCATCCAAAAAAGTAGTATTGGTGGGGGCTACCTCGTTGATGATGATGGATTGGCTAAAGCCATTCGGCAAGTTACTTAAAAGCAAACAAAGGAACACCACGCTTAATCTCAAAATCATATCTAGAATTATTTAGAATAGAGAGTAGAGAGGCGAGAATAGAGACTAAAACCCATCTATAAAATAGGAATTCATTAAAATTCCATCCAAGACTCGGTGATTTTATAGATTTGCCCCGTTTCTCTGCCCTCTATTTTTTATTAAATTTTAAGCTGGTAAGATACAGTTTGAGTAGGTGTTCAAACAAATATTCATTAGAAATCTTCTGTTACCGACAAAAAAAATAGATTTATCAATTTAAGGTGACAAATAACTGGTTATAGGAATGGCTGTTTCATGCGCTAAAATGGAGTTGTAGCACAAGGCGGCAATTTCCCATTGCCGCCTTGTTTTAACCTGAAATTGGACGGCAATGGGAAATTGCCGCCCAATAAGACCTAAAATGAAGGAGCGGTTGGTTACAGAGAAATTTTGGACATTTTAACTTGAAATCCTAAAAAATTGGTCAATTTATTTTTGGTAACCTCTATTAGGCATGGACAAACTGCTTACTGCAACTGCAACTGCCTACTGCAAAACTACCTACTGAACCAATGTCTCTAAAACAGCTTCTTTTAACAATTCAACGCCTTTTATTAATTCATTTTCATTTAAGGAAGCAAATCCCATTCGAATAGCATTCAAATCTTGTCCTTCTTGATCTTTAAAAATGGATTTAGAAATTAGTAGCCCTTTTTTAGAACAAACAGTTCTCAATTTTTTTAATGGAACATTTTTATCAAATACCACCCAAACAGCCAGTCCACCTTCAGGCAAAGTAAATGTTACAAACTCACTTAATTCTTTTTGCAAAAGCGCACAAAAAAGATCTCGTCTTTGGTGATAAGCTTTTAACGATTTTTTTAAATGCCGTCGAATAATACCTTCTTTAAATAATAGCGCGATTGCTTTTTCCATAGCTGTATTGCCATGACAATCTAAGAAGCGGCTCAATCTTGCTAAATCATTGATGAAATCTACGGGCGCCACAATAAACCCCAATCGTAACCCAGGGGCTACGGTTTTACTCAAAGACCCTACATAAATGACACTCCCCAAGCAGTCAGAACTTGCCATCGGTAAAATGGGGCTACTGGCATAATGAAAGTCGTAGTCGTAATCATCTTCTACAATAGCAAAACGATATTTTTCCGCCAATAATAATAATTTCATTCGACGTGCCGCCGTCAAAGAAACGGTTGTAGGATGGTGGTGGTGGGGCATCACAAATACAGCTCGAATGGGTTGTTCTTGGCAAGCTTTTTCAATAGCCTCGACATCCATGCCTTGTTCATCCACGGGTACGGTTACTAGTTCGCCCCCAGCAATTTGAATAATGTCTTTAGCTACTTTAAAACTTACATCCCCTACAATCACTTTATCTTTTGGTGCTAAGAGGACTCGAAAAATATTAGAAAAAGCCATCAAACTACCTCTAGTAATAATCAGGTTGTCAATGTCAATATTAATCCCTCTAGATTCTGCTAGGTATTTAACTACTTCTGTTCGTAACTGGATGTGTCCTTTAAAATTGGCGGCATAATTCATGATTTTTTTGTCTCTTTTGCTCATTAAGACACGCCCCATATTTTGCGATAATTCCTTTAAAGGCGCTAGCCTTACATCGGGATAGCCTGTATCAAAAACATAGTTGATTGCTTTTAAATTAGGTGGCTGGTAATAATCCAGAAAATCTAATTGCCTATTTAATTCAAAATGACTTTTTTGATGTGCTTCATCTAAAATCCCCAAAGGCAAACTCCGTTTCTGAGTAATCGGGATATTGGTATGAATAAAAGTTCCTTGATTTGGTTTGATTTCTATCCAACCCTGCGCTTCCAGTTCTTCGTAGGCAAGCATAGCCGTTCGTCTGCTGACGCCTAATAACGTTGCTAACTTTCGCCCGCCAGGTAGTTTTAAACCAACAGGAATGACCCCAGCCGTAATCTGCCGTATAATAGTACTCGCAATCTGGATGTATAAAGGACTTCTTGCGGTGCGGTCTAGTTTTATTAGGGTTTTAAATGGTAGCATGGATTTAGAAGTTATTGGAGGTTAAATAGGATTTAAGTATCAGGTGTCGGGTACTAGGTTTCAGGCTAAGCGTATTTGCATCACACCTGATGCCTAATACCCGACACCTGATACCCTTTTTTACAACCTCAAATTTAAAACCTTCTACAAACTTCTATTAATCCGATTCAACTCTGATTTAGAAATTTGTTTGCCACCAAAATTATTCGTGCCTAATTTTCCGAAATTCCAGTTTAAAGATAAGCGAATATAATGAAAGTCGCCTTCTGATAAATAGGTCATATACATGCGATTAAAATTAGAAATGCCTGTAAATTTATACTTATCAAAAACATCATTCCCCCACAAAGTAGCGGTTAATTGGTTATCAAAAAACTTTCTCGACAAGGAAAGATTCAAATAAGAAATTGGATTGTCAATATACACGCCGTCCACTCTTGAAGACGTATAGTTATAATAAGCATCTAATTTCAGCGACCAAGGCAATTGTATAGATTGATTCACTTGGACATAATATCCCCATTTATTATTCACCAGTAGGTTATCAGTGTCGGGCACTTGGTGGTCATCATAAAAAGTACCGATAGTAAAATAGGCACTATACTTTTTAAAATTAATTGGACGAGACAAAGCGGCGGAATATAATTTAGTATGCTCAAGGTTTTCCTTTACGAAAGAAATAGCTTCTGGATTTCCAGTATCTTGAGAGCGAAAAATTTGATTAATTTTATTTTTGGTATAATTATAATTCAAATTAAGCGTCCAATTTTGATAATTAATATTAGTCGTAATAGCATGACTATATTCTGGTACTAAATTCGGATTTCCTTTTAAGGACACCAAAGAATCCACAAAAAGCACATAAGGATTTAAGTCTTGAAATAAGGGTCGATTAATGCGATATCCATAATCAATACTCGCCGTCAATTTTTCATTAAAGGTCTTGCTGATGGAAGCCGAAGGGAATAAATTGAAATAGCTTCTATCATAGATTTTTTCTGTGCCAGCATTACCAGCAGTACCTGTTGTTTGCGTCCATTCACTTCTTAATCCTGCTGTAAATTTTACTTGTTTACCTTGCCAGTTAATTTGGCTATAAGCTGCCAGAATGTTTTCGGAATAATCGAAATTATTACTAAACGCTGGTATTTCAAAATAAGTACCTTCGGAATCTTCGCCTTCAAATTTGAGGGAACTACCATTGGTCACATAGGCATTCTTTAAACCATTCTCCAAAGTCCACTTTTGGCGAAACACTTTTTTGTAATCGGCTTGAAAAGAATAAATCCGAATATCACTTTGATTGAGGCTCTTTCGATTAATCGGCGTGGTTGTATTTTCTTTAGAAAATAACTGTTGATTGCGTCCACTTCTATCAAAATCGAAAGTAGCATATTGTCCGACTAATTGAAAATTTGATCCCAAAGTATCCAAATTATTTTGTAGAGAAAGGTTTAGCGTATTACTAATTTGATCATAAGCCCCAAACGCTTTTCCTTTAATCGTAAAATCAGGAACTTCCGCTGATAATGCAGTTCGGAGGTTATCGGATTCGTTATCGCCTGTTATTACCGAGCCTGTATATTGTAAATTTAACTGAAGGTTATCAGAAGCTTGATACGTGGAACGAAAATTATAATCATGGTCTAATCGCTTATTTTTTTGGAAAAAATCATTATCAATTTCAGCAAAAGTTGTATTTGCTTTATTGGTTCGAGTTTGTTGATTGCGTATACCCCATTGCCAAGGTCGAATGCCGTAACTTGCTTGCAATAACAATTTATCGACTTTATAATAAGTATTTGCCTGAAAATAAGACCGATAAAACTTTCCTTTAGCTGCTCGTTGTAGTAGTCCAATTTTATACCCTTCTAAAGTTTTACTTTTGGTAATAATATTAATGACTGCATTTCCCGCTGCGTCGTACTTGGCAGAAGGGTTTTCAATGATCTCTATTTCTTTAATGTTGTTGGAACTAATACTACTCAATATTTGAGTGGAAGAAACTTGCTGCCCATTCAAATAAACCAAAGCTGCGCCTTTTCCAATAATCGAAATTTGCCCGCTCCGATCAATAAATACTTTTGGTGCATTTTGAATGACATCTAAAGCTGTTCCAGCCTCTTTTAAAGACGTATTTGCTACATTGACAATTAAGTCTGTCCCTCGTTGTTCAAATACTGCTTGTCTAGCTACTACTTCTACGCCTGCCATTAATTCCATAGCTAAGGTGAGTGTACCTAGATTGATTTGCGCAGTTTTTTGGCTATTGTCTATAGTTTGGAAAAAGTCTTTATAGCCTAATGCCGTGATGTTTAATAAAAAAGTATTGGCTGTTATATTATCAATACGGATAACTCCATCCATAAAAACATCCCCTTTTAGTAAATTAGAATCCTTTGGATTAAGTAATAAAACATTTCCTAGTTCGATTGGGAGTGATTGGTTATCGACCACTTGCGCATTTAGCGTGTAGGAAAAATTGGTGGTGGATTGCGCCATTACATTACTCATGTATAGGTAACAAAACAAGCTTATTAGGATTAATTTTCGGTTCATCATTTTTGATTTTGAATGATCAATAAACTAACGAACACAAAATTATTGATAAACCGACCTCCTATTATAGTCCAGTTTAAAGATGTCATAGATACCGGTTGTTACTAAAAGCAATTAACCGGCCTCCTTTATAAATAAAAAGTGGTGTATAAGGATAAACCGCTTAGAGTTTAATTTTGGGGCGTGCATTAATTAAAGAACACTAAACATGGATTCACTCACTCAGTTTGCTCTTGGAGGAATCGTCGGCTGTGCTACCCTAAAAAATACTTCTAAAAAAACGGTTTTAATAAGCGGATTGATCGCTACTATTCCAGACTTAGACGTTTTGCTAAAACCGTTTTATGCGGATGGAAACTTTGTAGTCGTACACCGTTCTTTTTCTCATTCTATCCTTTGTAGTTTATTATTAAGCGCTTTTTTTGCTAAATTTTCATTAAAAGAATATCCATTCAAAAAAAGGTTTCAATTCTTTTTTTACGTGCTATTCACGCATGCTTTATTAGATTGCTGCACCACTTATGGTACCCAACTATTTTGGCCTTTTGATAGGCGTTTAATTTCCTTTAATAATATCCATGTTATAGAGCCGATTTATACTTTGTGTCTATTACTACCATTAGTTTGGATTGTTTTGACTAAAAAAAAGGAGTCGCAGAAACTAAGAGTAATTTATACTGCGCTACTATTATCTTCCATTTATTTGAGTTGGACTTTTATATCAAAAAATATAGCTAAAAAGGTAGTGGTTAATAATTTAAACCAGCAGCAAATTGATTACGAGGATTTATTAATAACACCTACCCCTTTTAATAGCTTGCTCTGGAAAGCAATTATTAAAAAGGATTCCTTTTACTACTTTGGTAATTATTCTCTTTTGGATAAAAACGCGTCGATTACTTTTTTCAAAAAGAGGCATCAACCTGAATTACTGAACAAGATTATCGACTATTGTGATGTTCAAACGATGTTGCGGCATTGCGATGGTTATCCTTTTGTAACAGGGGATAAAAATAAAATTCAGATTTATGCGATTAAATTTGGACCTGCTAATTATACCGCTGAACCTATTTTTATTATGCCTTTTCAAGCACAAAAAACAAGAACTAAGGATTACGATTTTAGAATTATTGACAATCGCTTTGAATCGAACAAGCTACAACAATTTAATCGCGAATTATTAACCAGAATGAATCAAGAATAGACCGATGAAAGTGATAGGGTTATCAATGCGGCAGCCATTGCATTAGACAAAACCAAAAGCCCTAAAGCCTATGATGCTTTAATGAGTTTGAGAAATAAAAAGTCGTGGAAAAACCACAGATGTCATTATTTTAGACGCAATAAAAAACTATGAGCAGCAATTTTTAGAAACTATTAAATAAAAAGTAACTATATGGAAAAATTCAAAAAAAGAGCGGTCAAATACTTAGGTATAACCGAATTCAGCGATTGGAAATTCAAATTGTATAGCCTGAAATATAATGAATTAAGAGCTACTCCTGAAATAGAAAATATAATAAAAGCGATTTTACCAGATTGGATAAAGGAAAAATCTCAAATAAATGATTTTCCTAATTATAAAATCGGTACGGTAATGATTCATGAAGCAATGGATAGTATTTTAGTTGTCGTAAATTGGTGGATTTACGACAATGTTATTCAAAATCATGTTTATTGTGCTGAATATGAGCATCCCGATAAGTTTGAGGATATTTCAAGTAAGGGATTACGGTTTTGCGTTTGGGAGATGAACATATTATGGCATGAGCGAAATTTGTGGGTAGAACATGTCTTAAAGCAAGCAGATAACCCCGATTGGGACTCCTATCTAAATCATTACTATGAATTGGCGTATGCAGATTAAAGCCTAATTTTTTTATAAAAACACGATATCAAATCATGATGACACCACGAAAACCTCAAGCAAACGAATCAAGTGAGTATTTTAAAAAATACATTAATCTGGTGGAAACCATAAATATTATTGCTGCTTTAAAAAAGCAACTTATAGACATCGAACAGTTTTTTAAAGAATGTGCAAAGAATAAATGGAATCATGCTTACACCAAAGGAAAATGGACCATAAAAGAAATCTTAATTCATATGATGGATGCAGAACGAATCTTGGCCTATCGAGCGCTTCGTATTGCGCGAAATGATGCGACGGCATTACCTGGATTTGATCAAGATGAATTTGCTCCTTTTATGAATGCAGCTAATCGTTCTCCCGAATCCATTATGCGTGAATATCGAGCCGTTCGAATGGCAACAATTGCTTTATTCGAAAATTTAGATGATGCAGCCTCGTCTAGGGTTGGTACGGCGAGTAATGATCCAGCGTCGCCTTTAGCGATGGCTTTTGTCATTGCAGGACACGAGATACATCACATGAATATTATTAGAGAAAAATATGCGGAAACGCAGTAAACAGTTGGCAGTTGGCAGTTTTGCCTGCGAACCTCTAAACCCTTTATACCTCTAGACCTTTCAATATGGACAAAAATACAACAACAAATAATACGCTTATCGAAATTCAGGACTTTGATTTTTTAATAGGAAAATGGAAAGTACTAAACAAAAAACTGAAAGAGCGACTGAAAGGCTGTAAGGAATGGATTGAATTTTCCGCCAACATGGAGACTAAACCATTTCTTAATGGCTTGGGGCTAATGGACGAAATGAAATCGACTCATTTTGGAGACGATTTTATCGGGTTTAGTATCAGAATGGTTAACCCTAAAACAAATATTTGGACAATTTATTGGGCGGACACCGCAAGTCCCGAAAACTTTTTAAAAGAGCAAGTGATTGGAGGATTTAAAAATGGGATTGGCGAGTTTTATGGTAAAGAACTATATCTAGGAAAAGAATACAAATTGAGGTTTACGTGGAAAAAGCCTTCCGAAAATACGGCTCTTTGGGAACAAGCCTATTTTGATGAAAAAGCAAAAGAGTGGGAAACCAATTGGACAATGGAATTTACAAGAGATAATAATTAATTTAAGTTGTGGACAACTGGTAGAAAAGCCTTTAGACTTTCCCGTCACCGACCTTCAGGTCGGAAACGTATAGCAAAACAGGCCTAAAGGCCTTTGACAGGAAAGCCTGAAGGCTTTGCTACCAGTTTTTTCAAATGATCCGCGGCTTGAGTTAATGAATAAATACGGGAGACTACGAGAACACTACTTGGTAGGATAAATTGGTAGAATATTACCGTGTTGGGACGTTTATAAAAAACACGGCAACACGGCAACAAATTTTATTTGACCTAACTAAACCGCCTAGGTTCTCTTTCTCGAACCATTTCAAAAACCGTATCTATCACATCTTCTACACTAGGTTTAGAGAAATAGTCACCATCATCGCCATAAGGAGGACGGTGTGCTTTAGCCGTTAAAGTCCTAGGTTTTGCATCCAAATAACGGTAGCCATTTTGTTGTTCTAATACTTCTTGCATCATATAAGCGGAAGCGCCACCGGGAACATCTTCATCTAAAAACAAGACACAATTGGTCTTTTTTAGCGATTCTACAATGCCATGTTCTAAATCAAAAGGGATTAAAGTTTGAATATCTATCAATTCTACGGAAATACCTTTTCTCGCTAGTTTTAACATAGCAGTTTCAGCTATCCTAACACAAGAACCATAAGTAACAAGGGTTATATCAAATCCTGCTTGCAATATTTCAGGAACGCCTAATGGAACAGTATATTCGCCTAGATTATCGGGTAATCGTTCTTTTAGTCGATAGCCATTCAAGCATTCTATCAAAATAGCAGGGTCATCAGATGCTAACATCGTATTATAAAGCCCCGCTGCTTGGGTCATATTTCTAGGCACTAATAAATAGATGCCCCGAAGCGAATGTATCATCATGCCCATTGGAGATCCACTATGCCAAATTCCTTCTAAGCGATGCCCTCTTGTTCGGATAATTAAAGGCGCTTGTTGGTTGTTATCAGAACGGTAGCGCAAAGTCGCCACATCATCTGAAAGCGTCTGCAAACCGTAAATTAAGTAATCCAAGTATTGAATTTCCGCAATTGGGCGCATCCCTCGCATCGCTAAACCCAATGCTTGTCCCATTATGGTTGCTTCTCGAATTCCCACATCAAAAACTCTTTCTTCTCCGTATTTATCTTGCATCCCCATAAAGCCTTGGTTCACCGATCCAATTTTTCCTACATCTTCTCCAAAAGCATAAAGATTATCATGTTTGGCTAATGCCTTATCGAAAAATTTATTAATTAGTTGATAGGCGTTGACCTTCTTGGGCGTATCAGTATAAGTAGCAGGAATGACAGGTACTCTTAAGGCTGATTTTGGCGATTCACTATATAAATGCCTGTGATAGCGTTCATGCCAAATGCTTTCTACTTTCTGTAACCAATTCTCTAATTCTAAAATCCCTTGTAAATTCTCGCCCATAGTCTCGAATTTCATTTGTCGAGCACTTTTGACCATATCAAATAGCAATGGGTTTTGATTGCTTTTAAGGTCTTTATAAATCTCTCTAGCGACAGTTCTATGTTTAGTTTCTGCGACTATTTTCGTATAAATACCTAATACTTCTGCGAAATGCTGTCTATTTACTTTACTATAGGCTTCCCAAGCAATATCTCTATGTGCTTTGGCTTTTTCGTTGGCCCATTCTTGGATAGCATCGATTTCTTCTTGCGTTAAAATACCCTCTTTTACCATCCATTCTGCCATCTTTTTATTGCAGTCCATCTCTTTTTCCCATTTCAATCGTTCTTTAGACTTATATCGTTCATGCGAACCAGAGGTAGAATGTCCTTGTTGCTGGGTACATTCTTGTATATGGAAGATAACAGGAATATGTGTTTCTCTTGTCTTTTTTATGCCTCTTTCAAAGGTCTCACAAAGATTTTTATAATCCCACGCTTTTAAGGTGTAAATATCAAAACCTTCTCCTTTTTCATTCACTCTAAAACCTTCTAACACTTCAGAAATATTCTGTTTAGTCGTTTGATATTTAGCAGGGACAGAAATACCATAACCATCATCCCAAACAAAAACAGCTAAGGGCACTCTTAAAACGCCTGCTGCATTGATCGTTTCAAAGAAAACACCCTCTGATGTACTCGCGTCACCTATGGTACAAAAACAAACTTCATTGCCATTATTAGAAAAATTAGTTGAGGTGTTAAGGATTTTGCTTTCTCTATATTTCTTGGAAGCAAAGGCCAAACCTAATGCTCTGGCTACATGTCCTGCGGTACAAGAAACGCCAGAAGCTGCATTGTATAAATCTTTATGATCGGTCCAGTTGCCTTGTTTATCTATTAAAGAAGTGGAGAAGTGGTTGTTCATTTGTCGCCCACCAGAGAAAGGATCATTGACTGCGTCGGCATATATAGCGGCAAAATATTCTTCTGGAGTAGCAATACCTTTATGAAACATAAAAGTTTGTTCCCGATAATATCCAGACCAGAAGTCTCCTTTTTGGAATACTTTTGCCATGGCAATTTGCGGGATTTCTTTACCATCGGCAGTTACGGCAAATTTAGCTCTTCCGTTTAAAACTTCTTTACGTGCTAAAAAACTAATTTCCCGACATAAAGCTGCCAGTTTAAAATCAGCTATCACTTCTTGTTCGTAAGCAGACTTACTTTTTGTAGCAGGAATTACGCTTTCTAATAAATCAATCTCTAGCATATATGTGAAGCCTTTTTGGTTGTACAATGTGGTTTATATCCGTTTACACGTCAATAATTTTTGAGTCATTAACCACTTGTCTAAAACTAATTGTCAAATCGAGCATTAGTTTTATGAATGTGTCTTGCTAGTGAGTAGTTCTTATGGTTTTATTTTTGTGTTGAAGCACAAAAATATGAAAAAAAACCGCTAAAAATCCTATTTTTTGGACTGATGATTGCTAATCTACAATATCCAACCCTTATTAATTTACCCAATTATTGTTACTCTTTTTATATTTATTCGTCTGAAAGAAGGGTTTAATTTTGAAAAAGAAGGAGGTGGCAAATAAAGATTTTGCTTCGTGGAAATACTGTAAATTTTTATAGGAGTTATTTTGATAGCAAATAAAGAGCAACACGGGAGGAAAAAAAGTTGCTTTTTTTTATTAATTATTTAATAACTTGCTGAAAAAGAGTGATTTTCTGCTTAAATTCATTGATTGCTGAATTTAAAGTACGGATTACAAATAGTGGAAAACGGATTTAAATTCAGTTAGGTAAAGTTAGTAGATAGCGGCTAAAAAAACAATTTTGAACTATTGAAACAATTCGTTTGGAGGTTAAAATGAAACAATGAAACAATCCGCACTTTTGAAAAGTACGGATTAGTACTAGATTCGTGGCTTAGATGATGATTAAAATTAATCCCTTATCGTTTATACTGCGAACGGGATAAATTTGTGAAATCAAAAAGTCTGAAATTTGAGATTTAACAAAGATTCTAGTTCAGATTGAAATTCGGAGTTTGCCTTTTTCAATGTCTGATTAATGGTTTGTTGAAATTGATTAAAGTCTTCGTAGTACTTAGCATACAGACATTTTTTCTTTAACCATTTCCACAATCGCTCAATGATATTGAGGTTTGGTGAATAAGAAGGTAAATACACCAAATGTATATTGAGTTGCCATGCTATATATCTAACCAAATCGCATTTCTGATAGCGAGCATTGTCTAGAACAATAAAGATCGGCTTCATATCAAAATAATAGATTCTAAGTTGATGCAAAAACTCTACTATAGAATTGGCATTGATATAAGTCTGGTTGGTAAAAAAGTGTATTTGTTGATTAACGGCATTGACTGCACCAAGTACATTATGTCGTTTTCGTCCAGAAGAACTTTTAATAAATACCCTTTTGACTGACCATAAAAAGCATAAAAATACCCCCATGACTATATGGGCAGCATCCATAAATAATAAATGAATTTGACCCAATTTTGCCTGATTAATCAAAGGATTAAGCGTATTTTCAACAAAATCAGCTTGCTTTTCAGGATTTGCTTTTGAAGGAATTTGACCTGTTTTTCGATATTTTAATTCATGTCGCTTCATCCACTCTCGAACTTGAGTAGGGCTTCTATTTAAGCCCGTCAGCTCTTTTATTCGGTAAACAGCTTCATTAGCTGTATGGGGTGGATGCTTTTCAAAATAGGTCAATAAACTTTCATTATGAGCTTCCAATTCACTTTTATTGGTGCCATATCCTACTTTTAGGATACCTTCATAACCTTCTTTATTCCATAAGTGGATATAATTGGTTACACTATTCAAGCTAATATCAGATAGTTGAGCTATTTCTTTATGACTATATGTTGTAGTAGCCTTTATTAAAATAGCTGTTAAGCGTTTTTGTACGAGCATACATGGATAAGAATATCTTTCGTATCTTAGTTGCTCAATGTCAGTTTTGCTGATGTTGAGGGTAAGCATATCTTTTTTAGTTTCGTCACTTAAAGATAGCTTACCTTTTCTTTTTTACAAATTCACAAATTTATCCCGTTTCTAGTATATTAACGTTAGGTTAACAAGGATTAGCAAGTAGAATACTTTCATCTGATTTTAAATAAACTTAAATTTGTAAATGTAATTAGGCTGGCTAAATGAACGTTATTTAATAAGTAACGTTCTAAAAATAAATCAAGTCAAATTTTTCCAAGAACAAAGAGCGTTGGAATAAGCTCTTGAAAAATCAAAATTTATCAAAATGAAGAAATTATTAGCATTGGCATTATGCCTTACTTTAGGAGTAACTTATTCTTTTGCACAAGAAGGGTTGGCTAAAGAAGTTCAAGAAAAAACACAATCTACTGGTCCAATCATGGAATTACAAACGACAGAAGTAGATTATGGAAGTATCATTCAAGATTCTGATCCTTTCCGTTTCTTTGAGTTCACCAATACAGGTGATGCACCTTTAGTGATTAAGCATGCAAAAGGTAGTTGTGGTTGTACTGTACCAACCTATCCAAAAGAGCCAATTTTGCCAGGGGAGTCTGCGCAAATTAAGGTACGTTACGACACTAAGCGTGTTGGTCCTTTTACAAAGACCGTAACTTTGACAACGAATGAAGACGTTGAAAAGCGTATCTTAAGAATCAAAGGGAAAGTAGCTAAGAAAGCTGCTGAACCAGAAGCGGTTCCTGCTGCATCTCCTAATGTAATTAGCGGTAGCGGTTCTAACGGAAAGTAATTTTTAAGTTTGCTTAAATTTTACTTAAAAAGCCCTGAGGTATATTTATCTCAGGGCTTTTTTTATGCATGTGTTCCTCCGTTTACTTTTTAATATACGTTAAAAAAGGGGAAAGAAAAATGATTTCCTTCCCCCAAATACTCTCTCAATTATAATGAGTCTTTAAGCATCCTGCTTTAGGTCAAAAGCAATACTGCCTATTTTTTATTACCATAAATAAGGGTTATAATGGTATAATGCTTGGTTTTTTAGAGGAATTCAATCTTAAAAAAATCAAATTCAAATCTAAATGCTACCAATATCCTCTTTTCAAAAAGAAAATAGGAAGAAGTAGTTTAAAGTATATTTTATTTTAACGGATTTGGTTATTAAGAAGTGTTTTTAATCTGGAGCGTTTCACCGTAATTTTTTTGAATTGTTGGTTTTTGGAATGGAATTTCAAACTAGACACAAGATAGTTACTTCTTTTGTTTTATTTTCAGACATTTTTAGTAACTTGTATCTTTAAAAAATAATGATTTTTTTAAAAAAAGTAGTATAAATAATTGATTATTAGTTTTTAATATGATCAGAGTGTATAATGAAAAAAAAACAATAAATGCAAGATAGTAAATTAATCAAGGTATTAAAACTACTCAATAAGGAAGAACTACGCCGCTTCAAAAAACTGTTACAATCTTCATTTTTTACAACCAATGAACACCTACCTAAACTCTATACCTATTTGATTAAATACGCTCCTGAGTTTATTTCGTCTAAATTAAATAAGCCACTTCTTTTCGCTTACTTATTTCCAGACAAAAAGTATAATGATAATAAATTAAGAATGCTACTACGGACATTTACTCGTCATTTAGAAGATTTTTTGATCATTAAAGAAGTAAGGGATAGTGAAAAAGAACGCAAAAAACAGCTAATACATATTTATGGTAAGCGCAGCCAAATGGAATTGTTTGAAAAAGGAACTTTTCGGTTATTGGAAGAAATGAAGTTAACTCCGATTAAAGATAAAAATCATTTTTTTGAGCAGCAGCAATTGATTCAGGAATTAGTTTATCATCCTGCTACAAAAAAATCAATAGAAAGTGTCGAATTACAAACAGAAATGCTGGAGCATCTAGAATTACATTATTGGACTAATAAAATTTGGTTGAGTTGTAATTTATTGTCTCAAAAAAAATTTTTAAAAACAACATACGAAGTAGTTCATTTAGAAACAGCAATAAAAAAAATACCGACAGCTTATTTTCAAAAATATCCTCCACTTAGTGCTTTTAAAAAAACGTTCTTGTTTTTAAAAGCGCCTTCTGATACGGCTTATTTCGAATTAAAAGAAAGTTATATAGAGATTGTTCCCCAATTAAGTAAATCAAATCAACAGGATTTATTAGTTTATTTAATGAATTATGCCATTTCAAAATGGAATCAGGGAGAAAAAATTTTTTTTAATGAAAACTTTGAACTAATGAAAGTAGGATTGAAGTATGATTTATTAATTGAATCAGGAAGGCTTAACGCTAGCATATTTATTAATGCTTGTTTATTTGCTATTAGGTCAAAAGATTTTCAATGGGTGGAACAATTCATGATTAATTATGAAAAATACTTGGAAGAAGATCAAAAAGAGGATATAAAAACTTTATGTCGAGGCTTCATCTATTTCTACCAAGAAAAATATATTAAATTAACTGATTTACTAATAAATTACCCGTTTAGAGAGACTAGAGACAATTTAAGAGCCAAAGCACTCTTATTGCGAAGCTATTTTGAACTATTTTTAAAAGATCCTTCTTATTTTGATGTTTTCTTAGCCTACTCTTTTTCTTGTGAAAGATTTTTTAGGCGAAAAAAATCAATCGCCAAAAATGTAATAGATTTATACCTAAACCTCATTTCAATTTTACGAAAAATTGCAAAATTAATTAAGGAGAAAAAATGCAATAAGGCGGAATTAGAAAAGATAGAAGAAAAAATTAAAGAAGAAAAAATTGCCTTAAAACTATGGTTGGTAGATGAATTAACTAAATTAAAAACGCTGGACTATCATAATTAATAATCCAGCATATGTTCGTATTCTTTTATCAGAGAACATTATTTTTTAAATATCTCCATCATCTACTATAATGATTTTTTGAGAAAAATTAATGGTATTATACATAATAAAAGGGGTTTTTAAAGTCTATGCTAAAATAAGGTAGACTTAGTTAAATAATTGTTTGTGTGAAAATTCATCTAATTGATAATCAGTTTTAAATGATGATTCAAAGTTGACTGTTTAGGAGTTTAGAAAAAGGACTTTTAGGTGGAGAGTTGCGCCATCAAAAGGCGATTCCTGCCAAAGCGGTAAGGAATTCGGACATGCTTATTTTTACTTGAAAATTATCCTAAGAAAAGAGCATTAAATGCGCTAAAACAAGTGATAATTGTAGGGATTGAATATAGGGGATTCGCACCTAAGTTAGAGGCTTTTATTGTACCTCTAATACCATTTTGGTAAACCTAAATGTGCGTTTGTATTAAGATTGAAAGGATAAGTTGAATTAACTCAAGGTACTATTAAAGTAACTAGAAATACTTGCAATGGAGCAATTGAAAAATAATTCGATAGGAGCGAGAAGGGATATTATTATTGAAGCGAAAAAGAGGGAATAGTGTTTAGAATGAATATGTTAAGTTTAGAAGTAATTGTCATGCTTTTTTTTTGCGATTCTCTCTATTGGCATTGACTAATCATAATGCCTTTTCCATATTTTGTAGCTAGTTCCACTATCCCTCTTGTTAATTTTGATTAATTCCATTTGGTTAAAAATGGTTTTTTGGGGATTTTAGAGGAGTAATTCTGTTGATAAGGAGTAACAAAATTATATATTTATTATATGAATTGCAATTATTGAATGTCACAAATTTAATTTTTTTGAATTTTTAGTTACAGGAATAATGAATTATTTTTGCAAAGTTTTTTCCTATAGCGAATATTCGCTTTTATAATTTTCAGACTTGTATCAAAAATGAATAAATATTTCCCAAAACTTTTTACGCCTTTAGATTTAGGCTTTACGACCCTTAAAAACCGAATTTTAATGGGTTCTATGCATACTGGATTAGAAGAGAAAGGGGCAGATGGATATAGGCGAATGGCGGCTTATTTTGCGGAAAGAGCCAAAGGGGGAGTTGGTTTAATTATCACAGGCGGAAATTCTCCGAGTAAAGAAGGGATTGTCGGCCCACACGAAGAAGCGTTTACCAACGAAGCACAAATACCATTACATAAGCAGGTGACGGATGCCGTCAAAGCAGCAGATAAAGATTGTAAGATTTGTTTGCAGATTTTGCATGCTGGACCATTAGCTAAAACGGAAACCTTAATGGCACCTTCTGCCATTAAATCTCCAATCAGTCGATTGATTCCTCATGAAATGACGGAGAGAGATATTGAACGAACGATTTCGGATTATATCAGATGTGCAAAAATGGCAAAGGAGGCAGGATATGATGGGGTAGAAATCATTGGTTCGGCAGGTTATTTAGTTAGTACTTTCTTATTGGAAAAGACCAATCAGCGAACCGATAAATGGGGTGGGAGTTATGAAAATAGAATGCGCTTCCCGATAGAAATTGTTAGAAGAATGAGAGCTGCGGTAGGCGAAAAATTTCTATTGATTTTCCGAATAGCAGCGATGGAGTTAATGGACAAAGGAAGTTCGTGGGAAGAAGTGGTCACTTTAGCTAAAGCGATTGAAGCAGAAGGCATCAATATTATGAGCACCCATTTTGTATGGCATCAGGCTCAAGTGCCAACCATTTCTACGAGAGTGCCACGGGCTGCCTTTACTCAAGTAACAGGACGGTTGAAAAAAGAATTGTCTATTCCCTTAATTACGAGTAATCGAATCAATATGCCTGCGGTGGGAGAAGAAGTACTTGAAAAAGGACATGCAGATATTGTCTCTATGGGTAGGCCGATGTTGGCAGATCCTGAATTGGCGAATAAATCCAAAGCAGGAAAAGTCGAGGAAATTAATACTTGTATTGCTTGTAATCAAGCTTGTTTAGATCATGCTTTTTGGGGAAAAACAGTTAGTTGTTTGGTCAATCCTAGAGCTTGTCATGAAACGGAATTAAATTATTTACCAACAGCAAATCCTAAGCAAATTGCCGTAGTTGGTGCGGGGCCAGCAGGTTTAGCCTTCTCCATTACTGCCGCAGAACGAGGGCATCAAGTAACTTTATTTGAAGCGAGTAATGAAATTGGTGGTCATTTTAATATGGCAAAACGTATTCCTGGAAAAGAAGAATTTCATGAGACCATTCGCTATTATAAAGTCATGTTGAAAAAATATGGCGTCCAAGTAAAGTTAAATCATCGAGTTACTACCAAAGAGTTAATCGCCAAAAAATGGGATGAAGTAATAATTGCTACAGGCATCCAACCAAGAGTCCCTGCAATTGAAGGCATTGATCATTCTAAAGTGTTGAGTTACGAGGAAGCGATTTATGAGCAAAAACCAATTGGCAAAAAAGTAGCCATTATTGGTGCAGGTGGTATCGGTTTTGATGTAGCCGAATTGATTATGCACAAAGGCAAATCTGCTGCTTTGGACATTGAGGTGTTTGCCAAAGAATGGGGTATAGATTTTAAAAATCATCCAAGAGGCGGTGTAGCAGGTATCGAACCCGTCATCGCAACTGCCGATAGAGAAGTGTATTTATTGCAGCGGAAAACAACTCGACACGGAAAAAGTCTAGGCAAAACAACAGGTTGGACGCATAAGATTTCCTTGTTGCGAAAAGGCGTAAAAATGATTGGTGGCGTACAATACGAAAAGATTGATGACCAAGGTTTGCATGTCCGCATTAATGATACGGCTGAATTGTTGGACGTAGATACGGTGATTGTCTGTGCAGGGCAGGTCTCGAAACGAAATCTATACGATGATTTACAGGCAGAAATAAAGAACTTACATATTATCGGTGGCGCAGAAGTAGCGATGGAAATTGATGCGAAATTGGCGATTGATAGAGGTTGTCGTTTGGCGGCGGAGCTTTGATTTTACTGGATAACTTCCCGTTATCCAGTAAATTAGGCAGTCGGAAATTACCAAATAACTTCGATTTCTAATATATTATGCAATATGAAATTACTGGATAACAGGAAGTTATCCAGTAATATTATGCCAAAAGATGCAAAGCAAACTGCGTAAAAGCATTAGTCGTCTTCCCAAATTTTTTCATTCTTTCATCGGTACTCTCGCCCTTCAAATAGCGAGCATATAATTGTTCCGCAATCACCGCTCCTTTCCAATAAGCAAACGCTTGATACCAATTTACCTGATGCATATCTAAACCAGTATAAGTGGCATATTTTTTAATTAAAAACGCCTTGTTAGGAAAATTACCCGATAACATAACGGGTAAATCAAATTGTTCAAGGAAAGGCTCTGGCCAATAACTTAAAGTGGATCCAAAATCGACTAAGGGATCCCCTAAAGTACACATATCCCAATCGAAAAAAGAAGTCACTTCATCGGGATTGTCGGGCTGAAATTGACAATTGTCAAACTTGATATCATTGTGAATAATAGACACTTTTTGGGTCGTAGGAATGTTCTTTTGTAATAAGACCAAAATCTCATCCATTCCTTTATTATCCGTCGTTTTGGATAACTCCCAACGTTTTGCCCAACCAGCTAATTGTCGCTCTAAAAAGCCTGCGGGTCTACCCAATCTACTTAAATCCGCTGCTTCATAATCGACTGCATGTAGCTTAGCCTGCGCTCGAATCATTGCATCCGTTAAGCGTTCTTCTGCCTTATCAAATTCTTTAAAACAGTCCAATAATTCATAGCGGACAATCACGCCTGTTCTGCGCTCAATTACGACAAACTTAGCGCCAATGATTGCTTCATCCTCGCATAAATGATACGCCCTCGGTGCGGGAGCAAAATGCTTGTATAATTTGGATAAAACACGATATTCTCGTTTCATATCATGGGCACCTGGGGCTATTTTTCCAAAAGGTGGACGACGCATGACTAATTCGGTGTCACCAAATTTTAATAAATAAGTCAAATTAGCATGACCTCCATGAAATTGCCCAACGGTCATTTCCCCCGTTAATTCGGGTAAATTGGCTCGTAAGTATACTTCTAATTTATCCCAATCCAGGGCTTCTCCTTTTCTTACTGCTTTTGCTGAATCCATTATTAATCTTATTATTTTTTACCAAAGCGTCATCATAGAAATACCATCTGCTGTTTCTTCAAATTTTGTGGATTCAATGGGTTTGATGCCGTATTTTTTCCGTTCTTCATCAGCCATTGCTTTTTCTGCGTCGCTTAATTGAAATATGCCTGGAACACCGTAGTAAAATAAAGGTTTTTTACCTATATGTGTTAAACTTTGGTCATACATCCAAGCGAAATTACTAGGATGATATTGCCCATTTTTTAAAGCAGTAATGGCAAAATCCATATATTGACTGTTCTCTGGTAACCTGATATTATGGTGAAAAATTATAGCTGCTTTACCGTATGTTTTTGGACTAACTAGTGGTTCCGCAGGAAATCCATATTTGACAACCAGATCCATTAAGGTCGCAAAAACCTGTTTATCTAAATCAAATAAGTTAGCAGGTAATTGAGTTCTGTCAATTTGATACACTCCTTCTGCATATCCACCTCGAATTATATTCTGGTCAATATAATACAAACTATCAATGATTGTCTGATATTCTTGATTAAATTGTTGTTTGGCTTGTGCAAAATAGTCAGGTATGGCTTTATTTAACTCAATGCCGTAAGTTGATTGATTAAAACTTGAATCACCTACGTGAAAGGTCAATTCATAACCATTAAGGTAAGATTTTTTGTAATAGGTAGCAGCCCTTGCATAATCTTTGGTTTGCACCGCACATTCCGCAGCTTTTCTGTAAGTATCAGCATGCACATAATCCACTTCTTTAAAAGCAGCTTGATAATTTTGTGAGGCTACCTCATAATTTTCAAAATACTTTTCTTTATCGCCTAAATTGCAAAGATTATAGTATTTGATATAATTGTTTTTCTTTTGACAAGCAGCAATACAAATAGTAAAAAACAGTAGGAAAATAAAATAAAATTTATTCATCTGGAACTTGATTTTATAGTTATTCAAGTAGGTTAAACGCACGAGTACATTGTTAGAAATTGCAAAGGATTTCAAATAAGAATTTTTCGTTCCAAGCAGCTTTCTTACGAGCTTTCTTTAATGAACTTTTGCCTTTGTGTTGCAATAGTGTTTGAAGTGCCATTTTTCTTAATGTAGCCATATTATCTGGTCCATTTCCTGCTCTAACCCGTTGTCTATCCTCATTAAAAACTAAATCAAGATACCAATGGCATTTATTTTCAATGCTCCAATGATTTCTGGTACACCACCCAAAGTACTCTGCATTTTTTTCGGCACTACTAACATAAAATCTAATTTGAAAAGTATCTTTTTTCTCTCCATTCTTAAAACTTCGCTCTCCTTCAACCATGATTATCGTTTTACTTTTTTTCCAGTCAGCTAATTCATCAATATAAGTGAGATTTTGAGTAATGTAAGTAGTTCGCTTTTCTATTCTTCCCCCTACATAATCAGTATGAACAAAGCAATCCATTTTATTTTTATGCTTTTTCATCCAGTCATGTACTTCTTCATATAATCCCTTTTGATTTTTCTTTAAAGCTAATAGATAATCTCCCTTCTTGTCGATAATCAAGTTAGCTATGCTGCTATGACACCCCATTGCGTCAATGCTGACCAAAGCCCCCTCTATATCTACAGTTTCAATTATCTCAGGAATAGCTGTCTTTTCATTACTCTTTTTATCGACTTTTACTTGACCTAATGATAGACACTGTTCTGATGCCCAAGCACTTACTATGCAGATAGCAGCAGTCTTTTTTCCTCGTTTGCCTGTACCTCTTAGCACTTTCCCATCAATATTAATTTGATAGGATTCTAATTCATCAAGTATCTCTTTAGACCAGCCTCGTAGAACAGATTCAAAAGATTTGGTATCTAAGTTTCTGAATACTCGATTAAAAGTATCATGTGAAGGCAACCCATTTTCTAATTGCAGGAATTGGCGTAAAAATTTTTCTTTTTGAACGGCATACTCTGCAATTTCTTCAAAATCTTCTGCTCCACTCAAAACTGCGCATAAAGAAATCACTAGAATCTCACTCAAAAGATGAGAAACAAAACATTTTGTCCTAAAATCAGGTACTTTTTCAAATATTTCAACTAATTTCATCCGCACAAGGTAAGTACTTTTGTTACCTTTTTTTCTAACAATACACTCGTACGTTTAACCTATTATTCAAGATAAAATTGCCCCAATTATCCGACTAAATATCCACCAACCACCCGTTATCAAAATCCCCGAAACCAATAAAACGCTTAAGCTACTAATAATTGGGTGAATATTAAATTTACCTCGTTTATTTAAATAAAAATAAATTTCTAATAGTATAAGCGGTGGTACAAAAAAGCCAAAATTCATGACTAAATCGAACCAGCCATGAAAGTCATCTGTATGTCCGCTTCCACTAGGGTCTAAGGTAAAATAAAAGCCATAACAAATTCTATAAAACCAAGAACCCACCGCTAAAATAAATAAGCGCAATGCCCATTCATTGTGCTTTAAAATGTCTTTTTGTCGAGCAAATTGGATAGTTTGATAAGTGGCAATTAATAAAAATACCCCATAAATAGAAAAGGCAACATTCATCGGTGTGCCGCCCGTTGTCCCATGAATGCCTACATAAACGAAGCCGCCAATACTTGTCAAAACAGCAGCTACCGTAAAAATATAACCAATAATTCGATGTGCTTTTAGCCTTTTTCTGGACCAACCCATTAATAATTGCAGCGGTGCTAAGGCAGTAATCATCGCGCCAAAAATCATGTGCGTAGAAATGGAGATATTAGAAAATGGACGACTTGCCTCAAAAACTCGATTAACGGTATGCCCGTCTGCTTGTACGCCTAAAATGGCATAGACTAACGTAATACCGATAAAGGGAAGACCTAAAATACCTATTAGGCTAACAAAACTGTATTGGGTAATTTTATTGCGTTTTTGGCTGGTTGGCATATCGTTTTAGATAATGAGCTAGTAAAAATGGGTTTGCACTTTATACGGTACAAACCCATTTTAGAGAAGACAATTGTAACGTTATTTATTCTTCAAAGATATCGGCTACATCCATTTGAAAACCTTTAATAATTTTAGATTCAATGGTATCTTTTTGTTTATATTTTTTATCTGAGATGAGTGTAGCTTTATTTTTTTTAAAAACTTCTACTGTTTCTGTATCTGGATCAATTACCCAATATTCTAGTACCCCTTTTTTACCGTATAATGCTTTCTTTTCTCCAAAATCTTTATCTTTTGTTCCATAAGAAAGTATTTCTACTAAAAAATCAGGAGCACCTTCTACAAATTTTTTCAATATATTTTTTCTATGATTCGATACGAAAATAATATCTGGTTGGACAATGTTTCTTTTCCCAAAATGGACGTCCATTGGTGCTGCTAAAACCTGCCCTAGTTTATTTTTCTTTACATGGAAATGTAAGGCGGCAGATAGATTCATGGAAACTATTTGGTGTTTTCTAAATGGTGAGGGCATGTAGTGTAGTTTTCCGTTTAGTAATTCATAAGGGGCGTTTTCTGGTAAAGCCATATAATCTTCCTCCGTAAAGTCTGTTCGTTCTTCATCAATCGTAGTCATTACTATATGTCCATCTTTTTCAAAAATAATTTGACCCGCAATAACCAAATAATTTCTAACTGCCAAGAGTTTGCTAAAATCTACTTGTTGAATGGTACTAAATAAATTTAAAAAAGGAAGACTAGGCATATATTGGTATATTTTAGTTTCAAAAATACACTTTTTTGTATTAAAATATCTAGAATGAAGTAAATCTTTCTTTCCTACTCGGCTAGAGGCAAAAGGCGAAGGGCAAAAGGTAACTATTGAACAAAATTGGGAAATAGATTCGCTCAAATCATCAATCGTTAACCGTTTCCCGTGAGTTTAAACCCTTTGCCTTTCGCCCTTTGCCGGATAGGAACATCTTTCTAGAAAGAAAAGGTCTTCTTTATTCGGTCAACCGCTTCATCAACCCCTCCCGATAACTACTACCAATAGGCAATTTTTGCCCAGCTATTTCCACTTCTTGTTGATTATAAGATTCAATATACCCCAAAGCAATAGCAAAGGAACGGTGTATCCGAATAAAATGATTATTGGGAATTTGTTTCATGAAAGAACCAAGGTTTCCTTTGACAACTAAACGGTCTTTTGGTGTATGAATACGCACATAATCTTTTAAACTTTCGATGTAGCGTATATCGTCTAAAATAACTTTATGATGGGTACGATTTACATTAACAAATATATGATCCGTTTGATTGGAGGGAGGAATTGGGGGCGTTTTTACAATAGGAGTAATCATTCGATTTCTATACCTATCAATGGCTTTCAAGAAACGATTAAAAGCAATTGGTTTTAATAAGTAATCAATAATATCCAGATCATAACCATCTAAGGCATATTCTCGATAAGCAGTAGTTAGAATAATCGCAGGTGGATTTTTTAAGGTTTTGATAAAGTCAATTCCATTCAAAACAGGCATTCGAATATCCAAAAACATCAGATCAATTTGTTTATCTTTTAGCATGTCGAATGCTTTGACGGCGCTATAACTAGTACCAACAACCTCCAGTTGGTCAATCATGCTAGCATACTTTTCTAACAGGGTAATAGCGGGTGGTTCGTCATCGACTAATAAACATTTGATAGTCCTCATGCGAATGGTTGAATAGTTAAAGAAATAGCAAAAGTAGCAGCTTCGTCAGCGATCGTTAATTCGTGATTATCGGGATAAACAAGATTTAATTGTCGTTTGATATTTGATAAACCAATCCCTTCTTTATAAGCATCGTTGAGTTCTCCTTGATGGCTACTTTTGGTATTCCACACTTTACAAATAATGGCTGCGTTTTTTTCTTGAATGTCAACGTTGATTTTGGGTTGGTCAATATCTCCACTAGCGCCGTGTTTAAAAGCATTTTCGACCAAAGACAATAACAATAAGGGGGAAACAGGAACAGTCGTATTTCCTGCCGTTTGATAATTGATCTGTAGTCGTTCTCCATATCGAATCTTTTCTAAATTAATGAAATTTTCGATGGCGGTGATTTCTTCTGAAAGTGGCACAGACGGTTGTTGACTTTTATACAAAACATAGTCTAGAATGCCCGATAAACCTAGAATCATTTCAGGCGCTTTAGGCGAACCAGTTACCACAAAAGAATACAAATTATTTAAGGTGTTGAATAAAAAATGAGGATTGAGTTGAGCTTTTAGGAATTTTAATTCGGTGTTTAATTTTTCCTTTTCTAACTGATGAATTCTTTCTTGTTCGGCTTGTCGTTCGTAATGAGATTCCCATGCTAAGAGCGCCATCGCAGGCGAATAAAATTGAACCGTTTGCGTCATATAGTCTATAAAAGTCATAAATCTTAAACGCCCTTTTAGCCCTCTTAATTCATCTATCCATAATACGCCTGCCGTTCGCCAGATAGTATAAAAAAGAATAGATAATCCTAACAAACTTAAGGCAAATAAAACAAATTTACCTCGACTATATAAATAGGGAAGTTGCAGGTGCTTTAAGATATAATAAGCACTCATGTATATCGCTAAGTTCAGTAAATTGATGATAAGGTAGACAGAGAAAAAGACATTAGAGGATTTCATGAATGTCCAAAGGATATAGATGGTTATCCAAAATAGAATATGTCTCTGATATTTTTGCATTTGGTAAAAATACAGGAAACCTATAAAAAAGGAAATAATTGTATAAGTATGGGGGATAAGTGTCTATAAATGCGGCAAAAAAACTGCTTTTAATAGGTTAGAAAGTATTCTTATACGAATAGGGTGGCTTGGTATACTATTCCAAAATACTACTTTGGATACGTGTACCTTGCAGTCATTAAAATTATAAAAATAAAATCATAAAAAAGATGAAAAAATGTATGGTATTACTATTGATGTTTTTAGGCTTACAAACCATCAATGCCCAAACAGATACAGAATTAATTACGGCTACCTTAATGGATTATATTGAAGGCTCAACGAATGGTCAACCCAAGCGATTAGAAAAGGCTTTTTATTCTGATTTGAATTTGTACTATGTCAGAAATGATAAGATCGCAGTTTGGTCAGGGAAAGATTATATTCTAGATACCAAAGAAGGAAAACCAACGGGGGAAAAAGGAACCATTCTATCTATAGATTATGAAAATAATGCGGCAGTAGCAAAGGTGGAAATTGCAAATCCTAGAAGCCCCACGCCTTACATTGATTATTTTATGTTGTTAAAAACGGAGGGTAAATGGACGATTATTCATAAGATGTTTACGAAGAAAACATCCAAGTAAACGATAGTAATACCGATTTAAATCATAGTGATTTTAAAAATCACTATGATTTAGCAAATGAGTTCATATTTATAATTCAGAACTCCTTGATGATCAGAAAAACGGTTTCTTGTAGGAATAGTCTTTAGCTTTGGTGGAGTCATTATTATTTTCTATAAGTAACGATAAAAAACTAAGTTTATGAAAAGTATCAGCTTCGTACTATGCCTGATTCCATTGTCTTATTTGTTAAATGCGCAAACCTTATCTGAAACCGATGCTATAGAACAGTTAACACCCAAAATAGAAAAACTATTGACCGATTACCACGCTGCAGGAATAGCAGTTGCCGTCATCAAAGGCGACAAGACCATTTATACCAAAGGGTTTGGATACAGAGATGTCGATAAGAAATCACCCGTAAATAACAATACAATTTTTGGCATCGGCTCTGTATCTAAATCTTTCACAGCAGCCATATTGGGTAGTTTGGAAGGGGAGGGGAAGTTAAGTTTATCGGATAAACCGAATCAACATATTTCCGAATTGGAATTTGCAACCCCCAATATGAATGATGGCATTCAGATAAAGAACCTATTGACGCATAGTACAGGTTTGGCACAAATGAGCTCAGAATCTTCTTGTGTACTTTTTCAATCTCCAAATAAAGCCGATTTAATTCCTCGTTTGAAGTATTTAAAACCAAGTGCAAAAGTAGGAGAGACATTTATGTATTGCAATTATATGTACACGATAGCAGGAGTTTTAGGAGAGAAGGTCACAGGTAAAAGCTGGGCGGATAATTTGTCCGAAAGAATATTTAAGCCCTTGGGCATGAATAATACTTATGCGGATGTCGCCATCGCTAATCAACAAGCGGATTTCTCTATAGGTTATGCCGTCGAAGCAGAGAAACCAGCAAAAGCGTTGCCCGAAGAAATGCCTACAAGAGCTCCAGCGGGAAGTATTTATAGTAGTGTCAATGACATGGCAAAATGGGTCACTATTTGGATGAATGAAGGGAAATATCAAGGTCAGCAAATTTTACCTGCGGATTATGTACAAGCAGCCATTAGTCCTCAACAAATTGTGAGCGGAGGTCCCGCTGCTAGAAATTCAAAAGCGGCGCATTTTTTTAATTATGGCTATGGTTGGTTTAACCGAGATTATCATGGCTACTATAAAGTAGAACACTCTGGCGGCATTTCTGGTTATTCCTCGAATGTCGCGTTTTTTCCTGTTGAAAATATCGGAATAGTTGTGCTAACGAATCAAACAGGTTCTAGTCTGGCTTTTTCTGTCACAGATATGATAATGAACGAATTGTTAGCCGTCGAACCGACTACCGACACCTTAGATATCCGGTATACGAATACAAATGTAATTGCACCAGCAACTACTAAAACGATTATTAATAGCAATCAAAAGCCTACCCATGAGCTAATTGATTTGGTCGGAAAATACGCACATCCAGGGTATGGAGCAATTACTATTTCGTTGAAAGCCGAGACTTTATTAGCGGAGTTTCCTTTCACCATTTTTAGGTTGGAACACCAACAAAATAATACATTTTTCGAGCATTTTACAGAAGAAGTACCTTTGGCAATGTGGCCTTTTATGGAATTCAATTTTATCAAAGGAAAAGATGGAGGCATTGATAGCTTGTCACTAAATTTTGAGGCGATACCTGTTGTTTTTACACGAGATAGATCTGAATAAAGGCTTTTAGAAAAGTACTAAGCTTTTCATTTTAATTGATTTAGGCGCTTATCTGGGTTTTAATAGACCTTCGACCTTTTGTGAAGGAATTTTATTACGGTAATTATATACAAAGTGATGGTTTGTATAAAATGTTCACTAGATATGATATGTTGATAATTCCAAAGATGGATTCAAAGGCGACTACTAAGTATTAAAAAATAAGTAAGTTCAAACTGCTTTCAAAAAAGAAGTTAGTTGATTTTAGCTTAACCTAAATTCGCATAAAAGACGCCAGCTTGATTCATGAAGGTGCTATCCTTTTGATTCAAATCCAATTTCCCGCCCGCAAAATTCGTTGCGGGCAAGCCCAATTCTTGGTAAATACATGCCGTAGCAGCAAAATCCCAGATGCTTCCACCTCCCTTTTCTTTTTTCGGAAACTTTAACATACAAGCAGGACCATTTTCTAATACCAACATGGCATTTAAGACGGAACCTGCTCCAGCAATTTCTTTGATTTCCTTTAAATTTAGACGTTCTAAATGTCCCTCTAGCAAGCGTACTATTTCAGCTGCACGAGGGGTATCCTTTAGTTGCCGATCGGTGACATAAGTTAAATGGTTATTGGTCCGTTTAATTGCCCACGGACGACCGTTTTTAAAAACGCCATTTCCTTTGATTGCATGATATAAGGTATCTGTGCTAGGATCAAACACGACGCCTATGTATGGCGTGCCATCTTTGGCAATTAAAGCAATGGATACCGAAAAACCCAGTTGCTTTTTGATAAAAGGAAGTGTGCCGTCCATCGGGTCAATACACCAAAAAAAATCTTTGTTGAATCGACTACCATCATCTTCCGTCTCTTCCGATAGAAGGGCTAAATCAAACTCATCACAGGTAGGAAGTAGCTGCGACATAATTGCTGTTTCGCAGGCTTTATCTACTAGGGTGACGACTTGGGAGGCATAACTTGTTCCGCCTTTCTTTTGCTCTACTGAAACAGATTCATGCTTATATTGCTGAATGATTTTTCCTGCGGAAAGAGCTGCCTCGATTGCGATCTTACTAAGTTGAACTATATCCATTATTATAAATTCTTAATTACGGCTGCGGTCACTCGTTCACTATAACTAGTCAACTTCCAATGACTGGGACTCCATCCTTTTAGAAAACGATGAAAGTCTGCCCATGCTACTCGGTATAAAGACCGCCATTCGGTTTCTAGTGCTTCATTTTTTTCCTTCAATTCATTTTGTAAATGATCAAAATAGGTATCAAGGATTTGAGGTTCTAAACGTTCACATTCTCTTTCATTCAGGCAACTTCCTATAAAATAAGCTACATCTTTCATCCCGCATCCACCCCCTACATACTGAAAATCAACCCCACTAACTTGCCCATCTTTAGCAAAACAAAAGTTGGCCAGTTTCGCATCTCCATGAACAAACGTTTTATATTGACAGTTATTTAATTTTTGATCAATGAGAGGCGCCGCAGCTTTCAATCGCTGATCCTTCAAAATTGCCAATTCCTGCGGTCTGGTTTCCAAATGCCAATAAGTACCTACTTCCCAAAGGCTATCAGGCGTTTCTCCTAAATAACTTGCGTGAAATTTTGCCAACCATGCCAAACATTCTGCTATCTCTTCCCAACTAACCGACCGTTTGCGTAACGGATAACCCGCTTCATTTAAGTCCTCCAGTATCATCAATACTTCTTCCTTTTGCATCTCAATGGCTAGACATTGCGGCAGTCGAGCAGCACTATTTTTACTAAAAGTCTTATACCAGTTAGCTTCTACTTGGTAGGATTTGACCTTTCGTTGATGGCCAATATCTGTATTCCATCCACGGGGATGATTCGCAGACTGAGGTAACTGAACATGCTTTACGACGACACTTTCGATCGTAGCATTTTCCAATCCGATTCGTATGATTTTGCCGTATCCACTCCACAATTCTTGGATCATCTTTTTTTCAAATAAAGCAGATGCCCCTGTTGTCTGTAGAATGATTGATCTAAAATATTCATTCATCAGGCAAAGGTAAGGAAAATGTGATTTGGGAATTGTTTATTCACTCGTCAAAGCATCAATCGGATTATTAAGGGCTGCTCTAATGGCTTGGATGCCAATCGTGATGCCTGCTATCAGAATAGCCAACAGAACTGGCAAGGCAAACATCCACCATTTTAATTCAATGGTATAAGCAAAATTAGTCAACCAATCATTTAGCAAATACCAAGAAATTGGAACACCTATGACTAATCCAATGCCTACCAATAGTAAAAAATCTTTAGACAATAAACTGATCAAATTGCCCATAGAGGCACCCAATACTTTTCGGATACCAATTTCCTTTGTTTTTTGTTCGGCTAAAAATGTAGATAAACCCAATAGTCCTAAACAAGCTATAAAAATAGAAATGATGGCAAAATAATTAGCGAGTGTACCTGTTAATACCTCACTCTTGTATTTCTGCTGATACTCTGCATCTACAAAATTATAATGTAAATAGACGGCTGGTAGTACTTCCTTAAACACATTTTGTAAACTGGCAACCGCCGTTTTCATTTCTCCATCTTTTGCTTTTACCAAAAGTCCTCTCGCATCAGTAGATAATAAAATAACTACAGGTTTAATATCTTCATAAAGGGATTGCGTGTGGAAATCTTCCACCACGCCAATAATCTGCCTTTGTTGTCCCCACCATTGAACCGTTTTTCCAATCGGGTCTTCTATGCCCATCACTTCAATGGCTCTTTTGTTCAACACGATGTTGGTCGTATCAAAAGGCGCATCTGCTCGATAAAAATGCCCTGCTGTTAATGGTAGTTCGACGGTCTCTAAAAAATTACTGGCCGCCCAAAAATAGTTGAATGCTTGATGTTCGTCTTCTGGGCGTTTTCCCGGCCAAGACATTCCGCTCGACGAAGACGGAATATCAGTAGGCGTTGTAGGGCCAATCGTTACTTTATCTATGCCTGGTGCCTTTAATAATTTATCCTTGAGGACGGCATATTTGCTACCTATTTCCGCTCCTCTTTCAACCACTATTAAATTATCTTTGCTGATCCCCAGATTTTTGTTTTGGATATATTGGACTTGTTCTCTAATGACAAATGCACCAACCACTAACAATAAAGCCAAGACAAATTGCATAATGACCAAGCCCTTTCGCAGACCAATACTTCCTGATTGATGTTGAATTTTTCCTTTTAGTACTTCTGTTGGTCGAAACGAGGACAACACAAATGCAGGATAAGTGCCAGATAATAAGGTAACTAGCAATATAATTAGGCCGATACTTGCCCAGAACATCGGTGCGGCATAATCAAATTGTAATACTTTTTCGGTAATTAATTGCAACTGTGGCAATGCAAGTTGCGCTAATAATAACCCGAGCCCAACCGATAAGAAAGTAATCATTCCTGCCTCTACCATAAATTGGGTAACTAAGGATTTTTTACCAGCACCAATTGTTTTTCTGACGCCTACTTCCTTGGCTCTTTTGGAGGCTCTTGCAGTTGCTAAATTGACAAAATTAATACCCGAAATAATCAATAATAAGAGAGCAGCAATGGCAAACATTTGTACATATTCAATCCGACCTCCTGCTACTTTTCCCTGTTCATCAAATTGCCCATATAAATAATTATCTTCAAATTTTTGCACAATACAACCGTTCCTCAAATCTCCCTCCAGTTTCGCTTGATAAATCCTTTCAATTTTTTGGGCAACTTCAGTCGCATTACTATTTTTCGCCAATAATAAAGTGCCCTGCACCCCCGAATTTCTCCAATCTAACATCCAATTATGTCGCTGTACAAAATTGTCCATAGAATAGATGAAATCTTGTTGAATAGAAGAACTAGTTGGAAAATCTTTATAGACTGCACTTACCGAAAAATCGCCTACATTTTTCAGGTTAATAGTTGCGCCAATAGCCATGGTGCCCCATTGATTGCCAAAAAAATTATTTGCGAGTGATTCAGAAATAGCGATGGCAGTTGGTTGTTCGTCTAAGTCTTTAATATTTCCAGCTAGTATTGGGAAAGAAAAAGCGTCAAAATAAGCTACATTGGCAGCTATACCTTTGGCTCTAAAGGTTTTTGCGCCATTATTTAAGGTCATTTTTTCGTCCCAACCAATAGCAATAAATTGTTCTACTTCTGGCAATTCATTTTGTGCAGCTTGTAAAAGTGGATAAGGCACCTTAGCTTGAACATCTATCCTTCCATCTGCATAAGGAGTCGTTCGTTTCAGTAAAAAAAGTCGATCCCCATTTACATGGAATTTATCAATCCGCCATTCGTCATGCACCCATAATAGCATCAATAAAGTCACCGCTAAAGCAATGGCTAAACCAGCAATATTGATGAACGAATACCCCTTTTGTCTAAAGAGATTGCGAGCAGCAATTTTAACATAATTACCAAATAAACTAGGCATAAAATCGGGTTTTAAGGATTTAAAAGAAGCGGGTCTACAAAATAATAGGACTTCTTTAATGTATAATAACTGAGCCTTTCGTCGCCCATATTTTTTTGCTCGAATAAAAAAGGCTTCGTATAAATCCCCTTCTATCTCGTCCAATAGTGCTGGCGCACAATACCACGCTAGAAACCGACTGGCCCATCGAGGTGGTGAAAGATTCGATTGATTTGGTTGCTTTTCCTTCATTTTTTTATACATCTAATTTTGGAATCAAAGACCAAAGATGGGTTCTGTTTTCTCGGATTTGAGCGATTATTTTATACCCATAAGGTGTTGCCTCAAATATCCTTTTTCGACGCCCACCTCTTTCTGGTGTCGCTTCCCCCATACTAGATTTTACCATGCCTTTTCCTTCTAATCTTTTGAGTACTGTATGAATAGCAGGGATTGAAATACTGTTGTTGGTATGTTTTTCATAAGCCTCAGCCACCGAAACGCCATAGGCCTCTTCTACAATCATTACCATCAATAAAATACTTTCTTCTAAATGTCCTAAATTCTTTGCCATAGTTTAATATGATTAATATTTGTATAACAAATCTATAAATTTTTTTTGGAATATCATTAATATTTGTATAAAAAATAAAAATTTACTGTAATTTTTACGGACCCCCTTACTATTAGAAAGTAAATTGGTATTGCAATTCTCGCAATTTGTTCTTATTTCAATCATTATCTTCTTTTAAAAATTTTCAAGTAAGTGGAGTTGTTTTGGTATATAAAAGAAAAGGTTCGTTTTATACAATTTTAGTTGTTTTGATTAATTAGGGGTAATGGCTATAATTTGTTAAAATTAGTTTTTAAATTTTTTATATTCTTTCCTTAGCAAGGAATAAACTATTGAATCTTCAACTCTATTATGTTCAAAATAATGCGCTCTTAACTGGCCTTCCTTTACAAAATTCAATTTATTTACCAGTTTTATAGAAGCTATATTTTCTGGGCCAATAAAGGCTTCTATCCTATTTAATTTCATCTCCATAAATCCATATTCAATTATTGGTAATATTGCTTCTGACATTAAACCTTGTCTTTTATATTCCTCTCCAAATAATCCATAACCTATTTCTGCTCGTTCGTGATCCAAATACCACGTATGATAACCACACCAACCTATAATCTTTCTATTTTTTTGGTCTAGTAGTTGAAAATATAGGAATTTCTTATTGTGTGTCCAAAGCCCTTCTTCATATTTCTTTCTTTCAACGTCAAGTTCTTTTTTAGAATCTAATCCTAAAAATTCTATCTGTTTGGTTGCTGATAAATCTCGATAGATATAGTCAAATATTTCTGGAGTAAGTTTTCTTAATTTTAATCTACTTGTTGTTAATTCTTCAACTTCCATATCTTATTTATTTTGTTCTTTAATGAAATACCAAGTGGAAAAGAGGGCGGTTGAAAACGCTGTAATTGAAAGTTATATGTGCAATAGAACTGTAGACTTGATTGATTAGTTCCAAAAATTGAATTAACAATAATGAAGTTAAGCAAGACCACTCGATTTAATCTTAGCTAATTGATAAAACATACCTCGGTCAATTGGCGACCAAAGCGACGTCCGTACCCCAACTTTTTTCAAGCCTTTATTAACCCAATAATTACAAGTGTGGAAAGCGTGATAAGATCCTGTTCCTTGATAAAAATTATCATTGGCGGCGTATCCATGATTCGGTAATAATTGGATGGCTTGTTGGTCATTATACTTAAAACCAGTTTTAATAAAAGCACAGAGAGTGAGGTACTGTTGAGCCGTGATACTTATTTTTTCTACTCGACGCTCTTTGGTGGGTAATTCTTCGTAGCCTGTGATGTGCATTAAGGTTTTAGTCGTCGGATTGAGCAAAGTTTTGGCGGCTAATTTAGGCGTTAAATTGTCCCATTCATCCAATTCAATATAGAAGCCCCAGTCTCCCCAACCAATGCCCAAATGCGGGTAGTCTTTTAAATGTTTTTCAAAAGGTTGGCTATCAATTAAAGTGGTCCAATTGAACAAATTATTTTGAGTAGGGACGATAAAATCGGTGTGCATACCATTGGTTGATAAATAAATATCTATACCGCCAATTGCAGGCTGATAATTTCGATTAATAGGAATCATAGCACCTATTGGAATCAACAACAAGAATAGGAGAACGATGCCAATCATCGCCAAAACAAGAATGCCTAAACTATTTAAAATAACCATTATCGCACAAGTGTAATAAAAAAGGTGAAGGTAATAATAAAGGATGAATCTAGGGTGTTTTTTAATGAAGTAAGTTGTTCGACTTTGGGGCTTTAGGTTTACTGCTTACAATCGGACAACACTAGTCATTCGACTGGAAGCATTTCCTCGACGGATGACTGCGTCGTCTGATTAAAAAATACTAAAGTGTCAAATTAGAAGGAGAATATAAATCGTCACCCAAAATATTTCTTTCGAGTTTTTTTTACTCGGTTTTTAATCCTTGGATTCAATCATTCATGTTGAATTATTTTCAAGTATTAAACAACATTCCTACCCAAACTCGTAACTCGTAACCCGTAACCCGTATCATTTCGTTTAGGAACAATCATAATTTGTAGTACCTTTAACGAGTAGTAAACTGTTCCTAATTTTTAAAACCCTTTGGTATGAAAAAACTAATTCCATTACTGTCTTTATTATTGCTACTTGCTTGTCAGACGGCACCACCTGCTATTCAAACAACTATCCCAACTTGGACACCTTATGATGAAACGAAAGAAATAACCCAAAATGCCGACCATAAAATTGGCCGCATGCAATACAAATTGATCCAATCTAAATTTTTAGATAAAAATGAGGTTTGGAAATTGGTTGCTGACCAAATTGCTTACTTCTCAGAAACAGAATATCAAGCATTAAAACCACTTATCTTAGAACAGGATATCTTGACGATGCAAGGACACGTCAAAACGGGTAAATTGACGTATGAAAAAATCACCCAATGGTATTTATATCGGATTGTAAAATACGAAAATGATATTAATAAATCTTTGCATTCGATCATTGCTTTGAATGCGAATGCCGTAAAAGAAGCCCAACTAAAAGATCAAAATAAATCAGCTAATGACCATCCGCTTTATGGTATGCCGATTTTATTAAAAGATAACATCAATACAGCTAGCATGAAAACTACGGCAGGGGCACATGCTTTGATAGACAATCAAACAGAAGACGCTTTTATTGTTGAACGTATTAAAACCAAAGGCGGCATTATTTTAGGCAAAGCCAATTTAAGCGAATGGGCATATTTTTTTTGTGGAGGCTGTCCTGTTGGTTATAGCGCCGTTGGTGGACAAACTTTAAATCCTTATGGTCGAAAAATCTTTGAAACAGGCGGATCTAGTTCAGGAAGTGGTACTACAATGGCGGCGAATTATTCGGCGGCGGCAGTTGGCACCGAGACGTCTGGATCTATTCTTTCCCCTTCTAGTCAAAATTCGATTGTGGGTTTAAAACCAACTATTGGTTTATTAAGTCGATCAGGAATTGTGCCGATTTCTAGTACCTTGGATACCCCAGGACCGATGACTCGAAACGTAACAGATAATGCAATTTTATTATCTGCTATGGCAGGAGAAGATGGCGCAGATATAGCGACCAAAAACAACCCAAAAGGGAAAACGTATTGGGATAATTTAGCCAATGCTTCTTTAAAAGGACTCCGATTGGGGGCGAATACGCGATTCTTAAAAGACTCTATTTATAATTTGACTGTTGAAAAACTAAAAATTTTTGGGGTGACGATTATAGAATTTGATCCTGTAGAAATCAATTCTGATGGCTTTATTACGATCCTAAATGGGGATATGAAAGTCGATTTACCTGCTTATTTAGCGCAACATTCTTCGGCTACAAGTGGCATTAAAAATACCCAAGATGTGATCAATTATAATTTGGTAGATACTTTAAAACGTGCGCCTTATGGACAAGTAAGGTTGGAAGGAGTTGTTGCAGAAGACATTAGTTCAGAAGATTTTACAAAATTAAAAGCCAGATTATTAATAGAAGGTCGAAAATATTTTAATACACCCATGGACGAACATAATTTAGATGCCGTTTTATCTATTAATAATTATAATGCCAGTCATGCAGCTATGGCAAAATACCCTTGTTTGACGGTACCAATGGGCTATAAAGAATCAGGAGAACCCATTAGTTTGACCTTTATCGGGAAGACTTTTGAAGAGGATAAATTATTGCGAATTGGGTATGCTTTTGAACAAGCTACTAAGGTTCGGAGAATTCCTAAAGGATATTAATTAAAACGGTTAAGTGTGGAAGAAACAATTTCAAAGTAAATATAGTTTTTTACCTTAAATGAACGACTATTAATCTAATAAATCAACCATCTGTTCCTCCTCATTAAACTGAAGCGCACGCATTTCTCTTTATCACTCATTCCGCAAAGCTCGAATAGGATTTGCCAATGCCGCTTTCAAAGATTGAAAACCAGAAGTCAACCAAGCCATTAGGAGGGCAGCTAAACCAGCTACGACAAAAGGTGTCCAACCGATATTGGTACGATACGTGAAATCTTGTAACCAACCATCCAAGTAGTAATAACCAATTGGGGCAGCGAGTATAAACCCTATCAAGACTAAAAAAGAAAATTCTTTAGTTAATAGATAAACTAGATTTTGCGTAGAAGCGCCATATACTTTGCGAATACCAATTTCTTTTTGCCGTCGTTCTGCCATAAAAGCAGACAAACCTAAAATGCCTAAGCCTGCAATAAAAACGGCTAAAATGGCAAAGAAGGTAAAGATATTAAAGAAGCGTTCTTCTGTTCGATACATTTGGTCAACACGGTCGTCAAAAAAGTTATAACTATATAATTCAGGCGATTCAAATTGCGACCATTTGGTTTTAATATCTGCCATCGTTTCGTTGATATTAGTGCCTGAAATACGCAACGTCATCCAGTTAATCCAATTTTCAGATAAGAAATAAACGGCGGGTTCTACTTGACTATGGAGCGATTCGTGGTTATAATCTTTAATGACGCCAACCACAGTACCTCTTCGTGGTACAAAGCCTCCATCTTTGAAGGTGCTGGTTTCAAACCATTTACCTACAGGGTCATCTTGCCAGCCAATCATTGCGACCGCCGCTTCATTGAGAATAAAAGCGGTCGTATCATCGCTTACAAAGTCTCTAGAAAAATTACGTCCTGCTTTGAAATCCACTTCTAAGGTTTTTAAAAAATCATGGTCATTGGTGACTATTTTAATACTATTTCGACCATTTGGATCAGGCGTATATCCTTCTGCTTTAAAGCCTAAATTACTACTCAATCGCCCAGTTAATTGTTTATTAGAGGCACCAACACTTAAAATATTCGGATTGGCTAATAACTGATTTTTTAAAGATTGATATTGAGACTGATCAGGTATAGGAACTAAGACTAAATTCTCTTTATTCAAGCCCAAATCCTTATGGCGCATAAAACTCCATTGTTGAAAAACGACTACGGTAGCGATAATCAGCAGGATAGAAATGGCAAATTGAAAAACGACTAAGCCTTTCCGTAATAAACTACTACTACCGCTATTAAAATGGGATCGAATAACTTGAATGGGTGCAAAAGAAGAAAGGTAAAGCGCAGGATAACTGCCCGCAATTAAACCAACCAATAAGGTAATGCCTAAAAAATAGCCAAAAATCATTGGCTGATGCAATGGATTAAGACTTAGGTTTTTTTCTACAAAGGCATTAAAAACGGGTAAGGAAATGGCAGCGATTCCAACGGCTAATAATAAAGAGAGTAAAGCGACAAGAATGGATTCACTCAAAAATTGCCAAATAATAGTGCCTCTTTCTGCTCCTAAAGTTTTTCTAACCCCAATCTCCAACGACCGTTTAACCGACCGAGCCGTTGCCAAATTCATATAATTGATACTGGCAATCAATAGAATGAAAAGGGCAATGGCAGCGGAAATATAAATATAGCGAATATCGCTATTGGCTTGAATTTCTGAGCGCAAATTGGAATGCAAATGAATATCCGTCATTTTTTGCAATTCAATACCAACTCGTTCACTTCTCCCTTCTCCCATGTTTTTTTCTATAAAATCGGGGAATTTAGCGGCAAGATTATCAGCCGCCATATTTTCGGGTAATAATAAATAGTTATAGCCATGTCCTTCTGACCAATTATTTAGAATTAATTGATTGTAAAAAGATTCTCCTGTCCCCATCGAAACCAACCCGTCTGCTGTGAAGTGGGTATTCGTCGGTGAATCTTTATAGACGCCTGTTACCTTGACTTCCATTTGCCCGAAAACAGTCAATACTTGATTAAGTGGATTGGTGTTTCCAAAATATTTTTTGGCGAGTGTTTCGGATAAGACCATCGTAAACGGTTCGGTCAATGCCGTTTTAGCATCGCCTTGCAGTAAATCATAATCAAAAACATCAAATATTTCTGGATCGGTAATAAAAAACCGATTTTCTTGAAAGGATTTATCGCCATTGCTAATTAATACGCCTCGTACAGGGTCTACTCGAACAATTTTTTCTATTTCAGGGAAATCAGTTTCCAAGGCTGGTTTCAAACGATAAGGACCAACAGGCCCTCTAGAAGGACTGTCAGAATGTTTGCCCCAGACCATAACCGTTCGATAAATTCGATCGGCATTGGTATGGTGTTGGTCGTAGCTTATTTCATCATTGATAAACAATAAAATCAATAAACTAATGGCTAAGCCAATGGCTAAACCAAAGATATTAATGGCAGAATAAAAACGTTGTTTGCGAATACTACGAAAGGCGATTTTTAGATAGTTGGTAAACATCGGATGATTTTTTATGGTGTGTGTATTTATAAAGAGAAGAAAAGAGTTAAATAGTTGCATCTAAATATAAAAGCGGTAAGCATATTAATCGCCAATTTTTTTACGTTTTAAAATCTATGAAAAAAGCTATTTTATTTATTGCTATCTTTTTTGTTTGGGGACAAATTTTAATCGCCCAATCCGAACTAAGAACTGTTCAAGCCAGTCTAATAAAAACGTATGAGGAATATCAAGAAGACCAAGAATTGCATTATTGTTGTCAAGGGTTTTCTGGAGTAGATTTGACCGTCTCTTCCACATTAAAAAGCCAAGCGGATAATGCTTATGACGTCGCTAATTTAGGAGACAATAAAGGAGAAACTGCTTGGATAGAAGGCGCAAAAGGGAATGGCGTCGGTGAATTCATCCAATTTGAGTATGCTTATGATATTGCCTATGCCGAAGCAGCGGAAGGAGCATTTAATTATAAAGACGATTGGAAAATACTTAATGGCTATCAGAAAAGTTTACAAACTTGGCGAGAAAATGGACGTATAAAACGCCTAAAAATGTATATTAATGGAGTAGCTTTTTGCTATGTGAATTTGTTAGATCAACCTGGTATTCAAGCGGTTGCTTTAGGTTTTTTAGGTTATTTGGATAAAGATAAAGACAAGATTCGAATCAAATTAGAAATTATAGAAGTTTATGCTGGCGATAAGTATTCAGATACCGCTTTATCAGAAATTCTTTGGTGACAACCCTAGAAAACCGTTTTATTCTCAAGACTCATTCAACTATTATTAGGTTTAGCTGGTTTACATCTCAATATAGCTTTTGAAATTTTATTTCTATCTTGCATTAAGTTATAAACCTCAAATCTAAAGCTCCAAAAATATGTTGAGAAATACTATTGGAATTCTTACCTTATTACTCTTTTCTTCTTGTGCGAATTATAAATTAAACATTGCCAAAGATTTACCTGCCAATACGATTCAGGATCAAGCTTTGATGACGGGAGAGATTGTTCATACAATGTACCTAATTGGAGATGCAGGAAATGCTAAAAAAGGTGAAAGCACGCCTATTGGATTAGCATTACTAAAAGAAAAATTAGATGCTGTGGGTGAAAACAGTTCGGTTATTTTTTTAGGAGATAATATTTATCCTGATGGGTTGCCGCCTAAAAGAGAAAAAGAAGAACGAGCTAAAGATGAATTTCGTTTGGATGCTCAATTAGATGCCTTAGCTAATTTTAAAGGGCGTCCATTTTTTGTAGCAGGGAATCACGATTGGGCAAAATGGGGCTTAGATGGCGTGCAACGTCAAGAAAAATATATTGAAAAGAAGCTAGACAGGGGAGATGTCTTTGTGCCAGATGCAGGTTGTGGCGACCCGAAAGAAATAGAGATTAATGAAAACCTAACCATCTTGGCGATTGACTCCCAATGGTTTTTGCAAGATTGGGAAGGAGAAACGGAAATTAATGACGGTTGTGAAGTAAAAAATCGCTTTACGTTTATGAAATGGTTTGAAGAAGCTTTAAAAGCCAATCGAAACAAAAATGTAGTGATTGCGATGCATCATCCATTATTTTCCAATGGCCCTCATGGTGGTGGAACAACCGTTAAACAGCATATTTTTCCATTGACTCAATTATACGATAATGCCTATATTCCATTGCCTATAATTGGTACGATTGGCGCTTTTTTACGGGCGACCGTTGGGATTTCACAAGACTTAGCGCATCCTAATTATAAGGAGTTAAAAGAAGGTTTGTTAGCTGGAGCGAATAAAAACGGCAATTTTATTTTTGCGGCTGGACATGAACATACTTTACAATATTTTGAGCAAGAAGGGCAACAATTTATTGTAAGTGGTGCAGGTTCAAAAAGAGAGCCAGCTAAACTAGGCAATGGAGCACAATTTGCCTACGGTCAATCTGGTTTTTCTCAATTAGATTTTTATGAGGATGGGAGTGTTTATATGAAATTTTGGGCAGCTTACAAAGACAAGCCAGGCAAAGTCGTTTTTGAGAAAAAAATAAAAGATGCTTTGCCAAGTACAGGTACAGAAACACCAACTTCATTTCCTGAATTTGAAAAAGGCGAGAAAGAAGTAAATCACTCATTAACAGATAAAAACTTTGAAAAAGGGAAATTTGGTAGAGGTCTTTGGGGGGCACATTATCGAGATGTTTATAAAGAATCTATCACCGTTCCTTCGATAGATTTAAGCAAATTTAGAGGGGGCATGACCCCTGTAAAAAGAGGTGGTGGTTATCAAACCAATTCGCTAAGAATTATTGATCCAAAAGGACAACAATTTGTGATGCGTTCTTTGGATAAAGATGAATCTAGGATTGTACCATACCCTTTTAATGAATCTTTTGTCGTAGATATTTTTAAAGATAATTTTAGTGCCGCTCATCCGATGGCAGCCATTACCTTAGCAGATATGGCAGATGCAGCGGGAGTGTATCATACCAATCCACAGATAGTGTATATGGCGAAACAACCTGCTTTGGGCGCTTATAACGACTTATTTGGAGGCGGTTTATATTTACTGGAAGAACGACCAGCAAAAGATTGGAGTGAATTGGCAAGTTTTGGGAATTCTAAAAAAATTATCAGCACTTATGATGTTTTAGAAAATTTGACTAAAAATCATAGGCATAAAATTGACCAAGCAGCTACAATCCGTTCCCGTTTGTTTGATATTTTAATTGGTGATTGGGATCGGCATGATGACCAATGGCGTTGGGCAAGTTTTAAAGAGGACGGCAAAACGATTTATCGACCAATTCCAAGAGATAGAGATCAAGTGTATAGCAAATATGATGGGGCATTATTTAGTGTGTTGCGCTATACGATTCCTTTCTTAAAACAGTTGAGAAAATACGATCCTAAGATTCCACCGAATAAAATTCAATGGGTGAATTATCACTCTCGCCACTTTGATCGAACTTTTATGAACGAAGGTAGCTGGGAAGAATGGGAAACGGCAGCCAAACATATTAATGAAAATGTAACGGATGAAATCATCGAAGCAGCTATCAAAAAATGGCCTGCAAATGTTTATGCCATTGATGGGGAAGCAACGGTAAAAGTCTTAAAGCAGAGGCGGGATGATATGCTAGAATATGCCAAAGGATTATATGGTTATTTAGCACAAAAAGTGGATGTATTAGGCACCGAAAAGAAGGATTATTTTTTAGTACAGCGGATTGATGCGGAACATACCAGAGTCTTGGTTTTTGATACCAATAAAGAAGTAGATAAAATAAAAGCAATCTTATATTCACGGATTTTTAAAACCAGCGAAACGAAAGAAATTTCTCTGTATGGTTTTGGAGAGGACGATATCTTTGAGATTACGGGGGAAGTGGCCGATGGGATTACGATTCGAGTGATAGGAGGACTAGGAGAAGATACTTTTAAAGATGATTCGTTTGTAAAAGAGGGAGGACTGAAAACATTGATTTATGATGCCAAAGAAGAGAAAAGTAACCTAGAACTTGGAAGAGAATCAAAAAACCTAATTTCAGACCGACCAGAATTTAATCAATACAATCATCGTGCTTGGGATTATGAAATGGATTATGTGATGCCCTTAATTAATATAAGTTCTAATCCTGACGATGGTATTTTATTGGGTAGCACTTTTACTTTTACGAACTATGGTTTTAAGAAAGATCCCTATGCTTCTGTGCAGAAAATTGGTGGACAATTTGCTACGGATACTAAAGCATTTGCCATCCAATATTCAGGAGAATGGATTGATGTATTTAATAAATGGGAATTTGGGGTAGACGTAGATTTAAGAGGGCCACTTTATGCTCGAAATTTTTATGGATTAGGTAATGAGAGTATTAACCAAGAAGCAACATTTGGCGTAAATTATCATCGAATACGTCATCGGCAGTATAGTATTTATCCTACTTTGAAAAAAAGATTTTCGGGTGGAAGTGGTGCTTTTTCGATAGGTCCCTTATTTGAATTAAGTGAAGTGAACCGAACAGAAGGTCGATATATTGATGAAATTGGAGACGATTTCGACTCCAACGTTTTTGAAGATCAGACTTTTTTGGGGGCGGCTTTGGAATTTGATTATGCCAATTTGGATAAACCAGCATTGCCCAACCGAGGATTGATGTTGCATACCTCCCTTAGCTATAGAGCAAATATGGACGGCAGCACCAATGATTTTGTTAATTTACATGCCTTATTAACCATTTACCAAAATATTGGCCCACCAGGGATTTTATCTTTAGCAACTCGTGTTGGTGTTGACCATAATTTTACCGAAGATTTTGAATTTTACCAAGGAGCCGTATTAGGAGATAGTGGTTTACATCCTAATTTTAGAGGTTTTAGAAGAGATCGCTTTAACGGGCAAACGGCCTTTTTTCACAATATAGATTTACGCCTAAAGTTATTTGATATTAAAACCAAAGCACTACCACTTTCTATGGGTATTTTTGGTGGCTTCGATTATGGTCGAGTTTGGATTGAGGGAGAAGATTCTGATAAATGGCATCGGTCTATTGGTGGTGGTTTGTTCTTTGCCCCTTTTGATATTTTGGCGATTAATTTTTCTTATTTTCGAGGAGATGGGGAAGTGAATCGGTTTAGTTTTGGGGGTGGGTTTTTCTTTTAAATCAACAACTGAGGGTACAATCAAAATTTGTCTCCAAGCAAATAATGTCTTTAGATACTTAAGATGGGTAGCTTAGATAATATTAATGTTTTTATTTTTTTTCGTGCCGTAGATACGTAAGATGCTTTGCTATGGACATTATCTTACGAATCTACGGCACGAGAATTGGGAGGTATTGACCCTATTATTCTTCTGCTACCCACCTTTCGTACCTACGGCACGTTGGGAAAAAAAATCCATTGGGAATATTAGTTTCTCTATCAATAAACAATTTGTTATTTGATTAATAACCCATCGCTCGACCATCAAAACTCCGAGAATCAGCAGCCCCATAAATAATCCCCTTTTTATAATCAACATAAATCCCCATCGCCTGACCTTGCGCCCGACGATACCGAATTTGATGCCCCATCATTTCATACATCCGTCGGGTATCTGGGCTGATGCCTAATTTTTCAAAAGACGTAATATCGGGAAACCACTGGTGGTGAATTCTTGGTGCTTCAATTGCTTCGGCAACGTTCATTTCATGGTCAATGACATTGAGAATAACTTGTAGTGTTGTATTAATAATCGTTCGACCACCGGGGCTTCCAATTACTAAAACTGGCTTACCATTTTTAGCCACAATGGTCGGCGACATACTTGATAACATTCTTTTTTCGGGAGCGATCAAATTAGGGTTGGTACCAATTAAGCCTCTGGTATTGGTTAATCCAGGAATAGGATTAAAATCTCCCATTTCATTATTCAATAAAAAGCCAGCCCCTGCTACCGTAATTCTGGAGCCATAACTATGCTCCAAAGTATAGGTTAGAGAAACAGCATTCCCTTCTTTGTCCACTACGGAAAAATGCGTCGTTTCTTCACTCTCTTCCACTAAGCGCAAGCGATTAAATTGAGCAGAATCACTTTCGGTGGCTTTAAACCAATTGATACTAGGTCTTAATTTATCGGCATAAGCTTTTGAAATGAGTTTTTCTACGGGCATAGCTGGATTGAACAATGGATCACCAATATGTTCTGCTCGATCCGCAAAAGCGGTGCGCATCACTTCCGTTAAAATATGCAGGTATAAAGCCGAATTATGTCCTAACTTTTTTAAATTAAATCCTTCTAAAATATTCAACATTTCTACTATGGCGATTCCACCAGAACTTGGCGGCGGCATCCCATAAATATCATAGCCTTTATATTTACCGTGAATGGGTTGTTGTTCGGTTGGTTGATAAGCGGCTAAGTCTGCCTCTGTGATCAATCCATTATGTTGTTTCATGAAATCCGCAATCAATTTAGCGGTTTTTCCTTTATAAAATCCATCTCGACCATCTTTTTGAATCCGTTTTAAGGTAGCTGCTAAATCAGGTTGTTTCCATAATTCGCCAGGGGTATATAATTGCCCTTTTTTAAGGAAAGCTTTTTTAGTGGCATCATAAACCGCATCAGTTTCTTTTATCATTCTTTTCAAAAAGCCTTGCATCGCCCAAGTAGACGGAAAACCTTTTTCGGCTAAGTCAATCGCAGGCTGCACTAAATCTGCCCAAGGCAAAGACCCCATTTTTTGATGGGCATCCCAAAGACCAGCCACCGTTCCCGGTACACCAACGGATAAAGGGCCTTGATGATTGGAGTTATTTTTAACTTGCCCATGTTCATCTAAAAACATGGTTTGTGTCGCTGCTAAAGGCGCTTTTTCTCTAAAATTAAAAGTGGTTTGCTCCCCATTTGCCCCGTGATACACTAAAAAACCACCGCCACCAATATTTCCAGCAGAAGGTAAAGTAACCGCCAAAGCAAAAGCGGTTGCAACCGTTGCATCAATGGCATTGCCTCCTTTTGCCAAAATATCTTTGCCAACCTGCGAACCTAAATAATGACTACTGACGACCATCCCGTTTTTGGCAGGAGCAGGCGTCCGACCACTTTGTGCTACTAATTGGAAGGAAAAGCAGGTCATTAAGACCATAAAAAGATAAGCAGTATAAATTTGATATTTCATATGAAGTTGTTTTATTAAGCGAAGATAGTTTTTTGGGGGCTGATTTTTAGATTTATGCAATAGAAAAATAATTTCAGAAAAGTAGTGCTTGTAGAATCATAATTTGCCTCCTGTTCTTTTAATTGATTTTTATTTCCTCTTTTTTCATTAAACTTGAGGTTGCCTCTTGCTTTAATAAACCAAAATCCTTTATATTTGCACTCGCATTTGAAAAATGCTGTTTTTTAACATATTTGGCGCGGTAGCTCAGCTGGTTAGAGCGCAGGATTCATAATCCTGAGGTCGGCGGTTCAAGCCCGCCTCGCGCTACAATACAACTTTTAAAGCCTTGTAAATCAACGATTTATGAGGCTTTTGTTGTTTTACAGCGCAATTTAACGGTCAATGATTTGGCTAAAATCAGGCATTTTTAAGAATTATTTTTGCATTTTTTACTTTTCTACAATAACTTGCCTACGGACTTCAACTAAAATAGAAAAAAGAAAGACATTAGGACTAAAAAATTTATAAATAACGTTTTTTGGAACTGATTTAATCTTTACTACCTGATTCATTCGCATACGAAAGACTGCCTTCTTTATTTTAAACTTCTGAAACAGTAGCAGCAATTATTTCAAGTATTAGAAATAATTAGCTAAAGCTGCGTCTAATTAAATCAGTTCCAAAAGATGACTTTTAAACCTAATTTCATCTTAGAATGATTGGAGCTCCGTTTACCACATTTGACCAGGCAATAAAAAATAATTTAGAAACCATTTTCATTGAACTAGTGAAAATTTATAAACGGAACGATGCTTTTTGTTTTCACTTTATGGGTTTTCCTGAATTCACCTATTTGTCTAATGCAGATTTAATAGCTTTTCCAGAATCTATCCAAAAATATCGGAAGGAATTACTTTATCTAACACAACAAGAGAAAATAAAGCCCACTAGAAAAAAGTACCTGAGCTGTATTTTGGACAAAGATTTCGGTGTTGAAAATATTTCTTTGTATAACCAGATTAGTTGTTACTTGAGTGCAGATAAAGTACAAACCACATTAGATAAAGAATTTTACGATTTACATGTTGGTACTTTTGAAGAAGGCTTTGATTTTTCTAAAGACGCTATTCCTTCACAAGAAGATGTAGGAAAAGAGATATGGTATGAGGTACATTTTCCAGAAACCTTGGCTAACTCAACTTATTGCTATGAATTTTTTAAATCAGAATTAATCATATCTAACAGTGCTTACGTCATCCATTCTTCCGAATATCATTTGAATACTTGCGATTTTATCCCTGAGCATTGGATACCTCAGACGTTGCTTGCCGAATTTAGCGCTACCTATAAAATACCCACTAAACTTTTATGCTTTATCAATCGGAAACTGTACTACTTTGAATTAAACCTAGAAAGACATATTCAAGAAACTAAGCAGCTGTTAGAAATTAAAAACAAAAAGAAAACGATTAAATACCTCATTGACTATTTCCAAAAAATCATTGATGTTCCTACGATGAAATTGATAATGATAGAGGGCATTAAATTTCCAAAATCAATCATCAATCTGTATTTATCTATTCTAATTTTATTCCTTCGGAAAAAGTATCATCAGATAAAAGGAAATTTACTTACTAAAAGGTTTTTGTTAACCCAATCGCTTTTTAATACTAAAAGTATTGACCTTAAAAAGGTTGAAAGAATAACGAATGAATTAGCAAGTCATAACCCTCAAAAGAATGCCTTCTATTTCTCTAGTAAGCTTTTTTGGGATAAGGATAAGCATGGTGACTTGAAAACTATCTTTTATGAGTTGAATAATTCCAAATATCTGTATAAAGGGAAGAATTATATGGAAATCAAAGACATAGACCAGTTTATTGAACGAAACTTCACATTTAAAGAACACCAACAAATCTTACCTAAAAATCAAATAAACCTGCCTTTTAATAGCTTTATTGGCCCCATTCGGCAATTCCTTTATTTATTTAAATATCGGTATTACCAAGGTTTTCAAGGAGAAAAATTTGCGCAAATGCTAAGAGATAATTTCTATGACTTCTATCAAAAGAAAGGAATGGATTTATCTTTTGAAACCCTTACCAAAATAGCCTCAAATATGCATAAAGGGTCTCAAAAAATTAAAATCAAGCTGCCAAACTTAGAGGAAAAATGATTGCAGTCTTTGGTACTACATGCTACGTTTTTGGTATAAACATTACACCAAACGTTACACGAAACGTTACGTGAGCAGAAATGTAATACATAAAAAATTGCTTTTGTAGCAACTTACAATCATCTGCTATAAGTTTGTTTCATCAATAATATAATCAATCAAAAATTAAAGATGAAAAATTTATCACCGCAGCTTATTGTTAATCTTATTACCACACCTGAAGAGCTTTCTACTTTATTTGGGAGCTTAATTGATGAATCATTAAATAAACGTGGATTTTCTTCAACAGCTAACCAACAACCAAAGGAAGAATTACTGACTATTAAACAGCTTGCCGATTTCTTTCAAGTTTCTATTACGACTATTCATAACTGGAAAAATGAAGGTTTACTACCGTATGTAAAGGTGAAATCTAGAGTCCGTTTTAGAAAATCTGTGGTATTAGCCTTAGATGAAAAAAGACGCAAAAAATCTAGATATTAATTAACCCTTCAAAAGAATATACGCATGTTTCAATATTCAAATAAGCCTTTAGATAAATTAACGAAGGTGGAAACACTTGGTGGCAAAGCGGATATTTCTGCTGAAGAAGTAGCTGCGGAGGTAATAAATCTTACTAAAAAGACAAAGGATGCTCCAAAAGTAACAAGTAATTTCCCTATAAATGCACTGCCCGTAAAAATTAGAGAAATCTTACTAGAATACCACCAAGTCCATCAGTTACCCATTGATTATTTTGGTCTAACAATCTTGGTTATTGCTGGAGGTATCATGGGTAATGCTTTCAAGCTAAAGTATAAATACCAATGTCCACCTTTGCTTTATGCCGCCTTAGTAGGTAATTCTTCGATGGGTAAAACGCCTGCTATAAAAATCCTGATGCGAATACTCAATGAGTTAGAAAAAGAATATGACCAGGAATATAAAACTGCTTTGAAGGATTACTTAGCGGAAATGGATGAATGGGAAAAAGGGGATAAAAAACCGATTAAGCCCAAACGAAAAGAATTGGTTATCAATAATGCCACAACGGAGGCAATTATTCAGAGTCTAAGTACTAATCATAATGGTTTAATTCTTTTTCAAGATGAGCTTTTAGGCTGGATTAACAATATGAACCAATATCGTTCAGGAGGAGATGAACAGTTTTGGTTGAGTACTTGGAGTAATAGTATGGCAAAGAATAATCGAGTCACTAAAGAGACGGTTCTAATACCAAATTCCTTTGTCAATGTAATTGGCGGCATTCAGCCAGAATTATTGCCAAATATCGCAGCTGGTGATAAAAATTCAAGTGGCTTTTGGTTTAGGATTTTATTTGCCTTTCCTCCGAATCAAGATAAACCACATGATAATGATTTAGTAGTTTCAGAGGAAACGAATCAAGCCTATGAACGATTGATTAAAAAGTTAATCAGTTGGCGATTGACTCAATTAGCAGCTACTCAGATTGGAGAAATTATCCAACCTAAAATATTGGAGATAAGCTCGGAGGCAACGACAGTTTATAAAAAATGGAAACGAAAGAATACCAATTTAACGAATGAAAGTGATAATAACGCTATTAAGTCTATCTATGGAAAATTAGCAGATTATTGTCTTCGTCTTGCGTTAATACTGGAAATACTAGATTGTCTCGGTACACAAGAAAAATTGGATGACTTCCAAAATGTATCTAAGACGAGCATGAAGAGCGCCATCCAATTGACCGAATATTTTAGGAAGTCATCTCTTAGAGTTTTTGATATTATTGGCAATACCGACCCTATTGATGAATTGAGTGTCAATCAACGAAAAACTTATCATTTATTACCAGAACAATTTAAGACGGGAGAGGGCGTAAGAATCATTTCCAAATACATGGCCGAACGTACTTTTAAACGCTTTCTTAACAATACAAATTTGTTTAAAAAACTCAGTCGTGGATACTTTGAAAAATTATATTAGAACTTACCTGTTTGGCACAAGCGGCACAAGTGGCATTTCGTTCATAACTGACTGTAAATCAGTAGTTAATTTGTGCCAAAGTTGTGCCAAATCGTGCCAAATACACTAAAGTCAGTAATTGTTGATTGGCACAAAAAGGCACAAAGTTGGCACAATTAAATAATTGATAATCAGCAGGTTAAACCCCTTTGTGCCGCTTATGCCGCTTGTGCCAAACGTCTAAACTATAAAAGATGAAAAATCGGTTTTCTTTAGATAGAACAGCCTTGAAATTTCTGTGTCCAAATTGTCATAAAAAGCGATTTGTAAGATACAAAGATTTAGAGACAGATAGGTATTTACCCGATTATGCAGGAAGGTGTGATAGGCAAACGAAGTGTGGATACCATTACACCCCGAAACAGCTTTTTCGAGAAGAACCACAGTTAAAACAGGAGTATCAAAAAACTGCATTCAATAGACTATTATTCAAACCTGTAGAAATAGCGGTTACGCCCGACTTTATTGCACCAGCTCTAGTTAATCAATCTATGAAAAAGTATGAGGACAACAGTTTTATAAACTTTTTACAAAGACTGTTTGGAGGAATAGTCGCTCAGAAATTAGTAAAGCAATTTCGATTAGGTACTTCAAAAAAATGGCAAAGTAGAGGTGTTATTTTCTGGCAGATAGACACCAATTTACAGGCGAGAAGTGGAAAAATCATGCTCTATAATGAACAAACAGGGAAACGGATGAAGATAAACGGTAAAGCATGCATTGATTGGGTACATAGCCTTTTAATTAGGAAGAATCAGTTAGTTAATTTCCAATTGTCTCAATGCCTATTTGGTTTACACCAAATCAATACCACACCTAAAGATAAAATAATAGCCATTGTAGAGAGTGAAAAGACCGCTATTCTCATGACGGCAATTATGCCTCAGTTTATCTGGCTAGCCTGCGGTAGTGCAAGCAATCTAAAACTAGAACTATTTCATGATTTGATAGATAGGCAATTGATATTATTTCCTGATTTAGGTTGCTACGAAAAATGGAAAGAGAAAGCTTATGAGTTACAACAAGTCACTTCTACTATTTGGGTATCCGATTTACTGAAAAACAAAGCAACCGCAGCGGATAAAGCAAGTGGATTGGATTTAGCTGATTTTTTAATCAAAACAGATGCCCAAACTGGTTTGGCATTAACTAATAATCATTACCCACTTTGTTGGGATTTATAAATGAAAAAGATGAATAGCAAAAAAGAGACCTTGACGCTAAAATCAATAGCCGCTTATTTACAAATACGCTCACAAAGGCTTTTGTACAAAGCAGAAAGATTGGGACTTAAAATTGAGGCACATGGTACTGTTCAAAATCAGGAGGCTATCGTCTTAGTACAAAGTTATGTCGAGTCTAAAAAGACATCAAGAGAGACTAAACAGAAGGCAATGGAATTGATAAATAGTCTGACCAATCAAGGTACAAAAAAGGGGGTGCTATCGACAAAAATATCTGCCCCTTTAGTAACAATCAAGTCGAATTCTGACCTAAAATGGTTTAAACGATTTATAAATAATTGTACCAACTTCGTCAGTTTACTATTTACTCCAATAACAAATTTAGTACAGAATACTCTTAAAAATAGTGTACAGGTTTTGGAAAGTGTGTACTTCAAGTTTATCGCCTTATTAGTAGCCATTTCAGTACAGATGCACCATTCTGCCATCTGGTTTCAACGAGTAACACCTGACGAAAATACAAGTGTGTATGCAGCTTATGGTTATGCTTTCATGGTAGACCTTTTCATTCTAGTAATAACCATGGAGGGGAAAATATCCATTGCTAAAACCTTTGCTACACTCACCTTTTTGAGCAATGTCTTATACTTCCAATTTTGGGTAAGGTTTTCAAATACCCCTCAAGCATACACCAACGCCATTTCTAGCTTATTGATATCGGGAATAATGGCGTATATCATTTACGCTTACACCGAGCTGTTTGTCAAATACAGACAAGTCAAATAACACTTCACCACTAAAAATTATCAAGCTATGAGAGAAAAAATAAATAAGATTACGGTATCAACTCGTATTACCATTCCGCTTAGAGATATGTTGGAGCAAGAGGCAGAGGAACAAGGATTTTCCTTTTGTTCTTATCTAGAGCAGCTTATATTAGAACGAAAAAAGGAAGTAGAATCCAATGCCATTCTAGATAAAATTATTAGAGATGAACCTTCTAATAATATCTCTTCTTCAGAAGTAATAGAGGAAGAAATATTAGCCTTGAAAAGTCAACTCAAAAGCCTTAAACAGACCTACCTTGACTATCAAAAAAGAAGTATTGTCCAACAAAGAGAATCGGAAGCGGAACTAAGTGATTTAGAAACTGAAAATTATGATTTAAATGAGGTAGTTAAAGAATTAGAGGATGAATTGGCATTGCTCCAAAAATATAATTTTGAGAGTGAATCGCTCCCTTTTTTAGAAAAACGATACCCTGATTTATCAAAAGCGACCATTATCAAAACATGTTTGGATTGCTGTGCAGAGAATGAGGGGCATTGGTTGTTTTTGTATCGATTTTCGGATTATTTGAAAACAGATAAATCATTTGCAATGGAATAATATTGGTTTTTGATGATGGTTTATTTGTAAATAATTACCTTTATGATAGTATCAAATGATAGTATCATAAAACCACCTTACGACATTACTTCCAATATTCTGCAATTATTAACGGCTATTTCTGAGCAAATAGGCGATAAAATAAATCCAAGTAGCCTAAAAAATCCGTCTCACAACCATTTCCTTCTTACCTCGGCTAATAGGAATAAAATGCGTCCCAATCGTCAATAAATTTCCTTCTATAGCCGTGACCTTTGCCGTGTTGATAATGTAAGATTTATGAACTCGCAAAAATTGGTTAGCTGGTAAGATTACTTCTAAGTTTTTGAGCCGTTCAAAAGTGACAATATTTTCTGTTGCACAAACGATTTTGACGTATTCCTTCAATCCTTCAATGAATAAAATATCGTCGATGAATACTTTGACAATTTTGGAGTTTGCTTTTACACTCAAAAAATGTGGATTATCTTTTATATAGATTGGATTGGAGGTCGATAGCTGCCTTTGTGCTTTATCGACGGCTTGCAAAAAACGTTCAAAAGAAAAAGGTTTTAGTAAATAGTCTACCACATTTAAATCAAAAGCGGTCAAAGCATAATCAGAATAGGCAGTTGTAAAAATTGTGAGGGGTGGATTTTTTAAATTTTTTAGTAAATTGACCCCACTCAAAGTTGGCATTTGAATGTCTAAAAAGAGTAAGTCAATCCTATCTCTACTCAAAATATGTTGTGCCTCAATTGGTGATTTAGTTTTAGCCACTAGTTCCAATTCTGGAACTTCCTTAACAAAGTTTTCCAATAATTGTAAGGCTAAAAATTCATCATCTACCAATAAGACTTTTATTTTTTGCATCTAAAAAGATTGTTGTGATTGTTAGATGATTTGATTGTCAACGTTACGTGGACCATCAAGCAATCATATCATTAAGCCATCTAAAAAATTACCAAAAAGCAAGCACCCTTTCCACCAGCCAAAAAGCAGCAATACTCCCCATGCTATAGGGTAATACTTTCCAACTCCACTTAGGGTATGGCAATTTTATTTTTTGGAAGATTTGCCAGCACAAAAGCACTATACTTATAAAAATTAATTGTCCCAGTTCTACTCCAATGTTAAAGGTTAATAGAGCTAATGGCACCTCTTTTTGTGGGAATCCGATTTCACTTAATGCACCCGCAAAACCAAAGCCATGTAATAAACCAAAACTAAAAGCAACTACCCAAGGATATTGAGCAGTCAGACTTTTTGCGCCCTTTTTAAGCATCAAATATTCTCTGGCTAAATAGACGATACTCAAAGCAATTACTGCTTCCACAGGAGCTTGGGGAACATGGATTAAATCAAAAGTTGCGATGCCCAAGGTTATACTGTGTGCTAAGGTAAAGGCAGTAATGGTTTGAATTAAAGGTTTAAGTCCACTCACCAATAATAACAAGCCTAAGACAAATAATAGATGGTCAATGCCAATTAGAATATGTTCAATACCTAATGCAATGTATAGTTTAATGACTTCCCATTTACTGGGTTCTTTTGGAATAACTGCCCTTGCATTATCTGGTTGGAGGAGTAAGGTATAAGAACTTTCATCCAATAAATTAACCTGTACCAAAACATCTACTAAAGTAAGGTCTAAACCTTGAATGGCAATTTCCTGTCCATTTAAACTTTCGGGATAAATGCCCTTATACCGCCGAATATAGGCATCAGGTAAAAATTCATCATCCACTTGTTCTAAAGAAAAATTTTCAGGAAAAACAGGGTCAATTTTAGGCGCTTTGTTACCCAAAAGTGGAATTTTCCATAGCACTTGATACCTATCTGCTGCTTGCTGTTTTATTTCTAAATAGGCGGGTCGAATTTCATGAGCATAACTACTTTCTGCCAGAAAAGCACCTAGCAATAAAACAATAAAGCAGTAAAACAATTTATTTTTCATTATTTATCAAATTCGTAAACCACTTCATATTTTTTTAACAAATTCTTGTACAAACGCTCATTATAAACTTGTTGCTGCTTTAATTTCCAATCTTCTAAGACCCTTTCCTTTACCATTTCAAAAGGGGGGGTATGTGCTTTATGAATACCAGAAATATATACTAAATGAACGCCATAACCCGATTGTACAGGAGACAACCAGCCCCCTTTGATTGGGTCAAAAATAGCTTTGGCAAAGTCTAGTCCGAGCAGTTGCCGAACATCATTATAATCACGGTCTGCATAGTAACTTTGTAAATGAAACGGGTCTCCAATGCTTTTTACATCCACTTGATTGATAGGCAATTCCAAAACGCTTTCTAAGACATTTTGTGCATCTTGTAAAGGGAGTGTCCGCTTGTCAGGACTAAAATATAGCTGTGTAAAAGATAGTTTGGTAGGGGCTTGGTAAAAATCTGGATGCTCTTCAAAAAAGCGCTTTAATTCCTCAATACTTGGTTGCTGACTATCGGCTAAGTCTTTGACTAAAAACTCATATTTCTGTTTTAATCGACGGCGAATAATTTCATCATTATGGTCTAATTGCATCCGCAATGCCTCTCGATAAAACACTTCTGCTTTGACTTCTTCTGCTAACAATTTTGTTAAACTGGTACTATCGGGGGGCATATTCCAATTTTGCTGATACGCTTTTACCAATCTTTCTACATCGCTATTATCTATCTGAATTACTTTATTGTCTATCTGTTCGGCACTCGGATTGATAAAGCTATATAAGAAAAATAAACCACCTCCAATGAGTAAAAAATGGACAAGGGGTTCTTTCAAAAGTCGTTGCATTTATTGATATTTTTGTTCTGATTGTTAAATGGTTTAATTGTCTGATTGGCAACGTCATGATAACCATCACACAATCAAGCCATCAAACAATTACTTTTATTTTTAAACGAACCTCAAATGAGTATTCCAAATTATTAATGACCAATTCATGTTGATTGGGATAATTCAATGCCAATCGTTTCCGAATATTTTTCAATCCAACACCACCTACTTCATCTTTCTGTTGATTCGCATCATTTTTAGAATTAATCGTAGAGAAATGGAGCATATCACCTACCATCTGTACTTCTATTTTGGCATAAGCCTTTTGATTGGTATCAAAATCGCAATGCTTTAAAGCATTCTCTACTAAAGGAATTAACATCATGGGTTCAATTTTTTGACCATTAATGCTACCTTCTTTTTCAAATTGAATGTTAACAGGCGTTTCATTTTTTAATTGAAAGAGGGCTATGTATTTTTCAATTTGCGTCAGTTCCCCTAATAGTGATACTTTTTTATTTTGACTTTCATACAATACATAGCGCAATAATTGAGATAATTGCAAAACCATCTGAGGCGTTTTGGGAGATTGAATGGTGGATAGCGAATAAATATTATTTAAGGTATTAAACAAAAAATGCGGATTGATTTGAGCCTTCAAAAACTGCAACTCCGCTGCTTGATGTTCTTGAATCAATAATTGGTTGGTCTTTTCTTTTCGATACTGATTGATTAATAAATGGAACAAAGAGCTAAAAATAAGCACCAAAAAGGACATCATTATAATGGAATACCGAATCCTTTCAGGGTTTAACCTATCTATTACAGGATAAGCAGACCCCAATAAAGGATTAATTACGTTAAATCGAAGGAATAAATAGATAGCTATCAACACCATACTACCTATCGCAAAATGGACATATTTTTTTGTTTCCAAAAAAGGATTGACCAAAAAATGTCCATGCGCATAGAACAGTACAACCCACATTCCCAGATTCAATGAGGTATGAAGGAAAGCCGCTTTCACGCCCAACATTTCTACTTTTACGAGAAACATCCACAAGAAGAAAAGAATGTTTACAGAAATATGTAGCCCTATTTTTGCCATTTGTTTTACCTATCTAATTAATCTACAAAAATTTCCAACAAGCCCTAATTCAAACCGCCTAAAAGTAATTGAAAATAAATAAGGGACAAATTTTTTTAAACGAATGGTAGGTATTATTCAACCAATGGTAAGGGAAGGATGATTTTTGAGGAATTGAGGGTTAGACTGTGGGATTATTCCTATTTTCCCAATAATCAAATCATCAGGGAGATAAGGGTTTTAGTTGTTGCTCTATTTTTATGCTCGACTATTTATTGAGTTTTAATTTACATAAGCGCCTAAATTTAACATCCCAGAAGTACCTTAAAATGAAGAAGTTGTAAAAAAAAATTACCATTCGTTGAAAGCTTGCTACAGGTCGTTGAAAATATTTTCAAAAAAGCCCAAATCTTCCTTTTTTACTTTTCCTAATGCCTAATTTAGAGCAGAGAACAGAGACCGCTTACCGATAGCTATCGGTATGAGAACAGCAACTAAAACAATGTTATGCTTAGTTCTCTACGCTTTAAATGTTCAAAACAAAATATAATGAAAGACTTCAAAAATAAGGTAGTTGCAATAACTGGAGCTGGTTCTGGAATGGGCAGAGCCTATGCTATTGAATTTGGCAAACTAGGTGCTAAATTGGCATTAGCGGACTGGAACGAAGCTAACTTACTCGAAACAAAGCAGCTAGTTAAAGACCTTGGCGTAACCGAAGTTTTCACTAAGGCTTTCGATGTTTCTGTCGAAACAGAAGTATTCCAATTTGCGGAAGACGTAAAATCCACATTGGGCAATACCCATATCATTATTAATAATGCAGGAATTGCAGGGGGCGGAGGGCCATTCATTTATGGTGATGCCAAAGCATTTCAAAAAGTGATGGAAGTGAATTTATTTGGCGTCATTTATGGCTGTCGTGCCTTTCTTCCACAATTAGTAGAAAATAATGAAGGAGCAGTTGTGAATGTGTCAAGTGTTGCTAGTTTGATAGGTGCTCCGGGAGCTATTGCCTATAATACGTCCAAGTTTGCCGTAAGAGGATTTACGGAAACGCTCATGGCAGAATTTTATAAATCTCCCATAAGTATCCATAATGTCATGCCGGGGAAAATCAAAACCGCTATCGCAGATGGTCATGAAACGGATACCTATAAAAAGACCTTAGTAACGCCTCCAGAAGATGTTGTCCGTGATGTTATAAAAGGTATTAAAAAAGGGAAGTCCAATATTCTGTCAGGTCATTTAGCCTCCAGTATCAATTTTTTATCAAAACTGCCTTTGAGCCTGCGGATTAAAATCTTATGGAAGGAACAGATTGGAAAATTAGGGTTGCATGATAAGTTTAGACCATTTAATAGTTTGATGAAGTAAGGTATTATATGTATCAAGTGCAAAAAACTAGACGTGGGCTTTCGTCTCGGTGTCAACGTCTCGTTTTTGAACTTGAACTTGATACTTGAATTTGAACTTAACAAATAATCTATGAAAAATAGCAGTACCAAACATTTTGACGTAATCATAATCGGAGCAGGTTTATCGGGTATCGGTGCAGCTTGCCACTTGAGACGCAATTGTCCCAGCAAGACCTTTGCTATGTTAGAAGGGAGAAGCAATATAGGAGGCACTTGGGATTTATTCAAATACCCCGGTATTCGTTCAGATTCTGATATGCACACCTTTTCCTATAGTTTTAAACCTTGGATGTATGATAAAACGATTTCTGATGGGGCAACCATTATGAAGTACCTCAATGAAACGATTGACGATTATGAATTAAGGAAGCATATTAAATTTAACCATTGGATTTCTGAGCTGTCTTGGAGTTCCGATGAAGATAAATGGACGGTTGTTGGTAAAGACAATGCAAGTAAAGAAGCGATACAATTCAGTTGTAATTTTTTGGTGTCGGGTACAGGCTATTATGATTATGATGAAGGGTATACACCCGATTTCAAGGGATTAGAAAAATATCAAGGACAGTTTGTGCATCCACAAAAATGGAGGGCTGATATTGACTATGAAAATAAAGAAGTAATTGTTATTGGAAGTGGAGCAACCGCTATTACCCTTCTTCCAACAATGGCCCAAAAGACAAAGCATGTCACGATGCTACAACGGTCTCCAACGTATATTTTGAGTATGCCTAAACATGACGCATTCTCAAAATTTGTTAAGCGATGGCTACCGAGTAAAACTGCCCATTCTCTAGCTCGTTGGAAACAAGTGTTGAGGCAAGTTTTTTTCTACAACCTATCCAAAAAGAAACCAAAAGATGTTCGCAATTTTATAAAAAAGGAGATTAAAAAAATATTGGGTACCGACTATGACGTAGAAACCCATTTTAACCCAAAGTACAACCCTTGGGATGAACGGATTTGTGCTTGTGTAGATAATGATTTATTCAATGCCATTAACGAAGGCAAGTGTACGATTATAACTGACCACATTGATTCCTTTACCGAAAGAGGCATTCTGCTAAAATCAGGAAAGGAGTTGGAAGCAGACTTAATTGTTTCTGCCACAGGTTTGAAAATAAAATTTATGGGAGGCATCAACATTAAGGTAAATGGCAAAGCTATGGACCCTTCCAGTTTGGTTAATTATAAAGGGATGATGTTACAGGACGTGCCCAATATGGTGGCTATTACTGGCTATACCAATGCCTCTTGGACGCTCAAAGCAGATTTAGTTGGCGAATATTTTTGTCGCTTATTGAAGCACATGGATAAGCAAGGACTAAGTTCCTGTACACCAACACTTTCTGATGAAAATATAGCTACCGAACCAGCCTCGGACTTAGCCTCTGGCTATATTCAACGAGCTTTGGAACAACTACCTAAGCAAGGAAATGAATACCCTTGGAAACTGAATCAGAATTATATAAAGGATATGATAGCACTTCGATTCAAAAGTATTGATGATGGGTATTTGGTTTTTAAATGATAGAGGAGTCAGGTGTCAGGAGTCAGGAGTCAGAATCGTTAAGGTGTACTGAAGGATAGAATTTCCTTTAATCGAAGGTAAAATAGTTTTCTTTTACGAAAGCACACCTGACACCTGACACCTACAAAAAGTAAGATGAAAAAAATTAAAACGGAAATTATAATAGACAAAGATGTTTCAATGGTTTGGAAAGTGCTAACGGATTTTGACAACTACCCCAATTGGAATCCATTCGTTCGGTCAATTCAAGGCGAAAAAGCTGTTGGAGCGCAATTGAAGGTAGCCTGTAAACAACCAAACGGTAAAATGGTAAAATTTAAGCCGACCATTTTAAATTTTGACCGAGACAAAGAATTTCGATGGAAAGGAAAGCTTGGCATTAAAGGAATATTTGACGGACAACATTATTTCAAACTAGAAAAATTGAGTAAAAACCAAACAAAATTCATTCATGGGGAAGATATGAGCGGCATCCTTGTTTCCTTACTGGGGAGTAAATTGGATAAAATGAATATAAGTTTTGAATCAATGAATCAGGCATTAAAAAAGGAATGCGAGAAATGAATAAACTGTCCTTAAAAATCAAACTATTCTACGGCCTCGGCAGAGCCTCTATCGGCATAAAAGACGGTTTATTTCAATTATTCCTCTTTTTTTATTTTAGCCAAGTATTAGGATTAGACCCTGAGTTAGCAGGTTTATCTTCCTTGATAGCGCTTGTTTTTGATGCTATTTCGGACCCCTTTGTGGGCATTATTTCCGATAAATGGCAATCGAAAAAATGGGGGCGGCGACATCCTTTTATGTTTGCTGCGGCATTGCCTTTAGGCTTTTTTATGTGGTTATTATTTTCGCCTCCCGAAGGACTTAGCCATACTGGGCTGTTTTTATGGTTAACTACTATGGCGGTCTTAGTTCGGACGGCGATTACATTCTTTTATGTGCCCTATATTTCTTTGGGGGCAGAACTAAGCACCGACTATAAAGAAAGAACGACCATTGCAGCAATTCGGCTACTATTTTCAGCGGTGTTTTCGGTCATTGTGATGATTGTGGGGTATGTCTTTTATTTTGTACCAACCGAGGAATATGCCAATGGTTTATTAAATAAAGGGGCTTATCCAACCTTCGCTTTATTATGTGGGATAATGATGGCTATCTTTGTGTTGATTAGTGCTTGGGGAACGAGAACAATCATTCCGCAGCTCCCTCAACCTTCTGCTAATCAACATCAACTAACGACTCGTCAACTCTTGAGTAGCCTTGGGACTGCTTTTAAAATGCTTTCTTTCCGTAGTTTGGTTTTATTTTTTATGTTGCTGCATATTGGTTTAGGAGTGATTATCATTTTTACCCCTTATTCCTGCACTTATTACTTTGGGTTCGCTACGCAAGAAATGGCGGTCTTACCCATAAGTGCCGGCATAGGTGGATTTTTATCCGTACTCATTGCCCCCAATTTAGGAGATAAATTTGGTAAAAAAGCGACCACGTTATGGAGTGGATTGATTGTAGGCCTCGCCTTTACTTTACCTTTTTATCTACGAATGCTCGGTTTTTTTCCTGCCAATGGAACGACCTTATTATTACCTACCTATGTCATCACCCTGATTATCGCTTATACGGCACTCATGACCGCCGTAAGTTTAGTCAATTCCATGATGGCAGATGTAGTAGATGAATTTGAACTACAAACAGGGAATCGACAGGAAGGTTTATTTTTTTCTATGATGTCTCTTTCTCTTAAAATGACCACCGGCGTCGGCACTTTTATCGCAGGTTTATTGCTGGCTTGGATTGACTTTCCTAAGCAAGCGGAGGTGGGCGATGTGGCGCAATCGGCTATTGATAGTTTGGGTTGGGTAGGCGGTCCACTTACGCTTGGCTTTTTTGTTTTGTCGGTGTTTTTTATTTTGCCTTATCCGATTAGTAAGGGGCGGTTTTTGGAGATTCGGGCGGGGTTGGATGAGAAAACTATATAAAATTATTTCCCTACAATGAAATACCTACTGATAATTGCTATGTTGGAATGCGTTGATGTAAATATATCAAACCCATAACTGTCAGACTAAGAATTTTAGTACTGATAATAGGTATTTACGATTCTGTCGATTTTAAGATTTTTATCTTGAACCCAGCCTGCCCGAGAAGTATGAGGTCTTTATTATTACTTTCGGTTTTTATAAAAAATCATTTTCTTTTGCCTCACATTCTAAACATAAATCTTTTGTAGTATGCCTACTGCAAGAGGTACATGTATTTGTAAAATGTAATAACCTGTGTTCTTCGCAATAAAAGTCAAAATCTGAATCTGTCTTATTTACAATAAATTCGTACTCTTTTTCAGTCAGATACTTACCACATTCCTGTGTTAGGCACTTATGCTTTACAAAACCTAAATCTTTTTTAATTTCACTTTGGACAATTTCTTTTTTTCCTCTTTGAAGAAGTGTGCCATACATTATCATTTCAAATGGTAATACGTTTTCTGTATTACCTAACTCTTCTTTTAAATTTTCAATTTGTTTTTTAATAGTTCCATCAAAAAGTAAATTATTTACATCCTCTAATGTCTCGAAATCTTCATCTTTTAGTCTCCTTAACGCAATATTCATTTCTTGTAAAGTCAATTGATTTCCATTACTCCATTCATTTATTTTGAAACTCAATGTTTTTGAGTTAATAATTGTATCTATATCAGATAAAGATTTTGGTGGTTTTACAAAGCTTAATTTCTGTTTTCTAATAGTGCTTAAAAAGCCATCTAAACTATCAAAAAATATTATTTTCGATGTACATCGCCTTAAAATACTAAATTCATTTTCTTGAATTAGTTTTGATGCACGTATTGTATATTGCTTATTAAATTTATTAATATCAAAAAAAGAATCATTCTGGCTTAAATGCCGAAAAAGAAATTTACTTAATAGCCATGAAAAGTAAGTAGGGTTTGTACCATCTAATTTTCTTGTCTCATTATTATTTGAAAATGTAATTGCTGATTCACTATTAATCTTTTGAAAAATGGCTTTTTGTGACAAAGAATGAGTCTTTTCCCTATCTAAGACATAAATACTAGGAATATTTTCTGGTAAAAGAATTTCGAAAAAATTTGATATTAATTTGCCCATTCAATGTATTTTAAATATTAATATTTGGGAATAAACATATAGTTTCTTGTTTTAGTTCCTTATTAAAAAATAACTAAAAAAATAGACTGATGGGTAGGTTGTTGTTAGAAGGACAGTAATATAAATTATTTGTAACAAATAACAAACTTGAAATTTAAGTATTATTTTTCTATTTAGAATTAGGTATACTTCTAAAAGAATACGGACTAGGGAAGTTGATTTATTCAAAATTATATTATTTTAAGGTTCATTACATTTCCTGGAGGTAAACACTATTAATAAGGGATAGCAGGAGCGAAATATAATACCACATGATGTGTTAATCCCAGATATTTGAAGATTTTTTCCCAATAAATACCATTCGTTGAAAGAATCTCACCCCTCGTTGAAAATATGCTAAAAAAAGCCTAATTCATACCTTTGTTACTTTCCAAACCCCTAATTTCAAGGCACGTTTCAAAACGAAAAAATCGCTAATAATGAAATATCTAAAATATTTGCTCCAGTTTCTACTAGTCCTTTTGGTTATAGGTTTCCTAGCGGTTATCTGGGTTTTCAAGCTGCGCTCAGGAGAGCTAACTTATGTAGAAGCACCCACTTTATTTGCCAAAATGGATACTGGCCGAACTACTGATTATAACAAAAATAGAAATGCTTATTTTGGTGATTTGCATATCCATACTGGTTGGTCTTTTGATGCTTTTATTAATAATGTCCGAACGACCCCTGACGATGCCTATAACTTTGGTAAAGGAGCAGCTATTGACCATGTTTCAGGGAAGAAAATACAAATCAAACGACCGCTTGATTTTATGGCAGTCACCGACCATGATAAATATATGGGGATGTTGGTGCAAATGCTTGACAGAGATAACCCACTTTCCCAATCAGACTTGGCGGAAGAGCTTACTAGTACAGACCCAGCAATTTCTAAAAAATCTTTGGCTAAACTTTTTTTCAGTGCGACTATAAGTTGGCCTTATGAAGAACTCGTTCAAGAAGAAAAATTAAGAAATGTTTGGCAACGAATGGTACAAGCTGCTGACCGTCATTATGAACCAGGAAAATTCACCACCTTTCCTGCGTATGAATGGAGTGCAGGAAAAGGAAATTGGTTGTCCAGCAGACGAGAAAGCCAACATATCCACCGAAATATTATTTTTAAAGGGGGAAAAGTATCAGGGGTGCCTTATTCTGGTTTTAACTCAAGTGACCCCGAATACTTATGGGCTTGGATGGATAAAGAGCGGGCTAAAGGGATTGATTTACTGGCCATTCCACACAATGCGAATAAGAGTAACGGAGTGATGTACCATACATTTAATGGGAATCCAATAACAACCGATTATGCAGAAACGCGCGCTCGTAATGAACCCATCAATGAAGTGGTACAGATTAAAGGGCAATCGATGAGTCATCCCATTTTGTCTCCTAATGATGAATTCGCTGATTTTGAATTATATCATTATACTTTTTCTCTAAATAAACCGACACCACTCAGTCAACCAAAAAACAGCTATGCCAGAGATGCCTTAAAAGAAGGATTAGCCTATGAACAATCGTTGGGCGTCAATCCATTCAAATTTGGATTTATTGGTAGTTCGGATGGTCATAATTCGGCTGGTCCAACTGACGAGGATAATTATTTTGGGAAAATAGGCATCAATGACCCTACACCAAAAAGTCGCTTAGGGGAGACTCCTTTTGGAAGCTTATCGGCCAAATTAAGAAGTGCGGCAGGTATAGCTGGTGTTTGGGCAACTGAAAATACCCGAACAGCGATTTACGAGGCGTTGGAGCGTAAAGAAACTTTCGCTACTTCAGGCCCTAGAATTAAACTCCGCTTTTTTGCTGGTTGGGATATGCAAGTAGATTCTATTGGAGGGGACGATTGGGTAACAACTGCTTATGCAAATGGAGTACCAATGGGGAGCGATTTGAGGAGTCTTCCCGATAGCTATCGGGAAGGGGACAAGGGGCAGTCACCATCTTTTATCATAGAGGCTATTAAAGATGGAGAAGGCGCCAATTTAGACCGAGTGCAAATGGTTAAAGGTTATTTAGATAAAGAAGGTAATCCACAAGAAACTATTTTTGAAGTTGTCTGGGCAGGAAATAGAGCGATTGATAGCAATGGAAAACTACCAGCGATTGGCAATAGCGTTGATATACCGAATGCCACTTATACCAATGACATCGGTGCCGTTAGTTTCCAAACCATCTGGACAGACCCTGAATTTGATGCCACTCAATCCGCTTTTTATTACTTACGAGTTTTGGAAATACCAACGCCTAGATGGACGACTTATGATGCCAAGACTTTGGGTATTGCGGCTCCTACGGACGTGCCTGCCACGATACAGGAACGGGCTTGGTCTTCGCCGATTTGGTATACTCCGAAATAAGCAGTTGATTAAGACTTTAGATATGCCAAACTTTGGAAAACTGCCAGTTAACATTCAGGCTGGTTTGGCATATCTATAGCACTTCCTACCATTCGTTGAAAGAATCCAACCCCTCGTTGAAAACATTCAAAAAACACCCTAAATCTTCCTTCCTTTACTTTCCAAATTCCTAACTTAAGGGAGTAGGAAATAAATAAGGTGTCAGTAAATGTGGTTTTAGTTTGTTCTTATACAAGGCGGAAAAAACGGAGTTATGCCTTTGCATAATGAGTATTTTTCTAACGCAGTAGAAGGGCAAAATAAAGCTGCAGAACTGGTAAGTTATATTTTCCCTACTCCCTTAAGCGACTTAAAAAGAAAAAACAGTCTACAATGAAATACCTACGCCGTTTTCTATTAGTCCTTTTAATCCTATTCGTTTTAGGTTTTCTAGCCTTTATCTGGTTTTTCAAACTGCGCTCTACGGAACGAGCCTACCCAGAAGCCCCCACCTTGACAGCTAAAATAGATGCTGGACAAACTCCAGATTATTCCGAAAACCGAAATGCCTACTTTGGCGATTTGCATATCCATACCAGTTGGTCTTTTGATGCCTTTGTGAATAATGTCCGAACGACTCCTGACGATGCCTATGACTTTGGGAAAGGGAAACCCATCGACCATGTTTCGGGAAAGAAAATCCAAATCAACCGACCACTCGATTTTATGGCAGTCACCGACCATTCCGAATATATGGGGATGTTTAGACAAATGCTCGACAAAGATAATCCACTATCCAAACTAGCGTTGGCGGAAGCGGTTACGAGTACGGACGAGAAAGTTTCCAGAAAAACCTTTACTAGAGTTGCCTTTAGTTCGGCGATGAGTTGGCCTTTTGAAGAATTGATTGATGAAGAATTGATGAAAAGTGTTTGGCAACGAGTCGTACAAACTGCTGACCGCCATTATGAACCCGGCAAGTTCACCACCTTTCCTGCGTATGAATGGAGCGCAGGAAAAGCGAACTATTTGTCCAGCAGGCGAGAAGGTCAACCTATCCACCGAAATGTTATTTTTAAAGGGGGTAAAGTAACGGGGATGCCTTTCTCTGGCTTTAATTCAAAGAACCCTGAACACTTATGGGCTTGGATGGATAAGGAACGAGCTAAAGGGATTGAGTTAATGGCGATTCCACACAATGCAAATATGAGTAACGGTATGACGTATACTAGGTTTAATGGAGAACCGCTAACGGTAGCTTACGCCGAAAGTCGTGCTCGTAATGAACCCGTCAATGAAGTGGTACAAATGAAAGGGCAATCCATGTCGCATCCTATTTTAGCTCCAAATGATGAGTTTGCCGATTTTGAACTATACCCTTACACCTTTTCCCTAAAGAAACCCCGACCACTTAGTGAACCCAAAAACAGTTATGCGAGAGATGCTTTAAAAGAGGGCTTAGCTTATGAGCAATCTTTAGGCACGAATCCATTTAAATTTGGCTTTATTGGTAGTACCGACGGTCATAATTCAGCTGGTGCATCGGACGAGGATAATTATTTTGGAAAAGTCGGGATTAATGACCCGACACCGGAAAGTCGATTGGCTGATAAAGGCTATGGAAATTTACCACCCAAATTAAAAAGTGCGGCAGGTTTAGCAGGTGTTTGGGCAAAAGAAAATACTAGAGCAGCGATTTATGAAGCATTGGAACGAAAAGAAACCTTTGCTACTTCTGGACCTAGAATAAAACTGCGCTTTTTTGCTGGCTGGAATTTAGGAATTGATTCTTTAGTTGGTAAAGATTGGGTAACAACAGCTTATGCCAATGGCGTTCCAATGGGAAGCGATTTAAACCGTCCACCATCCACCGTGAACCGTCCACCGTCTTTCCTCATCGAAGCCATAAAAGATTCCGAAGGCGCCAATTTAGACCGAGTGCAAATGATTAAAGGCTATTTGGATAAAGATGGAAAGCCGCAAGAAAAAATTTATGAGGTCGTATGGGCAGGAGATAGAGCGATTGATGCTGATGGAAAACTACCAGCGATTGGTAATACGGTTAATATACCGAATGCGACTTATACCAATGACATTGGTGCGATTCGTTTCCAAACTATCTGGAGGGACCCTGATTTTGATGCGACTCAATCCGCTTTTTATTATTTGCGAGTTTTAGAAATTCCAACACCTAGATGGACGACTTATGATGCTAAGACCTTAGGCGTTGCGCCCCCTACGGATGTGCCTGCTACAATACAGGAACGGGCTTGGTCTTCTCCGATTTGGTATACGCCAAAATAGATTGTTAAATTGCTTGATGGCCAACGTCACTAATACTAATACAATAAAAACATGAAAAAAATATTAAAAATAGCAGTATCTATTATTGTTGTACTAGCTCTATTTATTCGCTTTGGTTTACCTACCATTTTACACAAAGCAGGTTTACATGCGGCTTATCCCGAATCCAAAGCATACGACCTAAAAGGCAAAAAAGCATTAATTATTACCACTAGTCATGATGTGCTAAATGCGCAAGGAGAAACTACAGGAGATGCAACGGGTGTAGCAGCATCAGAATTAACCGTTCCTTATTATGAATTTTTAGATGCGGGTATGGAAGTAGCCGTAGCTAGCATCAAAGGAGGCAAAATCCCTGTTGACCCCCAAACGTTGATTTTCTTAATAAAAACGCCAGAAGATGAGCGATTTTTAAAGGACAAAGTCTTTCAAGAAAAAGTTAATCAATCTTTAAAAATTGATGGGATAGATTTTACCCAATATGATGCTATATTTATTGCAGGCGGCTGGGGCGCAGCGTATGATTTGGGCTATTCCAAAATATTAGGGAAAAAAATTAGCGAAGCCTATTATGCAAAAACACCTGTTATTGGAAGTGTGTGCCACGGCGCATTGGGACTGATACAAGCGAAAGATACCTTAGGTAATTATTTAATAACTGGTAGAACGATGACGGGTGTTACGGACAAACAAATTAAAGAATTAGGGATTAGCCTTACACCACAACATCCAGAATCGGAATTGCGAAAATTAGGCGTGAATTTTAAAAGTAATACTGCTTTTAGAGATGTCTTTGCACATATCACCGTAGTGGATGAAGAACGTCGATTTGTTACAGGACAAAATCAAAATAGTGGATATGAAACAGCGCAGAAAATGAAAGCGATTATTTTGGAAAATTCTTCGAAGAAAATTCTAGATTAAGAAATTAGAACATGTATAAACAACTTTTCATTGGCGTTTTTATTCTTTCTGGAAATTTCCTTTTCAGTCAAGCTTTACAAGAGGAGCATACAATTACTGAAAAGCCCAATTTCGTTCTCATTCTTGTAGATGATGCCGCTCTACAAGATTTTGGCGTTTACGGCGGCGAGGCTTACACACCTAATATTGATAGATTAGCCCATCAGGGAACAATGTTTACCAATTACCACTCCTCCCTGATGTGCGCGCCTGCTCGGGCGATGTTGCTGACGGGTTGTGATAGTCACTTGGCAGGGGTACCCAATTTGCCTGTTTTTTTAGCTCCCGAACACACAGCGCATCCTAATTATGAGGGTATTTTGAATACTAGAGTGGAGACGGTTGCTACCCAATTAAAGCGTAATGGATACAATACTTACATCGCAGGAAAATGGCATTTGGGGAATACCTCCTACACCTTACCGACTAGACGTGGATTTGACCGTAGTTTTATTTTAGGGGCATCTGGTGGTGACAATTATGACATCAAAGGTTATTTACCTTTTAAAGGAAATACGCCATGGTTTGCCGATGGTGAACCCTTAGAAAAACTACCAGATAACTTTTATTCCTCCGAATTTTTGGTGGATAAGATGATGGAATTTATGGAGGAAGAACCCAATAAAGACCAGCCATTTTTTAGTTATTTACCTTTTCAAGCGATTCATATTCCTGTACAAGCCCCTGCTGAATTTGTTAAAAAATACAAAGGGGTGTATAAAGACGGTTGGGATAAGTTAAAACAACAGCGTTTTGAAAAAGCGAAACAATTAGGTCTTGTTCAAAAGGAGGCTACAATGGAAGCGTTGCGTCCCGAATTAAGAGATTGGGATAAATTGAGTAAAGCCGAACAACAAATCGTTGCCAATGATATGGCAGTCAATGCTGCTATGTTGGAGGCGATGGATTATCACATTGGTCGGTATATTACTTACTTAAAAAGTAGGGGGTTGTACGACAATACGGTGTTCATCATTACTTCCGATAATGGACCAGAAGGAGGTGTAACAGAAGGTGCTCCCGCAGAAATGTGGATGAAATGGGTCGGTTATCATCGAGACCAAAACCGTTTAGGGGAATCAGGATACTATGGTTTTATTGGACCAGAAATGGCAAGCGCAGCAGCAGGCCCTTCTTCCTTTTTTAAATTTTATGCTGGTGAAGGCGGTTTGAGAGTACCCTTGATTATTGCTGGAAAAAATATTCCAATAGCTCAAAAACGTGCTGCTTTTTCTTTTGTAACGGATGTAACGCCAACAATTTTAGCATTGGCAGGCATTGAAGAAAAATCAACACCTACCCCGATGACGGGAAGGAATTTACTACCTGCTATTAAGCAAGACTCAATACTTGTATATCAAAAGGATGAACCTATTGGTGTAGAGGCAGCAGGACATGCTGCTCTTTTCAAAGGAGATTTCAAATTGACCAGAAATGCTCGCCCTTTAGGTGATTTTAAATGGCGATTATATAATATTAAAGAAGACCCAGGAGAAATGAACGATTTAGCACTATCTCACCCGCAATTATTTGCGGAACTAATAAAAGACTATGCCGATTATTCCAAAAAAATGGGCGTTTTGGAAATGGGGACGCAATACGAGGCACTAGCAGAATTAGCTAATAAAATAGCTGCGATTATTTCCACTGCGATTCGACCTTGGTTGATGGGCTTTATTATTTTATTGATTGGGTTTTTTGTTTGGCGATGGTTCAAAAGAAAAAAGCTACTTACCATTCATTGAAAAAATCCAACCCTTCGTTGAAAAGCTATTTTTTTAAAAACTAAACCTACCTTTTTTATTGTCCAAATTCCTAATTTCAAGGCACGTAAAATAATCTGAGCAAATAATATAAAGACTGCTCAAATAAGCTACTTTTAAAATTAATATGAAAAAAAAGCTACTTATCACGCTCGGAATTATAGCCTTAATCGGCATTATTGGCGGTATTTGGTTTAGTAACAACTGGCACAGGTTACCAAGTATAATTCGCGAATTTAAAAATCCAGTCGCTGAAAACCAGCCGACCGCATGGCAGGATGGACCGACCACTAGAACGTCTGATAAACCCAATATCGTAGTGATTATGGTGGACGATTTAGGGTTCAATGAAGTGAGCACCTACGGTGGTGGCTTGGCGAATGGACTATTTAAAACGCCCAACATCGACCAATTAGCGGCAGACGGGGTGCTGTGTACAAATGGTTATTCCGCTACAGCGGTTTGTTCGCCGTCAAGGGCCGCTTTGTTGACAGGTAGATTTGCTACCCGATTTGGTTATGAATTTACGCCAACGGCTAAAGGGTATGGAAAAATAATAGACTATTTGGCTAAAGATAGGGCAATGCCTCCTATCTACCGTGAGGATATAGACAATCAATTGCCACCTGTTAGTGACATGGGTTTACCACCGTCTGAAATCACTATTCCAGAAATGCTGAAACCACAGGGTTATCATTCGGTGCAGGTGGGAAAATGGCATTTGGGCGGTAGCAAAGATTATATACCAACCAATCATGGTTTTGATGAAAGTCTTTGGATAGAATCAGGCAGTCTGTTTTTACCCGAAAACCATCCAGATGTGGTGAATGCCAAATTGACCGATATTATGGATAAATTTGTTTTTGCAAATCTACCATACGCCGTTCAGTTTAATGATAGCGCTCCCTTTAAACCCGATGGTCATTTGACGGATTATCTAACTAATGAGGCAGTTAAAGTCATTGAAAAAAACAAAAACCAACCCTTTTTCTTGTATTTGGCATATTGGGCGGTGCATAGACCTTTGCAAGCTTTACAATCAGATTACGACAAATTGGACTACATCGACAACCACGTCGAACGAGTACAGGCAGCAATGGTAATGACAGTAGATAGAGGAGTTGGAAAAATCCGCCAAGCCTTAAAAGAGAATGGGATTGACGATAATACGATTATCATTTTTACAAGTGATAATGGTGCGCCTAACACCTATGGCTTACCAAATGTGAACAAACCTTTTCGGGGTTGGAAAGTCACCTTTTTTGAAGGTGGCGTTCACATTCCTTTTATTGTCAGTTATCCAAAAAGCATCCAAGGTGGTCAACGATATGATGGACGAGTCTCTAATGTAGATATTTTTTCAACGCTTGGTACATTAACAGGGGCAACTTTGCCAACCGATAGAAAAATGGATGGCGAAAATATTTTACCCTATCTCACAGGCGAACAAGCAGGAGAACCCGACCGACCTTTATTCTGCAAAAGTGGTACGTATTCTTTTCTTATTAAAGATGGTTGGAAATTACAAGTGGATGAGTGGCAAGATAAAAAATGGCTATTTGATTTAAATACTGACCCGACAGAACAACATAATTTGGCTGCAACGAATCCTCAAAAGTTAGCGGACTTATCAACACTCCGAGAAGAATTGATGGCGGAACAACAAGCCGAACCTATTTGGAAAGGGGCACTTACCTCGCCTGTGCTGATTGATGAACCTATAAGGAAAGATGTGACGGAGGACGATGAGTATATTTTTTGGACAAACTAAAGTAGCTTAGACATTCCTGTCTGAGCAAGTTAGATAACAAATACTGCTCAGACAGGAATGTCTAAGCTACTAAAAAAAAATCGCTTTCAATGAAATACTTTCTCCGTGTTCTATTATTCCTTTTCTCGATAGCACTACTAGCCTATATATGGTTCTTTCACATACGCAATAGTGAGCGACCATATAACGAAACCACCCCATTATCTACGAAAATTCATACGGGTCAAACGGCTGGTTTCAACGAAAACAGGAATGCCTATTTTGGAGATTTACATGTGCATACGAGTTGGTCTTTTGATGCCTTTATATTTAATGTAAGGACCAGCCCAGACGATGCCTACAATTTTGGAAAAGGAGAAGCAATTGCTCATGCAAGCGGCAAGCCCATTCAAATGGGACGTGCGCTCGACTTTATGGCGGTCACCGACCATTCCGAATATATGGGCATCATGATGCAAATGCAGGATGCCGAAAACCCATTAGCGAAATTAGCCATAGCTAAAGAAATTAATAACCGGGATAGGGAGGTTTCCTCACAAGCTTTTGGCAAAATAGGGATGAGTATGGCAGCTAGTTGGCCCTATGAAGAACTCCTTGACAAAGACATTATTCAAACGACTTGGCAACGGATTGTAGCTGCTGCTGACCGCCATTATGAACCAGGAAAATTTACGACTTTTCCTGCTTATGAATGGACGTCGAATCCATCAGTAGTATTTGCGAAAGAACAATATGCCCAAAATTTACACCGTAATGTAGTCTTTAAAGGCGGAAAAGTATCAGGCATTCCCTTCTCTGCTTTTAATTCTCAAGACCCAGAAGATTTATGGGCTTGGATGGATAAAGAGCGAGCTAAGGGCATTGATTTATTGGCGATTCCACATAATGCCAATATGAGTAATGGTCTGATGTATAATTCAGAAACCAGCAATGGAAAAGCATTAACCGCGGCCTATGCACAAACTCGTTCTCGTAATGAGCCTATCAATGAAGTCGTACAAATTAAAGGGCAATCCATGACCCATCCTGTCTTATCCCCAAATGATGAATTCGCCGATTATGAAATATATGCCTATACTTTTACTTCTTCCTTTCCACCGCCTCCCAGTCAACCGAAGCATAGCTATGTGAGAGGGGCATTAAAAGATGGGTTAGCTTATGAAAAATCTTTAGGGACAAATCCATTTAAATTTGGATTTATTGGTAGTTCGGATGGACATAATGGGGCGAGTGCCGTAGAGGAGGATAATTATATTGGCAAATTAGGAGTGGTAGATGCTACGCCAGAAATCCGTATGGATAAGACTATACTAAGACCCTCAAAATTTTGGAGTGCGGCTGGATTAGCAGGGGTCTGGGCAAAAGAAAATACTAGAGAAGCGATTTTTGAAGCTATGAAGCGTAAAGAAACTTTTGCAACTTCTGGTCCTAGAATTAAACTGCGCTTTTTTTCTGGATGGGATTTGGAAGTAGATTCCTTAACGGGTGAAGATTGGGTAACAAAAGCTTATGCTAATGGTGTACCAATGGGCAGCGACCTAACCCGTCCACCGTCTACCGTCCACCGTCCACCAACTTTCCTTATTCAGGCTATCAAAGATGGGGAAGGGGCGAATCTGGACCGAGTACAAGTCATCAAAGGATATTTGGATAAAGAAGGAAATCCACAAGAACAAATTTTTGAAGTAGTTTGGGCGGACGATAGGAGTGTAGATGCCAATGGAAAACTACCAACTATTGGCTCTACAGTTGATGTTGCAACCGCTACTTATACAAATGACATCGGTGCAGTCAGTTTACAAACTATTTGGAAAGACCCGACTTTTGATGCTAGTCAGTCTGCCGTTTATTATGTAAGGGTATTGGAAATTCCGACGCCTAGATGGACGACTTATGATGCGGCTGCACTTGGTCTTGCTCCGCTTTCGGAAGTGCCTACTAGTACACAGGAACGGGCTTGGTCTTCTCCGATATGGTATCAATTCGAGTAGTACTTAGAAACTACTTTATCAAAAACTAAGCAATTTCTTTTTTGCTAATGATTAATTTAGTTTCATCCAATTGGTCCGTGTGAACAGAGACACCGAGCGATTTTAAAAAGGCAATATTCTCAACTGCCTTTTGCCGATTGGTTGTTCTGTGTGTTTCGTCTTTATTTGTATCAAGACTTCGTTTCCATTGCATCCGTGTGCGTTTTATCAATTTATCTATAGACACAAAATCTAACTGTTTCGTGTGCTTGTGTGTAACCGTTAATGGTTGTTGTGAGCTATGTGCCACATGGTTTCTTTCTTTAAAAGGCAGTTTAGCTGTGTGTACTTTAATAGACTTGTGTGTTTTTAAATCTGGTGGTGTGTGTGCTTTGGGATGAATGATTCCAGCTTTGTATGCCTCAATAAACGTAAAGCAGAAAAGCGTAAAGAAGGTGCTGATGATAGCTAGGATAGCAAGAAATTGCCCCCATTTATAAATATTGGTATCTGCCTTTTGGCGTAGTAAATCGTTCTTCTTTTTACTTGCGTTTACAAGGATGCGCTTTGATTGTTGAGCAGTCAATAGAGTGGTAGCCTGATATTTCCGTAAAGAATCTAGCTTACTAGTCCTAGACGTATGCAATTGTTGTAGCGCAACTGCCTTTTGAGCCAATAAATCGGGAATGACTTTATTTTTAATTTTTGCTGCACTACCAGCTGCCCATTGATGCCCTTTAACAGATAAGCTTAAATACTTCTTACGCTGTACTTCCTGTGCCTTAACTTTAGCATCCCAACTGCCCTTCAACACCTGTAAATGATTTATAAATAAAAGAGAGTCTTGCTGGATATCCTTTTGGTATTGCTCAATTAATAGGGTGGTGTTCTCGTTCAAATTCGCATCTAGTTGAGTCAAGTCTTGCATTTTAGGTTTTGGACTTGAAAAGGCAATTAAGTCAGGAGAAGATTGCCAACTGGAAATAGTCGTGCCTAACACAAGTGGCAGTAATAAAATGCAGAGCATACTGAAAAGAATCACTCTAACGGACTTCTGCCTTTTAGATTCGACTGTGCCATTTAAGCTCCAACTCAAAATTTGACGCACCCAATACGGATATAACTTGCGAATGCCCCCTTCAAAGCTGCCAATGATAATAGTCGTCAAAACTAAAGTGATTAATACCGCAATCGCTTTAATGCTAAAAGGCATTTTCTGAATTACTACTGCATAAATGCCAAAGGCGGCAGTTGAACCACTAATGAATTGTGCTGCCAAGGATAGATTTTTAATGGTTGGGATAAGTTTACCATAATCTTTCTGAAGTGTATTTTTTGAATCCATGATTTATATTTTTTTAGTTTAAAGGGCAGTTAGCCCGTTTTAAAAGGCATTTGCTCCCTAAACTGCCTTTTAAGCACTTGGTATTAGCTTGTTTAAAAGGCAGTTATCAAAATTTATAGATAAATGATTTATAGATAAATCGACTTAAACTTGCGCCACTACTTTAGGTAAGCAGAACCAATCTAACTGTTTGACCTCAGCTGCATTTTTAAGTTTACTTAGCATTTTAGAAATATCAGCAGTCAAGTTTTCAATACTCTCTCTTTCCGTAGCTTTACTCAAAAACTGCCCTTTGAGCAGGAGCTTTTCTTTTGCGTCCTTTAATTTTTGCTCGATTTCATAGACATGGTCGATTGTACTACATTGCCTTTTAAGTAGTGCATCAAAATAGAAGTTGACTTTAGCTATTAGGGGAAATAAAAACGCCCGAGCTCGCTGCTCTGCCTTTTTACCTTCTTGCAAAAATTGTCCGAGTGCCTTTTTAGATTGGTTGATTTGATACCAATTGGCAAAATGCTTTTTGACTTCCATCAAATTGCCATAGGTCGTTCCAGATTTTAGAGAGGTGTCTTTAAAGTGCAGCAGGAGCAGGTATAATTTTTCAGCAGATAATTTTTGAGTTGAACTGATATTGGTTTCGAGATATAAACTTTGCCAAGGATTATCTTTCAGGAGGATAGGGTAAAAGGCAGTAATTCCCTTTTCAATTTTTTCAAAAACAACATCATCATCAATATTTAAAGTAACTGCCTTTTGATGTTGCTGTTTTTTAGTATTTCTATTATTAGTATTACTACTTTTCGTATTACTATACGGTGCCATTTTAGGACGGTCGGGTTTTAGGTCTTTCCGTTTCGGGGACTGTCCTAAACTAGGATTGTCCTGTTTTAGGTCAGACCTAAAAGGGTGTTGTCGGTGAGCACTAGTTCTTTTAGCAATAGCATATCCTTTGCCTTCAAAATGTCCACTTTTTTCATTTATAAATGCGGTTAATTGTAGATAGCCAACATCTACTAATTCTTTAAAACCTGACTGAATAGCCTTTTTACCATCTTTATTGGAACGTTCTGAAATTTCGCTAAGATAGATGCGCCAATTGGCTGGACGGGAGAGTAGGAGGGCTAAAATGCCTCGTGCTTTAAAGGAAAGTCGTTCATCGAGTAAAACGGCATTAGAAATTTGTGTAAATCCGTTTTTTAATTTGATTTTGGGCAAAACTTGCCCATTCACGTTCAATTCATTAACTTTGCTCATGTTAAACCTAGTTTAATAAAGGGGAAATAACTGATTAAGAGGTCCAATTCTAGTGTCAGTATTTCTCCTTTTCTGTTAGAGAATATGGTTGATATGTAAATCTTTCTTTACTGCTTCATTTACGATTGTTTATATTCATAAATTTTATCCATTCTTATTTCCACGCCTTTTGTACTTCTGAGTTTTTTACATCTTCTTGTATAAATACATAGCGCATAGTTGTTTTAATAGTCTTATGGCCTAATATCTTTTGTAATACCTCTATCCTCATCCCCATTTCTAGAGAGACAATAGCAAAGGTTCTTCTAGCAGCGTGAGTAGATATTAATTCATGCTTTTGATAGGTCGTATCTATCCGTTTTGTACCAACAAATTTTGTAATGGATATAGAATGATTGATGCCTGCTAGAACAGCAGCTTCTTTGATATAATCATTCATTTTTTGATTAGAAATAGATGGGAATACTTTCTGCTCCATTAATTGCTTTTCGACATCGCCTTTTATCGCCTGTATAGATTTTATCGCTTTCTTCCGATACTTCTCTATAACTTCCAAAGCATATTTACTAAGTGGAACAACTAGAAGGTCTTTAGTTTTATAAACATTAAAATTAAGTGCTTCATATTGTCCACCGCCTACATTTTGCTTAGTCATAATAGATACAAATTTCAGTGCAGCAATATCTGAAAACCTTAATCCTGTATAACAACCAAAACAAAATATATCTCTGACTTTTTCTAAACGTTTATTGGTGGATAAATCTAAATTATACAAATTGAATAATTCTTCTTTGGTAAGAAAAACCTTTTCTGTTTTCACCTTACTGACTTTGAAATCGAGGTAATCCATTTTTTTATTAAAACCTGCCTTGGTCGCTTTATGGAAGAGACTTTTTATATCTGCTATTTTCTTCTGTACGGTGTTTTGCGAGTTCCCTTTTTCTTCAGCAAGGTAAACTAGAAATTTATTGAAGAAATTGATGTCAATATCATCAAAATCTAATTTTGTTTTATAATGTTTTTCATGCCCTCTTAAATCACTTAATAACGTTTTAAATTTTTTATAGGTAAGTTCACTACGAATTACTTTCATTTGTTCTACCTGCTCTTCAAAAAAGTCAAACATACGTTTTGTCTTAGGCTTATCACCCATATATTCCTTCTTCACGTCATCAATTGTGAAATGCTCTTTCGTCATTCTCAATTGACGTTCCACTCTTTTTAATTTGGCTTGTAAAAAATCTAGATAATCGTTGATTTCGGCAGCATCGGAGATATGCTTGGCTCGCTGTTTTTTCTTATCCCAATATTTAGGTAGGACTTTTTCTTTGGTGTATTGTTTCCATTTTTTACCGCTTGATTGATACACCATGAAGATGGCACATCTTCCATCAGAACGAACTTTATCTAAGTAAAAATTAATTGTAGCCATAAAGGATTATTTGATTTGATTACAAATCTAAATAAATTCTACAATAAAAGTTCATTTTAACGGTCAATTTTTACTTATAATAGCTTGTTTTTAGTTTTATTACCTATAAATACAAATTCATAAATACTTGATAATCAATGATTTTAAGACAATTTAAATAAAGTTAATGCAATTAAGTTCAAGCCCGCCTCGCGCTACTAGAAAGAAAGCTTATAGACATTATGTTTGTAGGCTTTTTTCTATTTAGGAAGGATAAGAAATTTCGCTTGATTTGTTAAAAGTGACAAACAAAAGTAACAAAAAGTGACAAACTTAATCCAAAATAATTTAGTCTATTATCTATATTATTTTAAGAAAAAATTAGGCACTCAGTAAAGATACAGTACGTTTTGGTACGGGCAAAGTATTGATAAGTACCTCCTATTAAATAATCGACACTTTTGTAAAAAGGGGTAATAAGTTGATGGGGAAATGAGATTAATGAGATATTATTAGAGATTTAGTCCAAATTCTACCTCATCAACTCATTAATCTTATCTACTCATTACCTAGAAAAAGTGTCGATTATATCTATAGAGGTACTTAATGTACCAAAAAACAATGGATGTCAATATCAATGCAGCAATGCCAAAGTACTTGGTCTTCTGTTGCATAATCCTGATTTCGTCCACCCATATAATCATCATCATTTTGCTCAATAGGAGTACGAATACTCGCTGGACAATTTTCTTTTATCCATATAGCAACTCCCTTACGGAAAGTTTCTAAATCTTTTGCTGTTGCTATCATTTTTTAATTTCGTAAACGTAATCGACAAACCCGCCTAAATGGATGTCATGCGGTGTAATGTTGTAGCCAAACTAATCGACAAAAAGTTGTGGCTATTTACTGATATTACTTAACCCCAAAGGGGTGATATATGATAACCTAGGGCGAAAAGCCCTAGGGATAAATCTAATGTAATGGTCTCAAAACCCCAACGGGGTGACATAAATACATCCTTTATGTCGCTCTTTCAGAGCTTAACCGAGGGAGCGTTATGCTGTCATCATAGGACTGTGTCCCATGTTATTATATTTCGCTCCTTTGGAGCTAAGATTAGATAGTTACAACTTTCTGTCGAATTAATAGTCACAACATTACGCCGCAAGACAATGGAATGGGCAGGTTTGGCGATTACAATTAACATTCAAAAAAACTTTAAACTGCTTAAAATAATTGATGAAAAACAGGTGACAAAGTTTTTTAAACGTATGGTAGGCATTATTCAACCAATGGAGAGGGGCATAGTTCAGAATCTTTATTTTTTACCTAATTTTATAGTTTTATCAGCAACTTAGCTACAAATAGAAAAATTATCGAAGAAATAGAAACTATATACCAGCATTTTGAAAGATACATTGAACTTTCTCCAGAATTAAAGGCAGAACTGGCAAAGCGATTAAAACCAAAAGTCTTTAAAAAGAAAGCATTGATATTGGATGCCAACCAAATTTGTAAGGAAAGTTACTTTATTCGTAAGGGCATATTGCGGGCTTATTTTTTAAAAGACGGGAAGGAAATAAGTGAATTTTTTAGCAGTAGGAATGAATGGGTAAACTCTCCTAAAAGTTTTATGCAAAGAATACCAGACATCTACTATATAGATGCCATCGAAAATACGACCACCTTTGCGCTAAATGTAAATGACCTTGTCTTTCTTTTTGACAATTTTCCTGAAATGGAACGATATGCGAGATTATCTATGGGAAGCGTTTTCGGGCACTTAATGGAACGAATTGTTTCTATGCGTTTTACTTTAGCAAAAGAAAGATACCTTCATTTCAAAGAGGTTTATGCTGACATTTACCCTCGAATCCCGCTTAGGATGGTAGCTTCTTATTTAGGTATTACCCAAGAAACTTTAAGTAGAATAAGGGCTGAAAAATGATTATTTGATATAGGTCAATTGTTTTGGCACTTATTTGAGGTAGCTTTGTTTTTTATCTTATAGCTACTACATCTGAATGAAGAAAATAATCAAAGCAACGGCAATCCTATTTCTATCTCTCCTAGTCATAGGATTAATACATCTTTTCATCCATGTGCCGAAATTATCTGATAAACATGGAGTAGTGGAAGCAAAACTATATCTTGGTAGTGCTAACAAACAACCTTTATTTGTTGGCTTTGGAGGTGGAGGAGGTGGAAATGATTGGGCTAGGAACTACTTAAAGGAGAAGCGAGATAGTTTGAATCAGAAAGGCTATGCGGTACTGGCTATTGGTTACTTCAAATCCAAAGGAACACCTGCGCAGTTAGATAGAATTTCATTGGATGCTATAAGGGATACTATTTTATCTATTGCTCAACATCCTCAAATAGATAAATCGAAAATCATCTTGTTTGGTGGTTCACGCGGTGGTGAGCTTGTGCTGAACTTAGCCAGTAGGTATAAAGAATTTAATGGGGTAATTGCAGCGTCCACATCGAATGTAAGTTTTCCAGCTATTACTTTATATGCCAATACATCTTCTTGGACTTACAAAAACAAAGAAGTTCCTTATGTTCCTGCTCCATTAAAAACAATTGTACCAGCTATTAAAGGAGACTTATATAAAGCGCACGCTATGATGCTTGAGGATGAAGATGCGGTAAAAAAGGCTGAAATTCGGGTAGAAAACATTAATGGTCCTATTCTAATTATTTCAGGGAAAGATGACGACCAATGGCCAGCTCCTGAGATGTCAGCACAACTTATAAAACGATTAGACAAAAATAATTTTAAACATTACTATGCACATATTGAACTTGATGGTGGACACATTGCTCCATTAGAGCGTTTCCATCTTGTTTATGATTTTTTAGACCAACATTTTAACGTTGAATAAGGTGAGTGGTGGCTGAGAAATCTCAATTGGCACCTTAATTAAAGACGTAATAAAATGAAAATAGTAGCATTAACTTCTTGTTGTGTAGATTTATTCCCCGAGCTAAATAAAATATTCATAGGAGGAAATTCGCTGAATTTTGCTACTCAATGCAAATTATTAGGAATTGAAGATGTGTCCATAATCGGCGCCATTGGGGATGATAAATTTGGCACTTTGATAGAAAATCATCTTGGCAAATTAAATATCAACCATTCTAACTTGTATAGGATAAAAGCACCTACGGCTTCCAATAAAATTTTTATAGACGAAAAAGGAGATAGGTATTTTAAAGCAGATAGTTGGAATGGTGGTGCTTTTGATGTTTTTCGACTTGCTGAAAATGACTGGAATTACATTGCAGATGCTGATATTGTAGCAATGCCAGGAGGCGACCCAAATCTGATGGAATTATTAGAAAGAAGAACAGAAAAACAATTAATTGTTATAGACTTTTTAGATTATTTAGGGCTTGATTTTATAGAGCAGCGAATCCATCATATAGACCTTGTTTTTTTGAGTGGAAAAGAGGAAATATTAGCTGATTTAAAAAGATTATCAAGGGAAAAAGATAAATTAATAGTAGCAACTTTAGGAGCTAAAGGGAGTGTTGCCTATTATAAGAACCAATCCTACTATCAAAAAGCAATTGAAGTAGAAAAGGTAATTGATACCACAGGTTGTGGTGATTCTTTTCAAGCAGCATTTAGCATTGAATGGTTGAAAACAAAAGACGTATATAAATCTTTAGAAGCAGGTTCAATTGCAGCAAGTAAGGTATTAGGATTTCATGGAGGAGTTGATAGTACAAGTCAATAATAGCCCCTCATTCAAGTTATTTCTTACGTTTTTGTCAAGAAGTATTGGATACAATTCACGTTTCGCTGAAATGAAAAAATAAAAAATAAATTCGTAAACTCGCAGCATGCAAACAAAAACAGAGCGAGTAGACGATATTCCCGTATTGGTAAGAAAATTTGAAGAGAGTGATTTAATCAAATATCTAGACCAATATTTTCCAGACCATGGGAACTGGAAAGGGATAAGCGGTGGGAAAGTCACCGTTGGATTTTTGACATATGTGTTGTCTTGTAGTGACCACCGAATCAGTCATGTAGAAACATGGGCGGCTCAGCGACTAATCACGTTGCAATATTGCATGAATAGTCCAAGTATGACCAGTAAAGATTTTACGGATGATAAATTAGGCGCTTTATTAGACAGATATTCAGACGATGATAAGTGGGTTAAGTTTGAACATGCTCATAATCAACGACTAATTAACGTGTACGATCTTAATTTAACATCCGAAGCTATTCGATTAGATGCGATGATTACTCAATCGCATCGAAAAGCATCGGGAAACTTTCAATTCGGACATTCAAAACAACATCGGTCGGATTTACCTCAATTGAAAACGATGGTAGCTACTTTAGATCCTTTAGCCATGCCCTTGTTTTCAGTTACGGTTCCAGGCAATACAGCCGATGATGTATTGTATTTACCAGTTATCAAGGAGTTAATGACTAATTTACATTTGTTACATCAATTATTTGTAGGAGATGCAAAAATGGGAAGTTTAGTCATAAGGAGTTTTTTACAGCTTAACAATCAGTATTATTTGACGCCTTTGAGTAAAAAACAATGTACTCCAAGTCAACTAGCTGATTATCTAGCGCAAAAACCTAAAAAATTAATTCCAATAACGACAAAAGATAAACAAAGACAGGTAATTCTTAGAGCTCAAGCCTTTGAGCAAATAGAACAAATCGAAGATGAAATCAATGGTATTTGCTGGGAAGAAAGACGAATTATTGTTTATTCTCCAACTTATGCCAAAAGTCAGCAAGTCAGTTTTGAAAATCGCTTAAGCAAGGCACAAAATGAGTTATCACTTATTTTAGAAGCTTCCCAAGGGCGAAAAAAACTAAATACTAAAGAAGCCGTTCAAACCGCTGTTACTAAAATCTTGACGAAGTATCGAGTTAACGACTTCATTAGCGTCAAAATTAAGGAGCATATAGAAACTAAAAATGTAAGAAAATATAAAGATAAACCTGAACGAATCAAAGAAATCAGTCATTTTGACCTTGAAATTTCACTAAATGAAGCACTTAAGGAGGAACATTTACAAAAATTAGGCTGGCGAGCCTATGCCTGTAATGCACCCAAAGAAAGATTAAATACTATTCAAGTAGTAGAATGTTATCGAGACGAATATAAAATCGAACATAAATTCGATGAACTACTCAATAAAATAACCGCATTGATGCCTGTTTATTTAGGTAAACCAAATAGAATAAAGGCGTTAATTCGACTTTTACTATTAGCCTTAAAATATGTTAGTCTAATTCAGTACCAAGTACGGTCGGAATTGAAAACTACAAAACAATCACTCAAAGAACTTTATCCAGGTAACCCTGGAAGAGCTACTGATAAACCGACAACGAATATGATTTTAAGTGCTTTTAAAAATATTCATTTAACAATTGTATCAATAGAAGATAAAATTTATGTCAAAATAGAGGATTTAAAGCCAATTCAGCAGAAAATCCTTGATTTACTAAAAGTTCCGCCTGAATCTTACTTGGGAATGAACCAATTGTTTTTTTCTCATTTTGATTTCAGCGAAACATGAAATACAATTAAAAATTAATCAAACTAGAATGATATATATCACTCAACTAATATATGTAAAAGAAGGAAAGGAAGAAATGTTTCACGAGTTTGAAGAAATTGCAATTCCTATTATTCAAAAATACAATGGACGACTTACGCTACGACTTAGACTCAATGAAAATTCTATTATAGAAAATAATATTGAAGTTCCTTACGAACTTCATTTAGTTGAATTCGATTCTCAAGAAGATTTTGACAATTTTAAGATGGACGAAGAACGAAAAAACTTTTTTCATTTGAAAGAACAATCAATTCAATATTCTTGCTTGATTCAAGGAGTCAAAGTAAATTAAAAAAAGATAGTTGGCATGGTGATACTTTTGATGTTTTTTGTCCTTTCTTAAGAAATATAAAATGAGAAGTGAAACCGAAATGTTTGATTTGATACTTTCTGTAGCCAAAAAGGATGAAAGAATTAGAGCAGTAATTTTAAATGGGTCAAGAGCGAACAAAAACATCCCTAAAGATAATCTACAAGACTTTGATATTGTTTTTTTCGTAACAGCGTTAGATTTTTTTGTGGCTACCCCAAATTGGATGGATGTTTTTGGAGAAAGAATCATTTTACAAACACCCAATTCGATGACTCTCGGTGATAGTGATGCTCATTTAAATGAAGAGGAGATTGTTTATTTGATGTTATTCAAAGATTATAACAGAATCGATTTGTCTTTGAGAAAGGTGATAAACAGGAATAAAAAGAAGGATAGCCTAACAAAGATTTTGCTGGATAAAGACCAGTTATTTAAGGAAATTCTAGTTTCTAATGATAAAGATTATTGGACAAGAAAACCCTCTCAAAAAGAATTTAGCGACTGTTGTAATGAGTTTTGGTGGGTAAGCACCTATGTAGTCAAAGGTTTATTGCGAAACGAAATAATATATGCCAAAGACATGCAAGAAGTCATTTTAAGAAAAATGTTGATGAATGTAATAGCTTGGAATATCGCAGCAGACTATAATTTTAAGATAAACTTAGGTGCTAATAAAAGGTTCATTGAAAATTATCTCGATTTCGATACCATGAATCAGCTAAAAAATACTTATTCCGATTTTACGAAAATAAGTATATGGAACAGTTTAATTTCAATGTCAGGTACTTTTCATGAAAAGAGTATTGAATTAGGAAGTAAAGAGAATTTGCATTATAACCTTGAAGAAGCAAAAAATGTAAGGAATTATATTCAAGAAATGAAAAATTCAAAAAATGAACTATCAAAATTTAGTCAATGAAATATGGGCAAAAGAATCCTTTCTATGCATTGGCTTAGATTCAGATATTACTAAAATCCCCAAACATTTATTAAAGTATAAAAACCCAATACTTGAATTCAATAAGGAAATTATAGAAGCAACTAAAGACTTATGTATTGCTTATAAACCAAATATTGCATTTTATGAAGCTTTGGGAGCGGATTATTGGCCTACTTTAAAGGGGACTTTGGATGCCATTCCTAATAATATTTTGACAATAGCAGATGGAAAACGAGGCGATATGGGAAATTCTGCAAAAATGTACGCCAAAGCGTTTTTTGAAAAGCTGAATGTAGATGCCTTAACCTTGCAACCTTATCAAGGAGCCGACGCATTGAATGCTTTTTTGGATTACAAAGATAAATGGTCTATTGTGCTTGGATTAACCTCCAATTCAGGTTCCATAGATTTTCAATTTAAAACGCTTAATACTAAGCCACTTTATCAATTGATTATTGAAAAATGTATGGAATGGGGGACAACAGATAATCTAATGTTTGTCATTGGCGGAACACATGAAGCGCTGTTTAAAGAAATGAGAACCTTCTGCCCTAATCATTTCTTTTTAGTACCAGGCATTGGACATCAAGGCGGTGATTTTGAACGAATTATAGCCAATGGATTAACCCCAGATTGTGGTTTAATTGTAAGTTCTTCCAGAAAAATAATCTATGCCTCCAATGGGAAAGGTTTTGCCCAAAAGGCGAGGGAAGAAGCGCTGAGATTACAAAAAAAGATGAAATCAATTTTGTTGGATTTGAAGAAAAATAATGCAAAACAAGATTAAAGAGCCTCTTTTTTTAAAATTATTTTGGACGAATTATCATACAAGTAGCTGTTCCATGAGCATATAATTTCCCAGCTGCGTCTTTAAGCGTGCCTTCGGCGATAGCGAGCGAACGAGAGCGATTCAATACTGTTCCAACAGCGATTAAAGTAATATTTTTCGGTACAGGGCGAACCATTTTTATATTCAAATCAATTGTTCCAAAGTTAAAACCAGCTTCTAATGTGGTATGAACCGCACAACCTGTTGCTGAATCTAACACAGTAGCAGCAAAACCACCATGAACACCCCCCATTGGATTTAAATGCCTGTCATCTGCGGTAGCTTCAAAAATAAAGCTACCTTTTTCTGCTTTAATGGCATTCATAGGGATTGTGACACAAATAGAAGGCATTGGAAAAATGCTTTCAACCATTCTCTGCATTAGCTCTAAGCCTGTTAATTTTTCGGTAGGTTTCATGAATGTATTTTATTTAGATTACTACTTTCCAACTCGTTAAAATTCATTAATGTCTGTGCATAACGACCTAAAGTAAGTTTATAAGTATCAAGGTCTTGTTTGTCTGAGGATAGTGAAATACAATCTAGTATTACAGTTGTATGAAAATCAAGTTGTGCACCATCTCGGATTGTTGAATCAATTGTCAAATCAGCCATCGGACCAGCAATAACAATATGTTCTAAGTTATTCTTTTTGAGTATATGTTCTAAGTTTGTTCCTGCAAATGCACTAAGTGTACTGCGCTTGGGTATTTCAATATTATTTGAAGGCTTTGACTGAAAAATATCTTCACTTTTAGACTTTATTTTTTCATCTAAAAGTTGGTGAGCAGGGGTAGGAAATTTCCTTTCACTCGGAAAATATAGGCTATGTATTGTTGTCCAATTCCGTTTTATTGCATGTTGAGTGAGCTTCGTTAGTTGTGCTTTTAATGCTTCTTGGTTTTCCAAAAATCCCTGTTGACAGTTAACCAACAACAAAGCCGTTTTGTCTGGAGGGTAAGTTCTATAAACACGCAATTTTCGAGTTGTTTGTAGACGAATGAGCCAGTTTATTAATTTATTAAGCATTTTTATCTAATTCTAATTGTTTTAAAAGTTGATTCGTTGTAGCAACAACATTGCCAAGAAGTGGGTAACGATGTTTAATTGTTGATTCGTGTTCAATAGGTGAAAAGGCAGCAACAGCATCCGTTACCAAGGTTACATGGTAATCTAAATCAATAGCACTTCTAACCGTGGCTTCAATACAAGAATTAGTTATAAGCCCCACAATAATGGTATGAGTTATGTTTTTGGATTTTAAATGTTCATCTAAGTTTGTACCTGCGAAACCACTTGAACAACTATGTTCTGAGGAAATAAACTCCTCCTCTTTAGGAGCTAATTCTGGTATAAACTCACTTCCTTTTTTTCCCGCTTCAAAACTTTTAGAAGCAATTTGTTGAGCTTGTGCAGGATGCAGATATTTTCGTTCAGCAAAACTGCCTTTTCTATAGCGGTGGTGTGGTGCATAAGCAACTAAAATATCATTTTCCCTTGCAAAATTCAGCAGTTTTTGAAGGTGTTGAACCACTTGATTTTTAATAACTGTGGATTTAACCAAGAGCCAAGCCTTGCCATCTTTTCCCAAAAAATCTCTATAGGGGTCAACTATAATTAAGGCGGTGTTTTTAAAAGAATATATAGCCATATTTTTAGTTTTTTAGTTCCAAATTCCTTTTAATGCTTTCTTTTCAATATCTTTTCCAAATAGGACCGCTTCTTCTTCAACATGCACTTGCACAGGATTAGGCAGTTTCACATCAATATTTGCCACCGCCGCTCTAATGCTCTGAGCTATAGATTCAATTGTTGTCGTATTTGTAACGGTACAAGTTAGCTTACATTTATTGTCAGCTACTTTTTCAGCTTCAAGTTCCCATTTTACTTGGATAAGCAAAAAGCCAGTTGGTGCTAATTTTGAAAACACAACGCTATTGGGCGAAAATCCTACTACATGATTTCGAGTTCTTTTTGCTTCAATATAATGCTGTACTATTTGATTTCCTCCAATAGTCTCAACATTAATAGATAAAGCCTTACCGTCTGGCATTGTGCTTTGAGTTGCAGCTTGGTGGTCTTTGGAGCAAGCTTGATATTCTTCAGAAGTAATGGTAAACATCCAATCACCGAGATTGATAGATTCTATTGGAGCATTGACAATTGTTACACCTTGATGTGTCCCTAATTCATAAACTTTTTGCTTCATGATTAATAGTCGTATTTAATGTTAGCATTAACATTAATGCATATTGCAAAGGTACACTACACTAAACCCTTAAACTTGTATAAACTGGCTATTAATTATAAATTGCTTTGGCGAAAAGCCGAAGTTTTCTTTAAAGGTCTTACTATAATGCGCTCCATCTGTAAATCCAAAAGTATATGCGGTTTGGGTTACTGTATTCGTTTTAAGTCCATTGAAAGATTGTATAATTTTGTACCATAGTTGTGTTCTACGATAAGTAATCCCTACTTCAGATTTAAATAAATGTATGAATCTGCTTTCAGATAAATAACAATGACGGGAGATTTCGGACAAACTAACAACTCTGTCTGTATTCGCTCTTAAATAATTTAGCGCCTTGGCAATCCTTTCATCTATTTTCTGTGTGGTTCCATTGATTAAATTTCCTAATTCCAATCTTACTGCTATTTCAAATGCTTCAATATTGAGTTGGTTGTTTAAATAGGATTTGGAAAGTTCTCGGATTTTTTCAATTCCAGCGTGTTTTATGGTTGATATACGTTTTTCTTTTATTATAATTTCGAATAGATTAATTAGAATAAGAAGTAGCGGATGTTCTGAATCAATTTTATGTTTAATGTTTGAAGGAATAATTGTTGCTTCAATTGATGATAATTCAGTATCAGCACTATAAATCGTAATCGAATGAAATAACGGAATGGTTAATTGAACAGCATAATGTTTATGAAAAACGTTGTTTTCAAATTTACCCAGAAATAAGCCCCATTTATCACCAATTATGATTTTATTCATTTGCTTTATATTTTTATCAGCTATTGCTAATACTGCATTTTTGATAGCCTTCTTGATGAATTTCTAATGGTAAAAGTACTAAGAATCAGACTTTTAAAAACAATCAAGTAAAATTTGCTTTCTTCAATCCCAAGACTTTGACCTATTTCACCTAACTATCTAACTTCCTTACCATTCGTTGAAAGTCTACTACAATTCGTTGAAAATATTTTCAAAAAAGCCTAAATCTTCCTTTTTTGCTTTCCTAATGCCTAATTTAGACGGTCGTTTCACTTGACGGTAGACGGTCGATTGCGCCGACTGTCCACCATCCACCGTCCACCATCTACAAAACAAAACAAAACATAATGAAAGACTTTAAAAATAAAGTAGTAGCAATAACTGGCGCAGGTTCTGGAATGGGCAGAGCTTATGCTATCGAATTTGGCAAACTAGGAGCTAAGTTGGCATTGGCGGATTGGAATGAAGCTAACTTATTGGAAACAAAGCAACTAGTGCAAGACCTTGGCGTAACCGAAGTTTTCACTAAGGCTTTCGATGTGTCTGTCGAAACAGAAGTATTTCAGTTTGCGGAAGACGTAAAATCAGCCTTAGGCAATACCCATATCATTATAAATAATGCAGGACTTGCAGGGGGCGGAGGACCATTTATTTATGGCGATGCTAAAATATTTCAAAAAGTGATGGAAGTGAATTTGTTTGGGATCATTTATGGCTGTCGTGCCTTTCTTCCACAACTCGTAGAAAATAATGAAGGAGCAGTTGTCAATGTGTCAAGTGTCGCAAGTTTGATAGGTGCTCCGGGCGCTATTGCCTATAATACGTCCAAGTTTGCCGTGCGAGGATTTACGGAAACGCTCATGGCAGAATTTCATAAATCTCCCATTAGTATTCATAATGTCATGCCGGGGAAAATCAAAACCGCTATCGCAGATGGTTTTGAAACGGATACCTATAAAAAGACCTTAGTAACGCCTCCAGAAGCCGTTGCCCGTGATGTTATAAAAGCTATCAGAAAAGGTAAACTCAATATTCTGTCAGGTCATTTAGCGGCTAGTGTCAGTTTTTTGTCAAAACTGCCTTTGAGCCTGCGGATTAAAATTTTATGGAAGGAACAAATAGAAAAAATGAAGATGCAGGAGAGGTTTAAACCATTTAATAGTTTGATGAAATGAGGAGTCATACGTAGCCACCAAATTTATTTGGCAGGCTCTGAATAACTCCACTATAATAAATTCTGAACCTACCAAAAAATTGATGGTTACGAAAAATAATCTATGAAAAATAGCAGTACCAACCATTTCGACGTAATCATAATCGGAGCAGGCTTATCAGGTATCGGAGCAGCTTGCCATTTAAAGCGAAACTGTCCCAATAAGACCTTTGCTATGTTAGAAGGCAGAAGCAATATCGGAGGCACTTGGGATTTATTCAAATACCTCGGTATTCGTTCTGATTCAGATATGCACACCTTTTCCTATAATTTTAAACCTTGGACGTACAATAAAACCATTTCCGATGGGGCAACTATTTTGAAGTACCTCCAAGAAACAGTTGATGAATATAAACTGGAGCAACATATCAGATATAATCATTGGGTTTCGGAAGTGTCTTGGGACTCCGATGAAAATAAATGGACTATTGTTGGAAAAGATAATTTATTGCTAAAATTATTATTGCTAAAAAGTAGTATAAGCCAGCTTATAATAAGGCTTAATTTAAAAATGTCAAAAACAATTAACATGAAAAAAATTACTTGTCTAATCCTAGCACTAGGATTTGTTATCACCTTATCCGCCCAAGATTTTCAAAAAGGGACTTGGCTGACTAATAAAGGCAATACCAAAATCGAAACCTATCAGAAAGATGGTGCTTGGTATGGAAAAGTTATTGAGCCTGGTAGTGGGAAAGCCAAAATTGGTACCAATGTACTAAGGGATTTTAAAAAAGTAGATGGACAATGGAAAGGAAAATTGTTTATTGCCAGAAGAAACCGAGAAGTAGATGCAGTTGTTGAGCCAACTGAAGATAAACTGAGTATTACCATTTCTCAAGGTTCTTCGGATCGGACTTTGGTTTGGAAGAAGGTAGAATAAATTTGAACGGAGCTTTTCTTTTGACGCTGAAGGACGCTGTTTAAAATTATGATTTATTATGTTTTTTTTCTTACGAAAAACAATGTCTCGTGTGAAAGTCTTCCAAATAAACTACTAAAGAAAAACATAAAAAAGCCATAAAAAGTCTGCGTCTCTCAGCGTCAAAAAAATAAACATTTTCAAACACAAAATGAACAACCTTCCTCTAAAAATCAAACTATTCTACGGGCTTGGTCGAGCATCCATCGGCATAAAAGACGGTTTATTCCAATTATTCCTCTTTTTTTATTTTAGTCAAGTATTAGGATTGGACCCTGAGTTAGCAGGTTTATCTTCTTTGATAGCACTTGTTTTCGATGCTATTTCAGACCCCTTATTGGGCATCATTTCCGATAAATGGCAATCCAAAAAATGGGGACGACGACATCCTTTTATGTTCGCTGCGGCGCTGCCTTTGGGCTTTTTGATGTGGCTATTATTTGCCCCTCCAGATGGGCTCAGCCAAACCCAGCTTTTTTTATGGTTAACCACAATGGCTATCTTAGTTCGGACGGCGATTACGGTCTTTTATGTGCCCTACATTTCTTTGGGGGCAGAACTAAGCACGGACTATAAAGAAAGAACGGCTATTACAGCGATTCGATTAATGTTTTCGGCGCTGTTTTCGGTCATCGTAATGATTGTGGGGTATGTCTTTTATTTTGTGCCAACCGAGGAGTTTTCCAATGGCTTATTAAATAAAGGGGCTTATCCAACCTTCGCCTTGTTATGTGGGGGGATGATGTCCATCTTGATTCTCATAAGTGCTTGGGGAACTAGAAAAATTATCCCTTTTCTCCCTCAACCGTCCGCTTTTCAAAATCAACTAACGACTCGTCAATTATTGAAAAGCCTAGGAATTGCTTTTAAAATGCCTTCTTTTCGTAGTTTGGTTTTATTCTTTATGTTGCTGCATGTTGGCTTAGGAGTCAGTATCATCTTTACGCCTTATTATTGCACCTATTACTTTGGTTTCGCTACTCAAGAAATGGCGGTTTTACCAATAAGTGCTATGATAGGAGGATTTTTATCTGTACTCATTGCCCCCAATTTAGGGTATAAATTTGATAAAAAAATGCCTACTCTTTGGAGTGCACTAATAGTAGGATTAGGGTTTACTTTTCCTTTTCAGTTAAGGATGTTGGGCTTTTTTCCTGAGAATGGTTCGTCTTTATTGTTGCCCACCTATGTCGTCACGCTGATTATCGCTTATACGGCACTCATGACCACCGTCAGTTTAGTGAATTCCATGATGGCGGATGTCGTAGATGAATTTGAGCTACAAACGGGGAATCGACAGGAAGGCTTATTTTTTTCCATGATGTCTCTTTCTCTTAAAATGACTACCGGCGTCGGCACTTTTATCGCAGGTTTATTGCTGGCTTGGACTGACTTTCCTAAGCAAGCGGAGGTAGCAAATGTGGCGCAATCCGCTATTGATAGTTTGGGTTGGGTAGGCGGCCCAATTACGCTTGGCTTTTTTGTTTTGTCGGTGTTTTTTATTTTGCCTTATCCGATTAATAAGGGGCGGTTTTTGGAGATTCGGGCGGGGTTGGAGGGAAAAACTTAATAACATTTTTATTACGGCATCAACACTTATTATCGCCAAATTCTAACAATATAATGTTTTTTACCTCCTTGGTTTACCCTAATCCTTTGGCGTTTTTTGCCATAAATTCTGTGCGAAAGCTTGTAGCTAGGTTAGACTAATATCGAACACTCGGCAGATGGCTCGTAAAGAAAGTCGCTCTTTTAAATTTCGGTTAATCAAGGAGCGGGTTAATGCGCCGATACTGTGGTCATTTTGAAGAAAAGTTTATATTTTCAATGCAAGAAGGCTTTTTGGAACCAGCAGTAGTAATACCAAAAAATAAATAAGAAATTACCACATACTTCTCCAAATTTCTTACCTTTCCCAAAAAATATAGAATATGAAACGATCAATTACCTTCTCTTTAATAACCATTATACTAATGAGTCTAATTGCTTGTTCCGCTGACAAAACAGCGAAGGAGGAAGCAGCTAAAACAACAGTCACCGAAACGCCTAAAAAATTAAAAGCTTTAATTATTGATGGCGAAAACAATCATGGTGTTTTTCCATTGACCACCATGTTGATGAGTGATTATTTAAAGGATTCGGAATTGTTTATCGTTGATTATGCCCGAACTGCTTATACTTGGCAAGGGCCACATTATGACCAAGATGCTTTAGGCGTCAAAGCGGCAGATGCAACTATTTTATTAGAAAAATATCCTCTGCCGAATGGGAAAAAAACAATTTCGGTAGAAAAACCGACGCCTGATTCTACTTTTAGCCCTGATTTTGCTGCGTATGATGTAGTGATTTCCAATATGGGTTGGCAAGCCTCTACTTGGCCCGAAGCAACTAAAAATAATTTTGTCAACTATATGAAGAATGGCGGCGGACTGGTCATTGTTCACGCAGCTAATAATTCTTACGGTGATTGGGACGAATTTAATAAAATGATTGGCCTTGGTGGATGGGGTGGTAGAAATACAGCAACAGGCCCTTATGTCTATTATAATAAGGCAGGAGAAAGAGTGGATGATCCATCGGAAGGCCCTTGTGGGTCGCATGGTCCACAGCAAGAATATGTTATGACGACTCGAAGTCCAGAACATCCAATTATGAAAGATTTGCCAACGAAATGGCTACATGTCTATGATGAATTATACGATCGGTTAAGAGGTCCTGCGGAAAATATGACGGTATTGGCAACGGCTTATTCTGATGTAGAAAAAAATGGACCACCTTGGGATAAAAAAATCAATGGTACGGGGAGACATGAACCACTTTTGATGGTAATTGACTACGGAAAAGGTCGAGTCTTTCATTCTGGAATGGGGCATATGGGGACCGCAATGGAATGCGTAGGTTTTATGACTACTTTCCAAAGAGGGGCAGAATGGGCCGCAACTGGAAAAGTGACGCAAGCAGTTCCTAAAGATTTTCCAACGGAAACAGCTACTTCAACTAGAAAATGGGCGAATAGAAAAACTTTATAATAAGGTAATGAGTTGATGAGGTAATAAGGTGGATAAGAATCCTCTCATCACCTCATTAACTCATCATCTCATCAATCTCACAACATGACAACAATAATCAGAAACGGACTCTTCTTCGATGGCACAGGCGCAAAAGGCAGAAAAGCGGATATAGTGATTCAAAATGGTAAAGTAGCAGCGATTCACGATAAAGCACCGACGATTGAAGGCGCAAAAGAAATTGATGCGACCGATAAATGGGTGACGCCAGGTTTTGTGGATATTCATACACATTACGATGCGGAGATTGAAGTGATGCCCGGTTTGGAAGAATCGGTGAGACATGGAACGACGACCGTAGTGATGGGGAATTGTTCTATTTCTGCGGCATTGGGGAAAGATGAAGACATTGTAGATTTATTTTGTCGGGTCGAAAATATGCCAGCACAAGTCTTGACCGAGTGGATAAAAGATAAGATTACTTGGACTAATTTAACGGAATATTACGAGCATTTAGAAAAACTACCAATGGGACCAAATGTGGCGAGTTTTGTCGGGCATTCTAATCTTCGGATAGCAGCAATGGGCGTAGAGCGGAGTTTTAAAAGCCCGAATGCGACGAAGGCGGAGCAGGCAAAAATGAATAACTATTTAGAAGAGGCAATGGAGGCGGGCTATTTAGGGATGTCCATAGATATGTTACCTTTTCACCGTTGGGCAGGCGTTTTTACAGACGAGTACAAAGGCACTTCCGTACCATCTCAACAAGCATCGGTCAAAGAATATCGGACTTTAGCCAATGTTTTGCGGAAGCATAATCGAGTATTACAAGCGACCCCGAATGCCTTGGATAAAATGTCAGGCGTTCATTTATTGAGAATGAGTTCTGGTATTTTTAGAAAGCCTTTGAAGACGACGATTGTGGCGGCAATGGATTTGAAATCAGATGAAAGTATCTATAAACTCGTTACTAGAGGAGCGATGATTGGCAAGAAATTGTTTAATGCAGATATGCGTTTTCAAGCCTTAGCAATGCCTTTTTTGAATTATGGCGAAGGACCCATTACGCCTTTATTTGAAGAATTTCCGTCGATGGTGGAAGTGATAGGTGCAACCCCTGCGGAACGTAAAAAAGCTTTTCAAGACCCTGCATTTAGAAAATGGTTTAAAAAGGATTGGGATCATAAAGGAACTTCGGTTTTTCCTCGTTTATTACAAGAAATGACGGTGACCAAAGCGCCTGATACAACTTTAGTCGGCAAAACATTTCACGAATTAGCCGCCGAAAAAGGGTTGGAAGGCTTAGATTATTTTATGGATTTAATTGTTACCCATGATACCGATTTGATTTGGAAATGTACGGCTGCCAATCATCGAGATAAAATACGGGTTCAATTACTAGCACATCCTGCGACAATACCGGGTTTTAATGATTCTGGTGCGCATAATGTCAATATGGCGTTCCATGATGGTTCGTTGCAAGCATTGCGTCAGGCCTTAGATTATCCTGAAATATTACCGATAGAAAAAGCGATTCACCGTTTGACTAAAATGCCTTGTGATTGGTTAGGGTTGGATGCAGGATCGTTGGAAGTTGGACGACGAGCAGATGTTTGTGTAATTGATCCTTCTAAATTGAATTCTCATTTAACAGAAGAACCGATTGAGGATTACCATCCTAGTTTGAAAGGCGCTTATCGTTATGTCAAACGTTCTGATGGAGTAGTGAATCATGTGTTGATTAATGGAGAAGAAGTGTTTGGGTCTGCGAATGGATTTGTGACGGATTTGGGACAAAAGCAGTATGGGCAGTTGTTACGAAGTAAACATTAGAATAATGATGAATGATGAATGATGAATGATGAACTATGAATGATGAATTCGTTGGATTGAAGATTATCTCGCTAACAAACGTACCAACTAGGACGAATAGCCAAATATCTTCGGCTAAATCTTATCAAAGTAGCTATTTTTGCACTTAACTCTAATAAAACAAGATAGCTAATCATGAAACGACGCCAATTATCCCTTATTCTATTACTTTTTATTGCTAGCCATTCCCTATTAGCCCAGACTCAAAAAGAACAATTGGCTAAGCCTAAAAAAGAAAGCCTTTTAGATGTCTTAACCACCCAGAAATTACCAAAGGTAGCCTTAGAAATGGATCTGAAAATGCTGTTTGATGACCGTCGAATGATGAATTATCAACAAGCAGTAGCGACCATCACATTTGATGATGGCGAAGTATGGACGGATAATATTCAGCTAAAAACCAGAGGGAAATTTCGTAGTCAGAAATGTGATAATCCGCCTTTAAAATTAAAGTATCCGAAGAAAGCACTAAAAGCTCGAAAGCTGAATAAGAATAATGAGTTTAAGCTGGTTTATCCTTGTAAATTGGGGAATAATTTTGAAAGATATGTGCTCAAAGAATATTTGGTGTATAAACTAAATAATGTTTTGACCGATCAAAGTTTAAAGGTGCAATTAATTGATTTAGAAATAAAAGACTCGTTGGAGAATATTGCCCCAATTACCACTAAAGGGTTTTTAATAGAACACCGAGAAGAGTTAATTGATAGAGTTGATGCGGTAATGAGTGACGCTAAATGTATGAAACCGGTGCATTTATCGACCTTTGATTATACCCTATTTCAAGTCTTTCAATATTTTATTGGGAATACAGATTGGTTATTGCCTACGTGTAGAAATTGCGAAATTATTAGTTTAGAGAGTGGCGAAATGATTCCAATAGCTTATGATTTTGATTTTTCGGGAATGGTGAGTACTAACTATGCCATCCCAAATAGTTCCTTGCCCGTAAGAACGATTACCGACCGATATTTTTTAGGGCATAAAAAGAAAATGGAAGAGTTGGCCCCTGTTTTGGCTTTGTTTCAAGCAAAAAAAGCAGAACTAATAAAAACAGTCGAGGATTTTGACTATTTATCCAAAAGTGAACGTAAAAGAATGGTGAAATATATGGGATCTTTTTATAAAGTATTAGGCAAACCAAAACTAGTTAAAAGAGCTTTTATACATCCTATGGGAGATAGTATGAGAGAGGATTATTAAGGGGGATTTGCTTCAAAATAGTAAAAATCCGTTGGGTTAAAAAAGAGTTTCCCAAACGGATTTAAATCCCAACGGATTTAGGGATTAATTTAGACCTATTTTTAGTTTTTTAGGAAGAAGAATTTTTTAACAGAATCATTTAACTTACTAGGCTAGGGGGGAAGTTTTAAATAGTGTTTATTCTGAAATTATTCGTATAACAGCCTCTTAACCATTAGTTTTTTGCCGAATAAAGTCTAATAACTGACAGACAGTCTTTTATTCAATTTATTACAAAATAGATACGTTAAACTGCATACTGTCAACTGTTTATTGCCTATTGCACTAACGATTATTCATCAAAGCAAGTACTTCCATCTTATTCGTATCAATCTTAATCAACGGGGCAGGGGCTAATTTACACCGTTGCCCACTAATACATTTGCGTGTTTTTAAGTCGAATTGATAGCCATGCCAAGGACAAACTAAAATACCCTCCTTGACATCTGCATCCTGTAACGGCCCTAGCATGTGAGGGCAAGATAACGTGTGTGCGACAAGGGTATCTGCCAATTCAACTAAGCGATAAGACTGATGGTTAAATTCAAAAGTAAATGGTAAGTGTGCTTTGATGTTGCCTAGTTTTCCTAAAACTTTAGTTGTTTCAGGAGTGGTTGTTTTAGCTTTATCCAATTTATTTAATTGTTTTTGTCGACCCACCATCATCCATAAATCTTCGTCATATAATTGCGCATACAGCGCACTATACTGACCAGCATATTTGGCTTTTAAAGCGCTAGGTAACTTAGGGACATAAAAATCTACAATTACCTTTATTTTGTTGGGGCTAAGAGGAATGGCATGCGTCCAAATTTCTGTTCCTTTCCCAAATCCAGCCAAGGTTTTAGTAATCCATCTATTTTTAGCTTTATCTAATCGGAGTTCCAAAATCATGCTGTTAAATCTAGATTTTGGTGTTAAAAAAGCCTTGGCTTTCCAACCCCAATCACCTGACTCTATTACTTCAATTTCGGAAAAAGTAGAACTATGCAAAAAAGGTAAATGCTCCCAATCTATCGCATTTTCATACATTCTATCCAGATTAATAGGTAATTCTCGGATATAAGTGGTGACATGTGCTAGTTGATTGCCGAAGGAGGGCGTGATGCGTCGTATTAAATCTACTAAAAATTTTGCAAATGCCATAAATGTATAAATTAATCATATATCAAAGGAATTCTTTTGCTGTTCTCCGCAAAAGGGATAAATTTACCAATAATCTGTTAGAAGTAGGAATTCTAAGTAAATACTAGGACAAAATAATCGGGATTTAAATATTTGTTGCGGGTTGCGATTTACGGAGTGGGCAATTGGTGTATTTATAAATACTTCGATTCATTATTCGGTTAACTGAAATTTAGATTCAAAATTCTATCCAACTCGCAACCCGCAACTCTTAACACTTAAAGCAGCATACATGTTTTCAAAAAAATCAAAGCAATTAAAGGCAAGGTTAGAAGGAGCGGAAAGTTATGAAGAGTGGCTAAAGTATGCGACGGAGCAGGATAAAGCGACAGGCATGGCAGATTGGAGAGAGGTGGAACAAAGTGATTTATACGATAATGACCAAATAAAATTAAGGTTAAAAAAACTACGAGACGCAAGAGGAGATGCGGAAGCCTTATTGTTTTTATTGAATGAAGGGATTCACGGTAATATGGGCGGTATGGGCAATCCTAAATTACATCATCAAGCATTAAGCGGTACAAAACAGTTGATAGTTGATTATGTAGATGAGATTGCTAATGCTTTGCAATATTTAGCAAATTCAGCCGAAGCGACTATTTCTTTTGAAGAAAAATTAGATTTTTTCCATCGAGCAAGTGTTTGTTTCGGTCGGTCGGCATTGATGCTAAGTGGTGGCGGTCAATTGGGGAATTTTCACATGGGCGTTTTGAAAGCATTGGCAGAAGTAGATTTGATTCCTGATGTGATTTCGGGTGCAAGTGCAGGGTCTTTATATGCTGCTTTAGTAGGGACACATACCAACGAAGAATTATTAGAATTCTTGGAAGAAGATAAAATATTAACCGTCTTACAAAAAGAGGCGAATATCTATGAAAAGATTGCGCAAAGCCAAGACTCGGTTAAGGTAAAAGATTTGGAAACCATTGTCGAAAATGTCATTCCGAACCTAACTTTCCAAGAAGCTTTTCATTTAACTGGTCGAAAGATAAATATTTCTGTTGCTCCTTATGGTACGCAACAAAAATCTCGTTTATTGAATGCAATTGCTTCTCCGAATGTGTTGATTCGTTCGGCGGTGATGGCTTCTTGTGCGATACCAGGCATTTTTCCACCTGTTGTATTGTCCGCTAAAAATAAGGAGGGGGAAATACAACCTTATTTGCCTTCTCGAAAATGGATAGATGGGTCGATGTCTAATGATTTGCCAGAGAAAAGATTGACTCGATTGTATCAAGTGAATCACTTTATTGTTAGCTTAACCAACCCATTGGCTTTGCCATTTGTGATGGACCCGTCTCAGCAAAATGGTCGTTTGGCGCCTATTAAAAAGTTTGGCTTGAATTTTATGAAAGAGACCACCCAATTTAATTATTCTATTGCCAAACGATTCTTTAAATATGCACCTTCTTCGGTCGCTTTAGCAGCAAATAATATTAATTCTATCGTCCAACAAAATTATTTAGGAGACATCAATATTTTGGCAGATTTTAGTGTCTTTCATGCTCGAAAAGTGCTATCTGCATTGTCTTTTGAAGATTTATCTGAATTGATTAGAAGAGGAGAGAAAGCGACTTGGCCGAAGGTTGAAGCGATTCGAGTCACTACCAAAATTGGTCGAGTATTGGACGATATTTTAGAAGCTTATGAAAATAAGGAAATGATTTTGGCGACTAGCGCCTTGAAGAAAAAAGTATCTTAAATAAGGATAAAATTGGTATCAAAGCCTTCAGGTTTTCGGGTCAAAGGCCTTTAGTCCTGTTTTTACTAGTTAACTAATTTTTTCAAACAATACACTCCGACCTGAAGGTCGGTGACGGGAAAGCCTGAAGGCTTTGCTACCAGTTGCCCATAACTTGAATTATACTATTAAAATCATAACAAGAAATGAAATTTACCAAAACAGCAACCACATTTCAATCCCTTTTTGTCTGCTTATTATTAATTGTTTCCACCGGTTTATTAGCCCAATCACAAACAGCCATCAATCCAGCGGCGGCAGGATTATCCGCTGAAAGATTAGCTCGATTAGATGCCTTTTTAGAAGGGGAAATTGTAGCTGGAAAAATCCCTGGAGCCGTTAGTTTAGTCTATCGAAAAGGTGCAATTGCCCAACATAAAACGCATGGCTATTCCAATTTAGTAACTAAAGAACAAATGGGATTAGATGAGATATTTTATATCCAATCTATGACCAAGCCAATTGTAAGTGTAGCGATTATGATGCTATACGAAGAAGGCTATTTTCAACTAAATGACCCGATTTCTAAATATTTTCCTGCTTTTGAAGACATGTCTGTAGCCAACTTTGTAGAGGTTGTAGGTTCGGATGAAAAGAAAATGGAATTAACGCCAACTGATAAACCCATTACCATTGCGCATTGTTTGAGTCATACTGCAGGCTTATCGCATGGATTAGGTGCTTCGGAAATTGATCAAATGTATCTGAAAGCTTTATATTTTCAGCCACATAAAACGATCGAAGATAGAGTGATGGCAATGGCAAAATTACCCTTAGTTGCACAGCCCGATAACGTTTGGTACTATAGTGCAGGGCCCGATGTCTTGGCTTTACTAATCGAACATTTTACTGGACAATCTTGTGCCGATTTCCTCAAAGAAAGAATTTTTGATCCACTAGGTATGGAGGACACAGGGTATACTTTAGACCCGTCAAAGAATGATAGAATTGCTACTTTGCACCATAAAGATCAAGCAGGAAATTTAGTGCCTTTTCCTCAAAGACAGCCTAAAGGACAAGGCGAAACCGTTTATGGTGGCACCCACGCTTTATTTTCTACTGCAACGGATTATATGAAATTTGCCCAAATGCTATTGAATAATGGAAAAGGGAACGACCATCAATTATTAGGCAGAAAAACGATTGAATTGATGACGGCAGATAGAGTAGGGGACAAGTGGAGTGCGCCAGGATTTGGCTTCGGTTTAGGATTTGGGATTAAAACGGATATGGCGGCTTCTGCGGATATGGCATCAGAAGGAATGTACTATTGGAGTGGGGCGTTTAATACTTACTTTTTCATCGATCCAAAAGAAGAAATGATTGCTTTTTTGATGATGCAAATGGATCCTTATACGGACTATTATAATCAGAAAATGCGGCAGTTGGTTTATCAGGCGATTGTAGATTAGTCTAGTTTATAATCAGCCAAAAATGCTGTTTTTTATCAAAAATGGCTAACTATAAAATTTTATAATCAGCCATTTTTAGCAAAAAAAGTTAAAAATGGCTGGTTATAAACTTGAAATTATACTTAAAAAGGGCAACTGTTTTCTATGGTTGCCCTTTTTAAATCTTATAAATCCAGCCTTCCCATTCGCAAGCGGTTCACGAATAATTAAAGTCGCTCTGGGACTTTTATTATTTATTCCTCCCATCCGCTTTGCGGTTCTCTCACTTAAATATTTCCCAAATATTTACCCTTCGGGAACGCTCGTTCATCCTGTAAATCTTGCATAATCCCTGCCTACCGTCAGGCAGGCTGTTATCCTGTCTATAGCTAGAATTCAATCCGATAACTTAAAATAGGAATCAAAGGCAATTGCGTCCCTTGCCGTCGAATAATTCGATTTTCGGCAGCACTATAAAATTCATTTTGACTAAAGATATTTTCTCGATTGGTGACATTCTGTACATTTAAGCTTAAGGAATGAACAACTCGTTTTTTATACCAACTATAATTAATCCCCAAATCTGCTCGCCAATAAGTGGGTAAATGCTTGGTGAAAGGCGTTTCATTGAAGATGGTTTCTTGCGCAGCTAAACTTGCTGCTTCATCAATTGGGGTATATCGTAGTGCACCATTTAGGATAAATTTGGCATTGATACCCAATGTTCTTTTTGCCTTTTTTCCAAATTGAAATTCTTTCCCACCAATGGCGACAAAATTATAATTGCTACTATATTTGGTTTGGTACCATTCGTTGGTATTGGTCTGATATTCTGATTTGAATAAAGAGCCATTTAAGACAAAATAAGTATCATTGTTAAAGCCTTTTTCTAAACTAACATCTACGCCATAATTTCTACCTTTCCCTGTTCCCGTCAAACTTGGAATGTCAAAAAAGACATCAAAATAATATTGGTTTAATAAAGCGACATTACTATTGGGGTCGCTACTCACAGGTAGATTGTCGATGCTTTGGTAATAACCTTCTACTTTGAAATTTAATTTTTTAGCTAAAGCCAAATTATAGGACATAATATAATGCGTCGCTTTTTGCAAAGGTAAATCTCGGTTAGGTAAAATGGTTTCGCCTTGGGCATTTCGTCTTTGCACAAAGTAAGTAGATAAAGATTCAATTTTGCTATGTCTGCCAATGCCTAAAGCTAAAGATTGTTTAGGCGAAAATTGCCAATTTAAACCAATTCTAGGTTCTACCGAAGTATTCTTATTCAAACCAAAACTCAATAAATGTAAACCCGTATTTAAGGTTAAATTACTAGTAATATTATATTTCCATTGCAAATAACTTTGGATGCTATAAGAATCACCTTTGCTATCCAGTAAAGTAATCCAATCATCGGTATATTCCCGCATATACGAACCATCAGGATTTTCAATCCAATTGAATAAGCGCTCTTCTAATTTCAAATCATAATTTAAATGACTAAAAACGCCACCTGCTCGCAAGACATGTTTGCTATTGAATTTATGATTTAGTAAAACGGAAATTCGACTTGATTTGTCCTCAAAAAATTCTTTATAATCATTATCTACAGCACCTTCTGTTGGTAGATTTAACCGCCCTTCATCATAAAAACGACCTGCATAATTGGCGGCAACAACTGTTTTTAAATACGTTTTATTCGATAAAGTCAATAAATGGGATAAGCCAACGATACCTGTTTGTCCACTAAAAATATCTCTTCTTTGGTCGCCCGCTGAAGTATAGTCGTCTTCTGACACAAAATCACCACCTAAACCAAATAAGCTAAAAGTACCTGCTTTTTTGGTTGGCAAACGCACTTTAAAAGATAAATCTTGAAAATCTGGATTACCACCGCCTGATTCAATAACGCCCAAACTTTCAATAATGCCCAAAGTAGAGTAGCGATAGTTGATTAAATAAGACCCATCATAGCCCTTTTTGAAAGGTCCTTCTACCGCAGCATTGAGACCTAATAAACCAATTTGTGCGGCTGCTTCGGTGGTATTATTATTACCGTTTCTTAATTTGATATCAAATACACCAGACAAAGCATTGCCAAATTCAGCAGGAAAAGCGCCTGCAAAAAAATCGGAGGTGCCCATGGCATTGGTACTTAACATGGAGATACCACCACCTGCTGTACCTGCCTCCGAAAAGTGGTTTGGATTAGACACTTCAATGCCTTCAATTCGCCATAAAATACCAGCGGGTGAATTTCCTCTCACTACAATTTCATTGGATTCATCGTCTCCTGCGGAAGTAACTCCTGAAAAGCCTAATGCCATTCTTGCAGGGTCATAAAAATTGGCAGGTTGGCGATTCAACTCTTCAATCGTCATAGAACGAGCAGAAATCATACTCATTTCATTTAAGGCTTCGTGATTATTGCTACTCGCCTTGACAATGACTTCATTGAGCTGTTCAACGGATTCCTTTAATTTGATATTGAGTACTACTTCTTTAGAAGGTGTCACAACCAATTCTTCTAATTTTTGGAGTTCATAGCCTAAATATTGCACGACAAAAGATTGCCGTCCAGTAGGAATATAATCTAACTGAAATTTGCCATCAATATCGGTTGTTGTTCCGACAGGGTTATTGGCAATTAATTGGATGGTCGCACCGATTAAAGGTATTTGTGAGTCTAAATCTACAATAGTCCCTCTAACGGTTTGGGTTTGGCTGATTAATTGGCTGCTAAATGCAAAGCAAACCAATAAAAATAGAATGGTCTTTCTCATGTTGTTGTTTTTACAGTCGGGTGATTGAATAGGTGATTTGTTTACTAGATGATAAAATCAATGTTATCCCCTATAATGTCTTGAATTTATTATAAAGTTACTAACTTAACCTGTTTTAAAAGATTGTAAAAGGTGAAAGAAGGAGAATACTAGGTGAAATTGGGGTTTTTCTCGGTGAAAGAAAACGCCTACTATTGTGTTAAGATATTTTGATAATAACAGATATAAACAAAGTAAATGCAACCAAGAATAGAAGTACTAACCGCTAAAAAACTAATTGGGATGTCGTTAGAAACGTCTTTAATAGAGAATAAAACCATCCAATTATTCAAGACGTTCATGCCTAGAAAAAAAGAAATACAACATGTCAAAAATAAAGCCGTATTTGACATCAGGGTATACCCGAATGAATATTATGTCAATTTTAGCCCTGCTGCTACTTTTACCAAATGGGCAGCAGTAGAGGTAACTACTTTTGAAGGAATGCCAACTGGTATGAAAAATATTGTTTTGACGGGCGGCAAATATGCAGTTTTTACTATAAAAGATGCCAACGCTACTCCGAGTACTTTTCAATACATTTTTACGCAATGGTTACCTAATTCTGCATACACTTTAGCTGACCGACCACACTTTGATGTTTTAGGCGAAAAAACACAGCAAAGAGCCCCTGATGCGGAAGAAGAAATTTGGATACTCATTCAATTAAAAGGTTGATTTTAAGTAACACTCAAAAAAACACTTGGTCAACTATAATTCGTGGGGGAATAAATTTACAGGGAATTAAGTACAAAATACCCAACTCATTTTTTATCCGTTACTAAGAATTCACTAGGAACTATCTATCTACAAAAAATTAGCGATAATATTGAATTTTTTGGTAAATATTGTTGTACATTCGCAATAACTTCTTTTGGGGCCTTAGCTCAGTTGGCTAGAGCGTTTGACTGGCAGTCAAGAGGTCAGGGGTTCGACTCCCCTAGGCTCCACAGCATTGTATTTAACTAATTATGAGTTAGTACTTACTAGAAATTTAAAACAAAAAAAGGACTGGAACAAAAGCCCCAACCCTTCCTAATATCTTATAATAGACCAAGCAGTGCTTGGCACTACAACTCAAATCTAAAACCCATTCAAACTAGCAAACCGATCCAAGTGATAATTACTATCCCCAAAAGTCCGTTGCGCCACTCTAGCTCGCTTCATAAAAAAGCCAATCTCTTCATCATCCGTCATGCCAATACCACCATACATTTGAATCGCTTCGTTGGTTACTCTTTTAAGTTCTTGACTCACTTTTGCCTTGGTCATACTTGCGTACATCGCCAAACCTTTAGAGTCGGAATCAATAGCTTGTAGAGATTTAATCACCAAACCTTTGCAGTTTTCGATTTCGCAGTACATATCTGCTGCTCTATGTTGCAAGCCTTGGAAGACACCAATTGGTACCCCAAATTGCTGTCGTTCTTTTAAGTATGCAATCGTTCTATCATACGCTTCCATCATGGAGCCTAACATCTCTGCCGATAAACCAATTCTAGCAATATCCAATGCCTTTTCTAAAGGAGCAGCGCCTTCGCCTTCTGTGCCTAAAATATCCGTCGCTGCAGCTTTTGCGCCTCTGAAGGTAACCGTTACAATGTTACGGCTATCCATCATTGGTGTGCGCTCAATTTTCACACCTTTAGCCCCTGCATCCACGATGAATAAAGTCAAACCACTTGTCTTCGTTTTCTTCGCAGAAACGATGAATTTATCCGCAGAACCACCTTCTAAAACAAATTTCTTTGTACCAGAAATAGAGTAGCCGTTGCTAGATTTTCTAAAGCGAGTTTCCGCTTCAAAAGGTTTGTGCGCATTGCTTTCTTCGTTCGCCACAGAGACTAATAAATTACCATCTGCAATCGCTGGTAATAAAGCTGCCTTTTGGTGTTCGTTTCCTGCGATGTTAATTAAACTTGCGCCTAAAACGACGGTAGAAATTAATGGAGAAGCGGTCAAATTACGACCTGTTTCTTCCAATATTTGTCCTAAGCCCGTATAGCCGAAGCCCAAGCCACCATAATTTTCAGGAATGGCAATTCCTACAAAACCTAATTCTGCCATTTGTGACCATAATGCTGGGTCATATCCTTTAGGGTCATTGCTGTCCCGTAATTTTCTTAATGCTTCAACAGGTGCATTTTCTGCTAAGAATTCCTTTGCGGAAGTCTTTAACATCTGTTGTTCTTCATTTAAAACTAAAGCCATATTTATAATGATGAATGATGAATGATAAATGATGAATTCGAAAACGAGGAGCGATGTAGTTAATGTTCATCGTTCATCGTTTATAGTTCATCTTTTTTGCTGTAAACTGCCGACTGTGGCACAGCTCAGAGAACTGTGTTACTGCCTACTGAATTACTTTCCTGGCAAGCCAAGAATTCGCTTTGAAATAATATTCAACTGCACTTCAGAAGTACCACCTTCGATAGAATTTGCTTTAGTTCGACACATGTCTCTGGCTAATTTGCCACCGTCATAGTCTTCGCCCCATTTTAAGGCATCGTAACCGCCTAATTCCATCATTAATTCGTATTTATCTTTATTCAATTCGGTCGCATAGTACTTGAAGAAAGAAGATTTAGCACCCATTTGTTGCCCTGCTTTGGCTTCATCTACAATTCGCTCTACGGCTAATTTGAAACTAGCGCCATCCATCATCCATTGCGCCACTTTAGTTCTTAAAACTGGGTCTGCTAATTTGCCATTTTCTAAACCAACCTCTTTAACAGCAATTTGGCTTAAAGGTGTTTCTTTTCTAGCTTCTCCAACCCCACCAATCATTGACCGTTCGTGCGTCAATAAATACTTGGCAATGGTCCAGCCAGCATTTAATTTACCAACTAAATTTTCCTTTGGTACTTTTACATTATCGAAGAAGGTCTCACAGAAAGGAGATTTTCCACTAATCAACTTAATCGGTCGAGTAGAGACACCTTCTGCTTCCATGTCAATCAATAAGAAACTAATACCTGAATGTTTAGGCGCTTCTGGGTCAGTTCTGACCAAACAAAAAATCATATCGGCACTATCGGCATAAGAAGTCCAAACTTTTTGCCCATTGACTAGATAATGGTCGCCCATGTCTTCGGCACTTGTCTGTAGACCTGCTAAATCGCTACCTGCACCTGGCTCAGAATAGCCTTGGCACCACCACACTTTTCCTGCGGTAATTTCATTTAAGTATCTCATTTTCTGTGCCTCATTACCAAACTTTAACAAAGCTGGTCCGAGCATAGAAATACCGAAACTATAAATTGGAGGTTGACAGCCTAAGGCTTGCATTTCCTCTCTTAGAATCTTTAATTCTTGTTTGTTTAATCCGCCACCGCCATATTCTGTTGGCCAATGTGGAACCGCCCAACCTTTTTCATACATCCGCTCAAACCATAATTTAGTGTCTGGCGTGTGGAAATAAGGGGTACGACCACCCCAATAAATTTCTTTTTCGATGCTTTTAACGGGTCTGCGCAAACTTTCTGGGTAGTTTGCTTCCAACCACGCGCGGGTTTCCGCACGAAAAGTCTTTAAATCTGTTGCTGTTGCTGTATCCATATATTTATAATGATGAATGATGAACGATGAATGATGAACCTCAGAACATGGAATTGTTCATAGTTCATCATTCATATTTCATCGTTATGAAATTACTTTCCTATAAAATTCGGTTTGCGTTTACCTATAAAAGCTGCCACGCCTTCTTTATGGTCGTGCGTTGCAAACAAAGGCATTTGTTCTTCGGATTCTCTGGTAACGGTATTATACAAGTCGTTATTCATAGCGAAGTTTAAAATTCGCTTAGTCGCACCGATGGCAACCGTAGGCATATTGGCTAATTTATTCGCCCATGCCATAGCTTTGTCCATCAATTCATCTGCTTCACAAACTTTATTCGTTAGGCCTAAGCGTAAGCATTCGTCTGCTGGAATCTTCTCGCCTTCAATAATGATTTCTAAGGCTTTGCTATAGCCAACTTGTCTAGTCAAAAACCAAGTAGACCCATTATCTGGTACTAAACCGATATTGATAAAAGCGTAGCGCATATTGGCGTGATTTGCCATGATTCTTAAATCACATGCCAAAGCAAAACCTAATCCTGCCCCTGCCACAGGACCATTGATAGCGGCAATGACGGGTTTGTCCGAGCGCATGATCATCCGAACGACATTGCCATAAACCATAATTAAGTTATCTCGAATGGCTTGTGGGTCAGCAGAACCAGATGCTTGCAAATCTGACATGTCTGCTCCTGCGCAAAAGCCTTTGCCATTGCCTATTAAAACAACAGCTTTAATACTGTCATCTTGCTGAATGTCGGTGAAAATATGCAATAACCCCCATTTCATATCTTCTGTAATCGCATTATATCGTGCTGGACGATTTAAAGTAACTACCGCTACTTTCCCTTCTTTCCGCATTAAAACCGTATCATTATTTTCTTTATACATATATTTTTCACTAGTATTTAAAATAAAAAAAAATAGAGGATTGTTGTGAAAATAAACCCCTTAAAAGCAAATTTAGTATAAAAATACTAAAAATTATTATTTTGTAGGATTTTTAATTTATGTTTGCAGTACGTTTTGATAAAAACAGAAGTGGCAATTTATTATAAGGTGTAATTCATTTTATCAAAAATATATATGTTTACATACCTTTTTTAAGCAATAAATTTCCTATCTAGTGGCACTTTAGGTTGTATACCTAAACTAATCACTAATTAATTAATCACTAATCACTTTATTATATGAAAGCGATGCTTTGCAAAGAGTTAGGTCACCCCTCTAAAATGGTTTTAGAAGAAGTGCCTTCTCCTGTTCCAGGTAAGAAAGAAGTTTTAGTAACTATAAAAGCTTGTAGTGTTAATTTTCCTGATACTTTAATGGTGCAAGGATTGTATCAATTTAAGCCAGAATTACCCTTTTCGCCTGGTAGTGATATTGCAGGCGTTGTTAAAGCAGTTGGCGAAGGCGTGAAGAATGTAAAAGTAGGGGATGAAGTCTTTGGTCTGACTCAAGTTGGTGGTTTTGCAGAAGAGGTAGTGGTTCCTTCTAATTCGGTTTTTCCGAAGATGCCGATGATGGACTATAAAATTGCTGCTTCTTTTATGATGGCTTATGGTACCTCTTATCACGCCTTGAAAGATAGAGCAAAACTAAAAGAAGGAGAAACCTTATTGGTTTTAGGTGCATCAGGAGGAGTAGGGATTGCGGCCGTTGAATTAGGAAAATTGATGGGGGCAAAGGTAATTGCAGCTGCTTCTACGGATGAAAAATTAGCTTTGTGTAAAAAATATGGGGCAGATGAAACCATTAATTATACTACCGAAAATTTAAAGAATAGAATTAAAGAATTAACAGGTGGCAAAGGCGCAGATGTCGTCTATGATCCTGTTGGTGGAGATTATACAGAAGCCGCATTGCGGGCAACTGCTTGGGAAGGCCGCTTTTTGATTGTCGGTTTCCCTGCGGGCATCGCTAAAATTCCAATGAATTTGCCTTTATTAAAAGGTTGTCAAATTTGTGGCGTATTTTGGGGCAGTTTTGCCATGCGAGAACCGAAGCGCAATCAAGCGAATACGATGGAATTGATTCAAATGTATGCACAAGGCAAATTAAAGCCTTATATTCACCAAGTTTATTCTTTAGAAGATTCTCGACAGGCGTTGATTGATATGATGGATAGAAAGGTGTTGGGGAAAATTATTATTCAACCGTAGGCAATTTTCAATTTTCAATTTATAATTTTCAATTTTCAAAAAATTACTTGGAAGTTTAGAATGGTAAATTGGAGTTTGTTTGATTGCCAACACATTGTTAGAAAGTAGTTTTTTGATATAAGGGGTTTGGAAATAAATAAGCTACGCAAATTTTACGCAGGTATTTTTTTCTTTAGCAAGGCAAAAATTTTTAGCATAGCTGGGCTACGGTCAAAATTTTTAACGCAGCTAAAGGGAAAAAGAGCAAGTAAAATGCGTAGGTTATTATTTGCCAAAGCCCTAACATGATTTTTAGTTTTAAATTATTCCACTTGTTGTTAATAAACGATGAATTGATTCATTGCGACAGTTGAAAATTGAAAATTGAAAATTGAAAATTCTAAATTACCATGGTCGTAAACGCTTATGCAGCTCAAGAAGCAAAAGGGGAGTTAAAACCTTTTCAATACGAATTGGGTGCTTTAAAAAATAACGAAGTAGATATCAAAGTTTTGTATTGTGGTGTTTGCCATAGTGATATGAGTATGTTGGATAATGATTGGCGCAGTACGGTTTATCCGTTTGTACCTGGACATGAAGCAGTAGGAGAGATTACGGCAGTTGGAGCGGGCGTCCGGCATTTAAAAGTAGGGCAGAAAGTAGGCGTTGGTTGGACGGCTAAGTCTTGTTCAACTTGTGATGACTGTATGACGGGCAATCAGCAAATGTGTAATCGAGCGCAACCAACTATTGGTGGACGACATGGTGGTTTTGCGGATAAAATACGCATTCAATCTACTTGGGCAATACCTATTCCTGATGGCGTAGATTTGAAATCTGCAGGACCTTTGTTTTGTGGTGGTATTACGGTGTTTAGTCCATTAATGCAGCATAATATTAGTCCTTTAAGCCATGTAGGAGTCGTAGGAATTGGAGGATTAGGGCACATGGCATTGGCATTTCTAAAAGCATGGGGCTGTGAAGTAACGGCTTTTTCAACCAGCCCAGAAAAAGAGGAAGAAGCTAGAAAATTAGGCGCACATAATTTTGTGAGTACGCATGATAAAGACAGTTTAAAGAAACTAAGAGGCAGTATGGATATGGTCTTAGATACTGTAAATGTGGAATTGGACTGGAATAATTATTTAAAAGCTCTAAAAAGTAAGGGTATTTTGCACATTGTAGGTGTTGCTCCACAAGTTTCGGCTAGAGTTGGTAACTTGATGGGCAAACAAAAGTCGATTACGGCTTCTCCAACGGGCAGTCCTTATCAGATTAAAGAGATGTTGAAATTTGCGGGAAGACATAACGTGCAACCAATGACAGAGCATTATAAAATGGCAGATGTCAATGAAGCGTTTGAAAAAATGCGGAATGGGAAGCCTCGCTATAGAATAGTTTTGGAAGCTTAATGTAACCGCCAAATAAATGGCTGGTTCTGCTTAATATGTGGAATGAGCCAATACATTTGGCGATTACTTAGTACTTACCAATCGTAATTCCATTAATTATAAACCAACTTTCAAGACCAACAAGCTTTACTTTTCTATTTTTTAAAAATGATTAAATAATAGAAAATGAAAAAAGCAACGCATAAAAGTTCAGCGCCGATTTTAAATGCTAGAACCCTTGAAAAAGATTTCTCCACTTTAGTTCCAATTTTAAAGAAAGGATTGCGAGTGCTAGATGTAGGTTGCGGAGCAGGGGCAATTTCAAAGGGAATTGCCGAAAAAGTAGGAAAAACAGGTCAAGTTATTGGTATTGACAGAAATCAAGAATTAATCAAAGAGGGAAAAGTCCTTTTTAATGCTTCAAATAATTTAGAATTGATTGCTACTGAATTATTTGAATACGAACCCGTTGAAAAGTTTGATTTAATCGTATCTGCTAGAGTTTTACAATGGCTAGATAATCCACAAGCTGCTTTAGCAAAAATGAAAACTTGGCTAAAACCGAATGGTCATATTTCTATTTTAGATTATAATCACGAAGCTTTGGCTTGGACACCAGCACCGCCTAAAAGTATGCAAGTTTTTTATCAAGCATTTTTGGATTGGCGGAGTAATCTGGGCTTGAATAATGCCATTGCAGAAGATTTACCTAGTTATTTAGAAAAAGTGGGTTTGCAACAAATAGAAGTGTTTCCGGCTAATGAAATTTATAATAAAGGCGAGGCGCTTTTTTTACATAAAGCGGGGATTTGGATTGATGTAGCGAAAGTAATAGGTATAAAAATGGTGACGGAAGGTTTTGTGACAGAAGCCTTACGTTTAAAAGCTATAGCAGAACACCAACATTGGATAGAGACAGAAGCGATGCAAATGGTAATGAAATTGAATGATGTTCGAGGTGTTTTATGAAAAGTGTAATTTACAATTCTCCTAAAAATTAATAGTATGATTGCACGTATTTGGCATGGAAAAACAGCAGCAGGGCAATATGAAGCCTATACCGCATTTTTAAAAAAAATTGCCATTCCTGATTATCAAAATACAGACGGATTCAAGTCTTTAACTTTTTTGAGACAACTCAAAGAGAATGAAGGACACTTTACCTTGATTACTTATTGGGAAAATTTGGCCGTAATTAAAAACTTTGCAGGAGTAGATTACGAAAAAGCAAAATATTACCCCGAAGACGATCAGTTTTTGTTAGAATTTGAAGAAAAGGTACAACATCATGAAGTTTTTGCTGAAATTTAAATGCCTTAAAGACGAAACGTCCGCAGTGGCAATAACGAAACGGTTAAAAACAGCATTTACAACTGCTATCAAAGAACAGCAACAATTATTAAATATATACGCATAAATAGTTGAGCTACGAGTATTGCTGCCCGTAGCACTAATTGCCTAACTGAGTCTGACTTCTGACAGGAAATTTTAATTTTCGGTCTGACTTCTGACCTCTTTAAAAAAAGGATATGAATTTTAAGTTCACTCAAAAATCACTAAAGTTACAGAAAAGAGTACAACGTTTTATGGATGAGCATATCATCCCTGTAGAACACGAATATTATAATTATTCGCAAGGAGATAAGCTTTGGGATGTTTGGCCAGGTTTGGACAAATTAAAAGAATTGGCGAAAGCAGAAGGCTTATGGAATTTATTCTTACCAGAAAATTATGGTGCTTTAAGTCCAGGTTTATCCAATCTAGAGTATGCGCCTTTAGCAGAAATTATGGGTAGCGTAGCATGGGCTTCTGAAGTATTCAACTGTAGCGCACCTGATACAGGAAATATGGAAGTATTGGCAAAATATGGAACGGCAGAACAGCAAGATAAATGGTTAAAGCCATTGATGAATGGAGAATTACGCTCTGCTTTCTTGATGACAGAGCCAAGAGTGGCTTCTTCTGATGCCACGAATATCGAAACGTCTATTGTTAGAGATGGCGACGAATATGTCATTAACGGTAGAAAATGGTGGTCTTCTGGTGCATTAGACAAAAGGTGTAAGGTCTTTATCGTTATGGGAAAGACTGATCCAAGTGCTTCTCGACATACCCAACAAAGTATGATTTTGGTAGAGGCTGATAATCCTGGTGTAAATATTATGCGAGCCATGCAAGTATTCGGTAATGTAGATGCACCCCATGGTCATGCGGAAGTTGATTTGGTCAATGTAAGAGTACCTGCTAGTAATTTATTATTAGGAGAAGGCAGAGGTTTTGAAATTGCCCAAGGACGTTTAGGGCCAGGTCGAATTCACCATTGTATGCGTTTATGTGGAGTTGCTCAACGAGCGTTAGATTTAATGTGTAAGCGAGTAACAGAACGACAAACTTTTGGCCGATACATTAAAGATTATAGTAGTATTCGACAAGAAATTGCCAAATCTAGATGTGAATTAGAACAAGCTAGATTATTAACGCTTTCTGCGGCAGATAGAATTGATAGAGAAGGCGTAAAAGGCGCTAAAGATTTGATTGCGATGATTAAAATTGTGGCACCAACGATGGCTTGTACGATTATTGATAGAGCGATTCAAATTCATGGTGGAATGGGCGTTAGTCAAGATACCCCATTAGCGGCAATGTATGCTGGTTCTAGAACCCTACGTTTAGCGGATGGTCCAGATGAAGTCCACATGTGGCAATTAGGTAGAAATACCGTTAAGCAATACCAAGCTAGAGTAGCGGAGAAGGCGTAACTGAGTAGCTTAGGCTTCTAGCCTGAAAAATACTTTTATAGCTATAAAAATCGGGTTAGTATTTCAAATGCTAACCCGATTTAGGTTTAAAACAAAAGCAGGGACAGTATCAAAAGACCCTGATTCTAACTTTTTCCGTGGTTGCTGGTTTCCCGATAGCTATCGGGATCAATCCGACACCACTATTTGGCTCGCCTCTAGCGAGATTTACTTAATTATACTAACTTTTTACGTTTGCCAGAGGCAAGAGACATAAGGGTTTCGGACAAAATGTCCTCACCAGCAACCATTTTTGTGAAACCACGGAACCCGTTAGAATCAGAATGTTTTTGATACTGCCCCATATAGAAAACAAAGCAGATGAAAAGTATTCGATTTGATAATCTACAACAAAATAAATGGTGGCTTCTGTTAATGATGTTATCCTTACTACTGATTTTATTAGGCATTTGGGAACCCATTGAATTGGAAAATCCTAAAATTTATAAATGGGGAAGTGTTGTAGGCTTTTTGATACAAGCAGTTTTTTCGGGTCGAATGTTTTGGTATAAAAATTATGTTCAATGGAACAAAAAAGGGATTTCTATCAGAGTCAATACCATACTTGGCCCTTCTTTTAAATTCAGCGAAGTTAAAGCGACGAATTTAAAAGAAGACACCTTGGAAATATTTTTATTTGGTGGAGGAAAAAATACCGTCATTGATTTGAAGAATATTGCTAAAAAAGATAGATTGAGGCTACACCATATTGTACAAGCGCATACTGTAAATAACAAGAAATTATAAACCTTACGATGTATTGTTAATAGAAACATCGTGTACTAATAATAACTATGGTCATTGTAAAACCAGCTGCTACTATCATGCTTGCGAGAGACACCAAAGAAGGTATCGAAGTTTTATTACTAAAAAGAAATAAGGCATTAAAGTTTGCCGCTGGTTTATGGGTTTTTCCTGGTGGGAAAATAGAACCAGAAGAAATAGAAAGCGGTAAAGACGATATTGAAGCGGCTAAATTAGCGGCAGTTCGAGAAACAAAAGAGGAAGCAGGGATAGAGATAGACATGGAGAGTTTACTGCTTTTTAGTCATTGGACAACGCCTAAAGTGGAGCCTAGACGCTATTCCACTTGGTTCTTCTTTGCCGATGTAAGCGGACAAGACTTAACGGTACAAATTGATGATTATGAAATAAAAAAGCACGAATGGGTAAATCCTCAAAAAGCTTTGGATAGCGTACAAAAAGGAGGACTAGCCATGATGCCGCCAACCTATATTAGTTTACAACGAATTAGAAAATGTAAAACGGTGGCGGAAGCGTCTGCACTATTAGGCGAAATTGACCCCATTTATATTCTGCCTGTTTTAAAAATGAAAGACGGGAAGATGGTCTGTATGTATGAAGGCGATGCGGGCTATGCGACAGGAGATGCAGATATGGCAGGACCCCGACATCGTTTGGTAGCCAATATGCTAAATGGAGATTTTGCTTTTGAATATTGTGATTGTGATGAGCTTGTGCCTGTTAATGCAGGGATGCATTTATAGTAATACCTAAAACTTGACACCAAAATCATTTTTATAAAAAATCCTAATAATTATTCCTCAGATACGACATTTTCTACAAAATATCGCCGTGTAAAAACAATCGGCAACATAGCGATTAAGGAAGGAATATTAGCCATCAAAATATTGAAATATCCACCATAATACAGGCACATAACCGAATCTAAAAGAAACCAGAAAAAGAAGGCGGTTAGAATAGCGTGATACGCCCATAATTGCCGTTCTGCAAAAGCGTATTTGGCAATGAAAAATTGTAAGATAAAATAGCCTGTACTAGTCGCACCAAATGGCGCTAATAAAAATTGAGTGGCTATTTGGGCATCTTTTGGGAGTTCATTGGTTTGCCAAAAAGTAGTGGCAAAATAGTAGTCATAAATACCAAAAGGGTCAAATGAACCAACTACTGCCCATAATACACCCATAGCTGCAAAAAATAAGCTAATGAACTTTAAGTACTGAACCCAGAAAATGAATTTTTTATCCGTCATGTTTAATAAAAGATTGGTTACTAATGGTGTAAAGATAGATGTAGCTATGGACAACGGAGATACAGCGAGATTGATTGCAGGAAGGGATAAGCACCAAGAAGTTTTGGGAATGAATGATTAGACAGAAGTCTGACAGTTATCGAAGATAACGGTCTGACTTCTGACAGAAAATTTTAATTTTCGATCTGACCTCTATTTTTTAAAAAGCATACCCCAAATGCAAACTAAAATTAGCTCGTTTTTGCTCCGTATTATACTCTGCCGTAAATCGGCCTGGACCTAAAGGGGTAATAAAACCCAGTTCTCCACCAACACCGATTATTTTATCATTAAGGGCTTCACTTATTATGGTTTCTTCTTCGATTACTTGTAAAAAGGATTTGGCTTTAAATTGACCATAATTAAAAATGGCGGAAGCATAGATATTTGGTTTAGGTTGTAAACGCAATTTAACACCAGAAAAAGCATAAGAAGTAACTGCCAATTCTGCATAATCCAAACCAATAAATTCAACGTGCGTTAATTCGCCTGGAACGGAACGACCTAAGTAAAAAAGATTGAGGTAATTGTCTTGTTCAAAATCAATCCAACCCGCATCATTATACCATTCAATCGCAAACTGTTCACTAACAGGAAAGACTTGTCTAAATTGGAAACGAGCGAATTTATTAAAGTCGCCCAATTCAGTATTATTTTCTGTTATACTTTCTTTTAAACTACCTGCAAAAGCAAATTTACCATTTAAAGACAAATAAGAACCTTTCGTAGGAAATAAGACTCTATCTTGGTTGTCTCTTAAAAAACTGAGTGTAGCAACCGCTTGATTTAAGACTAAATCCTTGGTATCTCCTTCGAATAATTTCAATCGTTGGGTGTATCTTTCTACGCCAATACCTCCACTTAATTTGGAATGCTGCCCAAAAGTGGTGAACACGTCTATATTGGTACTATAATGAGTCAGCTTAAAGGATTCATCTAAATCGCCATCTTCATCATAATAAAAAGCAGGGTAATGATTGAGTTTTAATTTTACGTCTAATCCTAAATTCGCTTTGGAATTAGAGTGTATTAAATATTCTGCCAGAATTAGTGGATGCTCAGATAATTTTAAATCTGCACTTAATTTTACTGCTCTTAATCCTTTACTCCGATAAGTGCCATTCAATAATAAGGCTGCTTTTAAATCACTATCATAATTGGCACTAATCTGCATATATTTGCCACTTTCTAGATTGGCATCAATATCCAATTCATAAATCCCTTCGTCTCCTTCGATGACCTCATAATAAGCATCTTTAATGTAATTGCTGCCGAATAAAACCTTAATCCGTTCTTCTACTTTTTGGACAGAAAAGCCTTTTTTTGTTTGAATATTGGCAATCTTATCAGATAACTGACGACTTGCTTCCGAAGTCCCTTTGACATAAATATTGTCGATATTATAACTTTCTGGTACGGTAATCCCTCTAGGACTTAGCACTTCTTCTCGATGATTAGCTAATAAGGCTAAAATCTCAGGTAACTTTGCTCTTGCTGCCGCTTCTCCTCTTGCCATCAAGGTATCATTATTATCAAAATCTAAAGCACCAAATTCATCAATTTCAGGATGGATAAAAATATCTGCTAATTTCTTAGATTCTTCTACCGAAGTAGCGAGTCGGTAACTACCTGATTGTTCTAAAACGGTCACAAAAGAAGATAGCTCGTCCTTTTTATATAATGGACTCGTTACATCAATGGCAATTACAATATCTGCGCCCATTTCAATCACTTCTTGTACAGGTAAATTCCGAACGATACCACCATCTACGAGTAGTTTGCCATCAATTTCTATTGGTTCAAAAACAGAAGGAATAGACATACTCGCTCGAATAGATTTTGCCAAAGATCCTTGGCCTAAAACTACAGGTTCGCCCGTTTCAAAATCAGCCGCTACACAGCGGAAAGGAATATCAAAATCATCAAAGTCGTCTACGCCATGAACAGGCAAAGTCAATTGAGACAATAACAAGCCTACCTTTTGTCCTTGCACAAAACCACCAGGCAACTTAATTGCCCCATCTTCGATATTTAATTTGAGTTGGTATCTATCCGAAATCAAACGTTCTCCAATTGGTAAATCCGTTCGGTTGAGTTCATCATTAAAGTAATAATTCCAATCAATTTCATTGGATAATTTTTCCAAATCTTCGACGGAATATCCGATAGCATACAGCCCGCCAACAATGCTTCCAATACTAGTACCCGTAATATAATCAGGTCGAATACCTGCTTCTTCCAGCACTCTTAATACCCCAATTTCTGCAATACCTTTTGCGCCACCACCACCAAAAGCATAGCCAATTTTAGGGCGCTTGGCTTGACTAAATAAGAGAGTGGGTAATAATAAAGCGAATAAGATAAGTTGTGCAGTAAATAATTTTCTCATTTTATAAATTGATTCTATTTGTATAAAAGGTGGCTCAATAAAGTTGCAAGAGCAATTTGTGCGCACGAAAATAGGCATTCTCTGTAGTCACGCCAATAAAAACCTTACTTTCGATAACTATTTCCTACAAAAACGATAAATTTTGAACAAAGGCTGCCATATACCAATTGTATTACCACATCAAATTTTACCTTTGTGACTTTAAAAAATTGAAACGAATAGGAATTATGATTTTTACTAAGTAATTTCGAAAATAACTAGTCAATCTAATATCCGTGGTAGATTTCATCCGTGGTATATCAAATATAAGTTGTCCAACTTATTTTCATCTGTTACTAAAACCATAATTTCAATACACTTAATTAAATCTATATTTAAAATCGATGATAGCTATGAAGAAATTTGGCTTGTTCTTATTAATGATTAATTTCTTGCTAACAAATGCTTGTAATAATACTGTACAAAAAACTGCAAGGGTGATGCCAGAAGGGCAAGCGCCTAAAAATATTATCCTACTGATTGGAGATGGGATGGGCTTAACCCAAGTTTCGACTAGTTTTTATTTTAATGATAAAAAATCTAATTTTCTTCGATTTAAAGAAATTGGGCTGCATCAAAATACACCTGTCGGTGCTAAAATTACCGATTCAGCAGCAGGAGCAACGGCATTTTCTGCGGGGGTCAAATCTTATAATGGTGCTATTGGCGTAGATAAAGATACGCAGGCAGTCGAAACCATTTTAGAGATATTATCTCAAAAAGGTTTAAGTACAGGGGTAGTATCTACGTCTTCTATTACCCATGCCACGCCTGCCTCTTTTTATGCACACGTTCGATCAAGAAGAATGCAAGAACAAATTGCACGGGAATTAATGGATTCGGATGTAGATTTCTTTGCGGGCGGAGGTATTAAGTTTTTTAATAAACGAAAAGATGGCGAGGACTTGATTAAAGGCTTGGAATTAAAAGGCTTTACGGTAGATACGGCTAAGTTGGCAAAAAAAGGGATGTCCATTAATAAGAAATATGCTTTCCTATTAGGTCAAGATTACATGCCTAAAATGGAAAACGGACGAGGAGATTTTTTACCAAAAGCAACTAACTTAGCGTTGGATCATTTATCCCAAAATCCTAAGGGATTTTTCTTGATGGTCGAAGGTTCTCAAATAGATTGGGGCGGTCACGCGAATGATGCAAATTACATCATCGAAGAAATGAAAGATTTTGATAAAGTCATTGGCGAAGCCTTAGATTTTGCAGAGAAAGATGGCAATACTTTAGTCGTCGTTACGGCTGACCATGAAACGGGCGGGTTTGCTTTATCTTCTGCCAAAGTTCGGAAGCAAGATGATTATCGAGGCTTAGCGCCTACCTTTTCTACGGGTGGCCATACAGCAGCTTTAATTCCTGTATTTGCGTATGGGCCAGGGGCAGAACATTTTAAAGGCATTTATCAGAATCAGGAGATTTTTGCGAAGATGTTGGCGGGGGATGGTGCGGCTAATTAATCCGTTTCGCGGCACAACTCACAGAGTTGTGTCTCGCTAGGATGAGCATTGGAAATTAGCTCTTGCTTATTCCTTAGCTAAAATTGAAGCCTAATGAATGCTAAAAATGAGAAAAAAGACTTTACCAAATGGTTGGAATTATTGCAACAAGAAAGTTGGCAACTGGAATTAATAATTTCTGGTTTTGCTATTTTTTTGTTGGTTGGTGCTTATGAGCCAATATATGATTCACATTATCAATTAGATAAAATTAGGCGGTTAAGGTTTGGTTATGCTTTTCATTTTATGAATTTGGTGTTAATTGCTATTCAGTTTGCTTGGCACATCCTATTTATAAATTTATTAGTACATGTTTTTTTAAGGGGATTGTGGATTAGCACCATTGGATTGAGATATGTGTCAGGCGATATAGCTTTTGAAGAACTTAAATTAAATGAGTGTATCACAAAATGGTAGTTTTTTAAGCTACCATTTTATAAAGACTATTTTGTTCTTCAATAATAAACTTTGCTGTGTATTGGTCCCAATCACCATTTTTCTTAATGGCTCTAATATTTAGCATATCTTGAACTCCTTTTTTACTCCAATGCATTGCATTTCTCTCCATTCTACTTTTTACAAAATGTCCACAAGCACTTTCTATTGCGCCAGTCGTAATTGGATATCCCTCTTTCAGATAAATATCATACTGCATCATGTCTTTATGATTGGTAAAATAAGTAATCCCTCTTTTTATATTATAAGCCTGATTGACAGAATATGTTTTTAGTGTGCTTATTTTTTGCCATTGTTCAATTACTTGTTCTACTTTCCCTTCTAATAACAGCAAGGACTGCTGTTTAACCCATTCTTCTCGCTCTTCACTTTTTTCTCCTTTATAGGCATTTGCTACCATCCAAATATATTCTACCACATGGATAAAATCTAAAATATAAGCAGTCACTCTATTTTCTATTCCTCTCTTTTTTATGGCTTCTTGTGCGCCGTTTCGTAAAGACCTATCTCCATCTATCAGTACAATAATTGACTTATTTTCAGTAATATCTCGCTTTAATACATTATCTAAACCATAATTAATCGCTTTTTCTTTAGCCGATAAGAAGGCTCTTGTATGTTTATTCTCATGCCACATATGTCCTTTCTTCGATAATTTAGTTACTTTATCCTCCTTTACCTTGAACAGATTATCTAGTATTTCCTTACTCTGTCTTGGTCTTGGAGTAAAAGAACTACTTACACAAACTGTAGCTTCTTTTTTCACCCCTTTCTTTTGTCCTCTACCTAATCTAGCAGATACACTTTCTTTTGCTCTATCTGTTTCACTTCTTATAATTGGTACACCTTTCCCGTCAAAGCCTACACTTAAATGACTGCCTTCTTCTTGGGTTGACCAGTCTTTGGTATCATAATATGCCGATACATCTTTTGACAAATGATAAGTTTGTCGGCTACTTTGTTCGCCTTGTAATTTTTGACCTAGTATCCGTTCTATAAAGTTTACGCTTTCTGCAAAATCCAAATCAACAGCCCCATAACCCAACCAGTCTGTTAAAACATAAGAATATTTGCCTGATGGTAATCCCAACGTTTTATCCATCAGATAGAAGATCTTATCTGTTGAAGAATAATATTTTGGACGATTTATCCCTAACTCCCCAAATACACTCCGATAAGACCTTGTATAACGACCACTATGCTTCATCTTATCTCCTTGACTATCTTTCGGTACGCCTTTTAATTTTACTAGTTCGCTAACCGTAAATATATAATAACTCAACAGCGACAGACCCAATTTTAATAGACCGCTAAATAGCGTCAATTCTACTTCATGTAGTTTTACTTCTTTTAATGCTTTTTCTTCTATCTTCCCAATTATATTCGCTAACTGTTTGCGTATATCTTCTATTTTTTGTTCCTTTAAGTCCATGAGCGAGTTATTTAGTTGTCCTAGGAAAACACTAAAATAGAGCGTTTTTCGCTCGTTCGCTCTTTTTTATCTTTTACCACCGTTTTGTGATACACTCAAATAAATTAAGGGCTTTCTTCGCCCTTTCCGAGTTTTGCATCTACACATTTCTTCTCTTAATCTACACATTAGTCAATTTAACGGATATTAATTTTTATAAGATAGGGGGTACGGTAGCTTTAAACGTCTGGGAAGAAAGAAATCCGATTTTTCCAACAAAATTAAAAGTTATGAAAAGTATCACTCGAAATGTAATCTTCCTTTTTTTAATAGGAATTTTAGCGTTTACTAGCAGCTGTAAAAAAGAGGAAGTATTGGCAACTGATTTTGGCGTTTTCTCCACCCAAGATGCCAATACAGCAATTATGAATGGAGTAATTGGTTCCAATACCCCCAAACATTGGGATAATTTTATTGCCGCCAATCCCAACACTACTAAAATCATTATGAAAAATTGCCCTGGTTCTGAAGACGATACTGCCAATTTGGAAGCTGCTCGTAAAATCAGACAACAAGGTGTTACCATTCATTTACCAGCAGATGCGGAAATTGCTTCTGGGGCAGTTGATTTGTTTTTAGCGGGAACGACTCGTACTAGAGAAGCAGGTAGTAAAATAGGCGTACATTCTTGGTCAGATGGTGGTAATAAAGAAGCAACAGACTTTCCTGTAGGACATGAAAATCATCAACCTTACATCGAATATTATAAGGAAATGGGTTTTTCACAAACTGATTCCGAAGCCTTCTATTACTTCACGATTAATGCTGCTAAAGCAGCGGATATCCATTGGATGACGGATGCGGAGATAGTGCAGTATAAATTGTTGACGAATTAAAACCAATTATAAAATCATGGTAATTTTCAAAATTGCCATGGTTTAATCACCTAATATTTAAAAAAAATGGACCGGAAGAAATTTTTAAAAAAAGGAATGTTAGGAATCGGCTCTATCATTGCCATTCCCCCAATAATTAGTTCTTGTAATAAGGATGACGAAACGCCTATTGACCCTAGTGCCTGTGCTACTTCGCCTAGAGAAACTGCAGGCCCTTTTCCCATTAAAACACCTGCGGATTGGGTGCGTGCCAATGTAGTGGGCGATAGAACAGGCGTTGCTTTAATGATTAATATTACTGTTCAAAATACCAATAATAGTTGTGCTGCTTTAGACGGTGTTTTTGTAGATATTTGGCATTGTGATGCAGGAGGAAACTATTCGGAATATAGCGGGCAACTGGACGGCAATTTTACTAGCGAGCATTTTCTACGGGGTCGTCAAACAACGGATGCCAATGGCTACGCCTCTTTTATTAGCATTTATCCAGGTTGGTATCCAGGAAGAGCGCCACATATCCATATTGAAGTTTTGAATAGTAATGGCAATTCTTTATTAGTCTCTCAAATCGCTTTTCCAGAAGACACCTCTAATACCGTTTATGCTACGAATGGCTATAATGGAAATTTTGATACGGCTAATGCTAGTGATGGAGAATTTGAGGATAGTTTGGCTGCTAATATAGCCGATTCGGTGACTGGAAATACTACGGATGGTTATATTTTGAATAAAATTATTAAAGTGGCGGGTTAATCCTTTATCCTTATAAAAATCAATAAATCTAAAAGATGCCTCAAATTTTTAAAAAACTTGGGGCATCTTTGTAGTATGACCATTTCAACTCCATATAAGACAAATAATACGACTACCATCTTGGTGCATGTCATCTTTTGGTTACTATTTATCCATTTGATATTTGATATAGCAGGATTATATGATGCTTTTCAAGAGTTGTACCGAGAAAGAGAATTTATAGATGAAGCCTTCATTTTACTCCCTATTATGATGGGCTTATTTTATTGGAATAGCTATTATCTGATTCCTAAATATTTGAATCAAAAATCGTGGAAAAAATACCTTCTTACACTCACTTTAAGCTTTCTTTTTGCTATTGTCTTGGGATATGGAATAGACCACTTTTTAGATACTCTAGGCTTTGAAATGAATATAGATAAAGAGGAAGTAGTAGATTTTTTAGCACAATTTAATATTTTAGTCATTGGCATTAGTACTAGTTTAGGGCTATCAAAAATCGCTATGGAAAATACTACACAAAAGAAGCAAGCACAAGCCAAGCAACAAGTAGCAGAATTAAAATACCTTACTGCTCAAGTAAATCCCCATTTTTTGCATAATACCCTCAACACGATTTATTCTCTAGCCAACGACGAAACTGCGCCGAAGACCCAAGATGCCATTTTGAAATTATCTAAGCTAATGCGCTATATGGTTAAAGAAAGTAGCCAGACGAAAGTAGCTTTAAAAAAAGAAATTACTTTTCTACAAGAATTTGTGGATTTACAAAAAATGCGTTTAGCAGGAGCAATTCTCGTAGATTTTACAATTAAGGGTACAATAGAACAACAAAAAATTGCTCCCCTATTATTGATTACGATTATTGAAAACACCTTTAAACACGGCATTCAATATCATCCACCTCAACCTATTTTTATTGAATTGTCCATTGAAGCTACTCGGCTTCATTTACTAACTAGAAACGTTTTTAATCCAAAAAGAAATGCTACTGAAAAAGGCAAAAGTCTGAATAATTTGCGCAAGAGATTGACTTATTTGTATCCCGAAAAGCATCAGTTAGCGATAAATAAGGCAAATGGTTTATTTGAAGTGCTGTTGGTTATTCATTTAGAATGATGATGTCCTACTAAAAAATAGTGCTACCGAAATTTATTCGACAGCACTATTTTTTAGAATACCCGATTAGGATTGCCTAAGAGACAAACGCTAAAATATAAATAAAAGGAATGTAAATCTGCTTTTATAAATCTTCAATCACCGCAGATAAACCTTTGTCAATCAAGGCATCTTTCTTTGGTCGAAGTTCTCGTTTAGGTGCAGTTTTGACGGTAGCTTTTCCTTTAAAGTGAATAATCATCGCCAACTGTTCAGCTTGTTGGCTAGAATATTTAAGGACGTCCATAAAACATTTAATCACCCAATCAAAGGTGTTTTCATCGTCATTATAAACCACCAATAAAGAAGGCATGCCGACAGCTACGTCTTCTAATTCTTCTACTGCTACATCTTCTAATTCTTCTACAGCGCTCGTATACTTAGTCATTGTTTGAGGTATGTATTAAGTTTATTTTTATTGTTTTATCGCTAAATTGTTTTATTGTTAACTTACTTAAGAACAATAAAGCAATTTAGCCATATAATCATCTACGTTAATTCAAATTTGCTAAAGCTGCTTTTACCGCTTCAAAGTTTGGCAAATCTCCAGCGCTGTCCAATACTTCTGCATATTGAACAATGCCTTTTCCGTCAATCACAAAAGCAGATCGTTTAGAAACGCCTTTCATGCCCAAGACAAAATCTTTATACAAAGAATCATATTTCTTAGAAACCCGCTTATTAAAGTCTGACAATAAGGGGAAATTTAAGTTTTGCTCGCCTTTAAATTTATCTAAAGTAAATAAAGAATCAACGGAAACTGCTAAAATTTGAGCATTCAATCCCTGATAGTCTGCAATATTATCTCTCATGGTGCATAATTCGGTGGTGCAAACACCTGTAAATGCCAATGGGAAAAATAATAAGACGACATTCTGTCCTTTAAAATCTTTTAAAGCAACTTCTTGTTTGTCAGAGTTGTATAACTTGAAATTGGGAGCTTTATCGCCTACACTAAGAGCCATGAGTTGTTATTTTTAATAAAGAAACTAGACATTTTGTCAAGTCTTTAGATAAATAAACGGTTAACTTAAAGTGTTTTATCTAAAGACTTGACTTATGAAAAAGGTCAAGTTTTTTTTGTCATTAATGAATAAAGATACTTGATTTTATCAGATATTGCTATTCTTTTTTTTCAAGCACCGCAAATTTATGGATTTCCTGTAAAATTGTCGTTTTTTGTGGCTTTAAGTTATCCACAATTTTTAGACGGGTATAAAGGAATAAGGGTACAAAGGTAAAAAGGAGACCCTTGAAAATTATAAATAGAAACTTACAAATGACTGCGACTAGAAGGGCTTTTTTTGAACTGCATTTTGCGGTTTTTTTATATGGTTTTACAGGTATTTTAGGAGAATTGATCTCTTTATCTGCTACAGTGTTAGTTTGGTGGCGCGTACTTCTAACCAGCATTAGTTTACTTTTTTTGATTAAATTTGGACAGACTTTAAAAGGCATTCCTAAAAAGCTATTACGGGATTATATCGGGATTGGTATCTTGATTGGATTGCATTGGATTACTTTTTTTGCGTCTATTAAATTGGCCAATGTCTCCATTGCTTTAGTTTGTTACGCTACCTGTTCTTTTTTTACCTCCATTTTAGAACCTTTAATCACCAAGGCTACTTTCAAATGGTATGAACTAGCTTTAGGTGCTTTGGTCATTCCTGGTATGGCATTAATCGTTCAAAGTTTGGAAGTGAATATGTTAATGGGGGTTTGGGTCGGATTGTTGTCTACTTTATTAATTGCCCTTTTTTCTATTTTGAACAAACAAAGAATACATGATTTAGATACGCCTTCATTGACTTTTATAGAAATGTCTAGTGCTTGGGTGTTTATTAGTTTAGTATTGCCTTTTTATTTTTATTGGAATCCAGATTGTAATTTTTTACCTTCTGCTAATGATTGGATATATTTGATTATTTTAGCCTTAGCTTGTACTACATTAGCACTCGTTTTAAACTTGCGTGCCTTAAAACATATTTCTGCTTTTGCTTCAAGCCTGAGTTATAATCTAGAACCCGTTTACGGAATTGTTTTAGCCATTTTTATTTTAAAAGAAAATAAAGAATTAACCCCTACTTTTTATTTAGGCGTTTTGATTATCCTAATCTCCGTTTTTAGTTATCCTTTATTGAGAAGTAGGTTGGAATAATCTAAGATAATGAGATTTATGAGGAGATGAGTTAATAAGGTTTATTCATCTCAGCCTCATTACCTCTTTTTCTCATCAACTTATAAACTTATAAACTTATAAAAATATGCCCCGATTTCACCTCATAGAATTTGAAGACCAACAATGGTTTCCTAAAAACATCCGTAACTACATGACGGATTTTTTACAGTTTGTCACCAATCAATTTGACTTGTTTAAAGGAAGTGTACCGATCCTACAAAAAGGCTTAGATAAAAGTGGGCAGTCTCAAATTATAGACCTCGCTTCTGGTGGCGGTGGTGCTTGGTTAAAATTAGTCAATCATTTAAAAGTAAGCCATCCCAACTTAAAAGTAAAGCTCACCGATTATTACCCGAATCATACGGCTTTTGAAAAAATGGTGCAACAAGGCAATGGACATTTTGAATATGAAAAAGCAAGTGTAAATGCCTTGGAAGTACCCAAAAAATTAAAAGGATTTCGCACCCAATTCCTTTCTTTTCATCATTTTAAACCAGCGTATGCTCAGCAAATTTTGCAAAATGCGGTCGATAACCAAGCCGTTATTGCCATTTTTGAAGCACAAAAACGATCGATTCCTCATTTTATACAATTCTTCTTTTCGCCAATTAATGTGCTGTTGATGACGCCTTTTATTCGACCTTTTTCATTTGGTCGAATCCTCTTTACTTATCTGATTCCGATTGTGCCTATTTTCGTTTGGTGGGATGGATTGGTTTCTGTTTTACGGACTTATTCTGTGGGGGAAATGGAGGCGATGACGAAGGATTTAAAGAATAGTAATGGTTTTGAATGGGAGATTGGGGAGGTGAAAAATGGGCCTGTGGTGAATTTGTATTTGTTGGGGTATCCGAAATGAATGAAATGGTTGCCATTTGTGTCTGACCTGACCTTCGACATTTACCTACCGCTTTTAAATTATTAACAATTGAATTTAAATATAGCACATTTTAATACCACTCTGGTGGAGGAATTTGCACACAAAAATGATATTTATGTTAATATCGCTGTTTTGATACAGCAATATCTTGTAATTTAGCTGAAATAAAACAGCGAAATGGAAAAGATAATAGAAAAATCGAATAGGTTGATTCAAAAAACTTCGGTTGCATTCCAAAGAGAAATTGGGCAAATGATTCAATGGGATTGGCGATTGATTTTTTTAATCGGCGCTAGGGGGGTAGGCAAGACAACACTTTTATTACAACGATTAAAATTGGTGTATGGAGTAGGACAAAAAGCGATTTACATTTCGTTGGATGATATATATTTTACGGGGTTCTGAATCATCCACAGAATAAACAACTGCGCTTGGATTAATTTCTTTTTGGTAGTACCTGAAAATATAAGAGCTAAAACCAGTTCCTAAATCTAAAATATGTTTTGGTTTTAATTTCTTACAAAAAAAGTAGAAAAAAGCACCTCTATTTAAAGACATAGAAATTAATAGTGCAGAGTAATTTGAAACATAATCGTTATGTGCAGTCCTAAATAAGTCATTCAACTGATTTAATTCCTTATCAAATCCAATTAATTAAGGAAAATCATGAATAATTGTTTTCCAGTCTTTATTTTACCGCTTTATATGAAGCGGGATTCTAGCCAGTTCCATCATCATATTAGGACTAGTTTTTATAGCATGAACAATAGGAACTAATTTTTTATTCAATTCTTTCATAAAATTATTTAATGCTTAGTTTTAGAGAACGATTAGGTATGCTTCGGTCTATAGCAGCTTATTACTGGAAACCATTCAATAAAAAAAAGTTGATGCGTTTTTATAGTCAATTTGTCAGACCGAATACACTCTGCTTTGATTTAGGAGCGCATGTGGGTAATAGAACTAATGCTTGGGCTGCACTTGGCGCAAATGTGATTGCTGTAGAACCACAACCAATTTGCATGAATTACATGAAAAATAGGTTTAAAGGGCAAGATAATATAAAATTACTAGAATGTGCGATTGGAGAAAAATCAGGAAAGGCTAAAATGCATATCAGTAAAGCCACGCCTACAGTAAGTACGCTATCAAGTGCAGAGTGGAGGCAAACAATTAATAACGATACTTCTTTTGAAGTGAAATGGGAAGAAACGATTGAAGTTAAAGTCGTTACTTTAGATAATTTAATAGCAGAATATGGAATGCCTTCTTTTTGTAAAATTGATGTAGAAAATTTTGAATTAGAGGTATTAAAAGGCTTAACACAACCTATTCTGTGTCTTTCAGTAGAGTTTTATCCAGCAACAATTGAAAATGCCATTTTGTGTATTGAAAGATTAGAAGAAATTGGTGAATATGAGTATAATTGGTCAACTGCTGAATCTCAAAAGTTTAATACCGAATCTTGGATAAGCCCTAATGAAATGATTGATATTTTTAAGAGATATACTAGAGTAGATAAGTATGGTGATTTTTATGCTAGGCTTTTGTAAAGGGTGAAATATAGCACACCATTGATTTGTAAATAAAGAAGGCTCTTGATACCCAACGGGGTGATCGTTTAAATATCCTCGATTTTGCACAAAAAAAGCACTTACAAAGCCTAAAATTGTTATAATTTGTAGCTTTTTTAGGTAAAAAATCAGTTTTATTTATAGCATTCTTGCTATCACCCCGTTGGGTTATAAGAGCCAAAAAGATATTCTCGAAGAATGAAGTGTATAAAATAAATTAGACCTAAAATAATAAGTTATACTCGGTATTATTATCTTGAAAACTTATTAAGCTACCATTTAAATTACCAGATAACGGGAAGTTACCCAGTAGTAGGAACAACAAAGCGCCATTGACCGAAGCCAATGACGCCCTTTGTTGTAATCCTACAAAACTAACGAATCAGTACTTGGAAAAAAAAATGATTCATTTCCTCCATCCTTATACTCATTGGGGGGCATTCTGTAGTTCTGATTCTTTCTCGAAGGCCTTTTTGTGAGGACTACTTCAGTACGATCATTTTCTTAGCAGCGACTCCAAAAGGGGTCACTAATTGATAATAATAAGTACCGTTTGGTAACTCGTTCGCACGAACCTCGATTTGTTGTTGCCCCTTTGCAAAGTCTCCTTTTTTAGTCTGAATCACTTGCCCTTGCATATCAAGTATATGTAACTGAACTGCCGCAGCTTCTGGTAATTCAAAACCAATCAAAGTACTGTTAGTAAATGGATTCGGTGTATTTTGTGCTAAATGGAAAGTCGTAGTATTGGGAACATTTTCTTTTGCTTGTAAGGTAACGCCCAATAATTCGCCATCATTTCGATAAGCTTCTGCTTGCGTGAAATCTGCGTTAATGTCTAAGAAAGATAATAACGAACCACTAGTATTTACTTTAAATTTCAAGCGGAACAAATGTGGATTAGCAGCATTCGTTGTCGCCGCTGCATTATGCCAACTGGTTACTAAATACCCTCTGTCTTGTAGTGCAAAACCAAAATTAGCTTCGATTGCTACGCCATCCATGAATTCGATTAATTCTAAATCTGTATATTTTAATGTGAATTGATAGCCGTCAATATTTTCAAAATCTTTTGCATCAAATTCCACTTCAATGACTTCTCCTGCTTGAACCAATCTATCTGCTACTTCAATTGTCAAATCATCCGAGATAGTTCTATTTTCTGCTGATAAAGCATTAGCCGCTGCACTACCATTGATGTCTCCAATTTTGACCGCCACAAAATCTAAATCTGGCATGGTACCGCTTAAATTATTGATGTCGATTTTTTCTGGAAATAGCTCTGCGGAAGGGTTATCCGTTGCAAAATCGTAACTTGCATCTACAAACCTCCAACTTGGTGTACCATTCGGAAATTCGGTAGATAAATTCAAGATTAATTTTCTCAATTGAATAATATCGAAAGTACTCACCTCGCCAGAAGCATTGACATCTGCCGCAATATATTGGTAAGGAGAAGTGAATTTTTCTGTTCCTAAAATATGCTTGGTAATTTTTACCAAATCAAAAGTAGACACTCCATTTAACACATTATTATTTTTGCTTGGCACAACGGTGTAATTCGCACTTCCTGATAAATTGAAAGCGTAATTTCCATTGGCTGGCGTCATCATCATTTCTCCTTCTGCGTTTTCAATTCGAACTTCTGCATCCTGTACAGCAGAACCAAATTCTGTATAAATTTTACCAGAAATAGATCCACCCGTTACTGGACAAACGCCAAGGTTATCTTGGATAACGACATTGGTCAAACAGAAATCGTAATTATTAGCTTCATCAATCACATAAATATGAACCGCTTGTGTACCAACTTGTGTACAAGTAAAGGTTACTTCTTTCGGTAATGCCAATACTGCCGCTAAGTCAGTAGGTGCTTCAGTAGATAAAGTCGTATGCCAGATACGTAAATCTAAATCCTCTTTAGGTGTACAATTATCAGTACTATTCAAATCAAAATCGCTTGCCCAAATTGCTACTGCTTTATCTTGACCCAATTCGATGGTTAAACCTGCCAAACAGTAAGGCGCTGGTCGGACACAATCTTTGAAAGTATGAACGTTTTCTACCCAAGCAGAATTACCACATTTATCCGCTACTCTCCACTTCACTCGGTAGTCAATACCTGGTTGAACCGTCCAATTGAAGGTGGCTCCAAAACCGCTTCCTTTAATGACATTATTTTCAAAAACTTCCCAAGAGAAGACTAAGCTTTCGGTAGATGCATCATTACAATCTGAGGCAGTAGCAGAGAAAGTTTTTGTTGTACTACAACCATTTGTTTCATTGATACAGTCATCTACACTAGCTACTGAAATAACGGGTGCATCGGTATCATTCACCTTTAAAATCTGTGTATACGTAAAATAAGAAGCCGTACCATATTGGTCACTAGAGATTGTTTGACTATTGATGACTTCGCCGTTAACGTTGGCAATTCGATTAAGGTTAATCGGTTCGTCTCCTGCTTTGTATTTACACCAGTTAATGATGTGGTAAGTTCTAATAACTTTAAAACAAGCATCATTGACCACATCAAATTGTTGGTCAAAAGATTCGTAGGCCATGACATCACAAGAACCATTTTCAATAATTAAATTAGCCGTTGGTACGCCATCACCACAAGTACCTGTCCAATCTACAGGTAAGGTAACTTTCCAATCAGGACGGTATTCAATATTGATAAATTGCTCCGACCAATTAGACACATTTCCTCGTTGATCTCTTACTCGGTAACGTCTTTTTGCTTTATAAACCCCACATTCTAAATCAATTAGTTGATATTGTTGTTCTAAAGTCAAGTCAAGACAAGATAAATTATCAACACAAACGCCTAATGGTTGGCCGTACTTTTCATTATAAGTATTTGCTAAATCACCATCTAAAGTCAACCATTCTGTGTTGTCAAAAATTCTATCTCCATCTGTATCTGTGACCGTGCCTAATTCACCTGTATGGAAATTATCACAATAATCCCATTCGTTTGGTAAGTTCACGCAGATAGGATCAATTTTATCAACAGCGGTTACTTTCATCCAACAGAAATTATAATTTCCATTTCTATCAATGGCTAATAATTCTACCGTCACATCTTTATTTAAATCACAACAAGCAAAGTCTACAAAACTAGCCCAACCAGTAGGATCTAGTTTATTATCCAATCTATCTTGCACGTAAGTATTAACTTCGCCTTGCCAAGCACCTGGTAAACCACAAATTTCTCGTCTCACCAAAATACGTTCAATGCCACAAGCATCCCAACTACCTGCATCAATATCAACCGCATGAATTCTAGCTAAGTCGTTAGATAAAGAAACGGTTAATTGATCTTGACAAACAGCTGAAGGTTTGGTCAAATCTTCCAAAGTGAAATATCGATAACAAGTATCTTCTTTTATTTGCTCAGGACATTGATCGAAAGCTCTATATCCAACTCGGTAAGTACCTCCTGCTAATGCACCTGCTTGTCCTAAGTTATTACCTAATTTATTCCATGTTGTACCAGCTAATTGTTCTACTGTAAACATGGCTACTTCTGGCAATAAATCACAATTGTCTGTAGCAGTTGGTGTCGGGAAAGAAACAGTTTTCGTACAATTGAAACTAGGCAAAGTGATTTTTTCTGCGTTTGCCAAAGTATTAAATTCCGTACATTTAATAACTGGCGCTAAAGTATCTTTGAATAAAATAGCCTGCGTATCAATTGGCATTGGAGATTGATTACCACACCAGTCTAAAATCGTCCAGTAACGGAAATACTTTTCGCCACAAGTAGAAGGAAATCGTTTATCTTCTTTAGTTAAAATATAATTACAAACGTAATTTTTAGTACTTAATTCAATGGTATCCGTTGGAATAAATACACCATTTCGCTGTAAACCAACCATTAAACCTGGAATACCCGTTTTGTTTAAATCTTGTATATCTGATGGACCATCTTCTCCACAACTTAAAGTAGCGTCTGCCACTTTTACCACTTTATCAATACCAGGTCTTAAGACTCTGACGGTATCTTTTAAAGTAGCCATGTTATTACAATCATCTACTGCTATCCAGTTGATTAAATAAGTAGTGATGCCACAATTATCTCCACTACTAATTTTTGTCGCTCCTTGAAAAGTTACTTTTACGGCCGCACAATTATCAATAGCGGTTGGTTCGGTCACCATCAATCCTTCTTCCGTTAAATTTGGTTCACAAGCATAAAGCGTATCCGCAGAAGCTGCTTCTGTAAAAATTGGTGGAGAATTATCGAAGAATAGAACATTCGTCGAACAAGTGGATGCTTGTCTACCATTATTACAAATAGCTAAAGTCAAACCATCATAATAGACTCTAGTAATTTCAACTTCTAAGCTGCTACTACAACTAGGGATTTGGTCTTTAGATAACATTGGGTAATCTCCATTTCGTCCTGTTCCTGTTGCTAGGATATTACCAAAACCATCTTTGATTTTGATTTGGTAATACATGGTATCTTGAATGGTATCACAAGTGTTTTCCAAAATCATATCAGGCGTAATGCTAATCATGCAAGCCGAACCAAAAGGAATGCGCACATTATCATTACAAACCAAACTAGGTGCACTTACGGTGAAATAAGTTAAAGCCGTTTTAGTTGTATCGCCTTTTAATTTATAATTCACTAAGTAAGTACCAATAGCAAATTGATCGACAATTGCCATGTTTTGATTTTTAGACAAACAAGTATCAATACAAACCTTTCCAGCTGCATTAGTAATTCGAACAATCGTTGAATCATTGGTGATTGTACCACACGCCGCAGTTACGGTTGCCGCACCAATGGTCTGTGTAGACATTGTCTCTCCACAGTCTAATAAAGCATTTTGAATAGCAGGTGGGGTCAGTACAATATTTCTATCGTTACAACTCACCCAAGCTTCCCAGCCCGTTCCTTTATTATAATCACCATTAGTCTTAAAAATAAAACTTAAGCAACCAGATGGGTTAATACTTGGGGCACAATTAGCGGCTACCCAGCTTCCAAAAGCTTTCGATACGCCAACACCAGAACCACTTCCAAGAAATGGAGCAGCATTATTTTTTAGAGCAGCTAAGTTACCATCATAGGCAGCTAAAGTATCGCCATCCGCTAAATCAAAACTTTGGAAAGTAACTTTAACTGTCTGCCAAGGTGTTTTAGGACAAATTGAAATGGTGTCATTTCTCGGTTGCCCCAAATTGTCTTCATAAAGGATGCCATCGTCCATAAATTTATTTTGGGCATCACAATCGTCGATCGTTACCGTGATAGCTTGGCTATCTTTCGGCATGACAAAAATCTGAGCAAAAAAGGAGGTAGATTCAGTAGTAGAAGGGGGGCTGACCAATTCGTCAGTAAGGTGAATGTCTTTTAGGTCGTTGTCTGCAAAAGAGGGATAGATAGTAAATACGCTTAACATGAGCGTCCACAAAAAAATCGAATTCAAACAAGTACGGGTACAACAAGTACCGATACTTATCAATGATAAGTACAATTTACTGTTCATGGGAATTATTAAGTTTTGGTAAAAGCGTTCCAGTTGTGCTAAGTCAACAGCATAGCGTGTTTTTCATGTCTAAGCTGGAACGGTGTACTAATAATTATAATTTGGATAGTTGTTCGGTATTCGTCCTTCTTTAGTATCGGTGGGATAACCTCTAATCAAAAAAGGATAACGGTAGTTTGATTGATCGTTTATTAATGTTTGATTGCCAGCGCGTGTGCGCTCTAAATTATAAGTGTTAAATAGGATTGTTTAATTGCATCAGGGCATTTATACACCGATACGAACACTTATAACCGCATCAATTAATAAGTAATCAATGATTCGATCTAATACAGTAAGGAGTTAATATGGAAAACGGTTAACCCATTGCTTAGTTGGAAGAAGATAGTCGCAATGGCGTCCAGAGTAGTAGTTAAGTAATTTTTTTCGGTTCATAGGAACATAATTTTAGCACCCATAAGGCTTAATAGCCATTTGGATGTATTGAGTGTTGGAATATAATTTTTGTTGTAAAAGTCGTTATCAATTCGCTAAAAAATAGCCAATCAATTAGAAAACTAAGCTATAAATTTAGTCATCTGAATAGCTTGAAAGCCATTAAATTTTTATAAGTTGTAAATCCTTTGTGGTAAGGTCTTTATAAGTAAAGTAGGTGTGGATAGTATAATACGTGACTGCAATATTGTCTCTTTTTTATTTAAAAGGCAAGTTATTTTGAAAAAATCACTTCTTACCTAATCTCATAATAATGAATGATTTTTTTAGTAAAATACTGAAAAACAATGTTTTATAATCGAAAATAGTATGTTTTTTTAGTTTAATAAATAATTAATGTATTTGTTTTTTATTAATTTGTGCTAATAGCCGACAGTTTCTAGCGGTAGCTATTTTGTGGATTTGTTCCTGTCAATGTTAAAAGGCATTCGTTTTTGATACCATGTGATTTCCTTTAAATCACTTAAGTCTCACTTCAATGCCCTATCTTGAATTTCTTTCACGCGTTGGACTGCTACTGATTCTGAAAAATGCCGCTTTAGATCACTTGCAAATTTTTCCAATATTTCTGTTCTTAATTTTTTGTCACAATCCCATTTAATCAACAAAGTATCTACAATTTGCAAATCAGAGATAAGGAGCAATTGTTCTACACTTGCATTATCTCGCATATTCCCTTTTAGATTCGGATATTTAGCTCGCCATTGTTGAGCCGTCATCCCAAAAACAAGTTGATTGATTAAATCTGCTTCATCTGCTAAATAGAATCCTGCTTTTTTTTGCTCTTTAGGTAGATGCTCAATAACTGCTTCTTTGAGCATAGGGTAGTGAACTTTGGCAAGTTCTCGACGAATATTCCATTCAATATTTAATCGTTTAGCTTCTTCTGATTTTAGTCGTTGGAATTCATGAAGAAAGTAAACTTGAAACTCAGGACTGAGCCAATAACAGAAATTAAGAGCGATGTCGGAATGTGCAAAAGTACCACCATAGCGTCCACTTTTGGATGTCATTCCTGTAGCATTTGTTTGCTCAATAAAGGATTGAGCACTTACTTTTTTACGATTATCAGCAGCTGTTTCTCTAAACCTGTCCATTTGGACAGGTTTAAAATTCGGATTGTGAATTTTTTCCCAAGTAGCCAAGAAATTAATAGTCCCATTATTACGAAGCCAACCTCTAATAACTTGAGAAGGTTCTCTGTTTGTACTGCGTTTAGCGATGTCGGTAATAGATACATAATTATTTTGGTTGATGCGAATTATTGTACCATCAACGGTTATTTTCTGTTTTGCCATTTGTTTATTTTAAGAGTTATACTAATTTGTAAATTTACAAAAAAAACATAATTAAACAAATAGTTTTTAATAATAAAATAAAACACAAAATAATTTATTTTTCAATATATTTTACCTTTCCAAAATAGCCACATAATCCAAAAACTGCCAACCAAAACCATGTTTTATTCGACTTAAGCGATCTCTCCACAAATATTTTTTTAATAAAAACCGATGTTGGTTGACGTCTCCTTCAACGTAATCATAGCCTAAAATAGCACATAATTCAGCACCTGAATGAAAAGGAAGTTGCCACTTTTTTTGATAAGTAGCACTAATTCTAAAAGTCGTAAATGCACTATAAACTAGAGCTCGATCTGCTTCGGATAAGGCTTGAAAACGACCAATACTTGTTGCTTTTACTGCAGCTGTTTCTTCGTGTTTCCAACCTTTCATGGCAGTTGGTTCTGTTCTTTTTTCGTGTTGAGCAATTAGAATATTGGGTTCAAAAGGGATGGCTAGAAAAGCGAATAACTTGGCTAAAGTCTCCGTTGGTTGTTCGACTAAAGCCTCGTATTTTATTTGATAATATTGTTGATGTTGGTAGTTGGCAGTTGCTGCTGCGGTATTAAACACATAATAACCTGTGGCTTGGTATGCATTCATGCCTCTAGCCATTAAAGAGGCAATCGTATCATAAGGATTTCTAACTGTTTGAATGGCCTTTCCTGCTGGAAAATGTTTTAAAAAAGCAGCCATTCCGATGGCATTAGCAGGTGTTTTGGCGACCCAAATTTGTTTATTGGCTTGTGCTAACGGAGTGGCAAAAAAGGCATTAATAAAAGCTTGAAAAGAAGTAGTCTGCTGGATTAATTGTTGCAAATTAGCTGCTTGCCAACCAAATGCAGGTTGCAACAAATTCATCCCTTTTCGCATTTGCCAAGCATCCGATTTGAGGTCATTTAGTAATTGATGTTTATGTTTTTCCCAATTATCGTAGACTTGTGGAAAGGCAAAAAGGTCTGCTTCTGGTCCAGCAAAAATCTGAGAGTGTCGATTTAAAATCGTCTTTAATAAGGAACTACCTGTACTACCTGAACAACCAATGAGTATTGCCAAATTAACGTCAATTTGAAATATGAATTAAATTGAAATTTTAACCTCAATTTCAACTTCAACCTCAACTTCAAAAACAAGAGGTCAATATTGATATTGAAGATGCTACTTATCGAGCACTCGAACCCACTTCAAATTAGGGGTTAAGCATCCTTTGGTAAAAGTAGGCGTTTTTAGAGTAGGTATAAAGGTGAGGAAATGTTGGACAAATAATTAAAAATGCTTTTATTAGAAAATGGTTTAACTTGCAACTATTAACAGATCGAAATTGTACTATTGTAATGAATGACTTTTTAGATATTATTCTACATACAGATGAAAAATTATTAGACTTAGTGAATACTTATGGGACGTATACTTATTTCATTCTGTTTATGATTATTTTTTGCGAGACAGGTCTAGTTTTCTTCCCTTTCTTACCTGGGGATGCCTTACTTTTTGCCGCAGGTATTTTAGCAGCGACAGGTGCTTTAAATGTATGGATGCTAGCAGGAATTCTAACCGCAGCGGCTATTTTGGGCAATTCGTCTAATTATTTTATTGGTCGATATGCCTCTCAATATTTTCTTAAAATAAAGAGTCCACTTTTTCATAGATATTTAAACGATGCAAATATCTTTTATGAAAAACACGGCGGTATAGCCATCATTATTAGTCGATTCTTTCCCATTGTCCGAACTTACGTGCCATTTGTAGCAGGTGTTACTAAAATGGATGCACGGATATATACCTTGTATAATATTGGTGGTGGTGTTTTTTGGGTGGTACTTTTTGTTTTTGGCGGTTATCTTTTAGGCAATATTCCTTGGGCAAAGGATAACTTTAGTTTGATGATGGTCATTCTATTATTTTGTACAACCATACCTTTTTGGTATTCTTCTTTTCAGGCTTTGCGCAAACGGATATTTACTTAAAGCGGTCAATACAGGCAGACGAGCTAGTAGGATGGAAAAACGGATCACAACATGAACAAACGCTGTTTGTGAACCGCTTTCGGATGGGTTGGCAACGGATTAGGACGGATTTTTCAATGATTTATAATTTCTATCAAGTCTAATAATTACTCGTCCTAAGGAAAATCCGTCCTAACCCGTTCAATCAGTTCCAACCCATTAACCATCCTACTAGCTCGTCTACACAATCTATTTCCGAGCACTCGTATGATCTGAAACAACCACCCATTTTCCTTTAATTTTTTTCCACATCAAGGTAAAATAGCCACCGATAGGGCCACTTGCCCTATCCAAATCCCAAGTGCCAACTAGCATAATAACTTTCCGACTGAGCTTTTCCATACTTTTTACACCAAAAGTCAATTGCCCCATAGCTGCTCTATCAGGATAGCGTTTGTGGTAATTTTTTAGGGTAGCTTCGTAGCCATAAGTAATGCCCGTTGCGCCGACAAATTTCAATTGATCCGATTCCCAATAACCATTCATAAAAGCAACAATATCGCCTTTATTCCAATCGGTTTGTTGTCGAAATAAAATAGCTTTGACGGTAGCAAAATCTTTACTTTCTTGAGCGGTTACTGATAAAGGAAGTGCGAAAAGAGTAAGGAAGAAGCTGATGTAAAGTGATTTAAAAATCATGGTGTTTTTCGTTTTTTTTAATAAAAAAGAAAGATAATTGAATTTAGGAAACTATTTTGCCCTTTCCTATTGTTTTGCTCGAAAATTCCTTCACCCTTTAAAAGAATACCTATGCACTTTGCTACTACTTTCCGCCAAAGAATCCATGAAATATACAACCAATTAAGCCAAATTTCAACCGAAAAAGCCAGTCAAAAACCAGCACTTGATAAATGGTCGCCCATCCAAATTATGGGACACTTAATTGACTCGGCTAATAATAATCACCGTAGATTTACCAAAGCACAATGGCAAGAGAATATGATTTTTGACGGCTATGCTCAGGCAGATTGGGTGACGTTCCAAAATTATCAAGCAGCAGATTGGCAGCAGATTTTACATTTGTGGAAATCGTATAATCTCCATATTTGTTATATTATGGAAAATACACCAGAAGAAAAACTACATCGAGAAGTTCACGAACATAATTTAGATAAGATTGCCATGATAACGGTACCTGCCGGCCGGCCTACCTCTTTAGCCTATTTTATGAAAGATTATATTTATCATATCGAACATCACTTTCGACAGATTGAGGCAATGAAGTAGGCTTCAATTCTAAATGCTACATTTCATATTTTTGACTAGGCGCTTAATCGGGTATCCTAAATTGTTGCAATACATTTTTTTGCAGCACAACCGTAACTTGGAAATTCATTTCCAAGATAAAAATAACTAAAAATGATTTCTTGGAAATGAATTTCCAAGCTACGGGCGACAATTTGAGAGGCACCCTTATTTAATGGACTGACCTTAACTAAATAAGGCAACTACTTGTGTGTAGTTGCCTTATTTTTATGCGGAAAATCACCAAAAAGTACATTTTTTTAAAAAAAGTGTAAAAAACCGTGATTTTAGTTCAATTGAAACGAATAATAAGTCGAGATTAAAACTTATCAAAATACAAGTAGCTAAAATTGAAGCCATCAAATAAATTAGAAAAAGCATTTATCGTCCTTTTAGAACGGCATAAAAGGTTGATTGTGAAAATAGCCAGTTCCTATTTTAATACAGCTGCGAACCGAAATGATTTAGTTCAAGAAATCATTTTGCAACTGTGGAAAGCTTTTCCTAAATACAATCCCGAAATGACGGCTTCCACTTGGGTTTATCGAATAGCTTTGAATACCGCCATTTCTTCTTTTAGAAAAGAGCAAAATCGGAAAAAGAAATTATCAAGTTATCAACCAATAGACACTTTTTTAGCATGGGAGGAAACAGCAATGGAGGAAAAACTGAATCGGTTATACCATTTAATTAGTCAACTAAATCCACTAGAAAAAGGAATCATTATTCTACATTTAGAAGGTTGCAAAAATGCAGAAATAGCAGAGATTGTTGGTATTAGTTTAAGCAATGTATCGACGAAGATTAATCGAATTAAAACAAAATTAATTAAGGGAGTAGGAAATAAATAAGGTATCTATAAATGTGGTTTTAGTTTGTTCTTATACAAGGCGAGAAAAACGGAGTTATGTCTTCGCATAATGAGTATTTTTCCAACGCAGTATAAGGGCAAAATAAAGCCGCAGAATTGATAGGTTATATTTTTTCTATTCCCTGACCAATCTAAAACCATTAATATCCTAAATATGAATTTTCAAGAACTAGCAGATAATTGGAACGAAGACAACCGTGATTTGGAACAAAATATTACTATCAACCAATCTTCAATGAATAATATCAATATGAAAAAAGTAACTTCTAATTTAAAAGAGACAAGGTGGGAGAACCTCATCGAATTGGGGGTAAATCTATGGTTTTTTAATTTCTTTAAAACTTTTTTTATCAACCATTATTACCTCCCAAAATTTCTAATTCCAGGCGCTTTTATGTTGGGATTATGTGTATTTGCGATTGTTTTTTGTACCTATAAATTATTTTTACTGAGTCGAATAAACCGAAATTATCCCGTCCTGAAAGCTCAACGAAATTTAGCTTTGATCCAATATTTCAATCGACTAGAAATCAATGCTTTATTCTTTTTGATTCCTACCTTTTCTTTGGCTTTTATCATTGTTGCCGCCAAAGGCGTTATTGGACTGGATTTATATGCTATTGGTTTTCCTTTTACTTCTTACCTGATTGGCAGCTTCGTAGTCGGAATTATCATTGTATTATTCATTAAGTTTTTTCCAGACAAAAAATTACAAAACACGATTATTTATTTAAAAGAATTGAAAGAGTTGGGTAAAAATAGTTAACTGTATTTTAGGGTCGATTATTCCTAAAATAGCCTTCCTTAGCCATCTACTTAAAATGTGGCATATTATTTTCTATAATATGTTTGGTGGAGTATTAATTGCTACCTCCCTCATTTGTCGCTCAACTTTAGGGTTATTGTTGAAAAAAATATCGCTTATTTACTAACAAATTAGCAATTTAAGCTTCAAACAATTCACCAATCATAAAATTTCCCTATCTTTCGGGAATTGTGAAGTATTTTGAGAAAATTACACTAAGTACAGATTATGAAAAACCCGCTTTTTAAGATTCGGGAGGAAGGAAAATACGGTTTTATCAATGCAGAAGGCGCTGTGGTCATCGAGCCGCAATATTTTGATGCGGAGGCATTTTATAACGATTTTTCTAGAGTTCGTTTTAATAATAAACTAGTTCCCTTGGACTGTATGGGGCGTTTATTGATGAAGCAATTATTCAAGCATGTCGGCTATTTTGAAGATGGGTTGGCGAAAGTACAATTGGTCAAACGTTGGGGATATATTGACCGTCGAGGTAGTTTAGTGATTGATATTCAGTTTGATGAAGCGGGAGATTTTTATCAAGGCTTGGCACCTGCGGCTATTAACGGAAAATTTGGCTACATTAACAAGAAAGGGGAGTTTGAAATTGCCCCTCAATTTGATACTGCAAGTGAATTTAAAGGAGATTTAGCGGCTATTTCTATTGACGGACAATATGGCTTTCTCAATAGAAAAGGAAAAATGGTGATTGAACCTAAATTCGAATCTGCAGATTCTTTTCAAGAAGACGTAGCGGTCATTAGAGAAGATGAAAAATGGGGGATTATTAATAAAAAAGGGAATATTTTAATTGAGCCACAATTTGATATCATCGAAGGGTTTTCCGAAGGTGATTTTTTTGATGGGATGGCCTTAGTCGCTAAAAATGACCAATACGGTTTTATTGACAATAAAGGAGAGATAGTAGTTGAACCAATGTATGATTTTGCGGGTGACTTTGGCGAACAAATGGCTTTAGTAGAAATCAACGAAAGGTTCGGTTACATAGACAAAAGAGGTAAATTATTAATCCTACCTAAATTTGAAGATGCAGGTGTTTTTGCAGATGGCTTGGCACAAGTAAAAGTAAAAGATAAATGGGGTTTCATTGATACAGATGGAAAATTTGCCATTCCTGCTCGTTTTGAAGATGTTTTGCCCTTTAAAGATGGTTTAGCTTGGGTTTCTATTGACCAAAAATGGGCTTATATTGATAGATTTGGGGATGTGGTGTGGAAGGAGAAAAGTAATGTGTAACGGTAAAACGTGGTAATCGGATATCTGATTTTGTGCAGACATGGTTAATTGAACAGTCCCCAATGTGTAAATAATTAGTGCGACCCTCAATTCAATGAAACCCGTAACTACCAAGCAATACTTGTTTGTCTATCCGTTGATAATAAAAATATTTGCCATCAGATTTAGTCTACCGTGTTACAATCCAAATCATTTTTTTAGCAATTGAATAAAAATCCTATCTTTTTATCTATTTTTATTCCCTAATTCCTTATTCTTTCCACTTTAAAAAGTACTTATGTTTCGACCTACCTTTTTTGCTATTATGCTAACCTTGTTATTATTCGGTATCACCACCATTTCCTTGACGGCACAAAATAACAAATCTTTTGATGTTGGTTTGGAGATACAAGCCTATCCAACAGGCGTTATTCCTGGGATACATTTTGAATATGGTTTGAGTGATAGAGATGGTTTGTTAGGTAGAGTAGGGTATAACATTGTAAATCATAGAGACCTAGGCGTACAAGACAATGAAAAAGGTGGAGGATTTGGTTTTTCCTTAGGCTATCGCCATTATTTTAAAACGGACCGACAAGGCTTTTTTCTAGGGGCTAGAACAGATTTATGGTTCAATAAAATTGATTGGAAAGACAGCCCTAATTTGCCTACTGAAGTGAGAGGAAAAACAGATGTTACTGTTTTCCAACCAACAGCAGAGGCGGGTTATGTGATTAATTTAAAAAAAGAAGGTTGGTCTTTTGTGCCTTCCATTGCTTTTGGGGCGGAGATAAATATTAAAACGGAAGGCGTACCTGTAGGAGAAGGTGCAGTTTTGTTATTAGGATTTACCTTTCGGAAACGGTTTTAGCCCCGTAACTTGGAAATTCATTTCCAAGAGAAAAGACAGTATTTATTTTTTTATTGGAAATGAATTTCCAAGTTACGGGAGACTTACTCCCAATTCAAAACTACCCCAAAAAATATAGTTCGCCGATTCAAGTATTCTGCAAAGCGTTCGGTATAATCCATATTATAATTATAGTCCCGAATATTCTTGAAATCTAATAAATTATTGGCATTGACATAAGCAATCGCATTACCAAAGGAAGTCTCAAAAATACGTGAAATGCTAAGGTCAATGCGATGATAATCTGGAATCCGTAACCCTTCATTTTGGGCGGCATATATGGGGGCGTAACTATTTGTAGAAGCATTGAAAATAGCTTGACTAACGGGTAAATAATAACGCCCTTGTCGTTGCCAATAGACCAAACCAATATCCCAACCATCTTTGAGTTTATACCTCAAGGTAGTCCGCAAGAAATAACTTAAATCATGTTCGGAAGGATAACTGGTTTCTTCATTTTTTAAAGTAGATTGAATACTTGCTAAACTAATGCCCCATTGTAATTTTGTTCCTTCGTAAGCGGTATAAATTTCTGCCCCTCGCACTAAATTAGGTAAGTTACCCCGTAGATTATCTTTCTGATAAATAGCGGTACTCCATTTCCATTTTTTAAGTTTTCCCTGATAATCCAATGAATATTGTCTAGAAAAGATCGATTGAGTCAGCGTTGATGCTGCATTAGGCAACTGAATTTTATGATACTCTCCAATCGAAGCGATGAAGTGATGGTTGTCTTGAATTGTATAAGCCAAATTTAATTGATAACTGGTATAAGCGTCTAAATTATCCACTTCAGGATGAAAACGACCACCTACTCCCACCGAAAAATTGTCTACAAAAGTCCATTTGGTATAGACAAAAGCCTCTGGAATAAAGACCCAAGCTTTTCGAGCAAACGCAATAGTCGGAAGATTAGGAGCTAAACCATTTTCAAATTGAGGCACTAAGCCACTTGACCCAATCCGATGAATATTGGTATTCAAGCCTACTTTGACACTACCATTTTCAGGATACCAAGCATAATTTAAACCGCTGAAATAATCAAAATTTTGGTTGTGAATATCGAGGTTGCCAACTTGATAATTCGCCTTAGAGAAATTAATCCCTTGATTCCATTCAAACCGACTATTTTCTTTTTGTTGAATTAGATTGATAACTGATAAATTTCGCCGTTTTTGCTGTCGAAATTCATCTGTAAAAGCAGGATACCGCACTTTAAAACGAAAACTTTCACTAATCGCATAATTAAAAAACTTCAATTGCCAATTGGCATTAAATTGATGCACGCCATAAGTACCAAGATCTAACGTTTTAAAAGTCGTTAAATCTGCCAAGCCCGATGGATTGACCTTTTTCAATAAGTAAGGCGTATTCCAATTAGAAAAAGCGGAAATAGCTGTTTTAGTTCCTATTTTTCGACTGACCGAAGCCCCGACACCAACTAAATTTAAACTGATTGAATTCATCCTCTCAGGTAATTCATCGTCTGTGTACAACGCAACAACACCCGAAGTAGCATTTCCAAATTCTAAAGGTGGATTACTCGCAAAAACATTGACCGATTCAATCGTACTCGTATTAAAAATACTGAATTGTCCAACTCCATTAGATTGGTCTAAGCGGACGACATCGTTCAGCGGCACATTATTCAAAAATACGCCTGTTTCACTAGCAGGACTACCTCTCAAACTAACATTGGCAGTCTCATCTACCGTCGTTGCCGCAGGATTTGATTGCACCGCTTTTAAGGCATCCGCTTGTGAACTAGGATCAAGGTAAATATCCAGTTTACCAATTTTTTCTACGGCAAAGACTTGACCTGTCAGTTTATCTCCTTTGACGACTACCATTTCCATCAAGGTAGCTTTAGGAATCATTTTTATAGAGAGCGTTTTTCCTTCATTTTCAAAAGGGATCATTTGGTCTTCATAACCAATATAAGACACCACTAATGTTCCACTAGCGATAGTTGTTGTGATGATAAATTGACCATCAAGATCAGTTTGACTACCTATTGAAAAATCGGAAGCAAGGAAGATATTTGCACCAATTAAGGGATCTCCATTTTGTGCATCAGTAATGATTCCTTTAAGTTCATTTTGGGCAAAAATAGGAGCCAATAAACTTAGGAATAAGCAACTAAAAAACAGTCGGGTGATTTCGTTTTTCATTATTCAAATTTTAAAAGGATAGGATAAGTTATCGTAGATTCCCCACGAATTTTATTTCCCCACGAATGGAAATGGAATATGAAGGTGATTACATATAAGATAAATATATGGGTCGTATGGTGTTGAATTTAAAAATAGCACGTATAACTAAAATTCGTGGGGAAACAAAATTCGTGGGGAATTGCGCACGTATAAATAATCCGCAACTAAGCTCTAATAGCCTTCTTTGTCCGAGGCAATAAATACATCTTCACATAACTAAAATTAGGGGCAATTTCCAAGGCAGTTTTATAGACAGCCTTAGCTTTAACATATTCTTTCTGACGATGATAAGCCTGTCCTAGTAAAGCTAAAAGACTCATGTATTCCCAGTTTTTAGCGGCTGCTTTTTCATAAATAGTCTGCGCTTTTTCCAAATAAGTAATACTTTTTTCAATATCACCACCAAACATAGCAGGTGTGTAAAAAAGGTTATTCCCCATGATATAATTGGTGAATCCATTATCAGGAGCTAAGTCAACTCCTTTTTCAGCAGCGCTGCTACTCTTGCTACCTAAGAGCATTCCTTTGATTGGTGATAAGCCAATCTTCAAGCCATAGACCGCAGAAAGTAAGGAATTTGCTTCTGCTGATTTTTTATCTGCTTTTAAAATGGCCTTCGTCATAATGGCTGCTTTATCCAGTAATTCGCTGGCTAAATCTTCGTCTTGATTACCAAGCGCCGTACTTGCGGCAGCATAATATCCTTTTGCGAGTTGTAAAGAATTTTTATTAGCAGCTTCTAATTGGTTTAAAGTGATTGCCCAAGCTGGATTGCTATTGGTGATATAGGCCATATAAAATTGTTGGTTTATTGTAGTTTGGTCAACTTGTGCGGAGACACTCGTAAAGCATAAACACATGATTAAAAGGGCCGTCATTATTTTTGTGATAATTTTCATATTTGTAGATTTTAGTTTTTGAAAAATTCCTACTGACAACACAAAGAAACAGGTCATTTAACCTTTTTTAAAATCTGCTTGACGAATGGTTTAGATTAATTGATTATCCGTAAAACGGAGACAAATAAGGAATTATCCACCAATCAATTCCAATCATCAAGTATTTACAACCATTGGTCAATCGTTCTCTATAAAAGCATACAAATCCCTTAAATTCGTGGTATGAATAGTCGAAAAGAAAATAGAAAATGGCATTGGGTATTTTGGAGTATCTATTTGTTAATCAATCACCTAATCTTTGCAGAAAATAGATTCAGTTTTGGTAGTTTATTAATTAATTTAATTTTTACTTTACACAATGCAGGCACGGCTTATGTTACCCTTGATTGGTGGATTCCAAAATATTATAGAAAACGACAGCACTTCAAATTTGTAGGGGCTACCTTTCTAACAATCATTTTTTTTGGTATTTTATTGACTGCTAGCCTATACCCAATTTTCACTAGATTAAATGAATTTCAACCTGGCTTACCTGCGTTTTTGAAAGAAATTGGTGGATCTATTTTTTGGAGTAATTTCTCAGGAATTGCCGCTTTAGTCATTCCCTATTTTGTATTGCAGCGCATTGAAATGGAAAGAAGAAATAATCAGTTAACCAAAGAAAAATTAGAAGCAGAGTTACAATTATTAAAATCTCAATTGCATCCCCATTTTCTTTTCAATGCCTTGAATAATATTTATTTTTTAATCAAAAAAGACCCTGATACGGCAGCAGAGGCCTTAGCAGGTTTTTCCAATTTATTACGCTTTCAACTCTATGAAGCCAATAATCCACTCGTTCTACTAGAAAAAGAAATAGAGTATTTACAACAGTTTGGAGAAATAGCTCAATTGCGCAAAGGAGAAAATTTTAAAGTCGATTGGGACTTGCCTGAAAACGTAGAAAATATAAAAATTGCCCCTTTATTATTAATGCCTTTGGTAGAAAATGCTTTTAAGCACGGTAGCAATAAAAATGGATATATCGATATCCAATTAAAAGTTATAGAGCGTCAACTCCAATTTACTATCATCAATAGTAAAGAAACAGATAAAAGTTTGGGGCTTGAAGGGTTTGATGAAGGAGGGATTGGATTAACAAATATCAAAAAACGCTTACAGTTACTTTATCCTAACCGACATCAATTTTCGCTGAACGATACAGATAACATCTTTACTATTAACTTGATACTCGACTTAAACTATAAAATGCCTAAATGATAAATTGCATCATCACCGACGATGAACCTTTAGCCAGAGAAGGTTTAGCTCAATATGTAGCCGATATTGATTTTTTACGACTGCAAGGATTGGCAGAAAATCCGCTAGAAACCATGTCTATCATGGAAAATAAGCCTGTTGATTTATTATTCTTAGACATTCAAATGCCTAAAATTAATGGCTTGGACTTTTTAAAGTCTTTGGACAATCCACCTTTGGTCATTATCACAACCGCCTATCCCAGTTTTGCCTTAGAAGGATACCAATTAGATGTGCTAGATTATTTGGTCAAGCCCATTACGTTCCAACGTTTTTTAAAAGCTTGTATTAAAGCCAAGAAGCAGTTTGAATTGATGCAAAACACCACGTCCTCGACTGTCACTATTCCTACTAAAGCAACGGGCAAAGAACATTTTTTTATTAAATGTGATGGTAAAATTGAACGGATTCGATTTGATGAATTGCTCTATGTGGAAAGCATGCAGAACTATGTGTCTTTACAAACGGAACGAAGAAAATTTACCACGCTATTAACCTTGAAAAATACTTTGGCAGAGTTGCCAACCAATGCATTTATGCAAATTCATAAATCATTTATTGTCAACTTGGAAAAAGTACAAACTTTAGGAGATGGGCATATTAAAATTAAAGACCGTTTGATTCCAATTAGTCGGAGTCGATTGGCAGAGGTGACGCAACGGATATTGGGAGATGATTTGATTAATTAGAAACTGGTAGCACAGACTTCAGTCTGTTCTGGATACAGGTCTTTAGACCTGCTGCCATCTAAGTTTTCCGAAATATAGCTGTTAACCTAAAGGTCAGCGTCCCGAACAGACTAAAATCTGCATTACAAGTTAATTGTGTAATTTGTACAAGTTATTCTTAGACTACTATAGATTTTTAGATTTCCTATTAAAAATAAGGCGGCAATGGGAAATTGCCGCCTTATATTAGGCAGTACAAGGCGATTGTTTCCCACAACCGCCTTGTTTTAAGTGGACTAAAGCTATTTTGTATAGTAGTGTAAGTTATTTTACGCCAAATCTTCCATTCGACGAATGTTATTTTGTAATTTATCCATTAAATCTCCGTAGGCAATTTTATTCAATTTATTTGACAAAAAGTACATAAGCGGTACTAAGACGATAATCAACACTAAAGCTAATCCTAAACTTTTAGGGTCTTGAAAAAATTCCGCTAAAGTTCTTCCTCTACCAACATGACCCAATAATAAACCTCCGAGAACTGCTAACGGAAAAGCAATAACACCCCAAATTTTTTCAAAATTTAAAGTGCTTCTGATTAATTGATCTTGCTTTTTCATCAACGGTAAAGTTTGGTCGGTAAAATCTAAGTTGGTATCCATTTTTCGATACTCCAATCCCATAATGATTAGCCCTAGTAAATAAGCCGCCATAAATCCGCCTTGAATCATTAATAATTCTGGTTGATCTAAGCTAAAAAGCATCCAGATACCTCCTGCAATTAAGAAGAAAATAATCCAGTAAAGTTTACCTGCTAATCGCTTTTTTAAAGTTGAAATAGTTGAGTTGGATTCTTGATAAATCGCTTTCATAATTTGTTCTTTTTCTATTGGTGAATAATTAAATTTTTCTTGATGCAGTTGCTGCCATTCTTTCAGTAAATCCATAGCTATAATTTTTCATTGTTTTTGAGTGTTGCAATAATCTGATTTTTTAAGCGATGCAATTTTACATTGATGTGATTCACTTTTAGTCCTGTGATGTCTGCAATCTCTTGGTTTTTATACCCCTCCAAATGCAGCGTCATGATCATTCTATCTACCTCTGGTAATTGACGAACCAAATAATACAGTAATTCTGATTGGTCTTTTTTATCGCTTGAAGACGGAGTAGCTAAACCATCATTTGTGGTTAGTTCGCTATGCTTTTTTGCCTTTTTATTAAAAGTCAACACCGTATTTAAACTCACTTTATACAACCAAGTCGAAAAGCTAGCATCCCCTTTAAATCGCTGATAGGATTTCCAGGCTTGCAACAAAATCTCTTGATGCAAGTCTCTTTTATCTTCTTCGTCATCGACATATAAATTGATGATTTTGTAGATAATGCCAGAATGTTGTTGGATCAGTCTGACAAATTCATTTTCGCTGCTTGTTGGCATTTATTTTTGTGTAATGATTAAATTCGGAACGTTAGTAGCAAAAGGAAGGAAAAAATTACAAGGGAAGGTGTTTTTTTTGAAAAAAGATTATTTATAAAAAAGGATAGGATTTCAATTTGTTGATAATCAGTATTTTATGGGATGGTAATTTGCGAGGTTGAAAAATGATAAAATCCGTTGGGCAGCTAAATCCGTTGGGAAAAAATAATTTTTTGAGCCCAACGGATTTAGACAGTAAAGTTGTCATCACTTATAATCAGCAACAATTTAATGTTTTCTTTCCTTTTTCGATCACTTGCTCAACAGGCGCACAACAACTTAATGCAGCTTTCCCTTTTTCAATCACTTGTTGTGCAGGTTTACAAGCAGTCTTTGGTACGAACATTTTAATAATTAATTGATTATCCGTTTCTTCGATAGCTTCCACAGAATAAACAGAAGTACGCAAATCTTTATACCCATACTCAAAGAAAATGTCCGTTTCTTTTTTCATTGGCTTAACTCCATCCACAATATTGTAAATCTTTAAAGCTTTTTCTGCCGTCATACATTTTTTCAAGAGAAAGTCTTTAGGACTAATCCACAATTGGGTAATTGTTTGATATGCTTCGTGCGCATTGCCACCGCAATCAATGGATTCAAAATGAACGTTTTTTACTTCTGTAATATGATAAACAGGAATAAATTGATTGGCTTCGTATTCAAAAACCAATTCTTTTTGTGGGTTGTTAGCTAGTAAATCTAAAAATGCTTTGGTTGTCATGATAATAAATTCTATTAGATGAAAAATATTAATCGTATTTTAACGATGAATTTGATTGAAAAAATAGACTGATAAATCAATCAGTCGTTCAGGTCTATTTCTGTTTTATGCAATGACCATTTTGCTACAAAAAATTAAAAAGAAAAGGGTAGCGTATATGGAATATCTTTTCATTAATGATTGTTCTTTTATATCAAGCAGCGCTTGGCGTTACCCTTAACAGCATCCAGTAAACTTCCCAAAAAATTGATTTAACGTCCTCTGCATTTCCTTCCAACCTGTTGGATTAATACAATAGCAAGTTTTAACACCCTCGACCTCTCCGTGAATAATCCCCGCTTTTTTTAATGCCTTTAAATGCTGAGAAATGGTGGATTGCGCTAATGGAAGCTCTTCTACAATATCGCCGCAAACACAACTATTTTTTTGAATTAAATGCATCAAAATAGCAATACGAGCAGGATGCCCCAGCGCTTTTGCTAAATTAGCAATGCGCTTTTGTTCATCGGTAAATCCTTCAGTTTTTGCAATAGCCATACTTCAATTATTTTATTTATCGTAAAAATACGATTAATATAATTAGCAAGCAAATTTTTCAATAATTTTATCCACAACCTCCTCTGGTGATAAATGGGAATTGTCTATCCAAAGATAGTCGTCCTTTTTGGGCGCAGCCTGTTCGGTATTCAATTGATATTTTATTGCTGCTTGCTTTATGAAGGCTAAAGACTGTTCTACATTTCGCTTGCTCACTTTATGTTGTAAACGGTTAGGTGTATCATTGCGCGCTATTCTAATTTGCTGTGGTGCATATAATTCTACAGTATAGCAGTTCCAGCCATTTTTAGAAAATAAATTTTTTATATTGGCTATGTAGTCTATATCATCTTTTGAGTCAAAAGCCATGACTAAGGTGAAGATAAACCCCTTTAAAGAACGGCTTTCAGCAACCGTTTTAAAAACCAACTGACGCATCCCTTCATTGATATTTCGAAATTCTGGTTTGCCATGATCAAAATATTGTAATGCAAATTCAATAGAGTGGTGATTGTGAAAGAGTTTATAACCCAATCGTTTGGCAAGTGCTTGACCAACGGTCATTTTGCCCACAGCTGATGGTCCTAGAATAAGGAAAAAATCCATGCTAGTAAGTTTTGAAATAGGAATAGAGAACTAAGCAATATTATTAAAAAGTTCCGTTATTTTTATGATAAATTGCCAATTACTGAAATAGAGGAGTTAGTATTACTAGATGCGATTTAGCTTAATAACTACGTTGTAATTCTGAATGTATTACCTAGGATAATGTGATTTTTGGATATTATTAACTGATAATCAAATATTTAGCTCCAAAGAAGCGACCCTGTTTGTAGAAAATGGTTCAAAATTCCCCAAAAGGTCTGGAAGACCGACCCCGTATGCAACTAATTTCAAACAGAGCCGGTCTTCCAGACCTTTGATTAAGAGGGGATTACCGAATATTTCCTACAAACAGTTGCGATCTTCCAGACCTTTTGCTTATCCAAAACTCACGTTAGGATAGCGTATTCCTCTAGTAGAAGGAAATATTTTTAAAGTAAATAATTAGCATATGACCTATAATCAAGTTGAACCAAGCCCTCTATTAAAAGATTTTATAAGGTGTTATTGGTGGTTGGACAATTCAACCAATCAACCGTTAGACTATACCATCTTACCAGACGGCTGCTTCGATTTAATTTTATATTTTCGAGATTATGAATTAGAACGCATTGTTTTAACAGGATTATACGCAGAAAAGCTAGATGTCCAAATTCCCGCTAATACCCAACTTTTAGGCATTCAATTTAGGTTACTTGCTGTAGATTATTTGGTACAGCAGCATATTGCCTCATTTTTTAATCATGAAAAAATAGTACCACTTAATTTTTGGGATTTACAAGCACTTTCCTTTAAAAATCAAACTGCCACCGTTCAATACCTCAACCACAAATGTGCGACCATTATTCAATCACAAAATAAAATAGATTCAAGAAGAATTCAACTTTTTCAACTGCTTTATCAAACAAAAGGAAGTAAGCAGATAGTCTATTATGCAGAACAGGTACATTGGTCGCCTCGGCAAATGAATAGATATTTCAAGAAAAGATTTGGCCTATCCTTAAAAGCTTATTGTAATATTTTGAAATGTACGGCTTCTTTTAAGCACATCAAAAAAGGACAATTAGCCCCAGAGTATAATTATTTTGACCAATCTCATTTCATCAAAGACTTAAAAAAATATACAGGAAATCGACCAAAAGATTTATATAAAAATGAAAACGACCGATTTTTACAATTATCCATCATAGCGAATGAATAGCTTGTATTTTTTCTCTAAGTACATTTTTTGAAAACGCCGCCTTTGGCTGCTAGAAAGTGGGGTTTGGGGTGAGCAATTTTAGGTTTTTTATCGAAAATCTAAAATTGCTCACCCCAAGAACTCCTTTTTCCGCACGAAGCATAGCGGAGTGCGTAACTCAGTAAAAGCGTACAATAAAGAGGTATTTTATTTAAATAAAACACATCAAGCTATGGATCAGGAAGTACAAAAATGGAAAGAAAAAGGGCAATTTTTAAAAATTGATGACCAGGATATTTTTTATATTCAAGAAGGAAAAGGACCAAATTTATTGATTCTTCATGGATACCCTTACAACACTTTTGAATGGAAATCAGTATGGAACGAATTAACCCAAAATTATACCGTTCTAACCTTTGATTATTTGGGTATGGGGTTTTCGGATAAGCCCAAAAATCATGTTTATAGTTTTAAAGAACATGCTGAAATAGTCAATTATTTACTGAATCATTTTAATATTAAGACCACCCATATTCTATCCCATGATTTAGGTGTCAGTATTGCCCAAGAATTATTAGCGAGGGATAAAGAAGGAAAAAATACCTTCAAAATGGAGTCTTTAGTTTATATGAATGGTGGTTTATTTATGGATACTTACCAGCCGAGATTCATCCAAAGACTACTATCCCAATCTCCCACACCTATTGGAAAATTACTCAGTAAATTACTTTCCAAAAAGAAATTAGATAAAACCATAAAAAGTGTTTTTGGCCCAACAACACAACCGTCCGAACTTTTGTTAAAGCAATTTTGGGAAATCTTAAACCATAAAGATGGGAAGTCTATTGCCTATTTAATTGGTCGCTTGGTTTTTGATAAAGTAAATCACCAAGAAAGATGGATTACTGCCATGCAAACTACAGAAGTACCTATGTGTTTTATCAATGGCCCTTTTGACCCCAATTCGGGCATTCATATGGCGAATCGGTATAAAGCATTAATTCCGAATCCAGTTGTTAAATTATTAGGAGAAAAAATTGGACATTGGCCTCAATTGGAAGATCCTAATGGTGTTTTAAAAGCCTATTTTGAATTTAGAAAAGAAATCTATTAAATAATTTTTGTAAGGTAGCATAAGTACAGTATAACATAAGTTTTTTAACATTCCGCCTCGTCGCCTGCGGCGACTTGGCGGGGGATTTTTAAGGGAGAAGAAAGTTTGATTTTTCTTTGAAAAATCAAACTTTCTTCTCCCTTAATATCCCTTTTGCGAGGCTGCGAAGCAGCCGAGCAAAACATAAAGAAATTAATGTTACACAGTAATAAGTTTTTTATTCGAGGTTTGGCAGATATTTTAGGTGAGCATTTTTATCTTTGGACAAAATCCAATACCTTCCATCGATGAATCTTTTTGCCGACTTCCTAAAATTTTTACAGAGACCTTTTCCCAAAGATGTCCCTTGGTTTGGACTGTCTAAAAATATTATTACCATTAGTGTTTTTATGACACTATTCTTGTATGCTTTTCAACCTTCTGGAATTTCCGATCTTGAATCTAATAAGTTTTTAATTTGTTTAGGTTTTGGGTTTGCTGGAACCCTCGGCTATTTTATTTTTGAAACGATCTTTTACCAAATTACTCAATTCCAAAACAAAACAATTGATTGGACTTTTGGTAAATGGTGGGCATACAGTTTCGCTGTTTTATTTATGATTAGTTTGGCTAACTTTCTCTATGTGCGCTATTTAGTTTTTGGGTATATGGATTGGCAATTTTTCCCTGCTATGTTAAGAGGGGTTTTTATGTTTGGTATTCCCGTACTTTTAGTTATGACCTTTACCTTACTTCGAGATGAACGAAAATACCAGACCATTGCGCAAGCCATCAATCAACAAACAACCGACGAACAATCGGCTAATTACTCTAGCGATCTTACCTTATACGATATTCCTATCGACCAAATTAAATACATTGAAGCTTTGCAAAATTATATAACTATTTTTTATTTAGATGAAGCAGGACAACTGAAAAAGAAAACAGAAAGAGCTACTTTAAAAAGCATTCTAGCCGTTACTAAAGAAAGTCCAATAGTTAGAACCCACCGTTCTTTTCTAGTCAATCGACAAGCGATTACCGAAACCTCGGGCAATTCTCAAGGGTTATTGTTGACGCTTTCCGATTGCGATAAAAAAATCCCAGTTTCCAGGAGTTATGTTGCTAGTTTTAAATAGTGATCAAACCAATCTCTAATCACCAATCACTAGTTACCAACCTAGTCACTCGTCCCAATCCTTAGTATTTTATCACAACTACCTAGTATTTAATCCCTCAATTAGTCAACCATCACAATCCGTTTGTGCCTAGTTCGGTATGCCTATAAGTTTGTTCTATCAACTAATTCGTAAACATTTAAAACAATAGAAAAATGAACTGGAAAAAATGGATGAAATATATAGGCATTACTTTATTAATCTTAACTATCCTTACGCCCATAGTTGGCTATTTTGCCTTAGAGAGTAGTATGAAACAATTTTATGGAGCCAATACTAAAGTAGTAGATGTGACACAATTTAAACCTGAAACAGGTGCTGTGATTATTAAAAATGTAAGTATTCTAGCTGCCGATAGTGAAGCATTTATTAATGGGCAAACGGTATTGGTTAAAAATGGAGTTATTCAGCAAATTGATGAGGTGTTTACTATTCCGACCGAGGCGACCGTTGTGGATGGAACTGGAAAATACTTGATTCCTGGTTTGATAGATGCTCATGTTCATTTGTTTTATAGTCCTAATGACTTGTTGGTTTATCTCGCTAATGGAGTAACAGAAATTAGAGAAATGATGGGAAGCCCAGAACGTTTAGCTTTAAAGAAGGAAATTGAAAATGGCCGAATTGGCCCTAAACTTTGGGTCGCATCTCCTCCTTTGGGTACGGCGGATAATTTAGAGAAATGGTTTATTTCTTGGACGAGACAATCCAAAAATGTGGATAATGCCAAGGAGGCAACAGCAGCTATTCAGACTTTCGTTAAGGAAGGATATGATGGCGTAAAAATTTATAGCCATTTAAACAAAGAAAGCTATTTAGCAGCGACTAAAACTGCCAACGAATTGGGGTTACCAATTGTAGGGCATATTCCTTGGGAAATTGATTTAAATGATTTTTGGGAAAATGGCCAGTCAGAAGTCGCTCATTTTGAAGAATTGATGAATGCCTTGAGACGGAATTTTGGACCTATTAATGGAAAAGCAACGGAATTCCTAGAATATGTAACTCAAGAAAGCGAAGCATTAGCCAATAATTTACTTAAAAGGGATATAGGCGTTACTTCTACCTTAGGTATCATCAATGGCTTAATTGGTCAAAAATTCGATTTGGAAAATGTACTAAAAGCAGCAGAATTGGATTATGTCAATGTGGGCATGTTGGAAGGCGTTAAATTTGGTTCAGGCGGTTTTGGATGGTTGCCTCATAATAATTTATACAGTTTACCCGAAGGACTCACGCCAGAACAAATCGCTGGACAAAAGCGTTTTTGGATGACTTACGAGCAAGCCTGCCAAAACCTAGCGGCAGTATTAGCTAAAAAAGGCGTAAAGATACTCGCAGGTACAGATGCCAATATTCCTGCAAAAGTGCCTGGTTTTTCACTCCATAATGAATTAGTTAATTTAGAAAAAATTGGTATGCGTAATGCCGAAATATTAAAAACTGCTACTACTAACTCCGCTAATTTTCATAAAAGTAAAGCAGGTAAAGTTGTAGAAGGTTACGAAGCAAACTTAGTGCTCTTGGATAAAAATCCACTTGTAGATATTCGGCATACCAAAGCCATTAATACGGTATTTGCTAATGGAAAAATGTACGATAGAGCTTTGTTGGATGAGATGCTGGCAGCGGTCAAAGCGGTGAATGATGAAGGGCGGACGATAGATATTAGTCAATATGAACAGGATAAATACGAAAACGAATACACTAAACTATAAGCTTTTTAGCAAAAAAACATTTACAAATATGACTTCTTCTAGAGCTATTAACTAAATAATGATGAAAAGCTAACGCTACTATTTGAAATCAGCACTCAAATGGTAGCGTTATTTTCGACCTAAGACAAAAGTGCCTTTTATTAATTTTAGAATTGAGTAGTTGCTTTCGTCTCGTCAAAATGAATAAGTAAGTCAAAAAATGATGGTTGATAAGGATTAAAATGAACTTGTCTCTGATTACTGTAAAAGACCGCACCAATAGACAAGAAGGTCGAATTTTCTTGCAATAGCATCTGCCAAGCGGTATTAATATTCAATAAATTCATATCAATTGCAAAAGCTGCTGGTTCTTGTTGATGAAAAACTTCATTTATCGGGAATAGATTACCTCTTTCTTTTAATAATGCACATTATAGAGGTTACAGTTGCATCTATAAATGTCAACTAGATTACAGATGCTGAAATTCCAAGAAAAATTAAACCAAGTTTGTATTCAAGTTTTTATCCTTATTGTTTTTAATGTAACGTAAACCAATTACTGTCAGTTGTGAACTGTTCTATTTTAAGTCGTCTGCATTTTTGTTAATTTTTAAAAACTTCCGTTAACTTATCGCCAACTTCCTGAATCGCTTCTACTCCTGCTTTCCCCAAAGCTTCTAAGCCAAAGAAACCATGAATGGTATCTTTATAACGAGTAATAGTAGTAGGAATTCCTGCTGCTTTTAAGCGTTCGCCATATTGTTCGCCTTCATCTCTGAGTGGGTCAAACCCTGCAGTAATGACCAAGGTGGGCGGTAAATCTTGCAAATTGTCTGCCAATAAGGGAGAAACGTATGCTTCTTTTCGATTAGCCGCAGGGACATAATAGTCAATATATTGTGCCATCATATCTCTGGTCAAAAAGAACCCCTCTTTGAAATTTTGGTAGGATTGAGTTGTTAATTTACTTAAATCTGTTACAGGGTAAATCAAAGCTTGGTAGCTAATTTTGGGGCCATTTTCATCTCTAGCTTTTAAAGCAACCGCTGCTGCTAAATTGCCACCTGCACTATCGCCACCAACCGCTATTTGTTGAGGATTACCGCCTATGGTTTGCCCATTTTCTTTTATCCACAATAGCGAATTATAAGCATCTTCCAGAGGAATTGGATAGGGGTGTTCTGGTGCCAAACGATAATCTACACTTACGACTAAAAGTTTTGACGATTTGGCTAATTGTCGGCAAATACCATCGTGGGTTTCTAAATCACCAACTACCCAACCACCACCATGATAATAAATTAAAATAGGCAAATCTGTTTCCTTGGAATCGCTGTAAATTCTGATGGGAATTGACTGATTATTCACCGAAATTGTTTGATTTTCTATCCTTATTAGCGGTATATCTTTTTTATAAGCATTGACCATTTTTCGCATCTGCACTCTTTGTTGATCTACGGATAATCCCTCTTCTCTTTCGGGCATCATTTTTAAAGCAATGGCTACTTTGGTATCCAATAAACCATAAGGTGTTTTTCTAATAAAATAGATACCAAAAATAATTGCTACAACGAGAAAGAGAACAGCATATAAAATATATTGGAGCATGAAGGCAAGATTTACAATTTTAAAAGAAAGGTAAGGTAGGTAAAAACTAGAAATTTGTATATATGAATGGCTTATTTAAAAATCTGAGTCTCCATATAACGCTGTAAACTGTCCGCTATACTTATCATCAAACTACCACTTTTTTTGGCTTGACCAAGCATAATACTTCCCTCAATACTAGCAATGATAAATAATGCTTCCTGAGTTGGATTTATGGTTGGCTGAAATGTGCCTGAATCTATACCATTTTGAAGAATTAAGGCTAAATCATCTTTCCAATCATCAATAAATTGTTTAGCTATTAAACGGTTCAGTTCGTCCGTATCATCTGCTTCAGTAACCATATTTAAAAGTGGGCAGCCACCTGGAACGGGTGGTGCAAATACAAATTTTTTGAAGCCATTTATATAAGCTAATAATTGCCCTTTAGGTGTAGTTGCTTGCTCTATTTCTTTTTGATAGTTTGCTTTGAGTAGCTGTAGATTATATTTAAAAACAGCGTTTGCTAAATCTGTTTTTGATTTGAAATGACAATAGATGCCTCCTTTCTGAAATCCAGTTGCCTTGATGAGCATATCCATTTTAGTACCTGCAATACCATATTGATTGAAAATAGGAGATGCCTTTTCAATAATTTCTTGTTTTGTTTTTTCAGGATTCCTCGTCTTCCTCTTCATTTTTTAATTAATTTTATGTGTTTTTATAACACAAAATTAAGAAACTATTTGGTCTTTTAAAACTTTTTTCTAATTTTGAGACTAAATGGTCTGTTAATTTTGTGTTCTCTTATACAGATTAATAAAGCTAAGTATTTGACTCTATGATATATTTCATCACCCTAACTTTAGTCTTAAACATCCTATGGTTCGGCATGGCGTTTCACTACTTCTGGTTTAAAACAGAATCGGCAACAAAATTACTACTCATCAGAGAAAATCGAGGAGAACCTTATCGGTCAATTGTAGCACATGCCATAAAATTTATTGGTGCTTTCAATTTTGCGTTTATGTTATTGTCGATTTTTGCATTAGTGAGGTATCATTATCCTAGTTTAGATATGGAGACGAATGCGGCTCTCTTTTTTGTGTTTTTTACAGCACACTTCGGACAGTTTTGGGTCAACTTACCATTCGCTTTAAAAGAGCGAAAAGGACAAAAAACACTTTGGCCTGTATTAAAAAAAAGAATGCTATTTATCTTTAGAAATGATTTTATCCTAGCAATACTGAATTTGATAATTAGCTTTTATTTCATTTATCAAATCATCAATTAATTTGAAAGATTTTAAAAATAAAGTAGTCGTCATTACAGGCGGCGCAACAGGCATCGGTTTTGGACTAGCCAAGCGTTTTAGTCAAGAAGGCGCAATCGTCAGAATAGCAGGATTGCGAGAAAATCGTTTACAAGAAGCGGTTCAGACATTGGAAGAAAATGGCGTAACTGCATCCTACCAAATCTGTGATGTCACCAAAGAGGCAGGTTTAATAGCCTTAGAAAAATCCACTAGAGAATTATACGGCAGCGTAGATGTTTTAGTTAATAATGCAGGAATCGGAGGTGCTCAAAAATCTATTTTTGACATCAGTCAAGCCGAAATAATGGATACCCTAAATGTCAATTATTTTGGCGTGTGGAACGGCATTCGAGTCTTTGGCAAACAAATGATAGCGGCAGGCACCCCTTGTGCTATCTATACGGTCGGTTCTGAAAATAGCTTTTTTGGTTCTTTGACAATTTTTGCAAATTACTGCTTAAAGGCGAAAACTCTAAATTTGAAATTTTCAAAATTAGTCATGTTAAAAGTGAATCGTTTGACGGTTCTAAGTAAATTATTAGTTCCTTCAACTGCACCGCTTGATACCTTAGTTTTAAAATAATTGAGGATGTTTTTTTGGTGACGTTGAAAAAGTGCAATAAATTTATCAAGATACTTGTTTTTCCATTCGGCGGCATAAGCTAACCAATGGTCTATTTGTTGAACAGCAAAGTCATACGAATAATCTGTATCGAAAATAGACTGCAAGGTATTTCGTAGTTGATAAGCATCTTCTAAATCTGGTGCTTTATCAAATGCTTTTCGCAAATCTTCTTTGTCTTGCTTGCTAAGATTTTCAGGTCGCTTTGTAAGTTTCCATTTGAGCCTTTTAAAAACTTCTTCTTCTTTGTCGGTTCGACGAAGTTTTTTGCGCATATTATCTAAAACATCATTTAAATGAGTTGTCCAATGAAAGCGGTCAACATGTATTCGGGCATTAGGAAAAAGTTCCTGTCCTAAATCTTGGAATGGTCCCCACATGTCAGAACAAAAATCCTCGATTTGTGCACAAAAACTTTCTCCAAGTCCTTGAAAATAAGCACGTAAGAAACTTTTATCTCTTTGCTCTAATATATCAATAATTTCATGAGTATCCAAGTTAATCAAGATGACTATGAAGTCTTTGTGCCCTTTTTTGAAAGCAAATTCGTCAATACCAATACGCTTAATTTTAGACCAATCAATTGATCTTTCAAGCACTTGGTCATAGCAGATTCGTTCTACCGTTTTATGGCACATATCAACTATAGCAGCTACTTGTAAATGACTTTGTTTAGCACTCATTTCAAAGATATATTTAGCTTGTCTTTTGGTATAGCTTTTTCCAGAAGAAACGAAGTCAAAGGATTCACTAAAAGTGCGACCACATTTACACCGATATTGATGAACTTGAATATGTAATATCACTTTTCGACCACTAATATCTAGGTCTCGAACTTGACGGCGATATTTTGGGGTTTTACTATCGACTAATTGAGCGCAATCTGGGCATATTTCTCCTTCTATTTTTTTTATTTTACAGAAAATATGAATTGCATTTTTTTTAATAGAAACTTGTTCTACCTCCAAATTTGGAATATTAAGTAGCATTGAATAAAAGCTTAAATCTTGACTCATTTCTCTATTTTTTAGAAGAGAAATTTAAGCTTTTTTTCCGCTTTTGCAAAAATTGTCAAAGAACCGCTTTTTTAATGCGGTCATTAATGCCCCTTATGTGTCTGGTAAATATGCGGTATTGGGTTTGACCAAAACGCTCCGAGGTGAAGCACCTGATTTTATGAAAGTAGGCATTATTATTCCAGGATTTGTCCATACTGAAATTGGGCCAGATAAGTTTATGAAAATGGGCATGTCACCCGATGAATTTGCGGACAGAATTGTACCACAAATGAAAGCGGAGCAGTTTTATTTGGTTGGGCATTCCTATAATGTCGTACGCATTAGGGAAGAATTTGAAGAAGTGAAGGCAGCTTTTGATAATTATGCGCCTAGAGAGGAAGGCGATGAAAAATATGATATAAAAATATTAAACGAACGATTTAGACAACGGCAAAATAATCCTTAGCTTTTATTTAAATCTTAAATCATGGTGATTTTTGAAATCACCATGATTTCTTCGTTTCTTTAATAAAACTTATGCCTGAAAAGAATATAATAGACGTTTGGATGCAGCATCCGACCATGAGACACATCAACCATCCCATGTTTAATTCTTTGAAAAAATGGACCAAACAAGGATATGTAACCGAAGAACCACCGCTGGCAATGACCATTGCTGCGATGGATGCTGCGGGAGTTAGTAAGGGTTTGATTTGTAGTTGGCAAAATGCCCATGAAGTACTCATTTCCAATGAGGAAGTGGCATCATTTATTGAGCAATATCCTGACCGCTTTATTGGGGTTGCTTCTTCACCAATGCATAAACCTGTGCAAGCAGTCAAAGAACTAAAAAATTGGGTCAATAATCATGGATTCAAGGGATTGAGAATCGTGCAATGGTTATGGAATTTGCCACCTACGCATCCTTATTATTACCCTTTGTATGTTGCTTGTGTGGAACTGGATATTCCTGTTTGTTTGCAAGTTGGACATACAGGGCCTTTGATGCCTTCGGAGGTAGGTCGCCCAATTCCTTATATTGACCAAATTGCTTTAGACTTTCCAGACTTAAGGATTGTTTGTGGACATATTGGTTATCCTTGGACAACAGAAATGATTGCAGTAGCGACCAAACATGAACAGGTGTATATTGATACGTCCGCTTATACCGCCAAAAGATACCCCAGAGAATTGGTGGAATACATGAAAACGCATGGACAGGATAAAGTGCTTTTTGGCACTAATTATCCTATGATAACGCCACAGAAATGTTTAGAAAACTTGGATGCTTTAGCGTTATCCGAAACTGTAAAAGAAAAATTCTTGTATCAAAATGCAAGGAATGTTTTTAATATAGAGTAAAGAATAGTTTTGGACACGGAGACCACAGAGAAGACACAGAGTTCTCAGAGATACTTTGTGCTCTCCGTGTCTTCTTCGTGCCCTCTGTGTCCCTTCTCTCTTTTCTACTCTCAAAATCCCTAATCTAAAAAATAATGCCTACAACTACCCACAAATCTGCCTGTATTCTTTGCTCCGTCAACTGCGGTATCAATATCGAAGTAGACCACGAAACCAAACAATTTGTCAAAATAACAGGCGACAAAGACCATCCAACCTCACAGGGATATATTTGCCAAAAGGCAACTCGCTTGAATTATTATCAACAACAAGAGCGATTAACTGCTCCTTTAAGGAAAAAAGCAGATGGGACATTTGAGGAAATTCCATGGGAGACCGCTATTCAAGAAATTGCAGACAAATTGGTGCAACTTCGAGATACGCATGGTGGACATAGCATCGCTTATGCTGGCGGTGGTGGACAAGGCAATCACTTGGCACAAATGTATGCGGGGACGTTTAGAAAGGTTTTGGGAACACCTTATATTTATTCTTCCATCGCCCAAGAAAAAACAGGCAATTTTTGGGTGAATGGTAAATTATTTGGTCGGCAAAATGTCAACTATGGTGAACCGATTGCCGAGGCGGAGTTTGGGCTAATTATTGGCGCCAACCCAATGCAATCGCATGGAATGGCGAGAGCTAGACGAGTAATTGGAGAAATCAGTAGAGATAAAAATAGAACCTTAGTCGTTATAGATCCTAGAGAAAATGAAACCGCTAAAAAAGCAGATTATTTCCTACAAGTCAAACCGGGAAGAGATGCTTGGTTGATGTCTGCTATGTTGGGTATTATTATGCAAGAGGATTTAGTAGATACCGAATTTATTGCCGAACACACAAATGGGTTTGCTGAAGTGAAGCCTTATTTTGAAAACATTCCAATCAAAGAATATTGTGAAATAGCAGGTGTAGAGTATGCCTTGGTAGCAGAGGTAACTCGCAAAATGGCAGCGGCTAAATCGGTAGCTGTTCGGTCAGATTTGGGCATCGAAATGAGTTTAAATAGCACCTTAAATGCTTACTTAAAACGGTTGTTATTTTTAGTAACAGGCAATTTTAATAAACATGGGACGAATCATTTAGCGACTTGGTTTATGCCCTTAATTGGACATTCGAGAGACGTAGATAATGGAGGAAGAACGACGATGGTCACTAAGGCAAGAGAAATTGCCAAAGTCTATCCACCCAACGTTTTAGCACAAGAAATTGATAATGACCATCCCGATAGATTAAGGGCTTTATTTGTAGATAGTTGCAATCCAGTCTTGAATTGGGTAGATACCAATGCACAGAAAAAAGCGTACAAAAAATTGGATTTAATGGTCGTGGTGGATGTGGCAATGACCGAAACCGCTAGAGAAGCGCATTATGTGTTGCCAGCAGCCAATCAATTTGAAAAATACGAAGCCGCTTTCTTTTCTGAAAACATGTTCCATTTGCGTAAACCTATCTTTGCTGCAAAAGCAGGCACCTTGAGTGAACCAGAAATTTATACTCGTTTAATCAAAGCGATGGGGGCATTAGAAGGTATTGATTTTTCTGACTTAAAAAAGGCAGCCATAGCGGATAAGGAAAATCCAGACCAAGGCATTTTCCAAGGCGCATTTATGCAAGCGACCATGAAAGCACCTCAATTAAACCAATTATCTCCCGTTGCATTGAGAGAAACCCTAGGTGCAGCCATGCCAGACGGCGCAGAAAATGCTGCTTTTATATGGTTTGCTGCTCAATTATACGCCTCCAAATATCCAAAAGCGATTCGGAATGCGGGTATCGAAGGTAAAGGGGCGGTCTTAGGCAAGGTTATTTTTGAAAAAATAATGAATAGTCCTTCAGGCATTAAGGTAAGCGAGCATCAAGCAGCAGATTTATGGGATTTGATGAAAACACCCGATAAAAAAGTGAATTTATTTATTCCTGAATTATTAGAAAATTGGTTATTAAAATTACCAGAAGTCTTAGAAAATCAAGCAGATTTAGAACGGGAATATCCTTATAATTTAATAGCAGGAGAACGCCGAACCTATAATGCCAATGCCGTTATCCGTAATTTAGAATGGGCAAAAAAAGACCAAGAAGGTTTTCTGAAAGTTCATCCGACCGATGCCGCTAAACATGGACTGATAGAAGGAGATGCCGTTGAGTTAACTAGCCCGACGGGGAGTATTCATATTCTAGTTACCCTCACCGATGAAGTGCAAGCAGGGGTTATTTCTATGCCGCATGGTAAAGGAATGGATTATGGTAAAGGTCGAAGTTTTAGAGAAAAAGGCGCTATGCCTAATATTTTGACGACTGCTAAATATTGTGACCCTTTGGCTAAGACGCCTTATCATAAGAATGTTCGGGTGAAGATGGCGAAGGTTTTGGAGGGGGCGTTGGTTTAAATGAATATATCGAAACTTATGCATTTTGGTCTCAAACTTGAAGTTTGAAACATTGATGTCCAAATTATCGAATAATAATCTTTGCTATTAAGGTAGTATTTTTTATTTCATAATTTAAAACACATTTATGTCAAAATCAAATGACTTCAATATTTTTGAGGTACTCTCAAAAGATGACAAAGAATTAATTCATTCTGCATTTTTAGCTTTTCTAATGCCTAGATACGATTTCATAAAGAATGAACTCCTTGGCGATAGCTTTGGAAAGATAGAATCTATTTGTACAGAGGTTAGTTATAAATATTCAGTAGAACCAAATAGGCAAGGTAAGCCTAAATCTGGAAAAAAAAGCGTTCGATTTGATATTTTTGTTAGAAGTGAAGATGATTCAGAGATTTGTATTATAGAAAATAAATTCAAATGTATTCCTACGAAAAAACAATTAGCTACTTATTCAAATGCAATTCAAGAGAATTTTGAAGGAAAAAGAGTAAGAAAAGTATTGATTTGTTTCTCTGATTCTCTTGCAAACATTTTACCTAAAGATTGGTTCGTAATTTCTTATCAAAAAATACATGAATTAGTCAATAAAATTGAAGATTTTCGATGCAAAAAGGAAGAATTTTTTATTAAAGACTATTTATTCATGTTGGATAATTATCTGAAAAAATACCAATTTTTCAAGAAAGAGGGTTTATTTGATTTATTCAAGAATCCGACAAAAGAAGATAATAGGTTTTGGTTGAGATTGATACTCTCTGAAATTCTAAAAAATCTGCATAAATATAAAAATGAATTTAATAGACTCGATGGACCAAGTATGCATAGTATCCCTATAATTGATTTGTATTCCCCTAATCTTGAACGGAAAGAAAACAAATATAATTTTCTAATACAGTTAAAAGGTTCTAGAATAGAATTCTATTGTCATTATTGGAATGGAGCAAATGGAAAAGCACTTGTTGAAGACAAAATTCAAATTTTAAATAATAATAATTTAGGAGTGAAAGAGAGTGGGGCATTTAAGACTGGAATAAAAACTGGAGGAAAATCTATGTATGTCTATCAAGAAAATATTATTAAGGAAATGAAAAAAGAAGATTTTACCTTTGAGAATATAGAACTATATATAGTTGATTTTTTAAATCGCCTAGTAGCAGCAAATGGCGAAACCCAATACTGCTAAATTTTAAAACATCCCATTAGCAATTAAAATCTCTCTTTCAATAATAGAGTCAGGATGATTAAGGTCTAAAATTTTAATAGTAGCCTCTCCAATTTCAGTTTGAGGTGTGATAAGACCAGAGGATTCAATTTTGAAATGCTTATCCCAATTATCAATTCTTGGATTATAAAATCTGATAGGTTTGATAGGAGAAGTTAAAATAGTTGCTATATCAGAACCTTTGTTTAAATTACAAATAGGACAGGAATAGGCTAAATTATTTGCTGTACTTTGACCACCATGTTTAATACTAATGATATGTTCTATATGAAAAGAAAGGAAGGAGTACATTGCAAATATCTTACAATATTCACAGCGATTTTTTGCTCTCGAAATAATTAATTGACGAAGGGTTTCGGGAATATATTGGCTCACTTTTTAGACTTTTGAGCAACATGTGCTTTTATTTTAGACAATCGAAAAAGTCGCTCTAAAACAATAAAGTGAGTTAATTCATCTTTTTCTCTTACTGAAATTTGTGCTTGTTTAGATTTTTTAACCAATGTATTAAATCTGGTTTGCATTTCAGCAGATGCTTGAATGGCTAATATTTTCTCAGGTTCTAATTGGGCAAGTAGGCCCGCAACTTGGTCATATACATTATAAATCGTCGTCATACTCAATTCGTTTTATTCAAAAATAAGCAATTAAAGGCACATTTTCAAAACCCTGCTTGCTAAATCGCAATTTACCTAAAGGAATTTCCATTAATGAAAAAAGCAATCATCCAAAAATACGGTGACCTAGACGTCATCAAATTAATAGAAACAGCCCCACCAACTTTAACCAAAAAACAAGTCCTAATTAAAGTCAAAGCAGCAGCCTTGAACCCCAAAGACATCTTAGTCAGAAAGGGGAAATTTAAGCAACTAACTGGTCGAAAATTTCCTCAGTCCATAGGCTATGATTTTGCTGGAATTATTGAAGATGGAAATGGTCATTCTTTTAAAAAGGGAGATAAAGTGTTTGGAATGGTCAATGGGATGCAAGGGCGTTGTTGTGCGGAATTTGTAGATGTAGATGTCAACGAGTTGTACAAAATACCTGATAATCTTTCCTTTGAAGCAGCGGCAGGTGTTCCATTAGCTGGACAAACCGCCTTGCAAGCTATTCGAGATAAAGGGCAATTGACCAACGGACAGAAAATTTGTATCAATGGCGCATCTGGTGGTGTAGGCACATTGGCGATACAAGTGGCAAAGGAATTGGGAGGAATCGTAACGACTATTTCAAGCGATAAAAATTTAGCATTTTGTAAATCGTTTGGTGCGGATGAAACGCTTTCTTACAATCAAATTAATATTCTAGATTCGACCAATAAATTTGATATTTTCTTTGATGTTTTTGGCAATCATAATTATCAAAAAGTCGCTAAAATTTTAACGTCCAAAGGAAAATACGTCACGACGGTACCGAAAGCAGCCATCATTAAAGAGCAATTTTTTAACCTTTTTAGGAAAAAGAAAGCGAGTATGGTGGTTGTGAAATCAAATACCGAAGACCTTCAATGGTTTTATGATAAAATGGTAGCCAATAAAGTTCAAGCTGTGGTAGATAAAGTTTTTCCGTTAGCAGAGATACAAACTGCTCAAAAATATATTGAATCCAAAAGAGCAAAAGGAAAAGTGATTTTGACAACTTAGTAGCGGATAATTGAGATGATAACTTATATTTGATACCACGGATGAATAAAGCACCACGGATATTAGATAGGCGAGGCGTTGCTTAGCACATAGAAATGTATTTTGAATTTTATAAAATAGTTTATGACCAAAAAGATATTAGAACAACTCAACACTCGAAAACCAGGGTTTTTAAAAGACTTCGGCTGCGTCATTACCCATGTAGACCAAGAAAAAGGTATCTGCGAAATGGATTTTGATGTGCCACTACATTTCTGCCATAGCGGAGATATTATCCAAGGCGGTTTTGTAACGACCATGCTAGATTCTGTTTGTACTTTTTCTGTTTTTGGCACTAATCCTAATGTGGTCAAGTTAGCTACGCTGGAATTAAAGGTCACTTATTTAAAAGCAAGTCGAGCAGGCAAATTTAAAGCAGTAGGGAAAATAGAAAGTATGGGAAGAAGCATTGCTTTTTTGACAGGGGAATTATTTGATGAATCGGGGCAGAAGACGGCGAGTATCACGACTACGGCTAAAATTAAGATAAAGGAGTTGATATAAAAAGCATCATTGGCAAAAAAACAACGATGCTTTTTTAGGGATAACTATCTTTTATTCTTAAACCTATTTACTTTCGATTCCTCACTTTTGTTACAATCCAAGCAATCCCCAACACAACAAATAAACCATTTCTAATGATTCCAGAAGCATGTTTCATTTCGGTATAGAAAGAACCTTTATTAGCCATTGCTTCCGTCACATTAGGAAAGCTGTCTAACATAGCTAGGGTATTAAAATTCTCCATATAATCTACGCCCATCGTTACAATTGGAAACAAAGCAAGTAGTAACCATTTAGAATCGTTTCCAAAGATACCTTTTAGAAAAAAAGCAAAGATGACGATAAATAATGGCCCATAAGCAAAAGGAAAAATCATATCATGCAGCCCTGTTAGTTTCTGGTGAATGGCTCTACCTTTCGGTTTAAGTTGTTCAAAAAAGGTATTAATTCTTTCCAAATCATAGCTTTCCCAAAGATCAATTAAGGTAACGGTTTCGCCAGCAATGGCACTCATTTCATTTTGCCCTTGGACAAAAAGGTATAATAGAAGTGCGGTTAATAAAAAGAAAAAGAGGATAGACTTCCAGTTGGAGACTTTAGCTAGTAATTGAATCATTTTTTAAAGTTTTAAGTTTTGTTTATTGTTGTTGAGGGCACAGCTCACAGAGCTGTGTTACTGAACCACTCATCTGCTAACCTAAAGAGTTGTTGTGGTTGCTCTAATGGTATCCAATGCCCTACATTTTCTAGTTGAACATATTCCCAATCTGCATCCATATATTTTTCTGAATCTGTCATTTGGTCTTCAGCTAGCAAAGAATCGTTCGTACTCCAAATTCCCAGAACGGGTACCTTACAGTTGGACCAATCAGTAAATATATCTATGAAATTCGCTCTATAATAATTTAAACCTGCCGTTAATCTGTCAGAGCGAGACATGTCCGCTACACATTCGGCTATGAAAGGATGCTGTTTCCCCCATTTACGCAGCCCCGAGAAATTATTTTTGGACAAAAAATACTCTGCTATTCCAGCAAATTGGAACCCCGCCACATACAATCCTTTCCATTTTTGCTGCCATCCAGCCCTTGCATAAGCTTTGGGGTGTCCTACAGATACGGCTACTAATTTTTTTACTAATGCTGGATGTTCTAAAGCAAAACACCATCCTATAACTGCTCCCCAATCATGTCCTATAACATTTATAGGCTGCTGTATGTTTTGTTCTTTTAACAACTCAACAATATCAGCAATTACTAAATTGTATTTATAGTTATTTTTACCAATTGGCATCGGCGAATCTCCAAACCCGCGCATATCTGGTGCAATTACTCGATAATTTTTGTCCTTAAAAAAGGGCGTTATTAGATGCCACATTTTTCTAGAATCAGGAAAGCCATGTAATAATAATACTGGTTCTCCCTCTCCAGATGTATCCACTTTTAATTTTACTGTATTGTCTGCCATTTTTGATTTGATTAACTTCTTTTTTGCACTAGGTAAATTTGTGATTCTGAAATTGTACGGGCAATCCCTTGTGGTTGCCCTAGTCGCAGGGCAACCACAAGGGATTGCCCGTACAAACCTTCAAATTCAAAATCACTTTTTCGCCCCATTTGGAGTATAGTTGGTGAAGGTAATTAACATTGAGAGCAATATGTTAAATTTTATATGAAAAATTTTACTACCTATAAAAATGAAAATTCTAAAATGAAAATTGAAAAATGAAAATTATTTCCCCTACATTCACTTTGTATTCATTAAATCACTAACCAACGAATTATGAACAAGCAAACTTCCTTGTTATCTTTCTTAATAACTTTCCTTTTTTGTATCACTTTCTCTTCAACTGGATTTGCCCAAAATAAAACCGAAGCGGCAGTCAGCGAAGAATTCTATGACCAACTCAAATGGCGAAATATCGGTCCCAATCGAGGCGGTCGGTCTTTAGGTGCAAGTGGTAGCCCAGGGCGTAAGAATGAATATTATTTTGGTGCAACGGGTGGTGGACTTTGGAAAACAACCGATGGCGGTCAAGAATGGTTTCCTGTAACCGATGGGCAAGTAACGAGTTCCTCTGTTGGAGCGGTAGGAGTTGCAGAAACCAATCCAGATATAGTCTACATAGGTATGGGGGAAACGCAGCTAAGAGGAAGTATCACCCAAGGAGATGGCGTGTATAAAACCAAAGATGGCGGTAAAACATGGCGGCATTTAGGCTTAAAAGAAACGCAAGCAATTTCTAGAGTCAGAGTACATCCAACCAATCCTGATATTGTATATGTAGCAGCCTTAGGACATCCGTATGGAGAAAATGAAGAACGAGGGGTTTTTAGAAGTACCGATGGCGGAAATAATTGGAAGAAGGTATTGTATGTAAGTGATAAAGCAGGTGCAGCAGATTTAATTATTGATAGAAAAGACCCTAGAATTATTTATGCCACCACTTGGCAGGTCTATAGAAAAGCCTGGAAAATGTGGGGTGGTGGTCCAGATTGTAAATTATTTAAATCATTAGATGGCGGAGATACTTGGATAGAATTACAAACAAACCCAGGAATGCCCGAAGGACCGATTGGTAAAATAGGCATCACCGTTTCACCAGTTGATAATAACCGTTTATGGGCAGTTGTGGAAGCGAATGAAGGCGGAATTTTCCGATCAGACGATGGCGGTTGGACTTGGAAACGGATTAATAAAGAAAGAAAATTGCGACAAAGAGCTTTTTATTATTCTCGTTTAGTAGCGGATCCTTGGGATAAAGAAACGGTTTATGGATTGAACGTAGGTTTTTATAAATCAACCGATGGGGGAGAAACTTTTGATAGAATCGGCACACCTCATGGAGATCATCATGATCTTTGGATTGATCCAAATGATCCAGAACGAATGATTTTATCCACAGATGGAGGAGGAACGGTTTCTATTAATGGGGGTAAAACTTGGACAGAGCAAGATTATTGTACCACCCAATTTTATCACGTCATGGCAACTAGCGATGTGCCTTATCATGTAGCAGGAGCGCAGCAAGACAATAGTACTTTAGCCATGCCTAGTGATGGTTGGGGACATAAACAAGCAAGAGGTCCAAATCACGGTTGGTATTATGCCGTTGGTGGTGGCGAAAGTGGTTGGATTAGTCAGCATCCGACGAATCCAGACTTATTTTATGCAGGTAGTCAAGGTGCTTTATTGACTCGATATGATCGTAGTAATGGACAACGAAGAGACATTCAAGTATATCCTCGTTTTTTCTCAGGCGAACCAGCGAGTTCTTTGCCTGAGCGTTGGCAATGGACTTTTCCGATTATGTTTTCTCCGCTTGATCCAAATACCATGTACACTTGTTCGCAACACGTTTGGAAGACGACCAACGATGGACAAAGTTGGGAAAAAATTAGCCCAGACCTAACCTATGCGGATCCTGAAACACTAGGCAAAACGGGCGGAGTATTAACGATGGATATGAATGGACCAGAAATCTACGCAACGGTTTTTGCTCTGGCACCTTCTAGCCACGATGTCAATACGATATGGGCAGGATCGGATGATGGAAAGATTCACATTACAAGAAACGGTGGCAAAAAATGGGACGATATTACGCCTAGTAACTTACCTAAATTTTCTAGAGTCAGTATCATCGAAGAATCTATTCATTCCCCTGGAACGCTTTATGTAGCAGCCAATCGCTATCAAGTAGATGATCGCCAGCCGTATGTGTATCGTACTACGGATTATGGGAAGACGTGGACAAAAATAATCAATGGCATTACGGATGGGCATTTTGCCCGTGCAGTTCGAGAAGATCCGATTAGAAAAGGGATGCTATTTTTAGCGACCGAACATGGTGTTTATGTGTCGTTTAATAGTGGTGATTCTTGGCAGTCATTACAGTTAAATTTACCAGATACGCCGATTAGAGATTTAGTGGTTAAAGATAATGATGTGGTGTTAGGATCTCACGGTCGAGGGTTTTGGATTTTGGATGAGATTGGGCCATTGCGACAGTTAACCCCTGCTTTAGCCAAACAAGAAAAAATATTATTCCAACCAACCGATGCTATTCGAGGGATTAGTGAATTGACCGTTCCATATTATTTAAAAGAACAAGTAGATTCTGTAGTCATTGAAATTCTAGATGGTGCTGGAAAAGTGGTAGATACTTTTACTGGCAAAGAACCTAAATACAAAGTAGACCCAAATATTCCTTGGTGGAGGAGAGGTGGTTCTAGTAAGCCGACAACCGCAGCAGGCATGAATAATTTCACTTGGGATTTGCGCTACAAAGGAGCCACTACTTTTGATGGCATGATTATCTGGAGTGCTCGACCTGCTCGTGGACCAAAAGCACCTTTGGGTACTTATCAAGTAAGATTTACGGCGGGTGATTATACCAAAACGTGGCCTTTTGAAATTCAGATGGATCCAAACTTAAAAGGCATTACCGCAGCCCATTTACAAGAACAATTTGAATTGGCGACAAAAATTGTCGAAAAAACTTCTTTAGCCAACCAGACGGTCATTGATATTCGGAAAATGCGAAAAGATTTGCAAGTAAAAGTGAAGGAAAATACCTTGACAGAAAGTGCGACGGCTTCCGTTATTCAACAAATGACCGCAATTGAAGAAGATTTATACCAAGTCAAAAATCAAAGTGCGCAAGATCCGCTAAACTTCCCAATTAAATTAAATAATAGATTAGCTTCATTAAGAAGAAGTATGGAAAATGGCGATGCTCGACCGACTGATGGTGCTTATCAAGTATTTAAGGAATTATCGGCGGAATTGGATGGGCATTTAGCAAAATGGAAAGCGGTGCAAGCTACTGTTGATAAGTTGTAATGCAGGGAATTATAGTAGAAGTGATTGGACTCAGCAAAAAGTGTACAGTATAGAATAAGTCGGAACACGATTATTCGTTTGAAGAAAATAAATGGCTAATGCATCGCATTGGTCATTTATTTTTTTGCGTTGGTCAATCAATTTAGTAGAATGGAGAGTTATCCTCTTAAATTTGAGTTAGGGAAAGTAAACAATAATCTACGCAAAAATTATAACACGTTGTAAGGAAAATCCGTCCTAATCCGTTAGATTCGCTTAATCCGTACAACCCATTCTCCTAGCTCGTCTATGTAGATTATTTTTTGCGAAAGCCTTAATAATAAATCATTCATCAAAAATCAAAAAATGAGAATAGTACTTTATATTGCCTTAGGATTGGTTGCCCTTATTGTTAGTGGATTCGTTTGGTTTAATTACAGTTTCAAAGGCGTACCTGCCTTGACCATCCCTGAAGATGCTTCGACGGCAGACAAAATGAAGCACATTGATGAATGGTTTGAATTATTACACGCCGAAGGGAAATTTAATGGCGCTATTTTGATTGCCGAAAATCAGCAGCCTCAATTGATGAAAGCTTACGGTTTTACGAATTCCAAAGAGGAAGAAAAATTAACCACCCAATCTTCTTTTCGATTGGCTTCTGTTTCTAAGCAATTTACGGCAGCAGGAATTATGGTATTAAAAGAGAAAGGTTTATTAGAATATGATGAACCGGTCAATACTTATTTGCCAGATTTACCCTACAAAGAAGCAACCGTTAGGCATTTATTAAATCATACCTCAGGCATTCCAGATACTTATTTAGGATTAGCAGAAAAACACAAAGTAGAAATTGGCGATGCATTGAGCATTCAAGAAGCAATAGGCTTAGTTAGTAAATATCCTAAAAAAGCGATGGCGGCAAATGAAAAATTTGTCTATTCTAATACCAATTATATTTTGCTGGCAGGCATCATCGAAACCATTTCAGGACAATCCTTTGAGGATTTTATGCAAACCGAAATTTTTACGCCTTTGCAAATGAAAAATACCCGTGTCTGGAATTTATTATCAAAAGAAAAGACCTTTCCAAATAAAACAAATAGCATTAGTTACATTACTGGAAAAGCAACCGAATTAGCGCCCGATTTCATTGATGGAGTAGCAGGAGATGGCGGTGTATTCAGTAGTGTAGAAGATTTTTTGATTTGGGATAAATTTTGGTATGAGAATCCACTAATCTCCGCAACCAATCTAGCAGAAGCTTTTAAGCAGCCTATTTTAAATAATGGAGAAGCATCCAATTATGGTTTTGGTTGGGTTATCGTGGATGAAGATGTGGTTATTCATAACGGTAGTTGGTTAGGGGCAAGAACTTTAATTGTCAGAAATAGGAAAAATAAACGATGTCGGGTGCTATTAGACAATGCCTTGAATTTTAGTCTGGATAATATTGCGCAAGAAATAGGCAAAAATTTACCGATTAGGGAATGAAATTTATCATAAAAACAAAGATGCAAACCAAATTATGTTAAAATTTGGGACTTTTTTGTATAAATTTTGACAAAAAATGAAGGATGAAAATTACTTTATTTTCACAAAAATTATATTTAATTTTAAGTTGAAAAATTGACAATCAAATGATTAAATGAAAATTATTAGTGATTAATTTTTCACAAAAGCCTGTTTTTGTACTTTAAATAACCTTGCTTTGCCTATATCTTTGTAGTGTGTTAAGTAATTAACGCAAAAGCTAATAAAAGATTAGCTAATAATTTTAGGATATGTTCATGGGATTTGAAGTTGGCAAAGCACTCTTTAGTGGGATTTAGAATGCTTTGCTAACATTCATACTTTCAAAGAAGGATTTGCAGCGAACTAAAATTACTCAACTAGATAAAAATTTTACTTTTAATATATAAATACCAAATAGAAAACTAAAGAATTAATTTTGGATATGTTCATGGGATTATAATTTGTTAAAAAAAGCCGTACAAAATGTACGGCTTTTTTTTTGCCCTAATATTCAAAATGCTCTTTTAAATGATACTATTTTACGACGATCATCTTTTGAGTTACTTGTGCAGTAGGCGTTTGTAAGACCACATAAAATAAGCCACTATATAATGCTTTGGATATGGCTAATTCATGCGGACCTGCCGATAATTTTTCAGCAACTAATAGTTCATGTAATAACTTGCCTGAATGGTCGAATAAGTGGATATTGATGGGACTCTCCTCTGATAGTTCAAATAGAATAGTCACATTACCCATAGATGGATTTGGGTAAATAGTCAACTCTAAGGAGGTTGGAGAAGATATATTTAAATCGGTTGTGGAATGAAGGGCATTTCTTTGAGTAGCTAGGGGTGTTACTAAAGTATTTTCTGTACAGGCTTTAATTTGAGCCGTAAAAGTTGCGCCTGCTGCTACAGCAAAACCTGGTTTTAAAACAATACTATCTCCAGCTTCAAAAATAACTGTATTAGAGGTAGAAATTGCCCCATTAGCGCTTATATATTTAGCTGCACTTAAGGTGTAGTCTTCGGTGAAATTATCATCACAAATTACTGTTTCTTGACATTGACCGCTAATAAAAGGATCGCTAAATTTTACATCATTGACCATCGTTTCATCCGTTAAGGTTTTTAGAAAATTAACAACATCTGTTTTTTCTTGTTCCGTTAGATTCAATTGCTGTGGTACTCCATTGTCCTTTAAGGAACTGTTTAAATTTGGATGATCTTTGACCCCACTATTATAATGTTCGACGACTTCCTCTAGGGTTGCAAATCGACCATCGTGCATATAGGGGGCGGTTAACTCAATATTTTTCAGGGAGGGAACTTTGAACGTTCCCTGAAATGCAGGATTGGGAATCGCTTCAAATACACCTTCATCATCTGATGTATCCAAATCCAAGCCATTATTGGTAGTACCCGCATCAGGATTGATAAATGCCTCCGTTGAATGACAACCCACACAACTTAAACCACCGACGGACTTTGGTCGAAAGAATAATGCTTTCCCATTATTTTCACTATCGGTAAAATTGGAGAAACTAGCAGTAGGAATATTTACACCTGCTCTGCCTATATCATATTTGCTATTCACACTCACCATACTTCTGATAAATTGTGCCAATGCTTTTGAAATACGATCTGCATTTACCTCGGTTGAACCAAAGGCTTTTTCAAATAAGACTGGATAAAAATCTTGGCTTTCAACGGCGCTCACGATTCCTTCCAAAGTCATGCCCATTTCTACAGGGTCTTGAAAAGGATCGAGGACTTGTTCTTCTAAAGTAGCAGCTCTTTCATCCCAAAAAAATCGGCCTCTATCATACCAAACTGCATTGGTTAAACCCATAGAATGTCTTCTAGTCAATCCGCCTTCAAAACCTATACTCAAAACATTACTGTCAGAAAATCCATTTTCTTGTTTATGACAAGAGGCACAAGCAACAGTTTGGTTGGCGCTCAAATTTTTATCATAAAATAAGACCCTGCCTAAAGTAGCCCCATCATTAGTGGTTGGATTGGTTGCGGGCGTATTGTCATTATCGGTTGCTGCATTTTGAAGTGGTCCAAACAATACATTGGTGCTTAGATGCGTCGGTATGGTAATGTCCGAATAATTATAAGGCTCGTCGGGTAGGTTTATTTGTTGTTCAATGGTATTCATGATTTTCTCTGAAAACCTAAAGCTTAAAAATCCGAGTACAAGAAATAGTAATGCAAATTTTATTTTCATAACAACGAGTCTAAGTAGAGGTGATAATTTTTAAATACGCATTCTGGAAAAGTTTTTCTTTATTGGGGCGTTCCTTTATAACAACCAATATTATAAGGGAAATCATACGTCCAATGATAATGGTATAAATCGACCATTTCACCATCCCACATGACTGGATGTGTATGACCATGACATTCATCTAAATCTGCCGACCAAAGCAGTTCTCCATCGTCATCATAAGGACCATAAATACCAAAACCATCTAACATATAGCCCATCAATCCTGAATGACCTGAAGTATGTGGGTGAATATGATTTTGTAAATCATCGGATAAAAAATGGTAATGGTAGGTCTGAGTACCATCTGTATGCCCTCCGTAACTATCTAAAATTTCGTGAGCAGCGGCATCATTTCCAAGGGTGGATGCACCGTGATAAATAGCACTTCCACTAAGCGAAATACCCGATGGACCGAACCCAACGCAGCTTGGCGCATCGGCGATTGCTGGTATGGCGGGAAACATATACAAAACTTCGTGTGCTTCTATAGTATTCATATTTCGGTCGTACTTATACGCCACACTTGCTGGGTCGATAGGGAAAACCCCCGTAGGATGATCGGGTAAGGCATTTCCTGTAATGATTCGATTACCATTGCCATCCAGCATAATGTCAAATTCACTTGCCCAAATAACGTTACCTTCGACGATTGGCTTCCTAGTATAATCCCAGGTAGTAGCACTATTCATCCAGTCACTTGCATCTGCATTACCAGCACCATTAGGAGGAAGCCCACAAAGCCATAAGAATTTTTGCAAAGGCATTCTATCTCCTTGATCTCTTCGTAAAATTTGAGCATCTCCAAGCGGTAAATTGGTCAAGTCAATGCCTTCCGAAGTAGTGGGCATTTCTTCGGGTGGGGTAGTCATCTCGTCGGTGTCTGATTTACCACAGTTCGTAAATAAGAAGAGCGTTAAAATAAAATAGCACAAAGTAGCTATTCCAATAGGATATTTTTGGCTATTTTTCATCATTATTATTTTTTAGAGAGGAGTTATTCTAGTATTAATTTTTTTGTAAATAATAGATTGGTTTTCCTTAATCTTTAGTGGTTCAAGACATAAATCCTTGACAAGTTAAATCGGCGTCTTTTTCCGTTATGCTGCGTTATTTTTTTCTCAAAGAGCTATGGCTATTCTCAAAAAAAATGCCTTACCTAACGAAAAAATACACTCGATTAAACTATCAATTACTTATGACTTGAACCACTAGTGCTTTGTAAACTAAATTTTGATTAGTAATTTGGAACGATTTTACGGGGTAACTTCCCGTTATCCCGTAAATTAAATTATTGATAATCAAGCTATTAAATTATGGGGTGACGGGAAGTCACCCCGTAATAAAACTAGCATAAACTTTCTTTACAAAGCACTAGAACTTGATAAATCTAATTTTTGCTTGATTTTTTCAAAGAGGGAACGACTAGGTTTAACTTGCTTAATTTTTTCAATACAATCAACTGTTTGTTGAACTTCAATTTCTATTGATTTACTTTTCATGATAGCTTTTTTATTTTTCTTAATTTGAATAGGTGCTATACAAATATGACCTATTTCTTCAATAAATAGAAAAATAGTTGGTTAACGACAGGATTGTAATGGTGAATGCGAATGGTAGGATGCACCCAATTGTAGCTACTGTTTTAATCGTTCAGTAAATCGTTCCTGAAAGGTTCTACCTATTGGAATAATGTGTGTATCAATCTTAATATTTTTATGCGAAAAGTGGTTGATTTTTGAAAGTGCAACAATAAAGGATTTGTGTACTCGACAAAATTGGTTGTCAGGTAAATGTTGAAGCATGGATTTCATGCTTTGTTGGGTGAGGTAAAATCTTTCTGCGGTATGAATTTTTACATAATTGTCCATTGCTTCAATAAATAGAATTTGAGCGTGTAAAATCTTTACATTCTTGTAATCTATTTTAACAAGGATAAAAGCTGAGTTTTCTTCCTTAACTAGGGCAGGATTAGCGGAATGGATATGCTTTTCGACTTTAGTAATGGCTTTATAAAAGCGCTCAAAATCAAAGGGTTTTAGTAAATAATCAATAGCATTGAGGTTATAACTTTCTACGGCATATTTACTATGAGCGGTGGTGAAAATAATGGGTGGAAAATCAGTAATTTGTTTAATCAATTGAATACCTGATAACTCTGGCATTTTTATATCAATCAACACAAAATCAGGCTTATTATACTGAAGGTATTGCAACGCCTCAAAAGGATTATCATAGGCTTCAATCAAATCAATAGGCGGAATTTTTTCACAAAAATCTTCTATTAATGCCAAAGCAAAAGGTTCATCGTCAATAGCTATACAATTTAATTTCTTTTTTATCATCGGGTCTTTCATAAATGCAATTTCAGTACGACTTTAAACAATCCATTGTTATTAGTGATAACTAAAGTATGTCGATGTGGATAAATAAGGTTTAATTGTTTTTGGACATTCTCAATGCCAATTTGGGTCTTGGTTGTTGCTGGTTCATAGTCAATAATTTCATTCCTAATGACCATATTTAATTGGCGGTCGTCTGCTTTTATTTGCAGGTCAATGGTCGTTTTTTTTCGAGCACTTACCCCATATTTAAAGGCATTTTCAATAAAAGGAATGAGTAATAAAGGCGCAATTTCTAAATCTTCATTTGTTACCGCAATCTCGGTATGTACCTGCGTATGTTTAGGTAACCTTAGTTTTTGCAGATTGATATATTTTTGAATATAATCCACTTCTTTTTCGAGGCTCACAGCAGCATCACTTGCTTCCGTCAAGACATAGCGCATCATATCCGAAAGTGCGATGATTGCTTTAGGAGCTTCATCTGTTTTTTTAATGGCTAAGTAATAAATACTATTGAGGGAATTAAATAAGAAATGGGGATTCACTTGTGATTTTAGTAAAGCCAATTCTGCAATCGTTTTTTCATTTTCTAGTCTTTGATTAGTTTTCATAACATCTCTTAAATTAGCGATAATACTGAATCCGACTACTGCTGCCAGATAAACAAAGAGCACGCCTAACCTCGTATAACCTCTAAGTCCTCCATTAGGTCTAATTGGTATGCGAGTCCAGTCATTTTCAGGTAAAATAGTACAAATGAGTTCAGGAAAATGTCGGTATCCTAAAAAGATAAGTATCAAAATACCAATATATGGTAGGACTTTATTTTTTAGTAAAAGTTGAGGTGTAAACTTAAAATAGAGGGCATAGTAAATACCAATAAGCAATAGATAAGAGGTGACAAAATATACAGGTAAATTACTAGCTAATCTCCCCACATTTTCCAGTAAAAAAATGGGGACAATCAAGCACAAAAGCCAAGTAATTAGATGACTTGTATATTTGAGTTTGCGATTAGTTTTTTCTGACATTTTTTGGTTGAAATTGTATGTCTATTTTCTAAGTTTAATATGAGGGGCAGACATAATCCATCTTTGAGATGCGAAGGGTGAAAATTCATCACTTTTAGCAATTCTTTCGGACGCTTCTGAGAGGTTTTCAAGGGGAAGCACGGACTTTTTCTAAAAAGTCCGTGCTTCCCCTTGAAAATCCCATCGAGCCGAGCAATAAATTTCATTGAAAACCAATATTATCACGGCTCGAAACAACTAATGCCCACTCTTAGATCTATTAAAGGTTTTAGTATTTTTACAAAACAAAGATGTGGAGAAATTGGGTAAGATGAAAAATAAATGGGTAAACAGCGAGGATATGGTGGTTTTTGTAATGGAGGGTAACTGGTAGCACAGGACCCGCACGACTGCGCAGCGGGCAGGTTCATCCTGTTCTGGATACAGGTCTTTAGACTTATTTTGGTCTAAGAAAAATGAATATTTATAATTAGCTAACCTAAAGGTCAACGTCCCGAACAGACTAAAAATCTGTGCTACCAGTTGCCTAAAAATTGGGTTAACTTTCTAAAGTTATAAACAAAGTTGCTTAATTTCTAATAACGCTTAATTCAGTTTCTAAGGTGGCTTTAGCACTTTCCTGAGTGGCCGTTAAGGTGCTATTCAATAAATTATCATTTTCATAAGGATCATCGCTTAAATGGTACATTTCTTCGTCGCCATTAGCGGCGTTAACAATCAATTTAAATTCCCCATTACTGATGCCCCATGAATCATTAACCCCATCATCTAATTCGGTATATTGAAAAGCTCGGTGAGTAGTTTCCGCCGTTAAAAGATGTTTAAAACTCTTGCTATCATTAATCGTCGAGTTATTAACACCTGCCAACTCCGCAATCGTGCTATATAAATCTGTACTGCCAATTAAGTTATTGTCTGTTCCTGTTCGACTGACATTCTTTCCTGAGATAAACATCGGAACATTCACCCCACCTTGATATAAGGAGCCTTTAGCTTTTCTACGAGAATAAGGAGTTTGAGCTACTTGCCCAGGCGTACCATTATCACCGATAAAAATAATCACCGTATTGTCTAGTTCGGCCGCAGGAATATTGACTAATAATCGACCTATTTGATAATCCATTGCCTCTATCGCAGCCATATAATAAGGTGTGGCATCTACGTTATCGCTATAAGCGAGTAAGTCTCCTTGTGCGTGCATTTCAGCAGGCGGCACATGAAAGGGTGTGTGCGGTGCATTATAAGCTAACCAAAGAAACCAAGGCTTTTCTTGGTCATTGACCCAATTGATCGCCAATTCGGTAAATACTTCGGTTGTATAACCAGTTTGTGAAGTATTTGCTCCGTCCTCACTTAAGCCCCAAGCATAATAATCGGAAACACTTCCTGCAATGACCCCCGCATAATAATCCATACCTAATGATTCTAGATTCATTGTTGAATTCCTTCCTGCTAAATGCCATTTACCAACTATTGCGGTTGCATAAGCATTATTAGTTTGCTCATTGATGTATTGTTGTAAAATTTTCTCGGAGGTATCCAATACGTCTCCTGCAAAATTCACTCCCGTTCGATACCCATATTTTCCCGTAATGATAGAAGCTCTAGTCGGAGAACAGGTCGGATAAGTCCAAAAATTGTTAAAGGTCAATCCTGCATCTTTGATGCTATTTAAGTTCGGCGTATTAGGTTTAATGATACCTTCAGAAAATCCTGCGGTCGCGTCTTTTCCCATATCATCGGCTATGATGAACAGAATATTAAGTTCGGTAGAAGGCGTCTCATTCATGCCCATTTCTTCCATCCCCATTTCCGTTACTTCTTCCATTTCTACCTCTTCACTTTCTTTATTACAACTAAACAAGGCTAGGAGGACAACTAATAAATACAAACTACGCTTTCCAAAAAGATTGATCATGTTTCTTATTTTTAATTTCTTCGATGTGATTTATTAGTAGAAGCGGTTGTAATGCGTTTTGTACTCATTTTGTTTATTTAATTATCAACTATCGCTAAATTAAAAGGAGCTTTGACACATTCTTATTGGATGGTTGACCTTCAGTCAACCCCTTATCTTTTTGAAAGCCCATATTTTAGGTTGACTGAAGGTCAATCATCCTATTTGATTTAGTTAAAATGGTCAATTTCCCAATTAAAAAACTTAAATCAATAGCCCTATTGATTCGATTTTATCAGACAAAAAGAAGAATGGAAGTTTAAAAGTGTTAAAATTTGCTACTTTTTTGTATGAATTTTGACAAAAAATAAAGGATTAAAATTGTTTTATTTTTACAAAAAATACATTTAAAAATTAATTTAAAGTATTGATAATCAGATAGCTGATAAATGGAAATCAATAATTAATTTTTCACAAAAGCCTGTTTTTGTACTTTAAATAACCTTGCTTTCCCTATATCTTTGTAGTGTGTTAAGTAATTAACACAAAAGCTAATAAAAGATTAGCTAATAATTTTAGGATATGTTCATGGGATTTGAAGTTGGCAAAGCACTCTTTAGTGGGATTTAGAATGCTTTGCTAACATTCATACTTATTTACAGGATGAATGAGCGATTCCGAAGGATGAATGTTCGGGGAACATTCAAGTGAATGAACCGCAAAGCGGACGGGAGGCAGGATTAACGAGATTTCCTAAAGTTACTCAACTAGATAAAAATTTTACTTTCTTTTTTATCATCGGGTCTTTCATAAATGCAATTTCAGTACAACTTTAAACAATCCACTCATTTCTCTCCATAAATTATTCTTTTCTATCATAAACCAATTATCTTAGTGTCTTTTCAAAACGAATGGCATAAAAAATGAAAAGTACGCACTTTACTCGTTGGTCTTTATTAGTAGTTATTACCACTATCTTATTTTCTTTTTACTGCTGTAATGGTGGACAAAAAGAAGCAGAAGAATTAGTCTACCCAGAAAAAATAATAAAAATAAACCCCTCCAAAGCAGCTGAATTAGCTGAAAAAATTAAGCAAGAAGTAGCGGTCAAAGTAGCGGAAGGATTAGAATTGAGTTTATGGGCATCCGATTCCTTAGTAACTGACCCTATTGCCATTAGCATGGACGATAGAGGCGGCATTTATTATACCAATGCTGTTCGTTTAGAAAATTCTGAATTTGATATACGAGGGCATCGAGATTGGATGACGCAATCTATTTCTTGGCAACATGTCGAAGATCGTCGTGCTTTTTTAAGAAAAGAATTAGCGCCTGAAAATAGTGAAAAGAATAAGTCGATTGTTAATGACTTAAACGAAGATGGATCGCATGATTGGAAAGATTTATTGGTAGAGAAAGAAACGGTTTGGCGAGTAGAAGATGCGGATGGAGATGGATTAGCCGATCAAGCAAAACTCTATATCGAAGACTTCCACGAAGAAATTTCTGATTTAGCGAATGGTGTCGAAGAACACGATGGCGATGTCTTTATCGCTGTTGGCCCTGATTTATGGCGAACAACCGATACAGACGGTGATGGTATTGCCGATGAAAAAGAGTCGATTAGTCACGGTTGGGCGGTGCATATTGGATTTGGCGCACATGGAATGTCAGGTGTAAAAGTTGGTCCACAAGGTCGGATTTGGTGGGGTATTGGTGATATTGGAATGAATGTAGTGGACAAAGATGGCAAAAATTGGAAATATCCTAACCAAGGCGTCATTGTTCGTTGTGATCCTGATGGCAGTAATTTTGAAGTATTTGCCAGAGGCTTGCGAAATACTCATGAATTTGTATTCGACCAATACGGTAATTTAATTACAGAAGATAATGATGGTGATCATCAAGGTGAAAGAGAACGCTTAGTATATGTCACGAATGGTTCAGATGGTGGATGGCGAACTAATTGGCAATTTGGAAAATATACCGACCCAGATAATAATTTATATAAAGTTTGGATGGATGAGAAATTAAATATTCCAAGATGGGAAGGGCAAGCGGCTTATATCACGCCACCAATTATGAATTATGTGAATGGCCCAACAGGAATGATTTATAACCCAGGAACTGCTTTAGGCGAACAATGGGCGAATCATTTTTTCATTGCAGAGTTTAGAGGAACACCTGCTAATTCGCCTTTACATGCTTTTACCTTAAAACCAAAAGGGGCTTCTTTTGAAATGGAAAGTACTAAAGAAATTGTAAGCGGCGTATTACCAACAGGTTTAGATTTTGGCCCTGATGGTGCGTTATACTTTGCGGATTGGATTGATGGCTGGGGAGTAAAAAATGAAGGAAGGATTTGGAAATTGGATGTGCCAAGTGCCTTAAAACATCCGATGCGAGACCTAACTAAAGCCTTAATACAATCTGATTTTAGTGAAAAATCTATCGACAAATTAGGAGACTTATTAGGGTATGAAGATATGCGAATTCGACAAAAAGCTCAGTTTGAATTGGTAAAAAGAGGAGAGGAGGGATATAGAAAATTATTAGATATTTCGAGTAAAGGAACGAACCCTCAATTAGCTAGGATTCACGGAATTTGGGGGATTGCACAACTGACTAGAAAAGATGCTAAATATGGAGGTGTTTTAACGATGTTGTCAGGAGATCACGATCCTGAAATTCAAGCACAAGCTGCTAAGATGATTGGGGATGTTCGCTTAAAAGGAGCAGGCAATTTTTTAGTACCTTTATTAAAATTCTCTCCATCTCTAAGAGTGCAATTTTTTGCAGCAGAAGCATTGGGTAGAACAGCGGATAAAAAAGGTATTGAACCCATTATTGCCATGTTGGAAAAGAACAATGATGAAGATGCTTGGTTGCGGCATGCAGGCGTATTAGCCTTGGCTAGAATTGGGGAAGTTGCTCCTGTTTTGGCATTAAAAGATAGTCCGAATAGAGCTTTGAGAATTGCTGCGGTTGTTGCTTTGCGTAGAATGAAAGATCCTTCCGTTGCCGAATTTTTACAAGATGAAGATGAATATATTGCCACCGAAGCGGCAAGAGCAATTAATGACGATTATTCCATAGGAGCTGCTTTGCCTGCTTTAGCGATGAGTTTAAAAGAAAAAAGATTTACGGGTGAACCACTTTTAAGAAGAGCTATCAATGCTAACTTAAGAGTCGGTAAAACAGAAAATATTGCGTTATTAGCCGAATATGCCAATCAGAAAGATGCCCCCGCAGCTATGCGAGCAGAAGCATTGGCAACCTTAAGTGGTTGGGCAAAACCATCGGTGCTCGACCGAGTAGATGGGCGTTATAGAGGGTCAATCGAAAGAGATGCTGCACCAGCAATGGCAGCGATTCAACCCACTTTAAATAGCCTATTAACAGAAAATAATGAAGCGGTACAGATAGCGGCAATGAAGGTGGCGAGTAAATTAAACGTAAGTGCTGCTGCAACGACTTTATTTGATTTGTTACAAAAATCGCCAACTGATAAAGTGCGAAAAGCAGCATTAATTGCTCTGTCCAAAATGCAATTTCCAAAAATGGCAGCTGCTATAGAAATGGCTTTAGCGGATGATTCTAAAAAAGTTAGAAGTACGGCACTAGGTATGTTAGCCGAAGCAAATTTACCAGAAGAAAGTGCGGTTAATTTGTTCATGAATATACTGCAAAAAGGAACTATGGTCGAAAAACAAGCGACGTTAGCTGCCTTAGGTAAATTGAAAGGCGTAGGAGCAGTAAAAGTGCTTTTGCAGCAAGTCACCTTATTAAGTCAAGGAAAAGCTGCACCCGAACTTCAATTGGATATATTAGAAGCCGCAGAAGCTAACGGATCGGCGGTGTTAACGAATAAAGTACTGACTTATCAAAAGGCAAAAGTAGCCAATGATCCATTAACAGATTATGCGGAAACTTTAGCTGGTGGTGATAAAAGAAGGGGGCAGAATATTTTCTATAGAAATGAAGCGGCACAATGTGTGCGTTGTCATGCAATATTCGAATGGGGTGGGGATGCTGGTCCTGTTTTAGCAGGTATCGGTTCTAAACGAACACCTAAAGAATTACTAGAATCTCTTATTGAGCCAAGCGCCAAATTGTCTCCCGGTTATGGCGTGGCTACGCTTACGTTAAAGGATGGAACGACTACCGCTGGTATCGTTATGGAAGAAACAGAGACAGACATTAAATTAAAAATAGGCAAAGAAGATTTGCAAACGATTGCTAAAAATCAAGTGGAAACTAGAGAAGATATTCCTTCTAGTATGCCTGGTGTGAAGGATATTTTGAATAAGCAGCAGATACGAGATTTGGTGGCTTTTTTAGTTAGTTTAGAAGAGGGAGAAAGCTAATTTTTAAATAAAATTGATGTTTTTTGTCAATTTTTTATGTATATTTGATATATGAAAGTTTTACACAAAAAAACAAATGAATTTCATGAAGCAGTTATAGAATTAGTGAAAGATGAGGATTGGGAAATTATAGAGAAATCTGGCGAGTTTGTATTTAACTGGAGAAAGGAAAAGGATTATATTGTGCATAAGATTAGGCTTCAAATAGAGGATAAAATACTAGGATTAATTTCTGTAGAAGCTATTCCTAAAGAATATAGATTGCACATTCATCTAATTGAAAGCAGTAATTTAAATAAAGGACGAGCGAAAGTTTATGATAATATAGCTGGATGCCTAATTGCACATACTTGTGAAATCGCCTTCGAAAAAAATTATGATGGATTCGTTTCTTTGAAACCTAAATCGGAGATAATAAACTTATATAAAGACAAATATGGCTTCGCAGAAATGGGACAATTCCTATTTACGGAACTGGAAAATTCTGAACGGTTAATCGAAAAATATTTAAGAGATGAATGAAAAAGAACAAATTTATAAAGCGTTACAAGAGAAATACAGCCAAGCAGAACTTGCTGATGCTATTTTAGTATCTGACTCATTAGCAGATGATGATGCTATAAAAGCAAAGGAAGAATTTGTTCAGCTACGAATGGCACGAAGAAATGATTTAACGGAAAAAGAGCAATTGTATTCAAATATTTTAACCCTAAAATACAATATAAAATCTTATTTAAACAAAGATCAATTTAATTCAAAAAATACTTTTGGTGATTATTTAAGAACTTATCTTAAAGTAGTAGGAAGAACCCAGAAAAGATTAGCGGAAGAAATTAATATTCACCCCTCTCGTTTGAGTCGGATTATCAAAGGAAAGGAACCAGTAGGAAAATCTTTAGCTTACAGATTAGAGCAACATTCTGGAAATCTTATTCCTGCTATATTTTGGTGGAAGATATTTCAAAAAGAAGTAGAGCAGGAAATTATGACTGCAAAAGAGGAGCGAATAATCGAAAAAAGATATGTCAAGGAGATAGCTTATCGTGCCTAATGGAATGGATAAAGTTGTTTCAAAATATTGCATTTGATTAATAGATAATTAAATGAAGTACAACACTTATTTATTATCTTTTTTTCTAGTAGAGAAGTCATACTCTTTTTTATCTAGAATGAAAACTAAGAGAAGAGCTAGCATAGCTCCGATCAAATATCCATATATGTCTTTGATGTCAAACACACCCAAAAAATTAACAAAAAGCGCTGCTATTTCTGAGAGAATATAAAAGCAAGTCATTAAAAAAACATCGAATACTTTATTAAATCTACCATTTATTTTTATCGTTCCTCCTTTTGATGTAAAACCCCAAAAGAATAGGCATAAAATTAAAACGACAACAATATTACCTCCCGCATCAGCTATAAAAATATTACCATCTCCACTTTTGTAAACTTCTTTTCTATAATGACTGCTTAGAAAGGCGCCAATTCCAAGAAATACAATCAATAGAAATCGATAAATATTTTTTTTCATTTTGGTTTATATTTTATTTAAAACAAATCCTCAATCCGATTCTTCTGCACCGCCTGCCAAGCCATCATACTTAAACCTTTCACAGCATGATTCATATGAGCGAATTTAGGATTGGTAGAATGCCCTGTTTTATACCGCTTGTAAATCTGCTGGACGACCACCGCAATTTTAAACAACCCAAAAACATAATAATAAACGATATTACTTAAATCTCTGCCACTTGCTTTCGCATAAATTTTCGCAATTTCACTTCTAGTTGGATTGCCAGGCAAAGTAGTTGGACTAAGTGCAATTTGCTTGATCCAATCAGGGTCATTAGGGTTTGTCCAATAACAAAGAGAAGTTCCTAAATCCATGAGCGGGTCACCTAAAGTACACATTTCCCAATCTAAAATAGCTATAATCTTTGTCCAATCGGCACTATCTAAAACGACATTATCGTACTTGTAATCATTATGTATCAAACAGCTATCTGATTCAGGTAATAAATTACCTGCTAACCATTTACTGACCTTTTCAATTTCAGGTACTTCATCTGTTTTGGCATTGAAATAACGTTTTGTCCAACCTCTTACTTGTCGTTCATTATATCCTGCTGGGCGACCTAAATCGCCTAAACCTGCTGCATTATAATCCACCTTATGTAAATCCACTAAAGTCTCTACTAAAGAATTAGCAATGCCTCGCATTACGGTTGGTTCAGGATGCATTTCTTTTGGCATTTTAGAACGCAAAATTACCCCTTCTACTCGTTCCATGACGTAAAATTCTCGACCAATGATGGACTCATCTTCGCAGAATAGTAAAGCTCTAGGCACTTTGCTATAAGAATCAATTAGCTTAGAGAATAATTTATACTCTCTAGACATATCGTGCGCAGACTTGATTTTTGGCCCAAAAGGTGGACGACGTAAAACCAATCGTGTATCTCCTATATTGACCGCATAAGTCAAATTGGAAGCGCCACCGGGAAACTGATTGATGGATAAATCTCCTGTATATTGAGGTAAATGTTTACTTAAATAGGCTTTTAAAGCCACTTCGTCTAATCCTTCTCCTTCTCTGACTGCAACTGCTTTATCTTTCCAATTTTTGGACATGTTTTTCGTTTATTTACTTTTAATTAAATATTGATAATAAGCCCGCCATACCTCTGCACTTTCCACATTAGGCGTCTTAATTTCTAAAATAGCAGGTCGATTATTGGTCGATTTTTTATAAAAAGGAACTAATACCTGCTTTAAATTCACTTCATTTTCAGCCACAAAATAGTTTAAATTATATGTTTTGGCAATATATTCCGCACTTCGTTCTTGTTGTGCTTCAAAATAATCTGCTAATTGAGCAGTTGTATCTGGTCCTTTGATAAACCGAAAGATATTTCCACCACCATTATTGATTAAAATTACTCGTAAATCAGGTGATAAATGATGTTGCCAAAAGGCATTAGAATCATAAAAAAAAGAAATGTCGCCTGTGATAATTGTTGTGGGGTGTTGCGTAATATAAGCAGCCCCTGTTGCCGTAGAGGTAGACCCGTCTATGCCTGCTACTCCTCGATTTGAATTATAAATAATATCTTTTCTAGTTTTAAATAATTGGGCATATCGAACGGGGGTACTATTGGCTAAATGTAAATTGGTGTTTTTGGGTAATACTGGTAAAACATTTTTGAAGGCCAGTAAGTCCGACCAACCTATTTTATTTAAATATTTATCTTTTCTTTTTTCGATCTTTTTTGCTTTGTTTTTCCAAGTAGTTTGATAAGTCGTATGAGTATCTGACACTTTCAAAGTGTCTGATACTTGGGAACTCTTGGAATTGGAGACTAACGTATCAGATACTTTCAAAGTATCAGATACGTAGGGCAGCAACTGCTCAAAAAAAGCAACTGGTTTCATATTAACCGTCTTCGTCAATCCCTGAAAAGTATCAATATGATAATCAATTTCTTCGATATGCCAATGTGCTTTTGGTGGATGCTTTCGTAACCATAATTTAATTCGCTTAGAAATAAACGATCCACCAATCGTAATTAATAAGTCTGGTTGAAAGGATGCTATTTCTGTGTCTGAAACAGCACTTAACACACTATCAAAATCGGATACAAAATTTTTATAATGGAGGTTGGAAGTAATTTCTGGTAAAACAGCTACGGTAGGATCTTGGCTAATTTTTTTTAATTGTTTATTTAAAGAAATGCTTACCTGCTTATCGAGTGGTAGTAGCCCACCTAAAATCATTTTTTTATTGGAGGATTTCCAGATATTAACAAATGTTGATAACTGTGTGGATAATAGCCTCTTTTCAAAAGCTGCCGTCTCTATTATTTTTGGTAACGGCATATCCGAATAATCTTTAGTATCATACAAAGGTTCTCGAAAAGGAATATTGATATGAACAGGGCCACTACTACTTTCCATTGTCTGGTCAATAGCCTCACAAATAATTCGATTGGCACTCCATAAGCCATCTATATCACTCACTTCCTGTGGTAACTGGTAACTACGCTTTACATAATTGCCGAATACATTTCTTTGGGCAATAGATTGTCCTTCCCCTTGATGAATCCATTCTACAGGACGGTCGGCAGTTAAAATTAATAAGGGTATTTTTTGGTAAAAAGCTTCGGCAATGGCGGGAGCAAAATTCAAAGAAGCCGTTCCAGAGGTACAAGTAATGATAACAGGCTTACGAGTTTGTTGAGCAATGCCCAAAGCAAAAAAGCCAGCGACTCGTTCGTCTGGAATACTTAAACAATTAAAGGCAGGATGTTTACCAAAAGAAATAATAAGTGGAGCGTTCCTAGAACCTGGAGAAATGATAACCTGTTCAATACCTTTTTGAGCGCAAATTTCTACGAGGTTACGAATATGAGGCTTGTTTGAAAGCATGGAAGAGATATCAGGTTTCGGGTTTCGGATGTCAGGTAGGATGTACATCTAACCTGACACCTAATACCTGACACCCGACACCTATTTTACACAAATTCTTTAAAATATACTTTTTCAATAACGCTTGATAATGTTCTAGCTTTCATCTCTGTTTCTTCCCATTCTTTTTCTGGGTCAGAATCTGGTAATATACCACCACCGACATAGAGTGCAAAATAATCTTTCATCACTTGCATGCAACGTAAATTGACATATAAATTGGTTTCTTCGTGCAAATTAACGGGCCCTAAAAAGCCACAGTAATAATCTCTGGTATGTGGTTCGTGATTAATAATAAATTCTTTAGCAGATTGCTTCGGCATGCCACAAACGGCAGGACTTGGGTGCAAATCAGAGACTAATTCATAAACCTGCCCTCTTGGATTAAAAGTGAAGTTTGTCCGTAAGTGCAAAATATTACCAGCTTTAACCGTTTGTCTAGCTGATTTTTTAAAACCTATTTGTTGATTCTGTAAGATTCTTTGGAAATAGCGCTCGACGATAGATTGCTCCTCAATTTCTTTCTTTCCCCAATGCACTTTTTCTAGAGGCAAACCCAAATCTTTCTGCGTTCCCGCTAATGCCATTGTGTGCGCTAGACCATTTTGGGTATATAAAATTTCAGGAGAAGCGCCAATCCAACAACCTTCATTTGCAATATTTACCAAATAAATAAAAGCAGTAGGATAGCTGGCTTTTAAGGCTTCGAATAATTTAAATAGATTCCCTGGTTTGGTATTTATTTTTTTAATTCTGGAAAAGATTAATTTTTTAAAACGGGCTTTAGTAGCGCCAATAAATTGATTAACCTTATCTATATACGTCGATTTAGAAATAGGAACGACTGGATTATCGTGATTGGAGTGAAAATTTATACTTGCATTTGGAATGACTTCTTCGCTGTTGATAAATACACTAGGTTTGCCACTTGAACGAGTAAATGGGTAAAAAACAAAGCCTTTTTTATTAAAAGCCTGCGTATCCAAAAGACTATAGCCATTATTTTTTTGCTTGACCAAAAAGTGGTTCAACTGATTGGGTAATCGGTATAAGGCGAATGTGTCTTTGTCTGTTAATTGAATCAATGTATTCACAGTATTTTTTTTCAACTATAGCCTCTCGAAATCTTTCGAGGTAGTCTGGGAAATTGGATTTGACTACACAAATATACAAACTTTCAGAATTTTCTGAAAGTTTTATAAGTTAAACCTTATAGTTTTTCTTTTGTTCGCTGTCGCTGCATTTTTTTTGTTGGTGTTTCTTCAAATTGTTCGATAAAATAAATGGCTTTTGGTTGCTCAAATTTAGATAAAACCTGCTTTAAATCAAGTTTTAATACATCAATTTTTTTGTTTACCCATTTATTGGATTCAATAATTAAGACTACTTTATTTTCTAACTTTTTGTCGGGGAGAGAGGTGATAAAAAAGCGAGTATCAATAATTTGCTCAAGTTTGGCTTCTATTTTTTCTGGAAAAACTTTAACACCACCTGTATTAATAACATTATCAATTCTGCCTAACCATTCAAATTGTTGCGCATTTTTTAAGTCTACTATATCATTGGTTACCACTAAATTCTCGGATAATCGAGGCGCATGAATGGTCAAACACCCTCTAGCATCGGTAGCAAATTGAATATTGGACAAGCCTTGAAAATAATTCGTTTGATGTTTTCCATTCAAGCTTTTTATAGCAACATGGGTAATTGTTTCGGTCATTCCGTAAGTGGCGTAACATTCGGTAGGAATTGTCTGTAATTTGACTTGTAATTGGGCATCAACTTTCCCTCCTCCAATGATTAATCTTTTAATCAACTTAAATTTATCAGGACTTTGTTCAAAAATATTAGCGACTTGCAAAGGAATCATCGCTGCAAAATCTATCGGTTGGTCAATATCCGCCATTGGATTTCCTGTAGGTGGAACTAATTGCAAATCCAAGCCCCACATGATTGATCGAATGACCATCATTTTTCCAGCGATATAATCACAAGGCAAGCATAATAAAGCAGTCTGTCCACTCTTAAACCCAAAATAGTTACCTGTCATAAACGCACTATTCATCATGCGCTCTTTGAGTAATTGAATTTGCTTGGGCTTGCCTGTAGAACCAGACGTATTAACGGTTACAAAATCAGATTTATCCATCCAATTTAGTAGGAATTGATGCAAGCTTTGTTGCCAATCTTGTCCAGTTTCGTTCGCCTTAATACCTACACTACTGGGCGCTACTAGCTTTTCATCTGTATAATTGACTCCATTGAGTAGGAGAGACACATACCGTCTTTCAAAAGGCATAATTTTAATGATGAATGGTAAAAGTAACACAGCTCTCCGAGCTGTGACAAAGTAAATGTTTATTGCTTCTGAGCGGCAAATTTAGCATCATAATGCACAACGGCATTAAACCACGCTGCCCTAGACGTCCGAAACAACCAAACAAAAAATACAGCAGAAATACCAATTATAACCAAGGTCGTTTTATTCACACTCCAGCCCAATCCCATAATACAAGTTCCACCAAAAATGACACAAAAGAAGCCCCAAAAGACATAGGAGATAAACATAGCACCATAATAAAATCCAGGTTCAGGCATATAATTTTGCTGGCAATTAGGGCAATTATCCGGCATGCCTGTAATGTCTTGAAACGACCAAGTACTCGTATGGAATAAATTTCCTTCGTGACAACGAGGACATTTTAAATTGAGTATGCTATATAATTTACTTCCTTTTTTGAAGAATCCCATAAATAGAGGTTTAATGGTTTAGAGGGGTAAAGGTATAAAGGTTTATTGGAATGAATAGTTTTATTCCTAAACTGATATTTTTAGTATCCATGCGGCAAATCGGTATTTTGTGTACTTGAAATTCGTGGGGAAATTAAATTTGTGGGGGAATCATTTTCTATTCGTTCAATAAATTACTTAAATCCCATACCGAATCCTTTTTATAATAAATACGCCCATGCTCCACCATCAAAGGTGAGTCAATATTATTCGTATATAATTGCCCTGTTCCCAAACCTTGTGGCATTGGATTATCTAAAACGGCGGTCCATTGGGCAATTGCATTTAATCCAATATTCGATTCGAGCGCGGAAGTCATCCACCAAGGCGTACCAAATTCCGCACAAAGGTCAATCCATTCTTGTGTACCGCTATAACCACCGATGAAACTAGGTTTAAAAATGAGGTATTGTGGGCGAATCGTTTCAATAATGGTTCGTTTTTTTTCAGGCGTAAAAGCGCCGATAAGTTCTTCGTCTAAAGCAATTGGCAAGGGTGTTTGATTACAAAGATTCGCCATTGCTTCTAATTGCCCTTGTTTGATGGGTTGTTCGATGGAATGTAACTCAATGTCGGAGAGTCTTTTTAATTTTTCTAATGCATTGGATGGATTAAAAGCACCATTGGCATCCACCCTAATTTCTATTTCTTTAGCAGAAAATTGTTGTCGAATGTATTTTAATAAATCTAATTCTGCCGCAAAATCAATTGCCCCAATTTTTAATTTAATACAATTAAAACCAGCAGCTAATTTAGTTTTGATTTGATCAAACATAAATTGCTTTTCACCCATCCAAATTAAGCCATTGATAGGAACAGGCATTTCTTTCTCCGTAAAATCAGAAGGAAATAGAATCTTCGACCCTTGATTGGCCAAGTCTTTTAAAGCGATTTCTAACCCAAAATGAATAGAAGGAAATTGGCGCAAGCCTTCCGATAGCCAATAAGCATGGTTGTTTATATCCGCACATACTTCCGCTACTTTGGTTGCATACTCAGGCACATCATCTGCACTTAAGCCTTTTAGTAAACCACATTCACCAATACCTGTAATGGTTGGATGATCAGTATTTTGCAAAAAAATAAACCAAGAATCTTTGGTGCGGAGTACGCCTCTAGAAGTGCCACTAGGTTGCTTGAATTGAAGCGTATATTTTTGGAAAGTTGCTTGAAGCATGAATTGAATTTTGTCTTCAAACAAGGAGAAAGGAAAATTGTTTAGTAGGAGAAAAGGGATAGAGATGAATGAGTTGATGAGTATATGAGAAAACCTCATTGACTCATCACCTTATTCCCTCATTAACTCACCAATTATCTTCGACTTCGCTTGCTTCTAAAAATACTCATCACCCAAAGAATCACAATAGCGCCGACAGTTGCTGAAACGACCATCCCTACTAAGTTTTCTGGTAAGCTTACGCCGAACGTATCATCAATTATTTTTACAATGCCACTACCAGGGCTAACTTTTAACCAATTAAAAATATGTCCACCAACGACAGCGCCTGCAATACCTAAAATAGCATTAATAATAAAACCGAAATTATCTCCTCGAATGACTCTAGCTGCTAATGAACCTGCAATAGCACCGACAATAACCATTACAATTAAATTAAAACCATCGCCTTGAAGTAAGTTTTCCATGTTGATATTTTTTAGTTTGTTTTAGTCTAGAATAAACGCTAAAGTAATTATTTTTTAGCATATAAGGCATTTTAGTCTGCATAAGTTTTCTTGCTTCCTGCTAACTGTAAAACTGCCTACTGCTTCACCTTGCATACCGCCATCGTCGCCAGTAATTATACCCGATTCCAAATAGTAGCAATAAAATTAAAGGTACAAGGATATTAATGATTCGCCATTTGGTTTCCTCTTCTTCTGCTTTCGTTTCATTCAATAAACGTAACTTGACCTCTTTAGAACGAGCAGCAATCACCCCATTATCATCTACCATGTATTCGATGGCATTGATTAAAAAGTCTTTGTTTGAGAAATTTATTTTAGATTCGTACCGATTAACACCTAGTGGTAAATAACGACCTTGGGAAGCATCTGCGTAATTACTAATAATGTCTCCATCTGCTACTACAATCATTTTAGTGGGTTCACTTACCGTTCTATATTCAAAGCCCAATTGATCGTAGACTTTTAAAAAATCTCCTTTAGGGCGATTTTCATATAAGGAAGGGAATTTACCCTCTAATAATACGGCTAGTGGTTGATTTTTCTTATTATAAGTTGTTAAATCTGGTTTTGTTTTCAACACTTCAAATGAAAGCCGCATAGGGAAGTATTGTGTCTTGCTTCGTTCAGAAGTTGATAAAAGCACACTTTTGGTTATAGGAGTTTTTGTACGAATAGCCGTGTCAATAGTATTGGCAAATAATAAATTTAATGGCCCAAGGCTTCTTGTTACAGGATGTTTTTGGTTAGGAATAGATACTAAATGATACGGCCATGGAAATAATTGAGTAGTTCCCCTTTCATCAATGACTTGAGGTATTCTGGTACTTTGCAAATCCATTGCTAAACTATTGTTTAGTCGAGTACCATATTTAAATAATAAATCTTCTAGGTTAAAGGTATTTTCCGAATAAGGATAAGGCGCATAAGCACCCCTTAATCCAATACTATCTAAGCTAACATTTAAAGCATCCATTAACCATATTATCTTTCCGCCATTCATCACATATTGGTCTATTTTAAACTTGTCTTTTTCACTAAAAGCAGTACGTGGTTTCGCCACAATTAATACAGAAATTCCAGCATTAATTTGTACTAAGCTATCCAGGATCAAATCACCCACATCGTAAAAAGCACTTAATTCATTCCGAATATCTTGCGTATTGGGATATGGTAATTCTCCATGACCTGCAGTAAAAGCAATTACAGGTTTTCTTGATGTTTGAAGCTTTTGAATAGCATTAGTCAATTTATATTCCAGTAGACTAACATTATTATTTAACACCTCATGCGAAGATAAACCAGGAATATTCTCTCCAACTAAATCTATTGGGATGCTTCTACCTTTATAATTTAAAACAGCGTAAGGATAAAAGCGCATTTGCCTTTGTTCTTTTCCATCTTTAATAGTAAGGTTTCTTGCTTTTAATCCATCATTTCTTAATTGCTTGATGCGCGCATTTTTCTCATCGACAGATAAATCCGAAGGAATCGGATCTTCAAATTCATACTCAATATACCCTGAAATACTCCGAAAATCATCTAATATTTCTCTAGTTGCTTTTTGCAACCGTTTGAATCCTGCGGGGAATTCCCCTTCCAAAAACACATTGACATACACCACATCATCCAAATTTTGTAATAAATTTTGGGTCGGTTCAGTCAAGGTATAGCGCTTTTCTTCGGTTAAATCCAAGTACCCATAAAAATGATTACCAATAATATTTAACCCAATGGCAATGCCGATAACTAATACTAAATTTAAAATTGATTGCTTCATGTTTTTTTAAGAGTAGAGAGGCGAGATTAGAGAATAGAGATTCTCCAAACAAACCCTGTAAATCTTTTAAGAAATTCAATTAAGAATCTATAAACCTCGATAAAAAATCCGCTTAAATCCGTTAAATCCGCCCGAATCCGTATTGCATCCTCCTAGTTCATCCATCGTGTAGCCATCCCACCCGTTTCACGGTTCACTCCCTTGAATGTCTCCCAGACATTCACCCTGCGGGATCGGTCGTTCATCCTGTCACCATTTACGACTTTCCAAAGCCACTTGACTGCCCATTAAAAACACCCCAATAACCGATATAAAATAAATTAAATCCCGACTATCCAAGACACCTCGGCTAATGGACATATAGTGATAATCAATACCAATCATTTGCACAATATCATCTGTTTTGCCTAGAAAAATGGGCAATCGACTCAAGTAATCAAAACCCCAATAGAATAGGAAACAGAAAAATAAGGCGAGGATAAAAGCAATGATTTGGTTATCGGTAATAGAAGAAGCCAATAAGCCAATCGCAACAAAAGTACCGCCTAATAAAGCCAAACCAATATAAGACCCAGCGATTGCTCCAGCATCCAAATTTCCTTTGGGAGAACCCAATTCGTGCATCGTATAGTAATAGAGTAGGGTTGGTAAAAGCGCAAAAATAACGAGTAACCAACAGGCGAAAAACTTACCCAATACAATTTCCCAATCTCGCAATGGACGAGTGACTAATAGCTCAATCGTTCCAGTTTGTTTTTCTTCCGCAAAAGAACGCATCGTAATAGCTGGAATTAAAAACAAAAAGATTAAAGGCGCTATTTCAAATAAGGCATCCAAAGAAGCGACACTATATTTTAATAGGCTGTAATCTGGAAAGACCCAGAGCATTAAACCCATGAAAATTAGGAAAACACCAATGACGATGTAGCCGATAAGAGAACTGAAAAAAGTATTAATTTCTTTATAAAATATGCTTAGCATCTAATGGTTGATTGATTATTTATTATTGGTTGATTGGTAATGTAACAGAATGCTTATCATTATATAATAACAAAGCATCGAATAATTTATCTTCTGACCTAACAGGACCAAGACTTTTTAATGCTTGAATTATTTCGGGTTCTTCTCTTACCCATTCTAGTAAATTTTGATAATTAAAATCTGCCACTTCCCCTGTCGAAAACCGAAGCATTTTTTCTTTAATGACGGGTAGTTTTCGCATCGCTTTTCCTGTACGAAAAGGTTTACCAATTAAAGGGTTATAAGCCTTAAAGGTTACTTCTTTTTCTTCAATGTCATCATAAGCATAATAGCAAATATTGCCTCTTACTTCCATTGAAGCAAAAACTTTTAAATTATGTGCAGGTAAATTTGGTGAAGTTTTGATATAAGGAATACCTCGAATAACGACCCCCCAAACATTATCTAAATCCAATTTTTTGCCGGTTCCTTTTAAGCGAATGTATTCTACTTTTGCTTGTTTGGTTTTTTCATTAATGAAAAAATTGCCGTCTATCATATTCCCCGTATGGGTTGGTCTATTATGCTGAAATGCTTCAAAGGTTTGATACACCCCATTTTCAAAACGGAAGGATTGGGTTAATTGGTTTTGGGCGTTTAAGGAAATGGTCAATAAGAGTAGTATCATTATTACTCCTCCCTTCCAAAATTGGGCTGTTAAATCCTGTTTTATAAGAGGAAGAATGTTAATTTTCTTTTCTAATATTCTAGTTTGCACAGAGTCATTCCCCCTTTTGAAGGGGGCTAGGGGGATGTTTTTGGTAATTATTCCAACTATTCTGGAAAATACCGACTTTACATCCCCCCGACCCCCTTCAAAGAGGGAGGAAATCCTGCAAATTCTAAAAACTTGTATAAGAATTTTAAACTTAAAAATTTGCAGGATAGAACTTAATAGCCCTGTCCTTAAAGAAGGGGAATATCTTGCAAAACTTGAAAGTATATTAGCATCTAAAAAGTAAGTCTTTTTCATCATTTATTGCTTATTACTAATCACTAATTACGAATCACCAATCACTATTTTGTCAATTCTTGAAATACATCTTCTACACTATATTGTTCCTTTTTCATTTCTAATAAAGTCAAATCATTGGCAACTGCAAAATTGAAAATATCGCCTCTAATATCCTTGTTTTTTTCAGAAATAAATTGCCAACGACCGTTTCCTAAAGATTTAATCGTTTTGACTTGTTCAATTTTTGTTAACTGTTTTTGCAAAATTTGTTGGGCAAATTCTACGGTAATAACGGTTTCCCCCGTCACTTTCTGTTGCAAGGTTTCAATCGTATCATTGGCGACCATTTTTCCTTTGTTGATAATAATCACTCTATCACAAAGGGCTTGAACCTCTTGCATAATATGAGTCGAGAAAATAACCGTTTTTTCTTGCCCTAATTCTTTAATCAATCGACGGATTTCTATCAATTGATTGGGATCTAAACCAGAAGTTGGTTCATCCAAAATCAATACTTCGGGATCATGTAACATCGCCTGAGCTAAGCCAACTCTTTGCCGATATCCTTTGGACAAAGAACCAATGAGTTTATTTTGTTCTCGTTGCAAACCCGTTCTTTCTATCATTTCTGCTACTCGCTGTCGCTTATTTTTTACCTTATGTAAACCTGCTACGAACGATAAATATTCTTTGACATATAAATCTTTATAAAGCGGATTATGTTCTGGTAAATAACCAATTCTTGCTCGAACTGCCAACGGATCGGTGACCACATCGTAACCACAAACTTGTGCCTTTCCTGCCGATTGAGGAATAAAGCAGGTAATAATTTTCATGGTCGTTGTTTTCCCTGCACCATTAGGTCCTAGAAAACCCAACACTTCTCCTTTTTTAGCTTCAAAACTAATATTATTAACAGCTTTTTGTTGACCGTATATTTTTGTTAAATCTTGAACGATTACAGACATTGATGGTAAATGATGTACGATGAATGATGAACGATAAATTCGTTAGGCGCTTACGCAAAATTTAAAACCAATTCCGATATACATCGGAATCGATATTTTAAAATGTCGATCATTTTTAACTTCAACTTCAATTTTCATCGAAGGTGATTGAAAATTGAAGTTGAAATTGAAAATTAAATTTTACTTAGGACACTCAAACTAAACGTGATAGTGCTCGCAAAATTATAAAAAGATAATGGATTACTGCTTTTGAAAGACAAAAACGATTTTTATAAAAAGAGTTTCTAACATTTTATACCTTTGTTGGGCATATATTCCTCCTATTTTTAAATCTAGTATATTCAATTATGCCTAACCAATACTTCAAATTTTTAATCCTCTTTTTAATACTTACTTGCACAACAGCAATTACCGCACAAGTAAGCGTTTCCAAAACATGGATAGATACGACTATTTTAGAAACTTTTGAATATCGTTGTATTGGCCCGACTAGAGGTGGACGAGTCACCGCAGTAGCAGGTGTTGCCTCCAAACCATCGACTTACTATATGGGCGCAACGGGTGGAGGCGTATGGAAAACAGAAGATTATGGCATCACTTGGAAAAATATTTCGGATGGTTATTTTGCTTCTCCCTCTATTGGAGCCATTACGGTGGATCAAAATAACCCAAAAACGATTTATGTAGGAACGGGTTCTGATGGGATTAGGAGTAATATTATTGCTGGAAAAGGAGTATACAAAACAACTGATGGCGGTAAAACTTGGACTCATGTAGGGTTAGAAAAGACAGGACAAATTGGGGCAGTTGAAATTCATCCAACCGATCCGAATACCATTTTTGTAGCAGCAATTGGTCAAGCGTTTAATGCTAATGAAGAAAGAGGCTTGTATCGTTCTAAAGATGGTGGAAAAACGTGGTCAAAAAGTTTGTACATCAGCGATGAAATTGGAATCGTCGATATGGAATTTGCACCAGAGAATCCTAATATTATATATGCTGCAGCGTGGAAAGCAAAGCGAACGCCTTGGACGATTATTAGTGGCGGCATGAAAGAAGGTGGTATTTATAAGTCAACGGATGGCGGAGATAACTGGCTAAAATTGGAAAAAGGTTTGCCGCAAGGCTTGATTGGAAAAGCAGATTTAACGGTTTCTCCTAATGATCCAAGTCGAGTCTATGCTTTAATCGAAGCACCCGAAGAAGAAAGTGCAGATGGTAGGGGAGGACTTTACCGTTCTAATGACTATGGTGCTACTTTTGAATTGGTGAGCCATAAAAGACAATTATTAGATCGTCCTTTTTATTATTGTAATATCAAAGCAGATCTACAAAATGCCGATGTTTTATATGCTTCTGCTACTCAATTTTTCAAATCTAAAGATGCGGGCAAAACGTGGAAAAGAATGCGGACACCGCATGGTGATAACCACGATATATGGATTAACCCAACCGATTCTATGAATTTTGTGCAAGCGAATGATGGCGGAGTAAATGTAACGTTAAATGGAGGAGTCAGTTGGTCAAACCAATTTAATCAAGCCACGGCTGAATTGTACCAGATTGAAGTGGATGACCAAGTGCCTTATTGGGTGTATGCTGGACAACAAGATAATTCTACTTTGGCTTTACCGAGTTTACCAACCTATTTAAGGTCTGGTGGACAAGAGCAAATTTTATTGAGTGTAGGTGGTTGTGAAACGGGGCCCGTTGTGCCAAAACCTGGAAATTCAGACATTGTATATGCCAATTGTAAAGGACGATTTGGGGTGTATAACAAAAAGACAGGACAAGAGAAAAAATATTATGTGGGTGCTAGTAATATGTACGGGCATAATCCAAAGGAATTAAAATACCGATTCCAAAGAGTCTCGCCTATTCATGTTTCTCCGCATAATCCAGATGTGGTGTATCATACGTCCCAATTTGTTCATAAAACAACAAATGATGGGAAAACTTGGGAAACAATTTCGCCTGATTTAACCGACTTCGATCCACAAAGACAAGTGATTTCGGGTTTCCCAATTACTAGGGATATAACGGGGGAAGAATTTTATAGCACGATATATTCCATCCGAGAATCTAGTTTACAAGCTGGCTTAATTTGGACAGGGGCGAATGATGGCCCTGTCTATGTGACCCAAGATGGTGGCAAAGATGGTTGGAAAAACGTTACGCCTAAAAGTTTACCAAAAGGTGGTCGAATTGATTGTGTAGAACCCTCTAATCACCAAGCGGGAAAAGCCTATTTCACTTCTTTGCGGTACCAATTGGGAGATTGGACGCCTTATATTTATAAAACAGAAAATTATGGGCAAGATTGGCAATTGATTACCAAAGGTATTCCTAATGATTATCCAGTTAGAGTCGTTCGAGAAGACCCAGACCGAGCAGGGTTACTGTATGCAGGCACAGAATATGGTTTGTTTATTTCTTTTGATGATGGAGACAATTGGCATGCTTTCCAAAATAATTTACCTGTTACGCCGATAAGCGATATAAAAGTCCATCAAAAAGATTTAGTCGTTTCTACGATGGGGCGGTCTTTTTGGATATTAGATGACTTATCCGTTTTACACGCATCTATGGATAAAGTAGCGGCGGCAGATGCTCAATTATTTCAACCAAGAGACGAATATAGATTACGATATAGAGGGACTAGTAAAAATAGTATTCCTTACTATCCATCGAATGCAGTCAACATCAACTACTATTTACAAGCTACCGCAAAAAGCCCTATTAGCTTAGAAATTCTGAATACGAATGGTGATGTTGTCCGTGCTTTTAAAAGTGTTGATCCTGCTAAAACAAAAGTTGATAAGGAGAGAAATATGTCTACGGAGTTTTCAGGTAGAGGAACAACACCACTTTTGAAAACGGTAGCTGGTTTGCACCAATTCCGATGGGATATGCGCCACGAAGGCATTTGGGACAAAGATGTAAAAAGGAGTGGCAGAAATGGTGCATTAGTTAGTCCTGGCGAATATACGGTGCGCTTGAAAGTAAATGGTCAAACGTTCCATGAAAATTTTAGGATTAAAATGGATCCTAAAGTTGCAGCAAGTGGTGTTACTCTAGCTGAAATTAAAGCACAAGAAGCCTTAAATTTAAAAGTAAGAGCACAGCGAAATTTAGCGAAACAAACTTTAAATAACATAGAGAATAATAAGAAAAAACTAGCTGACTTACCGCTTGATCAACAAACGAAAGCTCAACAAAAACAAATTGAGCAATTGGATGACTTAATTCAGCAATTTGTTACTAAAAAAGGTCGCTATCATAAGCCGATGCTATTAGACCAATTCCGTTATTTAAATTATATGATTGATGCGGCGGATCAACAACCAGGAGACGACGCAGAAATTAGATTGAAGGAATTAGCTGGTTTGTTGAAAAAACATATTGCTGCTTATCGGAAGATTGCAAAAATGAAGAAAACTGATATTTAGGATTACCAGTTATCAGTTACCAGTTGCCAGTTGCCTGTTAAATTTATAGTTGCGATTACGATTACTGAACCTTTCATAATTTGGTAGAAGGTTTAAGTATTGGATTATTCGCCTAAACTGGTAACAGGTAACTGGCAACCGACAACCGATTCCAACTAAAAAAAGTTAACAAGCTATTAATATTCCTACTTTTATTGTAATTTTCTCCTATCAACAAGACAAAAACCAGCTTTTTAAGCGTTCTAAAAACATTGACTCAACAAACATTTGTGGTTTATGACAACCCGACTCGTACTAGTTACACTTACCTTTATTTTAGGTCTTGCTCCATTTACTGTTTTTGGACAGGACGGAGTTATTAAGTTAATTAATCCTTCCTTTGAAGATTATCCGCGTGCGGAGACCGTTCCACATGGTTGGAAAAATTGTGGCTTTCCAGAAGAAACGCCTCCAGATACCCATCCTAGTGGTGCTTTTGATGTCATTAAATATCCTAGTGACGGGAATACTTATTTAGGAATGGTGGTTAGAGATAATGATACTTGGGAACGAGTTTCTCAAAAATTGACGACGCCTATTCAAGGGGGTACTTGTTATAGCTTTAGTATCAACCTTAGTCGTTCTGAACTATATGTAAGTGCCAGTAGAGAAACAGGAACGCCGTCTAATTATGTGCAACCGATTAAATTGGTCATATGGGGAGTGGATGGATATTGTGAGAAAAAGGAGCGCCTAGCAGAATCTCCTTTGATCGCCAATACGACTTGGCAACCTTTTGCTTTTAAATTTGAGCCTAAGCAGACACATACACATATCATGCTAGAAGCTTTCTATAAAACGCCCGTTTTATTTCCCTATAATGGAAATATTTTGGTGGATAAAGCTTCCGATATAGTTCCGATGCCTTGTGACCAAGAGGAAGCACCTGTTTTGGCTAAAATGCCTGAAGTGGAATTTACGACACCTCAAGATGCGCCAGTAGTTACGAGTCGTAAGCAATTTCAAGTAAAAGCAGCGATTAAAAATATTGACGAAAAATTAGCCATTACTTTTAAAGTTAACGGTAAAATCAATAATAATTTCACCTTCGATGGTCAGACAGGAAAGGTATCTGCTACGGCAACTAATCTGAGAAAAGGAAATAATCGAGTCGTCATGCAGGCAACCAACAAAGCAGGCACTACAGGGGATTCGGCGATTATTATCTACGAACCAGAACAAATCGTTGCTTATCAGGAACCACCTGCGAAGCCACAGGGTTATACGGCGCCAGTTCCACCTAAAGTTATTCCAACTAAGAAAAATTCTAAAATAGAAGGTTTCTCCAGAGCACAAATTTCTAAAGGACAGATAATAAAAATTAGTTCTTTGTCTTTTAAAATGAATGATTCTACGATTACTAAATCTGCTGCTATTAGTTTGGATAATATTTATGATTTTCTAAAAGAGAATGAGGAAATTGTGATTGAAATTGGTGGGCATACAAGTGGATTATGTGATGATTTTTATTGTAACCAATTATCTACTGCAAGGGCAAAAGCAGTTGCTACTTACCTACAAACGAAAGGGATCAAAGGAAAACAATTGAGTTATAAAGGGTATGGCAAATCCAGACCAATTGCTTCTAATAATACGACAGGCGGTCGGCGAAAAAATCAACGAGTGGAAATTAAGATATTGAGTACCGATGGGTAATTTAGTGATAAGTTTACTTGGCCGCTTCTATTTGTGCTAATATGCCTTTTACATACTTTCTAGAAACAGGAATGACCTTATCTGAGTCTAGTAGTTGTAACTGCAAGCCTCGACTATTTCCATCTACGTATTTAATTTGATGTAAATTTAGGAGGTAAGAACGATGACAACGTTGGATATAAGATTGGGTAATTTGGTCTGCTATTTTGGTCAAAGAGGAGCGCAATAATTTCTTTTGTAATTGATCTTTTTCTTTATAGAAAATGCTCACATAATTATCGGCACTTTCCAAGAATATCAAGTCGGAAGGTCGAATTTTCAACCATTCACTTTGACTCTCCGCATATATGGTCAATAAATTGTTGGTCGGAGGTGCCATTTCTAAAACGGTTGTTCCCACATTATCTAGGGATTGTTGTATCCGATTGGCATTGCGTAAATTTCTTCTAAGTAGCCAGTTTTCTAATAAAATTGTACTAATGATGACGGGGATAATTGCTAATACTAAGGTAATCCAACCTACATAAAAGAACTTTCCCCAAGTAAAATTTTCGAAATTATTCCAAACATTATTATAAACAAAGACCCAGATAGTGAGGGAGATAATATCATGCAAAGTCCATAAAACGGATTTACCAATAGTCCATTTTTTAATATCAATAGGAAGAATTTTGCTAATCAAAAAATGATTAATGGCTAAAATTAAACTTACGACTAAACCATAACCTGCGGTAATAAAAACATTATCAAAATTGAAAACGGTAGGAAAAGGCTTTAAAAAAATTAAAAAAATGGCGATAAAAATGCCATGAAAACCAATTAATAACCAGCGCATTTCCCAATCTTCCATAACAGGGAAAGGTCGCCTGAATAATTCTAGTAGGCTACCAATGATTCCACTTGCTTTAGGAACGGGTGTATGTGTACTGTTTTCCAACGGGCGATTTTATTTTTTGATTGTTGCTAATTTTGCTTTTGAAATTGAGGTTGAAGTCGAAATTGCTTTTTACTTCCCTTCTCTCCCCTTGACAACTAAAACGATCTCCCCCCTTACTTTTTTCTCCACATCGTAGTATTTAATTAAATTATCTAAGGTGTCAGGCACAATTTCTTCGTGCATTTTAGTTAATTCTCTACAGACACAAGCCAATCGATCTCCATCTAAATGCTCTGCTAATTGTTTTAAACATTTAACCAAACGATGAGGAGATTCATATAAAACGAAAGTATAAGGCAAGGTAGCCAAATAATCCAAGCGCGTTTTTCGTCCTTTTTTATGCGGTAAAAAACCTTCAAAATGAAATTTATCGCAAGGTAAACCAGAAGCGACCAAGGCAGGTACAAAAGCAGTTGCCCCAGGCAAACATTCCACTTTTACGGCCGCTTGATGGCAAGCTCTGATTAATAGAAAACCAGGATCAGAAATACCAGGTGTTCCCGCATCAGAAATTAACGCAATATCCTGTCCATTTTGCAGCAATTTAATAATATCTGGTGTGGTATGATGCTCATTATGCGCATGATGCGACCGTAATGGGGTCTCAATTTCATAATGATTCAATAATTTTTTAGAAGTTCTAGTGTCTTCTGCTAGAATAAGACTGACCTCTTTCAAAATCCGAATTGATCGAAAAGTAATGTCTTCTAAATTGCCAATAGGAGTCGGAACGATAAAGAGCATAAGGATAGCGTAGTGATAGCATAAAAAAAGATATGCCAAATTTACACAAATTTGGCATATCTAAGTTATATTGGTGATTAGTGACTGGTAATTAGTGATTGGTATAATAATCAATGACTAACCCACTACTGACTAACAATAATGATCAAAAGCCATTTTTAGATTCTGCGCAATCATATCCGCAGAACGCCCTTCGATGTGGTGTCTTTCAATGAAGTGAACTAATTTTCCTTCTTTGAATAAAGCAATAGAAGGAGAAGACGGAGGATATGGTAATAAATATTCTCTAGCTTTTTCCGTTGCTTCGCCATTAACCCCTGCAAAAACAGTCGTTGCTTTTGTTGGTGTTTTTGTATGTTGCATAGCAATTTTCGCAGCTGGACGAGCATTTGCTGCGGCACACCCACAAACAGAGTTCACAACTAATAAAACGGTTCCTTCTTGCTGGTCTAATACTTGAGACACTTCTTCTGGTGTTGTTAAGCCTTCGAAACCATGATCTGTCAAATCTGCTGACATTGGTGCGACTAAATGTGCTGGATACATATTTTTTACTTTAATTAAGTTTTTAAATGAATGTAGTCGTAACTACTTTAATATCGCAAAATTACTGGATTTTTGCTTAAATAAATACAAAGTTCAGTAAAGAAAGTTCAATTGAGCGTATTCTAAACACTTTATAGAATTTAAAGTAGTCAAACATATTTCTGTCACCTTGAAACCAAACTTCAATATTTACTTAAAACCTATACAATTAGTAACGTTTAACGTTTTACTTTTGACAAACTAAAAGGAAAGTTGTGTAGTTATAGCCATCTCCTTAAAGAGTTGGGGAACGCAGCCTTTGTAGCGAAATATTTGTATAGGTAATGGACTAGGTGCATTTTAATTAAAATTAACTAATTGACTCATAAATTATGTCTAAGGCTTTTATTTTATTTTCATCCTTATTATTCATTGGGCTATTGTCTTGGTCTACCGCTTGTACTTCTGATAAATTACCAGAACCAGAACCACCAGCGTTTTGTGATACGCTACAAGTAAGTTATAATCTTCAAGTGAAGCAGATTATTGATACGAATTGTGCGACGCCTGGTTGTCATCGAGCAGGGTCTATTGCACCAGGGAATTATACCGATTTTTCTGGACTTTCTCCTTTTTTAACAGATAGAGAGTTTAGAAGATTTGTGATAGATTTAAGAAATGATCCAGATTTGGGAATGCCACCTAATTGGCCTACTAATCCAGGGCCTATGGATTTAACTCAAGAAGAATTTGATATCATTAGCTGCTGGGTAGAAGCGGGATACCCAGAATTCTAGTGCGTTTAAGGAGTATTTGGACTAATTACTAATTACTAATCATTACATTAGTGTCTTCAATATAAAAAAATGAATCGACTTATAACTACTTTATTATTGCTCAGTTTTGCTACTGCTGCTTTTAGTCAAGATTTTGTACGTAGAACCTTTAAAGATACTCGGGTCATCAATACGCAATCTGTAGAAACTTTACAAAAACGGAAACTAGATTTAAGAATAGGTCATCGTTTTGGTAATTTAAAAGGGGGCTGGTCTTCTTTTTATGGTTTGGAATCTGCCCAAGATGTATCTATTGGCGTAGATTATGGAATCACGGATGATATTAATGTTGGATTTCATCGAACAAAAGGAGCTGGGCCATTGACTCAATTGGCCAATACTTTCGTAAAGTATCGTTTTCTAAAACAATCCGATACTGGTAGCCCGATTACAGTAACCGCTTTAGGCATTTGGACGATTTCTACCCAACAAAAAGATCCAAGTAGTGAATTTGTCTTAAATAATTTTAGAAAATTTTCTCATCGTTTTATTTTGGGTAGTCAATTACTGATTGCTCGAAAATTTTCCGATAAATTTTCTTTACAATTGACTCCTTCTTATATTCATCGAAATGTAGTGGCTTTTGATGAACAAAATGGGACTGTCAGTTTAGGTGGTGCATTTCGGTATCAATTGACGAAAGTGTTAGGGCTAATTGTAGATGCGACTGCTCCTTTGGGAGATACGGATGCTAAAGCCGCTATTGGTGTAGGATTTGAAATAGATACTGGAGGACACGTTTTTCAACTTAATTTTACGAATGCTAGAGGGATGTCTGAAACAGATTATATTCCGAATAATCAAGCAACTTGGGGGAATGGAGATGTCCGATTAGGGTTTACGATTTCTAGGATTTTTAATTTGTAAGGTTAAGTAAGTGGCGATGTTTGAAGTTTTCAACCATAGCCGTCAGGCTAACGATTCAAAATCTGGATTTTTGCAAGCAAATTACGTTGAAAACGTAAGAAATATTGATTTTAAGATGCAATCTTAAAATATCGACATCATCGTAAGTTGCTGATTATCAATGATTATATTCTTAGTCTGACGGCTATGGTTTTCAACTTCAAACCAATATTTAAAAGTTTTCAACTTTTCTCAACTGATTTCTATCGTGGATAGTAAACTTTATTTTAAGAATTAGAGATTTGCTAAATTTTCAAAATTTAGCAAATCGACACTTTTATGCAATTCAAACCATGAAATATTTATACATTTTATTCTCCATATTTATCGTACCTTTTTTAGTCGTAAGTACAAAAAAAGCAACGGTTACCGCAGAAATGCCTGTTGCAGAAGTACTCAAAAAACTTGGAGATAAGTCTATTACTCATCAACCCAATATGGGCTTGAAGGGCGTATCCGCAGAAAATGGAAAAAAACTTTTTTTAGAGGGGATTTCTACCAGCCCAAAGGGTAAAAAATCAAAAAAACAGAGTAAGCATTTTGTTTGTACTTCTTGCCATAATATTGTCCAAGAAGATCCTAATTTAAGTATCTCTGACCCACAAGCTAGATTGGAATACGCAAAGGAAAAAGGTATTCCTTTTTTACAAGGAACGACGATGTACGGAGCAGTTAATAGAACTAGTTTTTACAATGGCGATTATTATAAAAAATATGGAGATTTAGTGGATAAAGCAAGGAATAATATTCGAGAAGCTATCCAATTATGTGCGGTAGAATGTGCGCAAGGGCGATCTCTTAAACATTGGGAAATTGAATCTATCTTAGCTTATTTATGGACCTTGGAACTGAAGATGGAAGATTTGAATTTGTCTGAAACAGATTATCAGAAAATTACCACAGCAATAGATAATGATGCGAATCAAGCACAAGCGATTAGTTTATTAAAAACCCAATATTTGCAAGGTTCACCTGCTACTTTTATTCCGCCACCAGTAGATAGAAAAGCAGGAGCAGCTAATATCACAGGTAATCCAGCAAATGGACAATTAATTTATGATTTGAGTTGTAAACATTGTCATGAGGACGAACGCTATTCCTTTTTTAAATTGGATGATAGTCAGCTATCATTAGACCATTTAAATAAGCATTTTGATAAATATAGCCGCTATTCTACTTATCAAGTCAGTCGATGGGGCACCTCTCCAGTTCCTGGCAAAAAGGCTTATATGCCGCAATATACGAAGGAGCGAATGAGTGTGCAGCAGTTAGAAGATTTGAAGGCTTATGTGAGGGAAGGGGCGGGTAAATAGGAAGAATTGTTATATTGCTTTATTGTTAAATTGTTATTAGTCGAGTAATAATGTCAACAATAAAGCAATATAACCATACAACAATTTAGATTAAAACAGGAAAAAGTGCATATACTCCTTCAAAGCCGCCCGTAATATTTTCAAAGCTTTCCCCATCTGATTCTCAACCGTTTTAATAGAAATCTCCAACTTTGCAGCAATTTCTTTGTAGCTCAACTCTTCAAAACGGCTCAGTCTAAAGACTTCTTGGCAGCGAGGTGGTAATGTTTTGATAGCCGCACCAATTTTATCTTCCAACTCTTGATGTAATAATCGTTCTTCTACGGTATCTGTAGTGTGGCCTAAATCTCCAGGTTCAACGGCTGTATCTTTCTGGAATTTTTTATTTTTTCTAATATAATATAAAGCTTCGTTGACGGCCATACGGCGAAGGTAGGCTTTGAGGGAAGTTTGAATATCTATACTTGCCCGTTTTTCCCAAAATTTAAAGAAGGTATCTTGGGCTAAATCTTCTGCTAGAGCTTTATCTTTTAGGATACGAAAGACGGTATTGCACAGGAAAGGGTAGAACTGGTGAAACAATTGTTTGACCGTTTCTGGGTTATCTGCTTTTAGCAGTTTTAATATTTCCTGTTCGTCAATCTCGGGCATAGTCGGTGCTGATGTAGCCCAGACATTCTTGTCTGGTATAGTAGTTTACTGCTCAATATGATTCAAATAAAACTATTGGGATCATTTAAAACAGTCTGCAAATTAGTAAAAAAAAACAGGAATTGGAGGAGCGGAATTAATTTTTGGAAAATCTTAAAAGTTTAAGGGGTTCGGTTTAAGAAAATCATAAGAAAGTTCTTCTTTAATTTTATAATTAGAAACTTCTTTAAATCCAACTAAAGCGTCCTTTTTTGAAAATTGTGGTGCTTCAAAGCCTTGTAATTTAGCTTGAGCGGTATAAAATGCCTGACGAGTTGGATGTTCATCTGCACAAGCATTAAATAAATAACCCCATTTTTCTTGGATAATAATTTGAGTTAATAAACCAATACAGTCATCCTGGTGAATCATATTAACGGGCGCATCTCCGTTTTTTACATCCTTTTTACCTGCCAAAAAACGACCCGCTTTTCTATCTGCTCCAGTCAATCCCCCAAATCGAACGATCGTTGTTTCAAAAGCAGTTTGCGACAAGAGTAAATTTTCAGCGGCTATTAATGCCTCACCAGAAGCTGTTTCAGGTTTGGCGTCATCTGATTCTGTAACGACTCTATTCACATTGCCATATACACTTGTAGAACTTACAAAGAGTATTCTCTTCGTACCATGAATTAATGCTTTTTCTATAATTGCCTCTATTTGTTTCGGATGAGAACGGGCAACATCTCGACGTTTTCGACCAGGCGGAATATTAATAATTAAAATGCCACTTTTGAAAAAATGCGGTAGATTATTTCCCTTTATTTTTCTGTGTACTTCAATCAAATAAGGATCAATCCCTTGCTTGTGTAGAATGGCTAATTTAGCGGCAGTTTGGGTAGATCCTTTGACGATATGCCCCATTTTTACCAATTTTGTTGCTAAAGGTAGTCCTAGCCAACCGCAACCTAAAACACTTATGGTGTAGTCTATTTTCAATTTTCAATTTTTAGTTTACTCAACTCGTTCAAAACAACCTGCATCTGGCATACTTGCATCCCTCCTGACCCCTAAAATATCTGTCGTTTGATTAAAAATAGGTGTGCCAAACCCATCGGCAATAGATAGTGAATCTAAGGTGTAATCGTCTTCGCTAGGGTCTTTAAAAAGGACAACATTATTGCCTTCTCCTTGACTTGGCTGGCAAGGAATACAGTTGTCGAAAAAATCGGGCGTATCCTCTTCGTCTACTAAATCATCTACTCGGACAATACAATTTTCAAAATTATAATCAAAAGCTGCTTGCTCGGCATCGAATAATTCAATTTCGTCAGAACGAGAGCCAAATATAATCGAATTTTTAAACCTAACTTTTAAATCATTAAAACGAGCACGTTCACAAAACTGATCTAAACAGAATACATTCGTCATTCGCAAAGCAGCATTGTCCACCCCATAGCTTGCCAAGGTACAATAAGAAAAGTCGTAACTACCACCATATTCTAATTGTACGGCGTTGCCTCCATTACCTGCAAACAGACAATTTTCGGCATTGACTCTGGAATGAATGGCTATTAATCCGCCACTAATCGCATTTAAAACCTGCGAGTTTTCTATGATTAGTGTCGAAGAAGAATCGGCGATAATCCCAAACCGAGCATTTTTAATAACCGTATGTTCTATTTTATGCCCTCGACTGGTTCTAGTTAACCAAATACCACCCCATTGACCAGCTACATCTTCAAATGGTTCTTCTAAGCGATCGCCTTGAATGGTTACAGGGCGTTCTACGGTACCTTCAATTTTTAAGCGTCCTCTAGGCAAAGCAATAATATAGCCATCATTATAGTTTTCTCCTAAAACTCCTGTTCTAACAATGCCACCATGTACATAAATTTCTGTTCCTGCGGGAATATTTAGGGTACAACTATCCACAAACAAAGCGCCATAAATCACATAAGGTTTGGGGTCATCAAAAATCACCTCGCCTAAATCACAACTAATAAAAGCTCCACCGCCTTGACTAAAACGATCTGGGATGTAATTGGCATTTTGCCCCCAAGCTTCTAATGTGACTGCTCTTTCTGTGCCATTTAAATCCACCAATAAGCGTTCGTCAATGACATAAGGACTAATAGATAATGGATTATCTGGATCAACTGTTACTTCGGCGAAAATATATAAACTATCATTGGCTAAGATTTCTACATCCGTTGCTTCGTTAATTGGCAATCCATCTATATTTAGCCTAAAAGACGATGCACTTCCTCGTTCTAAGCTGATTTTATTAATCTTGACAGGTTGGTCATTTGTATTATAAATTTTTAAAATACGAGTAGCTGAACCCAATTCCGTAAAAATGGTATCAAAACGCAGCGTATCTACCGAAAAACTTAACTCGGCTGAACTATCCAACAAGAAATCCTCTTCTTTATTACAAGCGACTAATAGATAGAAAACGGAGATTAGGGTAAAAAATAATATTTTTTTCATGTACTATTAAATGTGAATGGAAGCGTTTTTTTAGAATATCGACTCTTTGAACCTTGATTTTTCAGTTAAAAGACCTTAACAGTCCAACGAAAGAATAAACGCAAAGTTAGTTTATAACGTATAATTCCACAGCGGATTAACGGGAATTCTTATTTAGGCGAGTATTTGTCCGAATTGCTACAAAAAATGTCGATACTTTTAACGTAATTTTGCTCCTACAATAACAGACAACAAGTCTGTGCTACAGAAATAACATGCCAACAATTATTGACGTCATCATTCCTGCTTATAACGAGCAAGATTCTATTGGAAATGTCCTGCGAGACATCCCTAAAGATTTGGTTCGAGAGATTATTGTTTGTAATAATAATAGTACCGATAATACCAAAGTTGTTGCTTTAGAAAATGGCGCAACCGTTGTAGATCAACCGTTGAAGGGGTATGGAAATGCTTGCCTTAAGGGGATGGCGCATATTAAAGCAAAATCACTTTCTGAACAGCCAGATATCGTCGTTTTTTTGGATGGCGATTATTCGGATCATCCAGAGGAAATGACCAAATTAGTAGCGCCGATTATAGCAGGTGATATGGATATGGTAATTGGTTCCAGAGCTTTGGGAGATATGGAATCAGGGGCGATGATGCCACAACAAATTTTTGGTAATTGGCTGGCAACCAATCTGATTCGTTTATTTTATAATTATAGTTTTACTGATTTAGGGCCATTTAGAGCAATCAAATGGCAACAATTATTGGCGATTGACATGCAAGATAAGACCTTTGGTTGGACGGTAGAAATGCAGGTAAAAGCAGCTAAACACAAATTGAAATGTACCGAAGTAGCGATGACTTATCGCAAAAGAATTGGAGTCTCTAAAGTTTCGGGTACTTTAAGAGGGACTATTCTAGCAGGGCATAAGATTTTGTGGACGATTTTTAAACTATTATAGGCGAGGGTTTATTTGTACGTATCTGATATTTTCAAAATATCTGATACGTTAAGTTATAGATTCTACTGGAAAAAGGACATTTGGAGGATAGGTATCAGATACCATTTTGCCTTAGAGTCTATATATCAGGTACTTTAGAAGTATCAGATATATGCCAAATTTACCACCCCAAGCCCCTTAGTCGAGCCGCTAAAAGCGGCGTTTTAGGCACAATTTTAAAAACCGTCGGGTAGAGTATTACTCCATAAGAATTTGATACGATAAAATGGATGAATTTACTAAAGAAAAGCTAACTAATCAATTTGCATGGCTACTTCGATTGCTAGAAAATGTAGATGAGGTTTTCTTGAAGAAACAACTAATTCCTGAAAAATGGTCAGTTCACGAACATTTAGCGCATTTAGGCAGGTATCAAGAAATCTTTTTAGAACGTTTAGGAGTTATCTTGAATGAGGAAGCACCATATTTAGAGAGATATAAAGCAGAAGCTGATCCCAAATTTTATGATTGGTGTGATTACACAAGTGAAGAAATTATTGAGAAAACTATATTAACTAGAAAGGAAATCGTAGCTAGAATACTCGATTTAACAGCAGCACAAATACAAGCAATAGGTATTCATCCAAAATTAGGGCGTATGAATGTAGAAGAATGGACTACATTCTTTTTATTACATGAAGCACATCATATTTACGCTATTTTTGGCTTTAAACATAGATTTTACATAACCGAAAACTAATTAAATGTCCATTTTGGCATATACTATTTTAGGAATTTATTGTGTAGCTTTATTCTACATTACCACTTACTGTTTATTACAATTTCATTTATTGTATAAGTATAGCAAAGGCGATCAATTTATTCCCTTATTAAAATCTGAGACAAAGAAAATAAAGGCCGAAGATTTACCTTTTGTTACGATACAATTGCCCATTTATAATGAATTGTATGTGATTGAACGATTAATTGACAGAGTCTCGGAATTTGAGTATCCAAAAGATAAATTTGAAATTCATATCCTAGATGATTCAACAGACGAAACAATAGAAATCGTTAGAAATAAAGTAGAACAGTATGCAGCAAAAGGATTTCAAATCAAACAAATCTGTCGGACAGATAGAACGGGTTATAAAGCAGGGGCATTGAAAGAAGCTACGGAGCAAGCAAAAGGAGATTTTATTGCCATTTTTGATGCAGACTTTTTACCTCGCCGAGATTTTCTATTAAATACCATTCCTTATTTTAAGAATCCAAAAATTGGTGTTGTCCAAACGCGATGGGAACATATCAATCAGAATTATTCGATGTTGACGAAACTGCAAGCGATGCAATTAAATGTGCATTTTACAGTAGAACAACGAGGTCGAAAATCTGGTAATTATTTATTGCAATTTAATGGGACGGCAGGAGTTTGGCGAAAAGAAACGATTGCTAGTGCAGGTGGTTGGGAAGCAGATACTTTGACCGAAGATTTAGATTTAAGTTATAGAGCACAGTTGAAAGGTTGGGAGATTATCTTTTTGGAAAAATTTGGTTCTCCTGCGGAATTACCTGCGGAAATGAACGGCTTAAAATCGCAGCAATTTAGATGGATGAAAGGAGGAGCGGAAACAGCGAAAAAGATGTTGCCAACTATTTGGCAATCCAATTTGAAATTGAGTCAAAAATTACATGCTTCTGGGCATTTATTGGGTAGTACCATTTTTATCTTCGTTTTTATTGCGGGCGTTTTTAGTGTACCGCTTTTATTTGCGATGCAAGAAATTGGTTTTGATACCCGCTATTTTGGTATTTTCTTAATTGGCTTATTATCCGTGATTGCGGTCTATTATGTAGCCAATGTTTCGGCAGAACTTAAGGAGGAATCCTATTTTAGAAAAGTGACCAAATTTGTTCTTTTATTTCCCGTTTTTCTAGCCTTGTCTATGGGACTTTCCTTGCACAATACAATTGCCGTCATTCAAGGCTGGTGGGGCAAAGAATCCCCTTTTGTTAGAACACCAAAGTTTAATATAAATGGGATCAAAGATACTTTCCGTAAGCAAAAATACTTTCAATCAAACATTTCTTGGACGACCATTTTTGAAGGTTTATTAGCCATCTATTTTGCGGCTGCAGTTGTCATTGGCTGGCAAATGGGCGATTATACTTTTTTAGTTTATCATGCTTTATTAATGGCTGGGTTTGGGACTATCTTCTACTATTCTATTCGACATTTGAATTTGCGGTAGAGAACCTTTCTATCTTGCATGCCAACGGCATGAGAATTGGTAGTCGGAGGTCCATTGTTTTGCTACCCATCCCTTCCTACCGGCAGGCAGATTTAGTCCCGCTGGGACTTTATATTTAGAGAAAAGAGACCAAATATTGGCAAACAAGGTCAGAAATTGACTGAATCTCCGAAAAGTGAATCTCTATTCTCTGTTCTGAAGAACTATTCCAAAACTTCAGGAGACCGCCCCAATTTCACCAAAGCCCAAGCTGCTAATATCATAAAAAACAAAGCAGGAAACCCTCCTAAATTAGAAGCCATCTTCACGCCATCAATTCCTGAATTGGTAATCATAATTAGGGAAATAGCGCCAATCGTTATGCCCCAGATTATTTTAATGAACAAAGAAGGTTCTGGGCTGTCAGGGGAAATACCTGTAGAACTCAAACCACTCATAGCGGAGGTATTCGAATCAGAAGCGGTGACAAAAGACAAAAAGACAATTATTAAAAATAGGAAACTGATGATTTGAGCAAAAGGAAGATCCCCTAAAATGGTGAAAGCGACGTTTTCAATACCTTCGTTTTGTAATATAGCATAAATAGGACTACCTTCCCCAAAATAATCTAAATGTAAAGAAGTTCCACCAAAAATCATCATCCAAATAGCGCCGAAAATAGAAGGAAAAATGAGGTTGAAATGAATGAATTCTTTGACGGTATAACCGAGCGATAAACGCCCTAAAAATAAAGCGCTAACTGGCGCCCAAGCCAACCAATTGGCCCAATAAAAAATCGTCCAACTCTCTGACCAATTATCTGCTGGACTTAGGCCAACATATAAACTTCTTTGGAAAAAAGTTTGCAGAAATTCCCCAACACTTTCTACGCCAATTTTTAAAATAAATAAAGAAGGCCCACAAATAAAGACAAAAATAGCCAAGCCGATAAAGGCTTTAATATTCCAATCCGATAATAGCTGAATCCCTTTCATCAAACCACTTATTGCCGACAAAACAAAAGTGGCGACAATGACTAAAGCAATAATCGTTAAAACCAACGAACTACTTTCTATACCGTATAGGGTGTTTAAACCACCTGCAATCGTTAAAATACCTGTGCCCAAAGACGATGCCATACCCGCAACTAAACTATATAAGCAGATGGCATCAATTGTTTTGCCGATATTGCCTTCTACGCGTTGACCAAAAATAGGGTAGAGCATGGCCCCTAAACTAAAAGGTCGTTTTAAATTATAATAAACCAAAGCAAATAAAAGTCCTGCCGCAGTATAAATCCCGTAAGGAATTAAGGTCCAATGCATAAATAAAGTAGACATGGCGAAGCGCAAGGATTCAATACTATTCGGTTGAATGCCCAATCCTTCGGGTGGTGCATGGAGGTGATAAAGGGGTTCGGAGGTTCCCCAAAAAAGAATACCTGTGGCAATAGTGGTGCAAAGCGTAATTGAGAACCAGCGCCATTTGGTTAAGAAAGGTTTAGCATCTTTACCACCAATCCGCACTTTGGCAATTGGCGAAAAATAAATCCAAACGACAATCCCCAAAAAAGCTAAAGTACTAATGGAGTATAACCACCCAAACTTATCCAATAGGAAACTATTTAAAGCACTTGCATTTTTAATAAAACCCTCGCTGTCAATCAAACTATAAGAAACGGAAGCAATTAGAATTAAAAAAGGTGGCCAAAAAACGGGGTGTTTCAAATTACGCATGGCCATAAGATGGTGAATAGAATTTGATTGGCAAAAGAATTGCGCTTTATTTTTTAAATTTAATAATTTCGCTTTATTTTCATTGGGTGTGTCCTATATCTTCTATTAATCAAAATTTATAATGTCCAAAAAATGAATTACTGGGGCAGGTTCGTGAAGGTAATGTTGTTGTTGGGAAGTTAGACCGTTTGGGTAGAAGTTTACGTGATTTGGTAAGTCTTATATAAAGTGACAGGTTATTCAATCCAAATTAGAATTCTTGTGTCAATGTTCGACGATTTAAAAAGAAGGATAACGAATAGCGTCGCAAATCTTTCGATTGAAGAAATTATTTTTTATTAGATAAAGATGCGAATAGAGTTGGGACTTTAATTCTGAATTTGGTAGCTACCGAAAAATAGTAACACTAGCACTCCTTCAGTCTGTGACTGATTTGCAGTTGCAAACTTGACACAACTGGGGTTACAAAAAGTAATACTGAACACATCCTTTACACCTTTTCAATTTGGTCGAATTTCAATTCTTTTGATGTTTTCCTGCCAAAAATCGTAATCTCTACTTGTAACGTTCTCATACGTTGATTAACATCAGTAATTACCCCTGAAAAATTCTTAAATTCCCCAGCTATGATTTTTACTGTATCCTCTTTTTCGTACTCGTACATTATGTGAAGTTTTATTAGTTGAAATTAGATTAGGTTTCCGATACATCGTCGATGTATGATTTTCTTTTGGTGAAAGTACTGGTTTCTTTTGGATAAGTGCAATAATTTAAATTAAATGTGCCATAAATTTCTTTTTTGACCAGTCAAAAAAGAAATTTATGGCACATTTATTCAAAGATTTTTCTATATCGGACTTACTACTCCTAATGGTCTGGCTGCATAAAAGGTAAAAATCTTTCATTTTTCTAAAACAGAAAGATTGATTTTAAACCCTTCTTTTAGAATGATAGTAATATCAATCCCTTTAAATGTTAATTGGCTTCCTTGTTTAATAAAGGATACGATATAATCAAGTTTCTTAGTCATAAAACGAATTTGTTATTTTTCAATAACGAATTAGGCAAGATAATAACTTTTGATGATTGGATTATAAAAGTCGGGTTAGGAGATGGTTGTAATGACTCAATTTATTTTTATCGCCTGACTTATCCTTTTTATAGAACGGTTATCGAAATTAATATCATTACTTCCCTATAAAATCAGACTTTTTCAAACAAGACGCTATTTTTAACGTTTCGTTTTCATTAAAATTAAAAAATAGATAGGTGTATAACTGCTTATTAGTTGTCTATAATGAACAATGTTAGATGAATGTAGATTTTCCGAAAGTCCTTTTTTAAAATAACCTTGAAATAATAACGCCTAACCAGCCTGCTGATAGGCAAGTAACTTTTAACACCCGATTTATTAAATCACCTTAACATTTTATGAAAAAATTATTAACCCTATTTTTATGTTGTTCGATTGGTCTAAGCCTTTTTGGGCAGGAAAAGGTAACCATTAGTGGCTATATAACCGATGCGGCCAATGGAGAAAGTATTATTGGAGCGACGGTCTTTATTACAGAGACGGCGAGTGGTACGGTGTCCAATGTTTATGGTTTTTATTCCATTACGCTCGAACCTGGTGATTACACCGTAGAGTATCGCTTTTTAGGATATGAAACCATTACTAAAGAAGTTCCTCTAATGGCGAATCAGCGAATTGACTTAGAATTAAGTGAAGGCGGTGTGCAACTCACCGAGGTTGTGGTAACTGGTGAACCCGAAGATATTAATGTGTCGGGTGTACAAATGAGTACGCAAAAACTGGATATTAAAACTATCCAAAAATTACCTTCTTTTTTAGGAGAAGTGGATGTCATTAAAAGTATTCAAACCTTGCCAGGTGTTTCAACGGTAGGCGAAGGCGCAAGTGGTTTTAATGTAAGAGGAGGAAGTGTAGGACAAAGTTTGGTGCTATTGGATGAAGCGCCTGTTTATAATTCTTCGCATTTATTGGGTTTTTTCTCGGTATTTAATCCTGATGCAGTTAAGGATGTCAAATTGATTAAAGGTGGAATTCCAGCTCGATATGGTGGACGGATTGCTTCTATTTTAGATGTTAGAACCAAAGAAGGCAATAGTAAAAGATTGGCAGTCCAAGGTGGGGTTGGTTCTATTTTTAGTCGATTAGCGGTTGAAGCACCAATAGTAAAAGATAAAGCCTCTTTTATTATTGCAGGACGGCGGTCTTATGCCGATGTTTTTGCGAAAGCATTTACTGATGTGTTAGATGATGGGGCTGCTTTAAATTTTTGGGACTTAACGATGAAAACCAATTATAATATTAATTCCAAAAATAGAGTCTTTGTATCAGGTTATTTAGGTCGAGATAATTTTAAATTCGATGCTCAGCAAGGATTTAGTTGGGGTAGTCAAACGGCAACTGCTCGGTGGAATCACCTTTTCAATGATCGTTTATTTTCCAATTTTACTTTTTTCTATAGTAATTATGATTACGAATTGGCTTTTGGAGAAGACGATTTAGATAAGTTTAATTGGAATTCGACTATTAAGAATGTAGATTTTAAACCAGAGTTGACTTATTTTATCAACCCAGAAAATAAATTGACTTTTGGTGGAGAAATTCTAGGGTACACTTTTGAACCAGCGAATGCGGTTGGGGTCAGTAATGGGGAAACAAGAGATATTAGTATTGCCGAAAAGAAAGCTTTAGAAATTTCTGTTTTTGTAGGAAACGACCAAAAGATAGGAGAGAAAATTGATTTACAATATGGCTTGCGCTATTCTAATTTTTCTTATTTAGGTCCAGGGAAATATTTTGAATTTGCCGATGCAGTAGAACCTGGCACTAGAAGATTTGTGACTCAAGAATTCACCGCCGAGAAAGGAGAATCCATTGCGAATTATGGTACACTAGAACCAAGGTTTTCGGTTAAGTATCAATTAAATGCGCAGAGTTCTATCAAAGCCAGTTATAATCGAACGGCACAATATATCCACCTTATTTCCAACACAACTGCTTCTAATCCACTAGACGTTTGGACACCAAGTACCAATAATATCAAACCTGAAATTGGGGGCCAAATTGGTGTGGGCTATTTCAAAAATTTTGGTGCAGAAAATGATTTTGAAACCTCTGCGGAAGTCTATTATAGAAAAACAAAAGGACAAATTGATTATGTAGATGGAGCAGATCTTTTAATCAATGAATTTCTTGAAGGAGATTTATTAGAGGGAATAGGTCGAGCGTATGGCTTAGAGTTATACGTCAAAAAAAATACTGGAAAATTCAATGGCTACCTAAGTTATACCTTGGCTAGAACAGAGTTGCAAGTAGACGGTATTAATAATAGCGAATGGTATCCGACTCGATTTGATCAAACGCATAATTTTAAATTATCGCTCTTTTACGAACCAGAAAACCGTTGGTCATTCTCTGCTAATTTTACTTATGTATCGGGTACACCAACCACTTTTCCAACCTCTCGCTACCAAATTCAAGGCTACACAATTCCATTAAATTTTGGAGATGGTCGAAATAATGTACGTATTCCCGATTTTCACCGCTTGGATGTAGCTGCTACTTTAAAAAACAGAAAAACGAAGCGGAACGGTAATGCTAAAAAGAACGAAGGCTATTGGGTGTTTTCTGTCTATAATCTTTATGGTAGAAGAAACCCATTTTCCATTTATTTTGCGCAAGCAGATGAACGAGTTGCTGTAGGAGAACCTACTAAAACTACCGCTACTCGGGTATCTATTATCGGAAGTGTTTTTCCATCGGTTTCTTATAATTTTAAATTTTAGACAGGATGACAAGATTATGCAGGATTAACAGGATGAGCAACTACTCAAGTCATCCTGTTAATCCTGCATAATTACATTATTCTGAGATAGAATTTAGTAAAACACAAAAAACATAAGTAGACTTTTTAAAGATGTCCATCTTGTAAATCCTGGATAATCCTGTTATCCTGTAAAAAAAAATACATGTCAATCAAAAAATATAATTTTCAAACCGTTTTATTAGCACTATTGCTAGTACAAATAGCCTTTACAGGTTGCGAAGATGAAATTTCTCCAACCTTAGCAGAAGCCCCACAAGTAGTTGTGATAGATGCTTGGATTAATAATAAACCAGAACCACAAGTGATTAAGGTGATGGGCACACAACCTTATTTTGACAATAGCCTACCCACAGGATTAAGTGGAGCAATAGTTCAAGTAGCGGATGAAAATTTAAAAGTGTATGATTTTGAAGAAACAGCACCAGGGGAGTATACTTGGGCACCACAAAACGGCGAAACTTTTGGGACTATTGGTTTACAATATGGTTTGAATGTGGAATATAATGGGGTGACCTATAATTCCATTTCTAAACTAAATAATGTACCGCCTGTCGATAGTATTTCTTTTACTTTTGAAGAAGCAGATGGCCCTTTCCCAGAGGGATATTTTGCAGAATTCTGGTCAAGAGATTTAGTAGGCGAGGGAGATACTTATTGGATTAAAACTTGGAAGAATGGGGTATATCAAGGAAAGCCTGGAGAAATTAATACGGCCTTTGATGCAGGATTTTCTGCGGGCGGTAGCATTGATGGTTTAATTTTTATTCCACCCATTCGTTTTGGCGTCAATTCTTTTGAAGATGACGAAAACGGAGATATACAAGCTCCATATTTACCAGGAGATTCTATTTATGTAGAACTGCATGCTATTACGAATGAAGCTTTCTTTTTTCTAAACGAGGTGCAGTTTCAGACAGATAGACCGGGTGGATTTGCTGAATTATTTGCCACACCCTTAAGTAATGTCGTAACGAATATCCTTCCTTCGGATGAAAATGTAGAGGTAGTTGGCTTTTTTAATGTCTCAGCTGTGTCAGCGAATGGGAAACGGTTGATAGAGTAAGTGCATTTTCAAAGAAATTAGTAAGTTTGATAGTTTAAAATTGTTAAATTGCTTGATGGTTGAATTGTTAAATCCTTATAACAATCTAGCCATCAAACCATCAAACCATCATATAGTATGAAAAAGATACTCTTCCTTTTAAGCTTATTCGTTATTTTCCAAAATTGTCGGCAAGATAGCGAGTTTGGCGCAGAGCCAGGTGTTATTACTATTGATCCTGCTTTTGAGTCTTATGTACAAGACTTTGTTGAAGAAGGCACCAAACGAGGTAATCCGATTGATTTCTCGGATACTGGTTTAATTGTTGAGTTTTCTGATGGCGCTGCGGAGGTTAATGGAGGTTCTGGTAATGTGATTGGTTTTTGTGCACGAGGCCGGTATCATATCGTCATTGATAAAACGGATTGGACGGCTTCTAGTGAAATTAGTCGAAACTTTCTTTTATTTCACGAACTAGGACATTGTGAATTAGATAGAGGGCATAAAAATGATAGATTTACAAATACTATTTGGAAAAGTATTATGCGAGGTTCTCTTATAGAGGATGCGGAATTGATTATACCCGTTCCTTACTTTGGCTTTCGCAAAGAATATTTTAATGACGAGTTATTTAATGAAAATGCATCAGCTCCTGCTTGGGCTACCCAAGCTTTTGATTATAGTGAAGTACCTGCAAGTGCAAAGGAAACTGTGGAAATAAAAGAAAATATTAGTAAAATCAACGAACGATTTAATAACTTACCTGATGAATATGAACTAGAAATTGATTTCACGGTCATTAGAGATCGACCTAATCGAACAAAATTAATCTGGGGAAATACCACTAACCATTATTATATTGAATTCTTTCCTGAAACAGGCTTTGGCACAAGTGGTTTTTTCATTGGTATACATCAAGGGAATAAAGACAATAACTTATTTTTTAGTACTAATACCATCAACATAAACGGTGCTCCCTTGAGTAAAATAACGATTCGCAGAGCAGGTGGTTTTGAAAAAATCTTTATGAATGAAGAATTCATTTTTCATATTGATTTGCAAGAAGCTCCTTTAGGATTGGTTCGAATGGAGGCAACGACGCCACAAGATGCGCTTGACACTACTTTTGATATTCAGCGGTTTGAGGCTCGGAAAATCAATTGAAATCAGATGCCAAAAAAGGAAAAAAACAAATAAAAGAAAGAAGCGAGGGCTACAAATAATCTTGTTAACTAATAAGGGGAAGAAGAAATGATTCATCGAGTAAAAATAACTGAGAAATAAAGGAATCATACGATAATTTACTACTTTTGACAAAATAATAAATTATCCTTATATGAAAAACCTCAACCTCTACTTCGTACTTCTATTATTAACAATTTATAGTTGTCAAACCGCATATCAAGCCAAACTCCACGATTTCCCTAAACCCGTAGACACCACTGATAAACTTGTTGAGTTTCAAGAGAAAAAAGTATATACTTCTCAAAGTGGTGTAGTTGCTGATAATCTTTTTGACGGAGCTAGATTAAATGATTTTCAACAACTCAATTCAAATACCTTCAAGGCAAGTATTCATCCAGAAAATAAACCTATTAACCCAAGTGCTTATTATGCTTTTCGACTATGGTCAGCAACGCCTAAAAAGGTTACAATAGAATTAAATTATACGAGTGGCTTTCACCGCTATCCACCTAAGCTTAGCCGTGATGGAGAAACTTGGACTTTTTTGGATTCAACGAAAGTGCAATTGGCAAAAGATAGCGTCAATGCTTTTATCGAATTAGATCTTAATTCCGATACTTTATGGGTTGCTGCACAAGAACTACAAACAAGTACTCATGTTAAAAATTGGTGTTTAGAAAAAGCAAAAATGGCGGGAGTAGATTTCCTCATAGCAGGGAAAAGTAAGCAAGGGCGAGATATGTATGCTTTAGATATTTCGCAAGGAGAAAATAGAAAGAAGGATATGATTGCGATTATTAGTCGCCAACATCCGCCAGAAGTAACAGGGTACATGGCGATGAGGGCATTTATTGAAGAGGTGCTAGCTGATAAGCCTTTGAGTAACGATTTTCGGAAAAAATACCATTTACTGGTTTTCCCTTTAATGAATCCTGATGGCGTAGATTTAGGGCATTGGCGGCATAATGCAGGAGGAATTGATTTGAATAGAGATTGGGCTAAATATAATCAACCGGAAGTCAAAACTGTTGCAGACTATATTGCTAAAACGGCTAAAATAAATAAATCTAAAGTGCTTTTAGGCATTGATTTTCACTCCACTTGGTACGACATTTTATACACGAATAAACAATCTGCTAAAAATTTGCCCCGCTTTAAAGATTATTGGGTTGCTGGTTTTAGAGATGTTTTGCGAGGAGAAAAAATTAGGGAAAGACCTTCTAAAGTAGGTCGTCCTGTTTCCAAAGGTTGGTTCCTAACTCAGTTTGAAGCAGAAGGCATTACTTATGAAGTAGGAGATGGCACACCTAGAGATTTGATTGTAGTTAAAGGGCGGGCAGCAGCTATTGAAATGATGGAGTTATTGATTTATAAGTAAAGAAAAGAAGTCAGACCGTTTATTTCATAAACTATCAGAAGTCAGATAACCTCCAATTAAACCACTAAATTTCAGATACTTAAACCTAATTAACTTGACTTCTGACTTCTAAAAAATTGCCGAATTTAACAGATGTGCTAAATAATTAAAGAGTATAAGACCTTAATACATTGCTCTTTATAGAAAATTAAGATATGAAAAACCACTACTTCCTTTTATTCGTCCTGTGTTTCCTTTTCGCCTGTAATATCCAATATCCCATTATGCAACAGACGGATGCTTCTACTGGAGGCATGGTCGCAACAGGACAACCATTAGCGACTTTGGCAGGGCAACAGATGTTAGATAAAGGGGGGAATGCCGTAGATGCAGCAGTAGCAAGTGCATTTGCTTTAGCGGTGGTAGAACCTAGTATGAGTGGTTTAGGTGGTCGTTTACAAGCTATTGTTCGATTGCCTAATGGAGAAGTGCATGGAGTGGATGCGACGACGGAAGCACCAATTAATTATGATACAGCGACCACGCCCATTGTCCGATTTGGTTATGAGGTAATAGGTATTCCTGGAGTCGTAGCAGGTTTATGTAAGTTATTAGAAGACCACGGAACCTTACCTTTAAAAACGGTGATGCAGCCAGCTATTAAATATGCCAAAAACGGTTTTCCTATTTTAAAAGGAGAAGCGCTTCGGCATACTTTTGCAGTAGACCAACTAAAGCAATTTGCAGGAAGTCGGAAATATTTTATGAAAGATGGGCGGACGTATAAAGCAGGGGAGAAGTGGGTGCAAAAAGATTTAGCGAATACTTTAGATTTAATAGCTAAAGGAGGGAGAGATGCTTTTTATAAAGGCGAAATTGCTAAAAAGATAGTCGCTGATTTTCAAAAGAACAAGGGCATTTTAACACTAGAGGATTTAACAAATTACGAAGCAAAGAGTAGTCGGATTTTATCGGGTAATTATAGAGGACATGATTTGCATGGTTTATGGGTACCTTCTTTTGGTGCGTTAACGATTCAAATTTTGCAGATTTTGGAAAATTTACCTATGGCAGATTTAAAAGATGCGGATTGGGCAAGTGCGGTTAGTCAGGCGATAAATATTGCTTATCAAGACCGCTACAAACAAATGGCGGCAAATACAGATTCGATTGTCAATGTTTTAACGTCTAAAGCTTACGCCAAACAACAGTCGCTAAAAATAAATATCAATGGAGGAAGCATGGGCGATTTACAATTTGATTTAGGGGATGATCCAGAAGGTTGGGCAACTGCAATGGGACATACGACCCACCTTTCTACTGCAGATAAAAATGGAATGATGGTCGCTTTGACGCAATCCCTAGGGCCAAATATGGGATCAAAAGTAGCAAGCCCTGAATTAGGATTTTTATACGCCGTAACGTTAGGTCGCTATTTAGGGGTTTATTTGCCTGGACAGCGTGCAGCTTCTTTTATCTCTCCATTTCTGATTACTAAAGATAATCAACCTTTTATGGCATTAGGTGCTGCTGGAGGTAGCCGAATTGTCTCCGCTGTTACCGCGGTTAGTACTCGGGTGATAGATCATCAAATGTCTTTGGATAAAGCATTAATGGCACCAAGAGTTTACCCAGATAAAGATACAATCCAGTTAGAAACGCATACAGGAACTGGCTGGAAACCTGCTTTTACAGCAGAACTAAAACAAGAAGGATTTGAAATAGAAATCATTGATCGACCTGCCAGATTTGGTCGAGTACATGCGGTGTTGTTTGACGTGAAAACAGGTCGTTGGATTGGTGGGGCTGACCCTGATTGGGAAGGGGCAGTAGCTGGTGAGAAGAAGTGATTTATTGACAAGCCCCACAAACCCCAGATAAAACCAATTGACTATCCTCCAATTGAAAATCTGTCGGCAAATTTAAAACAGGAATTTTAACATCATCTAAACAAACCGTGCGCTCACATTTTTTGCAATAAAAATGAGCATGGTGGTCTTCGTGGTTGTGGTTGGAACAATCTTCGGAACAAATCGCATATTTAGATCGACCGCTCACATCAACTGCCTGGTGAATAATGCCACATTCTTCAAACGTCTTTAAGGTTCGGTAAAGGGTAATTCGATCTAAATCTTCAAATTTCTTTTCAATTTCGTAACTAGACAAAGCGGTAGAACCTGCTTCTATAAATTCCTTTAGGACTAATCTTCGAACCGTAGTCGTTCTTAAATTTCCATGTTTTAATAAATGCTTTATTCTATTGTCTAATTCCATGTCGTCGATATTGTAGATTGATTACAAAGATAAGTGTAAAACACTTAAATGGGGGAATTAGTTGACGGACAGTTTTTAGAATTAATTTTATTTAAGGGGTTTGGAAGTAGAAAGTACTTAACTTATTTTTTGAACTTTTTAGCACCACATTTGTACATAAAGCATTGATACAACATCTTAAAACAAACAAAAATGTCTAAAAAAATTCTAGCCTTTGGCGCAAGTAGTAGTATACATTCTATTAATAAAAAATTTGCCACTTTTGCTGCCAATCAACTCGCCGATGTGGAAGTTACTATATTAGATTTAAACGATTTTGAAATGCCGATTTACAGCATTGATCGAGAACAAGCAGATGGGATTCCTGATTTAGCAAAGCAATTCAAAAAACATATTCAGGATGCTGATGGCATCATCGTTTCTTTTGCGGAACATAATGGCTCGTTTACGGCTGCCTATAAAAATATTTACGATTGGATATCTAGGATGGAAGGAAGTGTTTGGGAAGAGAAAACAATGATTTTATTAGCCACTTCGCCAGGTGGAAGAGGTGCTAAAACAGTTTTGGAAGCAGCTTTAAGCGCCTACAAAAGAGGCAATAAAAATGTTGCGGGGCATTTTTCTTTACCCGCATTTAATCAAAATTTTTCTGCGGAAGGCGGGATTACGGATTCAGGTTTATTGGCAGGATTTAAAGAACAATTAGCTTTGTTTAAAGCAGCTTTATAAGATTTGACTATTTTTTAATTCACCCGTTGTCCTTCAATTATCTGTTGTATAAAAAATGTACAACGGATAATTTTATTTTATTAGATAAGTAGTATTTAAAACGATTTCAACCGAACCCCTACAAAAACAGTCCGTGGCGCACCAGGTCCATAAATATAATTACTATCCCGATCCTTTCCTAAATCAAAATCATTCTGGTAAGCATTGGTGATATTCTTAATACCGCCAAAAACCTCTAAACCACTATCTAAATTTTTCAAATCAAACGTATAGCCTGTTTTAATACTCAACTCGGTAAAAGCTTTAGATTGGACATATTCGTCTACTTCTACGCCAGGTGCTCCTGCAAAGTGCGCAATTGTCATATTTCCAGTATATACTAAATTTAAAGTCGTATTAAATTTTTTGATTGGAAAAAAGGATAGGGTAGCATAACCATATTCGTTAGGCGTTCGCAAAAATTCTCGTAGTGGATTCAACCCCTCAATATTATCTATTGCTTGGTCAAATAAACTAGTTTGAATCGTTGCGCCCAATTCCAATTGCATTTTTTGTCGATAATTAGCTCTTAATTCTAAAGTGCCTCCTTTGACGGTAGAGCCAGAACCATTGCGTTTTTCAAAGCGTTCACCAAAGGCATCTTCACCAATCGGCTGTAGAAAGAAAGCATCATTTAAATGCGTATAAAAACCTTCAATGGTAAAACCTGCTACAAAATTCTCTGTGGCTTTATCATAATTAATCGAGCCACTAATACTGTTTGAGCGTTCTTCTTTTAAGTCAGGAGATAAGGAAATTCGAGAAATCCCACCGCCTGCAAAAGCAATGTGTAAATCAGCATCAAATGCTTGCGGTGCTCGGAAACCAGTTCCCCAAGTCAAGCGAAATTGGGTGGATAATTGAGGACGGTATAAAAAGGAAACTCTAGGGCTTAAAATGGTTTTGCCCACTAAATTATGCTTGTCGGCTCGAATGCCAGTTAGTACCGTCAATTTTTCGTTGAACTCCCAATCACTTTGTAAGAAGAAACCTAAATTTTTAGTTACTTGGTCAATTTTATAGTCATAAGCATCAATGACATCAAAAACATCATCTACGACATATTCTCCACCAAAAGTTAGGACATTATTACCAGCGTCTAGAAAATTATTCAGTCGATGATTGACTTGCAAACCACCTTGTAACGTTGTGTTTTTAGACGTGCCATAAGGGGCATTTAATTGGTAATCAATAATGTCCGCAGGTTCATCAGGGCTGATACCCGTAAAATGGTCTCTATCGGTATTTTGCCCTGCTAAATAGGTGATAAAAGAACTGTTATCTTGGTTGAAATTGATTTGATAATCTAAGCTTGCCATTAAGACATCGTGCGTTCTTTCTTCTGCTTGGAGCGCTAAATGGGCTGGTTTATTGACCATCTCCCCGCCGTAGCGGTATTCGTTCAAACTACTTAAACTGATTTCTAATTTTTGATTGTCTTTAGGTTGAAAAAATAAATTCGCACCAAAAGAATTATTTTTTAATTTCGGTAATTCCGAAAAATTATCTCCATTATGATCATACCAATCTCTTATCCGATTATTAACAAAAATGGAAACGCCTGCATTGCCTTTTTGATTTAAAACCGTTGCATTTCCTGTTAGTATTTTATCCGTTGCGCCTCCATTAATATTTTGCAAAGTATACCCAATATCATAACCACTTTTTTTAGGGATTTTGGTAATGACATTGACCGTCCCTCCAATCGCACTCGATCCATACAAAGCAGAACCCCCACCTCTAACCACTTCGATTCGCTCGACCATATTAGCAGGAATTTGTTCCATCCCATATAAACCTGTTAGCGGGCTAAAAATAGGTCGCCCATTAATCACTATTTGCGAATAGCCACCACCTAAGCCATTCATCCGTAACTGGGTATAATTACAAGTTTGGCAATCAGTTTCTACTCTTAAGCCTGGTTGAAATTTAAGCCCTTCGGATAAGTTACAAGCTTGCACATTATCCAGCATTTGACTAGAAATGACATTGACAATTACAGGGGATTTGGTTTGTCTTTTGAAGGTTTTAGTTCCTGTAACTACGACTTGGTCGATTAAAATTTGGGTAGGGGTTAACTCAAAATCTAAACTAATGATTGCATTATTTTTATTGACGGTAATTTGTTCTTCTTTGGATTTATACCCAATCATGGAAGCAATTACCGTTAATTTCCCTAATGGAATGTTGTTTATTACATAATTTCCATCTAAATCGGTTACGGCTCCTAATTCCGAATCGGCTATTTGGATGTTGGCAAATTCTAGTTGCCCTCCCGCATGAGCAATTTTTCCTTGGATACTTGCGGATTGGGCAGAAGTATAAAAGATAGTTGTGAGGAATAGAATTATGGTAAAAAAGTATTGCATTATTTTTCTTTATTTGACCCTTTGGGGAGATGATTAGTCACACCTATAGTAAAATTTTAACACAAAGATAGAAAAATAATTAGATTTAAGTAAATTAATTTTTAGATTAGGCTAAAAATTTTATTTTAAATTCTATAAATGAAAGCTGTAGATGGATTATAGGCGAATTTATTATTAAATCATTTGAGATGTAATAGTATTTATTCTAAATAAAATTGTATGACAAAATTTGAATATTGATAATCAATGAATTAGCATTATTCAAATTTTGTCATTCAATATTAAGCCTAATGGATTGATTTGTATTCAACAAATCATCAACAATCGATTCTGTCCAATTTTTTCTTTTGGTGCATGATGAATACAAGGCGGAACTTGACTTTCAGGATGATCAACTGCCAACCTCCATAAATGCCCGAGCCCCAAGCTGATAGGGCGTGATTTAGGTTTAGCTTGATAGTGTAGGTCAAAAAAATATTCCTTTAAAAAGGCATCAAAACCTTCATCTGCTCCATGATATAATTTTTTGAGTTCCTCCCGTATTTCGGGAATAAGTATTTTTTGCCTCGCTTGTGCATTTGGTAATATTTCACTTGACTCGCCATAGTAAGTGCATAAAAAGGTATCAATTGGTACAGGAGAGCGATCTACATGAAAGGAATAAACATCGGTTGGAAAAAATGGAAAGGCATCATCTCGCTCATAACACTTGATCAGATTAAGGATAGGAGATGCACCATGAGCTTCAAACAGTTTCAAGTCATTTAAAAGAATTTCACGAGCAAGCTGCCCCTGTTCAGTCAATTCAAGTTCACGAAGTTCCTCTGGTTCAAGTACCCTTATATTTTCCTTTAGTGCTACGTTTTTTACAATCTCAGAAAAATCTCCTATTAGTTGACGAGTCCAGCAAATCGCATTCATTTCTCCATGAAAAGGCGTAGAAACAAGATCTTGAAAATTTGTAACATGGCGAATTTGATTCTTAATAGGAGATAAATTTATCATAATGGATAATAATTAGCAAATACCTTTGCCGCAAAAAATGAAAACATCTATACTGCAAACGGGATAAATTTGTGAAAATAATTTTAGATGACAGAAGTCAGACCGTCTATTTCATAGACTGTCAGAAGTCAGATGACGTTTTATTAACTTATTGATTATCAGTATTTTATGAACTTTAAATCTGGCTTCTGGCAGAAAAATCTATTTTTCGGTCTGACTTCTGACCTCTATTTCAAAATCACTTTTTTATCCCGTTCAGAGTATAATCAATTCTTTAACATTTCTTTCTTTTCTGCTTGCCATAACGCCTCCGGAGGTCTGCATATTAGTACCCAAGTAGCACTATATTAAAAATATGCAAGGTGATAAATAAAATATAGACGTATGAATAAAGATTCAATACTTTGAACGAAATGAAGATTGACGCTAAAAAACGTTAAAACCCATAACTAACCCGAAAATTAATATTTCTCCCCACCTCATCTGAAAAATATCGCAGTCGATTCAAATAATCCCGATACCGAGTATTCAATATATTCTCTACACTCAAAGAAAACTGTAAACTAGAATGCGCCAAAGGAATTTTAGTAGACAGATTAAAACCCAATAAAAAATAAGCGGGAGGTGGTGCTAAGAAATCTTGTCCTTGCAATAGACTATTCACCCCTCTATCTGGAAAACGACTGTTCTCCGTTAGCAGATGAGTTTGCTTAAAAATGTATTTCCCATTGATACCAATCGAAGTATTATGAAAACGGCGACCGTCTTTAATTGAATAGGTCAAGTTCCCATTTAAATTATTCGCAGGTAAACTGATCAAAGGCAAATTATTTCGATTATCGTCTCCTCTGACAAAGGCGTATTTAGTGGTTAATTTAATGGCTTCAACTGGTTCATAAGAAAGCAATATATCTGTTCCATAAATAGTGGCATCCGTTTGTTCATATTGAAAAATGGGGAAAGCGCCTCGAATATCCAATTGAAACTCATTTTGCGGATTTAAGAAGATATAATCTTGGATATTTTGGTAATAAGCTACCGTTTGCACGAATAGTTTTTGTTGTATATTCCAGTCTGTGGATAAGATGGCTTTAAAAGATTTTTCATTCGTTAAATCAGCAGCCCCTCGTTCAATACCTGCGACACCTTGGTGCAAACCATTGCTATATAATTCATTTACTTCTGGCGCTCGCAGGACATAACCAATATTTAAATTGGTTCTAAAATATTTGCTAAGTCGATATTTTGCACCTGTTGATAAACTAATGTTATGAAAGATTTGCTTAAAGCGATCAAAGGTAATTTGTCCATTACTTTCTTTACGTAATGGCAATGTATTTAATAACTTCCAATCGTAGCGACCACCTATTTCGTATAGAAAAGCGTCGATTTCTTTTTGATAAATAATAAAAGCACTTTGCTTAAAAGATTGATAATCTGGAATTAAAGGAAGTCGCCCTGTGGTTTCATTATCATTGGTATTATCTACTAGATTTAACTGATACCCTGTTTTTAATAAACTACCATCGGCATAAGATTTGTCAAATGTAGCTTCGGCAAAATGATTAAATTGTTGTATACTCAAGGCTGGAATATCACTTCCGCCGCCTCTTCTAACATCAAATTCTTTTCGGTCATTCAGTTGTCCACCATAGCGTAAGGTTAAAATACGATCATCATCCACTAAAAATTTACTTTCTAATTTTAGTAGATGGTGTTGCACTTCTTGTTGTGGTGCATTAATGTCGTAACTGAAATTGTCATTGGTAAAAAAGGGAATGTCTTTGCCTATTGCTTGCTGCAAATCGGTTAAATTGCCAATATGTGCCCCTCGTAAAATGCCAATAGTCGTATTGAATAAACTATAATAAGCACTATGCTGCCAGCGGTTTACATTTTTTTCTAACTGTACCGCAAAATTTCCTTCTCGTTTCCCCGTATTCGTTAAAAAATAATCGGGTGTCTGCGTATCGCCTTGATTTTTAAGCGTTCCTGTAATCCGCCAAGCAACCCATTTTTCCTGCTTCTCCAATTGTGCATTTACGGTATGTCCTCGTCCATTCGTTTGAAAGTTGTAATTAACCCTACCATGCAAATGTGGATCTTCTTGAATTTTATCTACTTCGACTAGAACGACACTTCCCAAAGAATTACCACCATAAGCCAAAGCACCTGCCCCTTTAACTACCGATAAATGATTCGCCAAAAATGGGTCAATTTCTGGTGCATGGTCATTGCCCCATTGTTGTCCTGCTTGGGCAATACCATTATTTAAAATGCTAATTCGATTGCCATATAAGCCATGAACAACAGGCTTAGAAATTCCTGAACCATTTTTTATCACACTTACACCTGCAATGTTTTCTAATAAATCGGATAAGTTTTTACTACTATTTTGTGCTATTTCGTCCTCACTTATAGTACTACTGACTTGGGCAGAATGCTCCGATCGGTCTCCATGAACAACCACTTCATCCAATAATTCTGCATGGTGATTGAGGTAAATGTTAATGGTGGTATCATTGGACAAATTAAGAAACTGATGTTCCGCTTCACAAGCAATATGACTAAATTCAATATGATAAGCTGCTGGGCATAAATTTTTAAACTCAAAGAAACCAACGGAATCAGAAGTAACGCCAATTTTGTGATCTTCTAAGTAAATCGTAGAATAGGGTAATGGAAAATCAGTCCCTTTGTCTAATGTATAACCTGATAAACGTAAAGAACAATCTTGTGCTTGTAATAAAAATCCAAGACAACTAAGAAGATTTATAAGAAGGATTTTATTTTTCAAAACCTATTTTGTATTTATAAATGAAGCTACCAACTCAGGAGCGTTATGTTACCCGTTACTATTATGATGTACAAGTAATACAACGCTCCTGAGTCCTAAACTTTTAATTCATCTTATTTAAAATTACTGAACAGTCACAGGAAAAGTCACCTCAATATCTGTCTCTCCGCCTGCATTATCTAGGTTGCCCATTGATACACCTGTTGCACTTTTATTAGGTTCATGACGTAGGGTAATCCTTAAATTTCCTGTTCCTGCATTGCCCGTTATTAAGGTAGTCATTAGACCAACTGGTTGTTGATTAGCATCTACATCTTCGTAGGTAAATCTTAAATCTAAGCCATCAGTAGCAAAAAAGAATTGGTGTTCTTCTTTTTCTTCGGCAATTTCGGCGGTGATGCTTTCGGCAGGACTCTCTGCCTCATTCAATAAATCAATTGTTCCTGTATAGGTTGTGTTGGCTTGTAATGTACCGCCACTAATGATTGGCGCATTGCCACCGTCACCGTCTAAATCGCTGAAACTTAAGACGACGGGTGTAGCACCTGTGGTAGTTAATGTATAAGTGAATGTTGTGATTAATTCTTCTTCATTAGGAATAACTGGATCGTCTTTTTTACAGGCAGAAGTAGCTAAAAGAATAACAGATAAAAATCCTAAAAGATATGATTGTGTACGGTTCATTTTTTTATATTTAATTTGACTTCCATAGCGCTACGATCTAGTCCGTTTTTGAAATAGTATTGTATTTGCTACCCAATGGAACTTGGCGCTATAGAAATTCATTACTTAATAAATAGATACAGAACAGTCCTTAGGAAGTAAATTTCCAAACTGTAAGGTATCGTCCAAACTTGTTTTTGCTGAAAATATTTAAATAAACCGAGTTGGTGGACCACGAGGAGAAGTTGTAAAAAGGGCTGATTCGGGTAAACTTAAATAGGCATAAGGGGAAATGTTTTGAATAACAAATGGAGCTGAAATGATTGGTAAGACAACTTCTGTTTGCTCACTTGGGGAAAATTGAAAACAACAGACAATACAGTTGCTTACTAAAAATTCTTCCCCATGAATATGTGTATCCGAATTTCCTGCTTCACAATGTTGGGTTATATCATGCTGATGGGAGACAAGTCGATGCAAGTCTTGTAATAAGACCGCATTGGTCACTAAAATAGTTAGGAACCATCCAAAAAAAACACGATATTTTAGTGAAGTATTAATTATAATAAATTGATTGTCAGTTAATAATTAGGGCGAAAGTAGCAATAATCTCTAAACGAAACAATGTTGCATTTATAAAAGTTTGCTAATTTCCTTTCTTTTAAAACGAATTTTAAGCGAATTCCCCCTATTCTTTATAATCAATAAAGCTTCAACCTCAACTACAACTTCAAAACCAACCTCAATTTCAAGGAATTCGACGGAATTAGTGTAAGAGCCTAAACTCCAATAATATCCAAAATAGCGGCATGATATTGATCCATATAAATGGAAGGCATATCGTGTCCCATGCCATCAATAAATAATTTTTTCGCATGAGGAATCAAAGGGGCATATTTTTCACAATGTTCAAATCGAACCAAAGGGTCAGATTTACCATGAATAATTAAGGTTGGGACTTTAATGTTGCCCAATTCTTCTAGTCGAGAACCAGAAGCAGCAATAGCAGCCGTATGTTGATTACCTACGTCAGGGTTTCTCCCTTTTCTTTTGCGCAATTCATAAAGTGTTCGTTCTACAGATTCTTTGATAGGGTGACTATAAGGGCCATTTCCTTGGAATAATTGTTGAATACCTACCATGAATTTCATCGAACCAGCTTCGCTTGGCGGCATTAAATAGCGTAGGGTAAGTCGCCCAAAATCTACCATTTTTGCGGTGTTAATCGCAGGCATTTCTGGATCATTCATATAACCAGAGGACATAATAGACGTAAGAGAAAGCGTTCGATCACTATGACTAAGCGCAACTCGTTGCGCAATCATTCCACCCATAGACGCACCTATAATATGTGCTTTAGCGACACCCGCAGCATCCAAGACCGCCATACCATCTTTTGCCATGTCTTCTAGAGAATACGGATTGTCTGCATCCCAATTGGGCATCCAATCAGAGTCGCCGACGCCTCGATTATCGTATCTGATCACTTGATACCCTGCATCTACCAATGGTTGTGTGAAATTGGATCCCCAAATCATAGCTGAAGAACTATGCCCCATTATTAATAAAATAGTCCCTCGAATGGAGTCTTTAGGGGTAATTTTTTCATACCAGATTTTTACCTCATCATTTTGAGCAAAACCAGTTTCGCCAGTAATGAATTCTGGCAACTCATTTGCTTGCAAAACTTCTTCAACAATGGCATCTGTTTCTGCTGGTAACTGAATGCCCGAATTGATTAAATAATAATATCCTGCTACGGCAATGGCAGCAATGATTAATAGACCGATTAATATTTTCTTGAGCATATAAATAGTTTGATAATTTACAGAAGCGTTAAGATAGTGACTTTTATTGCCTTTTATGAATTTTTGTAATGGCGATTATGCTGCAATCACTTTTTTAAATTCCAATTGTCCTTTTGTTGTTAAATAAGGATAGATAAAAGCACCAACGAGCCGATTAAAATGGTTGATTTTTCCAGTTTCCTTACCTTGATATAAAATTTCTGCATGCGACAGCCAAAAATTATTTAAAATCATAAACTGCTCTATTATTTGTTGATATTGGTTATCATAGGCTTCCTTTTCTAATAGTCCTGCTGCTTGAAAGGCTTTAAATAATTGCATAGTTTGTTTATTTCGTTGTGCTGTTAAGGCTTGATAATCCGTTTTGATAGATGGGTGCCACCGCATGATTTGTACAAAATTGAGCATCAAAAATTTATAGTCGACGAAATACTGATTGGTAATTTGAATCATTTTTAAAAAGCTGGCGATGTCTAGTTTGGGCGATGTGTCTGCTTCCTTTGAGCTTTGAGAAGAAGAAAATGCCAAATATAAATCATCAAATTTTGCTACCAACTGTTTATATAAAGCGATAATAATGGTTTCTTTTTTTGGAAAATGATAGCATAGATTTCCTTGACTGATACCCATTGCCAAGGCAATTTGACGAGTAGTAACCGTTTCTACTCCTTTTTCATTAAATAATGTTAATGCTTGAGCCAATATTTTTTCCTTCGTTGTCATCCCTCAAAAATAAGCATTCTTTTTTAATTAGTAAACTTGACCTAATTGATTTATTTAATTACTTTTGTAAGGTTAGTAGACTTGACCTAATTAGTTTGGATAATTCGAAATAAACAGAGTTTACCACTTACGAGCTCAAAAGTGAATGGCATTGGAATTAATATTTTCCTAAAATCTGGTAAAATTGTATCCAACTCGTAACCCGTAACTCGCAACGCAAAAAACATGAAATTCTTGATCTCTGGTGGTGGTATTTGTGGTTTAATGATGGCGATTATTCTAGAAAAAAAAGGCCATGAAGTTGCTGTATATGAAGCAGCAACCGAAATAAAAGCAATTGGTGCGGGTTTGGTTTTAAGCACAAATGCGATTAAGGCATTAAAATCAATTGGGATTGCAGAAGCGGTATTGGAAAAAGCTAATTTGTTAGACTGTTTTGATGTAGTATTAGCGAATGGGGAGATATTGATGGCGACGGATGCTAAAAAATTGAATAAAAAATATAATTCCATGGGGAATGCAACGATTCACCGAGCAGACTTACATCAGACTTTGCTAGCATTACTAAAAGGGAAAGTAGATTTTTATACAGGAAAGCGAGGCGTAAATGTACTACAAGATAGTAATGGGGTCACTTTAAATTTTAGAGATGGAACAAGTGTTAACGGCGATTACCTAATTGCTTGTGATGGTATCAATTCTCCTATTCGACAACAATTATTGCCTAAATCTTTGCCTAGATATGCAGGCTATACTTGCTGGCGTGCCATCGTCCAGCATGACGGGCAATTTAAAGATAAGTATGCAACAGAAACTTGGGGGAAAAATGGTCGATTTGGGGTTGTTCCATTGACAAATAACCGAACCTATTGGTTTGCCTGTCTTAATACACCACAAGTCAGAGATCCTAAAATGAAAGCATTCACAGTAGCGGATTTAGCCGCTTGTTTCAAAGACTATCATGCACCAATCTCTCAATTATTAGCCTTAACAGTTGATGAAAATTTATTGTGGAATGACATTGAAGATATTCGACCTCTCAAAAAATTAGCTTTTGATCGAATACTTCTAGCTGGAGATGCAGGTCATGCCACTACCCCTAATATGGGGCAAGGCGCTTGTCAAGCGATCGAAGATGTAGCTGTATTAGCCAATTGTCTAAATGAAAAAGATAGAATAACAGATAGCTTTAAATCTTTTGAAAAAATTAGATTACCTCGCACGACTAAAATAGTTAATACTTCTTGGACTTTGGGTAAGGTAGCTCAATGGACCAATCCTATTTTAACGACTTTCCGAAATTTTGCCTTAAAGATGATTCCTCAGAGTGTTAATGAAAAACAAATGGACTATTTGTTTAATGTGGAGTTTTAAATTGCATATTACGCATTTATATGGTAACTGGAATCTAGATTATTAGCTAATTTTTGTAGTCTTGTTGCTAAATTTTCTTTTCTTTTAGTAGTTTGTGAATGAATGTCACATTTTTGAAATATTAAGAAAATATTTAATGTTTTTAAAAATTATCTTTTGTTAATTATTATGATTTTTTTTAATGTATTTTCTTTGTTTATGCTATTTTTCTCAATTATTTATATATTTTTGTGATATATATCACGCTTTTTATAAAAAAGAAAGAGGCAGCCACCGAAGCGACTACCTCTACACTATGAAACACTATATCTTAATTGTTTTTTAGATTGTCACAAAATACGTCTTTTTTACTTTATTTTGAAAGTAAACACCTACTTTTTTTTGAAAGTCTTCAATTTTTTTAAAAAACTTACTTTTTTATAGGATACTCTCTCTCTTTTTCTACTTTCTTTTCAAAATATACCAATAAATAATCCGAAAAAAATTATAAAATCAACCTTTCTTTGCATTTTTAGTTATACTATAATGTGCGTGTAATTTGATCAAATAAATTACACCTAATTAAATGTATATTCACCTGACAAAAATAAATCATGCAAAGAATCTTACTCATCTTATGCTTAGGCATACTCACAACACTTGCCTTTTCACAAAGACCACAAGGTAGTTACGGTGGTGGCGGAAAACGAGGCGGTGGAAGACCAACCATTACTGGAAAAATAACAGGACAAGTTATTGATACTTTAAGTAAAAAACCTGTAGGTTTTGCTACGATTGTATTAATTAACCCTAAAGATCAGAAAGAAGTCAATGGAAATATTACCGAAGATGATGGAAAATTTAAGTTAACCGAAGTGAAAGTGGGGACTTACGATTTACAATTATCTTTCATTGGCTACAAAACCAGAATGTATCGAGGTATTACCTTGACGCCTAAAAAGCCTGATGTTAATTTGGGCAAAATGTACTTGATTTCGGATAATGTTTTACTAGCTGCGGTGGAAGTCGTCGAAGAAGCAGCCATTATTGAAAATAGAATTGATAAAATCGTCTATAATGCCGATAAAGATGTCACTTCTACTGGAGGAGATGCAGCAGATGTATTACGTAAAGTCCCTTTGCTATCCGTTGATTTTGATGGGAATGTAAGCCTTAGAGGTAGCTCCAATTTACAAATTTTGATTAATGGAAAACCATCAGGTATGTTTTCTGCGAATGTAGCAGATGCCTTAAAAATGTTGCCTGCGGACCAGATTAAAACAGTAGAAGTCATCACTACGCCAGGAGCAAAATACGACGGAGAAGGTTCTGGTGGTATCATTAATATCATTACCAAAAAGAAAAGTATTGAAGGAATAACGGGGTCAGTTAGTGCTTCAACGGGGAATCGACAAAATAATAGTAATTTAAGTTTGAGTGCTGCCAAAGGTCGCTTTGGTATGAATGCCAACGGTTCAGTTTATTACTCTATCCCCAATGATTCGGAGACTACTTTTTTGAGAGAAGATCAAGTAAATGGAGCAACTAGAATCTTTGCTCAAAATGGTATTACCGAATCCTCTAGAATTGGCTTTAGAGGAACTGCGGGTGCTTTTTATGATATTAACGCCTATAATGCGATCAATACTTCTTTCCAACTCGGAGGTTTTTCTTTTGACCAAATGGGAGAATCAACGGTTAGTTTTGATGACCCTGCCAATAATTTTATCCAAGAATACCTACGAACAAGCGATGGGATAAGAGGCAGGAATAGTTTTGATTGGACGTCTGATTATACCAAGACCTTTCCTCAGAAGGGCAGAGAATTAGCTTTTGCTTTCCAATTAAGCGGAAATAACCAAGACAATAATGTGGATTATACCCAACAAAATATATTGAATGCAACAGATTTCGAAGAAGAAGGGCGGAATGATGGCAAGAATCGAGAATATATTTATCAAGTAGATTATACACATCCTTTTAGTAAAAAACTAAAATTAGAAACGGGCGCAAAGTCCATTTTACGAAGAATTAATAGTGATTATTCTTATAATTTATTAAGCGGCGAAGACATTACACCTTTCCGCTCAGACATCTTTAAATATAACCAAGATGTCATGGCAGGATATGTCTCTTTTAATTGGACGATTACGGATAAATGGGGTTTAGTAGCAGGTACAAGATATGAAGCCACCAAAATTGATGGACTATTTGTTACCGATGGAGAGACCTTTGACAATAGTTATAATAACATCTTGCCGAGTATTATTTTGTCTAGAAAATTAAGTGGTTTTTCATCGCTTAAATTAAGCTATACCCAACGTATTCAACGACCAAGTTTATTTTATATTAATCCTTATACCGATGCAGCAGATAGAAGAAATGTAACTTTTGGAAATCCGCAGTTAGATCCTGAAACAGTTGACCAATACGAAGTCGCTTATAATAATTATATAAAAGGTGTAGTCGTCAACGTAGCGGTATTTTATCGACAAACTAATGATATTATCGAAAGTTTCTTGACGGTTGATAGTGAAGGGATTTCTATTACCAATTACCAGAATATTGGACAGAATAATTCTGTTGGATTCAATTTCTTTTCTTCTGGTACGATTAAGAAAAAGTTGACCATTCGGGGAGGATTTAATCTATTTACCTATAGTGTGGATGGCATAGCTAATGGTGAAAGTGTAAGTAGAGATGGCTTACAATACGGCGGTAATTTAAGTGGTACTTTATCTATGAAAAAAGACTGGAAAATTGAAGGTTTTGGTTTTATGCGTTCTCGAAGACAAACGGTGCAAGGCAAAATTCCCTCTTTTTGGATGTATAGTATTGGGATTAAAAAAGAAATATGGAATAAACGAGGAGCTATTGGTGTGCGAATGGTCGAACCATTCAATCGAACAAAATCTTTTATCACAGAATTAGACGGAGATATCTTCTCCCAAAGAAGTGAATTCAAATTACCTTTCCGTTCTTTTGGATTGAACTTTAGTTATAAATTCGGAAAATTAGATTTCAAGGCGAAGAAAAGAAGAGGTAGTAAAATTAAGAATACCGATGTGAAATCTGGTGGAGACGGGAATAATAATTTCTAGTTGGTTAGTTGATTGATTATTAATTATTAGTTGATTTATCAGCCAATAATTAATAATCAATTAACTAATAATCAATTAAGCCTCTTCTGGCATATCAATTGGCGTAATCATCGGTAAGTCAATCAATGCTTGTTCTTCCTTAGAAATACTCCATATTTTAAAGACCCCTCCATCTGCGCGAGCGATATGCTTAGCAAAAGAAGTTAAACTTTTATAGAATTTTGCCCCTAATACTTGCGGTAATTGAGGTAAGATAGCATTTAATCCAGCTAATTTATCAGAGATAGATTGCGTTGCTTCTTTTGTATCTGCTGGTAATCCTTTGATAAGGAAACTAACTTTGCCAGAAAAATCTTCATGTACTTTTTCGTAAAAATCATTTAATTCTGGTTCGTTAGAATAACTTCTAATACCTGTTAATTTTTCTGCCCAGCTCGTTTCGCTAACGTCAATTTTTCCATCTGCCCCCGCAATTAAAACAGTCACTAAAGGTAGTGCTTCTAATAATAAATCTTGTTCCGCTTGACTAAGACTTTGCATTGCATTTAACATAGTAAAATATGGGTTTTATGATTAAATTTAAGTTGAGTTTTATTTCTTTTGGACGCTATAATTTTGCTAGGTCACCTTCTGACCTACCTACAAAATTGCATCTTTTAAAAATAAACTGCGAAGATAGCACTATTTGCCATTTGATGCAGCCGTTGATAAATGAAATTTTAGTTTATTCTTTCTTATTTTTGGGATTGTATATAGGCGCATTATCTGTATCTGATACCTTTGAGGTATCTGATAAGTTAAAAAATAAATCAAAAAATATATCAGCTACTTCAAAAGTATCAGATATATCACCACTAACTACACAACAAATGGCAAAATTAAGAACAAACCATTCACAAAATGACAATGGAATGGTTTATAAAGCGGGCATTTTTGCATTTATTATCGGTATTTTATATTGGGGGTTTAACCAGATAGGGGGAGAAGATAGCTCAATTTTGGATACCTTCAAAGAAGCCATGGAACAGCCTACAAGTACAGTTAAAGGTGAGACCGATGATGAAATTTCAAGCGATGAAGGCTTAGATTATGCTTTGCCTACTTCTACAACTGGGCAGATTATCAAACATAAATATTATACCCTTTCTTATTCTGAAAAGCACGAACAAGCAGAGTGGGTCGCTTATGAAATTACTAGAGACCGATTAAATAATAAGGTAGCTGACCGAACAGATAATTTTAGACCCGACCCTATGGTAAAAACGAAGTCGGCAACACCCTCAGATTATCGACGGTCGGGCTATACCAGAGGCCATTTAGTGCCTGCGGGCGATATGGGTTTTAGCGAACAAGCGATGTCGGAGACTTTTTATATGAGTAATATGAGTCCACAAGTACGGAACCAAAATATGGGTATTTGGCGAGAATTAGAAGAACAAGTAAGAGATTGGGGACGGAAATACAAACATTTATATATCGTTACTGGCCCTATTTTAAATGAAAAAGAATTTGATCGAATTGGCAAGAATATTGTAACGGTACCTCGAAATTATTATAAAGTCATTTTAGACGTAACAGAACCCGAATACAAAGGGATTGGGTTTATTATTCCAAATGCGATTAGTGACGACCACTTGACCGAATATGCGATGACGATTGATGATGTGGAAGAACGAACAGGAATTGATTTTTTTCCAGACTTATTATCTGAAGATTTAGAAACAGAATTGGAAGGATTTGTCGATGTTCGACGTTGGAAATTTAGTGAGAAACGATATCAGCAGCGGGTGCGAGAATGGAATAATAGATAATAGAAGTAACAGGACTCCTGAGTCGTTTCCTATTTTTAGGTTCCCACACTTTTTACCGTAGTATCTTGAATAACATAAAATGAATAATAACCTGTATCAGTTATTAGATAACCCAACCCCATTTTTAGATCATATTTTTCAATACCTTTCCATAAAAAAAGTCAATGTTGCAAATTATAAATTAGACCATATTTGTTACAGAGTAGAAACGGAAGAAAGATACGAACAATTAAAAAAAGAATTATCGAATTTAGGGAAACTATTAACAGAATCTAAAATTGGTGGCAGAGCTATTACCTCCATAAAATTAGATCAACCAATTATTTACAAAAATAGAAAAATTGAGGTTATAGAGTTACCAGCGCCTAAAAAAGGGAGTTTTTACAAGGAAGGATTTGAGCATGTAGAGTTTGTAATAGATGTACCTTTTGATAGCTTTATGGCAACACATGTTCATTTGGATTTTATCACCAAAGATTTAAAAAAATCCGTCAATCAGGGCGTAACCTTAAAAGAAACGGACTTTTCGGTGAAATTTCACCACCACACTTTGGAATATGTGATTCGATATTTGGATTGATATTGGTGTAGCCTACGAAAATTCCTTATCCAAAGCTTTCGTCACCGCCTTAATTTCTTGTTCCTTTGACTTCGGATAAATCAATAAAACATCGCCTTCATCCACAATAATAAAATCATCCAAGCCTTTAGCGACCAATAATTTTCCTTTAGGCATTCGAATTAAAGAGTTAGAAACGTCATCTAAAACGACTTTCCCATTAACCGCATTTCCGTTATCATCTTTGGACGACTCTACATGCAAGGAATTCCAAGTACCCAAATCAGACCAACCAAATTCGGACGGAATGGTATAAACATCTTTTGATTTTTCCATGATGGCGTAATCAACTGAAATACTTGGCGTAGTAGGGTAGGCCTTATCAATAAAATCTTGTTCGTCTACGGTATTATAAAACGGTTCGCCTTCTTTTAGAATGTTATAAATTGCTGGTGTATGCTGCTTAAACTGTTCTAAAACATAAGCTGCTTTCCAGACAAAAATACCTGCATTCCAGAGGTAATCTCCACTTGTTACATATTTTTTTGCTGTTTCAACATCGGGTTTCTCTTTAAATTCAATCACTTTGTGAACGGGAGTATTATCATCAGAAAAGTTGATATATCCATAACCTGTATCTGGTCGAGTTGGTTGAATCCCTAAAGTTACTAAAGCTTCATTCTTTTCTGTAAACGCCAATGCTTGTGTTAAATAATCGACAAAAGCATCTTCCTTTAAAATAATGTGATCAGAAGGAGCAACGATAAAATTGGCGTCTGGATTTAGGTTGTGTAATTTAAAAGCAGTATAAGCGACACAAGGTGCGGTATTATTTCTAGAAGGCTCACAAAGTACCTGATTTTCTGTTAGTTCAGGTAAATGCTCTAGTACTAAATCTTTATACATTCCATTGGTTACAATGAAAATATTCGATGCTGGACACAATCTTAAAAATCGCTCGAAAGTTTGCCGAATCAAAGACTTTCCAGTTCCCATAATGTCTAAAAACTGCTTCGGTCGTTCTACTCGACTGGCGGGCCAAAATCGGCTACCAATACCGCCTGCCATAATTGCTACATAAGTATTAGAAGTGGGAGAATTTTGCATGTTGTATTTTTTATCAAAGAATAATGGTGCTAATGGGCAAAGGGCTAAAGGCGAAGGGCGAGAGGTAAAGCCTGAACTAAAAAGCGTCTTTTATTACAGAAAAGAGTAGGTGGAAAATACGTTTCTAGGTGTATAGTCCCTTCGTTCTTTGCCTTTGATCCTTTGCCAAGTAGTAATACGTAGTTGAGCGAATTTTAGTTATAAATAAGAAGTAAATTATTACTGTACACTATTCCAAATATCCAAATACATTTTCCAAACATTGGGTTCAACCTCTTTCCAAGTAATCACATATTTACCTTTCCAACTGCTTTCTTTGCCATCTTCTCCAAGAGATTTCCCTTCGTAATAGCCATAATCATAAGCCTCCGAACCAATAATCTTGATTTCTTCGGGGGTGATTTTATGATAAGTTGTTTTACGATTGCTGCCTGCTGGGGGTGTCCAATATTTTCGGATAGCGGTTTTGCCTATTAATATTTTGGTGCCATTCGGAAATATCTTGGCATCATCCGTATACGCATTGACCACAAAGTCATAATCTTGCGTCATTAAGGCTTGAGAGAACGCTTTGATATTTGCTCGAATCAATGCTTCCTTTTTTTCAAGCGAAGGGTTGGCTGTTTTTTCAAGACTAGCTTTTACTGTTTTTTCAACTGCTTTGTCAGTAGTGGTTGTAGGTGGGGAACAAGTCCAAATAGATAGGACTAATAAGAATAGCCATACATTTTTCATATTGTCGAATTTGTAACGGTGATTTCAAAAGACGGCTTAAAATTAAATAAAACCCAGCATTTTTCTTTGCTTTACAGTCTATTTGGTCATTTCAATCAATAATAATGCGATTACTACTTTTTTCAATCTCCATCATTTTCATTTTTACAGGTACTTTTTCTTGTCAACAACCAGAACCTATGTCCCTCGAATCAGGTGTTTCTAAAACCTTAGCAGATTATCGGAAAGCGACGATTAAGGATGTAACGTATGAATTATACTTCGATATTTCTGAGTCGATTGATACACAAATAATAGGTATTGCTATTATCGAATTTGATTTAGATGAGGTAGAACATGATTTGGTTTTAGACTTTGTAAATCCAAAAGAGAGATTATTGGATAGATGGATTAAGGAATTTGAAAATATGTCTTATCGTTTGGAAAAGAATCATATAATCATTCCGAAAGAACATCTTGTTGAAGGAAGAAATAATTTCAACTTTGCATTCCATGCTGGAGAACAAGCGTTGAATCGTAATGAAGATTATTTATACACTTTGTTTGTTCCTAATAAAGCTTCAACCGCTTTTCCTTGTTTTGATCAACCAAATATTAAGGCGAAATATACCTTGAGATTACAAACTCCTAGAGATTGGACAGCACTAGCGAATTATCCATTAACACAAAAAGAAGAAAAAGGAAATCAAATACTTTATGAATATGAACAAACACCTCCGATTAGCACTTACCTCTTCGCCTTCACCGCAGGAAAATTTGAGGCAATTACGGATACCTTAGATGGCATCGAAATGACCTTGTATCATAGAGAAACGAACGAAGAGAAAGTAAAAAGAAATGCACCCGAAGTATTCGATTTGCACCTAAAATCAATTCGTTGGTTAGAAAAATATACGGATATCAAACAACCCTTTAAAAAATTTGATTTTGCCCTCATTCCTGCTTTTCAATTTGGTGGGATGGAACACCCTGGCGCTATTTTTTATAAAGACCGTTCCTTATTTTTAGAAGAGAATGCGACGTTGAACCAAAAAATGAGCCGAAATTCCTTGATTGCGCATGAAACTGCCCATATGTGGTTTGGCAATTTAGTAACGATGGATTGGTTCAATGATGTCTGGTTAAAAGAGGTCTTTGCTAATTTTATGGCAGCAAAAATGGTGAACCCTAATTTCCCAGACATTAACCATGACCTTCGATTTTTACAAAGACATCATCCAAGTGCATATGGAGAAGACCGTTCGGCAGGTAGTCATCCCATTCAGCAAAAATTGGATAACCTCAATCAAGCGAGTTTATTATACGGTCGGATTATTTACCAAAAAGCGCCTGTAGTAATGAAGCAATTAGAGGCGATTATGGGGAAGAAAATATTCCAAGAAGGTTTGCAAGAATATTTAAAAACTTTCTCTTTTGATAATGCGACTTGGGATGATTTGATTGCTATTTTGGATAAACGAACGGATTTAGATTTAAAAACGTGGAGTCAGGCTTGGGTAAAAGAATCGGGCATGCCTTGGTTAAAAGCCAATTTGGAAACTAAAGATGGAAAAATAGCGAATTATGAATTGGTATTTCAAAACACCACTTCGGGTGGCAATATCTGGCAAGAAAATAGCGAGTTATTAACTTCTAGCAATGGCAAAATTCAAAAAATCCCCCTTCAAATATTAACCGAAAAAACGACTGTTACGGAATTAATTGGCCAGCCAACACCAGATTTTATTTTACCACACGTTACAGAAAAAGCTTATGGTTTCTTTGAATTAGATGAAAAAAGCCAAAGCTATTTATTAGCCAACATTCAAAACGTTGAAGAGGAGATGACTAAATCGGCAGCTTGGTTTTCTTTATACGAAAGTATGTTAAGGGGGAAAATAGCCCCCAAACAACTTTTAGAAAGCCTATTGGTCGGCTTGCCAGCAGAAAAAGAAATTCAAGGTTTGTCTAGTCGGTTGGGTTATTTACGAACTGCTTTTTGGGGCTTTTTATCTGCGGATGAACAATTAGCAAATGCCGAAAAAATAGAAGATTTACTATGGGAATTGTTGTTAAAAGCAGACAATCCAGGTCGTAAAAAAACTTTATTTGATACTTATATTGGTATGGCACGTTCTTCGAAAGGTATTCAGCAATTACAAGATTTATGGGCAGAAGATTTAACCATTAAAGATTTTACTTTGTCCGAAAATGAAATGACAACTTTGGCTTATGAATTAGCGGTCAGAAATGTAGCAAATAGCGACCAAATTTTGCAAGAACAATTAGCAAAAATTACCAATCCAGATAGAAAAGCAGCAATGGCATTTATCATTCCAGCTTTATCAAGTGAGGAAACGGTTAGAGATGCTTTTTTTGAAAGCTTAAAGCAAAAAGAGAACCGAGCAAAAGAACCTTGGGTCGGTCGAGCTTTGCAATATTTACATCATCCGCTTCGAGCAGTTTCCGCAGAAAAATACATTATTCCAAGTTTGGAACTGGTTCAAGAAATTCAACAAACAGGTGGTATTTTCTTCCCAAAACGTTGGGCGCAGACTATTTTAAGTGGGCATTCAAGTGTACCTGCTGCACAAGCAGTACATCAATTTTTGGAAGGATTGCCAGCGGATTATCCTGTGAAGTTAAAGAATAAGATTTTGCAATCTGCAGATGTATTGGAACGGAAGGCGATGATACTACAGGATGACAAGATTTTGCAAGATTAACAGGATGAGTGAGCGAACCCACAGGGTAAATGCCCTGTATGAGCAAACATCGTTTGTGAACTGTGAAACGGATGGGAGTGTCTAAGCGAGCGAACCGCAACGCGGATGAGAAGGCGTAATTGTTTAGAATTGAGCGAACCGCAATGCGGATGGGAGGGATAATTATTTAGGATTAACAAGATGACCGAGCTTTAAGTAGGTATTCTTTCCATAATAGGCAAAAATCGCCCTTTAGGCACACTTTCATACTGACTAACGGTTTGAAAACCCATTTTTTCGTAGAAGGCTGTTGCATGAATATCCGAAACAACTTTTATTTTTTGATGAGTAGGTTTGATGATTTTAGTTAAAGTAGTTTGTAATAATTTTTTCCCAAAACCATTTCCGATATAGGCAGGTAAAACCCATAAATGTTCAATCCAAAGAATGTCTTCTTCGGTAATTAAGACGATACAACCTACAATTTCTCCATTCTCTAAAACGAATTTGAAAACCTCGTTTTGGGCAATCATTTCACTAGAAATAGTTAAGCCTTTTCGCCATAATTCCATCCATTCGGCTGGGTAATTCCAATGACTTTTGGATTGCCAAGCGATTTTGGATAACCTTTTGGTATCCGAGGGTATTGCTTTTTCTATTTTATGAAACATGCGTTTTTAAGGTAAAGATATACCAATTTTCAAAAAACTGGCATATCTAAACAACTAGCAGTATTAACTATTTTTGACTTTGCCTAATTGACCAAAATGAAATAATAGACTCACTCGAAAAGTATTGTCTAAAGGATTTCTTTGGTTAGTTGTAGGTATAAGATAAGAGCCGTTTAGCGTAGCAAATTTATAGGTTATACCAAGACCTGTGGTGAAATATTTCCTATTGCCTTTAGTCCGATCTTCTAAGAAATATCCAGTTCTGAGTGCAATAAATTCTTTGTAAGAAAACTCCATTCCAAAAGAAAACATCAACTCTCTGATTTCTTCTGAAAAACCACCAGATGCGTCACTAAAAGAACCAAAGATGCCTTTAAAAGTAGATACTTGTTTATAATCGGGTACGCCATCAAAATCTTCATCTGCTCCAGCAGGGTCTGGAGTTGGAGCTAGTAACTTATTAACATCTATGGTTAAGGTTAATCGAGTATCTTCCCCTAAAGATTTGTTCCAAGCGACACCAATGCCTAAATTGCCAGGGATAAAATCTTTATTGACGGAATTGGTATAAGTAATCTTTTGCCCCAAATTGGTAGCGGCTAAACCAATTGTTAGCGTAGGCGTTTGGTAAGTAAAAGAAAAATCCATCGCAAAAGATTTCCCTGCACTAATATCTTCTCCACCTATTTGTTGACCTGCTGCTAGATTTGAATAGATATATTTTAATCCAAAACCCCCTGAAAAATTATTCGTTAATTTTTTAGCAAAACTTACATTGAATGCTAACTCATTAGGTCGCCCGTTCCCGATTGGAATACCATTGGCATTAGTAAAAGCAATATCTCCTAAAGAAAAATATCGGATACCTAATCCTACTGCATTTTTTTCATTAATTTTAAAATAACCAGAGCCATAAGCTAAATAAACATCATTTACGTTTAATGCTCTTAACCAAGGGGTATAGGTCAGACTAAATCCTGTTCTTTTTTCTGCAAAAACGAGTTTAGAAGCATTAAAATGCAATGCATTCGCATCTGTGGATATAGCAATTCCAGCATCTCCTAAACTTGCTGACCTGGCATCAGGCGCAATTCTTAAAAAAGGAACAGCAGTAATAATTGTGTTGACACAAGGCTCACCATTAGCCGTTTCATACTGATTCGTATTGGTGTTCAGAAAACATTGACTAGTTCCAATATTTGGTAAAATGAATAAAAAGAGCGTAGACAAAAGTGTGATTAGTGCAACTTGGAAACGTTGCCATTGATTTAAAAAGGTGTTCATCTTTCAATAAATTTAGTGTTAAAAAATGCAGATTACTTTCTGAAAGAATATGCTTTTATAACCTTGTTTTATTGAAAATATTATGGGCGTTAAAAGAGTGTTAAAGCGCAATATTTTACTGTAGTGCCAAGTGTTGCTTAGTATCTGAAATGGTATATCAAGTAGCACTTGGCACTACAGGAAATCAATATCCTGCTGCCTTACGTTGCGTTTCTACCAATTCTTTCCAAACAGGTGTCAAATCTGTTCGAGGCTGAGTTTTAAAATAGATATAACCAGGATCTCTAGCATACTTATTTTCAATACTATCCAATAGAACAGTTGAATAAAAAGATTCCGATTCTCCTTGTGGGTTATCATCAATATCAATCTGGCAAGTTATTTCTAAATTATCAGGTACCCAAGCCACAAAACTAGCATTAAAACTATATGTTTCTGGCAGGTTGTATTTTTTTCGATAGAAATTCATGACACCTGCTTGCCCATAATGCCCTGCAAATAGAAGACAGGTTCGTTGTTGCTCAGGCGTTAGGCTATGATAAATTTTAGCTACTTTTTGGGGGATTTCTTCCCAACCGTGCATATCTGCATAATCTTGTCGTAGATTTCGGACAATGCCGTCTTCCCAACGAAATAGATCTTCCATGCCTATATCGTCTCTAATGTATCTACTGTAGGTTTCCATCTTTTCTATGGGTAGAATGGGTAAGGCGAGTGGAATCGCAGGTAAATTTAAGAAGGTAATAATAGGAATTAACCATAGTGATTTTTGTCCAAGCCAATGTTCTAAAGCGACTCCACCCAGAGCAAAAAGCATCGCATAAGCTCCAAAAGCATAATAGTCTTTACCGCTAGTCAATAATAAAAACAAGATGACCAGTAAATACGTCCAACCTAAGAAACGGTAGGGCTTGACTTTTTTATTCGTAAAAACAAAAACTAAACCTGCTACCCAGATAGTCGTGGCGCTAAAATGATCTAAAAACTGAGGGGTTAAAAAACTACTTGCGCTAACATTAACTAATTGAGTCGCTGCCAATTCTTCCATATGGCGAACGATAGGAAAATCATGTGCCACTTGCCACCATAAATTAGGTAAGGCGATTAGCAAAGCAATTCCGAAACTGATATAAGGATATTTAGTAAAGAAGATTTTCCGATGAGGCGTCAGTAATAAACCACCAATCATGGCTGCGAAAAAGAAGACGATGGAGTATTTGGTGAGGAAACCTAAGCCTGCGATGATGCCTAGCCAGTACCAGTTTACTAACAGGTGATTCCTCCCCCTGCCCCCCTCCATAAGGGTAGAAGCTTTCGTTCTAATACTAGGATTCTGTGAGGATGAATCTATCTTTTTATCAATTAACTTTTTTACAATCCGCACCATCATAAAGGAAGATAATAACCACATAAACTGATTAAAACTAACAGGCTGAAATAAATTATTACTTCCTAAAAAAGCGGGGGAAATCAAGAACCCAAATCCACCAATCAATTGTGCATATTTCTTTCCACCTAAATCTCGCACTATCAAACCAATTAAAAGAATCGAAATAGCCCCAATCAAAGCAGGAAAAAAGCGTACAGCAAATTCTGTATTTCCAAATAATAATTTAGCAATTTTACCAATTATGGAAATCATTGGCGGGACTTCCATATACCCCCAAGCCAAGTGATCGCTTTCAGAGATATACAAATATTCATCTCGGTGCAAACCATAACGAGTAATCGTATTCGTAAATAAATGGATACCCATCTTGATAGCGGCGAGTAACCCTAAAATAGGCCAATAGATTTTGTTGGAGTTGATTGAGTGATTCATTTTTTGTCGGTGATTTTATTTTAGATAATGATTCCAAATCTAATGACTAACCACTATGAAAAACCATAAAAACAAGGAATTCTTGGGTTTTCCCATCGGGAAACACCATTTTTAGCAATAATTATAGTTTTTGTAATACCAAAATATAGATAGTCCGGTTAAAAATTGATATTGCAAAAATTAATAATATCTAACATCCGTGTCCCTTCATCTTTTTACCTGACGCTCTATAATAGTTTAAACAACTATAATTCGTGGGTTAATAAATTCGTGAGGAATGAAATACAAAATATCCAACTTACTTTTATCCGTTACTTACTTTTAAATTTCTAATTTTACATTTTCAATTTTGAATTTATCAAATGGAGTATTGGCCCGACACCCTTGGTTACCGCATTGATTTTTTTACTATTTTCATTTTGATGGGAGTGGTACAGGGTTTCTTTTTGGCAATATTTTTTTTGCTAGGTAAAAACCGAACCTATCAATACCTTGGCGCTATATTATTTGCGGCTGCGTTGGTAATGACGGAAATTTTTCTGTGTTATAGCGGAGTGATTGTCCATATTCCGCACTTTGTAGACTTGTCCGAACCTTTTAATTTTTTTATCCCAGCGGCTATTTATTTGATGGTTGCTTCCTTAGTGGACAAACATCCTAAAAACTGGTATTGGCATTTTTTACCTTTTGGATGTTACTTTTTGTATCATTTCAATTTTTTTCTACAAGATGAAGTATTCAAATTAAATGCCTTTCGGAATGCTTACCATGATTATTTACCTGAATTACCTAATAATCAAACCTTCCATGCAGACCCTTGGTGTATTAAGGAATATGTGAATGAATTAGGCGTGCTACAATCTATTTTGTATGCTTGGCCGATTTATCAATTATTAGTCAATTTTTTAAAACAACAAAAAGATTTTTGGACAACCGTTTTGAATCCGATTTATCGCTGGTGTTTTGCTTTTCTTTTTTTAAAATTATTAGCTACGACCCTTTGGTTGTTTAAAGTTTTGTTGGACGTTGGAGATGCTTGGGATAATATTGGGGCAGCTTTTGATACATTTACCATCTATGCACTTAACTTGTTTATTTTAAAAGATGGGTTATTACAAAAAGAAAATCGATCAGAAAAGAAGTATCAAAAATCTACTTTGAGTCAAACTCAAATGGACGGTATTTTACAGAAATTAACCATAGAAATGAAAGAGGGAAAACCTTATTTAAACCCTAAATTGACTTTAAAAACATTGGCAGAAAGCATTAAAGTCAGCCCACATCATCTTTCCCAAATTTTAAATGAGCAATTGCAGAAAACCTACTATGAATGGATAGCAGAATATCGAGTGTCCGCAGCAAAAAAAATACTGACTTCGCAAAAATATAATCATTATAAGTTGGAAGAAATAGGTAAATTGGCGGGATTTAATTCTCGCTCTGTATTTTACAAAGCGTTTAAAAAACTAGAAGGAATTGCGCCTTCTGAATTTAGAGAAAATTTAAAATCATGATACAACGATTATTGATTATTAATTGCTTCCTTTTTTTAGGAATACATTTATCTGCCCAATTAACGGTCTTAAAAGCAGAGCAAGTTTTTGATGGCGAACAATTACAGCAAAATTGGATAGTAGTAGTGGAGGACGAGCGTATAATAGCGGCTGGATCAACAAAAGATGTGATTATTCCAAATGATGCCACCGTTATCGAATTAACAGGAACATTGATGCCAGGAATGATTGAAGGACATTCGCATATTTTACTGCAACCCTATAATGAAACGGGATGGAATGACCAAGTGTTAGTAGAATCTTTGACGGAAAGAGTAGTGAGAGCAACGGTACATGCTAAGAATACTTTGATGGCAGGATTTACGACCATTAGAGATTTAGGCTCGGAAGGGGCAGAATATGCAGACGTAGGCATTAAAAGATCAATAGAAAAAGACATTATTCCAGGGCCTCGAATGGTGGTAGCAGGTAAAGCGATTGTCGCAACAGGAAGTTATGGCCCCAAAGGATTTGCGCCACATGTTAAAGTCCCATTGGGTGCAGAAGTAGCGGACGGGCACGATAATTTAATCAAAGTGGTGCGAAATCAAATTGGAAAAGGGGCTGATGTCATTAAAGTATATGCCGATTATCGTTGGGGACCTTATGGACAAGCAATGCCAACATTTACTCAAGAAGAGTTAGCATTAATGGTGAAAGTCGCCAACAGTAGCGGGCGACCTGTAGTGGCACATGCGGCAACGGAAGAAGGTATGAAAAGAGCAACTTTAGCAGGCGTACAAACGATAGAACATGGAGACGGCGGTACGAAAGAAGTATTTGAATTAATGGCTGCTAAGGGAGTTGCTCTTTGCCCAACGATTGCGGCAGGAGATGCTATTTCTCAATATCGAGGTTGGAATAAAGGGGTTGATCCTGAACCAGCTAGAATTCAAAACAAAAGGAAGAGTATGAAAATGGCATTAGCTGCTGGTGTACCAATTGTTGCAGGTGGAGATGTAGGTGTTTTTACGCATGGCGAAAATGTAGCGGAGTTAGAATTAATGGTCGACTATGGAATGACTGAATTGGAAGTTTTAAAAGCAGTTACTGCTGGCAATGCCGACTTACTGAATTTAAAGGATTTGGGAAGTATTAAAAAAGGTAAAATAGCAGATTTAATTGTAGTAGAAGGAAATCCTACAAAAGATATTACAACGTTACGGAAAGTAAATTTTGTGATGAAGAACGGAAAGATTTATAAAGAGTAACGATGCCTAATTTTGAAGTTGAAGTTGAGGTTGAAAAAGATTAGTAAACAGTTGGTAATGTTGACTTACCAACTGTTTACGAGATTGCTAAAAATTAGCTTGCATCACCGCCTTTACTACCGCCTAATAAGCCACCTAGCATAGAACCAGCACCACCACCAACAAGGGCAGTAACCATGCTTGCTATGTCCATTCCACCGCCAGCTTCAGCAGCACCACCTAACATACCAGCCATGCCAGCTAATTGAGGTAAAATACTACCACCAACTGCGCCAGATAGTAAGTTTGCAATAAGGCTCATACCGTTTTTCTTAATCATATTACCAAGAAAACCGCCACCGCCGCCAAGGACAGCATTAATAATTAAAGGAAGAATTGACTCCATTTTTCGTTTTGTTTTGTTTGCTAAAATTTATTTGTCACGCTAATGTACCAATTAATTTTAAATTAAAATATTTTTTTATTAACAAATTATGTTTTGTAAGATAATAGCAAAAAATATACTTGTTTGGAGAAGGAGTGTTTTTGCAGAATTGACGTATAGTTTTAAGTAAGGGTTTTAAACTAAATCTTGCTCATTATAACTAGTTCGTTTTTCGACTTCTTTTAAATCTAAATGCTGATTGATGTCTAATTCATCAGGAGTAGGTAATGATTTATCCGTTGAATAACCTCTTTTTTCCATCTCTGCTGCTATCTTTTGCTGTTCCCAATCTTCTCCTAATAGTCCATCTGCTGAAAAAATAAATACAGTTAAACCGTGAATAGCAACAACCGTACCCCAACAAACAGCAGGAAAAGCGACCCACCAATAGATATGCCTACCAGAAGTTAGCCAATTGATTAATGCTAAAAAAATAATAATGATAGCATATAAACCAAAATGGAAGAAAAAATTCTTTTTCCGTTTGACTCTCTTTTGTATTTTATGGTACGCTTCTTCGTTGGACATGCGAATTCGACTTGTGATTGAAGTAATGAAAGTATAAATTTAATAAAAGGAATTAAGAAACAAAAGTATAATGCTGTTTCAAGTTGGAATTAACCATTCTTAAATAGCTGAGTCTATTGCTACTTTTCCTTCGGCAATCATAAATTCCACTAACTGTTCTGCTATCTTTTCAAGGTCAATACCCAATTGTTCTTTATTAACCGCCAAAACCAAAGTTGCTGATTCCTTCGGTAAATTCGAGTAACCATGAAAAGCTCCTAAAATAGCGCCAGTAATTGCTGCTACTGTATCATTGTCTCGCCCATAATTAACGACAAATTCCATAGATTTTTGGAAATCAAAATCCGTAAATAATAAGGCAGTTAAATTGATTTGATGAATTTCTCCAGGATGGAAAGCCATGTCTTCATTCTTGGCATCCAAATCGTCAAATAATTTTTGTAGTTGGGCAAAATAGAGGGTGTCTTGTCCTTGATAAGGCAATTTTATTTTTTCTAAATCAATAGCTGCTTCAGTCATTTTTTTTGCAGCCATCACACTATACAAAGCATCTTTATAAAAGCGATGCGCAGACCGACCGACTAAACGACTATTAAAGTAACTATTAGGGTCAATATCCCTTAACGTAGCTAAAATACTTTCTGGACTAGCATCGGGAGACATTGCTGCTGCGGTCATTGCTGCTGTCAATCCTGTAATATCTCTGGCATACCCAAGATCAAAAATGCCCAAACGATAGGCAGATTTGTAAGCACTTTTGGCTTCGTTTGGATGTACTAAGCCAATCATAGGCGCATATAACATCCCTGCACAGGTTGGCTCGCCACCATAAAAATGATTAAGGGCATAAGTATAGGCTTCCATATCTTTTTCGCCAAACGGTTTGGCAACTACTGCCCATTCTTGTAACCAAGACATTTCCATTAATGCTTCCTCATAAGGGCTTGGTGCAAAACTATCTACTTGTTTTAATGCTTTTATTTTTGCTGCATAAGCTTTCGTGATGAATTCCGCAAAACGGTAAGGATTTGCCCCTTTTTGTTGATAAAAATCGTTGCCTTCTTGGATGATAAATTCCGTTAATAGCCCTTTCCACCGGGTATCATCTGTCGTGCCGCCTGCGGGTAAATTCATCTGCCAAGTTCCTTCCGGAGAAGGCGCACGTACCATTTTATTCAATTTTTGAACAAAGCCATATTCTGTTTGGATATTTTCTCTTGACCACATTTCCGTTGGTGCGCCCATAGCATCTCCAATGGCGGAACCGACTAACATACCAAGGACTTTATCTTTTAATAATGCTTTAGAAATTTTTAGTGGAGTCTTCGTCATTTTACTATTGGTCGTAGGCGCATGGACGACCTTAGGTAGGGGAGTAGTAGTTTCTTTACACGCAAAAAAGAATAGGCAAGTGGCAAAAAATAAAAATAAACTAGTGCGTAATTTCATGTTTGGTATTTCTTTCAAAAGTACAAAATCTAGTTGGTTATATCGTGCCATTCTTAGAAATGGAGTATATTGAGCATTAAATCTGTCTTTATCAAAACCTAATTTTAGGATCAAACAAAACGATAAATGAAATCGACCACCTTTTACCTAATGACAATGTTGATTTTTTTCCTTTTAGCTTGCCAAGGCGAAAAAGAAGAAAAAAATACACCCCCAAACATCATCTACATTCTAGCCGATGACTTAGGCTATGGGGACATTTCTGCATTTAATGAAAATAGCAAAATCAATACCGTAAATATTGATAAAATAGCTGCGACTGGCATGAAGTTTACAGATGCTCATAGTCCTTCGGCAGTTTGTACGCCGACTAGATATGGCATTATGACTGGTCGCTATAGTTGGCGAAGTCGATTAAAATCTGGCGTCTTAACAGGTAAATCGAAAGCCTTAATTCCACGTACTCGAAAAACGGTGGCTAAAATGTTGCAAGAAAATGGCTATCGTACTGCTTTCATTGGTAAATGGCATCTGGGTTGGGACTGGGCATTGACGACAGATACTTTGGGAGGGATGGGTTGGAACGCTACCGATTTTGACAATATAGATTTTACGAAACCTGTAAAAAATACGCCAAATGATTTAGGATTTGATTATGCTTACGGACATTCTGGTTCTTTGGATATGGCACCTTATGTCTATGTAGAAAATGGTGAAATAACGGCTCAACCAGATAGAGCAACTAGAGATACGGCCAAATATACTTGGTGGCGAGAAGGCCCAACGGGAGCAGATTTTATCCATGAACAAGTCACCCCAAATTTCTTTAATCGAGCGATTGATTATGTGCAGCAAACCCCTAAGGACGAACCTTTTTTCTTGTATTTAGCCTTACCTTCTCCACATACACCGATTTTACCTACACCAGCATGGCAAGGAAAAAGTCAACTCAATTATTATGCAGATTTTATGTTAATGATTGATGATTACGTCGGGAAATTGATGGCGACTTTAGACGAAAAAGGATTGACCGAAAATACCTTAGTCATTTTTACAAGTGATAATGGCTGTTCTCCCGAAGCAGATTTTGCTATTCTGGGCGAACAAGGACATGACCCAAGTTATATTTATCGAGGGCATAAAGCAGATATTTATGAAGGTGGACATCGAGTGCCTTTTATAGCCAGATGGCCAGAAGTAATTACTAAAGGACAAACAACCGACCAATTAATTGTCCACACAGATTTAATGGCAACTTGTGCGGATATTATTAATTATGACTTGGCGGAAAATGAAGGAGAAGATAGCTATAGTTTACTACCTTTTTTTGAAAATAAATCGAACCCAACAGCTAGAAAAGATGCCATTCATCATTCTGTTAATGGTGGTTTTGCTATTCGTGCGGGTGATTGGAAATTGATTATGGATGCTGGTTCAGCAGGTTGGAGTTTTCCGAATCCTAGACAAGTAAAGGCGATAGATACCTTACCGCCAATTCAATTGTATAACCTGAAGCATGACCCAGAAGAAATGATTAATTTGCAAGCTTCTGCGCCAGAAAAAGTAACAGCATTGACTAAATTATTAACAGGCTACATTCAGAATGGAAGAAGTACAATTGGAGACGCTCAAGAGAATGATAATTTTACGGGCGATTGGAAACAGATAGAGTTTCTAAAAGTAGAAAATACCCAATAAAATTATTATCAAAAAATTACTACTTGGCAAAAGGCTAAAGGCAAAGGGTTGAAATTCATAATAAATGATTAACTACTTATGAATTGAACTATTATCCTCTTCTATTTTTAATCGTGAAGGACTATTTAGGGCTTAGAATTTACCTTTTGCCCTTCGCCTTTTTGCCGAGTAGTGACAATAAAAAAACTAAGCATGACCTTTTCAGAATTCATCGGAGCTATTGGCGTAACTATCTTATTAATCGGCTATTTATTGAACCTAAATGGCAAATTGGCATCGAATAGTGCTGTCTATATGTTAATGAATGTAGTCGGATCAGGCATGGCTTTTTATTCTTCTTACTTAATTGATTTTGTTCCTTTTATGGTTTTGGAAGGCATTTGGACAGGCATTTCTGCTTTTTCCTTGACTCGGATATTGATGGGAAAAAGCTGATGGTTTTAGGAATTATTGAAGCGATGCTATTCAAAACCTTTGGTAATAATAGCTGTTGCAGGTTTTCCCTGTGGCGTGAAATCTAAATTACTTTTTCCACGACCTGCTACAAAATCGCTTCTCAATTGCCAGATATGGACACCTGCAAACCATTCTTTTTCCCAAACCGTATTAAAGAAAGCTTGGTAGCAATTGGCTTGGGTTTCCATTGAAAGAGGTTTGTTGGTATCAGCCATATAATCAATCCATTGCCAAGGCTCGATGGCACTATCGGATGTACTTTTATACCCCATTTCTGTAAAAAGTATTTTCCGATTATATTTTTTAGCAATGGATTTTATTGGCGATAAATGGGGTTTCCAACCCTTTGAAATATCCTGTACACTAGGATATTCCTTATTTACCAGAGGAAAATAAGCTTGAATACCAATATAGTCTAAGTCTTTCCAAAAAGTTATTTTTTCGTACTCATTATACCAATTGGCGGCATAAGTTATTTCGCCATCATAAGTATTCCTAACCTCTTGAAGAAGCCTTTTCCAAAAACCAACTTTCTCCACAGACAATCGGGAAAGTTCTGTACCAATACAAAACAGTTCTACCTTATTTTGTTGAGCTATTTGAGCATAGTGCAAAATAAATGCACGATACTCCTTTTGCCAGAGCTTCCAACCCGCTTCGCTAGTAGGAAAAATGTCAGAACGCCACTTGCCACTAGTATTATCAGTTAGCCAAATATGGGGTTTTAAAAAAACTTTAAAACCAGCGGAATGCGCTACCTCTATTTGGCTTTTCCATGCGGAATCTCTTCGAATCATAGCCAAACTATCACCTCGAACATAAACCACTTTAGGACTATCAATATCTTTTTGACCTGCAAAGGGTACTAGCGTAATCCACTCAATATTATTTTTAATAAATGGTTGTAAGTTGGTAGAATCAAGCCGTCCAAAAATATGTGCACCTCTTTGTTTGCGATGCTTCACATTTGAATCATGTGAAAAAAATATTCTGTTTGCATCGTTTGTATGCCATTGGAAAAAAAGAAATAATAATCCTAGGGGCAAGAGGATTAAAAAAGTTGAACGATGGAAATTGCCGTTTTTCATTTTTAACGTGAGTTTTGGATATTATTAACTGATAATCGAATATTTAGCTCCAGAGGAGCGACCCTGTTTGTAGAAAATGGTTCAAAATCCCCTCAAAGGTCTGGAAGACCGACCCCGTATGCGACTAATTTCTAACAGAGTCGGTCTTCCAGACCTTTTGCTTATCCAAAACTCACGTTTTTTATCAATGAATATTGTGATGATGGAAAAAGGAAAAAATAAACTACGTAAAATATATTAGAACATATTATAAGGAGAATCCGTCTAAATCCGTTCGATCTGTCTAAATCCGTTTCCCATCCTCCTAGTTCATTTGCGTAGATTATTTTTACAAAACCCCTAAATCCTACTCCTGCAACAAACGCTTCATAATCTTCCCAGTAGCACTTTTGGGTAATTCTGTATCTAAAATTTGCACAATTCGGGGATATTTAAAAGCCGCCATTTTGGATTTACAATAAACCTTGATCGCCTCTTCGGTAACGCTATGTCCTGCTTTTAAATATAAGACAGCTTTGACTTCTTCTCCTAAATCAGGATGCGGCATACCAATTACTGCACATTCTTGTATGGCAGGATGTTCGTATAAAATTTCCTCAATTTGTCGAGGGTAGACATTCAAGCCACCTCGAATAATCATCTCTTTGATTCGGTCAACGATAAACAAATAACCGTCCGTATCTAAATAACCAATGTCGCCTGTACTCAACCAATTATTGACATAAGATTTAGCATTGGCATCGGGTCGATTAAAATAGCCATTCATCATTCCTGGGCTGCGACAAATCACTTCCCCTAATTCGCCTTGTGGCACTTTATTCCCCGATTCATCGACAATTTTTATATCTGTCCCCCACATGGGTTTGCCTGCTGAACCTATCTTAGCCTCCACATGTTCTACGCCATTGGTGGTGACCCCTGAACCAGTTTCTGTTAAACCATAGCCTTCTTGAATTTCTGCTCCCGTTGCCGCCAACCAAGCTTCTGCTAATTCTACGGGCATCGGTGCGCCCCCACTACCACAATATTCCAACGTACTTAAGTCCCTTTTAGCAAAATCTGGATGATTGATTAAACGATTATACATGGTCGGAACACCCGCAAAATCGGTGACTTTATCTCGTTCAATCACTTCCAAAACTTTGCCTGGCTCAAAGCGAGGCAATAAGGTAATCGTACCTGCTAAACCAACATTGGCGCATAACACATTGAACAAACCATAAACATGAAAAAAGGGTAAGTGGGCAATGCCAACGCCATGTTCTTTTTTGCCGCCTCGACCATCTAAAGGCACTAAAGCACTTTGGTAAAAAATACTAAAATGACTTAAAACAGCGCCTTTGGGAATACCTGTTGTCCCACTTGTATATAAAATCAAAGCAGGATCGTCTGCACCTGTAAAAACCAATTCAATATCCTTATCTTCCACTTGTGCCATTAAGGTATCATAATCGTGGATATTATGCCCATTAATAGTTGCAGCTCCTGTGGTTTTGATAATAATTAGTTGCTCGCAACTTGCTATGGCATCAAAACTTTTTTGTGCTTCTTCCAAATAATCTTCCCATACCACTAATATTTTTGCTGCACTATCTTTTAGTCGAAAACTAATTTCATGTTCTTTATACAAAATATTCACAGGCACATTGACGCCCCCTAAATGTGCGGTACCAAAAAAACAAATTGGAAATTGCGGTACATTCGGTAAAACCAATAAAACCCTATCGCCTTTGTCCACCCCTAATTGCTGTAAAGCTGCCGCAAAATTAATTGCCTGTTTTTCTAATTGTTGATAATTTACTTTGATTTCGTCCATTATTAATGCCGTCTTATTAGGCGCTCGACGGGTACTTTCTTTTAGCAACATGGCAATGTTAAAACTCATATATTTTGGTATTGATTGATTATTTTGAAATTGAAAGGCTAAACATAAAGAAATATTTGGGGATATTTTTTCAAAACCATACAGTTTTGAGAAAAGAGACTGACTTGGTAGTAAAACCAATATTTTCGGTTATTAAAAAATCCGTTGGGCATTCTAATCCGTTGGGGAAAAAATTGTATCGTCTCCAATAAATTACTTACCTTAGATGGCAAATAAAAGCCTTTACTTTAAATCTAAAACTTTTAATCGTGTCTATTTTTAAATTATACCTATTCTCTTTTTTTAGTTGCTGCTTATTCTTTGCTTGTTCCAATTCAGCAAAAGAAAATGCGCCAACAAAAACCGAAAAATCATCAAAATTAGGGAATATAGCTTTTGACGTCAGCGGCAATAGTGTAGCTGAACCTGCCTTTGAAAAAGGATTATTATTACTTCACAGTTTTGAATATGAAGATGCACGAACCGCGTTTTTAGAAGCACAAAAACTGGATAGCACTTTTGCGATGGCGTATTGGGGAGAAGCAATGACTTATAATCATTCGCTTTGGCAACGACAAGAAAAAGAGAAAGCATTGGCTGCTCTAAATAAGTTAGCAACTACTGCCGAGGAAAGGGAAAAATTAGCCGCGACGGAATTACAGAAAGATTTTTTTAAGTCGCTAGAAATCTTGTTTGGGGAAGGTACAAAATATGAAAGAGATGTAGCCTATAATCAATTTTTGGAAGGCTTAACCCAAAAATATCCTGATAATAATGAGATTGCTTCTTTTTATGCGATTTCCCTTTTGGGCGCTTCTCGGAATGGGCGAGATGCTGATTTATATGACAAAAGTGCTAGGATTGTCCAAGGCATCATTAAAGAAAATCCAAATCATCCAGGCGCTTTGCATTATTTAATTCATTCGTATGATGATCCTGTGCATGCCCATTTAGCCAAAGCAGCGGCAGATAGTTACGCTAAAGTTGCACCTGATGCAGCGCATGCCTTACACATGCCTTCTCATATCTATGTGGCTTTAGGTCGTTGGGATGATGTGGTGACTTCTAATATTGCGTCTTGGAATGCAAGTGTGAAACGAATGGAAAGAAAAGCATTAAAAGATGATGCTCGAAGTTATCATGCTTTTAATTGGTTGCAATATGGCTTTTTGCAAAGAGGAGAATTTGACAAGGCGAATAAGGTTTTACAAGACATGGTCAAATACAAAGATGCTGTTTCTAGCAAACAAGCAAGAGGTTATTTATTGTCCATGAAAGGCGCACAAATGGTGGAAACGAATACTTGGGATGGAGAATGGGCAAACCTTAAAGTCGATGTGAGTGACCTAAATTTAATGAAGAAAACAGGACATAATTTTATAGAAGGAATGATTGCTTATTATCAAAAAGATGCGAAAAAAGTAGCTACAGTCATTAAAGAAATGAGTGGTAGACGTAAAAAAGCACAGAATATAGTAGGAGATGCAGGCTTTGCAATGTGTAGTGCAGGTGGCTATGCTAGTAAACCACCGAACCAATTAGAAGTTGATATGGCGCAGGTGATGGAAATGGAGTTGCAAGCGTATGCTGCTAGTTTAAATGGAGATAAAGAAACAGCAAAAACATGGTTTGAAAAAGGAGTGGCGTTGGATGAAAAATTAAGTTATTCTTTTGGTCCACCGAGTATTTTAAAACCTATCCACGAAGCTTACGCAGAATGGTTGTTGGGTAATAAGCAACTAGAGGCTGCTTTGACTGCTTTCGATAAGGCTTTGGAGCGACAGCCTCGTCGCTTACGGTCTTTAGAAGGGAAAAAGAAGGCAGCTGAATTATTGAAAAAAGAAGCGGTAGTTGCGGAAGTTAGTAAGGAATTGGCTGTTAGTTTGGCGGTTAAAGAACGAGGACAGATTCTTTAAATGAATTAGTACTGATGAAAGAATAAACTTCTGACTTAGACGCTCTAAGGTCTTGAAGACACTTGGAGGCCTGCAAGCAAAATATGGAAGTTGTTTTTTGACTGTTATGTAGATGAAAACAGTTATCATCTAGCTCGTAAAATCCGTTGTTGACTATTGTGATTGCGCTATCCGATATTCTTCTAATAACTCAATTAATCCTTCCACATCTTCCAAAGTAGAAGAAAAATTAGTAATACAAGCTCGAAGAGTAGGCTGCCCATGAATTGGGTAAACAGATAACCAAGCCTTGCCTGAGTGCACTACTTTTTCTACAATGTTCGCAACGCCACCTTCTTTTTCTTCCAAATCTGGATGTGTAAAACAAACAATCGGTAACTTAGCATCATTTTTAATCGTCCAACCTTTTTTTATCAACCTAGTTCTCAATGAATTACCCAAATTGATTTGATGCCGAATCATTTCTTCATAGCCTTTCCAACCAAAAGCAGCAAGTGGTAAATATAACTTTAAGCCATTAAAGCGCCGAGACCATTGGATAGAATGAATATAAGGATCGGTAATTTTTTCTTTGTCCCCATCTTTGGGCATATAGTTGGTGCGCACACCAAAAGTTTGATGTAAAATGTTTTTATTGCTAGTTAAGAATATACTCGTTCCCATTGGCACAGAAAACCATTTATGAATATCTAATGTAATAGAGTCACTTGTTTCCACGCCTTTTATCCATTTTCTATAATCAGCAGAAATGGTAACTGCACCTCCATAAGCGGCATCGACATGAAACCATAATTGATGGGCTTTACTAATTTTTCCTATTTCGGTTAAATTATCTATTGCGCCTGCGCCTGTAGTGCCTGCCGTACCGACGACCATAAAAGGTTGGTGTTCTGCTAGAATGTCTGCCTCAATTTGTTGTTTTAATAACGAAATATCCATTCTTAAATCAGCACCGACTGGAATGGTCACAACTGAATTGACGCCTAAACCAGTAACTTTAGCTGCCTTGGCGATGGAATGATGTGATTCTCCAGAACAATAAATAATCGGTCTTTTAGCAATTCCTCGAACGCCTTCCACATCGAAATTAGGAAAATGGTTATTTAATGCACAAAGCACAGCCGTTAAATTAGATTCTGCACCACCTGTACAAAAAGTACCATCAATAGTATTGGCAGTATATCCAAATTTTTGACCAAATTCAGTAAGCAAAAATTGTTCGATTTCTACGGCATAAGCTGCATTACTCCAAGCAGCTATTTGTGGATTAAGGACTGCCGTAATATAATCTGCGATGCTCGATAAAAAACTAGCTCTTGGGTTAAATAGCCCAAAATATTTAGGGTGAGGCGAATGTACTGCATACTTTTTTAAGCCTTCTATTGCTGTGGTAATAACAGTCATTGGGTCAACCGCCTCCTTTAAATCATATTGCTGGGCATAAGCTTGAACTTCTTCAATATTTAATTTTCCAGCAACCGAAAAATCTTTAGTGTTTTCAAAGAAATTTTCTAAAGATTGAAAGACTTCTTGATTAATGGTTGCTCTTTTAGTTGGGGTTAAATCAAAATTTGCCATATCTTTTTTTCTCAAAGATACAATGCATTTAATCATTAATTCGTTTGTATTGTAGATAAAAAAGCGTAATTTGATTTTGATTGTAATTAATTTAACTATAAATGCTTTCGATTATGACTTTAGATGAATTTGATTATAAAATTATCCAACAACTTCAAGAAAATGCCAGAGTAGCGTATGCCACGATAGGCAAAGATATTGGGCTAACTGCTCCAGCTGTAGCGAAACGAGTTCAAAAAATGGAGAACGGTGGTTTGATTAAAGGCTATCAATTAAAGGTAGATCCTACTAAATTGGGGAACACCATTAAAGCATTTGTGACAATTAAAATCGGCTTTGCCAAATTACAAACATTCAAAAAAGAAGTCCATCAATTTAAAGCAATACAAGCCTGTTATAGAGTTACGGGGGATGATTGTATGATGATGGAAGTATTACTCAAAGATAATGTCCATTTAGTTTCTTTTTTGGATGAAATGGCACAATATGGCATTACAAAAACTAGTATTATTTTGAATGATTTGATGGAGGAATGAATATGATTAATTCATTTGATAGGTCGATAGCTTTCAAACTTTTATCTAAATACTTCGAAGTTAAAAATCAAAAGGATTAATTTAGAGAGGTATTTTATTCTTTTATCATTAAAAATCAATTATGTTAAATCCTGTACTAGACGACCTCTCCACCGAAGCACTTCAGCAAAAGAAACGACTTTCCACGGTTGCATTAATAACGGTTTGGTTAGGTGCTGCTTTTGCCATTGGCGCTGCCTTATTTGTATGGTCAAGGGATGGTATCTTACCTGAAACTACTTTTTATACGGCAATTGTTGCCTTATTGGTTTCTGTGCCTGTTTTTTTTGAAAAAAAGCGAATCGTCCGATTATTAGAAGATAGAATGCTAAATTCCTGACATAAAAAGAAATAACATATTTATTTTTTGCAATAATTAAAATTCTCCTATTTCTTTGTATTGCATTCGAGAATAAGCGAATTTACTTTTTGTAGGATTCGCTTATTTCAATTGCTTTTATCGATATAAAAACTCCGCAACGCTCCAATCCATTTTGATTTTACCTCTCATTGACTAGTTACACATATATATGTCAATTATCGTAATGATTTTGTTAAAGGCTAGTGTATTTTTATACGACTGCATTTAACAACACATTATTACCCACACTTTATCTTTCATTTATCGAATTGTATTAGATAAGGTCTAAGGATGTTATGTCACTTACTGTTTTGGTACGCTGTACTAAAATGGGTAGACGGCTATTGCCTTCTTCAAAATTCTTACTTAGTTGACGCTTATTCTCTTAACCATTACTAATCACTTACTTAAAAACTAGAACAAACCATGAAAAAGATTTTTTTCCCCCTACTTGCATGGATAGGCTGCATTTCCATAGGTTACGCACAAGAATTTGCTGTTTCAAATGCGGAGGCAGCTAAAGAAGAGCATAGTATATTCATAGAAAAATACAGAACAAAAATTGAAGCAAAAGCAGTTAAGAAAAATATCCCTTTTGGCATTACAGCGGCTATTATGTCTGCTCAAGCTGGTGCTAATATTCAGACAACAGGCTATAATTTTTCCAAAATAGCAGCGACTTCTCAATATGCTAGAGTCGGTAAATTTGTTTATGCCGATCAGCAAGATGGATTAATGTTATTCGATAGACCTCGGCATAATGCGGAAGCGACCGTTTTAATCTTAGCAGGTTGGCTGAAAAATAGAATTGGTGTAGAACTTGAAACAGGTATCGAATGGTTGAACGCATTGACGGAGGAAGAGACGGGGTTATTTCCGGCTGACCGCTTAGCAGAATTGGCCGTTGCTTACGAAGCAGCAACGGGTAGTTTCTTAGATATTAATGAATTGAATTTAAGCGAAGCATTTATCGAAGCAGAGCAACAAACGGAAATAGCCTCTAATTTGGCAAATGAAAATCAAGCATTGGAAAAAATAAATGAAGATTTGGCGCTAACCAAAGAAGAATTGGCAGAAAAAGAACAGAAATTATTAGCGGTGGAACAAGCGAAAGCGACCATGCAGGAAGAATTAACCATGACTAAAGAAGAATTGGCTATGGCGGAAATGGAAACAGATTCTGCTCGCCGAAAGGTGGTTAAATTACGGAATGAGTTTCAAGCTCATAAAGCCAATCCGAATCCACTCTTTAGAAGCATGATTGACATTAAGGGAGGTCTTGCGCTTTTTAAGGCACAAAATACTGGAGAAGTATCTACGGGCATTAATGTAGAAGCGCAATATGCTTTAATTGGGAATAATGGAATCGGTATAGAAGCAGGCGTAAATATGATTCAATTATCCGAAGCGGAAGATTTTACCCCTTTTATTAGCCCTTATTTAGGTTTTTCTGTAGGCAAATATGATAATACCCTAGGCTTTTCTTTTTCACCAAGAGCTTATTATTTCATGAACCCTATGCTAGAAATTACGACGATGGTAGAGGATGCACCGATGATTGGTCGAGTCAAACCAACCGTAATGTTTGGTGCTGGTGCAAATGTCAAACTAAAATTAGGAGATATTGCTGCGTTTACGCTTTATACTAATTATATGCGAGGCCCATTTAAAATAGAAGAAAAAGGTTTGCTAAACGAGGAAGTTTATATCAATACGACCAAAACGAATTTAAATGTTTTTGGCGGAGGAGTAGGGCTTTCTTTTAGGTTGTAGGTTTACTATTTTTTGAGGTTGAGGTTGAGGTTGAGGTTGAAGTTAAAAATTAGGTTGACCGATTACCCGAAACCATACATCTTACATCATAAATCTATCTAGTTTTTACGTGATAGATTTATGATTTATGAACTATGATTTAAGATTTAAAACTCGTTCCCTTTTACTCGAAATTTCTGAATATGCTAGGAGCCTGTACCGTTGTCCCTTATTCATTTAGGTGGACAATGGTACGCTTTTATTGTTGTAAAATAGCCAATAATTCTTTGCCTTTAGAGCGAGAAACAGGCACTACAAACTCAGCAGAAAATGGAAAATGGATTTTATAGCCTTGGGCATTGCCCGTAATGCGACCTGCTTTATCCATATTGACTAAATAGGAACGATGACAACGTTTAATGCTAGGGTAGGCTAATTGGTTTTCTATATTTTTAATGCTATTGCGAAGTAGGTGTTTTTTAATTTGCTCCCTTTCTAAATAGTTGATCTCTACATAATTATTAGCAGCTTGGATGAAGATAAGTTGATCTAAGGGAAGGACAAAATCTAACTTATCATTCTCATCTTTAAAATGAAGTAGAGTAGTAGTAGTAGTAGTAGTAGTAGTAGTAGTAGTAGTAGTAGTAGTAGATTTTGATTTGGTTTGTTGATTAAAATTATTGGCTACTGCTTGATGTTTTTGTAGTTGATAGATATAATCCAGCATAGCGATCATTACACAGGGGAAAATAGAGATTGGCAGCACCGTAATAAAGAAATACCAGAACTTTAGAAAAGAGATACTCCAACCAAACCAAATAGCTTGATAAATGTAGCAAGCTAATAAAGTCAAACTTAAAGCGGCTATCAATAGTAGCGTTTGCTTCCAAACGACCCATTTTTCTTCGACAATAATCATAGGGAATAATCGTGGTAAACCAATAAAGACGATGGAAAAGATTAGAAAACTTAAGATGCCATAGCCGCTTAGAAATAGATTTTTGTAATCCATTTTAACATTTGCCGTCCCAAATGGCTGGAAAACAATTAAGAAAAAGGCAATAAAGCAACCTACCCAAAAATAACGAATTAGGGTCTTTTTAATATTTGTATAAAGTGGAGTCGGTTGATTAAAAATAGAAAACATAAATTATTTTAGTGATAATGGCTCAAATTACGGAGGAATTAAGGGAAAATGCAATTACCCTAAAAATTTTTTTTGAAAAAAAACGACTAAAAATGGATAGGGGATAAGAAGAAGTTAAGTGTCCTATAAAAGAGGAAGTTAGCTATTGGAATTGCCTCTAAATAGATAGCGGAGTAACAGGATATTTTTAAATTAGTTTAAAAGAATGCTTGCTTTAGTGCCAAAATTATCAATATATTTGTCGCAACGATTGAAGAATCGGGATTAGTATTTTAACTAATTATTTTTTTTAACCACATTCGGTTAATTTTTTGTTAAGAACTTAATAAAACGTGATTCAATTCTAATTTATTATTAACTTGGCAATATATTTGTTCTACTATCGAACAAATCATTCATTTTTTTCACTTCACTTAAATTCGTTCTATAGGATATAAAACTTTACACTTAAACAGATTTTAATATTATTTTCATTAAAATACGATAAGTATGAAAGTTACGCCGTTGAACGACCAACAGTTAATCGCTGAGTACCTTAAAGGGAATGAGCGAGCCTTCGAGACGCTTTTAAATCGTCACAAAGAAAAAATTTATACTTCTATATACCTTTTTGTTAAAGAAACATCTTTAGCTGAAGACATCTTTCAAGAAGTTTTCATTAAGATTATTGATACTTTACGTAAAGGAAAATATAACCATGAAGGGAAATTTGTCCAATGGGCATTGCGTATTTCCTATAACATGTGTGTAGATTACTTCCGTCGCTCAAAAAGACGACCAAAAGTTTCTCCAACAGAAACATTTGATATCTTTGATGTGTTGCAAAACCCAGAGCCTAACGCTGAACAAACAATTATTCGTAGCCAAACGCATGATAAGATTCGTAGCTTAGTGGATCAATTGCCAGCAGAACAAAGAGAAGTAGTGATTTTACGACACTATGCAGATATGAGCTTCAAAGAAATCGCTAAATTAACTAGAGTGAGTATTAATACAGCTTTGGGTAGAATGCGCTATGCTTTGATCAATATCCGTAAGATGGTGGAAGAAAGAGAAGTAAGTTTACTACAGTAAAAGCAGTATCGTAAAAATAGAACGGCTATTTATTTTCCCATAACAGACAATGTAATATTATAATCTGACAAGCCGATAACGTTTTAGCGACCACATAAAAATAATTAAATCATTGGACATCATCACCCCTTTTAGTTCAATGATATTAAAATAAGAATTTCCAAACCGATTTAAAAATTAAACCTTCTGTGCTGTACGTACAGAAGGTTTTTTTTTACCCAACCTTTTTAGATTGATAACGGTCTTACCTTATAAAAAACATGAAATTATTATCCATTCTTTTTACTTGCTTAATTTTAAGCTGCTTTGCCTGTAAAGGAGATGAAGCGATCAATGCAGTTCTTGAAGGCTGTACAACTTTAACAGATAGCGTAATCGTACCAGAAGGAGAAAAATCAAATACCTGTTTTTATTTAGAGGTCTATCGTTATCAATCAGCAATTTATACACTTTGTGAATGTTGTGTCTGTGATAAATTTCCTATGGCAGCAAACTGTGAAGGAGAATCACTTTGTGATTTTACGGAAGATTGTATGAGCGATTTTTATGCTAATGCGAAATATTTGTTTACGGTCGCAGGGGAATAAGTGATAGTTCTTAATTGTAAATTCTCAATAGCACAATTAAAGGACACAAAGTTCACCGAGAAGACACAAAGGGCACAAAGAATCTCTGCGGCCTCTGTGTCTTCTTCGTGGTCTCTGTGCCCTAAAACTACCGCATTGAGAACTTGCTTTTAATTGAGTTAAAAGATTGATTATTAAGGGAATACATCTAGTTGCAAACTGCCTACTGCACTAGGTACTTTCCTCCGAAGTGAGCGTAAATGCTTTGGCATCTATTCGTAAGTTACTCATTTTTTAAAGAATTCACAGGGTTGCTAAAAGCGACTTTAAAGGATTGAGAACTGATGATAAAAATAGCTATTAGGACTATTATGATTCCGACAAAAGCAAAAATCCACCAAGATAAATCAATGTGGTAAGCAAAACCTTGCAACCAATTGTTCATAATCAGCCAACTAATTGGTACAGCTACCATAAAAGAAAAGCCAATTAAGAGTAGAAAATCTTTTGATAATAAAAGAATTACCTGATTGACAGATGCTCCCAATATCTTTCGAATACTAATTTCTTTTAAGCGTTGTCCAGCAGAAAACATGGCTAACCCCAATAGACCTAAACAAGACACCAGAATTGCCAATAAGGCAAAAATATTAGAAAGCCCAGCAACCACTTGTTCACTTTTATATAATGCTTGATATTCTTGGTCAATGAATTGATAATCAAATGGATAGTTGGGATTAATGTCTCTATATATTTTCTCCAAACTTGCCAAAGCAGCCTTGGTTTCTCCAGGTTTAGTACGCACTAAAACCACCCCAAAATATTCGTATTCTTTTACATCAATAATTACAGGTTTAATCGGTTCGTGTAGGGAATGCGTATGATAGTCTTTTAAAACACCCACAATTTTTCCCTTTTTATCCCATGCAGACACCCATTTTCCTATTGGGTTTTTTACGCCCATCTGTTTAACTGCTTCCTCATTCACCATAAATGCTAAAGCGGAATCGGTTGTTATAGCGGCGGAAAAATCTCTGCCTTCTGCAATCTCTAAATTCATCAATTTGATAAAATCATAGCCTACCGAAGAAGGTTTAAATCCAACGTTAGCATTTGCTTCTTTTCCTTCCCAATTAATTGGATCTGCGACAACAAACCCCATCGCATGTGGCGCTTCACTACTTCTATCGACCATTGCTATTCCGGGCATTTTTAGCGCACGATTTTTAAATAGATTGTATTTTTGTTGATTGGACAATTCTCCTTCTACTCGGACATAAATGAGGTTCTCTTTGTCGTATCCTAAATGAGAATTTTGAACATATTGGGTCTGCCGAGAAACGACTATGCCAGCAATTAACAGGAATATAGACAAACTAAATTGAAAAGTAGTTAAACCTTTACGAAACCAATTGGAAGCGTTAGAGGATCGAAATACTCCTTTCAATACCTTGGTCGGTTTCATTGCTGATAAAAAGAGTGCAGGATAACTTCCCGCGGCAATACCTGTAATAAGCATTAAACCAACCGAAATTGCCCAATAAGTTGGTTCCATTAAAGGTAAATTAATTGCTTTTCCTGTAAAATTATTGAAGTAGGGTAAAGATAACTTTACTATTAAAATTGATAGTAATAGCGCAATCAACGACATCAAAATCGATTCCCCTAAGAATTGACCAATTAAATTACCACGAGTAGAACCAATGACTTTACGAACGCCTACTTCTTTTGCTCTTTTGGATGCACGAGCGGTAGCCAAATTCATGAAATTGATGCAAGCCAAAAGTAAAATAAAAATCGCTACACCACTAAATATATTCACATATTCAATGCGTCCTCCTTGTGGTTTACCATTTACAAAGTTCCCTATTAGATATTGGTCTTTAAATGGTTGAAGCCCCACCTCCATTTTCATAGTAGAAGCTGGATCTATATGTGTTTGCATGAATTGATTGATGCTCGTTTCTACTTGTGCCACATTAGCTGTTTCAGAAAGTTGAAGAGTAGTTAATACATTATTAGACGCCCATTCCAAGGTGGTCATATGCGCTTCCCAATTGATTAAAAAATCAAATTTCAATGTACTTTGTCTCGGTATATCTTCAAAAACGGCAGTAATTTTAAACTCTAGCCGATCTTCATATCGGATATTTTTTCCAATAGCATCCGCAGGGGTATCAAAAAATAAATTAGCCATTTTTCGAGAAATAGCTAAACTACTTTTGTCTGATAGAGGTGTTTCTTGATTTCCAGCAAGGATAGGATAATCAAATAATTTAAAAAAATCTGCACTAGCACGAGCCCCCTCTAGTTTATGAAGCTGATCTCCAATTTGAAAAGTTTCTGGATGCCCCCAGGGTAACTCGTAGCCCGTTGCATAAAAATTGACTCGTTCGACTTCTGGAACAGCATCTTTGATATTGGCTATTGGAATAGACCTACCATTTTCTTCATCATAACGATGTAAGGTATAATAACCACCAATTATTTGTCCGTTGGCATTAATTGTTTCATAAACATTGTATAGATTAGCTCCATTTTTATGAAAATTATCTACCCTTTTCTCATCTGCTACCCAAAGAAAAATAAATAGAAAACAGACCATTCCTAGGACTAAGCCTGTGATGTTAATAGCCGAAAAAGCCTTACTTTTCGTAAGGTTTCGCAGCGCGATTTTAAAATAATTTTTATACATGTCGGTGTGATTTAATCGAGGAAAAAGAACAAAAGAGCGGATATATTCAGGGCGAAAATGCAATAGCACATTTTTGTAAAACGCCCAATTCGCTTTACTTTCAGATTCAACTGATTGGACTTCGTATATTTCTATTAAATTGCCTTCTAGTTCTTCCAGATGCTCTTCGCTACAAAACCATTGAAGGAATTTTAAAGCCCTTTTGGGCGGTTGCTTCTCCATTAGCTAAAAGTTATTTTAGGAATTTGTTGATAAAGACTAGTTCGAACTTGATACTGATTATCCAACATTTTTTTACCAAAAGCAGTAATGACGTAATATTTCTTTCGTCTGCCACCTCGACTTTTAGTAATTCCCCCAAACTGAGATTGCACAAAACCTTTATCTACCATCCGTTTGAGTGCAACGTGGATGGCGCTAATGTTTAATTTTTTACCCAACTGTGCTTCTAAAGTGGATTGGATAGAAACGCCATAGGCTTGGTCGTGTTGAGCAGCTACGGTAAGTAATACTAATTCTTCAAATTCTCCTAATGTTGGTGGTTTCATTGTATTTTTATTTACTTAACAAAAGTAAAGATAATAAATTATTTATACTTTTGTTAAGTAAATGTAATTTAATAAGAATAATAAATGGAGTAGGGGGATTGAGTAGCAAACTCTTGTTAATAAGCATAAAAAAAGGGGGAAATTAATTTCCCCCTTTTTTAATCCTTAACAAATTCTGTGACTCCAAGTAATTTCATTTGGTCAACGTAACGTGGAAATTCATTTCCAAGAAAAATATAACTAAAATTACTCTATTGGAAATGAATTTCCAAGTTACGATTCGAGCTATAATAAACTTTGGCCAAATGAAATTACCTAGAACCAATTCTGTTGTATTCAACAGCAAAATGTATTAGTATTTTAGTTCGCTTCCGTTTTCCGATATTCCAAATAAGAAAAGCCCATTAAACCAAAGGACATCAACATGGTGATAGCCATCATGACTATAAATGCTTTTTCATTGTCTAATAGTAAAGAAGTCAGCGTAATGATTAGCCCTCCAACCATAAATAATTTACCACCAAGTCGATGTGTTTTTCGCCAGTTCGATTCACTTTCCAAAGTCCAAGGAGTACGAATGCCCACAAAGTAATTAGGTTTCATCGTTGGTAAATAATTCCCAAGTGCCATAAAAAAGAGTCCCATTAAAGCAAATAATAAACCATTATTAGAATTGCCTCCCGACACAGCCGTATGGATAAAGAAAATCGAAATCGCTGACATGAATGCCATTAAAAAGAATTGTATTTTTTGGTAACTATCTCCCATTTGTTCAAAGCGTTTTTTAGGGTCAATAGCAGGCGCAATTTTTAATAAAACAAAGGTAAATCCAACCAATAACAACGTTAGATAAATCAACATATTCTTACTACCAAAATCATCTGCCTCTCCACTCGCATTAAAATGCGTAGCTATTGTTTCGGGAATGTTGTTCCAAACAATAGCTAAATAAATAAAAGGAATCGTCATGACGGCATAAGTAGAAATATTAATACTCTTTACTGATTCTTTCATGATTTTTATTTTTCGTTTTTAAAATGAATAATTATTGCTTCAAGCGTATCAACCATTCCATTAATTCATCTAAAACCGTCACATTGATAGAGTAGGAGATGAATTGCCCTTTTCGTTCTGGAATGACTAAATTGGCTTGTTTGAGTATATCCAAATGATGAGAAATACTCGGTTTAGAGATTTGAAAATGGTCTGCTATCTCTCCTGCTGTTAAATCTTTTTCCCGCAATAAGCGAAGAATTTCTCGACGAGTATCATCATTTAAAGCTTTAAAAATTTTATTCACAATCAATTTATTTAGATATTTAGACAAATGTCTAAATATTCTTCTCGAAGATTAAATTTTATCGTTGAAAATAGCGATTTTTTCGATGAATTACTGTAAAAAACTATTTTTTATTCCTTTGTGCAACCCTTTTAAATTCAATAATGTCCTTTCTTATATTAAAACTACAATTAAGATAAAAATAGAAAAGACTAAATTTCTTAATCGAAAAACACTACTTTTATATTTTAACTACAAATAAGGTAAATATAAAATGAAAAGAACGCATTTAGGAGAATTTGAAGAAGTCGTTTTATTGACCGTAGCGGTCCTGCACGAAAATGCTTATGCCATTGCCATTATAGATGAAATGGAGGAAAGATTGAATCGAAGCGTAAGTATTGGTTCCTTACAAACGGTATTGCGTCGATTAGAGAAGAAAGGTTACTTGACTTCTGAATTTGGCGAAGTAACCAAAGTTAGAGGAGGGAAGCGTAAAAAATACTTCACAGTCACCAATTTTGGTCGAAATGCTTTGGAGGCAAAGAAAGATGAACGGATGGGATTTTGGGGGGATATTACAGGGATGGCTTTTGATTAAAAAAGAATAGAGAACAGAGAACAGAGAATAGAGACAAAGATTAGCGAAGTCTTTGTGATTTTGCGTGTGGTTAAAAATATAAGAATGAAAAAAAATAATTTGAAACCTCCTAAACTAGCATTAAGTTTCTTCCGCTGGTTCTGTAACCCCGATTTTGTAGAAGACATCGAAGGCGATTTAGTGGAAAAATATGAGTGTAATATTCAGGTTTTTAGCAAGCGGAAAGCAGATTGGCGATTCCTTCTAGCTGTTTTATCTCTTTTTCGACCAAATTTATTGCGACCAATAACATTAAATAACCAACTTATACATCCAGCTATGTTTCAACAAAATTTAAAAATAGGCTATCGTTCTTTACTAAAAAACAAAAGTTATTCGGCGATTAAAATCGGTGGATTTGCCATTGGAATTGCAGCCTTTTTGTTGATTGCCCTTTTTGTAAAAGATGAATTTAGTTATGATCAACATTATACGCATACTGACCGAATTTACCGATTATTAAATGTAGAAAAAGAGACAGGGGATTTTGAAAAATGGACTTCCTTTCCTGCACAAATTGGTCAACTGCTAAATGAAGATTTTCCAGAGATAGAAAAAGCAGGACGTTTAATTCCTTACGACTGGCACTTGGCAGGAAATAATCTGGTCAGTAGCGAAAATTATCGACAAAATAATTATGAAGAAGGCTTTGCTTATGCTGATGCCACTTTATTGGAAGTACTAGAAATTCCAATGGTTTATGGCAATCAAAAAGAAGCATTGGCAAAACCGAATACGATTGTATTGTCAAAGAAAATGGCAGATAAATATTTCCCCAACCAAGATCCCGTTGGCAAAGATTTGATTATCAATGGGGTAGAAGATTATCCGTTTATCATTGGAGGGGTAATGGAGAATTTTCCAACTAACTCCCATTTACAATTTGATTTCTTTTTAACCTTAACAGATATTGAATTTTGGCGGGGAGAACAAACCAATTGGTGTTGTAGCAATTATAATCCTTATGTTAAGTTACGACCCAATACAGATGTACATGCTTTAGAAAAGAAATTATTAGCGATTAGGGATAATTACGTAATTCCTCACTTACAGAAACAAAAAAACGTTTATGCGGATAAGGCAGCAACAGATCTTACTTATGAACTACAGCCTATCAAAGACGTCCATTTAAAATCAGCAGGAATTGGTGATTTTTTTGTCCATGGAGATATTAAGATTGTTCAATTATTTGGTGTAATCGCTATTTTTATTTTGCTTTTGGCTGGTATTAATTTTATCAACCTTTTTACTGCTAAGTCTGCCAATCGAGCCAAAGAAGTTGGCGTTAGAAAAGTAGTGGGTTCTTTCAAAAGCAATTTAGTACAACAATTCTTAACTGAATCTACCTTATTTAGTACTATTTCGGTAGTGATTGGTACAGGATTAGCTTGGATGAGTTTGCCTTATTTTAATCAATTAGCAGGTAAATCATTGCTTCTTCCTTGGGCTAACTTATGGTTTATTCCCGCTTTAGGAGGTTTAGCCATTTTGATTGGTATTTTAGCTGGATTGTATCCTGCTTTCTATTTATCTGCATTCAAGCCCATTGATGTCCTAAAAGGGAAGCTTAGTCGAGGTAGCAAAAATTCTTCTTTGCGCAGCTCGATGGTCGTTTTTCAATTCACTACTTCTATTATTTTGGTGATTAGTGCTTTTGTTGTTTACAACCAAATGCAGTTTATTTTAAATACCAAATTGGGGTTCGACAAAGAGCAAGTTGTAATGATTCAAGGGGCTAATACTTTGAAGGATAAATTACCTCTTTTCAAAGAAGAATTGCGTCGATTATCTGCTATTGAAGAAGTAACTAGCAGTAATTATTTGCCTGTATCTGGTACTAAAAGAGACCAAAATCAATTCTGGAATATAGGTAGAAAAGAATTAGATACAGGAATTGGTACACAAGGTTGGTGGGTCGATGAACAGTACCTGTCCACCATGAAAATGAATTTATTAGCGGGTAGATTTTTCTCTAAAGAAATAGCTTCTGATTCATCTGCTATTATTATTAATCAGACCCTAGCCAAAAAATTAGGCTTAGCAAATCCTATAGGCAAACAAATAATGAATTGGCAAAACTGGAATGTCATTGGCGTTGTAGAAGATTTTCATTTTGAATCTATGAAAGGCGGAATTGGCCCTTTGGCTTTTATGTATGGCGGAGATGGTGGTTCAATTATTTCAGCTAGAATAGGTAGAGGCGATATGGCTAATACTTTAAGCACTATTACAACTGCTTGGGATAAAATGATGCCTAATCAACCGATTCGCTATACTTTTTTAGATGAATCTTATGCACGTATGTACGAAGATGTGGAACGAACAGGTAATGTCTTTGCTGCCTGTGCAGGCTTAGCCATTTTGATTGCTTGTTTAGGTTTATTTGGTTTGTCCACTTTTATGGCGGAACAACGCAGTAAGGAGATTAGTGTCCGCAAAATTTTGGGCGCCTCTATCAGTAGTTTATTTCAATTATTGACGGCTGATTATATCAAATTAGTAGCTATTTCTATGCTTATTGGTATACCGATCGCTTGGTATTTGATGCAAGCTTGGCTGCAAGATTATGCGTATAAAATCGAATTGAGTTGGTGGGTTTTTGCTTTGTCTGGATTATTAGTATTGCTGATTGCTATATTGACGGTAAGTCGGCAGGCATTGAAATTATCCTTTTCTAATCCTGCGGAATTTTTGAAAGGAGAATAAATGTAACACAATTCTCCGAGTTGTGCCCATGAGCCACAACTCAGAGAGTTGTGTTACTTTAACCTATTTTAATGAATGATCATCAACCACCAAAACACTTCCTCCAATGCTTCCGCTGGTTCTGCCACCCAGATTATGCAGAAGACATAGAAGGAGATTTAACAGAAAAATTCTATAAAACTATTGAGCAACAAGGCATCAAAAAAGCAAAATGGAAATTTAGATGGGCAGTTCTCGGTCTTTTTCGACCAAGCCTACTCCGAAATTTTGAAAACCCGTTTTTACAAAATATCAATATCATGTTTCAACACAATTTTAAAATTAGTCTCCGCACGTTATGGAGGGATAGTGGATTCTCGTTAATTAATATTGGTGGATTAGCTTTAGGAATGGCAGTTGCTATGTTGATTGGTTTATGGATACACGATGAACTAACTTTTAATCAATATCATGAAAATTATGAGCACATCGTTCAAGTAAAACGACAAGAAAATCCTAGAGGCCGAGCAGAACGCATTACGAGTGATTACCATGTAACGGCTTTAGGCACTTTATTAAAAAATGATTACCAAAACCATTTTGACCGAGTCGTCATGATACGACAGTTAAGCGAATTGGTGTTGGGAACCGATTCTAAAAGCTTTGCCCAAGAAGGACATTTTCTGCAATGGGAAGGGGCAGAAATGTTAACGTTAAAGATGTTATATGGTAGTCGAGATGGATTAAAAGAACAAAACAGTATTTTTCTATCCCAGACCTTGGCAGAAAAATTTTATGGTAAAACCAATCCTATCAATCAAGTCATTAAATTGGCAGGAGCGGTAGATGTAAAGGTAACAGGCGTTTATGAAGACTTACCCAATAATTCCCAGTTCCATGAAGCTACGTTTTTCAGCCCTTTGTCCTTATATTTTGCGCTGGCGGGAGGAGATGAAAATGTTTGGGATAATTACAATATGTTCATTTATGCGCAGATGAAAGCAACGGCTGATTTGACTACCGCATCAGCAGCGATTGAAAAAGAATTAGCCAACCACCTATCCGAAGATAGAGTAAAAACAAATAAGCCTACCCTCTTGTTACAGCCCATGAAAAATTGGCACCTGTATAATGAATTTGAGAATGGGCAAATAGCGACTAGTCAACGGCTACAATTTGTCTGGTTTTATGGGGTCATTGGTTTGTTTGTGCTTTTTTTGGCTTGTATTAACTTTATGAATTTAAGTACGGCGCGCTCCGAAAAGCGGGCGAAAGAAATAGGCGTTCGTAAAACGATGGGTTCACAGCGAAGGCAATTGATTAGCCAGTTTTTAAGTGAATCTTTTTTAGTCGCTTTATTCGGCTATGGAATCGCTCTATTATTTACCAAAATAGGTCTGGCCTGGTTTAATAATATTGCAGGGAAAGCGATAATCTTACCCTTAAAAGAACCACTATTTTGGTTAGTAGGATTAGGCTTCACCTTGTTTACTGGCTTTTTGGCAGGTAGTTATCCAGCGCTATATCTTTCGGGCTTTAAACCTGTCAAAGCATTAAAAGGAATTGCTCGAACGGGAGATTATGCGGCACTTCCTCGTAAGGGATTAGTCATTTTTCAATTCACTATTTCTATTGCTTTAATCATTGGTACCTTGATTGTTTTTCAGCAAATTCAACATACCAAAAATCGACCAGTCGGTTATGAGCAAAGTGGTTTAATCACGATGAGAAAATCCACCAATGAAGCGTATCAAAAAACAGATATATTACACGAAGAACTAAAAAAATCAGGCGCAGTCGTTTCGACCGCACAAGGTAATTATCCCTTAACAAATGACTTTGGACAAAATCAGGGTTTTGAATGGCCAGGTAAAGCTGCCAATATAGATTTAACGCTCAATACCATTAAAATTAATGCAGATTATGGGAAAACAATAGGTTGGAACTTATTAGCAGGACGAGATTTTTCCAAAGATTTTTCCACCGATGTTTCCCGCGTGATTATCACCGAAGCTACTCGTCAAGCTATGGGGTTAGTTGACCCAGTTGGTGTGCAAATAAAATATAAATATGGTCATCAAGGCATCAACGATTTTACCATCTTGGGCGTAGTGGACGACTTGGTAAAAGCCAATCCTTATGAAAATCCAATGCCTGCCATTATGTTTTTGAAAGAAAAAGGTTTTGGTTGGCAATTCTTCCGATTAAATCCACAAATGGCGAATAGAGAAGCATTGGCTAAAATGGAAGCAGTTTTTAAAAAAATTGTCCCGACCACTCCCTTCGATTATCAATTTATGGACGATGCCTACCAACGAAAATTTGAAGCCGAAGAACGCATTGGACAATTAGCAGGCGTATTTGCTGGTTTAGCGATTTTGATTAGTTGTTTAGGTTTGTTTGGATTAGCTGCGTATATGGCAGAAAAACGAACGAAGGAAATTGGTATTCGAAAAGTACTAGGTGCTTCGGTCATCAATTTATGGCAACTATTATCGCAAGAGTTTATCATACTAATTGGAATAGCTTGTCTATTGGCTAGCCCTATTGCTTATTATTTTGCTAGTGATTGGCTGACAGATTTTACTTATCGAGTGGATATTTCTTGGGGACTTTTTGGCATAGTTGGTTTAGGGGCAATACTTATCACCTTGGTGACGGTTAGTTTTCAGGCGTTGAGAGCTGCTTTGATGAATCCTGTAGAGGCAATAAAAAATGAATAACCTATCACGACTCTCCAATTTGTGCCAAGAAACGTAATACAACTCTCTGAGTTGTTTCAATAGAAATGTAACACAACTCTCCGAGTTGTGCAGCCAAGACTAAACCAAAATCTTACAACTCGGAGAGTTGTCTTACATTAACCTGATTCAATGAATAGATATTCTACACCAAAATACTCACTCCGTTTCTTCCGCTGGTTTTGTCACCCAGACTATGCGGAGGACATCGAAGGCGATTTACACGAAAAGTACGAACGATATGTAAAACAACACCAAAAAAGAAAGGCAGACTGGCTGTTCCTACTTACGGTGCTGTCTCTTTTAAGACCAGAATTAATAAAACCCTTAAATATTTTTCACACACTTATCCCGAATCTTATGCTTAGAAATAATTTAAAAATAGCTTGGCGGAGTATTACTAAAAATAAAAGCTTTTCTGCCATCAATATTGGTGGGTTGGCCTTAGGAATGATGGTTGCCATCCTGATTGGCCTTTGGGTTTACAATGAAGTTTCCTTTAATAGCCAATATGAAAATAGCGATAGAATTGCTCAATTCATGCAGAATCAAACCTTTAATGGAGAGGTAGAAACTTGGCGAGGTCAGGCGATGCAATTAGAACCCGCTTTGCGCAATAGTCACGCCGATAAATTTGATTATATCGTGACTAGTGCTGGCACCGATGACTATTTACTTTCTTTTGAAGATAAAGAAGTCACGAAGGAAGGTGGATATTTTAGTGCAGATGTCATGGGAATGTTGTCTTTGGAAATGGTACATGGTACTAGAGATGCCTTAAAAGATATGAATGTTGTTGTTTTATCGGCATCTACAGCCGAGGCATTATTTGGGACGAGCGACCCTATGGGGAAATTGCTGAAAATTGGTAAGAACACAGAGGTGACTGTAAGTGGCGTCTATAAAGATTTACCTAAAAATTCTTCTTTTGGAGATTTGACTTTTATTGCGCCCTTTAAACTATTAGTAAAGATTGCCGACTTTGAAAGTAGAGTAGGTTGGGGGAATAGTTGGTTTCGAGCATATTGTCAAATTGCTGAAGGAACAACGATGAAACAAGTTTCTAAAGCTATCAAAAAAATCAAATACGATAATATTGACTCAGAATGGGCTCAACAAAATAAGCCTGAAATTTTCTTACACCCAATGAACCAATGGTACCTCTATAATAGCTTCGAGAACGGGAAAAATGCAGGTGGTCGAATAGAATATGTTTGGTTATTTGGCACAATTGGTTTGTTCGTTTTGATCTTGGCTTGCATCAATTTTATGAATTTAAGCACGGCTCGTTCTGAAAAAAGAGCCAAGGAGGTTGGTATTAGAAAGACATTGGGTTCGATGCGTGCGCAAATCATTGGACAGTTTTACAGTGAATCGTTGTTAGTTGTGCTACTAGCTTTTATTGTGGCGTTATTTTTAGCGCAACTATTTCTACCTGCCTTCAATCAAATGGCGGGAAAAGAACTGATCTTGCTTTGGCAACAACCGCTGTTTTGGGTGGTCAGCTTGGGCTTCATTCTACTAACAGGATTATTAGCAGGAAGTTACCCTTCTTTATACTTGTCTTCTTTTCAACCTGTCAAGGTATTAAAAGGTACTTTTCGTTCGGGGAAACTAGCTACCCTCCCACGAAAGGTATTGGTTGTCACGCAGTTTACGGTCTCTGTTAGTCTAATCATTGGTACACTCTTCGTTTTTAAACAAATTCAGCATGCTAAAAATCGACCTATCAATTATAATCGAGATAATATTGTCCGAATACCTATTAAAAGTAAGGATGCAATTATTCCCCATTTAGCTGCGTTGCGAACAGATTTATTGACTATTAATGGTATTGAAGAAGTGGTGGCTACCGATTCTCCTATCACGTCTTCAAATGTTACGAATGGTGGTTTTACTTGGGAAGGAAAAGACCCAAATACTAGTAATAATTTTACCACGCTGAGAGTCACCTATGAATTTGGCGATATGGTTGATTGGGAATTGGTAGCAGGTCGAGATTTTTCTAGAGACTTTGCGACAGATTCTTCTGCTTTTGTCATCAATGAAGCGGCGGTCGAATATATGGGATTAGAAAACCCTATTGGCACCATTATGAGAGCCGGCGATCATGAACATAGAATTGTAGGCGTTGTCAAAAACATGATAACACAGTCTCCTTATGAGCCTGTTCGACAAATGTTATTTATGCTGCACGAAAAACGATTTCATAGTTACATTAATGTCAAATTGAATCCCAAAAACGATACTCAAGAAACCTTAGCACAAGTCGAAACGGTTTATAAAAAGTACGACCCAGAGAATGATTTTGCGTACCATTTTGAGGATGAAACTTTTGCCAGAAAATTTAGAAGCGAAGAGCGTATTGGAAAATTAGCAGCCTTTTTTGCAATACTAGCCATTATTATTTCTTGTTTAGGTTTATTCGGATTGACTACTTATATCGCCGAACAGCGCACTAAAGAAATTGGGATTAGAAAAGTCTTAGGGGCTTCAGTTCTTAATTTATGGCAGTTGCTGTCTAAAGAGTTTGTGTTATTGGTAGTCATTGCTTGTTGTTTGGCAGTTCCCTTTGCTTACTATTTCACCAATGATTGGTTAGCAAATTATACTTATCGTACCGATATATCTTGGTGGGTTTTTGTGGTGGTTGCTATTGCTGCTCTGGCTATTACCTTACTAACTGTAAGTGTGCAGGCTTTGCGAACTTCTTTGATGAATCCTGTGAAGGCTATCAAGAATGAATAACGTAACACAACTCTCCGAGTTGTGCATGCCATTGCTTCTTCACAACTCAGAGAGTTGTGTTACGTTAGGAGGTGCGGCTGATAAAATGCCTCAAAACCTGGTCGAGCATAAGTAAAAGGGTAATCCTGCCAAAGGGTAACAATATTTGCTTTTACTGGATTTTCTAAGGTATAAGTATGATAAAAGGCTAATTCATATTGGTTTCTAACCAAATGGTCATAGCTTTCATGTAACCAAACTTGTCTGCCTGTACAGTTATGCAATAAATTAATTTGCCGAGCAGAATACTTTTTGATGCTGCCTAATACTTCGCCAAGTTCTTGAGTTAATTGGTAAAAGGTAAGATGGACATGATTTGACATGATGGTATAATCAATAATGGTGTATCTTTTTTCATCAAAATACATGATGGCATCTGCGACAATTTTTGCGACTTCAGGTTCTTTTAAAAAATGCGGCCCTGTATGGCTATTATCTAGCAAATCGTCGAATTTTCCAAAGTAGAATTGTCGTATTTTAGTTAATTCTATTTTGGTTGCTTCTTCGGATAGTCCTTTTTTTAGAAGAGTTTTTTTAGCAAAAGTTCTTTCTTCTTGTAATTGTTGGATAACATCTTGGGGTAAAGAACCAGCTAATCTGAAGACGATTGAATAAACACCATTAGGAGCTTGCCAATGGGGTAAGTTGCGGTGATGCCTAAGTTGTTTAGGCTGATAAATTTCGCTCACAGTAATTGTTAAGTAACACAACTCTCTGAGTTGTGCAAAGTATAATATAGTTTAAGTAACACAACTCTCTGAGTTGTGCAAATTACTCTAAAGATTAAGTATTTTTAGAAGAAAAACAAATAGAAATATAACACAACTAAGAGGGACATGCTACATTCATTATAGGGGCACAACTCAGAGAGTTGTGTTACGTTAATCGGTTTCAATGAGTTCACCTAAACCACCAAAATACCTACTCCGCTTCTTCCGTTGGTTCTGTCATCCAGATTATGTAGAAGATATTGAAGGCGATTTACATGAGAAATATGAACGCTTCTATGGAATGTATAGTCGAAGAAAGGCTAATTGGTATTTCTTTCTAGCGGTACTTTCTCTTTTACGCCCCAGTTTAATTCGACCTTTTTTTAAAAATCAATCTGTCATTCATCCGGCTATGTTCAAACATAATTTACTCATTACCCTACGTAGTTTTAGAAAATACAAAAGTGCTTTTTTAATCAATTTAGTGGGGTTGTCCATTGGTTTGGCGAGTGCTTTAATGATTTATTTATGGGTGAATGAAGAAGTAAAAGTGGATGCTTTTTTTGATCATCAAGAGCGTTTATTTGTAGTGAAAGAAAATTACCCAACACCAGATGGTTTATTAACGGAAACTAGTACCCCAAGCCAATTAGCGAGGGCGTTAAAAGCAGAAATTCCAGAAATTGAATATGCGACTAATGTGATTGGCGATTCTTGGTTTGATGTCAAACAAGGCATTATCACCAAAGGAGCAACGAAAATGAAAGCCGTTGGACAATTGGTAGAAAAAGACTATTTCGATATTTTTTCTTGGGAAATTTTAGAAGGAGATAAAGCTAACTTATTGACGGATAAATTAGCGGTGGTCGTATCCAATGAATTAGCTGTTAAAGTATTTGGAACGACTAAAAATGTAATTGGAAAAACGATAGATTGGGCACATGAAGACTTTAGTGGACAATTTCAAATAACGGGCGTTTTTGCCAAGCCTTCCCAATATTCCACGGTTCAATTTGATGCGGTTTTTAATTACCAATTCTTTTATGACAATAGTGATGATGACTTTAAAGATTGGGGGAATAGTGGACCAGAAACATTTGTATTAGTTAAAGAAGGTACGAATATTCCGACCTTAAATGAAAAAATAAAAAACTTTCATCGAGACAAATACAAAGCATTTAAAGGCGAAGAATGGTTATCGGCTATTGGTACTATTTTTCTTCAACCTTACGGAGACCAGTACTTGTATAACCAATTTGAAAATGGACAACAGAGCGGTGGTAGAATTACGTATGTGCGCTTATTTACGATCGTCGGTATTTTTATTTCGCTATTGGCAAGTATTAATTTTATGAATTTATCGACTGCCAAGGCTGCGCAGCGAAGAAATGAAATTGGCATCAAAAAAGCCATTGGTGCTAGTCAAAATTCCATCATTACCCAATTTTTAGGCGAATCGGTTTTATTAACGTTTTGTGCATTGGGGGGCGCTTTATTATTAGTCGTTTGGTTGTTACCAGAATTTAACCAAATAACAGGCAAGCAGATTCAATTGACACTTTCGCCAAATTTAGTAGGGTCAATTTTAGGCATTACGTTGATTACTGGCTTATTATCAGGAAGTTATCCTGCGCTATATTTATCTAGATTTCAACCGCTACAGCTATTAAAAAGCAAATTAAGTCCTGCCGCTAATGGTATTCTAGCAAGAAAAGGATTGGTTGTTTTTCAGTTTGCTATCTCTATTTTATTAATTATTTCCGTATTAGTGGTTTATCAACAAATGACCTATATCCAAGCCAAAAACTTAGGATTTAATAAAGATAATATTATCACTTTTGAGAATGAAGGGAATTTATCTGAAAACCCAAACATCTTTTTACAAGAAATCAAAAAACTACCTGGCGTTATAGAAACTTCGACTTTTTGGGATAATGTAGTAGCTGACCATGGAACTACCTCGGGAATAAAGTGGGTCAATCAATTACCAGACGAAAAAATAAATTTCGGGGTATTCAATGTAGATTATAATTGGATAGAATTATTAGGACTAACCTTAACAGAAGGCCGAACTTACCAAAAAGCGCATGGCACAGAAAACGAAAAAATAATTTTTAATGAAACGGCTATCAAAGCGATGGGCTTAAAAAATCCAATCGGACAAACGATTAATTTATGGGGAACTGACCGACAAATTATTGGCGTGATAAAAGACTTTCATATGGCTTCTTTATATGAAACCATTATGCCCTGTTTTATTAAAATTAATCCTAATAATTCTAGCTCTATTGTCCGTATCAAAGCGGGGAAAGAACAACAAACATTATTGCAAATTGAAAAAATGTATAAGGCGTATAATGCTGATTTGCCTTTTAATTTTAGTTTTTTAGATGACGAATATGCTGCTTTGTATGCTTCAGAACAACGAGTTGCTACCTTATCTCAGTATTTTGCAGCTATCGCCATTTTAATTTCTTGTTTAGGCTTATTTGGATTAGCTACTTTTACGGCTGCTCAACGCCAAAAAGAGATTAGTATCCGCAAAGTATTGGGCGCTTCGGTGACTAATTTATGGCAATTATTATCCAAAGATTTTATTGGATTAGTTATAATTGCTTCTCTAATTGCGATGCCATTAGGCTATTATTTATTGAATGAATGGTTGATCCAATTTGCCTATCGAACAAATTTGTCTTGGTGGATTTTTGGGGTAACCGGATTGGGCACTTTATTAATTGCTTTGGGAACGGTTAGTTTTCAGGCGATTCGAGCTGCTTTGGTAAATCCTAGTGGTGTATTGAAAGGAGAATGAGTAGGATAGAAATAAACTATGTAGACGAGTTAGGAGGATAGGTTGTACGGATTTAACGGATTAGGCTGATTTAGACGGATTTTTCCTCATGATTTGTTAATTGCTTTACGTAGATTATCTAAAATTTAAAAGGAGAGAAGTCGAAAATACTTGATGAAAATTGGAGGAATGGTATAAAAATTTTCCCATTTAATAAATCCACTCATCAAAAAAAGTTTGCAAATTTTTCTGACTAGAAGTTTCCATTGCTTTCTGAAATTGTTGGGTAGTAACGGTTTGCTCAAAATATTGCTGACTATAGAATTTTATAGCCTTCCAAAATTCACGATCGCCTAATTCTACTTTTAATAAATGTAGTACATAAGCTCCTTTAAAATAAACCAAATTACGGTCATCTCTGGAGGGATTTAGCCAATTATTGAAGACTAGCGATTTGTCAGCACCTTTGTCTTTGATCTTTTTATACACCTTATAGTAGGAATCAATATCAGCTTGATATTTTTGGTCACCAAAGCAATGTTCGTTATAAGCAGCAGACATAAAAGTGGCAAAACCTTCATTGAGCCAAAAATGTCTCCAATCTTCACAAGTTATTTGGTTGCCCCACCATTGGTGTGCTAATTCGTGCCCTATTAAATTTGTTTCTGTGCTATCATTTAACACAAGTCCACCATAACTGTTTTTTAAGACGGACAAACCTGACATTTCTTGATAATGATTACCAATTAAAACTTGAGCATAAATATTTTGAAAATAGGGAATGCCTGATTTTTCTTCAAAAAAAGCAAGCATGTCTCCTGTATTATGAAAGATTTGGGCTAACTCCGCTGCACCATGATTAGGAGAATAGTAATTCAAAGCTGTTTCATCGTACTGTTCTTGAAAGGCATTAAATTTTCCAACGGCAAATCCATAAGTATAAGCTGGCGTGGCACTTGCTTGACGCCAAGTATATTTTACCAAATCATTTGCTAAAGGTGCTGTTTTTATTAAAACACCACTTACAATACCCGTTAAATCCTTTGGTAGTATTAACTCTAAAGTTAACGTTGCTTTATCCGAAGGGGCATCGTTACAAACCATCCATTCGCTTGTAAAATAGACCGTGTGAATCTGGCTAAATTCGGTTAGAAAAACGAGTCCTCTAGTTGGCTGTCCATGATAAGTAATAATGATTTCATTAGTATCATCTAATTCTTCAGCTAAGGTAAGAATGAGTTGCTTTTTTTGCTGTTGAAAACTTTTAACTGCTTTCCCTTTAATCTCCGTTATTTTAAGGCGACCACAATCCAATATTACTTTTTTGGTAGCAGGAGCGACGGAGAAAGTAATGTGAACCTCTCCTTTAATGGTTTTTGAAGGGATGTCTGGTGTAAGTTGAACTTGGTAATTTAAAACATCAATTGCCGACTTCTCCACTAGCTGTTGAGCAACCGACTTTTGAAAAAGAAGGACTAATAATAAGAATAACAGTTTGTTTTTTATCATCATGAATAGTAGTAGTTATCACTTCTGCTCTTTTCTTTCCTCGTAAGTCCTTTTGAAAATTGAAAATTGAACATTTTAAATTGAAAATTGATAAAACCTTACCAAGTATAAGCAGGCGGCTCGATCCCATTCATCCGAACATATAAATTCGCTTTCGCCCGATGGTTCGCCAAATGATCTTGTACATAAAAAAGAGCAAAGGCTCGACTGACTTCATTTTTGCTATGGTACATAATACACAATTCATCCAATTGCTTTTGTTCAATTGTCTGAATAACCTTAGTGGTATAGGCAAATCGCTCTTTCATTAAGTCAATAATTTCTGTTTTGGTCATGGTCGAGGCATCCAAACGAACAGGTTTTACTTTCATGCCTTGCACATAACGTTTGGTCAATAATTGGGTAGAAGTGGCAATATGAACCATCTGTTCCGCAAAGGTTTTACTGACTTCTGTTGGTTGATAACTATATAGATTTTCTGGCATTGCATTGGCGACTGCTAAACAATGTTCCATCGCTTCTTCCCAAATCGGTAAATACATTTGGGTAAAAGCGGTTTTGGGAATAATCTTGGTTTTGGGTGCATTGAAAGAAGCACAATCTTGTATAGTTTTAACAGCTTCAAATACCTGCCAGATTTTATCATCAAAAGCTTTAGGCGCAAAGGAAAAGACGACTAAATGTTTATCCAATTGAGCACAATACAAAGCTTTCACTTTGGCATTCAATCGAATGATTTGCTCACTAAAAAAGACATCGAATAATTGTACTTTTCCTTCAAATGATTGCCAACCTTTAACAGCTTTTTTATCCATAAAAATAGCAGTAGCGTTGGTAATATCTGCTGATTTCATTCCTTTGCTTTTGCCGACTACTTGAGTTAAACCATTAAAATAAATAGCCGTTAATTCCTCTAATTTATTTTCTGTTAAATCAATTTTGCCATCCACATACCAAGCAAAAGAATAGGTCCAAAATTGGTCACTAGTTTTGTCTGACCAACCTGGGGCAAATCTAGCTTCTTCAATGCCTGTGAAGTCGAGTTTTGGCGCAAAATCTAGTGGGAAAGTAAAGGATTCCTTTTTCCAATCTTTGGGTGCTTCTAAAATATTTGTGTTTTCTGTTTGGGCGAAACTATTGAAGGCAATTAATAGGAAGCAAAAGGAGAGGATAATATATTTATTCATCTGTTATTTTTAGAAACGAAGGTACAAATTTATGGATTTAGTCAAATAAGATGTCCATTGTCATTCCATATTTAGCTATAAGTCGGTGTTTTTATCCACTTATAGCCAAATATACAAATAGTTAAGATTCCAAATTATAGGACTACAATTTTAATAGTAGCGTTATAAAAGCAAAACTAGATTTAAATTAGATGGATTAGTTTTGTGTTATTTGTTTGTTTATATGGTATTAGTTGTGATAAACCCTGTCCTATTTTTAGATATTCACACTTTTACCTTAGTGCCGTTAAAACTAAAAAAGTAGCTTGATACAAATTGAGTATCCCGCTACTTTCCTAGTTTTTGTTCTTGTTATAATTTTCCCAGACAGGAATGTCTAGGCTACGGTAACACTTACAACTCCACAATCAATCCCTCATTCGCAGGCACCTTCCCTTCACAAACCGCCTGATGAATCTTAGCCATTTCAGCCAATCCATCAATCTTTTTAAAGGTCAACCATTCCTGAGTTTTAGCGGCAGTTTCCATCATAAATTTAGAAGTCTTTTGGTCAAAACCAGCAGGTCCCCATTCTTTCATACGTCTTTGAATATGTCCTGGCGCAAAGAAAAATTCACTTCTTTCAGTAATCATTCCTTGCTTTGGTTTTGCTGCTGCTTTGTCCCAATGCGTCAAACCGACATTGATACACCATTTCATGTTATCGCCTAATGCAGTATGTAAAGCGAGTAAAATATCTCCATTACCTGACATATCAACAATTACCGTTGGGATCGTTGTGTCAATTTTACCGATGGCATCATAGGTTATATTTTGGTCATATAAATTTAAACTTTTGACCATTGCTAAGTTTCTGCCAGAAGTCACGCCAATTACATTCGGTGCATTTTCATCTGCCTTCAACGCATAACCTAAGCCTGTACTAGTCTTACTAGAGGCACTTAAAATAATGACTTGTTTTGCGCCGTAGTAACCTTTATCTTGTAATGCATCCCAAATACAGAAAGAGGTTAAATGTAATGGAAATAACATCATTCGTGCCTTATCCATAGAAGCATGGTAGCCTTTTTCGGCATTGACTCTTCGATACATATTATAACCCGCAGGTAGTTTAGTACGATGTGCTGTGCCATCTACAAATCGTTGGTCATTCACCCGAGTTGGCGTCATTTTTAAGTGACTTGCTGGTGGGAAATAACCAAATAAACGATCCCCAACTGGAATACCTTCCACATTCGATTCTACTACATCAGCAAAACCCCAAACTGGAATCACCCCTTGACCATCCGAATCTTTACCCATTGCTGGAAAAAATTGCCAATAGCCCACCATATCCGCTGCTACGGCATAAGTAATATTATTCGCAGTATACGCAAACTTGTCTACTTTTACTAACACTTCTCCATCTCCAATCGTCAATGCTTCCGTCGGTAGTTCTGCTAAGCGACCATTAAAAAACATTTTTTTGTTAACCTGAAATTGTGGATTTTTAATGGCTGGCTTTTCAGCTGCATCAATCTCAGCAATAAATTTCTGTAAGTTCATCATTGCAGGTAGTGCATTATTTTTCAACCTTTGTAGAATTGCCATATGCTTTGGATTTTCTTTATCTACATTCCGAATGACTTTCCCAAAACCATCTAACCGATTTTCCATTACCCACTTTCGTAATGGTTTATCTTGCGACCAATTAAATTGGTTCTGCATCATCGCCGCCAACATTCTTAACCAATCCGTATCATGATTTGGTAATGGAACAACTGCACATAATTTGTTCTTCTCCTTTTCTGTTTCATAATTTACCTCTACATGCGCAATAACCGCTGCACTAAAAACAGGTTGATAAGACCGAACGGTTTGTGGCGTAATGACATTGCCATTAAAAATAGCCTTGGTTTTTAAGGTGACAGGAATCGCACTCGCCGAACAATCTACGTGCACCACCTCTGGACTAGTTGGAATCGTTCCTCTATTTAAAATAATTTGGTCTTTTTCAATACTTTGTACTCGTCCTTTTCTAACAATTTTTTTAATTTTTCTCAATTCTGCTAACTCCATTTGGCTAATGGTCGCCCCATGAAACATTTGAGGTCGAACGGTTTTATCAATCCGTACCAAAACGCCTTTCTCTTCTAATTTATCAAACATATCGGTGATAGAAGTTGCTTGTGCTACCGCCTCAAATTGATTGGCTTGATTACCAATAGATTTTTCAAAAAAGGCTTCTGTTGGCTGGGTTGTTTCTCGGTCAAGCAACCAAGCATCCCTAGATACAATCCAAGTAATATTATCAGGATTGACTCGATTTTCTAACAACCATAAACAAGCATCAATGCCCGTTTTTCCACCACCAATGACCACAAATCCTTTTGGTGGTGTCGCAATTTTAGTTAAATCATTTAAAGGCATAAAATTGACCCCTTCTGCAACCGTAAAATTAGGGGTATGCGTCGAAGGAACAGAGGTTTTCAAGTAGGTCGCATCAATTAATTTGTTCTTCACCTGTACCTCATATTCTTCGCCCGTCATCATCGAAGTAAATTTATAATCCCCTTTATATTCGCATAAGGGAAAATATTGTACTCTGCCTGTTGGTAAAAAAGTGGCCCGCATCACCTCATCAAAATAAGCACTTACTTCTGCACCAGATGCCAAATCAAATAAACCTTTATTCAAGCCCACTTGGTCAATTCTCCCTTTGCTTAATTCTTTAGAGCTTACCCCATAAAATTGGGAAGGTTGGTGTAAGGTGACAAAAGGATAAGCGACATTCCAATGCCCGCCCGGTTTAGCATATTTATCAACGATAATGATATTTGCCTCTGTTTCTGCTAATAATACATCGGCAAAAGCCATTCCGACTGCACCACTTCCGATAATAAGGTAATCCGTTTCGAGCTTCATTTTTTTAGATTAGAGATTAGAGAAATAGAGAGCAGAGATTAGTCAATATTAACTCATAAACTTCTCTGTTCTTAAATATAGGACAAAGTAACGGACATTATGTTTTGGAAACCTTGATGTAGGTTAAGAATTTACAAGATGACAGGATTTTTCAAGATTTACAAGATGAGCAAAAAATTAAAGTCCCAGAGCGACTTTAATTTTTTGTGAACCGCTTTAGCGGACGGGAGGATATAAAAGCCCCAGAGCAACCTTTATTTTTTGTAAACCGCTTTAGCGGACGGGAGGATATAAAAGCCCCAGAGCAACCTTTATTTTTTGTGAACCGCTTTAGCGGGTGGGGATGTAAGGATTAATGAGGTAAGTTACTTATTGCACCAATCTCTAATTGTTAGCAACAGGTTTGATTGGACGAGACTGCCTACTGAATTACTGCCTATTGCCAACTGTACTACTGCCTACTGCCTACTGTTTCGCCAATTGTTTTCGAATTCGACTCAAAGACTCAGGTTTGATACCCAGATAAGAAGCAATGTGTTTAAGGGAGATTTCTTGTAATAATTGAGGGCTTCTATTGATTAAATCTTGATAGCGTTCGGTGGCGGACATGGTTAGCAAAGCGATTTCTCGTTCTTCTTTTCGCCGATAAATACGTTCGGCATTCAAACGACCGATGCGTTCGGCACTTTTATATTTATCACAAAGTATATTTAAATGGGTATCACTAATGGAAATAATAGTTACAGGAGTGACTGCTTGAATCGCCATTAAAGAAGGACGTTGGGTAAGGAAGGAATAATAGGCACTTACAAAATCGTTTGGAAACATGAACCCAACCGAAATTTCTTCTCCATCTTTATTATTATAAAAGCCTCGACAAGTGCCTTCGACAATCACGGATAAGTAATGTTCTACTTGTCCATTTCTACAAAGAAACTGCCCTTTTTTAAAGGTTCTTTCTTTTAAATAAGAACGCATTTCGAACCATACTTCGTCGCTTAATTTAGCGTCTTTACTAAAGGCTAATTTTAATATCTCTGTTTTGTCGGTGAGCATCTACTTTAAGGTTTTAAGCATCTTTTATTAATGACTAAAGATAGTAGAAAATTTCTAAAGGGGTACCTTAAAGTGTTTTCTTATTTCAATCATATAATAATTTCGCAGCAGCCTTTCCCATATTTTCATGATCGTGTCCAACATTAGGCACAACTTTGATTGTCCAATTATAATTGGCGCCTATTTCGGTAGCTACATTTTTCGAGAAATTATAAAAAAAATGACCTCTTGTTAAACGATGCATGCCTTGTTTATCCGCAGAAACAGAACGTAATAAAGTACCTCCCTGCTCAGCTTCAGTATCTAATTCTCCAAGTAATAGGGTTAGTTTATTCGTAAAAGAAAGTTGTAAATCAGTTGTAGTGATGGAGCTATTTTTTATGCCGAATGGAAGTACTGTATCTAAATCAGGAAGCGTATAAAACCCAGCATTAGCGGCAATGATTCGATTGGCTTTAGTGGCAGGATGAAAAATGGCGAGTCGATGCAGGATTTGACCACCTGCGGAATGACCAAAAAGATCATATTGCGTTTGAGTGGTTTCAATGTAATTACTAACCAAGTTAAATAGTCGATCAAAATCATTAAAAATCCAAGTTGCCTTGTTCGGATTCTCTTTAAAACGAAAAGCTTGTTCGTCCAATTTCGCTATATTGGTGCCCTCTACAAATTCAATAGTTTCTCGAATATTTGAGTCTTTAATTAAACCGCCTAAATGATAGGCTTCAAAAGGGTAGGCTGTTTCTGAATACATTGGAGAAAGGACTAAAACGCTGTATTTCTCGGACGCTTCTATCCAAGCATCTCGGTAACTATCGCCATTTCGACCTGCTCCAGGGAGTACAATTAAAATCTTTGAATTTTTAGTATAATTTCTTGGTTGGTGATAATAGATTTTAATAGGTTGCTCTTGGTTATCTTGCCCTCCTTCCATCAAAAATACACCTGAGCCAGTTTTTATAGTAATCTCATTTACTATCAGCTTTGATTCATCAATGACCTCACTTTTTTTAATTAGTTTCATCTTGCAATGAGGGCAAATACCTGAGGTTGTAAAAATGATTTTATCACAAGGTAAATCGCAGGGAGGGCAGACATATTCCTCCTTTTTGTCTTGACAAGAATAGTTGATTAATAAAATAAGTAGGAGGGCGATTGATTTTGAATGCACGTTATTTCTTGATGGTAAATGAAATAATAGGTTGTACGGATGCAGCGGATTGGACTGATTTATATGGGCGCAATCGGAATTGTTCCCCAAGCAAATAGTGCCGTAGGTACGAAAGATGGGTAGGTTAGATAATGTTTGACTATTTTCCTTTTTTCGTGCCGTACGTAAGATACTTTGCTATGGACATTATCTTACGTACCTACGGCACGAGAATTGGGAAATATTGATCCTATTCATCTGCTACCCATCTTTCGTACCTACGGCACATTAGGGACAGATACAGCAGATTGGGTTGATTTATATGGATTTTATAGGTTTCTCAATATTAAAAAAATCCGTAAAATCCGCTACATCCGCCTAATCCGTACAACCTATAAAACTATTTAGTCTGCTTTCGATATTTCAACAACAAATCCAGCATCTTATCACCATGATTCATCGCATGCGTTATTGGATTTTCATCGCCAGCAACGTTTAACATCGGATCAGCACCATTTTCTAGTAAATATTCCGCAATGTCATAATGACCACCTCGTACCGCATTAATCAAAGCAGTACCATCACCAGAAACAGTTTTGTTTACTTGTGCGCCATTTTCGACCATCAATTTAACAAAATCTAAATGTCCATGTCGAGCAGCGCCCATCAAAGCACCTTCGTCGCCTCTTGCTCTAAATTCTACATCGGCATTGGCTGCTAATAGTAATTTTCCAATTTCCACGTTGCCTTTTCTAGCCGCTGCATTCAAGGGCGAACGAGGTTCTCCTTCTGCTCGGTATTCGCAATTTGGATCTGTATTTTGTACTAAAGCTTTTACTTGTTGCACATTATTTCCTTTGACCGATCGGAGTAAAGCAGCACAACTATTTTTTTCTTTTTTATTAGTAAATCGAGTTCTTTTAACTCGAATATTTTGGCTTAAAGTCTCGCCATCTACCGTTGAGACTAAGCGATAAATACCTTTTTTAATATTGACATGTGGGAAAACAAATTCGTGTTTGCCAGCTTCAAAGATACCATCTGCTACAGTAGTAATATGCTTGCCTTTAGTCGTAAATATGTCAATTTTTACAGCTGCTTTTCCTAGTAATTCAATTCCCATCGGGGTTTGCTTTTGATTATCGCTTTGTTGAACCCATTGGGATTTGACCACCGCAGGATGGCTGCCCTTAATATTATTATTGGTCGCTTTATAAATTTGTTTGCCAATGAAATTAGGCAACCAACCGTTCGTTTTATACGCATAGCCATCATTATCGGATGGAGGATGGACACAATTTTGTAGCGTATCATATTCAATGCGGTCTCCATAATCTAGCGTAAAAATCAAAGAGTTTTTATCGCCTTTATTCGTAACCAATGGTCCGCCAATTTTATTTCTAGAGCTTCCCGCACAACTTAAATTGGTGTAATAAATAGCTTTAATATCTAAGGTCCAGTCTGCTTCTGTTGCTGCTTTTTGTTCCGTTCTTTGGAATAATTCAAAGTAAGGATGATTTTTATTGGCTGCAAATTTTTCTTCTAAGCGGATAGTTGGTGTTATTAAAGCCGTTTTTACTGCTGTTGCTTTATCCAAAAGTTGAGGAATAATTGGATGGATAGGCTGCGCTGTATGAGAAGGAATTTTTAGCTCCACTTGAGTAGGGCTTAATCTTTCTAATTTCTTGTTAAGTGCTAAATCATAATTGGAATGGCGGTTTTCAGTTAGTTGTTCGACCTGCTGTTGCTCAATCGGTGCTTCGTCTAATTGATTCATGGGTTCGTTCGTAAGTTGTGCTACGGGTATCTCCTCAGTAATTTTAGGCTCACTATCGGTTATAGTGGTTCGTTCTAAAGTAGGAACAGTTTCCGTTAAACTAGTAAAAGTAAAACCAGGCAAAACAAAAATAGCCGTGGCTAATAAAGCGATAAAAGGCAAGCCTACCTTTAAGGTGTTAAAACGTTGTTTTTTCATGTCGGGTAAATTTATGAGTGAAGTAATACGGTCGGACAATTCCGACTTCTTAAGCGACATTCCTGCCACAAGGGGGTATGTTTTGGTTGGTGATTTCATCCAAGTCGCTACGGTTAATAAACATTGCGCTAAAGCTAAATTATTACCAATCACTTTAGCTGCCCATTCATCACAAAGTAGCTCGTTGGTGGTTTGAATTTCTTTGATGGCAATTCGATGTAAAGGCTGAAAAAAGAATAGGGTATCTAAGCTTACTAAAAAACAATTCCAATAATAATCTTTGCGCATGACATGGGCGATTTCATGTGCCAACATGGCTTCCATTTGCGGATGATTCAGCTTGTCGATCGCTCTTTCAGGCAAACAGATTTCTTGATTTTGAATTAAAATAGGACTTTCTAGAATAGTCGATTGACTTAGGGTAATTGGTAATTTTTGCTTTAATTTCAATCGGATTTTATTTAAAGCATAAATGACAGTCGGGTGATTTGTGGTTTTCCTTTCGCCAATTTTTTTAATAAAAATAAAATGTCGAATCGTTTCTTTTAGAGTGAAAAATAGCATACCTAATAACCAAAACACAAAGGCGATGGTTAGGATAAAAGGCATGATTTTAAAATTAGTCGCTTCATTTTTTGGTACTGTTTCTGCAGGAATAATTGGTTGATATTCGACTGTATTTTCAACACTACTTTTTACTGGGGTTGCATCGACTATTAAGGGTACTTTTGTGATGGGTTTAGCTGCTGTTTCGGGCATTTCTATTGTCTCAAATTCCTTAACGACTGGTACTTCTTCGGTAGCAGGTTGTTGTTGTGTAGCAGCAACAATAGGTACTTCTTTTCCTAGATGAATTTCCAGTAAGCTATTTCCACTAAAATGAATCAGTAGACTAGTCAACAATCCGCCAATTAATGCGCCTTTCCACAGATAATTTTTTAATATGGGCGTACTAAAAGTGGGCAATTTGATTACACAAAGCATTAATAAAATCCATGTGGTGCTATGCAATAAATAAGTTAAAGCAAAAGCCATTGAATTTGTTAAAAAAGTCAGTTGGATGATGTCGTACATAATTAAGAATTATTTAAACTACTAAGAGTAGAGAGCAGAGACTTAAGCTTAAATTTTGTCAAAAGACTGCTTAGTTCTTGCAGGTTTAAGCCGTCTTTATCTCTGTTCTCTCAATGAAATGGCCTCTTCTCTCTCCTCTAACTATTAGTCGTCGTTTATTTTTGTCGTTTCTGCGCTTCCTCAATTAGTTTTTTTAACCGTTCTAATTCCTCCGCTTCAAAAGCATCCTCTTCTAATAAGTGATTCACCAATACCGAAGATTTGCCATCAAATAATTGATCGACTAAATTGCTTGTCATCGAATCTTGCGTTTCTTTTTCAGAAATTAAAGCAGACCATATCAATTGCCGTCCTTCTTTACGGGAATCAACCGTTCCTTTCTTTTTCAATCGGACTAATACCGTACTAATAGTTGTAACTGCAAATGCTCGTTCTGATTTTAAAGTCTCCTGAATTTGATAAACAGATGCCTCTGCTAAATCCCAAAGCACTTTTATCACTTTTAGTTCTAAGTCCGTTAATTTTATCTTTTCCATATTGAAGGTGAATTTATAAACTTATTTATTTGATACTACAAATGTAGTAATTAAAAACTACAAATGTAGTATTTTTTTCAAATTTTAACATTTTTTAATTTTTTTCTGGCAACTTTTTAGCAGAAAGAGAGGAGGAAAATGGAAGCGCTTTGATCTTTTAATAATTAACCTATGTTTCGGGTTCTGTGCTGCCAGTTTTTACTTTCCGAAACTTAGCTTAATTAAATGTCAATAATTTTCAAATTCTGTGCAATAAAATAAAATATACTTCTTGTGGAATAAATTAATTTGAACTTAATTGACTGTCAAGCTATTTATCACTTTCTTGCCAAAATGACTATTTCCCATTTGGTCAACCCTTCTTAATTGCCCATTTTCAAAAATCAATTCTGCCGGATAATTAGGATAATAAAACTTGTTCGTTTCATAAGGAAAAGCAGCGTAATGTTCCCCTTCTTTTGACTGAGAAATAATATGATTATCTGCTTGGGTAATCGTCAATTCTTGCCCATCTTCAAACTGGTAAGTACCTGTGAATTGGGTAAGATTGGCGGCCGCTATCTCTATTGTTTGCCTAGGTTCAATATCTAATAAAGCCCCTTGAATGGCCCATTCTAAATGATTAAACCATTCGCCACCACTTGCCGTCAACATCACAATACCAACTTGCTGTTTAGGAAAGAAAATATAGGCACTCGCAAAACCATCGACATCTCCACCGTGTCCAATATGCACCATTGTTGTATCTATTGGTTTATTAAATTCCATGATGCCGTAGCCATAATATGGATAGCCACCTCGCCCCCAAGACGTTTTATCGTCGGATAAAACCAATGGACTTTGTTGTTGATTGTTATTAAAATTTTGGTAAGCATTCATTTGTTGTATCATTAGCTGCGATAAGTCTGCAACCGTTGAACAAAGACCACCAGCTGAACGCAAATATCCCATTTCCCAAGGACTTGTTTTAATGCTTCTCCACCATTTCATATAAGGTGTTGCCATGCCAAATTTACTAGCCTTTGCCAAATCTAATGTGGAGTGCTTCATACCATATTTTTCCACTAAATATTCATCGTACAAATCAGGTAGTGGGATGCCCGCAACCCGTTCTAAAATATAACCCATTGTGCCAAAACCTAGATTAGAATATTCCATTTTACAGCCAGGCGTATGAATCAATTCCATCTCCTCCAAATCCTTTAATAATGCGGTTTCTGAATATCCGCCAACCATCGGACCATCTAAAAATTGCCAAGGTCGATTTGCAGAAGCGGCATCTCTTGGAAAGCCTGATTTATGCTGTAATAAATCTCGGATAGTAACGGGGCGAAGTTTCTCTATCGCAGTTTTGCTTAAAGACGTTGGTAAGTAAGTGGTAATCGAAGCATTGACATCAATTTTTCCATCCACCATCAATTCTTTAGCAATTAATCCAGTAAACATTTTTGTTAAAGAAGCTAATTGAAATACGGTATTTTCAGTAACTGATTGCTCGCCACCTCTTTCGGTTGCACCAATATTTTGATAGGCAAAAATTTTGTTATCTTTAATTAAGCCAACCGATAAAGAAGGGATGTTATTTTCCGTTACCCGTTCTTGAATTAATTGTTCAATCTTTTTTAGTTGTAATTTTTCTGTCTCATTTAATGTCCTGTCTGTCGCTTGTTTGGTAATGACTACTGAATTGGTTGATTGGCAGCCCATCGTTAAAAATCCAATGACGGCTATAAAAGTGAATGCTTTGAATAAGGTATTCATATTGCTAATTTTTTTTAAATTAAGAAATAACAGTCGAGTGATTTATTTTAATACTACAAATGTAGTAATTTAAAAACTACAAATGTAGTAATTTGTAGATTTTAACATTTAATACAACTAAAATCTGTTCAATAAGGTACGCAGAGAGTGGGAAATTCGCAGCGATTTAGTAATTAGGGCTAAACTATATTCGTCAAAAAACTATGTGGACTATGTAACTATATGGTAGAGTTTATTAGGACGTTGTTAAACCGATTTAGTCAATTCAAAAACTGTAATCTCAGGCCACATTCCAATTCGCCCAGGAAACAAAGAATAGCCAAATCCTCGATTGACATATAAATATTGATTCGCTTTTTCATACAATCCCATCCAATGTTTGTAACGGTATTGAACTGGACTCCATTTAAAATTGGGCAAGTTTAGCCCAAATTGAGAACCATGTGTATGTCCACTTAAAGTCAAGTGAATTTGCTTTTCATGTGACAATATTTTTTTACTCCAATGGATTGGGTCATGCGACATCAAGACACAGAAGCCTTCCTTTTTACAACCATCCAAAGCTTTATCCAAATCTCCTTTTTGTGGAAACCAATCGTGAATACTCCAATTTTCTACACCCACTAATTGAATATTTTGCCCATCTTTCTCAATAGCTACATGTTCATTATTCAATAACTGAAAGCCCATGTCTTGGTAGGTTTGGCTAAAGCCTTTCCAATAATCCTTCGCTCTAGGGTCATTATCCCAAGGTGCGCCATGATAATCGTGATTGCCCAAAACGGCATATTTTCCTTGCTTTGCTTGCAAATTGGTCAACATCTCCATAAAAGGATGAATTTCTTCTTTAACTGAATTGACCAAATCACCTGTAAATAAAATCAAATCTGGATTTTGTTGATTAATTAAATCTAATCCTCTTTGCACTTCTGCTTTATCATCCAAGCCACCTGCATGTAAATCAGAAAATTGAGCAATCGTGAACCCTTCAAAAGCTTCTGGTAAATCGGTAAACGCTAATTTCACTTTATTGACCACAAAATTATACTTGCCCTTAGTCAATCCATACCACATTGTGCTCAATGGAATGCCCGCTATCATCGTTGCGCCAAGCGTTAAAAACCGACGCCGAGCTGGTATATAATTGCCAATAGCCTTTGGGGCAAAAGCTTGTTTTTTATCTAAGGTGTATTTGACCAAACCTTTGATGTGTCGAACACTATCTTGAACCAACATAAAAATGGTAAAAACCAATTTAGCAATCAATGCGGTTAAGACGATACCTAAGTAGGGTGCATAAGCTACATTTCTAAAAAATACATCCGCTTTTATCGTGCCATACATGATATAAAAAGCATGCAATATCCAACAACTGATGGCGATATAAATTAGGCTATAAACCTGCTTAGCAATTTTATTTTTCAGTAAAGATTTTAAACCGAAATAGGTATAAATATCTAGTGTCAAATAAAAGGCAACGATGGCAAAAAAAGCGTTGATTGGCATGGTTTGGATTTTTAATTTTGAAGCATCCGATTTGCTAAATCTAACAGATTTAGTAAATCTCCATTCGTATGTTTTAGATTTACTAAATTTTGAAAAGTTAGCAAATCATTCCCCCGTTTCATTTACTTCTTTACTCAAATTCAATAATTTAATGGACAATTCTAACGCCTCGTGCCATGAACCAGAAGTATTTGCCAATACTACAACTACCGTTTCTCTTGATGGCAGAATCATTAATTGAGCAGAAACACCTGTTTGTTCGCCACTATGTCCAAAACAGCCGCTTGGATTTGCTTTACCACCGTACATAAACCAACCCATACCGTAAGGATTCCCAGGTTTTTCAACATTTGATTTAGTCAACATCATTTGCAAACTTTCGGCACTAATCAATTCATTATTAATAACAGCTTCTCCAAATCGTAATAAATCCTCAACAGTACTGTGAAACCCACCACCAGGAATTCGATTGCTTAAATCATTCTCTTTATTCGCAAATTTAATTTTTCCTTTTTTGTTTCTATGATAAAGGCTTGATTTATTAGCATATTGACTTTTGTATTTCTCTACGCCTGTATGCTGCATGCCTGCTTTTTCCCAGATATTTTTGGTCATATACGCCTCATAAGTTAAGCCAGAAACCTTTTCAATGATTAAACCTAAAACGACATAATTATAAGTAGCATAGGAAAAAGCAGTCCCTGGTTGGTGTATTAAATCTCTATTTTTAAAGACATCAACCGCATTAGCTAAAGAAGGAAATGCTTTGGTGTTTTGTACCTCTTTTACGGAAGCATAATTTGGAATCCCAGCAGTTTGATATAACAACTGTCGAGTAGTAATAGTGCCTGCTTTTTTTGTTGGATAGTCAGGAATATAAGTTTGAATAGGTACATCCAAATCAATTAACCCTTGCTCAACTAATTGGATAACCGCAATGGCAGTCATTGATTTAGCAATAGAAGCAGTTCGAGTAATTGTTTGGATTTCCATTGCTTTGTTATTTGCTTTATCACTATGTCCTGCTGCTTTCAACCAAACTCTATTTTCTTGGATAGAAATTCCTGCGGCTACACCTGTATATATATTTTTGTCAACCGCTTGTGTTAATAATTGATTGGCTTTTGCTTCCGCTTCTTGGTTTAAAAGGGAGACATCTTGTCCAACTGCTTTAACTGTAAAAATCAAAAAGCAGACTAATAAGGTAAAGTATATAATGCTATAATCTTTAGTTTGCGTATTCATGTTATTTCTTTTTAAGAATGATGAAATCTGATTGACAATTCAAAGATGCAATGAAATCAAAGGTGTATTTTAATAAAGCGACCGATTAGGAGTAACGATGGTTGGATGATGTATATTCGGCGATGAATGCAATTCGAGGGTAGAAAAGTACAATTGAGGGGTCGGAAAGCTGGATTTGGCGACTTTTGGTATTTTAGGGTAGAAATTGGCGTAATTTGCATTAAATAAGACCACGGATAAGTGATACCACGGATAAATTAATAATATTTGACTAGCCAATTATTATAATGGAAAAAATAGAGAACCTAATTCAAAAAATATTACAAAATCGAGTGCTGACCCATGTACTATATTGGACTGCCTCCGTTTTGCTCTGGGCGATTGTCGGTACTTTTGGTAATCCAGATAAACTAGAGCCTTTAGTTAATAAATTATGTTATTTGCCAGGTCAGTTATTTGCGACTTATACTTTTATTTATTACTTGTTGCCTAAGTTTGCTTACAAAAAGAAGTATTTATCATTTGGGATTTTCTTTATTTTAAGTGCCTATGTTTCCACCGCTCTAGCCCGATTTTTTAAGATTTATGTCTATGAACCTATCTTAGGTAGAGACCAGCCGAAAGATCCAATTATTGATATTTTAACGAACATTCCTGCCTTATTAGGACAATATATTTTATGGGTTTATTTATTCACTTTCTTTACCGTTTTAGTTAAACTAATTAAAGACCATTTTGAACAAAAGAAAAAGGAAGAAAGCCTTAAAAAAGATAAAGCAACGGCTGAATTAGGTTTTCTAAAAGCTCAATTGCATCCTCATTTTCTGTTTAATACACTTAATAATTTATATACGCTAACCTTGTACAAATCGGATGAAGCGCCTGATATTGTGCTGAAACTAGCGCAAATATTGGATTATACCTTGCACCAAGATAAAAACGAAGGCATTGCTATTGAGAAAGAAGTGGAGTTAATTCAAAATTATATTGACTTAGAATTATTGCGCTATGGCGATCGCTTAGATTTTGTTTTTAAGAAGGCTATTCAAAATGAAGAGGCAGTTATTGCTCCGTTAGTATTACTATCAATTGTTGAAAATGCGTTTAAACATGGCGCAAGTGGCGACCACGGGCGACCCAAAATTCATATTGATTTAAAAGTCAAAAATGACCAATTACAGTTTGAGGTTTTTAATAGCAAACCCAAGGTAGCGCAGACAGATAAAACTAATTTTAAAAAGGGTATCGGTATGAATAATGTTAAACGACAATTGGTCTTGTTATACTCGAATCAGCACCAATTCAATATCCAAGAAACAGTAGATAGTTATAAAGTGATTTTAGAAATTGATTTAGCGCCAAAAGGGTTGGTAATAGCCTAAATAAACTTAAATCTAAAATGCAATGTCAACTTCAACTTCAAACACTTTCGGAAATGACAACAGAAGTCAAATTTATAGAACGCATACTACAAAACAGGATTGTAGCCCATATTTTATTTTGGCTAAGTACCTTGATTATTTTTCCGCTTTTCGGGATGAGTTTTGGCTTACCCTTTGCAGTTGGTTTTCTGATTAAGCTCTTTTTCTTACCGATACAAATTATTGCCACTTGTTATTTAATTTATTATCAAATTCCTACTTTTTTATATCAAAAAAAGTATGTTAAATTCGGGCTTTCTTTATTTATAAGTGCCCTTATTTTTTGTACGCTTGCTCATTTGTCAGAAGATTTTGGATTAACGAAATTTTTAAGTGGCTATAGGAATACGGTGCACACTTTTTGGGAAATTCTAGCGAATCCTTTTGCCAATATAGGATATAATGCAGAAGACATTTATTTGACGGTTTTTTTGGTAACTGGGCTTAAATTTATTAAACAAAGAATAGAAAAAAAGACCCAAATAGAAGTATTGACCCAAGAAAAAGTTACGGCAGAAATTAATCTTTTAAAAGCACAAATCAACCCTAAAATATTATCGAAAACGCTGCATCAACTACATATTCTAACCAAAGAAAAATCCGACGCTGCACCAGAAGTAGTGATTAAATTATCGGAGATGTTAGACTATATGTTGTATCAATGTAATAGTCCTAGCGTGTTGATTAATAATGAAATAGAGTTGATTCAAAATTATTTAGATTTAGAAAAATTGCGATTTGGAGATAATATTAATATTAATTTTTTCCACGATTTGACGAATCAATCTGCAGAAATTGCACCTCTTTTATTAGTGTCTTTAGTCGAAACTGCTTTTTTGAAAAAAGGCGAAGCTTTACCAACTGATGCCAAAGTGGAAATCATTTTACAAGAAAAAGAAGAAAAATTAGATTTTAAAATATTGTCTAATTTAGCGAATGAAGAGACCATTGAGGTCGAGGATTTTAAAAAACAATTAGCCTTGTTATATCCAAATCAACATAAATTAAAAATTGAGACGAAAGGAGCAGTTTGTGTACTAGATTTGAGTCTTAATCTAGTGCCTGCAACCCTTTAATCCATATAACCTTAAATTTGTCAAAATGAGTGATACGATAAAATGCTTAATCATAGACGACGAGCCACTAGCCATCATGCTCATCGAGAAACATATCTCTCAATTGCCGCAATTAGAAATTGTGGCAAGTTGTCAAAATGCATTAGAAGCTTTTGAAATCTTAAAAAAAGAACCGATTGATTTGTTGTTTTTAGATATTCAAATGCCCGTTCTAACAGGTTTGGAATTTGCTAAGTCTTTACAACATCCACCAAGTATTATTTTTACGACCGCTTATCGAGAATACGCTTTGGAAAGCTACGAATTAAATGTGGTTGATTATTTATTAAAGCCTATCACTTTTACCCGTTTTTTCAAAGCGATTAACAAGTTTCTGAATAGTCGACAGCAAGAGACTGCACCTGTTGCGCAAGTACCCGCAGCGACGCCTGTTGAACCAGAATACATCTATGTCAATGCCAATAAAAAGCATATCAAAGTACTCTTTCAAGATATTTTGTACATAGAAAGTCTCAAAGATTATGTGCGCATTCACACCACCGACCAACGGATAACAACCAAAGATAAAATCAGCGAATTTGAGCAAAAAATACCTGATTATTTTTTAAGAATTCACCGTTCTTTTATTGTGAATAAACGGAAATTGACGGCTTTTACCGCACATGATGTGGAAATTGGAGAGACGGAAATTCCTATTGGCGTGAGTTATAAAAAGGGCGTTTTTGAAGTATTGAAGCAGGGATAAATTTCTTTTTGTAACTTGCAGCAAATAGAAATCTTCACTCGACTATGCATGTTACTTTTTTGATTTTGTTAGACATTTTAGGCTTAGTTCAAGGTTTGCTGCTTGGCATTATCTTAATAGGTAGTTACAAGAAAAATAAGGCGATTCCATTTTTAGGTATTTTTCTAATCGGCTACAGTTTCGAACTGATTTCGATATTCGAAGAAACGGGTTATTTAGTAGAACATCCCGAGCTATTATTTTTACCATTGGATACCTTTTTCTTATTTATGCCAGCCCTTTATTTGTATACTAAAAGTGTCTTGCAAAAATTTAATTGGCGAAAAGACTTTATACATTTTATACCTGCCGTTATAGAATTTATCTGCTTTAGTATTTTATTTTCTTATCCAGCAGCAACCAAATTAAAATGGGACGATGCAGATATTATATACGGGATTCACATGCTTTTAGCCTATTTTTTTATTCTTGGATATGCCCTACTTATTATTCAATTGATTAATCGACATAAAAAGGTAATCGTTAATTATGATTCGTCCATACATGGAAAGACTTTACAATGGGTAAAATGGGTTTGTTATTATGTGTTATTAACCCTTGTAATCATTTTGAGTCCTATTTTTTTGACCGAATCTCAGGAAGCATTATTTTCTAGTATCTTTAATATTATCAATGTTGCCTTTATTTTTGGGGTAGCATTAAGCGGTTTTCGACAGGTTTTTATTATTATTCCCCAACAAGAAATTATTTACGAGTCAGCTACTGAAAAAACTAATGATAGGGAGGTGACTGAAAACCTAAATGTAAAAGAATACGAAGCATTATTGGCTTTTATGGAACAAGAAAAACCATATGTCAATCCACAATTACAATTATCCGACTTAGCTAAACAATTAAATCACCCGTCCAGAAAACTATCCAATCTAATCAATGAGATTGGCGGCCTCAATTTCAATCAATTCATTAATCAATTTAGAGTGGAAGCCGCCAAAAAATTATTGGTAAACCCAGAAGTAGGGCATCTTAATTTATTAGGTATTGCGCATCGAGTAGGGTTTAATTCTAAAACTAGTTTTTATACCACCTTTAAACAAGCTGTTGGTAAAACACCCAACCAGTTTAAAAAAGAAGCTTCGTTACTTAAGGGACTTGGAAAAATATAATCTACCCATTTTACTTGCCCTTTTCTCTTTATACTGCGTTGAAAATACTCGCTATAGCTACGGCTATATCTGCGTTTTTCGCCTTGTCTAAAGAAAAAATGACTTCGTAAAATTTGGGTACTCTACTTATTTCCAACTCCCTAATCAAAAATAACCTTCCTAATTCCCTCCCTTTTCTCCTATAGCATGATATAAATTATTATTGGTATTGCCTTTATAAACTAAATGCAAATCACCTTTAAAACCAGCAGCAGCAATTTGGTCATTCGTCCAGCCGCTACTTAATTCTTCATCGTCTAAAAAACGACCATTTTCATATTTACTGATGTACAAGCCTTTGTATAATTCGCCAGTATGTAATAAATACAACTCTCCTTCAAAATTGGTTAAGGTTGGCGCATTTCCACTATATTGACCATAAATTACTTCATCATCACTCCAAGTGTTGCCATCATAGGCAGAAATGTACAAATTAGTTCTATTTTCGGCCGTATGGACTAAGTATAATTTATTATTATAAACTGCCATAGAGGGGGCTAATTGAGAAAACTGCCCTTCAATTTTCTGATCATCCGTCCATTGTCCATTTTCTAAAACAGAATGGTATAAAGCCGTTCCAAATTCTCCCGTATGTACTAAATGCAACTGATTTTCATAAACGGCTAAAGCAGGTGCTTGATTAGTGGATTGTTCTGGTATTTTTACATCATCAGACCAAGTGTTGCCATCAAAAACGGAATGGTATAAATCGTTATTCGTTTCTCCAGTATGCACCAAATGTAATTCGCCATTAATAGATGCAATAGCAGGCGTATGTGTTGTAAATTGCCCTTCTATCTTTTGGTCATCTGTCCAATTCTTACCATCATAATAAGTATAGAATAAACTATTGGCAAATTCTCCAGTATGTACCATATATAGTTTGCCATCATGGAAAGCAGTCGCAGCGGCTAGTTTAGAAAATTGCCCGTCTATTCTATTTTCTGACCAATCGAAAATATCTACTTGTTTCTCTGTAACTTCTTTTAGGGTATCACAACTGGTCATGCTAAAGCCGAGAAGCGTTAACACCAATAAAAAGGTAATCGATTTTTTAAATGGATGGTTTGTCATAATCATTTTTTTAATGAATTAAATATTTTATGCCTTTTAATACCGATAAAACTAACCAATTTATTGTTTTTTATATAGCTAATTGACCCTCAATAGGTTCAGAATTATGCAAAGAAGTTCTAAATCATGTTTTAGAACCTTTTCTACTTAAAATTGGACTTTTAAAAATGGGGGATGCTTCATTTTTGTATTGTCTTAACAGCGAACACAAATCATTTGAATAAATGACGTACATCATTTTTAATGCTTTTAATCATCCGCAATTTTGCAACAACAAACCAATAAAAATTAAATCAGTAACATGAAAAAAATAATAATCTCCATCTTGACGGTATTGACCATAAGTACTTTGTCCGCTCAAGATTTTAAACAGTTTTTTATTAGTACAGGTGGTGCTTTTGGTACGCACCAAAATCAAACTTTTTCCCAGTCGGCTTTATCCGGAGGAGGAATAGGCTTTGCCATTGGTGGAGAAAAACAAGCCGACAATTTATTTCGATGGCAGCTAGATATTCCTGTTCAGTTTTATACTATTAACGAATTAGACCCCACTCAATCGACGATCGTTGATCCCTCTTTGAGTTTTACATGGATGAAAGGCATCAAAAAAGATGGGGCAAATAGATTGTATGTTGGAGGGGAATTAGAAGGATCGGTGCTTTACAGAAATAGTTCCAATTTGGGAAATAATGGAAATTCTATTTTATACAATAATACTTTGGCTGCAACAGCAAGAATGGAAAGACCACTAGGTAAAAAATGGCGATTAGGGCTAGAGGCAAGTATCGGTTTATTGTCATGGGTCAAAGCAAGTGACGGTTTTGCTTTCTCTGCTTCCCAAGATTTTTTAGCTAATGGAGAATTTAATTATTTGGATGACCCTACCACCAAATTGTATAGATACGGAGAAATTGCCACTATCGGAAAATTCAATCGAGTTAAAACAGATATTTCGCTTTTTCAAGATGGAGATAAAGCTAGATGGGGAGTTAAGTACAATTGGAATTTGAAAGCTTATGAACCGTTTACAAATGGGCAAATGGTTCAGGGAACGCATGGATTGAAATTCTTTGTAGGCTTTAAATTAGGCCGTAAAAAGACCGCTAAAAAGAGTGATAAGTGATGAATTTATCCATTTTGTAGCATAATCTGGTATTTATTATTTGATACTATAAATTTTAAAAAATAATCATGAAAAAATATATTTTTAGTTTAATTCTATTCTCTTTTTTTATTACTTCTTGTGAAAAGGTGTTTGTAGAACCAGCACCAAATGGCAATAATCAGATAGAAATATTTGATGAATTTTGGAATACATTCAATGAAAAATATGCCATGTTTGAGTTCAAAGGCGTGGATTGGCAAGCAGAGTACGACCGAATTCGACCAACTATTTCCGCAAATACTTCGGATACGGAATTATTTGAAATTATGGGAGATATGGTGCTGAGTCTTAGAGATGGGCATTCCGATTTAACCGACCTTAGTCGAGATTCTATCAAAGGCTTTGATATTTTAAAAGGGGCACCGCTGAATTTTAATTTTGAGAGTTGGGTACCTTATTTGAATACGATTAAAACAGAAGAGTTACAATTCTTCCAAGATAGCAATAGTGTATATACGACTATAGAAGGAAATATTGGCTATGTTTTTATTCCCTCTTTTAATGTTGACCTCCCAGAAGAGGAAATCAATACTATCTTGACTCATTTTAAAGATACTAAAGGATTAATTATTGATGTGAGATTAAATACAGGAGGAAGTCCAGAAGCAGCGACTCGTTTAGCGGGGCATTTTACAGATAAAGAAATCGTAACTGGATTTGAACGATTTAAAATTGGACCTGGGGCGAATGACTTTAAAGACAGTCCAGCAACTAGTATTCCAGCAAGTGAAAATATTTATCTAAAACCAGTTATGGTCTTGACGAATGGACTTTGCTATAGTGCAACGACTACTTTTATTTACCAAACCAATCCATTGCCACAGGTTAAATATATCGGAAGTAGAACAGGTGGTGGAAGTGGAAGTGTCGCAGATGGTTTCTTATCGAATGGTTGGAAATACAGTTTGTCTACTAGTGAGTTTATCGACCATGAAGGCAGACATTTAGACGATGGTTTTGATCCTGATATTGAAGTATTTATGGATGATGATAATATAGAGGTAGATGAAGTAATTCAGCGAGCAATTGAAGAGCTTAATTAATAAGGTTTGAAGATGTGGCATATTGTTGAGACTGCGGGAATCAAATAATATCTATTAAAAAATAAAAGAATTTAGGGTTATAGGTGAATACGAGTTGGATTACCGAGTAGAAGGTAGTCCAACTCTTTTTGGTTTAAAACAGAAAGGTTTGGCAAGTCTATCGAAAGTATAGAAAGGTTGACGTTTCTTCTCTGTGTGCCTTTGTGTATTTCTCGGAACCTCTGTGGAATAACTAATAAGTATAGTTGTCTCACAGAATTACGCAGAGTTTTCACAAAGTTACGCAGAGGATTCCAATATTTTTTAGCATATTTAGGCTGTTTTTATAACCAAACATAAAATCTCCTATATTTATGAATATTCTATCAAAAAAAATAATTCTATTAACTAGTTGTTGTGTATTTCTTTTTTTTAATAATTCGCTAGTAGGACAAGTTGGCGTAGGCACAGAAGCACCAATTGATGCCGAATTAATGTTTGACGGCAGTCGAAAAATGCTGCAAACAAAATGGGAATATTGGAATGGTCCGAGACTATCTGCAAAAGCCCCAATTAAATGGCAAATCGTCAAAGACCCTGTTAATGCAGGCACAGCGATGAACACAAATGATCCTGCATCGGCGGGCGGGTTATACGGTGCAGCGGATGTAGTAACCAAAAAGAAATATCGAGATTTTAGAGCGCATGTCGAATTTTTAATCCAACATGAGGGCGGTAATAGTGGGGTCTATTTACAAAATCGATTTGAAATTCAAGTGCTTGATGGCGATACGACTTCTCATGGAATGGCAGCGATTATCAATGAATCTGCCTCTCCTTATTTTGCCTATTATGGTTTAGGGCAATGGAATGCCTATGATGTCGTTTTTCGGGCAGCTCGTTTTAAAGATGGAAAAATGACCGAAAAGCCAATGGTGACGGTTTATTTTAATGGGATTAAAATCCATGAAAATGTGCGCATTAATCAAGTATGGGGCGGCAAAAGTTCTGGCTTGGATGGTGGAAATGATGGTGGCAAAGGGCTGACGGATAGACCAGGTGGCTTAAAATTACAGGCAGAAGGGCATGATGTTTTGTATAAAAATATTTGGATTAAGGAATTGAATTTAGTAGAAGCGGATACGGATTTTTAAGTATCAAATTAGGCGGCAATTTCCCATTGCCGCCTAATTGTTGATCAAAAAATGCTACTTCCACTCACTATAAATAACCTCCTTCCCCAACTGAACATGCGCAATATGTTGACTAGTAGATTGCCAAGATCGAGCATGCCAAAGGCTAATCTTTTTACCGATTAATTGTTGTTCCAATTGAGGAAGCGTTAAGCCTCTTTCTAATCCTCGATTAATATAAAAGAGGTTAGGGTTATCCCTCAATCTAAAAACAATATCCTTAGTGCCTGCTTCTTCCAATTGTTCGACAATACCTGCAACTTGCAAACAATTTTCTTTACTTGTATCAACAGGTTGTAGAAAAGCGATACATAAAAAGGGTAGCAGCACAGCAAAGGTGAGACCCAAAAGATTAAAGTGGTTTCTTTTTTTCATAATATTTTAGTTGTAGGGGAGTGTTATCAGAAAATGATTTAAACTATAATTATCCATATATAGTAGACTTAATTCTGAATGATAAATTTTGAATTTTGAATGAGATTAACTTGCTGATTATCAGTATTTAAACTTTGTAATACGGTCTTGTTTAGAATAAGCACTAGTATCCGTGGTACTTTATTAATCCGTGGTCAATTCAACAAAACCTATCCACATTATGCTTTATTCGTGACGAATCTTTGCACCAACAAAATAGTGCCATATCCAACTAAAAATAAAACAGCAATAATCATCGACATCATCACAAACTCAAAAGCAGCTAGTGCATAATCTCCTTGAAATTCATTCCTGTCTATATAAAATAAAAATAGGGTAAGTAGACAAGCGCATTTGAGGAGGTTTAAAATGGTCGTATTTTTCATTTTTGAGATATTTATCGGTTATTATTTGGGCACTACGGTCAAAAGTGTAGGTATCTAAAAGGTAGGATACGACTCGGGAGAGTCGTGTTACTTTTTCGTGTCAATGGTAACACGACTCTCCCGAATCGTATGCTTGAAATATAATCCACCTACAGCTTTCACCGAATAACCACTATTTTTTGTGATACAATAGCAATTTAAAAAACAATTGGCACTTCCTTACCTTTTTTCTTAAGATAAATCCTAATTTAGCCGCAAATCACTAAAATTGTTAATTATGATGAAGCGACTACTACCTTTCTTTTTAAGTCTCTTTTTTTTGAGTTCCCTTTCTTTTGTACAGGCGCAAAAAGTACCTTCTCCTGAAGACGTATTCGGTTTCCAAGTTGGTGCAGATTATAAGTTAGCGGATTATGACCAGATGTTGGATTACTACGATCAATTGGCAAAGACCTCCGATAGAGTGAAGATGATTGATATTGGGAAATCCGTCATGGGCAGACCGATCAAATTGATGTTTATTTCTACTAAAGAAAATTTAGCCCAATTAGATCGTTGGAAGAAAATTAGTACGGATTTAGCCAGAGCAAAAATTACGAAAGCAGAAGCAGAAGCCAAGGTCAAAGAGGGAAAAGCGATCGTCTGGTTTGACGCAGGGATGCACGCTAGTGAACGAGCGCATGCGCAAATGGCAAATGAATTGGCTTATAAAATAGCGACCGAAGAAACGGATGAAATGCGACGCATCCGAGAAAACGTGATTACTCTATTAGTGCCTTGTATCAATCCTGATGGGGTAGATATCATCGTGGATTGGTATCGAAAACAATTGGGAACCCCTTTTGAGACCTCTCGTACCCCGATTTTATACCAAAAATATGTGGGACATGATAATAACCGAGATTGGTTTATGAATAATATGCCCGAAACCAAAACGGCGAATCGTATTTTATACCAAGAATGGTATCCGCAAATTATTCATAATCATCATCAAACTTCTCCATCTTGGGCAAGAATATTTTTACCGCCTTTTCGGAGTCCTGTTAATAAACGAATTCACCCTGGTGTAACGACGGGCGTTAATTTAGTGGGGACAGCAATGGCCAATCGTTTTGCGATGAAAAAAATGCCTGGGGTGATTTCAGGGACTAATTTTAGTATGTTTTGGAATGGTGGGATGCGAACTGCACCGTATTACCATAATATGATCGGGATATTGACAGAAGTCGCACATGCTACGCCAACTCCTCGATATTATGATCCTAAGAAAAAGCCAAAAAGAGTAGCAGGTATTGCGGCCGATGGTTCAGAGATTTTCTATCCAAATCCATGGGAAGGTGGTGAATCTCATTTTAGAGATGCGGTAGAATATATGTTAACCGCTTCAATGGGTATTTTAGAAATTGCCGCAGATAGAAAAGAACAGTTTTTGCGCAATATTTACCTGATGGGGAGAGATGCCATTGAAAATAAAGCGGAAGCTTTTGCTTATGTTCTACCCGCCGAACAATGGGATGCAGGGGAAGCTAGAAATTTGGTAGAAATATTACAAAGAGGTGGTTTAGAAGCACATCAAGCTACGAGCGATTTTACAATAGGAGGTAAAAAATACGCTGAAGGGTCAACTATCTTTTATGGGGCGCAAGCATTCCGACCTTTCTTAGTAGACTTAATGGAAAAGCAAGTATATCCCAATCAATATTTATATCCAGGCGGCCCTCCAAAACCACCTTATGATTTAGCAGGTTGGACTTTGCCGATGCAAATGGGCGTGCAAGTAGATAGAATTGATTCAACTTTTACCGCCAAAACCACAATGATCGAAGGCTTGATTCCTAAAAGAACTGGAAGGGTAGATGTATCCAATCGAACAGGTTACTTATTTGCGGCTACAGAGAATGATAGTTACAAAGCAGTTAATTTATTATTAAAAGAGGGCGTAGAAATTAAGCGGTTAACCGAAGCGACTAAAGTTGGTAAAGTGGAATACGCCGCAGGTACTTTTTATGCTACTGGAAAAGAGATAACTAAACATATTGGTAAAACGGCGGCAAGTACAGGCGTTAGTTTTACTGGAGTTAGCAAACAACCAAAAGGTAATTTAACCACTATCAAGAAATTCAAAGTAGGTATTTACAAAAGTTGGGTAGCAAACATGGATGAAGGTTGGACGAGATGGATGCTAAGAGAACATGCTTTCGATTTAGACACTTTACAGGACGCAGATGTTCGGCGAGGCGATTTAGAAAAATATGCCGCTATTATTATTCCGTCACAGCGACCAAATAGCATTATGCATGGGCACGATGTTAGCCGAATGCCGAAGGAGTATACGGGCGGAATTGGCTTAGATGGTACTAAAATTTTTGATGAATATGTCAAAAAAGGAGGTACTTTAATCACCTTTGATCGGGCAAGTGATTTTGCCATCGACCAATTTGGCCTACCGATTGTCAATGTCACCAAAAATTTATCCAATAAACAATTCTTTATTCCAGGTTCTTTGATTCGAGCCAAGGTAGATACCAAAAAATCTTTGGCATATGGAATGCAAGAAGAGGTAGCAGCTTCTTTCTCTAGAAGTCGAGCCTTTAAAATTTATACACCATCTTATACTGGCGAAGGTGGAAAGGAAGATATTAAAAGAGCATCTACCCCAAAAGCAAAAATTATCGTCAAATTTGCCGATAAAGACTTATTGATGAGTGGTTGGGCACAAGGAGAGGATAAATATTTGAAAGGAAAAGCAGCGATGATTGATGTGGCACACGGCGAGGGAAATGTGGTTTTATTTAGCTTTAGGCCACAGTTTAGGGGACAACCAAGAGGCACTTATAAGTTGATTTTTAACGCAATTTTTGAAGCAGCGAAATAATGATGAACGATGAATGATAAACGATGAATTGTGGATGATAAAACGTATAAGTGTGCATCCGTGGAAGTTATCTGTGGAAAAATTATATCCTATTCGATTCCCACGGATAACTTCCACGGATGTTTTCTCTTAAATAAGCTTGCTGTAGTTGTACACTTTATTTATAATCCGTTGCTTATCTATTTTTATTTTACAATGTACAACGAATTCATCGTGCATCGTTTATCATTCATCATTCCTCAATATCGTTTATAAAAGTCCCGTAGAAAATCCGTTACTTGATCAAACAGCGGTACGGTCATTTCTGTAAATAAAACTTGCGAGGAAGGGTCTTTAACTTCCCTCCTATTTTTTGTACATTCCTCGTCCTCTTTGGTTAGTGCTTCTTTCTGACCATTAAAAGTTCCCCAATTAGACAGGTATAAATGGGTGCCTTCAAATTTTTCATTCGTAATAATCGCACCATTAAAAGTATCAATGATTTTTATATCTAAAACACCGTTCGATGAGATTTCTTTAGAGAAACAATGTACTTCCGCTTCCGCACCTAAATAAGCAGTAACGGTGCTATCTCCTACCACTATTGCTTTCGTAATAACGCTATCTTGTTGTCGATTGAATATGGTTTCTTTCACATGAGAATTACCAATGGTAAATTCATCGAATCTAATTTCTACCACATGATTTTTTGGAATATTGTCAAAACGGGTATTGGAAGGTAAGACGAATTCAATGAAGGGATTCCAATTATATTGCTTAACATATTCGTATAGCTGTGCTTCAAAAAAATCAGCACTCAACTTATATGCTAGATGATCCATTGGAATCGGATACAAGCCAACAATAATAGTGGCTAGTTCTTTTGCTTGCATCAATAATGCTTTAGTGTCTTTATAACTTCTCCGTTGGTTTAAGATAAAAGAAAAGTGTTGATGTGCTGCTATTGCACCATTTCGACCTTCATTTTTGAGCTGATCTTTACCTAATGCATATCTAGCTTCCACTATTTTTTCGGCGGTCTCCCGTATTTCAAAACTATAACTTTTGGCATTTGGAAGTAAAGAGGTGGCTATTGGAATTAATTGAATGCGTTTATAGACTTTATCCAATCGCTCATATTGACCTTGTACTTGCTCCCATTTTAAGGGATTCCTACTATTGCTAAAAGTATTTAGTTTTTGTTCACTCTCTATTACAAATAGTGGGTAAGCGGAGGTCAGTACGCCTTGTGCTTTTTCATCTCCAGATTTTTTCTGGAGTCGATCTAAGGCTTTAATAACTGCGTCATAATTATTGCCTTTTTTCATTGCTTTTTGACCTGATGAACAAGCCGTTAGTAAGGCAAATAATAATAAATAAATTAGACTCTTTCTCATCATTTACTTTTTTAAAACTCAGATTGCTATTGTAAAAAGGGGGTGTAAAACTAAGAGGCTTCTTGTTCTATTACAAAACCTCTTGTGCCAAATTACATATTATTTATTTTTCTAGTGCATAGAGTTCAAAAAAAAGTAAATCTAGTCATTAATCATCTTTTAAAAACTTAGATGGATTACTAACTACTGCGTCCCTTCTGATTCTAAACGAGCATCAAATCCACGCCCCTCAATAATTGGCATGTCCAAAGTTTGTAGAAAATTTTCGGCAACTGTAATGCCTTTTACATTGTATTCTTCACCAGCTATTTGTACTTTTAAAGGCTGAATATTTCTACCAACTTGTTGTTGAGAACCTGTTATTTCTAGAATATTTGGATTGCTTTGAATGTCATTTTTAAATTTTTCAAAATCACTCCCTTTTTCTAATCGGATGACCGCTAAGTCGTGCTGATTATAGCCCCAGTCCTTTTCTTTTAGGGATTTGCTAGCTAAAAAAAGGCAATAGTGCAAAAAATAGTAATAATAGTGAGGAATAGTTGTGCACCAATTAATACCTTTCGGAAACTATTTTTTTGCCCAATTTTAAACTCTTTTTTTAGAATAGTCACCGGTTCAAATTTGGAAATATCTCCATATTGCATCGTGCCTCGTTAGCAAAGTTGTACGACTAAAGAATAAGACCAATTTTTTTATTGAATAGTGTACTTAGGAAATTGAACTAATGAATAAAAATTAAAAAAGCTATTAATTGGAAAGGTTTTTCTTGTAAAGTTCATTTTTATTCCAGTTGAATACATCGAATTTGTATGACGCCCAACCGTTTTGCCAGTATTCCCTGTCTTAGAATTAAAATGATTGCCTTCTTCTTAATTTTAATTTATCCATGTTGAATATTATTCAGAGATAAGACAAAAAGAAGTGGATGGTTTAATCAATATGCTCAATTTAAAAATTATACTTAAATCTAAAGGGATGAACCGTAGTATTATCTTATGCTTTCTATTTATTGGGACCTTACAAATGGCTTGTAAAAAGGAAACGACCTTAGTTGGAAAAACAGGTAAGTTAACCGTTGAATTTGTTGATTTTAACAGTAGTTGTAACTGGAATTTAAAAATAGTAGAAGAGGTAAAAGTTGCTAACTTTCAGGAGGAGTACGAATCTGAATTTCTTTATGGCGATATGGGGCACTATAATAAGGATGGACAATATCAATTTGGAGACACTTTTACTATTGAATTTGAGGTATTAGAAGAATGTCCTTATCCACACCTTTTGATTTTATGCAATATTCATGGAGGTGTTCCTATCAAAATATTGAGTATAGAATGAGGCACTTTATAATGTCTATTTAAGCGACACAAACTCCTGCTGAATCACTTTCCCATCCTCCAATTCTAAAACTGTAAAACCAGAGGTTATTTTTCTCTTCTTTAACAATCATTGATCAAAAAACACTACTAACAGCAGTTCTTCTTCAATATCAAAAAAGCGATGCTCCATTTCCGCTTTGACAAATAGAATACTACCAGCTTTAACGGTAACTTCCTCCCCACCTGCTACAAATTTGCCCTTACCAGAAACAACGTAATAAACTTCATCAGTATCATGTGGACGTTGACGGTCTTCTGCGCCTGCTTTGAGCATATATAAACCTGTGAGTACATTTTTACCCTTCATAATCGACATCCAAGGGCGACCTGTTGGTTTAAGTTTGGCGACTAAAGAATCTAGTTCAAAAGCAGCTAGATTAGGATCTGCCAATAAAGAGTCTTGTTGTCCATAACTGCTAAGTGTTAATAAAAAAGCAAAGCATAAAGTGTTGATTAATTTTTTCATATCTTGTTTTTATGTATTTCCTGTTTCCTTGACAAAAGGACTAAACTTTATTCATATTATAATAAGGTCTTATTTCATAAGAATGGTTGCGCAAGGGATTAATTTTGGACATCAATCAAAAATAAGAAAATTATGATTTATGATAGGCAATTAAATGAATTATGGCTAACTTCGACATTCAAATCAGAAAAATTAAGGATTTATGCGCCATCATTTGATTTACTCCATGTAGTTGAACAATACTTTTTAGTCGATAATAGTCAAAATATTGATAGCCCAGCTTATATTTTACCAGACCTTTCTGCTCATTTATTACTCCATGAAATTCAAGATAAAAAGGGCATTCGTTTTTGCTTTAGTGTAGTCGGAAGCCGTTCTGAAGGATTTCTACTAAATCGTAGAAGTCGAAAAAGAACTTTTATTATTCGTTTTGTACCTGGAGTTTTACCAAAATTACTTGCTATTGCAGGTAAAGCATTGAATAATCAATCTTTAGCCTTAGCTGAATTCTTTCCTGATATTGCCGAACAACTATCCATTGTTTTCTTAAGTTCAGCAGAAAAGCAACTTGCTCCAATAATTGTTTTTAAATGGTTAGAAGCACATTTATTACGACCCATGCAATCAAAGCTTTCCTTACCAAATGCGGTAAAAGGGTTTATCCATTATTTGAAAAATACGGTAGATGGTTTAACGGTCCAACAAGCGGCAAAAGAAATAGGCTTTTCTGAAAGATATTTGCATAAAATAGCTATTCAATATTTTGGGATGAATCCTAATAAAGCTATTCGAGTACAACGCTTACTTTCTTCTTTTGAACATCGAATGAAATACCCAACTTATAATTGGTCCGATATAGCTTATCAAGCTGGTTATACTGACCAATCTCACCTAATAGCAGAATATCAAGAAATGTTAGCACGAACGCCTAGGCAGTTATTTCGATAAATGAAGAGATAATGGAATATAAAACATCGGAGTTCCGATTTTTCCTATTTTACTATACTCCTTTTTAAGAACTTGTCCCCTAAAACGAGTTATGAAAAAAATCACTTTATGGTATCTAGTCTTAGTTTTCCCTTTTTTAGCTTGTCAAACTAAAACAAAAGAAAAAACACCTGCACCAGGTTATTTAATGGAAACCCAACTTTTTGAATTTTACAATCATTTTTGGTTAAACCTACATCATTTTTTATATAATAAAGCAGTTGTGTTTGCCAAAAAGAAGGAGAAAGAAGCTATTTCTACTTCCATTTGGGAACAAATGAATACTACTGAAAAAGAAACATTAACAAGCGCCTTAACTTTCTATAGCAATAGCCTAATTCAAGAAGATTTACGAACGGGGGATTATCTTGCAGCCTTTAAGGGTTGGATAATTCTACAAAGAGCGCAATCAAATTTACCTAGTGATAAAGTATTTGAGCAACAAATTAATGTATTAAATGATGTCCGAATAATTTATGAAAAATACTGGTGGCAGGAACACCAAAAAACTAATTTACAAGCCTTAACAGCTAATAAAAGCTTAATCGAAAAATTAGAATTACTTGCAAAAATACAATTGGAGCAACTGACACAGGCGGAATGGCAAAGCCAAAAAATACGAGTAGATATTTGTTATTATGCTAAACTAGGAAGACCTTATACTTCTATCAATCCTACTCATATTGTTATGAATGTAAAGCGAAATGCAAAACCAACAGGGAATTGGTTTGAGTTATTATTTCACGAAGCAAGCCATCACTTCATCTTTCCAAGTAGTGGCTTAGTTGGCGAAACCATCAATCAAGCAGTTGAAGAATTGGGAATTAAAGCACCAAGAGGTTTATGGCATGGCTATTTATTTTATTTTACTGGAAAAGTAAGTCAAGAATTACTAATCAAAGAAGGCATTGAAAACTATGAATTATATATGGTGCGTCGAAAAGTTTTTGATTGGTTTGCTCCTTTATTAGAAAAACATTTACCTGCTTATTTGAATGGAACGCAATCTTTGTTGGAATGTACGAAGCAAATTATTATAGATGCTGATAAAGCTACCTCTCCTTCTAATTAATAGGCATTAACATCGCCCAATTTAATACCTAAAAAATGATAAGTTGCATCCAATAAAGCAAATTGTTTTTCTTCTATACAGCAATGCTTTTCGCAGACCAATTTCCAGCAGCATCAAAAACATAAATCCATCCAATGGGTTTACAGTCTTTGGTGAAGAGAAGAGGTTTTGTATAAGAAGTGTCGATTGTGGTAAGTCTATCAAAGATACATGAACCAATAGTGTAAGTCAATTTTTATTATTATTCAATAAAATTATATCTATTGATTTTCGCTGAAAAATTAGGATAATATTTTATTTTCGATGTATATTTACCACGCTACTTACTAAAAGAATAAATGCATTAACTTCCTAAAAAGTATTTATTCACCAACTTACAAAATACACTTTCCACTTTACTATCTGACTTTTTAAGAAAGAAAAAACACATTGCTACTTGTAATACTGCTAGTGACTATTGGTTAATTTTATTAACCCTCATAGGGCATTAGCTGCGATGCAATATTTTACATTTAGAAGTGTTCGGACGAGAGTTGAAATTGATTGTTTTAGGCTGAAAATTACTCAAATATTAAAGGCGAATGCGTTGTTTATTAACGCTAAAACGAGTGTTTTACCTAGCATCAATTTCTATACAATTTGTCTGAACACTTATTTTGATGGTTTATTTATTTTACAATTATGAACAAAATTTCCCCCTTTTTTGGAAAGTGTAGGTTACTAGCTATTTTACTGATTATCAATTCTCAATTAATAGCTCAAAATTTTTCAGTCTCCAGTTTGCAAGGAGAAAATCTAACAAGCCCAACTTCCCTTCAATTTGGACCAGATGACCGCTTGTATGTTGCCCAACAGGATGGGTTAATTCTGGCTTATACCATTCAAAGAAATTCCAGTACCAATTATCAAATTACCGCTACGGAAACGATTAATAATATTAAGCAGATTCAAAATCATAATGACGATGGAACAATTAATAACCTTAATAAACGACAAGTAACAGGTATTTTAGTGACGGGTACGCCCAATAATATAGCCATATATGTAGGCTCAAGTGATTCTCGAATTGGCGGCGGTAGTAGTAATGGAGATGTGAACTTAGATACTAATTCAGGAATGATTTCTCGGTTGACCAAATCGGGCAATAACTGGCAACGTATAGATTTAGTAAGGGGTTTACCTCGTTCGGAAGAAAATCATGCTAATAATGGCATGCAATTAAAAGGCAACCTCTTATATGTAGCGCAAGGTGGAAATACCAATGCAGGTGCACCTTCCAATAATTTTGCTTTTTCTACAGAGTATGCGCTTTCTGGGGCTATTCTAACAGTTGATATTTCTGCTATTGATGCGATGTCTACTAAGACGGCAGCCGATGGTAGTCAATACAAATATGATTTACCTACTTTAGATGACCCAACTAGACCCAATCAGAATGGACAAGATGTAGGCGATCCTTTTGGTGGAAATGATGGCTTGAATCAGGCCAAAGTTGTTCCTAATGGTCCCGTTCAAGTCTACGCTACTGGTTTTAGAAATATTTACGATGTCCTGTGGACAGCAGACAATAGATTGTATACTTGGGACAATGGGCCTAATGGTGGCTGGGGCGGTCATCCAGCCAATGAAGGGTTTGGTACAGCGACCAATAATTGGATACCAGGTGAACCTGGGTCAAATGGTTCTGGTCCCAATGATGGACAAGTAAATAACCAAGATGGGTTACATTTAGTTAGTGGCAATAATTATTATGGAGGCCATCCCAATCCGATTCGAGCCAACCCAAATGGGGCGGGCCTTTTTTACCATGATGCTAGTTTAGGTTCAGGCGGCAATGTAGGTGTCTGGCGAACGTCCACAAGTGGCAATAATCCTTTACCACAAGATTGGCCACCAGTTCCTAGCAATTTAGCGAACCCAATAGAAGGGGATTATCAGAACCCTGGGGTTAGTGACCAATCTATCTACACAGTTAATAATTCGACGAATGGCTTAGCAGAATACACCGCCTCGAATTTTAATAATGCCATGAAAGGCGATTTATTAGCCGCCTCTTTTAAAGGGCCGCTTTACCGAGTACAACGGAATAATAGCGGAGGCATTAATAGCAATAGTTCGGTAACTACTTTGGCAGAAAATTTTGGTGCATTGCCGCTAGACGTAATTGCCCAAGGAGATAATGATCCTTTTCCGGGCACTATTTGGGTAGCTACTTTAGGGAGTGATAATATTAGTGTTTTTGAACCCCAAGATTTTGGTGGTTGTGGTGGTGGCAATAATAGCCAAGATGAAGACGGTGATCAATATACCAATAATGATGAATTAGCCAATGGCACCGACCCTTGTAATGCAGCGAGTATGCCAGCCGATTTTGATAAATCTTTTATTGGTGGCTTTTTAGTCTCCGATTTAAATGATCCAGACGATGACGATGATGGCATTAATGATAACGTGGATGCCTTTGTTTGGGATGACCAAAACGGTTCGACGACCAATATCCCAGTTGATTATCCTTTGTTAAATGCAGACCCAGGATTTGGTTTTTTCGGTTTAGGGTTTACGGGATTGATGAGTGATGGAAGTACCAATTATTTAGACCTAATTCAAGATGAGGATAATAGCAATACCGAAATTATTGCGGGTGGGGCAGTAGGGTTATTGACCTTTAATAATGTACCCAAAGGAGACCCGTATACGAATAATAATACCCAACAAAATGGCTACCAATTTGGGATAAACGTCAATCAAAACACCCAACCTTTTGTTTACGAAGGACGTTTATTAGGACCTATTTTTGTGAACACTCCCCAGCAGTATCAATCTGCGGGTATTTACATTATTCACCTAATACAAAGAGACACTTCTGAAAATACTATAAAAGTTTGGATTCAGCAAAAAGACGAAATTCTTTTATGGAAAGAGTTTAATGCTGTAATGCCAATCTCTATAGAATACAATATTCACTTTTAATGAAGTCTCCTTTTTTCTTTATCGTAAAACCCTTAAAGGGAAGGCGATATAATAACACTAAAGAGTTATCTGGTGTGGAGTTTATTACTAGTACTTCTGAAGAAAACCACTTAGCATCTAATAGATTTGGCGTAGTTGTCTCAACACCACTGGGTTATGAGGGTGATATAGTTGAGGGCGACCTGCTTGTGGTACACCACAATGTTTTTAAGTTTTATAACGACATGAAGGGGAGGCAGCAAAGCGGAAGAAGTTTTTTTAAGGATGATCTTTTTTTTGTGGAGAACGATCAATTCTATATGTACAAGCATAATGACAAGTGGCACTGCCACGATCGTTATTGTTTTATAAAGCCAGTCGATAAAGAAGAGTCTTTTTTACATAAGAACTTTAAGGAAGAGCCGTTGATTGGAACAGCTAAATACGTAAACAAGTACCTGTCTGAACAGGGAGTATCCGTAGGAGATCGAATAACTTTTAAGCCAGAGAGTGAGTATGAGTTTGAAGTAGATGGAGAAAAGCTATACAGGATGTATGATCATCAAATAACTGTGGTGCTATGAATTCAGAAGAACTAAAGATTCAAATAATTAGCGCAGGAAGAAAAGCTGTAGAGCAGTTGATAAAAGTTGCTAGAGAAGATATTATAAAGCCAGACCCTGAAGATGAGTTGGCGGCAGACAGATTAAAAAATGCAGCGGCAACAAAGAAGCTAGCTATTTTTGACGCGTTTGATATTTTAAATAAAATAGATTTAGAGCAGGACAATATAAACCTAGCTAATAACACTGGAGTGCCTAAAACAAAACAAGGATTTGCAGAAAGAAGATCAAAATAGTTTATACAAAACGATAGACAAATACATACCTCCTGCCGTTTTAAAGAGAAAAAACACAGCCAAGACTTGGCTGTATGGTTATAATGAAAAGTATGATCTTGTTATTATATCTAAAACAGGTGAGCTCGGTGAGGTTATATCTATTAATGGACTGATTATAGGGTTGCCTAAAAAACCACCCGTTCACCCTAACTCTAAATTAGATGTTTATAAAAGGTCTGTTAAAAAAGAAGAACAGTATTGGGAAAGAGAAGAGTTGCCTAAGGAGCTTACTAGAATATCTTCTATATTCCAATGGAATGAAATGCCTGATAATTTTAAAAGCAATTGGGTTGATTACATAGAGAATGAATTTGATAAAAGAGAATTAGGACATTGGTTCTATAATAACGGAACTCCAACATACATGACGGGTTCTCATTACATGTACTTGCAGTGGACTAGTATTGATATCGGGTATCCAGACTTTAGAGAGGCTAATAGAATATTCTTTATATACTGGGAGGCTTGTCGAGCTGACAATAGGTGTTTTGGAATGGACTATTTAAAGATAAGACGTTCAGGATTTTCTTTTATGGGGTCTTCTGAATGTGTAAATACAGGTTCATTAGCTAAAGACTCTAGAGTAGGTATACTGTCTAAGACGGGGTCAGATGCTAAAAAAATGTTTACAGACAAGGTTGTTCCTATATCTACTAGGCTGCCTTTCTTTTTTAAACCTATTCAGGATGGTATGGACAAGCCTAAAACAGAGCTTGCTTTTAGGATACCAGCTTCTAAGATTACTAAAAAAAATATGTATGAAACGGTTAATGATGAGTTGTATGGATTAGACACAACTATTGACTGGAAGAATACAGATGACAACTCTTATGACGGCGAGAAGCTTTTGCTTCTGGTTCATGATGAAAGTGGGAAGTGGATTAAGCCTAATAATATACTAAACAATTGGAGGGTTACTAAAACCTGTTTGAGGTTAGGTAGTAAGATAATAGGTAAGTGTTTAATGGGGTCAACCTCTAATGCACTTAACAAGGGAGGGGATAATTTTAAGAAGCTATATGAGGATTCTAATCCTAGGGAAAGGAATGCGAATGGTCAAACTAAAAGCGGCATGTACTCTTTGTTTATTCCTATGGAATGGAACATGGAGGGTTTTATAGACAAGCACGGCATGCCGGTTTTTTATAAACCTAGTAATAAAATAATGGGAGTTGATGGCGAGTATATAAGAAATGGAGCTATAGACTACTGGGAGGCAGAGGTAGACTCTTTAAAGAAAGATGCAGACGCTTTAAATGAATTCTACAGGCAGTTTCCGAGAACAGAGTCTCACGCATTTAGAGATGAGAGTAAGTCTTCTTTGTTTAATTTAACTAAGATATACCAGCAGATAGATTATAATGACTCTTTAATAATGGAGCATCATATGACAAGGGGTAGGTTCTATTGGAAGGATGGTGTAAAAGATTCTGAGGTTATATGGACTCCAGATAACAGGGGTAGATTTAAGGTTTCTTGGATTCCTAAGAAAGGTTTGAACAACAGTAAATATTCTAAACATGGAGTATTCTTTCCGAGCAATGAGCATATAGGCGCTTTTGGGTGTGATAGTTATGATATATCGGGTACTGTAGGTGGAAGGGGATCTAATGGAGCGCTACATGGAATGACTAAGTTTAATATGGACGATGCTCCTAGTAGTGAGTTTTTTTTAGAGTATGTTGCTAGGCCTCAGACTGCAGAGATATTTTTTGAAGAAGTTCTAATGGCCTGTGTGTTTTATGGCATGCCTATTTTAGTAGAAAACAACAAGCCTAGGTTATTATATCATTTTAAAAACAGGGGTTATAGAGGATACTCTATGAACCGACCTGATAAACATTATAATAAGCTTTCAAAAACTGAAAAGGAATTGGGTGGCATACCGAATACTTCTGAAGATGTAAAGCAGTCTCATGCTGCTGCTATAGAATCGTATATAGAAAAACACATAGGTATAGATTTAGAAGCTACATACAGAGATCCTGATCAAATGGGTTCTATGTATTTTACTAGAACCTTAGAGGATTGGGCTAAATTTGATATTAACAACAGGACTAAGTTTGATGCAAGTATTAGTTCAGGGTTAGCTATAATGGCGAACCAAAAGGGCGTGTACTTGCCCGAGCAAAAACAATCCAAAATAAGTCTTAACTTTGCAAAATACAACAATAAAGGATCTTTAAGCGAATTAATTAGATGAAAGAAGTCAATATAAATATTTCATCTGTAGGGTTTCCAAGTCAATTTGTATCGGATGCTGAAAAAGCTACCGACGAGTTTGGATTACAGATAGGTCAAGCAATACAATATGAATGGTTTAGAAAAGATTCCAATGGGTGTAGATACTACAGTCAGTGGAGGGATTTTAATAGACTTAGACTTTACGCCAGAGGTGAGCAATCAGTTGCTAAATACAAAAATGAATTAGCGGTTGATGGAGATTTATCTTATTTAAATTTAGACTGGACTCCCGTTCCTATTATTCCAAAATTTGTAGACATAGTTGTTAATGGAATGTCTGATAGATTGTTTAAGGTTAAGGCTTATGCTCAGGATGCCTTGTCTCAATCTAAAAGAAACAAGTATCAAAACATGATTGAAGGTCAGATGGCTGCTAAAGATGTTTTAGAGATTGTTCAAAAAAACACAAACTTTGATCCTTTCATAATGAATCCTGATGAATTGCCTGCTTCGGATGAAGAGCTGTCTTTGTATATGAATTTAAATTACAAGCCAGCTATAGAGATTGCAGAAGAAGAGGCTATAGACACAATGTTTGCTGAGAATCACTATGAAGATATTAGAAAAAGATTAGACTACGATCAAATGGTTGTAGGTATGAGTGTAGCAAAACATGAGTTTCTTCCTGGTTCTGGTGTTCAAGTTTCTTACGTAGACCCTGCTAATGTGGTTTATAGTTACACTGAAGACCCTTACTTTAAAGATTGTTTTTATTGGGGAGAAATTAAAACAGTTGCGCTGACTGAGCTTAATAAAATAGACCCTGACCTTACAAATGACGATCTAGAGAAAATATCTCAATACAGCCAGAGTTGGTATGATTATTATAATACTGCTCAATACTATGAGAATGATATGTTTTATAGGGATACGTGTACGTTAATGTATTTTAATTATAAGACTACTAAAAAGATAGTATATAAAAAGAAAAAATTAGACGGGGGAGCTTCCAGAATGATAGAAAAGGATGATACTTTTAATCCTCCAGAAGAAATGATTGAAGAAGGAAACTTCGAAAAAATAGAGAAAACAATTGACGTTTGGTATGATGGGGTAATGGTTATGGGAACTAATATTATCCTTAAGTGGGAGCTTGCGGAAAACATGGTGCGTCCCAAGTCCTCCTCTCAGCATGCTATACCAAATTACGTAGCTGTAGCGCCTAGAATGTATAAGGGTGTTATTGAATCTTTAGTAAGGAGAATGATTCCGTTTGCAGATTTAATTCAAATGACTCATTTAAAGCTTCAGCAGGTAATAGCTAGAGTAGTCCCTGATGGGGTGTATATAGATGCGGATGGGTTAAATGAAGTTGATCTAGGTACTGGAGCGGCTTACAACCCTGAGGATGCATTAAGGTTATATTTTCAAACCGGTAGCGTAATAGGCCGGAGTTATACTCAGGAAGGAGATTATAATCAGGCTAAAGTTCCCATACAGCAGCTCACAAGCAATTCAGGCGCTTCTAAGACACAAATGCTTTTAGCTAACTACAACCACTATTTAGACATGATAAGAGCTGTAACAGGCTTAAATGAAGCGAGAGACGGGTCTGGAGCTAATTCAGACGCTTTAGTTGGTGTTCAGAAGTTAGCAGCGCTAAGTTCAAATACGGCAACTAGACATATACTAGATGGTAGTTTGTATATATACAGGACCTTAGCAGAGGCTTTAACTTATAGGGTTGCAGATATATTAGAATATTCTGATTTTAAAGAAGACTTTATAAATAAAATAGGAAAATACAATGTAAGTATATTAGATGAAATATCTGAACTTTACATTTATGATTTTGGGGTCTTTATTGAGCTTTCGCCAGATGAAGAGCAAAAAGCTTTGTTAGAGCAAAACATTCAGATGGCATTATCTAAAGGAGATATAAACCTAGAGGACGCTATAGACATACGAGAAGTTAAAAACCTTAAGCTAGCTAATCAACTTTTAAAAGTAAAAAGAAGAGCTAAGCAGGAAGCAGATGAAAATAGAGAAATGCAAAAGCAAGCAATGGTTTCTCAGCAACAATTAAAGTCTCAAGAAATGGCTGGTCAAATGGCTATTCAAAAAATAGAACTAGAGACGCAGGCTAAAATGAAATATAAACAAGCAGAGATTGCTTTTGAAATAGAGAAAAATAAAGCTGAAGCTCAGCTTAAGTCTCAGTTGATGCAACAAGAATTCAATTATAACTTGCAGTTGCAAGGAATGACTGCGGGAGCGTTAGCCAATAGAGAAACATCTAGGGAAAATGCTAAGAAAGACAGAATTAGCCAGCAGAATAGCGAGCAGTCTCAGTTAATAAATCAAAGAAAAAATAATTTGCCTCCAAAAAACTTTGAGTCAAATGAAGATTCTTTAGATGGTTTTGACCTGTCTGAGTTCTCGCCAAGGTAGCAAAATGTGCCTTTGTATTTTGCGTAAATTTGTAACTTAAATTAAATTAAATGGAAATAAAAGTAAGAGAAATGTCTGAGTTAGAATCAAAGTCTTCTCAGGAAATAGAAAAAGAATTGCTTGAAAAGCACGAACAGCAATTTAGTGAAGTGTCAAGTAGTGACGAGGTAGAGGTTGTTTCTGAGCCATTGCCAGATGAGACCACCGTAGAAGCTCCTGAAGAGGAAGCTACTATTGAAGAGGTTGCACAGCAACCTTATGATTTAAAAGAAGAAGATGTTCTTTCATATATAGGAAATAGATACGGTAAGAAAATTAATTCTATAGAAGAATTAATGAGCGAAAGAGAAAAGGCAGAAGAAATGCCAGAAGATGTCGCAGCTTACTTTAAGTATAAAAAAGAAACAGGACGAGGAATTAGTGATTTTGTTAAATTACAACAAGACTACACTACAATGAATCCTGATTCTTTGCTAAAAGAGTACCTAACTCTTACGGAAGAAGGTTTGGACGCAGAAGATATTGAATCCTTAATGGAGGACTATTCTTATGACGAAGAGCTTGATGACGAATCAGATGTTAGGAAAGCTAAGTTAGCAAAGAAGAAAATTATTGCTAAAGCTAATCGGTTCTTTAAAGAACAGCAAGAGTTATATAAGCAACCGCTTGAGTCAAGTGGAAGTTCTAACGAAGCTAATGAAGAATTGCAGGCTTATAAGCAATATTTAAATACCGCTAAAACTCAACAAGAGGAAGCGAATCGAAAACGGGAATGGTTTGTCAAAAAAAGTGATGAAGTGTTCGGATCAGAATTTAAAGGTTTTAAGTTCAAGTTAAACGACGAAGAGATTATGTTTTCCCCAGGTGGCGCGTCTGAATTAAAAAAAGCTCAAGAGACCCCCATGAACTTTGTACAGAAGTATATGGATTCTCAAGGACTTTTAAATGATGCAGAAGGCTACCACAGATCTTTAGCAATGGCAATGAATCCTGATAAATTTGCTCAGTTCTTTTTTGAACAGGGTAAATCTAAAGCTACTGAAGACGTTATACGCAAGACTAAGAATATTAACATGTCAGAACGTAAAGCGCCAGAGGTATCTACAAAGGGAGGAATGCAAGTGAAATCTATATCTGAACCATCGGGTAATAGATTAAGAATTAAAAGCGTTAAAAGAACTTAAAAATTAAAAATTATGGCTGGATCAGTTAATACTATCCCAACTTTTGCTCTTACTCCGAGTTCCGAGAGAACTCCGACTACAGAGAATTACATTACTAACTTTGATTTTCTAAATCAATATCTTCCTGACACTTACGAAAAAGAATTCGAGCGTTATGGAAATCGAACTATCTCTTCATTCCTACGTATGGTAGGTGCTGAGATGCCTACAAATTCTGACCTTATTAAATGGGCTGAACAAGGTAGATTGCATACTAAATATACTCAGGTAGGTACAGCTGCTGTTATTAATGCTGACAATGCTACATTCCAAGTGAATGATACTATTGACCCAGCTACAGCTCAACAAGTTGTAAGAGTCGGTCAGACAATTGCAGTTGTACAGAACGATGGTTCTGGTATAAACAAAGCTGTTGTAACTGCTGTTAACAATGCAGGCGGCGGCGCTGGACAGTTTACTGTTGGTTTCTACGAAGGAACTGGACTTGTTACTGCTGGTACTGGAGTAGGAAACTCTGATGTCACTATATTCGTTTATGGATCGGAATTCAGAAAAGGAACTGCTGGAATGGTAGGATCTCTTGAAGCTAACGACTTTATCTTTGAAAACAAGCCAATTATCTTGAAAGATACTTATACTGTATCTGGATCTGACATGGCTCAAATTGGATGGGTTGAAGTTACAACTGAAAACGGTGCAAACGGATACCTTTGGTATTTGAAATCTGAGCATGAAACAAGACTACGTTTTGACGACTACTTAGAGACTGCAATGATTGAAGCTGTACCCGCTGAACTTAATGGTGGAGCTGCTGCTGCGCTAGGTAATGGAGCTGCTGCAGGAGCACAAGGAGCTGGATCGGATGGAATTTTCTATTCTGTGGCTCAAAGAGGTAACATCTGGAACGGTGGTAACCCAACAACTTTAGCAGATTTTGATTCAATTATTTCTCGTTTAGATAAGCAAGGAGCGATTGAAGAAAACGTTATATTCCTAGACCGTCAATTTGGATTTGACATTGATGATATGTTAGCTGCACAAAACTCTTACGGAGCAGGTGGAACTTCATATGGTCTATTTGACAATGACGAAGAGATGGCGCTAAACTTAGGTTTCTCAGGATTTAGAAGAGGTTATGACTTCTACAAAACTGACTGGAAATACCTTAACGACCCTACTATGAGAGGTGGTCTTCCAACTGGAGCAAACTCAGGACGTGTAAACGGACTACTTGTACCCGCTGGATCAACTAGTGTTTATGACCAAATTCTTGGTAAAAATGCTAAACGTCCTTTCTTACATGTTCGTTACAGAGCTTCTGAAACAGAGGATAGACGTTACAAAACTTGGATTACTGGATCTGCCGGTGGCGCTGCTACTAGTGACATAGATAATATGCAAGTTAATTTCTTGTCTGAAAGAGCTGTATGTACTTTAGGTGCAAACAACTTCTTCTTATTTCAAGAATAGTAGAGTACTTTTTAATGGGGGTGTCAAAGCCCCCATTATATTATAAATTTTAAATTAAATCTAAATTATATTAAATGAAAAAGAATACAGTTTTTGTAGACAAACAATACAAACTAACAAGAGATACACCACCCTTATCTTTAATACTAGCATCTAGACATACGCAAAGATTTCCTTTATTACATTGGGACGAACAGTCCGGAACTAATCGCCCTCTCAGATATGCTAGAAATCAAAAAAGTCCATTTCAAGATGAACAAGACAACTCTGCTATTTTAGAGCCTATTGTTTTTGAAAATGGATTCTTAAGCGTTCCTAAAAACAATCAAGTATTACAACAGTTTTTATCTTTACATCCTGGCAACGGACAATTGTTTGTTCAAGTTGACAAGGCTAAGGAAGCTGCTGAAGTTGTAGAGGATTTAAATATGGAAGTAGATGCTTTAATTGAAGCTAGACAATTAACCTTAGAACAGGTAGAAAACGTATCTAGAGTTATATTTAATACCGACATAACGAAAGTTAGCACTGCTGAGTTAAGGCGAGATATTTTAATATTTGCCAAGACAGATCCTAAAGGGTTTTTACAATTGTTAAAAGATCCAATGCTGAAGCTTAACGCTACAGTTCAATCTTTCTTTGATAAAAATATTTTAACTTTAAGAAATGATAAAAAAGAAGTGTGGTTTAATACACCTTCTAATAAAAAGAAAATGCTTAACGTTCCTTATGGAGAAGAGTTTCTTCACATGGCCGTATCTTTCTTTCAGTCTGATAACGGAGTTGAATCTTTTAAACATCTAAAAGAATTAGCAAAAAATTCATAAAAGCCTTGAATAGTTAAAAACATTGCCTATATTTGCATATGTTTTCATAGTTTGTTGATTAAGGTGCTCGCAATAGTGAGTGCCTTTTTTTTTGCATCTGTGCGAAAAGGTCAAAATAATTGACCTCTTTTTTTTTGCTTATCTTTGTACAAAATAAGTAGTAATGATAAACTCTGTACGTAATACAGTTTTAGCGATTATAAACAAAAATAACTACGGCTATATATCCCCTTCAGATTTTAACCTGTTCGCAAAGCAAGCTCAGTTAGATTTGTTTGATGAATATTTTGTTCAATATAATCAGCAAATAAACGAAGAAAACTCCAGAGTATCTGGAACAGGATATGCAGACATTAAGAAAGGATACGAGGAAGTTATTGATTACTTTTCTAAGTTCGCTACACTAACACAAAACGCAGGGAACGTGTATACTTTGCCAAGTGACTACTATCTTTTAGATAAGGTTATTTGCTATCCTATTACTACAATAAGAGAGGCTGAAAAAGTTACTCAAAGTAAGATAACGTTATTAAACAGATCTATGCTTACGTCTCCTTCCCAGGCATATCCAGCATACACTCAGTCAGGTAATTTCATTAGCGTTTTCCCAACTACAATTAATCAGGCTGGAGAGGTAGCGGCTCAATATATTAGATACCCTTTAGACCCTAAGTGGACTTTTACAACAATATCTAATGGAAGCCCTATTTTTGATCAAAGTCAGTCTGACTATCAAGACTTTGAATTGCCTTTAGATGATTCCAATGATTTGGTAGCAAAGATATTACAATACGCTGGAATATCAATTAGAGAAGCAGACGTATTTAAGTTTGGGCAAATTGAAGAACAGTCTCAAAATCAACAACAATAGCTATGGCATATATAGATCAAAAAAAGTATTATACCAACGACGGGGCTACCCCTACTGATTCTAACTGGGGTTCGTACCAGTATGTTAGCTTAGACGATATAGTTACGAATTTTTTGTTGATGTACGATGGAAACCATTCCTTAGTTAATAACGAGAATAGATATAAAATATTGTTTCACGCAAAGCGTGGAATTCAAGAATTAAATTACGACGCATTTAAAGAAATAAAATCTTTAGAGCTTACGGTCTTTGATGATCTTAAATTTGTATTACCCTCTGACTATGTCAACTGGGTTAAGCTGTCGCTATTTAAAGACGGTGTAGTGAGAGATCTCACCGAAAACATACAAGTTCAGTCTGCAGTGTCTTATATTCAAACAGCGAGCTCTACGTTTACCTATAAGGCCGATGGTGTTACTGTTGAAGAGGAAACCTCTAGTATAGACACCAAGAGATTAGACGGAAGCTTGCAGAGTATATACTTAAATGACGTTGTTGATGAAAATATTGATCCAAACATTAATAACTACGATTCAGATATTAACAACTCTAGGATCGGAGCTAGGTATGGTTTAAATACAGAAACAGCAAACATTAATCCTACGTTTACAATAGATAAAAAAGCCGGAGTAATAAACTTTGATTCTACTATGGCAAACCAAAGCTGTATTCTGCAGTATATATCTGATGGTATGGAAAACGGGAATGATTCTTTAATTACTCTTAATAAAATGTTTGAAGAGTATATTTATGCTTACATAAGTTACGCTATTTTAAATAGCAAGTTTGGAGTTCAAGAGTATATTATAAATAGAGCTAGAAAAGATAAAGCAGCTTTATTAAGAAATGCAAAAATTAGATTAAGCAATATTCACCCAAGTAGACTCTTAATGAGCATAAGGGGGCAGAACAAGTGGATAAAATAAAATGGCAAAAACTCAAAGAAATTTTGTTAAAGGGCGGATGAACAAAAGCCTTGATGAAAGGCTTTTACCTAATGGTGAATATGAAGACGCATTAAATGTAAGGCTAGGCTCTACAGAAGACTCTGAGATTGGTACTGTTGAAAACTCAAAGGGAAACACTCAGCTTACAGCGTTAATTTATAAAGATGAAATTAAATTAAGCGCAGAAGCAAAGACTATAGGAGCTTATGAGGATGGCGCTAATGAGACTATATATTGGTTTGTTCATGACCCAGCTTTTACCTCAGGAGAAACTGGTAAATTAGATTTAATCGTTTCTTTTAATACTACAACCGGAAGAACAACCTATCACGTTGTTAGTATAGATGACGGAAGTGGTATACGTACAACTCTTAACTTCGATCCAAAATATTTAATAACAGGTGTAAATTTAGTTGGAGATTTATTATTTTTTACAGACAATTCGAATCCCCCTAGGTTTATAAATGTTAGACCAAGGCAACAAGCCTATCCATTGCCTAGCGCTTCTAATGTAGACGGCTTTACAGCTGAGAGTATTTTGGTTATAAAAAAACCACCAATAGCCGCTCCAACAATAGCTCCTTTTGTCAACGCCTCACAAAATAATTTTTTAGAAGATAAATTTATTTGTTTTGCTTATCGCTATGAGTATAAAAACGGACAATTCTCTGCAGTATCTCAGTTTAGTGACCCAGCTTTTTTATCTAAATCTTTTTCTTTTAGTTATAATACTTTTCTTAACGAAGGGATGACTAATTCTGCAAATGCTGTTTCAATAACATACAACACAGGAGATCCTTTAGTTGTTGGAATTGAATTGTTATTTAAAGAAATGAATGACCCTACTATTAAAGTGATAGAGAGGATTAATAAAGAGGAAGCTGGATTACAGTCCGACAACGACCAAGTATATGTTTTTGATAATCAAAAAATATTTACTGTACTCCCTGAGTATGAAATACTAAGGCTTTACGATAATGTCCCTAGAACCGCTAAGGCTCAGACCTTAATGGGGAATAGGGTTGTTTATGGAAATTATGTAGAGGGATACAATTTAGAAGATAGGTTTGGAGCTCCTTTAAATCTTTCATTTGAAGCCAACTTAAAGACTTTAGACATAGACCTATCTACTGTACCTGACTCAACTAATAACGGAGAATACAGTCTTGATGGTAGTTCAGAAAATATTCCTGCATCTATATTTAATATAGATCTAACGGCTTTTGATAATCCAGAGTCTTTAAAGACTGGCGCTAACATATCTTTTAATTTTACATTTGAGCACTCTTCTTTTAATGGAATATCATTTAACACTGATTTTCCTGATGCCACAACCACATCTACAAATATTTCTTTTGCCTATATATTAGCTCAAGACTTTACCTCAGTACATGATTTAGTAATTAGTAATGATTTTGTGTCAAGAGTCGGTACTGCAGCAACAATAAAAACTGTTGCTAATTCATGCGACGGAACAACATTTACTGATCAATTCAACTGTCTTATACCTGCCCTTCTTGGATCTTACGAAAAAGTAGCTAGTGGAATATCGGAAATAGATCAACCAATTACTATTACTTCAAGCCCAAACTCTGGGGTCGTAGGATTTCAGATTGTGGCTATGAGATTTAGAGATCCAACAGGGCCTAAATTTTTAACTGAATACTATACTATATTAAGCGGATCTGCTTCATATCAAAAAGTAAACAACGCGTTTAGCCTTCATAGCAATAGAGGGTACGAGCTAGGCATGGTTTACATGGATGAATTTAATAGATCTTCTACAGCTTTAGTAAGTCCTGAAAACACAATACACATTCCTTGCGCTAACTCAGCTTTGCTTAATACTATACAAGCTACAATACCTGGTGGAATTTCAGCGCAAACAGCTCCTGATTGGGCAAAAAGATATAAGTTTGTAATTAAACCTAGTAAAAGTACGTATGAAACAATTTACACAAGTGAGTTTTATAACGATCCTGAAGACAACTATGTTTACTTTCTTTTAGAAGGTGAAAACGCAAACAAGGTTGAAGCGGGAGATCGATTAATTGTTAAAAGAGACTCTCAAGGGCCAAGAACTAATTGTACTTACACTACGGTTTTAGAAAAAGAATCCAAGGCTGCTGATTTTTTAACTATTGAAAACCCCTTAAACCCCGGTCAGACTCCGCAGGATAATATTTCTATTCAGTCTGGGGTTTATATGAAGCTTAGTCCTAATAACTTTATAGCTAACAACAATGAGACACCTGGAGGAGATGTTTTTGAACCAGGGTTTCTTACGGCAAAAGGTGATTTAACCGGAAATAATCCTGGCTCATATGCGATGAATGCATATCCTGTTAATATTTCTGATGCTGCAAGCCCCGCTGATTATGTAGATGTTACTGTTCCGGGCGGTAGTTTTTCTACAATGTATTTTAGACTTGCAAGAAGGAGAGCAGGAACAGCTACTAGCGCTTGCGATGGTAGAGAGTATGTTTTAGAAATAGAAAATAGAGCAAGTGCTGACTACAATAATTTTAAAGATTATTGGGATGGAGAGAATTTAGGAGACCTAATAGATACTGGGGTATCGGATTTTTCAAATAGCCGCGCCCCTGTATTTAAGAACTTTTATGTTTCCACACTATTAACTGAAGCTAGAGACCCTTTAAAAACTGATTTCACAACTGCGGCTAATTTTAATATTTGGCAGTTTTTTAGAAACAGTATTACAAATCAATTGTTTCTAGTAACAGTTGGAGGCCCAGGATGCGAAGATGGGTTTTTTCTCAGCGGTGGCAGTAGATTTCATGCAGAAACAGAGATTGTTGTAGATAGGTCAGATGGAACTATTGTTTTTGAAACCTTGCCTACTGATGCTTTGCCTGATGTGTGGTATGAAAATGATTTATCTTTTCCTATTGACGATTTAGGTCAGCACAGCGGAAACGTTCAAGATCAAGTAATTGCTTTTCAAAACACTGGCCCAACGCCTCAAGATGCAATAATAGACACAGGATTTTATGACTGTATTTCTTTTGGAAATGGTGTTGAGAGTTATAAGATGAGAGACTCTATTAACGGAAAAGCTTTAACTTACGGGAACAGAGTAACAAGTACTTCTGCTGAGTTATACAAGGAAGCCAATAGATTCGCAGACTTAACTTATAGCGGAATATTTAATGACGAATCTAATGTTAATAAGCTAAACGAATTCAACTTAGGTTTATTAAATTTTAAACCACTTGAAGAGTCTTACGGTCCAATAGAAAAGCTAGACGGAAGACGTACAGATATATTAGTCTTACAAGAAGATAAAATATCTTATGTATTAGTTGATAAGGATCTTCTTTCTGATGCGTCTGGTGGTGGAGCTTTAACCTCTGTACCTCAGGTTTTGGGAACTCAAATTGCTAGATCTGAAGAATATGGCATAAGTAATAATCCAGAGAGTTATACGAGATATGGAGTAGATAGATTTTTTACAGATCAAAAAAGAGGGGCTGTTATTCAGCTTAGAGGAAGTAGCGCTCAAAATGATCAGCTTCAAGTTATCTCTCAGTTTGGAATGAGAGGTTGGTTTAGAGATTTTTTTATTAACACTGTTTCTAATCAAAAGTTAGGAGGGTTTGATCCTTACATGAACGAATATGTGTTAGCTTCAACGGGTCAAAGTTTAGCGCCTATAGAAATTCCTTGTTTGGCTGGAGGATCTGTTGAAAACATAACGATTACTCCAGGTGAAGAAATAACTTATTGCGTTGACGTAGGTCAAAACGTGGGAATTGTTACCGTAGAGTACACTATACCTGAAGCTCCAGGAGAAGACATTGTTACTGAAATAAATACTCCATCCCCTGGTTTAGGGTTTGTGCAATTAGAAACCCAAGAGGGAGCAGGCCCTATGGGTACAGAGTCAAGTGTATCGGGAGTTGGATACACTGTTACAGCATTGTATAACGGAACTGAAAGAAGCAGCGGAATAGCCTTTAGAAGTGGTTCGTTTACTATTCCTAAAGGACAAACTGATCCATCCGAAGTTACTATAATAGCATCAACAACATCAACAAGTCCTGATACAATACAGATTGAAGTAAGTCTTGTTCAGGAAAAACCATTAAATCTGTACAGTGTTGCACTAACAAGCGGTGCTGAGGCTGGAGAGTTTATTCATAACCAATACGCTTGGACTGACGGAGCGTTTAGATCTCCTCTTCATTCAAATTTAGTTTCAATTGGAAACGATCCCGCTAATCCTTCAGTATCTCAATACACTAAAGTCAGTGGTCCTCAGGGTAGCGCAATAGTTCCTACTGAAGGAGCTAATGTTAGTATTATAAGTAATAAGATTGAATCAGACAATTTTACCTTTAACCCCTTAAACAACACCTTTCAGTACCTAAGAACTCCTGTTTTATATGGCAATAGCACTGCAGATGTATTAGCTTTAAAGGCCGCAGCAACTTTAGCAACACCTATAGTTGTTACTCCTGGAAACCCTAACAGATACTCTGCTGATTTTATAATGCCAGGAGGGAGTGACAACGACAATCTTTATTTACTTTGGGATTACAGAAACGCTACGTCAGCAGTTCTCTGTCAAGAAGACACTTTATTTGCTGCATGCTGCTTTTGCTCTGTTATTCCTAGTAAAAATTGTGGAGAAGGGGTAGCTTATTCTGGAGTTTCTCAATATCCATCTGTTACAACAATAAATTTAGGATCAGATATAGGAAGTGTTTCTTTACAATTTAATGCATCAGATTCTCCCGACAGGTTTACGATAGAGTTTGACGGAGCTGTTGTGCTAGACACTGGATATAGAGGAAATCCACTTTATCAAGGACAACTCAACACTGCTTTAGCTGCTTTAGGTGCAGCTCCAGCTAGAATAATGCCACCGGATAGCGGAGTGCTTTCGTTTACGAAACCCAATGCATTCCCTACTGCGACATTAAAGGTTTATTCTCCTTTAAATCCTGCTGCTTGGACTGCTATAGTTGGTTGTGTGACTGCAGCTACGCCCACTCCTACGCCGACACCGACGCCCGCTACCCCTACGCCTACTCCAAGTCCCACGCCAGCGACTCCTACTCCGACGCCGACACCTGCAGGACAAACGCCTACACCAACACCAAGTCCTACGCCCGCAACACCAACACCAAGTCCTACGCCCGCAACACCGACGCCCACTCCTACGCCCGCAACACCGACACCTACGCCGACGCCGACGCCCACTCCTACACCAATGCCTACTTTATATTATGTAGAGCGTAGTGCATCACCAGGAGTTTGTGGGGACTTCACGGGTAGTAGTTACTGGTGGCCTGATCCATTAGGATATTTAACAGGTTCATCAGAGGCTAATGATATAGCTCCTAGTGGAACTCAGATATATGCAGGTTCTAATTATCAAGTTTGGTCTGGTACAGCTGGAACTTATGCAGTACTTGAACCTAATACTGGCGCTGACTTTACTCAAGATATAAGTAGTACGGGAATTGTGGGTACTGATGATTCCTGTTTTTAAAACATAAAAAAACAGATTTAGCGAGGTTACAATAGATTCAGGAATTTGTTAACTTTGCAGTAATAAAAAATTAATGGGACGAGGAACTTTTTATTTTGACGCAGGTACGTTTGAGAACGCTGTTGCGGTTTTTACTAACAGTGGCTTAACTAATTGCGCGCCAGATGGATATTATTCTGATGGAATAAATGTTCGTCGTCAAGTAAATTGTGTTTTATTGGCTTTAGAGGTTTGCCCAGATTGCAACGCTCCTACCGCTACACCTTCGCCTACTCCTACTCAAACCCCGACACCTACGGCTGCTACGCCTACTCCTACACCTACTTTTGCTACGCCCACACCTACGGCTGCTACCCCGACACCTACGGCTGCTACGCCTACACCCACTCCTACACCCACTCCTACACCTACGTCAGTGCCTTCAGGATTTTATTATGAGCTGCAGCCTTGTTTAACCTCAGGGGGTGTAGTTGTAGATGCATGTTACATATTTGAAACATCAACTCCATTGGCATACCAGCAATATTTAAACTCTAACAGTGGTATATATTACTACTATAACGCTTTAAACCCAGCGCTAGTCAGTGTTGATCAAGATTTGGTTTGCACTGGAAACATGCAATTAATCCCTGGTGTTATAAACTGTCCTCCAGTTTCTGAAGCAACAAAATACAGTCTTCAGGATTGTGATACTTTGATTGACAATTTCTACAGTGAAACCACTCAAAACTTTGTTGTCGGATCTAGAGTAAAAGATGACCTTACAAGCAATGTTTTTAACGTAACTGGTATAATTACGGATACGACTGGATTTGGAAACATAGGAAGTATAACTTGTTTAGATTCAAATGGTTTAACACCTGACGATATTGGATTTACTTTTTGCACAACTGGATGCCCTCCTATACCCACTCCAACGTCAAGTCCTACACCTACACCGGCTACGCCGACGCCTACTGCTACTCCAACGCCAACGCCTACACCTACTCCCACTCCAACTCCCGCTACTCCAACTCCAACTCCAACGCCAACTCCAACGCCTACACCAACGCAAACGCCGACTCCAACTCCAACTGCTACTCCGACGGTTTATGCTTTAAACCACGCTTTACCTCAATCATCTAAAGGTGCGTCTTGTGGAACAGTGTCAGATCAAGGGATATTATACACAACTAGAAGTAGAGGAGTTGATATTGAAGTAGGGGATACAATATATGCTAATTCTTCACTTACTATAACTCTTAATGGAGGAAACAATTACTATGGAGTTGCTACATCAACAGGAGATGTTACTGAACAAGAAATAAGAATTCAGACAAATGGTTTAGTGGTAGAGTCAGAATCTTGTTCGCTCCCCACTCCCACTCCGACACCTACGCCTACGCCTACGCCTACCCCCGCTACTCCAACTCCAACACCGACACCAACACAAACTCCAACTCCAACTGCTACTCCAACAGCAACCCCTACGCCTACGCCTACCCCTACGCCTACCCCCGCTACTCCTACGCCTACGCCTACCCCTACGCCTACTCCAACACCTACACCTACACCGGCTACACCTACACCTACACCTACTCCAACACCTACTCCGACACCTACACCTACTCCGGCTACACCTACTCCGACACCGACACCAACACCGCCTACTCCAACACCGCCTACTCCAACACCGGCTACACCGACACCTACTCCAACACCTACGCCTACTCCGACACCGACGCCTACTCCAACGCCGACACCGACGCCTACTCCTACGCCGACGCCTACTCCAACGCCGACGCCGACGCCTACTCCTACGCCTGGGCCTACCTTCCATTCCTTCTACGTGTCTTCTACATCTGATGCTGATCCGTGTAATAATTTATCAGCTAATACAGAAGTATTTTGGGCTGATCCAGATGCTGTAACGAGCAATTGTGGTGCTGCAGAGTTTATACCACCAAGTGGTACACAATTATACGCGAATTGTGCAGGAACAGTAACATTCTCTGGAGGTGGGGGAGATCACTTAATAGAAGAGCCAAGTACTGGGGATCCTTACTATGCACCAATTAGCTCTGGTGGAATAATTGGAGCAGACAGCGGATGTTAGGGGTTAGTTAAATTTTACTACCTTTGAAATAAGATAATTAAATTTAATTCAATTGGAAACTATTTTTGTACAAATTGCGAGCTATCGTGATCCAGAACTATTACCCACAATAAAAGATTTACTGTTAAAAGCTGATAACCCTGACGCTCTAACTATATGTATTGCCCATCAGTATAGCAAAGAGGATGAGTGGGATACGTTAGAGAAATACTCTAATGACGGAAGGTTTATAATAATAGACATTCCGCACGAGGAGTCTAATGGAGCGTGTTGGGCTAGGAATCAAATTCAACAACATTACAATAATCAAACGTATACACTACAGCTAGATTCTCACCATAGATTTACAGATGGATGGGATACCACTTCTATAGATATGCTAAAGTCTTTACAGGAAAAAGGCCACCCTAAGCCTTTGTTGACAGGATACATACCTTCTTATGATCCAACCAACGACCCTAATGGGAGGCATGATAAACCTTGGGGTATGTCTTTTGATAGGTTTACACCAGAGGGGGTGGTTTTTTTTATGCCTTATCACATCGATGACAGCGTAAAAGAGCCTGTGCCAGCTAGATTTTATTCAGCACATTTTGCATTTACCTTAGGAAAGTTTTGTAATGAGGTTCAACATGACCCCTCTTTTTACTTTCACGGAGAAGAAATTACTATAGGCGTTAGAGCATTTACTTGTGGATATGATCTGTTTCATCCGCATAAAATTATTGCTTGGCATGAATACACTAGAGAAGGTAGGACTAAACATTGGGACGATAGTTCTGATTGGGGAGAAAGCAACACTAGAACTCACAAAAGAACTAGACAACTACTAGGTATTGATGGCGAGATTTGTTCTCCTTGTAATAAAAAATCTTTTGTCGGCTACGATATAGGATCAGAGAGAAGTATAAATGACTACGAGATTTACTCAGGTATTAGGTTTAAAGATAGAGCTATTACTAATAGTTGTGCAAAAAACTTATTACCTCCTGGCGATAAAGACCAAGAGTATATGCCAAAATTCAAGCACGCAATAGGTTTAAACAAAAGTTTGTTTTTAGAAAGAGATTATGACTTCGTGGTATTATCTTTTGAAGATAAAAATGGAGAGGCCATACATAGGGCTGATATAACTAAGGATGAGATAGCATCTCATTTAAAGGCCTCTAGCGAGTCTTTTACGGTATGGAGAGAGTATAATGGACCTAAGCCCTACAAATGGGTAATATGGCCTTACAGCGCTTCTAAGGGGTGGTGTGAAAGAGTAGAAACATTACTGTGAAATATTTACAACCTTTTATAATTGATTCTAATAAAATAAGGTTAGGCCCTGAAGAAGATAGTGGGTATGTTATTAACGAAATTTCTTTAACTAAATCTGAGGCTTTATTTACTTACGGAGTTGGCCCTAATTATGATTACGAATTAGACTACGTATCAAACTACAATAAACCGGCTTACTTGTTTGACCCTAATATTGAACAAATAAGTAAACATAAAAATGTTTTTTTTAAGAAAGAAGGATTAGGAATAAATAAAGATCAGTGTAAGGATTTTTTAACACATTACTCAGAATTAAACCTAAAGGGTAGAGTGTTGTTAAAAATTGATATTGAAAATAATGAATGGGATTGGTTATATAATACCAATATTTCTGAAATACAAAAAATAACAACAGGTTTAATTATAGAATTTCATGATGTAAAGAATCAAATTGATTTATTAAAAAATTATATTGAAGAAATAAATAAACACTTTACATTAACTCATGTTCATGGTAATAATAATGCATTTGGATTTTTAATTAAAAACCAATTTATCCCTGATATTTTAGAATTATCATTTGTACACAACTCTTTGATTAAAGAAAAAAAAGAAAACGACGTTGTATATCCTACTAATTTAGATTTTTTAAACTGCCCTGGATGTCAACCGCTTGATTACAGCTTTATTAAAGTAAAAAATAATAAAATATCTAAATATAAAAAGTCTTTATTAACAGAAAGTAACACTAAAAAAATAATAGTAGGTAGACGTGAAGAGAATGAAATAACTATTAATAACCCATCTCCTAATACCAAAAACAAATATAGTTATATACCCTTTAAAAGTTATAGTGATCATTTTGAAATTACTGAAGTAAATGATAAAATTAAAATCAAAAGAACGGACTGTTCTTTAGGCTGGGGTGGCAATTTGATAATAGAACAAACAACATCTACGGGTACTTTTTCTAAAAATAAAATACCTAAAATAATACATCAGACATTTAAAACTCAATTTGCTTCCTCTCGGATGATAGAAGCAACTAATTCTTGGGGTAAAATATCTCCTAATTGGGAATATTATTTTTACGATGATAATGACTGTATTGAATTTATTAAAAATTATTTTTCTAGAGAAACATTATTAACATTCTTATCTTTCCTACCCGGTGCCTTTAAAGCAGATTTATTTAGATTATGTATTTTATATATTAAAGGGGGAGTGTATGCGGATGCTGATACTATATCGTTAACTGATTTAGATAAAGTAATTAATGATGATTTAGAATTACTTATTGTGAGGGATGATCCTATGGCTAAAAAATGGTTATGGAATGGTTTTATAGCTTGTACTCCAAAACATCCTGCTATAAAAATAGCTATAGATAAAATTATACAAAATTATAAAACAAAAGAAGAATTATTTTACTTAGATTATAGTGGACCTGCTTTATTTGGAAAATGTATAAATCAATATCTAAAAAGAGAAATTGAATTCGATTTTGAAGAAGAATATTCTAATAATATTAAAATCTTAAAACATAATAATGGTCATGTATTAGACAAGGATGATAATAAAATTCTAAAATGTGAATACCCAGATAAATCCCTAGATAAATTACCTTCTTATTTTTGGGATAATATTCAAGAAAACAAAGTGTGGAGAGAAATTCCTTATGATATAATTTATACCTCATACGATGAATTAGATTTAAATGAGTATATGATTAATAGTTTTAGGGAACAAAATCCTTATTACACATTAAAATACTTTAATCAAAAAGCAGTAGATAATTGGTTTAAAAGTAACATATATAATGAAGCATATCAAAAATTAACAGAACGAGGTGAAAGAACCGATTTCTTTAGATACTGTTATTTATATGAAAATGGGGGTGTATATGTAGATGCTGATACATTCTGTAATCAACCATTAGATAATTTTATTTCATATCAAGATTTAATTGTAGGTCTTGAAGGCTATGTTGACAAAATAGGAGCATTTAAAGATAGTTTTTTTGATATTAAAGAAGAAGCAAACAACAAATTTATTGCTGTTTGTAATTGGGCAATAATAGTTAAACCAAAACATCCAATATTAAAAAACATAATTGAAGATATTATTAATAATCCATCAAATCAAGGAGTAATATTAAATACAGGGCCTGGTAGATTCACTAAACATATGTTAGAGTATTTTGGAACTAACCATGACTTTAGTAAAGACGTTATTAAAGATAAGTCTGTTTTATATTCTATCAATCGTTTCGGTAGTAATCAAAGTCACTCTGATTCAATTATACAAAGTAATCCTTTTAATAGTGACAATAAAAACATATATATAACTCATATGTTTGCGGGTAGCTGGAAGGGAAATCAGAAAAGAAAATCAATTAATCTAATTCCAAAAGAAGTAAAGCCATCGGTAAGCCACAACATAACAATTTCAAAAGATAAAGATGGATACATTGGTGTTGCTAGGTATGACGTAGACACAGCTAGGACTGAGTTTATGAAAAAACTCGGAAGCTCTACTAGCTTATTAGAGTACAAGTTTGACAAAAGGTTTAATGTTGTTTCAAAAGAAATAAAAAATATACAAGGAGCAAATCAATCTTATAAATTTGAAGACTATAGAGAATTTAAATATAAAGGCACAAGCTATTATTGCGTAGCATATTTAGATAAAAAGTTTAACACTTACATGGGTGTCTTAGATTCTAAATATAATTTCCTAGGAAGAATAAACATCGACCGAAACCATAAAATGAGTTTTGGTATAGGTGGTGTGGTGGCGTGGGAAAAAAATTGGTTGTTCTTTGAAAAAGAAAACGAACTTTACTTTATCTACTCTACAACTCCAAATTTAATAATTTATAAGTGTAAAGATTTTAGCACATTATCTTTTGAGGTTTACAGCAATACTCCAAACGTTTATGAATCAGCGCTACCTAAAGATCAACTTTACTTTTCATCAAACACCTCTACGGGAGGATCTACTAATCCCATATATGATTCACAAAATAACTGCTACGTATATTTAATTCACACAAAAATATATAAAGAAAGAGGCTACAATCATTTTGCAGTTTCTCTAGACAAATACTTAAATATAATGAACATAAATCCTATTCCATTTATAGGATATAAAATTGGATATGCTTTGATGTTTATAACTACAATGATTAAAAACAAAGATCATTACGTTATTTGCGGAGGAATAGAAGACAATCAAAACTTCATCTGGGAGATACCCAAGTCTAGACTATCTATTTAATACATTAAGAATAAAATCGTAATTTTGTAGTTACAATATTTATATATGAGTTACTACACATGTGGCACTAGAGCAAACTCTGGATTTAGCGGCGGGGAAATATACGAGGGAGGTGACGGCGTGAGATATAGGGTTGCGTCAAGAAAAACTATAAATGTCCCAAACAACCTACAAGAAGTTCAAGCAACTATAGAGGTTACTAAGTATGGCGGCCCAGAAAGTGTTTTAGCAATGGGAGTTGTTTTAAACAGCGCGGGGGGTGAAGCCTTTAGGTTTTATCCAGACTTTGCTGGAGCTGAAGCTTTTGGTTCTGGTGCAACAGTAAAAGAGGAAGATTACAGCGCTGGAAGCACGCTAGCTTCTGGAGACTACACTGTAATAAATTTTGAGTTGGTGGATGGCGTCAATTCATACGGTACTTCTATAATATGTATTGAGGGAGAAGAACAAATCCCTATTACCCCTGTACCTGAGACCCCCGTTCCAACACCCGAACCAACTCCAACGCCAAGCCCCACACCAGTCACTCCAACACCAAGTCCTACTCCAGTTCCTACAGCTACGCCTATACCACTTAATCCTGTGCCATCATTAATACTTCCTTTAGGACCTCAGTACACTTTGTCTTACAGCGAGGGGTCAGAAGGATGGCCTTCTTTTTATTCATATAGTCCTGATTATATGATTGGTATGAATAATTATTTTTATACTTTCTCTGGAGGTAACATGTATAGACACAATACTAATGAGCTTAGAAACAATTACTACGGAACTCAGTATGATTCTTCTATAACCACAGTGATGAACGAAGCTCCCTTTGATAATAAACTATTTAAAACTTTAAGCCTAGAATCTGATCAGGCATGGAGGGCAACTATAACAACAGACATGAACGATCAAGCGTTTATGAATTCAAGTTGGTTTGAAGAAAAAGAAGGCGCTTGGTATGCAGCAATAAAAAATACAACTCAAGCCCCTACGACTATAGATAACTTTGATGACAGGTCTATAAACGGAATAGGAAGATGTTTGACTTGGTCTGGATCGCTAAGTACAGGCGTTACCTTTTCATTCTCTGCAGAAACACCTATTGATTCTATAATTAGTATAGGTGATTTCTTATATTACAATAATGAGTCAAACAATACACCGGCTCTAGTAGGAAAGATTACAAGCATAACATCCACTCAAATAATTGCAGTTGGAAATATAACAGGATCTACTAGGCCTACAACTATAAATCCATTAATGATCGCTGTTAAAAATAACACTGCAGAATCTCATGGAGTTTTAGGCCACTATGCAACCATTCAGCTAGAACACACGGGGTCTGCTCCAACTGAGTTGTTCGCAATAGAGTCACAGGTTATGAAAAGCTATCCTTAAAAATTAGTATCTTTGCTGTTAAATGGAATTTAATATAAGAAAGCTTCAATCCTCTGACTATGAGGACACTTTATTTGGTTGGTGGAAAGACTGGGGATGGGAAGCTCCACTCAAAGACTTTCTTCCAGATGATGGAGAGGGTGGACTTATAGTATTAGATGAAGATGTCCCTGTATGTGCAGGGTTTATATATGTAACAAACTCTAAAGTAGCCTGGGTGGATTGGATTATTTCTAATAAAAATTACAGAGAGAAGTCTAAAAGACAACAGGCTATTAATTTATTAATAGAAAGCCTAACCAATGTATGCAAGGCTAATGGAAATAAATATGCATACGCTCTTATAAAACACAAGGGGCTTATAGATGTGTATAAAAAAAACGGATATACATCTGCAGATAATTATACACAAGAAATGATTAAAACATTATAATATGGCAGGATTTACAGCGATAGCAACTGGAGTTGGACTAGCTATGTCCGCAGGGTCAACAGCAATGAGCTTTGCAGAAGCATCAAGACAAAGAGATAGACAAGGTGAAGCGGAGAAAGCGGCAGAAGAGGCTATGGAAAGCGCAAGAAAAAGATTAGAAGTAAATTTCTACGAAGGTCTTTCTGTTCAAAAAGAACCTTACGAGCTACAAAGAGAATCTCTTTTAGCTGGAGGGGCGCAAGCCTTACAGGCAGCTCAATCAGGGGAGAGAGGAGTGTCTGCAGCAGCAGGAAGAGTAGCTCTTGCTCAACAGGCGGGTGAAGCTCAAATACGAACAGCTATGGGCAGAGAAATGGCTGGCTTAGAAAAAACAGCTTTACAAGAAGAGTCAAGATTAAGAAATGCTTTGGTTGACCTTGACATTGGAGAGGTAAGTGGCCAACAGATGATAGCTCAACAAGCTAGAGCACAAGAAGATGCAGCTACTCAGGCTGGGATACAAGGAATACAAGATACTATTGGAAAAGGAATAGGCATGGTTAATTTATATGCAGGATCAGGGAAAGGAGCTCAAGCCAAGGGTGGTCAAATTAGCGCTGCAGATCAGTCAATGATGAATCAGGCATTTGGTCAAACCGGATTATCTCAAGATCAAATAATGATGAATCAGGCATTTGGTCAAACCGGATTATCTCAAGATCAAATAATGATGAATCAAGCAGGGCTAGGCAGAGAAACAAATCTTTTTTCAAACATGAATCTTGATATACCAGCTTTAGGTGGAAACCCATTTGATCAATACACGAATATTAAAAGATAAGATATGCCTATAGGATACGGTTACGTAAAGGATGATAAACCACTTGGTGTAAACTGGGCTGAGGTTGGGCAAAAAATGAATAAGGTCATAGATGACGATCTTAAAAGTAGAGAGGTTAGAAAAGAAGCTATTGACAAGGAATCTTTCGATTATTCCAAAAGCCTTTTAGAACAGCCTCAAGGAGCTAGTGCACAGAGTAATAGGTTTATGGCTGACTTTACTACAGATGCATCAGCGCAAGCGTCTAGAGATTTAGCTGATTTAAAATCAGGTAGAATAAGCGAAAGAGATTACTATAAAAAAAGAGCAAATCTAAAAAACGGAACTATATTAATGTTTCAGGCAGCCGAAACATTTAACAAAAATTACGACGCAAAAATGCAGCGTGCAAATCAGAAGATTAGCTCTCAAAGAGAGATGTATAACCTTAAGCAAATGCAAGGTTACTTACAATTTAGCGAGAGCGGAGCGTATATAAACCCCCTTACTGCAGAAGTTAGTGTAGCTAAAAGATACAAGGATAATAAAGGAAATTATATACTATCTAATGACCCCGGACAATTTGCTAATGCATCTCAGTTAGTTGAATTCTCAACACAAGAATATAATATTTACGATTTAGCGGCGAATGTAAAGGAAGAGGTAGATAGGTTTGGAAATATATTAATAAAAGATTCTAAAGGAGGCTCAAGAAAAGAAATTTTAAACGCACTGTATGATGATCCAGAGGCTTTGAAGAAAATGAATAACGCTAAGGATAAAGCAGTTCTTTCTTTTCTCGCCGACAGAAACAATACAGCTAGCATACTTGTTGATTACATGAACGAGGGCTACAGCTTTACAAATTCTGAAAAGGAAGCGAGCGAAGATGAAAAGAAAATACTAATACGCCCTGACAATACAGTAGATTTTACAACTGCTAATGGCGTAAAACAATTAGAGGCAGCTAGATTAACTGCTGGAGATTTATTTGAGGCTTATATACCAAGAAGCATATCAGCGCCTCAGGAAGACCCTGGCATGACTGATTATCAGAAAGGTAGCCTTGCTTTAAGAAGAAGAGAACTTGACGAAAGAAAGGGCAGGACAGATAAAAAAGAGGATGAGAGTATAGCTATTGAGTCTGTAGACAGTAGGATTAATAAAGGAGATGGTGAGACAGCTCAAACGCTTGAGGCGGTTTCTGAAATACCTAGTGAAGTCGACGTAGAAGGTAAGATAGAAAATCCCGATAAAGTTATTTCAGACGTAAGAAATGTTTTTGACAACAACAAAGCCTTTAAGGGTGTAAATCTTAGTACTGTTGAAACTGAAATTATTCCTGGTAAAGTCGATGTAGAAACAATAAATGCTCCTGTGCCAGGCAGTAGGGCTGTGACTGTCCCTACGAAAGTATACGATGTTACTAAAGAAGAAACTTTAAAACTTTTTGTTCCAGAGATTATGACTGAGCCATTATTTATTCCTATGAGTAAAGATCAGACTATCCTTCAGGATATCCTCTTGAAGTTAAACATAAATAGTCAAAACGGAACTAAGGCAGATCCAGCAAGTCTAAAAGGCGCATTTGCTGATGATGTTATTTTTGATAAATATAATAGTGTTGCTCCCGTAGCATCTGCTGGTGATAACGTTTTTAACCAACAACAAAAGTAAATGGATAAAATTGAGCAGCTTTATAATCTATATTTAGAAAAAAATATAATTAGCGAAGCAATAACTTTAGATCAATTTAGAGCCTCTACTCCAGAACAACAAAAAAAACTCTATGGTTTAGGAGTTGATGAAGGATTGTTTCAAACCACCGACGAAGAAACCTTTAGCGGCGCATGGGTTGATGTTGTAAAAAAAAAAGACGATTCCACTTTGGATCAGGAGGATATTATATCCGTATCGGAAACTGGACCTTCGGAGCTATCCCCATTAAATAGAAATCAAAATATATCTAACGCTCCTGTATCAGAGAAAGACACTGCTATAGAGCGTTACTTTGGAAAGAATGAAGTCACGGATTTTTTTGGTGACTTATGGAGAGCTGGATCTCAGGGCCTTGCTCAAGGAGCTACCGTGGATGATGCGTTAGCTTTGTTTGGTTCAGGTCAGGATATTTCAGATGAAGATTTAGCTGAATACATACAGGCGGTTGAAAACATGGAAAGTTTTGGACCTTCTGAGGAGATGCAGGATTTTACAAAAATTTACGAAAAAGAAGGTAAAGGAATATTTGGATTCCTAAAGGGAGTAGGGGCAAATCCAACAGTTATGCCTCAGTTATTTACCTCTTCAATAGCCGCCATGCTTAACAAGGGTTCTTTAGCGGCGGGTGCTGCGGGAGCTGGAGTCGGGGCTGGATTAGGAGCTGTGCCAGGAGCTATAATAGGCGGTATAGCCGGAGTGTCTGGAGCTTTAGAAACAGGCCTGTCTTATACTGAGTTTTTAAAAGAACAGCTTGGAAACAAGGAATTCAATAAAGAAAATGTAAGAGATATTTTGAGCGATCCTGAGGCTATGCAGTCAATAAAAAACAGGGCTTTAGCTAGGGGGCTTACAATAGCCTCTATAGATGCCGTGTCAGGAGGGTTAGCTACTAGCGTAACTAGAAAGGTAGCTACTAGGCTTGGGAGTAAAGCTTTAGGAGTCGGGGCTGGCGTTGGTACACAAGCTTTAGGCGGAGCTACTGGAGAGACTGCTGCAAGAGTAGCGGCAGGGCAAGAGCTTGACGTTGCTGAGATAGGATTTGAAGGAACTGTAGGTGGCGTTGTTACTGCACCATTAACTGTTGGCAGAGGACTTATGAAACCCGCCTCTTACAAACTGAACGATGGAACGGCAACTAGAAAAGAGGTTCAAAAGTTTTTATCTACCGCTACGCCTGAGCAGATTGCAAAAACAAAAATAGGTGTAAAAAACGACCCAGACCTTTATCAAGAGGCTGAAATCTTAAAGAGTGATGCGATCTTAGGCAAAGAGATAGAAGTTGCCAATCCTGGAATATCTCCAGATGATAAGGCCAAGTTATTGGTTTTGGAAAAAGCTAGATCGACACTGTCTAACTCTTCATTGAAATCTGCAAAAAATAATTTATTAAAGATTGATGAAAAGATTGATGCTATCAGCAAGAAGTACTTGCCTATCGAAACCAATCTTGAAGAAGCTACTGAGTCTTTAGCTTTAAAAGGTATAGACAATCCAACGCAAGAACAAATAATTCAAGAGCTTGACTTAATAAAAAATAAAAAACTTAAAGATGCCGATACAATCGAAAGCACAACTGAGGTACTTGATGGCGAACAATCCGAGCTTAGCCAAGCAGTGGATGAAGGAGACAATAAATCCACAGAGCTTGCCGGAGAGACTTCACAAACCCAAGAAGAAACGACCGTCGAATCTACCCAAGAGAGCGAGATTCAACAGGATAAAAAACAAGAAGTAAGAGAGGTTACTAAAGAAAAAGATGGTGTAACTACAACTAATTTTGAAAAAACAATTAAAGGCAAAACACAAACTAATGCTTTAGCTCCTTCCTCTATTTTGGATGAATATAAAATAGACTCAGAATCTGCAGAAAGTTTAGGGGATAATAAAATAACTGGTGTTCTTGAAATAAGAACGGATCAAGATGGTAATGCCGCCGCTACTGTTATGGTTACGGACGGCACTTCGCCATATACAGCCGAGATAAAATTAAATGACAAAACAAAAGGTCTTCAGCCTAAGGTAATAAAATTAGTCACAGATTCTAGAAGAATAGACGGGCCATTTATAGTTCCTAGTGAAAAAACAGGTAAGCCTACTAGCACACAAATAAACTTTACTTCAGATGGTAAAATTGAATCAGTAACAAACAGAAAATCTGGTGAGCCAGTTACTGAAACAACAAGAAAAAAAGCTGAGCAAGTATATTTAAGAAATTTTGTTGACATTACAGGAGGTAAGGTTGCTCCAGAAAACAGCAGCATAACTGAAGATCAAGTCGCTGACTATATTTCTAAAGAAAGTAATAATGTAAAAGAGGTTACGGAAGCTTTAGTTGCAAGTATCTCAGAGAATAAAGCTAAGAGGGGCGAGAGAAAACAGATTGTAGACGCTGGTTTATTTTCTATTTTGCAAGCAGCTTTTACAACGGAAAGCTGGTTTAATGCGACAGGTATAATGCCTGGGGGAATGAGTAAAGGCTTTACGCAAAGGTGGATAAGAACAAAGAAAAAGGGAGGAAAAAATATTGAAGATGGGTTTGCAGGGTTTACTAGAGATCAAGTTGTTGAATTTATTCAAAACAATCAAAACGAATCTCAAATCGAGTCTACACTTAAAACCAGTGAAGCCTCAAATGACGTAATAATTTTACGAGAAAAGTTTAAATCACTAACCGGTCTTGATGCAACCCCTTCGAACATAAGCACAGTGTTAAGCTTATCTGATCAAGAGCCGTTATCTTTAACGAAAGACAGGGCAAAGGCTCAGGCTGCAGAACGGAGTTCTCAAGGAGATCCTAAACTACAAAAAGGGAGGGGAATTGATCCAAACTTAATAACAAAAGGGCAGCCTACGCAAATAACTACAGATGAATTAAAAACCCTGACTGATCAAATAAAGCTAGAGGCTAGAGCAGCTAGAGAATCGAAAGGAGATCAGACACAAAGAAGAAGAAGCCTGAGTGAGGCTATAAAGTCTTTAAAAGGTAAGGGATTTATTAGCGAAAAAGTTGCAAAGATATTAATAGAGAAAGTCTCTACCGTTAATTTAAACAATTTCTCTAGCGTTCAAAAGGTTTTATCTTACGTGGAAAAGGTTTTTACTAAAGCTGATTATGACAGTAAAATAATATCTGCAGATCAGGCTAAAAAATCTATAAAAAAACTATCTAAGTCAGAAAATCTTGAGCCTAGCTCTGAGCTTGCTGCCAAGGAATTTCTTAAAATTGATCCATTATTAGTTGAAGATATAGACGCCTACCTTAATCAAGCTAAGATAGTTAAAGACGGAATTACACCGACCAAGCCATCTAAGGGGGTTACAATGACTAAAGATGTGAAGGGTAATATTGTGCCTAAAACCTCTACCGATGTCATGCCAGCGCTTGACTTAGAAAAAATAAATAAATACACAAAAGCTGAGCTATTAAAACAAGATCGCCTACAATATGCCGCTCAACAAGAATATTTTGAAGAGCTAACTGGGTTATCTTCTGACGAACTTTCCCTGCAAGATATGAGGGAAATTGTAGATGGATTCCAACAAGATCAAACTGCCGAGGAGAGGGCAAAAGAAATGGAATCAATGGCTGTGGCTAAAGAAAAAACCATTAAAGATGGCCTCAAAAAGGCTTTTGATACAGTGTCTACCTTAGTAGATAGCCTTCTAAAGACCAATAAAGATCCTATTACAGGAGAAACCATAGACATAAGTGAAGACACCAAAAAATTAGTTAAAAATTTTCTACAGATAGAGGTTGATAAGATGACGCCTTCCGATGCTGCATTGACCTTAGACTCTTTGATCAACTTTGCCACAAACCAAACAACTGGAAACATGGGTAGGCTGGTAGCCACGTACAAAGGCAGTAGGAATTCTAAAGAGGCAGTGCAATTAGGACTAGCGGCCAAGACACTTGCTTCCTTAACTAAGCGTGACATTGGAGTCTCTAGAGCTTGGAATAAATGGATATCTTCTCTTCCGCAAACACTTGAGGCTATGTTTAAAGGGCAGTCTAGAGCGTTATTATTTCAAAAATTATCTGGCTTTGCAGGCGTCAAAGAGGGTGCTGCAAAAGGGATTACAAATGCAGCTGTGTTTGTTGATGATTACTATAAAGAATTTTTTAAAAAAACAGCTAACAAAGAAGCGTTTAACACAGCCTCTAATGATGTGGAAAGAGGGATGTTTGCTTTTGTTAGAAGATCAATAGAAGGAGAGGAGCAGCTTGAATTTGAAAGAAGAAAAGCTCTTGTAAAAGAATCTATAGATGAGTTGAGTAGATCAGATGATGATAAAAAGACGGGTGAAGTTTATCAAAAGGTCTACGATAAAATATTAGCCGATTCAAATAACCCATCTGAGGTTCAATCAAAGACAGATCCAATTAATGTTGAGGCGGTAGAATGGGTAACAAATGAATGGGCTAAAAGATATCCTAAATTAGCTCAAGTTAATTTAGAGTATTATAATAAGATACTTGATCAGAACATTAACTATACTCCTGACTCAATTTCTTTAGTTAAAAGCACGGGAGACTTATCAGTTATAGGAGATCCTATTTTTGATATTGGGAAAAGGAAAGTTGTAGATAAGAAAACTGGAGTTTTGATGGAGGCTACAAGACCTTCTAAGCTACCAAAAGATAGGGTTTTAAATTTAGCTTTTGATTCTCAAAACGCTTTTAACATAGAAAAGGCTGAGATAGATATGAACACAGTCGCTTCTATTCAGCAGCTAAAATCTTTTCTTGCTTCAGAAGAGTTTAAAAGTATAGTTCCTAACAATGAAGATAGAAATCTTTTGAATCAGAGAATAGTAGATTACGTAGAGGCTAAAAGAGGTAGAGCTTACACCAGCAAAAACAATCAGAAGCTTTTAAAAATATTAAATAACTACGCTGGCTTTGGTGTATCGAGAACCCTGGGTGGTATTTTTCAAGTACCAAAGCAAACGATTCCTGTTTTAATTAACACCCTAATAAACGCAGGAGTAGAACACATGGGTGTTATAGGCGAGCTAGCCACAAGCCCTAGCATGCAGAAGTGGTTAAAAAACTCAGGTTATTCCATTGTAAACCGTGGTATTGAAAGCACAACAAACCTTGAGTCAACAAGAAATAAAATAGACAACGCAGCCAACGGTCCTATAAACAAGACAGTAAACCTTTTAGGTAAGCTTCAAAGAAGTTGGCTTGAGAATTTCTTAGTTAAGCCTGATAGATATGCAGCTCAGGCTTCCTTTATGATGTACTACCTAAAAAGACTAGGGAAGGTTACAGATCAGAATACTTTTAATATTGACTGGAATACTCATGAACTAAACAAAGAAGCAGCTGACTATGCTCAGCAACAAGTTGATAGGCAACAAAACGTCACAGACACAGACCTTCAGGGTGAAATTTTTAAAAGTAAAAATATAGGAATACAAATTATAAGAAAAGCAATTCTTCCTTTCTCTAACTTTTTGTTGAATCAAAAAACCAGGATGTATAATGATATTACTACACTCAGCAGCAAGACATCTACTGTAGAAGACAAGCAATCAGCCGCAAAATCTATGGCGGGTCTTATTGCAGAGACAGTTGCTTTTCAAGGCTTAGGACTACTATTGACTCAAGCTCTATCAGGTTTATCTGCTGAAAACGAAGATAAAAGAAAAGAAAAACAAAAGAAGTTTGAGAACAGAAAGAAAGGAAGAGGCGGACAGGTTATAAAAGATATACTTTCTCCACTTCCTATTGCTCAAATTGATGGACCTGTAATTCTAGGGGTAAATGCCTTGATAGCTGCGGTGTCTCAAAGTAAAGATCCTTATCAATTTTTTGAAGATCGTCCAGAGGGAGCTTGGGAAAGAGTTGGATTAATAACGATACCTAAGCAAAAACTTGAAAAGTGGAACGAGTATAGAAGAATGGCTATGGACGGAACATATATGTATAAAGGTCCTTTTGGCAAAGCAAAGGTAAAAAAGTTATCTAAAAAAGGTAAAGAAGATATGATGGCAAACTGGCTTTCGTACACCTTATACTCCCTTGGATTAGCACCTGCAGAGGTTGGAACAGTAGTCGACTATAACGCTAAGTTTATTAAAAAGAAATATACTAGACGATAGTATTGTCTATATAGAGTAGAAGGGGGAGAAGATGAGTTTATAAAGCATATAAACAATAATAGTGTTAAGCAGCACAGCCAACATAAATTTTAATTTAGGGTTGTTATTTTCTGACATATTTAAATTCTTTTTTATTGTTGTACTTTATTTCTAAATCAACCTCAGCGTCTGACCAAGACACTTGACCATTAATAAACTGAGGCCTTCCATATATAATACCATCTAAACACCCCCAGATCAACACTGGATTTAATCTTTTGTCTATTAACTTTAATACTTTTCTCGCTGATAGGCTAAGTGGAAATGAGTTTTGTATTGTTGTGGTTAAGACCTTAACCTCTGCGTAAGAAGAAATATTTTTATCTTTATCAAATAGCTTATAATCTACATCATTAGGCCCTAGTTTTTGATAACTACCTTTAGTTAGATCAATGTATGTCTTGATCGCGGCTCTTTCCCGGTTCAAGTCTTGATCATTCTCAAAAATCATAGATCCATTAAACAGTTTATAGCAGTGTGTCCGCCTATTACAACTCCACAGCCAATAGCTTGCTTCTTAAAGTGTTTCGCGTATGCTGTTGCGTACGAAGATCCATCTACGCCGCAGCCCACCTGCATTCCGAACACTTTAAAATTTCTTCCGACCATCCAGTCTGTATAACATTGTGTATGGATATGCCCTTGAACCGTAGACATCATATCGTTTTTTGCTTTTGTTCGAGCAGTCCCGCCTTCCCCGTGCACAAATTGTACATTATCATAAACTATACGCTCTACCCAATTCCAATTAGTTCCAAGCACTTCGTTGTAAGACTTGATCCAAGCGCTAGGTATGTCTGAAGTTTGAGCCTTTCTCATGACCATTCTATCGTGATTTCCTATCAAAACATCAGCTTTTGGAAACGCTTTTCTCCATTTCTTTACAGCTTTAATTGCATATTTAAGCTCATCCAAACCTCCCATCGCGTCACTGGATGTCTCATGATAGCTCGTATAATGGTTATCTATGATGTCTCCGATGTAGATTACTTGGTTGCACAAATACTTAGCATAAGTTTCTTTACAAAAATCTAAGTATCCATCTAGTTCAAATGGAGCGTGTATGTCTCCGATGACAAGTATGCGTCTCTCGTTAGAATTTAAATTATCGTAAGCTATTTTTTTGTTGCCCTTCAATCTGGGTCTAAAGTCACTATATTTCATCTTGTAGAGATTCTGAAATTGATTTAAGCTTTTTATTTAATTCAATCACTTCATTCCTTAACAAGTCATAATCCTTATCCATAAGAAGTTCATAGATGTTGTTGATTGAAGTGTGAAGATCATCCATTATGAAGTTAATGTTTTGGATTCTCTTTTGCTCGATAGGAGGTATTCTCATTTATTTTTTTTTAAACTTACTAATCCCCCCAGAGAAGTAAATTGTTTATTTATTTTTAGATGTTAAATCTTTTTCGTCCATGTGTGCCTGAAGAAAATAGCCATCTGTAGGGCTGATCTTAGAGATGGCTTGGTATATCTTGCGGCTAGTGGCCTTTGTCTTTTTCTTTTCTGATTCTTTGGAGTCTATACCCATTTCAGTATACATCTCCGAGTCAATACGAAGTAGTTCGTCAATTTTTCTTTTAACAGTCCAAGTTGTAAACCCTACTATTTTTCCAATATCTTGTGAATTATAACTCATTATCGTAATTATATAATCAAATTTAATGAAAAAAACAACAACTTATTAAAAAAGTTATACATTTTTACAAAAAAAACCAATAGAGTCGGCATGAAGCTTTCATCTATTGGCTGTACGTAAGAATACTTCAAATATATAACTTTTTTATATATTATAAAAATAAAAATTATATTTGGAACTGTGGTTTATCTGTATGTTTGTTACCGTGATGTTTTAACTGACCTAGTAGGAATTTGTATTTGCGTTTAATCGTTTCCTGCTTTTTTAATAGATCATTATATTTATCACTACCGTTCTTTAATAGTTCCCTGTGTTCTATTAGTAGTTTAGTATATTTATCTTTATAGTATGAATCTGGATTTAAGTATTTGTCTTTGTTTCCTACTATCTTACCTATTATAAATTTAAGTTCTTTATACAATTTAAGATATTCCATTTCGCATTCCGATATTACATTATCAAACAGTTTTATTCCGTAAAACACAGATGAGTGATCCCTGCTTACAAGCTTACCTATGATATTGTAAGACTGCAAAGTAAAATGCCTAGCAAGTTTATAATAAATGGCTCTAGCGTATACCAGTTCTCTTTTTCTTGACTTCGTGTTTAGGTTTGCGTGTACTTCTAATTCTACTAATCTTAGTATTTCTTCAATTTTCATCTCTTTGTTTTTATTTTATTTATTATTTTATTTAAATTCATGTAGTCTAAATAGTCGTCAGAGTCTATAATGTTTAGCTTATGGAAGATCGGCCAACTATCTTTGTAGCTCAGATACTCAGCTGTAAAAAACAAAGGATCTTTGCTTTCTACTACTCCAGCCACAAGCCCACCCTTACTTTTAAGCCTCGTTTCATTTACAAAATGGTCTAGCTGCATTATTATTGAGGCAGCTTGTCTGACGGGAAGCTCTTCTAGGTGTTCTAAAAAAACCTCTTCAAGCTCGTAATAATAATCATCCCCTGTAAATCTCTGCTCTAAATCCATGTTCTTTTAATTCTTTAATTCTATACTCCTGGAGAGGTGAAGCCCTGCCTTTTAATGTTTTCACCTCATAGAACTCAATCCCTTTTTCAGGATGAAGGGCTAGTATATCTGGTATACCATTCTTATTAGTCTTAATTAATTTTAAAACATAATAACCATCCGCCTCTAGTTCTTTTATCTTCTTAGATTGTACCTGCTGTTCGGTCATATGTTTTTCCACAAATAAGACCCTCGATTAAACCTTTTAGGATATTTTTTTTTCAACCAAGATGAATCCCATAAGTCATATTTTTCAATATAACTTGCGCGAACAAGAGGAAGAAACCGAGTGTATGGAACTTTAAAGATCCACTCAGTGTATTTTCTATAAGACACATCTCTATTCATAATCTAAACGCCTTCTTGTCGTCTTGTTGGACAAAATTGTTAATGTAAAAATCTCATAAATAATTTCTGAGGTTGAATGCCCATTTGTAAAATCCTCATTAATATACAATTCATCATCATTCCAATATTTAAAGTAAAGACGACTACCTCCTTTGTAAAAGTCTAAAAATAAAAAATCAGTGTAATCATATAGACCTAAATATGCAAAAACATTTAGTACCTTTTGATTATGCACCGTGCAGCTTCCCATTTTGCTCAATGAATTTGAAGCATCAAAAGAGTCATATCCACTCATGTTAAACTTTAATTTTTCCCCATCATCGTTAGTTAGGCATGCTCTAATAAACCCTATTACTTGGCTTCTCTTCATGGTCTTAATTAATTTTATGTAATTTGATTGTTCTTTTGTCATAATTTCTTATTTTTTAATTTCGCCTGTTTCCAGATTTATTTTTTTTAAGTTTGAGATGGCATCCTTATATCCAGGCATCTTCTTTAAAGTTTCTAAAGTTCCTACAGATAAATCACCAAGGTGAGTTAGTTCTGTTATAACTTTTCTTAAAATCAAATCGATATTGTCGATTTTGTTTTTCATTTCTACTAGCAGCTGTTCTTTCATGATTGTAAAATTAATAAATCTTTTCTAAAATGGTTTAATGTATAGTCTTTTTTATTTAATACTGTCTTGTATATGCCGTCTTCAATGCCTCTCTTGGAGAAAATCCAGTACACGTCATTCTTAAGTCTCTCTTTTGTTGTCATCCTATCCTTAGACTGCCAGTAACTTGTAGCGCTGAAGTCTATATTGTAGTACACTAAATACTTTGCCTTTCTAAGGCTGATACCCTCCCTGCCGCTAACAATCTGAAGCGCTATACTCTTGTCAGTCTCGTTAAATTCTTCTAGGTCTGTCGTTAGATCATCCCCATATGCGCTTTTTAAGGCCTTTAATTCAGCTTTAAACTTATAGAAGATACCTATCTTAACATTAGCAAATTTAGAGCGTATAAAGCGAGCTTTTGAATGATCTAAAACCTGTGCCTTTCCACTCTCAAACTTAACAGTTCCAGAATAAATCTGATGCAATTTCATCATAAGCTTCACAGGAGTGTCCGCTAAAATAACTTCGTCTTTACCCTCTACTACTAAGTTCTTAGATAATGACTTAGCTAAGCTATAGGTAGTCTTTTCCATCTCTACATATAAAACTTTTTCCGTTGTCTTTACTTTAAACCCAGCTTCCTTCTGAGTGTACCTAATAGTATAAGGCTTCATTTTTATTAAGACGTCCTTCCTCCCCTTTGAGTAATCATTTATAAGTAGTCCGTTTATTATTTTTGTAAAAACATCAACATAGCTATCACAAAATCTATAAAAATTCTTATACTTTGAGAAGGGATTTCTAGGAGAAACATACACCTGGTGATACATCTGACTGTAAGACTCTGGAGTAGGAGTTCCGGACATTAGTATTATCAGAGGATCATTTCTAGAAACCAATTGTTTTACCTGTTTAGATCTTTTGCTAGGCTTAGGATATCCACCCATGCAATGCGCCTCATCCAAAACAATAAGATCGTAAACACCTTCTACCTTATGTAGGCTTTCATAATTAATAACCTCAATATCAAAGCTAGGCTTTAATAAATCGTAATCTGATTTTATAGATCCAATCGCTTTCTTTTTAGTCAAAAACAGAACGCTTTTTACGTTCATTCCCTCAGCAATTCCCATGCTGGTCAATGTCTTGCCAGTTCTAACCTCCATGGCTAGATATAAGAGTCCAAATTCCCCCAGGATGTCTACACCCTGGTCTATGATGTCTAATTGATAGTCCCTGTACTCCATCAAAATTCTATTTTAGATTGAAAAATCTCCTCTTCCTCCTCTAAATTCCTAAATATAATCCATCTGCCAACCTGGTCTCTGCCTTCTTGAGGCTCTAGGTTATGTTTAAAAAACGTGTAAGAATTAAGCCACTTATAAAATCTAGTTCTAGATATAGTCATCTTAGACTTCGGACCATAGTCCGGATATTCCTCAATAAACTCATAATAAAGTTCTTGCTTATAAATCTTTCGATTGGCCTCTAACTTAGAGTGAGCCTCCATTCCATCTAATAAGCCACACCATTCGATAAATTCATGACAAGTCTCAGCAGAAAGCTGCCTTATTTTTAGGTTAACAAATTCAGATTTAATCAAACCTTCCGCTAAATAGAGTTGAAGGCATTGTATCATGTAATTATCAAACTTACACCAGTCGTTGTCATCCCAATCACCAAACATCAACTTACCAAACTCCTCCTGAGGACTATAATTTTTGTTATAATGCTGATATAATTCCAATTCCCATTTCCTTCTCGCAAAAGAATTACCCGCTCCTTTTATAGCATAATTTGTTGTTATAGCAATCTTAGGTGATCTACTAAACGGAATCATAATAGCATCTTTATTCTTTTTTTCTAACGTAAGACCCTCAGTAACAACACTAAACAGTCTTTCAAAATCAAAATATTTTTTAACATCATCAAAAGAAAGTATCTGAGTGTCCGCAGAAACAAGTTGATAAGCAAAAGATTTATCAAAAGTAAAGGCCTTGCCATCAATTTTAACCAGTTTCTTCATGTGAGATAAAGCATTCATAAATATCCCTTTTCCTGTTCCTCCCTCAGGATTATCACTTATAACTTCGTCATTAAGTATAACGGCCGGGCAATAAGATAAATTCTTATGTCCGTGCATCAGGAATCCAATGGTAGACTCCATAGATATAGTCCTTTTCTCTTTTTTTTCACTGATGTTATTTATGAATGTCTTGTAATCACAGCCATCAACTTCACACTTTTTATACATTCTATCTATAACATGATCCTTCCACACGTATCCACCTAAATCAACATAATCAATATATGTTACTTCTTTTTTAGTGATCCTTACCGCACAGTTTTTGTAATACAAATAAGATGTGTCGTGAGTATCTGCAATAAAGTATATGTCAATTGTGGAAAGTAGTGTTAAAAATTCTTCTCTAAATAGCCTAGTCTGATCCGCAAAGTAATTATATATAGATATATCCTCTAGCACAAATAAGTAATCTAAAATAAAATCCTTTATTTCCTTCTCTGAGGTGTGATCAATTAGGTTGTTAGTAACTTTAACAAAGACATAACTCTTACTTCCTTCTGGGCAGTATTTGTAGAATCCATTATCTTCTAAGAATTTCTTAAAGACTACAGGGACTGACTTTATAGCTCCCTTCTCTGTTTTATCCCAAAACTTTATACTTACATCTTCGTCAGCTTTATCTAGCACTGAATCTATAACTGCTGTCTCTAGCATAGAATCTTCTAGCCGCTTGCGTATATCTTTTTTTGATTCCCCACGCCTGAGCCTTTGAGCAATTTCATTTATAGCTTCCTTGTCTTCATAGAATTTAGTTCCAAAGTTAGAAGTGTTTGCATATGCAGAATTTATTGTGGTTTCTATTTCCTTAAGACTAAAGTCAGAAGACTGGTATTGATTGCATATGTATGATGCTAAATTTTTATTAATTCCAAAGTCATTAAAAGCCATCGCTAAGATGTAAACGTTTTGATTTCTTTGACCCTCAGTCATTGGATACTTTTTAGTCCACCAGGTAATTAAAATCTCTACTATTTTATTCTCATCAGTTATCTGAATAGTAGGAGGATCTTTCCTTACCGTCATCTCTTTATGATCTTCCTCCTCAATTGTGTTCCACACCAAGGACTTGTCGTTTATAAACACCAAAGGGTCGTAAGACTCATAGCATACACGGCTAATGTTTTTACTTGTAGGATCAAAGTATTCTGATCCAAATTCTTTTTCAAGAGAATTAAAATATTTTACATGATTGTCTGCCTCTTTAGGAATTCTAACTATAACTTTCAATCCATTTCCTGAAGGAGATACAAAAACAGAAAAAACAAATTTATTCTTAATAAACCGCTCCTTGTCCTGGAGTAAATCTTTTTGCCTTGGATATCCATCGAAGTCTAAACATATCAAACCTGAGTGCTCCAATATTGAAGCATCCGATCTTTTGTTAAACTTTCCGCTAAAGCAAATAGCGGGTAAGTTCTTCTTTAACTCATTCCTGGCTGCCTTGTCTTGTTCCTTTCGGATGTTCTTTACTAACTCTTTTGATGATCCATTCCTTATTCTATCGAGGATATACCCTATGTCTTTAAAGAAAGGGGCTTGAGTTTCCTTTATATTTTTAAATATTGTGACGTTATGTGTCATGTTTGTGTCGATTTTATGTTGATTTTATTGGTAACTTTTCTTGCTATAATTGAATTGTGTTATAAATGTCGATTATTTTCTTTATATATGAGAAAAAAAAATATTATTATTATTATTATTATTATATATATATATAGAAATAAAAAATCAATAACATTAACGACATAAGGTTAAGGAAAAAAAAGGAGGCGATAGCCTCCCTCTCCTTGGTGTTATGCCAATAATAAGATTAAATTAATCCCACATCTCCCCTTGAACCTCTTTCTTCTTCGGTTCAAATGTGTTAAGCTCTCCGTAAAACTTTCCAGACTTAGCTTGTTTGACTGTGGTGTTAACCCAACCATTCTTACTGTGCTTGTCCAGGAATGCTTTAAACTCATCTACCTTGAAAGATAGTTCAGAGATTACGAAGTCAGGCGAACCCTCTCTTCGTTTGGCAATCATGCCATCAGCAAATACTTTTTCTTGTTGTTCCATAATATATATATTAAATTAAAATTAATTATAAAGGGCTATTAATTATAGTATCCTCTATGCTTTCTGTAGCGTTTTCGCTAAAATATTTTTCGTAGTTCTGCATTGCAAGCTCCACCTTCTCTTTACCCTGGAGTACAAATTCCTCTGTGGTAGGAAATACTCCCATGTCAAAGTAATACCCATCGACAGTACCATACTTCTTTTTAACCTTACCCACAACAATAAAGGTCATTGGCATTTTAAAAAGGTATTGGTAGATGAAGGCTTGTGTGTCATAGCCAAAGGCGTAGGCGTTTCTTTTGAATTTAAAAATGTCGCTTGTACTCTTTAAATCAACAACCAACCCTTGTGATATAATATCAGCCTTCGCCTTAAAAGGTCTGCCAAATATCTCTCCAACCACTGGCTCTTCATACTTGGCATCAAAGTCTTGAATTAGAGCAGAAACATCAGGATCCTTATTAAGGGCATAATCAGCCATCTCCTGGATGTTTTTAGCTTCTTCTGTGGTAATGGCATAAGTTAGGTTATTGTCCTCTAAATAGCTCTTATATGCCTTTGTGTTGCGTCCCTTGATGTCCACTATAGGAAACTCTTTTGCTTTATTTGGCTCTAAGATAAGCTGATGGAAGTATCTGCCTAAGTGAAAGTTTGGATTATCAGGGATTTTGTTGCCAAACTGTGCAGGATCATAAGTTAAATTCTTTATGTCAGAATTAGAGATGTACTGCCTGCCAAAATCTCCATAGTACTGCTCGTCATCTCTTAGCTTTTCTATTATCTCTTCGTGTTTCATTTTGTTTTATTTTTAATTTTAACCAACTGCTCTTCAGTTACGTTATATCTAGTTTTCAGTCTTTTAATTATACCATCCCAACTTTGCTTTTCACCCAAGTATGTTTTGATCTTTTTTATTACCTCATCAAAATCATCATCTCCCAAGTCAACTTTAAGGTTTGTAGGTTTATTACCTAAATCTACTTTTCCTGTAGTTTCAATTGGTGTCTCTGGAAGGTCCTCTCCAGCATAAATATAATGTCCTAAACCATGCATGGCTAAGTTCTTAGTTAAACACCTCATTAGCGTTTTATTGACATCAAAGGTTGTAGCGTTACTTAGTATAGACTTGTTATTATAGTCAATTACAGGTAGCCACATACTTAAGGACTTACCTTCTATTGTTACAGTTGTATAAGCCATATAACCTGAACCCTCTACAAAGTCATAAGGTAGATTGGTGTCAGGATTTCTATACACCTCATAGTTAGCGTCAGGATATCTCTTTGCTACTTCACCCCAAGCCCAAGCCCAAGATAGATAAGTGAGTTTTCCTTTCTTTTGAACGCGCGCGCTGACATCTACTGCAGAAAGCACTTCGAATACTGTTTTTTTGTTGTTCATAATAGTTGATTTAATTTAGTTGTTAATTTATAATACTTCTTCAATAAATTAGTTCTTGCAAGTTTTGAGGATTGAATGATTTTTTCGTTTTTAGTAGTATTCATTTCTTGAATCACAGTCTCATTGTATTTATTAATACTTTTCTTGTACTTATCAAGTGTGATCATATAGACTGCCTTTGTCCATCCGTGATCAAAAAAAAGTTGATACTCATCTTCAAAAAGCTCTGTGTAAACATCATTACCACGCTTTGGGTGAAAGATAGTAACCTCTCCAGACTCGTCATCCTTAGCGATCTTAACGCCAAGTGTCATCCTAGCCTGATAACCTGTCCAGTCTAAGTTTACTGAACTGTGATCATCCAAAGCCTCATCAAAAATGTCGTTTAATTCTTTAAATATCAATTTGATTTAGTTTAGAAATTATATGCACGTAGTCATTGTCGTCGCTTATTTTCTTGTTTAAAATTTCTATTCCTCTGACGATTGTTGATCTATGAACATTGTGATTTGACTTGTATTGAGTATAGCGCCTTATTTCTTCAGGAGTCATCCCCCTGGACTCGCAAAGTTTCCATAGCATCCTTCTCGCCTCTACAATATGTGAAGCCTTGTTTTTAGTAAAGATTTCACTTTGACTTAAGTTTAAGTGATTACAGATGTTGTTTAAGTATTTTAAGAATATATGCTCTTTCATTTAAATATTTTATTGATTAATGGCAATACCTCGTTATATGTTAGTTTTGCCGAGTAATTAGTTTTTTGCGTCTCCCTAGGTTGTTTTTTAGTGAAGTCCGCCTTGAAATTCTGAAGTGTTTGCATAATATATTTGTTTATAGTGCTAAATTAGTGCAAATAAATTGTTTAACCTAATTTTAGGGCATAAAAAAAGGGTAACATCTCTGCTACCCCTTTCTTCCAAACACACACTAATTTTTATTCTATCGTTAAAACGTAATCACGATGTAAGGCGTTCATTAACTCTTCAACCCATATCTCAGGCATGTGGTCTAACTCTACCTCTTCCAGGAGCATAACAACAATGTCCTTGTCTGACATGTGCCTAGAGTTGTTTTTGTGCGCTTTGTTTAGTTCACTCTCAAGAGCAATTACTCTTTGTTTTAAATATTGAATCTCTGAGTCTTTAATTGTATTTAATACTGGCATAGTTTAATAGTTTAATAGTTTAAGTCTTCGTAAGTATTTCTTTTGTAATTGAGTTCTGTTGATCATCTTTTGCATTACATAATGACCATTGTTTTCATTTAATTTAAATCGTAAATCACGACATTCGGTATCAATCTCAACTAGTGAGTTGTAAATATAGTCAGCGTGTTCACTTTTTCTGCTCCTTCTTACAGGAAATAGATGTTGAATCATAATTATTTATTTAGTTAATTTCCAATAGTAATCGCAACCATTATTTATTATAGGACTTTCCACAAAATATGATTGTCTATGTGTGCAAGGTTCTGCCGTATATCTATAGCAAGTTAATTTACACTCACATCCTTCTCCTTTACACATTGTTATATCTGCCACAATTAAAGTATTTTATCCCATATTAAGGCTACACCCATAAATAGAATACCCATTGAAGCTAAAAAAATTGATGTTGTAATTACTTCTAACATTTGAAAAAAATTTAAGGTTAATAATAAGGGTTAGTCGTTAAAGATTTTTTTGCCAACCCATAAGAATACTCGTGCAACGAATATCCAAAGTACGAAGCTAATAAAAAATTTTAATATTTCCATAACTTTTATTCTTTTAATGAGTTTGCTAATTTTAACAGTTCTACGTTGGAGTTGCCCTCTGACTCTACGCTCCAGGATTCTACCTTGGTTTTAGGGTCTTTACGAAGCACGTAAAGCCTCCAGTGCTGCTGATAGTTACTTCCTTTAATTTGCCAATCTATAATCATAATTTCATTCGGTTTAAGTTATTGTTAAAGTGTTCTTTTGCTTCATTTACCTCGTAGTATACATATCTTCGGGTAATTATATTTCCTCTGATGGTCGCGCTTAAAATAAGATCGCCATTACTTTTTAGCTCACATTCTATTTTATTTTGTCTATTCATAGTTATTAAAAACACGCAAAAAACATGGGTTTTTTCCCTATTTTCCTATTCATTGGTTTTTTCCAATGCATTCCAAATTTTCCAAACTATGCCCTTCCCCATCTCCCATCGCCTGAAGATAGGTACTTGCCTAATTCATTGTCTATTGACACTAGCTTTTCATAGTCCTCACAGTGGTCTCTAATAGCCTGCACTGCCTCCTGGTAGCTATCGTATATCTGATAGCTTTTTGAATGTGGTCTATTAAGGACAATGCTATGCCCTTTATCGCTAATTTTACGATTAAACATAGTCCAACTGCCACATCGTAATTCATATCGTCCCTCAGGATCGATAACAGGTTCGTAAGTTGTTTTCATTTAATTTAATTTAAGTTATTTAAAGGCAATGCTCCTGGCAGTCGCTGCAAATGTCACTATGAACGATCTGAGCATTACAACAGTCGGATAGTATCTCCTTATCTTGCGATTGATTGTAATCTCTAATAAAAGACGATAACTCTTTTTGACATTTTACTCCAAAACACCTCATTTTAATTAAGTCTGATTTGGAAGCCTGTAATACTGTTTTAAGAGTTATTTCCATATTAGTAGGTTGTTCCATGGTTTCCAATGCATTCGCTAATCTTCTTGAAATTATACGATTTTTACATAATGTTCGGATGGTTGTGTTTTCAGTTATATGTTTATCCATCGTTTTTAATTAATTGGCTTTCATCCATAAAACTTGTTTCTGCAAAATCTCTGTTGTTAAATACTGCTTCCCATTCTACAATACCATATGAAGTAGATTCTTTTTCTTCTGTATAGTAAATCGTAGTGTCATCAATGCAACCAACAACATCATCAGCTTCTCTTGACCATTGAAGAAGCAAAACTGATTTGCCAATTACTTTGTCAAGACCATCGTGTAGTGTTTCTCTAATTACTTTGTATTCCATTGTTTGTTAATTAAATCTCTGACAAAATTGTCATTGTGAGCAAGTAGGAATCGAACCTACCAAATCACCATGTTGCTCCCTTACTAAATTATTTGTTCCCATTATGGGCTAAAACCTTCCCCTGATGGGCTAAAAATCATTATCATTCTGAGAAGTGTAACGATCAACAAATCGTTTTATACTTGACAGTCTGTTAATGATCATATCCAGTTTTTCACCGTCAGTTACTGAATGCTTAGGATTAGTGCCTATATCAATAGCATCTTCCAATATTCTGTATGCAATTTCCACAAGACTATACAGGGTTGAAAAATCATCGGCTTTTCCCTCATACAATTTTTCGTAACTTTTATACAATTTTTCGTAATCTTTCGCCACCTTCTCAAGTAGAGGTATTTTCATTTCATTAAAATCCATAGTTGTTTTCGTTTATAATTTATTTAAAAGTTCCAAAGAGTCAGTAAAATCTACTCCCGCGATAATTGGTTCAGGTTCTTCTTGATCCATTAATAATCTCATGGCGTATTGTATACGTTCTTTGCATATTATTCCGCCATCATGCTTATCTGCATCAGACAAGGCTTGACCGAGTTGGTCAATGGCGCATTTTACTGCATCTTTTGATTTCATTTTATTGTTGCTTTAAATTACTGGAATTACTTCTTGCTTGTTTTCTTTCTTATTATAATAATACAATGATCCACCATCATTACCTTCATCATCTGATTGAGGAACTAGCATAGTCCCATCGGTAAAGATTATTACTATTGGTTTTTTGTACCACATAAAATCTTCCATTTCCTTGTCGTTCATGTACCTAACATGTCTTACAGTTTTACCCACAAGTAACTTTCTTGTGGAGTTCTGCCATTGTACTTCTAATTCTTTTGTGTCATTCATTGTTTCTATTTATTTTATTAGGTTTTGAATTATTCGCGGGTTTAAAGTTCCGTATTGTTTTTGCTTTATCATGAGGAAATTTATATCCTCAATATTTGCAGTTCGTTGTCTTTGCTTTTTTAAAGCTAAATTGATTTTTTTTATTTCGTTGATCATTATGTGTGTTTTTTCGTAATTCTTGTTTTACCACGCTTTACATGGTCTTTGACTGATCCAGTATTTATTGCTTGGATCACTTTTTCTGTATTCCAAAATTAAATATTTTGCTTCTTTTCGTGTGTTTGTTTCGCACACCGTTTTGATTCCTTTATTAGGAAAATCAGTTAGTTGAAAATTTATGTATGGCATAATTTTATTAATTTAAGTTAGTGTCGTTTAGTGATTTATACCCGTATGATCTTGGCATGAAGAAAGGGTCTTTTTTATTACTTCCTGTGATATCATGATTAACGTTAAAACGTATCGATTTAAAATCTGCGTTTATCGATTCTAAATAAAGGATCATTTCGAATAAATCGTCCTTTTCTTCGTCTGTTGAATTTACTAAATATTCATGTCTTGCCTCCAAATTTGGCGCATAGCTTAAAAGCAATTTCCTGAATTTACTATAATCTTTAAAGTTCATAATTTTTATTTTTCGTTCATTCTTTTATAAGTGTCCCTTAATACCTCGATAACATTTTCACGACTGTCTTTCGTTGGGTTAATTGCCATGTCAATAAGCCAATATAACTCATCATATTGGTCGCTACATTCATTATTAAACCAATCAAAATATTTATCGACATAGCTTATAATTCTTTCCTTTTCAATTGAATCAATTGATTTTAAATACTCTTTAGTTGATGATAATTTTTCCATAATGTTTTAATGAAATTGGGTGTAAATTCTAACGTATTCCTTAAAATGTTTTTTATTTATTCTTTTATTGTTTGTGTCGTACAAATGACGGACACAAAGGTTTTTATGTATTGTGGAATATTCCCAATATCCATAATTTACTTTGTAAATATCTATTTGCATAATGTTTTTTTTAATTTATTTAAAAAATAGATGCGTGGGCTTATCTGCCTTTATCCACGCTTTGCCAACCGCAAGCAATATCTATTTTAATTTAAGTTAGTGTTGTAATCTTTCTCTATTTGCTTTAATTCCCTTTTTAAACAATATTCTTTGATACTACTATTTAGAGGTATATTTTCCCTTTTGCAGTAGGAATAAAGACTTTCGTATTCTGTCGATATCTTATTAAATTGCGTTAAAATCGCTTTTGCTTCGTGTTCATATTGTGAGCCGTATCCATATTGGAAAGGCATTAAAAAAGTTTCTTCGCCTTTCATGCCATAGTTTAAAGTAACAGTTCCGCAGAAATAAGAATTTCCGTTGACTTTGTCAATCCATTCACGCGCGTTAATATCAATTGTTTTCGTTTTCATGTTGATTAGGTTTAAATTAATTCTTTGTGATATTCTTCATTGTATATCAATTCCTCACCTATTATATAGGTAATCATATTAACTAGATTTTCGGCATTGTCATATGTTTGAATGGCATCATTTCCGAAATTTTCCTTTTCGTAATCTTGCACGAATTCAATACCCTCGAAAACTGATATATTATGTTTCTTTAGCCATTGCTCTGCGTTGTAATATCCAATAATATAATGGTCTTGATTGAATAAACGAAAATGTAAATCATCTTTAGATATATTATTCTTTTGCCACTGTTCCGAATATTGAAATCCGAAATAATCAGATATATATTCTTTTAATTCTGTTTTAATTGTGTTTGTGTTCATGATTATTAATTTAAATTAGTGTTGATTTATACCACGAAAAGCCCGCCGACAGGCGAGCCGTTTGCGTGGCGATGGGTTTATTCGTTAATTTTGATGTCGTGCTTTTTAAGTTCTGGCGCGTTCTCTAGCTGATCGCATACGCTCCAAACAATCGCATTAATTAATTTAAATGTTTTCGGATCAATTTTTTCATTTCCGATTAATTTACCTAAAGCGTTACCCGCCAAGATTTCAGCATTGCTAAAGGGTTTGATTTTGAGTGTGTCCATAATAGTGTTTTTTATGTGTTTATTTAATGCAATATAATCAAAGTTCTTTTGTTGTGCAAATTTAAGAGTAATAAATTTGTTAAGCCTCCCGGATTCCGAAGATCAATCCTACCGGTGAACCCGGGACCATACTGATCGTCGATGATCAGGCTGAAAGCCGGGAAATACTCGCCCGTTATTTACTGCAAGACAAACATAAAGTACTGGAAGCCGCTTCCGGAGTAATCATGTTTGATCGCCTATCCTCCGAAGAGGTCGATCTCATTCTGCTTGACTTGATTCTTCCAGAAATGGACGGCTTTCAACTCTTGCAAAGGCTTAAGCAGCACAACATCTGGCGAGCCATTCCCGTCATTGTGGTATCCGGCATGAAGGATACCGAAAGGGTTATTAGCTGCATTGAAGCAGGTGCCGAAGATTATTTATTTAAACCCTTCAACCCGGTCTTGTTGCAAGCTCGCATTAGTGCCGGTGTTGAGCGCAAACGCTGGCATGACCGGGAAGAAAAATACCGAAAGGAACTCGAACTTAACCAGCGTTTTATCCGCAAAGTATTCGGGCGCTATGTTTCAGAAGAGATAGTTGACGCTCTGCTGGAAAACCCTGACGGCCTGGATCTCGGTGGCGTGCAGCGCAAAGTAACAGTACTCATGGCCGATATTTGCGGCTTCACTACCATTTGTGAGCAACTCCCTCCCCACCGTGTGGTTCGTTTATTAAACAACTACCTTGGTGGCATGGCAGACATCGTTATGAAATACAGCGGCACCGTCGATGAGTTCATTGGCGATGCCATCCTGGCTATTTTTGGCGCCCCGGTAAGGCGCCATGACGACTCAGACCGGGCTATCTGCTGCGCCTTGGAAATGCAGCAGGCACTGGTAGGCATTAACCAGCGCAATAAACTGGAAGACCTGCCCCAAATAGAAATCGCTATCAGCCTGAATACCGGACTGGTCGTTGCCGGCAATATTGGTTCAGAGAAACGCACCAAGTACGGCGTGGTCGGCCACACTGTCAATCAAACCGCTCGTATTGAGGAACAGTGCCCCGCCGGCAGTATTTATATTTCAGAAGCAACGCTAAACGACAGCCAGTCTCTTCTATCCATTGGCATGGGAAAAATGATTCAGGCCAAAGGCATACTACAGGCGATTACTGTCTACGAGCTTACCGATTTATCGCCTGCGGCCCTTTCAAGCCTCAGGGCTGAAAACGTGAAGAAATTATTATGACGACGCTGCTGCTGGTCGAAGACAATGAAATGAACCGTGACATGCTCGCCCGACGCCTGGAGCGCAAGGGTTTTGACGTTATCACCGCAGTCAATGGCGAAGAGGCCATCGCAGCAGCTAAATCAGAGAAACCCGACCTTATCCTAATGGATATGGAAATTCCTATCATCGATGGGTGGATCGCCACCGGACAAATAAAAAGTACCATCTCAGCCAATACGCCGATCATTGCATTAACCGCCCACGCGATGGCAAGCGACAGGGAGAAAGCCCTGACCGCAGGCTGTGATGATTACGCCACAAAACCCATAGACTTTGCCCAGTTACTCATCATCATTGAGCGACATTTGGCCGGCAGCAAAGGCTAAATCGATGAGTTTACGGGAACGGCTCACACTCGCCATTATCAGTGTGCTTATTCTATTTTCAGTCAATGTCGGCACTTATTCGTGGAGCAACAATACGCGCACCCAAAGCATGGGGCAATTACGCGAGGCAGTTTCCGGCCAACTTCTAGCCGCAACCATCAAACAGACTCTACTGGATTTACATAAAGCTATTCTCCTACTCAGCTCCCTGCGCAATACTTTGCAGGAAACCCTGACACCGCAGGAGATTGCCCAAGCCGTCAGCGAAATTTCCACCTTGCAGTCTCAGCTGCAGGAACTTGGGATCGCAAGCTCCGGCAAGAAAGATTTATTCAGCACCCTTCACAGCAGCTTTATCGAACTCACCCCTCTGTGGAAAAACTTTTACCGTAATTACAACAACAAAGCCTATGACCACTACGCTGAAGCTGACTTGCGAGAGCTACTCTACCGACAGGTCATCAGCGATCTCGACAACCTGGACAAAGGCCTGGTAAAACTTGCTGATCGGCAGGCTCTGGATATTAATAATATTGAATCGGTGACTAATAAGATCACCATCAGCGTTTTCCTCTTTTCTATTATTTTAACCATCGGCCTGGGCGTTTTCCTGATTCGCTACACCAACAAGGCCCTGACTCAGCTCAAGGAGGGCAGCCTGATTATTGGAGGCGGCAACCTGGAGTATCGAATCCCGGTGGTCAATAAGGACGAACTGGGAGAAGTGGCTAAAGCCTTCAACACCATGTCTGCCAAAATGCAAAATGCCATCAAAGTAGCCAACCACGCCAAAGAGCTAGCCGATCTGGCGAACCAGTCAAAGAGTAATTTTCTGGCCAATATGAGCCACGAACTTCGCACACCACTGAATGCCATTATTGGCTATAGCGAAATGATGCTGGAAGACATAGAGCTTAACGAGGTGAGTATTGAAGAACAGACCGGTGATCTTGAAAAAGTGCTCACCGCTGGCCGCCACTTGCTATCCCAAATCAATGACGTGCTGGACTTTTCCAAAATTGAATCGGGCATGATGACCGTATTCAACGAGGAGTTTGACAGTGTCGCTGTACTCAAGGACGTCATCACTACCATTCAGCCCCTGGCCCAAAAAAATCACAACAAACTAATTTTCGACCATGCCGGAGACTACCCTTTGATGTTTAACGACGTCACCAAGTTCCGGCAAATTTTCTACAACCTGCTAAGCAATGCTTGCAAGTTTACCCGGAACGGAAAAATCATCCTCCGAAGCGAATTGATCAGTACTGACAAGCAGACATCTCTTCGCTTCAGCGTCATCGACAACGGTATTGGCATGACGCCAGAACAAACCCGGATTATATTCGACCCCTTTGTGCAGGCGGACTCATCAACAACCAGAAAATACGGTGGCACCGGTTTAGGCCTGGCGCTGTGTAAGCAGTACTGCGAACTGATGGGTGGAAATATTGAAGCCCGCAGTACGGTTGAAAGTGGCACAAGTTTCAGTGTTGAATTCACCTCCTCTGCATCGCCCTATAATGAAACGACTCCGCTGCAGCAGGAATTACTCGCTGACCCTGAGCTTTTGGAAAAAACCACCATCCTGGTCATAGATGATGATCCGGTAGCTCTCGCCTTAACCGAACGCTTTTTGCATCGGGGCAGTTACGAAACCGTCCTTGTCGATAATGGTAACGACGCTATCAAGCTGGCCATTGAATTGAAACCAGACGTTATTTTACTCGACCTGATGATGCCCGTCGTTGACGGCTGGACCGTCCTATCGGTGCTGAAAGAAAATCTGGTTACGCAGAATATTCCGGTGATCCTTCTATCGATGTTAGATGTAGAAAACCTGAACTATGACATGGGAACGGTTGAGTACCTGAGGAAACCCGTTAACTGGGACAAACTAATCCAGATCATTGAAGACATCCGCCCCTACAAGCAGAACAATCGATTATTGTTGCTCGATAATAAATCGACCTTCAGGGATATTCTGGCAAACAGTCTCAACAGACTAGGCTGGCATGTAACTACCGTCACCACTGAGATTGACGCTAAAAGGGCTATAGCAAACAGCCCACCAAAGATTATCATTGCTGCAGAAAACAAATTTGCCAAGACCAGCCAGGTCAATGCAAGTCAGGGAATTGCCGACTCTCTCGACAGTAAAGTCGGCAACATACCCATTATCGCCATGCGGACTGGCGCCCTACCAGAAAGCTGTGACAACAAGCTGGCCAATGTCTACTGGGCAAAGCCCGACGTGCCCGACATCCAGGAAATTCTTGCGACCATCGATAACAGCGACTAAGCCATAGCCCTGTGTGGTATTACTCAGTAAAACACTCTATGCTTCCTGGCAATCTTATGCATACTCATTGCCGTCCCATACAGAAATCAGTAAATGCCCGTTTTATTCCTAACCGTTGTCATTGACTTAATTGGCTTCGGCATCATTATCCCGATTATGCCCTTTATGGCTCCGGAGCTGGGCGGTAATGATATGGATATTGCCCTGATCATCATCGTATATGCCGCCTTTGCCGGTATCTGTGGCCCTTTCTGGGGACGACTCAGTGACCGTATTGGTCGCAAGCCCGTGATTCTTACCTGCCTGGCAGGCACCGCGCTATCGTATGTGCTTCTGGCATTTTCAACAACACTCTGGATGGTATACCTTTCCCGCGCGTTTTGCGGACTAATGGCCGGTAACTTTGGCGTAGTCTCTGCAATGATTGCTGACATTACCAGCCCGGAGAATCGCGCTAAGGGGATGGGTTTAATCGGCGCTGCTTTTGCTGTCGGCATGGTTATAGGCCCAACCCTGGGCGGCCTGCTGACGGGAGATGAGTTAAATTTCGTTCGCCCCGCACTGGCCGCTGCCAGCCTCTCTTTACTGGCTATTATCGCCGGCAGTTTCATACTCAAGGAATCACTGACCCCCGAGCTGCGCCAACAATACGCTGCACATCACCAGGGGAAACCCAGACAAT